>CAVYWO010000001.1:0-139529 GCA_963772295.1 uncultured Alphaproteobacteria bacterium
CGATCCTTGAAGCCGAACAACTGCGCCAGCGCGTCCTGCGACAAGCCGCGCTGCTCGCGCAGCGCTTTGATCCGTGTGCCGATCAGCGGGTTCGCCATGGGGGAGCCTCCGGCTCCCTACCTAATCTTGCATAGAGCAGTTTGCAAGGAAATCTTGCGAGCCTGCATCAAAAGGCTGGTGCCAGGATGGCGGCCACGCGAGAGGACTACTCGGCTGTCCGAGGCAGGGAGCTGGCCTCTTCCAGGTCTTCCAACAGCCGTTCGCGGTCCTCGTCAGTGATCTCGTTGAGATTGGCCAAATGATGGATCAAAGCCCTGAGGCTGACCTGCATGGAGGCCGCCGCATCCGCGATGGTCTCCAGCGAGACGTCACCCGAAAGATCCGGAACGACGCGTCTGATCACCTCGGGCGGCATCAGCAACATGGCGGCGAAAGCATTTGCGCGTTGCTCGACCGCGGCCGGCGCCCATGGGGTGCTGGAGTGAGTGACACGGCGGCCGCGCCCGCGATCGTGAAGAACGTGACAAAGCTCGTGCGCGATCGAAAACCGGCGGCCCGCAACGGCTCGATTCATCGGATGATCGCGATTAATGACGATCGTCGGGCGCAGACCGTCACCGGCGAGAGCGGCTCCGCGTGGGCCGACATCCTCCAGGTGCTCTAACCGGCTTCTGATGCCGAGTCGACCCAGCAGATCGTCCAAGTCGATGCGGATTTCATCCCGCAGAGGCTGCACTTCCTCGATGAAATCGCGGGCAAGCTGATATCCTTCATCCCAAGGCGAGCGTGCCGACCAGGCGGGCCGGTCTGTCACAAATTGATCGAGCCCAGCCGTGTTCGCCCGATCCTGGTAGGCATTCGAGACTATTGCCAGCAGTTTGGTAGCGGCGGCTTTGGAAATATTGGGTGAAAGAGCTCCGAACATGGCGGCTGCCGGAGAGAGCGGATCGAGGCATTTCGTTGTCACCATCCCTTGAAACGCCGAGACGTTCTCAGGCTCTGCGCGAAGCCGATTGAATAATTCGGTAAGCGGACCTGCAAGATGGCTGCCGTCGAGGAACCAGGAAAGCCAATGCGCTCGTTGCGCCGCTCGCCTGCTGCTCTCGGACAGCCGCCGCAACTCGCCGAACCAGCTCCGGTCGACAACATTAGGGTGGTTGGCAAACCAGTCGAGTGCTGCATCGAGGGCGGTCGCCACCGCTGAGACGGGCGCGTGCAAATCGCCCGGCTCGATCCAGAATTGGGCTGCTTCGCCGCCGGGCTGCAGTCGATTACCCCAGCTCACCTCGATGTCGTCGCCAACCCGGCGGATGAATACGTCTGGGGTAAGGCCGCCTTCCGCAGCCCACCTCACGCTGTGACGCGATGCCCAGTTTTGCCAGGGCTCGAAGGCTGTGAGATCATCCCCCCAGTCTCCAGCACGCTTAGGTATGCCTCCCGCGCGGTTCGGGCGCGGCTTAATTCGCCCAGCCTCAAGCCAACGGGGAACCGTTCCTCATGAAGGAGCGGGCCCCAATGTTCGGCGAGCCATCGGATCAACGGAGCCAGGTACCAGGTTACTGCTTCCCGCTCTTCCACCTCTCCGTCCGCGAGGATCAACTCGTGCTGACACAGATTGAGCCCACCAATCCACAGCCGCCACTGTCCCCACGATCCGACGGAAGTCACCGGAGCGCCCACGTCTCCGTCCGGATCGGTCAAGAGCTTGAGATCAACCGCAAACTTCGCGAGATCCCCAAAGCGTTCAAACCCGTCGCTTGTCAGCATTTGCGATCTTCGGTCCAAGCCAGCTGGACCGCCTCTCTCGTGTTCCAACGCCGCAAATCGCGCCTCGTGACGCGGCCCTCTGATAACCAGCGTCTCTTAATATCAACGGAGATCTGGTCCCAAGCCTCCGGATATCCATGCCATACGTTGCGCTCGTCGGGATAAGTGCGCTGTGCGACAAAGGCGATGCCACCTTCCGTCGCCACACGCTTCTGTCCCATTGGCTCGCTGCGATCAAGAAGTGCTTGGGCCATTGCCGCACTCCAGGCGGAGCATTTCGTTCCCGGTTTCTGAGCAGTAATCGGTTCGCAGTGCTTATTGCTTGCCTCGTAGCGAGGGCCGGAAGCCTGCGGGCTGGCCGAAGCGCCTAGGGCGATCGACGACCGTATGATTCGCCTTCTCACCCCTGCTCCAACTCGATCGGTTCCGCGGCTTTGCGGGACCGCGGGCGCGGCGAGACCCCGGCCGCGCGTTCGGCAGCGGCACGTTCGGCGTTGAGTGCAAGCAGGCGCGCCAACACTTCGTCGCGAAACTCCGCCGGCCAGAACAGGCGGCCCTGGTATTTGTAGTCGTCTTCGTTCGTCTCGTCGAGAAACTGCGGCTCGGCGCGGTCGGCGAGGTCGTCCCAACCATAAGCGCGCAACACCGCCCGATCCATTTGTGCATGTAGCTCGCGGAGTCCAACGATATCAGCAGGAGTTTCACGTGGATATGTCCGAAAGCAATCGGATGGAGCATAACGAAGCCGATCCTCCATGGCCGAACCGAAAAATCGAGCCCAGGTCTCATGTGCCCGGTTCTGGAGGATCGCGAACGTGGTGAAATCACCGTATGGGAAGACAACGATCGCGTTTGCAAAAATGCAACGTGATGCAACGACGCAGAAAAATAGATGCGAAGCCGTGAACAGTGTGCACAGCACCGTCGGCTTGTTTATGGCTGTGTAAAGCCCTGTCGCTCGCTCGCCGAATTTCCACCAGTTTAATCGACGGGCTCCCCGTCTGTCGAGCAACCTTCCCGGATACACTCTCTCCCGGACGATTTTTAGGAGACAGGGATATTTTTCGCGCGCAGCCGCCAGCGTAAGATCGCCGAGATCGATTACAAAGCGTACTGTATTCTGCGATGGCTTAGAACTAAGATCTTCGCCCGTGAGGAACGGCCGTATTCGTTCAGCGTTGTGGATGTCAAACTCAATGACTCTTTCCATTGTGGACAGCGGCTCACAGACCCCTTTAGCTGCTCCTTCATCATCAAAGCAGAAACCCATGCCGTGCAACTCTGAACCTTTAAAAGCTTTTCGTGAATTTTCAGTTAGGCTATAAGGTGAAGTATCGAGATCGCCGTCAACAAGATAGGAAGAAATCCTTTCTACCTCTCTTCCGTCCAAAATTGGAGTAGGTACGTAATTTCCCTTTATAAGATAAACGACAGATATCGTAACCGCGGCATCTCCTGGCCATTTAATTCGTCTAGTAGCCCGCGTAATAGATCCCCCAGATTGCACGATTTTAGTCAGTCCGGATTCACGCGTGTCACCCTGGCCTATCGTATTAGTCGCGATGAGCCCAAACACAGTGTCGCGGCGCAACAGCGAGAAAGCCCTACGGTAGAAATGCGCAACTAAGTCGGCATTTGCATGTGCACCCTCATGCAACGTCTGCAGCCACTCGAGATAACCCTCTCGGTGGCTACTGATGGCGGTATTTCTACCAGCAAACGGAGGGTTCCCGACAATGGCGTTGAACCCAGCGTGTTCACCCCCGAAGACTTCTGGAAATTCAAGTTCCCAATGAAACGACAATATCGGTTGGTTGCCTTGTCCAAGACTGCGTGCTGGTCCGCCGACCTTCGTCCACATTGTCGCCGCGGGCTCATTGAGCCAGCTTTCAAGCTCCTGACGCGTCACCTCGCGGGTCCTTTGCTTGTTGCCTTAGAAGAAGGCGGCAATTACGGCATCACCGAGCTGGCGAGCGTCAGAAAGCCGGCGCTCGATCTGCCGAAACCGCGTTTCCTGAATTGCCCGCTCGACATCATCGGGAGCGTCGCGGATCTCGGCGCGCCCCTTGAGGGCCGCCTCGAACCGATCGCGGATCAAGTTACGGAACAGCGGCAAGCCAGGCTTGCCGGTATCCCAATGCACGGCTGCGATTTGTGCGCGGGTCAAACCGACGAGGCTGTCACCGCTTTTCAGCGCGTGATCGAGGAAAGTGAACTCGTGGTCGCGCGCCATGGTCGCGAGCCATAACGACAGTTTCGCAAGATCGGTCGCCATCGGGTTCTTGTCGACGCCGTAGAGGCAGCGCTGCGCGACCAGACGGCGGGCATGCAAATCCTCGTCCTCGTCCGCCGGCAATTTAGGCCGCCTCTCCGGCCAGCGCGCCGCCCAGGCCTGCATGAGCTGCGCGGCGAGCGCGCGGCACGCCTCGACCAGGAAGGCGCCCGAACCCATCGCCATGTCGCAGACCTTGAGGTCGAGCACGTCTTCGGGCCGCGCATCCGGGCCCAGGCGCTCGAAAGCCGGTTCGAGCGCATGTCGGACGATCGGCTCGGTCAGGCAGCGCGGCGTGTAATGGCTTCCGGTGCGCCGACGCTCGTCGGTCGGTTGCAGGATCGGCGTGCCGGCCTGCACCAGGCGTTTCTCGGGCGAGCCGCGCTCGTCGACGATGCCGTCTAGCGCCGAGATCATGCCCTCGACGCCCATTGCGGCTTTGATCGCGCGCTGCTGCCGGTCGGTCAGCGAGCCGCGCTGTGCGCCGTCCTTCAGTTGCCTTAGCCGCTCCTCGGGCCGGAGTTCGGAAAGTTCTGCGAGATCGATGAAGACCGGGGTCCTATTATGCTTGCCGGCGCGGATTGCCAGCACCGGCCCCGAGGCGGGCAAGACCGTGAAGCCCATCACGGTCTCGTAGACCGAACCGATCTGTTCAACATCGAGCGTGCGATAGGATAGCCGATCGCCCCTCAGGGTCAGCAGACCATCGAGGATGCGCAGCACACAGCCATCGGTGACGGGAAGAATCCGCGGCGGCTCCTCGACATCGGTCCGGCCTTCGAGAAACGGGAAGGCGTCGGGATCGAACAGCTTGCCGCCGCGGGCCCGGATCCAGCCGGCGTGATCGCCGGCATGGATCAGGCGAAACAGCGCGATGAGGCCGCCCCAGGCGCCGCGCCGTTCGTCGATCGTATCAGGGTGGCGTGCTTGGTCTTCCAGCAGCTTGCCATGCAGCCCGCGCACCGAATAGCCCTGACTGTAGAGCGCGCGCGCCTTCTCGTCGGTGCGCGACGGGATCAGGTCCCGGTCTTCGGCGCAGAGCACGAAGACGAGCCGCATCAGCACGGTCAGCAGCCCTTCGTAGAGATGCTGCGGCCGTTCGGCGGCGAGCGCACCGATCAGTTTCGGCTCGGCCGCTGTCAGGCCGCGCAGCAGCGCGTGCAATGCGCCGACGACCTGTGGTCGGCGAGCATTGCCGAGACGCCCGTCTGCGCCTCGCGGCTCGCGCTCAGAAGGGCCGGCAGGCGCCGGTCCTCGGCATCGTTGAACAGGCGGAAGCCATCGAACATCAGCTTCAACCCGCCGAGCAGCGGCCGGCTGGCGACCGTGGCGAGCGGCCGCAGCGGGAAGGGCAGCCAGCCCGAGGTTTCGCGGCGCGGTGCGTATACGAGCCGCACTTCGTTCTCGGTGATCAGGACGCCGATTGGAATCTCAGTCTCGCGCAGCAACCGCTCGAAGCGCTGATGCGGCGTCGCCTCCCAGCCGGCGAGCGCGCCTCACGCATCAGGCGCGATCCCCGGCGCCTCGATCCGCACCAGCAGCTGCCAGCCGCCATCGATTCCGGCCACCGCCCAATGCGGTTCGAGCACGGTGTCGTGCTCGGGCAATACTTTGACCAGATCTTCGGGAAGCGGCGGACCGCCTGGGACACCGGCCACCCGCGTTGCCGGCCAGCCGAGGATACGCTGGGCAAAAGCCCAGGCGTCCGGCAATGCCGGGCCGGGTTCATCCGCGCCGGCCAGGAACTCGCCGACCGCAGCGCTGTCGGCGCGGGTTTGCAGCTGCGGCGTCAGACCCAGTTCCTTCAGCAGGCTGCGTGCGACGACGAGGCCGACCGGTTGCGCGAGGTCGAGCCATTCGAGGTCCGGATCGAAGCGGCGGGGATCGGCCATCGGCGATATCAGTTCGATTGCGGCCAGAGGTAGACGAGACCGATCGGCTCGAGCCGATGGGCCCGGATCTCGTAGGAGGCGCGGACCCGCGCCGGCTCGTCTTCGATCTCGCGCTCGATCTCGTCGAGGCGGGTTCGCCAATGACGGTGGTCGCGCTCGCGCTGCCGTCTTTCGGCATCGTCGATGCCGGGAAGGGACAGCTGGTTGGGGTCGAAGTTCCGTTGCGCCTGGAGGATGCGGGCACCCTGAGCCTCGATCAGCCGGGACAAGTCGCGCGCCTCGGCCTCGCCTCGCCGATCGAGATCGCGCGCGATCTGCGCGCGCCTGTCGTCTGCCCGGCGACGCAATTCCGGTTCGAGATCGCGGGCGTCCTTTTGCGCCAGCAGCCGTATCCGAGCGATCGCCGCCGCCGGCGGCCGGCGCGCGTCGCGCAGGGCGCGCTCGAGCTGGTCGAGGGTCGTCTCCTCGGCGCGCACGCCGAGCGCCGTCAGCGCTCTCCGGTGCCCCTCGGCCTCGGTCCAGATCGCCGTTACGGGGATGATCTCTTCATGCAGGCGCGCGGCACCGGGACCGTAAAGCGCAAGGCGGCCGAGCAGTACGACGCGCGGCTGCGCGCCCGGGCCGATGACGACGCAAACGCGTTCGAGGTCCGATTGGAAACCTTGCGACAGAAAGCGCGACGGCAATCTGCGAACGAGGCGGTGTTCGAGGTGCACCTGGACGACATCGGGAGCGTCGGTTCCGTCGGGGCGGATCGGCGGTTCGAACGCCACGCCGCGGATCGGCGCCGTGCGCCGCCACTCGCTCGGTCGCTCACCGCGTTTTCTCCGCCGCTGGCGTAGGTCGTCGAAAGCGTCGGCCCAGGTCGGATCATGCGCGAATGCCCGGTCCGTGGGATCGAAACGGAAGGTCCCGACCCTGCCGACCGGCTCGGCCGCCGCGTTTTCGAGGCTCGTGCCGGCGCGATCGAGGGCGGTCGCGACGACTTGCTGCAATTCCTGCGCGTCGATGCCGACGCGCTCGCGCGAACGTTCGAGGACATCCCGCAAATCGTCGAGATCTTCGAGCAGACGTCCGTGCCGTGCGCGTTCGTCGTCATCCATCTCGACGCGGGCACGTGCGAGCCGCTCACTGTCCGTTTCGGCGATCACTGCCTCGGCGAGCGCCTCGGCCTGGCCGGGGAGGATGCCGTTCGCCGTCAGCCGCTCTTCGACGCGTTCGCCGATAACTCTCCCAGCCGACCCGAGCTCGGTCCGGATTGTCTCGGTCTTCCGCACGAGCGCGTCGAGGACGATGTCTTCCGGGCGCTGCGCATACACGAAGTAGCGGCAGAATACCTGCGGCGCCGGCTGCAGCTTCCGGTCGATGCGGCCGTTGCGCTGCTCGAGCCGCGATGGGTTCCACGGCAGGTCGACATGGATCAAATCATGACAGCGGGTTTGCAGGTTGATTCCCTCGCGGGCGGCATCGGTGCAGATCAGGATGCGCAACGGCTCGCTCGCCGGGTCGGCGTTGAAGGCGAGCTTGACAGCCTCGCGCCGCTCGGCGCCGGTCGTGCCGGTGAAAATGCCGATCCGCTCGTCGATCCTGTCGGTGTCGTCGAGGGCCTCCAGCAGCCGTCGCTGCAGCCAGCGCCGCGTATCCTCCCATTCGGTGAAGAGGATCAGGCGCCGATCATTCCACCGCCCTCCCGGCGCCATGTTGGTGCGGATCCAGTCCGCCAGCCAGGCGCTGCGCGCATCCGGGCGGGCAGCGTATTGCTTGGCGAGCGCCAGCATCTCATCGACCACCGCCAGTTCCGCCCGGAGATCGGCTTTGCCCGCTCCGACCCCGCCGAGACGGCTCGCTGCTTCGGCAGCGGCGTCCTCATCTGCAGCGACGGCGGCTTCGGCCTCGTCTTCCGCGGCGTCGAGCGGAACCTCGTCGAGATCGATCTCGCCCGTTACGAACGCCGTGGCCGCCTCGACCGGCGCGGCTGTTTCCCCCTCCGCGATCATTCGGGCGAGACTTTTCCGGTGCACGTCGAGGGTGCGCGCGAAGGCGGCGATTGAGGACAGCAGCCGTTGCTGCAAGCCAACGAAAGCCAGCTTCGCCCGGGCTGCCTGCCGCGGCGGCAGTCGGCCGATCCTTTCGACCCGCTGCTTCCCGTACGCCGCAAGCAGCCGCGGCAGCGCCAGTTCCGGCGCCGTCTCCGGCAGGCCGGAGAGCAGGATCGGTTCGACGACTCGCTCGGGAAATGCGCTGGGATCGATGCGCCGCAGGTCTGCTTTCAAGCGGCGCACGACGACGGGTTCGAGATCGCGGGGCCGCAGCGGCACACCGCGCGTGAAGCGCTGCCGGTCGAGCATCTCGAGCAGCGCCGAGAAGCTGTTGGAATGACCGTTATGCGGGGTCGCCGTCAGGAACAGGCGGTGCTCAAAGCGCTCGGCGAGTTCCCGGACGGCCTTCGTGAACTGGCTGTCGATCGCATAGCGCGCGCCGCTTGCCGGTGCGGCGTGATGGGCTTCGTCGAGGATCAGCAGCGCCCGGGACCGGAAGGCGCCGAGATGATCGCGCAGCCCCGCGACATACGTCTCTTCGGTCATCAGGTGATGCGAAATGATGAAGCGCGACCCGGTGGTCCACGGGTTGATGCCGAAGCCGCGCAGCCGCCGCAATTCGGCGAGGCGCTCGCGATCGATGATCGTGAAGGCGAGGCCGAATTTGGCTTCGAGCTCGTCCTGCCACTGCAATGTCATCGATGGCGGGGCGGCGACGAGCGAGAAGTCGATCCGTCGCCGCAGCAGCAGCTCGCGGAGAATGAGACCGGCTTCGATTGTTTTGCCGTCGGCGATCAGCAGGTTGACGCGAGGCAGCCTGAGCGCCTGAGCGCCTTCCGCAGGGGCAAGAGCTGATAGGCTTCGGGCCGGATGCCGGCGCGAAACGGCGCCTGCAACAAGTCGCGATCCGCCGCGGTCGTGGTGTTCCATTTCAGGGTGCGCAGATAGGCGGCAAAGGTCGCCGGGTCGTCGGTGCCGTCGCGCCCCAGCCGCGACCAGAAATCATCCTCGAGGCGCCGGGCGCCAATTTCGGCGTCCCATGCGACCTCAAGCGCTTCTCCTTGCGCATCGTCCGAGATGCACGAAAGCTTGAGCGCGCTGAGACCGCCGCCCTTGTCGTCGATCCCTTCGACGAGCCAGGGGCGCCCGCGCACCTCGACGAAATCACCGATGCTCGGGGTGGTATCCAGAAATGTCGTCCGCAAGCCGGGCTGATCCCGGATCGCATCCTACACCCGACCGGGCCGGTTCGGGGGCAGTTGCAGCACCGCAGAGAGGCCTTTGTCGTCGTCATGCCGAATGCGCGCCGACGCACCCGCACGCGTCGTCTATATCGAGGTCGGCGACGGCGAAGAGGATGGCAGCGTCGGCTTCACCGCGCGGCCCTCCGAATGATCCCGGTCAGGCGGCCTTCTCGGCTTCGCTCTCGGCGTCCGGCTTCGGGCCGGAATCCTGGCCCTTGGCTTCGGGATCGCGGTCGACGAGCTCGATCAACGCCATCGCCGCGTCGTCGCCGTAGCGGAACCCGGCCTTGACGATCCGGGTATAGCCGCCAGCCCGGTCGGCATAGCGCCGGGCCAGTGTCGTCATCAGCTTGTCGGCCAGTTTCGTGTCCTGCAAGCGGGCGATCGCCCGCCGCCGGTTGGCGAGGCCACCATGCTTGCCGAGGGTGATGAGCCGCTCGACGATCGGGCGCAGATCCTTGGCCTTGGGCAAGGTCGTCGTGATCTGTTCATGTTTCAGGAGCGCGGCGGCGAGGTTCTCGAACATCGCCTGACGATGCTTTGTCGGGCGGCTGAAGCCGCGGCCGCGCAGTCGGTGACGCATGCGTCTCCTCAATACGGCTCGTCGAGGCGCTTGGCCATCTCTTCGATGTTTTCCGGCGGCCAGTTCGGGATCTCCATCCCGAGATGAAGCCCCATCTGCGCCAGCACCTCCTTGATCTCGTTCAGCGATTTGCGCCCGAAATTGGGCGTCCGCAGCATCTCGGCCTCCGATTTCTGCACCAGATCACCAATATAGACGATGTTGTCGTTCTTGAGGCAGTTCGCCGACCGCACCGACAGTTCAAGTTCGTCGACCTTGCGCAGCAAGTTTTTGTTGAATGGCAATTCGCTCGGCCGAGCCTCGTCGGACGGTTGCCGCGGTTCCTCGAAATTGATGAAGAGTTGCAGTTGGTCCTGCAGGATGCGCGCGGCCAGCGCCACCGCGTCCTCGGGGGTCACCGCGCCATTGGTCTCGACGCGCATCGCCAACCTGTCGTAATCGGTGACCTGACCGACGCGGGTATTCTCGACCCGGTAGGAGACCTTGCGAACCGGGCTGAACAGCGCGTCGACCGGGATCAGTCCGATGGGCGCGTCCTCGGGCCGGTTCTGCGTGCCCGGCAAATAACCCTTACCGATGTCGACGGTCAGTTCCATCACGATCCGAGCGCCCGCGTCGAGCGTGCAGATCACGACTTCGGGGTTCATGATGTCGATATCGTGGCCGGTTTCGATGGCGCCGGCGCGCACCTCGCCGGGGCCGTCGGCGCGCAGCCGCATCCGCTTCGGCCCCTCGCCGTACATTTTGAGATCGATGCTCTTGACGTTGAGCACGATGTCGGTCACGTCCTCAAGCACGCCCGGGATCGAGGAAAATTCATGCAGCACGCCCTCGATCTGGAGCGAGGTCACGGCCGCACCCTGCAGCGAGGACAACAACACGCGACGCAAGGCATTACCCAGGGTAAGCCCGAACCCGCGTTCCAGCGGTTCGGCAACGACGGTCGCGACCCGTTTCGGGTCGTCGCCCGGCTCGACCGAAAGCTGCTTTGGTTTGATCAGGGTTTGCCAGTTCTTCTGAATCACGCTTCATCGACCTCGATGATTGGCCCGCAAGGCCCGAACTCCATGGCGCGACCGCCGCAAGCTTCCTGAAGGAGGCTCCCCCGCCGACGGGAGCCGCGCGTCACACCCGACGCCGCTTCGGCGGACGACAGCCGTTATGCGGGATCGGCGTCACATCGCGGATCGAGGTGACCGCGAAGCCGACAGCCTGCAAGGCCCGCAGCGCCGATTCCCGCCCCGACCCCGGCCCTTTGACCTCGATATCGAGGGTGCGCATGCCATGCTCCATGGCCTTGCGACCGGCATCCTCGGCAGCGACCTGCGCCGCATAGGGTGTGGATTTGCGCGAACCCTTGAAGCCCTGGCTCCCGGAAGACGACCAGGCAATGGTATTGCCTTGAGCGTCGGTGATCGTGATCATCGTGTTGTTGAAGGTGGCGTTTACATGCGCCGTCCCCGACGTGATGTTCTTACGCTCTCGCCGTCGCAGACGCGGCGCAGCTGCTGTCGTTCTCGCCATCGATCGCTATCCGCCAGGGTGTCGCGCGCCGTCCACGCTACTTCTTTTTGCCGGCGATCGGGCGCGCCGGCCCCTTCCGGGTCCGGGCGTTCGTGTGCGTACGCTGACCGCGCACCGGCAGCCCCTTCCGGTGGCGCAAGCCGCGATAGCAGCCGAGATCCATCAGGCGCTTGATGTTCATCGCCACGGTGCGCCGCAGATCGCCCTCGACCACATATTCGCTATCGATCAATTCGCGAACGCGCAACACCTCGTCGTCGGTCAACTCGTGAACCCGCCGCTCGACCGGAATGCCAACCTTGTGGCAGATCTCTAGCGCCTTGGTGCGCCCGATACCGTGGATGTAGGCGAGCCCGATCGGCACCCGCTTCTGATTGGGGATGTTGACGCCGGCAATGCGCGCCACTTACGGGTCTCCTGACAGGGGGAAATTGGCAGCCTTCGACGGGCAGTCAAGTATATCGATCGTTTCCGCGGTCCGTCAATCCCGGTTGCGCCATCCATCCGAACTTATCGCGGCTCTACCCGAGCACGCCCTCGATCCGGCCGGTGACCGTATCCATCTCGGCGATGCCGTCGACGGTCCGGAGGATGCCGCGGGCACGGTAATAGGGCAAGAGCGGAGCGGTTTGCCGGCGGTAGACCGCAAACCGGGCCTTGACCGCCTCCGGGCTGTCGTCGGCGCGATGGATGAATTCGTCGGCGCCGCAGACGTCGCAGACGCCCTCGATCCGCGGACGATGATGGCGTTCGTGGTAGCTGGCACCGCAGCGCCGGCAGGAGAACCGGCCCGACAGCCGATCGACGAGCGTGGCCTCGTCGACCACGATTTCAATTACATGGTCGAGTTCGAGCCCACGCTTCGCCAGCATCTCGTCGAGAGCCTGCGCCTGCGGCACGGTGCGCGGGAAGCCATCGAGAATAAAGCCGTTGCGGCAGTCGGGCAGCGCCGTGCGCGCGCCGATCATGGCGATCATCACGTCATCCGGGACGAGTTCGCCGGCAGCCATAATGCCTTTGACTCGCGCCCCGAGTTCGCTGCCCGACGCGATCGCATTCCGCAGCATGTCGCCGGTGGACAGCTGCACGATGCCGCAGCGCTGCTCGATCCGCTTGGCCTGCGTTCCCTTTCCCGAGCCCGGCGGCCCGAGCAAGACGACGTTCATCCGCGCCGTCCCCTGAGCCTTGCCTTTTTGATCAGCCCTTCGTATTGGTGCGCCAAGAGATGCGAGTGGATCTGCGCCACCGTATCCATCGTCACGCTGACGACGATCAACAGGCTGGTACCGCCAAAATAAAACGGTACCGAATATTCCGAGATCAGAATCTCGGGCAGGATGCAGACCGCCGCGAGATAGGCCGCGCCGATCGCGGTCAACCGGGTAAGCACATAGTCAAGATAGTCGGCGGTGTTTTTCCCCGGTCTGATCCCAGGGATGAACCCGCCGTACTTTCGCAGATTGTCGGCGGTCTCCACCGGGTTGAAGACAATCGCGGTATAGAAGAAGCAAAAAAATACGATGAGGGCAATGTAAAGCACCATGTACAACGGTCGGCCGTGGGCGAGATAGGCGGAAATCAGGCCGAGCCAGCCAAAGCTCTGTCCGCTTGCCTCGAAGTTGGCGATCGTCGCCGGCAGCAGCAACAGCGAAGAAGCAAAGATCGGTGGAATGACGCCCGAGGTATTGATCTTGAGCGGCAGGTGCTGCGAGTCGCCACCAGACATCCTGTTGCCGCTTTGCCGCTTTGGATATTGAATCAAGATGCGGCGTTGGGCGCGCTCCATGAACACGATGAAGGTGACGACGGCGACGGCCATCACCAGCAGAACGAGGATGAAGAACGTCGACAGCGCGCCGGTGCGACCAAGCTCCAGGGTGGAGGCCAGCGCATGCGGCAGGTTCGCGACGATGCCGGCGAAAATGATCAGCGAGATACCGTTCCCGACCCCGCGCTCGGTAATCTGCTCCCCGAGCCACATCAGAAATACGGTACCGCCGACCAGCGACACGACCGTGGTCAGGCGAAACACCAGCCCGGGATCGGTCACCGCCGACAACGCGCCGGCGCGCATCCCCTCGATGCCGACGCCGATCCCGTAGGCTTGCACCATGCCCAACAGCACCGTGCCGTAACGGGTATACTGATTGATCTTTTTGCGCCCGCTTTCGCCCTCCTTTTTCAGGGCTTCGAGGGTTGGCGATACCGCCGTCAACAACTGGAGGATGATCGATGCCGAGATATACGGCATGATGCCGAGCGCAAGGATCGACATGCGCCCGAGCGCACCTCCGGAAAACATATCGAACATGCCGAGGATGCCGCCGGCATTATGCGCAAAAATATCGTGCAGGATCGCCGGGTCGATCCCGGGGATCGGGATGTAGGTGCCGAGCCGATAGACCAAGAGCGCACCGAGCGTAAACCAGATCCGCCGCTTGAGCTCGGTCGCCTTGGCGAAGGCCGAGAGGTTGATGCTGGCAGCGAGTTGTTCGGCGGCTGACGCCATCTAACCGATCCCCAAACAATTATCCGGCTCGACCCGAATGCCGGGCGCGCCGAGACAGACCTTCCGCCGGGACAGCGACGTCAGGCTTCGCCTCGGCCTTTGGCCGGGCGGGCGCGCAGGACAACCCTGCCGCCCGCCTCTTCGACGGCCGCTTGCGCAGCTCGGGACAGGCCCGCGACCTCGATCGCGATCCCGGTGCGCAATTTGCCCTTGGCCAGGAGGCGCACGCCGGCACCCCGCCGGCGCAGCACGCCGGAGGCTACCAATGCCGCGCCGTCGATGATGCCGTCGGTCTTGAGCTTGCCGGCGTCGATCGCCCGCTGCACCCGACCCAGATTGACCGCCTTGAAATCTTTGCGGAACATTCGATTGTCAAAGCCGCGCTTTGGCAGCCGGCGATGCAGCGGGGTCTGCCCCCCCTCAAAGCCGTTGAGCGCGACCCCCGAGCGGGCCGTCTGACCCTTGCCGCCACGCGCCGACGTCTTGCCTTTGCCCGACCCGATGCCGCGGCCGACGCGCTTAGCGCGATGATGCGCGCCGCGATTGTCACTGATCTCATTGAGCTTCATGCGCCGTCGATCCTATCCCGGTCATCGGCCAAGCGTGCCACCTGTTCCTCGACGCGGACCAGATGCTCGACCTTGTCGATCATACCCCGAATCGCCGGCGTGTCTTCGAGAACGCGGCGACGATGGCGCTTATTCAAGCCGAGCCCTTTGAGCGTCGCCTCCTGGTCCGCCCGGCGGCCGATCGGGCTGCCGGTCTGCACCACGGTCAGCATTTTCTTCTCGCCCATCACGCCGGCTCCCGGCTCTCGGCGTCGCGCCGACCGAGGATCTCGCTCACCTTCTTGCCGCGGCGCGCGGCCACCGCGCGCGGGTTCGTCGCCCGTCCGAGCGCAACAAAGGCCGCTTTGATCATGTTGTGCGGATTGGCGCTACCGACCGATTTGGCCACCACATCATGAACGCCGAGCGCTTCGAAGATCGCCCGCATTGGGCCGCCGGCGATGATCCCGGTTCCCGGCCGGGCGGCGCGAACGATGACGCGGCCGGCACCAAAGCTGCTGATGATGTCGTGGTGCAAGGTCCGACCCTCACGCAGCGGCACGCGGATCATGCCGCGCCGCGCCTGTTCGGTTGCCTTGCGGATCGCTTCCGGCACCTCGCGCGCCTTGCCCGAACCATAACCGACCCGGCCCTTCTTGTCCCCGACGATAACGAGCGCGGCAAAGCCGAACCGCCGGCCGCCTTTGACCACCTTGGCGACGCGGTTGATGTTGACAAGTTTTTCGGTGAACTCGCTTTCCTCGCGCTCGCGCGGTTGGCGATCGCCGTCGCCCCGCGCCCGCCGCTCGCTCCCGCGCATTCCTGTACGTGCCATCCATCCCCCCTTCAAAAGTCCAGCCCGCCCTCTCGGGCAGCTTCGGCCAGCGCCTTCACCCGACCGTGAAACAGATAGCCGCCGCGATCGAACACGACGCGTCCGACGCCCGCCGCCTTTGCCCGCTCGGCGAGCAGCTTGCCGACGGCGGTCGCCGCGGCGGTATCGGCGCCCTTGCCGAGGTTCGCTCTCAGCCCGCTGTCGAGGCTCGAAGCCGCCGCCAGCGTACGCCCGGCCGCATCGTCGATGACCTGCGCGTAAATATGCTTTGACGAACGGAACACGGAAAGACGCAGCCGACCCTTCGCCAGCCGGCGAAGATTAGCGCGCACCCGCCGGCGCCGACGCATGAACAAGACTGCAGCTTTGCTCGACATGGGTTACTACTTCTTCTTACCTTCCTTGCGGCGGATCGTCTCGGTTGTATATTTGATGCCCTTACCCTTATAGGGTTCCGGCGGGCGCCATGCGCGGATTTCGGCCGCGACCTGGCCGACCCGCTGCCGGTCAGCACCGCGTACGACGATCAGCGTCGGCCTTTCACAGGCGATTGTGACGTCGTGCGGAATGGGAAACGCCACGTCGTGACTGTAGCCGAGCTGCAAGTTCAAAGTGCCGCCCTGCACCGCGGCGCGATAGCCAACCCCGTTGATTTCGAGACCGACGGCAAAGCCCCGGGAAACGCCGGTGACCATATTGTTGATCAACGCTCGGGTCGTTCCCCACATCGCACGCGCGTGTTTGCTCGTGCTGTTGGGCGCGACGGTCACCGTTCGATCGACGATCGCCGCCGTCACCTCATTGCTGACGGCGAGGCTCAAACTGCCGAGTGGGCCCTTGGCGGTCACCGTCCGGCCCAAGAGCTCGACCTCGACACCCTCGGGGATCGCGACGGGATGCTTGCCGATGCGGGACATCGGAGCGCCTCAGAAGACGCGGCAGAGGACTTCGCCGCCGACCTTGGCGGCGCGCGCCTCGTTGTCCGACATGACGCCGCGCGGCGTCGACAGGATCGCGATCCCGAGCCCATTATGGCTGCGGGGGAGATCGGCGATCCGCGAATAAATGCGCTGGCCGGGTCTCGACACCCGCGAGATTTCGCGAATGACCGGTTCGCCATCGACGTATTTGAGCTCGATTTTCAGTTCGGCGACCCCCGATCGGACCTGCTCGCGGGTGAAGCCGCGGATGTAACCCTCGCGTCTGAGGACCTCGAGAACACTGGCACGGATCTTCGAGGCAGGGGAAGCAACGACGGCTTGGCGCGCCCGCTGTCCGTTGCGGATACGCGTCAGCATGTCGCCTAGCGGGTCGCTCATCGTCATCGACCGCGCTCCGCTACCAGCTCGACTTGATCATGCCCGGGATCTGCCCGGAGGCGGCGAGTTCGCGCACCGCAATCCGCGACAGCCGGAACTTGCGGTAATAGCCGCGTGGCCGACCGGTCATCGCGCAGCGATTGCGCACGCGCGTCGGCGAGCCGTTACGCGGCAACTCGGCGAGCTTCAACTGCGCGCCAAACCGGTCCTCGGGTGCCGCCGCCCGGTCGCGCGCCGCGGCCTTCAGGCGCGCTCGGCGCGGCGCGATCTGCTTGGCAAGCTTGGCCCGCCTGGCGTTTTTCTCGATCGCGCTCTTCTTTGCCATACGGCTAACCTCCCGGCACTATCAATTGACAAAAGGCACGGCAAATGCCGCGAGCAGCGCTTTGGCCTCGGCGTCGGTCCTGGCTGTCGTGACAATCACGACATTCAGGCCGCGCACCGCATCGACCCGATCGTAATCGATCTCAGGAAAGACGATTTGCTCCCTCAGCCCCAGCGCGAAGTTGCCGCGGCCGTCGAAGCTGCTGCCGGGGATGCCGCGAAAGTCTCGGACGCGCGGCAGGGCGACCGTGAATAGCCGGTCGAAAAACTCGTACATGCGATGCCGGCGCAGCGTCACCTTGCAGCCGATCGGCATGCCCTGGCGCAGCTTGAAGGTCGCAATCGATCGCTTGGCCCTGGTAATGACCGGTTTCTGGCCGGTGATCCGGGTCAAATCGTCGGCAGCAGCGTCGGCCTTCTTGGCGTCCTGGACCGCTTCGCCCACCCCCATATTGACGACGATCTTTTCCAGCCGCGGCACCTGCATCGGGTTCTTGTAGCCGAACTCTTTCATCAGCGCCGATCGGACCGCGTTCTCGTAAAGCGCCTGCAGGCGGGGCTTATCCATGGCTCATCGATCGATGATTTCGCCAGAACGCCTCGCGAACCGCACCTTGCGCCCGTCATCGAGGGTCTTGTAGCCGATCCGGGTCGGCTTGCCCGAGGCGGGATCGACAAGCGCGATATTCGAGATGTCGAGCGCCAGCTCTTTCTCGATGATGCCGCCGGGCTCGCCCATGCGCGGCTTGGTGTGGCGCCTGGCGAGATTGACGCCCTGCACCACGGCGCGATGTTCGGGCGGCAGGACGCGGAGCACCTCGCCGGTTTTACCCTTGTCGCGTCCGCTGATGACGACGACGGTGTCGCCCTTCTTGATCTTCATCTTCGGCATCGGCTCATCCCAACGGCTCACAGCACTTCCGGCGCCAACGAGACGATCTTCATAAAGCGCCGCGCCCGCAGCTCGCGGGTAACCGGTCCGAAGATGCGGGTCCCGATCGGCTCGCCTTGCTGGGTAATCAGCACCGCCGCATTGCGGTCAAAGCGGATGGCACTCCCGTCGACGCGCCGAATCTCTTTGGCGGTACGCACGATGACCGCCCGATGCACATCGCCTTTCTTGACCCGGCCGCGCGGGATCGCCTCTTTGACCGAGACGATGATGACGTCGCCGACGGTCGCCGTCTTGCGCTTGGAGCCGCCGAGCACTTTGATGCACTGTACCCGCCGCGCGCCGGAATTATCGGCGACGTCGAGGTTCGTCTGCATTTGTATCATGCGACACCAGCCTCGCCGGCGGTCGAACTCGGGTGCCGGCTCAGGCGATGCACCGGCGTCATCGCCGACCCGCCCGATGACGACCCAATGCTTGCGCTTCGAAATCGGCCGGCTCTCCTCGATGCGCACGGCGTCGCCAACCCGGTGGCGATTGTCCGCGTCGTGCGCCGCGTATTTTTTCGATGTGGTGACAAATTTCTTGTAGATCGAGTGCATGACCCGGCGCTCGACCCGCACGATTACGGTCTTGTCGCAGGCGTCGCTGACGACGATCCCCTGGAGGATGCGTCTGGACATCGCCATCCCCTCTCAGGATCGGGAGCGGCGGCGCTCGCCGAGGATCGTCTTGATGCGGGCGATGTCGCGGCGCGCCTGCCGCACCCGCGCGGTATTTTCGAGCTGGCCGTTGGCCCGCTGAAAGCGCAGGTTGAACATCTCCTTGCCGAGCAAGTCGAGTTGCTCGCCGAGCTCGTCGTCGGTCTTGGCCCTGATGTCCGCCGCCTTCATCGCACCGGTTCCTCGCCCTGACGTGCAACGAAGCGGGTCGCCATCGGCAGCTTCGCGGCGGCGAGCGCGAAAGCTTCGCGGGCAATCGCGGCGGGCACGCCGTCAAGTTCGAACATAATGCGGCCGGGTTTAACTCGGCAGATCCAGAATTCCGGCGATCCCTTGCCGCTGCCCATGCGCACCTCGGCCGGCTTGGAAGAGACTGGCACATCGGGGAAGACCCGGATCCAAACCCGGCCGACGCGGCGAATATGGCGCGTGATGGCCCGCCGCGCCGCTTCGATCTGGCGCGCCGTCAGCCGCCCGGGATCGGCGGATTTGAGCCCGTATGCGCCGAAATTGAGGGTCGTTCCGCCCTTGGCGAGACCGTGCACCCGCCCCTTATGCGCCTTGCGATACTTGCTGCGCTTTGGACTGAGCATGCCTTACCCCAACCCCTCGCGCCGACCGCGCTCATGGCTTGGCGGCGGGCCCTCGGTCAGCCGCTTCTCCTGTGCCATCGGATCGTGCGCGAGGATTTCACCCTTGAAAACCCACACCTTGACGCCGCAAACGCCATAGGTGGTCTTGGCCGTCCCGTAACCGAAATCGACATCGGCGCGCAATGTGTGCAGCGGCACGCGACCCTCGCGGTACCACTCCATGCGGGCGATTTCGGCACCGCCGAGGCGGCCGGAGCAATTGATCCGAATACCCTGGGCACCGAGGCGCATCGCCGATTGCACCGCGCGCTTCATCACCCGGCGGAAGGCGACGCGCCGTTCGAGCTGCTGCGCGATGCCCTCGGCGATCAGCTTGGCGTCGATCTCGGGCTTGCGGATTTCGACGATATTGACGCTGACATCGCTGGTCGTAACTTTGGCGATGTCGGCACGTAGCTTCTCGATGTCGACCCCCTTCTTGCCGATGATCACCCCCGGCCGCGCCGAATGCAGCGTGATCCGGCTTTTGCGCGCGGCACGCTCGATGACGACGCGCGACAAGCCGGCCTGAGCGAGCCGACGGTGCAGGAACTTGCGCAGCCCGAGATCGTCGAGCAGCAAATTGCCGTACTCCTTGCGCGCGAACCACCGCGAATCCCAGGTGCGGTTGATACCGAGCCGCAGTCCGATTGGATTGACTTTCTGACCCATTCCTCGCCTTTCCTCTTCAACCGGCCTCTTCCGGCTGCTCCCCGACGACGACCGTCAGGTGTGCGTAATGCTTTTCCACCCGCGCCGAGCGGCCGCGGCCGCGGGTATGAAACCGCTTCAGCCCGAGGGCGCGGCCGACGGTTGCCTCCTTGACGTAAAGGCGGTCGACATCGAGCTGATGGTTGTTCTCGGCATTGGCGATTGCCGATTGCAGCGCCTTCTTGACCTCGCCGGCGATGCGGCGGCGCGAAAACGTCAATTCCGCCAGCGCCGAGGCGACGCTTTTGCCGCGGATCGTACGGGCGACGAGATTGAGCTTGCGCGCACTCGTCCGCAGGCCCTGAAGACGCGCCAGGGCCTCGTTTTCGTCGAGCCGCCTGAGGGCTGCGAGCTTGCCCATTTCAGGCCCGCCTCGCCTTCTTGTCGCCGGCGTGGCCGTAGAAAGTACGGGTCGGCGAGAATTCGCCAAACTTATGTCCAATCATGTTCTCGGTCACTAGAACCGGGATGAATTTGTGGCCGTTGTAGACGCCAAAAGTCAGCCCGACGAACTGGGGAAAGATCGTCGACCGACGAGACCAAGTCCGGATCACTTGGTTGCGGCCCGAGAGGCGCGCCTCCTCGGCCTTTTTTAACAGATATCCGTCGACGAACGGCCCTTTCCACACCGAGCGGGTCACCTCTGCACTCCGTTTTGCGCTAGCGCGGGTTGCGGCGGCGGACGATCAGCCGATCCGTCGCCTTGTTGTGCCGAGTCTTCTTGCCCTTCGTGGGCTTGCCCCAGGGCGTCACCGGATGGCGGCCGCCCGAGGTGCGGCCCTCGCCGCCGCCATGCGGATGATCGATCGGGTTCATCGCCACGCCGCGAACCGATGGTCGGCGGCCAAGCCAGCGGTTGCGGCCGGCCTTGGCGATGACGACGTTCTGTTGATCGGGATTGGAGACCGCACCGACCGTCGCCCGACATTCCGCCCGCACCAGGCGCAGCTCGCCCGACGCCAGGCGCAACAGCGCGTAGCCCTGGTCGCGGCCGACGAGTTGCGCGTAGGTTCCGGCCGAACGGGCGATCTGTCCGCCCTTGCTCGGTTTCATTTCGACATTGTGAATGATCGTGCCGACCGGCATGGCGGACAGCGGCATGGCATTGCCGGGCTTGACGTCAACCCTGGCGCCGGAAATCACCGTGTCGCCGGCATTCAGCCGCTGCGGCGCCAGGATATAGGCGAATTCGCCATCTTGATAGCGGATGAGCGCGATGAAGGCGGTGCGGTTCGGATCGTATTCGAGGCGTTCGACGACGGCCGGCATATCGAGCTTGTTGCGCTTGAAATCGATAATCCGATAGCGCCGCTTGTGGCCGCCGCCGCGCCAGCGCATGGTCGTGCGCCCGGTGTTGTTGCGGCCACCCTTGGCGCGCAAGCCCTCGGTCAACGCCTTCTTCGGCTTGCCCTTCCACAACTCACGCCGATCGACGGTCACCAGCTGTCGCTGCGAAGGCGTCGTCGGGTTGAAAGTCTTCAGCGGCACGACGGCGGATCTCCCGGCCTCAAATTCCACTCGTCACGTCTATCCTCTGGCCGGCGCCGAGGGTGACGATCGCCTTCTTGTAATCCGAGCGACGGCCGAGCCGGCCGCGAAATCGCTTCAATTTGCCGCTGACCCGGATGGTGTTGACCGCGCTCACTTCGACATTGAATAGCCCCTCGATTGCCGCTTTGACCTCGCGTTTCGTAGCGGTCAAAGGCACCCGAAAGATCACCTGATTGTGTTCAGAAACGTTTGTCGCCTTTTCGGTGATCACCGGGGCGCGGATAATGTCGTACATCTGCTGTCGGCTCAGCCGTGGTCGACCGCGCGGAATGACGCGGAACCGGCTCATTGCAGACGCGCCTGCAAATGTTGCACCGCGTCGCGCGTCAAGACCAGCGTGTCGCGGTGCAGGATGTCGTAGACATTGGCTCCCTGCTGCGGCAGCACGTCGACCCCGGGCAGGTTGCGGGCGGCGCGGGCGAATACCGGGTCGACGACCGGCCCGTCGATAATCAGCACCGAGGCCCAGCCGAGCGCTTCGAACCGAGCCCGCAACGCCTTGGTTTTCGCCTCGGCAATTCGCGCCGCGTCGATGACGACGAGCTTGCCCTCGCCGTTCTTGGCCGACAGCGCCGTTTTGAGGCCAAGCCGGCGCACCTTTTTCTGCAACCCGAAGGCATGGCTGCGGACCACCGGCCCAAAGATCCGCGCGCCGCCGCGAAATTGTGGGGAGCGCAGGCTGCCCTGCCGGGCGCGGCCGGTGCCCTTCTGCTTGTAAGGCTTTTTGGTCGTGCCCCGGATGTCGCTGATGCCCTTGGTCTTGTGGGTGCCGGCACGCCGCTTCGCCAGCTGCCAATTGACGACCCGGGCGAGAATGTCGCGGCGCACCGGCAGACCGAATACCAACTCGGCGAGTTCGATATCACCGACCTCCTCGTTGTCGAGATTGCGCACGACGAGTTTCACGGCGAGGCCTCTGGCGCCGGGCTCGCGACCGCTTCGCGCAACGCCGCGGGGAAGGGCAGGTTCGCCGGCATCCTGCGCTTGACGGCGTCGGTGATGCGGACGTAGCCGCCCGGGCTCCCGGGCACCGAGCCCTTGATCATCAAGACGCCGCGTGCGGCGTCGGCGGCGATCACCTCGAGGCTTTGGGTGGTCACCCGCTCGGCCCCGAGATGCCCGGCCATCTTCTTGTTTTTGAAGGTCTTCCCCGGCGACTGACGCTGTCCCGTTGAGCCGTGACTGCGGTGCGAAACCGACACCCCGTGGCTGGCGCGCAGGCCGCGAAAATTGTGCCGCTTCATCGCCCCGGCAAACCCCTTGCCACGGCTGATCCCGGCTACGTCGACGCGCTGGCCGGGGACGAAATGGGCGGCCGTGATCTCGGCGCCGACGGCGAGCACGGCATCTTCCGAGATGCGGAATTCGGCCAGTCGCGCCTTTGGCTCGACCTTGGCCCGGGCGAAATGGCCACGCTCGGGCTTCGACACGTTTTTCACCTTGGCCGCGCCGACACCGAGCTGGAGCGCCCAATAGCCGTCCCGATCGGGAGTTCGCACGCTGACGACCCGGCACTCTTCGACCCGGAGCACCGTCACCGGAACGTGATTGCCGTCTTCGGCAAAAATCCGGGTCATGCCGAGCTTTTTGGCGAGAAGGCCGGTGCGCATCGGCATCTGCTCAGAGTTTGATCTCGACATCGACACCGGAGGCGAGATCGAGCTTCATCAGCGCGTCGACGGTCTGTGGTGTCGGATCGACGATATCGAGTACGCGCTTATGGGTGCGGATCTCGAACTGCTCGCGCGACTTCTTGTCGACGTGCGGCGATCGCAGCACCGTGTACTTTTCGATCTTCGTCGGCAGCGGGATGGGCCCGCGCACCCTGGCACCGGTGCGCTTTGCGGTATTGACGATCTCGCTGGTCGACTGATCGAGCACCCGATGATCGTAGGCGCACAGGCGTATTCGGATGTTCTGGTTGTCCATCAGGCGTTTCCATTCCCCGCGCGGTACTCTCCGGACCTGCTCATTTGATGATTTTGGCGACGACGCCGGCGCCGACGGTGCGGCCGCCTTCGCGGATGGCAAAGCGCAGCCCTTCGTCCATCGCGATCGGCGCGATCAGCTCGATCTCCATCGACACGTTGTCGCCCGGCATCACCATCTCGGTGCCTTCCGGCAGATGCACCGTGCCGGTCACATCGGTCGTGCGAAAATAAAACTGCGGCCGGTAATTGCCAAAAAACGGCGTGTGCCGCCCGCCTTCCTCCTTGGTCAGGATATAGGCCTCGCACTGAAACCGGGTGTGCGGCGTGATCGACCCGGGCGCGGCCAGCACCTGCCCGCGCTCCACCTCTTCGCGCTTGGTGCCGCGCAACAACACCCCAATATTGTCCCCCGCCTCGCCCTGGTCCAACAATTTCCGGAACATCTCGACCCCGGTCGCCACCGTCTTCGCCGTCGGCCGCAACCCGACGATCTCGACCTCGTCGCCGACCTTGACCACCCCCCGCTCGACCCGACCGGTCACCACCGTGCCCCGACCCGAGATCGTGAACACATCCTCGATCGGCATCAAAAACGGCCGGTCCTTGGCCCGCTCCGGCTGCGGAATGTAGCTGTCCACCGCCGCCATCAGCGCCAGGATCGAGGCCCGACCCCGCTCCGGCTCCCGCCCCTCCAGCGCCGCCAGCGCCGAGCCCCGCACCACCGGCAACTCGTCCCCCGGAAATTGGTAGGAACTCAACAGCTCGCGCACCTCCAGCTCCACCAGATCCAACAGCTCCGGGTCGTCCACCATGTCCACCTTGTTCATGTACACCACCAGCGAGGGAACCCCCACCTGGCGCGCCAACAAGATGTGCTCCCGCGTCTGCGGCATCGGACCGTCCGCCGCCGACACCACCAGGATCGCCCCATCCATCTGCGCCGCCCCGGTGATCATGTTCTTCACGTAATCGGCGTGCCCCGGACAGTCGACATGCGCGTAATGCCGCGCCGCCGTCTCGTATTCGACATGCGCCGTCGCAATCGTGATCCCCCGCGCCCGCTCCTCCGGCGCCTTGTCAATCTGATCAAACGGCACAAACGTCGCCCCGCCGCTCTCCGCCAATACCTTCGTGATCGCCGCCGTCAGCGTCGTCTTGCCATGGTCAATGTGACCGATCGTCCCGATGTTGCAGTGCGGCTTCGTCCGCTGATACTTCGCCTTCGACATCGATTTCTTCTCCGATCGTCAGGCCATCTTGGCTCGAACTTCGTCCGCCACGGCTTGAGGTACTTGCTCGTAGTGATCGAAGTGCATCGTATACTGGGCGCGGCCTTGGCTCATCGAGCGCAGGGTATTGACGTAGCCGAACATGTTGGCAAGCGGCACCATCGCCGCGATTACGCGCGCATTGCCGCGCGTATCCATGCCCGTCACCTGTCCGCGCCGGCTGTTCAGATCGCCGATTACGTCGCCCATATACATTTCCGGGGTCACCACCTCGACCCGCATCACCGGTTCCAAAAGCTTTGGCGCGGCCTTCATGACGCCTTCCTTGAAGGCGGCACGGGCCGCGATTTCAAAGGCGAGGGCGCTCGAATCGACCTCGTGATAGGCGCCATCGCACAGCGTCGCCTTGAGATCGATGACCGGGAAGCCGGCGAGGACGCCGGTCTCGGTCGACGCCCTCAGCCCCTTCTCGACGGCAGGCACATACTCCTTTGGCACGGTGCCGCCAACCACGGCATTCTCGAAATCGAAGCCGGAACCCGGCGGCAATGGCTCGAAGCGGAGCTTGACCCGGGCAAACTGACCGGCCCCGCCCGTCTGCTTCTTGTGTGTATAGTCGACCTCGGCGGCCCGGGTGATCGTCTCGCGATAGGCAACCTGCGGCGCCCCGACATTGGCATCGACCTTGAACTCGCGCTTCATGCGGTCGACGATGATCTCGAGGTGAAGTTCGCCCATGCCCTTGATCACCGTCTGGCCGCTCTCGTGGTCGACGGTGACCCGGAACGAGGGGTCTTCGGTTGCCAGCCGGGCCAGCGCTCGGCCCATCTTTTCCTGGTCGCCCTTGGTCTTGGGCTCAACCGCGATCTCGATGACCGGCTCCGGGAACTCCATGCGTTCGAGCACGACCGGGTGCGCCGGGTCGCACAGCGTATCGCCGGTCGTCGTGTTCTTGAGCCCGGCCAGGGCGACAATGTCGCCGGCTCGCGCCTCCTTGATGTCCTCGCGATGGTTCGCGTGCATCTGCAGCATGCGTCCGATCCGCTCGCGGCCGTTTTTGACGCTGTTCAGCACCTGGTTGCCGCTCGTCAGCACCCCCGAATAAACGCGGACAAAAGTCAGTGAACCGACGAAAGGATCGGTCATGATCTTGAAGGCGAGCCCGGCAAACGGCTCGTCATCCGACGAGTGCCGAACGACCGGTTCGTTCGTGCCCATTTTGACGCCTTTGATCGCGGCGACGTCTGTCGGCGCCGGCAGATACGCGACGACGGCATCGAGCAGCGGCTGCACCCCCTTGTTTTTGAAGGCGGCGCCGCACAGCACCGGGACAAAGGCGCCGGCCGTTGTCCCGCGGCGGATGCAGCGCTCGAGGGTCTCGATCTCGGGCTCTTCGCCGGCGAGATACGCCTCGAGCGCCGCATCGTCGCGCTCGACCGCGGCCTCGACGAGCTTTGCCCGCATCGTCCGGGCCTCGGCGAGGATCGATGGCGGGATGTCGACGATATCGAATTTCGCGCCCAAGGTCTCGTCGCGCCAGATGATGGCGCGCATGCCGACGAGGTCGACGACACCGGCAAAATCGCTCTCGACCCCGATCGGCAGCTGCAACACCAACGGGTGCGCGCCGAGGCGATCGTCGATCATCGCGACACAGCGCCGGAAATCCGCGCCGATCCGGTCCATCTTGTTGACAAAGCAAATCCGCGGCACGCCGTATTTGTCGGCTTGACGCCACACCGTCTCGGATTGCGGCTCGACACCGGCCACCGAATTGAAGACCGCGACCGCGCCATCGAGCACTCGCAGGCTGCGCTCCACTTCGATCGTGAAATCGACATGGCCCGGAGTATCGATGATATTGATGCGACAATCTCGCCAAAAGCAGGTGGTGGCCGCCGACGTGATGGTGATGCCGCGCTCCTGCTCCTGCGCCATCCAGTCCATCGTCGCCGTGCCTTCGTGGACCTCGCCCAATTTGTAGGACCGTCCGGTGTAGTACAGGATCCGCTCGGTCGTCGTGGTCTTGCCGGCATCGATATGGGCCATGATGCCGATGTTCCGATAGCGATCGAGGGGTGTCGTACGTGCCATGGGGACGCGCTCCGGCAGCGCCGCGGCGCTGCCCTCGTGGGATTAGCTATAGCGGCCGGCCCGCGCGCTACCACCGGTAATGAGAGAAGGCTTTGTTGGCGTCGGCCATCCGGTGCGTGTCCTCCCGGCGCTTGACCGCGACGCCGCGATTATTGGCGGCATCGAGCAGTTCGCCGGACAGCCGTTCCTCCATGGTGTTCTCCGAGCGGCCGCGCGAGCTGGTGATGATCCAGCGGATCGCCAAGGCTTGGCTGCGATCCGGCCGGACTTCGACCGGCACTTGATACGTGGCGCCGCCAACGCGACGCGACCGGACCTCGACCGCCGGACGCACATTGCCGAGGGCATCGTGGAAGACGCGCAGCGGGTCCTGGCCGCTGCGCTTGCCGATGCGGTCGAAAGCGCCGTAGACAATGTGCTCGGCGACCGACTTCTTCCCTTCGTGCATCAGACAGTTCATGAATTTGGTGAGGACGGTGTCGCCGAACTTGGCGTCCGGCAACACCTCGCGTTTGACGGCGGCGCGGCGGCGCGACATCGGTTGCTCCTATTTTGGCCGCTTTGCGCCATATTTCGAGCGCCGCTGGCGCCGATCCTTGACGCCTTGCGTGTCGAGCGTGCCGCGAATGATGTGATAGCGCACCCCCGGCAGATCCTTGACCCGCCCGCCGCGGATCAAGACGACCGAGTGCTCCTGCAAATTGTGGCCCTCGCCGGGGATGTAGCTCGTCACCTCGAAGCCATTGGTCAGCCTGACCCGCGCCACCTTGCGCAGCGCCGAGTTCGGCTTTTTCGGCGTCGTCGTGTAGACGCGCGTGCACACGCCACGCTTCTGCGGGCACTCCGCCATCGCCGGTACCTTATTGCGCGCAACCGCCGGCCGGCGCGGATGGCGGATCAGCTGGTTTATCGTCGGCATCGTCATAACCTCGTCAGACCACAACTGGCGCCACGCCCCTCTCGCGTCGGAGCGGTGCGGGAGTTCCGACCCAGTGGTATAATCGCGCCCTCTCACAAAGGCGCCGAGCCATCCGCGGGCAAGCTGGCTGCGTCTAGGTGGCTTCCTACCGCCAGCCCAACACGAGCGCAACGATATAGGGCGAGGCGTCCAGCCGGTCAAGCGCATTGGCGCCGTGCGACACCGGCCGCGCCCGGGCTGCCGGTTACGCCCTGCGCTTGTCCGCCTCGACGAGCTGCGCCGCTTCTTCGTTCGCCGCGATCGCCAGATGCGCGCGGTCACGTTCGGCGGCAATCTCGCGCAGCCGGGCGATCACGCTGCCGGTGCCGGCCGGGATCAACCGTCCGACGATCACGTTCTCCTTGAGCCCGGTCAGCATGTCGACCCTGCCGGAGACGGCGGCCTCGGTCAGCACGCGCGTCGTTTCCTGGAACGAGGCGGCGGAGATAAACGAACTCGTCTGCAAGCTCGCCTTGGTGATGCCTTGCAGGACCGGACGCGCGATCGCCGGTTGCAGCCCCTCTTTTTCCGCCTTGCTGTTCTCATAATCGAACTCGGCGCGATCGACCTGTTCGCCGCCGAGCAGCGTCGTTTCGCCGGGATCTACGATTTCCACCTTTTGCAGCATTTGCCGAACGATCACTTCAATGTGCTTGTCGTTGATGCGCACCCCCTGCAAGCGGTAGACCTCCTGGATTTCGTTGATCAGATAGCTCGCCAGCGCCTCGACTTCGAGAATCCGCAGAATGTCGTGCGGCACCCGGTTGCCCTCGATCAACAGATCGCCCTTCCGCACGTAATCCCCTTCCTGCACGCTGATGTGCTTGCCCTTGGGGATCAAGTATTCGATCGGCTCTCCTCCGTCCTCGAGCGAAGCGACGACGATGCGGCGCTTGGTCTTGTAATCTTTGCCGAATTCGACGCGGCCGTCGCTTTCGCTGATGATTGCAAAATCCTTCGGTTTACGGGCTTCGAACAGCTCGGCGACGCGCGGGAGGCCGCCGGTGATATCCCGAGTTTTTGACGATTTGCGCGGAATGCGGGCCAGCACATCACCTGCTTGGACGTGCGCCCCGGCATCAACCGACAAGATCGCATCGACCGACATGAAATAGCGCGCCTCAAGACCGTTGCCGAGGGTCAGCACGTTGCCCGCCTCGTCGCGCAAGGTGATCCGCGGCCGCAATTCGCTGCCGCGGGGCTGCTGCTTCCAGTCGATGACGACCTTTGACGAGATGCCGGTCGCCTCGTCGACAACCTCGCGCATCGACAGGCCCTCGATCAGATCGACGTAATGCGCGATGCCCTCCTTTTCGGTGATGATCGGGATCGTGTACGGGTCCCACTCCGCCAACCGATCGCCGCGCTTGACCTTGCTGCCATGATCGGCGAGCAGCCGCGCGCCGTAGGGGATCCGGTGGCGGGCCTTCTCCCGCCCCGCCTCGTCGGACAGGACGATCTCGCAGTTGCGGCCCATGATCACCGGCATTCCGGCCGAATTGATCACGACATTGCGGTTGACGACCTCGACCGTGGCGTCGAGCGCGGCCTCGACCGAGGACTGCTCGGCCCCGCGCTGCGCCGCACCACCGATATGAAAGGTGCGCATCGTCAACTGGGTGCCCGGTTCGCCGATCGATTGCGCGGCGATGACGCCGACCGCCTCGCCGATGTTGACGACGGTGCCGCGCGCCAGATCGCGACCATAGCATCTGCCGCAGACCCCGATGCGCGATTCGCAAGTCAGCACCGATCGGATTTTCACCGTGTCGATGCCGGCCCGCTCGATCCGATCCACCGCATTCTCGTCGATCAGATCCCCGGCCGCGACGATCGGCTCTGCGCTCAGCGGATCGACGACCTCCTGCGCCGCGGTCCGTCCTAGGATCCGGTCGGCGAGGGGTGCGATGACCTCGCCGCCCTCGATCACGGCGCTCGTCGTCAGCCCACGCGTTGTGCCGCAATCCTCCTCGGTGATGATTGCATCCTGCGCGACATCGACAAGACGACGGGTCAAATAGCCCGAATTCGCGGTCTTCAGTGCGGTATCGGCCAAGCCTTTGCGCGCCCCGTGCGTCGAATTGAAGTATTCGAGCACGGTCAGCCCCTCCTTGAAATTCGAGATGATCGGGGTCTCGATGATCTCGCCGGAGGGTTTTGCCATCAGACCGCGCATGCCGGCGAGCTGCTTGATTTGCGCGGCCGAGCCGCGGGCCCCCGAATCGGACATCATCCAAACGGAGTTGATCGGCTCGCCCGGCGGCGCCGAGCGGATCATCTTGAGCATCTCCTCTGCGACCCGATCGGTGCAGCGCGACCAGACGTCGATCACCTTGTTGTATTTCTCGCCCTGGGTAATGAGACCGTCCTGATACTGCTGTTCGTATTGCTTGACTTTGTCTTGCGCCTCGATGACAAGCCCGTGTTTTGCTTCGGGGATGATCAGGTCGTCCTTGCCGAACGAGATGCCGGCCTTGCACGCTTGCTGAAAGCCGAGCGTCATCAGCCGGTCGCAAAAGATCACGGTCTCCTTCTGGCCGCAGTGCCGGTACACCTGGTCGATGACATTGCTGATCTCTTTCTTCGTCAATAGCTTATTGATCATTTCAAAGCCGATCGCCGGCACCCGCGGCAGAATCTCGGACAGCAGCATGCGGCCCGGGGTCGTCTCGACCCGCTGCACCATCGGCGCGCCATTGGCATCGACCCCGTGGTAACGCGCCTTGATCCGGGCATGCAGCGATACCGCCTTGACGTCGAGCGCTTGCTCGATTTCGCCGATGCTGCCAAACGCCATTCCTTCGCCCTTTTCGCCCTCACGCTCCATCGAGATGTGATAGAGGCCGAGGACGATATCCTGCGACGGCACGATAATCGGCTTGCCGTTGGCCGGCGAAAGGATGTTGTTCGTCGACATCATCAGAACCCGCGCCTCGAGCTGCGCCTCGAGCGACAGCGGCACGTGGACCGCCATCTGGTCGCCGTCGAAATCGGCGTTGAACGCGGTGCAGACGAGCGGGTGCAGCTGGATCGCCTTACCTTCGATCAGCACCGGCTCGAACGCCTGAATCCCCAGCCGGTGCAGGGTCGGGGCGCGGTTCAACAGCACCGGATGCTCGCGGATGACCTCCTCCAATATGTCCCAGACTTCGGGCCGCTCCTTTTCGACCATACGTTTTGCCGCTTTGATCGTGCTGGCGAGGCCGTACAGCTCCAGTTTGGAATAGATGAACGGCTTGAACAGCTCGAGCGCCATCTTCTTCGGCAGGCCGCATTGCTGCAGTTTGAGCTCCGGTCCGACGACGATGACCGAGCGGCCGGAATAGTCGACCCGCTTGCCCAGCAGGTTCTGGCGGAAGCGGCCCTGCTTGCCCTTCAGCATATCGGAGAGCGACTTCAAGGGCCGCTTGTTGGCGCCGGTGATGATTCGTCCCCGTCGGCCGTTATCGAACAGCGCATCGACCGCCTCCTGCAGCATGCGCTTCTCGTTGCGCACGATGATGTCGGGCGCGCGCAGCTCGATCAGGCGCTTCAAGCGGTTGTTGCGGTTGATCACCCGTCGATAGAGATCATTCAAATCGGAGGTCGCGAAGCGGCCGCCATCGAGCGGCACGAGCGGCCGCAGCTCCGGTGGGATCACCGGGACCACGTCGAGGATCATCCATTCCGGCCGGCTGTTCGAATCGATGAAGGCCTCGACCAACTTCAAGCGCTTGACGAGCTTTTTGCGTCGTGCCTCCGAACTCGTCGCGCGTAACTCCGCCCGCATCTTCTCGCGTTCTTCATTGAGGTCGATCGCCGACAGGATCTCGCGCAGCGCTTCGGCGCCGATCGCCGCCCGGAACGCGTCTTCGCCGTATTCGTCCTGTCTTTCGAGATATTGTTCTTCGGTCAGCAGCTCGTGCAGCTTGAGCGACGTCAGCCCGGGTTCGGTGACCACATAGTTCTCGAAGTACAGGACCCGCTCGAGATCCTTGAGGGTCATGTCGATCAACAGACCGATGCGGCTCGGCAGCGACTTCAGAAACCAGATATGGGCGACCGGGGAAGCCAACTCGATATGACCCATCCGGTCGCGGCGCACCTTCGAAAGAGTGACCTCCACGCCGCATTTTTCGCAGATAATTCCCCGATACTTCATGCGCTTGTACTTCCCGCACAAGCACTCGTAATCCTTGATCGGGCCAAAAATCCGAGCGCAGAACAACCCGTCGCGCTCGGGTTTGAATGTACGATAGTTGATGGTTTCCGGCTTTTTGATCTCGCCGAAAGACCAGGAGCGGATGCGCTCAGGACTGGCGATCGAGATTCGGATCTGATCGAAACTCTGCGGACCACTGACCTGCCCGAAGATATTCATCAACTCGTTCATACGCGACCTCTCTTGGATTCGATCGTCAGGCCCGTCGCCTTGGGCGAGGACGGCCTGCGGCGCTGTGCTCAAAACCGGCTCTAACGGAAGCTCGCACGGCTCTGTCGCGAACGGCTCGGGTCAATAACTGCGCTGCTCGAGCTCGACATTGAGACCGAGCGAGCGCAGCTCCTTGACCAGCACGTTGAACGATTCCGGGATACCGGCCTCGAAATTGTCGTCGCCCCGTACAATCGCCTCGTAGACCTTGGTTCGGCCGGACACATCGTCCGACTTGACCGTCAGCATCTCCTGCAACGAGTAAGCCGCGCCGTAGGCCTCGAGCGCCCACACCTCCATCTCGCCAAAGCGCTGGCCGCCAAACTGTGCCTTGCCGCCGAGCGGCTGTTGGGTGACCAGGCTATAGGGTCCGATCGAACGGGCATGGATCTTGTCATCGACCAGGTGGTGCAGCTTCATCATATAGATGTAGCCGACGGTCACCTTGCGGTCGAAGGGCTCGCCGGTCCGGCCGTCGATCAAAACCACCTGGCCCGACGACGAGAGGCCTGCCGTGTCCAACATTGCGACAATGTCGCGCTCGCTGGCGCCGTCGAAGACCGGGCTGGCAAACGGCACCCCGTCGGCGAGATTGCCGGCGAGCTTAACCAGCTCGTCTGCTGCCAAGGCGGCGATCTGCCGCCGCTCCGCCCCCTCGTAGATCGCCCCGAGAAAACCCCGCAATTCACCATCGCCGTTCTGCCGGATGCCGGCGAGGAGATCCCCGATCCGGCGCCCCAATCCGGCCGAAGCCCAGCCGAGATGGGTCTCGAGGATCTGGCCGACATTCATCCGGCTTGGCACGCCTAGCGGGTTGAGCACGATGTCGACGGGGGTGCCGTCTTCGAGATAGGGCATGTCCTCGCAGGGCACGATCCGCGAGATGACGCCCTTGTTCCCGTGCCGTCCCGCCATTTTGTCGCCGGGTTGCAACTTGCGCTTCACGGCAACGAACACCTTGACCATCTTCATGACGCCGGGCGGCAGTTCGTCGCCGCGCTGCAGCTTGTCTACCTTGTTTTCGAAGCGCGCCGTCAGTTCGGCGACGGCCCGATCGAGGTTTCGCTTGAGCGTCTCGACATCGGCCATCCGCGCGTCATCGCGGATCGAGACCTGTTTCCAAAGCGCCGGCGCGAGTTCGCTCAGCACCGCCTCGGTGATCTCGGTCCCCGGCTTGATCGGCTTGGGCCCGCCGACCGCCACCTGGCCGAGCAGCAATTCCTTCAATCGCGCGGCGAAGCTGCGTTCGAGGATGGCCCGCTCGTCATCGCGGTCCTTGGCGAGCCGTTCGATCTCGGCGCGCTCGATCGCTAGGGCGCGCTCGTCCTTGTCGACGCCGCGACGCGAGAAGACGCGAACCTCGACGATCGTACCGGAAACCCCCGGCGGCAGCCGCAGCGAGGTGTCGCGTACGTCGGACGCCTTCTCGCCGAAGATCGCGCGCAGCAATTTTTCCTCGGGGGTCATCGGCAACTCGCCCTTGGGGGTGACCTTGCCGACCAGAATGTCCCCCGGCTTGACCTCGGCGCCGATATAGACGATCCCTGCCTCGTCGAGGTCCTTCAGAGCTTCTTCCCCGACGTTTGGGATGTCGCGCGTGATCTCTTCCTGGCCGAGCTTGGTATCCCGCGCCATGATCTCGAATTCTTCGATGTGGATCGAGGTGAAGACATCGTCGGAAACGATGCGTTCCGAGATCAGGATCGAATCCTCGAAGTTGTAGCCGTTCCACGGCATGAACGCGCAAAGCACATTGCGCCCGAGCGCCAGTTCGCCGAGCTCGGTCGACGGACCGTCGCCAATGATGTCGCCAGCGGTCACCGGGTCGCCGACTTTCACCAGCGGCCGCTGGGTGATGCAGGTGTTCTGGTTCGACCGTTGGAATTTGAGCAGATTGTAGATGTCGACCGAGGAGGCTTCGGCGTTGGCCTCGGCGGTCGCCCGGACCACGATCCGGGTGGCGTCCACCTGGTCGACGATTCCCGAGCGGCGGGCGATGATCGTGACGCCGGAATCGCGGGCGACCGTCTCCTCCATCCCGGTACCGACAAGCGGCGCCTCGGCACGGATCAGCGGTACCGCCTGCCGCTGCATGTTCGAACCCATCAACGCCCGATTGGCGTCGTCGTTTTCGAGAAACGGGATCAGCGCCGCCGCCACCGAGACCAGCTGTTTCGGCGAAACGTCGATCAGATCAATGTCCTGCGGCCGCTGCATCACAAAGTCGCCGCCTCTGCGGCAATTGGTCAGCTCGGCCAGGATCCGGCCGTCGCCGTCGGTCGCCACATTGGCCTGGGCGATCGCGTAGCGGCCTTCGTCCATTGCCGAAAGGTAGACCACCTCGTCGGTCACCCGGCCATCGACGACCTTTCGGTAAGGGCTTTCGATAAAGCCGTATTGATTGACCCGCGCGTAGGTCGCGAGGCTATTGATCAGACCGATATTGGGACCTTCCGGCGTCTCGATCGGGCAGATCCGCCCGTAATGCGTCGGATGTACGTCGCGCACCTCAAAACCGGCGCGTTCGCGGGTCAGACCGCCCGGGCCCAGCGCCGAGAGCCGACGCTTGTGGGTGATCTCGGACAGCGGGTTCGTCTGATCCATGAACTGCGAGAGCTGCGAGGACCCGAAAAATTCGCGTACCGCCGCTGCCGCCGGTTTGGCATTGATCAGATCGTGCGGCATGACCGTGTCGATCTCGACCGAGCTCATTCGTTCGCGGATCGCCCGCTCCATCCGCAACAGGCCAATGCGGTATTGGTTCTCCATCAGCTCACCGACCGAGCGGACCCGCCGGTTGCCGAGATGGTCGATGTCGTCGATTTCGCCGCGACCGTCCTTCAGCTCGACCAGAACCTTGAGGATTGCCAGGGTGTCGGCCTTGCGTAGGATGCGCACCGTATCCTCGGTGTCGAGGCCGAGCCGAGAATTCATTTTGACCCGTCCGACCGCCGACAAGTCGTACCGCTCGGGATCGAAGAAGAGGCCGTTGAACAGCGCCTCCGCCGTCTCCAGGGTCGGCGGTTCGCCCGGGCGCATGACGCGGTAAATGTCGATCAGTGCATCCTCGCGCGTCGTATTTTTGTCGAGTGCCAGGGTATTGCGGATATAGGGCCCGATGGTGACGTGATCGATGTCGAGCACCGGCAATTCGTCGATGCCGGCCTCGCCCAATTGGGTCAGCGTCGCAGCGGTGATCTCGTCGCCGGCTTCGAAATAGACCTCGCCGGTCGCCTCGTTGATCAGATCGGAGGCGAAATAGCGGCCAATCAGCTGTTCGTCGTCGACCAGAATGTCGGCGAGCCCGGCCTCGCGCAGCCGCCGCGCCGCGCGCGGCGTCAGCCGCTCGCCTTCGGCCAACACCACCTCGCCGGTAACGGCGCTGCGCAAGGGGCTCGCCAGCTTGCCCTTGAACTGCTCTTCGCGGAACGGCGTCGACCAACCCAAAGGGCCGCGCCGGAAGATCATCGCCCGGTAGAACGCCGTGAGGATCTCCTCCTTGGACATGCCGCTGATCTCACCGGGCTCGAGCGGTCGGTTCGCCGCGCTAGCCGCGGCGCGCGCGGCTTCGCTCGCCGCCCCGTCGAGCGCCAACAGTAATGTTGTTGCCGGCAATTTACGCCGTCGATCGATGCGTACGTAAACATGGTCCTTGGCGTCGAACTCGAAATCGAGCCACGACCCTCGATAGGGAATCACCCGGGCAGCGAACAGATATTTTCCGGAGGAGTGAGACTTTCCTTTGTCATGGTCGAAAAAAACACCCGGGCTGCGATGCATCTGCGAGACGATGACCCGCTCGGTGCCATTGATGATGAAGGTTCCGTTCTTCGTCATCAGCGGCATATCGCCCATATAGACGTCCTGCTCCTTGATGTCACGAATCGAGCGCGACCCGGTATCTTCGTCCACATCCCAAACAACGAGTCGGAGCGTAACCTTGAGCGGCGCCGCGTAGGTGATGCCGCGCTGCTGGCACTCGTCGACGTCATACTTTGGCGTTTCGAGTTCGTAACGCACGAATTCGAGCTGCGCGCGGTCGGAAAAATCACGGATCGGAAATATCGATTTCAGAACCTCCTGAAGCCCGACATTGGCACGGTCGTCGGGCAACACCCCCATCTGCAGAAAGTGATCGTAAGAACTCTTCTGGACCTCGATCAAGTTCGGCATCGGCGCAACCTCGGGGACGCGCCCGAAATTTTTCCGGATGCGATTTCTGCCGGTAAAAGATATTGTCATCCATGCTCCTCGATCTGTGCCGACACGCCCAAACCGGCGCGACGACAAATCCTCCGCGGGCTCGACCCGTGGCGCGCCCCGGTTTGACGGTTTCCCTATCGGACGCGGCGTCCGTCGCTGCCGTGGACGCCCGCCCGCCTCAACAAAGCAGCCGTGACCGACCTACTTTATTTCGACGGTCGCACCGGCATCTTCAAGCTGCTTTTTGATTTTCGCAGCCTCATCCTTGTTTACGCCCTCTTTGACTGGCTTGGGCGCCGCTTCGACGAGATCCTTGGCTTCCTTGAGACCGAGACTGGTTATTGCGCGAACCTCTTTGATTACGTTGATCTTCTTGTCGCCGATCGCAGCTAGGATCACGTCGAACTCGGTCTGCTCGGGCGCGGCCTCGGCCGCCGGGGCCGCGCTGCCGCCGCCGAAGGCCGCCACCGCGACCGGCGCCGCGGCGGAGACGCCCCATTTCTCCTCCAGCATTTTAGACAGCTGTGCCGCCTCGATCACGCTCAAGGCTGAAAGATCGTCCACCAACTTCGCCAAATCCGGCATGTTCCGCTCCTAACTCCGAGGACTAGGTGGTGCTTTGCGCCGATCCCGTTGCCGACGGCTCGCCCGCTGCGACCGCGCTCTCGGCACGCGCCGCCAAGACGCGTGCGAGCTGCCCCGCCGGTGCCTGCAGTACCGCCGCCAGCCGCCGCGCCGGGGCGGCGAGCAGCCCGATCAGCGTGCTCCGCAATTCGTCGAGCGAAGGCAGGCTGGCCAATTCCCTGACCCCGGCCGCGTCCATCACATGCCCGGCCAGTCCGCCGCCAACGATCGTCAACTTTGTATTGCGGTTCTCAAACTCGACCACGACCTTGGCGGCGGCGACCGGATCGCGCGAGAAGGCGATCGCCGTCGGGCCGGTGAACAGCGGCGACAGGTCATCGAACGGACCGCCCGCGAGCGCACGCCGGGCGAGCCTGTTTTTGGTCACCCGGAAGCGCGCGCCGGCGCCGCGCACCTGCCGGCGCAGCCGTGTAGCCTCGGCAACGTCAAGGCCCGATTGGTGCGTCACCACGAGACATCCGATCCCCTCGAGGTCCCGCCGCAAGCCCTCGACCAGCCTTTGCTTTTGTGCCCGGTCCACGTCGCTCTCCGATACGGCCTACGAGCCCGCCGCCTCCGCCAGATCCGACAATTCCAGCTTGACGCCGGGCCCCATCGTCGAGCTCAGGCTCGCCTTCTTGATGTAAGTGCCGCGGACCCCGCTCGGCTTGCCCCGCGTAATCGCGCCGACGAAGGCGCGCACATTATCCGCAAGCGCCGCATCGGTAAAGCTCGCCTTGCCGACCCCGGCATGCACGAGACCCGCCTTTTCGGCACGAAACTCGACCTGCCCACCCTTTACCGCCTGGACCGCCTCGGCGACATTTGGTGTCACCGTGCCGAGCCGCGGGTTCGGCATCAGCCCGCGCGGCCCAAGGATCTTGCCGAGACGGCCGACCACCGCCATCAGGTCGGGCGTGGCGATCACCCGATCAAAATCGATCTGGCCGGCCTGGACCTTCTCGGCCAGATCCTCGGCACCGACCACATCGGCGCCGGCCTCGGTCGCCTCCTTGGCCCGTTCGCCACGGGCGAAGACCGCGACCCGCACGGTTTTGCCGGTGCCGTGCGGCAGCATCACGGTGCCGCGCAGGTTCTGGTCTTGCTTGCGCGGATCGAGGTTCAGGTTCATTGCGATCTCGACCGTCTCGTCAAATTTCGCCGAGGCGCGCACGCGGATCAGCCTGACCGCCTCGGCGAGCGGGTAGACCGCCGCCCGATCGATCCCCTCATAGGCTTTTTTCAAGCGCTTGCCGATTTTCGCCATCGCCCTCACTCCACCACTTCGATCCCCATCGACCGGGCCGAGCCGATCAACATGCGGGATGCGCCTTCGATGTCGTTGGCATTGAGGTCCGCCATCTTTTGGGCGGCGATCTCCCGGATCTGGGCGAGTGTAACCCGCCCCGCCGTGGCCCCCTTCCCGGCCGTCTGCGATCCCTTCTCGATCCCGGCCGCCTTTTTCAGAAAGTGGCTGCTGGGCGGGCTTTTCGTGACAAACGTGAAGGATCGGTCGCCGTAGGCGGTGACCACGACCGGGATCGGCATGCCGGGCTCGACATTCTGCGTCGCCGCGTTGAACGCCTTGCAGAACTCCATGATGTTGAGCCCCCGCTGACCGAGCGCCGGGCCGATCGGCGGCGATGGGTTCGCCTTGCCGGCCGGGACCTGCAACTTGATGATGCCGACAATCTTTTTGGCCATCGCTAGGTCCGCATGTCGCCGCAGAAACGAGGCGCCGCCCGGGGCGGCCGGCCCTCATACCTTTTCAACCTGCGAGTACTCCAGTTCCACCGGGGTGGCGCGACCGAAAATCGACACCGCGACCTTGATCCGGGCCTTTTCTTCGTCGACGTCCTCGACAAGGCCGTTGAACGATGTGAAGGGGCCGTCGCAAACCCGTACCTGCTCGCCGATCTCGAACGTGATCGAGGGTTTCGGCCGCTCGATCCCCTCCTGGACCTGACGCTGGATCCGCGCCGCCTCCAGATCGCTGATCGGCGAAGGTCGGCCGCGCGCGCCGAGAAACCCGGTAACCTTCGCGGTGTTCTTTACGAGGTGCCAGGTCCCGTCGTCAAGATCCATCTTGATCAGCACATAGCCTGGAAAGAATTTCCGCTCCGCACTAACCTTGGCGCCGCGCTTGACCTCGACGACTTCTTCGGTTGGAACGAGGAGTTCCTCGAATTTGTCAGCAATGCCCTTCTGCTCGGCCTGCTCGCGGATCGCCGCCGCAACCTTCTTCTCAAAGCCGGAATAAACGTGGACCACATACCAGCGGCTCGTCATGCCCCGATATCCTGCACTAGTGCACAAGTCCAAACACGAGCCTTACGCCCGCCGAGAAGACCTGGTCGATCAAAAAGAAGAAAGCTGCGGCAATGAACACCATCACGAAAACCATGGCTGTCGTGGTCAGGGTTTCCTTTCGGCTGGGCCAAGTTACGCGGGACACCTCCTGCCGCACTTCTTGGATGAACTCTGCCGGGTTCGACTTCGCCATGATCGTCTAATCTCAGCGCAAGCAATAAAATCCATGGCGCCGGTCCGGCGTCCGTTCCAGCGGGGTTGCACCGCGCGACCTGGCAGGAGTGGAGGGGCTCGAACCCCCAACCCCCGGTTTTGGAGACCGGTGCTCTACCAGTTGAGCTACACTCCTAATTCTTCGCCATCGAGCAGTCGCCGCTCATTTGATGGTCGCCCTCATTTGATGATTTTGGTCATTTGATGATTTTGGCGACGACGCCGGCGCCGACGGTGCGGCCGCCTTCGCGGATGGCAAAGCGCAGCCCTTCGTCCATCGCGATCGGCGCGATCAGCTCGATCTCCATCGACACGTTGTCGCCCGGCATCACCATCTCGGTGCCTTCCGGCAGATGCACCGTGCCGGTCACATCGGTCGTGCGAAAATAAAACTGCGGCCGGTAATTGCCAAAAAACGGCGTGTGCCGCCCGCCTTCCTCCTTGGTCAGGATATAGGCCTCGCACTGAAACCGGGTGTGCGGCGTGATCGACCCGGGCGCGGCCAGCACCTGCCCGCGCTCCACCTCCTCGCGCTTGGTGCCGCGCAACAACACCCCAATATTGTCCCCCGCCTCGCCCTGGTCCAACAATTTCCGGAACATCTCGACCCCGGTCGCCACCGTCTTCGCCGTCGGCCGCAACCCGACGATCTCGACCTCGTCGCCGACCTTGACCACCCCCCGCTCGACCCGACCGGTCACCACCGTGCCCCGACCCGAGATCGTGAACACATCCTCGATCGGCATCAAAAACGGCCGGTCCTTGGCCCGCTCCGGCTGCGGAATGTAGCTGTCCACCGCCGCCATCAGCGCCAGGATCGAGGCCCGACCCCGCTCCGGCTCCCGCCCCTCCAGCGCCGCCAGCGCCGAGCCCCGCACCACCGGCAACTCGTCCCCCGGAAATTGGTAGGAACTCAACAGCTCGCGCACCTCCAGCTCCACCAGATCCAACAGCTCCGGGTCGTCCACCATGTCCACCTTGTTCATGTACACCACCAGCGAGGGAACCCCCACCTGGCGCGCCAACAAGATGTGCTCCCGCGTCTGCGGCATCGGACCGTCCGCCGCCGACACCACCAGGATCGCCCCATCCATCTGCGCCGCCCCGGTGATCATGTTCTTCACGTAATCGGCGTGCCCCGGACAGTCGACATGCGCGTAATGCCGCGCCGCCGTCTCGTATTCGACATGCGCCGTCGCAATCGTGATCCCCCGCGCCCGCTCCTCCGGCGCCTTGTCAATCTGATCAAACGGCACAAACGTCGCCCCGCCGCTCTCCGCCAATACCTTCGTGATCGCCGCCGTCAGCGTCGTCTTGCCATGGTCAATGTGACCGATCGTCCCGATGTTGCAGTGCGGCTTCGTCCGCTGATACTTCGCCTTCGACATCGATTTCGGCTTCCCATCCGAGAATGTAACGCCTTCGTCCAGCGCCCGGCCGGAGCGGGTGATGGGAATCGAACCCACGTTGCCAGCTTGGAAGGCTGGAGCTCTACCATTGAGCTACACCCGCGTTCCGCCGCGCGCCCCCTCCGCCCCACGCCAGCCCTCGGTTCCGACCGCAACCCCGAAATCCTGGTGGAGGGGGTAGGATTCGAACCTACGAAGACATACGTCGGCAGATTTACAGTCTGCTGCCTTTAACCGCTCGGCAACCCCTCCGACGCTCGTGCCGCCGGGCGCAGCGGAAACTCTGGTTCATAAGATCCGGCCCCCGGTTTGTCAATCCAGCATCTCGCTTCGCCGCCTGCGGATTGCCGAAACAATCGCGAAACCGGTTGCGGGAGCGCGCGTCTCCCCCGGCGGTTGTCTTCGGCGCGGCGGCGAGGCAAGCTCGCCCGAGCCGTATCCGAGGGAGGGTAGCAGCGATGCCGATCGAGCCGATGCTGAGCGAGGAGACGCCCGCGAATGCCCTCGTCGCCCGGGTGCTCGCCGAGGCCGGGATCGAGTTCGTTTTCGGGATTTCCGGCGGTCATACCGGCCGCATCGTCAGCGGGCTGAGCCAAGTGCAAAACTCTGTGCGCACGGTGTTGGTGCGCGAGGAGTCGCTGGCCGGGGTGATGGCCGAGACTTACGGCCGGCTGACGCGGCGGCCGGGGGTCATGCTCGGGCAGGGTCCCTGGGTGCTCGGCAACGGGCTGATCGGCACGATCGAGGCGCATCTATCGAGTTCGCCGATGCTGCTCTTGACCGATTTCAGCGACGCACCGCGGTTTGCCTTGCACGCCCCCTACCAGCAGGGTACCGGCGACTGGGGCAGCTGGGACGCGCGCCGCGCCTTTGGCGGGGTGACCAAGCATGTCGTCCAGGCCTACGACCCGGTCGCGGCGGTACAGGCCACCCAGCTCGCGATCAAGCACGCGACAACCGGGCAGCCGGGGCCGGTCGCCGTGCTCTATAGCCATGATTCGCTGGCTGGCACGGTGGCGCCCGGTTCGCAACCGGTACTCTATGCGACCCGACACTACCTGCCGCCCTTGCCTCCGCCCGCGGCAAGCGCGGCGGTCGATGCAGCGGCCGAAGCGATCCTGGCGGCGCGACTGCCGGTGTTGATCGCCGGCAACGGCGTGCGCATCGCGCAAGCCTACGAACCGCTGCGCCGGCTCGCCGAAGCGACCGGCCTGCCGGTGGCGACGACGGCCGCCGGCAAGGGCGTCTTCGCCGAGATCCATCCGCTCGCCTTGGGCGTGTTCGGCACCTTCGGGACCGCTGCGGCGAATGCGTGCATCGCCGAAGCCGATCTCGTGCTGGTCGTCGGCTCGAAATTGTCGCCGAGCGATACCGCCTGGGAGAACCTCGCCCTGCTCGATCCGACCCGGCAGAGCTTTGTCCAGATCGACATCGAACCGCGCAACGCCGCGTGGAATTATCCGGCCGAGCATCTGCTGATCGGCGACGCGGGCGTGGTCCTCGGCCAGCTCGCCGGGGCAGCCGAGGGGCGTTGGCGAGACCGCCGCGCCGGCGCCGAGCGCCGGGTTGCCGGACACCGGCGGCGCCACGGCTATTTCAACGGCCGCGGCTATTTCGCCGAGGACGTGCCGATCCTCCCGCAACGCCTGATCGGCGAATTGCAACGCGGCCTGCCGGAGAATGCGATCGTCACCTGCGACGCCGGCGAAAACCGCATCATGATGACGCATTTTTACCAGACGAAGCAGGCAGGGGGCTTTTTGCAGGCGGCCGGCGCCGGGCCAATGGGATTTGCCATTCCGGCGGCACTCGGCGCCAAGCTCGTCGACCCCGACCGCCCGGTTGTCGCAGTGTGTGGCGATGGCGGCTTCGCGATGACCATGAACGGGCTGATGACCGCAGTCGAGCACGACATCCCGATCGCCGTCGTCGTCTTCAACAACAAGGCGCTCGGCTGGGTGCTGCACGGCTCGGGACCATTTGCCGCCGAGTTCAACGATTTTGACCATGCCGCGATCGCCCGTGCGATGGGCTGCCGCGGCGTGCGCGTCGAAGATCCGGCGGCGATCGCGCCGGCCCTTGCCGACGTCCTGGCGAGCCGGGAGGTGGCGGTTCTCGACGTCCGCACCTCGCTCGCCACGACCTTCGCCGACATTACCTCGCAGCTGGCAAAGGACGCTTCGCCGCGCCGGCGTTGACCGCGATGCTGATCCTTGCCGGCGTCACCTATCGCATCGACAAGCGCCCTTTGCTCGACGAGACGAGTGCTCGGATCCCGGAGGGTGCCAAAGTCGGCCTCGTGGGCCGCAACGGCGTCGGCAAATCGACCTTGCTCGATTTGATCCGCGGCGTCCTGGAGCCCGATGACGGCGCGATTGCGCTGCCGAGCGGTCGTCGGATCGGCTTTCTCGCCCAGGCGGCGCCGGGTGGAACGGCAACCGCGCATGCCTTCGTGCTCGCCGCCGATCGCGAGCGCACGCGGCTCCTCGCCGAGCGTGACGGCGGCCCCGAGCCGCTGCGCGCCGCCGAAATCGAGGCGCGGCTCGTCGAGATCGGCGGCGCTTCCGCCCCCGCCCGGGCCGCGCGCATCCTCGCTGGGCTCGGGCTCGACGCATCGCTGCAGCAGCAGCCGCTCTCCGATCTTTCGGGCGGCTGGCGGATGCGCGTGGCGCTCGCCGCGATCCTGTTCGCCGAGCCCGAGCTGCTGCTGCTCGACGAACCGACGAACCACCTCGACCTCGAAGCGGCGCTTTGGCTCGAGCGGTTCTTGCGCGGCTATCGCCACACCCTGATTCTGGTCAGCCACGACCGCCGCGCCCTCAACGCCGTGACGACAACGACCCTGCACCTCGAACGCGGCAAGCTGACCCTATATTCGGGCGGGTTCGACGCCTTCCTGCGGGCACGGCGGGAAGAGAGGCAGCGGCTCGAAGGATTGGCCCGCCGGCAGAGCGAGGAGCGCGAGCGGCTGCGTAGCTTTATCGACCGCTTCCGCGCCACGGCGACAAGGGCGCGGCAAGTGCAAAGCCGGCTCATGGCGCTCGCCCGCTTCGAGCCGGTCGCGCTGGCGGCGGCGGAGCCTCCGCCGCCGATCCGTTTTCCGGCGCCGCCTCGATTGAACCCGCCGCTGCTTGCGCTCGAACGCGTCAGGGTCGGCTATGCTCCGGGCCGGCCTGTCCTGTCGCGGCTCGATCTGCGGCTCGACCCCGATGACCGGATCGCGCTGCTCGGCGCCAACGGTAACGGCAAGACGACATTCGCCCGATTGCTCGCCGGACGGCTTGCCGCGCAGGGCGGGCAAGTCGTCCGATCCCCGAAGCTGCGCACCGGCTATTTCGCCCAGCACCAGATCGAGGAGATGCGCCCGGCGGCCTCAGCCTACGATCACCTCGCCGAGTTGATGCCCGACGCGCCGGCCGAAGCGCTGCGCGCCCGGCTCGGCAGCTTCGGGTTCAGCCAGGACAAGGCCTTTGTTCCGGTCGCCGCGCTGTCGGGCGGCGAGCGCGCGCGCCTGAATTTCGCTCTCGTGACCCATAAGGCCCCGGCGCTCCTGATCCTCGACGAGCCGACCAACCACCTCGATCTCGAGACGCGCGAGGAGCTCGTTCGAGCGATCAACGAGTTTGCCGGAGCCGTGGTGCTTGCCACCCATGACTGGCATCTGCTGGAGCTGGTGGCCGATCGGCTATGGCTCGTCGCCGACGGAACGGTGCGCCCGTTCGACGGCGATCTCGAAGATTATCGCCGGCTCTTGCTCGATCGGGTCGCCGCGGGGGAAGCCAAGGCTTCGCAAGAGCCGGATCGCCGCCGCCAAACCCGGCGCCGCGCCGCCGCCGAACGCCGCCGGCTCGACCCGTTTCGGCAGCGCGCGCGCCGAGCCGAGCATAGGGTCGCGCAACTGATTGAAGAACGTGACGTGCTCGACCGCCGGCTTGCCCAATCCGAGGGGTCGCAAGCCGGCGCCTCGGCGACCGTCGAAGCGCTAAAGCGCCGCGCCGATTTGCTTCGGTCGATTGCGCGGGCCGAGGCCGAGTGGTTCGCCGCGGAAGAGGCGCTCGAACAAGCCGGCCAGACGCCATTACCGGCGGCCCGGCCCGCCGCGGCGATTGAGCAACAGCGTCGCGATCCGGACGTTCCCACCCGGGAAGCGCCAGCCGGCTAAACTCGCGGTTGCGTGACGAGGGGGCGCCGCCCCCTCGTCAGCATTCATCGGACCGCCGGTATTAATGCAGCTTCGGGCCGCCCGTCGGCAAATACTTGGACGAACCAGCCGATGGCGGCGCACCTTCCGGCGGCGGACCTTCCGGCATCGGCGCGGCCGGCATCGGGCTGCTCATGTTCCCCGAGTTGATCCGGGCCAGCTCTTCCCGGTTCAGCGCCGCGGTCGTATCGCCGGCCAGGGCGGCCTGACTGGCCATCGCCTTATGGTGGGCATGCATGGCGCGGACGTGGTGCACCGGGTGATGCGCCGGTGGCATCGCCGAGGTCGTCGGCTGCGTCGCATAGCCGCCCCCGGTATAGGGCGTCAGCCCCGGTCCGCCCGGGTTCGGACCGGGCACGCCCATCGAATTACCGCTCGGGTTCGGGGTCGGGTTTGGCACCGCCTGTTGCTGCGCCCATGCCGGCCCGGCGATCGCAAGCAGGGCGGCGATCGCAACGCCATTCAACAGATGTTTCATACCTTCCATCCTCTATGGCAGTTCCGGAGTAACAAAAACTGACGGACGCTCGTCGTGATCAATGTCGGTCCAACGCCACCGGCTTAGTACCGCCGCAACCAGTCTAATCGGGCATGAGAGAGATGCCGGAATCTTGTTCGCCGGCGAGGCGCGTTCCACCCGGCGACCCGGAGCCCCGCGACGGCTAGCGCGAAGCGCCAGCCGGCTAACTCGAGGTTGCGTGACGAGGGGGCGCCGCCCCCTCGTCGGCGTTCATCGGACCGCCGGTATTAATGCAGCTTCGGGCCGCCCGTCGGCAAATACTTGGACGAACCAGCCGATGGCGGCGCACCTTCCGGCGGCGGACCTTCCGGCATCGGCGCGGCCGGCATCGGGCTGCTCATGTTCCCCGAGTTGATCCGGGCCAGCTCTTCCCGGTTCAGCGCCGCGGTCGTATCGCCGGCCATGGCGGCCTGACTGGCCATCGCCTTATGGTGGGCATGCATGGCGCGAACGTGGTGCACCGGGTGATGCGCGGGTGGCATCGCCGAGGTCGTCGGCGCGGCGTTGGGGATGTAGCCCGGTCCACCCGGGTTTGCACCCGGCAGACCCATCGTATTGGCGTTCGGGTTCGGGGTCGGGTTCGGCACCGCCTGCTGCTGCTGCGCCCATGCCGGCCCGGCGATCGCAAGCAGGGCGGCGATCGCAACGCCGTTCAACAGATGTTTCATACCTTCCATCCTCTATGGCAGTTCTGGAGTGACCAAAACGTGACGGACACTCGTTGTGCTCAATGTCAGTCCAACACCACCGGCCGAGAACGACACGCGGCAGCGACCCGTTCCCGCGAACCCGCGACGTGCCGCTGTCGCGCACTCCCGGCGATGGATAATGGGATCGGAACACGCTCCTTTCAAGCGCCTGGGTAGCTCAATATGCGGTCAAATATCGATTGATGCGAGAATATTCGGGAGGCTGCCAGTATCGGTCGGCGAGAGCGGCCGCGGCTCCCCTTCCGACCGTGCCGCGTCGATCGGTTCGCCAATTCGCGCGCCGCGCTCCGAGCGGTTTGCCCCCGGTTCGAGAGCGCCCGCAAGCGTTCAAAAAAAACCGCCGCGGGGTTACCGCGGCGGTGGTCCGGAGCCCCAGGCGAAGCCCGGGGGGAAGGAGGCCGAGCGCCTCAGGGGAAGACGATCTCGACGCGGCGGTTCTGCGGTTCGCGCACGCCAAGCGCAGTCGGCACCCGCGGATCGTTCATGCCGCGACCGGCGACCACCATCTCGCTGCGCGGGATGCCGAACCGTTCGAGAGCCACCGCCACGGCGTTGGCGCGCCGCTCCGACAGCCGCTGATTGTAGCCGGCCGAACCCGACAGGTCGGTGTAGCCAGTAACCTGGATCTGTACCGCACCGCCGGCCTTCCAGTGCGCCGCTGCGGCCTCGAGGATCTGCATCCCCTCCGACGTGATGTTGTATTTATCCCAGTCGAAGAAGACGAGATAGACCTGATGCACCGGCGGCGGCGGCGGTGGTGGCGGCGGCGGCGGCGGGACCACCGGCGGCGGGCCGAACTTCATCGTTATGCTGGCGAGGATGTTCTGTGTCGAGTACTGCTGATGGATCGAAAATGTGCGGCCGCCGCATGCCCGGAAGCCCGGATCCTCGAACGGGCAGGTGCCGGTGCTCGTGTAGCCCGGGGTCGCCAGATAGCGGTAATCGAAATCGACCGAGATCAGCGGGTTGACGTCGTAGCGGATGCCGGCGATCGCCTGGTAGGCGAAGTTCCACTGGTCGCTGTTGAACGAGCCGAACCCGGTCGTCCTCAGAATGCCCGGCGGCGTCACGGCGGTGTTCAGCGAGACGCCGCGGAAGACATCGGCGGCGCCGACGCCGGCGCCGATATGCGGCGTGACCGGCCACCCGAACGTGAAGTCATAGATCACGTTCGTCATCAGCGCGTTCGAATGAGTGGTGCCGCTGAATATGCTGTTGTTGCCGGAAAAGCTCGTGGTGCGGATGCGCTCGATGCCGCTGATCGTGCCCGAGAAGTCCGACAGGCCGTTGTAGCGGTAGCTCCACTCTTCCTCGAACCGCCACGGCCCCCATTCGTAGCCGCCGCGCACCCCGGCATTGAAGCCCGAGTTGAAGCTGGTGGTCTCGTCGAACGCAGCGGTGCGGAACCTGTGGGTTATCGGATCCCTGAAGTCGAAGGTAGCCGACTGGGTATTGCTTCCGAGGTGGGTCCAGCCGCCCTCGGGGCCGAGATACCAGATACCCGGCGGGTATGGACCGAATATGCCCCCGAACTGGGCGTGCGCCTGGACGCCGCCGAGCGCCACGGCGAGCGCTACGCTGGCACCCAGCAGCAGACAGCGATTTCTCATCCCTTACCTCCGGCCACAAATACGCGTGTGACGATGGTCGTCGCGCCACCGTTCGCTTATCTTCACCATCCCTCTACCCGATGGCAATCGCTTTTTGCGCTAACAACGCCGGCTCGCGATAAATCCGTGCAGAACGTCGCGGAGCGCGACATTCTTGCAACAGCTCCCGGCAAGCTGGCGAATTCCGGCTCTCGCGTTGCGTCTTTTCCGCAACAGTCGGCGGGCGATTCGGCCGTATCACCGGCAACTCGATGCTTTGCGTCGCAGGCTGGCGAATTGCCGCGGCCGTTTCCCGACCGCGCGCGGCGCATCCGGTCCGGCGCAAGCGCCGGACCCTGCGGCCGCGGCCGCAGGGGGCGCGGCTTCGCCTCCCGGTTGGGCCGGACGGGAGCCCTCCGGGCCGGAGATCAGCGGTCTCTTCAGCCATCGATCAGCACCCCGGGGTTGAGCAGGCCCTGCGGGTCGAGGACCCGCTTGGCGGCCCCGAGCGCCGCCGCGAACAAGTCCGGGCGCTGCCGATCGTACCACCGGCGGTGATCGCGTCCGACCGCGTGGTGATGCGTGATCGTGCCGCCGCCGGCGACCAGCGCTTCGCTGGCGGCGGCCTTGATCGCTTGCCACTGCTCGGTCAGCGCGCCGTGTCGGCCGAGGGCGTGAAAAGTGAAATAGGGCGCCGGGCCGTCGGGATAGACATGCGTGAACCGGCAGGTGACCTGGCCGGACCGCCCGGTCGCGGTGCGGATGGCTGCCTCGGTGGCGGCTTTGACCCGGTCATGGAAGGCCTCGAACCGTTCCCAGGTGACCGCCGTCTCGAAGGTGTCGGCGATGATCGCCCGCCGCACCAGCCGCTCGCGCGCATAGGGCATCCGGATGAAGGCGGCGCGCCACGCCTCGGCGGCGCCGGCACGATGCGCATCGGTCGGCGCCTGCTGTTCCGGCGCGCCGCCGTGATCGGCGCAGCATTCGAGGGCGCGTGCCATCCAGGCGTCGAGCGGATGGTCACCCGATTCGAAAGCGAGCACGAGAATCGCGCTCCGACCGTCGCCGGCCCCGGTGTTCTGCGCCTCCTGCGGATCGAGGATGCGGCAGTTCGCGGGATAGAGCCCGGCCTGCGCGATCGCCCGGACGGCGCGCGCGGCGCCGAAAAAATCGCCAAAGCGTACCACGCCGCCGGCGCGAAAGCGCGGCCGGTCCTGCAGCCGCATCCAAGCCGCGGTGATGATCCCGAGAACCCCTTCCGAGCCGATGAACAGCCGATCGGGGCTCGGCCCGGCGCCCGAGCCGGGCAGCCGCCGGGTCTCGACGACGCCTTGCGGGGTCACCACCCGCAGGCTTTCGACGAAATCGTCGATATGGGTGTAGAGGGTGGCAAAATGCCCGCCCGAACGGGTCGCGATCCAGCCGCCCAGGGTCGAATATTCGAAACTCTGCGGGAAATGCCGCAGGGTGAGCCGGTGAGGTCGCAATTGGTCTTCGAGAGCCGGGCCGAAGACGCCGCCTTCGATGCGCGCAGCGCGCGAGATGGGATCGATCTCGACGACCCTATCGAGATGGCGCAGGTCGAGGGTGACCGCACCCCGCCAGCGGCCGCGATCGAGCCGTGGCTCGATCCCGCCGACGACGCTGCTGCCGGCGCCGAACGGGATCAGCGCCGCTCGGGCGCCGCCGGTCCAGTCGAGGATCGCCGCGACCTCGGCCTCGTCGCGCGGATAGGCGACGATGTCGGGGGCGGCGCGATAGTCGGCCTGGAGGCCGCGCGCGTAGTCGGAGAAGGATTTGCCGTAGGTATGCGCGACCCGGTCGTAAGTCGCGCTCGAGCAGCAGGCGGCGAGCGGCGCCGGCGGCGCCAAGCGCGGCGGCGGCAGTTCGATCGCGGCAAGCGGCGGCGGCGCCACCTCGTCGAACCCGGTAACGCCGAACAGGCGGCAATAGCGGTCGAGCGCCGCCTTTTCCTCGGCCGGGGTCAGGCCCTCGCCCTCGCGGCCCCAGCCGAAATGCTTGAGGCGCCGTTCGGTCGTCACCCTCGTCATCCCTGCCGTCTCCGATTATCGCCGTGGCCGCGGAGCATAGCTCGAATCGTCCCGCGCCGGTGCAGCCGACGCGCCGCCTTCTTACGTTGGAGCGCGTCCGCAAATCGGGGTAAGGAATCAGCAACCGGACGGCGACCGCGAGACCGGCGACGCCCTTGCCAAAGGCGGTCTGTTGCCGCAGCCCCGCCGCCGCGGCGAAATACCGCAGGGTGGTCAGGCGGCGCCGAGCGCCTCAATGCCGCACTGGCCGCGGCGAGCACCCGGATCCGCAACATGGAGGCCGTGCTCGGCACGCCCCTGCTGCATCGCCGGCGGCAGGGCGTCGTGCCGACGGAGGCTGGCCATACCCTCATGCGGCAGGCCCGCATCCTGTTGCGGCAGGCCGACCGCATGCATGGCGACCTCGGGCAATATGCCGAGGGCATCCGTGGCCAAGTCCGGCTCCTGTCCAACACCAATGCGCTGACTGAATTCTTCGCTGAACGGTTGAGCGCCTTTCTCGCCGCCCATCCGCGGGTCAATATCGATCTCGAAGAGCGGCCCAGCGACGAGATCGTCGGCGCGGTCGCCGACGGCAGTGCCGAGCCTCGACCGCATGAGCGCATTGCAGCGCTTCTTGGCGGAGAAGGCCGAGCGGCTCGGCCGCCGCCTCAAATTGCGGGTGCTGTTGCGCAGCTTCGATGCGGTCTGTCGCTTTGTCGAATGCGATGTCGGGGTCGGCGTCGTTCCGGCGACGACTGCCCTGCGTCTCTCGAGCCATGGCGATCCGCCGCGTCGACCTGACCGACGCCTGGGGCGGTGCGCCAGCTGAAGATCTGTCTGCGGCGCGCCGGAACGAGACCGAAGTCGGCAATTCGCTGGTCCTGCCTGACGCGGCCCCCAATCCGCGCGCCTGCGTTGACGGGACCGCACCACCTCCGCATATTCGCCGCCCGTTCCCGAAAATGCCGAGCCGATGCCGACGGATTATCGTCCGACCGTCTTCCTGCCCAAGACCTCGTTCCCGATGCGCGGCGATCTGCCGAAGCGCGAGCCGGCGATCCTGGCGCGGTGGCAGGCGATGGACCTTTACCGCCGGCTTCGCGAGGCCTCGGCCGGCCGCGAAAAATTCGTGCTGCACGACGGGCCGCCTTATGCCAATGGCCACATCCATATCGGCCACGCGTTCAACAAGATCCTAAAAGACGTCGTGAGCCGATCGCAGCAGATGCTCGGCAAGGATGCGCCCTATGTACCGGGCTGGGACTGCCACGGTCTGCCGATCGAATGGATGATCGAGGAACAGTACCGGGCGCGAAATATGTCGAAAGACGATGTTCCGGTCGCGCGGTTCCGCCGCGAATGCCGCGAGTTCGCCCAGCACTGGATCGGCGTGCAGAGCGACGAATTCGCTCGGCTCGGAGTAATCGGCGATTGGCTGAACCCGTATACGACGCTGGCCCATTCGGCCGAGGCGCAGATCGTGCGGGAGATCGGCAAGTTTCTCGTCAATGGCGGGCTCTACAAGGGTTCGAAACCGGTGCTCTGGTCGGTGGTTGAGCAGACGGCGCTGGCCGAGGCGGAAGTCGAGTATCACGACCATCGCTCCACCACCGTCTGGGTCCGCTTCCCGATCACCCGCAGCGGACACCCGGCGCTCGCCGGTGCCGCGGCGGTGATCTGGACGACGACGCCCTGGACCTTGCCGGGCAATCGCGCGATCGCGTTCAGCGCCGGGCTCGATTACATCGCGCTGCGCGTCGACCGGGCGGCAGAAGGTAGCCGGGTAGTGCCGGGCGAGACCTTGCTCCTCGCCGCCGCACTCGCCGAGGAGGTCGCCGGGCGCACCGGCATCGAGGCCAGTTCGGTCCTCGCACGCTTCTCCGGAACGGCGCTTGCCGGCACAATTGCGCGCCACCCGCTGGCGGGTCACGGCTATGAGTTCGATGTCCCGTTGCTGGCGGCCAGTTTCGTCGAAAGCGAGCAGGGCACGGGCCTCGTGCACATCGCCCCGGGGCATGGCGCCGACGATTTCGAACTCGGCCAGGCGCACGGTCTGCCGGTGCCTGACACGGTCGGCCCGGACGGGAACTACCTGCCGCAGGTGCCGCTGTTTGCCGGCCGGTCGGTCTATGGCCCGGACGGCAAGCCCGGCGATGCCAACGAGGCGGTGATCGCCGCGGTCGATGCGGCCGGCGGCCTGCTCGCCCGCGGCGTGCTGGTGCACTCCTATCCGCATTCCTGGCGCTCGAAGGCGCCGCTCATCTTCCGCAACACGCCGCAATGGTTCATTGGCATGGCGGTCAACGGGCTGCGGCAAAAGGCCCTGGCGGCGATCGCCGAGACGCGTTGGGTGCCGCCGCAGGGCAGGAACCGGATCGAGGCGATGATCGAGAGCAAGCCCGACTGGTGCGTCTCGCGCCAGCGCGCCTGGGGCGTGCCGATCACAGTCTTCACGCATCGTGAGACCGGCGACCCGTTGCGCGACCCGGCCGTCGTCGAGCGTATTGCCGACGCCGTCGAGCGGCACGGCTCGGATATCTGGTTCAGCGCGGATCCCGCGCAATTCCTCGGGAATCGCTACGACCCGGGCGAATGGGAAAAAGTCACCGACATCATCGAAGTGTGGTTCGAGTTCGGGCTCGACCCACGCCTTTGTCCTCGAACAACGGCCCGAACTCAAATGGCCGGCCTCGCTCTACCTCGAAGGCTCGGACCAGCATCGCGGCTGGTTCAACTCGTCGTTGATCGAATCCTGCGGCACGCGCGGCCGCGCCCCTTACGAGGCGGTGCTGACGCACGGCTTCGTGCTCGACGAAGCCGGCCGCAAGATGTCGAAATCGCTCGGCAACGGCATCGAACCGCGGGACGTCCTGCAACAAGCCGGCGCCGACATTCTGCGGCTCTGGGTGGTCGGGTCGGATTACACCGAGGATGTTCGGATCGGCCCCGAGATCCTCAAGCATCACGGCGAGGTCTACCGCCGCCTGCGGAACACGCTGCGTTACCTGCTGGGCGCGCTCGACGGCTTCGCGGCCGAGGAAGCGATCGGCTACGCCGCGATGCCGGAGCTCGATCGCTGGGTACTGCACCGCCTCGCCGAACTCGACCCGTTGCTGCGGCGCGCCGTCTCCGATTTCGATTTTCACGGCCTACTCACGGAATTGCACAATTTCTGTGCGGTCGACCTCTCCGCCTTCTATTTCGACATCCGCAAGGACCGGCTTTACTGCGACATCCCCGGCGACGTCCGGCGGCGGGCGGTGCGCACGGTGCTCGATCGCTGTTTTGACTTTCTGGTCCGCTGGCTGGCGCCGGTCATCTGCTTCACCGCCGAAGAGGCCTGGTTCGCCCGCTACGGTGACGCCGCCGACCGCAGTGTCCACCTCGAACTCTTCCCCGAGATCCCGGCTTCGTGGCTCGACCCGGGGCTCGGCGAGCGCTGGGCCCTGCTGCGCGAGCTGCGCCGCGTCGTCACCGGGGCCCTCGAGCGTGAACGCGGCGCCAAGCGTTTGGGATCGAGCCTCGAAGCCGCGGTCGAACTCCTCTTACCGCCCGACCTTGCCGACCGCCTCGGCGCGGTCGATCTCGCCGAGCTGTGCATCGCCTCCGCCGCCGCCATCCGGCCGGGTCCGGTGCCGGCCGACGCCTTTGTTCTGCCGGAGCTTGCCGGGATCGGCGCGCGTATCCGGCCGGCCGCGGGCGCGCGCTGCGCTCGCTGCTGGCGGGTGCTGCCCGAGGTCGGCCTACTGCCGGCATATCCCGATCTCTGCGCCCGTTGCGCCGCTGCCGTCGAGGCGATCGTCGGATGACCGAGGTCCACCGCCGCGCGATGCTAGGCCTTGGACTCGGCGTCGCCCTCCTGATCGGCGTCCTCGATCAGCTGACGAAGGCGGTGGTGCTCGCCTTTTTCGTGCCCGAAGGGCTTGATGACGGGACCCGGGTGACGCCGTTCTTCAACCTCGTGCTGGCCTATAATCGCGGGGTGAGCTTTGGCCTGTTCAACGGCGGCGGCGGGCGCGGTGCGCTGCTATTCTCGCTGGTCGCCGCCGCGATCGTCGCCGGCCTCCTCTGGTGGCTTGCCCGCGCCGACAGCCCGCTTCTCGCAATCGCGATCGGGCTGATTGTCGGCGGCGCCATCGGCAATGTCGCCGACCGTGTTCGGCTCGGCGCGGTCGTTGATTTTCTCGATTTCCATTTGGGCTCTTGGCATTGGCCGGCATTCAACCTAGCCGACAGTGCGATTTGCCTCGGCGTCGCGGCAATGCTGCTCGACGGCTTGCTTCTGCAGCGCCAGGCGTCGTAAATGGCGCGGGGAGGGACCGTCGCCATGTCTGTGGCTCATCCTATTCGCGGCGCCGGCCGCGGTCTTCTTTGTTCGGCTGTTGCTGCGACGCTCGCGCTTGCCGGCTGTAGCGATTTCAAGCAAGCAGTCGGGCTCGAACCGACGATGCCCGACGAATTCGCCGTCGAATTCGAACCCGCCCCTGGTGATCCCACCCGAATTCAATCTGCGCCCGCCCACGCCCGGCGCGCCGCGGCCGCAGGACGAGAGCATGACCAAACAGGCCAAAGCGGTAATCGATCAAGCTGGGCCGGGCGCCTCGGGCCAGCAGTCGTCGCCCTACCGTCTGCGGCGTGAGCCCAACGCTCTCGGCAATCTCGGCCCGCAATCGCCCAACCCGAACGCGGTGGTCGCGGCCGACAGCCTGTCGAGCAAGCTTTTAGACTACAGCGGCAGTGGCAGTGCCGGCGCCACCGTCGAAAAACGCGAGACCGAACCGCTGAAGGGCGTCTACTAGCAAGGGGGCGGCGTCGCCCTCAGGCGCCGGCGATGAACGAGCGCAGCGAGCGCGCCTCGTGCTCGATCTCGTCGAGCCGGCTCTTGACGAGATCGCCGATGCTGACGATGCCGCAAAGCCGGCCGCCGTCGACCACCGGCAGATGGCGGCACCGGCGGTTGGTCACGAGCATCATCAAATCGGCCACTTTGTCCCGCGGGCCGCAGGTCACCACCGGCCGCGTCATCGCCGCCGCCACCTGATCGGCCAGAAACGCGCCGCCGCGATCGGCGAGGCCGCGAACGATGTCGCGCTCGGAGACGATGCCGTCAACCGCCTCGCCATCGGCGCTGACGACGAGGGCGCCGATGTTGCGCTCGGTCAATGCCGCGAGTGCCGCGGTGATCGGCGCGTCCGGGCGGATTGTCACCACCGCTCGGCCCTTGCCCTGCAAAATCGATTCGACATCCATGCCGCCCTCGTCGCGGTCCGCCCGGCGGACTGCCGCGTTTTCGCAAATGAGTATAGGACAAAATGCCGCAGTCTGGCAAATTTTATTCGGCGCTCGCGGGCGTCCCGCGGCGGCGAAAGAGGTGGTGGTGGCCGGGCGCGTAGAGCCGGCTGTCGGGCGCCGCGGTCGCCCCCAGCGCGCGCCCAACGAGGACGAGGGCGGTGCGGGTGATCCCGGCGGCTTTCGCCCTGCCGCGGATGTCGGCGAGCGTGCCGCGCAGCAGCAATTCGTCGGGCCAGCTGACGCGGTAGGCGACGATCGCCGGACAATCCGGGCCATAGCACGGCAACAGGCTGCGCACGACCCGAGCGAGATTGGCGATCGACAGATGGATTGCGAGGGTGGCGCCCGAAGCAGCCAGGCGCTCCAGCGTCTCGCCTTCCGGCATCGGCGACGAGCGCGTGGCGCTCCGGGTCAGGATCACGGTCTGGGCGATTTCGGGCAGCGTCAGCTCCAAGCCAAGCGCCGCCGCCGCGGCGGCGAAGGACGGGACGCCCGGCGTCACATCGTATGGGATGCCAAGCGCCTCAAGCCGCCGCATCTGTTCGGCGATCGCACCGTAGAGCGAGGGATCGCCGGAATGGAGCCGCGCCACTTCGAGCCCCTGCGCATGCGCCTCGGCCATGTGGCCGAGGATTGCATCGAGGGTCAGCGGCGCCGTATCGACGAGCTTGGCGCCGGGCGGGGCGGCGGCCAGGATCTCGACCGGAACCAGCGAACCGGCGTAAAGGCAATAGGGCGAGCGCTGGACGAGGCACAGACCGCGCACGGTGATCAGGTCGGGCGCCCCCGGGCCCGCACCGATGAAGTGTACCGTCACCGGCCCCCTCGCGCAGCAATACCCATTACCCGGCTGCTCGGTCTTCAGCGCGGTGCGGACCGGATGTCGGCTTCCGCCCGGAATGCGATTTCCGCCGCCGACGCCTCGTCGAGAATGCACACGATGTGCCGGGCCTCGCGACCGGTCGCCTCCGCGATCTGGTGGCGACAGCTGGTGCCGCAGGCGGCGAGGATGGTCTCGGGGGCGGCGGCGCGCATCCGCGGCAAGACGCCGAGCTCGCCGATCCGGAGCGACATCTCGAAATGCTCGGCCTCATAGCCGAACGCACCGGCCATCCCGCAGCAGGTCGAAGCGAAGGTCTCGACCGCGAGCCCGGGAATGAGCCGCAGAGTCCTGACCGCGGCGCCGACGGTGGCGAAGGCCTGCTGGTGGCAATGGCCGTGGAGCAGCGCGGCGCGGCCCGGCATCGGCTTCGGCGCAAGCGCGAACCGACCGGCGACGCGCTCCGCGTCGACGAATTCCTCGAACAGCAGGGCCCGCGCGGCGAGCGCCTTCGCCGCGGCGCCCGGCAGCATCGCCGGGAGCTCGTCCCGCAGGGTCAAGAGGCAGGAGGGTTCGAGCCCGACGATCGGGGTCCCGGCGTCGACATGGGGGACCAGCGCCTCGATCATGCGCCGCGCCTCGGTCCGGGCCTCGTCGACGAGGCCCGCGGCCAGAAACGTCCGGCCGCAGCACAAGGGCCGGCCGCGCTCCGGCCCGGGATCGACGACGCGATAGCCGGCGCGGAGCAGCACGCGCTCGGCGGCGCGGGCATTCTCCGGCTCGAACCAGCGGTTGAAGGTATCGATCAGGAGCACGACGTCGCGCCCGCTCCCGCGCGTGCGGCCGCGGTAGGGACGGCTCGACCATTCCGGCAACTTCCGCGCGCTGCTGAGCCCGAACCAGCGCTCACCCAGGCGCGCGAGCAATGCGGCCCGATTGCGTAGATTGAGGAGCGGCGCCAACCGCGCCGCGTGGCGCGCATAGCGCGGCAGCCAGGCGATCAGCCGGTCGCGCGCCGCAAGCGGGTGGCGTCGCCGGTAATGATGCAGGAACTCGATCTTCATCCGCGCCATGTCGACGCCGGTCGGGCATTCGCGCCGGCAACCCTTGCACGAGATGCAGAGCGCCATCGTCTCGCGCATGTCCTCGCCGACGAGCGCATCCGGTCCGAGCTGCCCCGACAAGGCGAGCCGCAGCGTATTCGCCCGGCCGCGCGTCAGGTGCCGCTCGTCGCCGGTGGCGCGAAACGAGGGACACATGACGGCCGCGTCGCGTGCGCGGCAAGCGCCGTTGTTGTTGCACATCTCGGCCGCCGCGGCGAAGCCGCCCCATGGCGACCAGTCGAGCGCATTGGCGATCGGGAGGTGCTGGTAGTCGGGCTTGAACCGGAACAGGCTGCGGTCGTCCATCCTCGGCGCCCGGACGATCTTGCCGGGATTGAACAGGCCGTCCGGGTCGAACGCGTCCTTGACCGCTTCGAAGGCGCGCACCAGGCGAGCGCCGAACATCGCCTCGTGGAATTCGGACCGCACCAGCCCGTCGCCGTGCTCGCCCGAATGCGAACCCTGGTATTCGCGCACCATCGCGAAGGCTTCCTCGGCGATGGCGCGCATCTTTTTGACCTCCAGCTCCTGCTTCAGGTTGAGCACCGGGCGCACGTGCAGGCAGCCGACCGACGCGTGCGCGTACCAGGTGCCGTAGGTGCCGTGCTTCTCGAAGATCCGAGTGAGCCGCTCGGTGTAGTCGGCCAGGTCTTCGAGCCGCACCGCACAATCTTCGAGAAACGAGACCGGCTTGCCGTCGCCCTTCATCGACATCATGATGTTGAGGCCTTGCGCCCGCACCTCCCAGACGGCCTGCTGGAAAGCCGGGTCGACCGCCTCGATGACCCCACTGCGATAGCCAAGCTCCGCCATCAACGCGCCGAGCCCCTGGAGCCGCCGCAGGTTTTCGGCCGCGTCGTCGCCGGCAAATTCGGTCAGCAGGATCGCCGCCGGGTCGCCCTTAACGAACCGCTCGACGACGGCGCTGAACATTGGGATCTCCCGCGACAACTCGATCATCGTGCGGTCGACCAGTTCGACCGCGCTCGGACCCAGTGCGACGATCTGCGGGGTCGCGGCCATCGCCGCGTAGAAGCTCGGGAAATGGCAGATGCCGAGCACCCGATGCTCGGGGATCGGCTGCAACTCGAGCTCGATCTCGTTGAAAAAGGCGAGCGTGCCCTCCGAGCCGACCAACAGGTGCGCCATGTTGTGGCCGGCCTCGTCGATGCTGTCGATGTTGTAGCCGCCGACCCGACGCAGCAGCTGCGGAAAACGGCGGGCGATCTCGTCCGCCTCGCGCCGGTAAAGGGCGCGCATCCGACGCACCAAGTCGCGATAACGCTCGGGCGCGGCGCCGCCCTCCGCATCCGCTAGGAAGTTGCCGGGAACCTCGGCGAAACAGGCGGCCGTGCCGTCAGCCAGCAACGCGTCGATGCCGCGCACATTGTGCACCATGGTGCCGTAGCGCAGCGAGCGCGCACCGCAGCTGTTGTTCGCGGTCATGCCACCGATCGTGGCACGGCTCGCGGTCGACGGATCGACCGGAAAGAACAGCTTGTGCGGCCGCAGCTCGCGGTTCAACCGGTCGAGAACGACCCCCGGCTCGACCCGCACGCGCCGCGCTTCGACATCGATCGCGCCCACTCGGGCCATATATTTGCTGCAATCGATCACCAGCGCGCGCGCCACGGTCTGGCCGCATTGCGAGGTGCCGGCGCCGCGCGGCAGGATCGGGACCCCCGCCTCCCGGGCGATGGCGATCGCTGCGGCGGCGTCGGCGCGGTCGCGCGGCACGACGACGCCCAGCGGCTCGATCTGATAAAAGGAGGCGTCGGTCGCATAGCGGCCGCGGCTGAAGGCGTCGAACATGATCTCGCCCCGGATCTCGCGGCGCAGCCGCGCCTCGAAGCTTGGCGGAAGACCATTGTCGAGCGGCATCTGGATTTCCACGAACAGAGAGCGCAGCGTCAATGGAAATCGAAAACAACCGATCGTCAATCGGTCGCCTTCCGGAGGACGACAAGATGCGGTTCGAGACCAAGAGGATCGGCGACAAACCCGATGTCATCGCCTTGGACGGTTCGGAGGTGCGCCTGCTGTGCGGTTTGTCGCGCGGCGGTCTCGCCGTGTTTTCGCTGGCCCCCTATGCCGTCGCGAAAGCGGTGACGCATCGCACGATCGAAGAAATCTGGTATTTCATCGCCGGTCGGGGGCGCTTCTGGCGCAAGCTCGGCGGCGCCGAGGAAATCACCGAGATCGGCCCGGGCGTGTCGATTAGTCTCCCGACCGGCACGCGTTTCCAATATCGCTGCGACGGGGACGAGGCGCTTGTCGCCGTCGCCGTCACGATGCCGCCCTGGCCCGGCGAGGACGAGGCCTATCCGGTCGAAGGCATCTGGCCGGCGACGGCGTGAAGCGGCGCAACCTGCCGCGCCCGCCGGATGTTCGAATGGTTCGGGTGGTTGACCGGGCCGAATCGATCCGCTACCTCGAGGGCCTTGTACACATGCAGAGGAATCAGGGATCAGGCGACCGATGCCGCGGTCCGGCGGCTGGCGAAGCTTAAAGGAAAGGGCCTGACCGCGACGATCTACGAGGCCGTCGAGCACGAGTACGAGCGGACGTGCGCCGCGATCCCGTTGATCGAACGGCTCAGACCGATCCAGGAGCGGTTTGCCGCGCTCAAGAAACCGGGTGGATTGCCGGCGGACAAGGCGTTCTTCGACGAGTTGTCGGGCGAATTCTGATGTTTCTCGATGCCTCGGCGATTGTCGCGATCATCGCGCACGAAGCAGACGCCGAGCTGCTCGTGGGGCGGCTTGGCGAAGCCTTCACCACCTATACTTCGCCGATAGCGGTCTATGAAGCCGTGCTTGGTCTTGCCCGCGCGGGTGGAATGTCGATCGACAACGCCAGTTCCCTGCTTGATGATTTCCTGAACCACGCCTCGGTATGGACCGTGCCGATCACTTCGGAAACCGGCCGAGCTGCGGTCGCAGCGTTCGACCGCTACGGACGGGGTCGGCACCCCGCGGCGCTGAATACGGGCGACTGCTTTGCCTATGCCTGCGCCCGCGAACTCGGCGTGCCGCTCCTTTACAAGGGGAATGATTTCGCGCAAACCGATATCGCTGCTGCCTAAAGCCCAAGCGCGTGACCGTCTTCTTCACCAGCGACACGCATTTTGGGCACGGCGGCGCGCTCGGCCTCTATCGCCGGCCGTTTGCCTCGGCGGCGGCGATGAATGAAGCGCTGATCGAACGCTGGAACGCGACGGTCGGCCCCGGGGATGAGGTCTGGCATCTCGGCGACGTCGCGATTCGCCAGCCGGGAGCGGTGGTGGCGCAGCTGCTCGGTCGGCTCAACGGCAAGAAACACCTCGTCACCGGCAACAATGATCCGCCGGCGACCACCGAAGACCCGCACTGGGCGAGTGTCCAGCCTTACGCCGAGATGACCCTCGACGGCGTCCTTCTGGTATTGTGCCACTACCCGTTCCGCAGCTGGTGGCGCATGGACAAGGGCGCGTTCGATCTGCACGGCCATTGCCACGGCCGCCTCGCGCCGCAGCCGCGGCAGGTCGACGTCGGCGTCGATGCCTGGGACTTCCGCCCGGTGACGTTGGCGCAAATCCGGGAGCATCGCGGCCGTCCCAAAGCCGCGGTTGTGAAGCTCGGGCAACCCGGGCAAAATCCGCTTCGCGGACGATAGCCGAGAGGGAGGAATGCCGTGCAGCTGAGCCGCGAGGAATTGCTCGAGGCCTATCGCGCCATGGCGACGATCCGCCGCTTCGAGGAGCGGGTCCAGGAAGAATTCGCCAAGGGCGGGATCCCGGGCTTCGTCCATCTCTATGCCGGGGAGGAGGCCGCTGCGGTCGGCGTGTGTTCGCATCTCGGCAACGCCGACTACATCGCCAGCACCCATCGCGGTCATGGCCATTCGATCGCCAAGGGCTGCGATCCGGTCATGATGATGCAGGAATTGTTCGCCAGGAAGGGCGGGTTGTGCGGCGGCAAGGGCGGCTCGATGCACATCGCCGATCTCGATCGCGGCATGCTCGGCGCCAACGGCATCGTCGGCGGCGGCCCGCCGTTAGTCGTCGGCGCCGCGTTGAGCGCCAAGACCCTGGGCCGCGGCACCGTCGCGGTATCCTTCACCGGCGACGGCGGCTCAAACCAGGGCACCACTTTCGAGGCGATGAATTTGGCGGTGGTGTTGCAGCTGCCGGCGATCTTCGTTTTCGAAAACAACCAGTATGGCGAGGGCACCGGCGTCGGCTACGCCGTCGGCAGCCGGGACATCGCCGGCCGCGCCCAGGGCTTCGGCCTGCCGGCGGTCAAGGTCAGCGGCGATGATTTCTTCGCGGTGCACGAGGCCGCCGGCGAGGCGGTCGCGCGCGCCCGTTCGGGCGGCGGCCCGAGCGCCATCGAGGTCGATACCTGCCGCTTCTTCGGCCATCATTCGGGCGACGCGCAACTCTATCGCGGCAAGGACGAGGTCCGGCGGTTGCGGGAGGAGCGCGACTGCATCCGGAATTTCCGCCGCCGCGTCGGCGAGGCGGCGCTGCTCGAGACGACCGCGCTCGACGCGATCGACGCCGAGGTCGCGGCCTTGATCGACCGCGCCGTCGCCACGGCGCGCGCCGCGGAGCCCCCGGCCGACACCGATCTCCTGACCGACGTCTACGTATCGTATTGAGGGCGCGATGCCGCAGAAATCGATCCGCCAGGCATTGAACGAGGCGCTGGCGCAGGAGATGCGCCGCGATCCCACGGTCGTGGTCATCGGCGAGGATGTCGCCGGCGGTGCCGGGACCGAGGGACAGCGCGACGCTTACGGCGGCGTGCTCGGCGTCACCAAGGGGCTCATCGCCGAGTTCGGCGAGGCCCGGGTCATCGATACCCCGATCAGCGAGTCGGCGATCATGGGTGCGGCAGCCGGCGCCGCCATCACCGGCTTGCGGCCGGTGGCCGAGCTGATGTTCTCCGATTTTCTCGGCGTTTGCTTCGACCAGATCTTCAATCAAGCGGCGAAATTCCGCTACATGTTCGGCGGCAAGGCGAAGACGCCGCTCGTCATCCGCACGATGATCGGCGCCGGGCGAAGTGCCGCGGCCCAGCATTCGCAGAGCCCCTATCACATCTTCACCTCGGTGCCGGGGTTGAAATGCGTCGTTCCGTCCAACGCTTACGACGCCAAGGGATTGCTGACCCAGGCGATCCGCGACGACGACCCGGTCGTCTTCTGCGAGCACAAGCTGATGTACGACCTGAAGACCGAGGTGCCGGACGAACCTTATGCGATCCCGTTCGGCGAGGCCAACATCGTGCGCGACGGCGACGATGTGACCGTCGTCGCCCTTGCCCGGATGGTGCATTACGCCGGCCAAGCGGCCGAAGCGTTGGCCAAGGAGGGGATCGAGTGCGAGCTGATCGACCCGCGCACGACCTCGCCGTTGGACGAAGACACGATCCTCGAAAGCGTCGAGCGCACCGGCCGGCTCGTCGTCGTCGACGAGGCGACGCCGCGCTGCAGTATGGCGGCCGATATCGCCGCACTCGTCGCCGACAAGGCCTTTGCCGCGCTGAAGGCGCCGGTCAGGCGGGTCACGGCGCCGCACACGCCGGTGCCGTTCGCACCGTCCTTGGAGAAGCTCTACATCCCGAGCCCCGAGAAGATCGCCGCCGCGGTGCGCGAGGTGCACCGCTACGGCTGAGCCCGCTTAACACCTCATCATTGGCCGGTCCGCGGCCGGCGTGACGCCGGTGGCCATGAAATAGTAATAGGCCAGAAGGGCAAGGAAAGCGTCGCTCTCCAGTTCCCTTGCGCTTTCATTGCCACCCTGACTTGGGAGGACAATGAAACCGGTCGCCTTTATCCCCTCGAAGTCACGCGTCTCGCCGATCGCGTAAACCCAGACCTGATCCATCGTCCAGTGATGCCGCGGGTTGAGAACCACCCGATCGGCGCGCAGCTTGCGGGCGAGCTGCTTCGGGAGTCGACATCGCTGTGGCCCACCGCGTATTTCAGCATGTCCCCGATCGCGCCCTCCCGAAGCGGCGCGGCAACATATTTTTTTCTGGGGCGGCGTCTTGCCAATTCTGCATAATTGGGCGATAAACCGCTGCGAAACTCGCGGGCCGGGCGAGGATCGCTCGGCAGGCGAGGGCCCCGTCGGGAGATGAGCCATGAAGATAAAGTCGGTTGCCGCAGCTGCGGCCGTGGTGCTGCCCCCCCTGGTGTTAGGGGCTTGCGTCTCGCAGAGCGCCTACGACCAGCAGGCCGCGGAGCTGCAGCAGGCGCAGGCGCAGGTCCAACAGCTGCAGCAGCAGCTCGCGGCGTCGAAGGCGGAACAAGATTTCGTCGAGAAGGCCGACCTGCTGTTCCCGTCGGGCGGCTTTCAGCTGAGCCCGGCCGGGCAGAACGAGCTGGCCACCAACATCGCCCCGAAATTGCGCAATTTGCAGAACGCCAAGGTGGTGGTCTACGGCTATACCGACAATGCGCCGGTCGGGCCTGCCCTGCAGCGCGAGGGCGTCCCGAACAACCTCGTCCTGTCGACGCGCCGCGCCTCGACCGTCGCGAGTTTCCTCATCGCCCAAGGGGTCAATGCGAACATCGTCTCGGCCAAAGGCTTCGGCGACACCCATCCGGTGGCCTCCAACGACACGCCCGAAGGCCGAGCGCAGAACCGCCGCATCGTCATCACCGTGCAGGGTCCCGGCGCCGCCGCAATTCAACCCGCCGGCTAGTTCCGCGGGGCCCGGAAACCAATCCGGCGGGAGAGAGCGCCGCAAATACGACCGCAGTGTTGCCGCCCCGGGTCGCGACCGCGCTTGCCGCCCGGCGCGAATTGCGTTTTCGCCGGGGCTCGGCGAGACTGCGGCAATGCTCTGACGGGAGGGGGAGCGATGCCGCGTGGCAACCAACGCGTTGCCTGGTTCAACGGCAAGTTCGTGCGCGAGGGCGAGGTCGTGATCCCGTTCCGTGACCAGGGCTTCCTGAAGGGCGACGCGGTCTTCGACATGACCCGCAGCTTCGGCGGCAGGGCGTTTCGGCTTGAGCAGCACGTCGCCCGGCTCTACCGCTCGCTCCGCTACCTCGACCTCGACCCCGGCCTCTCGCCCGCGGAGATGACCGCAATCAGCGAGGAAGTATTGGCGAGGAACCGCCATCTCCTCGGCCCGGACGAGGATTACTGGATCGGCCAGCGGGTCAGCCGCGGCGTCCTGCCGGTGTCCGGCGACGACTGGCCGCATTACGGGCCGAACGTCATCGTCGAGTGCCAGCCATTGCCGCTGCGCGAGCGCGCCCGGCTGTTTCGCGACGGCATCGACGTGATCACCCCGGCGGTCCGGCGCACGCCGCCGCAATCGCTGTCGCCGCGCGCCAAGATGCACCAGTACCTGAACCTGATCCTCGGCGACCGTGAGGCAAAGGCGCGGAATCCCGACGCCTGGGCGGTATTGCTCGACGTCGACGGCAACCTCGCCGAAGGCCAAGGGAGCAACATATTCCTGGTTCAGGACGGCGCGTTGTGGACGCCGCGCGAGCGTTACGTGCTGCCGGGCGTCACCCGCCAGGCGGTGTTCGACCTGGCCCGGGCGCTCGGCATCCCCTGCACCGAGGGCGACATCGACCTCTATGACGCCTATACCGCCGAAGAATGTTTCTTGACCTCGACGAGCCTTGTCGTGTGCGGCGTGAGCAGCTTGAACGGCCGAAAATTCGCCGCCGGCACGGTACCGGGGCCGGTCACCCGCAGACTGACCGAAGCCTTCACGGAATTGGTCGGCTGCGACTTTGTTGCGCAATATCTGCGTCATCTCGAAAGCTGATTTCGCCAATCGATCCGGGGATCGGGCGCGACGCGGCCGCGTACTCTCCTGCGCAGGCGGCCCGATGATTGGGCCCCGGGATCGATGGAGGTTCTCTTGAAAACAGTGCTTGCCGCCGCCCTCGCGGCGGGCGTCTTCGTCGCGGCGCCGATCGTCGCCGGCTTTGCCCAGCATCCGAGCTCCGAAGACCCGCCGGCCGCGGCGGCGGAAGGCGGCGGCGGACCGCCGATGGGCGGCGGGCCGATGCCGATGCGGCATATGATGATGCATCGGATGTGGATGCGCGGTGACCCGCAGGAGCGGTGCATCGATCGGCTGGCCTGGCGCGCCGCCCGCCGCGCTTACGTCGAGACCAAGCTCGATCTGACCGCGGCGCAGCGTCCTTTGTGGGACAAGGTGGAGAGCGTCGCGCAAACCGAAGAGCAGAAGGAGCGCCAGCTATGCGCTTCGCTGCTGCCGAAGACCGCAACCGCCTCGACCGTCGTTGACCGAATGGCTCGAATGCAGCAGTTCCTTTCGGCCCGGCTCGACGGGCTGACGGCGGCAAAGCCGGCGGTCGAAGCGCTCTATCAGGCTTTGACCCCGGCGCAGCGGGCGATCCTCGACCACCCGTTCGACCGCTCGTAGCCCTTTCCGCAGGGCGTCGCCCGCGTCGCCGGACCCGGCGGCGCGGCCCCCTTGCCTTCGTTGAGGTCCCGTGCACAATTCGTCCCTGTCGGGTGGCGGCGGCGGCGCCGCGACGGAGGCGAGGACGAGATGAAGGCGCTGGTCGCGGTCAAGCGGGTCATCGACTACAACGTCAAGATCCGCGTCAAGGCGGACAAGAGCGGGGTCGAAACCGCCAATGTGAAGATGTCGATGAACCCGTTCGACGAGATCGCCGTCGAGGAAGCGTTGCGACTGCGCGAAAAGGGGATCGTCGGCGAGGTTGTCGCCGTCTCGCTCGGCGCGGCACAGTGCCAGGAGACGATCCGCACGGCGCTGGCGATGGGCGCCGACCGCGGCGTCCTCGTCCAAACCGATGCCGAGTTGCAGCCGCTCGCCGTCGCCAAGCTCTTGAAGGCGGTGATCCTCGACGAAAAGCCCGAGATCGTGATCGTCGGCAAGCAGGCGATCGATGACGACTGCAATCAGACCGGACCGATGCTCGCGGCCTTGCTCGGCTGGCCGCAGGCGACCTTTGCCTCGAAGATCGTGATCGCCGACGGCCGCGCCGAAGTGACGCGCGAGGTCGATGGCGGGTTGGAGACGATCTCGATCAAGATGCCGGCGGTGGTCACGACCGATCTGCGACTGAACGAGCCGCGCTACGCCTCGCTGCCGAACATCATGAAGGCGCGGAAAAAGCCGATCGCGACGACGACCCCGGAGGCGCTCGGCATCGATGTGACGCCGCGGCTCGTCGTCTTGAAGGTCGAGGAACCGCCAAAGCGCCAGGCGGGGCAAAAGGTCGGCTCGGTCGCCGAGCTCGTCGACAAGCTCAAAACCGAAGCGCGGGTGATCTGATGGCGGCCCTCGTCATCGCCGAACACGACGGCAGCGCGCTCAAGCCGGCGACGCTCAACGCGCTCGCGGCGGCGAAGCAGATCGCCGGCGGCGACGTTGACCTCTTGGTCGCCGGCAAGGGGTGCCGCGCCGCCGCCGCAGCGGCGGCCCAGGTCCCCGGTGTGCGCAAGGTATTGCTCGCCGACGATGTAGTCTACGACCATGGGCTCGCCGAAAATGTGGCGCCGCTCGTCGTCGGGTTGGCCGGCCACTATGCGCACCTCCTGGCGCCGGCGACGACCGGCGGCAAGAACCTGATGCCGCGGGTCGCCGCGCTCCTCGATGTGATGCAGATCTCGGACATCAGCGCCGTCGTGTCGCCCGACACCTTCGTGCGGCCGATCTACGCCGGGAACGCGTTGCAGACCGTGCAGTCGCGCGACCCGATCAAGGTGATCACGGTGCGCGGCACCGCCTTCCCGCCCGGTGCCGCGACCGGCGGAGCGGCGCCAATCGAAGCCGTCGCGACGGCGACCGCCGGCGCCGGGCTCTCCGCGTTCGTCCGCGCCGAATTGTCGAAATCGGAGCGGCCGGAGCTGACCAGCGCGCGGATCGTCATCTCAGGCGGACGCGGTATGCAGTCGGGCGACAATTTCCGTCTCCTCGAAAGGGTCGCCGACCGCCTCGGCGCCGCGATCGGCGCCTCGCGCGCCGCGGTCGATGCGGGCTTTGTTCCGAACGACTATCAGGTCGGTCAGACCGGCAAGATTGTCGCCCCCGAGCTCTACATCGCGGTCGGCATTTCGGGGGCAATCCAGCATCTCGCCGGGATGAAGGATTCGAAGGTTATCGTCGCCATCAACAAGGACGAAGAAGCGCCGATCTTTCAGGTCGCCGATTACGGCCTTGTCGGCGATCTGTTCAAGATCCTGCCCGAGCTCGCCGAAGAGCTGGAGCGCCGAGAATGAGCCCCGCCCCCGCGTCCGTGGGGGCGCGCGCCGATGGGCTGCGCCGCATCGGCGTCGTCGGCGCCGGTCAGATGGGCGCCGGCATCGCCCATGTCTGCGCTCTCACCGGGCTTGACGTCGTCATTGCCGACATCGACGAAGAGGCCTTGCAGCGCGGCCTCGATGCGATCGAGCGCAATCTGACGCGCCAGGTGGCGCGCAGCAAGATCAGCGAACAGGAAAAGCAGGCGGCACTCGCCCGCATCCACACCGGTCTCGACTACGCGCTCTTTGGTGATTGCGACATGGTGATCGAGGCGGCGACCGAAAACGAGGAAGTCAAGCGCCGGATCTTCAAAGAACTGACCCCGAAATTGCGGCCGGACGCGCTGATCGCCACCAACACCTCGTCGATATCGATCACCCGGTTGGCGGCTTCGACCGACCGGCCGAGCAAATTCATCGGCATGCATTTCATGAACCCGGTGCCGGTGATGACCCTCGTCGAACTGATCCGCGGCATCGCCACCGACGAGGAAACTTTTGCGCTGACCCGCGATTTGGCGCTTAAGCTCGGCAAGACGCCGGTCGCGGCCGAGGATTATCCGGCATTCATCGTCAACCGCATCTTGCAGCCGATGATCAACGAGGCGGTCTACACCCTGTACGAAGGGGTGGGCTCGGTCGTGTCGATCGACACCGCGATGAAGCTCGGCGCAAACCACCCGATGGGTCCGCTCGAGCTCGCCGATTTCATCGGACTCGACACCTGCCTGTCGGTCATGCAGGTGCTCTATGAGGGGCTCGCCGACAGCAAATACCGGCCGTGCCCGCTGCTCGTCAAATATGTCGAGGCCGGCTGGCTCGGCCGCAAAGCCGGTCGCGGGTTTTACGACTACCGCGGGCCGCAGCCCGTGCCGACCCGCTAGTTCCAGCTAAGCTGCGGCAAAGAGCCCCTTTCTCCGTTGCCGATCTTGTCGCGCCGCGACCGATCCGTTATCAAGCCGTCACATTACCGTGCTATTCGGGAAGACTGGGCGTCGGTGAAGAGGGTGGGTGCTGCGTGACGGTTGGCCTCGACAATTGCCCGGCGCTGGTGCTCAACGCGGATTTTCAGCCGTTGAGCTATTTCCCGCTGTCCTTGTGGTCCTGGCAGGATGCGGTCAAGGCGGTGTTTCTCGATCGGGTCAACATCATCGACTGCTACGACCTTTGCGTGCGCAGCCCGTCCTTGGAGATGCCGTTACCGAGCGTCGTGTCGCTCAAGGAATACGTGCCGGCGGCGCGGCATCCAGCATTCACCCGCTTCAACGTGTTTTTGCGCGACCGCTTCACCTGCCAATATTGCGGCGAACCCAACCCGTCGCAGGAGCTGACCTTCGACCATTTGATCCCGCGCTCGCGCGGCGGGCGCACGATCTGGACCAATGTCGTGACCGCCTGCAGCATCTGCAATCTGCTGAAGGGCAGCCGGCTGCCGCGCGAGAGCGGGATGTTTCCGCGCCGCCGGCCGATCCAGCCGACGACCCACATGCTGCAGCAGAACGGCCGCGCCTTTCCACCCAATTATCTGCACGAGAGTTGGCGCGACTATCTCTACTGGGACACCGAGCTCGACCCCAACTGAGCCGCGGCGCAGCAGGATGTTGGCGCTGCCCTTGACGGCAGCGCCGCGGCGGAGCGCCCCGCCGGCAAACCGAGCCTCTTCGGCAGGCCGAACGAGAAGGTCACGCCGACGCGGATCTCGCCCGCGGTGTGGTCATTGATGCGCGCTCCGCGCACCCCGAAATCGACCGCGACATTGTCCTTGACCTGCCAGATCCCGCCAATGAGGCCGGAGCCGGTGACAAACTGGCCGATGTCGAGTTCATAGAAGAATTCGCAGACCGGCCGCACCGCCCAGTCGTACGGGCCCTCGATAATCGCATCGACAAAGTAATCGGCATGCTGCTCGCGGGTGAGCGTGGCGGCGAGATTGAGATGTACGATCGCCCAGCCCCAGCGCTGCGAGACGATGGCGTCGAGGCCGACGCCGGTGCCATGGTCGTCCGGCGTCCCCGGCAGCAGGACCGAGAATTCGGTGGCGATGCTGGGCCCCGGCTTGTCCTGCAGGATGCCTTCGCGCAGCACGGTCTTGAGATCGGCCATCGCGCCGACCAGGTCCCGGGCACTTCGCCGCCAAGCACATGCGCGAGATTGCCCTCGATCGTCGCCTCCCAGTCCGGTGCGAACCCGTAATTGAGCCTCAGGTCCGGTGCCAGAAACGAGCGTTCGGCTCCGTCGCGAAGACACTCGACCGGACCGAGCTCGACTTCCACATCGCCCGGGTCCGCCACTGCGGCGTCCGTACCATCGAACGGGCGAAAGGCCTCGGCGGTCCCCTGCCAGCAGGCGAGCATGGCCGCAGGCGCCAGCGCCGCGATGAGCTTGTTCGCCCTCATGGCGCGGGGCGGAATACCCAGATCGCCGCCGGTTCGCTCCCGCTTGCGCGCACCGCCACGTAGAGCCGGTCGCGTTCGGGTACGAACAGCGAGGTTCGGGCGCCCGCGACGGTCGGTACGCGCGCCAGCCGCCGATAGCGGGCCGCCGCCGCTTCGAGCACGTCGAGGACCCCTGCGCCGCAACTCAGATAGATGCGATGGCGCGCCGCATCGCGACGAACACATCGTCGGCGTCGCCACAGATCGCGGCCTTGGCCACGACCCGCTGGTCCCGGCTGGACAGTGCCATCAGCATCGGCGGGCTGCGAAAGGCAACGAGAACGCGGTGTGCGTCCCGGTCGCGGCTCGCTGAAGCCGGCGATCGTGCGCAGCAACTTGCCGGCTCCGAGGTCGACCACCGCCAGGCTGTCATTGCCGAGTTCGGCAACAAACAGCCGCCGGCGCTTTGCATCGATCGCGAGGTGGTCGATGCGGCCGCGCACTTGGCCGAGCGGGATCCTCGTTTCGAGTACGAGCGGCGCGACGGAAGTTTGCGCCAACGCCGCTGAGAGCCCGGTGAGGCCGACCGCCAACAGGACCGCCCGCGCCAACGTTATCAGCCTTTGCAATGTTCCCGGCAGCGGTAAAGTCAAGGCTCCGGCGAGGTTGCGATCAATCGCCGCCAGTCGATCGCCACGCCAAGCTTCAGCGGGGTCCCGGCGGCCGGCATCGGGTATTTGAGCCCGCTGGCGCAGTTGAACAGCACGACCCGCTCGCCGCGGCCGACCCGCCCGTCGGCCAGCGCCCGCCGATAAGCCGCATAGGTCGCCGTACCCTCGGGGCAGAAGAGCAGCCCCTCCGTCACGGCGATCTCGCGCCAGGCGGCGGCGATCGCATCGTCGTCGACGGCGATCGCAAACCCGCCGCTCTTGCGGACCGCGCGCAGGATCAGGAAATCGCCGATCCCCTGCGGCACGCGGATGCCGGCGGCGAAGGTATGGGCCTGCGGCCAGCGCGGCGCGTGCTCGATGCCGTCCTCCCAGGCCCTGACGATCGGCGCGCAGCCCAGCGCCTGGACCACCACCATGCGCGGCCGCCGCGGCCCGATCCAGCCGATGCTTTCGAGTTCGGCGAAGGTCTTCCACATGCCGACGATGCCGGTCCCGCCGCCGGTCGGGTAGAAGATCGCGTCGGGCAGCTCCCAGCCGAGCTGCTCGGCGAGTTCGAGCCCCATCGTCTTCTTGCCCTCGATACGGTAGGGCTCGCGCATGGTCGCGCAGTTGAACCAGCCGAGCGCCGTTTCGCCCTCGGCGACGAGCCGGCCGCAATCGTCGATCAGCCCGTCGACGAGAAACACCCGCGCCCCCTGCACCGCGATCTCGCCGATATTGACAGCCGGAGTGTCGGCGGGACAGAAGACGGCGGCCGCGATCCCGGCCCGCGCGCAATAGGCCGCAAGCGCCGCTCCTGCATTGCCGTTGCTCGGCATGGCCATCGCTTCGATGCCGAATTGCCGTGCCATGGACACAGCCACGGCGAGCCCGCGCGCCTTGAACGATCCGGTCGGCAACCGGCTTTCGTCCTTGACCAGAAGCTCGCCGCCATTGCCGGCGAGCCGCGGCAACGGCACGAGCGGGGTCATGACCTCGCCGAGCGACACGACATTCTCGCGGCGCATCGGCAGCAGTTCGCGGTAGCGCCACAGGCTCTGCGGCCGCTCGGCGAGCGCCGCGCGCGGCAGGGCGCGGCGCACACCGTCGAGGTCGTAGCGCACCAGCAGCGGCCGACCGGCCCTTGACACGGTCTGGACCGAATTCGCCGGGTAGCGCTCACCGGTAAGCGAGCATTCGAGATGGCTGACGAAATTCGGCGGAGCGCCGCCGGGGGCGTCGAACCCGGATGTCGCCGGCATCGCGCTACACGCCACCCGGCGAAGCCATCGGCCCGGCGACGCGCACCCGTACGCGCAGCGCATTGCCGGGCAGGTAGGCGAGCGGCAGGTCTTCAACATCGACCGTTTCGAGACCGGCGGCGTCGGCGCCGGCCGCGACGGCGCGCCGGCGGGCCTCGGTTTCGGCCCGCGCGATCGCCGCCTCGCGCGAAACGTCGCGATAGATCCGGTCGCTCTCGCCGCTCACTTGGGCGATCGCCGCCCCGACCGCATTGGCGCAATCGCCATGCGGCACGCGGATAACCTCAGAGACCCCCTCGAGCCGGTCCGGGACCAGAAAGGCGCCGCCGCCGACCGCGACCAGCCGCACCTCGCCGGCCTCGGTCTTGATCCGGTCGACCGCATCCTCGATCTTTCGTCGCGCTTCGGCCAACACTTGCCGGACCAATTCTTCCGGCAGGTCGGCGACGGCGCCGGGGTCGCCGATTGCGGCGAGACCGGCAGCGACCGCCGCGTCGGTCGCGGTCGGGGTGCGGCCGCCGAAGACCAGCGCCTCGCAGCCGAGCCGATAGCCCACGCTCCTTGGGCCCAGGGCAAATGGCTCGCGGGCGACGAGGCTGCCGCCGCCGAGCCCGATAGAGAGGAGATCAGGCATCCGGAACAGGGTTCTCACCCCGGCTACGGTGACGACCGAATTGGCTTCGCGCGGGAAACCGCGGCGCAAAGCGCCGATATCGGTCGAGGTGCCGCCGACGTCGACCACGATCGCGTCGGAGAGGCCGGACAAAAACCCGGCGCCGCGCATCGAGTTGGTGGGTCCCGAGGCGAAGCTGGTCACCGGCAACGCGGCCGCGGCCGCGGCCCGCATCACGGTGCCGTCGTTCTGGGTCAGATAGAGCGGTGCCGCGATACCGCTCGCCCCGAGCGCCGCGGTAAAGCCTTCGACCGTCGCCCGCGCCAGCGGGACCAGCGCCGCGTTCAGGAGAGCGGCGTTCTCGCGCTCCAACAAGCCGATCCGGCCGAGATCGCGCGACCGGGTGACGGCGGCCTCCGGGCACTCCTCGCGCAGGATCTCCGCCGCGCGATCCTCGCAGGCGGGGTCGATCGGCGAGAAGATCGCGGCGATCGCAACCGACCGGATGCCGCTCTTCCTGATCCGCCGCGCCGCTCGGCGCATGCCCGCTTCGTCAAACGGCACGATCGGTCGGCCGTCATAGTCATGCCCGCCTTCGAGCATGAAAACCTCGCCGCGGACCAGCGCCGCCAGGTCTTCCGGCCAGTCGCAAAAGGGCGGCAGCGAAGCGGCGGCCGGCAGGCCAATGCGCACCGCCGCGACCGGCGCCAGCCCCTCGCGCTGCACCGCGGCGTTGACAAAATGCGTCGTGCCGATGACGACGCCGTTGATCGCGCCGCAGGCGACGTCGGGATGCGCCGACAATTCGCGAAGCGCGGTAACGATGCCGGCCGTTACGTCCGCGGTGGTCGGGGTCTTGACGGCATGAACGACGCGGCCCTCGTCCAGCAGGACCGCGTCGGTATTGGTGCCGCCGACATCGATCCCGATCCGCCGCATCGCCGGTCAACGCCTGTCGCTCAAGCGGAGAGGACCGTGCGGACGAGAAACCAATAGCTGCCGAGAACAACGATCACCGCGGAGATCGGATAGACCACGAGCCCCGAACGGACCGGCACGATGCCGGCGCGAGGGCCCGGGGCCGGCAGTCGGTCGAGCGCCCACAACAGCGGCATGACCACCGAAACGATCGCGATCTGCCCGATCTCCACGCCGATATTGAATGAGGCCAGCGCCGGCACCAGCGCGCTGCGCGGCAGCCCGAGTTCCTGCAAGGCGCTGGCAAAGCCGAAGCCGTGGATCAGACCAAAGCAGAAGGTGATCCGCCACCGCTTGCCCACGTCGCGCGAAAGGAAGTTCTCGGCGGCGACATAGACGATCGAGGCGGCGATCGCCGGCTCGACGACGGCGCTCGGGATGCGCACGACGTCGAGCGCCGCCAGCGACAGCGTGATCGAATGGGCGAGGGTGAAGGCGGTGACGATCTTGACCACCGGCCACAACCGGCGCGACCACAGCACGACCGAGACGAGGAAGGCAATGTGGTCATAGCCGAGAAAGATGTGCTCGATCCCGGCACCGATAAAGCGGGCGACGACCCGCATGAGGCTCGGCGGGGCGCGCCGGTCAGCGCGGTCTCGGTCCGGCTGGCGTCGAGCAGATCCTGTGCAGCATTCGCACCGGCGCCGATCAGCACGACCTGCTTGGCAGCGGGCGACACATCGATCAATACCGTCGAGCGGTAGCGCAACGGATCCGCGACCCCGGCGCAGGACCACGGAATGCGCACGACAAGGCCGTCGCCGTCCGGCGCCACCGCGCCGGCGCCGGCGATGCACACCGCGCCATCGCCGCCGAACACCGCAGTGTGCGCGCGGATATAGGCGAGGATCGGCGCGGCCGAGGCCGCGAGGGCCGCAGGCCGCACCCGGCCGGTGCCGTTGTCATAGACGCTGGTGCCGGCAACCCGGTCGACATCGCTGCCCTTCATCGCGATCTCGACATCGACCCTGCGGTTCGCGCCGATCGCGATCCGGGCATTGGTCAGGTTCATTTGGTGCGCTTGGGCGGCGAGCGGGGCACCCAGCAGCGCCGCGGCGATCACAAGGATCGCGGCGATCATGAGGTGCCGGCGAGCCGGAGCAGCGCCGCAAGCGGCTGTTCGGCCCCGGCCGAGACGGTCAAGAGGCCGTCGCCGCGTTGGAGACGTACCCACCGAAGCGACCCGGCGGCGGCGTTGCCGAATTCGATCCGCGCCACCGGGCCGGCGGAATCGCGGCTGTAGAGCAGGAGGATCGTCGCCGGATGCTCGACGCCGGCGGCGGCCAGTGCCTCGGCATCGGGGTGGGACCGGGCGGTCGCGGCGAGCGGCGTTCGGTCGAGCGTGTCGAGCTCGGCGGCGATCAACGGTGCCTGCTTCTGGTCGGCCTGATGCACGAGATTGGGCTGGTGCACGTGCGGGACATGATGAAACCAAAGGCCGGCGGGGTCGCGCTCGAACCGGGTGAGGACGCCGCCGCTGACGATCTCGATCGCCCAGATCTGCGCGATCGAAACCGGCAGCAGCAGGCCCGGAGCGCGCAACGCCGTGTCGCGCACGAACCGCCATTCCTCGCCGACGGTGCGCGGCAGCAGATAGAGCTCCGGCCGCCCAAGGATGCGGACATATTGGGCGTTCTCCGCCGGCGTCGCCTCGCCGAAGCCGATGCGTTGGGCGTTCCCGCGAGCCGCCGCCACGGCGAGCTCGAAGCGCGGCGGATCGAGGCCGAAGGCGGCGAGCTGCCCGGCGGAATATTCGCCGGCAGCGAGCACCCGTCGCGGCGCGGAGAAGGCGAGGATGCGCAGAGCCGCGGCAATGTGCTCGGCGACCATGGCCGGAGCCGGTGCGTCATTGACCAGCCAGCCGCCGCCGGATTGCCGGCCGAGGCGGATGTGTCGTCCATTGTCGACGATCTCGACCCGCGCCACCCGCTCGATCGGGGTCGAAAGAATGCCCCTCGTGTCGAGATGGGTGGGCGGCGCGTCGACCGGCCAATGGCCGGTGAGCGCGATGGCGCCGATCAGGCCGGCCATCAGGCAAGCCGCAGTGACGGCGCCTGTCTTGGCGAGAGACGGCGTCACCGGCGCCGCCACCAGACGGCGGCGCCGATCAGGGCCACGGTAAGCGGCAGCAGTACCACGATGATCAGAAAGGTGGCCTGTATCTGCCGGTGGGTCAGCTGCAATTCCGGCAGCTTGTAGAGGGCGGACTCGAGCAGCGGGGTCGCCGTATCCTGGGCCAGCCAGCGGATCATCGACACGACGAGATCGCCGTTTGACGCGTAGGTAAAGAACGCGTTGGCGGCAATCCCGGCATTGCCGACCAGGACCAGCCGGAACGGGGCCCGTCCGGCGCCGCCGGGCCAGGTGCCGCTGAGCGCCGCGGCGAGCAGCTGCGGGCCGGTGGCGGCCATCGAGGCGGCCACGGTTGCCGTCGGGTTCACCGGCCGTACATGGCTGTCCTTGCTGGTCGTGACCAGCGGCGCGGCGGTGACCCCGCCGACCGGTCGCAGGATCCGGATCGGCCGCGCCCCGGGGAAGACGGTCAGCGCCACGTCCATGGTGATCGGGTGCGGCGGGTAGTACGGCACCGCCGCCTGCTCGGGGTCGGTGCCGTAATGGTTCATCGGATCGAGGACGACCCCGTCCTCGACCGCGAGCCCGACCTCGCCCAACAGCGCCGCCAGTTCCGGTGCGACCGGAAACTGCGGATCATAGGCCAACAGCACCCGGCCGCCGCGGCCGAGGTAATCCCTCAAGAGCCGCACCTCGCCGGGGGCGTAGGGGTCACGCGGCCCGAGATCGGCGACGACGGCGCAGTCTGCTGGGATCGCCGTGAGGGTCGCCGGCTCGATCGCACGATCGGTGTAGCCGATCCTCTCGATCGCCAGCTTGAGCTGGTCGATGCCGTCGAGCGGCGCCTCCAGCACGGTGGCGCCGACGCCGGTTCGTTCATTGGCGCTGAGGGTCTCGACATGGCTCATATGCACATGGCCCGGCGCGTAGCGCTCGCCGTGTCCGGTGACAAAGCAAACGGTCTCCGTCCGCGCCTGCAGCACGCGCTCGATGGCATAGGCCACCTGGCGCAGGTCGACCGTGTTCTCGACCTGCGTACGCCGGCCCTCGGCCTCGACCACCGCGGTGTTGTAGAGCTTGACGCCATATTGGCGCGCCGCGTCCAGCTCGGTATCGAGGTCGAGCGCGCGCACGTGCAAATGCGGATGCTGGCGGGCGACGACGGCGAGCACCTGTCTTGCCGTGTCGGCATCTTCGTCCTTGCTGTTATAGAAATAGGTCAACAGCACGTCGTGCCGCAGGCGGCTGGCGATCGTCTCCAGCGCCGGCGGCGCCGTGTAGAGTTCGTTGACGGTCAGGTCGAAATGTGCGTCGTGCCGGTAGAGCGCGATGCTGCCGATAAAGACCAGGGCGACCGCGGCGACGACAATGGCAGCATTGGCGGGGCGCGCGAGGCGGCCCCGCAGCTGCAGCGGCAGGCGCAGGCCGAGCGAGAACAGCAGCAGCATCGCCGCACACCAGGCGGCGAAATAGAGCGCATCGTCGGCGGTCTCGTCGCCGCCCAACCCGAGCGCCGCGGCGCCGCCCAGCCCGAGCGCCGCCAGCAACAGCGCCGCTTCCAGCAGCCAGCGGCCGGAATGGCGAAGCATGCCGCGCCTCACCGCCGGGCCAGCGCGCGCACGCTCAGGAACAGGCCGAGCAGCGCCGCGGCGATGAAGTATCCGGCATCGGACAGAAACAGCGAGCCGGTGGCGAACGGACTGAAATGCACCAGCAGCGACAGGTTGACGACAAAGGCGTCGAACGGGTCGGGCAGCAGCCAGCCGAAATGATCGATGATCCAGAGCAGAAGAAAGAGGCTCAGCGACAGCAGCGCGGCGACCACCTGGTTGCTGACCAGGCTCGAAGTGAACAGCCCGACCGCGACCAGCGCGGCGCCGAGCAGAAAGAGGCCGAGATAGCCGCTCCAGATCGGCCCCCAATCGGGGTGGCCGAACACCGCTAGCACCACGGCATAGGCCCCGGACAGCGCCAGCATCACGACGACGAGGCTGAGGCTCGCCAGATACTTGGCGAACACCACCGCGACCTCGGAGACCGGTGCCGAGAGCAGCAGCTCGAGCGTGCGCAGCCGCCGCTCCTCGGCGACGAGGCGCATCGTGATGATCGGGATGGTCAACAAAAACAGCACATAAATCTGGAAGAAGATGTGAACCAGGGTCGGGGTGTGGCTGATGACCAGGGTCAGGAAAAAGGTGTAACCCATGACCAACAGGAACACGGTCAGCACCACATAGGCGATCGGCGAGGTGAATATCGCCATTTCCTCCTTCGCCAGCAGGGCGGCGAACGTCTTCATGCCGCGATCGCCTCGGTTGCCGCGGCACGCCGGATCAGCTCGAGAAAGACGCGCTCCAGATCGGGCTTCACTTCGACCAGCTCATGGATCGCATGACCCTGGGCGAGGACGGCGCCGACGAGGTCGGCCGGGCGCAGCTGGTCGGGTCCGGTCTCGACCAGATAGCTGCGCACCGTGTCGGCCGACGCGGCCGCCGTGCTCAAGAGCGTCACGTCGACGACGCCCGAAACCTGCCACAACGCGGCCAAAACAGCCGGCGGGGGGCCGTCGACGCAGAGCCGAACCTGGGGTGCCGGTGGCACTTCGTGGAGGGCGTCGCTCGTCAACAGCCCGCCGTCGCGCAGGATCATGACCCGGGTGGCGACGCGTTCGATCTCGGCCAGCACATGCGAGGCAAATACCACCGTGCGGCGTCCGGCCATCGAGCGGACCAGCTCGCGCACGCCGATCACCTGATAGGCGTCGAGCGCATTCGTCGGCTCGTCTAGGATCAGGAGCGGCGGGTCGTTGATCATAGCCTGGGCGATCGCGACCCGTTGGCGGTAGCCGCGCGAGATCTTGCCGATCGGCATCCGGAGCACCGGGCCGAGGTCGAGACGTTCGACCGCGGCATTGACCGCAGCGCGCGCCGCGCGGCCGGCCACGCCCTTGATTGCGGCCATGAACCGCAGGAACTCGCTGACCCGCATGCCGTCGTAGAGCGGCGCGTCCTCCGGGACATAGCCGACATGTTGGCGCGCCGCCACCGAGTCCGCGGCAACGTCGATCCCGGCGACGCGCACGGTTCCGGCGGTTGGCGGCAAATAGCCGGCGAGCATGCGCAGGATCGTGCTCTTGCCGGACCCGTTCGGGCCCAACAAGCCGATGATCTCGCCCTCCTCGATGGCAAACGATACCCCGCGCACAGCCAAGCGCGAGCCGTAGCGCTTTACCAGTCGGTCGACGACGACGATTTCAGGCATCGGCCTGCAGGCATGCCCACCCCCGGGGCGGCGACATCGCGGTCACGCGCCCCGGGGCGGGCCAAAGGTCGACCGTTGCTCTTAGTCGTAGAATTCCGGCGCGTGCTTGTGCTTGTTGAAGGTGTCGGGATCGTGGGCAAAGATCACATCGGCGCCCTCGACCGACATCAGCCGCTTGATATATTCGTACGCGCTGATCATCCCGGCCGGGTCGTAGGCGAGCGAGACCGTCGGCAGGATGTCCTTCTGCAGATTTTCCATCAGATAGCAGACGTCGCTGGTCAGGATGACGGGGCCGGTCTTGGGCAGGCGGACGATCATTATCTGCGATCCGGGTGTATGCGAGACGGCGCGGTGGATGTAGATGCTGCCGTCGCCGAACAGGTCGAGATCGCCGTTCAGCTCGATCACCTTCTGCGCGGCCGGGTCGCTTGCACCGACCTTGTTGCGCAGCATGGCGAGATCGCCGGTGATGTAGCAGCAGCCAAATCCCGGCTTCGGCCAGAACGCGTTGACGATCTCGTCGCGCTGATAGACGATCGTCGCACCCGGGAACTTGCCGACATTGCCGGCGTGATCGAGGTGCATGTGCCCGACCACGACGTAATTGATGTCGGACGGCTTCAGCCCGACCTTGGCGAGCTGGACGTCGATCGCGACGTCGGGGCTGCGGCTGGCGGGGGACAGCATCGCCGCGAGCGGCCCCCAATAGGTCGGGTCGTTGATCACCCTGTCGTTGTTGCCGGTATCCCAAAGGATATTGCCCTTCGGGTGCTTGATCAGGAAGAAGGCCACCGGAACCGTGATCTTGCCCTGGCCGCCGGTTTGCAGCATCGACTTGTCGAGGGGTCCCAGCCAACCGGAGGAGAAGACGTAGAGCCGCATCCCTTCTGGCGAGCCGGCGAAGGCTCCGGCGGCGAGCGAGACACAGGCGCCGACCACGGCGACCATGCCGATCAGCAGTCTTCGGATCGTGACTTGCATAGGTTCCTCCCGCCTTGGCCGTAGTTGTTCCGCATCGCTGCGCAGTCCGAACGCGCAGCTTGTGGAGGCCCTGTCGGTTCTGTTAACAAGGGCCATCGCCTCCCGTGAGCGGCTGCCCGGTTCGGACAACCACCCCATGAAGGTGAGATGAAGCTACCGTGCGGTGGGAATGCGCGTAGTGATCTGGCAAGACTAACGGTTATTCCACCTAGGAATGGGGACTTGGCCTTGCTCTTGCATGAGCGAGGCGATGTAGCGGTCACCTCCGCTGATCCGGGGTACGAGGATGGATCGCTTGGCAGCGATGGATGCCTTTGTCCGCGTGGTCGATGCCGGATCGTTCTCCGGCGCGGCGAAGCAACTGCATGTGGGCCAGCCGGCCGTATCAAAGACGATCGCGCAGCTGGAGAAGCGACTTGGCGCGCGTTTGCTGCTGCGCTCGACCCACAGACTGACGCCGACTGAGGCCGGTCAGAATTTCTATGAGCGCGCTAAACGGTCCATCGAGGAAGCCGATGAAGCCGAACTCGCCGCGCGTGCTGCAGCCGGAACCTTATCGGGCCGCTTGCGCGTTCACGCGACCATGGCTTTCGGGTGTCTCCATGTCATACCGCGTCTACCGAGCTTTTTGGCGCAATATCCCGCGCTCGATGTCGACGTCGTTCTCGATGACCGGAACATAGATCTCGTGGAGGCCGGCATCGACATTGGGTTGCGCGTCGGTCGGCTCACAAATTCCACACTAATTGTCCGCAAGTTTGGACAATGTCAAAGGCATGTTGTAGGTACGCCCTCATATTTTAAGGCTGCGGGTGTGCCGCGCATTCCCGCCGACCTCGTAACCCATCAGGTCATCACGTACGATCAGCCCGTGGGCGGCGCGGAATGGACCTTCCGGCAAGGCGACGCAGAAGCCTCGGTTCGCGTCGGTGGTCGAGTTCCACCTCAATACTGCGGTAGGTGTTCGAGATTGTGTGCTTGCCGACCTGGGCCTCGCCATCGCGTCCGAATGGATGTTTGCACCGGAATTGGAAGCCAAAACGGTGAAGCCTGTGCTCGTGGACTGGTCGCTGCCGCCGGTTGAACTGTGGGCGATCTTTCCGACGGGCCGACAGGCCAGTGTCAAGGCCCGGGCCTTTGCAACGTTCATCGGGAGACAGATTTCTGAGTGAGAGCGCGCATGGCATAGAGGTCGGCCGAGCTCTCGACCACTGAATCATGACGCGCCTCGTTCGTCGGCGAACACCGAGCGGAAATCGAGGTCGTAGCCAAAGGCGCGCGGCCCTACATGAGCGAGCCCCTTGGCGCTCAGGAACACCGGCGGCGCCGGCAATGCGACGACCGACACCCGCCGGCCGTAGCCGATCGTCTCGGTGCCGAAGGCCTCGCCCGAAACCGTGTCGAGCACGCAGATCAGATCGGGCGACATGACGAGCGGCTGACCATCGCGCCAGGCCACGACCCATTCGTTCTGAAAGGCGATTTCGAGCCGCGCGCCCTGATCCTCGTCGAGCCCCTCGATCGCCGTCCGGCCGCGCAGGAAGCCCTCGGTGGTCCGCCTCTCGACATCGACCACCTTGCCGCGGAAGAGGAGCTTGCCCCCCGCCGCGTCGAGGATCGCGGCGACCGGGTCCTGGTGCCGGCGCTGCGCCTCGCGCACCCGGCGGCCGATGCCGATCGCCTTCGTCACCGTGAAATGGATGCCCCAGTCCTTGACCTCGCGGCCGGTGCGCGGCGCCTTGCAGGTCGACGCCACCGAGCCCATCTCGACGCAGATCTTGCGGCTCGCCCGCTCCATCCATCGCCAGCTCGGCACCTTGGTCACGACCGCCTCGATGCCGCGCGGGTCGTAGAGGACGCAAGGGTAGGAGCGCAGCTCGCCGACCGCCACGCTTGTCATCTGCGCCTCGGGATAAGCGCGGCCCATGGTGTCGGCATCGACCACCGGCAGCCGCAGATGGGCCGCCGCCATCAACGGCTGGATGCCGTTGCCGCCGCCGATTTCGAGCGGCATCACCGCGCGGAACCGGGCGCCAAGCAGGTCTTGCTGAATTTCGGCGGCGCGGGCGATATTGCGGCTGTCGGCAAGGCGTTCCTGGCCGACCAGCGGCGCCCCCATGTTCGAGACGATCGCCACCCAATCGCCGTCATCGAGGTCGAGCGGCGACATCAGCCCGACGCGGTGCCCCTCGGCATAGAGCCGGCGCATGTTGAGGAGGCCGAGGTAAGGGCTGCCGCCGCCGCCGGTTCCCAGCACCCAGGCGCCGACCGCGAGAGCCTCGATATCGTCGAGCGTGATCTCCGATGACGCCATCCGGCGAGCCTACGCAGCGGCGCGGCCGGGGGCAATGCGCGCGCTGGTCTCAGCCCCTTGTCCGTCGGCGACACTTCCGGCTTTAATTCCTTAGCCATCATCGGCAGCATCGCGGGCGCGGCGACGCGGCCCGCCGCGCCGAAAGGCGGCTAGCGCGGAGACGGCACCATGGGCCAGCCGCCGGAGATCGACCTCGCCGACAAAAAGCGGCAGCTGCTCGCCATCATCCGCCGCCGGTCGCTGTTGCGGAACGGCCAATTTACGCTCTCGTCGGGGCGATCGAGCAGTTTCTTTTTCGATATGAAGCGGACCATGTTCGATCCGCAGGCGGCGCCGCTTGTCGCCGATCTCTTGTTCGACCGGATCAAGGACGAAGCGGTCGATTGCATCGGCGGGCTCGAAACCGGGGCGATCCCGATCGTCGCCCTCATATGCGCCCGCAGCTGGCCGGAAAAGCCGCTCAAGGGTTTTTTCGTCCGCAAACAGACAAAGGGTCACGGCACCGACCAGCGGATCGACGGGCTGCTCGACAGCGGCGCAAGGGTGGCGGTGTTCGAGGACGTGACGACGACGGGTGCCTCGGCGATGCAAGCAGCGGCGGCGGCGCAGGCGCAAGGCTGCACGATCGTCAAGGCGATCAGCGTCGTCGACCGGCTGGAGGGCGCGGCGGAAAACTTCCGCAAGGCGGGGATCGCGTTCGATCCCCTCTATACGATGCGGGACTTCGATTGACCGAAGCGATCATCGACATCGCCGCCGCGCATTTGAAGCGGCAATTTTTGCTGCAGACGCAGCGCAACCGCTTCGGCAGCCGCGAAGGATTGCGCGAACTGGCGATCTCGGCCCGCTCCTGCGTCAAGCCCGCGCTCGGCCCGGGCCGCATCACGGTTGCCTTCGTGCTCGAACGGGTGCTGCAGAAATGTGCGGGCGATCTCGACGCGGGCCCGGCGCGAATTTCGGAAATCGCGGAACTCGGCGAACGCTTGCGGCCGCCGGTATGGCGCGCCGTCGAGTTCCTGACCGGCGCCCCCGACGACCCGATCGAGATCGCCGCTACGCTGGTCTGCGCGCACCGGCCGCGCGAGCGCTGAAGCCGTTGACCGGGTGCGGCTCCGGGCCTAACTAGAATGGCGTCCGATGGCCAAGCTGACGATCATCACCGCCCCCGACCCGCGGCTCAAGATCCGGGCGCAGCGGGTCCCCGTCGTCGACGCCAAGATCAGGCGGCTGATGGACGACATGTTGGAGACGATGCACGCCTCGCTCGGCATCGGTTTGGCGGCGCCGCAAATCGGCGTGGCGAGCCGGATCATCGTTCTCGATGTCGCGCGCGAGGGGGAGCAGCCCCAGCCGATGCGGCTCGCCAATCCCGAAATTCTCTGGCGCTCGGAAGAGCTGGCGACAAACAGCGAAGGCTGCCTATCGCTGCCCGAGCATTATGCCGAGGTGACCCGCCCGGCCGAAATTCGGCTGCGCTACCTCGATTACCAGAACGAGGTGCGCGAACGGGACGCCACCGGACTGCTCGCCACCTGTCTGCAGCACGAGATCGAACATCTCGACGGCATCCTGTTCGTTGACCATCTCTCCCCGGTCAAGCGCGGGATGATCCTGCGCAAGCTCGCCAAGACCAAGCGCGCCCGGATGCCCGCCGTCGCCTGACAGCGGCGGCGGCAAGGTGCTCGACCTCGTCTTTATGGGCACGCCGGCTTTCGCGGCGACGATCCTTGGTGCGCTGATCGACACCCGACACGTGATCCGGGCGGTCTATACCCAGCCGCCGCGCCCGGCCGGGCGCGGCCACCGGCCGCAGGCCTCGCCGGTGCAGCGGCTGGCCGAAACCCATGATCTCCGGGTGCGCGCCCCGGCGCATCTGCGCGACCCCCAAGAAGCGGCCGAATTCGCCGCCCTGGCCGCCGATGCCGCGGTCGTCGCCGCCTATGGGTTGATCCTGCCCGAAGCGATGCTGAGCGCACCCCGGTTCGGCTGCCTCAATGTGCATGCCTCGCTGCTGCCGCGGTGGCGCGGTGCCGCGCCGGTTCAGCACGCCATCCTCGCCGGCGACCCGGAGACCGGGATCACGATCATGCAGATGACGGCGGGGCTCGATAGCGGGCCGATCCTGGTGCAGGAGGCGGTGCCGATCGCGCCGCGGGCGACGGCGGCGTCGCTGACCGAGGCGCTCGCCGCCTTGGGCGGGCGGCTGATCGTCGCGGCGCTTGGCCGCCAGGCGCAGCGCCGGCTGGCGCCGCGGCCGCAGCCGGCCGAGGGCGTTACCTATGCGCGCAAAATTCGCCGCGACGAAGGCCGCCTCGATTGGCGGCTGCCGGCCGCCGACCTCGAACGGAGGGTGCGCGCCTTCGACCCCTGGCCCGGCACTTTTTTCGAGCCGAACGGCGCGCCCATCCGGGTGCTCGCCGCCGAGGTTTTGCCCGAAGCGCGGCCGGCGCCGCCGGGAACCGTGATCGACGATCGCCTTCTCATCGCCTGCGGGGTGGGCGCATTGCGCCCGCTGCGCCTGCAGCGGCCGGGCCGTGGCCCGCTGCGCACGGCCGATTTCCTGCGCGGCTTTCCGATCCCGCGGGGTAGCACGCTGCCATGCCCCGTTACCGGCTGACGATCGAGTACGACGGGGCTGGGCTTTGCGGTTGGCAGCGCCAAGCGAATGGTCCCTCGGCGCAACAGGCGCTCGAAACCGCAATCACGAAATTCTGCGGCGAGCGGGTCGGCGTGGTTGGTGGCGGACGCACCGATGCCGGGGTTCATGCGCTGGCACAGACGGCGCATCTCGATCTCCGCCGCGAGACCGCCGCCGAGGTATTGCGCAGCGCCCTCAACCACCATCTGAGGCCGCTCGCGATCAGCGTCCTCGCCGCCGAACCGGTCGCGGCCGAGTTCGACGCGCGGCTGTCGGCGGTCGAGCGGCTCTATCGCTACCGCATTCTGAACCGCCGGGCGCCGCCGGCGCTCGACCGCGGGCGGGTGTGGCACGTGGCGCCGCCGCTCGCCGTCGAGGCGATGCAGGAAGGCGCGCGCCATCTCCTCGGCCGGCATGATTTCTCGACCTTCCGCGATTCGCGGTGCCAAGCGAAATCGCCGGTCAAAACCCTAGACGGGCTCGAAGTGAGCCGGTTCGGCGACGAGATCCGGATCGAGGCGCGGGCGCGCTCGTTTCTGCATCGCCAGGTCCGCAACATGGCCGGCACCTTGCAGCTGGTTGGGCTCGGCCGCTGGCCGCCCGAGGCGGTCGCCGCGGCGCTCGCCGCCCGCGACCGCCGCGCCGGCGGACCGACCGCGCCCGCCGAAGGGCTCTATCTCGTCGAAATCCGCTATCCGTATTGACCGGGATCGGAGCACCCGTAGGGCGGGTGCGCAGCACTGCGCGCAGCGCGGCGATCTTCTCGGGCTTCCATTTGGTCAGGTTGGCAAGCGTGCGGTTTTTGACCTTGCCGCCGTCGCGATAGGTTTCCCGCAACAGGATCGCGGGGGGCGAGCCGCGATTTGGGACGACCGTGACGTACATTAGTCTAGCAAAAGCCGGCCCAGGTAGGGGCGGGTATCACCGTGAGCGCCGGATCGATGCCGTGCGGCCTTCGACGGCGCGCTTCGCGGGCGCTCAGGATGCGGCTTTTCGAGAATGCCATCACAGGCTTATCTCATGGTGAGGAGCGTCCCGGCGATCCCCGGAACGCCCGCCCCCTCCGCCCGCCCGCCAGGGCGGGCGGGCCTGGGGCAGGCTCTGGGCGGGCGGCCGTCCGGGGACGGACGCGTCTCGAACCACGCACGCCGCAAATGCAGCGCAATTCTTGCCCAGCCTCGAAGCGGAACTGCTGCCCGCTGGCGAGGGTTTCGAGATCCTGCGCTCGCTACCGCACGGCCATATCGCCGCCGCGCTCGGGGTGGCCCGGCGCCTCGGTCTCGACCCGCGCGTCAAGACGGCCGAGCTGATGCCGCCGGGAGCAGCGCGGACCCGGCTCTTGGCGCTGGCCCTGATCGTGGCGCGGCTGATCGATCCCGCCGCCAAATTGGCGACCGCGCGCCGGCTCGACGAGAGGACCGCGAGCCATTCGCTGGGCGCGGTGCTGGGCTTGAGCGTGGTGGCGGTGAATGAACTCTACGCGGCGCTCGACTGGCTGTTGGCGCAGCAGTCCAAGATCGAGGCCAAGCTGGCGCGGCGCCACCTGGGTGAGGGCACCCTGGTGCTCTACGACGTGACCTCGACCTATCTGGAAGGCCGCTGCTGCCCGCTGGCGCAGTTTGGCTACAGCCGCGACGGCAAACCCCACAAATTGCAGATCGTCTTCGGCGTGTTGTGCACCAAAGAGGGCTGTCCGATCGCGGTCGAGGTGTTCGCCGGCAATACCGCCGATCCGAGCACGCTCAAGGTCCAGATCGACAAGCTGCGGCAGCGCTTCGGCTTGCGCCGCGTGGTGCTGGTCGGTGATCGCGGGATGATCACCCAAGCGCGCATCACCGAGGAACTGCAACCGGCCGGGCTCAACTGGATCACCGCGTTGCGCGCCCCTGACATCCAGGTGCTCGCCAAGGATGACGGCCCGTTGCAGCTCTCGCTGTTCGACCAGCGCGATCTGGTCGAGATCGCCAGCCCCGATTATCCAGGCGAGCGCCTGATCGTCTGCCGCAATCCGGCGCTCGCCGAGGAGCGGGCGCGCAAGCGCGGCGAGTTGCTCGACGCCACCGAGCGGGCCTTGCTCGCCATCCAGGCACGGGTGCGCCGCAAGCGCCGGCCGCTCAAGGGAGCCGCGGCGATCGGCGAGGCCGTCGGCGCCGTGCTCAACCGCAAGAAAATGGCCAAGCACTTCACCCGCACCATCACCGACGGTGATTTCGCCTTCGCCCGCAACGATGCCGCGATCGAGACCGAAGCCAGGCTCGACGGCATCTACGTGCTACGCACCCCGGTACCGCAGGCCGAACTCGACGCCGAGGCCACGGTGCGCTCCTATAAGGCCCTCTCGACGGTCGAACGCGCCTTTCGCAGCTGCAAGACCGTCGGCCTCGAAGTGCGGCCCGTCTTCCACTGGAACGAGGATCGCGTCCGCGCCCACGTCTTCTTGTGCCTGCTCGCCTATCACCTCGAATGGCACATGCGGCAAGCGCTGACACCCATCCTCTTTGAGGACCACGATCGCACCGCCGCCCAGGCCCAGCGCCTCTCTCCGGTCGGCAAGGCGCGGGTCTCGCCCGCCGCCCGCCGCAAGGCCGCCGGCAAGCGCACTGACGACGGCTACCCGGTCCACAGCTTCCGCACCCTGCTCGCCGATCTGGCCACCGTCACCCGAAATACGGTACGCTTCGACAAGGGCTTGTGTGCCACGGTGCTGGCCACACCCACCGCCTTCCAACAGCACGCCTTCGACCTGCTCGGGATCGCGCCGGCCGCCGACCTGTAGTCATAAAACCACCGCTCCGTCCCGCGCAAACCCGCGCGATCAGCGGCTTTCGTCGTTTGCCACCGGTAAAGTTCCGACTAACAAGAAACCATAGTCGGTGCGGTGCCAACCGTCACTCGCGAGCTTGTCCCAGGGGTCCAGGAACAAGAAACAAAGCGTCGGTCATGCCGCCAAAGGGGTGATCTGGACGGCGTAGCCGAGATTTTGCAGACGCGTGACGAGGCGGCGGGTCTGCGCCCCCTTGGCCCTGCGGTCGAAGTGATCGGGGCCGAGATCGTGATAGAGCTCACCGCTGATCAGCATGTGGTAGATCGCGGTCAGGATCGAGGCGGCGAGTGCGCCGATGGCCTTTTTGGCGCCGCGCCGGGCGCGCAGACGATGGAACTGCGCCTGGAAATAGCTGGCCTTCCTGCGAGAGGCGGCCCAGGCACATTGGACGAGGGTGGTCTTGAGCCAAGGGGCTCCTTTGCGCATCCGGGTGGAGCGCCGCTTGCCGTGGGCCTTCAGCCCACGGGCTTGACCCGTGGGGCTCTCGTCGTTCTTCGGGCACAGGCCGGCCCAGGAGATCAGGTGTCCGGCGGTCGGGAAGCGGCTCATGTCGAGGCCGATTTCGGCGAGGATGATTTCGGCGCTGAGGACGCTGACGCCGGGAATGGTAATCAAGAGCGCAATCGCGGCGCGAAAGGGCTCGAGATCGGCATCGACCTCCTGATCGATCTGATCGATCGCCGCGTCGATCGCGTCGATCTGCTGCAGGTGCAGTTGCAACAGGAAGCGGTGACGCCGGGTGACGCGGCCGCGCAACGCTTCACGCAGCGTCTCGGGCGGCGCCTTGATGCGGCGGTGGGCGAGCTGGGCCAGGCGATCGGGATCGCTTTCGCCGGCGATCAAGGCTTCGACCATCGCCCGACCGGACAGACCCATGACGTCGGAGATCACCGAGTCGAGCTTGATGTTGGCGTCCTCCAGCGTCTTTTGCAGGCGCTGGACGTGACTGCTGCGCTCGCGCACCAGCTGCTTGCGGGTGCGCAACAGGTTGCGCATCTCCTGGGTTTGCTCGTCCGGCACGAAGCTGCCGCGGATCAGGCCGTGCGCCAGAAGATCGGCCAGCCAAGTGGCGTCGTTCACGTCGGTCTTGCGTCCCGGCACGTTTTTGACATGCGCCGCGTTCGCCAGCACCAGGGCGAAATCGCCGTCGCTCAAGACATGCCACACCGGCTTCCAATAAACGCCGGTCGCCTCCATCGCGACATGGGTGCAGCCCTCGCCGGCAAGCCAGTCCGACAAGGCGAGCAGCTCCTTGGTCGTGGTCTTGAAGGTGCGCACCGCGTGCGTCACCGAACCGTTCGCCATGTGCCGAACGCAGGCCACAACCGTATCCTTGTGCACGTCCAGACCGGCGCAATGCGGATATAGAACTTCCATGCTCCCTCCTGCCGCTGCGCCGTCGGCGTGGAACCCCTGTCAAGGAAATCTAACAAGCGTGCTCCGGGGCCGTTGCCGGCCCGTGGCGACAATCTGGGGTGCTCAGGGGCTCCGGGTCCGACTAGAACACGGGCTCATCCGCACCAAGGAAAAACCGACCTCTGTGCCGACGACGGTGCGCACCCTAACCTCGACTCGCCCCCGTTTCATCTCCTGCGGGTCGGCACCGCCGGTGGGCGACTAGTATAGGCTAGTATAGGCTCCCGGCCGACCAGTCGATCAGCGCCCCGAGCATCAGGTCGGCGAGGACGACGAGTGCGGCCGCCGCACGGGTCGTGTCGAGAGCGACGCGCGCCAGGTACCACTCGAACCCGAGCACCGCCACGGCGGCGGCGAGCCCGATCACCTGGGAGGCCGGCGAACCCGCGGGCCCGGCCGACAGCAGCCCGACCAGAACGAACAGCGCGCTCTGCGGCAACTGGTACCAGTTGTACGGAACCATGAAGTCGAAGAAGCGGTCTGCTCGGCCGATCCGGCGCGTCAGGCTCAGCATCAACAGCGGGAAGGCGGTCCACGAGATGACGTAGGCGATCGTCTCGACCGTCACGATGCGCAGGCCGCCCGATTGCCGCCAGTCCGCGTCGGCGACCCGCATCGTCAGCAGTACCAGATAGAGCGGATAACAGGGGATGGCGGCGCGGAACGAGCGCCAGAACCCGTCGACCGAGCGGTCGAAGCAGTCGAGCCCGCCGCGGTCGCCGCGCACCAGCCGCAGCAAGCCGACGAGCGCAAAACGCGCTTCGAGCCACGCCGTCATGGCCACCGAACGCTCGTCAACCGGTCACGGGCGGGCGAAATAGATTTCCAGAAAATTGCGGTAGATTTCGGTCAGCCTGGCGAGGTCGGCAAGGTCCACCCGTTCGTCGGCCTGGTGCATCGTCACCCCGACGAGGCCGAATTCGGCGAGCGGACAAGAGGCCTGAATGAAGCGCGCATCCGAGGTGCCGCCGGTGGTGCTGATTTCGGGGGTTCGGCCGGTAACCTTTCGGATCGCCGCGGCGAGCGGATCGCCGACCGCGGCGGACGACACCCGAAACGCTTCGCCGCTCACCGTCACGTCGAGCGTGTAATCGCCGCCGATCCCGTCGAGTCGGGCGCCGAGCCAGCGCTGCAAGCTGTCGCCGGTCCAGCGATCGTTGAAGCGGACGTTGAACACGGCGCGCGCCTCGCCGGGGATTACATTCGCCGCCGGATTGCCGACGTCGATCGTCGCGATCTGCAGGCTCGACGGCTGGAAATGCGGCGAGCCCCGGTCGAGCTCGGCCGTGGCCAGCGAATGCAGCATCCGGACGAGGCGGTGGGCCGCGTTGTCGGCCAAATGCGGATAGGCGGTGTGGCCCTGCACCCCGCGGACACGAAGCCGGCCGGTCAAGCTGCCGCGGCGGCCGATCTTGACCATGTCGCCGAGGGCCGCGGCACTGGTCGGCTCGCCGACGATGCAGGCGTCGAGCGCCTCGCCGCGGCGGCCCAACCAGTCGAGCACCTTCTGGGTGCCGTTCTCCGCCGCGCCCTCTTCGTCGCCGGTGATCAGGAGGCTGATCGAGCCGGCAAAACCGGCGCCGCGCTCGCCGAGGAAGCGCTCGGCCGCGCAGATAAAGGCGGCGATCGCCCCTTTCATGTCGACCGCACCACGGCCGTAGAGCATGCCGTCGCGGCAGGAGCCGGCAAAAGGCGGCATCGACCAAGCCTCGATCGGTCCGGTCGGCACCACGTCGGTGTGGCCGGCAAAGCACAGATTTGGCCGCCCGTCGCCGAAGCGGGCGTAGAGATTTTCCACCCTGCCTTCGCCATCGCCGAAGGCGAGCGGGTGGCAGACGAAGCCGAGCCCGGCCAGCGCCGCCGCGACGACGCCCAGCGCGCCTTCGTCCTTCGGCGTGACGCTCGGCCGGCGGATCAGCTCGGCGGCGAGGGCCGCCGGCTCGAGAGCCGCGTTCGTCATTCGCGCAACAGCTCGTTGATCGCGGTCTTGGCGCGGGTCTGCTCGTCGACGGTCTTGACGATGACGGCGCAATAGAGGTTGGGGCCGGGGCTGCCGTCGGGCAGATCGCGACCCGGAAACGAACCGGGGACGACGACGGAATAGGCCGGGACGCGCCCGCGATGGACGGCGCCGGTATTGCGGTCGATGATCCGCGTTGCGGCGCCGATGAAGGTACCCATCGCCAGCACCGAGCCTTCGCCGACGATGACCCCCTCGACGACCTCGCTGCGCGCCCCGATAAAGCAATTGTCTTCGACGATGACCGGCTCGGCCTGCACCGGTTCGAGCACGCCGCCGATCCCGACCCCGCCCGAAAGGTGGCAATTGGCACCGATCTGAGCGCAGGATCCGACCGTCGCCCAGGTATCGACCATGGTGCCCGGCCCGACATGGGCGCCGACATTGACAAAGCTCGGCATCAAGACGACGTTCGGCGCGATAAAGGCGGAATGGCGCACGATCGCGCCGGGCACGGCGCGAAACCCGGCGGCGCGAAACCGGTTCGCCGACCAGCCGGCGAATTTCGACGGCACCTTGTCCCACCATGGGGCGGCGCCGCGCTCGGGGTCGACCGGGCCCCCCGCGATTTCGGCCATCTCGTTGAGCCGAAACGACAAAAGCACCGCCTTTTTCAGCCATTGGTGGACCCGCCACCCGGCGCCCGTTTTCTCGGCGACGCGAAACTTGCCTTTGTCGAGCCCATCGAGCGCCGCCTCGACCGCCTCGCGCCATGCCCCGGTGGTCGAGGGCGTGATCGTCTCGCGCGCCTCCCAGGCGGCATCAACGGCGGCGGCGAAGTCGGGCTCGGTCATGGCGGTGGCGAAGTCGGTGGCAGGCACGCGCACCATGATCGACCCCGCCCCAGGGTGTCAACCGAGCCCGCGCGGCGCTGTCGTGCGCGGCGCCGACCCGGCGTTTCTTTTCGCCTCAAGACGGGGAGCGTTGAAGCTGCTGCGTCGCACCGGGGCCGGCATCAAAAATCGCGCTCAGGGCCTGCGGACCGGCGGCTCGCGGTTAGTTTTCGGAGGGAGCTCTTTGGACGGCCGAATTGGACATCGCGAGCTGGCTGCACGGTCTCGGGCTGGAGCAATACGAGGCTACTTTCTGCGAGATCAGGATTGGCAACACGGCTCGACCCGGGGGACCTGCGGGCGGTGCGGGTGGGGCTCGCGCTGGTCGAGGCGGTGACTGCGCTCGGCGCGGTCACCGCGACGCGGCTGCAGCGCCGCTTGCAACCGGCCAAGGTTGGCGAAGGCTGCAAGACCGGGAGGGGCAGGCTGATGTCGGAAGGAACGATAGGGGCGTGGCGCGTCATCGGACTGTGCGGGATTGTCCTCGGGTTAATTCTGATGCTTCCCGCTTGCACAGATTTTAAGAATGTCCTTTGTCGTCCGCAGGGTCATTGTGTGGATGCGCCTGATCAGTCGCAGCCGCATTTCTGATCGGTTGATGCGCGGCCAGCTCGCGCCGGGGGGCGCATTCTAGGACCGGGCCGGGGCGCTGAACGGATGGTCGCCGCCAGCTTCTCTAAGGGTTCGTCGAGTAACAGCAGGTTTATGGCGCTCATCAGCGCGCGCCAGCGCCCATCGCGTTACCTCTGTTTTCCGCGAGCTCAAAGGCATGCCCGCTCGCGCGCCCGGTCGGACTATCCCTCGGCGGATGTCGCCTCGATCTCATCGCTCGGCAGCTGACGGTGATGTTCTGCGATCTGGTCGGCTCGACGGCACTGTCGGCGCGTCTCCATCAGATCGACGGTGCGTTGCGGGCGCTGGGACGACGCCTCGTCATCGCCAGCGAGCCGGCGTAGACGCCGGCTCGCCGCAGCGGGGATCACGCCGCGGGCGGCGGATGCGTCGCAAGCCAGTGCCGCGCGATGTCGATGCGCCGGCAGATCCAGACGTCCGGCAGGGTCGCCGCATAATCGAGAAAACGGGCGAGACCGGCGGCGCGCGGCGGATGGCCGAGGACCCGCGCGTGCATGCCGACCGACATCATCTTGCCGCCGCGCCGAGGGCTCTCGGCGCGCAAGAGGTCGAGTGCGTCGCGCAACAGCCGCTCGAAATCATCGCCGTTGCCAATACCGCCGCCGCGCTGGAACTTCACGTCATTGGCGGCAAGCGTATAGGGGACGACGAGATGCGGCTTGCCGGCCACCGCGACGTAATAGGGCAGTTCGTCGTTGTAGGCATCGCTGTCGTAGACAAACCCGCCATGCTCGACGACGAGCCGCCTTGTGTTGATGCTCGGGCCATAGCGGCAATACCAGCCGGGGGGCGCCTCGCCCACCGTGCGCTTGAGGCTCGCCACGGCGCGGGCGATGTGCTCGCGCTCCTCGGTCTCGCTCAATTGCCAGTGATTGACCCAGCGCCAGCCGTGGCAGCAGATGTCGTGACCCGCGGCGCGCCAGGCCGCGGCAAGCTCGGGGAGCCGCTCCAGCGCGAGGGCGCAGGCAAAACCGGTCAGCGGCAGATTGCGCGCCGCGAACAGGTCGAGGATGCGCCATACCCCGACGCGGCTGCCATACTCGAACATCCCCTCGGCGGCGAGGTCGCGCGCCCCGCGCGGCAGCGGCGGTTCCCCCATCTCGGTCAGGGTGCCCTCCGAGAAGCCGTCGCCATGCTCGATCGCGTATTCCGATCCCTCTTCGATATTGAGCACAAAGTTGAGGGCGACGCCGGCGCCGCGCGGCCATTTGGGGTCCGGCGGGTGGCGGTCGTGGCCGACGAGATCGCGATCGCCGTTCTGGACAATCATGTCGATCCCTCATTCAAAACTGCTGCTCTTCGCGCCCGCGCACCAGTTGCGACAGGGTGACCGCGACCACCAACGCGCCGCCATAGAACATGTCTTGGACAAAGGTCGAGACGCCGAGAAACACCAGCCCGGTGATGCCGACAATCAGAAAATACACCGCCAGCATCGTCCCCCACGGGTTGAAGCGCCCCGGGCGGATGCTGGTCGAGCCGAGAAAGGCGGCGGCAAAAGCCGGCAGCAGCAGCGCCGCGCCGGAAACCGGGTCGGCGGCGCCCTGCGTGCCGCAATAAAGGATGCCGGCGATCGCCCCGAGCAGGCCCGACGCGATCATGCAGCCCCAGCGCATCCGGTCGGTGTTGATCCCCGACAGCCGCGCCACCTCGCGCCCGCGTCCGACGAACAGCATGCGCTGGCCGAGCGCGGTGTACTCGAAGACATACCAGACCACGGCACAGATTACGAGCGCGTAATAGAATTCGAGCGGGATGCCGAACAGGCGCCAGACGATCACCACATTCATCAGGCTGTTGGCGATGCCGCTGATCGTCATCGAGCCGCTGATCCACAGCGTGACGCCCTCCAGAAAGGTGCCGACGCCCAAGGTCACGATCAGCGAATGAATGCGAAAATAGGTGATAAAGAACGCGTTTATGGCGCCGACCGCCAGCCCCATCGCGATCGCCGCCAGCGCCGCCTCCCACACCGGCCAGCCGAGCTGGGCGTTGAGCACTGCGATCATCATCGCCGACAAGGTCAGGACATTGGCGATCGAGAGGTCGAAATCGTTGGCCGTCAGGGGAATGATCAGGCCGAGCGTAATGACCACCAGCACCGCCTGCGAGCCGAGGATGCTGGAGAAGTTGGACCAGGTGAAAAAGGTATCGGGCCGCAACACGCTGAAGGCCGCCACCATGGCGGCCAAGCAGATGATCAGGGCGAGGCGCTCGCCGAGGTCGATCAGGTTCTGCCGCGGACGCCGCGACGCGGCGCGGACGGTATCTTGGCGGCTCATGCCGCTCTCCCATAACAGGCGGAAACGATGGCGTGCTTGTCGAGCCCCGGCGGCGCGATCTCGGCCGCGATGCGGCCGCGCGACAATACCAGCACGCGGTCGCAGATGTCGGCGAGCTGGTCGGCGTCGGAGCTGGCGCACAGAACCGCCGTGCCGCGCTCGGCGGCATCGCGGATGGCGCGGAAAATGGTGCGCCGCGCCCCGACATCGACCCCCTGCGTCGGTTCGTCAAGCAGCAACAGGGTCGGTTTGAGCTGCAGCCATTTCGCCAGGATGACCTTCTGCTGGTTGCCGCCGCTCAGCGCCGACAGCAACAATTCCGGCCGGTTCGGCACCACGCCAAAGGCCTGACCGAGCTCGCGCGCGGTTTCGAGGATTGGCCCGCGCCGCAACAGCCACGAATGGAAACGCGTCGTCAGCGCCGGTAGCAGCATATTGTCGGCGACCGGCAGCGACGCGACGCCGCCGGCGACCGCGCGGTCGCCGGGGACCAGCGCCATCCCCGCCTGCAGCGCCACGGCGGGGTCGAGTTGCGGCAGCGACAACCGCCGCCCGGCCAGCTCGAGTTCGCCCGCCTCGGCCTTGAGCCCGCCATAGACGAGATAGGGCACCTGCTCGTAGCCCGAGCCGAGCAGGCCGGTCAATCCCACCACCTCGCCGGCGCCCAGGTCGAGCGACAGACCCGCAACCTGCCCACCCTTCAGCCCGCGCAGCCGCACCGCCGGCGCCGCCGCCGGCGGGTGCTGCCGCTCGCCGGCGGCTTCAAGATCGCGGCCGACGATCATGCGCACGACCTCCTCGCGGCTCGAGTGGGCGGTCACCAGCGTGCCGGCGACCTGGCCGTCGCGCAACACCGTCGCCCGGTCGGTGATCTCCAGCGCCTCGTCGATGTCGTGCGACACGAACACGACGGCGGCTTCGCCCGCCGCCAGCCGCCGGATCAGCGCGAACAGCCGCTCGACGTCGCGGCGCGGCAGAAACGGCGTCGGCTCGTCGAGCACCAATACGCCGCGCCCATGCCCGGCTCCCTCGACCGCGCGCACGATCGCGACCAGTGCGCGCTCCATCGAGGACAGGCGCGACAGGATCGCCAGCGGCTCGATGTCGAGTTCATAACGGGCAAAGGTGGCGCGCGCCGCCTCGGCCTCGCGGCGCCAATCGATGAGCCAGCGTTCGCTCGTCGCGAGCCGGGTGACCAGGAGGTTTTCGAGAACCGTCAGGGCCGGCACCAGCCCCAGGTTCTGGTGGACGAAGCTGAGGCCGTAGCGGACAAACCCGCCGGGCGGCACCGGCAATGGGACGGCCTCGCCGTAGATGCGCAGGCTGGCGCCGGGGTCGGGGCGGTGAAACCCCGCGAGCACCTTGATGAGCGTCGATTTGCCCGATCCGTTCTGCCCCAACAGCCCGTGCACCTCGCCGGCGCGGACCGTGAAATCCACCTCCCGCAAGGCGCGCTGCCCGCCAAAGGTCTTTGACAGCCCGCGCACTTCGAGGGCGAGGTCGTTCACCGCAGTTCCCACAGCTTCGCGTAGCCCTCCAGATAGGTGGCGTAACCCTTGCTGAGCCGCGGCGGTTTGCCGGCATCGGCGGCGTTGTGCCGCGCGGCCTTACTTCAGTTCCCAGAGCTTGTCATAGCCCTCGACATAGGCGTTGCCATAGCCCTTGCTGAGCTGCGGCGGCGTGCCGGCGTCGGCGGCGTTGTGGCTGTCAAAGATGTACATCGGGATATGCTCGTCGTGCACTTTCGGCAGATGACAGACGATGCGCAACTCGGCGTCGATGACGGCATGGCCGATCCAGTCGAGGTTCTCGCCGATATCCATCTCCACCTTGCCCTGCTGGACGAGGCCGAGCACAAAGGGGGTGCCGTTGAATGTAGCAATTTTGACCCGGTCCGCCGAATTGGTCATCGTGACTGCGGGAACCACGAACTGCGACATGCTGTCGTAGATTGGGATGATGTAATTGACGTTGGGATGGCTGAGCAACGTCGCCTGGACGGACGGGGTGATGCGCGTCGACCAGTCGGTCACCGGGGTGTTGATGACATTGGTTTTGCACTTCGGGCAATGCTTCAGCTCGCTCTCGATGCCGGGCACCATGGCCTCGGTCGCGAGCGAGCCGGTCGAGATGACGACAATCGCATCGAGCTTGCCCTTGGTGTGGAGGGCGGCCCAATCGACGAGCAGGGCGCCGGCCTTGTAAAAATCGAACGCGACGTCGTCGACCCCCATTTTCTGCAACATCGGCGTTTGCTCGAGACCGCTCGAATGCGTGACGATGACCGGGATGCCGGCGGCCAGGGCCGCCCTGACCTGCGGCACCAACTGGCGCGGGTCTTGGCCGCCCATCAGGTCGATCAGGTTCGGCTTTTCGGTCAGCGCGGCGTTCACGCCTTGCACCCATTGTCCGATCTGACCCTGATTTTCCCAGACCGTGAACCTGAAGCCGATCTTTGCCGCGATCGCGGTCATGGACTTCTCGATATTGGCAGTGAACGGGTTCGCCGAGGAGACTGGCATGCTGAATATGGCTTTGCCCTTCATGCACGCGCGGGCGTCGAAGGGCGGCCCCGGCGCGATGAATTTGGGCTTTTGCAGAAACGGCTTGAGCTGGTTCTCGAAATACGCGAGGTCGTCGGCCCGAACCGGGGCGGCAATCGCGCAGGCCACGAAGAGGGCCGCCGCCGCCGAAAGAATGCGCCGCAATTGCATCAGACTTCCTCCCATTGGCTGCGCCGAAGGCGGCGCGACATTGGCCCGCCCGCGTGCCGACCGACTGCGCCGGCGGAGAGGGCCGGCTGCGGCAGCGGCCGCGCTGCAGGCCCGGATCGCCCCGCCCTCCGGCAGGGCCGCTCACTTCAATTGCCAGAGCTTGTCATAGCCCTCGACATAGGCGTTGCCATAGCCCTTGCTGAGCTGCGGCGGCGTGCCGGCGTCCTTGGCGTTGTGGCTGTCAAAGATGTAGAACGGGATATTCGGGTTCTGCACCTGCGGCAGATGGCAGACAATGCGCATTTCCGCATCGATGATCGCATGCCCGATCCAATCCAGGTTCTCGCCGATGTCCATCTGCACCTTGCCCTGCTGGATCAGGCCGATCACAAAGGGCGTGCCATTGAACGAATCGATCTTGACCCGGTCCGCCGAGTTGGTGAGCGTGACCGCGGGAACGACAAACTGCCCCATACTGTCATAGATCACGATGATGTAGTTGATCGTCGGATCGCTGACCAATGCCGATTGCACATCCGGCGTGATGCGCGATCCCCAGTCGACCACAGGCACGTTGATCACGCGCGTCTTGCAATGCGGACAGCGCGTCAACTCATCGGTCAAGCCCGCCATCATGCTGTCGGTGGACAACGGGCCGGTCGCGATCAACACGATCGCATTCAAATTGCCCTTGGTCTGGACGGCCGCCCAATCGACGAGCAGGGCGCCGGCCTTGAAATAGTCGATCGGGGCATCCAGGACGTCTATTTTGTGGACCTCCGGCGTCTGCTGGAGGCCGTTGTAATGCGAGGCGACCACCGGGATGCCGGCGGCTCTGACCGCCCTCACTTGCGGAACGAGCACGCGCGGATCGGTCCCTGCCAGCAAATCGACGAGGTTCGGCTTTTCGGTCAGCGCGGCATTCATGCCCTGCACCCATTGCGAGATCTGGCCCTGGTTTTCCCAGATCGTGAGCTTGAAGCCGACCTTTGCCGCGACGCCGGCCATCGATTTCTCGATATTGGCGGTGAACGGGTTGGCCGAGGAGACCGGAATGCTGAAGATGGATTTGCCCTTCATGCACGCGCGGGCGTCGAAGGGTGGCCCCGGCGCAACAAATTTGGGCTTTTGCAGAAACGGCTTCAGCTGGTTCTCGAAATAGGCGAGGTCGGCGGCCCGGCTCGGTACGGCGATCAGGCACGCCAGGAGCAGCGCCGCGCCCGCCGAAAGAACGCTCCGCAATTGCATGAGGATTCTCCTCGCTTATGGTCCGCAAGATCGGATCCGACACGCATCCCAGACCCGCGACATGGCAGCGCGCTCGCAGAGGGCGCTCGCCCGCCGAAATGTGCAAAATGCGTGCCGGAAAGGAAGCCCCGTGAGGGGTTGTAAGCTCAACCCCTCGAAATTTTTTAATCCTTGGAAATCCCGCCTGCAGGCAGGCGGACCATGATCGACCCCGCCCCAGGGTGTCAACCGAGCCCGCGCGGCGCTATCGTGCGCGGCGCCGAGCCGCGGCGAGGGGGAACGATGAGAACGGGCGCCGAGTATCGCGAGGCCTTGCGCGACGGGCGCAGCGTCTGGGTCATGGGCGAGGGCAGGATTGCCGATGTCACCACCCATCCGGCGACATGTGCGATGGTCGACGAATATGCCCGCTGGTACGACCGCCACTTCGACCCGACTTGGCGCGACGTCCTGCTGTCGCCGCACGAGGCCGAGGGGGAAAGAGTCGCCTGGGCCTATGTCGCGCCGCAGCGGGCCGAGGATCTGATCGGCATCGGTCGATCCTTCGCCAGGACGCTGTTTCTCTCCGCCGGTAACGTCACCCACACCCCGGCCTACGGCAATCTGATCGCGCTCGGCGTGGCGACGGCGGTGCAAGCGGTCGATCGGTCGCCGGAGCGGGTCGCCGCGGCCTTCGCCTATCGCGACGACATTGCCCGCAGCGGGCGTTTCCTGACCTTTTGCGGCGGCGCCCCGATCATCGGCCAGCGCCTGCGGCCGAACCCGGCCGAGCGGGTCGCGTTGAAACCGGTGCGCGAGACCGACGCCGGCGTCGTGCTGTCGGGCCGGCTCGGCATGCATACGAGCCCGGCCTATGCCGAAGAGGTCTATGTCGGCGGCCTTTCCGGCATCGATCTTTGCGGGCATCGCGCCAGCTTCATCGTCCCGGTCGCAGCCCCGGGCGTCACCGTCTTGTGCCGCCAGGCCGCGGCGCGCAGCGGCAACCCCTTCGCCGCACCGCTCTCCGGGCGGTTCGACGAGCTCGACGGGCAGATGTGGCTCGACGACGTGTTCATACCGTGGGAGCGCGTGTTCTTTGCCGACACCGCGCCCGAGGCGATCCCGCGCTGGCTGCGCTGGCATCATCTCCGCGGCTGGCTGGCGCGGGCCGAGTTCAGCCTCGGCCTGGCGCTGACGCTCGGCGACGCGATGGGTCTGACCCAGCACGAGCAAACCGTCGAATATCTGATCGACCTGATCGCCGCGGTGCAGACCGGGCGCAGCTGCCTGAGTGCGGCCGAGCACGAGCCCGAATTCACCGCCGCCGGCCATTGCTTCCCGGGCCACGCCCATCTCGCCGCGGGCGGCATTGCGCTGCTCAAGGCGCGGCAGCGGATTGCCGAGATCCTGCGGAGCCTGCCCGGCTCCTCGCTGGTCGTCGCGCCGACCGATCGCGATCTCGCGGCACCGGAGCTTTCCGCGGGCCTCGACGACGCCTTCGGCGGCGGCGGCTACACCGCGCTCCAGCGTGCGGCATTGCTGCAGCTTGCCGCCGACCACGTCTCGTCGGCGCTCGATGCGCGCAAATCCGCCTTCGAGCTGCATGCGAGCGGCGGCATGCCGATGTGGCGGCATTGGCTGCGACGCAGCTTTCGCGACTACGACACGCTGGCCAATGCGGTCTTGCAGGCGATCGACCTGCCGATGCCGGAAATCGGCCTCGACGGGATCCGCACCGCGCCGATCGCCGCCCGTCGCCCCGCCGCGCCGCCGGTGCGCACCGATCGCGGATAAGCCGATGGTTCGGGCTCACCATTTACGATAAGTTTTCGCGGGGAAGCGATCGCGGCACCGTTTCTCCCTTCCCGACCAGGCTCCGCCAGGCCGCCGCGCCCACCGGCGCGGCTTGGCCTTGACCGAGCAAGGGGGCCTGATGGACCCCGTGTCGGCTCGGCTCGACGGCCTCGGTCTCGGGCAAACTCCGCCACCGGCGAAGGACGCCTCTTCCTGCGCCTGACGGCCCGGTTCGGCTCAGAGCCGTGAATCTATCCCCGGGCTGTCGGGACCGGTTCAGCTCGTCCTTCGAGACAGCCGCTTCGCGGCTTCCTCAGGACGAGGTTTTCCTTAATGCCATCAATAAGATACCTCATCCTGAGCCGGCCGCCCCCGGGTCCGCGCTTCGCGCGGTCCCGGGGGCGGCCGTGTCGAAGGATGCTGGAGGTCCATGCAGCCATGTCGGCCAATACTTCCACAAACTCTCAGCGGATCACCTCGACATCCACGCCGACAATTGCGGCTATGCTTTGCCAAGATCGATCAGCCGTCAGCGCCGGAACACCGAGGCGCGAGGCGAGCGCCAGGCACGCGCGATCGCCGAGAGACAGCCCGGCCTTGCGCGTCGTCGGCAAAAGCATGCCGGCGGCAACGGCGAGCCCTTTATAGAAAGGGATTCGGGCAATCGGGAGCGGGGCGAGCACTGGCCGAATATCTTTTTCCGCCACACCATTGCGAGCAAAGTAGCCGACAATCTCGCTTAGATTGACCGACGCAACGGCAAAGTCGGCGAGAATGGCGCGAACCCTGTCGGCACCGGGCTCGCCCAGCAACAGGGCAAGCAGAGCAGAAGCGTCGAGGACAGCCCAAATCACTCGCGCTCGGCTTCTCGGTGCCGTTCCGCGAGAAAGTCGTCGACCGATGCATCTGGCTTGGTCCCGATCAGCCGCCGCGTCAGGGCCTGGGACTGGGCGACCACTTCGTCGACCGTTCTGATGCGGATCTCGCGACCGGCGAGTTCCACGACGACGTCACCGCCGTGATCGAGGCCGACCGCCTTGCGAAACTCTGCCGGAATGCTGAGGCGACCCGATTCGGAAACACGTCCTCGTGCGGCGTTCATGCCCTTCGCTCTCTCCAAGCCATATTTTGAATAACATGGCGTATGGCACATCATTCTGGGTCTGATGTCCGGTTCAAGGATGAGCGGGCGAGTGAAGCAGCGGGCCGAGATGATTGTGGCGGCGAGACGGCAATCGTGTTGCTGGCCGGGCGCAGGGGGCAACGCCAAATCGCGCCGAGATGGCGTGACCCGGCCTTCTACGGTAAGGAGTTTCGGAGCGGGGCTTCCTGGACGACCGAATTGGACATCGCGAGCTGGCTGCGCGGCCTCGGGCTCGAACGATACGAGGATGCGTTCCGCGAGAACCGGATCGGCGCCGACATTCTGCCGAGCCCGACCGCCGAAGATCTCAAGGAGCTCGGCATCACCCTGGTGGGCGACCGCCGCCGTCCGCTCGACGCCATCGCCGCTCTGCGGGAAGGTGCTCGACCGCCGTTTGCGGCCGGCACGTCGTCCACTACCCGCGTCGATCTCCAGCCACTTTATCGACGCTGATTTGCGCCGGACCGAAAGGCGTTGAGCACCCGCAACGATCGCCTTTACGGACCTCGGAAATGATGTTGGCCTCGATGGGGCAGCTCGCAGATCGAACTCGCGTCCGAGATCGCGGCTGCGATCGAGGCCGATCCCATCGAGCGGAGCCGATGCGAGCAGCGCTTTCACCCCCATCTTGGGCGGCTCAACAAACCGTTGCCGGAGGCGCAAGCGCGCCTCAGCCGCGCGTAAAGGCCAGCCGTGAGCGGCGAGAGGAGACTTGAACATGCTGTCGGTGTACCTGAATATCCGGAAATAACGACGGAAAACGCAGGCGGCCGCAAGCGAGGGCCGACTAGAGCGGCAGGCCGCGCGCCAGGCGCGGCAGATCGCCCAAGACCCCCATCGCATCGCGCATCAAGAGCCGCTTCAAGGGCGGCATCCGGTCGACCATGGCAAGCCCGCTGTCGCGGCAGAGCCGCAATGGCGCGATCCGGTTCGAGAACAGCCGGTTTAGCCCGTCGGTCACGGCGGCGAGCATAAAGGTGTCGAAGCGGCGCCATCGCTGATAGCGCAGCAGCATTCGGTCGTCGCCGATGTCGAGACCGAGCCGGCGCCAGTCGATGACGAGTTCGGCGAGTGCCGCGACATCGCGAATGCCCAGATTGAGCCCCTGGCCGGCGATCGGATGAATGACATGCGCGGCCTCGCCGACGAGCGCCAGCCGGGTCGCGGCATAGCGTTCGGCGAGCATCAGCCCCAAAGGGTAGGTCGAGCGCGGCCCCACGGCTCGACGGTCCCGAGAAAATCGCCGAAGCGCGCCGCCAATTCGGCCGCGAAGGCGTCATCCGCGAGGGCCACGAGGCGGGGCGCCAGCTCGGCCCGCTCGGTCCAGACGATCGACGAGCGGTCGCCCGTCATCGGCAGGATCGCAAACGGCCCCGCCGGCAGAAAATGTTCGACCGCGATGCCGCGATGCGGCCTTGCGTGCCGCACCGTCGTGACGATGCCGAGCTGCGGGTAGCGCCATTCGAGGGTGCGGATCTGGGCGGCCCGCCGCAGCGGCGAGGCGGCGCCATCGGCCGCGGCGACGAGCCGCGCCTGCAGCCGGCGGCCGTCGGAGAGCGCGGCGGTGGCGGCAAGAGGCGAGGCGTCGACCCGCTCGACCGCGAGCGGCGCCAGCAAATCGAGGCTCGGCAAGCCGCGGACGTGCTCGATACAGCGCCCGCCGCAGCACCCGGTTCTCGACGATGTAGCCGAGCGGCGCATCGCCGAGATCGCGGTGGTCGTAATGCAGAAACAGGGACGAATCGTCATCGGCGACCCGGATCTCGAGGATCGGCTCGGCCGCCGGGGCAAGCTTCGGCCAGAGCCCGAGCGCATCGAGGACCTGGCGCGAGCCGTAAGCAATCGCCGAGGCGCGCCCGTCGAAGGCCTCGCCGAGCATCGTCGCCGGATCCTCGCGGTCGACGACAACGACCGCGAGCCCGGCGCCGGCGCAGGCGGCACCGAGCAAGAGCCCGATCATGCCGCCGCCGGCGATCAGCAGCTCGGCATCGTCGACCATGCGGCACCCGCCGCCGCGGTCAGCTGCCGTCGCGGCGCCGCAGCAGGAACGGCGGAGCGCGGTCGGGCTGGGTCGTGACGATGCCGCGCGGCGTCACCGGACCGTCGTCGGCGCGCTCGATGCGAAACGCTCGGAGCATCGCGGCGAGGACGAGGGTCGCCTCTGTCAGCGCGAATTGCGCGCCGATGCAGACCCGCGGTCCGATGCCGAACGGCAGATAGGCAAAGCGATCGGGCGGCGGCGCCCCGGGCAGAAAGCGATCGGGGTCGAAACGATCGGGGTCGCGCCACAGCCGGCGATGGCGGTGCAGCACCCATGGCGCGATCAGCACGATGGCGCGCGCCGGGATCGCGACGCCGCCGGCGTCATCGGCGGCGATCGCCTGTCGCGCCAACGTGAACGCCGGCGGATAGAGCCGCAACACCTCGTTGACGACGGCACGCGCGTAGACGAGCGCCGGCAGCGCCGCGCCGGCGCGATCGGGGGCAAGATCGAGCCCCTTCGCCTCGGCGGCGAGGCGGTCCTGGACCGCCGGCTCGCCGGCGAGCAGGAGAAGCGACCAGAACAATGCGACCGCGGTCGTTTCGTGGCCGGCGACGATCATCGTCGCGACCTGATCGGCCAGCTGGCCGGGCGCGAAGGGAGCGCCGCTTTCAGGGTCGCGAGCCGCCGACAACAGGTCGAGCAGATCGCGCGGCGCTCCCTCGGCGGCCTTCCCGGAGCGCTCGGCGATCAACCGCCGGATCAGATCGAGCCAGTGGCGGCGAAACCGCCAGCGCGCGAGGTCGCGAGGGCTCGGAAAAGCCGGCGGCAGCAGCATGTCCAGCAGCGTCGGCCGGCCGAGTCGGGCAGCGTAGTGCTTGATCAGCCCGCGCATTTCGCGCCCGTGCCGCGCCATTTCGAGCGAGAACATCGATCGCCCTGCGATTTCCAAGGCGAGAAACTGCATCGCCGCCAGCAGGTCGACCGGTTGCCCCGCCGATTGGTCAAGCTCGGCAACGGTTTCGGCAGCGGCCGCCGCGACGTGGCGGGCCAGGAGCGGCATCGTGCGCGGGGCAAAGGCGGGGGCGAGGGTCCGGCGTTGATGCTTCCAGTCCTCCCCCTGGCTCAACAGCAATCCCCGGCCGAGCAGCGGCCGCAAGATGCGAATCCCGGCGTTGGTGCGGCGGTAATTCTCGGTGTTCTCGACGAGGACACGATGGATGCCGGCGGGTCGGCTGAGGATGACCTGTTGCCGCCCGAGAAAGCGGCGATAGACGACATCGTCCTCGAAGGCCTGCGGCGTAAAGAGGCCCATCGCATTGTCGTGCAGCGACCGGGCGATGACGCGCCCGCCGGTCGCGTTCGTCGGCGGCGGCATCGCCGGGATTGCGCGCGCCGCCTGGATGAGGGGCTGGGCGTCACTCATTTGCGGCCTCGGTTTTCGCTGCGCCGGTGCATGCAAAAATCGGCATTGCCGCGCCCGGTTCCAAGCCTCATCCGCGCAAATCGCCGATCCGACGGCTGACAGCCGGCGGCGCGGCGCCAGCAGCCGCTCCTCGATCCGGATGCGCCTGCCGATCAGCAATAGGTTGGCGACCGAGAACAGCGCGGCGATCGCGACCGCGCCGAAGGCCAGCGGCAGGAGCGCGATCTCGGCGCCGACAATCAGATAATTGGGGTGTCTGAGCCACCGGTAGGGGCCCGTCTTCACCAACGGCGCGCCAGGCAGGGTGAGGATGCGGGTCGTCCAGAAGCGACCAAGGCTGACGATGACCCAGAGGCGGAGGAGCTGCAGCATGCCGAAAAGAGCGAGGAGCGGCCAGCGCGGCGCCGCCGCAGCCGGCACCAAGAGCGCCATCGCGCCGAGCCAGCCGGCATGCAAGATGACCAAGAGCGGGTAGCCGGTGCGATCCGCCTCGATCGCACCCCGCCGACGCAGCCGCCTGGTGTTCCTCCCGGCCCAGACGAGTTCACCGAAGCGCTGCGCGGCGACGAAAAAGAGCGTACCGTAAAGCCAAGTCAGCATCGAACACTTATACTGCGGCGAGCAGGCGGATATTCCCTCCGTGCACGACGCCGCGCCGGCGATCGGTCGCGCGAGGGGAGATCACCCGGCCCTCCTCGTCGTTATATGTGTTAGGGTATAGCCAAAATTCGCGCCATCCCGACGATGATGAATGCGATGAACGGAATTGCCGAGCCGGCAGAAATCGAAGGCGCGCTGCGTCCGGGCGAGGTGGCGGTCGAGATGCCGGCGCAGACCGATGCCGGGGTCTACTTCATCGGCGTCATTCACACGCCATGGCATTCACGCCGCGACTGCCCCAAGCAGGGTAGCCTTGACGGTCCTTTGTGTACGATCGAGCTCGATGAGCGCTGGCGCGCGGCGCTGACCGGTTGCGCGGGCCTTCGGCGCATCCAGGTCCTGTATTGGATGCATCGGGCGCGGCGCGACCTCGTGCTGCAGACCCCATTTGCCGGAGCGACCGCCGGCACCTTTGCCCTGCGCTCGCCGGTGCGACCCAATCCGATTGCTTCCTCGATCGTCGCGCTCGTCGCGATTGACGGCACGCGGTTAGAGGTGCGCGGGCTCGATTGCCTCGACGGGACGCCGCTCCTCGACCTCAAGCCGGACTGGGGAGCGTCAAGCGGGCCCTGAGAGGCGCGCTCGCCGCAGGCCTGCGGCGGAAAACCGCTCGGCGAAGCGTGTCCTCCGGCAATCGCCCTCCTGCTTGCGGAGACCGAGTATCCTTTCCCCACCCGATCGAGGGGATTGACGCATACCGGCCAAACGCTCTGTGGGCTGGCTCAGCCACGCCGCGGTGTCGCTCGTGAAGCGACCCTGCCGCCAGGGTGGCAAGCGTTCGTGCCATTGCACAGCTCGGCTCTGCGCGGCGTTGCAAAATCCGGCGCTCCGCACCGCACCGGATTGCCCGATACCCGAATAGCAGCCGGGCCCGTCGGCGCCACATCGGAAGAGTGCTTGAACCTCGAACCGGTTTGGATCAAGACGGCATCGGCAAGGCGCGGCCGCCACTGCGGTGGGCGGCGGCCGGCCGGACTGGGCGCAAGGCCATGCCGCGACTCACCCTGCGTATCGATTTCGACGGCGAGCGGGCGATCGGCCCGGGCAAGATCAAGCTCTTGGAGCTGATCGATGCGCTCGGCTCGATTTCCGCCGCCGGGCGGCAAATGGGGATGTCCTACCGCCGCGCTTGGCTCCTCGTCGATGCGCTCAACCGCTGCTTTCGCGAGCCGCTGGTGACCTCGCATGCCGGCGGCGCGCATGGCGGCGGCGCCGCGTTGACGCCCTCCGGCTGCGCCGTCGTGCGCCACTACCGCGCGGTCGAGGCGGCGGCGCACGCCGCCGGCGCCATGCACATCGAGGCATTGGCGCAGGCGCTCGCCGAACCCGGCCGCGCCGTCGATGCCGCGAGCGGGGAGGACCGGCGGCCGACGCCGAGCGTCGGTTGACCGGACGCAGAAGCGGTGGCCGGACGTAGCGGAGCCGAGCTTGTGTCCCGGCGGGGTGGCGCTAGGATCGGGTCCAGCGGTCCCGAGCGATGAGCGTCCCCGAGAAATCCTTTGCCCCGAACGCCCCCTGCCCGCTCGACGGGGTGCGGGTCGTCGATCTGTCGCGGCTCGTCTCCGGCAATATGGTGAGCCTGCAGCTCGCCGATTTCGGCGCCGAAATCATCAAGATCGAGGACCCGCAGAAAGGCGATCCGCTGCGCGCCTGGCAGACCGCGGGCGTCAGCCTCCACTGGAAGGTTTATTCGCGCAACAAGAAGAGCGTGGCGCTGAGCCTGCGCACGCCGCGGGGTCGGGAATTGCTGGCGGAATTGATCGCCGGTGCCGAGGTGCTGATCGAGAATTTCCGGCCGGGCACGCTCGAGGCGATGGGGCTCGGCCCCGAGACGCTCCATCGCCGCAATTCCCGGCTTGTCATCCTGCGGATTTCCGGATGGGGACAGGACGGACCCTATCGCGAGCGCCCCGGCTTCGGCACCCTGGTCGAGAGCATGTCGGGTTATGCCGCGCGCACCGGCTTTGCCGACCGCGAACCCGTCTTGCCGCCGACCGCACTGGCCGACATGGTGGCCGGGCTCTATGGCGCGATGGCGGTGCTCGTCGCCTTGCGCGAGGTGGAACAGAAGGGCGGGAACGGTCAAGTCATCGACCTGCCGCTGCTCGACCCGCTGTTTTCGTTGATCGCCACCGAGGCGGCAAGCTACCGCTTGACCGGTTCGATCCGCGAGCGCACCGGCAGCCGCTCGGAAACGACGTCGCCGCGCAACGTGTTCCGCACCAGGGACGGCCGCTACATCGGCATTTCCGCCTCGATCCAGGCGACGGCCGAGCGCCTGTTCCGCGCCATCGGCCGCGCCGACATGATCACCGACCCGCGGTTTCGCAGCAACAGCGACCGGGTCGCCAATGCCGACGCCTGCGAAGCGCCGATCGCCGCCTTTATCGCGGCGCGCAGCCTCGCCGAGAACATGGCGGCGTTCGAGCGGGCGGAGGTTACCGCGGCGCCGGTCTACGACATCGATCAGTTGATCGCCGATCCGCATGTCGTGGCGCGCGGGATCCTCGTCGACCTGCCCGACGCCGAGATCGGCCGCATGCCGATGCATAATGTGATCCCGCGCCTGATGGCGACCCCGGGCCGGCTGCGGCGGCCTGCTCCGGCCTTGGGCGAGCACACCGCCGAGGTGCTGGAAGGGCTCGGCCTCGACCGTCAGGCGCTCGAGGGCCTCGCCCGCGACGGCGTCATCGCTCTTGGAGCGCCGGCGTGACCGCGGCCGGGTTGCCGGTCTGGCGGTCGCTGTTATTCGTACCGGTCACCGTCAGGCGCTTTGTCGACGGCGCCGCCCGCCGCGGCGCCGACGCGATCATTCTCGACCTCGAAGACAGCGTCGCGGCCTCGGAAAAGGGGCGGGCGCGGGCTCTCGTCGCCGAGGCGGCCGAAACCGTGTCGCGCGGCGGCGCCGACGTCGTCGTCCGCATCAACCGGCCATGGCGGCTCGCGGTGCGCGATCTCGAAGCCGTGGTCGGGCCGCGGGTGCAGGCATTGGCCCTGCCCAAAGTCGACAGCGCCGATCACGTCCGCGCGATCGCCGAAATCCTCGACGAGCTCGAAGCCGAACGCGGCATGGAGCGGGGGACGACGCGGCTCGTGGCGATGGTTGAGACCGCGGCGGCGCTGTTCCGCATCGCCGAGATCGCGCGCGCCGATCGGCGCCTCGTCGGGCTCAATGTCGGGGCCGAGGATTTCGCGCTCTCGGCCGGCATCCTGCCGGAGGCCGAAGCGCTCCTGCTGCCAAAGCAGCTCTGCGTCTTCGCCGCGCGCGCCGCCGGGATCCTGCCCCTGGGCTTCATCGGCACGGTCGCCGAGTTCGACGACCTCGACGGCTTTCGCGCCACGATCCGGCGATCGCGCCGCCTCGGTTTTGTCGGCGCCTCGGTCATCCATCCGCGCCAGATCGCGATCCTGAACGAGGAATTCCGGCCGAGCCCGAGCGAGATCGCGCACGCCCGCCGGGTGCTCGCCGCCTATGACGAGGCGCTCGCCAAAGGGGTGGGTGCCGTCACCGTCGACGGCAGGATGATCGACGTGCCGATCGTCGAGCGCGCCCGGCTTTTGGTCGCGCGCGAGGCGGCGATCGCCGCGCGCGAAGCGCAGATGCGCGCGATCGCCGGCTCGGCTTCCTGAGAGAATCCGACGCATGGAGGACGCGACCTATCGGTGCCCGGCATGCGGCTCTCAATACGCGGCCATTCGGCCGCGCTGGCGCTGCGATTGCGGCGGCCTTCTCGATCTCGGGCCGGGGCGTGGGCTCGGGCGCGGCGAGATCGCCGCCGGCGAGGCCACGCTCTGGCGCTACGCGGCGGCGCTAGCGCTCAGAGGGCCGCCCTGCGTCTCCCTCGGCGAGGGCTGGACCCCGCTCGTCCGGCGCCGGTGGCGCGCCGTCGAGATCTTTTTCAAGCTCAACTCGCAGATGCCGACCGGGTCGTTCAAAGACCGTGGCACCGCGGTCATGATCAATCACCTGATCGAGGCCGGGATCGGCCGGATCCACGAAGATTCCTCGGGTAATGCCGGCGCCTCGCTGGCCGCTTACGCCGCCGCCGCCGGCATCCCGTGCCGGATCTATGTCCCGGCGGCGGCACCGCCCGCCAAGCTAGTGCAGATCGCCGCGTCGGGCGCCGATCTCCGCGCCGTCCCCGGCACCCGCCAGGCGGTGTCCGAGGCGGCGCTCGCCGCCGCCGACGAGAGCTTCTACGCCAGCCATAACTGGCAGCCATACTTTATCGAAGGCACCAAGACCCTGGCCTTCGAGCTGTGGGAGCAACTCGGTTTCCGCGCCCCGGACAACATCGTGGTGCCGACCGGCTACGGCAGCAACATCCTCGGGCTCGAACGCGGATTCGACGAGCTCGAACGGCGCGGCGAGATCGCCGCCCGGCCGCGGCTCTTCGCCGCCCAGGCGGCGAATTGCGCGGCCCTCGCCGCCGCCTGGGCGGCCGGCGCGGACCGGTTCGTGCCGTTCGCGGCGGAGCCGACGATCGCCGACGGGATCGCGACGCTGCGGCCTGTCCGCATCGCCGCGGTGTTGCGCGCCCTGCGTCGCTCCGGGGGCGGCGTTGCCGCCGTCGCCGAGGCCGAGATCATGCAGGCGCTTACCGCCCTCGGCCGGCTCGGCCTGTTTGTCGAACCGACCGCGGCGACCGCCGCCGCGGCGCTGACCGACCTCTTGCGGAACGGCACGATCGGTCGCGAAGAGACGAGCGTGGTCGTGTTGACCGGGCATGGGCTCAAGGCGGCGGAGCGCATCGGCGAGCTGCTCGAGAGGTCGCATCCGCCGGGGTGGATCAACCCCGGCAGCGAGCCGCAAAAGACCGCCGAGCGATCGTGAGCAGCGAGCGGCGCTGGCCGGCGGCGCGCCGTTCGCCGGCCGGGCCGCGCCGGCGACGATGAGGCGGCGTTCGAAAGGCTAGGCTGGGTCGATGTTCGAAAAGGTGCTGATCGCCAACCGCGGCGAGATCGCGCTCAGAATTCACCGGGCCTGCCGGGAGATGGGGATCAGGACCGTCGCCGTGCATTCGACTGCCGATGCGGCGGCAATGAATGTGCGGCTGGCCGACGAGACCGTCTGCATCGGGCCGCCGGCGGCGCGAGACAGCTATCTGAATGTCGCCGCAATCCTTTCGGCGGCATCGATCACCGGCGCCGATGCGATCCATCCCGGGCTCGGTTTTCTCGCCGAGGACGCCGATTTCGCGGCCGCGGTCGAAGAGCACGGCTTTACTTTTATCGGCCCGGCCCCCGACCACATCCGGCTGATGGGCGACAAGGTTGCGGCCAAGGCGGTCGCGGCGCGGCTCGGCCTCCCGACCGTGCCGGGCTCGAAGGCGCCGGTTCGCGACCTCGCCGCGGCCGAGGCCGAAGCCGAAACGATCGGCTATCCGGTGCTGATCAAGGCCCGCGCCGGCGGCGGCGGCCGCGGCATCAGGATCGCCCGCGACCGCGTCGAACTCGCCCGCCTGTTGCCGGTGGCGCAACGCGAGGCGGCGGCGTTTTTCGGTCGCGGCGAGGTCTATCTCGAACGCCATCTCGACCACCCGCGCCATATCGAGGTGCAAATCCTCGGCGACGGTCAGGGCGGGGTCGTCCATCTCGGCGAGCGCGACTGCTCGCTGCAGCGCGCGCATCAAAAAGTGTTCGAGGAAACGCCATCATCGGCGCTCAACCGGGATCAGCGCGACCGGATCGGCGCGCTGGCCGCCGCGGCGATGCGCGAACTCGGCTACAAAAGCGCTGGCACCCTCGAATTTCTCTACCAGGACGGCGCATTCTTTTTCATCGAGATGAACACCCGCCTGCAGGTCGAACATCCGATCAGCGAGATGGTGAGCGGCATCGACATCGTGCGCGAGCAGTTGCGCATCGCCGACGGCGCGCCGCTCGGTTACCGCCAAGCCGAGATCAGGCTGTCCGGTCATGCCGTCGAGTGCCGCATCAACGCCGAGCACCCCGAGACCTTCCGGCCGTCACCGGGTCGGATCGCCGACTATCACCCGCCGGGCGGCCTCGGCGTCCGGGTCGACAGCGCGCTCTATCAGGGCTATCGGGTGCCGCCCTATTACGACAGCCTGATCGCCAAGCTGATCGTCCACGGCAAGACCCGCAACGAATGCCTGATGCGATTGCGCCGGGCGCTCGACGAATACGTGATCGGCGGGATCGACACGACGATCGCGCTGCACCGACGCCTCGTCGATAGCCCGGAATTCATCGACGGCGCCTACGATATCGGCTGGCTCGAGCGGTTCCTCGGCGGCACGGGGCGAGCGGTTTGATCCGGCTGACCCCCGAGATCCTGCTCCGGGCCTACGCTCTCGGGGTGTTTCCGATGGCCGAATCGGCCGATGATCCCGAACTCTTCTGGGTCGATCCGCAGCGCCGCGGGATCCTGCCGCTCGACGCCTTCCACGTGCCACGCCGGTTGCGCCGCGTGGTTCGCCGCCGCCCCTTCGAAATCCGCGTAGACAGCTCCTTCGAGGCCGTGCTCCTGGGCTGCGCCGCGGCCAGCGAGAAGCGACCGAATACCTGGATCAACGCCGAGATCATCAGGCTCTACACCGGGTTGTTCGAGCGCGGCGCCGCGCACAGCGTCGAATGCTGGCAACGCGGCGAGCTCAAGGGCGGATTGTACGGCGTCTCGATCGGCGCCGCGTTTTTCGGCGAGAGCATGTTCAGCCACGCCAGCGACGCGAGCAAGGTGGCGCTGGTCCACCTCGCAGCGCGCCTGCGGCTCGGCGGCTACCGGCTGCTCGACACGCAGTTTTTGACCCCGCATCTGGCCCGGTTCGGCGGCATCGAGATCAGCCGCGCCCGGTACCGCCGGCTGCTCGCCGAGGCGCTGCTTTATCGCGCGGTGTTCCCGTCCGAGCTGCCCGGCGCCTCCGATCCGCTCGCCCCCTTGCAGTCGAGCACGATCACGTCGTAGATCGGATCCTCGAGCGAGGACAATGCCGGGCTTTGAGCAAACATCCAGCCGCTGAACTCGGTGACCGGGTCCTGGCCAGGGCGGAGCGATTCGATCTCGAGAAAGGCAGCGCTTTCCGGCGGATCCTCGGGCGGGTTCTTCTCGCAGGCGCGGACCCGGATCGACAAATTGCCGAACCGCACCGCCCGGCCGACCGGCGCGTCGAAATTCGAGACCTGCGCGGTGATCTTGTCGAGCCCTTGCAGCGCCGCCACCGGCTCCGCAATCATCCCGGCCCGCGCCGCCGCGCCGGGAGCCGCCGCCAGCAGCAGGGCGATTGAAGCGATCGGCAATCGACCCGCTTTGCCCTCTCCGCCCGCTCGCGCGGGGCGACGGTAAAACGCGTCATCTGTGGACGGCCTAATGGGGCTCGGTCTCATCGGCGATAGGGGTTGACGAGGTCGGCAACGATCCCGGCAAGCACCGCGCGCACCTGCGTCTCGTCGCAGCCCATCAGCACCGCATCCTCCATCGCCTCCTGCGCCAGGTCGCGCAACTCGGCGAGATTTTCGTTCAGCACCTTGATCTTTTCGACGCAGGAGACGGGCTCGCCTTCCGGCGTGCGCCAGACCGGAAATTCCAGCGATCGGCTCACGGCGCTCTTCTCGCCGGTCATTGCGGCTCGTTCTGGGGGCGCGGCGATTGGGTCTTGCCGCCCGGCGGCGGTGGCTGCTGACCGCCGGACGGCGAGTAGATCATCTGACCGATCAGGTTTTCCAAGCTGGCCGGTGCCTGGGTGTATTTAATCCGCCCGCCCGGCGGGATGATCTTGTCCGAGCCGCCCGGCACCAGGGCCATGTATTTGTCGCCGAGGAGGCTCGACGAGACGATCTCGGCAACCGTGTCGTCCGGTAGTTTGTATTCGGGCGCGATGCTGATGCGCAGCGTCGCGAGAAAGGTCTTCGGGTCGAGCTTCGCGCCGAGGACCGAACCGACCTTGACGCCGGCGATGCGCACGTCGCTGCCGTCGCGGATGCCGTCGATTCGGTCGAATTCTGCGGACACCTGATAGCCCGGCACGGCCCGCACCTGGCTCGTCGTATAGGCAAAAAACAGGAACAGCGCAGCGACGACCAGCACCACGGCGCCGAGGACCGTCTCGATCATATTTCGGCTCATACCGGTCTCACGCCCTCATCGGCGGGTCCGCGGTGCGCGCACTATTCCGGCTGCCACGGTTCGTAATCGCCGGTCGATCGCGGGCGCCGCGCCCCGCGCAAGATCGAGCCCGGCGGACGATAGGCATTGGGCGTGCCGGTCATGTTCGGCTGGTGCTCCTTTTCCCAGGGGTAGCGGGTACGAGCCTCGAGGCGCGGCACCTCGTCGACGGTATGGTGCAGCCAGGCATGCCATTGCGGTGGCACCTTCGACGCCTCCGGCTCCCCTTGATAGATTACCCAGCGTTTTTCGCGGCTGGCGCGACCGCCGCCGCTGGTCAACGCCCGACGACCCCGCTCCCGGTAATAGCGGTTGCCGAACTGATCGGTGCCCACCCGCTCGCCGCAAAACCAGGTCAGCAGTCGCGTGCCGATCGTCATCCTCTGATCCGCAGCTCATCCCGCCGCGAGCGGCGGCGCCGCGGTTATCGCACCGCTTGCGGCCCGAGGTAAAGAGCCGCCCCATGTGGCCTTGCTGCAACATATGGGGGCCATCCCCACGATTGCCACGAAATCGATTGCCTGAGACCGAGTTTGCCGCCAGATTTTGTGGTCGCTGCCGGTTTGGCAACAAATCCTGGCCCCTAACGGTCCCTGAAAGGGGAAGAAAATGCGGATCAACAGGCGGTTTACCGGCGAAGGTCAAGATCCCTACGATTCGGTCTCGTTCCGAAGCGCGACGAGCGAGATCCGCAACCCCGACGGCTCGCTCGTGTTTCGGGCCGAGGGGATCGAGGTGCCGGCCGATTGGAGCCAGGTCGCGGCCGACATCCTGGCCCAGAAATATTTCCGCAAAGCCGGCGTGCCGGCGCGGTTGGCGGCGATCAAGGAGCCCGGCGTGCCGGCTTGGCTGTGGCGGCGGCGGGCCGACGAGGCGGCGCTCTCGGCGCTGCCGGAGAGCGCCCGCTATGGCGGTGAAACGAGCGCCCGGCAGGTGTTCGACCGGATGGCCGGGGCCTGGACCTATTGGGGCTGGCGGGGCGGCTATTTCGACGCCGAGGTCGATGCCCGCGCCTTTTACGACGAGGTTCGCCTGATGCTGGCGCGCCAGATCGGCGCGCCCAATTCGCCGCAATGGTTCAATACCGGGCTCTATTGGGCTTACGGCATCGACGGCCCGGCGCAGGGCCACTGGTACGTCGATCACGAGAGCGGCGAGCTCCGGGCCTCGACCAGCGCCTATGAACATCCGCAGCCGCATGCCTGCTTTATCCAGAGCGTGGCCGACGACCTCGTAAACGAGGGCGGCATCATGAGCCTCTGGCTGCGCGAGGCGCGGATCTTCAAATACGGCTCCGGCTCGGGCTCGAATTTCTCGAAGCTGCGCGGCGAAGGCGAGCGGCTCTCCGGCGGCGGCCGGTCCTCCGGGCTGATGAGCTTTCTCAAGATCGGCGACCGCGCCGCCGGCGCCATCAAATCGGGCGGCACGACAAGGCGCGCCGCCAAGATGGTCATCGTCGATATTGATCACCCCGACATCGAGGCGTTCATCGACTGGAAGGTGGTCGAGGAGCAGAAGGTCGCGGCCCTCGTCGCCGGCTCCAAGCTTGCCCGGCGGCACCTGAACCGGATCATGGCGGCCTGCAGCAAGCCTGCCCTCCCCGCTTCCGCGGGGACAGGCTTGGCGGCCGGGGGCAGCGATCCGGCGCGACCCCCGGACACATCCCCGACCCGCGGGTCGGGGATTGTTCCGGGGGCGGCGCTGAAGCGCGAGATCGACGCCGCCCGCCGGGCGATGATCCCGGAAAGCTACATCCTGCGGGTGATCCAGTTCGCCGGCCAGGGGTATCCCTCGCTCGATTTCCCGAGCTACGACACCGATTGGGAATCCGAGGCCTATCTGACCGTCGCCGGGCAAAATTCGAACAATTCGGTGCGGGTTTCGGACGCTTTTCTCGAACGGGTGGCGCAGGGCGGCAGCTGGGATTTGATCCGGCGCACCGACGGCAAGATCGCCAAGACGGTGCCGGCCAAGGCACTATGGGACCGCATCGGCTACGCCGCCTGGGCCTCGGCCGACCCCGGCCTCCAATTCGACACGACGATCAACGACTGGCACACCTGCCCCGAGAGCGGCCGGATCAACGCCTCGAACCCGTGCTCGGAATACAACTTCCTCGACGATACGGCGTGCAACCTCGCCTCGCTGAACCTCGTCGCGTTCCATCGCCCGGAGCGGAACTTTGCCGGCGGTGGTTTCGATGTCGACGGGTTCCGCCATGCGGTGCGGCTGTGGACCCTGGTGCTCGAAATCTCGGTGCTGATGGCGCAGTTCCCGTCACGGGAGATCGCCCGCAAATCGGACGAGTTCCGCACCCTGGGCCTCGGCTACGCCAATCTCGGCGGGCTCCTGATGGCGATGGGCGTGCCTTATGACAGCGCCGGCGGCCGCGGTTTCGGCGCCGCCGTCACCGCCTTGATGACCGGAGCGAGCTATGCCGCCTCGGCCGAGATGGCAGGCGATCCCGGCCTTTCCCGCGGCGGCCCGTTTCCCGGCTATCGGCAAAATCGCGCTGCGATGTTGCGGGTCATTCGCAACCACCGCCGGGCCTGTTACGGCGAAACCGCCGGCTACGAGGATTTGTCGATCTTGCCGGTGCCGCTCGATCAGGCGAATTGCCCGGACGCCGCCCTCGTCGCGGCGGCCCGCGCGGCCTGGGACGAGGCGCTGGCGCAGGGCGAGAAGCACGGCTTTCGCAACGCCCAGGTGACGGTCATCGCACCGACCGGCACGATCGGCCTCGTGATGGATTGCGACACGACCGGCATCGAGCCCGATTTCGCGCTGGTCAAATTCAAGAAGCTGGCCGGCGGCGGCTATTTCAAGATCATCAACCGCGCCGTGCCGCAGGCGCTCGCCGCCCTGGGCTACCAACCCTCCGAGATAGCGGCGATCGAGCGCTACGCGCTCGGCCGCGGCACGCTCGAGGGGGCTCCGGCGCTCAACCATGCGAGCCTGCGGACGAAGGGCTTCGACGACGGAGCACTCGCCGCCGTCGAGGCGGCGCTCGGCAGCGTTTTCGACATCCGCCATGCGTTCAACAAATGGACCTTCGGCGAAGAGTTTCTGCGCGGGCGGCTCGGCCTCGAGCCGCAGGCGCTGGCCGATCCGGCCTTCGACCTCCTGTCGGCGATCGGCTTCAGCCGGGCCGAGATCGACCGCGCCAATACCTGGTGCTGCGGCGCCATGACCCTCGAAGGCGCACCGGGCCTCAAGCCCGAGCACCTGCCGGTGTTCGATTGCGCGAGCCCGTGCGGCCGCGCCGGTACCCGGGCATTGTCGGCCGAGAGCCACATCGGGATGATGGCGGCGGCGCAGCCCTTCATCTCGGGCGCGATCTCGAAAACCATCAACATGCCGAACGCGGCGACGGTCGAGGACTGCAAGGAGGCCTATTGGCTGTCCTGGCGGCTCGGGCTGAAGGCGACTGCCCTTTACCGCGACGGCTCGAAATTGTCGCAGCCCTTGGCCGCGAGCCTCTTTGGCGACGCGGATGAAGCCGAGGAGCAGGCGGCCGAGCTGTTCGCGCAGCCGCCGGGGCAGCGCGCACCGATCGTCGCCGAGCGGATCGTCGAGCGCGTCGTCGAACGGGTCGTCGAGAAGGTCGTGCAGCGCGGCGAGCGCCGCCGGCTGCCGAACCGGCGCAAGGGCTACACGCAAAAGGCCACGGTCGGCGGCCACAAGGTCTATCTGAGGACCGGCGAGCACGAGGACGGCAAGCTCGCCGAGGTGTTCATCGACATGCACAAGGAGGGCTCGGCCTTTCGCTCCTTGATGCACAATTTCGCGATCGCGATCTCGATCGGCCTGCAATACGGCGTGCCGCTCGAGGAATTCGTCGAGAGCTTTACCTTCAGCCGGTTCGAGCCGTCGGGGGTGGTCGAGGGCAACGACGCGATCCGGATGGCGACCTCGATCCTCGACTACATCTTCCGCGAGCTCGCGATCTCGTATTTGGGGCGCAGCGACCTCGCCCATGCCGAGCTCGGCGATCTGTTGCCCGACACGGTCGGCAAGGGCGAGGCGCAATCGAGCCTGCGCGACCCCGAGGGCGATTACCGGCCAGGCTTTGCCCCCGGGCTTGACCCGGGGGTGGCAGCGATGATCCGCGCCACTTCCAACGGCTACGTCCGCAACAAGTTCACGGTGGTAGCGGGCGGCGCCGGCACTATGACACTCGCCGTCGCTGCCGCGCCGGACGCGGAGGACGAGACGACGGCACAGCGTCTCGATCGCATTCGCGCCGCCCGCATCAAGGGCTACGAGGGCGACAGCTGCGGCGAATGCGGCAACTTTACGCTGTTGCGCAACGGCACCTGCCTCAAATGCGACACCTGCGGCGCCACGTCGGGGTGCTCGTAATGCAAAATCATGAGAGACGTTTCGGCGCGCCTCATCAAGTTGTGCAGCACCTACGGTAATAAGGAAACCGTTGAAAAAGAGACTAGGAAACGGCGATCATTAATGCCCTTGAGCCGCGGCACGGGCCACGTCGACGACAAGGCGGAGCCCTAGAGCGGCAAGGGCAGCTTCGACTTGCTCCATACGCGAGGCGTGGCGGAGGTCGAGAACGCGATTGATTTGCGGCAAATGCCAGCGCAGCCGGCGGCCGAGCTCGGCGCGGCCAACACCCTGCTCCCGCATCGCTTCATAAAGTGCGGCCTTGGCCATTCCTAGCGCGGACAGCGGCACCAGCGCTTCGCCCGGCATCGGCCGGGATGGCACGGGCAATGGCTCCTTTGCGGCGACATACATGGCAAGCGCAGATTCGAGCGCGTCCTCCGCGCGCAGCAGCGCTTCTTCGCGTGTGTCGCCTTCGGTAATCGCTTCGGGTACGTCACGAAACCCGACCGTGAATCCGCCGTCGGGGTCGGGGATCAAAGCCGCAGCGTAAGCGCGCATCTTCTTCATTCCAGACCGAGCTGTTTTTTGATCGCCGAAATCGTGCCCATCATTTCCTTGCGGCTACCGTGGATTGGTAGGATCGCCCGTCGGCTGCGGAGCATCACCCAGATGTGCCCGCCCTTCGCGGATTCAAAAGTCGCTCCCTGCCTTTCGAGCCACCGCTTGAATTCGGCGCTGGTCACCACGTGAACATATATGTTCACCTAGACCCATGGCAAGCAGGTCGGATTGGCCGAGCGTGCGGGTTTACTTCCTTCTTCGTCGTGCCAAGCCTCGCAGCGAGCTTTGCTTGCGAGAGCCGCGCCTCTCTGGCAGCGAGGTAGAGCGCCGCCTTCATCGCCCAGAGCGCCGGCAGGGCGACCGTCACCATATCGGGCTCGGCGAAGGACGGCGCCGGAAGATCCTCGCCGCGCTTGATCCTTCGGGCGACGGCTTCCTCCAGACAATCGCCGGCCTCGCCGGGCACATCCTCGCGGGTCGCTGCATCCGGAAAGTCCGGGAAAGTGACGAGATAGAAGCCGGCCTCGTCCTGCGCGACAGCGGCCGGATATTCGAAACGCCATGACATCGCCGTCTACCTCAAATCGGCGCGATTGAGACCGGGATCGGCGAGCCGCGTGTCCGGTCAAACCGCACCGCTGTACGGCGTTCGGCACCCAGGGCTTCGATCCGCCGGATAAACTCACCCGCCCGCATCGAGCGTCCGGGGTGTCCGCTGGTCCGACCCGCGGTTGAGCGAGGCGTCAGTTCCGGATAGGATTAATGAAGCGCCGGGAGCCAAGCACCCAGGGAGTGCGGGTATGGACGTTGCGGCGTGGCTACGGGACTTGGGGCTGGCGCGGTACGAGCCGCTCTTCCGCGAGAACGAGGTCGACGCCGATCTGCTGCCGGAGCTGACGGAGACCGACCTGGTCACGCTCGGGCTGCCGTTTGGGCCGCGCAAGAAGCTTCTAAAGCGATCGCAGCGCTGCGCGCAGGCGCTCTTCCGTTGCCGACTACCGAACCGCCTAAAGAAACGGCGTCGGCGGCCGAGCGGCGGCAGTTGACGGTCCTGTTCTGCGATCTGGTCGGCTCGACGGCGCTGTCGGCGCGGCTCGACCCGGAGGACCTGCGGGCGGTGATCGGCGCCTATAACCGCAGCGTTGCCGCGGTCATCGAGCGCGCCGGCGGGTTTGTCGCCAAGTACATGGGCGACGGCGTGCTCGCCTATTTCGGCTATCCGCGCGCCGACGAGCACGACGCCGAGCGGGCGGTGCGCGCCGGGCTCCGGCTGGTCGAGGCGGTGGCCGGGCTCGACACGGCGGCGGGGGTGCCGTTGCAGGTGCGGGTCGGGATCGCCACCGGGCTGGTCGTGGTCGGCGATCTGATCGGCCAAGGTGCGGCACAGGAGCAGGCGGTGGTCGGCGAGACGCCGAACCTCGCGGCGCGGCTGCAGGCGCTGGCCGACCCGGGGACCGTGGTGATCGGTCCGAGCACCCGCCGGCTGACCGGCGGGCTGTTCGACTACGAGGAGCTTGGTCCAGTCGAGATCAAAGGCCTGGCCGCTCCGGTCGAGGCCTCGCGGGTACTCCATGAGAGCGGGGCCGAGAGCCGTTTCGAGGCGTTGCGCGCGGCGCGCACGCCGCTCGTCGGCCGCGACGAAGAGCTGGCGCTGTTGCAGCGGCGCTGGGAACGGGCCAAGACCGGCGAAGGTAGCGTCGTGCTGGTGTCGGGCGAGCCGGGAATCGGCAAGTCGCGCCTGGCCCAGACCCTGGTCGATCGGCTCGCCGGCGAGCCGCACACGCCGTTGCGCCTCTATTGCTCGCCGCACCACCAGGATCATGCCCTCTACCCGACGATCACGCAGCTCGAGAGAGCTGCAGGGTTCCGGCGCGAGGACACCGCCGATCAGCGCCTCGACAAGCTCGAAGCGCTGCTGGCGCAAGCGACCAACGATCCCGGCGAGGCGGCACCGCTGCTCGCGGCGTTGCTTTCGCTGCCGGCCGACGAGCGCTACCGGCCGCTCGACCTCATGCCGCCGAAGCAGAAGGAGAGGACGCTCCAGGCGCTGGTGGCGCAAGCGGCCGGGCTGGCGGCGCGGCAACCGGTGCTGATGTTGTTCGAGGATGCGCAGTGGAGCGACCCGACCTCGCTCGAGCTGTTGGAGCTGATTATCGATCGGGTACCGGCACTGCCGGTGCTGCTGGTCATCACCTACCGCCCGGAGTTCACCGCGTCGTGGATCGGCCGGCCGCACGTCACCGCGCTCACTCTCAACCGCTTGGCGCCGCGGCTGCGGGCCGAGATGATCGTGGGCGTCACCGGCGGCAAGGCCTTGCCTCGCGAGATCGCCGACCAGATCGCCGACCGCACCGACGGGGTGCCGCTCTTTGTTGAGGAATTGACCAAGGCGGTAGTCGAGAGCGGCATGCTGACCGACGCCGGCGACCGCTACACCGCAGTCGGGCCAATACCGGCGTTGGCGATCCCAGCGAGCCTCGAGGCCTCGCTCCTGGCCCGGCTCGACCGCCTGGCTCCGGTGCGCGAGGTGGTGCAGATCGGGGCGGCGCTGGGCCGGCAGTTCCCGCACGAGCTGATCGCCGCGGTGGCGCCCATGCCGCCGCGGCAGCTCGACGACGCCCTGGCGCAGCTGGTCGGCGCCGAGCTGATCTATCGCCGCGGCATCCCGCCCGATGCCGAGTACACTTTCAAGCACGCGCTGGTGCAGGATGCGGCTTACGGTACCCTGCTGCGCAGCCGCCGCCAGCAACTTCACGCCCATATCGCCGCCACCCTCGAAGAAAAGTTCCGGGAGATGGTCGCCGCCCAGCCGGCGCTGCTCGCGCATCACTGCGAGGAAGCCGGGTTGCCGGAGAAGGCGGTCGGCTATTGGCTCGCCGCCGGGCGGCAGGCATGGGCGCGCTCCGCGCTGGCGGAAGGCGTCGCGCTGCTGCGCCGCGGGCTGGCATTGGTCTCCGCCCTGCCCGACACCGATCGGCGCCGGGAAACCGAGCTTGACCTGCAGATCGCGCTCGGCCGGGCGCTGATGATGAGCCAAATGCGGGGTGGGCCGGGGCGGGCCGAGGTCTATTCGCGGGCGCGTGAGCTGGCTTCGACGCTGAACCGGCCGCGCGCGCTGCTGTCCATCCTCTGGGGCCAGGCGTTTGACGATTTCGCTCGAGCCGATCTGCAGCGGCTGCGACGGCTTGCGACGGAGATCCAAGAACTGGGCGATGCTACCGGCGATGTCGTCGCGCAAGTCGTGGGCTGTCATCTCGACGGCACCAGAGGCTTCATTTTGGGGGAATTCGCCGCAGGTCGGGCGCAGCTGGAGAAGGCCATCGCGCTTTATGATCCGGCGCTACGAACTTCCTACGCCGAGCTAATGCCGACCGATCAACTCGTCTTAATGAGGAGCCATTTATCCTGGCTGCTCGGGTTCCTCGGACATCTCGACCAGGCATTGGTCCAGCAAGACGCGGCGTTGGGCGAGGCGCGCCGGCTCTCCCATCCCCCGACGCTCGCTATCGCGCTCGCGGGCACCGGGTTCTTGTGCGTACACTGGGGACCCGAATTGCTGCTCCAATACGCCGACGAACTGCTGGCACTCGCCGCCGAGCACGGGCTCGAACAGTTTCGGATGATGGCTCTGATCGAGCGCGGTTGGTCGCTGGCGGGATTGGGGCGCGCCGACGACGGCATTCCGCTTCTCGCCGCCGGGTTGCGTGATCAAGGATACATCACCTTTAGACCGTGGGCTCTCACGCTGCTTGCCGACGCCTGCCGGACGGCCGGGGGATGGCAATCGGCGCTCGCGCACCTTGCCGAGGCGCGCGGGCTGGCCGAGGAAAAGGAAGCACGATACTTTCAGGCCGAGACGCTTCGCCTCACCGGAGACGTGCTGCTGGCGACGGGCGATGCCGCGGCGGCCGAGGCCAGCTACCACGAGGCGATTGCCATCGCGCAACAGCAGAGCGCGAAGCTCTGGGAATTGCGCACCGCCACCAGCCTCGGCCGGCTGTGGCATGACCAGGGCAAGCGCGCCGCAGCCCGCGATCTGCTTGCCCCGGTCTACGGCTGGTTCACCGAGGGTTTCGGCACCCCCGTGCTGCAAGAGGCCAAGGCGCTGCTGGACGCGCTGCGCTGACCGCCGCGTGCGGGATCGACACCGGCCGCGGCGCTGGGGCACACTAAACTCACCTCATGCTGAGGGCGCCCGCAGGGCGCGTCTCGAAGCACGCGCGGCATCCATGCAGCCTCGTAATCGGGAGTGAGACCGACCTTGCCGCGATTGCGCCACGCCCTGCTGGGCTTCGCCCTGTTCCTCGCCGCCCTCCCGCCGGCCGCGGCGCAGCCGCCGCCGGCCGCCGGTGCCAAGATCGTGGTTGCCTCGAAGATCGACACCGAAGGGGCGCTGCTCGGCAACCTGATCCTCGCCGTGCTGCGTGCTCACGACCTGCCGGTCGAGAACAAATTGCAGTTGGGGCCGACGCCGATCGTGCGCGGCGCGATCCTCACCGGCCAGATCGACATCTATCCCGAATACACCGGCAACGGCGCCTTCTTCTTTCACCGGGAAAACGACCCCGTCTGGAAGGACCGGGCCAAGGGCTTGGCCGAGGTCGCGCGCCTCGACCGTGACCGCAACCGCCTCATTTGGCTCGCCGCGGCGCCGGCCAACAACACCTGGGCGATCGCCGTGCGCGGCGATGTGGCGCGGCGCGAGCGTCTTGCGACGATGGCCGATTTCGCCCGCTACGTCAGCGCCGGCGGCCGCGTCAAGCTCGCCGCTTCGGCCGAGTTCGTCGAAAGCCCGGCGGCCCTGCCCGCCTTCGAGAAGACCTACGGTTTTCGGCTATCCGACGCGCAGCTTCTGACCCTCAGCGGCGGCAACACGGCGGCAACCCTGCGCGCCGCCGCCGAGGGCACCTCCGGGGTCGACGCCGCGATGGCGTACGGCACCGATGGCGCGCTCGCCGCACTCGGTCTCGTCGCCCTTGCCGACGACAAGGGGGCGCAGGTCGTTTACGCGCCCGCGCCGGTGGTGCGCGAGGCCGTTTTGCAGAGCCACCCGCAGATCGCCGGCCTGCTCGACCCGGTCTTCGCGCTGCTGACGGTCGACACGTTGCAGCGGCTCAACGCCAGGATCGCCGTCGACGGCGAGGATGCCGCGCGGGTCGCGGCCGATTACCTTAAGTCGAAGAACGTTCTGCGGTGAGCGCGCCCGCCCGGCGGCTCGCGGTCGGCAACCCGGTGCTGCTGAGCCTCTGTATCGCCGCCTCGTTCGCGGTCGTTTGCGGCGGCTTTGTCTCCTATGCGCCGAACCGGCTCGTCTCGGGGCGGCCGATCGCGTTGTGGGCGGCCGCGCCCGGCCCGGCGGGGGCGGGCATCGCGGCATTGGCGGCGACCTTGGTCGCCGCCTCGCTGGCGGCGCCGCGGCGCGTTCTGCAGTACGGGGTCCTGGCGCTGTCGGTCGCATTGCTGTTGCTGGTCCTGGCGACGGTCGGCGCGGCGGCGCAGCGGATCGCCGCCGCAGCGCCGGCGGCGGCGCGGGTTTCGCCGGCGGCGGCGTTCTGGATCGTCGCCGCCTGCGCCGCGCTCGCCGTCGGCGATGCATTGCAGCGCCTCGGCGCCGGCCCGGCGGCCAGGCTCGGCGTCGTCGCCGCGATCGCCGGCGCCGCCTCGGCGCTGGCCGCTTTCGGCTGCTTCGACGCATTGTCGCTCGCCCGCGAATACGCCAGCCGCCGCGCGGTGTTTGGCGCGGCGCTCGTGCGCCACGTCGCGCTGGTCGCCGCCGCGGTCGGTCCGGCACTGGCGATCGGCGTTCCGCTCGGCATCGCCGTCGCCAAGTTGCCGCGCTGGCAGGAACCGGTCTTCGCCGTCCTGAACACCTTGCAGACGATCCCGTCGGTGGCGCTGTTCGGCCTCTTGATCGCGCCGCTTTCGGCCCTGGCGACGGCGGTACCGGCGCTCGCGGCGCTGGGGGTCGCCGGCATCGGCCCCGCGCCGGCGATCATCGCGCTCGTGCTCTATGCGCTCTTACCGGTCGTGCGCAACACCGCGGCCGGGATCGCCGGGGTCGATCCGGCCGTCGTCGAGGCGGCGCGCGGCATGGGGATGAGCCCGCGGCAGGTGCTGGCGCGGATCGAATTGCCGCTCGCCGTCCCGGTCCTGCTCGCCGGGCTGCGCATCGTCGTCGTCCAGGCGATCGGGCTCGCCGTCGTCGCCGCGCTGATCGGCGCCGGCGGGCTCGGCAGCTTCGTCTTCGAGGGGCTCGGCCAGGACGCGATCGATCTCGTCCTGCTCGGCGCGCTGCCGGCGATCCTGCTCGCCTTGGCCGCCGATTTCCTGATGCAGAGCCTCACCGTCCTGCTGCCGCGGACGCAGCCGTGATCGAGATCGACGGCGTCACCAAGCGCTACGACGGGCGCACCATCGTCGACAATCTGTCGCTCGACGTGTCGGCCGGCGAATTCTGCGTGCTGCTCGGCTCCTCGGGCTGCGGCAAGTCGACGACATTGCGAATGATCAACCGCCTGACGGCGATCGATGCCGGAACCATCCAAGTCGGTGGCGAAGACGTGTCGCGGCTGGCGCCTGAGGCCTTGCGCCGGCGAATCGGCTACGCGATCCAATCGGTCGGGCTGTTTCCGCACTGGACCGTCGAAGACAATATCGCGACGGTCCCGCGGCTCTTGAAATGGCCGGCGGCGCGAGTGCGCGATCGTGTCGCGGAACTCCTGGAATTGTTGCGCCTCGACCCGACCGAGTATCGCCGCCGATATCCCCGGCAGTTGTCGGGCGGCGAGCAACAGCGGGTCGGCGTCGCCCGCGCGCTTGCCGCCGACCCGGCGCTCTTATTGATGGACGAGCCGTTCGCCGCGGTCGACCCGATCACCCGCGACGCCTTGCAGCAGGAGCTCGCGGCGATCCACCGGCGGACCGGGAAGACGGTGATCTTCGTCACCCATGACATCGAGGAGGCGCTTCGGCTCGCCACCCAAATCGCCATCATCAACGCCGGGCAGATCGTCCAACGCGGCACGCCCATCGAGCTTCTCGAATCGCCGGCCAACGATTTTGTCCGCGATTTCCTGGGGCGCGGCGGGTTGGGGCTCAGGCTCCTCTCGGTCCGCCGGGTCGGCGAGCGGGTGCGGCGCGGGGAGACCGCCGAGGGCGTCGCGTTGCCGCTCGACGCCTCATTGCGCGAGGCGCTGTCGGCGATGACCGCGCGCCATACCGACCGGCTGCCGGTCGCCGACGCCAGCGGCCGACCGTGCGGGGTCGTGGCGCTCGCCGACCTCGTGCGCTGACCGGCGGGGCATGCGCGGCGCCCGGCTGTTGGTCAGCCCCGTGTTCTGGGTGGCGCTCGTTCTCGCGGCGCTCGTGCTGCGCATGGAGACCCTCGCGCCGATCTTGCGGCATGGCTTTCCCGGCGTCACACCGGTCGTCTACGATCGCGCCAGTTTTTTGACGCTGCTGGCGGCGCATGCCGGTCTCGTGGCGGCGGCGAGCCTTGGTGCCGCGGTGGTCGGGGTCGGGTTGGCGATCTTCGTCACGCGGCCGCGGGGCCGCGAATTCCGGGCGATGGTCGCGGTGCTCGCGACGGCCGGCCAAACCTTTCCACCGGCGGCGGTACTGGCGATCGCCGTGCCGATCGTCGGCTTCGGTGCGGCACCGACCGTCATCGCGCTGTTTCTCTATGGCCTGTTGCCGATCGTCGAGAATGCCGTCGCCGGTCTCGAAGGGGTGCCGCCCGGGGTGCGGGAGGCGGCCGAAGGCCTGGGCCTTTCGGCCGCACAGCGGCTCTTCAAGGTCGAATTGCCGCTGGCGGCGCCGCTGATCCTCGCGGGCATCCGGGTGGCGGTGACGATCGCGATCGGCACCGCGACGATCGGCGCCACGGTCGGCGCGCTCACCCTCGGCACCCCGATCCTCGACGGGCTCGCCGCAAACAACCTCCCTTTCGTCATCGAAGGTGCCATTCTCGCGGCCCTTTTCGCGATCCTTACCGACCTGCTGTTCGCCGGACTCGACCGCCGGCTTCGCCGGCATCAAGGCGCAGCGCGCGGCGTCCCGCACTAACCGCCTTGGGGCGTCATCTTCCGCGCCGCGACCGCCGTCATGATCAGCGATACGCCGACGAACACCATGTTGATGCCGACCAGGAGGCCGATCGCCCAGCCGGCCGAGCTCGGCCAGCCGTCCCAGATCAGAAAGGCGAGCAGCAGATCGACGACACCGCTCAGCAACACCCAGCCCCAGCTCGCCAGATGCCGGCGGTGTTCGATCGCGAGCAGGATCGCCGCGACCCCCTCGACGATAAAGAAGACGACGAGGACCAAGGTTAGGGTCAGGACGCCGGCGATCGGCCGCAACAGCAAGACGAGGCCGAGGACGATCGCCAGCACCGCGGTCAACAGCGACCAGAAAAAGCCGGGCATTTGCCGATGGCGCAACAAAGACAAGGTGCGAAGGATGCCGCCGACGAAAAACAGCCAGCCGATCAGGATCGCGATCGCCAGGCTGGCGATCTCGGGCACGGCGATTGCCAGGAGCCCGAGCACCAGCATCACGATCCCCTCGGCGAGAAAGAATTTCCAATGGGCGTGGAATGCCTCGGCCAGCCGCCGCCGGACGCCGTCGAGTTCGGGAAGCAGCGAATTGGTCATCTTGCTCCTTTCTCAGCCCGGAGGGCCCGGCAAGCGGCGTCGAAACTAGACCCGGCCGCCGCCAAAGTCGACCGCTGCCGGCGGCTGCGGCGGCGTCGGACGAGCCTTGCGGCCGCCGTTGGCGGTCTGCTGCGGTTGCGGTAAAGCTTGCGTCGATGGTCACCCCGTTGCTGCGCGCCTTCATCGCGCTTGGCGCCCCCGCATTGCGGCGGATCGTGGTGCTCGGGCTCGGGCTCGCAACGTTGAGTTTCGCCCTGCTTTGGCTCGCCGCCGCCGCGGTGCTCCACGATGCCGCGCGCTTCGCCTGGCGGCCGCTCAATTGGCTTGTCGAAGCGTTGGGCGGCCTCGCGGTTCTGGGGTTGAGCTGGTTGTTGTTTCCCGCCGTCGTCACCTTGATCCTGGGCTTATTTCTTGACCGGGTTGCCGCCGTGGTCGAGGCGCTCGACTATCCGGGCAAAGGCCCGCCGCGCCGCCGGCCGGTCGGCGAGAGCATTGCAGCGCCGTTGCGGCTCGGGGCGCTGACCATCGCGCTCAATCTGTTGGCGCTGCCGCTCTACCTTTTCGTTCCCGGCATAAATCTCGTTCTCTTTCTGGCGTTGAACGGGTATCTTCTCGGCCGGGAGTATTTTGAGGTTGTCGCGCTGAGACGGCTCGACGCTGGAGCGGCGAGGGCGATGCGCAGCCGGTTTGGGGGACGCGTCTTCATCGGCGGTGTTACGATCGCGGGATTGTTCGCGATTCCGCTCGTCAATCTCGTCGCGCCGGTAGTCGCCACCGCCTTTATGGTGCATCTGTTCGAGGCGTTGCTGCGCGCCGAGCCGCACTCCTTGACCCGGTCTGCGGTTTAATCTCTTCAACCCTGTCGATCGGGTGGCCCATCATGTTCATCCGCAAGCGAACCGAGACAGAGGACCGCAAAATGGCCGAATCGTCCGACGATCTGGGGATCCCGATGAAGCCGGTCCGGCCGGCGGCGCCGCCCCCGGCCCGGCCGGTGGCGATGCCGCCGCGCGCCCCCGACCTGGCGCGCGCCGGCGAAGCGATTCGCCCGCCCGACCTGCCGCGCCGACCCGGCGACCCGGCCCCCCAGCCGCGCCGCGGCGAGGGCGAACTGCGCAAGCTGACCGTTGGCCGCGAGATCACGCTGTCGGGCGAGATCAACTCGTGCGACCTGCTGGTGATCGAGGGCAGCGTCGAGGCCAATCTGACGAATTGCCGCGACATCGAAATCGCCGATGGCGGGCTGTTCAAGGGCGAGGCGGCGATCGAGGAAGCCGAGATCCGCGGCCGGTTCGAGGGCAATCTGACGGTCAGGAAGCGACTCTTGATCCGGGCGACCGGCCGCGTCGTGGGGACGATCCGCTACGGCCAGATCGAGATCGAGTGCGGCGGCCAGATTTCCGGCGATATTCAGGCGCAGCCGGCGGCGGCAGAGGAGGTGAAACTCAGCGGCGACGCCGCACCGGCGCGCGCGGCGGCGAGCTGAGGCGCGGTCCGGCGAGGCGATCCGAATCATCCTTCTTTGAACTGCTTCCCCGGGACCGGCGCGCGGCACGGACGGCATCGACCTCGGCCTGAATATCGTCTTCCGTGATCGGTGGGGCGTCGGCCGCCGCCAACGCCGGTGCGATTGCCAGCAGGCCCCCTCCCTTCCCTCCCCCGCGCGCGGGGGAGGGAAGGGAGGGGGCGGGACCGGTCTTCGCCGGGTAGCGGCAGAGGTCGGCGATCACACATTCGCGACAGAGCGGCGTCTTCGCCAGGCACACATATCGCCCGTGCAGGATCAGCCAGTGATGCGCGTACCGCTTATATTTGGCGGGCGTGCACGCTTCGAGCGCCGCCTCGACGGCAAGCGGCGTCTTGCCCGGCGCCAGCCCGGTGCGGTTGGCGACGCGGAAGATGTGCGTATCGACGGCGATCGTCGGCTCGCCAAAGGCGACGTTCAACACGACGTTCGCGGTTTTGCGCCCGACCCCCGGCAGCGCTTCGAGCAGGGCGCGATCGCGCGGCACCTTGCCGTCATGGCGTTCGACCAGGATCCGGCTCAATGCCACGAGGTTTCTGGCCTTGGTCCGGTACAGGCCGATCGTTCGGATCAAATCGGCCACCCGGTCCTCGCCGAGCGCCAACATCCGCTGCGGCGTGTCGGCAAGCACGAACAGCGCGGGCGTCGCCTTGTTGACGCCGGCGTCGGTCGCCTGCGCCGACAGCACGACGGCGACCAGCAAGGTGAACGGGCTCTGGAATGCGAGCTCGGTCTGCGGGATCGGCCGGGTCGCGGCGAGCCGCCGGTAGAGTTCGCCGGCGGCGCGCTTCGAAAAGGGTCGCATCGCCCGAGTGTACGGGCGGCGGCGGCCGGCGGCAAACGGCCCGGGGTGCCGGTGCTGCCGCTTTACGCGACGCCGGCCGGGACCCTATGCTGGTGCCGGATGAACCCGATCCTCGGATCCGCCGGTCCCGCGGCACCTGCACCTCTGGGCCGGATCTTTTTCGAGCGCGTGCTGCGGCCGCACCGCAGCCTGCCGCCGCGCCGCTTTCGTGTCTTGATGCTGGTCCTCGGGCTCATCAGCCTCGCTCTCGGGACCGGCTTTGTCGTCGCCGGCGCCTGGCCGGTGTTCGGGTTCTTCGGGCTCGATGTCGGGCTCGTCTATGTCGCCTTTCGGCACAACTACCACAGCGCGCGGGGCCGCGAGACCCTGCGGCTCGAAAGTGACGCCTTTACCGTCGAACGGATCGGCCGCGGCGGCGAGCGCCGGCTCTGGCGGTTTCAGCCGTTTTGGCTGCGGATCGTGCTCGAAGAGCGGCTCGATCGATCGAATCGCCTGTTGGTGGCATCGCACGGCAAGAGCCTCGTCATCGCCGATTTCCTCGGCCCTGCCGCCCGCCGCGAATTGGCCGCGACGATCCGCGACGCCCTCGCCGCCTGGCGCGGTGCGCTGAACCCGGCGTTGGCGCCCGAGACGCCGCGCTGACCGACCCCCCTCACCCTTCCCTCTCCCACCGATTCCGGGGGGAGAGGGAAGGGTGAGGGGGCAACCCGGCTGGAAAATGCTCTAAAGGCCGAGCACGTCGCCGAGCCCGTAGAGCCCGGGTGGCCGGCCGACGACCCAGCGGGCGGCGCGAACGGCACCCTTGGCGAAGACCGAGCGGCTCGTCGTGCGGTGCACGAATTCGAGCCGCTCGCCGCTGCCGGCGAAGATCACCTGATGGTCGCCGACGGCATCGCCGCCGCGCAGCGCGGCAAAGCCGATGCCGCCGCTGCGGCGCGGGCCGGTGATGCCGTCGCGGGCGCGCACTTCGACCTCTTCGAGCTTTGCGCCACGCCCGGTCGCCGCCGCCCGGCCGAGGGCGAGGGCGGTCCCCGACGGAGCGTCGACCTTGCCGCGATGATGCATTTCGATGATTTCGATATCCCAGTCGGGACCGAGCCGCCCCGCCACCTCTTCGACGACACGCAACAAAATGTTGACCCCAAGGCTCATATTCGGCGCCCAGACGATTGGAATGCGGTGTGCCGCCAGCCGAACCATGTCGCCGTGGTCGGGCGAGAGGCCGGTCGTGCCGATCACCATCGCGGTGCCGATCGAGGCGGCAAGGGCGGCGTGCTCGGCGGTGGCCGCGGGCGAGGTGAATTCGAGGACGACATCGCTGCTGCCCATGAGCTTGTCGACCGCCTCGCCGATCGGGATGCCGATCCGCCCGATGCCGGCGAGTTCGCCAATGTCCTGGTTGACATAGCCGCTGCCCGGCGCCTCGCTGCCGCCGGCGACCGCACACCCCTCGGTCGCCGCGATCTCGGCGACCAGTATCCGGCCCATCCGGCCGCCGCACCCGACGACGCCCATCCTGGTCTTGGCCATGCTCCGCCTCCCGTTTCGGAAGAGCGAACGGTTACCGATTGGCCGGCAAAAGACAAGTTGCGCGCCGGCCGAGGCGCGGTCTCCGGCGACCGGCCGCCGACTGCGGCAACAATCCGATGCCGGCGGTTGACAGGCGAGGCGATGCCGTCCGTTGTGTGGCGACGCCCGGATCGGGCTGCGGGTGACGGGGGTGCGGCGGTGACCGGTGCGCGAGGCCGGCCGGACGGGCGGCGGCGATGGTCGAATTTCGCGGTGGTCGGCCCGCTCGCCCTGGGCGCGTTGTATTTTGGTGTGTTGACCCCGCTGGGCCTGGTCCTGCGGCTCGCCGGGTGCGACCCGCTGCGGCTTCGCTTCGACCGTCGAGCGCCGAGCTATTGGATCGCGCGCGCCTCGGCCGGCGGTCGCCAGACCTCGATGCGGAAGCAATTCTGAGGACCGCGATGCGCATCCTCGGCCTCTCGGCATTCTATCATGACAGCGCCGCCGCCTTGGTCGAAGACGGCCGCATCGTCGCCGCCGCCCAGGAAGAGCGTTTCACCCGGCGCAAATACGACAGCGGCTACCCGGCGAACGCCATCGCCTATTGCCTCGACGAAGCGGGCGTCGATCTCGACGCGGTCGATTATGTCGCCTTTTACGACAAGCCTTATCTGAAATTTGCGCGCCTCCTTGCAACCTATCTGGCGTTCGCCCCGAAGGGCTTCCGCTCGTTCCGCGAGGCCGCGCCGATTTGGCTGAGCGAGAAGATCTTCCAGAAGCGTCGGATCGCCGCGCGGCTGCGCGAAGCGGCGCCGCGCTTCGATTGGCGGCGGCTCTTGTTCTGCGAGCATCATTTGAGCCATGCGGCCTCGGCTTTTTTTCCGTCGTCCTTTGCCCAGGCCGCCATCCTGACGATGGACGGGGTCGGCGAGTGGGCCACGACCTCGGCCGGCCTCGGCGACGGCAACAAGATCACGATCGCCAAGGAGATCCATTTTCCGCACTCGCTCGGGCTCTTGTATTCGGCCTTCACCTATTTCACAGGATTTCAGGTAAATTCCGGAGAATACAAGGTCATGGGCCTGGCGCCCTATGGTGAGCCGCGCTTTGCCAACACGATTCTCGAGCATTTGATCGATCTGAAGGAGGATGGCAGCTTCAGATTGAACCAGGACTATTTCGATTATTGTACCGGCCTGACGATGACGAACGAACGTTTTGCCGAGTTATTTGGGGTGCCTGCGAGAAGCCCGGAGGACCGGCTCGAACGGGTGCATATGGATCTCGCGGCGTCGATCCAAAACGTCGCCGAAGAGGCGATCTTGCGGCTGACCCGCGCGCTCCGGGCCGAGACGGGCATGCGCAATCTCTGCCTCGCCGGCGGCGTCGCCCTCAATTGCGTCGCCAACGGCAAGGTGCTGCGCGACGGTTATTTCGACAATCTTTGGGTGCAGCCGGCGGCCGGCGACGCCGGGGGGCGCTCGGTGCTGCGCTCGCCGCCTATCATCTCGAACTCGGGCACGCGCGGCAGCCCTCGAACGAGATCGACGGCATGCGGGGCAGCTATCTGGGTCCCTCCTTCGACAACGCCGAGATCCGGCACCGGCTGACCGCGGCCGGCGCTCGCTTCGCCGAATTTGGCGACGAGGCGGTGCTCGACCGGACGGCACGGGCATTGGCCGACGGCAAGGCGGTCGGCTGGTTCCAGGGCCGCATGGAATTCGGCCCGCGCGCGCTCGGCGCGCGCTCGATCTTGGGCGACGCGCGCAGCCCGACGATGCAGCGCAGCCTGAACCTGAAGGTCAAATACCGCGAGAGCTTTCGTCCGTTTGCGCCCTCGGTGTTGCGCGACGACGTCGCCCAATGGTTCGAATTCGACGGCGAAAGCCCCTACATGCTGCTGGTCGCCGAGGTCGCCAAACGGCAGCGCCGGGCGACGAGCGCGGCGGAGCACAGCCTCGCCGGCATCGACAAGCTCAACCTGCTGCGCTCGTCGATCCCGGCGGTCACCCATGTCGATTATTCGGCGCGGATCCAGACCGTGCACCGCGAAACCAATCCGCGCTACCATGCCTTGCTGAGCCGGTTCAAGGCGCTGACCGGTTGCCCGGTGCTGGTCAATACGAGCTTCAACGTCCGCGGCGAACCGATCTGCTGCACGCCCGAGGACGCCTTCCGCTGCTTCATGGGCAGCGAGATCGACGTCCTGGTCGCCGGCAACTGCTATCTGCGCAAGGAGGACCAGGATCCGGCCCTGCGTCTCGACTACCGCGACCGGTTCGACCCCGACTGAACCGTCCCGCCGGCATTCGCGCCGAAGCCGGCCGGCGGATCGTCGGCCATTTTCACTGCGGGCAATTTCCTCTACACCGGCACCCTCATGGCGCTGTTGCGTTCCGTCGCCACCGTCGGCTCCTATACCCTGGTCAGCCGGATCTTCGGGCTTTTGCGCGACATCCTGACCGCGGCGCTGCTCGGCGCCGGTCCGGTGGCCGACGCCTTCTTTGTCGCGCTGCGCCTGCCGAACCTGTTCCGCAGCCTGTTCGCCGAGGGTGCTCTCAGCGCCGCCTTCGTCCCATTCTTTGCCGGCAACGTCGCCCAATCCGGCAAGGCGTCGGCGCGCGTCTTTGCCGAGGACGTGCTCGCCGTCCTGTTGGCCGCACTCCTCGGATTTGTCCTCCTCGGCGAGATTTTCATGCCGTCGGTGATGGCCGCGGTCGCTCCCGGCTTTTCTGGCGAGCCAGACAAATTCAGGCTCGCCGTCGAGCTCGCCCGGATCAACTTTCCCTACCTGCTCTTCATCGCCCTCGTGGCGCTGCAGGGCGGCGTCCTCAACTCCCTCGACCGTTTTGCCGCACCGGCGGCGGCACCGATCCTGCTCAACCTGTTTCTGATCGCCGCCTTATGGTTGTCGAAGCGGTTCGGCTGGCACGACGGGCACGCGCTCGCCTGGGCGGTGTGCGCCGCGGGCTTGGCGCAATTCCTCTGGCTGATGTTCTCCTGCAACCGCGCCCAGATGGCATTGCGCCTGCCGCGGCCGAGGCTAACGCCGGAGGTGCGCCGCACCCTCCGGGTCATGGCCCCGGGTGTCTTTGGCGCCGGGGTCACCCAGCTCAATCTGTTGATCTCGACGATGCTCGCCTCGTTTCTCGCCGGCGGCTCCGTCTCGTTTCTTTATTATGCCGATCGGCTCAACCAATTGCCGCTCGGCGTCGTCGGCATCGCCGTCGGCACCGCCATTCTGCCGCCATTGTCGCGCCAGCTGCGGCAGGGCGATCGCGGCGCCGCGATCGCCACGCAAAATCGCGGCCTCGAATTGGCCCTCTTGTTGACCTTGCCCGCGGCGGTGGCGCTCGCGGTGCTGGCGGTGCCGATCCTTACCGTGCTGTTCCAGCGCGGCGCTTTCACAGCGGCCGACACGGCGGCGACGGCGACGGCGCTCGCCGCCTATGCCGCCGGCCTGCCGGCGTTTGTCCTGGTCAAGGTTCTGGCCCCGGCGTTTTTCGCCCGGCACGACACGAAGACACCGGTCAAGCTCGCCGTTGCCGCGGTGCTGGTCAATCTGTCGCTGACCTTGATCCTGATGCGGCCGCTGGCGCATGTGGGGATCGCGCTCGCCACGAGCGCGGCCGGCTGGGTCAACGCGCTCGGCCTCCTCGCCCTCTTGGTCCGGCGCGGCCAATTCCGGCTCGACCGGCGGGCGAGGCGCAATCTGCCGCGGATCGGGGCGGCGGCGCTCGGCATGGGCGGCGCGCTGCGTCTGCTGCTGCTCGCCGTCTCACCGGCTCTGGGCGGAGCCGCCGCCTGGCGGATCGGCGTGCTCGCCGGCCTTGTCATCTTCGGGCTCGCGGCATTCGCCCTTGCCATCCTCGCCCTCGGCGTCGCCGACTGGCGTCTTCTGCTCGGGCGGGAACGCCGGCAACCGGCTTGACCGCAATCCCGCTCCGTGGATAACAGGCGCGCCCCACCTGCCGATCCGAACCCGATGAACCGTATCTTTTCCGGCGTCCAGCCGACCGGCAATCTGCATCTCGGGAATTATCTCGGCGCGATCCGCAACTGGGTCGCGTTGCAGAAGGAATTCGACTGCATATTTTGCATCGTCGACCTGCATGCGCTGACCCTGCCGCAGGACCCGGCCGCGCTGCGCGCCGCGACGCGCGAGGTCGCGGCCGCCTATATCGCCGCCGGCATCGATCCCGAGGGCTGTATCATCTTCAATCAGAGCATGGTCTCGGCCCATGCCGAACTCGCCTGGCTGCTCGCCTGCCTGACCCCGCTCGGCTGGCTCAACCGGATGACCCAATTCAAGGAAAAGGCGGGCCGGGAGCGCGACACGGCGGGGCTCGGGCTCTACGCTTATCCGGTGCTGATGGCCGCCGACATCCTTGTCTATAAGGCGACGCACGTCCCGGTCGGCGAGGATCAGAAGCAGCACCTGGAACTGGCGCGCGATCTCGCCGGCACGTTTAACCGGCGCTACGAGTGCGATTTTTTTCCGCTTCCCGAACCGCAGATCTTCGGCGCCGCGACGCGGGTCATGAGCCTGCGCGACGGTACCCGGAAGATGTCGAAATCCGACGGTTCGGATTATTCGCGGATCAACCTGACCGACAACGCCGACACGATCGCGCTGAAGATCCGACGGGCCAAGACCGACCCCGCGCCGCTGCCGGCGGCGATCGACGAGCTCGCAGCGCGGCCCGAGGCCGACAATCTGGTCGGCATCTATGCCGCACTCGCCGGGCTGTCGCGCGAAGCGACGCTTGCCCGGTTCGCCGCCAGCAATTTTTCCACGTTCAAGGAGGCGCTGTCCGAGGTTGCGGTCACGGTGCTCGGTCGCATCGGCGGGGAGATGCGCCGGCTGATGACGGACCCGGGTCATCTCGACCGGTTGCTGAAGAGCGGCGCCGAGCGGGCTCAGGCGATTGCCGTCCCGATCTTGCGCGAAGCGCAGGCGATCTGCGGTCTGCTGCGCGCCGGCGCCGGGCGTCGCGACGGCGCACACCAGGGTTGATTCGGCGCCGCCCGCGCCCCAAGCTTAAGGGGTCGGATTTTGCCGATCTCTGCGGAGCCAAGCGATGTTCATTCAGACGGAGCAGACGCCGAACCCGGCGACGTTGAAATTCCTTCCGGGATGCGCGGTCGCACCCGCCGGGACGGCGCACTTCGCCGACGCCGCGGCGGCGGGGCGGTCGCCGCTGGCGGAGCGGCTCTTTGCCCTGCCCGGCGTCACCGGCGTCTTTCTCGGTGCCGACTTCGTCACCGTCAGCAAGGCCGAAGATGGCGATTGGTACCAGCTGAAGCCGGCGATACTGGCGGCGATCATGGAGCACTTCACCACCGGCCGGCCGGTATTTCTGTGGGCAAACGGCGACGACACAGCGGCGGGCGCCGAGGCGGAAGACGACGAAATCGTCTCCCAGATCAAGGAGCTTTTGGAGACCCGGGTGCGCCCGGCGGTGGCGCAGGACGGCGGCGACATCATCTTTCACGATTTTGAAGACGGCGTCGTCTACCTGCATATGCAGGGCTCGTGCTCAGGCTGCCCGAGTTCGACCGCGACCTTGAAGGCCGGCATCGAAAACATGCTGCGCTATTACGTGCCGGAGGTCGTCGAGGTGCGCGCCGTCTGACCGCCGACCGCACCGCAGCGCCGGGCCAGGCCGGGCCGCGCATCCTCGCCCTCGATGCCGCGGGAGCGGCGTGCTCGGTCGCGGTGACCGCAGCCGATACCCTGTTGGCCGTGGGTTGCCGAGCGATGCCCCGCGGGCAGGCGGAGGCATTGCTGCCGATGGCTGATGCGGTGATGCGGGAGGCGGCAATTTCGGTTGCGGCGCTCGATCTCGTCGCGGCGACCGTTGGACCTGGCAGCTTTACCGGAATTCGCGTCGGGCTTGCCGCAGCGCAAGGCGTCGCGCTCGGCGCCGCATTGCCGCTGCTCGGGGTCACCGGGTTCGAGGCGGTTGCCGCCGCGGTCGACCGCGGCCGCGGCGACGACGGCCGGATGCTGCTCGTGGCGCTCGAAAGCCGGCGCGCCGAGCTCTACCTTCAGGTCTTTGGCCTGGATCGACCTGTCGGCGAACCGGCCGCCGTGTTGCCCGAGAGGGTCGGCGACTGGATTTTGGCGAACTGCCGAGCCCTGCCCCTGATCATCGCCGGCGATGCGGCGCCGCGCGCCGCCGCGGCCCTCGCCGGACGGCCGCGGACGACGGTATCGGAGGGCCCGACGGCGGCGGCCGTCGGCGTCGCCCGAGTGGCGCTGCGGCGCTGGCGCGAGGGTACCGGGTTCGGCCGGAGCGAGCCGCTGTATTTGCGGCCCCCGGACGTGACCCTGCCGCGGCGCCCGGCCGGCACCGCGCGTTCGTGACCCGGCGAATTGAGCTGCTGACCTCCCCGGTGGCCTGTGCGCTAGCGGTCCCGCTGTCGCGATTGCAGCGCGCCGCCTTTGCCACGGATCCGTGGGGCGCGGAAGCGATCTCTGAGATCGCCGTCCTGGCCGGTTTTTTGGGCCTGATCGCCTGCGAGGATGCGCTCCCGGTCGGGTTCGCGCTCGCCTTCGGTCACGGCGAAGAATTCGAGATCATCGCGCTCGGGGTGGTGCCCGAGCGGCGCCGCGCCGGCATCGGAGCGGCCCTCCTCGACGCGCTCTGCAGCGAAGCCCGCCGTCGTGGCGTGCGCAGCATGGTTCTCGAAGTGGCCGTCGATAACGCCGCGGCACGGTCGCTCTATGCCGCGCATGGCTTTGTTCGAGCCGGCTTTCGGCGAAACTATTATCGCCGGGCAGAACGATCGGTCGATGCCGAGGTGCTGCGTCTTACGCTTGCTGGATCGCCGACCTCTATTTGAGGTTGTTGCGTCCGGCCTGCAGCCTTCGCTTGGTCAGCGGCCGGCCGAAATGTTTTGTCGGCGCGGCCATTGACCGGATTGCTTCGTCGCCGTTTGTTACTTATATTTCGTGGTCGGACGTATGGTGGGGCGAATGCGATGAACAACTCTGATCAATCGGGCGACTTGCTGGCACTGACGACGGAAATCGTTGCCGCGCACGTTTCCAACAATACCGTGTCGGTAGGCGATCTGCCGCAGCTGATCAATCAGGTCTACCAGTCTCTGGCTAATATCGGGACGGCTCCGGCGTTACCATCGGAGCGGCCCCAGCCGGCGGTGTCGCCTAAGAAATCGGTCCAGGCCGATTACATAATCTGCCTCGAGGATGGCAAAAAGCTGAAGATGCTGAAGCGGCATCTGAAGACCGCATACAACATGACCCCCGAGACCTATCGCGAACGGTGGGGGCTGCCGGCCGACTATCCGATGGTCGCGCCGAACTACGCGCGCCAACGCAGCCGACTGGCCAAGGAGATCGGGCTTGGCACCCGCGCCCGGCGTCAGCGAGCCTGACCAAGGCTGCAGGCCGCGCCGGGATCCGATGCCGAGGTTGTAGGCGGCGTCGGCGAGTTGGAGTATAGTGGTCGGGACCGCGCCGCGACGGAGGTGCGATGATCTCGCGGTTGGAGCGGCTCTGTCTCGACAAAGGCCTCAAGATGACCGAACAGCGCCGGGTCATAGCGCGTGTTCTGTCCGAATCGGCCGACCATCCCGATGTCGAGCGTGTCTACCAGCGGGCGACGGCCATCAATTCGCACATCAGCATTGCGACGGTCTATCGGACGGTGCGGTTGTTCGAAGAGGCGAATATCCTGACGCGACACGATTTCGGCGACGGCCGGTCGCGCTATGAGGGGATGCCGAGCGCGCATCACGACCATCTGATCGATGTGCAGTCCGGCCAAGTGATCGAGTTTCGCAACGAGGAAATCGAACGGCTGCAGGAGGCGATCGCCGCGCAGCTCGGCTACGAGCTGGTCGGGCATCGGCTTGAACTCTACGCACTGCCGCGCACCCGCAAGCCCGGTCCCGACCGCGAATGAGGATCGCTCTACACCGGTCGGGCGCCGCGTTCACGCTCGGACCGGCGGCGTGATCGACGTCACGACGGCCGGACCGTCGGTTGTGCCGATCGCGCAAATCGGCGGCGCCGGCCGCCTTGTCGACCTGCGTTCGGGCCGGTTGCGGGTCCGACTCGCCACGTCGTCGGCCGACATCGATGCAGCGCAGGCGTTGCGCTACCGAGTTTTCTACGAAGCATTGGGCGCGCGTCCGGCCAACGGCTTCGCCGTCGGGCGGCGCGATGTCGACCGGTTTGACGAGGATTGCGACCATCTCTTGGTGCTCGATCGTGGCCGTGGCCGCGGCCGCGGACCCGAGGCCGTCGTCGGGACTTATCGGCTGATCCGGCGGGCGGCCGCGGCCCGGCTCGGCGGCTTTTATTCGGCCGGCGAATACGACATCGCCCGGCTGCTCGAACACCCCGGCGAGATACTCGAGCTCGGACGCTTCGTGCGTCGACGCCGCCTATCGTCAGCGGCCGACGATGCAGCTGTTGTGGAGCGGGATCGCCGCCTATGTCTTTCATCACGACATCGGCTTGATGTTCGGTTGCGCCAGTTTGTCCGGCACTGACCTGGACGCGCTGGCGGCACCGCTCTCCTATCTCTATCATCGGCATTTGGCCCCCCCGCCCTTGCGTCCGCGAGCCCTCGCCCAACGTTATGTCGATATGCGCCGA
>CAVYWO010000002.1:0-285958 GCA_963772295.1 uncultured Alphaproteobacteria bacterium
GTGATCGGCAGCTACCACCGCTGCGTCGCCGAAGCGGTGCGCCGGTTCGACGGTTTTGTGGCCAAATACATGGGCGACGGCGTGCTGGTCTATTTCGGCTATCCGGCGGCCCACGAGGACGACGCCGAGCGCGCCGTGCGCGCCGGGCTTGCCCTAATCGACGCTGTCCCCCGGCTTACCGCGCCGGAGCCGCTGCAGGTGCGGCTAGGGATCGCGACCGGTCTCGCGGTGGTCGGCGACCTCATCGGGGAAGGTGCATCGCAGGAACAGACTATCGTCGGCGAGACGCCGAACCTCGCCGCTCGGCTTCAGGGGTTGGCCGAACCCGGCACGGTGGCGATCGCCGCCAGCACGCGTCGGCTGCTCGGCGATCGTTTCAGGCTGCGGCCACTCGGCCGGCACGAGCTCAGGGGCTTTGCCGAGCCGGTCGAGGCCTGGGCGGTCGAGGGCGTCTCCGGTGTCGAGAGCCGGTTCGAATCGGAGCGCAGCGGCGGGCTGACGGGCTTCGTCGGCCGCGAGCACGAACTCGGCCTGCTGATGGAGCGCTGGCACCTGGCGCGGGACGGCGAGGGCCAGGTGGTGCTGCTCTCGGGCGAGCCCGGCATCGGCAAGAGCCGCATCCTCAGTGAATTGCGCGGGCGTCTCGAGGCCGATCACGCGACAAGCCTGCGCTTCCATTGTTCGGCGTACTACGTCGACAGCGCGTTCTACCCGATCATCGACAATTTCGAGCGCGCCTTGCGGTTCGGGCGCGAGGACACGGCGGAACAAAAACTCGACAAGCTGGAAGCGCTGGTGGTCGGCCAATACGCGCGCCCGCGCGGGGACGTGCGCTTCATCGCGTCAATGCTCTCCATTGTGTGTGACGAACGCTACGGCGCACTCGCGATGACGCCGCAGAAATTCAAGGACGAGACATTGCGCGCGCTGGTCGACACGACGGAGGCCATCGCCCGCCAGCAGCCGACGGTGATGCTGTTCGAGGATGCGCACTGGGCCGATCCCACCACCCTCGAAGTGATCGACCTGCTGATCCATCGCGTGCGGAACATCCCGCTGCTGGTGGTGGTCACGCACCGGCCCGAGTTTTCCGCCCGCTGGTCGCAGCACGGCCACGTCTCCGCGCTGTCGCTTGCCAAGCTTACGCGGACGCAGAGCGCGGCGATGGTGTCGCGGCTGGCCCTTGGCAAGGCGCTGCCCGCGGACCTGCTTGAACAGATCCTCGCCAAGACGGACGGCGTGCCGCTCTTCGTCGAAGAGCTGACCAAGTCGATCCTGGAATTCGGCGGCGCTCCGGGATGCTGGCGACCGCTGGGACTACGCCGGATCCGCAGGGTCGCTGGCGATACCGCCAACCTTGCGCGATTCGCTGATGGCGCGGCTGGATCGCTTCGCACTGGTGAAGGAGATCGCGCAGATCGGCGCCGCCATCGGGCGCGAGTTTTCGTATGAGCTGCTCGCCGCAGTCGCGCCGCATGCACAACCGGAGCTCGATCGGGCATTGGCGCTACTGATCAAATCCGGGCTGGCGTTCCAGCGCGGCACGCCGCCCGACGCGGATTACACCTTCAAGCACGCGCTGGTGCAGGACGCCGCTTATGATTCGTTGCTCAAGCGGCGCCGGCAGGAGTTGCACGGCAAGATCGCCCAAGTAATCGAAGAGCGTTTTCCGAACATCGAAGCGACCGAGCCCGAGCTGCTGGCGCACCACTACACGGAGGCGAAACAGCCCGACAGGGCGATCCCGCTGTGGCACAAGGCCGGCAGCCTGGCCCTTAAACGCATGGCGCTCGCCGAAGCCATCGCGCACTTGAACAAGGGTCTGGAGCTGGTCGCCGCGCTGCCGGCCTCGCCGGAGCGCAACGGCAGGGAACTGGATCTGCGCACGTTGTCGGGCACCGCGTGGAACGCGCTCAAAGGCTGGCACGCTCAGGAGGTCTGGGACAGCCTGCATCCCGTGCTGGACCTGGCAAACTCGCTTCGCCGCAACGACGCCCTGCTGCCGATACTCTGGGGACTGTTCAGCTACGTGTTGGTGAGGGGACGGACGGCCGAGTTGGTTGGCTGGGCCACGCAAATGCTGGACGCTGCCAAGACGTACGCAGATCCGGACCTCCTGATCTCCGCGCACACCGGCGCCATGTTGTCCTATTTTTATCTCGGCGACCTGATCAAAGCCCACGAGCATGCGAAGCAGGTGCTGGCGCTCTATAAAGAAGAGCGGCATGGGCATCTGACCGATGTCGTCAATCAGGACCCGAAAACGTTCGCCTTGATCTATATGGCGCGCCTGACCTGGATGCTCGGCTACCCCGAGCAAGCGGCGAAGATCAGAAACGACAATGAGGCCCATGCGCGCCGACTTGGGCATCCTGTTGACCTGGCCTTTGCACTGACGGTGGGCGCGCGGGTCTTTGATTATCGCGGCGAGCCCGAAGAAAAGTTGAAGCGCGCGAAAGAGGCGGTGCGGCTTGGTCGCGAACACAGCCTGCCCATGATGACAGAGATGCTGGGACCCATCGATTCCGGAATGGCATTGATCCGGCAGGGCCAATTGGCAGAAGGAATAGCCTCGCTCAGGTCGGGCCTCGCCGCCTGGGAGGCGAGTGGTGCGAAGATCAGCAATCCCTACAAAAAATCGGCTCTCGTCGAGGGCATGATCCTACTCGGCGATCTCGATGGTGCGCTCGATCTCATCGGCGAGATCATGGCGCAAATCGAGCGACCGGGCTGCGGAGAGCGTGAATACTACGCTGAGATCCTCCGCATCAAGGGCTGGGTGCTTTCGCTCAAGGGCGATCAGCAAGGTGCGGAACGCAGCTACATCGCCTCACTCGACTGGGCGCGGCAGCAGCAGGCGAAGTCGTGGGAGCTGCGCAGCGCGACCAGCTACGCGCGGCTGATGCGCGAGCAGGGGCGGGTACGAGAGGCCTACGACTTGCTTGCGCCGGTCTATGGCTGGTTCACCGAGGGCTTCGGCACCAAGGACCTGCGGGAAGCCAAGGCGCTGCTCGACGAATTGTGCGAACCGGCACTAGGCGGAACCACCGAGGAGGCCGTGGCCGCGCCCGATGGACCATCCGGGTAGCGGCGGAGGCGGCGCATGGACATCGCGGCATGGCTGCGCGGCATTGGCTTGGAGGAATACGCGCCGGCGTTCCGCGACAACCGCATCGATATGCGGGTGTTGCCGAAGCTGACCGCGGAGGACCTCAAGGATCTCGGCGTCACGACGATCGGGGATCGCCGCATCCTCCTCGAGGCGATCGCCGCGTTGCGCGAGCCGACATCGCCGACGGAATCAGCCGGCAAACCCCTACCCGCGGCACCGACACCGGACCGGCAGGAGGCAACCGCATCCGCCGAGGCGGAACGCCGCCAGGTCACCGTAATGTTCTGCGATCTCGTTGGCTCGACGGCGCTGTCGGCGCGGCTCGACCCCGAGGATCTGCGCGCGGTCATCGGGGCCTATCACCGCTGCTGCGCTAAGGTGATCGGGCGCGGCGGCGGGTTTGTCGCCAAGTACATGGGCGATGGGGTGCTGGCCTATTTCGGCTATCCGCGGGCCGACGAGCACGATGCCGAGCGCGCGGTGCGCGCGGCGCTGAAGCTGGTGGAGAAGGTGGCCGGGCTCGACACCGTCGCGGCGGCGCCATTGCAGGTGCGGGTTGGCATCGCCACCGGGCTGGTGGTCGTCGGCGATCTGATCGGCCAGGGCGCGTCGCAGGAACAGGCGGTCGTCGGCGAGACGCCCAACCTCGCGGCGCGGCTGCAGGCGCTGGCCGAGCCGGGGACCGTGGTGATCGCGCCGAGCACGCGGCGGCTGACCGGCGGGCTGTTCGAGTACGCGGATCTGGGCGCCGTCGAGCTCAAGGGCTTGGGCGCGCCGGTGGCGGCCGCGCGGGTATTGCGCGAGAGCGCCGCCGAGAGCCGCTTCGAGGCATTGCGCGCCACCGCCACCCCGCTCGTCGGCCGCGACGAAGAGCTGGCGCTATTGCAGCGCCGCTGGCAGCAGGCCAAGGCCGGCGAGGGCCGGGTGGTGGTGCTGATCGGCGAGCCCGGCATCGGCAAATCGCGTCTCGCCCAGACTCTGTTCGACCGGTTGAGCGGCGAGCCGCACACCCGCCTGCGCACGTTCTGCTCGCCGCATCACCAGGACCATGCGCTCTACCCGACGACCGCCCAGCTCGAACGGGCGGCCGGGTTCCGGCGCGAGGACACCGCCGATGCGCGTCTCGACAAGCTGGAGGGGGTGCTCGCCCAGGCGACCAACGATCTCCGCGAGGCCGCGCCGCTGCTCGCGGCGCTGCTGTCGCTCCCCACCGGAGAGCGTTATCCGCCCCTCGATCTTACCCCGCAGAGGCAAAAGGAGAGAACATTGCGGGCGCTGGCGGCGCAGGTCGAGGGGCTGGCGGCACGGCAGCCGGTGCTGATGCTGTTCGAGGATGCGCACTGGAGCGACCCGACCTCGCTCGAGCTCTATGATCTGATCATCGATCGGGTGCCGGCGCTTCGGGTCCTGCTGATCGTCACCTTCCGGCCCGAGTTCACCGCTCCCTGGATCGGCCGCCCGCATGTCACCTCGCTCGGTCTCAACCGCTTGGCGCCGCGGCAGCGGGGCGAGATGATCGCCGGCATTACCGGCGGCAAGGCTTTGCCCGAGGAGATCGCCGAGCAGATCATCGACCGCACCGACGGGGTGCCGCTCTTCGTCGAGGAGCTGACCAAAGCGGTAGTCGAGAGCGGCATGCTGAGCGACGCCGGCGGCCACTTTACGGCGACAGGACCAGTGCCGTCGCTGACAATCCCGGCGAGCCTGCAGGCCTCGCTCTTGGCCCGGCTCGACCGCCTGGCGCCAATGCGAGAGGTGGCGCAGATCGGAGCCGCCTTAGGCCGGCAGTTCTCGCACGAGCTGATCGCCGCGGTAGCACCGATGCCGCCGGCGCAACTCGACGACGCTCTGGCGCAACTGGTCGGCGCCGAGCTGATCTATCGCCGCGGCACGCCGCCCGACGCCGAGTACACCTTCAAGCACGCGCTGGTGCAGGATGCGGCGTACAGCACCCTGCTGCGCAGCCGCCGTCAACAGCTCCATGCCCGCATCGCCGCGACCCTCGAAGGCCGGTTCCCCGAGATTGTCGCGGCCCAGCCGGCATTGCTCGCCCATCACTGCACGGAAGCCGGTCTGACCGAGAAGGCGATCGAATACTGGCTTGCCGCCGGGCGGCAGGCCTGGGGGCGATCGGTGCTCGCCGAAGCCGTCGCGCTGCTCCATCGCGGGCTGGCGCTGGTTCCCGCCCTGCCCGACGGCGATTGGCGCCGGGGAACCGAGCTTGATCTGCGGATCGCCCTCGGTCAGGCGCTCATCGCCAGTCGGAGCTGGGCCGCCCCGGAGCTGGGCCAGGTGTATTCCCGGGCACGGGAGCTTGCGTCGGCGCTGAGCCGGCCGCGCGCGCTGCTGTTCGCCCTGTGGGGCCAGTATACCGATCATTGGGCTCGAGCCGATCTGAAGCGGGCGCGACGGCTCGCTGCGGAGCTACGGGAGTTGGGCGCCACCACCGGCGACATCCCCATGCAAGTTATGGGCTGCTATGCCAGCGGGTATGCGTGCTGCCACCTCGGAGAATTTGCCACGGGTCGGGCATACCTCGAGAAGAGCCTTGCTCTTTACGATCCGGCGCATCGGCCTTCCTACTCGGAGCTGCTGTCCTACGATGTGTGGGTCCAGTTACGGATAAATTCTTCCTGGCCGCTCGCGTGCCTCGGACATCTCGATCGAGCATTGTTCCAGCGCGATGGGGCGCTGGACGAGGCGCGCCGACTCTCCCATCCCCCCACACTGGCTCTCGCGCTGACGAATGCCTCCTCAACAGGGTGGATCGTGCGCTTGGAGCCTGGATCGTTATTGCAGTACGCCGACGAAGTGCTGGAACTCGCCACCGAGCATGGACTCGGTGGCTATCGGATGGGTGCCCTCTACCGGCGAGGGTGGTGTCTGGCGGCATTGGGGCGTGCGGATGAGGGAATCCCGCTCATCACCGCCGGCTTGGCTGGCTTTGATGAGCTTGGATACATGGCCTCTAGGCCGTGGGTTCTAACGCTTCTTGGGGACGCCTGCCGGATGGCCGGGCAATGGCAAGCCGCGCTCGATCACGTCACCGAAGCGCGGCGTTTGGCGGAGGAGACAGAGGATCGATGGGCGCAGGCTGAGACGCTTCGGCTGCGTGGGGATTTGCTGGCGGCGATGGGCGATCGCACCGGTGCCGAAGCCAGCTATCGCGAGGCGATCGCGATTGCACAACAGCAGAGCGCCAAGCTATGGGAGTTGCGCGCCGCCACCAGCCTCGCCTGGCTGTGGCGCGACCAGGGCAAGCGCACCGAGGCGCACGCGCTGTTGGCGCCGGTATACGGCTGGTTCACCGAGGGCTTCGGTACGCCGGTTCTTAAGGAGGCAAAGGCGCTTCTCGACGAACTGACATGAGCTGGTCCGCCAGCATGACCAAAAGTCTGACGCGAATGACCGCTTCCCTAGCAAGCCGACGATCCGCTGGCGCGAGCATGAACGTCTCAAATGGGTCGACTCCGGCCGTCCGTGGCAAAAAGACGTTGCGATGTGGCGTAAAGACGTTGTGATGATGTAGAGTTGGGCTAACACACTATCTAGTCCTGGCTGGCTGGAAACCCGCGGCCCCGCACAGTCGGCCCTTAATCCGGTTTTCGTAACCTAAGAATCATTCGGTCGGACGCCGTGACGCCGATTAGCGAAACGCGTAGGAATTGGCGCTGCTTCGGAGCGCCGCGATGTACTTGCCGAATTTCCTCGACGGTTTCGACCGGCTCGTCGCCTTCGACGCGGAGACGACTGGCAAGCGTACACCCGACGCCGAGTTTATTCGCAAGCAGCCTTTCGCCTGGAGAGCCCCTGGCATCATCATCGAAGTCGGTTTGGTCGAAATGCTGCGCCAAGGCGAGGGCTGGCGCAAGGGCGAGACGTGGACCTCCCGGGTTAACCCGGATGGGCCGATCGACCCCGAGGCCATCAAGATTTACAGGATTCGGCCCGCCGATCTCAAGAACGCTCCACGGTTCCCGACGATCCTGCCGAAAGTGAAAGACTTCGTTGGAGACTCGCCTATCGTGGCCCACGCTTACAAGAACGAGCGAGATTTCCTCGATTATGAGTTCGCCCGGGCCAAGGTGATTGAGTGGGGCGAGAGCGCCTACGCTGAGGAGCGCTACATTTGCACACAGGTCCTGTTCGCGCAGCTTTTCCCAGGCTCCAGTAGGTCGCTTACCTCGATGTGCGATCGGCTGGTGATTGACAGCAGCGAAAGAGACGACCGGCACGGCGCATTGCTTGACGCCGACATGACTGTCGATGCGCTGATACTGCTGGAGCGCCAACTCAAGCACGGTGAGAGCGCTGCGCCGAGATCATGGACCTCGACCTGACAGGCGTGACGGCAGCGTCGATAAGCGCCATTCTGCCAATGCGGCCCAGATTGAGCGGCAGACCGCCTGCGCGGCATCCGCGGAGTGGCGCGCGAAGAGAGAACAGGCGATCCTGGCGCCCTCATGAACCCAAAGTCGGAATCATCGAGTTCAAGAAGTTCTCGCAGGCCTCGTTGAGCGGGTCACTTTCCACAACGCCGAGAACGGCTTCTGCGTGCTCCGGGCGAAGGCGCGCGGACACCGCGATCTGGCATCCGGCCAATGGAGAGGTCATCGGGGTCTCCTCTCTCGAGCCGAAGGTTGCTGGACCTTCGATGCTCGGGATCGGATGCCCCGACCGTCACGCCTTACCGCTCACTACCCCATCAAAAATGTGCGGACCGTGACACGCGCTCCCCTCCCGCGAGAGCGGGTTCGTTCACAGGGTCGGTTTTAGCCGTTGGCTCGGGGTCGAGGGCGGTCGATGATCTCGACGGGCCGCGAATGGCTTCACCGGGTGGATTCCTGCCGTTCCCAGTTTGCCCGGCCTCTCGCGCCCATGGCTTGAAAGCGGTCATTCAACCGCCTGAGCACAGCGCCTATTCGAGCGCGGCCGCTGGCAGATCGAAGGGCGGAAGGATATCGTCACCCGGTAGGATTAGCTTGAACACGGCGCCGCATCGACCGGGAGCGACCGATGCCGCACATTCGGATTTACGACTATGTCCGGCAGTCACCCGCACCGACGAGGTGATCAGGTGAGGCACGGCCAAGCGAGATGAGCAAATGACCGCGACGGTCGACAACGCGGTAGCCGATCTTCGGCGCGCCAACGTGGAGCTCCAACGGCAGCTCGACGAGCGCACCCGGCAGCTCATCGAATACTGTGCCGAGCGCGACGAGGCGCTGCAGCGTGAGACCGCGACCACCGAGGTGTTGGCGATCATCAACAGCTCGCGCGGTGACCTGGCGCCGGTGTTCGATGCGATGCTCGACAAGGCGCTGAGCCTCTGCGGAGCAGCCTTCGGTCAATTGGTGACTTTTGACGGCGTCGTGTTTCGCGCTGCCGCTTGGCGCGGTTACGAACCTGGACCCAGCCCAACCGCGCCCGCACCGGGTATGGCGCTCTACCAGCTCGTCCATGGCGAGCAAATCGTCCACATCCCGAACATCACCGCCGACGATGTTTACCGGTCGGGCAATGCGGTACGACGACGGCTGGCCGACGAGTATGGTGGACGCACCGCAATTTGGGTGGCGCTGAGGAAGGACGCGGCGCTCCTTGGCGCATTCGTGATCTACCGGACCGAGGTGCGGCCGTTCACCGACAAGCAGATCGGGCTGTTGCAGAACTTCGCGGCGCAGGCGGTCATCGCAATGGAGAATGCACGGCTGTTGGGCGAACTTCACCAGCGCACACGCGATCTCGAAGAATCGCTCGAATACCAGACCGCGACGAGCGATGTCTTGAAGGTCATCAGCCGCTCCACATTCGACCTGCAGCCCATATTCTTTACCATCATTGCGACAGCCGCACGGCTGTGTGATGCCGACGATGGTATTATTACAATCCGCGAGGGTGATATTTACAAGCTGGTGGCGTCGTTCGGTGCCGCTCCTGAGTTTGACGCCGTCATGAAAGGACGTTTATTTCCAGTGAACCGTGGTTCCCTTACCGGGCGGACGGCGCTTGAGGGTGAGGTGGTCCACGTACACGACATTGCCGCTGATCCGGAATACACCCAGACCGAGACCCTTGCGCTTCAGAAAAACAGGACCATGCTCGGTGTGCCGCTGCTCGGTAAGGAGGGCGTGGTCGGCACGATCAACCTCGGACGTCTACGGGTCGACCCCTTCACGGAGAGGCAGATCGAGCTGGTGCGGACCTTCGCCGACCAGGGCGTGATCGCGATCGAGAACGCCCGGCTGTTCAACGAGTTGCGCGCCCGCACACACGACCTGCAGGAGTTGCTCGAATACCAGACCGCGACCAGCGACGTGCTGAAAGTGATCAGCCGCTCGACCCTCGATCTCGATGCGGTGCTGGAAACGGTGGTGACGACCGCGCTGCGGCTGTGTCGCGCCGACTCGGCGGTGATCTATCGCAACGACGGCGGGGAATATCGCTGGGCCGCCGGCCACATGTTGGTGCCCGAATACGAAGAGCTGGAGCGTGCGGTCAGGATCCGGCCGGGCACCGGCACGGTGGTCGGGCGCGCGGCGATGGAAGGCCGCAGCGTGCAGATCCTCGACGCGTGGACGGACCCGCTCTACGAAGCCAAGGAAGACGCGCGGGTCGGCGGCGTGCACACGATGATCGGCGTGCCGCTGCTGCGCGAAAACGCGCCGATCGGCGTCATCGGCCTCGCCCGGCGCCGGATCGAGGTCTTCTCCGAAGGCGAGATCCAGTTGGTAACGACTTTTGCCGACCAGGCGGTGATCGCGATCGAAAACGCGCGACTGTTCGACGAACTGCGCAAACGTACCGCCGACCTCGGGCGCTCGGTCGACGAATTGCGCCTGCTGAACGAGGTCGGCCGGGCGGTCAGCTCGACCCTCGATCTGAGCGCCGTATTGTCGACGATCCTTGGCCGTTCGGTGGCGATCACCGGGGCCGATGCCGGCGCCGTCTTCCGCTACAGCCGGGCCGAGCGCGCCTTCCGCCTGGTCGAGGCGGCGGGGCTCGACGACGCCTTTGCCCAGCGGGTGCGCGATCTGCGCGTCGCCGAGGCGGAAACCGTCATGACCGAGGCGGCGGCGCGGCGGACCCCGATCCAGCTCGCCGATCTCGCCGCCCGGCCGAAGACGCCGCTCGTCGAGGCAAGCCTCGCAGCCGGTCTGCATTCTGCGTTGATCGTGCCGCTCGTCGGCCCCGGGCGCATCCTCGGCGCCATGGTGCTGCAGCGCCGCGCCGCCGGTGAATTTCCGCAAGAAACCGTCCGGCTGCTGCAGACCTTGGCGAGCCAGTCGGTCCTGGCGATCCAGAACGCGCGGCTCTATCGCGAGATCGCCGAGAAGAGCGAGCAATTGGCCTTGGCAAGTGCGCACAAATCGCAGTTCCTCGCCAATATGAGCCACGAATTGCGCACGCCGTTGAACGCGATCCTCGGCTATGCCGAATTGCTGGTCGACGGCATCTACGGCGTCTTGCCGGCAAAGGCGCAGGATGTCCTCGAACGGGTGCAGAACAACGGCAAGCACCTGTTGGCGCTGATCAACGACGTGCTCGACCTCGCCAAGATCGAGGCGGGCCAGCTGACCCTGACATTGGAAGATTACAGCCTGCCCGAACTGGTGCGGGCGGTGGTCGCCGCGACCGAGCCGCTGGCGGCGGCGAAAGGCCTGAAATTCGTCGCCAAGGTGCAGGAAGGAATGCCGCTCGCGCACGGCGACGCGCGCCGCGTCTCGCAAGTGCTGCTGAACCTTGTCGGCAATGCCGTCAAATTCACCGATGCGGGCGAGATCGAGATCAATGCCTCGGCCGAGGCCGGTCAGTTCGTCTTAACCGTGCGCGACACCGGGCCGGGCATCGCCGAGGCCGACCAGGAGCGGATCTTCGGCGAGTTCCAGCAGATCGACAATGCCAACGCCCGCAAGCAGGGTGGGACGGGTCTCGGCCTGGCGATCTCGAAGCGCATGGTCGAGATGCAGGGCGGGCTCATTTCGGTCGACTCGGTCCTGGGCCGAGGGTCGACGTTTCGCGTCGTCCTGCCGGTCCATGTCGAGCCCGTGCGCGAGGAAGCGACCGAATGACCTGGCGCCTCTTATGGCGCTCGGCACGCTGAAAGAAGGAAATTCTGGCGGATGCGCATTGGCTGTCTTGGGTCCGCCGACACAAGGTCCAGCCGGCCGCGGCTCTCCGACCCCAAAACCACCGCCCGGCAGGCGAAGCTGTCAGCATAGGGCCGGGCGGGTTCACGAGCAGGCCTGGGACAAGCCAAGCTCCACAGGCATATTGGAATGTCCGCTTCCTAGCCCGCCCGATCATCCAGTCGCGAGTAGTCAAGGTCGGCTCAGGGTCGGCTTGAGCCGTTCACTCTCGGGTCGAACGCGATTGATGGTCTCGCCGGAGCGCGAATGGCTCCACCGGGTGGACAGCGGCCGTTCCCGATTTGTGTGGCCGTTGACGCCCCTGTGCCAATAAAGGACTCAAGACTGAACCGTCTCCAGTTCGGCAGTTTCCGGCATCCCAAGGGCGAAGATGGCGAGGGCCACGCTTGCGGCGCCGCCGGAGCTGAGAAAGGCGGCGCTGTATCCGAAGTGATCGACGATCACGCCAGCAGCCAGCCCGCTCAGCGAGGCACCGATCCCTTGGGCCGTGGCGATGGCGCCTTGGGCCAAGTTGTAGCGCCCGGTGCCCCGCATGATATCGGCGATCACCAAAGGCGTTAAGGCGCCGAAAATCCCGGCGCCGACGCCATCGAGCACTTGGACGCCGATCAGCCAGAAGCTGTTGTCGGAGAGGGTGTAGAGCGCCGCACGGACGGGCAGGATGGCGAACCCAGCGAGAAACAAAGGCTTCCTGCCCCAACTGTCGGCGGTGCGGCCGACCAGGAGGGCGATCGGCAGCATGACCGCCTGTGCGGCAACGATGCAGGCCGACATCATGGCCGTCGCCTCTTTTGGATGGGCGGCGGCGAGCTTCTGTCCCACCAGCGGCAGCAGCGCCGCATTGGCAAAATGGAACAGCATGGCGCACAGGCCGAAGATAACCAGCGGTCGAGATTTGAGCAGGATGCTGTAGCCGGCAGGACTGACGGGGTGCCCGGTCGCGTCGGGCCCATCGTCCAAGTCTCTCGCCCGGTCGTAAATCGATGGACTTGTACGGAATGGATAGTACCGCGACGGCGGCCAGCACGGCGAACACCGGTACGAGAAGGAAGACGGCGCGCTGTGAGAAGGCATAGCCGACCGCGCCCGCCGCCACGGCGATGGCGACGTTGCCCGCATGGTCGAAAGCCGAGTTCCGCCCCATGCGTCTGGCCAGTTGTTTCCGCGCGTACAGGCCCAAGGTGAGGGCTGCGACCGCAGGACCGAAAACGTCGCCGACCATCGCGATCGCGCTGTTGGCGATCGCGACCGGCCAAAAGGTCGGCCGCGCGAAGATGATAGCCGCGCCGATGCCCAGCACGGCGAGCGCCAGGACGATCGCTCCACGCTTGGCGCGGGTCTCATCGATCGCGGCGCCGATCGGCGTTTGAACGGCGAGTCCAAGTAGGCCGCCAATCGTGGTCACCAATCCGACTTCGGACTGGCTCCAATGCTGCCGGGTGACCAGGAACACGTTGAGATAAGCCCGAGCGCACCGCGGACGTCGGCAAGCAGGAAGTTGATCGCGTCGAGCGAGAACGGGTTGAAACGCTTTCTGTTAGCTGATGTCACAGCCACAGCCATAGCGTCCCGATCGCGAGGGTGATGATGGTCAGTGGTGCGCCAACTCTGAAATAATCCCAGAAGCTTATTGCCACACCGGAAACGGACGCCCTCTGCACGACGATCAGATTGGCGATCGAGCCCAGCACAGTGAAGTTGCCGGCCAGGGTCGAAGCCATCGCGATTACCAGCCACGACCTGTCGTGGTCTTTCAGCGCATCGATAAACGGCTTCATCATCAGCACGGCCGGCACGTTGCTGACCAGGTTGGAGAGCACCGCTGTTACCGCGCCGAGCACGGGAACCTGATCGAGATGAAGGCGGCCCACGACGGCGATGATGTCGGCGCTCAGGAGCGCGTGCTGCGCGCCGGCGATGATGATGAACAGACCTGCAAACATCAGCAGCAGCGACCAGTCGATCTCCTCGTAAACCCGCCGGCTCTTCACCCGTCGGGTCAGCAGCAGGAGGCCGCCGATGATGATCGCCGCCTTGGCCGGCACGACCCCGGCGAAAAACAATGCGATCATGATCAGGGTCGCCAGCAATGCGCGGATCACCAGCACGCGATTGGCACCGACCTTCGGTCGAGGCGCTTCCAGTCGCGCGGCGCCGGCGAACTCGGCGCATGGAAGAGCGCGATGAGCGCTACGGTGACGAGCAGACCGACCAGCGCGACCGGCGCCAACGCCAGGGCGAATTTCGTGTAGGGGATATGCGAGAAGCTGCCGATCATGATGTTTTGGGGGTTGCCGGTGATCGTCGCGGTTGACCCGACATTCGATGCCATCGCTACGGCGAGCAGGTAGGGTACCGGCCGGCGTCCCAGCGCGAGCGTCAACTCCAGCACCAGCGGGGCCAACACCAGGCAGATCGCGTCGTTCACCAGGAAGGCGGAAAAAAAGCCAGAGATCGCGACGATCGCGGCGAGCAAGATCAAAGGTTGCCTGGCGTGCGCGATGACCCAGGCATTGGCAACGGCAAAGAAGCCCGAAAGCCGCAGACTGGCGACGACGATCATCATGCCGAGCAGCAACGTAATGGTATCGAGATCGACCGCCTTGTAGGCATCCTTGAGCGGCAGGGCGCCCGATGCGACCATGAGGCCGGCGCCGACCAGGGCGATGCCGGCCCGATCGATGCTCAGGCCGGGAATCCGACCGATCGCGAGCGCGAGATAGCTTCCGACAAAGATGATGCCGGCCGCGACGCTCCGTCCCTCACCGCCAATTCGATCACCAGCCGGAAGCAGAGTGGGCGCCAGCCCGGCGGCGACGGTTATCACGACCACTAACCCTACCAGCAGGACGCTCAAGCCGGCCCGCCGGCGGTTTCGATTGGGGACCCTGTGGTGCATAGAACAACGTTAATGACTAAACCGCGCGGAGTCACTCTTGCAGAGGATCGAATGTCTACCCAATTGTTCCTAAATATTACTCCGTGTATCAGTCAGATGTACGGGTAACACTTATAATTGTCAACGCAGTTAGACTACACGCTTGTCGGCGAGGGCGGTCGATGGTCTCGATCGACCGGGGAATGGCTTCACCGGGTAGAGTCGGAATGTGGCGCGGTGGCCTTAGGTCAGGCATGCGTGTTGCCGCCTCTTTCGTTTGGCGGTGCCTTAGTGGCTCGACCATAGCTCCGTTTCCACATCCCGCTCATCGAACCGGACATGCGGATTTCCCTGCATCCGGCTCTCGGACAAGACCTCACGCCTTCGTCCACGGCACGTCGTGCCCAAGCCGGGTCAGACGCACGAGCCCGAGGGTCTCGTAGAGGTGCGAGAGGGGATAGCTGCCGCCCTTACATCGTCTGGTCTTGTGCTTGAAGCGCAACCACCGACGCAACCGCACAGCCGTGTAGTTGTCGAGCGCCCGATACGCCGGATTGACGGTGCCTACCGAGAAGTAGTTCGCCCATCCGCGAAGGGTGCGGTTCAACTTACCCACCAGCTCTGTGGTTTCTTGCCAGGTATGTGCTCGGACGGTCAGCGCATGGACCTTGTCGACCACACGCTTGATGCTCTTCTTCGATGGCCGCTGTCCCAGGCGAGCCTGGCCGGTTCTCGGAGAATACATCCGCCCGAACGTATAACCCAGGAAGTCAAACTCCCCGTCCGGAACCTTGCAGATCCGTGTCTTCTCCTCGTTCACTGTCAGCTTCAGCTTGCCCATGATCGCGCGCAGGTGATGCAGCGCAGTCTCCGCGCTGCCCCTTCGGCACAGGATCACAAGGTCGTCCGCATAGGTGACGAGGCGAGTGCCGAGGCTTCGCTCAAGGCCGAACTTCTTCCAGCCCAACACGAACCGGCGCATGTAGAGGTTCGCCAGTAGTGGTGAGAGGGGCGAGCCCTGCGGAATGCCGCGCCGGTGGTCTCGCGCCTCGGTCGTGCGTGTTGTCCGGCCCCGTTGGTCGGTTTCTTCCACGGGGCAGTCCAGCCACATCTTGATCAGATGCAGCACGCGCCGGTCAACGATCCGGCGCGCCACCGACTTTAGGAGGTCGGTATGCGGAATGCTCCCGAAGTAGTCCGCGAGGTCGGCGTCGACGACTTCCGGGTGGCCACGGAACAGCCGCTCCTCCACCTCGACGACTGCCTGCTGGGCGTTGCGCCCAGCGCGATAGGCGTAGATTTCCGGCGGAAGATCGGCTTCGAAGATCGGCTCCAGCACCAGCATCGCTGCGGTCATGCAGACCCGATCCCGCACCGTCGAGATGCCCAGCGGCCTGAGTTTGCCGTTGGCCTTCGGTATAAACACTCGTCTGATTGGCTCCGGCCGGTAGCTCTCCTGCCTGAGCGCAAGCGCCAGTTCAGCCAGCCACCGTTCGACCCCATAGGCCTCGATGTCCGCAAAGTCCTGACCGTCTATTCCCGGCGCCCCCTTGTTGGCGCGGCACTGGGCATAGGCATGCGCCAGAATGTCGTCGCGGCTGATCTTGTCGTACAGGGCATAGAAGCGATAGCCGGCTTCTGCCTTCGCTTTCGCGTGTGACGCCCTCTGCAGCTTCTGAACACTCTTCGGAGTTGATAGGTTGCCCAATCTCCAGGTCCCTCACTACTTCCTGCGTCTGTCTTGAACCAAGGCCCCTTCCCTCCACCGGCATTACCCGGCTTCACCGGTACTACGGGCCTCTCCGCCACCCCATTGCGCCCGGCCTGTCCCTCGCGGGCGTCCGGTTGATCATCCCTGATCACGCATTGGGGCTTCCCGTGTTGCGCACGCTTTCCTTGTGTACATGCTGCCGCCACTACCCCGGTGCAGCAGATGGGCCTACTCCTCGCTCAAACTCGCCCATCCGTATCAGCCTTCCCCGAAACCACTATCGGGTCGGCCTGCACATCGACCTTTTCGAGGATTGCTCGGCGTTTACTCACGTTGCGGCCTGCACACTCGCGCGGTCACCAAAACCGTGACCGTTATCCGAAGGCTTCAGACATTTCGTCTCCTCCATGCCTGCTCCGGCTGCTTCCGGCTGGAGCGGTCGCCGGGCGGGGCTTGCACCCGCTGGAAAAGCGCCGCCTTGTCACGGCGCACGTGGATAGCGGCCATCCAAGCGGTGCGAAAACAAGCCTTCCGCAAAGGGAATGGTGACGGTTCTTGCCGGCCTCGCCAAATTCGAGCGGGAGCTAATCCGCGCCCGCAGCGCGGGCCGGCGCAGGCCAAATGCCGCAGTGCGCGACGGCAACAACAAGCGGGACCAGTCCGGCCCGCGCGTGACTAAGCCTTCAGCTCGCGTTTGATCTCGTCGAGGAACCGCCAATCGACGCCGTCGGCGATTGATCTTCTGCGGGCTCGATTTGATGAAACCCGCTTCGCGCAGCCGCAGCGCGTAGAAGCGGAGGGTATCCTCCGGATCGTATTCGCGCCAGGTGTCGTAAGGGAGCTCGCGCAGCGCCTCGACGGCGTAATCGTACCTGGGGGTGAACCGGCGATCGACCAGCTGCTGCGCGACCCGCCCCGGTGCGCTGGCGCAAAGGTCGGCGGCCTTGAGGATTGCGCGCGTGACGCGCTTCGTCGCGGCCGGATAGTTGCGGACGAATTCGCGGTTGCCGGCCAGCATGCAGCAGAAATATTGCGACCAAGGGTGATCGACGGTGGTTTTGAGCAGGACGCGGCCGACGTGTCGGGCGCGCAACTCCTGCGCTTGCGGTGGATAGCTCAGGAAGGCATCGATCTTTCCGTCGATGAATAGCTGCATCGGGTCGACAGACCCGCTGAAGACCCAGTTGATATCCTTGCTGGGGTCGAGCCCGACCTGCGCGGCCATCAGAGAAAGCAACCCCTGGCCGCTCAATCCTGGTACCGGGGCCCCGACACGCTTCCCCTTGAGGTCTGCGAAGCCGCGGAGATCCTCTCTGCCAAAGACCTCGCTGCACCCGACATGCACGCCGGTCAGCACCGTAATCTCGAGGCCGCGGTCGATCGCGGAGACGTGATCCATGGCAAAATTCTGACCGAAATCAGCTTCTCCGCGCGCGATCGTTTCCTCGATGGCGTTCATCGGCGTCTCCACATAGCGGACATCGGTGAACCCCTCGGCGCGGAGCAGCTCCGCCGCGATTTCCTGGGGGGCGACGCAGACGGTCTGAAGCGCCAGCTTCGGCCTTGGAAGGCGCACCAATGTGATTTCCGGCGGCCCCTCCGCCGCCTGCAATGGCGGCGCGCGGACCAGGCCGGCGGCGCCGGCTAATGAAAGGGTGGTCAGAAACCGGCGTCGTGTCTGAGTCATCGTCATCGGGGAGCCTCCCTCACCGGTCGTTGGTTACGCCTTCAGCTCGCGCTTGAGTTCGTCAAGGAAGCGCCAATCCGTGTGCTCGGCGATGAGCTTATTGGGGCTGGACTGGATCAACCCCGCCTCGTGCAGCCGCAGGGCATAGAAGCGGAGCGTGTCCTCCGGGTCGTAGTCCCGCCAGACGTCATAGCGTATTTCGCTCAACGCCTGTAGCGCATAGTCGTAGCGCTTCGCGTATCCCCGTTCGACGAGCAATTGCGCCGCGCGCTTGGGGTCGGATACGCAGAGATCGGCGGCCTTCAGGATCGCGCGCAGCACCCGCTTGGTGGCAACCGGATATTTCTCCGAAAACTCGGTGTGGGTCGCCAGCATGCAACAATAATACTGCGACCACGGTCGGTCGGTGATGGCGCTGACGATAACATGCCCGATGTGTTTAGCGCGAACTTCCTGTAATTCGGGCGGAGCGGCGAGGAAGGCGTCGACCTTGCCCTCGACGAACAGGTCCATCGGCGACGGATCCGTGACCCAATGGAGGTCCTTGGCGGGATCGAGCCCGACCAAGGCGGTCATGATGGTCAGCAGCGCCTTGTCCCCGACAGCACCGAGAAGGTTCGCGCCCACGGCCCTGCCCTTGAGGTCGGAAAGGGTGTGGATGTCATCTTTTCCGAAGATCTCGAAGCACCCGAGATGGAGGCCGCTCAACACCGTGACCGGCGCGCCGGCATTCATCGCTCGGACGAGATTTGGCGCAAAGTCCCTGCCGAAATCCACGTCGCCATGCGCGATCATATTAGAAGTAAAGCCATCATTTTCCGCATCGGCCCGGCGTAGATATGCCTCTGTTAGCTCTACATAGCGGATATCGGTGAAGCCCTCGGCCTGCAGCAATTCCTCAAAGACTTGCGGGGCGATGCAGGCTCCGGTGTCTTTTTCGAAGCGGATCGTGGTGATTTCCGGCGGCGGCTCCACCGCCAGCGCCTTACCCCAGGTCCCAAACCCGCCGAGGCCCGCGGCGCCGGCCAACGCGGCATTGGTCAAGAACCGGCGGCGGCTCTGGATAGGCATGGCAAACCTCCCCTGATTTTTTCGAATGGCCGTTTCACGATCTCCCAGATGCTGTTGTTGCGCAATTCAAGAATTTTAGCACCGCCGGCCGCAGCCAACGGGTTAGAGGTGTAGAACGCCGGTGCTGATGTGTGTCCGCACACGGGGCGAATCGCGGGGGCTTCGTCTGCACTCCCGAGAACGGCCGGAATCGGCGCTCTGCAGCCGGTCGCTGACGACGCGGCGTATGGGTAAATATGCCCCACTGTACTTTGCGGCGGATCACGTGCTGGGGATGAATGCCGGCGCTCCGATCATGATCTTGGCCGGCCTGCATCTCGGGTGCTACGAGATCTTCGGGAAAAAGGAGATCCGCACCCTCGGCGACCTGAAGGGCAGGATCGTGGGGGCGGACATTGCCTCAAAGGCGCTGCTGACCATCATGACCAGCCTGGTCGGTCTCGATCCCGCCAAGGATATCCACTGGGTCACGGATCTATCACACCCAACGATGGACCTGTTCGTCGAGGGCAAGATCGATGCCTTCCTCGCCGCTCCGCCCGTTGTGCAGGAAGTTCACGCCAGGAACATCGGACATGTGATCGTCAGCAGCATCACCGACCGACCGTGGTCGCAGTATTATTGTTGCATGCTCGCGACCCACACCGATTTCGCCCGCAAATATCCGGTCGCCACCAAGCGCGTATTGCGTGCGATCCTAAAAGCTGCCGATCTCTGCGTCTCCGAGCCCAAGCGTGTCGCACAACTGCTCGTCGATCAGGGATACTCGACACGTTATGACTATGCGCTGCAGGCGTTGAGCGAAATACGCTATGACGTCTGGCGGGACTACGACCCGGAGGAACTCGCTCCGCTTCTACGCCCTGCGGCTGCACGAGGCGGGGTTGATCCAGTCCAGCCCCAATAAGCTCATCGCCGAGCACACGGATTGGCGCTTTCTCGACGAACTCAAACGAGAGCTGAAGGCGTGAACATCAGAGAGAAGGGAAGATTCCGATGTCGATGGTGCAGACCCGACGCCGGTTCTTGACTACGCTATCGGCGGCCGGCGCCGCCGGGCTCGTCCGCGCCCCGCCGTCGCTGGCCGCGGATGGCGCGCTCGAGACCACGACCGTGCGGATTACAAAGGTTGTTGGGGGCACCTGCGTTGCTCCGCTATACGCCAGCGAGGAGCTGCTGCGCGCCGAAGGTTTTACCGACATCCGCTATGCGGAAGATCCGGCGAACAGCTCCGCTCAGGCGATCGGGCGCGGCGAAGCGGATTTCGGCACGGACGAGGGCACCCACCTCATCCAGGCGATCGTTGGCGGCGCACCGGTTGTCGTCGTCGGCGGCCTCCATGTCGGTTGTTACGAGCTGTTTGCGCAACAAAACATTCGCGGCGTCAGCGAGCTGAAGGGCAAGCGGGTCGCGGCAGACAACACCACGCTGTTCAGCTTGATGGCTGCGCAAGTCGGTCTCGACCCGGCCACCGACATCGATTATGTCAGCAGCACCGACCCCGCGGTCAACCCGCTCGAACTGTTCGCGCAAGGCAAGATCGACGCCTTCCTGGGTTTCCCGCCGCACCCCCAGGAGCTGCGCGCGCGGGGCTTCAGAAACGTTCTCGTCAGCACCGCGGCGGACCGTCCCTGGTCGCAGTATTTCTGCTGCATGCTGCTCGGCCACCGGGAGTACATCCGCAATCATCCGGTGGCGACCAAGCGCGCGCTGCGCGCGATCCTGAAGGCGGCCGACCTCTGCGCCACCCAGCCCGAGCGGGTCGCGCGGCAGCTCGTCGATCGCGGCTTCACGCCGCGGTACGACTATGCTCTGCAGACGCTCGGCGATGTTCCTTACGACAGGTGGCGCGAATACGATCCCGAGGACACGCTGCGCTTTTACGCGCTTCGCCTGCACGAAATCGGCGCCATCAAAACGACGCCGCAGCAGATCATCGCCGAGAACACCGACTGGCGCTTTTTCAATGAATTGAAGCGCGAGCTGAAGACCTAAACCAAGCGCGGGGACCCAGCTGAGTTATCCGCGTCGGGCTGCATGATGGTCCGGAAAGGGGCATGAAGACCAGTCCCCGCGGCCAAGGCTGAGCGGCCGTTGCTGGTTTCGAAAGCGGTCCTCTGCCGACGATTAGGCCATGTAGGCTTTTGCGTCTAAGGCGGGCGCCGCCGACTAGCCGGCGGACGGAAAGACACCGGCCGATCGCGGAGCGCTTGCGCTCGCCGAAGTTTTGAGCCAGGATGAACAAAAATCAAAAGCGGATCGGCCTCGCAAGGTGCGGTGGGCGGGCGCACGGTTAGACCGAGGGGAGGAGAAGGATCATGAAGATCTTCGTCGCCGTTGTTGCTCTTGTGACGGTGTTCGTCTTGGGTGTGGCGCCCCAGGCGTCAGCGCAGATGAAGGAAGGGACATTACTAGAGGGCACCTGGAAGTTGGTGATGCGCAAGCTTGCGGACGGCACCACGGTAGCGACGCCCACGGCCCAAGGGAACGCCACGTACCGTGATGGCCTGAGAAGCTTGATCGTGATCGGGAGCACGCCGGCAGGCAAGCCTTGGTGCCTGTCGCTGGTATCGAATTACAAAATATCGGGGACCGAATGGAGCGAGACTCTGCTACTGCGAGTCTTCGACGATGGCAGCGGGAAGCCGCCGACCTACGATCTCACGGGAGCCAGCAAGGCCACCCGGATCACTCGCGAGGGGGCGCGGATGACGTTCCAGCCGGCTTTCGAACCGGTCACATATGCGTTCGAAGGCGACAAATGGACCGCAACGTTGCCAGGCGTCTTCGTCGACTATTGGGAACGGGTTCGCTGAGCTAACGCGGGCGCCGAGGAGCTGCGCCGGCGTCTTATCGAAGATCCCTCTTGACAAGATTTCCCGATTAGGCGACGCGGTCATTTAGGCGCGAACAACCATCGCCGCGACCCGCTTAACGCGCATTTGCCGAACCGTCGACCGACGCATCGCGCGCCGGGCGTCCTCACCCCGGCTGAGCGCCGGGCGATGTATGACGCCGGGCGCCCGTCGCCTTCGCGCATTTACGGCCGCCGCTGGCAGCGGCTGCGCCTGGCGTATCTCGCTCGCAACCCGCTTTGCCAATGCGACGAGAACGAGGGCGCTGGCTGCGGCCGACCGGCGATCGTCGTCGATCACCGGATCCCGCACAACGGCGACCCCGCGCTTTTGTACGATTGGGACAACCTGCAAAGCATGACGAAGGCCTGTCATGACCGGAAAACCGCAGCCCGAGACGGCGGTTTTGGAAACCCGCGCCGCTGATCCCGCGGCGCCACGTGGCATCCGGGTGGCTCCACGCGCCGGGTCGAAACGGACCGCTCGGCCGGAATCTTCAAATCCTAATCACAAAAAATCGACTGGGGCGCGATCTACGCCGCTTGGTCGAAAAAGTTTCGATACCCCTACCCCCTGGCCTGCCGACGCCATCGAGCGCCGGACAGTCGCCGCGCTTATCCCTTACGCGCGCAACGCTCGCAAACACAAGGCGAAGCAGGTTGCCGAGATCACCGCATCGAAACGATGCCGATCTTCTCGGCCGCCCACACCGCCGCCGGCGCCACCGTTTTCGCGCCTGTTGGTGTTGGCAGCGCCCCGTCCCGCATCCGGATTCAGCCGGCCTCATCCCGCACCGCAGGGCAGAGGCCGTGCGGTCGGGAGAGCGGGCACATTGGACCGGATCCAGGCGCTGCGGGCGACCACATGCGGGCTGGGGTGCCGCGGTGACCAGTCAAGCGGGTCGGGAAGCACTGCCGCGAGACGGACCGCTTCGGCTTCGGTCAGCGCGGCGGCGGGTTTTGCAAAATAATGCTGGGCGGCGGCCTCGGCACCGTAGATGCCCGGGCCCCATTCGACGACGTTGAGATAGATTTCCATGATCCGCCGCTTGCCCCAGGCGAGCTCGATCAGCGCCGTAAACCAGGCTTCGAACGCTTTGCGCGGCCAGTCGCGGCCGGGCCACAGGAAGACGTTTTTCGCGGTCTGCATCGAGATGGTGCTGGCGCCCAGCAAGCGGCCATGTCCGCTCTCATAGCGGTCCCAGGCTGTCTCGATCGCGCCCCAGTCGAAGCCGTGGTGGCGGCAGAAGCGGGCGTCCTCGCCCGCCATCACGGCGCGAATCAAATGCGCGGAGATACGGTCGAGCGACCGCCAGGTCTTGTGCATGCCGTGACCGTTGACGAGGCGAAGCAACATCAACGGCGTGGTAGGCGGCGGCGCCGCGCGATAAAGCGCAACCAGCAGAATCGAAGCGAGGAGAAAGCCGCCGATGCCGTACAGGGCGATGCGGCCGAGCCGCCGCAGCATGGCAAATCGGCGATTTCCGGCCGCGCCTGTGGCCCGTCGCCGATGCAAGCCAAGCGCTTCGCGGCGCAGCAAACGCCGGTTCAAATCCTGTCTCGTGGCTCGCGCCAATGATCACCGCTCGGGCGTGTTATGCCCTCGGGCCCGGCGCGCGGACCCTTGCCGGCGGAGGGTGCGACCGGCCGGCGGGGCATGCAACGCCGCGAACTAACCAAGTCGGCCCTATTCCGCCGCGATGCGCTCCCACACGATCTCCCGGTATTCCTCGTTGCCGCCAGTCTGGCGCGGCGGCGGCGTGAGGATCATGCGCTCGCCGTCGAACCGCACGCCACGCACCTGATCGCCGCCGATCCGGCTCGGATCCGAAGCCGCGTCGACCCGTGTGACAAGCCGCGCGCCGTCGAATGCGTAAGTGCCGCAATAGGAGCTGTATTCGCGGCTGACGTCGGACGGAAGCTCCACCCGCCCGTCGCACACGACGGACATCATGCGCCCGCCCGCCGTGAATGCGACCCGGCCCATCGCCTTTCCGCCGTACGGAGCGGGCAACGCCGCGCCCGACGCGTTCCGCGCGGTTGCGGACACCAGTTTCCAGGTACCGACGATGGATGGCATGCAACCCTCCCCAGGGACGAAACCCGGCACCGGCAATGGCGACGTCAACCCCCCGCCGCCCCACCATAGCGGTTTGGGGTAGGAAATCACCCGTTCCCTCTGCGCCCTCTGCGGGTGAGGCTGCTTTGCTCGCCGTTCATCGCGGAAAGCGGTGGAGCATCGCCAATTCGCGCGGAGCCCGTGCCCGCGCGCCTCGCGCCGCCTGTTTGTTGATCCCGCTCTAGGCGGCGATCGGTTGGATCAGGCTCGGGTCGTTGTTCCTCACGTTGCCCACCCGCCGGCTCACTGGCCAGCAGACCATGTCTTCGGCGGGAAAGGGCGCCAGCAGGGCTTGAGCTGTGATTCGGTCGCCGGCTTCTCGCCCAGCTAGTGTTATGATGCGCAAATAACTATACACATGTCACGCTGCCTTCTTTCGCGTACGACGCACGGTGCAGCCGGGCTGAATCTCTTCCAGCCGCCGCCGACAGCGCTCGATCTTGGCGAGGATATCTTCGGCTTGCGCCCGCCAGATAAAGGGCTTGGGATCGCGATTCCAAGCCGCAATGAAGTCCTCGATCGCGGCCACCAAGTCCGGGACACTGGCAAAGCTGCCACGGCGCACGGCTTTGCCGGTCAGATCGCCGAACCAGCGTTCCACCAAATTCAGCCAGCTGGAGCTGGTCGGAATGAAGTGTACCGTGAAGCGCGGATGGCGCTTCAACCAGCGTTGTACCTGTGCGGTTTTGTGTGTGCCGTAGTTGTCCAACACCAGATGCAAATCCAACTCCGGCGCGTACTCGGCATCGATCTGGCGCAGAAAGCGCAAGAACTCCTGATGCCGATGGCGCGGAAAACACCGCCCGCTGACCGTTCCGGCCGCCACGTTCAGCGCGGCAAAAAGTGTCGTGGTGCCATGGCGCACATAGTCGTGCGTCCAGGTGCCGCAACGTCCCCGCTTCATCGGCAGCCCAGGCTGCGTGCGATCCAAGGCCTGGATCTGACTTTTTTCATCCACGCACAGCACCACCGCGTTCTGCGGCGGATGCAAGTACACGCCCACCACATCCAGCAGCTTCGGCACGAATTGCGGGTCGCGCGAGAGTTTGAACGTCTCCTGCCGGTGCGGCTGCAAGCCGTGCTCCTGCCAGATGCGGCACACCGTGCTCGCGTCCACGCCTTGGGCCCTGGCCATCGCCCGAGTGCTCCAGTGCGTCTGCCCAGGCGGTTTGCTGCTCAGCGTGGCCTTCACAATGCGTTCGGCCAGGCCCGGCTGGGGTTTGCGTCCGCGTCCTTCGGCCACCGCCCACAAGCTCTGCGCCCCCGCGGCGACGAAGCGCTCCCGCCACAGCCGACAGGTGTGCCAATTCAATCCAAGCTCCTGCGCAATTGCCACGTCGGCGTATCCCTCATGCGCCAGCAAAACAATCCGGCAGCGCTTCACCACCTGCTGCGGCGTGCCATGCGCCCGAACCCATCCTTGCAGCAGTTCCTGCTGTTCGGCTCTCAGCTCCAGAGTGGCTACCCGATTCCTGCTCACCCGCTGAGTAGGCCACAAGGCGAGCCAAATGTCTAGTTATTTCGGCAGCAGTACACTAGAGGGGTCAGGCCTCGAGTTCGAGCACCGCCGGCGTGCGATTGTGAAACTGCGCGCGGCGAGAGGCAGGAGTTGCCCCTTAAGAGACGTTCCCGACGGGCTCGGGAGACAGTCGAGTGGCGTGGAAAGCGCCCCGTCCGTGCCGGTAGAATGGAGATGGCGTCTTGGTAGCTTGGATTGAGGAAGAGCATGACGACTAACGCTGCGTGAGGGTAGGATCGGCAAAATTCCTCAGATTAAGGAGGAGATGAGCAATGCGAAGGCTGCTCGGGGCGATCTTGGGGGGCCTGTTCATCGGGCTCGTGGTCGCGGTGTTGGCGGCGCCGGCTTCGGCGGTCGAGCCGATCAGGATCGGCTTTGGCATGGGGCTGACCGGCGGGCTCGCCGCCAGCGGCAAGGCGGCGCTGCTGGCGATGAAGATTTGGGAAGACGAGATCAACGCCGAGGGCGGCCTGTTGGGTCGGCCGGTCAAGCTCATTTATTACGATGACCAGAGCAACCCGGCGACCGTGCCGGGGATCTTCACCAAGCTCCTCGACGTCGACAAAGTCGGCCTGGTGGTCGGCGATTACGGCACCAATCTAACGGCACCGGCGATGCCGGTCGTCATCGCCCACAACATGACCTTCCTCGGGCTGTTCGGGCTCGACGTCAACCGCGAGTTCCACTATCCGAGATTCTTCATGATGTTACCGACCGGCGGACCCGATCCGTCGCGCAGCTTCTCGGAGCCGTTCTTCAAGATCGCCGCGGCACAGAAGCCAAAGCCGAAGACCCTGGCGATCATTGCCGCCGATGCCGAATTTCCGCACCACGCCGCCGACGGCGCCCGCACCAATGCCAAGGCGGAAGGGTTCACGATCGTCTATGACAAGACCTACCCACCGTCGACGACCGATTACACCCCGATCGTCCAGGCGATCCAGGCGGCCAATCCGGACATCGTGTTCGCCGCCTCCTATCCGCCCGATGCGGTCGGCATGGTCCGCGCCACCAACGAGGTCGGCCTTAAGACCAAATTGTTCGGCGGCGGCCTCGTCGGGTTGCAATACCCGTCGATCAAGACCCAGCTCGGGCCGCTATTGAACGGCATCGTCGACTACGATTACTGGGAGCCGGCGAAGACGCTGGTGTTTCCGGGCATCGACGACTTTCTGAAGAAATATCAGGCAAAGGCCAAGGGCGCCGGCGTCGATCCGCTCGGCTATTACCTGCCGCCCTTCGCCTATGCCAATCTCCAAGTGCTTGCCACCGCGGTCGAAGGAACAAAGAGCCTCGACCAGGACAAGCTCGCTCAGTATCTGCACAGCCATACGATCAAGACGATCGTTGGCGACATCAAATACGGGCCGAATGGCGAATGGGCCGAGCCGCGGGTCCTGGAGATCCAGTTCCACGGCGTCGAGGGCAACGGCCTCGACCAGTGGCGGAACGACAGTCGCGTTACGATCCTGTGGCCGCCGAAGGTGGCGACCGGCACTATGGTGTACCCTTACACGGTCGCGAGGAAATAGCCGGCCCAGCGAACGCCGCGTAGAACGGCTCGGCGCGAGCAAGGCAGCCGCGGGTCGATTTACGTGATCGTAGCCAGAACTCAATCGGTCCCTGCCGGCCAGCGGGAGTGCGCTCTCAATCCTCAGCTTCTACGACGACCGCCGCTCAAGTATGGTTAAGGAGCATCGAATTCAGGGGTACCCTATGCGCTGCCCAAGCTGCATGGCCGAAAACACAGCGCCGCGGCGCTTTTGCCTACAATGTGGTTCGGCGCTGCCTGTTCCCTGCCCCGGGTGCGGATTTGAGAATGAGCCCGCTGCGAGGTTCTGCGGCGGTTGCGGCAAACCGATCGCTGAGGCGACCGCTCAAGAGCTGGTAGCAGCGTCGGCACCACCTCGCACCCATAGCGCTGAGCGGCGCCATCTCACCGTGATGTTCTGTGACTTGGTCGGGTCGACGTCGCTATCGGCGCGCAATGACCCCGAGGATCTGCGCGAGATCATCGGCATCTACCACCGCTGCGTCGCCGAAACGGTTGCCCGCTTCGACGGTTTTGTCGCGAAGTACATGGGCGACGGGGTGCTGGTCTATTTCGGCTATCCGCGGGCGGACGAGCACGACGCCGAGCGGGCGGTGCGCGCTGGGCTGGCATTGGTCGAGGCGGTGGGTGGACTCGACACCGCTGCCGGCCCACGATTGCAGGTGCGGGTCGGGATAGGCACCGGGCTGGTCGTCGTCGGCGATCTAATCGGCCAGGGTGCCGCCCAGGAGCAGGCCGTGGTCGGCGAGACGCCTAACCTGGCGGCGCGGCTGCAGGCGCTGGCCGAACCAGGGACGGTGGTCATCGGGCCGCGCACGCGGCAGCTGACCGCCGGACTGTTCGACTACGAGGATCTGGGGCCCGTCGAGGTTAGGGGCTTCGGCGCGCCGGTCATAGCCGCGCGGGTAGTGCGCGAAAGCTCCGTCGAAGGCCGTTTCGCGGCATTGCGCACGACAGCCACCCCGCTCGTCGGCCGCGACGAGGAACTCGACCTGCTCGTGCGCCGATGGCGGCAAGCCAAGGCCGGCGAGGGCCGGGTCGTGTTGATCTCCGGCGAGCCCGGCATCGGCAAGTCGCGACTGACCGCGGCGCTGGCGGAGAATATCGCCGGCGAGCCGCACACGAGGCTGCGCTATTTCGCGTCGCCACACCATCAGGACAGCGCACTTTACCCGTTCGTCGCCCAGCTCGAACGCGCCGCCGGCTTCGCACGCCACGACACGCCGGAGGCGAAGCTCTGCAAGCTCAGGGCGTTGATCGCCGAGGGTGCCGCCGAGCCCGACGAGATTACGCTGATTGCCGAGCTGCTCGCACTGCCAAACGCCGCGGCGAAGCTCGATCTGAGCCCGCAGCGCAAACGCGAGAAACTGCTCGCCGGGCTGCTGCACCAGCTGGAGGCGCTCGCCCACAGCCATCCGGTGCTGATGGTCTTTGAGGACGCGCACTGGATCGACCCGAGTTCGCGCGACCTGATCGATCTGGCGGTCGATCGTATCCGGCGGCTGCCGGTATTGCTGCTCGTTATCTTTCGCCCGGAATTCCAGCCGCCCTGGACCGACCAGCCGCATGTCACGACAGTGGCGCTGAACCGGCTCGGTGAGCGGGACGGTACTGCCTTGATCGAGCAGCTTGCCGGCAATGCCGGCGTCTCCTCCGATCTCGTCGCCGAGATCGTCGAGCGCACCGACGGCGTGCCGTTGTTCATTGAGGAGCTGACCAAAGCCGTTGTCGAAGCCGGTGTCGATCGCGGCGCCTTGACCTTGTCCGGCGTGCCGGTGTCCTCGCTCGCCGTTCCGGCGACGCTGCATGCCTCCTTGCTGGGGCGCCTCGACCGGCTCGGCCCGATCGCCAAGCTGGTCGCCCAAGCCGGCGCCGCGATCGGCCGCGACTTTTCTTACGACCTGGTGGCTGCCGCCGCCGGGGTTGCCGAACCGGAGCTGCAGGACGCACTCCGGCGCCTCGTCGGGTCCGGCCTCGTCTTTCAGCGCGGCGGGCCGCCGGCGTCGGAATACCTGTTCAAGCACGCGCTGGTTCAGGACACCGCCTACAGCACGCTGCTGCGCGGCCCGCGTCAGGCTTTGCATCGGCGGATCGCCACAGCGATGGAGGCGCAGTTTCCCTCGGTTTTGGAGGCGCGACCGGAGCTTGCCGCCCACCATTACGGCGAGGCGGCGATGGCCGACAAGGCGGTGCCTTATTGGCTCCTCGCGGGCAAATTGTCGCTCGCAAAGCCAGCCGTGGAGGAGGCGGTCGCGCAGCTTCGCCGAGGTCTCCGCCTCCTTCAGAGCCTGCCCGAGACGCTTGAGCGAAGCCGGCTGGAGCTCGACCTTCACATCCCTTTGATGGCGGCGCTGATGAGCGCCAGGGGCTACGCGCATGCGGAAACCTCCGCCGCCTTGGACCGCTCGCGGCAGCTCGTCGCCGCCACGGCGGCAACCGGAACACCGCTTCATTTCTCGGTCCTCTACGGCGTCTGGGCGACGGACAGCGTCGGAGGAAACGCCGAGCGGGCGCTGGAACACGCGCAGCAATTTCTCGCGCTGGCGGAGACGCAGTCCGCTTCGGCGCCGCGCCTGATCGGCCACCGGCTTCTTGCGACCGGGCAGTTGGTGACCGGCGATTTCCGGCAAGCCCGGCCCCACCTCGAACTGGCCGCATCGCTCTATCGGCCTGAGGAGCACCGCGAATTCGCCTTCCACACCAGCCAGGACATCGGCGCCAGCGCGTTGTGCTATTTGTCCTGGGCGCTGTGGCATGACGGCTATCCCGATCAGGCGGCGCGGACCGCCGATCGAGCGCTTCTCCATGCGCGCGAGTTCGGCCACGCTCACACGCTGGCGAATACCCTCTGGCATATCGCAATGCCCGCTCTTCTCTCCCGCGATGCCCCGCGCGTCGAGCGGCTCGCAAACGAGAACGCGACGATCTCCAAGGAACGCGGCTTCCCGCTGTATGGCGCGCACTCCGACGTGCAGCTTGGCTGGGTAGCGGCTCACCGGCGACAAGGCGCCGATTGCATCGACCGGATGCGCCGCGGTATTGCCGCGGCAACCGCCACCGGATCACGCTTTCTCGAGCCTTTTTATCTCGGCCTGGTCGCCGAAGCCCTGGCGTTTGCCGGCGAGGTCGAAGAGGGGCTCGCGGAGCTCGATCAAGCCCTCGCAAGATCAACCGAATCTGGCGAGAAGTGGACGGACGCGGAACTTCACCGATTGCGCGGCGACCTGGTGTGCCGATTGCCGCGACCCGATTTGGATCAGGCCGAATGTTCCCTTCGCGCCGCTCTGTCGATCGCTCGGGAGCAGGGCACCAAGGGCTTTGAACTGCGCGCCGCGACGAGCCTCGCACGGCTTTGGCGCGACCACGGGCGGCGCGAGGAGGCGCGGGAATTGCTGGCGCCGGTCTACGGTTCGTTCAGCGAAGGCTTCGATGCCGCCGATCTGAAAGAAGCGAAGGGGCTACTCAACGAGTTGAGGTGAGCCGGGCGTCGGCATGTCCAAACTAGTCTGGCGCGGATGACCGCTTCCTGGGCAACCCGACGAGCCTCGCGTGGCCAGGATGTCTCTTGACGGTCCAAGCGTTGCGGTTCCATCGCGGTCTGGCCACCGGCCGGAATCGGCGCTCAGCGGGCCTCGACCATTCTCGAGGCCGGAAGGGATCAAAGTCGTCGGGGAGCGCCAGCCAGAGCCCGCGGCGACACGAATTCGATGTAGGCGCGCAGTTTCGCTGGCAGCAGACTGGCCGTCGGACGGTCGGATAGACGGGGCGCAGGTTCGAATTTCGACGAGCATGAGCGGCAACCATGCCGCCGCACGGAGCCTCGCTCAGCACGAGGCTGCAATGCCGATCATGTTGCACAGCGAGTTCTGCTCGGCCGTGAAGTCTCCCGCGCGTCTTCGGTTTTCGTTTCCAGCGCTCCTGGCGCCAGTCTCGGCGTGAACCGCCGGCGATCCTCGGCTTCAGCGCCACATGCTTCGTAGGCGGGCGCCGACATCAAGCCGCACACCCTGCGGGGAAAGCCTCGCAGCCTCGGGGCATCCGTCGACGACGTTCAGCACGAAGACCGACCGCCATTCCTGCCCCTTGGCGGAATGGATGGTTGAGAGGATCAGAGAATCCTCGTCCAAGAGTGGGACCCTGGCGTGATCGCTCGTTGCATCGGGCGGATCGAGGGTGAGGTCGGTCAGAAAGCGCGCTCTGGACCGATAGCCGGCAGCGATTTGCTCAAGCTGGATCAGATCCGCTCGCCGCGGAATGGCATCGTCGTAAATTCGATCGAGATGAGGCTCGTACCAACGGCGGGCGAGCTCCAGTTCGGCCGGCCACCCGGCCTGCCCAGCGCGGAGGCCAGCCATCATTTCCAAGAAGCTGGTCCAGTGCTCCCCGGCTCGATTTTCAGCAAGCGTCTTGGCGCCGCGGCTTTCGAGCGTATGCGTGGCACCGAGTTCGCGGGCGAGGTTCCAGCCGGCTGGAGAGCCGATCGACGGCGATGATCGGATCGCAGGCGGCGATCCGCGCCGCCGTTAGTCCGTCGAGGCCGACCCCGCCGACACCGTACACGGCGATCGATTGTCCCGCGGCCGGCTGCATCACATTGAGCACGGCGCCGGCGCCAGTCTGCAGGCCGCAGCCGAGCGGGCCCAGTATTTCGATTGGCGCATCGCGGCGGATCTTGACGACGTTCCTGGCTGGGGCGACGGCAAAACTCGCGAACGAGGATTGCTGAAAGAAGCAGGAATAGACCGGCGCGCCGTTGCGGCTCATCGGGATCGAGCCGTCGGCGCGGCGGCCGCTCGATTTCAGCGCGCGGCCACGCTCGCAATAGGAGATGCGCTCGGCATGACACGGCCGGCATTCGCCGCACCATTGGAACGAGATCACGACCGGGTCGCCAGGCGCGAGTTCGGCGACGTCGGCTCCGACCTGCTCGATGATGCCCGCACCTTCATGGCCGCAGACGACCGGGTAAGGCAGGTTCGGGAAATAGCCGTCGCGGGCGTGCAGCTCGGTGTGGCAGATACCGCTGGCCACGACCCGCACAAGTACTTCGTCGGCGAGCGGCGCCTCGAGGTCGAGCGTCTCGATCTCGAACGGAGCCGACCGGGCCGGCACCACCGCGGCGCTGATCTTCATATGGGCGCTCCTCAAACCTCTGGGAGAATCCATTCTCCATGCCCGGCTTTGGACCGAGCGTCCACAGTTGCCCCACAGCCGACCTTGCGGTAGCCGCAAACTGGTACTGATCTGCGCCGGCGCGGGCGAGGGTTCGGTTGACGGAACCTGGCGACGGCATCGCGCCACGCACGATGCCTGTTCCTCACGCTAAATCGTAGACGGCGTTCCGGCTGCTGGCGGGCGCAGACGCAACGCCGTCGCCCATTCCAGAACTCTGATCGGGGCTGAGCTCGTCGAGCAGCGCCTTGGCGTCCTTCAGGTCCTTCGTGTCGAAGCCTTCGGTGAACCAGGAGTAGATGGGCGCGAGCAGATCGTAGGCTTCTCTCGTGCGGCCCTGATCGCGCAACAGCCGCGCATAGCTCGTCGCAGTGCGCAATTCCCAGGATTTCGCCTGCTGCTGCCGCGCCCAGTCGAGCGAGGCGAGGTAGCTGCGCTCCGCGCCCGCCCTGTCGCCCTTGAGCGAGAGCAGCCAGCCCTTGATGCGGAGGGCTTCGGCATAATGTTCACGCTCTTCCCAGCCCGGCCGTTCGATCTGGGCGATGCTCTGCTCGATCAGATCGAGCGCACCATCGAGATCGCCGAGCTGGGCCACGCCCTCGGCGAGAACCGATTTGAGATAAGGGCTCCAAAGTCTTCCGCCGCCTTCCTCCCAGACGGCGAGGCCCGCCTTGAGCGAGGCCATCCCCTCGGCGAATTGGCCCTTCCGGATCAACGCAACTCCAGCATACCACGGCCCCAGAAATCTCGGTAAACACTGGCAGGCTGTTTTCGCGACCCAGCTGCTCCGCTTCTTCGACACGCTTCAGCAGCTCGTCGGGCTCGCCGCGAAATTCGAACACGATTGCGTCTACTACCAGAGCAAAACCCAGAGTGAAAGGATGCCCAAGCCGGCGTGCGTGCGCATCTTTGACATCGCTGATCTTCACGGCGCGCTCTGGGTAGCCGAGCATCCAGGTCAATAGCGCCAGGTGTACTAACCCATTAGTTTTCGGGTCACGGGCCAGGATGTCGACCAAGTGTCCATGCCGCTGTTCGCTGTAGAGCGCCAGCGCACGGTCCGCGTGCTCCCCGGCTTCGATCAGCTTTCCGAGGAAAAAATAGGAATTCAGGGCGGCGGTGTGCCCGACGAACCGGAGATCCGGATCACGGTACGCCTCGGCAGCGTCCAGCATCTGCGTGGCCCAGCGAAGCAACTCGGCAATCTGTCCCCTCGTAAGCAAATTCTCCCAAAGTCCATATAATATCGGTAACAGAGCATCGTTGCGGCAGAGCGAGTTCGCCAAAGCTGAGCGAGGGATGCAGGCTGTCCCAAAAAGGTGCGCAGATCCAGCTCCTTGCCGTCACGCTCTGCGGACGGTGGCAGCACGGCGACCAGGTCCAGACCCTTGTTCAGGTGCGCGATCGCCTCCGCGAGCGCCAGGCGCTTTAGGGCCAGGCTGCCCGCCTTCTGCCAGAGCGGGATCGCCTTCGCCGGCTGTCTCGCCTCGGTGTGGTGGTGCGCCAGCAGCTCGGGCTCGGTTGCCTCGGTGTTCGGCAGACGCTCCTCGATGACCCTGGCGATCTTGCCGTGCAATTCCTGCCGCCGCGCTTTCAGCAGCGAGTCGTAGGCGGCGTCCTGCACCAGCGCGTGCTTGAAGGTGTAGACGGCATCGGGCGGCGCGCCTTGCTGGAACGCCAAGCCGGAAGCGGTGAGCTGGGCCAGCGCCTGGTCAAGCGCGGGCTTTGCGTGCGGGGCGACGGCGGCGATCAACTCGTAAGAAAATTCGCGACCGATCGCCGCACCGATCTGCGCGATCTCCTTGACCGGGGCCACGCGATCGAGGCGCGCCATCAGCGAGTCGCGTAGGGTCAGCGGGATCGCTAGGCTGCCGGCACGCCCGGCATATTCCCAGCGATCACCAGCATCCCTGAGGTCGCCGGATTCGAGGATCGACCTGGTCAATTCCTCGACGAACAGCGGCACTCCGTCCGTCTTGCCGAGGATCTGGTCGACGAGGTCTGCCGGCAGGGCCTTGCCGCCGGCCAGACGCGAGACCATCGCCGCGGTCTGCGGCCGGGTCAGCTTCGTAAGCGTCAGCGCCGCGACGTGACCGTAATGCGACCAGCGCGAGGCAAACTCCGGTCGGTGGGTCAGCACGACCAAGAGCGGAATGTTCCTGACCCGGTGCACCAGCAGGTCGATGACTTCGAGGGTGGTCGGATCGGCCCAGTGGATGTCCTCGAACAGCTCCACCGTCGGCTGAAGGCGGGCGACGGCCTCGGTCGTGTCTATGAGCGCGCGCAACGTCTCGTCCTTGAATTTCTGCGGAGTCATCGCGACCGCGCCGTAGCGCTCCTCACAGGGGATCGAGAGCATCGCGGCGATGAAGCGCAAATCCTCGTGCGGCCTGCCGTATTGGCCGACGATCAGTGCTTCGAGCTTGTCGAGCTTCTCTTCGCCGGTGTCGTCGCGGGCAAACCGCAGGGCGCGCTCGAAATTGTCGATGATCGGGTAGAACGCGCTGTTGACGTAATAGGGCGAGCAATGGAGGCGGAGGCTGCGGGCGCCCTTCTGCTCCAAGCGCGCTCGCAGCTCGCTCACGATGCGGCTCTTGCCAATGCCCGGCTCCCCGGACAGAACCACCACTTGGCCTTCGCCGCCCTGCGCCTGGTCCCAGCGCTCCGTCAGCAGGCCGAGTTCGTGCTCGCGGCCGACAAAGCCGGTCAGCCGGCCGCTGCGCGCCGCGTCGAAGCGGCTCTCGGCGCCGCTCTCGCGCAATACCCGCGCGGCCTCGACCGGCGCGGCCAAGCCTCGGATTTCGACCGCGCCGAGATCCTCGTAGTCGAAAAGCCCGCCGGTCAGCCGCCGCGTGCTCGCGGCGATCACGACCTGGTCCGGCTGCGCGAGCGCCTGCAGCCGCGCCGCCAAGTTCGGCGTGTCGCCGACCACCGCCTGCTCCTGCGCCGCGCCCCGGCCGAGCAGATCGCCGACCACCACGAGCCCGGTGGCGATCCCGACCCGCAAGCGCAACCGCACCTCGGCCGCGGTGTCGAGCCCGGCCACCGCCTCGACCAGCTGCAACGCGGCGCGCACCGCGCGCTCGGCATCGTGCTCGTCGGCCCGCGGATAGCCGAAATACGCGAGCACGCCGTCGCCCATATATTTGGCGACGAAACCGCCGGTGCCTTCGATGACGGCGGCGACGCAGCGGTGATAGGCGCCGATCACCGAACGCAGGTCCTCCGGGTCGAGCCGCGCAGACAGCGCCGTCGAGCCGACGAGATCGCAGAACATCACCGTCAGCGACCGCCGCTCAGCCTCCGCGGCAGTCGCCGCGACCGGCGCCGGCACCGCGGGAAGCTGATCGGCAGCGGGCGACGGCAAAGCGCCTTCGCGCAGCGCCGCGATCGCCTTCAGCAGCTTTCGGCGCGGCCCGATCGGCAGCCCCAGCGCCGAGAGATCGGACTCGGTAAGCTCCGGCAGCACCTCGGCATCGATCTCATTTTCGCGGAATGCCGGCTCGTAACGCTCCAGCCCCAGCCCCCGCAGCCACGCTGCAATGTCCATGGCGGCCCCCAAGTCGAGCCGTTGGCGCTCGTGAATTCAACTTATCACATGACGCCGCCCGCAGCGCATGATCACATCTATCGCCGGTAGCGAAGATTGTGCACAAGGCCAGCTGAGGAGATCGGCGGGGTACTCGAATGACCTCAAGGTCCGGTTTCGGCGCATCCCAGTCTTCGAATTTGGGGAAGGCCGACACCCTCCAACGGGTCGGCCGGCACTTTCTTGAGACCAAGTTTCAGCCTGCCGCGTGTGCCTGCGCCAGCGCCGGCGGAGTCACATACAGCTTGCCGTCACGCTCGTGGATCCGACCGGCACGGATATGGCGCTGCACTGCCATGCCGATAACGTTCGGGCGATCGTTCGGGCACGCCAAGTAAAGTTCCCGTCGGGTCTTACCGGCAGCCAGGGCCAGAACGCGCTCGGCGAGGCTCGCTGCGCTGGGTTCGCCTCGCGCCAACTTGGCTGGGGCCTTTGCTTTCCCAGCGGCAGCCGGTGCGGGTCTCCGAGGTAACGGGGTCTTGCTGATGCGCGCCAGCACGTGCTCGGCGGTCTCGAGCTCGGTCAACTCGGTTGCGACCTGTGCGCGCTCAGCATCGAGACGTGCAAGCCGCTCGCTGAGCCTCGTCTTTTCCGCGGTGATCTGGTCCAATATCGTCGCTGTCTTGGTCGGCATCATAACCTTCAGTGATTTCAGGTGATCGGTATGGTCCGTCTCGCATAGATGTGTCAAGCAGTGCGGGTTCTTCAACCGTAGCATGGTCCATGGACCGCTATCGTTGTGGCGACCGGGAGCGAGATCGCCGGGTGGGCCTTTTCACCCACCGGAAAGGTGCCGCCTTTCCACGGCGCACACCCATTGCATTCCTTCATCACCGCCCCAGCGGATAGTGGGATTAGCTGTCAAGCGAACATTCGCACCGAACTTCTGCGCATGATAATCTCAAGCTCACGCCAGGTGGTCGAGCAGCGCTTTGGCATCCTTCAGATCGGCGGTGTCGAACCCCTCGGTGAACCAGCCATAAATCGGGGCGAGCAGCGCGTGCGCCTCGGCGGGCTTGCCTTGGTCGCGCCACAGCCGGGCAATGCTGGTGGCGGCGCGCAATTCCCACGACTTCGCCTCTTGCGAACGGGCTCGCTCGATCGCCCGCCGATAGGAAGCTTCCGCCCGGTCCGGAGCGCTCGGGTTGCGCCGCAGGAGCAGATCGCCGATCAACCGATGGACTTCCGGCTCCCATGAGGCGTCGCTGCCCCGGCGCTCAAGGTGCGCGACCGCGGCTTCGAGCGCCCTCAGGGCTTCATCGGTATTCCCTTGTTTGTCAAGGCATTCCGCAAACAGAGCATGCCAGAAACCCAGGTGTAATCGGTTCCCCATCCTTCGCCACTCGGCCAGAGCGCTCCTGTATGCTTCTATGCGACCGTCTGCGCACTGCCCCGTTATCCAAGCGTCGTGCCAGATTTCGAGCATCGAACCATTCGCGCAGTCATACGCAAACCCCTGCTCCGTTGCGACCGCCAGATACGCTGTGGTCCGCGCGGCCATCAGCTCGGGTTCCCTCCGCACGATCCTGAGCCAGGCCTCCCACCGCAAAGCCCAGCACAGGCTGAACGGATGAGCCACCGTCTGATCCATCGAGAGCGCGGCGAGCCCCCGCTCAGACGCGCGCTCGGGATAGCCGAGGCACCACAAGGCGAGCAACTCAACACCCAGGGCCGCCATGGCCGGGTCGATCGCGAAAATCTTTGACCCGCGGTGGCGCTCCGGGTCGTACAGGACCCGCACCCGAGCGGCGTGAGACGGCACACTCGTGTATCGTCCGGACCAGAAGCAAGTGACGCAAGCGACGTATTCGGCGAGCAAACGGAACTCATCGCTGCCGAGCTTTGCTGCGAGGTTGAAAAGCTGCCGGGAAAGCTCCGACGCGGTCTCCATATCTGGTTGCATCAGATTATAGACGCACAACCCCACAAGGCTACGAAAGAGCTCAGGGGTCTCGCCGGCGCCCGCGCACAACTCCTTGGCTCGGGTGTAGGCGGCCTGCGCCTCGACGGATGCCCACCCTTGTGTGGCCATAAGCGGGGTGCCGAGCGCGAGGCGGAAGTCGATCTCCCGCGAGATCCGCTCGGCCGGTTCCGGGAGCGAACCGATGAGCTCGAGGCCCTTGGTCAAATGGGCGATCGCCTCGGCGTTGGCCGAGGAGGCCATCGCCCGCTCCGCGGCGCGGCGATAATAATCGATGGCCGGAGCGGCGAGCCCGGCGGCGGCGTAGTGGTGCGCGACCAGTTCCGGTTGGGTCTCGGCCACTTCCGGGAACTCGCCCTCGAGCGCCTGGGCGATGCGGGCGTGGAGCTGCCGCCGGCGCTCGCGCAACAGGCCGGCATAGGCCGCCTCCTGCACCAGCGCATGCTTGAAGGTGTAGACCGCCTCCGGGAGTTCGCCGCGGCCGAACACCAGCTCCGCGCGGACGAGCCGATCCAGAGCCTCCGTCAGCCGATCATCGGGCTGCTGGGCCACGGCGCTGAGCAAGCGATAGGAGAACTCGCGGCCGATGGCGGCCCCGATCTGGGCGACCTCGCGTACCGGCGCCAGCCGGTCGAGCCGCGCCATCAGCGAGTCGTGGAGCGTGGTCGGGATCGCCAGCGGCGGCAGCGCCCCATCGAGCGCGTAATACCCGTCCTCCTCGCGCAGCAGGCCGCTTTCGATAATGGTCTTGGTCAGCTCCTCGAGGAACAGCGGCACGCCGTCGGTACGGGCGAGGATCTGCTCGAGGATCTCGGCCGGCAGCGCCTTGCCGCCGGCAGACCGCGCGACCAGGGTCATGCCCTCGCGGCGGCCGAGGCGGGCGAGCGCTTGCATCGTGACGTGGGCGTCGGCGGGCCAGGGCGGGGTGAACTCCGGCCGCGCGGTGAGGAGGAGCAGCAACGGCAGCGTTGATGCCCGCGCGACGGTCAGGGTCAACAGCTCCAGCGAGGTCGGGTCGATCCAGTGCGCGTCCTCGAACAGCATCAGCACCGGCTGCCGCGCCGCCAGCCGCGCAATCTGCGCCAGCAGCGCCTCCAGCGTCTTCTCCTTGCGCCGTTGCGGGGTGAGGTCCGGGAGACGGTATTTGTCGCCCGTCGGGATCGACAGCCACTCGGCGATGAACCCGATCTCCTCGGCGCCGGCGCTCGACCGGGCGAGCAGCGCTTCGAGCTTGGCCAGCCGCGCTTCCGGCATGTCCTCGCGGCTGAAACCCGCGGCGTGCTCGAGCTGGGTGATGAAGGGATGGAGCGCGCTCGCCTGATGGTGTGGCGAGCAGAAATAGCGCAGCCTCGTGTGCGGCTCGCCCGCTAGCCCCTCCAACATCGCCTGCGCGAGGCGCGATTTGCCGATGCCGGGTTCGCCGATCAGCACCACCACCCGGCCCTCGCCGGCCGTGGCCTGCTGCCAGCGGCGCTGCAATAGCGCCAGCTCCTCGTCGCGGCCGACGAGCGGCGTCAGGTCGCGCCCGTGCAGCGCCTCGAAGCGGCTCTCGGCGGCGCCCCCGCGCACCACCCGCGCGGCCGCCACCGGCGCGCCCAAGCCCTTGAGCTCGACGGCACCCAGATCCGCGTACTCGAACAGACCGCCGGTCAGCCGCCGCGTGCTCGGCGCGATCACCACGGTTCCCGGCTCGGCCAGCGTCTGCAGCCGCGCCGCGAGGTTCGGCGTCTCGCCCACCACCGCCTGTTCCTGCGACGCGCCCTGGCCGATCAGATCCCCGACGACCACCAGCCCGGTAGCGATGCCGATCCGCACCTGCAATGGCGCCGCCGCGACAGTGTCGAGCCCGACCACCTTCTCGACCAGCTTCAGCCCCGCGCGCACCGCGCGTTCCGCATCATGCTCGTCGGCCCGTGGATAGCCGAAATAGGCGAGCACCCCGTCGCCCATGTACTTGGCGACAAACCCGCCGCCGCGGCCGATCACCTTCGCACAGCAGCGGTGATAGGCGCCGATGACCGCCCGCAGATCCTCCGGGTCGAGCCGCGCCGACAACGCCGTCGAGCCGACCAGATCGCAGAACATCACCGTCAGCTGGCGGCGTTCAGCATCGGCGGGCGTCGGTGCATCAGAGGGCGCCGCCGTCACTGCGGCGGTGGGCACCGTGGCGCCGAGCGCGGCGATGGCATCGAGAAGCTTGCGCCGGTGGCCGATCGCTGCAACGCCGATCTCTCTGAGATCTTCCGAAGTCAGCTTCGGCAGTACCGCCCAATCGATCTCATTGTCGCGGAAGGCCGGCATATAGCGCTCAAGGCCCAAACCCTGTAGCCACGCCACTATGTCCATGCGGTGATCCTCCGCTCAGAGAAGCGGCAACCCCTCGTCGACGATGATATCCCTCCGCCTTCCGGCCTACCAGCGGCAGCGCCGTAATAGGCGCTGCGTCGGGTGTCCTAGTTTCGGGCAGTGAACGACCGCTTTCAAAGCATGCGCACATCGGGGCGGGGCAGATCGGGAATGACGCATTTCCACCCGGTGAAGTCATTCGCGGTCCGGCGGACCATCGATCGCCGTTCGATCCCAAGCGAATGGCTCAAGCCGACCCTTTGCGGCCGTTCATGCTGCACCAGAGGATCGTCGGGTTCACCAGCAAGCGGTCATTCGCACCAGACTGCTGGTCACGCTGACGACCGGCTCAAGCCAACTCGGCGAGCAGCGCTTTGGCATCCTTCAGATCGGCGGTGTCGAAGCCCTCGGTGAACCAGCCATGGACCGGCGCCAGAAGCTCGCGCGCCTCGGCGAGCTTGCCTTGGTCGCGCCACAGGCGGGCGAGGCTGGTGGCGGCGCGCAATTCCCACGACTTCGCCTCTTGCGAACGGGCTCGCTCGATCGCCCGCCGATAGGAAGCCTCCGCCCGATCCGGAGCGATCGGGTTCCGCCGCAGGAGCAAATCGCCGATCAACCGATGGACTTCCGGCTCCCATATAGCGTCGCCGGTGCGCTCGAAGTGCACGACCGCGGCCTCGAGAGCCGTCAGGGATTCATCGCTATTTCCATGTTTTTCAAGGCATTTTGCAAATAGAGCATGCCATATACCGAGGCCCCACCCGAACCCCATCCTTCGCATCTCGGCCAGAGCGCTCCGGAAAGCCCCTATGCGATCGTCTGCGCACTGCCCCGTCACCCAAGAGTCGTGCCAGATTTCGCACATCGAACCCCACACGCAGTCCCACGGAAACCCTTGTTCCCTTGCTATCATCAGATGCGCTTTGGTCCGCGCGGCCATCAGCTCGGGTTCCCTCCGCAGGATCCTGAGGCAAGACTCGCACAGCAAAGCGAAGCACAGGCTGAACGGATGAGCCACCCTCTGGGCCAGCGAGAGGGCGGCGAGCCCCCGCTCAGACGCGCGATCAGGATAGCCGACGCACCACAAGGCCATTGAACTCAAGACCCAGGGCGTTGATGGCCGGGTCTATCATGAAAATCTTTGGCCCGCGGTGGCGCTCCGGGTCATACAGGCCGCGCACCCGAGTGGCGTGAGACGGCACACTCGTGTATCGTCCGGACCACAAGCAAATGACGCAGGCGGTGAGTTCGGCGAGCAAACGGCACTCATCGCTGCCGAGCTTTGCTGCAAGGTTTAACAGCTCTCGGGAAAGCTCCGAAGCGGTCTCCAGATCTGATTTCATCAAATAATGGATGAACAACCCCACAAGGCTGCGAAACAGCTCAGGGGTCTCGCCGGCGCCCGCGCACAACTCCTTGGCTCGGGTGTAGGCGGCCTCCGCCTGCAGAGATCCCCACCCTCGTATGGCAGTGAGCGGGGGGCCAAGCGCGAGGCGGAAGTCGATCTCCCGCGAGATCCGCTCGGACAATTCCCGCAGCGACGCGATTAGCTCGAGGCCCCTGGTCAAATGGGCGATGGCATCGGCGTTGGCCGAGGCCGCCATCGCCCGCTCCGCGGCGCGGCGATAATAAGCAATGGCAGGAGTAGGGAGCCCGGCGGTGGCGTAGTGGTGTGCGACCAGTTCCGGCTGGGTCTCGGCCACTTCCGGGAACGCGCCTTCGAGCGCCTCGGCGATCCGGGCGTGGAGCGTTCGCCGGCGCTCGCGCAATAGGCTCTCATAGGCCGCCTCCTGCACCAGCGCATGCTTGAAGGTGTAGACCGCCTCCGGGACCTCGCCGCGGCCGAATATCAGCTCCGCGCGGACGAGCTGGTCCAGAGCCTCCTTCAGCCGGTCGTCAGGCTGATGGGCGACGGCGCTGAGCAACGGGTAGGAGAACTCCCGGCCGATGGCGGCGCCGATCTGGGCGACCTCGCGCACCGGCGCCAGCCGATCGAGCCGGGCCGTCAGCGAGTCGTGCAGCGTGGTCGGGATCGCCAGCGGCGGCAGCGCGCCGTCGAGCGCGTAATGCCCCTGCTCCTCGCGCAGTAGGCCGCTTTCGATGATGGTCTTGGTCAGCTCCTCGAGGAACAATGGCACGCCGTCGGTGCGGGCGAGGATCTGCTCGAGGATCTCGGCCGGCAGCGCCTTGCCGCCGGCAGAGCGCTCGACGAGGGTCGCGCCGTCGCGGCGGCCGAGGCGGCCGAGCGCTTGGATCGTGACATGGGCGTCGGCGGGCCAGGGCGCGGTGAACTCCGGCCGCGCGGTGACGAGGAGCAGCAACGGCAGCGTTGATGCCCGCGCCACGGTCAGGGTCAACAGCTCGAGCGAGGTCGGGTCGATCCAATGCGCGTCCTCGAACAGCATCAGCACCGGCTGCCGCGCCGCCAGCCGCGCCATCTGCGCCAGCAGTGCCTCGAGCGTCTTCTCCTTGCGCCGCTGCGGGGTGAGGTCCGGGAGACGGTATTTGTCGCCGGCCGGAATCGACATCCGCTCGGCGATGAACCCGATCTCCTCAGCGCCGGCATTCGACCGGGCGAGCAGCGCTTCGAGCTTGGCCAGCCGCGCTTCCGGCATTTCCTCGCGGCTGAAGCCCGCGGCGTGCTCGAGCTGGGTAATGTAGGGATGGAGCGCGCTCGCCTGATGGTGCGGCGAGCAGAAATAGCGCAGCCTCGTGTGCGGCTCGCCCGCCGGCTGCTGCAGCATCGCCTGGGCGAGACGTGATTTGCCGATGCCGGGTTCGCCGATCAGCACCACGACCCGGCCGTCGCCCTCCTTGGCCTGCTGCCAGCGGCGCCGCAATAGCGCCAGTTCCTCGTCGCGGCCGACGAGCGGGGTCAGGTCGCGCCCGTGCAATGCCTCGAAGCGGCTCTCGGCGGCGCTCCCGCGCACCACCCGCGCTGCCATCACCGGCATGCCCAGGCCCTTGAGCTCGACGGCACCGAGATCCTCATAGTCGAAGAGACCCCCCGTGAGCCGCCGCGTGCTCGGCGCGATCACCACCGTCCCCGGTTCGGCCAGCGCCTGCAGCCGCGCCGCGAGGTTGGGCGTCTCGCCGACCACCGCCTGTTCCTGCGACGCGCCCTGGCCGATCAGATCCCCGACTACCACCAGCCCGGTGGCGATGCCGACCCGCACCTGCAGCGGCGCCGCGACGGTGTCGAGCCCGGCCACCTTCTCCACCAGCTTCAGCGCCGTACGCACCGCGCGCTCGGCATCGTGCTCGTCGGCCCGTGGATAGCCGAAATAGGCCAGCACCCCGTCGCCCATGTACTTGGCGACAAACCCGCCGGCGCGGCCGATCACCTTGGCAACGCAGCGGTGATAGGCGCCGATCACTACCCGCAGATCCTCGGGATCGAGCCGCGCCGACAGCGCCGTCGAGCCGACCAGATCACAAAACATCACCGTCAGCTGTCGGCGCTCGGCGGAAGTCGCTGCCACCTCGGTTGCAGCGACGGCATTCGTCGCATTCGCCCCGGCAATCGATGTCGGGCCCAGTTGGGCGATGGCATTGCGGAGGCGCAGCCGATGACCCGCGCTCAACACTCCAATATCTTTGAGCAGCTGATCGTCGATCTGGTGGAGCAGGCCGGCGTCAATGTCATTGGCTTCAAAGGCGTCGGCGTATTGGCCGAGACCGACTGCCTCCAGCCAACTCCGCACTGCGCTCATGCTGCCAGCTCCTCCACCAGCGCCTTGGCCTCTTTGAGAACCGGCGTGCCGAAGCCCTCGGTGAACCAGCCGTAGACCGGCGCCAGCAGCTTATGCGCCTCAGTGCGTTTGCCCCGCCTCGCCCACAGCCGGGCGAGGCTCATCGCGGCGTGCAGTTCCCAGAGCTTTGCGCTCTGCCGCCGAGCGAACACCAGCGCCTCGCGATAGCTGGCCTCGGCTGCCGCCGGATCGCCTGTCGCCAACAGCAAATCCCCACGCAGCCGAAGCGTCTCGGCCTGATACCATCGTTCCCTCTTTTCCTCGGCCAGACGCCCCAACTCGGCGAGGTGCCCAAGCGCGGCTTGCCACTGCCCGGCCATCCTGCAGGCGTCCCCGAGAAGCGCCAGACCCCAAGGTCTAAAAGCCATAAATCCAAGCTGATCCCAGCCACCCAAACCGGCGGTGATGAGCGGAATTCCCTCGTCCGCGTGCCCCAATGCCACCAGACACCACCCGCGCTCGATGAGAGCCCACGCCCGATAAAGTCCGAGCCCATGCTCGGTGGCGAGTGCCAGCGTTTCGTCGGCGTATTGCAACAACGATCCAGGCTCCAAGCGAACGAACGACCGTGTTACCCAGGCGAGCAGCGCGAGGGCCAATGTGGCGGGATGAGAGAGCCGGCGCGCTTCGTCCACGGCCGTAGCACTCTGGAACAACGCTTGATCGAGATGTCCGAGGGGCGCGAGCAGCCAAGACAATATTAGCCGTAATGGGACCAGCTCATCGTTGATCAGCAGCTCCGAGTAGGAAGGCCGATGCGCCGGATCATAAAGAGCAATGCCCTTCTCCAGGTATGCCCGACCCGCGGTAAATTCGCCCAGGTGGAAGCACGTCAACCCGCCGGCATGGAAGCCCATCACTTGCACGAGGACGTCGCCGGCTGTATCGCCCAGCTCTCGCAGCTCTGCAGCAAGCCGTCGCGCCTGCTTTAGATCGGCTCGTGCCCAATGGTCGGTATACTGGCCCCACAGGGCGAACAGCAGGGCGCGCGGCCGGTTCAGCGTCGACGCGAGCTCCCGTGCCCGGGAGTACACCTCGCCTAGCTCCGGCGCGCCCCAGCCCCGGTTTGCGATGAGCGCCTGACCGAGGGCGATCTGTAGATCCAGTTCGGTTTCCCGGCGCCCATCGCCATCGGCTAGGACGGGAACCAGCGCCAGCCCGCGGCGGAGTAGCGCCACCGCCTCCGCCACCATCGAGCGCCCCCACGCCTGCCGCCCGGCGGCGAGCCAATATTCGACCGCCTTCTCGATGAGCCCCGCTTCCTCGCAGTGGTGGGCGAGTAATGCCGGCTGGGCCGCGACAATCTCCGGGAACCGGTCTTCGAGGGTCGGGGCGATATGAGCGTGGAGCTGCTGGCGGCGGCTGCGCAGCAAGGTACTGTAGGCAGCATCCTGCACCAGCGCGTGCTTGAAGGTATACTCGGCGTCGGGCGGCGTGCCGCGGCGGTAGATCAACTCTGCGCTCACCAGCTGTGCCAGGGCATCGTCCAGTTGCGGCTGCGGCATCGGGGCCACCGCACCGATCAGCTCGTGCGAGAACTGCCGGCCCAAGGCGGCTCCGATCTGCGCCACCTCGCGCACCGGCGCCAGGCGGTCGAGACGGGCCAAGAGCGAGGCCTGCAAGCTCGCCGGGATTGCCAAGGGCGTCACAGGCCCCGCCGCGGTGTAATGGTCGCCTGTGTCGGTCAATATGCCGCTCTCGACCACCGCCTTGGTCAGTTCCTCGACAAACAGCGGCACCCCGTCGGTGCGGTCGATGATCTGCTCGGCGATCTCCTCGGGCAGCGCCTTACCGCCGGTGACACCCGCGATCATCTCGGCCCGCTGCCGCGGCGCCAGGCGGCTGAGGCCGAGCGAGGTGACGTGGGGACGGCCGGTCCAGGGCGGGGCGAATTCGGGGCGGAAGGTGACGATCAGCAGGATCCGAAGTGCGGGCACCCGATCGATGATCAGGTCGAAGAGCTCGAGCGAGGTGGGGTCGCTCCACTGCGCATCCTCGAACAGCATCAGCACCGGCTGCCGCGCCGCCAGCCCCTCCACCTGGGCCACCAGCGCCTGAAGCGTCTTCTCCTTTTGCTTCTGCGGGGTAAGGTTGAGCGGCGGATAGCGCTCGCCGGCCGGGAGCGACAACAATGCCGCGAGCAGAGGAGAGACCTCGCCGAGATCATTGGTCGCCTGCGCGAGGACCACCTCCAGCTTGTCGAGCCGATCATCGGCCGTGTCGTCGCGCCGGAACCCAGCCGCCCGTTCGAGCTGTGTGATGGTCGGGTAGAGCGCGCTGTCCTGGTGGTGCGGCGAGCAGAACAGGCGCAATCGGGTGTGCGGCTCGCCACTCAGCTGCTCGAGCAGAGCCTGTGCGAGCCGCGACTTGCCGATGCCGGGCTCGCCCGACAGCAGCACGACAGAGCCCTCGCCACCCTTGGCCTGCTGCCAGCGGCGCTGCAATAGCGCCAGCTCCTCGTCGCGGCCGACCAGCGGCGTCAGGTCCGGCCCGTGGCGCGCCTCGAAGCGGCTCTCGGCCCCGCTCTCGCGCAGCACCCGTGAGGCGATGACCGGTGCGGCAAAACCTTTGATCTCGATCGCGCCGAGACCCTCATAGTCGAAGAGACCGCTGGTCAGCCGCCGCGTGCTCGGCCCGATCACCACCGTCCCCGGTTCGGCCAGCGCCTGCAGCCGCGCCGCCAGGTTCGGCGTCTCGCCGACCACGGCCTGCTCCTGCGCTGCGCCTTCGCCGATGAGATCGCCGACCACGACCAGCCCGGTGGCGATCCCGACCCGCACCTGCATCGGCTCCGCGGCCGCAGTGTCGAGCCCGGCCACTGCCTCGACCAGTGCCAGCCCGGCACGAACCGCCCGCTCGGCGTCATGCTCGTCTGCGCGCGGATAGCCGAAATAGGCGAGCACGCCGTCGCCCATATACTTCGCGACAAATCCGCTGGCGCGTTCGATCACGCCGGCCACGCAGCGGTGATAGGCGCCGATCACCGCCCGCAGATCCTCCGGATCGAGCCGCGCCGACAGCGCCGTCGAGCCAACCAAGTCGCAGAACATCACCGTCAGCTGCCGCCGCTCGGCATCGGGCTGCACCGGCGCGGGTAAGGGAGCCGGCACCGATGCTGGCGCTAGTGCTGGCGTCGCGGTCACGACGGCGGGCGGCGCTGCGGCGCCTATCGCGGCGATGGCGGAAAGGAGCTTTCGGCGATGGCCGACTGCGGTCACACCGATAGCGATCAGGTCCTCAGCCGTCAGGTCCGGCAGGACAACTCCGTCGACTTCGTTGGCCCGGAACGCCGGCTCGTATTGTTCAAGACCAAGCTGTTGAAGCCAACTCGCCACATCGATCGCCATGACGGGAGCCCTCATGCGGAAGACCCACCGTGTGCCGATTGAGGCGTGACAGCAACAGGGCCGTTTCAACTTTCCTCGATTGCGCGGCGCGCTACGAGATCGAGCGGCTGCGCGCGGCCTTCGAACGCGACCGGACGGCGCCGTGCTGCGCCCGCTGCGGCGGTTTCATCAAGACGGCGACGATTTCGTTCGGCCAGGGGATGCCGGTGGCGGCGACGCGGCGCGCCCAGAGCGAAACCCTGGCCGCCGATCTGTTCATCGTCGCCGGGTCCTCGCTCGTCGTCTATCCGGCGGCCGGGTTTCCGGAATTGGCCAAGCACAACGGCGCGGTTTACAGTCGCTGGACACCCCTAAAAAACCGTGCACCCAAGCGGGTCTTTGCTGCCGTGCGGCGCGTTGGCCCACCGGAGGCCGCCCACCGAAACTCATGGACGACGACATCGAGGCCGCCAAGGCGATGCTCACCAATCCCGACATCGGCGTGACGCAAATCGCGCACCGCCTCGGCGTCTCTCCGGCGACGCTCTACCGCTACATCCCTGCCGCACGAACCGCGAATACCCCAGGCGTCTGAGAGGGCGCTCTATCAGGATCGTCCGGCCCATCCCATTCGATCGAATGGCTCAAGCCGACCCTTTGCGGCCCTTCATGACCGCACCAGAGGATCGTCGGGTTTACCAGCAAGCGGTCATTCGCGCCAGACTGCTGGTCACGCTGACGACCGGCTCAAGCCAACTCGTCGAGCAGCCCCTTTGCCTCCTTGAGATCGGGCGTCTCGAAACCCTCGGTGAACCAGCCGTAAATTGGCGTGAGTAGGGCGCGTGCCTCGCCTTCTTTGCCGTGGTCGCGCCAGAGCCGGGCAAGGCCGGTCGCCGCGCGCAGTTCGTAGAGTTTGGCGCTCTGGCGCTGAGCGAGCGCGATCGCCTCGCGCAGGCAGGCCTCGGCCGCAGCGCGATCGCCGGTTTGCATCAGCAATTCACCCCGCATCCGATGCCACTCGGCCGCGTCGAGCCGCTCCTCGGTCGCCTCGATGATTTGCCGAGCCTCGTCGAGGCAGTTCAGCCCTTCGATCGACTGCCCGAGGATGCCGTGGGCCTCGGCGAGTGAGATCAGCAGCCCCGGTTTCCCCAAAACAGTTCCGGTGTCATCGAGCGCCGCCAGCCCCTGCTTTAGCATCGCCAAGCCCTCCCGCGCTTGCTTGAGGGCGACCAAGACCCGTCCGCGGGCTCCTGTTGCCCGCGCCGACCATAGCGAAAAACCTTGCTCGGTCGACAACGCCGAAAGTTCCTCGGTTTGCGCTTGCATTTCGGGCGAGCGCGTGGTCCACGAGACCGAGACCGCCCAGGCGAGCACGTGAGCCAGCGTAAAGGCATGCGCTAGCCTCCGGGCCTCCGCGAGCGCCTCGTTCAGCCGAGACCGTGCCTGATCGATGAAACCCAGATACGCCAGGGTTATCGCCAGGTGCGCGAGCATCACGGCATACAGATCCGCCAACGCCAGTCCCGCGCTGGCGGCGGCGCGAACCGCCGGATCCGCGAGACCATGACACCGCTCCAGAAGATCGCGGGCGGCAACGAACTGCCCGAGACAGCAGCAGGCCAACCCGCGGAAATCGCGACCAATCAGTTGCGCCGCGACATCGTTCCGCTCCTCGCCGATCTTCTCCATCTGCTCGGCAAGCGACAGAGCCACCCGGTGCTCGGATCGGGCAAAATGAAATATCCATTGGTTCACGAGTAGCGGCCAGAGATGCTCGCGCCGGTCGAGCCGCTCGGCCAGCGCACGCGCCCGGCCGACGGTTGCGCCGACCTCGTCCGCGGCCCAACCCTTGGTGGCGGTCAGCGCCGATCCGAGCGCGATCAGCAGCTCCAACTCCTGTTGCCGCCGCGATGGGTCGTCCGGCAGGCCGATCAGGATGTCCAACCCTTTCCGCAGCAGCGCGTCCGCTTCCTGCATCGCCGAGTGCACCAGCGCCTGCCGACCCGCCGTCAGCAGATAGCCAACCGCCTTGCGGATCAGGCCCGCTTGCTCGCAGTGATGCGCGAGCAGTTCCGGTTGCGCGGCTGTGATGTCGGGGAACTGTTCTTCGAGGATCGCGGCGGTACGGGCATGCAGCTGCTGCCGTCGGCTTCGCAACAAGGTGCCGTAGGCAGCGTCCTGCACCAGCGCGTGCTTGAACAGGTAGGTCGATTGCGGCGGCGTGCCGCGCGCGAATAAGAGGCCCGAGCCGGCCAGCCTGTCCAGCGCCTCGCGCAATCGCAGATCCGGCAGATCGGCGACGGCCGCCAGCAGCTCGTAACCGAACTCACGGCCGAGCACGGCGCCTTTCTGCGCTATGTCCTTGGCCACCGGCCCCAGCCGATCGAGCCGCGCCATCAGCGAGGCGTGGAGCATGGCGGGAACCGACAGTCCCGGTTGCGGCACGGCCGACAGGATCGAGACCCCCTGCGTGCCGGATTCGAGTACCGCCTTCGTCAGCTCCTCGACGAACAACGGCACGCCGTCGGCGCGTTCCGCGATCTCTTCGACGGCCGCGCTCGACAGCGCGTTGCCGGCGAGGTTTTCGACCATGGCCGCGGCATCATGCCGATCGAGCCGCGCCAGATTGAGCATCGCGACATGTGGCGACCCAGCCCAGGGCGGCTGGAATTCGGGGCGGAACGTTGCCAGCAGCAGCACCGGCCAATCCGCAACCTGTTCGATTATCCGCTCGAACAGCTCGCGCGAACTCGGATCGATCCACTGGATGTCTTCGAACACCATGAGTACCGGGTGACGCTGCGAGAGCCGCTCGAGCTGCCGAACGAGGGCGTTGAAGATCAGCTCCTTCTTGCGTTGCGGGCTCAAATCCGGCGCCGGCGCGCGATCGGAGGCCAGCCCATGCAGCTCGGCGATCAGCGCCAGATCTTCGTCTGGGGTGTCCTCAGCCAGCACCGCTTGCAGCTTGACGAGCCTGACGGCGGGCGGATCGCCGCGGGCAAAGCCGGCCGCGCGTTCCATTTGCGCAATCACCGGATAAAGCGCGCTGTCCTGGCGGTGGGGTGCGCAGAAATAGCGCAATCTTGCGTGCGGCTCGGGGGCAATCCGCTCGATCTGCGCCTCGGCCAAACGGGATTTGCCGACGCCCGGCTCGCCGGCGATCAACACCACGCGCCCGCCGCCCGCCTTCGCCTGTGTCCAGCGACGAAACAGCAGCCCCAATTCCTCGTCGCGGCCGACCAGCGGCGTCGCACCACGACGGAGAGCCTCGAAGCGGCCCAGCGTCCGGTTCTCCACCAACACCCGCCAAGCCCGCTGCGGCTCGGCAAATCCTTTCGGCTGCGTTGGCCCGAGTTCGGCCGTCTCGAACAATGCGCCGATCTGGCGGTGCGTGCCTTCGGCAATGACGATCCCGTTCGGCTCGGCCAGCGCTTGCAGACGCGCGGCGAGGTTCGGGGTCTGCCCGACAATCGCTTGTTCCTGCGCGGAACCTGCCCCGATCAAGTCGCCCACGACGACGAGCCCGCTGGCAATGCCGATGCGCAGCCGCAATCGCTCCGGTGCATCCAGTTCGCCGACCGCATCGACCAGCGACAGGGCGGACCGAACCGCCTGTTCGGCATCGTCTTCGTGCGCCTGCGGGTAGCCGAAATAGACCAGCGCCCCGTCGCCCATGTACTTGGCAACAAAGCCATGATGGCGATCCACGACGGCGGCGATGCAGGCCTGATACCGACCGATCACCTCGCGCAGATCCTCGGGATCGAGCCGAGCCGAAAGCGCCGTCGAGCCGACCAGATCGCAGAACATCACCGTCAGCTGCCGGCGCTCGGCATCGCTAGTCGGAGGGGAGACGGCAGTAGATGTCGCGCTCGCCGCCGGTTGGGCCAAGCCACGCGTCGGCTCCGCCCCCAGGGCGGCGATCGCGGCGAGGAGCTTGCGGCGGTGGCCAATCGAGGTCACTCCAAGGCCGATCAGGTCTTCGGCTGTGAGCTCCGGCAATACTTCGGCATCGACATCGTTCTCGCGGAATGCAGGCGCGTATTGTTCGAGCCCCAGCCCGCGCAGCCACGCCGCTATGTCCATGCGGTGATCCTCGGCTCAGAGAAGCGGCAACCCCTCGTCGACGATGATATCCCTCCGCCTTCGGGCCTACCAGCGGCAGCGCTGAAATAGGCGCCGCGTCGGGTGTTCTGGCAGTGAACGACCGCTATCAAAGCATGCGCACATCGGGCCGGGCAAATCGGGAATGACGCATTTCCACCCGGTGAAGCCATTCGCGGCCCGTCGAGATCATCGACCGCGCTCGACCCCAAGCCAACGGCTCAAACCGACCCATTACCGACCTTCATGATTGCGCCAGCGGGTGGTCAGAACCGCTCGAAAGCAGCCATTCCCGCCCGACTTTGCTCATGCCAATCGCCAGCTCACGTCAGATCGTCGAGCAGTGCCTTCGCTTCTTTCAAATCGGCGGTGACGAACCCCTCGCTGAACCAGCCGTAGACCGGGGCGAGGAGATTGCGGGCTTCGGCGCTCCGGCCCCGCTCCCCCCATAGGCGGGCGAGGCTCGTCGCGGCGCGCAGTTCGAGCGAGCGCGCCTCTTGCGCCCGCGCCACCTCCAGCGCCTTCACGTAGCAGGCCTCGGCTTCGGTCGAGCCATTCTCGGCCAGCAGCAGATTGCCTTCGAGGCGGCGGATCTCCGCCTCGACATAGCGTTCGCCGGTCTCCTCGACCAGCGCCGCCGCCTCGCGCAGCGCGGCGAGACCCTCGCCGTAGTGGCCGCAGGCGGCGAGCGCTTGCGCGAACAGGGTAAGGTGATGAGTGCTCTGGAGCCTGGTGCCAGTCGCGCGGTACGTCCCGATTGCCTGCCGGATCTCGGCCACAGCCTTGTTACTCGGCGCCTGCATCGCCTGCGCCGCCGCCAGCATGATCCGGGCAACTGCCTCCATCATGCCGAGTCCACGCTCTTGCGCGACGGCGATCGATGCGGCGGCGCACTCTTCCACAATCGCCCATTCGCGGCGAAAGGCGTGGACGACGCTCTTACAATAAAGGACGCGCGAGCGGGAATAGTCGTGCCGGACGCGTTCGCCGGATGCGATAAATTCCTCACTGAAACCTAGGGCTTGTTCCGGATGGCCAAGCAACCACCAGCACCAGCCGGCATAAACGTAAGAAAAAGCCCCCGGATCGATACTGTATTCGTAGGCGGAGCGAAGCGCAGCGGCCGCGTCGACGCCCCGATAAGATGCGATAGCGCTGTCGTAATGCCGGCGGGCCCGCGGCAGATCTCCTGAGTGCATGCTAGTGATGGCCACCGCGAAGTCTCCGGCAATGCCTGCTCCGGTATCTCCCGTGCGCCCCGCCCGGTGGAGGATCTCGTTGGCGGTCGCCTCGGCTTTTGCCCACCGTGCGGCGCCCCATTCGACAATGATAATTCCGAACAGCACCGGGATGATGCTCTGGTCATCGTCGATCGCGACGCACAGCTCGCGCGCCCGGCTGAACGCACGGTCGGTCTCCAACGCGGCAAGCCCCCTAACCTGAAGGTTTGCCTGGCCGAGCAGCCGTTGCAGCGCCGACTCTTGCTTCGTCCGATCCGCCGTATCAGGGAGCTGCGCTAATTGCACGAGGCTGGCCGTCAGATGGCCGATCGCCTCCTGGTTGGCCGAACGCCGGATCGCTCGCCTGCCGGCGTCGAGCCAATAGCCCAGCGCACGATCGGGCTGTTGCGCTTCGGAAAAATTGCGGGCTAGCGCCTCAGGCTCGCGAATCATCCGATCCGGAAAGTGCGCTTCGAGGGATGCAGCGATCCGGGCATGGAGTTGTTGTCGCGGGCCGCGCAGCAGCGTGCCGTAGGCGGTGTCCTGCACCAGCGCGTGCTTGAACAGGTACTCGGCCGCCGGCGGCGTTCCGCGCTGAAAGATCAGGCCGGCATCGACGACGCGCTGGAGCGCCTCCTGGAGCGGTTCTTTGGGGAGTCCCGCGACCGCCGCCGCCAGCTCGTAGGAGAATTTGCGGCCGATCGCGGCGCCGATCTGGGCAACTCCCTTTGCCGCCGGGCCGAGCCGGTCGAGGCGCGCCATCAGCGACGCCTGCAACGTCGCCGGCACACCAAGCCCGGTCCCCGGCACCGATGCGGCAATCTCCCCGCGTCGCTCAGCGCTGGCTTCGAGCACCGCCTTGGTCATCTCCTCGACGAAGAGCGGCACTCCGTCGGTGCGCTCGATGATCTCGGCGATCACATCCGGCGGCAGCAAGGCGGCGTTGCCGGCGAGCCGTTCGACCATCGCCGCGCCGTCGCCCCGCCCGAGCCGGTTCAGCGACATCAAGGTGACATGCGGCTGACCGGTCCAGGGCGGCTGGAACTCGGGACGGAAGGTGGCGACCAGCAGGACCGGCAGGCGGTCGATCCGCGCGAGAACGAGGTCGAGTAGCTCACGCGAAGTCGGATCGATCCAATGTAGATCCTCGAAGATCATCAGGACCGGTTGCGTTCGGGCCAGCCCTTCGAACTGCCGCAGCAACGCCATAAAAGTAAGCTCCTTCTTGCGCTGCGGGCTCAGCTCGAGTGGCGCGAAACGATCGCCGCCGGGTAACGACAACAGCTCGACGAGCAGCGACATGTCCCCGATCTCGGCCGCCGGTGCGAGCAGCGTCGCCAACTTGTCCAGTTTTGTCTCGGGCCCGTCTTCGCGGGCGAACCCGGCAGCGCGTTCGAGCTGGGCGATGAAGGGATAGAGCGCGCTGTCCTGGTGGTGCGGCGAGCAGAAATAGCGCAGGCGGGTATGTGGCTCGGTTCCGATCTGCTCGGAAAGCGCCGCGGTGAGCCGCGACTTGCCAATGCCCGGCTCGCCGGAAATCAGCACAACCCGTCCTTCACCGGTCTTCGCCTGCTCCTTGCGGCGCAGCAGCAGCTCGATTTCCTCGCCGCGGCCGACGAGCGGCGTCTCTCCCGAGCGCAGTGCCTCGAAGCGGCTCAACATCCCGCTCTCGCCAATGACCCGCCAGGCCGACTGAGGTTCGGCAAAGCCGGCAAGCGCCTGCGGGCTGAGATCGGTGAGATCGAACAGCCCGCCGACCTGCCGGCGAGTTGCTTCGGCGATGACGAGCGTGTTCGGCGCGGCCAGCGCCTGCAGCCGGGCGGCGAGGTTCGGCGTCTCGCCGACGACCCCGCGCTCCTGCGCCGCGCCCTCGCCGAGCAGATCGCCGACCACTGCGAGCCCGGTGGCGATGCCGAGCCGTACCCGCAAATTTTTCAGCGCCGGCAATCGGCCGACCGTCTCGATCACCGCCAGCCCGGCCCGCACCGCCCGCTCGGCATCGTCCTCATGCGCTTGCGGATAGCCGAAATAAATGAGAACGCCGTCGCCCATGTATTTGGCGACGAACCCGTCGAAGCGGCCCACCGTCTCGCTGACCGCGCGGTGGTAATCCCCGATCAGCTCGCGTAAATCCTCCGGGTCATGACGGGTCGAGAGCGCGGTCGAGCCGACGAGATCGCAGAACATCACCGTCAGCTGCCGGCGTTCGGCGTCGATTGGCGGAGGTGAGGTCGGAGCAGGTGTCGCGCTCGTTGCTGATTGAGCCACATCCCGCGTCGTGAGCTCTCCCCCCAGGGCGGTGATAGCGTTGAGGAGCCTGCGGCGGTGGCCGAAGGAGCTGATGCCCAGCTCCTTCAGGTCCTCTGCGGTCATCCCGCATAGGATTTCACCATCGATGTCATTGTCGCGGAAAAGCTGGGCGTATTGTTCGAGGCCCAGCCCGCGCAACCACGCCGCTACGTCCATGCGGTGATCCTCGGTTCGGAGGAACGGTAACCTCTCATGGACGAAGATATTCTTCTGCCTCTCGACTGACCAGCGGCACAACTAAAATAGGCGCAGTGTCGGGTGTCGGGGCCTCAAGGCCGTTAATGGCCGCTTTCGAGGGTGGATCTCACCCGCCCGGGCGAATCGGGAATGACGCATTTCCACCCACAGGCGACCTTGGATGGTCGTCGGCGCGGAGCTCAAGATATCCGTCATCGAGCGGCATGCAGCGCAGGCCCCGCCGGCCGACCGCCAGCGGCACCGATATATGCATCGGTGATTTGGAGCTCTCAAAAACGAGGGTTTTGAGAGGAACGGGCCAAACGAATACGCAAGAAAATGGCTAACCGCGGACGCCATCGTTCGTCGGCGTGAGCTCTCCGGGTTGATCAGGATGGCGCGGAGTACCCTCGCCAAGATCAAAGAGCGGGGCCGGAGATCCTCGACTTTTCATTTTCAGTGGCGCGGTAATGCGCGGTTCGCGCAGATCACGCAAGGTCGCCGTCGGAATGCTGTCGAGCAGCTTGCGCCATTTGACGCCTTCAAGCACCGGCGTCGTGCCGTTCTTGACGACGTGCTTGGCGGCCCATGACATGCACCGCTGCGGCGGGGTTCATCGACACCACCTGGGCCGTCACCAGCCAGTCGAACAGCATGCGCACCGCCGCGAGTTGCTGCTTGACCCGGCGCCCCATACTTCAGCTGCAATTTTCGCCCTCGCAGCCACGTCGGACGTGCGGATGGCCGTGAGCGTCAGCCCGCGATGTTCGCACCTGCTCCCTTCGATCGCGGCGCGCAAGTCGCCAGTCTGGTGCCGTATTTCGATCGCCTAGCGCGTCGCCCCGGGCGAAGTGCTCCCGCCGGCGGGACGAGCTCGGCATGCTCAGTGACAAGCGCAAGCTCCTAGGCTGATGCTCGTGCCATCGCCGCCGGCCGCGGCCAGCCGCTCGGCCGGCGACATCTCCGGTACCGAATTTGCCGCTTCGGCCGGTACGGCGACCGCCTCCGTGGCGCGGAAAAAATGGCCAAGACGATCCGCAAGGCTGCCACGGTGACCCTCCCTTGTGATCCGCGGGAAGGCTGTCGCCCGCGGCGATCACCGGCAACCGGTGCGGCAGCGGGCGCAAACAGGTCGGGCTGCACATCCGGAGAGCCCGAGGTTTGCGACGCGGCATTGGTGTCGTACTCGCGCAGCCTGCCCTCGACCGCGCGCACACAGCCTGTGAGCTCATCGAGCTGGGCCTCAGTCAGGCCGCGCCATACCGGCTGCGGCTCGGAGATGATGAACATCAGCTCGACCAAGCCGAGGCGATAGGGGATGTCATTGCACTCCCATGAGCGGCGACTGCACGAGCGCCTCGACCAGGCATGGCGGCGTCGGCCAGAAATCGGGCCCACTGCGCGCCGGCTGCGGTCGTAGCGCAGGCGGGTCCGGACGCCGCGCCGTCATGCATCGCTCCCGAGCGGCCGGCGACGGGTGTGGCGCGGCGGCTGGCCGATATCGTTGCCGAGGATCGCGCGCTCGAGGGCGGTTAGGCGGCGCAGGATCATCGGGCCGTGCTCCTCGCGCTGCATCTGGGCGACCCGGTTGTCGAAGGCCTGGATGGCGCGGCGGATTTCGGTAAGCGCCTGAAGCACTTCCGGCGCGGTCGGGGCGGTCGGCGCCGGGTCACGTGACGAAAGCGCCGCCTTCATCGCCGCCACTTCCGCAGCTTTGCGTGCCCGATAAGCGGCTTGCCGCTCGGCGTGCGTCTTGACCCGCCGTTTGGTCATGCCGCTCCCTTCATCGTGTGTGGCCATATGTTCGGGTCGATCATGACCGTCCGCCTTGATGCGTCCAGCCGTCGAAGCCGAGATCCGGCAGCGGCGCGTGCCGGCGCGGTGTGGAGCTCGATGATGACGGCGCCACGTGCGACCCGCTGGGCGGTGGCGGGGACTCGACGCTCGTCGAAGAGATCGCCGATCGCGGCCGCCAGCCGCCACTTGGTTCTTGCTGTCGCTCGTCGCAATTCACGCGCCCTTCCGCAGTGCTCGCCATCTCGGAATATTGTCGCTTTGCTGCGGAATGCTTTGCCTTGCGGCCGCCGAGGGCCGCACCAACCGGGCAGAAGGTTTGCCGCCACCGGGCCATGTCATCCCAGCGCCGCCGCCGCATCATCCGATCGACCTCGTCGAATTGCCGTTGCGCGGCCGGGCCGCCCTCGGCCTGCACCCGCCAGTATTCGGAGCGGAGCTCGACCTGGCCGGTATCGGTCAGGAACCGGATGTGCTTGCGCTGGAGGTCGCGCCGGATCTGCGCCTTCAGCGCGTCGCTCTTGCCGCGCCAAACCATGACGCGGATGTCGCAGGCGGGACACCGATAGCGCCCTTCGCCGATGGCCGCGAGCTCGCTGCCACAATGCGGGCAGACCTCGCCCGATCGCGGTCGCGGCGTTTCCCGCGGAACCGCCGGCGCCGGTCGCGGCGCGCTCGAATGCCCTGCCCCGGAGGCGGCCGGGGGCGGTTGCGGCGTCGCCGGCGACTGATGGTCGATTGGACCATCAGCCCCGCCCGCGCCAGCGGGCAGGCGGGCGCAGCCCGCCCCAGGATCATCCTCCCTCGTGTCTTCAACCCTGCCCTCGCGCGCGGCGACCGGTACACCGTCTGACGCTGCGGCTTGTGATCGAGGTATTGGACTTCAGGGAGGGATTCTGGGGGAGACATAGTCTCCCTTTTGGGGGGCGCTGCGCTGATTTCATTGGGGTTTTCGCCCTTTTCGGGCGGTTTTTTCGGACGGGCGCTGATTTCGTTGACGTTTTCGCGCTCGGCGCGGGCTTTTGCCGCCGCGCGCCTGCCGGCGTGCTGCGCGACCCAGCGGAGCGCCTTATCGACCTCGGGCGATCGCCACGCTCCATCCTTGATGACAAAGAACCGCCCCATAATCATCGCGGGGCGGACCGTCTTGCGCCACTCGAGGAGCGAGATGTCGAGATGATTCGCAATCAGGCGGTCGTCGTCGCGGACGGCGCCGCCATGATCCCAAATCAGATCGGTCAGCTTGGCGACCGCACCATAGATGGCAAGCGAGAAGCCTTCGAGCCGATCGAGCCGCTGCCGGCAATTCGTCGGCATGAAGGGGAATCGCGGGGTCGGATTGACGGCCGCGCGCGTTGCTGCCGCACGGTTTGTCAGTCGCGAAGAAACATCAATGGCGTCAAAGGCGCGATAAGCGCGGTTTGTCAGTCCGCAGGCCGCAGTTTTCCTCGGGTCTGGAATGCCAGCAGGGCACGCCGCCCGATGCGGTCTACACCTTCAAGCACGCGCTGGTGCAGGACGCCGCCTACAACTCATTGCTGAAAGCGCGGAGGCAGGGATTGCACGGCAAGATCGCCAGGGTGATCGAGGAGCGCTGGCCGCACATCAAGGCGACCGAGCCCGAGCTGCTGGCGCACCACTACACCGAAGCGAAACAGCCCGCAAAGGCGATCCCGCTCTGGCAGAAAGCGGGTAATCTGGCGATCAAGCGCCTCGCGCTCGTGGAAGCGATCGCTCACCTGAACAAGGGCCTGGTGGAGCTGGTCATTTCATTGCCACCCTCGCCGGAGCGCGACAGCAAGGAGCTGGATCTTCGCGCTTTGTTGGGCATCGCGTGGATTGCCCTCAGAGGCTGGCCAGCACAGGAAGTGTGGGACAGCCTGCATCCGGCGCTCGACCTGGCCAACGCGCTTCGCCGCAACGATGCCCTGCTGCCGATAATCTGGGGACTGTTTGCCAATGTATTTTGTCTCGGACGGCTGCCCGAGACCCTTCATTGGGTCGCGCAGATATCGGACGCTGCCGAGGCCTACCGCGATCCCGATTTCGTGATCGCAGAGCACTGGTGCGCCATGTGCTCCTACCTTTGGCTCGGCGATCCGATCAAAGCCCGGGAGCACGCGGACCAAATACTGTTGCTCTACAGCGAAGAGCAGCACCGCCATTTGGTGCGCATCATGAACCAGGATGCGAAAACCTTCGCATTATGCTGGGGGGCGGCGGCTGCCTGGATGCTCGGCTACCCCGAGCAAGCCGTGAAGATGAACTACGCCGGGACTGACCATGCGCGCCGACTGGCGCATCCTTTCGATCTGGGGTTTGCACTGACGAACGGAGCATTGGTCTTCGATCACCTCGGCGAGCACGAGGAGCGTCTGATGTGGGCTGCGGAAGCCGAGCGACTGGGTCGCGAACACAGCCTGCCCATCCTGACGGAGTTCCTGGCCCCGATCAATTCCGGAACTGCATTGATCCATAAGGGCGAAACTGCCGAAGGCATCAGTTTGCTCGAGAAGGGCCTCGCCGTCTGGGAGGAGGGCGGCGGTCGGATCGGCACTCCCTATTGGCGATCCGTCCTCGCCGAGGGCATGGCCCAACTCGGCAATCTCGATGGCGCGCTGCATCTTATCGACGAGGTCATCGTGGAGATCGAGAGCCCGGACCGGGAGGAACGCTATTATTTCGCCGAAGCGCTCCGCATCAAAGGCTGGCTGCTGGCGCTCAAGGGCGATCCGGAGGGCGCGGAGCGCGCTTACTTGGCCTCACTCGACTGGGCGCGGCAGCAGCAGGCGAAATCCTGGGAGCTGCGGACCGCGACGAGCTATGCGCGGCTCATGCGCGAGCAAGGGCGGGCCGGCGAGGCGCGCGTTCTGCTTGCGCCGGTCTATGGCTGGTTCACCGAGGGTTTCGACACACCCGATTTAAAAGATGCAAACGCGTTGCTCGACCAGTTGGCATGAACTGCTGAGTCGCGTTGTGTGAATGACCGCTCCGGGTCGATAGCGGCTACCGGCCATGCGCGAGCGCTTTTATAGCGACACCGAATTGGGCAGAGCAAACACCGCCCTTGAGATCATCACACCGAACCGGGGCCCACTTCAGCCGAGAGCTGATGGCCTAGCGCTCCCGATCTGGTTCTACTTATCGTGCTATCCTCCCCCATGCCGCTTATATGTTCTCGGTCTGTCCGCTTAGCGTGAATCCAGCACCCGTTCTATGGCGCGACCCCAATTCGCGCGCATCCGCACCTTGGTAAGGTACGGCATGAAGGTTGCCCAGGTCGCCGAGGTCTATGGCGCTGCCCTCGGCGACATCGAGCGCATTATCCGGCGAGCCTGACGGGACGATTTCGGCCTCTCGATTAGCGGCCGGCCCGGCTGCCATCACGGCAAAGGAAAGCGCCATGGGGCAACATGGCGCTTTCACGGGCATCGAGAGCAGCATGGCGGCTGGGGGGAACCGAACTCCGCGGGGGGCCATGACCGACGACACCACCAGCTTGCCGATCGCGATCGACCTCGGCCGCCGCCAGGTCTCGACCCTCGACCAGCTCGCCACCATCCCCGAAGAAAGAAATCTGGTTGCAAAAGCAGAAGAGCGTGCGGACCCGCCGCGCCTACCGGCTCGACGTGCAGCACTTCATGCGCGCGCTCGGGATCACCACGCCGGCCGAGCTGCGCTAGGCCGACCACAAGGCGGTGGTCGCCTGGGAGCGCTATATGCGCGAAACCGAGCACGCCGCGTCGTCGACGATCCGCCGGCGGCTCGCGGCGATGTCCTCGCTCTATGCGCGCCTGCGGCTTCGAGAAGGCGAGCGTCGAGCCTTCGTCCCGATTGATCGCCGGTCGCTCGACCTCGCCGACCGGGTTGCGCGCACGGCGTGGTCGTGCCGGACCAGGTGCTTGTTAGTTCGCCACCGGCCTTCGGCCGCCCCACCCTGAATGAAACTTTTGGGGTAGCGGCGCCTGAGATATTTTAGCGCGGCCGTCGGCAAAGAGGTCGCGTTTTCTATGGTGCGGAAGAGCCCGTTTGTTAGTTGGACCCGGGCCACCTCGATCACCCCCACTGGAGCCACGGGGCGGCAACGCCCCCGGAGCACGATTCCTAGAGTTCTTCTTGGTGAGGTCCCCACGCCGACGGTGATGGTGTGGAGGAGAGGCGATGGAAATAATGCACGAGCGGGTTGCCGGTCTTGACGTTCACAAGGCGATGATCGTGGCGTGTGTGCGCATCATGGCGGGCGGCAAGATCAGCCGGGAATGCCGGACATTCGAGACAACGACGGCTGGCCTTGAGGCCTTCTGGGCTGGTTGACCGCGTCGGGGTGCACCATGTGGCGATGGAGGCGACCGGGGTCTACTGGAAACCGGTGTGGAACATCCTGAGCGACGGCGCATTCGAGCTAATCGTCGCCAATGCGGCGCACATCAAGAACGTTCCCGGCCGCAAGACAGACGTTAACGACGCCACGTGGATCGCTGATTTGGTGGCCTGTGGCCTGATCAAGGCGAGCTTCGTTCCGGAACAGGAGATCCAGGAACTGCGCTCACTGCTGCGCGCCCGCAAGCAACTGACCCGCGAGCAGGCCAGCCATATCCAGCGGATTCAGAAGACCCTTGAAGAGGCCAACATCAAGCTGGACTCAGTCATCAGCGATATGCTCGGCGTGAGCGGCCGGCGGATGATCGAGGCGATGATTGCGGGCGTGCGAAGTCCGCTCAGACTGGCTGAACTGGCGGACCGGCGGATCAAGGCGTCGCCCAAGGCCTTGCACGATGCGCTGCATAGGCGGCTGACCGATCATCATCGCTTCATGCTCGAGCTGTATCTGGGGCAGCACGATGCCTTGGCGGCAGCGGTCGCAAAGATCGATCAGGCGGTCGATGGGTTGATTGCCCGAATGGACGAGGAGGTGGCGGCCGGTCAGGCCACCTTTCTATCCCTGATTATGCTTCTGTGCTCGATCCCGGGCGTCAGCATCTTATCCGCGACGGTGATCCTCGCGGAAATCGGCCGCGACATGAGCCGCTTCCCGACGGCCGGACACCTGCTGGCTTGGGCTGGTCTGTGTCCGGGCCAGAACGAGAGCCCCACGGGTCAAGCCCGTGGGCTGAAGGCCCACGGCAAACGCAAATCCTCGCGCCTGCGCAAAGACGCTCCCTGGCTCAAGACCATGCTCGTCCAATGCGCCTGGGCGGCGAGCCGCAAGAAGGACAGCTACTACAAGGCGCAGTTCAACCGGTTGCGCTCCAAGCGCGGCCCGAAAAAAGCCATCTGCGCCGTCGCCGCCGCGATGCTGACCGCGATCTACCATATGCTGAAGGACGGCACCTTCCACCAGGACCTCGGGGCCGACCACTTCGACCGCCGGTCGGCCGAGGTGAAAGCCAAGCGTCTGGTCGCTCAGCTCGCCAAGCTCGGCTTCCACGTCGAGCTGCAACCCCTCCCGCAGGCGGCTTGATGTCCTTCCCATCGAGTATGCCCCCAACCACCGGACTCATGCGCCGCCAGACGGCGGCCCCGGGTCGAGGGGCGCTCTCGACCCGGTTAGTTTCTTCCTAGATGCTCAAGGAGACGGGATGCCAGGGCCATCGGCTTTCGGCACGGCCGCGCCGCGCCGATCGCCGCGCTCGATCCGGCTGACACCGGCGGCGCGCGCGATTTCTTTCTGTCCCGTCCGGGTTTTCGCGACGCGCCTCGATCACCGCCGCACGCCGCTCCGGCCACAGCCGCCAATCCCCTTTGGCCTCCCCTGGCGGGTCCGGGTTGACCAAATGCTTGCAACGTTGAAACCAAGGCGCGAGCAACGGATTTTTTCTCGATAAGATCGAGCAAACATAAATTCAGCTCCCTTGACGGTTTCAGAGTCGAGCATATGTAGCGGTTCGCACGATCTGGTTACCCTAATGCTTGATCGGCGAGTGTGGAACGGACACATGGCGACAGGGAAAAAGGTGGCATCTGATGCCGCGCGCATTCTGATCATGGCCGAGCAGCGCGCTAACAAGAGGCAGCGTGATGGCACGGGACATCAACCGCCGTCTCGACTCCCTTAGAGCCCGGCGCACAGGAACAGGTGATCGTGTCGGCCGGATCATGGCGAGGGACGATGCTGTCGGCATCGCGGGAAGGCTGACCGAGGAGGCCTACCAGAAGCGAGCCCCGCGCGGCCAACCGTACACTGTGGCGCAGCATATGCGGGTGCAAGTCCGGCAGGTCGCAACTCTTGCCCGCCCGTTGCATCATCCGCCTGAAGCCGTCGGCGGTCATCGGCGCGCCGCGCTCGGTCACGAAGATGAACTGGGTATCCTCTTCTTGTTCGCGCCGCAGTTTGCGCAACTCGCGCAATTCGTCGCCGGGAATGCCGTGCGTCGAGCCGGTCGATCCCTTGAGCCGATGCACAGTCAGCCGGGCTGTGGTGAAGTCGACCTGCGACCAGCGCAAGCCGATCAGCTCGGAAACCCTCAGGCCATGTCGATAGGCCATCATGATCATCAGGGCGTCCCGCGGGCCGTGTCGCCCCCGCTTCCGGGCTGACTTGATGAGCTTCTCGATCTCGGCAGCCGTCAGATATTCCCGGTCTCGATAGTCGGCATTAAGCCGCCGGCCAGGCGGCTGCCGCCGCCCGTCGATCTCATCTGTTCGTAAAACGGTCTGCGGCGCGCGACCTACACCGTTAGGCAAAGCATGGAAAGCCTCACATCGTTGATGACGACTGTTCGTAATCGAACTAGAAACCGAACAGTTAGGGCACATTTGGGGATTGCGGCGGTCCGGTCAAGACTGGCGGGCGGGCCCGCGACTGTCGGCTTGCCCGACGCAGACATGGCGTCTGAAATGGCTCGCAGCGACAGACCACCGCGGCGCAGTTGGAGGATGCGCCGGATAGCGCGTCGCTGATCGGAATCCTCGATGAGAGCTCCATCCTATCTGCCAGCCGAATGGGGCGATGTCGCCAAGATACCGCCGGCGCTTGCGCTGGTCGGCCTTCACCTCGCGGATGCGCTCACGAATGCGATCCCGCTCCGCCTCGGCCACGGCTGACATCGTGAAGACGAGCTTCGAAAATGCCGTTTCCGGTCACGTCGCCGCCGAGGTCGATCATGTGCAGGCTGACGCCGCGGTTTTTCAGTTGCCCCAGCACATCGGGTCGCGAATGATCGTTGCCGCGGTGTCGGCCGACTTCATCGGCACGCACCGGCGGTCGGACCGAGGGCGAAGGTAGGGAAGCGTCGTGCCGACGGTTCGCTCCAGCGGGATGCGCAGGCCGACCGCGATGACGTTGGGGCCCCTTCGGCGCACGATCAGACGGCAGCTTCGAAAGAGGACCCGAAGACGGGCGGGAGGAGCCGCTGCTGAGCGATCGCCCGCGGCTTTCTGGGCAATCCTTTCGGTCGGCTTGCAGGTGGGATTGCGCCGTGCCGAGATCGCTGTGCTGACGGTCTTCTTTGCTCCAGACGCTCCAGACGGGCCCACTCAATCGTCTGGATCTGACGCCTGATGCCAAATAAGTGCCGGCTTCACCAGCACCGGGTTTTCTGGCGATTCGCGGCTGCCCGCGGCCGGCTTGGCCGGAGCGCGAGAAAATACCCTCTTATCGGGTCAATCTCACCGAGCTCAGTCCTCAGCAAAAGTGCGGCAGAAACCGGTTTCGACTGCAGCGTCGGGCCGTACGGCGTTGCGCGTCGCTACAGCTAGCGGGTAGTCCCGGGGGTGCAGGCAGGGTGGGGCGATGCGCGCCACAAGCAACCCCGGAGGAGATCAATGCCGACCAAAATGCGGGAGAACAAGGCCAGCGAAGGCAAGGTGAATGCTTTGCAGAAGCCGCTTCAGCTGTCGGAGGAGTTGGCCGCGGTGATCGGCGCGGGCCCGCTGCCCCGGGGGCAGGTGGTGAGCAAGATCTGGGAGTACATCCGCTCGCACAACCTGCAAAACCCGGAGGACCGCCGCGAAATCGTGGCTGATGACCAGCTCCGGAGGGTCTTCGGCAAGGACAAGGTGACCATGTTCGAGATGAACAAGCACCTCGCCGCGCATCTGACGTGATCGGGTGGCGAAACGTCAGGCGGACACCAGCTGGGGGTTGAGCATGCTGGCCTAGACCAAGCCTAGGAGCCTGTCCGAGTAACAGGTGCTCGCGGGCGAGCGAAGTGTGTGCTACCATATATGGTATGAGCAAGACATTTCGCGATTGGGAACCGGATCAGGTGTGGCTGGTGCCGCCGTCGCTGCAGGATCTGGTTCCGGCGGGCCACGTGGCGCATTTCGTGCGCGACACGGTGCGCAGCGGATTGGATCTGGGGGCGATCCTGGAGAGCTACGGCGAGGAGCGTGGCTACCCGCCGTATCACCCGGGGATGATGGTCGCGCTGTTGCTCTACGCCTACGCCAGGGTGTGTACTCCTCGCGCCGGATTGCGCGCGGCTGCGAAGAGCGGCTCGATTTTGCCGCGGTGACGGCGATGCAGCGGCCGGATTTCCGCACCATCAGCGATTTTCGCAAGCGCCATAGCGAGGCGTTGCGCGGGCTGTTTGTGCAGGTCTTGCGGTTGTGTCGCGAGGCGGGGCTGGTCAAGCTCGGCCATGTCGCGCTGGATGGCACCAAGATCAAGGCGAATGCCTCCAAGCACAAGGCGATGAGCTATGCCCGCATGGTTGAAGCGGAGCCGAAGCTCGCCGCCGAAGTGGCGGGCTGGCTGAAGGCCGCGGGTCAGGCGGACGGTGCCGAGGATCGCAAGCATGGTGCCGAGCGGCGCGGCGACGAGGCGCCGGACTGGGTGGCGAACAAGGAACGGCGGTTGGAGAAGATCCGCGAGGCCAAGGCCGCCCTCGAAGCCGAGGCACAGGCCGCCGCGACGGACAAGCCGGGCGGCAAGAACCCGCCTGGCACGCCGCCGGCCAAAGTCTGCCCCGGCGTCAGGCCGGGGGCACAACGCAACTTCACCGATCCGCAGAGCCGGATCATGAAGACCAAGGATGGCTTCATCCAGGGCTTCAACGCGCAGGCCGCGGTCGACGCCACGGCGCAGGTCATTGTGGCCGAGACAGTCAGCAACCAGGCGAGCGATTGCCCGCATCTGGCGGAGATGGTCGAGCAGATCAAGAGCAACCTCCAGGCGCTCCCCGAGCAGGTTTCCGCTGATGCCGGCTATTGCTCCGAGGACAATCTGTCGGCGCTCGAAAGCCGTAAGGTCGACGCTCATATCGCCACCGGCCGGCAGAAGCACGGCGCACCAGCGCCGGAAGCGCGGGCCGCGCAGCCGCAAAGTCGCGTGGCGGCGATGGCGGCCAAATTGCGCGCCGCTGGTTACGAAGGTCCCTACCGACTGCGCAAGCAGGTGGTCGAACCGGTGTTCGGGCAGATCAAGCAGGCGCGCGGCTTCCGCCAATTCCTGCGGCGTGGCTTGGCCGCGGTGCAGAGCGAATGGTCGCTGCTCTGCACCGTCCACAACCTCTTGAAACTTGCCGCTGCGCGCCGGCCGTCGCAACCAAAGATGGTCTTCGCGGAATAAGATACAAGAAATGCAGGAAATGCAGCCTCTCCAGCTCTCAGAACCAAGCCTCGCACTCTGCCGCGCCCGCACTCTCGTAGAGGCGCGGCAAAATTCGCTATCCTCGCCGACCGTCTTCGACGCTTTTCTCGCCATTACCAGGACGGGCTCCTAGACCCAAACATTTATGGCGCTGTAAGCCCAGAGATCGCGAAACTGTGCAAACCGCAATCTGCTTGGCAGAAATGCTGATGTCTTACCCGGCGCGGCCGGCCACGTCCTCGATACCAACCCTAACGTCCTGTATCCCGCGTAAGTTGATCATGCTCTGTTTTACATGAACGAATCGGAGAAGGCGGGGAAGGGGCGGCGCGTCGCGGGTTACGTCGGTGCGAGGTGCAGGCTGCGGTAGCGGCCAAAAACCGGCCGCTCATGACGTCGACGACGACGGATCGAACGAAGGCGCAGCGTAGACAGTCGCATGCGACGGGGGTTCGAGATCTACCCCGCGGAGCGGCGCGAAGCGCCGGCGGACGGCCTCGGCCAGGTTCGGCTCGACTTCTCTCTGCGCCTGCTTGATCAGTCGGTCGATATCGGCATCGGCAAGACCGGCGGCGACAACGCGCACCCGCGACTTTCGTCGCGCCAGGGCCAGGCCCTCGACCGGCTCGATGATGATCGATACCGGCTCGTCGGGACCGACGCCCTGGCGCAGCAACTCGGCGGTGACCTCGGCGACGGTTGTCTCGATGATGTCGGCAGGCGGCATAAGACTTTAGCCTGGCTTGGCTTCCAAGGCTCGGCGCACGCCCTCCGGGTCGTGCGCGATCACGGCGAGATAGGCGCGCGCAGGCTGGTCGGGTTCCGAACGGCCTTGCTCCCAATCGCGCAATGTGCCGATCGGGATGTGATAGCGTCCGGCAAATTCTTCCTGCGTGAGGCCGAGCGCGCGGCGCAGCGTCTTGGCGCGCGGCACCCGTCGCACCTTCGCCAACTCTTCGGCCGTGAAGGGCCGCGCATCGGGATCGGCAGCGGCCGCCGCTTCGGCTTCCTCTGGCGTCATCGGCGCAAGCGGCGCAACCGGCATCACCTCTCCGGTGCCGTCCGGCTTGACGCGCACGAGCACGCCGTCACGGCGCATTCTGGCGATAGTAGTAGTCTCGTTCATGACGCGTTGCTCTCCAAGCCGAGATGATGCGGATGCGATCTCCGCGCTCTGTGTAAACGACGGTCAGCACCTGACCGCTGGTCATACCGAGCAGGACAGACCGTTCCCCGCCGTAGGCTTTGCGCTCATCGATCCACTCGACGGCAAACGGGTCATTGAAGGCAAAGGCGGCTTGCTCGAAGCTGACGCGATGATCGCGGAGGTTCGCAGCCGCCTTGTCATCATCCCACTCAAAATCCTCATCCTGCATATATTACGGGATATCCGTATATTATGCAACTGTCCAGTGTGATACGTACGCGGCCGCTGCCTACCCATAAATGGTAGCCCCGCCCCCTCCCCTCGCAGCCGGGCTTTATTCTTGATAACAGATTTGATCGAGAATAGAGCGGCATGGCGGAGGGCCACGCAATGAGCCGACAGTATCCGGGCGGCCCGTCTCTCTGGGGCGGCGAAAAGCGTCGGATTTCTTAAAAAAGCGACAAGGAGCTGAGGCCTTGACCCCCCTCTTCACTGTCCCATCAGGGGTGGAAGGGCGAGGATTCAAGGTGGAATTGTCCTGGTCAACCGAAACCCCACACTAGGCCCCTCCTCCGGGTTCGTGCAGGCTAGGTCGCGGGACCTAACCTAACTGCGGCTCGGGACCGGTGGCAGTGAAGACGATATGCTGCCTCGGAACACGCCAAAGCGGCAAAATCCAATCGGGCGAACACCCCCGGGAGACGCCCGAACGACGAGGCTGCGGCGACAGCGCAAGAACCAGGTGGAGAGTTCTTGCGACCCCCGAGGCGTCGTCCCCCTAAGCTCGCGTAAGTCCTTCCTCCAGGAGCGCCCGGGATGCCCCAATCGCAAGGAAACCGATTCACCGCCGATCCCCTGACTTTCATCGTTCGGCAGCAGTTGTGGGATGCCAATGTCGAGGATCATTCGGACCAGGGGGTATCAATCGAGGTAGCGGCCGATATCGACGGTAAGCAAACGACCCTGCTGCGCTTCAACTGCTTCGATATCGAGAGAAGCTACGTCTATGGTCCGGAGAACCCAGAACTGACAACCGCCGGTCGCGTCGGAGGCGGCATGGGCGTGCACTGCCGAATGGATTCGGTCGTCGACGGCAATCCCATTGGCTGGACCATCCGGACTCTGGGTGGAAAACTTCCACAAATGCTCGAACGGGCCGGATACAAAGAAGTCGCGGAGGCAACCAACCTGAGTACGGTGCGGGACGTCCTGCCCGACGTCGAGGCCTGTGCCAGAGACACCTTCATCTCCCAGCGGAACACGGTCAAACACAACCGTGGCACCGAAATGTTCGAAGCCGGTAACATCCGCTTCGGCCTTGAGATGCGGCGGCTGAAAAACGGTGACGGTGGCCTTGCGGTTCATGTTCTCGCCGATGTGGGCGGATCGAAAGGAAGGGTATACGTCGAAGAGACGGAGCTTTTGGCATTCGATTGCTTCTGGAAGAACCCGCATTACCATTATGGTCCGCGCAATAAGAACCATCGGACCAATTGGGACTTGACTGTCATCGACGACCCGTTGGAGTGGACTTTCGAGCAGTTCAAGAACAGAAAGCTCGGCGGAATGATCGAACGCGCCGGTTACCCGGGCATCGCAGCCGATCTCGACCTGGAACAGATCGCTGCAATTCTTCCGGCGCTGAAGAAGCGGGCCTTCGAAATGTACGAAGAAGGCGAAAGATTGACCGGTCACAAGGGCTTGCCGCTGGAGTTCACCCCGAACCTGGCCGCAGCCGAGTAGCGTTACCGCGACGCCGGTGGGGAGAAGCCTCTACCGGCTCCGCGCACCACACGATCATCAGGCAACGCGACGCGTGCCTGATGCCTTCTGCCAGGTTCCGGGCGCTGTGTCCTCTACCGACGCGATTGCAGCGGTAAGACGTGGCGACTCGTCGCTCATTGATCCCGAGAAGGCGCGGCCGCCAGCGTGGGTGGTGCTGGGGCCTTCCGCATTCGAAAGGTTAAAGACATGCGCGTCAGCACGATGATCCGCGTCAACGCAGCGGCGAACCCCGATGGCGCGCTGATCGATCGCATTACCGATTTCGGCCGGCAGGTCGAAGCTCGCGGCTTTCCTGGCATCTGGATCGGCGACTCGATGGGCCGTGGCCGGCCGACTTTGGACTCGCTTCCAGGTTCATCGGCACCCACGGGCGGTCGGACCGAGGGCGAAGGTAGGAAGCGTCGTGCCGACGGTTTCGCCCCAGCGGGAAGCGCAGGCCGACCGCGGTGACGTTGGGGCCCCTTCGGCGCGCGATCAGACGGCAGCTTCGAAAGAGGACCCGAAGGTGGGCGGGGGGAGCCCGGCTGAGCGATCGGCCGCGGGCGCGCGAAGCCGCGCAGATCGGCGCCGTGCTCGGCCGCGAATTCCCCTACGAGCTGATCGCGCGCGCCGCGCAGCCGCGGGCGGAGGCCGATCTGCAGGCGGCGCTAGGCGCGCTGACCGGCGCCGGCCTGTTGTTTTGCCGCGGGGCCGCGCCACGGTCCTCCTACCTGTTCAAGCACGCGCTGATCCAGGATGCGGCCTACGAGACCCTGCTGCGGTCGCGCCGCCAGGAATTGCATCGCACCGCGGCGCAAACGATTGCCGCCGAGTTCCCGACGCTCGCCGAAGCCCAGCCCGAGGTCATTGCCCGCCATTGGAGCGGGGCGGGCGACGCCGAGCGCGCGTTCGCGGCATGGCGCAAGGCCGGCGAGGTCGCGCGCTCGCGCAATGCTTTTATCGAGGCGCGGGAGGCTTACCGGCACGCGCTCGACATGCTCGCCCTGACGCCGCCCTCGCCGGAGCGCGACGCAACGGAATTGGAGCTGCTGATTGCCACGAGCCAGATGATCGCCGCAACCAATGGGTACCTCTCGCCCGATCGGATCGAAATCAATGCGCGGGCAGAAGTTCTCGCTGCAAAGACCGGCAATCTCGGCCATCTCGCCGAGCAGATTATTGGTTCATGGACGGCGGCGGTCCGCGCGGGCAACTATCCTTCCGCGATGGCCTTGGCCGATCGATTACTCGATGTCGCGCGGCGGGACAGCGGTGCGTTCACGCGCGGTCTAGCGACCAGCGCGCAGTCAACAACCCGAATCTGGATTGGCGATCTACCGGGGGTCGAGGAGCATTTCGTCGCGGGCGAAGCATTCCTGTCGGATCGGGGTCTTCGCCGCTATTTTGTCGCTGCCATTACGATCTCTTATGCCGGCCTGAATGCCGGGATCACGGGTCGGGCCGACGAGGCGCGAGCGCGAATGCGTCGCGCTATCGCCACGATCGAGGACGATGAATACGCCAGGGCACTCGTGCAGCAGGTCTCCTCATATCTCCATGTGATGCTTAGAGAGCCCGAGCAAGCGGCGATGCTGGCGGCGCAAGCCATCGCGACCGCCGACGGGAACGGATTTCGCCTAGTCGGCTGGTGGGCCCGGGTATCCCATGGTTGGGCGCAGCCGCAGCTGGGCCATCCCGAGAAAGGAGCGAGCCTCATTAACGAAGCATTGGCTGCCTACCGCGCAAACGGCTATCTCCTTGGTGTCCCAATGTTCCTGACCTTGCTGGCCGAAGCGCAAGCGCTGGGCGGCGCGCTGGCCGAAAGCTTGCAGACGCTCGAGGAAGCGCTGACCGTCAATCCCGGCGAGCGGTTCTGGCGTCCCGAGACGCTGCCGCTGCGCGGTGACATCCACCGCCAGCAAGGAGTGGAGGAACTGGCCGAAGCCGATTTTCGCGACGCGATCGCGCTGGCGCGGGAGATGTCGGCCAAGGCCTGGGAATTGCGCGCCGCGACGAGCCTGGTGCGGCTGTGGCGCGACCAGGGCAAGCGCGCCGAGGCGCGCGGCCTGCTCGCACCGGTCTACGGCTGGTTCACCGAAGGCTCCGACACCGCCGATCTGAAAGACGCCAAGGCACTGCTCGCCGAGCTGGCGTAGATCTCAGCCTCACTCCCTGATGTGTGCCAGACCTTTCGGTCCCCCTTGCGCTCTCGTGAATGGCCGGAATCGGCGCGACCTCGCCGTTGGCGGCGGTTGCGGCGAAGGACCGGAATCCACGTGCGCCGTGACAAGGCGGCGCTTTTCCAGCGGGTGCAAGCCCCGCCCGGCGACCGCTCCAGCCGGAAGCAGCCGGAGCAGGCATGGAGGAGACGAAATGTCTGAAGCCTTCGGATAACGGTCACGGTTTTGGTGACCGCGCGAGTGTGCAGGCCGCAACGTGAGTAAACGCCGAGCAATCCTCGAAAAGGTCGATGTGCAGGCCGACCCGGTAGTGGTTTCGGGGAAGGCTGATACGGATGGGCGAGTTTGAGCGATGAGTGCGCCCGTCCGCTGCACCGGGGTAGTGGCGGCGGCATGTACACAAGGAAAGCGCACGCAACACGGGAAGCCCCAATGCGTGGTCAGGGATGATCAACCGGAGGCCCGTGAGGGACAGGCCGGGCGCAATGGGGTGGCGGAGAGGCTCGTAGTACCGATGAAGCTGGGTAATGCCGGTGGAGGGAAGGGGCCTTGGTTCAAGACAGACGCAGGAAGTAGTGAGGGACCTGGAGATTGGGCAACCTATCAACTCCGAAGAGTGTTCAGAAGCTGCAGAGGGCGTTACACGCGAAAGCGAAGGCAGAAGCCGGCTATCGCTTCTATGCCCTGTACGACAAGATCAGCCGCGACGACATTCTGGCGCATGCCTATGCCCAGTGCCGCGCCAACAAGGGGGCGCCGGGAATAGACGGTCAGGACTTTGCGGACATCGCGGCCTATGGGGTCGAGGTGGCTGGCTGAACTGGCGCTTGCGCTCAGGCAGGAGAGCTACCGGCCGGAGCCAATCAGACGAGTGTTTATACCGAAGGCCAACGGCAAACTCAGGCCGCTGGGCATCTCGACGGTGCGGGATCGGGTCTGCATGACCGCAGCGATGCTGGTGCTGGAGCCGATCTTCGAAGCCGATCTTCCGCCGGAAATCTACGCCTATCGCGCTGGGCGCAACGCCCAGCAGGCAGTCGTCGAGGTGGAGGAGCGGCTGTTCCGTGGCCACCCGGAAGTCGTCGACGCCGACCTCGCGGACTACTTCGGGAGCATTCCGCATACCGACCTCCTAAAGTCGGTGGCGCGCCGGATCGTTGACCGGCGCGTGCTGCATCTGATCAAGATGTGGCTGGACTGCCCCGTGGAAGAAACCGACCAACGGGGCCGGACAACACGCACGACCGAGGCGCGGGACCACCGGCGCGGCATTCCGCAGGGCTCGCCCCTCTCACCACTACTGGCGAACCTCTACATGTGCCGGTTCGTGTTGGGCTGGAAGAAGTTCGGCCTTGAGCGAAGCCTCGGCACTCGCCTCGTCACCTATGCGGACGACCTTGTGATCCTGTGCCGAAGGGGCAGCGCGGAGACGGCGCTGCATCACCTGCGCGCGATCATGGGCAAGCTGAAGCTGACAGTGAACGAGGAGAAGACACGGATCTGCAAGGTTCCGGACGGGGAGTTTGACTTCCTGGGTTATACGTTCGGGCGGATGTATTCTCCGAGAACCGGCCAGGCTCGCCTGGGACAGCGGCCATCGAAGAAGAGCATCAAGCGCGTGGTCGACAAGGTCCATGAGCTGACCGTCCGAGCACATACCTGGCAAGAAACCACAGAGCTGGTGGGTAAGTTGAACCGCACCCTTCGCGGATGGGCGAACTACTTCTCGGTAGGCACCGTCAATCCGGCGTATCGGGCGCTCGACAACTACTCGGCTGTGCGGTTGCGTCGGTGGTTGCGCTTCAAGCACAAGACCAGACGATGTAAGGGCGGCAGCTATCCACTCTCGCACCTCTACGAGACCCTCGGGCTCGTGCGTCTGACCCGGCTTGGGCACGACGTGCCGTGGACGAAGGCGTGAGGTCTTGTCCGAGAGCCGGATGCAGGGAAATCCGCATGTCCGGTTGTGTGTCCAGCGAAGGCTGGCATGTTCAGCAGGAGACAAGCCTGCCGGGGTAAAAGTCAGAGCCCCGTAGTTTGGATAGCAGAGGTGATGGAAACTGAAACTCTGAAGCCCATCGACAAAGTCTCCCCAGGGGAGGCCACGAGTCACCGGGCCGTAACAACAGTGAACGCGTTGTGGCCTCGAAAATGAGTATCCCCGAGGGCCGAGCCTGCAACCGTAGGGCGAAGGCAACATGAACAGCCGAAATCTGACCGACACGGCTGATCACCTCGGCGGGGTGGAAGCGACAGCACGGTGACAAGGACATGCTAAGCAACTGGAGAAGCCCTCCTCGTCCCGGCGAGAAATCGCCGGAGCAAGGTAGGCCGTATAACCGGCGAAACCGGGAAGTCGGCCGAAGACGAGAGGGTGGCGGCTGGGTCCGTAGTAGCGACGAAGCGGAGTAATGCCCGTGGAGCAAAGGGGCCCTGCCATTTGTAACGCCTCCGCCATAGGGGAAGGCAAGGACGAGATGACAAAGGCGTCCATTGATTTGCAGGACCTGAGGCGGAGGATATACGTCAAGGCGAAGGCTGAACCGTCCTGGCGTTTCTGGGGTCTATACGTCCACGTCTGCAAGATGGAGACCCTACGCGCAGCGTATGCGATGAGCAAACAGAACGATGGGGCCCCGGGAGTAGACGGGGTTACCTTCGAGGCCATCGAGGCGCAAGGCGCGGAGGCGCTGCTCGAGCAGCTGCGGGACGAACTGACCGGGCGCACCTACAAGCCACTTCCAGCCCGGAGGCAGGAGATACCGAAGGATGGGGGCACAGTCCGCGTCCTTTCGATACCGGCGATCCGGGACCGGGTGGTGCAAGGAGCGCTCAAGCTCATCCTCGAACCTGTCTTCGAGGCGGATTTCCAACCGGGATCGTTTGGCTATCGTCCGAAACGGACAGCACATGACGCGATCGAGCGGGTAGCCACGGCAATTGTCCAACGGAAGACGCGTGTTCTCGACTTTGATCTGCGAGCCTATTTTGACAATGTCCGGCACGACCGGCTGTTGGAAAAAGTGGCAAAGCGAGTTGATGACGCAGACATCATGCATCTTCTCAAGGTCATGCTGAAAGCTTCTGGCAAGAAGGGCGTTCCACAAGGTGGGGTCATCTCGCCCTTGCTCAGCAATCTCTACCTCAATGAGGTGGATCGGATGCTGGAGCGAGCGCGGGAGGTCACCCGCAATGGCAAGTACACCTACATCGAATATGCAAGATTTGCTGACGATCTGGTGATCTTGGTCGACGCCTACAAGCGACACGACTGGCTGGTTGGGGCGGTGGACCAACGGTTGCGGGAGGAGTTCGGTAAGTTGCAGGTTGAAATCAATGATGAAAAGAGCCGTATAGTCGACCTTGAACGCGGTGAAAGCTTCGGCTTTCTGGGCTTCGACTTCCGCTACCTCCGCAGTTTGCGCGGAGCGTGGCGCCCGCATTACACGCCCAAGCTCAAAAAGCGGACGGCACTAATGCGGGAGCTCAAAGCGGTGTTCCGCCGATACCGGTCGCAACCGATCGAACGGGTGCTGACCCTGATCAATCCGGTGCTCCGGGGATGGGTGAACTACTTCGCGGTTGGGCACTCCAGCGAGTGCTTCGGCTTCATCAAGGATTGGGTGGAGAAGAAGGTCAGGCGCCATCTGGCGCGGGCTCAGCAACGAAAGGGCTTCGGCTGGGAACGATGGAGTAGGCGGTGGCTGTACGACACTCTAGGGCTGTTCAACGGCTATCGAGTGCGACGCGACAGGCCGAAAGTCGCCCCGGCAGGCTAGGTCCCATAACCCTCGACATGAAGCAAATGGGAGAGCGCAGTGCGGGAAATCCGCACGCTGCGTTCGACGTGGCGGGGGCTGGAAACGTGGCATGGTCGAAATGCTGGGACACTCGCAGACGAAAGGGCGAGACAACAGGGAACCCAAACCTCGGCCTAAACCGGCGCGCCAGTCCTCGACCCTACCGATGAGCGGGATGTGGAAACGGAGCTATGGTCGAGCCACTAAGGCACCGCCAAACGAAAGAGGCGGCAACACGCATGCCTGACCTAAGGCCACCGCGCCACATTCCGACTCTACCCGATGCAGTCATTCATTCACTTGGCCACGAATAATCAAGGGCAACGGCCGAAAACCCCCATGCTCCGACTGGACGCGGTGCATGAGATCGAGTTGCGGTTTTCTTGCCCCTATGATTTCAAGTTGTTAGAGTTGCCGTAAGTTATGGTCGAAACTCACCCCGAAAAACGCCTCATCGGCTATGCCCGCGTATCCACCTATGGGCAGACCCTCGACAGCCTCCAGCTTGAGCAACTTCGCGCGGCGGGATGCAGCAGCCACAACACGCCCGCCATCGAAAACGCTCCCCCGCAACTTCGGAAGCTCATCCTTATCTTGGAACGATACGCTCGGTATCGTTCCAAGAGCGCGCGGCTAGGGGCGGACGCGAAATGGCTCCGGCCCGGATCTGAAATCGGCCGCGGTTTGCGAGCTGGACTTGATTTTTGCCGGACCCATGGGGCGGAGTCCGGTTTTCCCCGAGTTCGGCGGCGAGGGTGGTCGCGGCGAGGCGATCTTTTTGCGCCGATCGCTGGTGCGCCGGCGACGATGCCGAAGGGGCCGAAATGGGTCGCGACAATGGGGCGACCTCGCCTGGCGCCGGATCGATGGAGCCGGCCTTGTATGCTCTGCGGACCGAACGCAGCGACCGGTCGTGACGCAAATGCGACCCCGAGCGGGACACAACCGGGACACCGATTGCCTCTTATCTCTCAACGATCTGATTTTGCTGGCGTCCCCTACCGGATTCGAACCGGTGTTGCCGCCGTGAGAGGGGGTCAAAACGGACGCCAGCGCACAGTCGCGGACGGTCTATGCCCTAGAACATGTTGAATTAGCGTGCGTCCGGGTCCTTGCGTGTCCGCCAATGTGCGCCTACATAATTTTGGGAAATTTTTGGGAAGTCGGAAATGGCGCGGACCGTCCGCAATGCCAAGCTCGATACCCGGTCGGCTCGGGCAAAGCTCCCGGCCAACAAGTCCGGATATTGGGTGCCCATCACCCGAGGCTTCGCGGTCGGCTATCGGAAAGGACCGAAGGGCGGCGTCTGGCTGGCGCGGCTGATCGAGCCGGGGCGGCGGCATGAGACGACGCTCGGTCCGGCCGATGACGCGCTCGACGCCGATGGCGTGCGAATCCTCGACTATCCCCAGGCGCAGGCGGAGGCGCGCGCCTGGGTCGCCGCGCTCGACGCCGACGAGGCGGCCGGTCCCTATACCGTCGATCGCTGTCTCGACGACTACATCGCCGACTACAAGCGTCGCGGCGGCAAGGCGCTCGACCGGCTTGAGAACGCGGCTGCCGCGCTGATCAGGCCGCCGCTCGGCGGCTGCGAGATCGGCGAACTGACCGCGGGTATGCTGCGCAATTGGCACGCGGCGCTTGCCGAAGCGCCGGCCCGGCTGCGCACGCGCAAGAACGCTGCCACCCGCAATGTCCGCGCGATCGACTTGAACGACCCTGATGCCGTGCGGGCGGCGGCGCGCGACCGCGAATTGCGTCCTTACGATCCTCAAGGCGGCGCTGAACCTCGCCTATCGCGACGGCCATGCGCAGGGCGACGAGGCATGGCGCCGGGTCAAGCCGTTTCGCGAGGCGGACGCCCCGAAAATCAGATATCTTAGCCACGCCGAGACAAAGCGGCTCGTCAACGCCTGCGATCCCCACTTTCGGCCGCTCGTGCAATGCGCGCTCCTGACCGGCGCCCGCTATGGCGAGATCGCCGGATTTCGCGTTTCGGACTTCGATCATGACGCCGGCACCATCACCGTGCGTGCAAGCAAGGGCGGACGGCGTCGCCATATCGTTCTCAACGACGATGGGACGGCACTCTTCGAGTGCCACGTCGCCGGCAAGCTGGGGTCCACGCTGATCTTCACCCGCCCGGACGGTTCGGCCCATCGGCGATCACAACAACGACGCCCGTTGCTCGCAGCCTGCGAGCGGGCGGCGATCGACCCGCCGGCCAGCTTTCACATCCTTAGGCACACCTATGCGACGCACTTGTTGCAGGCCGGTGCGCCGCTACCGGTGATTGCGGCGAATCTCGGGCATGCCGACGCGAGGATGACGGAGCGTCACTACGCCCATCTTGTTCCGTCGCATGTGGCGCAGGTGATCCGCGCCGCGATGCCGCGGCTCGGTCTCGTCGAGCCCTCGAACGTCGCGACGGTCGGCATGGAATATCGCCATGAACCGCATCGTGGCTAAGCGTGAGCAGGGCTCGCGGTCTCTTAATCAGCGGGTCCGAGGTTCGAGTCCTCGTGCACCCACCATTAAATCAAATAGTTAGGTGATATAGCGGGCCGGGCCAAGACCCGTTAGGTATCCCCGAGGTATCCCCAGACGCGAACTCGCACCCGCGGAACCGGCTGTGAATGACCGGGACGGAGGGGGTTGCGACCCGGCGCGGCATGGCGAGCGACCGGCCGGATTTGGCGGGTGCGACGGCGCCCGGAGCATTGAAATTGCTCGTCTTTCCCGCGGAGGCGACGCCACCCACCGATCACGATGACCGAAATAAGTTAGGCAGGGCAACAGGATAGACCCCAACCGGCGTCGGTCCTTTTCCCTTGCCGTCCCAAAAATCGCGACCCGTTCCGCCTCCTTCCCGGCATTCGGATCGCACCGATCGCAGCAGGCGTCAAGCGAGGCTTGACGTTTGCCGCTCCTGGCATCACGTTTCCGCCGGTGATTCGGAGTTTCCGCAACCGGGCGCTCAAGCGGTATTTCGAGGCGGGCGATCCGAGCGGGTTGAGCGTGCCGAACGTCGCGAGAGTCGGACGCATGCTGCGTGCGCTCGGCGCCGCGACCCGGCCGGAACAGGTCAACCTGCCGGGGTTCTACTGGCACCCGCTCCAAGGCGAAGCGCGCTGGGCAATCAGGGTTACCGGCAACTGGCGGATGACCTTCGCGTGGGATGGCGCCGATGCCGTCGCCGTCGATTTGGGAGGACTACCATTGACGATCGAGCCTAGGACCGGGACCGGGTTGCCGGCGATGCATCCGGGCGAATTGCTGCGCGAGGAAATCCTGCCAGCGCTCGGCCGCCCGCGTGCCGAGATCGCCCACCTTCTCGGCGTATCCCGCCAGGCGCTCCATGCGATCCTCACGGAGCGCGCATCCGTCACGCCGGAAATGGCGCTGCGCCTCGGCAAGCTTTGCGGGAACGGCCCCGAACTGTGGCTCGCCCTACAAACCTGCTTCGACCTTGAACGGCTGCGCCGCGAGAAGGCGGCGGAAATCGAGGCGATTCCTACCTTGCGAGCCGCGTGATTTTGCGGGGCGCGGCGGGGCGCGCAATGCCCGAATGTATATCCCTCATCAGCGCCGTTCATGAGCTGCGCCGCCTGTACGACACTGACGTGAGGCAGGCGATCACGAAAATGATTAAAATCCTCGCGACCGGGCAGGTAACGGCCGAAGGGATGATCGACGGCGCCCGCGCGAAAATTGATTCGCGATGGTGGTGGGCCGCCGCGATCAAGTACCCTAACAGCACGGCCACGTTCCGCATCATCGGTTCTCCCGAAGGCTCCATGGAATTTAAGGCGGCTGCTGCTCCGGCGGACCCGGTAGAGGCTGCGCGCATCGTCGTGGCGACCGATGTAACTTTGGACCGCTCGGATTGGGACCGGCTGTTGCGTGTCGAACCGAGTGCGCGCGCAAGAATAGGCGAGACCGATCAGGACGAAAGTACCGTTACATCTGAGAAGGAAAACAAGCCCATTGCATCGGAAACCGGCATGCCGGAGCCGGAGGGAAAGAGACATCGCGGACCGAAGGCTACTGCCGAGGCTATCAAGAACGCCGCGGAACCGATGATTTGCGCGGGGTGTGTTCCGGGTAAAACCATGGCTTGGGAGCGGTTTCGAGAGAAGATTTGCTGCAAGCTAAAAGTGAAGCCTGAAACTCGCGGCTACGGTTTAGACACAGTACAAAACGCTGTTCGACCACTCATCGACGGCATCAGGAAAACCGAAACTAGCGAAAGTGCCGAAAACTAGAATTTACGGAATTTTCGGTATTTGATCATCGGTTTCATTGTGCATCCTCTCGCTTCATGCCAATGCGGCACGTTGCTGAGAGGTCCCTATGCTCGACCAATTGCTCTCCGACCGCGACGTTGAAAAGATCACGGGCCGCGCCCGGAGCACTCTCCAAAAAGACCGGCTCGCCGGGACCGGCATCCCGTTCGTGCGGATCGGCCGGCTTGTCCGCTACCGGCAATCCGACGTGGCGGCCTTTCTTGACGCGCTGCCGGCACGCCGTTCGACGAGCGAGGCGGACGCGAAATGACGGGCGAGAAAGACCCCGGCGCGCTGGCAGGCGCGCTCGGGGCCGATCGAGATATCGCCGGGCAGCGACCGGATGATGTTACCAAATCAGCCGCAGATTGGGGAGAAGAGCCAGCCGACCCCTTCCCATGGCTCATCAACCTGTCACCCGTCGAATACGAGTTTTTCCGCCGGAGGCTGTCGCGCGAGCACGGATGTCGGGTGGCCTTTCTTGACCGGCTCTACCGAGAGGCACGGCGCAAGGCCGGGGTCCCCCAATGACGGCGCTCCGTGCCGTCGCCCGCCGGTGCCGGCAGTGCGGCGCTGTCTTTAGGCCGCGCCGCCGTCCCGAACAGTTGTTCTGTCGCCCGGAGTGCCGGCGGCGCTGGCATAGCTGGCGAGAGGCTCGCGGTGCGCGCGCCGTAGAACTGCTGATCAGTTGGCGACGCGATCGGCGGCGTGGGGGCCTGACGAGGCTCGCCGCTTTTGCCGATGAACTCGTGCGCGACCACCGCGAAGCTCGGCGGCAGCCTGCGCAGCCCTCGAAGCCGTCAGCATGCCCGTGAACGCCCAGGGGCTGCCGGCGTACCGGCCGGGTCCGCTCCGCGCATCAGGCGCGTTTCTAGCGCTTGCTTCCGGATGCTTGGTGGGTTCGCGATGACGGCACGCCGTCGCCGCGGCGGTCTGGGGCCGATGTCCCTCACCCCATCGACCCGACCGCGCCTCTCGACATTGCACACAAGTTCCTGGCCCATGAATTTCTTGCCGACCACCACCGCACGCTGCTTCATCACCGCGGCGCTTTCTACGCTTGGAACGGCGCGGCCTATACCGAAATCGCCAGCGACGATTTGCGCGCGAGGCTCTACACGTTCCTTGATCAATGTAAGACCGGTGCCGGTCAGGGCGAAAAGATCAAGCCCAACAAGGTGCTAGTAAGTAGCGTATTGGACGCGCTTCTCGCCGCCGCTCAGCTCGACAGCGCGATCTCGGCGCCGGCCTGGCTCGACGGTCGATCGGATGTCCGCGCGGATGAAATCATCGTATGCGCGAACGGGCTGCTACATCTTCCGACATCGAAACTGCTGCCGAACACTGCGGCGTTCTACACACACCACGCGGTCGACTTCGCATTCAACGCCGATGTGTCGGCGCCGTGCCATTGGCTGCGGTTTCTCGGCGATCTCTGGCCGGATGATCATCCGGCGATCGAGACCCTGCAAGAGTTGTTCGGCTACTGCCTTACCGGCGATACGTCGCAGCAGAAGATGTTTCTTCTCGTCGGGCCGAAGCGCTCGGGCAAAGGGACAATCGCGCGCGTGTTGCGGGAGCTTGTCGGGGTTGCAAATACCGTCTCCCCAACTTTGGCTTCGCTGAGTAGTAATTTCGGCATCGCGCCGTTGATCGGGAAGCGGATCGCGATAGTTTCCGATGCGCGCTTAGGTATGCGCGCCGATCAAGCTGTTATCGCCGAGCGGCTGCTGTCGATCAGCGGCGAGGATGCCGTTACGGTTGATCGAAAATACCTGTCGGCCTGGACGGGCCGGCTAATGGTTCGGTTCATCATTCTGTCAAACGAGTTGCCGAGGCTCAGCGACGCCAGCGGCGCCGTCGTGAGCCGCTTCATCGTGCTGACGATGCGGCAGAGCTTCTACGGGCGCGAGGATCATGGGCTGCTTACCCGGTTGCTGACGGAACTGCCCGGCATCCTGAATTGGGGGATCGAGGGTTGGCGGCGGCTTAACGAGCGAGGACATTTCGTCATGCCCGTCTCGTCGGTCGATGCCGTTCAGCAGCTTGAGGACATTGGCTCCCCAATCGGGGCATTCGTGCGCAACTGCTGCATCGTTGATGCCGGCCGCGCCGTCGAAGCGAGCGAGTTGTTCACGGCGTGGCGCCGCTGGTGCGGGACGCAGAACCGTGATTTGGGAACCGCCGAGCAATTCGGTAAAGACCTACATGCCGCTGTGCCCGGCCTTCGGGTGTCGCAGCCGCGCAGCGCCGGCAGGCGCCCCCGGACATATAACGGGATCGGATTGCCACCAGCCGAGCCGGCAAAGCCGGTGACCGCGCTGGCACGCGTTGGCACGCGCTCCACCCCATTGTAGCTGTCGCAGTGAAGATCATCAGGGATAGAATGCCGCGGTTCGCGTGCCAACGCGTGCCAAGACTTGCAGGGTCGCCGCTGTGAGCCGCGCGAGCCGCGACCAAGGGCGCCCGGATCCACCTTGGGTAGCGTCCAGAATTTTTCGACCCCGTTTGCTTTCAGCTCCAGGAAAAAACGATATCCCCGAGCAGCGGAGGCCCACCCCACAACCGGAACCGCTCGGGAAAGCCCACCAATTTTGCCGCCCGCTGAAAATTCTCGCCGCACCTGATCACCTCTGGCCTTGATCCGAAAGAGGTTTTCCTTTCCATAGACCGTGCGCAGCTTCGCCGGCTGCTCGACGCCGGCGACGTGCTGGCCGTGACCAGGCTCGACCGGCTGGCGCGATCCACCCGCGACCTGTTGAACACGCTCGCGGCGATCACCGCCAAGAAAGCCGGTTCAAATCAATCCACGCCCCCGCGCGAGGGGCGACTCCGCGTCCATTGGGACGAGCGGCTGGTTGGGCGAGTTTCAATCCACGCCCCCGCGCGAGGGGCGACCCGAGATGGACGCCGGCATAGGACGCTTCGACCAGGTTTCAATCCACGCCCCCGCGCGAGGGGCGACGTCGTACTCGAATATCTCGCCATTCTCGTCGGCGTTTCAATCCACGCCCCCGCGCGAGGGGCGACCTGGTCGTCGAGCCAGTAATCCGGTGTGCAGCCGTTTCAATCCACGCCCCCGCGCGAGGGGCGACCGGCCGGCGCGCGGCTTGCTCCTGACGCTCGTCGAGTTTCAATCCACGCCCCCGCGCGAGGGGCGACGTCGATGGCCCGGCTACGTCGATTGGCCGATCCGGTTTCAATCCACGCCCCCGCGCGAGGGGCGACCCGCGAGCATGCGGCTCGTGCTCGGTCCACAGCGTTTCAATCCACGCCCCCGCGCGAGGGGCGACGCGATCAGCTCAGCTGCGGTTGGCACCTTTGGTTGTTTCAATCCACGCCCCCGCGCGAGGGGCGACCCGCGACTGCGGTCTCGGGCACAGGAACGACCAGGTTTCAATCCACGCCCCCGCGCGAGGGGCGACGGGCCGAAAAGGAGCCGAACCGGTCGTCCCAGCGGGTTTCAATCCACGCCCCCGCGCGAGGGGCGACCGGTCGGCACCTTTGGTTGAAGATGCCCTCGAAAGTTTCAATCCACGCCCCCGCGCGAGGGGCGACATCGGGACCTCCGAGGCCGACCGTTTCCAGCAATCGTTTCAATCCACGCCCCCGCGCGAGGGGCGACTTTGCGCATTGCGGCGCCGCACCTCGCGAGCGCGAAGTTTCAATCCACGCCCCCGCGCGAGGGGCGACCGCCCGGAACATAACACTCCGAGATTCCTATGGAAAATGGTCCGTTTGCGCGAACCACGAAGAACGGGGGCTGTGCGGCGTCGATCGTTGCTCCACCGAACATCTAATTCGGCGCATTTGCTGGCGCGCGGATCTCCCCGGTGACGGCGTGACCGCTTGGGGTTCGCGCCGCTTACGGTTCTGCAAGCTAGAGAATAAGCGGGCCGCGGGGATCAATTGGCACCTTTGCGCCGTGATGCTCGATATTCCGCGCTCCGCCGCCGAGATGATAGAAGCGTACGCTGTCGGATGCCGGATCAATCAGATCGAGCAACCGCGCACGCAAGCCGGTCCATTGCGCCGGGTCCAACTCACACTCGAATACGGAGAGCTGGACGCGGATACCGAAATCTTGGCAGGCGCGCGCCACGCGACGCAGACGGCGACGGCCCTCCCCGGTAAGGGTGCTCACGTCATAGGTAATGAGCACGAGCACATCGATCACCTCGATACAAAGGGAGGATATCCGTCGAGATCGCCGCGTAAATGCGCCGCCATAAGCCGCGCCTGCTCGTGCCATAGCAGCCCAACAGCAAGACGCTCACCTGTGAAGGGATGTTGCAGCTCCTCGCGTTTCCGTTCCTGAAAGGCTATGAGCACAGTGCGCCGCCCTCCATCCGTCAACCGGACGGTGCCGCCTTCTAATGTTATGAAGTCGCTGGGGCCGAGCTGATGGCGATTGATCAGGGTGAGCACAAGCCGATCGGCGAACCAAGCGCGAAACTCTTCAACCAGATCGAGCGCCAGGCTCGGGCGTCCGGGTCGGTCGCGATGGAGGAAACCTACCGCCGGATCGAGTCCGACACCCTCAAGAGCGGAGCGCGCGTCGTGCGTCAGCAGCGCATAGATGAACGATAGCAATGCATTGACCGGATCTATCGGTGGCCGGCGGACTTGCGCGCTGAAGCTAAAACTCGGCTCCCGTAACAGCTTTGGAAAGGCGCTGAAATAAGCCCTGGCGGCGTCCCCCTCCATACCGCGCACCTGATCGACGGGCGTGGCCTTGCCCAAACCCGTCAGAATGCGATCAAGATGATCTGCCGCACGACCAAGCGGACCGCGATCTGCTTCGGCCAGCGTATCACCGTGATCGCGTAGCGCCCGCCGCAGAACGGCGCGCTGGTTCAGAACTTTGCCAATCACAATACTGCGGGCGATCGCCGCGGCCCGATCCGGCGCGTCAGCAGCGCGATATTGGGCGCGTCGAAGGAGCACGTTGCCGCTGACCGGTCCCTCGGCACGGGCAAGGAAGCGACCGTGCTCGCTGAACCAGCTGATGGTGACGCCGCGTTCGGCACAGAACCCGAGTAACGAAGGCGAAATGCTGACCCGACCAAAGGCGATGATGCCGTCCACACCGTGAATAGGGATTTGGGTTGGCGGCAGGTCGTCGCGCGCAACTCGCACGCATTCTCCTTCCTTGGACAGGTAGGTTCCTTCAGTGGTGACGTAGAGGGTATTGCCGAGGCGTCGCACGGATTGGCACTTCAGCGTTCGATGCGCATTCGCTCGGTCCACGCAGCAGCCGAGCGGCCGCGAGAAAGAGTCGGGCGACACATTTCGATCAGCGAGCAGGAACGGCAATGAGCGCCATAGCGCGGCGGCGGCAAAATGCCGTTTTCGATCATCGTGCGGAGTTCGGCCACCAAAGCTTCCGTCCGCGTCCGCAAAGCGATGTCTATTGCCACAATCTCACGGCGCCGCGGCGTTCCGTAAAACAGTGCGCCCTCCGTCACCGGCAAGCCCATCATCTCCTCGATGCACAACGCCTGTGCACAGAGTTGTACGCGATCGGCGTCGTGCGCCTTCGTCGTGCCGCGCTTATACTCGACCGGGAATGCCCGCTCACCGCCACCATCAGCGCGGTGGATCTCGACGACATCGGCATAGCCGGTCACCCCGAGGCGATGCGAAACGAGCGGCAGCGCCCGCAGAACCCGTAAAGCCCCGCGTGTGGTCGTCTCGCCGGATTGCACACGGGCGTGGAGCAGCTCCCCCTCCGCTGTAAGCCGGTTCTCAGCCCACGCGCGCTCGATATGAATCAGCGCGCATTGCCGCGGACAGAAGACAAGATGCTGGAGGGCCGAGATCGGCAGAAGGTCGTCTTCGTCTTCCATAACGGCGGCGGGGGCTCAGGCCGCCAGCACTTCTAGGCTGACCCCTGGTGGGATGCGATCACGCTCGACGATCACCTCGTAATCGGCAAAGCTGCGCGTGGGCTGGTCCTTTGGTATCGACCGCCGCTTTTGTACCTTGATCAGATCGAACAGGCGGTGCGCCGGAGCGTTGCCGAGGGGTTGTCGTGGCGAAACACATAGAGCACACGGCACGCCATTTCGCCGCGCGAGGCTGAATGATCATGCTCGAACATCGCAGCGAAGCCCTCGCACAGCAGCGCGAAATCCTCCTCGGAGAAGCCGGTGCGTTGGGCGAGATGGGCCGAAACGAAGCCATGCGCGCGATACAACCCATAGGGCACGATCCACTTGTCGCCCATTGTCCGATTGTCGCCGCGTTGTGCCTCGGCTTCGCGCTCGGTGGTGACCGCCATGCGGGTAATCGTGACGTCTAGTGGCTGCACGGGATCAATGGATCGGGCGAAAGCGAGTTGTACCGGCCCACGTACTTGGCCGGCGTTTACCTCCGTCGCCATCACGGCGCCAAATGTGCGAATATCGAAGAAAGTCTCACACATCCACTTTGTGATCGCCTTTGCCTCTTCATCCTTCTTGGGAAGTCTTCGACTTTCGGAGGTGATGTGGAGCGTATCGTAGGCACGCTTATGCTGATTGTTGAGAACGGCCTTTTCCCGCACGTAGATTTCGTAACCCTTCTGCTCAGCTTTTACCGCCTCCACATAGTTCCTCAACTTGCGCTTCAGGCAAACATCGGTGACGAGGCCGAGCCTCGTCTCGGGATCGACGCGCGGCATATTGCCCATATCGGGGTCTCCGTTCGGGTTGCCGTTGGTCACGTCGAACAGGAGGACGAGTTCGATGCGGTTGGCGAGAATGGTCATCTCAATTCCTCCTCGTTCTGACCGGTTTCGCTTTCGGCACTATCTTCCGCGCGACCGGCAAAACGCGCTTGGCGCTGATGATGGTAGCCGATAAAGAAGAGCCCTTGCTGATGCGGATCGAGCTGCGAGGGGAAGTCGCCGACGCGATTTATCAAGGCGCCTAAATTGCGTGCCGCCGCATGTGCGATACCGGGACGGTCCCGTTTCGCCTTGCGCTCATGCACCCCTTCGAGATTAAGCAAATACGGGAAAACAGAAAGCGGCGTCACCGAGGCCGCGCTGATGAAGCGATCGCGGATTGTCGGCTGATTGCGCCCGGTCACGCCGCGCGACAACTCCTGCATGTTTTCTAACAGAGCAAAGAGGCGGCCCAACAGATAGCCGGGCTCGTTGCTGGTCTCGTCGAGACTCATTGCGATCTCCGGTTCGAGACCGCCGGCAATGCGGCGGTGACGGTTGATGCAGCCCTTGACGAGCCCCAGGCGCGCTAGGGTAAGCCGCCGGTCGCTGCGGAACCGGTCGAGCACGATCGGCAGCAGCGATTGTGGATAATCAAGCCCGGTCAGGACCGCGCGCGCCAGGTCGCCGAGCAGCTTGTCGAGCTTCTTCTGCACATTTGCGTCGATGCGAGCGCGGCCGTTTTTGTCCTTGGGCAGGGTCTCACGCGCCAGCGCCCACAAGGTCGGGACCCTGACACCGGGCTCCGGTGCTTGCAGCAATATGTCCCGGCAATGCTGCTGGAGATTGCGAAGCAGTTCCCCCAGCGTGCTCATATAAAAGAAACGCAGTTGCAACCGCGCTGCGCTCGGCGCCAGCCCGAGAACAAAGAAACGCACGTCTTCGTCGAGCTCGAACTCGGGCTCCTTGGCCCAAAGCCCGGCGGCGATCCGGCGAAGCTGATCGTAAATCGGGCTGGCGCGGTTTTCTTCGGCGGTGTCGTCCTCGTCGTTAGACAGCGCGCCGAAAAGCGACGCGACAATCTGTTCCGCGGGTGTGGCGCGTTCCGCCCACACGACAATCGCCGCATCGCCGATCCGCAATTTGCGGCGGCTGTCCCGGCGCAGCAGGTGGTTGAGCGCCGTCGTGTAGGCGAAAGCCGCCGTGGTGCCGATCGGCGCATTGAGGTTTTGCGATTTGCCATAGGAGGTGAAGGAATCGCAATTGAACGATACCAACGCGGCACCCGATGACTGTGCCCCTTGGACGCCCTTGATCCGGGGGTGGGTCAGAGGGATCGGTTCATCTTCGCGACCGGTAATAAGGCATTGGCCGCGCGGGGCATCGGTGGCCGCCCCGTAGCGCTCCCATGCGGCGCGGATCACCGGTATTTCATGAAAGAAGCGCCCGGTATCGGCGTCGCGCAATACCAGCCAGCCGGTCGCCATTTCCTCCAACTCCCCCGCAAGGACACCGGCCGCCTTCGCCGGGTCCCAACTGTGGAAGAAGGCGAGGATCGCCGCGGCAGCCGGGTCATCCGTGCCGGCGAGCACGGTTTCGTGCAATCTGCTCGCTGCTGCAAACTGCTCGGCCGCGCGTGTTGCATTGTGCTCGCCGGCATGGCCAAGAAGATAACCGGTATGGTCGCACAGGAACCCGGCTCGGATGGCCGTACTGGTGCGTCCCGGCGGCTGAGGCACCACGAGCCGCCTCGGCATCAGCTTGATTTTCTTGCCAACGGTGACATCGTGGCGCAAATCGATCAATCGTGGCGGCTCGCCAGCCGAGCCGATGTTGAGCGCGGCGACAACCGGCACTTCGGCATAGCCAAGCGGCGGCGGGCCGCCTTCTGTTCCAACCGTGCGTTCGTACAGGCTGCTGAGCGCGGCAAGAATCATTCGCGCGACCCGAAGCCACGCTCGCCAAACGGCAATGGCGGCACCGTCAGCACGCCATCGACGAGCTTGGCGAAAAAGAAATGCGGCGTCGCGTCATGCGCGAAGTCGATGTCGTGCAGCATCCACCCGAGATCGCGCGGCCCGGCCAACTCCGCCGGCGGATCAAATCGTGCGTCCGGCGCGACCGGCTCGAAAAAGGCCGGGAACTCGCGGCAGCCAAAACACGGCTGCTGCACGCATTGCCCTCGCGCAATGCGTCGGCGGGCCATGTCTGCGTGCTTTCCGGGATTATCCTCGGGTCCGGCTTCCGATGTCATCTCGAAATGCGCGTCGATGACATACTCGACATTGCGCAGGAGCAGACTGGCGCGCTGCTGGCGCTCTTCATCGGCGAACAGCACGAGATCGGCTTCCTTGCCCTGTGCTGCCTGGCGCGCCGTCGCGTAAGGGAGCTTTTTGCCGACCTCGTTGCGGCGCACCGTATCGAGACGGATCGGCTTGAGCACACGAATACAATCGACGACCCACCGGATCGCCGGTTTCCAGTGAATGCATTCGAGAATGCCACGCGCCGCCGAGGGCGTCATAACCTCATAGGTGACGCGTTCCGCCTTGAATTCAGGCCGGGAAAACAGGGCGAAATCGCCCCAGACCCGGAGCCTGACACCCGTTGTCATGGGGGGAGTCCTCCCTCTGATTTTGTCATTACCCTACCAGGGTCCGGGGTCCGCAGGCAAACCGTCATAGCACGTTGGCATCCGCATCACGCAGCCCCACGCTTGCTAGATCAAGCCCGGTGTCCTTGTTGTAGACAGCGGCGTTCTCAAGCACATGAAAGCGCTCTTCCAGATCAAGCGCAGCCACGTCGCCAACCTGCTTGAGCCGGGCCAGGCCGTAACAACCGATGGTGTAGGATTGCAGCCGGCGGAGCACATCGAGCGGGAGCCGGCGCGGTTGCGGCGCATTGGGGCCAAGAGCCCAGCGCAGCCGCTCGATCAGCGCTGATGCTTCATCTTTCCAACGCACGATCAACGGCTGGGTGGCGTCGTCGATCATCCGAAAGTCTTCCCCGATCTCGCGAAAGGGGATGCGATCGAGAGGGGCGTCGTTGAGGCGCTTCCAGCAACCGTCCCGGTCATGATCACCGAGCGCAATGATGCGCTCGAAAAAGTTCGCGACGGCTTCCTAACTCAACGGGTCCTGGTGCTGTCGCAGCACCTCCTTCGCCTCGCCGGCCCGGCGGCGCAGGTCGGCGAGGGGTTTGGGTATCGCATCCTCACGCGCCGGCTCGAAGACAACAAAGCGGCCGAGGCCTGGTCCCTCTCCATGCCGATTGCAGCGTCCCGCTGCCTGGGCGAGTGAATCCACTCCGGCCATCGCCCGCCACACCACGGGAAACGATATGTCGACGCCGGCTTCGATCACCCGAGTGGCGACCAACCGGCAGGGCAAGCCAGCGCTGAGCCGATCCTTCACCGTTTGTAAGACGCTCCGTCGGTGCGCCGGGCACATCGCGGCACTGAGATGGAAGCGACCGCCGTCGTCAGGCAACAACGCGAAAAGCTCAGTGGCGTGCCGACGCGCATCGACGATGCACAATGCCTGTGCGCTACCTGCGAGCTGCGCCGCGAGCGTCTCGTCATCGATCGGCTCGGAGATGCGCTCGGGCGCGACACGGCGGAACGCGGCCAAAGGTGCGGGGCTCTGCGTGATGATCGGGCTTGCCGGTGGCAACGACACCTTGAGAGCCGGATGCGTCGCGAAGTTCGGCATGGTGGCGCTGCACAGGACAAGTGAGCTGCCGTAGCGCGTCGTCAATTCGCGTAAGGCGGCAAGGCACGGGGAGAGTCGATCGAGTGGCAACGCCTGCACTTCGTCCAAAACGATAACGGCGCGCGCGAGGCTATGCAGCTTGCGGCAGCGGCTCGGGCGATTGGAATAGAGTGAGTCGAAGAGCTGCACCGTTGTGGTAACGATCACCGGCACGTCCCAATTCTCGGTCGCGAGACGCAGCCGGCGCGGCCCGATCGGTTCATCCGGCTCTCCCGCGCGAACCGGGGCCTCGACCGCCGAATGATGCTCCAACACGATGTCGGGACCGGCGGCGCCAAGCGCTTTGCGGAATTCGTCGGCGGTCTGATCGATGATGGAGGTGTAGGGGATTGCATAAATCACGCGGTCGAGCTCGTGTCGGGCCGCGTGCTCCAGCGCGAAAGACAGCGATGACAGTGTCTTACCGCCCCCTGTCGGGACGTCGAGGCTGAACACGCCGGTGTCTTGCGCGGCCGCCTTGCGGCAGGCGTTCAAAATGGCGGCGCGTTGCCGATTGATTTCGCCCAGCCGACCGGAGAAGGCGGCGTCGAGGTGGGCACGCAATATCGGGCGAGTGCCGCGGGATTGGGCAACCGCTTGCGCGCATGCGCCTTGCCCCGGTCGTAGAACCATTCTGTGGCGAGAAAATCAGCATCAACGAGGCAGGAGAAGACCATCCTGGCGAGAAAGCTGACACCAAACCGGGTCACTTTCTCGCCACCGCGCTCTAGGAAAGCGCGGATCTCGGCTTCGATCCTGGCGGGATCAGGCAGCCCGATGCGCCCCTTCCAGCGGTCGTGGCCGAGGGGGATCTGGGTGCTCTCAAGGCGGCTCAGGAGCGCCCGATCGTCCGCTTTGCCGCCGTCCGGCAAACCGCCATGATGTCCGGCAATCCCATAGCCGAGGAGGTGCCCAACCGTCTGGCCATAATGGGCAACCGCCTCCTTTGCCCCGCCGGTCGCATGATCGACGCTGCCTGCATCCCCGGCAATACGTCGTTGAAACGCATCCGAGTACTTACCGACATCATGGAGAAGGCCGCTCGCCGCGCCAGTGTTGCCAGCGTCGAAGCGCCGCCCAAACCGGCGAGCGAGGACACCCGCCCGGCGGAGGTGCCATTCGAGCCGTTCCCAGGTGTCCCGTCCTTCGCCTTCCCGGCTGTGGGCGTAGTAGGCGCGCTCATGTAGATCTCTGCTTTCCTGCATGGCCGAAGAGAATAGCACTCCGCCGCGGGTTTACGCGGTCGATCCACCGGCCCGGTAAATCGGCAAAAGCGGTGAGGTTCGCCGCTTTCAGCCACTCGGTCTCATAGCGGCCCATCTCGCTGGCCGAGGTAGTCTGACCCATTTTAGCGCCCCTGCCACCGACCACCCAGCGCATCGCCGGGTCGCGCACAACCTCACGTCCTTCGTAGCCGGCCAGTCGGCCGAACACCGACTGCCGCAGCAACCCAACCAAGAGGTGGCGGATGTTTTTTTACCGGTGCGTGTTTCGGCGAGCGTACCGGCACCCGTGTCGGTCAGGCCCACCGCATCATCCAGCTCGCGAATAGGGCAGCAAACCGGCATCGGAGGTGATCGCGGAACCGTGGAACCGAAGCATCAGACGGTGGTCGAAATCGAGCCTTAGCGCCCCCCTGTCCGCTTCACCCGCCGGGTCTGCTGATCGGTCAGCACAGCGCCGCTGCCGCTTCCGAAGCGACCCGGCGCGCCGGCCGCATGCTCGACCAAGGCGACAGCGACGGCTGGCATGTGTGGGCGCGGATCAGGCTCGCGATCGAGGCACCACAAGCCCTGTGCCGGGCGAGCCGAACAGAGGAGGCTGCCGGCCCGATGGAACCAATTCTCGCCGCACCTGCGCTCTACGATGGTTCCCCTGGATAGCCACGGATCTTTTGCGCACGGCTGGCGCAGCTGTAAACTGCTGATCGATAGTGTTTCCGGCGAGGAATCGCGACGATGCCTGCTCAGAAGGGAACCCGGCCGCCGAACGCCGGCAAGGGCCGGCCCAAAGGAACGGCCAACAGGGTAAATCGTACCCTCCGCGACATGATCCTCTGCGCGCTCGATGACGCCGGCGGGCAAGCCTACCTCGCCGAGCAGGCGCACCAGAACCCGGCGGCGTTCCTGACATTGCTCGGGCGCGTACTGCCGCGGGAACCGATCGAGACACCCCCGGCCGTGATTACCCTAGATTTCGGGTGGGCGCCGCGCGCGGCACCAGCGCCTGTGCAGCGAATCATTGATTTGGAGGCGGCGACGCGGTGCGTCCCTCTCCTCCGTAGCGCCGACGATCAGAAGTAGTCCCGGAAATGTACCTGTGACCAAAGGTGAACCGAGATCCTTCGGCGATTTTGCACCATCGGATCACGCCTTCAATGTAACAGCGTACGAACTGAAGCCCGTTCATCGGTGGATTCCTGATCCTTTCGGACCCTCGGCAGAACCCGAATTTGCTATGCATGTCGACGGAACTGCCGTGGCTAACGAGGCTAACGTCTATATCATTGGAGAAGATCATCGCTCTGAAACATTTCCTCTCAACATTCATTCAAACCTCACCTTTGCTAAAAAATGGGCACTGTTTCGCCAACTATACGAGGAAATGTACCTATCCCAGTTTAATAACACACCAGAATGCGCGCTCCTGCGGTTACAGTGTGATTCGTTCGATAAAATAGCCCCAACCGCTTTCTTGTCCTTCATCGATTACAATTGGAATTTGGAATGTGGAGTTCCCGAAAGCGTATTGGAAGCACTTAGAACTAGCGTAGAGACCGGCGGCGTTGACGCCGTTACTATCAGTATTAAATGGGTTGGCGGTATCATCGATGAAGAAACTACGTCGCGATGGCACATTGATAATCAACTCGGGGGACTTGAAGAAAGAGTTGATATTGAAACTTGGGGTCTGTTCACCCTTCCAGGCGTTAGCTCACCCGAGCCTTCCCAGGCATCAGTTCGGCTCTACCAGGCGTTAGCTCACCCGAGCCTTCCCAGGCATCAGTTCCCGGATCGGCCGTGGATACCGCGCCCCGAGCCATTGTGGGGTTATATATCGGCCTTGGAGTGGACGCCGGCACGCGAGGGGGTCGTTTCTAAACGACCGCCGAGTGAGAGGCTCGTCCAGGAGCGTGATAGGTATATTGAACGTCATGCAAAAGGGGAATTGGAAGACACTTTCTTTGTGAGGGGGATGTTTATCAAAAGGTTGAATGATAGAGCTTCACCAATTTTAGATTTATTAACTCAGGGATTACCAAGATATTGTACAGATAACAATATACCATCAGCCGATTTGCCAACTTTGTTTGTCGACATACTATAGTTTATTGCAAGTCTAGATCGTGCTCTCCACCTTGACGGGCCGTTCTTCTCTGATAAATTTCGAATTTGGTGGCACCGGGAACGCTTTCTATTCAAATTCCCGCAAGTTGAGGCTTTTATAATTAAGCGGCCAAGCCAAGCGATCGGTATCAGCGGGTGCTCGGATGCTTTGACTAGAGCGATCACTGAATACATCCAAAAGCCGTGGCTTCATAATGCTTATTTGGACTGGGTCATATTGGACGCCATGACTTTCGGAAAGATCGTCGCGTTGACACACGAGTCCCTGATCGCAACTCGCGGCGGAGCTTACTGGGCAACCTATTTCTTGGGTGCGGTCGGTTGGGGAACCCTCCTCTGGCCGCTGGTTTGGCTCATAAAGTGGGGGCTCCCCGCGGTTGTCTGCTACTTCATCGCCCAGCGATCCGTCCCCGCCGGCATCACTACAGGCGCTGTTTGGTATGGCCTGTACGTCCTGTGGCTGGTCATAAGATTTTGGACCAAAGTATCCGAGCGGTTCACGTTCAAGGAAACTCTAGCGCAAAAGAGCAGGCGGTTGCTTGGTGAGGCGCTGGAAGCGTACAACTCGCTTCGTGGCCCGGTTATGCACGTACCCGCGGTGCGCCGAGCGTTCGGGCAGGCCGCCGAAAAGGGAGTTCTCTGGGATCATCCAACTTTTTATATATTGGATCGACTTTCGCGCGAGATCCCACAACTTTGGAGTAATTCGTCTCCCTATGAATAACTGCGCTGCTCGAATCCCGAGAGCATAGCACCAAGGAGAAACGAGATGACGACCTATAACTACAGCCTTACGATGAACGACAGGGAGGTTTTTGCCGTTCAAGAGGCTCTTCGCTTGGATATAATTCTTTGTAAATCCGAAGTTGCTCCACATCTTACACCGGAAATAAAAGCGCCCAATACCGTGCAGGCGGTTATGGATCGGCTGTTTTGTGATACCAAGATGACGAGCACAAGTTCGTTTTGCTGGCCGGAGAGCTCAGGCGAAAGGGACGCGACTGAGAGGGATTGAACCCTCTCTCGATATGCCCCGCCACACCCCGCCGGCAGAACTGTGCAAGGCCCGGACGGTTACGGCCAACCCTCGGAAGGCAAGATAAACGCGCCGGCATCGCTTGGAGGTTACCAGACTGAAATAATTGGCGCTTTACGACGCTCGACGAAGTGCGGTGCTGTCGCATCAGCGGGAAAGCCTAATGATTTCAATCTTCGCGGGGCCGTCGCCCGGTCGTGGGATCAGCCGCTCGCATTGTGGCCACCGGAGCGTAGCGGCAGCACTGCCGCGCTTCCCTTCCCGGCATCGCCCGAACCGCCGCCCATCGCCGCGGCGATCTTGCCCGCGACGGCGGCGGCAGCGGCCTTCACCGGGTCGCTGGCGAGATGCGCATAGCGCGCCGTCGTGGCCGCCTGAGTGTGACCGAGCATCTTGCCGATGATCGGCAAGCCCATCCCGCTCGACGCGGCCACGCTCGCGAAGGCATGCCGTAAATCGTGCAGCCGCACGTCGTCGAGCCCGGCCGGCTTACGGATCGCTCGCCACGGCTTTTCGAGGTTGACCATCGCTGCGCCTTCCTTCGCACCGGCGATGACGTGCGGGTTGCCGTCGAGCCGCGGCAGTTCGGCGAGCACGGCGAGCGCAGGCGGTGGCAGATGCAGCGTCTTGGCGCCGCTCTTGCTGTCAGGCAGCCGAGCTTCGGCGCGCTCGAAATCAATCCGCTCCCAGCGGAGCCCGAGCACTTCGCCGAGACGCGCACCGGTGAACACCAACAGCTTGACCGCGGCGACGGTATAGGGCGACCCATGGTGAGCCGCGAGCGCGTCGCCGAGCCGCGCCAGCTCGGCCGGCGACAGCATCCGCTCGCGCTTGCGCTCACCGAACTTCTCGACATGGCGGCACGGGTTTGAGCCGTCCGCCCGCAAGCCCCACCGCTCGGCGAGGTTGAACATCTTGGACAGCACCGCGAGCACGCGGTTGGCTTGGTATGGCGCGGCCCGGTTGGCGTGGTGCAGCTTGGCGATGTCGGCGCGGGTCACGTCCGCCGCCTTCCGCTTGCCAAGCGCCGGCAGAATGATCTTGTCGAGCAGCCGCCGATATTCGGCCGCCGTGCTGGCCTTGCGCTTTGCCTCGGCATGCTCGGCAAGAAAGCGCTCGGCGAGCTCGGCCATTGTCGGCGCTTCCTGCCGCGCGATCCTGTCGGCTGCCGGGTCCGCGCCATTCTCCACCATGCCGAGCAGCCGCTTGGCTTCGCGGCGCGCCGTCTCCGGTGTCCAAGGCGAGCCGTGCCGGCCGATCGTCAGCTTGCGCAGCGGTGCGCCGCGGCCGGTGCCGGCGCGGTAATGCAGCACGTAGCTCTTGCCGCCGCCACGCTGCACACGCACGCCAAAACCCTTCAGCTCGGAATCCCACAGCACGGCTTCGCCGCCGTCCGCCAACTTCAGCGCGTCGACCGAGCGCTTGGTGATCTTGCCCCGCATCGCCCCGGCTCCCTGTCGTCGGATCAGTGGAACGGGCTGTTCCGGGTCTAGGTATCACCTAGGTATCACCAAAAATCAAGTCCGAAGAAACAGACGGCAACAATAGTCGGCGCTATGTTGTTGATCTATCGTGCTCAAGGATGCGATCGGCAACCAGCCAGAAAGGCTGGATCGGAAACTCTTAATCAGCGGGTCCGAGGTTCGAGTCCTCGTGCACCTACCAGTTAAATCAAGCACTTAACAGCACAATTCGGCGAATAGATAAGGGCTTTTTTTTTGCGGACCCCATGCGGACCCCGCAGGCACGGTTGCGACCCGGCGCATCATGCGGCTGACAAGCGTTGGCGTCGGAGCGCCAGATGACGCGGCGTGAGATTGAAAGCCCCGCCGGACCACTTGGGACGCGGCGCGCTGATAGTCGGGCTACCCCATCCCCACCGCGCCCCGGAAAAAAATTGCCGATCTGACCCCGCGGCCGCCGGAAGCAAGGGGGCGCCCTCGTCTTATGTCGGTTCGCCGATTGCCCAGCCCGGTTGATCCGTATGACGGCGGGATCGCGGCCGCCAGGTCGAGCCGGTCCCCGCCGCGATCTTCTTGATCGCGTGTGGCAGTCCCGACAGGCATTATCCCGTCCCGAAAGGTCCCGGAATGGCTGGCTTTTCCCGCCCCGAAATGTTCTCCATCCCGCCTCGTGGCACTCCGTGCTACCGAGTTCGGTAGCAAATTCGGTAGCAAACGTTCGCCCGGATGTTCCGCTATTCGTGGCCTGCTCTGGCGTCGGGACGCAGGACCTGCGACATGTCGTCACCCTCATCTCATCCAAACTCCCAAGAATCCGGCCAGTCCCAGGCGGCGAGGTCAGTCGGCGAGACTACGACGCACAATGTCGCATGTGCGGAACAGCTCGCGATCGGGGCCGCGGGCGGCGCGGTAGAACCCCCGCTCCGCAGCTTATTCAGGTGTTGACTCCCGGGCGTTCGAAGTTGCGGTCTAGATGACCTTTGCCGTGCTGGTCGCCCTGTTCGAACAACCAGCTATAACCGCCTTCCGGATTGGTCAGGATTTCCCAGCAATTATCGTCGCCATCCCAAAAGAAGAAGCTGTAGGTGCCGTGCTGAAGGTGCGGTTTGGAGATTTTCTTGAGATGCCACTGCTCGGCCTGGGCACAGACGATGCGGTGCGCCTCATCTACCTCTTCCTGGGTGCGGACATCGAGACCGTTGTGGTTGAGGAGGTTCATTCCGCCAACGTTCTTGCTGTAAACGACGGCAATGGTGTTGGGGCCGCCCAATCGAATGAGAAGAGAGATCGGGCTCGTCTGAACGACATCGAGACCAAGAAACTCCTCGTAGAAGCGGCGCGAGAAAGGAAGATCGCGGCTCTCCAGCGTACCGTGCGACAGAAAGTTGAGCTTGAGCGCCGGCGCCGGTTTGCCGCGCTGCGCCGGTCCGGCGGCGTCCCCAGTTAATGCCATGAGAGCCTCCGCCCTGTGCATGATAAGTCAGATTTCCGAGCCGACGGAAACACAATGTCGTAACAGAATCAATCGTCGACCGCACCGCCAGACCGCCTGCGGCCGGGCAAGTTTTTCCGAAGCGGCACGAGGGCGGCGTCCCACACTTGCACCGCGACACGTCGCGACGCCCTCTCTCAGCCAATCGTCAGGCGGTACCAGCCGTGCGGGCGCCAGGACGGCCCAAGGGCCGGCCCGGACTCTGCCTTCAGACCAGAGGTGCTGAATTCGTCGCCGCTCGGTTCCGGTGATCACGAATTCCACCTGCCGACTGCCGCAGCCGGCGCACAGAAGCCTCTCGCGCCAATCGGGAACGCCCATCTCGGCGCCGTCGCGCTCGGCCATCTCCGCAGGGTCGGGCTCGACTTGGCGGGCCGCACTCCTTGCACCATACGACCAGCCGGACCCCCGCCGACCACCCGAAGCCAAAGCGCCGCGGTGATCTCCAACCTTGATATCTGGCGGGCCGCCAACCTGCTGATCCGCAAGCACCGTGCCGATGCCGAGCTTGAAGCGGCCTGCTTGCAAGATCTGATGCTCGACCGCGGGGATGGGACACGTGGCAGCGGATCGCAAATCGCGGCGCTAAATGCAGCGCGGTCGGGCAGATCGAATTGAGGCGACGGCGGTTCGTCCGCGCATGGGCAGGACCGCGTGCCGTGCGCGAGGCGTGGGATCGCCTTCTCGACTTCCTCATCGCGACCGGGCTCGGCGTGCTCGACCGGCTGGCGCCGCTGCCGGTGACGCCTGTTGACGGGGCGATCCGGGAGGAAGGCGAGCGGTTGCGACGGGCGTTTCCGACGATCGACTTCGATCATCCAGGGCCGCGGCGCTCGCGGTCTAGCGACGCTCGGTGCCGCTAACCACGAAATCAACCCGCCGGGCTGCCCGCAGCCGGAACACATAGGGCGAGCCTGCCAGGCCGTCTAACGGCGCCCGGCACTACCGATGATCATCATCAGCACGCCGCCGCCGACGGCGCCGGAGACGGCCTGACCGACGATCGAGCCGATGTCGAGATCACCGCGTAGCAGATCGGTACTGGCACCACCGGCGAGCGCCCCGACGAACTGCGCGACGAGACCGCCGCCGAGGATGCCAGAGATCGTGTTTCCGACTGCGCCGAGATCGTACTTCCGCATCAACTCGCCGGCGATATTCGCGCAGACCCCGCCGGCGCCCGCCTGAATGACGAGACCGCCAATTCCTCCCCACATGGTGCGCCTCCTTTGGATGAGGACGCTTTCGGCCGAACCGGGTTGACCCGGATCGCCCCGTTAACCCTTCGGCAGTAATGCGGATCGCGGCATGTGGAAGGTGCGCGAGGAGCGTCACGGTCAAGACAACACGTGTGAAAGGCGATAGTTCCACCCGCTCTGGCGGCGCCGTACTCTTGCGACGGCGGAGTTCCCGAGCGTCATCGGCGGCCCGCGATACGCGTTCATCCCCGTCGCCGACGCCGAGGGGGCGTCGTACGCTTTCAGTGGTGGCAGCTCGGGACGGGGCTGCGGCGGATCGAGCTTCGCCAGGATCCTTCATGCCCTAATTCGGTCACTCGCCGCTGCCTGCCCGAAGATCTCAGGAGGGTGGACAGCGGGCGTTCCCGAGGGCATTCAGCGCCAGTGCCCCAAAAGGGGTGCGACCGGTGTCTCCGGTGGGGTACGTGTGTATACAAGAGGTGATAGTCATCCGTTTTTTTGGAGAACCACGGTTGCGAACGATCGAGGGTATCCAGATCGACTGGAATGAAACGTTGTGGCGCTATTGCTCGGTAGAGCGCTTTGAGTGGACGCTAGGCAATGGCCAGATTTACTTCGCCGCCGCCGACCAATTCGTCGATCCGTTTGAAGGAGCCGTGGCGGTGCAAACAAATGTGCCGCCACCCGACCCGCGTTATGCCGAAATGGAGCACGGCGAGCGCGCATTCCTCAGACTTAAGAGACTGACGAAACTTAATTGTTGGCATCGCGCGGAGTACGAAAGCGATGCCATGTGGAAGCTCTATGCAGGGCAAAGTAAGGGTATTGCGGTCTGCTCGACCCCGGATCGCATGCGCCGTTCCTTCCAGCCCTTTCGGTTGCGCCCCGATTATGGCGTCGAGGAGTTGTGGGGCAGTCCTGTCCGTTATGTCGATCTGACGCAAATCCGGATGCGTGACGTTGGGATGTTGGAGCGCTTTTTCTTCAAACATCGCGCGTTCGAATGGGAGCGCGAATTTCGGCTTGCGATCTCCGTGCGATCGGCGGAGGAATTCGGCGTGCCCGTACCGGAACTAGGAATTGAGGTCGCCGTCGACCTCGACATTCTGATCGACCAAATCGTCGTCGGGCCTGGGATACCCGCTGAGCACCGCGACCGCGTCGCCGCGCTCGCAGCACGCGAGGGCTTTGAGACGCGGTTGCGATTCTCAAGCCTGCTTGGGCGACCCCGCTATATTTAGCTGAGCTTCAATTGTGCTGAACGAGCACCCGTTTCTTCAGCCTCTGTCGGTTTTCGGGTCGCGGTGGGCCAGTCGGGCCAAACCACCGAAGGTTCACTTTGGGTCGACAGCCACCCCGTGCGGCCATTCGAAGTCCGTCGAGACCACGGACTGCCCTCGGACCCCGAGCCAACGGCTCAACTCGACCCCTATGCATAGGAACGAACTATGCAGAGTTGTCTCTCGCGCCGCACGCCGACCCAGTGCCACCATGACAGAGGCCGGCGGCGCGGTATGCATAGTTACAGCGCTCGGGCGCTGCGGTTGCTCAAACTCAATCGATCACGCAAGCCGATAAAAATGCGATACGCATGACGTGAGCCCGGTCCAGAACTCCGGCGCCGGGCACGTGTACCCTCGAAGATCGCCCAAACTATGTCGAGGTCAGCCATGGCCTATCTCGCCTGGAACCCGACGGACACCCGGCCCGCACCCGCCGGGACCCGGTGCTATGCATAGTTCGGTCCTATGCATAGGGGTCGCTATGCAGATATCTGCATAGTGCCCCAAAGCCGCCGTTCGCGATCGCGAACGGCAGATGGTCAGGTCGTCAGGGAACGGACATTCGGATATGCTCGTCGAGCCATTGATTTGGCTCTCGTTCGGCGCGCCTTGGCTGACAGGGCAACTGCCGCCGGCGGCTGACAGGGCAACTGCCGACGGCGGCGGGCCCAGCCTGCCCGCTGCACCGTTGATCGGTTTCCGCCCAAGGAGCAAAGTCAGCCTTCTGCCATCTCATGACACAACTCGTATTTCGCCGTATCCGGCGCCGCAAAGGGAAACTCGGCTATGCTTTTCCCCGTGACCGAGCACTTAGCGAAAACCGCCCGGCACGCGAGTTTCTATCTCGCCTGTGGCCCTGAAACTGGCCCGCTGATCGTCTTCGTCCACGGCTGGCCGGAGCTCTCGCATAGCTGGCGCCACCAACTCCGCTGCTTCGCAGCCCTCGGCTTTCGCTGCATCGCACCGGACATGCGTGGCTATGGCCGTTCCTCCAGTTACCGCACCCACGCCGACTATGCGCTCGAACACAGCGTTCACGACATGCTCGACCTGCTGGCCCATCTTGGCCGCGCCCGCGCTATCTGGGTTGGCCACGACTGGGGCAGTCCGGTTGTCTGGGGTCTCGCCAGCCAACACCCCGAGCGCTGCCAAGCTGTCGCCAATCTCTGCGTCCCTTACATCGCCAGCGGCTTTGCCGCCGCTAATCTGATCGCCCTCGTCAACCGCGAGATCTACCCCGAATCCACATACCCCGCCGGCCAATGGGAGTACCAACTTTTCTACGAAGAGCACTTCGACCGCGCCCGCGCCACCTTTGAAGCCGATATTGAAAACACCGTGCGCGCGCTGTTCCGCAAAGGTAACCCCGCCGGCCGAGGTAAACCTTCCCGCACCGCCGAGGTCCGCCGCGACAACGGCTGGTTCGCCGGCGCGGACGAGGCGCCGTCATACCCCCGCGACCCCGACATCATCTCCGAGGAAGACCTCTCGATCTACGCCACCTCCCTCGCCCGCACCGGCTTCTTCGGCGCTAACTCCTGGTACATGAATGCCGCCGCCAACACCGCCTATGCTGCCCGGGCAAAGAACGGAGGCAAACTCGCTCTCCCCGTCCTCTTCCTGCACGGCGCCTACGACTATACCTGTGAAACGATCGACTCCCGGCTCGCCGAGCCGATGCGCCGCGACTGCGCCGACCTCACCGAGGTCGTCGTCCACTCCGGCCATTGGATGGCGCAGGAGCGGCCCGTCGACGTCAACGCCGCGCTGGTAAAATGGCTCGCCACCAAATCGCCTGACGCTTGGCCGACCTGAAGTACTTGTCCTCCAAACACTTTCGGAGAATCGCGCCGGAGCTGTAATCGCCGCGCGATCGTGAAGAAAGATAGGCTCTGGCTCCCGGCACAGATCGAAGAATGCCCGCCCGGCGGGCGCCGAGGCAAACCGACACAATACGATTGCCCGGATTCCCGCTTGCGCGAGGATGACCGCCAATGGAGTATCGCGATCCGGCTCCAGCACGGGGAGGGCGGTATGCGCTTCATCTGGTTCAACCTGATGCCCTGGCCTTATCTGCCGGAGGATTTCCGCGAGAAATACCGGTCGGTGTGGGTCGACATCCCCAGTTCCCTGTACGACCCGGTGCGCGGACACGAGGTCTACAACGACTATCTCGACCAGCTCGAATTCGCCGAGACGGTCGGGTTTGACGGACTTGGGGTCAACGAGCATCACGCCAACGCCTACGGCCTGATGCCCTCGCCGACCCTGATGGCCGCGGCCTTGGCGCGGCGTACCTCGCGCGCCGCACTCGTCGTGCTTGGCAGCTCGATCGCACTGTACGACCCCCCGATCCGCGTTGCCGAGGAATTCGCGATGCTCGACGTGATGTCGGGCGGTCGGCTGGTCGCCGGCTTTCCGGTAGGCACTTCGATGGACACCAACTACGCCTACGGTCGCGTGCCGGCGACGTTGCGCGAGCGCTATGCCGAGGCGCACGACCTGATTCGGAGAGCCTGGGCGGCCGACGAGCCGTTTGTCTTCAACGGCCGCTTCACCCAGCTGCGCTACGCCAATTGCTGGCCGAAGCCGGTGCAGAAGCCGCGCCCGCCGGTGTGGATCCCGGGCGGCGGCTCGGTCGAGACCTACGATTTTTGCATCGAGAATGACTACAACTATTCGTACCTCAGCTTCTTCGGGTATTTGCGGGCGCAGAAGCTGATGACCAATTACTGGCAGCGGGTCGCCGAGATGGGGGCCGACGACTTGCCGTACCGCGCCACGTTCGCGCAATGCATCTGCGTCGCCGAGACCGACGCCGAGGCGGAGCGGCTCTACGGCCCGCACGTCAGCTACTTCTTCAACCGCTGTCTGCACGTCTATCCCGGCTTTGCGGACGCGCCCGGCTACCGCACCATTAAGACGATCCAGGCCGGATTTTTGAACCAGCTGAGCCGTGCCAATCTCGGCCACGCGGCAACCCTGTCGTGGCAGGAGCTGATCGAGCTCGGCTACATCGTAGCCGGCAGTCCGGAAACCGTGCGCCAGCGCATGGAGGAGCTAATAAAGGGTCTGCGCGTTGGCAACATCATCTGCCTGTTCCAGATGGGCGACATGCCGACCGAAAAGACCTGCCATTCGAGCAAATTGTTCGCCCGCAAGGTGATGCCGCACCTCAGGGGCATCTGGAAGGGTTACGACGGCGACGAGCGCTTTTGGATCCACCCGCTGCCGCAGCCTGCCGTGCCAGGCCAGGCCACCGCGGAGATCCGGCCATGAGCGGTCGCTCCTTTCTGCTCGATGTCGCCGGCGGTCGCCGCAAGATCCGCGTCTTCGAGGCCGGCGATGGCCCGCCACTTCTGTTTCTGCACGGCGCTGGCGGGCTGGTGGAGAAAAGCCCGTTCCTCGCTGCGATGGCGCGGCGCTGGCACGTCTTCGCACCGCTATTGCCGGGCTACGGCGATTCCGAGGGCGGCGACACGCTGCCCGACATGCTGGCGGTCACATTGCACTCGTTCGACGTGATCGAGGCGCTCGGGCTGGCGCGCCCCTATCTGATCGGCCACTCGATGGGCGGTATGATCGCCGCCGAGATGTCGGCGGTAGCACCGCACGATGTCGAGCGGCTTGGGCTGATCGCGCCGGCCGGGCTATGGCTCGACGATCACCCGATCCCGGACCTGTTCGCGAAACTGCCGCATGAACTGCCCGAGCTACTGTTCCACGACCCGGCGCTCGGCGAGCGTCTGATGGCGCCCGGCGGAGATCTCGACGATCCGAAATTTCTCGAAGCCTTCATGATCCGCAATGCGCGCCAGTTGACGATGGCGAGCAAATTGCTGTTCCCGGTGCCGGATCGCGGCCTTGCCGAACGGCTTTACCGTATCCGAGCCAGGACCGTGATCGTCTGGGGCGAGGACGACCGGATGATCCCGCCGGCCTATGGCGAGGCATTCCTCCGCGGCATCGCAGGCAGCGAACTCGTCACGGTTCCCGCCGCCGGACATATGGTCATCGTCGAACAGGCCGAGTCCGTCGTGGCGGCATTGGCACGGTTGGATTAGGCTGGTGGCGCACACGGTTACTTATCCAGGCGCTCACGCGCGCAAGGCGATGCGCGTTGCGGTCTGCGGTGGCAGGAGGCGTTCCCGCTGCCCTGAATGCCGCGTTTGCGTGCCTACTCCGGCCGTTCGTCCACCCGCGGGCAGCCGGCAGCGCTCGACCCGAAGCTGCCATTCGATCGCCGGCATCGAGCAGGCCCAAAGCGGGCGAGCCACGCGCCGGGACACGGCCATTGCTGCAAGAAAAGCAACATAGTCCGTCGACGTGCCGCGCGAGGTGTCCGACTGCCTCGGGCGTGAGTTCACCGCCGCCAGGACGACATGGCGAAGTAGGAGCGTGAGCTCTTTCCTCTCGCCCTCCGCATGCTCGGCGAGTGCGGCTGGCCGGAGATCGACTGCCCAGATCGCTGCGCGGGAGGATCCGCTTTTCCGGCCGACAAGCCCAGGCCCGCGACCGTAAGCTGCACGACCGCTTCGTCGGCTGCGACGGCCTGAGAGGCGCGTACCGGCTCGCCGAGCCCACATCGATGGTCCAATCCTGGCGCGCCGCCGTCCGCCGGACCGTTCCACTTCGCCGAGCCCAGGGCGGGCCGTCGCGGGCGGACGCGACGCCTTCGTCTCCTCCAGCACCGGCGTAGTCGCTCGGTCGAGTGCGGACAGCCAATTCAAGGCCTCGCGTAACGCGGCGGCCGCATGACCCCGGTCATCAGCGGACATCGCGTCGAGATCGAGGTCGAGTTTGAAGTTGGGGCGTTCCTCGTGAATGAACAGCCGCTGCGTGCCGAGGTTCTCATAGGTGCCGACCACTTGATAGGTGGCGACGGGGTAGGCGATGCCCTTGAGCGAGAAAGAGCGGCCCGATCGCTCCGCCCGGCCCCCCCGCCCACCCTCGGGTCCTCTTTTCGAGGCCGATCGATCGAGCGTCGAAGGGGTCCCAACCGTCGGGGTCGCGGGCAGTTCGGATGCCGGTGATACTGCCGGCGGTGGGCTTGCGGTAGTCGCTGTCGCAAAAATATGGTCGCACAGATTTCCTCGGGATCGGCACCGAGCAGGCCATCCCTCTCGAAGTCGAGCAGCCTGCCCCAGAACCACAGGGCATTGGCATCAACCACGTCGCGTTTCTTTTCGGATGAACCCCTGTTGATGCCGGTCGTCGACGGCTTCTCGGACCGGGCGAAAGTCGCCTCGAACTCGGCCTCCGGCACCTCGGCGAGCTTCTGCCAGCGTGAGGATTGGGTCTGCGAAATGCCGTAGGGATCAAGCTGTTCGCCGAACGACTTTGCGTCAGCCTGGACCGAAGTAGCGAGATCCGACCGTTTGCCTTGCGCTCGCTCCATCTCGGCCAAGAGCTCGCCGCACCGGCGTTCGGCCCGAATGCGAATTTCGATCGCCCGCATCTCGTTCTCGAAGTTGCGGGCCTGGCGCGAATAGACCTCGATCCTACCCGTCGCCGGGCGGCGTCACCTCCGGCTGGTTCATCGGATTCAACATTTCTCGTAGCCCTCTTTCAATAATATCTATTTGATCCGGCGAATAGTCGCGTGGATTAAACACTGAATCTGTCTTATCTCCTTCAGACTTCGGATCATAATCCTTAGGCCTTCCCCAGGCGTACTGATAGATCCACGTCGCAGCCATGTATCGGACGCGGTCGTCGTCACTTTCTTTTGAGAGCCGGATGATTTCCTGCACGGCCTCGTAAGACGAGTTGCGACAAAGCATCAGACAACGTTGGAATTCTCCACCGCGCCCGCGTGGATTGTGAACCTCGCCCTTCTTGAACATGTGCTTGCGCAGCGCCGGCGGCAGCGCCGTAGTACGACCGAGCAATCGCTCGGATTATGCAGCCCCCCCGCCCGTCTCCGGAACCTTCTTTCGGGCATTCGAGCAATCCATGGGCCAAAGGGGTCCCAGCCGATCGAGCGCCGGCCAAGCCGACAGACCAACCCAAGTCGCAAGGGCGCCGGCCAAGCCCACTGCCGCGACCCTGCGAGCGCGCATCTTGACCCGACCGCCGCCCTCCCCACATCTGATCTGACTGTTCGGTTTGCCGACGCATGCAAGGGTACGCGCATTCCTTGAGAACTTCGCGAAACGCCGAATCCCTATCACCTACCACGAGCTGGCGAAGGCTCTTCAGATCTTGCCGCCTCACTCCATCCATCAGGTGACGGAAGCCCTTGAGCGCCTGATGGAGGAGGACGCAGCAGCGGGCCGCCCGTTCATCGCGGCGCTCGCCATCAGCAAGGCGCGTGATGCCCGGCAGCGGCTATCTGAAGTTCAGGAAGACCGCGGCATTCCCGAAATCCGCATAGGGTGTGAGGGAATTCGAGTGCATTGGCGTGTCCCCACCGCATAATCACCACCCGCACATCTACATCAACATGGGCGAGGCGGACACGACCCTCTGTCCCTACTGCGGGACGCGGTTCCATTTTGACCCTCGATTGACACCGCTCGATGCCGACTCGCCCGATAGTTGAACGGAACGGCTACGCCGTAGGGAGTGGCGGCATCGTCGGAGGGACCCTGGTAAGGATATTGTCTGCGTTGAGACCGAGGGCGCGGCGATCCAGTCGATGCGACATGTCCGGTTTGATCCATCAGGTCATTCCAGCGGCCGGACCCGCACCGGACCAGGTCGAGCGCTCCACGACTAACGACGTGGGGAAATGCACTCGACTCGCCAGGATGGCTGGGCCCATTTCTATCAGCCGCTCGCATTCATCGTCGGCTGCCGAAGCTTCACGCCGACACACCCATTCGGAGTATGCTACCCCTATTGTCGCGCCCTGGAATTCGCCATACCATGGCCAACATCGGTTGTTCGGCTGGCAAGAACGGCAATCACGAAAGGCTTCCGCGATGAGCGAGTTCGCCTTTTGGATATCGTGTGACATTTCTGTCCCGGAAACTGTCAGCGAATTCAATGGGCGGAGCGAGTGAAATTTCCAATGTCGCATGCCAAGTGCGCGCTGGTTGCAACAGCCCCCAACCACCATTTCGTCGCGCCACCTATTCGCCGCGACCGCTGAACCCCTATTCCTTCGACAGCCCGCGCTCAGACGCGTTCGTTCAACCGAGCCTGCACGCCCGTGAAGGGCGCGCAAACTCTAATTCGTTCAAACTCTAATTCGTTAACCGAGCCTGCACGCCCGTGAAGGGCGCGCAAACTCTAATTCGTTCGAGCCTGCACGCCCGTGAAGGGCGCGCAAACTCTAATTCGTTTTTATTTGCTGAAAATGGCCCGCTCGACCTGGACCGATAGCCGGATCGCGTGACTCTCGGCGGCCGCTGAACGCTCCAGGATCGCGTAACATGAATCACGCCTAAGGTGTTGATATATATCAATAACCCACTTATAACATAATTGCAGAGCGTTTTTAGCGCGGCGGCGCGGCGCACGACCTCTGCGGAGAGGTTTGCGCGGGGGACGGGCCGCGCGCCGGTGCGCTGAAAACGGGTTGGACCAAACCAGGACTAAACCGTGTCATGCTGGCGGCAGCTATGGGGATTGAATGACCCGGGCGCGGGCGAGTTGGGGTGGTCGAGCGGGCTGGGGCGTGGAGGTCTGTGGCGGAGGCGGCGATACTGAAGTGCACCGCAGGTCGCTGGCCGGCCCGGCGGCGCGCGAGCCGCACCGGCCTGTCGCGGATGTTGTCCTACCATACGCCGTTAAATCCTACCGCGAAGCTCTGCATTGCTGCGACACTGGCTTTTTCCGATTGTGCTCTCGTCCGAACCAGGACGGTGCTCTCCTAAACCGGCGTGTCGACGACTCTTTGCTTGCTGTTGTTGACCCCGTGGAGTCGTGGACGGCACGCCAGCATCTTTGCGCATGCGGCGGCAAATCCACCATCAAGACCACACCGAACCCGTTGCTGATTGCACCAATGCTTTACGAAAAGTAGCTTTCGATTGGTAAAAGCATTAGGCGAACGAACCTGCGGGACGGGGCGACGAGAATGACCCCTCGTAGCGCGAGTGCATGATCCCCATGTGGCTGGGCGACGCCACCTTCCAAGCATCCGCAGGCGAGAAGCCCAAGGGGCGGCACCACAAACCGCACTGGCCGCTCCGAGGGGCCTTGTCGATCGCAGAACAAGGGATTTTCAAGACTTTAGGAGGGGAGTCCAGGAACCGGTGAATACGGTGGTCAGGTCAACGCCAAAACAGCGATTGTGAAGGAGAGGTCAAACACAACGATGGAAAAGTCAGCGTCTACTTGGTCGTTCGAACAAGGAACATTGACCGTACTCTACTTGGGCAAGACGGTGTCGCTTGGCCGCTACGCCACGCACGAATTCGCTGCGAAGGCAGCTGCGGTGTACTTCGCCAAGCACCAAGCGAGAAAGAAGCACTCGGCTTCGCGGCCCGAAAGCTCCGCTGCGGGCATGCTCTCCAAAAAATGAGTGACGCACCGACAGCGAACGCTTCAAGAGAGCAGATACCGCCGAAAATAAAGCGGCATCGATAAAATCAGCGTACGCATCAGCCTCTAACCTAGGCGTAGCAATGGCCCGGTGGATAGAATGTACTCGCCAGAATTGCTGAGAGTCGAAGCGGCTGAGTGTCGCCGCGGGGCGATCGGCAAGAGCGCTCGTGTTGAAAGAACTTTGCTTGCTTTAGCAGAGAGGCTCGAATCCCAGGCGACGGCTCTCGAGGCGCGGGAGTTGGCTGACCGACCGATAGTGCCAACGCGCTCACAAATTCTGGTCTGAGGAGACCATCTATGAAACTGCGCCCATTGCAGGACCACGTCCTGATTTGTCGTGTCGAGCCGGAGGCTTGGGCGTCTAGGGCAGCGACAATCGCGGGCGTTTCCACAGCGGCCCCCCGCCCCGTCTCCGGAACCTTCTTTCGTGCATCCGGCAACCCTGCGCGCCAAGAGGGACCCGCGGCGGGCCGCGATTACCGAGCGCGAGATTTGTCGTCGTCGCGCTCATTGGCAGCCCCCCTGTCGCAGAACCTCAAGCTAAATTTCACGGCGGTAGGGGGATTAACCGGGTTTGGCCGCGCGCGGCCCGGTAGGCCTTTCCATCCGATTGGCTTTGGGCGGTCCATCGTGTACTGCTGCCGAAATAACTAGACATTTGGCTCGCCTTGTGGCCTACTCAGCGGGTGAGCAGGAATTGGGTAGCCACTCTGGAGCTGAGAGCCGAACAGCAGGAACTGCTGCAAGGATGGGTTCGGGCGCATGGCACGCCGCAGCAGGTGGTGAAGCGCTGCCGGATTGTTTTGCTGGCGCATGAGGGATACGCCGACGTGGCAATTGCGCAGGAGCTTGGATTGAATTCGGCACACCTGTCGGCTGTGGCGGGAGCGCTTCGTCGCCGCGGGGGCGCAGAGCTTGTGGGCGGTGGCCGAAGGACGCGGACGCAAACCCCAGCCGGGCCTGGCCGAACGCATTGTGAAGGCCACGCTGAGCAGCAAACCGCCTGGGCAGACGCACTGGAGCACTCGGGCGATGGCCAGGGCCCAAGGCGTGGACGCGAGCACGGTGTGCCGCATCTGGCAGGAGCACGGCTTGCAGCCGCACCGGCAGGAGACGTTCAAACTCTCGCGCGACCCGCAATTCGTGCCGAAGCTGCTGGATGTGGTGGGCGTGTACTTGCATCCGCCGCAGAACGCGGTGGTGCTGTGCGTGGATGAAAAAAGTCAGATCCAGGCCTTGGATCGCACGCAGCCTGGGCTGCCGATGAAGCGGGGACGTTGCGGCACCTGGACGCACGACTATGTGCGCCATGGCACCACGACACTTTTTGCCGCGCTGAACGTGGCGGCCGGAACGGTCAGCGGGCGGTGTTTTCCGCGCCATCGGCATCAGGAGTTCTTGCGCTTTCTGCGCCAGATCGATGCCGAGTACGCGCCGGAGTTGGATTTGCATCTGGTGTTGGACAACTACGGCACACACAAAACCGCACAGGTCCAACGCTGGTTGAAGCGCCATCCGCGCTTCACGGTACACTTCATTCCGACCAGCTCCAGCTGGCTGAATTTGGTGGAACGCTGGTTCGGCGATCTGACCGGCAAAGCCGTGCGCCGTGGCAGCTTTGCCAGTGTCCCGGACTTGGTGGCCGCGATCGAGGACTTCATTGCGGCTTGGAATCGCGATCCCAAGCCCTTTATCTGGCGGGCGCAAGCCGAAGATATCCTCGCCAAGATCGAGCGCTGTCGGCGGCGGCTGGAAGAGATTCAGCCCGGCTGCACCGTGCGTCGTACGCGAAAGAAGGCAGCGTGACATGTGTATAGTTATTTGCGCATCATAACACTAGGAGATCGGGGAGCCGCCAGGGTACCGCGCACGATTTTGATTAGCCGCCGGACCTCCCGCATTTCCTCGGACTCGCGATCGAGAATAGCGGCCATGGACCCAATTGCCATGCCGACGACGGGGGAGCGGTGTTGGCGGCCTTCGCAAAGCCCGGAACGCGGCCCAGCCGGTCGGGGCATTCGCTAATCTGGTCATTCTGCAGCTTCCTCGCTCTCGGGCCACAGCGCATCTCCCATGGCCGATAGATGCGGCGCTGCATCGAGGAACCGGGTCACCGCCGAAGCGAAGCGATCGACGCCTTGTCTCGATCGCCTACATGTCGGGCGACATGAAAAATTGACCCCATGTTGCCTCACCCGGCGATGTTACCGAGACGACGTCTGCAACCTGGAACGGGTTTACGTCGGACTTCGGATTGAACCGCAGGGTCGGGGCGGAGCTATGATGCCGGTGACCGGTGAAGCGGAAGCGGGCTCTGCTGGGGAACAACCCGTCGAGGAATAGCCGGTCGGAGACTTACGCCGATGGACCGGGGGCTGGTCGCAGCTGACCGGTTCCCGGAACTCGGCGGGCTTCAAATGCCGGGCCCAAGTCATCGGAGTAGATCTCCTAATCCCTCAAAAACCCATGGCAGCCCCTGCACGGTGGTCGCCGGCATCGACATGGTGGTCGGGTAACAAGCGATCGGCGATCTGGAGTTCCGGGGCAATGATGGCGGCGCTCTCGGCGATGATCCGGCGCGCCTGCTGGGCGCGCCACGCCTTCACCGCACGTTGCGCACCGTGCGCAGGTGGCGGTCATTGAACCGATCCGGATGGGTCAGCTTGAGCCGCCGCAGAACTTCCAATGCGGAGATCGTCGGCTCGCCATCGAGCCAGGCGCGAATTTGATCCTGCGCTTCGTCGAGCATCGAGGGCCGTTTCGGTACCGGCTTGCGACGACGGTACGGGCGGCGATGCGTCGGCCGCCGTTCGCCGTCACGCCACGCCGTCCTCAGGCTGGCGGCAAAGCGATCGAGATCGGCGACGGTGGGCTGTGGCGCCACCGGGTCCGTCCCGCGGCGATCGACGCGCTCGCCGAGATCCGCTTGCGCCGCGCGGATCTCGGCGAGCAGCGCCACCGGGTCAGCGCGGGCGTGGAGCTGTCGCAACCCGGCCTTGGCTTCTTCCCCGACCTGCGCATGAGCCAACACTCGATCCATTGGCAGCGCCGGCGGGTGCGGGCGCCGATGCGCTTCTTCTCCTGCAGCTTGAAGGACGGCTGGAACAGGTTGGTGTGCAGCCGCGCGGCGGCGTAAAGGCGCGCGCGCCAAAGCCTGCGCCGACACCAAGCCCTCGAACCGGCCGTAGCCGACCAGGCGGCGGACGATCGAACCGTTCTTTTGTTCGACCCAGGCGTGGTCGTTCTTGCGGTAAGCACGGGACCGCGTGACCTCCAGTCCCTGCGCCCGGCACCAATCGACGACCGGATCGTTCATGAAGGCACCGTCGTTGTCGAAGTCGACGCCACGCAACGGAAACGGAAACAGCTCCCTTGCCGCCGCTAGCGATTCGATCACCAGCTCGCCGTTGCGGACGACGACCGGCACGCATTCCGTCCAGCCGGTCGCGATGTCCGTCAGGACCATCGTCTGCACAAAGGTGCCGGCTGCCGACGTGCCGGCATGCGCGACGAAATCGACCTCGACGAAGCCCGGCGGCGGGTCGTTCCAATCGCCAAATGTGCGCACCGGAACCGAACGCCGCACTGCCGAACTGAACCCTGCGCGCCGCCGCCGTCCGCCGCGCGCGACGAGCCGCACCTCGCTCAGCAACCGGTCGATGCTCGCCGGGCTGATCGCCAGCAGCAAGGCGCGAAACTCAGCCCTGAGGGCGAGCTTGCCGTGCCGTTCGAGGGCCGGGAGCAGCGCCGAGATCAGTGGCTTGAGCCGCTTCGAGCAGATCCGATCGGAGGCCTCCCACAATACGATCAGCGCCTCACGGACCGGCGCGCCGTACCGACGAGCAGCGGTTCGGGCCGGCGGGAGCCGCCGCCCGCCTACCACCGTCAAGAGTTCGGACCGCGTGCTTGCGATGGTAGCCGGTGACCGCCACAAACTCGTCCAAGATCGTCGTTCGGCCGGCCCTGTTGCTGCGCTGATACCGCTCCCTGATTGCCGCTACCAGTTCGGTCCTTGTCGACATGCTGACCCGCCTTGCCATCCCTTGCCCCGAAGATGCTCCGCCGTCGGTAGCATCTTCGCTGAGGCAACGGATTCAGCCGGTAACATTCCGCGCGAGGCAATGCGCCCCCTGACGACATCAGGAACACGCTATGCGACGGAGCCTGCCCGAGCTCCGTCGACGTGGCGAGCGCAGGTCCGCTTTCCCGTCCGACAATCATGCTGTCCGGTTTGGCGCCCTCGGCCCAGGATTGCCGGACATTTCGAGGGTGACTGCTTATCGGTCGAAAGCCCTACGCCAGATAATTTTCAAAATGACAGCGGTCGGCCGGCGGGCGACTCCCCCATGCTATCGTGAAACAGAGCTATCCGCAGCGGCGCTGGCTAGGGGAGATTTACCATGTTCGTGATCCGCGTCGCGTATCCTGGCGGGCATTCAGTCTGGTTAACGCGAAGGTTCCCCTCGGCTGCTTGGGGACCGGAGAAAGACGCCCTGTCGTTTCCGACTGAGGCAGATGCCGCGCGCACGGCTGCGCGCCTCCGGCCCGCTGGCCCGGTTACCATCGAGCCTGTCCAGTAAGGCAATGCTCGAGCGCGGGTCGGTCCGGTCGGGCGCCGTCAGGCTTTGCGGAGAATGCGCTCGATCTCGCCGACAGCGGCCCCATAGACCTCGGCGACCCGGGCAACCGTCATGCCGTATTTCGCGAAGGCGCGGATGCGCGCGAATTGCGACCGTGGGATCGCGGGCGTCGACGGCGGCTCAAGGCTGACCGACGCTTCGACCACCTGCTGACCGACCGGCGGCGCCGGCGAGATTATTCCGAGCACACGCGGTTTGCGCGTCGATTGGTCGGCGGGCGTCGGGGATTCGGGCGCTAACAACTCGCTGACTGGCGGTTTCGACGTGAACAGCGCTTCGGCCGCTTGGCGCGCTCTGGTGATCCGCTCGCGATCATCGCCGCGCGCCTGCGCTTGTTGCGATCGGCTAAGCAAGATTAGCTCCAAATCGTTGAATCATCTTCGCGATATAGAAAGGGCGATTCGTTAATTTTGGCAAGCGGGACTTGGGCGGTCTCGCGCATAAAAACCGAGCTTGTGGACAGCCGCCCTGCTCCGCCTGAATGTCGGCGCAAGATAGAGATGTCACCCGGCGGAGAGCGAGTGGCGCTGGCGCTCGTTCAGCAAGTCGTTAGGCGTTTGCTCGTCCTCACCATACACCTGCCCGTTTTCCAACCTTGTATAAAGCCTGCACCCCGCGGCGATCTGCGCTGCCAGTGCGGCAGTCGCAGGAAAGGACACAAAGTCGTCATCCGGTTCCTCGCCTTTCGCGGCGGCGACGGCCTGTCGGGCGGTGTCGCCGATTGCAAAGACAGTCGCCGACGGATCACCGGCCTCGTAATGCAGCACTGCGATGTGTTTTTCAGGGGTCTTTGGAATGCTTAAAATCCTCCCGCCATGCGGTTTATAGGTCTGATGGTGGCGCGGCTTTCGTACTTTTATACGAAAGGTGCATGGTTCGTTCAACCGAGCCTGCGCGCGCGTCTGGGGCGCGCAAACGCTGATTCGTTTCTAGATGTGGTGGCCCTGACGCCTTTACAAGAGAAATGACTTCTGGAAATGTGTCCACCAAATAGAGATGTCACTCTTTCTGCCATTTAGAAATGTCACTGTCGTTGGGGTCGGGCGTCGGGCGGGCGCGGAGCCCTCGGCGTAGCGCAGCGCCCGACCGACGCCCGATGCACCGCGCCTGTAGCCGCACCCGTTGTCTACCGAGCGGGCGTCAGCCCGCTCGGCTCGTAGAAGAACCCGGGCGGACAGGCAGGCTCCCGTTGCATCAGTCGCGGCCGTAGCCGCGCGGTGGATCAATCGTCAGCAACTCGTCGAGGTCGATCTCGGTGATGGCCTGCAGCTTCTCGGCCGTCGGGGATCCCTCCAGGTTTTCCGGTAGCCGGTCGAGCCAGGCGCGATATTCGTCTTGCAGCGCGACCAGTGCGGCGACGGCGGCGGCCCAACGTTGCGGGCGCGGCAGGACACGCGGCGCCCGCGCGGCGGGGTGCGCGTCGTGCGGCCGGCGCTGCTTGGCGCGGTGGCGCGCCTGCCGCTCGGCGGCGGTCATTGGGACAGAGCCGATGCGGTGTGCTGGCATCTCGACCTCCTATTGGCAATCGTGACGTCACGCTTCCCGACGGCGCTCAAACTCAGTTTCTTTGTTCGACCGAGCACCGTTTCTCCGTCCCGACCTGGCCCCCGAGGAGCGCCGCGCGCAGCTGCGGTCAAGACTGGCCGAAGGCCACCGCCGGAGGCGGCGCGCAGCGGTCTTGACGGCGGCGAGCACGTGGGCCTTCAGCCCACGGGCTTGACCCGTGGGGCCAGGCTTCGCCGGGTCGGGCGGAGGATCATGCGGCCTGCCGCTCGGCTGCCGTCATCGCCTGTCCGCTCAAGGGCTTAGAGCCTGCCCCGGCGAAGGCCGGGGACCTCGTTTCATAGGCTCTCTATTCCGTTACGTAACGAGTTTATCTAGGGTCGTGCCGCCGAGCTCTGTGCTCGGGCGGCACACGATGCTCCACCGCGCGTCAGCGCGCTGTGCTCGTAAACACTCAGCCGACTTTGAATAGGCGCGCGTCGCGCTGATCGCGGCGGCGCGGCGCCTTCCTGCTGCGAACCTCTGCCCGTTCGATCTGCTGTTCACGAATGAAGGCGAGGACGGCGCCGAGCCGCTTGTTCTCGACAATCGCGGCCTGCGGGACGTGGCGCAGCTCGTCGAAGGTACGGTAGGCGAGCGCGACGCCCCTGTAGCGGATCGATAGCCGGCCATCGGGATAATCGACGACAGTGACCCGTTTGCCGATCGCCGCCTTGGCCTGGTCGCTCGGTTCCAGGATGAAGATCACCTTGTCGTATTGCAGCGTCAGCGCTTGCGAAAGGGTGCGTTCCTCCTTCCAGGCAAAGGCGTCCTCCAGATCGTCGCCGGCACGCAGCGGCCGGTGCAGGTCCTTCGCGTTCGCCGGCGGCTTGCCAAAGCGGGCGTTGTAGTCGGCCATGAAAGCCGGCAGCAAGGCGTTCCCTTCGGCCAGGCTGCGGGCGCCGGCCAGCCGCAACTCCTTGACCAGCCGATCCTGCAAAGTCTTGTTCGCCCGCTCGACCCGGCCCTTCGCCTGGCTCGAATTGGCGCAGATGATGTCGATGTTCAAAGCATGCAGCGCACGCCCGAACTGGGTCATCCCATCGCCGCCGATAGCACCCTCATGGTTGACCCGAAAGACCCCGTGCTTGTCGCTGTAGAAAGCGACCGGCTTGCCCCAGGCCTCCAGATAGGCGCGCGCGGCATGGAAATAGGCGAAGGTCGACTCGCTTTCGACGAACTGCAGGTGCATCAGCCGGCCGGTCGCGTCGTCGACGAACACAAGCAACGTGCATTGCGGGCCGCGGTCCTCGAACCACCAATGCTCGCTGCCGTCAACCTGCACCAGTTCGCCGACGCAGTCACGGCGACAGCGCGGCTGGTGGACGCGCTTTCGCCGCTGCTTGCGATCGAGCCACAGCCCGGCTTCGACCATCCATAGCCGCAGCGTCTCGCGACCGAGCGTTATTCCGTGAACCTCGCGCAGCTTCTCAGCCGCCAAGCTCGGGCCGAAGTCCCAGTACCGCTCGCGAATGATCGACAGCACCTTGCTCCGAAACGCCTCGGGCTTGCGCCGGTTGCCCGGGCCGCCACGCCGCTTCGAAATCAGGCCAGCAGCGCCCTCGATCCGGTACGCCTTCAACAGCCGGAACACCTGACGGCGCTCGAGCCTCAGCAGCTGCGCTGCCGCCTCGGTCGTCAGCCGCCGCTGATCCAAATCTCGCAGCACCTCGAGCCGCCTCAACTCGCCATCGCTCATCAGCCGAACCGTCACCCTTGACACCCCCCGGAAATCCGCCCGGGAGTGTCATCTCTAATTGGCAGGCGGGTGACATTTTGATCCGGCGCCTACAGGAAAATCGCGCATAAGACGTTATCTGGAAACTCGCCGCCTCGTTCAGTAATGGAGACGTCGGCCCGGCTTCGTCGTCTCCGCGATCCCCTCGCGCGCGGCGATGTCGCGCAGCGCGTTTCGCGTCAGCGGATCGGGCCGCACGCTGGTGCGACGCGCGCCGACATAAACCTCCTGAAAGAGTAACGCGCCGCGCGTCTGCTCGACGGCGGCAAGGGCGCGGCTCCACTCTGCCGAGCGGCCGGGCTTTCGCCCGGCTCATGCTTTCGGCCCAAGGTCGATGTCGCACACGAATTCGATTTTGTCGTCGCGCCACGGCTCAAGGTCGGTCTTAGCTGGCTGGGAATTGGCACTCGCGCCGGACTTCTGCACATTGCTAACCCTCGCGGAGCATGTGAGCCGCAAGAGTTAGCAGTCGCCGCAGATCGGCGGTGCTCGGGCGGCCTGCTGCCGCTGGATGGTCCCCAGCACCCTGATCCACGCCTTCGCCTGCATGGCCTGGCCGGCCAGCGCCGCGCCACGCGCATTGTCTCGCGCCACGATGGCGGCATTGAGCCCGTGCACCTCGATCATGTCCCGAGCGAGCGACTGATCGTCAGAGTCATCGGTCATCGCGGCGATCCACGCCCACGGGACGACGCCGGTCCTGCGCATGACGGCGGCGCGTACTCGACCGTGCAGCTGACTGTGGCCTGCATCGTCATCAGGAGTGACCGAGCGCGCGAAATGTTGCATAGATCATGACCATCAAGACGATAATGATCGGGATGACCACAGGCGGAACCAACCATGCCTTTATCATTCTACACACTCCACTACGATACCAGCGAATGATGCTAATTGTAGGCTCAGAGCCCCTGCCCCGGAGGGGTCTTTCTGCGACTTCTCGGCGCGCATCCCCCGATCTTTGAGGCCGAAGGCGCTGCGCGGATACTGGTCTTGACTCTTGGTCGTCACTTTGCCGCGTTCTGGTCGGATAATCGTGTGAGGCCCTCCAGCGCGCTGGCGATAATCTTCCGTCGTCGAGGATCCTGAGCATCTGGGGTGGCGGCGAAGAGTTCGATCAGGTACCGGGCCTTGCTGCGGCTTCGAGCCACGTCGCTGCCGGGGCGGCGAGCAGCAAGGTTTCGAGCTTCTCTTGGCGAGCCCGCAAAGCGGCCTGATCGATCTGAACCTCGCGCAGATCCCGGCGAATTTTGGTGTCCTTCTGCGCGGCCATGCCGCGATGCTCGTCGAGGTTGACGGGATTGTCGGTCATGGTCGCACGCACGTCACGGCGAACCCTACCCGGAGGCCGGATTTTTCTTCGGCGGCAGGCGAATGGCGACGAGAGGCGGCGGTGCCGGCTTTTTCGCCGCCTTCGGCTTCTTCGGCTCCCGATTGGTTCTCCTTTGACCCTTTGCCACCGTGATCCCCTTCCGGTTGCGCTGATCCTGTGAGCCCGGTCGCTGCTATGTGCGCAGCGGCGGTGGATCGCGCCTTTCGTCGTCGGAGAACGGCTCCCTCACCGGCGGCCTTTTCGGCTCGGGGCGGTCTTGCACAGGCTGCCGCTCCTCCATGGATCGCTCCGCCGGTTCACCCATCCAGCGTTCGACGAGGGTGGTAATCAACTTGGTTTCCCGACGGGTCATGAATGCCTCCAATCTTGTCGAGCAGACGCTCGAAGGCCCGACGGTCGACGCGGGCCAACTATTTGCCCTAGATCGGTCTGCCGAGCTTTCCGGCGCAGGCTGAAGCCACTGCCAAGGTCGTCGTCTCGTCGCTTCCGGGCGTTGTGGCCCAGCCGCCCTTCTCGATCAGCGCGCCGCGGTCCCACGAGTTGACCTTGTTGAATTCGGCCAGCTTTGTCGCAGCGTTGGGTTGCTGACGGTATTTCGCAACGCAGATCGGGGTGAGCGCGTCGACGACCGCGGCTTGGGCCCGCTCGCTCGCCTGCCGCTCGGCCGTGCTGCCGAGCGTCCAGCCGAGGGAATTGAAGCCCACAACGGCGCAAGCGATGGCGCCGACCAACGCGCCCCACGCCGCTGGTTTGATTGCCGGATGCATGTTCATCTTTCTCACCGTCTCTAGTTAATGGTTGTCCCGTGCATTGTTTTCGGCTTCCAGATCTGTGCGAAATGCGTCGCCTTGGTGATCTGGGACGGCGTCAGGCGGGAGCACACCAGCGCGTATCCGGACCGGGCCCGGTGCCGATGCGCGCCGCTCAGCTTGGCAATTGCCACCAGGAACCAGCCGCAGGCCTTCACATAATCTTCCGGAGCTTCGCCGCCGCCGGCATACGCCTCGGCAAGTTCGAGTTGGGCGCGGGGCAGGTCCTGCTGGGCTGCGGACAACAGCCACTTTACGGCCTCTGCGTGCATGACCTCGGCCTTGCTGCCTTCGATGGCATAGCCGTTATCGTCTACGCGATTCTTCAGCATCACACCGAGGTTGAGTTGCGCGTCGGCGCTGCCGCCTTCGGCAGCGGCCAGTAATTCCTTCTTGAGGTCCTGCATCGACTGCTCTCGCTCTCTTGCTTGCGTGCTTTGAAGAAGCATCGACGAGTAGCTTTCCGGAGGTCGGCGGGGTCAGCCATCGCTTTCCTGTTTCGAAGAAAAGCGATGGCCCCCGGAACTTCGCTGCCAGCCTCAGTAGTCCTCGCCGCCCATGCCGGCGTCGGACATCGGCGTCACGCGCCTCTCCGGCTTCTCCGCGATCATCACCTCGGTGGTGACGAGCAGGCCGGCAACGGAGGCGGCGCCTTGCAGCGCCAGGCGCACGACCTTGCTCGGATCGATGATGCCGGCCTGCACCATGTCGACATAGGTGGCGCGCTGCGCGTCGAAGCCGTAATTGACATCACCCCTTTCCAAGAGCTTGCCGACGACGACCGAACCTTCGGCGCCGGCGTTGGCGACGATCTGCCGTGCCGGCGCCTGCAATGCCCGGCGCACGATGTCGATGCCGACCTTTTGGTCGTTGTTCTCCGGGTTGAGCCCGGCGAGCCCCTTGCTGGCGTAGAGCAGCGCGACGCCGCCGCCGGCAACAATGCCTTCTTCGACCGCCGCGCGGGTCGCATGCACCGCGTCATCGACGCGGTCCTTGCGCTCCTTGACCTCGATCTCGGTGGCGCCGCCGACGCGGATGACGGCAACGCCGCCGGCCAGCTTCGCCAGGCGCTCCTGCAATTTCTCCTTGTCGTATTCCGAGGTCGTCTCCTCGATCTGCGCCCGCAATTGCGTGCAGCGGCCGGCGATGTCCGCCTTGTCGCCGGCGCCGTCGATGATTGTCGTGTTCTCCTTCTCGATGCGCACCTTCTTGGCCCGGCCCAGCGTGTCGAGCGTGACGTTTTCGAGCTTGATGCCGAGGTCGTCGCTGACGACCTGGCCGCCGGTCAGGATCGCGATGTCCTCGAGCATCGACTTGCGCCGATCGCCGAAGCCCGGCGCCTTGACCGCCGCGACCTTGAGGCCGCCGCGCAATTTGTTGACGACGAGCGTTGCCAACGCCTCGCCTTCGATATCCTCGGCGACGATCAGCAGCGGCTGGCCGCTCTGCACCACCGCTTCCAGCAAGGGAAGCAACGCCTGCAGTCCGGACAGCTTCTTCTCGAAGAGCAGGATATGCGGGCTGTCGAGTTCGCAGATCATCTTCTCGGCATTGGTCACGAAGTAGGGCGAGAGATAGCCGCGGTCGAACTGCATGCCCTCGACGATGTCGAGTTCGGTCTCGAGGCTCTTGGCCTCCTCGACCGTGATGACGCCTTCGTTGCCGACCTTGGCCATGGCTTGGGCGATCATCTCGCCGATCTCGCGATCGTCATTGGCCGAGATCGTGCCGATCTGGGTGATCTCGGCATTGGTCGAGACCTTTTTCGAGACCTTCTTGATGTCGCTGACGACCGATGCGACAGCCAAGTCGATGCCGCGCTTCAAATCCATCGGGTTCATGCCGGCGGCGACCGCCTTGGCGCCCTCGCGCACGATCGCCTGCGCCAGCACCGTCGCGGTCGTGGTGCCGTCGCCGGCCTGGTCACTGGTCCGAGTGGCGACCTCCTTGACCATCTGCGCGCCCATGTTCTCGAACCGGTCGGCGAGTTCGATCTCCTTGGCGACCGTCACCCCGTCCTTGGTGATGCGCGGCGCGCCCCAGGATTTGTCGAGAACGACGTTGCGGCCCTTGGGCCCGAGCGTCACCTTGACCGCGTTTGCGAGACTATCGATGCCGCGCAGCATGCGCTCGCGCGCGTCACCATTAAATCTGACTTCTTTGGCAGCCATGTTCGGTTCTCCTGTAGCTAAGCGGCTTTTTGCGCGGCGGCGGCGCGATCGAGGACGCCCATGATGTCGGCTTCCTTCATGATCATCAGGTCCTCGCCATCGAGCTTGACCTCGGTTCCCGACCACTTGCCGAACAGCACGCGGTCGCCGGCCCGGACGTCGAGCGGATGCAGCGTGCCGGCCTCGTCGCGCGCGCCGGGGCCGACGGCGACGACCTCGCCCTCCATCGGCTTTTCCTGCGCCGTGTCGGGGATGAAGATCCCGCCGGCGGTTTTGGTTTCGGGCTCGACACGGCGGATCAGGACGCGGTCCTGCAACGGACGCAGTTTCATGAATGGTCTCTCCTCGGACCCGAATTATGCGAGGGTGTGGCACTCTCGGATCGAGAGTGCTAACGCACCCGCCTTACATGGCGCGACGGCCCAATGAATGCAATATCGGATAGGAGATTATCAGGTTTTTGAACCGTGCCAGGCCGCCCAGACCGTTGTATTCAAGAATAATTCCTGCACTTTTTTCTTGTCAAAATTTATAATTGGCCGCGGCCTCGGACAGCGATGGCTTGGATCAATCGTCTGGAATTTGAAAAGGGTTGGCCGAAGTTACCGACGCCATCCGATGAACTGTCCGGCCTCGTGCCACCGGTCGAGGCTGATCGCCGACTCGGCGATCCGGTCGCCATCAGCTCTCGCAAACTCTGTGTAGGCAGCGCGCCAATCCTCGTGCTCGACGATTTCGAGCTCGCTTGCGACAGCGCGTGACCGATGTAACCCGAGTTGCAGTGGCGTCGTCGGCCGGGCCGTTTGAAATGCCCTTACCTTGCTCAACCCGGCTGATCGAAGACGGTGACGCATTGCCGTTTGTTCCGAGTTATTGTCTCCAGGATGAGCAAGTCACCGAAGGTGTTAAATGTGTCAAGGTGGGCGACCTTACTCTCTTCCCAGACAGCAGTGGCCTGCGGATAGTAGAGACCATCGGGCATACCATATAGCTTCAAGCCCTCTTTCAATACGTACTCTTCAGGGAGCGTCGCCTTAATCTTGACGTCGAAGGCTGTGTGCCCGGTTAGTTCGAAGCCTGCACTCAGGCGATAGATTTGACAGTCGTCGATAAAAACGCCGTCTCGACCCTTCATCGCGTCATTGATCGATTTTGAGTAATTATCTACGTCGCCATAAGCATCACTCTCCATGACCGTCTGGGCGTCGAGTTGAAGATTGATAGACACCTCGATCAAATTCGAGAATAGGAAGCGGTTGATCAGTTGCGCATGAACTGACTCAGTGAATGTCCGCCGCGCCGCACCTCCCGCCGAATAGGAAACAGGCCGTATATCGAACGACTGGTGCCACTCGCCTAAGAAGGGAAAGCGACCAGCCTTACTGGCGGCGCGTTCTGCGGCGAGGTAGTCGAGATAGTCAGCATCTGTCATGACGGGTTCAGTCTGGTGGGTCGGTTTTCAATTCTACCCGATCAAGCGGGAGAAGCCATTTACGCAAAATGTACGGCTGAGCCGTTGTCCTTTCCAAAGAGGGATGGTCCGGCCGTCGCACTGAACCGACTTGCGCAATTTCGAGCCCGCCTTCCGACCACCCGCTCTCATGTATCTAGTCGCGATAGGAAACCGGGTCACCTCGGTCCCCCCGCACAGATCCGAGCATGCGCTGCTAACGCACTCGGCTCTTGCCTTGGGTGTTTGACGTCGAAGCGGATGCTCGGCCACGGATGGCTGATCCGAGCGGGCGGGATCCCTGCAGCGACGAGCCAATTCATGCGGTCTCACGGCACGCGGTGCCGCTGGCCACGTCGCCGGAGCGAGCGCATCCAGATCTGGATGACATGGTATCGGAACGCCGAGAGGGTGCGCCCGTTGGTCGGTACGGCGTGGTAGGCGAAGTAGCCGGCCACGACGCGGTTCAGCCATTGCTGCCCCTGTTCGGCGATGCGCCGGTGCTGGCGACGGCGCAATTCGTCCTTGATCTCGGCGAGCTTGGCCCGTTGCCGCTTGCGCATGCTCGTCCGCCGGAGTTGGAACCTCCCGTCCTGGGTCTGGGCACAGATGTGCGTAAAACCCAGGAAGTCGAAAGATTCCGGCCGCCCGAGACCGCGCCGCCGCCGGTTCGCTTGCGCGTATCGGCCGAACTCGATCAGTCGGGTTTTCTCCGGGTGGAGGGACAGCGCAAAGGTTTCGAGCCGCGCCCGCAGCTCCTCAAGGAACCGGCGCGCGTCGTCTTCGTATCGGAAGCCCACGATCGTATCGTCCGCATAACGGACCACGATCATCTCGCCGCGCGCCCGGCACTTGCGCCAGTGCTGCGACCAGAGGTCGTAGGCGTAGTGCAGGTAGACATTCGCCAACAGCGGCGAGATCACCGCCCCTTGTGGCGTGCCGACCGTGCCTTCCGCCCACTCCCCGTCTTCCAACACCCCAGCCTTCAGCCATTTGCCGATGAGACGCAGAACGCGCTGATCGCCGACCCGATGCTCCAGAAACCGCACCGGCCACTCGTGGCTGATGCTGTCGAAGAACGCCCGGATATCAGCATCCAGTATCCAGCCCACCTTCCGCCTCTCGAGCCCCACCGCCAAAGCGTCCAGCGCGTCGTGCTGGCCGCGACCGGGGCGGAACCCATAGGAGAAACCAGCGAAGTCCGTCTCGTAGATCGCGTTCAGTACCGCCACCAGCGCACGCTGGACAATCTTGTCCTCCAGCGCCGCCACGCCGAGCGGTCGCAGCCGACCGTCCGGTTTCGGGATGTACTGGCGCCGTGACGGCAGCGCCCGTACGCTCCGCGCTGAACCCGTCTGTGAAGGTCTGCCAGTTTGACCGGCAGCCCCTCCTCATACGCGTCATGTCACCCCATCGACACCTGGCGCCGCACCCTTCTTCAGTTGGTAGAAGGACCACTCCAGGAGCCTCGGCGTGACATGATGCAGGAGTGCGGTGAACCGTGCTTTCCGGTCCCGCTTTGCTGCCTGACGTATACGGTCCAGCGACTGGAACACGCTCGCCCGGCCCTGCGTCCGGCACGTGTTTCGCTGACCCGCATTCCCCTCGGCCCCCGCCCTTGGCTCCACTGCCTCCGCCACCGGCGAACCGGCTTTGTTCGGCAGCTTCCCAGCTACTATGGCAGAGTCCGACTTCTCCCCGCCGTGCATCATCGGCTTCTGGCTTTCGCCTTCCCGATGCGGCCCCCGACCCGACGGCCGTGGGCGGCGGGGAGATCTCCCGGTTTCCGCGCAAAGAGCATCGACGCGTGCCTGGGGTCTCTGACCACGCCGAGCCGGTGCGCGGGCTCGCCATGGCGCCCGTCACCGTGTTGCCTTCCCCTCATACCGACAGGGTCAGCGCCCGGGAGTGTGCTTTCGCGGCTCAATACCCAGCCCACGTCTCCCCTCACCAACGCTTCACCGCCGACCTCGCGGTCGACGGCGCATGGCGCGGGGCCGGTGTGGCAGGCTACGCCTTCACCGTGAGGAACTTTCATCCTCTACTCCTTGCCGGCTTTGACCGGCGCACCGGTATTCACACATCTGGCTAGATTTAGGGTCACTTTGCGCTCACGCTTCTAGATGCTGGACGCGGGAGGGCATCGTTGCTCAAGTGCGGGAGGTGTCGTACCGACCGCGAGGTTGGCCGAGAAGCCGCGAGAGGCCTTGGCCATGGTTCACAATCGGCTGCGAGGTCTATACATATTGCACCTTAACGTTGGTACACTTATGTAGGTTGAGGTCATCGATGAGCGTTATTTGGTGGCAATCGGCATCGAGTGAGATTTTGGCGGGTTGCCTAACCGCAATTACATCTCATTTCTTGATGTCGCTTGGTCAGACGTTATTTCATAGATATCTCGGCCATGGCCACCTCGGAGGAAGATTTTTCAAGAATCACATCCAATTTCACCACGACCATTATGCCGGGGATCACGTCGTTTCTGCTCATTATCTCGATAATGGCGACAATAATACGCTGTTCTTTATTACACCGATCGCCTTGCTTGTCGGTATGAGTTATTTTTTTCTGCGATTGGACTTCTTTGTGGTCAATCTTACAGTGATGTTGCTGTCATTCTGTGGTCATTATTATATCGACAACCAATATCATGTCGCGGGATCATGGCTTGGCCGCTTTTCCTGGTTCCGGCAAAAGCAGCAACTCCATTTCATCCACCACCGCCACGGGGACTGCAATTTCGCGGTGATCGATTTCTTCTGGGATCGGCTTCTCGGCACCTATTGCGGCGTCGAGACGACAAGGCAGCCCGCCGTTCCCCTCTCATGAAATGCACCGGGGAGGAGCAACTCGATTTGATCGAGGCCGCGCTCCGGCTGCTGCTGAACCCGCCGAAGCAAGAGCCCGAAGTCATGCCGCCGGATCAGGCGACGGAATCGGTCGGCGCTTCGCGCCGAGCCCAATCGCGCGGTAGATCGTCGCTCGGTTGACACTGTAGCGCCGGGCGACTTCCTCGACGCTCGCGGCTGGATCGGCGAGCCGGCGCCTGGCTGGCTCGACCTGACGCCACTCGGTATGCGACTGGCTCCCCTTTCAGCGTATCACCGCTGCGAGGGGTGCGAAGAGGAGCCGATGACCGGGCGGGGGGCCCGCTGCACAGCGCTCGCGGCGGATCCCCCTGCCTGAGCGATCGGCCGCGGTTCTAAGGTTCGGGCGTTCCTGCACCCTGCCTACTGGTACGCGCGCGCGAAAAAAGGCGGCGGATGACATCGGAGCGGCGCCGGAAGCGTCGGCGGCAACTGATCGGCGTTCGCTCCCCTTCGGAAAATGAACGGCGTTAATTAAATACGGCCGAAGGGGGACGAAGTTAAGCCCGCAGACGTTTTCCGACAGTCGAGCTGAGCTACTACCCGGGCGGCCGGGTCTCGCCAAAGGAGGGCGACGATGCCGGATCACGTTTACAGAATCATCCAAGTCGTAGGCTCTTCGGAGAAGAGCATCGACGACGCGATCCAGAACGCCGTCGGCCGTGCGTCGCGCACCCTGCGGCAGGTCGGTTGGTTCGAGGTGGTGGAGACTCGTGGCCATGTCGAAGACGGCAAGGTGGCGCACTACCAGGTCACCCTCAAAGTCGGGTTCACGCTCGACGACGACGATTGAACGCAGAGGCCGCCGCCCCAGGCTTCAACTCGCTGACGGGCGTGTCGGCGAGGTGGATGTCGCGATCACGTGCTCTCACGTAATGCTCTGAGCATTGCGTTCGCAACGCGCCAGATATCGAATTGGGTGAAAATGCGACGGCGCTCACCGTAATGCTGCGGTGCGCCGTTGGGGGCTCGACGCCATCGGCAGCGGTGCCCTTGGAGGCTCCGGGGCGCGGCGGCGGTGAGAAGCCGATCTAGTGCTGCGCCTGATCGAGGACCTCCTGCGGGGTCATCGACACGAAATGGCCACACTCGAATCAACTGCACGAATTCCGGCTTGATCTCCCGCGCCACAAGCTCGCGGATGCGCCGGTGCTCGTAGATATCGGCCCATTCGCCGATCAAATAGAAATGATCCGGATCCTCGGGAAATCGGTTGGCGACGGGATCAGATAATTGGCGAGCGTGCCGGCCAGCAATTGACCATTCGCCGCTACCTCGATCAGACGCTCGCAAAAGAAGCTGCCCTCGTATCGGCCGGGCCGCGCGGTATGTGCCGGTCGGAGTCTTGTTGGTGACCAGCGCGGACCAGGTCAGGCAGATGTTTGGAATGCGGTACGGCCCGCTAAAAAGAACTGCACGACGTTGCGCGGCGCTGTCAGCCCATTGGTGCGGATGTAGGCGCCGAGATCGACGAACACATCTCCGCGCAGGCCTAGGATCGTGGCTCGACGTCGCAGTCCATTTGCCGCGCGTGATTCATCGCGATCAGATGCACGCGGCGGTCCTCGATCCAGCGTAAGGGCGTTCTCGACCGAAAGGTCTCCGGGCGCTCAACGAGGCGCATCTGACGGCCGTTTACGCCTTGCCGGTATCCCCCCCGCGGATCGGGCGCCCGGCCGGCCGCCGTGGGCCTGCCGCCAACCGTTCTCGGGCCGGTTTCGCCGGACGGCGCCAGGGCCATTTGCGGGCAGCCGATAAGCGCGCCCGCGCCGGAGGCGCAGGTCCTGCGCGAGGCCGAGTGGGCCGACACTATCGAACTGCGCTTCCGCGAGGAGTTGCCGCTGCGCGCGCTCGACGGCGAGTGGCATAGGCTCGACCACACCGACCTGGCAGAACGCCCAGGCTGCCGATCTGGCGGTCCTCGGGCAATATCCGGGTGGCAACTCGGACGGCGTGACTTGGCTCCGGCCGGATGATGTCATGATCGACGCTGGAAGGCCGGCTCTCGTCATCCCCTATGTCGGCACCTTCGAGCGTGTCGGCAGACGGGTGCTCGTCGCCTGGGACGCGCGAGGCCAACCAGGCACTCCACGATGCGCTGCCGTTGATCGGCGGCGCCGAGGCGGTGACGGTGATGCATGTCGGGGCGCAGCAAGCCGACCTCGATCGCGACCGGCCCTGGCTCGAGCGCATCGTCCGCCACCTCGGGAGGCACGGGGTCAAGGCGCAGCCGGAGGAGAGCCCACGGGGCGGCATCCCGATCTCCGATGCCCTACGCCGCCGATCTCGGCGCCGACATGATCGCAGCGGGGGCCTATCACCACTCGCACTTGGGCGAAAGCTTGCTCGGCGGGGTCAGTCGCGACCTGCTCGATCACATGACTGTACCGGTCCTGATGTCGCACTGAGATCAGCTGGCGCCTGGATAGAGCCGCGAGCCGTTAGCGCGGCATATGTCGGTTTGGTTTAGTCAGCTGCGGGCCGCCTCTCCTATTGCAGCCTGCAGAGCCGTATCGAGCGCGCCAAGGAACCGGGACCTATCCCTCTTGGTCAGCGGGGCTGGTCCGCGGGTATTCGTTCCCAGCTCCCGCAGGTGGCGGGCTATCTCACGACCGGCCAGCGCATTGCCGATATTCGCTTGCGTCCAATGTGTTCCTGTCGGTGAGACGACGCGCGCGTCTTTCTTGAGGCAGCGCGATGCCAACGGGATATCGGAGGTGACGCATACGTCGCCAGCTGCGATACGCGCCGCGATCCAGTCATCTGCCGCGTCTGCGCTGTCGCCGACCGGTACCATGCTCACATTCGCGGTGCCTGGCGACCGGATCGGACGCGAGCCGTTGGAGACAACGAAAACGCTAAGCCGCAGGCGCGCCGCCACGCGGTAGATTTCCTCGCGCACCGGACACGCATCCCCATCGACGTAAAGGTCAGTCAACTTCCCGCTTGCTTCCCATGTATCCTGGTTTGGTTCATCAGGACATGCTGCCATCCAATGTCCGATCAGCTATTAACCACTCCCGCAGCTTCGACCATCGCTTCCCTGACCGCGCGCCCTTGACGGCGATCGCTAGCGCCTTCCGCTGCCCGACGAGGACGACGAGCCGCTTGCCGCGGGTTACCCCGGTATAGACCAGGTTCCTTTGCAGCATCGGGTAGCGTTGGGTCGTCAACGGGATGACCACCGCCGGGTATTCCGAGCCCTGGCTCTTGTGGATTGTCGTCGCGTAGGCGAGGACCAGCTCGTCGAGCCTCCGGCCATCGAAGTCGACCGCGAGCTCGCCTTCCTCCATATCGACGCGCGACACGACGCCGGCTCCTGGCCAGCGCGTCCCGTTTTCTGGTCTCGTCCAGGCTCACACTCCTGGCGAATGCCGGGTCTTTGCGCCTGCAGCCATTTAAGGCACCGGTGAGACAGACTCGCTGGCGGAGGGAGAGGGATTCGAACCCTAGGTCTCCCATAGGATGGACACGGTTAATCGTCTTCGCCGGGCGCGCTCGTCGCGCTCCAAGCGATCGATGCGCTCATCAAAGTGGTCCGAAGCATTGCAGCTGAGGCTCGCACGCTCGAGCGCCTGGCCTGAGCGACAAGGCTTCCCCGCACGCACGAAGTTCGACCGGGGATGGCCGGGGCCCGGCGGGCCGTCACAGCATGCCGAGCTCGAGCCGCGCCTCCTCGCTCATTCGCTCCGGACCCCAAGGTGGCGTCCAAACGAGCTTGACCCGAACATCATTGACGCCGGGAACGGCCCGGATCGCCGCTTCGACCTCGCCCGGCATGCTCGCGGCGACCGGGCAAGCGGGTGTCGTCAATGTCATTTCGACATAAACTGTACCGCCCCGCTTGACGATCAGCTCGTAGATCAGACCGAGCTCGACGAGATCCATCGGGATTTCCGGATCCCGGACGGTCTTCAACGCGGCGAGCACCGGGGCCATCAGCGCCAGGTCGTCCTCGCCTCCTTCCGGTCGCTCGACCTCGTCATCGGCGGCGGCTGCGTTCGGCGCAAAATCGAACGGATCGCGATCCATCTTCCTACTCCGTTTTTACCGTAGTGCCCGCGCCGCCGCCCTTCAGCGCGGCTTCGAGCGCATGCCAGGACAAGGTCGCGCATTTGACCCGGGCCGGAAACGCCTTCACCCCGGTTAGCGGGTCGAGCCGCTCCGCCTCCTCTGCCAGCGCCTCGGGCAATGCCGCGGGCTCGCCGCCGGTGACCCGCGCATGGAATTGGCCGAAGAGCGCCCGGGCTTCGACGACCGTCTTGCCCTTGAGCACCTCGGTCATCAGCGAGGCCGCCGCAGTCGAAATCGCGCAGCCGCGACCCTGGAAGCTGACATCGATGATGCGGTCGCCGTCGAGCGCCAGATAGACCGTCACCCGGTCGCCGCACAGCGGGTTGTCGCCCTGCGCGAAATGCGTCGGCTGCTCGATCGTGCGAAAGTTGCGCGGGTGGCGCCCGTGATCGAGGATGATGTCCTGGTAGAGCTCGCGCAGATCCATCATCGTGCGAACATCTCCCGGCCTGCCTCGAGCGCAGCGGCCAACGCATCGATGTCGGGCTCGTCATTGTAGACGCCGAGCGAGGCGCGGGTCGTTCCCGCGAGACCGAGCCGTTCCATCAGCGGTTGGGCGCAGTGATGTCCCGCTCGCACGGCCACGTGATGCCGATCGAGCACCGTAGCGAGGTCGTGCGGATGCACACCCTCGAGATCGAAAGAGAGAATGCCAAGCCGCCGCTGGCCGGCGCCGAGCAGTCGCAGACCGGGAATGCGCGACAGGCGGTCGACGCCATACCCGGTCAGAGCCTCCTCGTGCTCGAGGATGTTGTCGCGCCCGAGCTCCTCGATGAAGTCGATCGCCGTGCCGAGCGCGATCGCGCCGGAAATGTCTGGCGTTCCGGCCTCGAACCGGTACGGAGGATCTTGGAACTCGGTCTTTTCGAAGGTGACGCTGAGGATCATCTCGCCGCCGCCTTGCCAGGGCGGCATCGCCGACAGCAGCTCATGGCGACCGTAGAGCACCCCGATCCCGGTCGGCCCGTAGGTCTTATGGCCGGAAAAGGCATAGAAATCGCAGCCGAGCGCCTGCACATCGACGGGCAGCCGGGGCGCTGCCTGGCAGCCATCGATCAGCACCTTGGCCCCCTGCCGATGCGCGAGCCGGATGACGGTCTCGACCGGAACCAGCGCGCCGGTGGCGTTAGCGAGATGGGTGATCGCCACGAGGCGGGTACGCGGCGACAGGCGCGCCTCGAAGCCGGTCAGATCCAGCCCGCCGGTCGCATCGATCGGCGCCACCATCAGCCGGATGCCGAGGCGATCGCGCAGCATCTGCCATGGCACGATGTTGGAATGGTGCTCGAGCTCGCTGATCAATATTTCGTCGCCGGCCTCGAGGAAGGCGGCACCCCAGCTCTGCGCGACGAGGTTGATCGCCTCCGTCGCGCCGCGGACGAACACGATCTCGCGACGATCGGCAGCATTTAGAAAGCACCGCACCTTCTCGCGCGCTTCCTCAAACAGCTCGGTCGAGCGGGCACTCAGCCGGTAAACCCCGCGATGCACGTTGGCATAGTCGGTGCGGTAGTAATCGGCGACGCGGTCGATGACCGAGCGCGGTTTCTGAGCGCTGGCACCGGAATCGAGAAAGACGAGGTCGGGGTTGCTCGCGAAGATCGGAAACTCGCGCTTCAGCCGACGCGTGTCGAACCCGCCCGGTCCGGGATAGACCCTCCGCAACGTAGCTGCCGTCATCCTCATTCCTCCAACATCGCCAACCGCCGGGTAAGCCGCGACAGCAGGTGCTCACGCAGCGGTGGCTGGCCGACGAGCTCGACCGCCTCCCGCACAAAGGCCTCGATTAGCATCCGGCGCGCCTCCTCGCGAGGAATGCCGCGGGTAAGCAAATAGAAAAGCGCCGCCTCGTCGAGATCGCCGACCGCGGCGCCATGGCTGCACTTCACATCGTCGGCGTAGATCTCGAGTTCGGGCTTGGTATCGATCGCCGCGCGCGGGCCCAGCACCAGATTGCGGCTCAACTGGTGCGCATCGACCTTCTGTGCGCCCGGGCGAACCGTGATGCGGCCCTGAAAGGCGCCGTGCGCCCGCCCGGCGGCGACCCCTTTGAACACTTCAAGGGTCTCCCCGCCCGGCGCCGCGTGGTCGATCGTTGTGACGACGTTCGCCTGTTGGCGACCGGACAACAGAAAGGCGCCGTTGAGCTCGCAGCGCGTCGCCTCGCCCTCGCACCGCACGCTCGTCTCGCGCCTCACCGTCCGGCCGCCCAACAACAGGACAAAGCTGGCGAGCCGCGCCGCGGGACCGAGCGTTGCGAGCACCTCGCCCAAATGCAGGGCGTCGGGCGATTCCTCGACGAGCCCGAGCCATGTGAGCGCGGCCCCGGCAGCGAGCTGCAGCTCGACCAAGTCATTCCGCCAATAGCTGCCGTACCCGGCGAAGGTCTCGATCGCCGAGGCGCGGCTTCCCGCCCCGACCGCGACGAGGCTGCGGGTGTGAAGCGAGCCACCGGTCTCGCCTGACGCCAGGTGAACGATCTCGACTGGCCGATCGAGGATGATCCCGGGTCTGATGTCGAGGACGAAGCCGTCGGCGAAAAACGCCGCGTTGAGCGCGGCGAAAGGTCGGGCGGCGTCGAGCGGCGGCGATTCGATCGCGGACCGTACCAGATCCGGCCGCCCGGCGATCGCCGCCGCCATCGAGCCTAGCCACATGCCCGGCGGCAGTCCCTCTATCGCGGAGAGCTCCGGTGCGAAGCGCCCGTCGACGAGGACAAGGCGATGTGCCGCACCAGCGAATTCCATCTCGGCCAGCTGGGCGCGCGTCACTGCGCCGGCGACGGCGCGCAGCGCGCCGGCCGGAAGCATCGGCGTCTGCTCGAGCGCGCGCAGATCGAGATAACGCCAAGCCTCGCTGCGCCGGCTCGGAAAGCCCAGCTCGGCGAAGCGGGCAAGGCTATGCTTGCGATACTCGACGAGCCAGTCCGGCTCCCGGCCGCGCCGGCCGAATGCACCGTGCCCAAAGGCCTCGAGGTAAGGTCGCGCCTCGGGCTTGACGGGGAAATCGACGACGGCACTCATCGGCAGCGTTCCGAGACGGTCATGCGGCGTCGCCGAGAGCGCCGTAACCGCGCCGCTCGAGCTCCACCGCGAGACCTTTGTCGCCCGACTGAACGATGCGGCCGTCCTGCAGCACGTGCACCCGATCCGGCTCTACATAGCCGAGGAGCCGCTGGTAGTGGGTGATCATGACAATGACGCGGTCGGGCGCGCGTTGCTGGTTGACGCCGCGCGCAACCACCTTGAGCGCGTCGATGTCGAGACCGCTATCGGTTTCGTCGAGGATCGCGAGACGCGGTTCCAGCATCGCCATTTGAAAGATCTCGTTGCGTTTCTTTTCGCCGCCGGAAAAACCGACATTGACGGCGCGCTGCAACAGATCCTCGCCGATGTCCAACAGCTTCAGCTGGGCCCGCACCGCCTTGAGGAACTGGCCGGCATCGAGCTCGGGCTCGCCGCGATGGCGGCGCTGCGCGTTGATCGCGGTGCGCAGGAAATACATGTTGTTCACGCCCGGGATCTCGACCGGATATTGGAAGGCGAGGAACAGCCCCTCGCGCGCCCTCTCGTCGGCGGGCATCGCCAGAAGATCGCGGCCGAGATAGGAGACGCTGCCCTGGCTGACCTCGTAGCCGTCGCGGCCGGCGAGCACCGCGGCGAGCGTGCTCTTGCCGGAACCGTTTGGCCCCATGATCGCGTGCACCTCGCCCGCGCCCACCGAGAGATCGATACCCCGCAAGATCTCGCGACCATTCGCGAGCCGCGCATGCAGGTTCGTGATCTCGAGCATTGGAGCCGTGTCGGTCATGATCCGAGCGGTCAGCCGACGCTGCCTTCGAGGCTCACGGCGAGCAGCTTCTGCGCTTCGACCGCAAATTCCATCGGCAGCTCCTTGAGCACTTCCTTGCAAAAGCCGTTGACGATCAGCGAGACCGCGTCTTCGGCGCTCAAACCGCGTTGACGGCAGTAGAACAGCTGATCATCGCTGATCTTGGATGTCGTCGCCTCGTGCTCAACCCGAGCCGACGGGTTGCGCACCTCGATATAGGGCACCGTGTGTGCGCCGCAGCGGTCGCCGATCAGCAGCGAGTTGCATTGCGTGTAATTGCGCGCTCCCTGCGCCTTCGGCTGCACCCGTACGAGACCGCGATAGGTGTTTTGGCCGCGTCCGGCCGAAATCCCCTTCGCGATGATCGTCGACCGAGTGCCCTTGCCGATATGGATCATTTTGGTCCCGGTATCGGCTTGCTGGCGATTGTTGGTGAGCGCGACCGAGTAGAACTCGCCGACCGAGTGGTCGCCCTCGAGCACGCAACTCGGATATTTCCAGGTGATCGCCGAGCCGGTCTCGACCTGCGTCCACGAGATCTTGGCCCGCGCGCCGCGGCAGGCGCCGCGCTTCGTCACGAAGTTGTAGATGCCGCCGCGGCCCTCGGCGTCGCCCGGATACCAGTTCTGGACGGTCGAGTATTTGATCTGCGCGTCTTGATGGGCGATCAGCTCGACGACCGCGGCGTGCAGCTGGTTCTCGTCCCGCTGCGGCGCGGTACAACCCTCGAGATAGCTGACATAGCTGCCGGCATCGGCGATCAGCAGAGTGCGCTCGAACTGCCCGGTCTTGGCGGCGTTGATCCGGAAATAGGTGCTGAGCTCCATCGGGCACCGCACGCCGGATGGCACATAGACGAAGGAGCCGTCACTGAACACCGCAGCGTTCAGCGCCGCGAAGAAATTGTCGTTCTGCGGCACCACCGTCCCGAGATACCGGCGGACGAGTTCGGGGTGCTCGCGCACCGCCTCGCCCATCGAGCAGAAGATGATACCGAGCTTGCCGAGTTGGTCCTTGAACGTCGTCGCCACGGAGATGCTGTCGAACACCGCATCGACGGCGACCCCGGCGAGCGCCTCGCGCTCGCGCAACGGGATGCCAAGCTTTTCATAGGTGCGCAAGAGCTCCGGATCGACCTCATCGAGCGATTTCGGACCGGTATTCTGCTTTGGCGCGGAGTAGTAGGTGGCGGCCTGATAGTCGATCGGCGCGAGCTTGAGCTTGGCCCAATTTGGCGCTGCCATTTCGCGCCACGCGCGGAACGCCGCGAGCCGCCACTCCAGCAGCCATCCCGGCTCTTCCTTTTTGGCCGAGATGAAGCGAACCGTGTCCTCGTTAAGGCCGGGCGGCGCCGCGTCGGCCTCGATATCGGTGACAAAGCCGTACTTGTAGCCCTCTTGCGACAGCGAGCGGACGGTGTCGAGGGTATCGATGGAGGCGCTCATGCGAAATATCCGAGCTCCTCAGTTTTGGCGGAATGGGCGAGGTTGGGCATCCGCGGCACGAAAGCAGCCGGGGTGATCATCGCGTTGAGCGAAACCGCAGCCAGCGCCTGCCCCACCGCGCGATTGATCGGCGCCCAATGCGGCCGGGTCGGGCAGTAGGTCGTACGCTCGCATTCGGCCACATGGACCGAGCACTGGGTGAGGCCGATGTCGCCATCGATCGCGGCAACGACCTCGGCGATCGAGATCGCGGTCGCCGAGCGGGCAAGACGATAGCCGCCGGCGGCACCCCGCGTGGCCGTCACCAGACCTGCATGCGCCAAGGCCTTCAATAACTTGGCGACGGTCGCCCGGGGCAGCCTCGTCTCGACGGCCATCGTCGCAGCGGTGATCTGCCGGTCGGGATAGGCCGCCAGGTGAGTGGCGACGATGACGCCATAATCGGCGAGCTTGCTGAGGATGATCATCGCTTTCGAGCAACCCGATTTCGGCTGAGTGGTGCAAATTCGTACCGATTTGGTACGCTATAGATCGTCGCTCCATCCGTCCCGGTCAAGCCCAAAAGGTCCGCACGCCCGAAAGTGCCCGTGTCACCGCGGACTGGGCACATCCCGGAAGAGCCGAACAGGCCGCGCTACTGGGCGGAAGACTCGCTGGCGGAGGCCTCGGTCCGTGTCGCGAAGGAGCCGGTCTCTGTCGCGGAAGGGGAATTGCCGGAGTGGTCGAACGAAGGCAGTCTCGAAAAGCGTAGTCCCTCTTATGGGGGACCGAGGGTTCGAATCCATCTCCCTCCAGCGGGGCGTCTGGTGCGAACCTGACTTTCGGGGGAGCATCCCATCCGTAGCATGCCGCCTGTGCCAATAACCCGCCCTTCAGGCGTTTTATGAGGGAGAAGAAGCCCATGCCTAGATCGACTGTTGCGCGAGCCTTCTGCGTCGCGGCGCTGGGGCTTCGCCGCCGGCTCGCCATGGCGATCAGCGCCGGCAGAAGGGCGAACAGCACTCCCGCGGCCCTCTGGGTCACGCCGTTCCGTCCCGGTGATCGCCCGACAGTTTGGCCTGTGCCGCAGCGAGGCGGGCGATCGGCACCCGGTAGGGCGAGCAGGAGACGTAATCGAGCCCGACCGCGTGGCAAAAGCGGATCGAGGCCGGATCGCCGCCATGTTCGCCACAAATGCCGAGCTTCAACCCCGGCCGGGTGGCGCGCCCGCGCTCGGCGGCAATGCGCACCAGCTCGCCGACCCCGGCGACATCGAGCGTCACGAACGGGTCGTGCTCGAGGATCCCGAGCCTCTGGTAGGCCCCTATAAAGCTCGCGGCGTCGTCGCGCGACAACCCGAAGACGGTTTGGGTCAGATCATTGGTGCCAAAGCTGAAGAACTCGGCGGTCTCGGCAATCTCCCCGGCGCGCAGCGCCGCTCGCGGCAGCTCGATCATCGTACCGACCAGATAGGGCACGCTGACGCCGGCTCCTTCCATCACCTTTCTGCCGACGCGATCGATGATCGCTTTGAGGATGTCGAATTCCTTCTTGGTGGCGATCAGCGGCACCATGATCTCGGGCGCGACCGGCTTGCCGATCTCCTGGGTCACCGCGACGGCCGCCTCGAAGATCGCGGCCACCTGCATCTCGTAGATCTCGGGGTAGGTGATGCCGAGGCGGCAGCCGCGGTGGCCGAGCATCGGGTTCGTCTCGTGCAATGCCACGGCACGCTGGCGGATCGCGCCGACGCTCTTGCCGGTGAGCCGCGCCATCTCCCCGAACTCCGCCTCGGTTTTGGGCAAGAATTCATGGAGCGGCGGGTCCAACAGGCGGATCGTGACGGGGAAGCCCTTCATGATCCGGAAGATCTCGGCGAAATCTACGCGCTGGATCGGCAACAGCTCGGCGAGCCCGGCACGCCGTCCGGTTTCGTCCTCGGCCATGATCACCCGGCGCATCGCGCCGATGCGATCGGCGTCGAAGAACATGTGCTCAGTGCGGCTCAACCCGATACCCTCGGCGCCGAAGCGTCGTGCCATGCTTGTGTCGGCCACGGTCTCGGCATTGGCGCGGACCTTCATGCCGCGGATGGCGTCCGCCCAGCCCATCAGCGTCGCGAAATCCCCCGAAAGCTCCGGCTGGATCGTCGGCACCGCGCCGATCATCACCTCGCCGGTCGACCCGTCGATCGTGATGACCTCGCCAGCCTTCACCACGATGTTCCGCACCGTCATCGTCCGCGCTGCATAATCGACCCGCAGATCGCCCGTGCCGGCGATGCAAGGCCGCCCCATGCCGCGCGCGACCACTGCGGCGTGGCTAGTCATGCCGCCGCGGGTCGTCAGGACTCCCTTGGCGGCATGCATGCCGTGGATATCCGCTGGACTTGTCTCGATGCGGACCAGGATCACTGCCTCACCACGCACGGCGAGCGACTCGGCCTCGTCGGCCGAGAACACGACCTGGCCCGAGGCCGCTCCGGGTGATGCCGGAAGCCCGCGGGTGAGCACTGTCGTCTTCGCCGTCGGGTCGAGCATCGGATGCAGGAGCTGGTCGAGCGAAGCCGGCTCGATGCGACGGACCGCCTCGTCACGGTGGATCACCCCCTCCTCGACCAATGACACCGCGATCTTCAGCGCAGCCTGGGCGGTGCGCTTGCCGGATCGCGTCTGCAGCATCCACAGCTTGCCGCGCTGGACCGTGAACTCGATGTCCTGCATGTCGCGGTAATGATCCTCGAGGGTCCGCCGCACCTGGTAGAGCTCGGCCAGAACCTCGGGCATCACCTCTTCCATCGCCGGCAGCGCCAATCTGCTCGCTTGCTTGCCGGCGATCGTCAAAGGCTGCGGGGTGCGAATCCCGGCGACGACGTCTTCGCCCTGAGCGTTGACCAGGTACTCGCCGTAGAACTCGTTGGCACCGGTCGAAGGGTTGCGGGTGAAGGCGACGCCGGTCGCGCAATCCGTCCCCATATTGCCGAACACCATCGCCTGGACATTTACGGCAGTTCCCCAATCGGCGGGGATGTCGTGCAGCCGCCGGTAGGTTACGGCGCGCGGGTTCATCCACGATCCGAGGACAGCGCCGATCGCGCCCCACAGCTGCTCCTGCGGTTCCTCCGGAAACGGGTGGCCGAGCTCCTGGGCGACGAGGTCCTTGAACCCGGCTACGATCGTCCTCCAATCCTCTGCGGAGAGATCGGTATCGAGTGTGACACCGGTGTCGAGCTTGTGGTTTTCGAGGAGCTCTTCGAAATGATTCTCGATGCCGAGCACGACCTGCCCGTACATTTGGATGAAGCGGCGATGGCTGTCATAGGCGAAGCGCTCGTCGCCGCTCCTTCGTGCCAGCCCCGCGACGGCCTGGTCGTTGAGCCCGAGGTTGAGCACGGTGTCCATCATGCCCGGCATCGAGACGCGAGCTCCGGAGCGCACCGAGACGAGCAACGGGTTGTCGGCGTCTCCGAACCGTGCCCCAAGCAAACGCTCGATCGCGGCGAGCCCCTCGGCGACCTGCTCCCGCAGCTCCGCTGGATAGGATTTGCCGTGCGCGTAGAAGTGGGTGCACACGCCGGTCGCGATTGTGAAACCCGGCGGCACCGGCAGGCCGAGATTGCTCATCTCGGCGAGGCCGGCCCCCTTTCCGCCGAGCAGATCCTTCATCTCGGCGCGGCCCTCCGCGGTCCCGTCGCCAAACCTGTAGACCCACTTTGTCATCCGCCGCTCACCCTTCGATCTGCGAGAAGTCGGCGACCCGGTTCAGGGTCGCGCAAATGCGCGACAGCAACCGCAACCGGTTGTCCCTGAGCGAAGGCGTCACGCTCCCTGATCACGATCGCCGGCATTGTCAAATTAAGTTGCCTCGGGCGAAACGGGTATAAGCAAGGTCCCGCACTCATATGAGGCAACGTGCCTGTGGTGCGATCGGTTATTCCGCCCGCGCCGGACCGGTGGCAAGCCGCAACGATTTTGCTGCCCTGGCCACAGGTTGCGGTATTGGGCCGCCCGGCGCAAATGGCTTGCCCAGGCGGTCGAGACCGGCTTCATCTCCCTTGATGATTTGCGTCCGCGATCCGGTCGAATTCTTCCGCCGGAGCGGAGGAACCGATGTTCTCGAAGGCTGACCCGTCGTGTGACGAGCTCTCGTCTCAGGGCAACGTGCACGTTGTCGGAGCGCCGCTTTAATCCGAAGGCGGGTCAATGGATGAATTCGCTTCCGGGGGCAGGAGGACGCAGCGCAAAGGCCGCGCTGTTTTTTGCACGAGGGCGTCAGCCGGCGCCAAAGGCCGTATGACGGCGGCGCGCACCGGCGGCGCGGGCGTGTGGCCGGGCGTAATACGCGTCACGTTCTGGGGCGCGCTGGCCATGGGGATGACCGCCGCCGTCGGGCTTTGTTCGGAGCAGTAGTATGAGCGGGACCAAATAAGGGCCGTACAATAGCGTTATGAGCTTTCCATCCGCATGGTCGTTGAACTGGCACTTGCGAACAATAATTCCGAAGGGGCTCGTCGCTGTGACCGGCCTGCCGGGAGAGTGCCGCGTTCGACGCCCATGACCGATCGGCCGGCTAGCGCCGGCACATGTCAACTCCAATTACCCAATTGATGCCGGCTCGCGAGCTCCGCCGCGGGAACGGCAACCCGCAGAAACAGTCGTATTTTATACTCGATCTTGTAATCAGGTAAGCCTTTGATCCAGATCAATGCGCGGCCTGGCCCCTCCATTTTTCATTTGACCTGATCCTTGGTCATGTCGATTTTGGGAGGAGCCCATATGCCCACATTTCAATGCTGCTTCCTCGATCAGAACGAGCAAACCGTGCGAATTGAGGTTCTTGGTGCCCGCGACGAAGCCGACGCACGCCGGGAAGCTGTGACACTTATGACGCGGGTCGGCCGCTTCTCCGGTTACGAACTGTGGGTTGAAGGCCGGAAAATTGCGGAATACAGGCCGGTCAAAGAAAGCTGACGACGCGCACAGAACGGCGGCTACGCGGACAATCCGGACAAGAGGCGGCTGGAAAGCGCGCCGAGCGTCAACCAAGGTAACAACCACCGGAGCCCATATGCTGATCCAAGACATGAGCCGCGAGCAGTGTATAGATCTGTTGAAACGTACACATATCGGCCGTCTGGGATGCGCCCAGGGTTCACAGCCTTATGTCGTCCCTATGGGATTTGCGTACCATCGGGAATTTCTCTACAGCTTCGCCGCCGTTGGACAGAAAATCGAGTGGATGCGAGCCAATCCGCTGGTCTGCGTGGAGTTTGACGAGATTGTCAGCCGCCACGAATGGCAAACCGTGGTGATCTTCGGCCGATATCAAGAACTCCCCGACGCGCCAGAATTCCATGGGACGCGGGTGGTCGCGCACGACCTGTTGGCTAAGACCGCGATGTGGTGGGAGCCTGGCTACGTCAGGGGGCTGCATCAGGGCGAAGAGCGGCGGCTCGAGCCGCTATATTTTCGGATTTCGATCAGGAAGATTTCTGGCCATCAAGGCGTTCCCGGCGGTTAGCGCACTGACGGGATCAAGGTCCAAGATGTCGGCGATGATAAGTTTAGCGTCCGTTGTCGTGCCCCTGGATGGTTCGTTCACCGCCGCCACCTCTCAGCTCGGCGCCGGGATCCTGCGAAGCGTAATCGAGGTGTGCGACCGCACCGAAATTCCGGCATCTAGCAGTTACCCAAGCGACCTTGACGGCTGAAATTCCGCGCAGCTGCGGCAGAAAGGCCAACTTGATACCCTCGATCTTTCGCGCCTTCGGACGACGCCCAGCCGCCTCCCCTTGGGATACTGAAGACTCCATTCGCGAGGAGCTGTTCAGTATCGAACGTCTGGAGGGACACGGCGAGAGCCTCGCCGCGGCCCAAAATATTACCGCAAGGCCGATGCCCCGCCGATCCCTCGCGCTTCGGCTGAGGGAGGACGAGGCGGTTCTCCTCGACGCATACCGCAGCATCGGAAGCGCGGTGGGCGAGGGGCAGGCAATGACCCCGGCCGCGGAGTGGCTGCTCGACAATTACCATGTTGTCGAAGATGAGATCCGCGAAATTCGTGCCGATTTGCCTCCCGGCTACTATCGGCAGCTGCCGAAGTTGGCCGATGGACCGTTCGTCGGCTATCCGCGGGTGTTCGGCATCGCGTGGGCCTTCGTGGCCCATACCGACAGTCATTTCAACCCGGACGTGCTGTGCCGGTTCGTGCGCGCCTACCAGCGCGTCCAGCCGCTGACGATCGGCGAGTTGTGGGCGGTCCCGATCACGTTGCGGATCGTGCTCGTGGAGAACCTTCGACGCGCGGCCAAGCGCATCGTGAGCGGCCGGGCACAGCGCCAGCAAGCAGATGCCTTGGCCGACCGCCTCCTCGGGGTGAACGGGCGCGCGGCCGAGCCAGTCGCCACGGTCCTTCAGCGGCACGAACAGGCCCCTTTGCCCGAGGCGTTCGCAGTCCAACTCGTGCAACGGCTGCGGGACCAGGATCCGGACATCGTGCCGGCCCTGGCGTGGCTGGAAGGGCGACTGACGGCGCAAGGAACGACGGTCGACGAGGTCGTGCGTAACCTGCATCAGCGACAGGCTGCGACAAACGTAACGACCCGCAACATCATCACGAGCATGCGCCTGGTCTCCGCCGTGGATTGGACGGAGCTGGTCGAGAGGGTCAGTCTCGTTGACGACGTGCTGCAGTCCGACAGCGACTTCGCGAGCATGGATTTTCCGACGCGCAATCTCTACCGCACGGCGATCGAGGAGCTGGCGCGCGGCTCGAAACTGACAGAACTGGAAATTGCGCGGGCAGCCCTTATCGCCGCAGCTGATCCGACGCATCGGGCGTGCCGGGAGCACGACGGGATCGACAGCCGCGAGCGCGATCCCGGTTATCATCTGATCGCCGGCGGGCGTCCCGCCTTCGAGAGGACGGTCGAATTTCGGGCGCCCTGGCGGGATTGGCTCGTTCGTTGCCGCACGAAGATCGGCATCGGCGGTTATATCGGCGGCATCGTCTTTGTCACGGCAATCGTTCTGCTGCTGCCGTTGATCGCGCTGGGGGGGCCGCGGATCGGCGGTTGGCCGCTGGGACTCTTGGCGCTCCTCGGACTGATCCCGTCGATGGATATGGCGGTCGCAATCGCCAACCGGGTCGTGACGAGCGGGTTCGGTGCGACGATCTTGCCGGGTTTGGAACTCCGCGATGGCGTGACGGCGGATCTGCGCACGATGGTCGTCGTCCCGACCTTGCTCACAACGCAGGCCGCGCTCGAAGAGCAAATCGAACGTCTGGAGGTCCACAAGCTTGCGAGCGCGGAGGGCGACCTTTATTTCGCGCTTCTCTCGGATTGGACGGACGCCTCGACCGAGCACGCCGAGGGAGATGACGCCCTTCTCGATGCTGCCGCCGAGGGTATCGCCCGTCTAAATTGCCGTTACGGACCGGCGCCCGGGGGTGACCGTTTCCTTCTGCTCCATCGTCGGCGGGTCTGGAACGATGGGCAGAAGCAGTGGATCGGATGGGAACGCAAACGTGGCAAGCTCCATGAGTTGAACCGGCTGCTGCGCGGCGCGGCCGATACGACATTCGTGGCGGTTGGAGGGCGGCCGCTCGTTCCGCCGCCCGGCGTTCGTTATGTCGTCACGCTCGACAGCGACACACGGCTCCCGCGGGAGACCGTCCGAAGGCTCGTCGGCAAGATGGCGCATCCGCTCAACCACCCGCGGTTCGACGCCGCTACCCGGCGTGTCGTCGAGGGATATGCAGTGCTGCAGCCGCGCGTCACGCCGTCTCTGCCAATCGGGCGCGAAGGCTCGTTCTTCCAGCGCATCTGCTCCAGCATGAACGGCATCGATCCCTACGCTTCCGCGGCGTCCGATGTGTACCAGGACCTCTTCGGCGAAGGCTCCTATACCGGCAAGGGCATCTACGACGTGGACGCGTTCGAAGCTGCGCTTGCCGGCCGCGTACCGGAGAGCATGCTTCTGAGCCACGATCTTTTCGAGGGGACATTTGCCCGCGCCGCCCTGGCTTCCGATATCGAGGTCGTCGAGGAGTTTCCATCACGTTATGACGTGGCCGCTGCGCGCCAGCACCGCTGGGCCCGCGGCGACTGGCAATTGCTGCCCTGGATTTTCGGTCGTGGCGACGCGTCCCTTGCTGATCGGGGCACGAGCGCGCTTCCGCCGATCGGCCGCTGGAAGATGCTGGACAATCTGCGGCGGACGCTGTCCGCGCCGGCAAGCGTCATGGCCTTGCTGGCGGGATGGACCCTGTCCTTACATTCCGCCGCCGTCTGGACTTGCTTCATCCTGTCGACGATCGTGGTGCCGACCTTGCTCCCCGTTCTGGCCGCGATCATACCATGGCGTGCCCGGGTCACGGCTCGAAGCCACCTGCGCACTTTCGGCGCGGATCTCTGGCTCGCCTTGTCGCAGACCGCATTGGCGGTTGCGTTCCTTGCGCATCAAGCATGGTCGATGACCGATGCGATCGGAAGAACGCTGTTTCGTCTGGTCGTGAGCCGGCGGCATTTGCTCGAATGGGTCACGGCAGCCTACGCAAAGTTCAGCCCTCGGCTCGGCCTCCGCGGCTTTTATCGGCTGATGGCCGGTGGTGTCGTCATCGGCATAGTTGCCGCGATCGTCGTTTGGTGCGCCGGCGGCGCCGCTTGGCCGGTGGCGGGGCCGTTCGTGGTGCTATGGACCGCATCGCCGGCCGTCGCTCGATGGACGAGCCTATCGCCGCTCGTGGCGGGTCGTCTAGCGGTCTCGGAGACCGATGCGCGCGCCTTGAGGCTAATCGCGCGCCGTACGTGGCGCTATTTCGAGACCTTCGTCACGCCGGCCGACCACATGCTGCCGCCGGACAATTTCCAGGAAGACCCAACGCCGGTACTCGCCCGCCGGACCTCGCCCACCAATCTCGGCCTCTATCTTCTCTCCGCAGTCAGCGCCCGCGACTTCGGATGGACGGGAACAACCGAGACCATCGAGCGCTTGGAAGCCACGCTCGCGACGATGACCAGCCTCCAGCGCTTCCGTGGCCATTTCTACAATTGGTATGACACGGGAGATCTTCGTCCGCTCGATCCGCGATACGTCTCCTCGGTCGATAGCGGTAACCTGGCTGGACATCTGATCGCTCTTGCAAATACCTGCCGAGAGTGGATCGGCCGCCCGCTTGCGCCGTCCCGACTATTCGCCGGCATCGAAGATGCGTTAACCTTGGCGCGCGATGCCATTCGAAAACTTCCCGACGATCGGCGAACGCACTTCGTCACGAGGCATGAGGTCGATGGCGCGCTCCACGTCCTGAGCGCGGCGCTCGGCTTCGATCCTTCACCGGCAGAGGAACTACCTGCACGGCTGACGGACCTCGCGCGTCAGGCCGCGACCGTGGTCGATATTGCGCAAACGCTGGCCACCGAACGCGGGGACGAGGTCGGCGCCGAAATGCTCTTCTGGGCGCAGGCGGCACGGAGATCCATTGACAGTCACCGGCGGGACGTGACCCAGACCGCCGAAATTGCCCAGGCGCTGGACCAGCGTCTTGCGGCGCTGGAATTGGCAGCACGCTCCCTGGCTGAGACGATGGAGTTCGGCTTCCTCCTCGACCCGGAGCGCAAGCTCCTCTCGATCGGTTATCTCGTCGCGGCGGGCAAGCTCGACCCGAACTGCTACGACTTGCTCGCTTCCGAAGCGCGTCTCGCGAGCTTTATGGCGATCGCCAAGGGCGACATCCCATCCCGCTGCTGGTTCCGGCTCGGACGAGCCGTCATCCCGATCGAGCACGGCGCGGCGCTGATCTCCTGGTCCGGATCGATGTTCGAATATCTGATGCCGTCTCTCGTGATGCGCGCACCGGCCGGCAGCCTGCTCGAGGAGACCAGCCGTCTCATCGTCCGCCGGCAGATCGCCTATGGCGCCGCGCTTGGCTTGCCGTGGGGCATCTCAGAAGCCGCCTACAATGCCCGCGACCTGGAATTCACCTACCAGTACTCGAATTTCGGCGTGCCGGGGCTGGGGCTGAAACGGGGCCTCGGCGAGAACGCTGTCGTGGCGCCCTATGCAACGGCCCTCGCAACGATGGTCGAGCCGGCGGCTTCGGCGCACAACTTCACCCGGCTGGCGGCGGTCGGCGCGAGCGGTCGCTACGGCTTCTACGAGGCGGTGGATTACACCCGTTCGCGTCTGCCCGAGGGCAAAGATTACGCGGTCGTTCGCGCCTTCATGGCGCACCATCAGGGCATGACCGTGGTCGCCATGGCCAACGCTCTATTGGACGCAGGGATGCGCGCCCGATTTCATGCCGAGCCGATTGTCCAGGCCGCGGAACTCCTGCTGCAGGAGCGGACACCGCGCTATGTCGGGGCCGCTCATCTCAGGGCAGGGGAAGTCAACGCGGGCGCCGCGGCCCGCGGCCTGGAAGGACTCCCGACGGTGCGCCGCCTGCGCTCCGCGCACACCGCGACGCCGGCGGTCCATTTGCTGTCGAACGGCCGGTATGCGGTGATGGTCACGGGAGCCGGCTCCGGCTACAGCCGATGGCATGATTTGGCAATCACGCGCTGGTGCGAAGACACCACCCGCGACGACTGGGGCGCCTACGTCTTTCTGCGCGATGTCCGCAGCGGCGACGTATGGTCCGCGGGCTACCAGCCGAGCGGCGTCGAACCGGCCAGTTACGATGTCAGGTTCAGCGAGGATAAAGCCGAGTTCATACGGCGCGATCGAACGATCACCACGGTGCTTGAAATCGTCGTTTCGCCGGAAGACGACGCCGAAGTTCGCCGCCTGTCCTTATCGAATGGGGGCAACCGGGTCCGGGACATCGAGCTCACCTCCTACACCGAGCTCGCACTGGCTGCGCCCGCCGCCGACGCGGCGCACCTAACCTTTTCGAAACTCTTCGTGCAGACCGAATACGACGCCAAAGTCGGCGCTGTCCTGGCGACGCGGCGCCGCAGGTCGCCAGCCGAACCGGAGATCTGGGCGGCCCATCTTGCCGTCGTCGAAGGTGAAACGGTGGGCGAGACCGAAATCGAGACCGATAGAGCCCGGTTCCTCGGCCGTGGGCGCGATGCTCGCGAGCCGATCGCGGTGATGGATGGCCGGCCTCTCTCCAATACCGTCGGGACTGTCCTGGATCCCGTTTTTGCGATTAGACGCCGCGTACGGGTTCAACCGGGCGCGACCGTGCGCATCGCCTTCTGGACCCTCGTCGCATCGTCTCGCGCCGATGTGCTGGACCTGGTCGACAAGCATCACGACAGCAATGCCTTCGAACGCGCCGCCACATTGGCGTGGACCCAGGCGCAGGTGCAGCTCGGTCATCTCGGCGTCGATGCTGACGAGGCGGGCCTCTTCCAGCACTCAGCGGGCCACGTGCTCTATGCCGATCCTTCTGCGCGTCCGTCGTCCGATGCCATTCGGCAGGGCGGCGGCACCCCCGCGGGGCTCTGGGCTCAGGGCATTTCCGGCGACATTCCGATCATTCTGGTGCGGATCGACGACATCGAGGACATCGCCATCGTTGGCCAAGTGTTGCGAGCGCATGAATACTGGCGGATGAAGCGGCTGGCCGTTGATCTCGTGATCCTGAATGAACGGGTATCTTCCTATGTTCAGGATCTTCAGATCGCCCTCGAGACGATGGTGCGGACGAGCCAATCCCATCCACGGGTCGGGGTGGATGGGGCGCATGGCTCCGTGTTCGTTCTGCGCACCGATCTCATTTCACCAGAGACGCGCGCTCTGCTCTCATCGGTGGCTCGGCTCGTGCTGACCGGACGCTACGGAAGTCTATCGGACCAGCTCGATCTCTTCCGGGAAGCGAGCGCCATTGCGCCGCGTCCACCGAGACGCATGCAACCCGTAGGGGTACCGCCGTCCGCACCCGCCAGGGTGGATTTCGAGTTCTTCAACGGGCTCGGTGGGTTTGCTGCAAATGGACGGGAATATGTGACGATCCTTGGCGCCGGGCAGTCGACGTCGGCGCCGTGGATCAATGTCATTTCCAACGCTTCGTTCGGCTTTCAGGTCGCGGTCGAGGGCGGCGGCTACACGTGGTCGGTCAATAGTCGCGAAAACCAGCTGACACCCTGGTCAAACGACCCGGTGACCGATCGGCCGGGCGAGGTCATCTTTCTGCGTGACGAGGATACCGGCGAGCTGTGGGGACCCACAGCATTGCCGATCCGGGACGAGACCGCGCCCTACATCGTTCGGCACGGCCAGGGATACAGCCGGTTCGAGCATGCCGCTCACGGCATCGAACTCGACCTCCTCCAATACGTCCCGCTCGATGATCCGATCAAGATCTCGCGCCTCAGGGTCCGCAACACGTCCGCGCGGGCGCGACGGCTTTCGGTCACGGCCTATGTGGAGTGGGTGCTTGGTCCATCGCGGAGCGCGTCCGCGCCGTTCATCGTGACCGAAATTGAGCCCATAACGGGCGCTCTCCTTGCCCACAATCCCTGGAACGCGGCATTCGGCTCCCGCGTAGCGTTTGCCGACCTGGCCGGGCGGCAGACAGCCTGGACCGGCGACCGGCGGGAGTTCCTGGGCCGAAATGGAGCGCTGGACAACCCAGCCGCGCTTGCGACAGAAGCTCCGCCGCTTTCCAGGCGGGTGGGCGCCGGCCTCGATCCCTGTGGCGTTCTTCAAGCCCCGTTGGGGCTCGATCCGGGCGAAACGATCGACATTGTTTTTTTCCTTGGCGAGGCCGCCACCGCAGCTGACGCGCAATCTCTGATCGTGACCTACCGCGGGACCGATCTTGACGCGGTCTTTCGCGACGTTGTGCAGCATTGGGACGACGTGCTCGGCGCCGTTCAGGTGACCACACCGGACCGGTCGATGGACATCATGCTCAATCGCTGGCTGCTCTATCAAACGATCGTATGCCGCGTATGGGCGCGATCGGCGTTTTATCAGGCGAGCGGCGCTTACGGCTTCCGCGACCAGCTTCAGGATGGGATGGCCCTGACGCTGTCGAGACCGGCGCTGACGCGCGAACATCTAGTGCGCGCCGCCGCTCGGCAATTCGTCGAAGGCGATGTTCAACATTGGTGGTTGCCGCCGCTCGGCCAAGGCGTCCGCACGCGCATTTCGGACGACCGGATTTGGCTGGCTTACGCCGTCGCACGCTATGTCGAAACAAGCGGAGACCTCACGGTCTTAGACGAGCCCGTGTCTTTTCTCGACGGCCAGGCGCTGCGCCCCGGCGAACAAGATTCCTATTTCCAGCCGGTGATCGCGAACAAGACCGCGTCTCTTTTCGAGCACTGTGGGCGCGCGCTCGATCAAAGTCTTGCTATCGGCGAGCACGGATTACCCCTGATCGGTACGGGCGACTGGAACGACGGCTTGAACCGGGTCGGCGAGCTGGGCAAGGGCGAAAGCGTCTGGCTCGGTTGGTTCCTGCACGCCACGCTGTCGGCCTTCGCGCCTTTGGCGGAAACCCGCCAGGAGCGAGCGCGCGCTGCGGCATGGCGCTCTCACGCCGCGGCGCTGCAAACTTCCCTCGAGCGGGACGGGTGGGATGGCGACTGGTACCGGCGTGGTTTTTTCGATGACGGAACGCCATTCGGCTCTTCCGCGAACGACGAGTGCCGGATCGACTCCATAGCCCAGTCCTGGGCCGTGATCTCTGGGGCGGCCGATCCCGCCCGCGCTGCGCGCGCAATGGCCGCTGTGGAACAGCAGCTGATCCGACGCGAGGCTGGGCTGGCTCTGCTCTTCACGCCGCCCTTCGACCACACACCGCTCGATCCCGGGTACATCAAGGGCTATCCGCCGGGCATCCGCGAAAATGGCGGCCAGTATACCCACGCGGCCGCCTGGTCGGTGATCGCCTTCGCAGCCCTCGGCGATGGCGATAAGGCTGCTAACCTATTCTCGCTGATCAACCCGATCAACCACTCGAGTACCCGGGCAAGCATCCATCGTTACAAGGTCGAGCCTTACGTCGCGGCCGCCGATGTCTATTCGGAATCTCCGCATGTCGGGCGCGGCGGCTGGACATGGTACACGGGCTCGGCCGGGTGGATGTATAGGGCTGGCATCGAGTTTATTCTTGGCCTTCGTCGTCAGGGAGCGTTCTTGCTCCTCGCCCCCTGCATTCCCAGGCACTGGCCTCGCTTCGAAATCGTGTTTCAATACGCCTCTACGCGCTACGAAATCGTGGTCGAAAACCCGCATGGGGTCAGTCGTGGGATCACCCATGCGGAGTTCGACGGCCAACCTTTACCGGAAGGATCGATACGGGTGCCCCTCCACGACGACGGTACGAGCCACCGCATACGCGCGGTCCTCGGTTGAGGAAGGCCGCCGAGGCCGAGGCTCGGCGTAAACGGCTCTACGACGACATCGAGAGCGGCATGGTCGACTCCGGCGCAAGATCACGGCACAGTTGCAAAAGGACCTCACCAAAGTGCCCAATGCCGATCTGGCGGAGCACCTTGCCGGTTTGAGCGGTGCGTGAGGAGGGTGCCTGCCGATCGGAGCAGAGCAAGACCGAAGCCGACCCGACCTGCACCGGTTTGAAGGCAGCAAGTCCGGAGTGTCGTATGTCGATGATCGTGTGGATCCTGCTGGGGCTGGGGCTCGGCCTGCTCGCGAGCAGGGTCGTCAGCACCACGGGCGAGGGCACCGTCGTCGACATCCTGCTCGGCGTCGTCGGCGCGGTCGTCGTCGGCTGGCTATTCAACCTTTTCGGCGGCACCGGCATCAGCGGTTTCGACATCGGCAGCCTCTACAGCGCCGGTGCCGCCGTCATCGGCGCTGTCATTTCTCTGGCGCTCTACCACGCCTTCTTCCGCAGCCGCATGCTGTGATTTCGGCGGGCCGTGCGGCCCCGCCGACGCTTCTGTGCCCTACCTGAGGTTGGGGCTTTGTCCGCTCTTGCTCGCCTTCAAAAGGCCGTTCGGGCGGAACACGCGGGATACGCCCGCGCGCAAGGAGAGCAAAGGCAACGGCGGCAGCGCGTTCATCGCGCGCCGCGCCCCTCGCCCCCGCCGGCGCCACTTGTGAGCCTTTGGCGTTTTCGGGCCTTCGATATCGCCGCGCTCTTTCCGCGGTCTCGGACAAAGCTGGCGCGGCCTTGGCACAGGTTGGAACATGTGTCTACAGGTTGGAACATGTGTCTAATGATCGCACGCGCGCGCGACCCACTATTGAAAAGTGCGCGGGCGATCGCCCAGCAACGGCTCCCCCCGCCTACCTCCGGATCCTCTTTTCGAGGCCGCCGATCGATCGAGCGCCGGAGGGGCCCCAACGTCATCGCGGTCGGCCTGCACTTCCCACCGGGGCGAGCCGTCGGAACGAAGCCTCTTACTTTCGCTCTCGGTCCGACCGTGTGCGTATGTCGGTGAAGTTGGCCGGCACGGCGGGTACGGGGCAGCCCAATCGACCGAGATGACGCAATTCCGCCATTTCCGATGGTGCATAACTCGTGTTGAAAATCAATGTGCGGGCGACCATATCTGATAACGTTTATGCGACACCGTGGGGAAACGATGATCAGCCGAACCGAGGCAAGCCGGGCTCTCGCCAAAGCCATCGCCTACAAGCAGTGCGGCAAGGACCGTGAAGCCGAAGAGTGGGCACGCCGGCTCGTGGAAATTTTGGAATGCGCTGCCATCCTGCGGCCCGAGCGCTGAGATCATGCTGATCGGGTACGCGCGCCTCTCGACACGAGACCAGAACCTCGACTTGCAGCGCGATGCGCTGGCCAGAGCGGGATGCGAGAAGGTGTTCGAGGAGCACGCGAGCGGCGCGCGCGATGACCGGCCGGAGTTGGCCGCGGCGTTGTCGCACTGTCGCGCAGGGGACACGCTCGTCGTCTACAAGCTCGATCGCTTAGGACGTTCGCTGCGCGCACTGATCGCCTTCGTCGCCGATCTGCAAGCCAGCAAGGTCGAGTTCCGCAGCCTGTCGGACAGCATCGACACTGGCACCGCGGCTGGCCGCTTTTTTTTCCACGTCATGGCCGCGCTCGCCGAAATGGAGCGCGACCTGATCCGCGAGCGCACCAAGGCCGGGCTCGCCGCCTCGCGCGCACGAGGCCGCAAGGGCGGCCGCAAGCCGAAGCTCACCGCAGCGCAGATCGAGCATGCGCACAAGCTGCTCGCCGACAAGAGCGTGACGATCAAGAGCGTCGCCGAATCCTTTGGCGTGAACCGGGCGACGATCTACAGAGCGCTCGGGCTGGCCGGTTCCGGCGATTGAGGTACGACCGGCTGCCCGCCAATAGGGTGGTCCCCGTCGAATTTTGGCGCTGCCCTTGCGTCTAAGAGCTTGTGGCAGTCCTACCGGCCGGGCGGGATCACCTCCGGCTCGGCCGGCGCCGACCCGCCAGCTGACATCAGCTTCAACCCCGCCTCGATCACGGCCAGGTCGCGCTCGTTGAATGCCCGCGGGTCGAATGCGGCCTTGCTCTCGGGCTCCGCTTCCGGCTTGTCGATCGGCCTCACGCCTGCGCGGTCCAGCACGGCGATCAGGCAGACGCTGCGAACGCGCTCGTCCTCGGCATTCCTTGCAAGATCGATGAGGCCGCGCATCATGTCGAGCGAGGCGTCGCGCGCGACCTTGCGGCACTGGTGATAAACGGCAGCTTGTCCGCCTGGATTGCCGGAAACGCCTTTCATAATCTGCGGGCGTTCGCTCGCTCGGGCTCCCCCCGCCCACCTCCGGGTCCTCTTTCGAAGCTGCCGTCTGATCGCACGCCGAAGGGGCCCCAACATCACCGCGGTCGGCTTTGGCGCTTCCCGCTGGGGCGAACCGTCGGCACGACGCTTCCTACCTTCGCCCTCGGTCCGACCGCCCGTGCGTGCCGATGAAGTCGGCCGACACCACGGCAACGATCATTCGCGACCTGCGGCCGGCGAGCCGCTGCCGCGCCAATAGGGTCCGCCGTCGATTTTGGCGCTGCCCTTGCGTCTAGAGCTTGTGGGAGCGCTACCCTACCGGTCGCCGGGCGGGATCACCTCCGGCTCGGCCGGCGCCGATCCGCCAGCGAGCATCAGTTTCAACGCCGTCTCGATCACGGCCACGTCTGCCGGGCTGTAAGCGCGAGGATTGAATGTTAAGCGGTTCTCGGGCACCTCAGGCTTGAGGTCGCATTCCCGCGGCTTGCCGAATGCGCGATCTAGGACCGCATTACAGGCGACGGATGCCACTCGTTCGTCCGCAGACGACATGAGTTCGATCAGTCGGTTGATCGCAGCTGGTGCGGCTTGCCCTGCAAGCCTCACGGTCTCGCCATATGCACCCGAAAGCCCAGCGGGATTCCCTGATTGCCCCCGCTTCCAAATGTTCGCTGCGAGCGCGGGAGGTAGCGGACGCTTCCGCTTCCAATCTGCGGGCGTTCGCTCGCTCGGGCTCCCCCCGCCCACCTCCGGGTCCTCTTTCGAAGCTGCCGTCTGATCGCACGCCGAAGGGGCCCCAACATCACCGCGGTCGGCTTTGGCGCTTCCCGCTGGGGCGAACCGTCGGCACGACGCTTCCTACCTTCGCCCTCGGTCCGACCGCCCGTGCGTGCCGATGAAGTCGGCCGACACCACGGCAACGATCATTCGCGACCTGCGGCCGGCGAGCCGCTGCCGCGCCAATAGGGTCCGCCGTCGATTTTGGCGCTGCCCTTGCGTCTAGAGCTTGTGGGAGCGCTACCCTACCGGTCGCCGGGCGGGATCACCTCCGGCTCGGCCGGCGCCGATCCGCCAGCGAGCATCAGTTTCAACGCCGTCTCGATCACGGCCACGTCTGCCGGGCTGTAAGCGCGAGGATTGAATGTTAAGCGGTTCTCGGGCACCTCAGGCTTGAGGTCGCATTCCCGCGGCTTGCCGAATGCGCGATCTAGGACCGCATTACAGGCGACGGATGCCACTCGTTCGTCCGCAGACGACATGAGTTCGATCAGTCGGTTGATCGCAGCGCCGTTTGTCGAGAGAAGCCGCGGCCGATCACTCAGCCCGGCTCCCCCCCGCCCGTCTTCGGGTCCCTCTTTCGAAGCTGCCGTCTGATCGCGCGCCGAAGGGGCCCCAACGTCACCGCGGTCGGCCTGCGCTTCCCGGATCGGCCTGCGCTTCCCGCTGGGGCGAACCGTCGGCACGACGCTTCCTACCTTCGGCCTCGGTCCGACCGCCCGTGCGTGCCGATGAAGTCGGCCGACACCCACGGCAACGATCATTCGCGACCTGCGGCCGGTCCGGGGTCAACAGCCCCGACTGGGTTCCCCCATCCCGTTACTGGTCGTCATGCTCCCGTCGTAGGGCAGGCAAGATAACCGCGACCTGACGCCTTGCCTCACGTTCCTCCGGCGGCAACATCAGGATAAGGGCTTCCTCGATGAGCGCTAGTGTTATGATGCGCAAATAACTATACACATGTCACGCTGCCTTCTTTCGCGTACGACGCACGGTGCAGCCGGGCTGAATCTCTTCCAGCCGCCGCCGACAGCGCTCGATCTTGGCGAGGATATCTTCGGCTTGCGCCCGCCAGATAAAGGGCTTGGGATCGCAATTCCAAGCCGCAATGAAGTCCTCGATCGCGGCCACCAAGTCCGGGACACTGGCAAAGCTGCCACGGCGCACGGCTTTGCCGGTCAGATCGCCGAACCAGCGTTCCACCAAATTCAGCCAGCTGGAGCTGGTCGGAATGAAGTGTACCGTGAAGCGCGGATGGCGCTTCAACCAGCGTTGGACCTGTGCGGTTTTGTGTGTGCCGTAGTTGTCCAACACCAGATGCAAATCCAACTCCGGCGCGTACTCGGCATCGATCTGGCGCAGAAAGCGCAAGAACTCCTGATGCCGATGGCGCGGAAAACACCGCCCGCTGACCGTTCCGGCCGCCACGTTCAGCGCGGCAAAAAGTGTCGTGGTGCCATGGCGCACATAGTCGTGCGTCCAGGTGCCGCAACGTCCCCGCTTCATCGGCAGCCCAGGCTGCGTGCGATCCAAGGCCTGGATCTGACTTTTTTCATCCACGCACAGCACCACCGCGTTCTGCGGCGGATGCAAGTACACGCCCACCACATCCAGCAGCTTCGGCACGAATTGCGGGTCGCGCGAGAGTTTGAACGTCTCCTGCCGGTGCGGCTGCAAGCCGTGCTCCTGCCAGATGCGGCACACCGTGCTCGCGTCCACGCCTTGGGCCCTGGCCATCGCCCGAGTGCTCCAGTGCGTCTGCCCAGGCGGTTTGCTGCTCAGCGTGGCCTTCACAATGCGTTCGGCCAGGCCCGGCTGGGGTTTGCGTCCGCGTCCTTCGGCCACCGCCCACAAGCTCTGCGCCCCCGCGGCGACGAAGCGCTCCCGCCACAGCCGACAGGTGTGCCAATTCAATCCAAGCTCCTGCGCAATTGCCACGTCGGCGTATCCCTCATGCGCCAGCAAAACAATCCGGCAGCGCTTCACCACCTGCTGCGGCGTGCCATGCGCCCGAACCCATCCTTGCAGCAGTTCCTGCTGTTCGGCTCTCAGCTCCAGAGTGGCTACCCAATTCCTGCTCACCCGCTGAGTAGGCCACAAGGCGAGCCAAATGTCTAGTTATTTCGGCAGCAGTACACTAGTGCAGCGGGCGGGTAGTCCCGCGGATCGAACGTCCTGTCCTCGGGTTTTTCGGCGGCGGGGTCGTATTCCTTCGATTTGCCCCAGGCGCGATCGTAGAGCATGCCGATCGCGACGATCCGGTTACGGCTGTCCTCGTCCGGATCATTCGCTATGTCTCGGAGGATCTCGGTCGCTCGCGGCGTGAACTCGCGGGCGAGCCTTTGCATCTCGTGATACGCGCCGCCCTTGCCGGTAGGGTTCGGCGCCTGGCCTTTTCGCCACGGGCGAGCGCCACCCGGAGTGGTCCCGGGCAACCACCGACCCCTCGCTGATCGCGCGTCGAGGGGGCCCCCAACGTCACCGCAGTCGGCCTGCGCTTCCCGCTGGGGCGAACCGTCGGCATGACGCTTCCTACCTTCGCCCTCGGTCCAACCGCCCGTGCGTGCCGATGAAGTCGGCCGACACCGACTCAAACCCCAGGGCCGGCAAGGATTACAATCCAGCTCGCGGCCGTAGATCATCACCGATCGCAACGTTTCGAGGCCGCACCGCTACCGCTGCCCTCGCGCGTGCGCGCGAAGCTGGAGGCGAACCGCGTGCGAATTGCGCAGCGGGCGCGCCGCCCGGTCCGCGGGTCCTCTTTGCCGGCATCGGGCAATCGTGCGCCGAAAGGGACCCAGGCCGCTCGCGAGCGTGCCCGCCCGAGCCGACCGACTGTTCTCGCCGAACAAATCAGAGGGACAAAACGCGAGACGGAAGGTCGGCAGTGGGTGGAAAGCCGCCGTTTAGCCCAGGCACCAAGAGCTGCCATTCGCACCAGGTCGGGTGGCCAACGGGCGTGCCGACTTGAATTCTCCCGAGCAGTGTCCTCGGATTGAACCTCAAGGTTAATCAGCTGGCAACGCCGGATGCCGGCGGTGCCAATCGGTGGCCGTCTCATAGGCGTAGCCGGCGCGAATCAGCATCTCCTCGAGATGACGACCAACAAACTGGAACGCGACCGGGGTTCCGGCTTCGGTAAATCCGCAAGGCAGCGTGACGGTCGGGCTGCACGTCATGTTGAACGGACAGGTGAAGCGCAGCAAGGCGTTCAGCATCTCGGCATCCTCGCCGAGGCGGGCCATCTGCGCGGCGGTCGACGATGCAATGCCCTGCGCCGTGACGAACTTTTCTATGATTTCCACATGGGGGCGGTTCAATTCACGGCGAGCGAGCGAGCGGAAGCCGCCTGATCCCAGAAAAAACGCCGGGCGGTCACTCCGCCCGGCTGATTACATAGCTTGAGGACGTTACCGCTTGCTCGCGGCGGTACTCGGGGCTACGTCCAATACAGTTGTAGATTGCCTCGTCTGCACTCGGGTTGCAGAAGACGTTGCCGTGGTTAGTTAAGCGTTTTTTTGAAGATTACCTGCAATCGTGCAGACCATAGAGAGGTTTGCTGAAAATGCGAGGGGGGTCGCGACGATTGAAGGTTGTTGCCCGGCGGCGGACACGCTCAATACCGAGAAAGTCGATTGATAGTAAGCTGTGCCGTCAAAGAAGACGCCGATGCCATTTCCCAAAAAAGTCTCCTGCGCTTCAACCAAGGTCAATACGAAAGGGATGGCGGACGGGATCGTGGCAATGAGACATGACACTCTGGTGGTGGTGAGGGTGTTGCCGCTCGGCACGGCCGGGAAGGTCGCGGTGCAAGACTTGCCAGTGGTGAGAGAAGGGCATTTGGCGCTGGCGTTCGCCATATAGACACCGCCGATATTGGTCACCGGTCCAGCGACCGCGGCAATCGTGAAGCAGCCGAAAATCCCCAGCGCCGCGGCGAACATATGCCGCACGAATTTGAAGGAAGGCTCGGTCATGATCTCATGTCTCCTGTTGCGGGTTGAAGTTTTTCGGTGTAGCGCAATCCTGGCAGTTATCGCGTTCGGCGGCTTCAGCGTGACCACGTGCGACCCAAGTTTTGCAGAGCAAGATCCAGAAAAATCAGGCATCTTCAAGTCTCCCAATGTTCTCGTGGCGACAGTCTCGACCACGAGCCGCACCGTCGTCTCGTCATTGCGGGAATCGTAGGGTGCGCTATTTTTGCGGCCGAATCGAAGTAATTTTTTAGGTTAATTTTGTGCAGACCGTGCCAAAATGCGTCTTCGAGACAAAAATAACCATGTAATGATATGAAACTACTCATTTAAAATTCGATGACGGCCAGATCTCGCTTCAGCAAGCGATCTACATCGCCCGGGGCCGAGCAGCGAAATCGCTGGTCGTAGGAATTCTCCGCTCGCTGAGCGCCTTCGCGATGCCAGTTGCGCTCGTAATTCCCTGCGCACGGATGGCTTCGATGACCGGCGCCAGATCCTCCGCCCGCGCCGCAGCCTTGGCGCGTCGCGCTACCGTCGCTCTTTGCCGGCCTAATTCCGTGTTCTTCAGACTCTCCGGCCAGCCGCCGAGCCTCACGCCCCGCGCCTTGGCCGCGGCGCGGGCCGCCCTGGTGCGCTCGGAGATCGCGCGCCGTTCTTCCTCTGCGACCATTGCCATGATGCCGACGGTCAAGGGTTCGCATTCGGCATGTCCGCCGCCGTGAACGCAATGCCCGAGCGCTCCGGCCCGAGCAGGAAATGCGCATCGCGGGCGAGGCGGTCGAGTTTGGCGATGACCAACGTCGCCCTTCGGACCCGGCATTCGGTCAACGCGCGAGCGAGTTCCGGGCGCTCGCTGTGCTTGCCGCTTTCGACCGAGGCGCAGCGGGCCGCGGTCGGGGCCTATCTCGCGGGGTTCGGCGCGACACCGCTGGCGGAGTTCGTCGAGGCTCCTGGCGCCCGGGGAACGGCGAGGTTGGGTAGAGTTGGAATGTGGCGCGGTGGCCTTAGGTCAGGCATGCGTGTTGCCGCCTCTTTCGTTTGGCGGTGCCTTAGTGGCTCGACCATAGCTCCGTTTCCACATCCCGCTCATCGGTAGGGTCGAGGACTGGCGCGCCGGTTTAGGCCGAGGTTTGGGTTCCCTGTTGTCTCGCCCTTTCGTCTGCGAGTGTCCCAGCATTTCGACCATGCCACGTTTCCAGCCCCCGCCACGTCGAACGCAGCGTGCGGATTTCCCGCACTGCGCTCTCCCATTTGCTTCATGTCGAGGGTTATGGGACCTAGCCTGCCGGGGCGACTTTCGGCCTGTCGCGTCGCACTCGATAGCCGTTGAACAGCCCTAGAGTGTCGTACAGCCACCGCCTACTCCATCGTTCCCAGCCGAAGCCCTTTCGTTGCTGAGCCCGCGCCAGATGGCGCCTGACCTTCTTCTCCACCCAATCCTTGATGAAGCCGAAGCACTCGCTGGAGTGCCCAACCGCGAAGTAGTTCACCCATCCCCGGAGCACCGGATTGATCAGGGTCAGCACCCGTTCGATCGGTTGCGACCGGTATCGGCGGAACACCGCTTTGAGCTCCCGCATTAGTGCCGTCCGCTTTTTGAGCTTGGGCGTGTAATGCGGGCGCCACGCTCCGCGCAAACTGCGGAGGTAGCGGAAGTCGAAGCCCAGAAAGCCGAAGCTTTCACCGCGTTCAAGGTCGACTATACGGCTCTTTTCATCATTGATTTCAACCTGCAACTTACCGAACTCCTCCCGCAACCGTTGGTCCACCGCCCCAACCAGCCAGTCGTGTCGCTTGTAGGCGTCGACCAAGATCACCAGATCGTCAGCAAATCTTGCATATTCGATGTAGGTGTACTTGCCATTGCGGGTGACCTCCCGCGCTCGCTCCAGCATCCGATCCACCTCATTGAGGTAGAGATTGCTGAGCAAGGGCGAGATGACCCCACCTTGTGGAACGCCCTTCTTGCCAGAAGCTTTCAGCATGACCTTGAGAAGATGCATGATGTCTGCGTCATCAACTCGCTTTGCCACTTTTTCCAACAGCCGGTCGTGCCGGACATTGTCAAAATAGGCTCGCAGATCAAAGTCGAGAACACGCGTCTTCCGTTGGACAATTGCCGTGGCTACCCGCTCGATCGCGTCATGTGCTGTCCGTTTCGGACGATAGCCAAACGATCCCGGTTGGAAATCCGCCTCGAAGACAGGTTCGAGGATGAGCTTGAGCGCTCCTTGCACCACCCGGTCCCGGATCGCCGGTATCGAAAGGACGCGGACTGTGCCCCCATCCTTCGGTATCTCCTGCCTCCGGGCTGGAAGTGGCTTGTAGGTGCGCCCGGTCAGTTCGTCCCGCAGCTGCTCGAGCAGCGCCTCCGCGCCTTGCGCCTCGATGGCCTCGAAGGTAACCCCGTCTACTCCCGGGGCCCCATCGTTCTGTTTGCTCATCGCATACGCTGCGCGTAGGGTCTCCATCTTGCAGACGTGGACGTATAGACCCCAGAAACGCCAGGACGGTTCAGCCTTCGCCTTGACGTATATCCTCCGCCTCAGGTCCTGCAAATCAATGGACGCCTTTGTCATCTCGTCCTTGCCTTCCCCTATGGCGGAGGCGTTACAAATGGCAGGGCCCCTTTGCTCCACGGGCATTACTCCGCTTCGTCGCTACTACGGACCCAGCCGCCACCCTCTCGTCTTCGGCCGACTTCCCGGTTTCGCCGGTTATACGGCCTACCTTGCTCCGGCGATTTCTCGCCGGGACGAGGAGGGCTTCTCCAGTTGCTTAGCATGTCCTTGTCACCGTGCTGTCGCTTCCACCCCGCCGAGGTGATCAGCCGTGTCGGTCAGATTTCGGCTGTTCATGTTGCCTTCGCCCTACGGTTGCAGGCTCGGCCCTCGGGGATACTCATTTTCGAGGCCACAACGCGTTCACTGTTGTTACGGCCCGGTGAACTCGTGGCCTCCCCTGGGGAGACTTTGTCGATGGGCTTCAGAGTTTCAGTTTCCATCACCTCTGCTATCCAAACTACGGGGCTCTGACTTTTACCCCGGCAGGCTTGTCTCCTGCTGAACATGCCAGCCTTCGCTGGACACACAACCGGACATGCGGATTTCCCTGCATCCGGCTCTCGGACAAGACCTCACGCCTTCGTCCACGGCACGTCGTGCCCAAGCCGGGTCAGACGCACGAGCCCGAGGGTCTCGTAGAGGTGCGAGAGGGGATAGCTGCCGCCCTTACATCGTCTGGTCTTGTGCTTGAAGCGCAACCACCGACGCAACCGCACAGCCGTGTAGTTGTCGAGCGCCCGATACGCCGGATTGACGGTGCCTACCGAGAAGTAGTTCGCCCATCCGCGAAGGGTGCGGTTCAACTTACCCACCAGCTCTGTGGTTTCTTGCCAGGTATGTGCTCGGACGGTCAGCGCATGGACCTTGTCGACCACACGCTTGATGCTCTTCTTCGATGGCCGCTGTCCCAGGCGAGCCTGGCCGGTTCTCGGAGAATACATCCGCCCGAACGTATAACCCAGGAAGTCAAACTCCCCGTCCGGAACCTTGCAGATCCGTGTCTTCTCCTCGTTCACTGTCAGCTTCAGCTTGCCCATGATCGCGCGCAGGTGATGCAGCGCAGTCTCCGCGCTGCCCCTTCGGCACAGGATCACAAGGTCGTCCGCATAGGTGACGAGGCGAGTGCCGAGGCTTCGCTCAAGGCCGAACTTCTTCCAGCCCAACACGAACCGGCGCATGTAGAGGTTCGCCAGTAGTGGTGAGAGGGGCGAGCCCTGCGGAATGCCGCGCCGGTGGTCTCGCGCCTCGGTCGTGCGTGTTGTCCGGCCCCGTTGGTCGGTTTCTTCCACGGGGCAGTCCAGCCACATCTTGATCAGATGCAGCACGCGCCGGTCAACGATCCGGCGCGCCACCGACTTTAGGAGGTCGGTATGCGGAATGCTCCCGAAGTAGTCCGCGAGGTCGGCGTCGACGACTTCCGGGTGGCCACGGAACAGCCGCTCCTCCACCTCGACGACTGCCTGCTGGGCGTTGCGCCCAGCGCGATAGGCGTAGATTTCCGGCGGAAGATCGGCTTCGAAGATCGGCTCCAGCACCAGCATCGCTGCGGTCATGCAGACCCGATCCCGCACCGTCGAGATGCCCAGCGGCCTGAGTTTGCCGTTGGCCTTCGGTATAAACACTCGTCTGATTGGCTCCGGCCGGTAGCTCTCCTGCCTGAGCGCAAGCGCCAGTTCAGCCAGCCACCGTTCGACCCCATAGGCCTCGATGTCCGCAAAGTCCTGACCGTCTATTCCCGGCGCCCCCTTGTTGGCGCGGCACTGGGCATAGGCATGCGCCAGAATGTCGTCGCGGCTGATCTTGTCGTACAGGGCATAGAAGCGATAGCCGGCTTCTGCCTTCGCTTTCGCGTGTGACGCCCTCTGCAGCTTCTGAACACTCTTCGGAGTTGATAGGTTGCCCAATCTCCAGGTCCCTCACTACTTCCTGCGTCTGTCTTGAACCAAGGCCCCTTCCCTCCACCGGCATTACCCGGCTTCACCGGTACTACCGGCCTCTCCGCCACCCCAGTGCGCCCGGCCTGTCCCTCGCGGGCGTCCGGTTGATCATCCCTGATCACGCATTGGGGCTTCCCGTGTTGCGCACGCTTTCCTTGTGTACATGCTGCCGCCACTACCCCGGTGCAGCAGATGGGCCTACTCCTCGCTCAAACTCGCCCATCCGTATCAGCCTTCCCCGAAACCACTATCGGGTCGGCCTGCACATCGACCTTTTCGAGGATTGCTCGGCGTTTACTCACGTTGCGGCCTGCACACTCGCGCGGTCACCAAAACCGTGACCGTTATCCGAAGGCTTCAGACATTTCGTCTCCTCCATGCCTGCTCCGGCTGCTTCCGGCTGGAGCGGTCGCCGGGCGGGGCTTGCACCCGCTGGAAAAGCGCCGCCTTGTCACGGCGCACGTGGATTCCGGACGTTCGGAAGCCCGGTGGATCTGCTCGTCGACGAGACCTCGATGGTCGACGTGCCGTTGATGCGGGCTCTCCTGCGCGCCTCCCGAATCAGGCAGCACTGTTGCTTGTCGGCGGTCCCGGCGATCAGATCGTGCTCGCTCCCCGAGGTGCCGCTCAATTCGAACCCCAGGGCGAATTTCGGGAGATTTAGGGCGGGAGGATGTTGATTTGGCCCGCTATACTGGCATGATCTGACGGCCAGAGCCCTTCCGGCGTCTTGCTAGCTGGAGTGGCCCCAAATAAGGCGATGGTCGCCGCCTTGAGATTTCCTAAAGTGAGGATCAAATCGATGCGTTCAGAGAGCTGCGACACGGGATTGCCTACCAAGTCATCCTGGCAGCAAGTGAAACCAGCCGTCTGCGGAAAAATTGCCGCCCACGCGTCGGTGTAGCCCGCCCCAATGAAATCCGTGTAAGTCGGGTCCTGCGGTGGCGGAGCGGCTCGCGCGTTGGAATCCATAGCGATCATGACCGGCAAGGACGTACTTGCCGGGCCGGCGCGTAGCTCGCTGCCCTGTAATCGGCGGATATTGGCATCCTCCGACTCCAGCTGCGTGCGGATGAAGCGAAATGTTTCGCCATTGAAATTCACGTCTACCGAGATCCAAGCGTGCGGCTCCGGGAACGATCCCACCGGCGTCTTGAAAAACGCTTGGCTGATGTATTGCGCTGATTGCGCGTTGCTCAACTGAAATTCAGACGAAGGCAGGTCAGTCCGCGCTAAAATTGCTACGTAATCGCGCGCTTGCACACAAAGGAACGTCCAGGTGGATGTGATAAGCCCCGGCACCGCTGGCAATTGATACTGCGGGGCTTGATAAACGAGTTTGTAAAAGGGTCTCAGTGCATTCAGCAGCTCCTGTAGCATGTCGAATTCCAGCGACATTGGCCCACAGCTCAGTGTCGCCACATCAATGGGCCCTGAGTACCACTGATCCAGCTCCTGCAAGCTCACAAGGGTTGGCCCGGCGGCAAGGATCTGCTTCGCTATTGCTTGCATCCGGCTTGGCGGATTGGTCGCGCGCACCTGCGTGATGGTCTGCCCGACGGCGACGAGAAGCTGCGCCAAGTTTGTTGCAGCAGCCAATTGCGTGTAATCCGTCCCTTCGTAGACGTTATAGGTCATTACGCCGAGATTGTCCTCACCCTTTGAGAGTTGTGCCTGGGCGGACGTCGCTTCCTCCAGCAAAGCCGGCAGTGCGACGGTAACGGTAATCCTTAACAAGCAGACGAATGCCAACCCTAGTCTTGTACTTGGCTTGCAGAGTTGGAATTGGCGCATTTGTTTCTCCCTATTCTGGTCGGTTAGCCCGGCCGCACACCGTCGGTCGGATTCGCAGCGTCGAATGTATCTCAACGTCGTCGAGATCGCTGCGAAACCATTTGCTGGAGTTTTTCGAGCCGGCGACGCGCCCAGCGGTGATCGCATCGATGACCGGCTCGGTTCGACGGCAAAGCTGGATCAGCCACGCTTTGGCAACTTCGATGCCGGCAAGGCCATGCCGTCGAGCACTGCGATTTTAATCAACCGCACGGTGTTGGTGCCGGTGTCGGCCGCCGGGTCGGCGAGCGAGCGCAATTGCGCGCCAGCGTCCACGTCTTTCCTTGACGACAGCGAAAAAGTCTAAGGTCTAGAGCGTCAGGCAGTCGATCAGCGTCACCGTCACCCTGTGAAGCGCGCGCCGGTCGACGCGCGCCCCGCTCGCATATTCGTGATAAATCTTCCGTACTCTGCGGCACGTAGTTGGTCAAGCTGCGCGGTCAGGTATGGCCGTAGGTGCTCACGCGGCGTAGCCGTAAATTATCCCCCGCCGGGGAAGAGGCGACCCCTTAGCGGTGCCTGCTTTACCTTACCAATCGACCAGCATAGTATGGCCGGGAGACATGCTTTTACCCACGCGTGTGAAGGTGACCCCTCCCCGGTTTCCAACTGCACCCGGTCGCCCGTCTGAATGTCCTTGGCCGTCTCCATCTTTCTCCATAGCGGCCCCTTATTGGTAATTGCGTTTCGGCGGTGCTTTAGCGGCCGTGACCCCCGCCGATGCCGGCCGCCTTCACATACTCATCGAGGTACCGTTCGAGCAGGTGGTGCGCCGGTATCTCGTGCTGCTTGCCGCCCTTTTCGTGCAGCCGGACCCACCAGCGCTTGCCCTGCGGGTAGTAGTCCTCGACGTTCATGTGGAGAGCGGCCGAGACCCGCGCGAAGCTATATATAAGGAGAGCGATCAGCGCCCGGTCGCGCAGCCCGACGATCGTCGACACATCGATGCTGTCGATGAGCTTGCGCGCCTCGTCGCCGTCGAGGACAGGGGTCTTGCCCTTTTTGACGACGTGCTTGGGGCCGCGCACCGCGGCGGCGGGGTTCTGGTCGACGATTTGCCCGACGATCAGCCAGTCGAAGCATGCGGATCGCCGCGAGATGTTGCTTGACCGTCGGCGCCTTATAGCTGCGGGTCGGGGTCTCGATATAGGCCGAGACGTGATGCGTGCGGATCGCGCTGAGCTCGGCGAGACCGTGTTCGTCGAGCCAGGCGAAGAGGGTGCGCACGGCGACGGCATAGGGGGCCCGGGTGTTCGGGTTGCGGATGTTGGCGGTGAAGAAATCGATGAACCGCAACGCAGCACGCTCGCCGGCCGCGGCGACCATCGCCGGCACCGGCATCGACCCGGCCGCTGGATCGACGACCGCGATCGCGGTCGTCGTTCGCGACCCGTTGTCGGGCAGCTCTGACTCGCTCATAAATCGGGGAAGGGGGGCCGAGCGGTCTTGGCGGTCGGTTCCCTGCAAAATCTGTTATCAAGAATAAATCCCGGCGCGAGAGGAGAGACGGAGCTACCTATTAGGGGCTTGCCTTCAATGCCGTCATTGAGTACAATGACGGCATGCAACCAGACGAGACATCGATGGCGACGCTGACGATCCGCAATGTTGATGCGGCGGTCAAAGAGCGGCTGCGCGTACACGCGGCGCAGCATGGCCGATCGATGGAAGCGGAGCTGCGTTCAATCGTGACCGAAGCGGTAAAGCTCGACGAGCGCGCCGAGCTGAACCTGGCCGAGGCGATCCGGCGCCGGTTTGCGCCTCTCGGCGGGGTTGATCTCGAACCGCATCCGCCGGTGCCGCCCGGCCTGCCGCCCTCGTTCGATTCGTGATCGTTCTCGACACGAACGTGATCTCGGAACTGATGCGGGCGGAGCCGCATCCCGCGGTCCTGGGCTGGGTGGGAAGGCAGCCGCGCGAGCTGCTGTACACGACGTCTATCAATCAGGCCGAAATCCTCTACGGCATCGGCGCCCTGCCCGCGGGACGGCGGCGCGCGGCGCTCACCGCGGCGGCCACGGCCATGTTCGCCGACGATTTTGCCGGTCGCATCTTGCCGTTGGAGGCCACGGCGGCCGGGCGATATGCTGATATCGTCGTCGCGCGGCGCCAGGCCGGAAATCCGATCGAGGGATTTGACGCTTTGATCGCGGCAACTGCTCTGGGCGCTGGCGCCAGCGTCGCCACGCGCGACACAGGTGGTTTCGCGGGCTGCGGGCTCACGCTCATCGATCCCTGGACGACGGCGTGAGCGTGCGGGATTCAATACATAGTCATGATTCCTGTTACCCGATTCCGGGCGGTTCGGCCGCCGCCGAGGGCCATGGATCCCGCTGGTCACGTCCGCCGGCGGCGGCTTGGACGGCTCGGTCCTGAGCGTCCTGGTCGGCCGCCCTCGTCGCGGAGGAGAGATCGGGTCTGCCTGGGCACGGTGCTGCTGTTTTGTGTACTCGCCGCAGCCATAGGTTTGCCGAGGGGGTTAGCCGCAAACCACGAAGGCCTCGATCCGGAGGATGGGAAATTTAGCGATGGCGTTTACGCCAACCCTTATTTCGGGCTGCGCTATCCATTGCCGCTGGGCTGGAAAGAGGGGCCGCTATTGCCGCACCCGTCTTACGCCGGCTATTACGTGCTGAGCACCCCCGCTCCGCCAGAAGACGCGAAGGCGACCATTCTGATAGCCGCCCAAGACGAATTCTTCGCCGACAAACGGACCGCGGATGGCCGGGCGTTGCTGCAGGACTTGGCACGGAGCCTCTCCGGCCCCGACCATGCCGCCGATCCGGCAACGGTGAGGATCGCCGGCCACAGCTTTCTCCGGCTCGAGATCCGAGGGACGCCGTTGTCACGCATTGTGCTGGCGACCGAGATCCGCTGCCACGTCGTGATCTTCACCTTTACCGCTGCTGAACGGGAGCGGCTGGAAAAGCTTGCGGCCAGCCTCGATCACCTGTCCTTCGCGCCGAACGCCGTCGCGCCGGCGTGCGCCAAGGGCTACGCCACCGCGCAAACGATCCGACGAAGGGTCGAGCCAGTCCCGACCGGGCCGCGATTTGTCACGATCGCGGTGCGGATCATCATCGGCGCTGACGGCAGGATGGAGCACGTCCACGTGATCCGCGCTTTCCCCGAGCAGCAGAAGAGCATCGAGGACGCCTTGCGGCAGTGGCGATTCGCGCCCTACCTGGCGAACGGGCATCCCGCCGAGATCGAAACCGGCCTTACCTTCGAGTTCAAACCTGCCGGCCGCGGCGGCTAGCCTAGTCTAACCGCCGCACCGACGATGCGGAGTTCACAGCGAGCGCAGGAAATTCAGGATGCTCTGCTGCAAGTATACCGGCAGCGCATTGAAATTGCCGATCACCGTATTCGCCTCCGAGCCGTTCCCGGCGTGGTCCTCGATGGCCTGCAGCAGATTCTGGGTGCGGCCATCATGAAGGAAAAAGATTCGCTGCCCGACGCCCCACAAGGGTGCGGTGCGGAACTGATCGCCGGTAGCCTGGCCTTGGCTGATCTGGTCCTGCAAGCCCGTCCCCATGTCGTGCAGCTCGAAATCGCTGAATGGAAAGAACGTCACGTTGCTCTGGTTGGTAAAGATCGACTGTCCCGTCGTGTGCTGCGCGATATGGCAGAGGTTACAGCCGACATTGTTGAAGGCTTGCTGTCCACTCGCCGTCGAGGCAGTGGCGGAGGCCGGTGCAGGTCCAGCCGAGAGGCGCATAAACGCGGCAAAATTCACGATATCGGAGGAGAAGTCGGAGGCCGGACTGCTGCTGAGCCCGTTGTCGGTCAGGCTCGTTGCGTCCTCGGGCAGCTGGTTGAACTGGCAGCCCGCGGTCCCGTCGCGCTCGTTCGGGAAGAGTTCGTTGGTGACGCCGATCTCTACATTGTAGGCCTCGCCGGCAAACATCAACAGCGACTTGTTCTGTGCCTTCCAGCCGAAACGGGTGATCGTTCCATCATTGGCGCTGAGGTTGAAGTTGCCGGAAACGCCGTTGGTCTGACGCTGGCTCGACAATGTCGCGGCGTCGTTTTCGAAATTGACATCGGGTGTGTTCTCGACCTGCCCACCGCCAAAGAGCGGGGTTGGGATGCGGAAGATGATGTTGTTCTGCTGGATCGCCTGCGCGAAATTCGGTTGGGTGATCGAGCAGCCCGGCGCGTCGCTGCGGCCGGTAATGACATAAAGATTGTGCACGCCGCCATCGGGCGTGCCGTCCGGGTTCGTGATAAAGCGCGCCTCACGTATTGGGCCGGACTGTGTAATGAACGACGGCACGGCGTTTTGCGCGCCGTCCAATGTCGCTAGTGCGACTTCCGGGTTGGCGGACGGGCTGGTACCGCCGATCGCCGGCTGTGAATGGCAGGCCGAACAGCTGTTTGCGTTGTAGCGCGGACCCAATCCCGCGCCGTTGATTGTGCCGGCCGGAGCATCATTGATCGTCCCCGAGACCGAGTTCGACCTCCTGGAAGCGGTTCACTGCAGCATTGAAAAAACTCAGCTCGGCGGCACCCAGACCGGGGAGTGCCCCTCCTGCTCCGGCAGGACCGCCGCGCACGCCGGGGTCTTGCGGGCCCTGACCGAAAGGCGGCGGAGGTCCGCCACCACCCGGAGGGGGAGGCCCGCCACCGGGGGAGCCCCCGGCAGTCGCGGCGTCGTTCAGCAATCCCGGTGCGGCCAATAGAATACCTGCCGCCCCGGCGATGAGCCGGAGCCCAATTTTGGATAACATTCCCCCGATCCCCAAATGACTTCTGCGGTGAGTTTAATCGAGGGTACGTTGACGATGCCTATGACAAATTTGGGACACGGCTCATCTCTGCATGCAGCCTCTCCTAGTCCTATCGCGCGGCCGCGTGATGGCGTTCGGGTCACGTCGTCCTATCGTTCAGAATTCAAAGCCGTATCCGCTCGACTTCCGTCTGGGGGAGGCCTTTCCTTCGTGCGGTTCGTAGAGCTTGGGTCGTGCGTGGGCTTTCGTGCGCCGCCATTGCCTCCGCGCGATCGAGCGCGCTCCCGTTCGCGAGATGGGCGGTGATCCGGTGATCCGGTGATCCCGGTGGCGCGGAAGGTATGGCAGCCGATCGGCGCCGCTATGCCGGGCCGCCGTGGCGCGCCGCCGGATCATCCGCCAGGCTCCGGCTGGCTCATGGTTTTGTCGGATGAGACGCTGCCGTTGTGGCCCGCGGGCGGTGCGGAACAGTGAGCCGGTGCCGTGATCGATGCTTAGCGAAGGCGTCGAGGGCGATGGCGATCGGCCGGAGCCGAACCTGGCCGAAGCCATCTGCCAACGCCTTGCGCCGCTGGGCGGGATCGATCTCGAACAATCGCCGCGTCAGATTGTCGACGCAGCGCCCTCGTTCGATCCGTCGACAACGATCGCCGATTCGTTCCTGCGAAACAGAATCAGGACGTTATCATTGGTGATATCGGAGGAAACACGGGGGGCGCCTGCGGATCGATGTTCCGGGCGGTCAGAACGCACGGGCCACGGTCTGGTGACAAAGGCTCGCTCGACGCTCGACGAGGTCGAGCGGATCACGATTTAGCAGGCCCCCTGTCCTTCCCGGTCAGTGGACCGGCCCGGGCGGTTTCGTGTTCGCGAGTTGCGCGACGGCATCGGTGATCCGCCGCCAGATCGCGACACCGTCGTGATCGCCCACGGCCGCGAGTTCGTCGGTGCGCGTATCCCTCAGCAGCGGCTCCCCCCGGCCATCGGGGGGTCCTCTTTCGGGGCTGCCGGCTCGACGCACCTCGAGGGGTCCCAGCCGTCGGGGTCGGCCTGCACTTCCTACCGGGGCGAGCCGTCGGAACGAAGCCTCTTACTTTCGCTCTCGGTCCGACCGTGTGCATTGTGGGATGCGAAAGGGTGTTCGAGGAGCACGCAAGCGGCGCCCGCGATGACCGACCGGAGTTGGCCGCGGCGTTGTCGCACTGTCGCGCAGGGGACACGCTCGTCGTCTACAAGCTCGATCGCTTAGGACGTTCGCTGCGTGCACTGATCGCCTTCGTCGCCGATCTGCAAGCCAGCAAGGTCGAGTTCCGCAGCCTGTCGGACAGCATCGACACCGGCACCGCGGCTGGCCGCTTCTTTTTCACGTCATGGCCGCGCTCGCCGAAATGGAGCGCGACCTGATCCGCGAGCGCACCAAGGCCGGGCTCGCTCAGCGGCTTCCAGCTCTCAGCGATCCTGGGAAAGGCATCCCCCGCCAAAGCCGCTGCACCGCCAAATCCCCATAGACGGCAAACCGTTCACCGCTTTCACACGGGTTCGTTCTTCGGAGGCTTTCGGACGCCGGCTCTATACCGGGTCGACCGCCCGGCGCCGGGCCGGCACCCGAAACCCTTCACGAAAGCGGCTGTCAAGCCATGCACGAGCGTCTCTATAGCGGGCCCCCGAATTGGGCTGATAAAAACACTGCCCTTGAGATCGTCAAACGGAACCGGGCCCCTTCAGCCGAGAGCTGAGACGCTTGCCGTTCCCGATCTGGTCCTGCTTATCGTGCTATCCTGCCCCTTTTATGGCGTCACCCCTACAATACGAACACGCCCCGACCAGACGCTACCCCGGATCGCAGGCACTGCCCTTTTCTGGGCCGCTTACATCTCCTTCGCGAGAACGACGAGTTGATCGAGCGGGTTGCCACCTCGCGTCAAACCCCATGTCCGCGTGTTCTTTGGCACTGTCTTCATCGCCGTGCATCGCAATCGCCGTGTACTTTGTACCGGCGCTGTGCGGTTCGAGCAGGATCACCGCCGCAAAAAATTCTTGTCACCCCGGCGAGCGCATGACCGTCCGGAAGACGCCTTCAGGGGCAGATCGATCCCGTAATCAATGGCGAGCACCGAGCCTGGGGCTCCTCACCCCGATAAGTCGCGCGCGAGGCGGATTATTATTCATCAATGTCGCGTGTTCCTCGGCTCGCGGCCTGACCGGACCGATCCGGAAAGCAGTCCGGCCGTTTCCAGGGGGCGCTGCTGCGGTGAAAGAGGGCCGATGCGCGCCGGGGAGGTCGATGATAGGCTTCGGCGTTCCCCTGGATCGCGAGCGATGAAACCGATGCCCGAAGCACACATTGAACAAGCAGTGCAGCTCCTCGATCGCATGCTGGAGTTCTTTGCCGACGACGGCCACTGGACGCGCGGCTGCTATGATGATGGCAACGGCGGCCGCTGTCTGGTCGGTGCGCTCCTGCATTTGAGCCGCCAGCATCGCCTGCCGCCAGCGCCGGCGATCGCGCTCTTGCAGGATGCGATGCCCCGACCCGGCCTTCCCCTCATCTACTTCAACGATACCCGTTGCGGCACCGTTGCCGAACTGCGCGGGGTCATCCTCAAGGCCCGCCGTCTCGCCCATGACGATGCCGAGAGAGAGCGGGCCATAGCCGCCGTGAAGGCCTGGCTGCTTGCCCAGATTGAGAAAAGACGAACCGCGAAGGCAGGTATCGGGCAAGCGGCACCGGATGAGCTATTGTCCCCCGAACGCCTCGCCGCCTGACGATCGCCCGCGATCCGGCGAGCGCCGTAAAAACCGCCCTGGGGCGCGCTAAAATCTGAATACCAGCTGCCTCCGCCATGTTTCTTCATCTTCCGCGCCGCAGGCGCCGGCCCGGGATCGGCCACAGGCAACGCCGGACCAGTTTGTCGCAGCGCCTCAATCCTGCTCACGCACAGATCCTCGGCGTCGCCGGGAGCGAGGCCGCTCCGTGAGGCCGTTCTGGCCGCTATGTCGCACAGTCAACCAACAACGGGAGACCTCGCATGGAGACGGTGCGCAACTTCGCCTGTCCGCTCGGCGGTCTCTGCCGCGACGGGCGGTGTCGTAAAGGGCTATGCATTCCTCAGCGAGAAGCGGAGAACGATGCCGGCCGAGCGATCCGCACACAGCGCGATCTGGCACGCTCTGCCCGCCATCGATTGGATGCGCCGAGCAGCAGAGCGGATAGACCCGCACCCGGCCCCGGCCTGCGAAAGCGCCAATCAACGAGCGCGGACCCGAAAGATTGAGCTTTGCCGGGTCGGTCGGTCCAGTTTTGTTGACGCCTCGTTCGCCGATCATCCCGCCTCGCGGCCTCTCCGAGCGTCTCCTCGCGCATTGGGAGATCTGTCACGATCAAGCCGCCGCGTGATCGCCGCCCCTCCCCTCGAAAGGGATCGACGATCTTTCGCTGAAAGAGCAGAGCGGAGCGGTCACCGTTTACGACGGTACGGCTAGCGGACAGGAGCCGCTACCGCTTGATCAGAACAGGGCTCGTAGACGTCGAGCCACCGCGCCCGGGCCCAATGGAAGAAATCCACCCGGTGAAGCCATTCGCGGCCCGTCGAGCTCATCCACTGCCCTCGCCCCCGAGCCAACGGCTCAAACCGACCCACTGCGGACCTTCGGCGGCGACGGCAGCAATGCCGGCCCATGCCCCGAAGCCGACATCGCGCGGAGCTGAGCCATTGGGCCGTCCGGTTCGCGGCAAGCGAGGCCACCGCGCTACCGGCAATTGCGATTGGATTAGGTAATTAGCGGCCGATCGCGATAGAGTTCGCCAACTCCATCAGGAAGCGTCGACGGCGCCGATCGAACGGTGGTCCACCCGTCCGGCTCAGATAAATGGTTGGCTGGGATGCCCGTTGAGGTAAACGACAAGCGAGATGTGAGTAACCAGAAAGCCCGCGAGACGGAGACACCCTCGCCTGAGGGACACATGTCGGTCGGGCACGAAACTACATCAGCGCCGGCAATCCTTCCGCCGGATCGCCACTCTACGCGGAGGCGAAGATTACTGATCGGCGTGCTTGGCGCCCTGGTTCTGATTGCAGCTAGTGTATGGGGCATCCCCCAGGTTCGGTTGGCCATCACCACCGTTTCGACCGACGATGCCTACGTCAACGGGCACGTAACGTTCGTCGCACCCCGCATAGGCGGGCAGATTTCGCGGGTTCTGGTCGATGACAACTACCGCGTGCGCAAAGGCGACCTTCTCGCCCAAATCGACAAGGAACCCTTCGAGATCGCCGTCTCGCAGAAAAAAGCTGCGGTCGATACCGCGAACGCGGATTTGCAGGCGGCCATCGCCAGCACGCGCGGTATCGAAGCAGAGGCCAGAAGCCGACGCTGGAAACTGCAGAGCGCCGAGGAGGAGCTCGAGAACCAAGTCGCTCTTTTGCACGATCGGGTTGCTGCTCTCGACAAAGCCAAAGCCACGTTGACACTGGCACAGGCTGACTTCGATCGGGCAAAGCAACTGCTTGGGACTCCGGCCGAGAGCCGCCAGGTATACGACCGGTACCAGGAGGCATTTTCGACTGCCAGCGCGCAAGTCACTCAGGCACTGGCCGCCGTGCGCCAAGTCCGCGCCTCTTTGGGCTTACCGATTGAACCCGATCGCGATGAAGATTTAGGCCAGGTGCCGCCCAATCTCGATCAGACCTTTTCTTCCGTGCTCGAGGCACAGGCAGACCTCATCGAGAGCGCGGCGCAGCTCGGCGTCAACCATTCTTACGACCAGAGCCCAAAGCAGATGCTCGACGACTTCGAAAAAGAGGGCGATGTCGACCGCGTCTTCGCCAAGATCACAACGGAGGCTCCGGCCGTCAAGCAAGCCGAGGCCAAAATCGAGGTCGCCAAGCGGGAACTCGCGGAAGCCGAACTGAACCTCCGTTATTGTGACATCGTTGCGGAAATCGACGGCGTCGTGACGCGTCGAAACATCAACCCGGGAGACTACGTACAAATCGGCCAGAATTTGATGGCGATCCGCTCGCTGACCGACATCTGGGTCGATGCGAATTTCAAGGAGACGGAGCTGCGCGACCTGCGCATTGGCCAGCCTGTCGATCTGTATCTCGACATGTATGGCGGCCGGCACGTGTTCAAGGGCCGGATCTCCGGCTTTACGGAGGGGACGGGTTCGACGCTCGCCCTGCTGCCGGCGGAAAACGCAACGGGCAATTTCGTCAAAGTGGTGCAGCGGTTGCCGGTCCGGATCGACCTCGAAGGCTACGACCCGGACAAGAACCCGCTGTTCATCGGCACGTCGGTGGTCCCCTATGTCTACATCGACAAGCCGCCGACCGGACCCGACGCCGGGAAGTTTTTACAAACGCGTGCGCCTGACGCGCAAACCGGCGGTTCGACCGGCAATCCGCCTGGCGCAAACAAGTGACTGTCGCGGCGCTCTCTCCTGCCGGGTCTCGTGCTGCTGCGAACCCTTGGCTGGTGGCGGCGGTCGTCGTGGTGCCGACCTTCATGGAGGTGCTCGACACTACGATCGCAGTGGTCGCGCTGCGTTATATCGTGGGAGGCCTGTCCGCTACCGTCGATGACGGCGAGTGGGTTATCACCAGTTACCTAGCTGCCAATGCCGTCATCCTGCCGATTACGGGGTGGCTGAGTGCGCATCTCGGTCGCCGCAACTACTTTCTGGCCTCGATCGCGATATTCACCCTGAGCTCGCTAATGTGCGGATTGTCTGGGAGTTCTCGGTCAGCTGATCCTGTTTCGCGTGATCCAGGGGCTGGCGGGCGGCGGTCTGCAGCCCAGCAGCCAGGGGGTGCTCCTGGACGCCTTCCCGGTGGAAAAGCAGGGCGTGGCGATGACATTGTTTGGCTTCGCCGCCTTGATTGCGCCAATCGTCGGCCCGACCCTGGGCGGCTGGATAACGGACTCTTATTCATGGCGCTGGGTCTTTTTGATCAACGTGCCCGTCGGTCTCCTGGCGTTTACTGGGTGTTATGCCCTACTTCGCGATCCGAATTATCTCGTCGCCCAGCGCATGGAGTTGAGAAAGCAGCCGTTTCATTTTGACTCGATCGGCCTGTCGCTGCTGGTCATCGTCATGGTCTGCTGGGAAGTGATGCTCAGCAAGGGCCAGGAATGGGACTGGCTGGGTGATCCGTTCTGGCGCGTCCAGACGCTCGCCATTTTGGCTGTGGTAGGATTGGTGGGGCTGGTCTTTTGGGAGCTGCGTCACCGCAACCCCGTCGTCAATTTCCGACCGCTGGGCGAACGCAACTTCGCGTCCTGCTGCATAATCATCTTTTGCGCTTACCTTGCGCTCTATGCGGCCACCCTGTCGTTGAACGGCCTGCTGCAATCCCTATTTGGTTACGATGCGCTGAGCGCCGGGCTGGTCATGTCGCCGGGTGGCATCTTTGCGGTCATAGTGATGCCGATTGTTGGGCGCCTGATTGGCCTGAGAATGGATGCTCGCTGGCTGATTGCGGCGGGGCTGCTGCTCATGACCGCGGGAAATTATTGGATGTCCCAACTCAACCTGGACATCAGCCCGGGCCAGGCCGTCTGGCCTCGCGTGCTCGTGGTCGCGGGACTGGCGATGTGCTTTGCCCCGGCGAACGTCGCCGCCTATCTCTATACGCCCATGGCGTTGCGCGGTGCTGCTGTCGGCTTGTTGAGCCTGCTGCGCAACGAGGGCGGCAGCGTCGGGGTGTCGCTGGGGCAAACCTTCCAGGAGCGGCGCGATCAGTTCCACACCTTACGTCTCGGTGAGTATCTCGATCCCTTCAACGCGGCCGCCAATTCCTTTCTCACGCGGGCCCACGATTTCTTCTTTCAGCAAACCGGCGATCCGGCCGCGGCACAGCAACTCGCCTGGCAGCAACTTGAGACCTTGCGCCAGCAGCAAGCATCGGCGCTCGCCTATTTCGACTGCTTTTGGATGATTGCCGTGCTGACGTTCGCGGTCGCGTTCGTGGTACTGCTGATGAAACGTTCGGTGGCTGAGAAAGGCAGACGCGTGGGAACAGAATGATACGCTGTCTGGCGTCATCGTACTGTCCGCTTCCGGCGCAACCTTGTCGTCTGAGAGCTCCGCCGCGAACGTCGGCAATCCACCCGTTACGGTCATTCGCCGGTCTCATCATACAGCAACCTCCAAGGATCAGGAGACGCGCCGGCTCGTCGGAGGCAAAGCTCAGATCGGTTAGGCGTACGTCCGGAGGGTGCCCGCCTGTTGGCCGCTTTGAAATCCGGCGCGTGCTGATCACGCCGAAGCTCGACCGGATGTTCCGCTCGGCCCTGAACGCGCTCGATGTGCTGGGGCAACTGAAAAACCGCGGCGTCAGCCTGCACATGATCGTCAATGCCTGGGCGAGTTCTGGCCGATCGCTGTGCTTGCCGCTCCCGACCTCGACGAACTCCGCCAGCGGCGTGCTGCAGGCCGCGCTCGCGCCCGTAGCCGCTCATCTTATAACCGCCGAACGGCACCGCCGGATCGGACGCCTGGTAGCAATTGACCCAGACCGACCCGGAGCGCAGACCCCTGGCGAGGCGATGGGCGGCGGCGCCGCGATCACCTTGCTCGCCGGTGGCCACGTCGGCTGCTTCGAATTGTTTGGAAACGAGGCTGTCCACAGCATTGCTGACCTCAAGGGCAAGAGCGTCGGCGTGCAGGTAAAGAAACGGCATTTCGAAGCTCGTCTTCACGAGGCGCATCGCGCGGCGGTTGCCTCCTATCTCGCCGGGTTCGGCGTCGCGTCGAGCAGCACCTCAATGTAAAGGCGGTATGGCTGCGCACCGGCTGAGCCGTCGCGACGACGCCGGATCGCAAGATTGGCGGCGCGCTACCCGTTGTAGCGCGCCGTCATCAATTCGGGTGTCGGCCGATGTGACGCATCCTTATGCTTAGTGCGCAGCGCCGAAGTCTAACCCCGCTATTTCCGAGTGCTGGGCTATATGCAAGTGACACCCGCGTCCTGAGGTGCTCGCTCAACCGAAGGTGAAGGCGTAGGCCTCGACGCCCGGGTCAAGGAAACGGATCTCGAAGGTGTGGTCGGCAACTTTTCCCCCCTGCCGGATTAGACTGGTAGAGACGCTCACCCCTAACGATCCCCGCGCCCTCTCCATCAACATCCGTTCCGTGACTGTCGCCGGGCGGCTTGCCGTCAATGGTAACCTTGAACCGGACAGGACCGCCGGATTTGGAGCCGAGCACATGGTGGAGGTCCCATGCATGAAACCGGTAGACAATGCTGCCGTCCTTGCGATTGAGCACGGCGCGTTCATCGCCGACCGTCCAGTCGCCCGACAGACCCCATTGGTTCAACTGAGGCGTTGTAACGCTGTAGATGTGAGGCTTTTCATTCACGGCGCCCCCCGGGGGAAATGAAATTCTCGGCCCTCCCGTAGCCAACATAGGTTTCCGGCGAGCGATTGTCGGCCTCGTCCGGCGCCGCCTGTGGGCCCGACGCAGTCACGGTGACAAAGCCGCGCGGAACGTTCGTCCTTCCGGCCTCTTGCAGCAGAAGCTGGATCGTGTGCTCTGAGCCTTTGTAGTCGCCCTCGCCGAACGCATGGCCGCCTTCTTCACATTATCGATATTTTTCTCGAAGGCAAATTCCGGTGTATGCACGCCGATCACCACCAAGCCCTTCTCCTTGTACTTTTCATGCCAGGCTCGGACATGGGGGATCGCCCGCAAGCAGTTGATGCAGGAATAGGTCCAGAAATCGACGACGACTTTGCCGCGAAGCGCCTCCGGGCTCAGCGGAGGCGAATTAAGCCATTGAACCGCGCCGGAGAGCGGCGGAAGCTCGCCCTCGACAGGCAGATTTGACGCGGGGGCCGCAGGCTGCGGCTGCGGCTGCGTCGGTGCGTTGCCTGTCATCGCGGCCGGGCCGTTCTCCGCCGGTGGGTTCGGGCGCAGCCTGTCGACCAGTCCTTGTTCGAGAGGGGCCGTGCTGGCCAGCGACACCCGGGTCAGGAACCGTGTGTCGAGCCCAAGCGCGATCACCACGACCGCGGCAAGGACCGCGGCGCCGAGGCCCCTCCTTATCCATTCGCCAGCGCCCAGCGAGTGTTTCATGACGGCGAAGACGCGGCCCGCCGATCAGCAGCGCCAGCGCCAGCGATGTCGCCGCGCCGGCGGCATAGAATGCCAGCAGCAGCGAGGTCTGCGCGCTCGCGCCGTTGAGCGCCGCGCCGGTCAGGATGAGCCCGAGCACGGGACCGGCGCAAGGCGCCCAGAGCAGGCCGGTAGCGACGCCCAGCACGAGCGACGACAGAATGGCGCCGGTTCCTGTCCGGCTTCGCTGGTCGGCAGCTTCGGAAAGGCGTGCGCCCAGAGTGACGAGCGGACGCATCAGCCGATCCGCCAGCTCCGGAAACAGCAGGGTTATGCCGAACAGCGCCAACAGTGCGATCGCGGCATATCGTCCGTACTCGTTCGCCTGCACCGCCCAGCCGCCACCCACCGCCGCCAGCGTCGCCACCGCCGCGAATGTCGCTGCCATGCCGACGAGCATCGGCAGCCCGCTGCTGACGAACGCGCGGTCCGACCGCGCAAACACGAAGGGCAGCACCGGCAAGATGCAAGAGCTTGACGATGGTGAGCACGCCGCCAAAATAAGCCAGAAAGAACAGCGTCATGTCGGCTAGCGTCCCCGATGCGCGGCCGCAGGTTTGAACGTCATCGCGACCCCGTTCATGCAATAGCGCAGGCCGGTGACCGGCGGGCCATCATTGAAAACGTGGCCGAGATGACCGCCGCAGCCGGCGCAATGCACCGCGGTGCGGACGATGCCAAGAGAGGTGTCCTGCGTCGTGCCGACGGCATCGTCGTTCCACGGTGCCCAGAAGCTCGGCCACCCGGTGCCGCTGTCGAACTTGGTCTCCGAGGAGAACAGCCTGCGGTCGCAGCCGGCGCAGGCGAAGATGCCAGGACGATCCTCGCCGAGGAGCGGGCTGCTGAACGGGCGCTCGGTCGCGTTCTGCCGCAACACCGCGTATTGCGCGGGGGTCAGAAGCTTGCGCCACTCGGCATCAGTATGCGTCACCGGAAATGTCCCGGTCGGGGTCGCGACAGCCCCCAATCGGGACGACGCAAACCAGGCCGCGAACGCCGCCCCGCCGCCGGTCAGTACCAAACGTCTCGTAACCACGGAGGTCTTCCGCCCGCGCGCGAGCCGCCGCGCATCGCCATGACCAGATAGGCCGATATGCGATATATTGAATGGGAATAACGCGCCTCACGCAACTGTGAAGGGGGCGGGTCTGACCCGCCCGGTTCGCGAGGCGGAATTTACCGCCACCAGATTGAGGATGATTGATGGAACACACGCGGTTCGGCCACACTGGCCTGCAGGTTTCCAGGCTCTGCCTCGGCACCATGGTCTTCGGTTTGCAAGTCGACGAGGCCCGGGCCCATGCCGTTCTCGATGCTGCCGCCGAAGGCGGGATCGATTTTCTCGATACCGCCGACGTCTATCCGATGGGCGGCGGCCGGGCGACTGCGGGACGCACCGAGGGGATCGTCGGCGCTTGGCTGAGGGGCAAGCGGCATCAGTACATTCTTGCGACCAAATGCGCCGGCAATGTCGGCCCGCAGCCCTGGGATCAGGGCATGTCGCGCAAGCACGTCCTCGATGCGATCGACGCTTCGCTGCGCCGCCTCGGCACCGACTACGTTGATCTCTACCAGCTACACCGCTACGACCCTGAGACCTCTCTCGACGAGGCGCTGGAGGCCCTCGACGCCGTCGTGCGGCAGGGCAAGGCGCGCTATGTCGGCGTCTCCAACTGGCCGGCTTACAGGATCGCGCGCGCGCTCGGCCGCGGCGAATTGAAGAACCTTGCTCGCATCAACTCGGCGCAGCCCCGCTACAACCTGCTCTTCCGCAGCTTCGAGCGCGACCTGCTGCCGCTTTGCGCCGAGGAGGGAATCGCGGTCATTCCCTACAACCCGTTGGCGGGCGGCTTCCTGACGGGCAAGCACGACCGGAACGCCCCGCCGTCTGAAGGCACACGGTTCTCGGTCGGAGACGCCGGTCGCCGCTATCGCGCGCGCTACTGGCACGAGGACGAATTCGAAACCGTCGAAGCCCTGCGCGCGGTCGCCGCGGAAGCCGATATCAGCATGGCAACCATGGCTGTCGCCTGGGTGCTGTCAAATCCGGCAATCACCGCGCCGATCGTCGGCGCCAGCCGTCCCGAGCAGCTCGCCGACAGCCTCGCCGCCGCGGAAAAGGGCCCGCTGCCCGCCGACCTGAAGGCTAGGCTCGACGAGATGACCCAGGACTGGCGTCGGGTCGATGCGGAACGTTAGCCGGCGTCGAACCGTAGTCGCCCTCGGGTCACCCCTTGTCTCGGGTATTGCCCGGCATGGTCGAGGTGCGCAGCGGCCAGGACGACGAACCCATCAAATGAATTGTTTGCCCGTGCCGGCCAATCCGCGAAGACGGGCTAGCATGCAACCACGCCGAGCACATACGTATGCTCAAAGCGCAAAATGTGCTATAGTTTTGTACCGTAGTTTCGGTTGCAAAATACGTGATGGCGTGCCGGCGAACAGAAGAGGGAAGGGAGAGAAGATTGGCGCTGCTGTCGTTTCTCGATAGGGAGCGGATCGTCGCACCGCCGGGCTACAACCGGTGGTTAATCCCGCCGGCGGCACTCTGCGTCCATCTCTGCATCGGCGAAGCTTACGCCTTCAGCGTGTTCAACCTACCGATGACGAGGCTCATCGGCATCGCCAAACCGGCGCCGGGCGATTGGCGGCTCACCGAACTCGGCTGGATCTTCAGCCTGGCGATCTTCGCTCTCGGGACCTCGGCGGCGCTGCTCGGCCGCTGGGTCGAAGAGGGCGGCCCGCGCCAGGCGATGTTCGCAGCGGCGTTGTGCTGGGCCGGCGGGTTCTTTGTCTCGGCGATCGGGGTGACCGTGCACAATATTTGGATCGTGTATCTCGGTTACGGGGTGCTCGGCGGCATCGGGCTCGGCCTCGGCTACATCTCGCCGGTATCGACCCTGATCAAATGGTTTCCCGACCGCCCCGGCATGGCGACCGGCATGGCGATCATGGGCTTTGGCGGCGCCGCCTTCATCGCCGCACCACTTTCCGTTTGGCTAATGGCCAGGTTCTCGTCGGCAACGCATGTCGGCGTCGCCGAGACCTTCGCCGTCCTAGGCTTCATCTATTTCTGCTTCATGCTGGTCGGCGCCTGGATCGTCCGGATCCCGGCGCCGGACTGGCTTCCCGCCGGCTATGTCGCGCCGGCACAACCGAGACCGCTCGTCACGACGCAAAACGTCTATGTCTATGATGCGCTGAAGACGCCGCAATTCTGGCTGATCTGGTGGATCCTCTGTCTCAACGTCACCGCCGGCATCGGCGTCTTGGGCCAGGCTTCGGCAATGAGCCAGGAGATGTTCAAGGGCCGCGTGACCGCCATCGCCGCATCAGGGTTCGTCGGATTGTTCAGCCTGTTCAACATGGGCGGCCGGTTTTTCTGGTCCTCGACCTCCGACTACATCGGGCGCAAGAACACTTATTTCGTCTTTTTTGCTCTTGGCACGGCGCTTTATGCGACCGTGCCCTATGCCGGCACGATCGGTAATGTCGCGCTGTTCGTGTTCTGCTATGCGGTCATCTTCAGCATGTATGGCGGCGGCTTTGCCACCGTGCCGGCCTATCTGCGCGACATGTTCGGCACCCGCTATGTCGGCGCCATCCATGGGCTGCTGCTGACCGCCTGGTCTATGGCCGGGATCTTCGGACCGGTGCTCGTCAACTATATCCGCGAATACAACATCACGCACGGCGTCGCCAAGGCGCGGGCCTACAACGTCACGATGTATGTGATGGCCGGGCTGCTGATCGTCGGCTTCGTCTGCAACATCTTCGTCAGGGACGTGCATTCCCGCTTCCACATGCGCGCCGTCGATGCCGATGCGGAAGTAGAGGCGGCGCCGGTGTTCGGGAGGGATTGATGTCGGCCAATCGGCAGACGCATGGCGGTTACGGTCTGAAGCTCGTTCTCGCCTGGGGCCTTGTCGGCATCCCGCTCGCCTGGGGCGTGGTGCAGACCCTGTTGAACGCGATCAAGGCGTTTCAATAGCGGCAACGAGCGCCGCCGCGGCATCGAGATCCTCCGGCCGGTTAGAACGGTTGCCGCCCCTTCCCCTTTTTGAGCTGGCGGCGGCCGAGCCTCGCAAGCTCGGCATCTCCCTCACGAGCTTGCGCGGCGAGTACCGCGTCAATTTCCAATCCTGGCGACGACCTTGCGCGACCTGCGCGACCGGGCATTGATCGCGACCCTCACCTACAGCTTCGCGCGGATCAGCGCGGCCTTGAAGTGATGAAGGTCGAGGATTTCCGGCCACTCGGTGCGGGGTGGACGATCCGACTCCACGAAAAGGGTGGGAAGCAGCACACGATGCCCTGCCACCATGCGCTCGCGTAAGCGTTGCGTGCCTACATCGACACCGCCGGCATCGCCGAGGACCGAAAGGGCTGGCTGTTTCGCGCCGCGCGAGGCTACAAGCACGATGTTGTCCGCCAATCCCATGGGCCAGCCCGACGCTTGGCGGATGATCGCCGGCGCGGCGCGGCGGCCGGCATTGCCGAGGCGATCGGCTATCACACCTTTCGCGCAACCGGAATTACTGCCTATCTCTCGAATGTCGGCGCTCTCGATCACGCGCAGGAAATGGCTGCCCACGAAGGCCCCCGGACGACCAAGCTCTACGACCGGACCAAGGAGCGTCTTATCCAGGACGAGGTGGAACGGATCAGGCTCTAAGTCGTTGAGCGAGCAATACCGCAGCAAGCCTGCCGAGACGCTCCTCTGATCGATAATCCTAGCCGGTCCCGATGTGGACGCGAATGTTGTTTAGGCGGAACTTCCGGGATTTGAAAGGCGCAAGCCATTGATCTGGTGTGAGATTGGGCGCCGGGGGACGGGGCTTACTGGGTACGGGCGGGATCGATGCCGAGGAGATGACGCGCGCGGATTGTGCAGCGCCCCCCCGGCCCGGTCCATGGGTCCTCTTTGCTGGCATCCGGCAACCCGTGCGCCGAAAGGAGTGTCCCGTGCCGATCGCGAAGGTGCCGCCGGAGCCGACTGACAGCCGACCGAATGTTCTCCCCGAACAAATCAGGACGACGAAACGCGAAACGGAAGGTCCGCAGTGGGTGGACAGCCGTCATTCGCCGCAACCGCCGCCAACGACGAGGTTGCGCCGGAAGCGGCCGTTCGGCACGATGGCAAGCACCGCACTCGCTGGAGCTGGACTCCCGCGCGCCGGGCTCATCGTCGACGTGATCGGGGTCGGCTGTGGGCTCGGCCCAAAGAAAAGGGGGCCTCCTGACGCGCTGAACCGCCGAGCCGCACGGGGTTCGGCTGCGACGAGGTGGACCAGTTCTGTGCGTCGGGTACGTTCTGCCCAAATATGGGAGACGGATGGCTAAGAAGGTCGCGGTCATTATCATGAAGGGCGGCGTCGGCAAGAGCACCCTATGTGTGAACCTGCGTGGCACTTCGCGGCAATGGCGCCCTGGCATAAGAGAATATTACTCGTGGATTTGGATCCGCAATTCAATGCAAGTCAATATATGCTTGGTGTTCAGCGTTATGAAACTCAAGTTTATAGAGCCAATCGACCGACTATATGGGATATCGTCGAGCAAGCGACCCGGCGGATACACCGCCCACTTGCGCGGCGTCACATATGGGTGTGCTCCGACGTTCCCGGCGACGTGGATTACGGCGTCGCCGCATGGGACAAGGCACGCGGCATCCTGGCCGTCATGCAAACAGCCGGCGACAGCATTTCAAGATCGTGTTTCGGTTTGCCGGCGATGCCCTGTCCGGCAGCTTCACGGAGAACAGCCGGGGTGCGATCACGGGGACAGGAATCAAAACAGGCCCGGTTTTCAGCCGGGCCTGTTCCTATGTCAAGCTATGGGGCTGTGCGGTAGTGGGTCATTTGGTGGCGGCATCGACGACGAGTTTGCCGAGTTGGACCGGATCGCACGGGCGACGTAGGCACTTCATGCAAAATGTTCCCGCACCCCACGTTCGATCTTCAAGATCAGATCGGCTGCTTTGGGATATTCCGTCCTAAGCCAGGTCGCCGGGACAAAAGCGTGGTTTCGATATCGGACGATCGTAACGCCATCAAATCCCGCGCTCAAAACTGCGTCCGCTTCCCCGACGATAGCGGCGGGGACGAAGACCGTTCCATCGGTCGCCAACGCTGCACTCCGCGCCCATCCGGAAATCCTCCGACCAAGATCGTCTACGGTGCACCATCTAAGGTCGATCGCCATGATGACAATATGGGACAGCGTGCAGCGATCGAAAACCCGGCACTGATCCCGATCGTCCGTAGCTTTAGCGTACACTCCCGTCAACCTCAGAACTCTGTGGCAAATTCTCCAACCTTGAACTTGATGGCAACTCTGTGGGTGGGAGAAATTCGTACGCCATTTGCTAATCGGAATCTAACAGCGGGAATCTAACAGCGGGAATCTAACAGCGGGAATCTAACAGCGGGAATTTAACAGTAGGAATTTAATCGCACAAATTCTGACGTAACACGATAGAATTGAGCGAAAATACTATAATGTTCTTCATATGTTCGTGTTGGCAAGGCAGGGGACCACCCCGATTTCTTGTGTTCCACTGAGCGCAGAGAGGGAGCGACACTGTCAAAGTGGCGGGCGGCCGTCCCGCAGCAAGTACACGTGCGATTCGATGCGTGGGTGGCAAATGTCTCAAGGGAGAAGAGCAAATGGCACGTAAATATGAGTCCATTCCCGGTTTCTATTGCTGGAGCCTGGAGAAGTGCGAAGAAGAGATCGTCATCGCCGCATTGGGTGAAATTGCGGGCCTGATCTCACCCGGCCAGAAGTGGCAGCGGATGTTAGAGGACTATTTCTTCGACCGCGGCAAGGGCCTTGCTGATGAGGCCCTTGTAGAAATCAACAGGGTTCGTAAGCACCACGGCCTGGAGACGATTGAAATCCGAGAGACTGCCGTGGGCGATTACGCGCTTAGCCGGGACGAGCCGATGAAATCGCAACGTCGACGACAGATCCGCGAAGAGTTGTGCGAGGCCAGTCAGGAGGTACGGGGTGAGCGGCTGGCGCGAGCGAAGGCCGAAGAAGAGCGCTTACCTCCTCCGCATTACACGTACGATGATTTTAAATTACGGAAGCTTCAGCAAAATGCCGCTCGCCCGCTCGGCCAGGGAGATATTGCAAAGGTACCATCGGCTTGGCGCGCTGGCGATGCTCCTGAAGTTATCCCGATCGGGACAAGGCTACCGCCAAGATCTGAGAAGCACGCCAATTTTCAACGCCTCCTCCCAGGGCGAACCGAGAATGTTCTCGAGGCAATTCGCAAATTGACAAATCTTTCGTCGCCAAACTACGAGTTCGAAGAAGCAGAGGTGGAGAAAATCTTCGACACCCTTCGGGAACGCCTCGATGAGGCATGTGCCAGATTTCGGCGCAGGCTGACGAACCTATCGCGGGTCACTTTATAAGAAAGTATAAGCAAGCGTCGGGTGTGCACGGACGAAGCAGATCATTTGCCTTCTGGATGGCCTCGCGTAGCGTCAGCCAGGGAACCTCCTTGTCGAGACCGAGAAGCCGGCGAGCGATCCTCTCGGAATTCCGCTCGTTCCTCGATCGTATCAAGCGCGAGGACGGAGCATGACGCCCCGTCCTCGCATGGCTATGCTGGCAGGTGCCAACCAACGCCAGGGAGCGAATTCAATGCCAGATGCATGATCGCTCAGCCGGGCTCCCCCCGGCCAGCGCTCGGGCATCGCGTTCACAGCGGCCGACATGCCGAATGCAAATCGGCTGACCGTGGGCATCATGGCAATGGTCGCCGAGGAAGAACGGCACGCCATTTCCGAACGAACCAAGGCGGCGCTCGCTGCAGCCAAGGCGCGGGGCGTAAAGCTCGGCGGCCGACCGGAAAATCTCAAAAACACGGATCTCGGTCGGCAAAGATCGGCGGAAGCGCGACGTGGCAAGACCGCGGCGCGCGCAAGGGATCTAGCGCCGGTCATCGCGGCAATTCGAGCTGAGGGCATCGTTAGCGCAACGGGGATCGCCAAGGCACTGAATGAGCGCGGAATTCCCACGGCTCGCGGCGGCAAATGGCAGGCGGTTCAAGTGCAGCGGCTTCTGGGCAGATGACCGTGAAGATCCTATCGGACCTTGGGCAAGGTAGCTTCGGCGCTGGAGCGTTTTCCCAGTGGATTCGATAAAATTTTCAACAGTTGTTCGATAACATTCAACTGCTCCGGGGAATAGTCTCGGGGATTAAATGGTGACTCTTTCTTAAATTCTTCAGCCTTCTGGTCATAATCCTTGGGCTTTCCCCATGCATACTGATAGACCCACGTCCCAGCCATGTATCGGACGCGATCATCTTCGCTTTCTTTTGAGAGGCGGATGATCTCCAGCGCGGCTGCGTAAGACGCCTCGCGGCAGAGCACGATCGAGCGTCGGGGGGGCCCCAACGTCATCGCGGTCGGCCTGCACTTCCCACCGGGGCGAGCCGTCGGAACGAAGCCTCTTACTTTCGCTCTCGGTCCGACCGTGTGCGTATGTCGATGAAGTGCGCATGTCGATGAAGTCCGCCGGCACGCCGAGGTACCGCGGCAGCCAATCGACCGTGTCGCACAAACGATCAAACGGTGTCGCCGAGGCCTTCGGTGTGAACCGGGCGACGATCTACAGAGCGCTCGGCCTGTCCGGTTCCGGCGATTGAGGCACGACCGGTTGCCCCGCGCGAAGACCGATGCGCATTCGGGTTGGCGCCGGCTAAGCCCACGGCCGCGACCCTGCGAGCGCGCATCTTGACCCGACCGCCGCCCTCCCTGCCTAGCTCCTGGCCGAAAGGGGTCCCGTGTCGTCGGAGCCGCTTGCCCCGCTTCGTCACCGATTGCCGGCTGCGAGCGGTGGCGAGCCCATACCTAGCGATGTGGGCTGCCGTCGCGACACCCTGCGATCTGCGGCCCGGGCTGCACTCGAACGACACGGATGCGCCGTAAACCGCCAATTCCCGATGCAGCAAAGCACTCTTACATTGTTGGCTCATTCTTCCGGCGCCTCGGCGCGGCGAAAAACGGTCGGGAAGACGGCGGTCATCGCGCCGCCTGCGGCGCCGGCGGCAGACCCGCCATGAATTTCACCAAGTACGGCTTCCAGGTCGCCGCGCAGTAATGCGTGAAATGCCCGTGTGTGTCCTTGCCGTAGGGGATCAGCACGTAGGTGCCGAGCGCGATCTTCTTGAAGGCGCGTTCCACGGTGCCGAGCATCGGCGGGTCGGCGAAATCCTCGACATTGTTGATCAGCATCACATGCGCTTTGATCTTCGGCAGGTCGGCCTCGGGGCTGTAGTCATAGATCGATTCGAGCTCGTAGAGCGTGTCGTTGGCGTCGCCGTTTCTCATGATCGCCGCCAGGCGCTTGTCGTGGAGCGCTTTCGCGGCCTCCATGGTCGGCGCTTCTTCCTGAATGCGCACCTCCTGGCCTCGGAGATCAAATTGTGGGAGCGGTGGGGAGCCCGAGATGCTCATGGCAAAACGGAGCATCGACACCTCGTACCCGATCACAGACCACCAACGGTCGCGATCGGTCATGGGAGCGCTCATCGTCACCCCTCCTGCGGACGACCGGCGGGGCATCACTAAGCTGTCACAGCAGGTTTCTGCCGCACCGGGTCCTGCTTCCGCTGTTGACACTGCCCGCCGCCTGATGCGACACTCCGTCGCATCCAAGTTGGACGGGAGGAAGCCTCGAAGAGGCGTGAGGAGATGGCCTCAGCGATGGGGCCATTTCCGTTTGCGCGACTGCCCCCGGGATCGACGGGAGTTAGCACCGTGCATTTCGAGCAAGTTCCTGCAGTGCGCGGTGTGTGTTCTCCCGGGTGCCAATCTCCGGAAGGGCCTCAAATTCGGCGCAACTCAGCCGGGTGCCGAGGGTTCGTCGGTTGGGCTTGGGTGGCCTATTGGCGGGCGCCCCGCGGATCGGCGTAGGATTTCCAGCGTGAGCGCGTGCATCATCTCAGCCAATGCTAGGAGCTTGCTGTCCTCCTCCTCGCTTGAATAGGGCGAGACCAAGCGGCCATGCATCACCGCGTTACGGATCTCCTCCCACGTTTTCCGCTGGTCGGCCGTGATCGTACCGTCCCCAACTAATCGCCGCAGTCCGTCGATCGTTGTCGTGCTCAATTCCCTTTTGACAGCGTTAACAGCAATGCCCTTGAGGCGCCCATCTCCTGCCCAGGCGCCAATGTGTTTGACGAGACTGTTCACCGCATCCGGATCTACACCCGGGCGATCGCGGCCCGGCGGCTCCAGTATGTTGGCAAGCCCCTCGATGCAACTGGCGAAAGTGAGCGCCCAGACCCACCGCGTCCCGTGCGCAGCTTGCATGACCTCTTGATAAAGCTGGGTGATCTTGTGCGCTTCGAAATTCGGCTGTCCGTCCCGACCCCTGGCCTTTGCGATGATCGTCAGTAGCTCGGTGTAGCGGCGCCAGAAGTCCTCCTTAGCTTGATGAAGAATCATACCCCCGCCAAAGTGCCGCCCATCCCCCTCGACTGAGAAGGCCGGGACATGAACGTACAAAGATAATTGTCCTGCCATTGCCCAAATTGCGCGCTACAAGCCTCGGGAAGATCAACTGGCCAAAGAGAATACGGAGAGGCTCGCCGAGCCAATTCTCTGCATAGGTCGGGGGCAATTCCACCGAATGCTTAGCTATCACCGAAAGAGCGCCCGACGACGGCTCATACGAAAATCGAATGGCAGAACCCAGCGTCTCTAGAACGTGCTCTCGACATGGTCCGCTCTCTGACGGCGCGTTGGACACAAAGCGTGCCATGCTAATATGCATCGGGTGGTTCGGAGGCACGAAGAACACAAGTTCCGTGCTCGATTGGCGGTCGACGGTATCGCTCTCATCGGTCGGAGATAGCCCGTCGGTCACGCCGGCGAATGTCCAAACCTCTTCCCCGGGTTCGACATCTGGGACTGTCCAGCCGAGCGCCCAATCGACCCCGTCTTCATCGACGCCCCGTAAGCGACATCGCGCCAACGCGTCGTAAGGATTGGCTTGCTGTCGCTCAAGTTCCGCTAATGCATAATGGGCATCCTCAGGCAAACCGCTCAATGTGAACTCAAACCGTACCAAAGACGGCATTCGAACCACACCGGAGCCTACGACAATAGGGGGTGCAAAGTCCCGACCAATAAGCTCCAGCCGAGGGAATACAAGTGTCTTGGGCGTGACCAGAAACGTCCGCCATCGATCTAGTGTTGCCACGAGCGCCTCTTTGTTGGGTTGGCGCGGATACCTGCCCTCGCAGCATTGTAGCCCTAATCCCACGCGCCTCCAAGCGTGCCAATAGGGCAGCTTTCCTGCCTAGCGTTCGACCGGCACCCGAACGTGTGTAGCTGCGCCCGGGCTGCGCATCCTTCTTGAGCTGCCGAAGGTTTGATACCAGCCCACCCTCAGCGGCTCCGCCGGCTCGACCCTCAAGCACGAGGCGCTTGGCGATGACCTATCTGGTAATGTGGTAATGTGCGAGGCGCACCCATTGCCTCCATCGAAGGCGCGCGCATAATCACGCCGAGTAGCATTTTTTGAAAGTCGCAGGGATGGCGAGAGGCTCGTCCTCAGAACAAGTCTCGGGAACGGCGGATCAAGGCCAAGCAATTTCGGAAGGCCGGGCGCGCAACCCGACCTGGGTCCGCGATGAGCTGATCCTCGCGCTTGATTTCTACCTGCGCCACGCGGGCAATCCGCCGCCGAAAGGCAGCCCCGAAATCGCGGAGCTGAGCGAGACCTTGAACCGCCTCGGGCGATATCTCGGGATTGCGACGAGCGGCGACTTTCGGAACGTCAACGGTGTCTACATGAAACTGATGAACTTCCGGCGCTTCGATCCGACGTTCACGGAGGCCGGCAGGAGCGGACTGCCCCACGGCGGCCGGGAGGAGGAGGCAGTCTGGAACGAGTTCGCCGCCGATCCCCAGCGTTGCCATGCGGTGGCCGAAGTCATCCGGCAGGCGGTCGCCAGCGCCCCGGAGGGAGATACGATCGCAGCCGACCCTGAGGAACCCGAAATAGCGGAGGCTGAAGAAGGTCGGGTGGTGACCGTCATGCACCTGGGCCACGAGCGCAGCAAGAAACTGATCCTGGCCAAAAAACAAGGGGTCCGCGCTAAACTCGGTCGGCTGGCATGCGAGGCTTGCGGATTTGACTTTCACGATCGGTACGGGGAGCGCGGCGACGGGTTCATCGAATGTCACCACTCGAAACCCGTCCACATGCTCAGGCCCGGCGAGAAGACGAAGCTGGTCGACCTTCGTCTCCTCTGCGCCAACTGCCATCGCATGGTGCACGCGAAACGGCACTGGCTGACGATGGAGGAGCTGGTGGCGATCCTGCGTCCCTAGCGACCCTGGTAAGGAAAGCTTTGTGCTCAGCAGGCGCTAGAGAGAACCCTAATTGGCTTAGCGTTCAAACCTTTAATTTCAACGGCGCCAATGCCCTCCTGAACCGCAGAAGCTAAAGTATGCCCGAAAGCGAGTGCCTCGTAGAAACCACGGGCAAATTCTATTGCCGCATCGTCGTCAATGTTTTCTTGCATGCCGACAGTCACAGGAGCAATTGGTTCGGCTAAGGTACTCGCGCTTTTGCAAGCATTCAGCACAACACATTTTACAGACCGGCGGCGCTTTATTAGATCGGCCACCGCAGTTAATGGAGCCGGTTGTGACCTTTCGCCTAAGGTTTCAAAGACGAGATAACCGATGTCTCCATGACCGGAGAAGTGCACAATCTCAAAAGCCTCTTCCAGAAGCGCACGCCGCAGATCGTCGATTGTGGCCGCTGGACGAGATGTCAGGATTATTTTTGTCCTCGCCCTTCCATTATCAATTGCTTCATTTATCGCGCGCTGCTCCCTGTCGACGCGTATACGATTTTCATCGCTCGGACTGCACGACACGAACAGAACTCGGATTTTCTCTAGCATTTCTCCCAAATCGCCCGCAAGAGCATTTTCTGACTTGATCCCAGCCTTCGACTGCTCATCCAACTTACGCCAAATTTCTGATAGTTGCTGCAGGAGAGTGCCGATATCGAGCTGGCGGCTTGGGCTGCCAGGTTGCGCCGGCGCGCTTGCCATTCTCAAAGCTTCCGCCCGGAGTTTATCGGCTAAGGCCGATTGTTCGGGTTCGACCACGTCCGCCACTTTGAGGCATAGCGTCACAAGAGCGTGGTTCGCATCTCCCCGATCAAAAGGGAAGTTTTGGAGCGCGAGACCCTCATAACCTCCAACGCGCTCAAGCACCCGGCGGGCTACGTCGCGGCCCTCGTTTGCGAAACCTTCCGGGTTATGTAAAAATAGGCTTTCTTCGTCGCCTATCTTCAGCTCTTTTGCCATTCGACCGACCGTAGCTTCGGGAATGGCCGGACAAACGCAAATACGCGAGCCGCACTGGGTGCACAAACCGGGATACCGCTTCAGAAACTCAACCTCGAACGAAAATTCTTCCCCGTCCTGCAAAAGCCGGAGCAAATGCTCGTTCGCTATACCCATAACGTACGAAAAGATATCGGCGGCTTCCCCAAGGAAATACATCGGATGCTTATCAGCTACGCGGATCGCCTCCGCAAATTCGCCAACTTCCTCAAAAAGCCCAATGATACTTCGGGCGTAATCACCAATCTGTCGGGGATAAATATCCTGAAACATTTGTTGCCAACTATCTAAGCTTTTGGGCCGCCTAGCGCGGTTTTCCACGTATTGCCGACGCAATCGGTCGTGGTCCAACGTCTTGTCACCCTGGACCTGTTTGCACACGCTGTCGCGGTGCGGGGCAAATCCGCAGTACGGGCAGGCGTAAGGGTATTTTCGGTAAATGAGTTCCTCAACGCTCTTGACACCCATCTTCGCCATGAGAGGAAAATACCACCCCAACGCTTTGCAGAGAGCGTCGGTGACTGTCAAATTGCCCTCTCGCCTTTTCTTGCGATCATGCATCGTCAACATGCCGCAGACTTCCACAAAATGCCCGAACGTAGCAGTACGAGAGCGCATTATATTTTGGTCGCTGTATATCTGCGCAACCATCTTGTACAGATCATCTAACGAGATCACGGCGCCTACAGTCATTTTGGTTCCTGGCTTATAGATGTGTTGAAACGCGAGGACCCGATTGAACGCATAGGTGGTCGCGAAAGGCGGAGTGCACAAGCACACGTGTAGGATAGCGCGGCAACAGAGCCCGCCAATCAACCCTTCCCTAACCGCCGTCCGCGGAGAATGGCTCCGGTTCCCCTGACGCGGACGTTCCCCAATGAACAGCCTTCCGACCTGGGCGGTGTGGTCGATCGTCGTGCCGCTGGTCCTCCTCAGCCCGATCATCGCGTTCTTCCTCGCGCTTGCGGCGGAGATCGTGGTCGGGGCGTGATAATCAACCGTCGCGGACGACGAGACCCCGACCCCCCGGGGCCGGTCGCCGGGTCCTCTTTCGCGCCTTCAGCCCGATCCGGCGCGATAGGGTTCGCGCCTTCAGCCCGATCCGGCGCGATAGGGGTCCCAGCCGCCGGAGCCGGGTAGGGTTTCGGATGCCGGCCGGCACCGCGGCGGGACGCTCGCAGATCAGGCAACGTGCCAAACGCCGAAAATATCACTCAGCGGCGGGCGGGATCACCTCCGGCTCCGCCTCCGCCGACCCCCCCTGCCGCATCAGCCTGAGCGCCGCCTCGATCACGGCGAGATCCGCCGGGCTGTAAGCGCGAGGATTGAACGTTAAGCGCTTCTCGGGCACCTCAGGCTTGAGGTCGCATTCCCGCGGCTTGCCGAATGCGCGATCTAGGACCGCATTACAGGCGACGGATGCCACTCGTTCGTCCGCAGACGACATGAGTTCGATCAGTCGGTTGATCGCAACTGGTGCGGCTTGCCCTGCAAGCCTCACGGTCTCGCCATATGCACCCGAAAGCCCGGCGGGATTCCCTGATTGCCCCCGCTTCCAAATGTTCGCTGCGAGCGCGGGAGGTAGCGGACGCTTCCGCTTCGGTGCAGGCCCGGGTGATGCCACCGTCATAGAAGCGAGCTTACCACATCTTGTTCCGACGTATCACACCGGCTCGGCGACACGCAGCTCGATATGCAAGCCGCTGGACAGGCGAGGGCCCTACGATCCGCTCGGTCGCGCGGACGACGAGTACCCATGCGCGCCGTTTGTCGTGCCGCGCGCGGACGAAGGCCGGGCCCTGACGGGCGTGCACGCTGCGACGGCGTTATGCAGATCGGCGATCGTGACCAGGCCGGAGGCGACACAAAGCTCGGTCCACAACCGGCACGCGGAATGGAACATCGTGCGGCATGTGGCGCAGCAAAAACGCTGCGGCGACCCGCCGGTGGTGCGGGCATGGAACAGGCGCTCGCACCAGAGGCAGGCCGTGGCGCAATTGTTCATGACGCTTCGCGGTTCTCGTACTCGGCGATCAGGTCGAGCGCGGCGCCGATCGGCGACGCGGCTCGCATGGCCGGACCGTCGAGCGTTTCAGGCAGGCGGCTTACGCTCTTGCGCAACGCCGCGGCCGGAATGCCGTGCTGCAACGCGATGCTGATGACGACCGCGGCGTCGCCCAGGATTGCGTCGAGCGCTGAGCCGGTCTTGCCGGCGGAGAGGAACAGTTCCACCGGACGGCCGGCCTCGTCGAACCCGACCATCGCCGCGAGGCGATGGCCGCCAACCTCGATCTCGGTTGTCTCTGAGCAGCGGCGATTCGGTAGCCGGCGGCGCATCATGGTGCCAGCTCCCAGGGCAGCGCGCGGCCGGGCTCGTCGGGCAGGCGCCGCCAGGTCTGCCGCGCCCCGGTCCGGGTCTCGATCGTCGCCGTGTTCTCGGCGAGCATGATGAGGCGATCGCCGTTCAGCAGCCACAGCAAGCCAGCCTGATCTATCCGCGCGAACGGTCGGTCGCGGTCGCAGCCGAAGAGGTCGTGTGGTCCCCAGCCAAGTGCCACGGCGATGGCGCAGAATGGGCTGTCGAGGAATAGTCCGACATCGTCGACGAAGCGGAGCCAACGCTGTGGCGGCACGCCGGGGGGCGGTCGGTTGGGGTCGAGCCTTGCGAACCCATCGGCCCAGGCGCGCGGGATCGCGCCGTCACGCTCGACGATCGTGGCATGTTCCCCGGTCTCGCCCGAAGTCAACTCGGCCGGCCTCGGAGCTTCCTCTGTCCGTTGTTCAATTTGTTCAAAATGTTCAAAAATCGGTCCCGGCGGAGGGTTTTGAACATTCTGAACATTTTGAACAGCAGCAGGGAGTGCCGGAGCCGCCGGTATAGCGCCTTGCATCTGGGCGAGCCGATGGCGCCAGCGGTTCACGACGTGGCCTCCTGCCAGCGGGCGCGAGCACGGTTCAGCAACTCTGCAATCACCCCATCGGCACAAAGGCGCAGTTCGCACAGTATGTCGGGCGGCAGGTTGCTCAGCCACCGCTCGACGACGACCAACTCGCGACCATCGGCGACTAGCACGGTGCCGCACCGATGCGCGTGATTAATCAGCGTCGCCGTTTGCCCCCGCGGGGTACTCGGGATTTCGCGGGCGCGGAACCGCCATAGGCGTCGCCCATCTCGCAACAGCAACGGCTCCTCCGGTATTTCGGGCAGCCCGAAACGCACCCGCCCGGTAGCGAAGGCGTTGCTGTCGTCCTCGACGATTGTGGCGCGCTCTTCCCCGGCCTCGACCGAAGGTGAGGCAGCAGGCGCCGCGACTTCTTCTGTTCGTTGTTCAGATTGTTCAAAATGTTCAAAAGTCGGCTTCGCTGCGGGGATTTGAGCACGCGTGGTTGCCGGAGCCGGTTCGCTGCCGGCGGCGCCTTGCATCTCGGCGAGCCGTTGACGCCAGCGGTTCACGACGTGGCCTCCCACAACCGCGGCGATACGTCCCAATCGCCGCGACGCCGCCCGCGGCCCGGAGAGGTCGCGGGCCGGATCCACCCGGCGTCGGCGACTTTGTGCAAAGCCGCCGGCCGGCGCTCGGCATCGCGCAGCCACGACCAGTTCGGCGCTTGGTATAGGGCGCGTTCATTGAGCACGGCGGGACGGGTTGAGAGAATGTGTCGGGCGATTACCGCCGCGTCCGCCTCGGCTTGGCCGATCGCCAGTCCGGCGGTCACGCGATCGAGCATTGCCGCGAGGTAATCGAGATACCCGCCCGCGCGCGCCATCGAGTCACCGGTGACTGAACGCGGCTCGGCGCCTGTCCCCGGCGCCCACACCAGCAGCTCGTAGACGAGGGCCAAGCGGAGTGACCGGGCGGGCGACTTGCCATGCCAGCCGGCCGCGAGTTCCTCGCGTCGATCGAGCCAGCTCCATCGTCTGCTGCCGCAACTCGTCGAACAGCGCGAATGCGTCCTCGTCCAGCCAAAGCAGGCGAGGTACCGGGTCGCCCGCTTCATTGCGATCCATCGCCAGCCCGTGGAGGCGGCGCGCAGCCTTCGTCAGCGTGTCGCGGCGGCCTCGCCCCTCGCTGCCCCTTTCGCTCGTCAACGGCCCGATCGGCACCGGATCGGGCCAGACATATGCCAGCCGCGCCGCGAGGCCGTCGTCGGGGCCAGCTAGCGCCTCGCGCAACTTGTCAGGCTGCATGCCCCCGAGGATCGATAGTGCCGCGCATTCGATCCGTATCGGTTGGCCGCGGTACTTGACACGATCAACGACGTAGGCGCCTCCGTTCCACGCTTCGAGAAAAAATGCGCGATCCCCGCCGTGGCCGCCGTAGCGGTCGTGATTGCCAAGCCAGCCAGCCAACTCGTCCCGCGTGTAAAGGAGCCCGCGCGACTGCTGGGCGAGCATGTGCTGTAGCTCTTCGATCGTCGTGTCCATAGCGAGTACCCGCGGCCTCGGGGGTTCCGGTGGCGGATCGGCATCGGGCGGACGATCGGGCGGCGCTTCACCCTTTTTGACCGCGGCTTTCAGACTTTGGCGCCATGATTCCTCAATCGTTTTTGCCTGCTCGGCTAGGGCTGCATACGTCGCCATCGCGACGCGCCAAGCCTCGTCGTCGTCGCGTTCGATGGCGCGGCTTGCCTCGACGATCGGTCGCTGCGCAGGCGTCTTACCGGTTGACGGTGGGCCGATCGGCGCGAGCCACAGATGCGGCGGTTCGATCCAAGTCGCGGTTGCAGCGACGTGGCGCGCATTGCCGATCCACGCCGATGCTCCAACGATTAGCCCACCCGCCACGTAATCGCGCGGGCAGCCGCGGGCGGCAGCTTCGGCCGTGATCCAGTCGCCCCAGCCCGCCGGCAACGCATCATCGTCGAGCGTGGGCGCCGGCGGTCGGTCATCCTCGACCAGCCTCATGTCCGGCTCGGGCCAAAGATCGCGCGCAGTCATCTCGGGCGCTGCGTCGATCAGCCGGATCACGTCACGCCGCGACATGGCTCACCTCGCCGTCGGCGAGCACGTCGGCCATGTCAGTGCCGGGCTCATGCGGGATCGCGATGCGGACCCGGCGCCCCTCGGCGAGACAGCGCTGCGCCGCGGCGTGGGCTGCTCGTTCGCCGGCACCGTTCGCGTCGTTGTCGGCGAGTATGACTACGGTCCGCACGATCGATGGCAGCACAAGTGCGACCAACCCCGACGTGCTGAGTGCTGCCCAAGACGGCATCGCTGTGGCCTGCATTGCGGCAAGACAGGTTTCGATGCCTTCCCCAACCATCAGCGTCTCGGCTGCCGGCGCGAGCCGTACCGCGCCGCCGGCAATCGGGCCGTGGCAGATGCGCACCGGGTCGAGTACCGCCTTCTGACTGCCGTCCAGCGCGAGGAAGGTTCGATGAACCCCCACCGCCCCGTGCTCGACGTGCTCGACGAGCCCGACCATCTGCGGCCGACACTGCCCTCCCGGATGCTTGCCATACGGTCCAAACATGCCATGCAGCCTTATAGAAGGCGGGGCCGAGACAGCGATCCTGCGGCTCGCGAAATAGCGGCCGATTTGTGAGGTCGCGTCGGCGGGCCAGCTCGATGTCCATATGTCGCGCGCTAGATCGAGACGCCGGCGCCGATCGGCTACCTCGGCCTCACGTCGGCGGCGCGCTGCCGCGGGATCGGGTGGCCTGATGACGTCGCCGGCATTCGCGTCGAGCAAGCCACGGTGCCCCAGTTCAGCAAGGACTTCGGGCGCCTGGCACCCGGCCCAGCAATGGACGATCAAGCCACGATCGCCATCGCGCAGCGCTAGGCTCGCGCTGGCCGAGCCATGAGCCGGGCAGTGGCACCGCCACCATGCGCCTGTGCGGTACGCGCCGCCGAGCGCGCGAGCAATCTTGCCCGCGGTCATCGGTGTGCTCCCGACCGAGCGCCCCGCTGTCGGGTGGCTCCGTTAGTCAACTCAAGCGGCGGACGACCATTCTGCCCAATTTCCGGCCGATCAACCGTTCCGGGCAGCTTCGCCGGCCGGGCGTCGCCTAGACTGCTCTGCAACGAGGAAAGCACGGCCGCCGGCGTCGGACTCCCAGTGCTGCGGGCAGAAGGGAGTGCGGGCGAGATCGGTGGCGCTGCAGCGAGCCAAGCCTCGAAATCGCTTCGCAGGAACTCGTGTCAGTCGCCCAAACTTCTTGGCCCGGAGCTCGCCGCGGCGGATCGCCTGGTAGATGTAGGATTTGCCGAGGCCGGAGCGGCGGCAGACGGTGGGTATGTCCAGGGCGTCGAAATTGTCTTCGCCGTTGGGCACAGGAGCGCGCATGGGATGACCTCCTGGAGGCATTCACCTCCTCGGGCCGATCCCACCGCAGCTCGCGGGGCTATCGGGTAATCGCTCTCCCTGGCCAGGGAGGGCGGAAACAGCCGCTCAATGGCGGACTGTCACGCCATGTATACGATCATCAGCGCTCGCGCAACACCTTGGTGCCTTGGGCGTGACCCCGCCTTCAGGTATCTCGGCCCATCCACAGCCGTCTAACCATGCCTTTTTGGGAAGATTTTGGGAACCCAGTTTTGGGTAAAGCGGAAGACACTGATTTAATTGGCGTCCCCTACCGGATTCGAACCGGTGTTGCCGCCGTGAGAGAGCAACTCGCGGAGGGACAGTCCCCAGGATCAAGCCTACAAGAGATAGGATCCGCCCATCATCATTCCTGGACACGGACGATCAAGCGGTATTGTCGCCTCCGGAACCCAACGTGGAACCCAACGCAGCAAAAGGGGCGGCGAGCACGCCCCTTTCGCTCCGTAAGTGCTTATTTTATTTGGTTGTTGGGGCAGGATTTGAACCTGCGACCTTCAGGTTATGAGCCTGACGCGCTACCGGACTGCTCCACCCCGCGCGGGGATCGGGTTTGGCATCGGGGGTGGGGGGAGGACTCCCCACCAATAGGCAAGCCAGTTGGACCACCTCGCGAAACATCGAAAGCTCCCTTTGATTGTGCTGCGAGGAGCGTGGCCGGGGATGGTGACGGTGGAAACGATCGGCCGGATCAGGCGGGCGTTCTGGGTTGATAAGAAGCCGATCCGCTAGATCGCGCGCGAGTTGCGGATCTCGCGGCGGACGGTGCGCAAGGCGATCCGGGGATCATCGACCGAGTTTCGGTACGAGCGGCGGGTGCAGCCGCATCCCCGTCTTGGGCCGTTTGTCACGCGGCTTGACGGCTTGCTGCACGCGAACCGCAAGTGGCCGGCGCGCGAGCGGCCGGTCGGGCTGCTGCGCGCCGAGGGTTACGGAGGCGCCTATGACAGAGTGCAGCGCCACGTGCGGGATTGACGGCGGTCGCGGCGGCGGACGAGCTTTCGTTGGGCCTTTCAGCACCTCACGGGGTAGGTCACAGCGCCATCCAGCATGCGTTCCAGGGCCGCAGCCGGGATCAGAAAGCGCTTGCCGATACGGATAGATGGGATTTCGCCGCGCCGGACCGCCTCGTAAGCCGTGTTACGGCTGATACCGAGAAGCGCGGCCGCCTCTTCGACGCTGATCGTCTTCTTCGTCATTGCTCAGCACCTGCCAGTTGGTAGTTGACATCCCTCGCGTATCTTGCAATATAGTGCGTCGCGCACTGCAATGCAAGAGGAATGTCCTACATGTCCAGAAGAGCGCCCGCAGAGGGGCTCGCTTCCCAGATCACTTTCCGTCTATCGCCCGAACTTCACGCGACCTTAACGAAAGCGGCTAACGCCTCTGGTTGGGCGGTAGGCGAAGAGATCCGCCGACGCCTCGAAGGGTCAGCGGTGGACAAAATAAGAGCCGGCGACAATCCTACACACCGCCTGATAGAGGCGATCATTCAGGTAGCTATTAATGTCAAACCGCCATTCGGCCCATGGTACGAGAACCGCTTTGCGTTCGATACCTTTCGCGCTGCTGTTCTGGCGCTGATCGATCTGCATCGTCCGAGCGGCCTGCCAACACGGCCGTCCGACAACGCAATCGCCGATATGTATCTCGGCGAGGATGGGACACCGGAGGCTGCCGGACGGATGATTGCCGGAGGTGCGGCAGTCGCGGTTGGCGTACCGTTTCCCGACCAGCGCTCGGGAGAAAACCGGTGAGCGGCAATATCACTCGTCGCGGCGCCAACAGCTGGCGGCTGAAATTCGAAGCTGCCGAGCCCGACCCGGTAACCGGCAAGCGACAAACGCGTTACGTCACAGTGCGCGGGACCAAGAAAGACGCGCGACGCGAGTTGACCCGCCTTCTGGCAGAAGTACAGAACGGTACGACCGTCGATCCGTCGCCCGTCACGATCTCTACGAAATCCTCGAGGACCGCTACGGCCGCCGCTCGACCTCACCCGAGGATTTGGCCGGCTCTTCGACCTCACCGTTCTGCGTTCAGCACTCATTGCACAAATTCCTTCAAACGGGGTTGGCATTCACACCCGTGTGGGGTAGTTATCCGCGTTATTATACACCATTTGACACCAAATGTCAAGGTCGAGCGACGTGACCAAATCAGACATGCAAACTTCGTTACGGCTGCCGACGGATCTGCGGGATCGGCTCTCGGCCGAGGCAGAGAAGAACGGGCGCGGCGTCGGCGAAGAGATCCGCCGGCGACTGGAAGCGTCGTTCGGGCCGGCCCCGATCGAGGAAGACTCGAAGACGGCTGCGTTGCTGCGCCAGATCGCGAGTGCGGCGCGGATGCTGCGCGAAGAGTGGCGCCCCTGGCACGCCGATCAGGGGGCGCAGACTGTTTTTCGCGTCGCGGTGACCACGCTCATTTCTGAAGAGAAGCCTACGGAGAGCGTCGCGCCGCCGACGACCGGACCGGGCGGGACCACCTTCAACAGATCCCCCGAAGACGCCGGCGACATCCTGGCGCGCATGGCGCAGCTTGAGGAATACCTGCGATGAACAGCACCCATCGGGATTACCGCGCGCAGCGCGCTCACGGCGACGGCGGTATCGACGAGCGCGGGCCGGGGCTTTACCGGCTGCGCTGGCGGGTCGACGGCAAGCGCTATAGCAAATCGTTTCGGGGCTCGATCGGCGACGCCCGGCGCGAACTGCGCCGGCTGATCAAGAGTGCCGACGACGGCAAGCACGTCGCACCCGACAAGATCACGATCGCGGCCTATCTGCGGGAATGGCTCACCGCGGATCATGCGCTGTCACCGAAGACGCGCGAGCGATACCAGCAGCTCGCCGAGCGGCAGATTGCCCCGCATCTAGGCGCCGTCGTGGTGCAAGCGCTGCGGCCGGATCAGATCGAGACGTGGCACCGGGACTTGCTGGCAACCGGGCTCTCCGCTCGCACCGTCGGCCATGCCCACCGGCTGCTGCACACCGGCCTTGAGCGCGCCGTGAAATACGGCGTCGTCGCCCGCAACGTCGTGCATGTCGTCAAGCCGCCAAGGGTCGATGCAGCCGAAGTCGAGATATTGAGCCAGGATCAAATAGCGGCCGTGCGGACCGCCCTGGCCGATCATTGGCTGTTGCCGATCGTTGAATTGGCGCTGGGCACCGGCATGCGCCGCGGTGAGCTATGCGCCTTGACCTGGGGCGCGGTCGATCTACAGAAAGGCGTGGTTCAGGTGCGCGCCAGCTTGGAAGAGACGGGCGCCGGGCTGCGCGTCAAAGAGCCGAAGACCAAACATGCCCGCCGCATCGTCGCGCTCGCCAAAATCACCGCGATGGCGCTCCGGGAGCACTACCGGAGCCAGGTCGAATTACGGCTTGCGCTCGGGCTCGGCCGCCCCGCGGCAACCGATTATGTGTTCCCGAAGCCGAGCGACGCGACTTTCAACCAGCCGTGGCCGCCGGATCAGCTATCTCGGGATTGGGCGCGGATCGTCGCCCGCCGGAAGCTGCCTCGGGTCTCATTCCACGCCCTTCGGCACAGCCACGCATCGGCGCTGATCGCGGCCGGGGTGGATATCCTGACGATCAGCCGCCGGCTCGGGCATGGCCGCCCCAGCGTCACCCTCGACGTGTACGGCCACCTGATCGAACGGAACGAGGACAAGGCGACTGCCGCGCTTGATGCGGCCCTTGGGTCCGCTTAGCGCTTGGGTCCAAGTTGGGTCCAACGGGCGTCGAAGTTCGGCTATCGTTCTCGTTAAACCCACGCTTGTGCCATCCGCGCCCGACGTGCTAAGGCTCTGTCTTGCATACGCCGTGTTCACAGCGCTCAAACCCGGTGGAGGGGTGGCCGAGTGGCTGAAGGCGGCGGTTTGCTAAACCGTTATACGGTTAACATCCGTATCGTGGGTTCGAATCCCATCCCCTCCGCCACCTGCCGTCCGCTCGCATCCGACAGCGTCCGAAAAATAGCAGTATCTCTTGGTATATACGGGATGCGCTGTCCGATGTTGTCCGTTGACATCCGCCGAAAGCCGTGTCAGAACCATGGTCTGAAACATGGTTCGTGTCGGAGGAACGCGGTGGCAACGGATCGATTGACGGTGCGGGCGATCATCGCCGCGAAGCCGCGGGCGACGGCATACCTCGTGCCGGATGGTCGCGGGCTCTATCTCAAGGTGCAACCGGGCGGGGCGCGATCCTGGCTCGTGCGGTATCAGATCGCCGGCAAGGTGCACGACCTGGGTTTGGGCAGCTATCCCGAGATAAGCCTCGCAGACGCTCGCCAGCGGGCTTTAGAGGCTCGCCGGGTGAAGGCGAACGGCGCCGATCCGCTCGCCGCCCGGCGAGCCGAGCGCGAGGCGAAGCTCGGCCTGCGAAGGCCAGGAGACGGAATACATGCTCGCATCCCGACTGGTTAGTTCCCGAAGCGGTGCCATCAATCGGCCGATACAGGCGTACGCTCCAATTCGAACACTGGGCCGCCTTGCGCCGACCCGCCCTCCCGTGTGGTACCGTAGAGGTTTCCGTGGCTGTCGATGGCGAGCCCGGCGTACGGCCCAGCACCGTCGGGACAACCGCTGCCAAGCTTGCAGAAATTGTAGATGACCTGCTCGCTCCCGGCTGACGTAATCTCGAAAACGGTGCCCTGGTTGGTCGCTCCACCGCTTGTCGTCGTGCCGTAAAGATTGCCGGAGGCGTCGATTACGAGGCCTCCGTTCGGCAGGACGCCGTCCGAGGGAGCTCCGAGAAACCCATGCAGGACCTTGTAGCGACGGCCCGGCAATCACCTCGAACACCGTACCGTGATTCTGTGCGCCACCACCCGTAGTCGTCCCGTAGAGGTTGCCCTTGGCGTCGAGGATCAGCCCGGAGACTGGGTTCTGGCCATCGGCGCAAGTGGCCACGGAACAGAAGCTGTGGAGCACCGTCTCGCCGCTCCGGCGAGCCACCCTGAATACCGTTCCCTGATTTCTAGCGCCGCCGCTATAGGTGGTGCCGTAGAGGTCGCCGGACCCGTCCAGGACAAGCGAGCCCATCGGCTCATTGCCGTCGGTGCAATTGGCTGCCGAACAAAAATCGTAGAGCACGGTCTCGGCGCCGTCCGGGCTCAGCACGAACGCGACGCCACCATTGGAGGGGCCGCCACCAGCAGTGGTCGTGCCGTAGAGATTGCCGATCCGGTCCATTACGAGGCCGCCCGCTGGAAACGAGCCATCGGCGCGAGCGGCGACCGAGAAGAACGTGTAAAGTACCGCTTCGGCTCCCTCCGGCGTTATTGCGAACACCGTGCCGCCGCCACCGTTGGGCGGAATCGGGCTCTTCACGCCGCCAGCGTACGTCGTACCGTAAAGAGTGCCCGAGGCGTCTCGGATCAGCCCTGCGATCGGGGTCTCGCCGTCGGCGCAGTTCTGCATCCCGCAGAAGCTGTGCAGCACGAACTCACCGCGGCCAGGCTCCGCCTTGTACACATCGCCAGCTCGATGCGCACCGCCGGCCTGGGTTGTGCCGTAGACGTTGCCGGCCCGGTCCAGGACCAGAACTCCCTGTCGGGTCAGGCGGGGCGAGGGAACAATTCTCATTCGCCGTTGAACAAAAATTATAGAGGGTGCGAAGTTTCCACCCGGCCGCCTCGCCAATCTTGGCCGAAAAGAGTGACGAGACGGCGATTATAACGAGCCCCGCCAGGAACCGCCGGCCATGGCGAACTCTCCAACAATCCTCTGAGCGAACGTCGGTGCAAGGCTTCACCACCGGTGGCAGCAGCCCAAGCGAGATTTTGCTCGCCCGGAATTATCGGACATCCGCCAGATTTCCCCGCGGCTCTGCAGCCAGGATCGTCTCTTTGACCGGCTTGGGCAACGGCAAATCGCACCGGTGCGAGCAAAAGACTGACAGACGAAGGCACCTGTACGCTGCCAGGTTGCCGCCCTAGTAGTGCAAGGCGCGAATCTGCTCGTAAGTCCATTGGGTCAATGCCGCGCCTCCGCATGGCGCTCGCAGGATGGTCGCGGCTGAAGCCCGGTGCGGTGCCGGCCGTGTCGAGAGCTGCCCTATCCGCGGCGATCGGAAATTATCAGAATATGAGAAGCCAATCCCTCGCAGCCGGTGGCGTTCTGTGCGCATCGATCGTTTTGAGGGTGCCGCCCCGCCCCCGACTACCTCCTTTTTTCCGCCCGGCCGCATCGAGGGCCGATTTTTCGGGCGGACCGAGGGCCGGGCGCCTCGGCCGCGAGCTCGACCCGATCGGCCGCGCCGTCGTGCCAGACGAAGCAGACCCGCCACCGATCGTTAATCCGGATGCTGTGCTGCCCGGCACGGTCGCCTTTCGGCGCTTCGAGGCGATTGCCGGGGGCCGCGCCCGCAGAGCGAGCACGTCGCGCTTGCGCGTCGCCGAAATCCGTCACGACCGTGGTTGAAACAATGGTCTGACGTACAAGCCCGCTTCGCACAGCCGCGAATTGCCTACCTCATTCTACGGACATCCCCTCCTCCACTTCATCAATTATTTCCGTGCGTTATAAGGGAGCCTCTTGGTCTTCCCATCCCTCCTACCACACTCGTGCGCGCGGATCGACGAGGTGGACCGGGGGAATGAACGCGCTGGAGCATGCTCTCCTGGGCCGGTGCCGCGGCGGAAACGCCAATCAGAACTGCAAATGCCAGAGCTGCCTGACACCCTGCTCACCGACGCATTGATCCCTCCCAAAGAGTTGTTCGCAGCGCGCCGCGCTTCGCGAGACGCCGAGCGATACCATAATGAAAAGAATAATGAAAAGACCTATGACCCTCGACCTTACCGACGACGAGGTAGCCGCCCTCACGCGGCTTCTCGGATGCACAATCGATGATGACCACTATTCGCTGTCACCACGTCTCGCGCCGCTCAAGCCGATCCTGGAGAAGCTCGATCCGCCGAAATCCCGGCCCACAACCCCGCCACCGCTAAAGGGCCGCATGGCACCCTCTGCGGGCAGGCGTCGGCGACGCGAATGAAGGGGTACAGCGGGCCACCGATGACGCTAGGCAACGCCGCGGCAGCTAAGGTCCGGTTGATCGTAGGGCGGCGGGATCGCGGCCCGCCAGGTCGAGCCGGTCCCCGCCGCGATCTTCTTGTTCCCTTGCTGTCGTCTCGCCGCGTACCACCCGGTCCCGGATAGCCCCGGAATGGCTGGCTTTTCTCGCCCTCGAAACGTTCTCTATCCCGCCTCGTGCCGGTCCGTGCTACCGAGTTCGGTAGCAATTTCGGTAGCAACTTTCCCTATTCGTTCACTGCGCTGGTAGCGCCTCTCACGGGGCGCCCGCGACCACTTGGGACGCGACGCGCGCAACACCGGGCTACCCAACCCTCTAGTGTTATGATGCACAAATAACTATACACATGTCACGCTGCCTTCTTTCGCGTACGACGCACGGTGCAGCCGGGCTGAATCTCTTCCAGCCGCCGCCGACAGCGCTCGATCTTGGCGAGGATATCTTCGGCTTGCGCCCGCCAGATAAAGGGCTTGGGATCGCGATTCCAAGCCGCAATGAAGTCCTCGATCGCGGCCACCAAGTCCGGGACACTGGCAAAGCTGCCACGGCGCACGGCTTTGCCGGTCAGATCGCCGAACCAGCGTTCCACCAAATTCAGCCAGCTGGAGCTGGTCGGAATGAAGTGTACCGTGAAGCGCGGATGGCGCTTCAACCAGCGTTGGACCTGTGCGGTTTTGTGTGTGCCGTAGTTGTCCAACACCAGATGCAAATCCAACTCCGGCGCGTACTCGGCATCGATCTGGCGCAGAAAGCGCAAGAACTCCTGATGCCGATGGCGCGGAAAACACCGCCCGCTGACCGTTCCGGCCGCCACGTTCAGCGCGGCAAAAAGTGTCGTGGTGCCATGGCGCACATAGTCGTGCGTCCAGGTGCCGCAACGTCCCCGCTTCATCGGCAGCCCAGGCTGCGTGCGATCCAAGGCCTGGATCTGACTTTTTTCATCCACGCACAGCACCACCGCGTTCTGCGGCGGATGCAAGTACACGCCCACCACATCCAGCAGCTTCGGCACGAATTGCGGGTCGCGCGAGAGTTTGAACGTCTCCTGCCGGTGCGGCTGCAAGCCGTGCTCCTGCCAGATGCGGCACACCGTGCTCGCGTCCACGCCTTGGGCCCTGGCCATCGCCCGAGTGCTCCAGTGCGTCTGCCCAGGCGGTTTGCTGCTCAGCGTGGCCTTCACAATGCGTTCGGCCAGGCCCGGCTGGGGTTTGCGTCCGCGTCCTTCGGCCACCGCCCACAAGCTCTGCGCCCCCGCGGCGACGAAGCGCTCCCGCCACAGCCGACAGGTGTGCCGATTCAATCCAAGCTCCTGCGCAATTGCCACGTCGGCGTATCCCTCATGCGCCAGCAAAACAATCCGGCAGCGCTTCACCACCTGCTGCGGCGTGCCATGCGCCCGAACCCATCCTTGCAGCAGTTCCTGCTGTTCGGCTCTCAGCTCCAGAGTGGCTACCCGATTCCTGCTCACCCGCTGAGTAGGCCACAAGGCGAGCCAAATGTCTAGTTATTTCGGCAGCAATACACTAGCGCCCCCAATAGGAAAAAAACGGCGCCGTCGACGAGCCCCCTGCCGGCCAAGGTAAAGCCTAGCGAATGGGGCTAGAAGCCCCAGCAGACGGGCCAGGGCTTCTTACCTGAATTATCGGCTGGCGTCAGCGCGCCGGCTCATAGGCGCTGAACGAGGTCATGCAGCTACTCCGTAACTGAGGATCTCCGATCGGGCCGCATTCCTTTTTCATCCGGGCCCTGCGGAAGTTGCTACTCGTTCTGACCAGATGATCGTACTGCGCGCTCTTCTTGACGTTCTGCGCCGGGGTTTCGTGCCATTTCGACTGCGGGTGCCGATTGGGCGAAACCGGCGCCGACTGTACGGAGGTGGCAGCCAAAGCCAGCAAACCCACCAGCGTCGGGATGATCACTCGCATTTTAGCCTCGGTGGTCGGGGGACGACGAGACAGTCTACGGGCAAGTCTGTTGACAAAAGCTGAAACGGCTCGGTCGCCGGCTGAAAATCTGAACCGGCCCGTGCCGTGCAGGAATCGCCGGCAGCGCCGACATCCCTTGCCGTTATGCCGTTGCATGCGGCAAATTGACGGGTGGGCGTCCACCAGCAAACCGGGCATCCACCCACGCCAAAACATCATCTCTGGAGCTCGCCGGTTCGTCGACATCGCCGCGGGCGGGTTCGACGCGGTGATCCGCCACGGTGATCCGCCACGGTCCGGTTGGCGATGGCCGCCTCGTCGCCCATCGGCTTGCGCCGGGCGGACGCGTCCTCATAGCGTCCCCGGCGTACCTCGCCGCTCACGACGAACCCCGCTCTCTCGAGGCGTTGGAGGGCCACCGGGCGATCCTCTACTCGCACCGCGAGACCGACTGTTGGTTTCAGGCGGCGGGCGGCGTGCGCGTGGTCCGCCCGACTGCGTGGCTGCGGGTCAACAACGGCATGTTCATGTCGCAAGCCCCAACATCGCTCTGCCGTTCGTCATGGGTCTTGCGGACTGAGTTCATCGGAGGGCTATGGCGTAGATATAGTGCTCATCATCATCGGCCGTGGCCCGCCACTTCCTGCGCGACAAGATCGCCGGGCAGCTCGGCACCGCGCAGCAAGTCGAGGTGAGCCAGGAGCGCCGCGGCCTTGTCCGGTGGCGATGCTGGCCGTGGCGTCTCTCTTTTGCCGGCGCCGACGCCGGGGTGGTGCCCGCAGCGGCTTTCGTTGCCGACATCTCGCTTTCCCCCTTTCATCCCCAAGGCGCGCGCCAGGCAATCGACGACCGCCGTCGTTATGTCGTCGCGCGACGCGCAGCGCAGCAAGCCGACGAGCCGCAGCCGTGTGTCCTGCGCCAAGACGAAATTCACGTGGTAGGCGCCGGCGTGCTGCAACCCGCGGCACCGCCGCATGCGCTCCCGGCCGCTCATGTCCGCTCTGCGGTAATCATGTCTCACCCCTCGGGTTGGGGAACAAGGACGAGAATTTGTGGCCGGTGCGGCGAAAATCCTTCGCGCCCGCGGCACGAAGGCGGAAACCCCCGCGCGGCATTGAAAGATTTGTTTACACGCATCAAGCTCACCGAGGTTCTCGCCCACACTGCTCCTGACAATCCGAGGTCGCAGGCCGTGACGGGCAGCTTGGGATTGCAGCGTGATCCTAGGCGCGACTTCATGGCCAATTATGATCGTATCCAAAAGCCGGCACGGACTGGTCCGGGTGGCAGGCGCCGTGAGTAATTCTCGATTTTCGCAACTTTTAGATGGCCGCTTTCTACCCAACCCGACGGTTTGGTGCGCCTCAGGCAAGGTCACGAGAACGGTGATAGCCCTCCGGCAGCGCGAGCCCGTCGCTCTGCAGGAGGCGACGGTCTTGATCGACCTGGCGCGAACCGGCCCCCCGCACGGTTCGCCCTGGGTTTCTTGTTTGGCCGGCGGCTTGCGGACGCCGGCCCGAATGCCGCGGCACGGGTCAACCGGGGGTTCGAAGCCTTCGCAATGGCGGGAATCACCGTGCGGCGGCGATCCCGAAACGCTCGGCAACGCGGCGCGCCGTCCGCTCCCGCTGCTCCGTCAACGCCCGATACGATGACCGCACCTGCTCCAGCACGGCAGGCGGCGCCGACTCGGGCGTGCCGCTGCTGAAGGGTGGCTCGGGCGCGTAGGCAATGGCGAGCTGGATAGTCTGTGCCACTTCGGCCCCGCGCAGATCGGCCGTGACCCGCAGAGCGCCGTCGATGCCGGCCGTAACCCCTGCGGCAAACACCATGTTCCCGTCCGCGACCACGCGCTCGTTCACCGGGATGGCGCCGAAGCACGCCAGCAGATGCAGCACGGTCCAATGCGTCGTCGCCCGGCGCCCCCTGAGCAGCCCGGCGGCACCGCAAACGAGCGCACCCGTGCACACCGAAAACAGGCATCGCGCACCGGCCGCCTGGTTGCGGATCCAGGCAAGCACTTCCTCGTCGTCCATCAGCGCCTCCTGGCCGAACCCACCCGGCACGTGCAACAGGTCGAGTTGCGGTGCTTCGGTCAGGGAAGCGTCCGGCAGCAGGCGCAGGCCGCGCACATCACGCACGGGCGCGGTGGTCTTACCAAACACGCGATAGGTGGAATTGGGAAGACGCGAGAAGACCTCGAAGGGACCCGTCAAATCGATCTGGTCGACCCCTTCGAACAACAGCGAGCCGATCTCCAGATGCATGTCGGGCGATATCATCATGCAAGGCCTCCTCCAGGCGATGCGCGTCGAGCGCAGACAGTCAGAACCCCATCAACGAGAACAGCATTCGACTGGCCGCGCTGTCCGCATGCGCCAGCTGCTTCACTTCCTGAAAGTGGTTGCTGTTGAACAGTTTGGTACGGCCGGCACGCCGGCCCATCCCGGCCAGCGCGTCGGCGAACACCGCCGATTGCCGCTGGAACTCCGGGCTATCCTGGTCTGCCGAGACGATCGCAACCGGGCAGGCGATCCGATGCAAGTGGCGCATCGGGCTGAACGCGGCTTCCTCCTCGGTCGTTATCTTCAGATAGCTGCTGCGAGAGGAGAGCATGACCGGGTAGAGGTCGTACATCCCGCTCATCAGCAGCGCGCCTTTGACGATATCCGCCGGCACGCCGCGTGCGACCAGTTCCGCCTCGGACGGGCCGTATCGCTCGGTCCGAGCGGGCATTCTTCGTCGTAGAGCTGCGCTCGCCTCGCCGTCCTCGGCTTCCAGCGCCGCCATTTCGGGTGCCCAGGCGCACTGATCGTAGGCCCCGTCGAGCTCTTGCGTGTCGTTCAAGAATACGGTCCGAAGAGCGCCTCCCGGCATCGAGACCCCCGTCGGTATCTTTCGGTCTAGGTCGCCTCGAGCCGCGATCGGACCGCTGCCATCCGCCGGGCGAGATCCTCTTCGCGCAGCAGCCCGCGGCTGAGCATGATGTGGGCAAGGGCCATCAGCTGCCGCTCGGGCGCAGGAGTGCCGCTGTACACGGTCTCGCTGAGCCGATCCTCCGCATGGCGGCGCTCCAGGACAGGCAGGACCTCGCCGGCCGCGAGACACTCGCAGGTCGCGTGGAGGCTGACTTCCCAGGGTGGATCCGGGTTGGTGACGCCATAGCGCGGCGCCAGCCTGTCCCAGACCTTGTCCTCGTTGCGTATGGCCTCGAGCAACGGGATCGGGGCGAGGTCCGCCTCGGAAACGCCGGCGGCGGACGGGTGATCGCTCGCTCCGCTCACCGGCCGGCCTCCGCCGGCTCGTTACCGACCGGCCGGCGCGCCTTGTGGACCGGCCGAACGTCATCCGCCCCGCGATCGGGCCGCGGCAGGGCAACGCCGATCATGCAGTCGCGGGTGACGATTTCGGCGAGCTGCTCCGCCGTCCAGTTCTCGGTGCCCGCCGGCCGCAGCGGCAGGACCATGAAGCGGCATTTCTGGTTGGAATCCTCGACCCGCACCTCGACCTCGGGCGGCAGGTTCAATCCGAACTCCGCCAGCACCTGCCGCGGCCAGCGGACCAGCCGGCGCCGGTAGTTGGGCGAGCGATACCAGTAGGGGGAGTGGCCGAGGAGCGGCCGCGGATAGCACGAGCACAGGGTGCAGACGATGACGTGATGCAAGCTCGGCGTATCCTCGAGGACGCGCAAATGCATGTAGTCGCTGGCAGTGCCCGAGCCGGTGGGCTCGCTCCAGTCGACGCCGATTTCGCGGCAGGCCGTGGTGGCGTCGGCGAGAAGACGCGACTTGAACGCGGGATCGGTCCACGCCTTGGCGACGAGGCGCGAACCGGCGGCCGGTCCGATCTGCTCGGCCCACTCGGTGAACCTGCGATGATCCTCGGCGGTGAAGAGGCCCTTCTCGATCGCCAGCTCGCGCACGGCGATCTCCAGCACCTCGAAATCGGTGATCTCGTCGACCATCGGCGCCGGCGGATGGTCGTGATCGTCGTGCGCCTGTTGCATGCTCTCTCCTCCCAGCCTGTTCCGGTCAATCGCCGACCGGTTCGAGCCAGCGGTCGGGAAACTCGGTCTGCAATGTGTCGTTGTCGAACGGGTATTCCTCCCAGAGATCCTTCTGCCGGAAGCGGACGATGTAGAACTGCTCGGGCCGGGCGTCGTCCCGGTTCCAGGCCTCGTCCTCGGGAATGAGGTCTTCGTAGGTGCGGGCGGCGATGGTCCCGGTCACGCCGCGGACGTATATCTGGGTGCGCGTGTAGAACAGGTTCGGCAGATCCTTGACGCGAACGCGGTCGCCGACATTGAAGCGGGCGGGCACGGTTCCGGCATCAGCGCGTCTCATGGCGAGCCCTCACCTCGGCAATCTTTTCGAGCAGTTCGGTCAGCGAAACATGGTTCTTGTCGACGAGCATTCGCGCCGCAGCCCAGATCCAGCGCCCGTAGTAAGGGAAGCCATAATAGAGCGAAAGACCCAGATCGTTGTTGCCGCGGCGGCGCCTTTCCTCGGCATTCCACACGCCGCGCCAGCCGAGCACCTCGCAGGTGACATAGGTGTTCAGCTCCCACTCTTCCTCTTCTTTTTCCTCATAGCGGACGGGCGCATCGGCCTCACCGCCGACGTCGTGGGGAGGCGCCATGTAGGCGACGTAGCGCGGATGCGGGACCTCGTAGGGCCAGTCTTGATGCTGATGGATCGCCGGCGCCAATTGCGCCCCGATTTCGTAATACTGTCGAAGGTCATTCCGTGACGGCATCGTCGCACTCTCCTATCAAAGAAAAGCGGCCGCAATCTCGTGGGGTCGCCGCTGACGGTTCCGCCAACCCGCCGGCAATTGTACCTTACGGCCTCCGGATGCGCACCAGGCGCTGTTTGAAATCAGACACGGCGCGCCCGATATGCGCTGCCACTCCGATTGGGCTTCAAACTAGGTTAATATGGCGCTGCCATTGCTGTGGGACGAAATGGCCGCGCGGCTCAATCGAATGGCCGCGCGGACCACAGTCGAGGATCAGCTTATGATCCAGGCGCGGTCGGTCGAGACGTCGAGCGGTCTGGCGCCGCTTCCCCGCGTGCGGCCGGGGCTGCAGGCGGTGTGCAAGTTCGGCGCGCAATTGGCCGCCGATCACGCGGCCGAGGCCGACCGGTGGGCGCCGTTTCACTTCATCACGGACGGCGCCTGCGTGGTCGAACTCAACGACACCGGCCGTTCGATCCCGCTTTCGGCGGGCGATGGTGCGGGGCCGCCGCACGGCAGCCGCCACACCGTGCCGGGGTCTGCGACGCCGCCCGGCGCGCGCGGACCGCTGGACCGATTCGCCCGCCAGTGACTAAAAAACTGCTCAAACCCTTGATATACTCAAACTCTGGCCCTTAAGATGCGGAAGTTAGGCTAGAGACACGCCCGGAAGCCATCGTCGAGGATCCCGAAGGCATCCCATGGGTAATGCCGGCGTCTGGCCAAATTATAGACACTGCGGCGGCCGCCGCAGTGTTGCGGTAGGGAGAGGCGGCGCTCGAATGGCCGACGACACAGAACAGCCTCCGCAATGCGCTTCAAGTCCTTGGCGAACGCTCCAGCACGGGGCATCGGGCGACAACCGCTTCCTCCAACCGCGCAGTCCCGCTCACTCGTCGCGCCGCACCGGCAAGCTGTCGCCTGCCATGCGATTTTGGATCGTGTTGTCCTTTCCGATCGCGCTCGCCGCCCCGGCGGTGGCACAGACCGCGACGACCGCCCCCGAGGTTGCCGGCACATCGGGATCGGCATCGACATCGAATTCGGTGTCCCGTTTGTCGGGCGCGACTGCCGCGATGCAAACTGGCGCCTCGTCTTCGCCGCCGGGATCGCCGGCAGCGGCATCGGCTGCCGCATCCAATGTGGCCCCGGCTTGGATATTGTGCCTGCCGCCGGGGGCTTCGGTGACGCTACCATTTCTCGACGGCACCGATCTTTCTTGTGCGCCGCCATGACAATTCCGGATCCTGACCCCGGCCGACTGTCGAAGGACTACTTCCATGTCCGAACCAGCCAACCAGAATATTGAAATCGGTATCGGCGGCCGCCTTACCACCTCCCTTGAAGCAGCGCACAGCGGTGACGAAGTCGTTCCCGCCGGAACTCCAGCCGTTGGAGTTGCAGATGATGTTCGGGAGGCCTTGATGAGCAGTAACCTGAACATTGCCGCCGTAATGGTCACTCCCTCGCCACGAGAATTATACACCCATGGGCTACACGAGGCGATTGCGTCGTATGAGACCCTGACCCAAAACGATTCGATTTATTTCAGACGCTTATATCGTCATTCCCGCGCCAGCGGGAATCCAGGGTCGAAGTCCCGCCGCCTGCCCCGGCCTCCGCCCTGAACATTGCCCATAAGTGCCTCTGGACGCAACCGCTTGGGTCAGTGCGACCGCGCGCTTCGACGCGGGATCGATCGGCGATCCGGCGTTTCTCTCCCTCTCCCCGCGTGCGGGGAGCGTGCGGGGAGAGGGCTGGGGTGAGGGGCTTGTCGGTAGGCGCTCAAGCGGATGCAAGGCTGCCCCTCACCCGGAACCCGCGCCCCGGGCGCGGATTCCGACCTCTCCCCGCGTGCGGGGAGAGGTAGACCGTCGGCAGGTGTTCGAGTTCCCCGAGGCGGAATTCGACATTGGCCGCACCGATGCGAGCGGCGTTGTCGCGCGCCTTTTTCAGCATCTCATGGGTCATGTCGACGCCGATGACATGGCCGTTGTCGCCGACTTGCCGCGCGGCCAGGAAACAATCGAACCCGGCGCCGCTGCCGAGATCGACCACGACCTCGCCCGGGCGCATGGCGGCGATCGCCTGCGGGTTGCCGCAACCGAGGCCGAGATTGGCCCCCTCGGGAACCGCGGCGAGCTCTGTCTCGGAATAGCCCATCCGCCGCGCCCTATCGTCCGAGGCGGCTTGCGGGCCGCAACCGGGCGACGGCGACGGCTCGCAGCAGCGCGCCGCGCCTGCCGCCGCGACGCCGCCATAGCGCGCTCGTACCATTTCCTTGATCCGAGCCTCGTCCATGCTTCGTCTCCCTATGCCGCTGTGGTCTTCGTCGTGGCATCCGTGCAGCAGCCGGCAGCCGGATCCGGCTCATGCGCGTCAAGAGACATTTTGAAAATTGTTGAATCTACGTATCTTGTCGTTTTTTGCCACAGGTTTAGGGTGTTCGGCCGGAACGATGTGCGGGTCACAAATCATGTTCCGCGAGTGCACGAAACGCGTCGGGAACGGATCGGTAGGCGCCCAACACGACCGACCCGTATCCGACCGCTCCCCAGCCGAAGCGATCGCGGATCTTGTCGACAGCGCGATCTGCCGCCAAACGCGCAATGCCGTGTCGGCTGCCGGGACGGCGCCCCTCGTCCTGAAGCCCGAGCGAGAGTTCGAGCTGCACTTCCGGCTCCTTCTCGAGCTGGGACACGGAGATCGCCAAGAGCGAGATATTCCTCTCATCGGGGTGGTGCGCGAGGACCGCGCGCACCAGCTCCTCGGCGATCTCGGCCAGGATCGCCGTCGCCGAAACCGGCGCGGCGAGCGTTTCGGAGCGGGTGACCGAGTGCAGATCGGCGAAGCGAACGCGGACCGTCACGGTCCGGCCGGACAGGGATTTGGCCCGGAGCCGGGCACCGATCCGGTCCGCGAGATGACGCAGCGCCGGTCGAAAGACGCCCTCTTCGGCCGGCTTCCTGCCGATCGCCGACTGTGCTCCCGCCGACCGCGCCCGAGGCTGGGTCTTGATTTTCCGCGGATCGCGATTCCACGCCAGCGCCGCGAGCTTTTCTGCCGCCGCGGGACCGAGCAGCCGCTGCAGCGACCCGCCCGGCGTCTTCGCCAACTGCCCGATGGTAGAGACGCCGATCGCGGCCAGCCGCGACTTGGCGACCGGGCCCACTCCCCAGATCAGCTCGACCGGCAGGTCGTGAAGGAAATCCAGCTCGGTTTCGGGATCGACGACCACCAGCCCGTCGGGCTTGGCCACCTGCGAAGCAATCTTCGCCAGGTGCTTGCTGCGCGCCACGCCGACCGAGATCGGCAGGCCGAGCTCCGCCCGCACACGGCGGCGGATCATCCCGGCAATTTCGGCCGGCGGGCCGAAGAGATGGGTGCAGCCCGCGACGTCGGCAAAGGCCTCGTCGATCGAAACCCGCTCGACGAGCGGCGTGAAATCGCCGACCACCTTGATCGCGGCGTCGCCCAGCCGCTGGTAGTCCGCAAAATGCCCGCTGACGAACGTGAGATGCGGGCAGAGTTCGCGCGCCCGCCGTCGCGGCATGCCGCCGCGGATGCCGAAGGCCCTCGCTTCGTAAGAAGCGGCAAGCACCACCCCGCCGCCGACGGCGATCGGCTTGCCGCGCAGCGACGGGTCGAGCATCTGCTCGACCGAGGCATAGAAGGCATCGAGATCCGCATGAAGGATGGTGGCTTCCATCCCGATCGTTTACCCGCGATTCCAGTTGGGAACATAAAGAGAACGCGCGCTGCCGGCTGTCAAGCCCCGCGCGCCTAACGAGCGGGCGATGGCGGCTGCGCGAGGCCGAACAGGAGCTGCGGCTCACGCACACCTCTGAGCACAAAATGGCCGATCCGCTCGAGCCGCTGGCGCGCGGCGCCGGCGGCGTCGGCAACGGCTGCCGAGGCGAGGACCCGCCGGCCGAGCGCTTGGCACAAAGTCTCGATCCGGTTCGCCTCGTTCACGGCCGGACCGACAACCGTGAAATCAAGCCGGTCCTCGGTCCCGACGTTGCCATAGAGGACGTCGCCGAGATGCAGCGCGATGTCGACATCGAGCGCAGCTTCGCCGGACGCCTCCCTCTCGGCCTTGAGTGCGGCGACCCGGGTGAGCGCCTCCTCGGCCGCGTCGAGCGCCGCGGCGATCGCGCCCTCGGTTTCGCCGGAGAAGTCGGCGAGGGCAAAGGTGGCGAGGAGCCCGTCGCCGAGAAACTTCAAGACCTGGCCGCGCCGCCTCGTGATCGGAACCGCGATCGCTTCGAGATAGCGGTTGAGCGTCGCGACCAGCGCCGGGCCGGTGTTGGTCTCGGCGAAGCGGGTGAAGCCGGCGAGGTCCGCATAGCAGAGGACCGCTCGGATGCTTTGCATCGAGCCGCGCTGGATGGTGCCCGCGAGAACCCGATCGCCCGCGTCCTGCCCGAGATAAAGCGACAGCAGACGGCGCGCGACGCGCGGCGCCGTGGTTGCCTTGACCGTCACGGCGAGAAGCGGCAGCAATTTGGCCAAATAAGCGAGCTCGGCTTCGGCGAAGCCGTCGGCCCGGTCGGTGGCCCACGATGAATACAGCCGGTTCGTCGCAGACGACTTGCCCAACGGAACGAGGGCGCAGAAATAATCCGTCATCCCGACCTCGACCAGCCGATCAAGCAGCGGGAAATCGTGCGGACAGTCCGGATCGCATAGGCGCCGTCGCATCGTGCCGCCGTCGGCGCCTCGCGCAAGCCGGGCAAACGGGCTCGTGGCAAAATCATCGGTTTGATCGTGGTGGAACAGGTCGGTCTCGACCTCGTCTTCGCCCCGTCGCCACATCAGGCTCACGGCGCCAAATTGCGGATGGAGTATCCTCGATCCGATGACACCGCGCGCCAACGGAAAGCCGCCAGTCACGAGGCGAGCGCAAAACCCTTGGATGATCTCGGCGGTCGGGGGACCCTCGAGGCCTTGCGCCACCAGCCATTCTTCGATCGTTGCACTCATTGCCGATAACAATAATGCCCTCCGGCCGCATCGCGAAGAGGGCCGGTGCAGCCGGGGCGGGCAGCAGCGGCGGCGCGGCAGGGTCCGATGATGGCGAGGAGGCGCTGCACCATGGTGATCGAGCGATGAACCGGAAAAACCAAGCGGCACTTGCCGATCGCGTCGCCAGAGCGGCGGACGCGGCGCTGGCGGCCCAGGGCTATGCGAGCCCGATCGATGTGCTGGTCGGGATCGGGTGGGTCGACGCCGGGTCGGTGGAACGCTGGCGACGCGGCCAGATCGACTGCCTCGAGAGCGTCATCCAAACCAACCCCGAGCGCATCTCGGAAGCGATGAGGCTGTTCCGCGCCTAGGCGGCCGAACGGGGGTTGTACGCGAGCCCCACGGAATATGTCGCGCGCACGCCGCAACGCCAGAGGCTGCGCTTCAGCCGGAGCGGCGACCCGGGGATCGAAGGGCTCTACCGGACCCATTGGGTCTCGCCGGAACTCTCCGAGAAGAAGCGCGAACGCCTGGCCGAGAAAGCCGGCCGCGAGCCGGAGCTGGTGGTGATCCAGCCGTTGAACACCGAGTGGAGATGCCACCGGTGCGGCGGCACCGGCGATCTGTTGATAATGGAAAATCCGGGCCCGGCCTGCCTGCGGTGCCTCGGTCTCGACGATCTCGAATTCTTGCCGGCCGGCGATGCCTTGCTGACCCGGCGGGTGAAGGCCAAAAGCAAAAAATATGCCGTCGTCGTCCGCTTCAGCCGGAGCCGCCGCCGCTACGAACGACGCGGGCTCCTGGTCGAGCCGGAGGCTCTGGCGGCAGCGGCGCGCGAAGTCGAAACGCGGCGCGATGCATAGCGCTGTCTCGCGCAGCCTTCCGCGCACAGGCCTGCCGGGCTCCGAGCGGCCGCCCCTCGACCCGACCACCGTATCCTAACTTGGGTTCGAATTGGGACACTGCTGAACGAGTACCGAGGTCACACGCCCGACGAAGTGATCGAACGCCCGTTTGGGTCAGGAATGCACGGAGACACACTTCTAGCCCGCATCACCCCCTGTCTTGAGAACGGAAAGACGGCCTTGGTCGATTTTCTGGAAGAGGGGCAAGTCGGCTTCTAAGAGGGACGCACGGCTGGCTCGAAGCCCTCGGTTACACGGTCAGGCACGGTCCGCAAATCGCGTTCCGCCCGACAAGCAGGAAAAGGCGACGCAGACGGTGCTCGAACAGGCCGAGCTTCTGTCAGCAGCGTGGGCCACCGCCTGAGCCGACCAACGAGCGGCTTCACAAATACCGGTACCGGCGTTAGCGTCCAGGGTTTGCCTCTCTTCCGACGACGGTAGCTCATGTCCTTCCTGGCCGATCGCCTTGCCCGCGTCAAACCGTCGCCGACGATGGCGATGACCGCACTCGCGACCGAACTGCAGCTCGCCGGGCGCGACATCATCGGCCTGTCGGTGGGCGAGCCCGATTTCGACACGCCCGCCAACATCCGCGAGGCGGCGATCGCCGCGATCCGCCGCGGCGAGACCCGTTACACCGTGTTCGACGGGCGGATCGAGCTGAAGCGGGCGGTCGCGCTCAAGTTCAAGCGCGAGAACGGGCTCGACTACGAGCCCGGGCAAATCACCATCGGCGCGGGCGGCAAGCAGGTCCTGTTCAATGCGCTCGTCGCCACGATCAACAGAGGCGACGAGGTGGTGATCCCGGCCCCGTTCTGGGTCTCCTATCCGGAGATGGTGCTGCTCTGCGACGGCACCCCGGTGCCGGTGCCGTGTCCGCACAACAACGGCTTCAGGATGCGCCCCGAGGACCTCGACGCGGCGATCACGCCGCGGACCAAATGGCTGATCCTGAACTCGCCGTCGAACCCTTCGGGGGCGGCGTACAGCGAGGCCGACCTCAAGGGGCTCGCCGAGGTGCTGCGGCACCACGAGCATGTCTGGATCATGACCGACGACATGTACGAGCACCTCGTCTACGACGATTTCGCCTTCAAGACGATCGCCCAGGTCGAGCCGGCCCTCTATGAACGCACGCTCACCGTCAACGGCGTGTCGAAAGCCTATTGCATGACCGGCTGGCGGATCGGCTATGGCGGCGGCCCCAAGGCGCTGATCAAGGCGATGGGGGCGATCCAGTCGAACTCGACGGCGAACCCGTGCTCGATCAGCCAGGCGGCGGCGATCGAAGCCCTGACCGGGCCGCAGGACTTCATCCCGATCCACAAACAGAAGTTCAAGGAGCGGCGCGACCTCGTCATCGATCTGTTGAACCGCGTGCCGGGCCTCTTCTGCCCGCGGCCCGAGGGCGCGTTTTACGTCTATCCGTCCTGCGCCGGACTCATCGGCAGACGCACCCCCGAGGGCCGCAGGATCGGCAACGACGAGGATTTCGTCCGCTATCTGCTCGAGGCCGCGGGCGTCGCCGTGGTGCATGGCGAGGCGTTCGGCCTGGCGCCGCATTTCCGCGTCTCTTACGCGACCTCGACCGAAATGCTGCGCGAGGCCTGCGCCCGGATCGAGCGCGCCTGCCGCGCCCTGCGCGACTAGGCGCCGTCCCGCGGCGCGCAGCGCGAGGCGGCTCATGGAGGACGGCGATGCCGGCTGATCCGATCGAATTCGAGCTGTTCAAGAACGCCTTGTTCTCGATCGCCGACGAGATGGCGCTGACGATCTTCCGCACGACCTATTCGGGCGTGCTGAAGGACAACATGGACTACTCGACCGCGATGTTCGACGCGGACGGGCAAGCTCGCGGCGCAAGGCCTGACCCTGCCTGGTCATCTCGGCTCGATGCCGACGGCGATGGCGGCGATCCGGACGCGCTTCGCCGGGCAACGATCTTTCCGGGCGACGTCTTCATCCTGAACGACCCGTTCGAAGGCGGCATGCACCTGCCCGACATCTTCGTCTTCAAGCCGATCTATCATGACGGCGGCGCCTGCTCGCCTATGCCGGGACGGTCTGCCACCATACCGATGTCGGCGGCCGGGTGGCCGGCTCGAACGCCTCGGACTCGACCGAGATCTATCAGGAGGGGCTGCGCATCCCGCCGCTTAAGCTCTACGACCGCGGCGCGCGCAACGACACGCTCTGGGCACTTGATCGAGCGCAATGTGCGGGTGCCGGTCAAGGTGTTCGGCGATCTGCGCGCCCAGCTCGCCGCCTGCCACATCGCCGAGACGGCGCTGCTGCGACCTGGCCAAGCGTACGGGCCGGCGCAGGCTGAAGCATTACATGACCGAGCTGATCGACTACTCCGAGCGCCTGACGCGCGCCGCGATCCGCGAATTGCCGGACGGGGTCTACCGCTTTCCTCGACCATATCGACGACGACGGCATCGATGTCGGCAGGCCGATCCCGCTCGCGGTCACGATCAGCAAGGCAGGCGACCGTATCACGGTCGACTGGACCGGCTCGTCGCCCCAGGTCAAGGGCGCGATCAACAACACGCTTTCCTTCACCAAATCGGCGAGCTATTGCGCGATCCGCTCGGTGCTGCCGGCCGAGATCCCGAACAATGAGGGCGTGTTCCGCGCCATCGAGGTCGATCGCCCCGCCGGGGACGATCGCCAACGCCGTGCTGCCGGCCGCCTGCGCGGCGCGCGGCCTGACCGGCTTCCGCATGGTCGACTGCATGTTCGGGGCACTCGCCCAGATGCTGCCCGACCAGGTGTTCGCCGGCTCCGACGGCGGCAATACCGGGATTTCGATCGGCGGCTGGGACGCCGACCGGCGGCCCTTCATCTATGTCGATTTCACCTGCTGCGCCTGGGGCGGCGCGGCCCTATGCCGACGGGCTCGACGGCAATTCGCAACATGTTCGCCAACATGGCCTCGCAGTCGATCGAGGTGACCGAGACCGAGCAGCCGATCGCAGATCCTCGCCTACGAGTTCATCCCCGACGCGATGGGCCCGGGAAATATCGCGGCGGTGCGCCGTTCCGCCGCGACTACCGTTTTTTGGCCGAGGAAGGCGTACTGCAGGTGCGCTCCGACCGGCGCGACTTCCGGCCGTACGGGCTCTATGGCGGCGGCCCGGGCAAGCCGTCGATGAACTACCTGAACCCCGACGCGCGAGAACCGCGCCGCTGCCCGGCGAAATTGACGATGACGATCCGGCGCGGCGACGTGTTCCGCCATGAGGTCGCCGGTGCCGGCGGCTGGGGCGATCCGCTGGAACGCGATCCGGCGATGGTCTTGCGCGACGTCAAGAACGAGCTGGTCTCGCCGGCGACGGCGGCCGCGACTACGGCGTGGTGTTGCCGAGTGCGCCGCTCGCCGTCGACGAGGCGGCGACCCGGCAATTGCGGCGCGCGGCTGCGCGCCCGGCGCCAATGGCGGGAGCCCCCGGCAGTCCTCCGGAATCGGCACGAATCCTGCGTCGCCGCGCGAAGCCGCGGAGTGAGCGATTCGGATGACCGGTATCCGGGTCGGCGTCGATATCGGCGGCACCTTCACCGACATCGTGTTTCTCGGCGAGGACGGCAGAGCGCATCACCAAGAAGGTCTCCTCGACGGTCGACAATTATGCGGCGGCGATTGTCGACGGGCTAGTCGAGCTCTTCCCCGAGCGCCGGCCTCGACGGCGCCGAGATTGTGGAATTACTGCACGGCACCACGGTCGCCTCGAACGCGATCCTCGAACGCAAGGGCGCGCGCACCGGGCTGATCACGACCAAAGGCTTCCGCGACGTCCTTGAGATCCGCACCTTGCGCATGCCGCGGCTCTACGATCTGTCGTGGACCAAGCCGCCGCCACTCGTCGAGCGCCATCTGCGGCGTCGAGGTCGACGAGCGCGTCAACGCGTCGGCCAGGTCGAGCGGTACCGCTGGCCGAAGCGGATGTCGAGCGCGCGGTCGACCTGCTGCTGCGTCGAGAAGGGGTCGAGGCGATCGCGGTCTGTCTCATTCACTCCTACGCCAACCCGGCGCACGAGCAGCTCGTCAAGGAGGTCGCCAGCGCAATGGCGCCGGAGCTCCCCCTGTGCCTCAGCTCGGAGGTGCTGCCGGAGATCAAGGAGTACGAGCGGACCTCGACGACGGTCATCAACGCCTATGTCAGGCCGATCGTCGAGAGATACCTCAACGGCGCTGGTCGCCCGAGCTGTCGAGACCGGCTCGGCGCGCCGCTCCTGCTGATGCAGTCGAACGGCGGCTTGACCACCGTCCAGGCCGCCGTCGAGAAGCCGATGAACATCATCGAATTCGGGACCGGCGGCCGGCGTCGTCGGGGTACAAGGCGCTGGCGCGCCAGCTCGGCATCGCCGAACGCGATCGCGTTCGACATGGGCGGGACCACCGCCAAGGCTTCGCTCGATCGAGGACGGCGAGGTGAGCCGGGCGCACGAATATGCGGTCGGCGGCGGCGTCATGATCGGCTCGCGCCTGTTGTCGGGCGCCGGCTATACGCTGAAGGTGCCGGCGATCGATCTTGCCGAGGTCGGCGCCGGCGGCGGCTCGATCCTGTCGGATCGACGCGGGCGGCGCGCTCCAGGTCGGACCGAGAGCGCCGGCGCGGCTCCCGGGCCCGGTCTGCTACGACCGGGGCGGCAGCGACGCCGACGGTGACCGACGCCAATCTCGTCCTCGGCTATCTCAACCGCGAGCATCTCGTCGGAGGCGCGCTCAAGCTCGACGCCGCGAAAGGCGCGCGCGGTCGCTCGAGGGGAGGATCGCGCAGCCGCTCGGGATCGAGCGTCGACGAGGCCGCCTACGGCGCCTATCCAGATCGCCGCTTCCAACATGATCCGGGCGATCAAGGCGGTGTCGAGCGAGCGCGGCCGCGATCCCCGCGGCAAATGGCGCTCGTTGCCTTCGGCGGCAACGGCCCGGTCTTCGCCGCGGCAATGGCCGCCGCACTGGCGATCCGAGCGGGTCCTGATCCCGCCCTCGGCCGGCGTGTTCTCGTCGTTCGGCTTGCTCTATTCCGAAGTCGAGCACCATTTCTCGCAGACCCGGAAGGCGCTGATCCGCGAGATCGATCCGGCGGAGTTCGGCGCCATCCTCGATCGGCTCGAAAACGCGGCGCGCGAGCGCCTCCTGGCCGATGGTTTTGCCCCCGCGCGGATTGTCGTCGCGCGCGCTGCCGCACTGCGTTACCAGGGGCAATCCTTCGAGCTCGAGGTAAAGGTGCCCGACGGGGCCATCGACCGGCCGGCGCTCTTGGCCCTCGAGGAGGCCTTCGGCGGCGAGCACGAAAGGACCTACGGCCATCGCGCCGGCCCGGAAGAACCGATCGAGCTGATGACGTTGAAGGTCGTCGGGCGCGGCCTGAGCGATCCGCCGCGCGCCGCCCTCGCCGCGCGCGCCGCATTGCCGCGACGGGTGGTCGCGGCACCCGGCGCCCGCTCCGCCTATTTCGGAGCGACGCAAGGGTGGTTGGAGACCCGCATCCTCGACCGTGCCGATCTCGCCACCCCGCGCCGCGGACCCTGCATCATCGAGGAATACGATTTCGACCTGCGTGGTGCCGCCCGGGGCCGAGGCCGGCCTCGACCGCCTCGGCAATATCACGATCAGGGTGCCCGCCGCCTGAAGGCGGGGCGCCTGCCGATCGGCGGCAGCGAGATTAGGTTAACTTAGGCTAACTTAGTGTTCTGATAGAGAAATTTCTCCAACCGATCCGCCTCCGGCGTCATACCGGCGAAAGCCGGTATCCATTTCGGCCATGGGTCTCGGCTTTTCGCCGGGACGACGGGATAAGAGGTGGTCATTGATCGACAAAATCTCGAAATCAGGACACTAGAGTAGCTAGAATTTAATTGATCAGCCGGTAGAACTTGCCGGCGTTCTCGCAGGTGATCTTGTGCACGAGCTCGGCCGGCAGGCCGACGAACTGCTCCTCGATGTATTTGGAGGAATTGGGCCACACACCGTCGGCATGCGGGTAGTCGGAGCCCCACATCAGGGTCTCGACCCCGATGTCGTCGACGAGCCTGGTGCCGATCGCGTCGAATTGGAACGTCGCCTTGCACTGGCGGCGCCAATACTCGCTGGGCTTCAGCTTCATCAGGTCGCGGAAGCGGTCCTCATACTCGAAATCCATCCGGTCGAGCGCGTAGGGCAGCCAACCGATGCCGCTCTCGCCGAACGAGACCCTGAGGCGGGGATGGCGTTCCAGCACGCCGGCGCCGATCAATGCGGCGATGATGTTGATCAGCCCCATCTGAAAGACGCCGGTGAACATCGCGGCCCGCCGGACCCGGCCGGAAACACCCTCGCGCGCCCGCGGCGGGGTGGTCGGAAAGGTGTGGAAATGCAGCGGCAGCTCGACGTCTTCGACGGCCTGCCACAACGGCTCCCAGAGCGGGTGCCACATCGGCTCCATGTCCCAGGAGCAGGAGAGTTCGAGCCCCCTCAGCCCCATCTTGGCGACCCGGTGGATCTCGGCGACCGCTTCGTCGATGTCGCCATAGGGCAGGCAGGCCAGGCCGATCTGCCGGTCCGGGTAGTGGCTGCAAAACCCCTTCAACCAATCATTGTAGATGCGCAGCATCGCGTTGGCGGCTTCGCGATCGTCAAGCCGCGAGGCGGCGCCGAGAATGCCGTAGATCACCTCGGCGTCGACGCCATCCCGATCCATGTCCTTGATGCGCAGATGCGGATCGCTGCAGCGCCGGATGTCGTTCTTGCCGTCCTCGTACATGCCGGTCGCGGCCATGACGTCGACCCGCCGGTTCTGGCCGGGCACGAACGGCGCCCCGCTCGGCCCGACGCCATTCTTCAGCCCGAAATTGGCGCCGTTCCTGGCGACCCATTGCGGCCCCTGCGGCCCGTCCTCGACATAGGGCATCCGGTCCTTCAGCGCCCGCGGCGCCTCGCTGACGAACAAATCAGGCGGCATCCACGGCATGTCGAGATGGCAGTCGGCCGAGATTTTGCGGTATTGCATCGTTCTTCTCTGCGAACAATTCCGGGCGGGAAGACTGTACTCCGATAGAGAAGCCCGTCTCTAGCGGCGGGCGCTGCAAATTCGCCGCGCCGGCATGCGCTCGACGCAACGCCGCGGCGGCCGGTCAAAACCCTTGCTCCGGCGTCGCCGATTGCGGCATGATCTTCGGCGTCGGCAGGAAGGGGACCCACGCATGCGTGCCGCAGCAATCGCTTTCATTATCACCCTGACGCTTGCCCCGAGCCTGGCTTTCGCTCAGGCGGTAGGGCCGGGCGGGCCGCCGCCGGGCGAACAGGGGGCGCCGCCGCCGGGCGAACAGGGCGCGCCGCCGCCGGGTGGAGGCGTTGCCCCGCCGCCGGGTGCGATCACCCGCGACCAGTTTGTTCAACAGCGCGCCGAGGCGGCAGGCCGGCTGTTCGATCAGATCGACACGAACCACACCGGCTACATCACCAGGGCGCAATTGCGTGCCTATGCGCGCGCGCGTCGCGGCGGCGGGCCCGGCGGACCGCCACCGCAGCAATAAGAGCGGAGACGAGCATGCCCGACAGCGCAAGCCCCCAACCAGCAGAGGTCTCGGTTGCCGCCGTGCAGATCGCCGGCCTCGACCATGTCGTATTAAGGGTCGCCAGCCTCGAACGCGCGATCGAGTTCTACCGCGCGGTGCTCGGCTGCCGGGTCGAGCGTGAATTGCAACAGCCGCGCCTCGTGCAATTGCGCGCCGGAGCGTCGCTGATCGACCTGGTCCCCGCCGACCCGCGGGCGACGCGGGGAGCCGGCAACATGGACCACTTCGCGCTGCGGCTTGAAGCTTTCGATGCCGTGGCGCTGACCGCGCATCTTAAACACCACGGGGTCGATCCCGGCGCGGTCCACGAGCGTTACGGCGCCGAAGGCTACGGTCCGTCGCTGTACTTTACCGATCCGGACGGCAATATGGTCGAACTCAAGGGCCCGGCGACGCGAGGGCTGTAGCGCCGCCGCCAAACCGGAAGGCGGGCCTCGGCTCGTCGAGGGCGCGGGCGCGCGCGTCCCCTATAGCACGAAATATCGGCGGCGCTGGTCACCGGTCGCCTCACCGCGGCCGATGAGGCGCGGTGCCGCGGCTATCTCAAATTTCTCGGCTCGCGTATCGTATTTGGAACCTGCTGCGTCTGGCGGCCGTTGGGTTGACGGTGCCACCGGCCTTTGTGCTGCCGACCGCCTGGCATCGGCGCGGTGTCGCGGCCGACGATCGCGGTATTCCGTTCCTGGGACGCGCCGAAGGCGGCGGCCTATCGTCGGCTCAGGGGCCTGTCCGACGCGGCGGGCACGGCGGTAACCGTGCAGACCATGGTGTTCGGCAACGCCGGCGGCCGGTCGGGTACCGGGGTCGGGTTCACCCGCGATCCGGCGACCGGCGCGCCGGGCCTCTATTTCGATTTCTGCCTGCATGGCCAGGGCGAGGACGTGGCGGCCGGCAGGCGCGGCGTCAGCGACGGCCGCCGGCTCCGGCGCCTGCTGCCCCCGGTCTTGGCCGAACTGGAGGCGGTGGGCGCCAAGCTCGAAGCCGAGTTCCGAGACGTGCAGGACTTCGAGTTCACGGTAGAGGACGGCCGGTTGTATCTGCTGCAGACGCGCAGCGCACAGCGCACCCCGTGGGCGGCGCTCCGCACCGCGTTGGATATGGTTGCGCAAGGTCTGATCGCACCCGAGGAAGCGCTGCGACGGCTTGCCGATATCGATCTTGCGGGGATTGCGCGCAGCCATTTTGCCGAGCCGCTGCCGGAGGCGCTGGCGCAGGCCGCCGTCGCCGGGCACGGTGTCGCCAGCGGCGCCGTGGCCCTCGATGCGGTTTCGGTTCAGCGGCTCGCGGCCAAGGGCCAGCCGGTGCTGTTGGTGCGGCCCGACGCCGTCACCGCCGACATCCTTGGCATGGCGCAGGTAGCCGGCATCCTCACCGCTGCCGGCAGCCGCACCTCGCATGCGGCGGTGGTCGCCCGGCAACTCGGAAAAGTCTGCCTCGTCGGGTGCGAGGCGCTCGGCATCGATATCGGTCGCCGCATCTGCCGTGTTGGCACGGATCAAATCGCCGAAGGCGCGGCGATCAGCCTCGACGGCAATACCGGTGCCGTCGGCGCCGGCAACGTATCCTCAGAGCCAGCGCCGCACCCGGCGGCAATAATCGGCATAATTGTCGCCGAAGATTTGTCGGAGCTGGCCTTCTTCGAAGGGAATGAACACCCTGTCGATGATCGTCACGGGTGCCGGCAGCAGCAGCAACGGCCACGCTCGCGCGGCCAGCAGCGCGGCACCGCAATAGCCGGCGGTGAGCGCGACATAGATCGGATTGCGCGACCAGGCGAACGGCCCGCCGGTGACCAGCCGGGAAGGCCGGGCGTGCGGGATCACGGTGGTCCTGTTGAGCAACAAGAGGCCGAGGCTGGTCAGCGCCAAAAGGACGGCTGAAACCAGAAGAATTCCGCCGGCCCACCGGGCCGCATTGCTGTCCATCCAGGCGGGGGACCACGCGATCAGGCGATCGAGCAGCATCCCCGCGCCGAAAAACACCCCGTATTGGAGCGGCGGCGGCACCCGCAGCAGCCCTGACGAATGGCTCACCTCAGATACGCTTCCGTCGCATACCGCGTAATCATGCGGTGCGTATTGAAATAGGACGCAATGTTGCCGATCGACTGTTTCATCATTGCCCGCCAGCGCGCCGGATCGTCATAGTAAAGCGGCAGGATCGCGTGCTCCAGCTTGTCGTACAGCCTGACCGCGGCCTGGTTCTCGTCGGCCGCTGCCGCGGGATCGTCGCCGATCGATCAGCCGGTCACCCCCTCGACGCAAGCCTCGATCCACCAGCCGTCGAGGACGCTCAAATTCAACACCCCGTTCACCGCCGCCTTCATGCCGCTCGTACCCGAGGCTTCCATCGGCGGCAGCGGCGTGTTGAGCCAGACATCGGCCCCGGCCGCCAGGGTCATCGCGAGCCGCATGTCGTAGCCCGGAACGAACACGCAGGTGAGCTTGCCGCCGGCGCCGCCGGCGATTTCGTGGATCCGGCGGATCGCCTCCTTGCCCTCCGCGTCCCGCGGATGCGCCTTGCCGGCGACGACGATCTGCATCGGGCGGCGATCGGCCATCGCGGTCAATCGATCGAGCTCTTCGAACAACAGCAACGGCCGCTCGTAGCCGGTCATCCGGCGGGCAAAACCCAAGGTGAAAACAGCCGGATCGAGGGTCCTGCCGGTTGTCGATTTCACCAGTTGAATGAGATCGTCCTTGGCGGTGCTGTGGCACTCCCAGACAACATCGTCGGGCAGCCGCAGCACACGAACGAGGATCTCGGGCTCATGCTGCCATCGCGGAAAATTCGCCGTGTAGAGCGCGGCGAAGGCCGGGTGGGTCCAGGTCCCGAGATGCACGCCGTTGGTAATGGCGTGGATGCGATATCCGGGGAACATGTGCTCGGTCGTCTGGGCATGGCGGCGAGCGACGCCGTTGACATAATCGGAAAGGTTGAGCGCGAGCCGGGTCATGGTTGAGCCGGTCGCCGCCGGCGAGCCGCTGCAAGGCGGCGAGATCCACGAAATCGGGCAGCAGCCGCTCGAACAGGTCGTAAGCGACCGGGGTGTGCGTCGTGAAGACGCAGCGCGACCGCAACTCGGGGATGTCGTAAGGCTCCTCGCCGGGGGCACGATCCTCGGGTGCGACCCGAGACCGGTAACCTGAACGAGGGTCATGCGGCCCTCCTGTAGGTGTGAATGTCGAAGCCGAGCGCCCGCAGCAGGCAAATCCCGCCAATGCCGAGGATGATCTCCTGCTTCAGCCGGTAGGCCTCGTCCCCGCCATAGAGGTAATGGGTCAGGACGCGGTCGTCCGGGTGGTTCTGGTCGAGATCGGCGTCGAGCAGCAGCACCGGGATCCGGTGTCCGTGCGCCGAGGTGTGGGTGTTGAGCCAAGGGCGGAGCCAGACCGGCCTCCCCTCGATGTCGACGGCGACCATCGCATTGAGCGGGGTGCACCAGCGTTCGACCTCCCACCAGTCGGGATGCTCGATCTGCCGCCCGAGGGCATCGATTTCCTGACGGAAATAACCGGCGCGGCTCAGCAGGCTGACGAAGACGACGGGAAGCTCCAGTTCGGCGCAGGAACGCGCGGTGTCGCCGGCGAGAATGCCAAGGCCGCCGGAATAGCTGTGGATTTCCGGACGGATGGCGATTTCCATCGTGAAATACGCGATATGCGTCCGCGTCAGAAAGGGCTCGATCGCCATCGAAAATCCCTACAAAGTGGTGGCCAACGCGAACTCCGGGCGTCAGTCGCCATCAACGGCGGAAGTGGGTCCAGGTTTCCGGGGCTGTCATCTTGTCGCAGAGCCATTGGGTCGACTGCTTGTCTCATAGCGGAAATCAAACTCGGCAAGGTAGCGTTTTAAGTGCCAGGAAAATCAGTGTTGATAGACGCCCTTCATCCGTTCGTTCCGCGCTTGAAGATGCTAAAGTGGCCCTCGGCACCCGGGAACATGCTGCTTCAGGACAGCGGCTCCAGGGTGCTAATCGCCGTCCACCGGAACGAGTTTCGGCAAACGGTGCTTCAGACTTGCGGTAGACCGATCGCGCCAGCCGTTTATACGACTTTTATAGGATAAGCCGAAGTTCCAGCTGGAAAACTTATCGGCTCGTCAATTCCTTAGCAGGACGTCGCATTGGACGGCGCATTGAGGTTGCAGCATGGCGCCGGTGGAGGCCACAAGCCGTCGCATCCGGACCGCGGCCGTATGGCACACGTCGGATCGGCGATCTCGTGCCAGCGAGTTCCGGCGCCCCTACACTCGGCTCGAAAACGCGCGCGCGGTCGTCCGGACAACGCTGATCCTGGGGCTGCTGGCGATCGGTATTGTCGCACTCCGGTACCTCCTCGTCATAACCTATGGTCTGTGGCACTGAGGGCGCGCCGTCGCCGCCGCCGGCCGGGCAGTTTCCGATGCCGTCGGCGAGCATCGATTATGCGCGCCGGCAAGGCGGCGCGGCGCCGGGGTTGATCTGGGTCAAGGGCCAGCTGAACGGTAGGGCTGTAGAGAGCCCGGCGAGAGGCGGCGGGAGGTCGCGATGACCGTCAACGGCTGGCTGCAGATCGCCATCTTCGGCGCGATCGTCGTCGGCGTCACGCCGGCGCTCGGCTGGTACCTGACCCGCGTCGTCAGCGGCGGATGGACGCCGCTGTCGCCATTGCTGCGGCCGATCGAGCGGCTCGTCTACCGCTGCTGCGGCGTCGACGAGAACGAGGACCAGTCCTGGCGCCATTACGCCCTGTCGCTGGTGCTGTTCGGCGCCGCCGGCTTCGTCACGCTCTATCTGCTGCAGCGGCTGCAATGGTTCCTGCCCTTCAATCCACAGGGGCAGCGAGGCGTCGAGCCGGTGCTGGCGTTCAACACCGCGGTCAGCTTCGTCACCAATACGAACTGGCAGTCCTATTCGCCGGAAACGACGATGGGCTATCTGGTGCAGATGGCCGGGCTGACCGTGCACAATTTCGTCTCGGCCGCAGTCGGCATCGCGCTGGCGATCGCGGTGATCCGCGGCTTCGCACGGCGCGAAGCCGACGGCATCGGCAATTTCTGGGTCGATGTGAGCCGCATCACCCTTTACGTGCTGCTGCCGATCTCGATCGCGACCGGGTTCGTCTTCATCTGGCAGGGGGTGCCGCAGAACCTCTCGCCCTATCTCGACGCAACAACGCTGGAAGGCGCCAAACAGACGATCGCGCAGGGGCCGGTCGCCTCGCAGGAGGTCATCAAGGTGCTCGGCACCAACGGCGGCGGCTTCTTCAACGCCAACTCGGCGCATCCTTACGAGAACCCGACGGCGCTGACCAACCTGATCCAGATGTTGCTGCTGATCGGGGTCGCCGCCGGGCTGACCAACATGGTCGGCCGCATGGCGGGCGACCAGCGCCAGGGCTGGGCGATCTTCGTCGCGATGGCCGTACTGCTGGTGATCGGCGTCGTCACGGTCTATTGGGCCGAGGCGCACGCCAACCCGGCCTTCGCGCCCTACCACATTGATGCGGCGCCGGGCGCCCTGCAGGCGGGTGGCAACATGGAGGGCAAGGAGGTGCGCTTTGGCATCGCGCCCTCGTCGCTGTTCGCCACCGTCACCACCGACGCCGGCGGCGCGGTCGATGCGATGCACGACAGCTTCATGCCGTTGGGCGGCATGGTGCTGATCGTCAACATGCTGCTTGGCGAAGTGACCTTCGGCGGCGTCGGCTCCGGGCTATACGGCATGCTCGCCTTCGTCATCGTGTCAATGTTTGTCGCGGGGCTGATGGTCGGGCGCACGCCGGAATATCTCGGCAAGAAACTCGAGGCGCGCGAGGTCAAGATGACGATCCTGGCGCTGCTGATCTATTCGCTGTCGTGCCTGGCCTGGCCGGCGCTGGCGGCATCGACGTCGGCCGGCATCGCCGGCATCGGCAATACCGGGCCGCACGGGTTTTCCGAGATCCTCTATGCCTATGCCTCGGCGACCGGCACCAACGGCAGCTCGTTCGCCGGGCTCTCGACCAACACCCTTTTCTACAACCTGACGCTGGCGGCGGCGATGCTGATGGGCCGCTTCGTTTACGCGATCCCGCTGCTGGCGGTTGCCGGCTCGCTGGCGAAGAAAAAGCGCGTGCCACCCTCGGCTGGCGCGGTCCCCACGCACAGCCTGCAATTCGTCGGCCTTTTGGTCGGCGTCGTGGTGATCTGGGGCGGCCTCGAATATTTTCCTGCGATCGCGCTCGGGCCCGTCACCGAGCAGGTGTCGATGAACCGCGGCATCCACTACCCGGGGCCCTGACGGCCCCGGTTCGTATCCGCGGCGGTCCTCCGGTCGAGCCGTCCGACAGTGCTCGCGATCGCGATCTTCTCTCCTTGCGATGGGACAAAACGAGGGCGATTGCATTGCAATCGTCAAATTTACTTGCTAGCCCCCCGCCGGCTGGCGCCGACCCGCAGGGGATAAAACCCAGCCACCGTCATTGCGAGGCGCCGCTAGGCGCCGCGGCAATCTCGTCGCGGAGTCTCGGAGGACGGGATTGCTTCGCTGCGCTCGCAATGACGCCAGGGAAGATTGGCGCACGTCGTCGCATGGCTCTGTTTCTTGCCAGCATCAGCTATTTCTACCGCGACAAGGGTACCTGCTCGATATGCGGGGCGGAAAGGAGGGTGATCTCGGCGCTCTGATGGCGACGCCGCACGAGCTACGCCCGCCGGTGGGTGGACGATTGCCGCGGAGGAGACGGGGCTGGCACGAACTGTTCTCTAATACCCCCAGCATCCACAGCAGGGGGCGGGTCATGATACTGGTTTACCTTCAGGCGCGGTGCCCGTCTTTGCCGGAGGGGCTGCGGCTCGGCGCTGGCGAGCGCGAGGACTACACCCACAACCATACCCGCTGAACGGGGAGGAATCAAAAGCAGGGACGACCCTTCCTGCCCCATTGCAGTCACTGGCCGTCTGCAACTGCGTCGGCTCAGGCGGGCGAAATTTATCATCTCCGTTGGCGATGCGCCGCAAAGACCCGATCATATCCGCGCGATCCTTTCGTCAAGCCACTGCAACGCCCGACGATGCATGGCAATGTCACTGGGCTCAAGATGCTTAGCGTGGGCGTCCGGGCGGTCATTTACGAGTGAGGCATTGTCATTAAAAACGGTCCTATCCCCGAAGATGCGCTCGAAGAGCCCCCAATTCTTGTTTATAATCGCTACTAGCTCCAGCCAGAACAGCTTCTCGGCGATCGCGTCCAGGTTGAACGGCTCGAGCTCGGAGCGGCGTTTTTTCGGAACAGCCGCAAGTAGCATAGCTTTTGCGGTTGCCCCCTCTTTGGAAGAAAGAGCCGAGGCGCGCAAAAAGTTGATCACAATCGAGCGGAGGGAACGCTCCATGACATTCCGCCGGTAGGAGATTCCCGCGAGCTCCTCCGCCCATTCGCTGATGAGGGTGCGCGGTTCACCGCTTTGACTCTGCTGCGTCTCCTCGACTGTCGGTGTCTCCTCGGAGATCATAATCAGCGCCATCCGCATCATCTGGCCTGAGACCGCCCCGGCGCCAGAGGCGATGCCGTAACGCGTCAGTGTCGTCTGCATGCTCGCGGGGAGCTTCGCTCCTTTCTCCAGCAGTTTGAGAGCGGGGGACCTAAGCTCTGGATAGACTCGAAATAGGTGCTGAAGTGCAACTTTAGAGAGAGCCGCGCCTTCGTCACGGCCGTAATTCTCAAGCATCGGGGACACCGTCGAGGAGGACAGCGTGACTGGGCGAATCGATGTCTCGATCTTACCGTGAATCGAGGAGCAGGCCTTTCGGATCCAGAAGGGCATGTCCGAGCAGAAAGACGAGATTGCCTCGAGCGCAGCGTCATCAAACAGCAGGCCCGCCATCGCGCCAATGTTCTTAATCATAGCATTGGCTGCGCCGCGAGGAAGCGGGCTGAGATACTCCTCGGGTATGAAGGCGAGTGCGGCGTTCTCGACGCCGTCGATCGATTCGACGGAGAACCAGCGGGTAGAGACACCACTGATAAGCAGGGACACCTTGCGTTCATCCCGAGCGGCCGCATGGTAAGCCGCCCGCACATTGCGCCAGAACTCCACGAAGCCGCTGCGCCACTGTGCAGCACCGCCGTTGCTGGGCGTGATGTAGTCGATCTCGTCAAATGCGAGGATCACCGGTACATCAAACTGCCCAAGCACGGCCTGGAAGCGCTTTGCTGCATCAGCGAGACCGCCCGAGAACGTGCTTGCGTTCACCTCGACGTAGCTCTGCCCCGTATCTTTTAGACTCATCAGGGACTGCTCAATGGAATACAAGAGACCGGGCGCGTCTAGATTGAAAACGTCGTCTCTCTGGCAGTCGACAAAGACGGTAATGGCATCGTAGCTGTTCTTGATTTCTGCCAGCACCCGATGAAGTATTGATGTCTTTCCAATTTTCCGTATTCCAAAACAGGATCGGATGTGTCCGGATTGAAGCTTCCGGGCGAGCTCTTGCGCCTCCGTTCGGCGGCCAAAGAACTGAGCATCATTGGCGACAGGACCAGTGACGTCGAATGGGTCCTGCGTGAAGAACTCGTGAGAAAAAAGCCGTTCTAGCTCCTGTCCACGCGGCAAGATCCCAGAGGGTGTGTACACTGGGATAACGGCGAGTCCGTTCTCCCTTCCCCAGCGCTTTAGTTTTGGGTTCCCACGCGGGTCCTGATGGACGATGACGCAAATCGTGGTTTCCAATCGTCCGTCAGCTTCCCGGATAAGGCGCCGCGCGAACTGAACTGATCTCGCCTGCTGATCGGCGTAGATGTTGCAGCGATTAAGATTTCGCGTTCTATGCCGAGGATATTCCGAACGCGTTTTGAGCCCTCTGCGTAAAGTACAAAATATTCACCTGTCCCGAATTGCTGTATAGCCTCAAAGTTTATGACGAACAGTTGCGCGAAGGCTGACTTTGTCTCGGCGCTCAACTTTTTCAGTTCGTATCGCGGCATTTTTCTCCCTTAAAGTGCTCAAACAGGATCCTCGGCTAGAACGTCCTTAGCGCGGCTAACGCCCATAGGTAGAGCTTAAAGGCGCTGGGTTCAAGTGCTACACGCTCGGCTCACGGTCATCGCCGGGGAGCCCAGGGGACGATAGCAAGCGGTCGAACCCAGCGGCTTGATGGCCGTCTTCCGAACGGCCGTTTTCGGCGATGCGGTCGTTTCCGGCTCCTCGCGCTGAACGCCTCGTCCGGGGCCACATTTGCCCGCACCGGCCTCACTGTCCACTGCACCCTCGATGCCGATGCCTACCCCGACGGCATCGTCGTCTCCCATGCCGAACTCGCCGCCGTTAACATCACTTCAGCGGCCTTCCACGGCGAACCGAACTACACGATCGAACCCAATAACTGATCTGCTTGTTTTGTCCCAGATCCTAAGCTGACCCGTCGGACGGGCGCTCTCGGCGCGGCCGCGAGCACCCGTTTTTCTTGTTTCTTGCCCCGATTAGGCGGGTTCACTGCCGCTAGTCGGCTCGGCCGAATGAGGAAGGGCGATCAACTCCGAAGAATTCAACGCTCGGGGCATGATCTCTAGCGGCGCGAGCGGCGTGATCGAAGAGCCTGACGCAACGACGCCCAGGGTTTCTAAACGGCGCGCCACCGGCAGCACGCGCTGCTCGAGCGAACCCACTCCCTGATTGTACCGCTCTACCGCTCGCCGAAGCGACCGCCCGAGTTCGTTCATGTGACCGCTGAAAACTTTGACGCGCTCGAATAAATCGCGGGCAAGTCCGGAAACTGCCTGGGCGTTTTCGGCAAGCGTTGCTTGCTGCCACCCGTACGAAATCGCTTTGACCACGGCGATCAAGGTCGTCGGCGTGCTGATTAGGACGCGCTGGCGAACGGCCTGCTCGAAAATTTCGGGGTCGCTTTCGATCGCGGCAGCAAAAAACGCTTCCGCTGGAACGAACATGATTACGAAGTCAGGCGTTACCGGCAGTGCCTTCCAATATTCGCGCGACGCCAACACGCGTACGTGCTCGCGAAGCTGGCGGGCATGATTGGCCATCTGCTGCAATCAGATGTCCTCGTCTGTCGCGTCGATGGCAGCGAGGTAGGCGTCGAGAGGCGTCTTTGCATCGACCACCATCGATTTGCCGCCAGGGATGTAGATAATCACGTCGGGCCGCAAGCGATGGTCGTCACTTTCTACCGAATGCTCCTGGACAAAATCGATGTGCTCACTCATCCCGGCCATTTCCAACACGTTGCGAAGTTGATACTCGCCCCATCGCCCCCGGGTTTTGGGCTGTCGCAGCGCCTGGACCAAACGGCCGGTTTCCGTCCGCAGCTGTGTCTGCCCCTCCGAGAGATTCCTAACCTGTTCGGTTATGGCGCTGTAGGCGCCTTCCCGCACTTTCTCGATCTCTCCAACCTCGCGCTCCAACTTCAAAAGGCCTTCGCCGAGTGGGCGAATGATCGTCTCGATCGCCTTTTGGCGTTCGCCAAGGTCTTTTTCGGCCTCAAGTTTGAGAGTGTTGAAGCGCTCGCTGACGAGCGTAAGGAAACCTTCGCTGTTCTTTTGAAGGACCTCAGATGCGAGAACTGCGAATTTCCGTTCGACTTCGGCACCCATTCTTTCCAATTCTTCAATGCGGGCAGCGTGAGCTGCGCGCTCCGCCCGGAGCTCTGCTTCGAGCTCGGCGCTTCGCCGATCGGCCACACCAGCTCTAGACCGTGCCGGGGCCGCAAATCCGAAGTATGCTGCGACAGCGCCCATCAGGGCGGCGACGGAAACAAGCAAGGCGACTTCTAACGTGCTCATCCAAATGTCCGATCGATCGGTGGGCCGGCTACGGGGCCTGTGGACTAGGAGTTTAGCTTGTCAGCCGCCCTCTTGAATTGGGAAAGCTAACGCACCTTTATTTTGGACTATGGCGGAGTAGGCTCAGGTGACTGGCAAGTAGCAGCAACGGCAACCCATCGCGTGCGTGCAGTCTGGATGGGGCAACTCCGGGACTCTCCGAAGTGAATATTGCCGACCGGAGAGGCGTCTGCACTCTCCGCACGAATCTTCTGCGGACAGGATATTCACCACCTTTACTACTCCGATTGCCTGCATTTGACTCAAGTTACGCCGAGACGATGTTGCGAAGATCAACATCCGGGCGGCAACTTCCCCCGACATAGCGCCGCCGGTTTCGAGTTTCTGACGGGGGCGGCTCTCGCCCCAGAGTAGCGTTTCTGCAGCTCTCGGGCGGATGGCCTCCAAAGCTTCCTCAGATATGCCGCGCAAGATCTTCGGGCAGGTACGATAAGTTTCCTCTACCTCTGCAGCGAGTTGGCGAGCCTCGGTCTCGGCCCATTTCACGTTAAGGCCACGCGGAAAGACCTGATTTCTTTCAAACCGCACGACGGCGTCCGCGGCGGTCGCGAAATCCTTGCGGGCAAGCGCTCGATCCACGGCTTCCTCCACAATCTCTCGCTCCTTTTTGTTCCTCGCCACGGCCTCCAAGGCGAGCGCCCTTCCTCGCTCGGTACAAGATAAAGCCACGATGTTTCCTACTGTAGCGACGGCTTGAGTTCGCCTCTCTTCAGCGAGTTTTCGCGCAAGCTCTGCCTTCGAGCCAGAAGCCCTCAATCCCGCCCGGCTCAGGGCCGACCGGAGTTCCGCAGCGCCGAAAAAGTGCTCCAGCTTTTCGGCTATGGTTGCCTGTGCAATTAGACCGGCCCCTAAAAGGTGCTCGATCGCACGGACGGTCGGCTCGCCTAGTACCGAATCCCATTGCTCCGCGTTGAGCCGCTCGGGATTGACGGGCAGCAAGAATTGCTTGAGTAACAATAGATGAGCCCGGTCGGGCGCATCCGTTGCTAAGTCCGGCCTTTCGCGCAGGACAGGACGCCGAAAGAGGCACTTGAGGAGGAGCCGCACCGCCATTGTTGATCGGTTGGTTGAGCGCCGCGCCAACTTACCTACACCGTCGGATCCACTCAAGCCCGGCGGCCGGTTCCAATTACACGATCGGCAACCTACATCGCAGATCGCTTGTTCTGCCAGGGCCATGAGCCGGTGCGGGATGCTGTCGAGCAGCCTCGTCCCGACGCCGCGCCCGGTCATGGCTCTTCCTGCCCCATTGCGGCCGTCGCCGATCCCGGGGCGATCTGTTCGGTTGGAGACCGGCCGTCCTTTGATATGCGATGATGCGGCTTATGCGCCCGAGCCGAGTTTGCCCTGTGAAGCTCCTTAAAGCTGCCGGTGTTCATAAGAGAACCGAGTTGATCAAATATATTTTGAAGGTCGCTTTCGGCTAGCTGATGGCGAATATGCCGATGTGGTTGCTGATAATTCGACGTTCGTAAATACCGACCATTACGGAGGACGAGATCACGAATTTTCTGGCTCGTCGGGTCAGTCTGCCAGGCTTCATGACCTCCTTCGCGATAGCGTGCGACCCGAGGTGGATCGTCGGCAAGAACGACCGACGTGGTAGAGAAGATCACGTAATTGGCAGCTACTGGAACTGGCTGCTTGCCAATCATAAGAGGCGACCCCGGCTCGTGTGCTTTGCCAGCGGCCTCCCAGCACCTTACCTTTTCTTTGTTGCCAGCTTCATCCGTGTGAATTTGTACCTTGGGCGGCAGATCGCAGGAGCTGGTTGACGATTTGCATGTAATTCTCCAGAGCCAATCGCGGTGTACCGGATTCGCCGCAGGCTCATAGTGCTCCCATCCGGCACCACGCGGTCGGATCATGAGATTGAGATAGTGCTTGAAGATCGGATGCTGCGATACCTCGGTGTGCCTGATTTTGTCGTTGACGCGAAGGGCCGCTACGAACCTATAGTCTGTTGTCCTATTATCTTTGGAGTTTTTTTGCGCGGCGAAGAAGACTATCCCGTCATCCCTGCGAATGGCGCATCGTACATCGGGGCGACAGACTCCCCAGGTGATTGGCCCACCAAAATGCTGCGCAGAAAAAAACGCAGGATCATCCCCAACGTCATACGGAAACCGGAATTGTGCAGCACCGCGAAATGCAACCGCCGCCGACGGAATCGGATCGCATGACGACAGATCTGGCTGGCGGGCAAGATACACGGCCACGTAAAGGTGCGGCATTCGCTCTTGTCCTCCTCGTGGGTCTATCCTGGTCTCGAAGGTATCCGAGGTCAACGCTCATAAGTCGACTTTCAGAATCCCATGTAAATCGCTTCGCTCCGTCTGCCGCCCTTCGATCCGGTTTTTGCAGATCAGCGCGATTGCCTTCAGGCAACTCCGAACCATCGACATATCCTCGTAAATACGCGCTTTGCCTCCAAGGATCGACCTGACTTGGTTTTCCATCAGAGTGCCGTGCCCAAACAAGGACAACATTCCCCACAATTTACCGTAGACATTGCTCATCCCTGCTTCCTTCGCCATCTCGTCCAGGCGTTTTGGCCGGCGGGCCTCCTTCATCAAAGGGTGATCCAGGATTGCAGCATTCCAATTCGCTCCCGTGAGCCTGTGCCGAATCTCAGCGTGACCCTCCCGAATCATTTTGCGCATGATGCGGTAAATCTCTCGCTCTGCCGCCATCACAGCCGCGGTGGTGTTTTCATCGCTCAAGGACGCCCAATATGTCGTAATTAGACTTTCAAACAAGGTCCGAGAAACAACAGTAAGCGGAAAGTTCAGCTTTGCCTGAGCCAGATGAACACAACCCGTTGCGTTTTCATGGGAAATGATCAGGCGATGGAGGAAATATTCATTGATAGCATTGCCAGTGGGGAGTTTGGCCCGTAGGTCAGCAATCTCAGCCGATAGCGATTTCAGCTCCGAGCGGAACGTATCCAACAACTTTTGCTCACGATCAGACACGGCTATCCTATCCCCGCATCAACCACACAAAATCGGCGCGCCCGCTCCCTATCGCTGCGGTGCTTGTAGTTGAGAGCGAGATCGGCCGCCCACAAAATCTAGCGCAGATCGGGTCGGGACTGTTTGGTGTACAGCGGATCAGCTCGGGATTGAGTGCGCCTGAAGCCGCACCAACGAAGGGGTATGGCCTCGAATCCTGCCTGTTGACCTATCGTCAAGTGATGACCGTTATCGGGAAGGCGCCATTGGAAAGCCGAGCGGCGATATGGCGTCACCGTCCAGGATTGCGCCGCCGCACCCCGTGCCCTCCGCCCGCGAGCCGAGGAGCACCGTGTCAGGCACCCACTCGCCGAACGAGGCCGGGTTTGATCGTGTCGATGGCCGCGATGATCGACGACACGAGCGGTACCACATCTCGCATGCGCTTGGATCGGGCGCGAACAACCGACGATGCCGAAAGGCAGAGCCCCGATCCGATGCTGGGAACTCGATGCCGCGGTCCATCGTCACGAGGACATCATATTGGCCTCTCATGCGGCCCTAGAGTTCGCCTTTCTTGATCCCGGCCCAGCCGCGAGAGACAACGGTGTCAACCGCATGACCGCGGAGCTCCAGGGAAAGATCGAATGGAAGCTGCTCGTCAAGCAGCACGCGCATCGGCCAGGACCGATTGGCATGCGAGGTCGAGCAACGCGACGGCTTGCGCGCGCCGCACCGATGGGAATTGGCGCAGAAACTCGTCGAGCCTCTCGCCGCCCTCGAGATAGTCGAATAACGATCGAATCGGCACCCGCGTACCGGGGAAGACCGGCGTCCCGTTGAGGATGTCGGGGTCGCGGGACGCAACTTCGTCAAGGCGCATCATCGCCATCGTTCCATTCGTACCCAATCCATTCTGTACGACGAGATATGACGATGCAGTAGCGCTGAGGTAACGCCGTTGCCGATCGCCGGGTGATCGGCGCGCCGCCCTTAAGCGAACGCCCGCCGGTAGAGGCGTTCGACGTCGGCGCGCCGGCAGAGCTCGGTTCCCGATCCCAAGAGCGCTGCCGCACCTGCCGCCATCCCGAAGCGGACGGCCTCGCGCAGCGCCATACCCTGAGCGAGGCCGAGAACGATCCCGGCCAGCATGCTGTCGCCGGCGCCGACCGTGCTTCTTGCCTCGACCGGGATCGCGGCGAAGCGTTCGCCGGTCTCTTCGGTTGCCAGCAAGGCGCCTTTTTCGCCGAGCGACAGCACGACGATCTCGCTGCGGCCTTGTGCGATGACCGCGCGCGCCGCTTGCTCCTGCTCGTCCTCGGTGCCGATCTGGCACCCGGCCAAGTCTTGCAGCTCGCGCAGGCTCGGCTTCAACAGGTAGATCCCATGGCCGGCCTTCTTGAGTGCGGCGCCGGAGGTGTCGAGGACAAGGGGTTTGCCGAGCGCTTGCGCGATCCCGACGACGCGGGCGTAAAAATCCTCCGCAACGCCGAGCGGCAGGCTGCCGCTGGCAATAATGAAGGACGCGTCTGCCGCCGCCGCCGAAAGCTGGTCGAGGCAGCGTTCCTGGTCGCGCAGGGAAATCTCCGGCCCCGGCAGAATGAAGCGGTACTGCTGCCCCGTCCGGCGATCCTCGACGGCAAGGCTTTCGCGGGTAAACCCGTCGATCGCGATCGGATGATGCGGCACACCCTCCTGCTCCAACAGATATCGGATCAATCCTCCGGCCGGCCCGCCGACCGGGAGGATCGCGACCGCATCGCCGCCGAGCGCGTGCATCGCCCGCGCGACATTGATCCCGCCGCCGCCGGGATCGTAGCGCGGCGGCGCACAGCGCAGCTTATGGGTCGGGACGACACGGTCCGCCGAGGTGGCGATGTCGAGCGCCGGGTTCATGGTCAAGGTCACGATGCCGCCCATTTGAAGTGCCCCTACTCCGCCGCCAGGGAGCGGGCGGCAGCCGCCTGCTCGGCGTCGTAGACGACGGTCGCGGTGCGCACCAGGCTCGCGCCATTGACGCTGATCGAATTGATCCCGAGCTCGGCCAGAAATCGGGCAATTTCCGGATAATTGGCCGGCGCCTCGCCGCAGATCCCGACGTGACGATGGTTGCGCTTGGCGCCCTCTACCGCGAGCCGAAGCATTTCGAGCATGCCGGGATCGCGCTCGTCGAAGTCGAAGGCGACCTTCTCGGAACCCCGATCGACCCCCAAGGTCAATTGCGTCAGGTCGTTCGAGCCGATCGAGAAGCCGTCGAACAGCTCGGCGAAGGCGTCGATCTGGATGACGTTGTTCGGGATCTCGCACATGACGTAGATCTCGAGCCCGTTGTCGCCGCGTCGCAGCCCGTGCCGAGCCATCGCTTCAATCACCTCCCTGCCTTCGGCGACGCGGCGGCAGAACGGGACCATCACCCGCAGGTTCGTCATCCCCATTTCGTTGCGCACCCGCGCGAGCGCTTCACATTCGAGGGCGAAGCCGGCGGCATAGTCCGGATGGGCGTAGCGCGAAGCGCCACGGAAGCCGAGCATCGGGTTCTCTTCCTTGGGTTCGAACCCGGCGCCGCCGAGAAGGCGTGCATATTCGTTGGTCTTGAAGTCCGACAACCTGATGATGACCGGCTTCGGATAAAAGGCGGCGGCGATCGTGCCGGCGCCCTCGGCCAGCCTTTCGACAAAGAAGTCCGGTGGGCGGGGGTAGTTCCGCACCAGCCTGGCGATCGCCGCGCGGGCCTTCTTCGAGGCGACCTTTTCCGGACAGGCGAGCGCCATCGGATGGACCCCGATGTGCTGGTTGATGATGAACTCCATCCGGGCGAGCCCGACACCGTCATTGGGCAGCATCGCCGTGTGATAGGCGAGCTCAGGGTTCCCGAGATTGACCATGATGGCGGTGCGCGGCCGGGGCAGCGTGCCCGTGGGCACGCGGGTCACCTCGAACGGCAGAGCCCCGTCATAGACCTTGCCGACCTCGCCCTCGGCGCAGCTGACCGTGACCGCCGACCCGGTCGTGAGGCGTTTGGTCGCCCCCTCGGCGCCGACCACCGCCGGCAGGCCGAGCTCGCGGGCGACGATGGCGGCGTGGCAGGTGCGTCCGCCGCGGCTGGTGACGATCGCGGCGGCCGTCTTCATCACCGGCTCCCAATCGGGGCTGGTCGCCTCGGCGACCAGGACCTCGCCCGGGCGGAAGGCGGCGAGGCCGTGCACATCCGCGACCACCCGGACGGCGCCCGCCCCGATCCTCTCGCCCACCGCGCGCCCGGTGGCGAGGACGGCACCCTCGGCCTTCAGCGCATAGGTCTCGAACCCGCCCGGCGCCCGGCGCGAGGCGACCGTCTCGGGGCGGGCTTGGACGATGTAGAGCTTGCCGTCGACCCCGTCCTTGGCCCACTCGACATCCATCGGCGTCGGCTGCCCGGCCAGTCGCGAGTAGTGGTCCTCGATGCGGATCGCGTCCCGGGCGAGTTCGAGCACCTCGGCATCGGCGAGACAGTAGCGTTCGCGCTCGGTCCTGCGGGTCGGCACATTGCGCGTGCTGGCCTCGCCGTGCCCGCGCGCATAGACGAGCCGCATCTGCTTCTTGCCGAGCGAGCGGCTCAGCACGGCGCGATAGCCTTCGCGGAAGGTCGGTTTGTGGACGTAGAACTCGTCCGGGTCGACCTTGCCCTGAACGACGTTCTCGCCGAGACCCCAGGACCCGGTCACGAAGACCACGTCGCGGAAGCCGGATTCGGTGTCGAGCGTGAACACCACCCCGCTCGCCGCGAGATCGGAGCGGACCATCCTCATCACCCCGACCGACAACGCAACCTTGAGGTGGTCGAAGCCGTTGTCGATGCGATAAACGATCGCGCGGTCGGTGAAGATCGAGGCGCAGCAGCGCCGGCAGGCCTCGAACAGATCGTGCTCGCCGCGCACATTCAAAAAGCTCTCGTGCTGGCCGGCGAAGCTGGCGGTCGGCAAATCCTCGGCGGTCGCCGAGCTGCGCACCGCGACCGCGACATCGGCGCCGCATCTTTTTTCGAGCGCGCGATAGGCGGCGGCGATTTCGGCCCGGAGCCGGGCGCTGCCGGTAGCTTCGTAAACGAGGCGCCGGGCGGCGGCAGCGCGCTCGGCGAGCAGCGTCACATCGTGGTGGTCAAAGCGCAGCAGCCGGCGCAGCTCGGCTTCGATACCGGCGACCGCATCGCGATAGGCAGGTGCGGTCAGCGCGAAGCCCTCGGGCACGCTGACCCCTTCGGCCGCGAGCATCGCATAGAGTTCGCCGAGCAAGCGTTTTTGCCGCCGACCGACGGAACGTCGCTCAGCCTGATATCGCTGAACCAGCGAACATAAGATCGTGCCGTCATCGGAGCCCCTCGTTTCGCAGGCCGGAAGGCTGCCCCTCAGCCGGTCGATCGACGTTGACGCAGATCAACGCCGGGCTCCGCACTCTGCCGAAATCTGCGGCCTCCCGTGGCCTTTGGAGTTTGCGATGAGCAACGACCTGCAACTTCGGCAAGACGTTATCGACGAGCTCGAATTCGAGCCGAGCGTCAATGCCGCCCATATCGGGGTTACTGCGAATAGAGGTGTCGTCACCCTCACCGGCTACGTGACCAGCTATGCCGAGAAGACGTCGGCGGAGCGCGCCGCCCGGCGCGTCAGAGGGGTCAAGGCGATCGCCGAGGAAATCGTGGTGCGCCTGCCGTCTGATACGAAACGCGCGGACGACGAGATCGCCGCGCGGGCGGTCGACATCCTGAAGTGGCAGGTCGGGGTGCCGGCCGACCGCATCGCGGTCAAGGTCGAAAACGGCGTCGTGACCCTGAGCGGCGAGGTCGATTGGCAATTTCAGAAGACCGAGGCCGACCACATCGTGCACAAGCTCTCTGGTGTGGTCGACGTGGTCAACGAGATCCGGGTCGCCTCGACGGTGCATGCCTTCGAGGTCAAGGAAAAGCTCGAAAAGGCGCTGCAGCGCAGCGCCGAGGTCGAAGCAGCGCGGATCACCGTCGAGACCGACGGTGGAAAAGTGACCCTGAAAGGCAAGGTCCGCGCCTGGTACGAGCGCGACATCGCAGAACGCGCCGCCTGGGCGGCACCCGGCGTCACCGAGGTTCTGAACCAGATAGCGATCGAGCCGCAGCCGCCTCGCCCGCGCAGGAGATGCAACGAGCCGTCAGGGCCGGGCCTTCCGGGCAAGCCCGGCCGTGACGGGTGGCGATCAGCCCGCGACGGCTCGGGAAGTTTAGGCTTGTTTAGCTAATTTGAGACACCCAAAATGGCCTTATGAAGAGAGCTAGCATAACCGAAGCCAAGAACAACCTGAGCGCCCTGATCGACGGGCTCAAGAGCGGCTCCCCGGTGCTCATCGTCGATCGGGGGCGTCCCGTCGCGCGCCTTGAAGCCGTAACGGGTGACCACGAAGGCGAACAAGAGGAAAGGCTGTCGCGGCTCGTCCGCGACGGGCTCGTGCGGCCACGGCGCAGCAGGCCTTCCCAGCCGCTTTTCAGCGCTCAGCCGCCGCGCGCCAAGGCCGGCGCATCGGCGCTCGACGCGCTCAACGAAGAGCGCCGGGAGGGGCGGTGAAATTTTGGGATGCTTCGGCGATCGTGCCGCTGCTGGTTGCCGAACCCACGACGCGACGGGTGCAAGCGCTCGCCAGCCGCGATCCCGACATGCTGGTCTGGTGGGGGTCCGAAGTCGAATGTGTCTCGGCTCTGACCCGCCTCGAGCGGGCCGCCGCGCTCGACGCGCGAGGCATCGCGCTCGCATCTGACCGGCTCAAACAGCTTGCCGATGGCTGGCACGAGATCGAATCCAGCGAGGTCGTCCGTGAGAGCGCGACGCGGTTCCTGCGCGTTCACCCGCTGCGCGCGGCCGACGCATTGCAGCTGGCGGCAGCCTTCGCGGCCGCGGAACATCGTCCGGCATCGCTTCAGTTCGTCACGCTCGACGAACGTCTCGCCGAGGCGGCGCGGAAGGAAGGCTTTACGATGGTCGATGTTACCGCGGACTGACGCAGCGATCGGCAGCGAAACCGACGGCGAAATGCGGCGCCGGCTCGGGCTCGACCCTTCCGTTCGTTCATGGCCCGGTGGCACTTGGCCCGGGGGCGGAAAGCGGCCCGCGGGTGGGGCCCGGCTGCCCAGTGCGCCAGCGAAAACTGGTAGAGATCGGTCAGCAGCGCGCCGTCGCCCTTCCCCATCGTCGAACTCGCCAGCTTCGCTGGGAAAAAATATCAAAGTTAAACTCTGGGGGTGAGGCGACCGACGCCTACCTCCGACCCAGAGCGAGGCGCACGAGGTTGAGCATCTGCTCGGTCCGATGCGGCTTCTCGACGATCGCGAGCGCTCCGGCAGCGCGAGCGCGATTGCGAGCGGCGGCGTCGATCCGGCCGCTGAGAACAATGACCGGAAGGCCGTCGCCGCTGCGCCGCAGGGTTTCAAGAAGCTCGATGCCGCTCATCCCCGGCATATGGACATCGACGATCAGGCAATCGCCCTCTTCGGCCCAATCGGCATCGAGAAACTCCCGGCACGACGCGAATTCTCGCGCCTCAAAGCCTTCGCATTCGAGCAGGAGCCGCAGCGAGTCCCGTACTGCCGGGTCATCGTCTACGATGAAAATCATCGCCACGTTCCTGCCCGCTCTTTCGGGCCGATGGTCGCCGAAATGCGCGCCGCCGCTTTGATCTGGATCAGTCGGGGTAACCGCGGAACTTCCTGCCGCGGCCCAACAGACCGCGATCTAACTCTCGCCGGCGAGCCCGCCTGTCGGGCGACATGAAAAACTGACCCCCCTGACGACATCAGGAACTGACCCCCTCCGAGAGGAGGAGGAATTGCCAGAACAGTTGCAGGGACAAGGCTGTCCGCGGGGGAACGATCCGCGGGGAGAACCAAAGCGTCAGGGATGGGCGGAGACAGCCCGGCAGGGCGGCTCCGGGCGCTTCGCGCCTAGCGCCCGGCCCCGCAGGGAGGCGCCCGTTTCTCGCGATCACGGGACGTCGAAATCTTCCGGGTCCGGCGCTGCCTTTGGGTGAGCCGAAATGCTCTCGTATCATACTAGAAACTCCGCATTTTCCGCGGAGTTGTGTGTGCACAAGGAGGGATCGTCACCATTTGCTCGATGGCTGCACATCTATCCTGTCATGATAGGGTAGATGAGGAGTGGTGATGAACATACACTCGAATTTCTCCTTGCCTTTGATGGCCGCTGCCATTGGTACAAAGGCGGCTATTGCGCGAAATTCGAGATCAAGCGGGCGCGCCGGACACGGCGGCGGCCACATGGCCTGCGGTACTCGTTCACGCTCCACGATTCGGATGGCGCAAGGCTGGTCGGGTTTGACAACGCCCATGCCGTCGCGGTGGCGTGATCCAGGTTCAAGAAACGACCGGCGGCTGTCGACCATTGGCACCGGACGGAGAAAGACCCTGGACGGCCCTACGCTTTCAAAGACGCCGGAACGCTGGTCGACGACTTCTTTGATGAGATTGAGCGGGTTCTGACAGAGCGCGGGATTCCATTTGCGGTGATCCGCGATGAAGCAAAAGACGAAGGGAACTGAGATGACCAAGTTCAAAATCCAGAGCCATCAGGCTTTACGCGAAGAAATGAGAGCGGTAGCGCGGGCAGAAAAGCCGGCCCCAAAGGATGCGGCCTTGCCAAGTTTCAACTCGGTGGAGGCGTTGATCCGGCTGCTGACCCCTGAAAACCGGGCACTGCTTTCTGTTATTCGTGACAGGAAGCCTCAGTCAATTAACGAACTCGCGGAGATGACCGGTCGCGCAGCGCCCAATCTGACCCGGACGCTCGCGAAGCTGGAGGCCGTCGGTTTCGTGCGGATGAAGACGGTGCAACGCCGAAAGGTGCCGACGCCGGCCGTGCATAAACTCCATGTCGAAATCGACCCGTTCTCTCATAACGATCGCTTCGAGTTCGCCTGACCATGCCGCACTTGAAGCAGAAAAGATGACCGGGCCGCGTGACAAGGCCGAAGGCCATTGGCGCAAGAGGGTTGACGGGTTGTTGCTCAGCAGCTCGCTCCCGTCTGGGTCCGAGAGCCTGGACGATCGCCGCGTATTCCAGCTTGAGGACGCGCAATGGGCGGCCTCGAGCACCTCGGCCGGGGTCGCCTGGATCTCCAAGATCCTCATCAGCACAACGTCGTCGAGCGCGCCGACGATCTCGAGGACCTCGGCCGCGGTCGCAGGTCGGGCAACTTGTTTCATCCGACCGATCCTCGGGATCAGGTGCGAACCGCTTCGGAGTTTGGCAGGTGATGTTTGCCGATCGGCACCACGGTGCTCGCCTGTGGACCCTCGGCACTTTCGCCGTGCCGCGCGACGAAACGCACCTCATCGCCGACCGCGAGCTTGTCGAACCCGCCATTCGTTACGCTGTTGCGGTGGAAATAGATCTCGTTGCCGTCGGCGCTCAGGATGAAGCCGCAGTCCTGCTCGGGGACGAGTTGGGCGATCCGCCCATGATCCGGCACCGCGTGCAGCTTGACCTGCCCCCGAGCCTGGCGAGCGTGGTCTTCGAGCAGCCGGCGGGCGGCGTCGAAAGCGTCGCGGACCGCGACATAGACATCCTCGTGCGCATGATGTGCCGCGGGATCACGGCCGACGGCGATCTCGCGGCCGGGTATCTTCAGGTCGACGCGGACCCGGAACAGGTTGCCCTGCTGGCGGCGTGGGTGCTGGCATTCGACGACGACGCGGCACGACATGATGCGATCGAAAAACCGCTCGAGCTCCTCGACCCGTTCGCGGATGCGCGCCGCCACCGCGTCCGAGGTATCCATGTGCCGAAACGTGATCTGAAGCGGAAGCTGCATCGAATTTTTCCCTCCTGGTACAGCACAAGATAGGCGTCGCAAGCCACCCCGGGGATTGATCCGGCGCAACGGGCTTTTCAACAATCCATGGGCCACAGACCGGTGCACTTGGCGGAGCGTGCGCGGCGGGGCGCGCCACCGCCTTGCGCTGGATCAACGCCGCGACCAAGAGAACGGAGCATTAAGCAGAGCAGAGCCATGTCTGTTTCACCGGCGCCATGCGAATCTGCTCCGCGGTCGGGTCGCGTCGCCGCGGTTCACGGTTCGGTCGTCGACCTCGCCTTTGCCCAGGGGATGCTGCCCGCGATCAATGAGGCCGTCGCCATCGAATGGGATCTCGGACCGCCTCTCGTCGCCGAAGTGCAGCAGCACCTCGGCCCCGAGATGGTGCGCGGCGTGGCGCTCGGCAGCACCGCGGGGCTGCGGCGCGGCACGAGGGTCCGCGCCCTCGGCGCGCCGATCCGCGCCCCGGTAGGCGATGCGGTGCTTGGGCGACTGCTCGGCGCGATCGGCGAGCCGATCGACCACGGTTCGCCCCTGCCGGCAGCGGTCGAGCATCGGCCGATCCACGGACCGGCGCCGGCGCTCGCCCGCCAAAGCGAGATCTTTCAAACCGGCATCAAGGTCATCGACCTGCTGGCGCCGCTGATCACGGGCGGGAAGGCCGCGATGTTCGGCGGCGCCGGGGTCGGCAAGACCGTGCTGATCATGGAGCTGATCCGCACCACGGTCGAGCGCCACTCCGGCATTTCGGTGTTCGCCGGGATCGGGGAGCGTTCGCGCGAGGGGCACGAACTGCTGCTCGAACTCGGCCAATCGGGGGTGCTCGCGCGCACCGCGCTGGTGTTCGGCCAGATGAACGAGCCGCCCGGTGCGCGCTGGCGGGCAGGGCTGACGGCGCTCGCCATCGCCGAGCATTTTCGGGACGCGGTTCACGAAAACGTGCTGTTGCTGATCGACAACGTGTACCGGCTCGTCCAGGCTGGGGGCGAGGTTTCGGGGCTGCTCGGCCGGCTGCCGTCGAGCGTCGGCTACCAACCGACGCTTGCCGCCGAGATCGCCGAGTTCGAGGAGCGCATCGCTTCGGTCGCCGGCGCTGCGATTACCTCGATCCAGGCGGTCTATGTTCCGGCGGACGACTTCACCGATCCGGCGGTCGCCGAGATTTTCAGCCACCTCGACTCCTCGATCGTGTTGTCGCGCCGGATGGCGAGCGAGGGTCTGTACCCGGCGATCGACCCTCTCGCCTCGACCTCGAGCTTGCTCGATCCGCGGCTCGTGGGCGACGCGCATTACCGCGCGGCGCAGGACGTTCGCAGGGTTATCGCCCATTACCGCGAGCTGCAGGAGATCATCGCCCTGCTCGGCATCGAGGAGCTGAGCGCGGCCGATCGCACCACGGTCAAGCGCGCACGGCTGTTGCTGCGCTTTCTGACCCAGCCCTTCATGGTGACCGTCGCGTTCACCGGCAGACCCGGCCGAGCCGTTGGACTGGACGCCACGCTCGCCGGCTGCCGAGCGATCCTCGACGGCGAGGCCGACGATTGGGCCGAAAGCTCGCTTTACATGGTCGGCGATCTGGCGGAGGCCCGGGCGCGGGAAGCTGCGGCGAAAGCGGGGACGCGGTGAAACTCACCATCGCTACCCCGCTCGCGATCGTCATCGAGGCCGGCGGGGTCGCGCACCTTCGGGCCGAAGATGACACCGGCGCGTTTGGGATTTTGCCCGGTCACGCCGATTTCCTGACCGCGCTCGCCGTGTCGGTGGTGAGCTGGCGCGACGATCGCGGCGCCGAGCACCACGTGGCGGTACGCGGCGGCATGCTCGAAGTGCGCGATGGCGACACGATAGCGATCGCGACGCCGGAGGCGGTTCCGGGCGACGACCTCCACCGCCTCGAGGCGGAGGTGTTCGACCGGTTCCGCGGCCAACTCGCCGCCGAGCAGGCGGCGCGCACCGACGCGCAGCGCCTCTACCTCGCCGCGATCCGCCAGATTGCCCGCTTTCTCCGCGGCGAAAGAGCCCCGACCATGCCGGCATCGCCGGCGATCGGGGCCGGCGACCGGGTTGCGCCGTGACGCCGCCACCCGCAGAAGCCGACCCGGACCACCCCGAGGGTCTCGACGAGGCGGTCAGGCTGCGGCGCGGCCGGCGGGAGCGTTGGGAGCGCGAAGGCGAGCGATCCGTCGGACGCAACCTGGCGATGATCGGGGCGCTGGGCTGGACCATCGTCACCCCGACGCTCATCGGAATTTTTGCCGGCCGCTGGCTCGACCGCGCGTTCGGGTCGGGGATCTTCTGGACGCTGGGGCTGCTCGTCGCCGGCCTGGCCCTCGGCTGCACCCTGGCCTGGAAGCGGATACATCGGGAATGACCGGCGCCTCGCTCGCCGTCGCCGCCGGGTTCGCCGGGCTCCTTGTCGGCGCCTGTTATTTCGCGGCATTGCGGCGGACCGCAGCGCTTTACGCCGCGGGCGGCGGCCGCCGCGCAGCGGCTGTCACCCTCCTTCGCATGGCCGGCGCAACCATCTTCTTCGCTCTCTTGGCGAGGCTCGGGGCGCTGCCGCTGCTGTCGTCCGTCCTCGGCTTTCTGCTGGCACGTGGGCTCGCACTGCGCACGTCGCGGCGGACCCCGTGATGGCACCCTCCCCGCTGGCCAGCTCCGTCCTGCTGCGTCTGGGCCCGCTCGCCATCACCCGGCCGGTGGCGACGACCTGGGCAATCATGGCGGCATTGACCCTCCTTGCCCGGCTCGTGACGCGGCAGCTCAGGCTTCATCCGGACCGGCGCCAGGCGGTGGTGGAGCTGATCGTCACATTGACCATGGCCCAGATCCGCGAGGTGATCCGCAAGAACCCGCGACCGTTCCTGCCGTTGCTCGGCACGCTCTTCATCTTTCTCGCCACCGCCAACCTTTCCGGGGTACTGCCCGGGGTCGAGGCGCCGACCGGCAAGCTCGAGACCCCGGCGGCCCTGGCCCTCATCGTCTTTCTGGCGGTCCATTATTTCGGCGTGCGCGCGCGGGGTCCCTTCGGCTATCTCGCCAGCTTCGCCGAGCCGAAGTTGATCTTCTTGCCGCTCAACATAGTCTCCGAGGTGACCCGGACGTTTTCCCTGATGGTCCGCCTGTTCGGCAATGTGATGAGCGGAGAGTTCGTCACGGTGGTGGCGCTTGCCGGGCTGTTCGTCCCGATCCCGCTGATGGCCCTCGAGATCCTCGTCGGCTTGGTGCAGGCATATATCTTCACCATTCTCGCCGCGGTCTTCATTGGCGCCGCGGTCGATGCCAACGAGCCGGAGGGAGCGGACCATGGACGTTGACCAAATCAGCATCATTGCCGCCGCATTCGCCGTCTCGATCGGGTCGATCGGCCCCGCCTTGGCCGAAGGGCGCTCCGTCGCCGCGGCCATGGAGGCGATTGCCCGGCAGCCGGAAGGGGCCGGGACGATTTCGCGCACGCTGTTCGTCGGCTTGGCCATGATCGAGACAATGGCGATCTATTGCCTGGTGGTCGCCCTGCTGCTGCTCTTCGCCAATCCCTATACCCGGTGACATGCACTTCGACTGGTCCACCCTGGTGCTGCAAACGGTCAATTTCAGCATTCTTGTCTGGCTGCTGCATCGCTTTCTCTATCGGCCGGTGCTGCGGCTGCTCGATGCGCGTCGCGCCGAGATCGACAAGCAATATGCCGAGGCGCAGCTGGCCGAGACCACAGCGAAGAACGCGCTCGCGGTCATCGAGGCCGAGCGCGCCGGCATAGCCGCCGAGCGCGCGGCGACGCTCGCACAGGCGTCCGCGCAGGCCGAGGCGCGGCGGGCGGCGCTCGATCTCGGGACCGAGATCGCCGGACGGCTCTGCGCCGAGGTGCCGATCGAGCTGCGCGCCGAAGCCTGGCTCGCCCGCATCGAGGAGCACTTGGCGGCGCTGCCGCAGAGCGAACGGGATGCGCTCTCGCAACAGCTTGCCGACGGCGCTCGGCTCAGGGTACTGACCGCAACGGCGCTGCCCGCCGAAACCGTCGAGGCTTGGCGGGCGCGGCTCAATAAAACGCTTGGCGACCGGATCGCCATTGGCTTCGACACGGACCAGCACCTCGTCGCCGGTGCGGAGCTGCATTTTCCCAATGCCGTTCTGCGTTTTTCCTGGCACAGCGCGCTCGCGGCGATGCGGGCGGAACTCGCGGTCGATGGCGACGCTCGCTGACGAGCTGCAGGCTTGGCTCGGCCAAAACCGTCAGCGGATCGGGAATGTGGCGCTGGCGCCGCGGCTGGAGCAAGTGGGCCGGGTCGCCCGGGTCGGCGACGGGGTGGCAACGGTCGTCGGCTTACCCGATACCCGGCTTGACGAGCTCCTCGTCTTCGATGGCGGGGTGCGCGGTCTCGCGGTCGATCTCGGGGAAGCGACGATCGGCTGCGTGCTGCTCGGCGGCAGCGCCGGAATTGCCGCCGGCAGCATCGTCCACGGCACCGGCGAGGTGGCCCGAGTGCCGGTCGGCGATGCCCTGCTTGGGCGCGTCGTCGATCCGCTCGGGGCGCCGCTCGATGGCGGCGCTCCTGTTGCCGCAGAGACCCTTGCCGCGGTCGAGCAGCCGGCGCCGGCGATCGTCGACCGGGCATTGGTGACGCGCCCCTTGGCGACCGGGCTTCTGGTCGTCGATGCCATGATCCCGCTCGGTCGCGGCCAGCGGGAACTGATCATCGGCGACCGCGGCACCGGCAAGACGGCGATCGCCGTCGATACCATCATCAACCAGCGCTCGACCGGCGTGATTTCCGTCTATGCCGCCGTCGGGCAAAAGGCGTCGTCGGTCGCGCAAGTGATCGCGGCGGTGCGCCGCTACGGCGCGCCGGAACATTGTATCTTTGTGATTGGCGAAGCCGATGCCCCGCCGGGATTGCAATGGCTGACACCCTACAGCGCCTGCAGCATGGCAGAATATTTCACGGCGCACGGCCGCGACGCGCTGTTGGTCATCGACGACCTGACCAAGCATGCCGCCGCTTACCGCCAGATCTCCCTGCTGCTGCGCCGACCGCCGGGGCGGGAGGCGTACCCGGGCGATATCTTCTTCATTCATTCGCGCCTTCTGGAGCGAGCAGCAAGGCTCGGGCCCGAGCATGGCGGCGGTTCGCTCACCGCACTGCCGATCGCCGAGACCCAGGCCGGCAACATCAGCGCCTATATCCCGACCAATCTGATCTCGATCACCGACGGCCAGATCTATCTCGACCCGCGTCTTTTCTACGAGGACCAGAAGCCGGCGGTCGATGTCGGGAAGAGCGTCTCCCGCGTCGGCGGCAAGACGCAGTCGCCGATCCTGCAGACGCTCTCGGAAAGCCTCCGGCTCGACTACGCACAGTTCCTCGAACTCGAAGTGTTTACCCGGTTCGACACGATGGTCGACGAGCGCACGCCCCGGCTGATCGAGCATGGGCGGCGGATTCGCGCGGTGCTGCGTCAGCCCCAGTTCGCACCGCTTGCCTTCGGTGAACAGCTGGCGCTGCTGCTGGCCACGACCCAAGGCGTGCTCGACGCGGTTCCGCTCGAGAAGGTGGAAGCCTTCCGTGCCGGTCTCGGCCCCTGGCTCGCGCAGCATTGCCCCGAGACGCTGGGCCTCGATGATCAGGCGGCGACCCTTGCCGAGGGTCTGCGCGCTCGGCTGACGATAGCGCTCAAGGAATTGGCGCGCAGGGTCGCGGTCTGATGATCCGTCTCGCCGAGATCGAAACCCATATTGCCGGCATCGGCGAGCTGCTCGACATCGTCGGCGCCATGCGTTCGCTCGCCAGCATGCGCGTGCGCGAGGCGCATCATGCGGTTCCGGGCATCCGGCGCTACGCCGGGACCATGGCGGCTGCGATCGGCAGCGTACTTCTGCTGATGCCCGATGCGAGCCTGGCGAGGGGTGCCGCGCCGGGCCGCCGGGCGTTGGTCGTGTGTACGGCCGAACATGGCTTTGTCGGCGGCTTCAATGCGCGAATCCTCGATGCCGCCGAGAGGCTCTTCGATCGCGATGACACCCTGTTCGTCCTCGGCAGCCGCGGCGCCGCCTCGGCGCGGGAACGGCGCTGGGCAATTGCCTGGGCGCAGCCGATGGCGACGCGCCCGGAAGGCGTGCCCGAGAGCCTCCGGCCGCTGATGTTGCAACTCTATCGCCTGATTGCACGGTGTCGCATCGCCGGCGTCGAGGTGATGTTTGCGCGTCATCGTCAGGATGGTGCGGCGTCGATCGAGCGGCGGCGACTGCTGCCGCTCGATCTCGCGTCCTTGGCGCCAAAAGAGCCGCGACTGCCGCCGCTTTGCAATCTGGCACCTCGGGTTCTGCTCGAAAAGCTCGTTGCCGACTACCTGTTTGCGCTCTTGACCGAGGCCGCCGTCGAATCGCTCGCCAGCGAAAACGCTGCCCGCTTTGCCGCGATGGGGTCGGCACACGACAACGTGTCGAAGAAGCTCGAAGAACTGCGCCAGGAAGCGCGCCAGGCCCGGCAGAGCGAGATCACGGCGGAGCTCTTGGACCTCGTGACCGGGACGGAGGCGTTGAACGGCGGCACCGGCCCGTCCCTCGGCGGACGCACGGTCTGATCCGCCCCGCAAACAGCTCCCTTACTCCTCGCCGATCGCCTTCAGCGCGACACGGTCGAGCAGGCTGACCGAATGCGGGCGGACCTCGATCAGTTTGCGCCGCTTGAGATCCGACAGCTCCCGGCACACCGTCTCGACCGTCAGCCCGAGATAATCGGCGATGTCGCAACGGCACATCGGCAGCGCGACATGCCTCCGGTCGTCGCTCCGTTCGGACAGCTCGAGCAGAAACGATGCGACCCGCTCGGATGCGGTCATCCGACCGAGGAGCGCCAACCGGCTTTGCGCGGCCGCCAGACTTTTCAGCGTCGCGTCTTGAAGAAACCGGGCAACCGCAGGGTTGTTGTCGATCAGCCGGTCGGTGGCCGCCCGCGAATACCGCATGACGACGGCGTCAACCACGGCTTCGGCCGAAAACTCGCGCTCGGCGGTGCGGTCGAGACCAAACGCGTCGCCGGCAAAGCAGAACTCGGCGATGTGCCGGCGGCCGTCGGACCGCAGCTTGGTGATGCGGACCGTGCCGGCCAGAACCTCGCACCAGAAGCCGCCGCCTTCGCCCTGGGCATAGATCTCCTGATTGCGCGAATACTGGAAGCGCGTGCCGATCCGTTGCAATGCGATCAGCGCGTCGAGTTGTCCGGAGCGCGCCACATCCGGGGTTCTCAAACCATCATGCGCCGACGGGTGCGCTAGGTGCCGATACATCTCGCCCTCCTTGTCTCCGGCTTTGGCGAGAATGCGGCGCTGTCGGAGGGCGGGGAATCCGGATTTATCCGTCCGGAATAATACGTACCGGAACTACTCGGGCGAAATTTTGACGGGTGTCAATCCAGATCAATGCCGGTGAAAGCCGGACCGGATCATGTCGCAAACCGGATCAGGAGTGCGGCGATGGCGAGCTATCTGGTCTGTTTCATGAACGAAATTCCCAGAAACCGTAAGCTCTTCCGCTGCTGCCAACGGGCCATCATCATCGCCTCGGCGGCGAGCGCCGAGCGCGCGATCGAAGCGGCGAAGCAACAATTCGCCGAACTCGAAGGCATCAGCGACTGGAAAATTCGTGCTGCCCTGATCGAGATCGAACCCATGGATCTCGAGGCAGGACCGGACACCCCGTCGCATCAGGCGGCGCGGAGATCCGGCGTACCGAAAATCGCGCGTCAGGTCCGATCCTGACCGAAGACCAGCCTCGCGCAGCCGGCTCGGCGTCGCGCGACCCGGCCGGTGATCGACGATCGGCGAGCCTCCGACCGCGGGGTCGGCGCCGGTTCTCGCCGACCGCCGGCCGCGCCGTCGAGTTGGGCAGCGCGATGGCGCGCCGTCAAATCACCGCTTGGGGCCGTTGATCGAAGGCGGCAGGCCGGTGAAGATGTTGAGGTTCGGCACGTTGTCGTCGACGACGGCGAGGCGCGGGGCTCCGTCGGAGGTGGCGCCGACCGCGATGCCGAAGGCGCCGCCCTGATTGACGTCGATATTGAACTGGCTGACGAAGCTGCTCGGTTGCGTGCCGTTCTTGGTAAATTCGACGTACTCGCTCGGCTGGGTGAGCACGGCGTTGCTGGTGAGGTCGCTGTTGGCGGCGATCAGGTCGCCGTTCGGCGCCTGCCACATGCCGAGCGGGCCGAACAGCACGGTTTTGTCACTGAAGATCTTGGTGCCCTTCCCGCCGCTCGCGGTACGAGTGCTGGCGCTAGTGACCGCGTAGACGGCATTGTCCAGGGTCGAGGCGACATAGAGGATATCGGTCGCCGGATCGTAGACGAGACCGGTCGGTCCGGTGACGAACCCGACCGAATTGGGCTGCGCCTTGTATTTCATGGCGATCACCTGGCTGCTCACGACGCTGACGCCGGTGCTCGACACCGAGAGATTGAGGCGGCTGACAAAGCCGTTGTTGTTGGCGCTCCCGACGTTCGAGACGAACGCCAGGGCGGTCGTACCCTGGTCGAACACCGTCATGTCCCACGGGGCGTTGAGGGTGTTGCTGGCCGAGGCTTGGATCGTGCTCACTAACTTGCTGCTTTTGTTGAGCACCAGGATCCCGCCCGGTTTATGGGTCTTGAACGTGCCGTCGGTCGACGGCAGAAAGGCGCATAATACAAAGCCCTTCTCCAATACGGCGAGACCGGTGTCGAGGCCGGTGACACTCTTGTTCGCAGATCGGAAGAACACGGTGGCGGTGGTGGGCGGCGCAATCGCCCCGCCTGGGTTTGGAGTGTACTTGATGATCGTCGTGCCGGTGCCTTGCAAACTACCCATAGCCGCCGAATTGTTGAAATTCGACACCAGGATGTCGAACGGCGCGATGGTCCCGCCGGCCGGGAAGTTCGACGGGACGAAGGCGACGCCATAGGGGTTTGTGTCGCCATTCGCCGGCACCGTCGAGGTGACGATATTGTTCGGGACAAAGGGGACCTGCGCGGCAGCGCCGGCGGTCGCCGCTGCGAGCAGGCCGACGGCGCCGAAGAGCCGATACAACCCTTGGCGGCGCGCAGCCGTGCGGATGCTCCGTTTCACGTGTCGCATGCTCGTTCTCCTTGTCTCGATACCGCAAGACAACGCGTAAGCCGCGCGGTCGCTGTTGATCTGCCCACCCCTCCCAACGAGGAGCGCTTCGGGCTTTTGCTGCGGACGACAGCGATTTGTCAAATAGCTGCTGGTGACATTTTTGTTATTGAGACGCGCATCGGCCAGCGCCGTGACCGTTCGAGCCCCAGTCCCGGCATTTTTGCCGGAAGTCGGCGCTGCGGCCACAATACCCGCGGCTTTGTGCTGCTTATCGGGTTCGCCGGATGATCGCCGGATCAGTCCCGGTGTCGCGACAAGCGCGGCGGCACCCAATGGAACATCCGCCGGCCGCAGCGGCTCCCCATCCCGGCCATTGCCGGGATTGCGGTTGGCGGCATGATGTGTCTTTTCTGTAGGTTGGTCGATATCGAGCGCCAACCAGCGGGATCGCGACGAGGATCGAGGCGATGGCGGCGGCCGCACGCTGCCTGCCCCGCCCGATCATCGACGCGCCACTCGAACCGGGCGCGCGAACTCCGGTTTCGGGTTGGCAACCCGGGCTGCAGCGGCAATCGGGAGGACGAAATGGCGGCACCCAATCCCGCAACGGCAGTCGTCGACGGCGCCCCGCTGGACCCGCGCAAGTTTCGCGACCCATTGGTCACCGCCACCGGCGAGAGACGGGCCGTCGTTGGGCTGAGGTGGCTGCGGACCTTGTGGTTCAACACCGGTACCCTGTGCAACCTGACCTGCCGCAACTGTTACATCAAGTCCTCGCCAACGAATGACGACCTCGTCTACCTGTCGGCCGCCGAGGTCGCGCAGTATCTCGACGAGATCGAAGGCGAGGGTCTCGGCACCGAGGAGATCGGCTTCACCGGCGGTGAGCCGTTCATGAACCCGGCTTTTCCGGCGATGCTGGAGGACGTGCTGCAGCGCCGGCATCGGGTCCTGGTGCTGACCAATGCGATGCGGCCGATGATGAAGATGGCGCAGCCGCTGCTGATCCTCAACGGCCGCTATCCGGGTCAACTGGTCGTGCGCGTCTCGCTCGATCACTACGGTCGATCGCTGCACGAACTCGAACGCGGGCCGCGCAGCTGGGGCCCGGCCGTCGCCGGCCTGAAATGGCTCATTGACGAAGGGTTTGTCGTCCACGTCGCCGGCCGGCGGTTCTCCGGCGAGCCGGAGGCCGCGCTGCGCGCCGGATATGCGCGGCTGTTCCGCGAGCAGCGGCTGCCGATCGATGCCTCCGACCCGGTACGGCTCGTCCTCTTCCCGGAAATGGACGCGAGCAGGGATGTCCCCGAGATCACGACGCGGTGTTGGGACCTCCTCGGGGTTTCGCCCGACGCCATGATGTGCGCCTCCTCGCGCATGGTGATCAAACGCAAGGGCGCGGCACAGCCGGTCGTCGTCTCCTGCACGCTCCTCCCCTACGATCGGCAATTCGAACTCGGCCGCACGTTGCGCGAGGCGAGCCAAAGCGTGCCGCTCAACCACCCGCACTGCGCCCGGTTCTGCGTGCTCGGCGGCGGCTCGTGCAGTGCCGCCCGCTGACGCCGATCTCGGGGAAGCTGCTCGCGCGCAGCGGCTATTGCGGGTACGGATAGTAATAGGGCGGCGGGTAATAGTTCGTGCTCGCTGCCCCGTAGGCGGCGGAGGTCGCTGCGGCGCCGACGGCCGCCCCGGCTGCCGCGCCCGCCGCGGCGGCGCCCCACCCGGAATAGCCGGGGGTCACGACGGTGGTCCCGCCATAATAGCCACCCCCATAGTGATAGCCGCCGTAATTGGCGCCGCCGCCGTAATGGTAGGCGGAGGTGCCGTAGGCGCCGCTGTGGTAGCCGGTCGTGCCGTAAGCCCCGGTGTGGTAGGCGGAGGTGCCGTAGGCGCCGCTGTGGTAGGCGGTAGCGCCGCCCGGGCCGTAATGGACGCCGGTGGTGCCGTAGGCGCCGCTATGGTAGGCGCCGCCGCCCCAGGCGCCGTGATAGGCGCCGCCGCCGTAGCCGCCGTGATAAGCGCCCCAGGCGAAAGCCGGCGGCGCCAGCGATATCGCGAGGAGCGCGCTCAGCGCCGGAATTGTCACCCGTTTCATGACTTTCCTCCTTTCCGCTTGGCCGCGGCCGGTTTCAGCGCCACCCGTTGCGCCCCAGCCGGCGGCTGAAACGCAAACGCCGCGTCGACGGGGTGAACATTGAAGTCCCATCCCGAGAATTCCGCGATGAAGTTCGGCTCGCCGGGCAGCGATCGATAGGTGACGATCAACCGCTGCGGCAAGGATTGTGCGTTTTTCGACAGCCACAGCTCGAGCTCGATGCCGGGCGGCTGAAAAAAGAACAGGTGATCATAGGGTGCGCCGTCGATCGTCACGGTGTTGACCAGGCGGCCCGAGGTGACGCCGGTCAGGAACGCTTTGGTCGGCGTCTCGCTCAGAAAATCGGCGAGCGGGAAATCGACGCCGAGGCGGCCGACTGCCTCCTTCAGCATTGCCTCGATGGTACCCTCCGGCACCGGAATGCTCGCATATTTGTTCTGCGCCGCCGAGTACACAATGGCGGTCTTGCCGTCGAAGGCGAGCTTTGTCGAGCCGTTGTCGCCGGTCACGTCGACAAGCAGCCGGTTCGGCCGGTGCACGGTGACCATCAGCGTATGGAAGATGTGAAGCGGCTCGCCGCCCTGGCCGGCATAGACGCGGATCGTCCGCGCCTGAAACGAGAACTGCTCGGCGCGCAAGGTCTGACCCATGCGCGACAGCGCCGCACTCGCCTCCTCGCCGATCGCCGGTTTCTCGGGATTGGCGGCCGGCGCCGCGAGGGCGCGCGGAGCGAACAAAGCGAAGATCGAGCCGGCGAGCAGGCCGCCGACGATCGCCAAGTGTCGTAGCTGCACGAATTCCCCTCCCTGGTCGGACACCGACGAAAGCATCACCCGACAACGGCATCGCCGGCTATGAATTTTTGCGAAAATTTGCTGGGATCAACCCGGATCACCCCTATTCCCGGCGGTTGGCGCCGCCGGGATGCCGGGGTCGGTATGCGGACGGTTTGCGCCTGACAAATCGCCGTGCTGACGCTGGCCCCGAACCGCCCCCGCCGCCGCCGAGTGCTGCCGCAATTCCCCCGAATATGGTGCCGGCATATCCGCTGCCAACGATATGTCGTCTCACCATTGTGGCCAAATCTACTTCCGATTGAAGCCCCTTGGCTTTTCGACCAGGAACCCCTCCAAGAATTTTCGAGTCGCGTTGGGGGCCGCAGGAAATGAAGGCAACCCGCCGCCGTCGCCGGATGGGTCGCGGCCTATTGGTCGCCTTGTGCACCGCAACGGCTCCGGCCGCAGCCGGGGCGCAGAGCGCGCCGAGCGACCAGATCAACGCAATCGTGCCGCCGGCGTCGCAGGGGCTGCGGTCGCCATGCCCGGAGGCGGCCGACCATTACCTCGTCCGATGGCCGCGCCTCACTCGCGGTCGGCGCCCAGGTCCAATTCGATATCGGCGGCTATTTCCAGAACCCTAGCCCGACGTCACGCCGGACTTCGCCGATCCCTCGCCGACCCTCTATGAGGCCAATGTCAATTACCTGGGCATCAAACCGGTCACCGCCACGGTCGGCTATTTCAAGCCGTGGTACACGTTGTACGATTCGCAAAGCTCGAACGACTTTCTGCTTCTGGAACGGCCCGCCATCATCGACATTGCGCGCGCAACTTGGCGGCGGGCAACTCGCGCGCCTCGGCCGGGTTCAAACTGTCGACGGACCGATACTTCTTCTCTTCCCTTTCTGACCGGCGCCAAATACGGGCAAAACTCAACATCGCTCAACGGCGAACCTGATGAAGTCCGACACGCCTTTTGTCAGCCAGGAAACGCTGACCCTGCAAGTTCAGCCCGAACTGCGGATCGACCAGAACAACCTGATCAGCACCGGAGCGCTCTCGGCCAGGAGCGCCAATTCCTATGGCGGCGGGCTCGGGATCAGCTGGCGGAATCTTCTGGTTCAGGGCGAATATTATCAGATCCAGATCAACCAGTTGCTGCCGCCGGGCGCGCCCGTCCCGCTCTCGGCTGCAACGGCGGTTATGTCGAAGGCGACTGGGTCATGACCGGCGAGCCGATCGAGTACGACGCGGGCTCAGCGGCGTTTGCCCGGCCCCAGGTCGCCGAGCCCTTCTCGGTCGGCGGCGCCCTCGGCGCATGGGAGCTGTCGGCCCGCTGGAGCGTGATGAACCTAAACAGCAATGTCACACCCGGGGTGCCGCAGAGCATCGCTGGCGGCGTCTATGGCGGCTACCAGCAGATCTTCGGCACGGCGCTCAGCTGGTATCCGAACGACCGGGTCCGGCTGATGCTGCAATTCCAATACGTCAATGTGAACAAGCTGAACTCCGGAGGCACAACGCAAATCGGCCAGAGGCTGGAGACCCTCGCCGGCCGAGTTCAAGTCGCTTTCTAACGGTTCCGGCCGCGGCGGCCGGGTTTGGTCTCCCCGCCGCGGGCGCCGCAGCGGCAGTTTTCGTCGGCGCACCATCCCGGTTGACGCAGATCAAATCAAGAGAGGGCCGGCGTCTCATAATGCCGGCATGCAAACCCGGTTATGGACGGCCTTTCTGGTAGTGCTCGCGGGCGCGATCGCCGCCGCAAGCGTGCAACAGCCGGCTCATCGAGACGCGGTGCGCGAAGGCCGCCGTCTGGCGCTGACCAAGTGCGATGTCTGTCATGTCGTCGTCTCGCATCAACAATATCCGCCCCTCCTTCACGGCTATGCGCCAAGCTTTTTCGAGGTGGCGAACAGGCCGGATACGAACCTTGAGTCCGTGGAGGCGTTTCTCGCGCACCCCCATACTTACGAGAACATGCCGTCCCCCGACCTCACACCGGCTCAAGTGGCAGACCTTGCCGCCTACATCGTCAGCCTGCGGAGCCGGCATTGAGCAGGCTTGTCGGAGCCGATGTTCTTGCCGGGCCGGCGCAAGCCGCGACGGTTCATAGACGCCCGAGACGCCGGCCACGGTATGGCAGACAGCAACCGCATCCCCTTCGAACGCCGCGGGTGAAGTGGTAACAGAGTGATCGAAGTTAGCCTCTTGCGGGGTTCCGCGCGTCCGACTGGCAAGCCCTTCCGCTGCAGGCATCCCGATCCCGGACGATGAAAGTTGGGGACCGGTCGGTTCGTCACCTTCGCCCAGACCGTGGGTTACCCGCATAGGGCAATCCTGATCGCGGAGGGGGGCTGAACCGGCGACGCTCTCGCCCACCCCGCAATCGCCGCGGCCAGTGCTCCCGGCATGGGGGTCGGCAGCTCGCCGCGCACCAGGACCTCGATCGCCGCTCCCTCGCGGTCGTAGCAAACCGCCTGATCCTTGACCATTGGCGTCATCTGGCATTTCTAGGCCGGCAGGGCCGCCCGCGGCCGTCATCGCCGGGCTCGTGGATCAAGTGCTGGTTGGGAGCGAAGCATGGATCAAGCAACGATCGAACTTCTGGCGCGCCGCGCCGGCCTCGACAAGGCCTTGCAGGAATTCCTCGAAGATGTAACCGCCGCGGCGCAGCAGGCGAGCGGCTCGGTGGCAGACCTGAAGGCGCCGACCGACCCGCGCGCCGAACCCTGGCCGCCGATGAAGGCTGGAACCAGGCTGTGAGCGCTCTGCACTGGCTGACCGCGACGGCGGCGGCGGACGCGGTCCGCACGCGCAAGCTGTCGCCGGTCGAGCTGACGGAAGCGCTGCTGGACCGCATCGATCGCCTCGATCCGAGACTGAATGTGTTCATCCGCCTTGATGGCGATGCCGCGATCGATGCCGCCAAGGCCGCCGCGGCCGAGATCGCAGAGGGGCGCCGGCGCGGGCCGTTGCACGGCGTGCCGGTCGGCATCAAGGATATCATCGATGTCGCCGGGCTGCCGACGACGTGCCATTCCAGGATCCTGGCCGACAATGTCGCGGCGGCCGATGCGGTGTGCGTGTCGCGGCTGCGGGGTGCCGGGGCCATCGTTCTCGGCAAGCTCTCGACCCATGAGTTTGCGATCGGCGGTCCCAGCTTTGATCTTCCGTGGCCACCCGCGCGCAATCCTTGGAATACCGACCACCACCCGGGCGGCTCGTCTTCCGGCTCCGGCGCGGGAGTAGCGGCCGGGTTGTTTCCGATGGCCCTGGGCAGCGACACCGGCGGTAGCGTGCGCAACCCCGCCAGCGCCTGCGGCATCGTCGGGCTCAAGCCAACCTACGGCCTCGTCTCGCGGCGCGGGGTATTCCCGCTATCGTTCACGCTCGACCATGTCGGCCCGCTGCCCGGACCGTCACCGACAATGCGCTGATGCTTTCCGCGATCGCCGGCTACGATCCGTTCGACCCCGGCAGCGCTGCCGCACCTTCGGGCGATTATGCCGCCGGACTGGAGCTCGGCGTACGCGGAATGCGCATCGGCTTCATCCGTCATTTCCACGAGACGGATCTGCCGGCCGCTCCCGAGGTCGCGGCCGGCCTCGAAAACGTGGCCCGCACGCTGCAGAAGCTGGGCGCCGACATTCGTGACATAGGGCTGCCCACGCTCGGCGAGTTTGCTGCGGTCAACCGCGTTATCCTGCAAAGCGAGGCCTGGGCGATCCACGGTCCGTGGCTGCGCGATCGACCCGGCGATTACGGCCAGCTGGCCCGGCGCCGACTTCTGGCCGGGGCATTCATCAGCGCGGGCGATTATGTCCAGGCCAGCCGCCGCCGGCTGGAGATGATCACTGCCGTCGAAGACGCCTTGCACGAGGTCGATGTGCTGCTCTGCGCGAGTTCCATGGACCCGCCGAGCCGCATCGAGGATGCGGCGGAAACCGAGCGCACCTATCGGCGGCAAGCGCGCACCCCGTTCAACGTCACTGGCCACCCGGCACTGGCGATGATGGCTGGGTTGTCGTCGCGCGGTCTGCCGCTGTCGGTTCAATTTGTCGGCCGCAACTTCGGCGAAGCCACCCTGTTCCGGGTCGCCCGCGCATGGGAGCGTGCCGCCGGCACCGACGAGAAGCACCCGCCGATCGGCTGACTGCCCCTGCGACGGCGTTGGAACCCGGAACTTAGCAATCAGGGCCTCGCTTGGCGCCGGCATGGTCGAGAGTCACCTCTCTGCGCCACAGGCGGCCGCGAAGGCAACGGTTAGGTGCTAAGATCGGTGTTGATCGCGCGCGCGAGGGCGTGGTCTGAAATCAACCCCATGGTTGGGAGTTGTGAGGCGGCGCGGCGTCAAGAGGCAGAAAGGTTCACTCGCCAAGCTGACCGGAGGGAAATCAGATGAAACTGAAATTACTCATCGCCACCATCACCTGTTTATCATTGCCATAATCCGCCGTGGCGGCCGAAACTAATCTCGAAGCGGCTTACAAGATTTGCCAAGGTATGGCGAAAACCCCACCGCCGCCGGAACAATTGAAGTCGAACCGCGATAGGTATGCAATTTACGGCTATCTTTGCCTGGCGGTCGAAGTGATGCACGATCCGCAGATCCAAGCCCTGGTGAACGGGATCCCGGACCCGAATGGCACCCTTCTTTCGCCTCCCTGCCCGATGGCGGCGTCGGCTACCTGGCGCAGCAGCGCGCTCGCCTCCCCACCACAACGAACAATGACGCTGTCCTCGCGACCATTGGGATCCGAAAGCCGAGCGCGCGGTGCTCGACCTCATCCTCGATCAGGACCAGACCGGCGACGTCTTCGGCGGCGACGTGTTCAAGGTCGATTTCGAGGCCCGCGGCGTCCGGCCAGTACTTTGTCGCTTCAACGCAGGTGGCCTGCCGACTGGCTGGGGTGACCCTGGCGCCGGTTGTCATCACCGCAGGCTGCGTCATTGACCCTTACGCGAAGTACGCGGGCGGCACGCGCTTCGGCGCGATTGTGGATCGTACGTCTTTGGCCGGGATGCGGCGCCGCTCGTATTTAGGGTCTGGGTCAAGCTTGGGCTAAGCTGGTCGGCGGCGCCCCATCCTGCCTTACCACAACTGACCGAAACACACCGGGCTTCACTCGACCCGTTGCGCGACCCGGCCTAACTAGTGTTATGATGCGCAAATAACTATACACATGTCACGCTGCCTTCTTTCGCGTACGACGCACGGTGCAGCCGGGCTGAATCTCTTCCAGCCGCCGCCGACAGCGCTCGATCTTGGCGAGGATATCTTCGGCTTGCGCCCGCCAGATAAAGGGCTTGGGATCGCGATTTCAAGCCGCAATGAAGTCCTCGATCGCGGCCACCAAGTCCGGGACACTGGCAAAGCTGCCACGGCGCACGGCTTTGCCGGTCAGATCGCCGAACCAGCGTTCCACCAAATTCAGCCAGCTGGAGCTGGTCGGAATGAAGTGTACCGTGAAGCGCGGATGGCGCTTCAACCAGCGTTGGACCTGTGCGGTTTTGTGTGTGCCGTAGTTGTCCAACACCAGATGCAAATCCAACTCCGGCGCGTACTCGGCATCGATCTGGCGCAGAAAGCGCAAGAACTCCTGATGCCGATGGCGCGGAAAACACCGCCCGCTGACCGTTCCGGCCGCCACGTTCAGCGCGGCAAAAAGTGTCGTGGTGCCATGGCGCACATAGTCGTGCGTCCAGGTGCCGCAACGTCCCCGCTTCATCGGCAGCCCAGGCTGCGTGCGATCCAAGGCCTGGATCTGACTTTTTTCATCCACGCACAGCACCACCGCGTTCTGCGGCGGATGCAAGTACACGCCCACCACATCCAGCAGCTTCGGCACGAATTGCGGGTCGCGCGAGAGTTTGAACGTCTCCTGCCGGTGCGGCTGCAAGCCGTGCTCCTGCCAGATGCGGCACACCGTGCTCGCGTCCACGCCTTGGGCCCTGGCCATCGCCCGAGTGCTCCAGTGCGTCTGCCCAGGCGGTTTGCTGCTCAGCGTGGCCTTCACAATGCGTTCGGCCAGGCCCGGCTGGGGTTTGCGTCCGCGTCCTTCGGCCACCGCCCACAAGCTCTGCGCCCCCGCGGCGACGAAGCGCTCCCGCCACAGCCGACAGGTGTGCCGATTCAATCCAAGCTCCTGCGCAATTGCCACGTCGGCGTATCCCTCATGCGCCAGCAAAACAATCCGGCAGCGCTTCACCACCTGCTGCGGCGTGCCATGCGCCCGAACCCATCCTTGCAGCAGTTCCTGCTGTTCGGCTCTCAGCTCCAGAGTGGCTACCCGATTCCTGCTCACCCGCTGAGTAGGCCACAAGGCGAGCCAAATGTCTAGTTATTTCGGCAGCAATACACTAGCTGGGGCCGACCGAGCAGACGGGACGGCGCTCGGCGCCCGGCGGGAGCGGCCGAACGACGCGCCGCTCGAGCCCGGCGGCGCGGCTCGCCCGGGGACTATTTCAGAGGTGCAATATGCCGATCAGAAACGAACTCGGTATGATCACCGATCTGGAGCGCGGCGCCCGGGTCGTGTCGGCCGGGGCTGACCTCTATCGGCAGGGCGACCCCTGCTTCACATATTTTGTCGTTCTGAGCGGCTGGGTCGCCCTTTCCGTGCTGCTCGACGACGGTTCCTGCCAGATCCTGGACTTCGCGCTTCCCGGTGCGGTGCTCGGATTTCAGTCGGTGCCGAAGGCTCCGATGTACCATTCCGCGCGCTGTCTTTCGACTGTGCGGGCTTTCCCCTTCCCCCGACACAAGCTCGACACGATCGTCGAGAACAATCCGCGCCTTGCCGTCCTGCTCTGCCGGCAGAGCACCACGAATGAGGCGCGTGCACACGACCATCTGGCAAACCTCGGCCTGCGCGGCGCCAGGGAACGCATCGCGCATCTACTGCTCGAGATCTATGTCAGGCTTCACCACCGTCTTCCGAACGAGCCGGGCGAGGCGATTTACCTGCCGTTGAGCCAGGGCCACATCGGCCAGGCGCTGGGCCTTACTTACGTCCATGTCAGCCGGACCCTCCAGATCCTGCGCGAACAAAAGATCGTTCGCTTTGCCAACCAGAGGCTCGAAATCATCGATCCGGCGGCCTTGATCGCCGCCGCCGGTCTCGAACGCGATCTGTCCGACCGGGACGGCGAGGGACGACCGTTCGCCCATCAGACGCCTTCGACATCCGAGGACGGGCGGTTCAGCCCGCTGCCGGCGGGCTGGATGCCGGTGCATGGCGATCGCCAGGCTTCGGCCGCCGTCGGCTTTGCCGCGGCCCGAACGGCGTAACGACTTTGTGGCCGGGTCTGACAGCATTGGCGCAGCCCGAGCGGGGCCGGCAGGAAACACGCGGATCAACACATGAGCGCCATTAGACTGAGCCTCGCCAACCCGGCCCAAGACCGATCTCCGATCGCCTTGCAGCGCGGCTGGGCGGTGAGCCTTCAAGCGGCGGGCGAACTTCGTATCAAGCTCACCGGGCGCTGGGTGCTGGCCAGCGGTGCTTGCACTTCTGGCGAAATATGGCGCTGCCTGGAGGCAACGCCAGCCGCCGCGAAAATCAGCTTCGATGTGCAGGATCTCGGTCCCTGGGACAATGTGCTTATCGATTTCCTCAACAAGATCGGGACGATCGCCGGCGAACGCCGCATCTCGATCGACCACTCGGCGCTGCCGGGCGGGGTCGCGCGGCTGCTCGCTCTGGCACGAGCCGTCCCTGAGCACCGCGATGCGCGGCACGCGCAAAGCCGGCCTGATCCTCTCACCCGCATCGGCGCGGCCACCCAAACATTTCTTGCGGCGACAGGCGACTTTGTCGGCTTCGTAGGAGAAACGTCGGCCGCGGTGGGCCGGGTTATCTCCGGCAAGGCGCGGTTCAGAGCTTCGGACTTCCTGCTGGCGATCGAGGATTGCGGGCCCGGCGCCCTGCCGATCGCGGCTTTGGTCAGCTTTCTGGTGGGCCTGATCCTCGCCTTTGTCGGCGCCATCGAGCTCCGGCAATTCGGCGCCTCGATTTATGTCGCCAATCTCGTGGGTGTCGCAATGGTGCGGGAGATGGGAGCGATGATGACCGCGATCCTGATGTCGGGACGCACCGGCGGTGCCTACGCCGCCAGTCTCGGCACGATGGAGGTCAGCGACGAAATCTCGGCATTGCGGACCCTCGGCATCCCACCGATGGATTTTCTGGTACTGCCGAGGATAGCAGCGCTCGTCCTGATGATGCCGCTGCTGGCGATCTTCGCCAATATCGTCGGCATGCTCGGCGGGCTTTTGATCGCCGGGTTGATGCTCGATATCACGCCGGTCGCCTACTACCATCAGACGAGCGGCGCCGTCGGGCTGGACGACTGGGCGATCAGCCTGACCAAGGCGGCGGTATTCGGCGCGATCGTCGGCGTCGTCGGGTGCTGGCGCGGCATGCGTTCTGCGCGTAGCGCCGCCGCGGTCGGCAATGCCGCCACCTCTGCGGTAGTACTGTGCATCGTGCTGATCATCATGGCCGACGCGATCGCCACCATGATCTGCACGACCCTCAACATATGACGCGGCGGAATCTCGCACCGTGAGCGATCCAAGAACATCATCGCCGCCGGTGGCGCATATCGTGGTCGAAGACCTGACGATGGCCTATGGCGACTTTGTCATCCAGCGCGACCTCAACTTCACGATCAACAAGGGCGACATCTTCGTCATCATGGGCGGCAGCGGCTGCGGCAAGAGCACGCTCTTGCGCCATCTCATTGGTCTGCAGGCGCCGTGCCAAGGCCGCGTCCTTTATTCCGGCGAAAGCCTGTGGGAGGCCAATCCCGACCGGCGTGACGCCATCCTGCGCACGACCGGCGTCACCTATCAGAGCGGCGGGTTATGGAGCTCGATGACCCTCAGCGAGAATGTCGCGCTCCCGCTCGAGCAATATACCGACCTGACGCCGGGCGAAATCGCCGATCTCGCGGCGCTGAACCTTGCCCTGGTGGGGCTTTCCGGGTTCGAGGACTATTTTCCGTCCGAGATCAGCGGCGGCATGCAGAAGCGCGCCGGCCTTGCTCGAGCCATGGCGCTGTCGCCAGAGGTACTGCTGTTCGATGAGCCGTCGGCCGGTCTCGATCCGATCAGCTCGCGCCTGCTCGATGAACTGATCCTGGAGCTGCGCGACAGCCTCGGGGCGACCGGCGATAACGGCATTCTCCTCGACGCCGAGGCGAAGACACAAATTGCCTTGGGTGCTCCGAGGAAGCTGCTCGACGCATGCCCGGACCCGAGGGTCCAGCGGTTTCTGCGGCGCGGAGAACTCGCCAGCTCGCATGAAGAGAGCCATTCAATCTCTGGAGGCAGATCATGAGCAGCCGACGGGCGAGCCCAGCTGATCGGCGGCTTTGTGGTCGGCGGGATTGCACTGCTGGTCGCTGCGGCATTGGTCTTCGGCAGCTTCTCGTTCTTTCAGACGACGCGCCGCTTTGTCGCCTTCCTCGAAGGGTCGCTCGGGGGCTTGACCGTCGGATCGGCGGTGCTGTTTCGCGGGGTGCCGCTCGGCCAGGTCGTCGACATCGGCATCCGCTATAGCCTCGCCGACAAATCGTTTCAGATCCCGGTAATCATCGAGATCCGACCGGACGTTATCCAGAAATATTCGCCGCCTGCAACCATCGACTCCGCGGGGCTGCGGCGGCTGATCGACCAGGGGCTGCGGGCGCGTCTCGAGACCCTGAGCCTGGTCACCGGTTCGCAGGTGGTCCAGCTCGGGCACCCCGGTGAACCTCGTCAAGACGGATCTGTCCTACTATCAGATCCCTACCTTGCCATCCCCGACCCAGCAGCTGATGTCGTCCCTTGACACCGCGGCGCAGGATCTGCCGGCGTTGATCAAAAGGGCGACTGCGACCTTCGATCGCATAGAAAAGATCGTCTCGCCCGAGAACGCGAAAGCGGTATCCAACATTCTCGCCAGTGCCGCTTCGATGATGAAGACGCTAGAGGCCGATGCGTCGTTGGTCGGGCCGATGATCGGCAGGGCAGATGATACCCTTGCCGGCATCGATCGATTGGCCGGACATCTGGACGGCGTCGTCCAGGAAAATCGCGACGACATCAGGGTGTCGCTGCGCAATGTCCGCCGAGGTACGGCATCCCTCGACAAGTTGATGGAGCAGCTCAACGGGGTGATAGCCGAGAACCGCGCTCCGATCCGACGGTTTGCGGAAGGGTCGTTGCCGGACCTGTCGGAATTGATCGTCGATACGAGAACAGCGGTCGACAAAACGACGACCATTCTCGACAGCATCGAGCGCAACCCCACGCGTTTCATTTTCGGCAACAAGACGAGCGAAGGAGTCAAACTCAGATGAACCGTCGTCAAATGCTCGCAGGCATGCTGTCGACACCGCTGGTCCCGACCATCGGGGCATGCGCGATGGGCCCGCCGCCGCGCCAATACACGATGGCGGCGGTCTCGGATTTCGCGCCGGGGCTGCAGCCGGCCGGCTGGTCGCTCGCCGTCGACGAGCCGACCGCTGCCCACCAAATCGATACCTCTCGTATCGCGCTGATGAACGGCCCGTTCCAGGTCGACTATTACGCCGATGTCGAATGGACCGACACGGCGCCGGCGATGGTGCAGCTGCTGCTGATCCAGTCGTTCGACAATAGCGGGCGATTGCGCATCGTCGCATCGACGCATCAGACCCTGGCGACGGATTTCCTGCTGCTGTCGAACCTGCGGAAGTTTCAAGTGGAGAACAACCCCGCTGGGGTGTCGCAAGCGACGGTCGTAGTCGAAACGACGCTGCTGCGGATGCCTCGCCGCAAGCCGGTCGCCACCGCGCGCTTCGAGAAATCGATGCCGGTAGCGCCGGCGTCGATCGACGCGGTGACGACCGCCTTCAACACCAGTCTCGCCCAGGTAATCCAGCAGGTCGTCGACTGGACAATCGAACACGGCAATGCGGTGCCGGGGCTCGCCTGACCGCCAGTCCATCGGGCGGAGGCGGTCGCGTTCAACCCGCCCTGAGAAGGGCGCAATGGGACGAAGCGATCGGTGATCGCCGGCCGCGGCTAATCCGCCGGTTTCTCGATATGACCACCGAATTCGTAGCGCATCGCCGATAGGAGCTTGTCGGCAAACTCGGCCTCGCCGCGGGAGCTGAAGCGCTCATAAAGCGCGGCCGACAGGACATGCGCCGGCACCGCCTCGTCGATCGCGGCCTTTATCGTCCACCGTCCCTCGCCCGAATTGGAGACCCGGCCGGTGAATTCCGCCAGCGCCGGATCTGTGGCGAGAGCGCTGGCCGTCAAGTCCAACAGCCAGGATGCGATGACGCTGCCGCGGCGCCACAGCTCCGCGATCTCGGGGAGATCAAGGTCGTACTGGTAATGTTCGGGGTCGCGCAATGGCGTGGTCTCGGCGTCGGCCCCATGCGCCAGTTTTCCGACATTGGCGGAACGCAGGATGCCCAAGCCCTCGGCGTAGGCGGCCATGATGCCATACTCGATCCCATTGTGAACCATCTTGACGAAATGTCCGCCGCCGCTCGGCCCGCAATGCAGATAGCCGCGCTCGGCTGTGCCGCCCCGCTCCCCGCGTCCCGGGGTGTGCGGTATCTCGCCCTTTCCGGGAGCGAGCGTGGCAAAGATCGGGTCGAGACGCTCGACCGCCGTCGTCTCGCCGCCGATCATCATGCAATAGCCGCGCTCGAGGCCCCAGACCCCGCCGCTCGTCCCGACATCGACGTAATGGATCCGTCGCGGCGCGAGCTCCTTGGCCCGCCGGATGTCGTCGACGTAATAGGAATTGCCGCCGTCGATCAGGATATCCCCGGGTTCGAGCGACGGCAAAAGGTCGGCTATCGTCTGGTCGACGACGGCCGCCGGGACCATCAGCCAGACGGCTCGCGGCTTATCCAGCTTCTTGACGAGGTCGGCGAGCGAGACGGCGCCGACCGCGTTCTCTGCCGCCAACGCGGCGACGGTGCTCGGAGACATATCGAAGACGACGCAATCATGGCCTCCTTTGAGGAGTCGGCGCACCATGTTGGCGCCCATCCGGCCTAGGCCGATCATTCCGAGTTGCATCAGCGGCTCCTGTTCAGATTAGCCTCACGAAAGTTGCCTGAGCTTGCGGTAGTGACGGATCAGGCGGTTCGTCGAACTGTCATGGCCCAGCCTTGGCTCGGCCTGGCTCGCGAGTTCCGGGATGATGCGTTGGGCCAGCACCTTGCCGAGCTCGACACCCCATTGGTCGAACGAGTTGAGATGCCAGACGGCGCCCTGGGTGAAGACGCTGTGCTCGTACAGGGCAACGAGCTTCCCCAGCGCCGCCGGGGTCAGCCTTTGCAGGAGGATCGTGTTTGATGGCCGATTGCCCGCGAAGCTGCGGTGCGGCACGAGCCAGTCGGGCGAACCCTCGGCGCGCATTTCTTCCGGTGTCTTGCCGAAGGCAAGCGCTTCACCCTGCGCGAAGACGTTGGCGAGCAGCATGTCGTGTTGGTCGCCGAGCGGGTTCAACGACTGGCCGAAGGCGATGAAGTCGCACGGGATCAGACGGGTTCCCTGGTGGATCAGCTGATAGAACGAGTGCTGCCCGTTGGTGCCGGGCTCGCCCCAATAGATCGGGCCGGTGTCAACGCCGACCGGGTCGCCCTCGAGCGTCACATGCTTGCCGTTGCTCTCCATCGTCAATTGCTGGAGATAGGCGGGAAACCGTTTCAGGTACTGCTCGTAAGGAAATACGCCGACCGTCTGGGCGCCGAAGAAATCGTTGTACCAGACGGCCAAGAGGCCCATGAGCACCGGCAGGTTGCGCGCGAATGGGGCGGTTCGAAAATGTTGGTCGATCTCGTGAGAGCCGCCGAGCATCGCGCGGAAGTTTTGCGGACCGATCGCGATCATCGTCGACAGGCCGATCGCCGACTCCATCGAATAGCGCCCGCCGACCCAATCCCAGAACGGGAACATGTCGGCGGTATCGATGCCGAACTTCGCCACTTCCGCCGTGTTCGTCGAGGCGGCGACAAAATGCCGGGCGATCGACTTTTCATCACCGCCGAGGCCGGCAAGCGCCCAGGCGCGCGCCGCTCGCGCATTGGTCATCGTCTCCAAGGTCGTGAAGGTCTTCGAGGAGACGATAAAGAGCGTCTCCGATGCGTCGAGATCGCGTACCGCCTCGGCAAAGTCGGTGCCGTCGACATTCGAGACAAATCGGAATGTCATGGCGCGGTCGGTGTAGTGCCTGAGCGCTTCATAGGCCATCACCGGCCCGAGGTCGGAGCCGCCGATGCCGATATTGACGACATTGCGGATGCGCTTCCCGGTATGCCCCTTCCACGCGCCGCTGCGGAGGCGGTCGGAGAAGTCGGCCATCCTGTCGAGGACGGCGTGAACCCCGGGCACGACATTCTCGCCGTCAACCACGATCGAAGCGCCTCTCGGGGCGCGCAAGGCGACATGCAGTACCGCCCGCTGTTCCGAGACGTTGATCTTCTCGCCACGGAACATCGCATCGATGCGGGCGCGCAGGCCGACCGCCTCCGCCAGATCGACGAGGAGGCCCAGGGTCTCGCGGGTGATGCGGTTCTTCGAATAATCGAGGTAGATCCCCGCTGCCTCGGCGGCCATCTCTTCGCCGCGCCGCGGATCATCCGCGAACAGCTGTCGCAAATGCAGATTGCGGACCTCGTCATAATGGGCCTCGAGAGCCTTCCAGACGGGGCGCTCAACCAGTGGCTCGGTGTCTGCCGTCATGGTGTTTCTCCTTGCACCCCGCAGGGCGCGGTTCGGGTGACGCCCCGGTTCGTGGTCTCCGTCACGTCCTGCAGCCATTGAAATGCCGACGCCGTCAGCTCGTCTTTGGTGCAGCGCCAGCCCCAATTGCCTCCGGGGCGGCCCGGGAGGTTCATCCGCGCCTCGTTTCCGAGGTTCAGGATGTCCTGCAATGGGGCCATCGCCAGCGCCGCGACCGACGACCACGCCAATTCGATCAGTGCCGACGCGGCCCCGCATTCCTTTACGGCCGGCTGTTTCAGGTAATTCCGCAGATTTTGTCTCTGCCGATCCGGCAATTCGGCGAACCAGCCGCGCGTCGTGGCATTGTCGTGGGTCCCGGTGTAGACGACGGTATTGGCCACGTAGTTGGTGGGGAGGTGAGGGTTGTCCTGGCTGCCGTCGAAGGCGAACTGAAGCACCCGCATCCCCGGCAGGCAAAACCGGTCGCGCAGCGCGCTGACTTCGGGCGTGATCAGACCCAGATCCTCGGCGATGAACGGCAGAGCGCCGAGTTCGCCCGATACGGCATCGAAGAACCTGGCGCCCGGACCGGGCACCCATTTGCCGGTTTGCGCCGTCGGTGCCCCGGCTGGGACGTGCCAGGCCGCGGCAAATGCCCGGAAATGATCGAGGCGGACCGCATCGACATGCGCCAAGAGCGCGCGCAGGCGGTCGATCGCCCAGCGATAGCCGGCGCGCCCCAAGGCCTCCCAATCGTAGACGGGATTCCCCCAGAGCTGCCCTTGGGCGCTGAAGTAGTCCGGCGGTACACCGGCGACGAAACGCGGCCTGTGCTCGGCGTCCAACAGGAACAGCTCGGGGTTGGCCCACACGTCGCTCGAATCGGGAGATACGAAAAACGGCAGGGTCGCCGATCAGGCGCACGCCCTTGCCAACGGCGTGCTTCCTGAGCCTCCCCCATTGCCGAAACAACAGGAATTGCGCGAAGCAAACCTGCCCGATCCCGTCGGCGAGTTCTCGCCGTGCGAGGGTCAGGGCGGCCGGACTGCGTCGCACCTGCTCCGTCGGCCATTCGAGGTAACATGCACTGCCGTATTTCGCCTTGAGCGCCCGGAAGAGCGCGTAGTCGTCGAGCCAATGGGCCTGATCGCGGCAGAATTGCTCGAAATCGGGGCGCAGGTCGGAGCGGAGGCCGGTGCCGAAGTTTCTCCACGCCATTTCGAGCAGCCGGCTTTTGAACGGGGTCACCCTGTCGTAATCGACCGTCGCGGCCGGGAACGATTGACCCTTGCAGTCGCTCGCTCGCAGTAGTCCGTCCTCGATCAGGCCGTCCGGGCTGAAGAGCGTCTCGTTGCCGGCAAAGGAGGACAATGACTGATAGGGCGAGTTGCCGTAGCCGGTAGGACCGAGCGGGAGCGCCTGCCACCAGCCTTGGCCTGCCTCCCGCAGACGGTCGATCCAGTCGAATGCGGCGGGCCCGACATCGCCGATGCCGTAGGGCGAAGGCAGCGAGGAGATGTGCAAGAGCAAGCCCGAGGCGCGGTACCCCGGCGGAAACGGTCCTGGCATTGCGGGCAACGGCTCAGGCGACGTCGGGAATGACGTTGAAGGCATCATCGGCCTCCTTATAATTGCTGCGAAGTTCTCCTTCGCAGCAATTGCCCTTTAACTTTCCGTCGGCATCCGGCGTGTTTTTCTGGCTGTCAAAATCCGATCTTTCACGACGTTTAGCTCACATGGCGGATCCGAGGGCGTTGTTGACCATCGCGCGAGCCTCGCTCACGATCGCGTCGAGGTGCCCCTCGTCCTTGAAGCTCTCCGCGTAGATCTTGTAGACGGCTTCGGTGCCTGACGGCCGCGCCGCGAACCAGCCGTTGCGGGTGACGACCTTGAGGCCGCCGATCGGAGCGCCGTCCCCCGGGGCGCGGGTCAGCTTTGCGACGATCGGCTCGCCGGCCAGTTCCGCCTCTTTGACCGCCTCCGGCGACAGCCGCTCCAACCTTGCCTTCTCTTCCGGCGACGCCGGCGCGTCGATGCGCGTGTAGTGAGCCGTCCCGAACTCGGCCGTCAGCTCGTTGTAATGTTCGCCCGGGTCCTTGCCGGTGCGTGCGGTGATCTCGGCCGCCAGCAGATCCATGATCGGGCCGTCCTTGTCGGTGGTCCACACCCTGCCGTCCCGCCGCAAAAAGCTGGCGCCGGCGCTTTCCTCGCCGCCAAAGCAGCACGACCCGTCGAACAGGCCCGGCACGAACCATTTGAAGCCGACCGGCACCTCGCACAGACGGCGGCCCAGCTTGTTGACGACATGGTCGATCATGCTGCTGCTGACCAACGTCTTGCCGATAGCGGCATGTGCCGGCCAATCCGGACGGTGCGTAAGCAGATATTGGATTGCGACCGCGAGGTAATGGTTCGGGTTCATCAACCCCGCCGATGGCGTGACGATGCCGTGCCGGTCGGAATCGGGGTCATTGGCGAATGCCACTCGGTAGCGATCCTTGAGGCCAACGAGCCGGCGCATCGCGTACGGGCTTGAGCAGTCCATCCGGATCTTGCCGTCGTGATCGACGGTCATGAACGAGAAAGTCGGATCGACCTTCGGGTTGACGACAGTAATGTCGAGGCCATAGAGTGTGTTGATCGGCTCCCAATAATGGATGGCGGCGCCGCCGAGCGGGTCGACGGCGAGCTTTAAGCCGGCGGCGCGTATCGCCTCCATGTCGACGACATTGCGCAGATCCCTGACATAGGGTGGCACAAAGTCGTCCTGACGCGTCGTAGAGGCACCGAGGGCCGCCTCGATCGTGATCCGCTTGACGTCGCGGTTTCCGTCCCTCAGATGTTCGTTGGCCCGGTTCTCGACCCATTCTGTCACGTCGGTATCGGCCGGCCCGCCGTGCGGCGGGTTGTATTTGAACCCGCCATCCTCCGGCGGGTTGTGCGATGGCGTGACGACGATGCCGTCAGCGAGATGCTCGGTGCGCGAGCGGTTGTGGACGAGGATGGCGTGCGAGATGACCGGTGTCGGCGTCACCCCGTCGGCGCGCTGAATTATCGTGTGCACCTCGTTCGCCGCCAGGACTTTGAGCGCCGTATACTGAGCCGGCCCGGAAAGCGCATGCGTGTCCTTGCCCATGTAGAGCGGCCCGTCGATGCCGTGGGCCTTTCGGTAATCGCAGATCGCTTGCGTGATGGCGAGGATATGGGCTTCGCTGAAGGACCCGCGAAAAGGCGACCCGCGATGCCCGCTGGTGCCGAAGGCGACGCGTTGTTCCGGGTCGTCGAGATCGGGCCGGCACGCGTAATATTCGCGCTCGAGGCGCGAGAGATCAACCAGCATCTCCTTGGGCGCCGGCTGGCCGGCCAGGGGTGAAATCGTCATCGGCACCTCCTCGTCATGGAACCGGACACGGTTCAGCGTTCCAGATCTCGCCGGCATATTGGGCGATCGTGCGGTCGCTCGAAAATTTCCCGGAACCGGCGACATTCAGGATGGCCTTTTTTGCCCAGGCGGCCCTATCGGCGTACAACCCGGTCAGCCGCCGATCCGCATCGAGATAGGATTTGAGGTCCGCGAGATGCATGTAATGGTCACCCTGCGCCAGCAGCGCCTGATGTATCGGCGCAAAAACACCGGGCTCATAGCGGCTGAAGTAGTCCGTTGAGATCAGGTCGAGGGCAGCACGCGCTTCGGGTTCGTTGTGGTAGTGCCAATACGGGCTGTACCAGCCGCGGCTGTCGGCGACCTGTTGAGCACTCAAGCCGAACAGGAAGAAGTTCTCTTCGCCGGCCTCTTCGGCCATCTCGATCGTGGCACCGTCGCGCGTGCCGAGCGTCAAGGCTCCGTTCAGCATGAATTTCATGTTGCTCGTGCCGCTCGCTTCGTAGCCGGCGGTCGAGATCTGGTTCGAGACATCGGCGGCAGGGATCAACCGTTCGGCGAGGGAAACGCAGTATTCGGGTACGAAGACGACTTTCAATCGACCGCACGCCATCGGGTCTCCGTCAACCGTACCCGCCAGGTTGTTGAGGAACTTTATGATCAGCTTGGCCAATCGATAAGCGGGTGCCGCCTTGCCGGCAAGGAAAAAGGTTCGCGGCGTCATTTCAAGATTAGGGTTTTGCCGCAGCCGGTTGTAAAGGATAATGATGCGCAGTGCATTCAGCAACTGTCGCTTGTATTCATGAATACGTTTGATCTGACAGTCGAAAATCGTGTCGGGATCGACCGTCTCGTCGCAGTTTGACTTCATCCAATCCACGAAACGCAATTTCGCCGCACGCTTGGCGTCGAGAAATTTCTCTCGGAAATTCTTGTCTTCCGCGAAAGGTCGGAGCTTCTTCAGTTCGTCGAGATCGGTGACCCACCGCTCGCCGATCGTCTCGGTGATGGTGCGTGCGAGCCCCGGGTTGGCAAGCAACAACCAGCGGCGTGGGGTGATCCCGTTGGTCTTGTTGTTGAAACGCTCCGGAAACATTTCGGCGAGGTCCTTGACGGTCGTCGTGCGCAACAAGGTCGAGTGAATGGCGGCCACGCCGTTGGTGCTGTGCGAACCAACGATCGCCAGGTTCGCCATGCGCACTCTGCGCTCGCCCCTCTCCTCGATCAGGCTCATACGAGCGGCGCGCGCCTCGTCCCCGGGCCAGCGGACCCGGACAGCATCGAGGAAGCGGCGATTGATCTCGAAAATGATCTCCAGCTGCCGCGGCAGCAGCTGCTCGAAATAATGAAGAGGCCATTTTTCGAGCGCTTCTGGAAGCAAGGTATGATTGGTGTAGGCCAAGCTCCGCCGCGTGATGTCCCAAGCCTCGTCCCAGCCAAGATGCGCTTCATCGAGCAGGATCCGCATCAGCTCCGGGATCGCCAGTGTCGGGTGCGTGTCGTTCAGCTGGATCGCGACCTGGTCCGGGAAGGCGCGCCAATCCGGATTGCCGCGCCGAAAGCGCCGCACCAGATCCGCCAGCGAGCAGGCAACCAGGAAGAATTCCTGCACAAAACGCAGCTCCTGCCCGACCTCGGTGCTGTCGTCGGGATAGAGCACCCGCGTCAAATTGTGCGCCGCCAGGCTGCCGACCAGCGCGCCGACAAAATCGCCGCTGCTGAACTCCTCAAAGTCGAAATAATCGGGTGACGCGGCCGACCACAAGCGAAGGGTGTTTATGGTCTTGCCGCCATAGCCGACGACCGGCCGGTCAAACGGGAGGCCGATCAAAGTCGACGGTCGGCCGGCGACGATCTCCAGGCTTCCGGCGTGCATCTTGAACGAGGAACCGAGCTTGATTTCAACTGCCTCGTTCGGGCGGTCGACTTCCCACGGGTCGTGGCGGCGCAGCCAGTTGTCCGGATGCTCCCGCTGCCACCCATTCTCGATCGACTGCCGGAACATGCCATATTCGTAGCGCAGCCCGTAGCCCATCGCCGGCAGTTGCATCGTCGCCATCGAGTCGAGAAAGCAGGCGGCGAGCCGGCCAAGCCCGCCATTTCCGAGCCCGGCATCGGGCTCCTCATCGAGCAGCCCAAACCAGTCGAGGTCTTTTTCCTGCGCCACCCGATGTGCGTACGGGTCGAGCAGCAAATTGGTCACGTTGTTGGTCAGCGAGCGCCCGATCAGAAACTCCATCGACAAATAATAGATCCGCTTTGGGTTTTCGCGGTCATAGGTACGCTCGGTTTTGACCCACCGTTGGGACATCACGTCTCTAACCGAATGCGCTGCGGCCTCGAAACGCTCACGTCCCTTGGCCGCAGCCGGATCGATGACGTCGTCGAATAACAGATGCCGCTCGTAGAGCGCGTCATTATCGCCGGAAAACCGGATCGGCCCGCAGCCGTATTGAGTGAGAAGGTCGGGAGCGGCTTCCGATGTGCGTGACGGTGGGGAGGTGACCTCGGTCAGTTCGCTCACGGCACCTGTCCTTTTGTTGTAGGCTCGAGCGGTTCACCTGCTTACCCCTACGATGTGACTTCTACATGACGGTCGTCGTTCCATAGCCGGATGGCCGGCTCGGCCAGCTTGTGCTCGTAGCCCAGGGCGCTGAGGCTCGCGGTGCCGAGCACCAGGTATCGTCCGCCCGGCACCTCGAGACCCAGCCAGCGGGCGGCGAGAACCCGCAGAAAATGCCCGCTCGAAAACAGCAGCACATCGCCGGCGACGGCGCGCAGCCGACCGATGATGCGATCGGCGCGCGCGCCGATCTCGGCCGGCGTTTCGCCTCCGGGGCAGCCGTCGCGGAACAGTTGCCAATCCGGCCGCTCTGCATGGATGTCGACGGTGCGGCGGCCCTCATATTCGCCGTAGTCCCACTCGACGAGATCGGGGTCGATTTCGGCAGCCTCGCCAAAGCCGGCCAGTTCGCAAGTCCGGAACGCGCGCTGCAGCGGGCTGGTCATGACCTTGGCAAAGGTCAATCCGCGCAGTCGCCGGCCGAGGGCGCCGGCGTTGCGTTCGCCGCGCTCGGTCAAGGGCAGATCGGTTCGGCCGGTATGCTGCCCCGACAGGCTCCAGGCGGTCTCGCCACGCCTGGCGAGGTAGACGACCGGAAGCGTTTCGCTCATGCGACGGGTTCGCGCTCTAGAACGGCCACGCCCAATTGACGATTTCCGGCGTATCCGTGCCGAACTCGTAGGCGTGGTTCCTGCAGGCGATCTGCTGGTTCAACAGGGCCTCGCGCGCGCTCGACCCGGTGACGCGGAAGCGCGGCATCCGGTCGATGGCGTCGATGGCCAGGCTGAAGCGGTCGGCCTGGTTGCGGATGGCCAGTTCCAGGGGCGTGTTGATGTTGCCCTGCTCCTTGTAGCCGCGCACGTGAATATGGTGCTGATGCGGGCGGTGGTAGGTGAGGCGGTGGATCAGCCAGGGATAGGCGCGGAAGTTGAAGACGACCGGCTTGTCCGCGGTGAACAGCGCCTCGAACTCGCGGTCGGTCAGCCCGTGCGGGTGCTCGGTGTTCGGCACCAGCTTGAACAGATCCACGACATTCACGAACCGGACCTTGACATCGGGCAGGTGTTGACGCAAGAGCGCCGTCGCCGCCAGCGACTCCATCGTCGGACAGTCGCCGCAACCGGCCATGACGACGTCGGGTTCGGCGCCCTGGTCGTTGCTCGCCCAGTCCCAGATGCCGACACCCTTCGTGCAGTGTTCGACCGCCGCTTCGATGTCGAGGTACTGGAGATGCACCTGTTTGTCGGCGATCATGACATTAACGTAATTGACGCTCTGCAGGCAATGGTCGGCGACCGATAGCAGGCAATTGGCGTCGGGCGGCAGGTACATGCGCACGACGCTCGGGCTCTTGTTGGCAACGACGTCGAGAAAGCCCGGGTCCTGGTGCGTGAAGCCGTTGTGGTCCTGACGCCAGACCAGCGCGGTGATCAGCAAGTTGAGCGACGACACGTTGGCGCGCCAGGATCGAGTCGATGACGTGGATGAACGGCTCTTAGCTGTTGATCAAGCCGTGCCGGCCGCTCAGCAGGAAACCTTCGAGCCAGCCTTCCACGGTATGCTCGCTCAGCATCTCCATGACCCGGCCTTCGGGAGCGAGCTCGCCGCCGTCGGCGTCCTCCGGAAAGTATTCGGCGAGCCACACCTTCTTGGTAACGTCGTAGAGCGCCTGCAGCCGGTTCGACTGCGTCTCGTCCGGGCCGAAGACGCGGAAGTTGTGCATGTTGAGCCGCGTCACTTCGCGCAGGAAGTTGCCGAGAGTGGGAACATTCCCTGCCGGGGTCGCGCCGGGCTTCTCGACCCTTGACCGCGCATTCACGGAAATCCGGCATCTCGAGCGGCCTGCGCAACAGGCCGCCATTGGCGATCGGGTTGGCGCTTCGGCCAGCGCGGCCGAAAGGCCTTGCCGGCGCGCCGCGCCTTTTCCTGGATCTCGCGGATCTCGAGGACGCAGCGCTCGAGGGTGGCGGCCATCGCCTGGTGCATGCTCTCGGGCTCGCTGCCCTCGACAAAATACGGCATGTATCCATAACCGACGAACAGCGCCTTCAGTTCCTCGTGGCTGATCCGGGCGAGGATGGTCGGGTTGTTGATCTTGTAGCCATTGAGATGCAGGACCGGCAGCACCGCCCCGTCGGTGATCGGGTTGAGGAACTTGTTGCTGTGCCAGCTGGTGGCCAGCGGACCGGTTTCGGATTCGCCGTCGCCGACCACCACGAGGGCGATCAGATCCGGGTGGTCGTACACCGCCCCGTAGGCGTGCGAAACGCTGTAGCCGAGCTCGCCGCCTTCGTGGATGCTGCCTGGCGTTTCCGGCGTGGCGTGGCTGCCGATGCCGCCGGGGAAGGAGAACTGCTTAAAGAAACGCTGCAGTCCGGCGGCGTCTTGGCTCTTTCCCGGGTAGATCTCGGAATACGTCCCTTCCAGGTATGCCTGCGACAGAACCGCGGGCGCCCCGTGCCCCGGGCCACTGATGTAGATCGCGTTCAAATCATACTTTTTGATCAGCCGATTGAAGTGGGTATATACAAAGGACTGACCCGCATCCGAACCCCAGTGTCCCAAGAGCCGCGGCTTGATCTGCTCCAAGGCCAGCGGCTCTCGGAGCAACGGGTTGGCCTTGAGGTAGAGCATCCCGAGGCACAAAAAGAGGCTCGCTCGCCAATAGGCGTCGATGCTCCGCAGCTCGGTTGGAGCGAGAGGGGCTCCCTCGACCGTCGCGCGGGCCGGGCCATAGGCAGAGATGGCCTCGGCAGTGCGAGCTGTCTCGTGGGTTCTGACGGGATTGCTCATCATTCTGACCGTCCTGATCTGAGAAGAAGACAGGCTGCGCGGGCCCATGATCGGTGGTGCGCACGATCGCGGGCGGCATCCTCGCGGCCGCCGCCGCGATCGGCTTTAACCTCGATCAAACCGGCGGCCAATTCCCCCGCCCGCCGGTCCATCGGGAATCCGCACTCGCCTTTAACCTCGATCAAATCGCCGCGCCGCAAGGACCTCTAGCCTCCGGGTCGACGATCGGGGGGTTGATCCCGACCGATCCATATCCCCGCCGCCAGGACACAGGACAGGCACCGGGGCCTTTGGACGAATGCGATGGCGCAGACGCAAGCAGCAATTGATGGTCGGGTGACCGCGGTACGCGGCGCGGTGCTGGATGTGGCGTTTGATGGCTCGAGCCTGCCGCCGATCAACGACGCCTTGGTGGTCACGCCTGACAAGGGCGCCCCGATCGTCGCCGAGGTGCAGTCTCATCTCGACGAGACGACGGTTCGCGCCATTGCCTTGCAGTCGACCGCGGGGTTGCGTCGCGGCGTCGTCGCCCATGCGACCGGCGGGCCGCTCGAGGTGCCGGTCGGCGACGCGGTGCTCGGCCGATTGCTCGACCTGACCGGCGCTATCGGGGACAAAGGTAAGGCATTCGCGGCCGACGTGCCGCGTCGCCCGATCCATCACCCGCCGCCGCCGCTTGCGGCGCAGAGCGGCGCGACAGAGATTTTTTCGACCGGCATCAAGGTCATCGACCTGCTGACGCCATTGGCGCAGGGCGGCAAGGCCGCGATGTTCGGTGGCGCCGGGGTCGGCAAGACCGTGCTCGTCATGGAGCTGATCCACGCCATGGTCGAGCGCTACAAAGGGATCTCGGTGTTTGCCGGCGTCGGCGAGCGCTCGCGCGAAGGCCATGAGATGCTGCTCGACATGCGCGGGTCGGGTGTGCTCGCGCGCACCGTGCTCGTCTATGGCCAGATGAACGAGCCGCCGGGCGCACGCTGGCGGGTGCCGATGACCGCGCTGACCATCTCCGAATATTTCCGCGACGATTCGTTCCTGCAGGGCGGCCACCTCGCTCGCCAACGTCGGCTGGTAGCCAACCCGCGACGGCAGGCGCCCGAGAAGCCCCGAGACTTCCGATCCCGCCTGCACAAACCGAAACACATTGTCCCATCAGCAGCAGGACATTCTGGTGGCGCTCGTCTCGGTAGGCGGCGTTTCGGTCACCGCCATCCTCGGCCCGAACCGCCGTGACGTTGCCGCTCTCGGCGAGGATTTGCGCCGGGGTCGTGACCGTGAGGATCAAAGCGGCAGCTTCGGGATCTTGCCCGGTCATGCCGACCTGCTGACCGTGCTGGTTCCTTCGGTACTGCGCTGGCGGACCGCCGACGGCGCCGAGCGCTTCTGCGCGGTGAGGGGCGGTGTCTTTACCGTCGCGGCGGGCCGCGACGTCGCGGTCGCCTGCCGCGAAGGGGTTGTCGGCCATTCGCTCGAAGAGCTCGAGGCGAAGGTGCGGGCCGTGCGCGCGCAGCAAGCCGAGGCCGACCGCAAGGCGCGGGTCGAACAGACCCGCCTTCATGCGCTCGCGGTGCGTCAACTGGTGCGCTATTTGCAACCCAACCCGGCCCCGGCCGGAACGATCCAGCGGGGGCCGCGTCTTGAGCGGAGCCGATTTCGATCGCCTGGCGGCGGCGGCGCGAAGTGCCGCCGAGCGCGATGCCGAAGGTCGTGCCGATCCCGAGCCGTCGCTCGGTGCGCGGCTCGGCCAGATCGGCGTGCTCGGCTGGACCATCATCGTCCCGACACTGCTCTGCCTGTTCCTTGGCCGCTGGCTCGATCGGATCTTCGGAACCGGGATCTTTTTTTCGGCTCCTCTGCTGATGGCCGGTGCGGCAATCGGCTTCTGGTCGGCCTGGAGATGGATGCATCGCCAGGGGATGAAGCAGCAATGACGATTGGTTTGGCCGTTCAGATCGGGATCGGTCTCGTTGCCGGTCTCGGCGTCGGCGCCTTTCATTACGCCTCGCTCTGGTGGAATACGCGGCTCTTCACCAGCGGAGCCGCAGTCAAGGCGGTTGCGGTGCAACTGGGACGGATCGCGGTTGCGGTCGCGGCGCTGACATTGCTGGCGCGGCTGGGCCTGGCGACGGTGCTCTCCGGTGCCTTCGGCTTCCTGGTGGCCCGGCCGTTGCTGGTGTGGCGGTTTGGAGAGTTGCGATGAAACACTCGCCTCTCGAAACCACGGCGCTGTTCCACCTTGGGTCGGTCGCGGTCACCGGGCCGGTCGTCGTGACCTGGGCGATCATGGGATTTCTCGTTTTGTTCGCCGTCGGGTCACGCGCCGTTTGTCGCCGTTTCCGTCGAAGGCCCAGACTGTCCTCGAACTCTTGGTCGGCGCCATCGACGACCAGATCCGCGCCACGATGCAAGTCGAGCCGGGTCCCTACCGGGCACTGATCGGGACGATCTTCATCTTCATTCTCGCCGCCAACTGGTCGTCGCTGATCCCGGGCGTCGAAGCCCCGACCGCCCATCTGGAGACGGACGCCGCCTGGGGCGCGCTCGTCTTTTGCGCGACGATCTCTTACGGAGTTCGGGCGCTCGGGCTTAAGGGCTACCTCGCCACCTTCACCCAGCCGACCTGGGTCATGATCCCACTCAACATCGTCGAGCAGCTACCCGCACCTTCTCGCTGATCGTCCGGCTGTTCGGCAATGTCATGAGCGGCGTCTTTATCGGCGCCATCGTTCTGTCCCTCGCCGGCCTGTTCGTGCCGATCCCGTTCATGGCCCTCGATCTGCTGACCGGAGCCATCCAGGCTTACATCTTCATGGTATTGGCCATGGTCTATATCGGCGCTGCACTTGCCGAGGGAAGAAAAGAATCCGCCTCAGTTCTCAACAGAAAGTGAGAAACACCATGGACCACACGATCCAATTGATCAGCATTTTCGCCGCCGCGATGGCCGTCTCGTTCGGCGCCATCGGCCCGGCGCTCGGCGAGGGCCGGGCCGTCGCCTCGGCGATGGAAGCGATCGCCCGGCAGCCCAATTCCGCCGGCACCGTGTCGCGAACACTCTTCGTCGGCCTCGCCATGATCGAGACGATGGCGATCTACGCACTGGTGATCGCGTTGTTGGTGCTCTTCGCCAATCCCTTCGTCAAATAGGCGCAGGAAGAGATGCAAATCGACTGGTGGACGCTGGGGCCTTCAGGCGGTCAACGCCCTCGTCCTAATCTGGCTCCTGGCGCGGTTTCTGTACCGCCCGGTGGTCGACGCGATCGCGGCGCGGCAGCAGGCGGCCGGCAAGCTGCTCGCCGACGCGCAGGCGGCAAAGGCGGCGGCGGAGAGCGAGCGCGAGCAGGCGTCGGCCGAGGCCGCAAGCCTCGCCGCGCGCCGCAGCGAGGCGCTGAAGGCCGCCGAAGCCGAGGCGGCGACGGCGAAATCGGCGCTTCTTGCGGAGGCCCAGGCCGACGCCGACAAACTCCGCGCCGCCGCGAAAGCCGAGATCGAAGCCGAATGGCGGACCGAGGCGCAGGCCGCCGAGGATCGAGCGGGACGGCTCGCCGTCGACATCGCCGGCAAGCTGCTCGACCGCTTGCCGCGCGAGGCGCGCGTTGCCGCCTTTATCGACGGGATCGCGACCGGGCTGGCACAGCTCCCCGAGGGCACGCGGGCATCGCTCGGCGCGGACGGAACCTCGGTGCGTCTGACGGCGGCCCGTGCGGTTACCCCGCAGGAAGTGGAGGCCTGCCGCAAGGCGCTCGCGGGGGTGCTCGGCCATCCGGTTTTGCTCGAAGTCGCGGTCGAGCCCGAGCTGATCGCCGGCCTCGAGCTGGAAGCCCCGCATGCCGTCGTCCGCAACAGCTTCCGCGCCGATCTCATTCGCCTCAGATCCGAGCTGGTTCACCATGACACAGACGCTGCCTGATACTCTCAGCGACCCCTGGCTCGCGCGCTCGCGCGAAACCGTCGCCCGGATCGGTCTTGCCCCGCAGGCCGAAACGGTGGGCCGGGTGGAACGCGTTGGCGACGGGATCGCCCTTGTCTCCGGTCTGCCCGACGCCTGTCTCAACGAGTTGCTTCGCTTCGACGGCGGACGAATGGGCTTTGCCCTGACCCTCGACACCAATTCGATCACCGCTGTCCTGTTCGACGACGGCGAGGCCATTGAGGCGGGATCGCGGGTGACCGGGACCGGCGAGGTTGTCCAGGTCCCGGTCGGCCCGGGACTGCTGGGCCGCATCGTCGATCCGCTCGGTCGCCCGCTCGACAGCGACGAGCCGGTGAAGGCGGAGGGGCAAATGCCGGTGGAGCGGCAGGCGCCGGCGATCATCGAGCGCGATCTCGTCTCGCAGCCGATTGAGACCGGCATCCTGACCATCGACGCCCTGTTCGCGGTCGGGCGCGGCCAGCGCGAATTGATCATCGGCGACCGCGCCACCGGCAAGACGGCGATCGGCGTCGACACGATCATCAATCAGAAGCACTCGGACCTGATCTGCGTCTATGTGGCGATTGGTCAGCGGGCGACCGCGGTGCGGCGGGTCATCGACGCGGTACGGCAGCACGGCGCGCCCGAGCGCTGCGTCTTTGTCGTTGCCCCGGCCGCCGCTTCGCCGGGACTGCAGTGGATCGCGCCGTTCGCCGGCTTTACGATCGCCGAATATTTCCGCGACCATGGCGGGCACGCGCTCGTCGTCGTCGACGATCTGACAAAGCATGCCGCGACCCATCGCGAGCTGGCGCTGTTGACCCGCGAGCCGCCCGGCGCGAGGCCTATCCCGGCGACATCTTCTACCTGCATTCGCGCCTGCTCGAGCGTTCGGCAAAGCTGTCGGTCGAACTCGGCGGCGGCTCGCTGACGGCGCTGCCGATTGCCGAGACCGATGCCGGCAATCTTTCGGCCTACATCCCGACCAACCTGATCTCGATCACGGACGGGCAGATCGTCCTCGATTCGCACCTCTTCGCCGCCAATCAGCGCCCGGCGATCGATGTCGGACTGAGCGTCAGCCGGGTCGGCGGCAAGGCGCAAACCGCGGCGATGCGCGCGGTGTCGGGCCGGGTTCGCCTCGACTATGCGCAATTTCTCGAATTGGAGATGTTCACCCGCTTTGGCGGCCTGTCGGACGCGCGCGTCAAGGCGCAGATCAGCCGCGGCGAGCGTATCCGTAGCTTGCTCAACCAACCACGCTTCGCGGCGCTGCGCCTCGCCGACGAGGTCGCGCTGCTGGCGGCGCTGGCCGATGGCGCGTTCGATGCCTTGCCGGTCGAGGTCATCGGCGAGGTTCGGAAACGCCTGCCGGCACATCTCGATGCGCATGCGGCCGAGAGCCTGTCGGCGATCGAAAAGACCGGTAAGCTCGACGATGCGACCCGTGCAGCCTTGGCCTCGGCCGTAGGCGACCTCGCCAAAGAGCTGGCACCGGTTCCCGCGCACGAGGCGAGGGCGCCGTGAGCGGCAAGCTCGGCGAGGTCGAAACCCGCATCGGCACCGTTCACCAGCTCGAAGCGGTGATCACGGCGATGCGCGGCAGCGCCGCGGCGCCCTCGCGCGAAGCGCGCGACCGCCTCGACGGGATCCGCGGCTATGCCGCGGCGATCGGGGCAGCGATCGGGCAGGCGCTGGCCCTCGCGGCCGAATCGGACCCGCCGCCGAAGAAACCTCGAGGCGCCGTCGGGCATGTCGTCATCGTGCTCTGCGCCGAGCAGGGCTTTGCCGGCACCTTCAACGAGCGGGTTCTCGATGCTGCCGAGCGCCGCTTGAAATCGGATGCGGCCGAACTCCTTGTCGTCGGCAATCGCGGGGCGATGGTCGCGGCGGAACGGGGACTGGCATTTGGCTGGTCGGCGCCGATGGTCTCGCACGCCGAGGAAGTGCCGGTGCTGGCGAGCCGGATCACCGACGCGCTCTACGAACGGCTCGAAAAAGGCCGGGCGGCGCGCGTGACCGTGGTGCACGCGGCGCCGGCGCCGTCGGCGACGATCGAAATCGTCGAACAAGCATTGCTGCCGTTCGACTTTGCGCGCTTCAAGGTGGCGCCCCGCGCCGTCCCTCCCATTACCACTCTGCCGGCGGAGCAGCTTCTTGCCGAGCTTGCCGAAGAATACGTCTATGCCGAGCTGTGCGAGGCGGTGATGCTGTCCTTTGCCGCCGAGAACGAGGCACGAATGCGCGCGATGATCGCTGCGCGCAGCAATGTCGCGCGCAGGCTCGACGAGCTCGTCGCCAGCTTCCGCCGCCTGCGCCAGGAGGAGATCACCGGCGAAATCATCGAGCTTTCGGCCGGGAGCATATCGGCCGCGGGCCTCGCCAAGCGCCGGCGAACCGCAGCGCGGCTCTGATTGCCGAAGCCGCAAGCCAGGAGGAACCAATGAATGCGCGCGATCTGATGACCCGCGATGTCGTATCGGTAACTGCCGAGATGCCGATGCGAAAGATAGCGGCACTTCTCGTCGCAAGGCGCATCAGCGGCGTACCGGTGATCGACGGCGGCGGCGCGCCGATCGGCATTGTCAGCGAGGGCGACCTGATCGGCAGCCGGGAAGCGGAATGTGAAGCGCGAGAGGACTGGTGGTTGACGCTGCTTGCCGAAGGCGAAGGACTGAGCCCCGATTTTTTGGCGAGCCTCAACTATCCGACGGCACGCGAGCTGATGTCGGCGCCGGTGATCACGGTCCGGGAAGAGACCAGCCTCGGAGAGATCGCAAAGCTCCTCACGGCGCACGACATAAAGCGGGTGCCGGTCGTCCGTGACGGTCGCGTGGTGGGATCGTGAGCCGCGCCGATCTGGTGCGTGCCCTGGTCGCCGCGCCGCATGCGCCGGTCTGAGGC
>CAVYWO010000003.1:0-235140 GCA_963772295.1 uncultured Alphaproteobacteria bacterium
GGCCGAGCGGGGAGAGGGAGCTTCTCTCGATGCTGATATATGCGCTGCTGCAACTCGCCGGTTACGCCGGTATAAAGCACCGTGTTTCTCTGGTTGGTCAGAATGTAAACGCAGTATTGCTTTGGCATTCCAGTTCTATTCCACCACGGAAAACACCGATCTGTGCCAAATCAAGAACATGCAGGCCGCCTCAGCGCCGCCGCCACGCGCTCGAGCACCCCCGCCCAATCTCCCGGCCGATGCTGCCGGAACAGCCGCAGCGTCGGATACCACGGGCTGTCCTCGCGGTCGAGCAGCCAGCGCCAGTCGGTGTCGAAGCGGTTGAGCAGCCACACCGGCTTGCCGAGCGCGCCGGCCAGGTGGACGACCGCGGTATCGACGCTGATCACCAGGTCGAGCGCCGCGATCAATGCCGCGGTATCGGCGAAATCCTCGAGTTCGCCGGTCCAGTCGTGGAGGCGCAGGCCGGGCGGCGGCGACCGCGTCTGCGCCGCCGCCTCGCCCTTCTGCAGCGACACGAAGGCGATCCCGCCGACCCCGGCAAGCCTGGCGAAATGGCCGAGGCTGATCGACCGCCGGCGATCGACCGCGCCTCTGATGCGATCGGTCGCGCGCGGCTCGCCGGCCCAGACCAGGCCGACGCGAAGTCTCGCCAGACCGGCCAGCCGATCGCGCCAGGCCGACACCTGCGCCGGGTCGGTTCCGAGGTAGGGCACCCCGCCGGGGATCGTCTCCAGGGTCGTCGCGAAAGCCCGCGGCAGGCTCAGCAGCGGGCAATGCAGATCGAACGCCGGCAGCGGATCGCCTTGAACGACAATACGTTCGACGCCCGCCAGACCCGAGAAGAGGCGAACGAGCGCTCGCGGCGCCTCCAACACCACGCGGCCGCGAGCGGCGACGAGCGGCACGTATCGGCAGAATTGGATCATGTCGCCGTAGCCTTGCTCGGCATGCAGCAGCAGGACGCGGCCGTCGACCGCCTCGCCGGACCACAAGGGCTGCGCGAACCCCCGCGGGCGCAGCTGCTTGGTCTGCCAGCGCCATTCGTACTCCCGCCAGCCTTCGGCGAACTCGCCGTTCAGCAGCAGCGTCAGGGACAGGTTGTGATGGGCGTCCGGGAGGTCCGGGTTGAGGGCAATGGCTTGTCGGCAGGCGGCGATCGCCGCCGCGATGTTCCCTTGGCCCTTGAGAGCGTTGCCGAGGTTGGTATAGGCCTCCGGAAAGTCTGCCTTGAGCGCAATGGCTCGCCGGTGGGCGGCAATGGAACCGGTGCGACCGGCGGAACCGGAGCGACCGGTGCTACGGGTGCCACCGGCCACACCGGTGCTACCGGCGCTACGGGGGCGACCGGCGCCACGGGTGCCACTGGTCCAACCGGCGCCACGGGCGCGACCGGATCGACGGGCGCGACCGGATCGACTGGACCCGCGGGTCACACTGGCGCGACGGGTGCGACCGGCGCGACTGGAGCTACCGGCGCCACAGGCCCGACGGGTCCGATCGGCCCGACCGGTGCAACCGGTGCGGGTGGCGACACCATGTTAAGCAGCTTCAGCCAAGGGAGTATCACGGTCACCGACTCGACCCTCGACATCACCGGACAAATGAGTGGCGGGGATATAACGCTCAACAGTGCCACCCTGATGGTCGGCACCGGCAGCCCGAGCGTCAGTGGCGGCTCGATTATGTACGGCACCGGCGTCGACAGCGTCGACCTCCTGACGATAAACTCTGGCGCGAATAACTTCCCGCAACTTCTGGATATGAATGACGGCGACAGCATCGCCGAGAGCAATATTGCGTTCAACAGCGCGACCTGGAGTGCGAACACGCTGACCTTGAAAGAAAATGGAACTGCGGTAGCGACGTTCGCCGACGTCACGCTGAACCCCAGTCACACCTCCACCATCTTCACCGCTTCTACAGAGGTCCTCCCCGGCCCCGGTGGCACGACTTACTACGTCGCCACGCTCGACCCGCCGGCCGGAGCCACCGGAGCCACCGGCGGTCACGACCCGCAGACCGTGGTGATCCGGCCGCAAGACCTGACGAGCCCGCACGACAAGGGGCACGGGCCGCACTTCCTCTACAGCCTCCCGCGCGCTGCGACGGGGACCGGAACCGGTACCACCGACTACGATGTGCGGGTGCGGGCCGGCACCGACTTCGTCAAGAACTTCGACCTGGCGAGAGGCGACAGGCTCGACCTGCGGCAGATCCTGGCCGGCGCGCCCTTGGCCCACGACCTGGCCAATCTCGACCGCTTCGTGAAGGTGCTCGGCCATGGCAAGAACGACCCGGGCTTCGGCCCCGGCACCAAGACCGCGCTTGAGATCACGGGTCCGCACGGCACCGCCGTGGTCAACCTCGAAGGCGTCGGCAAGCTCGATCTCGCCGATCTCCTGAAGCATCACTCGCTGCTGCTGCCGCCGCAGTGAGCCGGGCGGCGGCGGCGGACCGATACGGTCCGCCGCCGCCGCGAAGGATCGAGGGATCGCGCCAGCGATGCGCCGCCGCCGGTTTCTGGGCCTCGCCGGCGCCGCAGTGCTCGACGGCCGGCAGCGGGCCGCGGCGGGCGAGTCGCCGCCGGCGGCGCCGCCGAGCCTGCGCAGCGCGCCGCTGGAGCTGACCGGCGGCTGGGACAGCTCGCCGAAGCCGGCCGTGGCGCGGGTCGTCGAGCGCGTAAGGGAAGTCTCGCTCGCCGATGTCAGGCTGCTCTCCGACCGACAGCCGCAGCGGCTGCGGGTCGACGCTCATGCATCGGGGCCGCCGGCGATCTGGCTGCATGCCGATCCGCCGAATACCGCCTGGATCATCGTCGATGTCGGTACGGCCGCCTGGTGCCAGCTGGCCTACCAATTCGGTCACGAGCTGGGCCATGTGCTGTGCAACAGCTGGCGGCGCTCGGACCGGCCGACGCCGCCCTCACAATGGCTCGAAGAAGCGCTGGCCGAGGCCTTCTCGCTCCGCGGCCTCGGTCTCCTCGCGCGGAGCTGGGAGCGCGACCCACCCTTTGCCGGCGATTCGGGCTATGCCAAATCCATCCGGCGGTACCGCGCCGATCTGATCGCGAAATACCGGGCCGCGGCGCCGCCCGGCCCGGACCTCGCGGCGTGCTGGCACAGCCATTGCCGCGACTTCACGCACGGCAAGGGTGACCCGCTGGTGCTCGCCGTCTTGGCCGAGATGGAAGGCGATCCGGTCTGCGTCGAGGATCTCGGCGCCCTCAACCGCTGGCCGGCGCGGAGCGCGGTGCCGGCCGACGAGTATTTGCTGTTGTGGCAGAAGAGCTGCGCCGAGCTCGGCGCGCTCGGCCAGCTGCCGGCGCGGCTGCGCGCCGCGCTCGGCCTCGGCTAGCCCCCCATCGGCTGTCGCCGACCCGCCAGGTATGAAACTCACCCGCTGTCATCGCGAGGCGCCCCCGGCCGGAGCCTGTCCTCGGGCCGGCCGAAGGCCGGACCCGGGGGCCGGGACCGCTCCGCTCCTCGCAATGACCACGGGGTAGGCGGGCGCGGTCGGGACGACGAGGCGGCGCCGCCGACGGCCGCGGTTAGCGGTTCGGCAATTCGGCAAGGCTAGGGTATGACCTTGCCGAACGCGAAGAGCGCTGCGGCGGGTGGCGATGGATGACGGCAAGCGGCTCTGCCTGAACATGATCGTCAAGAACGAGACGGCGAACCTCGAACGCTGCCTTGCGGCCGCGGCGCCGCACATCGCCTGCTGGGTGATCGGCGACACCGGCTCGACCGACGGCACCCAGGATATGATCATCGCGTTCTTCGCCGAGCGCGACCTGCCCGGCGAATTGCACAGCTTTCCGTTCGAGAATTTCGCCCAGGCGCGCAACACGGCACTGGACCATGCCTATGCCTCGCCGCTCGCCTGGGACTACCTGCTGCTCGCCGATGCCGATATGGAGCTGGTGATCGAGGACCCGGGTTTCCGGGCGAAGCTCGCGGCGCCCGGCTATCGGCTGCTGCAGCACGCCGGGCGCTCCTATTGGAACACGCGGCTCGTCCGCCGCGACGCCCGCGCGCGCTATCAAGGGGTCACCCACGAATATATCGAGGTGCTGGGCGACCTCGAGACCTTGACCGGGGTGTGGTACAAGGACCATGCGACCGGCGCCAACCGGACCGGCAAGACGGAGCGCGACATCCGGCTGTTGCAAAAGGCTCTCGAGACCGAGCCCGGCAATCACCGTTATTGGTTCTGTCTCGCGCAATCCTACAAGGACGCCGGGCGCATTGCCGAGGCGGAGGCGGCCTATGCCCGGCGCGCCGCAATGGGCGGCTGGGACGAGGAGGCCTGGCTCGCCGGGCTCGAACGGGCGCGCTGCCTGCACAGACTGGGCGATGCCGGCGGCTTTCTGCGCGAGGCGCTGGCCGCGTTCGACCGCCGACCGGCGCGGGCCGAGCCGCTCTACGATCTGGCGCGGCATTGTCGCGAGCGCGGCATGCACCAGGCGAGCCTGCTGTTTGCCGAGGCCGGGCTGGCCGTGCCGCGGCCGCAAGGGGAGGCGCTGTTTCTCGAGGACGGGGTCTACGAATGGGGCCTCGCCGAGGAGTATTCGATCGCCGCCTATTATGTGCCGGAGAAGGCGCGCCGCGATCGCGGCTTTGCCCTTTGCGACCGGCTGGCGATGAGCCCGGAGGTGCCGGCCGGGGCGCGCGACCTGGCGCGCGCCAACCTGTCCTTCTATGCCGAGCCGGCGGCGGCGGTGCTGCCGTCCTTCGTCGCGCGTCCCGTCGGGTTCACCCCACCCGAAGGCTACCATCTGTCGAACCCGTCGGTCGCGCGCGACGGCGGCGCGATCGTCATGGTGCAGCGCACCGTCAACTACGTCGTCGGCGAGGACGGCGATTATCGAACGCCCGCCGGCGCGCCGGTGCATACGAGGGATTTCCTGCTGCGGTTGACCGCCGGCCTCGAAATCCGTTCCGCAGCGGAAATCCTGCCGCCGGCGGACATGCCGGCGCCGGCCTATTGGCGGGTGCTGGGGTTCGAGGATCTGCGGCTCTTCGCCTGGCGCGACGCGTTGTGGTGCACGGCGACGGTGCGCGAGCTGACCGCCGAGGGGTGGTGCGAGCAGGTCCTGGCGCGGATCGACGCGCGCGGGGCGGGCGCCTGCCGGCTCGTCGATTGGCGCGTGCTGCGGCCGCCGGGACCGCAGCGCGACGAAAAGAACTGGATGCCGCTGGTCGAGCCGGCGCCCGCGGGCGCCGAAGGCGAGCGGCTCCGCTTCGTCTATCTCTGCGATCCGACCCGGATCGTCGACGACGAGGCGCGCACCATCGTCGAGACGGTCCCGGCGATTGCCGCCGAACATTTCCGGGGCGGCTCGCAGGCGATCGCGTTTGTGGCCGGTCCCGGCGAAGGCTGGCTGGCGCTGATCCACGAGGTCTCGCTGCGCGAGGGCCGCCGCCATTACCGGCATCGCTTTGTCTGGCTCGATCAGGCCTTTGCGCTGCGCGGCGTCAGCCGCCCGTTCTTCTTCGGCAAGGACGGGATCGAATTTGCCGCCGGGCTCGCACCGCATCCCGACGGCGAGCGGCTGCTGATCTCCTGCGACGTCGGCGACGGCGAAGCCTGGCTCGCGACGGTTGCGGCGGCGGATGTTCTCGCGATATTGGAGCAGGACGACCCTCCGTCTTACGGGGCGAGACCTATCTCCCTCGCCGTGTAGCGCTCATGGATACCTCGCCTCCACGAATATTGCTGGCCGTAATTGCCGATCAACCTTCGGAGGCGCTCTCGTTCTATCTGTCGTGTATCGAAGCCCTCGATTATCCAAAGAGCGCGATCGACCTGTTTGTACGCGCGAGTATTGACGCACGCGAGACCGTCGCGATCTTGGCCGATTGGACGGAATGTTGCGGCGACTATTATGCGTCTCTCGACGTGGATGGATCGAATAATACTGAGCCCCCCTTGGTATCGTCGTCCTTTACCGGCGCGCAACTTCGAGAACAAAGCCTTAGGAAGTCTCTGGAGACCGATTGCCACTTCTATTTTGCTGTCGACACCGACGTCTTTCTGCGTCCAAATGCGTTAAGATGCCTTACGGAGGTCGACCTGCCGATCGTGTCGCCGCTGCTTCGGCATGTCGATCCGCGCAAATTATATTCCAACTTCCACGAGCAGATCGACATAAACGGGTATTTCGTATCTAGTGAAGGGTATTATTGGCTTTTGGAGCAGAAGATCCGTGGTTGGTGTCAGGTTCCGGTCATACATTCGTGCTATCTTGTTCGTCGAGATGTGATACCTAAACTGTCCTATGATGATTGCAGCGGGCGCCTGACTTATGTCATTTTCTCGGACAGCGCACGAAAAGGCGGGATTCAACAGTATCTCAACAATCAGGAGGTATACGGATATTTGAGCCCCAACGGCGACGCTGCCGCGGCGATCCGCCTGGTCGGTCGTGAGATAGCCGAGGCTACGGCCGCGTCGGTCTTGGCAACCACGCGTAGGACACAGCGAACGACGGCTCCGATCTTCATCCACTCGAGCTGGCGGACGTCGAGCACTTGGATCTGGCTGAAGTTTCGCCAGATCCGCGAAGCAATGTGTTATTATGAGCCATTTCACGGACTGCTGGCGACACGGACTCGCGACGAAGCGAGCACGATAGATTTCAAATCATGGGATTCAAATCATCCGTCGACCGCCCCCTACAGCCTTGAATATTTACCGCTGATTCGGGACACCGGGGGTGTTCCAGCGATGGCCTTCCAATGGTTTATCCCTTTAGGCGGTCTTGGTGGCGAACTAAGACTAAGGCCACTGGAAAAACAATATCTGGGATTTTTGATCCGATACGCCGAACTGTCTGGTAAGGCGCCGGTGCTCGGCGATACAAGAACTCTTGCTCGGATTCGAGCAATCAAGACCGCGCTGGGAGGCTACCATATCTTTGTGCGGCGTAACCTTTGGCTGCAATGGGCGTCATACCTGTATTATCGGCGAGCGGAAAACCTTTATTTTTACAATACCATGGCGTGGATATTGGCGAACGGAGGCGATCGTTACCTTTCTTACCTGGTCGACTATTATGAAAAGCAAAAATGTCTTAGCCAGTACGCCGGCCGCCATCAAAGCAATGGCACCATCGAGGGGCACCATTCGAGCGACTGGCTGCCGAGATGGCTGCGCACCGCTCCGGACCACGAGGTGTTTGGAATGTTCATGGCGTTGCATATTTATCTGTACCTACACGCCGAGCTATCGGCCGACCTGACCATCGATGTCACTCAGATGGCGCGGGACGAGGCCTATCGTCGGGAAGTCGAGCGGCGGGTGGCGGAGCGCACTCTTTTACCGGTCTCATTTTCCGACATACGCGATGAGCGGCGGTTGCAGCCGGCGGAGATCGATGCCGCCGCGATCGATTGGAACCAGATCGGCGAGCACGCGGCAACAGCGGTCCACGCGCTGAGCGAGTTTGCCGACACGAACCACTTACGGCTCAAAGCGGAGGCTCTGATAAGAACAGCCGCTGCGGAGGCAAACCGATGAAGACGATCGGTCTGGCGATGATCGTCAAGAACGAGGCCGCGGTGATCCGGCGTTGCCTGGCGAGCGTGCGGCCGCTGGTCGATTACGTGCTCGTCGTCGACACCGGGTCGACCGACGGCACCCAGGAACTCGTTCGCGGCTATCTGCAAGAGGAGAACCTGCCGGGCGCCGTGCTCGACGAGCCGTGGCGGGACTTCGCCTACAACCGCAGCTTTGCCCTGCAGGAGCTGCGCAAGCTGTCGCATATCGACTATGCGCTGGTGATCGACGCCGACGATCGGCTGGAACTCGACGACGGGTTCAGACCCGGAGCCTTCAAGACCTGGATGCACCACGACCTCTACGATGTCGAGGTGCGGCACGGCGGCATCGCGCATTATCGTCCGCATCTCTGGCGCAACGATCTGCCGTTCTCGTTCAAGGGGGTGGTCCACGAATATCTCGAAGCGCCGCCGGGCGAACTGGCCCGCGCCCGCGCCGCCGGATTTCGCATCCGGATCGCGGGCGGCGGGGCGCGCAGCCAAAACCCGCGAAAATTCGAGGACGACGCGGCCCTCCTCGAACAGGCCCTGGCGCGCGAGACCGACCCGTTTCTGGTGTCGCGCTACACCTTCTACCTGGCGCAAAGCTACCGCGACTGCGGCGACAAGGAGCGGGCGCTCGAAAACTATCTGAAGCGCGCCGAGCTCGGCTATTGGGCCGAGGAGGTCTATGTCAGCCTGTTCGAGGCCGGCAATCTGCTGGCGGCGCTCGGGCGGCCGTTCGACGAGGTCATCGCCGCCTATCTGCGCGCCTCCGACACGGTGCCGGCGCGGGCCGAGGCATTGCACGCCGCCAGCCGCTATTGCCGCGACCACGGTCGCAACGCCGAGGGCTTCGAATATGCGCGCCGCGGCCTCGAACGGCCGCAGCCGGAGGGCGCCCTGTTCGCGCAGCCATGGGTCTACGATTACGGATTGCTCGACGAATACGCGGTCAACGGCTATTGGGCCGGCGCCCACCGCCAGTCGCTCGACGCCTCGCTGCGGCTCCTTGCCGGCGACAAGCTGCCGCCAGCGATGCGCGCGCGCGTCGCCGCCAATGCCGGAGCCGCCGCCGCCAAGCTTCGCGACCCTCCCGATCTCGGCTCGCTCGGTGCGGAGGGCTTCGTCGAACAGCACGCGCTGGCGGCGCCGCGGCCGCTGCGCTCGCATCTGGCCGGAGCGCCGCGGGTCCTGCTGGCGATCCTCGCCAAGCAGAAGGAGGCGGCGCTGCCGCTCTACCTCGACTGCATCGAGGCGCTCGACTACCCGAAATCGTCGATCGTTCTCTACATCCGGACCAACAACAACACCGATCGGACCGAGCAGATCCTGCACGACTGGGTGGCGGAAGTCGGTCACCTCTACGCCGCGGTCGAGTTCGACGCCGACGACGTTGCGGCTCGCGTCGAAGAGTTCCGCGAGCACGAATGGAACGCGACGCGGTTCCGGGTGCTGGGCGAGATCCGCGAGGCGAGCCTGCGCCGGACCTGCGAACTCGGCTGCGCATTCTATTTCGTGGCCGATGTCGACAATTTCATCCGCCGCTCGACCTTGCGCGACCTCGTCGCGCTGGATCTGCCGATCGTCGCGCCGCTCTTGCGGACGATCATTCCGGAAAAACTCTATTCCAACTTTCACGCGGAAATTGACGCGGCCGGATATCACCGGAAATGCGACCAATATGATTGGCTGGTGGCGCGGCAGGTGCGCGGCGTGATCGAGGTGCCGGTGGTCCATTGCACCTATCTCGTCCGGGCCGACGTGATCGCGGAACTCGCCTATCGCGACGGCACCGACCGGCACGAATACGTCATCTTTTCGGACAGCGCGCGCAAAGCGGCGATCCCGCAATATCTCGATAACCGGCAAGTCTACGGCTACATCACCTTCGCCGAGGGCGACCTTCATGTCGCCGACGATATCGAACGGGCGCGGGCCCTATTGCACGAGGATCTTTCCGCGCACGACCGATCCGCCGAGGTTCCCGCCGCCCCCCGAAGCGAGTTCCCGCAGATCCACGTGATCAATCTCGACCGCACTCCCGACCGCTTGGCGGAGTTCCAAAGACGCAACGGGCATCTCCGTGGTGTCGTTCGCTTTCGGGCCGTCGATGGCCGGTCGGTCAACAGGGAAAAGCTGACAGAAGACGGGGTCATCAGCGCCGATCTCCAATACACCGTCGGTGCGCTCGGTTGCGCAATGTCGCACGTTGCGCTGTGGCAACTGGCCGTAAATGAAAATCGACCAATAACCATAGCCGAAGACGACGCGATATTCGCCCACCGTTTCGACGCACGTTCTGAGGCACTCTTGCTTGGCCTCGGGGCGGATTGGGACATTGTGATGTGGGGGTTTAGTTTTGCGCAGAAATTGTGGGTCGACGCAATGCCAGGAGTCACTCGTGCGCAATTTGAGTTCTATCAGGGCCCGTTGCGCGAAAACATCGGAAAATACCAGGCACTTGATGCGGCTCCGATCCTATTAAAGCTCGGGCATCTTTTCGGCATTATCTGCTATTCCGTGTCCCCCAGGGGCGCGCGTGCCTTGCTTGATTTTTGCATTCCACTTCGACCCGGTCTAATCGATTTCGCGGGCTTTGGCGTAAGAATCGAAAACGAAGGCGTCGACTGCATCATGAATGGGGCCTACCCTTCGCTGCGTGCGTTCGTATGCGTGCCGCCGCTGGTCGTGACGGAAAACCGGTACGAAGCGTCGACCATACGCGGCGAGGAAGGTCCCGGCGCGAATGACACAGGCGGTTTGTCCGGCTCGCATCTGCAAGGGAGCCCATCTCCGCTCTCTGTTTACCCAGCCCGATCAGCGCTGCACGACGACCTCGCGGGATACGCCCGGGCGGCGGAGACCCTCGCCCGGCCGGCGGATTTGACGCCGGTTCACGATCTCGTCGGGCAAGGGCCGGCGCCCGGGCTGACTGGTACGGAAGAAGGTCGCAATTTCAACGACGTGTGCTCGGGCCTTGCGACATCACCGAGGCCGATCGACGGAAACCATGAGGATGACGAGCATCGATTCTTCGATTACTGCCTGAAGAATCTGGCCAATTCCAAGGCTCAGAACTTTCAAGATCTGTTCGTACTTTATCACCTTGGAGATCAGTGTTCCGGATATTTCGTCGAATTCGGTGCCGGAGACGGCGTGTATTTGAGCAATACGCTCATGCTCGAATTCGAACGCGGTTGGAACGGAATACTGGTCGAGCCGGCGAGATGCAATCAGGGGAAGCTGCGAGAGGCGCGAAAGTGCATCATCGATGACCGCTGCGTCTGGAGAGACGGCGGCGGGCTGGTGACATTCGTCGAGGCGCCCGAAGCCGAATTCTCGACCATTGAGCAATATATCGATGCCGATCGCTACGCCGCACACCGCGCCGCCGGCAAGCGTTACGAAGTCGGCACCGTGGGCTTGACCCAGCTGCTCGACGAGCACGACGCCCCGCGGCGGATCGATTTCCTCTCGGTCGACACCGAGGGTTCCGAGTTGGAGATCTTGCAGGCCTTTGATTTCGCAAAATACGATGTCCGGATCATCATCGTCGAACATAAGTATACCGCGCGGCGCGAGCCTATCCATGCCCTGTTAACCGCCAACGGCTTCACTCGGAAATTCGAGGTATTCTCGAAACAGGACGACTGGTACGTAAAAACAGCGCCGCCTTTGATGGTAACCGAGGGCCGACGCGAGCAGTCAACCATATGCGGGGAAATAGCGCCCGGCACCCTTTATACGCCGCGTTTTAAGGGCAAAAGCCCGCGCCGCTCGCCTCCGGCTTCCCCGCAACCGGACAGCAGCACGATGGCTGAAGGCAACTTGGCGCTCCGGAACGCCTTCGAGCAAATCTATAGGGAGAACGGATGGTGGGGCCAAGGATCCGGGCCAGGATCGAGCCCAGCCAACACGATTGAATATCGCGCGTTCGTTTCGCGCTTTATCGAGGCCAACAGTATTCGCAGCGTCACTGATCTTGGCTGCGGCGATTGGCAGTTCTCGCGCTTCCTGGATTGGTCCGGGGTAGAGTACCTTGGCGTCGATGTTGTTCCCGAGATTGTCGAACGCAATCGCAATCGCTTTGGTCAATCCATTCTGACGTTCGAGGTGTTTACTTCGCCTGAGGCGCTGCCCGGAGGTGACCTGCTGCTTTCGAAGGAGGTTCTGCAACACCTTCCGAATTCGACCATTGCCGAATACGTGACTGCAATCCGCCAGAAATATCACTTCGCTCTCTTGACCAATGCAATCGAGCCCATGAGCCAGGTCAATTGCGACATTCAGCCTGGCGGCTTTAGGCCGGTTCGCTTGCAAAATCCGCCATTTGCCGTACCTGGCGCGGTCGTGTTTACCTATTTCCCGCAAAGCGGAACACATTTCTTCAAGAATGCAGTTTTCCTGATGCTTGGACGTGAGGTGGCAACCACACCCGCCTCAAGTTAGGACACTTTCCTAGAAATTAGGAAAGCGTCGGATTTTCGGAGGCGGCGGCTGATCGACGCAAACTGAGGTCACTGTCGCCCGCTCTCAAGGGCAAGTCAGGGCTGCGCCGCCAAGCATTCGCGTAATTTCAGCTCCGAATAGTAGAAATACGCCGAATAATCACTCCCTGCAATCCCCAAACTCGGACCGACATCCGACGCGCTATTCGACTGAACCGATATGTGCGGCGCGGTGGCAACGCTATTGAAAACCACTCGAAATTTGCTTTCCAAGGCGATGTAGTATACGTCGATCATGCTGTCGCTCGGATCCCATTTGAGAATCTCGTCGTAAGCTCCAGCATGGATTAGATTGAAATGCGCGGCGATTCCTCTCGCATACATCAATTTCTGGTCTTTGCTCATGATCTTGATTGTTGGATCGGGGGGAAACGTCGGACCCCCATTGAATCTCTCCCATTTGTCGCGGTTTGCCCAAAGGTACGGCAGGAGATCGCGAAATCGGTTGATCGATTCCGGCGTAAACGTCGCGTCATCCTCCAAGACGAGAACCGAGGGTAGGTGGCGATCCTTTGCGATCTGCATGCATTTTAAATGCGAATAGCTGCAGCCTTGCCATGTGGGCGACATCTGCACGGCCGGGACCCGGGTCGGCCGCAGATTGGCTTCTTGGCACTTCCGTTCGATCGCTGTCCATCTGTCCGACCGATGATCGAGGTTGATCACGAGAACCTCGGGAAACGGCACGGCTAGGTTCATGGGATGCTCTGGCCGACAAGTGGAATACGACGCCGCGGCGGCGCGCAACCACAGCAGCACCCAAGCATACTGACGAGATACCGGTCAAGTTTTCGGTCGGGCTCGCCGTCACGGCCGGTCCGCTCTACCGGTTCCTCCGAGGCCGAGCAGATAGTTTTCGCGGGGGTGACGGGTAGGTTGTTGCTACACCGCGTGTCATTTTCGGTCGGGCTCTGAGGTGTGGGTTTCGTCCAGAATGGTTGACCGGGACGCGCGCGAAACACTCTGCACGCTTGCAAAGTCCTGGTTTGTGGTGTTCAAGTGTGTTCGGGCTGGACGGAATTACTGTTGCCGCGATCGCTGCGGCTACGCCGGGTGGCGAAAGGGAAATCCCCCGCGGGGTGACAAGTGATGGCAAGAGCATCTACCGTAATTTGGCTCGCGGCGGCGGCAGCGGCAATCCTGCTCGGGCAAACGACCAAGCCGGCCACTGCCGAGGAGGGCACGCGGATTGCCCTTATCGCCACGGTGTGCATGAAAACGTTCGTGCACGGGGAACGCAAGGAGCTCTGCGGAGACTTTCAGCTTAGGCCCGTAGGGCCGTCGGGAAGATTTCCCGACCAGGCTTCGTGCGAGGGCGGGAAGGGCGAAGCTCTCAAGGATTGGCGGAAGCAGGCCGCGCAAACCGGCATGGTCGGTCCCGACGATCGGGTCGAAAATCTGCGGTGCGTCAGAACCCAAACCGTTGTGCCTTCGCGGAATTAGTCCCCCACCGGCTGGCGCCGACCCGCCAGGCGTAAAACTCATCTGGTGTCATCGCGAGGCGCCGACAGGCGCCGTGGCGATCCCTTCGTCGCGGAGTTGAGAGGGTCGGGATTGCTTCGTCGCTCCGCTCCTCGCAATGACCGGGCGCGGTCGGGACGACCGGTTCATCGCTTCGCGGCTAGTGGAGCGTTTGCGCCGGAAAGTCGTCGGCTTGGGGCGCGGCCCTCGGCGGCCGGTTACGGCTCGATGACTTGATCCTGATCGCCGTTGGCCCCGCGCGCGCCGCGCGCGGGTGCGGTGGTCCGAAACTTCTTGCAGGCTGCATGTCCTTTTGTTACAATTTGATATATTAGAAGGCTGCGTGTTTCGACGCCGGCCTGGCGGTTCGCACAAACGGGAGATATCGGCATGCGTCTGGTGGCGAAGCTTCTTGGCCTGACATTGTTCGGCGGCATCGCGGTCCTCGGCGCGCCGCCCGCCCAGGCGTTTCTGGCGACGCAGCAGGCCCTGGCTCCACAGCTCTCGAAATATGGTGTGACGCTGTGCGTCGACGTCAGAGGCTCGTCGACCGCTCCCGGCACCATCGTCTGGGCGTACCCCTGCAACGGCACGATTGCCGAGCAGTGGAATTTCGTCGGGCCGGAGCTGCAGGGGCTGGCGCCGAACCTTTGCCTGGAGAGCAAGGGCGGCGTGGCGATCCTGACCGGTTGCACCGGCCGTTCGGGGCAGAGGTGGGGCTACGACAATCTTCAGATCTATCTGCTCAACGCCTCCACCCTATGCCTCGATGCGGAGGCCGGCGCCTTCCAGCAGCTGGCGATCCACAAATCCTCCTCTACCGCGGCGACCCAGCGGTGGAACTTGCATTGAAGCCGGCACCCGGCCGGCCGCGGGTCCACGCCGGGTCACACTGCTAAGGGCGAGCGGCCGCCGCCGGGCTTGATCGCGCAGCCGGCGGCAGAGCCCGCGGGGCGTCCTCGATCCTGCCTTCGGGGTGCGCGCGCCGCCAAGCCCAATCCCCAGCAGGCTGCGGAAAAACTCGGCCATCATACCGGGACGGCCCTCCAGAGCGTGCCCCGGCGACGGCCGGGGGCCGGGCCCGGCCCCCGGGTTACGCTGGCGACGGTTCGTCGGTGCTAAGCCCGGGGGCAGGAACACCGGCCAAGCCATTGATTTCGCGGTCCCGTGTTCATGGATGATTCCCGGGTTCGCGGGCCGGGCCCGCGCCCCGGGATGACGAGATTTCGGCGTTTTTCCGCATCCTGCTCGAGACCGATGTCGTCGTCGCTGCCATGCGCAGCCGGACCGGTGCGGCGGCCGCGTTGCTGGGGCTGCCCGTCGGTCGGAACTGTTGGAGCCGGATGTCCGATCGCGGGAAGGGGGTCAAAAGCAAGCGAAGCGCTGATCCCACGGTCCGACCGGATCGGTTGGCACGGCCGTTGCTACGCTTTGACGCGGTCACCGGTCCCGCGGCAAAGGGCGGCCGGGCAGCCAGCGCCGGTCGAGCACCGCTGCAATTGGAAACGGGCATTGCTCAGGAAAACGCCGCTCGGAGATGCCGGTTTCTTCGGTCGCAGCGGACCGGGCTTCGGCGTAGCACTCGCCCAGGATCGATGCGGGGAGTTCGCCCAGGCTCGGGCTGTCGTCGATGATTGCCAGAATTCGCCGGCGCTGTTCGCCAATCGTGGCGATCCAGCTGCGCGAGCGCCTGCTACTTTGCAGCTGGTATTTGAGCAGATGAATGATGAGCACGATCAAGCGATTGCGGATTTCGCGGCGATCGCTGCGCGCGATCCCTTCCAACTCCTCGGCGATGTTTTCGAGATCGAGGGCAGGGAATTCCCGACGCCGCACATGGCGCGCTTGGTCCTCGAGCCAGGCGACGAAGTCCTCTTCGTAAGCGATTGCGTTCGGCGGCCGTGTCATGCGCGATCTCCGGGACGGCACGCGATCATAGGTACGAGCGGCGCCCCGATCTACCAAGGCCTTCGTTTGCGGCCGCACAGCCCCAACCGGGAGACGATCAGGCTGTCGTCGAGGACGATATCGCCTAAGATCGGGATCATGCTGCGTTGCGGGATGGCGGATTCGCGCGTTGAACCCGGCCTTCACCCCTTCCTTGAGCAACCGATCCGCCTTACGCTCGGCCCGGATGCGGTTCTATCGCCCGCTTATGCGATCCCGAACTCTTCCTTCACCCGCCTGATTACGGCATCGCGTGCATAAGGCGGCGTCACTCTTGCCCGCTCCCAAGCCGCGACGATGCTGCGCGCCGCATCGGCCGAAATCCGCCCGACGCGCCGCCCCGCGGCGATGGCGTCCGCCAGCTCGTCTTCAAGGAACTCGATCGGTATCCCGGTTTCAATGTAGCTGTCATGGTCGAGGAACGGATGATCGTTTCGGCTGACCGCTACAGGCTCGTGCCTCGGCGGTCGGCTCACGATCCGGGCGCACCATCCCTGTTCGGGATCGAGACAGACGAACATCCGCGCCTTGGGCGCGCCCCTAGCCGTGCCGTCGAAGAGCCAAAGGACATCGCCGCAGCGGGGCGCGGGCACCGGATCAAATCACCATACGGGCGGCAACGCCTCGCAGGTCTTCGACCCGTTCGTCGCGATCCGGGCCATCCTCGATCATGTCGGCGTAATCCATGATGCCGAGGTTCGCCCTTTGCCAGTCACAGCCGTGCGTTTCTCGGGTCCGCTCGTTGAACGTCATCCTTCGCGCGCGCCCAAACCCGGCCTTCAAATGTTCCAGATCGCTGTCCGAGAACACGCTCATATTGGGCCGCGGCAGCTCGCCGACCCGCTCAATCCGTCCCCGGCCGCGCACCCGCCAAGGGAACTCGTCTTGCCCGGCTTCCCAGAGCCACAAGGGCTCGCCTTTCAGCATCTCGTAGATTTCGAGCGGCACCGGGCCATACTTCATCGCGTGGTAGACGACGCCGAAGACCGGGCGCCCGAATTCGTTCAAGTGGCCCTTGTCGGCGAAGTAGCAGGTCTTGAGGACGGTGTGGAGATCAAGCGGTGCCGCCTCCCCAAGCATCCACAGAATGGCTTGGTACGCCTTCTCGGCGTTGAAGCGAAACCGGATCATCGCGGAGCAGTGTGCGCTTTCGCGCGGCGCGGAGCAAGTGCAGGTGCGGCGTAGGAGACGCAGCGGCGGTTATCCGTGTCGCAGTCCGCGCCGCCCGCCCGGGCGTTTCTGGCGGCGCAGCCTGAGGCAGGCTCGTTCGACGTGTGTCAAGGGGTTGGGCTTGACGGCGCGCGCCTCCTCGGCGGCAGCTGCGTTGTTGGGGCCGCCCGCCGGTCGGAAATGCTGGAGCGGGATGTCGCATCGCGGGAACGGGGTCAAAGCGCCTTTGGCAGCCCCGCTTGCTTCAAGATGGCATTCGCCAACGGCCGGCTCTTGATGGTGATCGGCACGGGAAATGTGCGGCCAGTGATCTGCAGCCCGCAACAATGCCGTTAGGCGGCGATACACGCGGTGCCTTGCCGCTCGGCGATCACCGTGATCACCACCGTCTCCCCCGGCGGTTCAACCCGATTGGCCTGCAGCAGTTCGGGACCGATCTCGAGCACCGCATCGGCGAGCTCGTCGAAGGTATCGCCTTGGCAGGTGAAACCCGGGATGTCTTCGCCGTCCGTCCACCAGGTCCGCGATGCCTCATCCCAGCGGGCGTGCACCGTGTAGGTTTTCGCCATGGGCGGTGTCTCCTTCGCGCGGTCGTCCCTGCCAAGATACTGATGCGGCGTTCCGTGATCAGCCTAGCCGCGCCGGCGCGATCATAGCATTCAGCGCGAAGATCAGGATTCGGCAATCTTGCGGCCCGGCGAACAAATTTCTGCGGCGCGCCTCAGCTCTTCGGCGGCGGGAGGCCGGCGTCGGTCTCGACCTGGGTGGCGAACAGCGGCCGCAGCTGCGGTTCGAGCGCCTTCAAGAGCTGCACCGCCAGGGCGCTGGTGAAATCGTAGCGGATCGCGACGGCGCCGGGGACGTAGGCGGTGATCGTGCCGAAGAAGCGGTCGCCGAGAAAGAAGACGAAGGTAGCGGTGCGGTCGACGACGCGCTGCCCGATCAGCCGGCCGCCGGCGCCGAAGGTGTCGTAGCGGTTGTCGCCGGTCCCGGTCTTGCCGCCGACCGGCAGCGGGCTGCCGTCGGCGGCGCGGAAGACGCCGCGCACCCGTTTTGCGGTGCCGTCGGCGACGACCGCGAGCATCGCCCGGCGCACCGTGGCGGCGACCTCCGGGGCGAGCACGCGCTCGCCCTCCGACCCGACCGTCAGGTCGGTTTCGTAAGGGGTGCCGACGGCAAACCGCAGCCGCTCGAGATCGACGGTCGGCCGCAGCACGCCGTCGTTCACGATGATGCCGACGAGCCGGGCGAGCGCCGCCGGCCGGTCGCCGGAACTGCCGATCGCGGTGCCGTCGGACGGCACCAGCTGGGCAAACGGATAACCCTGGCGCTGCCAATCCTGCTGGATCCGGTCGAAGGCCTCTTCCTCGAGCAGGATGCGGATGCGCAGGTTCTGCGGCAACGGGCTGCGGCTCTCGAAGAGCCAGGCATAGGCTTCCTGCCGCGCCGAGGCACTCGCCGCCAGTATCTCGGCCCGGGTCGCATGCGGGTGATCCTGCAGATAGGTCACGAGCCACATTTCGAGCGGGTGGACGCCGGCGATCCGGGCGCGGTCGCGCAACGAGACCGCGCGCGGGCTCGTTTCCCGATCGAGGTCCCACAACTCGGCGTCGTCGACCCGGGCTTGCGGCAGCGCCTGTGCCAGAAAGGCGCCGAGCGCCCGGCGGTCGGCGTTCGGGCGCACGGTGCGGAACACGGCGGCGAGCCGGCGCGGGTCGGGCCGCGTCCGGCGGACCAGAAGGCCGACCGCCTCCGCCGGGCCGAGCCCATGGTATTCGCGCCAAAAGCGTCCCAGATAGCGCTTGCCCTCCTGATCGGCAAAGCGGCGCAGATAGGCCAGGCGCTCGGGATCGGCCCGGTCGTGCAGCAACCGGCTGAGCTGGGTCCCGCCTTCGGCGATCTCGTAGCTGACGATGTCGCGCAGCAGCCTGACAAAGGCGTTGTTGATCGAGTTGGCGAAGGCGGCGGCGACGGTCGGCCGCTGATGATCTTCCCATTTCTCGAAATTGGCGAAGCTCTGCCAGCCGCCGCCGGTGAAATAGGTCGAGGGGCTCGCCGAATAGCTCCGCTGCATCGCCGCATCGAGCATCGGCTGCAGGCCGCGGTCCTTGGCATTCGCGAGGTAGCCGGCGGCCCAGGCGGTGAGCGGGTCGTCCTTCGCCGCGGCGGCGCTCGCCAGGAGTGCTGTGCGCGGCAAGGGTGCGAGCCGGCGATGCAGAGCATCGACGATGTCGAGATAGGTGACGAGGGTGCGCAATTTCGCGGTCGAGCCGAGCTGCAGCTTGGCCCCGGAATTGATGTCGAACGGCTCGTTCAGGCTGTCGGCGTGGACCCGCAGATAGTTGCGCTCGGCGCCGCGCTCGTAGAGCACCACACTCCAGGCGAGCCGCGCCGGGCTGGCGCCGCCGAGGAGCTGCTTACCGTAAAGGCCGAGGGATTTGGCGTAGTCCGGGTCGTCGAGATGGGACAGCACCTCGCTGATCCGCGCCTGGGCTTCGGTGTCGACGCTCGCGTAGCCGGTCAGGTCGAGCCGGTCGAGGGCGTAGAGATCCGGCAGGTGGAGCACGCCGACGAGCCGATCGCGCAGCCGGTCGGTCGCCTTGTTGCTGACATAGGAGATCGTCGGCGGTGGCGGCAGGTTGGTGCGAAACCGCAGCGGGGCGGCATAGGCGGCGTCGTAGAGCGAGGGCCCGACGATGCCCGCGGCCTCGAGCAGGCGCAGATAGCGGTCGGTCAACCGGTCGAGCGCCAGGCGGTTATCGACCAGGTAGTAATGCGGCCGGCGGCCGGCGAGCAAGAGGCTCAGGACCTGGCGATAGACCGCACCCTTGCGCGCCAGCTCTGCCGGGGTTGCGGCCGGCGCCGTCAGCACCCGGTTCGCCTCGGCGAGATCGGTGCCGTACCACAGCCACAGCGCCTCCGGGACGCCGAGGATCTCGCCATAGCCGGGCCGCGAGGCGAGCGGTTCGCTGTCGAGATAGGCGGTGACGATGTGCCGCCGCGCCGAGAGCGTATCCGGGCCGTCCCGATAGGCGCGCAGCGAGGCCGTCATCATCTGGCGCAATTTCTCCCAGACATCCGCGGTGCGGCCGGCGGGCGAATGCAGAAACTTCTCGGTCTGGGTGGCGAGCGTGCTGGCGCCGCCCTTGCGCCAATGCGGGTTGACGAGCCCGGCGATGCGGCCGCCGGCGGCGAGCACGAACCGGTCCCAATCGACCGAAGGGTTGAGCCGCGGCTCGCTGTCGTCGAGCAGCGCGTGGTCCTCGCTGAACAGCAGGCTCTCGACGACGAGCGGCGGGATCGAGCGAAAGTCGCGATAGGCGCGTTCCGGATAGCGGGCGCGATAGAGGGGCACGTCGTGCCGGCCGAAGAGCTGCAGCCCGGCGCGCGTTTTCTCGCGATAGATGGCGTAGCCGCCGTCGTCGACGAAGCGGCGCAGCGCCTCCGACCACTGCGCCTGACGGTCGACGACAAAATCATCGGCGCGCAAGGCGGCGATGAAATCGGGCAATTCGGCATAGCCGAGCCGCTCGTCGTAGGGGCCGCCCGACGGATATCGGATGGTTGCGCTCGGGCCCGGCAGCGCCGAGAAATTCATTTCCCGGGCGAAGTCGGCGAAGAAGCGCGATTGCAATAGCGAGGTGTGCGTCTCGGCCGCAACCCCCCAGCCGATCAACAGCACGACGCCGAGTGCGGCCGCCCAGCGCAGCCCGGCGACCAGGCGCAGGAACAGTCGGAACCGGCGCTGGCGCCGCCGGCGCTTCCAGGTCCGGCTGTACGGCATCCGCACGAGGATCGGGAAGACCATGACCCCCTTGGCCGGGCCTCCGCAAGCTGGCTGCAGTGAACCACCGCCGAGCCGCAACCGCAACGGGTAAATTTGCCGCCGGGCGATACCGTGATGCAGCGGATTACGGGTCAGCCGCCGCCAATGTTAACCATCGTCGCCGCGCTCTTCAAGCGGCGGCGTCGGCTCCTTTGGCGCCCGGGTTCCGCTGCTTTTCGGGGATGCTATAGTCCCCTGGGTTGCGCCAGGACCGCCAGCCGATCCTGGATCTCGAACACCGTTCACTCCGGAGGAATCGACGATGAGCTACTTTCCTGGGATGCAGAAGGGGAACCTGGATGCCGTTGCGGCCGATGCGCATGGCAAGATCAAGAAAGAAACCGTCGTCCTTCAGGGCCTCTCGGTAACCCGTGTAACCTTTGATGTCGGGGCGAAATGGTCGACCGATTTAAAGGAATACGCAGGGACCGAAAGCTGCCAACTGCCGCACGTCGCGCTGGTGCTTTCCGGCACGCTTCGCGTTGTGATGGATGATGGTTCGCAACAAGATTTTTCCAAGAATGACGTCATGTTGCTGCCCCCTGGCCATGATGCCTGGAGCGTCGGCAATGTGCCTTGCGTTTTCGTCGAGTTTTCGCAAGGCAATGACTACTACGGCGCTCCCCACAGCCCTCCTCACAGCCATTGAGGCCGCCACCGCGCGAGGCACCCGGTACCGTTGCCGATCTTAGAATTGCCCGATTCGTATCGTATAGACAGCGATCGGAGGGTCTGAACGGATGGCCGGTCGGACCACCGAATCGGTGATCGGGATGCCGCTTCCGCGAGCCCGCAACCAAAAAGGGAGAGTTCCGCTGCAGATTGGCTGCAGATGCAGCAACAGGCAATCGGCATCGCAATCTCTGGTTGTGTTTGTCCCGACCGCGCCCGCCTACCCCTGTGGTCATTGCGAGGAGCCCACGGGTCGGCGCTTTGCGCCGCCCGAGGACAGGCTCCGCGACGAAGCAATCCCGACCCTCGCGACTCCGCGACGACGAGATCGCCACGGCGCCTGACGGCGCCTCGCGATGACAGCGGGGTGAGTTTCATGCCTGGCGGGTCGGCACCAGCCGGTGGGGGCTATGGCGCGGCCGGCGCACCGGGTGGTCGAGACGGCAGCCGCTGCAATTGTTGGCCCAGTTCGATCGTGTCGATCCGACCTTCCCCATAAGCGACGAGCGCCGTGGCGTTCAGCGACACCCATTCGAACACCGCGCGCCGATCATCGGGCGACAGATGGCCGGCGATGACATGCGGGGTCGGGCGGCCGGCCACGACCGCCGCGTTCGCAACGTTGATTTGGTTGCCGCGCGGGCTGACCCAGACGGTCATCGCCAGTCCCGTCGTACGCGGAAACAGGTTCGCCCTCTCGAAGAGTTCGTCGCCCTCGGCGTCGGCTTCGCGCATCGCCGTCACTGAAGTTGGAGCGGGGGCTCAGCCGCCGCCGATTTTCGGGATCAGATAGACTTCGCTCTCCGGGCCGAGCGGCGCCAGATAGGCGTCCTGCCAGATCTCGCCGTCGATCGCCACCGCCATCCCCTCCTCGACCTGATGCCCGAGGCCGGGAAAGCGGCGGTCGAGTTCGAGGATCAGGCGGCGGAAATTGGTCGCCTCGACGTCGAATTCGGTGGCGCCGCCGGTCAGCCGGCGCGCCGCCTGACCCGCGATCACGACATGCGGCATTCGCGTATCACCCCCTCCCGGCGCTGAGCCTGTCCTCGGGCCGCGCTTCGCGCGGACCCGTGGGCGCCGACCTCCCCCATCGATGCCTCGCCGAGCCCATACCAAATCTGCCGTAAACCGACTGTCCGATGCACACATATGGGTAAAGATCAGGTCGGTTGGCGCCGGGCTAAGGGGGCAGTGGGTAGGCGATAGCGTAGCTGCGGAAGGCGGCGGTGATGTCCAGGCGCTGCAGGCCGCGCCAGAGGGTTTGGGGACCGGGTTGGCCGTCGGATTTGCGGGCGAGGAAACCGCCGAGTTGGGCGATCAAGAGGATCATCTGGCAGAGCGAAGGCGGTTGCGCCGGCGGCGGCTTGCGGGTGTGGAAGACGACCAAGGCCTTCCACTGCTCGGGCTCGAAGGCGACGGTACAGGGCAGTTCGGGGGTGGCCCGCCCGAGCCAGGTGAGATAGTGGATGCGCCAGGCGACGACCATGTCGATGGCGAGGCAGGTTTCCAGACGGTCGGCGGTTTCGAGCTGGCGATCTTCAATGCGGCATCCGCTCTTGAGGATGCGGTGGAAGACCTCGATCCCCCAGCGCCGGGTATACCACTGCATGCGCTGGAGAGCGTCGTCCAGCGAGGCGACCGGCACGGTGGTCAGCAGCATCCAGTCGAGCGGCTTGATGTCGGGTGGCGGGTTTTCTTCGCGGCTGCGCACGACCCATAGCCGCAGCGCCGGGAGCTTTGCCTTGTGTCGCGGCGGCGACAGGGTGACCTCGGCGAAGCGCACGCTCATCAGGGCGGTACGGGCCGGCTGGCGGCCGCGGCGGGGCACCTCGAGTGCGATCTGCCCGGCCGCCGGCAGGCTTTCCATAAAGGGCCACAAGCGGCGCACCTGCTCGTCGCCCGGGTCAGGCTGGAGAGCACGGTCTTCGGTGGCCCTGACCAACAAGTCGAGGTGGGCGCTGTCGGCTTCCTGCAGGAACTCGAAGACATCGCACTCGCGATCGGCGACGGTGACGATGCGCGTGTTCGGGCATCGATCGGTGGCGGCCCGGATCTCCGTCAGCGGGCGGATCCATTTGTAGCTCTCCTTCGCCGCGATCGGCCTGGTGTGGCGCTGATGTTTCTTGCCGAAGGTATTGGCATCGCGCGCCCAGCACTGGACATCGAGCAGGCCGAGGGGCAGGCCATCGGGACGCAAGGCCAGGGTATTGTGCAGGATCAACCCTTGGGCGCCGTCGCGCCGGCTGCCGATCGGGCCGAGGCCTTGGGTCTGCGGGTGCTTGGTGTAGTTGAGGCTGGAGCTGTCCTGCACCGCCAGCACGATGACCTCCTGTCGCATGCGCGCGACGGTGGCCTGATGGTGCGGTTCGAGTACAGCGTCCATCGTGACCCGCTGGTGATCAAAGAACCGGTAGGCGGCCTTGGTTCGGGCCAGCGAACCGCAGGCTTGCGCGATATTGGCCATGGGCCGGGCAAAGAACGCCCCGGCCAGATCCAGCAGTCGCCGCTGCAGCCGGCGATCGCCGAGCTTGGCACCGCCGAATTCCTGCCGCACCCAGTTGGGCTCGGGCGCCGGCCGCGCCCCGCACAGGCGCTTGAGGGTCGGCCGGGACAACGGATAGAGAAACACCCGCTTCGCCGGCAAGTGCGCCGTGCCGGTCCGATCCTGGCGCCCCCGACCGGCGGTCATGCCGACTTCGATCCAGTTGGCGGCACGATAGGCGGTGCCCGGGCGAGCGGCCTCGACATAGCTTTCCATCAGCCACGGCCGGACCGCAAAGGCTTGCTGCCAATCGCCGACAATCCGCCGCGTTAGCTGCCCCAAAACATGCGAAGCGAGATGTGCGACCCGGACCGTCGGCAGGATCAGAAAGCGGCTGTTGCACACAACTCCCGTCAGGTTGGCGCCACGCTTGGCGTCGTCCCAGCCCAGCCACTCATCGCGCCCCCGCAGCCGCCACGCGGCGGCACTGACCGCCAGCCCGCCGAGCACACCATGCCGCGCGCCGCAAATCAGATAGCGAATCTGCTCACCACACAACGACGCGCGACCGCAGGGATGGTGCGCCGCCATCATCGCATCCCAGGTCCGGCTCTCCGGCGTCCCGCCGCTGACCCGCTGCAGCGTGACCGCCCCCAGATCGGCCAAGCGACCGCTCACTTGCGGGGCCGGGCAAACCTCGGCCGGACGCCGCTCCGGCGGCCGCCGACGGGCCGCCGGAAGCACGATCGCACCGCGCCGCTCAAGCCCAATCAGATGCTTGCGGCAGGCCATCTCCTGCGCGCGACCACGGCGATCCTTCCAGCCCAGCCGTTCGCATACCTCCTTGGCCAGCCGATAGCGCGACAAGCCCGCATCCGCGCCGACGCGCGCGCGGATCCATGACAGATGCTCTGCCGCCTCCAGCTGCTGTTTCGGGCTAAGGGGCCCCATGCCCCCTTGCTAGCCCATTCCGTTTTCTGTGTCCAGAGGCACTTATGGGCAAAGATCAGCCCATCGATGGGGGAGGTGGATCGCTCAAAACCCTCCCCCTCGATGGGGGAGGGCAGGGTGGGGGTGGGGGTGTGGCCCGCGCAAAACCGCTACTCCGCCGCCTTGCGCAGCAGCTCCTCGTGGTCGAGGGCGGCGCGCAGCCGCGGCGGCGACATCGGCAGGTCGCGCAGCCGGACCCCGACCGCGTCGGCAATGGCGTTGCCGACCGCCGCCATCGGCGGCACGATCGGCACCTCGCCGACGCCGCGGGCGCCGAACGGGTGGCGCGGGTTGGCGTGCTCGACCAGCACCGCATCGATCATCGGCAGGTCCGAGGCGACCGGCACGCGGTAATCGAGGAAGCCCGGATTTTCGAGCCTGCCGTCCTTGTCGTAGATGTATTCCTCGTTCAGCGCCCAGCCGATGCCCTGGGTGACGCCGCCCTGGATCTGGCCTTCGACATAGGAGGGGTGGATCGCGCGGCCGACATCCTGGATCGCGGTGTAGCGCAGGATCTTGACGTGGCCGGTCTCCCGGTCGACCTCGACATCGCAGATATGGGTGGCAAAGCCGGGGCCGGCGCCCTGCGCGTTGATCGACACCTCGGTGCTGATCGGCCCGCCGGTGCGCCCCGCTTTGAGCGCGATCTCGGCCAACGGCAAGGGCGCGAAGCTGCCGGCGTTGGCGCCGGCGGGCCAGGCGCAGCCGTCCTTCCATTCGACCGCGTCGGGGGCGATGTCCCAGATCATCGCCGCCCGCTTTTTCAACTCCTCGACGACCTTCTCGGCGGCGTTGGTCGCCGCCATCCCGGTGGCGAAGGTGACGCGGCTGCCGCCGGTCAGGAACGAGAAGCCGATCGAACTGGTATCGGCGACGATCGGCCGCACCCGGTCGACCGGGATCCCCAGGATCTCGGCCACCATCATCGCCATCGAGGCGCGCGAGCCGCCGATGTCGGGGGTGCCGACGGCGACGACGGCGGTGCCGTCCTCGTTGACGTGCACCGCCGCACTCGAACTCGCCGCCGATGTTGAACCAGAAGCCGGAGGCGATGCCGCGGCCCTGGTTGGGCCCGAGCTTCTCCTTGAGGTGCGGATGGCTCTTCGCCGCCGCGACGGTGTCGGCGTAGCCGATGTTCTGCCAGGTCGGACCGTGCACCGCCTTGACCCCGTCTTTGGCCGCGTTCTTCTCGCGCAACGCCAAGGGATCGATGCCGAGCTGACGCGCCAGCTCGTCGAGGCAGCTTTCCACACCCCAGGACGAATTCGGCGCGCCGGGCGCGCGGTAGGCCGCGACCTTCGGCCGGTTGCTGACCACGTCGTAGCCGGTGACCTGGGCGTTCGGCAGGTCGTACATGGCAAAGGCGCACATGCAGCCGGGCCCCACCGGCGAGCCCGGAAAGGCCCCCGCCTGATATTTGAGCGTGATCTCGCCGGCGGTCAGCCGCCCGTCCCGCTTGGCGCCGAGCCTGACCTCGACGACCGCACCCGCCGCCGGGCCGGTGGCGCGGAACACTTCCTCGCGGTTCATCACCATCTTGACCGGCCGCCCGGTCTTCTTGGCCAGGGCCAAGGCCACGGGCTCCAGATAGACGAGCGTCTTGCCGCCGAAGCCGCCGCCGATCTCGGCCGGAATCGCCCGGATGTTCGAGATGTCGATGGCCAAAAGCTTGGCGCAATAGGCGCGGACCATGAACGCACCCTGGCTCGAACTCCAGATCGTGCACTGGCCGTCGGCGGCCGCCGACACGACGCAGGCATGCGGCTCGATATAGGCCTGATGCACCGGCTGGTTCGAATAGCGCCGCTCGATGATGATTTCGGCGTCGCGGAACCCGGCCTCGACGTCGCCCTTGGTAAAGGCGATCTTCTTGGCGATGTTCGAGGGCTGCGTCGGCACCGGGTCGACGCCCTCGGTGTGGAGGTCGTCGTGCAGCAGCGGCGCCTCGGGCCGCATCGCCGCTTCGACGTCGATGACGTGCGGCAGCACGTGGTAGTCGACCTCGATCAGCTCGCATGCCGCTTCGGCGATCGCGGCCGAGGTCGCGGCGACCGCCGCCACCGCATGGCCCTCGTAAAGCACCTTGTCGCGCGCCATGCAGTTGCGCGACAGGTCGCGGAAATTCATCGGCCCTTCGCCGACGAACGCCTCCTCGGACGGGATCGGCGGAAAGTCCTCCCAGGTCACCACCCCTTTGACGCCCGGCAATTTGAGCGCCTTGCTCGGTGTCGATCGACATGATCCGGGCATGGGCGTGCGGGCTGCGCTTGATCTTGCCCCAGAGCATGCCGGGCATCGCCATGTCGGCGCCGAAATTGGCCCGGCCGGTGACCTTGTCGACCCCGTCCGGACGGATCGGACGGGTGCCGACGACCTTCTGGAACTCCTTGGCGATGAACGTCATGAGGACCTCGCGTTAAAACGCCGTGGTGCCGCAGTCTTACTGAGTTAAGTGCGGCGGATTGAAATCCGCCCTACTGCGCCGCGGCCCGCATCTCGGCGGCGGCGTCGAGCACCGCCCGCACGATCTTGTCATAGCCGGTGCAGCGGCACAAATTGCCGGCCAGCCAGTAGCGCGTCTCTTCCTCGGTCGGGTTCAGGTTTTCATCGAGCAGGGCCTTGGCCGCGACGATGAAGCCCGGGGTGCAGAAGCCGCATTGCAGGGCCGCGTGTTCAAGGAATTTCTGCTGCACCGGATGCAGCTTTTCGCCCTCGGCGATGCCCTCGACCGTGACGATCTTGCGGCCCTCGGCCTCGGCGCCGAGCATCAGGCACGAGCACACGATCTTGCCGTCGAAGATCACGGTGCAGGCGCCGCAATCGCCGGAACTGCACCCTTCCTTGCTGCCGGTCAGACCGAGCTCGTCGCGCAGCACATCGAGCAACGTCTGCTGCGGCTCGCACAGAAATTCGACAGGCTCGCCGTTGATGACGGCCGAGACGTGGTATTTGGCCATTAGCGTGCTCCCGCGCGTTCAAAGGCGATCGCGGCCGCGCGGCGCGCCAGGACGCCGGCGACCTTGATACGGTATTCGATCGTGCCGCGCTTGTCGGTGATCGGCTTGCAGGCCCGTTGCGCGGCGGCGTCGAGCGCCGCGAGGGTCGGCGGGTCGAGCCGATGCCCTTTGAGCGCCGCGGCGCCCTCCTCGACGATGACCTGGGTCGGCGCCACCGCGCCGAGCACGATGCGCGCGTCGGTGCAGGTCCCCTGCCCGTCGAGGGTGACGTTGACGCCGCAGCCGACGACGGCGATGTCCATTTCGGTCCGCGGGATGAAGCGCAGATAGGCGTCCGACTGATGCGGCTTTGGCTTCGGCACGTGGAATTCGACGATCAGCTCGCCCTTGGCGAGCGAGGTGCGGCCGGGGCCGGTGACGATCGCTTCGACCGGAGCCTCGCGTCGGCCGTCGGGGCCGGCGATGACGCAGCTGGCGCGGGCGGTGATCAGCGCCGGCACGCTGTCCGCCGCCGGCGAGGCGTTGCACAGATTGCCGGCGAACGACGCGCGCCCCTGGATCTGTTCCGAGCCGATCAACTCCATGCCTTCGACGATCCCGGGCCAGACTTGCCGCAGCCCCTCGTGCTCGTAAACCATGACCCCGGGGGTCGAGGCACCGATCACAAAGCGGTCGCGCTCCTCGCGGATCCCGATCAGCTCCGGTATTCTTTTGGTATCGACGATGATTTCGGGCCGGATCCGACCCGAGCGCAGCTGCACCAAAAGGTCGGTTCCGCCGGCCAAGGGCTTGGCGAGGCCATCGGCCCCGGCCAGCATTTTGACGGCCTCGTCGACGCTCTTGGGTGCGGTGAAGCTCAGAGAGGGCATGTTTGCTCCTGATCGATGGTCCGGCAGGACGGCGGGGGCGAGCGCCAGGCACCGCGCCGTCCTCGATTACACTACCATCCCCGGAGGCGGGAAGCGCTATGTTCGCTGCGCGCCCCCGCCATACCGCACCGCATCATAATCCTGCAGCGCCGCTTCGCCCTGCCCGGTCAGCCGATACCGCCCGCGCTCCGTGCGCTCGAACCAGCCATAGGCATTCAGCAGCAGGATGCGGCCGGCGTCGGCTGCGGCCGCCTTGAGCTCGCGCGGCCGGCCGGGACCCGCCAGGAGCCCGGCGGCGCAGGCCAGCGCCCGCTGGCGATAGGCGGTCATGATCGGCCGCCGGGTCGAGCCGCCGCGCGACGGATCGCCGCGACGCCGGGCGTGCTCGCCGAGCAGTTGCCGGCGGCGCGCATGGTCCGGCCGGGGCCGGTAGGGCCCGGGCTCGGCCAGCACCTCGATCCGACCGCCGGCGGCGGCGACCGCGACCAAGCCGAAACCGAGCATCCGGCAGAGCCGATGGATCCGCCGGTCGCGGTCGCGGCCGCGCCGGGTCGCCGGCACCGCGAGCCAGACCTCGTCCGCGGCGCGGCTGCGATCGACGGCCTGCAGCACGAGATCGAGATTGAAGCCGAGCTTCATCTCGACGATCGCGAGCCGCACCGGCGCGCCATCGCGAACCGCGACGATGTCGCAGCCGCAGACTTCGCCTTTGCAGGCAAACCCCGCCCGTTCGAGGAAGCGCTTGACCGCCGGATAGAGGTCGGTTTCAGGCATTGCCGGCTCATCGATGTCCGAGTGGTGTATACTGCCGCGGCAACCTCAGGGAACACCCGATGGCGGCGGAACCGGGCGCCGACGACCGCTACGATCTCGGGCGCTTTGTCGATGCGCAGAACCCGGTTTTCGCAGCGGTCTGCCGCGAACTGCGGCGGGGGCGCAAAGCGGGGCACTGGATGTGGTTTGTCTTTCCGCAGCTGCGGGGGCTCGGTTTCAGCGCGATGGCGCAGCGCTACGCGATTGCCTCGCGCGCCGAAGCCGCGGCCTATCTCGCCCACCCGGTTCTCGGACCGCGGCTGCGCCACAGCACCCGGCTGGTCACCGCGGTCGAGGGCCGGGCGATCGGCGAAATATTCGGCTATCCGGACGACCTCAAATTCCGCTCGTCGATGACCTTGTTCGCCCACACCACCCCGGACAACGCCGTCTTTACCGAGGCGTTGCGGAAGTATTTCGCCGGCGGCTTCGACCCGGCGACGCTCGACCGGCTGGTTGCGGAGGATGCCCGAAGGCGGGATTTTATCGGCCGGATAACAGCGCCGACCGGCCGTCCTCCCAGCGAAGCAAGGCCGCGCCCGTGGAAGGGGTTGGACACGAGCCGGCTGCCGGTCTTCATCTCCTACGACGAGGCCGAGCGCCTCGTCGCCTCGTTGCTGCCGGGCGTCTCGCGGTGGGCGCCGGACGCCGTTGCCGGCATCGCGCGCGGCGGCCTGGTGCCGGCGACGATGGCGTCCTGCATGCTGGCGCTGCCGTTGTTTATGATCGGCTGGGACCGGGGGACCGGCGCCGCCCGGTGGATCGGCGCGCCGCCGGCCGAGGCCGGCCGCATCCTGCTCGTCGACGACGCCTGCTCGACCGGCGCGACGATGGCGGGGGTGCGCGCGGCGCTCCTCGCTTGGGGCTACGCCTGCGCGACCCTGACCGTGCTCCACGATCCCGAGACGACCAGCCATATCCCGGATTTCTCCCAGCCGATGACGGCGTTGTTCCGCTTTCCCTGGGAGCGCGGCGAGGCAACCCTGGCGGCGCGCGCGCAACGGGTGGCCGGCCGGCCGAACGAACCGGCGATCGAGCGCCCGTTTGTCGGGCTCGATCTCGACGGCGTTTTTCTGCCCGAGATCCCGCGGGCGGATTACGCCGCCGATCTTGCCGCGACGCTCAGCCGGCGTCACGCCCTCGAACCCTTTCCGGTCTTGCCGCCGTTTTCGCCGGACCGCGCCGTCGTCATCACCGGCCGGCCGGAGAGCGACCGCGCGGTGACCGAGGCCTGGCTCGCACGCTCGGGATTTCACGGCCTGAACTTGGCATGCCGTCCGCACGAGGTGCCGGCGGATCCGGCCTCGGTCGCGCGCTACAAGGCGATGACGGCGACGCGCTGGGGCTGCACGCATTTTATCGAAAGCGAACCCGAACAGGCGATCCGCATTGCGGCGATCGCCCGCCACCTCGTCGTCAGCTGGTGGTCGGCGGCCGAGACCCGGGCCTGGGTCGTCGGCGCCGCCGGTCCGCCGGAGGTATGATCGGCGTGGCGGCAAAGCGCGGCGGTACGTTTGCGGGACAAAGTCGCGATCGGTGCTCCGGTCGAAAAACAGTTTTACCGCGGAGGACGCAGAGGACACGCAAAGGACGCGAAGGCGCCTCTTCCTCTGCGTCCTCCGCGAATCCTTCGCGTCCTTGAATCCTTTAGCGGAGGGGCCGCATGAAACTCGTCGAATTGGCGCGCACGGTGCGCAGCAAGAACGCCGGGCCGCTGAAGCTCACCCTCGACCTCTTGTTCGATGACGCGACGGCCTACCGTCGGGCGCTGCAATCGCCGGCGCTCGAACCCGGCGCCCTGGCCCGCCTTTATGGCCGGCCCGCGGGGTCGGTCGCGGTGCTGCCTTACCCGGCCGCGCTCGCGGTCAAGATCGTGATGGACCGGCTGGTGGTGTCGGGCGACCTCGGCGATCGCGACGTCTACGGGGCGCAGCAGCACGCCCCGTTGCTGGACCTCGAACTGTGAGCGCCGTCGGCCGGCTGTTCGACCGCCGGGCCCAGCTGCGGCATCGCCTCCTGGCGCTCGGCGCCTCCGGCCAGCTCGGCTACGGCATCCCCGAGGCGTCGCTCGCGGCCGGGCTCGCGCGCGCCCCCGATTTCATCGGCGCCGATATGGGCTCGATCGACCCCGGGCCCTATTATCTCGGCAGCGGCGAGATGGCGACCGCCCCGGCGACGACCCGCGCCGATCTCAGCCGTCTGCTGCGGGCGGCCCGCCGGCTCGAGGTGCCGCTCCTGATCGGCACCGCCGGCTCGGCGGGTGCCGCACCCCATCTCGAAAAGACGCTCGCCATGGTGCGCGACGTCGCGCGCGAGGAGGGGCTGCATTTCCGGCTCGCGGCGATCCGCGCCGACATGCCGCGCGAGGTCGTGACGGAAGCGGTGCGCGCGGGCCGGGTGACCCCGATCGACGGCATGGCGCCGCTGCGCGAAGCCGAGGTCGAGGCGGCCGCGCATCTCGTCGGTCAAATGGGCACCGAGGCGTTCTGCCGCGCCTTGCGGGCGGAGGCCGACGTGGTGATCGCGGGCCGGGCCTGCGACACCGCCATCTTCGCCGCGGTGCCGGCGGTGCTCGGCTGCCCCTTGGGGCCCGCCATGCATCTGGCCAAGATCATCGAATGCGCCTCGCTCTGCTGCGTTCCCGGCGGCCGCGACCCGATCCTGGCGACGCTCGAGGGCGACAGCTTCGTCTTGGAGAGCATGCACCCGGAGCGGCGGGCGACGCCAATGTCGGTGGCCGCGCACAGCCTTTACGAACAGAGCGATCCCGATCGCGTGCGCGAGCCGGAAGGCGAGCTCGTGGTCGGGTCCGCGCGCTATGAACCGCTCGATGCGCGGCGCACCCGCGTCTCCGGCGCGCGATGGGTCCGGGCGGCCTATCCTACGGTCAAGCTCGAAGGGTCGGTGCGGGTCGGCGAGCGCGCGGTTTTGTTGTGCGGCTCGTGCGATGCGCGCGTCATCGCCCGGATCGGCGATATCCTTTCCGAGGTGACCGAGGTGGTCCGCGATCTCGTCTGCCGCGACGAGCCCCTGGATTACCGGCTGATCTTTCGCGTCTACGGCATCGACGGCGTCTATGCCTGGCCGGCGCCGCCGACCCCGCTGCCGCGCGAGATCTTTATTCTCGGCGAGTGCATCGCGCCGAGCAGCGAGCGCGCCGGCGCGGTGGTGCGGACGGCAAAACAGTACCTGCTGCATCACGGGTTTCCCGGCCGGCTCTCGACCGCCGGCAACGTCGCCTTCCCGTTCACCCCGCCGGAATTGTCGGCCGCCACGGCCTACCGGTTCAGCATCTACCACATCATGCGGGTCGAGGCGCTGGCGCCGCTGTTCCCGGTCGAGCTGGAAGATTTATGATCCGTGCGTGCCCAATAGAGGATGTCCCGTCATGCCGCTCGATGCCGCCCCAAGTCCTCAAACCGTCAGCGCGACGCTTTACTACCTGAAGCGCGGCCCGGAAAAGCCGGCGCGCTACCTCTTCGACCCGCCGCCCGGGGTGCCGGTCTGGAACGGCATCGACGATCCGCGGGCGATGAGGATCGAGGATGCGCGCGGCCGCGAAGCCGAATTCACGCTCGATCGCAACGGCTTTGCCTTGGTCCAGGCGCCGACCGCGGTCGAGGATTTCTATTCGCCCGACGAAATCAGGCGCGTCTATTATCCCGAGGTCGAGCGCCTGCTGCGCGACAAGCTGGGCGCCAGCCGCGTCCTGGTCTTCGACCACAATGTGCGCAATGCCGGACGGCCGGGCGCGAACATGCCGGTCAAGAGGGTCCACAACGATCACACGGTGAATTCGGCGCCGCGCCGGGTGCGCGATCATCTCGGCGCCGACGCGCCGGAACTGCTGCGGCACCGTTTCGGCATCGTCAATGTCTGGCGCCCGATCCGCGGGCCGGTGCAGGATTCGCCGCTGGCGCTGTGCGATGCGCAGAGCTTCACCGACGACGATCTGATCGCCACCGATCTCGTCTATCCGCAGCTGCGCGGCGAAACCTCGTCGGTCGCCTACAATCCGGCGCACCGGTGGTATTATTTCTCGCAGATGCAGCCCGACGAGGTCGCGCTGATCAGGGTGCACGACAGCGCCACCGACGGCCGCGCCCGGCTCTCCTTCCACACCGCGTTCGACAACCCGTTGGCGCAAGGCGCCCCGCCGCGCGAGAGTATCGAGGCGCGGGCCCTGGTGTTCTTCCCGCCCGGCGGCTGACCCTTCTCGCGGCCCCGCCGGCCTTGCGTGCCGGCGAAGCGGTCGGAGATCGGGGGCGAGAGCGTGCACCGCCCGGCGGAACTGGAAGGAGCTGTCTTGCCTGGTATCCGGCGCGGCCGCCCGCTGCTGGTCGGCCTGGTGATGATCGCGGTCGCCTCAGGGGGTTACCTCGGCTGGCAGCATTTCACAGACCGGCCGGCCGCGGCGACGCCGACGCCTCCGCCCCCGGTTCCCGTCATCGCCACCGCCGTCCGCAAACAGAATTTCCCGATCGTGCTCACCGGGATCGGCAATGTGACCGCGCTGAACTCGGCGACGGTCCGCAGTATGGTGACCGAGCAGATCCTCGGCATCGACTTCGAGGACGGCCAGTTTGTCAAAAAAGGCGATTTGTTGGCCCGGCTCGATCCGAGTACCTATCAGGCGCAGCTCGACGAGGCGGAGGCCAATCTCGCCCGTGATCAGGCCCATCTCGAGAACGCGCAGACCAACCTCACGCGCTACGCCCCGCTCGAAAAGCAGGGGTTTGCTCCGGAGCAGCAGGTAACCACGCAGCAGGCGCAAATCTCGGAGCTCGAGGCCACGATCAAAGCCGATCGGGCGGCGATCGGATATGCCAAGACCGAGCTGAGCTATACGCGACTGGTGGCGCCGTTTGCCGGGGTCGCGGGGATCCGACTGCTCGATGTCGGCAACATCATTCACTCGAGCACGTCACGGGGTGCTCCGAGCGAGCCGAACGCCTTGGTCGTCATCAACCAGGTTCAACCGATCAGCGTGGTGTTCACACTGCCGGCAGCCGCCATCCCGGACGTGCAGGACGCGCTCGCGAAGGGCCGGGTCAAGGTCATCGCACTGAGTGCGGACGACAAAACCGAGCTCGATACCGGCACGCTTGCCGCGATCGACAATCAGGCGGACACGACCTCCGGAACGATCCGCCTCAAGGCGATCTTCCCCAATCCGCATCGCCGGCTGTGGCCCGGCATGTTTGTCGATGTCCGGGTCGTCACCCAAGTGCAGGACAGCGGTCTGATCGTCCCGCTCGACGCCGTCCAGCAGGGGCCGCAAGGACAGTATGTCTTCGTTGTCGGCCTCGATCACAAAGTGGCGATGCGGCCGGTGTCGGTGCGCGAGACGCTCAACGGCCGGGCGCTGATCGCCAGGGGGGTGAGCGCCGGCGAGACCGTCGTCGCGCGCGGCCAATACCGGCTGACACCCGGCACCGTGGTGTCGCTCGCCGACCCGAACGATCCGGACGCGGTGCCGAACCCGAATTCGGCGAGCGCGGGGCTGTTGCCATGAACATCTCGGCGCCATTCATCCGCAAGCCGATCGCCACGGCGATGCTGATGGCGGCGATCCTGCTGCTCGGCCTGATCGGCTACGAGCTGTTGCCGGTGGCGGCCCTGCCGGACATCGACTTGCCGACGATCCAGGTCACCGCGCAACTGCCGGGCGCCGATGCGCAGACGGTCGCCGGCACCGTGACGACGCCGCTCGAACGCCAGTTCGGCCAGATCCCCGGCCTGACCCAAATGACCTCGAGCAGCGCTACCGAATACGCAGAGATCACGTTGCAATTCGACCGCAGCCGTACCGTCGATTCGGCGGCGCAGGACGTGCAGGCGGCGATCAATGCGGCGGCCGGCCAGCTGCCGCCGACAATGCCCAATCCGCCGATCTACCGGAAGACCAACCCGGCCGATACGCCGGTGCTGATGCTGGCGCTGACCTCGGCAACGCTGCCGCTGACCACGGTCAGCGATTATGCAAGCAGCATCCTGGCGCAGAAGATCTCGCAGCTGCCCGGCGTCGGCCTCGTCGCGATCGGCGGCCAAGAGAGCCCGGCGATCAGGGTGCAGGTCAACCCGGCGCAGCTCGCTGCGCAGGGCCTCGATCTCGAGGCGGTGCGGACGGCGCTGGCCACGGCCACGGTCGACCAGCCGAAGGGCACGTTGTATGGCGCCAATCAGGCCTTTGCGCTGCAGACCAACGATCAGCTGCTGACGGCGCCGGGGTTCAGCAACTACATCCTCGCCAACCGCAGCGGTGCTTTCGGCAGTAGCGGACCGGTGCGCGTGCGCGATGTCGGCCGCGCCATCGTCGCCCCGCAGGATGTGAACCTGGCGGGCTGGAAGAATGCCGAGCCGGCCGTCATCATCGCCGTCCAGCGCCAGCCGGGCGCCAATGTCATCGCCACCGTCGACCGCATCAAGGAGGCGTTGCCGCAGCTCGAAGCCGCACTGCCGCCGTCGATCAAGATCGATGTCGTATCGGATCGCACGCAAACGATCAGGGCCAGCGTTGCCGATGTTCAACACACGCTCTTGCTGACCGTAGCACTGGTCGTCGGCGTGATCTTTCTGTTCTTGCGCAAGCTCTGGGCGACGGTGATCCCGGCGATCTCGCTGCCGATGTCGCTCGTCGGCACCTTCGCCGTCATGTATGTCCTCGGCTACAGTCTCGACAATCTATCGCTGATGGCGCTGACGATCGCGGTCGGCTTTGTCGTCGACGACGCGATCGTCATGATCGAGAACATCGTGCGGCACCTCGAGAAGGGGAAGACGCCGATCGAGGCCGCGCTCGAAGGGGCCGGCGAGATCGGTTTTACGATCCTGTCGATCTCGATATCGCTGATCGCGGTGTTCATCCCGCTGTTCCTGATGAGCGGCATTGTCGGCCTGTTGTTCCGCGAGTTCGCCCTCACCGTCGCGGTGGCGATCGTGGTCTCGGTCGTCGTCTCGTTGACTTTGACCCCGATGATGTGCGCCCGCGTCTTGACGGCGGAGGGCGAAACGCGATCCGGTCCCCTCGCGCGCGCGCTCGAGCGCTTCTTCGCCGGGTTGGCTGCGGTTTACGATCGTGGGCTCGTCGTCGCGCTGCGCTACCGCTTGGTTACGCTCTTCGTGATGATCTCGACCGTTGCCGCGACCCTGCTGTTGTTCGTGGCAATCCCCAAAGGCTTCTTCCCGCAACAAGACACCGGCCTGATCGTCGGCATCGCCGAGGGCGCGCAAAACATCTCGCCGCAGGCGATGAAGGACCGCATGCAGGCGGTTCTCGCGGTGGTGACGCGGGACCCTGCGGTCGCCGCAGCGAATGCCTATATCGGACCCGGCGGGCCCACCGTCACCGAGAACGACGGCCGCGTTTTCATCACCTTGAAGCCCCTCGGGCAGCGCCCGGCCAGCGCCGACCAGGTGATCGCGCGGCTGAACGCGGCGCTGCAAGGGGTCTGGGGCATCACGTTGTACATGCAGGCCGCGCAGGACATCACCATCGGCGCGCGGCTGGCAAAGACCCAGTACCAGTACACACTGGTCGATGTCGACAGCGACGAGCTCGATCACTGGGCGCCGATCCTGTTGCGGAAGCTCCAACGATTGCCGCAGCTGACCGATGTCGCCAGCGACCAGCAGAGCACCGGCCGGGTCATGAAGATCGCGGTCAACCGCCAGCTCGCCTCGCAGCTGGGCATCAACCCGTCCGTCGTCGATGCGATCCTCTATGATGCGTTCGGGCAGCGGGTGGCGGCGCGCATTTATACGAGGCTCAACCAATATTTCGTGATCCTCGAAGTCGAGCCCGATTTCCAACTCGGACCGAACGCCCTCGGCCGCATCTACGCGACCTCGTCGAGCGGCGTCGAAGTGCCTTTGAGCGCGTTCGCAACGCTCGCCTCGACGGTCGCGCCGATCGCGCTCAACCACCAGGGCCAGTTCCCATCGGTGACGTTGAGCTTCAATCTGTCTCGGCATGTCTCGATCGGCGAGGCGGTAACGGCGATCCAAGAGGCCAAGAGAGCACTGCGCTTGCCGCCTTCGATTGCCGCCAGCTTCCAGGGCAGCGCGCAGGCGTTTCAGAATTCGCTGAGCAGCACGCCGATACTGATCATGGCGGCGTTGATCGCGGTCTGCATCATCCTCGGCATGCTCTACGAGAGCACGATCCATCCGATCACGATCCTCTCGACCCTGCCCTCGGCCGGGCTCGGGGCGCTCTTGACCCTGATGCTGTTCGGCATGCCGCTCGACGTGATCGGGATCATCGGGATCATCCTTTTGATCGGCATCGTCAAGAAGAACGGCATCATGCTGGTCGACTTCGCGCTGGTCGCCCAGCGCCAGCGCGGTCTCCGCACCGAGGAGGCGATCCGCGAGGCCTGCCGCCTGCGCTTTCGGCCGATCCTGATGACGACGATGTGTGCGCTCCTTGCCGGCGTCCCGCTGATGCTCGGCACCGGCATCGGCTCGGAAATCCGCCGGCCGCTCGGTTATGCGATTGTCGGCGGCCTGCTGGTATCGCAACTGCTGACCCTGTTCACGACGCCGGTCGTCTATATCTACATGGACCGCCTCGGCCACTGGCTGGGACGCCGCCGCTCCGCTCATCGCGCGCCCTCGGGTGCTGGCGGGCACGCCGCAGGCTAGTGCCCGTCGTCAATTGAGCGGACGCCCCGTTCCGATTACATCCGATTACCGTCTTGCCCGGCCTTGGGCCGGGCATCCACGGGAGCCCGCGAAGGCCTGTGCCGTTTCTCGTGGATGCCCACGGATCAAGTCCGTGGGCTGAAGGCCGACGGGCCGGGCCCGGCCAAAGCGTTGATATATGTGAGCCTGCGTTGCTAATTGACGACACGCCCTGGTGCGGTGGAGCGGAAATTGATTGCACAATTGCGCTCGCGACCGCCCGCCTCGACCGCCTCGATGACATGTTTGCCGCCCGTCCCGGTGCCGGCGCTCTGCGGGCCCGCGGCCGCGTCCTTGCAATGACCGAAGTGCTCGCGCAACATGCGGCCTGTTTCGCGGCGGGAGAGCCCGGGTGAGGTTCACCGAGGTCAACCTGTTCGGTGTTTATGTCGCGCCGATTTCGGTGATGATGGTCGCCGCCTGGGTCGTCACGATCGGATTGCGGCGGTTCGCCGCCCGTTTTGGTCTGTTGCGTTACGTCTGGCACCAAGCGCTGTTCGTGTTCGCCGTTTATACGATCGTGCTCTCGTCGATCGTGCTCGTGGCCGCGCGCTGAACTCGCGATGTCCGACGTCGACGTCAAATCGAGGCGCGAGGCGAAGGCGGAGAGCGCCTTACCGGTTTCGTCTCCGGCGTCGGAACCGGCGCCGCGTGCCGAGCCCCGGCGCCGCTTTCGCATTTTCCCGCTGCTGATCACGTTGGCGGTGATCGCGGTCGCCGTCGCGCTCGGGCAGGCGATGTGGGACGCGTATATGGGCGCGCCCTGGACGCGCGACGGCACCGTGCGCGCTTATGTCGTGACGATGGCGCCGCAAGTCGCCGGCCAGATCGTCGAGCTGCCGGTCGCCGACAACCAGTTCGTCCACAAGGGCGATCTCTTGATGGTCATCGACCCGACCGATTACAAGATTGCGGTCAGCAACGCCGAGGCGGCGGTGCAGCAGGCAAAGGCCAACGCGCACAACGCCGAGCGCGAGGCGCAGCGGCGCCAGGAGCTGACCCGGTTGGAGGTGTCGAAAGAGCAACAGCAGACCTACGAGAGCGGGGCGGTGGTCGCCCAGGCGCAATATCAGCAGGCTTTGGCCAGTCTCGACCAGGCGCGGGTGAACCTGCAGCGAACCGAAATCCGCTCTCCGGTCAACGGCTGGGTGACAAATCTATTGGCGCAGCTCGGCGACTACGCCACTGTCGGGACGAATGAGATCTCGCTGGTCGACGCCAACTCGTTCTGGGTCGACGCCTATTTCGAGGAGACCAATCTCGACCGAATCCGGCTGGGCGACCCGGCCAGCATCAAGCTGATGGGTTACAAAGAGATCGTTCGGGGCCATGTCGGTAGCATCGCCCGTGCGATCAATGTCTCGAACGCGCAGCCCAACGGGCAAGGGCTCGCCACCGTCAACCCGATCTTCACCTGGGTGCGCCTGGCGCAGCGCATTCCGGTGCGCATTCACATCGATGGGGTGCCCAAGGGCGTGGCGCTCGCGGCGGGAATGACCGCCACCGTGCAGATCGATCCGCAGCTTCGAGCGCCGGCCGATTGAAGCGACCGCCGATGCGCCCCGCCGCGCGACAGCATCGAGTTGCGGGCTGGCGCCGCGAGCAGCGCTGGGCCGGCGAAGAGCCGCGCAGCGGAAATGGCTCGTTGTCGCGATAGAGTATCGGCAGATCGGCGCGGACCGCGCGCAGATAGGCCGGGCCGTCATACTCCGCCATCGCCAGCACGAGCTTATAGGCGCTGACGGCGTCCGACGGCGTCAGCACCGCGAGCGATCGGCCCTTGGCGTCCGCGACGTGCGCGAGCGCGCGCGAAGGCGATGTCCGCCAAAGCCATCTGGCTCGGCCCGTCGGCCGCGAGCGTCACGCCGACATGGGTGCCGACGAGCTTGACGCGCGCCCCGCCGATGATCGCCATCTCGATCTGGTCGAAGGCGCGTTCGAGAAAGCGGCCAAACGTGCTCACGAACACGATCTTGTCGGCGGCTGCCAATCCGGCCGCCGCCGACACCATGTTCTGCTCGGCGATGCGCGCCTCGAAATAGCGGTCGGGATGCGCCTTGGCGAAGATTTCGGCATAGGTCGAATTCTTGACGTCGGCGTCGAGCGCCACCACCGCCTCGTTGGCGTCGCCAAGCGCCGCGAGCGCCATGCCATAGGCGCGGCGCGGCGAAAGCTTCTTCGCCGACGCCAACGCCGGGTCCTTGCTGCCGCCATGGAAGGCGGACGCCATCGTGCGCGCCGCCGACGAGGCGATCGCCGGAAAGCTCGACGACCATTTTCCGCTGTATGTCTGGCAGATCGGCTCCGGTACCCAATCGAACATGAACGTCAATGAAGTCTTGTCGAACTGCGCGATTCAATTGCTGGGCGGCAAGATCGGAAGCAAAGAGCCGGTGCACCCAAATGACGACGTCAACATGGGACAGTCGTCCAACGACACGTTCCCGACCGCGATGCACCTCGCCGCGGTGATGGAACTGGAGGAGCACCTGCTGCCGCATGCCGAGGCATTGGCCGATGCGATTGACGCCAAAGCCAAGGAGTGGATCGACGTCGTCAAGACCGGGCGCACTCACCTGATGGACGCGGTACCGCTGACCGTCGGCCAGGAATGGTCGGGCTGGGCATACCAGATCCGCGACGCGCTGGACCGCTTCCGCGCCTCGGAGAGGGGGCTGTTCGAGCTGGCGGCGGGCGGCACGGCGGTCGGCACCGGGCTCAACGCGCCGCCCGGTTTCGGCCGCGAGATCGCCGCGAAGATCGCCGAGCTGACCGGCTATCCGTTCGTCACCGCACCCAACAAATTCGCGGCGCAAGGCTCGCTCGACGCGATGGTCGCGGCGATGGCGGCGGTGCGCGGGCTCGCCGTCGCGCTGATGAAGATCGCCAACGACATGCGCTGGCTGGCCTCGGGTCCGCGCCGCGGTTTGGGCGAGCTGTTGCTGCCGGAAAACGAGCCGGGCTCCTCGATCATGCCGGGCAAGGTCAACCCGACCCAGCAGGAGGCAATGGTCATGGTCTGCATCCAGGTGATCGGCGAGGACAACGCCGTCGCCTTTGCCGGCAGCCAGGGGAATTTCGAGCTCAACGCGATGCGCCCGATAATCATCAACAATTTCCTGCACTCGGCCCGGATCCTCGGCGATGCCTGCGAGAAGCTGCAGCATTTCTCGGTCGAGGGCACGCGGCTCAACCGCAAGCGGATCGACGAGATGGTGGACCGCTCGTTGATGTTGGTGACGGCGCTGAGCCCGGTGATCGGCTATGACAAGGCCTCCGCCATTTCCCACAAGGCCAATGACGAGGACCTGAGCTTGAAGGAGGCCGCGCTTGTATTGGGCGATATCGATGAAACGCGTTTTGACGCGATCGTCGACCCAAAAAAGATGGTAGGGCACGGCGTCGCCGGTGGCTGATCTGGCGATCCGGGCGCTGCCGTTCGTGCTGAGCGTGACCGCCGGATCGACGGACATGATCGGCTTTCTCGGGCTCAACGGGCTGTTCACCGCGCACATCACCGGTAACATCGCCGTTCTGGCCGCGCACATCGTCGCGGGCGATCCGACGATATTCTCTTACATTCTGTCGGTGCCGGTCTTCATGCTGGTGCTGCTCTTGACGCGCCTGCTCGCCGGCGGCCTCGAGCGGTCCGGAGTTTCGACGCTGCGACCGCTGTTGCTGTTGCAGCTGATATTCCTTGTGGCTTTTCTCGTGCTCTGTGTTATGGCGGGTCCGTGGCGCGACGCCGACGCCGTAGCCGCGATTATCGCTGGCATGTTCGGGGTCGCGGCAATGGCGGTCCAGAATGCCCTCGTGCAGATCTCGCTGAAGGACAGCCCCACGACTGCCGTGATGACGACGAATGTCACTCACTTCATGCTGGACCTCGGCGAGCTGATCGTCGGCCGAGATGCGGTCGATGTTGCCAAGGCGCGGCGCCGCGCCATGCACACTTTGCCCGTGATTGTCGGCTTTACGATCGGCTGCGGCCTGGGCGCCGCGTGCGAAGCTGTCGCAGGGCTTTGGTCCCTAGTCCTACCTACGGGTCTCGCCCTGGTCGCATCGGCGATCGGTTTGGCAGAAAAACCGAGCCTTTGATGGCCCTTCCGAGCGCCTAGTGTTATGATGCGCAAATAACTATACACATGTCACGCTGCCTTCTTTCGCGTACGACGCACGGTGCAGCCGGGCTGAATCTCTTCCAGCCGCCGCCGACAGCGCTTGGGATCGCGATTCCAAGCCGCAATGAAGTCCTCGATCGCGGCCACCAAGTCCGGGACACTGGCAAAGCTGCCACGGCGCACGGCTTTGCCGGTCAGATCGCCGAACCAGCGTTCCACCAAATTCAGCCAGCTGGAGCTGGTCGGAATGAAGTGTACCGTGAAGCGCGGATGGCGCTTCAACCAGCGTTGGACCTGTGCGGTTTTGTGTGTGCCGTAGTTGTCCAACACCAGATGCAAATCCAACTCCGGCGCGTACTCGGCATCGATCTGGCGCAGAAAGCGCAAGAACTCCTGATGCCGATGGCGCGGAAAACACCGCCCGCTGACCGTTCCGGCCGCCACGTTCAGCGCGGCAAAAAGTGTCGTGGTGCCATGGCGCACATAGTCGTGCGTCCAGGTGCCGCAACGTCCCCGCTTCATCGGCAGCCCAGGCTGCGTGCGATCCAAGGCCTGGATCTGACTTTTTTCATCCACGCACAGCACCACCGCGTTCTGCGGCGGATGCAAGTACACGCCCACCACATCCAGCAGCTTCGGCACGAATTGCGGGTCGCGCGAGAGTTTGAACGTCTCCTGCCGGTGCGGCTGCAAGCCGTGCTCCTGCCAGATGCGGCACACCGTGCTCGCGTCCACGCCTTGGGCCCTGGCCATCGCCCGAGTGCTCCAGTGCGTCTGCCCAGGCGGTTTGCTGCTCAGCGTGGCCTTCACAATGCGTTCGGCCAGGCCCGGCTGGGGTTTGCGTCCGCGTCCTTCGGCCACCGCCCACAAGCTCTGCGCCCCCGCGGCGACGAAGCGCTCCCGCCACAGCCGACAGGTGTGCCGATTCAATCCAAGCTCCTGCGCAATTGCCACGTCGGCGTATCCCTCATGCGCCAGCAAAACAATCCGGCAGCGCTTCACCACCTGCTGCGGCGTGCCATGCGCCCGAACCCATCCTTGCAGCAGTTCCTGCTGTTCGGCTCTCAGCTCCAGAGTGGCTACCCGATTCCTGCTCACCCGCTGAGTAGGCCACAAGGCGAGCCAAATGTCTAGTTATTTCGGCAGCAGTACACTAGCTTTACAAAGATTTACCGATTTTATCATCGCATGCCGCCGACGAGGCGTACATTTGTGACAAGCAGCAACCCACCCGTCCGAGGAGGTCCGGCTGATTCAACGCCGGATAGATGACGGCTCTTTCGGCTATAAATTCCCTGTCCCGACGGCGCCGGCCCGTGCGGCTGCGACGCCGGAAAATTCGATGCGATCGTGCGCGCAGATGGACGTCGCGGCTCGACCATCATCAACGATATCGGTGCAACATAGACGCCGAAGAGATTGATCTCGGTGAACCTCACCCGGGCTCTCCCGCCTCGAAATAGGCGGCATGTTGGGTCAGCGCCTCGGACATTGCAAGGATGCTGCCGCGCGCGCGGAGAGCTGCGGCGTCCGGATGGGCGGCTAGCGCATCGTCAAGCCGGTCGAGGCGGGCGGTCGCGAGCGCGATGTCGCCTCGCCCCAGGGCGGCGAGCGCAACATCCAGCTCGGACCCCAGATCCATGCGGCCGACAATGCGCCGAAGCTGGAGGATCTCCGTCGCCACGGATAAGGTCGCCATCATTCGTGACCGCTGCAAGGGTTGGGCCTCATCCGGCAATGCCAAGAGCCGGCCATACATGCGGCCTTGCCAGTCTTCTGGTGCCTCCCAGATCCGGCCCTTCGCGAGGCGGCGCAGATCGCGCAAAGCCAATGCCAGCAGCCGGCGCGTCCGGAATGCGGGCGACAGCGGTGGTATCATCCGAAACGAACACGCGCCAACGCTCACGCCGATAACGATCGCCAACGCGGCGTTGTAAAATTGTTGGGTGTCGTAAGTCTGTTGGTTGGCCGGGCCCAGGATCGGCACGAAATTCGCCGCCATCGCGGTAAACATTGCCGTTTGCCACGGCTGGGCCATCCCCGCCCCGGCCGGAACCAAGACCAGGCCAATTGCCAGGCTGAAGGCCGGAAAGGTCTCCCGGTTCGGCAGCGCCGCGAACCCGATGACCGCAGCAAAAGCAGCAGTGAGGCTCGTCCCTATCGTAAAACTCACGGCTGTAGCGTAAGCCTGGTCCGCGCGCGGCGCGAACAGAATGACGCCGATCGCGGCAAAAGTGACGGCCTGCGCGCCGTTCGGCCATACTGTGACGATCCAGAAAAGCTCCGCGGCGCCGATCACGACGAAAGCGCGCCCGGCATTGACGAGAGAAGGAAGCCAATCGGGCACCCGCAGCCGAACCCTGCTGCCCCAGGGAACCGGCCGGGCAGGGTCGTCGACGAGCAGGGCCAGCCCGTTCAGCGCGCGTGAGACACCGGCCAGCACTTCAGCAGTCTGGTCGGCGAGCAGCCGCAGCGACGGCGCGGTTGCCTGCAATGCGATCAGCCGCTGCACTGCCGCTTCGCAAATTCGGCGCAGACCGGCGGGATCGGCTATCCAGCGCGAGGGTTCGCCCTGTTCCGGCGCCGATCGCAGCTCATCGGGCATGCCTTGCCGAATGGCGTCCGCCTCGTGCCGAGCTCGGTCCGCCGCGAGGCTCCTCAGATGCGCGGCCACGCGCGCCCAGCTCGCCAAAGCCGCGAACAAACCATTGACGGCCGTCTGCAACACCGGCGAGTGGTAGCGCAGTTGCGAGGACTCACCAAAGGCTTCGTCGATCACCGGGTCGAGCGCGATGACACGCCGGGTGAGCTCCCGTCGCACCCGTTGGGTGTCGTCGAAATCGGCTCCGCCAGCAGCCAATGTGCCGGCAAACCGGCCGGTAATCTCGGACGAAATGGCCGCGAACAACGTGGCTAGCCTGCGCCCGGCTTGGCCGAAATCCGTTACGGTGAGAACGACCCCGGCGCAGACGATACCGATGCAGATCTCGCTCGCGCGGTAGACGGCGAGCATGAAGGCCTGCCCGTTCGGGCCGCCGACGGCACCGAGCTGGTCGCTCGCGATGATCGCGACGGTGTAGCCGGCGAGCGCCGCTGAGTAGGCGGCAAAGTTCTTCAAGAGAGTGGCGACGAAAGCGCAGCCGGCCCCCCACAGTGCCAAGCCGACGAGAAACGGAGCGCGGTCTTGCGGAAAGCACGCGGTCAGCACGACGGCCGCGACGGCGCCCATCACCGTGCCGATCAGGCGGTACCAGCCTTTGCGCAGCGACGCGCCGAGATGCGGCTGACACACGATTGCCGCCGAGGTGCCGGCCCAGTAGGCGTTGTCGAGCTCGAGCCAGAACGCAACGTAGAGCGCGAGGCAGACTGAAGCCCACAGCCGCAACCCAAAGAGCAGCGGCGGCCCCGCAGCCCGCAACCCATCGGCCAGCCAGGCCGCAGGCGATGCAATCGGCGAACGCGATGCCGGAAGCTCAGCTTGTGTCATCGAGCCTTGCGATCATCCTCGCTCAGCCGATCCTAACAGGGTGCGGAGAAACTCTAGAAGATTGTCATTCCGGAGCGCGTCCCCGGACGGCCGGCCCTGGCGGGCCGTTCCGGGGATCGCCCGCGAATCCGGAATCCATGAACACGGGGTCGTGAAATCAATGGCTCGGCCCGTGTTCTTGCCCCCGGGCTTAGCACCGACGAACCGTCGCCAGCGTAACCCGGGGGCCGGGCCCGACCCCCGGCCGGAGCCTGTCCTCGGGCCGGCCGAAGGCCGGACCCGGGGGCCGGGGCAAGCTCTGACGGGCCGTCCCGGAATGACGGCCGAGTTTTTCTGCACCCTGCCAAGCCGGCAAAGCCGGAACCAAACAGGGTAGCATGCGCCGGTAATAGGCAAGCGCGGGTGGCGGAGCATGACGCCACTTTTGACGGGTCGGTATCGAGATCGGCTGGCGGGTGTGCTGTCGTGCTACGACCGGATCGTGATCACAGGAACCCTGCCTGGAGCGTGCTTTGCCGAGGGGATGACAAAGCTGCTGCGGTCGCGGGGGATACGGATCTTCGATTATCCGGCGTTCGCGGCGGAACCGCGTGATCGGGTGCGCTCGGCTGCAGCAACGGTTGCGGCCGCCGCGGGGGTAACGATCGAGCACATCGCCAAGAGCCATGTCCGCAAGGCGGCTGTCGTCGCCAAGATACTGGCGGCGCGAGGCGATCATCCCGGTCTGGTGCATGTCATCTCGGCAATGGAAGCGTGCGATGCCTACCAGCCCTGGCACGACAAGCAGACGCACCGGACCTTACTGCGCCCGGACAGCGGCAAGTGTCTGCACTATTACTTCTACTTCATCGATGCCGAGCTCGGGCTGATCTATCTGCGCGTGCCGACCCCGGCCTGCGAGGCTGTAATCCCATTGCCGAGCGGCTGGATCAATGCCACGCGTCTCCTCAGGCAGCCGCCGCCTGTGGCGGCGTCTCGAAGGGCGAGGCCTCGCTGCGCGAGGCACCTCAGGATAAGGAATTCCGCGAATGCCGTCAAAGGCTTCCCTCATGCTGAGGAGCGCCCGCAGGGCGCATCTCGAAGCACGCACCACGCCGATGCAGCCTTGTTTTTGCCGCCTTGGCCAATTTCCTGACAGCCTCCTGCGCCGGGGCGCGGCGGGAGTGACCGCCACCGTGCAGATCGATCCGCAGCTTCGAGCGCCGGCCGATTGAAGCGACCGCCGATGCGGCCTTCCGCAATGGCGGGCCGAATCGACGGATCCGATCCCGGGCGCGCAGCTTGGCAAACCAGGGGCTCATCCGGGGTTCAGTTTCCCGGCTGTGGATGCCGAGCCCCAGGCCATGCCGCTGCCCGGAAATCTGGATCCAAGGCCACAGATGGATGTCTTGCAAAGTTAGTCGGATTGACGTACATTTCAGAGGGCTGGAGGTGGCCATGGCGACGACGGCAAAGCGCGACCGACGGCTTCGAGAACAGCGGCTCGGGTTTCGGGTCGACGAGCCGACAAAGGCTCTGATCGAGCGAGCTGCCCAGCTTGAGCGGCGGAAGCTGACGGATTTCTGCATGACGGCCCTCACCGAGGCCGCCCGGCGGACGATCGCGGAGCATGAAACGCTCGTCCTGTCCGACCGGGACAGAGCGGTGTTCTTTGACGCCCTGGTCAACCCGCCAGAGCCAAGCGAACGGCTCGAGCGCGCGTTCGCGGAGCACAAGCGCCGGGTCGTATCGTGAATGGAGAAGCGGCCATCGGGAGACCTTCGTACCGTGCCGCTCGACGCGCGGCACGACCGCGCCGACTTCACTTGCGGGGTGGAGAGCCTGGATCGCTATCTCAAGACCCAGGCCGGCCAGGACGTCCGCCGGAAGGCGAACGCCGTGTTCGTATTGAGCGAGCGAGGCCAGCCGGCGCGCATCCTGGGCTACCACACGCTTTGCGCGATGGCGATCTCTGAGGGCGACGTTCCGGAGGCGGCCCGAAGGCACGTCCCGCGCTATCCGTTGGTGAGCGCAACGCTGATCGGGCGGCTGGCCGTCGCGAAGGGTCATCAGGGGCAGCGGCTGGGTGCGGTTCTCTTGGCGGATGCATTGCAGCGGGCCTTCGACAGCGCCAGCACGGTTGGGTCCTCGATGGTCGTGGTCGACGCACCGGACGAGGCGGCGGCGGGATTCTACGCGGCGCACGGGTTCGTGCGATTACCGGACTCGCTTCGGCTCGCGCTGCCGATGCGCATGGCGGGCGGAAGGACTGAACGATAATGCCTCTCGACACCGGGCCCAGCCAACTGGGGAAGCAGCCGGGGAAGCAGAAAACGGGGCAGCACGGCATGGCGTCGCGGGGGCAGCTGTCGCGGCTCGTCGCGAGCGCCGTCGAGGCCTACCATTTGCCCGGAAATAAGGGCTCGAGCCGCGCCGACAGCGCCGTCGAGCCGACCAGATCGCAGAACACAACCGTCACGCCAAGGTCCTTCCGATCCTCGCCCGTCAGCCCCGGCAGCACATCGGCGTCGATCTCGTTCTCGCGGAACGCCGGCTCGTACTGCTCCAGCCCCAAGCTCCGCAGCCAAGCCGAGATCTGCATTGCCTCGGGGTCTATCCGGCAGCCGCTGCATTCAGGGGTCCGGTAGTCGATCGAACCGCTGTATCGTCCAATTCGTCGAGCAGCGCCTTGGCATCCTTCAGATCAGCGGTGTCGAAGCCCTCGGTGAACCAGCCGTAGACCGGCGCCAGAAGCTCGCGCGCCTCGGCCGGCTTGCCCTGGTCGCGCCACAGCCGGGCGAGGCTGGCGGCGGCGCGCAATTCCCACGACTTCGCCTCCTGCGAACGGGCTCGCTCGATCGCCCGCCGATAGGAAGCTTCCGCCCGATCCGGAGCGCTCGGGTTCCGCCGGAGGACCAAATCGCCGATCAACCGATGGACTTCCGGCTCCCACAGAGCGTCGCCGGTGCGCTCGAAGTGCACGACCGCGGCCTCGAGCGCCTTGAGGGCTTCATCGGTATTCCCTTGTTTTTCGAGGCATTGCGCAAATAGAGCGTGCCACACACCCAGGCCCGCCCCGATGCCCATGCTTCGCAGCTCGGCCAGACCGCTCCGGAAAGCTTCGATGCGATCGTCTGCGCACTGCCCCGTCACCCAAGCGTCGTGCCAGATTTCGAGCATCGAGCCCGCCGCGCACTCATACGCGAACCCCTGCTCTCTTGCGACCGCCAGAAGCGCCTTGGCCCGCGCGGCCATCAGCGCGGGTTGCCGCCGCTGGATCCTGAGCCGAGCCTCGTAAAACAAAGCTAAGCACAGGCTGAACGGATGAGCCACCGTCTCGCCCATCGCGAGGGCGGCGAGCCCCCGCTCGGACGCGCGCTCGGGATAGCCGAGGTACCACAAGGCCAGCAACTCAAAACTCAGGGCGGCCATGGCCGGGTCTACCACCCAAATCTTCGGCCCGCGGTGGCGCTCCGGGTCGTACAGGACCCGCACCCGAGCGGCATGAGACGGCACACTCGTGTATCGTCCGGACCACAAGCAAGTAAGGCAAGCGCAGAATTCGGCGAGCAAACCGAAGTCGTCGCTCCCGAGCTTTGCTGCGAGGTTGAAAAGCTGCCCGGAAAGCTCCGACGCGGTCTCCAGATCTGGTTGAAGCAAATGATAGACCCACAGCCCCATAAGGCTACGAAAGAGCTCGGGGGTGTCGCCGGCGCCCGCGCACAACTCCTTGGCTCGGGTGTAGGCGGCCTCCGCCTCGACAGATGTCCACCCTTGTGTGGCAATAAGGGGGCTGCCGAGCGCGAGGCGGAAGTCGATCTCCCGCGAGATCCACTCGGGCGATTCCGGCAGCGAGTCGATCAGCTCGAGGCCCCTGGTCAAATGGGCGATGGCGTCGGCGTTGGCCGAGGCCGCCATCGCCCGCGCCGCGGCGCGGCGATAATAATCGATGGCGGGAGCGGCGAGCCCGGCGGCGGCGTAGTGGTGTGCGACCAGCTCCGGCTGGGTCTCGGCCACTTCCGGGAATGCGCCTTTGAGCGCCTCAGCGATCCGGGCGTGGAGCGTTCGCCGGTGCTCGCGCAATAGGCCGGCATAGGCCGCCTCCTGCACCAGCGCATGCTTGAAGGTGTAAACCGCCTCCGGGAGTTCGCCGCGGCCGAACACCAGCTCGGCGCGGACGAGCCGATCCAGAGCCTCCTGCAGCCGGTCGTCGGGCTGCTGGGCCACGGCGCTGAGCAACGGATAGGAGAACTCGCGGCCGATGGCGGCGCCGATCTGGGCGACCTCGCGCACCGGCGCCAGGCGATCGAGCCGGGCCATCAGCGAGTCGTGCAGGGTGGTCGGGATCGCCAGCGGCGGCAGCGCGCCGTCGAGCGCGTAATGGCCGTCCTCCTCGCGCAAGAGGCCGCTTTCGATGATGGTCTTGGTCAGCTCCTCGAGGAACAATGGCACGCCGTCGGTGCGGGCGAGGATCTGCTCGAGGATCTCGGCCGGCAGCGCCTTGCCGCCGGCCGACCGCGCAACCAGGGTCGCGCCGTCGCGGCGGCCGAGGCGGGCGAGCGGCAGTGTGGTGACATGCGCCTCGGCGGGCCAGGGCGGGGTGAACTCCGGCCGCGCGGTCACGAGGACCAGCAATGGCAGCCGCGATGCCCGCGCGACGGTCAGGGTCAAGAGCTCGAGCGAGGTCGGGTCGACCCAATGCGCGTCCTCGAACAGCATCAGCACCGGCTGCCGCGCCGCCAGCCGCGCCATCTGCGCCAGCAGCGCCTCGAGCGTCCGCTCCTTGCGCCGCTGCGGCGTGAGGTCCGGGAGAGGGTATTTGTCGCCGGTCGGTAGCGACATCCGCTCGGCGATGAACCCGATCTCCCCGGCGCCGGCGTTCGACCGGGCGAGCAGCGCTTCGAGCTTGGCCAGCCGCGCTTCCGGCGTGTCCTCGCGGCTGAAACCCGCGGCGTGCTCGAGCTGGGTGATGAACGGATGGAGCGCGCTCGCCTGATGGTGCGGCGAGCAGAAATAGCGCAGCCTCGTATGCGGCTCGCCCGCCGGCTCCTGCAGCATCGCCTGCGCCAGACGCGATTTGCCGATGCCGGGCTCGCCGATCAGCACCACCACCCGGCCCTCGGCGGTCTTGGCCTGCTGCCAGCGGCGCTGCAACAGCGCCAGCTCTTCGTCGCGGCCGACAAGCGCGGTCAGCTCTCGCCCGTGCAGCGCCTCGAACCGGCTCTCGGCGGCGCTGCCGCGCACCACCCGCGCGGCCGTCACCGGCGCGCCCAAGCCCTTGAGCTCGACCGCACCCAGATCCGCGTACTCGAACAGCCCGCCGGTCAGCCGCCGCGTGCTCGGCGCGATCAGCACGGTCCCCGGCTCGGCCAACGCCTGCAGCCGCGCCGCGAGGTTCGGCGTCTCGCCGACGACGGACTGCTCCTGCGCCGCACCCTGGCCGATCAGATCGCCGACCACCACCAGACCGGTGGCGATGCCGACCCGCACCTGCAGCGGCACCCCGGCCGCGGTGTCGAGCCCCGTCACCGCTTCGACCAGTGCTAGCCCCGTCCGCACCGCCCGCTCGGCATCGTGCTCGTCGGCCCGCGGATAACCGAAATAGGCCAGCACCCCGTCGCCCATGTATTTCGCTACAAACCCGCCGGCGCGCTCTATGACACCGGCCGCGCAGCGGTGATAGGCGCCGATCACCGCGCGCAAATCCTCGGGGTCGAGCCGCGCCGACAGCGCCGTCGATCCGACCAGATCGCAGAACATCACCGTCAGCTGCCGCCGCTCGGCCTCGACCCCCACCCTTCCCTCCCCCGCGGGCGGGGGAGGGTTAGGGAGGGGGCCGCCGACGGGCGCGCCTTCGCGCAGCGCTGCAATCGCCTTCAGCAGCTTCAGGCTCGGACCGAGCGGCAGGCCGAGCCTCTCCAGATGGGCCTCGGTCAGCTCCGGCAGTACCTCGGCATCGATCTCGTTTTCGCGGAACGTCGGCTCGTACCGCTCCAACCCTAGACCGCGAAGCCACGCCGCGATATCCATGCGGCCCTCCCCGTCACCGAGCCGTGGTGGCGCTCGGAAGCCCTAATTCACCACTTAACCTCTTGCCCCCGAAGACCAAGGCATCGAGACAGATGGCGATCTGATCGCCGCTCAGAGCCCGACCGAAAATGGCACACGTTGGATCAACAACTTATTCGTCACCCCCGCGAAAGCGGGGGTCCAGGGCAAGCGACGGGACCTCGACCCTGGATTCCCGCTGGCGCGGGAACGACGATATAAGCGTCTGAAATAAATCGATTCATTTTGGGTCGGGGTCTCACGGGGCGAGGATCTGCAGGAGCCGCGGGTCTTCGCGGACGGCGCGCGCGGGGCCTTCCAGCGCGATCCGGCCGCGATCGAGCACATAAGCGTAATCGGCCACCTCCAGCGCCAGTTCGAGGTGCTGCTCGACGAGCACGACCGCGATTTCGCGAACCAGCTGTTTCAGTCGGTTGGTGATTTCCTGGATGACCCCGATCCACACGCCTTCGGTCGGTTCGTCGAGCAGCAGCACGCGCGGTTTCAGCAGCAGCGCCCGCGCCATGGCAAGCATTTTCCGCTCACCGCCGGAGAGCGTGCCGGCGGCCTGACCGAGCCGTTCTCCGAGCTTTGGAAAGAGCGACAAGACATCGCCCAGGGCCGCTTGGCGCCGGCCCAGGGCGCCCACCGCCAGATTGTCGCGCACCGACAGCTTCGCGAATACCGCGTGCTCCTGCGGCACGTAGCCGAGCCCGAGCCGGACGCGCTGCTCGGTGCGAAGCCCGATGATGTCGCGTCCGGCCAGCATGGCGTGACCTGCGGCCGCCGGCAGCTCGCCGATGATCGTCTTGAGGAGCGTCGTCTTGCCGACCCCGTTGCGGCCCAGCACTGCGACCGCCCCGGTCCGCGGCACCCGCAGCCCGACTTCGAACAGCACCTGGCTGCGGCCGTAACCGGCGCACAGGTTGCTGACCTCGAGCAGCGGCGGGGGTGAGGCGGCGGCATCAGACACGCGTCAGATAAACCTCCTTGACCCTGTCGCTCGCCTGGATGGCGGCAACCGTCCCGGTCTCCAGCACCTTGCCCTGGTCGAGAACGGTCAGGACTTCGCAGATATCGCGAATGAAGTCGAGATCATGCTCGACGATGACGATCGCACAATATTTGGCGAAGGGGCGCAGCAATTCGCCGGTAAGGCGGCGCTCCTCGAGGCTCATCCCGGCGGTCGGCTCGTCGAGCAGCAGGAGCCGAGGTTCGGATGCGAGGGCCATCGCGATCTCCAGCCACTGCTGCTCGCCATGCGAGAGCGTCCCCGCGATCGCGCCGCCGCGGCCGGCGAGGCGGAAATCGGCGAGCAGCGCGGCAGCGCGCTCGGCCAGCTTGCGCCGCGTGCGGGACAGCACGAGGTCGCGGAACCTGTCGCGCGCCTGCAGTGCCAAGAGAACGTTGTCGAACACGCCGAGCCCAGGCAACACGCTGGTGATCTGAAATTTGATGCCGATGCCGGCCCGAGCCCGGGCGTGCGACGGCGCCGCGGTAACGTCTCTACCGTCGAGGCGCACGCGACCATCGCTTGGCACCTCGGCGCCGGCGATGCACTTCAGCAAGGTGCTCTTGCCGGAGCCGTTCGGGCCGATCAGGCCATGGATCTGCTGTCGCTCGACGCGCAGATCGACGCCATCGAGTGCACAGAGCTTGCCGAATTGTTTGCGGATCGCCACCGCCTCAAGGAAGGCCATCGCCACGCCCGGCAAGAAGACGATGGCGCCGCAGCCGCGGCCCGAAATCGCCGACGCGCTCGCGCTCGGATACGACAAGGCTGATCAGCCCCGAGGGGCGCAGCAGAATTACCAGCAACAAAAGCAGGCCCAACAGGATCGGCCATATCTCCGGATATTGCTGAGAGAAAAAGTAGCTGAAGCTTTCGATGACGACGACACCGAGGACCGGGCCGACCAGCGTGCCGATCCCGCCGAAGAGGCAATAAAGAACGATCTGGGTCGAAAGGACGAGGCCGATCATGCTCGGCCACACGAAGCCCTGCTGATAGGCGTACAGCCCACCGGCCAGTCCGGCGATCGCCCCCGCCGTGGAGAATACCGCCGCCTTCAGCAGCGGCGCGCGGTAGCCGAAAAAGCCGATCCGTTCTTCGTGCTGCCGGATGCCGGCCAGCGCCAGTCCGAATTGCGAGCGTACCAGCGCCCGGCATCCGAGATAGACGAGCGCAAAGATGGCGAGGACCAGGTAGAAAAAGGAGATCGAGGCGAACTCAAAACGCCCGAGCGAGAGCTGCGGGATCGACGGGATGCCGTTCTGGCCGCCGAGATAGTACCAGGAAAGGGCGAGTTCCTCGCCGGCGACGGATGCGGTCAGCGTCCCCAGCGCCACGAAGATCATGCTCGGCGGATGCCGCCCGAGGAGCAGGAACCCGGCGACGACAACGGCAAGGGCAAAGCCCACGGCGAGCGCCACCGGCACCACCACCAGCACCGAGCTGATCTCGAGATCGCGGGCCAGCAAGGCCACGACATAGCCGGCGCCGCCGAAGAAGAAGGCCTGACCGAAACTCATGATCCCGGCATAGCCGAACACCAGATCAAAGCTCAGCGCGAACAGGGCAAGGATCAGCAGGCGTGAGGCGAATTCGGTCAGGTATCCGGGCACGAGCGCCGGGACCACCAGAAATCCGGTAAAAAAGACGGCCTCGACCCAGGGAATGACGGGCCGCCGTACGGCCGGGGCCGGGATGCCGAGGCTGGCGACGCCGCCTGCGTCATCCATTCAATTCGAGCCCCGGCTCGGCAACCCTGACGCGCGCCCGCCTGTCTGCCCGGAATCGCACCGCCATTTCCCCATCGTCATCCCGGCGAAGGAGGCTGTCAGGAAATTGGGTAGGCTCGGAGAACGAGCGGTGCAAAGGCGCCGTGCGTGCTTCGACACGGCCGCTTCGCGGCCTGCTCAGCATGAGGTGGGCTATTGATGGCATTATCGAAATTCCTCATCCTGAGGCGCCTCGCGCCCCCCGGAACGGCCCGCAGGGCCGGCCGTCCGGGGGGAGGCCTCGAAGGACGCAGGGCGTTGATCCAGCCTCGCCGCAATTTGATTACAGTTTCCCACCGGCCTACGGCCGACCCGCGAGGCAAGAAACGCTACCGTGTCATTGCGAGGCGCCGTCAGGCGCCGCGGCAATCTCGACGCCGCAGCGTCTCGGGGGTCGAGATTGCTTCGTCGCTCCGCTCCTCGCAATGACAGCGCAGGTGGGCGGGCGCCACTCATGGCTCTATTTCTTTACAGCCTCGAAGGCCGGGATCTATATCTTCGGTCGCTCCGAACTTTTCCAGCAATTATATCGTCTTGCCCCAACGATGACCGTCCGTGTCGCGGAACGATGGACCCCGGCGCCGAGGTGACGGGTGAGTGATACATTCTCAGCCCCTCAGCATTCCTTCGGGTCGAGCAGCCCATCGCTCGAATCGACAATCTCGAAATTGCCGTTCTTGGCGACCGCAATGTACATCTTCATTTTGCAGTGCCGCTTGCCCGGCACCATCTCGGCCGGACCGCCCGGCCCCACGGCGATCGCGGCGTGATCGAGCGCCTCGGCCACGGCATCCCGGTCGATCTTGCCGGCCTTCTTGACCGCCTCCGCCCACAGCATCATCCCGCGATACATACCGGTCGCGGCGGCGCCGGCCGAAAACAGGTATTTGGTGCCGGGGAACATGGCCTGATATTCGGCTTGAATTTTGGCGCTTCCGGGGTCGATCTTGTCGACGGCCCGATAATAATCGAGGCAACTTGCGAGGCCTTCGATCTCGGCCGGAGCGTTGAGGTTCAGCGCGTTCTCGTCATAGGCGACCTGGCAGAGGCGGCCGCCGCGCTTGAGAAATCCGGCCTCGTAGAGCTGCTTGAAGAAGGGTCCGACCCCGGGCGGGATGACGGTCACAAAGACAACGTCGATCCGCTCGGTCATGATCCGGTTGACAGTGGCGCCGTAATCGAGCTGGGCTATCGGATAATACTCCTCGAATATCACCTCGCCGCCGCCGGTCTCGATCAGGTTGCGCGCGTATTTGTTCAGCACGTGCGGCCAGATGTAGTTGGCCGCCGGGAGGGCGAAGCGCTTGCCACCGTTTTTGATCAGCCACGGGATCAGCCGGTCGCATTCCTGCGACGGCGTCGGCCCGGTGCAGTAAATGAGGGCCTCACATTCCTTGCCCTCATAGAGCTGCGGGTAGATGTAGAGCGTATGCCCGCGCTGTACGATCGGACCCTTGATCGCATTGCGCATCGAGCTGGTGATCCCGCCCAGTACGACATCTACATGGTCGCGCTCGATCAGCCGGCGCACATTGGCAACCGCCACCGCCTCGTTCGAGGCGGTGTCTTCGACAAACAGCTGTACCGGGCGGCCGAGCAGCCCGCCCGATTTGTTGATCAAGTCGGCGCAGAGCTTGGCTGTGTTGAGATCGGGGTTGCCGCCAAGCGCGATTGCCCCGGTCAGGTCGGTGGCGATGCCGACCTTGATCGGCGCTGCCGCCCAGGACGGCGATGCCGGAATTCCCCAGCTGCCGGCGCCGGTGGCGACGGCGCCTGCCGCCCATGCGGCGCCTTCGAGAAAGCGCCGGCGACTGACTCGCGCGGCGCTGTCGTACCGCTTTGTCTGCTCGTTCATTCCCGGACTCCTCCCAACTTTAGGTGCCCAATGCAATCGTCGGGCCAACCGCGAGACAACGCCCCTCAGCACTCCTTCGGGTCGAGCAGCCCGTCGCTCGAACTCGACAATCTCGAACTTGCCGTTTTTGGCGACCGCTATGTACATCTTCATTTTGCAGTGCCGCTTGCCCGGCACCATCTCGGCCGGACCGCCCGGCGCCGCCGGGATCGCGGCGTGATCCAATGCTTCGGCCACCGCATCCCGGTCGAGCTTGCCGGCCTTCTTGACCGCTTCGGCCCACAGCATCATCCCGCGATACATGCCGGTACCGGCGCTGCTGGCCGTCAGCGGGTACTTGGTCGCGGGGAACATGGCCTTATATTCGGCCTGTATTTTGGCGCTGGCGGGGTGGATCTTGTCGATGGCCCGATAATAATCCAGACAACTCGCGATCCCTTCGATTTCCTGCGGCGCATTAATGGTCAGAGTAAGCTCGTCGTAATAGACGCAGCAGAGGCGACCGCCGTGCTTGAGAAATCCGGCCTCGTAGAGCTGCTTGAAAAACGGTCCGACGCCCGGCGGGATGATCGTCACAAACACGACGTCGATCCGTTCGGTCATGATCCGGTTGACCGTGGCACTGTAGTCGAGCTGGGCGATCGGGTAATATTCCTCGAATATCACCTCGCCGCCGCCGCCTTCGACGAGGTTACGCGCGTATTTGTTCAGCACATGGGGCCAGATGTAGTTGGCCGCAGGGAAGGCGAACCGCTTGCCGCCGTTTTTGATCAGCCACGGGATCAGCCGGTCGCTTTGCTGCGACGGCGTCGGGCCGGTGTAATAGATCAGCTTCTCGCATTCCTTGCCCTCATAATTCTCCGGGTAGATGTAGAGCGTATGCCCGCGCTGCACGATCGGACCCTTGATCGCGTTGCGCATCGAGCTGGTGATGCCGCCGAGCACGACGTCGACATGATCGCGCTCAATCAACCGGCGCACATTGGCAACGGCCACCGCCTCGTTCGAGGCGGTATCTTCGACAAACAGCTGTACCGGCCGCCCGAGCAGGCCGCCCGACTTGTTGATCAGGTCGGCGCAGAGCCTCGCGACGTTCAGGCTGGGGATCCCGCCGATAGCGATAGGCCCCGTGAGGTCGGTGGCGATGCCGACCTTGATCGGCTCGGCCGCCCAGGCCGGCGTTGCCGGAATGATCCAGCTCCCGGCGCCGGTGGCGAGGGCGCCCGCCGTCCAGGCGGCACTATTGAGGAAATGTCGGCGACTGATCTCGTTGGCGGCGGCGAACCGCTTTGATTTCTCGTTCGTTCCCACTGTCCCTCCCTGATGATCATTTTGGCGAAAGTGTCAGCTCATGCTCTTCGCCTCGCATGCACGATGCCCGCCGGCAGGAGCTTCATCAGCGTCAGCGCAATCAGGAAAACCAGCACCTCGGCGAGTACCGGAGAGATCACCCAAGGCAGTGCGGCGCCGAGGCTGCCGATCACGCCGGCCCCGACCAAGGGCCCGGCGAAGGTGCCGAGGCCCCCCAGCATGACGCCGAGAAACGCCTGGATCAGGAAGCGCAGCCCGAGGTCGGCGAAAAGCGAGAAGATCGGCACGACAAGCGCGCCGGCGAGACCGGCGAGCGCCACGCCGAAGGTGAAGGTCGCGGCATAGACCGCTCCGGTCGAGATGCCGGAGGCGCGGGCGAGCGCCGGGTTCTCGAGCGAGGCACGAACCCGCAGGCCGAACGAGGTCTTCGTCAGCAGGCCGCCACTCGCGGCAATGACGAGGATCGTGATCGCAATGATCGCGACGCGCCATTGCGGGAAGGTAATCCCGCCGACGACGAAGAAGCCGGTGAGCGGCGCCTCCACATTCTCATAGAGCCCGCCCAGAAGTCCCCGCACCGTCTCCCGGATGACGACCGCCAAGGCGTAGGTGCCGAGCATGGCGATCAGCGGCCGCGCATAGAACCATCGGATTACCCCTCGCTCGACGACCCATCCGATCAGGCCGACGAAGAGCGGGGCCAGCGCCATGGCCAATGTCACCGGCAGGCCATGGTTGTGCAATACATAAGTAAAATAAGCGCCCAGCAAAACGAACTCGCCGTGCGCGAAATTGAAGATGCCCATCATGCTGGCGATGATCCCGAGCCCGGCGACGATCAGCACCATGATCGAACTGAAACTGAGGATCTCGAAGAGTGCGTTGACGGCCGTATCCATGGGCCGGGAGAGCGTGGTGCCCCGCTGCATCGCTGTCAAGCGGCCTGCCTTGGGCGGCGCGGAAGCGTGTCGGCGGCCCCGCCCGCCCCATAGCATCTACGACGATTGGCGGCTTCCTCTCCGCGGGTGAGCAACGCCCACATCGGCGTCGATGTCGTTCTCGCGAAACGCCGGCTGGTACTGCTCCAACCCCAAGCTCCGCAGCCAGGCCGAGATCTCCATTGCGCGCGCCTCGGGTCTATCCGGTAGCCGCGGCGGTGGCCGCTACGCCCAGTTCTTTGAGCAGCGCCTTGGCCTCCTTGAGGTCGAATGTGTCGAAGCCCTCGGTGAACCAGCCGTAGACCGGTGCCAGAAGCGCGCGCGCCTCGGCGGGCTTGCCTTGGTCGCGCCACAGCCGGGCGAGGCTGGTGGCGGCGCGCAATTCCCACGACTTCGCCTCTTGCGAACGGGCGCGCTCGATCGCCCGCCGATAGGAAACTTCCGCCCGATCCGGAGCGCTCGGATTCCGCCGGAGGAGCAGATCGCCCATCAAGCGGTGTACCTCCGGCTCCCATAGGGGGTCGCCCGTGCGCTCGAAGTGCACGACCGCGGTCTCGATCGCCCTCAGGGCTTCATCGGTATTCCCTTGTTTTTCGAGGCATTCCGCAAATAGAGCATGCCACTCACCCAGGCCTATCCTGATCCCGATCCTTAGCATCTCGGCCAGAGCACTCCTGAACGCTTCTATCCGATCGTCTGCGCACTGCCCCGTTACCCAGGCGTCGTGCCAGATTTCGAGCATCGAACCGACCGCGCAGTCAAACGGAAACCCCTGCTCCCTGGCGACCGCCAGACACGCTTTGGTCCGCGCGGCGATAAGCTCGGGTTCCCGCCGCAGGATCCTGAGCACAGCCTCGCACCGTAAAGCAAAGCACAGGCTGAACGGATGAGCCATCGTCTGGGCCAGCGAGAGGGCGGCGAGCCCCCGCTCGGACGCGCGCTTGGGATAGCCGAGGGTCCACAAGGCCAGCGCCTCATAAATCAGGGCCGCCACGGCCGGGTCTGCCATCCAAATCTTTGGCCCGCGGTGATGATCCGGGTCGTACAGGACCCGCACCCGGGCGGCGTGAGACAGCACACTCGAGTATCGTCCGGACCAGTAGCAAGTGATGCAAGCGGCGTTTTCGGCGAGCAAACGGAACTCGTCGCTGCCGAGCTTTGCTGCGAGGTTGAAAAGCTCTCGGGAAAGCTCCGACGCGGTCTCCATATCTGGTTGCATCAAATAATACACCCACAACCCCACGAGGCTGCGAAAGAGCTCAGGGGTCTCGCCGGCGCCCGCACACAACTCCTTGGCTCGGGTATAGGCGGCCTGCGCCTCGGCAGATCCCCAGCCTCGTATGGCAACAAGGGGGGCGCCGAGCGCGAGGCGGAAGTCGATCTCGCGCGAGACCCGCTCGGACGATTCCGGCAGCGAGGCGATCAGCTCGAGGCCCTTGGTTAAATGGGCGATCGCATCGGCGTTGGCCGAGGCGGCCATCGCCCGCTCCGCGGCGCGGCGATAATATTGGATGGCGGGAGCGGCGAGCCCGGCGGTGGCGTAGTGGTGTGCGACCAGCTCCGGCTGGGTCTCGGCCACCTCCGGGAACTGCCCTTCGAGCGCCTGGCCGATCCGGGCGTGGAGCGTTCGCCGGCGCTCGCGCAGCAGGCTGGCATAGGCCGCCTCCTGCACCAGCGCATGCTTGAAGGTATAGACCAACTCCGGGAGTTCGCCGCGCCTGAACACCAGTTCCGCGCGGACGAGCCGATCCAGAGCCTCCGTCAGCCGGTCGTCAGGCTGCCGCGCCACGACGCTGAGCAACGGATAGGAGAACTCGCGGCCGATGGCGGCGCCGATCTGGGCGACCTCGCGCACCGGCGCTAGCCGGTCGAGCCGGGCCATCAGCGAGTCGTGCAGGGTGGTCGGGATCGCCAGCGGCGGCAGTGCGCCATCAAGCGCGTAATGCCCGTCCTCCTCGCGCAGCAGGCCGCTTTCGATAATGGTCTTGGTCAGCTCCTCGAGGAACAGCGGCACGCCGTCGGTGCGGGCGAGGATCTGCTCGAGGATCTCGGCCGGCAGCGCCTTGCCGCCGGCGGACCGCGCGACCAGGGTCGCACCCTCGCGGCGGCCGAGGCGGGCGAGCGGCAGTGTCGTGACATGCGCCTCGGCGGGCCAGGGCGGGGTGAACTCCCCCGCGTGCGACGGTCAGGGTCAACAGCTCGAGCGAGGTCGGGTCGATCCAATGCGCGTCCTCGAACAGCATCAGCACCGGCTTCTGCGCCGCCAGTCGCGCCATCTGCGCCAGCAGCGCCTCGAGCGTCTTCTCCTTGCGCCGCTGCGGGGTGAGGTCCGGGAGAGGGTATTTGTCGCCGGTCGGGATCGACATCCGCTCGGCGGTGAACCCGATCTCCTCGGCGCCGGCGTTCGACCGGGCAAGCAGCACTTCGAGCTTGGCCAGCCGCGCTTCCACCTTGTCCTCGCGGCTGAAGCCCGCGGCGTGCTCGAGCTGGGTAATGAACGGATGGAGCGCGCTCGCCTGATGGTGCGGCGAGCAGAAATAGCGCAACCTCGTGTGCGGCTCGCCCGCCGGCTGCTCCAGCATCGCCTGTGCCAGACGCGATTTGCCGATACCGGGTTCGCCGATTAGCACCACCACCCGGCCCTCGCCGGCCTTGGCCTGCTGCCAGCGGCGCTGCAATAGCGCCAGTTCTTCGTCGCGGCCGACCAGCGGGCTCAGGTCTCGCCCGCGCAGCGCCTCGAAGCGGCTCTCGGCGGCGCTCCCGCGCACCACCCGCGAGACTCCGACCCATGCGGCCAGTCCTTTGATTTCGGTCTCTCCGAGATCCTCGTACTCGAACAGCCCGCCGATCAGCCGCTGCGTGCTCGGCGCGATCACCACCGTGTTCGGTGCCGCGAGCGCTTGCAGCCGCGCCGCGAGGTTTGGCGTCTCACCGACCACGTCACGATCGCCGCCAACCAAGTCGCCGACCACGACGAGCCCGGTGGCGATCCCAACCCGCACCTGCAATGGCGCGCGCGCAGCGGTGTCGAGCCCGGGCACCGCCTCGACCAATCCCAACCCCGCGCGCACCGCGCTCTCGGCGTCGTGCTCGTCGGCCCGCGGATAGCCAAAGTAGGCGAGCACGCCGTCGCCCAGGTACCTGGCAACAAACCCCCCGGCACGCTCGATGACCGCGGCCGCGCAACGGTGATAGGCGCCGATCACGGCTCGCAAGTCCTCTGGGTCGAGCCGCGCCGACAGCGCCGTCGAGCCCACCAGATCGCAGAACATCACCGTCAGCTGCCGCCGCTCGGCGCCATCGACGCGAGGTGCGGGTGGTGGGATGACCGGCGCGGGAGTTGCCGCGGCCCCGATCGGCTTGCCACAACCGCCGCAAAACTCGGCCGCGGGCTCGTTCTCAAAGCCGCAATTCGCGCATGCCGAAGGCAGTCCAGCCCCGCAGCGGGCGCAAAAGCGCCTTGTCGCTGCGTTTTCGGCCATGCAGCTTGGGCAACGCATTTTCGTACCCCCGACGGCGCGAACCGATCGGGCTCAAGTATAATCGAAAGTCGATGGGCGCGTGCACGCGGGATCTACGACAACATGAAGACGGCGGTCGAGGCGGTGTTCATCGGCAAGGATCGCCAGTTCAACCGCCGCCTTTTGCAGATGTGCGGGCAGTACCTGATCGAGCTCACCGCCTGCACGCCGGCGGGGTGGGAGAAGGGGCAAGTCGAGAACCAGAGCATGCCCCGGCGAAGGCCGGGGTCGGAAATACCCGCGAACGCCGGTTCGCGCCGCGGCTGCGGCAGGGGGGCGAGCGGCGCCTGTCCTCGGGCCGCGCCCCCGGGTCCGCGCTCTGCGCGGCCCGAGGGTAAATTCCGCGCGGACCCGGCGGACGGGCTGAACGCCTGGCTGTGGCGCGAACAAGGCAAGCGCTCCGAGGCGCACGCGCTTCCGGCGCCGGTCTACGGCTGGTTCACCGAGGGGTTCGACACACTCGACCTGAAGGAGGCCAAGGCGCTGCTCACCGAGCTTGGCTGACCCGCCAACGATCTCCCGCCCGGCACACTCCGCGCGATACTGCAACGACCGTCTGGCGGCTGGGATCATCGCGGTGCCGCAGGAAGTGATGGAAGCCGATCGGCGAGGCGAGATCCCGGTCGGGGGACGGAACTGGCTGGCCGTCCTCCCGCATCACCTCCAGGCACAGCTCGATCGCCTCGCGGGCGTTCGCCTGCGATTATTCCAGGGTTTCGCCATAGGTCACGACCGGTGGCAGCTTAGGGCAGGTGACGGTGAACCCGCCTTCGGGTTCGGGGCGGAAGAGACAGAGATAGGCGATAAGCGCTTGCTTGCCTGGTACCCTTCGCTTCATCGAGTCCGATTTCATTGCGCACCATGCTCCGGGTTCGGGGTAATATCGCAGCCAAATCCCGTTTGTCGAAAGCGTGGAGCCCCTGGACATCGGCGTCTGGCTGCGCGGCCTGGGTCTCGAACCTTTCCGTCCGTCTGTCCTTCTCGGTGCCGATCGCCTCGGTGTGCTCCCTTCCTACGGGTGGGGTGACTTCGACATCACCCGCATACCGTGGCCATCTGCGTTTATCGCGAGCCTTCGGCGTGCGCGCTCAACGGTATTTGCAGAACCTTCTGGACACCACCTTCGGCTCGCCGGAGGGCAGCGCCGGACCGGAAGGAGGGATCGTCACCATATTGTCCTGTCATGATAGGGTAGATGAGGAATGGTGATGAACATGCACTCGAATTTCTCCTCGCCTTTGATGGCCGCCGCCATTGGCACAAAGGCGGCTATTGCGCGAAATTCGAGATCAGGCGGGGCCGGTCGATCACTGGCACCGGACAGAGAACGACCCCGGACGGCCCTACCCTTTCAAGGACGCCGGAACGCTGGTCGACGATTTCTTTGACGAGGTTGAGCGGGTTCTGAGAGAGCGCGGGATTCCGTTTACATTGATCCGTGATGAAGCAAAAGACGGAAGGAATTGAGATGGCCAAGTTCAAGATCCAGAGCCATCAGGCTCTACGGGAAGAAATGAGAGCGGTGGCTCGGGGAGAAAAGCCTGCGCCAAAGGACGCAGCCTTGCCAAGCTTCAACTCGGTGGAGGCGTTGATCCGCCTGCTGACCCCTGAAAACCGGGAACTGCTGGCTGTTATTCGTGACAGGAAGCCTCAGTCAATTAACGAGCTGGCGGAGATGACCGGTCGCGCCGCGCCCAACTTGACCCGGACGCTTGCAAAGCTGGAGGCGGTCGGTTTCGTCCGTATGAAGACGGTGCAACGCCGCAAAGTGCCGACGCCGGCCGTGCATAAACTCCATGTCGAAATCGATCCGTTCTCTCAGAACGATCGCTTCGAGCTCGCGTGACCACGCTGCATTTGATAGCGCACAAAGGAGACCAGGCCGCGTGACAAGGCCGAAGCCCACTGGCGCAAGAGGGGTTGGCGGGTTGATGCTCGGCGGTTCGCTCCCGTCCGCGTTGGGCAAGGCTGCAGAACGAACCCGCGCAGCCTTACGGCAGACCATCGGCCGGACCCTCGCCTGCCTTGGGCGGCGCCGAAGTGTGTTCGCGGCCCCGCCCGACCCGATGTCTAACGGGGGGTATCGAGCGATCTGAAGCGACTGTTCCTCACCCGCCCGCCGCCGGCAACGCAACGAAGCGGGTGCTGCCCTCGCGCTCGACGCGCAGCAGGAGGTATTTGCGGCCGAGCTTCCTCGCGGCGAACGCGCTCGCCCGGATCTCGTCGGGGCCGGCGACCGGCGAACGGCCGATGGCGACCACGAGATCGCCCGGCTGCAAGCCCTGGGCCGCACCGGCGCTGCCTTGGGGGACCTCGGTGATGACCACACCCTTGGCCGCGCCGGAGAGTGCGAACTGCTTGCGCAATTCGGGGGTCAACGCGGCGAGCCTGAGGCCGAGCGCATCGACGGCGGCGGGCGGCTTCGGCTTCTCCGGCTCGGGCGGGTGCGGCGCCGGCCGGTCGGGATCGAGGAGCGCCACCCGCAGCTCGATGGTTTGCTGCTTTGCGTCGCGCCAGATCGAGAGCGCCACCCGTTTGTTGGGCGGCGTGTCGGCGACGAGGCGCGGCAGCTGGCGGCTGCGCTCGATCGGCTTGCCGTCATAGGCAAGGATCACGTCGCCGGGCTGCAGCTTGGCTTGCGTCGCCGGGCTGTCCGGATCGACGGCGGCGATCATCGCGCCACGGCCATCCTTGAGCCCGACCGCCGCGGCCAGATCCTCGGTCATCGGTTGGATGCGGGCCCCGATCCAGCCGCGCTCGACCCGGCCCTTGGCCTTCAATTGATCGATGATCGGCCGCGCAAACGAAGCGGGCACCGCAAAACCGATGCCGATCGAGCCGCCCGAAGGGGAAAAGATCGCGGTATTGATGCCGATGACCTCGCCCGCGAGATCGAACATCGGCCCGCCGGAATTGCCCCGGTTGATCGCCGCGTCGGTCTGCAGGAAGTCGTCATAGGGGCCGGCATGGATGTCGCGCGCCGTCGCCGAGATGATGCCGGCGGTGACGCTGCCGCCGAGACCGAACGGGTTGCCGATCGCCAGCACCCAGTCGCCGACTTTGGTGGCCGTTAAATCGCCCCATTTCACGGCCGTCAACGGCGCCTTGGCGTCGATCTTGAGGAGCGCCAGATCGCTGACCGAATCACGCCCGACGACGCGCGCGGCAAAGCTCGTATCGTCGGACAAGGTGATCGTGATCTGCTCGGCTTCGGCGATGACGTGATTGTTGGTGACGATGAACCCCGCCGGATCGACGATGAAGCCCGAGCCGAGCGAGACGATGCGCGGCGCTGCACCGTTGGGGCCGCCGCCGGCGCCGGTTTCGCCGAAAAAATTGCGGAAGAATTCATCGAGCGATGCGCCCGGCGGTCGTGCCTCGACCCCGGCCTTGGGCGCGGCCGCCTGTGCGGTCGAGATATTGACCACCGAACCCACGAGCCGCGCCGCCAACTGCGAGAAGATCTGGGCAAAAGGTGTGGTCGGCGCTTCGGCGGCACCGCCTCGCCCCGCCATCGCGGCAACTAGCGCCAGCGCCAGCGCCACGGCCCACAGCACTCTCCGACCGTGCCGGAGAACTCCCGTTGCCTCGGCTGGCTTCCGGTTCGTCCGGCAGTACCAATCCGGTGCTGGTCTTTGCCCGGCGCGCGAGGTCAAATGGCGGGCGGCTCGGCAGGACGGAACAGCGGCGTGAGGCGGCGCGAAGCAATCGATCCCGGGGAATTTCTGCGGGCGCTGTTTTGGGCGGCGCTCGCCGCCGCCAATCCGGACCGGGCGATCGGGGATCGGCTCCCGCCGCCGGTTCGCGGCCGCACCGTCGTTGTCGGCGCCGGCAAGGCGGCGGCGGCGATGGCGCGCGCCGTCGAGACCCGCTGGCCGGGCCCGATCGAGGGTCTCGTCCTCACCCGTTACGGTCATGCCCTCCCTTGCCAGCGGATCGAAGTGGTCGAGGCCAGTCATCCGGTGCCCGACATCGCCGGCATGCGGGCGGCCGAGCGGATTCTCGCGCTGGCCCGCACGCTTGGCCGCGACGACCAGCTCGTCTTCCTCGCCTCGGGCGGCGGTTCGGCGTTGCTGACCCTGCCCGCCGCGGACCTGACCTTGGCCGACAAGCAGACCGTGACGCGCGCATTGTTGCGTTCGGGTGCGACAATCGCCGAGATCAACACCGTGCGCAAGCACCTCTCGGCGATCAAAGGCGGCCGGCTGGCGGCGGCCGCCGCCCCGGCCCGGATTCTCACTCTGGCGATCTCCGACGTTCCCGGCGACGACCCGGCGGTGATCGCCTCGGGCCCGACGGTGCCCGACGCGTCGACCTTTGCCGATGCCCGGGCCGTGCTGGCCAGATACCGGATCGAGGCGCCGGCGGCGATCGAGGCATATCTGCGCAGCACAGCCACCGAGACGCCGAAGCCGGGAGACCCGATTTTCGCGCCCGCTCGGTTCGAATTGATCGCGAGCCCGCAGCAATCGCTCGGCGCGGCGGCGGCGCTGGCGCTGCGACGAAAGATCGCGCCGGTCGTGCTCAGCGATCGGATCGAGGGCGAAGCCCGCGACGTCGCCGCGGTCCACGCGGCGATCGCGCTACAGCTGCGGGCCGGGCGGCTGCAGTTCGGCGCCCGCGTCCTCCGCCCGCCGGCGGTGCTGCTATCCGGCGGCGAGACCACGGTCACCGTCGGCGGCACCGGGCGCGGCGGGCGCAACGTCGAGTTTCTGCTCGCCTTGGCGGTGGCGCTCGGCGGCGCGCCGGGAATTTCAGCGCTGGCCTGCGATACCGACGGCATCGACGGCACCGAGGACAATGCCGGGGCGATCCTCTACCCCGACAGCATCGCGCGGGCTGCTGCGTGCGGCATCAAGGCGCGCTGCGCTCTCGCCGACAACGACGGTTACGGCTTCTTTGCCGCCCTCGGCGATCTCGTCCAGACCGGCCCGACGCGCACCAACGTCAACGATTTTCGCGCGATCCTGGTGGACGCCTGATGCGGCGCCGGTCCTCGCCTGCGGCAGGGAAACCGATTAAGCTTTGCAGCGGGGTGTGCCGGGCGCGGGGAGACGCGGTGGATATCGCCGAGTGGCTGCGCGGTCTCGGGCTCTGGCAATACGAGGCTGTTTTTCGCGACAACGCGATTGACCTCGAAACGCTACCCGAACTGACCGAGGCGGATCTCGAAAAGCTCGGCGTCCTCCTCGGGCACCGCAAGCGGATCCTGCGCGCGGCCGCCGCGCTCGGTGCCACCGACCTGCCGCTCACCGAAGCGGTTCCTCGGCCGCGCGAAGAGGCCGCGGAACGGCGGCAATTGACGGTGATGTTCTGCGATCTGGTCGGCTCGACGGCACTCTCTTCGCGTCTCGATCCCGAGGATCTGCGGGAGGTGATCGGCACCTATCACCGCTGCGTCGCCGAAACGGTCGCCCGCTTCGACGGCTTTGTCGCGAAGTACATGGGCGATGGGCTGCTTGTCTATTTCGGCTATCCGCAGGCACACGAGGACGACGCCGAGCGGGCGGTGCGCGCCGGGCTTGCGGTCATCGACGCGGTCGGACACCTGGCGGCGCCGCGGCCGCTGCGGGTGCGGCTCGGCGTCGCCAGCGGCCTCGCGGTGGTCGGCGATCTGATCGGCGCGGGCGCGGCGCAGGAACGCGGTGTCGTCGGCGAGACCCCGAACCTCGCCGCAAGGCTTCAGGCACTTGCCGCTCCGGATACGCTTGTCATTTCCGAGACCACGCGGGGGCAGGTGGGCGCCCTCTTCGAGATCGAGGATCTTGGGCCCCAACCGCTCGCCGGCTTCGTCGAGCCGCAGCGCGCCTGGCGCGTCGTCGGCGAGAGCGGCGTCTTGAGCCGCTTCGAGGCGCTCCGCGCAGCATCTCTGACCCCGCTCGTCGGGCGGGAGGAGGAAGTAGAACTGCTGCGGCGCCGCTGGCGGCGGGCCGCCGCAGGCGAGGGGCAGGTGGTTCTGATCTGCGGCGAGCCGGGGATCGGCAAATCGCGTCTCACGGCCGCCTTGCGCGAGCGGCTCGAAAGCGAGGACCTCACGCGCCTGCGCTACTTCTGTTCGCCCCATCATCAGGACAGCGCGCTTTATCCGTTCGTCTCCCAGCTCGAACGCGCTGCCGGGTTCGAGCGCGAAGATCCCATCGAAAAGAAGCTCGACCAGCTCGAAGCGCTTCTCGCGCCGGCTTCGCCGCCGGCGGAAGAGGTGGGGCTTGTCGCCGAGCTTTTCTCTCTGCCCGCCGCCTCGCGTTATCCGTCCCCACCTTCGACCCCGCAACGAAAGAAGGAAAAGACTTTCGCGGCGCTGTTGCGGCAGCTCGAAGCGCTCGCCCGGCGAACGCCGGTCCTCATGGTCTTCGAGGATCTGCATTGGATCGATCCCAGCTCGCGCGAGCTTTTGGACCGCATGATCGAGCGGATCGCGAGCGTGCCGGTCCTTCTCCTCGCTACCTTCCGCCCCGAATTCGCGCCGCCTTGGAGCGGGCTGCCGCAGGTGACGGCGCTGACGCTCGCCCGGCTCGATCGCCGCACCGGCGCGGCGATGGTCGAAGGCATCGCCGGGAACGCGGCATTATCGGGCGATACGGCCGCGGAGATCGTCGAACGGGCCGACGGCGTGCCGCTTTTTGTCGAAGAGCTGACGAAGGCGGTGTTGGAGGCGGGCGGACGCAGCGACGGCATCGAGAAGACGCTTGCCGGAGCGGTCTCCGCATCGGCGGGCGTCCCGTCGGCGCTGCATGCGCCGCTGATGGCGCGGCTCGATCAACTCGGCCAAACGGCCAAGGAAATCGCGCAAATCGCCGCCGTGACCGGGCGCGAATTCTCCTGGGCGCTGTTGGCGCCGGTGGCCCAGCGCCGCGAGGCGGAGCTTCAGGAGGCGCTCAGCCGTCTCGGCGAGGCCGGTCTGATCTTTTCCCGCGGCACTCCGCCCCACGCGACTTATCTCTTCAAGCACGCGCTCGTCAGAGACGCCGCCTACGGCAGTCTCGTGCGGCGCCGCCGGGAGGAGCTTCACTCTCGGATCGCTGCCGTTCTCGAAGCCGATTTTGCGGAGAGGATCGCAGCAGAGCCCGAGCTTCTCGCTCACCATCTGACCGAAGCGGGGCTATTCGAAAAGGCAGTTGCCTATTGGCAGCGCGCCGGCGAAAGGGCGGCCGAGCGTTCGGCGAACCGCGAGGCCATCGCGCATCTGAGGCGAGGCCTCGAGATCCTGGAGCGACTTCCCGAGAGCGCGAGGCGCGATGAACAGGAGCTGCTCCTCCAGGACGCTCTCCAAGCGGCTCTCGCAGCAAACGAGGGCTGGGCCTCGGCGGCAGCAGAGCGGGCCGCGAAGCGGGCGGTCGCACTCGGAGGGCGGATCGGGACAGATTCGCCGGCGCAACCTCTGGCGGTTTGGGCGCGTTCCTGGCTTGCAAGCATCCATAGGAACCGCGGAGAATTGCGCAGCGGGCTGGCGATCGCGGAGGAGGGTCTGGGCTTGGCCGCAGGCCTCGGAGACCCGTATCTTCTCACGCGGTCCTGCTTCGAGACGGGCGCCACCCACCTCCAGATCGGTAACCTCGCAGCGGCGCGCCGGCATTTGGAAGAAGGCTTTGCGCATTACGATGCCGACCGCGACCGCGCCAAAGCCGTTCGCTATGGCTTCGACCCCTGTATGGGTTGCCACTCCTACTTGGGTCTTGGCCTCTGGCAGCAGGGCTTCGCCGATCAGGGGCTCCGCCATGCAGAAGACGCGATCGTTGTAGCCCGCGCCGCCGCCCATCATTTAAGCGAAGCGTGGGCCCTTTCCTTCGCGGCTAAGCTGCATCAGTTCCGCGGCGAAGTGGCGCTCTGCCTGGAACGGGCCGAGGCGGCTTTCGCCCTCGCGAGCGAGCAGGTCCTTCCGTTTTACGCCGCGCGCGCCGAGGCGCTTGCCGGCTGGGTTCTTGTCAAAAAGGGCCGGGCGGACGAAGGGCTTGCCCGGCTGCGCGCGGCGATCAGCACCGCTCACGCGATGAGCCAGAGGGTCTGGCGCTTGCGTTGGCTCGGTCTTCGCTCTGAGGCGTGTTTGATGGCCCGCCGGATCGAGGAAGGGCTCTCGGCTGCGCGCGAAGCGCTGGCCGAGGTCGAGAAAACCGAAGCCCGCTTTTACCAGGCGGAGCTCAACCGGCTTCAAGGTGAACTCCTCCTCGCCTCCCAGGAGCCCGAAGAGAGGCGGGCGGAAGCGTCGTTTCGCAAGGCGATCGCGATCGCCGGCGGGCAAGAGGCGAAATCTTGGGAGCTGCGGGCGGCGACGAGCCTCGCCCGGCTTTTGGCACGTCAAGGCAGGGGCGAGGAAGCGCGCGCCCTTCTCGCACCCGTCTACACTCGGTTCACCGAAGGCTTCGACACCGCCGATCTCGTCGCGGCCAAGTCGCTGCTGGAGCAGCTCAAGCCATGAACGGGATCCGCAACTGGTTGGAGGCGGTCGGCCTCTCGCAGTACGCCGACGCCTTTGAGGCCAACGATATCGACATGGATCTGCTCAGGCAGGTCGACGACCAGACGCTCAAAGACATTGGCGTCTCGATCGCCGGCCATCGGCTGCGCATCCGCAATGCGATCACGAAGTTGGGCCCCGCAGCGGTGGTTAACTCCAAGGACAACGCTGCGGGCGCGGCCGGCGCGGCCTCAGCCGAACGGCGGCAATTGACGGTGATGTTCTGCGATCTGGTCGGCTCGACGGCGCTCTCTTCGCGTCTCGATCCAGAGGATCTGCGGGAGGTGATCGGCGCCTATCATGGCTGCGTCGCCGAAACGGTCGCCCGCTTCGACGGCTTTGTCGCGAAGTACATGGGCGATGGGCTGCTTGTCTACTTCGGCTATCCGCAGGCACACGAGGACGACGCCGAGCGGGCGGTGCGCGCCGGGCTTGCGGTCATCGACGCGGTCGGCCACCTGGCGGCGCCGCGGCCGCTGCGGGTGCGGCTCGGCGTCGCCAGCGGCCTCGCGGTGGTCGGCGATCTGATCGGCGCGGGCGCCGCGCAGGAACGCGGTGTCGTCGGCGAGACCCCGAACCTCGCCGCAAGGCTTCAGGCACTTGCCGCTCCGGATACGCTTGTCATTTCCGAGACCACGCGGGGGCAGGTGGGCGCCCTCTTCGAGATCGAGGATCTTGGGCCCCAACCGCTCGCCGGCTTCGTCGAGCCGCAGCGCGCCTGGCGCGTCGTCGGCGAGAGCGGCGTCTTGAGCCGCTTCGAGGCGCTGCGCGCAGCATCTCTGGCCCCGCTCGTCGGGCGGGAGGAGGAAATCGAGCTGCTGCTGCGCCGTTGGCGGCGGGCCGCCGAAGGTGAAGGCCAGGTGGTTCTGATCTGCGGGGAGCCGGGGATCGGAAAATCGCGTCTCACGGCCGCCTTGCGCGAGCGGCTCGAAAGCGAGGACCTCACGCGGCTGCGCTACTTCTGCGCGCCCCATCATCAGGACAGCGCGCTCTATCCCTTCGTCTCCCAGCTCGAGCGCGCCGCCGGGTTCGAGCGCGAAGATCCCATCGAAAAGAAGCTCGACAAGCTCGAAGCGCTCCTCGCGCCGGCTTCGCCGCCGGCGGAAGAAGTGGGGCTCCTCGCCGAGCTTTTCTCTCTGCCCGCCGCCTCGCGTTATCCGTCCCCGCCTTCGACCCCGCAACGAAAGAAGGAAAAGATTTTCGCGGCGCTGTTGCGGCAGCTCGAAGCGCTCGCCCGGCGAACGCCCGTCCTCATGGTCTTCGAGGACCTGCATTGGATCGATCCCAGCTCGCGCGAGCTTCTCGACCGCACGATCGAGCGGATCGCGAGCCTGCCGGTCCTTCTCCTCGCCACGTTCCGTCCGGATTTTGCGCCGCCTTGGAGCGGGCTGCCCCAGGTGACGGCATTGACGCTCGCCCGGCTCGACCGCCGCACAGGCGCGGCAATGGTGGCGGGTATTGCCGGGAATGCGGCATTATCGGGCGATACGGCCGCGGAGATCGTCGAACGGGCCGACGGCATTCCGCTTTTCGTCGAAGAGTTGACGAGGGCGGTCCTCGAAGCGGGCGGCTCGAACGCGGGGGTCGAGAAGACGCTCGCCCGGGCAGTGTCGCCATCGGCGGCCGTTCCGGCGGCGCTGCATGCGCCGCTGATGGCGCGGCTCGATCAACTCGGCGAAACGACCAAGGAAATCGCCCAGATTGCCGCCGCGATCGGCCGCGAGTTTTCATACGAGCTGTTGGCGCCGGTGGCCCGGCGCCGCGAGGCCGAGCTTCAGGAGGCACTCAGCCGTCTCGGCGAGGCCGGCCTCGTCTTCTCCCGCGGCATTCCGCCTCACGCCGCCTATCTCTTCAAGCACGCGCTCGTCCGCGACGCCGCCTATGGCAGTCTCGTGCGCCGCCGCCGCGAGGAGCTTCACGCGCGGATTGCCGCCGGTCTCGAAGCCGATTTTGCGGAGAGGATCGCAGCAGAGCCCGAGCTTCTGGCTCACCATCTGACCGAAGCGGGGCAATTCGAAAAGGCAGTTGCCTATTGGCAGCGCGCCGGCGAAAGGGCGGCCGAGCGTTCGGCGAACCGCGAGGCCATCACGCATCTGAAGCGAGGCCTCGAGATCCTCGGACGGCTTCCCGAAAGTTCTGGGCGCGATGAACAGGAGCTTTTCCTCCAGGCCACTCTCATAGGGCCTGCCACGGCGAACGAAGGCTACGCGTCGGCGGAGTTAGGGCGGGCTGCAAAGCGGGCGGTCGAGCTCGGACGGCGGATCGGAGCGGATTCGCCGGCACAGCTTCAGGCGGTTTGGGCGCGGGCGTGGCTTGCAGGCGTCCATTTCATTCGCCTAGAGCTGCGCGCCGGGCTGGCGCTCGCGGAAGAGGCATTGGCCCTCGCTGAACGCCTGGCAGACCCGCATCTTCTCACGCGATTGTACGTCGTAGCCGGCCAGCACAAATGGCAGTTAGGCCACCTCGCTGGGGCGCGCCGGGACTTCGAAGAAGGCTTGGAGCTTTACGATCCCGAGCGCGACCGCGCCAAGGGCGCCCGTTACGGCTTCGACACTAGCGCGGCTTGCCATTGCATGTTGGGCCTCGTCCTATGGGATCAGGGCTTTCCCGATCAGGCGCTCCGCCATGCGGAGGAAGCGATCGCCGCCGCCCGCGGTGTGTCGCATCCTCTAAGCGAAGCCTGGGCGCTCCTCGCTGCGGCGGACGTTCGTAGGCTGCGCGGCGAGGTGGCGCTCTGCCTGAAGCAGGCGGAGGCGCTTCTTGACCTCGCGACCGAGCAACTCCTGCCGTACTACGCTGCTGGCGCCAGGGTGTTTGGCGGCTGGGCTCTCGTGAAAGACGGCCGGGCGGAGGAAGGGCTTGCCCGGCTGCGCGCGGGCCTCCACGCCTGCCCCGCGATTGGCGCGAGGTACTGGCGCATGCTTCTTCTCCCTGTTTTCGCCGAAGCGTCCCTTCAAGCGGACCGGGACTGAGGAAGGGCTTTCGGCCGTGCACGAAATGCTTGCCCAGGTGGAGGAAACCGAAAGTGGCTCTTTCGAAGCGGAGCTTTACCGGCTCGAAGGTGAACTCCGCCCCTCTTCCGAGCAGCCCGACGAGAGCGGGGCGGAAGCGTCGTTTCGCAAGGCGATCGCTATCGCCCGGGGGCAGGGGGCAAAACCTTCGAGCTGCGGGCGGCGACGAGCCTCGCCCGGCTTTTGGCGCGTCAAGGCAGGCGCGAGGAAGCGCGCGACCTTCTCGCGCCCATCTACGGCTGGTTCACCGAAGGCTTCGACACCGCCGATCTGAAAGAGGCGAGGTCGCTGTTGGACGGGTTGGCGTAAAATCGGGGATCAACCGGTCTGTCGACGCACCTCGAAAGCGGTCTCGGGCCACACCCCGGGAATGCATTGGACGGCCTCCTCCGAGCCAGGACGAAGAGGGAGGAGCATATTGATCGACACACCGGTCCGGTGGATCACCTGATAAAGGACGCAAAGGTGACGCCCAGATGGCATGCTACGCCGCCTTCAAGGCAGCCGGGGTCGGTGAGGCTGAGGCGCAGGCGGCGGCGTTGCGCCGGCTGACGGCCGAAGACTTATGGGAGCTCGGTGTCGCGTCCCTGGTGGACATCTGATGCGGCGCCGGCGCCGCGCAAAGATCGTCGCGACCTTGGGGCCGGCAAGCTCCGCGCCCGAACGGATCCGCGCGCTGTTCGACGCCGGGGTCGATGCATTCCGGTTGAATTTCAGCCATGGAACGCAGCGCGAGCACGACGCGCGCTTCGCCGCGATCCGTCGGGTGGAGGCCGAGGTCGGGCGGCCGATCGGCATCCTCGCCGATCTGCAAGGCCCGAAATTGCGGCTCGGCAGCTTTGCCGATGGTCAGATCGAGCTTGGCGCCGGCGCGCATTTCCGCCTGGATCTCGATCAGGGCAAGGGCGACGCGACCCGCGCGCCGCTGCCGCATCCCGAGATCTTCGCGGCGCTCGAGCCGGGGACCGAGCTGTTACTCGACGACGGCAAGGTTCGGCTCCGGGCCGAGAGCACCGGCGCCGGCTTTGCCGAGACGCTGTGTCTGGTCGGCGGCACCTTGTCCGACCACAAGGGGGTGAACGTGCCGGACGCGGTGCTGCCGCTGTCGGCGATCACCGAAAAGGATCGGGCCGATCTCGCCTTTGCCCTTGATCGCGGCGCCGACTGGATCGCGTTCTCGTTCGTTCAGCGGCCGGCCGACGTCGCCGAAGGCCGCAAGCTCGTCGCCGGCCGCGCCGGGGTCATGGCCAAGCTCGAAAAGCCGTCGGCCATTCGCCACTTGTCCGAGATCATCGAGCTCGCCGACGGGCTGATGGTGGCGCGCGGCGATCTCGGCGTCGAGATGCCGCCCGAGGACGTGCCGAGCCTGCAGAAACGGATCGTCCATGCCTGCCGCGCCGCCGGCAAACCGGTCGTTGTCGCCACTCAAATGCTCGAGTCGATGATCGGGTCGCCGACGCCGACCCGGGCCGAAGCCTCGGATGTCGCGACCGCCGTCTACGAGGGCGCCGATGCGGTGATGCTGTCGGCCGAGACGGCGGTGGGCCGCTACCCGGTCGAAGCGGTCGCGATCATGAACCGCATCGCCTGCCGGGTAGAGCAAGATCCGCTCTATTATCCGGGGCTCGCCGGCATCCGGATCGAGCACGAGCATACCGAGCCGGATGCGATCAGCGCCGCTGCCTGCCAGGTCGCCGGCATGGTCGGGGCGGCGGCGATCGTCTCCTACACGACCTCGGGGGCGACCGCCCTGCGCGCCGCCCACGAGCGGCCCGCGGCACCGCTGCTGGTGCTCACCGCGAACCTCCAGACCGCCCGCCGCCTCGCCCTCCTGTGGGGCGCCCACTGCGTCCACACCAGCGATGTCGCGAATTTTGGCGACATGGTCGAGAAGGCGGCGCGCATCGCCCGCCGCGAAGAAATCGCCCAAAGCGGTGAACGCATCGTCGTCACTGCCGGCGTGCCGTTCGGCACCCCGGGCGCGACCAACGTGCTGCGCATCGCCTGGGTCGATGGCTGATCACCGCCCGGCGGTCCGCTCATCTCGGGTAGGAACCGTAGGGCGGGTGCAACCCGCCGAGCCGCGCGCCACGGCCGGCGGGTTGCGCTGCGCTCACCCGCCCTACGTTCGCCGATCACCGCGGGCGAAAGGAGCGCGGGCGGAATAGAAGCGTCGCGAAACCCGTTACGATGCCGACAAAAGGGTTTCGAGCGAGATGCCGATCGAGCCGATGCGCGGCGCCCCAATTCGCCCCGCCCGCGGCGCGCCGGCGCCGATCGATGCCGGCGGGGCTCCCGCCGCCGGGCCTTTTGTCGCGGCCGGGGACGCCTTTTGGACGAGTGGCCGATAATTGGGAACGCGCGGCTCCGCCGCCAACGGCGCGGGCGCAATTGTTGCGGCACCGGTGCATGGATCTGTCGATCGTCATTCCGGTAAGAAACGAGGCCCGGAACATCGCCCCGCTCGTCGGCGAGATCCGTGCGGCGCTCGCCGGGCTCGCTCATGAGATCGTCTACGTCGACGACGGCAGCGAGGATGCGACCGCCGCCGAAGTCATGCGGCTTGCCGCCGGCCGGTCCGATCTGCGCCTGCTGCGCCACGCGCGAAGCTATGGCCAGAGCGCGGCGATCCGCAGCGGCGTCAAGGCGGCGCGGGCGGCCTGGATCGCGACGCTCGACGGCGACGGGCAGAACGATCCCGCCGACATCGGGGCGCTGTGGCGATTGGCGCGCGCGGCGCCGGTCTTGCCGCCGCTGTTGATCGCCGGCCGCCGGCAGAAGCGGCAGGACAGCTGGTCGAAGCGCGCCGCCTCGCGTATCGCCAACGCGGTGCGCCGCCGCCTGCTCGGCGACGACACGCCGGATACGGGCTGCGGCCTGAAGCTGTTTCCGCGTCAGCTGTTTCTCGATCTGCCCGCGTTCGACCACATGCACCGGTTCCTGCCGGCGCTGGCGCGGCGCGCCGGCGCAACCGTGCGCTCGGTGCCGGTCAACCATCGGCCGCGGCTCTCCGGCCTCTCGAAATACGGCGTCTTCGATCGCCTCGGCGTCGGCATTGTCGATCTCTTCGGCGTGATGTGGCTGCAGCGTCGCGCGCTCCGGCCGCTGCAGTTGGGCGAGACGCCGGTCGAGCTGCCGGCCGCCGTCCGGCGCGTCCCGCCGCAGCCGGCCGTCTCGGCGCTGCGGTGACGGCGCGCAGGAGCGCCGCGCCGCTGCTGCCGGCTGCGGGCCTTCGCCGCGCGGCGCGGCTTGTCGTGCTTGGCCTGATCCTGCTCGGATCGGCAGCCGCCTGGAAATGGCGCGGGGCGCTCGACCCGGCGACATTGAGCGCGGCCATCGGCCGCTCCCCGGCGGCGCCGCTGGCGTTTCTTGCCTTGCATGTCGCCGCCAGCCTGTTGTTCGTGCCGCGCACCGTGCTGGCGGTTGCCGCCGGTCTGTTGTTCGGCGTGGGGTGGGGCACCTTCTGGGCCGGGCTTGGCAGCGTCGCCGGCGCTGCGGCCGGGTTCCTCGTGGCGCGCTACCTCGGTATCGGTCTCGCCACGCCCGAACAGAGCGCCCGCCTGCGCTTCCTCCTGGGGCGGGTCGAACGCGGCGGCTGGCGCGCCGTCGCGGTGCTGCGGCTGATCCCGGTGATCCCGCACAGTCTCGTCAATTACGGGCTTGGGCTGACCCGGCTGCGGCTCGGCCCCTACGCGCTCGGCTCGCTCCTCGGCCAGCTGCCGATGACGATCGCCTGTGTCGATTTTGGCGCCGCCGGCGAGCGGCTGATGCTGGGCCAGGCCGACTGGCTGGCGCCGACCCTGATCGGCGCCGCCGCCCTCGCTTTGTCGCTCTTGATCCCGATCGCGGCGCGCCGCTTCTCGATCAGCTCGGCGCGATAGCGCGCGGCGGCGGGCCGCCGGTGGCCCAGTCGAGCAGCTCGATCGTGTGCACGACCGGGACCGCGCAGACCGGCGCCAGCTGGGCGATGCAGCCGATATTGCCGGTGGCGACGAGATCGGGCCGGGTCTGCCCGATGTTGGCGAGCTTGCGGTCGCGCAAGCGCCGCGCGAGCTCCGGCTGCAGCAGATTGTAGGTGCCGGCCGAGCCGCAGCAGAGATGCCCTTCCGGCACCTCGACGGGTTCGAACCCGGCGGCGATGAGGAGTGCCTTTGGTCCGGTGTGAAGGCGCTGGCCGTGCTGCATCGAGCAGGCGGAGTGATAGGCGACCCGCCGGCCGGTGCCAAGAGCGGCGGCGGGCGAGGGCGGGCCGAGGCCGAGTGCCTCGACCACCTCGGTCACGTCGCGGGCCAGCGCCGCGATCCGCGCCGCCTTCGCGGCATAGGCACGGTCCAGCCGCAGCATAAAGCCGTAATCCTTGACCGTCGTGCCGCAGCCCGAGGCATTGATCACGACCGCATCGAGCCCACGGGCGAGCCGCTCGCGCTCCCAGGCGCCGATATTCGCGCGGGCGAAGGCGAGCGCAGCCTCCGCCTGGCCGAGATGGTGCACGAGCGACCCGCAACAGCCGCTGCCGGCGGCGACCACCACCTCGCAGCCGTGTCGGGTCAACACCCGGATCGTCGCCTCGTTGATCCCGGGCGCCAGCACCTTTTGCGCGCAGCCGGGCAGCAGCGCCGCGCGCATGCGCGGCACCCCCTCGGCGGCGTAGACCCGCGGGCGTTCGGTCGGCGAGGCGGCCGCAACCGTGTTCGTCGCCAGCGCCAGGAGCGGCGCCAGTCGGCGCGGCAGAACGCGCGCGAGGCGCTTGCCGAGCGGCGCCGCGCGCAGCGCCAGGCGGAACAGCGCGGGGCGGGTCAGCACCACGCCGAGGAGCCGGCGCAGCGCCCGCTCGGCGAGCGGCCGGCGGTAATGCCGCTCGATCCAGCGCCGCGCGTGGTCGACGAGGTGCATGTAGTTGACGCCCGATGGACAGGTCGTCATGCAGGCGAGGCAGGAGAGGCAGCGGTCGACATGCTTGACGGTTTCGGCGGCGACCACGCCGCCACGCGCCAGCATGTCCTTGATCAAGTAGATGCGGCCGCGCGGACTGTCGAGCTCGTCGCCCAGGAGCACATAGGTCGGGCAGGTCGCGGTGCAGAAGCCGCAATGGGTGCAGGTCCGCAGCACCGTTTCCGAGGCGGCGATGTCGGGATCGGCGCGCTGCTCGGCCGAAAATTCGGTGCGCACCGGCTAGTCACCCCCTCCCGGCGCGGCGCCTAGGCATTTTGCCTCCCCCTTCAAGGGGGAGGCCGCGAGCGTTAGCTCGCGGGTGGGGGTGCGCCGCGCCATACTAGGCCTCGCTGACCATCCGCCCGCGGTTCAGGATCCGGCGCGGATCGAAGCTGTCCCGAATCCGGGCGGAAAGCGCCGCCAGGGGCGGCGGCTGCGGCTCGAACACCGGAACCGCCTGGCGCAGCGCCGCCGATCCTTTGATCAGAGTCGCGTGCCCGGTGTCCTGCCCGTCGGCGCCGCGGATCGCGGCGCGGATCATCGCGGCGCCGCCATCATTGGAGCCTTCGACCGCCGTCCACAATAGCCCCCCGCCCCAATCGAGATACCATGCGGCATCGAGGCGATGGCCGATCGTCTGGCCGAGCCCGGCGCCGCGGCTCGGCGGCACCGAGATCCGCCACACGGCACGGCCGGCGAGCCCGGAGAAAGACGCCGCGTCGCCGACGGCGCGCCAGAAATCGGCCGAGGCCGCATCGTCGAGCACCGCGGTTTCATGTTCCACGGCGAGCTCGAAGAGCAGCCGCTCGCGCCGGAAACCGACCGATGGCGCCGGTCCTTCGAGGCGAAACGCCGCGATGTCCGCCATCCCCGCCGGCGCCGGCGGCGCCGCCGCGCCCGGCAGATAGGCGGCGCCGGAGACCTCGTGCGGCGAGGCGAGCGCCCGTTGCATCGCCCGCGTCGCCGCGGCGGGGTCGAGCCCGGCGACGAGGACGGTGCAGGCGCTCTCGGGCTGCGGCAACACCTTGACCGTGATCTCCTCGAGCACGGCGAGCGTCCCGAGGGAGCCGGCCATCAGTTTCGGGAGGTCGTAGCCGGTGACGTTCTTGACCACCTTGCCGCCGGCCTTGAACACTTCGCCGCGCCCGCTGACGCCGCGAAAGCCGAGGAAATGGTCGCGCGCGGCGCCGGACTTGACCCGCCGCGGTCCGGAGAGGTTGCAGGCGATGACGCCGCCCAGCGTGCCGCACGCCGCCGCCTCCGGCGGCAGGCCATAGAGCGCACCCCAATCCGGCGGCTCGAAGGCGAGCATCTGGCCGGCGGCGGTGAGGGCGGCGTCGATCTCGGCGAGCCGGGTCGCAGCGCCCGCAGTCAGGACCAGCTCGCTCGGCTCGTAATCGCGGATTCCGGCGAGCCGCGACAGGTCGAGGGTGCGCGGCAACTGCAACGGCCGGCCGAGCCCGCGCTTCGTGCCGCCGGCGGCGATTTCGAGCGGCTCCTCGGCGGCGAGCGCATCGCCGACGGTATCGCGCAATTCCTGGAAACTCGTTGGCGAGAACTGGGCCATCCCGCCGACACGTTGTCATTGCGAGCGCGGCGAAGCAATCTCCGTCGCGGCCGGTCAGGATTGCCACGTCCTCAGCGGCTCCCACCGAGCCAGCCTCGTACTTACTTCAGCTGGACATTGTTATAGTCCGATGTCGCCTCGGTTTCGACGCACGCGTGCAGGAGGATGTCCGGCAGCCTCACCTTCAGGGCGAAAAAGCAGGTGATGTAGAGGGCACCAATCCCGATCGCGACGGCGAACAAAAACGGATTGATCTGGCTGACCGTCCGGTCGAAGCGACGCAGCAGCTGTCGTCGATGACCGCCTCGCGGGGATATCGGCTGCATTGCCATCGCGCGACCACAACTCCGTGCGGGCGCCCTGGGTCGTGGTTATCCGATGCCGCGGAAGACGTCCTTACTCTAGGCTATTAATCCAGAGCAATAAGAGGATCGGTTGCCGCGAGCCTCTTCCCGAGGATCGGGAGATGAGCGGCGCAGCCCAAAATACGGCTGACGGGCCGCCTCTCCTCACAACATGCAGGTCCGTTCCCCGGCGGTCCGGCAGAGCCGGGCGCAGATCGGTCAAGCCCGATCCGCCACAACCCCCGGAAGCCGAAATCGGCTCACATAGGTCCTTTCGATATCGGCCAATGCGGACAGCGCGTCGATATCCTTGATCACGACCCGCTGCTCCTCGATTGCCAAGAGGCCATCGTCGCGAAGCTGTCGCAAGGTGCGGTTGACGTGAGGAACGCTGAGGCCCAGAGCATCGGCGATCAGCTCCTGGGTGAGCGGCATCTGATACGACCGCTCGTCGGCCAGTCCAACGACCTGCAGTCGGGTCAGCAGTTCCAGCAGAAAATGCCCCACGCGTTCGAGTGCCGAGCGCCGGCCGACATCGATCAGATGCTCGGCATAGAGCGCCGCCTCGCAGGCAAAGGACCAGAAAATCGCCGCCGCAACCCGGGGGGATCGGTCGAAGAGCCCGATCAGGACGGCGAACGGAACGGAGCTGACCACCGCGTCGGTGAGCGCTGTCACCGAGTACAGCGCACTTTCGAAGAAACAACCGGGAAAGCCGATAAAATCACCAGGAACCACAATATTCAATACTTGGCGTCGTCCGTCACGAAGAATCCGATAACGGATCGCGCTACCCTCCAGCAATACCGACAAGGTCTCGTAGTTGCGCCCTTCCGTGATGATTTCCCGATTGCGGCGAACGGAACGCGTCGCCGAAAGCAGAGCATCGAAGGTGGCGGTCTCCTCGGGCGAGAGCCCGGCGAGCCAGGCGAGCTTGCGGGCGAGCGGCATCATACGGCGAAACTCAAACCGAGCCGTATCGGCCGCGAACGATCATGAGGAAGCCCCAGGCCCTCGAAGGCGAGCATCTGGCCAGCGGCGGCGGGTGCGGCGCCGACCACGTCGCGCAGTTCGGCGAGCGAATTTGGCGGGTACAGTACCATACGGGCGCACGATGTCATCGGCGGCAGGCCGGCGCAATCGCGCCGCGGCCGACGCCATATTCTGGTTCTGGCGTGGTCGAACCACCCCCAAAACCTTCCACCCGCGGGCCTGGCCCGCGGGTCCATGGATAGCCGGGCCAAGCCCGGCTATGAACGAATAGGAAGCGCCTCGATCCGGATGGAAAACGCGCCGGAGCGTTCCGATGCGAAGCCGTTTACAATCGCAGCATGAGAAGGCCGCGCATCCCCCGCGATCTGCTGGATCCGGTCGTCGACTATTTCAAGCCGCAGCGGGTGATCCTGTTCGGCTCGCGGGCGCGCGGCGAGGCCACGCGCGACAGCGACATCGACCTTCTGGTGGTCGTCGACGACGACACGCCGCCCGAGAAGCTGACCTCGCAGGCCGGATACGAGGCCCACCGCTCCGGCCGCGCCGCCGACGTCTTTCCGATGCGGGCGGAAACCTTCGAGCTCGACCGCAACATCGTCGGCACCCTGGCCGCCGAAGCCGATGCCGACGGCATCGTCGTCTACGGCTCTCCGAAAGGAACGCCATCTATGAAGGGCCCGGACCCGCATGCGCGGTGGGAGACCGTCGAGGGCTGGCTTGAGGCCGCCGAACAAGACCGCAGAACCGCTGTGTTATGTCTCGCGGCCGATACCCCTTTGCGAGGGAGCGCCGCCTTTCATTGCCAGCAAGCGGTCGAGAAATTGTTGAAGGGGTTCCTCGTGCTCGCCGCCAAGCGCTCCCGCAAGACGCATTTGCTGGTGCAGCTCGGCAAAGCGGCACAGGAGAGCTTTCCCGAGATCTCCGATCTCGTAGACGCGGCGAAGGATTGGAGCCGTTGGGCGGTCGACTTCCGGTATCCGACGAGTAAAGGCCGCATCAAACCGGCGCCTGACGAGGATGCGTTGCGGCGCGCCCTGGCGGTCATCGATGAATTGGCATCGCGGCTGCGCGCCGCCAATCCCGAGCCCGCGACCGGTGATCTCTAATGTCAGCCCTCTTCATTCTTCGGGCATGCCCGCCCGGCGCAGCCCCTCGATCAGCCGATCGGAATAAGCCAGCCATTTCGGACTATCCGATAATGCGCGGTGCCGGGCCCTGTATACCGCGATGGTCTTGCTTGCGGTGCCTTTCAGGGAGAGGTACCGCTGGAGCGCTTCGCGGGCTTCCGCCTGCCGCCCGGTCAGTGCAAGTGCTGACGCCAGCAACGCTTGTTCGATACTCATTTCGGGCGTCATGGCCAGCGCCCGACGCTCCCAATCGATCGCCTGGTCGTCCCGCTGCAGCATCAGGAGGGCCCATGCCTTCTCTCCATAAAACGCCGCCAGCAGCGGGTCGCGCGGGCTGAGCCGGATCGCTCTGTCGGCGTACTCGATGCACTTTTCCGGTCGGCCCAGAAAATTGTTTGCCTGGCAAAGGACCTCATAGCAACCGACGAAACTGGGACTGAGAGCAAGGGTTTGGTCCAACTCGGCGATCGCCTCTTCGAAGCGTTTTTGGAAGACAAGCACAAAGGCCTTGACGAAGTGAGCCCAATAGAAGTTCCGGTCGATGACGAGGGCGCGTGAGACCAGTTCGTCCGCCTGCCGAACGGCAGCCTTGGCGTCGGTACTCTGTACCTGGACCACCGGTATCAAGTATTTCAATGACATAAAAGTCAGCGCAATAACGTTGCGATTGTCGATCTGCAGAGCACGTTCGCAAAAGGCAAAGGTCGGGTTGTGTGCTTCGAAAATGAATTGAGAAGTGAAGAAGCCCGCGAAGCACTGCAAGGCCAGATCCTGGGCATCGCGGTTGCCCGGAGGGGTGCGGGCCACGCGAGCCGCATCGATGTCGACCAACCGCAGCTCCAGCGGCCCCGACAAGCGCTCGACGATTTCATCCTGCATCGCCAGGAGATCGGCGCGGTTCGCGTCGAACCGATCGGCCCAGAGATGCGCGCCGGTCGCCGCGTCGATGAGCTGGACATTCACCCGCACCCGACCGCCGCTCGGCTCCTCGCTTCCCTCCAGTACATAGCGGACGCCGAGATCGCGGCCCACCTGCTTCACGTCTATGGGCTTGCCCTTGTACGTGAAGGCGGTGCTGCGGGCGACCACGAAGCTGCCGCTGATCCGGGAGAGGCTGGTGGTCAGCTCCTCGGTAATGACGTCGGCGAGATAGTCCTGCGCCGGATCGCCGCTCAGATTGGCGAACGGCAGCACGACGATCGAGAGCCTTGGCGCGGGGGTCGTAGGCGAAGCCGCGATCGTCTGTAGCGAGACCGGACTGCGAACCGCGCCGCGCACATACCAGGCGGCGACGCCAACCGCCGCCAGGACGACGATGACCGCGCCGACGGCGGCTGCGACGCGCGCCGTCACCCAGATCGATCTTGAAGACGCGAACCGGCTCCGCGATGTTCTTCAGCCTCTGTTCGCCCAAATCCTGCGCCGCGAGATCGATGTTGTTGCGTACCGTAATTTTGTTTTCCTCCCGAACGTAAAATCCTCGAATTGGATCCATGCGCGCGCCAGGAATGCGCCACAGGCGGGCTTCCTCGTCGATTTCCGGCCACGTCGCGGCGATCGCCTCGCCGGTGCGGCAGGCCGTCAGGATCACCCATTCGAGGCAGCGGGCCGCAAGGCCAGACCGCGCCCGCAGCTCGGCATGAAGGCCGGCAGCTCGGCATAGGGCAGGCTCGCATGGTGTTCGACCTTGCGCACCTTCTGGCGGGCCGGGAGCGCATGCGCCAGGTTGCCCTTCCATGTGCCGCCGGGTTCGCCGACGCGCCCGCAGCGGTGGTCGAGATTCGGCCGGCGACTGGCGCCCCCGTGGTGCCCAAACCGGCCCGGTCGCCGCAGCCGGCCAATAGCAGCTCATAACACGTTGTAGTTGTTGGTGCGGACGGCGGGACTCGAACCCGCACCCTCAGGCGAGGAGCAGATTTTAAGTCTGCTGCGTCTACCGTTTCGCCACGTCCGCCCCAGCCGCCGGTGGTCAGCCCTCGCCGAGCCCGTCCCAGGGCTCGCCGCCGAGCGCCCGGATCAAGGCCCGCAGCTCCTCGGTCGCCGCCTCGAGCCGCATCCGGTCGGTCCCTGACAGCACCAGGGTGACGCCGAAATCGCCGCGCCGGAAATAGGGATAGGACCCGATCTCCAGATCGGACCAGCGCGCCTGCAGCCGGCCCAGATCCCGCGCCAGGACTCCTTCGCCAAGGTTGCAGCTGACGCTGCGGCTCAGCACCCTCGGACCACCCACCAGGCGATGCTTAAGCTGCCCAAAGATGCCCTGCATGATGCTCGGGACCCCGGGCAGCACGAAGACGTTGCCGATCCGGAAGCCGGGCGCCTGGGAAATCGGGTTCGGCAGCAATGCAGCACCCTCGGGCACCATCGCCATGCGCAACCGCGCCTCGTTCAGATGGCCGGCCGGGTAGTGGGCTTCGAGCAGCCGCTTGGCGTCCGGGTGCACGACCAGCGGCACGCCGAACGCATCGGCGACGGATTGCGCGGTGATGTCGTCATGGGTCGGGCCGATCCCGCCCGTCGTAAACACGTGGTCGAAGGCCCGCCGGGCCTCGTTGACGGCGGCCGCGATGGCGCCGGGATCATCCGGTATCACCCGCGCTTCGCGAACGCGAATGCCGACATCGTTCAAGCCGCGGGTAAGGAAAGCCAGGTTTTCGTCCTGGGTGCGTCCCGACAGGATCTCGTTGCCGATGATCAGTACGCAGGCGGTGACCATCTTCCACGGCTCGGCTGCGGCGGCGGCCCCGGCCGCGGTCTGCGTCGTGCTCATCCTTTTCCCCGGCAGGCTGGCGCTATGCCGCCGCCTTCATAAGCGAAGCGCGGCCAAGGCACAATTGCCGGCGAGGATTGTCTCGCATCGGTGGAATTCCTAATTTCAGGCTTGGCAACGGGGCGCCGATCGCGACGGCAAGCGATGATGCGAACGATACGCGGCATGCAGCAACAGGATACGACGAGGGGGCTCGCCGGCGGCGCCCGCGACGGCCTGATCAAGATCCACGGCCCCGAAGCATTCGCCGCGATGCGGCGGGCCGGCGCCCTGGCGGCGGCGACGCTGGACTTCATCGCGCCCTATGTCCGCCCGGGCGTCACCACCGCCGCGCTCGACCGGCTGTGCCACGATTTTGTCGCCGACCATGGCGCGATATCGGCACCGCTCAACTATCGCGGCTTTCCGAAGTCGATCTGCACCTCGGTCAACCATGTCGTCTGCCACGGCATCCCCGGCGACCGGCGGCTGGCGGAGGGCGATATCCTCAACATCGACGTGACCCCGATCCTCGACGGCTGGCACGGCAATTCGAGCCGGATGTACTGGGTCGGCGAGCGCATCCCGCTGAAGGCGCGCCGGCTTGTCGACGTGACCTACGAGGCGATGATGCGCGGCATTGCCGTGATCCGGCCGGGCCTGCGCACCGGTGCCATCGGCGCCGCCATCCAGGGCTTTGCCGAAAGCCACCGGTTCTCGGTGGTGCGCGATTTCTGCGGCCACGGGGTCGGGCGCATCTTTCACGATGCCCCCTCGATCCTCCATTACGGCCATCCGGACGAGGGGCCGGAATTGCGCGAGGGGATGTTCTTTACGGTCGAGCCGATGATCAACGCCGGGCGCTGGGAGGTGAAGATCCTGAGCGACGGCTGGACCGCGGTGACCAAGGACCGTTCGCTCTCCGCCCAGTTCGAGCATACGGTCGGGGTCACCGCGACCGGGTGCGAGATCTTCACGCTGTCGCCGGCCGGGCTGCACCGGCCGCCCTACCCCCCGGACGGCCGGCCCTGACGGGCCGTTCCGGGGGTCAACCCTCCGGCAGAAAATCCTGGGCCAGGACCTGCTCGGCGGTAAAGGGGCAGTCGGCCGGGAACGCGCTTTCGGCGAGACCGGTTTCGTCGGCCGCGCGCTCGCGCGCTTCGATGAAGGCCTCGGCAAGCAGCTGATCGACCGCTGGCTGTAGACTCGGCAACTCGCGCACCAGCCTCCCGATCCGGCGCCTCTGCTCGCGTATCGTCGCCGACCAGCTCCTGGATCGGAACCCGACCTGAACCCGCCACTTCAGCAGATGGGCCAGCAGCACGACGAGCCGGGTCTCGATGTGGCGCTTGTCGCTCCGACCCATGCTCTCGAGCGCCTCGGCGATGTTCTCGATGTCGAGCCGTGCGAATTCGCCGGCGCGCAGCAGGCGCGCCTGCTCCATCGACCAGGCGTAGAAATCCTCCTCATAACCTGCGGCGTTGACCGCCATCGCCGATCCTCTGCTTCCGCCCCGGCTTGAGCCGGCGGCCGAAACTGTAGCACTCTGCGGGCAGCAACAGCCCGCGCAGCGAGGAGGGGTCATGCAGATCGGTTTCATCGGGCTCGGGATCATGGGTCACCCGATGGCGCTCAACCTGTTGAAGGGCGGGCATCGCCTCTTCGTCTACGGGCGGCGCCGGCTGCCGGACGACGTCCGCGCGGCGGGTGCCGTCGTCTGCGACCGCATCAAGGAGATCGCCGAACGCGCCGAGACCGTGATCCTGATGGTGCCGGATACGCCTGACGTCAAAAGCGTGCTGTTTGATCCCGACGGTGTGGCCGAAGGGTTGTCGCCGGGCAAGACCGTCGTCGATATGAGCTCGATCTCGCCGATCGAGACCAAGCTCTTTGCCAAGGCGATCAACGAGAAGGGCTGCGACTATCTCGATGCGCCGGTCTCGGGCGGCGAGGTCGGCGCCCGCGCCGGCTCGCTGACGATCATGGTCGGCGGTCCCGAAGCCGCCTTTGCCAGGGTCCGGCCGATCTTCGAGCTGTTGGGCAAGAACATCACGCTGGTCGGCGGCAACGGCGACGGCCAGACCGCCAAGGTCGCCAACCAGATCATCGTCGCCCTGACGATCGAGGCGGTCGGCGAGGCGCTGTTGTTCGCGGCCTGCGCCGGCGCCGACCCGGCCAAGGTGCGGCAGGCGCTGATGGGCGGCTTCGCCGCCTCGCGCATCCTCGAAGTGCATGGCGAGCGGATGATCAAGCGCACGTTCGATCCCGGCTTTCGCATCGAATTGCATCAGAAGGATCTGAACCTCGCGCTGCAGGGAGCGCGGGCGCTCAGTTTGTCGTTGCCCAATACCGCGACCACCCAGGAATTGTTCAACGCCGCCGCCGCCCTCGGCGGCAAGGGCTGGGATCATTCGGGGCTCGTGCGCGTGCTCGAGCATCTGGCCGGCCACCCGGTGGCGCGGTGAGCGCCGATCCCGGTCGCCGGCGGGTTTGACCGCGGCCCAAGCCCTCCCTATCTTTCGGGCGGGTCCGAGAGGTTTTGGCATGAAGATCGTCAACTCGCTGAAGTCACTGAAAAAGCGCGACAAGGGCTGCCGCATCGTGCGGCGCAAGGGCCGCGTCTACGTGATCAACAAGGCAAACCCGCGCTACAAGGCGCGCCAGGGCTGAGCCGCCGCCGAGCCGGGCCGCGCCGATGGAGATGCCGGCGCCGGACGTCCGGGTGTTGCAGCGCCGGGACGAGATCGTTGCGGCGCTGCGGCGGATCGTGCCGGGCGAAGGCGTCATCGCCTCCGAGCCGGAGCGGCGCGCTTACGAGAGCGACGGGCTGACCGCCTATCGCCAGCTGCCGCTGGTCGTCGTCCTGCCGTCGCGGGTCGACGAGGTCGCCGCGGTCCTGCGCTATTGCCGGGAACAGGGCGTCAGGGTGGTGCCGCGCGGCGCCGGCACGTCACTCTCCGGCGGCGCTCTGCCTTTGGCCGACGGCGTGCTGCTCGGCATGGCCAAGTTCAACCGCATTCTCGAAATCGATTACGACAACCGCTGTGTGGTGGCACAACCGGGCGTCACCAATCTAGCCCTCAGCCAGGCGGTCGAGCAGCGAGGCTTTTATTATGCGCCCGACCCGTCGAGCCAGATCGCCTGCACGATCGGCGGCAATGTCGCCGAGAATTCGGGCGGCGTGCACTGCCTCAAATACGGGCTGACGACCAACAATCTCCTCGGCCTCGAGCTGGTGCTGATCGACGGCGAGATCGTCCGCCTCGGCGGCAAGCATCTCGATGCCGGCGGCTATGATCTGCTCGGCCTGGTCACCGGTTCCGAGGGCTTGCTCGGCGTCGTCACCGAGGTCACGGTGCGCATTCTGCCAAAGCCGACGACGGCGCGCGCACTGCTGATCGGTTTCGCAGCGGTCGAGGACGCCGGAAATTGCGTCGCCGCGATCATCGCCGCCGGCATCATTCCGGGCGGCATGGAGATGATGGACCGGCCGGCGATCCATGCCGCCGAGGCGTTTGTCCGGGTCGGCTATCCGCTCGACGTCGAGGCGCTGTTGATCGTCGAGCTCGACGGCGCCCCGGCCGAGGTCGAGCACCTGATCGACAAGGTCGAGACGATCGCCCGCGGCCATGGCGCGACGATCGTGCGGCGCAGCCGCGACGACGCCGAGCGGCTCGCCTTCTGGTCCGGCCGCAAGGCGGCCTTCCCGGCCGTCGGGCGGCTCGCACCCGACTATTTCTGCATGGACGGGACGATCCCGCGCGGCCGCCTCGCCGAAGTCCTCGCCCGCATCGGCGGGCTTTCCGAACGCTATCGGCTGAGGGTGGCGAACGTCTTTCACGCCGGCGACGGCAACCTGCACCCGCTCATCCTCTATGATGCCAACGAGCCCGGCGAGATCGAGCGCGCCGAGGCGTTTGGCGCCGATATTCTGAGGCTCTGCGTCGAGGTCGGCGGCGTCCTGACCGGCGAGCACGGGGTCGGGGTCGAAAAGCGCGACCTGATGGGGACGATGTTCGACGAGACCGACCTGGCAACGCAGCAGCGGGTGAAATGCGCCTTCGACCCCGATGGGCTCTTGAACCCCGGCAAAGTCTTCCCGCAATTGCACCGCTGCGCCGAGCTGGGCCGCCTCCACGTCCATGCCGGCCGGCTGCCGTTTCCCGACCTGCCGCGGTTCTAGGCCCCCACCAGGCTGCGACGTCGTCGTAGGGCGGAAAACCCCCGGACGGCCGCCCGCCCAGAGCCTGCCCCAGGCCCGCCCGCCTGGCGGGCGGGCGGAGGGGGCGGGCGTTCCGGGGGGCGTTCCGCCATTGCAGCGCCGCCGAGGGAGATCCCCGGATCAAGTCCGGGGACCGGAATGCGCGCTTCGCGCTGTTACGCCTTTGGTGCTGTCACTTTCCCCGGCGATCTTGTGGCCGGTGCGGCCGAAAAAGCGTAGGCTCCGCCGACGCCTTCAGGGTAGAGCGCAGCTGCGCCGAGAAGGCAGGGATGCCGCAGAAATGCAGACCGCGCGTCGCCTTGCCGCGATCGTCGCCGCCGACGTGGCCGGCTACAGTCGGCTGACAGGGGCGGACGAGGAAGGGACGCTGGAACGCCTGCGGGCGTTGCGGCGCGAGACGATCGACCCGCCGATTCGCGAGCACCACGGCCGGATCGTAAAAACGACCGGCGACGGCCTGCTGATCGAGTTTGCGAGCGTCGTCGATGCGGTGCGTTGCGCTATCGCGATCCAGCGCGGGATGGCATGGCGAAACACCGAAGTGTCGCCCGAGAAGCGCATTCAGTTCCGCATCGGGATCAACCTTGGCGATGTGGTGGCGGAAGGCGATGACCTCCTGGGCGACGGGGTCAACGTCGCTGCCCGGCTCGAGGGCATCGCCGAGCCGGGCGGCATCTGTTTGTCCCGCGCGGCGTACGACAGTGCAGATGTTGTAATCGTCGATGATGTGACTACCAAGGGCAAGTCTGTAATGAAAGCTGTCGATGCGGTGTGGCAGCGAGGGTGTACTGTCAAAAGATCATCACGGTTGTCGACGGACTAGGGTCTGTCGTCAATTGAGCGGACGCCCGTTCCGATTACATCCGATTACCGTCTTGCCCGGCCTTGGGCCGGGCATCCACGGGAGCCCGCGAAGGCCTGTGCCGTTTCTCGTGGATGGCCGGGCCGAGCCTGGCCGAGCCCGGCCAAAGCGTTGATATATGTGAGCCTGCGTTGCTAATTGACGACACGCCCTAGAAGGAGCCGCCGAGACCTTCCGCAATGCCGGGATCGATTTCATGGCGCTGTTCACGACGAAGGGTTTGGCGTAAGACGGCCCAAATCCGTAGCCCCGGCTCGCGCTCGCCGAGTTTTCCAGGGTGCGCCCCGACCACTCCGACCATGCCACCGGGGCAAGACAGTCCCGAACGTGTTGAGGAATCTCACCACAGGATCGTGGCGGGCTTGGTAATCTGTATGCGTGATCATTGCAGCCCCAAGCCGTTGCCAGCTCCCTAGCGGCGGGCGGTGTCAACGTCGCGCATCGGCTGGAAACCATGTTCGCGCGCGGGTCTTGTCCCGCATGTTCCACTCGACACGCGGGACTTTGCCGAGCTCCTCCTCATTCCCGGCGCGGGACCGCGGACTGTGCAGGCGCTGGCGATGGTAGCCGAGGTGGTACACGGCGCGCTGGACCGCTTCACGGACCCGGCGCGATTCTCTGTCGCCCACGGCGGCAAGGACCGGTATCCGTTTCCGGTGCCGCTCCGCGTGTACGACGAAACCATTCAGGTGTTGAAATCGGCGGTCCAGAAAGCAAAATTGGCGCGAGCGGAAGAGCTCGGCGCGCTCAAACGGCTTGACGACCAAGCTCGACAGCTCGAGCGCCACGCCACGGGCCCTACAGTGCCGGAACTGATTGCGCAAGAGCGGCAGCGCTCTCCATCCTTTGGCGGCCGCAGCGTTTTTGGATGGGAGCGCGGTCAAACTTGGTGGAACCTCGGGCACATCGGCGGTCGATGAGCCGCACCCCCAGACGGTATGATGCGGCTCAGGTCAGGCGCTTCTCAGACACAACAATCGCGTATTACGATCGATTTGCACAGGCTTTTTGGAACGGTACGCGAGACCACGATGTCAACCAGAACTACGCGGCATTGCTCGACGCGATAGAGGGCGACCCTCCTCATTCCATCCTTGATCTTGGTTGTGGACCCGGTCGGGATCTCAGTCACTTCCGATCCTTGGGGCACGAAGCCGTAGGGCTCGACGGATCTCTGCAATTCGTGGCCATGGCGCGCTCGCATTCGCGGTGCGAGGTTCTCCATCAGGATTTCCTGGCGATGCAATTGCCCGAGAGCCGCTTTGACGGCGTTTTTGCAAACGCCTCGCTGTTCCACGTACCCAGCCAGGAAATGCCGAAGGTACTGCTGGTACTGCTCAAGACGTTGAAGCCGCGCGGTGTGCTGTTCTCCTCGAATCCGAGAGGGAATAACGAGGAGGGCTTGAGCGACGGTCGCTATGCCTGCTTCTTCGATCTCGACACTTGGCGCGATTACGTCACCTCGGCCGGCTTCGTGGAGGTGGGCCATTACTACCGCCCGCCGGGACTGCCGCGGCATAAGCAACCGTGGCTCGCGACCGTTTGGCGCAAAGCCTAACCCACCAGGGCGCGCCGTACCGCCGATACGGCCCGCAATGTCGCGGTTATGCGCGCAGCGTCGAGCGGAAGCTCCTGGGACGACACCTTGGCGACAACCAGCTGCCGTGCGGCGTCGACGCACAGGTATTGTCCATGAATGCCGAGGCCGAACAGCAGCGGTCCGTCGCTGTCATCGATGTACCATTTGCTGCGATATCGGGCGCCCGGGATATACGCAGCAAAATCACCGGCGGACCAGGCCTGCGGGTCGCCGCCGGCAACCATGTCGTCGAGCCAGACGCGCGGCAATACCTGATTGCCGCCGCGAGCCCCGGCGTTCGCAATCAGCTGGCCGACCAGCGCCAGATCGCGGACCGTGGCGCAGATGCCGCCGGCGGCGCGGGGCGCGCCCAGGCGATCGACCGTGATGTAGGCGCTTCGCGCCGCTCCCATCGGCCGCCAGATCAATTCGCCGATCAGATCAGCGTAGCGGCGGCCGGTCGCCCGCTCGACCACCCAGCCGAGCAGGTCGGTATTCGGCGAGACATAGTGAAAGCGCCCGCCATGCGGCCCGTCTCGCTCGGTCATGGCGCGATAGAACGAGCGCAGATCGGATGGCGCCTCTCCCGGATCGAGCGGGACCCAATTGGTTGCCTTGCGATAGGCAACGATCGCCCCTGAGGTCGCAAGATAGTCTTCATTGAACGCGACGCCGGCGCGCATGTCGAGGAGGTGGCGGATCGTCGCACCCTGATATGCGGTCCCGCCGACCTCGGGCACCAAATCCGTCACCTTGCGGTCAGGCTCCAGTTCACCGCTCGTGGCCAATACGCCGGCGACCAGCCCGAACAGCGATTTCGACACCGACATCAGGATGTGCGGCGTCGTTTCGGTCATACCATTGGCGTATCGCTCGAAGACGATCCGGCCGCCTCTGGCGACGACGATGCCGTCGGTGCTCGTGTCGACGAGAAATTCATCGAACGCAAGCGGCCGGCCTCCGTCGGCCTCGATCGGGATGTCGCCGATCTCGACGCGGTCGATCGGCCATTCCTGCACATCGCCCGGATCGTTCACGATCTCGGCGGATGGCACGAGTTCACGCACATGGTGGAACGCCCATCGGCTGAACGGCGCCTGCCGCCAGTTCGCCAGCGTGACCTGACGGTCAGTCGATGGAGGAAAGCCGTGCATCAATCGAATCATCTTGAGGGTGGTCGTCTGATCCTGACAAACCGAGACTACCCCACTGGCAGGGCCTCCCGTGATATTTCGTTAGCCACGCCGCTCCCTTTGCCGCACCTTCGGCCTCAAGCGCACCACCCTGATCGACTTCCTCGCCTGGATCGGCTGGTCTGCCGGCCTCAGGGATACGGGGAAGGCATGAGTGATGCGACGACAGCAATTGACCGAAGCCCAGATCACCGCGCTGCTCGATCCGCCCACGGATCAACGTGAGCTGGTATGCCACTACACATTGTCGGCTGCCGACCTCGAAGCAATCCGGCGCTGTCGTGGCGACCATAATCGCCTCGGCCACGCCGTCATGCTTTGCTATCTGCGCTATCCGGGCCGTCCGCTGAAGGCGGGCGAGCGGCCGCCACGGCCGCTTCTTTTGTTCATCGCGGAGCAGATTGACGCTCTTCCCGAGTCAATCGAGGACTATCTCGCCACGGAGCGGAACCGACAGCGCCATGTGGCCGAACTGCAGGACCGCCTCGGGTTTCGTCCCTTCGGGACGCGTCCGGCCGCGGATCTGGCCGGCTGGCTGCTGCCGCACGCGATCGAGAACAACCGGCTTGTGCATCTTGCCGGGCTGGGGGTGGAGGAATGCCGGCGGCGCCGGATCGTCGTCCCATCGCCCAAGCGCGCTCGAGCGGCTCTGCGTCCAAGCCGTCACCGCAATCATCCTGTGGAACACGCGGTATCTCGAGCGCGCCGTTGCCGCTCTGCGCAGACCAAGGATGTTCCGGACCAGCTACTCGCTCACCTCTCCTCGCTCGGCTGGGAGCATGTGAACCTCACCGGGGACTACATCTGGAGCGCCGAGCGACCGGTCACGGAACGCCGCGACGGATTCCGCCCGCTCAGGGCTGCGCCCGATACCGCTCGCCAAGGCCGCCTGAGTTCGTGGTTTGTCCGCTTATGTGTGAAATCCGGGCGTTTCGTTACTTCTGTCCTCGATGCAAGCACCAGGTCGAGCGTCCCGATCGCCGCGGGCAGATGCTCGCCGACCCGGCGCGCCGCCAGGCGTCCGCGCCGGGTTAGACCGCGCTGATGATCCTCGATTTTGCGTGGCGCAACAGGTGCAGTGTGTGCATGATTTGCTCTGGCGTCAGTGAAAACACTGCTCCCATGTGGGGATTCGTCGCGAGATCGCATTTCAACACGGCGCCCGTTCGCGGGGCGGCCTGCTCGATGCTCCTCCTGATCGGCGGGGTTGCCGGCTTGCGAGAGGCGCCGATCATTCAGTCCTCGGCCGCCGTCGCCGGTGAGGTCAAATCGCAGAATGCCCCGGCGGAAATTTTCGCGTCGGTACTGCTCGACATTAAGAAGAAAACACGAGTACCTGTTTTACTTCCCGGCCAGCGGCAATTATGGAGCTTACTGCACGAGCCAGCCGGATTAGAACTATGTGCCAACGCAGAGGCAGACGCGACCGGTTACTCCGTGTCCTTGGATTCTAGTTGCCCCTCCGACGGGAACGCTGGTTTCGTGGCGTCTTTCGAAGGCACGCTGAAGCCGGGTGCCCTCAGTCCTTACGACCCATCCGTCCGCAAGAGGCTGGCGGCCGTCTCGGCCGCCCTCCGGTTCGAGGGGGGTCTCCCCCGTTACGACCCATCCTCGGGGGACAAGAGGGTGGAGCTGGCCCGCGGCATCAAAGGAGTGTTCAGCCCGGTTAGTTGCGGAGGTTCCTGCGCCCCGGCGGCGCTCTGGTGGCGCGAAAGGGGCGTTTGGTACGAGATTCGGGTGCACGATCATCCCACACCCGAAGACATGACGGCGGTGGCGAATTCGGCCATCCTCGGAAGGCCTCGCTAAGCCCGACGCCTTGCTTGCCCCGGCGGCGGCATGACAGCGCGCCCGCCCCCGTGGGGGGAACGATCCCCCGCTGCCGGGGACTTTATAGAGAACGGGGTTTCTGGGGGTTACGGGGATTACACCCGCTCGAAACCCGCAGAAATCCTTGGTTTTCGCCGTACCCCCTTCGCGCGGGTGTAACTCCCCTGCGCTGGCGTTATCCCTCGTCCTCGTCCTGGTCCGCCTCGAACGGCCCGTAGTCGCCGCAGCGCGTGATCCGGATGACCGGCAACCGCTTCCCCTCCGGGTCCGAACCGTCGGCCGGCGGGCGCCAATAGCCGTCGATCCGCAACTGCTTCCGGTCAAAACCTGACCCCGTTCGAAAGTTGCAGCGGTTTTGGCTGGCACTGGTGACGCCGACTTTGTTCGGCGGATGGGCGTTGTTGCGCGCCTTGCATGGATTGGAGATAGCCCATGCAAGCTGTCGCATATTACCGGGTGTCGACCGAATCCCAAGGGCGCTCGGGTCTTGGGGTCGAGGCGCAGCGGGCAACTGTCGCTCGATTTGCCGAGCAACACGGTTACAGCTTCATCGGCGAGCTAACCGAGATCGAAACGGGCAAGGGCGCCGACGCTCTCGCCCGCCGACCGATCCTCGCCGAGGCAATCGCCCAAGCACGCAAGGCGAAGTGTCCGGTGATCGTCGCGAAGTTGGATCGCCTATCGCGCGACGCAATGCGGGTCAGAAACAGACATGGTCATAAGTTATGACCGAAAGTAAAGGTAAAACCGTCGCTTGAACCCCTGACCATTTTGACCTCACCAATTTTCCCGCTAGTCTCGCGGCACGGTGTAACCCATTGATCCGGCTGGCTCGCGGGAAGTTACACCCTCCGCTCTCGGGTTCATACTCCGTTCTTTTTCTCCGCCGCTTAGTGATGCAAGGTGTCGGATATGGTATCGAAACGGCTTCCGAGGCGAGCCAACCTATGATTTCACATGACCTGTGCAAGGTGGATTTCACGCAAGACCAATCGGAAGACCCGCGCTTTCCTCACTGGCCATGCCCTGCGTGCAGACACGGTGTGCTTCAGCTTTCTGGCCGCTCGATACGCTTCGCATTATCGGCCGGAATGTCCTTCGCAATTGATCTCAACTCCTTGGGGAATTTTGAAGCCTACGGCCCGTTCTGCGCCACCATGGTGTGTGTAAATGACGCATGCCATCAGGGTGTTGTGGTGATAGGCGACTACCTCTACCCACCCTCCTGAGGGAATGTACTGGTCAGCGCGCGGTTATGATTTTACGGTCGGGAAAAAGTATGTAATAAATGCGATACATCCCGCGTTTCGATTGATTGACATTCCACAACAATTAGCACTACCTATCCTCGCTCCGCTGGAGGAGAGCTTCGCGCAATTTTTTAGAACTCCGACGACGATTGACCTTACCAAGATGCCAATCCTTCTGCGAACGATTTGCGACAGCTTTCTGAGGTGCCGGGATCAACCATTGCATATACAGGCTTCCAAAGCACCTGAGGGTCAATACGTTTCCTATGTGCGTATTCATCGAAAACTGGCTCAAAATAATAGAAAAAATCACGCGCATTTTGTCTTAAACTATCCTCTACGACTTTCCATGTACATGAATTTGTTGCTGAAAAATCGTATATTTGATCGAAGAACGCGACTACCTGCTCGAATTGATGGTCATGCGGTTTGAATATGGTGTTTTGATAGAATGTGGAAAGCGCTGCTGCAGAGGGTTTCTTTTTATTTTTCAAATCCCAAAACACCTTGGTTTTAGAATAGTCTGGGTCGTAGAAAGGAATGATTAGTGCATGCAAATTCTTTTGGAACGATTGTGCACTTACATCATGCATTACCTGAACCGCATGTAATATATTTTCAGTTCGCGCTTGCTCTATTTGATTTCCATATTGGACAAGCGCCCAAACGGCGGCCATCAGACCTCCTACGACCTTTATAGTCTCTATGGTTCGATCCCAGTTCCAGCCTCGCTCGCCTTGTTCTCCTGCCATTGAAATCCTCCTTCTCCGGCTGGCCACCTTCGCTGAGCTGACATTAGCTCTCCACCACCGCACCTCTCGCGCCTGTTCGAACAGACGCTAGCATGCCGTTCCGGAACGGTATGTGAACTTCTTCACACCTCCCGCTGGATGCTGTCCCACGGGCTCACGACCAACGAAATCGAAGGTCGTTGCCACGGCCTAGCAAAGGAGCAGACAATTGATGCCGGTGGCCTCGCGAAGCTGCGGCCCCGACCAATCCCAACATCATGGATGACATGAGATCGGGACCAGATCAGCGGTCTCGCGGCCGCTTCCCGGCTACGACGAGGACGATCCCGCACCGGCGCAACGCTACGACGTCGCTTGCGCGATCGAACTCGCGGGCTGATACGTCGTCACCGCGACAAGATCGAGTTGGTTGCGCAGGCCTTATTGGAACGCAAGACGTTGACCGCCGAAGAGATCGACATCCTGCTTCGGGCGACAAATTCCTAAGTGCTTCTCGCCCCCCCCACGAGTGCGCGGGTTTCTGATCCTTTTTGTCGGTTCAATATTTCTTTCTTCCGGTGCTACTTACCCTGCCAACGCCGCAGAACCAACGCCAGGAGCATATTTGGTCTCTGGTATCGTTAAATCAGTCTCGGGCGGCAAAGTCTGCGGAACGAAGGGACAGGCGATAGTAGGCTACTCATACTGGCCCGGTTCCCAGCAACACGGAATTTCTCGGAGGCGCGAACCGCATGCGCGGTAACTTATTCTCTTGACTTCAAGCTAGGCCCCCCGAGTAAGCTTTTCTAGCGATTTCGGGAAACACCTTGCGCGGCCCCTTGCCTACTTCCTGGATGGCGCGGTCGGTCGGGGTTTCGGGGCGCGGCCCGACGAGCCAATCGAGGACGGTTAGCCGCGCCAGCGTCAGCAGGTAGTCGGCCTGGTCGATCAATCCGGCGGATAGACGACGCAGCACGTCGAGCACCATATCACGCCATCATGACGTTCGGCCTTACCGATGACGAGAAGCATATCATCTGCACCGGACCCGGCTCGAACTCATCGCGGTGCGCAAAGTTCGCCGCCGACAGTTGACCGACACTCGGTGTCCCGGATGAGCGCAACTCAGCGCTGTTGCCGCCGGGGTTTCCCCGAGGTGCCAGGCGGAAAAACATAACGTTCTTGGGGCACAGGCCGGCGCCGTTCAGCCCTCGCTGTGCTCAGCGTCTGCTCAGGCACGGCCACTACCCGATTCGATCGGATCGGCCCTGGCAGAAATTGCGAGCGCCTTTGCCAGGAGGCCGTCCGGCCGTGCCACCTGCTCCAGGACCGCGTAATGATGGCAGTCGGCCACCGCAACCGTCTCTCCCGGGAGGCCGCGCGCGCTCCAGGCCGCGGCGAACGCGCGTGATTGGCGTTTCAGCTCCGGCAGCTCGTCAGAGCCATAGGCGATGATGAGTTTGCCCGGGTGTGCCGGCAGATTGTGCAAGGGACTGTTGCGCCGCGCCTGTGCCGCGTCGAGGCCGAGCTTCTGGTTGAGATAACAAAGGCGGATCGGCTCCAGATCGAATAGGCCGCTGATGGTAAGACCGCCAGCCACCGGCGCTTCATCCATCAGCATTGCCGCGAGATGGCCGCCGGCGGACCACCCGCCGACATAAAGCCGCGCTGGATCGCCGCCCAATGTCAGAAGCTGCTGGTGCAGCCAATGCAGCGCACTGCGCGCCTCGCCTACAATACCGTCCATCGTCGCCTCGGGCGCCAAGGTGTAGCCCGCGACCGCGACATGGAAGCCATAGGCGAGCGGTCCTTCGGCGACGAAACTGAAGCCCTCCTTGGCGTTGCGCTGCCAATAGCCGCCGTGGAAGAACAGCAGCGTCGCGGCTCCGGCCCGGTTCGCGGCGAAGAAGTCGATCCGCGCGCGCGGCGCGTCGCCATAGACCAGATCGAGATGATCTGGCATGCGCGCGCGCAGCGCCTCGCTGCGGCGTCGCCAATCGGTGAGGTACTGCTCGCTATCGGCCACGGCAGCGGAGTTGTTGTAAGCGGCGTCGAGCGTCTGCCGATCCATCGAACCATAAACGATCATGCTGTGCCCTGTTTCACGCATTGCGCTCTCTGCGGACTGGTACCAGTAAGGCGCTTCCGCAATTGCGAGCTTAATCTTATGGCCGGGACGGGCCCGGCGACGAGCGAATAAATTGCATGGTTAAAGAATTTCCGAGACGGCGGACGAGGCGAGTGCCTTGGTACTTGGCGCCTGCGGCTGGTCCGCTGCTCGAATCGCCTGCCAGATCCGTTGCGGCGATGCCGGCATGTCGAGATGGGTGATGCCGAAGGGCGACAGCGCGTGGGCCACCGCGCTCATCACCGTGGCCGGCGCGGCGATGGTGCCGACCTCGCCGCAGCCCTTGACGCCCAGCGGATTGTGCCGGCAAGGAGTGCTCTGGGCAGCCGTTGCGATCGGCGGCAGGTCATCCGCGCGCGGCATGCGATAATCCATGAACGAGCCGGTCAGGAGCTGGCCGCTCGCCGGGTCATAGAGGCAGTTCTCGCCCAGCGCCTGGCCGACGCCCTGCGCGACGCCGCCATGGATCTGCCCTTCGACGATCATCGGGTTCAGCACCACGCCGACATCGTCGACTGCGGTATAGGATACGAACGCCAGTTCGCCGGTCTCCGGATCGATCTCGACCTCGGCGACGTGACAGACGCCCGGGAAGGTGAAATTGACCGGATCGAAGAAGGCGGTCTCATCGAGGCCCGGCTCCACGATGTCGAGTGGCAAGCCGTCCGGCGGGAAATAGGCCGCACCGGCGACCTCGCCGAAGGTCATGCTGCGGTCGGTGCCGCCGACCGTGAACTAGCCGGCGGCGAATTCGATATCCTGTTCGCTGGCCTCGAGCAGGTAGCCGGCGATCTTTCTGCCCTTGTCGATGATCTTCCCGACTGCCTTGGCGATGGCGGCGCCGCCGACTGCGGCCGAGCGCGAGCCATACGTGCCGAGACCAAAGGGACCGCGCGCGGTATCGCCATGGACGATCTCGACGAGGCTGCTCGACACGCCGAGCAGGTCGCCGACCAGCTGTGCGAACACCGTCTCGTGGCCTTGGCCGTGATTGTGCGCGCCGGTAAAGACGGTGATGTCGCCCGAAGGATTGACGCGAACATTGGCGCTTTCGAAGAGGCCGCCGCGCGCGCCGAGCCGGCGCGCGATGCGCGAGGGCGCCAGCCCGCAGGCCTCGATGTAAGTGACGAGCCCGATGCCGCGCAGCTTGCCGCGCGCTGCCGCCGCCGCGCGCCGGGCGGGGAAGCTCGCCCAGTGCGAGACTTCGAGCGCTTTCGCCAAGGCGGCATCGTGATCGCCCAAATCATATTGGAGCATCACCGGGGTCTGATAGGGATAGGCGTCGCGCGGGATCAAGTTGCGGCGTCGGATCTCGACGCGATCGATGCCGAGTTCGCGCGCCGCGATATCGACCAGCCGCTCCACCACGAAGGCGGCTTCGGGGCGGCCGGCGCCGCGATAGGCGTCGGTCGGCACTGTGTTCGTGAAGACCGCCTTGACCTCGCAATAGATCGCCGGGGTGGTGTAGACGCCGGCGAGCAGCGGGCCATAAAGGTTGGTCGGAATGTTGGGCCCGAAGGTCGAGACATAGCCGCCGATATTGGCCAAGGTCGACACGCGCAGCCCGAGGAACTTGCCATCCCTGCCGAGCGCCAGTTCAGCATGGGCGACATGGTCGCGGCCCTGCGCATCTGACTGGAAGGCCTCGCTGCGATCGGCGACCCATTTCACCGGCCGCTCCAGCTTGCGCGCGGCCCAGGTCACCAGCGCTCCCTCGGCATAGACGACCTGCTTGCTGCCGAAGCCGCCGCCGACATCGGGCGCCACCACGCGCAGCTTGCGCTCGGGAATGCCGAGGATCAGAACCCCGATCAGCACCCGCGCGACATGCGGAAGCTGGGTCGAGGTATAGAGCGTGTAGTCGCCGGTCGCGGGCTCGTATTCGGCCAGAGCGGCTCGCGATTCCATAGCGTTGGGCACCAGGCGGTTGTTGACGAGGTCGATCTTGGCGATGTGATCGGCGCTGGCGAAGGCGGCGTCGGTCGCCGCTGCATCGCCGATCGCCCAATCGCAGCAGAGATTGCCCGGCACGTCGTCATAGAGCTGCGGCGCACCGGGCGCGGTCGCCGCCACCACCTCCGTCACCGCCGGCAGGATGCGGTAGTCGACCGCGATCCGCTCGGCGGCGCTGCGGGCTGCCTCGACATGGTCGGCGATGACCATGGCCACAGGGTCGCCGACATGGCGCACTTTGCCCTGCGCCAGCAGCGGGTGCGGCGGCTCCTTCATCGGCTTGCCGTCCTTTCCCGCGATGCCCCAGGCGCACGGCACGCCGCCCAGCTTATCGGCGGTGATGTCCTCGGCCGTAAAAATTGCCGCGGTGCCGGGGCTGGCCAGCGCCGCGGCCTTGTCGATCGCAACGATTTCCGCATGGGCATGGGGCGAGCGCAGGAACACGGCATGAAGCTGCCGCGGCCGGATGATGTCATGGACGTAGCGCCCACGACCGGTCAGAAAGCGCAGATCTTCCCGGACGAAGCGCTACCCGGATCCCGTCTTCCGTCATTGCGGTCGCTCCTCGGAATTTCTGCGTCGGAGGCAGCCCGCGATTGTCATCGAACGCCTATCGCAATGCCATGCTTCTTGAGCGATGCACAAAAAAGGGGGCGATTGCCCAGGGGTTCGTCTGCGTGATCCGGTCCATCAGACGCGGCAGGGGTGGCGCTCCTATGGCACGAGGCTTGCTCTGAGAGGGCAGGGTCGGCCGAGCCCCTGAGGAGATTGACCATGCCACCTTGCCGCGGAGTGGTCGCGATGCTGATGCTTGCTGGCGCCTGGCTTGGTGCGGCCGGACCGAGCGTGGCGCAGACGCCGGCGTGCGAGCCCGACAAGGTCGCAACCAAATATCCGAGCCTCGCCGGAAAGACGATCAAGATCGGCGCCGATCCGACCTCGCCGCCTTACGTTACCCGCGATCCCAAGGACTTCAATCAGCTGATCGGCTTTGACACGGATATGGCGCGGGCCGTGTTCGATTGCGCCGGCGTAAAGCATGAGTTCTTTCTCGGCGGCTGGTCCGGTCTGTTGCCGGCGGTGATTTCGGGCCAGATCGACGTGATGTGGGACAATCTCTATTACACGGCCGAAAGGGCCAAGCAGGTCGACTATGTCGTTTACATGGTGGCCGGTACTGGCGCGCTGACGCCGGCCGGCAATCCAAAAAAGCTTTCCGGCATCGGGGACAGCTGCGGGCTCAGCGCCGCGGCCGGGCTCGGCACCGTCGAGGAAGCCGCCTTCCGCGAGCAGGACACCAAGTGCAAGGCCGAGGGCAAGCCGGGTGTCAACGTCATGACCTACCCCGACATCGCCGCGGGCGCCCGGCTGGTCCAGAACGGTCGCGCCGATCTGATGCTCACCGACCTCGCCCTCACCGACTCGCTGGTCAAGGAAAACCCGACGCTGTACGCGCGCGGCTACAAGATCCTCAGCGGCTTTTCGGTCGGAGCGGCAATCAAGAAAGGCAACCCCGCCCTGCTGAAGCTGCTCGCCGACGGCCTCAGGATCATGCAGGCCACCGGCAAGCAAAAGGTTTTCGCCGAAAAATACGCCATCGATCCAACCTTGCAGATCGCCGCCGAGGTCAAGACCAGGTGACGCCGGTGGGCGGCCGGCGCCGCCGCAACTGGTCCTCGCCCGGCCGGGGCAAGCTCGGCATCTCGATTGCGCTTTTGTTGATCGCGGTAGCCCTGTTGGCCGGCTGCGGCCGGGCAACGAGCCCGGGACAGATGACATTGGGCCAGATTGTCGCCGGCGGTTCGCCGGTCGCCGGCCGAGACACGGCATGGCCGATCGAGTTCGTCTCGTACGTCTTCTCGGGCTTTCTTCTCACCGGCGCGCTGACCGCAGTCCAGATCACGGTGCTGGCGATGTCTGCCGGGCTCGTTCTCGGGCTCGGGCTCGCCCTGGTGCGGCTGTCATCGGTGGCGCCGCTGCGCGCGGCGGCATGGACGTATATCTGGATCGTCAGGGGCACCCCGCAACTCTTGCAGCTGGTCTTCATCTATGACGCACTACCGCTGATCGGGCTCCAATTCGACAGCTTTGCGACCGCGGTCATCGGCTTTGCACTGAATGAGGCGGCATTCAGCGCCGAAATTATTCGCGGCGGCATCGTCTCGGTAAGCCGCAACCAGTCGATAGCGGCGGCGTCGCTCGGCATGGGCCGATTTCTGACCTTGCGCCGCATTATTCTACCGCAGGCGATGCGTGCAATCATGCCCGGCGTCACCAACGACACCATCGGCATGCTCAAGCTGAGCTCGATCGCATCCGTGATATTCGTCAACGAGTTGACCTTCCGCGCGCAGCAGATTGTCGGGCAGAACTTCAAGTTCTTCACCGTGTTCTGCGCGGCGGGGACGATCTACTTGGCGATGACGAGCGCGATCTCACTGTTGCAAGGCTGGGTCGAGCGCCATTTCGACCTGGAGCGCGAACCCGCTCGGCCGCGCCCGCGCTGGGTTCGCTGGAGGGCCGCTCGCCGGCGCGATGGCGTTGCCGAGACCGTCGCGCGGGCAAAGGCGCCGAACTGGGAGGGTCTCCCCAGGAGAACCGGGAGCGGCGTCGCTGAACTGCACGATCTCCTGACGACCGACGATGTCGCGGCCGGCATTGGCGAGCCCGTTCTCGTCACCAGCAAGGTATGGAAGTCGTATGCTGGCCGAGAGGTGCTCTCCGGGATCGATCTCACCGTCAATCGCGGTGACGTCGTCGCCATCCTCGGGCCGAGCGGTTCGGGCAAGAGCACGTTTCTGCGGTTGATCAGCCATTTGGAAGCGGTCGACGGTGGCGACATCCTGCTCGATGGCCGCCATGTCGGCTATGAGCGGCGCGGCGCTGCGCTGAAGCCCGTGTCGAGGCTCGCCAGAGCCCGCGCGGATGCGCGCATCGGTATGGTTTTTCAGCATTTCGACCTCTTCAACCATCTCACCGCGCTCGACAACGTGATCGAGGCGCCGATCCGGGTCCACGGCAGGGCCCGGAGCGAAGCCGAGGCCCTCGGCAGGCGCCTCTTGGCAGCCGTCGGTCTCGATCGCCATACCGACGACCTGCCGCATCGCCTTTCCGGCGGGCAGCAGCAACGGGTCGCGATTGCCCGCGCCCTGGCCATTCGGCCGCGCCTGATGCTGTTCGACGAGCCGACCTCCGCCCTCGACCCGGAACTCGTCGGTGAGGTGCTCGCGGTCATTCGCCGCCTCGCCGATGCCGGCATGACGATGATCGTCGTGACCCATGAGATCCGCTTCGCCCGCGAGGTCGCCGACCGGGTGATCTTTATGGACGCCGGCAAGGTGGTCGAGGCGGGTCCGTCGGCGCAGGTCATCGATGATCCCCAGCAGCCGCGTACACGTCGTTTCCTGCGCCGCGTCGAGCACAGCGAGGGCCTGGAGGCCGAGGAGGTCGCCGCCGACGCAGGTCCATAGATCCCAATAACGCCGCCAATCGCTTAGGGAGAAGCAAATGGTCGGACCGATCCAGGAAATCGTCGATCTCGCGCACGAGCTCTATACCGGGATGCCCAATATCGGCGACCAGCAGATCGCCTTCTGGCCGATCGAGAGCTTTGAGGGTTTGCGAACCATCACCGAAGGCAGGCTCGCGATGGAGTCGCGGATGATGCTGATGGCCGAGCATTGCGGCACGCATCTCGACGCGCCCCGCCACTTCGACGAAACCGGCTTGTCGGTAGCGCAAGTGCCGCTCGAGCGGCTGATTCTTCCCGGCCATCTGCTCGATCTTACGTATCGGCGGCCGGGCGAGGCCATCACGATCGCCGATTTCGAGGCGGCCGAGGCCAAGTCGGGGCGCGCCATCGGCGGCGGCACCGCGGTCGTCTGCTGGACCGGCTGCGACAAGGATTGGGGCACCCCGGGATGGGTGAAGAAGCGCCCCTTCGTTCCGACGAACAGCGCGCAATGGCTTGTCGACCGCGGCATCACGCTGTTTGCGACCGATCTGATCGGCATGGACGATCCGGCCGAATGGTGGTGGCCGACCCATGCGATCTGGCTGCGCAGCGGCGTCTGCATGGTGCAGCAGCTGTGTCGTCTCGACCGGCTCGTCGGCAAGGAATTCCTGTTCGTTTGTCTCCCGCTCAAGATGCGCGACGGCACCGGCTGCCCGGTTCGACCGGTCGCCCTGGTGATGTAGGCGACGCGGCGAGAACGCGGCCGCGAGGAGACCAGAATGGGAGCGTCAGGGCGCCGTCCCCGCGGGACCGGGCGCGCCAATCACTATGTCGTCCCGGCCACCCCGCCGACGGTGCATTGGGGCTATTTCAGCAAGTCGCTGAAACCCGTCCTCTCGGTCGAGTCGGGAGATTTCGTCACCATCGAAACGCTGACCCACCATGCATACGACGATTATTCCCGCATGATCGAAGGAGATCCGGGGGCGGAGAGCGTGTTTCTCTGGACCAAGGAGGTCAAGAATGTCGACCGGCGCGGCGCCGGGCCGATGGATGCATCGATCCATGGACGCGGCGCCGGCGAAGGGTTCGGCGTTCATATCTGCACCGGCCCCGTTTCCGTGCATGGCGCGGCGCCGGGCGACGTACTCGAGGTGCGGATCATCGACGTAAGGCCCCGTCCCTGTCGCAATTCGGAGTTCGAAGGCAGGGCTTTTGGCAGCAATGCGGCGGCATGGTGGGGCTTCCACTACAACGATCTCTTGACCGAGCCGAAACCGCGCGAGGTCGTCACGATCTACGAGATCGATGCGACGGGCGGCCGCAACTGGGCGCGCGCGGTCTATAATTACCGCTGGGTGCCGCAGACCGGTCCTTTTGGCGTGATGCACCGGATCATCGACTATCCCGGCGTGCCGGTCGACCATGCCCTTGTTGAAGAAAAGCACGGCATCCTCAAAGAGGTGCGGATTCCGGTGCGGCCGCATTTCGGGGTCATCGCAGTGGCGCCGGCGGAGGCGGAATTCGTCGAACTCGGTGCCGCCCGGCTATTTCGGCGGCAACGTCGACGATTGGCGGATCGGCAAGGGTGCGGTGATGTACTACCCGGTGGCGGTCCCGGGTGCGCTGTTCTCGGTCGGCGATCCGCATGCCAGCCAGGGCAATTCGGAGCTGTGCGGCACTGCGATCGAATGCTCGCTGACCGGCACCTTCCAGCTGCTCCTGCACAAACGGGACCGCCTCGCCGGAACCGCGCTCGCCGGTCTCGACTATCCGCTGTTGGAGACGCAGGACGAATGGGTCGTGCACGGCTTCAGCTTTGCCAACTATCTGGCGGCGCTCGGCGACAAGGCGCAGTCCGAGATCTTCGCCAAATCCTCGCTCGATGCCGCAATGCGCGACGCCTTCCGCAAGATGCGGCGCTTCCTGATGACGGCGAAAGGGCTGACCGAGGATGAAGCGATCTCGCTGATGTCGGTGGCAGTCGATTTCGCCGTGACCCAGATCGTCGATGCCAACTGGGGCATCCATGCGATCTTGAAGAAATCGATTTTCGCCGGCGCGGCGGGGTGACCGTTGCGGCGTCCGGCGCGCGGGGCCGGCCGAAATCCTCTACCGCCGTGAGCTCGAAGCCGTCGACCACGCTGCGGCAACGCGCTGGCACTGATCCCGCGCACCCCGGCCGATCCCGAACTCCGCGCCGGTTCGTTTCCGGATCTGTTGCGAAGCGCGGCCACCATTCGGGCGTCGGGCCGGCGCCGCCCGGCGCGCACCGGTTTCAAGCTTGGCGGAGCGGTGATAGTATCCGGCCATCGACGAAGGGCGGGCGCCCGGTTGTCGATTGTCGCATCGGCGGGATGTGAAATGAGGATGTTGCGGCTAGAGCACGAGGCTAACGCCGGCGAGCCGAGCACCGCGATGCTGGCGGTGGTTCGGGTGGCGAGGCATTTCGGCCTGCTTTTAGACCCGGACCAATTGGCTCGGGCGCATCCCTTTGCCGGCAACGAACCGCCGACAGCCCGGCTCCTGAAGATGATCGAGAGCACCGGCCTTACCGCTCGCGTGGTGCGGATGAAGCCCGGCCAGTTGATCACCCTCTCTCAGAGTGTGCCGGCGATTTTGCGCTTGCCGAACGGCAAGTCGCTGCTGCTCGAAGCCGTCCAAGAACGGGACGGTGGCTGCTTTGCGCTCGTCAACGATCTCGAAACCGGTCCCGGCATCAGCGCCATCGTCGATGAGCAGCGGCTGTTCGACGCATGGGACGGCGAGGTGATCGTGGTCAAGCGCCGCTGGCGCATCACCGACGAGGAGCGGCCGTTCGGAATTGCCTGGCTTGCGGGCCAGGTCGTCAAGGAGCGGAGGCTGTTCTTCGACATCTCGATCGCGGCGCTGCTCTTGAGCGTGCTGTCGCTGGCGCCGCCGCTGATGTTCATGGTCGTCATCGACCGGGTGCTCGCCAACCAGAGCATGTCGACGCTGAAGGTGTTGGGCAGCGCGCTCCTGCTGGTTGCCGCGTTCGACACGGTCTTCGGCTACCTGCGCCGCTATCTGACGGAAGTGGCGACAACGCGCATCGACGGCCGCATCAACCTGCACATCTACGACAAATTGCTAAACTTGCCGATGTCGTTCTTCGAGCGGATGCCGACCGGCATGATCGACAGCAAGCTCGGGCAAATCTGGCACATCCGCGACTTCTTGACGGGGCAACTATTCGTCACGCTGCTTGATTTTATAACCTTGATCGTGTTTTTGCCGGTATTGTTTTACCTCAACGTGCCCCTGACCTTCATGGTGCTCTTTCTGGCGCTGTGCATGATGGGGATCTATTGCGCGTTCATGCCGGCGCTGCGCCGCAAATACGGCGCCTTGATTTACGCCGAGCAGAAGATGGGCGCGCATCAGGTCGAGACGATCTGGGGCATCAAGACGATCAAGTCGCTCGCGCTCGAAGGGCTGAAGCGCCATCAGCGCGACCAGCGGGTGGCCGAGGTCGTCGAAGCGCGCCGCCTGTTCGGCAACCTCGCCAATCTGCCGCAGACCATCGTGAACCCGTTCGAAAAGCTGATTTATGGGGGCAGCGCCTTTCTCGGGTGCTATCTGGCGCTGCGGGGTGGCCAGGTGTCGATCGGCGCCGTCGTCGCCTTCACCATGCTGGCCGGCCGCGTGGCCGCACCGCTGGTCCAGGTGGCCGGGCTCTTGCACGCGGTCGAGCATGCGCGCGGCGCGGTCGGCGAAGTCGGCTCGGTGATGAACTCGCCGCCGGAGGGGGGCCGTTCGGGGACCGGCCTCAAACAACCGATCTACGGCAGTCTGATCTTCGACAACGTCAGGTTCCGCTACGGCCCGACCGCGCCCTATGCTCTGGACGAGGTGTCATTCCAAGTGCCGCAGGGCACGCTGTTCGGGATCATGGGGCGCAGCGGCTCGGGCAAGACGACGGTGACCCGGCTGCTGCAAGGGCTGAACCACGACTATGAAGGGTTGATCAAGATCGACGGCATGGATTTGCGCGAGATCGACCTCGATCATCTGCGCACCAGCATTGGCGTCGTGCCGCAGGAAAACTTTCTGTTCACCGGCACGATCCGCGAGAATATTGCGGCACCCCGCCCCAACGTCAACTTCAGCGAGGTCGTCCGCGTCGCCCAGCTGGCCGGGGCGGAGGAGTTCATCGAGCGGCTGCCGCGCGGCTATGAAACGCATGTCGAAGAGGGTGCGGTCAATTTCTCGGGCGGGCAGCGGCAGCGGCTGGCGATCGCGCGCGCCCTGATCGTCGACCCGGCGATCCTCATTCTCGACGAGGCGACGAGCGCGCTCGACGCCGAGAGCGAAGCGATCGTCAATGCCAATCTGCTGCGTATTGCCAAGAATCGGACGGTAATCATCATCTCGCACCGCTTGTCCTCGCTGATGCGGTCGGATGCGATCCTCGTGCTCGAACGCGGGCGCTTCTACGACATGGGTCGGCACGACGAACTCCTCGCCCGGTGCGACATTTACAAGGCGCTTTGGCACCAGCAGAATCGGCACCTCGTTGCGGAACCCGCGCATGGCCTCATTGCTCTTCGCTCAACGCCGGCGGCGTAACCGCGCGCCGCTCGCTCTGCGCAATTTCGAGTCGGCGACGGCGGAGGTCATCGCCAATGCGCAGCCGCGCATCCCGCGTCTGACGCTCTATGTGCTCGGTGCGATGATCGCCGCGGTGATTTATCTGATCTGCGTCGTGCAACTCGACCGGATCGTCGTCGCCACCGGCCACCTCGTGCCGATCGGGGGGACCTTCGTGGTCCAGCCGCTCGACAAGGGGATCGTCCGAGAGATGCGCGTCAGGGCCGGCGATATCGTCAGGAAAGGCCAGGTGCTTGCCACTCTGGACCCGACCTTCACCGCCGCCGACCTGCGCCACCTCGAGGACGAGGCGGCCAGCCTCTCGGCGCGGGAACAGCGGATCGAAGCGCAGGAGGCGGGCAGTCCCTTCACTCCCGCCGAAGACGGGAAGTACGGGGTCTTGGAGCTCCAGATCTATCGCCAGGAGCAGCAGGCGTTCCAATCCGAGATCGACGAACTCGACGCCTCCATTAGCAAAGACCAATCCGAAATTGCCGGGGCGGAACGCGAAATCGCGGCCGATCGGCAGCGGCTGAGCAAGGCCACCGAGATCGAGAAGATGCGGCAACAGCTGGAGAAGGACGGCTACGGGAGCCGCCTCGCGCTGATGACGGCGGCCCAGGACCGCCTGCAAATCACCGGCCTTCTCGCCACCGACGAGACCAAACTCGAGGCCACCCGGCACGATCTGGCCGAACTCGAGGCAAAGCGCCGAGCCTATGTCCAAAACTGGCATGCCAAACACCTGGAAGATTTGGTCGAGACCAAGAACAAGCTCGACACCGCCCGGCAGGAACTCGCCAAGGCGCGGCGGATGCAGAGCCTCGCCGATCTCGAGGCGCCGGAGGATGCGGTCGTCGTCGAAGTCAACCGGCACGCCTCGCCCGGCGCGGTAGTGACGCAGGCCGAGCCGGTTTTTACCCTCGTACCCGTCGGCGCGCCGCTCGAGGCCGAAGCCGACGTCGAGGCTAAGGATATCGGCTTCATCCATGTCGGCGATCCGGTAAAGCTGAAGTTCTCGGCCTATCATTTTCTCGAGCACGGGACCGGCGACGGCGTGGTCAAGACGATCAGCCAGGATTCTTTTAACGAAGACCGCGAGCATCGCGAGAAACCGACGTTCTTTCGTTCGCGTATCGCGATAACCGCGGTGCGTCTGCACGACGTACCATCGAATTTCCGTTTGATTCCGGGCATGACATTGGACGCCGACATCGTGGTCGGACGGCGAACGGTGGCGTGGTATCTGATCGGCGGCGTCATGCGCAGCGGCGCGGAGGCGATGCGGGAGCCATGACGGCCGCCGGCGCTGAAGGAGCTCCGGTTACGCGATGCCGGGGCTCGCCATAATCGCGCGAATTCTGCGACAGCCATTTGGACGGCATCGATGCAAAGCGGCGTCATCGACAGGCTGGCCAGGGCGATCACCGCCTTGGCGCGTCGCTCGCGCGCGGATCTGCCGTCCGGTGTCGAGGCGGATCTTGCCGGCGGTCGGGCGGATCGTGCCTTTGCGGCAGTCCGGCGCATGGCGGCACGCGGGCATGCCGAGGCGCAGTATCGCCTGGGCCAGATTTACGAAAAGGCTGAGGGGGTCGTGCAAAGCCTCGCCGATGCGGTGCATTGGTACCGGCTTGCGGCCGAGCAGGGACATGTCGGAGCGCAGGCGCGCCTCGGCCTCATCTATTTGACGGAGCCGCCGGCGCCGGCGAGCGTCGCCGCAGACGCGTCGGAACGGGTCGTCGATGCCGAACTGCCGCCGGAATCGGCGTTGTCTCAGCTGTTTCCGCGCGGCTTTGTCATCCGCCGCAATTCGGTCGAAGCGGCCAAGTGGAACCGGCGTGCCGCCGCGGCCGGGTCGGCCGAGGCGCAAGCGCGGCTCGCCTACCAATTCGCGGTTGGCGAGGGGGTGGCGCGCGACTACGGCGAGGCCGAACGATGGTTCACGGCCGCAGCCCTACAGGGCAATACAGCCGGGCAGGTTGGCTTGGGCGTGCTCTACGCCGGCGGATACGGCGCCGCCCCCGATTATCCTCGCGCCGCGCGCTGGCTCGCCCCCGCGGCCGAGAGCGGCGACCCGACCGCGCAATATTGCCTGGGCGTGTTGACCATGCGCGGGGATGGCGTCGCGCGCGACCCGGCGCGTGCGATTGGGCTGCTGCTCAAGGCGGCCCAGCAGAACCATCCGCTCGCAGCCTATCAATTGGGGCTCGCCCATTGGCATGGCGACGGCGTCCCCGCCGACCGCTCGGCGGCCGAAACCTGGCTGCGGCGCGTCGCTTCACGCGGCCACGCCGATGCCGCCTGCGCGCTCGCCGAACTCTTGCTGGAGCAGCCCGAAGGCGACGGCGCCGAGGCGGCCGGCCTGTTGCGGCAGGCGGCGGAAGTCGGTCACCAACGCGCGGCCTATCTGCTCGGCGAACTGTACCTCGCCGGCCGCTGGGTGCCCAAGGATCCGGCCGAGGCCGCACGCTGGCTGGCGCGGGCGGGCGAAGCCGGCAACCCGGCGGCTTTTGGCAGGCTGGCGGCGATGCACGCGGAAGGGGACGGGGTCGAGCGGGATTTCGCGGCGGCGGCCGAATGGCTGCAGCGGGCAGCCGCCCAGGGCAGCGCCGCCGCGCATTATGACCTCGGAACCCTGTATCGCTTCGGCCGCGGCGTGCCGCGCGACGCGGCGCAGGCGGCGGGATGGTACCGCGAGGCGGCCGAGCGGGGCAGTGCCCAGGCGTGCTTCGATCTGGGCTTGCTCTACGCCACCGGCGAGGGCGTTGCCCAGGATCCCGGCGAGGCGGTCCGCTGGTATCGACGGGCCGCGGATGCCGGTCACCAGCTCGCCGGCTGCAATTTGGCGCTGATGACGATCGTCGGTAGTGGCGTCCCGCAAGATCGCGAGGCCGGCCTGCGGTTGCTCGAAGCCTCGGCCGCCGCCGGCACGGTCGAGGCGGCAGAGGCGCTCTTCAACCTCTACTTTGCCGGCGAGCATGTGCCGCGCTCGCCGGAGCTGGCGGCGCACTGGCTCGAACGCGCGGCCGATCTCGGTAGCGCCCCGGCGGCCTGTGCTCTCGCCGACTGGCTTATCGAGGGGAAGATCGTGGCCCGCGACCGCGACCGTGCCCGGGTCTTGCTCGAGCGCGCCGGCGACGCGGGCAGCGTCGATGCCCAACTGAAGCTCGCCCGGCTGCTGGCGGAGGGCGTCGACGGGCCGTCCGCGGCACGTCAGTGGTTCGAGCGCGCCGCGGCGGCCGGAAATGCCGACGCGCAGGCCTGGCTCGGCGATTGCTGTCGCGCCGGGCTCGCCGGCCCGGCCGATCTCGAAGCCGCAGCAGCCTGGTATCGGCAGGCCGCGACCGGCGGGCATGTCGGCGCCATGCTCGTGCTGGCGGCGGCATTGTTTCGCGAGGGGGCGGACGAGGATCGTCGGGCGGCTTTCGGCTTATGGCTCGCCGCCGCCGCCGCCGGTTCCGCGCCGGCCCAGCGCATGGCCGGCTACTGCTACCTGAACGGCATCGGCTGCGCGGTCGATGTTGCCGCGGCGGTGCGCTGGCTGCAGTTGGCCGGCGAAGCCGACGATGCCGACGCCCTGCTGCTGCTCGGCATCCTCCATCTGGAGGGTCGGGGCGTGGAACGCGACCCGACGGCTGCCGCGAGCTTGTTCGAAGGGGCCGCCGAGCAGGGTCATGCCGCGGCCCAGTACAATCTGGGCCTCAGCTATGGCTGGGGGGTCGGGGTCGAGCGCGATCGGGACCTTGCCCGTCTGTGGCTCGAACGTGCGGCAGGGCAAAAATTCGCACCGGCGCAGCCGGCGCTTACGGCGCTCGGCGCCCGCAGACGCGCCGCACCCGCGATGGCAAGCGCATCGGTCGATCTTGATATAGACAACGTTAAGCCCTTGGCTCGGGCAGAGCCGGGAGAAGCTCTGGCGCCGGGGGCAGCGGCGCCCCAGCTTGCCGCGACGGAAACCGCTTCGATAACCACGAATGATGCTTGACTTGCCCCTCGAATTCCGCGTTAACTATCCAGCAGCGTGTCCGATCATTAACTTTTGCGTTCGGTCGGGGGGCCGGCCGGCGCAACCTGTCTAAGGGGGAACCACGATGGCCGATGCTTCGATGCCCGGCGGCGTCCAACACGGGCCCGCTGATGCGGGGCACCTGCCAACCCTCTCTCCGGCAGAGCAGCAAGCGGCGCAGCTGGCGCTGTCGAAACTCGGCGCCGGCGCTGGGACCATAACCTCGATGGCCGGCGGGGACGCGACGGTGAGCCCCGTCGGCGGCAGTGGTACGGTGCAGGTCGGAGCGGGGACCTCGATAGTGATCTCGAGTGCGCACCCTCCGACACTGCAGAGCGTCCACGATCAGGTCGTCGCCGGGTCGGGCGTCTCGGTGCATGCGGCACCGGTCGCCGGCGGCGCAAGCCTCCACCCCGCCCCAATCGAGCAGGCCGGGCCGACCGCGGCCGGGATCAAACCCACGCAGCCGCACGCCCCGGCCGGCCTCACGATGCCCGACCAGACCAAGGTCAACGTGGCCGGTGTCTCTCCGGCCCATCTCACCAAGCACGGCGCGTAGCCCGCGATTTCCTCTGCCCCGCGAAACCTGGTTGCGCGGCGCGCCAATCTTGACGCGCCCGTCACCGCGGGTTAATCCTTACCGCCCCAGCGAGGGGGCTGCGCAGCGCGTCGCTCCAAGGCGGGTCTGAGCTGCTATGGACACACCGTCTACTTCAGATGCTGTCGTGGCTGCGCCCGAACTCATGGTGTCGGCGCAGTCGCTGCAATTGCCCGCGGGAATTTATGCATTTACGGTAAGGCAAAGCGGGCCGGCGCCGGCACATAACGTGTTCGCGGTGCCGGCGGTCCAGGTCGGTTTGCCTCCGGCGGCGATGCCGGGGGCACCAGTGGCGTTTCTGACGGGCCCGGGCACGTGCGAACATTGGCTGGTGCGCAATGGCGACGTCGTGGTCGTCCGCATCGACGGCAACGGAACGACGCTGCTCTTGACCTCGTTGCGGCCAGCGGACTGCGATCCGCTCACGGTCGACGTCCGGCGCCTCGATGCGACGGAGGTTGCGCCGGGCGGCGGGCAAGCGGCGGGAGAGGAGAGCCCCGATCGCGGCACGCCCGCGCTCGTTGAACGCGTTCTTCGCATCGAGATACTGGCGTATGTTCAGAACATCGGCGACGTGGTGTTCCTCGACGGTTGGGCCGGTCTCCTCGGGCAAGAGCGGTGGATCGAAGGTTTTGCCGTAAGACCGCTCGAAGAGATCGCGGCGAATATGATCGAGTACAAGACGATCAGCGCGAACGGCGTCGAAAGTACCTGGACCAGCGACGGGGCTTTTTGCGGCAGCCGCGGCATCGGTTCACCGCTCGTCGGCTTCGCGATGCGTCTCAAGGCCGGCGCCGACGAACTTTATGATTGCCAGTACAATGGCAGCTTCCGGTCCGGCGCGATCGTTGGGCCGACCGGCAACGGAGCGTTCTGTCGGTCGACGATTGCCGACGATCCGCTCGACGGCATCCAACTGCGGATCGTCGCGCGCCGTCCCTTGGCTTCCCCGCTCGCCTCGGGGGTTGGGACGCTAAGCGCATAGCGCGGTCTTGCCGTGCCTTGCGTACCAAGCGCTCTTCGCCCCGCCGGCCGCTACTGATCAATGCCGGCAGCGGGCCGCGCGGCGGCGGCCGGCTCCCGGCTCTGTTCGACGACTGGCGGCAGCTTCGCGTCGATATCGATCCGCGGAACGAGCCCGATATCCTGGCGAGCGTGACCGACCTTTCGGCGGTGCGCACCGCCAGCGCCGATGCGGTGTGGTCGGCGCATTGCCTCGAACATCTCTTTGCCCATGAAGTTCGGTCGGCGCTTGCCGAATTCCGCCGCGTCCTGCGCCGCGGCGGGTTCGCCTGCATCATTGTTCCCGACCTGCAGGCGATTGCGCAATGGATCGCAAGCGACCGTCTGCACGAGACGATCTATCAATCGCCCGCGGGCCCGGTCACCGCGCATGACATGCTCTGGGGTTTCAGCCCGGCTCTCGAACTCGGGCACGAGGCGATGGCCCATCGCTGCGGCTTCACGCCGACGGTGCTGCTGCAGCGCCTGAGCGGGTGCGGGTTCGCCGAAATCGTCTTGCGTCGCCGGTCCAACCTCGAACTCGCAGGGCTCGCCTTGTGCCGGGCGTCGTCCAATCTGGAAGAGCGCGAAGCATTGCTGTCCCGCCTCGCGCTCTGAGCATGATCTATCTTTTCATTCACCAGAATTTTCCGGCGCAATACCGGCATCTGGCGCGCCACCTCGCCGACCAGCCCGAGAACCAAGTCTATTTTATCACGCAGCCCAATCAGAACGAGATGCCGGGCGTCCGCAAGCAGGTGTATACGCCCGACCTGCCCAGCGTCGCGGGCTGTCATCCTTACGTCGTCGCATTCGACGTCGCGGTGCGCACCGGGCTGGCGGTACTGCGATGCTGTCGCGAACTGCGCGAAAGCGGCGTCCGCCCGGACATCGTCCTCGGCCATTGCGGCTGGGGCGAGACGCTGTTCGTCAAGGACGCCTTTCCCGATGCGCCGCTGTTGAGTTATTTCGAGTTCTTCTACCAGCCGGCCGGAGTGGACGTCGGCTTCGACCCCGAATTCGCCCCCGCCGCCGAGGATGACGGGGCGCGACTGCAGGTCCGCAACGCCGTCAATTGGCTGACTTTCGAGAAGAGCGACTGGGGGCACGCACCGACGCAATGGCAGAAGAGCCTGTACCCGCCGGCAATGCAAGCGCGCATCTCCACCTTGCACGAGGGGATCGACTGTCAGCGCGTCCGCCCCGACCGGCGGGCCTGGCTGAAGCTGCGGCGCGGTGATCTCGTGCTGACGAAGAGCGACGAGGTCGTTACCTATGTGGCGCGCAATCTCGAACCGTATCGCGGCTTCCACATCTTCATGCGGGCCTTGCCGACGCTGCTGCGGCGCCGGCCGCGCGCGCACGTCTTGATCGTCGGCGGCGACGGCGTCAGTTACGGCAACCCGCCGCCGCCGGGCACGACCTTCCGCGAGCTTCTGCTGCGCGAGGTCGGCGACGCCCTCGACATGAGCCGGGTGCACTTTCTCGGCCAGGTCCCTTATGACGTCTATCTCAATATCTTGCAGGTCTCCTCCGTGCACGTTTATCTGACCTATCCCTTCGTGCTGTCCTGGTCGTTTCTCGAAGCGATGGCGGCCGGCTGCCTGGTTGTCGCCTCGGCGACCGCCCCGGTGCTCGAGGTGCTGCGCGACGGCAGGAACGGGCTCGCCGTCGATTTCTTCTCGATCGACAGGATCTGCGACCGGATCGACGAGGCGCTCGACCATCCGGACCGCATGCGCGCGGCCCGCCGGGCGGCGCGCGCAATGGTCGTCCGCGAGTTCGACTTCCGCACACGGGCCCTGCCGCGCTGGCTGGAGCTGCTCGACCGGGTGGCCGGCCGCCGCCATCGGCAGTGGGGCGACGAGCCGGGCGCGCTTGCAGCGCCGTCGGGCCGGCGCTATGTCCGGCGCCCGGCGAGCCTCGGAGGTACAGCATGACGACGGCGGCTGCGAACGGTGAGCGCAATTCGTCAGATGCAGCCTCGGGGTGGCGCGATTCGGCCCCGCTTTACGACGCGTTCGCGCCGGAATGGGATCGCTGTTTCGAGGCGGCAAATCACCGGAACGCGTACGACCTGCTCGTTCTCGAATACCTCGTTGCCCCCCGGTGTCCGCGCGGCACGCGCATCGGGGCCGCTAGAATCTAGATAACGGTCCGGAACGCGATTTCGCTTCAGCCGAAAAAGCGCCGGATTTCGGCAATGACGCGATCGACTGCATCGTCGCCGAGTTGCGGAAAGATCGGCAGGCTCAGGATTTCGCGCGTCACGCGCTCGCTCTCGCGGAGCCCTGACGGGCCGACGGCGAGCCGACCGCGATAGGCTGGATGCAAATGCACGGGCAACGGGTAGTGAATGCCGGTCCCGATCGCGGCGGCGCTCAGATGTTCGCGCAACGCATCCCGCGCCGCAAGCCGGATTACGTATTGATGAAAAACATGCGTCGCTCCCGCCCGGCAGGCGGGCAGCGTGACCGGCAAGTCTGCGAGGCCGGCATCGTAGCGCGCGGCAATCGCTTCGCGCCTCGCGTTGTCCTTGCTCAGCGAATCGAGTTTGACGGCGAGGATCGCTGCTTGCAGCGGGTCGAGCCGGGTATTGATCCCGACTCGGGCGCTGACAAAGCGATCGCCCCAGCCGTATTCGCGGATGGCGCGGGCGGCGAGGGCGAGCGCCGAATCGTTGGTGACGATCATGCCTCCATCGCCGATCGCACCGAGATTTTTGGTCGGATAGAAGCTGAAGCAGCCGACATCGCCGAACGAACCGGTAGGGCGCCCTGCATAAAGCGCCCCGTGACTCTGGGCGCAATCTTCGATCAGTCGCAACCCGTGTCGTGCCGCGACGCGTGAGATTTCGGAGAGCGCTGCCGGGGCACCATAAAGATGAACCGGCAGGACGGCGGCCGGGCGGCCGCCAGGCAGAGCCTGCAATGCCCGATGCAGCTCCTCCGGATCCATCGTAAAGCCGTTGGGCTCGATGTCGATGAGCACCGGGGTCGCGCCGGTGCGCTCGATCGCAGCCACCGTGGCGACCGCGGTATGGGACACGGTGAATATAAGGTCGCCGGCGCGCAGGCCGCAGCCGCGCAGCGCCAGTTCGATCGCGTCCGTCCCGCTGGCGCAGCCGACGCCATGCGCGATCCCGATGAAGGCCGCAAAAGCTGTCTCGAAGGCCTCGACCTCCGGGCCGAGGATATATTGGCCGCTGTCGAGAACACGAGCGACGGCGGCGTCAATCGCCGAGCGGTGGGCCAAATAGGCAGCACGCGGGTCCGCCTGCGGGATCGGCACGACACTCATCGGCTCCTCAAACCCAGCATCTCCGGTATCGCCGCGGACCGGTGGCTGCCCCGGAACTACAATTCTCCGGGCTCCGTTCGGTATTTGCGGTACATGGCGCGGAGCGACCTCCGTCCGTAATGGTGCTTGAGCAACAACGGAAAATCGCGATCGATCTTCTCGGCCAACGCACCCACTCCCTCCAATTTCTTCAGCTGCTCGATCTTTGCCTTCACGCGACCCAGCCAGGCGGTGTCTATCGGGTAGTGGTTCTCCGGCGTTTCTTCGCCATTCCATAAAAAAAACAACCGAAAATCTCGGTCGTAGGTATTGTCTTCGAGCTGAAGTGATTTGCCGCGGGCTTTCTTCACGGCAAATTCCTCAAACGACCGCACCCAATAGTGGTTCACCCACCCGCCGGCGTATTCCTGACGTTTTTCATCTAAGATCTGTGCGAAGCTCTCTAGATCGGTAGGAATCGGAGCGAACGCCGAATCGACGAGACTTCGGCCCTCCTTAACCTCCGGAAAGTGCTGATGTCTCATGGAGATCAGATCTCGTATCCGAACGAGAACCTTCGTGTAAAAGTGGGGCCGCGCATGCTGAAAGCGTTCTATCAGAAGGCCACGGTCGCGAGCGAAAGCATTGCCGCTGACCAGCCACAGCCAGTGGTAGCAGATGCCAGACGGCAATTGTCCGGGGAACCGCTTCTCCAGCGCGGCCAGGATTTCGCTAATTGAATAATTATAGCAGGATGCCGGTACAAAAAACTCGTCCGAGTCGACGAACATCACCCACTCGAAATCGCGAAGATCGTGCAGCAGCTGAACGGCATGTTCGTAAGCTTTGACTTCCGGAGGAACGGTACCCGAAGTTTCACTCTCGATCAAACTTATAACATCGTGATCCACGAGAAGGCGAAGCAGCACCTCCGATCCGTCAGAATTGTCATTTGTATAAATGAAAATATGATCAAACCCAAGAGCGAGATAATAAGCGACCCATTCGACAATGTAGATCCCGTCGTCCCGCATCGTACCGACAACAGCGGCCTTGCGGGATGGCTGGAGCCGGTTGATCAAGAGATAATTGACGCATTGGGCGATGGTCCAAGACCAAAATCCCTCGGTGTCGCCGAGGAAGTCCAGATCGGCGCCTATTACCCTGTGGCTGCATCGGGGCGCCGGCACCGGGTGACAGGAGGCAAGCGCGGCCTTGGTAACGGCAATGCTTTCAAGAAACGGCGCCACCGATTTGCTGCGGAAGACGGGCATCCCTGTATCCCCGAGTGCAAAATCGATTAATGCTGGGGCACGCCTTCGATCTCGGGCTTTTGGGAGAAGCTCGACGAGTAGTTGATGCAGCCGCGCCCGATCGTTCCCGATAAAGGCCTGTTCGACGCGCGCGAGCTTGCCGACGAATTCGACGAATTCGAGGTCCATAACGTATCTCGGTTATCTCGACAGCGCCTCATCACCCCGCATGAGGTCCGGGAAGCATAACTCACCGCAAAGCTTCCATGGGATCCCGCCCGGAACGGAGCAGCATTATACCGCGCTTCATCAGCCGATAATAATAATCGCCGAGGCCGCCGCCCGGCTCGAGGTCGCGGCTGTATTCGGGGTCGAACTGATCGACGAAAACCGGATTTCTAATGGACTGATCATTTTTCGGGTCCGCACAATGGGTTGCATCGGGATCATCCGCGCAGAAACTTTGGGCGATCCATTCGTTCCAGCCGGCGATCGTAACGATCGGAACGGTCCGGAGAAAATGTGCGGTTTGCAGTTGACGCAAGAATGTCCCGCCGTGAAATTTTGGCACTGCGCTCGATTTGTCGCTCATGTACGAGGTCTGATAGGCAGCCGCCACTGAAATCTGCTCGATCTCGTGTTGGTGATAGGTCACGTGCTGCCGACACAATTCACGGGCGGCGGCGGCCTTGAAGCCGGCGACGCATGGCTGCATGAAACTCCACTCCCCGGAACGCAACTGCGCAAGGTCGAGGAGACCCCACATCGTCCGAATTGTGTATCGGCCTCGATCTTTCTCGGAGCGAATTGCGGAGGGCTCGGACAGGCTTCCGGCAGCGAGCAGCAACGGGCGTCCCTCATAGCTGAAAGCCATCCGTGGATATCCTTTCAGCATGCGATCGAAGTACTCGACCATGTCACCGCCGCGCATGATCGGTACCCATGGAACAATCTTCGGCGCACCGGAAACGTCGTTCCATGTCTTTATCATCTCAGCGAACGGTTCGAGCATATCCGGCCCTGAATCTGCTTGCTTCGTCTGGTTGGTGGCGTCGATGAAGACAAAGTCGATACCCGCATCGCGAAGGAGTTCGGCGTGCCGGCGGAGCAGAGCAGAATTTTCCGCAAGGCAATAGTATCCGGCATCGGGCTTACCCCACCAGTGGGACGCGTGGATCGGTCCCCAGGATTGTTTGCCCGCGAGGATCTTCGAAATGTCGTAGACCGGTCCATCCGGGTGATAGTGCCACGAGGAAGAGGCTGGACAATGCCACAAGGAGTATTCGATGCCGATCTGCCAAGCGTGCGCCAAGCCGTCCGGAACCCCCATCAGGAGCAACAAAACGCAGCTAAATTTCATGGCGCGGGGAGCGATGGGAGACGGTAGCCTGCCGATTGTCATGCCGAGACCTGTGTTTTGGATGCCAGTTGCGCAGACCGAGCAGGACATTGGGTTCCGAGCTCAGGGTTTCCTGGCGGTAGTAATACTACACCCTGAGGTTGCTGCTCAAGGTTATACTTCAGGGAAGATCTAGGGCAGTAAGACTTCATATATAGTTGATCCAGTTACGGCGGAAATAGTCGAGTGAGCGCGCCAGCCCTTCGGCGAGCGCAACGCGCGGGCGCCAATTTGCCATGGCGCGAAATCGCCGGCCATCGGTGATGAAGTCCCCAATGTCGATTTGTTTGCGTTCTGTGGGATAGGGTCGTACCTCGTAGTGACCGCCATTGTTTGCCGCGACCAGCGCCGCCGCGATTTCGCTAAGACGGTAAGCCGTGTCGCCGCCGACGTTAAGCGCGAGCCCCCCGGTTTCGCGAGTAGCTGCCGCACAGAGGAATGCCTCTGCAGCGTCATCAACGTAAAGGATGTCGCGGCGCTGCTCCCCGCCCCATATCTCGAACGGCGCACCCTCGATAACCCTGCGCAACCAGATACCCAGAAAGTTCTGCCGCGCGTCCTTTATGCGCATGCCCGGCCCGTAAACGTTGGTCAGCCGCAACGACCGGCTGTCGATGCCGTATGCGTCGTAGTACAGCAGGTGATAGGCCTCGCCCGCCATCTTGTTCACGCCATTGACGTCGACAGGCCGCAGAGGGTGGCTTTCATCAACCGGCAGATAGCGCGGCCTACCATAGATTTGCCGTGTGCTGGCATGGACGATCACAATCGCTGGCGCCACCGCGCGGCAAGCTTCAAGGAGTTGCAATTGGGCTGCGCAATTTACCGCGAGATCGTATTCCGGCGCGGTCATCGAATCAAGATGGCTCGTCTGGGCCGCCAAATTAAATAGAAAATCCTGACCCGCGAGTACCTGCCGCAGGGTGTGAACGTCGCGGATATCGGCGATGTTAACGCTCACACGATCGCGAATATCGGCGATATTGGAATAGTTTCCGCCCGCCTCCGCGATCATATTGTCGACAATCAGGACCTTGGCGTCGAGCGCAACGAGGCGGCGCGCGAGGGTCGCGCCGATCAGGCCAAGGCCGCCAGTAATAACGGCACGAGCGCCTTGGAACACGTTAAATCGTGATTTTGCGCTGATGCTCACGACATTATGCCTTGCTCGGCGACGTTGGCCGGACCAAGCCCGATGACTAAGACCGATCGCCGTGGTGCTGCCACGCGTATGCGGCGCACACTTCGGTCGGTAAAAGGGGACAGACCGAACGCCCTCAGCACCTCCAAGACCAGCACTCCGCCCAGGCCGACTCTTCATAAGAGCCGCTAAACTCGTGATCCGCGACCAGCGTGCACACGGCGTTGGTTGGTTTGGGGACGGCTTCACTGGGTCACTCGAACCGCGGGTCGATGAAATATGTCGAAAGCGCATGATCTCTAATGCGACCGCCAGATTCCTCTGCCGCCAGCAAGAGGCAATGTCGCCCGCTGATAGCCGGCAGTGCGACCGAGAGATCTTGCGACGCACCGACGGGCAATGTTTGCCGCGATTCCCCCGCCGTAGTGCCCGACTTGTCGTCCCAGATCCGAACCGCAAAGGTGACTTCGCCATCCGGCCCGGGGTCGCTTGCGAGTCTGACTTGGAACCGACTGTGGCCGGCGAGCACCACGAAGAAAGTGGCGCTGGCGGACGGTTCGCCCGTTCGATTGGGGGTAAGATGGATTGCGGATTTGTCGAAGGCGCAAATGGTCGAGAGTTCGCCGCCGGCATCGAACGTGAACCGGCACGTCCGCGACGCTGGAGGGATTACGCGAACTGTGGTGGGGGCAGCGCTGAGGGCGAGGCCGCGACGAGCGAAAAGGAACAGATTGCCGTGCCGGCGCGTTTCGAAGTCAACCTCAGGAAATGCGGTCCGCACCCTGATCTCGTCTTCAGGATCAGCCCAGGCTTCTTGCGGGCCCGGCTTCGTCGCCACATAGTTGACGCCGTCGAGCCATGGTCGATCGGGACTCGTGAGAACGGCAACCTCGGCTCCTTCTATTACGCATTTCATGAAATCGGCGCTCGGCCAATCGTGCAGCCGCAGGATATCACCGATCGCGTAACCCCTGATATTGCCATCGGTCGCCTCGACCAGCCCGCGGCCCCATTCGCCCGACTGATTCTCGCTCATAGCGAGCCATGTCGTCCGATGCCAGACCCCGGCAGCCAAGCAGCGGATGTTCGGATACGAGCCCGTATTCGCCCGCAACATGTTGAAACTCGAACCGGGCGGTTCAATCGCCAGAATCTCCGCTTGCTCGAATTGGTTGGCGAAATAAACCGATGTGTAGCCGGCGTAGGCACCCAGATCTAGGATGCGGGCGGGTGCAAGCACGTCGAACCCATATTCCCCGTAGGAATAATCGTGAGTGTCCTCCCACTGGTTGAGGTAAATCTGCTGCATATTCAAAACATCGGAGCTTCCGCCCCTGAACATCAGCGGTGTTCGGATTTCGGGTAAGACGGCAAAAAACAGGCCAAGATGAGACTCCGCAACCTGCGACAACACCCGAAAGTAACGAGAGCGCAGCCCGAAATCTCGGCTATTTTTGCGCATCTCGATCTCAAGGCGAGTTTTCCGGGCTAACAACCGCTCATCGATGAACGGGCTATCGTGTGGCGCCACCATTCTCGCTTCCTTGCTCGCCAGGGCCCGATCGCGGCACTCCTTGCGCATCGGGACCGCTCTGCGGTTCAGAATCAGCCACTTGAGGGCGACTGTCGGGGTAGAATTGGGTATGCAGAGCCTGGTCGGGAGGCAAGGGCCCCGCAATTCGCGGATCGGCCGACCGTCCGCAGTTCGGCGCCTTGACGATGTGACATCGACCGGACACACTACCCTAGTCCTGCCTCGAGCGTCTCATCGCTCCAACCAAGCCAATCCGGAGAGCGAATTCTTGCCGGGTACGTCGCATGTTTCAAGACGAGACGGGCGTCCCATGGATCCCTCGCCAGGGCGATCGCGGACATGAATAAGCCCGCGGGCCTCTCCGGGCCAGACCGCCGATCAGCGACCTCAATAACCCCCGCCACGCCTGCGGCGGCGCAGGCTGGCGAAAGTCTCGATCGTTGCACCGACGTGCTGACGGCCAGTTCTGCGGACGTCGCGCACTGTTTCAACCTCTTCCTTGGGTGTCACCTGCAAGAGCCGGGCGCCAGCGCTGGTTGGATAGGTAGTTACCTCGGAGCTATTCTTCGGGATATACTCGGAACCGAAGAATTCCTTAATCGAGTCCTTACCCCGCTTTTATCACGACAGAGTTTACCGCATAGCAGGTTTTACGAAACGCAGCTGGGGCTAAAAATCGATTTTGCACAACGCCGACTTCCGGTAAGCTCGACTGTGTGCAACGAACCGAACGTATCGGCGGCAGCGTCGACTGCGGCTTTACCTTCGCCGTGCCGCCAAAACAGCATGCGCTCGGCGCACCGGGGAAGACCGTTCGCGCGAGCGAATCGGCGTCTCGGCAAGAAATCGGGACAGGCACCATGACCCCGGCAAAGACCGAAAACGAGGGGCCGCATCTGGTGGGCGAAACAGTCTCGGTTGGGCTCAATCTTCGCGTCGATCCACGCCTGGGCCCGACCTCAAGGATCACCCCCGCGTTGGTGACAGCACCCCGGGTGAGCGATGAGGGAAACGACAGCGCTCAATGCTATCTTTTGTTTCTTGGCAGAGCTCCAACGCCGCGCGAGGAAACAAGGGAAGCGCATTCGGCGGACATTCAGGCGACGCTTCGGGGCATTTTCGCAACCGAGGAATTCACAAATCAAGTCTTGACGCCTCTATTGCTGCGAAAGGCGTTGCCGCATGAGAAGATCGCTGCCTCCCTGTCATGGCTGACGCTAGATTGGACACAGCGTCGGCTGCCGATCGGCGCGGCAACCCGGCGGGCGATAGGCACGGCGCGCTCATGGGCTATGCTGTTCGAGATCGTTATGGCCGATGCGCAACTCGCCGCGCTCGCCCCGCGGCTGGTGAGCGCGGGCATCGATCGGACGTTGCGCGAACGCCTCGAAAAGGAGGGCGTATTTCAAATCCGACACGCCGTGGTCGGCGATCTCGAAATCGGTATCGGCTTTTGACGTCCGCGGCTGGGCTGTCGATCTGTGTCAAAAATCAGACCCGGTTATTGTTGAGTTTTATGCTGACAATGTGTTTCTGGGGGCCACGGAATGCGCGGAGCCGCGGCTCGATATCATCGATTATTTTGGTGGCAAGGGCAATTACGGGTTCACCTTCTACATTCCCGCCGCTTACCAGAGACACTTTGCCGCTGGCCGAAGGCTTCGAGCCGTCCATTCGCTTTCCAACACACAGATCGGTGATAGCGTATCGGTGCAGGGCGATGTGGCGCAGGGTTGGGAATCGATCGAAGAAGTGCGCCGCGAAATTGCCGGCCTGCAAAAGGCGCTCGAACGCATCGAAGCACGCCTCCCCAGATTGCGACGCAGTGCGAGCGTTCCGCTGCAGGCTTATAGCGAATATTGGGAACGTTTTTACCGTCCGGCCTCCGATGTCCTTGCCGATCAAATTGTCGCCAGCGGCGCCTTTGAATATCGCCCACTGATCTCGGTGGTGTTGCCGACCCGGAACAGCGTTACGAGGCTCCTCGATCGCGCCATCGGCAGTGTCAGGGCGCAGAGTTACGATGTCTGGGAGCTTATCATCGCCGATGACGCTTCCACGCTTGGCGAGGAACTCCGTATCCTTTGGCGCCGGCACGCTGCTGCCGACCCGCGCATCCGCTTGGTCGAAGGTACTATCCCGGAAGGGCTTGCAGAGACCACCACTCGCGGAATAACCGCCGCACGGGGGGAATACGTCGCCTTCCTGGGTCAGGATGGCGAACTCGCGCACGATGCGCTGTTCCATATCGCGTCGGAGCTCCAGCGAGAGCGGTACGGGCTGCTCTACTCAGATGAGGATTGGGTGGAGGAGGACGAATTCCGCAGTCTCGCACACCGGGCTCCGGTCCTGAAGCCCGATTTCGATCCGGAATTACTGCTGGCGGAGAATTATTTCGGCCATCTAGTAGTAGTTCGAAGCGACGTCCTGGCAGCGGTTAACGGCGTCCGCGACGCGCTCGACGGGGCTACCGAGTACGAACTTTCGCTACGCATTGCCGCTTTTCTGCCGGCCCCGCAAATACGACATGTAGTGCGCGTCCTTTATCATCGGCACACGGTTCCGCCCGCCGCCTCCGCCGCGACCGAGAGGATAACCCAGGATATCGTCTCCACTGCGCAAAAACACGCGCAACGGGTCGGAATAGATGTGGAGATCGAAGCGCACGCCGACCCCATTGGCGTCCCCCGACCCTTCGCCACGAGGGTCCGGTGGCGGATCCCGACGCCGCCGCCCGGCATCTCGATTGTGGTGCCGACGCGCGATCGTCTGGATCTGCTCCAGCCATGCGTGGACAGTGTGTTGGAGTCCCGCGAGGCTTACCCGGGACCGTTTGAGATCCTGGTTATTGATAACAATTCGGTCGAGAGCAGCGCGCGAGGTTATCTTGCCGGACTAGTCGGCCGACCGGAAACTCAGGTTCTGCCTTTCGGCGGCGTATTCAACTGGTCGGCAATGTGTAATTTTGCCGCCCAACGTGCGCGCGGCGAGGTGTTGATTTTTGTCAACAACGACGTCGTGGTATTGACCAAGGATTGGTGCCGCGAGCTTGCTGCCAATGCAATTCGGCCGGAGATCGGTGCAGTGGGCGCGCGGCTGCTCTATGCCGATGGCCGAATTCAGCATGCAGGCGTTCTGCTCGGCGTGCAGGGCGTAGCCGGCCATGATTTGATCGGTGAACCGGGGAACGGCGGAGGATATCTCGGCCGCGTCCATCTACAACGGCAGGCGGCGGCGGTGACCGGGGCGTGTCTAGCGACCCGTCGTCGGTTGTTCGAAGAAATCGGAGGGTTTGACGAACTGGATTTGAAAGTGTCCTTCAGCGATGTCGATTACTGCTTAAGGATACGACACAGGGGATATCGGATCGTCTATAACCCATTCGCCGTCCTTTATCATTTCGAGTCGCGATCTCGCGGTCGCAACTTATCGGAGGCGCAGCAGGAGCGCGAGCAAGCCGAGGTAACGACGCTGCTTGCCCGGTGCGGCCAATTGATCGATGCCGACCCATTCTATAATCCTCACTTTGAGCGTTTTGCGCGCGCCTTTGAACGCCTGCGACCACCGCACGGATAACCCGGGGCGGGGATGAGGACAGCGACAGGCGCTCTCTTAAGCGAGCCGCTCAACGATGGCGAAAGATAGCCCTCCCGGCGCGCGAGCCGGCGGAACCTCCGGTCAGGGTGGCAGACCCGGTGACCTTGAATTGGATCACCCGAATCCTACGCATGAGAACGGCGCTGTAGAGGTGCCCACGGTCCCGCCACGGCGCGGTGTGGGTCGGCATCGACCGGCGCGGACTCGACCGAAGATCTTCGGCGGCATCGACGCCCTCACGGAGCTCGCGGTTCACGGTTGGGCGATCGACTTGAGAGAACCAGACGTGCCGACGAGGCTTGAGGTTCTGGCCGACGGACGATCGCTCGGCTTTGCCGAATGTGCTGAGCCACGCGAAGATTTGCGCAGCCAGGGGTTGCCGTTCGACTGGATCGGGTTCTGCTTTCCGCTGCCCGATGCGCTGCGCGATGGCGAACGGCATGCGTTCGAATTTCGTGCGGTCAGCGGCGCGGTCGTGGAATTATTCTCGTTGGAAGAAGGCGTCAGACGCAGCTCGTGGGAGGCGTCGTTTCCCCTGCTGCGCGGCCGCGTCGAGTCGATAACCGACGAGGGGATCCGCGGCTGGGCATACGATCCAAATTCGCCCCGGCGCCCGGTTCCCTTGCAGATACTGGTCGATCGGCAACCGATAGGGGTCACCAAGTGTAATGGCCTACGTGAGGGACTAGGCGGGATCGATCGGCCTGGGGCGGCGGCGCAATTCACTTTCCGCCTGCCAAGGCGGTTCTTTGATGGGCGGCCGCATGTCGTAGAACTAGCTACCCCCGAGGGGCGCCTCGTCGAATTGACCGATCATCTTGGGGGCCGCAAGCGGCAGACCTGGAGTTTTCGGCAGCAGAGTGTCGAAGTGCTCGGCTATGTGGACGGCCTGCGCGACCGTGCGATTCGTGGCTGGGCCATCGTCTCCGATCGTAGTCGTAACGCGATGGCTGGACGTAATGAAATCCTGGTAACCAGTCGTGGTCGACCGGTCGCGCAACTGACTGCCGACCAGCTCCGACCGGATGTTGCCGATGCTGTCGGCTGCGACCCCAATTGCGGCTTCGCCTTTGCTCCGCCACCCGAGTTCCTGTTTCGGCATTCCGCAGAATTTCGCTTTGTCGTGTTACCGCACGGTGTCGAGCTTCACAACAGCCCGTTTACAATCGATTTCCTTGGCAACGAGACGTACCGCACGCTCGGCAAGTTGCTTGATGCCGTTGATGACATGGTTGTCCAGTTTTGGAACATCCGCAATATTATAAAAGAACTGTTGCCGGGTGAAAGCTATAATCTCGCACAATATGATGATTGGGCACGGCGTTATTTAGAGACGCTACAACAATCGGCCGCGGCCCGCAGGGATAAGACCCCGCCGGGGTCGTCCTCGATAGCCGCGCCGAACTCGGCGGCGCGGCTTCTGGTGAGTATCGTGTGTCCGGCCTATCAGCCGCGATTGGCGGATTTCAGGGCGGCGGTCGCGTCGGTCCTGGCCCAGACGCATGAGAATTGGGAGTTGATCATCGTCGACGACGCGAGCGGTTCCGCCGAATTGGAGGGTCTGATCCGGCGTCAGGCGGAAGCGGATCCGCGGATAAAGCCGATTTTCCTCGACCAGAACGTCGGGGTCAGCGCAGCAACCAACCGCGGTGTGGCTGCCGCCAAGGGGGACTATATCGCGTTTCTCGACCACGACGATCTCCTCGTCCCGAACGCGCTCGAAATCATGACCGATGCCGCCTTCCGCACCGGAGCCAAAATTCTTTACTCCGACGAGGACAAGGTCGACGATTACTGTCGCTTCAGTGCGGTTCACCTTAAACCGGATTGGAATTATCGGCTACTGCTCAGCTATAATTACATTTCGCACCTGACCATGATCGACCGCCATCAGCTTGCGCGGATCGGTGGGCTACGGCCCGGGTACGACGGGGCGCAGGACCATGATTTGCTGCTGCGTTTGGCCGAAATTACCGAGCCCAGCGAGATAGTGCACGTGCCCGAAATACTTTATCATTGGCGCATTACCGCCAAATCGACAGCGGCCTCCGCCGCCCGAAAACCGTACGCCGTCAGCGCCGGACGCCGCTCCATCGCTGATGCGCTGGCGCGAAAACGCCTCGCCGCCTCGGTCGTCTCGATCCGCGATGCGACCTTGTACGAGGTTCGCTGGAAGTTTACGGCGGAGCCGAAGGTCACGATCATCATTCCTTATCGCGATCAGATCGCGATGACGCGATCCTGTGTCGAGGCGATCATCGCCTATACCAGATACCGAAATCTCGAAATCATCCTTGTCGACAATTGGTCGACATCCACGGATTCTTATCGATTTTGTGAAGAAATCCGTCAGGAACCGCGAATTCGCGTGCTGCGTGCCGAAGAACAATTCAATTTCTCGCGGCTCAATAACATGGCAGAGCGGCAATCGTTAGGAGAATTTCTGCTGTTCATGAACAATGATGTGTTCATTAAGGACCCGAAATGGTTGCGCACGATGGTCGACGAGGCGCTCGCCGACGATCGGGTCGGCATCGTCGGCATCAAGCTGATGTACCCGAACGGGCTGGTGCAGCACGGAGGGGTGGTGCTTGGCGTAGGCGGCATCGCGGACCACGCTCATCGCGGACTGCGTTCAGATGAACCGGGCTACATGTGGCGGGCCGTCTGCGCGCAGGAGATTTCCGCGGTGACCGGTGCGTGCATGTTGTGCCGACGCAAAGCATTCGAAGCGGTTGGTGGCTTCGACGAAGCGGCGCTCGCGATAGCATTCAATGACGTCGATCTGTGCCTGAAGGTCCGAGCCGCCGGTTACCGCATCATTTGGACGCCCGCGACGCTGGCTGAACACAGCGAAAGCTTAAGCCGTGGCAGCGACTTTCGTCCCGACCAACGGGTGAGGTTCTTTCACGAGGATCATGTGATGCGGCAGCGCTGGGGCAAGGCGCTCGACCGCGATCCGTTCTACAATCCGCATTTCTCGCGGCTCGGTGGCCTCTATGCCGATCTCGGCGACCCCAAGCCGGTCGCTCTCGGCGAGGATCGATAGCCAGCGATGCGTGGCAGCCGCTCTAATAGTATTCGGGATGTCCGCGGGCCGCGCGAAACGAGATCGGCGTCGGCCAGTACGATGTCGAGCAGGAGAGCCCGGGACCGAGCCGTCGCGAACGCTGGCCGCGTAGCCGCACCGATCGGCAAGCGCCGCTATGCCCAATTCGGCGTCAACCGCGAGAGAGGAACGGAAATTCGTGCATCCTGACGCCGGCATTATTGCGCAAGGAGCTGCCTCATGGACCTCGCCGATGAATTCACCCTCTCCAGGAGATTGCGCAGCGTGGCCGCAACGCTTCAGACTTCGATACCGTCGGCGGTTTCGCGTTGCGTCGGAAACCGGCGATAGCATCGAACGATATCGTCCGTCTCGTCCTTTTCGAGAGGTTCTCGTGGGCGTTCGAGCGTCTGCGGCCGCCACCAGAATGACCGGCGTGCTCGGCGGGGCCACCGCAGCTCGGGTGCGATGCTACCGCGCCGGTCGCTGTCCATGACTTCCGATCAAGTCCCCGACCGAAGGGCCCGACCCGCAGGAGTGAGATGCCATAGCCGGGCCTGTCCTGGCCTGTTCCCGGCCATCCGTTGGCACAGGGGCAAGCCGGCGGGTGGCGGTTCGAACGGCAGGTTCTTGGACGAGACGACGCCAAGGGCGCGTTCGAGCAGGCCTACAGGCACGAGCCGCAATAGGGTTCGGCCGGCCGGCTTCCGCCATGGTGATATTGAGCCGCGATGCGCCAGTGCGGGAGAGCGGTATGGAAACGATTGACGGCTTCCTGGTCCTATCAAAGCGGCAGCCGAGCTTTGGTGAGGGCGGCGATGTCCTCATTGCGCCGGCGGCGATCGTCGCGATCGAGCCGCATCGCCACGGCTGTTACGTCGCCGGCTACAGATGGGATGTTGCGCATGCCCATGCGGCAATCATGCAGGCCGTCGACGCCGTGCGCCGGGCGCGGACCGGCTGAGTGCAGAGCGACGACCCATTGATGAGGCTGGTGGAAGCCCTTGATGCGCCGCGGTTCGCAACAACGCACTCAGGAAGCCGATCGGCGGCTCACCGGGCGGCTATCGAAGAGGCGGTCGATCTCGAGCGCCAAGCTGTCCTCGGTTAACGCGCGATCGCGCGCCGAGAGCTCCCGAAATCAATTTTCCTCCAATCCTAATCTTGTCCGAGACGGGCAAAGGTGCGTGAAAAGTCGCCCCACAAAACAGGTCTACTCTACCTTGTCAGCAGTTCCAAAAATTCTGTGAAGGCGCGTGATTTTCTCAGGCGACTATCTTCTGTAAGTTGTGCCGTTAATTCCTGACGAACAATACCGCCGATCCCCCCGACGGAACTCGAACGAAGTCACTTCTCAGCCCGAAGTCGGCGGACAGTGTTATCCAGAATTACTTAGAATTCCTGGCGTTATACAGATCATGTCTGATATCGTAGAGGTAATGGTTGACCCAGGCCAGCTCGTCGGCCCGAGGCTCTGAACCGGCGGCTTCGCGCCCCTCTATATAATAATTCAAGTGATAGTAACCCTTCGAGTCTCGAATATCGATCGACATCGTCCGAATTGCCAAAGGATAAGGGGCGTGCGAGTGCATGAAATGATGGGGACGGAAGAGACATTTTATGGTGTCCTCCCTTACGATACAGTGAGGAAACCGATGCCACAGGAGTTCGGCGCTCCATTTCGCCTGTCCCGATGGCCCCATAATCTTCCAGTTTAGACAAATCGCGTTGTTGTCTTGCTGGTCGTGCAAAGCCAAAAAAGCGGACAAAGCAGCAAATCGGCAGTGGTCGAGCAGAAGAAATTCGTCAATGTCGACGATCAGCGACCAACAATAATCCAGGACGTTTGGCAGCACGCTCAGAGCGTGCCCATAGGCCTTGTATTGCGGCAGAGTTTTTGGGCCAACGACGCTTTTCAAGTAATAGATCATGCCGGCTTCGCTCAACCGCCGCAGCAGCGCATCCGATCCGTCGTCGTTGTCGTTGCTGTAGATAAAAAATGTCTGGATCCCAAGAGATCGATGGTGCGCCAGCCATTCGAGCACGTACAGACCTTCGTTGCGGGCGGTCGCGATCGCGCAAACTTCATTGCTAGGTCGCGAACAGTATCGAGCTGTCAAATTTTCCAAGCGCGCAGACGGCGTTACTGAAATCGCTCTCGGCGGTTCTTGCAGGAAGTCGAACTCGGAGCCGATCACCGCCTGGTTGCGGTGACCATAAAACCATGTGCGGTCGCTGTTCCAGCGCGCCAAATCGGCGAGGGCATGGTCCATACCGCGACGGTGCCGAATTTGGAGTGGCCTGAGCCAGGTCTTTCAGATCCTCTTGCGGCCTCAAGCAACGGAGTAGCCGAGAGAGAGGTCCCGTTGCGCCGCCGATGCCGACATGATCCCGAATCGCAACCAAGACGCCAACAAACTCCGGGAATCCGACAGCGCGAAAACACACTGCCAACATCGTGGTCTGGTCTCTGCCCGGAGCGGCGGCGGCGATTGCCGAGGCGCAGGTGGCGAGCGACATCGCGCCATGCAACAACGCGTCGATCTGCGCCATCAAGGTACAGACGGTCGACGGCAGCTCCCAGCGGACTTGGTGCAGAATGAAGCTCTCCCATTCGTCGACCTCCTGCCGATCAAAAGTCACGCGCCCCAACCTGTCTAAAGCTAGCCGACAGGGCGGCCCGATCGGCCATGGGCGCTTCGCCGGGCGGTGCGGATCGCTGCTTCGAGCGATCTGTGGCAAAGCGGGCAGCCGGCTGGTGGGGGGACGCCGCGAAACAAACGGCTGGGTGACTTTTCAAGTCGTCAAATGTTTATCCTTTCCACCTCATCCAACGTGATCTCGTCGCCCGTGCGGTCATAGAGCTTTGTCGTGCGCGGGCTCTCGTGCGCGGCCATGGCCTGGGCGTTTTCGAGCGTGCCCTCCGCCTCGAGGTACGCAGTGATGCCAGTCGCGCGGAACACGTGGCAGCCGAGCTTGATCTTGAACCCGGCATCGGCCGTCCGCCGGCGGATCATACGGTAGGCGTCGACCCGGTTCATCGGCGTGTCCGTGAGGATGCCGGTCTTGCCGATCGCCGACCGGAAGAGTGGGGTCTTGTCCTCCTCGCGGATCCCGGCGGCGGCAATATACTCATCAAGGAAGGCTTCGAGCTTGTGGTGCGCCTGCATCTCATGGCGCTTCCCGCCTTTTTCGTGCAGGCCCACCCACCAGCGCTTTCCGCCCGGGTAATAGTCTTCCACCTTCATGCCGACGACGGCGCCGATGCGTGCGAAGCTGTAGATCATCACGCCGATCAGCGCCCGGTCCCGCAGGCCCACGACCGAGGGCCTCTCCGCCACCGACCCGTCGGGCAAAGTGACCTGCTTTGCTACCTTGATGCTGTCAAGCAGCTGCCGGGCCTGGTCCTCGGTCAGCACCGGCGTCTTGCCGCGGCGCACGACGTGCTTGGGCCCGCGCACAGCATGCGCCGGGTTGACCGCGAGCACCTGGCCGACGACGAGCCAGTCGAACAGCATGCGGATGGCGGCGAGGTGCTGCTTGACGGTCGGCTTGGCCGCGGTCTCCTGCAGCCCCTCGATATAGGCGGCGAGGTGGACCGGCTCGATATCGGCGAGCTCGGCAATACGGTGCCGCTCGACCCAGCCGAAGAAGTGACACGCGGCCCGGTAATAGGCCATGCGGGTGTTCTTGTCGCGGATCGTGGCGGCGAAGAATTCGAGGAAGCGACGCGCCGCGTGCGCGCCGGCGCCGGCGATCACCGCAGGAACGACGATCGCCTTGCGTACGACCGGCGCCTTCTTCGGCGCCTCTACGACGGCCGGCAGATTGCGCCGCTCGGCGCTCACGCCGACACCTTATAATAAGCGACCTCGACCCCCCGCATTTTCCGACCCTCCCTGAACCGGGCATTAGAGCCTGTCGTCAATTGAGCGGACGTCCCGTTCCGATTACATCCGATTACCGTCTTGCCCGGCCTTGGGCCGGGCATCCACGGGAGCCCGCGAAGGCCTGTGCCGTTTCTCGTGGATGCCCACGGATCAAGTCCGTGGGCTGAAGGCCCACGGGCCGAGCCCGGCCAAAGCGTTGATATATGTGAGCCAGCGCTGCTAATTGACGACAAGCATTAGTGTAACATAACGAATTAGAGTTTGCGCGCGCCGGACGGGCGCGCAGGCTCGGTTGAACGAACGCGTCTGACTGGGTGCACTCGGAGGGGTAGTGGGACGGGCCTATGGAGGTTTCTACCGCGGCGGGTGGTCGGGGACGCAGTAGGAAGAGCCGGTCGGTAGGTTGAAGGGTCGCGTGGGCATGATGATGGCTCGCTGATGCGAACCGATTGGCTGCTGCAGTCGCTGCCGTGGGGCGATTTCCGATGATTTTGGGGTGGCGCCGGGCGAGCGCCGACGATCCCGCAACAGAACGGCGGAGGGGCGGAATGGGCTCGGAGGTGTGGGCGTCGGCAGCATGGTGATGATCACGGGCCTTGCGGCCGGGCGGGCGACAGCCGGCGGAGCAGCGTCAGATGGCCGGTCTTGCAATGCGGGCAACGGCGCGGCGATGGCGGGGCCTGGGGGTCGGCGTCAGGCTCGGGTCCGGCGGGTTCGGCCGGTGGGCTGGCGGGTTGCCCCAGCAGGAGAAGATTCCTCAGGTTGCGCCGTGGTTGGCGGCGCGAGGCATGCCACAGGCCGTAATAGCGGACCTTGTGGAAGCCGGCCGGCAGGACGTGCTGGAGGAAGCGCCGGACGAACTCGTCGCCGGCCACGGTTTCCTTGCGCTGGCGGTCGGCGGCGCGGTCCTTGTAGCGGTAGGTCACGGTCGCGTCGTCGACGACCAGGATGCGGTTGTTGGTGATGGCAATGCGGAAGGCGTAGCGGGCGAGATAGTCGAGGGCGGCCTGCTGTCCTCGCCCCATGGGGTGATGTGAACGACCCAGGGGATCTGCCAGACATGGGGTGGCAGGTCGGCGTCCGGGCAGAGCCTGGCGAAGGCATCGCGGAAGCGGGCGCGGGCAAGGGTGGCGAGCGCCGTCTTCGGGAACAGAAATGTCTTGCCGGCGGGATGCCAGGTGGCGCCGTCCCCCGCTTTCGCGAGGGCAGGCTTGGACAATCCCCCGCCGGTGACGAGGCAGTGAACGTGCGGGTGGAAGACGAGCCGTTGCGTCCAGGTGTGCAGCACGGCGAGCACGCCGACGATGCCACCGACCCAGCGCGGATCGCGGGCCAGCACGATGATCGCCTCGGCGGCGGCCTTCATCAGCGCGCCGTAGCCGTCGATCTGATGCCGGCGCAGCGCGGCTCGCAGTTCCTCGGGCACGGTGACGGTGACGTGGAAATAGAGCCTGCCCCGGCGAAGGCCGGGGGAACCGGTAACATCTCCTCCCGACGCTGTTCGAGCCAAGCCTGCGTTTGCTCGGCGTGACACTTCGGGCAGGCGCGGTTGCGGCAGGAGTGGAAGACGTGCAGCAGGGTGCCGCAGTGATTGCAGCACCACTGCTGTCCGCCGAGCGCTTCGGTCCGGCAGGCGATGATGTCGGCGATGGCGCGGTCCCCGGACTTGATCCGGGGATGCGATGGCAGCATCGCCGCGCCGTGAGCCTCCACATAGCTGCCTGCGAAGCGGCGGAACGCGTCCGCCACTTCGGGCATGCGTCAGAAGCCGCTCATCACCTTGTCGAGCAGCTTGCGCAAAGACACCCGCGTTGGTTCCGTCAGAGCCTGCCCCGGCGAAGGCCGGGGTGCGTGTAAATCGTCGTCGTGGCGATGTTCTCGTGGCCGAGAAACGCCTGGACGACGCGGGTGTCGACCCTGTTCTCGAAGAGCCTGGTCGCATAGGCGTGACGCAGCGTGTGTGGCGTCGTGCGGCGACCGCCGGGGAGATTGGCCGCCGTGACGGCCTCGGCAAAGGTGCGGGTCAGGACATGGGTGGCGACGGGACCGGTTCGCCAGCCATTGGGGAAGAGCCAGCGCGGATCGCGGTGGTCCTTGGCCTGCCACATCCGCCGCAGGCCTTCGTGCACCTCCTTGGGCACGGGCACGACCCGTTCCTTGTTGCCCTTGCCGACGACGCGCAGGACGCCACTGGTCTTGTCGATGGCGGTGACGGGAAGAGTAGCGGCCTCGCTGATCCGCAGGCCGCAGCCGTAAATCAGGCTGAAACAGCCGCGGTGTATCGGATTGCGGACCGCGGCGAGAATGCGCCGCACTTCGGCATGGGAAAGCGTCCGCGGCAGCCGCCTCTGCTGGGGAAGCCGGATCTTTTTTTAAACAACGCCCAGTCCTGGCCCAGCGTGTTCCGGTAGAAGAACTGGATGCCGTAATGGCTGGTCTTGAAGCTGCCGCGCGCGTTCCGCTCACGAACATCCAGCAGATATCGCCGCACCTCTTCCTCGGCCAGCAGCTCCGGCGACCTATTGTAACGCTTCGCCAGAGACCTGACCGCCTGGAGGTAGATCTCCTGGGTCGTGGCCGCCAAGCCGGCCAGCTTCATGTCCTCGATCATGCGAGCACGTAACGGTGACATCGTCTGCTCCTTCGTCATCGAAGACGGGACCATCCCGTCTCGACGCAGACGATACCTTCGCCACCCTCCCTTGGGCGATCCCGCCTCTCCCTACGGCGTAGCCGTTCCGTTCAACGTCCTTTCCGAAGGCTGCCGCCCGCTAGGGGGAGGTGTATGCCGGCCTTGTCGAGCCAGATTCCGCGCAATGGGTGGGGACTGATGTTTTCCGCCACCTTCGATCAGCAGCCTTCGCGTTCGAGCCGTTTGCGCATCGCCTTGCGGAATTGGCGGACCGCCTCGGCCTTTTCCCGCTCTCGTCGCTCCGACGGCTTCTCGTACGAGCGACGCCGTTTCATTTCGCGAAAGGCTCCCTCGCGCTGGATCTTTTTCTTCAAAACGCACAGCGCAGCATCGCTGTCCGAGCTCGCGGCCAATTATAAATTTTGACAAGAAAAAAGTGCAGGAATTATTCTTGAATACAACGGTCTGGGCGGCCCGGCACGGTTCAAAAACCTGATAATCTCGTATCCGATATTGCATTCATTGGGCCGCCGCGCCATGTAACGTGGGTGCGTTAGCACTCTCGATCCGAGAGTGCCGCACTCTCGCATAATGCGGGTCCGAGGAGAGACCATCCATGAAACTGCGTCCGTTGCAGGACCGCGTCCTGATCCGCCGTGTCGAGCCCGAAACCAAAACCGCCGGCGGGATCTTCATCCCCGACACGGCGCAGGAAAAGCCGATGGAGGGCGAGGTCGTCGCCGTCGGCCCCGGCGCGCGCGACGAGGCCGGCACGCTGCATCCGCTCGACGTCCGGGCCGGCGACCGCGTGCTGTTCGGCAAGTGGTCGGGAACCGAGGTCAAGCTCGATGGCGAGGACCTGATGATCATGAAGGAAGCCGACATCATGGGCGTCCTCGATCGCGCCGCCGCCGCGCAAAAAGCCGCTTAGCTACAGGAGAACCGGACATGGCTGCCAAAGAAGTCAGATTTAATGGTGACGCGCGCGAGCGCATGCTGCGCGGCATCGATAGTCTCGCAAACGCGGTCAAGGTGACGCTCGGGCCCAAGGGCCGCAACGTCGTTCTCGACAAATCCTGGGGCGCGCCGCGCATCACCAAGGACGGGGTGACGGTCGCCAAGGAGATCGAACTCGCCGACCGGTTCGAGAACATGGGCGCGCAGATGGTCAAGGAGGTCGCCACTCGGACCAGTGACCAGGCCGGCGACGGCACCACGACCGCGACGGTGCTGGCGCAGGCGATCGTGCGCGAGGGCGCCAAGGCGGTCGCCGCCGGCATGAACCCGATGGATTTGAAGCGCGGCATCGACTTGGCTGTCGCGTCGGTCGTCAGCGACATCAAGAAGGTCTCGAAAAAGGTCTCGACCAATGCCGAGATCACCCAGATCGGCACGATCTCGGCCAATGACGATCGCGAGATCGGCGAGATGATCGCCCAAGCCATGGCCAAGGTCGGCAACGAAGGCGTCATCACGGTCGAGGAGGCCAAGAGCCTCGAGACCGAACTCGACATCGTCGAGGGCATGCAGTTCGACCGCGGCTATCTCTCGCCCTACTTCGTGACCAATGCCGAGAAGATGATTTGCGAACTCGACAGCCCGCATATCCTGCTCTTCGAGAAGAAGCTGTCCGGACTGCAGGCGTTGCTTCCCTTGCTGGAAGCGGTGGTGCAGAGCGGCCAGCCGCTGCTGATCGTCGCCGAGGATATCGAAGGCGAGGCGTTGGCAACGCTCGTCGTCAACAAATTGCGCGGCGGCCTCAAGGTCGCGGCGGTCAAGGCGCCGGGCTTCGGCGATCGGCGCAAGTCGATGCTCGAGGACATCGCGATCCTGACCGGCGGCCAGGTCGTCAGCGACGACCTCGGCATCAAGCTCGAAAACGTCACGCTCGACACGCTGGGCCGGGCCAAGAAGGTGCGCATCGAGAAGGAGAACACGACAATCATCGACGGCGCCGGCGACAAGGCGGACATCGCCGGCCGCTGCACGCAATTGCGGGCGCAGATCGAGGAGACGACCTCGGAATACGACAAGGAGAAATTGCAGGAGCGCCTGGCGAAGCTGGCCGGCGGCGTTGCCGTCATCCGCGTCGGCGGCGCCACCGAGATCGAGGTCAAGGAGCGCAAGGACCGCGTCGATGACGCGGTGCATGCGACCCGCGCGGCGGTCGAAGAAGGCATTGTTGCCGGCGGCGGCGTCGCGCTGCTCTACGCCAGCAAGGGGCTCGCCGGGCTCAACCCGGAGAACAACGACCAAAAGGTCGGCATCGACATCGTGCGCCGGGCATTGCAGGCGCCGGCACGGCAGATCGTCGCCAACGCCGGCGCCGAAGGTTCGGTCGTCGTCGGCAAGCTCTTGGAAAGGGATGATGTCAATTACGGCTTCGACGCGCAGAGCGCCACCTATGTTGACATGGTGCAGGCCGGCATCATCGATCCGAGCAAGGTCGTGCGCCTGGCGCTGCAAGGCGCCGCCTCCGTTGCCGGCCTGCTCGTCACCACCGAGGTGATGATCGCGGAGAAGCCGGAGAGGCGCGTGACGCCGATGTCCGACGCCGGCATGGGCCGCGAGGACTACTGAGGCTGGCAGCGAAGTTCCGGAAGCCATCGCTTTTCTTCGAAACAGGAAAGCGATGGCTGACCCCGCCGACCTCCCTCTAGCTACTCGTCGATGCTTCTTCAAAGCACGCAAACAAGAGAGCGAGAGAGTTGATGCAGGACCTCAAGAAGGAATTACTGGCCGCTGCCGAAGGCGGCAGCGCCGACGCGCAACTCAACCTCGGTGTGATGCTGAAGAATCGCGTAGACGATAACGGCTATGCCATCGAAGGCAGCAAGGCCGAGGTCATGCACGCAGAGGCCGTAAAGTGGCTGTTGTCCGCAGCCCAGCAGGACCTGCCCCGCGCCCAACTCGAACTTGCCGAGGCGTATGCCGGCGGCGGCGAAGCTCCGGAAGATTATGTGAAGGCCTGCGGCTGGTTCCTGGTGGCAATTGCCAAGCTGAGCGGCGCGCATCGGCACCGGGCCCGGTCCGGATACGCGCTGGTGTGCTCCCGCCTGACGCCGTCCCAGATCACCAAGGCGACGCATTTCGCACAGATCTGGAAGCCGAAAACAATGCACGGGACAACCATTAACTAGAGACGGTGAGAAAGATGAACATGCATCCGGCAATCAAACCAGCGGCGTGGGGCGCGTTGGTCGGCGCCATCGCTTGCGCCGTTGTGGGCTTCAATTCCCTCGGCTGGACGCTCGGCAGCACGGCCGAGCGGCAGGCGAGCGAGCGGGCCCAAGCCGCGGTCGTCGACGCGCTCACCCCGATCTGCGTTGCGAAATACCGTCAGCAACCCAACGCTGCGACAAAGCTGGCCGAATTCAACAAGGTCGAACTCGTGGGACCGCGGCGCGCTGATCGAGAAGGGCGGCTGGGCCACAACGCCCGGAAGCGACGAGACGACGACCTTGGCAGTGGCTTCAGCCTGCGCCGGAAAGCTCGGCAGACCGATCTAGGGCAAATAGTTGGCCCGCGTCGACCGTCGGGCCTTCGAGCGTCTGCTCGACAAGATTGGAGGCATTCATGACCCGTCGGGAAACCAAGTTGATTACCACCCTCGTCGAACGCTGGATGGGTGAACCGGCGGAGCGATCCATGGAGGAGCGGCAGCCTGTGCAAGACCGCCCCGAGCCGAAAAGGCCGCCGGTGAGGGAGCCGTTCTCCGACGACGAAAGGCGCGATCCACCGCCGCTGCGCACATAGCAGCGACCGGGCTCACAGGATCAGCGCAACCGGAAGGGGATCACGGTGGCAAAGGGTCAAAGGAGAACCAATCGGGAGCCGAAGAAGCCGAAGGCGGCGAAAAAGCCGGCACCGCCGCCTCTCGTCGCCATTCGCCTGCCGCCGAAGAAAAATCCGGCCTCCGGGTAGGGTTCGCCGTGACGTGCGTGCGACCATGACCGACAATCCCGTCAACCTCGACGAGCATCGCGGCATGGCCGCGCAGAAGGACACCAAAATTCGCCGGGATCTGCGCGAGGTTCAGATCGATCAGGCCGCTTTGCGGGCTCGCCAAGAGAAGCTCGAAACCTTGCTGCTCGCCGCCCCGGCAGCGACGTGGCTCGAAGCCGCAGCAAAGGCCCGGTACCTGATCGAACTCTTCGCCGCCACCCCAGATGCTCAGGATCCTCGACGACGGAAGATTATCGCCAGCGCGCTGGAGGGCCTCACACGATTATCCGACCAGAACGCGGCAAAGTGACGACCAAGAAGTCAAGACCAGTATCCGCGCAGCGCCTTCGGCCTCAAAGATCGGGGGATGCGCGCCGAGGAGTCGCAGAAAGACCCCTCCGGGGCAGGGGCTCTGAGCCTACAATTAGCATCATTCGCTGGTATCGTAGTGGAGTGTGTAGAATGATAAAGGCATGGTTGGTTCCGCCTGTGGTCATCCCGATCATTATCGTCTTGATGGTCATGATCTATGCAACATTTCGCGCGCTCGGTCACTCCTGATGACGATGCAGGCCACAGTCAGCTGCACGGTCGAGTACGCGCCGCCGTCATGCGCAGGACCGGCGTCGTCCCGTGGGCGTGGATCGCCGCGATGACCGATGACTTTGACGATCAGTCGCTCGCTCGGGACATGATCGAGGTGCACGGGCTCAATGCCGCCATCGTGGCGCGAGACAATGCGCGTGGCGCGGCGCTGGCCGGCCAGGCCATGCAGGCGAAGGCGTGGATCAGGGTGCTGGGGACCATCCAGCGGCAGCAGGCCGCCCGAGCACCGCCGATCTGCGGCGACTGCTAACTCTTGCGGCTCACATGCTCCGCGAGGGTTAGCAATGTGCAGAAGTCCGGCGCGAGTGCCGATTCCCAGCCAGCTAAGACCGACCTTGAGCCGTGGCGCGACGACAAAATCGAATTCGTGTGCGACATCGACCTTGGGCCGAAAGCATGAGCCGGGCGAAAGCCCGGCCGCTCGGCAGAGTGGAGCCGCGCCCTTGCCGCCGTCGAGCAGACGCGCGGCGCGTTACTCTTTCAGGAGGTTTATGTCGGCGCGCGTCGCACCAGCGTGCGGCCCGATCCGCTGACGCGAAACGCGCTGCGCGACATCGCCGCGCGCGAGGGGATCGCGGAGACGACAAAGCCGGGCCGACGTCTCCATTACTGAACGAGGCGGCGAGTTTCCAGATAACGTCTTATGCGCGATTTTCCAGAAGTCATTTCTCTTGTAAAGGCGTCAGGGCCACCACATCTAGAAACCATGCACCTTTCGTATAAAAGTACGAAAGCCGCGCCACCACCAGACTTATATACCGCATGGCGGGAGGATTTTAAGCATTCCAAAGACCCCTGAAAAACACATTGCAGTGCTGCATTTTTATGCGCGAGACCGCCCAAGTCCCGCTTGCCAAAATTAACGAATCGTCCTTACGATATCGCGAAGATGAATCAACGATTTGGAGCTAATCTTGCTTAGCCGATCGCAACAAGCGCAGGCGCGCGGCGATGATCGCGAGCGGATCACCAGAGCGCGCCAAGCGGCCGAAGCGCTGTTCACGTCGAAACCGCCAGTCAGCGAGTTGTTAGCGCCCGAATCCGCGACACCCGCCGACCAATCGACGCGCAAACCGCGTGTGCTGGGAATAATCTCGCCGGCGCCTCCGGTCGGTCAGCAGGTGGTCGAAGCGTCGGTCAGCCTCGAGCCGCCGTCGACGCCGGCGATCCCACGGTCGCAATTCGCGCGCATCCGCGCCTTGGTGAAATACGGCATGACGGTTGCCCAGGTTGCCAAGGTGTATGGGGCTGCTGTCGGCGAGATCGATCGCATTCTCCACCAAGCCTGACCGCGTTCGGCCCTTCCGGCCGCGACCCCGCTCAGGAGCATTGTCCTCCGCCGACACCTTCATTCAGTAGCTGTCTCTATCCTCGGTCTATCCGTCGGCGACCGCGAGGCGCACGCCGATGGTCAGTGCGGCGAACTGATATGGCGCATCGCGCCAGCGCGCCAGTCCCCGAGCAGCTCGGGCAGGCTCCGCCGCACAGCGTGCTTAAAACGCCGCCACTTAATTTTCACAATGACAACACTTAAAGTCCTTGCCCTTGCCCTGTGACCTCACGCATGATAACGTCCTTTATCATCCATGAAAGCGAGGGCAGGGGAGCCGCTTTTGCCGCCATCGAAGACCCAGCTTCCGGCCACCATCACTCAGGCCGACATCACCGCGGACCAGCGCGCGACGAACCTGGTGCCGGCGCTCGTCGCCGATCTCGGCGACGAAGCGGCCTGGCGCTATGTCGAATTCTTCACCGCCAACATTCGCAACCCGCACACGCGGCGCGCCTATCTTCGGGCGTGCAACCAGTGTCTTGCTTGGGGCGAGGACCGCGGGCTGACGCTCGCCACCATCCGGCCGCATGATGTCGCGACTTATGTAGAGCTGTTGCAGAACGAGGTATCGGCCCCGTCGGTCAAGCAGCAGCTCGCAGCGATACGCATGCTGTTTAATTGGCTGGTCGCCGGCCAGGTTGTGGCAACCAACCCGGCGGCGGCGGTGCGCGGGCCGAAGCATGTCGTCAAGACCGGCAAGACCCCGGTGCTCGAGGGCGCCGAATGGCGCAAATTGCTGGCCTCGATCCCGGCGACGACCTTGCGCGATATGCGCGACCGGGCACTGATCGCCACGCTGACATACAGCTTCGCGCGCATCACGGCGGCCTTGAAAATGAAGGTCGAGGACCTCCGGCCGCGCGGCGCCGGGTGGACGGTCCGGCTGCACGAAAAAGGCGGCAAGCAGCATGCGATGCCGTGCCATCACGCGCTCGCCGAAGCGTTGCGGGCCTACATCGACGCGGCCGGGATCGCCGAGGACCGGAAGGGATGGCTGTTCCGCACCGCGCGCGGGCACAACGGCAAAGTCTTATCGGACAAGGCCATGACCCAACCCGACGCCTGGCGGATGATCCGCCGCCGCGCGGCGGCGGCCGGCATCGCGGCGCCGATCGGCTGTCATACGTTCCGCGCCACCGGGATCACCGCTTACCTCGCTAACGGCGGCGCGCTCGAGCACGCGCAGGAAATGGCGGCGCACGAAAGCCCGCGCACGACGAAGCTCTACGACCGCACCAAGGAGCGGCTCACCCAGGACGAGGTGGAACGGATCAGGTTATGAGGCCGGGATCACCTTCTCCGTCAGGTCGACGATGGGGGCATATCAATCGGAGGAGGGCTTCAAGGCTTCGGGGAAAGATATTGGGCTCGAGAGCTGGCCTAGACCGGGCCGGTGCGAAACCTGTTTAGGGATGGTGACATGGCGAGCAATGCGGCGACCACTGCCGAAGCGACGGAAATCCGGGCGACGGCGGAGGCTCCGCTGCTCGATACGGCCGCCACCGCAATCACGAAGATGCTAGCCCACGCTCGCGAGCGGGGATATCTGACCTACGACGAGTTGAACGCGGCGTTGCCGCCGGACCAGGTGTCCTCGGAGCAGATCGAGGACGCGATGACGATCCTCTCCGTACAGGGAGTTACCGTCATCGAGAGCGAGGAGACCGAAGAACCGGCTGCCGCCGAGACCGGCGATGCCGACGGCAAGGTCCGCGGCAATCTCGACGACGACAACGTCGGCCGCACCGACGATCCGGTTCGCATGTACTTGCGCGACATGAGTTCGGTCCCTTTGTTGTCGCGGGAAGGCGAGGTCGCGATCGCCAAGCGGATCGAGGCGGGCCGCGAGATGATAATCGGCGGCATCTGCGAAAATCCCCTGACGATCCGCGCCATCATCGGCTGGCGCGGCGCGCTGAACGAAGGGAAGATTCTGCTGCGCGAGATCATCGATCTCGATGCCACTTATGGCGCCGGAGGGTTCGAACAAACGGCGACGGAGGGCTCTGTCCCCGCCGAAAGCAATGCCGAAACCGCTGGTGCGGATGCGCCCGTAGGGCTCGCCTCGATCGAAACGGAACCGGCCGCCGCAGAGGCCGAAATCGAGGAAAGCTCGCTCTCTCTGACCGCCATGGAAGCTCAGCTGAAGCCGAGCGTGCTCACCACTTTCGACGCGATCGCTGACCTCCATGAGGAACTGCACAAGCTCCAGGATCAGCGGATCGCCGCCCTCGCCAAAGGCAAGGCGCTGCCGCGGACGACCGAACGCCGTTACGAGAAGCTCAAGACGCTGGCGGTGGACAACGTCAAGCGGATCCGCCTCAACAACACCTGTATCGAGCACCTCGTCGAGCAGCTTTACGAGGTTAACCGCAGGCTGGTGACCGACGAAGGCAAGCTGTTGCGCCTGGCCGAGAATGTCGGGATCAAGCGGTCCGAATTCTTGCCGCAATATTTCGGCGACGAACTTGCGGCCGATTGGCTCGAGCGTATCGGCAATCTGTCGGGCCGCTGCTGGCCGAGATTGGTCGAGATGCACTCGGCCGAAGTCGCAAAGCTGCGCGCCGCGATCGCTCGGATCGCCACAGAGACAAAGCTGCCGATTGCGGAACTTCGCCGCGTCGTGCAGACGGTCCAGCGCGGCGACCGGGAGGCGAGCCGGGCCAAGAAGGAGATGGTCGAGGCCAACCTGCGCCTCGTGATCTCGGTCGCCAAGAAATACACGAACCGCGGGTCTCAGTTCCTCGACCTGATCCAGGAAGGCAACGTCGGGCTGATGAAGGCGGTCGACAAGTTCGAATACCGCCGCGGCTACAAGTTTTCGACCTATGCGATCTGGTGGATTCGGCAGGCGATCACCCGCTCGATCGCCGATCGGGCGCGCACGATCCGCATCCCGGTGCACATGATCGACGCGATCAACAAGCTCGTGCGGACCTCGAGACAGATGCTGCACCAGACCGGCCGCGAGCCTACCCCGGAGGAACTGGCCGTAAAACTGGCGATGCCGCTGGAAAAGGTGCGCAGAGCACTGAAAATCGCCAAGGAGCCGATCAGCCTCGAAATGCCGATCGGCGACGAGGAGGATTTCGAAGTTCGGCGACTTCATCGAGGACAAGAATGCGGTGGTGCCGTTGGACGCGGCGATCCACGCCAATCTGCGCCAGAACACGACACGCGTCCTCGCCTCACTGACGCCGCGCGAGGAGCGCGTGTTGCGCATGCGCTTCGGGATCGGCATGAGCACCGACCACACCCTCGAGGAGGTCGGCCGGACATTCTCGGTCACCCGCGAGCGCATCCGCCAGATCGAGGCGAAGGCGCTTAGGAAACTGAAGCATCCGAGCCGCTCGCGTGAATTGCGGAGTTTCCTCGACACTTGAGGGGTCCGTTCAGCTGGTCGAACCGCGCCGATACTGGCACAGGAATTACCGATGAACCTCGCATGGTGGGGTGAGCACCCTTGCGAATTCCCGCTGCTCCTTCTGACGGCGGTAGTTACCCACTTATTCATGTCGTTCTCCCAGACTTTGATGCACTACGGCCTCGGCCATCGCCGGCTGGGCGGGATATTCTACCGAAATCACATCCAATTTCATCACGCCAATTATTCGAAGGATCACTTGGCATCGATCGTGTATATCAAGAACGATGGTGATGGCAACAACACGCCATTCTTTTTGATTCCTGTGGCATTGATGCTCTCATCCACGTACTTCCTCTTCCCCCTAGGAGTATTTTTGACTCAGATAGTTACAGCATTCGTTTCGTTTTCTGCGCACGTATATCTTGACAATCAATACCATATCACCGGCTCCCCGCTATTACGATTTGCGTGGTTTAGACGAAAGCGGCAGCTCCATTTTGTTCATCATATATACGAAAACAGCAATTTTGCACTCATCGACAATTTTTGGGACAGAATTCTAGGTACCTACAGAAATCCCGATGCGGATCATGTCGATTGGGGCATGACAATTCCTCCATTCCCTGGGGCGATAAAATCTCCGGCGCGCTCGCGGCGTCGGTTACGGAATTTCGACTTGCCGGAGAGAAATGATAGTGACGGCTTGGGATAAGGTGCCTTCGAGCGCTATGGTGCGGCCGCGTTCGGCCTTCGCCGTCGCCATGGGGCGCTGGGGCGTGGCCCTGGGGCCAGCAACGATCAAACAGATCCACGAGCGGATGGTGCAGATCGCGCGCGCGAGCGGCGTGACGCCTGGCCGGCGCATGCGGATCGACACCACGGTGGTCGAGACCAACATCCACTATCCGACCGACAGCACGCTGCTCGGCGACGGGGTCCGGGTGCTGACCCGGACGATGCAGCGGATCGGTAAGATTGTCGGCCCAGTCGGCGCCAAGCTGCGCGATCGCAGTCGCAGCGTCAAATTTCGCCTGCTGGAGATCGCCCAGGCGGCACGCGGCAAGGGGCCCGACCGCGCCAAGGTGGCGCAGGCCTACGGCAAATTGCTCGACGCCACCGCGCGGGTGGTGGGACAGGCCAAGCGCTTTGCCGGCGAGATCAACCAAGGCGTCAAATGCGTCGCCGACGCCGGCAAGTAGCCGGTGCTGGAGGGACTGCGCGCGAAGCTGGACACAACCGTGTCGCTGGTGCGGCAGGTCGGCAGGTGATGCGCCAGACCCGGGCGCGGGTGTTCGGCGGCGACACGCATGCCGAGGGCAAGATCGTCAGCGTCTTCGAGCCGTCGACCGAGATTATCCGGCAGAGCCTGCCCCGGCGAAGGCCGGGGGAAAGGCCGGCAAGCCCACCGAATTCGGCAAGATGGTCAAATTGCAAGAAGCCGAGAACCAGATCGTCACCGAATACGAAGTCTACGACCGGCGGCCGAGCGATGCCGACCTGCTGGTCGCCGCAATCGCCACGCATGAGACTATGCTCGGCCGCGTCCCGCACCTGGTTGCCGCCGACGCCGCCTTCTACTCCGCCAAAAACGAAGCAGCGGCCAAGGCCAAAGGCGTCAAACGCGTCTCTATCCCCAATCGCTCCAGCAACAGCCCGGCCCGAAAACGCGAGCAGAAAAAGCGCTGGTTCCGCAACGGCCAGAAATGGCGAACCGGATGCGGGGGCCGCATCAGCGTGATCAAGCGCCGGCACGGCCTCAATCGCAGCCGATACAAAGGTGACGACGGCATGAAGCGCTGGGTCGGGCTCGGCGTGATCGGCGACAATCTCATCAATATCAGCCAGGCATTGGCCAAATCTAAACCGCCGGCACGCTGACCTTCCCAGAGGAACGACACTCGGAAACCGGACTCTCAACGCCTACTCACCGACACTGACATCACAGATCCCGCCGGCCAGCTACCGGCGGGATCTCGCTTGCCACGCGTAGCCGGCCATCTAGCCAAAAACCCGATTTTTGCGCCGGAAAGTAGCTACGCTTTTTCGCAGGCCCGGCTGCGAAAAAGTGGCCCCTGCGGGGCAGTTGGAATCGCGGGCGGAGTGCTGGTACCGCGAATGACGCTTTACCGCAAAGGGCGCTGAGGATGCGCTAAGGACGCGGGGCGTGAGCGGGAACGAGATCGGCCATGCGATCATCGGCGGAGCCATCCAAGTTCACTCAGCCCTTGATGACGGATGGGTTGCGCACTCTGTATCGGGACTTGCTGAGCGGCAGCTACGATTGCGTCGATCGCATCGTTCTGAACGCGTACTTCCGCATGGGGCATGACCCTGGTGGTTTCCGGGTGTGGTGGCGGGCGCTGACCGGATCGGACGAGACCCTCGACAATGCCCACCTGATGCGCTTGGCCGGCCGTTTCAGCCGTCGCGTTCGCGGCTATGCCAAAGCGCACAACATTCCGCTGATCGACTGTTCGAGAGGCGAGCGCAAGCACGAGATTGCGGAAGGATACCTAGCCAAGACGACGGTCACGCAAGGGTTGTTTCTGGTCCTGGTCGGTCGCGCCCGGCACCGGTGTGGGATGTCAGCGCCAAGCACCACATCGAGAGAAAGATGCCGACGCCTTATGTCAACCACTACTCGTTTCATATCCTCGATCCGGAATGGGGTCATCTCACCATCAAGCTCAGCGGGCATCCTCCGTTCGCTGCGCAAGTGATCTTAAACGGCCACGAGTACGTCGCCTGCCAAGCCCGCAAAGCCGGTATCGGCTTCACCAAGGAGGGCAACTGCTTTACCGATATCTCCGACGCCGTAGGCTTGGCGAAGATCGCAGACACCTTGTCCGAACAACGGGCTATAGGGCGGTTGAGCCAAGTCTGCGAGCGTTGGATTTATACGACCTGTTTGTGCTTCGCGCTCGATTTCGAGGAGCAGAAGCGCAGCGGCTTCCGTTACCAGTACTCGACTTATCAACTAGAGTACAGCCGCAACCTGGTGTTCGCTGTCGGCGGCCACATGGAGCAAGTGTTCCAGGCTCTGATCGACCGCAGCCGCGCCCCGCTGGACCTCAGAACGATCAAGACGATCTTCGGATACAAGCACCGCCCGAAATACCGCACTCGCAGAAACCGATCGGCCGAATGGGAAGTCACGCTCGAGAGACCTACGTATGATCTGACGATCTTCAAGCTGCACTGCGGCAAGCTGACTCTGAAGATCTATTCCAAAGGCGAACGTGTACTTCGTATCGAGGCCATTGCCCATAACACGCGGGAACTGAGGTGTAGACGCTCGGTGGAAGATTTTCCTGAGGTCGTCCAGCGATTGAAAAGCATGCTGGAGAGATTTGCCGACGCCCTCAGCTGCATCGATCAGTGTTTCATCGCCGACGAGATGCTCGAGGATCTCCCAGCGCCGTCACGCGTTGGCAAGACCATCGTCGGGGGTATCGATCTCAACAAGGCGCGCATGCGCCGGGTCATCGAAGCGGTCATCGCTTTATCCGCCTCACCCAACGGCTTCACCGCCTCCCAGGTGGCGGTTCGGGTCTGCGCACTCGGCAAGCAAAGCCCATCACACTACGGTCCCCGCCCCGCCGCTTATGATCTGAAGAAACTCCGCAGCAAACACATCATCCGCCGGATCGGCCACACCTGCCGCTACGAGCCGTTGCCGACCGGTCTCAGGGCGATGACCGCGCTCCTCGTCCTGCGCGACAAAGCCATCAGACCTCTCCTCGCTGCCGCTCAGCCCCTCCGCCCCACGCGCCGCGCACACAACCCCAAACCGATCGATCTCCACTACCGTGCCATCCAAACCGAAATGCAGGGCATCTTCCACGAGCTCGGCATCGCCGCTTGACCATCGACAAAATTTTTGTCGGGCTTCGCCCCGAAGCTAGTCGCAGACCGGTCAATAGTAAGGCGCGGCGCGATAGGCGATGCCGTCCACGGTTGCCGGCGCCCCTTCCTCCGGTCAGCGGCAGGAAATTACGGTGACGTCGGTTATTTCTCGGCACACGGTCTCGCTTTCCGCGGGATTGGCCCTGGCCACGGCGTCGTGACGCACTCTAGGGACGCAAGCGCGATCTTGCGGTGTTCAGCCCGTCACGGTTCTTCGAGAGCCGCGAGCACCTCGTCGACGGTCGCCGTCCAGCCGACGAGCGCACCCTGGGCGCGGATCATGGCGAGGGTTGCGGCCTTGAACTCGGGGAAGTAGCTCTCGGTCGCGTCCTCGACCAAAAGGCATTCGTAGCCGCGGTCGTTGGCCTCGCGCATCGTCGTCTGCACGCAGACTTCGGTGGTGACCCCGACGATTGCGAGATGCGTCGCCCGGCGCGCGCGCAACAGCGCGTCGAGCCCGCTGGCAAAGAACGCACCCTTGCCGGGTTTCTCGACGACCGGTTCGCCGGGGAGGGGATAGAGTGCGGCGACGAAATCGTTGCCGGGCTCGCCCGATATCAGGATGCGTCCCATCGGACCCGGGTCGCCGATTCGCAGCGCGGCATTGCCGCGCCGCAATTTAGCGGGCGGGCAGTCGGAGAGGTCGGGACGGTGCGCCTCCTTGGTGTGGCACACGGGGAGACCGGCGCGGCGGAAGCCTGCCAGGAGGCGTGCCGCCTGCGGGACGATCGCGCCGAGCCGCGCCACGTCGTTGCCCAGCGTCGAGCCGAACCCGCCCGGCTCGATGAAGTCGCGCTGCATGTCGATCAAGAGCAGCGCGAGATGCGGCCGCGGAAACGCGTAGGGGTAGGGCCGTGCCGCCGCGATCGTCGGCATCGAGACTAATGACCGGCCATATGGCGGCCGATCTCGGTCAGATCGGCGTTGCCGACCGGCACCTCGTGCACCACCCGGCCGTTGAACATGACGACCAGGCGATCGGCGAGTTCGAGGATCTCGTCGAGGTCGCTGCTGACCAAGAGGACCGCGGCGCCGCGGTTGCGGGCCGCCACGATCTCGGCGTGGATCTGCGCCACCGCCGAGAAATCGAGGCCGAAACAGGGATTGGCGGCGATCATCACCTCGGCGCCGCCATCGAGCTCGCGGGCCAAGACGGCGCGCTGCACATTGCCGCCGGAGAGGGCGGCAAGCGGCGCATCGGGCGAGCGGGCGCGGATCCGGTAGTGTGCGATGCGCCGCAGCGCTTCGGCGCGCATCTTCGCCGGGCGCAGCCAGGTCCCGCCGATCGCCAACGGCGTGCGGTCGAAGCCCCGGAACGCCATGTTCTCGGCGACGCTCATCTTGCCGACGCAGGCGTTCTTCAGCGGCTCGTCGGGGAGGCACGAGATCTTGTGGCGGTGCATCTCGGCCCGGGTCGCGCGAAACAAATCGCCGCCGATCCGGATCTCGCCCGCATCCGCCTGCCGCTGCCCCGCCAGCGTCTCGACCAGCTCGTGCTGTCCGTTGCCCGAGACGCCGGCGATGCCGACGATTTCGCCGCCGCGCACGGCGAGAGAAACATCGCGTACCGCCGGCTGCCCGGTATCGTCGCTGACCCACAGGCCCCGAACCTCGAGCCGCTGGTCGCCGAATTTGCCGACGCGGGCCGGCTGCGCCGCGAGCTCCTCGGCGCCGATCATCGCGCGCGCCATGTCGTCGGCGGCAAGATCGCCGACCTTTCCGCCGCCGACCACCCGGCCATGGCGCAGGATCGTCACGCGATCGGCGAAGGCCATCACCTCGCGAAACTTGTGGGTGATCATCAAGATCGTGATGTCGGCGCGCTCGACCATCGCGCGCAACAGCCCCAGCACCTCGTCCGCTTCCTGCGGCGTCAACACCGAGGTCGGCTCGTCGAGGATCAGAAACCGGCGATCGAGATAGAGCTGCTTCAAGATCTCGCATTTCTGCCGCTCACCGGCGGAGAGAGCGGACACCTTGGCGTCGAGCGGCACCCGGAACGGCATCCCGGCGAGGAACGCGGTGAGCGCCCGCTTTTCGGCGCGCCAATCAATGACCGGCGGCAGTTCGGCGCGCGCCATGACCAGGTTCTCGGCGACGGTCATCGCCCCGACCAAGGTGAAATGCTGGTAAACCATGCCGAGGCCGAGAGCATGGGCGGTGCGCGGGCCGGCGATCGCCTGCTCGCGGCCGCCGACGATCACCCGCCCTTCGTCCGGCCGGTAATAGCCCATGATGCATTTGACAAGGGTGCTCTTGCCGGCGCCGTTCTCGCCCAAGAGCGCGTGAAAGCTGCCGGGCTCGACCTTCAGCGATACGTTGTCGAGCGCTGTGAACGCACCAAAGCGCTTGGTCATCGCGACCGCCTCGAGGCCGAAGGCGGCGGGCATCAGCCGATCGCCTCGAGCAAGCCGGCGGCATCGGACACCGCGCCGAACACGCCGCCCTGCATCTTGATCATCTTGATCGCCTGCCGGTGGTTGTCCCGGTCGGTGGCGCCGCAGCAGTCTTCGAGCAGCAGGCATTCGAAGCCGCGATCATTGGCTTCGCGCATCGTCGTGTGGACGCAGACATCGGTGGTGATCCCGGTCAGCACCAGGTTCGCCACGCCCTTGAGCCGCAGCATCAGTTCGAGGTCGGTGGCGAAGAACGCGCCCTTGCCCGGTTTGTCGACGATCGGCTCGCCGGCGGCGGGCGCCAGTTCCGGGATGATCTCCCAGCCCGGCTCGCCGCGCACCAGAATGCGTCCGCAGGGCCCGGGATCGCCGATGCCGGCGCCGATGCGGCGCGAGCGCCAGCGCTTGTTTTCTGGCAGATCGGCGAGATCAAGACGGTGGCCTTCGCGGGTGTGAAAGACATGGAAGCCGGCGCTGCGCATCGCCGCCAACACCCGACGGATCGGCTCGACCGGTGCCCGGGTCAACGACAACTCGTAGCCCATCTTGTCGACATAGCCGCCCTTCCCGCAGAAATCGGTCTGCATGTCGATGACGATGAGCGCCGTGTTGTGCGGCGCGAGCTTGCCGTTATAGGGCCAGTCGTAGGGATCGGCGGGGACATAGCGCAAGGTCATGGGCCCCCCTCCTATTTGGTGATCGACAGCTCGGCCGGGGCGCCGATCAATGTCCGCTTCGGCGAGCAGGTGAGGATCATGATCAAGAGGGTGAGGATGTAGGGCAGGGCATTGAGGAGGTAGTAGCCGCCGTGGATGCCGAGCGCCTGCAGCGACGGGCCGAGGGCTCCGGCGCCGCCGAACAGCAGCGCCGCGCAGAAGCACAATTTCGGGTTCCAGCGGGCGAAGATGACGAGCGCCACCGCGGTGATCCCCTGCCCGGAGGAGATCCGCTCGCTCCACGCACCCGGATAGGAGAGCGATAGGAACGACCCGCCGATACCGGCAAGAAAGCCGCCGGCGCAGGTCGCGATGATGCGCACCGGGATCACGTGATAGCCGAGCGCGCGGGCGGCGTCGGCGCTCTCGCCGACGATGCGCAGGACGAGGCCCCAGCGGGTGGCGCGAAAGGCCCAGGCGAGAAGCCCCGCCAGGGCCGCCCCGATCAGGAACAATGCGTTGATCTTGAAGGCGTTCCGCACATCGGGCGAACCGCTCCACCAGGCGAAATCTAGCGCCGGCAGTTGCGGCGCCGCCGGCTGGATGAACGGTTTGCCGAGGTAGTCCGCGAGCCCGACCCCGAACAGCATCAGCGCGATGCCGAGGGCGATGTCGTTGACCCGCGGCAGGCTGCAAATGGTGCCGTGCAGCAGCCCCATCGCCACACCCACCGCACCCGCCGTCAACACGCCGAGCCACGGCGAGCCGCTCAGATAGGATACGGCATAACCGCTCATCGCCCCCATCATCAGGGTGCCTTCAAGGCCGAGATTGATGCGGCCGGCCTTCTCGGTGATGCATTCGCCGAGGCTGACGAAGAGAAACGGCGTGCTGACCCGCACCGCGCCGCCCAGCACCGCCAGCGCCACGACCCACCAGCCGAGCGCACTGCCGGTCATAGGCCCGCCCGCGCGCGCCTGAACCAGGGGATGCGCCCGTAGACCGCATCGCTCGCCAGGATCGCAACGAAGATGATGCCCTGCAGCACGACGGTCGCGGCGTCGGGCAGGCCAAGGTGCCGCTGCAGCAGCCCGCCGCTGGCGCCGACCCCGCCCAGCAAGACCGCGACCGGGATCAGCGCCAGCGGGTTTTGGCGGGCGAGGAAGGCGACGAGGATGCCGGTATAGCCGTAGCCGGTGACGAGATCGGCGCTGGCGCGCTCCTGCACCGCGGCCACCTCGATCATGCCGGCGAGGCCGGCCGCCGCCCCGCCGAGAAAGCAGCTCAGCATGACGAGCTTGCCGATCGGCAGTCCGACCATGCGCGCCGCCCGCAGATTGCCGCCAGCGACGCGGGCGGCAAACCCCAGCGTCGTGTGGCGGATCAGCACGTAAGCAAGCACGCAGACGATGATGCCGATCGGCAGCCCCCAGTGAATCTCGGTGCCGGGCATCGTCCCGATCATGTGGGGCTCGCCGATCGCCGGCGAGGACGGCCGGTTGAGGCTCTTCGGGTCGCGAAACACCCCTTCGACCAGCTGGTTCAAAATGGCGATCGCGATGTAGTTCAGGAGGAGGCTCGAAATCGTCTCGTTGACCCCGCGCCAATGGCGCAAGGCGCCGGCGAGGGCGACCCAGGCCCCGCCCGCCATGATGCCCGCCGCCGCCATCGCCGGGAACGCGACGAACGCCGGCGCCTCCAGCATTGCCACCCCGGCGACAGCGGCGGACAGGCCGCCGATCACGAAGGCGCCCTCGCCGCCGATGATCATCAGCCCGACCTGCGCCGGCAGTGCCGTGCACAGCCCGGTCAGGATCAGCGGAGCGGCGCGGGTCAGGGTGTTCTGGACCGAGAACCACGATCCGACCGAACCCTCGACCATGTAGCCATAGACCGCCGCCGGGTTGACCCCGGCGATCGCGACGAAGACGCCGAACAGCAACAGCGAGGCGGCGAGAGCGCCAAGCGGCACCAACACTGCCTCGGCGGCCGCACCGATGGCGGCGGTCTGGAACGCTCTTGCGGTTTTGCCGCGAGGCGCGGCGATCGCCGCAACGGTTTCCTCGACCATCGCCGCGCCTACGCCGGCAATGACCCGAGCACGCCCTCCACGAGAAAATGCATCGATTCGAGCTGGGTGTCGGTGGCGTTCGATTGGATCAGCTCCTGGCCCGCGGCGACCGCCGTCTTGCCGGTATTGTCGGCAATCGGGCCCTTGAAGATGACGTAGTTGCCGGCGGTGAGCGCAGCCTTCACCGTCTCGGCGTGCTGTCTTGCCGCGGCCGACACCCGGGGACCGTAGGGCGACTGCTTGATCAGCCCTTCCTTGAGCGCGCCCCGATAGAAATTCGGGATCGGCTCGCCCTTCATCCACATCGTGACGAGCTTGGGATAGAGGTCGGTCCAGTTCCACTCGGCGCCGGTCAGATAAGCCTCGGGGGCCAGCGCCGCCTGGCTGGTGTGATAGCCGCAAACAAAGGCGCCGCGCTTTGCCGCGGTCTGCACCACCACCTTGGGGCTGTCGACGTGCATCGTGACGACGTCGACCCCCTGGTCGATCAGGCTGTTGGTGGCCTCGGCCTCCTTTACCGGCATCGACCAGTCGCCGGTGAAGATGACCGTCGTCGTGGCCTTCGGGTTGATCAGCCGCGCCCCCAACGTAAAAGCATTGATGTTCTGCAGAACCTGCGGGATCGGCTTGGCCGCGACGAAGCCGAGCTTGCCCGACTTGCTCATATGGCCGGCGACAATGCCGTTGACGTGCTGCGCCTCGAAAATGTAGCCGAAATAGCTGCCGATGTTCTTGGGGTCCTTCGGCGCCCACAGCCCGCCCGCATGCTCGAAGCGGATCTTGGGAAATTTCGGCGCCGCGCGCAGGATGTAGGGGTCGAAATAGCCGAACGAGGTCGGAAACAACAGGGTTGCGCCGTCCTCTTGGATCATCGATTGCATGGTCTTGGCGACCGCGACGTCCTCCGGCACGTTCTCTTCTTCGAGGACCTTGACGCCGGCCATCTTCTTGACCGCGGCGGCACCCTGGGCATGCGCCTGATTGTAGCCGAAATCGTCGTGCGGCCCGACATAGATGAAGCCGACGGTGGTGGCGTCGGCGGCGGGCGCGCGCAACGGCAGCGCCCCGAGCGCGGCACCGGCGCCGAGCGCCCCGGCGCTGGTCAGCACCCGGCGGCGTGAGATGGCTCTTGCGACCATAATTTGCTCCTTGGCGAGGGGCGGGCAGCGATGGCGAGGGCCCGTCTCGCGACGCGCACCTCGTTGCCCGGCGATATCCCCGCAAGCCTCGTGCCAAGCGCCGGGCCCGCGCTCTGCGGGGCCCGCGGATAAACTCCGCCCGCGAGCCCGGAATCCATGACCACAGGTCCTCGCCTGCCTTGCCAAAGCCGGAGTACTTGGCTTCCGGGCGCGGCTCTGGCGAGCCGCCCTGGAATGATGCGTTCGTTGAAATTGCTGTGTTTTTCGCTTTCGTTTTCATGGCAGGGGGGTGAACATGTGCTCGGATGATCAGATTTTAGGCAAGCATGAACGGTTCATATGCGACATCCTTGGGTCGGCGTCGATGACGCCGAGCGGAGGGCCAGATCTCAAAGAGCCTTGACCTGACGCGTCTGCGACAGCGATTTGTTGCGGGCGGGCTCACCGCCGCGGCGCTGATCGCGGAGGTGGTCGCGCGCATCGCCGCGGCCGGCGACGACAAGGTGTGGATCGCGCGGGCGCCGGAGGCGGCGCTCTTGGCGCGGGCAGCGGCGCTCGACCGGCGCGCCGGGCGCGAGCCCGACCTCTTGGCACGGCTGCCGCTCTTCGGCATCCCGTTTGCGGTCAAGGACAATATCGATGTCGCCGGGCTCGAAACGACGGCGGCCTGCCCGGCCTTTGCTTATCGGCCGGCGGTCTCGGCGCCGGTCGTCGCCCGGCTGGAGGAGGCCGGCGCGATCCTCGTCGGCAAGACCAATATGGACCAGTTTGCGACCGGGCTGGTCGGCTGCCGTTCGCCCCACGGGGTGCCGCGCAACCCGTTCGATCCGCGCTTTATTCCCGGCGGTTCGAGCTCCGGCTCTGCGGTCGCGGTGGCCTCGGGTCTGGTCAGCTTCGCGCTCGGCACCGACACCGCCGGCTCGGGGCGGGTGCCGGCCGCATTCAACAACATCGTCGGACTGAAGCCCTCCCGCGGCCGCCTCAGCATGCGCGGCGTGGTACCCGCTTGCCGCTCGATCGATTGCGTCTCGATCTTTGCCTTGAGCTGCGAGGACGCCGCTCGAATTCTCGAAGCTTGCGCCGGCTACGACGCCGCCGATCCGTTTTCGCGCCGGCTTCCCGCCGAAGCGAAGGTCATCGAGGCGCCGTTTCGGTTCGCCGTGCCGCCGGCCGCCGCTCTCGAATTCTATGGCGACAGCCAAAGTCCGAACCTCTTCGCCGCTGCCGCGGCGGCGCTCGAAGCCATCGGCGGGCTGCGCATCGAAGCCGATTTCGCGCCGTTTCGCGCGGCCGGTGCCCTGCTCTATGACGGCCCGTGGGTCGCCGAGCGTCTGATCGCGGTCGAAGCGTTGATCGCCCGGCAGCCCGAAGCGCTGCTCCCGGTCACCCGCCGGATCATCGCCGGCGGCAAGGACTATGCCGCCACCGACGCATTCAAGGCGGGCTACCGGCTGGCGATGCTGCGGCGCGAGGCCGAGGCCTTGTGGGACCGGGCCGATGCGCTGCTGCTGCCGACGGCGCCGGCAATCTACACGGTGGCGGAGATCGAGGCCGAACCCTTCGCGCTCAATGCGCGCCTCGGCCATTACACGAATTTTGTCAATCTCTTCGATCTCGCCGCCGTGGCGCTGCCCGCCGGGTTCCGGGCGGACGGGCTGCCGTTCGGCGTCAGCCTGATCGCGCCCCAGGGCGGCGATCGGGCCCTGTTGAGCCTCGGCGCCAAGCTGCAGCGCCGGCTCAATCCGCCGCTTGGCGCGACGCGACATTTTCTGCTGCCGACATCCCGAATTGCGGAGTGACGTGCGGTCCACGGCTCCGGCCCGTTCTGCGGAAAAGGTCAAGTCGGCCGAACGCGTTCCGCGACAGCAATTCGAGGCTTCCCACGAACGCCGGGCAGTCTTCGCCGATCACTTCGCCGCGGCGTCGTAGGCGTTGGCGCGGATATAGCCCCACAGCTGCTCGATTTCCGCTGCGTCGAGTGCGCCCCGCCAGGCCGGCATCGCATTCTTGCCGTTGAGGACGGAATTGACGAAACGGTCATGCTCATTTGCATGCAGCCGCCGGAGATCGAAGGCAACGCCGCTATTGTTGTGCAGGCCCTCGCCGTGACAGGTCTCGCAGTTTTCCCGATAGACGAGGGCGCCGGCCCTGACATCGGCATCCGCCGCGCAGGCCGGTGCAATGCTAGCCGCGGACGCGGCAACAAACGTGATGAACCACGCTCTCGCCACGGCGAAGTCGCTCCCTGCGGGTGGGGACGACACCGCTCATCTGCGGCCTCGCTCGTTGATCACTCCTCGAACAACTTGAAGGTCCAGAGCGAGCCGCCCGGTGGCGTATGCGCGAGGTTCGGATCTGGAGTTTTGAGCACATAGACGCCGCCGGTACCGCTGGTGACGGTGACGTATTGCCCGCCGTTCCGCTCCCAGGTGACGGGCTGCCCGATGATCCCCGAGGGGGTCTGAAACTGCCACAGGATCTTGCCGGTGTCGGCGTCGACGGCAATAAACTCGCCGGTTAGCGTGCCGGTAAAGACCAGTCCGCCCGCCGTCGCCAGCGTTCCCGACCAGTTCGGACTCTTGAACCCCAGCTCCCACTTGCTCTTGCCGGTCAAGGGGTCGATCGCCTTGAGGAAGCCGCGATGATCGGGGTCGTCATAGATCGGCTTCAGATCGAGGCCGCGGTGGGATTGGCCGGGCCGCAGCTTCTGAAGCTCGTCCACCGACATGGCGGCATGATATTTGGCCCCTTGGTTGATCGTGTTGACATAGGCCAAGCCGGTGAGGGGGCTGTAGGACATCGGGAACCAATTCGTCCCGCCCGAAATGTTTGGATAGGTCACGACCGTGGCGGGCCCGTTGATGATCTCCTTGGTCGCCGCGCTCCAAACCGGTCGGCCGCTCTCCATGTCGATATGATCGGCCCAAGTGACCTTGACATATTTATTGGCGCCCACGAGCTTGCCGGTGGCGCGCTCGAGGACGTAGAAGAAGCCGTTGCGGCCGGCTTGCATGACGACTTTGGTCGGCTTCCCTTGGACGATCAGCTCGGCCTGGACCAGCGCATTCGTGCCGTCATGGTCGAACGGATCGTTCGGCGACATCTGGTAAAACCAGACCATCTCGCCGGTTTTCGGCCGGATCGCCATGATCGTGTCGGTATAGAGATTGTCGCCCTTGCGATCGAGCGGGTCCCAGGGCGCGGGATTGCCGATACCCCAGAAGACCAGATCGAGTTCTGGATCGTAGGAACCAGTGGTCCAAGAGCTGCCGCCCTTCGCTCGCTTCGCCTTGTCGGGCCAAGTGTCGGAGCCGGGCTCGCCCGCAAGCGGGATCGTAAAATGCCGCCAGAGGCGCTCGCCGGTCTGCGGGTCGTATCCATCGAGGAACCCGCGGATCCCGTATTCGGCACCGCCGGCACCGATGATAACGACCCCATTGGCGAGGAGCGGCGCCCCGGTTCCCGAGACCCCTGCTTTCGGATCGCCGAAGCGCGTGCTCCAAATCTCCTTACCGGTCTTCCGGTCGAGTGCGATGACGCGCGCGTCGAGGGTCACTCGAAACAGTCTGCCCTGATAGAGGGCGGCGCCTCGGTTGACGATCCCGCAGCAGACCACCCGAGCCGTCTCGGGCGCGTACTCGACCATCGTCTTCCAGATCTCCTTGCCGGTCAGCGCGTCGACGGCCACGGTCTTGTCCTGGCTGGTCACGTAGATTGCGCCGTCTTTGATGAGCGGTGCGCCTCCTCGCCATAGTTGTTGGCCATGCTGTACGACCACGCCGGCACCAACCGCCTGACGGTATCGCGGTTAATTTGCTTCAGCGCACTGAAACGCTGCTGGGTATAGCTCATGCCATAGGTGATGATCTCATCAGTGCGCATTCCGGCGTCGCGCAGATCCTGATCGTTCTGGGCGACCGCCGTCGCCGAGACCGCGATGTTGAGCACGCCTGCGAGAATGATCCTCCTCATCGGGCTCCTCCCTTGGACTTCGCGTGCTCTTAACCGTTGGCGCCACGCCCTAGCCCGAGGCTGGCCGAGTCCCGCGCGGAAAATGATCGGCGCCTCTTGGACAGGCTCGGGGAGAGCCGCACGCCGACCCGCGAGGCCCCCCGGTCACCAGTTCGCTCCCGCCCGGTCGGTCACGCCCGCCGTTGGCGCCACTGGATCGCCTGCAGCGCGATCAGGCTCAAAAGCGCCGTGAACATCAGGTAATAGCTCGGCGACAGCGGGTTGCCGGTCCGCGCGATCAACCAGGTGGCGATGAGGGGAGCAAAGCCGCCGAAGATCGTCACCGCGATGCTGAAGCTCAGCGACACCCCGATCGCCCGTGTTTCGACCGGGAACTGCTCGGTCAACAGCGACGGCAAGACACCCGAATACCCGGCCTTGACGACGTTGAGCCAGCCGGCGGCGAGGACGCAGGCCGCCAGCGACGGCCAGGCGACCATCAGATAGAAGGACGGATAGGCGGTCAGCAGAAACAGCCAGACCATGATCACCATGATCAGCGGCCGCCGCTCGATCTTGTCGGACCAGTGGCCGGCGAGCGGGCAGCCGATCGCCAGGATCGAGCCGGCGACGAGGGTCGCGACAAAGCCGGTATAGGCCGGCAGGTGCAAGGTCTTGACCCCGTAAGTCGGGATGTAGAGCAGGAGGTAATACGAGCTGTTGGAGATGATCGACGCGCCCAACGCCAGCAGCACCGGCAGCGGATGCCGGCGCAAGAGGTCGCTAATCGGCTTGATGGCCGGCTTCTCGGCTCGGAGAAACTCCGGCGTTTCGACGACCTTGGCGCGGATATAGAGCCCCGCCGGGCCGACCAGCATGCCGAAGACATAAGGGATCCGCCAGCCCCAGTCGACCAGCTGTTGGTGCGTCAAGAGCGTCGTCAAGGCCAAGCCGAACAGCGAGACGAGGACCGTGATCATGCCGCCGGTAGCAAATTGCCAGCTGGCGCTAAACCCGCGCCGCTCGCCGCCATGCTCGGCCAGAAAGCTGACGGCGCTGCCGAACTCGCCGCCGACCGAAAACCCCTGCAACAGGCGCGCACCGGTGATCAGGATCGGTGCCGCAAGGCCGATCGTCGCATAGGCCGGGGTCACCGCCATCATCGTCGTACCGATCATCATCAGCGCGATCGACAGCATCAGGCCGGCCTTGCGGCCGGCGCGGTCGGTATAGCCGCCGATGACGATCGCGCCGAGCGGCCGCATCAGATAAGCGAGGCCGAAGGCGCCGAAGGTGATCAACAGCGACACCGTCGGGTTGCCGTGCGGAAAGAAGGCTTCCGCGATCGGCACGGCAAAGAAGCCGTAGACGACGAAGTCGAACCATTCGAACACATTGCCGATGGTCGCGGCGACGATCAGCCGCCGCCGCGACGGCATTGCGACGACAGCGTCGGACAACGCAGCGGCGGTCATGTCGGTCCTCCCGGGGTTGGTTGTCGGATGCGGATCGTGGCGTTGACAGGCGATCGACCGGCTCCGGGGGGGCTAACGGGTTGCCGGGCCAAATAGGATACCATATACCTCGATGATGCCTGGAGCCACGCTGAAGCGGGCGATCGCCGCGATCGACGGGGTTTCCGCCAATGACTGCGAGATTGCTGCGCGCAGCCTGTCCTCGGGCGGCGCTTCGCGCCGCGCAGCAATCCCCAACCGGTAATTCCGCAGAGAGCAGCCAATGAGCAAGGCGCTGGAAGGTGTGCGCATCCTCGATTTCGGCCATGTCCAGGCCGGGCCGACCGCAACCCAGTTGCTGGCCTGGATGGGCGCCGACGTGATCAAGGTCGAAATGCCGGGGCGCGGCGACATCACCCGCGGCCAATTGCAGGACGTGCCGGGCGCCGACAGCCTCTACTTCACGATGCTCAACTCGAACAAGCGAAGCATCACGGTCAACCTCAAATCATCGGGCGGAAGGCGGATCATCGAGGCCCTGGTCGAGCGCGTTGACGTGATCCTCGAAAATTTCGGACCGGGCGTGCTCGACCGGCAGGGTTTTACGTGGGAGCGCTTCCGGGAGTTGAACCCGCGGGTCGTCTACGCCTCGATCAAGGGCTTCGGCCCCGGCCCCTATGCCGACTGCAAGGCCTATGAGAACGTCGCGCAATGCATGGGCGGAGCGGCCAGCACCACCGGGTTCGAGGACGGTCCGCCGCTGATCACCGGCGCCCAGATCGGCGACAGCGGCACCGGCGTGCATGTGGTCGCCGGCATCCTCGCCGCCCTCTTCCAGCGCGAGCGCACCGGCAAGGGCCAGCGCGTCGAGGTGGCGATGACCGATGCGGTGCTCAATCTCTGCCGGGTCAAGATGCGCGACCAGCAGCGGCTCGTGCGCGGGCCGTTGTCGGAATACCCAAACCAGGAATTCGGCGAGGCGGTGCCGCGCGCCGGCAACGCCTCGGGCGGCGGCCAGCCGGGGGCGGCGCTGCGCTGTGCGCCGGGCGGCGCCAACGACTGGGTCTATGTCATCATCCAGCCGACCGGCTGGGCGCCGCTGATGAAGCTCTGCGGCCGCGAGGAGCTGATCGCCGATCCGGGCTATGCGACGCCGCAGGCGCGTCTGCCGCGGATCGCCGAATGCTTTGCGATCGTCGAGGAATGGACGCGGACCAAGACCAAGTTCGAGGTCATGGAGGCGCTCAACAACGCCGAAGTGCCGTGCGGTCCGATCCTGTCGATGAAGGACATTTACGACGACAAATCGCTCTACGAGCGCGGCTATCTCGTCGCGCTCGACCACCCGACGCGCGGCCGCTATGTCCAGGTCGGCTCGCCGATCAACCTGTCGGATTCGCCGGTCGAGGTGAAGCGTTCGCCGCTCCTTGGCGAACACACCGACGAAATTCTCGGCTGGCTCGGCTTGGACGAGCGGGAGATCGCGGCACTGCGCGCCGAGGGCGCGATTTGATGGCGACGCCCTTCACCCCGCATGCGGCTACGCCATTCACTGATTTGTCTCCATCAAATGAACGGGTGAACGGGCTACGGAAAAATTCAGCCCTCTCCGCCCTAGGACGGAGAGGAGGGGACCCGTCGCATCGCGACGGGGAGGGTGAGGTGGGCACCGGCAAGCGCTCCAGAATCCCGTATTATGGCGCATGACTAGACCGGCCAGTTTCTCGCCCGTCGTTCACCAGGAAACGGGCTACATGATCGAGCAGAATCTTCTCCAACCGGAACCAATGAAGATTGGCAAGCCAATTTATTCGTCTGCACTTTCGTTTGCCGGAAGGAAGCACATCGTCTACGTGACAAATGGGAGGCGAACTCACGGGATTTCGAGCGAAGGAACCGTGAAGTTTGGGATGAAAACGTAGATCGTTTACCCGATAAATGGGTGCAGAGCGCACGGGATTTCGAGCGATGGAGCGGTGAAGTTGTGGAGCAGGACGCAGATCAGTTACGCGATAGATGGGAGAAGCACTGATGGGCGAGGCAGATCCGGCAGGAAGAGCAAAGGATTGCTACGTGATCAAATTCCGACCAGGAAAGAAGCTGTTCGCCCGTAGCGAGCGGGTCACAAGTTCGACGTTGGCGGGATGCCTGAATAGGGACTTTTTGCGTTGCCTGGGTAGTGGGGCGAAACGATACGAAATGGGTCTGTTTGCTCGATGATGCCGCTGAAATCCCCCACCTCACCCCGGCCGTCTCCGCCCCCCGGGGGGTGGAGAGGGAGGTTCTGCGGGCGGCTGCGTGCGGGGAGAGGGAGGGACCCGCGGCTCCCCGGATCAAGTCCGGGCAGGAGGGTCAGGGGCTGCGGGCCGAGGGCAGGGCGTTGAATACGCAATTACGGCACGACCGCCGCATCCATCCGGGAGCGGGGCGCCGGCGCGGCCTCGACCACCCGAAGGGCCGGCAGGTCGATCCGGCAGCCTTGGAAGAGGTTCGTGCGCTGCTCGGCGAGCGCGAGTGTCGCCGCGACCTGCTGATCGAGCATCTGCATCTCATCCAGGATCATTTCGGCTGCCTGCATGCCCGCCATCTGGCGGCCTTGGCCGAGGAGATGCGGCTGGCGCTCGTCGAGGTCTACGAGGTCGCCTCGTTCTACGCCCACTTCGACATTGTCATCGACGATGAGAAGCCGCCGCCGGCGATGACGGTGCGGATCTGCGACAGCCTCAGCTGCGAACTCGCCGGCGCGGCGCAATTGCTGGGCGATCTCCAGGGTAGGTTCGGCGAGATCAGGGTCGTGCGCGCGCCCTGCATGGGCGGCTGCGACAAGGCGCCGGTTGTGGCCCTCGGCCATGTCCTGCACGAGCGCGCTACCGTCGCCAGCGTTGCCGAGGCCCTCGCCGCCGGCGTCGCGCACCCGCCCTTGCCGGATTTCGTCGGCTTCGAGGCGTACCGCGGCGGCGGCGGCTACCGCCTCCTCCAATCCTGTCTCGCCGGCGAGCGCCGGCGAGAAGAGCTGGTCGAGGCGCTCGAACATTCCGGCTTGCGCGGGCTCGGCGGCGCCGGTTTTCCGACCGGGCGCAAATGGCGGCTGGTGCGCCAGGAGCCGCCGCCGCGCCTGCTGGCGGTCAACGCCGACGAGGGCGAGCCCGGCACCTTCAAAGACCGCTGGTTTCTCGAAACCGACCCGCACCGGATGATCGAGGGCATGCTGGTCGCCGCCTGGGTCGTCGAGGCCGAGGAAATTTATGTCTATCTGCGCGACGAATACCCGCAATGCCGCGCCATCTTGGAGGGCGAGATCGTCGCCGCTGCCGCGGCGGGGCTGGCGCCCGATGGGCGCGTTCACCTGCGCCGCGGTGCCGGCGCCTATATTTGCGGCGAAGAGTCGGCGATGCTCGAAAGCATCGAAGGCAAGCGCGGCCTGCCGCGCCAGCGCCCGCCGTTCCCGGCGCAGGTCGGGCTGTTCGGCCGGCCGACGCTCGTCAACAACGTCGAGACCCTCTATTGGGTGCGCGACATCGTCGAGAAGGGCGCCGATTGGTTCGCCGGCCACGGCCGCAACGGCCGCAAGGGGCTGCGCACCTTCTCGGTTTCGGGGCGGGTGCGCGATCCGGGCGTCAAGCTCGCCCCGGCCGGCATCACCGCGCGCCAGCTGATCGACGAATTCTGCGGCGGCATGGCCGATGGCCATGCCTTCAAGGGCTATCTGCCGGGCGGCGCCTCGGGCGGCATTCTACCGGCGGCGCTCGCCGACCTGCCGCTCGATTTCGGCACGCTCGAACCCTACGGCTGCTTTACCGGCTCGGGTGCGGTCGTCGTCTTGTCCGACCGCGACGACATGAAGCGCGTGGCGTTGAACCTCTTGCGCTTCTTCGAGGACGAGAGCTGCGGCCAGTGCACGCCGTGCCGCGCCGGCACCGAACAGGCGGTCCGGCTGATGACGGCGCCGCATTGGGACGAGCGCATGTTGCAGGAGCTGACCCGGGTGATGAGCGATGCCTCGATCTGCGGGCTCGGCCAGGCTGCGATGAACCCGGTCACCCAGGTGCTGAAGCATTTCCGCGAGGATCTGACGAGCTGACGCCGTGGCCGAGATCGACGCAGCGACCGTCCCGCCCGATACACTTTTGGCGGAAGAACTGTCGGACGACATGGTCGCGGATTTGGCGAACCTTACGGCCGCCCAAACGGGAATAGACGGCACGATCTTTATCTCGACCGCGATGGGCGCGCACGGTCCCCGGGTCAAATACTTTATGCAGCCGGGAAGAACCGAGCCCAGTTTTTCCATCTCGATCTCGGACAAGCCTGTGGTGGTCGCCAATAGCCTGCCGGCACGCGTCGTCCGCCGGATGTCCCCGCGTGTTGTTGAATGGGTATCGCTCAACCGGGACGCCCTGCTCGATTTCTGGGATCACGGCGACACCTGGACGCAGCCGAAGGTCAATGATTTCATTCAGAAACTACGCCGGGTCTAACACATGACCGATCCGCTCCGCTTTTTCCTCGACGGCAACGAGGTCGAAGCCGCACCCGGCGAGACGATCTGGCAGGTCGCCGATCGGGCCGGCATCGTGCCCGCGCTCGCCGGCTTCGCCGGAACGGCTTGCGGCCTGATCCGGGGGATAGCGCCAATCAAAATCTTGTCCGGCCCGGCCTTTTTACGGCGCCAGCTTGTTCTCAACCGTTCGTATGCATGGGGGAAGTGACACTCGAATTGATCCACCGGCAGATGCAGACCGGACAGGACGAACTTAAAGCGGAGCTTGCCGCCGTGCGCACCGAGCTTGCCACATTGACCGAAACCGTGCGGTCGCTCGGCCGGTCGGACGTCGGCATTCGGCATGGCGGCGATGCAGCGCGAGATTTCCGCTCTCAAAGACCGCGTGACCGTGCTGACGGTTGCGGTCGAGGAGGCTCCCCCGGCGCACGTCTAGGCGATGCGGCCACGCGCCCGCCGCCGTGCCCATTCGCCTACATCTGTGGTTCGGGCGAGCAAGTAATACGTGGCGGCGGGCAAGTAAAACGTCGTGCCCGCACCGGAACGTTTGATTGGAGTTTTGCGCCCCCCGTTTGACTGGCGCCCTCACCATGGGGGATGTTTTAGTGGCAGGGAAAGCCCAGCAGGTGGCGGCCGTCATGCACGAATTCGTGGATGTACATGCCGGGGAAAATGGATGTCGCACCCTGCTCTGCGCCGACGAAATAGAGCGCTAAGAGGCAGAGCAACCCGCCGAACACTGCCCACGGCAAGATTTCGCCTACAGGTATAGTGGCTGGAGTTTTTGACGGTGCGAAAGCAGCGCTGACCATGTGGCCTCCTCCGAAGCGGTCGCGGCGAGGATCAGTTCTGAAAGCCGAGCTGTCAACCGTGGTACGGTTTCCCACACCCCCCTCTCGTCGATTTGGCCTGAAAACGCCGGCTGACCCCCGAGCGCGAAAGCAGTGTGTCAAGCTGTCTACAGCGCGGTCCAGACGTCAATCAGACTTGAATTGCGTTCTGGAGCGCCCGCAGTCCATCGGTGAGTGCGGCGGGCCCCGGTTGCAGGATCAGCGACGATTTGATTTCACGAAGCGCACCGGTTTGAACGGCGGGCACTGACGCGAACCCTGGCCGCACCACCACTTTTTCCGACCGAAATTTCTTGCCGCACCAGGAGCCGATAATGAGCTCTGGGGCGCGGGCGATGATTTCCTCTGCGGTGACAATTCGTTCCTTTGCAGATTTTCCTCCGGCGCGATCGGCAAAGATATCGATCCCACCAGCCGCTTCGATCAGCTCCGAGACCCAGCCGATACCGGAGATCATCGGCTGGTCCCATTCCTCGAAATAGACCCTCGGTCGGTGTGACGAGTGCGCGGCTTGCTGGCGGGCCACAGCAAGCCCGTCAGCCAGCTCGCCAGCGAGATGATCGGCGCGGCTTGCTGCACCGACCATCGCCCCGAGCATGCGGATCATGTCGAGAATCTCGGCGACGGTGCGCTGATTGAAGGCGTGGACATTGACGCTCTGGCGAACAAGTGCCGCGACAATGTCGGCCTGCAGGTCGGAGAAGGCGAGGACCAGATCCGGTCCCAGCTCGAGGATCTTCGGGATGTCCGCCGAGGTGAAGGCCGAGATCCTCGGCTTTTCCCGCCGCGCCTCGGGCGGCCGCACGCAATAGCCGGAGATGCCGACGATACGGCGCTGCTCACCGAGAAGGTAGAGCGTCTCGACGGTCTCTTCGGTCAAGCAGACGATGCGCTCGGGCGGAAACATTTCTCACGCTCCGGTACCAGGGGAAAGTCTCTAAACCGGGAAAGGAGCCGACGAGCCACGGCGGCGTACCGCGGTGAGCGCTCCGCTGTAGCGCAAAATCTCATAGGTCCCGACGAAACCCACAGTCCATCCGAGGTTCAGCAGCGCGACATGGCCGACGATTGCCGGCGTGAAATCGCCGCGGCCGCCGAGCGCGAAGCTCGCCAGGTACAAGCCGCCTTGGTAGATGGCGAAAGCCGGCACGAAAGCTGCCCCCGCGGCGATGATCTTGTTCCGAATCCCCAGCTGCAGCACGGCGGCGGCGAGGCCTGCCGCCGACAAAGCTGCGGCGCCGATCGCGATGCCCCACAGGATCGTGTCGACCGTCCACGGATAGCCGAGGACCCCAAAACCGATCGCCTGGTTGGCGAGCCAGACAGCGGCGACGGTGAGCAGAGCGGTACGCGTCGAGAGCGCATAGGGCGCGACTACGGCAAACGCGACAAACGGCGTGATGCAGGCGAATTCCCAGCTGCCGACGGCCGAAATCGCGACCAGCAATACCGGCAGGAACCACGATTGACGAAGAAGGGGTCGAAAAGGGCGGACCATGCGTGGTGCTCCCCTTGCACGATTCAGTGTGTGAAGCCTGTCCCCGAGCGGTCGAGCGGGTCGGGACCGGGCGATTCGGTCCACCGCGCGCGCAATTCGTCCCACAGTGCCAGGCGCGACCAGTCCGGCTCTCGCAAGATCTTGTCGCCGTCCGGCGACAGGAACGGGTTCGGCAAAAGGATCGTCAGCTGCTGCTCACCGGCGCCGTTGAACAGCCGCAACCCCCACGATGCCGGAGCACCCGCGCGGTCGAGCCGGCGGTAGAGCTCGGCGCGGGCGGTCTGCCGGTGCCGGGCCAGCGCGGGCGGCGTCGGAGCATGGTGCGGGCCGCGGGTCGGGCCGATGCAGAGATGGAAGTGCGATGCGCCGAAGGCGACGGTCAGGTAGCCGTCGAGCATCCCGATATGGGTCGGCGCATGCGGCGCCCGCATCTCCCAGGCCGCACCCTGGATGAGGGGCCCGAAGGTGATCGCCTGCCAGTGCTTCTCGAACAGGTCGCTCAGCAACGCTTCGAGGCCGGCCTCGTTGGTCGGCAGCGGGAAGATTTCAACGGTCGCGCCATCCGGATCGATGACGCGGTTTGGCGCTGCATTCGGGTTCATTCGCGGCTCGTCCCTCCGCTTTGACCGGCAGACGCGCCCGGCCCAAGGGCGAGGCGCAGCCCGACATAGATGCCGAGCCCCTGATGCTCGAAACCGAGCGGGTTTTGATACTGCCGATTGAGCAGATTGTCGATCCGGCCGAACGCGGTCACGCCGTGGCCGAGATCATAGGAAGCGTTGAGGTTCACCAGCGTGTAGCCGTTGGCCGGGATGCCCGATTGGGTGGCGTCGCGGTTCGTATCGATCCACGGGCCCACATACAACAAGGTCGCGGTCAACGACGCCGCGGTATTCACCTGCCAGTGCGCATTGAGGCTCGCCTTGTTCTTGGGCCGGCGCAGCAATTCCTGGTGCGTGATGTCGTCCTCGGCAATCGTGAAGGTGTAATCGGCGCGCAATTTCAGCGGCTGCCAAGGCTGCACAGCGACGAAGCTCTCGACCCCGTAGGTCTTCGCCTTGCCGATGTTCTCGTACGAGGTCCCGGTGTCGTTGATCGTGATCAGATTGTCGACGTTGTTGTGAAACCAGGTGGCGCCGAAATCGACCCTCTGGTTCAGCAGCGCCTGCTCGAACCCGGCATCATAGCCGAGGCTGGTTTCCGGCTTGAGGTTCGGATTGGCGAAGAAATCGAATTGCGGATAGTTGTCGTAGAGCTCGTCGAGCGACGGCGGATTGTACCCGGTGCCGACAGTCGCCTTGAACTTGGTGCCGGTTTCCGGGATTAGATAGGCGGGTGCAAACCGATAGGTCGCCTTGCCGCCGAACTGCCCGTTGTCGTCATAGCGCAGGCTGATCGTGTCGAAGAGGCGGTGGCTCCAGTTGGACTGGAGTTGGATGTAGCCGGCATCGTTGGTGTCATGCGCGGCGGCCGGCGCACTGTCGTCGAGCCAGTCGTATTCGTGCTCGGCGCCGAGGATCAGGGTTTGCCCCGGCATCAGGATGATGTCGCCCTGCCAGTCGAACTTGACGCGGCCGCCGTCATAGTGGCTCGGATCGTTCCCCTGGAGGATCGTCGCCAAGTTCGGGTCGAAATAGCGGTTCTGGTAGCCGGTATAGGCAAGGCCCACTGTCTCGTCGAAGCGCCCGTCGAACAGCGACAGGTGCGCCGTGCCGCGCGTGAACAGTTGCTGCGTCGTGCCGACGGTCGGCAGGGTTTCGGGTCCGAGGAAATCGTCCTCGGTGAAATGATAGTCCGCGTAGATGTAGCGGGCAACGAGGCCGACGCCGAAATTGTCGGTGAGATCGTAGCCGAGGCGGGTCGACAACGTCACGTTGTCATAGGAATCGGTGTTCACCGGGCGGCCGGTCAGGACCAGCCCCGGCGGCGTCACCGGCGTGTCGTCCGAGCTGAAATGGCCGACGTTGAAATTATAGTTCAACCGGCCGGTCGAGCCGCTGGCGTTGGCATATTGGTTGAAGGTGCCGAACGAACCGCCTTCGATGGTGCCGGTCAGGGCCGGCGGCCCCGACCCCGCCCTGGTGATGATGTTGATGACGCCGCCGATCGCGTCGGCGCCGTAGAGCCCGCTTTGCGGGCCGCGCAGCACCTCGATGCGGGCGATGTCCGAGGTCAGGGTGTTGGCGAAATTGAAGGAGCCGTCGGGCGAACTCGGATCGCCGGCATCGATGCCGTCGATCATAACCTTGACCTGGTTGGCATCGGTGCCGCGTATATAGACCGAGGTCGTGCCGCCGGGTCCGCCGGTCTGGACGACGTTGAGGCCGGGGACATCGGCGAGCGCGTCGGGAAGCGTGCGCTCCTGCTTCTCTTGGATTTCCTCGGCGGTGATGACGGTGATGCTGCTGGCGACCTCGCTCTCCGGCGTCGGCAGGCGGGTCGCAGTAACGACCACCGGGCTCAAGTCATCTCTTCCGGAGGTGTCTCCTGCGCGGCGGCGCGCGAGCAGAGGACGATTTCGACGAGGGCGAACAGGACGGCGGGGATAGCCGAACCCAGCGGCCCGGCAGGACGCGGAACGAGCATGGGGACCTCGCGGCGACCGTGACACGTCACCGCGAACCAAAGCCGCCCGGCGCTCAAAGAGCCGGTGCGGTCTCCATCGGTGCACCCCGCCCAATGTGCCCGCGCGTGACCACGTCGACGGCAGGTCTCCTGGCTCGCGGGTCTCCGCCTCGCGCCGCCTTCCCGGTTGCCCAGTGGCGTAAATGGCGCTCGGCTCGCCGCCTACAGTTGCGGGGCAGCCGCGGCATCGGGCTCTCACCCTCACCGCGTTCCCTTTCAATCCCCGAGGGGAACCGTCAGCGCGATCTTCTCACTCACGGTTTCGCGCGTCAACTTCCCGACAGAGCCGGGCGGACCCGGGGACACCGCCTCGTGTTTCGACGGAATTGGACTTTTTGATGCACATCTCTGATGGAGAATGGCGGGCATGATTTACGGCTACGCCCGCGGGTCTCGACGGCCGCGCAGGACGAGAGCGGCCAGGTCGCCCAACTGAGGGCGGCCGGATGCGAAAAGGTGTTCCGCGTGAAGATCACCGGCACGACGGCCGACCGGCCGCAGCTTCGCAAGCTGATGGGCCGCCTCGCGCCCGCGCGTCATAGTGTCAGTGTCTGTCGCATTCGTGAAAAGGCTCGACCAAGCGCTTATCGGAAACGATGTTATTATGTACGGCTATCCGACCTCACTAGGACTTGCTGACGCGCCGCAGTTAAATCCAGACCGACCCCTGCTCCGCAATTGCGACTCCCCGATGAAGTGTTGAAAATTATAGAGGCAGAAGAAAACCCTTCTTCGAGGTGATTTCGGAATCAGATCTGCCAGCCGGAATTGACGCCGCCGATTTTCCAGAATGCAGATTGCGCCGACATATCTTGTAGGCGCCGGATCAAAATGTCACTCGCCTGCCAATTAGAGATGACACTCCCGGGCGGATTTCCGGGGGGTGTCAAGGGTGACGGTTCGGCTGATGAGCGATGGCGAGTTGAGGCGGCTCGAGGTGCTGCGAGATTTGGATCAGCGGCGGCTGACGACCGAGGCGGCAGCGCAGCTGCTGAGGCTCGAGCGGCGTCAGGTATTCCGGCTGTTGAAGGCGTACCGGATCGAGGGCGCTGCTGGCCTGATTTCGAAGCGGCGTGGCGGTCCGGGCAACCGGCGCAAGCCCGAGGCGCTTCGGAGCAAGGTGCTGTCGATCATTCGCGAGCAGTATTGGGACTTCGGCCCGAGCTTGGCGGCCGAGAAGCTGCGCGAGGTTCACGGGATAACGCTCGGTCGCGAGACGCTGCGGCTATGGATGGTCGAGGCCGGGCTGTGGCTCGATCGCAAGCAGCGGCGAAAGCGCGTCCACCAGCCGCGCCATCGTCGCGACTGTGTCGGCGAACTGGTGCAGGTCGACGGCAGCGAGCATTGGTGGTTCGAGGACCGCGGCCCGCAATGTACGCTGCTCGTCTTCGTCGACGACGCGACCAGCCGGCTGATGCACCTGCAGTTCGTCGAGAGCGAGTCGACATTCGCCTATTTCCATGCCGCCCGCGCCTATCTGGAGGCCTGGGGCAAGCCGGTCGCCTTCTACAGCGACAAGCACGGGGTCTTTCGCGTCAACCACGAGGGTGCCAGCGGTGGTGACGGGATGACCCAGTTCGGGCGTGCGCTGCATGCTCTGAACATCGACATCATCTGCGCCAATTCGAGCCAGGCGAAGGGCCGGGTCGAGCGGGCGAACAAGACCTTGCAGGATCGGCTGGTCAAGGAGTTGCGGCTAGCCGGCGCGCGCAGCCTGGCCGAAGGGAACGCCTTGCTGCCGGCTTTCATGGCCGACTACAACGCCCGCTTTGGCAAGCCGCCGGCGAACGCGAAGGACCTGCACCGGCCGCTGCGTGCCGGCGACGATCTGGAGGACGCCTTTGCCTGGAAGGAGGAGCGCACCCTTTCGCAAGCGCTGACGCTGCAATACGACAAGGTGATCTTCATCCTGGAACCGAGCGACCAGGCCAAGGCGGCGATCGGCAAACGGGTCACTGTCGTCGATTATCCCGATGGCCGGCTATCAATCCGCTACAAGGGCGTCGCGCTCGCCTACCGCACCTTCGATGAGCTGCGCCACGTCCCGCAGGCTGCGATTGTCGAGAACAAGCGGCTCGGCGCCGTCCTCGCCTTCATCCGCGAGCAGCAGATCGAACGGGCAGAGGTCCGCAGCAGGAAGGCGCCGCGCCGCCGCGATCAGCGCGACGCGCGCCTATTCAAAGTCGGCTGAGCGTTTTCACGAGCTGAGCAGGGCCGCCCTATACACACTCGTTACGTAACGGAATAGCGAGCCTATGAAACGAGGCCCTAAGCCCTTGCGTGAAAAGGCGATGACGACAGCCGAGCGGCAGGCCCGGTTTCGCGCGACGCACACCGACGGGGATGTCCAGGATCATATACCGAAGACCCGCCGACCGGCGCAGCCGGGCGCAGCGATGGCGCGCGGCCGTGGCCGAGCTTGTCGCCTTACAGGACGATTACCGAACGTGGCTGCAGGCGCTGCCGCAGAACCTTGAGGCAAGCGCCACGGCGGAGGCGCTGCGGGCGATCTGTGATCTCGATCTTTCCGATCTCGAAAGCGTCGAGCCGCCGCGCGGCTTTGGTCGCGACTGATGCAACGGGAGCCTGCCTGTCCGCCCGGGTTCTTCTACGAGCCGAGCGTGCTGACGCCCGCTCGGTAGACAACCGGTGCGGCTGCAAGCGTCCATGCATCGGGCGGGCGGCGGTCGGGCGCTGCGCTACGCCGGGGCTGCGCGCCCGCCCGCCGCCCGCCCCCAACCGACAGTGACATTTCTAAATGGCAGAAAGAGTGACATCTCTATTTGGTGGACACATATCTTTGGCGGCAGTGGCAGAAGGGGCACAACCGCTTCAACGAACTGCGCCGTCGCGGCGTACCGAAGTTCAATGCAGCGGTCGCGGCCGGTTCGCCGACCGGGTTCTGGCGCATGTCAGGACATCCGGCGGTCCAACAAGCACTGCCCAACCGCTACTTCGACTTGCTGGCTCTCCCCCGACTCCATGTCTCTGTCCACGCTTAACCCGGTCGAACCGCCGTGGTACGTGACCCGTATGCCCGGTGGTGTGGGAGGGGTGGCACCGCAAGGTGTCCCCCTATCCCGATCAATGGCCATTATCGGCTAGACATCGCGTGCGGGATCAGCCACCAAATGAAACCGCTCGTGCGTCGGGCAGTTGCGGTGCGGTCAATGCCGGCCGCTTTACGGCAAGGCCGATTTCGACGAGCTGGTCCAGCACAGCGTCACCGATCGGCCCACGCACCTCCTCCGGCAAGATGACCGCGGCCTGCGACCTGCCGGCGGCGTTCCGGAAAGTCGGGAGTTCTATCCGGGTCGCGGCCGGCGGCACGTGCGGTGCGCGGATGCCGTGGATTTCGATCAGCACACCGTCGATGTCGATCTCGACTGCGGCAATCGCGAAGAGTTTCCCGGCTCTCATCGAGGTCACCGAGAGAACAGTGATCGAGACCGGGGTCGTCGAACCGGTATCGTTGGAGCCGACGCCACCCATTCGAAGATACCTGCTGTCGGTAGTGCACCGGCAGACGTTGCCGGTTCCTTGATACTTGATCCTGCGGACCACCACAGCACTAGCGATTTTCCTCACGCTCATCCCGCTGATCGGATAGTTAACGCCGCCCAACCAGCCACGTTCACGACAAAGTCGACCGGAAGAAACCGCGTGCCGCCGATGATTTTGCCGTGATCCGCGCACGAATTGACGAGCGGCGGCGCGAGCGGCTGACCCGCGTGCGCGGACGAATTCCCGGCGATCCGGATCCCCGGAGGTCCTGCTCGGACAGTCGCGCTTCACTTGAAGGGCAGGTCGGCCAGTACCTTCGGCAGGTCGGAGACGGCCGCATACGCGGCGAAGCCGAGCGCGAACGCCTCCACATAATGAAACCCGCTGGTCCCGAACACGCGCGGTCCGGCGTGGTAGCGCCAGAAATAAACCACGGATGCGATCAGCAGCGCGAGGCCGAACTGGCTCGTGAGGAAAATGTCCGCTAGGCGTTCGGCGGTCGTCGCAGGCGACTGCTGGATGAACAGGTCGGTGCTGCTGCGCCCGATTTCAGGCCCGACGGCGGCGGCGACCGCACCTTCTTTTGCCGCGCTGAAGCGGTCGGCGGCGATGACGGTCGGGTGCACCGTGCCGACAACGACATAGCGATGCTCCAGCCGCTGGCCTTGCAGCAATTGCTCGGCGTCGGTGCGCAGGGGCGCGCTGCCGTCGCCCCAGTCCACCTGTACGCCCACACCGCTGCGCCAGTTCTGGTCGAGGTCGCGCAAGGCGAACAGCACCGGCTGTCCGGCAACGAGATCCGCTTCCGGCGTCACGACCGCAAGCGCCAAGTCGCGCGGTTCGGACATCAGGCGCTGCACGGATGCGATCGCCGCGGCGATCCCGGAAGTCTGCGCTGCGTCCAACCGGGTTTGCAGAGGGATCGGCACGTCGGCCAGCGCGCGGGTGAACGCCTCCTGCGACACCGCGATCACCTCGGCCCCGTTTGCGCCCACCGGTCCCAGGCAGTCATCCGGTGAGGTGGCGGCCTCCGGCGCCACCGCCTGCAGGCCGAGGCGCGCCCGATCCAGGCGCCGCTCCCAGTCGACGACCTCCAGGCGACCGCTCTGCAGCTTCACTTGGTTGGTCGTCTCCACCAGTTGTTGCAGGTAACGATCGCGCCAATCGCGGCATACGGCGGCGGCGACGGCGGCGACGGCGGCCGCAATATGCTTCGGCAGATAGGCCTGCCACTCATTCTCGAGCGCGTGCAGTGCCAGCAGCACGGCGGCCAGTTCCCGGCGTTCGGCGGCGGCCTCGGCCGCGTCGATCTCGGCGGCCATGCGCGTGCGCGCGGCAGCGTCATGCACCACCCCGAGCCGGCCGCGCCAGACTTCCAGCATGTGGCCGAGTGCCGCGGCCTTCTGCTCGACGGTCGGGTGCGCGACGAGGCTTGCCTCGTGCATCACCGCATCCATGGGATCGGTCGACATCTCGTCGCCGGCCGCTTCGGCGACCCGCTTCACGCGCGCCTTGAGGGCTTCGGCGCGATCGCGCGTGGCCTCGGTCTCCGTGGCACCCACGTCCCGCGTGGCGGCGGCGAGATCGGCCAGCGTGACGCCGGCGGCCAAAGCGGCGTCCGCGGCGGCCAGCCGGTCGAGCCGAGCCGCGCGCTGTTCGGGCGGCAGTTCCACGCCGGCCGCTATGCGGCGCACCCAGGCATCGCTGACGATCATGCCGGTTCAGTGCCATCATCAGCGTCAGCCGCCGCTCCAGGTCGTCTGCGGCGCGCCGCAGCCACGCACGCGTGGACAGCGCCATCGCCCTGGCGCGATCGGTCTCCCCGGCGAGTTGCACCAGCCGCACGCGATCCAGTTGCGGACCGAGGTCGGCGGCGATCCATTGCAGCGGCAGGTCCACCAGTTGCGCGCGGGCGCGGCCGAGCAGGATGGTCGCATGCGCGGCCAGCCCATCCGCCGGGCCGTTACCGGCCGCGTCGGGCGCGCCGAGCCTGCGCATCCGCTCCTGCAACGCGCCCCAGTCCTTTGTCAGGTCAGCGACTTCGGCGGCACCTGGTGGATACGCGTCCAGTTTGTCGCGCAGCTTCGCCGCCGCCGCCTGCGCGGCCGCGAGGGCCGCGGTGGCATCCTGGATGCGCCGATCGACCACCGAGAGCGGTCGCGGGCGGGCGAGCGCGCGCGCAGCCTCGTCGAGATTGCGGTTGATCTCCGCCACTGCGTCGGCGCGACTGAGCGGCGGCGGCTCGCGCTGCAACCACGCATGGAGTTCGCCACGCGCCCGCGCCGCCGCGCGCGCCGTCTCCTGCACGTCGCCCTCGCCGCTTAGAAGCCGCAACAGCCCGAGCAGCATCAGGCCGAACAGCATACAGCCGATGCCCCAGACTGCGCTCGCCGCCACGTTAATGCGTACCGGCGCGCTGGCGGACGCACTGGTGTCGGCAGCAACATCAAGCTGTGTGAGGTAAGAGCCGGGTCGCGCGGGCGCGCGCCCGGCAATCTCGATCATGGTCGCCTCGCCCGGATCGAGCGCCTGCTTGCCCACAGTCGCAGTCAACGCCCCCGATCCAAAAGCCGGCGCCAGCCCGCTGGCGTCGCCGACGATCGGGGCGAGGCTGATGCTAGCCACAGTCACCGGCGCCATGGTTGCGTTCCGCAATGGCACTCTGGTCGGCGCGACGCCGAGCGTACCGCGGGCGAAGGGGCCGGCCAACGACGCGCATTGCAGGGTCACCTGGGCGGGCAGCTGCAAACCGTCCGGCATGCTGGCCTTCCATCGGTCCAAGTCGCCACTCTGATTGACGACGCAGCTCTGAACCACCGAATTTGCACGTCCAGACCTCGACGCCGGTGAAAACGTGGGCGTTGCGCAGCGCGTTTGCCGGCGAGCATGAGGCCCGTACCGAGCTGCTTTAATTCGCGCGAGCGCGGCACCGTGCCCTAACCGCCAGACATAAGCGTAACATGGAACTCATTTCGACTATAGCGTTAAACCCGATCGAGACGCACTCTTCGCCTGCACCCAAGGCATGACCAGGTGGTAGCGCGACACGGCCCGAGATTCGCGGAAATGATCGGATTGGGCTTTTTCGATGCAGATTTCTGATGCACAATGAAAGCACGATCTACGGCTATCCGCGCGTCTCGACCGCCGCCCAAGACGAAACCGGACAGGTGCGCCAACTGAAGGCGGCCGGGTGCGAAAAGCTGTTCCGCGAGAAGATCACCGGCACCACGGCCGACCGGCCGCAGCTTGCTAAGCTGATGAAGGCCCTTGCCCCGGCGACGTTGTCATCACCCCGGCCGTTGACCGGCTTTTCCGCGACACGAACCGACTTGCTTGTTATGGCGCGCGAGATGCAGCGCGCCGGAGCCGGTATCCGCTCGCTGGCGGAACCCTACCTCGACACCACTTCGGACTTTGCCGAGATCGTGTTCGCCATCCTTGGCGTAGCCGCCAAAACTGGAGCGCCGCCAAATCTTGGAGCGCATCGCGCGCGGACGGGCCGACGCCAAAGCGAAGGGCGTCAAATTCGGCCGCAAGCCGATTTTCACCCCGCACCAGCAGAATGAGGCCCGCAAGCGCCTCGAAGCGGGCGAGACGCAGCGTAGCGTGGCGCGCAGCTACAATGTCAGCCAGAGCACGATTTCACGATTGTGCTGACCTGAGATAATTCATCAAGCGACCCCAGCCGCCGCCGTTCCATGCGGCGCTAAGGAAATGCCACGGGCCGTTTGCAGCAGGCCGGTTGTTTCTCATTGACACCGAAGCAGGGACGGGCGCGAAATTGGCCTTCGTGCCCGAAAATATTTTGGCCGAAGGCCTCGATCCTTCGTAGCCGCGGGGACACGGCGATACCGGCGAGCCAAAGAACGCCGGGCGTTCTCAAAAAAGAACCGACGACGATGAAAGGGAGGAAAGTTCAATGCGACCTCGCACATGCATCTTGTCCGCGTTCACGCTGAGCACCGCCATGTTCTTCGGGATCTCGGCAATGGCCGCTGATCTGCCGAAGGAAGGAACGTTTAGCGGCATGTATTCGAGCCTTGGCACGGCCAAGGCCATCCAGATCGGCAAAGAGCGGCTCCTGCTCGACCTAGACGAAAACGGCCAGAGCCTAGGTAAGGGGCTTGTCGATCACATGGCGTGGCACTGTTGGGGTACGGGCGACTTCGCCAACGGCGTTGGTCAGTACCGTGGCTACTGTGTGGGGACTGACCCCGTGGGAGATCAGATCGTCGGCAGTTTTGCGAGTGAGAAGACGGCCCTGGACGCGAAAGGACCTGTGAACGGATCGTTGACGTTGACGACTGGCACTGGGAAGTATGCCGGGATCACCGGTGTACTAACGTATGTGTATCACGGGAATGAGTTCCACCCGTTGGCTGGGGGAGCCTATCTCGCCTACGGCACCCAACAGGGCAGTTACAAGCTCCCGTGACCTGCGGATAAGGAAAGCAGCAGCCTATCGAAAGCCGCGCCTTAAAGGCGCGGCTTTCCGTCATCGCTGTTCTGCGCGATTTTGCCAGAACGTACCTTATCTTGCGCCGACAGACAGACAGACAGACAGACTGACCCTGCGCCAGATACCGTCGTTCGGAAGCCGAGCTCGCTGTGCGGGCCGAGCCGAACCAGTTCAAGGCTGGTCGCGTCGGGCTTGCGGGTAGCCGATGCGCCGGGTCGGGCGTCAGGCGCGCTGGCGTCAACCGGTCCGGAAATGGTCGAGTGCGGCGCGGTCGATGTCGATGCCGAGACCCGGTCCGTCCGGGATCGCGACCCAGCCGTTCCGCTGCTCGATCGGCTGCTGCAGCACCGCCATGCGGAACGGATGCTCGGACTGGTCGAATTCGAGCAGCGGCGCGATCGGCGCGAGGCCCGGCGGGTTGTCCGGCAGGATTGCGAGCAATTGCAGCGACGCGGCAAGGGTGACCCCGGTCCCCCAGACATGCGGGTTGACGCGCAGACCAAACGCGTTAGCCATGTCGGCGATCTTCTTGCACTCGGAGATGCCACCGGCGGCGGCGACATCGGGTTGCACGATGTCGATCGCCCGTTCGACGAGGAGCCGGCGAAAGCCCCAGCGGGTGAATTCCGCCTCGCCGCCCGCGATCGGCATGTGCAACGCCGCCTTCACCTCCCGGTAGCCGGCGAGATCTTCCGGCGGGACCGGCTCCTCGAACCAGCCGATATCGAGATCCTCGATCCGCCGGCCAAGGCGGATCGCGGCGGTGGCGTCATAGGCGTGGTTGGCGTCGACCATGATCGCAATGTCGGCGCCGACCGCGCCGCGCACGGCGCGGCACAGCCGGATGTCGTCGTCGATGCCGAAGCCGAGCTTCAGCTTGATCGCCGCAAAACCGGCCTCGACCCGTTGCCGCGCCTCGTCGACGAGATAGGCAAGCGGGTCGCCGCCGCGCTTGCGGTAGAAGCCGGTCGCATAGGCCTGCACCCGCCGGCGCAGCGGCCCGCCGATCAGCCGATGCACCGGCAGGCCAAGATGCCGGCCCTTCAAATCCCAGAGCGCAATGTCGACGGCGCTCAGCGCCTCGATCGCAAGCCCCTTGCGGCCATGATCGCGCAGGCGATTGTACAAACTCTGCCAGTGCACTTCGGTCGCGAGGGCGTCGGCGCCGACGAGCAGCGGCCGGTAGAAATCGACGATCGGCGCCGTCAATGTCGGCGGACCGAAGGCCTCGCCCCAGCCGCTCGACCCATCCTCACCGAGGATCTCGACCAGCAGTGCGCCGCGGCGCTCGTACCAGGCTTGCGAATAGGCGAACGGCTCGGCCAGCGCCGCTTCGAGCCGGTAGGCCTTGATGTCACGGATCTTCATCGACGGAAACCGCGGTTGGAACAGCAGAAACCGAACGCATACCGCGAACCGGCGGGCGACGCAGGAACAGATTGCGCAGGTGGCCGGCGTCAGCCGCCCGACGGTGTGGCGAGAAGCCGTGCCTGCTCGACCTCACCTTCTTTGCTGCGTTGCCAGCGGACGGAGCGGTTGGTGAAGGTCTTGGTTTCCTCCCGCCAGATTTCCTCGCGGATCCGCTGGCCCGTGCAGCAAATTGTCCGAAAACCGGCGCAGCAACCGTGCCAGCTCCTCCAAATCGTGCTCGCTCCAGCCCGCGAGCGCGTTCCGCGCCAGCCGCTCGCGCGCCGCGTCCAGCATTTCCGACATGGCTTGGCCCTTCTCGGCGGCGGCCGCCTCGGTCACGCGGCGGTCGGTCTTGGCCGCCGGCGAGCGACGAGGTCGAGCCTTTCCAGCTTCGCCACCTGGCGGCTGACCGTCGTGTAGTCGCGGCCGACCCAGTCTGCCAGTGCTCCGACCCCGAGCGGTCCGCGGCGCTGGATTAGCACCAGCAGGGGAAACAGCGCACGATCCAGCGACACGCCGGCCTCGCGCAGCAGGACCACGTCATTCTGGGGTCGGTTGAAGATACCGACCACATCGATCAGCGCCTCATGCAGCCGGCGCAGCAAGTCCCTAATATGTGTATTTTGCACTTTTCTCCTTGATCGGCCGCCGTACCGCATATATGTGTGTTTTACACATATCAAGAGAGGCGGGCCATGACGCAAGAATCGACCACCGACGTGCTGATCTGTGGCGCCGGCGCGTCCGGGATTGGCGCTCGCGATCGACCTCGCTCGGCGCGGCCTCGACTTTCGGCTGATCGAGAAAGCGGAGACGCCGTTCGGTGGCTCGCGCGGCAAGGGCATCCAGCCGCGCAGCCTCGAAGTGTTCGAGGACTACGGCATCGTCGACCGGCTGTGCACGGTATCTCACCGCCGAGGGACTGACGAAGCTGATCGCCGACCGGACCGGGCGGGACATCGTGATTCGATCGGTAACCTGGGGGTCAGCGTATTCGATGAACGCACGGCTCGCCGACCACTATCGGGTCGGCCGCGTGTTCCTCGCAGGCGATGCCGCACATATTCATCCGCCGCGGCGGCCAGGGCCTGAACACCAGCGTGCAGGACAGCTACAACTTGGGCTGGAAGCTTGCGGCAGTGCTCGGCGACGCGGCTGTTGGATGAGGTGAAGCAGGGAACGAAGCAGCGGGCCGGCCGACCCGTCTGTTTTCGTTGTTCCGCGGTCCGCACTGGGCGCTGCTCGGCTGCGAAGCCGACCGCGCTGCCGTCGCGCCGCGACCCGGCCTGCGCGTCCATATCGTCGGCCCGCGGGGCGACGTGGTGGATGACGGCGGCCACTTCCGCGACGCCTACGGCCTATCGCCCGGCGACTGGGTGCTGGTCCGGCCGGATGGCTATGTCGGCGCCATTGTCGGGGCCGACAACGGACCGGCGCTTGAGCGGTATCTGGGTGAGGTGGGCGTCACCGCTTTGGCGCGAGCAGCGCGTCCAACGTCAACGGGACCGGCAGCGGCGCCTGCCTTCGATGTCGTCGGGCCGATCATTGACATTGGCTTCTCGTCGGGTGGGTTTCGGCTCTCCCCGAATACAGGCCAGGTCGCGCGCGGCAAATGACAAGTCACGGACGGGGAGATAATTCCTAAATAATCGAGAATATTTTCCAGCGAGATCGGGAAAACGGCCCATCGCCAAGAACGCACGGTTCTGCTCTTGATCGATCACCCGTTGCTAGCAAGGTCGATCGGGGAGGGCGATGACCGGCATCAGAGGAATGTGTCGGCTGGTGGCGGTTCTGGTCATGCTGTCCGGCCTGCCTGCGCTGGCGCAAATGACGACGCCAGGGTCATCTTTGTCCGCGGCCCGTGCTGCTGCGGGGCCGGACAACTCTTCGGCAAGCTCTTCGATCACCCTGCCAACCGTCGAAGTCGTCGCTGTGACGGGACTGCCGGGCAGCGGGATCGACATCGACAAGCTGCCGGCGAAGACGCAGGTGTTGACCGGAGCCGACGTCACTCGCGAGGGCAACGCCGACGCCTTGCGACGAGAGGAGACGCATGCCTCACCGCGGTCTAATGAGCGCATGCCAGCGTTCCGGTGCCGTCAACTGCTGGCTTCGACCGCCTCTTGCCCGTGGCCACGGCGATTTGCCGTTGACCGAACCATTCAAAGGCCCGCTCCCGGCCTCGAAACCGCCGGGAATCTGGCGAATGTCGGTTAGAGCATCGAAATTCATGCACGAGCTCGAACTGAAAACGGTAGAGCGCGCGCTCGATGCCTGTTTCGTGACCCTCGTCACGCGCATCCTCTTCATGCTGCTGCTGGCCTGTTTCATGAGCCAAGTCCTGTTAGCGCTCTGGCTGCCGGCGAAGGCGAGCGCGAGGGGCACGGGCTACGTTTTTGTCAGCAACGAGAAGACAAACAACATTGCGGTGCTCGATCCGAGGCAGGATTACAAGATAATCAAGTGGATCGCAACATCGCAGCGGCCTCGAAACATGAAGTTTGTCGACGACCGCCGGCTGCTCTATGTGGCTTGCGGCGATGACGAAGTGATCGACGTGATCGACGTCGCGACGCTCGAGATCGTCCGTCACATCCCGACCGGTCGGAGCCCCGAGATGTTCGTGGTCAACCGGGGCGGAAAAACCCCGTGAGACCGGCCGCCATCCGGGAGATGTCGGTTAAATCGGAAGGAGTGCAATGCCGTGAGTAAAACAATAGCCGCCGTGGTCGCTACGCTTCTGTTCTGTGGCGTCGCGCGCGCCGACGCGAAGCTGACCGATGCGGAAAGCGCAAAGGTCAAGCAGGCAATCGCCGCATGGGGTTGCGAAGGCGGAAAATTTGAAAAAGAGTCGGAGGCGTCCGGCGTTCTCGAGGCCGATGACGTGAAATGCAAAGACCGCGGACAATATGATTTCCGCCTTGATCGGGACTTCAACGTTGTTGCGATCACCAGGGACTGAATCGAAAGCTCTGGCAGCAGTCCATTTCGCAACCTATGATGGCCGACACCCCCTGCTGCGATGCTTGTGCCGCTGCCCGCGGGGGCTTTAACGGCTACTCGGTCAATTCGGTCTTCGAGCTTCTTCGCCGTCCTAACTTCTTTCTGCCCGTGCGGGCGCTCGCACGCTAACTGCTATTCTAGCAGCTCCATCAGACGGTGACCTGCCGGGGTTTGCAGTTCTTTTGCCTCGATCGTGGTATCGTTGTCCGGGTTGGCAGCGTGAAACCGCTCGGTAACGATCGATTGGTATTCAGACTGGTCGAGCGTGCCGTCCCTGTTTTTGTCCGCAGCAAGAAATTCGGCCTGAGTCACGCGCTGATCTAATTCCTTCGCATCCAAGGTACCGTCGTGATCGACATCCAGCTTAGCGAACTCGACCGCCGCAGCTTTATTGATCTCAGCCTGATCAAGCGTTCCATCGTGATCAGAATCCCACCTACCTATGGCATCGGTGGCAGCCGGATTGTTGCCGCGGTTGGCATCACGTTTTGGGGCGGGGGTGCACTTCTTTAATAAATCTGCCAATACCTGTTCACCGTGCTCGCTCAAGGGCAGCCAAAGACTTCCAAGATTGACATGCAGCGGTTTTTGTTCGCCCGAAATTTTCACTTGATTATACGGAGGGCCGCGTGTTGGAACGAATGTCTCCAATATAAGATCGACACCATCTATACGTACCGGCGTTGTTATAACTAACGGAGCACCCCTAAGCCCATCATCCGTGCATTTCGGAGCACTCGTGACAACACCCGCTATCTCGCCGCTCGCTATTTTCGCGGCGAGTTCCTTAACATCGGCTTCCGCCCGGCTGGTTGCGGTCGCCGGAACTCCTGCAGCGGACGCGACAACAACGGCCGCAGCGGCAAACGTGCACGACCACGATGACACCGGGTGTTTCTGCGGTTTATTGTCATCGCGCCGAGATGCCGAACGCGTGAACCGTGCTTTGCTTTTCGGACATAATTCCAGCATCGCGCAGGATTTCATGGGACACACGGCCCTAAAAATCGACTTTCAGGCCAGCATAGGCGACACGGCCAATTGCAATGCTCAATGTCTCCGGATTGGTCAAATTCACACTGGGCGGCAGCCCGTCGAGCTGGGTGAAAGTACCGTAGGTATAATAGGTCCGGTTGAGAAGGTTATCGACCTGGACAAAGAAGGTCATATGTTTGTTGACCTTGAGCGCGCTGTGCAGGTTTACGACGCCATAGGCCGGCATCGGCAACTCCTGGTTCGAACTCGTCGCCGACGAGATACTGGCTGCCGACAAATTTGGCGTCGGCGCCAATGCTCCATTGCGGCGTCACCTCGTATTCGACATCGAGCACGACCCGGTTCTTCGGCATCAGCGGCAGAGTGTCGCCGGGATGGACAAAGATATCGCCGTTGGCGTTGACGGCCGGGCTGTTCGACGACAGCACCAGATTGTCGAGGAAGGTGGCGTTGAGGTAGGCGTAATTGAGGTTGACCGTCCATTTCTTCCAGTTGTAGGTGAGACCGGCCTCGATACCTTGGCGCCGGGTCTCGCCGACATTCGAAAAAAAGCCGAAGCCGTTGATCGGGGTCGCGAGCAGAAGAATGTCGTTATAGGCGTTGGTGCGAAAAACGCCGAGATTCCAGTGCAGCTGGCCGGGGATGGCAGGGGGCGCGAGCGCGCCCCGTACCCCGGCCTCGAAGGTCTGCGATACGACCTGCTTCAGCGGCGGATCGGCGACCAGGAACGCGTCGAGAAGACAGGGCGTGCGCGGGTTCGAGCAGGTGAGCTCGGCCGGCGTCGGCGCGCGGTTCGATTCGGACCAGCCGCCATAGGCGGTGACGTTATCGGCGAGCTTATAGGTCAGGCCGGTGCCCGGATTGAAATGGCTATAGACGAAATTGTTGTTGAGCCCGGGGGCGAGGCCGGTCAGATCCTGCAGGCCGATCCACGCGAGGTTGAGGCGGCCACTCAGGGTGAAGGCAAGGCGCGGCGTGACGTTCCAGGTGTCGGTGCCGTAGAGGCCAAAATAGTTGTTGCTGCCGTCGACGTCGACCGGCTGTTCGATCGGCGGTGCCGGCGACGGGCTGAACCCCTGATCGATGATGATGCCCGAACCGATGACGTCGAGGTTCGGCTGAAGCGTGCCGAGTTCGCCATGCGCATTATAGCCGGTCTCGCTGTGATCGACGGTCGTGCCGAACACCAGATTGTTCTCTCGGCCGAACAGCGGGTTGGTGAATTTCGCCTGCAGACCGGCGCCGATGGTGTTGGTGTTGGTGTTGCTGAAATCGACTTCGCCGGGCGTCGTGCCGACTGCGAACGGGGACAGCACTCTGGTCGGCACCAAATTGCCCAATGAGTCGTAAAGCGCATCACGAGGGAATAGGTTGTCGCCTTCGAGGCAGAAGAAGGTCGGCTTGTTGACGCAGGGCAAGACGTCCGTGGTGTTGCCGTCGACCAGATGCTGCAGGAAATGCCGATAGTAGAAATCGCCGGTCACCAGCACGGAACTGATCGGCTGATAGGTCGTCGTGAGCTGGACCAGCTCCGCCTCGTTGTGAATCGATTGCGGATAGGTGAAGACGTTTGCCGGATTTTCCTCGATCAGCTGGATCGGTGTCGGCCCGACCGCGCCGAGGACATTGTCGGCCGCCGCGACCGACAGATGCGCGGTCCATTCGTCCTTGGCCCAGCCCAAGTCAAAATAGCCCTGGGTGAGGTTCGTGGGTGAGTGATAGCGGAAACCGTCATCGTGGGTGCCGCCGACGGCGCCGTAGAACGCGAAATTGCCGAACTGGGCGCCTTCCTCGGCATAGCCGTTGATGTTGCCGTAGGAGCCGCCTGAGAGTTGTCCCTCGAAACCCTGAAAGTTGAACCCGTTCTTCATCTCAATCGCGACTGCGCCGCCCAGGGCATTCAGGCCGAAGACCGGGTTGTTGCTCTGGATCGTCATCCGATTGACCGCGAATTGCGGAATCAGATCCCAATTGACGGTGTCGCCGAACGCCTCGTTGATGCGCACGCCGTTCTGGTAGACGGCGATGCCCTGCGGGATGCCTTCGATCGGCGAGGCCTCGAAGCCGCGGTAGACGAAATCCGGCTGGAACTGACTGCCTTGCTCGTCATTGAGGTTGACCTGCGAGAGTCGCCGCGCGGCCGCGTCCGGCAGCAGAACGTTCGCCTGGCCGGATGGGTACAACTGTCCCGAAGTTAAGACCTGGACGTTGGCCGGCACCTTGTCGATGTCGATCCCGCTGCCCGGCAACGGGGTGACGCCAACGACCTCGACGGTTGGCAGGGTGATCGAAGAGCTTGTCGAAGAGTCGTCCGGGCCCGCGGCGGCAGGGGCCGCGGACGAAGATCCCGGTGACGTCGTCTGCGCCAGCGCAGGCAGGCCGGACAGCATGACCAGAACGCCCACCAGCCGGCACATTCCTCCGATGCCGGCCCGGATCGACATCGCTACCAACATGCGATCGATCAAGCGCAGACCCGGGCGGTCTTGGCGATGGGCCGTTTTCCCGCTCTCGCTGGAAAATCCTCACTATTATTTGCGGAAATTTTCCCCGGCTCTTGACTTGAGATTCACCACACGCGACCTGGCTTGTATTCAAGGAGAGCCGAATAGCCACCCGACGAGAAGCCAATCAATGATCGGCGCTACGATCTGTCGGATCGTGCAAGAAGCTCTGAGCAATGTCGTCCGGCATGCCGAGGCCGAGCCGGTAACCATCACCGTCGAGCCTTGCCGCGACCCCGCACACAGCTTCGACGCAATCAGGGCGGTGATCGCGGATGACGGCCGCGGCATGACCGAGCAGAGCCGATTGGGTTACGGTCTGACAGGGCTCTTTCCCAGCGGAGAAAGCGCCGAGCGATGAAGATCCTGATCGTCGACGATCACCCGATCGTGCGGGCCGGATTGCGCCGGCTCTTGGCGCCCGAGGCGGCAGAAATCCGGGATACGGCGAGCGGCGAAGAGGCCATTGAAATGTGCAAGGCATGGCGGCCGAACCTGATCATTCTCGACCTCAATCTGCCGCGCATCGGGGGCCTCGCAGTGCTCGAACGGTTGAAGGCCCCGACACCCGGAACCCGAATTTTGGTCTTCAGCATGCACGACGACCCGATGCATGCGACACGCGCGCTGCAGGCGGGGGCGGCCGGGTACGTCACCAAGAATGCGCCTCCGGAGGAGATCATTGAGGCGGTCCGGCGCGTCGCGCGCGGCGGCACCCATGTCGAGCATGCGGTCGCCGAAGAACTCGCGTTCTCGAGCATCCAAGCCCGGTCGCAGCCGCTATCGGAGCTCTCCGCTCGCGAACTCGAAGTTCTGCGACTGCTGGCCGAGGGTCGGACGCTGTCGCAAATAGCCGACACCCTCGGCGTCAGCTACAAGACCGCAGCCAACAACTGCAGTCGGATCAAGGCAAAAATAGGCGCGGCAACGACCGCCGGCTGCATTCGCGCCGCGCTTCGCTTCGGCCTTGTCGATAGCGACGCCACCCAACTCCCATTCCGTCACCAGCAGGAATGACCCATGAGGCCAACCCTGGATCCGCCGAACCCCTCCAGGCGCCAATTTCAGCAGTACTCGCGAAGCCAGCGCCAGAACATGCGGCATCAACATTAGGAGGAAGCCAGCCATGAAAATCAATCTCCTGGGCGCTCTTGCCCTGGCGGTAGCAGCGTGCCTGTCGGTGGCTTCCGCCGACGCCCGGAACCCGGTCACCTACGTCGCCGCTCTTCACCCGATGAACAGCAATGTGACCGGAAGCGAGGCGGGCGGCGAGGCCCGGCTCGTCGTTACCGACGACACCCTCACGATCGACATCGACGTCAAAGGAGTGCCGCCCGACGTGATCCACTGGCAGCACTTCCATGGCTTCAAGGACAATCGCGTTGCCATCTGCCCAACCGAAGCGGCGGATACCGATCATGACGGCATCATCGACGTGGTCGAGACGGCACCGATGTCCGGAACCACGATGGTGCCTTTTGACACAAATCCGGCTGCCATGGATATTGCCCATGGGACATATCCGAAGGCCTCGGCGGACGGCGCCTATCACTATCACGCGACCGTGTCGCTGAGTGCGCTTCAGGCGGCATTTGCCAAGGCATTCGGTGACCGACAGCTTGATCTCGGCCGACGCGTCATCTTCATCCACGGCGTTCCCGCGGCCACCAAGCTTCCTGCCTCGGTGGCTTCGCTGGGGTCAATCCCGGCACAAGTCACATTGCCGATCGCTTGCGGCCAGATCGAGGGGACCGAGGAGGATTAAGGGGGGCAACAGAAGAGGTTAGAAAATCCCGCTCAAAAATCCGTTCGTTCCTCGACTGCCAGCTGCAGAACGACGCGGAAGTCCGCTACCGGTTGCGCAGCCGGTTTTGGCGGCGCGGGGGACGACCTAGGAGCGGCGGAACGGGTGGTCGAGGATCGCTCGCTGCGTCGGCGTCAAGGCCTGGCAGCCCGATTATCACGTAGCGAAGGGTAGCTCCTCCGGCTGCCCCGCTCGACCTTCGGCGAATTGGCGCCGACGTTGTTCATCGCGCGCCCCGCCCGCCTCGGATCCGCTGAGGTCGTTGCGCCCGAGCTTCGCTTCGAGCGGGTACCGCATTGCAGCTCGGCGGCAGGCGCCAAGCAGTGTCGTTGGCGCCGGCCGGGATCCCGGCGAAGCCAGGGTTCAGCATCGCCTGCGCGATGCGCCAGCCGATCGGCCAGCCCGCTTTGTGGGCGGCACCGCGCAGGCCCTGCTTGGCATCGCTTGAGCAGCCTCTGAGGGCTATGCTGACCGAGGGCTTCCATTCGCCACCCTGAGGACATCCGGACGCTACATCCGTCTTCGAACCCTCGGATGCCTGGCCTCGATTTAGGGCCTGCGATGCCTGGAGGGGTCTTATGCGCGATTTAAATAAATGGAAGCGCCCGTCCAAGTCCGGTACGACTGCCTCCGCATGACAACGAATCCCTCGCTATACACCTGAGGTTTCGGAATGACCGACCCGATCCGCTTTTTCCTCGACGGCAACGAGGTCGAAGCCGCACCCGGCGAGACGATCTGGCAGGTCGCCGATCGGGCCGGCATCGAGATCCCGCATCTCTGCTGGCTGCCGAAGCCCGGTTACCGCGCCGACGGCAATTGCCGCGCCTGCATGGTCGAAATCGACGGAGAGCGGGTGCTCGCCGCCGCCTGCGTGCGCCGTCCGATGCCGGGCATGAAGGTCGCGACCGCGAGCGAACGCGCCCGTTTCTCGCGCAGGATGGTGTTCGAGCTCCTGGTCGGCGACCAGCCGGCGCGCGCCGCCGCACACGATCCGAATTCCCGCTTCTGGCGATGGGCCGACCGGCTCGGGGTCAGGGACAGCCGGTTTGCTCACCGCCCGCCGCCGCCGCCCGATCGCAGCCACCCGGCGATGGCGGTGCAGCTCGACGCCTGCATTCAATGCACGCTCTGCGTCCGCGCCTGCCGCGAGGTCCAGGTCAACGACGTGATCGGGATGGCGGCGCGCGGCCATCACGAAAAGATCGTGTTCGATTTTGACGACCCGATGGGCAACAGCACCTGCGTCGCCTGCGGCGAATGCGTGCAGGCCTGCCCGACCGGCGCGCTGATGCCGGCGAGCCTGGTCGATGCCAACGGCGCCTACGCCAACCCCCCCGACCACGAGGTCGACAGCGTGTGCCCCTATTGCGGCGTCGGCTGTCAGCTGACTTACAAGATCAAGGACGACCATATCGTCGCCGTCGACGGCAGGGACGGCCCGGCCAACCACAACCGGCTCTGCGTCAAGGGCCGTTTCGGCTTCGACTATGCGCATCACCCCGACCGGCTGACCGAGCCTCTGATCCGCAAAGAGGGGGTATCAAAGCATGACGTCGAGATCGACCCGGCGAACCCCTACACGCATTTTCGCAAGGCCAGCTGGAACGAGGCGCTCGACCGCGCCGCCGCCGGGTTGCGGCAGATCCGCGATCGCCAGCCTGCCCCGGCCCCTGGGTCCGGCCTTCGGCCGGCCCGAGGACAGGCTCCGGCCGAGGGAAGGCGCGCGCTCGCCGGTTTCGGCTCGGCCAAGGGCACGAACGAGGAGGCCTATCTCTTCCAGAAGCTGGTGCGCACCGGTTTCGGCAGCAACAATGTCGATCACTGCACCCGGCTCTGCCACGCCTCGTCGGTCGCGGCGCTGATGGAGGGGATCGGCTCGGGTGCGGTCACCGCACCCTTCACCGCGGCGCAGGATTCCGACGTCATCATCGTCATCGGCGCACGGCCGACCGAGAACCACCCGGTCGCCGCCACCTTTTTCAAGCAGGCGGCAAAGCGCGGCGCCAAGCTCTTCGTCATCGACCCGCGCGGCCACAGCCTGGAGCGTTATGCGACCCTGACCCTGCGCTTCAACCCGGGCCGCGACGTGGCGCTCTTGAACGCGCTCTTGCACACAATCATCGAGGAGGGCCTGACCGACCGCCAATACATCGAGGCGCATACCGAGGATTTCGCAAAGCTGCGCCAGCACATTGGCGCCTATTCGGCGGAGGCGATGGCCCCGATCTGCGGCGTCGACGCCGCCACCTTGCGCCATGTCGCGCGCACCTATGCCCGCGCCGAACGGGCGATCATCTTTTGGGGCATGGGCATCTCGCAGCACGTCCACGGCACCGACAACGCGCGCTGCCTGATCGCGCTGGCGATGGTGACGGGTCAGGTCGGCCGGCCCGGCACTGGGCTGCATCCGCTGCGCGGTCAGAACAATGTCCAGGGCGCCTCCGATGCCGGACTGATCCCGATGGTCTATCCCGACTATCAGTCGGTCGAAGACCCCAAGATCCGCGCCCGGTTCGAGGCGCTGTGGCAGACCGCACTCGACGACCGGCGCGGGCTCACCGTGGTCGAGATCATGGACGCCGTCCACCGCAACGAGATCAAGGGGATGTACATCATGGGCGAGAACCCGGCGATGTCCGACCCCGACGTCCGGCACGCGCGCGAGGCGCTCGCCCAGCTCGAACATCTTATCGTCCAGGACATCTTTCTGACCGAAACCGCGAAATACGCCGATGTGGTGCTGCCGGCCTCGGCCTGGCCGGAGAAAGACGGCACCGTCTCCAACACCAACCGCCAGGTGCAGATGGGCCGGGCCGCCTTGCCGCTTCCCGGCAATGCCCGGCGCGACTGGTGGATCATCCAGGAAATCGCACGCCGCATCGGGCTCGGCTGGTCCTACACCCATCCGCGCGACGTCTTCGCCGAGATGAAGCTGGCAATGCCGTCGCTCGACAACATCACCTGGGAGCGGCTCGAACGCGAGGGCTCGGTGACCTATCCCTGCGACGGCCCGGATCGGCCCGGCAACGAGATCGTCTTTGGCGAGGGCTTTCCGACCGCGTCGGGTCGCGCCAGGCTGGTGCCGGCGGCGATCATCCCGCCCGCCGAGGAGCCCGATGCGGACTATCCGATGGTGCTGACGACCGGCCGCCAGCTCGAGCACTGGCATACCGGGGCGATGACGCGGCGGGCGAGCGTGCTCGACGAGATCGAGCCCGAGGCGGTCGCGAGCCTGGCGCCCGCCGAATTGCGCCGGCTGGGCATCGCGGCCGGCGAAAGGGTGCGGGTCACCACCCGCCGCGGCGCCATCGAATTGAAGGCGCGGGCCGACAGCGCGGTCGCCCCGGGCCAGGTGTTCATCCCGTTCTGCTATGCCGAGGCCGCCGCCAACCTATTGACCAACCCGCAGCTCGACCCGATCGGCAAGATCCCCGAATTCAAGTTTTGCGCGGTCAGGGTCGAGCCCGCCGTGGCTCGAGCGTCGGCGGCCGAGTAGGGGAGGGCCGACGCCGATGCGCAATCCGCCGGAAGAGGAGCCGTTTTACGCAGTCGCCGCACGGTACTTCCGCCGGCTCGCCGAGCAACGTCGCGACCCGGCGGCCGCGGCGGAAGGCGTCCCTCCGGAGCCGACCGAGGACGCTGCCGAGGAGCTGTTTTCTCGGATCATCGGCTTTCTGCCCGACGAGGGGTGAGGCGCGGTCGCGCTGCCGCCCGACTGACTGCCGATCACCTCGCGCGCGGGGAAGGACGCCGAACCATGAGGCTCAGATTTATCCTGTGCCATCCGGCGCATTTCCTTCTTCAAGAGGAGCGGGAGATTTTCTTGGCGAGCGCACTTTTCAAGATGGGTCACGACCCTGCCTATTTTGCAATCTCAAACCGAAACTTGCGCCAAAGCCGACGGCAGACCGGGTTTGCTTGTCCGGTGGAGCTGTTCCCGGCCGATGACCCAGGCGAGAGCCCGCACCGAACAATCAGTACGGGCGTTGCTGCAGGCGCTCTGCCGCGATCAGCCGGATATCGTCATGGTCAAAGGGCGTTCTCGATGGCATCGCCCCGGAACCATTCAGGATCTGAGGGCGGTCGCGGACCAACTCCGCAGTAATCGCGATGCTGAGGACATCGAGCTACGATCCGCTGGTCAATGCGTTTTTGGAGCTCCTTCCGCGCCCATAGCGCGCCTTGCGAGCGTCGAACATGCGGCGATCTGGTCGATATCGCAACCGACCGCTCAGAGCCCCCACATCGGGTCTGCAATCTTTTGCACCCAGACGAGCGCGTCCTTCCGAAGGATCTTGATCTTCGTTGCATAGATCGAGAGGAAAGCGTCTATTGCTTCTCTTGGCCTGCCTTCCTGATTCCATTCCGGATCGTCCCACATGTAGTCATCGCTTTCCATGATGTCGCCGATTTTCAGAAGACGAAAGCTATGAACCATGTCTTCGAGCACGTTCATCGTCCAGTGGGAGCCGTCGATGATGGCGAAGTCATAGGCGTTCAGCGGCAAGGTGCGCAAAATATCGGCGGATCTGCCAAGATGAAACTTGACCTTGTTCTGATGACCACCGGCGATCAGATTGGACCTTAGCCGCGGCTGCTCCCAGACGTCGATGGTATCCACAAATAAATCTGCGTGAGTAGCAATGTTGTCGAGAAGCCAAGTAGTCGATCCACCCTCAAACGATCCGCTCTCGAGCAACCTGCACGGCTGGTCCTTCAGATGACTCAAAAATTTCCGATAAAGAGGGATGTTGTGTCCACAGAGATCCAGGGAGAAATCGTATTTGCTCCGCCGCGCATCGTCGTCTTCGCCTTTCTTGCAGCCGCCATGAGCAGCTCCTCTCCAAGACTCTGCATCGCCCCGAAGCGAACTTTAGCCGTCTTCCGAACCGGAAGCCAAGATTCAAGACGGCATGAATTGAACGTGCGCCTGATCGACAAACGGCTTGGCGTCTGGCACCTGGTCCGGCGTAGTCCGCGGGACATCAGAACCCGCCATGCGCGTTGGCCTCGATCGGGTGAAGGCCGCCGCCGCGGCTGCCGGCAAGGCCGGCCGATTGGACGTAAATTTGAGGGGTGGCGCGAGGGCGTTATGCCCTGCTCGGTGCGGTGCGGACCGCACTGGTCACGCTTCGAGCCGAGCAGGGTTCGCCAGACTGTTGCGAATTTTCCGCCGACGTCGGACGGCGAGTGCCTACCCCCGCACGCCGCCGGCCGCGGCCGAATTCGCCGCAGCCGGCGATCCGGTCAATGGATGATGACGTCGAAGTGGTGCCAATGAAGTTGATCACCGAGCCGTCGTGCAGCGTTAACGTGGTGGTGCCGCCGACCTGCGTCTGCGTTGCCAGGACTTGCTCGCTACCGGCCGGGCTGCCGGCAAACTTGGGGTCGCCCGGCGGTCCGCTGGTCGGCTGATGCCCGGACCCGCCTGCGCCGCCGGTTACCTGCGCAAGACTGAGCGCACCGGCAGTGGGACGGGCCGTCGCCGTAACGTGCGTTGGTGCCGCGTGAAACAGCCCGCCGTGGATTGAAGCCATAGCAATCTCTCGCTCGTTTGGAGGCAGTGTAGCGCCGGGGAGCGGCGATGCTCCAACCACTTATGGCCACGATCGGTTTCATGTCGTTGCAGGAGGTTTCAAGACCTTGTTAAATCCGTCTCGACCTTGGCCCGTCGCTCGCCGCCGCCTATGATCCGAGGGCGGGGCTTCGGGTGGCATCATTGTCGCTGCGGATCTTGATCGTTGCCCATGGACATCCGGAGCAGAGCCCGGGCGGAGCCGAGGTCGCCGCCTACCTGCTGTTCCGGGGGGTGCGGCAGGCGGCCGGGATCGAGGCCCATTTTCTCGCCTGGGTGCCGGCCGCAGGGCCGCAACGGCCGAGCGGGCAGATAACCGGGTTTGCCGGCCGACCGGACGAGACGGTGATTGCCACCAGCGAGTTCAACTCCTTTCTGTTGTCGCAACCATCGGCTGGCGTGCTCGCGGAATTTTCTCGCCTGCTCACCCGAATTGACCCCGATGTCGTCCACTTCCACCATTATACAAATCTGGGAATCGAATTCATCACCGCGGCGCGTCGGTATAAGCCAAAGATTTATCTGGTCGTTACTTTGCATGAGTACTTGGCGATCTGTCATCACATCGCCCTTGCCAATGGCATCGATCCGGTCCGATCGCCGCGCCGGCGCCGCCGCGCCGCGGGAGAGGGCCCCGCCGCGTTCGGGTTCTTTGGCCAAATCCATCCGTTCAAGGGCCTCCTCGAGCTGTTGGCGACCTTTGACCATCTCGACCGGCTTTGCCCGGAGAGGTCGACAGCAATCCGGCTGACCATTCACGGCGCCTATCTCGAGCGGAACCGTCCCGACTACATCGCCGCGTTTCACCGATCCGCGATATCGAAATCCCCCAATCGATATAACGACGCCGCAGAAATTTACTCGGCGCGATGAACAGGTCGGCCGCGGCAAAATGCGCCTGAATGTGCTGGCGGCGGCGCGCGAAATCGCTCGCCGCGATGCCGGGAAAGCAGGCGGCGCAGGCCTTGTCGCCGGCCGCCTCGCACAAGGCGAAGCCATTAGTCTTGACCATGGTTCCGTAATGTTTGCTGGCAAAAACCAGCGCCAGGGTGCATTTCGCTGGCCCCTACGCGCGGCGGGACCTGCATCGTCTGATGGCCGCCATCGACTGGGTCGTCGTGCCGTCGATCTGGTGGGAGAATTCGCCGCTGGTCATCGAGGAGGCCCTGGCCCACCGGCGGCCGGTCATCTGCAGCGACATCGGCGGCATGGCCGAGAAGGTCCGGCCGGGAAAAGACGGGTTCCATTTTCCGGTCGGCAACGCGGTCGAGTTGGCGAGGCTCTTGGTCCGGCTTGCCGGGGACGATGCGGTGTGGGAGGGCCTGCAGAAGACGATGCGCCAGCCGGCGACGACTACCCAAACCGTTGTTCGCCATCTCGCATTGTATCGCCTCTGCCTCGCCGCCAGGCGTGCGATCTGATCTGAACATCCAACCCGAATCTCATCTTATGCCTTGGACGAAGCCCGGCGGGATCGCGAGCCGGATCCGCCCGCGCCTCCCTGGTTACCCGACGGCCTCTTGCCACATCTGTTGCAAGATCACTCGATCCTCAACGACTCGATCGCCGACGGCAGTTCGGCGAAGGTTTTCGTACTGCGCACCTCCAACGCGCGGTATTTCTCGACGATCCCCGGATGGTTCTCCGGAAGGGCCGCCGAAGTTGGGTCCAAATTCGTAATCACCGCAAGCCCGGTCGGAAATGCGTCGAATGTGTGTATATGCAGGTCGGGTCTAATGGTCTTCAGGATTAGGATCGCTTTCCACACGTCTCCGGTCCACCAATGCGGGTGCGTCGACTGCGTGGCGAGGGTCTGATCGTCGCAAAAGCGTCTGCAGATGTGGGCATCGGTAGGAATACAATCGTAAATCACGACGACAGAGTGCTTTTTTGCGTGCCGTTCTATACAGGTAAACTCATGGATAACGTTCTCGAATAACCGAGAACCAGAAAGCAAAGCCATCTCGATATTCTCGCCGAACAATTTCGTCGGGTCGTATAACGAAAAGAATACGTGGCTATCAAGTTGAAATATGCCGCAAAACGGTTTTTGGCCAATTATCTGCTGGTTTATTTCGAACTGTGGCCCGACGACAATCGATGGACAATCGACGTGCGACAGGATATCGCCGACGATCCCGCCGATCTGCGCGAAATTCCTTGGCCTTAAGTCGGCGAGCAGCCGGACGATCAACGAGTAATAGTCGTCTCCCTCGAGGTCGCCGATCGTCCAGAAGTCGCCGGACTTTGGAGTGTTGTCGTGCGGCACGGTCGGGGGGGTGGATTCGGACTGTGGGCGCGCGGCACGGCGAGCCCCTTCCTGGACGTCGAGATCGGCGGAGAGCGAGGTAATCAACTCGAGAGCCTTCGGAATGTCACATTCCCAGATGTCGCTGCCGGGAGGATTATCTGCGACGAAAATGCCATACGAAAACTGCATTGTAGCCGCTAACGCAATATAGAAATCATCCCAATTGGGCGAGTAATAGGGATTGTTCAGGGGGCGGAGCTCGCAGAGCGTGGCATGCGGTCCGGCGAAGACACCGTTGACGAGGCCGGAGCCATAAGCGCCGACTACCAGGCGAGCGTTCCGGAACGTGCGCACCTGCTCCTCGAACGACAGCCGTTCGCCTGAGACGATATGAAATCCGATCCGTGACAAACATTCGACCAACTCGGGCTCGTTGCTCATTCGCCGGTTGGGCACTCCGAGCCGGGACACGTAGATTTTGTCTGCGGGCGGTTCGCACGAACCGGCATCGGCGAGAATCTGGACTTTGGCGCGTTCGATAAATTTTTCGAATTCTCTTCCCAATGGCGGATGTCTGTACAGCTTCGAGGCGAAGAGAACCCGCGGCACCTTCACCAGAAGAGCCGGGAAGCGCACGACCGGCGCGTGCGCGCGGGCCATTACGATCTCCTGTGCCCCTTGCGGCCACGCCGTCGCAGCATAGGAGATCAGATGGGAAAGACCGGCCCGATCCAGGGCCGAATCCTGCACCATGCTCTCGGCGATGGCATGACCATAAACGAGGCTGCCTCGAGAAAGCAACGGCACCCAAACGCCGTCGCCGAGTTCGGGCGCTCGGCGAAGTTCGCCACCGATGTTTTCGGCCGTCAATCCACCGCCGACGCGAAGCGCGATCGTCTCGTTGCCGGTTGGAAATAACGTCTCGACGACAATTTTGCCATCCGCGAGAAAAACGACGCCCGACCCGACCGCGATGTAACAAGGCTCGTTTATCAGAAAGAGATGTTCCGGCTCCCAGCTGAATGAGGTTGCAGCCAGATACGTCCGCAGAAACTGCTGGCATGCGTCGCTGTTGTCGTCGGCGCGGCCGACGACCCGCGCGCTGACGGTGCCGCCTGGCGCCGTCTGCACCGAATACGTGCCAGCGTCTCTATCCGCGCCTGCAACTCGCTCGCGAAATTCCTCGAGCGATATCTGCCGGACGCCGTGCAGTGCGAGAGAGTGTGTCGGCCAGCCTTCGAGGTCAGGGCACCCGCGCTCCTCAGCGGCCATTGGTCTCCTCTGGCGTCGATCCGGTGGAATCGCGACACCACGACTATGCCGCCGATTACCCCGAACTGCAACTTGATGACGAGCTGTTGCGGAGCCCAAAGGTTGTGGCGGAGCGACGAGTGCCGACGTTCGCCTCCGGGCTCGTACACCGTACACCGACCGTTTGTCGACATATAATCCTTTCGCGATATAATCAGATGGACGAGATTAATCGCTACGTTGGTCACTTTCCGCCCTTCACCACCGTACAAGGCTACTTTTACGATTGGCAGGACAGGGGTTTGTTTGAGCGGATCAATCTCGAACTCTTGCGGCAAGCGCGCGAAGGCGCCGGTCGGGAAGCAAGCCCGTCGGCCAGGGTGATCGATAGCCAATCGGTCAAAAGGACCGAGAGCGGCGGACCGCGTGTGTACGACGCCGCCACGAAAACCAAGGGCCGCAAGCGGCACATCGTGACCGATACCGCTGGTCTGATGGTCGGGGCGGTGGTCCACCCTGCCGATGCGCAAGACCGCGACGGCGCCCCGCTCGTTGTCGAAGCCGTCCACGACCTCTTCCCTTCGCTGCGCCACCTCTTCGCCGACAGCTCCCCCGGCCGAATTTGGCGAGTGCATCCACCAGCTTGTAACTCGTCAAGCGCGTGGCCGACACCGTCGGTTTCCAAGCCGCGGCGCTGGGTCGTCGAACGCACCTTTGCTTGGCTCAACCGCAACCGCCGTCTTGCCAAGGATTTCGAAGCCTCCATTGCAGCGCCCAGGGGTCTATATCGCCGCCTCCATGCAACTTTCTCATTAGGCGTCTTGTATGGTCGTAACTCAACCAATCCGATTAAGATTTCGGCCATCAGACGCGCATATCGCTCCAGCCGCGTTGGATCGCTTTGATTGATTTTGCAAGCGGTTCTCGTGCGCGCACTGCGTTGCAAACAGTTGCCCGCATCGCGGGCAACTGTTAGAATATTGCCGCGCTGCAAACCAGCTCTTCGGTCGTCAATCGATTCTATCTCGCGACTTCCCTGATAGGTGAGGGTAATTGCGTGGCGAGAAGGGGTGTCCCGATGAAACAAGAGGACTGGCGCGACTGGGAATTCGAGAGCTTGCACGCGACCTTGGTAGCATGCGTTGGCCATCAATTCGGCGAACAGCCGGAGAAAAACATCGATGCCATCCGTGCAGCGAGAGGCGATTATGGTGATACGGTTGTGCACCGCCTAAATCTTAGCTCGGACGATGTTGTGATGGATATAGGCTCCGGCTGCGGCTTCGTCGGGCGCAACACTGCTCCACGCGTAAAGAAGCTGTTTTGCGTCGATTTAAGCAAGACATTCCTCCAATACTGCCAACATGAACTTGCACAGTTTAACAACGTCGAATGCCACCTCATCGATTACGCAGATTTCTCTGCCGTGCTAGGCAAGGGCATCAAGAAGGCGTATAGTACGGCGGTTTGGATTCATTTCAATTTTTATGATATATATCATTATCTGACCGCCCTTAACGCGTTGCTACCAGTTGGGGGCACTGTCTACTTCGATTATGCTGACCCTGATGGTATTAAGCTTGGCGACGGCACAAACTTCCGCGCTCACTCTGTGGGGTATCGCTACGATCGCAGCAGTATCGCCTGCTGTTTAAATTATAATAGCCGCAAAGCCGTGCAGGCTGCTCTTGATCTGACCGGATTTAAACTTATGAAATGGTGGAGAATGGAGGAAGATTGCTGCTCCGTTCTCGTCCGCAAGGCGTCCGTCGTGCGCCGATAACTGAGATACAGCTCAGTGCATTGGTCAAGTTCAGCTTCGACGGGGCCGGCGGTTCATCCCGGATCTCGACGTAGGGTGTGATCACTGGCGGCGCCGTCTCGTCCAATGCGAGCCTCTTGATCATCGGCATCGACGGCGGAAGCTTCGACGCTTCAAGCGTTGCCAAGACCCTCTCGATACCCCGCCCTGCCCCGGGAGCAACAATCGGGTCGACCTGTTCGACACCGACGATTACCTCAACATCGACGCCAGCATCCGGTTCAAGACCATGAACCGGAACGTCGCGCTCCGCGACCTAGTCGTCGTGGTCGGCCCGCACCACGGCCACCTTCCTGGCCGAGCGCGTGGATGTTGTTCCGAGTGAAGGCGGTCGGCGACAAGCCTCGCCGAACCTGATCCGCCTTGAGCTCCCGCGTCGCGATTGTCGGACGGCGCTCGTGGTGGCTTTCAGATTGCCCTTCGACCCGTGACAAGCGGCCGCTGACGGCCCGCCCGTTCATCGCCGGCAATTTACGCAAAGACATCAAAGCCAGAACAAGGCCGAAACCGACTCGAAACTCGCAAGTATCGCCGTATCCATCACATTTAGCTCACGGAGGAATTTCTTGATACCATATTCGCCAAGATCCAAAGTGCGGTACTGCGATACAATGTCGAAGTATGCGTTTGACAGGAGTTCGGAGGCCGGGTCCAGATTGGTCACTGTGGCGAGACCGGTGGGAGCCGCGTTGAACGCGTGAACCTGGAGATCAGGACGATATCTCTTCAAAATCAAGAGTAGCTTCCACGTATCCCCTGCCCACCAGTCGCGATGTCGGGACTCGACTAGAAGGGTATGATCCTCGAAAACTCGCCGCCCGATATAAGCATCAGTAGGAATACAGTCGTGAATCAGTATAACTGAATTTCGTTTGCTAAATTTCTCGATATTTATGAAATCTCTGAGCGCTACTTCGAAGAGATGTAAACCATCAAGAAACGCCATTTCGATGAATGAACCGAACAGCGTTTTTGGATTATATGTCCCAAAAAAAGTGTCGCTACGCATTTGAAACAGCAGGCAGAATGGCTTTCGACCGGTGATGTCACCATTGATATGAAAGTCTGGATCGATAGCAATCGAAGGGCAGCTGGCAAGGGAAAGCGACTCGCCGCTCATTGTGCCGATTTCCAGATAGCTCTTTGGTTGCAGACGTTTATGGAGGACTGATAAGGCTGATAAATAATCTGCCCCGGGATGATCATCAATTGACCAGAAAGTGGACGCGGCCTTTTCACGCTCCTGCCCCTTCTCCATCGTGATTGTGGCCTTGTCGGCGGGCGGAGGGGCGCTGATGATCGGCCCGGGATCATCGCCGGGTCTGGCATCGACCGCGCTTATCATTTCAAGTACCTCCGGAATATTGCATTCCCGACTTCCTCAGAGGGCGGGTTCCAGGCGATGCAGATGCTGTATGAGAACTGCATTGTCGCGGTGAGCGCGATGTAGAAATCATCCCAATTCGGCGAGTGATCGGGATTGTTCAACGAGCGCAGCTCGCACGGGGTCGCATTGGGCGCGGCAAAGGCAGCGTTGGTTAGCCCCAAATCATAGGGGCCCACGATCAGCCGGGCACCAGCGAAGGTGCGCACCTGCTGCTCGAACGACAGCGCTCGCCGGCGACAATGCGAAACCCGATCGTCAACAAACGCGCCATCAACTCGGTCTCGTTCGTCATCCGGCAATTGGGGACGCCGAGCCGGGACACTGGATCTTGTCGCCGGGCGGCTGGATCGGCGTGATCCGGGCCTTGGCCTCGGCAATGCAACAGTGGAATTCGTGTCCCAGCCGCGGTGCCGGTACAGCTTCCAGGCAAAGACGACCCTTGGCACCTTCACCAGCGGCGACCGAAACTCATGACCGGCGAATGGGCCCGCGCCATCACGATCTGCTGCGCGCCTCGCGGCCATGCCGTCGCAGCGTAAGGAGATCAAATGCGAGAGACCGGCCCGATGGAGCGTCGAATCCTGGACCATGCTCTCGGCGACGGCTATGAGGCTAATGTCGCGCGTTGCCAGCGAGGCCTGTCGGCCAGCCATCGAGATGAGGGCGCTCGCTTCCCTCCTCGCTCATCTCGTCTCCCGCGCCCGGTTAGGCAGAACCCGGCATGGTGTTCATGTCGCTTATTAACGACTGTCGCTCTCGATCAGACCTCGACGAGGATGCTGTGATCTTCGTTGGCGGGCGGCAATCCCGCCGACTCGAGTTCCGTCATGATCCGATCATACATCCGAAAATAAACCATGGGCTCGAATGTATCACACCCCATCTGCACATCGCCAGCGTCGGCAACGACATCGTCGATAGACATCAGGGTCACCGACCCGAAGTCCCGGGCCAATTCCCGGACCGCGTTGTTGTATTCGATGGCCGACTCCCGCGGCAGCAGCGTCTCCTCCCATTTGACCCATTCGTAAGGGAGGATGACAAACAACCGGGTGCCGTCCGGAATGTCGCCGAACATCCGGCGCAGGATCCCGGTCGCCGTATCGATCGATAAACGTGCTTCGAACGTATAGTCGGCGCGCAAAACGCCGACGATCTCCAGGATCTCCGCCTTCTGTGCCTCGTCGACGTTTAGCCGGGCGAGGGCTTCGGCGAGTACGTCGTCGGTGATGGCCGTTAGATCTTCGTAGATATCTAGGTTCATTGGAATCGTGAAGCCCATCGTCTTGTGGCGATAGACGGTCAGGTGAACATCGCCCCATCCCGAATAAACTAGGATCGAGCCCGGCGGCGCCGGCGACAAGAACGCGCTGGCGAAGTCCTCTTCGCAGTAGCCCAGCCGGCGCGCCGCATCGTAGAACCCCGGCGGCGCCGCGCCGAGCGCAAGCCGGAGGAGAGCCGAGCTGTCCCTTTGCAGAAAGAGCGGGGCGCGATACCGGTTGGTCTCGGCGCGAACCAATCCCGAGACCAGCCGGAAATAGTGGGCGAGGGCGTCGAGATCGCTGCCCCCTCTCAGCCGTACCTCGGGAATGAGCCGAGCCAGGTGCTCGCGCTCGCCCTCTTTCCTTGCCAGTAACGTGATCCAATCCACGTCTCGGGACTGGACGAGTTCGGTCGACGCCGCGGTGGCCCGGACGATCGGCGGGCTTCCGAGACGCTGGTATAGCCAAGATTCGATACCCATACCGCAAATGTATTGTGAGAAACAATAATCGAACAACTGCGTCCCGACCATCCAGTAGTATCCACAATAGCCATAGTCCCCATAATCGTCGACCACACGGATAAGGCCGGCATGAACCCAATAATGGCTGATCTCACTGCGGATTTGTTGACGGGCCGCCGAGACATCGTCAGGCAGTTGCCGATCGGTGAAGCGCAACGCGCTCGTATTCTTGATCAGATCGATAACCCGATCGATGTGCGGCGAGACATCGCTGTCGATGATGACGCGGATGTGCGACGCGCGCAAGAAGGCCTCTTGGTCGGTGTCGGCAGCGGACAGCAGCGCCGCGCTGCGCTGCAACAGCCGGTAGCGAGCGAGCCGCGTGAGTTCGGGCTCGCCGACGCCCTTGAACCGCGGATCGGTCAAAATTCGCGGCGCGATCGTGCTATCGGCGGTCTGTATTCCCGGGACGAGGGCCGCGACTTCGACCCTGTTCATACGGTCGTCGTCGATGAACAGGACAGTCGAGGGCAAAACCTCAGCTGCCGCAACGATCGCAGCGACCCTTTCGCCTTTTGCAGTCCAATCGATACTGGGGAAAATGAAATAGTCCCAAATGCCGTGCTCTTGCAAGGCCTCTCGGACCGGAGCCGCATCGTTCTTCGAGCAGATCGAGCTCATAATGCCGCGGCGGGCGAGCGTGACAACGATGTCGTGCGTCTCTTGGTTGTAAGCGTGAATACCTGCCTCGCCGAGGGTTCCTTCCCAGAACGTCTTATCGAGATCCCAAATCACGAGGCGAACCGGCTCCCCTGCAGGTGCGACCGGTGCGGACATTGACGGGTCAAGGGGCGGATCGCCGGCCGGACTTGTGACCGCGAAGAAGGGTGCCGATCCCGCGATGTCAGCCGTCATCTCTTGCTCATGGGCGAGATCGGTCGGTTTTGAGAGGGCGTCCTCGCCGCCGTGTTGCGCCGCCGCCTCGTGCCGTCTCCGAGCCGCCTCCGGGTCGGGTTCGACGCCGCAACGGCGGGCATAAAGATCGCCGAGGGCGGCTTCGGCTTCGGGCAAACCGTGTTCCGCGGCGCTCCGGTACCAGGTGACAGCCTGCGCCGGATCGCGCTCGACCCCGTCGCCGGTCAACAGCATCTCCGCCAGATTGTGCTGCGCGTGGCGATCGCCCTGCTCGGCGGCAAGACGATACCATTTGGCGGCGGCTGCCCGGTCGCGCTCGACCCCTTGGCCCTGGTAATAGAGCGCACCGAGCTGAAACTGCGCGCCGGCATCACCTTGCTCGGCCACCTTCCGGAGCCAATCTGCCGCCGCCGCGGCATCCGGAGCGCAGCCGATGCCATTAAAGAGATTATAAGCGACCAGCAGCTGGGCCTCGAGTTGACCTGCCGCCGCCGCCGCCCGATACCAGTCTGCGGCTTCGCCTTCGCGCGCCTCCGTGCCGTGCCTGCCGGAATAGAGATGGCCGAGCTCCAGGCATGCCGGCCCATGACCGCGCTCGGCTGCCCGGCGCAGCAGCGCTTCGGCGCGGGCGATGTCATGCGGTATCCCTTGTCCGCGCAGATAAAGCAGGGCGAGCGCGGTTTCGGCCTCGCTTTCGCCGCGGCCGGCGGAGTGCTCGAGCCAGCGGGACGCGCTCTCGTGATCGCTCGCCGCGCCGTCGCCGACGAGATGCAGATGCGCCGGTCCGACCAGTGGCGCGGCCAACCCCTGCTCGGCGGCCCGGGCGTACCATTCGACGGCCTTCGCCGGGTCGCGCGCCACGCCCGTCCCGCGAAAATAGCATAGCGCGACGCTGAGCTGGCCTCCGGCATGTCGTTGTTCGGCCGCCATTTCGAACCAGCGGACGGCTTCACTCCATTGCTGCCGAACCCCTTCGCCGTCGGCGTGGAGCTGCCCGAGGATGAATTGCGCCTCGGCGCTCGCGGCGCCGGCCGCGGCCTTGTACCAGAGCACCGCTTCCGCCATATCGGATGCCGAGCCCCGGCGAGCATCGCAGATTCGCGCCAAACTCAGCATCGCCGCGGCGTGACCGAGCCGCGCCGCGTCGCGGAAACTTGCCTCCGCTGCCGTGTCATCCTGCGCCAAGCCGTCGCCGCGCAGATAGAGGAGACCGAGGTTGAAGCGGGCGCCGGTATTGTCCTGGCCGGCCGCCTGCCGGAACAATACGGCAGCGCGGCACGGATCGCGCTCGACCCCTTGACCCGAGACATACATCAACCCGAGTGCGGTTTGCGCCGCGTCGTTGTTGTGCTCGGCAGCCAATGCGTAGAACCGCGCCGCAGCCGCGAGATCGACGGCAACCCCGAGCCCGTTCGCATAGATCAGGCCGAGGCCGTATTCGCCCTCGGCGCTTCCTTGCGCGGCGGCCAGTTCATACCAATAGCGGGCTTCGGCATCGTCCCGGGCGCAGCCCAATCCCCGCAGATACAGCGATCCGAGATTGGCCTGCGCCTCGGCTCGCCCCTGCGCTGCCGCGAGCCGGCTCCAGCGCAGCGCCTCGGCATAATCGGACGGCACGGAAATCCCGGACGGGAACCACATATCCCGGTTCCATTCGGCCGCCTGCCGATCGTGCGCCAGCGCCGCCCGATACCAGTCTTCGCCGGCGCCAGGCTGACCGTGAAGATAGATCAGGCTGAGCTGAAACTGCGCTTCGAGATGGCCCTGCTCAGCCGCGCGGCGGTACCATCGGACGGCGTCCGGCGGGTGGCGAATGACGCCCTGTCCAAGAGCATAGGCGAGGCCGAGGCGGTATTGCGCCTCCGGGTTCCCGGCGCGGGCGGCGGCGGCAAAGCGGCGGAACGCGCTCCCATGGCGCTCCCGGCGCTGCTTCCTCATCGCCCGCGCCAGCTGCCATGCGGCCCGCCGCGCCGCGAGCTTGCGGCGAACCGTGGCGAAGAGCCGCTCCGCCGCCGGGTCCGCCGATGCCACCGGATCGCAGACGATCGCGCTCACGGCTCGCGCATCGCCTGATCAAAGCCGGCCGAGACGCCGCTGAACAGGTACCAGAACACCGACCGCGTTCCGACATGGATATCGGCGGTCAACGTCGCACCCGGGTAGAGCCGGGCATCCTTTGGCACGTCCTTTAACTTGACTTTGGTGATGCTGACGTGGGCCTTGTAAAAGGGGTTGGTGATCGGGGTGGTGCCGCTCTGCACGCCGGGGACGTCGGCGCTCGACGGGTTCTGCGGGAGCGCGGTCGCCCCCGGCGAGGTCCCCGGGGTGATCGCGCCGGTTGGGGAGGTAGAGCTCACCGGCGTCATCGTGTAGGTACCCTCGCTGATCCAACTGACCGTGCCCTCGGCCCAGCCGTGCTCCATATAGTTGTAGGGATCGAGCTTGAGGAGGACGCGGTCGCCCTTGCGGACGAACCCGATATCGACCGGGCTGATGCCGATTTCGGCCTCGATCGGGGATCGCAGCAGCGCCAGCTCGATGAAATCGTCGCCCGGCTGCAGCACCGAGCCGACCGACAATTTGGACACCCGCAGCACGATCGCGTCGTCAGGCGCATAAAAGCGCACCACTTCGAGGTGCTTCAGCGCCGCCAGCAACTGCTGCTGCGCCGCGTCGCGCGAATTGCGCGCGGTCACCATCTCCAGGCTGGTCGAGGCGCGCCACTGCTGGATGTAATTGTCGAGCAGTTCCTGCGTCGATTTGACCTCGTCCTGGGTCACCGGGATATTGTAGTGGTCATCCTCCTTGTCGCGCGTGATGTCGGTGGTCAAATCCGTCTGCTGCAACAGATTGAGCTTGCTGAACGCCGGCGAGTTCATCAGCCCGAGATACATGTTCTCGATGTCCTGGTTGAGCTTCACGCGCTGGCCATAGCGCGCCTCGTCGTTTGCCAGCTCGACGACCGTGTCCTTGTATTGTTTGATCTGTGCCTTATAGGAATTCACCTGCGCGTCATATGCCTGTTTGCGTTGCTGGTAATACGAAGTTTGCAGCGCGGCGTATTGTTTTTCGCCCGGTCCGTTGCCGGGGACGTAGACGAAGGGCCGTTGCGCCAGCTCGGCCTCGCAGCGCGCGATCTCCGGATCGAGGCTGGCGATTTGCAGGCGCAGCGCGTCGACGTTGGAGGCCGCGAAGGTCGGGTCGAGCGTCCCCAGCAGCTGGCCTTTTTTGACCCGTTCGCCCTCGTCGACATCGATCGTCTTGATGATCGTTTCATCGAAGGGTTGCATCACGACGGTCGGCTCGGTGGTGACGATCTGGCCATAGAGCGAGGTCACCACCCGATTGAGCTGGAACGAACCTGCGATCACCAACAGGCTGACGAACAAGGCGGCCACGAGCAGCAGCGAGCGGCGGCTGCGGATCGGACCGGCGCCGGCGCGAATTTCGCCGGATTCGGATTGGAAGATCCGAATGATCTCGTCCGCGGTCGGCTCGGGGACCGCGGTCGGCACGTGGACTGTCGGCTCAGATCGCGTCGCTACGGAGAGGAATGACTTCATGTCCGGTCCCGGGAGCAAGATGCCTGTGCTGCTGCTGCCAGAGGGCGCTGTAGATGTCGCAGCGCGCGAGGAGTTCGTCGTGCCGCCCGATGTCGTAGACCCGGCCGCGCTCGAGCACCATGATCTGGTCGGCCGCTACCAGCGAGGACAGGCGGTGTGAGATGATCACCAAGGTGCGGCCTGATGCGATGCGCATAAGGTTGGCGTTGACGATCGCCTCGCTCTCGGCGTCGAGCGCGCTGGTCGCCTCGTCGAGGATCAGAATTCGCGGGTTGTTGATCAATGCGCGGGCGATCGCAAGACGTTGCCGCTGACCGCCCGAGAGGTTAGGCGAGCCCTCGTAGATTTCCGTCTCGTAGCCGAGCGGCAGGCGGTCGATGAATTCTTCCGCGCCGGCGAGCCGCGCCGCCAGGATCACGTCGTCCAGGGTGGCGTCGGATTTGGCCTCGGAGATCGTCTCCCGCACCTTTCCTCGGAAGAGGAAGTTCTCCTGCAGGACGACCCCGATCCTCGAGCGCAGGTGATCGACGTCGATCGCACGCAAGTCGTTGCCGTCGATCTTGATCAGCCCCTCGTAATTGGAATGCAGAAACTGCAGCAGCCGGGTGACGGTGGTCTTGCCCGAGCCGCTGCGGCCCATGATGCCGAAGATCGTCCCCTCGGGGACGGTGAATGAGACGTTGTCGAGGGCCGGCGCCGCCGCCCCGAAATACCGAAATCGGACCTCGCGGATGCGGCCCTTGAGCGGGGCGCGCACCCCCGCACGCGATCGCCCCTCTTCCGGCGGTTGATTGACGAGTTTGGCGATGATCCTGACCAATTCCCGCAGCTCGTCATATTCCGGCAGCAGCAGTCCAAGCTGCGTCAGCGGCTGCGCCAACCGCATCGTCAGCATGATGAACGCGACGAGGGCGCCGACATAGACCGGGTTTTGGGTCGAAATTGCGAGATAGACGGCGAGCGCGAACACGCCGCTGGTCATCAGCCGCTCGAGCGGCAGCATGACGGTTTGCACGAGGTTGACCGCTTGCCCGTGCTGATACCGCAGATCCGCCGATTGCGCGACAAGGATGTCCCATTGCCGGCGGCGGCGGGCGTCGAGGGCGAGCGATTTGACCGCGCGCATGCCGTGCACGGTCTCGACCAGATAGGCGCTTTTCACCCCCTCGGCGGCAAAGACGGCGCCCGCTTTGCGTTTGGTGATCGGCAGCATGATGAAGACCCAGAGCAGGATCAGCGCGCAGATGGCGAGCACGACCGCGGTCAAGAGCGCGCTGAAGAAAAACAGGATCGGCAGGATCACCAGGATCACCAGCAAATCGAGCATGGCGCTGAGCGCCTGGCCGCTGAGAAAATTGCGGATCCGCCAAATCTCGGAGATGTCGCGCGTGATCTCGCCGGTCGGGGTCCGTTCGAAAAAGTCGATCGGGAGCTTCAGCACCTTGTTGAAGATGTCGGTCGACAGTTTCGCATCGACGCGTCGGCTAAGGTGGTGAACGAGTTTGCGCCGGAGCCAGCCGAACGCGATCTCGAATACGACCAGCACGGCGAATGCCGTGCAAAGGACAATCTCCGTGTCGAGGCTCTCATAAAAGAGAACGCGATCGAGCAAGAGCCGCCAGAAGAAAATTGGCGCCAACGCCAGGACGGCCATAAGAAACGCGGAAATGATCGTCTCGCGCAGCATGCCGCGGTCGCGCAGCACCAGGCCGACGATCTGCGCCACGCCGAAGGGCTGCTCCTCGTCGCGCAGACGATGGTCGCCCTTCAGCAAGATGACTTGGCCCGTCGAGCCCTCGGCAAAGCGCACCTCGTCGAGGACGAGCAGCGCATCCTCGGCCGCCTGCGGGTCCCGCAACGAGACCGTCGGCGGTCGGGCAGAAGGCCGCGCGCCTAGCAGCACCATCGCGCCGCCGTTCTTGAGCAGCACGATCGCCGGCAGGGCTTCGCCGAGCCGGGTCAGGCTGTCGAAGCTCATCCGGGCGATCAGCGCGCGCAGGCCGCAGGCGCGGGCGATCTCGATCAGCCGGTCGGGCGACGGTTCGTCCCGCCCGAGCTGGTGATCGCGGATCAGCTGCGCTGCCGACAGGTGGATCCCGCGATAGCGGGCAACGATGACAAGACAGCCAAGCAGCGCCGCCGCCGACAGGCTGGCCGCGCTCTGCTCGGCACCCGGCGCCCGATCATCGCCGCGGGGAGCCAGAGCCAACATGGCCGGACCTCAGATCAGGGACGCTTCGACCGGCGATATCGGGTGCGGCTCGCCGTCACGCGCGCCCAGCAGTTGCCCTTTCGCCGCATCGGGCTGCGGCGCCGCCGAAACATCGGCGGCCAGCATGTAGCCCCAGCGATGCTTCGTCTGGATTAGCTCCTCGGCGGTCGGCCCGCTCAGCGAGGCGAGTTTCTTGCGCAACCGGGCGACGATGACGTCGATCGCCCGGTCGCTCTTGGGCCGGTGGCGGCCATAGAGGATCTCGCCGATCTCGGTCCGGCTGCAGATCGTCCAGGGTCGCGAGACGAGCAGCGACAAGAGGTCGAGTTCGGCGGTCGTCAGCCGCGCCATGCCGCCGTCGAGATCGCCGAGCGCGCTCTTCTCCGGGCGAAACACGATGCCGGCAAAGGTCTTGGCCTCCTGATGCCGGGCCGTCTTTGCGTTCTCCGGCCGGGTCACCCGCTTGATGCGCAGGATCATCTGGTTCAAGAGAACGATATCGACCGGCGACGCCAGGCATTCCGCCGCGCCTGCAATCCGGTAATCCCCGGTCCGCGGGTCGTCCGCCGCGCACACCACGAGGATCGGTACGGCGCACCTCTGCCGGATCTTGAGGATCGCCTCGACGCCGGCGCCTGTGGTGTTGGAGAGATCGAGGAGCACGACATCGGGCCGGCTGTCGCGCACCAATTCGAAAAATATCCGTTCGACGTCTTTCGCTTCGCCGGGCGTGGGCCGTTTCTCCTCGTCGGCCCCCGGTATCGAGAGGTCTTCACGAGCGACTACGACGGTTGATGACCCGGGCATGAGCTGCGCTTCTCGACAACCCGCGCCCCCGGATGATCGTCCGCATCGCGTCGTCGAATGCGAATGATTGAGGAAAACCGCAGCAATGTCAAGTTCGCGCGAATTTTCTATCCCCTGTTTAAGTCGCCGGATGTCGTCAAAGCGCGTGCGGCAGCACCCTTCGCGTCAGCGTCTGCGGTGTCGGCGTCTTGACGCGGTCCCCGAGATAGCGAAACTGGTCGCGGCAATGCCGTCGCCTTCGACGGAGCGGATGTTTCACCCATCGAGGACTGGCCGCCGTTGAGATCGAGACCGACCGGCGAAACCTACCAACGGGGGACGCGCCCGGACGCGGCGGCGCGGTCCGCCGGGGCAGCGCCAACCGAAACCGCGGCGCCGCCCGGGATCGGCGCCGTGTCGGGGATGGACGCCAGCGCCAAGCTGATCGAGCTCGCCCATGGCCTCTACGGCCTGAACATCGGTGAAATAAAGGGCAAGCGCGGGGAGGTGGCCGGTCTGGCGATACCGGCGACCCACATCACCGACTTTCCGGTCGATGGTTTTGGTGCTGTCGAGGTGTTCGCCGCGGCGAAGGGACAAGCGGGATGGCTCGGGCCGGAAGGCGGTACCGTGGCTGTCAAGGTCCCGTCGAATCGCGGCCATGTGTTGATCACGACCTACCGGCTCGCCGACCAGGACGCGCTCCCGCTCGACATCCAGATCGTCCGGCTCGACCGCCCAGTGCCGCAAACGCCCGCGCCGCAAACGCCCGCGCCGCAAACGCCCGCGCCGCAATCGACCCGGGAAATCGCTTCCCCGGAGCCGGCCAAAGATCCGGGAGGCGGTGATGTAAACCTCGAGATCGTCCTGCACATCGAGCCGATCGGCGATCGCCGATACCCTGGCGGGGAGTGGATCGGCGGCCGGGGCCAGGGACGGCGGGTCGAGGCCTTCAGCGTCCGCCCGTTGGCGAAGCTCGCGCCGACCGATATCGAATACAAGGCCTGGGGTCCAGGCGGGCGCGAGACGCCGTGGGTGACGGCCGCGGCGCTGTGCGGCACCCGCGGTCAAGGCATCGCGCTGACCGGGTTCGCCATCCGCCTCGCCCCGGAGCCGAGCGACCGCTTCGACGTCGTTTACCAGGGCGCCTTTGCCGAAGGCGGCGTCAGCGGGCCGCGACGCAACGGCGAACCTTGCATGCCGTCGCGGATCGATGACGCGCTCGAGGCAATGCATATCCGTCTGATTGCGCGGACCGCGTAAGGTTTTTCGAGCATCAATTCTCTGGCCCCGACCGCCCGAACTTGAATACGTGCGAACACGTACCTGGTAGCGGGCCTGGTAGCGGGGTTGCGTCGCCTGTTCGGTGCGTGGGCGCTCTCCGCCCTAACCCGAACGGCCGAGCAGCGCCATTAATTCGCGCCACTCGCGCGGCGAAAGCCCGCTTCGCGACTGCTCGAGCGTTTCGCCGGCGAGCAGCCGACGGATGACCTCGAGGCCGGTCGCCGAGATCGTCGCCGCGTTCATCCGGTATTCGCGAAACGCCGCGTAGCTCATCGGCACCCAGCGCTCGAGGGTACCGAGCATGACTTCGGCATAGGCGCGGATCTCGTATTGTGCGTGCGGATCGGCGCGCAGCGATAAAAAATGCATCAGATTGTGGAGATCGATCTTCCAGTACCATTGGGTGTAGATATTAGTTGGCAAAACAAGGCGTGCGAGTTCGCGAGCCAATCCGTGCCGTTTCTCATCTATGACGGCCCCCTTGCCATCTTCATTAAGCAGCTTTCTATAGACGGTGTAATCTCGTGCTGATTCTTCCTTGATCCACCGCAGCACCTCCCTCGCCTCATCAGCCGGAAGGACTTCCTCGCGCCCTTGTCGATTGCTCCGGGATTGCCCTGCGACATTGCGAGGCCGCGACCGCTCAAAAAGAAAAAGCTGACCCCGCGCTGCGGCTTGTTCTTTACGTCGTTCGGTCCGTCTAGTCTCTAGATAAGCCTGGTCAGGGACGTAAAATTCGTTCTCGAGGATCGAATAGCGCGCCGAATATTCGTTGACATTGGCTGTGCGGTGCCGGATCCACTGCCGTGCCACAAATATCGGCAATTTCACATGGTATTTGATTTCGCACATCTCGAAGGGCGTCGTATGGCGATGCCGCATCAGATAATTGATCAGCCCCTGATCCTCGCTGATCCGCTTGGTGCCGCGGCCATAGGAGACCCGCGCCGCCTGCACCACCGCCGCGTCGTCGCCCATGTAGTCGACAACCCGGACAAAGCCGTGATCGAGCACCGGCAACGGCTCGTATAGGATCTTCTCGAGCGCCGGCACTGTGGCGCGCCTGGTCGGCGCGGTCTCGCCGCGCTGGGTTGCGATTTCCTCTCGTTGTTCGGGCTTGAGGGGCATGTCGTCGTGTACCTCGGTTGGAACCCGCTTAATATTTCAGATCGAGCAGCTCGTAAAACACGGCTTCTCTTATCCACAGGGTTGTCCACGACGAACTGATCCTCGCCCCACACATGCCCGAGCCTTTTCCCGCGAGAATCAAGACAGAGTGCGCACACCCGGACCGGCCGCCCGGTCTACCAATATGAGCGCCTTCTCGGCTACGGACCCCCCGGCAGTCGGCGAGGGTTGCGACCGCCTCGGCGAGGCGCTATATGAGCGGCGTCGGGCGACCGACTATGGCGATAAACGGCTTGCGGAATAAGCGTTGCGGACCCGGGGGCGGTACCCGGCGCCTCCACCAACCCCGCCGTTCGCGAGCGGCGGTCCCTCGGGGGCGAAACAGGCTCGACGCGCGTGGTAAAGGCAAGATCCGTCGCCCGGTATGATACCGCCGTTATCGGGTCATAATTTAGCTGCGAACGACAACTTCGCAACTGAGGCGCTCGCGGCCTAACCCCCAGCGGGGTGAACGCCAAGAGCAATTCGCGGTTCGAGGGGCACCGGGCAACAGAAGCCCCTCACTCGGCTGTGATGCCCGCAACCGCTGGTGAACGCGCCGCCGGACATGGCCCAGGACCTCCTAGGCTACGACAAGCTGTTCGAGACCGCATTGCGCGGCGTCGTTCGCGCGGCGTTGTGCGTCGCGGCGCGCGACGGCCTGCCGGGGGCGCATCATTTCTATCTGGGGTTTCGCACCGCTGCCGCCGGCGTCGTATTGCCGAGCCATCTCGCGGCGAACTTCCCGGAGGAGATGACGATCGTGCTGCAGCATCAGTTCTGGGGGCTCGAGGTCGGCGACGACGCGTTCTCGGTGACCTTGAGTTTTCAGGGCCGGTCCGAGCGGCTGACCATTCCGTTCGCGGCGCTGACGAGCTTTGCCGATCCGGCCGTCGGCTTCACGCTCAAATTCGCGATGCCGGCGGCGTCGCCCGCGGTCAGTGCGGCGCTGCCCGCAACCACGCCGGCCGACACCGCACCGGCGCAACGGCCGGCGGCCGAGGTCGTCGCTCTCGACCGGTTCCGCAAGCGTTGATCGCGGCCGCCGCCGAACGCCCCGACTTGCGGGGGCGGCCGAGTTATGTCAACCAGGGCACGAAAGTGGCGATGAGGTTCGGTCCAAATGCGGCGCTATGACTACGATCTTTTCACCATCGGCGCCGGTTCGGGCGGCGTCGCCGGCTCGCGGCGGGCCGCGGGCTATGGCGCACGCGTTGCGATCTGCGAGGAGCTGCGGGTCGGCGGCACCTGCGTGCTGCGCGGCTGCGTGCCGAAGAAGCTCCTGGTCTACGGCGCCCAATTTGCCGACGCCTTTGCCGATGCCGCCGGCTTCGGCTGGTCGGTGCCGCCGGCGACATTCGACTGGCCGACCCTGATCGCCGCCAAGGACCGGGAGATCGGCCGGCTGTCGCAGATCTATGTCGACATGCTGAGGCAGAGCGGCGTCGAGATCATCGATGGCCGCGCCGTCGTCGGCGATGCGCATACGGTCGAGGTCGCCGGCCGCACCTACACCGCCGACAAAATTCTGCTCGCGGTCGGCGGCCATCCGACGGTGCCGGACATTCCCGGCATCGAACATGTGATCTCGTCGAACGAAGCGCTTGACCTGCCGCGCCTGCCGCGCCGCGTCGTCATCGTCGGCGGCGGCTATATTGCGGTCGAATTTGCCGGCATCTTCAGGAGCCTCGGCAGCGAGGTCGTCGACATCATCCGGCGCGAGGAACTGCTCTATGGTTTCGACGATGATCTTCGCGTCATGTTGGCCGAGGAAATGCGCAACCGCGGCGTCGAGATCCACACCCGCACCGACATTGCTCGGATCGTCAAGGGGCCGCACGGGGGCTATTCGGCATTCACCGCAATTGGTCAGGAAATCTCGGCCGATCTCGTCATGTACGCGACCGGGCGCCGACCCAATACGCGTGGCCTCGGGCTTGCCGAAGCGGGCGTGCGCCTCGACGCGAACGGCGCCGTCGTGGTCGACGAATGGCAGCGCTCGAGCGTGCCGAACATCTACGCCGTCGGCGACGCGACCAATCGGCTCAATCTGACCCCGGTCGCGATCGCCGAGGGCCGCGCCATCGCCGAGACGCTGTACAACGACAACCCCATGCGGATGGACCACAAGGACGTGCCGACGGCGGTGTTCAGCCAACCGCCGATCGGCACGGTCGGGTTGACCGAAGCGGCGGCGCGCTGCGCCCATCGCGCGGTCGACGTCTACCGCGCCCGCTTCAAACCGATGAAGAACACCTTGTCGGGGCGCGAGGAGCGCACCTTCATGAAGCTCGTCGTCGACGCCGAGACCGATCGCGTCCTCGGCTGCCACATGCTCGGCCAGGACGCGCCGGAGATCATCCAGGGTCTGGCGATCGCGATCAAATGCGGTGCGACCAAAAGCCAGTTCGATCAAACCGTCGGCATTCATCCGAGCGCCGCCGAGGAATTCGTCACGATGCGCGAAAAGACCGCCGCGCGGCGGCAGCTCGCCGCCGAATAGGCGGCCGGCTCCCGTGCCGACGCGGATGAAGGGGTGATGCAGATAATCGACACCGCGGTTGCGGAGGTGAAGATCCTGGTGCCGCGGCGCATCTCCGATCAGCGGGGCTTTTTCTCCGAGGTATGGAACGCGCGCGACTTTGTTGCGGCCGGGATCGACGCCGCCTTCGTTCAGGACAATCACGTGCGCAACCGGCACAAGAACACCATCCGCGGCTTGCACTACCAAGTGCCGCCGGCGGCGCAAGGCAAGCTGGTGCGGGTGACCCGGGGAGCGGTCGTCGACATCGCCGTCGACATCCGACGCGGATCACCAACTTTCGGGCGCTTCTCCGAGGTCGTGCTCAGCGTCGATAATTGGTGCCAAATCTGGGTGCCTCCAGGTTTTGCCCATGGCTATTGCACGCTCGAGGACGACACCGAGGTGCAATACAAGGTTACCGATTTCTACAGCGCGCCGCATGAGCGCGGGATCGCCTGGAACGACCCGCAGCTGGCGATCCCATGGCCGGTCAGCCCGGAAACCGCGATGGTGTCCGAACGTGATCGGATGCATCCATCCCTCGCCGGTCAGCCCGATCTGTTCGAATACCGCGCATGACCGCCGGCGTGAGGGGGATCATCCTCGCCGGCGGCACCGGCAGCCGACTGTGGCCGATCACGCGAGCCGTCAGCAAACAGCTGCTGCCGGTTCATGACAAGCCGATGATCTATTATCCGCTCACGACGTTGATGCTGGCTGGAATTCGCGAGATCCTGGTGATCACGACGCCGCATGATGCGCCGCAGTTTAGGGCGCTGCTCGGCGACGGCAGCGGCTGGGGGCTCGACCTGCGCTTCGCGGTGCAGCCGCGCCCGGATGGGCTGGCGCAAGCCTTTTTGATCGGCCGCGAGTTTGTTGTCGGTCGCCGCTCGGCCCTGGTATTGGGCGACAACGTCTTCTACGGCCATGGCCTTGTCGCCGCGCTGCTGCGGGCCGCGGAAAGCGAGGCGGGCGCGGTGGTTTTCGGTTATTGGGTGCAGGAACCAAGGCAATATGGCGTTATCGAATTCGGAGCGAAGGGCAGGATCAAGGCGATCATTGAAAAGCCGGAGGTGCCGCCCTCGAATTATGCTGTCACCGGGCTTTATTTTTACGATGAAGAGGTAGCGGATATTGCGGCTACCTTGCGGCCTTCGGCGCGGGGAGAGTTCGAGATCACCGATCTCAATACTCATTACCTGCGTCAAGGCCGTCTTGAAGTGGAATTGCTCGGGCGCGGCTTTGCCTGGCTCGATACCGGAACGCCGGAAAGCCTATTGCAGGCGGCCGAATTTGTGGCAACGGTCGAGGCCCGCCAAGGTCTCAAGATCGCTTGCCCCGAAGAGGTGGCGTGGCGGCAAAATTGGATCGACGACGCGCAGCTCGAAACGCTTGCCGCAGGGTTCAACGGCAACGCCTATGGCCGATACCTCGGAAATTTGTTGGAGAAGCGCCGCTGATCCGGGCGCCGTGCCCGGCCGGTTTCAGCTGGGATCTTCCTCGACCGCCGGCGTCAGCTCGTAGCGTTGCATGGCAAAGCTGATCGCTTCGTTCCAGCCGCGGCTGCGGATGTCGATCTGCACCGCATCGGGACCCAGGTACTTCAAATTGTCCGCGTCGCTGACGGCGGCCATCGGGGTCGCCTCGGCGGCCTCGGGCCGGTTCATCGGCACCGACGAAAAATTAGCCTCTCTCAACGACTTGGCCGTAGCCTGTTCATCCTCCACATAGAACCCGATGTGGTGAACTCCGCACAGCTCCGAAGATTGTCCCGGCCCCAGCTTCGGCACGCCCGGCTCGCCGTACTTCAAAACCGCAAAATAGATATAGCCGTCGCTGAGCCAAACACCCCTGGCCCCGGTATCCCCGGGTCGGCGATAAAGCTCGGTCAGGCCAAAATGTTGCTTGTAGAATTCGGCAGTCGTCGCCGGATCGTCGGTCACCAATGCTATATGCCGGATGCGCGCCATTGGCCGTCCTTCATCGGATTTGCGGTCGAGAGTATCGATCTGGCTGTGTAGACTGGCCCGGCGCGGGCGTCGAGCATCTCGCCTTAACCGGCGAATGCGGCGATCCCGGTCTGGGCGCGTCCGAGGATCAGCGCGTGGATATCATGCGTGCCCTCGTAGGTGTTGACCGCCTCGAGGTTCATCACGTGCCGGATCACGTGGTATTCGTCGGAGATGCCGTTGCCGCCGTGCAGGTCGCGTGCCACCCGGGCGATGTCGAGCGCCTTGCCGGCGTTGTTGCGCTTTAGCATCGAGATCATCTCGGGGGCCGCGCGTCCTTCATCCTTGAGCCGGCCGAGGCGAAGACACGCGGTTAGCCCGAGCGTGATCTCGGTCTGCATGTCGACGAGCTTTTTCTGGACCAGCTGATTGGCGGCAAGCGGCCGACCGAACTGACGGCGTTCGACCGTATAATTGCGCGCCGCGTGCCAGCAGAACTCGGCGGCGCCGATCGCTCCCCAGGCAACGCAATAGCGGGCATTGTTGAGGCAGGAAAACGGGCCGCGCAGCCCCGCGGCCCCCGGCAGCCGGTTCGCTTCAGGAACAAACACGTCGTCCATGACGATCTCGCCGGTGACCGAAGCGCGCAGGCTGAATTTGCCTTCGATCTTGGGGGCGCTCAGGCCCTTCATGCCCGTTTCGAGGATAAAGCCGCGGATCACGCCGTCTGCGGTCTTGGCCCAGACCACGAACACATCGGCGATCGGCGCGTTCGAGATCCAGGTCTTGGCGCCGCGCAACCGGTATCCGCCGGCGACGGTGTCGGCCCGGGTGGTCATGCCGCCGGGATCCGAGCCGTGGTCGGGCTCGGTCAGGCCAAAGCAGCCGACCCATTCGCCGGAAGCGAGCTTCGGCAGATAATGTCGGCGCTGGGCCTCGGTGCCGAAGGCATGGATCGGATGCATGACGAGGCTCGACTGCACGCTCATCGCCGAGCGATAGCCGCTGTCGACGCGTTCGACCTCGCGCGCGATCAAGCCATAAGAGACATAATTGACCCCGGCGCAGCCATAGCCCTCGATGGTCGCGCCGAGAAAGCCGAGCGCTGCCATCTCGCTCATGATTTGCCGGTCGAAATGCTCGTGCCGGTTGGCCTCGAGCACGCGCGGAAACAGCTTCTCCTGGCAATAGGCGCGGGCGCTGTCTCGAATCAGGCGTTCTTCTTCGCTCAGCGCCTCCTCAAAGAGCAGCGGATCCGCCCAGGAAAACGGCGCATCGGCAGCGGGCGGCCCGGTTCGGTCGGGTTTCATGGCACCCTTCGGTTGCGACGGTAGGGCCGTATATACCGCGCCCCCTCGGCCGCGGCGCAAGGTCTACTAGGCCTACTAGGCTGAGGACGCGGGCCCGTCCCCGGTCGACCCCTAACGCGCAACGCGCCCCGCGGCTATTTCTTGACGGCGGCCGATCGGCGACCCGCTTGGCGGCCGGTTTCGCGCCCGAGGCCGATCTTTTTGGCAAATTCGGAGCGTTGTTTCGCGTAGTTCGGCGCGACCATCGGATAATCCGGCGCCAGCCCCCAGCGGGTCCGGTATTCGTCCGGCGACATGTTGTAGGTGGTGCGCAGGTGCCGCTTGAGCATCTTGAGCCGCTTGCCGTCTTCGAGGCAGATCAGATAGTCGGGGGTAATCGAGCGCCGCGGCGGCACCGCCGGCTTCAACGGTTCGGGCGGCGGCTCGACAATCTGGGTCTCCAACCCCCGCAAAGAGCCATAGACCGCATTGATGACCTCGGCCATCTGGGCCATGGGCAACGTATTGTTGCTGACATAAGCGGCGACCACATCCGCCGTCATCCGCAGCAACTCCTGCTCCGCCATCTTGGGCGCCGCCAATTCTGCCATTTCGTGCTCCGACAAATGCTGGAATGTTCACACCAGCGCGCATGATCGATGCAGGATTTTCTTGTGTCAATGGAAAGTTATCGGCGACCGTAGTAATCGACACTAAGAGGCGCGGGCGACGACTTGCCGGCAACGGGCGGGCGTCGGCGGGACGCTGCGGCTTGAGCGAAAAACCCAAATCTTCGTCAATGATCGCCGCAATAGAGCCCGCTCCGGCCCGCCCGGCGGGCACGGCTGCGCCGTCTGTTGCGGCCATCCTCCGAATTCGGCGCGATTTGTGGTAGCTCGCTGGCGCGGCCGGGCGAAATCTGGTAGGACACCCTCGCTGCCGCCGGCGCCGGCGGCTCGCCATCTCGGATTACCGGCGCGGGGCATCGTCATGCGGTCAATTCGCTGTTCGCGACGGGCGGTCTGTGCATGACGTCCGCCCCTGTATCCCGGCCTCGGCCGGCCGCCGAAGGGTTCTTTACCGACCGCCTCGCAGCGGTCGATCCCGAGCTGGCCGCGGCGATCGAGAGCGAAACCCTCCGCCAACAATCGCAGATCGAGCTGATCGCGAGCGAGAACATCGTCTCGCGCGCGGTGCTCGAAGCGCAGGGTTCGCCGCTGACGAACAAATACGCCGAGGGCTACCCCGGCCGTCGCTATTACGGCGGTTGCGCCTTCGTCGATGTTGCCGAGACCTTGGCGATCGGCCGCGCCAAACGGCTCTTTGACTGCGCCTACGCCAATGTCCAGCCGCATTCCGGCGCCCAGGCGAATCAGGCGGTGTTCCTCGCATTGCTGTCGCCGGGCGACACGATCCTCGGCATGTCGCTGGCCGCCGGCGGTCACCTGACGCACGGCGCGCGGCCGAGCCTGTCGGGCAAGTGGTTCGACGCGGTGGGCTACGGGGTGCGGCGCGACGACGCCCGGATCGATTTCGACGAGGTCGCCCGGCTCGCCGATGCGCATCGGCCAAAACTGATCATCGCCGGCGGCAGCGCCTATTCGCGGATCGTCGACTTCGCCCGGTTTCGCGCGATCGCCGACGCCGTCGGCGCCCGTCTCTTGGTCGACATGGCGCATTTCGCCGGGCTGGTCGCGGGCGGGGTCCATCCAAGCCCGCTGCCGCATGCGGATGTCGTGACCACGACCACCCACAAGACCCTGCGCGGGCCGCGCGGCGGCATGATCCTCGCCGCCGACGAGGCGCTCGGCCGTCGGCTCGACGCCGCGGTCTTTCCGGGCTTGCAGGGCGGCCCCTTGATGCACACCATCGCCGCCAAGGCGGTGGCGCTTGGCGAGGCGTCGCAGCCGGCTTTCCAGCACTACGCGCAGGCGGTCGTCGAGAACGCCAAAATCTTGGCCGAGACCCTGGCGCAGGCGGGGCTCGCGATCGTCTCCGGGGGCACCGACACGCACCTGCTGCTGGTCGATCTGCGGCCGCTCGGCCTGACCGGCCGGGATGCCGAGGCGAGCCTCGAACGGGCCGGGATCGCCTGCAACAAGAACGCGATCCCATTTGATCCCGAAAAGCCGACGGTGACCTCGGGCATCCGCCTCGGCTCGGCGGCGACGACGACACGCGGCTTCGGTCCGAGCGAATTCCGCACCGTCGGACGACTGATCGTCGACGTCCTGAGTGCGCTGGCCCGCCGGCCGCCCGACAATGGCGCCGTCGAGGCACGGGTCCGCGACCACGTCCGCGAACTGTGCGCCGGCTTCCCGTTCTATCCGGGAGCGCCGGGGCGCGGGCAACTTGGCGCCGGCGCGCGATAGGGGGAGAGATGCGCTGTCCGTTCTGTGGCTCCGACGATACCCAGGTCAAGGATTCGCGGCCGACCGACGATCGCGGCGCGATCCGACGGCGCCGGTTCTGCGCCAGTTGCGCGGCCCGCTTCACGACCTTCGAGCGCGTGCAGCTGCGCGATCTGACGGTGATCAAAAAGCACGGCCAGCGCGAGCCGTTCGATCGCGATAAGCTCGCCCGCTCGATGTACGTCGCCTTGCGCAAGCGGCCGGTGGCACCCGATCGGGTCGAACGCACGATCAATTCGCTGGTGCGCCAGCTCGAAAGCTCGGGCGAGACCGATATCCCGAGCGAAGTGATCGGCGGTCTCGTCATGGAGGCGCTGGCGAGCCTCGACCAGGTTGCCTATATCCGCTACGCCTCGGTTTATCGCAACTTCCGCGAGGCCAAGGATTTCGGCGATTTTGTCGGGCAGATCGCTGCCGATGGCGGCTAAGGCGGCGGTCGCGGCCGCCGCCATCGGCGATCTTGGTCATATGCGGGCGGCATTGGGGCTCGCCCGGCGCGGCCTCGGCAATGCTTGGCCCAACCCGGCGGTCGGCTGCGTTCTGGTCAACGAAGGACGCGTCGTCGGCCGCGGCTGGACCCAGCCGGGCGGCAGGCCGCACGCCGAGACCGAGGCGCTGTCCCGCGCCGGCCCCGGCGCCCGCGGCGCCACCGCCTATGTCAGCCTCGAACCGTGCTGCCACCGGGGCCAAACGCCGTCTTGCGCCGAGGCGCTGATCGAAGCCGGGGTTCGGCGCGTCGTCGCCGCGGTCGAAGACCCTGATCCGCGCGTCCGCGGCGGCGGCATCCAAAGGCTGCGCGCCGCCGGGATCGCGGCCGAAATCGGGCTCTGCGCCGATGCGGCGGCCGAGATCAATGCCGGGTTTTTCAGCCGGGTACGGCGGGGCCGGCCGCTTGTCACGGTGAAGCTCGCGACCACGCTCGACGGGCGGATCGCGATGCCGGGGGGCGAGAGCCGCTGGATTACCGGAGCGCCGGCGCGCGCCCGCGCGCATCTATTGCGCGCCCGGCACGATGCGGTCATGGTTGGCATCGGCACCGTGCTCGCCGACGACCCGGAGCTCACCTGCCGGCTCAATGGGCTCGGCCGGTGCCCGCCGGTGCGGATCGTCGTCGACCGGCAGCTGCGGATCCCGCCGACGGCACGGCTCCTCGCCGAAGCCGGCGCGGCGCCGATTTGGCTGTTGGCCGCGGCCTCGGCCGATCCGAACCGGCGGCGCGCGCTCGAAGCGAGCGGCGCCCGCGTCATCGAGGTCGCCGATCGCAGCGACGGGATCGACCTCGCCGCGGCGCTGGCGGCCCTCGGCACGCGCGGCATCACCCGGCTCCTCGTCGAAGGCGGCGCCCGGCTCGTCGCCGGCCTGCTGAAAGCCTGGCTCGTCGACCGCCTCGCCTGGTTTCACGCGCCTCGCCTCATCGGCGCGGATGGCATTGCCGCGATCGGCGCCCTCGGCATTGCCGCATTGGCTGAAGCGCCCGGCTTCGAGCGCGCCGCGACCGAGACGGTCGGCGCCGATCTGTTGACGACGTTCCGCACCCGAGATTCGCAAAATCCGGCCGAGAACTGCCGATGAAACGCGTGCTCACCGCCCGGTTCATGCACGAGACCAACACCTTCAGCCGGGTGAAGACCGACATGGCGCTGATCCGGCGCCGCGACTTTCACCTCGACAATGCGATCCCGCAGGCATTCCGCGGCACCCGCTCGGCGCTCGGCGCCGGCTTTGAGGCCGCCGACACATACGGCTGGACCCTCGTTCATCCGGTCTCCGCCAACCCGAACCCGTCGGGCATCGTCGCCGACGCCGCGTTCGAGGAGATCGCGGGGATGATCCTCGACGCCGCCGCGGCAAGAGCGCCGATCGACGGCGCCCTGCTGCATCTGCATGGCGCCATGGTCGCCGAAAGCCACGAGGACGCCGAGGGCGAGTTCTTGGCCCGGCTGCGCCACCGGCTCGGACCGCGGACACCGATCGTTGCCACCCTCGATCTGCACGCCAACGTCACCCCGCGGATGGCCGCGAATGCGAATGCGCTCGTCGCCTTTCGCACCTATCCGCATGTCGACATGTACGAGCGCGCCTGGCAGGCGGCCGAGCTGCTCGAACGGGCGATGCGGGGCGAAATCCGGCCGGTGACCGCGATCGCCCGCCGGCCGATGCTCTACGGTCTCGACCGCGGCCGGCACGAAAGCCCGCCGATGGCCGAGCTCCTGGCCCGCGCCGCCGCCATCGAGGCCCGCGGCGACGCACTCGTTGTCAGCATTTGCGCCGGGTTCAGCCGCTCCAATACGCGCGATGTCGGACCGTCGGTGACGGTCACCACCGATGGCGCCGATCCCCGGGCGCAGGCGATCGCCGAGAGCTTTATGGATTTCGCGTGGGAGACTCGCGAATTCAGCAGTTTTACGCTGCTGCCGGTGGCCGCGGCGGTGGCCCTGGCGCGACAGGGCAGGCCCGGCGCCCGGCCGCTCGTCGTCGCCGACTACACCGACAATCCGGGCGGCGGCGGGTATGGCGACGCGACCGCCTTGCTCGCGGGCCTGGTCGAAGCCGGGGTCGGGAGCGTCGCCTTTCACGCGATCTGCGATCCCAAGGCCGTCCAGACGGCGATCGAGGCCGGGGTCGGCGCCAAGACGACGCTCGTCCTCGGCGGCAAGACCGATCCCTCGATGGGCGGCGGCCCGCTCGCCCTCCACGGCGAGGTCGTCTCCTTGACCAACGGCCGCTTCATCGCGTACGGACCGATGGGCGGCGGGGTCGAGCGCAATTACGGTCCCTCGCTTTTGTTCCGGGTCGGCGGCATCGACATCGTCGTCATCACCAACAACGGCCAGGCGACCGATCTCGGCCAATTCACCTCGCTCGGCATCGATCCGACGCGCTACGCGACGGTCGCGGTCAAATCGATGCAGCATTTTCGCGCCGCCTTCGCGCCGATCGCCCGCGATATCGTGCTGGTCGACACCGGCGCCTTGTGCGCCGAGATTTACACCCCGGAACTCTTCACCAAGGTGCGCCGTCCGATCTGGCCGCTCGACCCGATCGCCGACCCGCGCCCGGCACCGTCTTCTCGTTCAGCCTGATATGTCGAGCCCGAGATCGAGGATCGGGGCGCTGTGCGTGATCCACCCCGACGAGATCAGGTCGACCCCGGTCGCGGCGACCGCGGCGGCGGTGTCGGGGCTGATCCGGCCCGAGGCTTCGGTCACGGCGCGGCCGTCGACCATCGCTACCGCCCGGCGCAGGGTTTCGGGGCTCATATTGTCGAGGAGGACGGCATCGATGCCGAAGGCGAGCGCTTCGGCGAGTTGGTCGAGGGTGTCGACTTCGAGCTCGATCTTGACGAGATGCCCGGCATGACGCCGGGCCCGCTGGAGCGCCGGCCGCACCCCGCCGGCGAGCGCCACGTGGTTGTCCTTGATCAGCATCGCGTCGTCGAGGCCGAAGCGGTGATTGGCGCCGCCGCCCAGCCTGACCGCCTCCTTTTCGAGAAGACGCAGGCCGGGCGTGGTCTTGCGGGTGCAGACGATCCGCGCCTTCGAGCCGGCGATCGCGTCGGCCAAGGCCCGCGTCGCGGTCGCAACCCCGGACATATGGCAGAGGAAATTCAAGGCGGTGCGCTCGGCGGCGAGCACCGGCCGCGCCCGGCCCTCGAGGCGCGCCACCGTTTCGCCGCGCCCGACGCGGCCGCCGTCGGGACGCAGCCGTTCGATCTTTAGGGCCGGGTCGACGAGCTCAAAGGCGAGGAGGGCGGCGTCGAGCCCGGCGAGAACGCCCGGCTGGCGCGCCGCGATCACCGCCGCGATCAGCGCGTCGTCCGGCACGATGGCGTCGGTGGTGATGTCGCCGGCCCGGCCCAGGTCTTCGGCAAGGGCGGCGCGCACGACCGGCTCGATCAAGAGGCGCATCACCATCTCAAGACCCGTGCGGCTTTGGCACCGATCGCCGCAACCAAATGGCGGCGCTTGCTTATGCTTTTCCCGAGCATAAGTCCGGCGATCGGTCTGTCAAGCTTCCGGCCCTGATCGCCGCCGGCCGGTTCACCCGTTCTCCCCGGCGGCCGCGGTCTATCTCGGGGCGGCGAACCGGCCGAGTATCTCGCTGGCGCGCTCGTCGCCGGCAGGCTCGCGGCGCGGATCGGTGCCGCCGCGGTGTTGCCGGCGACGAGGCGGCCGCGGCCAACGTATTTTTCGCTCCTCGGCAACCGCCTCCGCCTGGGGACGACTGGCGGCAGCGGATGCCCTCATAAGGCATACTCGCCCTTGAGCTGCCGAAGGTCGGCCTCAAATTGTTGCGCCATAGAGTACGTATAAATTCGCGCTATATCTCCGATGTTTTGGTATCGTATAATTTTTCTCAAGTCGCTCTGCCTTTGGTGCCATGCCAATCCATCAGTAAAGAACAAAAATGTGGCATCACCCCGTTTCGCCGCGATGATTTGCTCAATTATGCGCGAGATAGAGCCGTCAACCGTGTAACCGAGGGTGGCATTTGCGGCACGGAGGTTTCCGCCAGAGCACGACGGTGTGTCAGAACCTGCATGGACACAAGATGTTAGCGAGGAACCTCGGCCTTTGGAGGTCGGGCGCGGTATCGGGCCACGTCGTTGGCGAATCGCTGCCGCTCGGGACGTCTGCCCTGGAATCATCGGCCGATATCGGCCGGCGACGCGCGATTTCGGCGACTAGACCGCGTTTGCGAGAATGGCGAAAGTGACGTAGAGGGACAATGAGCGTCGGGGCGAGGACGGTGGAAAGAAGGGCACAGTGCCATTGTGGCTCGCTTCGAGTAATCGCCTCGGGGGAGCCGGAGCGAGTGTATGTCTGTCATTGTCGGGCGTGTCAGCGCCGCACCGGTGCCGTCGTCCATTCCGGCTGCGCTTATCCAAAAACGCAAGTTCGGATCGAGGGCGACCACAAGATTTACGAGCGCGACGCGGATAGCGGCTTCAAGATCCGCTTCCATTTCTGCCCGAATTGCGGCAGCAGCGTCTTCTGGGAAGGCGACAAAGACCCCAATATCTACGGGATCACCGTGGGGAGCTTCGCCGATCCCAATTTCCCGCCGCCAACCTTCTCGGTGTGGGAGGAGGTGATGCATCCCTGGCTCGGTGTGGCGACGGTGACCGAGCATTACGCACAGGGTTGGCCTCCGACCCGTTGACCCGTCCTTCGACCCGCGATCGAGCATCACATCGGCCATGCGCGCAGCTTCAAGCTCCGCATTGCGGCTTTCCTGCTCTCGTCCGATCATATTATCTGCGACATTTCCGCAATGAGAGTTATGAGACCCTCGACAAGATCGTAGACGAGACTCCTTCACGCTGAATGAGCCCGTCGTCGCCGCTCCGGGCCGCCGATCAGTCCGATACCTCGCCGTTGCACTGTCTCTTGTCTTTCACCGCTGCTTACCCGGCTCAATCAACCCGAGACGACAAGGGCGGGAGGAAGAGAAGCCACCGGCGCCGCTCTGCGGTTTGGACCACCTCGTTCGTGTTGGACGAGGTGACGATGACGCCGTTGCCGATGTCGATGCGGACGTGCGCCGTAGTCTGTCCCTTTTGCACCGCGACGATTTTACCGGGGATCTGATTGCGGGCGCTGAGCTTCATTGATCCTCTCCCGGAGACGGTCAGTCGGCGATGGCAACCGGCTTCGGATCGCGCGGCAGCGCCAGCGATAAGTTGTCGTTCCCACGCGCAAGCACGCACTCGAGCCCGCCGAAGGCGATCAGCCTGCTCAATTGCAGCCACTCCGACGCCCCATGAGGCGTTCATAAGCGGCTGCATCCGTCGCGGTATAGCTCGACGCCATCCTGTGAAGGTTCCTATGATCGCTGCGGTGTATACCAAAGGCCATATCGCTGTCACAGCCTTTACCGAACGTATCGTAGGCCGCACGCGGCCGCCGTGCTTCGTCTCGATGACCGGCTCGCCGAACATGCGGTTCAGTTCGTCGATCAGCAGCCAGGCGCGCCGATACGACATGCCCATTGTGCGTCCGGCCGCGAAGATCGAACCGTGATCGCGGACGGCTTCAAGCAGTCGTACCTTGCCCGTGGCCGATCGCCTGGCCGGGTGCGAGATCGAGCCTTAGCGAGAGCCTCGCCAGGAAGGAAATTAGCGGCTGCACCATGACGCGCACAGCCCGGGGTCAGCTTGACCTAGTCGATATATCTGTCCCAATATATCGCGCCTTGCCCATGTTTTGAGGGGCGTTGAGATGACGATCCTGCAAGCGACGCGTTTGACGACCCTTTCGATCGCGCCGGACGGCACCGGTGTGGCGATCGGCGTTGCCGATGAGGAAGGGCGGGAAGGCGCGTTGCTGCTGCCTACCGAGTGCTTGAAAGCGCTGATCTTGGCGCTTCCCGACATGATGCGGCGGGCGCTACAGTTGCAGCATGGCGACCCGAGCCTGCGTCTGGTTTATCCCGCCGTCGGCTGGGAGGTTGAGAGCAGCACGCAACCGGGAACCGTGATCCTCACGCTGCGCACTCCCGACAATTTTGACGTGTCGTTCGCCGTTACTCAGAACGACTTGCAAGAACTGGCGGCGGCCGTTTCGAACCGAGCTGGTGAGGCGTGTCCTATTGACCGGCGCCGGGCGACGATGCACTAAGCTCGCAGCTTTTCTCCGGGGTGTCCCGCGCCGAGGAGTTGCACGGCGCATTCGCCAGTTTTGCCGAGGGTGTGCTGATGACGGCGCCCCGGGCAAGGCATTGCACCCGGCCCTGGGTGGCCAACTGGGCGCCGGCGCCCTCGTGCTGGCCCGGCGGCCGCTGATCACCCCGCTGCGGCGAGGTCTCGTGTTCCAGGCGGCGGTGCGGCATAACAACGGCATGCAGCAGCCCAAAGCGGCCGACCGGGATCTGGTGCTCGTCGGCGGCGGCCATGCCCATGTCCATGTGCTGAAAAGCTTCGCCATGCGGCCGCCGGCCGGGGTCCGCGTCACGCTCGTCGCCCGCGACATCGAAACCCCTTATTCCGGGATGCTGCCGGGCTGGGTCGCCGGCCATTATGCCTTCGCCGAATGCCATATCGATCTCGGCCGGCTGGCCCGCTTTGCCGGCGCGCGCTTGATCCGTGACGAAGCGATCGGCATCGACCGCGTCCGGCGCCGCCTCTTGTGCCGGGAGCATCCGCCGATCCGCTGGGACCTCCTGTCGCTCGACATCGGCGCCGCACCGCGCGCCGACGAGGTACCGGGGGCGGCCGAGCACGCGGTTCCGGTCAAGCCGATCTCGCAGTTCGCGGTGCGCTGGAAAGCGCTTCTGGCGCGGGCCCGGGAATCGTCCGGGCTGCGGCTCGCGGTGGTCGGCGGCGGCGCCGGCGGCGTCGAGCTGGCGCTGGCGGCGCAGCATCGCCTCGCCGGGCTCTGCAACAGCCGGCCGGAAGTGATCCTGGTCACCCGCGACGCGCTCTTGGCCTCGCACCACCGGCGCGTCCGGCGGCGCGTCGAGCGGATTTTCGCGCGTCGCGGGGTGGCGCTCGCCGCCGGCACCGCCGTGTTGCGGGTCGAGCCCGGCGCGCTCTTCTGCGCCGACGGCCGGCGCATCGCCTTCGACGCGGCGCTGTGGGTGACCGAGGCGGGTGCCGCGGCCTGGCTCGCCGAGACCGGATTGCCGCTGACCGCGGACGGCTTTGTCGCGATCGACGAGAGGCTGCGCTCGCTCGGCGATCCGCGCATCTTTGCCGCCGGCGACGTGGCGACGATGCCGACCCATCCGCGCGAGAAGGCCGGCGTCTACGCGGTCCGCCAGGGGCCGCCGCTCGCCGCCAACCTGCGGCTCGCCCTCGCCGGGAAAGAGCCGCGCCGCGCGGTGCCGCAACGGCGCGGGCTGGCGCTGATCGGCACCGGCGACCGCCGCGCCGTCGCCTCGCGCGGGCGGTTCGCGGCCGAGGGTGCGTATCTATGGCGGCTCAAGGACCGGATCGACCGCCGCTGGATGCGGCGCTACCAGGAATTGCCCGAGATGACGCCCGCGCCCGACGCCGACCCGTCGGCGGCGATGCGCTGCGGCGGCTGCGCCGCCAAGGTGCCGGCGGCGGTGCTCGACCGGGTCATCGCCGAGCTGCACCCGGCCGCCGGCGATCTGGTCGCGATCGGCCTCGACCGCCCGGACGACGCGGCGCTGATCGCCTTTCCCGGTGCCCCGCCATTGCTGCAGACCATCGACTTCTTCCGGGCGATGGTCGATGACCCCTATCTCTTCGGGCGGATCGCCGCCAACCACGCGCTCGGCGACATCTACGCGATGGGCGGACGCCCCGAAACCGCGCTGGCGGTCGCCACGCTGCCGCCGGGGCGCCCCGAGCTGGTCGAGCACGACCTCCTTCACATGCTGCGCGGCGCGCTCGACGTGCTCGAATTGGCGGGTGCCTCATTGGTCGGCGGGCACAGCGCCGAGGCCGCCGAAATGGGCTTGGGCTTTGCCGTGACCGGGCGGGCGCCGCCATCCCAAAAATTGTTGCGCAAAGGCGGACTTTGCCCGGGCGATCGGCTGATCCTGACCAAGCCGCTCGGCACCGGCGTCATCCTCGCCGCCGACGCGCGGGCGCTGGCGCCGGCGCGCGCGGTCGCCGACGCGCTCGCGGCGATGCAACAATCCTCGGCCGCCGCCGCCGCTTGTCTGGTCGCGCATGGCGCCGCGGCCGCCACCGATGTCACCGGCTTCGGATTGCTCGGCCACCTGCTCGAAATGGTGCGCGCCGCGGCGGTCGACGCGGTGCTCGACCCGGACGCGATCCCGGTGCTCGACGGCGCGCCGGAGCTCTTGGCACAAGGGATCGTCAGCTCGCTCGATGCCGAGAACCGGGCGGCGCTGGCGGCGCTCGACGCGGCTGGGCGGACGCATCCGTTGGCGCCGCTCCTGGTCGACCCGCAGACCGCCGGCGGGCTGCTCGCCGGCCTCGCCGCCGACCGCGCCCAGCGATGCCTCGACGCGCTGCATCGGTGCGGCTGCCGCGCCGCGCTGATCGGGCGGATCGAACCGAGCACCGGGGCGGTGCCGCGGGTGCGCCTCGAGGCCGGAGCGGCGACGGTTCGCGAGCCGGTCGCCGTCCTATGAGGATGGCCGAACCGCGGCGCGGGCGGGCCGCGCTGCCGGCGGTCGATCGGGTGCTGCGCGCCGCCGACGGCCAAGCGCTCGTCGCGCACTATGGCCGGCCGCTGGTGCGCGATGCCGTGCGGAGCGCACTGACGGCGCGGCGCGCGGCCGGTGCCGAGGGCTCGGTCGAGACCATTCTGGCCGAGTCCGCCGCGGCACTCGACCGCCTGATGCGACCCTCGCAGCGCCGCGTCTTCAATCTGACGGGAACGGTGCTGCACACCAATCTCGGCCGGGCGCCGCTGCCGGAAGAAGCGATCGCGGCGGCGGCGGCGGCAATGCGCGACCCCTCGAGTTTGGAATACGATCTCGACACCGGCCGGCGCGGCGAGCGCGATGACCACGTTGCGGGCTGGCTCACGCGATTGAGCGGCGCTGCCGCGGCGCTCGCCGTCAACAACAACGCCGGCGCCCTGGTGCTGGCGCTCAACACCCTGGCCTGCGGCCGCGAGACGATCGTCTCGCGCGGCGAATTGATCGAGATCGGCGGCTCGTTTCGCCTGCCCGAGATCATGGCGCGGGCCGGCACCAGGCTGCGCGAGATCGGCACCACCAACCGCACCCATCTCGCCGATTACGCGGCGGCGATCGGGCCCGACACCGGGGTGATCCTGAAGGCCCATACCAGCAATTACGCGATCTCGGGCTTCACCGCCGCGGTGCCGGCGGCAAAGCTCGCGTCCCTTGCCGGCGAACGCGACATCCCGTTTCTCGAAGACCTCGGCAGCGGCGCGCTCGTCGATCTTTCGGCCTGGGGCCTGCCGCACGAGCCGACCGTCGCCGAGGCGATCGGGCAGGGGGCCGATCTCGTCACCTTCAGCGGCGACAAACTGCTGGGCGGGCCGCAGGCCGGGCTCGTCGTCGGCCGCGCCGACCTCGTCGGCCGGTTGGCGCACAACCCGCTGAAGCGGGCGCTGCGCCTCGACAAGATCCGGCTCGCCGCGCTCGAAGCGGTGTTGCGGCTCTACGCCGATCCCGAGCGGCTGGCCGAGCGGCTGCCGAGCCTGCGCCTCCTGGCGCGGCCGCAGGCCGAGATCGAAGCCGCCGCCCGCCGGCTGCTGCCGCGGTCGCCGCGGCATTCGCCGGCGTCGCCGCGGTCGAGCCTCGCCGAGACCAGGAGCCAGATCGGCAGCGGCGCCTTGCCGGTGTCGCTGTTGCCGAGCACGGCGCTGGCGCTGCGCCCGGCCGAAGCCGGGTCCGGCGCCGCCGTCGAGGCGCTGGCGCGCCGGTTGCGCGGCCTGCCGATCCCGGTCATCGGCCGGATCGAGGCCGGTGCCTTGCTGCTCGATCTGCGCTGCCTCGAGGACGAGGCGGCGTTTGCCGCACAACTCGGCGCGCTCGCCGAAGGCCGGCCGTGATCCTGGCGACCGCCGGCCATATCGACCACGGCAAGACGGCGATGATCCGGGCGCTGACCGGGATCGATGCCGACCGCCTGCCCGAAGAAAAGCGGCGCGGCATGACGATCGATTTGGGCTTTGCCCATGCAGCACTGCCCGACGGCAGCGAAATCGGCTTTGTCGACGTCCCCGGACACGAGCGTTTTCTGCCGAATATGCTGGCCGGGGTGCTGTCGATCGATCGGGTGCTGCTGGTCGTCGCCGCCGATGACGGGCCGCGACCGCAGACGATCGAGCATCTCGACATTTTGGAGCTGATCGGCGTCGCCGAGATCACCGCGGTCGTGACCAAGATCGACCGGGTGACGTCGGCGCGGGTCGCGGCGGTGACCGCCGAGGTCGCCGCACTCCTCGCCGCCGCCGGCTATCGCGACAGCCTGACCTTCGCGGTTTCGAGCCACCGCGGCGACGGCATCGCGGCGCTGACCCGGCATCTGCAGGAGAGTGCCGGCCGCGCCCGGCGCACCCGCGCGGCGACCCCGCCCGCCGGCTGCTTTCGCATGGCGATCGACCGCGCCTTCGGCCTGCCCGGGATCGGGCTCGTCGTCACCGGCACGGTCGCCGCCGGCACGGTCACGGTCGGCGACCGGCTGGTCGTCGGCCCGCGCGGCATCGCGGTCCGGGTGCGCGGGTTGCACGCCCACAACCATCCGATCGAGACCGCGGTCGCCGGCGAGCGCTGCGCCGTCAATATCATCGGCTCGTTCCCGGGCGGCGCCGCACCGCGGCGCGGCGATTGGCTGCTGACGCCCGAGCGCCTGCTGCCGGTGGCGCGGCTCGACCTCGTGGTGCGCGCCTCGCGCCATAGCGGGGTGCCGCTGCGCGACGGGCTGCCGGCGCATCTGCATATCGGCACCGAAGACGTCGTCGGCCGCGCTGCGGTGCTGAGCGGCAGCACGATCGCGTCGGGCGAGACCGGCTTTGTGCAGCTCGACCTCGATCGCGAAATCGTGGCGCTCGCCGGCGATCGGGCCGTGCTGCGCGACCACGCCGCCCGCATCACCTTGGCCGGCGGCCGGGTCGTCGATCCGCTGGCGCCGCGGCGCGGCCGCCGGCGGCCGCCCCGGCTGGCGCTGCTCGCGGCGATGACCCCGGCGGACCCGGCGGCGGCGCTCGGGCATATGCTCGCGGCCGAGGGCATCGTCGACCTGGCGCGCTTCGCCCTCCTACGCAACCTGACCGGGGCCGAGCTTGCGGCGCTCGGTGGTCCGGGATGGCTGCACCTCGGGCCGGCGCAGGCGCCCTTGGCGATCATCGAGGGGCGCCTTGCGGCGCTGACCGAGACGGTCGCCGCCGCGCTCGCCGAGTGGCACCGGGTGCAGCCCGACATGCTGGGCCCGACCGGCCCGGCGCTTGCGGCGCAACTGCGCGGCGCGGCGCCGGCAGCGGCGCTCGAGGCGGCCCTCCACCGGCTCGCCGATGGCGGTCGGGCGATGCGCGAGGGCGGCATGTGGCGTCTGGCCGAGCACCGGCCGCGGCTCGGCATGGCCGACGAGAAGCTGTGGCGGCGGCTGCACCCGCTGATCGCCGAGGGCGGATTGCGCCCGCCGCGGGTGCGCGAGATCGCCGCGGCCCTCGCCCTCGAACCCGCGGCGATCGAGCGCCTGTTGCGCCGCGCCGCGCGTCTCGGCCGCGTCGCCAAGGTCGCCGAAAACCGATATTTCCTGCCCGAGAGCCTCGATCGCCTGGCTGCGATCGCGCGCGATCTCGCCGCCCAATCGCCGAGCGCCAGCTTCACCGCGGCGCTCTTCAACGAGCGCGCCGCGGTCGGCCGCAATCTGACGATCGCGATTCTCGAATATCTCGATAAGATGGGAGCCACCCGCCGGGTCGGCGATGCCCGCATCGTGCTGCGCGGCGGCGAGTTCGGCTGATCGCCAGGGAAGAGTATCGTCCCCGGTGGGGCGCGCGGTCTTCAAAATCTCCGGCGGTTGTCTCGGCCGGTCTCGTTTGATACCGGGAATGCTTGAATTATAAAAGGTTATGCCCGGGTAAGGCGCCAGGTGATCCCGACTGAGTTCGGCTGATACCGGGGCGTTTGGGTCCAAAGTTGGGTCCGGGATTACGCCGCGCGGTCGGACCCGCTACCGATCATCGGCAAGATGCTCGGGCATACGCAACAGGCCACCCCCACCGCTACGCGCACCTTGCGAGTGACCCGGTGAAGGCGGCTGCCGCTGCCGTCGCGGACAAGATCGCTGCGGCGATGACCGGCGCCAAGGTGTCGGCGACGGGTCGAGGGTCCGTTCTAATCCCCCGCGGTGTCTCATCCGGGACTTGAGGACGAACTTCTGGGAGATTACCGTCCCTAGTGTCCCTTTCCCCTATGAGAAAGGCCGTCAGTTGGAAACCGCCGCTGTGGGTGCCCGTCCAGGAATAAGGAAAGGGTGTTGCAGCGCACACGGGCCGCACGGTCCGACCGATACCGCCCGGGGCTCCGCGTTCCATGAGGTTAGCCGTGGTAAGCGAACCGGCAAAACCCATGGCGGTAACACTGAAGGTAACACCTTGTTGGCAAAAAAATATAACTATATTAATAAGGTAACACTATTAACGCCAATAACATCGAATTTCTGAAACCATTTTAGTCTTACTGCGTCAAGAATCGGAAATCGTTGGCCTTTTGCGGATTGGCGCATTGCAGCAAGGGCATCTCGGGAGGGTCCTGGCGAGGCCGACGATGATCCGTCGGCGGATGGTTGCGATCGAGTTGGGAACGTGTCGTTCGGGTCGGATCGGCGGCGCCTCTGGGTCGGTAACCCTCGGGAAGGCCAGATCCCGAGAAGAGCGTGGCGGAAGTCGGTCCTGAGGGGGGAAGGGCGCCGCGTTCGGCGATCAAGAAGCCGTAGGCGGCGATACAAAGTGTGGCGTGGTGGTGGAAGCCGCGCCACCCGCGCCCTTCGTAGTCACCAAAGCCAAGCTCCTGTTTGAGTTCCTGATAATCGCGCTCAATCCGCCAGCGCAACTTTGCGATGTCGACCAGCTGATCAAAGGCGACATCCTCGGGCAAGGTGGCAAACCAATATTTCGTCGGCTCGGTTTCGCCTTGCGGCCACTCGATCAGCAGCCACTCTTCGGCGCGCGGTTCGCTTAGCTTGGTATCGCGATGCGCTGGCCGCACCCTCTGCCGTGCGAAGCGTGAAGTGAGCCAATCGGCGCTGCCCTCGCGCCAGGTAATGGTCTGCCACGCTTGTGCCGGCAGACCCAGAGCGAGCGCCTTTACCGAGACCGGCTGATGCTCGTCGTCGCGCCGCAGCAACTTGGGTGGTCGACCGCTCCCGCGGCCACGTTGCGGTCGTAACGGCTCAATTCCCGGCGGCCAGACCGAGGTATTGGGACCGATACCCGCCGCGTAGCGCAAGCCGAGCGCTGTGATCTCAGTTCGCAGCCCGGTGTCGTTGCCGTAGCCGGCATCCATCAGCACCACGCCCTCGGGCAGCGCCGCCGCCCGAGCCGCTTTGATCTGCCCCAAGGCGATCTCAGGCTTGGTTTGGAAAGCAACCGTCGCCGGCACTTTGGCCTTGTCCCGACGCGCTTGGTCCTGGGCCCAGTCCTCCGGCAGATAGAGCCGATAAGCGACCGGCAAGCTGGCGTCGTGGTTGGCCAGAGACAAGCTCACCGCGACCTGGCAGTTGTCCTGCTTGCCGAGCTGGCCGCAATATTGCCGCGTCACCCCGACCGAGTGCTGTCCCTTCTTGGGAAAGCCCGTATCGTCGATGATCCACGCCTCGACCGGACCGCTGCGCGTGACCGCCGGCAGCACCAGTTCTCCCACCTTGTCCAGCATCGCTGCGTCCGACCACGGCGCGTTGCCGACAAAATGAAGCAAGGACTGATGCTTCGCGGCAACCGCCGCCGGAGCCGTCACCGCCGCCAGCGGCTCCACGCTCTTCCGTGCCAGCGGCATCATCAGCCCCAAGCAATAATCGCGCATCGGTTCCTGCCGGTCGGCATGGCCAAGTACCTGACCAAGGGCCTCGACATAGGCCACAAATCGCGCTTCACTCCCCTCACACTCGGTGCCGTCCATTCCGATCCCCCAATCGGTCAAGAACTGGGCTTATATACCATATCGTGTTCCTCCAACCTACAACAATACAGCATAGAAGATTTTGTGACTCAGTAAGATTAGAGCCCAAACCCGGCCTTTTAAATGCCGCCGGCCCTATTCGCCGCCGCCGTCCCCTGCACCGTCACCG
>CAVYWO010000004.1:0-633173 GCA_963772295.1 uncultured Alphaproteobacteria bacterium
CCGCTGCGGCCGTTCCGGCTTCACCTCGTTGAGGCCGAGCGCAAAGACCTGACGCGCCTTGTGCGGGTTGCTCTCCATCATCGCCCGCACGATGTCTTGCGGCCGGTCCTTCGGCCACGAAAATAGCTCGCCGGCCCGGTCGCGCTCGAACCGCCGGATCTTGGCGTTGGCCTCGTCGAGTTCCTCCTGCAGCCGGGCGATCTCGGCGCGGTTCCCGGTCGGTGCTGCACCCGGCGCCTTCTCGGCGATCGATTGCGTCATCTGCCAATTGCGCCAGACCGAATTCGGATGATTGAGTTCGGCCCGCCGGGTCCGGGTCAGAGTGCCACGCCAGCGCTCGATGGCCGGCAGATTGTCGATACAATCCTGCAGCCGCGAGCGCATTCTTGTATTTGCTTTTGTGCTGGCGGTCATTGAGGCCTTCCGGCCATGGGCAACGCCATTCCCGAGGCCGCATCTGGGCTGGCTGGCAATTGCCCTATATTTTCTCAGCCTGCTATTGAACGGCTTTGGCTTCTTACGCTGATCATGGCTTCAGATTGCCGGCGATCGTGCAGGCCGCGGTCAGGTTGGCCGAAGTTGCCAGCGGCGTTATGAGCACCTCAGGCTGACTTCCCGAAGCCGACACGCTCAGCACCGAGAACACCAATTCGTAGTAGGCTGTGCCATCGAAGAAAACCCCGGTGCCATTGGCTAGGAAGACTTCCTGCGCCCCCTGCAGCAACAACACGAAGGGGATTGCGGGTCCGATCGTGGCAACGAGACACGATACCTTGGTAACCACCAGCGACTTGCCGCTCGGCACCGCCGGGAAGGTGATAGTGCAAAAGTGGCCAGTGGTCAGCGACGGGCATTTGTTACCGGCGTTTGCCATATAGACACCGGCGATATTGCTGACCTGGGGGTTTGCGACGGCAGCCGCGGCATTGAGCAAGCCGATCGCCAGTGCCGCGGCAAACATGAATTTGGTCATCTGCTGTCTCCTGTTGCAGGTTCTATTGAGCCGGCTGCGGCATCCTGGACGCGGTAGGGAGTTCGGGTAAGGTTGGCGGCAGCCATGATCGAGGTTCCTTCTCGATTGCGGTGAGAGACGGCGGTGCCGCTGATACCGGTGCCGCTGTCTCGCCTAATATAGCCGAGTTGACCCGCCGCGTCAATCGAGCCCGAGTAAATTGAACTTTCCCCCGCCCGGCACTTAATATAAATCCGGGCGATCGTCCAATTTGGACAGTTGATCCTTCGGCTCGGAGATGGTATTTGTTAATGTAAGCGTGGACCGCCCCGCCGGGCAAAGGCGAGGCCGCCGCTGACCGATCCCACGCGATGGAGCCGCGTCGAATGGCTGAGCGAGAACTATCACAATTCCGTCCCTGGCGCGAGATCTTGCCGGTGCATCCCGCGGCCGAGCTATTGCCGCCGCTGACGGACAATGAGGTTCACGAGCTTGCCGAGCGCATCAAAGCCCACGGTGTCCAGGTCGAGATCTTATTTTTTGAAGAACTCGATGGAACCGTATCGCTGCTCGATGGCCGCAGCCGGCTCGACGCCCTGGCACTGCTCGGGTACCGCTTCACCGGCACCGCTGGCCGGCTGCTGCTGTGCTGGTATCCGACCATCATGGAGACGCTGGAACTGAAGCACGGGTACCGCTATGCCAAGCTTAATCATAATCCCTATGAACTGGCGTTGAGCCTCAATATCACACGGCGCCACCTGACGGCCGAGCAAAAGAGAGAGGTCATCGACAAGCTGCTGATCGAGCAAACCGGTTGGTCGAACCGGAGGATCGCCGCAGCCGTCGGTTCCAGTCCTATGACGGTCATAAGCCGGCGGCAGAAGGGCGAGGCCAAGGGCGTCATCAAGAAGGTTGCGGCGACCGAAGGGCATGACCGCCGCGTCCGCACCGCGACGCCCATCAGGGTGGGCGTCAAGAAGGTTGTCACACCCGAACCGCGCACCATCAGGATTGAGGGTGGCCCAAGCCGGCCGCTGGTGCCGCCCGAGACCGAGGCGGTGCTCGCGGCAATGCCGCCGCTCCTCTATATGGACGCGGAGAACATCGACGCGAGCGCCGAGCGCTTTGCCAGCCATTTCGGCCTGGAGGACACGCGGCGCTTTGTCGAGGCGCTGCTGCGCGGCCCGCTGGCGGTCAAACCCGAGACCGAGGCGCCAGCGGCGCCAAGCAAGAAGAAGAAGCTGAACGGCGGTGGTGGCACCCATTGAGAGGCCCAGGGATGGCCTGACCGGTGCGCCCGGTCAGTGGGCTGGGCCGCGGCAACCGGAACCGGGCATCAGGAGGCGCTCCTCGTGGCCGCGGGAACGTGGATGGTGGGGTGGCGGATCGAGCGGGGACTATCTCAACATTTGTTGAGAAACCCGGCTGCGAGGCCCTTCCGGCGCCTAATTAAGAAAAAAGCTCATTGCTCCGGCCGGGCGCGAGGCAGGCCGCGGCCTGCCGCAGGGGAAGCTTCTTTCACCTGGAAAGCTCATATGAGATCCACGGCGCAGCGTCAATTCTCCCGCTGCGTCATTGGACTGCCGGCACCGATTGGGCTCGGCACCGGCGGCGCGGATTGCGGGTGCCGCGCAACAAATGATCCCGCATGGAAGCGCGCGGATGACGGCCCGGTCCCGAGCATAGGCCGGGCCGTCATTTTATGCCACCGGCCGGGTGATATGCACCGGTCCCGGCCGCGTCGGCCGGGTGATATGCACTGGTCCCGGCCTTCGGACAGTTGACTTTGCATAGGCGGCGATACACTGGGCAACGCTCCGGTTGCGCCTGATGAAGGCCTGCGCCCATTGTGTCCAGGTCCAATATTTGTGGTACTCGTTCTGCCCGGCCTCTTGGGCGTCGACAATCTCCTTCATCCGGGTATAGAGCCGGCCGCGTTCGATGCGATTGGTTTGAACGGCTACACGTTCGGCCACCAAGAGCCGTCGAAGCTCGGGGTTCTCCGGCCCGGCCGCCTTCATCTTCTCCAGCCGCTGCTTTGCGCGCCGATGCCTTGCCGCCTCCCTCGCCTGTTCCCTCTTGCGCGCCGGCGCCTCCTCCCGCTCGCGCCTCAACTTCGCCCGCAGGGCTATCTCGTCGGCGAATAGATGCTCCACCTGATCGGAGGTCAAAGCGCTCGCAAACGCCTTGGTGACGGTTTTGATGCCGATCGGTTCGACCTTGGCACCGCCCAGCTTGTGCTGGTCGATCTCCTCGGCGATGTCGGCCATAAATCCGCTGTGCCCGCCGTAGGGGTTCAGACGGGCTTTCTTGATCACCCATTCTTCGAAGGTCCATCCGTAGCGGCCATCCTTGAATTGGTTGTCGGTGGCGATGTACTGACGGATGAACGTGCGAAAAAAATTGAGCATCTTGCCGAAGGTGACACGCAACTGGTGCGCTTCGTCATCGAGTTCGGCAATGTCGGCATGGGGTGTGCTATCGTCGGGTTCAGCCACGGTTCGCCTCCCATCGAACTGAGGTCAGGGGCGGCGTGGTGCTTCAACCACCACGCTCGCCCCGTCAGTCTGACGGCTGGCGGCCGAGATCACAATGGCGAAATTGGATCTGAAATCGATCACGCGTACCGCCTTCGCCGATCTCGATCGCCGCGCCCGCAGTGGCGATCAAGAAGCCAAGGAGTATTTCCGCGACCTCTGGTCGGACGCCATTGACCCGGCCTGCTTCCAGTGCGATGTCGAGATCTCGGGCGAAAACGCCATCAATGGCCGCCCCTATTCGATCGTATTGCCGGAGACGGTCAATGACGATTTGATCATTGCACCGCTCTGCAGATCATGCCGCGACCTCGACAAGATGGTCCGCATGAGCCGCTGCCTGCGTCTATTGAGGCGCATGCATCGGGCTCGAACTGGTCGCAATATCGGCTTCTGTTTTGCGCCGCGGCGCCGAGGTTTGCTCACGTGAGCAAACCGTTTGACCCATCATTTTGGGGCTCTGGCGCCCTTCTTGACCATCTCGGCAATCACCCGCCGACGCTGCGCCGGATCGAGCCCATGCTCCGACATGCGGTCGTTGACGTGTTGCAGAAAACCGGCATTGTCGCGGTCATTGCGCTGCGATCCCAGGGTCATTACAAACTGAGGCCGCGGCTTGCCGTCCACCCGCACCGACCGCACGAGATCAAATGTCACTGCCGATCCGCCGTCCTCGGGCTGACTACCGAGCGCGTGCCGCGGCGGGAACGCTATATTGCTTTCCGCGGCAGCCGCGCCGAGCAGAAGACATTGCGCGCCGCCATCGCCGACCGGATCAAGCCCTATCCGAAACGACCCACGGGCGAGACTGTAGAGAGCAAATCCGACCATGTAGGGAGCAAACATATCGGCTTCGTCAAAGTGCGCAGGCGACCGCTCAAGGTCCTCCAGGACGGCGCCGCCGCTCGTGCCATATTGGCGCCGCGCCTGCCGCTCCGAGATCTCGCGGTCGCCGTCATGAATGCGCCGCCGGCCGCCCTTGCACATCACACCGACATAATCGAACCCGGCGGCCTGATAGATGCGGAGTGGGACAGTCAGGCCTGCGGCCGGCGCAGGATGATGCGGGGCTTGACCGCACGGTATGCCCGCACCCGGCAGATATCGCTGCAATAGCGCTTCGTTGCCCGCGCCGCCTCGATCGGCATGCCGCAGTGTCCACATGTCCTGCCTGCCCTGGCCGCCGCTCGACGCTCGGCACGGGCGCCGTTGCGGTCGTAGTCGAGCGGATGGTCGCGGCGATATTGGCGTTTCATGGCATCGCTCCGGGCATGCCAACAGCGGTTCGAGCAGACCCGCGCTTCGTTGGCGCGCAGCTTGACCCCCCCGATATAGCGGACGCCGCACACCTCACAGACATATTCCTGCACTCGGTCCCCGTCCGCGCGAAATTCAAGCTCGGGCAATTTCGGCAACCCCGGCAACGGTCCCATGGACCGCGCGATTTGGGGCAGAGCGCGCACTGCCTGTTCGCGCCGTTGCCGCTCCTCTTCGATCCCGAGCGCAAGCTTGTCGATCTCGGCCGCAAGCTCGTCGAGCAACGGCTGCCACAATGCCGGATCGCCGATGACATATTCATGGTGAGTTGCGTGCCGTCTGTGAAGGTGAGCCACGGGCGCACTTCGCATGTATAGGTGCCGATCGGCATCGTCCGCAATTGCCAGCCCCAGATGAGCAGTACCTCATCGCGCCGCACCGGATCGGCCCGCAACGGTTCATCGCACCGCACTGGATCGCCCCATCTGGTCACTGTACGTTACCGGAAGATGTTCCCGATGCGCATCGGGAACATCTTCTGCTAGCGTACGGAGGGGTCAAGGGGAGCGTTTAGGGTTGCCGATCCGTTTTTGACAGTTCGACGGATATCCCCTCCGCCATATGAGCAGACAAACCGCGGCATTGAGAGCAGATCAGCGCTCCAACCCACATATTGACATGGGGTCGCGCGCATCCGACTTAGTTGCGGTCGGGGGTCAAGGGTTCTTCCGTTCGAACGCGGACATGGGGAAGGTCCGGACTTCCTCTATCACAGCCGGGCTACCTGGGTGACACCGATCCGTCGCGACAAGCTGTACCTTTCGGTGGACAAAATCGACGTTTAGCTGAGTGTGTTGGCACAGGTGGGTGTCGCCCGCAGCTGTGAGCCCGTCCTTGGTCCATGCGGCAATGCGCATTGGATCAGTGAGATTGATCGGGCCTATCTCGGGGTACGGCCCCAGCTTCAATATCAGCACCTCGACCATGTCGCATTGGTTCATCTTTTTGAGGCACTCAATTTGGACGGCAACACAGGTTCCGACCTCGCCTTCTCGGTAGAGCCCACCCTCGATAAGGAAAGCCCCGTCCATCTCGATTATCGTTGGATCGAAGCTCAAACGCCCGGTGGTGTGCGGCATATCTACACCGCACTTCGGCACCGGCTCAGCCGCCAACCCCGGAGCCGCCATTAAGATGATGAGGAAGGCGCTGAGTACTCTCATGGCTGCGGATGGACCTCATTTGGCGCGGCTTCGTAGCTCATGATCGCGGGTATGCTGGCACCGCGCATAGCCGAGGTCAAGCAAGCTCCTCGACCTCCCCGAAAGGTCACGGCGAGCAGACTTCAACCACGCAGGCGGCCCCTTGCGCCTCATTCACAAGGCCATGTTTCATGTAGGGCCATAATCACGCCCAATGTTTTATTCGTGCCCCACTCCTGAGGATTTTTCTCAGCCCAGTTCATGAATGCCTGTACCATCGCCCCATGGGATGGGGCGGCGCATAGAGCAAAAAACGAGAAGAGCGGATTGCTCGGTTTCGAACAATTTGGTTCGATTTTTTTAGCTTTGTTCACAGAGTACATTAAGTCTCCAATTCCTGATATATAAGCAAGACAGAATACGAAATCGTTCGAACTTTGCTCTGCCTTGCAGAGGCCATGTAAAAATTGCACCGTCTTAATTTCATCGTCTGCGCCGAACACGGCGGGCGTCAACCAGTACAACAGCACGCCGGTGCAGATGAATGTACGTAGGCACGCCATGGAATACATAGGCCACCACCCTTCATTTCCCCGCTGCGTCGCCAATCGCCGACAGCGTCGCTCGATAGTTTCGCCGGTGCGAGCCGTGTGTATCGCCATGGGGCGAGCCTCCTACGCTCAATAAGGGTCAGGACCGGACCGTCCGGCCCTGCACTAATATAAACGGGTCAAGGCATCGCGCCAGTTCTCTTTGAAAGCCGCGATCATCTTCTCGTGCTCCACCAGACGGCATTCAATTTTCGCCCGCCTTCTTCCGCAATAGCTCAAGTCCCTTTTCGATCCGCTCATTGGTGGACCCGTTAATGGCGTCCATAGCAACAAACGCTGCATTAATGGTGTCAATCCGGCGGTTTCGGTAGTCGGAATAGAGGTGAGAAATCCCATCGGCAATTTGCCGAGGGCTCACCTTCTTGTATCTTCTTTCGTTCTCTTCAATTGTATGTTGAACACTATTCGAATATTCAGCTATTGCACCAATGCAACTGTCCGTTTTACAGCTCGGCATGTCAACAGCGGTAAGCATGAACTTAATGCGCGCATCCTCTACGGAGACGCCGCTGAGGAAACCAATTGCCCAACTATCTCGCTCGTCTTGCGACATGACAGTCCAAGAGTTACCGTCTATAGGTCCGCCGTCGGCCATCGTCGCAAGCGCCAGCCACACAACGCAGAGAAGCCCCGCCCCTACCATCGCACGCATGTCCTGCCCCTCCTCGCGCTGCCGTTTGGCGGCTCTCGGCGACATAAGACCATATCCCGTAATCCTGGTGGCGCCGAGGGGATCGCGGAATAGGTTAGTCCGCGCCGGATGGCGGTGCGGTGCTTCTTCTCGATCTGCCAGGGAGCGGTGATCTCGGGATAGACGAGCGAGCATGGTGAAGCAGGCGCTCGGCTGCGCCTCAAATGCGGCGGTGATGATGCGCTCGATGCGCCCCGGTCCTCGGCTCATCGAATAAAGCGTATCCCTTGTATCGATCGGCGGGAAGTCGGCGGCGACCTCGGACTCGAGATTTGCACAGCACACACCGGTTAAACTTTAGAAAGCTCGGCCTTAGAAATCGCAGTTTGGGGCCGGGGGGCGAGGCAATCCGCCCGGCAATCGCATCTTCAGCCGAGGCTCGGCGGAAAAACCGGCGGATTTTGGCCATTTGACACCTGCACCGCGCGGTGCAGAATTATCTAAGCTTCTCTTGGTAGATGTTATTATGTCCTAGGCAATAATGCACATTGTGATCGCTAAACAAATATATACACGTTTCAGTAACCCACACAGTCTCAGGTGGAAGAAATTTATCACTATATATAAATCTCGTGTAGATATACGAAACGCCCCGACCGTAATACACTTCGTCTTGAATATAATGTCCAGGAGATATGGGAACACTGGTTATACCTTTTTCGCCGGGATAACTTTGCGACGTAATTTTCCCTAATGTTATTATCCCTTGCGATTTCTTTAATTCTTCAACATTTCTGTTCTTATACTCTTGATTGAGAACGGAATGGAATAAATGAAATGTCCAATAGCGATTGAACGCATGAAATGGTTCATTGCCACGATTGTAACCTACGTAGTTAATGTACCAAATGCCGTCATCACCTATAGGAAGCGGTACTATATCTTCAATTTGAAACCGCGCATAATGTGAAAGTTCACTACTTTGAGACGCGAATTCGAATGCTCCCACGCTAAATAAAAGTAACCCCAGTATGATGGAAAATATAATCCGGTCACGGGGAGGCGGGTCCCAAATTTGAGGCACAGCGAAGGTGCCTATTATCGACACTACCCACGCAACAACTAAAAGTATAACTGCTATAGGCACATTGATAATTCCGGCAATAGAAAGAGACGCGAGAATAAGCGCCACAACGATACCAACCAGAAACGCAAAGCCGGCATCTGCAATGAGCCGCCGAATATTTGGATTGCTTGCCATATGACCATCCCCCCGGCCGTTGTCGCCGAGGATAGCAGACCGCCGCGCGAGGCCGCTGCTCCCGCTGGTCGGCGGCAAAACAAGATGACCCCCATCGGGGACCCGTGTCGTTGACGGAAGCGGCCCCCGCGCATTATCCGCGCGCCACACGGCAAGATCAGAGGTGGTTTCGCCACGCGACTTCGGGCTCGTCCTTGACGAAGGTGATAATTGCCCAGATGAACAACCAATGTCCCTAGAACCACTTATGACCACAGCGACCATCGTCATCTGTTCGCATCTTCTGCGAAGTAGCTTAAATCACCCATCATTATATGGGAGCCGCTCGACAAAGAGCAGCCGCCCGATCGATTTTCCAAAGTGAAGAGCCGCGCCGCACGAACAGGGTCCGGAAGACCGCATCCTCGGGTTCACTCCGCGGCCAGCAATTGCTTCCGTTCCGGCCGGCGCAGCCTCGTCAGATCCGCGACAAACGCCGCCCATTGGTCGAGCGCGGCCTTCCGCTCGTCGCGGTATTGAAACCGGTTGTAGATCCCGGCGATGCCGCCGAGCTTCCCGCTCACATGGTTCAGGATCTTCTCGGCGACCTCCATCCGCACATCGAGCCGTGCCATACCGGTCGTCATGGTGCGGCGCAGATCGTGCAATGTCCAATCCGAGCACCCGAGAAATTTCTCGTTGAGCCGCTCCTTGACGAGCCCAAAACCCGAGACCGGGGTGCAGCGGGTCATCGTGAAAACGAAATCAGGCCGATTGGGCAATGGCGGCGTGCGCCGAATTGCGCGGATCACCGCGAGCGCCAGATCGGACAGATGAACGTCGTTCGGATGGCTGTTCTTGGTGCGCGCACCGGGCACGTGCCACACCCGCCCCCGCTCGATATCGAGTTCGCCCCAGGTCATCCCGGCGACCTCACTGCGCCGCTGCCCGGTCAATACGAGCAGCTTGATCAGCGGGCCGAACGGATAGCCGATGACATCGCAGCCGCGCCACAGCCGGATGATCTCGTGATCATCGAGGACCCGGTCGCGTCCCTTGTGCTTGGCCAGCGGGCGCTCGATATCGGCCGAGACATCGGCGGCGATATAGCGCTGGCGGGTGTCGGGATTGACCGTGCGCTTCGCCCATTTGAGGCAGCGCCGGATGATCAGCAGGCAATTGTCCGCCTCCGAGCGGCCCTGGGTCCGCGACCGCAGCGCCTTCCTGGTGCGCTTCTCGATCAACGCGGCGATGTCTGCCTCGTCGAGATCGCGCGCCGGCTTGGCGCCGAAAAATGCCGCGGCCTTCTTCAATTGCCGCCTGGTCTCGACCAACGTGCGCGGCTTCGTCTTCGGCTCGGCATAGCGTTCGATGTAGGCGTCGGCGAGCGCGCGAAAATTCATCGCCTGGGCCGCCGCCTCGACCTTGACCTTGACCGCCTCCTGGCGCCGCGCCGCGACCGGGTTGATGCCGTTGTGCGCGCGCTCGATCGAGGTCTTGGCGAGTTCGCGGGCAGCATCGAGCTTCGGCACCAGGTCGGTGGTGCCCAGGCTCTCCATGACTTGCTTGCCGCCGGCGACGGTATAGGCGGCGATCCAGGTCTTCCTGAACTTCGAGATCCGGATCCCGAAACCGGCCTGGTTCGTATCCCAGAACGTCGCCGACGGCTTGTCTCTCGGCGGCAGCAGCCGATCGATCTGGACCTCGTTGAAGTCGATGCGCACCATGTCCTGCGGCTCCTTTTCTCAACGCGATTTTCTACTCTAACGCGATTTCTAAGGCGACGCCATGCCGAAAATAGCAATCGGGAGGCCAGCCACTGAGGCCACATTGTGGGCTTTTTCTCTATGAAGATCAGCCGACTATATGGTGAATTGCCGCTATATTAATTAATCAATGTAGGGTGGCAAGACCTCAGTGATAGAGGGTGATGCTGATGACGCCGCCGAGCTCGCCCAACTTGCTCCCCTCCTTCGGATAGCCGGTGATGTCCATCTCACCCTCGGGCGAACCGTGGCAGGCCAGGCAAGACGCTTCGTAATACTCTGGCACCATGACGCGGAAGGCCGGGCGCCCGTTGGTCTTGGTCGCGGCCGAATAGAGCTGGCCATGTGGCCAATCCGCGGCAAGCAGCTTGGTCTTGATGATCTCGGCCTCCCAGGCGTCCGGCCGTGCCTTGCGGTTGCGGACGACCTCGGGTCGCGTCGTGAGCTTCACCTCGGCTTCGCCCTTCGCCCGTCGGTTGAAAGCCTCGTCGACGAGACGCGCGAACACTGCCGGGATGAAGCCCTTGAAGCCGGTGCCCTTGGCGTTGATCGTCGACTGATTGGCATCCATCACTTCGGCGATCGAATCCATCATCTCACGCAGCAGTCGGGAGCCTCGCGAGGCGGGATCGAGCTTTGTCGGATCGTAGCCCATCGTCTTCGAAAAGTTCTTGACGGCATCGGCGAGCACGATCTCGCCGGTCAGGTGCTTGTCGCCCAACTCCGGGTCGTCGATCAGCTTTTGGTTGTCGGAGATGACGTTAACGCCGTCTTGCAGCATCCCGGCGAGGCTCCGCGCGATCACCGCATCCTCATCGGTTGGCGGGGCGGCCCCGGCCGCCGACGCCCCCGCCGCGCCGGCGATCAGCAGGGTGAGAAGGGTGTTGCGCCACCCGCGCCGCCAAGCCGCCACCGACCGAAGGATCCCGCTATCCGACATTCCCCTATCCGGTTCCCTCGATCGCGGCCTTGACCTTCGCCGGGGTGAACGGGACCGAGCGCAAGCGTACGCCGGCGGCGTCGAAGACCGCATTCGAGATCGCCGCCGGGACGACCGCCGCCGCCGGCTCGCCCGCGCCCGAGGGCTTCTCGGCCGGGCGGTCGATCAGCTCGATCTCGACCTCCGGGACGTCCGGAAAGGTCAGGATCGGGTAGGTTCCCCAGTGCAGGCTCGTCACCGCCGACCGGTTGAACAGGACCTCCTCGAGCAAAGTGCGGCTGACCGTTTGGATGACGCCGCCTTCGATCTGGTTGCGGAGCCCGTCGGGGTTGATGATCTGCCCGCAATCATGGACGACGAAAAAGCGGGGCACGCGAACGACGCCGGTCTTGCGGTCGACCTCGACTTCGGCGACGGCGCAGACATAGGTCCGGTTCCATTCGTATTTGATATAGCTAAGGCCGCGACCGCTGGCGATGTCGCCTTCAGCGCCGCTCTTCGGTGAAGGGCGTCTCTCCCATTTGGCCAATGCAGCGAGGCGGCTCAGCAATTCGACGCCGCGCGCATCCTTGAGGTACCGCAATCGGAATTCGAGCGGGTCGGTGCCGACTGCCGCGGCAAGTTCGTCGATGAAGCCCTCGTTCGCAAAGGTGTCTTGCATGACGCCAGGGGCACGGACCCAGGACGGCCGGAGCGGGGTCTCGACCAGGGGATGCCAAAGCGTCTCGATATTCGGAAAGGTGTAGGGGACGCCGGTGTTGAAGGAGAAGAAGCCCGGCTCGGAGGCGGGGAAACCCGGCAGATGGGCAAGACTGGCCGCCAGCAGCGGGACCTTGCTCTTCGGGCTTCCGGCGACGGAGATCGCAACCGGTGCCAGGAAGAATTCCGATTCCCAGGCGACGACATTGCCGTCGGCATCGAGCCCGGCGCGCAGATCGATCAAGGTCGGCGGACCCTTCGGTTCCCAGCCGTGCTCGTCGGAGCGCATCCATTGTACGCGCACCGGCCGACCGCCGACGGCGCGGGACAGGAGCACGGCATCCGCAGCCGCGTCCTCATGCCCGTTGCGGCCGTAGCAACCGGAACCCTCGAGATGGATGCAGCGCACATCCTCTGCCGCCATCCCGACCATCAGAGCGAGCTGCTTTCTCAGGTCGTGCGTCGCCTGCGAGGCACACCAGCAGGTCAGCTTGCCGTTTCTGATCTCGGCAACCGCGCAGGAGGGGCCGATCGAGCCGTGCGCCTGGATCGCGAAATCATAGGTCGCGGCGAGCCGCTTCGGCGCGTTCCTCAGCGCCTCGGCGCTGTTGCCGACCTTGGAGGTAACCTCATCCTTGCCGATCTTGGTGTTGCGCACGTGCTGCCAGAGCCTCGTGCGGTCCGGCAGGCCCTCCCATTTCGACCAGGTCGCCCTCAGCTGCCGCGAGGCGCGGATCGCACCCCATTCGGTGGTAGCGACGACGCCCAGGAAGTTGCCCTCGCGGACCACCGCAATCATGCCCGGAACGCCGCGCACCGACGACTCGTCGACGCTCTCCAGGCTGGCGCCGATCGCCAGCGGGCGGACGACGCGGCCGTGCAGCATGCCGGGCATGCGGAAATCGTGCATGTAGGTGAAATGGCCCGTCGCCTTCTGCGGAATATCGAGGCGGGGCACAGATTTCCCGACGATCGTATAGGTCGCCGGGTCCTTGACCGGGGCGTCCTTGTCGAGCTTGCGCGAGAAGGTTCGCCCACCGACAAGCTTGCCATAAGAGATGCGCCTGCCGGCGCCTGTGATTGCGCCGTTGGTGACATGGAGTTCGGGCTTTCGGCACGCCGAGGCGTCGCGCGGCCATTTCGATCAGCGCCTTGCGTGCGGTCGCCGCCGCTTGTCGGAGTTGCATGCCGCCAATCTCGATCGACAGGCTCCCCCAGGTCGGACCCTGGTCCGGGGTCAGCGCCGTGTCGCCTTGGATCAGCGTGATGCGGTCGAGCGGCAGGTCGAGTTCCTCGGCCACAATCTGGCTGAGGGCGGTCCGCACACCGGTGCCGAGATCGACCTTGCCGGAATAGACCGTGACCCGACCGTCGGCGCCGATCGCAAGGAACCCGTCGACCTCGTCGGCTGCGACTGTCTTCGCCGCCGCGATGCCTTCAGTTCGGGCCAGGACGCCGCTGTTGGCGAGCGTGAAGGTGACGACGAGGGCGCCCTTCAGGAAGTCGCGCCGGCTCTGGACGAAATCGAGCATATCGTCCTCCCCCGCTTAGACGCGCCGCGCGGCGTTTTGCACGGCGCGCAGGATGCGCTGATGCGTTCCGCACCGGCAGAGATTGTCGGCGAGCGCCTTCTTGATCTCTGCGACACTCGGGTTCTTGTTCTCTGCCAGCAGCGCCACGGTGCGGATGATCATGCCGTTTAGGCAATAGCCGCACTGCGCCGCCTGCTCGTCGATGAAGGCCCGCTGCACCGGTGACGGGCGCTCAAGGGTGCCGAGCCCTTCGAGCGTCACGATCTTGCGCTGCGCCACCGACGACAGCTTTGTCTCACATGAGTTTACCGCCTCGCCGTCGATCAGCACCATGCACGAGCCGCATTGGCCAAGGCCACAGCCAAAGCGCGGCCCGCGCAGCTCGAGCTCGTTGCGCAGGACATAGAGCAAGGGCACGCCGGGATCGTCAACGACGACCACGACGTCTCGGCCGTTGACGTTGAGAGCCACGGAACTCGGCATCATGTCCTCCCTGCCAACTTTGTTGGCTTTCGTCTTTGCGACCATTCCGGGTAACAAGCGGTAAGTCTAGCACCTGCCGCCGCTTCCAACAATCCGGGTGGGCAAGACCCGGGATCCGTTCATCGCCGATTCCGCCGCGGCGATGGGCGGCGGCCACCCCGTTCGCGGCCGCGTCGTCGACCGAGCCGCCGCCGCCGAATTGGCTTCGGTCGGATCTTTTACAAAATTCGAACTTTCTGCTTACGATTTGTCAATCAAGAGCGCTGCTTGAATTAACCATTAGAAGGCGCCGGTCTCGGCCAAGCGCGTCGCAAATCTGCGCTGCGGCGGAACGGGGCGGCGGTCAACGTCAAACGCGTTTACCGGGTCATGAAGGCGGATCGGCTCCTGCTCGAGCGCCGCAGCGGCAATGGCGAGAAGCGGCGGTATCGGCGGCCAATGCGTGCTGATCCGCAAGCGGGCCGGATGGCCCCGGCGCATCGTGATCTCACCAGACGATCCCGACGGATTTATCGCCCAGGTAAACGCCGGTCGACCTGCACCGGCTGCTGATCGACGTCGCCTCCCCGATGAAACCTTTTGCTAGAGCGCCAGCACATGTCGGGCTGACAGAACACATGGTCCTCTCCAGCGTTCACGTGCCACGAGCCATTCTGCGAGGTTTCGCAGCTCGTCGCAGTGAGTGCGCCCGCAGCCCCTCGCCGCTCACTGCAAATCGCGATCGCGTGATCGAGCCGGCGAGCGATGAACGAGATCAGGCCGCCGCGCCAAGAGGCTTGGCACGCTCGATCCGCTCGCGCTGGCGCGGACTGTTCGCCGCCTCCCACAGATCGCTGCGCCGCTGCACGTTCAGCCAAAAGTCGGGACTGTTGCCGAAGACGCGCGCGAGAATGAGCGCAACCGCCGCCGTCACACGCCGACGGTTGTTGCAAAGCTCGTTGACGTGCTTCAGCTGAACGCCCATCGCCGCGGCCAGCTCGGCCTGCGTCAGTCCCATCGGCTGCATGAACTCCTCAACCAGGATCTCGCCGACCGTGGCCGGCTTGCGCTTCGTCGTCAGCATTTTCGCCTCATCTATAGCTGTGGTTGTCGAGATAAACTCCCTCTGCCTCGCCGCGACTGCCGTCCCAACGGAACAGCAGCCGCCACCGATCGTTGACGCGGACGCGTGGAAGCCCGCCAAGTTACCGCGCAGCTTCTCGAAGTGGGCTCGGTCGGCATCCGCAGGTCCTGATCCGTCGTCGCGTCGTCGATCATCTGCAACTTGCGGAAGAGCCGGCCTTCGAGATCGGACGGGATGCCCGGCGAGCGCGCGTCCTCGACGAAAAACGTTCGCAGCCATTCGTCACGAAAACTCGTGATCATCGCCGGTTCGATCTTGAACCCATGTACCACATTTGGGGATACGCCGCCCACGCAGCTTCCCTTCGGGCCCATTTCCGAGTGACAGCAGGACAAGTCAAGCGCAAGCGTCCGGTCGGAAGGATGAGCCACTGTGCAGTGACTGCGATAACGAAACGGGCACGCGCGGCGAGAGATCGCCGCCGATGAAGGTCGCCTACGGACGGACAAACGGACCGGCGCCCTGCGCGCCGCTACAGTCGCCTCTCTCGCCACCGGCGAGTGCGAGAGCAATTCGGTCTCCGCCGCGGGCCCCTCCTTCCCGGTAACCCTACGGAATTCACACATTTTCCGGTGCCGCGCGAGCCGTCACAAAGAATTTGCCCTCGCCGCCTCCCGCGGGCTGTGCCCGAAGTGCCGCAAACCGGGAGTCGTTCCGGGGCGCCGCCCCCGGGTCCGCGCGGAGTTTACCCTCGGGCCGCGCAGAGCGCGGACCCGGGGGCGCGGCCCGAGGACAGGCTCCGCGGCGAGCCCGGAACCCATTTTCCAGAGGCCTGTGTTCATGCCCCCGGGCTTAGCACCGACGGACCGTCGCTAGCGTAACCCGGGGGCCGGGCTGCCTCCCCCCGGAATGACGATCTTTATGCAAAGCTCGACGATCAGTGAATACCGTAGCCCGGTAACCGGGGCGAGGCGGAAGCGACAATCGCTGTCGCGCGCGATCTGTTTGGCGAGATCGACCTCCCAGGCGAGGTATTGGCGCATATGGCGCTCGCGCTCGGCCGCTCGGTCGCGGGCCGATGGCGCGACAGCGTCTCGAACGTCAGCGAGGGCCACGCACCTACTTTGTCAACCCCGTTCGGCGGTCCCGGCCCGGTCGATTGCGCGCCGGTATCGCCGTCGACCTCTCCCGCGCCTGTGTGAATTGCTTTGCGGACGCCGGTATGAGCGGGTTGGTTGACCCCGGCGGGGACGTTCGGGTCGAGCGGATCAATCGGGGAACCAGTCGCCGAGCACCTGCTCCGGGGCGTAGCCGACCGCATTCAGATCGATCCGCGGTGTCTCCCCATGGTCGTTGATCGCGGTCGATGCCTGATAGGCGGCGCCGGGCATCTCCCTTGCGATGATGCCATCGACCGCCTGCCGCAGGCTCGGCAAGTCGTCGATGAGCCGCCTGATCTCGTTCCTCTGGGCGATGATCGTTTCCCGCCAGCCGGCACGTGGCTCGATGCTCGGCGCGGCCTGCAACTTCATCAGGTGAACCAGAATGACGCCGATGCGGCTGGCGAACTCGCGGCCCTGCGACTTGCCCAAGCTTTCGATCTCCTCGGCGACATTCTCCCAGTCGATCGGCAGGTTGATCCGGGCCTGCCCTGCCTTGCGGAGGGCGCGCGCTTGATCTTCGGCCCATAGCGCGAGATCGCCGTCATAGCTGCGGTCCGGTGCCATGACCGGTACTCTACTCCAGGCAGCGACAGCCGGCGAGCCGGCGCGCGACGGACGGGCGGTAATCCATCGAGGAAGGTTCGGGCAGCGCCGACGGCTGTACCACCCCTGCTCGCTCTTTTTCTGTCCCGACCCGGGCCGGACAACTCCGAAGGCGGTCGCGCGCGCCTGACGCTCCGCAATACCGCGAGCGATCCTTGGTCCCAAGGCGAGAGCGACAGTGATGCGGAAGCTTCTGGTGACCGCCGGTCCGGAAATCCCTTCGTGCCGCCTACCCGACGAATAGGAGGCGCGGCGGACCGCCTCACTCGAGCGGAGCGAGGCGCAAGCGGCAATCGCCGTCGCGCCCGATCTGGCTGACGAAACCGACCTCCCAGGCGAGGCATTCACGCATATAGCGCTCGCGCTCGGCCGGCCGCTCGGGGGCCGACAGCGAGACGCCGTCGGGTTCGTCGGCAAGCCTCGCCATCCCGGTTTCGACCGGCAGACCGGCGGCCGGCCACGCCGCGGTCCACCCTTGAGCGTCTTGACCCTGCGACCGGCATGGGGCGCGGGAGGAAGCGAGTTCGTCTCCCGTCATGGCGAGCCCCCGGGTCCGCGCGCAGCGCGGCCCGAGGATAAACTCCGCGAAGCCATCCCGACCCTCGCTACTCCCCGGGAGTTGCGGGCTCTGGGCCACGAAGTGCGGCTGATCCCGGCAGCCTATGTGAAGCCGTTCGTCCGGCGCGACAAGAACGACGCGCGCGATGCGGCCGCGATCTGCAGGGCGCTCGGCCGTCCGGACATGCGGGTTCTGCCGATCAAGAGCGTCGAGACAGCGTGCGCAGCCAACTGGCCGAACTCGGCATCATCGCGGCGCAAGTGGCGACGCGGCTTTGCCCAGCTGAGCGAGCCGGTTGCAGCCGGTGACGAACGAATTCCCGAGATCCTGCTGTCGGTGCTGCGCTTGTTGCTGCCGCAGATCGAACAGCTGCGCATTGCCAGCGCCGCCATCGAGGCAAAGATCATGGCCGTCGCCAAGGCCGATCCGACGATGCGGCGGCTCGCCGCCATCCCCGGCGTCGGCGGTCTGACCGCGCACGCCATCGTCACCGCCATCGGCGACGGCGGACAGTTCGCCTCGTCCCGCGACTTCGCCGCCTGGTGCGGCTTGACCCCGCGCGGTGCTTCGAGCGGCTTGAAGCGCCGCGACGGCGGCATCAGCCGCCAGGGCGACATCCGCCTGAGAAAGCTGCTGGCGCTCGGGGCCAGCACCATGATCCGCAACGCCCGCTCGCGCGCCGATCGCGCCACCGCGGCATCCTCGCCCGCCGTCCGGTCAAGGTCGCGGTGCTGGCGCAGGCCGCCGGATCATCGCTACTCAGCCGCCTTTCTTGTCGAGCGCCGTGGCGACCGTGTCGAAGCCGGCGGCAGCAGCAGATCGGCCGGCACGTGAAAGCGGGCGCGCAGCCGCTGCACCATCGGCAGCGTCAATTGCCGCCGCCCGCGCAGGATGTCGTCGACGCACTCGGCGCTGCCTAACAGCGCGACGAGATCGGCGCGCTTCAGCCCGTGCTGATCCATCAAATATCGGATCGCCGCGGCCGCGCTCGGCGTGCGGGGCGGCCATTTCTCCTCTTCGTAAGCCGCAATCAGACGCGCCTGCGCCGCCAGCAGAGCGAGATCCTCGGGCTTGTCCGAAGCCATCAAGCGGTCGACCATAGCCCTGGCCCGAGCCAGCTCGTCGTCGCTGTCGATCACGATCAAGGTTGCTTCCATTACACGGTCTCCGCATCGACGCGGTCGTATTCGGCGTGGCTGCCGAAGAACCGGATGACCAAGACCCTCGCCTGATACTGCAGAGCCGCGATCAGTCTATAATCATTGCCCTTGACGTTGAACACGACTCGGCCGCCTTTCAAGATGCTGGCCCGCGGGTGCGAGGTCTTGACCTCTTCGGGGCTGCGCCATTGCGCCCGCCGAGCGATCGCGAGCCAGGCATCGTATTGCGATCGCGCCGCCCTGGTCCCTCTGCCCCCGGCATGCGCGGCGAAATAGCGCTCCACGATCTCGGTGCCGACGACGATCATTGCCCGTGCCGTCGCCCATTGGTTGATCTCTCCAACGACGTGGCGGCCGGGGTGGGATCGCTCTTCTACCTCGACGCCGCCGACGCGCCGCGCACATCAATGTCATGGCGTTGAAGAAATTCCTCATCCTTCGACACGGCCGTGAAACGGCCGTGTCGAAGGATGTAACGCTCGTGGACATTGCCGCCACGGGTCGGCGGATCATCCGCCGGCGCGGTCGAGGGCGAAGGTTCGCGCCTCGTCGTCATAGCTGAACAGCTCGGCATAGCGGCCCCAATCGATCGCCGTCCGCAGCGTCTTTCTGGCCTCGGCCTGGTTGAGATGGTCCTGGAGCTCGAACTCGAACCGCCCGCGCGGGGCGCGATGCTCCGCGCGCTCGTCGAGCACGTGGCGAATGTGGGCGGCGAGCGGCACGAACCGGATCAGGTGCTCGCGGAAGAGCCGCTTGCGCTCCTCGCTGCCGCTCTGCGCGAACACCCGGCCGGCGGCGGTCAGCTTGATGCCGCCCTCCTGGAGTTCGGCAAATTCGAGAATGTGCAAGGCCTCGGCGATCGGAAAGAGGTCGTTGATCTCGAAGGCGAGGGAATGGGCGACATCGGCGAGATCGGCATGACCGCCGTAGGCCGGCGACGCCAGGGTTTCGAGGAAGCCGCCGATGTGGTTGGGCGAGACCTGCGGCAATATCTGCATCAGCCCGCCTTGGACCCGGGCTTGCGCGCCGATCAACTCGGTCATGCGCGAGGTCAGGATCGAATAGATCTCGTCGACGATGTCGCGGAAGGCGGCATCGAGCCGGTTGCGCGGCTGCGGCAAGGGGACCGGGACCGCGGCCGCAATATGCCCCGGGTTCGAGGCGAGGACGAGGATCCGCTCGCACATCAGGACCGCCTCCTCGATATTGTGCGTGACCATCAGCACGGCCTTGGTCGGCAGCTGATGCGCGACCCAGAGGTCGAGGAAGTCGGTGCGCAAGGTTTCGGCGGTCAGCACGTCGAGCGCCGAAAACGGCTCGTCCATCAGCAAGAGGACCGGGTCGCTGACGAGCGCCCTGGCAAAGCCGACCCGTTGCCGCATGCCGCCCGAAAGCTCGCGCGGGTAGGCGGACTGAAACCCGTCGAGGCCGATGAGATCGATCGCCGCCATGGCCCGGCGGGTTGCCTCGGCGAGCGGCAAGGAGAGCGCGTCGAGCCCGAGCTCGACATTCTGGAGGACGGTGAGCCACGGATAGAGGGCAAAGCTCTGAAACACGACGGCGATGCCCTCGGCCGGTCCGGCGAGCGGCCGGCCGCGGTACAGCACCGCGCCCGAACTCGGCTCGATGAGCCCCCCGGCGATGCGCAGCAGGGTCGATTTGCCCGACCCGGAGCGGCCGAGAAGGCCGAGGATCTCGCCTTCGCGGAGGGTGATGTCGATGTCCGCGAGGACCGGCAGCGGCTGGCCCGACGGCTTGGCGAAGGCCATCGAGACCTTGCGGATCTCGATCACCGGCGGCGGCGCAGGGGCCGGCATGTCCTGGCCGCTACTAATCGAGCCGGGTCCGGCGTTCGGCGAAGGCATAGAGAGGTCGCCAGAGCAGCCGGTTCGTCGCGATCACCAGCACCGACATGACGGCGATGCCGAGTGCGATCCGCGGATAGTCGCCCTCCTGCGTCATCTGCGCGATGTAGGCGCCGAGGCCCGACGCGCTCAGCCGCTGCGGTCCCCAACTCACCCATTCCGAGACGATGCTCGCGTTCCAGGCGCCGCCCGATGCGGTGATGGCGCCGGTGACGTAATAGGGGAAGATCCCGGGAAGCATGACGAGGCGCCACCAGCGCCAGGGACGAACCCGAAAGCTCGCCGCCGCTTCTCTGAAATCGTTCGGGAAGGCGCTGGCGCCGGCGATCACGTTGAACAGGATGTACCATTGGGTCCCGAGGATCATCAGCGGACTGAGCCAAATCCTGGGCGCGAGAGCGAAGCGCACGATCAGAAAGACCGCGACCGGGAACAGGAGGTTGGCCGGGAAGGCAGCAAGAAACTGGGCAACGGGCTGGACCCTCTCGGTCAGCTTCGGCCGCAGGCCGACGGCGACGCCGACCGGAACCCAGATCGCCGAGGCGAGCGCGATCAACACCGCAACGCGCAAGAGCGTGAGCGCGCCATTGCCGGCGGCGACCGTAAGGTCCCCCCACGAGAGCTGAGCGCGGGCATAGCGCCCGAGCTGCCATCCGATAACGGCGAGGCCCATGGCGAGCAGGCCGTACCAGCCGAGATCGACGATCTGGCGGGGCGGAGACCAGCGGGTCGGCCAATGAGCGGCGGGCGGCACCGCCAGTCGGGCGCGCGCCGCCTCGTGCAAGCCGATGCCGACCGGCGCCGCCAGCCGCCGGAAGAGCCGCGACCCGCGAAACAGGTCGAGCACGACGCTCCGCGGCACGATCTGCGCCGCCGTCTGCTCGAACCGGAACTTGTCGGCCCACACCACCATCGGCCGGAACAGCAGCTGATCGTAGAGGAGGATGGCGACGGTCATGGCGCCGATCGCCCAGCCGACCGCCGCCAGATCGCGCTCTTGGATCGCGCGCGCGACATAAGAGCCGACGCCGGGGAGTGCGATCTGAATATCGCCGACCGCGATCGCCTCGGCGGCGACGACAAAGAACCATCCGCCCGACATCGACATCATCATGTTCCAGACGAGACCGGGCATCGCGAACGGCACTTCGAGCCGCCAAAAACGCTGCCAGGCGGAGGCGCGAAAGCTGCGGCTCGCCTCGTCGAGGTCGCGCGGGACGGTACGCAGCGCCTGGTAGAAGCTGAACGCCATATTCCAGGCCTGGCTGGTGAAGATCGCGAAGATCGCGGCCAGCTCCGGCCCGAGCGTGTTGCCGGGAAACAGCGAGATGAAGAAGACGACGGTGAACGAGAGGTAGCCGAGGATCGGCACCGACTGCAGGACGTCGAGGAGCGGGATCAGCACCATCTCGGCGCGGCGGCTCTTGCCGGCCAATGTCGCATAGGTAAAGGTGAAGATCAGCGACAGGATCAGGGCCGCCAGCATCCGCAGCACGGTGCGCAGCGCATAAAACGGCAGCGCCGCCGGCGCGAGCGAGATCGCGGCCTGATGGGCGACGACGAACGGCGCCACCATCTGGCGCGCGCCGGCGCCCAGGAGGATCACCGTGCCCAAGACCAGCAGCACCGCCGCGAGGTCCCGCCAGCCCGGCATCCGCTGCTGCCAGACCCCGCCCTTCAGCACCTCGGCGTGGTGCTCCACCGCCTTCTCCGCGCGTCATGCGGTTGGGAAACGTGAATTTGTAGCAGAACTGTCCGGCCCGAACCCGGTTCCTTGATCCAGGTCAAGGCCGCGCCGCCGTCGGCCGTGTACCGGCCGATAAACGAGGAGCGCCAATGCTGACCATCCCTCTCGAGAAGCTGGCCTACATCACCGCCAAGGCGCGCGAATTCGACGTCGAGGTGCCGCCCGTCGACGAAGATTCGGGCTCCAACCCGTCCGACGACGCCGAATGGGACGTGCTTCAGGACGGCGCCGAAAATCCGGCCTATCAGGAACTCGTCGACGCGATCAGTGGGTTGGGCGAGCCGGAGCGAATCGAGCTTTTGGCCCTCACCTGGCTGGGCCGGGGCGACTATACCAAAGAAGAATGGCGCGAAGCGCTCGAAGAAGCCCGCCGCATCCACGACGAAAAGGAGACGCAATACCTGATCGGCACCCCGCTCCTTGCCGATTACCTCGAGGAAGGGCTGTCACAGCTGGGTTACTCGCTCGAGGATTTCGAGATCGGCCGCATGTAGGGTCACGCCGCTGCCGGGTCGAGGCGAAAGCGGCAATCGCCGTCGCCGGCGATCCGGTTGACGAGGTCGACTTCCCAGGCGAGGTATTCGCGAATATGGCGCTCGCGCTCGGCCGGCCGGTCGCGGGCCGAGAGGGCAACGTCGTCGGTCTCGTCGGCGCCGTTCTCGAGGCCGGTTTCGAGCGGCAAGCCGGCGGCCGTCCAGGCGGCGGTGCCGCCCTCCAGCACCTTGACCGGGCGGCCGGCCAGGTGCTGGACCTCGGCGGCGGCAAAGCGGGCGACAACGCCGTCCTCGCTGGCCAGCACGAGATCGCGGGCCGCCGGCAGTTTGCCGAGCGCCGCGGCGAGGCGGGCGCGGGTGGCAAACCAGGCGCCGGGGATGTGGCCTTCGCGATGGCGCCGGCTCAGCGCCAGGTCGACGACGACGCCGGGGCCGCTGTAGAGCGCCGCCGGCGCGATCGTCGCCGGCTCCGGGCCGCCGAGCGGAAACCTGCCGGGGTCGCCCGAGGGCGCACCGGTTTCGAGCGGCCCGCCGCCGAGCCCGCCCCCAAGACCATCGTCCAGCACCGCCGCGTCCCAACCCAGGCGGCGCAGCCACGAGGCGGTGATCTGCGCCCTCGCCCCGGTGTCGTCGACGAGCACCACGCGCGCCCCCCAGACCCCGAGCCAATTGTCGGTTTCCTGAACCAATTGTCCGCCCGGCGCCGGCAGCGAGCCGGGCAGATGGCCCTTATGGTATTCCGCGGGATCGCGGACATCGAGGAGGTACAAGCTGCGCGCCTCGGCTTGGTTCTGCCACGCTCTCAGCGTCGCGCGGTCGATCGCCGGCACGCCATAGCGCCGCGCCACGGTTTCGGCCCGCCGCCGCGCGAGTGCCACACCCTCGGCCGAGACCGCCGAAAAACGGCGGATGGCGCCCGTCACCACCGCGAAGCCGGCGAGGTGCCAGCCCATCGTCCCGTCCTTCAATGACACCACAGGGTTCGGCACGCCGGCGTCGCGCAGCGCCTGGGCGCCGATGATGCTGCGCGTGCGCCCGCCGCAATTGACGACGACCAGGGTGTCGGGCGAGGGCACCAGCTCGTGAAAGCGGTACACGAGTTCGGCGCCGGGAACGCTGATCGCGTCCGGGATGCTGTTCGCGTGGTATTCTTCATAGGAGCGGGTGTCGAAGATCGCCAGATCGCCGCCCTGCCGCCGCCGGCGCGCCAGCTCCGCGGCGGTGATCCACGGGGTGTGCATCGCGTGCTCGACGACTTCGGCGAACGCCTTGCTCGGCACGTGCACGCCGTTGTAGACGGGGAAGCCGGCGGCCTCCCAGGCGCGCACACCGCCGGCCAAGACCGATACGTCGCGCCAGCCGCCTTCGATCAGCCGCCGGGCGGCGCGATCGGCGACACCTTCGCCGCCATCGCAAACGACGATCGGGACCGCCCGGCGCGGCAGCAGCGCCGGGGCGATGAGCTCGAGCCGCGAGAGCGGCAGGCACGAGGCCATCAGCAGATGCCGGTCGTGAAAGCTGCCCTCGCCGCGCGCGTCGACGATCGCGATCTCGCCGCCGTCGTGGAGCCGCCGGCGCAATGCCGCGGGCATAATGCTACTGGGCGGTGCCGCCATCTTCCCCTCTCATGATTTCTCGGATGCGGTTTGCCCGAACTCGGGCCGCGCGTCAAAGCCGGGTTGCACGCGGCAGGGCCGGTGCATCAAGCTGCCTCTTGATATCAAACTGATTGTCTCGATATCATCAGATTCCGCCAAACGAGGCGAGCATGGCCGCTATCGTGATCCGCAACCTCTCACCGGAGACGCATCGGGGGCTGCAGGCTCGCGCAATTGGGCACGGGCGCAGCACCGAGGCCGAAGCCCGCGCGATCCTCGACGAGGCGGTCCGCCCGGCCCAGCGGGTCAAGCTGGGTTCCGCGCTCGCCGCTCTGGCCCAGCCGTTTGGCGGGCTCGATCTCGACATTTCGCGCAACAAGACCCCGGCGGAGCCGATCGCGTTACGATGATCCTATTGGACACGAATGTTGTTTCGGAGCCGATGCGGGAACGCGCCGATCGGCGGGTGTAGGAATGGCTCGACGCTCAAGCCATAAATACTTTGTACTTTTCGACGATCGGCCTGGCGGAACTGCTGCTCGGAATTGAGAACCTGCCTGCCGGCAAGCGACGAAGGGCGCTTCGGACAACAAATTGCAGGACTGTTCGAGACTCGCATCGTCCCGTCTGATGTTTCGGCTGCCGAAGCCTATGCGCAGGTCGTCATCCGCGCTCGCGGGCAGGGACACGCGATCTCGGTTGCCGACGGGCAGATCGCCGCGATTGCCGCAGTCGGCGATTTCACGGTCGCGACCCGCGACGAAGCACCATTCCGGGCGGCGGGCCTTCTCGTCATCAATCCTTGGAATGCCGATCCCTGAGCGATCGCGCGATCCTTTCCATTTGTCGCGACCCGCGGCGGGCGGCAAAGTCGCCGACTGAACTCCTGCTTGCTCATCGACGCCACCGCCACGGTGCACCCTCCGGGACCCCAGAACCCGGCCGAGTGTCACCGCTACTTTGCACAGGGGTGTCATCTCTATATTGCGGCCTACACAAAAATGACCGATAACCCTGATTTTGGAAACTCGGGAACTCGGGGAAACTCGGGGAGTGGCGGTACGAAAATTCGGTCGGTTACTTCCCGCCCGCGAACCGAGGTTCAGGCAAGAGGTCGTCCACACATTGTTATTACCGAGGCTTTGTTACGACCACGTCAACGTCATCGATAGCCGCGCCGAACCGGGCTTCCACAGTCGCTTCGCCAGGATGCAGGGCCTCAATCGCACCGCCGGGCTGCACCCGGATCACAGGATCGCCGCTGCTCGGAATCACCCGATAGGACACCTCTCGACTGACATCGATTGGTTGATCGGGTACAGTCGCGTAGACCGCTCGCGACTGTAGCAGGTAGCCGTCAAATTGCGGCGGATCGAGCGTTATATGAAGTTCCCTCATGTCCGGCGGGAATTGATGAAGGTTTACATCCGCATAAAATTCTATCGGGGCTGCGTCCGGCAGTCCGACAGACACATTGATGTTTTGCGCCGCATAGGCGTTGTCCTTGAAAGACGCGCCAAAACCTATCCTCGCCGAGCCGGGAAACATAGGGACAATCGCCACCGCGGCCTCATCGGCGGAAACCGGCACGACCTGAGGATGTTGCGTTTTCGCACGATGGCCTCGACCATCACTTTGATCGACGGTGAAGTCCTCCAGCTCGCCTATCGACTTTAGACGAATGGTCAGCTGGATCGGCGTCGCAAGCTTTGCGCCGACAATATTCGGAACAGACAGCCGATCGTCAGCGTCCTTTGGAATCTCATGAAGAGACGAGATAATGCGGTTATCAATGTCGATTTGATTATCACCTGCGCCGCTCGTCGAATCCGATGCTGAACTGCTCACCTGAGTTGCACACGAGGCATCACCGGCGGTCTTCAACCAACACCCGAGCACGGTATTCACGTTCGGCGAATTTTCGACGCTGTCGTTGTTGAGAATCCAATCATCGAAGCCTTCCAAGTTTATCGGCAGAGGGGTGTGCGACAAATTGGGCAGCGTAACGAAGTCTCCGCCAGGTGGATAACCACCGACTTTTGCCAATTGGCTCTGCAGAGTAACGATCACATCGTCCTGTGCGGCGTCCCGGAGAATTTGGGAGATGCTGGGGGCCTTGCCCGCTGGATACACCGCCGCGATCAATCGTTCGAGCCCGACTTCGAGCATGCTCTCGCCGGTGACCACGGTCACGTGCTGCGGTCGCAGAGCACTGACATGACGCCAAATCAGGTTCGGGATTGTTCCGGGAAGCGGGGTCATTGCAAGGCTCGCACTCCCCGGGATCAGGGATGCGACAGCACCGGTAGAGATGTTCTGTCCTGCTGGAGCCAGCGGCATTCCCAAGGTGGCGAAACACTGCTCAACAGTATCGGTCTCTGTACACTTTGCGAATCTCCAAACCGCACCTGAGGTTTTGTCGGTGTTCGGATTGTATGTCTTCGAGGATTTGTCGTATAAAAATTGAGCTAACGCCGAGCCATATTCTGGCGTGTCGAGTGAAATTATTTCGTGAAATCGGCCTTGTCCGCGATCGTGGAGCGTTCTGTATTCTTTTGATAAAGAGGTGTAGTAGGCAGCAACCAGGCCTCCCATGCTGTGTGCAACGACATCGACCCGGCCACCCACGATATGTTGCTGGTCGAGCCCGGTGATCATGTTCCCCACATTCGTGTCGAGCACCCCCGCGGGGCCAGCCGCGCCGGGTTCCGTGAATGCCACGTCGTTGGGATACCCGATCGCCAAGATGAGGGTGTTGGAACTGAGCCAAGGGTCGGACGTGCTCAGAAAATCCCTGACATGCTGCAAGCTCGCCGCACTACCCCAAATTCCATGCACGAGCAGGATCGGCGGTGGTACAAGCGAAATGCTCGCTTGCTCCATTTCGGCTCCTCCTTGCTGCGCGGTGACTGTGATGGGATCAGAAAATGAATGCTGTTGGTCACCCGCCGCCGGGGCTTGCACCAAGGCAGCCGCATAAAAGAGACCGGCGATCGGGATAGTGTGAACCATCAAGGTAGTAGAACCCTGTCCAGGTGGCGATTTCAGAAAATCGTCTGTATACCCAGACAGCATTGTACCATTCGTTGTTGTAAAAGTCACATTCCCTGACTTAGCTGATTGAAATATAGCGATTGCTGCTGATGTGTTGTCTCCCACCAGCTGAGGCTTATGCCGTTGTCCCAGGTAGGCCCATATATGGTATTCTGAGCTCACGCCCGCCCATTGAAGGACCGTACTGGGGCTCGCCTCTCGCCAGCAGCCGACGAGCTATTGGGACATCATCGGCCGTGACAGCCCGCGCAGCGGAGCCGCCACGGTGCGGCGCTAGCCACGGCGGCGCAAAACCGCGGACGGAATACGGCAGGACCCTATGAGACCCGTGCGACGATCCGTTTCGGCCTCGCCGACCCATCGGACCCCAGATGTTGATGAACCTGGGACAACGGCATAAGCCTCCACCAGCTCATTCGCCGACACAGAGGTCCAATCGGTAATATTTGGCAAAAGCGTGCTGAGATCGATGTGGCCAAAATTCTGTGTCAGAAGAAAAGGGCTAACGAGATGTAATGTGGATGAACAACTCGGCTGCGCCGCAAGAGCACTCGCCGCGTCGCAAGTCGGCCCGCTGACCTTGAAGCTGGAGATAGAAAAACTCGCGAGGACGCTGTTTATGGTCTCGCCCGTGTTCTCATTAACATCGGCGATAAGGAAACCGGAGCCGTTTGACGTTGCCGGAAAGTCGGCCGATATCGGCGATTCCCAATCTGGATTACCGGTGGGCTTCGGCAAGGTGAAGGCAAAATTAGCAAACACCTTATCTTCGATGCTATCCGGTGATCCACGGAGTACGGAAAAACTAAATCCTACAATAAGAGGGTAACATGACACCGCGAACATACATCCCCGAAACGCCGACGCGCTAAGCACGCTCGTGTCAGGGCGACCGGCGAAATCGTATGACACTCGATTAATTGTTAGTACGGCGGCCGTTATGGGGTTGCTCGCAACCACGTCTGGATTGGTGGGCAGGTAAGTGCCTTCTATATAGGAAGCATAAGGCGGTTTGCCTTCGATAACTGTGCCTGTCCCTTTCTTATCGTCAATCGTGTAGACAAGCTTATACTTTTGGCCGGCCAGATTGGTGCCTGGCGGAAGGCCAAACAGGCCTGTTCGTGCCGTTCCTGATATAACCTCGGAAGTCACGGTACCGGTGATCGTCGCGACAACTATAGCGGCGTGCGCTGTCTGTGCTGCGCAAAGAGCCGTCGCCGCGAATGATATGATGGATGCGATCCCCGCCCTGGCGGGGTTCACCCGAAGTAGGCAGCGGGAAGTTTGGCGAAAAGCCGACCAAATCGCGGATGCGTGGCCTCGCCCCAACGCGCTGCGCATGCCTGGCTCCCTGCCGTCTTTGCGCACGGCAAGATAGACGACATGGTCGCCCGCTGGTGGAAAATTTGGGGGCCGTCTTCCTTGGTGCGCCCCCCGGGCGCGCTGCTGCGGCTTACCGTCACCACGTCGCCGGGGGCCAGCTTGCCGAGCATCCGGTTTAGCTCGCGGCGGTCGGGCCGCGCACCCGTCGCCTTCTCGCGGTAGATGCTCCGGCTGCTGCATGCCGCCGCCCGCAACTGCTCAAGCTGGCTGTCAAGCGTCTGCCCGTAGGTGGATACGCGGGCATAGCCGATGAGGCGTTTTTCGGGGTAAGTTTCGACCATATCTTATAGCGCCCTATAAGCCGTTGAAATTATAGGGTCAAGCAAATTTATCGAAACTCTTGATTTATGAAACCCCGAGGGGGCAGATCAGGGTAATGGCATTTTACGGCGTAACGATGGATAATGCTGCATGCCGACCTTTCAGCCACGCCTAGACATTCTGCCGCCGCCGCAGCGAACGCTGTGGCCGGAGCTTGACGGTACCCCGGATCATTTCACGCTGTACGGCGGCACGGCGCTCGCGCTGCGGCTGGGGCATCGCCAGTCCGTCGATTTTGATTTCTTCTCACGTGAGCCGTTCGATCCCGCCACACTGGCGCGCGAGATGCCGTATCTGGCCGGGGCTGAGCCTGTGCGAATGGTAAGTCATACGCTGGAATGCCGGGTGCAGCGGGGCGGGCCGGTGCTGGTGTCGTTCTTTGGCAACCGCACGCTCGGCGAGATCGCGCCGCGCGAAATCGCCGAAGGGTCAAAGGTGCATGTGGCCTCGTTGCTCGATGTCGCTGGCACCAAGGCGCTGACCGTGCAGCAACGCGCACAAGCGAGAGACTATGTGGATATCGACGCGCTCATCCGCCACGGCGTCGATCTTCCGCAAATGCTCGCCGCCGGGGCTGCGGTCTGGGGCCGGGAATTCAATCCGCTGCTGACACTGAGGGCGCTCAGCTATTTCGGCGACGTGCCGTCGCTGCCCGGTGATGTACAGGAACGGTTGCGGGCGGCGGTGCACGCCGTCGATCCCGCCAACCTGCCGGTGTTGACGCCGCACCTTCGCCGCGACAATGGGCGCTCGCCATGAAATCCCTGCCCGTGACGCCTGAACTGCTCGCCGTCGCCCGCCGCGTGATGTGGTTCGAAGAGCCGGAACGGGCGCTCGCCGAGCCGGTGCAATTCCTCGCTCATGTCATGGTGTTCGGCGGCGTCGAGGACTTGAAGGCGCTGCGCGGCGTCGTCGGCAAGAACGAATATCGTGAAGTGCTCGAACATGCTCCGCCGGGCATTTTCGATGCCCGGTCGTGGGCCTACTGGAATTTGGTTTGCGACCGCCAACCAACACCGCCTTTACCGGTGCGGGCGCTGCCGCCGCTGCGCCCAAAACCAAGGTAAATCTTCGCGGGTTGGTTGCTCCTTTTTAGTTTCATATATATGTCTTGAATTTCGCAACGCATTGTCCCGTTGCTTCCCTCTCGCCCTTCGCCGGGCCTGCTCCTATGATCGTCATGACGGATGGGCCTACCCCGCGTTTCTCAGTGCGCAACGCGGGCGCGGGATGACAGGGGAGCGTTCTTAATTGCTCCGGAGCAAGGCGAAGAAGGGAGCCGAGCAGACGCTTTAACGAGGGCGGTTCCTGCCCATCCGCCCCGCGCCGCAAAGATCGCGCATAACCGGTCATCTGGAAACGCTTCACAAGTCGCTTATACGCCCGGGTCCCCAACCACAATCGTTGCACCAGCGCCTCAACGACGCAGTTGAATCAAATTCAAGAGCGCGACGAGACCCAGCCCGATCACAATCCACATCGCCACATTCAGAAACTGTATTCTTGCCATCCTACGGGCGAAAAAATGGTCAATAACCCTATGACCACTATGGGCATCATCATTTCCGTGATGTCAACCCACGACCTTGTTGGATTAGCGACTACATTGGGCCAAAACGCCCCGCTAGATATGTTGTTGACGACGATGAGAATGCTCGCACAACTCCGTATTGCGACACTGGTAATACTCACCACACGCGTTACTCTGTGTAAATTGTTTGATCGTTCGAGTATTCCTATACCTATCACGAGACCCCCGATGCTCAGAAGAAAAGCATTGATATCGTACTTTGCTAGGTACGTTCGGTGTTCACTGTTAAAAAGATGGTACCGATCCCTAAACTCACGAATATCACGCTAAGCCATAATTGCGTTACGTCGCTCATATTCGCGTCCTTTTCCGGGCCTTCTCATCTTCGCTAACTGCGTCGGCGCGGGCAATTAGCGCCGTGTGGCGGAGAGTTCTATATCTTGTGGCTAAGTGGACGGCAACGAATTCCGCGTTAGCCGCATAAGGCGCAATATGACAAAGTGTTTCAGGTAAAACCGAAGTCCCGGTTTTAACCTTTCAGTCCTCCGCGCCGCCGCCCCGTGTTTTCACTTGGTTTTGCCGGGGCCGCCCTGGTCCTCGAATACTTGCCCGCGCGGCGATTACTTGACCGCGCCGGACACAAGATATGTTGAGCGGCGCTATCCCCAAAATCCGGGGACAGGTCGGTTGAAAAGCGTCTGCCGGTGCCGGTGCCATGCTGTGCCGGTTGCCTCGCTCAAAATGCGGGCAGGGGTCTAACTCCAGGCGTGGGTGAGGTCTCCGACACGTCCTCGCCGATCACATGCAGCGAAGCGGAGCTCGCACGGATATCGGCCAAATCGGCGGTGAGGTTGAGCGTCTTTTCGGTCCGGTCGAGGCGGTGCGAATGGTCATCGACCGCCACGGCAATTGGCGAAACGCCTCCCTTCGAGGCCCGACACTGGGCGCAGCGCTTTGATCGGGATCGCTCGATGGCAAACCCTTGCGGTCAGCGCGGCAAGTGGAGGCGGGCGCGCAGCCCGCCTCGGGGCGAGCTTTCGAGGCTGATTTCGCCGCCATGCCCGCGCGCCACATCGCGGGCGATCGTCAGACCGAGACCGACCCCGCCGGTCGTCGGGTTGCGCGATGGCTCGAGCCGCGCAAACGCACGAAACACCCGTTCGCGATCGGCCGGTGGGATCCCCGGCCCGTCGTCGTCAACCAGGATGTCGATGCCTTCGGCGACCTCGAGCCCGATCAACCAGACGTGGTTGCCGTAGCGCTGCGCATTGGCGACGAGATTGCCGAGGCAACGTCTGAGCGCGTTTGGTCTGACCGGAATGACGCATTCGGAAGGCGCTTCGAGGGTGAGCGGCCTGCCTTCGCGCCGCACCGCGGCGGCGATCTCTTCGAGCAGCAGCGCGATATCGGTGTCGACCGGCGCTTCCGTCCCCTCGCCGCGGACAAAGTCGAGATAACCGTTGACCATGTGTTCCATTTCGGCGACGTCCGATTGCAACTCCTCGACCGCGGGATCGGCGCCGAGCAATTCGAGGGCCAGCTTCATGCGGGTCAGTGGCGTGCGCAGATCGTGCGACACGCCGGCCAGCATCTGCGTGCGCTGGCCGATCTGGCGCTGGATGCGATCGCGCATCCGCAGGAATGCAACTGCCGCCTGACGGATCTCGGCCGCACCCTCGACCTTGAAGAAAGGCACCGGGCGGCCTTTGCCGAACCCGTCGGCGGCCGCGGCCAGTCGGCGCAAGGATTTCACCTGATTGCGCAGGAACACCGTGGCTACGGCCAGCAGCACCACCGACGAGCCGACCATCCACATGACGAAGATGTAGGTCGTCGGGCTGGAGAGCCGGTCGCGCGGCACATCGACGCGCAGCACATCGCGCCGCAGCTGCACCTCGATCCGGACGCCCTGTGGATCGCCGAACGCCGTGATCCGGTAAGGCAGCGCAACCCGGCTGCGCATCGCCTCGATCAGCTGTTGTTCGACGAGGGCGCCGGCCGGCGCCCCGTTCGGCGGCAGCCGGGCGCCCGGTCGCAGCGTGAGCTGCAAGTCGGTCGAAGCTGCGGCGCGATCGAGCAGGCGGGTCATCGCGGCCGGCGGCTTGGCAAGCTCGAGCGCTTCGATTGTGAGCGCAACGTCGCTCGCCACGCCGCTCGCGAGCCGCCACGACACCGCCGTCCAATGGCGGTCGTAGAAGATCCAGGCGGCGATCGCCTGCAAAAGAACGAGCGGCATGATCACGATCAAGAGCGAGCGCCCGAACATCGTGCGCGGCAACAGCCGCTTGATCCAGCCCAGCGGCCGCAGGCCGCGCTCCTTCGCCGGCGCGTTGGTCAAGCTCGCGCCCAAAGCTTCGGGCGACGGCGGCCCGCCGGGCGCCGCCGCGGCGATCGGGTCGCCATCAATCCGGCCGGAGCGCATAGCCGGTGCCGCGTACGGTCTGCAGATAGCGCGGGAAGCGCGGGTCGCGCTCGATCTTGCGGCGCAGCCGCGTCATCTGGACATCGACGTTGCGGACGTTGCCGCTGAACTGGGCCGAGAGCGCCAGCTCCTCGCGCGGCACCGCCTGCGGGGCCTTCTGTGCCAGGGCGGAAAGCAGCGCCGCCTCCGCCGCCGTCAGATGCACCGGATCGCCGCCGCGGTACAACTCGCCGCGGACGAGGTCAAAACGGCAGCCGCCAAAGCGCAGCTCCCGGCGCTCCGGGTCATCGGCCGGGCGACGCTGCAGCACGTTGCGGATCCGCAACACCAGTTCGCGCGGCTCGAACGGCTTGGAGAGATAGTCGTCGGCGCCGAGCTCCAACCCGTTGACGCGATCCTCGGGCTCGGCCATCGCCGTCAACAAGAGGACCGGGACCCGGCCCTCGCCGCGCAGCGCCCGGGTCAGGCTGAGCCCATTCTCGCCCGGCATCATCACGTCGAGCACGATGAGGTCAAAGGCGAAAGCGGCGAGCTTGGCCCGCGCCTCGCCGGCGTCTTGCGCGGTCGTCACGCGGAAGCCGTTGTCCGAGAGATAGCGGCGCAGCAACTCGCACAAGCGGGCATCGTCATCGACGACGAGCAGATGGGGTTCGGGACCGCTCATAGCGCAAGAGAGTATACGCCGCGACCGCGGCGATTGCGCCCGAACCCCGATCGACGGGGAACCTTCGATACCATCCGAGCCTTCGATCCCGTATAAGACGTCTCGGCGAGACCATTCGAGCCGAGAGCTTCGGTGCGGAGAAAAGCCCTGATGTCCCTGATGCCCTTTGATGACCGCGATGGCTTTATCTGGTACGACGGCCGGCTCGTGCCGTGGCGCGAGGCCGGATTGCACGTCTTGACGCATGGGCTGCATTACGCGAGTTGCGTCTTCGAGGGCGAGCGCGTCTACAATGGAAGCGTGTTTCGACTGGATGATCACAACGAAAGGCTGCGGCACTCGGCCCGCATCCTCGGGTTCGAGGTGCCGGCGAGCCTCGACGAGCTGGCGCAAGCGACCCGCGAGCTGATCGCGGCGAACCGGATCGTCGACGGCTATGTCCGCCCGATCGCCTGGCGCGGCGCCGAGCAGATGGGGGTGTCGGCGCAAGCGACCAGGATCCATCTGGCGCTCGCCGCCTGGGACTGGCCGGCCTATTTTTCGCCGGAGGCGCGGACCAAGGGCTTGCGCATGAAATGGGCGCCGTGGGCGCGGCCGTCGCCGGAGACCGCGCCGACGGGGGCCAAGGCGGCCGGGCTCTATATGATTTGCACGCTGTCGAAACACGCGGCCGAAGCCGAGGGCTGCGACGACGCGCTGATGGTCGATTGGCGGGGCCGGCTGGCCGAAGGCACCGGCGCCAACATCTTTCTCGTCATCAACGGCGAATTGCACACCCCGACGCCCGATTGCTTTCTGAACGGCATTACCCGGCAGACGGTCATCGGGCTGGCCAGAGCGCGCGGCATCAAGGTGGTCGAGCGGGCGATCATGCCGGAGGAACTCGCCCGCGCCGACGAGGTGTTCCTCACCGGCTCGGCGGCCGAGGTGACGCCGGTCGGTGAGATCATCGGCGCGCGTGGCCATTTCCGTTTTACGCCCGGCACGATCTGCCGGCTGATGTCGGAGGATTACGACCGCGCCGTCGGCAAAATGGTGGCGAGCGCGGCGTAGCGGCATCGGCTGTCGCGACCCTGCGGCGGGTGGGTTGCGAGATAGATCAGGATCGCCGCCGCGGCGGCCACGTTGAGCGACTCTATCCGGCCCGAGCCGGGGATCGTTGCGACCGCGTCGCAGGCGGCGAGGGTCTCAGGCTCGAGACCGGTTTCCTCATTGCCGAAGACGAGGGCCGGCGGCCGCTCGCCGCAAAAATCCGATGCCCCCGCCTGAGCGACAGGGGCGGCGCCGACGATGCGGTAGGCCCGCCGCAACAGCGGGAAGGCGGCTGGCAGGCGCGCCCGGTAGAGGCCGAGATGGTCGAGCCCGCCTTCGGCGATCCGGTAGCTGGCATCCGAGGGGAAGGCTTGCTCGGGGCGGTCGGCGAGCACGAGCCGTTCGACCCCGAAGAAGGCGGCGCTGCGGGCGATCGCGCCGAGATTGTGCGGGTTGCCGACACCGTCGAGAACCAGGATCGGCTTGCCGTCTCGAGCCCAGAGCGGCGGCGCTTGCGCGTCGATTGTGCCGATCGGCGGCGGCCGTGCGATCGCGACGACACCGCCATGCCGCGCGGTTCCCGCGACGCGGGCGAGCGTTGCCGCATCGGCTTCTCGGTAGGGCTTGCCGGCACCGCCGAGCAAACGGCAGAAGGCGGCGAGACCGGCACCGAGCCGCGGCTCGAAAAACAGCCGTTCGACCCGGCCCGGCGCCCGCTCGAACAAGGCGCCCACCGCCGCGGGCCCGCAGACCCGCAGCAATTGGCGCTGGTGCGGGGGCGGGCGGCGCGGCGGCGCTTGCCCCGCCTCATCGCGGCGGGGCGGCGGCCCCAGGCGCGGCTGAGATTGGCGCGGCGTAGGTTTGCGCGGCATCGACGGCCAGCGCGCGGCGCAAATCGGGGCGCAGGTACAGCATGTGGCCGCCCGGATAGAGGCGAACGCGGATCGCGTCCCGAATTTGCTCCGGCAATTCCAGCTGATCGACGAGCCAGCGCGAGCCGAGATAAGGGGTGACCAGATCGTAGCGGCCGTTGGCGATCAGCACCCGCGTGCCCGGATGATCAACGAGGGCGGCCTCGAGCGACTCGAGCGCCAGTCCCGGCCCGCCTGGCTGCCGGGTGTCCCGCCAGTTCCATTGCCGCGACACCTCGCCCGCCAGCACCCGATAGGGCAGATCGGTGCGATAGGCCAGCTCCTCGGAGGCATAGGCATTGAACGCCGCGCCAAAGGCGGCGGCAGCCGGCCGCAGCAACGCGTCGCCCGCCTCGGCGGACGCGCCGCCGGTGCCGGCCGGCCGAGCGATGGTGCCGTCGTAGACGCTGACCAGCTCGCCCTCAGGCCGCCGGATTTCGCGGACAAAGACGCCGCGCGGGATCCGGCCCCGGTAGCGGCCGACGATCGTCGCCGGCAGCCCGGTGATTGCCGCGATCTTGGCGATGAACGGGTCGGCGTCGGGTGGGCGGCCCTTCAAGGCGGCGAGGCCGGTCAGGTAGCCGCCGAGGGCAAAGCGCTCGATCGCCGCGATGTCGTCTCCGGGCGGCCGCCAAAAGGCGGCGACGGTCGCGTAAGAGGGCAGAAAGAAGGCCGACGCCAGCAGGTCGCGCGGGCCGGGGTCCAAGGCCGAGAGGTCGAGCGCCGGCGAGATCAGCACCAGCCCGCTGACCGTGGCACTGCCGTCCGCCGGCAGCATCTGCGCCAGAGCGGCGGCGCGGAACCCGCCATAGCTCTCGCCGACGAGCCAGATCGGCGAACGCCACCGCTCGTGCCGGGTCAGCCACAGCCGGATGGTCGCGGCAAGCGAGGCGAGATCGGCGCGTACGTCATAGAACGGCTTGTCGGGATCTTGCTCCTTGCCGCTGCCGCGGCTGAAGCCGGTGCCGACCGGGTCGACAAAGACGAGATCGGTGAAGCCGAGCCAAGTCGCCTCGTTGTCGACCAGCCGGAAGGGCGGCTCGGGTGCCGCCCCGCTGGCCGGGGTCGCCAGGACGCGCGGGCCGAGAGCGCCCAATTCCAGGAACACCGAAGCGGCACCCGGGCCGCCGTTGAAGACAAAGCTGACCGGCCGCGCCGCCGCCGGGGCCCGATCGGCGAGATAGGAGACGGTAAAGATCAGTGCGGTCTCTTTGCCCGTGGTGTCGGTCAGCGGCAGGGTTTCGGCGATCGCCTGGTATTCAAGGCGGCGGTCGGAAAGGACGAGCGCGTGGCGGGTCGCGGCGGGCGGCGGCGCGCGCGGCGGTGACTCGGCCGCGGCCGCGCCCAAGGCGAGGGTTAGCAGCAGAACAAAAAACACGACGCTGGAGAGCCTCGCCATCATCCGCTCGATTTCGCGCCGGGCCCTGCCCGGCGCTCGCAAAACCGGCGAGACGTTACACCCCGCGGCCGATGGCGGATACTTCAAGCGCGCGGCGCCGTCGATTCGGCGGGCGGGGATTGCCGAGGCCGGCGCCGACGCGATGCTGTGTCGCCGCGCAGTGCGGTTTGACAATCCGGCCGGGTCCAGGCATCACCTCGCCGAACGCTTAGAGCCCGACCCGAAATGAATTCAATTGAGTCAGTTTCCTAACCAAAATACCGATAGGGGTCGGGAAGGGGTGGGCCCCTCCCCGCCCTCCGAACCGTACGTGCGGTTCTCCCGCATACGGCTCTCCAGTCGTTGGTTTCCGCATCGGGAGTGTCTCGCACGCGCAGGGGCGGCAAGCAGGGTGAACTGCCCATGAGCTGCGAAGCGGCAATAGCTATGTGCCACTTGGACGCCGTTGCCAGCGCCGACACCAGGCGGGCCGTCCGGGTCGAGCCTTCCGCCCATCCCCGGGGTGGGTTGAGAGCGTCTGTCCCGGGCTTAGCCGTTCCAGGCACTGCCGGGACTCTCTGTGGCTCCATCTGGACTTCACGCCTCCAACTCCCTGCCTCCCTTCCCTCGGGATGGTTTTGCTCGCCACCCCTCTCGCCGCAGCGCGGCAGCGGTACTATGAAGGCTCTGACTCTGCCGGGGTCACCCGCCCCGACAGGTCTCCTCGCTTACCTCGCCTTGCCGTCCCGACATTCCGACCCCAACCACGCGGGCTGCCCGATGGTCGCTTTCCCAGTCGCCTCAGCGCCACCGGTTGCTTTCAGGCTTCACCACGAACGAGCAGGCTCGCCACAGCTTCACGCCGAATCGGGTTCGTCATCCTACGGACTGCCGGTTCACCTCCGGTTGCTCCCCACCCCGCCTCAGGGCGACGCAGTTACCTTCGATTTCGGAGCCTGCGACCGGCCCCGGCACGGACTTGCACCGTGCAGACAAAGCGCCCTCACAAGGCGCACTCGTTCCCGCGCAAGCGGGAACCCAGGGCTGCAGGTATTCGAGCGGTCGCCCTAGGCCCCCGCCTTCGCGGGGGCGACGCTAAGATACGGAAATTGCTTACTTCATTCCAGATCAGACACTTAGTTTAGGGAGCAGGGCCCTTCATGTCGTTTCCCGAAAAGGCTTATGGGCAGGCGGGCGCGTATTTGACGGCCTATCGCCGGACCCTCCTCGAAGCCTGGCAAAGCGTCGATCCGGGAGCGGCGAACCGGGCGGCAGACATTCTGGCCACGGCGATCGACGCCGGTCGCCTCGTCTTCGCCTGCGGCAATGGCGGTTCGGCCGCAATCGCCAACCATCTGGCGTGTGACTGTTTGAAGGGCGTCCAGACCGATACCGCGCTGCGCCCGCGCGTCATCAGCCTGGCGGCGACGATCGAGCTGATCACCGCAATCGCCAACGACATCGCCTATGCCGAGGTCTTCGTCTACCAGCTCCGCTCGCTGGCTCGGCCAGGCGACGTGCTGATCACGATCAGCGCTTCCGGAAATTCGGAGAATATCGTTCGGGCGATCGCCTGGGCGCGCGAGCACGAAATCGGCTCGATCGCACTGACCGGGTTCGACGGCGGCCGCAGTGCCGGCTTGGCCGATGTCAACCTGCACGTCAACGCAGCGAATTACGGCATTGTCGAGGACGTGCACCAATCGCTGATGCACGTCATGGCGCAATACCTGCGACAGCAGGCGATGCCGCCCGAACTGATCGCCCGACGACGCTTCTGAGGTTCGGTGCGCGGAGCAGCGATCGGCCGCTCCGCCGCCATCGCCTCGGCAGCGCCGCCGGATCGCCCTGTTTCGAGTTTGGTACAGCCGTCCCGTAATCCGTTCACCCGCGGGCTTGGCCCGCGGGTCCATGGATGGCCGGGCCCGACCCGCGGGCCGCTTTGCGCCCGCGGGCTAAAGGCCAACCGGCCATGGACGGGTGGGAAATGGCTCGATCCGAGCGGAACATGCGCTAGCCCTAGCTTGCGGGCTGCAGCGCCGGCGCCCCGGGCACGCGCCCGCCGGTCAGCCGCTGCAGCAGCGACAGATAAGCCGGCAGACAAATCTCTTTGAGATCGTAGCGGCCGATGACGCTGGCGCGCGCGGCAGCGGCGATATGGCGATGTGCCTCCCGCTGCTGCAGCACCTCGACGACCCGATCCGCCAGCCCGCCGACGTCAAAAAAATCGACGAGGTAGCCGTTTTCCCCGTCGCTGACGACTTCTTCGACCGGCGGGGTCCGCGACGCGACGACCAGGCAGCCGACCGACAGCGCCTCGATCAGCGACCATGAGAGGACGAACGGATAGGTAAGATAGACGTGCACCGCCGACAGCTGGAGCACGGTCAGGTATTGGCGAAAGCCGAGATGGCCGAGGAAGTGGACGCGCCGCAGATCGAGCTCGGCGCCGACCTCCTGCAGCAGTTGCTGGCGCCAACCGCCGCCTTGCCCCGGCCTCGTTCCATAGCTCACCCCATCGCCGCCGACGATCAGGACGCTCGCCTGTGGCCGGCGCTCGAGGATTTTCGGCAGCGCCCGCATGAAGATGTGAAACCCGCGATACGGCTCGAGGTTGCGCGCGCAGTAGGTGATGATCTCGTCGTTGCGACCCAATGAGACGCCGCCCCGAAGCCACAGCCGCGCGGTCGCGTCGGGTCGTGCACACCCGGTGTCGACCCCCTCGTGGATGACGCTGATGCGATCCCAATGCCGGCGAGGATAAAGGCCGCGCTGCCATCGCGTCGGCGTCTGCCCCCAATCCGCCGCATCGAGCCCCAAGAGATTGACGGCATTGCGGGTCCGCAACCTTAGCGCGATGTCAGCACCCGGCGAGAACTCAGGATCGAAATCGGTGTCGCCACCGACAGCACGGTAATAGAACTCAAAGTAATTGAGCAGGGGAACATTCGGCAGCACATCCTTGACAAAAAGCGTCTCTCCCCAGCCGTTATGGCCGATGACGATGTCTGGCACAAAACCCTCGCCTTTGAGCTGATCGCAAGCCCGCGCCACAGCGAGACCGTTTTGCACCGCCGAATCGAACTCATGGACGTGCTGGTCCGTCCCGGAACCGGTCGGCGCCGGCGTGTATTTGATCAGCGATGCCCCGGTTGCCGCGGCGCTGTGCTGTTGTCCGATGCCGATGACGCGATCGCCCGCGTCCGCCAAGTGGCGGACGATATGACGATATTGGGCGGGGAAATCCTGGTGAATGAAGAGCCAATTCATCGGCCGGCGGATAGAGCCGTTTCGGCGGCGAGCCTGACAAAACCCAACGAGCCGCCATAGCCGTAGATGCGCCCGGGGGACGAACCCCACTCGATGTTCGGCAACGCCATGGTCAAGGGCGGGTTCGGGGCCCCATTCGGCAGACGAACGCCAACCAAGGGTCTGCCCAAGCTCCTCCAGCCGGCAAAGTACAGCGCTTCGAGACCCGGAACCTGATCCGTGTCGAACAGCATCATCTCAGCGGCGAGGCTCGACCGGCGCAGCGTGACCCGCCGCTCGGGAGAGGTTCTGCCGATATCATCGAGCTCTCTCCCGTTTTCGCCGGGGCTGGCGCCGTCGTGTGGCAGGCGGCTGAGCCCCAAGACCTCGAACGCCGAGGGATCGGGATCGACGGGGTCGGTCGCCCGCCCGCCAAACAGAAAGCCGGTGCATATCGGGTCGGGGCTCGACCCGCCATCGGCGATCAAATCGAAGCGCAGCCAACGGGCGCCGAGCGGCAGCAACGGGATCTCGACGTGCAGCGGTCGCCAATAGCCTGTGGGCCGCAGATTGAGGAAGGTGCGGCGGCTCTTCCAAACGAGTATTCGTCCATGGCAATCCGACCAGCGCACGACGGCAGCCAGCCGCCGCCCGGCCGCATCCTGGTGCGTCATCGGACCACTACAATAATACCATAAGTAAAATTCGCTATCCCCGCGCAATATTGCGTCATGGCGAAAATAAATTGCTTGGTCGGTGGCGCTCACCGCTTGATCGCGACTGGAGGTGTCCAACCGGTAGCGCTCACGCGGATCGTCGTCGACGCCGGCCGATGCCGGACGGACGGCGCCATTCGCCTCGGGCGCGGGAACGATCGCGAAGGTGTCGGGGTCGAGCAACAGCGACCCCGATGTCGCACTCACGCTCGCGCGGTTGCCCTTGTTGTCGAGCGAGCCGACGGTGGCGAGCTTCTCGAAGTCGCCGATCGCGAGGGCTGCCGGCACCGGCTTGGTTCGCCGCAGCGACAGATCGCAGTTGAGAAAAAACCGCGCGCTCGCATCGGACGCCTCGACCACCGTGCCGAGATCGTCGAGGGTGCGCACACCCAACCCGAATTCGATATGCTGTTCCAACCCCCACTTCTCGAAGAAACGCTTCCAGCCCTCGTTGCGCTCTCGCAAGCGCGAAATGTAGGCTCGATATTCCTCGGGGTGATGGTGGTAGGCCACCATCGTCGGCAAGTACGCGACCCTATAGCGCGAGTTTATCTTCAGGTTGAGAAAAAAATCTTCGTGTTCGCCGTTTGACTTGAAGCGCTCATCCCATTGCACGCCTTCTCTAAACATCGATCGGCGAAATACGGCAAAATTCAACACCGCGTCACAGAGAAAAAATCGGATACCGCTTACTTCACGGGCCCGGGGCGCCAGCTCATAGATTGGAATGCTGAAAAGAATTTTCTGCTGACGGTCATATTCGAGGAACAATTCCCAGTTCCTGACCCACTCCTCCTCCCATCCGAAATCGTAGAGCTTGCCGCCGATCACGCCAAGTTCGGGATGCGTTGCGAGGATGTGCAATGCGTCGCCAAATCGGGTCTGTGGTCCTAAAATTAAGTCATCGTCGCAAAGCACGAAATAATCTTCTTGAATTTCATGCGCCAATCGGTTGCGAGAGGTCGTCACACCGACGTCGTACGGCATCCGCAGCAGCCTGACATCGTGTTGTTCGTAGAAGCCGGCGATCGCGGTCACTTGCCGCGACTGATCGGCGACATAGATCGCCATGTCGCCGAAATATTTGCGGACCGAGCGCACCAGCCGCTGCGCCACTTGCGGCCGCTCGATCGTGGCGAAGGCCAATGCCAGCGACGGGGCGGTCATTTCACCGACCGAGGACGACCGACTGCGACTCGAGGAGGTAGCCCAGCTGCTCCAGGCACGACAGCTGATCGCCGAAATCCGTCGCGCTGCGATCGTCGAACAGATCGCCCCAAGCCCGCGGCGAGGTCGGGACCACCACCTCCTCCCAGACGCGCGCGTGTCGCGTCGCGTCGGGAAGCCCGAGCTTGCGCGCCGTCTCTTCGACATAGCGATGGAGCAGGTTCAACGACACGCCCTGCCAGAAACTCCGGCGGCGGAACCAGGTCCGGGTCAGTCGTGTCGCTGGGATGTTGTGACGGACCAGGATCGCCGGGTCGTAAAACAGCCTGAACCCGGCGCGCCGGATCAGGCGATCGACCCCGCCCTCTCCCGACAGCAAGAGCCCGCCGACGCGGCCCAGATGTTCGGGGAAACCGCCGATCTGCAGCAGAACTTTTTTCTTGTAGGCGGCGTTGACCTCGACGAGCCACTCCCCGGGGCGCAGAAAGCGCGCGTCGGTGCTCCATTTCAGGCCAGCCGACAGCGGTCTGAGGAGATCGTCGGTCAGCCAGTCCGGCCGCTCCGCCTCGAACACCGGGATGACATCGCCGCCGACGATCCCGACGTCATCGGCATGCTCGACAAAGCGCGCGAGGGTCCGCTCCAGCCACAAGGGCTCGGGCTCGGCATCGTCGTCGGTAAAGGCGACAATCTCGGCGGAACTGAAGGCGATTCCGGTGTTGCGGGCGATCGCCAGCCCGGGTCGATCCTCGCGGGCATAGCGGAAATTGGCATGGCGCTCGCAGAACGACGCCGCGACGCTGCCCGTCTCGTCGCTCGAGCCGTTGTCGACGATGATCACTTCGTATTGCCGGCGCGACAGCGTCTGCCGCGCCAGCGCCGTCAGGCAGCGGGCCAGATATGCGCTGCGATCGCGCGTGCAGACGATCGCACTTATCCCGGCGGCAACTGTCGTTCCCTCGATCATGCAAAATAGACGTTTATATAGTGCAACACCAATGATAAATCATTCTGTCCGCCGAAAGAAAAAATCAGGACTGGATTCCGGCGGGTGTCGAGCTCGATGAAGTCGGGCATCCGCAGATCGCCGGATAGCACGGCGTTCCGCTCGTCGGGATGCAGCTCGAAACTGGCGAAGCCGAGGTCGAGCGGCTCGCCCGATTTTCGCGGAAGACGCAGCAAGGCGTCGCAGGCGACCGTTCGGCTCGCCTGGGCGAACAGGCAAAGTTGGAAATGCTCGGCCAGTGACAAATCGCCCCATTCCACCGCCACGCGCAGTTCCAACCACTCGCTCGACCCGGTGAGCACCAGCGAGAGTTTGTTCAGATACGTCTCCGGGCTCAGCGAATGGTCGACTTTCGGCTCGACCGTCAGCGCCACTCTCGCGTTATCGGCAAAGCTCAACACGATACCCGGACCGAGTTCTTCTCCGGGAACCGCGAGGCGCCGCACTTTTCCGGTCAACGGGCGTCCGAACAGCGCGGTCAGCCGCTGCTGCAGGCTGACCGGGCTCCCCAAGCTCTTAAACAGCTCGGTCTGCAGCTTGACGAATTCGCCGATCAAGAGATCAAGGCGCGCGCTGAGCGCCCGCGCATAATCGGGGTGGACCGGCCGCTCGATCCGGGGCGCCGGCGCCGCGTCGAAACCGACGATCTCCGGCGGCGCGACTTTCGGGCGGTCGGCGCGGCGCGCATCGTCAGGCGCTGTGGCCGCAGCGAGGCTGTCGCCAGCGGTCGGCGACCGGCCTGCAATGTGCGCTTTCTGGGTGACCGCGGTGTCGAAGCCGACGCTTGACGACGCGCCGTCGACCGGCTCCCCGTCACCCGGGATGGCGCTCGCGGCCGACGGCGCGGCGCTAGGAACCAATTTGCGCGCGAACGCCGCGATATCGTCATCGCCGAATATCTCGATCCTCGGCAAATTCATCGGGTCGTCGGCAAAAGTGCTATGCCCGCCCCATGTGGTGAGACCGAATGCATATCCGCATCGGGCCAAGGCTCGACGCACCCCCTCGTCGCCGCGCCCCCATGGGAACGCAATGACCCTGGCCTCCCTCCCCAGCTGTTCCTGCAGCTTCTCGCGCGCGCGCCGCCCTTCGGCCATCACTTGATCGACCGATATCGCCGAGAAGTCCTTATGCGACGCGCTGTGGCTGCCGATCTCGACCCCTTTTGCCTGCAGTTCTTGCAGATCGCGCCAGCTCATCAGCGGCAGCGGCCGCAAGACGGCGGGATCCCAATCGGCGATTCGGCCGACCCTCTCGGTCACGACAAAGAGGGTTGCTGTGAAATCGGCTCTCTCCAAAATCGGCCAGGCGTTTTCGATAAAGTCCCTGTAGCCGTCGTCGAAGGTCAGGATCACCGGGCGCCCCGGCAGCGGTCTTTGGGCGGCGATGCAGGCACCCCAATCCTCGATCGTGATCGAATGATATCCATGGCGCCGCAGATAGCGCATCTGCTGGCGGAAGGCTTGCGGCGAGATTCGGTAGGGAGCGAGCTCCGGCGGCCCGGCTTCGGCGACGCTGTGGTACATCAGGATCGGCACCGCGGTCGCGCTCTCGCTGGCCGAGGCTTCGGCGCGGGTCATCTCCGCGCCGTCCCAAAGGATGGTCTTCTCGACCTCCGGCGTCAGGACGAGTTCCGGCGGGAGCGGCACTTCTCTGATCTGAGGCTCAGCCTTCTGTCCTCGCACAGCGGAGATCCGGCGGAACAAATGCACGGTATAGAGCGGCGTGTGCGATTCCTTTAGCAAAGCCAGCTGGTCGAGCGCGGCTTGCCGATTGTCCGCGCCCCAAACGGGTGGCCCCAATCGAACCCGGTGCGGGTCCGGTCGTCGGCGATCACGTTGCCGTGGGCGAGCAGCAAATGTCCGCCGGGCTTGAGGCTGGCGGCAATCTTCCCGGCAACTTCCTCAAGCACTTCCGACGGCAGGTAGAACAGCACCTCGCTGCAAACGATCAGATCGAGCTTGTTCGGCAACGGATCGCCGGCGAGGTTGAGGACTTGGCACTGCACATTGTCGAGCCCGGCACAGCGCTTCCGGGCGCGATCGATGGCCGTCGACGAGATATCGATGGCGGTCAGCTGCCCGACCAGCGGCGCCAGGCGCACGGTAAAGTGGCCTTCGGCGCAACCCAGCTCGAGCGCCCGCGCAAACCGTCGCGACGGCAACAACGACAGGGTCTGATCGAATTTCCACCGCTCATAGGCGCTGGTGCCGTAATTCCACGGGTCGTCTTCGGCGAAGACCTCTTCCCAATATTCTGGGGTAAGGGTCGGCGCGAGCGGGCCGCTATCCGGCACGGGCCTGTCGGCAAGGTTCATGATCGTCGCTCCCTTCTTACCGGCCGACGCGGTCAGCAGCAAAATCGGGTCGGCGGGTCGTTCGCCGCCATCAGCCCGCGATCGCGGGCCGGGGGTCGATCACAAGACTATGGGTGATATCATAAAGTTTCAAAATGCACAATGCCGGGCCTGTGTGAGGCAGCGGCGGAGAGAGTGGCCCGGCTTCCCATGAGCAAACCCTCTAAGGAATGCACTCACTGCCGGGAGAATTGCGGGTGCCGCGGCGATCGAACCGCGAGGACTGTACCCGCAGGCGGACTGACGTTACAGAGCCACGCGGTTGCCGGGCGTTTAAATTGAATGTCGACGACGCGCCGTGCGCCGCCATTCGCTCCGGGCTCGTGCGGCGTCAACTTTACAGAATTCGACATCAATGGTAGATTTCGGCTGTCGGTATGCCAGCCTGTTCTGGAGGCTAGCAGCGGAGCGGCGCGGTTTAACTTGCTTGGCGGGGACCCTTGCCGGTGCGCAGCAATCAGACAAAGGGAGATGAGGGCCTGCCGGCGCTCGGGTGACTCCAGCGACCCCGATCGGTTTCTCTTGGCGAGGGCGAATGGGGTCGAGGCTGGCGATGTCAAATCGGAGCTATAGCGATATTCGCGATCAGATCGTCCGTGAATTCGCCGATTTAACCGAGGCGGACGCCAGGAAAGCCGTCATCGAGCACTTGAGCGCACTGACCTTCGAGGTGAACCGCGTCAAAGAACAGCAGCGAGTGCTGCTCTCGGCGCTGCGCGCGCGCGACATCCTGGTGCGCGTCCGCGAGCAGGGCGAGATTGTTGCGTCGGCGGGACCCTTAGAGCTGGACCCGCGCGATGCGCTCGACGCCGCCGACGGCCTTTACGACATCGAGTGGGACAAGGAGGTTGCCTACCGCTGGACCGGTCCCGGGCACGATACGTTGATCAGGGTCTGGCTCGATCGAGCGATGCCCATCTCGTGCGAGATCGGCGTGCGGTCTTACGGCGACGAGCGCAACCGAGGAGCCGTTGCCTTGACCGTCGACGGCGTTCCCGTCGCCATCGCGGAACGCGGCGACGCGCTGTTGCGTTCCGATCCGTTCCCGGTTCTCAGCGGGTCCCTCTATAGCGAGTTCGGGATTCACGTCCCGTGGCTGACCGGCGGCGTGGCATCCGGAAATGGCGCGGGCGAGAGCCCGAAGCGCGGCCGCCGGTCGCGAAGTCGCCGCGGCGGCGCGGCCGACGCCGACGGCGGCGGCGACGCGCGGGTGCGCGGCATCGCGATCACGCGCATGCGCTTTTTGTCGCCGACATGAAGTTCGTCCGGGGCCATTCGTTGCGATCGCAGCGGCGATCCTAGATGCCGCGAGCAAAGAGAAAAGCCGGCAGCGGCTTGCGCATAACGGCGGCGGTCTGTGTCGATGGGCTCGACGAGACGGCAACCCGGGCCGTCGACTCGCTGGTCCAGCAATCCCTGCCCAAAGACGCGTACGAGATCCTGTTGATCGGCGATGCCGACGCGACCAACGGGCCATGGGCAGCCGTGCCGAACCTCCACCCGGTCGCCGGCGCGGCGGCCGAGGCGGGCGATCCTCGCAACCTTGCAGTGCGGCTATCGCAGGCCCCTCTGATTGCCTTTCTCGATGCGCATGCGGTCGCCGAACCGGGGTGGCTGGCGAGCTTTTGCCGGACCTTCGAAGAATTCGGCAAGGCGGCGCGCGCGGTCGGCGGCCGGGTGCGCCCGCTATGGGAAGTGCCGCGCCCGGATTGGCTGGGGGACGAACTTCTCCCCGATCTGTCGCTGGTCGACCTCGGCGACGAGGCGCGTTTTGTCGCCGCGGGTGAGCATCTCGCCCCGGTCAACATCGCCTACTGCAAGGCGACCCTAGAGGCACTCGGCGGCTTTCATCGCGCCGCCCTGAGGACGCCCTTAAGCGCCGTCGGCCCGGAGCCCCAACCGATCGACGAGATCACCAGCTCCGGCGGCAGGGCGGTTTATGACCCGCTTGCCGCAGTCGACTATCTCGTCCCCGCCGATCGCCTGATCCCGGAATGGTTCCGCCGCAACGCGGCTTGGCGAGCGGTGTCGGATCTGCTGCGATTGCCGCCGCCGACGGCGGCAGCCCTCGGCGAGCGGTGGCGGGCGGTAAAGGACTTTTTCTTCGACTGTCCGCCGACCGAGCGGACGATCCGCGGACTGGTGCTGCGGCAGAACGACCCGCGGCGCTTCCAGCAACAGATTACCGCGATTTACGACAGTCTGTTCTGTCTGCTGAGCGGCATTGGCGAACCCGACTATGATTGACCGTGTCGGCGCCGATGCCGGCAGCGTCTGGGCAGGGCGCAGAGTATTGGTGTTGTCTCCGACGCCAACCTACCCCCTCGATTGCGGCAATCGTCGGCGGATCTATTTCGTGTGCCGACGGATAAAGCAATAGGGCGGCGAGATTCACTTCTTGCATTACCCGAGCGAGGAACTATGGGCGACCGCGTTGCCGATCGCCGAACAGCGCCGCATGATCGCCGAGTGGGATGGATACTATGTGGCTCCGGTGACGCGGCAGCTCTACGCCCCGGCGGTCGAGGCGGATCACGCGATCGACGACTGGTGGGATCCAGGCATCGGAGACATGCTCAACTGGCTGTTTCGCGTGCAGAGCTTCGATGTGTTCATCGTCAACTATGCTTGGCTGTCGAAGGCGTTCGAATACGCGCCGGCCGGAGTGGTCAAGATCATCGATACGCATGACCGATTTTCGGACCGGCGTGCGATCTTCGAATTGCATGATCTCGTCCCCGATTACTTTCATGTCGACGAGGATGAGGAGCGCATAGCGCTGGAACGGGCCGACCTCGTCTGGGCAATAAAGCCCGAGGAGGAGGCACTGTTTCGCCGCATCAGCGATCGGCCGGTGCTGACCCTCGTCCACGCGGAGCCGGTGGCGGCCGGGTGGCCGAGAACCCGGAACGACATTTTGCGGTTCGGCATCACCGGTTCCGCCAATCAATTCAACATCGCCAATTTTCGTAATTTCCTGACGGTGGCGAGCGATTATGTCCGGCAGACTTTGCTGCCCTGCGAGATCGTGCTCGCCGGCGCCTGCTGCGATCGGCTCCGCGACCTGAGGTATCCGTTTGTTCGGCAAATGGGTCGCATCGAGCGGATCGACGATTTCTACGACGCGGTCGACGTCGTTCTCGGGCCGATGGAATTCTCGACCGGCCTCAAGATCAGAATCGGCGAAGCGTTAAGCCGCGCCAAGGCGGTGGTTGCGCATCGCCACTGCTTCGAGGGCTACGCCCCGACCCACCCGTTCCACACCTTGCCGTCCTTCGCAGCGATGATGCAGGCGTGCCGCGATATCGTGCGGACACCGCGATTGATCGATGACCTCGAATTGGCGTCGGTCGAGTCGATGACCCGCGCGCTGCGGTCGGTGGACCGAACCCTCGCAGCCACCCTCGCCGGGCGCGAGGAGGCCGCCGCGGGGCTCGTCTTCGTCCTCGCGCTGAGCGACCTCTGGGAGGGATCGCTCGCGCTCGATCATGTGTTCGAGGCGGCCCAGTATGTCGCACACCAATGCCCGGTCGAGTTCTTTCTCGATGGCCCCGCCGACGGGTTCGAGCCGCGGTCGCTCGCGCGCTTGCGCCGGCTCGGCAGGGTCACGGTTTCGCCGGAGGCGGCTGCGGCGCTCGGCTGGCGGCCGGGAGTCGCGGCGCCGCGGCAGGTGCGCGTGACCCCATTCGAGAACCTCTTGCCGAGCCGGCGGCTCGGCTTCTGGTTCGGCTCTCTTCCCGCGCGTATCCCGGTGCTGCGCCAGCGCATCGCGGCGCCGGCCTTCGTGCCGATTGCGGTGCTGGCGTTGCGCCTCGCCGAGCCGCAGCTGCGCCAAACCTTGGCCACCCTCAAGCGGGCCTTTGCCGAGGTGGTGGCGATGGATGCCGCCCGCTCCCCGCTCCTCGACCTCGCCGCGCGGCGCGGCGCCATCACCCATGTAGCGCCGATCCTGTGGTGCACGGAACTCAGCGAAGCATTGAAGGCCATGGCGGAAGCCGAGCGCCTCTGCGTGACGTTTCTGACGCCGCGCTCGCATGGCGCATTGCTCGATCTCGTGTCCGAGGTCGCGCGCAACGCGACCGGACGACCGATCGAGTTCGTTTACGACGATCGGTCTGGAATGGCAGCACCGCCGACCGCGAGGACGGCGCCGCGGTTGGTGCCGCTCTCGATATTTGCGAGGCGTCTCGGGTCCGGCGGGGCAATCCCGTGCCTCGTCGTCGAGCTCGGGCGGTGCAGCGCGTTTGATGCGTTGTGCGAGCTGATGGATCGCGCCGGGGTGCCGCGATTGTCGCTGTTCGACCCCGGCGCGCCGCGCCCGGTGGTTGCCGGCCGCGCTCCGAACCGGGTCGGCGGCGTCATGGAATCAGCCGTCGTACTGGCGGATTGGCTGAACGACGAAGCCCGCTTTGCCGAACTCGCGGAACGCGGCCGTAGCCGCTATCGGGCGCTCGATCCCGGATGGACGCTCGTCTGGGATTTTTTGACCGCGCTCGTCGCGCGCCATCCCCAGGGTCGAGAAAACCTCGCCGCCGCGAGCGAGACCCTTGGCCGCGAAATCGGTGCCGAGATCGTCCTGCACTTCGAGCGGCAAGGCGACTGCCGCTATCGCGCGCCGGGTTGGGTCGGCAATCGAGGTGCCGGGCAATGCATCGAGGCCTTTGGTATCCGGCCGCTCGAAGCGCTCGCCCCGAAGGACATCGAGTACAAGGCGCTCGGCCCGAACGGGCGGGAGACGCCGTGGGTCAGCAACGCGATGCTGTGCGGTACCCGCGGCACCGGACAGCCGCTGACCGGTTTTGCCATCCGCCTCGCCCCGCACCTGCGCGACCGTTTCGACGTCGTCTATGAGGGCGCCTTCGTCGAAGAGGGAATCGTCGGACCGAGCCGAAATGGCGAGCCCTGCGTCGCCGGCGTCGTCGACGACCCGCTCGAAGCGATCCGCGTCCGGCTCTTGGAGCGCGCCGCCGCCTGAGCCGCGCCGATGGCGGTCGGCGTCCGCCGGAAACTCATTGTTCCCGCCCATCTGCGGCATCACAAGGTGACGGTGCGCAGGCGGAGCGCATTGGTCACGACCAGGACCGAGCTCATGCTCATGGCCGCGCTGGCGATCATCGGATTGAGCAGCAAGCCCAGCGCCGGGTAAAGCACGCCGGCCGCGATCGGCACCGCGAGCGCGTTGAAGACGAAGGCGAAGAACAGGTTCTGCCGGATGTTGCGCATCGTCGCGCGACTGAGGCGGCGCGCGCGCACGATGCCCTGGAGGTCGCCCTTGACGAGGGTGACGGCGGCACTTTCGATCGCCACGTCGGTGCCGGTGCCCATGGCGATGCCGACCTGCGCCTGCGCCAGCGCCGGCGCATCGTTGATCCCGTCGCCGGCCATGGCGACGACGCGGTGCTGATCCTGAAGTTTCTTGATCGCCGAGGCTTTCTGGTCGGGCAGAACCTCGGCGACGACGTCATCGATGCCGAGCTTGCGCCCGATCGCGGCCGCCGTGCTGCGGCTGTCGCCGGTCAGCATCACGACGTGAATGCGCTCGGCATGCAACGCCTTGAGCGCGGCCACGGCGCTCTCCTTGATCGGATCGGCGACGGCGACGAGCCCCACCGCCTTTCCGTCGACCGCGACGAGCATCGCGCCGTGGCCTTCCTGGCGCAGCGAGTTGGCGCCGGCCAGGAGATCGCCCGGCTCGATCCCAAGCGATGCCAACAGCGCCGCAGTACCGACGACCACGCGCCGGCCGTCAACGAGGCCGGTTACACCCTTTCCCGGCTCGGTCACGAAGTCCGATGCCGAGGTAACCCTGAGGCCGCGCGCCTCGGCACCGGCGACGATTGCCGCCGCCAGCGGGTGCTCGCTGCCGCGCTCGAGGCTGGCGGCGAGCCGCAACAGCTCGTTCTCATCGGCGCCGCCGGCTGCAGTGACCCCGACGAGGCGCGGCTTGCCTTCGGTGAGGGTTCCGGTTTTGTCGACGACGAGGGTATCGATTTTTTCCATCAACTCCAGCGCTTCGGCGTTCTTGACGAGGACCCCGGCGCGGGCGCCGCGGCCGGTGCCGACGATGATCGACATCGGGGTCGCGAGCCCGAGAGCGCAAGGGCAGGCGATGATCAGGACGGCGATGGCGTTGACGAGGCCAAAGCCCATCGCCGGTGCCGGCCCCAGGATCGACCAGCCGACAAAGGTTGCAACCGCGATGATGACGACGGCCGGGACGAACCAGGCCGCGATCCTATCCGCCAGTCTCTGGATCGGAGCACGGGACCGCTGCGCCTCCGCCACCATGGCCACGATCTGTGCCAAAAGCGTATCGCTGCCGACGCGCTCGGCGCGGATCACGAAACTCCCCGTCGTGTTGACCGTGGCGCCGGTGACCCTGTCCCCGGGATTCTTCTCCGCCGGCACCCCCTCGCCGCTGATCATCGCCTCGTCGACCGCGCTGCGGCCTTCGAGCACCACACCGTCCACCGGCACTTTCTCGCCCGGGCGCACGCGCAGCCGATCGCCGGGCACGACCTCCTCCAGCGGGATGTCTTCGTCGCTGCCGTCCGGGCGCAAGCGGCGGGCGCGCTTGGGCGCGAGATCGAGGAGCGCGCGGATGGCGCTGCTGGTCCGGAAGCGGGCGCGGAGTTCGAGGACCTGGCCGAGCAGAACCAGCGTGACAATGACGGCCGCCGCCTCGAAATAAAGCGGCACCTGCCCGTCGGCGCCGCGGAACGAGGCGGGAAAGACCCCCGGCGCCAGCGCCGCGACCAAGCTGTAGCCATAGGCGACGCCGGTGCCGAGCGCGATCAGCGTGAACATGTTGAGCCGGCGGTTCGCGATCGAGGCCAAGCCACGTTGGAAGAACGGCCAGCCGCCCCACAGCACGGCCGGCGTGCCGAGGATCAACTGCACCCAGACGAGAAGCCGAGCGGATATGAGGGCGGCAAGCCCCGGCTCGTTGACCTGCTCGGTCATGGCAAGGCCGAGCAGCGGCACCGAGAGCGCGACGCCAACCCAGAAACGCCGTGCCATGTCGCGCAACTCGGGATTTGCGGCGGCACCGGCCGCCGGCGTCATCGGCTCGAGCGCCATGCCGCAGATCGGGCAATTGCCGGGCTCCCTGCGCACGATCTGCGGATGCATCGGGCAGGTCCAGCGGACCTCGCCGGCCGCGAGGCTGCGGCCAGCATGTTCGGCGCGTTGCGTGGTGGTGGCGGGATCGACGGTCAGGCCGTTAACCGGATCATGCACCGTCGCCGGCAAATCCGGACGATCGCTGTCTTGGCGGGATACCGCCCTAGCCTCGGTCATGCAGCGGTCCCTTCGCAATCCTCGACTTCCCTGCGCGTAGAGCCGGATAAGAGAACCTTGCTGCGCCGGAACGTTTAGCAGTGTGCGGAAAAACGCTAGAAGATTGTCATTCCGGAGCGCGGGCTTTGCCCGCGAATCCGGAATCCATGAACACGGGGTCGCGAAATCAATGGCTTGGCCCGTGTTCTTGCCCCCGGGCTTAGCACCGACGAGCCGTCGCCAGCGTAACCCGGGGGCCGGACCCGGCCCTGACGGGCCGTCCCGGAATGACGGCCGAGTTTTTCCGCATCCTGTTAAATTAATCTGACCGCGCGGTATTTAGGCGCGGATCGGGGAGCTTGCCCAAAGATCAGCTGTCCGCGGAACTCGCACCCTGATGCGGCCGCCTCGCGGGCGCCGACGCGGCGGCCGGATCGCTCAGCACGGCGCCGACGCAGTCCGCGACGCGCTGCCAGGTAAAGCGAGCAATGGCACGCTCGAAACCGGCATCGCCGAGGCGGGCGCAGAGTGCGGGATCCGCGGCAAGTTCGCCCATGGCCGCCACGAGCTCCGCGTCGCTGCCGACGAGAAGCCCGGTCTTGCCGTGATCGATCAGCTCACGGAAGGCGCTGCACACACGATTGGCGATGACCGGTTTGCGGAATTTCCAGGCCTCGCAAACGACGATGCCAAAGCTCTCGGTGTCGCTCATCGTCACCAGCCCGATACAGGCCGACAGGGCGCCGAGGACGGCTTCGCGCGGCTGTCGCCCGAGATAATGAACGCCCCGCGCCTCGATCGGAATCCCGTCCTCATCCTGCCCGATGATGACGAGGTCGAGCGCGCGACCGGCGGCACGCAACGAGCCCGTCGCCAGGATCACGCGCTCGTAGCCCTTCCACGGCACCTTGCGGCCGAGAACAAGAAAGAAGGGAACGGGTGAAGGGTGGACCTGACGAAAGCGAGCGATGGCAACGGCGCTGGCTTCCTCGTCGATCCTGATGCCGCCGCCCGGAACGACGACATTCTTCGCCGGAACCGCCAACCGCGCCGCCAGCGATTCCGAGAAGAACAACGTCTTGTCCGCCGCGGCAAAGCTCTCGAGGTAGCGCCGCCAATAGTAGAAACGGTCCTCGCCGTGGAAGTGCGGCAGGACGACGATGCGCGGCCGCTCTGGCCGTTCGGCCAGCGTGGCGACCGAACTCGGCACCGTGTCGAACGGGACGCCTTGCACCAGCGCGACGTCATAGTGCGCGGCGTTTTCGCGAAGCCACGCCTGCATCGCCGCCGAGTGCGGGCCGCGCACCGCGGCAAACGCCGCCTCATCCCCTTCCGGCCTCGACCGGGCGACCGCCGCCAGCCGCTCGACCCACGCCGCGACATGCTCGGTGCGCAGCAGCGGCTCGATCTCTTTTTCCAATTCCGCTCGAATCTCGCGCAACGGGAACGCGCGATGCGGGTCGTTTCGCGCGGAACGGCTGTCGCCGGATCGCACCCATGCCGAGGCTCGTTCAAGCAGAATGCCGAACGGCCGATAATCGTTCGGTTCATCATGTTCATCGACGCTGCAGAGGATCACCGCGGGCGCCGCATCACCCTCCAGCGCCAGCTTGCAGGAAAAATTCGCATCGATGTATTGCCGGTGCAGTTCGACCGCGTCGTCGCGTCGCGCGCCCGGTTCCTTGATCGCCGATACGACGATCTGCTTGCGCTTTGGCGTCCAGCCGTCGACGCCGAACACGCGGGTGCCGGGGGGGATCAGGAACGCAAACTCGGGCGCGCTCCACCGCACGGTCCCCTCGCCGTTGGCTTCCGGCCAATAGAAGCCAGCGAGGAGGATCACCGCGTCAGGCCGACGCAACGCCGCGGCGAACCCGCCAAACAGATCCAGCTCGGCCCGCAACCACGCTCGTTCGAGCTGGCGGCAGATGGCGAGCACGGTGTCGTCGGGGATGGCGTCGGGCGGGAACAGGCGCACGCAATCGAACGATTTTCCGAGGACGCGGGCAGCGCCACCCCCGGCGGCGAAGACGCACCCGAAATGGTGCCGGTTGGTCAGCGCGCCCTCGACATCGACCGCGGCCAACTCGATCGTTCCGAAGCGCGGGCGCAACCACCGCAACACCTCGACGAGGTATTCCTCGGCGCCGCCCAAGGGCGGCTCCGTATAGCGATAGGTGACGACGAGCAGTGATCGCCGCGGTTCGCGCCCACCGCCGTCCCGGCGATCGCCGAGCTCTTCGAACCAGGCGCGTAGCGGTGCTGCCTGAGCCTGCCAAGTCAAATGCCTCGCCGCGTACTCTCGGGCCCGGCGCGCGTATTCGGAGCGCAGGCCGGGATCATCCAACAGTTCGCTCAGCGCCGCCGGAAATTCGTGGCGCTCGACCACTTCGCCAATTTCGGCTGCCGCGACGGCAAAACCGCGCGCGCCCTGCGGCGTGCTCAGCGTCGGCAGGCCATGCGCCAGATAATCGGGGAGCTTCAGGCTCGAACCGCCGCCCGACCGGACGGGATTGAGGGCGACATGCCATCCGCCCAGGATCTCTGCCTTGCGCGCGTCGTCGACGACGCCGTGAAGAACGAGGTTGCGCGGAAGCGGACCCGAAACCGCGTCGCACACCGGGCCGACCAATTCGAACCGGGCATCGCCGAACCGCGGCGCCAACGCGTCGATGATATACCAGGCCGCCTCGGCATTGGGCCGGTGCGCCGATCCGAGAAACCCGATGCGCGCGATGGCGCCGTCACCACCGGCAGCACGCCGCGGCTCGCGTGATGCCGCCGGCGCGCTCCCATTGCCAACGACGAGCGTCCGGGCGCCAGCTCGGCGAAAGTGCTCGGCATCGCTCTCGGTGCAGGTCACCACAAGATCGGCTGCCGCGGTCAGCCGGTGCTCGATCTCGACGACGAAGCCGAGGAGCGGATCGCGCAACGGATGTTCGCGAAGCAGCTCAGCCTTTATCTCGGCCTCGACATTGTGCGCGTCGTAAACGATCGGGAGATCGGGCCGTACCGGGCGCAGCCAGTCCAAGGCCGGCGCCATGTAGCAATGCTCGAACATTACCGCCGTGCAGCGCGCCGCGAGTTGCGACACCAACTCGGCGAAGACGTGATCGCAGCCGAGGAACAGCGCGGCGACAATGTCGTTAACCGAAATCGTCTGGCCGGCGTTTATTTGTTCCTCGAACGCGCGGTGGCGGGGCGATTTTTCGAGCGTGACCTGCAACAGCCCGGGCGCTAACAAGACCGCATCGTAGGCGGCGCCAAAGGCGAGCAGGATCACGTCCGCGCCGAGCGCCTTCAGGACTTCCTTCATGCGAACGGCTCCGCCGGACGTCGCCGCTCCGATCGGGTAGTCGTTGAGGGCGACGACCAGCGGCCGCCGCGGCGGTCGGCGTCGTCGGGACCGTCCGACGGCGACTGCCGCCCTCAGATCGCTGGCGAGCCGTCGCGCTATCGCCGGCCACGTGAACTTGCGGCGGGCCAGGGCCAGCCCCTCTTCGGCGATCTGCCGCCGGCGCTCGGGGGCCGCCAAGAGCCAGCGAATGGCCGGTGCGAAGCAGTTGCGCTCGACCACGATCGCATGTCGGCCCGGTTCGAGACCGAGCCCGCGAACCGCTTCGGGGGTTGCAACCATCGGCAGAAAGGCGGCGAGCGCTTCGACCGATTTGAGGCTCGTGCCCGAGCCGCGGGTCACGGGGTTGACGACAAGGTCCGCCGACGACAGCAGACGCTCTTTCTCCGAACCGTCGATCGGCCCGAAAAGGCGGAGATTCTCCGGGACGTCGAGGCGTTGAAGAGATTGCGACACGCCGCCGGCGATCGTGACGTCGCAATCGCTGAGCTCGGCGGCCAAATCGAGCAGAAACATCGCAGCATCGACATTCGGCGCGTGCTGCGAACCGATGAACAGGAGTTGGGGCCTGCCGTTCGGCGCGCCACCGCGGCGGCGGCGCGCCGCCTCGACCGGCGCCAGTTTAGCCGTTGGGGCAGACGTGAATGCGCTCGGGGGGCACGTCGTAAAGCAGCCGAAACTTCTCGCCGTCGACCTCCGAGGTCGCGAACACGAGCCGCGCCCGCTCGGCGAGATTGCGTTCCAGATGCAAGAGCTTTTGAAAGCAACGCCCGATGCCGTCCCCGGAAACGATCGAGGACAACAGGCCCAGCTCGAAATTGTGCGAATTGTAGACTTCGAATTGCGGCGGCGAATCCCGGAAAATCGGTTCCGAATAGGGGAACTCGTGGACGATGACGTCGGCCTGCTCGGCCAGGCGCAGCGCGGCCTTTCGCAGCGGGCAGGCCGGGTTGCTGACCGCCAGTGCAAAGGCGAGCCCGGACAGATCGCCGGTCACCCCGGCCTGGTCAAGCGTCGCGAAGGCGCGACGCCAATTCTCGTCCTTGGGAAAGCGTCGTTCGCACAGCGACAGCGTATGCCGCGTTTCGTCGTAGCGGGCGCCGGAATCGGTCGGGGTGATGAGGTCGATCTCGTAAAACTCGGAAAGGGCGGCGTACAAATTGAGATAGCGCTGCTCCCCGCCGCTCGACGGCGGGCAAAACGGCGGAAAGTAATTGACCGAAAGCAATCGCGGGCGGTCGCCGCTGCGGGGCGGCGGTGGCGACGCCTCCGGGTTGTTTAACGTTCGAGACACCGGTGTTTGCGGTACCGGGCACGGATCGAATTGACACTTCGATAGGGCCGGGACGACGACTTGGCGGAGATCAGGCGATCGAGATCGCGGTCGGCGTCCTCCTCATGCCGACGCCGAGATTTGGCGGCAATGACCTGATCGACGAACGGCACCCCTTGGGCGGCGACGGCGGCCGCCTGTCCCCGGACTTCGCTGCATCGACGACCGCTAACCGCCGACACCACCTCCTCCTTTCGATGATTGCCATCGCATAAAGAGGTCAAGACAAAGCGTCGCCGCAGATATGCCGCGACAATACCGGCGGAGTTGATGGTGAATTCAAGCAATCCTTGGTACCGCGATCGCCGGCCTACCGGGCGACGGCGAATGCCGCCGCTGACCGCTCCGCTCTTGCCCCTGGAGCGCTTCGCTGATCACGTTGAGATCGGCGCAGCTGTAATCGGTCCGGCCGTCGGGCGCCATCGAGCGAACCCGGTTAATCGCCGGTGATTACTTTATCTAATTGCAAAGACGTGAACCTGTCGACCACGCTTTCCGACGGCAGAAAAAAATCGCGTCTTCTCGACACCCGGCGCCGGTTGTATTTTTGCATAAACCAGCCATCCCCCGCAGGGTCAAAGAGCTGAGTATCGGTACGCCGGAATATCGCGGTCGCACTAATCAAGGCAACTACCTCGAACATATCGTCTTCGGCGATGAACTCCGCCAGCCGTCCGATCGTCGGTATATGCAAATCGTCGAGTATCAGAACGCCGTTTGGTTTGATGTGTGGATAAAAATGGTAATATTCTATTTCCGGAAAAGGATACCCATGCGGACCATCAATTAAAACAAGATCATAGGGCTGATGTTTCGTATATGCCGGCAGCGTCTTTTGCGTCGGGCCAAAAACGTAGGTGAGCCGGTTCGCCTTCGTCAATGGACAATCAAGAAAAAAATTCATCGATGATCGCTCACCCAAATGGCGATCATCATAAGTGAATATTGTATGGTGCTTCGAATAGTTAGATAGTAAAATTGTCGATTTGCCGCAGCCCGTTTCCGCAGAGTTGTCGATATTCATTCGCGCTATGTGCTCTTCGATTTGCCGCAATGTAGATGTGCCGAAGGCGCCGGAGGCATGATTGCGGCCGGCTTTGTCCCAAGCAGCATATTCATCCATAATCATCGGACTTTCCTCAACCGGCTGCGACCCACCTAATTAGCGCTGTGCGTGTGACGCATCCTTTAGAGCGCCGGGGCGCGCAGCGGCTTCAAATCGGCCGCCGGGCGCAGCCTGGCCTCGGTCTTCTGCTGCAATTGGCCAAGCTCGATGTCGTCGGCGATCTCGCGCAGGACGAGCCCGTCCGGCGTCACGTCGATGACCGCGAGATCGGTGTAGATCCGCCGCACCGCGCCGGCGGCGGTGAGCGGGTAGGCGCAGCGCCTGCGGATCCGCGGCGCACCGGATTTGGTCGTATGCTCGACAAGCACGCGGATCTCCTTGGCGCCGACCGCGAGATCCATCGCCCCGCCGACGCCCGGAGGAAAGCCGGGATCATCGGTCGTCCAGTTGGCGAGATCGCCGTTTTCGGCGACTTCGAAGGCGCCGAGCAAGGCAAGATCGAGATGGCCGCCGCGAATGATCAGGAACGAGTCGGTGTGATGCACATAGCTCCCGCCGGTGACCAAGCTGATCGGCTGCTTGCCGGCGTTGATCAGATCGGGATCGGCCGCGTTGGCCCCCGGCGCCGGGCCGACGCCGAGAACGCCGTTCTCGCTGTGCAGGACAATCTCGCGGTCGGCCGGGATAAAATCCGAAACCAGGGTCGGCAGGCCGATCCCGAGGTTCACATAGGCCCCGTCGGCGAGATCCTGGGCGGCTCGCCAGGCGATTTGGCGACGGTTCAGCGGCATCGCTCACCTCCTCGCGGCTTCATTGCCAATCTACTCAAAATGCGACCTCGACGACGCGATCGACGAAGATGCCCGGGGTGACGACGCGCTCGGGGTCGATTGCACCGAGTTCAACGATCTGGCGGACCTGGGCGATCGCGAGATCGGCCGCCATCGCCATCGTCGGATTGAAGTTGCGCGCCGATTTGCGGTAGGTGAGGTTGCCCCAGCGGTCGGCGCGATCGGCCGCGAGCAGGGCGACGTCGCCCTTCAACGGCTTTTCGAAGACATAGACGCGCCCGTCGATCTCGCGGTGCTCCTTGCCCTCGGCAAGGCGGGTGCCGACCGAGACCGGGGAATAGAAACCGCCGAGCCCGGCGGCGGCGCAACGCATGCGCTCGCTCAACGTGCCTTGCGGCAAGAGTTCGAGCTCGATCTTGCCGGCGGCATAGAGTTCTTCGAAGACGACGCTGCCGGTGCTGCGCGGAAACGAGCACATGATCTTGCGCACTCGGCCGGCGGCGAGCAGTGCCGCGAGCCCGCCCCGCCCGACCCCGGCGTTGTTGGCGACGACCGTCAGATCGCGGGCCCCTTGCGCGGCCAGCGCCTCGCACAGCGCGTCGGGCAGGCCGGCGCCGCCGAACCCGGCGCACAGCACCACCGATCCGTCGCGAACCCCGGCCACCGCCTCGGCGAGGTCGCGCACGCGCTTGTCGATCATCGCAGCAACCCGCTCAGAACCCGACGTCGTGACCGCCCTTCAGCGCGAGCATAGTTCGCGCTTCGTCCGGCGTTGCGATTTCGAGCGACAGGTTTTCGAGAATGCCGCGGATCCGGCTGACCTGCTCGGCATTGCCGGCGGCCAGGCGGCCGCGGCCGATCCACAGCGAGTCTTCGAGCCCGACCCGGACATTGCCGCCCATGACGGCACCCATCGTGACCAGCGGCAGCTGATGCCGGCCGGCGGCGAGGATCGACCAGGCGTAGGAATTGCCGAACAGCTTGTCGGCGATGTGCTTCATGTGAACGAGGTTCTCGGGATCGGCGCCGATCCCGCCCAAAATGCCGAAGATTGTCTGCACAAACAACGGTGGACTGACCAGACCGCGGTCGAGAAAGTGCGCCAGATTGTAGAGGTGACCGACATCGTAGCATTCGAACTCGAACCGCGTGCCGCAGCCCTCGCCGAGCTCCCTCAAGATCCGCTCGATATCGGCAAAGGTGTTGCGGAAGATGAAGTCGCGCGTCATTTCGAGATACTGCGGCTCCCAGGAATATTTCCAATCCTTGTATCGGCCGAGCATCGGAAACAGCCCGAAATTCATCGACCCCATATTGAGCGAGCACATTTCGGGCCGCGCGCGCAGCGGGGCGGCGAGTCGTTCCGCCAACGACATGCCGTGGCCGCCGCCGGTAGTGATGTTGACGACGGCGTTGGTCGCCTGCTTGATCCGCGGCAGGAACTGCATGAAGACGCCGGGGTCGGGGGTCGGCCGGCCGTCCTTCGGGTCGCGGGCATGGAGATGCAGGATCGCGGCACCGGCCGCGGCCGCGGCGATCGCATCGCGGGCGATGTCGTCGGGGGTCAGCGGCAAATGCGGGCTCATCGTCGGCGTGTGGATCGACCCGGTAACGGCGCAGGTTATGACGACTTTGCCGCCAAGAGGCATCGCTTTCTCCCTCCTGCCCCGATGCCGGGGATGACGCGCGCCTGCGGGCGGGGCGCGCCGCCGCCGGCTCCCGGGGGTCAACCGCCGCGCGCAGCGGCGGCGTCTAGCCCTGCGCCCGGATGAACAACTTGACCCTGGGGTAGGTCTCGGTCTGCCACCGGCGGCCGTGGAAGACGCCATAATGGCCGACTTTGAGCTGAAGGTGGTGGGTCTTTTTTGCCGGCGGGATGCCGGGGCACAGCTGGTGCGCCGCAACCGTCTGGCCGACACCGCAAATGTCGTCGCGTTCGCCCTCGACCGTCATCAGCGCGGTACGCTCGATGGCTGCCGGCACGACCCGCTCGCCATGCACGCGCAGCCGCCCCCGCGCCAGATCCTGGTCGTGAAATACGCGCTTGATCGTCTCCAGATAGAAATCCGCGGGGAGATCCATCACCGAGGTGTATTCGTCATAAAAGGCGCGCGTTGTGGCGACGCTGTCGCGGTTGCCGCGCACCAGATCGCCGAACAGCGTCCACTGCGCCTCGAGATGCCGCTCGAGGTTCATGCCGAGAAAGCCCGCGAGCTGCAGGAACCCGGGATAGACCCGCCGGAAGGCGCCGGCGTAGCGCGCGGGCACCGCGGTGATCACCTTGCGCTCAAACCAGTCGAGCGGATGCGCGGTGGCGAACCGGTTGACCGCGGTCGGGTTGGCCCTGGTGTCGATCGGCCCGCCCATCAGGATCGCCGAGCGCGGCTGGCACGCTTCCCCGGCCGCGGCCAACAGCGCCGTTGCCGCGAGCACCGGCACGGCGGGCTGGCACACCGCCATGACGTGCGCGCCTGGCCCTAAGAGGCGAAGAAAGGCGATCACGACATCGACGAAATCGTCGAAACCAAACCTGCCGTAGCGCAGCGGGACGTCTCGAGCGTTCCGCCAATCGGTCAAAAAGACGTCATGGTCCTGGAGCAGGGTGGCGACGGTGCCGCGGACAAGGGTCGGAAAGTGGCCCGAGAGCGGCGCCACGACCAGCACCATCGGCTCATCCTGCGGCAGCTCCTTGCGGAAATGCACCAGATTGCAGAACGGCCGGGCGGCGACCACCCGTTCCGCGACGGCGATTTCCCGGCCGTCGACGCGGACCGAGCGGATGCCGAAAGGCGGCCGCTCATGCGACAGGCCGGCATGAGAAAAAAGTTCGAGCGCCGCGGCGGCGCCGCGCCAGAGCGGCGGCGGCGCGCCCCGCGAACCGGCCGCGTCGAGCAGCTGGTGGGCCGCGGCGGCGGCGCGTTGGAGCGGAGCGACCGCATCGCGGTACGCCTGATAGGCGTCGTAAAGCATAAATCCTCATGGGGTTATGCACGCCGGCACTTATACGAGCGTTTGCGCAAGAAAGCCATCAACCGCCGGTTTCGGCCGCCCGCTTCAGTCCCGCGGTGCCGCGGCGCCGCCGCGCACCTCGTGGACCACGACACCGCAGAGCCGCGGCGGCGGCGCCAGCCAGCGCGGATCGGCGAGGCTCATCGCGGCGTCGGTCTCCCCGGCCTGCCATCGCCGCGTCACCGTGCCGGTCGAGAGGTCGGTTATCTTGGCGGCGAGACCGACCGCGCAATCCTCATGGACGAGATGGAGGATCGTCATCGTCGCGGTGCTCGCCTCGGCGAGGCAGCGCCGGATGTCGGTCTCGGCGCGCGTCGCGGCCGGCAACCGCTCGCCGAGCAAGGCGATCATGCGGCGCAGATCGCTGGCCCGGCGGATCGTCGCGATCTCCCGCGCCATGCGGCTGGTGCCGGCATGTCCGCCGGGTGCCGGGTCGTAGCCGTCGATGGCGAAGCACAAGGTGTCGGCCGGGCGGGCGCTGTCGAGGGCCGAGACCGAAACCGCACCGCCGCCGAAGAAATCGCGGCCGATCTTGACGCTCGGGGAGCCCGGCAGCGGGGAACCGGCCATCACATGGTCGAGGCCGAGCACCAGCCGATCGTTGTCGAACAGCGTCTCGGTCAGGGTTGCCAGGTTCAGGGCACCGAGCACGACCCGCACGCTGCCGGAATTGAGCCGAGCGAAATCCACTACCTCGCCAATCAGCCGGCCTAGTTCGGCCCCGGCAACCGCCGGTTCCGCTGATGCCGGCGTGCGCGGCCGGCGGCGGAGCGGCCGCCACCAGCGCGCTGCCGCCGGCTCACCCGGGCGCCGCCGCGCGCGGCCCGCCCGCCGGCCGATCTCCTGCCAAAAGCGGCGCAATTGCGAGGCGCGCTCGTGCGGCGGGTTGCCGGCAATAATCGCGGCGTTTACCGCGCCGATCCCGGTGCCGGCGATCCAGTTCGGGCGGACCCCGCACTTTTCCAGCGCGGCATAGGCGCCGGCCTGATAGGCACCGAGCGCGCCGCCGCCCGACAGCAGCAACGCGATCCGCTCGAAACGCGCCAAACTCGCACCCGGTCGGTCCCGCGCCAAACCCCGCTCCTGCCAGACGCCGCCGCGCAACCTCGCCGAAGCACCCGACCAGCGCCGGCGGGCCGCGGGTCTTCCGCCATGATAGGAATTCCGGACGTATCGGCCAATCTCGAACCGCGCGGCAAGGCGCGCTTCTTTCAATCCCGCGGCTGCGAACGGACGACCTCGTGCGATCGGATCGGGCGGACCGAGCCCAGATAAAGGGCGATCGCGCGGCGATCGGCGTCGCTGAGGCGCGCGGTATTTCTGACCGTCTCGGCCATGGCGCCCCCGACGAAATCGAAATCCGGCGTCTGCCCGTCGGCGAGCAGGGTGACGATGTCGGCGGTGCTCCATCGGCCAATCCCGGTTTCCGGATCCGGGGTGATGTTGGGCGCGGTCTTTTGACCTCTGGTGGCGGCACCGGAGAGGGCGCGATCGGCGTCGCGCGCGCCGAGCCGGTTGCGCGGCGTGTGGCAGTCGCCGCAGCGGCCGATCGTGGCGACGAGATAGGCGCCGCGGTTCCATGCCGCATCGCGTGTCGGATCGACCCGAAACGGCCCGGGAAAAGGCGTGGCAAGGATGGCGACGGCCGCGCGCAGCGCCGCAAAGGCAGCAAGCCGCGAAGCCCGGTTGAGCTGCGAGACGGCCGGCAGGCCGTCGAGAAAGGCCTTCAGATCGAGCACGTCGGCTGCGGTCAGGCGGTTGTAGAACGGGAACGGAAAGACCGGCAGAAGATGCCGGTCGTCCGGGGCCACGCCCCAGCGCAGAGCGCGAACGAAATCGGCGAGGCCCCAGCGGCCGATGCCGGTCTGCCGATCGGGCGTGATGTTCGGCGTGAACAGCGTTCCGAAAGCGGTATCGAGCGCCCGGCCGCCGGCATAGGGACGGCCGCCGTTTTTGCCGTCGGTATGGCACTGGTCGCACCCGGCGGCGGCGGCGAGATAGGCGCCGCGGGCCGCCGAACCGGCAATCGGGCCGGCCGCCGCGGCGGCGCCGGTCACGGTCAGAAGCAATGCCAGCGCCGCGCGCCGGCCGCCCTCAATCCTTGAGCTTGGCGCGGAAATGCTCGTGGCAGCCGCCGCAGCCGTTCTTGCCCAAATCGTCAAAGGCGGCCTGGATTTCAGCCTTGCCGCCGCGCCCGACCGCGGCGAGCAGCGCCTGGGCCTTTGCCGACGCGTTCTTTTGGGCGGCGAGGAACTTGTCCCATTGGATCCAGATTTCGGCCTTTGGCGCGAATTTGCCCTCGGGGCTCGCCGCGTCCGATCCCGGCGGGAACAGGTCCGGGATTTTCCCAGTCGTGCGGGTCAGATCGGCAGCGGCGGCGGCCGCCGCCGCCTGGCCGCCCTTGCCGGTAAAGTAAGCCTTGACGCGGCCGAGATTCTTGGCCTGCTGCTTCATCACCGCGGCTCGGTCCTTGATCACATCGGCGCCGTCCATGGCCGGCGCCCTAACCGCCGCGGCGGCGAGCGCCGCGATCATCGAGCCCGCGATCACCACCTTTGTCAGCGATCCCATCGCGCCTCCTTTGCCACGCAACCTAGCGGCTCGGTGCGCCGATGCATAGGGATCGCGAAGCCGGCGCGCTCCCAACCCTTCCGGCATGGTGCCCAAGTTGTTCGTCGGACGCCATCGATGCCGTATAAGATCGCAGCAACGGGACCGACCTGGCCGCGTCCCGTGCCACGCACCGGCCGGAGACGACGAATGAACCCAACCCGGACCCAAGGCTCTTTCTATCCAGCAACAGCGTTCGGCGCCATCCCTGTCGCGCTCATGATCTTCTTCGCCGGTACCGCCGCCGCCGCGACGCAGGAAGGCATGACGGCGATCGTAAACTGGAAAGCGATGGACAACTGCGCCAGACAGGCGCAGGCCGCGTTTCCGGACTTCACCCCAGAATCGAACGCCAAGCGTAACGCCAAGCTCAAGGAGTGCCTCGAGAGCAGTAATCTGCCACCGCGCCAGCTCGGGGCACCGCCGCGCTGAGCGCCGGCACGGCGCTTCGCGTCTCATTCACGCGGGACGGCGCGCATCCCATCCCTCGGCCATCCGCGGCAGGCCCGGCGGAGGCGGCCGGGCCGCCGCGGCGGCTTCGGATCGGGCGCGGGCGACAAAGGCCAGCTGAGCGCCGAGGTTGATCTCGAGGCTCGAGGTGACTTCGAGGCGCGGATCCTCGAAGACGTTGGCGCGCTGCCGCCGCCGCCGGGCCATCACGGTCTTATCGCGCTGCCGCAGCAATGCGGCGATCTGCGGGCGAAACAGCTGCATGACCGCGACCAGCCAGCGATCGCGCACCGCCGCCGGATCTGCCGGGGTGATCGCGAACCGATCGAGCATCGCAATCACATCGCCGGCGCGATACCAGGTTTCGCCGGTGACCCAGCGATTGGTCGTAAACAGGCGAAAGGGCTCGCCCTGCGCGTCGAGCGAGATCGCGACCAGGTGGCTGACCTCGTCGCGGGCGCCGCGTTTCAACGGCGCTCCTTGCGGCGCCGGCGCGACCTCGGCAACCGCGGTTTCGGGGAGGACCAGCGGCACCGTCCCGGAGGGCATCCCCTCGGCCCGCAAAAAGGTATGGAAGTGACCGTGTTCGAGCGGCGGCCGCCGATCCGCCGGATGCACGTGATAGAAGTATTGGGCGTGGCTCGCGGGGTCGTAGACTTCGCCGTTCGGGTAGTGGCGCCAGTCGACGAGCCCCTTGCCGTCGTACCCACCGGCGCCGGGCGCGATTTCGGTGAGGATCGTGCGCTTGCTTGCCGCAAGCCGATCCCGGCAGTCGGCAACCACCGCCGCCGCCCGCTCCATCTGCGCAAGCTCGGCGCGGCTCACGCGGAGCCCGTGCGGCTTTTCGAGGTTGGGCACCGGTCGGTTCTCGTGAACGAAACGTGTCCACTATAACCGACCCCCGCGTCTCGACAAAGCAGCATTGGTGAGGGTCCAGACGACGATCTGGGTCGCCACCGCCGCAAGCGCCCGATCGAACGCCCTGACGATGCTCGTCAAGTGATTGCGCTCGGCCGTCGCGTGTTGCTCAAACGTCGCTTGCGCGACGACGACGCGCGCCGGCATCACGATCAACTTGGCCGCGATTGCTACCCAGGCTTCCGGAGGGCGGTCGTCGTCCGTGTATTGCGCTTCGAAATGGCGAATCTCGATCCCCAGGGCAAAATCGGGGCGCAGCCCGAAAGAGCCGCTGATCGCCGTGATCGCCTGGCTGTTCTCGAACGAGTTCTCGAGCACCGTCTGGACCAGCGCCGAGAGCGTATCGTCCCATTCGGCATCGGCAAAATAATCCATCGAGATCGTCGATTTGGTCAGCGCGATCCGGCGCTTGTCGAGCGCCTCGGAGACGGCCGGCGTGTCGACCAGAAGCTGAGCCTTCACGCTCGGCAGAGCGGGCGGAAAGGTGCTGACCGGCCGCAGCCGATAAACATATTTGGGCGGCGGACTGACGAACAGCCCGGCGCACCCGGCCGATGCCAGCACCACCGCGCCGGCCAGCAGCCGCCGCGACGGGCGCCGCGGCGGCGCGCTCATTGCGGACGATATCCTTCGCGCCGATCGCCGAAAAGGAGTCGGGTCGGATCCTGTTCGAGTTCCGTCGCCAGTCGCGTCAGATGCCACACGAAACGCTGGACGTCGCTGACCAGACTGTCGACCGCGGGCAGGGTGCGCTGGCTGAAGTTCCGCACCGCCGGGCGATTCTCTGCGAGGATCGACTGGATCTGGCGGCTGTCGTCGAGCAGGCTCTTCGCCAGCCGGTCATAATCGCCGAGCGCCTGCGAGACCTGGTCTTTCAGCCCGCCGCGGCCGATGTAGCTCTGGTCGACGTCGCGCAGCAGCGCGCCCAGTTGGACCACCGTTTTGTTGGCGTTGTCAATGACCTCGCTGAGTTTGCGGCTGGGCGCGACGATGTTGCCGCTGATCGTGCGGAGGTTCTCCAAGGTCTCGGCCACCGCCTTGCGGTTGGCTGGGTCGAGCAGCGCGTTGACGCTGTGCGTCGCCGACTTGAGATCGGCCACCAATTCGGGGAGACTGGCCTTGACTTCCTCGAGCTCGGTGCGGCCGGCCTTGATCACCGCATATCTGTGCCCCGCCTCCGGCTCCAGCTGCGGGGCCTCGCGGGTTCCGCCGCGGATCTGGATCGTGCCGATCCCGTTCAGGATGTTGGTGTCGAGATAGGCGCGGGCATCCGTCTTGATGTCGACAATGCTGGGATCGATCTCAACGGTTACCTGGATCTGTTCGAGGTTGTCGGGATCGACGCGAATATCGGTCACGCGGCCGACCGGAATCCCATTATATTGGACTTGCGAGCCCTTGTTGAGACCGGCCACCGAGCCCTTGAAGTAAATATAATAGCGCTTGGCGTGCTCGCCGAATTCGGCATGGGCCAGCCACAGAACCGCAACAAAAGCGAGGATTATCGCGCCGAGAACAAAGATGCCGACGGCCACGTAGTGCGCTCGCGTCTCCATCTATGACCCTCGACCGCGTTGGGGTTCAACCGGCGGCGGCAGCCGGAGCGGCGGTTTCCGCCCGGTGCCTGCTTTCGGAAAGCTGCGCCGCCCGGCCGCGCGGACCGTGGAAATAGGATCGGATCCACGGGTGATCGTCCTGCAGGATCTCGACGAGGCGGCCGACGCGAACCTTCTTGTCGACCAAGACCGCGACCCGATCGCAGACCGCGAACAACGTGTCGAGATCATGGGTGACCATGAATACGGTGAGGCCGAGGCTGCCCCGCAAATCGCGGATCAATTCGTCGAACTCGCCGGCGGCGATCGGATCGAGCCCGGCGGTGGGCTCGTCGAGAAAGACGATCTGCGGATCGAGGGCCAAGGCCCGCGCCAGACCGGAGCGCTTGCGCATCCCGCCGGACAGCTGAGACGGGTATTTTTCCCCGGTGCCGGCGGGGAGCCCGACGATCCCGACCTTGAACGCCGCGATCTCGTCCATCAGCGACGGCGGCATGTCGTAATATTCCTTGAGCGGCACCTCGATGTTTTGCGCCACCGTCAACGAGCTGAACAGGGCGCCGTCTTGAAACAGCACGCCCCAGTGCTTTTCGATCTCGCGCTGCCCGGCACCGCCGAGCTCCATCATGTTCTGGCCAAAGACCTCGACGTGGCCGGCGGCCGGACGGTTCAGGCCGACGATGGTCCGCAACAGCACCGATTTCCCGGCTCCGGAGGCGCCGACGACACCGAGGATCTCGCCGCGGAAGACATCGAGTTCGAGGCCGTCGTGGACGGTCTCGTCGCCGAACCGGTTGACAAGGCCGCGCACGCGGATGATCGGCTCGCCCGGCGCTTGCGGCATGCTCAAATCTGCAACGCCGAAAAGAAGATCGAGAACCCGGCGTCGGTCACGATGACGAGAAAGATCGCTTCGACCACCGAGAGCGTGGTCAGGCGCCCGACGCTCTCGGCGCTGCCCTCGACCTGAAAGCCCTCGTAGCAGCCGGTCACCGCGATGATCACCGCAAAGAACGGCGATTTGATCAGTCCGATCCAATAGCTCCACGGATAGAGCGTCGACAGGTGGTCGAAGAATTCCGGGGCGCTGATGCCGAGCCGTGCCCAGGCCATCATGCCGCCGCCAAAGACCCCCATGAAGTTGGCGCAGAGGGTCAGCATCGGCAACGTCAACATCAGCCCGAACAGGCGCGGCAGCACCAGAACCTCGATCGGATCGAGCCCGATCGTGCGCAGCGCATCGATCTCTTCGGTGACCCGCATCGTTCCGATCTGGGCGGTGAAGGCGCTGCCCGATCGGCCGGCGAGGATGATCGCGGTCAGCAGCACCCCCAATTCGCGCAGCACGCTCGCCGCGGTCAATTGGACGGTATAGCTCTCGAGGCCATAATAGCGCAGATAGTCCGCGCCCTGGTAGGCGATGACGACCCCGATCAAAAAGGTGAGCAGGCTGACGATGGGCAGCGCGTTCACCCCGGTCTGCTCCATCTGGGCGACGATTGCCGTCAGCCGCAGCCGGCGCGGATGGCGGATCAGCCGGACCGCCGTCGTGCTGACGACGCCCAAGAACCCAAGGAGGCTGTAGGCGCGCGCGACGAGACCCGCCGAGATTTGCCCGATGCGGCCGATAAAGCCGATGAGGGTATGGTGCGCCGGCCGCGGATGGCGCACCGGAGCGACCGCCCCGGCGGCGCGCACCTGCTCGATGAGCGGCGCCAGGTTCGGCCGCAGGTTCAGCATCTCGACGGCATTGCCGAAGGCCGTGAGGTCGCGTTCGACGCGCAATAACAGCCAGGCGCCTGCCGTATCGAGCCGGTCGACCCCCGAGAGATCGATCGTCACGCGCCGGTCTGCCGGCAGCCGCAGCGCGCGCAGCCGGCGATCGATGTCGGCGGCCGACTCGACGAGCCATTCGCCGGCCGCGGTCAGGGTCAGCGAACCGGGTTCTTCGCTGGCGACGAGGGTGGCGGCGACGGCAGGCATCTCGTCTCAATCAAGCTTCTGCCGCGGTTCGGCGATCCACCATTTGCCCGGGCTCTTTCCAACTAGGCGAAAAGCCGTTATGCCGCAACGCTGGCGCGATCCGCCGTTGACAGATATCAGAGCCAGGACATGGACCTCAAAGACCACATCCGATCGATACCCGATTTTCCGCGGCCCGGTATCTTGTTCTACGACATTTCCACGCTGATCGCCCATCCGGGCGCATGGCAGGCGACGGTGAGGCGCCTCGCCGAGGCGGTGCGCCCGCACCGGCCGGATCTTCTGGTGGGCATCGAATTGCGCGGGTTTCTGGTCGCAGCGCCGCTCGCCTACGAACTCGGGCTCGGCTTCGCCATGGTTCGGAAAGAGGGCAAGCTGCCGGGGCAAACCGTGCGCTTTACCTATGATCTCGAATATGGCACCGACACCATCGAGATCCAGGAAGATGCGATCGGTCCGGGTCGGCGGGTGATCGTGCTCGACGATCTCCTGGCGACCGGCGGAACGATGCAGGCGGCGATCAGCCTCGTCCGCCGGCGCGGCGGGTTTGTCGTCGGCGCCGGCTGCATCATTGAACTAAGCTTTTTGCGCGGCCGCAGCCGCATCGACGTGCCGCTCGCGGCAATGGTTGCCTACGATTCCTAATCCTGACCGAGGGGTGCCGGACCGAGGCTGCGGCCAACCACGGCGTAGACCGGATCGCCGCCGCCGGGCGGCGTCCGGTCGAGGCAGCGGATATCGGCCCAGTTTCCGGCTTGGGCAAAATACTGCGCCACCAGGCAGAGATGACCGGTATCGTCGAGCAGGCACCAGCAGCCGATCGCCGGTGCCGGCAAACAGCGTCGCGAAAACGCGACGACGAGGGGCGCCCCGGGCTTCAGCACGCGGCCGACCTCGCGGATCAGTTCCCCGGGCCGGGTCAAATGCTGGATCGAGGCGCAAATCGCGGCACCGTCGAACTCGCCGGCGGCAAAGTGAAGCCGCGGATCGCGGTTTAGATCCTGCACGCGCCACTCGTCGAGGAACGGGTTTTCGGCCAGAATGCAGGCATGGGCGCCGACCCCGACCACCCGGCTATAGGGAACCTCCGGCGGCAAGTGGCAGACCCAGCCCGACATCAGATCGAGGATGGCACCGCCCGCCGGCAAGATCTCGCGCTGCAACTCGGTGATCGCGGCGATTGCCGCCTCGTCGACCGCCGTGCCGCGGATGAGTTCGGGGGCGTCGACGGCGGCGTCGATCGGCGCCGGTCTAAGAATTGGCAGTAGCGCCATTTCCCCGTCTTCGCTGGTTTGGTCTGAAATGGGGATGCCGGGCGCTGTGGTCTATAGGCGAAAGATCGCCGATCGGGCGGTTTTCGCCGATTTTCTCATTCGGCGAGGACCCGCTCCGGCGGCGTTAGCGGCAGTGTCAAATCCTGCGCCACCGCCGGATGGGTGACCTGCCCGCGGCAGATGTTCAAGCCGTTCCTCAGATCCGCATCGTCACGCATCGCCTGCCGCCAGCCGCGGTCGGCGAGCGCCAGCACGAAGGGCAGGGTCGCGTTGTTGAGCGCCACGGTCGAGGTGCGGGCCACCGCCGCCGGCATATTGGTCACGCAATAATGCACCACGCCTTCCTCGATAAAGGTCGGCGCGTCGTGGGTCGTCGGTCGGCTGGTCTCGAAGCAGCCGCCCTGGTCGATCGAGATGTCGACGACGACCGTGCCCGGGCGCATCGCCCGGACCAGGCTGCGGCCGACCAGTTTCGGCGCGGCGGCGCCGGGGACCAAAACGGCGCCGATGACCAGATCGGCGGCGGCGACCTCGCGCTCGATGTTCTCCATCGTCGAATAGAGGGTATGCAGCCGGGCGCCGAATTGCAGGTCGAGCTCGTACAGCCGCGGCAGCGAGCGGTCGATGACGGTAACCCACGCCTCCATGCCCATCGCCATCCGCGCCGCATTGGTGCCGGCGACGCCGCCGCCGAGGATCACGACTTTGGCCGCCGGCACGCCGGGCACGCCGCCCAAGAGAACACCGATCCCGCCCTGCTCCTTTTCCAGGCAATGGGCGCCGACATGCACCGCCATCCGGCCGGCCACCTCGCTCATCGGCGCGAGCAGCGGCAGGCCGCCGCGCGGGTCGGTCACGGTCTCGTAGGCGATCGCGATGACGGACCGCCGGATCAGTTCTCGCGCCAGCCGCCGATCCGCCGCCAAATGCAGGTAGGTAAAGAGAATTTGATCGGGGCGCAGGGCCGCCGCTTCGGGCGGCTGCGGCTCCTTGACCTTGACGATCATCTCGGCGGCGGCGAACACCTCGGCGGCGCGGTCGCAGATCTCGGCGCCGGCCGCGCGATAGCTCGCATCGTCGAAGCCGATCGCGGCCCCCGCCCCGCTCTCGACGATCACCCGATGGCCATGATGCACGAGTTCGCGGACGCTGCCCGGTACCAGACCGACGCGATGCTCCTGGGTCTTCACCTCCCTGGGGACGCCGATCAGCATCGCAACGCTCCGCTCGTGCCCGCTAGCCCTCGAGACGCGCCACGTCTATCGGCGCCTAAGCGGCCGCTTAGAAAGAAGGGCTCGCCGCTTGCCCAGGGCGCCAACCTTAGAGCCCTCCCCCTCGATGGGGGAGGGCTGGGAGGGGGTGGTGTCACGACAAGACCGCGCAATCGTCGCAAGCACGTCCTCAGAGTTGACGGGCTCGTCGACGTAATCTCCGTCCGCCGATCTGACAAGGTCGCCGGAGCCAGTGAATGCTTTTCTCGGCATCCGTCATCTCGCACCTTAATTAAGAGTGGGGGCGTAGTCGCCGGCGCGGTCGAACGGACGTTTCTTCATTCTCGTTCCTGCGCTCCGGTAGCTTCACCCCCTCCCAACCCTCCCCCATCAAGGGGGATCAAGGGGGAGGGCTTCCATTGTTCGCAACCAACCGGCACGGCGGCCGGCCGGGCGCCGCCCCCTCGTGTTCCATCTTGCCTAAACCACCGGAAGTCTCAACCATCTTCTGCGCCCGCACGGCACGAGCATCCAGTCCGGGAATCAGCCGATGCCCTATAATCTTGCCTCACCGAACGGAATAGCCGAGCCCGTCAACGTCAGTAACCTCCAGAGCTGGTTTGAGAAGGAACTCACGCAGGTTCCCAACGAGGCCGAGCGAAGCGTGCTCGAGGCGGTCGCGAACAATCTTGACTGCTTCATCAAATGGGCAGCGGAGGCATTGTTGCTTTGGCCGGAGTGCGATCGAATCCCACCGGCTGGCAAAAGGCAGAAATACCATTCATATCCCGCCCATATCCGTCAGTTGGCCGCGGCCCAGGACGTCCAGCTCGACACGCGCCCGAACGGGCCGGCAATCGCTGCCTTTTGTTTAGCCGGCGGTGAACGGCCGCCACGTTTTGGTAGTACAAATGCTTGGTCCATCCATCACCTTTATTCCGGTAAGTTCCCATACTTAGAACAAAAGGATACGACGCACGCCGCAGAGTTGTGCGCACATTTCACCCAAAGTGCTGGTTTAATCGCCGCACATCCCATGCTGATGCTATGGCCGATGAATTTCCGTTTTTTGCGTGGCTGCTCAGGGACACGCCTTTCGTCGCTTCGGGTATGATCCTGACGGGGTCTTTTCGCCTCAGCGCAACGAATACGGATTCTGCGTCGGGCGGTCGTGCCGCGTGGTTTAGAATATCTCTGAGGACCGTCTGGCACCGCGCGGCGGCCTGGACGCGGCGCGGGAAATCGTGAACACTCGATGACACTGGCGGCGGGCGGTGGGTGGCGATGAGCCGGGAGAGCGCGACGGTCCTCGCCTTCGGCGATCAGCGGAGGCGGCAGCGCACGATCTATTTCACCCGCCCCGAATTGAACCAACTCCTCGCTCTCTACAGCCGCCATGTCAGCCGCGGCGAATGGCGCGACTACGCGATCGACCATCGTGACGGCATGGCGTTGTTCTCGGTGTTCCGCCACTCCCGGGCGGGTCCGATCTACAGCATCGCCAAGACCGCCGGTTCGGCGGATCGCCCGGCCGAGTTCGCGGTGCGGCGCGGCCCGCAGCGGCTGCACGCGGGGCGCAGCCTCGCCGAGGCGCTCGACTTCTTTCGCCCGCGGCTCATCTTGCTCGCCGCCGGACCCGGATGACCGTGCCGGCGCCGCGCTGCACCGCGGGCCAAAACGGGAGCATCCGCTCGAACACGCCGTCGCCGCGCCGGGCGGCGTGGTAGAGGGCTCCCGCGACATGCAGCACGACAAGGAAATAGAAGAGATATTGGCCGGCGAGGTGGATTGCAGTCGCCGCCTGCGAGAGGCGGAGGTCCTCGGGTAGGAGCGGCGGCAGCGAGACCAACCCGAACAGGCTGACCCGATGGCCGGCCGCCGCGGCGCCGACATAGCCGGCGAGCGGCATCGCGATCAGGATCGCATCGAGCGAGCGATGGGTCGCATGGGCGAGGGCCGCGGCGAGCGGCGGCACGCTCGGCGGCAGCGGCGGCGGACGATGCCGCCGGCGCCAGATGAGGCGAAAGAGCATCGCCGCCAGGACGACGACCCCGACCGAGCGGTGCCATAACAGCAATGATTCGCCGGTCGAGGTGTTGGCCGGCGCCGCCAGCATCGCCCAGCCGAGGGCGACGACGGCGGCGGCGAGCCCGGCGACGAGCCAATGCAGGACGACCGCGACGGGGCCGTAGCCGGCGCCGACCGGCGGGGCGACGAGTGCGGCCCGGTCCCGACCGGTCAGGTGTTCGCTGCCGACAGAAATTCGAGGGCGGCGGCGACGCCGCCGGCGCGGTGCGGGATGCCGGCGCGGTGCAGCCCCATTTCGACGCCGCTCAAGGTGCCGCACAGCATCAGATCGTTGAAATGGCCAAGATGGCCGATCCGGAACACCTTGCCCTTGAGCCGGCCGAGACCGGTGCCGAGCGACATGTCGAAGGCGTCGAGGATGATTTGGCGCAGCCGGTCGGCATCGAACCCGGGCGGCATCACGACTGCGGTCAGGCTGTTCGAATATTCGCGCGGGTCGGCGCACAGCACCTCGAGGCCCCATCCGGCCACGGCGCGCCGGGTCGCCTCGGCGTAGCGGGCATGGCGGGCGAACACCGCCGGCAGCCCCTCTTCGTCGAGCAGCATCGTCAGCGCCTCGCGCAGCCCGAACAAGAGGTTGGTGCCCGGGGTGTAGGGAAAAAACCCGGTGCGGCCGGTTTCGAGCATCGCCTCCCAGTCCCAGTAGGAGCGCGGCAGCCGCGCCGTCTTCGCCGCACCGAGCGCCTTTTGCGAGATCGCGTTGAAGCCGAGGCCCGGCGGCAGCATCAACCCCTTCTGCGAGCCGGCGACGGTAACGTCGACCCGCCACCCGTCGTGGCGGTAGTCGATCGAGGCCAGCGACGAAACCGTATCGACCATGAACAGCGCCGGGTGCGGCACCCGATCGATCGCGGCCCGGATCTCCGGCACGCGGCTCGCCACCCCGGTCGAGGTCTCGTTATGGACGATGCATACCGCCTTCAGCCGATGCTCGCGGTCGGCCGCGAGCCGCTCCTCGACCGCGGTCGGATCGACGCCGCGGCGCCAATCGCCGGCGACGAAATCGACCGCGAGCCCAAGCCGGAGCGCCATCTGCCGCCACAGGCTGGCGAAATGCCCGGTCTCGAACATCAGCACCGCATCGCCCGGCGACAGGGTATTGACGAGTGCGGCCTCCCACGCCCCGGTGCCGGACGAGGGGTAGACGACGACGGTCTCCTCGGTCTGGAAGACCCGCTTCAGGTCGGCGACGATGGCTTTGCCGAGTTCGGCGAATTCCGGCCCGCGATGATCGATGACCGGCATCGCGATCGCCCGCAGCACCCGCTCCGGCACGTTGGTCGGCCCGGGGATCTGCAGGAAATGCCGGCCGGTATGGACGGCTTGGGTGTTCTTCATCGGTGCAACTCCGCGGCGGGCGCCTCAATCTGCGCCGGCGCCGGGCCGCCGGCAAGCCGCGAGAAGCCGCCTCACCCTTGAGGCACACCGACGCGCCAAGCGAGCCTCGATGATCCGGGCGCTGCCCGGCATGAGCCCTGGACGCGATCGTCGCGCGCCGGTCAATGACCCCGATTAGCGGAACCCGCTGCGCATTTGGCGGCCGGAGGTCGTAGGCTGAGCCTGCAGCCTTTTAACTCGCCCTCTCGTTGAGGAGTCGGGGGCGCCGCCGGCTTGGTTCAGCGGTCGGCGCCGCCGAGTTCCTCGGGTTCAAAGGGCCACCCCACCTTCCTTCGCGGCGAGCGCCTGCTCGATCTTGGCGAGCAGGCGATCGAATTCGATCGGCTTGGTATCGAATTCGTCGCAGCCGCTCGCCAGCGCCTTCTCGCGATCGCCCGCCATCGCATGCGCGGTCAGCGCGATGATCGGGATGTCGCGGGTCGCCGGGTGCGCCTTCAGGCGTCGCGTCGCCTCCCAGCCGTCGATCTCGGGAAGGTTCAAATCCATCAGGATCAGGTCGGGCTGTTCCGCGATCGCACTGGCGATCCCGGCGGCGCCACTGACGGCGCTGAGGATCTCGTACGCCGCCTTGCACGTCGAAGAACAAGGTCAGCATGTAGAGGTTGTCCTCGTTGTCTTCGATATAGAGAAGCCTTCGCACGTTCATTCTTTCAGTCGGATCGAGATTGCTTCGTCGCTCCGCTCCTCGCAATGACAACCCATCGCTGTCATTGCGAGCGAAGCGAAGCAATCTCGCGCCTAGCCTTGGGTGGCAATCGGATAAGCATGGGTCTTTCTTTTCACCTCGGAGAGCAAGGCGCCGACACGCTTCATCAGCTCGGCCGGGGCGTAAGCGCTCTTGGAGAGGATCTGCTCGACCCCCCCGTTGAGGCGCCGGCGGTCTTCGGCGCTCAGATCCAAGGCGGTGACGACAACGACCGGGATGTCCCGCCACGCGGGGTTCGCCTGCAGTGCCGCGACGACCTCGAAGCCGTCCATCTCGGGCATCATCAGATCGAGCAGCAGGATATCCGGCAATCCCTCCGCGAGAGCATCGAGCGCCAGCCGCCCGTTGGCGGCCTCGCGCACCATCCAGCCGCGGGCGCCGAGCAACTCGCGCACGAGCCGGCGCTGCTCTTCGTCATCATCGACGACCAGAACCGTGCTCGGCTCGGTCGCGCGCCGATAGCGCGACAGGATCTCGACGAGCCGGTCGCGATCGATCGGCTTGGTCATGTATCCCGCAGCGCCGAGCGCAACGCCGCGGCGCTGCTCGTCCACGATCGTGACGATGACGACCGGGATGTCGGCGAGCGCCGGATCGCCCTTCAGCGCGGCGAGGACGGTCCACCCGTCGATATCCGGCATCATGATGTCGAGGGTGATCGCCGCGGGCCGCAACGCGCGCGCCTTTTTCAGCCCATCGACCCCGGTCGCCGCGCTCTCGACGCCGAAACCCATGGCGGCGAGCTGCGCCGCGATCAGCTCGCGCGCGGTGGAATCGTCGTCGATCACCAAGACGGTGCCGCGGGCGCCGTCCTGTGCCGGGTGACCGCAGCCTCAGGCGCGTCCGCCGCGGCGGGGAGGACCGCCTCGGCCTCGGCCGGCAGGCGGACCGTGAAGGTCGACCCGCTGCCCGGTTCGCTCGTCACGGTTATGTCGCCGCCCATCATCGGCAAAGCTTGCGGCTGATGGCGAGACCGAGGCCGGTGCCGCCGAATTGCCGCGTGGTCGAGGCGTCCGCCTGCGAGAATTCCTGGAACAGCCGGCCCAGCTGTTCCTCGGTCATGCCGATCCCGCTGTCGGAAACGGCGAATTCGACCCACCCCTGCCCGGCCTCGCTCGTGCGGGTCACGTGCAGGCGAACCGTGCCCGCCTTGGTGAACTTACAGGCGTTGCTCAACAGATTGAGCAGGATCTGGCGCAGCCGCATGTTGTCCGCCTGGACCGAGCCGATGTCGTCGGCACAATCGAGCTCGAGCGCGTTCTTGTTCTGCTCGGCGAGCGGCCGGGCGGTGCCGAGCATCTCGTCGACGACCGGCCGGATAGCCACGCTCTCGAGGGACAAATCCATTTGCCGGCCTCGATCTTGGAGAGATCGAGGATGTCGTTGATCAGCTGAAGCAGGTGCCGGCCGGCGCGCAGCACGCGGCGCAACGGCTCGAGCGCCTTCTCGGTGCCGAAACGCGCGGCGTTGTCGCACAAGAGTTCCGTCAGGCCGATGATCGCATTGAGGGGCGTCCGTAACTCATGGCTCATGTTGGCAAGGAAGCTCGATTTCGTCCGGCTCGCTTCCATCGCCTCGTCGCGCGCGACTTCGAGGTGCCGCGCCATATCCGCAAGCTCGGCCTCGCTCTGTTTGATCGTCGTGATGTCGGTCCAGGTGGTGACCGTCCCACCTTCCCGGGTGCGATGCTCTCCGATACGGAGCCAGGTGCCGCTGGCGAGCTTCTGCTCATGCGCCGTTGGCGCATTGCGGTGCAGGGCCAGCCGTCGTTCGAACCTCGCATTCCGATCAACGAGCGCGGGATCGTAGTGAGTGCGGTTGATAAGCGGCCGGGTCAAATCCTCGAAGCGGGTGCCGAGGATCAAAAGATCGGGCAAATTGAAGATCTCTTGCGAGCGAGTGTTAAAGATCACCAGACGATCGTCCTGATCCCACAGAGCGAAGCCATCGGAGATGCTCTCGATCGCGTCGATCAGCCGTTGCCTCGCCGTCGCGACCTCGCGGAGGTTCTTCTCCTCGATCTCGACCGCCGTGTCGCGGAACACGGAGAGCGCCTCGGCCATCCGGCCGACCTCGTCGTGCCGATCGCGGCCAGGGATAGCGGCGCCGGTGTTCCCCGCCGCTATCTCGGTCATTGCTGCGGTGATGCTCTCGATCGGTCGCACGATCCGAGCCAGCACGTATTGCAGCAGGATCACGGCGGCGCCGACGATGCTGAGCGCAGTAATGGTCAGCAGAAGCAGCTTGCCGATCCTGATCGCCGCCGCCGAACGGAGCGCGGCGCTGTCGGAAGCTCTCTGCGCGGTGGTGATCAGCCCCGCCGCTTCGTCTTCGAGGCGGGCGGCGAGCAACCGGTTGTCCTGGAGCGAATGCTGCGCCGCCGCGACTTGGCGCAATTCTTCTGCGCGCAAGGCAAAAATATCGCGTTTGTCGCGACCGAAGGCAACGAGCGCCTCCGTGGCCGCCCTGAGGCCACTTGCATTCGCCGTTTCCGGAACCTGGGCGACGAATTTATTGATATGACCGAGGGCGGCCACAAACCGCTCCCGCAGAGGTTCGAGCGAACTCGCATCCTGCAGGCCGGTCGCTTCGTTGAGCAGCCCTACTACGAGGTTGCCCTCGGCGCGCAAGCCGAGAAGGATGCGCAGCGCATCGATGCCGTCAGCGACTGGCTCAGTGACCGCTTTCCGGGTGCGCAGATTTAGGTTTTCGGCGCTCACCACGACGTTGAAGTAGGCGTCGTCTGCGAGCGGCTCGATGTTCTCCAAGAAGCGGAAGTGCGCTTTGTCGAGAGCGGCGATTGCGTTCTCCCTGCGCGTTTCGAGTGTCAGACGTTTCTCGACAACGGTGTCGAGCTCACTGAGCCCCGCTGCCATCTGCCGCTCCACGGCCGCGAGGGTATCGACTTTGAGCCGTTCGAGACCGCGGGCCGCGAGAGCTTGCGTCAAGTCGCGGAGCTTCTTTGCCTGCCGTTGCAGTTTGGCCCACACCTGCATGCGATCTTTTTGGCTGGTGCTCGCCGCCAGCACGGGCGCGGTCGCAGCGATCTCGGCGCTCCTCACGGCCAGGCGCAGCAAGTCCCGCATCTCGGGCATGCTGCCCGCGGTGATGTGCGTCACCGATCGGTCGATGTCGACAAAAGCGTACCAACACACTGCGCTGGCGATGGCGGTGAGCGCGGCCATCCCGCAGAAGGCGAGGAACAGCTTGGCCTTGATGCCGAAGACGCGACGTGCCGCGGCGCGGCGGCCAACCTTCGCCTGCGGGCTCAGCAATTCGACGCCGCTCATGCGTCCCTGGGACATGCTGGGGCCGCGCTCATTGCCGGTCTTCCAGAAACTTCAGATCCTCAAGCCGAGCGACGGGCTTGATGCTGCCGTCCGCCTGGATCTCGGTGAGGAAAACTTGCTGCATGCCCTGGTTGTTGGTGGCGCTGTAGTGCAAGGTGACCCCGCCAAGGTCGAAGGCGCCTACCTTCTTGATGGTTGCGAGCAGACCGGCGCGCGTCACTTGCTTGCCCTCCCTTTCCAACGCTTGCACCACCAACCGCCCGACCATGTAGCCCTCCAGCGAGACAAAGCCGGGCGCCGCGCCCGGGTCGGCCGCTTTCAATGCATTCTGGTATTGAGCGACGAGCGGTATTTTGGTGTTCTCAGGGAATGGGACGACCGTTGTGATCACGACCCCCTGACCCTCCTTCCCGAGCTCTTTGGCAAGAGCGTCGGGGCCGACGAAGGAGATGTTCACGAATACCCAGTCTGACCCGATTTCCCGTGCCAGCCTGATGAACTCGGCGCACGGCGCGTAGGCGCCGACCATGCCCACCGCCTGCGGGTTGGCCTTGCGGATCGCCAGCAAGGCGGTCTTCACGGCGGTCGTATTGCGCATGTAAGTGCCCTCACCGACCAGTTTCATCCCGCGCTTGGCCAGCGCCTTGACCATGCCGGAGCGGCCGGCGCGACCGTAGGAATCGTCCTGGTGCAAAATGGCGATGCGCGTGAGCGCAAGGTCCGTGGTTAGATGCTCGATCCACGCCTGCGTTTCCTGATCGTAGGACGCCCGGACGTTGATCACGTTGTCGAGGGACGGATTGCGCAAGAAGGCGGCGCCGGTAAAAGGCCCGATAAAGGGCACGTGCGCTGCCGTTGCGACCGGTTGGGCCGCACTTGACGTGGGGGTGCCGACCTCGCCAATCAGAGCGAAGACCCGATCCTCCTTGATCAAGCGATTGGTATTCTCGATCGCCTTTTCCGGCTCGTAGCCGTCGTCATAGGAGATGAGGTCGAAGTTGCGCCCGTTGACCCCGCCAGCCGTGTTGGATTGTTTGAAGGCCGCGAGAATACCTTCTCGCATTCCGAGGCCAAGAGCTGCTGTGGGCCCGTTAAAGACGGCCGATTGCCCGAACACGATCCGATCGGCGAAGACACCCGGCTCGGCGCGAGAGACGGAAGGCGGAATGAAGGCGAGTGTCATGCCGAGGATCAACGCGGCCGCCGCGGCGCTCCATCGGGAGATCACGGTAAGCCCCCGCCCCAGGTCAGGCGATGAGGGAAGGCGCTTCCAATCCCGTCCGGCTGCACCAATTCTCCGGCTCTCGCCATCCCCAGCTGAGCTCGCCGATGACCGTTGATCAGAACAACTATTCAGCGACGGACGACGCCAGTCTTGTGTCGGCTGGAAATTGCCAACGTGGTGGCCGGAGTCCGGTGCACTCGATCACCTCGATCTTTTGCTTGCCCTTGAGGTCGACAAAACCGAAAGAACGGCCCTGCGCCAGATTGCGCAGATGGAGCCAGGCGCGGCCGCTGAGATTGACGCTGCCTGGCCGGCCGTATTCCTCGATCCGCGCCGCGGTGTTGACCGTGTCGCCCCACACGTCGAACTGGAACTGCGCCTTGCCCATGATGCCGGCCGAGACCGGCCCGTGATCGATGCCGATCCGCACCGCCCAATCGGGACAAACCACCTGCGTCGCCGCCACCATGTCGAACGCGCAGGCGACGGCGGCAAGCACCGGCTCGTCGACCGGCGACAGCAGGTTCGCCGTTGCCATAAAGGCGTCGCCTATCGTCTTGATCTTGTCGAGCCCATGCTTTGCCGCGATCTCCTCGAAGCGGTCCGTCAGCAACTCGAGCTCGGCGAATACCGTTTCGGGCGGGTTCTTTTCGGAGTAGGCAGTAAAATCCACGACGTCACAGAACAGCACCGCGACGTTCTCGTAGCGTTGCGGCGCGAGACGCCCGTCGCGCTTCAGGGCGCGGGCGATCGGGCGCGGCAGGACGCTTGCCAGGAGTTCGTCGGCGCGCCGCCTCTCGCCTTCGATGCGTTCGAGGTAGGCGGCCTCCTGCGCCCGGTAGCGCGACCGTTCGACGCAATTGTCGACCCGCGCCTTCAACAACACGGGATCGAACGGCTTTGTGAGATAGTCGGCGGCGCCCAGCCCGATGCAGCGCACCACGCTGTTGATGTCCTCGACGGCCGAGATCATCACCACCGGGATATCGCGTAGCGCAGGATCGGCGCGCATCTCTGCGAGCACCCCGTAGCCGTCAAGCTCGGGCATCATGATGTCGAGAAGAACCAGATCAACCCGCCCCGACCGCATCTTTTCGAGCGCGTCGCGGCCGTTCTCGGCGGTGACGAGATTGGAATAACCGCAAGCTTCCAGGCGCATCGACAACATAAAGCGGTTGTCGTCGTTGTCGTCCACGACCAAAATAACAGGATCCATGATCCAGCTCCGGCGGCCTTAACCTATACCCGAGGCCGCGGCAGGACAAGCGACTTCGTTAAAATCTGCCGAAGTGCGGCGCGTCCGGGTGAGCGGCGATCAAGCCACATGGGGAATGTGGCCGGCAAGTGCGACCAGAAGCGCCGGGGGGCGCTGGCCGATCGGCCGGTGCGTCGCGGATCGCCGCGTCAGGCGAGCGCCGCCTCAGGCGAGGGCCGGCGCGTTGCGGCGGTCCAGATCGACCCAGCTCTCGGCCATCATCAGCTCCGCCCAGCGGCGATAGAAATGGCGGTGATTGCTCTCGCTGATGCGCTCTCGGCTGGCCCAGGCGCCGAGCCTTTCGTCATAGCGGTCGTGACCGATGCCCATCCGGATGTTGACGGCCATGCGGCGCGAGACGACGCCGCGGCAGGTGCGGGTGCATTCCTGCCAATTGTCCATGTCGTCCTGCTCGAAGGTGCCGGACGGGCTGAACCCGCGGATCCCGGCCAAGCGCACCGCCTCCTTGACCTCGGCCGGTGCGGCCTTGTCGCAGAACACCCACGACCAAATCTCGGTCTTGTCCGGCCCGCGCGGATGCCACACCCGGAAGCTGCGCGAGGTGCCGCGCACCATCGAAAAATGCGGGAACACGGTGCCGACGATCGGATTGGTCAACCGGGAGCGGGGACCGAGCCGCCGTTCGACCTCGGGGCGGATCGCCCGCTCATAGGCCTGGATCGCCGGCACCGGCGGGTCGCTCGAATCGTCGGGCCCAACGCAAATCAGCACATGGCCGTTGCCCGGCGAGAGCATGCTGCCCGTCGATTTCGGGTTGGCGGTGACGCCGGTGCTGAAGGCCGTCGTAATCGCCGAGAGATGCGTCCACTGCACGTGATAGGCGTCGCCGCCGAAATTCTCGGCCGGGAATTTCCAATTGCACGGCACCATCCATTTATGCGTGGCCAGCACTTCGACGCCGCCCTCGCGCCGATCGAAGAACGCGTCGAGATACCAGGCCATCCCGCCGAGATATTGCGGCAATGTCGGCGCGGCAGGATCGAAGGTCGCGAAGATCAGCCCGCGATGGCTGTCGAGCTGCGCCACCGGCACGAGACCCCATTCGGTCACGTCGAGCTCGTCGAAATAGAATTCCTTGAGTTGCGGGACGCCGAAGAGGCTGCCGTCGTTGCGGTAGGTCCAGCCGTGATAGGCGCAGGTGAAGCTCGCGGCGTTGCCGCTGTCGGCGCGGCACAGCCGGTTGCCGCGATGCCGGCAGACATTCAAGAAGGCATGGATCTTGCCGCGGCTGTCGCGCACGACGAGAACCGGGTCCTCGCCCATATGGGCGGTGACGAAGTCGCCGGGCCGCGGGATCTGGCTCTCATGGCATAGGAACAGCCAGCAGCGGGCAAAGATCCGTTTCTGCTCCGCCTCATAGATTGCCGGCTCGATGTAGATGCGGCGGCTGACGAGCCCGCGCTCGCTGTCGACCAATTGTTCGACATCTGCCGTCATCGGCGCGCTCCCTGGGCGGTGGTCGGCATCGGCACGGCGGGCGCGACACCGATCGGTCTTCTATATCACCGCTCGCCAGCCAGAATCAAAAATGCGCGCGCCTTGGTAGTGAATTTCTGCATCGCTGGCGAGCGGAACTTGCCCGGCAGCGTGTCCGATGACGACTTCGCGCACGTTTACGGACCCTCCGCACGGCTCAGATTAAACCGCCGTGCTTGGCCAACCATAGCGGCCATTCATTATTCATCCATCAGCGCCGGACCCACCTTGATCGCGGCCGGGGTAGCGGGCCACGGTCATTCCTCGGGCAAGATGGCAGAGCGCCCGACCTATGTCGCTCCGCAAAGTTACTAGGGCGTGTCGTCAATCAGCAGCGCTGGCTCACATATATCAACGCTTTGGCCGGGCTCGGCCCGGCCATCCACGAGAAACGGCACAGGCCTTCGCGGGCTCCCGTGGATGCCCGGCCCAAGGCCGGGCAAGACGGTAATCGGATGTAATCGGAACGGGGCGTCCGCTCAATTGACGACAGGCCCTAGCATAGGTTGAGATGCTTCTGCAGGTCCTCATCGAACGGCTGGAGAAGACTGTAGATATTATTCACCTTTGCCAACCGGTCGAATGGATCGAATTGCTGGCCGAGGTGCACCCTTCGGGATTGATGCGCGTGGTCGCCACGAATCTTTGCGAATGCGTTTAGGTCTGAGATCAGAATCGGATCTACCGCTGTTACATCTATCCCCAGCGGGATCAGCATAGCGCACACATATCGCTCGCTGATGCCATGATTGTTCCTAATCGCTGTCCTGTTAACATTTATCGCGCTTCCGGCGGAGGTCTGCCATGCATTGCTCCCCGGAATCTGCGACGGCACAGTAAGCGACGGTCGATACGCCAATAGGTGTGCGAGCATGGGGCTAAAGCCCGGGCCGAAGCCTTTGACATCAATCGCATTTAGGATTTCCAAGGCCCAATCTTCCAGAAAATGCTCGAATTCGCCATGCGCAAACACCGTATAGGCAGCAGCCTGAGATAGCTGCCGCTCGGTGTAGCCGCCAGCAAGCCGCCGTGCAAACCCGAGATGGTGCTTCCGCAATCGCTCCAGGCTGCGTCCCAACGCTCGGTAGCGCCTGGATGCCGCCATTGGGCTCTACGCAGCGAACGGTGCTTCCACCCTGCGCTCTAGCACCTCGCTCAAAACGCGAGCCCAGGTCAAAAACCGAACACGGTTCGCTTCCCGCGATTTGGTCGTTTGCTCGATCGACGCAAGGAAAGGCCGGTCTACCTCACAAAGGCGTTTGAATGCATCTTCTATATTCCTCTCCCGACCCCTCGACGCTTCCCGTATTTGTGGATCAGAAAAATAATATGACATAATATCGAACACAGCGCGGTTGATGCGTTTCTCATAAATGCGGCCGTTCCATTTCCGGACTTCGTTCCGGTCGCTGAAAATCTCCCGCACGCGAGTGAGAGCATTATCCAGCTCGTCCGCTTGCTCATGCAGAAGACCTGCCACGCGGGGCCAGTCGTGGTTCATACGCTTGGTCGTATTGTCGAGAAACCGCTTCAGGTCTCCATCGTATTCGCGCGCAAAATTCCGATACGCGAAGTAACGTAAGACAAGCTCGACATCCCGCATTCTGAAATCAGGACCGCGAAGTTTCAGAAGCCGCCTGACGCCAACACGGTCAACGGAAACGTCATCGATAAAATCAGAAAAGCTGCCAGGATGGAGTGCCTGCCTCAACTCTTGCGGCGAGAGCTGCACGCTCCCGGTGTTGATTCTTAAAAAGACCGAATATAAGTAGCGCTCGTCTTTCCAGCCGCGGATGACAACCGTTCGGATCGTCTGGTTGTCAAAAATATTTAGCCTGCCGGCGAACTGGTCATTCTGTTGCAGGGCGCTGTATGTGAGGCCATTCAGCTCCGGTTGGTCGCTAAGCCCAGTCAACCGTAGTTGTTCGAAATCATCCCCTTCCGGCCGCGCGGAGAATTGCCGTAACGTAAGCAACCGCTGTTTGCCGTCGATCACGACAAAGCTACCCTTCTTTCCCTTCTCCTCCGCCAGGATGATTTGCGGTACCGGGAGACCTAGGATCAGTGACTCAACAAACAAGCTCTTGCGCAACGCGTCCCACGCGTTACGGCGTTGAAAGCGAGGGTTCAGATTGATGTTCCCGCGCCGCAGTTGGTTGACAATGGTTTCCGTCGTCCAGTCTGTACCCCATAGGGAAGGCCCAGCGAACCAGTCCTCTGTAAGCTCTAAATCGGTTAGGTCTTCCTGCTGGTCCTCGGGTAGATCGATCTCTTCGTCGATCTCGGCCGGCAACGCGACAGCAGCTTGCATACTTGGCTCCTCGACCCGCCGCGGCACTCGTTTGCTCGCGATCGGGCTCGCTGCTCAAAAGGCGTGAGAACTATAGCATAGCGACTCTGGTTTAGTGCGGCACCAGGCCCGCCGATCTGCCGTTCGAACCGCCGACCAAGTTCGAGCTGGTCGCCAATCTAAGGACCATCAAGGCGCTCGGCCTCACCGTCTCGCAGACGGCCCTGCCGACGAAGATCATCGAATGGCGTCGGCAGGCGTCCGAAAACCCTTTGCAGGACCGGCTGTTGCGGCTGCGCCGAAGCGGGCGGCGGGTGTGGGTCCGTTCGCGGTAGTTCAAACTGAGGCAGTGCCGCAAAAAGCTTGCGTCCGGATCGATGTGCTGGTATCGTGCGATAATGATAACGACAACGGTTGACGGTACGCGCCGTCGGTTCGCGCGATACTGGTTCCGCCGGTTCATCACGGCGGCCTAGGAGCGCAGACCCGCGATCGTTCCAAAGCCGCCCGCACCCGAGGCGGCTTTTGTGTTTCTGATCCCCAAACACCCGAATGTCGCCGATGGTCGAGCGGCCTCCAGCAGCGAAGGAAGCTTGCGATGACAGCAAAATGGACGCCCGACAGCTGGCGCGGTCTGCCGATCCGGCAGGTTCCGGGTTACGACAACCCGGCCGCACTCGCCCGCGTCGAGGAAACCCTGAACCGCTTTCCGCCGCTCGTCTTTGCCGGCGAGGCGCGGCGCCTCAAGGAACGGCTCGCCGCGGTCGCGGCCGGCAAGGCCTTTCTGCTGCAGGGCGGCGACTGCGCGGAAAGCTTCGCCGAATTCCATCCGAACAACATCCGCGACATGTTCAAGGTGCTGCTGCAGATGGCGGTGGTCTTGACCTTCGGCGCCGGCTCGCCGGTGGTCAAGGTCGGCCGACTCGCCGGCCAGTTCGCCAAGCCGCGCTCGTCGGAGACCGAGACCCAGGACGGCAAGACCCTGCCCTCCTACCGCGGCGACATCATCAACGGCCTCGAGTTCGACGCCGCGGCGCGGGTTCCCGACCCGCAGCGCATGGTCCAGGCGTACAGCCAATCGGCGGCAACCCTCAATCTTTTGCGCGCCTTTGCCCAGGGCGGCTATGCCGATCTGCACCGGGTGCACGCCTGGAACCAGGATTTCGTCGCCAACTCGCCGCAGGGGGAGCGCTACCGCGAGCTCGCCGACCGGCTGACCGAGACGCTTGCCTTTATGGAGGCCTGCGGCCTCACCTCGGATACCGCGCCGCAGATCCGCGAGACCGAATTCTATACCTCGCACGAGGCGCTGTTCCTGTCTTACGAGCAGGCGCTGACCCGGGTCGATTCGACGACCGGGGACTGGTACGATTGTTCGGCGCACCTCGTCTGGCTCGGCGACCGAACCCGCCAGGTCGACGGCGCCCATGCCGAGTTCCTGCGCGGCATCAAGAACCCGGTCGGCATGAAATGCGGTCCGACCCTCGAACCGGACGACCTCTTGCGCCTGATCGACCGGCTCGATCCGGAAAACGAGCCGGGGCGGCTGACCCTGATCACGCGGATGGGGGCCGACCAGGTCGACGCCCGCCTGCCGCGGCTGATCCGTGCGGTCGAGCGCGAGGGGCGCCGGGTCGCATGGTGCGTCGACCCGATGCACGGCAACACGATCACCTCGTCGAACGGTTACAAGACCCGGCGGTTCGACCGCATCCTCGCCGAGGTGCACAGCGCCTTCGCGATCCACGCCGCCGAGGGCAGCCATGCCGGCGGCGTGCATTTCGAGCTGACCGGGCAGAACGTCACCGAATGCATCGGCGGCGCGCAGGCGATCAGCGAGGCGGCGCTTGCCGACCGCTATCTGACGCATTGCGACCCGCGGCTCAACGCCAGCCAAGCGCTCGAGCTCGCCTTCGAGATCGCCGAGGCGCTGAAGCGTGAGCGCCAGGGCAATGGGATGCGCACGCCGCAGCGCCTCGCCGCCGTCTCGTGAGGCGAGGCCGGTGGCGCGCGGGCTTGCGCCACCCGGGCTCGGCCCCGGCGCGCCGCGGCCTGGCGCCGACCGGCTTGCGGCGCAGACCGACAGCTATTTCCTGAAGACCAAGGCAATCGTCGCCCGGTTCGGCGACCGGCCGGCCACCTACGCGCTGTTTCTGCGCCGCCCGGTGCTCTCGGCGCCGCGTTTCGCGGTCGAATTTCTCGAAGCCGCGGCGGCCGAGCGCGGCACCCGTTTCGCGATAGAATTGCGTCACCCGGAGGGCGCCTTGGTCGGCGCCGGCGACCCGATCCTCTATGTCACGGGTCCGCTGTTTCATCTGGTCGATCTCGAAACCGTGCTGCTGCAAAGGCTTGGGCCGCCTTGCGTCGCCGCCCACAACGCTTATGCGATGTGCGCCGCGCTGCCGAAAACCGCGTTTCTGGCGATGGACGCGCGGCACTGCGCCGGCGCCGAGATGGCCGAAATGATGGCCTATGCCGCCGCAATCGGCTCCGCCGCGGCGCGCCGCGGGGCGGGGGCCAAGGGCTTTGTCGGCGGCGCCGCCGCCGCCACCGCCCGGTTCTTCGGCCGCGACAGGGGGCTCGGCACGATGCCGCACGCGCTCGTCGGCTATGCCGGGTCGACGGTGCGCGCCGCCGAGATGTTCCGCGAGGTCTTTCCCGGCGAAAAGCTGACCGTGCTCATCGATTACTTCGGCCGGGAAACGACCGACGCGCTCGCCGTCGCCCGCCGCTTTCCCGACCTCGCCGCATCGGGACAACTGGCCGTGCGCATCGACACGCATGGCGGCCGCTATGTCGAAGGGCTCGACCCGGCGCGCTCCTACGCGGTCCTCGAGCGCCATGCGCCGCAGGCGACGCGGGTTTACCGCAGCGAGCAGGAGCTGCGCTATTTGGTCGGCACCGGGGTATCGGCGGCGGCGGTCTGGCTGCTGCGGCAGACCCTCGACGCGGCCGGCTTCGGAGCGGTCGAGATCGTCGCCAGCTCGGGCTTCGGCCCGGCCAAATGTCGGATGATGGCGGCCGCCAGCGCGCCGATCGACGTGATCGGGACCGGCTCCTATCTGCCGGAGCTGTGGAGCGAGACCTACGCCACCGCCGACATCGTTGCCTATGACGGCCGGCCGATGGTCAAGGCCGGCCGCGAATTCCTGCTGAAGCACAGCCGCGGATGAGTTGCGAGCGCCGGGCGCCACGATCAAATATCTCCGGGGGTAGGAGCACCAGGGTGAGCGAGGACAAGATTAGTCTCGAATTGTTGGGTGCCAGGGTCGCGACCTTGACCGCCGAGGGGGCGACCTCAAATCCCACACAATACCGAGGAACGCCAGCAGCTTTAGGATCGCAAAGTTGATATCGATTTCCCACCAGCGAAATCCGTGCCGCGCCGAATACGGGCAGTAATGATGGTTGTGGTGCCAGCCATCGCCGAGGGTCAAAAGGGAAACAACCAGGTTGTTGCGGCTGTTATCGGGCGTTGCATGTCGACGCGACCCGTGCCGGTGGCAAAAAGAGTTGGCCGACCAGACGGCGTGATAGACCCACACCGTGCTGACCACGGTGCCCCACACGACGAGTTGGAATCCGCTCGTGCCGGCATCACAGTCGAGCGCGCGCCAAACCTCTCCGCCCAGGTATAGCACCACTGCGTACCCGGTGTTGACTAGGTAAGAGTAGCGTTCGAGCCGAACCAGCTCCGGACAGCGCGCGAGATCGGCGACGAGACGGCGCCGCACCGGTATGCAAGTTGGTGAAAACAGCCAGCCCATATGACTCCAGAAAAAACCTCGGTTCGGGGAGTGCGCGTCTTCTTCCCGATCCGCGTATCGATGATGGTGGCGATGATGGCCCACCCACCATAGCGGTCCGTTCTGGCCGGCGAGGACGCCGAATGAAGCCAGAACGAGCTGGAATTGCCAGCTGGTCTTGAACGAACGGTGCGCGAGAAGTCGGTGGTAACCTATCGTGATGCCGAAAATCTGTATAGCGCTCGACAGTAAAAAGACCATTAACGCCGGCCTGCTAACGCCAGTTATGAATGCCAGGCTACATCCGAGATGGAGCAGAATTACGGGCAATACGAACGCGATGTGGCGTGGCGAGAGCGGGGTTACCTCCCCTGCGATGCGCTCATACTTCCTGAAAGGTCCGAGGCCAGGGGACACGCCGACCACGCGATCCTCAAGGGTAACCACTCTCGCAAATTTGGAGTATTCTTTTAGAGAAGGAAAGCGCAGATTCCCGATCGTCTGGGCCATCGCGGCGCGCGCCGCCGCCGCCAAGCGTCCGGTGTTCCACTCCAAACCAAGCTGAGCAAACCCGTTGTCCTCCGAAGCATTCTTCCAAGACCTGCTCTCCAAGGTAGGGATCACAATCAATGGTGACCGGCCGTGGGATGTCCAAGTGCGCGATCCGCGGGTATATCCCCGCATGTTGCGCGACGGGACGATCGGCTTTGGCGAGGCATTTATGGCGGGCTGGCTGGACTGCGAGCGCATTGATTTGATGACGGAGCGGGCGTATCGCTTCGATCTTACCCAGCAGATCCCGGTCCGCACGGCGGTCCTCGACACGCTGATGCTCCGGCTCAATCCCTTCGGATCGCGCTGGCGCTCATTTGAAATCGGTAAACGGCATTATGATACGGGCAATGATCTCTTCGAGATAATGCTCGACTTATATTTGACCTACTCGTGCGGCTATTGGCGGCGGGCTAACACGCTGGAGACCGCACAGCGGGATAAACTCGAGCTGATCTGCCGCAAACTGGAGCTGAAGCCGGGCCAGCGAGTCCTTGATGTCGGTATTGGCTTTGGCTCGTTTGCGCGCTACGCCGCCGAACATTACGGTGTGGCGGTCGTCGGGCTCTCTGTGTCGCAGCAGCAGATTGAGTTGGGTAGACGCCTGTGCAAAGGCCTGCCGATAGAGTTCCGCTATGCGGACTACCGCGATATCGATGAGCCTTTTGATCGGATCGTCTCTGTGGGAATGTTCGAGCATGTGGGCCGGCGCTACTATCGGGATTTCTTCGACGCCTGCGAGCGGTGCCTGAAGCCATCGGGTTGTTGTTGCTCCACACGGTGGGGTTCCTTAAAGTAGAAAGGGCTAATGCCTGGTTCGACAAATACATATTGCCTGGGGTCGAATTTCCGACCATCGTTGACATCGTTCGCGCCGCAAGCACCCGCTTGGTGCTCCAGAACTTTCATAGTTGGGAAGGCGCCCATTATGACAAGACCCTGATGGCCTGGTTCGAGCGATTTGATGCCGGCTGGGATCGCCTGAAGCAGAAATACGGCGAGGCTTTCTATCGAATGTGGAAGCTGTACCTGCAGGGTTGCGCCGGTGCATTCCGTGCCGGACGGCTGCGCGTATGGCAGCTGGTCCTCTCGAAGGGCGACTTGCCCGGTGGCTACGCCTACGGTCACCACTATCCCTTGGACTGATCTGGCGTTGGGAGCGCTACCCGCGCAGGTTGAAAGGCTGGCAATGCGAAAGAACTTCGACATCGCGGATTGGCTGCAGGATCTTGAACTGAGGCAATACGAGAAAGCGTTTCGTGACAATGCCGTGGGCATTGATACCCTATCGGATCTGAACGAAGCCGATCTCGAAAAGCTTGGCGTCCTCCTCGGGCATCGCAAGAAGATGCTCAGGGCCATAGCCGCGCTGCGTGAGGCGGCGTCGATGGCGATTGCTCCGGCCGGAGATGCTCACCCCGCATTGCCCCGAACCGAGGGAGCCGAGCGCCGTCAGCTCACAGTTCTGTTCTGCGACCTCGTCGCCTCTACTGCGCTTGCGACGCGGCTCGATCCCGAAGACTGGCGCGAGGTCCTCGCCTCCTATGCGGCGCGGGTGTCGCAGGAGGTTCGTCGGTTTGGTGGCTTCGTCGCCAGGTTTCTGGGCGACGGGATCCTGGCCTATTTCGGCTATCCGCAAGCGCGGGAAGACGATCCCGAGCGGGCATTGCGAGCCGGTCTCGCCCTAGTCGACGCGGTCAGTCAACTGGAGGTTCGGTTTGGCGTGCTCCAAACGCGCATCGGTATTGCCACCGGATTGGTCGTTGTCGGCGATCTGGTTGAGGGCAGTAGCGGCCAGGAGCATGAGGTCGTCGGCGAGACGCCGAACCTGGCTGCTCGCCTGCAAAGTTTGGCCGAGCCGAACACTGTATTGGTGGCCTCGATGGACCCGTCAGCTCGTCGGTAATCTATTCGAGTTCTCCGACCTCGGTACAGCTCGGCTGAAAGGCTTCGCTGAGCCCGTGCAGGTCTGGAAAGTGCTCGGGACAAGCGGCATCGACAGCCGTTTTGAGGCGCTGCGCACGTCGTCACTGACGCCGCTGGTCGGCAGAGAGGATGAGCTCGACCTGCTGGCGCGGCGTTGGCGCCGGGTCAAGGCGGGAGACGGACAGATCGTGCTGTTGTCGGGTGAGCCCGGTATCGGCAAGTCGCGCATCCTCGCCGCATTCGAGGAGAGCCTGCAGGCAGAGCCGCACATCCGGCTGCGCTTCTTCTGCTCGCCGCACCATCAGGAGAGCACGCTTTACCCGTTGGTCGCCCAGATGGAACGCGCGGCCCATTTCGCTCGCGAAGATACGCCGGAAACCAAGCTCGACAAGCTCGAGGTCCTACTGTCGCAATCCGGTGAGAGCCCACCAGAAGAACGGGCGCTGTTTGCCGATCTAATGGGTCTGCCGACCGCCAGCCGCTATCCGCCATCCGTTGTCGATGCCCAGCGCAAGCGGGAGCTCACGTTGGCGGCCTTTGTCCGCCAACTCGAAGCCCGCGCTGGTCAGAACCCCGTCCTTTTGATTTTTGATGACATCCACTGGATCGATTTCGACCTCCTTGGAGTTGCTCGACGCCATTGCGGTCCGCGTACCGTATTTGCCGGTCTTGTTTTGTCCCACTTTTCGACCGGAATTTCAGCCCCCATGGACTGGTCAGGCGCATGTGACGTCACTGGCACTGAGCCGGCTTGACCAGCGCGAGGCGGCCCGGGTTGTTGCCGGCGTCGCCGGAAATAAGCCGTTGCCTGCCGGCATCGTGGATCAGATCGTCGGGCGGGCCGATGGAATTCCCCTGTTTGTAGAGGAGGTGACCAAAGCGGTATTGGAGAGCGGGCTGCTCCATGAGCAGGACGAGCGCTATGTTATCGAGGGTCCGCTGCCGCCGGTCGCGATTCCCTCTAGCCTTTATGCCTCCCTGATGGCGCGCCTCGACCGACTGTCGCCAGTCAAGGAGGTGGCCCAGATCGGCGCGGCTGTCGGCCGAAGATTCTCATATGAGTTGATCGCAGCGCTTGCGCGACGCACCGATGAGCAGCTCCGTGATGCGCTGCAGCAGCTGGTCAGCTCCGGTCTCGTCTTTTGTCGCGGCACTCCGCCGCAGGAGTTTTTCATCTTCAAACATGCGCTTGTGCAGGATGCAGCTTACAGCAGCCTTTTGCGACCGCAGCGCCAGGAGTTGCACGCACGGATCGCCAAAGTGCTTGAAACGCGATTCGCTGAAACGGCGACCACCCAGCCCGAGATTCTCGCTCATCACTACACTCAGGCCGGCCTCTCCGACACTGCGATCGACTATTGGCGGAGAGCGGGCGACCTGGCTTTGCGGCGCTCCGCCAATGTCGAAGGCGTCACTCACCTGACCCATGCCATCCAGCTGATCCAGTCGTTGCCGGCCACTCGCGATCGCGACCGAAGAGAGCTGGATCTGCATCTGGCGCTCGGACAAATGATGCGGGCGACCAAGGGCTACGCCGCTCCCGAGACGTTGCGGGTCTTCGTCCGGGCCCGAGAGCTGCTCGGTGGAGGGGCGACCGTGAACGAACAAAAGACCGTTCTCTATGGCCTGTGGAGCGTTCACTATGTGCGCGCGGAACACGTCGCGGCGCGCGGGGTGGCACAGCAGTGCCTTGCCTTGGCGGCGGAGCACCAGGACACCGACGTACCGGCGCTGGCCAACATGCTAATGGGCTGCTCGCTCCTGGCAATGGGTGCGTTCAACGACGGTCGGCAGCATCTGGAGCAAACGCAGAAACTCGCAGCTTCTGGCGATAGGTTTTTGGCGCCGAGGGGGAAGCGCCGATGGGTGGAGGAGACCGAAGAGCGGTTGTTTGCGGCCGAGTTGCACCGGCTGAGGGGCGGGGTGCTCTTGGAGCTCGGGAACCACTGCAAGGGGGAGGCGGAGCTTCTCCGGGCGTTGGCCATTGCACGCGAGCGATTCCCCGGCAAAAGCGCGCCCAGTGCTCGTAGGCGGCGACTCGGTGTTCGGCGCAATAGCGATACGATCCGAATTGCCCGATCCAACAGGCCGAGGCTAGCTTCCAGCTCACCGATGCTCGCGTGAGCGGCGGCGAGGTGGCTTAGATGCAGCGGTCGTAAGAAGTGTGCATCGATGACTTCGGGCGGCGCGGCTTTGGGAATTGCGCGCTGCGACAAGCCTGGCCCGTTTTTGGCGCGATCACGGCAAACGCACCGACGCGCGCGATCTACTCGCGCCCGTTTACAGCTGGTTCACAGAAGGTTTCGATACACCCGACCTCACGTGCGCCCGAGAAGTCTTAACAGCGTTGCATTGAACCCGAGATCGGCTCTCTGCCACGGCACGCGGCACCCGTTTCGCGATAGAATTGCGTCACCCGGAGGGCGCCTTGGTCGGCGCCGGCGACCCGATCCTCTATGTCACGGGTCCGCTGTTTCATCTGGTCGATCTCGAAACCGTGCTGCTGCAAAGGCTTGGGCCGCCTTGCGTCGCCGCCCACAACGCTTATTCGATGTGCGCCGCGCTGCCGAAAACCGCGTTTCTGGCGATGGACGCGCGGCACTGCGCCGGCGCCGAGATGGCCGAAATGATGGCCTATGCCGCCGCAATCGGCTCCGCCGCGGCGCGCCGCGGGGCGGGGGCCAAGGGCTTTGCCGGCGGCGCCGCCGCCGCCACCGCCCGGTTCTTCGGCCGCGACCAGGGGCTCGGCACGATGCCGCACGTCCTCGTCGGCTATGCCGGGTCGACGGTGCGCGCCGCCGAGATGTTCCGCGAGGTCTTTCCCGGCGAAAAGCTCACCGTGCTCATCGATTACTTCGGCCGGGAAACGACCGACGCGCTCGCCGTCGCCCGCCGCTTTCCCGACCTCGCCGCATCGGGACAACTGGCCGTGCGCATCGACACACATGGCGGCCGCTATGTCGAAGGGCTCGACCCGGTGCGCTCCTCTACGCGGTCCTCGAGCGCCATGCGCCGCAGGCGACGCGGGTTTACCGCAGCGAGCAGGAGCTGCGCTATTTGGTCGGCACCGGGGTATCGGCGGCGGCGGTCTGGCTGCTGCGGCAGACCCTCGACGCGGCCGGCTTCGGAGCGGTCGAGATCGTCGCCAGCTCGGGCTTCGGCCCGGCCAAATGCCGGATGATGGCGGCCGCCGGCGCGCCGATCGACGTGATCGGGACCGGCTCCTATCTGCCGGAGCTGTGGAGCGAGACCTACTCGCGGGTAATCAGCCGCTGATATTGCGTGATCGCGGTTGCTACTATCGTGTCTCCCAGGTTTTTTCAGCGTAGGACAGCGGAAAAATCTCGTCATACCGGCGAAAGAGGCTGTCAGGAAATTGGCCGAGGCGGCAAAAACGGGACCGCATCGGCGTTGTCCGTGCTTCGAGACGCGCCCGGAGCCTGTCCTCGGGCCGCGCCCCCGGGTTCGCGCTCTGCGCGGCCCGAGGATGAACTCCGCGCGGACCCGGGGGCCGGGACGACGAAGTAGGAATACAAAGAAATCGTTGAGACTAGCGCGTGTTGTCAATTAGCAGCGCTGGCTCACATATATCAACGCTTTGGCCGGGCTCGGCCCGTGGGCCTTCAGCCCACGGACTTGATCCGTGGCATCCACGAGAAACGGCACAGGCCTTCGCGGGCTCCCGTGGATGCCCGGCCCAAGGCCGGGCAAGACGGTAATCGGATGTAATCGGAACGGGGCGTCCGCTCAATTGACGACAGGCACTAGCGCCGTGTACGACGATAAAATGCTTCCGGCAGCAGGAGCATCGGAGTGAGCGAGGAGAAAATCAGTCTCGAACTGTTGGGCGCTAGGGTCGCGACCTTGACCGCCGAGGTCCGCGATCTGCAGCTTCGCTTTGGCGCGCTCGAGCAGCGCTTCAGCGCCCTGGAAGCGCGGCTCACCGCGATCGAAACCCGATTGGGCGCGCTGGAGCAGCGCTTTGGCGCGCAGGAGGAGCGCATGACAAGGATGCTGGCGCTCGTCGTCCGCATCGCCGAGCGCCTGGACGGCGGCAGTCGCGGCTAGCGCTACCCGGTCTCATCCGCAAGGGATCGAGGTTAAACGTTCTTTAAAGTCGACAGGCGAACGTGGTGCCCGGCTTTGCAGCGGCGACAAAACCATGTATGTCGAGAGCCGCTGTCGGCGGCGCCGCGGCGCCGGTTCGAGGGGTTCGCATGATCCACCCGGTTGTTTTGTCCGGCGGTTCGGGCACCCGGCTGTGGCCGATGTCGCGTGCGCTCTACCCGAAGCAGCTGTTGCGCCTGCTCGGCCGCGAGAGTTCTGCTGCAGCAGACGGTGCGGCGGGTCGCCGATCCGCAGCGCTTCGCGGCGCCGCTCATCATCGCCAACGAAGAGCACCGGTTCATCATCGCCGAACAATTGCGCGAGATCGCGGTGGCGCCGCGGGCGATGCTGCTCGAGCCGGTCGGCCGCAACACGGCTCCGGCGGCCTGCGCCGCCGCGTTGAGCCTGGCCGAGAGCGACCCCGAGGCGCTGCTGCTGCTGCTCCCCTCGGATCATTCGATCGCGGCTGTCGAGGCCTTCGCCGCCGCCGTCGATCGCGCCGCGGCGGCCGCCCGCCACGGCGTCATCGTTTGTCTGGGCATCGAGCCCGAGCGCGCCGAGACCGGCTACGGCTACATTCGTCGCGGCGGCGCCTTTGAGGCGATCGACGGCGTCTTCGAGGTCGCCGAGTTCATCGAGAAGCCCGATGCGGTCCGCGCCAAGGAATACCTCGCCTCCGGCGAGCATTATTGGAACGGCGGCATCTTTCTGTTTCGGGCCCGGGTTTATCTTGACGAGCTGGAGCGGCTGCGCCCCGACATCGTTGCCGCCTGCCGCAAGGCGCTGATCGAGGCGCGACGCGACTCCGACTTCATCCGCCTCGGCAAGGAGGCGTTCGCCGCCGGCGCCGCCAATTCGATCGACTACGCAGTCATGGAGCACACGCGGCGCGCCGCGGTGGCACCGGTCGATATGGGCTGGAGCGACATCGGCTCCTGGGATGCGCTGTGGGCGATGAGCGCCAAGGACGCGGCCGGCAATGTGCTCGAGGGCAACGTCGTCGCCGAGGGCGCCCGGAACTGCTATCTGCGTTCGGAGGCCGGGCTCGTCGCCGCCGTCGGCGTCGAGGATCTGGTCGTCGTCGCCACCGACGACGCGGTAATGGTGGCGCCGCGCGACCGCACCCAGGAAGTCAAGTCGCTGGTCGCCCGGCTTGCCAAGGAAGGCCGCGGCGAGGTCGAGGCGCTGCCGACCGTGCATCGCCCGTGGGGCAGCTATACCTCGCTGCACAACGGCCACCGGGTCCAGGTCAAGCATATCGTCGTCAAGCCCGGCGGCCGGCTGTCGCTGCAGCTGCACCATCATCGCGCCGAGCACTGGATCATCGTCCAGGGCACCGCCAAGATCCGCCGCGGCGACCAAGAGCTAATGCTGACCGAAGACCAGTCGACCTACATCCCGCTCGGCACCGCCCACCGGCTGGAGAACCCGGGCAAGATCCCGCTGCACCTGATCGAGGTGCAATCGGGCAGCTATCTCGGCGAGGACGACATCGTCCGCCTCGACGACATCTACGGCAGAAGCTGAGGCCGGCGCGGCGCCGGCCTCGAGTAACTAGCGCAATCGCGCCCGGGTCGCGGCGCTGGCGACGGCCTTCAACGAGGCGGTGACGATGTTGTCGTCGATGCCGACGCCCCACAAGGTCGCGGCGTCGCCGTTGCGAATCTCGACATAGGCGGTCGCCTGGGCGTCGGCGCCGGCGCCCAACGCGTGCTCGCGGTAGTCGCCGACCTCAAGGGCGATGCCGCATGCGCCCTTGAGCGCATCGACAAAGGCGGCGATCGGACCGTTGCCGACCCCCTCGATCCGGCGCTCGGCGCCGTCGACGACGAGCGTCGCGGCGATCCGGCGTCGCTCGGGGGCGCGCGGCTCGGGGTAGAGGTGATAGTCAGCGAGCACGATCCCGTCTTGGCGCAGATAGGTCGCCTCGAACAAGGCCCAGATGTCGGCGCCGGTCAGCTCCTTGCCGGTGCGCTCGGCGACCTCCTGCACGCGCTTGGAAAATTCGATCTGCAGCCCGCGCGGCAGATCGAGCCCGCGATCGGTTTTCAGCACAAAGGCGACGCCGCCCTTGCCCGACTGGCTGTTGACCCGGATCACGGCCTCGTAGCTGCGCCCGAGATCCTTCGGGTCGATCGGCAGATACGGCACCTCCCACAGCGCATCGTTGCGTTTTGCCAGGGCCTCGAACCCCTTCTTGATCGCGTCCTGATGCGAGCCGGAAAACGCCGTATAGACGAGCTCGCCGGCATAGGGATGGCGCGGATGCACCGGCAGCTGGTTGCAGTGCTCGACGGTGCGCACGATCTCGTCGATCTCGCGGATCTCGAGGCCGGGGTCGATCCCCTGGCTGAAGAGGTTCAGCGCGAGCGTCATCACATCGACATTGCCGGTGCGCTCGCCATTGCCGAACAAGGTCCCTTCGATGCGGTCGGCTCCGGCCATGACGCCCAACTCGGCCGCCGCCACCGCGGTGCCGCGGTCGTTGTGCGGGTGCAGGCTCAGCACGATCGAATCGCGGTCGCGGATGTGGCGGCCGAACCATTCGATCTGGTCGGCATAGACGTTTGGCGTCGCCATCTCGACCGTCGCCGGCAGGTTGAGGATGACCTTGCGCTCGGGTGTCGGCCGCCAGACGTCCATCACCGCCCGGCAGATCTCGACGGCGAAATCGAGCTCGGTGCCGGTAAAGCTCTCCGGCGAATACTGGCAGACGATGTCGGTCTGCGGCATCCGTTCCGCGAGATCGCGGATCAGCCGGGCGCCTTTGACCGCGATGTCGACAATGCCGGCCTTGTCGAGACCGAAAACGACGCGCCGCTGCAAGGTCGAGGTCGAATTATAGAGGTGCATGATCGCCCGCCGGGCGCCGCGGATCGATTCGAAGCTGCGCTCGATCAATTCCGGCCGCGCCTGGGTCAGCACCTGGATGGTTACGTCGTCGGGCACGAGATCGTCTTCGACGAGCCGGCGAATGAACCCGAAATCGGTTTCCGAAGCCGCCGGAAAGCCGACCTCGATCTCCTTGAAGCCGAGCTTGACCAGAAGGTCGAACATCCGGCGTTTGCGGTCGGGACCCATCGGCTCGATCAGCGCCTGGTTGCCGTCGCGCAGATCGACGCTGCACCACAACGGCGCCCGTTGGATGATCTGGCCCGGCCAGCGTCGGTCGGGCAGGTCGATCGGGGCAAAGGGACGGTATTTGTGGATCGGCATGTTCGGCATCGGATACTCCTGCTGCGCGCTCGCCGTTGCGGCGAACCGCTGATCGGTGCGGGAAATCTTTCTGGGCCGGCGGGCCCGGGATCAGCGCCGCCGGCCGCCGCTAAGTCGTTCGCTCATGGCGCAGACCGTGCGGCCGGGAGCGGATGCAGCGAATTCGACGGGAGGGGTTGAGGACATCGGCACGACCGGACGGATCGGGAAGTTCCCTCACGGGAACGGCGAGGGGGTCGGCAGCCGCCTAGGCTGCCGAGTTGGTAAGTCGCAATCCCTGACGCCCGGTGGTCATCGTCGCCGTACTTAGCAGATGCGCACCGACCGGTCAATTGCGCCGATCGCCGATCGGCGATGCCGCTGCGAAGGTTTCATGGCCTGTTACCGTTTTGCCACTGTTGTAAATTAGGCACACTCGTGCGAAAAGCCGGTCCTCGGCTTTGCGCTCGATTGACTTGGACTCGGCGCTCGATAGTGTTTTGCCGAGCGAAATATGGCGCCGATGCGGCATTGATCGCGGACCGGCAAGTAATCGGCAGGGGTTCGCTTTTCCGGTTTGCCGGGGTGTGCAGGGGAGCGCGGGAGACCGCAGGCTTTGGCGCTGTCGAGGTTGGGGATTGCGGCCGCCGGTGCGGCCCGAAGAGTGGGGGCAAAGTGGACGACCTGTCGGACCAGACGAACGTCGTGGCGTTTCCATCGGCCGTACGCGGGAGGGCTGCGACGCCGGGCAAGGCGTCGCTTCCGCGGCAGAGTCCTTACGAGTTCACCGAGGCGGAACTGAAGGCGCTGTGTCGCTGGTTTTCCGCGATGCGGTACGCGTTTCCGGGAACCGAGGGCATCATGATGGTCAGTCATCAGGAGAGCTACTCGGCGGTCGGGCTCTACAATCCGGCCGGAGCCGGCCCGAATTGTCTCGTTGCCAAGCATGAGGTCGGCGGCAGCCCGCGGTTCTTCTGGTCCACCGAATTCGACCCGCCGCGCCGCATCGGCGGTATCGCCGAGATCACCGACGCCCATATCCGGGCCATCCGCCCGCCGCGCGACGAGAGCGGCTGGCTCGACCCGATCGGATGGATGGGCGTCTACACGTCGCGACTGATCGCGACCCAACTACAGGTCGTCTAGACAGGGACGCAGACCTTCGGATGAACGGCCGCCGCGCCGGGGCGCTTGCCGCCGCGCTCGCTGGTGTCTTGTCTGCTTGTTCGACGCTGCCGACCGCGGGGCCGACCGTGCACGAACTGCTCCGCCAAGCGGTCGCAGACAACCGCGCACGCTTCGCCATCGTCGATGTCGACAACAACGTCGTTGCCACCTTGCTGAGCCAGCCGAGCGAGAGCCTGGCCGCGCGGTTCAAGAAGTACGGCAAACCCCCCAATCCGAAGATCGGCATCGGCGATGCCGTTGCGGTGACGATCTGGGAGGCCGCACCCGGCGGGTTGTTCAGCAGCGCCCCAGCCGCGGCGACCGCCGGGACCGCCACCGGAGCGACCGCGGTAACGATCCCGGCGCAGTTCGTCGGTCAGGACGGCGCGATCACCGTGCCTTATGCCGGCCGCATCGCGGTCGCCGGCCGGACCCCGCCCGAGGTGCAAGCCTCTATCGAACAACGCCTCGCCGACAAGGCGATCGAGCCGCAGGCGCTCGTCAACCTCGTCAGCAGCGTGAGCAATTCGGTGGCGGTGTCGGGCGAGGTCATCACCGGCGCCCGGTTGCAGCTGTCGCTGAAAGGCGACCGCCTGCTCGATCTGATCGCCGAAGCCGGCGGCGCCAAAGCGCCGGTGTTCCAGACCTTTGTCCGGCTGTCGCGCGGCGGGGTCACGGCGACGATCCCGATGGCGACCCTGGTTTCGGACCCAGCCGAGAACATCTATGCTTGGCCTGGCGATGTCCTGACCTTGATCCTGGTGCCGCAAAGCTTTTCGGTTCTCGGCGCCACCGGGACCAACGCCCAGCTCAATTTCAGCGCCGAGAAAATGAACTTGGCGGAGGCGCTGGCGAAGGCCGGCGGATTGATCGATACCCGCGCCGACCCGGCCGGCGTATTCCTGTTCCGATACGAGCCGGCAGCCCTCGTCGACGCCCTCAAGGCGCCGAACCTGGCGACCGGACCCGGCGGCACCTCGCCCGTCGTCTACCGCCTCGACCTGTCCGACGCCCACGCATACTTCCTCGCCCAGCGCTTTCCGGTCGAGGACAAGGACATCATCTATGTCGCCAACGCCCAGCTGAGCGAGCTGCAAAAATTCTTCACGCTGGTGAGCACGCTCACCGGCCCGGTGCTGACCGGCGTCATCATCCAGAAAAATATTTCGCCGTAATTCCTCTGTCGGCCTCGCCGCCGACGGCCAGCAATTCGAAAACCGCCACCTGTTGCTTTCGGCCCTTGACCGCGATCCGGCCTCGCGGGTGCGCCGCGATGCCGGCGCCGGCCGCCGCCAGCGTCGACGCGCTGATCAGGATGTCGGTGCCGAGTTCCTTGTTCGCCCCTTCGAGCCGCGACGCCACATTCACCTCGTCGCCCATCACCGTGTAATCGAAACGCCGTTCGGTTCCCATATTGCCGATGACCATCGGCCCGGTGTTGATGCCGATGCGCATTTCGAGGCACGGCCGGCCCGCGGCACGCCAGCGGTCATGCAAAGCAGCGAGCGCCCGGCGCATGTCGAGCGCGGTGCGGCAGGCGTCGAGCGCGTGCTCGGCATCCGGTAGCGGTGCGCCGAACACCGCCATCAGGCTGTCGCCGATATATTTGTCGAGCATGCCGCGGTGCCGCAGCACCTGTTCCGTCATCGCGGTGAAGAACTCGTTGACGAGCGCAGTCAATTCGGGCGCCGGCAGGGTTTCCGCGACCGCGGTGAAGTCGCGGATATCGGCGAACAGGACGGTCAGCGTACGCTCTTCGCCGCCGAGCCGCAGCGGCGTTCGGGCGCGACACAATTCGTCGACCAGATCGGCGTGCAGATATCGCGAAAAGGCGTCGCGAACAAAGCGCTGCCGCCGCCACTCGAGCGCATACCTGCCGCCGGCGAGCGCGGCGGCGGTCAGCACGATCGTCGCTGCGGGAAACAAGAAGTTGAGCCACAGACCGCGAGGTAGTCGGCCGCCGCCAGGGCGGCGGCCAGCAACAGCGCCCCGGCTACCGCCGCCGCGGTGCCCCAGAGGGCGAGCCAGCCGACGGCGAGGCCGCCGAGCAGGATCAGCGCCGCATCGATGCCCACCGCGCCGCCGTCGCGCTGGAGAAAATCGCGGTCGATGAGGTTCGCGATCAGGGTCGCGTGACGCTCGACCCCCGACATCGCCGGTTCATAGGGGGTGGCAACGCTGTCGCCCAACCCGCTGGCGCTCGCCCCGATCAAGACGATCTTGCCGCCGAAGATCCGCGGCGGGGCCCGGCCGTCCAGCGCATCGGCAAAGCTGACCCGCTCGAAGCCGCCCGGAGGGTAGTAATTCACCAGCAACCGCATCCCGCGATCGGTTGGCACCTCAAGCCCGCCCAGCTCGATCCCCCGCCCGATGTCGACGACCACCCGGCTTTTCGCGACGCCGAGAAAGATCCGCGCAGCCTCGAGCGACAGCGACGGCAGATACGCGTCCGCGTAGCGCAGAACCGGGTAGTCGTAACGGTAACCGCCGGCGCCGTCCGGCACCGTGGTCACATGCGCGAGGGAGGCGTTTCGGGAGAGCGCCGGAACCGGCAAATGCGCCGCCGCGGCCGGCGGCAGATGGTCGGGACCGGCGCCGCGCACCCGGCCGTAGGCGGCGCGCTCGAGCGCGGGCGGGAGGGTTGCGTTGCGCACCGCGCCCGGGACGAGATCGAGGGTGAACGGCAGGATCGCGTTTCCGGCGCGGCGAATCGCCTCGCCGAGACCGGCATCGGGGTCGCTCCGCCGCGCCAAACCGGACAGGACGTCGTCGAGGCGGCGCTGGGTTGTCCGATCGAGGCTTTGCCGCAGTGGCGCCATCGCCGCCTCGATCTCGCCGATCGCCTGTGGCGGCGGCTGCGGCTCGGTGAACAACAGGTCGAAGCCGATCACCTTTGGCCGCGCCGCCGCGATCCGGTCAAGAAGCCGCGCCAGGATTTGCCGCGACCAGGGCCAGCGGCCGATCTCGGTGATGCTGGCGTCGTCGATCTCGACGATCACCACCGGGATGTGGCGGCGCGGCGGCGGGCGCAGGCGAAACCGCAGATCGAGCAGCTCGGTTTCGAGGCGGAGCGGCAGTCCGCGATCGCCGGCGGCGAAGAACCCCGCCAGCATGGCCAAAGCAATGGCCAGAGCGGCCAGCATCGGTCGGCCCACGCCTTCCCTCAAGGCCCTCAAGGGAGGCGGGTGGCTTCGACAAAGCGGTTGATCTTTTCCTGGCCCCAGCGCACGACCGGGGTGTGCGGCGCGCCGGCGACGAAGCTGACGCCTTCGCCGGCGTTCAGCATGGCCCAATTGCCCGCCGGGTTGACGGCGTCGGTCGCCAGCACCCGCCCGACGACGACGAAGAGCTCGGTTTTTCCGGCAGCGTAACTCTCGATCCAATCGGTCCCGCGCACCGCGGCGACCATCGACGGGCTGCGGACCTCGAACACCAAATCGGGTTGCAGGCGACCGATCAAAACCCGCAGATAGCCGAGGGCCAGCGAAAAGAGGCTGCCGCCAGCCGGCGATCGCGACGCTTGCGCCAACCGATCGAGCTTCAATTCGCCGTCGGCGCCGAGCGAAAGAACCAATTCATCGCGCAACGCAATCCTGAGCCGCGCCCCCGGGCCGGTGCGTACGGTATCGCCCTCGTGCACCTCGCTGCGCAGAGCGAGCGGCGTGGCCCCCATGCCGTCGGCGCGCTGCACGCTTGCCGATCCGACGAGCCCGGTCACCATGCCGACGACCTGCGCCCGCGCCGAACCAGCGCTCGCCAGCAAAGCAAGGAGGCCAACCATCGCAACTCGAGCAGCGGCTCCCATTTCTCGATCCGATCGATCACGGGCCGCGCAGCTTACCACCGCTGCCGGCGACGCCGCACTCCGCACTCACGTCAAGATCGCCGCGATATGCTCGCGACGCCATAATCCGATTCCTGGTTGGCTTCGCCGCGAGCGCGCGACCACAACAGCACCACGCGCTCGATCCGATCGCCGTAGAATTCATCGAGCGCCCGACGCAGTCTTTTCAGTATCGGGTCCTCGGCAGCCGTAATCATAACAGATTTCCATTTCGGTGGGCGCGGTGGGCTTTGCGAGCCCTGCGGATCCGAATTCACTCATGTGACGGCGCCGTTCCCGGCGTTCGGCGGCGCATGAAATGATTGGGCGCACACGGCAGCGAGTGTTAAATTAAAAATCGATGCCGAGTTGCTCGGCGACGCGGAGGGCCGCATGGACGTTGCGGCGTGGCTGGAGGGCCTGGGCCTGGCGCAGTACGCCGCGGCGTTCGCCGAAAATCACATCACCGAGGCTCTCCTGCCCAAGCTGACGGGCGAGGACCTCAAGGATCTCGGCGTCACGTCGATCGGTCATCGCCGCATGTTGCTCGACGCCATCACCGTTTTGACCGTGGGTTCCGGCGTTCCTGTCGCGCCCCCGGCACCCGCTCCCGAGCCTCAGGCCGAGCGGCGGCAGCTGACGGTGCTGTTCTGCGATCCGGTCGGCTCGACGGCGCTGTCGGCGCGGCTCGACCCGGAGGATCTGCGCGCGGTGATCGCCGCCTATCACCGCTGCGCCGCCGCGGTCATCGAGCGCGCCGGCGGGTTTGTCGCCAAATATATGGGCGACGGCGTGCTCGCCTATTTCGGCTATCCGCGGGCCGACGAGCACGACGCCGAGCGGGCGGTGCGGGCGGGGCTGAGCCTAGTCGAGGCGGTGGCCGCCCCCGGACGTGGGCCTTCAGCCCACGGATTTAGATGCTATGGGGAGGACGGCCGCGGCATTGAGTATCTTGTCGGTTGTCCAAGACCAGACAGGATTGATCCGATGCCAAAGCAAATCGAACCGAGCAACACCACGGCCGCCTTTGACCATAATAGCACTTTGGTCGTGGCGCTGGAATTGAGCGGCAAGTCGTGGGAGGCCGGGGCGGTGGTTCCCGGGGTCGCCCGTCGGCCGCGGCGGCGGCTCGCGCCGCGCGATCTGGCCGGCTTGTTGCGGACGATCGGGTTGTGGAAGGCGGAGGCGGAGGCCGCGGGTCGGGCGGTGCAGCGCGTGGTGCTGAGCTACGAGGCGGGCCGAGACGGTTTCTGGATTGCCCGTTACCTGCTGGCGCAGGGGATCGAGGTGCAGGTCATGCATCCGGCGAGCATTCCGGTGCCGCGGCGGAGCCGGCGGGCGAAGACGGATCGGATCGACCTGGACATGCTGTTGCGCACGCTGCTGGCGTGGCTGCGCGGCGAGCCGCGGGTGTGTTCGATGGTGCGCATCGCGAGTGAGGCGGAGGAGGAACTGCGCCGGCCGGGACGCGAACGGGAGCGGCTGGTCCGCGAGCGGCTGCAACTCGAGAGCCGCGTGGAGAGTCTGCTCTGTCTGCATGGTATCGTCGGCTTCAAGCCGCGCCTCAAGAAGGCGTTCGAGCGGCTGGAGGCATTGCAGACCTTTGCCGGCTCGCCGTTGCCGCCCAAGACGATGGCGGAGCTGAGACGCTTGATGGTGCGCCACCGCCTGGTCTCGGACCAACTGCGCGAGATCGAGGCCGAGCGCGACGCGGTCGTGAAGATCGCCGAGCCGGACCGCGCCGAGCGAATGATCCAGCTGCTGACCCAGATCGTCGGCCTCGGTGTCGAGACCGCGACCGTTCTGGTCCGCGAGATGCTAGGCTGCCGTTCGTTCCGTGATCGCCGGGCGCTGGCGAGCTTTGTCGGTTTGACCGGCACGCCGTTCCAGAGCGGCGGCATGGAGCGCGAGCAGGGCATCGGCAAAAACGGCAATGCACGGGTGCGCCACATCCTGATGCAACTGGCTTGGCGCTGGCTTCGCTTCCAACCGCAAAGCCCGCTCAGCCGTTGGTTCGTCCAGCGAACCAGCGGTGCCAAGGGGCGCATCCGCAAAGTGATGATCGTGGCGCTTGCCCGAAAGCTGCTGGTCGCGCTCTGGCGCTATGTCGAGACCGGCGAACTACCAGCCGACGCCCGCACCGCCGCCGCCTGAGCGCAAGATCAGGGCACGCGGCGAGACACAAAGACACCGGGCGGAGCAAGGCGCTTGGCGCCGACGCCTGGAACCGACCTGGGTGGGCGGGATGCCGTCACGGACTATGGCTGCAAGATGCCGCCATTTAGAGTGGTCCCGCCCTCCCAGGCTCCCCGTCGGCCTCGCGATTGAGGCATCGTGGTACGGAACCGCAGGTTCCGCCGGATACGAGTTTGCAGGCCATCGGCCTGAGCACAGGGGAGCCGCCCAGGCTCGTGACAGGTGACGCCAATGAACTCCTCGCCCCGGTTTCCTGTGCCCAGACCGCAGCTCGGGCCCAGATTGCGACGGAGCAACCGTCCGGGAAACGTGACAGTCACGATTGCCAATAGGAGATCGAAGATGCCCAGACATCGGACCGGCAGCGCCCCGATGACCCCAGCTGAGCGTCAAGCGCGATGCCGCGCTAGACGGCGCCAGCAGAGCCAACAGAGCCAGACGGCGTCACCGGCACCGCGCCTCGCGCCACGGCCAAGGCGCTGGGCGGCAGCAGTCGCCACGCTGATCGAGCTGCAGGACAATTACCGCGCCTGGCTGGACAACCTTCCCGCCAATCTCGAAGCATCCAGGCTGGCGGAGAAGCTGCAAGCAATCGCCGAGCTCGACATCGAGGAGTTGCAGGCGATCGACCCGCCCCGTGGCTACGGCCGCGACTGACCTGAAGGTCCTTAACCAACACCAGCCAACCGCCATGTCGAAACTACTTGACAGCAAAATCCCCATACGAGTCCGTGGGCGCCCGCAAAGGCGGGCGTTCCGGGGGTCGACACCGTTGCGGGAGCGCCGCTGCAGGTGCGCGTCGGGATCGCCACCGGGCTGGTCGTTGTCGGCGATCTGATCGGCGGGGGGGCGGCGCAGGAGCTGGCGGTGGTCGGCGAGACGCCGAACCTGGCGGCGCGGCTGCAGGCGCTGGCCGAGCCGGGGGCCGTGGTGATCGCGCCGAGCACGCGACGGCCGACCGCCGGGCTGTTCGACTACGCCGATCTCGGCGCGGTCGAGATCAAGGGGCTGGCGGCGCCGACCCGCCAGGCATGAAACTCAGCCGCTGTCATCGCGAGGCGCCCCCGGCCTTCCGAGGCCGTAATCCAATTGCCGAGCGGCTGGATCAATGCCACGGGTCCTTCGAGGCCTCGCTGCGCGAGGCACCTCAGGATGAGGAATTCCTCAAACGCCATCAAAGGCTTCCCTCATGCTGAGGAGCGCCCATAGGGCGCGTCTCGAAGCACGCACAACGCCGATGCAGCCCTGTTTTTGGCGCCTCGGACAATTTCCTGACACCCTCCTTCGCCGGGGCAGGCTCGGCGCCGCGGCGATCTCGTCGTCGCGGAGTCGCGAGGGTCGGGATTCCTTCCCGGCCTGCGCCGGGACCGCTCCGCTCCTCGCAATGACCGCAGAGGTGGGCGGGCGCGGCTGTCAAACAGCATAAGCCGTCGGTATTTGCCGCCGAACCGCGCACGGAGCTTGCGGTCCAGCTCGCTCAGCGCCGACCGTAGGACGGGGTCACCAATCCGGCTCTGTCTGCCCATTTCTTCCATGCGCTGGCGCTAGAAATATAGACCGGCCCCGCCAGTTAATCCGTAGCTGGGAAGCACGGTCGGGAACTGCCGCGCCGCTGATCAAGGCGGCATCGCGGCGAAATGCGTGCGCTCGCCGCCAGAGTGAAGCCACGGGTGCGCGCGGCTCCAATAAAGATCCACCGCTGGCTTGAAAGCGGCGGGGTCGTCGAGGGTGCCGGCCACGACGATCGTCAGCCCCGGCATAACGTCTGCCTCGGCAAACACCCCCGAGCCACAGTTGGGACAGAATAGTCGCCGCACCTGTCGCCCGGCGTCGCTGGTGTTGCCGTAGGTCTTCAGCTCGCCCTGCACGCTTACCGACGAGGCGGGGAAAGCCATCCCTGTCAGGAATGCCGAGCCGGTAAACCGCTGACAGTCGCGGCAATGGCACAGGTAGCTGGATTTCGCCTCGCCGCTCGCGGTGTAGCGGACGTGTCCACACAGGCAGCCACCGGTCACGCTCGTCATTGTCTTCCCCTTTTCGGCATCGCGTCCTGGAGAATGACACTACCCGTTTCGAGTGCCGCCGGCTATGGGGGGCGGACCGGCGGCAGGTCGAGGCGCGGGATTTCGATCGCCGGGCAGCGGTTCATCACCACCCTGATGCCCGCCGCCTCGGCGCGGGCGGCGGCCGCGTCGTCGCGCACCCCGAGCTGCATCCAGATCACCTTGACCCGTTTTGCGATCGCCGCGTCGACGACCTCGCCCGCCGCGGCGCTGCGGCGGAACACGTCGACCATGTCCACCGCCTCCGGGACATCGGCGAGCCGGGCATGGCAGGTCTCGCCGTTGATCCTGGTTCCGGCGGCGAAGGGGTTGACCGGGATCGCGCAATAGCCGCGGCGCTGCAGATAGGCCATGACGCGATGGCTCGGCCGCTCCGGCCGGGGGCTGGCGCCGACCACCGCGATCGTGCGTACCTCGAGCAGGATCCGGCGCAGGTAATCGTCGCTGTAGCGCTCGTGCGCCACGGCCTCAGCGGTCCTGCCATTGCGGCGGGCGCTTTTCGAGGAAAGCGTCGATCCCTTCGCCGGCGTCGCGCGCCAGCATGTTTGTCGTCATCACCTCGGCGGCGTAGCGATAGGCGGCGGCGAGGTCGAGCTCGGCCTGGCGATAAAAGGCCTCCTTGCCGATTCTGACCGCCACCGCCGATTTGGCGGCGATATGCCGGGCCAGGTCGTCGACCGCCTGGCGCAACCGGGCGTCGGGCACGACGCGGTTGACGAGGCCCAACTCGCATGCCCTGACCGCGTCGATCGGCTCGCCCTCCAACAGCATCTCGATCGCCGGCTTGCGGCCGACGGCGCGGCTCAAGGCCACCATCGGCGTCGAACAGAAGAGCCCGATATTGACCCCGGGCGTGGCAAACCGCGCCGTCTCGGCGGCCACCGCCAGATCGCAGGTCGCGACCAGCTGGCAGCCGGCCGCGGTGGCGATGCCGTGCACCTCGGCGATCACCGGCTTCGGCAGGTGGACGATCGCCAGCATCAGCGCGCTGCATTGGGCGAAGATCCTTTCGTAGGCGGCGCGCCGCGGATCGGCGCGCAGCTCGCGCAGATCGTGCCCGGCGCAAAAAGCGGGGCCGGCGCCGGCGATCACGACGACCCGCACCGTGGGGTCGCGCCCGGCCCGGCCGAGCGCTTCGCCGAGTGCCGTCATCAGCGCCGCCGACAGCGCATTGCGCGCCGCCGGCCGGTTGAGGACGAGGCGCAGCACGCCGCCGCTCGATTCTTCATAAAGCACAGGTGCGCTCTCGCCGATCATCGGCATCGCTGACATGGGCTCTTCATCCTTGCCTGATCGACCCGGAAGCGCGACTCTCGCGCGCGCGATGGGCGAGCGGCAACAGCTATCTTCGGGGGGGCCGGCGGCGGACCCCGGCGCACCGCTGCGCGAGGCCTGGTATTACGCGGCCGCCGGTGGGCGGCTGAAGCCCGGCGCCGTCCTCGCCAAGCTGATGCTCGGCGAGCCCGTGCTGATCGGCCGCGACCGATCGGGCGCGCCGTTTGCGTTGCGCGACATCTGTCCGCATCGCGGCATGCCGCTGAGCGCCGGCCGGTTCGATGGGCGCGAGATCGAGTGCTGCTATCACGGTTGGCGGTTCGACAGCGGCGGCCGGTGCATTGCGATCCCGTCGCTGGTGCCGGGCCAGAAACTCGCCCTCGACCGGATTCGCCTGCGCCGCTACCCGGTGCGCGAGGTGCAAGGCAACATCTGGGCGTTTTTTGGCGAGGACCCCGCCGCGGCGCCCGAGATACCGGTTCTCGACGGAATCGCGGACGCGGCGCCGCGGCTCGTCGAGACGGTCCGCTTTGCGGCGCCGATCGATCACGCCGTGGTCGGGCTGATGGACCCCGCGCACGGGCCGTTTGTGCATCGCGCCTGGTGGTGGCGCTCGCGCCGCTCGATCCGGGCCAAGGCAAAAGCCTTCGCGCCTTCCCCGTTCGGCTTCGCGATGACCCGCCACCCGCCGTCGCCGAATTCGCGCGGCTACCGGCTGCTCGGCGCCGCCGCGGAGACCGAGATCGTGTTTCGGCTGCCGAGCATCAGGATCGAGCACATCCAGGCCGGCCGCCACCTCGTCGCCAACCTGACCGCGCTCACGCCGATCGACGCCGGGACCACCGAGATCAACCACTGCGTCTATTGGACCATGCCCTGGCTGAGCGTGCTGAAGCCGCTGCTGCGGCCCTATATCCGGGCCTTTCTCGATCAGGACCGGGCGATCATGGAGCGCCAGCAGCAGGGCCTGCGCTTCGACCCGCCGCTGATGCTGATCGACGACGCCGACACCCAGGCAAAATGGTACTACCGGCTGAAGCGCGAATACCGCCGCGCCAGGGCCGAGGGCCGTCCGTTCGCCAACCCGGTCGAGCCGCGCACCCTCGAATGGAGGAGCTGAGAGCGAGATGACGGAGGCGATCGAGCGCGCCGTGGCCGAGATCCGGTTCGACGCCGATGGTCTGGTGCCGGCCGTGGCGCAGCAGCACGACACCGGCGAGATCCTGATGCTGGCCTGGATGAACCGCGACGCGGTGCGGGCGAGCCTCAGCGAGGGCCGGGCCTGCTATTGGTCGCGCCGGCACCGCCGGTTGTGGCGCAAGGGCGAGACCTCGGGACAGGTCCAGCTGTTGCGTGAGCTGCGGCTCGACTGCGACGGCGACGCGCTGTTGCTGCTCGTCGACCAGCAGGGCGTGGCCTGCCATACCGGGCGCCGCAGCTGCTTTTTCCGGGGCTGGCGGGACGACGCCTGGACAATGCTCGTCGCACCGCTGATCCCGCCCGAGACGCTCTATCCGGATGCGGCCGCCCCGGCGCAGGGTTCGGGGTGAACCCGTGAGCCGCCGGCAATGCGAGATCGGAGTGCGCCGACCCGGGCGATCGCTTGCCGCGGGAAAACGCGGTCGAACTCGATCCCCAGCTGCCGATGCTGATCCGCCGGTGCTCAATCGCCGGAAGCGGATCGTTGGCATGCGGTCGCTCGGCGATATCGGCCGGCACGCGCCGCGCGATCGACCTCGCTAAGGAGCCGGTCCATGGCAGACCACAGGAAGGCCGCCTGCCCCGCCCCGCGCGCCGTCGTTGCCGCGTGCGACAAGCGCTTGCCGGGGTTGCAGGCGCACTCGCGGGCGGCAGGCTACGCGCAGATCATCGCCGAGGGGATGGCGCTCGTCGCCCGCGCCGCCGAGACGGCGCCGAAGCTGGTCGATCTCTGTCACGGCAAATATCCCGACTTCGACCGGAAAATCTCCACCCACATCCCGGTGGCGCTCCGGGAACAGGCGCGCCAGCTCAAGCGAGCGCGCGCCTTTGGATCGTTCCAGGAGATTTACCTCGAAGCCGTGCTGAGGGCGCTGGTCGATCGCGGTCTCTTGACGGCCGGGCTCGAGGCGACGCCCGGGAATGGCGAACCGGCCGCGCCGAAATCGGCGCGCCGCCGGACCGCATGAGCGCGAAATTCGATGTCGTCCGCGGTCGAGCCGCATGCCGAGTTGTTCCCGCATGGCGCCGACGTCGGTGTTCGCGGCGTTGGTCCGACCTGCGCCTCGGCCTTCGAGCAGGCGGCGCTGGCGCTGACGATGGCGGTCACCGACCCGTCCGGCGTCACGCCGAAGGCGGCGGTCGCGGTCGTCTGCGAGGCGCCCGACGCCGCCATCCTGCTGCACGACTGGCTCAACGCCCTGATCTATGAGATGGCGCTGCGGCACCTGGTATTCGGCCGCTTCGCCGTCGCGATCGAAGGCTGTCGGCTGGAGGGTCGGGCCTGGGGCGAGCCGGTCGATCGCGCTCGCCATATGCCGGCGGTCGAACCGAAAGGGGCGACGCTGACCGCCCTCATGGTCGCACAGCGAGACGATGGCGCCTGGGTCGCCCAATGCATCGTCGACGTCTGAACGGGTGATCTCGCAAATGGAGCTGTCACGGCTGCACAAGGTATCGGCGTCGGAATGGCGCCTCGAACCCGCGGGCGCGATGCGCGTCCCGGCCGTCGTTTATGGCGACGAAAGCCTGATCGCCGAGATGGACGACAAGGTCCTCGAGCAGATCGGCAATGTCGCCTGCCTGCCGGGCATCGTCGGTGCCGCCTACACGATGCCCGACGCGCATTGGGGCTACGGCTTCCCGATCGGCGGCGTCGCGGCGTTTGATCCCGAGGACCGGGGCGTGGTGTCGGCGGGCGGCGTCGGCTTCGACATTTCGTGCGGCGTCCGCACCTTGCTGACCGGCCTCAAGCGCGGCGACATCGAGCCCATCAAGGAAGCGCTGGCCGACAGCCTCTACCGGTCGATCCCGGCGGGGCTCGGCAGCAAGGGGGCGATCGTGCTCGACGCCATCGAGATGGACCGCATGCTTGCCGGCGGCGCGCGCTGGGCCTTGGGACAGGGGTACGGGCGCGCCGAGGACCTCGATCGCATCGAGGAGGGGGGTGCGATGCCGGATGCCCGTCCCGACGCCGTGTCGAGCCGCGCCAAGGAGCGCCAGCGCGCCGAGATGGGCACGCTCGGCTCGGGCAATCATTACCTCGAAGTGCAGGAGGTGGCGGCGATCTCGGAGGTCGCGATCGCCGCGGCCTTTGGGCTGGCGCAGGGCGAGGTTGTCGTCAGCATCCATTGCGGCTCGCGCGGCCTCGGCCACCAGATCGGCACCGATTTCCTGCGCGAGATGGCGATTGCGGCGCCCGCGCACGGAATTACGCTGCCCGATCTCGAGCTGGCCTGCGCCCCGATCCGCTCCGAATTGGGCGAGCGCTATCTCGGCGCGATGCGCGCCGGCATCAATTGCGCGCTCGCCAACCGCCAGATCCTGACGCTTCTGACCCGCCGCGTCTTCGCGCATTTCTTCCCGGAGACGACGCTGCCGGTGCTGTTCGACGTCTCGCACAACACCTGCAAGGAGGAAGACCACGAAGTCTCGGGCCGGCAACAGCGGCTCTTCGTCCATCGCAAGGGCGCGACCCGTGCCTTTGGCGCCGGGCATCCCGGGCTGCCGGCGGCTTTCGCCGCCACCGGGCAGCCGGTCTTCATCGGCGGCAGCATGGGCACCCCGTCGGCGATCATGGTCGGGCCGGCGCAGCGGCCGGAGCATGCCTTCGCCTCGTCGTGCCACGGCGCCGGGCGCCGGATGAGCCGGCATCAGGCGCTAAAGCACTGGCATGGCCGGCAGGTGGTGGACGAATTGCGCCACCGCGGCATCATCGTCAAGAGCCCTTCGATGCGCGGCGTCGCCGAGGAGGCCCCGGGCGCCTACAAGGACAGCATCGCCGTTGTCGCGGCCGCCCACGCCGCCGGTCTCTCGCGCAAGGTCGCGTCCCTCCAGCCGATCATCTGCATCAAAGGCTGAGGGCGCCGGCGCATCGCGAGGCTGCCGCCCGCTCGGCTCATACGCCGGCGGCGCGGCCCTCGGCGACAATGGCGGCCACCCGGCGCAGTCGGGGATCGTCGCCGATCTCATCGAGAGTATGCGAAGAGCGCCGCCGCCAATTGGGGTGGCCTTCCGTCGTGCCCGGCAGGTTGGCCTGCTCGCACTCGCCGAGAATGTCCTCGAGCTGAACCAACATCAGGCGCGCCTTGGAACGCGCCAAATAGGCGAGGATGGCGTCGCCGAGCGCCGGCGAAAAAGACGGCTCGCCGCTCTCCGAGAGGAACTCGGAAAACCGCTCGGGCGCAATGAGCCCCTCGCGTGACAAGGCCTGGAGCAGCAGCAGCCGGTCGCGGCGACGCTCCGCCGTCTCGGCCTCGGCCGCCTGTTCGTCGGGATAGAGCCCGAGCCGCAGGCGCCAGGCGAGGTCGCGGCCGAGCCAGAAGCCCCGGATCGTCGCCATGTCGTGGGTATCCGCCGCCGCTGCGGCGAGCGACGGATACCGGGAGGGGGGCAAGAAGCCGCGGTCAGCCGAGCGCTCGAAGAAAACAACGCGATAGGACAACACATTCGCCGCCTGGAGCCGGTCGCGGAAGCCCTCGGGGACGGTTCCCAGATCCTCACCGATCACCGCGCAGCGCTGCCGCTGGCTTTCGAGGGCCACGAGACGAAGCAGGTCGTCAAAGGGGTAGGAAACATAGGCGCCGTTCGTCGGCTCGGTTCCGCTCGGTATCCAATAGAGGCGGTCGAGCGACATGACGTGGTCGATCCGCAGCACTCCGGCATGGCGCATATTGGCGCGCAGCGAAGCAATGAAGGGCGCGTAGCCCTGCCGCCGAAGCGCCAGCGGATTCACCGGCGCCAAACCCCAATTCTGGCCGCGGCGGCTGAGCGGGTCGGGTGGTGCGCCGATGGCAACGCTCGGCGCCACCAATTCCTGGTCCGACCAAGCTTCTGCACCCTCGGGATCGGCGCCGACCGCAAGATCGCGATAGAACCCGATCGGCAGCCCGCCGAGGCGGCCGGCGGTCGCTGCTGCGGCCAGCTGCCGATCGGCTTGCCATTGCAGATATTGAAAGAATTCAACGCGGTCCCAATGCGCGGCGGCAAACTCGGCGACCTCGGCGCTGCGCGGGTTGCGCATCGGCTCCGGCCAGTTTCGCCAGGAGACAGCCTCGCCGCCGCGGCGAAAATGCTCGTGCAGGGCTTCGAAGATGACGAAATCTCTCAGCGGGCCGCCGCCGTCGCGCTGAAATTCGCGAAAGGCGCGGGCGCCGTCGCTCGTTGCCGTCGCCGCGCCGAGTTCCCGCGACCGGAAGCGAACGAACAGCGCTTCGAGTACCGGCCGCTTGCAGGCGGCGACGGCGCCATAGTCGATAAACTCGGCCGATCGTGCGGCCCAATGGGTGGCCCCGAACCATTGGCCGCCGATCAGGGCGCGAACGGTCTCGTCTTCGCCAAAGCCGGGCACCGCGGTCACGTCGATATAGAGATAGTTGAGCATGCTTCGGGATGATGGCGAATAGGGGCTGATGTGCCGCGGCTCGGCCGCAAAGAGCGCGTGCAGCGGGTTGACGCCGAGGACTGCGGCGCCGTGCGACCCGGCAATGCGAGCGAGGGTGGCGAGATCGCTGAAGTCGCCGATTCCCCAATTGCGCGCGCTCTGTTGGCCATAGAGCTGGCAGGTGAGCCCCCAGCAGCGGCCATCGCGCTCCAGTGCCGCCGGCAGATGGCAGCGCGGCGGTGCGACGATCAAAGTGAGCTCGGTCGACACTGCGCCGGCTTCGAGCGCCAACCGGTGATAGCCGAGCGGCAATCCGGCGGGCAATGGCAGGACGAGCGACCCGCCGGGCCCCCCGCTGTCGGCTTCGAGCCGGCCGGAATGCTCTCTGCCGTCTTCGAGGCGGCAGGTCCAGACGATCTCGCGGGTCGGCGCCAACAGGCGCAGCACGAGTTGGGGGCGGGCGTCTTCGGCATGCACGAGGTGCGCCGGCCCGACACCGAGCGGCAAGAGCCGTTGCCGCGAATTCGAGCTCGGCCAAGGCGCTGGCCGGCTCCGCGCCCAGCCCGAACGCGACGGCCAGTGCCAGCAAGGTTTCGTCTGCCGCCTCCCGGCTCTGGCCGAGCGCATCGGTGAATTGCGGCTCGATGCCGATGCGTCGGGCGAGGCCTAGCAGCGCGGCGCGGTCGCTCATGTCACGCGGAGGTTGACGGCAGCGAGAAGGGCGGCATCCGGAGGCACCTGCGGCCGCGGCGCCCGGTTGATGAACAAGGCGAGCGATCGGGCCTGCAACCGATAGATCTCGGGCGGCCGGTAGAGCCGGCCGCCGGCGACAAGGCCAGTCGGCTCGGCGGTATCGACGAGCGGCTCCCACGACATCGCCGCAGCGAGGTCGGGGAAGCGGAAATCGAGACCCTCGAAATAGGCGTTCATCATGACGAGAAAGCTCTCGTCGATGTCGCGCTGACCACCCGGGGTCAAGAACTCGCCGGCCGCACCGCTCAACACGTAGCCGAGCGACAACGCGACCGGGTTTCGCCAATCCTCGTCGGTGGCTTCGTTGCCGGCCGGGGTAATCCAGGTGATGTCCTTGACGCCGGCTTCGGACAGCACCTCGCCGCGAAAAAAGCGCGGCCGTGAAAACACCCGGTGCCTGTGCCGCAAATGGATCAGATATGCAACGAACCGGCGCAAGGCCTCGTCTTCGGGACGGCGATGCTCCCAATCGGTCCAGGAAATCTCGTTGTCCTGGCAATAGGCATTGTTGTTGCCGCGCTGCGTCCGGCCCATCTCGTCGCCGGCTAGCAGCATCGGAACGCCGAGCGAGAGCAGCAGGCTGGCCAGCAGATTGCGCTTCTGCCGGTCGCGCAAGGCCAGGATCTCGGCGTCGTCGGTCGGTCCATCCACACCGCAGTTCCAGCTGAAATTGGCGTCGTCACCGTCGTGATTGTGTTCGCCGTTCGGGTCGTTGTGTTTATCGTTGTAGCTGACAAGATCTTGCAAGGTGAAGCCGTCATGGGCGGTGATGAAATTGATGCTAGCCCAAGGCCGTCTCCCGCGACCACCGAAAATATCGGACGAACCGGCGACGCGCGAGGCGACTTCGGCAACAAGCCCCTGATCACCTTTCCAAAAGCGGCGCAGCGTGTCGCGATACCGGCCGTTCCATTCGGCCCAGCCAGGCGGAAAATTGCCGAGTTGATAGCCGAACGGCCCAAGGTCCCAAGGCTCGGAAATCAATTTGACGCCGGCCATGACCGGGTCCTGGCGCATGGCGTCGAAGAAGGCGCTGCCTTGTCCGAATTCGCCGTTCTCGCGCGCTAAGCTCGTGCACAGGTCGAAGCGGAAGCCATCGACGTGCATTTCCGTCACCCAATAACGCAGCGAGTCCATAACCAGCGCCAGCACCCGGGGATGATCGAGGTTCAGCGTGTTACCGGTGCCGGTGAAATCACGGTAGAAACGGGGATCGTCGGCCAGCCGATAATACGAGACGTTGTCGATGCCGCGAAATGCCAGCGTCGGGCCCAAATGATTGCCCTCGCCGCTATGGTTGTAGACCACATCGAGGATCACCTCGATCCCGGCGTCGTGCAGCCGCTTCACCATGGTCTTGAAATCGGCGATCGTGCCGTAAGGCAACAGCCGCTGATCCGGGGCAAAAAAACCAATCGTATTGTATCCCCAATAATTGGCGAGCCCGCGATCGACGAGATGCCGGTCGTCAACCGCGGCATGGATCGGGAGCAGTTCGACGGCGGTGACCCCGAGCCGATCCAGATAATCGATCATTGCCGGCGAGGCGAGGCCGGCGAAGGTACCGCGATGCCTGGGATCGACGCCGGGATGACGCTGGGTGATGCCGCGCACGCTGAGTTCGAGAATGATCGTTTCCTCCCAATTAATCTGCGGCCGGTGCTCTTCGCCCCAGGTAAAGGCGGGTTCGACGACCCTGCATTTGGGAACAAAGCGGGCATTATCGCGTCGGTCGAGCGCCAAATCCTCGCGCGGACCGCCGACGCGATAGCCGAATGCGGCGTCCGACCAGCGCAGCCTGCCGTGCAGCGCCTTGGCGTAGGGGTCGATCAACAGCTTGTTGGGATTGAAGCGATGCCCGTTGGCCGGGTCGTAGGGCCCGTGCACACGATAACCGTAAATAAGCTCCGGCCGCGCGTCCGGCAGATAGACGTGCCAGACCTCGTCCGTGTATTCGGGCATCGTAATCCGCGCCTCTTCACGCATGCCCCTGCGGTCGAACAGGCAGAGCTCGACCTTTGCCGCATGCGCCGAAAACAGCGCGAAATTTACCCCTTCGCCATCCCACGAGGCACCGAGCGGGTAGGGGCGGCCCGGCCGCATCCGTGTCGGGATCGCCATCGGCCGATTCTAGTTCGCCACAGGGGTTACCGACCCGCCAGGGATGAAACTTGCCTTCCCCGCGGTCATTGCGAGGCGCCGACAGGCGCCGCGGCAATCTCGTCGTCGCGGCGTCTGCGGCGTTGAGATTGCTTCGCTGCGCTCGCAATGACAACAGGCGTAAGCCGGCGCGTCCGATGGTCCATTTTCTTTTCAGGGCTCGAGCGTGAAGATCAGTGCACCGAGCGGCGGCAGGCGCAAACGAAGGGAATAGGCATGGCCGTGCGTCGGGTGGCCTTCGGCCTCGACCCCGCCGGCATTGCCGACGCCGCTGCCGGCATAGTCGAAGGCGTCGGTGTTGATCCGCTCGCGGTAGCGGCCGGGCCGCGGCACCCCGATGCGGTAATCCTCGCGGACGATCGGTGTAAAATTGCAGACGGCGACGACGATCGGCTCGTTGCCGCGCCCGCGGCGCAGATAGGCGACCACGCTCTCCGCCGAGTTCGCCACATCGATCCAGGCGAAACCATCGGGTTCGCAGTCGAGCTGATGGAGCGCCGGGGTGCTGCGGTACAAATCATTGAGATCGCGCACCAGCCGCTGCACGCCGAGATGAAAACCGTCGGCGAGCAGCTCCCAGTCGAGGCCGACATCGTGGTTCCACTCGCGCTCCTGGGCGAGTTCGTTGCCCATGAATAACAGCTTCTTGCCTGGCTGGGTCCACATAAAGGCATAATAAAGGCGCAGGTTGGCAAAGCGCTGCCAGCGGTCGCCCGCCATCTTGGCAATCAGCGATTTCTTGCCGTGCACAACCTCGTCGTGGCTCAACGGCAGGATGAAGTTCTCGTGAAACGCATAGAGCAGTCCGAAAGTGAGGTCGTTGTGATGGAATTTGCGAAAGATCGGATCCAGTGACATATAATGCAAGGTGTCGTGCATCCACCCCATATTCCATTTGAAGCCAAAGCCGAGCCCGCCGACATAGCCCGGGCGCGACACCATCGGCCACGCGGTCAACTCTTCGGCCACCGAGGTGGCGCCGCTGGCCTCGCCGAAAACGAGCTCGTTGAGCCGCCGCAGAAAGCCGATCGCCTCGAGATTCTCGCGGCCGCCAAAAACGTTTGGAACCCACTCGCCCTCGCCCCGACTGTAGTCAAGGTAGAGCATCGAAGCGACGGCGTCGACCCGCAACCCGTCGATATGAAATTCGCTCAGCCAATAGAGCGCGCTCGACAACAGAAAATTTCTCACCTCGCGGCGACCGTAATTGTAGATCAAGGTATTCCAATCGCGGTGAAAACCCTGCCGCGGATCGGCATGCTCGTAGAGCGCCGTACCGTCGAACCGGCCCAGCCCGTGCGGATCGGTCGGAAAATGACCGGGGACCCAGTCGAGCCACACGCCGAGCCCGGCGGCATGGCAGGCATCGACAAAGGCGCGGAAATCGTCGGGCGGGCCGTGCCGGCGCGTCGGGGCGAACAGCGAGAGCGGCTGATAACCCCACGAACCGTCAAACGGATATTCGGTCACCGGCAGTAATTCAAGATGGGTGAAGCCGAGGCCGCGGACATAGGACACCAGCTCGTCGGCCAGTTCACGATAGCTGAGATACCGCCCGTCGCGACCGCGGCGCCACGAGCCGAGATGCGCCTCATAGACCGCGATCGGCGCGGTGCGGTCATTGTGCTGCGCCCGCCGCGCCAGCCAGCCGCCGTCGCTCCAGACATGCCTTGACGGGGCGGCGATGACCGATGCGGTGCCGGGCGGCGGCTCGGCCTGCTCGGCATAAGGGTCGGCCTTCAGCGGCAGCAGATTGCCGTCCGGGGCCAGCAGTTCGTACTTGTAGAGGTGGCCGGGCCGCAGTCCGGGTACAAACAGCTCCCAGACCCCGATCTCCGACCGGCGGCGCATCGGCATCCGCCGCCCGTCCCAGTCATTGAAATCGCCGACCAGGCTCGCTCGACGCGCGTTCGGGGCCCATACCGCGAAGGCCACGCCTTCGACACCCTCGTGCACGACCGGATGGGCTCCGAGCTTGCGATAGCTGGCGAGATGATTGCCTTCGCCCAGGAGGTGCAGGTCGAGCTCGCCGAGCACCGGCCGGAAGCTGTAGATGTCGTCGAACTCGTACTCTACCGCGCCGATAAGGGCACGCAGCCGATAGCGGAACGGCTGTTGCCGGTCGGCCAGCAGCGCGACAAAAAAGCCCGCCGGGTGGACCCGCGCACCGATCCCGGCAACCGCACCGGTCGCCACATCGACGACCGCCATCGCGGTCGCCGCCGGCAGCATCGCCCGGACCACGACCCCGTCAGAGGTTTGGTGCATCCCGAGGAACGCAAACGGATCGTCATGGCGTGCCTCGATGATCGCGGCGATCTCGAACTCACACCGACCGGGCACCGACACCCGCTCGCCCCTTTGTCAGGATGTCGAGGACCCCGCGGATCGGGATGCCGACCCAGCCCGGCCGGTTTCCCAATTCGTAGGAGATTTCGTAGATCGCCTTTTCGAGGGTGAAGAACGCCAGCATTTCGCGAACCTGCCTCTTGCTGGCCGGATAGGCAGCACAGCCGCGCATCGTCCGGTGATAAGCGGCGCGGAAGCCTTCGACCGCGCGATGCCGCCAGGCCTCGGCGAGTTGCGCAATCCTGGCCTCGGCCGTAGGGCGCGCTCCGGCAAGGTGTCGGACCGCGGCTTCGGCCGCGTAGTCGAACGATCGAATCATCCCGGCGACATCGCGCAACGGCGAGCCCTTGCCCCGCCGCTGCGCCAGCGGGCGCCCGGGCTCGCCTTCGAAATCGACAATAAACAGGTCATTCTGCACGACGATCACCTGACCGAGGTGGAAGTCGCCGTGCAGCCGGGTCTTTTGGGCCTGCACCCGATCCGGGATCAGGCCGTCGATGTGCTCGAAGAGCAGGTCGCGCGCGGCGAGCAGACGATCGGCGAGGTCGCGGGCGCTGTCCGGCAGGTCCGACCGCCGGCCCTGAAGGTGCGCCAAGGTTTCGCGCGCCTCCGCTGCAAGGTGGCGCCGCCACCCGGCGATATCGTGCGCGGCGATCGGCTCCGGCGCGAAATCCGGATCGTCGCCGCCGCGCTCGGCCAGCGCACGATGCATCTCGGCGGTGCGGATTCCGAGTTGGCGCGCCAGCATCAGGAAAAAGACATCGGGGTCGGGCATATCGCTTGCCTGCATCCCGCTCGACACCAGGGCGTCGTCGAGATGGCGGTTCAAATAGTCGAGTGCCTTGGTCCAGCCATCGCCCTGATTGCGGACATAGCCGAACAGCACGCCAAGCGCCGCTGTCTGCGGCGTGCCGTCGGCAAGCGCCAGTTCGATCGTCGCCAGCGGCGGCGGCGTATTGGTGAACCCGGCGGATTCGACCAGAAACCGCGACATCTCGATTTCGGGGTGGATGCCGCTTTGCAGCCGCCGGTAGATCTTGAGGACCCCATACTCTCCGAAGAAGACCGAGGAATTCGACTGTTCGGCGCCGCCGCGGCGGATCACCAACCGCTCCGGCGGCGGCGTTTGTGCGAAACTGGGCGTCAGGCGAAAGCGGATCTCGCCGCCCTCCACCGGCACCGTCGCCTGCCGCCGGACTGCGTCCATCAAAGCCTGGGCAAACCCGTCCTGAAGCCAGCCATCGACGAGCGCGCCCTCCTTGCGCATCTGTCGCAATTCGGCGAGCGTCGCCGGCACCAACGCCTGGCGTAGCTCGGTCTCGGCGGGAGACCAGACGGCCGCCAGCGGCACGAAATAGCGTTGGCGATCGCCGTCGGCGAATTGGACATCGGCGAGCGCCGCAAGAAAGCTTTCCGGAGCCGAGCCATCCGCGCTCGCCGTGGATAAGACGCCATAAATCGGGATCGAGGTCGTCTCGAGGTGGCGGTCTTGCGCGCCGAACCAGCGCTGGCGCGCCAGGAAGGCCGGCAAGGCCTCGCCGGCAAGCAGCCTCAAATTATGCTGCCGGAACAAATCTGGCCACCCATTCGGCATCACCAGGGTGACGAATTCCGGCGGCGCGGCGGTGCCGCCGGCCGTTTCCTCGGCAGTCGCGAGCAGGTCGAACCAGAAAAAGCCGTAGGCCTGCAATGTCAACAAATACGGCAGTTCGCCGATCCTCGGAAACTGGCTTCTGGCCAATAGCTCGACCGGGCGGCGGCCGCGAAACTCGGAAAGGTCGAGTTCTACCGCCTGCGGGGAACGCGATAGGTTGGCGACGCAGAGGATGACCTCGTCCTCGAAACTTCGCAGGTAAGCGATCACCTTGCGGCTCGCGGGATAGAGAAAGCGCAGGCCGCCGCGACCAAAGGCACGCCGCAACCGACGCGCCCCGATCAGCCGCTTCATCCAGTTGAGCAGCGACGACGGCGAGCGGCTCTGAGCTTCGACGTTGACCGCCTCGAAGCCATAAACCGAATCCATGATCGGCGGCAGGTACAGGCTCGCCGGATCGGCGCGGGAAAACCCGCCATTGCGGTCGAACGACCACTGCATCGGGGTGCGCACCCCGTCGCGGTCTTTGAGGAAGACGTTGTCCCCCATGCCGATCTCGTCGCCGTAATAAAGCACCGGCGTACCCGGCATCGACAGCAGGAGCGCGTTCAACAGCTCGATCTTGCGCCGATCGTTTTCCATCAGCGGTGCCAGTCGCCGCCGGATCCCGAGATTGATCCGCGCCCGCCGATCGGCCGCATAGTGGTTCCAGAGATAATCGCGTTCGCGATCGGTGACCATTTCCAGGGTCAGCTCGTCGTGGTTGCGCAGGAACACCGCCCATTGGCAGCTCTCTGGAATATCCGGCGTCTGCCGCATGATGTCGGTGATCGGATGGCGGTCTTCCGTCGACACCGCCATGTAGATGCGCGGCATCAGCGGGAAATGAAACACCATATGGCATTCGTCACTGTTGCCGAAATATTGCAGCACGTCTTCCGGCCACTGGTTGGCCTCGGCGAGCAACATGCGGTCGCCGTAGCGCAGGTCGACCTCGCGGCGCAGCCGGCGCAAAATCGCGTGGGTCTCTTCGAGGTTCTCGTTGCTGGTCCCCGCCCGTTCGATCAGATAGGGCACGGCGTCGAGCCGCATGCCGTCGACGCCAATATCGAGCCAGAACCGCATGATGCTAAGGACCGCCTGCACGACCCGCCGATTGTCGAAATTGAGATCGGGCTGATGCGCGTAGAATCGGTGCCAGTAATAGGCCTGGGCTACCGGGTCCCATGTCCAGTTGGACTTCTCGGTATCGACGAAGATGATGCGCGTCTCGGGAAACTTCTGATCCGTGTCGCTCCACACGTAAAAGTCGCGCAGCGACGTGCCGGGCTTGGCCCGCCGCGCCCGCTCGAACCAGGGATGCTGATCCGAGGTGTGATTGATAACGAGATCGGTGACGACGCGCAGATGGCGGCGCTGCGCCTCGCGGACAAAGGTCTTGAAATCCGCCATCCGGCCATAGGCGGGATGGATGTTCTTGTAATCGGCGATGTCATAGCCGTCGTCCTTGAGCGGCGACGGATAGAACGGCAGCAGCCACACCGCGGTGACCCCGAGATCCTGCAGATAGTCGAGCTTGCGGCAGAGCCCCTGGAAATCGCCGATGCCGTCGTCATTCGCGTCAAAGAACGCCTTGACGTGCATCTGGTAGATGATTGCATCCTTGTACCACAGCGCCCCCGAGACATCGGGGAGCGCCAAGGTACCGCCGCCCGGCGGCGATAAATCGGTGATGTCGGGCGGCGTCATCGAGTTGGAGCAGCGAGCAGGCGAAACAACACTGCGGGGTTCGTCGCGGGGTCGAGGCGAAGGCGCTGGCGAACGTCGTGGCACACCGTAGCGCGACCGGTAAACGCCTCCTCAAGCACGAATTCGGCATCCGCGGCCAGGCCAAATTCGCCGAGCGGCAGTTCGATCTCGCCCTCGTGCGGGGCAAAGGGATCGAGATTGACCGCGCCGACGACGAGGTTCGCCCGGTCGACCGACAGTTTTGCGTAAGCGAGGATATTGGCATCGGCGGAATCGAGAAAACGCAGATTGGTGAATTCGCGCAACGCCGGATTGGCGCGCCGGAACCGGTTCACTGCCCGAATGTCGTCCTTGATATTGCCGGGTCTATCCCAGTCCCATACCTTGTATTGATATTTCTCCGAATCGAGGTATTCCTCCCGCCCGGGGAGCGGCGTGGCTTCGCACAGCTCGAAGCCATTGTAGATGCCATAGGCGCTCGACAATGTCGCGGCCAGGACCAGGCGAATGCGAAACGCCGGCCGCCCGCCCTTCTGCAAAAAGAACGATAGAATGTCGGGCGTATTGGTGAAGAAGTTCGGCCGGAAATACTCTTTGACCATAGTCTGAGTCAATTCGGTCAGATATTCGGTGAGCTCGGCCTTGCTGTTGCGCCACGTGAAATAGGTGTAGGACTGGCTGAACCCCGCTTTGGCCAGCGCCCGCATCATTTTTGGCCGGGTGAACGCCTCGGCCAAGAAGATCGCGTCGGGACACTCGCGCTTGACCGCTCAAATCAGCCATTCCCACATGGGCAGCGGCTTGGTGTGGGGATTATCGACCCGGAACGTGCGTATTCCTTCGCCGACCCAAAACAATACCGTATCGAGCAGCTCGTACCACAACCCTTGCCAATCGGGGGTACAAAAATCGACGTTGACGATATCCTCGTACTTCTTGGGCGGGTTTTCGGCATATTTGATCGTGCCGTCGGGCCGGAAGCGAAACCACTCCGGATGGTCGCGAACCCAGGGATGGTCGGGGGAACACTGGATCGCGAAATCGAGTGCCACTTCGAGCCCGAGCCGGTCGGCGACGCGCCGAAAGCGCCGAAGGTCGTCGAGCGTCCCGAGTTCGGGGTTGATCGCACGATGCCCACCCGCGCTCGAGCCGATCGCATAGGGGCTTCCGGGCGCGCCCGGTTGTGCGGTGTTGCTATTGTTCGGGCCCTTGCGATTGGTATGTCCGATCGGATGAATCGGCGGTAGGTAGACGACATCGAAGCCGAGTTCGGCGATCTCCGGCAGCCTTCGGATGCAGTCCTCGAAGGTGGCACTCCTGCCGGGCTCCTGTCCCTGGCTGCGGGGAAACATCTCGTACCAGGCGGCAAAGCGCGCTTTTTCGCGGTCGACGATGATCTCAAGCTTACGCGCGTAACGGGTTACCGCTTCGCGCCGCGGCGAGCGCGCCATCAGCTCCCGCAACCCGGCCGAGACCATCAGCGCGGCGCGCCCGGCCAAGTCGGCGGCGGCGAAGTCGTGCAGCGCCTGGCGCAATCTTGCGGCGTCGACCCCTCTTGCCTGCGGCAGTGACGCGGCGACGATCTCTCGGCCTTCGACGAGTTCCAACGCACCGTCTTGACCGGCCTCTCGTTTTTTCTGGAATTCGTCGCGCCAGCTTTCGAAGCGGTCGATCCATGCTTCGATCGTGTAGAGCCACGCACCTATCCGGTCGAGCCGGAAGCGAGCGACCCAGCGATCGTTGTCGAAGAACGCGAACGGCGCTTCGCACCAGTCGTCGCCCGGCGGTCGATAGCGGACGACGGCACCGAGCCGGTCGTGGCAGAAGAGATCGGCCCACACCTCGAAGAGGTCGCCCTGGATGCGCTTGACCGGGTAGCGGCCGCCATCGATCTCGGGATAAACCTCCTCTATCTGGATCCGGTGGTCGCGGCGCCACTGGGGGTGCAAGTCCGGCGCGGCCCCGGTTGCCGGCATCAGCATGTGCACCGCCAACGGCTCGACCTCAAGCCGGCCGGGAGGGCGCTTCGTTGCGGAACCAGTTGGTTGGCCCGCACGGCTCGAAGGCGGCCGGCAACAGCATATCCAACCGGTCGGCGCGCCCCTCGCAACCGCTTGTGACCGGGATCAAGGCCCGGTCGCCACCGTTCTCGCGCCGCTGCCGCACCATCATCGTATCCTCGCGACCGCTGGCCAGGTCCCCTGGATTGAAAGCCGGCAACCTCTATTTCTCGCGCATTGGCTCGCAACGATGAACGGGCTGAGGTCGAAGCGGTTCCAAGCGCGCCGGCGTCGGCGTCGAGGCGCGATCAGCCGTATTTGAACCCCGGCGGCAGCATCAGGCCAGTCGCATCAGCCGCGGCGAAGGCGTAAGTGTGGCGATAACGTGGCGTGACTTGGCCTACATCGCCGCCGCGGCGAAAAATTGCCGCAGGCTGTCCAATATGCCCGGCCGCTGGCGGGTTTCCGCGAGGGCCGACAAGAACCGCCCGGCCCAGCGATCGACGTCGTTGTCCGCGAGTTGCTGATACATCGATCGGTGACGCTCGCGCCGCTCGGCCAGCGGCATTTCGAGTGCGGTTCGGATCGCCTCTGCCACCGCCTCGGTCTCGTGCGGGTTGACGATCAGGGCCCGATCGAGCTCGGCGGCGGCGCCGGCAAAGCCTGACAGCACCAGCACGCCCGGATCCTCCGGATCTTGCGCCGCCACATATTCCTTGGCGACAAGGTTCATGCCGTCGCGCAACGGCGTCACCAGTCCGACCCGGGCCATCCGATAGAAGGCGGCGAGGGCGCTGCGCGAGTAGGAGCGATTGACGTAGCGGATCGGCGTCCACGAACTCGGTACCGTGGCGGCCATTGGTGCGGCCCACGAGCGTACCGAGCTCGCGTTCCATCTCGCCATATCCGGGGACTCCGACCCGGCTCCTCGGCGTCACCTGCAGATAGGTCACTTCGCCTCGCCAATCCGGCGCGACATCGAGAAAGTGCCTGAAAGCGCGCAAGCGATTGGCGATACCCTTAGAATAATCGAGACGATCGACACCGATGATCAGGCGTCTGCCGCCAAGGCTTGCCCGCAGCTCTGCTGCCGCCGCCGAGCGCACCGCCTGGCGCGCGGCCCGGGCATAGACCGAGGTGCGGATCCCCACCGGAAAGGCGCCGATCTGGAGGCGCCGACCACCAAACTCGATGCCTGCCCCATCGCGGGCAAGAGATCCGCCCTGGTGCTCGAAATAGCGCGCGAGGTTGTCCGCATCTTGCTTGGTCTGCAACCCGACGAGGTCGTAATGGCCCAATGCGCCGAGCGTCTCGGCGTGCTGCGGCAGCGCCAACACGATGTCCGGCGGTGGAAACGGGACGTGCAGAAAGAAACCGATCGGGTTGGTGTGGCCGCGAGCCCGCAATTCCCTGGCAAGCGCCAGGAGATGATAGTCGTGGACCCAGATCAAATCGTTCGAGCGGATGAAGCGCGTCAGCGCGTCGGCGAACAGCGCATTGACCCGCAAATAGCCGCCCAGTTCGGTCGCGGTGAAGCCCGCGAGGTCGACGCGGTAATGCAGGATCGGCCACAGCACGCGATTGGCGAAGCCGTTGTAGTATTCCTGGAAATCGGCCGGCGACAGGTCGAGCGTCACGACCGTCCGGGAGCGGCGCTCGACCGTCCGCGGCTCTGCCGTCGCGGCATCCTCGGTTACCTTGCCGCTCCAGCCGAACCAGATCCCGTCATGGCGCCGCAGCGCCGCATCGACGGCGACAACGAGCCCGCCGGCTTGGCGCGGCCCTTCCGGATCCGGTACCTCGACCCGGTTCGACACGACGACAAGGCGCGGCGCCGACGGGTCTCGCGCGCTTCTCGCCGCGATCGGCCGCCGGTCGCGAGCGGCCACAGCGGTCGGCATGCTCATCCGACGAGCCGCCCGAGCCAGGCTCGCACCGCCGCCGGCTCGGAAAAGCACCCGGAGAGCCCGGGAAGTTCGCGGCCGACCGAATAGGCGAGGCCGCCGCGCCCGAGGACCGCATCAAAACCGGCGCGGTCCAATGCGTCGTCGGCGATAAAGACCGGCCGTCGGTCGAGAAATGGTCTCTTCGCCATGAATCTGTCGATCGCCTTGCCCTTGTCGAAACCGGACCGCCAAATTTCGAACACGAAATTGCCCCCCGCCAGCTCCAGCTCGAACCCAGGGAATCCAGAGATAAATCGTGCAAGCGCCGCGCCGAGTTCCTCTGCGCTACAGGCCGCCACACGAAAGTGTACCGCAAAGCTGGCGCGCTTGTCCTCGGGAAAGGTTCCGGGAAAGTGTTCGAGCAGCCGGACGAGATCCGGCCAAATCTCGGGCGGCATTCGGTGCTCTGCCGGCATCCGGCCGACGCCGTCGCGGGTGCAGCGGATTTCGGCGCCATGCACCCCGCTTGCGGGTAGCCGCAACGGGGCAAACAACCGGTCGAGCGCCACGATCGGCCGGCCGCTGATCAGCGCCAGCGCCCCTGCGAGCCGCCGTTCGGCCGCGGCAAGGGTCGCGATCAGATCCGCCGGAACCTCGACCGCCTCGGGATGAGGGGCGAAGTCGAGGAGGGTCCCATCGACATCGAGGAACAGCCCGATCTCCTGTGGCCTCAGCTCCACCGGCCTCCACTCCGCCCCGGGGCAATCGATGGCTAACAATTGTTTCGCCCAAAGGTTCCGCGGCGAGCCGCAGACATCGGATCGGAACGGCCGGCACGGCGCCCGCGGCTCACAACGCGACCTCGACGAGAAACGGGCCCGGCGTGGCGATACCCTCGGCGAGGCGGCGGTTGAACTCTTCCATCGTGCCGACGCGGGCGCCGGGGACGCCCATCGCCCGCGCCAGCCCGACCCAGTCGAGGTCGGGATGGCCGAGATCGAGCATATCGAGCGCCTTGCGGCCGGGATTGCCGGCGCCGACATTGGCCAATTCGCCGCGCAGGATGGCGTAGCTGCGGTTGGCAAAGACGAGAGTGGTCACATCGAGCCCCTCGCGCGCCTGCGTCCACAGCGCCTGCAACGTGTACATGCCGCTGCCGTCGCCTTCGAGCGCCACCACCTTGCGATCGGGGCAGGCGATCGCGGCGCCGGTCGCCACCGGCATGCCCATGCCGATCGAGCCGCCCATGTTCGACAGCCAGTCGTGCGGCGCCGCCGCGCGCGTCGGGACAAAAAAGCCGCGCCCGGTGGTCACCGCTTCGTCGACGACGATCGCGTCTTCCGGCAGGAGAGCGGCCAGCGAAGCGCCGAGCGCATCGGAGGTGATGGCGCCGATCGCCGGCGCCGGCGGCTGGCCGTTGACGACGGCGGCCGCCGTCGACTGCGCGCCCAATTCATCGGCGAGTGCCGCGAGCGCGCCGATCGCGTCCTCCTCGGGCCGGGCCAGCACATGGCCCCGGCAATCGGGCGGCGACAGCAGGCTCGGCTTGTCGGGATAGGCGAAAAACGCCACCGGCATCTTGGCGCCGACGAGCACGATGTGTCTGAGCCCGGAGAGCACCCTGACCGCCTGATCGACGACGTACGGGATCCGCTCGACAAAGACCCGGCCGCGGCCGCGCTGGGTGCGGGCGTTGGCACCTTGCGCCATCAATTTTGCCCCGGTCTTGACCGCGATGCGGCCGGCGAGGTCGAGACCGTCGGCGCGCACGGCTCGGCCGGCAAGCAGCAGCAATGCCGGCTCGCCGGAGCGCAAGACCCGGGCCGCCGCGGCGACCGCCTCGGGCGAGACGCTGGCGGCCGCGGGCGCCGGCGGCACCGGGGCCGGCCCCGAACCCTCGTTCCACGCGGTATCGGCCGGCAGGATCAGGGTCGCGATCTGCCCGGGCGGCGTGCGGGCCGCGACGATCGCCAAAGCGCCGTCGGCCGCGACCGAGCGGGCGTCGGCCGAGGTCTTGACCCAGCGCGAAAACGGGCGCGCCGCGGCTTCGATGTCGGTCGTCAGCGGTGCGTCATAACGGCGGTGGTAGGTGGCGTGATCGCCGACGATGTTGATCATCGGCGTCGACGCCTTGTTGGCGTTGTGCATATTGGCGAGGCCGTTGGCCATGCCGGGACCGAGATGCAACAACGTCGCCGCCGGCTTTTCGCGCATCCGGGCATAGCCGTCGGCGGCCCCGGTGACCACCCCCTCGAACAGGCCGAGGACGCAGCGCATGCCCTCGACCCGATCGAGGGCGGCGACAAAATGCATCTCGGAGGTGCCCGGATTGGCAAAGCACACGTCGACCCCGCCGCCGACCAGCGTGCGCACCAGGCTTTCCGCGCCGTTCATCAAAGCTCCCCCATCGCCGAGCCGGTACCGAAGCGGTGCATCCTGCCCGCGGCGACTGGAGCGAGCAAGCGCCGACAGGACCGCGTCGGCCGACCCTCGCTGTCATTGCGAGCGCAGCGAAGCAATCTCGACGCCGCAAACTCCGCGACGCCGAGATTGCCGCGGCGCCGATCGGCGCCTCGCAATGACAGCGGGTGAAGTTTGATGCCCTGCGGGTCGGCACGGCCGGTGGGCGACTAAAGAGGCCTTGCCGTTGGGGCGAGGGACCGGCGCGGTTGGTGGACAGCGGCCTTCCGAGTTACGCGGGCCAACGTCGTTGATCCGCCAGAACCGGCTTCATCCGGTACAGCAAACACCAGGCTCATTCGGTCTTCCACCTTTACTGGCGATTGTGGGTGGCCGTGACGGGCTGCTCGACTCCACGGGGACGCGAAGTCGGCTGGAGCGGCTGACGCCCCATGCCAAGGTTATCTTCTAGGGCGTGTCGTCAATTGAGCGGACGCCCCGTTCCGATTACATCCGATTACCGTCTTGCCCGGCCTTGGGCCGGGCATCCACGGGAGCCCGCGAAGGCCTGTGCCGTTTCTCGTGGATGGCCGGGCCGAGCCAGGCCGAGCCCGGCCAAAGCGTTGATATATGTGAGCCAGCACTGCTAATTGACGACAGGCCCTAGCCAAAGCTTATCATTTTATTCCGCGGACAGACGCACACGATCGTCGAGCCGCAACGATACACCGCTCAGCTTCCTGATGAGAGCGATTAGATTGTCGACCCCGGCTGCAGAATGGAAGGCGCCGCCGCCTACACGTCCGGCGGCCCTCGCCTGACCGACCCAAACCAGTTGGGCGATGGCGCGGAAGACTTCATAGTAGAGCACGGTCTGATCGTCGAGCGGCCGGAGCCCCCGATAGGCGCGCTCGTAGCGTCGTAGAGCCGCGCCGATAACCGCGTGTGCCGCAACGCGCAATGCCCTTGGCAGGCGGAGCGGAACGGCGGAAATGTTGGCGATCGCCGAACCGACATCCATGGCAGGCTCGGCAATGACCGCATTGGCCCAGTCGATGACCCCAGTGGGCCGGCCCTGGTCGGCAAGGATATTGAGCGGGTGGAAGTCGCCATGGCAGATCGTCACCTCCCGCGGCTGCGGCGGTCGGCGACTGTCCAGCCAGGCAAGGCCGGGTTCCAGTCCGCTGAGAGCGCACTGCTCGACAATCGTCCCGAGACGTGCCAACTGGCCTTCGAAGGTGATGGCGGTCGCGTCGATGCCCGCCGTCGTTACTGCCCGCAGCAGCGGTTCGGCCGGCAATTGATGCAGGCGGATCTGCATGTCCACCCATTGGTCGGTCGCCCTGGAGAGGATGCCCGGAAGATTGAACAGGAGCTTCAGCCGTCCGACACGGGAGGTGCCGGCGCCGAGACCCTCGATACCGTGGGCGAGAGTTTGCCCGGACAGCCGCGCCATGACCATGAAGGGTCCGCCGAGGACGCCCGGGTCACTTTCGCTCGTTATGACGCGGGGTGCAGGAAAGCCCATTTCCGTGAGAGTATTCTGGACAACGGTTTCCAGCTTCGCCCGGCCCCCATCGGCATTGGCGTGGCCGAGACGCAGGATCAGCGGCCCCACCAAGGGAGAGCGGACGCGATCGAGTGTAAAGCCGAAGACCGCGGCGTCAAAGCCGCCGTGTATTCGAACTGGCCCGGCTAGACACACCGCATCCGGGCAGCCGAAGGCGCGCGCCAGATGAGACAGCAGCCGCTCGCTAATATCTGCTTCATTGAGCTGATGCATGGAGAACCGCAATGAACTCCCGCCGCCGTGAAAATTCTGGTATGCCGGCGTTGCGCCTCAAAGCCTGAGCCAAAATGAACCGGTCGTTTTCAAGAGGTTATATCTCGCACTCGTCTTGGCCGGTGGGCCTTTAGCCAGCGGGCCTGACCCGCGGGTCGGGCCCGGCCATCCACGCGAAGACTGTCCAAGCCCTTCCAGTTCTCGTGGATGCCCGGACCAAGTCCGGGCAAGACGAGTTCAAAGCCGGCAACACATCAGGTGCACACGTCATTTCGGGTCGGACACTCAAGCTCAGTCTGTTGGGCCATCTCGGCCGGCACGACGAAGCGGAGGAATGCCTGCGCCGGCTGCGTGAGATGCACTCCGAGCCGGCGGCCGCCGGCATCCGGAGCAATTTCCCAAAGGGTCTTGCCCTCGACAACGCCCTCTGCCCCGGTCGGGCTTTATGCGAACATCTCAGGCCTTACTTCCGATACCTCAACGATCACGTCGGCCGGAATGTTCAGCCTGCGGGCCGCGGCGCGGATCGCTTCGGCGCTCGGCGCCTCGTAAAGACAATAGGTCTTTCGCTTATCCGGGCCCAAAAACGAGAACAGCCAGCGAATCCCTTCGTCGTCGTTGATCTCCCGGATATTGTCCGCATCTTCCTTCGATAGTTCGACCGCCTCAGCAAAATGACGTTCTATCAAGAAGCGTGCCATCGTTCTCTCCCTGGGGTTGCCAATTCAAGCGAAAATCACCGACGCAGTGCATCGATATTTTTCAGCAGCGCCGGCATGCCGAGCCGTTCTGCGATCTCTGCGGCACCAGCGAGCAGCATGTTGGCGCGCGGCTGGTCGCCCCCGCAGTCGCGGCGCAGCAACAGGGTGGCAAATTCGTGCTGGGTGTGAGCCAGCCACGGCCACGCGTGCATGTGCTCGTCAAGAACCAAGGCAGCTTCGAAATGCTCCTCCGCGGCGGCCCAATTCCCGATGGCGCCAGCGAGCATCCCAAGATATCGCGCGGCGGCGCCGCAGCAGACGGTGGATACCGGGGCGAGGATCGTGTTGTCCCGGTATGGAAGCAGCAACTCGTAAAGCTGCTCGGCGCGCTGCGCATCGCCCAACCGGGCGCATACCTCGGCGAGATAGGATAAGGTCAGACCGCGCTTGGCGTCGGCCGGCAGCGCGAACCCGGGTAACCGCGGCCATCTCGTCGAACGCCTTGCGCTGCCGCCTCGAAGCCGAGATCGCAGGCGATCAGCGCCAGACCGGGCCGCCACGCAGCATCGCCCGGGTTCTCGTCGACCAAGCGCCGGAACAGCGGCGCGACCTCGGCGAGGCGGCCCTGCTCGCGGCGGATCGTGAACATCTGCACGCCATAGACGCCGGCAGCCAGATCGCCGTGCACGTCGCGGCCGATTTCGAAGGCGTGGTGCGCCAGTCGCTCGGCCTCGCCGAACTGGCCATAGAGGATCGCGCGCAGCCCATGGGCGCATGCCAAACCCCAGCCGAAATAGGAGAGCTGGTAGCGCTCACTCAAATCCCCGTAGCGCTGCAGCGACGCCTCGAAGGCAGCGTGATCGGCGAGTTCGAGAAGGCCGGCGACGCGCCACACTTCGGCTAAGACTACCTGCTCCGGATCGCCGACCGCCTCGGCCGCCGCGATCATCTCGTCGAGAACCCGGCGCCGCTCCGCGAAGTCCGCCGCCGGAAGGGGCCGGCCGCTCAAAGCGACCTGAAACGAGTTCAGGACGTCGCACAATGCCCCGGCATCACCGCAATCCCGGGCCAGCGCGACCGCCTCCGTCAGCAGTTGTATCCCGCGTTCCTGCTCGCCGAGGAAGGCTAAACGGCGGCCGAGCCTGGCGAACACACGCAAACGCGTGACGCTGTCCTCACCGCCCAACCTATTGAGGGCCGCTTCGAGGAACGGCACGGACGTGATGTCGTTCAGTCCGAGGATCGATTCTACATGGTCGAGGCCGAGGGCCGCCCGCGCGAAGTCCGCCGGCGAGCCTTCGGTCCGCGCCAGCTCCGCGGCCTCCCGAAACGTCGCCAACCCCTCATGCAATTGGCTGCTGATCAGCTGCCGTGCCTCGCCGAGGGCGAGGAGCAGGGCGAGGAGGTGGCCTGACCGCTCATCGCCGGCCGGAAGATCGCGCGCCATCTGCACGCCACGTTCCAGGTGGGCGATCGCCTCCGCGACGGCAAAGCGCGAGCGCGAGCGCTCGCCGGCCCGCAGCCAATAGGAAACCGCGCGCTGCGGCATCGCCGCCGCCGTGTAATGTCGGGCGACGAGGTCCGGCTCGCTTTCGGCCACGGTGGCGAATCGCTCGACCAGCGCGCGGGCGATTTCCCCGTGATACTGGCGGCGCCGGCTCAACAGCAGGGATTGATACGCCGCATCCTGGAGCAGCGCATGGCGGAAGGCGCAAATCTCGCCCGACCGACCTTGCGGCAGCACGATCTCGGCCGCGACCAGCCGCCGCAATTCGCGCTCGATGGTGTCGCCGCTCTTGCCGGCGACCGCAGACAGCAATGCGCCGTTGAATTCGCGGCCGATCACGGCGGCGACCTGGGCCACCTCGCGGGCATCGGCCCCGAGCCGGTCGAGCCGGGCCAGCAACGATGCTTGCAATGTCTCGGGGATGCCGGCCGCGCCGAGCGCATCGTCGGTCTCGACAACCGATCGGGTCAATTCCTCGATGAACAGCGGCACGCCCTCGGCGCGCTGCAGGATGCGCGCCACCACCGCGTCCGGCAGCGCCGCGCCGCCTACGGCGCGGACGACCGCGGCCCCCTGCCCGCGGCTGAGCCGGCTCAACGTCAGCGCGGTCACCTGGGGATGCCGGGTCCAGTCGGTCTGGAACTCGGGCCGATGGGTGATCAGCATCATGACCCGAGCCTCGCCGATCTTCCCAAACGTGCGGCTCACCATTTCGTGCGTTGTCGGGTCGAGCCAATGGGCATCTTCGAGGATGTACAGAACGGGCGCCTTGGCTGCGAGGCCGAGGAGCTGATCGAGCAGGATCTGGAGGGTGCGCTCGGCGCGCTGCTCGATGGTCAGATCCATCGTACCGTAGCGCTGCTCTGCCGGCAGCGACAGCAGCGGCGCCAACAACGCGGCGCTCTCGCCCACATCGTCGACACCCTGCCGCAGCAGCGCCTCCAATTTTTCGAACCGCGCCTGCGGGCTGTCTGTGGGCTGAAACCCCGCAGCGTGTTCAAGGTGGCGAATCACGGGATAGAGCGCGATATCGGTATGTGAAGGCGAGCACTGGAAGCGCAGCCGGGTGTAGGAGGTTCCCCCAAGCGCTCCTGCAGCTGCTGGATGATGCGCGACTTGCCGATCCCGGCTTCGCCCGAGAGCAATACCGCCTGACCCTCGCCGGCGGCGGCACGTTCGAAGCGATCGACCAACAGCGCGATCTCGTGCTCGCGTCCGACAAATCGGGTCAGCCGCCCGGCGCGCGCCTCAAACCGGCTTTCGATCGAGCGCTCGGCGAGAACCTGCCAGGCGCCCACCGGCTCGGTGATGCCTTTGAGTTGTTGCGGGCCGAGATCGTCGAGAACGAACGCGGCTCCAATCAACTGCCGTGTCAGCTCGCCGATGATGATCTGACCCGGCCCGGCCAGCGCTTCGAGACGGGCCGCGAGGTTGGGAGTTTCGCCGGCGATCGCGCCCACCTGCCGGCCGGACGTGCCGTCGAGATCGCCGACAACGACTGTCCCCGATGCGATCCCGACATGCACCCGCAGCGCCAACTCGTTCGCCGACGCAACCGCTGCGAGACCCGCCCGGACCGCCTGCGCCGCGTCATCCTCATCTGCCCGCGGCCACCCGAAATAGGCGAGGATGCCGTCACCGAGGTAGTTGGCGACATAGCCGCCGAAACGGCGCACGACCGCGGCGACGGCATCATGATAGCGGCGCAGCAGCTCGCGAAGATCCTCGGGGTCGTGCCGACGCGACAGCTCGGTCGAGCCGACGAGATCGCAGAACATGACCGTCAGCAGCCGCCGTTCCGCCTCCCGTGCGCTGTCGTCGATGACGGTTGTGTTCGGTCCGGCGGCCTCCGGCGCCGCCGACTGTGTCGGGCTGCTCGCCAGTTCGGCGATCGCGCGCAGCAGCCGCCGGCGGTGCCCGAGCGATAGGCCCAGCTCTTTCAAGTCATCGTCGCTCAGCTCCGGCAGCAGATCGAGATCGATGTCATTGGCCGCCAACGTATCGGCGAGTTGGTCCAGCCCGACGCGCTGGAGCCAGGGGCGGAGCTCCTCGGCCATTCGATGGCCCCGCCTCTATCCCCAGCGCGGCTGCTCGCCGAGATCGATGCCGAGCGCCGTCTTGGCGACAATCTCATGGGTTAGGAAGGCGTTGGCGGGATGGAAACGGCCGCAGCGGGCGTCGCGAAACAGCCGCTCCAGTTCATTGGCGCGAAACATGCCAGCCCCGCCGGATGCCTCCATCGCCTTGTCGACGATATGCCAGCACGCTTCGACGGCATGATATTTGGCCGAGACGATTTTCGACGGCCAAGCGGCACCGTGGTCGACGCCCTCCGACCAGTCGGCCGCGATCCTGTCGAGATGTGGGGCAATCGGCTCGAACGACAGCATCATCTCAGCCACGATGTGCTGGATCTCGGGATGGTAGGCCATCGTCCGGCTGACGGCCAGCGAGGTTTTCCCCTTGATCCCCGACACGGCCAGGTCGAGCGCCCGCCGCGCCACGCCGCAATAGATGTTGCCGAACCCGAGAAGGGCCCAGGCAAACATCCCAAGCACAAAGGCGTCAAGCCCAGCGACGGGCACGATCCGGGCGATGTATTTATCGGGAACGAAGGCGCCCTCCAGCACCGTGTCGTCGCTGCGCGTCGCGCGCATCCCCATCGTGTCCCAGGTCTCCACGACGCGATATCCGTCGTGGTTGCGCGGCAGGAAGGCGTGCACGATCTTCGGACCGCCGTCCGCCTCGGCCCAGGTTGCATGCAGGCCAAGCCGCGTCCAGACCGGCATCAGACTTCCGAACATCTTGCGGCCGGTGAAACGGAAGCCGCCGTCGACCCGATCGGCCTTGCTGGTGGCGAGCAGGACCGGCAGGTCGTTGCCCCGCTCGGAGTGACCGGCAGCGAACACCTCGCCTGCCATCGCCTCCTTCAGCATCCATTCAAGCGAGCGGTCGCCTTGGCGCCACAGGTCGGCGGCAACCCCGACCCAATACAAATGCATGTGGATCCCGAGAGCGGTGGCGGGCGCGTAGTAGCCGAGCCGGCGCTGCTCGCGGCATAGTTGCGCGAGAGTAAACCCGGCGCCGCCCAGCTCCTTCGGCACAGGCAACGTCAGATAATTAGCCTGCCGCAAATCCTCGAAATCCTCTTGGAAGAAACGATTGTCCCGATCGTAACCTGCGCATCGACCGGCAAACCGCTGCAGCAACTCGTCAGCCAAGGACTGGCGCCCGGCGGTCATCGCAACTCTCCCCCGTTTCGGTTCGTAATCTTAGACCCTGACCTAAAATAAATCGATTTATTTCAGAACCTTAAATTGTCATTCCCGCGCAAGCGGGAAATCCAGGGTCGAAGTCCTGTCGCTTGCCCTGGACCCCCGCCTTCGCGGGGGTGACGAGTAAGTTGTTGATCCACCGCGTGTCATTTTCGGTCTCTTAGGTTCACTTTATCAGAGGCGAGCCCCAAGGTCACGTCGCAGTCGCACAGGAGAGCGCATCCGAGCTCACAGGACGCCGGCTCGGCATGTCTGCACAGAGCGTTCATCTGAAGATTGCGGTGCCGCTTGCGGAGGATGTTGTACACCGTCGAGCGTGGCGGAAACCCGTGGGGCCGCGCCGGCGGGATCACTGGCTCCAGCCGCGCCCACTCCGCATCCGGCGGGGTGCTCGGATACCCGTCGCCCTCCCGCAGGTAAATCCGGCGCTGCTCCTTGATCCACATCGTTGGTCGCCGTCACGGTGAGTCGCGGTACCGGGAATCACGGCGCCGCCGCCTCGCGCAACAATCTTTGGGGTCAGGCTCTCAGGGCAGCATTCGCCGCGTCAACGCCGCGAGGCGAAGCGCGCTCAGGCGGGCGGCGGCGCCAAGTGGGCGACCTTCGGCATCACCTCCTCCGCCAAAAGCCGCATCGATTCGTGCCAGGCCCGTTGGTTTTCGCTGTAGTCGAAGCAGAACAGCAGCAGCGAGCCGAAGCCGCCGACCTCGTCGTACATCCGTTCGATCTTCTCGACGACGGTCGAGGGCGAGCCGATCAGCCAGTTGTGCCGGGCGCAGTATTCGGGGGTGACGTCGCTGTCGGCGACCGCGGGATCGTGCTTCAGGAACTCGATCACGCCGACATCGGTCAGGAGCGGCAGGAAATATTCCCGGTTCATCCGGCCCATCATGTCGCCGACCGAAAGCCGCCAAGCCTCGGCGTCGGTCTCGGCGACGAAGATCTCGCGCACCAGCCGCCATTGCCCGCGCTGCGGCGTGCGCCCGGTGCGGCGCGCGCCCTCTTCGACAGATTCCCAGTGGCTGGCGACATAGGCCGGGTTGAGGTTTAGGCTCATCGGCAAAAAGCCGTGCTCGCCGGCGAGCTTCAACGTATCCGAGCCCTTGCTGACCCCGGCGACGCCGATCGGCGGATAGGGTTTCTGCAGCGGCTTCAAATGCGGCCGCAGGGTGCGCAGCATCAGATCGGTTTTGCTGACCCGCCAGTATTTGCCCGCATAATCGAACGGTTCTTCCGAGGTCCACAGCCTCAAGATGATGTCGAGCGCCTCGCGCGTCATCTCGCGGTGCTGCCCGGCCACGCCGTCGACGTGGAACATCGCCCAGTCGCTCGGCAGACCGCTCGCGGCAACGCCGAAATTGAGCCGCCCCTGGGCCAGATGGTCGAGCATCGCGACCCGGTTCGCCAACTCGGCCGGGTGGTGGTACGGCAGCAGAAAGCCGCCGGGCGCCAGACGGATGCGCTTGGTTTCGAGGAGCGACTGCGCAATCAGGAGATCGGGCGCCGGGTGCGGCTCCCAGGGGGCGGTGTGGTGCTCGCCGATCCAGGCCTCGGCAAAGCCGAGCTCGTCGGCCCAGCGCAGGGTATCGAGATCCCAGCGGTGGCCCTCGGCCAGGCCGCGCTCCGGCGGATGCGACGGCATCGTAAACAGGCCGTATTGCATTTTTGCCCTTCCCGTTGTTGGTCAGCCGCTCGCGGCCGCGACGAGGTAGTCCATCGCCGCCGCGACGCCGCCCTTGCCGTGCGGCACGCCGGCGATGTCGAGCGCCATCTCGACCGCGGCGAGCGAGCCCAGGATCATCGGCTCGTTCAGATCGCCCATATGACCGATGCGAAATACCCGGCCCTGCAACGGCCCCAACCCGCCGCCGAGCGACACGTTGAACGTCTCGAGGCAGATCTCGCGAACCCGGTTCGCGTCCCAGCCTTCCGGGGTCAGCACCGCGGTCACAGAATCGGATTGGCCGCGCGGATCGGCGGCGAAAATCTCCGGCCCGTCGTTCTGCCGCCAGACGCGCACCGCGCGCCTTGTCGCCTCGGCGAGCCGGTGGTGTCGGGCAAAGACGCGGTCGAGACCTTCCTCTTCGATCATGCGCAATGCCTCCTGCAGCCCGTAATAGAGGTGCACCGGCGCGGTGCCGTTCCACACCGCCTGCGCGTTGCCCTCGACCAGCCGGCGCCAGTCCCAGTAAACCCGCGGCAATTTCGCCGCGGCGGCGGCGGCGAGCGCCCGCGCGCTGATCCCGGTAAAGGCCATGCCGGTCGGCAGCATCAGCCCCTTCTGCGAGCCGGCGACGACGACATCGACACCCCATTCGTCCATGCGGAAATCCATCGACGCCAAGGACGAGATCACGTCGACGAGAAACAGTGCCGGATGCCGGGCGGCGTCGATCGCCCGGCGCAGCGCCACGATGTCGTGCACGACCCCGGTCGAGGTCTCGTTGTGCACGGCGAGCACCGCCTTGATGACGTGTCCGCGATCCTCGCGCAGCCGGGTTTCGAGCCGAGCCGCGTCGGCGCAGCGGCGCCAGTCGGTGGCCAGAGTCTCGACTTCGAGACCAAAGGCTTCGCAGCGCAGGCCCCAATTGAGCGAGAAATAGCCGGTCTCGACCACCAGCACCCGGTCGCCGGGCGAGAACAGGTTGACGAGGGCCGCCTCCCAGGCGCCGTGCCCGGAAGCGGCATAGGCGAGGACCGTTGCTTCGGTCTTGAATACGCGCTTCAGCCCGGCAACGCATTCGGCGGCGATCGTGCGGAAAGTGGCGCCGGTGAAATCGATGGTGCCGCGGTCCATCGCCCGCAACACCCGGTCCGGGATATTGGTCGGCCCCGGATTCTGAAAGAAATGATAACCCCGACCGATGGCCATAGACGCGCTCCGCTCGCTTCCCGTGCCTGCCGGCCCGCACCTTTTTGGGCTGGACGCGACCGGACCATAATCGGCGCGGCGCGGCATGTCTCGGGAAAGCTCGGCACGGCCCCGCCCGAAAAAGCAGGGCAGAGAGCGGGAGCGGTCCCGCCTCTGCCCTTCGTCGTCGCTCGCTGTCCGGGATATTGCCCCGGTTCGGCGGTCGTTCCTCCCTAAACTCAGGCCTGCGCGGTTGGACCGCGCATTCCCGTTGGCGCGGTTTTCCCATGGCTGCGGCGTTCCGTCACGTGAATTTTTGGTAAACTTCCACCGGGTCCGGTGCTCATACCGCCCGAGCGCTTCGCGGGCCTTGCGCACGGGCACCGGCCGGACCGGCAAAATTCGGTTTGCGATATCGACCGATACGGCAGCGACGTTACTTTCGCCGCCGCCAAGCAATATGTTGCGGAGTATCCGGATGTCGTGGCCTCGGGTCCAGGAACTCCCGAATTCGACTAGTCCAAAAAAGTGGCGATCCTTTCCGCAGCTGTTTTACAGAAATACATGCTGGTTCTCGCCCGGCTTGCTGGCGATACCACAGTGGTGGGCGGCAACGGCGAAGCCGGCACCGCCGCGTCGCTCAAAACGCTCGGGATAACGAGCGCCAAGGTCTCATCGGCATTGGACAATCCCCTCGGTGCCGCAGACCAGGTGGTCGCCCTGGCGAGCACGATCGACAACGAGATCAAGGCGAATTCCGGCGGCGAGACATAACCGCCGGCGGCCCGCGTCGGCGGTGACAGGGGGCGCATGCGATGGACAGGCGGCGGCGCCTTCCCTAGATTGGGCGGCGGCTGCGAACAACCGAGGAGCGATGCGCCTCTCCGAATATCTTCTGCCGCTGCTGCGCGAGAACCCGAGCGAAGCGCAGATCGTCTCGCACCGGCTGATGCTGCGCGCCGGCATGATCCGCCAGTCGAGCGCCGGGATCTATTCGTGGCTGCCGCTCGGGCTGCGCGTGTTGAAAAGGGTCGAGCGCATCGTGCGCGAGGAGCAGGACCGGGCCGGGGCGCAGGAACTTCTGATGCCGACGATCCAGCCGGCCGAGCTGTGGCGCGAGAGCGGCCGCTATGACGATTACGGCAAGGAGATGTTGCGCATCCGCGACCGCCATGATCGCGAGATGCTGTACGGGCCGACCAACGAGGAGCAGGTCACCGAGATCGTCCGCGCCGCGGTCAAATCCTATCGCGACCTGCCAAAGCTGCTCTACCACATCCAGTGGAAGTTCCGCGACGAGCTGCGGCCGCGCTTCGGCGTGATGCGCGGTCGCGAATTCCTGATGAAGGACGCCTACAGCTTCGACCTCGACATCGCCGGGGCGCGGCATTCCTACAACAAGATGTTCGTCGCCTATCTGCGCACCTTCGCCCGGATGGGCTTGCGGGCGATTCCGATGCGGGCCGAAACCGGGCCGATCGGCGGCGACCTCAGCCACGAATTCATCATCCTCGCCGACACCGGCGAGAGTGCGGTCCATGTCCACAGCGACTTTCTCGACCTGGCCTGGCGGGAGATCGACGATGTCGGCTGGGAGGCGCCGGCGTTGCAACGGATCGTCGACCGTTACACGAACCTCTACGCCGCCACCGACGAGGTTCACGATCCGCGGGCGACCGCGCGCTACGGCGACAGGATCGTCAGCCGGCGCGGCATCGAGGTCGGCCAGATCTTCTATTTCGGCGACAAGTATTCGCGGCCGATGGGGGCCCTGATCACCGGCCCGGACGGCGCGCAGGCGGCGCTCGAAATGGGCTCCTACGGCATCGGCGTGTCGCGCCTCGTCGGGGCGCTGATCGAGGGCAATCACGATGATGCCGGCATCGTCTGGCCCGAGAGTGTCGCACCCTTTCGGGTCGGGCTGATCGATCTGCGGCCAGGCGATCCGCGCTGCCGCGCCGCCGCCGACGACGTCTACGGCAAATTGCTGCGGGCCGGGATCGAAGTGCTCTATGACGACCGCGACGAGTTGCAGGGCGTCAAATTCGCGACGATGGACCTGATCGGCTTGCCGCTGCAGATCATCGTCGGCCCGCGCGGCGTCGCTGCCGGCACGGTCGAGGTCAAGGACCGCCGCTCCGGCGCCCGCCGCGTCGACACCGTCGAGGCGGCCTTCAATCGGCTGCCGCCGGGATAGCGCCGGCCCACCGTGGTCGAGGTCATCGTCCTCGATCCGGCGATGAACAAATGCGCCGTCTTTTTTGCCAAGCGCCTCGACGGGCAGTGGGCCCTCTGTCGTGGAGATGAGGCGAGCGATGTCCCGGATATCAGCATGTTTTCGCATTGGTCGTGCTGACGCTGCCGTCGGCGCCGGAGATCCTCGCAGCCGATTACGAGAATGGGCTGGCGCCGCCCGGTACGCCTTCGAGCGCGTTTCCGGCGCCCAGCCGCCCCGGTCGCGAGGATCGTCACCGACACCTGGAGCGGTCCCCTGGACGCCCCGGCATTGCCGGGCGCGATCAAACCCTGTGTGCCCGCTTGCGGTTGATTTTTTCCTGAGTGTCCGACCCGAAATGACGTGTGCACCTGATGTGTTGCCGGCTTTGAACTCGTCTTGCCCGAACTTGGTCCGGGCATCCACGAGAACTGGAAAGGCTTGGACGGTCTTCGCGTGGATGGCCGGGCCCGACCCGCGGGTCAGGCCCGCGGGCTAAAAGCCCACCGGCCAAGACGAGTGAGAGATATAACCTCTTGAAAACGACCGGTTCATTTTGGGTCAGGCTTTCAGACCCTGACCCAAAATGAATTGATTTATTTCAGACACCTATATCGTCATTCCCGCGCCAGCGGGAATCCAGGGTCGAAGTCCCGTCGCTTGCCCCCGGCCGGCCCCCGGATCAAGTCCGGGGGCTGTCCTCGGGCGGCGTCTCGAAGCACGGACCACGCCGATGCAGCGCTGTTTTTGCCGCCTCGGCCAATTTCCTGACAGGGGGTGACGAGTAAGTTGCTGATCCAACGTGTGTCATTTTCGGTCGGGTTCTCAGCCTGAATTGGAAAAGGCTCCATGACCCCACGTTCACATTGGCAAAAGCGGCGGGGCCACAACGGTGTTCCGCCGTGAGCCCGCGTTCGCGCAAGACGGGCGGCGCGGCTTATTTGATGGCGGCTTATTTGATGATTGTCACCGGGTTACGAATCCAGGCCTCGTAGGTCATATTCAGCATCGACTGCTGGTCAAGGATCCCAATGGAATTCCAGGTGAACGTCGCATAGCAGAGGCCCGCGGGCATACCCGGCGGCGCATGCACGGTGACGTGGTGCTGTTGGAACAGATGGACCAACTCCGGCAACGTCCCGTAACCGCAAAGGCTCACGCAGTGATCCTCTGGTTGGTTCTTCGGGTAGTTGTACATCGCCCAACCGCTGGTCCCCGGCGTAACGAGGCCGTGAGGATTCGATTGGAAGTCGTCCGCCCCGACACCGAGTTTCACCGGTCCGTGCGTAAAGATGGCACTGTTCAGAATTGCGGCATTTGTCCAATTGACCGTGTTGTAAGGACCATCGTCGTATGTTTTACCGTTGAACAGGAAACCGTTCGTTTGCATTGTCCTCATGACGGCGGTGAGGGTTGCGCCGTTCAAGTAGCCATGCTCCGATGCCCAGGAGACCACCGTTGCCTCCGAAATGAATACCCCCGGCGCGGCGGTGGCCTTGGCGAAGGCTTCCTCGGCAGTAACGCAGTCGCCGTAGTAGTAGTTATTCCACGACGACATTTCAACTGGCCACATCAGGAAGCTCTCAGGGACAGTGATTGCCGCGTCCGGCACATGCGGCATAGCCGCCGCGAGTTCGTACCGAGGCGACTGGATCGCGCCGCGCGGTAGCCGTCTTGTCAGATCTACTTCAAAGTCTGGCATGGCGTCTTCTCCCGTTTACTAGGGTTGTTGATGTTGACCTGTCTTCGGCAGGTATCCCAGCGGCGACGGTGTATCCGGCGGTTATCCGCCGAGATTCTTGATGATCGTCGTCGGATTTCGAACCCAGGCTTCGCCGGTTATGTTCGCCATCGATTGCTGGTCGACGATGCCAATGGAGCCCCAGACGAACATCGCGTAGCAAAGTCCCGGGGGCATGCCCGACGGCACATTGACATTGACTCCGTTCCCCTCAAACAGAACGATCAACGCTGCCAAGGGCCCGTAGCCGCAAAGGCTCGCGCAGTGATTTTGTGGCTGTCCCGCCGGCAGCCCGTAAATCGCCCAACCGCTCGTCCCAGCCGTAACGCGGCCGTGAGGCCAAGAGGCGAGATTCGCCGAGGCGACGCCGATTTTTACCGGCCCGACATTGGCGATGGCGCCGTTCAAGGCCGCGTTATTTGTCCAGTCGACCGATTTGAACGGCCCGTCCAGATAGGCAATGCTGCCCACTTGAAACCCGTGCGTTTGCATGAAGCGGGCAAAATTCGATGAGCCGCATTCCCGCGCCGCGAGCTGGACTACGTCGACTGGGACGAACACCTTGGGTTCCGCACAAGCCTTCGCAAAGGCTTCCTCCGCCCAGTTCGAATTGCCTTCCTTGTCATTTCCCCAAAAGCCGATCTCAATTGGCCAAGCGAGGGAGCTTTCGGGCGCGGCGCCACCCGCTCTATAAGGTCGGGCGGCAGCGAGTTCGTGATTGGGCGTCGGAAACTCGCCGCTTGGAACAAAGACCTCCGCGTCAAACTCGGTTCGATAGGGCTCCGCAGCGGCGAATTCGCTTCGGGGGGTCGGTATCGCGCCGCGCGGCATTTTGGTATTCATCCCGGATTCCCCAGATGGCGGGTCTTTTCGCGCGGTCCGAGGGTAGGATAATGCCCTGGAAGCGCGATTTTCAACGGTATTCTGGCCCTCCGCCTCTCGCGGAACACCTTCTTGCACCCGGCCTTGGTCAGTTGGCGCAGCTGGGCGTCAATGCTCTGGCCTCCCGTCGAAACCCGCGCGTAGCCGTATTTCATGGTTAGGCCGAGCGTTTTCGGGCTGCATGGCATCAGTTGAACAATTTTTGAACTATCCCTTGACGGGCGAGGCACGGCACGTAATTTAACGATCGTTGAAACGTTGGGAACCTCTCGCATGGATGAGCAACATGCGATCGCGGCCCTTGGCGCGCTTGCTCAGGAAACCCGGCTCGCGCTGTTCCGATTGCTCGTCGCCTGCGGGCCGGCCGGGCTGCCGGCCGGCGCGATCGGCGAACGGCTCGGCGTTCAGCCGTCGCTGCTCTCCTTCCATCTGGCGCAGCTCGTCCGCTCTGGCCTGATTATCCAGCGTCGGCTGAGCCGGCAGCTCATCTATTCGGCCGATTACGGCACGATGAACGCGCTTCTGGGCTACCTCACCGAAAATTGCTACGGGCGCGACACTGCTTGCGTCCCGGCCTGCAATCCTGCCGACACCTTCACCAAGGGAGAAACCGATGAAGCGCTTGCATGTGCATGTGAGCGTTGACGACCTGGCACGGTCCGTCCGGTTTTATTCGACCCTGTTTTCGGCCGAACCGACGGTGCTCGAGCCCGACTATGCCAAATGGATGCTCGAAGACCCGCGGGTCAATTTCGCCATCGGCACGGGCAGCGGCGAGGCCGGGATTTCCAAGCAATGGATCGCCGACCCGCAGGGCGTGCCGTGGGAAACGTTCTTCACGCACGGCACCGCTACCGTTTACGGCCAGAGCGGTGGGTTGACCAAGCTCGGCGAGGCGAGTGGCGGCCTGTCCACCTGTGGCTGCGCGCCGGCGGCGCTGACCCGCCCGGCGGCGGAACGCGCCTCGACGGAAGCGCGCTGCGCGCCATCCTGCTGCGCGTGACGGCCGCATCATGCGGGATAAAGCCTACAACGTTCTGTTTCTCTGCACCGGCAACTCGGCGCGGAGCATCCTCGCCGAGGGGCTGATCGAGCATTGGGGCAAGGGCCGGTTCAACGTCTATAGCGCCGGCAGTTTCCCGAAAGGTGCCGTGCATCCGCTGGCGCTCGAGGAGCTCGAACGACACCATCTGCCGACGCGCGGGTTGCGCAGCAAAAGCTGGGATGAATTCGCCCGCCCCGGCGCCCCGGTCATGGATTTCGTTTTCACGGTGTGCGATCTGGCGGCGACCAAATCGTGCCCGGTTTGGCCCGGCACCCCGGCAACCGCACATTGGGGTGTGGCTGATCCGGCCGCCGTCACGGGCACCGAGGCGCAGCAACGCGCAGCATTCCGCGACGCCTATCTCGCGCTCGAAAACCGCATCAAGATTTTCGTGGCGCTGCCGATCGAGAGGCTCGATCGCCTGGCGATCGAACGGGAAGTCGAGGCGATCGGTCATCGTCACCTCGTCGGGGCCGCCGAGCCGGCGCTATGACCTCGAGCACAACGGCGCTGCGGCGGCCGGCGTTGAGCCGCGCCGTCGTCCGCGAGGCAGTCACGGAATTTGTAGCGACCGCGTTTTTGCTGATCGCCGTGGTCGGGTCGGGGATCATGGCCGAGCGCCTGTTTGTCGGAAATGTCGGCCTCGCCCTGCTCGCAAACGCGATCGCCACGGGCGGTGCTCTGGTGGCGTTGTTCCGCCTTCGCCACGCTCACCGGCCTCTACGGGCGGGCGGCGCGTGCTCCTATTACCGGGATCACGCTGATCGCCGGGTTCGCCAGCACGATCGGATGGCCGCTTTCGGCATTGCTCAATGCGAGCTTTGGTTGGCGCGGCACCTGCCTCGCCTGGGCGGCGCTTAATCTCCTGATCGGTCTTCCGCTCAACCGCCTTCTCGTTCCGCGCGCGCCGCCGCCGCAACCGGCGGCGGAACCGGAAGCCGATGCCATACCTTCACCGCGCGGCGCCATGCCGATCCTGGCCTTCGTGTTCGCCGCGACCTGGTTCGTCACCGGGGCGATGGCCGCGCATCTGCCCCGTCTCCTTGAGATCGCCGGCGCTAGTCCGACCCGCGCCATTGCGGCCGCCGCGCTCGTCGGCCCCGCTCAAGTCGCGGCGCGGCTGATCGAGTTCGGCGCCTTGCGCTGGGTTCATCCGCTCGTCTCGGCCCGGATCGCGACCGCGCTGCATCCCGTGGGTGCCGGAATTCTGGCCGTATTCGGTGCGCCGGCGATCATGGCTTTCGCGCTGCTTCACGGGGCCGGAAACGGCTTGCTGACGATCGCGAAGGGTACGCTGCCCCTGGTGATCTTCGGCCCGGTCGGCTACGGGCTGCGGAATGGAATTCTTGCCGCGCCGGCGCGCGCGGCACAGGCGGCGTCGCCCCTCATTTTCGGACTTCTGATTGACTGGCTGGGTGTCGGGGCGCTCGCCGTCTCTGCGGGCATCAGCATTGCAGCTCTGGTTGCCTTGATGGGACTAAGAACAAGAACTTCTGCGGTGACCGTGCCAAAAACTGCGTAAGCTATGGAAGAGAAACTTGACGGGGCCATTCAGCCACGTGCAAACACTGGGCCGGGCGCTCCGTTTAACCGGCGCAGACGCCAGATACAAGGAGTCCCATCGCCGGGTCGGTTCGACGTTTCCTCCCGGTTCTCCCGACGACAGGCGGCATCGGGTGCGTCGGCATGTCGCATCAATGCAGCGGCGCTGACAATTTCCATTTAGGCCTGTCGTCAATTGAGCGGATTCGTCGTCACGATGTGTTCGTCTTGCCCGGCCTTGGGCCGGGCATCCACGAGAGCCTGCGAACGCCTATGCCGTATCTCGTGGATGCCCACGGATCAAGTCCGTGGGCTGAAGGCCCACGGGCCAAGCCCGGCCAAAGCGATAGTATTTGTGGGACCCGTTGCTAATTGACGACACGCTCTAGCCTTTTGCGAGGCGATGACAAAGATGAGCGAGCATCGGCTCGCGGAGTTGCTGCGCGGCCGTTTCGCAGGAAACCCACCTGATCTCGCGTTGCCCTTTTTCAGGCCAATGGCGTAGACGCTTGGTCACTTCCATCAGGTAAACCCAGACTTCGACAACCTGGCTGAGCTGCCGGCTCGGCGTTCGCTTTTGCACTCGAAACATGCCGATCGAGTTGGGCGAGACGCGGCCCTTGATTCCGGCCTCTTCGAAAGCCTCCTTCGCCGCAACCTCGCCGAAGCTGAGGCGTCCGCTGACCCTGCCCTTTGGGATGCCCCATTTCCCGGACCGTCTCTTGCTGACCAACAGGACCAACAGCTCGCCGTTTTTCAGGCGGCGGCAAGCGAGCGCCCCGGATTCGAGGATCGGATTCCCGTCCGGCAGCGGCGAGGCGGTCGCCGGAGACCGCATCAACTCCACCAATAGGGGCGAGGGGTGACCGGTTTCACCGATAAAGACGCGACGATCACGTGCGGAGCGGTCCTCGCGCGGGGCTGGTGTGATGGTTGGGGAGGGAGGCGCGCTGACTTTGCCCCAATTTGCGGCGCTCGCCTCACTCCGGCGGCGATGCTTTTGGGGCAGGTCGGAGGCCTCGGCGATCTTTTGCACTTTCTCCGCCATAGCTGTTCTCCAACCAGCTCCTCTCAGATACCTCCCAGATTGCTCACTGCAAGCATAATCCTTGAACAAACGCTGGAATCACCTCGATCCGGGATCGATCACGGTCTTGAATTGGTGCTTGAATTGGCGGATCAGGTGGCGACTTATCTCGGCTCACGCGGTGCGCGCACGGCTGCGGGAGGGGCGGAATGGATACGACCCTGACCTTGATCGATCTCGCCGGCTCGATTGCCCTGCTGCTGTGGGGCGTGCACATGGTGCAGAGCGGCATCCAGCGCGCCTTCGGCCCGCATTTGCGCCGCTTCCTGGGGCGCACCTTGCGCGATCGGTTCTCGGCCTTTCTGGCCGGCCTCGGCGTCACCGCCGTGTTGCAGAGCAGCACTGCGACCGGGCTGATGGTGGCAAGCTTTGCCGCCGGCGGGTTGGTCGACCTGGTGCCGGCGCTCGCGGTCATGCTCGGAGCGAATGTCGGCACCACCCTTATCGCACAGGTCTTGTCGTTCAACATCGCCCGGGTCGCGCCGCTCTTGGTGCTGATCGGCGTCATCCTGTTTCGGCGCGGCTTCGCCAGCCGCTCGCGCGACCTCGGCCGCGTGGCGGTCGGTCTTGGGCTGATGCTGTTTGCTTTGCAGCAGCTTCTTGCGCTGCTGACCCCCTATGAAGACGTGCCGAGCCTGCGTCTCCTGATGGGTGCGATTGCGACGCAGCCCATGATTGATGTGATCGCCGCCGCGGCGATGACCTGGGCGGCGCATTCGAGCGTCGCCGTGGTGCTTCTCACGATGTCGCTGGCGACCCAGGGCGTGGTGCCGCCGCAGGCGGCCTTCGCCCTGGTGCTGGGGGCTAATCTCGGCTCCGCCCTCAACCCGCTGCTCGAAGGTGCCGCCGGCAACGATCCGGCGGCGAAGCGGGTGCCGGCCGGCAATCTCTTGAACCGGCTGGTCGGCGTTGCACTCGGACTGGCGCTGCTCAATTGGGTGGGGCCCTGGCTGGTCACGATCGAGCCCAACACCGGCCGGGTCGTCGCCGATTTTCACACCGCGTTCAATCTTGTCATGGCGGCGCTGTTCCTGCCGTTGCTGCGACCGTTCGCCCGGCTGCTGGTCTGGCTGCTGCCGGCGCGCGCGGTGCCGGCCGATCCGTCGAAGCCGGTCTATCTCGACCCAGCCGCGCACGAGACCCCGGCGATCGCGTTGGCCGGGGCAGCGCGCGAGGCGCTTCGCATGGCCGACACGCTCGAAGCGATGCTGCGCGGTGGCCTCGATGCGCTCGATCAAGGCGACCGCCAGCGGGTCCGCGCGACCAAGGGGCTCGATGACGTGCTCGACCACCTCAATCGAGCGATCAAGGTCTATCTGACCCAACTCGACCCCGATTCGCTCGACGATGACGACAATCGCCGGCTCGGGGAAATCCTCATCTTCAGCACCAACCTCGAACACGCCGGCGACATCGTCGAGCGCAGTTTGATGGGGATCGCCGCCAAGCGGCTCAAGCGCGGTCTCGCCTTTTCCTCCGAGGGCCAGGCAGAAATCCGCACCATGCTGGAACGGCTGATCGGCAATGTGCAGACAGCGGCGGCGGTGTTCCTGATCGACGACGCGCGCGCCGCCCGCCGCCTGCTTGGCGAAAAGGAGGTCTTCCGCGATCTCGAAGCGCGCGCCACGGCGTCTCATTTCGCGCGCATCCGCGCCGGCCGGGTCGAGAGTGTCGAGACCAGCGCTATGCATCTCGACGTGCTGCGCGACTTGAAGCGGATCAACGCCCATGTCGCGGCGGCCGCCTATGCCGTGCTCGAAAGACGCGGCGAGCTGCTGCCGAGCCGGCTGCGGCAGGATGTGGAGAGCCCCGCAGCGATCGACTGTTAACCGGAGCAAACGCGGCCATGCCGAGACCGACGATCAAAGCCACGCCGGCTGCCGCGGACAATCTAGGATAGCGCCGCCGATGCGGCCGCCAACTCCCAAAACTCTTCAGTTCTGCACCGGCGACGCATCCCAAGGTCGCTTGTGGGTAGAGTCGGAATGTGGCGCGGTGGCCTTAGGTCAGGCATGCGTGTTGCCGCCTCTTTCGTTTGGCGGTGCCTTAGTGGCTCGACCATAGCTCCGTTTCCACATCCCGCTCATCGAACCGGACATGCGGATTTCCCTGCATCCGGCTCTCGGACAAGACCTCACGCCTTCGTCCACGGCACGTCGTGCCCAAGCCGGGTCAGACGCACGAGCCCGAGGGTCTCGTAGAGGTGCGAGAGGGGATAGCTGCCGCCCTTACAACGCTCGCTCACGCGCCTCGGCGCGAGTTCGGGCGGGTGAATGGACACATAGATGAGTCCGATGTGGAATCCCTTCGCCCGCGCAGCTTCCACATCGTCACGATATTTCGGTGTCGATAATACCGTCTCAACAGCGAAGCCCCGTCCGTCGGCAATCAGTCTGACAACCTCCGCGTCGATCTGCTCGGTGGCCCGCCGATTGACTGACAGCCTGCGCCGCATCGGGGAACTGGCGGCGCAAATCGAGCATGCGTTCATCGGCATTGAGCTTAATGAGGCCGTCCGGACCAGTTTCCTCTGGAAACGCTGCATGGAGGTCGTCGAGATACGGGCCGGCGAAGGTCGATTTGCCCGCGCCGTTTGGCCCCGCGATGATCCACATCCAAGAGGCCATGGCGCTGGCCGGCTTGGGTTAGGTGGGTTCGGCGGAAGCCTTTGCTGCCGCTGGTTGACGCACGACAATACGGCCGTCTTCCGCGCCGTAACTGGGAACACCATGACGGTCGTTCCGTTCGATGGCTGCTTTTTTCGCTCTGGCGAATGCGGCTTGCGCGAGGGCGGCAACGGCATCCGGGTGGGCAAAGATACCGTCGTCTTCGCTGCTTGCCGGTGGCTCTGGTGTGTCGGTCATAGCCGGTATTGTTGCATGCGGCGCAGGCTAAGCTCAACCAAAAGTGTTGAATTCTGCACAGCCCGAGGTGCCGGATCTGGTCGTCTTGGGTGCGTAGACCAGTGCCGCGAAACGTTCGTTCCTGGAGCAGCCCGCCAACTCGATGCTCCGGCCGTTTGCGGACTTCTTTCGACCCTGGCCAGGGCAACCTCCGGCACGACCCCAATGTCGGCGGCTGAAGGATCGAACCGGGTGCCGCTATGATGCGCGTCACCCTCGATGCCGTGCCGCAGAGATGCCCGATGCCGGCTCCGCCGCTTCGTTTATGCGCAATTGCCGCGGCGGGAGGCCGCAGGGTTATTGCTATTGACACAAGCATGATAATTATGTATATTGCAACGAAAAAATCGCGGCGGCGTCACGAAGGGCGCGGTATCGCTGCATGAGGCGCCTCACGATGAGGAATTGCGATAATGCCATCAACGGCCCACGTCATGCAGAGGAGCCCCCGGCGCGGCCCGAGGACAGGCTCCGACGGCGTCTCGAGGCACGGATGTCGGCTTTGCAGCTCTCATTCCGGCGGGAGCCAAGCGGGCGATTACGACCCGCGTCGGTTTCAATTCAACCTAAGAGCGATACTTTGCTGCAAATCTTCTGCAGGTGCAGCGACCGGCCGCAGCCGATGCAATTCTTGATTGAGGGCTCGGAGAAAGCGGCGGTGGCTGTTGCCGTCGCGGAAGAGGGGTGCCCTGACCGATGCTACGCGGCCCGCCGCGCCGCACGCACCCCTTCGGCGAGGGCCCGGAAATCGCCGAACACCGCCTCGAGAGGCCCGGAGCCGGCGCTGCCGTCGGGCCGGAGATGCGCCGCGAGACGTTCGACGAGCGCCGAACCGACGACGACGGCGTCGGCGGCGCGGGCCACTTGCCTCGCCTGTTCCGGGTTCTTGATGCCGAAGCCGGCGGCGATCGGCAGCGCCGTGAAGCCGCGCAGCCCTCGGGGAAGCCTTCGGCGCGTATCCAGACGATCTCTTGCGGCAGCGTGACGATGGTCATCGCCGGGTCGGGACCGGCGGCGTCGGCCTCGCGCGATGACAGCGCCGCCGGCAAGGCCGCGAGGAGTGGTGCGATCAGCAGATCGCGCCGGGTGGTCAGAACCGTCTCGATCATCTCCGTAGCCTCCTTTCTGGAGCGACCGGCTCTTTCCTGACGTGTGGTATGCTTGTGGCGCCGCGCAGGGCGGCGATAAGATTTCCTTCAGGACAAAGAGCAGGATCAGGGAGGGAGGATGACGCTGACCAGACGCCGGGCGATCGAGGCGGGCGGTGCGCTGGCTGGATTGGCGGTGATCGGCTTGCCGGCGATCGCCGCGGCAAAGCCTTTCAAGATCGGCTATGTCAGCCCGCAGACCGGCCCGCTGGCGCCCTTCGGCGAAGCGGATTCCTTCGTGCTGGAAGGCGTGCGCGCGCGCTTCAAGGCGGGCCTGACGATCGGCGGCAAGAGCGTGCCGGTCGAGATCATCGTCAAGGACAGCCAGTCCAATCCAAATCGTGCCGCCGAGGTCGCCGCCGACCTGATCCTGAAGGACGGCATCGACCTGATGCTGGTCGCCTCGACCCCGGAAACCACCAATCCGGTGTCCGATCAGTGCGAGGTAAACGAGGTACCCTGCGTTTCCAGCGTGGCGCCGTGGCAGCCCTGGTTCTTCGCCCGCGGCGGCAAGCCGGAGACCGGGTTCAAATACACCTACCATTTCTTCTGGGGACTGGAAGACGTCATTGCCGTCTTCACCAACATGTGGAAGCAGGTCGACAGCGACAGGGTGGTTGGCGGATTGTTCCCCAACGACGGCGACGGCAATGCCTGGGGCGACCCCAAGCTCGGCTTCCCGCCGGTGCTCGACAAACTTGGCTACAAGCTGATCGATCCCGGCCGCTACCAGGACATGACCGACAATTTCTCCGCCCAGATCGCCGCGTTCAAGCAGGCCAAGGTGGAGATCGTCACCGGCGTCGTCATCCCACCGGACTGGACGACCTTTTGGACCCAGGCGATCCAGCAGGGGTTCAAGCCGAGGATCGCCTCGGTCGGCAAGGCGCTGCTCTTCCCCGCGGCGATCGAGGCACTGGGCGACAAGGGCAATAATCTGTCCACCGAGGTGTGGTGGACACCGAGCCATCCATTCAAATCCTCGCTGACCGGGCAATCGGCGCTGGCGCTGGCCACCGCCTATACCGCGCACACCAAGAAGCAATGGACACAGCCGATCGGCTTCGCCCACGCGCTCTTTGAGGTGGCGGCCGACGTGATGAAGCGTTCGCTCGGGCCTGGTGACCGGACGGCGACGCTGGCCGCGGTGGCGCAGACCAAACTCGAAAGCATCGTCGGGCCGATCGCCTGGGGCGGTCAGGGGCCGTTCAAGAACGTCTCGAAGACGCCGTTGGTCGGCGGGCAGTGGCGTCGCGGCAGCACCTTCAAATACGATTTGGTGATCACGTCCAACGAGACTGCGCCGCAGATTCCAGCGGGCGGCAAGATGGAGGCCCTGGCCTGACAGCGCGACCCGCGGGGGCGCCGGCGCCGCTGATCCGTCTCGCCAGGGTCAGTAAGAGCTTCGGCGCGGTCCGGGTGATCGAGGGCCTGTCGCTCGACCTCGCCGAGGGCGAAGCGCTGGGCGTGCTCGGGCCGAACGGCGCCGGCAAGAGCACGCTCTTCAATCTCATCACCGGCGATCTCACACCCTCGGCCGGCCGTGTCTTCCTCGCCGGGCGCGACATCACCGATCTGCCGGCCCATACGCGATGCCGGCTCGGCCTCGGCCGCTCCTATCAGATCCCGCATCCGTTCGGCGGCATGACCGTGTTTGAGAATCTGCTGGTTGCCGCCGCCTTCGGCAGCTTGCGGCGGAAAGCGGCCTGCCACGATCATTGCATTGCGGTGCTGGCGCGCACCGGGCTGCTGGCCAAGGCCAACGTCATGGCCGGCCGCCTCACGCTGCTCGAACGCAAGCGCCTCGAACTGGGCCGTGCGCTGGCCACGAGTCCCAAGGTGTTGCTGCTCGACGAGATCGCCGCCGGGCTTACCGAAAGCGAGTGCCACGCGTTGGTGGCCCTGATCGGCGCGATCCATGCGGAGGGGGTGTCGATCGTCTGGATCGAGCATGTCGTCCACGCGCTGCTCGCGGTGGTGTCGCGCCTAGTGGTGCTCGATTTCGGCCGAAAGCTGGCCGAAGGCCGGCCGCGGCAGGTGATGGAAGACCCTGCGGTCCAGGAAGTTTACCTGGGCATCGAGGTGGCATGAGCTTGCTCGAAATCGCCGGCCTGGTCGTCGGCTACGGCGATTTCCAGGCGCTATTCGGCATCGGCCTGACCGTCGCATCGGGGGAGGCGGTGTCGATCATCGGCGCCAATGGCGCCGGCAAGACGACGCTGCTGCGCGCCATCGCCGGCCAACTGCCCGCCCGCGCCGCTGCCATCCGCTTCGAGGGCACGGCAATCGGCGGGATGGCGCCGGAGCGTGTGGTGCGGCTGGGCATTGCCATGGTGCCGGAGGGACGCCGGCTGTCCCCGTCGCTCACCGTCGAGGAGAATTTGCGCATCGGGACCCAATGCGGACGAAGCGGGCCGTGGACCCTGGAGCGGGTCTACCGGCTGTTCCCGGTGCTGGCCGAACGGCGTCGCCTGGCGGCGACCGCGCTGTCTGGCGGCCAGCAGCAGATGGCGGCGATCGGCCGGGCGCTGCTCGCCAATCCTCGCCTGCTGTTGTGCGACGAGATCAGTCTCGGCCTGGCGCCGGTGGCGATCCGCGACATTTACGCGGCGTTGCCCGGCATCCGCGCCGAGGGCACCACCGTGCTGATCGTCGAGCAGGACATCAACCGCGCGCTCGCCGCCGCCGACCGGGTCTATTGCTTGCAAGAGGGGCGAGTGACCCTGGAAGGCGCCCCGCCGGAACTCACCCGCGCGCAGATCAAGCACGCCTATTTTGGCGTCTGAGCGCCGATGGCCTGGCTGAACATCGTCCTCCAGGGCGCCTTGATCGGCGGGCTATACGCGCTGTTCGCCGCCGGGCTGTCGCTTATGTTCGGGGTCATGCGGCTGGTCAACATCGCCCATGGCGATCTCATCGTGCTCGCTGCCTATCTCGCGCTGGTGGTGGTGTGGACGTTCGGAATGCCGCCGCTGGCGGCGCTGGTCGTTGTCGTGCCGATCATGTTCGCGCTGGGCTATCTGCTGCAGCGAGGCTTGCTCAACTTCACCCTGGGCGACGACATTCTGCCGCCGCTGCTGGTCACCTTCGGTCTCTCGGTGATCATCCAGAACGCGCTGCTGGAGGGCTTTAGCGCCGACAGCCGGCGGCTTCAGGCAGGGGTGCTGGAAACCGCCAGCCTGCACCTCACCGGCCAGCTTTCGATTGGTTGGCTGCCGGCGATCGTCTTCGCGACCGCGGTGGTTGTCATCGTATTGCTCGAATGGTTGCTCTACCGCACGCCGCTCGGCGGCGCCTTCCGCGCCACCTCGGACGATCGCGACACCGCCCGGCTGTTCGGCGTGAACACGAGGCACGTCTTCGCACTGGCGACGGCGATATCGCTGGCCGTGGTGTCGATCGCCGGCGTACTGATGGGGATCCGCAGCAATTTCGATCCGAGCATTGGCCCGGCCCGGCTCATCTATGCCTTCGAGGCCGTGGTGATCGGCGGCCTCGGCAGCCTGTGGGGCACGCTGGCCGGCGGCGTCGTGCTCGGCGTCGCCCAGTCGCTCGGCGGCGCCATGGACCCGGGCTGGGAAATCCTCGCCGGACATCTCGCCTTCTTGCTCGTGCTGGCGGTGCGGCCGCGCGGCCTCTTTCCGCGGCAGAGCGATTGATCGGCGGGCACACCCTTGCCGAGCTGCCGCCCTACCGGATCGAGCGGCGGACCTGGGCAAGCCGATCGGGCGCGGTGGGGCTCGCCATCGCGGTGGCGGCGTTGCTCGCTTATCCGCTGTGGGGCGACAGCGCCGGGCTGCGGCTGGTGGTCGAGATCGCCTATTACCTGGCGCTGGCCGAGGTTTGGAACCTGCTGGCCGGCTATGCCGGGCTGGTCTCTGTCGGCCAGCAGGCCTATGTCGGGCTCGGCGGCTATGGCTTCTTCGCGCTCACCCTGCTGTTCGGTGTGCCGCCACTCTGGGCGTTGCCGCTCGCCGGCGCCCTGAGCGCAGCGATCGCACTGCCGACCTCGTTCCTGGTGTTCCGCCTCCGCGGCGCCTATTTCGCCATCGGCAGCTGGGTGGTCGCCGAGGTGTTCCGCCTCCTACTGGCCCTGGTGCCGCCGCTCGGCGGCGGCACCGGCAAGAGCCTGCCGGTGGCGGTGGTGCGCGCGGTCGCCGAGGCACCGGCAATGCGCGAGGTGATCGTCTACTACCACGGCCTGGCGCTGGGGCTGGGGGCGGTGGCGCTGGTTTTCGCCCTGCTGCGCTCGCGTCTCGGCTTGGCGCTCACCGCGATCCGCGATTCCGAGGGGGCTGCGGCCAGCGTCGGCGTCGACAACCGGCGGGCCAAGCGGCTGGTCTATCTGCTGGCCGCCGGCGTCACCGGCGTCGTCGGCGCGCTGGCCTTTCTGGAGAAGCTCCGCATCTCGCCTGACGCGGCGTTCAGCGTCGGCGACTGGACGGTCGACGCGATCTTTATCGTCGTGATCGGCGGCATCGGCAGCATCGAGGGCCCGATCCTCGGCACCCTGGTGTTCTTCACCCTGCGCGCTTTGCTGGTCGATTACGGTGCCTGGTACCTGATCACCCTGGGCGGCACCGCGGTGGCGGTCATGCTGTTCGCGCCGCGCGGCTTGTGGGGGCTGCTTGCCGGCCGCTTCGACCTGCATCTCTTTCCGGTGCAGCGCCGGGTGCGCCTGCTGGGGCCGCCGGAATCTAGCAAAGCCGCCTCGTGAAAAGACCGTACCAATCTGGCGGGAAGATAGTTAAGCATCTTGGTGATGTGGTCGATTTCTTTCGCCACGATTCGAAGTCGACTCTGGCCGATCTCAGGCCCGTTTTTAAGGCACTCTCTAAATTCTCCATCGGCAAAGCCGCGGGAGGGACGGCTGCACGTTGGCGGATTGTACCCAACGGCGACCGATCGTCACGACCGACGCGTTTCGACCGTGAGCGGCCCTTCAAGATCGCGCCGGTGGAGATGGTCGGCTCGGCAAAGGAGCGGACGCGGTTCGCGCGGCGGGGATGTCACGATAGAGCGTCGCGGGAGAGACGCCTAGCGGAGGGCGGTGACGTCGTCGGGGTCGACCAGGTCGGGTGCCTTCCAGCCTTCGAGGTCGTATTCGGCCATGCATTGATCGGCAAAGCTTTTCCAACGCTCGTAGTTGCCGGAAGCGATCGCCCCGAACAACGCGTAACGCCGGATTTCCTCGTGGCTGCCCGCATAGTTGATCTCGTAGAGCTCATGGCGGCCGCCGAACTCGCTGCCGACGGCATCCCATAGAAGCTTCATCAGCTTGACGCGCTCGACGGCCGCGGTACCGCCGGAGCCGCGGACATAGAGGTCGAGATATTTGCGCAGCTCCGGTGTCTGGAAGTCGCGTGCGTGCGAGTTCAAGTAAATCAAGCTGCTGGCGACCGTCTTCTCGATCATATGTTTGACCTGGACATATGCCTCCGGCGCCAGGACCTGATACGCGGAGGCAGGCTCCATGCCAGGAAGCACGAAGCCGCCTATCCACGGATCCGGGCTCTTTGCCATCGCATCCGAAAATGCCCAAATGGTGTTTCGCCAGGCGATCACCTCTCCAATGTTGGCTTCGACGCCGCGGAAGCCTCGCGTACCGGCGATTTCCGTCGCTTTTACCAGTAGCCCGGTGATGAAATCGAGTTTCACGGCCAGCCGCGTGCACCCCTGCAATAAGGCTCGCGGCAGAAAGCCCGTCCTGGGGAAGAAATTGTTTGCCGTATCCAAATCGGCATAAACGAAGACATCCTCCCAAGGTACAAAGACCTCATCCATAATGAAGATCGCATCGTTTTCGTCGAGTCGGCTCGACAGCGGGTAATCGAAGGGGCTGCCGAGCACGGCGGCGCGGTGCTCGTTCGACACGCGGCAGATGAATTTGACGCCTCGCGCGTTGCTGGGTACCAGAAATACGATCGCGAAGTTTTTGTCTTGCACCGGGATCAGCCCATGATGGGCGACAAAAGTGTAATGGGTCAATGCCGACCCGGTGGCGACGACCTTGGCGCCGGTCACATAGATACCGGCGTCGCCTTCCTTTGTAACATGCGCGTAGATGTCGGTCGGGCCGCCCGGCGCGCCGGGCGCCATGTTGCGGTCGACCGGCGGGTGGATGATCGCGTGATTGACAAACGGCACCCGTTCCTGGCTGTAGCGATACCAACGGCGAGCATTTTCCTGATAGGGCGTATAAAACTCGGCATTGGCGCCGAGGGTAGCGAGGAACGCAGCCTTATAATCGGGCGACCGGCCGAGCCAGCCATAGGTTATCCGTGACCATTCGGCAATGGCGTCGCGGGCCGCAACGAGATCTTCTGCCGACCGTGACGCCACGAAGTATTTGTGGGTAAAACCTCCCCACTCGGTTGGACAGGTCAAAACTTTCTTTTCCTCGGCATGGTCGCGGTGCAGCGCGTCGTAAAGCCGCGCGATCATCCGCGCCGTGTTGCGGAACGCCGGATGCTCGGCGATGTTCTTGATCCGCTCGCCGTAGATCCACACCTCGCGGCCATCGTCGAGGCTCTCGAGAAACTCCTTGCCCGTATAGGGCAGTACCGGGGCCATCGCTGTCTCCTCCCTGCGCATGCCCTAGCGCCGCGCCGCGCGCACCCCTTCGGCGAGGGCCCGGACATCGCCGAACACCGCCTGGAGAAGCCCGGGGCCGGCGCTGCCGTCGGGCCGGAGATGCGCCGCGAGACGTTCGACGAGCGCCGAACCGACGACGACGGCGTCGGCGGCGCGGGCCACTTGCATCGCCTGTTCCGAGTTCTTGATGCCGAAGCCGACGGCGATCGGCAGCGCCGTGACGCCGCGCAGCCGGGCGACGGCCGCGGCCACCGCGCCGCTGTCGGCCGAGCTTGTGCCGGTGATCCCGGCGATCGCGACGTAATAGATGAAGCCGCCGGCGCCCTCGACGATCCGCGGCAGGCGCCGCGCGTCGCTGGTCGGCGTCGCCAGCCGGATGATGTCGAGCCCGGCCGCCCTTGCCGGACCGCCGAGCTCGGCGTCTTCCTCGGGCGGCAGGTCGACGACGATGACCCCGTCGACCCCAGCCGCAGCCGCGTCGCGCGCGAACCGTTCGACGCCATAGCGGTAGATCGGGTTGTAATAGCCCATCAGCACGATCGGCGTGGCATCGTCGTCGCGGCGCAGGCGGCGCACCAGCGCCAAGGTGCCGGCGAGCCGCATCCCGGCCTGCAACGCGCGTTGTCCCGCCGCCTGGATCGGCGGGCCGTCGGCCATCGGGTCCGAGAACGGCACGCCGATCTCGATCAGATCGGCACCCGCCGCGGCGAGCCCGGAAAACAGCCGGGCCGAGGTTTCCGGGTCGGGGTCGCCCGCAGTCAAATAGATGACGAGGCCGGCCCGCCGCTCTCGGCGCAAGCCGTCAAACCGCCGCTCGATCCGGTTCACAACGCGACGCCGAGTTGCTCGGCGACGGCAAAGATGTCCTTGTCGCCGCGACCGCAGAGATTCATCACGATCAGATGGTCGCGCGGCAGCGCGGGCGCGATCTTGGCGACCTGGGCCAGCGCATGCGCGGGTTCGAGCGCCGGGATGATGCCCTCGAGCCGGCAGATGAGCCGAAACGCGTCGAGCGCCTCGCGATCGGTGATCGACACATATTCGACCCGCCCCTGATCATGCAGCCAGGCATGCTCCGGCCCGACCCCGGGATAGTCGAGCCCGGCCGAAATCGAGTGCGCGTCGCGGATCTGTCCGTCCTCGTCCTGCAGCAGGTAGGTGCGGTTGCCGTGCAGAACCCCGGGCACGCCGCCGGTCAGCGAGGCCGCATGCATGCCGCTCGCGATGCCATGCCCGCCGGCCTCGACCCCGATCATCCGGACATCCGGCTCGTCGAGAAACGGGTGAAACAATCCCATCGCGTTCGACCCGCCGCCGATGCAGGCGACGAGCGTGTCGGGCAGCCGGCCCTCGGCCCGGCGCAGCTGCTCGCGGGTTTCGTTGCCGATCACCGCTTGAAAGTCGCGCACCATCGCCGGGTAAGGATGCGGCCCGGCGACGGTGCCGATCACATAGAAGGTGTCGTCGACATGGGCCACCCAGTCGCGCAGCGCCTCGTTCATCGCATCTTTCAAGGTCGCGGTTCCGGAATGCACCGGCACGACTTCGGCGCCGAGCAGCTTCATGCGAAAAACATTGGGCTTTTGCCGCTCGATGTCGGTGGCGCCCATATAGACGATGCAGGGCAGATCGAACAGCGAGCAGGCGGTCGCCGCCGCCACCCCATGCTGACCGGCGCCGGTCTCGGCGATGATCCGGCGCTTTCCCATGCGCCGCGCCAACAGCACTTGACCCAGGCAGTTGTTGATCTTGTGCGCGCCGGTGTGGTTGAGCTCGTCGCGCTTTAGATAAAGCCTGGCGCCGCCGAAGTGACGGGTCAGCCGCTCGGCGAAATAGAGCGGGCTCGGGCGCCCGACGTAATATTCGAGATAATAGTCGAGCTCGCGCTGAAAGCTCCGATCCCGGCGCGCCGCGTCATAGGCCCGCTCGACGGCGAGCACCGGCGGCATCAGCGTCTCGGCGACATAGCGCCCGCCGTAACTGCCGAAATGCCCGCCCTCGTCGGGGCCGCTGCGAAAGCTGTTCGGGATCGGCATCGCGCCGGGCGGTCAGGCGCTCTTTTCCCGCTGCCACTCCGCCAAAGCAGCGTGCGGCCGCGACAGGACGGGGTCGATCAGCTCGCGATGCGTTTCGGTATCGGCGGTCAGCTCGATCACATAGCCGTTCGGGTCGCGGAAATAGAGCGACCGGCAGAAGCCGTGATCGACCGGCCCGCGCACCTCCCGGCCTTGATCCCTGCCCTTCTGCAGCATGCTCTCGAAGGTCGCCGGATCGACCCCGAGGGCGATGTGCAGATCGAGATCGTCCTGCCGCTTGAACTCGAACGGCCGGCCCGGCACCTCGAAGAAGGCGAGGCAGGAGCCGTCCGCCATCTTGAAGAAGCTGTGCAGACCCCGGCCCTCGGCGACCTTGAAGGCGCTGATCAGCGGCAGGCCGAGGAAATCCTCGTAGAACGACCGCGTCTCTTCCAAGTCGCGACAGCGATAGGCGTTGTGATGCAGACCTTTGATCATCCGAGCCTCCGTGTGCCTTGAGGGCCGCTCTGTTCTATCTCTTTCGTCGTCCCGGCGGAAGCGGCTGTCAGGAAATTGGCCGAGGCGGCAAAAACAGCGCTCCATCGGCGTGTTGCGTGCCTCGAGACGCCGCCGGAGCCTGTCCTCGGGCCGCGCAAAGCGCGGACCCGGGGGGCGGCTCCTCAGCATGAAGGAAGCCATTGATGGCATTAAAGGAATTCCTCGTCCTGAGGCGCCTCGCGCAGCGAGGCCTCGCCCTTCGAGACGCCGCCGCAGGCGGCGGCTGCCTCAGGAGACGCATGGCATTGATCCAGCCGCTTGGCAATTGGACTACAGCCTCTTTCGCCGGTATGACAAATCATGGCGCGAGCGTTTGCACATCCGCTCCTGGAGGTCGGAAGTCACGCCGATGACGAATGAATGGGCTAAAAAAAGATGCTGACGTTCTTCGCCGTCAGCACGTTCTGGTCGAGGGTAAGCCTGCGCCGCGCGATCTTCAATTGGCCGTCGACGCGGCGGAGCAGGTCTTGCCGGGCCCCGACATAGAAGTCTTCTTCGGTCGCGGCCCGGCTGCGGTAGACGATGAAGTTCGCATGGACCCTGAACTCCGCCGTTTTGTCGCCGGGCTCGACATCGATATTGCTGATCAGGTGGCGGGTGCGCGACGGCGGATCCTCGGCCCAGGCCATGCCGGTATCGAGACGGGCGACCCGCGCCGCGAGCGTTTCCTTGGTTTCGTCGAGGATCGCCAGTTCTTCGTCTCCGGTCAGATCCGCCTCGACATAGCGCGCCGGGTCGAGGATCGCGATCGCCTTGCTCGATCGGGGATAACGGTTGCTCCGCGCCGCCATCCAATAATGGACGTCGTCGGCCAACAGCTCCAGCCATTCGCGAAACCGGCGCTCGTCCAAGAGCCGCGCCTCGCGATAGAGAAACCGTTCGATCTCGCGGACGACCCCGTCATCCATGCTCGGTGCCCCGAACCGCGTTGTCGCCCGGCAGTTCGGCCCAGCTCTCCGCCGCCATCAGCTGCGCCCAGCGCCGGTAGAAGCCCCGCTGATTGAGTTCGCTGAAGCGATGGTCGCTCCTCCAGGCGCCAAGATCGGGGTCGAAGCGGTCATGCCCGAGCCCCATCCCGTAGCTCAGCATGCGGCGGCGGGCGAAGGCGCCGCGGCCGGTCTGGGTGCAACCCTGCCAATTGTCCATGTCGTCCTGCTCGAAGGTGCCGGACGGCCCGAACACCCGCGCGCCGGCCAGCCGGATCGCCTTCTTGACCGCGGCGGGTGCCGCCTTGTCGACGTATACCCAGGCCCAGACCTCGGTCTTCTCGGGGCCGCGCGGGTGCCAGACGCGGAAGGTGCGCGACGTCGGCCGCAGCATCGAGAAATTGGGAAAGACCGTGCCGACGATCGGCTTGACGCGTTGCAGCCGCGGGCCGAGGCGCCGCGCCATTTCCGCGGCGATTGCCGCCTCGTAGGCGAGGATCTCGGGGTCGGGCGGATCGGCGAGCGTGTCGGGGCCGACGCACCCCAGGCAATGCCCGTTACCGGGCGACAGCACCGTGCCCAGCGGGTCCGGGTTGACCCGAAAATCGCCGCCCGAGCCGGTTCTGACGGCGGAGAGATGGCTCCACGAGACGTGGTAGCCGTCGCCGCCGAAATTCTCGGCCGGCAATTTCCAGTTGCAAGGCATCACCCATTTGTGCATGCCGCCGACCACCTCGACGCCGCCCTCGCGGCGATCGAAGAAGGCGTCGAGGTACCACGCCATCTCGCCGAGATAGTCGTGCAGCGGCGGCGCTTCCGGGTCGAAGGTGGCAAACAGCAGCCCGCAATGACTGTCGAGCTGGGCGACCGGTTCGAGACCCCAGCGCTCGCGGTCCAGCTCGTCGTGATAGGCCTCCTGCAGATAGGGGACACCGGTGAGCCGTCCATCGTTGCGGTAGGTCCAGCCGTGATAGGAGCAGGTGAAGCTCGCGGCATTGCCGTCATCGGCGCGGCACAGCCGGTTGCCGCGATGCCGGCAGACATTGAGAAAGGCACGCACCTGGCCCACATCGTCGCGCACCACCAGCACCGGGTCTTCGCCCATCCAGGTGGTGAAGAAATCGCCCGGGCGCGGGATCTGGCTTTCGTGACAGAGGAACAACCAGCAGCGGGCAAAGATCCGCTCCAATTCCTGGCGGTAGATCTCCTCTTCGATAAAGATGCGGCGGCTGACGAGGCCGCGATCGGCATCGACCAGCGCGTGCATATCCGTCGCCATCGGAGCCTCCTCAGCGGCTTGGGCGCGGCTGGCGCAATGTGGCGCCGGCATCAACGGTCACGACCGTTCCGGTAACCCCCGCGGCATACGCCCGCGAGGCGAGGAACACATAGGCGCCGGCGAGATCGTCCGGCACCAGCACCTTGCGCAGCGGATTGCCGGAACGCAGCCGCTCCTCGGTGCCGGGATCGGCGAAATGCGAATGGCCCTCGCCGCCCAGAGCGCTCAATCCGCGCAGATCGGTCATCGTCCCGCCCGGGGCGACGCCATTCACCCGAATCCGGGGCCCGAGCTCGGCCGCGAGCTGCCGGATCAGGCCGACGACCGCGTGTTTCGAGGCGGTGTAGAGCGCGCCGCCGCCGCCCGAGTTGAAGCCGGCGATCGAAGCGGTGAGGATGATCGAGCCGCCGCTCTTCGCCAGTTCCGGCAATGCCGCCTTGGCGCCGAGAACGCAGCCCTTGACATTGACGGCGAATTGCTCGTCGCAGGCGGCGGCGAGGCGGTCCTCCGGGAATTCGTCGAGCCGGGCATTGCCGTCGAATACCCCGGCATTGGCGACAAAGACATCGAGCCGGCCGAAGGCGCGCACGGTTTCGGCCACGGCCCGCCGGTTGTCGTCGAGCCGCGTGACATCACCCGCAACCGCGACGACCCTGCCGCCAAAATCGGCGCGCAGCGCCTCGGTCCGCGCCGCGACGCGGTCGATGACGCCAACTCCGGCGCCCTCTGCAATAAACCGGGCGACGACCGCCCGGCCGATCCCCGACCCGCCGCCCGTGATCAGCGCCGCCTGTCCATCGAGCCAACCCATGACCCGCCCCTCCGCACCGTCGCCGCGCGCGGCGACGCACCATCGACCCGCCGCCGGCAGCGAGATTGCCGCTCCGGGCGGTGTCAGGGAAGCACTTTCGCCGCGGGCGGGTCGAATGCTTTGAGTGGTGGAACGGGACCCTCCCAGCGCGCGATCTCGACGCGGCAGAGCTGGCCGGTCGAGCCTTGTGCGAGCCGCGACGTGCCGATGTCCGGGGTCAGGACATTCGGGTTGCCGTGCACGCAGAGCGGCGCCTCGGCGGCCGGATCTTCGGGGTCGTACCAGGCGCCGGTCGACAATTGCACGACCCCGGGGCGCAGCGCCGCGCTCAATACCGCGCCCGCCAGGCAGGCGCCGCGGTCGTTGTAGAGGCGCACGATGTCGCCGTCGCGGATGCCGCGCCGGGCGGCATCCTGCGGGTGGATGCGCACCGGCTCGCGGCCGCCGATCTTGGCCCGTTGGCTGGTGGCGCCGAAATCCAATTGGCTGTGCAAGCGGGTCGCCGGCTGGTTGGCGACGAGGGTGAGCGGAAAGCGCCCGACCGGCTCCGCGCCGGGCGGCAGCCAGACCGGATGGCCCGGGCAATCCGGATAGCCGAACCCGGCGATCGCGTTCGAGACGATCTCGATCCGACCGGAAGGCGTCGGCAACGGCGCGCCTTTGGGGTCGCGGCGAAAGGCGCGGACCATGCCGCCATCCCAGGGCAGGGTCGGGAGGGTCAGCGCGCCGGCCGCCCAGAACTCGAGGAAATCGGGCGCTTCGGCGCCGCGTTCGAGCAAGGCGCGACGGGTCGGCTGGTACATCCGCTCGAGCCATTCGCCGACCGAGCGGCCCTCGGTAAACGCCTCGGCAAACCCCAATCGCTCGGCGAGCCCGGTGCAGATCGCATGATCGTCACGCGCCTCGCCAAAGGGCTCGACCGCGCGGTGCATCGCCACCAGCAGCGGGTCGCCGGCGGCGCCCCCGATATCGTCGCGTTCGAGCGTGATCGTCGCCGGCAAGACAAGGTCGGCGTGCCGCGCCGTCGCGGTCCATACCAACTCGTGGACGATCACGGTATCGGGGCGGGCGAAGGCGCGCCGCAGCCGGTTGAGGTCCTGGTGGTGGTGGAACGGGTTGCCGCCGGCCCAATAGACGAGCCGGATCGCCGGATAGGCAAGCCGCCTGCCGTCGTAGTCGAACCGCCCGCCCGGTTCGAGGAGCATATCGGCGATGCGCGCGACCGGGATCAAATCGTCGATCGCGTTGCCGCCCTGCGGCAGGGTCGGCAGCGGCACCGCCAGCGGCGGTTTGCCGGTGTTCGAGGTCGAGCCCAAGGCATAGGCGAAGCCGCCGCCGGGGAGGCCGATCTGGCCGAGCATCGCGGCCAAGACGATCGCCATCCAGATCGGCTGCTCGCCAAACCGGGCGCGCTGTAGGGATTGCGAGCAGGTGATCAGAGTGCGTCCTGCCGCCGCCCGCCGCGCCAGGCCGACGATCTCTTCCTCGGGCAAGCCGCAGATCGCCGCCGCCCAGCCGGCATCCTTCGGCCGGCCGTCCGCCGCACCGGCGAGGTAGGCCTCGAACTCCGGCCAGCCGACGCAATAGCGGTCGAGAAACCGGCGGTCGTGCCGGCCCTGGACCAGCAGCGTGTACGCCAGGCCCAGCATCAGTGCCATATCGGTGCCGGGGCGGATCGAATGCCAGACCGCCTCCGCCGCGGCCGGCAGATCGTCGCGGAGCGGCCCGATCAGGTGGAATTCGACGCCGCGCGCACGGGCGGCACGGATCTCTTCGCGGGCGATGTGCCGGCTGGTGCCGCCGCCGCCGACATCGTTGTTCTTCAGCGCCATGCCGCCAAAGGCCAGCACCACCGCACTTTCGGCCACCAGTTCGGCCCAGCTGACGCTGTTGCCGGCGACCGCCGCTTGCGGGCCGATCACATGCGGCAAGAGCACGCTCGCCGCTCCCGAACTGTAGCTGCCGACCGAGCGGACATAGCCGCCGGCGAGGTTCAAAAAGCGGTGGATCTGGCTTTGCGCGTCGTGAAAGCGCCCGGCGCTGGCCCAGCCATAGGAGCCGCCGAACACCCCGCGCGGCCCGTAGGCCCGGTAGACCCGCCGCAATTCGGCGGCGGCAAGGTCGAGTGCCCGCGGCCACGACAGCGCCACGAATTCGTCGCGGCCGCGGCGGCGATCCGGCCCCGGACCGTCCTCAAGCCAGCCGCGACGCGCCATCGGCCGGGCGACCCGCGCCCGATGGGCAACCGCGGCGGCAATATTGCCGAGCAGCGGCGACGGGTCGGGATCCTCCGGATCGGGCAGGATCTCGATCCCGGCTTCGCGCACCAGCACGCTGAACGCACCCCAATGCGAACTGTGCGGCAAGGCACGGCTCGCCGGGCGTGCCGGTGGAAAACCTGGTTTCGGATCATCCATCGAAAGAACCATGCACCAGCCGCATAGGACGAATGAATACTCACAAAGCTACTTTGCCCGGCCCTGCGGCAAAGCGTAGCATTCGCCGGGCAGCCTTCGAACGGCGATCAGCGGCCGCGGGCCGGTGCCCAGCGGGGCAACAAGGAGAAAATCATGGCGTACGATCTGCTCATCAAAAACGGGCGCGTCGTCGACGGTTCCGGCGAGCCGGCCTTTGTCGCCGATGTGGCGGTAGCCGACGGCAAGATCGCCGGCGTCGGCCGCTATGCCGGGGCCGCCGCCGAGCGCACGATCGACGCCGAGGGCCGGGTCGTCGCCCCCGGCTTCATCGACCACCACACCCATTTCGACCCGCAGGCGGTCTGGGACCCCTATTGCGGGTCCTCGGTGCAGAACGGGCATACGACGGTGATCGTCGGCCAGTGCGGCCAGGTCCTCGCCCCGGCGCGGCCCGGCGACGGCGCGTGGTATCTCGAATTCTTTTCCGACGCCGAGCAGATCCCGCTCGGGGTGCTGCAGGCGGGCGTCGATGTCACTTGGGAATTGGTCGCCGATTACCTCGATGCGCTCGCCAAAAGGCGCGGCATCAATGTCGGCACGCTCGTCGGCCATTCGGGCATCCGCCGCTACGTGATGGGCGAGGCGGCCGCCGAGCGGGTCGCGGCGTCGCCCGCAGAGATGGCCGCGATGAAGAAGCTCGTCCGCGAGGCGATGCAGGCCGGGGCGCTCGGCTTCTCGACGGCGCCCAAGGATCGCGGCGACCCCGCCGGCGTCGGCGACGACGAGGAGCGCTTTGCGCTCGCGAGCGTGCTTGCCGAGTTGGGCACCGGCGTCTTCCAGGTGGCGGGCGGCGCTCCGGGCGGAACCCCGGCGAGCCGCGAGCTGGCGCGCCAGCTGGCGGCGCGGACCGGCCGGCCCTCGATCTACAATCTGGTCTCGCAACCGGTCGCGCAGCCGGAGGAATGGCGGGAGCACCTCAAATGGCTCGAGGGGGCGTTCAAAAGCGGCGCGCGCTGCTACGGCTCCTGCGTATCGGTCGTGGCCGGCGCGATCTTTGATCTGCGGTGCGGCCTCAATGTTCCGCAGGACGAGGACATCACCAATCCCGAAGGCATATTTCACGGCATGCCGACCTGGGACCGGGTGATGGCGCTGCCCTACCGCGAGCGGATGCGGGCGTTCCGCGATCCCGAGTTGCGGCGGGCGCTGTCGGCCGAGGCGGTCGAAGGCTCGGTCGCCCAGCAAGTCGGGATGACCGATCGGCGCGGCCGCACCCGCGGCTTCTTCAACCGGCGCTGGGATCTGGTGCAGGTGTTCATGACGCAATACCCGCGCAACCGCGCGCTCGAAGGGAAAAGCGTGGCCGAGATCGCCCGGTCGCAAAACAAGAGCATGATGGATGCGTTCCTCGATTTGTCGCTCGACGAAGATCTGCAGACCTGCTTCATCGCCATCGACCGCAACAGCGACCCGCAGGCGCAAACGGAGATCCTCGGCTCACGCTTTACCGTGATCGGCACCAGCGACGGCGGCGCGCGGCCGCACACCGCCGACCGCCACGAGTACAGCACCTATCTCCTCGGTCATTGGGTGCGCGAGGAGCAGGCGATGCCGCTCGAGGAGGCGGTCTATCGGCTGACCGGAAAGACGGCACTGATGCACGACATGCCCGACCGCGGCTTTATCGCCCCCGGCAAGGCCGCCGATATCACGATCTTCGATCCCGACACGGTCGCCCCGAAGCCGCGCGAGCCGGTAGCCGACCTGCCGGGCGGCGGCGTTCAGGTCAAGCGCCATGCGGTCGGCATCGATCATGTGATCGTCAACGGCACCGTGCTCTTCGAGAACGGCGGGCTGACCGATGCGCTGCCCGGGCGGATCGTCCGCGGCCCGCTCTACCAGGCGGCCTGAGCCACCGGCCCTTGACCCTCCCGGTGACGTGGGATCGCCGGGAGGGTGAACTCTTGCCTCCTTTGCCGAAGCTTCGAAGGGCATCCCGCTGCGCGCGCCGTCGAGCCCGAAATCGGGCGAAGCGCACCAGCGCGAAGCAGGGGGGCGGGCCACGCTCGACGAAGATGAGCACTATGTCTACGCCATAGCCTATGATCGGCGGATCATCGAAAGGCCGAGGACGCTCGCTCAATCCGCAATCACCTCATGCAGCATATTCGGACGGCACGGCTACCTACTATTGAGGCGAAAGCCTCGGTGCCCGATTGTTCAGTTCTGCGGCGATGTATTTGTCCGCGTCCCCAGATTCCCGCATATCTGCCCCTGAGACGACAATCCCGTGCAATTGGCCACGAAGGAGTTCCCACCGACGCTTGCAGACAGACCAGTTGTGCTCGTCGTAGGTGCCCATAAACATGATTGGCCTGATTTCGATCCGCGGCGGGTCTCCGACCGCACCGGCCTCCCTCCACACATCGAAATCCTTGCACCAGCGACTGCCCAGGCGATCGACCCGGCTAATCTGCTGTTCGACGACGGCCGGCAGCGGGATTCCATCGGCGGTTCCGCGCGCGCCGTGTGGTGGTCAAGGCGCGAGTGGTGAAGCTTGCGCCCTAGCGCGGATCATCAGCAAGGCGGCCGACGCCCATCTGCGCTACCTTGAACGCGACGGGGTGACGCGCGACGGCGAGAAGGGCCGCGCCTATTCGTCGTTTGAGAACGAGGCGGACGGCCGCGCCTTCATCGAACGCGGCCGGGAGGACCGCCACCAGTTCCGCTTCATCGTCGCATCGGAGGATTCCGTCGAGATGGCGGACCTGCGCGGCTTCACCCGCGATCTGATGCGGCAGATGGAACAGGACCTCGGAACGCAACTCGACTGGATCGCCGTCGATCATCACAACACCGGCCATCCCCACACCCACATATCGTGCGCGGCGTGCTCGACGACGGCCGCATCGTCAACATTGCCGGTGACTACATCGCCCATGGCGTGCGACACCGGGCGCGTGAACTGGTGACGCTGGAATTGGGTCCCCAGACCGAGCTTGATGTTGCCCGCAAGCTGGCGACCGAGGTTGACGCCGAACGGCTGAGGCGGCTCGACCGGATGCTAATCGCCGAGCAGCAGGAACGCGGCGTCGTGGACCCGCGCCCGGACGCCACCGAGAGCTACACCGTCCGCGCCAACCGGCATCTTCTGATCGACCGGGCGAAGCGGCTGGAACGCTGCGACCTTGCCACGGAGATCGAGCCGGGCGGTGGACCATCTCCGAGAAGGCCGAGCCGACCTTGAAGGCGCTGGGCGAGCGCAACGACATCATCAAGACCATGCACCCGGCGCTCATCGCCCGGGCGCCTTCATCCGCTCCCATGTGCGCCGCCTCGAAGCGCTCCGCCGCGCCGGCCATGTCGAACGCATCAACGCTGATCATTGGAAAATCCCCGCCGACATCGCCGAGCGCGGCATCGCCTATGACGCTCCGGGGCGGGCCAAGGACTTCAGCATCCGCACCCTGTCAACGCTCGACCTCGAACGGCAGATAGGCAGCGACGGGGCGACCTGGCTCGACCGGGAGCTTGTCGCCGACAAACGGACATCGCTGGCCGAGAGAGGCTTCGGCCGGGAGGCGAATGACGCGCTCCATCGGCGGGCCCAGCGGCTGGTGGAGATGGGGCACGCCACCGACAACGGGCAAACCATCACCATCCCACGCAAAACCATCGCCGCATTAGAACGCCAGGAGGTTGAGCGCGTCGGCCGGCAGATGGCCGCCGAGCGCAGACTGTCTTCTGCACAATCTGGGCCGGGCGAGTATGTGATGGGGCGGCTCGCGGGCGTTGCCAATCTCACCAGCGGGCGCTTCGCCATGATCGAGGACGGCATGGGCTTCCAACTCGTACCTTGGCAGCCAGTTCTTGAGAAGCGCATCGACCAGTATCTCAGCGGAGTTTGGCGCGATGACGGCGGCATTGAGTGCGGCTTCGGAAGGAAGCGAGGGCTGGGGTTGTGACGGCGCCGGAAACCCTTTGCCTGCTTGCGGCGAGTAGGCCGGACCAGCGCCAGCCTTGACCGGCTGACCCCGGCCCGGCAGGGACTCCCCAAGCAGGTCAGGCGGATTGAGAGTGAAGCGCTCCCTTCCCAACGACGGCTGGTCAAGGCCATTCACCTATGATAAGTTGCATGTAACTATATGGAGAATGGTCATGGCCTCGGTATCGAAGCCCAAGCCCTCCCGCGTCAAGGTGCGGGAACATCGTGAGCGCCTGCGGTCGCAGGGCCTGCGTCCGATTCAGATTTGGGTGCCGGACGTGCGCGCACCGTCCTTCCGGTCGGAGGCGCATCGCCAGTCGCTCGCCGTAGCGGCGAGCGCCCACGCCCGCGAGGATCAGGCGTTCATCGACGCAGTGTCGGATTGGGGCGATGAATGAGGCGTGGCGACATCTGGAGGGTCGCCGGCGGCAAGGACTACGCGGGCAAGCCGCGCCCCGTCGTCGTCGTGCAAGATGACAGCTTCGACGCCACCAACTCGATCACCATCTGTGCCTTTACGACGGATGAGGCCGAAGCGCCTCTGTTCCGCCTGCCCGTGGAGCCGAACGAGCGCAACGGGCTGCGCGCAGCTTGCCGGCTGATGGTGGACAAGATCACCACCGTCCCGAAGTCCAAGGTCGGCGCGCATGCCGGTCGCTTGGACGACGAGGACATCCTGCGGCTCAATCAAGCGATCCTCGTCTTCGTTGGACTGGCCGTGTCTCCGAGGACGCAACGGGAGGCATAGGCCGTGACGGCACTGCACTGGACCACTCTCTACGCTACGCTCGTTTGGTGCCGCACCACGCAAGTCTTTTTACAATTCGCGACCGAGCGTGCTGTGGCGCATTCCTAGACTATTCGTGTTTGGGGCAAATGGTCCGATCCCGTCGGGGATCGGCCTGCTTTGGAGGGCGACGGCACAACCGGCCCTTTGGGCGTGAAGAACATGCGATTCCTGGATCAGCAATCGAACTCGAAACCAAGCGGCACGGGATCGAGGGAGCTTGCTTCCTCACCTCCTGTATCGGCGACATCGAGCGGCCACACGACCTCGAAGCGCTCGAACACAGTGAGGATCTCGTCGTCTAGCTCGAACCCCTCCCGCGCCGCCTGCCGGGCGAAATAGCGGCGGTGGGCGGCGAGCCACCACTCGCGCGTGCGGTCCCCCTCCCCTTCGTCCCAGGCAAATGCCTCGTCGACCTGGGACAGCGGCTTAATCGTCACCTCGGTCGTTCGCCAGATGAAGCGCGGACGCTCCTCGCCGTCTAGCATGATGACGAGATCGCCGGGCTTCGGTGTTGGCTCGCCCTCACCGTAATCGCGTGCCAAGCTGGCCGTAGCCCGCTTGATCCCGGCGATGACCAATTGGGCTAGTTCGGTCGCCATTTCTGGGGAATCGCCGAACGATCCGACCACATAATCGTCGTGATCCAGCCCGGCGCAACGGCGAAACGCCTGCCAGAATGCATCGGTCTCGGCGGATCGCGGCAACATGCAAGGCATCATAGGCGGAGTGCGGCTAAATCGTGGTCCCCACTCCTATAAGTTTCGCGGCACGGACAACCGCAGACAATTGATCGCGACGGGCTCGGCTCCGCAGATCAATCTATAGTCGGTCGGCTAATCCCCGGCGACGGTTAGGAACTCCATATTCATAGCGGCAATCCGCCAACCATCCTTTTCGGGTTCCGCCCGCCCCAAAGACCGGACCGGCCTTCCCTGAGCAAGTCGACCGGGAGGTAGAACGCGAAGATCTATGCGGGAGGCTGTTTCTCGAAGACCTCATCGCCCTCGGCGAACGTGATCCAGGGCTGCTTGCTGCGGGTCCAGATGTGCCTTGTCGGCCGCAGCCACGATGTATCGTCGAGTGTGCCGGCCCGGACCCGGCGCACTCCATCCCTCGGCATGCCGCAAACCCACGTGCCGCACTCCGGGCAGACCAATCGGGTGTTTATGCGCCCACTGTCGGCCGTTCGTTGTAGCTGACGCGGCTCGATGCCACTGAGGCGGAACGCGCTCGCGGGGACCACGATCCCCATCGAGAACGCACTGCTCGTGAGGCGTTGGCAATCGGTACAGTGGCACGTGTAGACCAACTGCGGCGTTTCGCTGATCTCGTAGCGGATCTTGCCGCACTGACAGCCGCCGGTTTGTGGGATTTTCATGCGCCCCGTCCTGATGCCGCAGCCCTGGCCGAAATTTCTGCAAGCATCATAATAGCTCCGCTCTGGGAAACGCGGCAAACACGATCCGGCACTCTGCCGCCATTAGCACCACAAAGGCGACAGCGCCCATTGCGGATCGAACGCGGATCGCGGGCAGCCCGCGCTTCGTCCTCGATCGTCAGCAGCAGAGCTTTCGCAATACCCTGCCCACGAGCCGCTGGCCGCGTATACATGCGCTTGACCTCGGCGTAGTCATCAAACAGAGCTACGCCGCGGCAGCCGACTGCGAGACCGTGCAATCAAGCCACGAAGAAGCGCACGTTCGGGTCGAACAGTTGGGCGATCGATAGGCCGTGCCGGTGATCGGCCTCATAGGCTGCACCGAGCACGTCGTTCAGTTCGCCGATCGGGTCATGCACTTCGGGTGTCGCCTCGACTACCCGTTCGATGGTGATGTTCATCCTCGACGATCTAAATCACTGGCCCAAATCAAGCGGCGGACCTCGTGCAGATCACGGGCAACAAAGGTGCAGAGACCTCGAATATCGTCCGTTGGTTCGAGAACGTCCGGCACCATTATGGTCATCATCCCGGCGGAGGACGCGGAGCGGACCCCGTTCTGGGAATCCTCCAAGGCCAGACATAGCCGAGGCTCGACGCCTAGCCGCTCCGCAGCTTTCAGGAAAGGGTCGGGTGCAGGTTTGCCAGCCGTATAGTCCCCATGCCCGACAATCTCGTGGAACCGCCCGACCAGATTATGGACTGTCAGGTGGTGGTGCACGGTATGGTGAGCCGAGGACGTAGCGATGGCCCGAGGGATCCGCAAGTTGTCCAACGTATCGAGCAATTCGATCGCGCCGGACTTCAACGATAGCCGCGTTGACGCAATTAGATCGAAGTGCCGCACCCATGCCGCCACGAATTCATCCGCCGGGAAGGCATCGCCAAAATGGCCCAGGAGTAGGCTCCGACTTTGGGGCCACGGCAGACCTATCGTGCGGCTGAAGATACCCGAGGTCGCATCGTGCCCGCCCTCTGCCGCTGCTGCCAGGGCCGCCTCTTGGTAGAGCGTTTCAGTATCGAAGAGCAGACCGTCCATGTCGAAGACAACGGCGGTTGGCATGTAGGGGAGCTTCATCATGCTCGGGTCACAGTGCACAAGGGCAGCATTGCCTCGGTAGATCTCGGGGTGCGCCGCTGCTCAGGGTTCACCCTTGTATCTCACGGGCAGTGATTCTCGACATTCGCCGCGAATTTTCCCCGCGTATTTTTCGAGCGCACGACCCTAAATGAAATCGGCCGGGCGGCAATATGTTCATCGGGCCTGCCAATTCGGCCTCCCCATGGGCACGGCTTGCAACTCGACGATCGCCCGCCTGATCCGAAACCAAACCAGTTGCCCGTCAGGGTCGCCGCGTTCGAGCATCAGGTCGGCGCTTTGCGGCCTCAAGCTCGGCGTCGACACCGTGTTTTTGGATCAGGAGATTGGCAGCCCGCCAGACATCGAGGTCGGAGGTCATCGCGGCTTCGCCATCTTTGGCGGCGAAGATCGCCGAAGCGGCTTCGGGTCGTCGAAATCAATTTGGGGGAAGGCCGCGCGAAGCCGCTCGCCTTCTTCCCGTATGGCGCGGTCGGTCGGGGTTTCGGGGCGCGGCCCGGCGAGCCAATCGAGGACGGTTAGCCGCGCCAGCGCCAGCAGGTAGTCGGCCTGGTCGATCAATCCGGCGGATAGACGGCGAAACATGGGCGCGCACCTTAACCTGCGCGCACCAATCCGATCTCGAAAACTTCGGTGCAGCGGATCAACGGTGCCATCTCGGTTACCCTTGCCCTGGAGACGACCGTTCCTGACGAGCACGCTCGCCTTGTCTGCTCCGTTTGCGGCAGCCGGCAGGTTGATTTCGTGGTCACCTGGACGGAGCGGCGCTAGCCCGCTCCCGCTTGCGGTTGCGGCGTTTTCGGCGTGTCAAGGCCGCCCGTCAACGCGACGGTCCTGAGCGGCCATACGTGTTCGCGCGTATTTGTTTCGCCGGAGCCGGCGGGTGATATCTGCTGCTTCACGCCGGAGGTGATCGAATTGCTTTCCGAAAACGTCCAAAGATGGACCATCCGCCGCAAGGCTGCGGTCGTAAACGCCGTCAGCGCAGGGGAAGTCACCCGCGAGGAGATCTGTGGCCGCTATCAAATATCGATCGAAGAGCTTCTCTCCTGGCAGCGCGACTATGAAAGTCACGGCCTGTACGGTCTGCGCTCCACCCGTCTGCAGATATATCGCCGCCTAGCCGCGAGAGGGCATGACCACCGATCGCTGAGCGCCGCTGCTGGGGCCGCCGGTTGATCGAGCAATCCGCTAAGGCGCTGCCCTCGGTACCAAATGTGACTAGTTTTGGTGTGGCCGGGCGTCTCTGGGCGCTTCGGCGATCGCCAGAATGCTACTGCCTGTCAGCGCTTCCCAAGTTTGCGCGTCGAGCGATGCTGTTCGGCCTAAGCCATTGATCTTTTGAAACTGACTAAGGGCGCGCTTGGTCTCGGGGCCAACAACACCGTCGAGTGATCCTTGGTAGAGGCCGCTATACCGGAGTTCCACCTGCGCCCAACGGATGTCGTCTCTGCGGAGGGCATCGCCGGTGAGCACATCCCTCGAGGTCTCGACGACGGCAGGCACGCTGGCCGCAGTCGCTGTATTGCCTGCGTCGGTCACATCCAGAACGCTACTCACAATGCTCCCCGCCATACCTAAAGCGAGGACGGAAGTTGTATCGAGAAGCAATTTTCGGATCGGAGTTCGCACGGTGACCTCCACATAATATTCGTCGGGCGCTCTCGCACGACAACTTTAAAACACCGCCATCCATAATTCGTGGCTGATGTCCAAAAGTTGTCACAGTATTTCGTGCTTGATCGCGCGCCCCATCTCGGAGTCGGCGCCGCTGTGCGCGCCATCGCTCGCCGACGAGGCGCAGCCGTGACGGACGCGGTGATCGAACGCCCCTTCACCGTCGCGAGCGCTGCTGAGCACCTTGCGTGTTCCGAGGCCAACGTGCGCGATCTCTGCCGCGCGGGGAAGCTGCGGCATTTCCGCGTCGGCTGCACCGAGCGCGGGCCGATCCGCATCCGGGCCGAAGCCATGCGGGAGTTCGAGCGATGCGCGAGCGCTCCTCCACCAGCGGCGGAGCCGGTGGCCGATCGAAGCGAAGGGATTTATGGAACGGACGCCTCGTGCGGTTGCGTTGATCCGCCAGGCGCGCGCGGTGGGAACCGCCGCCCGCGCCTGGCGTTCGCCTAGACGCCAGAAAACGACTGTCGGCACTCGCCCCGCTCCGGCGGGCTTTTTTTGCGCCGACCGCGACAAACCGCCGCGGTCAGGAAGTCGTCATGCCTTAGGCGCCGCCGCTTCGCTTTCGGCTTGCGGGTTGATTTGATGGAGAGACCTAAAAATACCTATACCACATTGACATTGCTGTGGTCATGGCGGAGGGGGCGGGATTCGAACCCGCGAGACGATTCATCACCGTCTACACACTTTCCAGGCGTGCGCCTTCGACCGCTCGGCCACCCCTCCTCAGCGCCGGCATCGGCGACGAGCCTAGCGAACGCCGTCTCCCGCCGCAATTGAAGCGCTCGCGGCCCGGCAATCTGGTATCTTGTGGTCTCTTGGGTCGCATGAAAGAACGATGCCGGTACCCAGCTTCCGCTTCACGGTCAACGGCAGCGCGGTCCAGGTCGCCGCCGCCGCCGACACGCCGCTGCTCGACGTCTTGCGCAACCATCTCGGCCTCAGAGGCGCCAAATTCGGCTGCGGCCTCGAGCAATGCGGCTGCTGCATGGTGCTGATCGAAGGCCAGCCGGAACGATCCTGCGGCAAGGCGCTGACGACGGTCGCCGGCAAGGCGATCGTGACGATCGAGGGGCTCGGCACCAGGAAGCGGCCGCACCCACTGCAGCAGGCCTTTCTCGACGAGCAGGCCGGGCAATGCGGCTATTGCCTGCCGGGCATTCTGATCTCGGCCAAGGCATTCCTCGATCAGAACCCGGCGCCGTCGCGGGCCGAGATCGCGACCGCCCTCGACGATCATATCTGCCGTTGCGGCAGCCAGGTCCGCATCCTCGGAGCGGTGGCACTTGCCGCCCGCCGCATGCGCGCCGGAGCGGTGCCGTGAGCGCGCCGCGACTGCCGCCGCTGCTCGAGCAGAACCCACGCCTCGATCAATGGGTCCGGTTCGCCGGGCCGGGCCAAGTCGCGGTCGCGACCGGCCGGGTCGAGATCGGCCAGGGGGTGCTGACCGCGATGCGCCAGATCGCGGCCGAAGAGCTCGAGGTCGGGCTCGAGCGGATCCGGTTGCAGAGCGGCGACACCGAGACCACCCCAAACGAGGGCTATACCGCCGGCAGCCAGTCGATCCAGTTTGGCGGCATGGCACTGCGCCTCGCCTGCGCCGAGCTGCGCGCCCGGTTTCTCGACCATGCCGCGGCGGCCTTTGGCTACGCCCGCGCCGATCTCGCCGTCGCGGACGGGCAGATCACCTGCCGCGGCGCCGCGACCGGCCACGACTACTGGTCGCTCGCCGCGGCCGTCGACCTCGGCCGCCCGGCTACCGGTCAGGCACCCCTCAAGGCGCCGGCCGAATACCGGATCGTCGGGCAAAGCGCGCCGCGCGTCGACCTCGCCGCCAAGATCTTCGGCGAGCCGGCCTTCATCCACGACATGATGCCGGACGGCGTCGTCCATGCCCGGATCGTGCGCCAGCCGCGCCGCGGTGCGGCGCTCCGGACCGTCGACGCGGGGGCGATCGGCCGGGCTGCCGCGGGACCGGTCGAGATCCTGCGCGACGGCAATTTTCTCGCCTTGTTGAGCGACGACGAGACCGCCGTCGAAGCCGCCGCCCTTGCCGCAGCAAACCGTGTCGTCTGGGACCGCGTCGAGCCGATCGCCCCGCTCCAGCAAGAGGCGCGCTGGCTGTTGCAGCAGCCTTCGATCGACCGGACAATCGGGCCGCCGCCGGCGCCGGGCCTCGCCCGGCAGCACGCCACCTATACCCGGATGCACGTCGCCCACGCCTCGGTGGCGCCGTCCTGCGGCCTCGCCCTCTACCGCGACGGGCGGCTCACGGTATGGACGCATTCGCAGGGGGTCTACCCGTTGCGCGCCGCACTCGCCCGCACCCTCGCGCTCGACCCGGCGGCGATCGCGGTGAGGCATATCGAGGGGCCGGGCTGCTATGGCCACAATGGCGCCGACGACGCCGCGGCCGACGCGGCGGTGATCGCGATGCGCCGACCCGGGCGGCCGGTGCGGGTGCGCTGGCGGCGCGACGACGAGTTTGGGTTCGAGCCGGTCAGCCCGGCGATGGTGGTGCGCGTCGCGGCCGCGCTCGATGCCGATGACCGCCCTGCCGATTGGACGACCGAGATCTGGAGCGGCCGCCATTCGAGCCGGCCGGGCGGCGGCGGCAACCTGCTCGCCGCCGAGGCGCTGCCCGACCCGCCGCCCGCACCCCGCGCCGTCGAGTCTCCCGATCCGCCCGGCGCCGGCACGCGCAACGGCGAGCCGCTCTACGATATTCAGGCAAAGCGGATCGTCCACCACCTCGTCGCCGAGACGCCGGTGCGCACCTCGTCCTTGCGCGGGCTCGGCGCCACGCTCAACGTGTTTGCGATCGAATCCTTTGTCGACGAGTTGGCGCTGCGGGCCGGAGCGGACCCGGTCGACTATCGCCTGGCGCAGTTGTCCGATGCCCGGGCGCGTGCGGTTGTCGCCCGGGCGGCCGAGATGGCGGGCTGGCAGCCCGGGTTGCCGGCCGGCAGCGGGCGCGGCCGCGGCATCGGCTTTGCCCGCTACAAGAACCTCGCCGCCTATGCGGCGATCGTCGCCGCGGTCGAAGCCGAAGAGGAGGTGCGCCTGGTAAAGGTGTGGTGCGCCGCAGATGCCGGTCTTGTCGTCAACCCCGACGGCGCCAGAAACCAACTCGAGGGCGGGATCGTCCAGGCGGCGAGCTGGGCGCTCAAGGAGGGGGTGCGGCTCGACGCCGGCGGCATCGCCGGGCGCGACTGGGAAGGCTATCCGGTGCTGCGCTTCAGCGAGGTTCCCGAGATCACGGTCGAGCTGATCGAGCCCGCCGCCGACCGTCCGCCGCTCGGCATCGGCGAAGCGGCGGGGGGCCCCACGGTCGCGGCGATCGGCAACGCCGTGGCGCACGCCTTGGGCATCCGGCTGCGCGACCTGCCCTTGACCCGCGAGCGGGTGATGGCGACGCTGATCGAGGGATGACCCAAGGCGCTTGCCGCCCTATAATCGCCGGTGAGACGAGCTTGGGTGAGAGTCGCAGGACCCCGGGTAACCCTGGCGGCCCGCCCAGGGGGTCGGCAGGGGAGGCGGGGCCCGTGCCTCCCCGCCTGCTCCCGCCTCCGCATCGTCGAGAGAAGCGGCGGAGGTCTCGTCGATGATGCTGCGCGTGCGTTCGATCACCTGGCTTGCCGAGGCCATCAACGGCTACGAGCTGGTCGACCCGCGCGGCCGTGACCTGCCGCGCTTTACGGCCGGGGCGCATGTCGGCCTGCGTCTCGGCGGCGGACCGGTCCGCGACTACTCGTTGTCGAACGATCCGGCCGAGCGCCGCCGCTATTGCATCGCCGTGCTGTGCGAGCCCGATCCTGCGGCGCTCTCGCGCCGGCTGCACGCGAGCGTCAAGGCCGGCGACCTCGTCGAGGTCTCGCTGCCGCGCAACAATTTCCCGCTCGACCCCACCGCCCGGCACCATCTTCTGCTCGCCGGCGGCATCGGCATCACCCCGATGATGGCGATGATCGCCGAACTGCGCCGACGCCGCGCCGGGTTCCTGCTGCATTACTGCACCCGGTCGCCGGAAGCGACGGCGTTTCGCGACGAGCTCGAGCGGCTCGCCGCCCAGGGCCGGGTACGATTTCATCACGACGGCGGCGATCCCTCGCGCGGCCTGGATCTCGCGGCGGCGCTGCGCGATCCGCCGCCGGGCACGCATCTTTATTACTGCGGGCCGCCGCCGCTGATGGCGGCGGCGGCGCAAGCGGCCGGCACCTGGCCGCCGGGCACGGTCCATTGCGAAGATTTCTCGGCGCCGTCGGAAATCGGCTTTGGCGAAGACCGTGCCTTCCGCGTCAGGCTCGCCAGGCAGGGCGGCGAATACGTGATCCGGCCCGGCGAGACGATCCTCGAGGTGCTGCGCCGGAACGGCATCGCGGTCAAGAGCGCGTGCGAACTCGGCTATTGCGGCGCCTGCACGACCCGCTACCTCGCCGGCGAGCCGGAACACCGCGACGACCTGCTCCCGGCGGCAGACCGCGCGCGGTATCTCCTCATCTGCTGCGCCCGCGCCCGGACCCCGGTGCTCGAACTCGATCTCTAGCCCGCCGCCGCCCTAGGCTACAGGCTAGGCGGCGGCCGGCCGCTCACAGCACCGAAATCGACCCACTCGTAGAGCTTGCTCTTGGGCAGCGCGCCGATCTTGGTGGCGGCGACCTGTCCGCCTTTGAACAGGATCATCGTCGGGATGCTGCGCACCCCGTATTTCGTCGGCGCCTGGGGGTTCTCGTCGATGTTGACCTTGGCCACGGTCAATTTGCCGGTCTTGTCGGCCGCCAAATCCTCGAGGAACGGCGCGATCATCTTGCACGGGCCGCACCACTCGGCCCAGAAATCCACCAGGACCGGCCCTTCGGCTTTGAGCACCGCGCTCTCGAAATCGCTGTCGCTGACGGCGGTCGGCTTCATCGCGGTATCCCTCACGCTTCGCTGCTGACAATTAGGGAACTCGAAAAAGCCGCGTCAAGGCACACGGACCTCCGCTGATTTCGCGGCGGAGGCCCGGCCGATATTGGCGCTGCGCTCGGGGAGGCCGGTCTCTGCATGGCAGACGCGCGCCAAGGCGGCGATGCCGTTATTGATGTCGTCCTTTGCCGGCAATGCGAAGCACAGACGCATATGCGATCTTGTCGACTCGGGGTTGCACGACCATTCGGGTCCGGGGTTGAAGACGAGCCCTTCGTTGGCGGCGGGTGCCACGAGCTTGGTCACATCGACCCGGTCGGGCAATTTGATCCACAGAAAGATGCCGCCCTTCGGCCGCCACATCTTTTCGACCGCGGTGCCGAACTCGCGCTCCAGCGCTTCGACCATGGTGTCGAGCTTGTCCTGCAGCACGCCGGTCAAGACGCCGACATGCTTGGCGAAATTGCGCGAGAAATACTCGGCGACGACCATCTGTTCGAGGGCGCCGGTGCCGCTGTCGGCCTCGCGCTTCAAGCCGACAAGCCGGCTCATCACGGCCCCATCGGCAACGACATAGCCGAGCCGCAGCGCCGGTGCCAAGGTCTTCGAAAACGAGCCGACGTGGATGACTCGGGTCGGATCCATCGCATAGAGCGCGGCCGGCGCGGCGCTGCCCCAGACCAGATCGGCGTAGCATTCGTCCTCGAAGATCGCCACCCCGTGCTGCTTGGCGAGTTCGAGCAGCGCCCGGCGCCGTTCGACCGGCATGATCGAGCCGGTCGGGTTCTGCACGGTAGGGATCGTGTAGATCAATTTGGGGACGATCCCCTGATGCCCGAGATCGTCGAGGAGGTGCCCGAGCGCATCGATCTTCAGCCCGTCATCGTCGAGCGGCGCGCCGACGATATTGACCCCGAGCCGCTGCAGTTTGGTCAGGGCGCCGGCATAGGTGAATTCTTCGAGGATCACCGTGTCGCCGCGGTTCAGCAGCAGACGGTAGACGAGGTCGAGCCCCTGGCCCGAGCCCTGAGTGATCAGCACGTCGTCGGTCGTGCATTTGATGCCGCGGCCCGCGACCTTGCCGACGACAAAGTCGCGGATGCCGCGGAAACCCTGCGGGCCGTGCGGGTTGTAGAGGGCGAGGTCGGCGCCGTCGCGGCGCAAGACCGCCGCTGCCGCCGCCGCCAGTGCCGCCGCCGGCAGGTGCTCGCGATCATTGTGTCCGCCGATGAAATTGAACTTCGGAAAGCCGGCCCAGCGCGGCGCCGGCGCCGGCAGATCATCGGCGAACAAATGGCTGTAGGCAAAACCGGTGGCGGCCATCGCGTTTCCTTCCCGACAAAAATCAGTGCGCCGGCGTGTATTTGCCCGATCGCTGCGGCGTGATGTCGGGAAAATTGCCCGGCGTCTTCTGCGCCGCCCGTTCGTGCATCTCGCCCCGCGTCACCCGTTCCCAGCGGCGCTGCAACGCATCTTTGACAGTGAACGCGAGGCGGCCGACGCTCTCGATGTTCAGCTCGATCTTGTCGCCGTCCATGAAGGGATTGAGGCCGCGGTGGTTGGTGCCGGTGGCGATGATGTCCCCCGGCTCCAGGGTGTGGACCGAACTCAGCCATTCGACGCAGCGCGGGATCTTGTGCGCCATGTCGCTGGTGTTGAAGTTCTGCATCAAGACGCCGTTGTTGTAGAGCCGGATTTGCAGCTTTTGCGGGTCCGGGATCTCGTCTTTGGTGATGAGATGAGGCCCGATCGGGGCAAAGGTGTCGCGCGACTTCATGTGGAAAAAGCCGCCCGGCGGCAGGCCGCGCGCCGAGCCGTCGATGAAGCAGGTATAGCCGAAGACGTAATCCATCGCGTCGGCGGCCGCGACATGGCTCGCCGTTTTGCCGATCACGACCGCCAGTTCGGCCTCGCCCTCAAAGATCGTCGCCGGGACGTCCGGCAACACCATCGCGTCGCCGGGGCCGCACACTGCACTCGGCGATTTGTGGAAGGCGTTGATCGGCGCCGGTGCGCTGCGCGTGCCGTCCTCCATGTAGTTGACCGCCATACAGTCGATATTGACGGGTTTGGGCAAGGGCGGGCGCAGCCGGACCGCCGACAAGGGCACTCCCTCGGCGATCGCCGCCGCATCCTCGAGCCGCCCCTTGTACTGGTCGAAACGGGCGATCAGCCCATTGATCAGATCGCCGGGTCCGGTATGCGGAATATCCCCCACCCACGCCGACACGTCGACGACCCGGTCGCCCTTCAGCACCCCCAGCTTCCAGTCGTCGAAATACACCAGCTTCATCGGGTTCTCCTCAGTCGATGGGCACGAAAATACAATGGCGAATTCTGCCGTCGAGCGCCTTTGAGAGGTGCCCCTTGCCGGTGGTATCCTCGACCAGCAGCACTTCGCCGGCGCCGATCTTGCGGGCTTCGCCGTCGCTCGCGGTGATCTCGACGCCGGCGTCGAGATTGATGATGTATTGCCGCCGCGGTGCGGGATGCCAGTCGAGATCGTAGGTCGGCGGCACCTCGCGGAAGATAATACCGGTCGCCGGCAGGCGCTTTGACAATTTGCCGGACCGCGTCTCCTCGACCCATTCTATTTCGAGGTCTCGGAAATGCGACTGACCGTTTGCGTCGGCATAGAGATTGTGCACCCGCATTGCCGTCGTTCCCTCCACCAATGGCTGATGCGCCCCATACTAGCGGCTTGGCCGCGTCCGGCGCACCATATTATTTTCATGGGATACTCCCTGCCTCCCGACGATGTGACATACCGCGCCTTCTTTTCTGCGCGTCGCCGGCGTGCCGAGCGGCGACAGGACGACCCCGTGCGCTGCACGATCGTAGATAAGAACTCGTCCAATCCTGATTGGTATGGTCCGGACGCTTTGAAGGAGCTAGATTATTTGAAACTCGAGGTCGTTGAAGCGGCCCGGGATATTTTTGGGAAAGACAATATTCGCTATTACGGTGGTGGTATCCCCAACGTGTTTCTAGGCGGAGGGGGCCGGGCAACAGCCGACAAGTTGGAACAGCTCGTTAATTGGTCTCCCTACCCGCGAGAGCCGTCTCCTCATTGACTTATATGCCCCGAGTGACTGGGCGTCCGCCGCCGAGGGTATGCGATCGTCCGCCAATTGGGTCTTGGTAAAGCCAGGATCGCCCAGATCACGCAGGTGCGGCAGGAGGGTGATGTAGGCTGGGTTGCGTCGCACGGCGCTCAAGCAACCTCTGAGTTCGCTGACGACTGCGGTGATCCGTTCGCGGCGGGCCGCGAATGCGACCGGCGGGGCTGCCGGTGCCTATGGTTGGTTCGGCTCCGGGGGCTGCGGCGCGACGCCCAGCTTGCGCAGCGTCGCGCTGTCAGCGACGCCGTCGAGGTTGAGCCCCTTCCGCTTCTGAAAGCGGGCGATTGCAAGGGCGGTCGCGCCGTCATAAAGGCCGGTTTGCGGGACGTCGAAATGAGCGGCAGCGAGGGCGCGCTGCACTGCGCTGACATCCTTTCCCGCCATCGGCGGCACGGCGGGGCGCAGGCTGCGCGGCTCACCCGGTGCGGCATGCGTCGGCGCAAACCAGGCGCTCACGTCGTTGCCGTTGATGGTCAGCCACTTCGTCAGCGTCGAGACCAGGTGAAAGTCGAGCCGCGGGCTTCCGTCAGGAGCATGGCCGGGGGTGCCGATTTCCGCCAGCAGCGGCAGGAACTGTGCCGCCGGGGCATGGCCGACGAACTCCGGCAATGCAGCGAAGCCGCGCACCGCGACATCGGCCTCGGCCTTCGCCTGCGCCAGGTTCAGGGGCGACCCTTGCGCCTCGGCTTTGGCCTCGATGCCGACATCCGCTGTGTCGACCGTCAGTTCGTACACGCGCCAACGCGGATTTAGCTTTGACACCGCACCGATGAGCGTCTGCATGGCGCGCTGCCGGTCGGCGGGGCCGCCGCTGTCGGCTCGCAGCTTGCCGCTGGCTTCCACTAGGGCGCGGAGCGGGGCGATAGCGATGTCCTCCAGTCCGATGCCGAGCTCAGCGCGGCGCGGCACAGTGCTGGGGTCGGCCAGCTTCGGCGCCAAGCTGAGCCCGTTCTCCTTTAGCGTGACGCGAACGGCTTCGGCATCGCCGGGCATCCTCGTCAGGGACCCGCCGAGGCTGGCCTCGGTGAACGAAACCAAGACTGATCGTCCACGCCGCGCACGGCCACCCCTTCGATCGTCAGTTCGCCCTTCGCCTCGCTGAACGCGCTGAGGAGTTGCGGCAACAGGGCGGCACGAAGATCTCGACGATGATCATACGCCCGCCGCAGCAAGGACAAGCGTTCCAGTCTTCGTCTTCGTGACTATTTTCGGCGTCGTCGCTCTCCCGGCTCGACGCGGGTGGGTCGGGTACCCCGAGGAGTCGGCGGGCCAAGGCAATGTTGTTGGCCCGGTTGGCATTGGCGGAGAGGCCGTAATGACGGATGCGATGGAACCCGTCGGGCAGGACGTGGATCAGGAAGCGGCGGATGAACTCGTCGACGTCGAGCGTCATAAGCTTGTAGCGGGCGTCGGTCTTGGCCCGGTAATCCTTCCATTTGAAAGTCACGCGCTCGCCGTCGAAGGCGACGAGCCGGCTGTTGGCAATGGCGACCCGGTGGGTGTAGCGGGACAGATAAGCGAGCACCGCGTCGGGTCCGCCGAAAGGCCGCTTGGTATAGACCCGCCATTCGACCTGGCGCAGCGCGGCGAGGTGGGCCTTGAAGGCTGCCGGCTCGGCGAGTGCAGCCTGGTCGGCGAAGAACTCCAGCCGCCCGGCGTGGTACGCGGCGGTCAGCCTTTCGAGGAACAGGCGGCGGAAGAGGCGGGAGAGCACCCGGACGGAAAGGAAGAAGCTAGGCCGGCACGGAATCCAGCGCCCATCGGCAGAGACGCCGCCGCCGGGAACGATGATATGGGCGTGCGGATGGTGGGTGAGCGCCGATCCCCAGGTGTGGAGCACGGCGGTCAGCCCGATGCGGGCGCCGAGGTGCTTGGGGTCGTGGGCCTTCAGCCCACGGGCTTGTCCCGTGGGGGCGATGCTGATCAGGGTCTCGGCGGCGGTTTTCAGCAACAGGTCATAGACAACCGCCTTGTTCTGATAGGCGATGTCGGCAATCGGCCGCGGCAGGGTGAAGACGACGTGGAAATAGAGCCTGCCCCGGCGAAGGCCGGGGGCACGGGCAGGAGTTCGGCCTGGCGGTCGGCCAGCCACTCCTTGGCAGCGGCGGCCTGGCACTTGGGGCAGTTCCGGTTGCGGCAGGAGTTGTAGGAAATGCGCAGGTGCGCGCAGTCCTCGCAGCATTCGACATGACCGCCCAACGCCGCCGTTCGGCAGCGCTCGATCGCCGACATGACCTTCAGTTGGCCGAGGCTCACATGGCCGGCATGGGAGGCGCGCCAAGCCGGCCCGCGGTGGCGGAAGATGTCCGCGACCTCGACCGCTGGCCGTGACAACGGCCGCGCGTCAGCCGGGCATCTTTAACAAGACGTCGAGCGGGCTTGTCACCTGGCCGAGCGCGCTGATGGCGACGCGGGTGTAGAGCGCCGTCGTGTCGAGCCTATGGCCTGCAGGCCATAGGTTGGACTATCTCCCGCACCGGACTATGTCCCGCCTGGCCCTCGCACCGCACGAGTTCGACGCGAATGGTACCCGAGCGGGACATAGTCCGTATTGTCAGAGGCTATTGAGAAATGCGAGAAGCTTGTCGTCGGGTCGATAGCGTCCAGGCGTGCCGTTTGGAGGTGCGACGGCGTCGAGGACCCGTTGCTTCAACTCAAGTTCGGCGTCCAAGTAGATCTGGGTCGTCTCGATCGAACTCGTGGCCAAGCCAGAGCGCAATGACCGACAGGTCGACACCCTGCTGCAACAAGTCCATTGCGGCCGCGTGGCGAAGCACGTGGGGACTCACGCGCTTGTTGCCCAGCGATGGGCAAGTCCGAGCGGCTACCGCGACATGCTTGGCTAACAAATAATGCACGCCGTGCGCACTCAACTGACCGCCGCGTGCGTTTGGGAACACTGCCTGATCCGGTCGGCGAGGCGGTTCTCTCAGCCAGGCCACGAGTACGGAGCGCGTGTTTTTGCTTAGCGGTGTGCATCGTTCTTTGCGTCCCTTACCCATCACGCGCACGTGGGCACCGGTTTCCAGGTGCAGATCGTGGCGGCGAAGACCCGTCAGCTCCGACAACCGTAGTCCGGTCTGCACGGCGAGCAGGATGAGCGCATGATCGCGCCGTCCTGACCAGGTCCGCTGATCGGGTGTCGCGAGCAGCGCATCGACTTCGGCGCGGTTCAGGAACGGCACCAATTTCCGGGCGAATTGGTTGGGCGGGATGGCTAGGACGCGCTGGATCTGCGCTGCGTGCGCAGGGGCTTCGAACGCCACGTAGCGGAAGAACGAATGGATGGCGGTCAGGCGCAGGTTGCGGGTTCTCGGCACGACCTTGCGAACCTTCTCGAGTTCGTCGAGGAAATCGATCACGACGGGCGCGTCGACGTCTTCGAGCGAGAGTGCGCAGGGCGCCTTGCGAAGACGCTTCTGCATAAACTTCAACAGCAGCCGAAACGTGTCGCGGTACGACGCAATCGTATGAGCGCTGGCCTGCCGCTGCTGCATCAAGCGCTGCGTGAAGAAACGCTCCAGCATCAAGGGGAAAGTTGGTGTGCTCATCATCACGGCTCTCCCCATCGCCGATCGAGCCGCCTCATCGCCTGTACCATCAGTTCCGGGGAGTTACTCAGATACCAATAAGTACCGGCGACATAGACGTGCCCGAGATAGGTCGAGAGGACTGGCAGTCGCCGTGCTGGATCCTCACCCAACTCGTACCAGCGGGTGAGTGCCTGAACGGCAAAGCGGTGTCGGAAATCGTGCAGCCGGGGGCCGTTGCGACTCCCGAGCGCCCGCAGGCCCGATTGCCGCGAAAGCGTGTAGAAGGCTCGCCGAACGCGCCCACCATCGAGTCGGGTTCCACGGTTGGAAATGAACACGAAATCCGAACGTCGTAGACCAAGGAACTGTTGCCGCCGCTGCAGATAATCGTCGAGTACCGTGCGTGTGGTGGGATGCAGGGGTACGAGCCGGGAACGCCCGAACTTGGCTGACCGAATGGTGAGCAGGCCCTGAGTTAGATCGACATCTTCAAGCTTCAGATCGAGCGCTTCGCTTATACGCAGGCCTGTAACGCTGAGCAAACCAAGTAGGCAATGAAAGACCCAGGGCCGCAACGGTGTCGACGGCCATGCCGTTGGCAGGCACAGCGCGGCTGCCAGTAAATCTTTCACCTCCTCCTCGCTGTAGAGATAGGGCCGGGCGCGGGTCGATCGGTACGGACAGAGTTCTCTCGGCGGCACCTCGGTAAGCGGATCGGTCGCGCTGCGATGGCGAGCAAATCCACGTATGAAGCCCAGTCGCCGCGCGCGCTCGGCCGGCAGGACCGTCTGGGCCTGCTGTACCCATTCGAGAGCAAGCTTTGTCGTGATATGCAGTGCTTGGCGATCTTCCATGAACGCGACAAACCGGGCGAGCACGCGCGCCGCGTCCTGCAGTTTGAAACCGAGACTTCGGCGTAGGGTGAGATACTCCTGCAGAGCATCGCGCATGGTGTTCATCGCCCACCTCCCGGCCACGGCAGGGCGAGCGACCGCAATGCGTCGATGTCAACCCGAGCATAGATCGAGGTAGTCTGCGGACTTTGATGCCGAAGGACTTCCCCGATCTCCTTCAACGAAGCCCCATGCCGCAGCATGCGAACTGCCAAAGCGTGCCGGAACTGGTGGGAGCCGCGGTGCGGTGCATCGACCCCGGCTCGCCCGAGCGCGCGGCGCACGATCGTCCCAATCGCGTCTGAGCCTGCCGTCAGACCCCGGATCGGAGCCTGAGATCGCAAGAACACATGCCGATCGTGAGTCGCGGGACGTCCGTGCTGCAGATAGGCGGCGATGGCTGCGCCTACCTCGGTAGGCAGCGGCAAGAGCTGTTCACGACCTCCCTTACCCCGCACACGTAGATGGCCTCGACGCCAGTCGAGATCGCTGAGTTCCAGCCCGATGATCTCGTGAGCGCGAAGGCCCAGACGTGCCAGAAGCAGCAGCACGGCGCGATCGCGTAATCCGACACCGGTATCGAGATCGCAGCTGTCGATAGCGCGCTGCGCATGCTCCGGCGATACCGCCTTGGGCAAGGCAGGCGTCGTGCTCCACGCCGACACGGTCGGCACCGCGGCGGCGAGCACGGCTGGCGCTTCGCCTCGGAACTGCGCGTAGCGCAGAAACGAGCGCAGGGCGTTCACGACGCACTTGAGCGCCGGCGGCCTTAGGCGGCGCCCCTCACTCTTTATGAACGCAATTGCATCGCCGGCGCGTAGCAAGCGTAGATCCACCGCGCCGCGCTCGAAACAATGGTGGAGAAACTGCTGGGCGACGCCGCGGTAGCGCTCGATCGTTGCGGCTGCGAGTCCTTGCTGATCTTGAAGATGTTGTCCGAACTGAGCTGCTAGATCCTCAGCTGCAGTCGTCGCAACGTCGGCTTCGGGACAAATACCCCTAACCCGCAAGAACTGTAGCAGTTGCGTCAACGCCTTCCACTCGATGCGCCGCGTCTCGGCACGAATGCGTTGGTGTCGACGTCGAGTGCGGTTCTGATACTGGACAATCTGTGCTTCACAAAGATCAGCCAACACGATCCGGCGCTTTGTAAGCCAGCGGTCGAAGGCCAACCCGTGCCGAGCCTTGATGTAAATGACACTCGGCTGGTACTGCTGTTCGATCAACGACGTGATAAAGGGATCAATATGCGTCGCCAGCGGGCCGGCAGCACGATTGACGAGCGCTCTGGCGCCTTCATAGGTTCGCTGCATGGCGTTCTCCTCGTGGGCGAGCAGCGCCCGACAAGGCTATGTCCCGTGCTTGAAGCATCAACAAACCGTGCGATGCTCCTCTCCTGGTTGAACGGGACATAGTCCGGTGCGGGAGATAGTCGAGCTTCTTGTGTCCAAGTAAGACCTGGATGATCCGGATATCGGTCTTTTGCTCCAAGAGATGCGTGGCAAAGCTGTGCCGCAGCGTGTGAACGCCGACACGTTTGGTAATGCCGGCACGCCCCGCTGCCAGGCGAACGATCCGGTGGAGCTGGCGCGCACTCGTATGCTGCCTGCGGTAGCCGGGAAACAACCAGGGCTGACCAGGAGACATCCATCCCTTCTTGCGCGCGACGCGCCACCATTCGCGCAATATCTCGAGAAGGTTGGGCGAGAGAATGACATACCGATCCTTCTTGCCCCCCGCCTTCGCGGGGGCAGGCTCTTGCCCTGTTCGACCCGGATGACCATCCGGTCACGGTCGATGTCGGTGAGCTTGAGCGATACGACCTCCGAGGCTCGCAGGCCGGTGGCGTAAGCCAGGCTCAAGAGCGCCTTGTGCTTGATGTTTCTCGCCGCGGCGAGCAGCCGACCGACCTCTTCCGGGCTCAGAACAACGGGCAGGCGGCGAGGCTCGCGGGTCGAGACGACCTCCTGGGCAAGATCGTGGCGCTTCAACGTGACCTTGAAGAAGAACCGCAGGGCAGTGGCACTGGCGTTGACGGTCGGTACCGTCGTCCCGATCGACGCCAGCCACAACTGATAGCGATGGACATCCTCGGTGGTGGCCTTGTCGGCAGACCGGCCGAGAAAATCGGCAAACCTTTTGACGTGGCGGATATAGTGGAGCTGCGTCTTGGGGCTAAGCCGGCGGATCGCCATGTCCTCGATCAGTCGCCGGCGTAACGGACTGATGGCCTTGTCGGTCATTGGGGGCTCCTGTCTTGGGTGAGGTTTTAGGCCCCTCAATCTCAAGACAGGACGCCCGCGTCGCGCTACCCCCCGGACCTCTCTTGTCGCCACAAATTACCGCGGCAGCGGTTTAGTCCTTTGCCCCACTCCGGACCTTCGGCCGGACCTACCTGTAGGTCGGCACGGAGTAGAGTCGGAATGTGGCGCGGTGGCCTTAGGTCAGGCATGCGTGTTGCCGCCTCTTTCGTTTGGCGGTGCCTTAGTGGCTCGACCATAGCTCCGTTTCCACATCCCGCTCATCGAACCGGACATGCGGATTTCCCTGCATCCGGCTCTCGGACAAGACCTCACGCCTTCGTCCACGGCACGTCGTGCCCAAGCCGGGTCAGACGCACGAGCCCGAGGGTCTCGTAGAGGTGCGGGAGTGGATAGCTGCCGCCCTTACATCGTCTGGTCTTGTGCTTGAAGCGCAACCACCGACGCAACCGCACAGCCGTGTAGTTGTCGAGCGCCCGATACGCCGGATTGACGGTGCCTACCGAGAAGTAGTTCGCCCATCCGCGAAGGGTGCGGTTCAACTTACCCACCAGCTCTGTGGTTTCTTGCCAGGTATGTGCTCGGACGGTCAGCGCATGGACCTTGTCGACCACACGCTTGATGCTCTTCTTCGATGGCCGCTGTCCCAGGCGAGCCTGGCCGGTTCTCGGAGAATACATCCGCCCGAACGTATAACCCAGGAAGTCAAACTCCCCGTCCGGAACCTTGCAGATCCGTGTCTTCTCCTCGTTCACTGTCAGCTTCAGCTTGCCCATGATCGCGCGCAGGTGATGCAGCGCAGTCTCCGCGCTGCCCCTTCGGCACAGGATCACAAGGTCGTCCGCATAGGTGACGAGGCGAGTGCCGAGGCTTCGCTCAAGGCCGAACTTCTTCCAGCCCAACACGAACCGGCGCATGTAGAGGTTCGCCAGTAGTGGTGAGAGGGGCGAGCCCTGCGGAATGCCGCGCCGGTGGTCTCGCGCCTCGGTCGTGCGTGTTGTCCGGCCCCGTTGGTCGGTTTCTTCCACGGGGCAGTCCAGCCACATCTTGATCAGATGCAGCACGCGCCGGTCAACGATCCGGCGCGCCACCGACTTTAGGAGGTCGGTATGCGGAATGCTCCCGAAGTAGTCCGCGAGGTCGGCGTCGACGACTTCCGGGTGGCCACGGAACAGCCGCTCCTCCACCTCGACGACTGCCTGCTGGGCGTTGCGCCCAGCGCGATAGGCGTAGATTTCCGGCGGAAGATCGGCTTCGAAGATCGGCTCCAGCACCAGCATCGCTGCGGTCATGCAGACCCGATCCCGCACCGTCGAGATGCCCAGCGGCCTGAGTTTGCCGTTGGCCTTCGGTATAAACACTCGTCTGATTGGCTCCGGCCGGTAGCTCTCCTGCCTGAGCGCAAGCGCCAGTTCAGCCAGCCACCGTTCGACCCCATAGGCCTCGATGTCCGCAAAGTCCTGACCGTCTATTCCCGGCGCCCCCTTGTTGGCGCGGCACTGGGCATAGGCATGCGCCAGAATGTCGTCGCGGCTGATCTTGTCGTACAGGGCATAGAAGCGATAGCCGGCTTCTGCCTTCGCTTTCGCGTGTGACGCCCTCTGCAGCTTCTGAACACTCTTCGGAGTTGATAGGTTGCCCAATCTCCAGGTCCCTCACTACTTCCTGCGTCTGTCTTGAACCAAGGCCCCTTCCCTCCACCGGCATTACCCGGCTTCACCGGTACTACGGGCCTCTCCGCCACCCCATTGCGCCCGGCCTGTCCCTCGCGGGCGTCCGGTTGATCATCCCTGATCACGCATTGGGGCTTCCCGTGTTGCGCACGCTTTCCTTGTGTACATGCTGCCGCCACTACCCCGGTGCAGCAGATGGGCCTACTCCTCGCTCAAACTCGCCCATCCGTATCAGCCTTCCCCGAAACCACTATCGGGTCGGCCTGCACATCGACCTTTTCGAGGATTGCTCGGCGTTTACTCACGTTGCGGCCTGCACACTCGCGCGGTCACCAAAACCGTGACCGTTATCCGAAGGCTTCAGACATTTCGTCTCCTCCATGCCTGCTCCGGCTGCTTCCGGCTGGAGCGGTCGCCGGGCGGGGCTTGCACCCGCTGGAAAAGCGCCGCCTTGTCACGGCGCACGTGGATTCCGGTCCTTCGCCGACAGGTGCGCCACCGACAAGGTTGCGCCGATTGCGGCCGTTCGACCAACCAAGCCCTGCTGAACTCGGCCGCAAGGTCGGGGGTGATTTTCTACGATTCCGCGCCGCCGAACAGACGATGCCGTCGCGGTGACGCCATCAAAGGGCGCTCAGGAAGGCGACAAGATCCGATTGCTGCTGTGCGGTTAGGCCGATGTTGAAGCGCTGGTTGTAAAATTCGACCACATCTGCCAGGGTCGCCGCCGAACCATTGTGGAAATAGGGGGCGCGCGCAGCCAGGCCACGCAGGATCGGGCCCTTGACCTTGCCGATGTCGGCGCAGTTGCCGGTGATCATCGCACGCCCGATGTCGGTGACCTGAAAGGTCTGCCCGGCAAGGGGCCCGGCGACGCAGTTGAGCGTGAACACCGGTAGTCCTGAGATGTTGAGGACCGGCGGGCTCAGCGCGCCGGCATCGGCGACGCCGATGTTCAGCGGCGCCTTTACCGAGTGGTTGCCGGCATTTGGCGTATCGTGGCAGGTGCCGCAGAAGCCGGAAATAGTCGGCTGGTTCAGCACGTCGTTGAGGCCGGCCACTCCGGTGATGTTGATCGTTACGCTGTTGAACACCTGTTCGCCGCGGGCGATCGCGGCTTGCGCCGCCGCCGGAACCCCTGAAAAGGCGTTGTAGAGAGTGAAGATCGTGGGGCTGAACGGGGCACCGGTCGGGTTGTTTCCGAGCGGGTCGTTGATCCCGATGAAGAAGCTCGACACGTCGGTCGATAACGCGACAGGCCCGCCCAGCACGCCGTCCGCCGCCAGATATCCGGCCTGGAAGTCGACCAGCTGCGCCGTGAACACACCCGCGCCCGCCGGGGTCGAAGCGCAAGGCGCCGGCGTGTCGGCGGTCGTGCACCCTTCGAAGGTCACGATCTGCTGCTGCTGCGCCGCCGTCGGACCGGGCGGGTTCGCTTGCGCGTGGGTGAGCGTTGCATCAACCGCCTGCGAGAACAGATTTGGCTCGCGCCCGTCCCACATGATCGTACTCAGGAACCCCAAATTGGCAGGGGGCAGCGGCCTGCGATACACCGAAACGATGCCGCTCTGCGGGCCAGTCAGGCCGGTCGCCGGGTTCGTGTTGCAGCCATAAGGGTCGGCGACGCTCACAACCTCGAACTGCATCGTCGATTGCATCGGCAGCCCGATGCGGATGAGGCCCTTGTTGAGGAGCAAGGCGTAGGCCGCGCTCGCCGCGGCGGGGGTCGAGACATTGTCCGATGGACAGGTGGCGCCGTCAACGAGCCGGAACAGCGGATCGCTGGGATTGAGGGCAAAGCGCAATTGCGCATCCAGCGCGCTGAGCCCCCAGCCATCTTGCGGTTCATGGCAGGTGAAGCAGGTTCGCCCGTTGGTCCCCAGGTTCTGGAAGAACGCGTTGTTGGCCGTCTGCGTCGAACCGTTCGGCTGGAAAGTGGCGAGGAAGCCAGTCGGGTCAGGGGTGACCTCCATCTGCGGGATCACTGGCGGCGTCAGTTGCGTACCGACCGCGCTGTCGGGGAAGAGCAGGCGCATGTGTTGCTTGTGCGCGACCTCGCCGGCGGTCGCCGCCGCGGCCTTGCCGGCGGTCGCCGCCGCGGCCCCGCCGTCATTTGCCCTGGCAGCTCCGGGGAGAGCCAGCGTGAGCGAAATCCGCACGTTAAACGTTAGAGAGAGCAGTATCGACGGGACCACGATGCGAGTGGCTCGATCAGCTGTTTGCGTGTGTGGCATGTTCATTTCATCATTATTCGAGAAAGCTGGCAGGCTCGCTTGAGCGAAGCCCATTGCGAACCTTCGCGGGTCGAAAGCGCGGCCACGACAACCGCCAATGCAACCGCAACTTTCAGCAAGAGCTCATTGAGCTGGGCGCAAAAGTTTGCGCAGCCTGCTATCCCTTGGATGGCGACCTCGCCGCCAGTCCTCGGCCGTCGCGGCTGGCCATCAATGCTCCCGGCGCCAGCCAAAGCGAGACAGCACGCGATGGCAAGGATGACGGCAATCAAGGTCATCGATGCTTCTCGTTGATCTCTTTCGAGGCATTGGGCCGGATTCGCCGAGATGTGCGCAAACGTCATTTTGCCGCTCCGATCCGCCCCTTCTTACGCGAAGAATAGGTTCCCGCGCCCGACGCCGATGTGGGGCTGTTCACACCGACATCCGCCCCCTTCCGAAATTTAACTGCTCCATCCCAGCTCCCGCATCGCCCATCCGGCGTTCCAGATCTTGGTCATGTGCCGGATCTTATTGGCTTCAAATTCCATGACGTAGACATAATCCGTGTTTGTGTTTTTGCCGGTCGGGGGGCACGGACCGCCGTCGCCTCTATGCGTCCCGGAAAAGATGCCGTAGGCGCAAACGTTATGGCGCTCGTCGTCAATCGCGAACGACTTCACGACGTAGTGGCCGTCCGGCAGTATCTGCAGCAGTCCCTTCATCCATTCGGCGTATTGTTGCAGGCTGCGCAGTTGCGCGAGCGGCTCGGCCTGCGCCGAAAAACTAGCGTCTGGGGTACAACACGCACGGCATGCCTCCCAGCCCTTACCTGTTTCGCACGCCTCAAAGAATTCTCTGGCAACGGCCGCGATGCTCGCCATTCTCGCCTCCTGATCCGATATTCTGCTTGATCGGATCTTGCAAAATCGACGGTACCCCAGGCTCGAACAAAAAACTTTGCGGTCGGGTTGATTTTTTATTGAGAATCCCTTGTCTCTCTGTTGAGAATGCTCGGCTGACGGCTTTTCAGGAGGAGCAGGTGCTCCTTGCGTTCGGCGATCATGTGCTCGATATCGAGCGTCGCGAGTTGAGGCGTGGCGCCGAGCTGATCGCCGTCGAACCCCAGGTCTTCGATCTCCTGGTCTATCTGGTGCAACACCGCCATCGGGTCGTCAGCAAAGACGGCTTGCTGCAGGCGGTATGGGGCGGACGGATCGTGTCGGATTCAGCGCTCGCCGCGCGCATAAATGCGGCGCGGAGAGCGCTCGGCGACAACGGGGAGGCGCAGCGGTGGATCCGTACCCTGCCGCGCAAAGGCATCCGCTTCATCGGTGAGGTCACGGAAGTGCCGGCGTCCCCCGACGCCGCGTGCTGCACGAAGGCACGGAAGCCGGCCTCGGCGTTCTCCGAAAGGCCGTCGATCGCGGTGCTTCCCTTTGCCAATCTGAGTGGCGAGCAGGAGCTCGAGCACTTCGCGGCGGGCTTGACCGAGGACCTGATCACCGCTCTCTCGCGGCTGCGCTGGCTGGACGTGGTCGCGCACGCCGCGACCCTTTTCCAGCAGGGCCGCAGGAGCGACGTCGGGCAGGCCAATCCCGAACCCGGCGCCGGCTACATTCTCGAAGGCAGCGTACGCCGCGGCGGTAGGAAAATCCGCGTCACCGTTCGGCTGCTCGCGTCCGAAACCGGCCGGCAAGTTTGGGCGGAGCGCTACGACCGCCCGCTCGGGACCAGCTTTGCGGTTCAAGACGAGATCAGCGACGCGATACTCGCGGCGCTCGAATTGGAGATCGGCGCGGCCGAGCGCGAGCGGGCGCGCCGCAGCCCGCCGGGGCATCTCAACGCTTGGGAGCTTTATCAGCGAGGCCTATGGAATTTGTCGCGCCACAACCGGGTGAATTTCACGGCGGCGCACGCCCTGTTCGGCGAGGCGCTCGCTCTCGATCCGGCGTTCGCAGCAGCGCATGCCGGGTTTGCGACCTCCAGCTTTTGGCAGATCACCCATGGATTCACGATCGATGCCGAAAAGAGCCGAGCGGAGCTCCTCGATGCGGCATCGCGAGCGGTAGATCTCGACCCGCGCGATGCTCTCGCCCACAGCGCGCTGGGGCTCGCCTTCATGGAACGCGCGGAGCACTTGAGCGCCATAAAGGAGCATGAGATCGCGACGGCGCTCAACCCGACGTCGGCATTTGCGCAATGGTGTTTCGGCTATGCTCTTGCCCGTGCCGACCGGAACGACGAGGCGCTCTTCAGGTTCGATCTGGCGCTGCGGCTCGACTCTCGCGGCCCAATGACTTGGTCCTATTCGACGCTGCGGGCTTCGGCGCTCTACCAGCTCAAAAGATACGAGGAGGCGGCTCTCGCCGGCGGAGAGGCGATGCGAGCGCGGCTGGCCGATGTCGCCTGGCCGTTGGTGCACAGGGCGGCCGCCCTCGGTCGGTTGGACAGAAAGTACGAGGCCGAGCAAGTCATCGTGGAGCTTTTGCGGCGACGCCCGGGTCTGACCGTCGCTGGCTTCGTGGCCTGGCCGCACAACCGCAGCCGCTCCGCCTCCGCACTCGAGCATGCCACCGCGGGGCTCCAAAAAGCTGGCCTCCCATTGTGAGTGGATCGTCGGCTGCTGCAAACCGCGACCGAAATCTCTCCACGGCGCGGGATGCGCGCTTACGCGTTGACCAAGAGGCGCGGTACCCACGGCAACTCAGCATCTTCACCGCACTGTCGTGCTCGATTGCGAGGCACCCGAGCCGTTGGCTCAATGCCAACGCGCGCCGCGGACGACCCGATCAGCTGCGCTGGCGCCAGCAAGCGGGTAAGAGGCCCTTGCGCTCGCCCGACTGGCGTAACCGCGGCGATAATCGGCTCTACGATAGAGCCTTGCGAAGATGGCCGTGCCGCAACGTCCGCTGTCGGGAAACTCCGCGGTGGCAGCCGGTCGCGGCGGATGCCCGCTTCCGGCGCAACCACGTCATTCGAGAGCGTCCCGGGAGGATAGACCGTATCGGTGTCACGGCAACGGCTACCGCCGCGGCAGTGCAGGCGCCGTGAGGCGTGGCACAGACAGGCCGGATGGCTGGAGCCCCCGTTCGCATCGCGCCGGCCAGCAGCGATGCTTTGACCATAGCCGCAGCGCACGCTCCATTTCGCGCGCCGGCATTCCCTCCGCCGACCGCCGCTGGCCCGGCGGCGTTATTCGCTCCTTTCGCATTGTCTCCTCCTTCCGGGAAAGACGGAGGACGCGAGTCAGTTCGACCTCAAGAGGGCCGCTATGATGCGACGCCCGAAACAGGATCGCCTGCTGCTTCAGGGTCAGGCCGGCTTCGCGATTTTCGAGGACACGCTCCACGACATATCGTGTCTGGTCCGCTTCATCGCGAACCCCGACGAGTTGCGGCAGTTCACCGATGGTACGATCGGTCCAGAGGTTTTTTGTGTGGCGTTCGCTTGCCTGTTCGATCACCGCATTTGCTGCAGCGAGAATGGGCTGCGTCGATCGGTAATTTCGGTCGAGCGTCACGATGTCTGCCGGCGGGCTGAACTGCCCTGGGAAGTCGAGGATGTTGCGCACGGTCGCAGCGCGAAACGAGTAGATCGACTGCGCGTCGTCGCCGACCACCGTGAGGCCGGAGCCGCTCGGTTTCAGCGCCACCAGGATCGAGGCTTGAAGGCGGTTTGTATCCTGATACTCGTCAACGAGGACATGATCGAACCGGTTGCCAATCTCGCTGGCAAGCCCGGGATCGGTCATCATCTGCGCCCAATAGAGCAACAGGTCGTCGTAATCGAGCACCGACTGCCGCTGTTTGGCTTCGACATAATCGGCGAAAAGCTTTTTCAGCGCATCCCCCCAGTCGGCGCACCACGGGAACGATGTCCGAAGCACGTCCTCGATCGGCGTTTCGGCGTTTACGCAGCGCGAATAGATGGCGAGGCAGGTACCTTTGGTCGGAAATCGAGCTTCCGTCTTCGAATATCCGAGCTGGTGCCGAAGAAGGTTCAGGAGATCAGCGGAGTCCTCGCGGTCGTAAATCGTAAAGGCCGGATCGAGCCCGATCTGATCGGCATAGCTGCGCAACATGCGGGCCCCGATCGCATGGAAGGTGCCGGCCCAGTTCAGCGCTTCGGTCACACTGGGGCCGCTCGGGCTGATCACCGTGCGGACAATTCGTTCCACTCGTCGAATCATCTCGTTGGCGGCCCGTCGCGAGAAGGTCATCAGAAGGACCCGTCGTGGATCCGCCCCGTTGACGACCAGATGCGCGACCCGATGCGCCAGCGTGCTGGTCTTGCCTGAACCCGCGCCGGCAATCACGAGGAGGGGCCTGCCCGGCCTAGCACCTGCATCTCCGACGCCGTGCTCGACGGCGCGGCACTGTTCCGGGTTTAGCCGTTCGAGATAGGCAGGGGACATCAGTCGCGAATCGCCGAAGCAGGGCGGTCACCCAACCACAATTCGTGTTTTGTTCGCAACCTCTTTGCATAGCACCTGGTCGAGATGTGCCTCGCCTGCGGGACGGCGCTGGCGCTGGACTCCGGCCATGATCCGCCGATTTCGGCAAGCCAGGTGACCCAGCTGATCGCGGCCGGTGCGCGAGAGGGGCGTCTATTGCATGCAGTAACCAGACGCGCCGCCTGACGGTCGTCGATGTCGAGGCGGCGGGCGAGATCGGCGACGGTCATATTCCGGGTCCGCAGAATGCTGTAGAGCGCCGCCTTCAGCGCGATCGTCGCCTCCGGCGACACCAGATGTTGCCCGCGGCGCGGCCGGCTGGGCAGCGGGATCTCCTCGCCATGATTGATGCGGCCGGCCAGCGCTTCGGAGAGGCAATCGGCCGCTTCGGCGACATCGGCGCCGTCGGTCAGCGCCTCCGGCAGATCCGGAAATGAACGACGAGGCGGCCGGCTTCGTCGGGTTCCAGCCGTACCGGGAAGGTGTAACGGTCGGCAATCATCGCCTGCCCTCCTACCGCAAATCGCGCTCGCTCAGCCCCAACTGCCGCCGCATGGCGTGGAGCAAGCCGGGCGCGATTTCGGCACGGCGGTCCTTGAGTACGGCCCTTGAGTACGGTCGCCCGTTCGCCGTAATAGACGGTGCCGTGGCTGCCCTTGCCGCGCTCCTCCGCAAACCGGACGACGATCCCACGCTCGCTGCCGAGCCGCCGGAGGCGGCGCAGCAGCTCGTTTCCGGTCACGGACAGGGAGATATGACATTTCCGTCTTGTCGCCAAGCGGACGTCGGGCGAGACATCCGGGTCGCGCGGGCCGGGGTGCTCGACCGCGAGCTTCCGTATGTCCTTCATCGAGGGTAAGATCGATGCCTTCCTCGCTGGTCCGCCCGAATTACAGGAATTTCGCGCCCGGAACATCGGACATGTGATCGTCAGCAGCATCACCGACCGGCCGTGGTCGCAGTATTATTGTTGCATGCTGGCGACCAGCACCGGGTTCGCCGGCAAATATCCGGTTGCGACCAAGCGTGTATTGCGCGCGATGCTCAAGGCCGCCGATCTCTGCGTCCCCGAGCCCAAGCGTGTCGCACAACTGCTCGTCGATCAGGGATATTCGACGCGTTATGACTATGCGCTGCAGGCGTTGGGCGAGATCCGCTATGACGTCTGGCGGGAGTACGACCCGGAGGACACGCTCCGCTTCTATGCGCTGCGGCTGCACGAGGCGGGCTTGATCAAGACCAGCCCGAATAAGCTCATCGCCGAGCACACGGATTGGCGCTTTCTCGACGAGCTCAAGCGCGAGCTGGAGGCGTAACCGCGGGGCGAGAACCCGGTTATCCGCCGGTTAGAGCGGCTTCCGATCGAGTTGATGCACACCCGCGGGCTTGACCCGCGGGTCCATGGATGGCCGGGTCAAGCTATGGTCAAGCTGGGTCAAGCTCGGCCATGACGAGCAAAGGGGCCAGCTCGATCTGAATGAACACTGCTCTAACCCGTCCTCGCAAATTCGGGAATTGGCGACGACAATTACCGTGTCCACCCCCTCCCAAACCCTCCCCCATCAAGGGGGCTGATCTTTCGCCATATCTATGCATCGGACAATGAACGGCGGCGGTCGACCTCTCCCCGCACCCGGGGCGAGGTCGGAATCCGCGCCCGGGGCGCGGGTTCCAGGTGAGACACCCGGCAAGCCGCTCGCGGCGGCTTGCACCACCGGGGATGAAAAAGTCAGAGAGATCCCGTGGCCGGGCTTGGCCATCAAGGGGGAGGGCTTCGCAACGCGCTGAAATTGCGCCCCCGCCCCCTCGATGGGGGCGGACCCCCCACCAATGATCAAGCGAAAAATGCGGGGCGGTAACCCCGCAGAGGGGCGCGCGGTGAAGGTCCAGACCGGGTGGATGCCTGACCGGTCTTTGGGCCGGCAAGGCCGCGAGGAAGCAACCGTTAGCGGCATCGGGAAACGTGACGTAACGATTGCCAATAGGAGCCGGGAGATGCCCGCGCCAGGCTGCGGCAGCGCAGTGTCTCGGAGCGATCGTCCCGCGCCGGGAGGATAGCACCGTGCTTGCTCTGTCAAGGACGCTGCGCGCCGGCTTCGCCGGTGCCGCCGCGTTGCCGGCGGCATCCTTGACTGCCGCTGCGCGCGGTGCTCTGCCGACGGGCAGGTCGGGACGAAGGGATGGTCAGTTTCGATCGAACAAAGGGATGACAGCGGGAGGCTCATGCGGCGGCAGCCTCCGGCGACTTGTAGTTGGGGTCGAACAGGGTTTGCCGCTCGAGCAGGGTACAGGCCACCGACAACAGGCGGTCGGCGACGGTGCGCAGGGCACGGCCGTGGCTGTGGCCACGTGCGCGCAGCGCGGCGTAGCGATCACGGCTGGCCTGATCGTGCTGGGTGGCGACGCGCGCCCAATGATAGAGCGCATTGTCCAGCCGCTTGTTGCACGCGTAGCGGCGCACGACGATGCAGCTCTTACCGCTGCGTCGGGTCACCGGCGCCACCCCGGACAGCAGGCGCAAGGCATGGTAATCTCTCCGCTGCAGAGGCTGCGAGGCCTCGGCGAGCAGCGTGGCGAGGGTGATCCTTCCGAGCCCTGGCATGGATCGCAGGATCGCCACGTCGCGCTGCTCGCAATGCTGCCCCGGCGCGTTCTCCTCGCGGCCTTCCGCCGGTGCGGTTTCCGCGGGCGGGATGAGCTGGTCGCAGAGCTGGTCGAGCTTGCGGTGCGCGGCGTTGAGCTGCTGATTGACCAAGCCGATGCGGGCGGCCACGGCGTCGATATGAGCCGTCGCCGCCGCGACCACGCCGGGCGCCACCGTCAACGGCTTCTGCCGCAAGACCTGCAACACCTCGGCCGCCTGCAGACGGCGGATACGGTGGGCTTTGAGGAGCCGCTCGATTGTCGTAAGGTGCAGCCGGGCGGCCTTCGCCGGGGTCGGCGCCTGGCGCCACAAATCGAGAAACCAAGCGGCCGCGAGGTCGTCGGAGAGGGTCAGCATCTGCGGGTAATAACGCCAAAGCTGTTCGCGCACGCGGTTGGCCAGACGATTGCGTTCGCGCTGCAGATCCTCGGTCATACGCGACCATTCGCGCAGCTCGACAATCACCGGGTCGTCGACCGACAAGCCTCGGAAGGCGTGGCGATCGGTGCGCAGGCTGTCGGCCTGGACCCGCGCGTCGCGCTGATCGTCTTTGGCGCCGGCGACAGTGAAGCGGTCGCGGAACCGGTCGAGCTGTTTGGGGTTGATCGCGTATACCTGGAAACCACGTTCGAGCAGGGTTTCCACGATCGGGCCGTGCGGCACTTCGATCGCCACCGCGATCGCCCCTGGTTCGGCTCCGGTCATCGACGACAACCAGGCGCAGAGCTCCGCCAGCCCGGCGCCGTCATGGTCAAACGCTCGCTCACCAACAATCTTGCCGCCGGCATCGATCAAGCAGGCTTGATGCGTCTTGCTCGCCCAGTCGATGCCGGCAAACCACTCAATCCCTTCCGTCATGATCACACCCTCCTTGCACAGCCGGACCGCCGCGACGACCGTCAGTCCCTGTACCGGCGCTCGAAGCGCAACCTCCCACAGGACTTCCGTCGCGGCCAACCCGCCGGGGTGCAGGTCCGCCCCAGGTGCTCAAGCCACGGGTTGGGGTCGGCAACTCCCGGCGGGTCGGCCCGGTCCGACCAGTCTGAAAGCAGACCGGTTCACGACCGCTTTAAGGGTACAGGGCTGGGGTGGGGGTGAGGCAATGCGCGATCGGCCAATCCGCGAAGTCGGGTTAAATCCGGTCTACGTCTTGTCGAGCCAGAACGTATCTTCGCGCACGACGTCGTAAATGCCGAAATAGTTCTGGGGGTTGTGGCCTTTGACATAGCTGTACCAGACATCGTTGATCTGTTCCCAGGCGACGGGCAATACCGGCGGGCTTTGCTCCATGATCGCCTCGGTCTGGCGCACCAGTGTGAGGCGCTCCTTCGGGTCGACTTCGCGGTCGATCCGGTCGACCAGCCGGTCGAACTCTTGGTTGCTCCAGAACGCATAGTTTTGCGGGCCGCCGGTGCGGTACCAGGCGTTGAAATAATCCGAGGGGTCGATCAGGGTCGATACGATCGCGCCGATCGCCAGGTCGAAATGGCCGCTGGCGGTGTCGTCGAACCACACCAATTCGACCGTCTCGCGCAGGTTGCACTGAACGTTCAATGTTTCCTGCAGCATCGCCTGGATCGCCTGCGACCACAGTTTGAAGCTCGGTACGCTGCGCACCAGGAAATCCAATCCCTGGATGCCGTTCGCCTGCCCGGCGGCAGCCATCAGCGCCCGCGCTTCCTTGACCGCGGCCGTGGTATCGGTCTGGTAGCCGATGCGCTGGAACAGTTCGTCGGTCGGGGTGGCAAATTCCGAAAACGGATAAATGAAGCCGCCGACCCGCATCGGCGTCACATCCTTGACCACCTCGATCAGCGCATGGCGGTCGAAGGCGAGATGAAAGGCGCGGACGACCCGCGGATCGGCGAACGGCTTTCGCCTGGTATTGACCCAAACGCCCTGAATGACGCTTTGGTTGAAGCGGGCAACCGACATGCCGGGCGTCGCCTTGGCTGTGCGCCAGGTCACCGGATCGGTGATCCGGACATAATCGACCCGCCCCGAAAGGATCGCCGAGCCGAGCTCGGTCGAGAACGGCAGCGCGTGGTAAAAGGTGATCCCGTCGAGATACGGCAGCGGCTTGTTCCAGTAGTTCGGGTTCTTCTCGAACTGCCAGCTCTCGTTCTCTACGCGCTTGACGCTCTTGAACGGCCCGGTGCCGGGATAGAACTCGACCTTGCGCAGATTGTAATTGTGGTCTTCCAGCGTCTTCTTGCGGACGATGACGTTCCAGCCGCTGGCGATCGCCGACATGATGAAATTGACCGGGCGAGGCTCGGCCAATTTGAACTGGACCACGTATTTGTCGGGGATAGCGATCTCGCCGACCGCCCTGAACAGCACGCTGCGCGGGATGCTGACCCCGCGCGGGGGCTTTCTGATCCGATCAAAGGTGGTCTTGACATCCTCCGCCGTCAATTCGGCGCCGTCGTGGAATTCCACCCCCTTGCGCAGGAAGAAGGTGTAGGTCTTGCCGTCCTTCGCGATCTGCCAGCTGTGCGCCAGATCCGGAATGATCGTCTGCCCGCTGTCGCGCGGGTCGCGGCGGATCAGGTTGTCGAACATAACCCCCTGCGAGCCGAGATTGTTGATCGTGCCGGACTGGTGAACGTCGAAATGCGGCGGCCGCATCGTGATGCCGTAGCGCAGCATGCCGCCGTGCCTGGGGTTCGGCTCGGGGGCGGCAAGCTGGAATTTGGTGCCGTCGAACTCCAGAGGAATCTCGGCCGCGCGACCAAACCCCCAGCGCATCCCATAAGCCCCGGCCGCCACCGCGGCGCCGGCCTTCAGGACAGCGCGGCGGTTCCACGAGAGCTGTGGGTTGCGCCGATCGGCCATGACGTTTCTCCCCCTCGTCGCTTTCCAGGACCGAGCATGCCGTGCTCTGATAGTTTGTGGCGAGGACAAAATATCACATACCCGGTGGTGTTGTTCTTGGATGAGGCAGGCCCAATAGAAAAACCGCGCAGCGCCGCAGCCGACCGGCCGCGGACGCCGCTGCTCGAAATCGACAATCTGGAGACCCATTTCTTCACCCCCGGCGGCGTGGTGCGGGCCGTCAACGGCGTCTCCTGGGCCGTCCATCCCGGCGAGACCCTCGGGATTGTCGGCGAGTCGGGCTGCGGGAAGAGTGTCACCGCGCTTTCCATTCTGCGCCTTATCGCCAATCCGCCCGGTCGGATCGTCGGCGGCGCGATCCGGTTCGCCGGCAGCAATCTGCTCGCGCTGCGCGAAAGCGAGATGGAGGCGGTGCGCGGCAACGAGATCTCGATGATCTTCCAGGAGCCGATGACCTCGCTCAACCCGTTGATGACGGTCGGCCGGCAGATCGGCGAGGCGATCGCGCTGCACCAGGGGGTCTCGCACCGCGCGGCGCTCGCCGCGGCAATCGAGATGCTGCGGCGTTTGCATATTCCGGAGGCCGAACGGCGCGCCCATGCCTATCCGCACCAGCTGTCGGGCGGCATGCGGCAGCGGGCGATGATTGCGATGGCCCTGTCGTGCAACCCCAAGCTGTTGATCGCCGACGAGCCGACCACCGCCCTCGACGTCACGATCCAAGCCCAGATCCTCGACCTGATGCGCGAGCTGCAGCAGACGCTCGGCACCGCGATCATCCTGATCACGCACGACATGGGCGTGGTTGCCGAAAACGCCGACCGGGTCGTCGTCATGTATGCCGGCCGCAAGGTCGAAGAGGCGCGTGCGGATGATCTGTTCGACCGCCCGGGCCACCCCTATACGCGGGGCCTGCTCGGCTCCTTGCCCAATCTCGAATTGGCGGCCCGGGCCGGCGGGCGCCGGCCCCGGCTCAATGAGATCGGCGGCATGGTGCCGTCGCTGGCCGACCTGCCGAGGGGTTGCGCCTTTGCCCCGCGCTGCGGTCTTGCGACCGAACAATGCTGCGCCGCCTATCCGCCGCTCGAACAGCACCGTCCCGGCCATTGGGCGGCATGCTGGCATGCCGATCGGTTGCTCGGAGACGGCCGGTGAACGGGCGGCAACCGGGGGCCGCGGCCCTCCTCGAAGCGCGCGGTCTGAAAAAGCACTTTCCGCTCTACAAGGGGGTGCTGTCGCGCGTCTCCGGCACCGTCTATGCAGTCGACGGCGTGTCGTTTCGCATCGACCGCGCCGAGACGCTGGGGCTGGTCGGCGAGAGCGGCTGCGGCAAGTCGACGGTCGGCCGCACTCTATTGAAGCTCGTGGAGCCGACCGACGGCAAGATCTTCGTCGACGGCAACGACATCACCCTCTTCGATCGGGCGCAGATGCTGCCTTATCGGCGGCGCCTGCAGATGGTCTATCAGGACCCGTTCGCCTCCCTCAACCCGCGAATGTCGGCCGGCGAGATCGTCGGCGAGCCGCTCGTCATCCACCGCGTCGGGGACGCCGGGGAGCGGCGCGACCGGACCCGGCATCTGTTCGAGCGGGTCGGACTGCGCCCGGAGCTGATGAATGCCTTTCCGCACGAGTTCTCGGGCGGCCAGCGCCAGCGCATCGGGATCGCCCGGGCCCTCGCCCTGAACCCGGAGCTGATCGTCGGCGATGAGCCGGTCTCGGCCCTCGACGTCTCGATCCAGGCGCAGATCATCAATCTGCTGATCGACCTCCAGGACGAACTCAAGCTGTCTTACCTGTTTGTCGCGCACGACCTCGCCTTGGTCGAGCACATCAGCCATCGGGTCGCGGTCATGTATCTCGGGCGCATCGTCGAAATGACCGACAAGACGAGCCTGTTCGAGACGCCGCTGCACCCCTATACCGAGGCGCTGCTGGCGGCGGTGCCGATCCCGAAGGCAGGGGCCAAAGGGCGCAAGCGCGTGATCATCAGGGGTGAGGTGCCGAGCCCGATCAACCCGCCGCCGGGCTGCCATTTTCATACGCGCTGCACCTATGCGGCGGCCCGCTGCCGCAGCGAAGCGCCGGTCTTGCGCGAGGTGGCGCCGGGCCACTTCGCCGCCTGCCACCTGCACGACGCCGGCGTCAGGTTGCCGCTCGGCGAGATCCGGGTGAGCTAGACGCCATAATTCCGTCCAGATCGCGGCGTATAATATGAAGTATATTAGGGAATTCGTCGGCGTCATGTCGCGGCGGCGCCGGCATTTCCCGATAATTCCCGGTCGCGGCGATTTAATTCCCGTTCATGGCCAATAAATTCCCGTTCCGACGGCGGGAATTCGCCTCGTAAGTCGTTGACCGGTATGATGTTCTTGTCGGAGATCCGGAAAAAAATTTCCGGTAAATTCCCGTTTATCGGGAAAGGAGCCCGTCCAAGGAACAGGCACAGTGCCATCAGGGTCAGGTCGGGCCGCTCGGCCGCCGCCATCGCGATCCCGGCGACGCCATCCCGGGTTTACACGCGCATCCGCGGCTGTAATCCAATTGCCGAGCGGCTGGATCAATGCCCTGCATCCTTCGAGGCCTCGCTGCGCGAGGCACCTCAGGATGAGGAATTCCTTCAATGCCATCAAAGGCTTTCCTCATGCTGAGGAGCGCCCGGAGGGCGCATCTCGAAGCACGCAAAACGCCGATGCAGCCCTGTTTTCCCCGCCCCAGCCAATTTTCTTAAACCCGCATCCGCGGAATGATTTCGCGGGCGATGATCTCGACCTGGTCGGGCCGGTAGCGATAGGGGATGAAGATCAGCTTTTGCACGCCGGCGGCCAGTTGCGCGCGCAGCTGGACGATGCAGTCGTCGACGGCGCCGATGATCGCCGCATCCTTGGTCGACTGGCTCCAGGCGGCAAAATCCCATTCCTGGCCGAGCCATTCCATCATCTCGCCTTCGACCGCAGCACGCGAGGCGCCGACATAAATCGGCAATTGGTTGGCGTTGAGCAATGCCGCCGGATCCTTCCCGGCCGCTTCGGCGTACGCGCGGACCTTGCCCCAGGATTGGGCGAAGCCGGCGGGGGTATAGAAATAGGTCAGCCAGCCGCCGTTTAGCGCCGCCCGTTTCAGCACCCGGTCGACATAGCCGCCGATCAGGATCGGCGGCGGCCGCGGCGGCTTTGGCGATAGGTTGGCACCGCGCAAGAGATGCGGCGGGTATTCGGCGTTGACCTGGTCTTCGGTCCACAGCCGGCGGAGGATTTCGAGATTGCGGTCCATGAGCCGGCCGCGCTCGCCAAACGGCACGCCGACCGCGTCGAATTCGCGCTTGTACCAACCCGATGCGAGACCGAGCAGCAGCCGGCCGCCGGCGATCCGCTCGAGGCTCGCCAATTCCTTGGCCAACACCACCGGGTTGCGCAACGGCAGGACGAGGACGCCGGTGCCGAGAGCGATCCGGCCGGTGCGCGCCGCCACGGCGCTGAGCAAGGTTAAAGGCTCGATGATCGGGAACGGCGGATCGACCCCGAGAAAAACATGGTCCCAGACCCAGACCGAATCGAACCCCAACGCCTCCGCCCGCTCCGCATAGGCGACGAGCGCCTGCGGGTCTGGCAGCTCCGGCCAGGTCGTAAAGTTGCGCATCGCCAGACCGAAGGTGTTCGAAAAGCTGGTCATAGTTATTCGCTCTCCGATTGCGGTACGAATAACAACAATTTACCGCGGAGGTCGCGGAGGACACGCCGAGGACGCGATGCTTCAAATACCCTCCGCGTCCACCGCGTCTCCTCTGCGTCCCCTGCGCTAAATTTTTAGGTATTTCACGCGGTGTAGAGCCGGTCGGGATCGAGACGGCGCAACACCGCGAGCTCATTTTCCGCCGGTCGGTCGGCGGTCGGCAGCTCGGCCTCGATCAGCACTGCGAACCCGGTGTTCGCCTGCACCTCGGCGGCGCTGCTGCCAGGATGCAATGCGATCAGCTGCATCCGTTTCGATTGGGCCTCGAAGCCGAAGAGCCCGAGATCGGTGACGACGCGGAAGATGCCGCCGGCGGCGAGCCCGGCCGTGCGTCGGCTGCCGCCGCCCGAGAGGAACCCGGGGCTGGTGACGAAATCGACCCGCTCGACAAAACGCCGCTTCTCGTGCTTCATCGCGACGATGATCCGGGTCAGGCTGGCGATGTCGTTGCCGCCGCCGCTGCCGGGCAGCCGCGTCGTCGGATGCTCGGGCGTGCCGATCAGCGAGCTGTTCAGATTGCCGTACGCGTCGATCTGCGCCCCGCCGAGAAAGCCGACATCGACATAGCCGCGCTGCAGGAGCAGCAATACGTCGGTGCTGCTCAGCACCATGTTGGCGCGCCGCGAGCAGCGCTGCTCGTTGGTCGAAGGCGGCAATTTTCCGGGTTCGATATAGGCGCCGATCGTGCCGCCCTCGAAGAGAATGGTGAGGCCCGGAGCGTGCAGCCGCTGCGCCAGGGTCGCCGCCAACAGCGGGATGCCGACGCCGGCGAACACGGTCTCGCCGTCGCGCAGCAGCCGGGCGCTCATCACCGCCAGCAATTCGCTCGCCGTATAGGGGGCGGGGCTAGTCGTCATAGATGCTGCGGCCGCGGCGGCCGGCGTCGAGCAGCGCTTCGAGGCCGAGTCGGTCGAGATACTCGGTCCAGGTCGCCGGCGTGTAAAAATAGCGGTCGAGATAGTAGCGGATCCCCTGCTCGGCATCCGGTTTGAGCGCCGCGGCGTAAAGATCGAGATGATCGAAGAGCGGCTCGTATAGGCCAAAGCATTCATGCGGAACGCAGCCGAACGGCACCTCGACCACGGCATCGACAGCGAAAAACGGGATCTTGGTATGGTCGGGGCGGCGGCGGATCCGGTCGTTCGACACGATGCGCTCGGTGGTCAGGATCACCCGGTTCGCGGCCATCGCGAGGTCGAGATCCATGAACGGCAGCCCGTCGATCTGGGCATTGCCGTAGGCGTCGCAGCGCTGGACATGGATCAGCGCGACATCGGGATTGAGGGCGGGAACCAGCACCAGCCGCTCGCCGGTGAACGGGCAATCGATCACCCTGATCTCGGGCAATTGCGAGATCAGGTCGGAACCCAGCATCGAGCGCATCGGCAAAAACGGCACGCCCATGGCGCCGGCGCGGAAGCGCAGCCCGATCGCCAAATGGCTCCATTCTTCGAACCGGGCGCGGCTGCTCTCGGTGTAGAGACGCATGATCCGCGAGACGCCCCAGACGATGCCCTGGCTGAACCAGCTGGTGACGAGGTGACGGCTCGCCCCGGCGGCCAACAACAGCTCGCCCTCGGTGGAGCTGATGCCGCGGGCGCAGACGAGGCCGGTGCGGCCGGCGCGGATCAGGGCCCAGACCATGGCGAGCGGCGTGCGCGACAGGGTGCTGCCGCCGATGCCGACAAGCGCACCGTCGGGCACCAACGCCGCCGCCGCGTCAAGCGACATGACCTTGTCGCGAAGGCTGCGGTCGCGCGCTCGCGTGCGGCGGCACAGCTCGTCGTGGGCGAGGTTCAACCCTCGTCTCCAAACCCGGCCGCGGCGTTGAACTCGTCGATCAGCGCGTCCCAGGCGGGCGCGGTCCGGCGCAGCGCCGCCCAGAATTCCGGCCGCCGGCGGCGCTCGAAATCGGCGAGCGCCAGGCCCCGCTGCTCGACCCAGGTGTAATAACCGAGGTTGAAGATGCGCGCGCGCTCGTGATGGGTCAATTCCAGCACGTCGCTGTCGGCGATGCCGAGGAGATGCTGGCCGCAGACCTCGCCGGCATGCACCGGGTCGAACCCGTCCGGGTAGTGCGCGGCGCAGAAGTTCCGGCGTTCGCTTTCATAGAGCGCGGCGCCGTCGGTCGCGAGGGTCACGACCGCGTCGTCGCCGCCGAGCTCGAGGCGCTTGGCGGTCTTGATCGCGGCGACCAGATTGGCGATCCCCGAGAGGCCGATCCGCTCGAGGCCGGCGACCGTCGCCGGGTCGACCCGCCGGCGGCCGGTCAGGTAGGAACGCCCGATATCGCTGTTGAACAGGAGGTTGAGCGCGCCGGTGCTGCGATCGGAGACGCCGACGACGATGTCGGTATTCATGACATTGTGGATCAGCGGCACATGCTTGTCGCCGATCCCCCGGATATTGTGCTCGCCAAAGCCGTTGCGCAACAGGGTCGGACATTCGTCGGCCTCGGCGGCGACGATGCTCGCCCCGTGCCGTTCCTTTAGATAATCGCCGGCCGCCAGGCTTCCGCCCGAGCCCGAGGCGGCGACGAACGCCGCCAGCCGCAGCTCCGGCCGGGCCGCCTGCAGCGCCCGGAAGATCTGCCCGAGCGCCGGCCCGGTGCAGTGATAATGAACGAGGTAATTGCCGAATTCGGCAAACTGGTTCAGCACGAGATGGGTCGGGTCGCCGGCCAATTCGGCGCATCTGTCGAAGATTTCCTTGACATTGCTCTCCGAGCCCGGGGTGCGGATGACGTCGTCCTCGCGGCGCACCCAGCGGCCGAGCCATTCGAAGCGTTCGCGGCTCATGCCCTCCGGCAAGACGGCGATGCTGCGGCAATCGAGGATGCGCGACAGCGCCACCCCGCCGCGGCAGAAATTGCCGGTCGACGGCCAGACCAGCTTGTCGCGGCCCGGATCGAACCGGCCGGTGACGAGGTACGGGATCAGGCAGCCGTAGGCGGCCAACACCTTGTGCGCACCGATCAGCCGAAAGCCGCAGCCGAGCGCGATGACGATCGGCGCCGCCACGCCGGTCAGCGCCGGCGGCATGACGAGATGATCCGGGGTAGCCGCCAGGCCGGTGCAGGATCTGCCGTTGAACCAGTGCAGGCGAAAGAGGTTGGCCGGGTGCGGCCGATCGGGATCGATGCCGGCAAGCGCCGCCAGGCGCGCCGCCGGTATCGTCGACGGGCTGCCGAGTTCGGCAAGGCGCGGCAGCCTCGCCCCGGCCCGGTACAGCCATCGCGCGGCGCGGTCGCGGGTGCTGCGGTCGGCGATGGTCGCGGTGATCACCGGAGCGCGGGCCTCCGGCCCGCTCGCGGCCGGGACGGCCGCGCTCCGATCGGGATCAGTTGGAGCCGAGGCGGAGGGCATCCGCGCCGCAGCGGATGCACTTGTCGAGGGTAAAGGTGACCTCACCGCTGTTGTCGTCGGCCACGAACTTGACCGGGACGCCCCGCCGGTCGAGCCAGACGGTGTATTTGGTGCTGCCCTCGATCTCGTATTTCCGCGCCGCGACGGTGTGCGAGCCGACGGTTACCGCGGTCGGTTCGCCGCCGCTGACACGCACCGCTTCGACCCGGCCGGTGTCGACCCGCATCATCACGTTCGACCGCAAGAAATTGGCCGACCACGGGTTTGCCGGGTGCACCGTCGCCGGGGCCTCGATCGTCCCTTGCGGCGAGGTGATCTCGAACCGGTTGCCGCGCGCGACTCCCTTTATCTCGACCGGCCCGTGCCCCTTGTCGGTGACGCCGTCGAAGGCGACCAGCCGATCGCCCTGCCAACGCTCGGTGCGCTGCGCGACCTCATGGTGAACTCTGACGCCGAGCATCCGCACCTCGAAATTCACCTGGGTCAGCACCAGGGTGCCGGTGCCGTCCGGCTCGACCGTGTTGATGTAGGTGCCGATGTCGCCGAAGACCGCGTGCGTCACCCGATAGACGAGCTGGCTCGGCGGGCCGGCGGCGGCGGCCGGACCGGCGACCGCCAGGCCGCCGAGCACGGTGAGGACCGCCGTCCAAAGCCGGGACGGCCCCCGCAGTTTGCCCCGTGCGGCCGAATTTCCCTGGATCATGGACACCCCCCCCTCGGAAGGCGGCCGCCGGGCAGCGGAGCGCCTTCTCGACACTCTCGATCCCCGACACTCGCGATCGAGCTGTGCAGCATAACGGCCCGTTGCCGGGCTTTCAAAGAGAAATGCTCGGCCGGCGCCCCGGTGTCCCCATAGGGTGTGTCATTGCCAGGAGCCCCGCGCCGGCAAAGCTGCGGCGATCACTTGGTCGCCGCGCGGATGTTTTTGGCGATCTGCTTCTCGCGATCGAATTCGTCCCGTCGCCGCTGAACTTCTTCCGAGGCGCTCGAGGTTCGAATAGTCGAGCTTCCAGGACGGGTCGGGGCTCCAGCGCAACGGCGATTGCACGGTGGTGCGCGCCGCCGGCGCGGTTTCCAGGACCCGCAATGCCAGCTCCAGGGTGAAGGCTTGCGAACTCGAGGTCATGCGGCCGCCCGGCGGCGTTGCCGAGCGGAAAATCGCTGAACAGAAAACGCGGCACGCCGCAATATTCGACGATGTCCGTGTGCGTGCGGTCATAGGCAAGGTGCGAGATGCGCAGATCGTGATCGACAGCGGTGTCGCCGGAGTAGACGAAATAGAATTTGGCACGAGCGTTGTATGGCGCGCCGGGGCCCTGGTCGCCCAGCTCGGCGCGGTAGGGTGCGTCGTGATCAACGCCACGCGGCAAGCGGGAGCGGCCTCAAGAGCGGCTGAACCGGCACCTCGGCATAATGCGCTCAGCGGTAAGGCGGAGCGTAGCCCAACCCCGCATAGTAGTCGCAAATGCGCTTCATATAAGGGATCGGCGCGTCGATTTCGGGCGCGAACGCCGGAAATTCGTCCTGGTTCTTCATCCATCTTTCCCATCTCGGCGTCCGGCGTTTCCGCGAAAGGGCACAAAGTCGACCGCATGGCAAGAAAGCGCTGCAGCGCCGTGGCGACTTTGGCGCCGGACCGGGGAACGATCGGCGATTACAGAGGGCAGAGTCCCGACGCCAGGTCGCAGGCCGACGCGCCGCCGGGTGTTGCAGTGGAGCGCTGCCGGGAGCGTAGCGGCGCGGCCGACACGCCGCCGCTTGACCCGGGGCCGCGCCCCACGCAAAGTCCAACGTTTCCGCCGCCGGTCGCGGCAACTCCCCAAGGCGAACGGACACCGGAATGCTGGATTTGGCGGCAAACCTCGCCTCGTTGCTCCTGCTCGGATTCTTCCTCGGCATGCGGCATGCCACGGATGCCGACCACGTGGTCGCGATCGCGACCATCGTCGCCCGCCAGCGGACACTTCGCGGCTCGGCGCTGATCGGCGCTGTCTGGGGGGTTGGACACACGATCACCATCATGGCGGTCGGCGGGGCGATTATCCTGTTCGGGGTCGTCATCCCACCCCGCCTTGGCCTTTCCATGGAATTCGCAGTCGGGGTGATGCTGGTTCTGCTCGGTGTACTGACACTGACGGGCGCCGCGCGGCGCGGCGCCGCCGCGATCGGGCACCGCCACGCTCATGCCCACGGCGATTACGTCCACAGCCACCCGCACGCCCATGACGCCGCCGGGCATGGACACGCGGAAGACCGCACGCCGCTTGCCGAGCTGGATCGCAGCATCCTGGGCGGCCTGCCGATGTATCAGTACGCGCGGCCGCTCATCGTGGGGCTCGTGCACGGGCTGGCCGGCTCGGCCGCGATCGCGCTGCTCGTGCTGACGATTATCCGCGAACCGGCCTGGGCGATCGGCTACCTGCTGCTGTTCGGGGTCGGCACGATCGGCGGCATGATGCTGATCACGCTGGCACTTGCCGCGCCCTTCGCGCTGACCTCCGGCGCCCTGCCGCGCTTCAACTGGCAGCTTCGGGTGGCCTCGGGGCTGGTGAGCTTTGGGTTCGGCTTGTTTCTGGTGTACGATATCGGCTTTGCGGCTGGCGGGCTGTTCACGCCGAACCCGTCGTGGGTGCCGCACTGAGCGAGAAAGGGATAGGCGCGGGCACGTAGCCGTTGACGGGAGCAGCGGCCGCGGCTTAACGTAGTCTACGCCTTTTGTCCATGGGGAAGCGGACCGCGGATCGGCGTCATGCTTCGCGCGCGAACAGTCGGCCTGATCGCCCTCATGCTTGCCCTGGCAGGCACCGTCGGTTTCGCGTTGCGGCGCGAGGCCGCGCCCCCGCCAGCTCCCGCTCCGGCGCTGGCCATCGCGCCCGAGCCCGCGGCGCTCTCGCCGCAGGACGAGTCGTATGCCGAAGCGCTTTGGGCCATTCATAGTCCGGCCAAGGTGTCGGCGGTGAACCTCAGTTTCGCCGGCATCCGGTACAAGGCGGAAACCCATGACCGGCAGGAGCTCGGGGCCAAGGCGCAAGCGCTGCTCGATCGGTTCGCTTCCGCCGAAGAGCAGGTACGCGGCCTCGCCGTGCCCGCGTCCATGCGCCCGGTACAGGGACGCTATCTCGGCGCGCTCGACCTTTACCGTTCGGCCGCCGCCGAAATGCTCAAGACCGCAAAGGACGGTGACGACAGCCATTTGATCGAGGGCCAGGCCATGGCGCAGCACGCTTCCGAAGAGATACTGCGGATCGGTGACGTGCTCTGGCCCGGCGAATACAAGCCCAACTGACCGCCGTCGGCGGGACAATGCTGAACAACGTGACCATGACTGAACGATGCGAAAAGGAGGGAACATCATGAATGCGCTGCTGCGTTCGTTGTATCGCCTTGGAGCATTCGCCGTCGTCGGAGCCGCGGCTCTCGCCGGCGTTGGCGCGGGGGTGGCGCGCGCGGATACGGTGTGCTCCGTCTGGTTGATGGAAAGCTCCCGCTTCATGCACGTCCCGTACGGGGCCTTCATGCCGGATCGCGCCTACATCCCCGGCAGCGAAGATCCGATGCACAATATCTCGATGATCGATCTGCCGGTGAACATCGGCGTGATCAAGTGCGACAAGGAGCTGATTCTTTACGATTCCGGCTGGAAGCAGCAGGCATATCACAAGATGACCGGCACCGAGCATTTCACGCCGCTGGGCGACCAGCTCAAGCTGCTCGGCTTCTCCCTCGGTGACGTCACCAAGGTGGTGATCGGCCACGGCCACTGGGACCATGCCGGCCAGCTCTCCGACCTGCCCAACGCCATCCTTTACGTGCAGCGCGAGGAACTGAAGGGGATCGAGTGGGCGCTCAATTATCCGAACCCGCATATCCGCGCCGTCAACACCGACCCCGGCGGCTGCATGCGCACACCCGCCTGCGGCTATCCGCCGCTGACGGTCGACGAGATTTACGGCAAGGTGCTGCATGGCAAGGCGGTGATCGTCGATGGCGAGATGGAGATTTATCCGGGGCTGAAGATCCACCCGGCCTTCCGCGCCCATACCGCGGGCTCGCAGCTGCTCGAGGTGCCGACCTCGATCGGCAAGTTCGTCTTCGGCTCCGACGCCTATTCTTCGTATCAGGGCATCCGCGACTGGATGGTGGCCAATATCCAGCAGACCGACAGCGTGCAGCAGTTCCTCGCCTACGAGCAGTGCTACAAGATCACCGGCGGCTACGAGCACTGCATATCGGCGCACGAGCCGCTGACCTACACCAAAGGGTATCCGGCGACCGCCAATTCCTGGGTCGCGCTGAATGGCGGGCGCATGGCGGAACTGGCGCTGGCGCCGGGTGAAGAGGTCGCGTCATCCGTGACGCGCTGAGACGGCGTGGCGGCAAGGAATCCGGGCAGGATCCCTTGCCGTTCCCGCGGCGACCCTGAGCCGGCGCGGGGTATGTGGCGGCCGACGCACAGTGGCGCGCTGCTTGCTCTTATCGTCATCGCCCTCGCGGCCGGGGGGGCCGCGGCGCACGATCCGAGCCGTTACGGCGGCGTGTTCCGCTCGCGCAACATGGGCGCCAACTGGCTCAATTCCGATGTCGGGCTGTTCCTCAATGCGGCGTTGGTCGTCGCCGTCGATCCGAGGGACCCGATGCACCTGATGATCGGCACCGATGTCGGCGTTCTCGCCTCGCACAATGGCGGGCGGAGCTGGCACGCCGAGGGCAAGGAGCTGATCCTGGGCGCGGTCTTCGCACTCGCGTTCGGCCCGGACGGGCGGCGCGCGATGTGCGCCGCGCCGGGCGGCGTGTTCCGCGCCGAGGACGGAACCTGGAGCCGCGCCAGCGCGCCCGAGGATGCGTATCCGGCGCGCGCGATCGTGCCTGGCGCCCGCGGCGGCAAGGTTTATCTGCTTGGCCGCAGTCGGCTGTTCGCAAGCGAAGACGGCGGCAGGAGCTACCGGCCGGTTCAGACCGACCTTCCGCTGGGCGCGGAGTTCGGACCGATCGCCTTGGCACCGGGCCCGCCGGAGCTGCTGCTCGCCGCGATCGGCGGGCGTCTGATGCGGAGCCGCGATGGCGGCCGGCATTGGCAAGGCGGCGCCACCGGTCTTCCCGCGGGTGCGCTGGATACGATCACGACCGATCCGTATGCATCCTCCCGCATCTGGGCGGCGGGTGCGGATCGGCTCTACCGGAGCGACGATCTTGGGCGCACCTGGCAAGCGATCGGGTCGGCGCTGCCCGAACCGCACACCATGGTGCGGGGGATTGCCGCCGATGCGGCCGGCACGACCATCGTGCTAACCACTCATCGCGGCATGTACCGCAGCGAGGATGCCGGCTCCAATTGGGTATTCAAGGAGGATAACCTCCCGATCCATATCGAGGCGGGACCGCTGACCCGCGAGCCAAGCGATCCGCGCGTGCTGCTCGCGGTCTATTCCTACATGCCCTACCCCGAGGTCTGGCGCTCGGCGGTCGAAGGCGGCACTCTGCTGGCGCGGCTCGATCCAGTGGCGATCGCCGGCGGCATCGCTTTCCTCCTTCTGCTCTTCATCTCCGGCGCCTGGCTTGCGCTTTGGCTCGCGCGCCTGCGCGCGTCCCGACCTCAGGCCGGATCGGCCACCACATGAGACGCGGAGCCCTGCTCGGCTTCGCGGCGCTCTCCGTGCTGGTCGCCGGCGCCGCCGCTTCATTCGTGCTGCGCGGTACTACAGCCAAATCGCGGTTCGTGGAGTACCGCGTCGAGGACGCCAGCGCCTCGCCGACCGTGATCGCGGCAGGCGCGGATGGCAGTGTCTGGTTCGCCAACGACCAGTCGGACAAGATCGGCCGTGTCCGCAACGGCACACTGCAACTCTTGCCGACCGCCGGCCGGATTGCCGAGCCGCTTGGCCTTGGCGTCGGCACCGATGGGAGCGCCTGGTTCACGGATGCGGGCGCCGGCGCGATCTGCCACATCACCCAGGCCGGCCGCGTTTCGCGCTTTCCCGTCGGTACGCCGATCGCGCTCTTTGGCCGTCTTGCCGCCGCGCCTGATGGCTCGGTCTGGTTTGCCGAACCCACGAGCTACAGCATCACTCAGTTCAAGAACGGCAAGCTCAATCGGTACGGCATAGAGTCTCCACGCGGCGGCCCGTTCGGCGTCGCGGTGGCGCCCGACGGCGTGGTCTGGGGGAGTTTGCAATCCGCCAATCAGCTCTTGCGAATTGATCGCAAGGGGCGGATCGAGACCTTCGACATACCGCGCGACGGCGCAGTGCCGACGGATGTCGCGCTGGGCCCGGATGGCGCGGTGTGGTTCATCGAGTTCTGGGCCAATAGTATTGGCCGCTGGCGGGACGGCAAATTTGCGGAATACGACATCGGCCGCCCCGCTTCGGCGCCGAGCGGGCTGGCGGTCGGGGCTGACGGCAGCGTTTGGTTCGGCATGCTGCGCTATGCGAGCCTGGGGCGGCTGCGCGACGGGGTGATCCAAAGCATCTCGCTGCCGCGCAAGGATGCACGCCCGTTCGGCGTCACCATCGATGCCTCCGGCAACGTCTGGTATGCCGACATCCACGGCTATGTCGGTATGCTGCCGGCTCGTTTCGCGCGCGAGTGAACGAAGACACACCTCGCTACGCCGGCAACGCCGCCATCTGGGAAGCGGCCTTCGCCGTCAGCACCACGCCCATCGCGAGAATGAGCAGGGTCGTTGCGATCTGCAGCCGCATGGCCCAGATGCTGCTGAGCCAGTCGAGTACACGCTGACCGACCATCGCCGCGGCGATACCGACAACCACCAAAGTCATGGCAAAGCCGACGCTGAATACCATCACGGTGGTCAGCCCGAGCAGCACCTTGCCGCTGGACAGCGCGGCGAGCAGCAGCGCGAGCGCGCTGGGATCGGGCAGCACTCCGCCGGCAATGCCGAGCGCGAGCAACACCGCCAGTTTCGGCCGACGATCCGTTACCAAATCCACCCGGTGGACGTGTCGGGCGAGCTGCCCTGTATGTGCCCATCGGGCGATCACGAGCCGGACAATGCCTCGCATCCTTAGCTGCCGAAACGTATAGCCGCCGAGGTGTTGGAAGCCAGCGACGAACAGGATCGCGGCGAGAAGTGACGTTAGCAAGTAGCGCTCCCTCTCTGCGGCGGAGTACACTGCTGCGCCTTGGTAAAGAGCGAGCGCGCCCGCAGACGAGATCAGCACCAGGCAAAAGTCCATGGCTTTCACGACACCTATCGCGATCTCTGGCGATAGTGACAGACGGTGTCCGTTGGAAGGCGGGTCGGCCTTGAGATATGGACCTCCTGCTGATCCGGCATGCCCCCTGTACCCCCCCCGCCGGGGTGGCCCGTGTCACCCGGTCTGGCTCGAAGCGACGATCGACCGCCCGCTGACGTTTGGTAAACATGAAATTTTCATAAAAGTGTAATAAACCTGCAACTTCCAGGTTTTGGGTTGGGCCGCCAATTATACGCAAGATATAGGCACCTCCGTTGCGCAGGAAAGTCTGATGGCCCCAAGGCAGCGCCGAGCCGGCCGCGCGAGCGAGCGTGGGACCTGATAGCAAATCCCTACATCATCGAGAGTTGTTTCGTTGACTTACCGCCGGCGGCGCGGGCCTGCAGCGCTTCACCGGGGAAGGCTTGTTGGCGTGAAACCGGGTAGTCTCGAAGGAACAGAGCCCCTGCCGGAGCACCATCATGCACACACTGCACCTGTTGCGCCACGCAAAATCGAGCTGGAAGGATAATGTCGAGGATCATCAGCGCGGTCTAAGCCGGCGCGGACGCCTGGCGGCGCGCCGGATCGGCGAGCACCTGCCCGCCGCGGTCGGGAGGCTCGACTTGGTGCTCGCATCGAGCGCGCTGCGCACGCGTCAGACCCTCGATCTGGTCCTCGCCCGATTCGCGGCGCGGCCACGCATCCTGATCGAGGACGAACTCTATCTGGCGAGTGCCGAGCGGCTGTTGGAACGCTTGCGGCGGCTGGCGGAAGAAGATCGCAACATCCTATTGATCGGCCACAATCCCGGGTTGCGCGAGTTGGCCCTCGCGCTCGCCGACACCGCGGCGCCCGCCTCCCAGCCGCTCGTATCCGGCAAGTTTCCGACCGCGGCGCGCGTCAGCTTTCACATCGCGGCACCGTGGGCGGCGCTCGGCCGGTCGCCGCTGATCCCCGCCGATTATGTCGCGGTCGAGTCGCTGCCCAAAGACTGATCCCGCCGCGCGTCCAATACCTTGCGGGCCAGCGGGATGCCGATCGGGCAGCGGGCGGCGAGCGCCTCAGCGTCCAGCGTCGCAACAATCTCGGCGGCAGCGGCGAAGGACCGCTCGATCCGACCGGTCAGATAGGCGATCAACGCCGGGCGGATGCGCAGCTGGCGATCGGCGAAGTGCTTGACGAGAATGCCGCGGAGCAAACTGTCATCGGGCTCGTCAATCCGGGCTGCGGCGGCGGCGCGCAGCCGCGAGCGCAGATCGGCGAGCGCGATTGCCCATGGCCCCGGCGGCCGCGCGGCCGTGGCCAGCAGCGAGCCGCCGCGCTCGAGACAGCAATTGTAGAGATGCAAGAGGGTCTGCTCGGGCGCGCAATCCGCATCATCGACCGCGATGCGAAGGATCTCCTCGCGGAGGAGCCCCGACACGCTCGCTTCGTCCAATGCCGGGCCGGCGACAAAGGCGGCGGCAGCGCGCTCGCACCATAGCAGGGCGAGATGGGTCTTGCCGCAGCCCGGCGGGCCATGCAAAACGAGCGCCGGCGTCGGCCAGGCCGGCCAGCGGTCGATCCAGCCGACCGCCGCCTTGTTGCTGTCGGAGACCAGAAAATCCGACCGGCCGCGCGCCGCCCGGCGCGAAAAATCGAAGGCGAACTGGCTCATAAATGGCTCACGGGGTCTCTTCGGCACGCGCCAAGATCCGCGCCCACCGGACCAGGTAAGAGAAGCCCGACAGCACCGTCGTCGCCGCAACCGCGATCGTCAGATAAGATTGGAGCCATGGAAGGCCGACGCCGACGCCGCGTTGCGCCAACACGCAGCCGACCAGGCCGATCTGCGCCAGCGTATTGAATTTGCTGATATAGAGCGGATCGAAGCGCTTCGGCGCAGCGGTCGTCTGGATGAGCAGAAAGCCGCCGATGATCATGGCGTCGCGGAACACGACCAGGATCACGATCCACCCCGGCAAGGCCCCGGCCCAGCCGAGCGCGAGGTAGACGCTGACCAGCAAGGTTTTGTCGGCGACCGGATCGAGCAGCGCACCGAGCCGGGTGCGGCGGTCGAACCGCTTGGCGATGAAGCCGTCGAGCCCGTCCGACAGGCCGGCACCGACAAACACCCAGAAGGCGGCCCGGTAATGCGCTTCGAGGATCAGCCAGATCGCCAAAGGCACCAACAAGAGCCGTCCGAGGGTTATCAGGTTCGGTAGGTTGAGCCCGATCCGGCTCGTCATCCCGGCGGGATCGGTTTTGCGATAATTCGGCCCGGGCAAGGCGCGCCGCGGGATCCAACTGACCAATTCTGCCTCGTCAACCCAGCCCCCGGGTCCGCGCGGAGTTTATCCTCGGGCCGCGCAAGGCGCGGACCGGGGCGCGGCCCGAGGACAGGCTCCAGCCGGGATCGGCGATGGCTACCGTCCCCGGACGGCCGGCCCTGGCGGGCCGTTCCGGGGATTGCCGGCAGATAACGGGGTTGGGGCGGCGAGCGGATGACAACTTGTGGTCCATCACACTAGCGGGGTCGCGCCGCATCCGAGGGCCGGACCTGCCATGTCGGATCGCCGCCGCCGAGATCGAGATCGGCGTCGGCGAGGCTCGATTTCAGCTGCTCCGGGGTGCCGGAATAGGTGATCGCGATCCTCGCCTGCTGCCGGTTCAGTGACAGGAGGTCGACCTTGCGCACCGTGGGCACCTCGACGAGCCGATCGCGTACCGCGACCCATTCGGCGAGCCCGCTGATGGGCACGGTGGCGGTCAGCGTCGCCGAGGCGCCGCTGCCGGCGGCGACTTCGGTCGGACCGCTGGCGATCGCGGCGGCGGTCCGTTCGACCGCGCGCTGCATGAAGTCGCTCTCGCTCTCGCCGGGGTTGCGGCTGAAGCTGTCGGCTTGCGTCCCCGTCAGCTGCCCCTGGCGGTAACGTTTGACCGTGACGGCAAGACCGGCGACTTCGCCGCCGCGCCGCTCGACCGTCGCCAGCGCCACGATCGCGTCGCCGCCGCCATTGTCGGCGGCGATCTTGCCGAGCGCCTCGGCCTCGCCGGCGATCGCCTGTGACGCATCGATCACCGTCAACGCAGCGGCACCGCCGAGCGGCACGGTCAACCGGGCGGGCCCGGGCCGCTCCGGGCGCTGCGCCCAGGCGTCGCGCCACGGGTTCGGATCGTCCCACAGCACCACCGCCGCACCGTCCTGGAAAACCGGAAGGATCACGACGGGCTTGCCGCCGCCGCCCTTCTCGGCGGCGTTGGCGGCGGCAGTGCCGGCGGCGGCGGGATTGCCGGCCGGAGCACTGCCGCCAAGGGCGACGCCCGCCTCCTGCATCAGCCGGCGTACCCGCGCCGGTCGAAAATGAAACGTGTAGTCCGCCAAGTAGCGCACGGCCGACACGTGTTCGTTCGCCACCTCGAAATTGTCGACCATGTCGGTGATCGCGCCGTCAGAGAGGGTCGGCAGCTCGAACTCGGACGAACCGGCCAATTGCGCGACGACCTTGGCGAGGGCCTGCCGCTGCCCGTCCAGACGGGCCATGCGGCGCGCCTCGACGGCGTTAGCGGCGCTGGCGTCGACCTTGACGGTGACCGTATAAGCGTCCCGCGCCTCGTCGGCCGCAGCCGGCGGGGTCTGGATCAGCGCGCCGAGCAGCAATAGGGCGGCAGCAACGAACCGGCCGATCGGTCCCCCGCCCACCGCCGTTTTCTTCGGCGAGCTCATTGCAAAGCGCCTCCGACCCGATATTTTGGCGACCGCGCCGGGTCTGCCGCGTGCTGCGGCCGAACGGTCATAGCGCAGTTTTTGCGAGGACGCCATCGACAGTCGGGCCGCCCGCACCAATCCTCCTGGTGCGCCGCCGCTCAGGGTGGCGGTACTGATCTCCGGTCGCGGGTCGAACCTGCAGGCCCTGATCGAGGCCTGCGCCGATCCGCGCTATCCCGCCGAGATCGGGGTCGTGATCAGCAACCGGGCCGATGCACCGGGTCTCGAAAGGGCGGCGGCGGCCGGCATCCCGGCGGCAGTCGTGGCCGAGCGTGACCGCCCGGCCTTTGCCGCCGCGGCCGACGCCTTGTTGTGCCGCCATGGCATCGGGCTCGTCTGCCTCGCCGGTTTCATGCGGCTGCTCGATCGACGGTTTGTCGAGGCCTGGCGCGACCGGATGGTCAACATCCACCCGTCGCTGCTGCCGGCCTTTCCGGGCCTCGGCGCGCAGCGCCAAGCGCTCGAAGCCGGCGTGCGCTTTGCCGGCTGCACCGTGCATTTCGTCCGCCCGGAGGTCGATAGCGGGCCGATCATTGCCCAGGCCGTCGTGCCGGTCCTGCCCGGCGATGACATGGCGAGCCTTTCGGCCCGGATCCTCGCGGCCGAGCATCGCCTTTATCCGCTGGCGTTGCGGCTGATCGCCGAAGGACGCGTCCGGGTATCCGACACCCGGGCCGAGATCGACGGCTGGCTGGCGCCGGCCGCCACCCTGCTCAACCCTCGCGCAACGCACCCCGAGGCGCTTGTCTCGACCTGCGGTTAGGTTATACAGGGACGGTGGTCAGGGCGAGGGCGAGGTTGGCTCATGGCAGTGGTCGATCCCCAATTTCAACAGCATTATCGGACCTGGATCGGCTTTACCCGGTTGATCAAGTACGGCCTCCTGGCGATGGTCATCCTCCTCGTCGGCATGGCGATCTTCCTGCTGTGAGCGGCCGGTCGTGAGGCTCTTCGACCTCGAGGGAAAAGTCGCGATCGTCACCGGCTCGAGCCGCGGCATCGGGCGGGCGGTCGCCGAGGCCTTTGCCGAGGCCGGCGCCAAGGTCGCGATCTCGTCGCGCAACCTTTCGCCCTGTGAAGAGGTTGCGGCGGCGATCCGGCAAAAGGGCGGCGCGGCGATCGCGATCGCAGCGCGCATTTCCGACAAGCCCCAGCTCGAAAACCTGGTAGCGAAGACCCGCGAGGCCTTGGGCCCGATCGACATCCTCGTCTGCAACGCCGCGGTCAACCCGCATTATGGTTCGCTCGACCAGCTCACCGACGAGATGTTCGAGCGGATGATGGTCAACAACGTCTTGAGCAATCTCTGGCTGTCACGGCTGGTGGCGCCCGAGATGCGCCAACGCCGCGACGGCGCCATCATTTTCATCACTTCGACCGCGGCGCTGCGCGCCACCACGATGCTCGGCATGTACGGCATCACCAAGACCGCCGATTACGCTCTGTGCCGCAACCTCGCGGCCGAATGGGGTCCCGACAACGTCCGCGTCAACTGCATCGCGCCGAGCGTGGTGACCACCCAGTTCGCGCGCGTGCTCTACGAGGATCCCGAACGGCGCAAGGCGCGCGAAGCGGAAACGCTGCTCAAGCGTCTTGCCGAGCCCGACGACATTGCCGGGGTCGCCTTGATGCTGGCGGCGCGCGCCGGCGCCTACATCACCGGGCAGACGATCGTCGTCGACGGCGGTACCACGATCGCGTAGCGGCTTCCGGCTTGCCCCGGCGCCGGCAGCGGCGCAGGCTGGAGCCGTCCATTTCCAGGGAGGATGCCATGCCGATTTTTGTCACCCAAGGCCGCTATACGCGCGAATACTTGAAGGGTGGTCTCGCGCGGCCCGAGGACCGGCACGCGGTGATTTCGCGCGCGTGCCAAGAGGCCGGGGGCAAGCTGCTCAATTTGTATTTTACCCTCGGGCAACACGATTTTCTCCTCGTCACCGAGATGCCCGATGCGATGACCGCGTCGGTCCTGATTCTCGCGGCCGCGGGTGGCGGCGGCATCGAACATACGGTGACGACGCAAGCCTTTACTGCCGCCGAGGCAAAGGAAATGTTCGAGCGCGCCGGCAAGATCGCCTACAAACCGATGGGCGCGAACTGAACAGGGGCGGTCTCGCACCAAGGCTGGATCAACGCCCTGCGTCTCCTGAGGCGCCGCCGCCTGGCGGCGGCGTCACGAAGGGCGAGGCCTCGCGGAGCCTGTCCTCGGGCCGCGCGCAGCGCGGACCCGTGGGCGAGGCACCTCAGGACGAGGAATTTCGGTGATTGCCATCAATGGCCTCCCTCATGCCGAGGGAGGCCGGCGCAGCACGCCGTCTCGAAGCACGCACGGCGCTTTTGCAGCCGTCGTTTTGAGCGAGGCGCCTACGCCGGCGGCGGCCGCGTTCGCAGCAAGGCGAGGATCTCGGCCGCGGCGGCGGGGATCTTGGTGCCGGGGCCGTAAATCGCGGTGACCCCGGCTTGGCGCAGAAACTCATGGTCCTTGGGCGGGATCACGCCGCCGCAGACGACGAGGACCCCGTTGGCGCCCTCGCGTTTCAGGGCTTGGATCAGCGCCGGAACCAGGGTCTTGTGGGCGGCGGCCTGGGTCGACACGCCGACGATGTGAACATCGTTTTCCACCGCCTGGCGGGCGGCCTCCTCGGGGGTCTGGAACAACGGCCCGATATCGACATCGAAGCCGATATCGGCGAAGGCGGTAGCAATGACCTTGGCGCCCCGGTCATGGCCGTCCTGTCCGAGCTTGGCCACCAGCATGCGCGGCCGGCGGCCTTCGTCGCGGGCAAAGGATTCGATCTCGCGGCGCATCCGGCAAAAGCCCTCGTCGCCGTCGTACTGCCCGCCATAAACGCCGGAAACCGCGCGGATCGGCGCGCGGTAGCGGGTGAATACCCGTTCGAGCGCATCGGAGATCTCGCCAACCGTGGCGCGGGCTCGCATCGCCGCGATCGACAGCGCCAGCAGGTTGGCGCGCCCGCCGCGCGCCGCCTCGGTCAATGCCGCAAGCGCCTCTCGGCAGCGCTCGGCGTCACGGTCACGACGGACCTCTTCGAGCCGTGCGATCTGCGCCGTGCGGACCGCGCTGTTGTCGATATCGAGCAGATCGACCGCGGTCGGCTCATCCGAGACGTATTTGTTGACGCCGACGATGGTCTCTTGGTTGCGGTCGATCGCCGCCTGTCGCCGGGCCGCTGCCTCTTCGATCTGCAGTTTCGGCATGCCGGCCTCGACCGCTTTGGTCATGCCGCCGAGCGCCTCGACTTCTGCGATCAGCGTCGCTGCGGCTCCGGCGATCGAATGGGTCAGGCTTTCGAGGTAGTAGCTTCCGCCCAACGGATCGACGACATGGGTGATGCCGGTCTCCGCGGCGAGGATCAGCTGGGTGTTGCGGGCGATGCGCATCGAGGCCGGGGTCGGCAGCGCCAGCGCTTCGTCGAAGGAATTGGTGTGCAGCGACTGGGTGCCGCCGAGGACCGCGGCCAGGGCTTCGATCGTCGTGCGGACGATATTGTTGTGCGGGTCCTGCTCGGTCAAGCTGACGCCCGAAGTCTGGCAATGGGTGCGCAAGGCGAGGCTCGCCGGGGCTTCTGGCGAGAAAGGCCGCAACAGCCGTGCCCACGACAGCCGGGCGGCGCGCAGTTTTGCGATCTCCATAAAAAAATTCATCCCGATCCCGAAAAAGAACGACAGCCGCGGCGCGAATTCGTCGATCTTGAGCCCCCGCGACAACGCGGCGCGCACGTATTCGAGCCCATCGGCAAGCGTGAACGCCAACTCCTGAACCGCGGTGGCGCCGGCCTCTTGCATGTGGTAGCCGGAGATCGAAATCGAATTGAACTTCGGCATATGCCGGGAGGTGTATTCGATGATGTCGGCGACGATCCGCATCGACGGCCCGGGCGGGTAAATATAGGTGTTGCGGACCATGAATTCTTTGAGGATGTCGTTCTGGATCGTGCCCGAGAGCTTGTCCTGCGCCACCCCCGCCTCCTCGGCGGCGACGATATAGCCGGCCAGAACCGGGAGCACCGCGCCGTTCATCGTCATCGACACGCTCATCCGGTCGAGCGGGATGCCGTCGAACAGGATCTTCATGTCCTCGACGCTGTCGATCGCCACACCCGCCTTGCCGACATCGCCGACGACGCGCGGATGGTCGCTGTCGTAACCGCGGTGGGTGGCCAGATCGAAGGCGATCGACAGGCCCATCTGCCCGGCTTCCAAGTTTGCGCGATAAAAGCGGTTGGATTCCCCGGCTGTCGAGAAGCCGGAATATTGCCGGACGGTCCATGGCCGGTTGGCGTACATCGTCGCCCGCGGTCCGCGCAGATAGGGCGGGAAGCCGGGCACCGCATCCCGCAGCGGGAAACCTTGGGCCTCGATCGCTTCAAGGTCGAGGGCGGAATAGAGCGGCTTTACCCGGATCCCTTCCGGCGTCGTCCAGTCGAGCCCAGACAGCGGCTTGCCCTTCAGCTCGGCCGTCGCCAGCGTCGCCCATTTCTCGCTGACGCTTTGTGGAAAGGCGCGGTCTTCGGCCACCGTCTTCTCCCTCGCGATACGAGAACCTATATGGTCGCGCCGGGTGCGGCGCCTATCGCCGGGCGACGCAAGGCGTGGCGGAAGACGATCGCGGCGGTCAGCAGCAGCACGGCGCCCGTCTGGTGGGCGGCGGCGAGCGGAACCGGCACCACCAACAAGAGGGTCGCAAGGCCGAGCGCCACCTGCGCCGCGGCGGCGGCGAGCAGCCCATGCACCGCACCGCCGGCGGGGCCCGGCAGGGCCGCCCGCCGGCCGGCGGCCCAGAGCAGCAAAACCGCGCCCAAGGTCGTCATCGCCAATGCCCGGTGGTCGAATTGCACCGCGGCGATGTTCTCGAACCAGTTGCGGATAAACGGGTGGAGCTGGTCGTAGCCGGCCGGGACCAACCGTCCGTCCATCAACGGGAAGGTGTTGTAGGCAAGCCCGGCGCGCGTCCCCGCGACCAGCCCGCCAGCGACAATCGTCAGCCCGACCAGGAGGATCACCGCCTCGGCCGCGCGGCGCCAGTGCGCGCCGGCTTCTTTGGCGGCAGGCTGGCGCACGAGACCGAGCGCCAGCCACAGGATCACGCCATAGATCGCCACCGCCAGCCCGAGATGGGCGACCAGACGATATTGGCTGACCTCGACCCGATCGGCGAGCCCGCTTTCGACCATATACCAGCCGAGCAGGCCCTGCCCGAAGCCGAGTGCCATGATGCCGACGAGCCCCGGCGCGAGCCGGCGCGGCAACCGGCCGCGAAGCCAGAAGCAGGCGAGCGGTACGGCAAAGGCGAGGCCGATCAGCCGGCCGAGGAGCCGATGTCCGTATTCCCAGAGGTAGATCGCTTTGAACGCGTCGAGGCTCATCCCATTGTGGATGAACCGGTATTCGGGGATCTGCTGATACCGGGCGAAGGCGGCGAGCCACTGCGCACGGGTTAGCGGCGGAACCACGCCGACGACCGGTTGCCACTCGGTAATCGACAGTCCGGAGAGGGTGAGGCGCGTGATCCCGCCGACGACGATCATGAGGAGGATCAATGCGCAACAGCTAAAGAGCCAGACCGCGACCGCGCGCTCACCGCGGTCAGCGGCGGTGCCCGCCGCGAGCCTGACCGGCGCCGGTGCGATGGTCGTCGAGATCGCCGCCTCCCCTCTCACAGCAGCCGCAATTCCGCCAATTCCCGCCGCAGCGCATCCGCCCCGCTAAAAACAATGCCGTAGAGCCCGAGCTGCCGAGCCGTTTCGACATTCGCGACCACGTCGTCCACAAACACCGCACGCTGCGGATCGATACGGCAACGGCCGAGGAGGATTTGGTAGATGCGCGGGTCCGGCTTGATCGCCTTGACGTCGCCGGAAATGACGACCTCGCGCAACAGGCGAAGGAACGCAAACCGCTTGAGTGCAAGCGGATAGGTCTCGGCCGAAAAATTACTGAGGCCGTAGAGTGGGGTTCCCCGCTCATGCAGCTCGGCGAGAATTTCCACGCTGGCCGAAATCGGCCCCGCCATCATGTCGTCGAAGCGCGCGTAATAGGCATCGATGAGCTCGGCCCAGTCGGGGTGCCGATCCTGCAACAGCCGGACGGCATCGGCGCAGCCGCGGCCGGCGTCCTGACCGCGGTTCCATTCGGCCGTGCACACCGTCGCCAGGAAATCCTCCATCGCCGCCGCGTCGCCGCGGAACAGCTTGCGATAGAGATGTCGCGGGTCCCAATCGATCAGCACCCCGCCGAGATCGAAGATCACGACATTGCGCCCTGCCGGCATGCTCCCCCTTAGCATGACGCCCCCATCCTCGCCATCCCTGGGCACCGCCTATCTCGCGGCCGCGGGGTTTCTTGCCGAACTCGCCGAGGAACTCGGCCCCGTCGCGCTGGTCCATGGCGGGTTGCTGATCGCCCCGGGTCCGCCGCGGCCCGCGGCTTGGGCGGCCAATGTCTGGCTCGATCCGCAGCTGATAAGGGTGGCGTCGATTGCCGATGCGGCGGCAAAGCTGCGGTCGATCCAGCGCAACTGGGCGGTCTATGCGCCGCAGCACCATCGTCGCTCCATGCTGATCCAGGAACGGCTGCCGAAGGTTGCGGCGCGCAGACGGGTTTTCGGGATGCCGGCGCCGACCTCGCCGCTCGGCTCGTGGACGCTGCTCGACCGGCTGACCGTGCTGGCCGCACCCCATTGCACGAGCCCGTTTGCCCACGGCGCGGTCCATTTCGTCGAGGACCGCAGCGGCCCGCCGAGCCGCGCCTATCTGAAGCTGTGGGAGGCGCTGACCCTGCTCGGCTCGCGACCGCAGCCCGGCGAGACCTGCCTCGATCTGGGCGCCAGCCCGGGCGGCTGGAGCTGGGCCCTGCAGCGGATGGGGGCGAGGGTGATCAGCGTCGACCGGGCGCCGCTCGCACCGGAGATCGCACGGCTGCCAGGTATCGAGCATCGCTTCGAGAGCGCCTTTGCCCTCGACCCGCGGCGGCTCGGACCGGTCGACTGGCTGTTCTCGGACGTCGTGTGCTATCCGCGGCGGCTCTTGGCGCTGATCGAGCGCTGGCTTGCCGCCGGTAGCTGCCGGCGGTTCCTCGTCACGATCAAGTTTCAGGGCGAGACCGATCACGCGATCGCCAGGCGGTTTGCCGCGATCCCCGGATCGCAGCTCCGCCATCTCCATCACAACAAGCATGAACTGACCTGGATCAAGCTCGATTAAGTGAGCTGCTTCCATCGGTCTCCTCCCCGTGGCCGGGCCTGACCCGTGGGCCTTCAGCCCACGGACTCGATCCGTGGGCACCCACGATTTCCTGCCTCGGCGACAGTCGGATATGATTTACCTCTTATGCGAGGCGGGTGGGTTTACGTCATGACCAATCGGCCGAACGGCACGCTCTACGTGGGTACTACGACCGATATTGCCCGGCGTGTTTGGGAGCATCGGGAAGGGGTCGCGGATGGGTTCACGAAGAAATATGGCTTAGAGCGCCTTGTCTATGCCGAATGGCACGACGACATCCTCGCTGCCAAGCAACGGGAGATGAACATCAAGCATTGGCGGCGCGCCTGGAAGGTGGCATTGATTCTCCGGAATAATCCCAAGTGGGACGACTTGTACGATCGGCTCTAAATTCGTGGGTGGCCGGGTCGAGCCCGGCCACGGGGTGTCGGAGTGAAATTTAATTTTATCTCGAGGGCGCCCGCCTCGTTCTAAATTCAGTCCCTCGCCCGGATCCGATGCCGTGATATCAAGCCGAGCGGGCAGCAGCCTTCGCCAAAAGGAGGGACGGAATGGAGCTCGGGTTGCGCGGCAAGAAGGCGCTGGTGACCGGCGCCTCGCGCGGCATCGGACGGGCCTGTGCCGAGGTCTTGGCCGAAGAAGGCTGCGATGTCGTGCTGGTGGCGCGGACCGCGGCCGATCTCGAAACCGCGCGGGCGGCGATCGCCGCCAAGCACAACGTCGCCGTGCGCATCTTCGCGCTCGACCTCTCCCTCGGCCGCAATGTCGAGCGGCTGGCGGCCGAATGCGCCGACATCGAGATCCTCGTCAACAACGCCGGCGCCATCCCCGGCGGCGATCTCGACGCCGTCGACGAGGGGCGCTGGCGCACCGCCTGGGATTTGAAGGTGTTTGGCTACATCAACATGACACGGCGCTTCTATGCCTTGATGCGCGGGCGCCGCGCCGGGGTCATCGTCAATATCATCGGCGCCGCCGGTGAGAACCCGGATTTCGACTACATCGCCGGCTCCTCGGGCAACGCGTCGCTGATGGCGTTCACCCGCGCCATCGGCGGCACCGCGCCGCGCGACGGGCTGCGCGTGGTCGGGATCAATCCCGGCCCGGTGATGACCGAGCGGCTCGTCACGTTGATGCGCAGCCGCGCCGAGGCCCGGTTCGGCGATGCCGAGCGCTGGCCCGAACTGATGACGGGTTATGCCTTCGGCCGCGCCGCCAAGCCCGAGGAGATCGCCTGGATGGCGGCCTTTCTCGCCTCCGAGAAATCCGGCTATACGACCGGCTCGATCGTCACCATCGATGGCGGCGGCGGCAGCCGCCGCGCGGCGCTGTGACGGCCGTGCCCGAGCCCGACCCGCAGCGCCGCTACACGGCAAATCTGCAGGGCGAGGTCGACGGCGCGGCGCTCTATCGAACCCTGTCGCAAAACGAGAAGAACCCCGAGCTCGCCCGGGTTTATGCGCGGCTCGCCGCGGTCGAGGATGCGCACGCCGAGTTTTGGCAGGGTCGGCTCGCGGCCATCGGCCGAGAGGCGCCGCGGCTTCGTCCGGGGTTCCGGACGCGCGCCCTGATCTGGCTGGCCCGCCGTTTCGGCCCGGCCTTTGTGCTGCCCACGGTCAACACGCTCGAACAGCTGGACAGCGGCGCCTATGCGGCGCAGCCGGAGGCGGTTGCCGGCGGTCTCCCGGCGGCGGAACGGTCGCATGCCCGCATCATCCAGGCGCTGGCGGCGCCGTCGCCGGCGGCGCTGAGCGGCCCCGTCCTGGCGCGCCTCGAAGGCCGGCATCGCGGCATCGGCGGCAATGCGCTGCGCGCCGCCGTGCTCGGCGCCAATGACGGGCTGGTCTCCAACCTCAGCCTGGTGACGGGCGTTGCGGGTGCTTCGATGACGGCGCATGCGATCCTGATCAGCGGCCTCGCCGGCCTGTTGGCCGGGTCCTGTTCGATGGCGCTCGGCGAATGGCTGTCGGTCAATACCGCCCGTGAATTGGCGCAACGGCAGATCGATACCGAGGCCGGCGAGCTCGAAGCGCTGCCGGAAGAAGAACAGGAGGAGCTGGCGCTGATTTACCAGGCGAAAGGCCTGCCCGAGGACCTCGCGCTGACGCTCGCGGCAGCGCTGATCGCCAACAAGAAAACGGCACTCGACACGCTCGTGCGCGAGGAGCTGGGGATCGACCCGGGGGAACTCGGCGGGTCGGCCTGGGTCGCCGCCGGCACCTCGTTTCTGCTGTTCGCGCTCGGCGCCGTCGTTCCGGTAATGCCCTATTTCGCGCTCGCGGGAATGCCGGCGTTGGTCGCCAGCGTCGGGGCGAGCGGCGCCGCATTGGCTTTGATCGGCGCCGGGACGACGCTCTTCACCGGCCGCAGCCTTTGGTTTTCCGCAACCCGCCAGCTGCTCGTCGGCCTCGCCGCGGCCGGCCTCACCTACGGCGTCGGCAAGCTGATCGGGGCCGCGATCACGGGTTGACCCCAAGGCTGCGGAGCCGGGCGAGAAATTCCGCACGGGCGAGCCGCTGCCGCAACGAGCTGCGTTCGGCGATGGTGAGCGGCCGGTGCGGCGCCGAGAACCGCAGCCGCCGGCCGTCGAACATCAGCAAACCGTCGAACCCGGCGCCGTCGAGCGTCCAGTTCCGCACCGGCCCGCTGTCGATGTGAATGAAGTTCGAGCGCGGGTACCAGCCCACACCGCCGCGCCGCATCGCGCGCGCCGCCTGCATCGCCTCGGCGAGCTTTGAATTGAGCGTGATGTCGAGGGCGCGGGCATAGATGTGCTGGCTGTTTTCGGCTACCCCGAAGATCGTGCGGGCCAACAGATCGTTGGTTTCGCGGGTGCGGTAGGCGGACAGGATCGTCGCTTTTTCGGCGCCGACGGCGGCCAGAAGATCGGAGAGGAAGTCGATCACCCCGATATCCATCTCGGTCCGGGCGCCGGAGTGGAAATCGCGCAGAAAGGCATTGAGATCGGCCATTGCCCCGGCGATCGGACCGCTGCCGTCGCGATAGGGGCCGCGAAAGGTTTCGCCGGTATGCGGATTGACGAGGTTGAGCCGGCGCGGCACCGGCGGCCGCGGCAGCGCACGGGCCGCAACCGGCCAGGCCGCACTCGCAGCGGCCGACGAAAGAAACAGGCGTCGATCCATCGATCGCGCGAATATAGCACAAATTCACCGCGGATGCATCGGATAGCCCGTAGCCGCCACGCGAAAATCTTCCCCCCGATGACCAGAGCCCCGTGTCCGGTATCGAATGAAGCCCAAATCGGTAGTTTCCTCCACGACCCGCCCGGCAGCTCCACCCTAAACGAGCGATTTCGCACGCCTCTGTCGGCGGGGTGTAAAGCCGCGAGCGCGGTCTCCCGGTCAACCCAATCGCCGGCGGCCTTGGCATCAAGGGATCCGGAACAGGCCGCCGCAGTGGCTCAGGCCGTGGCTCAGGCCGTCGCAGTGGCTCAGGCCGCCGCGGCCGTCAGCTCGGCGCTTGTCGAACACTTTGCTGCGAACCTCCGGCTCTACGGCGGTGCCGGGGCAGGCTCGTCGAGGCGGAGCTCGGCGATGTCCGGGCCCTGACCGAAGGGGCGCACGCCGCCCGCCCCACCCGGTAGCCGCCCCTCTCAACCACGAATTGCCTTGTTTGCGGCTGATCGCTGCATCTGCAGAGAATCTACAGCGAATGCCTCCCGTTCTGGTTGACGAAGGGTTCCGACGCCGGCCGTTTTTCGGCATCGTCGGTACCGTCATGATCTTCGTCATCGTCCGCGTCGCAATCCTTCGACAAGTCACCATCATCGCCTGACGTCATAATGCGCACCAGATCGGCCACCCGCCATCGTCGCCGCTTGACCCGGCGCAATCTTGCCGCGCGTGAGCGCGGAAGTGACCGCGTTTATCGCCCGAGAACATCGTGTGGCGATGGCGGGCGGTCTCTCCCTTGCTTCGTCAAGTCGTCACCGAGGGCGATGACGTTATCATACACGCAATTCCATGATTGCGTCAATAGCAATGTCGCGGCCGCGCCACGGAATTCCGCTTGACTGCCGGAACTCCCGTGCTGGCTCTTCGCCGGAGGCGGCTCGAGGCGGAGATCAAGGCGATCCGCAACGACAGGGACGACTGATGCAAAGGAACCACCTCGCTGGCCGTCCCTGCGCAGCATGCTAACAAGAGACAGACGGCACATTCCCACTCGAAACTGCGCCCGCGGGCTTGTCCCGCGGGTCCATGGAACAAGAAACAAAGCCTGGATCATGCCGCCAAAGGTGTGATCTGGACGGCGTAGCCGAGATTTTGCAGACGCGTGACGAGGCGGCGGGTCTGCGCCCCTTTGGCCCTGCTGTCGAAGTGATCGGGGCCGAGATCGTGATAGAGCTCACCGCTGATCAGCATGTGGTAGATCGCGGTCAGGATCGAGGCGGCGAGTGCGCCGATGGCCTTTTTGGCGCCGCGCCGGGCGCGCAGGCGGTGGAACTGCGCCTGGAAATAGCTGGCCTTCCTGCGAGAGGCGGCCCAGGCACATTGGACGAGGGTGGTCTTGAGCCAAGGGGCTCCTTTCCGCATCCGGGTGGAGCGCCGCTTGCCGTGGGCCTTCAGCCCACGGGCTTGACCCGTGGGGCTTTCGTCGTTCTTCGGGCACAGGCCGGCCCAGGAGATCAGGTGTCCGGCGGTCGGGAAGCGGCTCATGTCGAGGCCGATTTCGGCGAGGATGATTTCGGCGCTGAGGACGCTGACGCCGGGAATGGTAATCAAGAGCGCAATCGCGGCGCGAAAGGGCTCGAGATCGGCATCGACCTCCTGATCGATCTGATCGATCGCCGCGTCGATCGCGTCGATCTGCTGCAGGTGCAGTTGCAACAGGAAGCGGTGACGCCGGGTGACGCGGCCGCGCAACGCTTCACGCAGCGCCGTGGGCGGCGCCTTGATGCGGCGGTGGGCGAGCTGGGCCAGGCGATCGGGATCGCTTTCGCCGGCGATCAAGGCTTCGACCATCGCCCGACCGGACAGACCCATGACGTCGGAGATCACCGAGTTCGAGCTTGATGTTGGCGTCCTCCAGCGTCTTTTGCAGGCGCTGGACGTGACTGCTGCGCTCGCGCACCAGCTGCTTGCGGGTGCGCAACAGGTTGCGCATCTCCTGGGTTTGCTCGTCCGGCACGAAGCTGCCGCGGATCAGGCCGTGCGCCAGAAGATCGGCCAGCCAAGTGGCGTCGTTCACGTCGGTCTTGCGTCCCGGCACGTTTTTGACATGCGCCGCGTTCGCCAGCACCAGGGCGAAATCGCCGTCGCTCAAGACATGCCACACCGGCTTCCAATAAACGCCGGTCGCCTCCATCGCGACATGGGTGCAGCCCTCGCCGGCAAGCCAGTCCGACAAGGCGAGCAGCTCCTTGGTCGTGGTCTTGAAGGTGCGCACCGCGTGCGTCACCGAACCGTTCGCCCCCGGCCTACGCCGGGGCAGGCTATGTGCCGAACGCAGGCCACAACCGTATCCTTGTGCACGTCCAGACCGGCGCAATGCGGATATAGAACTTCCATGTTCCCTCCTGCCGCTGCGCCGTCGGCGTGGAACCCCTGTCAAGGAAATCTAACAAGCGTGCTCCGGGGCCGTTGCCGGCCCGTGGCGACAATCTGGGGTGCTCAGGGGCTCCGGGTCCGACTAAAACACGGGCTCATCCGCACCAAGCAAAAACCGACCTCTGTGCCGACGACGGTGCGCACCCTAACCCCGACTCGCCCCCGTTTCATCTCCTGCGGGTCGGCACCGCCGGTGGGCGACTAAAACGAAACAGAAGACGGGTCATGCGGCCAGAGGGGTGATCTGGACGGCGTAGCCGAGATTTTGCAAGCGCGTGACGAGGCGGTAGGTGTTTGCGGCTTTGGCCCTGTCGAAGTGGTGAGGGCCGAGATCGCGATAGAGTTCGCCGCTGATCAGCATGTGGTAGACACTGGTGAAGATGGAGGCGGCGAGCGCGCCGAACGCCTTTTTGGCGCCGCGGCGGGCGCGCAGGCGGTGGAACTGCGCCTGGAGATAGCTGTCTTTTTTGCGGGCGGCGGCCTGAGCGCATTGCACGAGGGTGGTCTTGAGCCACGGGGCTCCCTTGCGCATCCGGGTCGATCGGCGCTTGCCGTGGGCCTTCAGCCCACGGGCTTGACCCGTGGGGCTCTCGTCGTTTTTCGGGCACAGGCCGGCCCAGGAGATCAGGTGCCCGGCGGTCGGGAAGCGGCTCATATCGCGGCCGATCTCGGCCAGGATGATTTCGGCGCTGAGGACGCTGACGCCGGGAATGGTGGTCAAGAGTTGGATGGCGGCGCGAAAAGGCTCGACATCGGCGTCGACCTCCTGATCGATCTGTTCGATTGCCGCGTTGATCGCGTCGATCTGCTGCAGATGCAGGCGCAACAGGAAGCGGTGACGCCGGGTGACGCGACCGCGCAAGGCTTCGCGGAGCATCGCGGGCGTCGCCTTGATGCGGCGATGGGCGAGCTGGGCCAAGCGATCGGGATCGCTTTCGCCGGCAATCAAGGCTTCGATCATCTTCCGACCGGACAGGCCCATGACATCGGAGATGACCGAGTCGAGCTTGATGTTGGCGTCCTCCAGCGTCTTCTGCAGGCGCTGAACATGGCGGCTGCTCTCGCGCACCAGCTGCTTGCGGGTGCGCAGCAAGGTGCGCATCTCTTGGGTCTGCTCGTCCGGCACGAAACTACCTCGGATCAGGCCATGCGCCAGAAGGTCGGCCAGCCAAGTGGCATCGTTCACGTCGGTCTTGCGCCCGGGCACGTTCTTGACGTGCGCCGCGTTCGCCAGCACCAGCGTGAAATCGCCGTCGCTCAGGATGTGCCATACCGGCTTCCAATAGACGCCGGTCGCCTCCATCGCGAGGTGGGTGCAGCCCTCGCTGGCCAGCCAGTCCGACAGGGCCAGCAGCTCCTTGGTTGTTGTCTTAAAGGTGCGCACCTCGCGCCGCACCTCGCCGTTCGCCCCCGGCCTACGCCGGGGCAGGCTATGTGTCTCACGCAGGCCACGACGGTATCCTTGTGCACGTCGAGGCCGGCGCAATGCGGATAGAGAACTTCCATGCTTCCCTCCTGCTCCTGCGCCGCCCGGCGTGGGATCCCGTCAAACGAACTCTAAAAAACGCGCTCCCGGGCCGTTGCCGGCCCGTGGCGCAATTGGGGGTGCTCGGGAATCCCCGGTCCAACTAACAAACGGGCTGTCCGCACCAAGCAAAACCCGACCTCCGTGCCGAGGGCGCTGTCTCGGATACTATCAACTTCGCCCCCGTTTCATCCATGGCGGGTCGGCGCCAGCCGGTGGGTAACTAACAATAAGTTCGATGACCGACACACCACAGCCATCGGCAACCAGCGAAGACGACGGTATCTTTGCCCACCCGGACGCCGTTGCCGCCCTCGCGCAAGCCGCATTCGCCAGAGCGAAAAAAGCGGCCATCGAACGGAACGACCGTCATGGTGTTCCCAGTTACGGCGCGGAAAACGGCCGTATTGTCGTGCGTCAACCAGCGGCAGCAAAGGCTTCCGCCGAACCCACCTAACCCAAGCGGGCCAGCGCCATGGCCTCTTGGATGTGGATCATCGCGAGGCCAAACGGCGCGGGCAAATCGACGTTCGCCGGCCCGTATCTCGACGACCTCCATGCAGCGTTTCCGCAGGAAACTGGGCCGGACGGCCTCATTAAGCTCAATGCCGACGAACGCATGCTCGGTTTGCGCCGCCAGTTCCCCGATGCTGCGCAGGCTGTCCTCAATCGGCGGGCCGCCGAGCAGATCGACGCGGAGGTTGTCAGACTGATTGCCGAGGGACGGAGCTTCGCTGTTGAGACGGTATTATCGACACCGAAATATCGTGACGACGTGGAAGCGGCGCGGGCGAAGGGGATTCCACAATGGACTCATCTATGTGTCCATTCACCCGCCCGAACTCGCGCCGAGGCGCGTGAGCGAGCGCGTTCTTTTGGGCGGTCACGATGTCGATCCCGCAACCGCCGTCCGGCGTTATCATCGCTCGCAATATATGGCCAGACTCCAAGTTTTGACCCCCTAACGCCTCCCCCTTTCTACCTGGCTAATTCGGTGAAAGGCCATTGCAGGAAAGTCATACACCAAAATTGTCTTTAACCCATTGTGTGCTACCATGCCGGGCATGAGCACCGAGCCAGAAAAACCGGAAGACCTCGCGACCCTCTACCGCCGCGCCTTTGCCGAGTACGGGGCGCGTGCGCTATGGAACAAGCGCGAGCTTGAGGCACCGACCCCGGCGGATGCTCTTGTTGTCGCGCGCGCCTTGCGCATCGAGGGCAACCGCGAAGCCCGGCGGTTGGCGGAACAAATCGAGCGTGCCTGCCGTGCCGCTATCTAGGATTCAAAGCGACATTCTCCGCCTGCTGGCCGCGCATCGCGACCCGGAAAGCTATGTCGCTGGAGCCGCGCCACTGATCCGGGCCGCGCCCCGCATCTCCGGCGACATCGACGTTTATCAAGACCGCGAGGAGCGTGTTGCGTCTGCCGCAATGACCGACACGCAAACGCTCACGGCAGCGGGCTATACCGTTTCCTGGCTTCGACAACTGCCGCTGATGTACACCGCCGAGGTAACGCAAGGCGACGCCAGCACCCGTCTTGAATGGGTGTCTGACAGCGATTACCGGTATTTCCCGACCGTGCCGGACGATACGTTCGGCTACGTTCTGCATCCCGTTGACCTTGCCATGAACAAGGTTATGGCCGCCGCTGGACGGCGGGCCCTTCGCGACATCGTTGACCTCGTGACCATTCACGAAACCATCCTGCCGCTCGGCGCCGTGATTTGGGCGGCGGTTGAAAAAGCGCCAGGCTTCACGCCGGAGGGACTGATTGAGGAAATCCGGCGCAACGCGAACTACCCAGCCGCCGAGTGGCGCGCGTTGCAAAGCAGTGAACCCCTTGACCCGAAAGACATCACGGCGCGTCTCCGCGCGGCCCTCGATCAAGCTGAAGCGTTTGTCGCGCGCATGCCCACGGACAAACTTGGCCTGCTGTTTCTCGAAGCTGGCAAAGTCGTGCAACCTGATCCTGACCGACTGGACGCCTATCAAACCCATGCTGGGCAACGGCGAGGCCAATGGCCGACCAGTCCCGAAATCAGCGCGGCCATGTTCGAGCGCTACAACAAGAAACCAGGTCCCTAGCCTCGCGACCGAGCCGTTGTTTTCCTTGAGCCAGCCGCGCCAATGGGTTGTCCCTAGCGGCTTTTGTTGGCGGTAGCGTTGTAGTCTTACTGCGTCAAGAATCGGAAATCGTTGGCCTTTTGCGGATTGGCGCATTGCAGCAAGGGCATCTCGGGAGGGTCCTGGCGAGGCCGACGATGATCCGTCGGCGGATGGTTGCGATCGAGTTGGGAACGTGTCGTTCGGGTCGGATCGGCGGCGCCTCTGGGTCGGTAACCCTCGGGAAGGCCAGATCCCGAGAAGAGCGTGGCGGAAGTCGGTCCTGAGGGGGGAAGGGCGCCGCGTTCGGCGATCAAGAAGCCCTAGGCGGCGATACAAAGTGTGGCGTGGTGGTGGAAGCCGCGCCACCCGCGCCCTTCGTAGTCACCAAAGCCAAGCTCCTGTTTGAGTTCCTGATAATCGCGCTCAATCCGCCAGCGCAACTTTGCGATGTCGACCAGCTGATCAAAGGCGACATCCTCGGGCAAGGTGGCAAACCAATATTTCGTCGGCTCGGTTTCGCCTTGCGGCCACTCGATCAGCAGCCACTCTTCGGCGCGCGGTTCGCTTAGCTTGGTATCGCGATGCGCTGGCCGCACCCTCTGCCGTGCGAAGCGTGAAGTGAGCCAATCGGCGCTGCCCTCGCGCCAGGTAATGGTCTGCCACGCTTGTGCCGGCAGACCCAGAGCGAGCGCCTTTACCGAGACCGGCTGATGCTCGTCGTCGCGCCGCAGCAACTTGGGTGGTCGACCGCTCCCGCGGCCACGTTGCGGTCGTAACGGCTCAATTCCCGGCGGCCAGACCGAGGTATTGGGACCGATACCCGCCGCGTAGCGCAAGCCGAGCGCTGTGATCTCAGTTCGCAGCCCGGTGTCGTTGCCGTAGCCGGCATCCATCAGCACCACGCCCTCGGGCAGCGCCGCCGCCCGAGCCGCTTTGATCTGCCCCAAGGCGATCTCAGGCTTGGTTTGGAAAGCAACCGTCGCCGGCACTTTGGCCTTGTCCCGACGCGCTTGGTCCTGGGCCCAGTCCTCCGGCAGATAGAGCCGATAAGCGACCGGCAAGCTGGCGTCGTGGTTGGCCAGAGACAAGCTCACCGCGACCTGGCAGTTGTCCTGCTTGCCGAGCTGGCCGCAATATTGCCGCGTCACCCCGACCGAGTGCTGTCCCTTCTTGGGAAAGCCCGTATCGTCGATGATCCACGCCTCGACCGGACCGCTGCGCGTGACCGCCGGCAGCACCAGTTCTCCCACCTTGTCCAGCATCGCTGCGTCCGACCACGGCGCGTTGCCGACAAAATGAAGCAAGGACTGATGCTTCGCGGCAACCGCCGCCGGAGCCGTCACCGCCGCCAGCGGCTCCACGCTCTTCCGTGCCAGCGGCATCATCAGCCCCAAGCAATAATCGCGCATCGGTTCCTGCCGGTCGGCATGGCCAAGTACCTGACCAAGGGCCTCGACATAGGCCACAAATCGCGCTTCACTCCCCTCACACTCGGTGCCGTCCATTCCGATCCCCCAATCGGTCAAGAACTGGGCTTATATACCATATCGTGTTCCTCCAACCTACAACAATACAGCATAGAAGATTTTGTGACTCAGTAAGAGTAGGAGGATGGTCTGTATTACATGCACCGCTAAAATCCACGAGCGGTGCAACCAAGGCGTCAATTTTCCAGAGGCTTATGCCGTTGTCCCAGGTTCATCAACATCTGGGGTCCGATGGGTCGGCGAGGCCGAAACGGATCGTCGCACGGGTCTCATAGGGTCCTGCCGTATTCCGTCCGCGGTTTTGCGCCGCCGTGGCTAGCGCCGCACCGTGGCGGCTCCGCTGCGCGGGTTGTCACGGCCGATGATGTCCCAATAGCTCGTCGGCTGCTGGCGAGAGGCGAGCCCCAGTACGGTCCTTCAATGGGCGGGCGTGAGCTCAGAATACCATATATGGGCCTACCTGGGACAACGGCATAAGCCTCATTTTCCAGAATCCCGCGTTGTCGGCTAAACATGACACATGACAGAGGCCGCAAGAAACACAAGATATAGCTCGGTCGCAAGCTCGCCGAGCGGGTTGACGACGCGGCCGGCATTAGCTCGGCGGCTGGAATTGTGCTAGGATCGTCTGCTATGGATGACCTCGACCTTAGGCAGCGGCAGCGGATAAGCGCGGCGGAAATGGCGCGCCGCCGCGAGTATGTGCGCATCGCCGACACCGCAAACCGGCTGGAAGGGGTCACCCGGAGCCGGACGAGCGATCCGATTTTCGAGGCGTACATTCGCGGCGAGATCGGGGCGACGGAAATCGTTCGGCGGCTAAAGGCGCTGCGCGGCCCGCGATAGATCGTGCCCGGCTACACCTACCGCGGCACGGATACCCTCAAAAACAAGCTCGGCGCGACCACGCATGACGAGCTTGAACAGCGCGAAGCGGAGTATGTCGCCGCCCGGCGGATCGAGATCGAGGCAGGAGAAGGCCCGCCGCTGCAATTCGATGCCGAGCACCTGAAAGCCATCCATCGCCACCTGTTCCAGGATGTCTTCGAGTGGGCCGGCCACACGCGCGATGAACAGGTGCACCTGGCCGACGGGTCGATTGCGAGCGAACCGGAGTTGCGGCGTGAGGGCAGCCGCGAGTTTGTCACTGGCCGGCGGATTGCCGAGGCACTCGACGAGATCGCTGACAAGCTGCGCGACGCCGGCTATCTCGGTGGGTTGCCGCGCAACGAATTTGCCGAGCGGGCGGCCGACCTGTTGGCGGGAACTCAATGCGGTGCATCCCTTCCGCGAGGGCAACGGGCGGACGCAGCGCGCTTTTGTCGAGCAGCTCGCCCAGGCGGCCGGCCACGACCTCGATTTTTCCGTGATCTCAAAGGAACGCATGATCGCGGCGAGCATCGCCGCCCACGATCAAAACGACCTCGGCCCGATGCGGAGGCTGTTCGCCGATGCTATCGATCCGGGGCGCGGTGCGGCGTTGCGCGACGCGATCGAGTTTCTCGATCGACAGCAATTCCCCTGGAATGACCGCTACATTCCGACCGTCGAACGTGGTCATCCGGTCGAAGTGACCTTCGTGGGCGTCGCCGCCGGTCACTTCATGGCGCGCACCAAGTCACAAATCCTCATCGGCAACGTCGCCGACCTGCCTGACCCCCGGCCCGAGCCTGGGCAAGCTTTCAGCCTCGACCCGACGCACGAAATCGGGGCTGCCGGCCGAACCGAGGATGCCGAGAGGGCGGAGCGCCTGGCTGCCATCATGGACCACGACAGCCGGCGCAAGCCGGATGACGACCCGGAGAAGGTGCGGGAGGATCGCTTTTCGGCCGAGAAGATCGACGAGAACCCCGCGCGCGAGGAAGCCACTCGACCACGTTACGACCGCCACACCGGCGAGCGGATTGACGAGAATGGCCGATCGGCTGAGCACGATCGGAGCGGCGGCCAGGGCCGAGGCCGATCGCGATAGAGATCGGGGGATAGCAGCGACCTATCTTGTGTCCGGGGGCAAACACCCCAAGGTGGCATTACATTCTGCCCCTATCGGTTTATATTGGGCGTTTAACCGCAATTCATCGGGTGCGAATATAGAGGCACATAACATTTTTTGCTCATATTTTCAATATCGTAGATTTTTACATAAGAGAAATGTTTTTCGAACCTCGTGCGAAGCCAATAAACTCTGTGATAGGGGGCTAGGAATCCGCCTCCGCGGAGAGCAGTGATGCTGCGTGTACGGTGTTGTGTAGAATTACTGTTGATAAGCGTGATCTATAATGCATTTTCCAAGTGCAATTCGGTAGCGGCGGTCGTTTACGAGTTTCAGCACTTTGACGAGCTGAAGCAGCTTGGTACGTTACTTGCTATATTCGTGACTCTTTGTGGCGATACGACCTCATGCATAGTTTAGTTCACTGGCTCCATGGCGTGTTTGGCAAAGGCGAGAAAGACAGGGTGGCTGTACGCTGAGGAGCTGAGCGGGATGACCTGATCGAACCGCCGCCGCCCGCAGCACCAAGGGCTGTGCCCTGAGCGTGCGAAAATCAAGAAAAACGCAGCATCTGACTTCTACTGTAGACCGCCTATAAGATATTCAACGAGGATTTCAAAACACTATCCATAATGCGGTCTTATGCAACGTCGGCTGCGAGGCCGCCAAATTGGCCGAGCTGAAGGGGTGGTCAGCGCGCATACTTGCGTCCCCAATCACGCATGGCACGGACGATTGGGCCGAGGTCACGACCCTTGGCAGTTAGCACATACTCGGCCCGCGGCGGAACTCATCGAATAGAAACGCCGCTCCAGGATGCCATTCTGCTCAAGCGTCTTTAGTCGTTCCGACAACGTCGTCGGCGCAATGCCGACGAGTGAGTCCTGCAAGTCCTGGAAGCGCCTTGCGCCATGCAGGAGGAGGTCGCGCAGGATGAGGCAAACCCAGCTCGATCCAATGACGCTTAGCGTGCGGGCCACCGGGCACTCGGTGGTGTCTTGCATCTTCATGGCCCCACCCTATCCCGCTACCGCGTCCTTGACAAGTCACTACGATGTATATAGTGACTACGGAGACGGTAGTGACAACCAATGGAGTCGCACGATGACGCCGCAAATCCCTGGATATCTCATAGCGTTCGAAGTCGACGATCCGGCCTCTGGTGCTGATCATTGCACTGAGCCTCATCTGGATGGGTGCTGCGAGGATGGACGCGCCCGCCCGGTCACGTTGCAGACCGCCGATCGTGGTCACCAATCCGACTTCGGACAGGCTCCAATGCTGCCGGGTGACCAGAAACACGTTGAGATAAGGCCCGAGGGCGCCCCGGACGTCGGCAAGCAGGAAGTTGACGGCGTCGAGCGAGAGCGGATTGAAACGCCGGGTCTTGCTTGATGTCACAGCCACAGCCACAGCGTCCCGATCAGCAGGGTAAGCAGGGTGAGCGGCGCGCCCACCTTGAAATATTGCCAGTAGCTGATCTCGACCCGGCTTGCCGCCGCACGCTGCACGACAATCAGGTTGGCGATCGAGCCGAGTACCGTGAAATTGCCGGCAAGGGTCGAGGCCATGGCGACCGTCAGCCACGCCGTATGATGGTCGGGCAGCCGATCAATAAAGGGCTTGAGCAGGAGCACCGCCGGGACGTTGCTGACCAGGTTGGATAGTATCGCCGTCACCAAGGTTAGCACCGGCACGCGATCGAGATGCAGCCGGCCGACGGCGGCGATTGTATCGCCACTCAACAACGTGTGCTCTGCGCCCGCGACGATAATGAAGAGTCCGGCAAACATTAGCAGCAGCGACCAATCAATCTCGGCATAGACGCGCTCGCTCCTGACTCGCCGTGTGAGCAGCAACAGTCCGCCGATGATGATGGCCACTTTGGCCGGGGGCTGACCGACGAAGAACAGCACGACCAGCACCACGGTTCCGACGAGCGCGCGCAGCGCCAGCGCACGGTGGATGCGCACCGGCGGCGGCTCGACCACGAGGCGCGTTTCGCCGGCGAATTCGCCGCGATGGAAGAAGGCGATCAGAACAAAGGTGAGTACGAGCCCGATCAGCGCCACAGGCGCAAGGCTCGCGCTGAATTGGGCGTACGGAATTTGCGAGAAGCTGCCGATCATCATGTTTTGGGGGTTGCCGGTGATCGTCGCCGTCGAGCCAATGTTCGACGCCATCGCGACGGCGAGCAGGTAAGGCACCGGGTGGCGCCGCAGCGAAAGGGTCAGTTCGAGGACGAGTGGCGTGAGCACGAGACAGATCGCGTCGTTGACAAGGAACGCGGAAAACGCGCCGGCGATCGCCGTTACCGCCGCGAGTAACGCCAGCGGGTGATGCGCCCGCCGCATCACCCAAGCGCTCGCATGCGTGAAGAAGCCGGAGAGACGGAGATTGGCCACCACGATCATCATCCCAAGCAGCAGGGTGAGCGTGTCGAGGTCGATCGCCTTGTAGGCATCCTCAAGCGGCAACGCGCCGCTGGCGACCATTAAACAGGCCCCGACCAGTGCGACGCCCGCGCGATCGATCGCCAGGCCTGGGACCCTGCCGACCGCAAGGGCGAGATAACTCGCCGCGAAGATCGCGGCGGCGGCGGCCGATTGTGCGTCTCGCCCGGCCAAGGTGCCCGGCAGCAGCGACGGTGCGAGGCCGCTCGCGAGCGCGAGCAGCACGATGGTGACGACGAAAACAACACTGAAGGCTGCCAAGCGGCGGCGCGCGTTTATTTGTCGAGCCATTTGCTGGGCGTACCTGATCAGCCTGCCGCGAACCACCCAAGAAGCAAGTAGAGCGGGGTGGACCCGCGCACGAGCGCCAAATGCGCCCGCTAAACAGGCACTATTCTACATTCCGATACAGGACATTATCCTATATAGGCGCCGGCCGTAGAAGGCCGGGTTCCGGCCGGCGCGGGAACCGGTTTTTACTCGCTCGTCGATGCGGGCGTCCCCGCCGCCTTGGCGCCGACGTTACCTCGCTCGCTGCCGGCGGGCGGCCGAGACCGAACTGCTTTTGCCATCGCCGAGCGCTGCTCCGAATAACCCGGTGCCGTCACCGGATGATCCGGCGACAATTTCCAGCGCGCCCGATAAGTGGCGACAATCGAGGCCGTGCCGCACCCGGAGGTGGACGGCAGAGAGAAGCTTGGAGGGCGCTCGTCAAAATAGCTTCGGGTAAGGGCGCGGCGCCAAGGCAATCAAAGGCCGCGCACCGCATGCGATGTTGCCCTCGTTTTACCGACCGGTCTGCCCGATCAAACTCGGGCGCGACTGGTTACATAACATAACCGAAAATTACTCGCTGGTTACGACGCTGCACCTCGGCGTCACATTGTCTTCGTATATCGGGTCGATCGAGCGGCCGCGGCTGCGTCGCGGCCGGCACATTGAAGGTAAGGCGATGAGCACCATTGCACCGCTCCTCGAACGGCAGATCCCGCGGCTTCGGCGCTATGCCCGCAGCCTGACCCAAGACATCTCGCGGGCGGACGATCTGGTGCAGAGCTGCCTCGTCCGCGCGCTCGCCAAGGAGCATCTCTGGCAGCCCGGCACCGACCTGAGAGCCTGGCTCTTCACCATCCTTCACAACCAACATGTCAACGACGTTCGCCGTCTGGTACGCGAGGGCATCGTCGTCTCGGTCGAGGACGTGACACCCCACCTGGCCGCGGCACCGTCGCCCGAGGTCTCGCTGGAGCTGCACGACCTCGAACAGGCGATCGCGGCTCTGCCCCGCGAGCAGCGCGTGGTGGTCCTGCTCGCCGGCCGCGAAGGGAAGCGCTACGAAGAGATAGCCGCAACCTTGGGAGTTCCAGTCGGCACCGTCCGTTCGCGCCTGTCGCGCGCCCGCACCCGGCTGCGCGCGCAGATGGGCACCCACGAACCGGCGGCGGCGTCCTGCCGCGGCCGGAATGCGGCGGTCATGCGGCAAGCCGCCTGAGCAGACCCTCCGGGCAGCAAATTCTAGCGCCGCTCGCCGAAGAATCCATGGCGAGTTGGAGGCGGACAAGGCCCCTATCGGCCTCGCTCCGGTACGCAAACCCGCGTTATGCGCGGAGCGGTGCGGCGAGGCCCAGCTCGACGAGGCGATCGAGCACCGCGTCGCCGATAGGGCCTCGCACTTCTTGGGGTCTGAGTAGCAGCGGAACAAAAACTCCGATTTACGGCGGATTGTCGTCTTCGACCCGAAGGGGTCGCTCGGCCCGGTCGGCGCGACCGGCAGCCCTTGCCCCAAAACTGCCGTTGCGACGGTGTGCGCGTCCGGGCTTGGCGTGTGCGATCGCGGCGCCGCGCGTGCCACGGTAACTCTTTTCCGCGGCCCCGAACGTCCTAGGCTCAGTAGACACTGGACACGGGATCAGCACGATGAGCCTCAAGGACAAGACGATCGTAGTAACCGGCGGCAGCCGAGGCTTGGGCCTCGGGCTCGTCGAGGCCCTGGTGGACCGGGGCGCCAAGGTGACCGTCGTGGCGCGCGACCAAGCTGCGCTCGCAGCCGTGCAGCAGAGGCTCGGCGTCGCCGTGGTCCCGGCCGACGTCACCGACGAGATGGCCGCCCAGCGCATCCTCGCCGACGTCCGCCCCGAGGTCCTAGCGCTGAACGCCGGCGCGACCCCGCGCATGGGGCGGCTCGACAAACTGAGCTGGGCGGACTTCACCGTGCCGTGGGAGACCGACGTGAAGGCCGGCCTTTACTGGATACAGGCCGCCCTCAAGCTTCCGCTCGCGCCGGGAAGCCGCGTTCTGGTGGGCTCCAGCGGCGCGGCGCAGCAGGGCTCGCCGCTCTCGGGCGGCTACGCCGGCGCCAAGCGCATGCTCTGGTTCATGGCCAAATACGCCAATGGGGTCGCCCAGCAGAAGGGGTTGGGAATCCGCTTTCAGGCGATCGTGCCTCAGCAGATCATCGGCGGGACCGGGGTCGGCGACGCAGGGGCTGGCGCCTACGCGCGTGCGAATGGCATCGAGCGCGAGGCGTTCCTGGCCCGGTTCGGCGCGCCGCTGCCGCCCCGCCAGTTCGGCGACTACATGGTCGCGGTGCTTGACGATCCCCAATACGCGACGGGCTTGGCGTTCGGGCTGAAGGGCGATACGGGGATCACGGTCCTCGAGGGAGAGGCGGCTTGAGCGAAGGCCCATCCTCGCCGCCCGCGGCGCCCCAGGCTCGGCTGCTGGCGCTTGCCGGTGAGCTACGGCCGGAGCTTCACCGCTACTGCGCGCGCCTGATGGGCTCGGTGATCGATGGCAAGGATGTGGTGCAGGACACTTTCGCCCGCGCCTACGTCACCCTCGACGAGCTGCAAGAGCTCCCCTCGCTCCGCCCCTGGCTGTTCCGGATCGCCCACAATCGCGCGCTGGACTTGCTGCGCAGCCGCGCGATCCGCGCGGCCGAACCTATTGAGGCAGCCGACGAGGTCGCCGATCCGGAGATGCCAGACCCTGTGGAGGTGCTGATGCGGCGGGAGGCGGTCGAAACCGCGGTGTCACGGTTCGTGGAGCTTCCAACCACGCAGCGCAGCGTGGTGATCCTCAAGGACGTGCTCGATCAGTCCCTGGAGGAGATTGCCGGAATGCTCGACCTCACGGTCAACGCGGTGAAGGCCCACCTCGCCCGTGGGCGGGCCCGGCTCAAGGCCATCAACACCGAGGCGCCGGCCCAGCCCGCGCGGCGCCCGCCCTCACCCGCGGTCGCCCGCTATGTCGCCCTGTTCAACCGGCGCGACTGGGACGGGCTGCGCGCGATGCTGGCCGACGACGTGCGGCTGGTCCAGTCCACGTACCCGCTGCGCGCGGGTGCCGCCGATGTGGGCATGTTCTTCGGCATCTATTCGCGCAGCGCCCCGGTGCGGCTCGCCCCCGCCTGGCTCGATGGCCGCGAGGTGATCGCAGTCTACGAGGATCCTCAGGCGGTGAAGCCTAGCTATCTGATGTGGCTGGAGTGGGCGGACGGCCGGATCAGCTTCATCCGCGACTACAAATATGTGCGCTACGTCATCGACGACGCAGAGTTGGTCCTGGCGCCTGACGCCGCACCACCATCCGACCAGGGCGGCGAAGACAAGCCAGGACGCGTCGATCCAGATACACTGCCCAAGAATGTGCCGGAGCATTCCACGGAGCTTGTAATTATTGCCCGCTTTCGGGCGCGCGAAGGAAACGAGGAGGCGGTCGCCGCCGCGCTACGCGCGCAAGTGCCCAAGGCGCGCAACGAGCCCGGTTGTTTGGAGATGGGAGCTTATGCCTCCACGAGTGATCCGCGGCTGTTTTTCATTCACTCGCAGTGGCGCGACGAGGCGGCATTCGACGCGCACGCACAACTCCCGAATACCTTGCAGTTCGTGGAGCAGATGGAAAGGCTCATCGACCATCCGTTCGACGTCTCGCGCACCCGCGCGATCGCCTAGCGAGGCCGGCCGCGTCCTTGCGGACTGAAACGGCTCGGCTTCGGCTGCAGCCATCACTAATAATAAAAACGGAGGTCCGGAATTGGCGCTCCCTTGCCGCTCGCCCGGCTGTCGGCGAAAGGCGGCTTACCACCCATGAACGAACCCGCTCTCGCGGGAGGGGAGCGCGTGTCGCGGTCCGCGCGTTTTCGATGGGATAGTGAGCGGTAAAGCGTGACGGGCGGGGCATCCGATCCCGAGCATCGAAGGTCCAGCAACCTTCGGCTCGAGAGAGGAGACCCCGATGACCTCCCATCCTTCCCAGCGGCCCGTCAGCGCACTGCGGGCACGCATGATCGAGGACATGAGGGTGCGCGGCTTCGCCGAGAAGACGCGCAATGACTACGTTCGCCATGTGCGGGCGTTCGCGGCCTTCATCGGCCGGTCGCCCGACACCGCGACGGCTGAGGATCTGCGCCGCTTCCAGCTGCACCAGACGCAGACCGGCATGCAACCGCCGAGCATCAACAGCGCGGTCGCGGCCCTGCGTTTCTTCTTCACCGTGACGCTCGACCGGCCGGACCTTGCGCGGCGGCTCACGATCGTGCGTGAACCGCGCCGGCTACCAGCCGTGCTGAGTGTCGAGGAGGTCACGCTGCTGCTTCAGGCGGCGCCGGGGCCGAAGTACAAGGCGGCGCTCGCCACCGCGTACGGCGCCGGACTGCGCGTCTCCGAAGTTGTCGCGCTCAAGGTCGGCGATATCGATTCCGAGCGCATGCTGCTGCGGGTCGAGCAGGGCAAGGGCCGCAAGGACCGCAACGCCATGCTGTCGCCGCAGCTGCTGCAAGTGCTGCGGGCCTGGTGGTCGGACGGCCGGCGTCTGGGCGTTCTGCTGCCGCGCGGCTGGCTGTTCCCAGGCTGCAATCCGATCGAACCGCTCTCGACGCGCCAGCTCAACCGCGCCGTCCATGCCGCTGCCGAGGCCGCCGGGATCAAGAAGCGAGTGTCGCCGCACACGTTGCGGCACAGCTTCGCCACGCATCTACTGGAACAGGACACCGACATCCGCGTCATCCAGGTGCTGCTCGGCCATGCCAAGCTCGACACCACGGCGCTTTACACGCGCGTCGCCAACACCACGATCCGCAACGTGACCAGCCCGCTCGATCGGCTCGCTCCGCTGCCTGTGGGGAGGCCGAGCCGCGGAGCCTAGCCCGGGGCGGTGAGCCGCCCGAGGCTGGAGGTCGCCGACGTCTTCCATCGCCATGGCGCCACCTGGCGCGAGGCCAACGCCGGGCATGTGAGCCTGGGCCAACTACAGGTGATGTCGGCCATCGAGCAGTGCCGCTCGGCTGCGCTCGGCGGGCATGTCGAGCGCTGCGAGGATTGCGGCCACAGCCGGATCGCTTACAACTCGTGCCGCAACCGCCATTGTCCCAAGTGCCAGGGCGCGGCGGCGAAGGACTGGCTCGCTGCCCGCGAGGCCGACCTGCTGCCGATCGGCTACTTCCATTTGGTCTTCACGCTGCCTGCCGAGATTGCCCCGATGGCCTACCAGAACAAGGCAGTGGTTTACGACCTGCTGTTCCGCGCCGCGTCCGAGACGCTGCTCACCATCGCAGCCGATCCAAAGCATCTCGGCGCCCGCATCGGCATCACCGCCGTGCTCCACACTTGGGGCTCGGCGATGACCCACCATCCGCATCTCCACATGATCGTGCCGGGCGGCGGGATATCACTCGATGGTACGCACTGGGTGCGCTGCAGACCCGGCTTCCTCTTACCGGTGCGCGTGTTATCCCGCCTGTTCCGGCGGCTCTTCCTGACGCGCCTCGCCGACGCGCACGCGGCGGGCCGGCTGGTGTTCTTCGGCGAGCTCGAAGGCCTGCGTGGCCGCGAGGCCTTCGCCGCGCACCTTGCACCACTCAAGAAGAAGAAATGGTTCGTCTATGCCAAGTCGCCCTTCGCCGGGCCCGAAGCGGTGCTCGCCTATCTCGCCCGCTACACCCATCGCGTCGCCATCTCGAACAGCCGCCTCATCGCTCTCGACGAGCGCGGCGTGACCTTCCGCTGCAAGGACTACCGCCGCGACGGCCGGGAGCGGTTTCGCACGATGACGCTCGCGCCCGACGAGTTCATCAGGCGCTTCCTGCTCCACGTCCTACCCAAAGGCTTCCACCGCATCCGCCACTACGGGCTGCTCGCCAGCGCCGGATGCAAAGCCAATATTGCGCGCGCCCGAGAACTGATCGCCGGGCCCGTGCCAGTGACGGATCCGCCGGCAGCGCAAGACGACCCGGACCCGGCAGCCGACGTTACGGCAGACCATCGCCCGCCATGCCCTTGTTGCGGCGGCCGCATGATCATCGTCGAGACCTTCGAGCCCGGCGGCGCGCCGCGCGGCCCGCCATCACCCCAAGCCGGCGTCAGGACCGCCATGCCATGACGCCTGTCATTGCCTCATCGCACTACGCGCCTGCCGGGGAACCTTGCTTCCGCCGTTGCATCCGTCTCGCCTCGGCGCCTCCGAAAGTCCGCACTACGCCGTCGATCCCGCCAAAATCGCCCCGTCGACCGCCGCCGCCGCAACAAACTCCCGACCCGGATCCTCGGCCACCCACCGCCGACCGCGGCCAGCAGATCACCTACCCAACCCGCCGCCACACCAAATCCCCATAGACGGCACACCGCACCGCCCAGCCCCCCGCGGGTTCTTTCCTGGGAGGCTTTCGGACGCCGGCCCTCAGAACGGCTGCATGGTTACGCCAGGCCGGCATCCGAAACCCTTCACCACAGCGGCCCGTAGTGCCTCGGTCGGGACAGTCGGCAAACACCTGTTTTTCGACAGCGTCTTAAACCGTTGTCGCGGCTTCGCCAGAAGCCCGGAAATCACAGCTGAGAATCCGTGTCGGAATGGTTCGGTGTACGGAAACCCTGCTTATGAGGCTTTTCCGTGTGTTCATCCGAGCCCAATCAGAGTTTCTGTTCCGCTGCTACTCACACCCCGGAACGGACCGACGCGCGGGAGCAGCGTTCTCGCGCCATTATTTCTTTGACTTCGTCGGAGTTATGATCCTTCAGCAATTCCTCAAGTCGTTGCCTCGTGCGGTCAAGGACAATTTCAATTGCCCATGAGTTCCCGGATGAAAGCTGTGTCATGTGTCCCGATATTGATTAGCGGATCATTGTGAGCGGGCGGAATCTCTCGCCCGGCTGTGCCGGTGATCTGATCGCTGTCAACTTGTCCTGCAGTATTTCCGCTGCCGACCTGACAGCTGCCAATCTGACCGGGTTGTTGGCGACGGACGGATCATCGCGCATTTCATTCAATGTAAGCATGGCATCCGTTAGCCGTTCCCGGCGAGGTCGCCTGAATTTTGGATCCGCCGGCGCCGGCGCGCGTGATCGGCGCCGCAGGATCCAAGCCGCCAGCCGATCCCACGCGGCGCGCACCGGGTGAGGCCTCCCGGTTTCGCCGCCGCCGGATTGCCTCGATCCTCGGCGGCTCAGCGCTCGTAACCTCGATCCCTCTCTCGCTCGCGGCCTCCGCCCTCCTCGCGTTCCTGTTCCTGCCCGAGTTCCCGCCGCAGGGCGCGGCTTCGCGCATCCTGCCCGCAAAAGCTCGCGCAATTTGGCTTCGTGCTCGGCGGCGCTGCGCTGCGCCTCGCGCACTGGGGCGGCTTCTTCCTCGGCGCTTTCCATCTGCCGAATTTGTTCCTTGGTCGGCGGCGGGGGCGGCGCAATGAAGTCGGCGGCGTAATCGAGCGCCGCGCCAAGCGCCTTCTCGGCACCGTCGGCCAGTCCTCCGACGATACTGGCTGCCCGATCCGCCGCGCGCTCGTCGGCGGGCGGGCCGAGATAGATCACAGCCGGGGCCTCGCGCGCCGGTGCCGGTTCGCGCTCAGGCTCCGTGGCGCGTGGGTTCTCCCGTACGGGTGCCGATGGTGCCGCAATTCATTTCCCAGAACGCATACGAATGAGCCGATGGCGTGCGATTTTGAGCAAATCGTGCGACTACCCCTATTACACCGGGATAGCGCCGGTGCCCATTGCGCTTGCCGCGGTGGCGGGCGCGGTCGCGACCAAGGTCGGCGCTCCGTGCTGGGACCCTAAATCTACGGTTTGACGAGCGTCAGATTGTCAAGAAGCTCGCCTTTACAGGGCGGGCATATCTTTGGAAAATCTTTGGTCGTCCAATAATTCTAGAACACATCGTGTGTCCCTGCCGCCGCTTTTTTGTCCGTCAAAATGTAGAAAATAGCACCAAAACTAAAGACCGTATTGCCGCAGCCCTTGAGCGTACGGTTAATGGTGCCGGTTTCCAGAACTCCATGTTTGGGTCCTGAGGTCTTGCTTACAAGAAACCATTCCCCGGGACTTACTTCCGAGCACCCGCGGGTTTCGACATTGGAGTAGAGGACGACTTGTTGGTTTAGGAGCACCTTGGCAGCTTGGTTGACGCACCCCCCTGGATACGTCTTGGTATCGCAGGGCGGCGCATTTTCCACAGTCGTCGACAAGTCCCCCGCATCCCCCTCGTTGAGCCCGCTTAGCGCGAGCGCCTCGGGAGAGGCGGCGACGACGGCGGTGCCGCCCGCATCATTATCGGCGGCTCGTGCAACAGGCGCTGCGACAAAAAGGAAACCCACCGCGGAGCACAGAATCAGCCAATTTGCGACCCCGATGTCCCGGTAGAAATGCATGACCGTCTCCGATAAAGTTATCCCGCAAAGATCGGTGCGGTAGCGGACCCGCGGTGGAACATGGCGTCAAGTGCTTTTCGCCGTTTTAATCATAGTTAGCCCTTCATTTATCGCGGATCGTGCGGCTGACCTGGCGCTATCGGGTGGGGGCCGCCCCCATTCTAACCATCATTCACCCTTACAATTTCCGCGGCTTACCCGCCGAGGCACCTAACCAGCGGGCAGTTTCCAGAATCCCATGTTATCGGTCATTTCGGATTTGACCCTTCAGCGGCGGCGATGACGGCAGCAGCGGCGGCGATCACCGACACAAATAGCAGTAGGCCATAGCCGAACCGCGCCCTTTCCGAGACGTGATCGGGCTAAGAGATGGAGACATTGCGCGGATTATCGACACAGCAAGGCCGCACCACTTGAGTACTTTTGCTGTAGGGCTTGCTAAAATCGCTTATTGTAACGCGGTGATGAAATAGGGATTAGATGGCTTTCATCCACTTGTGAGTCCAGACATCATTCGTGTCGTCAGTGGCCTAGAACTGCTGTAACAGGCGGTTGATGTAGTCGAGTTCCAGCGTCGGGCGGAAGCTTTCGCCGGCGCGATGGCGCAACTCGTCCAGGATCTTGCGGGATTCCTCCAAGGTGTTCCAATCGGGGATCTTGACGTTGCCGTCGTCATAGGCGCCATTGCTCGGCAACGGCCGGCCGAGCGGGTCGCGCCGCATCTGTTCGCCCGGCTCGTCACCGACAGCGGCACCCGGGTCGTCGCCGCGCCCGCCCGAACCGCGGCCCGATTGCTGCTGCATCTGTCGGGCGATCTCGCGCGCCGCCTGCTGCAATTGATCGAGCGCGTCGGTCTGGGGTTCGACCGCCGCGCCCGGCTGCCCGGCGCCCAATGCCTCGCTGGCTTCGCCCATCGAGCGCTCGGCGCGGCTGAGGTTCTGCGGAATGTTGCCGGTTCGCTCGCCGAGCTTGCGCATCATGTCGCCGAGCGCCTTGCGCAACGCCTCCTGTTCGGCGGCGGCATCGCCCACCTGGCCATTGCTGGTCGGCTGCTCGCCCATGCTGGTGCTGTCCGGCGCGCCCTGCTGCTCGGCGCGGAGACTGCGATCGAGCAGCTTTTGCTGGCGCTGCATCAGATCGCGCATGCCGCGCATCGTTTGTTGGGCCTCGGTCGGCCCGCTTTGCCGTCCCCTCATGCGCAGGTTTTCGAGCATGCCTTCGAGTTGCGACAAGAGGGCCTGCGCCTGCTCGCGGGCGCCGGCGCGCGCCAGTTGGCGCGCCTGGTCGAGCATGCGCTGCAGGTCGCGGCTGGTAACGGTCCGCGCCTCGAGCGACTGGTCGGGCGGCGGGCGGGTCGAATTCTTTTCGAGCGCTTTGAGGTAGCGCTCGAGCGCCTGCTGCAACTCGCTCATCAGCCGGTCGACCTCGTGCTCCGGCGCCCGATTCGCCAGGGCGTTCTGCAGCTTTTTCTCGAGCTCACGCAATTGCTGCAAGGCGAGCGGCACCTGACCGTTCTCGATCCGTAGCGCCGTGTCCCACAAGAGCTGTTCGACCTGGGCCAACGAAGCCGCGGCGCCGCTGAGCCGCAGGCTCTCCTGGGACACCCGCAGACCGAGGAATGCCGCGGCGTCGTCGCCGTAGCGCCGCGTCTGGCGGCGCAGGTCGCCCAGGATGTCGGCCACCGCAAGGCGCGCCGCCGGGTTCTTGACCAGCTCCTTGCGCTGTTCGACGACGGCCCGCGCTACCGGATTGAGAAAGATGCGTTCGGGAAGCTTGACCCGAACCGGCGCGGTTTCGCCGCGCTGACCCAGCGCGTCGGACGCGTAGAGCCGCACCTCGACCGACAACCCGGCCCAGGGATGCGGCGTCAGGTCGTGATAGCTCGTCGCGTTTGCCCGCTTCGGGTGAAGACCCGGCAGCGGCAGGTCGAGCACGATCTTCTCGCCGGGCTTGCTGCCCGGGCGCGTGATCACCGCCTTTACCTCCTCGACCCCATAATCGTCGGCCGCCCGATAGCCGATCCGCAACGCCGCTTGCGCCGTCGGCGCCGGCGGCTCGGCGAAGGCGATCGTCGGCGGATGATCGGGAATGATCGCGATCGGCCAGCTGCCGAGCAGGGCACCCGCCTGTTCGACTTCGAGACGGCTGCCTCGGGTCAATTTCAGCGAAAGCTGGAAATTTTCGCTGTCGACCGCGGTGAAGTCGCGGCGCCGGCGATCGATCGCCAGCCGCGGCAGGCCGCTGCCGCCGTGCACCTGGGCCAAGAGTCTGCTGCCCGTCGGAATGCGGATCGTGTCGACCGCGCCGGGGTGCAAGAACTGTGGCGGCAGCCCGGTATATTCGGGCGGCGTCACCCAGATGTCGAGGCTTGCGGCGACGGCCGGCGCGCCGTCATCGAGCCCCGGCGTAACCGCGCGCCGCAGCCGGTCGGGCCAGTCGGTGCCGGCATCGATCGCGCCGAGCAAGAGCGCGATCGCCAGCACCGCGCGCAATCCGAATGGATCGCGGGCGGCGAACCCGGCGACCGGCCAGCCGATCCGCAAATGCCGCGCCGCCGCTTGCATTCGCCGGCGATGCGCCTCCCACAACCGCGTCGTCGCCGGCTCGAGCGGCGTTCCCGGCCGGTCGGCCAGCGCCTGCAGCGGACGGTGCGGAACGCCGCTTGCCCGCTCGATATGCCGGCGCGCGGCAGCGAGGTTGGGAGCAACAAAGCCCTCGACGGCATGCCGCAGGGCAATCATCAACGCCGCGCCGAACCCGAGCAGGACGGCGCCATGCCAGCGGCCCGGCAGATCGGGTAGGAGATCGAACAAGGCAAGGACGAAAAACAGGCCCAGCACGACGACCGCCGCCCAGCAGGGGGGCCAGATCCGCTCCCACAGCAGGACCGCTTGGGCGAGCCGCAGCCGCACCGCCAACCGAGCCTCGGGCAGCGCCGGACGGTCGGTCATCGGGCGGCTCGCTCCGCTGCCTGGGGTTCCAAGTCCGGGTCCGGCAGCCAATCCGGAATGGTATCGAGCGACAACAGCGCATCATAGCTCGGCCGCGGCCGAATGACCGAAAACCGCGAGCCCGAGACCAGCACCTCCGGCGCCAGCAGACGGCTGTTGTAGGTCGAGCTCATCACTGCTCCATAGGCCCCCGCCGCCGCGACGGCAAGCAAATCGCCTTCGGCGAGCGGCGGCTGGTCGCGGTCGACGGCGAAGGTATCGCCTGCTTCGCAGACCGGTCCGACGAGATCCGCCGGGCCGAGCGGGGCGCCCGCGGGCGGCCGCCGTACCGGCAGAATATCGTGCCAGGCGCCATAGAGTGCCGGGCGGAGCAGATCGTTCATCGCCGCATCGACCACGATGCACCTTTTGTCGACCCCTTCCTTGACATAGACGACCTTGGTGATCAACAACCCCGCCTCCGCGGTCAGCACTCGTCCCGGCTCGAATGCCAGAGCGAGATCGAGCGGCGCGAAGATCCGCCGCACCAATCGCGCGTAATCCACCGGCTCGGGCGCGCGCTCGCCATGGTAGCCGATACCGATGCCGCCGCCGAGATCGATCCGCTCGACCGCGAACCCGACGGCGCGCAGCTCGGCGACGAGCCCGGCCAGCCGCTCGAAGGCCCGCCGGTAGGGATCGAGGTCGATCAGCTGCGAGCCGATATGGACGGCGAGGCCAACCGGTACGGTTCCGGGCAAGTCCGCGGCTAGACGGTAGGCGGCGACCGCTTCGTCGATAGCGATGCCGAATTTGTCGCCCTTGCGGCCGGTGGCAATCTTGGGGTGGGTCGAAGCGGCGACGTCCGGATTGACCCGAATCGCCACCGGGCTCGTGACGCCGCGCGCCGCGGCCAGCGCGCTGAGCCGGCGCAGTTCCGGCACCGACTCGACATTGACCTGATGAATCCGGGCGGCAAGCGCCGCTTCGAGCTCCGGCGCGGTCTTGCCGACCCCCGAGAAGATGATCCGTCGCGGCGGTATGCCGGCGGCTAGCGCGCGCCGCAACTCGCCTTCCGAGACGATGTCGGCGCCGGCCCCGAGGCCGGCGAAGAGGCGCAGCACGGCGAGGTTCGAGTTGGCCTTGACCGAATAGCAGATGAGCGGCCGCTCGGCGGCGAAGGCGTCGGCGAAAGAGCGGTAGCGGGCGGCCAAGCCGGCCGCCGAATAGACATAGAACGGGGTGCCGACCGCCGCCGCGATGCGCGGGATCGGCACCGCCTCGGCATGCAGCACCGCGCTGCGATACGTAAAACAGTCACTCACGCGGATAGGGTTGCGGATAGGTCTTGGGCACACCCGGCGGCGCCTGCGGCGGGCCCTTCCTGCCGCATCCGGAGAGCGCTACCGCCATCGCCAGCATGACGCCGACCGCACTCGAGAGCGCAAAGCGCAGCGCGATCATTCGAGAAACCGCCGACGTGCGGCGGCGATCGCGGCACGCACCAAGGCGGGAGCGGTCCCGCCAAAGCTGGTCCGGCTGGCCAGCGAGCGGTCGATGTCAAGCACCTCATAGACCGCCTCGCCGATCGCCGGCTCGATCGCCCGCATCTCGGCGAGCGGCAGGTCGGCGAGGCCGCAGCCCAGCGTCTCGGCCCGTCGAACGATCGCCCCGGCGACCCGATGCGCCTCGCGAAACGGCAACCCGGCGACGCGAACGAGCCAATCGGCGAGGTCGGTCGCGGTCGAATACCCGCGCTGCGCCGCGGCGCGCAGCCGTTCCCGGTCGGGCCGCAGGTCGCGCACCATCCCGGTCGTCGCAGCGAGCGAAAGCTCGAGCGCGTCGGCCGCTTCGAAGACAGGGAGCTTGTCCTCCTGCATGTCTTTGGCGTAGGCGAGCGGCAGTCCCTTCATCACCGTCAACAGCGCGACCAGCGCCCCGTTGAGCCGACCGGTCTTGGCGCGGACCAATTCCGCCGCGTCGGGATTGCGCTTTTGCGGCATGATCGAGCTGCCGGTGGTGAACGCGTCGGAGAGCGCAATAAAGCCGAACCCGTCGCTGCACCAGAGTGCGATCTCCTCGGCCAGCCGCGACAGATGCATCCCGGCGAGTGCCGCGGCGGCGAGAAACTCGATCGCAAAATCCCGGTCGGAGACGGCGTCGAGCGAATTCGCCGCGGGCCGATCAAAGCCGAGCGCCGCGGCCGTCGCTTGGCGGTCGATCGCAAACGCGGTGCCGGCGAGTGCGGCGGCGCCGAGCGGCGACTCGTTGAGGCGCCGCCGACAATCGGCGAGCCGGCCGCGATCTCGTCCGAGCATCTCGACATAGGCCATCAGGTGGTGACCCAATGTTACCGGCTGGGCGATCTGCAGATGGGTAAAGCCGGGCATGACGGTTTCCGCCTCGGCCTCGGCCCGCTCCAGAAACGCCCGCTGCAGGTCGCGCATCGCCATCTCGAGACGGTCGATCGCCGCGCGCAGCCACAACCGCAAATCGGTCGCGACCTGGTCGTTGCGCGAGCGGGCGGTATGCAGACGACCGGCGACCGGCCCGATCAGTTCGGCCAATCGAGCTTCGACATTCATGTGAATGTCCTCGCGTTCCTCGCTGAACGCGAGCCGGCCGGCTTCGATCTCGGTCTTGATCTGGTCGAGACCGGCGAGGATCGCCGCACCCTCCGGCGGCGGCAGAACGCCTTGCGCCACGAGCATTGCGCAATGCGCCTTCGACGCGGCAATGTCCTCGGCAAAGAGACGTTTATCGACACCGATCGAGGCATTGATGCGGCGCATGATCTCGGCCGGACCGGCGGTGAAGCGCCCGCCCCGTGACGGGGCATCCGGCGCCGGGTCCGCTGCGCTCATCTCGCGCCGCTCGAAACGGCCGCGGGTCCCCGATGCGCCAATACCTCGTTGAGGAACGCACCGCCGCGTCGCAGCCCGGCTTCGTCGATCGCATGGCCGACGCCGGGGCAGGTCAAGGTTTCCGTCGGGACGCCCGCCGCTACGAGTGCGGCTTGCGCGGTCGCCAGCGACTCGTACGGCACGAGCGGATCCGCGGTGCCGTGAACCAGCAGAACCCGCGGGCGCGAACGCAACTCGTGCGCCAGGAGTTCGCGGGCGAGGAGCCGGCCGGAGTAGCCGAGAATGCCGGCGATCGGACGCGCCCGCCGCAATCCGACATGGAGCGACATCATGGCACCTTGCGAAAAGCCGACCAGCGCCAGATCGCCGGCGCCGAGGCCGCGTTCCGACAGGGCCGCATCGAGGAAGCCGTCGAGGATTGGCGCGGCGGCGCGCACCCCGGCCAGAACCGCCGCCGGTCGGCGATCGAGCGAACTGAACCACTGGTAACCGTAGGGTGCGACGTCGCACTCGAAGGGCGCGTTCGGCGACAGAAACTCGGCCTCGGGTATCAGCGGCGCCCAATACGGGGCAAGCCCGATCAGGTCGTTGCCGTCGGCGCCGAGCCCATGCAGGAGAACGACGAGACGGCCGGGCCTGCCGCCGGAGACAGGCGGACGGGACGGCCCGGAGAGCTCAACGGTCATCGGCGCGCGCTTTCCCACGGCGGTTGCAACCCCTCAGCCATAGCCGAAACCGGGCATCACTGTCATCCGCGGCGGCGCCTGCGGTGAGTTGCGCGAAAACGGTAACACGGTTCGCTCCGAGCCCGACCGGCTATCTGCATATCGGCCATGTCTATTCGGCCTGGCACGGGTGGCAGCGGGCGCGGGCCGACGGCGGACGCTTTCTGCTGCGTCTGGAGGACATCGACCAAACCCGCTGCCGCGAGGAATTCGCCGCCGCGATCATCGAGGATCTCGCCTGGCTCGGCCTCGCTTGGGACGGACCGGTGCGCCGCCAATCCGAGCACTACGGCGAATACCGCGGGGCCCTCGACCGGCTCGAAGCGATGGGCGTTCTCTACCCGTGCTTCTGCACCCGGCGCGAGATCGCCGTCGAGATCGGGCGTTCCGGCGGCGCCCCGCAAGGTGAAGCCCGGCCGCCCTACCCAGGTACCTGCCGCAGGCTGGGCGCGCCCGCGCGCGCGGCACGGCGGGCCGCCGGCCGCGATCACGTGCTGCGGCTCGATCTCGCCCGCGCCGTCGCGCTGACCGGACCGCTTGATTGGGTCGAGGAAGGCGGCAGCGAACCGCGCCGGGTTCGCGCCGATCCGACGCCGTTCGGCGATGTCGTGCTCGCCCGCAAGGACACCCCGGCGAGCTATCACCTGGCGGTCACGCTCGACGATGCGATCCAGGGCGTGACTTTGGTCACCCGCGGTGCGGATTTGGCGCCGGCGACGCATGTTCATCGCATCCTCCAGGCCCTGCTCGGCCTGCCGACGCCGCGCTATTGCCACCACCCGCTCCTGACCGACGCGGCCGGCCGGCGCCTCGCCAAGCGCGACGGCGCGGCGGCGATCCGGGCGATGCGCCGCGCCGGATCGAGCCCCGCAGAGATCCTAGTGATGGTTCAGTCGATCGACCGGTGAAGCCCGGTCACGATTTCGAGATATTCCGCATCATCGGGCCGCAACAGTCCGTGCCTCACGGCAAAATCGAGGATCACCAAATTCACGTTGAACTTGAAATCCCGGGTGTCGCGCACCCGTTCCAGCACCAACGCCGCCGGCATCAGGGTAAATTCGGTGATCTCGCCGTCATTGCAGTTCGGCACGAAATCGGCGGGCGTCTCGAGATCGTAGACAAACAGCACGTCGTCGCGGATGCCGAGCCGGTTCTCCATGCGGTAGGAGACGGCGCCGGCCGGGGTTGCCGACTGGCTCAGGCCCGCCGGGATCGAAGCTTCCTCCTCGGCTTCCTTGACCAGGGTATCGACGACGCCATGCCCGCTGCCGATCCCTCCGGCAACGAGATTGTCGAGCTTGTTTGGCGCGATCCGCTTATCGGGCGCCCGCCGCCCGATCCACAGGTAGAGTTCGCCACCTTTCCAGAGGTAGCCATTGAGGTGGACGCCGTAGGCGCGGGTGCCAAAGAACGGAACGGCGCCGCGATCGAGGCGAAAGACCGGCGCCTCGCCCCACCCTGAGGCCACGTCGAAGGTTTCGTCGCGCCATTTTGGCAGCCGCTGTTCGCAGACGAGGGTATCGACCACAGCGCCGACGGCGCCGCTGACCGCCGCCGGATCGGCCGGCGCCACCAGCCTCACCGCGTCCGTCGTCACCAAGAACACATCGGGAAACCGCCGCAGCACCTCGGCATTGTCGCGCCGCAACAGTCCGATGCGGCTGTTGCCCGCGAATAGCGGCAGGGCGCGTCCCGGATCATAGCTGTTGCAGATCCTAATGTGGTCGCTGAACGACATTCGGGGCTCCCCTTGGTCAGCCGGGTTGGCGGTCGGCATTCGTCGCCTCACGCTCCGCGGTCAGCACGGTCTCGACATCGGCAATTTGCCGCAGACAGGACGCGATATAGCGTGCGACCTCGCGGCCGAGCCCGCCGATCTCGATGTCGATTGTCAGTTGCGCGCGGTCGCCCCCGGCAATTGCACTGTGCCAGAGGGTCGGCACCAGGCCGCGCTTGGCGAAGAGTTCGAGCACCCGCGGCATCACCCCGGGTTCGGCGCGGGCACAAACGGAAAAATGAGCAGTGACCGGCAGATTGGCGTCAGCGGCAGGCGCGCGAACAAGCGGCATCGGCATGGTCCTCGGCAAGAGACAGGCAAATCGACCGGGCCCGAACCCTCCCTGGGTTCGGGACGATAATTCGCCGGACTTGCCGGTGCGCCGCTGGCAGCGTGGTCACGCCGCGTGATGTAAGCCCGCGACCGGACCGGGTCAACTCGCTTTCCGGCGCTTTGCGCCTCTCGCCACCGGGAACGCGACGATCGCGCGCCAGGGTTTGCCGGTGCTGCCGTTGCGCGAACGACCGGAGCCCCCCAAGTATCGTGACGAGGGGAGAGATCGATGACCCTTCGAGGGAGAGATCGATGACCCTTCCATCGCGTACCCTGTTCCGTTTCGCCATCGTCTTGCTAAGTCTGGCCGCGGCCGCCGGCTGCGCCATCGGCGCGCCGGAGCGCGCCGACGGCATCCAAAACCCCTATGGGATCTCGGACGACATCTCGGCGGTCAGGATGACCCAATCCAACTCGCTCAAGATCCCCGATCCGAACCTGGCGACCACCTACCCGCACAGCTATCAGCTGCCGCGCGACTGAGCGCTTGTGAAGGAATTGGTCGCCGCGTCGGAAACCCCGCTGCATCACTGCCGTGCGTCGTTCGAGACGCGCCCGGAGCGAGGCCTCGCCCTTCGAGACGCCGCCGCAAGCGGCGGCTCCCTCAGGAGACGCACCGTGCCGATCCAGCTATCTTGGTAGTCCTTCACATCCTCTGAGCGCGCCCGGACGGCGCGCCGTCCCGCTGCGCGGCCCTGGCGCCGCCGCGGCTACCGGCGCATTATCCTGGGATGAACCAGTTTGTGACGTTCCTGCTCGTCTTGGCGATGCTCGGCGTCTTGACCGTGCTGGGGTTCGGCGTCGCGTCGATGTTGCGCGGCGGCGATCCGCGGCGGTCGAACCGGCTGATGCAGGCGCGCGTCCTGATGCAGGGGCTGGCGCTCCTGTTGCTCGCCATTCTGATGCTGCTGTCGCGACACTAGGCGCTCCACCCGCTGGGCTGCGTGCCGTCCGCCTTCGCGTCGGGCGAACCGAGTAGCCTTCGCTCTATTCGCTCAACGGAACTTGTCGGACACCCCGGTGTTCTTGCCAATAGCAGCGACTATTGCAGGCTGCAGGCAATCGCGGACCGCGAATATGCCGCGCCGTGCGCGCTGGGCGATACTTATTGTGGCGTTGCTTTCGCTGTCGGCTTGCGGAACGACGCCGGGCTGCCGCGCCGTCAGCACCGGCGCGCTCGGCGCCGCTTCGGGGGCAGCGATCGGGGCGATCGCTGGCCATGCCGGATTGGGCGCGCTGGTCGGCGGCCTGACCGGGGCGGTCGGCGGCGCCGCGACGCCGCCGCACGTCGCCTATGCCGGCCCCTCGCCGATCTGCTACTGACGCTGCTGTCCGTTCCTGAGAAGGCGGCGGTCCTGCCTTGCGGTCCTGCCTTGTCCTGCCTTAAGGATCGCGCGCGAATCGACCTCACGATCCGGGCCGGAGCACCTCCCGATCGCGGCGAAAGCCGGCGTCCATTGCTTAATCCGTCGATTTGCGTACAGAGATTAAGGCTAGCAGCAATCTGTGGGAGCCTGCCCGAATGCCGTGGACCCCGGACGACGCCGAAAGGCATACGCGCAAGGCGACAATGTGGGCGCTGAGGCAGCTTTGGGCTAAAGTCGCCAACGAATGCCTCGAACGAACCGGCGACGAAGGCCGCGCGATCCGCGAAGCGAACGCCGTGGTCGCGCGGCAGGCAGAAGCCGGCTGCTAGCCCCATGGTGCGGCTGACCCGGATCTACACGCGCGGCGGCGACCGGGGCGAAACCTCGCTCGGCGACGGTTCCCGAGTGCCGAAGCACGCGCTGCGGGTCGCCGCCTTCGGTACGGTCGACGAAGCGAACGCGGCGATCGGCTTGGCCCGGCTCCACGCCGATGCCGATATGGACGCGATGCTGGGCCGCATCCAGAACGATCTGTTCGATCTCGGCGCCGACCTGTGCACGCCCGAGGGCGGCCGGCGCGGTGCCGGTGGGTTGCGCGTCGCGGCCACCCAGGTCGAGCGTCTCGAACGGGAAATCGACATGATGAATGCGAGCCTGCGGCCGCTCGACTCGTTCATCCTGCCGGGCGGCAGCGCCGCCGCCGCTCATCTCCATCTCGCCCGCACCGTCGTTCGCCGCGCCGAGCGCCTGGTCAGCGACCTCGCCCAGCGGGAGCCGGTCAACCCCGATGCGCTCCGCTATTTGAACCGCCTCTCCGACCACCTCTTCGTCCTCGGCCGCCGCGCCAACGACAACGGCGGCCGCGACGTCCTGTGGCTGCCGGGCGCCAACCGCTGATCATCGGGGGGCCGCGTATTTCATCCGTGCCGCAGCAGCACGGCCACGATGGCGATCGGTCGAGCCAGGCGGAACGCCCGCCAGCGGCTCGGCGATGCCAAGGCGATAGCGGAATGGCACTGATGCTGACCAAGACCTACACCGCCTTTCGGGCGGCCGGGTCGGGGAAGAGCAGGCGCAAGCTGTGGCCGCGACCAAGGCATGGTCCGCTTGACGAGGCATGCCGAGGAAGCAATCGGCATTCGCAGCATCGCCATCAGTTGGATCGAGGAGACGGTAAGTTTACCCGATTTTGTAAAAGTCGACCCGCGTCACCGGGACCATACGCGATCCTATAAGGCAATCGCCGAATGTGGAGGCCGGGTGTTGCGGGTTGTGCATTGCGCGGAGGGCGACGATATCGTGATCATCACGGCGCATTTCGATCGCGGAGCCCGGCGATGATCAGAACGTCGTATGACCCCGAAGCCGACGCGATGTTTATCTGGTTCCGCCCGGAAGGCGTCAAATCCGCCCGCACCGAAGAGGTGTCGCCGGGTATCATGCTCGATTTCGACAGTGAGGGTCGCGTCATCGGCATAGAGGTACTCGATGTCAGTGAGCGAATGAACCGATCAAGGGCGGCCGCCTGATTCGCGGACCCCGCGCGAGAGGGCTCGCGGTCCGCCGACCCGGAACCGCACGAAACAGGCCGCCATCTCGGACACCCGGCTACGCAACCGATGTGTCCAACAACCCGAAGACATGCGCCCGGCCTTGCTGCGCGCGTGGCGGGAGGTGGAGGAGGGCATGGCAGCAGCCGAAGAACTGGCTGCATTTGAGACGAGGTTCGCTTCGTCGCTGCCGCATTCACTCCGACCGCCCAAAGCAACGGTCACCTTGCCCTCGACGGAAGTAAGCTTGCCATCCATTTGCGAGAGCTTACTCTGGATCGTCGGCGAGCGTTTCGGCTACAGGATGAACTTCGACAGATCGGCGTTTTGCGCGAGCACCCCGACCTGGTCGCGAACATAGTCGCGGTCGATCCGGACCTCGGTCCCGGCCGGACGGTCGGAGGCGGTGAAGCTGATTTCTTCGAGGAGGCGCTCGAGGATCGTGTGCAGCCGGCGGGCCCCGATGTTCTCGACCGCGGTGTTGATCTCCTCCGCCAATAGCGCGATCTCCTCGATCGCCTCTTCGGCGAACTCGAGGATGACCCCTTCGGTCGCGAGCAGCGCTTTGTATTGCTTGATCAGGCTCGCCTCGGGCTCGGTCAGGATGCGGCGGAAGTCGGTGCGGTCGAGCGCCTTCAGCTCGACCCGGATCGGCAGCCGGCCTTGCAGCTCGGGCAGCAGATCGGCGGGCTTTGCCTGGTGAAAGGCGCCCGAGGCGATGAACAGGATGTGGTCGGTCTTGATCGCGCCGTGCTTGGTGGCGACGGTCGTCCCTTCGATCAGCGGCAACAGATCGCGCTGCACCCCCTCGCGGCTCACGTCGGGCCCGCCGATCCGCTCGCCGCGGCCGCAGATCTTGTCGATTTCGTCGATGAAGACGATGCCGTTCTGCTCGACCGCGGTCGTCGCCTCGCGCACCACCGCCTCCTGGTCCAGGAGCTTGTCGCTCTCTTCGGCGACCAGGACCCGATGGCTGTCGGCGACCGTCATCCGCTTGGTCTTGGCGCGGGTGCCGAAAGCCTTGCCAAAGATGTCGCCGAGATTGAGCATCCCCATTTGCGCGCCGGGCATGCCCGGGATCTCGAAGGTCGGCAGGTTGGCCGCCGCACTCTCCTGCACCGCGATCTCGATCTCGCGCTCGTCGAGCACGCCTTGGCGCAGCTGGCGGCGAAACTTCTGCCGGGTGTCGGCGCTGGCATTGGTGCCGACCAGCGCGTCGAGCACCCGCTCCTCGGCGGCGAGCTCGGCCCTCGGCTCGACCTCCTTTTTCAGACGGTTGCGGGTCATGCCGATAGCGATTTCGAGAAGGTCGCGCACGATCTGCTCGACGTCGCGTCCGACATAGCCGACCTCGGTAAACTTGGTCGCCTCGACCTTGACAAAAGGCGCCTGCGCCAGCCGCGCGAGGCGGCGCGAGATCTCGGTCTTGCCGCAGCCTGTTGGTCCGATCATCAGGATGTTCTTCGGCAGCACCTCCTCGCGCAATTCGGGATCGAGCTGCTGGCGCCGCCAGCGATTGCGCAGGGCGATCGCGACGGCGCGCTTGGCGTCGTGCTGGCCGACGATGAAGCGGTCGAGCTCGGAGACGATCTCGCGCGGACTGAAGGACGGCATCGGGGGATCAGTAGTCCAGCTTTTCGAGAGTGAGCTTGTCATTCGTATAGATACAGATCCCGGCGGCGATCGTCATCGCCCGCCGCGCCACCGCCTCGGCATCGAGCCCGTCGATGTCGACGAGCGCCCGCGCCGCGGCAAGGGCAAAGCCGCCGCCCGAGCCGATGCCGATGATCCCATCCTCGGGTTCGAGCACGTCGCCGGTGCCCGACAGGATCAACGACACACTTTTGTCGGCCACCGCCATCATCGCCTCGAGACGGCGCAGGTAGCGGTCGGTTCGCCAATCCTTGGCGAGTTCGACGCAGGCCCGCGTCAACTGGCCGGCGTATTGTTCGAGCTTGCCTTCGAGGCGCTCAAACAGCGCGAAGGCGTCGGCGGTGGCGCCGGCAAAGCCGGCGATTACCGAGCCGCCGGCGAGCCGGCGCAATTTCCGCGCGTTCGACTTGACAACCGTCTGGCCGAGTGTGACCTGACCGTCGCCGGCAACCACCACCTGACCCGCCTTGCGCACAGAGAGGACCGTCGTGCCGTGCCAAATTGTGCTCGCTGAATGATCCATCTGCCTCTTGGAGTGGGTTCGGCCGCGCCGTCGACCGGTTGAGATGTAAGCCTGGCGGATACCGGGTCAAGCGGGCGCGGCCGCGGTGGTCGATTCCGAGCCGAGGCGGTTCGCTACCGCCCCGAAAGTGGCGACATCGCCACGGAATTGCTAAAATTGGCGGCGGCGGGCGCAGCCCTCGAGGGGAGAAGCATGCGGGTAGCGACGGTCGAGCGCAACACCAGGGAAACCCAGATCAGCGGGCGGATCGATCTCGACGGTTCGGGGACGGCCGCGATTTCGACCGGGATCGGCTTTCTCGATCACATGCTCGAACAGCTGGCCAAGCACAGCCTCTTCGATCTCGAGCTGCGGGCCAAGGGCGACCTGCACATCGACTTTCACCACACGACCGAGGACACCGGCTATGTCATCGGCGAGGCGCTGGCGGGCGCTCTGGGCAACCGCGGCGGCATCGAACGCTTCGGGCACGCCGTCATCCCGATGGACGAGACTTTGACGCGGGTCAGCCTTGATCTCTCGAACCGACCCTACCTCGTTTGGAAGGTGACCTTCACCCGGCCAAAGCTCGGCGAGATGGATACCGAATTGTTCAAGGAATGGTTTCAGGCGTTCGCCCAGGCCGCCGGGGTGACCCTTCACGTCGAGAACTTGTACGGCGAGAACAATCACCACATCGTCGAATCCTGCTTCAAGGGTCTCGCCCGGGCATTGCGCCAAGCGGTCGCGATCGACCCGCGGCGGCAGGGCGCGGTCCCGTCGACCAAAGGCGTGCTCGGCGGCAGCCTCCCATGATCGTCGCCATCGTCGATTACGGCTCGGGCAATCTGCGATCGGCGGCGAAAGCGTTCGAGAGGGCGGCCGCCGGCGATACGGCGATCGAAATCAGGGTGACAAGCGACCCGGAGGCCGTTGCCGCGGCGGACCGCATCGTCCTGCCCGGTGTCGGGGCTTTCGCCGCTTGCCGGCGCGGTCTTGCCGCCGTTGCCGGTCTCGAAGCGGCGCTCGATGAGGCCGTCATGGTCCGCGCCCGCCCATTCCTCGGCATTTGCGTCGGCATGCAGCTGATGGCTTCGCGCGGCCGCGAGTTCGAGACCGTCGAGGGCCTCGGCTGGATCGGCGGCGAGGTCGTGGCGATCGAACCCGGCGATGCGGCGCTGAAAATCCCGCATATGGGGTGGAACGAGCTCGAAATCCGGGCGCCGCATCCGCTGGTTGCGGGGCTCGCAGCCGGCGTGCACGCCTATTTTGTCCACAGCTATCGTTTTCGTCCGGCGGAACCCGCCGATCTCGTCGCGGTTACCGATTACGGTGGCCCGCTGGCGGCGCTGGTCGCGCGCGGCAACCTGGCCGGGACCCAGTTCCATCCGGAAAAGAGCCAGGAGGCGGGGCTCCGGATGATCGGCAATTTCCTGCGGTGGCGTCCATGAGCGAAGCGGGCGAGGCCGGAATGTCCGGCGCCCGGGTCACGGTCGAACGGCTCGTGCGCTACTCCGGAACCGATCTCGACGATTTGTGCGAGGCAACCGAAGGCGCCATCGTCGAAGGCGGCGGGTTCGGCTGGCTCGCGCCGCCGCCGCGGCAGGTCCTCGAAAACTACTGGAAAGGCGTCTTGCTGGTGCCGGAACGGCGGCTCGTCGTCGGCCGCCTCGACGGCATCATCGCCGGCTCGGCGCAGTTGGGCCGGGCGCCCCGCAACAACGAGGCGCAGGCCTTTGCCGGCACGCTGACCAGCGCGTTTGTCGCCCCTTGGGCGCGCGGTCACGGTCTCGGCCGCGGCATCGTCCGCGAAATCGAACGGCTCGCTCGCGAATTGGGCCTCGCAGTCCTCAACCTCGACCTGCGCGACACCCAGCGTGCGGCGATCGCTCTCTACGAGGGGATGGGCTATCGGCGCTGGGGCACCCACCCCGCCTATGCGCGGGTCGAGGGGCGGATCGTGCCCGGACATTACTACTTCAAGCGGCTCGACGAGGAATCGGCCGGATCGTGATCCTCTTCCCGGCGATCGATCTGAAGGACGGCCGCTGCGTTCGCCTGGTCCGCGGCGAGATGGCCACGGCCACGGTATTTAACGACGATCCGGCGGCGCAGGCCCGGCATTTTGCCGCGTCGGGCTTTCGCTGGCTGCATCTCGTCGACCTCGACGGCGCCTTCGCCGGCCGCTCGGTAAATGGTGCCGCGGTGGCCGCGATCCGGGATGCGGTCCGCGTGCCGATCCAGCTCGGCGGCGGAATCCGCGACCGGGCGGCGATCGAACGGTGGCTTGAACTCGGCATCGACCGCGTCGTGCTCGGCACCGCGGCCGTGCGCGACCCCGATCTCGTGCGCCGGGCCGCCGCCGATCATCCGGGGTCGATCGCCGTTGCGATCGACGCCCGCGACGGCAGGGTCGCGGTCGCCGGGTGGGCCGCGGCCGGCGAGATCGGGGTGATCGAGCTTGCCCGCCGCTTTGCCGACAGCGGGGTGGCGGCTTTCGTGCATACCGACATCGGCCGCGACGGAACCCTGGCGGGGATCGACGCCGGGGCGGTGGCCGCCTTGGCGCGGGCCGTCGACATTCCGGTCATCGCCTCGGGCGGCGTCGCCTCGCTTGCCGATCTCGCCGCACTGAAGGCCCGCGAGCGGGACGGCATCGCCGGCGTCATCTGCGGGCGTGCCCTCTACGACGGCCGGATCGACGCGCAAGCGGCATTGCGATTGCTGGCGGCATCCCTGCCATGCTGAAGATGCGCATCATCCCCTGCCTCGACGTCAAGGACGGGCGGGTCGTCAAGGGGGTGAATTTCGTCGATCTCGTCGATGCCGGCGACCCGGTGGCACAGGCTCGGTTCTATGATCGCGAGGGGGCGGACGAATTGTGCTTCCTCGACATCACCGCCAGCAGCGAAGGACGCGACACGCTCTATGACGTGGTTCGGCGCACCGCCGAAGAATGCTTTATGCCGCTGACCGTCGGCGGCGGCGTGCGCACGGTCGAGGACGTTCGCCGGCTGCTGCTCGCCGGCGCCGACAAGGTGTCGATCAATACCGCCGCCGTCGCCCGCCCCGAATTCGTGCCCGAGGCGGCGCGGAAATTCGGCAGCCAGTGCATCGTCGTCGCGATCGACGCCAAAGCGGCCGGACCCGGCCGATGGCAAGTGTTCACCCATGGCGGCCGCCGTCCGACCGGCATCGACGCGATCGGCTGGGCCCGCCGGCTCGCCGATTGCGGCGCCGGCGAGATCCTGCTGACCTCGATGGACCGGGACGGCACCAAATCGGGTTTCGATCTTGACTTGACCCGCGCCGTCGCCGATGCCGTTCGGGTGCCGGTCATCGCCTCGGGCGGCGTCGGCACCCTCGACCATCTGGTCGAAGGCATTCGCGACGGCCATGCCACGGCGGTGCTGGCGGCATCGATCTTTCACTTCGGCACCTACCGGATCGGCGAGGCCAAGGCCCGGCTCGCCGCGGCGGGGATCCCGGTTCGGCGGTGAACGGTGACGGACCCGCTGGGCCCCGTGCTCGATCGCCTATGGCGCGTAATCACCGCCCGCCGCGGCGGCGACCCGCAGGCCTCCTACACCGCCCGACTGTTTCTCCGCGGCCGGGCCAAAATCGCCCAGAAGCTCGGCGAGGAAGCGGTCGAGCTGGTGATCGAAGCGGTGCGCGGCGAACGCGCCGGGCTCGTCGGCGAAAGTGCCGATCTGCTCTACCACCTCCTGGTGTTGTGGGCCGATGCCGGGATTGCGCCCGCGGACGTAGCGGCCGAGCTGGCGCGGCGCGAGGGCCAGTCCGGGCTCGACGAAAAGCGCGGCCGGGCAAACATCTGAACCACGGGAGCCGAACGGAGGCGGGATGGACTATGATCGCAGCAACGTCTTCGCCCGCATCCTGCGCGGCGAAGTGCCGTGCAACAAGGTCTTTGAGGACGAGCACGTCCTCGCCTTTCGCGACATCAACCCGCAGGCCCCGACCCACATCCTGGTGATCCCGAAGGGCGAGTACGTCTCGCTCGACGACTTCTCGCTGAAGGCGTCGGCGGCGGAGATCGCGGCGCTGATGCGGGCGCTCGGGCATATCGCGCGCGACGAGGGGGCGGCCGAAGCCGGCTATCGCATCCTCGCCAATACCGGCGCCGCGGCGCATCAGGAGGTGCCGCACTTCCACATCCACCTCTTTGCCGGACGCGACCTCGGCGGCATGCTGCCGCGGCGGTGATCGGCGCGGCGCGAGCGGCGGCCCACTCAATCCTTTGGCGGAACGAACCTGTAGCCGACGCCGCGCACGGTGCGGATGGCCTCGGGATGGGCGGGGTCGACCCAGAGGCGGCATTGCGGGAAATGCCGGCGCCGCCCCCGGATCCGCGCTCCCAGGCTGGGCAAGAATTGCGCTGCATCTGCCCCGTACGTGGTTCGAGACGCGTCCGTCCCCGGACGGCCGCCCGCCAAGGGCGGGCGTTCCGGGGATCGCCGGGACGCTCCTCACCATGAGGTAAAGCTTTGATGGCATTGTTCAAAGTGCCTCATCCTGAGCGCGCGCGAAGCGCGCAGTCGAAGGACGTACAGCGTCGATCCAGCCCCTATGACGATACTTGCCCAGCCTCTCCGCGCGGCTACGGCCGCGACTGACATCGGAGGTCGCCCAACGACACCACCCGACAACCATGGCCAAATTGCTGAACTTGACGCAGACGACTGGGCCTCGCTCCGCTCGGCCCCCGGAATGACGATGCAAAGCGCCCAAGGCACAGCGAGCTGAGAGGCCATTGAAGCTCGACGATCAGTGAATACCGTAGCGGCAGGCCGGAGGGCGCAAAGGTTTCACAGAGGACGCCGAGGCGCCGCAATCTTCCCTCGGCGTCCTTCGCGTACTCTCCGCGTCCTCTGCGTTGATGCTTGCCTCCATCCCTCGCGGTCATGGCGGAACCGAGCGGTTGTAAAGCAATGCCGGCGCCGCCTCGCCGCATCGGGCAGGCACAGGGGGACTGTCGCCCAACCCCCACCCTTCCCTCCCCCGCAGGCGGGGGAGGGTCAGGGAGGGGGCCGCTCTACGCCGTCAGAACCGGGCCGAACAGCACCCAATGTGCGCCGTCGAACCGCGCCATCCGCTCCTCCTTGATCGGGCGGAAGTCGGTCGGGCTCGTGTTGACCGTGATCCCCGGCAACAGCATCGGCAAAGCAAGGTGGCGCAGGTTGGCGGCTTGCCGCATCACGTTCTCGCGGGTCAGATCGTCGCCGCATCGCTTCAGCACCTGCACCATCAGTTGCGCTGCGGTGTAAGCGGCGGCATTGACCGCGTCGGCCTTGTCGCCTTCCGGATACCATTTGTTCATGAAGGCGAGCCACTCCCGGTAACCGGCATCCTCCTGCCAAATCGGATCAGTCACGTCCTTGCCCCAGATCGAGGTCAGCATGCCCTTGCAGTGCTCGATCCCGGCCGGCTTCAATGTTTGGGCGATGGTGGCCACCACCCCGCACAGGAGTTGCACCGGTTCCCAGCCGAGCTCGGCCGTCTTGCGGATCGCTTGAGCCGCAAATTTCGGGATGGCAACGTTGAAAAACAGGTCGGCACCCGCGGATTTGAGCCTGACAATCTGTGAATCGACGGTCGGGTCCGTGGTCTCGTACGCCGCCGCCATGACGATCATCGACCCGGCCTTCGCGCCGAGCCCCTCCGTGAGCCCATTCAGGTAATCCTTGCCGAAATCGTCGTTCTGATAGAGCACGCCGATCCTGGCGCCGGGATGGTGGGCGAGGATGTAGCTGGCGTAGATCCGACCTTCGCTCCGGTAGTTTGGCAAATAGCCCATCGTCCAAGGGTAGTGCTGGGGATCACCAAATTTGCTCGCACCCGTGGCCACGAAGAGCTGCGGTACTTTCATTTGGTTCAAGTATTTATGGACGGCGGTTTGGGTCGGGGTGCCGACCCCGTTGAACAGCAAAAGGACGCCGTCGCTCTCGACGAGCCGCCGCGTCTGCTCGACGGTTTTCGGCGGGCTGTAGCCGTCATCGTAGGAGATGAAGGTGATCTTGCGGCCGTTGATGCCGCCTTGGGCGTTGACCATCCTGAAGAATGCGGCCTCGCATTTGGCGCCGGTGGCGACGCCGGCCAAGGGGCCGCTGTAGGGGCAGGTGTTGCCGATCTTGATCTCGCCGTCGCCGGCGCCGGGACCGTATTTCTTCTGTGCGCGTGCGGCCTCCGGCAGCAGCAATGCCGCTCCGCCAAGGCCCATCGTCGCCAACAGCCGTCGCCGCGTCTGCCGCATCGTTTCCTCCCTGATCGAAGCCCGCAATCTCCTTATGGGGCGGGTCATCTATAGCACCGGAGCGCCGGCGAATGGCGGATCTCCGCGGCCGGTTCGGGCCGTAGGGCCGGAGCCAATCAACCGCTGTGCACCTCGATCGTCAGGTGCGAGAGCGAGCGGAACCGCGCCAGCTTGGCCCGGTAATAGTCGACCCCGCGCGCCGCGCCGGTGCTGACGCACAAGATTGCCCCCAGATGGCCCGGGCCCAGCCGCCAAAGATGAAGATCGGCGAGCGTGTCGCCGTCGCCCTCGATCGCCTGCCGCAGCCGGTCCGCCATGCCCCGGTCCGGGTTCATGTCGAGCAGGATGGCCCCGGTGTCGCGGATCAGGCCATAGGACCAGCTGGCAATGACGCAGGCGCCGACGATGCCGACGAGCGGGTCCATCCACAGCCAGCCGAACGCCCGGGCGAGCAGCAGGCCGACAATCACCAGGCCCGACACGGCGGCATCGGCCATCACGTGGATCACGGCCGACCTGATATTGTTGTCGCGCAGCGCGCTCCCGCGCGCGTGCTCGTGCTCTTCGAAGATGACTTCGCGCTCCTCGCGCGCCGGACCGGCCGCGAAGCCGTGCCCGTGATCATGCCCGCCGCCGCGCAGCAGCCAGGCGCTGGCGATGTTTACGGCGAGGCCGAGGCAGGCGATCGGGATCGCCTCGGCAAAGCTGATCGGCACCGGAGCGAGGATGCGCGAGACCGCCTCCCAGCCGATCAGGAGCGCGATCATCGCGAGGATGACGGCGCTGGTGAATCCGGCAAGATCGCCGAGTTTGCCGGTGCCGAAGGTGAAGCGCGGATCGTCGGCATGTGTGCGCGCGTAGGAATAGGCCAGTGCCGCAAGCAGCAGCGCCGCCGCATGCGTGCTCATATGCAGCCCGTCCGCCACCAGCGCGATCGAGCCGAACAAGAGGCCGCCGACGATCTCGGCGACCATCATCGCGCCACAGAGCGCAATCACCGCCCAGGTCTTGCGCTGGGCCCTTTCGTGTCCGATGCCGAGAAAGCTGTGCGAATGCAGCAGCGGCGCTGCCGCGCCTTCGGTGCTGGTCATTTGAGATAGGTTCGCACCACTTCGAGCAGCTGCTCGGTGGCCTCGCGGTTCAGCGCGTCCGGATGCTTTTGCGCATCGACCAGATGGGTGCGAACATGGTCTTCCACCACTTCGGCCATCAGCCCGGCGGTGGCGCCGCGCACTCCTGCAATCAGATGCATGACCTGTTCGCAGCCGGCATCGCCATCGAGGGCGCGCTCGATGGCCTCGACCTGACCCCGGATGCGGCGCACCCGCGCCAGCAGCTTCCGCTTTTCGCGGATGGTGTGCGTCATGCTCGGTATATGGTATACACCGCCACCCTATCCAAGTCGGTTGCGCGGCTGAACCGCCCCCCGAGTTGCTGAGCTCCATCCGTTGCCAGGTCACAAGATTCAGTTCAACGCCCCGTGGCCGGTTGGCCTTCAGCCCGCGGGCGCAAAGCGGCCCGCGGGTCGGACCCGGCCACCCACGAATTTAAAGCCGATCGTACAAGTCGTCCCACTTCGGATTATCCCGGAGAATCAATGCCACCTTCCAGGCGCGCCGCCAATGCTTGATGTTCATCTCGCGCTGCGTGGCAGCAAGGATACTGTCGTGCCATTCGGCGTAGACGAGGCGTTTTAAGCCATATTTCTTGGTGAACCCGTCGGCGACCCCTTCCCGATGCTCCCAGGCACGGCGTGCAATATCGGTTGTGGTACCCACATAGAGCGTGCCGTTCGGACGATTTGTCACGATGTAAACCCATCCGCCTTGCATCGCCGAAGGATCGTACCCGAGGGCCGACGACACAAGAAGCATGGGTGGCCGGGTCCGACCCGCGGGCCGCTTTGCGCCCGCGGGCTGAAGGCCAACCGGCCACGGGGTGAAAAGCGGAGCCCGCGGCGCGGCCCCGATTCATCGGATTTTATCTCAATGGCACGCCGCCGGATAGGCCGTCGCCGCGAAGAGCGGGAGGGCCGGCTGCTACGGAACGACGCGCCGCACCAGTGCCGTCAACACCGGCAAGATCAAACGCTGCAGCCGCGGGTCGAGGTCGAGCGGCTTCAGCAGCATGCGCATGCTCATCTCGGCCGGAAACCGAGGCCGCATCAGTTCCCGGCATTGGCGCAGCACCTGACGGTAGGCGGCGGCGTCGAACGGCGCGCCGGGCCGGCGGGCGGCATGGACGTGCTTCAGCGCGACGAGCCGATCCTCGCCGCGGTTCATTCTGAGCCGCCGCCACAGCGCCTGGGCGACGGCGCTGCGGCCGGGCCTCTCCGGTTCGCGGTATTTGCGGAAAAACCGGTAGAAATGCTTGTAGTGACGAACCTCGTCCGTGGCGATCCGGCCGGTCACGGCGGCCAGCACCGGTTCGGGGCTGGCCCGCGACAGACCGGTGTAGAAGCTCGCGGTTCCCATTTCGACGACGCAGCGCGACGCCATTTCGAGGCTGCGCACCGGTTCGAGCGCCTCGTCGCAAAACGGCCGGAACTCTTCCACGAATGCCTCGCGCACCGCCTGCCAAGGGAATTCCGGCCAGGCGGCCTCGACATAGCGGCGCAACGCCTTGCCGTGCTGCAATTCCTCGGGCAGCCAAAAATCCTGGAGCCACGATCCGATCTCGCCGTCATCGGCGAAGAACTCGATCAGGTTCGCGGTGTAGAGATCGGTGGCGCTCTCCATCAGCGACGCGGTCGCGACCATGTAGAACAGCGCCTCGTTCTCTGCCGCGGCATCGCGACGCAGCGCCGGCCAGGGAATGTCGTCGAGCGACCAGTGCCGCCGCCCGGGAGCGGACGGTCGGACGCTCGCGGCGTCGATCGCAGGCGGGGTGAATGGCTCCATCGGGATCAGCGGCCGGCGGCTCCGCTAAAAGGTGAAGATCGTGCTTTCCGGTTCGAGACCGAGCAGCACCTGGCCCACCGTTTCGAAATGGGTCTGGCGCCCCTGATATTGCTGGATCACCGTGTGGATGTCGCGAAATCGCCGCTCGAACGGCTGTTCATCGAAGATCGCGGTGGCTCCCGCCGCGTGGTAGAGGGTGTCGACGACCTCCTTCGCCTGGTGGATGGCCCAGGTCGAAGCGAGCCGGATCGTCGCGTTGTGCGCGCTCGTCAACCGGCGAGTCTCGCCGACGTCGTCCCAGATCTCCTCGAGCGCGCCGAGAAGGAAGGCGCGCGCCGAGCCGAAGCGGGCCTCCGACTGCGCGACCTGCGCCTGGATCAGGTTGTCGTCGCGCAATGTCCGTCGGGCGCCGCGCGGAATCTTGTCACGGGCGAGCGCGACGAAGGCATCGATCGTGCTGCGGGCGATGCCGAGCGCCACCCCGGCAAAGCCGGCCGCGTAGAGATTGCTGCTGCTGAAGGCGTAGAGCCGCCCGCTTTCGCGCGACTTGGCGGCGCCGTCGCGCCGCACCGTATGCGTCTCGGGAACGAACAAGTCGCGCACGCTGTAGCTGTCGCTGCCGGTGCCCCTCAGACCGATGACGCGCCAAATATCCGTGAATTCGGCGCTGGCCTTCGGAAACAGCAGGGTGCGCATCACCGGACCGCCGTCCGGCCGCCGCTCGGGCGCGCCGCCCGCACCGGCTTCGGCGACATGGGCGCCGAGCCAGGTTGCGTGATGGCTGCCGCTGGCAAAGCTCCAGGTGCCGGTAAGCCGATAGCCGCCCGGCACCGGGCGCGCTGCAATCGCCGGATCGGGCGGACCCCAGGCCAGGATGTCGCGGGCGCCGCCGAAGATCTCGCGCGCCGCCTCCGGCTCGAGCAGCGCTGCCGTCATCGTGCAGCCGCAGGCTTGGCCGAGGCACCAGGCGGTGCTGGCGTCGTGCTTTGCGATCTCCTCGATGACCCGCACGTAATCGTGGGGTGCCAACTCGCTGCCGTCGAGCGAGCGCGGCAACAGCAGGCGGAACAAGCCGCGTTCGACGAGCGCCGCGACGATTGCCTCGGGAAGCTCGCGCCGGCGCTCGATTTCCGCGGCGGCACGATCGAGCACGAGGCCGAGTTCCCGCGCCTTCGCGAGGCAGGCGGAGCCCGAGCTAAGAGCGCCGTGACAGCCCGCGGAACCCCAGTCCATCCCGTTGCCTTCCGCATCGCGGCGTCAGCCCTGCCGCGCTTCCATACTAGCGCAGTTCGCGGCGAGGAAAAGGGTTCGGCTGTTGTCGGCGGGGCGGGCCGACTGGCGATCCCCGAGAATGGGGCAGGCGCGACATCGGACCGGGGCCGCTGCCGAATTGCCGGTCCGATGCCGGGGCGGTCGCGGCGATCGGTTGCGGAATTGCGCCGACAACGCGCGGATGGGAGAATCGGCGGCGATCCAACCCGATTGGCGAGAGGGAAGCGAAGTGGCCGAGGATGTCGATGCAAATGCCCCCCAGCGCGAGTATTGGAACACGGTCGCCGGGCCTCGGTGGCTCGGGCTCCAAGGTTTTGTCGAACGCCGCGTCGAGGCGGTGAACGACCTCCTGTTGCGGTACTCGGGTGTGCGGGCGGGGGAGGCGGCCCTCGAAATCGGCTGCGGCACCGGCGCCTTCACCGTGCCGCTCGCCGTGGCCGTCGGCAGGGACGGCAGCGTTGTCGGCGCCGACATTTCCGCGGCGATGCTGGCCGCGGCGAAGCGGCGCCTCGCCGAGGCCGCGCTCGACCATGTCTCGTTGATCGAGGCCGATGCACAGATCCACAGTTTCGAACCCGGCCGGTTCGATCTCGTGGCCTCGCGCTTTGGCGTCATGTTCTTTGCCGATCCGGCCGCGGCCTTCGCCAATCTCAGTCGCGCGGCAAGGCGCGGCGGCCGGCTGTGCTTTGCCTGCTGGGGGACGCTCGCCGACAACCGGCATTGGCTGATCCCCTATGAGGTCGTCTTGGACCGCCTGGGCCGGCCCGAGCCGTCGCCGCCGCATGCCCCTGGCCCGATGGCGTTCAGCGACCCCGATTACGTGCGCTCGTTTCTCGGAGCGGCCGGGTTTGCCGACATCGCGATCGATTTCGAGCACCCGGCGGTGTTCGCTGCGACGCCGGCCGAGGAAGCCGAGTTCGCCTGTCTGATGGGCCCGTCGGCGCGGCTGATCGACGAAAAGCAGCCGGACGAGGCGACGCGCCGCACGATCCGGGACGAAATCGAGCACGCCTTCGCCGCCTATTTCCAAACCGGAAGCGTGACTTTGCCGTCGACCGTGCTGCTGGTGACCGCGGTCAAGCCGTGACTTCGGCAGAGGCCGCGACCCCGGGACGGCTCGCAAGGGCTGGCCGCTTGGAGGCAGCGAGCGGCCCGCAGCCGCTTTTTGCCGGCGCGATCGGCACCTCGCGGCCCGGCTCGATCATCGCCGCAGAAACGCGTCGTAGGCGGCCGGCAACAGGCGCGCCAAGCGCTCGGCCCAGATTGCTTGCCCCACCGGCTCGTTGTCAAAGGCAACCGGATCGGGCTCGTCGGGATCGAGCAGAAGCCCGCTCATGAGTGCCTCTAGCGTGGCGAACGCGAAGCCCTTGAGATCAGAAAGGATCTGTCATTGCGAGCGCAGCGAAGCAATCTCCTCGACGGCGCACTCATCTGGCTTGAGATTGCCGCCTCCCCCCGGAACGCCCTCAGGGCGGCTGTCCGGGGGTCCTCGCAACGACGGCATTCTTTGATCCATCGGATTTCGGAACCAGGACACTAGGCGCAGGACGAGCCGAAGCCCTTTAGTCCCTTTTCCCCACCGGCGCAGACTGGCGCAACCGGCGCAGCGGCGCAGGTCCCCTCCAGGACACGCCGGAACATCCCCGCCTCCCCGCCGCGGTCAGGCCCTCGGCCGCGACCATCGGATCGGCGCCGGCTCCATATGCCGCCGCGTCGCGACTTCCCGCTCAAAATGCGCTGCCCAGCTTTCGCGGGGGCAGGCTCTTCCGCCTCACGGACTGTTCCGAGGCGGTGGTGTTCCGGCTGCGGCGCTCAGGGCAGCTGCCACTCACCTTTCCACAGGGAGTATCCCTGGGGTCCAGCACCGACGAACCCACCATTAAAAGTGTTGTTGCCTTTGATGCCGGTATACTTACCCGTGCCACCGACCCACTCCATTGGCCCGTCGCAGCGGTCTCCGAGCTTTGCGTCGCACAGCCAAACCAGCGTCGCACGATCCCCGTCCTTATCCGTGATGATACAGTTGCCCCGATAGTAGGCGTGCCCTGCGACAATCAGGGTGGCGCCGGGACAGATCACCGAGGCTTCGTGCATGAATCCTGAACCCGCGTCGTTGCGGAGCGCCCCGTCGAATTCACCATGCCACTGCATCACGCCTTTGCCGAGATCGGTGAGCGTTCCAAAGCTGTGCCAGCCGAACCAAGCAGAGTACGTGCCGCTCTTCGAAGGCTGCTGGGCCTCGGTCGGCGTTCCTAGCAGGCCACCGATCACAACAGCGAAAATCGCCAATATCAGCTTTCGGCTTGTTCGCATCTCTTCCTCCCGTTTGAGCCGGCTCGCGAAAGGGGCCGTGCCGATCCGGCAGTTACATGATTCCGGCCCGATCCGTCAACCAGGCGTTGGACCAGAGAGGCTCGAGATGAAGCCCAAGCTGGGCGGAATTGGATACACGGCGACCGCTCTCCGCCATTCACGGCGGAGGCGGATCTGGAGCAGCGCACGAGGTCGCAGAGGGCACGAGCTCGCGAGGGTATATCGCCGTATCAGATGGAAATATCCTCGGGGCGGAATTAGCATCGACACGACGCACTCGCGCACGCCTTGAACCGGGGAAGTGTGTCGCCGATACTTCCGTCGCCTATGACTGTGGTCGTTCCATGTCTTTGTAGACAAAAGCGGCAGTGTTCCTCATCCTCAGCGCTGTATATCTTCAACCTCTTTATGACGCCGCTCGCCTTCCATGCGTCAAGGTTGCTTTCGGCAATTTTCCTATGAGGCGACATGGTCGAACGAGGGCAGATATCATGCTTCGCCCTCTGGGTGTCCCCTACCTCGCGGATCAGATGTGGGTGCTGGCGACCTGACGGGGCAGAGAAAAGCCGGCGAAGGCGAGGTCTCTCCCCTCTTTCGATCGCTGACCCTAGCAATGCCCCGAGCTAATTGCGCGATACAACGCGTCTCCTGTTGCGCCTCTGCTGCGGCGTTATAGCCGGACTCGAAACGGATTGGCTCCTGAAGGAGGCTTCGTCGGAACGCGCGACAACGACGAGAACGCGCCAATTCCGGCCGTTCGCGCGCGGCCTTCATAAAAACCCAGGTTTCAACCCAACCGGCTGCGAGCCGACGTCATCTCGGTTCGTCAGAACGATGCTCGCTCAGCAGGACCGCGACCTCCCCCGTTTGGAGAACCTGAGGATTTTTGCGCGGATACCGTGATTCGCAGTTGCCCACGCCGGGTTAAACGCGCCACTCTGAATCTCCGAACATTCAAAAAAACCCTTTGAACGGCAAGCCACACCATGGGAGGAACTCATGAAGCATCTGACGCGTCGTACGGTTCTTGCCGCCGCCCCAATGACGCTGGCTGTTGGCGGGCAGCTTCTGGCCACCCGGCCGGTGCGCGCAGCCAAGAGTTACGGCCCCGGGGTCACCGACAGCGAGATCAAGATCGGCAACACCGGCCCTTACAGCGGCCCGCTCTCGAGCGCCAGCGGCAATCCGATATCAATGGCCGCCTATTACAAGATGATCAACGAGAAGGGCGGCATCAGCGGCCGCAAGATCAACTTCGTCTCCTACGACGACGGCTATTCGCCGCCCAGGACGGTGGAGATGACGCGCAAGCTGGTCGAGAGCGACGGCGTGCTTTTCCTCTCGGGCGGGCTCGGGACGCCGACCAACAGCGCCATCTGGCACTACACAAACGAGAATAAGGTACCGCAACTATTCCTCGTCACAGGCGCGACTAAATGGAACGACCCGAAGGGTCATCCCTGGACGATGGGTTTCTTCGTAAGCTATCAGATGGAGGGGCGCATCTATGCGGCCTACATCATGAAATACAAGCCCGACGCCAAGATCGGCGTGCTCTACCAGAACGACGATTTCGGCAAGGACTATCTAAAAGGGGTGATCGACGGGCTGGGCTCTAAGGCAGCGTCGATGATCAAGCTCAAGACGTCGTACGAGACCACGGACCCGACCGTCGATGCGCAGGTAGTCGAAATGAAGGCGGCAGGTTGCGACGTCCTGATCAACGTCGCGATTCCCAAATTTGCCGCGCAAGCGATCCGCAAGGCGGCCGAGCTGGGATGGAAGCCGCTGCACATCTTGAGCGGCATTAACGGCTCAGTGGGAGGGGTGTTGAAACCGGCGGGTCTCGCAAATGCCACGGGCATCATCAGCGACACTTCCTTCAAGGACCCCACCGACCCCCAATGGCAAAACGATGCCGGCTACCAATGGTGGTCTGCCTTCATGGACAAGTATCTCCCGAGCGGCGACCGTTCCGATCTGGCGAATGTCTATGGTTCGTCGATTGCCGCGACGACGGTCCAGGTCCTCAAACAATGCGGCGACGACTTGACCCGCGAGAACGTGATGAGGCAGGCGGCGAACCTGCATCACCTCGAATTAACGATGTTGTTGCCCGGCATCACGGTCAACACCAGCCCCACGGATTTCGCGCCGGTCAAGCAAGTCCAGATGAAGCGCTTCGATGGCGAGCGCTTCATCCCGTTCGGACCGATCCTCGGCGGCTCGGTCGGCTGACCCGGTAAAGGGTGATCGCAGCGGCCTCGACTCTGCTGTGATCGCCGGCTGCCGGCTCCGCGCGGAAGACCTCGCGTGATGCTCCCGGGCCGACCTGCCGATCGAGCCCGACGAGGGCGGCCTTGGGGCAGTTCTTGCCGCTCGAGAATTCGAGGGCGGTGTCGACGACAGGAGCGCAGGGTCGAGTCCAAACCCAACACCTAACCGCAGATGCCACCTCGCCTGCGGGGAGGCGGCGTGCCGCTGAGCACGAGATTGGGTCACATCGAAGCAGTCGTTCGGCGCAGCCTCGATCCGGGCGCCGGGTGGTGCGGCGGAAGTGCTATCTAGCGTGCCCGAAGGCCCGGCGCAGCCGATCGCAGGCATCGGCCATCGCTGGACCGGCACGGTCGATGGCCCCGACCCAGAACAGGAAGCCGTGGTTCATCTCGTCCGGGCGCGACAGCAAGGTCGGAACGCCGGCCGCCTGCAGCCTTTCGGCATAGCGCTCGCCCTCGTTACGCAGCGGGTCATATTCGGCCGTCATCACAAAGGCCGGCGGCAGACCAGCCAGATCGCCTGCCTTGAGCGGCGCGGCATAGGGGATCGCCGCTTCGCCGGGATCGGTCAGATAATGGTGCCAGAACCACTCCATGGGTTTCGCGGGTGAGGCCGTAGCCTGCCGCGTTTTCGCTGTAGGACGGGGTTCCGGGCGAGTAATAGTCGGTCACCGGATAGATCGGGAGCTGTCCCGCGAGCGGCGGGTCGCCGCCCAGCGCGCGGCAAAGACACAATCGTCGAGGCCGGCCGGGAATTTGCGCTCGGGTGCGTAGCGCTTAAGCCATTGGGTCGGCGCCGTCGGGTGATCACAAAACGTGCACACTCCGATCTGCCGCATGGTCTTCCTCCAAGTATTCCCGCGCCGCGATGAATTTGTCGCGGTGGTCGATCGGCACCTCGCGGGAAGGGTCGATCATCGCCGCAGAAACGCGTCGTAGGCGGCCGGCAACAGGCGCGCCAAGCGCTCGGCCCAGATTGCTTGCCCCACCGGCTCCGCGATCAGATCCTGGCGGATCTCGATCTCGACGTGCGGCAGGCCGCGCCGTTCGCCGTGTACCGGGACGGTGTAGTCGGTCACATCGCTGACCGCGTAGGGCTCGTTCTCGCCGATGACGAGCCCCGCTTCGGCCCGCAGCAAGACGCCAAGGCAGCGGGCAAGGCGCGCGTCGCGGTTGAAGAGGACCGCTGCGTGCCAGGGCCGAACCTCGCCCTTGAAGACCGGCGTAAAGCTGTGCAGCGCGATCAGCGCGGTGGTGCGGCCCGCCGCCGCGCGCCGGTCGAGCGCCGCTGCGATCCGCGCGTGATAGGGACGAAAGATCGCTTCCTGCCGCGCCGCGCGCGCGGCCGCGCCGAGACCGCGATTGCCGGGGATCTCGGTGGTCTCGCTCACTTCCGGGATCGAGCTCGGCACCCGCGGATCGCGGTTGCAATCGATCACCAGCCGGGAATAGCGCTGCCGGACGCAGGCCGCGCCCAACAGGCCCGAGAGGCGCTCGCCGACGGCGCCGATGCCGATGTCCCAGGCGATGTGGCGCAGCGTTTCGGCCTGCGGCAGGCCCAGCCAATCGAGGCGGCGCGGGATCGCCCGCCCGGCGTGATCACCGGTCAGGAAGAATACCGAGGGCCCCACTTCGTTGTCGAAGGCCACCGGATCGGGCTCGTCGGGATCGAGCAGCGAGGCCAGGGCCATTGCCGCTAATAGATCTCGGCGTAGACGACGTAGGGCGGAACAGCGCGCAGCGCGCATTCCGCCAAATCGGGGCGCTCAGGTGGCGGATTTCGCTTCCGCTCATCCGCCCTACGATGCCGACGCGGTTTCATCTGCTGCGGGTCGGCAACGCCGGTGGGGGACTAATAGATCTCGGCGTAGTGGGCACAGAGTTCGGCCGCGGAAAGATCGGCGACCTTCTCGGCCTCGACCCGCTTGAAGCGCAGATAGGCGTCGCGATGGACGGCGCCGAACCAGCGCCCGACGGTTGCGCTGGCCGCGAAATTGTCGAGCGCCGCGGTCAGCGATTGCGGCAGCGACGGCGCCGCGCCGGCCGGGACCGGCAGCGACAGGGCGCGGCGGATGCCGTCGACCCCGGCGAAGATCACGGCGCCCAGCGCCAGATAGGGGCTCGCCGCCGCGTCGCAGGCGCGGAACTCTATGTTGAACTGGTGCGCCGTCTCGTCGGCGGTCTCCGCGGCGAAGACCGGGCAGATCCGCAGGCAGGCGCCGCGGTCCTGCCGCACCAGATCGATCAGTGTGGGTGCCCAGCGGTTCGGCACGAGCCGCAGATAGGAAACCGGCGAGGGTGCGGTGACGGCGCAGATCGCCGGCATATGGTGCAGCACGCCGGCGCAGAAATGCTGCGCCGGCGTGGCCAGGTCCATCGTTTCGCCGGGAGCTTGCGTCACCGGCCTCCCGAACAGGTCCCACAGGCTCAGATGAATGTGGACGCCGTTGCCGACGCCGTCGGGGTCGGGCTTCGGCGAGAAGCTGGCGCGGTGGCCGAGCCGATACGCGGCGGCGCGCGCGATCTCGCGCGTGATCACGGCGTGATCGGCCGCGGTCAGCGCCGGCTGCGGCGCCACCGTCACCTCGAACTGGCGCGCGCCGTATTCGGCGAGAAACGTGTCCGGGGTGACGCCCGCGGCGCGCAGCGCCGCCACAAAGTTCTCGCCGAAGATACCCTGGCGGCGGAAGGCGCCGAGGGCATAGGCGTCGCCCGGGCGAGAATCGGTGCCGGTATAACCGAATTCCTGTTCGAAGGCGGCGACGAGGCGGAGCCCCGCCGCTTCCGCCAACGCGTCGACGGCGCGACGCAGAAAGTCGCGTGGGCAGCATTCCCATGGCCTGCCGTCGGTCGTGCAGATGTCGCCGAGAAAGAAATGCTCGACCGCCGAGCCGTCGGCGAAGTCGACCCGCACCTCGGCCGCCGGATCCGGCACGATCATCAGATCGCCGGCGGTGCCGAACGGCGTGTCCCAGATCGGACCCTGCGGCGACATCATCAGATTGCTGCCGGTCCAGCCGACCCCTTTTTTGAGCCGCGTCTTCAGTTCGGGCGCCGGGAAGCCCTTGCCGCGGACGTGGCCGGAGATGTCGCAAGTCGCGATGAAGACGAGCTCTTCGCGGATCATGCAATTCTGTCCCGCTGCCAAAGGATATCGGGTAGGATGGCAGAATTCCGCGTGCTCGGCCATCGTCGACAGCGATCCCGCTCGGTTCGCCGCCGCGGCCTGCTCCGGGCGAACGCAGAAGAGCGCCATCGCCGGGTTTTTTCGGGTGTCGGGACATGACCTTCCTGCAAGCCATGATGTTCGCCATCGTCCAGGGGCTGACCGAGTTGTTTCCGGTCAGCAGCCTCGGCCATGCGGTCGTCTTGCCGGCCGTTCTGGGGTGGCACGTCGACCAGGATTCGCCGCGGTTTCTGCCGTTCCTGGTGGTCTTGCACGTCGGCACGGCGGCGGCGCTGCTCGTTTATTTCTGGCGCGAGTGGGTGGGGCTGTTGGCGGCCGTGTTCGGCCGCGACGGCGGCAGCGTCCGGGCCGAGCATCGCCGTCTGATCCTGTTGCTGATCATCGGTACGCTGCCGGCGGTGCTGCTCGGCTTGGTCTTCGAGAAGTGGCTGCGCCACCTGTTCGGCTCGCCAGTGGCGGCCGCCTGCTTTTTGATCGTCAACGGCTTCGTCTTGTTTCTCGGCGAGCGCTTGCGGCGCCGCGCCGATCTCGCCGGAGGCCGCCGGCCTTTGGCGAGCGCCGGCTGGCGCGATGCGCTCGCCGTCGGCCTGTGGCAGACGGCTGCGTTTTTGCCCGGGATTTCGCGCTCGGGGGCAACGATCGTCGGCGGTCTCCTCGTCGGCTTGCGTCACGAGGACGCGGCGCGGTTCTCGTTCCTGCTGGCAACCCCGGTCATCGCCGGCGCGGCCGCGCTCGAAATCCCGAAACTGCTGCGCGCCCCGACGGAACTCGGCGCCATCGGCGCGAGCGGCGGCGCGCTCTGGCTCGCCGGCCTCGCCGCCGGGGTCACCGCCTATGCCAGCACCGCCTTTCTGATGCGCTACTTCCGCCGGCGCGAGGAGAACCAGGCGCTCGATCCGTTCGCCTATTATTGCTGGGCGGCGGGCGTGCTGGCGCTCCTCGCTCTCGCCCGCGGCGGCGGCCTGTAACGGATGCGGGCCGCGGGTCAGCGGGCGGCGGCGCTCGCCAGCTGCAGCGTGACCTGGGGTGCGGCAAACCGGATATCGGCGGCGCCGAACGCCGCGATCAGGCGGCGCAGCGCCTGGCGCTGGAGGGAGGTCGGGCGCAGCGGCGTCGCGGTGAATTTGCAGCGGACGACGAGCTCGGTCTGCAGCACATCGATCACCCCTTGCATTTTGAGAGGCGCGATGAAATCGGCCCCGATCTCCGGGTCGTCGAGCAGTTCCTGACCGACGCGCTTGACCGTCCGGCGCACGGTTTCGATATCGGCGCCAGGTTCGAGATGCAGGTTGAATTTGATGACCGACCAGTCGCGGCTGAAGTTGGTGACGGCCTGAACCTGTCCGAACGGGATCGTGTGCACCTGGCCATTCTGATGGCGCAGCCGGACCGAGCGCAGCGTCATCCCTTCGACGGTGCCGCGCAGCCGGCCGGTGTCGATGTACTCGCCGACGCGAAACGCGTCTTCCATCAGGAAGAACACGCCGGAGATGACGTCGCGCACCAGGGTTTGCGCGCCAAAGCCGATGGCGATGCCGACGACGCCCAAACCGGCGAGGAGCGGGCCGATATTGAGCCCGAGCGTCGACAGCGCGACGACCACCGCGACGACCGCGAGCCCGATCAGCAGCATGTTGCGCAACAGCGGTAACAGGGTGCCGAGCCGCGAGGCCGCGCCGGCGCCGGTCTCGTCCTCCTCGCCGGGTGCGGCGGCCTGCGGCATCCGGTCGTCGATGACGGCGCTCAGCGCCGTCCACAGGATCCATGCGGTGACGATCGTCGCCGCCGCGCCAAAGGCCGGTCGCACAAACAGCCGAGCGAATGTGCCTGGAGCGGGGTTGAGGATATCGAACCCCCAGTTCTCGCCGAGCCAGACGGCACCCAAGATCCACAGGAGGGCATCGCAGAGATGCCTGAGGACGCGGCGAAACCGCTCGCGGCGCGGGGCGAGCCGCAGATCCGTTCGGTCGCCGGCAAACAGCCGCTCGATCAGGTTTCGCGCCCCCTGCCACAGCACCGCGAGGATGACGACGATGCCGAGGGTCGCGCTCGCGGCGCTCGCCACCGCGGCGCCGCTGCCCAGCGAAAACGCGATCGTCGCCGCAACGACGATGGCGATCGCCCCGGCCATAAACAGCCAATGCCATGACGCGGCGACGGTGCGCCGGAAGGCGCCGGGCGCGCCGCCGGTCGCCGCCAGGATCGCATGCGCAATCGGTCGCCGCACCGCCCAGATCATGGCGAGCTTGTAGGCGGTGATGACGAGGCCCGTGGCCAGGGCCGCGCCGAACACCGCGTCGTGGGAAAAGCCGAGCCGCTCGTAGAGCCAGATGGCGAAGACGTTGAACGGGGCGATCGTCAGATAGGGCGCCAGCCAGCGCGTGCAGGTGCGGGAATCGGCATCGTCGATGCTCAACAGCCGCAGGTCCGCACGCCGCGGCGAGACGACGATGAGCAGGATGATGATGGCGGCCCGCCATTTCACGCCGGCCCAGACCAGCCGGTCGGCGGTGGCCGCGAGGATCGGGAGCCCCGCCGAGACGGCGAACAGCGCGGCCCAGAACAGGAGGGCGAAGACCGCCAGAGAGGCGAGCGCCACGCAAGAGCGGACCGCCGCGGCGCGCAGGCGGATGGCGAGCCGGGGATCGGCGATGCGGGCCTGACGGCGGTCGAGCAACCGGCGGAAGCCCTGCCCGATCAGCGGCGCCGCGAAGAGGCCAGCCAGCGCCACGATCCAGAAGCGCAGGGCCACGGTGGCCGTGCCGCCCTCGGCTTCGACCCGATCGATCCAGTGCTGCGGCATCCGGCGAAGGTGCGGGACCGCTCGTATCGCGCGGCTGGTGGCTGCCCCGATGTCCGCGGCCAGCTCGGCCGTGGTGACCGAGGTCGGAGACCCCGGGTCGGAAACCGGCCGAGCGCCTTTGGCGGCGAGCTCGGCGATCAGCCCGCGGACCGCATCGGGCGGCATCGACGGCGGCAGCTGCAGCACGATCGTCGCCCCGGCCGGTTCGGCCGGCCAAACGGGCGGCGGCGCCGCAACCAACAACACGAGCGCGAAGACCAAGCTCGAGGCGCGCATCGCCACCTATGTAGTCGCGCCCCGCGCCGCGGGCAAACCCGGTCGAGCGGCCGGGAGCTTTGGCGCGCCGCCCTTCCTTCTCGGCGCCGTGATCGGCTATCGACCGGATCGTGTTTGCGGTCGATTATCGGTGCGTCGACAGCCGGTCCTCGGCGGTCCGAGACAGATCAATGGGGGGGAGGTGGGCGTGATCCCTCTGTTGCCGGAGCTCGCGTTTGCGCAAATCCCGTCGGCGTCGCAAAGCCGGTACGCGGGCGACCGGTTCAGCTATATGGCGGCGGGACCGAGTGCCGCCCCGCCGCTGCTGCTGCTGCATGGCATCGGCGCCAACTCGATGTATTGGCGCTTTCAGTTCGCGCCATTCGCGCAGCGTTTTCGGGTGATCGCCTGGAACGCGCCCGGCTATCTGCTGAGCGACGAGCTGCTGGCCGACATCCCCGATTGGCGCGACTGGGCCGGCGCCCTCGATGACTTTCTGACAGCCCTCGGCGTCGGCCGGTTCGATGTTTGGGGAAATTCGTTCGGCACGCGGGTGGCGCAGTGCTTCGCCGCGACCTGTCCGGGCCGAATCGGGCGCGCCGTCTTTACCGGTACGAGCATTGCGCAGGGCACCTCGGCGGAGGAGCGGGTGCGCGCCGCCGAAGGCCGCGGGCGCCTGATCGCGGGCGGCGGGTTCGGCTTTGGCGAGCGGGCGACGGCATTGCTCGGATCGGGGGCGTCGCCCGACATACTGGCGATCGTGCAGCATGTCCTGAGGGCGACGCAGCCGAAGGGGTTCCTGCAGGCGGCGCGATTTGTGGCGAGCGGCAGTGCCCCGCCAGTGCTCGGCGAGGGCCTGTCGCTGCCGCTCTTGATGATCCAGGGCGCCGAGGATCGCGTCACGCCGGCCGCAGCCAACGCGGCGCTGCTGGCGCAGGCGCTGCCGCGGGCGAGGATCGAGACGATCGCGGGCTGCGGGCATCTGCCCGAGGTCGAAGACTACGAGCGGGTCAACAAACTCGCCATGCGGTTCCTGTCATGACCGGCGCTGCGACGCCGATATGCGTACAGCGCTACGATCACCGGCAAAGAGCGACCGGCGGATCGTGGACGCAAAGCTGGTGCTCGGCCCGGTCAGACTGTGGCCCGGCAGTGCCACGCGTCTGCCGACGCTGTACCCGGCGGGTCGGCCGCGATCAGCTCGGCGCTGCGGTCGCGCTCTTCGCTGCCCCCGGCTCCGGCGGGAACCAGCGCTGGTCGCGAATGTCGAGGCGGCCGGCGCGACGGTGGCGCTGCAGCGCAATGCCGAGGTGGTTCGGCCGCACCGACATCCCCAGCTCGCGCGTCAGAAAAGCCAGAACATCGCGGGCGCTCACGCCTTCGGGATGCTGGTGCACCGCCTGCAGTGCCGCGTCGCTCAGCGACAGCCCCTGCGGCAGCTGCGGTGCGCGCTGGCGCGGCCCGGGGCTCACCGGCGCGGCCTTCGCGGGACGCCCGCGGCGGCGCGATGCGCCGGGTTCGGCCTTGCCAAACCGCGACAGTACGCGTTCGGCAATCTCCAGTTCGCTCAGCTGCTCGGCGAGCTTGGCCCGATCGCTGTCGAGCCGCACCAACCGCTCGGCAATTCGCTGCTTCGCCTCTCCGATCTCATCCAATGTGGCCATCTGTGGGTTCTTCCTCCGCTCTCCACCCCTGCAATAGTATAGTAGGAAACGGCAACAAAAAAGGTCGGGCGGCGGATTATTGCGATTTTTTGACGGCGGCCCGCCGGCCGGCGCGCCGGCCCGGGGCAATCAATGACAATGCGCGGCGGCCGGTCGCCCGCAGGTTCGGCTTGGCAGCCGAGCCGTCGGTGCAGATCCGTCAGCGTCCGGGCGCGGCCCAGGGTGCGGGTCCCGATTTTGCGTGCCGAGGTCGTATCGGGTAGCCGGCGGCCGCGCGATCGCTATTGGCCGCGAGATAGATCGCCTTATTGGTCGCGGTGTTGAAGGCGAGGCATCGCGCCTTCGCGTCGAATTCCGGGCGAGCGAGGATTCGCGCGGCCAAATCCAGATGATTGCCGATGTCGAAAAATTCGATCATGTCCTGGTGATACCGGCCGAACTGCAAGAAGGTGTGCGTGCGCGAGGCAATGATCCGACAGCCGAGCTCGAGCGCCTGGGAGATCGGGCCGGAAGAAGACTGCCCGACTTCGAGGTATGGAAAGACGACTGCGTCGCAGATCGCCATGCCGGCAAGAAACTCGCCGTCGCCCGTTGCCCCAAGAAAGTGAAGTCGCCCCGACAGATCCCTGGGATGCTCGAGCAAGAGGTCGCGGGCCGCGTCGTCGACGGCGATCGACACTGCCGGTGCCAAGCCACCCGGCTTCGCGATGCGTTCGGCGATGCTGGTGTCGACGTAGCCGGCCTCGAACAACGAGGCCAAAACCGGATCCATCGCCCGGTGCGGCTTGATCTCGTTCGGATGCACGCTGCCAAAGATCAACAGATGATGCTCTTTTGGCAGATGGTGCATGGCGCGGACGACCGTTTCGAAGCCCTTGTATCGGCCGAAAAAGCCGAAGACGCCGATCAATTTGGCGTCGCCCGGCACCGCATCGAGAACGGTGAAGCGCCGGCGCGAGGCGTTTTGGCGTACGGCATCCGCCTCGGCCTGACTGAGAAACGACAGCGGATGGTCCGACACGTTCCGCAGACCATAGACGTATTTCATATGGGCGTGATCGCGCCGGGTATGAACGATGATCGACACCGGCTTGAAACGTTGCGCGCGACGCAGCCGCTTGGCGATTCCCGCCGCCAGCAGGTGCGCCCGCCGGTAGTTCGCGTGGAGGGCCTTGGCCTCGGCAAAGTCTAATTTGAGAATGTACGTTAAAAACCCTGAATAGTCGAATGCCTCGCTAACGAATACCGTATGAAAAGTCACGGAGATCCGCGGTGCCGCTCGCAAAATCCAGCAAAACCTTCGATATATGTCGCGTCGCGCACCCCCGAGCGTGCCATGCTCCAATTGCAGATTGACCGCGTCGAAGTCTCTGATCTCGCGGCAAATATCGCGAATATGGCGATCCGCGAAGCGCCTCACCCGCCGATGCGTGGCGCGCAGCAAATACTGGTCCAAGTCAAATACGGTCACATCGAAGATGTCGGCCAGTTGCCTTTCCAGGCCGCGGGTATAGCCCGCGATGCCGCACAAGTCGTGGTAGGTCGAGATCAGGGCGAGGCGCGGACGGCGGGCGCCGTCGGTTGCGCGATACGGTGACGCTTCGAGACCCCGGGCGGCGAAGCCGGGAGGACGGAACGCATTGAACGCTAACGTTGCCATGAATATTCTCTCCGCCCGAAAAAGTTGGCGTGATCGCTAATCCTGGGGGTTCGAGGTTCGCCGGCGGCATGTTAGAGATGATCCCGGACCGAGCGCACCGTCAGGCCGCCGATCGCCCACACGGCGAAAGCGACCAGAAAGACGATCGCCAGCGCCCGCGCCGGCCGCGGATAGAACGCTTCCTCGGGGAGCCGCGGCGGCACAAAATCGGCGATGTATACGTGTTGGCGATCGGCGTTCAGCCGTGACCGGTCGAGCGCTTCGAGCGCGTGCTGATAGGCGTTTTCGGCAAAATGGCGCTCGCTTTCGAGTTCTTCATAACGGCCCATCACGCGGGAGAGCACCGGCGAACGCGCGCCGGCGGCTCCGGTGACGCCGCTCTCGACCGCACGCTGCTGCTCCTCGAGCGCCTCGATCCGCGCTTCCAGCAATCTCAGCGACGGCGCATCGTCCCGCAGGTACTGGCGCAGCGTCGACCGCTCGGTTCTGGCGCTAACCAGCGCGTCGCGCAATCGATCGACGAGCGCCTCGCGCGCGTCGGCCGCCTTGTTCGGATCGATCAGACCCTCTTTGTCGCGATATTCGCGCAAGCGGAAGAGGGCGGTCGACAGGCGCCGCTCGGCGGCGTCGACCTCGGTCGCCGCCTCGTGCAGCGCGTCGCGCCGAGCCCGCGCCGACAATCGGTTCACCAGCGCCTCCGACGCGGCGAGAATTGCCTGCGCCAAAATGAGGGCGTCGCGCCTGGTGAAGGCACTGACCCGAACCACAACGGTCCCGTTGGTCGCGTCGAAAAACGCATCGACCTGGCCCTTCCAATAGTCGACCAGCTGTTCGACCGACACCGGGAGGTGAAGGCGCGCCGGCCAATCGGCCCCAGGCCTCGAAAAGATCTCGCGCAGATCGAGCGTCCGGGCGAGATCGTCGACCATCGCGCGGCTGCGGATGTATTGGACGACAATATACGAATCCGCCGCGGCCGGCGTGCTCGCAACGTCCGATCGCAGCAGCCAGCCGAATTCGCTCGGGGCGGGCTCGGCGGAGCGCACCGCAAAGCGGAACTCCGCGACATATTGGTCGGCTGCGACGAGGAAATAATAAACTGCCGCGAGCACCACCGGCAGCACCACGACGACGGCGAAGGAGAGCCGGCCGAGCGAAAGCCGCGGCCGGCGTTCGGCGCCCGGCCGCCATGGCAGGAGGCGCCTGCCGGGCCGAACCGCGATTGCCGTGGCCGTCTCGGTCCGCGCCGGGAGGCCGCCCCGATCCTCGGGCGCGGCGACCGGCCAGGACAAACCTTTCTGGCCCCGCCGGGGCGCATCGCCGGTCGCGAGAACCCTCGTCATCACGCCCGGCCCCGCAGCAGCCGGTGATAGCCCCCGATCGCCGCCCCGAGATCGTCGAAGAGGGTGAGCGCGCCACCGGCGAGGAGGGCGCCGCGGTCGCAATACTGCCGCAGAGTATCGGCATTGTGCGAAGCAAGAATGACGTCGGATCGTGCCAGCCTTGCGCGAAACGCCTCGGCACATTTGCGGCGAAAGCGCTGATCGCCGACTTCGGTCGCCTCGTCGATCAAATAGACGTCGAAATCGATGGCCAGACAGGCGGCAAAGGCAAGCCGCGCGCGCATCCCGGCCGAGTAGGTATCCACCGGCATGTCGAAATAGTCGCCGAGCTCGGCGAAATCCGCGACGTAGTCCAGCGTCGGGCGCATCGCAGCACCGTAGATGCGGGCGAGGAACTGGGTATTCTCGCGTCCCGACAGGGCGCCGTGGAAGGTGCCGCCAAAACCGAGCGGAAAGGACACCCGGGCGGAGCGCCGGATGCTCCCGCGATCGGGCAGCTCGGAGCCGGCGAGCAGCCGGATCAAGGTCGACTTGCCGGCGCCGTTGACGCCAAGAATGCCGAAATTGTGCCCCGCTTCGAAGGTTGCGGCGACATCGTCGAGGACGGTTCGGCGCCCGGCGTGGGTCCGATACGATTTGCTGACCCGTTCGAGCCGGATCATGCCGGCTCGTAGAGCTGGCGCCGCAGACCGCGCTCCAACGCCAACCCCAGAAGCAGGGTCAGACCGGCGGCGAGTGCGAGGTAGGTTCGGTCAAGCCAGAACGGCTCGTAATCCTCAAAGAAGCTCGAACGAAACCAGTCGACGCCGTGCAAAACCGGGTTCCACCACAGGATATCACGAATCCAGCCGGGCATCATCCCAGGTACGTAGAATATTCCTGAACAGAAATAGAGTATGCGAGCGATCTGGTTCCAGATCTTGTCCCAGGATTTGCAGCAGGCATTGACGGCGGCATTGATGAAACCCCAGCCGCAGGCAAACAGCCAGACGAGGCCGAGCGCCGCGGCGAGACCGGCAAAATCGCTGGGCAGATGGCCGATGCCGATTGCCAGGATTCCGGCCAGGATGACGGCGGCGACGATCAGATCGGTGGCGAGCTCAAGCAAGCCGCGCGCCAGGATCACGTCGAATGTCGTGACCAGCGGCAGTTGCAGCAACGGGCCGTTGCTGGTGACCGCATAGGTCATGCTGCCGCTCGAATGGACGAAGACATGATAGGGGATGAGACCGGTATAGTAAAAGACGAAAAACTGGGTGCCGATGGGCGGCCGTCCCTGCATCAAGATCGCGAATGCGATCGACAGCATCCCAATATGCAGGATCGGCTCGAGCAGCGCCCAGCCATAGCCAAGGATCGAATCGCCAAAGCGGGTTCGCGTCTCACGGATGATCAGCGCGTAAACAACCCGGCACTGGGTCGCCACGGCGTCGCACCGCCGACGCGGCGGCGGTTGCCGGTCCCGCCGCGGCACGCGCTCGCCGAGCACGCGATATTCGCCGTCGAATGTGTCAAAGCGGCGGTTCAGCGCCTCGACCAGGGCCCGCCCGTATTCCTCGTTATCGGGTGCTGCGCGGATCAACTCGCCGCCGACCGCGACCGCCTCGCGAAACCGGCCGGCGTCGAAAAAGGCGGTCAATTGCGAGCGCTTGGCATCGGGGTTCGCCGGGTCGAGTATGGCGGCGCGCGCGAATGCGGCCGCGGCGGCCGCGAAATCGCCCGAACGATGGAGCAGGTCGCCGCGGTGCAGATGGTACTCGGCACAGTCGGGCGCGGCGGCGAGCGCATGGTCGATCGCATCGACGGCGTCGGGCAGCCGGCCGCGCGACATCTCCGCCTCCGCCAGGAGCCGCCAGGCGACAGCGTCCGCCGGGTGAAGGACGACCCGGGCGCGGACGATCGCCGCGGCCTCGTCAGGGCGGGCGGAGCGCAACAAGAGCTCGACGGCGTGGAGCGCAAGGTCGCGGTCCTCGGGCCCGAGTTCGAAGGCGCGTAAGGCAAAAGCGAGCGCCTCTTCCGGCTGATCCTGAAATGCGGCGATCGCCGACAGTCGGCGCAGCGTGCCCGCGTCGGCGGGGTCGATCCGCGCGGCGGGGGTGAACAGCTCGGCGGCATCGGCGTGCCGACCGGCGGCTTCCAAGAGACTGCCGGCGTGGAAGGCGAATTCGAACGAGCCCGGCTCACCGTCGCAGGCCCGCAGGCCATGGGCAATGGCGCGGTCAAGCTCGCCGGCGGCGGCCAAGGCGCCGCTCGCATGGCGGTGTCCCGCGGCCCATTCCGGGCGCCATTCCAGCAATCGCTGATAGGCCGCAGCCGCCTCGGCGTAGCGCTGGCAATTGCTGAACAGCCAGGCGCAGAAATCCGCCGTCGACGGGTCTTCGGGCTGCAACGCAAAAGCGGCGCGGGCGCAGTCGACGGCCGCCGCGCGTTGTTCGCGGTAGAACAGCGCTTCGCCCAGCCGGCAATAGAGCCTGGCGCGCGCCGGCGGCGAAAATCTGCCCTCCCACAACCGCCGGCGGCAGGCTCCGAGTTCGCCGGCCTCGATCGCCCGGCGACAGGCCTCGGCATCCGCCGCATCATCCGGTAGCTCGACGCTGTCGCCCAACAAAATGCTCTTCCCCTCCCCTTGAACCGCCGAGCGCTGCAGGCGCGCTTCGCTTTTCCGGCTGCAGCGGGCCGCTCGCCTGATCCAACCGAATTTCGCGGTCTTTCTCGTGCCGCATTTTGTCGCAGAGTTGGCTATAGAATAACGCGCCGATCCCGTCAAACGTTAGACCGGATTTTTGTCATAGGCCCGGCAAATTTGTCGCTTTCGCGCACTGCAACTTGGATCTGTACACTCCTCGACCGCACCCTACAAAAGTGTCGGTCGGCCCATCCGGCGTCTCGGATCAGGGCTTAGCGCTGATGAGTTGCGGCACGACATGGCGGCGATGCGGCATGATGTGGCTTGTCGGGAAGGCCGTGCAGGTCGCACGATAAATAGACGGCCGCGGCGAAGCCGCTGTGGAGCCCGTAGCAGGTCGCAACGGGGGAAATTGCCGTTCTCGAGCCTGGCGCGAAACGCCTCGGCACATTTGCGGCGAAAGCGCCGATCGCCGACTTCGGTCGCCTCGTCGATCAAATAGACGTCGAAATCGATCGCCAGGCAGGCGGCAAAGGCGAGCCGCGCGCACGGTCGGGCGGGTGTTGGGGGTTGTCGAGACGAAGAGCGCCGCATGACGCCCCGCCTCGGCCGCCCTCGCCTCGGCCCGCTTCGCCAAAGCTCCGCATCGGCAAGCGGCGCCGTACTCGGCGTGGCGCCGCCGCACCCCGAGCGGAAGCGTTCAATGCAGTCTCGCGGCCTTGACGACGGCCGAACCTGAGTTATCACCAATTTGCAACGAGACGGGCATCCGGTTCGGCACCGTGAGGTTGATCGGCCATCCAGTGGCGCCGAGCTGGTAGGAATTGGGGCCGAGAGAGAGGATGTCGAGTGACAGCTGGAGGTTGTTCTCCTCGCCGATGAACGCGTAGACGCTCCAATGCTTGCCACCGGGCAGTTGGCGGAAGGAACCGGCCGGAATTGTTGCCGTGTAAGGCCCAATCTGCAGGGTGACGGGTTCGGAGGGCGGGTTGATCCCGTTGCTGCTTGCACCCAGACCGAACTCAGCCTCGAGCTCAAAGCGGGCGCGTTGGCCGCCGTGGATGATCAGGCCCGCGTCCAACCACGCGAATGGGACGGTGCTGACGAAGCCGCTGCCGGCGAGCTTGAACACCGTGCCGCAACCCGAGGCGCCGCAATTGGTGCTCGCGCCGCCGTATTGCGTCGTGCCGTAGAGGTTGCCCGCCGCGTCGGCGATCAGGCCGGCGCTGGGGGTTTCGCCGTCGCTGCCGGCGAAGCTGTGGAGCACGGTCAGGGTCCCAGTCGGCGTCAGCTTGAACACCGTGCCGCAACCGAAGACGCTGCAATTGGCGCTGGCGCCGCCCTCGCTGGTGGTGCCGTAGAGGTTGCCCGTCGCGTCGGCGATCAGGCCGGCCGACGGGAATCCCCCGTCGCTGCCGGTGAAGCTGTGGAGCACGGTCAGGGTCCCGGTCGGCGTGAGCTCGAACACCGTGCCGCGACCGCTGACGCCGCCGCTTATGGTCGTGCCGTAGAGGTTGCCCACCGCGTCGGCGATCAGGCCGGCAAAGGGATTTGCCCCGTCGCTGAAGGTGAAGCTGTGGAGCACGGTCAGGGTCCCGGTCGGCGTCAGCTCGAACACCGTGCCGCAACCCGAGGGGCAATTGGTGCCGGCGCCCCCGTCTGCGGTCGTGCCGTAGAGGTTACCCGCCGCGTCGGCGATCAGGCCGGCAGAGGGATTTGCCCCGTCGCTGCCGCCGAAGCTGTGAAGCACGGTCAGGGTCCCGGTCGGCATCAGCTTGAACACCGTGCCGCAACCCGAGGGGCAATTAGTGCCGGCCCCCCCGAATGCGGTCGTGCCGTAGAGGTTGCCGGCCGCGTCGGCGATCAGGCCGGCAGAGGGATTTGCCCCGTCGCTGCCGGTCGAGCTGAAACTGTGGAGCACGGTCAGGGCGGCCCCGGTCGGTGTCAGCTCGAATACCGTGCCGCGGCTGCTGGCGCCGCCGTTTGCGGTCGTGCCGTAGAGGTTGCCCGCCGCGTCGGCGATCAGGCCGGCCAGGGGGACTCCCCCGTCGCCGAAGACGGCGAAGCTGTGGAGCACGGTCAGGGTCTCGGTCGGCGTCAGCTCGAACACCGTGCCGCAACCAGTGGGGACGCAAATGGTAGTGGCGCCGCCGTCTGCGGTCGTGCCGTAGAGGTTACCCGCCGCGTCGGCGATCAGGCCGGCGCTGGGGCCTGCCCCGTCGCTGCCGCCGAACGAATGGAGGGTAGTCAGCGCTTGCGCCGCGGCTCCGGTGGAGAAGGCCGCGGCCGCGACGAGCGCGGCACCCAGCATCCATCCGAAGCCGCCGCCGCGGCCGCCGGGTTTCATCAATTTCGTTGCCACCGGCCTCACGCAATTTGAGGCGTAGGCCGAGCTTCGCCGAAATGCGTACACTGCTCTTTCCTCCCCGCGGTCGGAGACCTCGCGTCTCACGGATGATCAGCGCATAAACGACCCGCCACTGGGCCGCCACGGCATCAAGCCACCGAGGCCGGTGCGGCCGGCGGTCCCGCTGCGGCGGGCGTTCGCCGAGCACGCGGTATTCGCCGTCGAACGTGTCAAAGCGGCGGTTCAGCGCCTCGACTAGGGCCCGCGCGTATTCCTCGTTATCGGGGACGGCACGGATCGACTCGCTGCCGACCGCGACTGCCTCGCGAAACCGGCCGGCGTCGAAATAGGCCGTCAAGGGCAACAAGGGCCGCGATCAACCCGGAAATGCGAACGTTCATGGCGTCTCCGCGGAGCCCCCCGCCGTCGCGAAAGGCTGTTCCGTCAATTTCGCGTCAATTTTGACCGGTATTACATCGGTAGGCTGAACGCGTAGAGGGAGTGAGAAATATACTTACCGACGAAAATTTCGGCCTGCGGTAGGCGATCGCCGTATGGGCCACCGGCGCCGCCACGACGGGTCGCGACCGAGCCCGCCGGCGGGCCGCGCTGAGCCGCGCCAGGGGATCGGAACGCACCCGGTCGCTATTGCTGTCGGCATTTCGTGCTAGGACCTGACAGGCGTTGCATGGCCTATGAATTGGCGCGAGCGTACTATGGTATCATGAAGAGATGCGATGAAGCAGATACTCGCCGTTGTATTACTACTGGTGGGCGTTTATCTTGGTATTACGATTTGGAATACCATTGGATGGCAGCAGCGGACCCAGACTTAAAGGCCAACCAGCCAAGAACGCATTCGAAAATGGCTCGGTCCAAACACTAGTCCAATGTCGTATATTAGAAATTCGCTCAATCGCGTTCCGCGGTTCGGTCTTACTCGACGATGCCGATATAGGGGAGGTGGCGATATTTCTCGGCGCAGTCGGTTCCATAGCCGGCGACGAATACGTCGCCAACCGAGAAACCGACGAAATCGACGGTCACCGCGACCTGCCGCCGTCCCGGTTTGTCGATCAGGGCGCAGCTCCACAGCTTGCCGATCCCGCGCCGGCGCAGCGTACGGGCGGCATAGGCGATGGATCGCCCGGTGTCGACGATGTCGTCGACGAGCAACACCCGCCGCCCGAAGAGATCGCTCGCGACGTCGCTCAGAAGCTGCACCCTCCCGCTGCTCGCCGTGGCCAGGCCATAACTGCTCAACCGCATGAACTCGACCTCGGGGCGGGCTCCCGCCCGGTCGAGCGCACGGACGAGGTCGGCGACAAACAGCGCCGCACCCTTGAGCAACCCAACCACCACGAAGTCGTCGGGGATCGTCCGCGCGATCTCGGCGGCGAGCCCCGCGACCCGCGCCGCGATCGCATCCGCGCTGATCAACTGCGGCGGCCGGCCATCGGCACCGCCGGCGCCGATCCCGGGCAAAGCAGAGTCGGGCGGGCCGAGCGTCAATGGAAGCCGGCGCCGCCGTTGACGTGGATCGTCTGACCGGTGATGAAGCCGCCGTCGTCGCTGACCAGGAACAGGCAGGTGGCGGCGATCTCGTCAACCTGCCCCTGGCGGCCGAGCGGGATGCCGGCGGCGCTGGGCGGCTGCCCCCGATACCACTCGGGATGGTCGCGCCTGGTATCGATACTGCCCGGCGAGACCACGTTCACCCGGATGTTCTGCGCCGCGAATTCGACGGCGAGAGCGCGCGCCAGCCCGACGAGGCCCATCTTCGCCGCCGAGACATGGGCGCGGCCGTTGCCGCCGGTGAAAGCGCCCTCGCCGGTAAAGAACAGGATGCGACCATAGCGGTTCTCGACCATCGACGGGACGACCGCCTGCGTGCAGAAGAAGGCGCCGTCGAGGATCACGCCCCGGACCCGTTCCCAGTCCTCGATCGTCAGCTCGGTGAACGGCTTGTGGGGCCGGATCGCCGCATTGTTGATCAGGATGTCGATCCGGCCGAATTCGGAGAGAGCCCGCGCCACCATCGCCGCGACCTGATCTTTGCTGGCGACGTCGGCAAGGATTGCCAGCGCCTTCGCGCCGCGGTCCCGGACCTCGCGCGCGACCTCTTCGGCCTCGGCCTCGTTGGCGCGGGCATTGACGACGACATCGGCGCCCGCCGCGGCCAGCCGCAACGCCGTGGCGCGACCGATATTGCGGCCGGAACCGGTGATCAGCGCCACTTTCCCGTCGAGCCTGCCCATCGCACACCTCCCACCACCCCGCAGCGGCGGGATTATTGCAGAATATCAGCCGCAGGGCCGCCGCCGGCAGCCATGCGCCGGCTGCCTGCCTCCTCCACGTTTCGTGCATTGAGCACGGCGCGGCTGCAGGGACGCGCCGGCTCGGCGGCCGGCAGCCCAGACCTCAGCCGCGCGGCATCGCTGCCGGCAGCTCGTCCCAGCCGCGTCCGTCGAGCAGGCGGCCGGCGGCGCGCCGGCCGATCCGCACCATCCGCTCGGCCCCCTCGGCGGCGGCCGGGGCCCATTCGCCCCATTGCTTGAAGAAAAACGGAACTGCCGCGGCGATGCAGCGATCGCGCACGGCGCGCGCCCAAACGGGCTGCATCGGCCGCGCCCCGGGGCCGATCTCGCCGCCGACGACAATCCAATCGACCGGCGGACGCGGCGGCCCGACGATGACGATCGCGCGCCCGCGGCCGTCGAGCCGATAGTGACCGCCGCTCAAGGCATCAAACCAGGCGTCCCCGATCGGCACCGCCTCGGGCCGCACCGGGCCGAGCAGCGGCTCGAAGCACACCCAGCGCAACACCGCCGGCATCTCGACCAGATGGCGGATGCGCACCATCCGGGCCTCGTCTTCGACCGAGACGCCGGGCCAGAGATTGGGCAACGGCCAGCGTTCCAGTCCGATCGGGCCGTGCTCAGGCCGATAGCGGATTTGCGCCAGCCCGCCGGCCCAGAGCCGACGCCTCGCCGCGCCTCTTCCGCTCGCCGCTCGCGGCGCGAGGTCCAGCGGCAACACCGCCGCCAACGCCTCGGTCTCGCGCGCAATCCGGCGCGGCGTTTCGGGATCGCGGTAATAGAGGGCCATCCGCTCGGCGCGCTTGCTCAGCACCAAAAACCGGTGCCAGTGCGCCACGGCGATCACGGCGTGCAGCTTGTCGATGGTCGGAGTGGCGAGGTTTTCGTGAAACAGGTCCGACAGCGGATCGACCAGAATACGGCGCGGTTTCGATCGGTAAAGCGGCCAAGTCAGCAGATCCTCACGCACCCGGATCTTGCCGGTCCAGACCGGGCCGGTCGCGTCGAGGCTGGTCAGGCCGGCGTAGCCGGCGCCGGTCCTCCTGCCCAAGCGCGCCAGTTGCGTGGCGGCGCGGAGCGCGTCGCAATGGTCGCAGCCCGGGCTGCAGGCCGAGCAGCCGACAGTCGGGTTCCAGGTCGCATCATGCCATGGCTCCGGCGTCGACCGCCCCGGCTGCGCCGGAGCTCGGCCGGAGGTTGGGCTAAAGACGAATTCCCGCGGCGGAAAAAGCCCATTCGCGCCCATCAGCCGCCCCCGGCATCGGGCGGCGACGGCGATCTCGCGGTTTCGGCGGGTGGTGCGGCGTCAACTGCGGCCTGATCGCAGGCATTGCTCCGCGGCAGGATATTAACCTTTTAAGCGAGTAACTAGAGAATATTATACCTTGCAGCTGCAAAATGCAACTTTTAACTGAGGACGTTAATTATATACACCATTGGATTATGGTTAACCCCACCGTGGCGGCCGGCGGGGGATCTCGGTCAAGCGCTCGGCCGGTTCGGGCAGCCGCCGCCGCTGGCCCGAGCCGCACGCGTTTGGCTCGGGCCGGCGCGCGATGCCAGCTTTGTTGACGCCCGAGCCTTGGCGAGAACCGCCGGGCTCGGCCGCGCCTTACTCCTGCGGCCGGCGCCCCGCCGGCTCATGCGCCGCCCGCTCCTGGGCGGGCCGCCGCTGCCCGGCCATGGCCGCTCGCTGCTGCGGCGTCTGCCGCTGCATCTCCTTCTGGGGGGTGCCGGGATGCGCTTGCGCCGGCGCCGGGCGGTGCTCTTGCGCCGGATGCGCCGGATGCGCGGGATAGGCCGGATGCACCGGATGCGCGGGATAGGCCGGATGCGCCGGATGCGCCGCCGCCGTGCCGGCCGGGCGATGTTCGGCGCCGGCAGCCGGCCGCTGTCCGGCCGCGGCCGCCGGGGTGGCGCCGCGCGCCGCCTCGACGCCACGCCCGGTAAACTCGCCGGGCCTTGCGGTCGCCGCGATCGCCGGGTTGCCGTGGTTCTCCGAGGCGAGCAGTGCGCGATTGCTGCTGGCCGCCTGCTGGTGCTGAACCTGCGCCGCCGTCGGCGCGACATGCGGCTGGCGCTCGGCGGCAAGCTCGGCAGCGGTCGGCCTAGCCGTAGTGCCGCCGGCGCCGCCGTTGAAGCTGACATTGGTGGTCCGGTTGACCGTGACGTTCCTGTTGTAAACGTTGGTGATCCGCGTATTGCTGATATTGGTCACCGACCGATTGTAAAAGAAGGCGCCGTTCCTCCAATATCCGCCGGCAAAGCCGACGCCGCCAAAGCCGAAACCGTAGTTGATCCCGCCGTAGAAGCCGACCGTCGGCCCCCAAAATCCGGCGTGAAAGGCGAACCCGGCGCCGCCCCAACCCCAATAACCGGGCGTCCACAGCAGGCCGACCCGCGGCGGCAGCGCCCAGGTGCCCGGCACCCAGTAATAGCCGGCCGCACCCCAACCCCAAAACCCCGGGTTCCAGAGATAACCCGGACCGGGGATCGGCGGCTGCGCATAGACCGGCAGTATCGGCGGCGCGATCGAAACCGAGACGCCGATCTGGGCGAAGGACGCGGTCGGGGCGCCGAGCACGACCGCCGCAGCGACAAACATTGGAGCGAGAACAGCGCGCAACATCCGCATATCGGCCTCCCGACCGAGTCCAAGGACCGAAGCATCCGGTGCCGAAGTCCTTTGTCAAACCAAATCCGCAGATCTCCCGGCGAGTTATCGCCAATCCGGTAATCGCTCATGTGATGGGGCCGGCGCTTGGCGATCATCCCCGGGTACCGAACATTTGCGGCACCTGGTGTTCCAGGATCCGATCGAATCGGTTCGAACCGGTAGGGTCCCGGGGCCGGCGGCTCGCCCCTATTCCGCCGCGCGCGCCGCTGCGGTGGGCGCCGGTTCGAGCGTCGCCTCGGTCACGTCCTCGACCCGCTCCGCCCACAGGAAGCGCAGGGCGTTGCGGGCACTCTCCGGGATCTCTTCGTAATCGCGGCGGTTGCGCGCCGGCAGGATTACCGTCGAGAGCCCGGCCCGGGCGGCGGCGACGACCTTTTCCTTGATGCCGCCGACCGGCAACACCAGACCGCGCAGGCTGATCTCGCCGGTCATCGCCGCATCGCTCTTCACCGTCCGCTCGGTCAACAGCGAGACGAGCGCCGTATAGATCGCGACGCCGGCCGACGGGCCGTCTTTGGGGATGGCGCCCGCCGGGACATGGATGTGGATGTCGCTCCGTTCGAACAGGCCCGGATCAATCCCGAAACCGGCCGCTTTGGCTTTGACCAGGGACAGCGCCGCCTGGGCGCTCTCGCGCATGACCTCGCCGAGCTGCCCGGTCAGGATCAGCTTGCCGCCGCCCGGCGCGCGGGTCGCTTCGATGAACAGGATGTCGCCGCCGACCGGGGTCCAGGCCAGGCCGGTCGCCACCCCCGGCACGCTGGTTCGCATCGCCACCTCGTTTTCGAACCGCGGCGGCCCGAGTACTTCCTTCAGATCGGCTGGCTCGATCCGAACCTGCGCCACCGCGCCCTCGGCGATGCGCATCGCCGTACTGCGCAAGACGGCGCCGATTTCCCGTTCGAGCTGGCGCACGCCGGCTTCGCGGGTGTAGTCGCGGATGATCGCGCGCAGCGCCCCGTCCGCGATTTCCGCCTGTCCGGCCGTCAGACCGTTCGCCGCGCGCTGCCGCTCGACGAGATAGCGTTTGGCGATTTCCAGTTTTTCGTCCTCGACATAGCCCGGCAGATCGATCGTCTCCATGCGGTCGCGCAGCGGGCCTGGGACGGTGTCGAGCACATTCGCCGTGGTGACGAACATGACCCGCGACAGGTCGAACGGCACGCCAAGGTAATTGTCGCGAAACGTCGCATTCTGCTCGGGGTCGAGGACTTCGAGCAGCGCCGAGGCCGGGTCGCCCTGGATGCCGCGGCCAAGCTTGTCGACCTCGTCGAGCATCATCACGCAGTCGCGGCTTCCGGCGCGGCGCAGAGCCTGGACGATGTTGCCCGGCAGGGCCCCAATATAGGTGCGCCGGTGCCCGCGGATCTCGGCCTCGTCATGCACCCCGCCCAAACTGACGCGGACGAATTTGCGCCCGGTCGCCCGTGCGATGCTCTGGCCGAGCGACGTCTTGCCGACCCCGGGCGGCCCGACAAAGCACAGGATCGGACTGCGCCCGGCCGGGTTCAGCTTGTGGATCGCCAGAAATTCGAGAATCCGGCGCTTGACCTTGGCGAGCCCGTAATGGTCGGCGTCGAGAATGCGCCGGGCCTCGGCGATGTCGATCAACGTCGCGGATTCGACCGACCACGGCAATTCGACGAGCCATTCGAGGTAGGTCCGCGCCATCGAATATTCGCCGGCCATCTCCGGCATGCGCTCGAGCCGCGCCAGCTCCCGTTTGGCATGCGCCTCGATCTCGGCCGGCATCTTGGCCGCGGCGATCTTGCGGCCGAGCTCGGCGATCTCCTGGCTCTTGGCGTCGTCGCCTTCGCCCAGCTCCTTCTGGATCGTCTTCAGCTGCTCGCGCAGCAGGAACTCGCGCTGCCGGTCGTCGATCTTCTCCTTGGTCTGTTCGCTGATCCGCCGCGACAGGCGCAGGACTTCGCCGCGGTAGGAGAGCATCGCCGACACCCGGTCGAGCCGCCGCTCGATGTCGACGGTTTCGAGGATTTCCTGTTTCTCGCTCGCGGTGATGTCCATGAAGCTCGCGATCAGATCGGCGAGCTGCGGCGCCGAAGCGACCGACTGCACGGCGTTGACCAGCTCGGCCGGGGTCTGCGGCAAGAGCTGCAACACTTCGAGCGCCTGGTTGCGCAGGTTCAGGAGCCGCGCCTCGATGTCGCGGGAGGTGAGCTCGGGCTCGGCGATGCGCTCGATGCGGGCGACGAGAAACGGATAGCCGTCGAGGAAATCGACAATGCGAACCCGCCGCTGACCCTGGCAGATCGCGTGGTGTTGGCCATCCGGGCTGGTCAGGTAGCGCAGCAGGTTTGCCTCGGTGCCCATCCGGTGCAGGTCGACCGGGATCGGGTCCTCGATCGCGGCATCGCGCTGCAGGACGAGCCCGACCGGCCGGCTCAACCGGATCGCCGCCTGCACCGCGGCGATCGAGCGCTGGCGGCCGAGGGTCACCGGCAGCACCGTCCCGGGAAACAGCACGAGGTGGCGCATCGGGATCAGGATCAGCGCGTCCGCGGCCAAGGCCGGAATGCCGGCGAGTGCGGTCTCGACGGCGCCGGTTTGAGGCGGTGCCCCGCTCTCGGCGCTGCGCAATCGATTGTCCTCGAGAGGCATGGTGATTACCCCGAAAGAAGCTTGACCTAGCGGCCGCCGCGGCCTCAGAGCTTGCGCAGCCGCACCGTCAGGCAGCCGTTGGCGAGATGGCGCCCGGACATCTCGAAGCGTATCGGCGGCAGTTCGATGCGCCGCTCGAAATGCCCGTGCGGGATCTCCATCCGGTGAATGCGCGCGTGCTCCAGTTCGCGCGGCAGCGGCCGCTCGCCGCCGACGATCAGGACACCGGCAGAGAGGCTCACTTCGATCGCTTCGGGCGCGACCCCGGGCAGCGCGATCAGGATGGTCAAGGTTTGCTCGGTCTCGAAGATGTCGCAAGGCGCCTCCCAGTAGGGCATCGCGCGGCTGCGATGAAAAAACTGGCGGTGCAGGCGCTGCGCCCGCTCGATGGCCTCGCAGGCCTCGGCCCACATCAATGCTTCGAGCTGTCGTGCTGCCATGATCGACCCCCGCGGCGGCAGCGGCCCGGGAGGGGCACGCCAATCGCCGCTGTTGTCATATAGTAACGCGAAGGTCGCGAGGGAGACCCGGCGGCGCCGGGCCTGGCGGCAAGGGTCGGTGCCGGCGGTGTCGCACCGGGCGCGGCTGGTCCGGGCCTGCGCTCGCGCATCCGGCTAAAAAATGCGGAGACATTTGCGCGCGGCTGCTTTACACCGTTTTCGGGTTCGATCGGGGCGGCCGGTGACCGGGGAGGCTGACGATGGCGACTGTGGTCCAGCCGGCAAAGCCGATTGCGTGGTGGAAGGAGCCAACCCGGGACCAGTGGTTTGCGTGGTGGGCGGCCTGGCTCGGCTGGACCCTCGACGCCTTCGACTTCACCGTGTTTCTGTTGATCATGGTACCGATCGCCAAGGAGTTCGGCGCGCCGCTGACCGCGGTCGCCTTCGTCCTGACGATTACCTTGTGGATGCGGCTCATCGGTGCGGTCGCTGCCGGCTGGCTCGCCGACCGGATCGGGCGGAAGACGCCGCTGATGATCTCGATCGCCTGGTACTCGCTCGCCAACTTCATCGCCGGATTTTCCCCCACCCTCCTGTTTTTGCTGGTGTTTCGTGCGCTGCTCGGGATCGGGATGGGGGCCGAATGGCCGGTCGGCGCGGCCCTCGTCATGGAAAGCTGGCCGCAGCGCTCGCGCGGCCTGATGAGCGGCATGCTCCAGTGCTCCGGCAATCTCGGCTACCTGTTGTCGAGCGTCATCTATGGCGCATTCTATAACCACCTGGGCTGGCGCGGGATGCTGTGGATCGGCATCCTGCCGGCCTTGTCGATCATCTATATCCGTTTTTTCGTCAAGGAGCCGAAGGTCTGGGTCGAAAACCGCCGCCTGCAACGCGAAGAGCGGCGCGAGATGAAGACGCCGCTGTTTGCCATCTTCAAGCGGGGCATGCTCGGCAACACGCTCGGCGCCTGCTGGTTCATGGCGAGCGGTTTTATCTGCTGGTACTCGATCAACGCGTTGTTCCCGACCTACCTGGCAAAGGACCTGCATCTGAGCCCGGCGATGCTGGCGACGCCGATCGCGCTCTCCAACCTGCTCGCCTTCTGCTCGGCCACCTTTTGGGGCTGGCTGTCCGACCGCATCGGCCGCCGCTTTGCGATGATCCTGCCGGCGCTCTTGGCGATCCCGCTGGCCCCGTTCTATCTGTTCAGCAGCAACTTCGTGGTGATCGCGATTGCGTTCACCTTGCAGGGCTTCGCCGGCACCGGCGGCATGTTCGGCCAGGTGCCGAGCTATCTCAACGAGCGTTTCCCGACCGAGGTGCGGGCGACCGCAGCCGCCTTCTGCTACCACCAGGGCGCGATCTTCGGCGGCCTGGTGGCCCCGACCCTGACCTTCCTCGCCGCCACCTGGCACACCAGCCTCGCCGTTCCGATGTTCCTCGGAACCGCGCTCGGCGGCGCCAGCTTCATCATTGCCCTGCTTATGGGCCCGGAAACTCGAGGCAAGCGGATGGAGGCGGAGCTGGTACTGGCCTGATCCGCCAGACCCGCCGCCCGTCTGCTATCGCCTCGACGCAAAACATAAAAACACCGGGACATTGCGGCACCGCCGTTCTACGGTTCTGGCCAGGCTCGGAGCACGGGCCGGCCCGAAAAAGGGAGGGGAGCGAATGGCATCGGTCGAGACCCTGAGGGTCGTCCCGTGGTGGCGCGAGCCGACCCGGGATCAGTGGCTGGCGTGGTGGGCCGCGTGGCTCGGCTGGACCTTGGACGCCTTCGATTTCACCGTGTTTCTGTTGATCATGGTGCCGATCTCGAAGGCCTTCAACGTGCCGCTGACCAGCGTTGCGATCGTCTTCACGATCACCTTGTGGATGCGGCTCGTCGGCGCCGTCTGTTCGGGCTGGCTCGCCGACCGGGTCGGCCGCAAATTGCCGCTGATGATCTCGATCCTCGGCTATTCGTTCTGCAACTTCATCGCCGGGTTCTCGCCGACCTTCTGGTTTCTGCTGTTGTTCCGCGCCCTGCTCGGCTTCTTCATGGGCGCCGAATGGCCGGCCGGCGCGGCCTTGTCGATGGAGACCTGGCCGATCCGCTCGCGCGGCTTCATGGGCGGCGTCCTGCAAGGTTCGTGGGGCGTCGGCTTCCTGCTGTCGAGCGGCCTTTACGCCTTGTTTTTCACCCATATCGGCTGGCGCGGCATGCTGTGGCTCGGCGTGCTGCCGGCCTTCTCGGTGTTCTATGTCCGCCGCCTCGTCAAGGAGCCGCCGATCTGGGCCGAGAACCGCCGCTTGCAGCGCGTCGGGCAGCGCGAGATCAAAACGCCGCTGATCTACATCTTCAAGCGCGGCATGCTCGCCAATACCTTGTCCGCGTGCTGGTTCATGGCCGGCGGCTTTGTCCTCTACTATTCGGTCCAGGCGCTGTTTCCGACCCATCTGCAAAAGGATCTGGGGCTGAGCCCGGCCTTGCTGGCGACGCCGATCATCGTCGCCAATATTGTCGTCCTGCTGGCCGCCGGGTTTTGGGGCTGGTTTGCCGACCGCTACGGCCGCCGGCAGTCGCTGATGATCCCCGGTTTGCTGAGCATCCCGATCGCCTTCTCCTATATGCTGACCGGCAATTTCACGGTGCTGTTCATCGGTTACGTGGTGATGGGAAGCTGCGGCGGCGGCGGCATGGGCGGCCCGATCCCGGCCTACCTGAACGAACGGTTTCCGACCGAAATCCGCGCCACCGCGACCGCCTTCGTCTACCATCAGGGGGCGATCTTCGGCGGCTTCGTGCCGCCGGTGATTACCTTCTTTGCCACCCATTACCATCTCGGCTTCGCCATCCCGATGCTGGTCGGCGCGATCATCGGCGCCCTCAGCTGGGTGTTGGGCGGCTTTTTCAGCCCGGAGACAAAGGGCAAATTGATGGTCGCCGAGCTGGTCGTGGCCTGAACCTTCCGGCGGCGGGGTCGCCGCATCCGAGCCCCGGCCGCGCGGCCGGGGCTTTATTTATCGATCGCGCATGCTGTGAAATAGCGGCAGACATCAGCGCCCTCCTGCCTTAGAGTTTTGACGGGCCCCGCGCGGCCGGCCGGAGATGGAGGAGGAACCCAGGATGACGACGCTCGCCCCCGCCGCTTCGGCAACGGTCGCCTGGTATAAGGAGCCGACCAAGGATCAGTGGTACGCGTTTGTCGCCGCCTGGATGGGGTGGGTGCTCGACGCCTTCGACTTCACCGTCTTTCTGCTGATCATGGTGCCGATCGCCAAGGAGTTCAACGTCCCGCTGACCAGCGTGACGATCGTTTTTACGTTGACCCTGTGGATGCGGCTCGTCGGCGCCACCGCCTCGGGGTGGATGGCCGACCGGATCGGGCGCAAGAAACCGCTGATGATCTCGATCGCCTGGTACTCGCTCTGCAACTTCATCGCCGGCTTTTCGCCGGCTTTCTGGTTTCTGCTGCTGTTCCGGACCTTGCTCGGCTTTGGCATGGGAGCCGAAATTCCGGCCGGCTTGTCGCTGGCGATGGAGACCTGGCCGCTCCGCTCGCGCGGTTTCATGAGCGGCGTCCTGCAGGGGTCGTGGGGTCTCGGCTTTCTGCTGTCGAGCCTGGTCTACGGCCTCTTCTACAAATACATCGGCTGGCGCGGCATGCTGTGGGTCGGCATCCTCCCGGCATTGGTCCTCGTCTACATCCGCTATTTCGTCAAGGAGCCCCCGGTCTGGCTCGAGAACCGCCGGTTGCAGCGCACCCAGCATCGCGAGGTCAGGGTGCCGTTCTTTACGATCTTCAAACCCGGCGTGCTTGCCAACACACTGATGACATGCTGGTTCAGCGCGGGCGGCTTCATCACCTATTATTCGATCAACGCACTGTTCGCGACCCATCTGCAGCATGACCTCCATCTGAGCCCGGCGCTGATCGCGACCCCGATCGCCTTCGCCAACATCGTGGTGTTTCTCGCCAGCTCGGGCTGGGGCTGGGTGTCGGACAGGATCGGCCGCCGCTGGGCGATGATGATCCCGGCATTGTGCTCGATCCCGCTGGTGCCGATCTATCTGTTCGCCGGGAATTTCACCTGGGTCGTGATCGCCTTCGTCGCAAACGGAATGTTCGCCGGCGGCGGCATGTTCGGGCAGGTGCCGAGCTATCTGACCGAGCGGTTCCCGACCGAGATCCGCGCCACCGCGACCGGCTTTTGCTATCACGCCGGGACGATCCCCGGCGCCATGGTGCCGCCGATCCTGACCTTCTTCGCGATCAACTATAATCTCGGCTTCGCGATCCCGATGCTGGTGGGCACCCTGTTCGGGCTCGCCAATCTCATCGCGTCGCTGGCCCTGGGCCCGGAGACTGGGGAACCAGAATGGTGCCGGACCTCGTCGTCGCCTGACCATCGAGCCGTCGAACCCGCGCAGCCCCGGCCACCCGGCCGGGGCTTTATTTTCGATCGCGCCTGCATTGAAATAGCGGCAGACATCAGCGCCTTCCTGCCTTAGGGTTTTGACGGGCCGGCGCGGCCAGCCGGAGATGGAGGAGGAACCCAGGATGACGACGCTCGCCCCCGCCGCTTCCGCAACGATGCCGTGGTGGAAGGAGCCGACGCGGGAGCAATGGCAAGCTTGGATCGCGGCGTGGCTCGGCTGGACCTTGGACGCCTTCGATTTTACCGTTTTCCTGTTGATCATGCTGCCGATCTCGAAATACTTCGGGGTGCCGCTCACCAATGTCGCCTTTATCCTGACGGTGACTTTGTGGATGCGGTTGATCGGCGCGGTGGCCTCGGGCTGGCTCGCCGATCGGGTCGGCCGGAAAGTGCCGCTGATGATTTCGATCCTCGGCTATTCGTTGTGCAATTTCATCGCCGGGTTTTCGCCGACCCTCTTGTTCCTGTTCTTCTTCCGCGCGCTGCTCGGCATCTTTATGGGTGCCGAATGGCCGGCCGGCGCGGCGCTGGCGATGGAGAGCTGGCCGATCCGCTCGCGCGGCTTTATGAGCGGGGTTCTGCAGGGATCGTGGGGCATCGGCTTTGCCCTGTCGAGCCTGATCTATGGCCTCTTCTTCAATGTGATCGGCTGGCGCGGCATGCTGTTTGTCGGCGTGCTGCCGGCGCTGGCGGTGCTCTATGTGCGCCGCTATGTCAAGGAGCCCGAGGTCTGGCTCGAGAACCGCCGGCAGCAACGGACGCAGCACCGCGAGGTCCGGGCGCCGCTGATCCGCATCTTCTCCCGCGGCATGCTGGGCAACACGTTGACCGCCTGCTGGTGGATGGCCAGCAACTTCATCCTCTATTACTCGCTGACCGCGCTGTTCGCGACGCATCTGCAAAAGGATCTGCATCTGAGCCCGGCGCTGGTGGCGACGCCGTTCCTGCTCTTCAATCTCGTCGGGTTTTTCGCGATGGGCTTCTGGGGATGGGTCGGCGATCATCTCGGCCGGCGTTGGGCGATGATCATCCCGGCGGCGATCGCCGTGCCGATCGCCCCGGTGTATCTGCTGCATAGCGATTTCACCTGGATCGCCATCGGCTTCGTTGTCCAGGGGGCGTTCGGCGGCGCGCTCTACAGCCAGCTGCCGAGCTATCTCTCGGAGCGGTTCCCGACCGAGGTGCGGGCGACAGCGAGCGCCTTCTGCTATCACCAGGGGGCGATCTTCGGCGGGTTCGTGCCGCTGGCGCTGACCTTTTTTGCCGAGCACTACCACCTCGGCCTCGTCACGCCGATGCTGGTCGGCACCGTGGCGGCCGCGACGAGCGTCGTCATCGCCTTGCTGGTCAGCCCCGAGACCAAGGGCAAGGTCCTCGAAGCGGCGCTCTCGATCGCCTGAGGTCACCAAAGGGGGGGCAGGTGCGCCCGCTCGGCCGAAACAGAGGCGGGGCGAGGCGAAGCCCGCCCCAGGGTGCTGGTAGGGCTCTGCGCAACGAGCCGGCTATGAGGGAGGAAGACGGATGACGACACTCGCCCCGGCCGCTTCCGCGACGGTCCCGTGGTGGAGGGAGCCGACCCGGGAGCAATGGCTGGCCTGGGTCGCGGCCTGGCTCGGCTGGACCCTCGACGCCTTCGATTTCACGATCTTCCTCTTGATCATGCTGCCGATCTCGCAGTCGTTCCACGTCCCGCTGACGGCGGTGACCGCGGTCTTCACCCTGACCCTGTGGATGCGGCTCGTCGGCGCCACCGCCTCGGGCTGGCTCTCCGACCGCATCGGGCGCAAGAAACCGCTGATGATCTCGATCGGCTGGTATTCGGCCTGCAACTTTATCGCGGCATTTTCGCCCTATTTCTGGTTCCTGTTTTTGTTCCGCGCCTTGCTCGGCATCGGCATGGGCGCGGAGTGGCCGTGCGGCGCGGCGTTGGCCATGGAATCCTGGCCGATCCGCTCGCGCGGCTTCATGGCCGGCGTCCTGCAGGCCTCTTGGGGTCTCGGCGCGCTGCTGTCGAGCGCCGCCTACGGCCTCCTGTACAATTCGATCGGCTGGCGCGGCCTCTTGATGCTCGGCGTCCTGCCGGCGCTCTCGATCGTCTATGTGCGCAAGTTTGTGCAGGAGCCGCCGGTCTGGCTCGAAAACCGCAGGCTGCAGCGTGCCGAGCAGCGCGAGGTCAAGGCGCCGCTCTTCAAGATCTTCAAGCGCGGCATGCTCCACAATACCTTGACCGCATGTTGGTGGATGGCGAGCGCCTTCATCGTCGGCTACTCGGTCGGCGGGCTGTTTCCCACTTACCTGCAAATGGATTTGCACCTGAGTCCGGGGCTGGTGGCGTTGCCGGTCATGCTGCAAAGCATCGTGTTTTTCCTCTCCGGTTCGGTCTATGGCTGGCTCGCCGACCGCATCGGCCGACGCTGGGCCATCATCTTCCCGGCCCTCTTGACGATCCCGGTGGCGCCGCTCTATCTGCTGACGCACAATTACGCGACCATCGTGGTGTTTTTCGCGCTGCAGGGGGCGTTCGGCGGCGGCGGCATGCACACGCTGTACCCGGCCTACCTCGCCGAACGCTTCCCGACCGAGGTGCGCGCGACGGCCAGCGGCTTCGTCTATCATCAGGGCGCGATCTTTGGCGGCCTGGTCGCTCCGGTCATCACCTATTTCGCCCTCAACTGGCATACGGGATTTGCGATCCCGATGCTGATCGGCACCACGCTCGCCGCGATCAGCGTCGCCCTGGCAGTGCTTGCCGGCCCCGAGACCAGAGGCACGCGTCTCGTCGCCGAATTGTCGGTGGCTTAAGGGGGGCCGAGCCGCACCGCGCGCAGCCGCTCGACATCGGCCCGACCGGCGGAGAGGATGTAGCCGACATCGGAACCGCCGGTCAGGTAGCGCGCGCCGATCCCGAACAGCCAGCTCTGAAACTCGAGATCCTCGCGCACCCCGCCAACCCCCATCGCCTTGCCGTGCGCCCGCGCCGCATGGGCCACCCGTTCGAAGGCGACGCGCATCCGTTCGTGCCGGTATTGGCCGGGAATGCCCATCTCGGTCGACAAGTCGCTCGCCCCGATATGGAGCGCGTCGATGCCGTCGACGGCGGCGATCGCGGCCGCGTTCTCGACCGCCTCGGGGGTCTCGATCATCGCCATCAGCAGGGTCTCTTCGTTGAGCCGCCGGCACACCTCGGCCTGTCCCAGCGCGGCGTAGCCGAGCGCCGGACCGCTGCCAAAGGCCGAGCGGTGCCCCTGCGGCGCGTAACGGCAGGCCTCGACGACCGCTTTGGCTTCGGCCGCGTTCTGGACATGCGGCACCATCACCCCCTGCGCGCCGCAATCGAGGATGCGGGTCGCATCGTGCGGGTCGTGCGAGGTGACGCGGGCGATCGGGGTGATGCCACGGGCGAGGGCCGCGACGCAGATCGCGGCCGCGCTCTCGAGCGAGGTCGGGTTGTGCTCGAGGTCGATATAGATCGCATCGAAGCCGCAGGCGGCGGCGATCAGCGCGATGTTCGGGGTGCGCATCTGGTTGACGCCAAAGCACAGCACCAGCTCGCCCTTCGCGAGCTTCCTCTTCGCCAGGTTCTCTCCGATCGTCGTTGGCATCGCCGCGGGCTCCCCTTATCGACCGGCGCCGGCCAGCCCAACCGCTGGCGGGTTGCGCTGCGCTCCACCCGCCCTACGAACCCTCGTACTACGAAGGGCGGGTGTAACCCGCCGTCGCGGTCTCCGCAATGCCCGTTTGTGGAGCGTGCGGGAGCCCAAAATTTGGGCAGCCGGCGCCGCCGCGGTGCCGGCGGGCTGGCGGCGGCTTGGCGCGGAAAATGCTTATTGCTGTTGTCGGCCGATCCTGCGGACGAAGAGATGGCTCCCTCGGTCCTCGACGGTTACGATCCGCGGGGTTTCTATTGCGAGATGCTGCGCGGCCCGGCGAGCGCCCCGATCCGGCAGCGCCTCGCGGCCCTTTCGATCGAGGCGCTGAACGAGCGCTCGGCCGCCGCCAACGCCGAACTCTACAATCTCGGCATCACCTTCACGATCTATTCGGAGGCGCGGACGATCGACCGGATCCTGCCGTTCGACGTCCTGCCGCGCGTGCTCTCGGCCGGCGAATGGCGGCATGTCGAAAGCGGCATCCGACAGCGGATCGCCGCGATCAACCTGTTGCTCGACGACGTCTACCATGACCAGCGCCTCTTCCGGGACGGCATCGTCCCCGAGGGGCTGATCCTCGGCAACCCTAACTATCGGCCGCTGATGCGCGGCGTCGACCTGCCGTACAAGGCCTATGCCAATATCTGCGGCACCGACATCGTGCGCGACGAGACCGGCAGGTTCCTGGTGCTCGAAGACAATGCCCGCACCCCCTCCGGCGTGAGCTATGTCGTCGAGAACCGGCATATGATGCTGCGCGCCTTTCCCGATTTGCTCGACGAGATCGGCCTGCGCGGCATCGACAATTACGGCGCCAGGCTGATCGCGGCGTTGCAGGAAGTGGCACCCGCCGGCATTACCGACCCGGAGGTCGTGCTGCTCTCGCCCGGCGCCTACAACGCCGCCTATTTCGAGCATGTCTTTCTCGCCCGCGAGATGGGGGTGCCGCTGGTCGAGGGCCGCGACCTCGTCGTCGAGGACGACCGTGTCTTCATGCGCACGACCGGCGGGCTCGCCCGGGTCGACGTGATCTACCGCCGGATCAACGACGAGTATCTCGACCCGGAGGCATTTCTTGCCGGCAGCCTGCTCGGCGTCAGGGGGCTGATGCGCGCTTACCGCGCCGGCAAGGTCGGGCTCGCCAATGCCGTCGGCACCGGCGTCGCCGACGACAAGGCGGTCTATGCCTATATGCCGCGGATCATCCGCTATTATCTCGGCGAGGAGCCGATCCTGCCGAATGTCGAAACCAATCTCTGCCGCGAGCCGCAGGCCTTGCGCTATACGCTCGATCATCTCGAGGAGCTGGTGGTGAAGCCGGTCGGCGAGGCCGGCGGCTACGGCATCACCGTCGGCCCCAAGGCGAGCCGCGAGGAATTGGCCGATTGCCGCGCCAAGCTCGTCGCCGACCCGGCGAATTACATCTCGCAGCCCTGCCTCAATCTGTCGGTGGCGCCGACCCTCGTCGATGGCCGGATCGAGCCGCGGCACGTCGATCTGCGGCCCTTCGCCGTGACCGGGTCGAGCACCTGGGTGTTACCGGGCGGGCTGACGCGGGTGGCGTTGCGGCGCGGCTCGCTGGTCGTCAACTCGTCGCAGGGCGGCGGCTCGAAGGACACCTGGGTCGTTGACTGACGTCCTCCTCGCCCGCTACGCCGACTGCATCTTCTGGCTGGCGCGCTACGTCGAGCGCGCCGAAAACCTGGCCCGCATCCTCGACGTCAACGAAACCTTCTCGCGCGACAGCCGCGGCGGCCAGAACTGGTCCTCGATCGTCCAGCTGAACTCGGACGAGGAGCGTTTCTTCGCCACGCATGCCGCCGCCATCGCGGCGAGCGTCCTCGAATTCTGTGTCGTCGATCGCGAGAACCCGACCTCGATCGTCAGCGCCGTCAGCAATGCGCGCGAGAACGCGCGGACCTTGCGGCCCTTGATCTCGACCGAGATGTGGGTGCAGTTGAACGTGTTCTACAACCGTCTCGCCGCGATCGGCCCGGAGGATCTCGCACCCGGCCGGCTCGCCCCGTTGTTTGCCTGGATCAAGGAAGCCTGCCAGACCCATACCGGCATCACCGAGGGCACCTTTTTCCGCGACCAGGGCTGGTATTTCTACCAGCTCGGCCGCTATCTCGAGCGCGCCGACCAGACGACGCGGCTCCTCGACATCAAATACCATCTGTTGCTGCCGCAGGCATCGGATGTCGGCTCGCCGATCGATGTCAGCCAATGGAACGCATTGCTGCGCTCGGCCGCCGGCTACCATGCCTACCGCCGCCTGCACGCGGCGAGCACGACGCCGGCGCGGGTCGCCGGCTTTCTGCTGTTCAATCTTGCCTTTCCGCGCTCGGTGCATCATTGCCTCTGCGAGGCGAGCCGGCTTCTCGCCGAGGTCAAATCGCGCTACGGGCTGCGCGGCGGCAATGACGCCGCCGAGGAGCTCGACCGCTTGCGCGCCGTTTTCGGGACGCTCACGATCGCGGCGATCCTCAGCGAGGGGCTGCACGAGTTTCTCGATCTCGTTCAACGCCAGTTGAACGCCGTCACCCACGACCTCGCGATCGCCTTTTTCGGCTATTCGCCGGACGGGGAGCAGATTAGGGCGGCCGCACAATAGGCAGAGAGCGATGCCGGTCATTACCGTCCATCACGTCACGACCTACCGCTACAAGCAGCCGGTGGCCTTCGGCGAGCACCGGCTGATGCTGCGGCCGCGCGACAGCTACGACCAGAAACTGCTCGAGGCCAGGCTAACGATTGCGCCGGAACCGGTCGACCTGCGCTGGGTCCACGACGTCTTCGGCAATTGCGTCGCGATCGCCCGCTTTGCCGGCCGGGCCGCGGAATTGCGCTTCGACAGCGTCATCCGCCTCGACCATTCCTCGGAGAATGCCCTCGATTTCCGGATCGAGGATTATGCGAAGCTGTACCCGTTCACCTATGGCGCCGACGAGATGCCCGACCTCTCGCGCGCGATCGAGCGGCAATATCTCGACCCGGCGCGCGAGATCGACGGCTGGGCGCGGCAGTTCCTGCGCCATGACGGCCGCGCCGATACGGTCGAGATGCTGGCGGCAATGACCCACGCCGTCAGAAGGGACCTCAGTTACGTCGCGCGCGAAGAAAGCGGCGTCCAGGACCCGACGAAGACGCTGCGCCAGGCGAGCGGCAGCTGTCGCGACTTTGCCGTCTTGATGATGGAGGCGGTGCGCTCCCTGGGCCTTGCCGCGCATTTCGTCAGCGGCTATCTGCACGTCCCCGAAGGTGCGGCGGGGGCGCGCGGCGCCGGCGCCACCCACGCCTGGTTGCGCGTCTACCTGCCGGGGGCCGGCTGGGTCGAGTTCGATCCGACCAACGGCATCGTCGGCAGCCACGATCTGATCCGCGTCGCGGTGTTGCGCGACCCGCGCCAGGCGGTGCCGGTTTCCGGCAGCTGGATCGGCTTTCCGTCGGACGCTCTCGGCATGCGGGTCGAGGTCGAGGTGACCGCGACCGAGCCTGCCCCCGCGCAGACGGGCGGCGCCAAGGCGGCGCCGGCGGTGCGGCGCTCGCACGCCCGCCCGTGACCGCGGCGACGCAGCAAGACTAAGTTTCTGACCTGAAATGACGTGTGCACCTGATGTGTTGCCGGCTTTGAACTCGTCTCGCCCGGACCAAGTCCGGGCGTCCACGAGAACCGGAAAGGCTCGGATAGCATTCGCATGGATGGCCGGGCCCGACCCGCGGGTCAGGCCCGCGGGCTAAAGGCCCACCGGCCAAGACGAGCGGGAGATGTGACCTCTTGAAAACGGCCAATTCATTTCAAGTCAGCCGCTAAGGCATCACGCGCCCATCCTACCCGTCGATCTCTCGGATCAGATCCTCGGCGCTATAAATCGGCCGATGATCGAGGTCGGCGACCCGAGGACCTCGCGCGCGCAGCGAACTCCACTGCTCGCGAATGAAATCCAGCGCATCCCCCAAGGTCGGGAAATCCATAGAGTCCGCCCAGCTACCGCGATTACCGGGCGAGACCGCCGCCGACACCGGGTTGGTGCGCAGCACCACCGGGCCATAGTGCGGATCGCGCGTCCGATACCGCCGGGCGTCGAGCTCTTCGGGCGGTACATTGAGCACCGCGGCCAGTTTGCGGTAGGCATCGTCACTGCCGGGTTTGCAATTCGTTTCGATCTCCGCGAGATAGCTGCTGCCGATCTCGGCTTTTGCGACGAGAGCACGCTGCGACAGGCCGCGCTTTTGCCGCCATACCTTGACTGGGCTGTCGCCATTGAGCAGCCCGGTTGCCTCCTCCGCCGTCAGATAGTCACGTCGGGCGGCGACGATATGCTCGCTAACAGCGAGCATAGCCCGGGTAACGCCGATTATTCCGCCGCCGGTCATGAATCCTTTGGTTACGCCGCTTCGACTTCGACGAACTCCTTGCCGGCCTCGGTCGGGACCGGGTCGCCGGCGTCGCGGCAGTCCTCGACACACAGTTCGATCGCTTCGCGGATGTTCGCCAGAGCCTCTACGCGCGTGTCCCCCTGGCTTACGCATCCCGGCAGGACCGGGACACTGACGACGTAGCCGCCATCGGATTCCCGTCCCAGTACCACCGTATAGAGCACCAGTCCCTCGGTTCGACCGCCCGAGCCTCGATCTTTGTATCTTATTCCCTGACGCCAGGCCGTCGATAGCGAGGCCGGCAGGGTGCGCCGGCGCAGCGCCACCTGCCGCGCCACCGCACCGGGCGCAAAGCTGGCGGCAACGACCGCGGCCTTCTCTTCAGCCGACCACCGACGCCGGCGCGGCGTGCCGGGTAGCGTCCGGAAGGTTCAGCAAAATACGCTGAAGCGAATGGTCACGGTATGCGGGTGATTTGGCAGTCACCGGATCCTTTGGCGAGGATGCATACCATGACCGAGAAGAAGGGTAAGTCTGGGACGGTCGACGTGAAAGCGCTTTTGGCGGGGGACGAGGAGTTCCTCCGGGCGCTGGTGCGGACGGCCTTGCAAGAGGTCCTTGAAGTGGAAGTGGCCGAGGCGCTGGGGGCCGAGCCCAGGTGGCGGATCTCCGCTCCGCGTCACAGAAGGCGCGATTGGCGGTCGCTTCGCTCTCGGGTGACCCGGCGAGCGCTTGCGCTCTGGCTCTCTCCTGCACCGCCGCTACGATCAAAGGGTGCTGACCACGCGGCCGCGGAACAGGCTTTGCGACAACGCGATCTTGGCGGCGGTTGGCGAGGCCATCGCGACTTTGGCGCCGGTCGGCGGCCGGGCTTCCTCCGCCTGCGCTCGCTCAAGCGCATCGCGTCGGCGGGCGATCACGGCTCGTTCCCGGTCGAACTCAGTCAGCCGGTTTCTTAGAACCGAAATCTCGCGAAGGGTATGGCCCCTGTCGGCGATCGGCAAAAAGCGGAGCGGCGACGCGGCGCGTCTGGATCGACCGCGCCGAGGATGCGCGTCCGGTTGGCGCATCCCTCGGCCGGCCGCTATTGCCTGGCTCGCGGCAAGCCGCCCGCCGGCCCTCCGCCTGACCTGACCGCCGCTTTGACACCGAAGCGGTGTTTCATTGGCCTTCTCGCATCAACCCGTCAGTGCAGGTTTGAATTAATCAGCAGGTTGCCGAAGGCGTCCCGAAAATCCATCACCCCGCGCAGGTCCGCCGCATTCGATGATGTGCTGGTCATCGTGCACGAGTAAGCCATTGTGGGGAAACGCCGGCGGCAATGGCACACAGCGTCCCCGGAATCAAACGTGGACAAGCAGTTGATCCGGTGGTCGTCCCCAGCTGGTCGCGGATTACCAGAGACCTGACCGTCACCGCAGTTGTCCCGCACGGGGCCCTGGCCCAGGAAAGCAGCCGGTCCAGCATCGTCGATCCCGATCGCGCTCGCCCTGCCGATCGTGCCGGAGCATACTGGCGGCCGGTGCAATGGAGGGGTCGATTGCTCGAAGGTAGACGCATCCTGCTGGTCATTTCGGGCGGCATCGCTGCTTATAAGAGCCTCGACCTCATTCGCCGGCTGCGCGAGCGCGGCGCCGCGGTACGCTGCATCATGACCGCGGCGGCCAGGCAGTTCGTGACCCCGCTGTCGGTTGCCGCGTTGAGCGAAGACAAGGTCTATGACGACCTCTGGTCGCTGACCGACGAGAGCGAGATGGGGCATATCCGCCTATCGCGCGAGGCCGATCTCCTCGTCGTGGCGCCGGCCAGCGCCGATCTGATCGCGCGGATCGCGATAGGGTTGGCCGACGACCTGGCGACCACGGCGCTGCTCGCCTCCGACAAGCGGATCCTGCTGGCGCCGACGATGAATTTGGCGATGTGGGCGCATCCGGCGACCCAGGCGAACCTTGCGACCCTGGCGGCCCGGGGCGTCGTGCGGGTTGGACCGGGCTCGGGCGAGCTCGCCTGCGGCGAGGTCGGCTCGGGCCGGATGGCCGAGCCGCTCGAGATCGTCGCGGCAATCGAGCGGATGCTCGCCGGCGATCGGCGCCTCGCCGGCCGTAGGGCGCTGGTGACCAGCGGTCCGACGCGCGAGCCGATCGATCCGGTTCGCTACATCTCGAACCATTCCTCCGGCAAACAGGGCCACGCAATCGCGGACGCGCTCGCGGCCCTCGGCGCCGACACGGTGTTGGTCTCGGGACCGACCCAGGAGCCGCCGCCCTTCGGCGTCAGGCTGGTGGCGGTCGAGACTGCGTTGGAAATGCTCGCCGCCTGCGAAGCTGCACTCCCGGTCGATGTCGCGGTGATGGCCGCGGCGGTCGCCGATTGGCGGGTCGAGACCGTGGCCCGGAGCAAGCTGAAGAAGGACGGCGGCGGCCCGCCGCTGCTTCGCCTCACCGAGAACCCCGACATTCTTGCCACGATCGCCCGCCGCGGCAACGACCGGCCGGCTCTCGTCGTCGGTTTCGCGGCCGAGACCGACGACATCCTCGACAACGCCCGCGACAAGCGCATGCGCAAGGGCTGCGACTGGATCCTCGCCAACGACGTCTCGGCCAGTGCCGGCACTTTTGGCGGTGACCGCAACACGATCCGTCTGGTTGGCGCCGACGGCGTCGAAGACTGGCCGACGATGACCAAGCGCGAGGTCGCCGCCCGGCTTGCGGGGCGGATCGCGGAATGGCTCGTCACCCGGAGCCGGCGATGACGGCCGAATTCACGGCTCCGGGCCGGACCTCCGAGGCGAAGCGCGCGACATGGTGCGGCTGACCAAAAAATTGTTGTTCGCGATCGAGGCGGTGCTCGACATCGCCTATAATGGCGGTGCGGCGCCGGTGCGTTCGGCGGAGATAACGGAGCGCCAGCAGATCCCGCGCCGCTACCTCGAACCGGTGCTGCAGGAATTGGTGCGCAACGGCATTCTGCTCGGCATCCGCGGGCCCGCCGGCGGCTATCGTCTCGGGCGCGAGCGGCAGCGGATCAGCCTGGGCGATATCGTGCGCACCGTGCAGGGATTGGAAACAGCCGAGGACCCGATCAGCGATCCCTCCGGGAGCGCCCTCGGCCATCAAGTCGTGCGGCCGCTGTGGATCGACCTTCGCCATGAGATGATGCGGCGGCTCGACGGACTGTCGCTGGAGGATCTGTGCAGCCGCGCCTATGGCGCCGGCATCGGCGGGCGCACCCCCGAGGGCGGCGAATTCGACATCTAAACGGCGCCGATGCCGGATCATTGACAAGAAAACACTTGGAGAAGTCTCAAATGGACAGCCTCCGCTCGCACCGACCGGCGAGCGCCGAGTTTCGCGGCCGGATCTACGACAGCATCACCGAGACGATCGGCGCGACACCGCTGGTGCGCATCGATCGGCTCGCGCGGCAGGCCGAAGCCGGGGCCGAGATCCTCGGCAAATGCGAATTCTTCAACCCGCTCGGCTCGGTGAAGGACCGCATCGGGGTGTCGATGATCGCCGCCGCCGAAGCCGCCGGGCGGATCGGGCCCGGAACCGTGTTGATCGAGCCGACCTCCGGCAACACCGGCATCGCGCTCGCCTTTGTCTGCGCCGCCAAGGGCTACCGGCTGATCCTGACGATGCCGGACAGCATGTCGGTGGAACGGCGCAAGATGCTGCTGCTGCTCGGTGCCGAGCTCGAGCTGACGCCGGCCGCAGAAGGCATGAAGGGGGCCATCGCCAAGGCCGAGCAAATCGCCAAATCCTTGCCCGACGCCTTCATCCCGCAGCAATTCCGCAACCCGGCCAACCCCGAAATCCACCGCCGCACCACCGCCGAGGAGATCTGGAAGGATACCGACGGCAAGGTCGATGCGGTGGTCAGCGGGGTCGGAACCGGCGGCACCTTGACCGGGGTCGGCTCGGTGCTGAAGCCGCGCCGGCCGGGGCTCAAGATGATAGCGGTCGAGCCCGAGGACAGCGCCGTGCTGTCCGGCGGGCCACCGGGGTCGCACCGGATCCAGGGCATCGGCGCCGGTTTCATTCCCGAGGTCCTCGACACCGGCCTGATCGACGAGGTCGTCCGCATCGGCAACGAGACCGCCTTTCGCACGGCGCGCGCGGCGGCGCGTCTCGAGGGTCTCCCGGTCGGGATCTCCTCGGGTGCGGCGCTGGCCGCCGCACTCGAAGTCGGCAGGCGCCCCGAGATGGCGGGCAAGACCATTGTCGTGGTCCTGCCGAGCTTTGCCGAGCGGTACCTGTCGACGGCACTGTTCGACGGGCTCTGAGGAGCGCCGCGATGGAATTCAGCGACGAGCAGCTTCAGCGCTATGCCCGCCACCTGATCCTCGACGAGGTCGGCGAGGAGGGCCAGGCGCGGCTGCTCCAGTCCCGCGTCCTCGTCGTCGGCGCCGGCGGGCTCGGTTCGCCGGTCCTGCTCTATCTCGCGGCCGCCGGCGTCGGCACCATCGGGATCGTCGACAACGACCGGGTCGATCTGACCAACCTGCAGCGCCAGATCGTCCACGCCACCCCTCGGGTCGGCGCGCTCAAGGTCGAGAGTGCGCGCGCGGCCTTGCTGGCGATCAATCCCGAGGTGCGGGTCGAAACCCATGCCGCGCGGCTCGGGCCGGAGAACGCGGCGGCGCTGATCGGCGGCTACGATCTGGTCGCCGACGGCAGCGACAATTTCGCCACGCGCTATCTGTTGACCGATTGCTGCTGCCGCCTGCGCAAGCCGCTCGTCGCCGCGGCATTGTCGCCGTTCGAGGGCCAGATCTCGACCTTCCGGCCCTATCTCGGCGCCGGCCATCCTTGCTATCGCTGCCTGTTCCGCGAGCCGCCGCCGCCCGACCTCGTCCCGCGCTGCGCCGAGGCCGGGATCTTGGGCGCCGTCGCCGGGGTGCTCGGCTGCCTGCAGGCGGTCGAGGTGCTGAAGGAGTTGCTGGGCCTCGGCGACGGCCTCGACGGCACCCTCCTCATCTACGACGCGCTGCGCGCCCGGTTGCATCCGATCCGCATCGCCAAGGATCCGGACTGCCCGACCTGTGCGGCTCCCGCATTCGCCGCCGCGCGCTGAGCTGCGCGGGTCGAACCGGCTACGCCGTCGGCCGGATGTTCTGGTTCAGGCGGAAGAGGTTTTCGGGATCGTATTTGTTCTTCAAGGCGACGAGCCGCTGATAGCTTTGGCTGCTGCTGTAGGCCGCCCGCAGCCGCGTCCCCTCCTCGGCATCGAGGTGGTTGACATAGACCGTCCCCGCAGCGAAAGGCTCGACCGCAGTCCAGAAGGCGCGCGTCCACTCATATGGTCGGCGGTCTCGCCGCGATCCTGCCATTGCGAGATGACGTCGTAATCCCACTGGTCGTCGCGCAGCCCAAAGGCGGTCGCCTCGGGGTCGACCCGGGTGGCCGCACCATGGACATGAAAGAACCCGACCATCGACATCGGCGAACGCATCGTGCCGGCGCGATCGATGAGGACATCGAGCGCGTCGTCGCCGAGCTGTTTGAGGAAACTCGACTTCCAATAGCGCTGCACGCCGCCATAGGGAAAGGCGGCGTCCAACATCGTGTTCAGCGCGACATAGGACATCGGCGCGATCGAGTCGGCGAGCGGCGCGCCGAACTTGCGTACCGGCGCCACCAGCTTTTCGCCCTCGGCGAGGTCGCCGATATGGCCGACGACGACGGCGACGACCGGGTCGCCCTCGGCCGAGGTCATCAGCGCGGCAAAGGCGGTCAGCGCGTCGGGACAAGCGCGCGCGTAGTCGCGGTAGAAGCGCAGCACCGCCGGCGCCTCCGCCCTCGGATAGAGGACCATGCCGGCCAATACCGGGCCGACCGGATGCAGCCGATACTCGAACGAGGTGACGACGCCAAAATTGCCCCCGCCGCCGCGCAGCCCCCAGAACAGCTCCGGGTTCTCGTCGGCACTTGCCGTCAGCAGCCGGCCGCCGGCGGTGACGATGTCGGCCGAAACGAGGTTGTCGCAGCTGAGCCCGTGCTTGCCCATCAGCCAGCCGAGGCCGCCGCCCAAGGTGAGACCGGCGATGCCGGTGGTCGAGACCACCCCGCCGGTGCTGGCCAGGCCGAAGGCCTGCGTCTCGCGGTTGTACTCGCCCCAGGTGAGCCCCGCCTCGGCGCGCGCCGTGCGCCGCACCGGATCGACCCGGATGCCCTTCATCGGCGACAGGTCGATCATCAGCCCGCGCTCGCAGACGGCGTTGCCGGTGATGTTGTGGCCGCCGCCCTTCACCGAGACGAGGAGATCCTGGTCGCGGGCGAAATTGACGGCGCAAACGACATCGGCGGGCCCGGCACAGCGCGCGATCAGCGCCGGGCGGCGGTCGATCATCCCGTTCCACACCCCCGGGCATCGTCATAGCCGGGGGCGCCGGGACGCAGCAGATTGCCGCGAAAGCCGGCCTCGAACGCGGCGAGGGCCGCCGCCTCAACGACCCTATCCGCACCGTCTCTGGTCACTGCGTTCAGCGCCGCCATATTGCCCCCCGCGAGGGTTTCCGGCATCGCCGAGACGGCGATGCCGGTAGAGCTCGTGCCTACACGACGGTCGTGGCGCCAAGCGGGCACACCGCGAAGCGCTCAAGGCGAAGTCTCGACCGAGCCGTTGGCGATCCAGGGGGTCCCGGTCACGGGCACCGTGATCAGAAACGCAACGCCGTTCGCCAGTTTGCAGGTCGCGGTCCTCGTGCTGACCGAACCGATGAAGCTGGCGCCGCCTTGGGCGTCCAAGGTTACCGCCGAAGAAGGAATCACCGTCGGCTTCTTCGCGGACGGATTGCAGACCAAGGTCCCCTGTACCGAGGTGACCGGGCCGGGTGTGCCGATCGAATTGCCGCCGGCGAGGACGAGCCCGCTCACGTAGAAGGCCATGAGCGAGTTCGTCAAATCGACGGTTGCGTGGCCGCCCGATGTCGACCAAGGAAAGCCACCCCCGGTGATCCCGCCGACCACGCTGCCGGGCACGATTATTCCGGTGATCCTGTCCCAAGTCACGATGGTGGGGGTGACAGCCTGGGCCACGTTGGCGGCGGAGAAGACGCTCAGAAACAACGCGCCGCCGATGACCGTTTTACCGAGTGCCTTCATGGGATCCCTCCAGATAGAGAATAGAGAAAAGGAGCATCCCGCACAGGCAATAGCTGCCCGACCTTTAGCCGGCGATGGCCCTCGCCGGGTACTTATTATCCCGCAAATCGGTCTCGCCGTCAACCTCCCGCTTCGAGAGCTGCTTTTGCTTCGCTTTCGGGGGCAAAACCCCGGGTGATTACAGCGCGGCGAGCCGGCCAGCTCAGGCGGCCGCCGGCGCGGCGCGTCGATCACCCCATTCCACACCCGCCGGGCATCGTCACAGCCGGGGGCGCCGGGGCGCAGCAGCGTGCCGCGAAAGCGGGCCTCGAACGCGGCGAGAGTTGCGTCCGCGACGACCCGATCGGCACCGTCTTTGGTGACCGCGCGCAGTCCCGTCATGACTTCCTCCCCGCCGGCGCGGCGGCTACGGCAACCCCCTGCGCCAGCGGGCAGGGATTAATGACGCCGAGCGCCGCGCGGTCACCGGCAGGCGCGCTTCACGGCGGGTTGAAGTGCCCCAATGGCCCAATTTTCGTAAACTCGGATCCTGCGCTATTGAGGACCTGGATGCCGCCCTGGTGCTCGCTGTTGAACGGGGTTGTCACCACTGTCGTGGTGCAACCGAGCTTCTGGGCTACTTGCGGCGAGTCGAACCAGATCCCGACATGGTAGAGCTGTACAGGGTTTGTCGCCGAACTCGTGGAAGCGTCCGGAAACGGACCTTTGGGTTGGGTAACGGGCGCAGCAGGCGTGCCTACGCCGACGATGAACGTCCCGAATTGGAACCGGCCGATCAGATCGGTGACCCCGGAGCCGCTGGAGTCGGTCAAGATGTCGCCCTCATACCAGGCGAGGCCGAAGGGCGAGTTCGGTTGCTGGATCACAAAGACATCGAAATCCGTATTAGGCGGCAAGAAGTTCACTTGGATATGCATTTCCTCGACGATGCCGAGGGAATTGAGAGTGACCATTCCGTTTGCTTCAGGAAGACAGGCTTTTGCCCCCCCTGACACGGTCAGGGGAAAGGTGAAGATGTCGTTGGCCCGAGAAACACTTGGCGCCATGGCAACCAATCCACCGGCGATGATCATCGTCAAAGCGCTTAGCGACCGTTTCATAACGTTTCCCTCTCTTTTCGGGGGAGCGTAGCTTCCCGGAACGGCACGGTTTTGTCAACGGCGGTGGTTTGCCCGGCCATAGCTTGCACGTTCGCACGATTAGCTGCGGCGCCGTCGGATGCCATTAACTATGAGCTTGCCGTCACCGAGCGTCTTGTAAATTCGACACTCACTCCATCGCCTTGACGATCTCCTCGCACATTTTCTTGGCGTCGCCGAACAGCATCATCGTGTTGTTGCGGTAGAACAGCTCGTTGTCGACGCCGGCATAGCCCGAGGCCAGCGAGCGCTTGACAAACAATACGGTCTTGGCGCGTTCGACGTCGAGGATCGGCATGCCGTAGATCGGCGACTTGGGATCGGTCTTGGCGGCCGGGTTGGTCACGTCGTTGGCGCCGATCACATAGGCGACATCGGTCGCGGCGAAGTCGCGATTGATCTCGTCGAGCTCGAAGACCTCGTCATAGGGCACGTTCGCTTCGGCCAACAGCACGTTCATATGGCCGGGCATGCGCCCGGCGACGGGATGGATCGCATAGCGGACCCCGACCCCGTCCTTCTTCAACAGATCGGCCATCTCTTTGAGCGCGTGCTGCGCCTGGGCTACCGCCATGCCGTAGCCCGGGACGACGATCACCGAGCCGGCGTTCTTCAGGATGAAGGCGGCGTCTTCGGCGCTGCCCGGCTTGACCGAGCGGTCGCCTTCGGCGGCGCCGGCGGCGAGCCTGCCGCCCTCGGTGCCGAACCCGCCCAGGATCACGTTGAAGATCGAGCGGTTCATCCCTTTGCACATGATGTAGCTGAGGATCGCGCCCGACGAGCCGACGAGCGCGCCGGTGATGATCAACAGGCTGTTCGACAAGGTGAAGCCGATGCCGCAGGCGGCCCAGCCGGAGTAGGAGTTCAGCATCGAGATGACGACCGGCATGTCGGCGCCGCCGATCGGCGCGATCAGCAAGGGACCGAGGGCCAGCGACAAGAGCGCGATCAGCCAGAAGGCGGCGGCGGCCTGGGTCGCGACGAACAGCACGACCAACAGGACGAGGACGAGGCCGAGCGCCGCGTTCAGCGGATGTTGAAACGGAAAAGTGAACGGCCGGCCGGTGACCAGGCCCTGCAATTTGGCGAAGGCGACGACCGATCCGGTAAAAGTGACGGCGCCGATCGCCGTGCCGATCGCCATTTCGACGAGGCTTTCGCCAAAGATCGCGCGGCGCGTGCCGATGCCGTAGGCTTCGGGATGGCTGAAGGCGGCGGCGGCGACGCAGACCGCGGCGAGGCCGACCAGGCTGTGAAACGCCGCCACCAGCTGCGGCAGTGCCGTCATCTGAATGCGCAGCGCAATCCAGGTCCCGATCGCGCCGCCAAGCAAAAAGCCGAGGACGATCAGCCAGAAGCTGACGACATGCGGCGAGGCCACCAGGGTCGTCGCGACCGCGATCGCCATGCCGGCGATCCCGTAGAAATTCCCGGCCCGCGCCGTCTGCGGCGACGACAGCCCGCGCAATGCCAGGATGAAAGCGACCGAGGCGGCGAGGTAGAACAGCGCCGACAGGTTTTCGCTCACCGCCGCCCCGCTACTTCCTTCGCTGGAACATTTGCAGCATGCGCTGGGTGACGATGAAGCCGCCGAAGATGTTGACCGAAGCGAGGGTCACCGCGACGAAGCCGGCGACCTTGGCAAAGCTCAAGCCGAAGGGCCCCGCGGCGATCAGAGCGCCGACGATGATCACGCTCGAAATCGCGTTGGTGACGCTCATCAGCGGTGAATGCAGGGCCGGCGTCACACGCCAGACGACGTGATAGCCGACGAACACGGCGAGCACGAAGACGGTCAGCTCGAAGACCAGGGATGAACCGGCGGCGACCGGCGCCGGCGGCGCCTGGGCGGCCAGTTGCCGGGCCAGGGCGTCGAGGTTCTGCGCGAGTTGCGCGGCATCGCCGGCGAGGCCGCCCGCTCGCTCGGCGGGAGAAACGAGATCTGCCATGGGTGCTCCCTCAGCCGTTGCCGGCAGCCGCCTCGGCCGGCACGGTGGGCATCAGCGCCGGGTTCACCACCGCGCCGTCGATCGTCAACAGCGTCGCCTTGACGATCTCGTCGCCGCGATCGATCGCCAGCCGACCCTCCTTGTCGACGATCAGCTGCAGGAAGTTGAGGAGGTTGCGGGCGTAGAGCCGGCTCGCATCGGCGGCGATGCGCGACGGCACGTTGAGCGGGCCGAGGATCGTCACCCCGTTCGCGGTGGTGACCGTTTCATCGGCCCGGCTGCCTTCGACATTGCCGCCGGCCTCGACGGCGAGGTCGACGACGACCGAGCCGCGCGCCATCTCGGCGATCATCGCCTCGGTCAACAAGAGCGGCGCCTTGCGGCCGGGGACGAGGGCGGTGCAGATCACGACATCGGTGCGGCGCAGGGCTTCGCTGATCCGTTGGCGCTGTCGGCGCTGATAATCCTCGCCCATCTCGCGGGCATAGCCGCCCGCGGTCTCGGCCGAGAGCGCCGCCGTCTCGTCGACGGTGATGAATGTGGCCCCCAGGCTCTCGACCTGCTCCTTGGCCGCGGCCCGAACGTCGGTCGCGGCGACGACGGCGCCGAGCCGCCGCGCCGTAGCGATCGCCTGCAGGCCGGCGACACCGGCGCCCATCACCAACACCCGCGCCGCCTTGATCGTGCCGGCCGCGGTCATCATCAGCGGAAAGGCGCGGCCGAATGCCTCGGCGGCGTCGATCACCGCCTTGTAGCCGGCGAGATTGCCTTGCGACGACAGCACGTCCATCGCTTGCGCGCGGGTGATGCGCGGCAGCAGCTCCATGGCGAAGGCGGCGATGCCGGCCCGCGCGTAGGCATCGACATCGGCCGGGCTCTCCGACGGTTGCAAAAGGCCGATCAGCGCCGCGCCGCGCTTCAGATGATGCAATTCGTCGACCGCATCGCCGCGCAGCGGACGCTGCACCTTGAGCACGATGTCGGCGCCGTCGAGGGCGGCAGCGGCATCGGCCACGATCGCCCCGCCCGCTTCGGCGAAACTGGCGTCGGCAACGCCGGCGCCGTCGCCGGCGCCGCTTTCGACCGCGACCTCGAGCCCCATGCCGACCATGCGTTTGACCGTGTCGGGCGAGGCCGCGACCCGGCGCTCGTGCGCCCGCCTTTCCTTGACGACGGCGACCTTCATGCTCGGACTGTTCCTGATCGGGCAGGCGGCAGGTGCCGCACAATGCCGTTGCCAACGCGGTTTGTGAAGAGCGATCCCAGCGGATTGCCGCGGCGATCGCGCCGCTCGCCCGATTGTCGGCGCGGCCGCAATCGCGCTTGCCTTCGGCCGCGTTTGCCGCCGTTAATGGAGCGTTCCCTCGGCCGGCGCCGGGTGGCGGTGCGGATCGGCGCAACTCTGCGCCAACGAGGGGACGCGATCGCGGGCCGGCGCCTATGATCTGCGGGCGCGGTGCGGCTGGAATAAGTCGTTGGGGGGAGCGTTGTCGGTTCGGCACGAATGGGCGGCATCGCCGGTACGTCTCGTTGCCGAGAGCGAGCCGGTCGCCCGGCGGTTCAGCGACCAGCTGATCGCCATGTTGCCGCGGCTGCGCCGCTTCGCCCGCGGCCTCGCGGGCTCGGCGGTCGAGGCCGACGACCTCGTGCAGGCCGCCTGCGAGCGGGCGCTCGCCCGCCGGCACCAGTTTCAGGAGGGCACTCGGTTCGACAGCTGGATGTTTCGCATCGTGCAGACGATCTGGATCGACCAGGTCCGCGCCCGCAACGTGCGCCGGGAGGACGGCGAGCTTGGCTTCGGGCGGCTCGCTACGGATGAGCCGGTGCGCCGGGTTGAAGCCCGCCTGTCGCTGGGCGATGTCCGCCGCGCCGTTGAATGCCTGCCGGCCGAGCAGCGCGCGGCGCTGTTGCTCGTTACCGTCGACGGTCTCAGCTACCGAGAGGCCGCAGCGGTCCAGGGAGTCCCGGTCGGCACGATCATGAGCCGGCTGGCCCGCGCGCGGGTGGCGCTGGAGGCGCGCCTCGAGGCCGGCGACGGGCCGGCAGGGAGTGCGAGGGATGCCGGAGCACGTTGACGATCGTCTCGTCGCCTATCTCGACGGCGAACTCGAGATCACCGAGCGGCGCGCGGTCGAAGCTCGCCTTGCGGCCGATCCCGCGGCGGCAGCCAGGCTGGCGGCGCTAGCCCGCTCGGACAATCTCGTGCGCCTGGCCTTCGACGAGGTCATGCACGAGCCGGTGCCGGATCGGCTGATTGCCGCGGCGCTCGGCGAGACCGGTGCGGCCGAGCCGCGGATCGTGCGGTTCGTGCAACACCGCCCCGGCAAGCCTGCGGCACCAGGCCGAGCCTGGCGCATCGCGCTGCCGCTTGCCGCGTCGGTCTTCGGAGTGCTGGCCGGCGGCGGCGCCGTCTATCTCGGGTCGGTCGCGGGCGGCGGCGGCGCGCCGGCGACCGAGACCGCTGCCGCCAACGATGTCTGGCTCGACACCGCCGCCGGCTACTTCAAGCTGTTCGTCAATACCGGCGACCATGCTTTTGTCGACCTGCCGGCCTCGGGCGATCCGCGCGAGGCATGGCAAAGGATCAGTCAAAGCCTGCCGCAGGCAGTCCGCCTCCCCGATCTCAAGCCGTGGGGTCTGACCTACCGCGGCGCCCGGCTCGTTCTCGTCGGCGGCCGCCCGGCGGCGCAACTCTTCTATACCACCGACAACAAGGCGATCGGGCCGCTGACCCTGATCATCGGTTCGTCGCGCCGGCCCGACATTCCGCCGACCTTCAACCGGCGCCAGGACGTCAACCTCCTTTATTGGCGGCATCAGGGACGCGCCTATGCCCTCGTCGGTCAGACCGACATTGGCTACCTGTGGGGCATTGGCAATGACGTCGCCTGGCAACTCGACGCCATCTGAGCCCGCGGCCTGACCGCGCCCAAGGGCGGGAGAGCCGACCGACCCGGCGGCCGCGCGCTGGACGGTTTCGGCCGCTTCGGGCATCATCCGACGGCGGCGGTTCGACCCCGCCCCCGGCATCGACCAATCGACCCTCGGGTTCCGTCGCGGCCGGCCGACGCAGGCCTGCGCGGTCGCGAGCGTTCGAAGCATCGGCGAGAAAGGCTCTACCATGGTAGCTATCGAATCGACGCCGGAAATGGCGGCTGCGGTCTATGCGGCGATGGCCCGCAACCTTGCCGTGGTCCGCCGCCGCCTGGGCCGGCCGCTGACTTTGGCCGACAAGGTGCTGCTCGGCCATCTCGACGATCCCGAACATCAGGAACTCGTACCGGGCGAGAGCTATTTGTTGCTGCGGCCCGACCGCGTCGTGTTTCAGGACGTGCTCGGCCAGACCGGACTGCTGCAGTTCATGCAGACGCGCCGCGACAAGGTCGCGGTGCCGGCCACGATCCACTGCGACCATTTGATCCAGGCGCGCGTCGAGGGGGCCGCGGACCTGCGCCAATCCTTGGTCGAAAACGAGGAGGTGTACGCGTTTCTAAAATCCGCGGCAGCGAAATACGGGCTTGGCTTCTGGGGGCCCGGCGCCGGCATCATCCATCAGGTGGTGCTGGAGAATTACGCTTTTCCGGGAGAGCTGATCATCGGCACCAACTCGCATACGCCCAACGCCGGCGGCCTCGGCGCCTGCGCGGTCGGCGTCGGCGGCGCCGACGCCGTCGAAGTCATCGCCGGGCTGCCCTGGGAGGTGCTGTATCCGAGGCACATCGCGGTCTACTTGACCGGCCGCCTCGGCGGCTGGACGGCGCCCAAGGATGTGATCCTCTATGTCGCCGGGCAGCTGAGCGTTGCCGGCGGCACCAACGCAATCGTCGAATATATCGGCCCCGGGGCGCGCACGCTCAGCGCCACCGGCAAGGCAACGATCACCAATATGGGCGCCGAACTCGGTGCGACCACCTCGATGTTCCCGGCCGACGAGCACATGGCGCGCTATCTCGAGGCGACCGGTAAGCCCCGCCTCGTGCCGCTGTTTCGGCAGCATCAAGAATTGCTGGAACCCGACCGCGAAGTCGAGGCCGATCCGGCGAAATATTACGACCGGGTGGTCGAGCTCGATTTGTCGAAGCTCGAACCCTACATCGTCGGGCCGCATTCGCCGGACCGGGCGCGGCCGATTTCGCAGCTCGCCGCCGAGGTTGCCGACGCCGACAGCGGGTTTATCGACCGGATCTCGACGGCGCTGATCGGCAGCTGTACCAATTCTTCCTATGAAGACATGTGCCGCGCCGCGGATGTCGCCGAACAGGCGACGGCGCACGCGCTCGGGGCCGCCGTGCCGTTCCTGGTCACGCCGGGCTCGGAAGCGGTGCGCGCGACGATCGAGCGCGATGGCCAGATGCAGGCGTTGAAGGATATCGGCGGCACCGTCTTGGCCAATGCCTGCGGACCGTGTATCGGCCAATGGCGGCGTTCCGCCGAAGAGGGAGCGGTGCCGAACACCATCGTCACCTCGTACAACCGCAATTTCCCGCGGCGCAACGACGGACAGCCGACGACGATGAACTTCATCGGCAGCCCGGAGATCGTCACCGCAATGGCGCTCGCCGGGCGACTCTCGTTCAATCCGCTGACCGACGGTTTGCCCGATCCCGAGGGTAAGCCGTTTCGCCTCAAGCCACCCAAAGCGGCGCCCGAGGTGCCCGCGCATGGCTTCGACCCCGGCCATGCGGCCTTCGTTGCCCCGCCGGAAGACGGCAGCGACATCGTCCTGGCGGTTGATCCGCACAGCGAGCGGCTGCAGTTGATGGAGCCCTGGACCGCATGGGACCATCGCGATTTCGTCGACTGCCCGGTCCTGATCAAGACCCGCGGCAAAACCACCACCGATCACATCTCGCCGGCCGGGCCCTGGCTGCGCTACCGCGGCCACCTCGACAAGTTCAGCGACAACATGTTCATGGGCGCCACCAATGCGTTCACCGGCGAGACCGGCACCGGCATCAACGTCTTAAGCGGCGAGAAGGGGGTGGCGATCGCAGCCATCGCGCGCGACTACAAGCGGCGCGGCGTCAAATGGGTGGTGATCGGCGATTTCAATTACGGCGAAGGTTCAAGCCGCGAGCACGCGGCGCTGTCGCCGCGCCTCCTCGGGGGCGCCGCGGTGATCGCGCGCAGCTTTGCCCGCATTCACGAATCCAACTTGAAGAAGCAAGGTCTCTTGGCCCTTACCTTCGCCGACCCGGCCGATTACGACCGGATCGATGCCTTGGACCGTCTGAGCCTGGTCGGATTGGCGGAACTGGCGCCCGGCGCGCCGGTCGAATGCCGCGTCAGGCACGCCGACGGCACCCGTGAAACCTTGCAGCTCAACCACAGCTTCAGCGCGTCGCAGCTCGAATGGTTCCGTCAAGGTTCGGCGCTGAACCTGTTCCATCATCGAGCCGGGCATTGAGCCGGGGCGGTGCGGCCTGCGGTTCCGGGATAGCCGCCGGAAGCATCGCACCCCGGCGCCGTGCGTACCATGAATTTGCCCAGATTATGCCCCATCAGGTTCCGTTGTGCCCGACGTTTTAGTGTGCGTCATCCGATGATCCTGCCTTCGCCAACGGCCGTTCTTCGAGACGGCTGCCGGCGCCGTGACGAGCGCGGTTTTACCTTCCTCGAGCTGCTCGTCGTCCTGGCCATCCTCGGGCTGTTGATCGGCCTCGTGGCGCCGGCGGCGCTGCGCCAGCTTGGTTCGGCCAAAGAGAAGATCGCCCATCAACAGATCGAAAGGCTGGCAAGCGTGCTCGACATCTACAAGCTCGACGTTGGCACCTATCCGACGACAGAGCAGGGGCTGCAGGCGCTGCTCACCCGCCCGTCCGGCGTCACCAGCTGGAGCGGGCCTTATCTCAAGGGAGACGCCGCACCGGAGGACCCGTGGGGCCACCCGTTTGTCTACCGCATGCCGAGCGATCGCGCCGGCCACGACTACGATCTCTACTCGCTCGGGCCGAATGGGCAGCTTACCACCGCCGGCCAGCCCGATAAGACCCTCAGCAACTGAATGGTTCAGTCGAGCCGGTCACCCCAGGCGAGGACGGCATAGCCGTTCGTGAGCGCCGCACCGATGCGGACGACCGCGATCCGCTCGACGCGCGCCCTGCCAGGGCCCGACGCCACCGCCGTGATCCGCGCGGTCACGATATCGGGCGGCGTCGGCACCGACGGCGCCGTCGCGTTGCCGGCTGGCGCCACCGCGGCGAGCGCAGCCAGGACCACCGGGTCGGTGCCCTGCGGGCTGGGCTCGGCCGGGGCGTACAGGCTCAAATGCGGTCGCAGCGCGGCGACCACCGCCGGGGTGACGCCGAGCACGCGGCCGAGTTCGTCGAGGCTTTCGAGCGCCGCCCCCGGCGGCTGATAGTCGAGGCCGGCGGCGCGATAGTCGGCGAGGACCGCTTCCGGCGGGCGCGGATCCTGCGCCGTGCCGACCCACTCGGCGATCGCGCCGGCCAGGCGCTGGGCAATTTGCGGATTGGCGCCAAGCGTCTGCAGCAGCGCCTGCAGGAGCTGCGGCGACGCCAGATTGGGGTTGATGCGCGAGGCTTCGTCCTCGAGCCGCAACGCGATGCGGCTGTTGCCGACCGCGAGCGGGCGCGGTGCGCCGTCGAGCGGCCAGCGCTGCTCCGGGCGCGGGTTCGACAGGTTGAAGATCGCCGCGGAGATGGCGCCGTCGGCGGCGGCCCTGGCGACCGCGTTGTCGACGAGATTCTCGGCGATCCGGACCTCGGTCCGCCCGCTCGCCGTGATGTGAGCGACGACAAAGGCGATCAGCACCAGGGTCCAGAGCACGATGAGCAGGGCAAAGCCGCGGCTGCGGCGCCGGCGGGCGGCAAGGTGCAGCCGTCGCGGCACCGGCTCAGAGGCCGTTCGGGTTGGCGAACCCCGATTTATGCAGGTGCTGCAGTTGCTGCGGGACGAGCGCGGCGCCGCTCAGCTGACCGCGCAGATCTTCGGTCAGAGCCCGGGCGTCGCGCTGGTCGTGGATGACGTGCGGCGTGATCATCACCAGGAGCTCGGTGCGCATGCGGGCATTGGACTGGGTAGAGAATAGTGTTCCGAGGAACGGAATGTCCTTGAGCAGCGGGATGCCGGCGTTCCCGACCGAGGCATTGTCGGTGATCAGGCCGGCCATCCCGACGGTCTGGCCGTCCTGCACGGCGACCCGGGTGCGGAACACCTGGTCGTTGAAGGTCGGCGAGCCGGTGACCGTGTTTGCCGCCGCGGCTGCGACGTTGCTGACCTCCTGGGCGATGTCGAGGGTGACGAGACCGCCCGAATTCACCCGCGGCGTCACCTGCATGATGACGCCGGTGTTCTGATAATTGACGCTGTTGACGGTCGGTGCGCCCGGGGCCAGGGTGCTGGTCGCCTGCCCGGTCAGGACCGGCACCTGCTGGCCGACCTGCACGCTCGCCGGCTGATTGTCCAGGACCATTACCTGCGGCGCCGACAGCACCTTGACCTTGGTGACCTGCGCCAATGCCGCCAGTGCAAAATTCACACCCCTGTTGACGACGAAAAACGGCGAGCTCGAGGGAAATTGGAGACTCGTCAAGGTTGGGACCGTGGCGGCGTTGACCACCGGCGTGCCGAGCGTCTCGGTAAATTCGCCGGTCTTGAAGAACCACTGGGTGCCGTATTGCAGCGCATCGTTGAGATCGACCTCGGCGATCGTCGCCTCGATCAGCACCTGGAGCGGAATGATGTCGATCTTGTGCAGCATTCCTTCGATGACCGAGTATTCGGCCGGCGTGGCATAGATCAGCAAGGCGTTGTTGACCGGGTTGGGGACGATGCGGATGCGGTTCTCTGTGCCGCCGCCGGCGGTCTCGCTCGACAGCGGCTCGGTGGCGGGCGAGGGGCCCGTTGCGGTCGAGGCCGGCGATCCGCCGGCGGCGCCGACCGAGCCGGCCAGCTGCAAGCCGCCGGCGGTGCCGCCGCTGGTGCCGCCGGTCAGGCCGCCGGTCGTGCCGCCGGTCGTGCCGCCCGCCAAACCGCCGGCGCCGAAGGTTCCGGAGGTTCCGGCGGCCCCGGAGGTCCCGGCCGCGCCCGCCCCCATCGTCAACGACGGCGCGTTCGGGGTGGTGGCGCCGGGTGCCGTCGGCTGGGCGGTCACGTTGTTCGGCGTGAAGGCGCGCTGCAGCGTATAGGCGAGGTCCATGCTCTGGCCGTTCTGCACGTAATAAACGTGCCAGATGCGCGCGGTGGCGTCCTCGACCCGCTTTTCGAGGCCGAAAAAACGCTCGGCGGCGGCGATGTAGCGCGGCTGCGACGACACCACGAGAATCGCGTTGACCCGGTCCATCGGCAATACGTTGACGAGTTGGGCGAGAGGTCCCTGACCCTGCGCCTGCAAGACCGTCTGGAACTCGGTGGCGAGCTTGGCCGGATCCTTGTCGCCGGCCGGGAACAGGGCGTAGGACCGGCCGGCCAGGAGGTCGGTGTCGAAAGCGCGGATCAGGCCGACCAGGGTTTGCCGCACCTGAGCGTCGCCGCTGACGAGCAGCGCATTGCCCGCCTGGTCGGCGGCGATCTTGCCGCCCTCGGCCACGTAAGGCTCCAGCACCTTGGCGAGATCCGTGGCCGCGGTGTAGCGGAGCTGGACCACCTGGGCGCCGGCGCCGATGCCGGTGGCGCCGGCGCTTGTCGCCACCCCCGCGGCGGTCGGCACGACGGCGTAGACCCCGCCGCGCTCGACCAAGGTCGCGCCGTTTTGATTGAGCAAGGTCTCGAGCGTCGGCAACAAGGCCGAACGCGGCAGCGGCGTACCGGTATCGATCGAGGCGGTGCCGTGCACGCGGGGATCGATCGCAAAATTGAGCTTCAACGTCGTGCCGAGGATCGCGCGCGCAATCTCGCGGATGTCGGTGTCGAGGAAATTGAGGGTGACGCCACCCCCTTGGGCGGTGACGCCCGGTGGCGATGGCGGTCCGGCCCCCAGTTGCGATTGGGAGGTCTGCGCCGACTGCTCCGGCGGCGCCCCGGGGGCGACGCCGCGGCTGACAAACGGATGTTGCAGGCTCTCGTCTCTCGGGATCGTGCCGTTGATGCGTGGCGCCGCCGGCTGCACGGCAGCCGGCTGTTCGAGCGGCAGCAGCCCGGAGGGAGCCGGCTGGCAGCCAAAGAAAATCGCCGCCGACGCGACGGCGTACCAAAGCCGGCGCGGGCAAGACGGCCTCATTGCCGCCTCAACTGCCGCAGCCGCGCCTGGCCGGGAATGAAAACCGGCGCACCCGGCTGCGGCACAATCCCCGGAGAGGCGCGAATATTCGGCTGCGCAACGACGACCTGCGGCGACGCCGCGGCCGGCTCGGGGGGTGGGGCGAGGTTGGGATCGAATTTCGGCTGCAAGGTCTTGGTGCCATCCGGGCCGCTCAGCGCGACCTCGCGCGGCGAGATGCTGTCGACCCGCCACCCGCTCACCGTTTCGCCCTCGGTAACGGTCAGCGCCTTCGCGCCCTCCGGGGCGAAAATCGCAAAGCGGCGGCCGGCCTCGATGACGATCCCGGCCAACCGTAAATCGGCGAGCCCGCCGTCCTCCGCGGTCTTGGCGGTATTGCCTTGCGGCGGTCGCCGGCTCGGGCTGAACAACGGCCGGGCGAGGATCGCCGCGATCGGCGGCGGGGCGGATGCGATCGCCAGTTGCGGCACGGCGGCGGCCAGATCGGGCTGCTCCACCGGCGCGCTGGGCGCCGCCGCGACGTAATCCGGCGCCTTGATTTCGGCAAGCAAAGCCGATCCGAATGCGACGCAGCCGAGGAGCAGAAGCGGAGCGGCGAGCCGATCGATCATGGCTTTTGTCCCGCCGGGGCGGCATCGCCGCGAAAACCGAAGACGTCGAGCCCGGCGTCGAGCGCACTGTCCTCTGCCGATGCCTGCGGCAGGCCCGGCCGCCGCAGAACGCCATGGATCTGTAGATTGTCGACGACGAGGGGCGGGGTCGCCGCCTCGATCCTCGCGATCAATTTGACCAAGGTCTCGTAAGAGCCGCTGAGGGCCAGCCGCAAACCAATGCGGCGGTAGCCGCCGCGGGCTTCCGCCGGAAGCGCCTCGGTGCTGCCGATCGTCGCGCCGACCGAGGAGGCAAGCGCGTCGATCCGGCTTTCCAGATCGGCCGAGGCGATGGCGTCGCTGGCGCCCTCCAGGGTCACCTTGCGCAGGCTGGCGGCGGCGCGCAACTGCGCCAGCCGCGCCCGCAGCGCCGGCAGCTCGGCCGTCTCGGCGAGCAGGCGCGGCAGCACCATGCGGCGGTCCTCGAGATGCGCCTGCCGTTCCGCATAGAGATCCGCCACCGGAGCAACCACCAGAAAATACGCGCCGCCAAGCGCGAGCAGAGCCATGCTCGACGCCAACAGCCGGCCCCGCCGGCCTGTTGGCAAGGCTGAGAATGAAACTACGGTCCGAACTCCGCTACGATCGTGAAGATCTCCTGCCGGAGCGCCTCGATCCGGGTGACGGGCGCGGCGAAAGCGGGATTGCGAAACGCGCGGTTGGCGGCGAATGCGCCGATCAGACGAGCGGCGGCAGCCGAACGACCGCTCAACGTCAATTTGCGCTGCAACAGCTCGAGTTCGGTCAAATAGGTGTCGTCGGGGACGACGCCGGTCACCGCGGCAAGGACCTCGAGCGGCCGGCCTACCTTGGCGCGCTCGCTCTGAAGGAGGTCGGCGCTCTGCGACAGCTGATCGATCTCCCGGCGCAAGCCCGCGGCCTCGGCGGCGGCAGCTCGGCCGCTTGCGAGCTGCCGATCGAGCGCGGCGAGCGCGCTCGACTGGCGCAAGAACGGCGTGACCGCGGCAGCGATTGCCAACGCCGCACAGCATGCCGCGGCGGCGGGCACGACAAAGCGGCCGGCGGCCCGCCGGGTGGCGCCGTTCTCCGCGAGGAGCGGCAGGCAGGCGCCGGCGTCGGGACCATCCCCGACCTCCACCCGATCCGGGACGATGCCGATCTGGCCGAGCGCTGAAAGCAGCGGCGCCAAGCTCGCCTTCGGCACCAGACGCAGCCGTACCGACAACCGGTCGTTCGGCCGATCGACCGCGGCGATGCCATGGCTCCAGTACAGCTGGTCAGCCTGGAACGGCGTCTCGCGATCCATCTCGAAGGACAGGACCTGTTCCAGCTCGGGCTCGGCCGCTAGCGGCAAGCTCACCGTCTTGCCGAGCACGTCCGCCTGACCGAGGCGCAAGACGATGGGCCTCCCGGCGGCCCGCGGCAGTTCCGCCACCCCGGCGGGTCCGAGCGCGAAATGGCCAAGCGGCGTCTCCTTGCCGCTGCGCCGCTGGCCGACGGCGACCGCTTCGATGCCGTGGCCGATCGGCCCGACCGGCGCAATCACCGTTGCGTCCTGATGGGTCGGGGCGGTGGGGCGAAGAAAAGACGGCAGCAGGTCGGCAAGCTGTCCGAGCCACCAGGCGAGAAATTCGCGAACCATGCAAGCGAGCCCGCTCCAATCCGCACCGCGAGCGCGTCATCGTACAAAACGGGCGCCGACGCGACAAAGCCGGCCGTGCGACTTCTACCGGAACCGCGGGAATATGGCTCGATCAAGGCAATCGAGAGCGGATGGGCGGCAAAAGCCGCCGCTTTGGCGGCCAAAAGCCGGTCAATTTCGCAAGGTCGAGGGATGGACGCCCGGCCTTTTCCGAGAAAAATTTGCGCCGCCCTGCAAATCGACCGCCCATTCCGGCTCAGGAGCCGGCGGCAGCGATCAAATCGGGCCAATGCCGCTTATCGCGCTCGGCGAACACCACCCGGACCCGAATCAACCCGGGCAGATCGGGACCCTGCCACTGCCCCTGCCACGCCGCCGGCTGGTCCGGCGCGGGAGCGCCCCAATAGGCCAGTTCGACCCGCGCCACCCCCCCGATCAGCTCGGTTTCGAGCGGTTTCGGCGGCGGAGCGGTGGAAATTTCATGACGGTGCGGCGTCCAGCTCAAGACCAGCCGTCGGTCCTTCAATTCTACGTCGATGTTGGCGCGTTGCGTGGTGCCGAGCCCGGTCGGCAGATCCCCGACGAAGTGAAGCCGGCTGACGCTGCCGTCGAATGCGACGGCGCCCGGCGCCGCATCGCCGGCCGGGTTCGTCGGGATGCCGCTTAGAAGGTTGCGCAGCGTGCGCTCGGCGGCATCGAGATCGGCGGCTTCCCCGATCCGGTGCGATTGCGCCCGCCACAAGGCAAGGCCGGTGCTGACGCCGCGGGTCAGCCCGACCACCAGCAACCCCAACACGACCAGCGCCACCAGGGTTTCGAGCAGGGTGAACCCGCTGCTGCGGCAGCGGCCGACCATCGGCTCACCCGCTGCCGGCGGCGCCGCCGAGACGCAAGGTCTTCAGCACCACCGACCGCCGGTGACCCGCGCCACGCCACGAGATCTCGACCTCGACCGCGTAAAGCGTGGTGTTCGTCGTCGACCCGCCATCCGGCGCCGCCGTCTGGCGTGAAGCCACGGGCTGCACGCTGAGCCGCCAGCGGTAGCCGCCGCCGTCGTCATCGGTAAACTGGCCGGCGGTCAGCGTGGCATTGCGGCCGACGGCGGCTAGGTGGGACTGGGCGCGCTCGACCGCCTCCTCGGCGCGCGCCGCGGTGTCGGCGGCGACGAGGCCGGTGCTGCCGGCCTGAAACATCCCGACCAGCGCCAAGCCGGCGATGGCCAGCGCCACCACCACTTCAAGCAAGGTAAATCCGCCACCGTGGCGCAGCTTAGCGGACATCGGCGACGGTGACCCTGCCGCTCAGCCAATCGACACCGACGGCCACCCGCCGGCGCCCATCGGCGAGCGTGATCCGGCCGCCGGTCGAGCTGCCATCCGGGTTGAAGCGGATGTCGCCCTCGCTGCGGCCGCGGTTTTCCCCGGCGACCGTCAGCAATTCGATCGACAGATTTGCCGGCAACGCGTGTGGCTGGCCATCGCCGACCCGGTAGCGACGCCCCACCAAGTCGAGCGCAAGGGCGACCGGGCGGTCGCCGGCGATCGCTTGCGAGCGCGCCAGGCGCAACCCTGAGGCAAGTTCGGCAGCGGTCCCTCTGAGCCCGAGGGTACTGCTCCATGGGGCTCGGTAGCCGGTGATCAGCACCAGGGCGAGACCGAGGACCGCGAGCGTGACGATCAGCTCGAACAAGGTGAACCCGGCGGCGCCCGCCGAGCGACGCGGCGGCAGCTCAGCCCGCGAGGTCATTGAGGCTGAGCATCGCCGTGAGGAGCGCGCTGACGATTCCGGCCACGGCGAGGCCCATCGCGATCGTGATCAGCGGCACCGCCAGCGCCACCACCCGCTGGGTCATCAACCGCGCTTGCTCATCGTGGATATCGGCGGCCTTGAGCGACATTGCCGCCAGCTGCGCGGCTTCCTCGCCGAGCTGCAGCAGGTGAATCGTTCGCGTCGGAAACAGCCCGGCGGCGGCGAGCGGTCGGGTCAGACCGGCGCCGTCCTTTGCCTTGGTAGCCGCCGCGTCGACCGCCGCCGCCGCGGCGAGGTTGCCGAGCGCATCCTTGGCGATGCCGAGCGCCAGGATCAGCGGCACGCCGTTCTCGAGCAGGCTGCCGAGGGTGCGCGTCAGCCGCGCGGCAACGGTTTCGCGCAACAAGGCGCCGACCACGGGCAAACGCAATATCAGCCGGTCAAACGGCAGCCGATAGGCCGGCTGCGCCAACAGGCGGTGCGCGGCGAGCCCGGCAGCGGCGAGCACCAGCAAGAGCCACGGTCCGACCGCGCCGGCCGCCGCGCCAAGCGCCATCAGGGCACGCGTCGCCGCCGGCAACTGCGCACCGGCCTGTTCGAAGACCGGGGCAAACTGTGGCAGCACATATTCGAGCAAAAAGACGATCGAGCCGATCGCGGCGACGACCAACAAAACCGGGTAGACCATCGCCGCGCGCATATTGGCGGTGAGGCTGCGCTCGCGTTCGAGCAGCCCGGCGAGGCGGTCGAGCGTTACGGCCAGAGTGCCGCCGGCCTCGCCGGCCCGCACCAACCCGATATAGAGGCGCGAGAAACTCTTCGGTTCGCCGGCCAGCGCCGCAGCCAGGGAGGTGCCGCCGCGCACCTTGTCGCGCACGTTGCCAAGAACGGCCCGGGCGCGCTCGCTTCGCGTATTGTCGACGACAAAGCGCAACGCCCGGTCGAGGTCCTGGCCGGCCCCGAGCATGATCGCCAATTCTCGGGTGGCCTCGGCGAGCGCCGTCTTGTCGAGGCCACCCCTGCCGCCGATCTCGAAATGCAATAGCTCGGCCAAGCCGCGCCGGCGGCCGGCCGGGTCGGCGCGCAGCACGATCTGCCCCTGGCGTTGCAGCCGCTCGACCACCGCGCCGCGGTCCGACGCCTCCATGACCCCGCGCACCACTTGGCCGCTGTCATTGATCGCCGACCAGCGGAACGACGCCATCTCAGCCCCTCGTCGGCGGCCTGATGCTCAGGCGCCGCACCCTATCCTAGGCTAAGCGCGTGCCGCCGGGCCGTCAACGCGACGGCCCCGACCGCGTCAGGATTTGCGGACGCCGCTCAGGCCTCGGCCGCGGCCGCATTGCCGATGCCGGATGCGAGATCGAACAGCGACAGCAACATCTCCGGTTCCTGAGCACCGGAGATCGCATAGCCGCGCTCGAGGACAAAGCAGGGGACGGCGTGAATCCCGAGATCCCGCGCCCGGCGATCTTCTGCCAGCACCTCTTGCGTCCCCGCTGCGCCGGCCAGGTAGTTGCGCACCGCGGCGCAGTGCAGGCCGGCCCGACCGGCGATCGCGGCCAGTACATCGATGTCGCCGATATCGAGCCCCTCGAAGAAATACGCACGGAACAAGGCTTCGACGACGTCGTCGCCGGCGCCTTCGTCGGCAGCGAAACGGATCAGCCGATGCGCGCGCAAGGTGTTGGCGGCGCGCCCGATCCGATCAAACGCAAAGTCGATCCCTTCACCTCGCCCGGCTGTGGACAACGCCGCGCAGGCACGGCGCGCATTATGCGAACCGCCGAATTTGGCGGTCAGATAAAGGCCGTGCGGAACCCCCTCGATCGGCAGCTCGGGGTGGAGCTGAAACGCGCGCCAAGAACGCGTCACCACGAGGCTCGGCCGCCGCGCCAGCGCCCGTTCGAGGCGGCGCTTGCCGATATAGCACCAGGGGCAGATGACATCCGAAACGATCTCGATATGCATGGTCGGATCCTCCGGGCCCGCTTGACCTCGGGGCGGCACGTCGTGAGGATGCCGGCAGATTCGTCGGAAAGGGAAGAGGGTGACCGGGCCTTACGATACGCCGCATCTCGCACCCCGGGCGGCGAATTATTCGGCCCTGACGCCGCTTGCGTTTCTGGCGCGCGCCGCCGCCGTCTATCCCGACAAGATCGCGATCGTCGACGGGCCGGTCCGCTATCGCTACGCCGAGTTCTATGACCGGTGCCGGCAATTCGCCGATGCGCTGCGCCGGCGCGGCATCGGTGCGGGCGACACCGTCTCGGTGCTGGCGCCGAACCGCGCGGCCGTGCTTGAAGCCCATTACGCGGTGCCGATGGCGGGTGCCGTGGTGAATGCGCTGAACTACCGGCTCGACCCCGGCTCGATCGCTTTCATGCTCGCCCACGGCGAAGCCAAGCTGTTGATCGCCGACCGCGAATTCGCACCGGTCGCGACCGCGGCGCTGGCCCGGCTCGAGCACCCGCCGCCGCTTGTCGAGATCGGCGCCGCTGCGGATCGCGTCGCGCAGGGGAGCACCGAATACGAGACCTTTCTCGACGAGGGCGATCCGCCTGCGGACTGGGCGATGCCGCGCGATGAATGGCAACCGATCGCGCTCAACTACACCTCGGGCACGACCGGCGACCCGAAAGGGGTCGTCTATCACCACCGCGGCGCCTTTCTCAACGCGCTCGGCAACGCCATCGCCCTCGGGCTCGATCACCATTCGGTATATCTGTGGACACTGCCGATGTTCCATTGCAACGGCTGGACCCATACCTGGGCGGTGACCGCGGTCGGCGCGACCCATGTCTGCCTGCGCCGGGTCGACCCGGCGCCGATTTTTGCCGCAATTGCCGAACAAGGGGTCACCCATCTCTGCGGCGCGCCAATCGTCCTCAACCTCTTGGTGCACGCCCCCGACGCCGTCAAGCGCCGCTTCGACCACGTCGTCGAGGCGGCGACCGGCGGCGCTGCACCGCCCTCGGCGGTGATCGAGGCGATGGAACGGATGGGCTTTCGCGTCACCCACCTCTACGGCCTGACCGAAAGCTACGGCCCCTCGACAATCTGCGCCTGGCAGCCGGAATGGGCCGATCGGCACATTCCGGAGCGCGCGGCCGCGCTGGCGCGGCAGGGCGTCGCCTACCCGACGCTCGACCGCCAGCGCGTCGTCGATCCGCATACCATGCAAGACGTCCCGGCCGACGGCCGGAGCCTGGGTGAGCTGGTGCTGCGCGGCAACACCCTGATGAAGGGCTATCTCAAGAACCCGACGGCGACCGAGACGGCGTTCGCCGATGGCTGGTTTCACACCGGCGACATCGCCGTCCGGCATCCCGACGGCTATGTTGAAATCAAGGACCGGTCCAAGGACATCATCATTTCGGGGGGCGAGAACATCTCTTCGATCGAGATCGAAGAAGCGCTTTACCGCCATCCCGCGGTCATGGAAGCGGCGGTCGTCGCCAGGCCCGACCCGGTCTGGGGCGAGACCCCGTGCGCTTTCGTCACGTTGCAGCCGGATGCACGGCCGGTGGCGGCTGGCGAGATCATCGCCTGGTGCCGCGATCGCCTCGCCCATTACAAGATGCCGAAGCACGTCGTGTTCGGACCGCTGCCCAAGACCGCGACCGGCAAGATCCAGAAATTCGAATTGCGGGAGCGGGCCAAGGAGATCGTCGGATGACCCCGCTCCCGCGGTTCGACCTCGCCGGACAGGCGGCGCTCGTCACCGGCGCGTCGAGCGGGATCGGCCGCCACCTGGCGCGGCTTCTGGCTGCGGCCGGCGCCAGGGTGGCGCTCGCCGCGCGCCGCGAAGCGCAGCTCGCCGAAGCAGCGCGAGAAATCGAAGCAGAAGGCGGCGTCGCCGCAGCCTTTGCCTGTGATGTGATCCGGGCGGCCAGCGTCAGCGAGACCGTTGCTGCGGCCGAAGCCAGGTTCGGAGCGCTGTCGATCCTCGTCAACAACGCCGGCGTCGTCACGGCAAAGCCGCTCTTCGAGCACACCGAAGCCGACTGGGACTATGTGCTCGACACCGATCTGAAGGGCGCCTGGCTGATGGCGCGCGAGTTCGCCGCCCGTCTCGCGGGCAGCAAGCGGCCGGGGCGGATCATCAATATCGCCTCGGTATTGGGCTCGCGCACGATCGCGCGGGTGCCGAGCTATTGTGCCGCCAAAGCCGGGCTCATTCATCTCACAGAGGTTCTGGCGATGGAGCTGGCGCCCTATGGGATCCTCGTCAACGCGCTGGCGCCGGGCTATGTCGAGACCGATTTCAATCGCGAGTTTCTGCGCTCCGAGCCGGGGCAGAAACTGATCGGCCGGGTGCCGTTGCGACGGGTCGGCCGGCCCGACGATCTCGATGGGGCGATGCTGCTCTTGGCTTCGCCGGCCGGCGGCTACATCACCGGCGCCGTGATTGCGATCGATGGCGGGCACGCCGTCGCCGCGATTTGAGCCGCCGTCCCCCGTCCCCGGACGGCCGGCCCTGGCGGGCCGTTCCGGGGATCGCCGGGACCGGCTTGCCGCCGACCGGTGCCTCGCGGTGGCGCAATTTCTTGCCGAAGAGAGTGAAGCCGACGCGGTCGAGGTGCGAGCGCTAACCCTGCTCGGCGGTGGCGCCATTCAAGAGAATTGGGCGCTCGACGCCAGTTTCGGCGGCGGCGCGCTGGCCGGCGACCGCCAGCTGGTGCTGCGCGCCGCCGCCGCGACGGGCGTTCCGTCGAGCCTCGGCAGGACCGAGGAATTCGCGGTACTGAAGGCTGCTTTCGCAGCCGGCGTGACGGTTCCGGAACCGCTCTTCGTCTGCGCCGACCCCGGCATCTTCGGCAAGCCGTTTTTTGTCATGCGGCGGGTGGCGGGGACGGCGGCCGGGCATCGGATTACGCGCGATGCGGCCCTCGATCCGGCATTGCCGGCGCTTGCCGAGCGGCTCGGCCGGGAGCTGGCCCGCATCCACACGATCCGGCCGCAGCCGGACCTCGCCTGCCTGCCGCCCTATGCCGAGGCACTGCCGGCGCGACAAATTGCCCGATTTCGCGCCTATCTCGACCACCATCCGACGCCGCGCCCGGTGCTCGAATGGGGCATGCGATGGCTCGAGACGCACCTTCCGCAAGCGCCCGAGCCGGTCCTTTGCCACCGCGATTTCCGCACCGGCAACTATCTGCTCGATGGGGCTGCGCTGACCGGCATCCTCGACTGGGAATTTGCCGGCTGGGGTGACACGCACGAGGATATCGGCTGGTTCTGCAGCAAGGGCTGGCGCTTCGCGCGGCTCGACCGCGAGGCCGGCGGGATCGCCGACCGGGCATCGTTCTATCGCGGTTACCAGAATGAATTGGGTCGCGTCATCGATCCGGATCGCGCGTTCTTTTGGGAAGTCATGGCGAGCCTGCGCTGGGCGGTGATTGCCTTGCAGCAAAGCGACCGCCACATACTCGGCGGGGAGCGCAACCTCGATCTCGCATTGACCGGACGGCGCGCGACCGAGTGCGAGCTGGAAATCCTGATGCTGCTCGATCGCGGCGGAGCGCCGGTCGATGCATGATTTGCCGATGGGACCTCAATTGCTGGCGTTGGCGCGCGGCGTGCTGTTGGCAAAGCTGATGCCGCTGTTGCCGCCGGCGGCCCGGCTCGATGCCTTGCTCGTCGGCAATTGCCTGGCGATCGCCGCGCGCGAAGCGGCGGCTGCGGCCGCACCGGCGCAGGCGATCGACGACGAGCTGCGCGGCTTTTATGCGGGCAATCTGGCGCGCGAACCGACCAGCCCCCCCGATCGGGCCCGCTCCCCAGCGCCGGCGGCGGCAGCGCGTTGCGAAGCTGCGGCGGGCGAACCCGATCTTTGGCGCCGGTTCGCCGGCGATCTGCGCGTCGGCGCCTTCACCGATGCGCCGCTGCGCGAAGCAGCGGCCCGCGCTGTCCTGTGGCGCTTGACCATCGCCAAATTACGCTTGGCGAACCCGCGATTTCTCGCCGCCAACGGCTTCGCCCAAGGCGATCGGCCGGGAGACCACAACTATGTCGCTTAAGGAAATTCCACATGTCGTCGACGCGTTCGCCAAAGGCGAGATCGTGGTCGTGACCGACGACGACGACCGCGAGAACGAGGGCGACCTGATCCTTGCCGCCGTGCATGCAACACCGCAAAAGATCGCTTTCATCGTCCGCCACACCAGCGGCATCGTTTGCGCGCCGTTGACCGGCGAGATCGCCCGGCGCCTGCATCTGGCGCCGATGGTCGCCGACAACGACGCGATCCACGGCACTGCCTTCACAGTGTCGGTCGACTACCGCCACGGCACGACGACCGGCATCTCGGCCGAAGAACGCACCTTGACGATCCGGAACCTGGCCAACGGCAACGCCGGCCGGGCCGATTTTGTCAGGCCGGGGCACATTTTTCCGCTGATCGCAAGGGACGGCGGGGTACTGATGCGATCGGGCCATACCGAAGCGGCGGTCGATTTGTGCCGGCTCGGCGGGCTCGAACCGGTGGCAGCGTGCTGCGAGCTGGTCAACGACGACGGCACCGTGATGCGCGGGCCGCAGGTCGCGGCATTCGCCGAGCGGCATCGGCTCAAGCGCATCTCGGTGGCCGACCTGATCGCCTATCGCCAGGCGCGCGAAAAGCTCGTCACCCGGGTGGCGGAGTTCAAGGTGCAGAGCGAGATCGGCGAACTCGCCGGCTATGCCTATCTGACGCCGTTCGACAAAGTGCACCATTACGCCTTCGTGTCAGGCGATATCGGCGACGGCAGCCGGGTGCCGACCCGGCTGCACCGCGCCAATGTGCTGGAAGACGTCTTTGGCGGCGCCAAGGCGATCCGCGCCGCGCTGAGCCGGTTCAAGACAGAGGGGCACGGCGTCCTCGTCTATCTGCGCGACGGCGCCTCGGGCGTGCCGGCCACGGCCATCGGCGAGGAGCAAACCCCGTCGGAACGCGAGCGCAATCTCCAGTGGCGCGAGGTCGGGCTCGGCGCGCAGATCCTGCGCGACCTCGGGATCTCATCGATCCGGTTGCTGGCGACGCGCTCGCGCACCTATGTCGGGATCGCCGGGTTCGGCATCGAGATCAGCGAAACCGAGCCGCTCGACGGCGAGTAACCGGGCGAAAGAACCTATCGGGAACCTGCAGAAGGGTTCTCGACGGTTTTCGAGGAACCTTTGCCGCGTGCTTCCGCCGGCAACCGCCTGCGGCAGGACGCGCGCATCGCGCTAGTCGGCTTTCCCGACGGCTACCGAGGGGATCTCCGGCGTCGCCGCTTTCGCCGGCCCGGCCTACATCCCAGACGCGGGGACGAATCCCGACATCGGGTGTACGGCCGGGGCGACTGAAATGATCACCGACGGCAAGATAGATGCGGCACCCTGCAGCGAGGCGGCGGTCGCCGAGTTCATTCGGCAGAAGGGGATAACGCGCTGCCCCACGGCCTGCGTGCTCCCAACCCAGGGCGAGGTTACCGCCGCCGATCGCGCGGCGCTCGCCGAATACGCAACCGAGCGCGAGCGGACGCGCCAAGCCAGAGCGGCGCAGCGCGCCCGACAGTATGGGCTCCCCGCACCGGGCTTGGCGATCGCCGATAGCGGCGCGTGAACTTTATCCGGTCCGGCCGGCGCCGCCATTGGCGTCGCGGCGACGCTTCCCTTATGCTGGCGATACGGACGGAGAATCAGTCAGCGACGGAGGGTGCGCGATGTGGCCGTTCAGCGGAGCCCCCCTGGTCGTGCCGGGGCCCGAGGATTGCCTACCGGGACGAGAAGCCGCGATGCCGGTGCCCGAGCGACATTTCGTCAATGGCCGCCGGCTGACCGGCCCTTATCCCGAGGGGTTCGAACGCGCGGTGTTCGGCCTCGGCTGCTTCTGGGGCGCCGAGCGGGTGTTCTGGCAGGCGCCGGGGGTCTGGGTCACCGCGGTCGGCTACGCCGGCGGCACCACGCCAAACCCGACCTACGAGGAGGTGTGCGCCGGCCGCACCGGCCATGCCGAGGTCGTGCTCGTCGTCCATGACCCGGAGAGCGCCGCCTACGACACCTTGTTGAAGCTGTTCTGGGAGAGCCACGATCCGACCCAGGGCATGCGTCAGGGCAACGATGTCGGCACCCAGTACCGCTCGGCAATCTACGTCTTTTCGCCGGCGCAGCGGCAGGCCGCCGAGGCGTCGCGCGAGCTCTATCAGAGCCGCCTCACCGCTGCAGGATTGGGCAGGATCACAACCGAGATCGCCGACGCCCCGCCGTTCTATTTCGCCGAGCCGTACCATCAGCAATACCTGGCGAAAAATCCCTACGGCTATTGCGGCCTCGGCGGCACCGGCGTCAGCTGCCCGATCTCGGCGAAGACCGCCGCCTGAGCCGCCGGCGGCGCTGCTGATCGGATGTCTGCGATAACCGCAGGCTGATCGAGATCGGGGCGAATGCCGGGCATCGAGGGCGTGCGGCGCAAGCTGCTCGCGCTGGCGCCGCGTGCGCGCGCGCACCGGGTTGGGGCGAACCTCCCGGACCAGCCCGATTATTGGCGCCTCTGGCTGGTCGGGGTGATGCTCTTCGGCGTGCGCTGGCTCGAAATGCTGGCCGTCGCGGTATTCACCTACGAGCGCACTGGCTCGCCGTTCCTCGTCGCCGCGCTGACGATGCTGCGCATGCTGCCGATGGCGCTGTTCGGCGCGCTGATCGGCGCCGCCGCGCAACGGCTCGAACGGCGCACCGCGCTTGTCTTCGTCGTGCTTTCGATGGTGCTGACCTCGGTGACCTTGGCACTGCTCGCCGCGACCGGGGCGCTGTCGCTGTGGCACCTCGCGGTCGCCAGCCTGTTGAATGGCATCGGTTGGACTTCCGACAACCCGGTGCGGCGCACGATGATCGGCGAGGTCGTCGGCGCCGAGCGGATGAGCGCCGCGATGGCGATCGATGTTGGCGCCAACAATGCCAGCCAAATCGTCGGTCCCGCCCTCGGCGGGGCGTTGTTGGCGAATTTCGGCATCGCCGGCGTCTTTACCGTCAGCGTCCTCGGCTACCTCGTCGCACTCGCGGCGGCGTTGCAGGTGCGCCACCGCAACGCTGCCTTGCCGCCGGGCTCGCAAAGCATAATCGGGCGGATGGTCGCCGGGCTGTTGCTGGTCCGCCGCGACCGAAGGCTCGGCGCGATCCTCGTCGTCACCGTCATTTACAATGTCTTCGGCTGGCCTTTCACCAGCATGGTGCCGGTGATTGGCCAGGGCAGCCTCGGTCTCGGCGCGGCCGGCGTCGGTCTCTTGGCCAGCATGAGCGGCGTCGGATCGTTCTTTGGTGCAGTCGCGATCGGCCTCCGCGTCAGGCCGCCGTTCTTTGCCCGCCTTTATCTCGGGGCGGTGATCGCCTATCTGCTCCTCCTGCCGCTGTTTGCGCTGGCGCGAGTGCCGCTTTTCGCCGGCGCGGTGCTGCTGCTGACCGGATTGGTCAATGCCGGCTTCAGCGTCATGCAGGCGACCCTGGTCTTTCTCGCGGCGCCGGCAGAGCTGCGCAGTTGCGTCTTCGGGGTGCTGTCGGTTGGCATCGGGATCGGCCTGATCGGCTTTTTGCATGTCGGGATGCTCGCCGGAGCGATCGGCGCGCCATCGGCGATCGTGGCGACCGGGATCGAAGGCCTGCTGGCCCTGTGGCTGACGCGGCGCTGGTGGCGCCCGCTCGCCGCTCGTTGATCGGACATCGCGCCGAAATCTTCGCCGCCGGCAGGGGCCCGATGTATCCTCGCCTGACGTATCGGGACCGCAAGCGTCCGCCGGCGCCTGGCGACGATCCGTGATCAGGAGAAAATAATGACGTCGAACGCGCTCGATCCGGACCGCGCCGAAACCGCCGGCATCGATTATGTCGAACGGGCGAGGGCCTTGACGCCGTTGCTAACCGCCGCGGCCGACGAGATCGAAGAGCGGCGCGAGCTCCCCGAAAACGTGGTCGAGGCGCTGATCGAGGGCGGCTTCTTCCGGCTGCTGCTGCCGCGCTCGCTCGGCGGTGCGGAGCTGCATCCGCTGAAATACGTCCAAGTCCTCGAGGAGATCGCCAAGGCCGAGCCGAGCGTCGCATGGTCGCTCGGACAGAACTCCGGCTGCTCGATGTCGGCGCCCTATCTCGATCCGGCGGTGGCGGGCGAGATCTTTGGACCGCGGCGCGGCATCCTCGCCTGGGGGCCCGACCTGCCGGGTGCCGGGCGCGGCGTTGTCGTCTCGGGCGGCATCCGGGTTACCGGGCGCTGGGGCTTCGCCACCGGCAGCCGGCATGCGACCTGGCTTGGCGCGCATGTGCCGCTGTTCTCGGCCGACGGTACGCCGCGCCGCAACCCGGACGGCCGTCAGCTGGTGCGCACGACGCTGTTCCCGAAGGAAAGCGCCCAAATCATCGACAACTGGCAGGTCATCGGCTTGCGCGGCACCGGCAGCGACAGCTATGCGGTCGAGGACCTGTTCGTACCGCAGCAATTCACGTTGGCGCGCGACGACCCGGCCGAGCGTCGCGAGCCGGGTCTGCTCTACAAATTCACCAGCGGCATGGTCTATGCGATGGGCTTTTCGAACGTCTCGCTCGGCATCGCCCGAGGCGCGCTCGACGCCTTTGTCGGACTGGCGCGCGACAAGATCCCACGCGGCGCGCGCCACCCGTTGCGCCACAACAATGTGATCCAATCCGAGGTAGCGCGATGCGAAGCGACATTGCGCGCTTCGCGCGCCTATGTCCGGTCGACCTTGCGCGAGATGTGGGACGAGGCCGATCGCAATGGCGATTTCGCGCCCGATCAGCACGCCAGGCTGCGGCTTGCCGCGACCTGGGCGATCCAGCAGTCGCGCGCGGTCGTCGCCGCCGTTTACAGCGCTGCCGGGGCGACCGCAATCTTCAACGACAACCCGTTGGAGCGCCGCTTCCGCGACATCCATGCCGGCAGCCAGCAGGGCCAGGGCCGCCCCGTCCATTTCGAGACGGTCGGCCAGATCCTGCTCGGCCTGCCGCCCGAGGGCCGCATGTTCCGCTAGTGCTCGTAGTGCGAACGAGAGGAGTGGGTCCGATCTTTCCCCCTCGTCGCGCCCGTGAACCCGGTGGCCCAAGGCCGCAGCGCAGAGTTCGTTGTCGCTGGGTGCCCGCTATCGAGGCTGTAAGGAAATTGGGGGCGATGCCGAATGTAAGGCTGCATCGATGCCGCGCGTGCTTCGAGACGCGCCCTGCGGGCGCCCTCAGCATGAGCTAAGCCTTTGATGGCATTAAAGGAGTTCCTCATCCTGAGCCGGCCGCCCCTTCGAGACGCCGCCTGCGGCGGCTCCCTCAGGACAAGGCGGCCGCGTCGAAGGACGAACGGCCCTCATCCAATTGGATTACAGCCTCTATCGCGGGCATGACGGAAAATGATAACGAACCTCAACGCCGGGCGCCGCGCGGGCCGCGCTTTTCGCGCCGGGCCCCCTTGCCCAGCAGCGCGAGGCGATAGCTCTGCTGGCGCGTGCTGCGCAGACCGGGGATGCCGTTTTGATCGAGCGCCGCCTCCCAGGCGGCGAGTTCCTCAGGTGACAGCAAATAGCGTCGATAGGCTTCCTCGCGGCTGATGTTCCCGCTGCGCGCGGCAAGGACGACCTCGGCTTTGCGCCGCGCCGACCATCGCGTCGCCACGGTCGACGGGAGGGGAGCCGCCGGCGCGTCGCCGAGAATTCTGGGCGGGGAAGACATTTCGATCCTGGCCGCACACCGATCCGGAGCTTTAACGCCGCAGGAGCAGGATGCTCGCGCAACATCTGCTACGACACCGCCGGCGCGGGGCTATTCCGCTTCGACGGATCGATAAGTGCATTTCCCTCCGGCGGGCGGCGGCCGCGCTCGCCGAAAACGGCGGGCCTCGCCGGATCGGTCGCCGTCAAAGCGGTGTTTTGCGATGGCGTCGTCGGCGCGAACCGACTATCACCGTTGCCGCCGGCGATCGGGGGGAGGCCGGCGCTCCAGCGGCGTGCGCCGGCGTCGCCGCCCGGATTTCACGCGAATTCGGCTTTCCATGACCCTTGAGCGCCTGCTCCTCGGCCTCGTCGACTGCTGCCGCCGCAGCGCCTTGCTCGTGGTTCTCGGCGGGGTCGTCGCGGCCGTCTTTGCCGGCATCTTTGCCGCCGGTCATCTCGCGATCGACACCGACACCGACGATATGTTTGCCGCGAGCCTGCCCTGGCGGCGGCAAGCCGCGGCTCTCAAGGCTGAATTCCCGCAATTTACAGACCTGCTCGTGGTTGTGGTCGACGCCAAGGAGCCGGAAGAGGCCGAGGCGACCGCAGCCGGTCTAGCCAAGGCGCTGGCCGCCGACCATGCCCATTTCCGCAGCGTGACCCGCCCCGACGCTTCGCATTTCCTGCAGCAGGAGGGGCTGCTCTTTCTCGACGCGCAGCAACTCGCCGACCTTCTCGAACGCACGATCGACGCCCAGCCTTTCCTCGGGCAGCTCGCCCGCGACCCGAGTGCGCGCGGGCTGTTCGCCGCGCTGAAGCTGTTGGGCCGAGGGATCGTCGAGGCGCAGGTCGATCTGACGCCCTACCGAGCGGCGCTGACGGCGTTTCGCCGGGCGATGGACGAGACGCTCGCCGGCGATCCACAGCCACTGTCCTGGACCCGACTGATCGGCGGCAAGCTCGCCGAGCTGGGCGGGCCGCACAAGTTCGTCCTGTTGAAGCCGGTGCTCGACCTCGGGACGATCGAGCCCGGCGGGGCGGCGACAAAGGCGGTCCGCCAGGCTGCCGCCGAGCTCGAATTCGTCAAATCGGGCGATGCGCGCGTCCGCATCACCGGCAACGTCGCGCTCGCCGACGAGGAATTCGCGAGCGTCGCCCAGGGGGCGGTCGCCGGCCTGATCGGCAGCGTCGTGTTGATTTCGCTGTGGCTGTTTCTGGCCGTCCGATCGTGGCGGCTGATCGTGCCGATCCTGGCAACGCTCGCTCTCGGGCTGATGCTGACCTTGCTGTTCGCCGCCGCTGCGGTCGGCACCCTGAACCTGGTGTCGGTCGGCTTCGGGATCCTGTTCGTCGGGATCGCGGTCGATTTCGCGATCCAGTTCTGCGTGCGCTACCGGGCGATGCGGCGCGCGCACCCCGACCCGGCGGCGGCCATGGCCCAGACCGGCCGGCGGGTGGGAGGTCAGATCTTGGTGGCGGCGATGGCCACCGCGGCCGGGTTCCTCGCCTTTGTCCCGACCGAGTTTCGCGGCGTTGCCGAGCTGGGGTTGATCGCCGGGGTCGGGATGCTGATCGCCTTCGTCTGCACGATGACCTTTCTGCCGGCGATGATCGGCTTGTGCCGGCCGCATGGCGAAGCGGCCGAGATCGGCTTCGGCTGGGCCGTGCCGCTCGACGAGGCGGTCCGGCGCCGGCGCCGGCCGATATTGATCGCCTTTGCCGCGCTCGCCGTTCTGAGCGTGCTGCTGCTGCCCCGATTGGCGTTCGACGCCGATCCGCTGCACACCAAGAACCCGCACACCGAGGCGATGCGGACCTTGCGCGACCTGATGACCTCGCCGCTGACCAATCCGTTCACGATCGATATCCTGGTGCCGAACGTCGCCGCCGCGGACGCTCTCGAGCGCCGCCTCAAAAGCTTGCCGTTGGTCTCCGGGGTCGAATTCGATCAACAGCTTTGTTCCCGAGCACCAGCAGGCGAAGCTCGAACAGATTGCCGATGCGGCGCTGCTGCTGGCCCCGATCTTCGCGCCGCAACCGCCGCAACCGCCGCTGACGGCGGCGGCCATCCGGACCGCTGCCGGCAACGCTCAGGCCGGACTGAAGGAGGCCGTGGCGGCGCGCCCGTCCGATCGTCTCTTGGTCGCGATCGCCGACGACCTCGGCAAGCTCGCCGCCGCGCCGGACGCGCTGCTGCTGGCCGCGAACCGGGCCTTGACGCGGTTCTTGCCGGCGCAGCTCGACAAGCTGCGGACCGCGCTTTCGGCCCAGCCGGTGAGCCTGCAGTCGCTCCCGCCGACCCTGGCGCGCGACTGGCTGTTGCCCGACGGCCGCGCCCGCATCCGCGTGCTGCCCAAGGAAGAGGCGGCGAATAGCCGGGGTCTGGCCAAATTCGTCACCGCAGTGACCGCGGTCGCCCCCGCTGCCGGCGGCGCCGCGGTGACCATCGAGGCGACCAGCGCCACGATCGTCGGCGCCTTCCGTTCGGCGGCGCTGGCCGCACTCGCGGCGATCGCCGTGATCCTGTTCGTCGCGCTGCGGCGCGTCCTCGACATGTCGATGGTGCTGGCGCCGCTGTTGCTGTCGTCGCTGCTGACCGGCATCTTCATGGTGCTGCCGCCGCTGCCGCTCAATTACGCCAACATCATCGCCTTGCCGCTGCTGCTCGGCGTCGGCGTATCGTTCAACGTCTATTTCGTGATGAACTGGCGGGCCGGTCAGGTCGCGATGCTCGGCTCGGCCACCGCGCGCGCCATCCTGTTTTCGGCGCTAACCACCGGCACCGCCTTCGGCTCGCTGGCGCTGTCGGGGCACCCCGGAACCGCGAGCATGGGCCGGCTGTTGCTGATCAGCCTCGGCTGCACCCTGGTCGCGAGCCTCGTCTTCATCCCGGCCTTGTTGGCGGCGATCCCGGCACCGGCGCGGCGCGCCGATCGCGGGATCGCTCGGGCTCCGCAATGCTAGGCCACGCTTTGGACCGACCGTTGCGCGCGGAAAGCGGCCATCTGCGCAATCGCCGTCATGCTGAGGGGTTCGACCATTTTCGCGCGCCCACGAAACATGGCCGCTCAATAAGCTGATGCGCAGATCACAGCTCGCCGTGAGCTAACCCGGCGCGCTCGCGAATAGGCGCCATCATCGCGGCGTAGGGGCCAACCTCCGCCCCGACTTCGACGATCGTGTCGGCGGGGACGCCGAGACGCCGGGCGGCGACACGGATTGCCTCTGGATTCGGGGCCTCGTAGAGGCAATAGGTCTTCCTCTTGTCCGCGCTCAGGAACGAGAACAGCCACTGGATCCCGATTTCGTCGTTGACTTCCTTGATGAGTGCCATGGTCTCGGGATCGCTCTGCACGATCTCGGCAAAGTTCCGCTCGATCAGAAACAGGGGCATGACAACCTCCTCCGCTCCAGCCCGTGGCTGGATTGCAGCATCGGGCGAAAGGGTTCCGCAGGCAAGACCGCAGGCGCATTCGACGCCGATCGTGATATCTTCCGGGCGACGGCTCGCAGAGGGAAGGAGGCCGCCTCGGCATGACCGCCACTCGCCGCCTCGCCGCGATCCTGGCCGCCGATATCGCCGGCTATTCGCGGCTGATGGGAGCGGACGAGGAGGGCACGCTCGCCGCGCTGAAGGCGATCCGGCGCGAGCTCGGGGATCCCAAGGTCGAGGAGCATCGGGGCCGCATCGTCAAGACCACCGGCGACGGGCTGCTCGTCGAGTTTCCGAGCGTCGTCGATGCGGTGCGCTGCGCCGTCGAGCTGCAGCAGGCGATGGCCGAGCGCAATGCCGACGTGCCGGCGGAACGGCGGATCGAGTTCCGCATCGGCATCAATCTGGGCGACGTGATCCTCGACGAGGGCGACATCTACGGCGACGGCGTCAACATCGCCGCCCGCCTCGAAGCCCTGGCCGAGCCCGGCGAGATCTGCGTCAGCCGGGTGGTGCGCGACCAGGTTCGCGACCGGCTCGACATCGGCTTCACGGATGGCGGCGCGCAGAAGGTCAAGAACATCGCCAGGCCGGTGCATGTCTACCGCATTCCGATCGCCGGGCATGTCTCGCCGCCGGCGCAGGAGAAGGGCCGGGCCAGTGTCGGGGCGCGCCCCCCGGACGCCGGGCCGGCGGCGCCGGCGGATAGGTTTGTCGGCCGGCAGCGCGAGCTCGAGGTGCTCCGCAGCGCCTTCGAGGAGGCGTGCGCGGGGCACGGGCGAATCGTCATGCTCGCCGGCGAGCCCGGCATCGGCAAGACGCGGACCGCGCAAGAGCTGGCGGGCCACGCCGCGGGGCGCGAGGCGGCGGTGCTGTGGGGCCGTTGCCACGAGGAGGCCGGGGCGCCGCCCTACTGGCCCTGGGTGCAGATCCTTCGCGCCGCCCTGCGCGACGCCGATCGCGATCTTCTCGCCGATCTGGGTGCCGGGGCGGGTGACATTGCCGACATCGTGCCGGAGATGCGCGACCTCTTGCCGGGGCTGGAGCCGTCGGTTCGCCTCGCCGACCCGTCCGAGGCCCGCTTTCGCATGTTCGAATCGATCCGGCAGCTCCTCGGGAGCCTCAGTCGGCGGCGGACCTTGCTGATCGTGCTCGACGACCTGCATTGGGCCGACTTGCCGTCGCTGCGCCTGCTCGAATTCCTCGCTCCCGAGCTCGGCGGGACGCGGGTGCTGCTGGTCGGAACCTATCGGGCGACCGAGCTGTCGCGCCGGCACCCGTTGTCCCATACGCTGGGCGCGCTGGCGCGGGCGCCGCGTTTCGCGCGGGTCAATCTTGCCGGGCTGAGCGCCGAGGAGGTGCAGGCGTTCGTCGCCGCCGCCGGGACAGCGGCGCCGGCCGGGCTGGCAAAGGCGTTGCACGATCAGACCGAGGGCAACCCGCTGTTCCTGCGCGAGATCGTGCGGTTTCTCGAGCAGCGCGGCGCCCTCGCAGCGGGACTGGACCCCGAGAAAGGGGCCTTGCCGGCGGCGATGCGCATTCCCGAGGGGGTGACCGAGGTGATCGGCCGCCGCCTCAATCTCCTCTCCGCCGGCTGCAACGAGGTTCTTGCGCTGGCCTCGGTGATCGGCCGCGACTTCGCCTGGGAGGTGCTGTTGCGCGCGGCCGCACCGCTCGGCGAAGACATGCTGCTGGAGGCGCTGGACGAGGCGGTGGCGGCGCACATCGTCGAGGAGATTGCGGCGGGTCGCTACCAGTTCACGCACAATCTGATCCGCATGACCCTTTACGACGAGCTGCGGATTGCCCGACGACGGCAATTCCATCGCGCCGTCGGCGATGCGATCGAAGCGGTGCACCGCGCCGATTTGGACCCGTTCCTGCCCGAGCTGGCGCGACACTTCCAGGCCGCCGGCGGCGAGGCCGACAGCGACCGGGCGATCGACTATGCGGTGCGCGCCGGTCGCCGCGCCGGCGCCCTGCTCGCCTTCGAGGACGCGGTGCAGTTCTTTCAGGCGGCCCTCGACGCCATCGAGCAGCGAACCGAGCCCGACGAGCCGGCACGCTGCCGGGTGCTGCTGCTGCTGGGGGAGGCGCAGCGCAAATCCAATGATTTCCCGCATGCGCTGAGGACCCTCGACGAGACCGCCAAGGCCGCGGGCGAGCTCGGGCTGCTGGATGTCTTGGCGCAGGCGGCGCTGGCTTACGAGCAGACGGCGTGGCGCTCCGCTATCTTCCGCGATCACCGTTCCCGCCAGTTGCTGGAAGAAGCGCTGCGCCAGGTTCCCCAGACCAACTCGGTGCTCCGCGCCCGGTTGGCGGGCGCGCTCGCCAGAGCGCTGCTCTATGCCGGTGCCGAGGCAGAGGCGCGCGCGCAAGTTGCACGGGCGATCGCGATGGCCCGCCAGGTCGGCGATCCGGCGGTGCTGGCAGCCAATATCTCTCATCTGTTCAACTTTTTTTGGGGGCCGGAGAGCACCGAGGAGCTGCTTCGCAGCGCCACCGAGATGGTGGCCGCCGCCCGACAGTCGGGCGATCTGGAGATGGTCCACGATGCGCACGCCTGGCGGCTGCCTCTGTATTTGGAGCTGGGCGAGATGCCTGGCGTCGAGGCGGATATCGAGGCTTTGACGCGGAGCGCTGCCCATATCCGCCAGCAAACTTATTCGCAGAGCATGCTCAGCCATCACCTGCTGATGCGCGGCGAATTTGCCGATGCGGAGCGCCTGATACGGGAATTCCAGGCGCTGCGGCCCGTGGCTGCCCATGCCGACCAGCTCGCCATGCAGATCTTCACATTGCGCCGCGATCAAGGCCGGCTGGCGGCGTTGCAGCCGGTGGTGTCCGCGTTTCTGCGGCAGCGGGCTGCTGTCAGCGTGTGGCGGCCGGGATTGGCGCTGCTCCATCTCGAGCTCGGACACCGGGACAAGGCGCGCGCTGAATTTGAAACGCTGGCGGCGGGCGATCTCACCTCCATTCCACGCGACGGGCGCTGGCTCTACTGCATGGTGTATCTGAGCGAGGTTTGCGCCGGGCTCGGCGACGCCGGCCGCGCGGCGGCGTTGTATCAACTCCTGCTGCCCTATGCGGGGCGCAATATCGTGCTGGGCGCCGGCATTGCCTGCGGCGGGTCGGCAGACCGCTATCTCGGCCTGCTGTGTGCAGCGATGGCGCGCTGGCCGGAGGCGCAAGCGCATTTCGAGGAGGCGCTGGCCATGAACGGCCGGATCGGCGCCCGCGTAGCGCTCGCCTATACCCAGCACGACTATGCGGCGATGCTATTGGCGCGCGGCCAAGCCGGCGATCGCGAGCGCGCCGCGGCCCTGCTGCGGGCGAGCCTGGACAGCGCGCGCGAGATCGGCATGCGGGCGCTGGAGGAACGCGCCGCCCGCCGCCTCGACGGATTGTCCGGCGTCGGCGCGCCCGACGAGCTCTCCCAGCGCGAGGCCGAAGTGCTGCGGCTGATCGCGATCGGCCGCAGCAACGCCGACATCGCCGTCGCGCTGGCGATCAGCGTCAACACTGTGGCGACGCATGTCCGCAGCATCCTCGCCAAGACCGGCTGCGCCAACCGGACCGAGGCCGCCGCCTATGCCATGCGCCGCGGCCTCGCGCCGGCATAAAGCCCGCCGTCCCGGCCGTAGATCGGCGAGTGCCGCGGGGGTCGGAGGCGTCATCATTCCTGGTGAGGGGCGGCGACGGACCGGCCGCCATGAGGGTCGTCGTTTCTGACGATTTGCCCGATTTCGGAAGGCCGTAGGATCGGCATTGGGCGTGGTAGGGGCCGGGCCCGATTTTCAGGGAGGCCGTGATGCGAGAACATCTTCTGCCCGACGCGATGCTGCGCCGGTTTGCCGAGCGATGCGCCGGCTACGACCGAGAAAACCGGTTCTTTCACGAGGATTTCGACGATCTCCGGAACGGCGGCTACCTGACGATGCCGGTGCCGAAGGAGCTGGGCGGCGCCGGCTTCACGCTCGCCGAGCTATGCCGCGAGCAGCGTCGGCTCGGCTATTACGCCCCGGCGACGGCGCTCGGCGTCCACATGCACCTCTACTGGGTCGGGCTGGTGGCCGATCTGTGGCATCAGGGCGACCGCTCGCTGGAATGGATGCTTAGGGAGGCGATGGCGGGCGAGGTGTTCAGCGCCGGCCATTCCGAGCGCGGCAACGACCTGCCGCTGCTGCTGTCCACGAGCAAGGCCGAGCGGGTCGATGGCGGCTTCCGCTTCACCGGCCGCAAGATGTTCGCCACCCTGATGCCGGTGTGGACGCGTTATGGTCTGCACGCGACCTGGGCCGACGCCGAGGGGGGGCCGAAGATCGTGCATGCCTTCCTGCCGCGCGAGCATGACGGCTGGCGCATGGTCGAGACCTGGGACACGATGGGGATGCGGGCGACGCGCAGCGACGACGTGATCCTCGAAGGCGCCTTCGTCCCCGACCGGTATATCGCGCGGATCGTGCCGGCGGGCGGCGTCGACGCCTTTGTGCTGGGCGCCTTCGCCTGGGCCTTGCTGGGCATGGCGAACGTCTACTACGGGGTCGCGCAACGCGCGCTCGACCTCGCCCTGCCGGGGATCAAGGGCAAGACCTCGCTCGGGCTGAGCCGGTCGATGGCCTACCACCCGGAAATCCAGCACATGGTGGCGGAGATGATGCTGGCGTTCGACCCGATCGGGCCGCATATCGACAAGATCGCCGAGGACTGGTCGAACGGCGTCGACCACGGTGCTGCTTGGCCGGCCAGGATCGTCTCGGCCAAATACCACGCGGTCGAGGCGTGCTGGCGCATCGTCGACAAGGCGATGGAGGTCTCCGGCGGCGCCGGCATGTTCCGCGCCAACGAGCTCGAACGGCTGTTCCGCGACGCGCGCTGCGGCCGTTTTCACCCGGCCAATACCTTCCTTACCCACGAGATCGTCGCCAAGACCGCGCTCGGCATCGACCTCGGCGAACAGCCGCGCTGGGGTTAGCTGGACGAGACTAGTCGCCGGTTACGGCCGAGGGTTGTGCAGCAAGTGCCGCGGCACCGCCGGCCGCCGTGCTCGGCCCGACTTCGACCTCGGGGCGGATCGCGAAATGCGCCGTATAGCGCCGATAACGCTCACGCTCGCGGGCGGCATCGAGGCCATGCTCGGCGAACCGATAGCGCCGCGCGCCATAGCCGCCATTGGGCTTTGCCGCCACCAGCCGGCGGATGGCGTCGGCCGCGGCCGGCGCCATCACGATCCCGAAATGCCGATAGATCGCCGCCACCGTCGCCAGCGGGTCGCGCGCCAAATCGGTGTAATGGACGTTGAAGATCGGCTCGGCGAAGGGCTGCCTCTCGGCGGTCTCGATCATCAGCTCGGTCGCGCTCAACCACCGGTCGCTGTCCTGGCGGCCGATCTCGATCTTGTCGATATGGCGCGTGAACGGCCGGCGCAAAACCGCGGTCAGCCGCGCCACCGAAAGCAGGACGGCCAGTGGATCACGGTGCACAAATACCAAGCGGGCATCGGGGTAGACCTCGCGAATCGCCGCCAGCGCGAAGATATGGTCGGGGCATTTCAGGACCCAGCGCCCGCTTCCGCCCGCCTGATGCTGCAGATGCTGCAAGAAGCGCTTGTGAAAACGATAGGCCTCTCGGTGTCCGGTTCGGTCCAGCCAGCGGCGGTAGCTCGGTATCCGATAGGTCGTGTCGAAGCGCAGGCTGGCGAAGACATGCGCCGTAATCTCCGAACATTCCTGCGGCGAATCGGCGGCGATCGGGTGCAGCCGGCGGAACTGCGGCGCCAGCATCGCGAACAGGCGGAGTTGACGGGCGACCTGCTGCGGCCGGCGGTCGGCGCCGGCCGTCTTTGCCGGGTAGGGGTGGATCAGCTGCCACACCCGCGGCACCAAATTCGCCGGGTCGAGCGCCAGGAGGCTGTGCAAAAAGGTGGTGCCCGAGCGTGGCAGGCCGGCGATCAGGAGCGGCCGCTCGATCGGCTGATCGAGGATGTCCGGCGCCGCCAATTCCGCCGCCCGCAGCCGCAACAGGTTTGACAGAAAGCGCACGCTGTCCCAACGAAGGGCGAACCGCCCGAAAAGGCTGAGATCGGCCTCTTCGCGGCAGCTCTCCAACAGCATTTTCAGCCCGTCGGTAAACGGTGTCGGGCCGAAATCCGCGAGCCTGCAACGCCGGCGTGCGTGCGCAACCAGGGCCTCCGAGCGGGGGACGTCGCACAGGAGCGCGAGCAGGTCAGCCATTCGCGCCGCGCGGCAGTGCCGTCACCATGCCGCCGGTCTCTTCCAGCGCGTCCGCAACACCCCCGCCGATCCGCCGACCATCGTCTCCCGGCGCCGCGTCTTATACGATGAAGCAAAGGCCGGGGCGATAGCCGGTTTGCCGCAGTCCCCGCTGATAGTGCGGCGAGCGGGCCTCAACCGCATTCGCCGCGGCCGAGCGGGTCGGGATCGAGGCGACGCCCGGAGAGTGCGCCATGCCAGTCGAGGCCGGCGCGCAACCGGACGACTTCGCCAACGACGACGATTGCCGGGGCCTCGATGGCAGCAGCGCCGGCGGCGAGCTCACCCAAGCTCGATACCAGCACGCGCTGGGCCTCGGTTGTCGCCCTGCCGATCACCGCTGCGGGCTCGTCCCGACGCCGGCCGCCGGCGATCAACCGGGCGACGATGTTCGGCAAATGCTTGAGTGCCATATAGAGGACGATCACCGGCGCGGCGCGGGCGATGGCATTCCAGTCGAGGCCGTCGGGCACGTCGCCGTTGCTGTTGTGGCCGGTGACGAAAGTGACCGCCGAGTTGGTGTCACGGTGGGTCAGCGGGATCCCGGCATAGGCGAGGCCGCCGATCCCGGCGGTGATCCCGGGCACGATGCGGAACCGGATGCCCGCCGCAACCAGCGCCAGCGCCTCCTCCGCGCCGCGGCCGAAGACGCAGGGGTCGCCGCCCTTGAGGCGGAGCACGCGGCGGCCCGCGCGCGCCAGCCGAACGAGCCGCGCCGAGATGTCGGGCTGGCTCGACGACGGGCGGCCGCCGCGCTTGCCGGCGTAGATGCGCAAGGCGCCCGACCGCGCCAGATCGAGAATGCGCCGATCGACGAGCGCGTCGTAGACGACGGCGTCGGCATGGCCGAGAGCATGAAGCGTCAGAACGGAAAGGAGCCCCGGGTCGCCCGGGCCGGCGCCGGCGAGCCAGACGGTGCCGGCCTCGAATTCCGGCAAAGCAAGCCGCGTGCTGTCGATCACTTTTCATCCCCGCGGAACCGGCGATGGGGGCCGATCACAACGTAGTCTTTGCGGCCCGATTTGCTAAGATCGCGGGATGAGGGGGCAGGGCACGGCAGCGCTGCGGCGGGGCTGGACCACCGGCGCCTGCGCCGCGGCTGCGGCACGCGCCGCCTATCTGGCGCTGGTTTCGGGGCATTTTCCCGATCCGGTGACGATCCGCCTGCCGCGCGGCGGCACCGCCCGATTTTCGCCGGCGCTGACCGAACGCGGCGCCGACCGGGCGCGCGCCGGCATCGTCAAGGATGCCGGCGACGATCCCGACGTCACCGACGGCGCCCTCGTCATCGCCGAGGTCGCATGGGCGGCCCCGGGCTCCGGCATCCGGTTCGCCGCCGGCGAGGGGGTCGGTACCGTCACCCGCGCCGGGTTGCCGCTGGCGGTCGGCGAGCCGGCGATCAATCCGGGGCCGCGCGCGATGATCCGCTCCGCGCTCGGCGAGGCCGCCGCCGAGCGCGGCCTGCCGCCGCCCGACGCCGAGGTGACGATCTCGGTCCCCGGCGGCGCGCAGCTCGCCGCCAAGACGATGAATGCGCGGCTCGGCATCCTCGGCGGGCTTTCGATCCTCGGCACCACCGGCATCGTCATCCCCTATTCCTGCGCCGCCTGGATCCATGCGATCGAACGCGGCATCGACGTCGCCCGGGCCGCCGGCATCGAGCACATCGCGGCGGCGACCGGGGCCGTCTCGGAGCGCGCGGTGCAGCGCCTCTACCAACTGCCCGACCACGCCCTCATCGACATGGGCGACTTTGTCGGCGGCACGTTGAAATATCTCCGGCGCCACCCGATCCCCCGTCTGACCCTCGCCGGCGGTTTCGCCAAGCTCGTCAAGCTCGCCCAGGGGCATCTCGATCTGCATTCGGCGAGGAGCCGCGTCGACACCGCGCAGCTCGCCGAGATGCTGCAACGGCTCGGCGCCGATCCGGCGATGTGCGCGCGCGCCGCCGCGGCCGACGGTGCGGCGGCGGTCCTCGCCCTGGCCGGCGCCAAAGAAAGGGCGCTCTGCGAGTGCATCGCGGCGCGCGCCCGGAGGGAGGCGCTCGCCGCATTGGGCGACGGGATCGCGGTCGAGGTCGCGATCGTCGGCCGCGACGGCGGTTTTCTCGCCCGGGTCGGCCGATGACGGCGTCGCTGCTGATCCTCGGCGGCACCGCCGAGGCCGCGGCATTGGCCGGCGCGGCCGGCGACCGCTTTGGCGCGGGGCTCGAGGTGACCACTTCGCTTGCCGGCCGGACGCGGCGGCCGGGTCCGATCCCCGGCCGGGTCCGCAGCGGCGGTTTCGGCGGGCCGCCGGGACTCGCCGCCTATCTCCGCCGGCACCGTATCGATCGGCTGATCGACGCAACCCACCCTTTTGCCGCGACCATCTCGCGCAGCGCCCGGCTCGCCTGCGAAATGGCGGGGGTGCCGCGGCTCACCTTGCGACGACCGCCGTGGCGGCGCCACCCGGAGGATCGCTGGCTCGAGGTCGACAGCATGGCCGAGGCGGCGGCGGTCGTCGGCCGCGTCGCCCGGCGCGCCTGGCTGACCGTCGGTGCCGGGGAAATCGGTGCCTTTGCCGCGACCCCCGGCGTGGACTTTCTGGTGCGCCTCGTCGAGCCGCCAGTGGCGCCGCTGCCGTTGCGCGGGTGCGAAGTGATCGTCGGACGCGGTCCGTTCACCGTCGCCGAGGAGCGCGATCGCTTCGAACGGTACGCCATCGATGCGCTCGTCTGCAAAGCGAGCGGCGGCGCCGCCACCGCGGCCAAGCTTGCCGCCGCCCGCCAATTGGGCCTGCCCGTCGTCATGCTCAGGCGGCCGCCGCCCGAGCCCGGAACCGCCGTCGAAACCATCGCGGCGGCGCTCGATTGGCTCGCCGCGCCAACCGGTTTCACCGGGAAAGGAATGGTGTCATGAAGGGGCGTCTTGCGATCGCGCTCGGGCTGGCGGCCCTGTTCGTGATGACCGCCGCGGCGCCGGCCGGCGCCGAATATTTCGACAATGCGGCGCGGGCGGCGCGGGCGAACAACGCCGGGGCGCTCCGCGAGATCCTCGCCGGGGAAGACGCCAAGCCGAACCAGACCGACGACGAACAGCGCACCGCGATGCACTATGCGGCGGTCAACGGCAATACCGAGATCATCGCGATCCTGGTCAAGGCCGGCGCCAAGCTCGACCCCACCGACCCGCTGGGCAATACGCCGTTGCATTTGGCGGCGGACCGAGGCCGCACCGAAGCCGGAGAATTGCTGCTCGCCGCCGGCGCCCGGGTCGACCCGCAAAATCACGACGGCCGGACGCCGCTGATGCTCGCGGCGAGCCGCGGCGACACCACGCTCGTCCTCGCCCTCTTGGCGAAAGGAGCCAGCACGACGATCGCCGACTACACCGGCCGCAACGCCCTCGCCTGGGCCGAGGAGGGCCGCCATGCCGCCGCGATCGCCGCGATCAAGCGGGCCGAAAAGGCCAGAGGTTCGTGATGCCGACCCTCGACGCGTCGCCTCAGCCGGTTGGCCGCGCGGCGGCGGCGGCGCGGATCGCACGCCACAGCCGTTCCGAGGTGAGCGGCATGTCGAGATGCTCGATGCCGAGCGGAGAGAGCGCGTCGACGACCGCGTTGACGAGGGCCGGCGGCGCGCCGATTGCCCCGGCCTCGCCCGCCCCCTTGACCCCGAGCGGGTTGGTGCGGCACGGGACGACATTGGTGGCAAACCCGATCGCCGGCAGATCGTCGGCGCGCGGCAGGCAGTAATCGATCAGCGAGCCGGTGACGAGCTGCCCGGTCGCGCTGTCATAGACGCACTGTTCGAGCATCGCTTGGCCAATTCCTTGGCCGACGCCGCCCTGCACCTGGCCGCGCAGCAAGAGCGGATTGATCACCGTGCCAAAATCGTCGACGACGCGGTAGCCGACGACGTGCACGAGCCCGGTGTCGGGCTCGATCTCGACCTCGCAAACATGGCAGCCATTGGGAAAGGTCGGCGTCGCCGGGGTGAAGTGTCCGCTTTCGGCAAAGCCGGGCTCGATCCCCGGCGGCTGCTGCGCCGGGTTGAAGGCGGCGCGCGCCACCGCTTCGATGCCAAGCCGGCGGTCGGTGCCGGCGACGCGGTAGACGCCGTCGGCGAATTCGACATCCGCAGCTGCGGCCTCGAACAGATGCGCTGCGATCTGCCTACCCTTGGCGACGAGCTTGTCGGCGGCATGCGCGAGTGCGGCGCCGCCGACCGGCAACGAGCGCGAGCCGCCGGTGCCGCGGCCGAAGCCGATCGCATCGGTGTCGCCCTGCAGGACGCGGATTTTGTCGAAGTCGAGCCCGAGCCGCTCGGCGGCAAGCTGGGCATAAGCCGTTTGATGCCCCTGCCCCGAGGACTGCGTCCCCATCAGGATCGTCAGGGTGCCGCTCGGGTCGAAGCGCAATTCGGCGAACTCGTCGGGCGGAAAACCCGACTGCTCGATATAGACCGCATAGCCTAGCCCGCGCCGCCGGCCGCGCGCCAGCGCCTCTACCCGGCGCGCGGGAAAGCTCGCCAGACCGGCGGCGAGCGCATCTTCCATGTTCCGGCCGAAGGCGCCGCTGTCGTAGGTGACGCCGAGCGGGGTTGCGTACGGCATCGCTTCGGGGCTGACGAAATTGCGCCGGCGCAGCTCGTCGGCCGCAACCCCGAGCCGACGCGCGGCGACATCGACGAGCCGCTCGAGCGCATAGGCGGCCTCCGGCCGGCCGGCGCCCCGATACGCGTCGACCGGAACGGTGTGGGTGAACACCCCTTTGACCGCGACATGGATCGCCGGGATGCGATAGACGCCGCTCAGCATCGGCCCGCCCGAGGCGGTCGGGATCTCGGGCGCGAAATTCGACAAATAGGCGCCCATATTGGCGATCGTCGCAACCGACAGCGCCAGGAAGCGCAGCTCGCGGTCCAGCGCCAGGTCGAGCCTGGTGATGTTGTCGCGGCCCTGCGTGTCGGTAACAAAAGCGTCGGCGCGGTCCGGCGTCCATTTGACCGGCCGGCCAAGCTTTCTGGCGGCCCACAGCACCAGGACGTGCTCCGGATATAAAAACAGCTTCATCCCGAAGCCGCCGCCGACGTCCGGGGTGATCACGCGGATGCGGTTTTCCGGGACCTTGAAGATGCTTTCGGCCAAAAGGTTGCGCACAAAATGCGAGCCCTGGGTCGAACTCCACAGGGTAAAGGCGTCGGCGCCGGCATCGTATGCGCCGACGGCACCGCGCGGCTCCATCGAGTTGACGACGACGCGGTTGTTGACGAGCGCCAATTGGATGCGGTGCGCCGCCCCGGCCATCGCCCGCGCCGCGGCGGCGCCGTCGCCCAACTCCCAGTCGAAGGCGAGATTGCCCGGCGCTTCATCCCAGACGACTGGCTGCCCCGGATCGAGGGCATGCGCGGTTTCGACGACCGCCGGCAGCGGCTCGTACTGGATCTCGATCCGTTCCGCCGCGTCGCGGGCGGCGGCGGTGCTCAGGGCGACGACCATGGCCACCGTGTCCCCGACATGCCGCACCCGGTCGCGCACGATCGCCGGGCGCGGCGGCACCGCCGCCGGCGAGCCGTCGCGGTTTTTGACGGCGCTGAGGCAGGGGATCGTGCCAACCCCGTCGCGCGCCAGATCCTCGCCGGTCAGGACCGCGAGCACCTCCGGTGCCGCGGCCGCGGCGGCGGTGTCGATCCGGCGGATCAGAGCATGGGCGTGGGGCGAACGCAGCATGTAGGCCGCGGCCTGGCCGGGCAGGCGCAGATCGTCGAGGTAGCGGCCGTGGCCGGTCAGGAAGCGCCGGTCCTCGACCCGACGCACCGGCTGGCCGATCCCGTATTGGTTCATCGCAAAGCCTCCTCAGATCCCGCATATCGGCGGCTGCTGCCGCTTCCGCCGTAGGGCGCGGTGACGGTTTCGCACGCGGAAGACGCCATCATACCGGATCAGCGCAATCAACGACGGGACACGGCGCCAGCAAATTGGACGACGGGGATTTGGAAGGTTTAATCAGGGCAGCTCCGACAGATGGTACCAGATCTTTGCGACCAAGGGTTTGACCTGTGCTCGCAACTGCTGTTGGTCTTCTTGTCCCGAAAAATGCAAAGATAGGTGCCATCTTCCGGCTCTGACGGTGAAATAGAGCGAGTTGTTGTCCATTCGAGAATTTAATAATCGACGCCGCAGCTCTCCCGTTCTCGTCATCCCGGCAGGAGGCAAGAGACGCATCCTGAGCGAGTTGCGCGGGCGTCTCAAGGCCAATCGCGCGACAAGCCTGCGGTTGCATTGCTCGCCGCACTAGGTCGACAGCGCGTCCTACCCGATCATCGACAACTTCGAGCGCCCTGCGGTTCAACCGCGACGACACGGCTCAGCAGAAACTCGACAAGGTCGAAGCGCTGATCGTCGGCCAATATGGCAGGCCGCGCGAGGACATCAGGTTCATCGCCGCTGTGCTCTCGATCCCCGGCGAGCAGCGCTACGGGGTCGTTGCGATCACGCCTCAAAATTCAACGACGAAACATTGCGCGCGCTCGTCGACACGACTGAGGCCATCCCGCGCAAGCAGCCGACGGTGACGCTGTTCGAGGACGCGCACCGGGCCCATCCCACAACCCTCGAAGTCATGGACCTCCTGATCCACCGGGTCAGAACCTTCGGCTGCTCCTCGTCATCACCCACCGGCCGGAGTTTGCTTCGCGCTGGTCGCAGTACGGCCACGTCTCGGCGCTGACGCTTGCGAAGCTCAGCCGGCCGCAGAGCGTGGCGATGGTGTCGCGGATCGCCGGCGGCCATTTTTCTCCGCTCATGGCCGGGCCGAGCCAGTCGATGGCCGGCCCGTACCGCGGCGGCGGCCTCCTGCGGTGCGAACCGGGTGCGATAATAGCCGGCGAAGACGTCGTCGCGGCGCAGCAATTCGGAGAGACTGCCCGCTTCGACGATACGCCCGTCGCGCACCACGGCGATCCGCTCGCAGCGCCGCACGGTCGACAGGCGATGGGCGATGATGAAGGTCGTGCGACCCCATAAGGCGCTCGATCCCGGTCATGATCAGGGCTTCAGTAGCGAGGTCGAGCGCCGAGGTCGCCGACCAGCGGGCGGTTCGCGCAGCGCGTCGCCGCCGGCCACGGGGCATCTGCGCGCCCGCGAGGCCGTCGCGCATGTCGGAGTACCGACGCGGCTGGGCCATCCTCGAATAGCCCCTCTTCGGCCGTTGGCCGATTGCCGCCGCGCCGTTCGCGATCCGCGCGCCGCTTTTCGAACCATCAACCGCGAATTGCAGAGCGCGATTTTCCGCTTCCTGCATCTGCAGAAAATCTGCAGGAGGATTTTTCCTTTAGGTTGAATGAGGCCCCCTCGACCAATCGTCTCGCCGGCAGCCGTCGGCCGGCGCCGTCTACGGGTCGCAATCGTCGATGACTTCGGCATCGCCGATGTCCTCGTCCTCGTCTTCGACATCGTCGCCGGCCGTCAAGATCTGCAGCAGATTGCCGCGGGCGAACTTCTCCCTGGCAGTGCCGGCCGTTCGCACGAAGGTCTCGTAGACCCCGGCGATCGTTGCCGCCTCGCCCGGCGTGATCTCGCCGGACGCGAGCGCTGTCGTGACCGCATTCATCGCTCGCGACACGTTCTGCGGCGACGGTTCGTCAATTTCGCCGTTGCCGATAGCCGCGAGGGACGGCAGAGAGAACGTGACCGGGCGTTCATGGCACCGCGGCAGCACCCGTTCGAGACACAGCTTCATCGCCAACATGTCGCCCGCGAGCGCCGCCCAGGGTTTTTACACCCCGGCTCTGCGCGTCAACCCTAGGGCTTCGCCATCGAGCAAAGTCGCCGCGGCGAGCGTCGCCCTGTTTCGGGAGCCCCGCCGCCGGCCCGCGAGATTGCCCGACTGGCCCGGCTGGAACAGCCGCCTGCGCCCGCGCGCCGGCGGCCGCGGCACAATCGCGTCGCTCATCGAGTTGCTTCGCGTCGTTGCGTATCTCGTGTTTATATATACAGAATATGGCATTGCGTCAATAGCAATCGCGCGCACCTCGGCCGCTCATGACCCGAGCCAGATCCGCAGAGATTAGGGTATGGCCTGTTCGGCGCGCGATCGCTTTTCGCGTCGCTCAAGGCTCAAGGTGCCGAGCGGATGGTCGATGACGACCGGGACGAGATCGGGCATGCCGAACGCGTCACGCTGCATCGGGCTTCATGGCGGAACCCGGGAGTGCGACCTGCGCGCCGAGCCGGTCTGTCGGGCCGCCGTCTTGCGCAACAGGCGGTTGGCGTTCCACTTCGTATCGTCGAGCACGCCGAGGCGCATCCCTTCGAGGTCGGGTATCCGCGGCGCCAGCAAGCGTTCGGCCCCGACGACGCCGAGCGGATCGAAGACAGCCCACGCCGACTTCCTGATCATCCTTCCTCCTCTCCGGCACGGCCCTGCCCCCACACCCCCCGGGGCAGTCCACGGTGTTCACAGAGCGAGAGCCCGCTCGGGGCCCCTTTGAGGTCGCGGCGGCGGTGATGCCCCGGCAAACCGCCTGATCGGCGATGCCGTGATCGGCGTCAGCGACCGCCTTCCCTGTTTCCGGGGATCCGCGCTGACGGCGCTCACCCCTCTCAAACCCGCGGTCGCATCGAGAGGAAAAGAATACACCGGCCAAACTGGGCCACCCAAGAACTCCACACCGAGACGGAGAAATCAGTCGCGATCGCCCCGTCTCCTTCGCGCCGATGATGGGGATAGGGGGACACCTCGCGGTGCCACCCCTCCCACACCACCGGGCATACGGGTCACGTACCACGGCGGTTCGACCGGGTTAAGCTTGGACGGAGACATATTGGTCCGTCAAAGCCGGGCTTTCGGGTGTTGGCGTCGCCACGAATGGTTCGGCCCCTTGGTGACCGCTGACCCGGGCTTCACCCCGATCATCCGGTTCCAGGGCCAGTGAGTACTAGATCTTCTGCCGCGTTCCACTCATGAGTCGCCAATCCTACTTGCCACTCCCAATCGTTCGGGCCTTCGGCCATCGTTTCCGGCTCGGCCTATCTGTTGCTCCGCCTTTCGGCCTTGGAGTGCCTCACTAGCCTTGCCGACGGCTTGACCTACTATGCCGTCTGCTGACTCCTGCGCCGCGATCAGGTCACCTCGCGGTTCCCTCAGTTCCGAGATCGGAACACGGCGCAGGCGTCCCCAGGTAAGTTCGATCGCCTTCCCCGCACCCCCGCCGGATCTACAGCCCTGGTCCTTGATGGATATGGACTTCGTGATTAGTCGCCCACTCGTCCGGCCAGGGATGCCTGATATCCGCTTTCTGTTCGTCAGGTCGCGGTTTTGCTCCGCACTGCCTTCAGACGCCACCTCGCGATGACGCCCTTGTGCTTCGCTAATCCTTCACCTCCATCAGGTTGGATAGGGGACTTCCACCCCCAAGCTATCGAACATGCTGGGCACACGACGAAACCGCTGTCGCGGTAATTTGTGGCGACGGCAAGCGTTTGGGAGCTAGCGGGAGGCAGGCGTCCTGTCTTGAGATTGAGGGGCCAAGAACCTCACCCAAGACAGGAGCCCCCAATGACCGACAAGGCCATCAGCCCGTTACGCCAGCGGCTGATCGAGGACATGACAATCCGCCGGCTTGGTCCCAAGACCAAGCACGACTATATCCGCCACGTCAAAAGGTTTGCCGATTTTCTGGGCCGGTCTGCCGACAAGGCTACCGCCGAGGATGTCCATCGCTATCAGTTGTGGCTGGCGTCGATCGGGGCGACGGTACCGACCGTCAACGTCAGTGCCACTGCCCTGCGGTTCTTCTTCAACGTCACGTTGAAGCGCCACGATCTTGCCCAGGAGGTCGTCTCGACCCGCGAGCCACGCCGCCTGCCCGTTGTTCTGAGCCCGGAAGAGGTCGGTCGGCTGCTCGCCGCGGCGAGAAACATCAAGCACAACGCGCTGTTGAGCCTGGCTTACGCCACCGGCCTGCGAGCCTCGGAGGTCGTATCGCTCAGGCTCACCGACATCGACCGTGACCGGATGGTCATCCGGGTCGAACAGGGCAAGGGTAAGAAGGATCGGTATGTCATTCTCTCGCCCAAGCTTCTCGAGATATTGCGCGAATGGTGGCGCGTCGCGCGCAAGAAGGGATGGATGTCTCCCGGTCAGCCCTGGTTGTTTCCCGGCTACCGCGGCCAGCATACGAGTGCGCGCCAGCTCCACCGGATCGTTCGCCTGGCGGCGGGGCGTGCCGGCATTACCAAACGTGTCGGCGTTCACACGCTGCGGCACAGCTTTGCCACCCATCTCTTGGAGCAGAAAACCGATATCCGGGTCATCCAGGTTCTGCTCGGGCACAAGAAGCTCGACACGACGGCGCTCTACACCCGCGTCGCGATCAGCGCGCTCGGCCAGGTGACAAGCCCGCTCGACTTCCTGCTGAAGATGCCCGGCTGACGCGCGGCCGTTGTCGCGACCGATGGTCGAGGTGGCGGATATTTTCCGCCACCGCGGGCCGGCTTGGCGTGCGTCCCATGCCGGCCATGTGAGCCTCGGCCAACTGAAGGTCATGTCGGCGATCGAGCGCTGCCGAACGGCGGCGTTGGGCGGCCATGTCGAATGCTGCGAGGACTGCGCGCACCTGCGCATCTCCTACAACTCCTGCCGTAACCGGCACTGCCCGAAGTGCCAAGCCGTGGCGGCCAAGGAGTGGCTGGCCGACCGCCAGGCCGAGCTGCTGCCCGTGCCCCCGGCCTTCGCCGGGGCAGGCTCTATTTCCATGTCGTCTTCACCCTGCCGCGGCCGATCGCCGACATCGCCTATCAGAACCAGGCGGTCGTCTACGACCTGTTGCTGAAAACCGCCGCCGAGACCCTGATCACCATCGCCCCCACGGGACAAGCCCGTGGGCTGAAGGCCCACGACCCCAAGCACCTCGGCGCCCGCATCGGGCTCACCGCTGTACTCCACACCTGGGGATCGGCGCTCACCCACCATCCGCACGCCCATATCATCGTTCCCGGCGGCGGCTTTTCGCCCGACCGCCAGCGCTGGATCACCTGCCGGCCCAGCTTCTTTCTCTCCGTCCGGGTGCTCTCACGCCTCTTCCGTCGCCTGTTCCTGGAAAGCCTGACCGCCGCGTACCAAGCCGGGCGGCTGGAGTTCTTCGCCGACCAGGCCGCCCTCGCCAACCCGGCAGCCTTCCAAACCTTCCTCGCCGCACTGCGCAAGGTCGAATGGAGGGTCTATACCAAGCGACCTTTTGGCGGACCCGACGCTGTCCTCGCCTACCTGTCCCGCTACACGCATCGGATCGCTATCGCCAACAGCCGGCTCGTCGCCTTCGACGGCGAGCGCGTAACTTTCAAATGGAAGGATTACCGGGACAAGCGCGACGCCCGCTACAAGCTCATGACGCTCGACGCCGACGAGTTCATCCGCCGCTTCCTGATCCACGTCCTGCCCGACGGGTTCCACCGCATCCGTCATTACGGCCTCTTCGCCAATGCCAACCGGGCCGGCAATATCGCATTGGCCCGCCGACTGCTCGGCGTACCCGACCCGCCGCCGTCAAGCGGGGACAGCGACGGCACCGAAAATCCCCACGAAGGCAGCGAGTGGAACGCTTGTCCCTGCTGCGGCGGGCGTATGATCATCATCGAAACCTTCGAACCCGGCTGCCAGCCGCTGTGGCCTATCCCATCGATCGGGCTCGACAGCTCATGACCATCACACCGCTGTCGCCATCCCCCATTACCGCTTCCGTCCGACGCCTCTATCTCACCGGCACCGGCCACGCTTTGCCGACAGCACCCGTCAGCGCAGCCTTCAGCCGGCAAAACCTGAAGCATCGAATCCCAGATCACCCGGTCAACCGCATCCAGGGCGGCCAAAACCAGCGCCCCACTGGTCACTCAACCGTCGTCCTGTCCGGAACCGACAAATCAGATCAAGCAGCGGCGGCAAATTCCCCATAGATCGACACCAGCGTCGGTGCGAACTCCCCCGCGGTTTCCTCCTTCGAGGCTTTTCGGACGCCTGCCGCCGCGCCCTCCATCACGCCCGTGCCCGGCAGGCGTCCGAAAACCCTTAACGATTCCGGCCGTTCCGAGATTCGAACGCGGTGGGAAGACGAGGACGGCCGGGAGGCTCGGATCGCGCGATCGTGCTTGGCGCCGTCAGCATCGTCGCCGAAGCGCAGTGGCTGGTGCAGCTGAGCGCGGCGCTCACCGTGCTGGCCGCGCTGTTGACCCCCTGAACGGGTTCTTCCTCTTCGTCGAGCTGCCGCTCGAGTGAGCGGCACGGCCTGTCATTGGCCGGGCCGAGCCTGGCCGAGCCCGGCCATGATTGGCAGCGCAGGTCTTACGGTTGGTCTACCGAGGGCTTCGCGACGAAGGACCTGAGGGAGCTCGCTCGCTTCGGCGGTGCCCGCGTAGAGTTCGATCGAAGAGAAAACAGCGCCGATCACCGGAGCGGTTTTGGGGGGCGCCGGCTCAAGGCTTGGCGGCTGTCCAGCTGACGGCGCCGCCATAGAGCGGCACCGTCGCCAGCGCCATCTTGGCGCTCGCGTCTTTGACCTGCCGGCTGTAGGCGACGTAGACGAGAGTGTCGTTCTTCCGGTCGTAGATCCGGCGCACACCTCCTCGCCCTTGGGCCCGATCGCGATATTGCCGACCACGATCGGCCCGGTCCGTTCGCAGGAGATCGCGTTGTTCGACGGGTTCTCGAACCAGTTGCCCTTGGTCAGCCGATCGATGACGCTGCGGTCGAAGCGCACGAGGTGACAGGTGACGCCCAAGACCTTCGGATCGGAGAAGGACTCGACGACCATCCCGTTGCCGGTCCAGTCGTTGCTGAACCGGCCGACATCCTCCGCCCGCGCCGCGCCGGCGGCGAGGCAGCAGAACACGATCACCGCCAACCGGGTTCGCATCGGGCACCCTTCGTTTTGCGCCCCCACCCCCCGGGCAGCCGGCCCTTGCGGGCCGTCCCGGGGGTCCCCCCGGACCGAGATCCGGGGGAGCGGCCTCCCCCATCATGGGGAAGCAAGGTATCTTGGCCGGCGAGTTGATGAACCTCCCCCTTGATGGGACCCTCGATGGGGGAGGTCGGCGCCCACGGGTCCGCGCGAAGCGCGGCCCGAGGACAGGCTCCGCGCCGGGAGAGGGCGCAGCAGGGTCAACCAGCTAAGGAACTTTTGCCACGGGACCCTAACGCCGTCCGATCAGCGGCTTGGCGAAGATCGTCAGGGTCCGCGCCGGCGGATGGCCGTCGCGGCGGTCCTTTTGCCGCTGCTCGGGGTCCCTCGGCGGATGCGCCTCGCGGCCCGCGGCCGCGTTGCCGGCCGTCCAGGCGTCGGCCTCGCGAGCCAACTCCTTCATGCGGGCGCGAATTGTCACGAAATCGTCGGCAGCACGAGTTTGGGACACGTCTCCTCCTTATTTCTTGCTCGAGGACAGGGGCAATCGGGGCGACATAATGGATAACCGGCGGTAGACCGGCAAGCCTTTCACGCATTCGCCCGTCGCCCCGCCGCCCCAAGCCCCGGGCGACCTCAGCCTCCGTCGGCGCCACTCCGCAATACGCGCCGGGCAATCGACCAACGATGCACCTCGGACGGACCGTCATAGATCCGAAACGGACGGATCTCGCGGAAGAGGCGCGCGACGATCGTGTCTTCGGTAATGCCGAGGCCGCCCAAGATCTGCACGCTGCGGTCGACGACGCGCCAGATCGCCTCCGAAGCGATCACCTTGGCCATGCTCGATTGGTGACGGGCGCCATGCCCCTGGTCGAGCAGCCAGGCGGTGTGCCACACGACGAGCCGGCTCGTGTGTAGATCCATTTCGTTGTCGGCGAGCATGAAGCCAACCCCCTCGTGCTCGCCCAGCGGCTTGCCGAAGGCGGTCCGCCGCCGCGCATGTTCGGTGGCGACCTCGTGCGCGCGGCGCGCGGCGCCGAGCCAGCGCATGCAGTGCGTGAGGCGTGCCGGGGCGAGCCGCACCTGGGCATAGCGGAACCCTTCGCCGACCCGGCCCAGCACCTGGCTCTGATGCAGCCGGAGCCGATCCAGGCGAATGACGGCATGGCCGCCGGCCATGAACCGGTCGAGGGTGTCGAGCACCCGCTCGACGACGATCCCGGGCGCCGGCATCGGCGCCAGAAACATCGTGGCGCCGGCGGGCCCGGCCGGGTCGCCCTTGTTCCTGGCCATGATAATTGCGAGTTCCGCACCGACCGCGCCGGTGATCAGCCATTTTCGCCCGTCGATGACAAAGTCCTCGCCGTCGCGGCGCGCCGTCGTTTGCAGCATCCCCGGATCCGAGCCGGCGCCGGGTGCCGGCTCGGTCATCATAAAGCACGAGCGGATGGTACCGGCGGCTAAGGGGCGCAGCCAGCGTTCCTTCTGCGTCGTTTCGGCAACCCGTTCGAGAAGCTGCATGTTGCCCTCGTCCGGGGCGAAACAATTGAGCGCCACCGGCCCGAGCGGCGAATAGCCGGCCTCCTCGAAGACCACCGCCTGCGCCCGATGGTCGAGCCCGAGACCGCCCCATTCGCGGCCGACATGCGGCGACAAGAGGCCGGCAGCGCGGCCGAGCGCCAGGAGTTCGCACCGCAATTCGGGGCTCGGTCCGTGTGCCGTCTGCCGCGGATCGTTCTCGTAGGGAAGGATCCGCTCGCGCACGAAGCGCCGCGTCCGCTCGGCGAGTTCGGCGACACCGTCGGGTAGCGAGAAATCCATCAGCGGCCATTCCCAGTGGTCGATGCCGATCCTTGGCGGTCGGGGTGCCGCGCGTCAAGTCGGCGTCCAATCGTTGTCAGTTTGATGATATCTCATTGACAATAATATGTTAATCGCATAGGTGGCTCGGCACGGCTGTTTTCGGATCACCCAAATGTCGGGCTGCCGATCGAAAACCGCTCGAGCCGGGGCGGCGCTGGCCGCGCGCCTGTTCGGGGCGCCAGCCAAGGAGGGGAAGATGCGGCGCAAAGACGATGTGCAGGCTTGCATCCGCTCGGCGCTGCGACGACGCCGGCGCAGCTTGGGCTTGACCCAGGGCGATGCGGCGCGCCTGCTCGGCATGCAACGGCTGACCTACCACCGGATCGAGAGCGGCGACCGGCGCATCCATTTTAACGAGATCGCGGCGTTGTGCGCAGCGTTCCGCTGCCATGTCGGGGAGCTGCTGCAAGACGGCGAACTTGCCGCCGCCTATGCGCACGCTGCTCGAGCGCTGCTCGGCGAAGCCGACGACGGCGTCGATTTCGCCCAGTCGTGACCGGGAATCCGCAGCCCCGCGGCGCCGCGGCGCCGCGGCCGCTCAGAACCGGATGTCCTGCGGCGGCAGACCGAATTCCGAGCGGCCGAAGACCAGGGCGGCCCGTTCGGGATTGTTGCCGGCATGGGCGCGCATCGCGTGCACGTCGCGCCAGGCGCGCTGGATCGGGTTGTCGAGAAAGAGAGCGCGCCCGCCGCTCGCCTCGAACAGGCGGTCGACGGCGCGCACGCTCCATTCGATCGCCTTGCCGGCATCCCAACGGCAGCGGGCGCGCAGCGCCAGCGGGATCTCGTCGCCGGCCTGGGCGAGGCGCATCATCTCGGCGAAATTGCCCATGAGGCGGTCGCGCGCGGCGTCGATCTCGGCCGCCGCCTCGGCCAGACGGTATTGGACGAAAGGATCTTCGACGGTCCGCGACTGGTCGCGCACGTTGATGCGCCCGGCCGACTGCTCGCAAAATACGGCGAATGCGCCGCGCGCCGCGCCGATTGCCGGGGCGACGATGCCGTGCGCAAAAACCAAGCCGAACGGCAGACGGTAGAGCGGCGCGTCGTTGATTGCCGCCCCCGGATGCCGCAGGCGAAACGCGTCCGCATAGGAGTGGGTCCGGTACTCCGGCACAAACGCGTCGGCGACGACGAGATCCTTGCTGCCGCTGGCGCAGAGCCCGGTCACGTACCAATTGTCGTCGATCCCATAGTCGCGGCGCGGCAGCAGAAAGATGCGCGCCTCCGGCGGCTCGCCGGGCGCCGCCGGCGGCACGAGGCCGCCGAGCACCGCCCAATCGCAGAAATCGCAGCCGCTCGAAAACGACCAGCGGCCTTTGAGACGAAAGCCGCGCGGGACCCGCGCCACGGTCCCCGTCGGCGCCAGCGATGTCGACAGCTGGATGCTGTCGTCCTCGCCCCAGACGTCTTCCTGGGCCTGCGGCGGCAGGATCGCCAGATGCCAGTTGTGGACGCCGATGACGCCGAGGACCCAAGCGCTCGACGCGCACACCGTGCCGACCTCGATGACCGCCTGGTAGAAGGTGCCGGGATCGAGTTCGTAACCGCCGTAGCGCTTCGGCTGCAAGGCGCGGAACAGACCCGCCCGCTGAAAATCGGCGACGGTCTCGTCCGGCAACCGGCGCAGTTGTTCGGCCGCCGCCGCACGCTGACGCAGCGCCGGCAGCAGCGCGCGGACGCGCGCAAGGTAGGCCTCGGGCGTCATCCCGCACCGCCTCCGGGACTAGCCGAGCGGACCTTGGAAGACCTGGTCGGCATAGGTGTCCGACAGCGGCTCCAGCGTCGGGGGCCAGTCTCGGGCGATCGGCCGCCGCTCGGCCGCCGGACGGACCCGGCCGTCCCAGCCGATCTGTTCCATGTAATAGTAGAGCTGGATGCAGTGACCATCCGGATCGAGCGCGAAGGCGGCATAATCGATGCCCGGATAAAGCTCCGGCGGGATCGAATCGATAAAGGTTACGCCGTGCTCTTTCAGAAAGGCGACGGCGGCGCGCAATTGCGCATAGCTGGCGACCTCGACGCCGAACGACATGCAGGTGCTGTGTTCGGCGAGTCCAAGGCTGCGGCGCAGCTCTCTTGGGAAAAGTGCCAAGCTGTGATGCTCGGCGCCGCAGCGCAGAAAGACGCAGCGAGCGCCGCGATAAATCGCCGCTTCGCTCGCGACAAAGCCCAGCCGCTCCTGATAAAACGCTTCGGCCCGGTCGACGTCGTCGACAAACAGCCCGACCGGACCGATCTTGGTGATCTTGAAGGGCCGCGGCAGCAATACCCCCTCGACGTCCCAACTGGCGGGAAGGTCGTGCGAGGGCTCGTGGCCCGAGAGGATGTCGATGCCCTTGGCCCGCGCCTCGGCCAGTTCGGCGGCCTCGGCCATCTGCGGCACGGACGGCGCTTCGCCGAAGCCGCGGTAATACATGGCGCGCGGCTTGCTTAGCCGGTTCCAACCGATCTGCTCGATGCCGTAATAGAGTTCGTTGGTGTGGCCGTCCGGATCGTAGACGTAGACGTGCCAATTGCTGCCCGGCATGTCGCGCCCAATGCGCTGGATCGGGACTTGCTGCTCGGCGAAGTAACGGTGGGCGTCGACGATCTCCTTGAGGCTGCCGCATTGCCAAGTGATTTGATTGATGGTCACCTCCGGGGCGAATTTGCGGTCGGCGCGATGGTCCATGACCTTCTTCGGGAACAAAACGAAGGCATGGTGGTCGGTCCCGTGGCGCATGAAATAGCCGCGGGGATCACCGAGATCGGCGTCTTTGGGGAACCAGGGCATGCGCGAAAAATCGAGCGTGTCGGAAGCCGTGAAGCCGAGCAGATCGCCGTAAAACGCCCGGCCCTCGGGCAGTCTTTCGACGTTGAAGCCGAAATGGCCGAGCCGGCGGACCTTGAACGGTCGCGCCAGCAAGATCCCGCCGACGGCGTAACCCCGGGTCGCGGCTGACATCCCTCGCCTCCTTTGCTGCCCTGCGGCATCGCCGACCGACGCCGCGCGGTATTAGCGCATCCGGGTGATGCCGCCAAGCCGACCCGCAGGGCATGAAACTTCACCCGCTGTCATTGCGAGGCGCCGATAGGCGCCGCGGCAATCTCGGCGTCGCGGAGTTTGCGGCGTCGAGATTGCTTCGCTGCGCTCGCAATGACAGCGAGGGTCGGCCGACGCGGTCCTGTCGGTTTGTTTCTTGTTACTTCGCCACCGGTGATGCCGCCAAGCCGACCCGAGCGACGCCGCCAATTCGGCGATCCGGCGCCTCGCCTTCGACCCCTGGCGGCCCCGGGCGGCGCCCGAGATCGCGCCGAAGCCGGCGCCGGCCATGGCATCGGGCAACGGGCGACAACTACCGCTGGTGGTCAGCGATCAGCCATGGTATTCGCGCGACGCGACAACCGAGCGGGACCGAAGCGGGGTCGACGATGCAGTTCATCGGACGCGGCCGGTAGCGATGCGCCGCCTGCGATCGGCGCTGTTGCTGCTGTTGCCGGCAGTCCTGCTCGCCGCCTGTGGTGGCCCGCAGGGGCGATATCAATACGGTTCGCCTTACGCCATCGGCGCCGTGCCGCACCATTACTACCCGCCGCCGGGTCCGCCCGAAGATCCCTGGGGTCCCTACATCCGCGAAGCGGCGGCGCAATACAACGTACCCGATCAGTGGGTTCGGGCGGTCATGCGACAGGAATCGGGCGGCGAAGAACAGGCCGTCTCTCCGGTCGGGGCGATGGGCCTGATGCAGGTCATGCCCGATACTTATGCGAGCCTGCGGCAACGCTATTCGCTGGGCGACGATCCGTATGAGCCGCGCGACAATATTCTCGCCGGCACCGCCTATATCCGCGAGATGTACGAAAGGTTCGGCTCGCCCGGCTTCCTGGCCGGCTATAATGCCGGTCCGGATCGGGTCGACGAATATCTCGCCGGCACCGCCAGCCTGCCCGACGAGACCGTCAACTACCTGGCGGCGATCACGCCGAACCTCGGCAATGCCGTGCCGATGTCCGGACCGTTGGCGGTCTACGCCTCTGCCCGCCCCAATCGACGGTTCGTCGCCGCGGCGAGCGTGAACAGCCTTGCGGCCGGCTGTGATCTGAACGCCGCCTACGATCCGAACCACCCCTGCACGTCCCTGGAACAGGCCGCGGTGGCGCCGGCGGCGCCGCAGGCCGTGGCGCCGGCAACCGGGGCAAACGGCTGCGACCTCAACGCCGCCTACGATCCAAACCGTCCCTGCACCTCGGTAGCCCAGGTCGCGGCAGTATCGGCCCCACCGCAACAGACTTTTGTCCGGCAAGCGGCGGTGGGGGCTTGCGACCCGAATGCCGCTTATGATCCCGACCGGCCCTGCCGCTCGCCGGCGCCGCCGCTCCGGCTGGCGGCGCTGTCGCCGCCGCCCCTGATCCAACGGGACACGGCGGCTCCCTGCGACCCGAATGCCGCTTTCGACCCCAGGCAAGCTTGCCGGTATCAGCCGGCGTCCCGTCGTCCGGCGATCGCCGCGGCAGGGGACTGGTCGATCCAAGTCGGCGCCTTCGCCAGCCTGGCGCTGGCCCGGGCGGTAGCGGAGGGGGCGCGGGCACAGGCGCCGAACGAGCTGCGCGCCGCCACCGTGGCGCTGCCGCCCACGCCCTATCGCGGTTCGGTGCTTTATCGGGCTCGCCTCGCGCATTTGTCGGCGAGAGCGGCCGCAGACGCCTGCTTTCAACTGAACCGACGCCAGCTCCCCTGCATCGTCGTCCAGCCGAACCGCTCTTGACGCGGCGGTCGGCCGGCGGCCGCGACGACCACGGGTCAGATTTCCGGGTCAGTCGGTCCAGCGCAGGATCGCCGCGGCGACTTCGTCGGGCTTATCGAGTTCCGCAAGATGTCCGGCACCGGGGATCGTTACCACCTCGGCGCGGCCGGCGATCGCTGCGGCGAAGCGATCGGCGTAGCGGCGCGGCATGATCCGGTCGCTCTCGCCCCAGATCAGCAGGGTCGGTGCCGCGATCAGCGGCAGCCGCTTGTCGAGCTTGGTGTTGCCGAGCGGCCAAAAGGCGCGCGCCGCCGCCTCGCTAGCCCGGGTCAGCTCGATCGGCCATTCCGGCGAATTGGCGCCCTCGGGCTCGGCGGTAAGGGCGTTCCAGCGCTCCGGATCGGCGCAGAAGAGCGCCGCCACCTCCGGCGCGCGCTGCGCCCACGGGTCGGTTGCGGGCTCCTTTTCGTCGAACAGGCCCCATGGCCCAATCAACGCCAGCCGCCGGACCGAAGCGGGCCAGATCGCCGCCATCTCGGCAGCAAAGGAACCGCCGATCGAGCCGCCGGCGAGATCCGCGCCCTCGAGGCCCGCCGCATCGAGCAACCGACGGATCGCGAGCAGCCAGTCGAGATGGCTGTCGAGGACGGTGTGTCCGCGGTCGCCGCCAGGGAACCCCGGCAACGAAGGAACGATTACCGTGCGCTCGCGCGCCAGCGCATCGAGAAACGGCACCCACCGCGGCAGCCCGCCGAACCCGGCGAGAAAGCCCAGTCGCGGACCGCGGCCTTTGCGCCACACACGGCTCGGGAAGCCATTGATCTCGACGATCGAGGTCTCGTAGTCGCTCACCACCCTCCCCCAAAGCCGCGCGCGCCGGGTTGCGTTCCGATCATGCCGCGGCGATCGCCCGCGGCTGGTACGGGTAGAGCGGCGCGCGCAGGTCGCGCTCCATCGGCTGCGGCCACCACCGGTCCTCCCATTCGGCGAACAGCGGTTTGAGCTGCGGCAGCACCTGCCGGGCGAAGAGCCCGGTGTTGTAGGCGGCGAGGTCCTTGCCCATGTTGCCGAACTGCAACAGCAGCAGCAGATGGCCGACATTGAGGTCGTGCGCTATCTGCCGCAGCCGGTCGGCGACCTCGTCGGGCGAGCCGATCACGACATAGCCCTTGTCGACGATCGCATCCATCTCGCGCGCCAAATCTTGGAACTTGGTGCCGTATTTCGGCGGCGCCGAGGCCTGCGCCGCCCGCGCCACCTGGCTCTGCACCCCGGCCCGCATCGTTGCTTCGCTGGTGTAGCCGGGCGGGTTGGCGAAGCGGGCGTCGACATGCAGGCAGCGGCCGTAGAAGTACTCGGCCGGCTCGCGGTAGAGGCGCATCGCCTCGTCGCGGCTCTCGGCGACGCCGACGAATTGCAGAAAGCCGGCGCGGTACGGGTTCCGGTCCTTGCCGAGCTTTGCCGTCTCGTTCCAGAAGCCGTCCATCGTCGCCTGCCCGGCCTTGTAGCCGAAATACGAGAGGTAGGCATAGACATAGTCCATCTCGGCGCACCACCGCCAGGTCTCGACCGAGCCGCCGCCCGGGATCCACACCGGCGGGTGCGGCTTTTGCACCGGCCGCGGCCAGATGTTGACGTAGCGCTGCTGGTTGAAGCGGCCGTTCCAGGCAAAGGTCTCGGCTTCGGTCCAGGCGCGCAGGACGAGGTCGTGCGCCTCCAGATAGCGCTGGCGCAGCAGCGAGGGGTTCTGGCCGTAGGCAAAACAGGTGTCCATCGGCGTGCCGACCGGAAAGCCGGCGATCAGCCGTCCGCCCGAGATGCAGTCGAGCATCGCGAATTCCTCGGCGACCCGTGTCGGCGGGTTGTAGAGCGCCAGGGAATTGCCCATCACGCACAAGGCGGTGTCGGTCGTCCGCCGGGCCAGCGCCGCGGCGATGAGATTGGGCGACGGCATCAGCCCGTAGCCGTTCGAGTGGTGCTCGTTGACGCAGACCGCGTCAAAGCCGCTCTGCGCGGCGAATTCGAGCTCGTCCATGAAGTCGTTGTACATGTGATGGGCGCGCCGCGGGTCGAACAGCGAGGAATGGATGTCGACCCACACCGAAGGGTGCTTCTCCCGGAAATCCGCCGGCAATTCGGTGTAGGGCATCAGCTGAAACCACATCACTTTCATCGCACGTGCTCCGGCGACGCCGCTCGCCGCAGACTGATGGCGCGCCAAGCTTGCGTCAAGTCCCAAACCAAACGCTTGGTTGGTAACGGAGGACCGACGACGCGAGCCGCCGACGGTCGCAGATCTCGGCCGGGGGCACTCGACAACCCCGGCAGCCCGTCGTAGTCTTTGGCACAAAGAAGGAACGGAGGGTGTCGTGAGCCGGGCATCTCAAGAGGCGCAACGCGAAGCCGAGCGGCGGTATCCGGTGCGGGTGCGGATCGCGGTGCCGCCGGCGGGCCTCGGCCGCCAGCTGGCGCTGATGCACGCCTGGCTCGACGAGACTTGCGGCGGGGCCGGCTGGGCGTCGGCGCCGGCCGGGCGCGCCGGGATCGTCAATGATGCGATCGCGTTCTATTTCGAGAGTGCGGCCTTTGCGCACGCCTTTGTCGCGCGCTTCTGCTGCGGCTACCGGGTCGAGACGATCGCCGGCGCCTTCGCCGTCCGCAACGAAGCGCCGGTGCCGCCGCGGCGCCCCGCTCTCGCCCACAAGACACCCTGACCGCGGATCGCGACCCGGCCCGACGGTCAAAAGGGACAGCCGCGGCGTGAGCGGGTGGCGATCACTATCGATCGTGTGTCGGAAGGGCGGCACCTTGGAAGCCAGCGGCGCGGCGCATAACGGCGCCTCGCGCGGCTCGACAGCAGCGGCCCGCACATGCCCCACTTCGGACCTTGCGCCGGACCTACCCGTAGGTCGGCACGGGGTGGAGAGCTACCCTTGGCACCCGGGGTTTCCACCGTCCGCTATCCGATCCCTCAACGGACCCTCAAGTACGTTGCCACGGTTCAGAGCTGTGACTACGAGACGTGCCAATTACGGGCGTTGGTGGAGGTGCGCGACTTGACTAGGGCCGGAAGCGGCCTCTTCTTTTAAACGCCGCGAACAAGGCGAGCCGTGTTCGGGAACGGCTCCAGCGACGGTCGAGTGGTGCATTCACCAGCCACACGTCATCCAAGCGACACGAGCGGGGAGCCTGATCATGACTCATCGAGTTCTGGGACTGCGGAACAGCGATATGACAGACTGGCAGAAGCAGCGTAGCGAGCGGGACGCCCGCTTGAATGCAGGTTCCCGTTACGCCAGCGGCAAGATGGTGCCGCCGGAGAACGCGAAGGCGCTTCTCGAGGCGGTCATCCGCCCCGGCGACCGGGTCTGCCTCGAGGGCGACAACCAGAAGCAGGTCGACTTCCTCGCCGAGGTCCTGGCAGGCGTCGACCCGTCGCAAATCCACGATCTCCATATCGTGCAATCGGGAGTTGTTCTCCAGGCCCATCTCGACCTGTTCGAGCGCAGCATCGCGCGCAAGCTCGACTTCTCCTATTCGGGTCCGCGAGGGGCTGCGCTGGCGCGTGCGCTGGTCGCCGGCAAAATCGAGCTCGGTGCCATTCATACCTATATCGAGTTGTTCGCCCGTTACTTTATGGACTTGACGCCGCACGTCGCGCTGATCGCCGCCGTGCAGGCCGACCGCAACGGCAATCTCTATACCGGCCCCAACACTGAGGACACGCCCACCATCGTCGAGGCGACCGCCTTCAAGTCGGGCATCGTCGTCGCGCAGGTGAATGAGATCGTCGATACGGTGTCCCGGGTCGACATACCCGGCGACTGGGTCGACTTCATCATTAAGGTAGACAAACCTTTTTACGTCGAGCCGCTGTTTACCCGCGACCCCGCGAGCGTCACCGAAATCCAAATCCTAATGGCCATGATGGCTATCAAGGGCATCTACGCCGAATACGGTGTGAGGCGCCTCAACCATGGCATCGGCTTTCCGACCGCAGCCATCGAGCTCCTATTGCCGACCTACGGTGAACGGCTTGGCCTCAGGGGGAAAGTCGCCACCCACTGGGCGCTGAACCCGCATCCGACTCTGATCCCGGCCATCGAAAGCCGCTGGGTCGAGCAGATCCATTGCTTCGGCGGCGAAGTGGGCATGGAAGACTACGTGTCGGCGCGGAGCGATGTGTACTTCACTGGCGATGACGGAACGCTGCGGTCTAACCGCCTGATCTGTCAGACCGCCGGCCTCTACGCCTGCGACATGTTCATCGGTCGACCTTGCAGATCGACCTTGCGGGCAACAGCTCGACCGTCACGGCAGGCCGCATCGCGGGTTTCGGTGGCGCCCCGAACATGGGGTCGGACGCCCGTGGCCGCCGACATCCGACGGCGGCCTGGCTCAAGGCCGGCCGCGAGGCCTCGGACGGAGGGGCGAACCTGATCCGCGGGCGCAAGCTGGTGGTGCAGATCCTCGAAACCTTCGGGGAGAAGATGAAGCCGAACTTCGTCGAGACGCTCGATAGCGTCGCGATGGCGGACGAGCTGAAACTCGATGTCGTGCCCGTCATGATCTACGGCGACGACGTCAGCCACGTCGTCACCGAGGAGGGGATCGCGAATCTGCTTCTGTGCCGAACTCCGGCCGAGCGTGAGCAGGCGATCCGCGGCGTGGCCGGCTTCACCGAGGTGGGCCGCGGGCGGGATCGTAAGGCCGTCGAGACGCTGCGGCAGCGCGGGGTGATCCGCCGTCCCGAGGATCTTGGCATCGATCCCTTGCACGCAAGCCGGCAGCTACTTGCGGCCCATTCGATTGAGGATCTCGTGACCTGGTCCGGCGGCCTCTACCGGCCGCCGTCAAAGTTCAGGAACTGGTAGGAGGCGAAATTGGAGCAGTTCCAGGTGCGCGGCACGGCGACGAAGCGCGCTGGCGGCCATCGCCATCAGGCCATCACGGGTGGCAACGCCTCCGGCAATCTTGAGGTTCTGGTCGAGCGCGTGCTGCCGGATAACGAATGCCTTGTCGACGTCACGACGGCGGTGACCGGTTTCCGCCCGATTTGGGACGCGGTGGTCCAGGAGTTCTTCGAGCGCAGCTCGCCGGGCGGCCTCCGGTTTTCGATCAACGATGGCGGAGCGCGCCCCGACACGGTCACGCTGCGGCTCATGCAGAGCGCGCGGCTGATGGAGAACGAGCCATGAGCAGCCTGCTGCAACCCCACGAGGCGGATTGGTACGAGGCCTCTGCCCGCGAGCGTGTCGCCGGGCTGCTGGACTCCAAGAGCTTCGTCGAGTTCCTCGGGCCTGAGCAGCGCGCCATGAGCCCGCACCTTACTCAGTTCGATCTCACGGGCGCCTTCGATGATGGCATCATCGTGGGCCGCGGCCGCCTCGACGGCCAAGAGGTCTTTGTAGCGGCGCAGGAGGGGCGTTTCCTGGGAGGCGCATTCGGTGAGGTCCATGGGGCGAAACTTGTCGGTCTGATGCGGGCCGCGCGCGACAGCGCCGGGCGGAGCGGCCCCCGCGCCGTGCTGCTGCTGCTCGATACCGGCGGCGTCCGCCTCCAGGAGGCGAATGCCGGCGAACTCGCGATCTCCGAGATCATCCGCGCCATCCTCGAGGTGCGCAGCGCCGGCATCCCCGTCCTGGCTCTGGTTGGCGGTCGGGCCGGAGCCTTCGGCGGCGGCGGCATCGTCACCGCCTGTTGCAGCCGCATCGTCGTTTCCGAGCACGCCAGGGTGAGCGTCAGCGGACCGGAGGTAATCGAGACCAACAAGGGCGTGGAGGAGTTCGAACTCCAAGGATCGCGCCCTCGTCTGGCGCGTTTGCGGCGCCCGGACACGATACCTGACCGGCGGCGCGGACCGCTACGTGAAGGGAAGCGTCCAGGATTTTCGTGAAGCCGCGATCGCGCTGATCCCGCATGCCCCACCCTTCGAGCTGACGACGCTCAAGGCTGAGCAGCGGCGGCTGGCGGAGCGGCTGCAGCACTTCGGCGATTGCCGCGATGCGCCGGAGATCTGGCGCAAGGCAGGACTGCCGGAGCCGGAGCGCATCACCGAGATTCCAGACGACGCGTTCCTTGCCATTCACCGGCCAAAGGGAGCCGACCATGACGCTCGATGAAATTCTGGGCTCGCTGTTTCCGTCCGGCCATACGGTGGAGAGCGGGCCGGCGGGGACGCTGCACGGCACCGCCAAGGTCGAGGGCCAGGGCGAGGTGACGGTCGTCGGCATCGTCGGTGGTACGCCACTCGGCGTCGACGGTGCGATACTGCTGGCCGCTGATGTCTTGGCGGCGGTGGAGGCGGGCCGCCGCGCTCCGATTGTCGTTCTCATCGATACGGCGAGCCAGAACATGGCGCGCCGGGACGAGCTGTTGGGAACTCAACGAATATCTCGCCCATCTCTTCAAGAGTTTGGCGTTCGCCGCGATGCACGGCCATCGCACGGTGAGCGTCCTGTTCGGCCATGCGGCCGCGGGGGCGTTCATCGCCACGGCGCTGCCGAGCCAGTCTCTCGTGGCGCTGCCGGGTGCGGAGCCGAGCGTGATGGATCTGCCCTCCATCTCGCGCGTCACCAAGCTTCCACTCGAGCAGCTCAAGGAATTGGCAAAGTCGACCCCGATCTTTGCGCCCGGCGTCGAGCCGCTTTTCGCGACGGGTGCGGTGACGGAGACCTGGGCGCCCGACGAGCCATTCGCATCGCGTCTTGCGGCCCTCCTGCAGCAGCCCGTGGCCACCTCGGACCCCCGCGACCGGATCGGGCTCGAGCGAAAGGGCCGCCTCTTGGCCCAAAAGATCGCCGAGCGGGTCGCCGCAGAATCTGCCGCGCATGCCGGATCGTAGCCACACGTCTAGCTCGCCCTGGAGACGGCACGAACTGTTGCATGTGGCGCCGGACGTTTGGGCGTCGGTCTTGGCCGATTGCCCGTCACTGGCCCGCTTGCCGCTGGTGGGAGCCTGGGCGGATCGGGGATGGCCAGTTATCGTTCGACGCCGGGCCGAGGCGGAGGACCCGGACTTGGTACCGGTCGGCGTCCCACTGCCGCCGGCCGCCGGCAAGCGCCGCATCGCCCTCCTTCTCCCGCCGGACGGCGTTTTGCGACGCTCGTCTCCGCCCCTGCTTAGCGCAGCAGCAAGCGTTGCAGACCCAAGCTGGCGAACCACGATCACCTCGCTTCTGGCTCTGGGCGCGCGGATCGGTCTGGAGCCCTGGGCCTTCGGCAGCCTGCTGTGGCAGCATCAGACCGGTCTGACCTATCTGTCTCCACACTCAGATCTCGACCTTCTCTGGCCGGTTCCGCCAAGTTTGGACGTCTTCTCGCTTGTTTTCAGCATCGCCGAGGTCCAGCGCGATGCGCCGTTGCGCATCGATGGCGAAGTCATCTTTCCGGACGGCAGCGCCGTGAACTGGCGCGAGCTGTGGAACGCGCACCGGACCGCGGATCGGGCCACGGTGCTGGCAAAGTCGATGGAAGCCGTTCGGCTTTTCGACATTGCGTCTCTGCCGGGCGTTGGGCGGCAGGCATGAGCGCGGCGCCTCAATTCGCCATCCAGTCCCCCCGTCCCGCGCATCGGCGGGGACGCGGCCTTGCTGCAGAGCTGATCGCCGAGCAGGCGGTGCTCGCACTGCTGCATGAGGTGGCGGCGTGGCCCAAGCCCGGCCTCGTCAGCCACGTCGATAGCGGCAGCCATACGGACATGGATGCGGCCTTGCTGCAGGCCAGCGCCGAGGCGCTGCGCCCGTTTTTCGCGGAGTTGGCGCGGGCCGGTCAGGACGGAGCGGATATGGGGCGCCTCAGGGCCATCGGGCTGCGGGCAGAGGCCGCCATGCTAGCCGTCACGGGCGGCGTCAACGCTCATCGAGGCGCGATCTTCGGCCTGGGACTGCTCTGCGCCGCTGCAGGCGAAGTCGCCGAAATATCGACCGAAGGCGGAGCGGTTGCACCGGTGCGCCTCGGCAACGTCGTCAGGCTGCGCTGGGCGGCGGCGATCGGGCGAGGCCCGATCCCGCTCTTCAGCCACGGCGCTGCGGCGCTCCGGCGCTATGGCGCGGGCGGCGCCCGGGCCGAGGCGGCCGGTGGATTTCGCAGCGTCTATGAGGTGGGTTGGCCTGCCCTGCGGCAAGGCCGCTCATTGCAGCCCGACGAGCCTGACGCACCGGCCGTGCAGGCGTGCTTCGCACTAATTGCGGCGGTCTGCGACACGAACCTTCTGCATCGCGGCGGTGCCGACGGGATGCGCTACGCCGCTGAAGCGGCCTCCTCGTTCCTGTCGCAGGGTGGGGTCGGCGCCCCTGATTGGCGGGCGCGGGCCGCTGCCGTGCATGCCGCGTTCGTCGCCCAGCGCCTGAGCCCGGGAGGCTGCGCCGACTTGTTGGCCATGACCTTGTTCGTCGATGCGCTTGAGCTGGTCCCTATGGCGGGGTGGTGATGACTTCACAGAGCCAGTCAAGTCGATAGCACCTGGACCCACGCAGCTGACGCGCTCGGACGCGGTCAAAACCGTCGCGGAGGCCGCGACGCTCCTGTTCACCAACGGGCAGACCACCGAGCAGACGGTCGTCGCCGCGGAAAGGCTCGGCCGTGCCTTGGGCGTGCCGCTCACGCTCCACCCTCGCTGGGGCGAGCTCGAGATCCGCATCGACGGGACGCTTCACTCTGCAATTATGCCGGCAGCGCCACTCGGCGTCGACATGGCCAAGGTGCCGGCCACCATGAAAAATTATCGACCAGGTCTGCGACGGCAGACTGCCCGGCGTGGCCGCACGTTCGGCGCTCGCAGCCGTCGGGCATATGGGCCCGGTCTCCACCCTGCGCTTCGTCCTGTTCGCGGCCATCGGGGCCGCGTCGATGGGCGTGATCTACGGTGTGCTCGACGCCGCAAGCCTGCTGCTGATCGCGTTCAGCGCCGGGATGGGTGCGCTGCTCCGCCGCTGGCTAGGGACGCTGGGCGGCAATCCGTTCATCCAGCCACTTTGCGCCGCTGCCGTAGCGGGGGCGATCGGTGCCATCGCTACGCGGTTGCGCTTGCCGGATACGCAATTGTTCATCGCGCTTTGTCCCTGCATGGTGCTCGTCCCGGGCCCGCACATCCTGAACGGCGCGTTCGACCTTGCAGGCACACGCATCGCGCTCGGCATCGCGCGCCTCACCTATGCGGGCTTGATCGTGCTGATGATTTGTGCAGGCCTGCTGGCTGGGCTTGCCGTTGGCGGCGCAACCCTTCCCGCTGTCGCCACGTCCGTGCCCGTGCCGCTCGGCGCGGACGTGATCACGGCGGGGTGCACGGTCGCGGCCTACGGCACGTTCTTTTCGATGCCTTGGCGCTTGCTGGCGTTGCCGATCGTCGTCGGCATGCTCGCTCATGCGACGCACTGGGCACTGATCTCGCTCGCGGGCGCGGATGTCTCGGTCGGGGCGCTGGTCGCCTGCACGCTTGTCGGCATCATGGTCACGCCGGCCGCCGATCGCCTGCGGCTGCCCTTTGCGGCCGTCGCGTTTTGCGCGGTCGTCTCCATGATGCCGGGCTTCTTTCTGTTCCGCTTAGCGAGCGCCCGGGTCGAACTGGTCGCGAGCGGCGAGTCGGCGCCGGTGGATCTGGTCCCAGGCCTGGTCGCGAACGGCACTATGGCGTTCCTGATCATCCTGGCGATGAGCTTCGGGCTGATCGTGCCGCGCATGCTGTACGACTATTTCCGGACGCTGTCCGCGCGACATCGGTCCGGTCATGACTGACCTGGTGGCGATACTCTGCTCCGGGCAGGGCGGTCAGCATCCTACCATGTTCGACCTCGTTGCAAACTGCCCGGAGGCCGAGCCCGTCTTCGCCGTCGCGGCCGGCGTGCTGGGGCAGGATCCTCGCCCATTCGTGCGGGAAGCCGCTCCGGCAGACTTGTTCTCCGATCTTGCCGGGCAGATCCTGTGCTGCACGCAGGCGCTGGCTGTGTGGGCCGCGCTCGGCATGGTCCGGCCGGCGCGCGCCGTAATCGCCGGCTACAGCATCGGCGAACTTGCGGCCTGGGGATGCGCCGGCGCCCTCGACGGGCCGGGGACCCTGCGCTTGGCGCAACGCCGGGCGGCGCTGATGAATGCGGCCGCGCCGAGCGACGGCGGTCTCGCCGCCGTAGTCGGCCTGCGCCGCCCGACCCTGGAGCCGATCCTGACACGGCACGCAGTCTCAATCGCGATCGTCGATGATGTCGACAGCTTCGTCGTCGGGGGCCCTCGCGCCGGGGTCGAGGCCGCCTGCCAAGAGGCGGCCATGCGCGGAGCGAGACGCACCGTCAGGCTGCCGGTCGCCGTGCCGTCGCACACGCCTCTCCTGAGCGAGGCGACGGAGCAGTTCCGTACCGTTCTGCGCGAGGCGCGTCCACGGCTGCCGCGCGCCGGGTATCGGCTCCTGAGCGGGATCGACGGCGACACGATCTACGACATGGAAACGGGGATCGACAAGCTGGCCCGTCAGATCTCGACCACCATCGAGTGGGCGGCGTGCGTCGAGAGCTGCCGATCGGCCGGGGCGGAGGCGGCTTTGGAACTCGGTCCCGGAACCGCGTTGAGCCGCATGGCGTCGGCGCTGTTTCCAGACGGCAGCGCCCGCGCAGTGGAGGAATTCCGCACCTTGGCCGGACTGCGGACGTGGCTGCAGCGGGCGATGGGTTAGCGAGCAAAGGAAACGGAGCCGTCTCGTTTCGCTGTTGGAAGCTGAGTGCGAGAGCGGCAGCCGATGTTTGGCGACCAACGGCATCCGCTTTGGGTCAAGGACGGCCCGATCTTTCGCAAGCACGCTCAAGGTGCAAAGGTCCGCTGTCGGATCAGATAGCGGACGCCCCGAACTCGCGCGGCCAATGTCGCAATTGGGTCGAACTTGCCCGTCGCCGTCCATCTCCGCGAACGGCCGGAATTCAGCGCTGATGCGTCATTCGAGGTTGCAGCTGATCACGGCCTCGGAGCCGCATGGGCGATCAAGTATCGGGAGTGAGTCCGTTGCTCCGCCGGATTCCAAAACGCGGCCGCGGTTCGGAAAGTCGCGACGATCTTTCACGGCTCCTGCGCCCGCGGCTCGGTTTCCCCCAAGTCCCTTCAAAGACGTGACCGTCCCGCATCGGCGAGGCTGTGACCAACAAAAATCGGCCGCGGTTTGCGAGCGCGGCCCCAATTTTTCGAGGCCGCCCTCCGCGGCTGGCCCGGTTTACCCCGGCCTGTGAGGCTGTAAGGAAATTGGGGGCGATGCCGAATGCAGGGCTCCATCGATGCCGTGCGTGCTTCGAGACGCGCCCGGAGCCTGTCCTCGGGCCGCGCAAAGCGCGGACCGGGGGGGCGCCCTCAGCATGAGGTAAGCCTTTGACGGCATTAAAATCGTTCCTCATCCTGAGGTGCCTCGCGCAGCGAGGCCGCGAAGGACGAACGGCCCTCATCCAATTGGATTACAGCCTCCCACCGGCCTACGGCCGACCCGCGAGGGATGAAACGCTACCGTGTCATTGCGAGGCGCCGTCAGGCGCCGCGGCAATCTCGACGCCGCAGCGTCTCGGGGGTCGAGATTGCTTCGTCGCTCCGCTCCTCGCAAAGACAGCGCAGGTGGGCGGGCGCCACTCATGGCTCTGTTTCTTCCTAGCCTCCTGTGCCGGGGTCGGCTCTGGGCGACCACCAAAATGACGCGCCGCCTCGGCCGGGGGCCCGCGGGCTGCCGTTGTTGGCGCCGGTGCCGCATGGGCATTGGCGGATCACCACGCTGATCGCCGGCCTGCGCTGCAGCGGCATCACCGCGCCCTGCTCTTCGACGGCGCCATCAACGGCGAGCGCTTTCGCGCCAACGTCGAACAGACGTTGGCGCGAACCTTGCGGCCGAACGACATCGTTCTGCTCGACAATCTGAGCAGCCACAAAATCGTCGGCATCGCCGAAGCCGTCACGGCGCAAGACGCGCAACTCCGTATTATGTAGCTGAACTCGAGCAAGCCTTCGCCGAATTCAAGGCGGCGCTGCGCCAGGCCGCAGAGCGAACCCGCGACGGCTTGTGGCAGCCCATCGGCCGAACCCTCGAACGCTTCCGGCCACAGGAACGCCGCAACTTCTTCAACAATGCCGGCTATGCAACCTGATCGGAAGCCGCTCTAGTGGTGTGAACGGAGACGGACGGTTCCCATCTTCCGTCCCCCCGTTGGATTCGCACTACTAGTGTACTGCTGCCGAAATAACTAGACATTTGGCTCGCCTTGTGGCCTACTCAGCGGGTGAGCAGGAATCGGGTAGCCACTCTGGAGCTGAGAGCCGAACAGCAGGAACTGCTGCAAGGATGGGTTCGGGCGCATGGCACGCCGCAGCAGGTGGTGAAGCGCTGCCGGATTGTTTTGCTGGCGCATGAGGGATACGCCGACGTGGCAATTGCGCAGGAGCTTGGATTGAATCGGCACACCTGTCGGCTGTGGCGGGAGCGCTTCGTCGCCGCGGGGGCGCAGAGCTTGTGGGCGGTGGCCGAAGGACGCGGACGCAAACCCCAGCCGGGCCTGGCCGAACGCATTGTGAAGGCCACGCTGAGCAGCAAACCGCCTGGGCAGACGCACTGGAGCACTCGGGCGATGGCCAGGGCCCAAGGCGTGGACGCGAGCACGGTGTGCCGCATCTGGCAGGAGCACGGCTTGCAGCCGCACCGGCAGGAGACGTTCAAACTCTCGCGCGACCCGCAATTCGTGCCGAAGCTGCTGGATGTGGTGGGCGTGTACTTGCATCCGCCGCAGAACGCGGTGGTGCTGTGCGTGGATGAAAAAAGTCAGATCCAGGCCTTGGATCGCACGCAGCCTGGGCTGCCGATGAAGCGGGGACGTTGCGGCACCTGGACGCACGACTATGTGCGCCATGGCACCACGACACTTTTTGCCGCGCTGAACGTGGCGGCCGGAACGGTCAGCGGGCGGTGTTTTCCGCGCCATCGGCATCAGGAGTTCTTGCGCTTTCTGCGCCAGATCGATGCCGAGTACGCGCCGGAGTTGGATTTGCATCTGGTGTTGGACAACTACGGCACACACAAAACCGCACAGGTCCAACGCTGGTTGAAGCGCCATCCGCGCTTCACGGTACACTTCATTCCGACCAGCTCCAGCTGGCTGAATTTGGTGGAACGCTGGTTCGGCGATCTGACCGGCAAAGCCGTGCGCCGTGGCAGCTTTGCCAGTGTCCCGGACTTGGTGGCCGCGATCGAGGACTTCATTGCGGCTTGGAATCGCGATCCCAAGCCCTTTATCTGGCGGGCGCAAGCCGAAGATATCCTCGCCAAGATCGAGCGCTGTCGGCGGCGGCTGGAAGAGATTCAGCCCGGCTGCACCGTGCGTCGTACGCGAAAGAAGGCAGCGTGACATGTGTATAGTTATTTGCGCATCATAACACTAGCTTCGCTAGCCGGCCGCCGGCTAGTATTTCGCTCACTTTATAGTGGGTCATTTTGCCGCGGCGGCGAAATGCGAGGTCGGCGATCGCCGCCCAATTTGTGTCCAGATCGACCGCTATGATGTCGGTCAGCATGGGGATGGTGTCGGCACTTTGCGCGGGTACGAGCCGGCCGGGTCCGCGGTTCCCTGCTATTTCCCTGATCCGCCGATTTAATCTCCTGTTCCGGCGAATTATTTCCCTGTTTTCCGCCTAGGAAATTGGTCCGGCAAGTGCTTGATCGAAAGGGATATTTTTACGCGCGCCCGGGCCGAAACCGGGCGTTTTCCCTGTATGTTCCCGTCGAACAGGGAATCCGGGGGCTGCCGTGAAGTGCCAGGGAAGCATCCGTTTCAATCGGACCACTAGCGACCGGTCCACCGGCTGGCGAGGGCCGCGAGCGGCGATCCTTGGTCGGCGCGCGCCGCAGTCGCCTCTTCGTTGAGCCGCATCGCATTCAACACCAGCACGACCGCCAAGGCGCTCATCGTCGCCTGGTCCCAGATCACGATGCCGCCGATATGCTGATCGAGCAGCACGCCGATCGCCGGGATCAAGCGGCCGCACAGCGCGTAGTAGGGATAAAGATCGCCCGATGCAAAAGTGATCGCGGCGCCGAGCGCGATCTGCGGAAACATGACGGCGACCGCCAGCGCCATCCGCGTGCCGTAGCCAACCCGAGCCGGCGGCTTCGGACGCCGGTCCAGAACCAGGCACCAGAACAGGATGCCGTTCAGCGCCATGCTCCAGTTCATCGCGGCATAGAGCCGCGGGTCGATCATCGCCCGAAATTCCACCGCCGGGATCAGCCAGAACGCATAGAACGCGCCGGAAAACAGCAGCACCGCCAGCACCGGTTGCTGCAGCGTTCGGATCACGGCACCGACCACCGGGCTCGTAATCGCTCGGCACACCCAGCGTGGCATGCCGCGCTTCAGCGTTTCACCGGCCGCGCCCAGCGCGATCAGGAACGGGCCGATATGGTGCATCACCACGTGCTGGATGCTGTTCAGGAAGAACATGTGCTGCGCCCAGTAATCGAAGCGCGTCTGCAACACGACATAGACCAAAGCGACGCCGAGAAGAAAGGCCACACGCCGCCAAACCGGCGGTCTCGCCGCCGGCGGGGTGCGCCCGAGGCCGCGGCCGAACCAAAACAGCGCCAGCGCCGTCGCCAGGTACTCGGGCGGCGAAAAATCCCAAGGGGCCCATACCGGCAGTCGCGACGGGTGGTCTTGCGAAAGCCAGAAGAGAAGGGCGGCGACACCCGCGATCGCGGCATAGGCCGCCCGCCCCGGCCGCGCATCGCCCCGATCCGAAACTCCGGGCCCGACGGGGTTCATGCCGCGAAGGCGTAACGGCGCGCAGAAGCTTTGTCAAAGCGCAAAACGGCGCGGCCGCGCGGGTCAACGGGCGAAGCGGTCGCCCTCGAACCACCCTTGACCCAGCTGCCTCAGGATCGGCCGAGACGCTTCGTCGGCGAGCTTGACGCCGAGCCGGGAGAGCTTGGCCGACCCGTCGAGCCAGCTATCGAAGCTCCTCGAGGCCAACCGGGCGTTCACTCGATAGGCATCGGACAGGGTCTTGACCCCGAGCGTGTCGGTCGCGGTGCCGGCCGCGAGGTCGAGCCCCGAGCGGGTGAGTTCGGCCATCGCGTCGCTCATCGCCGTCAGGCCGCGCGCTAGTGCCGCCTGAGATTCGGCCAGCGCGGCGAAACCGGCATCCGCGAACCGCATGAATTCGTCGGGCGCCACGTCATCGGCGTTTTGCCGCGCAGGCGTTGGCTCGGTTTCCGGCGCCGGCTCAGCTCCCGCAACCTCGGTCGGTGGTTCCGCCGGCTCCGGGAGTTCCGCCGCCATCGCCGCTTGCTGCCGACCGGGCGCCGGTTCTGTTTCCGGCGCCGCGGCTGTCGCCGCAACTTCGGCCGGCGATTCCGCCGGCACCGGGGTTTCCGTCGCCGTCACGTCGGCCGCGGATGCGCGAGGCTGGCTCCTCCGCTTTGTCTCCATCCCGATCCTGTTCCTCTGAATGACCGGCGCTACCGCGCCGCACAAGGAGAAAATATCTCTTATAGAAGGAGATCGCAAGCAGGATTGTGCGCCGCACAAGACCTTTTCCGCAGCGGTACGATCGGCGCAAAGGAGGGTCGTCGTCGCCATCGAACCGGCTGACGACGCGAACCGTGGACAGCAGCCCCGCTTTTTTTCTAATCTCTCCTTGGGGAACTCGCGGTTTCATAGTGCCGCGTGATCGATCGGGAAAGGTTGGGGGGATGATGGTGAAAGCTTTCCGGAGCCGCGGGTGCCGCAAACTCCGAGGTTACGCGCCGCGCGTCGGCGCGGCCGGCCTCGTCGCGGCCTGTGCCATATTCCTGCTGTTCGGCCCAAACCCGGCGGCGGCGGCGCGGCGCGTGCATCATCACAATCGGCTGGGTGCCGTGGGCTTTGCCCCGTTGCCGGTCAGCGCCGCGCTCGTGCTCGACGCGGATACGGGGCGGGTGTTGAGCGAGAATAACGCCGACGCGCTGACCTATCCGGCCTCGCTCGCCAAGCTGATGACCTTGTACTTGACGTTTGAAGAGCTGAACTCGGGTCGGCTCCGGCTCGACCAATATCTTCCGGTTTCCGCCGAAGCGGCGAGCCGGCCGCCGACCAAGCTCGGTCTGCGGCCCGGCGAGACCGTGCAAGTCCAGGATCTGATTCTGGCCATCGTCACCCGGTCGGCAAACGATGCCGCCGCGGTCCTGGCCGAGGCGCAGGCCGGCAGCGAGGCGGCGTTTGCCGACCACATGACGCGCAAGGCGCGGGAACTCGGCATGACCGCCACGGTGTTTCGCAATGCCTCGGGCCTGCCCGATCCCGAGCAGCGCACGACCGCCCGCGACATGGCGCATCTGGCGCTCGCCCTCTATCAAAACCACCCCCGCGAATATCGCTATTTTGCGGCGCGAGAGTTCGAGTTTCATGGCCGGATCATCATCGGTCACGACCATCTGCTCGATTGGTATCCGGGCGCCGACGGGCTCAAGACGGGCTATATCCGCGCCGCCGGGTTCAACCTCGTCACCTCCGCCGTACGCGAGGGACACCGGCTGATCGGGGTGGTTCTGGGCGGTTCGTCGGGCGGCGTTCGTGATCGCGAGATGGCGGCGCTACTCGACCAAGGCTTTGCCCAGCTCGGCGTTGCCATCGCACCGGCCGATCGCCATGCGGCGCCGCCGCCGCAGCTTGCCGTTGCCGCTCCATTGCCCGAGCGCCGCCCGGCGCCACCACTGCTGAAGCTGCCGTTGACCGTTGCCTCCAACCCGCCGGAGGAGCCCGGACCGGATAACCAGAGCGGCTTGAGCGCGGCCGCCGCGCGCTTTGCCGCCCGTTTGGCACCGATCACCAGGGCCGAGGCGGCGGTGCCGCCGCGGGCGCAGCGCGCGACGGCCGCAGGCGAAGGCTGGAGCATTCAACTCGGCGCGTTCCATGCGGAAGCCGCAGCCCAGGGGACGGCCCGGGCGGCTGCCAGCCTGGCAGTGGCGAAGGGTAAGCCGACACAAATCGTCGAGTCGGGCAGGACTGCCAAGGCTCGCCTTTACCGGGCTCGGCTGTTGGACTTCACGCCCCACGAGGCGCAAGGCGCCTGCGCCGCGCTCCATAAGAAGAGGCTCCAATGCGTGGTGGTTCCACCATCGCTGCGGGTCGCCACCCGCTAGCCGGAGCCTCCTTCTTGGCAAACCCACAAGTCTCTGATTTCACCGATTCGGTGATCGACTTGTAGCCGTTCGGTTTCTCCGACCGTCCCCGGGGTGTCAGGCCGGCGCCGGCGGCCGGCCGAAGGTCGGGTATTGGGTGTCGTCGGCGAAGGCGTCGTCGCCCTCGGTCGGGAGGCTCTGGGCGTAGTCGAGCGCGCCCTGGATATCGTCGCCCCAGACCTCGCGCGGCAATTCGTAGAGTACTTCGACCCCATAGCCGTTCGGGTCGCTGATATAGAGGCTGTGCGTCATCCCGTGATTGACGCGGCGCTGGAATTTGACGCCCTTCTGCCGCAGAAACGCAAGCTGCTTCAGCCAGGCCTCGCGGTTCGGCAGGGCGATCGCGATGTGGTTGATCGCGACCGGCATGCCGAACATCGCCCATTCTGCAGGCGGCGCCGGCAGGTCCTTGTTCTCGACGAGGGCGATGTCGTGATGGTTCATCAGGCCATCATGATTGCCGCTGTAAAAGCGCATGTTGCGGCGGCTCGATCGGCCGACCTCCTTGAAGCCGAGGATCTCGGTCCAGAAGCGATGCGACTCGTCGATGTCGCGGACATTGATTACGAGGTGGTTGATCCCCGACGGGGTCACGGCTGCCGCCGGCGCCGTCGGCACGATCTTGGATGTCCCGTCTGCCATTTTGGGTCTCGTGCTGCGGAAAATCGGAATATAGGCGCGCCCCGGGGCCTCGCCATAGGGGGTCAGCGCCGCGGCATCAATGCCGAGACGACCGGCAGGGTGACCGCGTGCGGCGCCAACCGGCTACCGATCGCCAGCACCTGATTGTGGAGGCCGGCGACGATCACGCGGCGTCCGGCTTTGAGGCCGCGATAGCCGATCCGGGCGACCTCGGCGGCGCTCATCATCCGGCGCATGACACCGTGTTCGCTGCCGGCGACCGCGAAGAACTCGGTCGCGGTGGCGCCGGGACACAGGGTCGTCACGGTGACCCCGGTGCCGCGCAATTCCTGCGCGATCGCCTCGCCGAGGCTCAGCACATAGGCCTTGGTTGCGAAATAGACCGCCATCCCCGGCCCCGGCAGGAAGCCGGCGGTCGAGGCCACCAACATGATCCGGCCCTGCCCTCGAGCGACCATGCCGGGCAGCAAGAGCCGGGTCAGCTCGGTCAAGGCGACGACGTTGACGCTCAAGATTTCCCCGATCCGGACCGGGTCGGCGCGATCGAAGCGGCCGAGGGCGCCGAGCCCGGCGTTGTTGATCAAGACGTCGACCTCGAGGCCGCGCGCCGCGAGCGTCTCGGCGAGTTCGCCGGCGGCGCCGGGGCGGCGCAAATCGGCGGCGATCACCGTGGCCGTCGCACCGCGACCCTCGAGCTCGGCGGCGAGCGCCTGCATCGGCGCCGCGCGGCGCGCGGTCAGCACCAGGTTGTGGCCGTCGCCGGCCAATTCGCGGGCAAGCGCGCTGCCGATGCCGCTGGAGGCGCCGGTGACGAGGGCGAGCGGCCGGGCGGCCGCGGTCATTGGCGGGATCTCTTTGCGCACATCCGATAATCCGGCTGCCGTCCGGCACCGGGGCCGATGGGTTCGCGGCAAAACGCCGCGTCGAGGATAGGCGCAAATCGGCGGCGGCGACAATCGGCGACGAGTGAGTAAAAGAAGGGCTGGCCCCGACCGGCAGCGACGATATCGTCGCTGTCTTCGTCCCGGCTTGCCGCTATGAATGGCGGCGGCCAGGGAGTTGAGATGAGGGGCCGGGCGATGACCACAACCACCCATGACGACCTAATCCGCGATCAGTTCACCCGGCAGGCGGTGCCGTTCAGCACGGCCGCCGCGATTGCCGATCCGGGGGCGCTGCAGGCGATCGTCGCCGCCGCCTCGCCCGGCCCCGACGACACGCTGCTCGACGTTGCCTGCGGCGGCGGCCTCGTCGTCTGCGCTTTCGCACCGCACGTTCGGCACGCGACCGGCATCGACATGACCCCGGCGATGCTCGCCCGGGCGCGTACCCTCGCCGCCGGAAAGGGTGTCGGCAACGTCACCTGGCAGGAAGGCGATGTGGCGGCACTCCCCTATCCCGACGCCGCTTTCACGATCGTCGTCACCCGGTTCGCGGTGCATCACTTTCCCGATCCCTTGGCGGTGCTGCGCGAGATGGTTCGGGTCTGTGCCCCGGGCGGGCGGATCATCGTCGTCGACACCTGCGCCTCGCCCGACCCGAAGAAGGCCGCGCGTTTCAACCTGCTGGAAAAATTGCGGGACCCGTCGCACGTGCGGGCCCTGCCGCTCGGCGAATTGCAAGGTCTGTTCCGGAGCGCGGGCCTCGGCGAACCGCGGCTGACCCACACCGAATTGCGCGACGATGTCGACAACCTGCTGGCCCGGTCGTTTCCGAACCCCGGCGACGCGCCGCGCATCGTTGCGATGTTTGCGACCGCAGCCGGGGACGACAGCCTCGGCATCCCAGTAGGGCGTGTCGGCGAACGGCTCGAATACGCCTACCCGGTGGCGATCCTCGCGGCAATACGGAGTTAGCCCGAGCCCCGCTCAGGCCTGTTCGACGTTCCACATCAAAAACAGCGCCGGCGATTCGACGATCCCTTTGATATTCTTGCGGTAGGCGGTCTTGGCGACGAATTGGCCGGTGGGGACGTAGGGCACGACCTCGAAGGCGCGTTCCTGGAGCCTGGCGGCGATCTCCTGGCGCTCCTCGAGATCGGTGGCCTGCAGCCACTGCGCCCGCAACGCCTCGAGCCGATCATCTTTCGGCCAGCCGAACCAGGCGCCGTCGCCATTGGCGCGCAGCATGACGCTGCCCGCCGGATCGAGCGTGTCGGCGCCGACCCAGCCTGTCTCGAAAATGTTCCAGCCGCCTTCGGCCGGCGGCTTTTTCGAGGCGCGGCGGGTCACCACCGTGCCCCAGTCGCTGGCCACGTACTCGACATTGAGGCCGAGCTTTTTTAGTTCGTCGGTCGCGACCAGCGCCTCGGCATGGATCAGCGGCTGGTCGACCGCGTCGAGCAGGATAATTTTCTCGCCCTTGTATCCGGCTTCCTTGATCAGTTGTCTGGCCTTCTCGTAATCGCGCTTGCCGGTCAGGGCCGAGGCGCCGGCAGCGCTCGCCATCGGCGTGCCGCAAGTGAAGACGCTGGCGCAGACGTTCCAATTCTTCGGGTCGCCGGCGAAGGCGGCCATGTAATCGGCCTGATTGACGACCATCTGCACCGCCTGCCGCATCTTGACGTTGTCGAACGGCGGGTACAGCCAGTTGAAGCGGATGCAGCCCGAGGTCTTGAGCGGGTCGGCGATCGCCAGCGCGACATCGGCATTCCCGGCGAGCACCGGCCACATGTCGGGCGACGGGTTTTCCCACCAATCGGCCTCGCCGCTGCCGATCGCCGCCAGCTTGGTCGTGTCGTCGGGAATGACGTGCCATTCGACCCGGTCGAGCTTGACGAGCTTGCCGCCCGAGGCCCAGACGGGCGGCTCGGGGCGCGGCACATAATCGGTGTTCCTGGCGTAAACGATCATGTTGCCCGGCTGGTATTCGGCGGCGACAAACCTGAACGGCCCCGACCCGACCATCTCGGTGATCTGCTTGAACGGGTCGGTCTTGGCCAGCCGCTCGGGCATGATGAACGGCGCCAGGCTCGACACCTTGGCGAGCGCGTCGATCAGCAGCGGAAACGGCGTCTTGAGCCGGATCGAGAACTGTTTGTCGGTGCCGCCCTCGATCCCGGCGACCACCGTCGCGAGCGTTTGCCCGAGCGTGTCGCGCGCCATCCAGCGCTGCAGCGAGGTCGTGCAGTCGATGCCGCGAACCGGCTGGCCGTCGTGGAATTTGAGCCCGTCGCGCAGCACGAAGCGGTAGCCGAGCTTGTCCGGCGAGACCTCCCATTCGCCGACCATCTGCGGGTGCGGTTTGAATTTGTCGTCGATCGCAAACAGCGTGTCGAAGACCATGTAGCCGTGATTGCGCGTGACATAGGCGGTCGTCCACATCGGGTCGAGCACGCGCAGATCCGATTGCGGGATAAAGCGCAGGGTCTTGGCGTCGGCAGCCGCCGCCCGTGCCCGCGATGACAACGAGGGGGCCGCCAGCGCCGCCCCGGCGCCGAGCGCGAACTGGCGCCGCGTCCAACCGTCAACCATCCCGATCTCCGTTTATCGTCCCGTTTATCGTCGTTGGCGGGCGAGCCTAGCACATGCGGCAAACCCGGGTTCGCACGAATCCGCCGATCGGCCGATCGCTCGCGGGGCGCGTTCGCTTCCGATATGCTGTGACCGGCGGCAGCGCGGACGGAAGGCGGGCATGAGGTTCGGATTGTTCGGCGGGGCGCGGGCAAAAGGCGGCCCGGCCGGCGACAGCCATGCCTACCACGACTTCGTCAACTACGTCGTCGAAGCCGAGCGGCTCGGCTTTGCCAGCGTGTTCCTGGTCGAACACCATTTCACCGGCTTCGGCCAAGTCTCGGCATCGCTGAGCCTTCTCGGCTATCTCGCCGCGCGCACCGAGAAGATCCGCCTTGGCACCGCGGTCGTCGTCCTGCCCTGGCACAACCCGATCCTCGTCGCCGAGCAGGCCGCGACCCTCGACCTGTTGTCGAACGGTCGCCTCGACTTCGGGGTCGGCAAGGGCTACCGGAGTTATGAATTCTCCGGCTTTTGCATTCCGCCGGAGGAGGCCGGCGAACGCTTCGACGAGGCGATCGCGGTGATCCGCAAGGCCTGGACCGCGCCGGGCCGGTTCTCGCATCACGGCAAGCACTGGAAGTTCGACAACATCGTCGTCGAGCCGAGCCCGATCCAGGCGCCGCATCCGCCCTTCTGGCTCGGCGCCGGCAGCGCCCCCTCGATCCGCCGCGCCGCGCGCGATGGCTATAACCTGCTCCTCGACCAGATCGCACCCACCGATCTCGTCATCGAACGGGTTGCCGACTTCAGAGAGGAATGCCGCCGAGTCGGCCGGAGCTACGATCCGGCGATGGTCGGCGTGACCCGCGGGCTGCACATCGTCCACAACGAAGCCGAGCGCCAACGGGCGATCGCCACCCGCCGGCAGGTGTTGCAGAACATCGGCGATCTGGCGCGCGGCCCGGGGGCCGAGCGCTACGCCCGGATCAGGGATGACGCGGACGCCTTCGTGCTCGACGACGCGCCGCTGCTCGGCACGCCCGAGGAGATCGTCAGGCAATTGCAGCGGCTCGAAGCGGGCGGCGTCGAGCAGGTCCTGCTCGCCGCACCCGGCGCCTCGGTCGCCCATTTGCGCAGCTTTGCCGAGGAGATCATGCCGGCCTTCGCCCCCGCACCTCTACCCGCTCGCTCAGGTGTGAGCGGGTAGAGACCGCGGCGCCGGCCGGATCGAACCGTCGCCGCGCCGGCGGGAGTTTTCTTGCGCTCAGAACCAAGGTCCGCCGATACAATGAAGCCGGCGGCTCGTGGTACCGACTGGAGCGCCCGGCGTCGGGTCGATACGATCTTCATCGATCACGGCACCGGCGGCCGGCGCCGGCGAACCGAGGCCGGGAGGACCCAAGGATGGACAATCCGCTTATCGATGTCGCCCACTTTTTGCAAAGACCCGGCTGGCCGACCCCGGTGTTCTGGCTGTTGCTCGCCGTCGGTATCGGCGTCGCTCTCTATGCCTTTGCCGTGATCCCCGGCCAGCGTTCTTTCGGAAACGTCTGCAACTTCGTGTTTCGCATGTTGATCGGGGTGATGTGGTGGCAGCAGACCCTGTGGAAACTGCCGCCGCATTATACCGACCAGCCGGGCCAGCCTTTCGGCAAGACCGAGCTTGGCCTTTGGATGATCCGGCTTGGCAAAACGGCGGCGTTGCGGCTGCAGGAAGATTTCGTCAATCATATCGTCCTGCCGCATTTCTATCTGTTCGCGCCGATTGTCTACGGCCTGGAGGTGCTGACCGGGGCGTCCTTGATCCTCGGTCTCTTCGTGCGGTTTGGGGGGGTGGTCGGCGCGCTGCAGATACTCAATCTGTGGCTCGGCCTTTATAACGACTATTACTCGTGGCAGTGGGGTTATTTCTTCCTCTTACTGTTGATGCTGATCTTCGCGGTGCACCGCTATGGCCGCAGCCTCGGCTTCGATGCGGTGATCGCCGATCGAGCGCGCGGCCAAGGTCCGATTACCCGGCTCGTTCTTGCCGCGGCGACCTAAAGCAATTTCCGGTCAGGTGAAGCCGTTTTTCTGCCGTTCACCCGCGGGCTTGGCCCGCGGGTCCATGGATGGCCGCGCCCGACCCGCGGGCCGCTTCGCGCCCGCGGGCTAAAGGCCCACCGGCCATAGACGAGGTCCCCAGGTATACCTACTCCGGCCTGTAGCCGAATGTAACCGCGTCGCCGCGAGGCGGGGTGGGGAGCAACAGGAGGCAAACGAGCCATCCGTACGATGAGAAACTCGATTCGGCCGTACCGTCTGGCGAGCCTGCGGTCCAGAGGTGAAGCCCAGACCCTTGCGCGAGCAGGGGAAGCCGATGGCGCAGAGGGGTTAGGTGATAAAGCGGCCATCGGAGCGGGTCGGTGGTTGGAGACAGAGGGCTCGGAAGGTCGGTTGCGTGAAGCAGTGAGACCTGCTCCCCAGCAAGCCAGTTGGGCGAGCAGGAGTCACAGCACCCATAGTAGCGATGAAGCCGGGTAATGCCGGGGGAGCCAAGGGGTGCAGGAAGATGGAGACGCGATGACCGAAACCGGCGGACCCCGCCCGGCCGCAGTGCCCGCGAGGGCTACACGAGCCGGAGAGATCCATGAGGCGTCGCTGCCGCACCAGGAATGGTCGTGGGTCGAACCGCGGATTTGGACGGAGCGGATGCTGGCGGCCCTTGAACAGGGGGCCAAAGGCGGCAAATGGTACAGTCTGATCGACAAGCTCTACCCTGAGAACACACTCGGTCGGGCCTTCGCGCAAGTGGCGGCCAACCGCGGTGCCGCCGGGGTGGATCACGTCAGTGTCGCGCAACGCGTATTTCTCTACGTGGGCGGAAAGCCCTCGAATACAATCAAAAATGACTCGAGCGTGATAAGTTTTCGCGGAAGCGACGGAATATCCTCGACGATCACATCAATTTAACGCGTGAAATATATTTCTTGCGGTCATTGACGAAAACTCGTCCGGCTGGCGGCATTACGATCAGCTGATCGCGGAGTAAGACGTGATCCGAAGTTTCCGTGATGGCGATTGGACCCATCCGGCGCTGCGGCTCCGTCGACACCGCGGTTTGGTGAGCCTGATTTCGCTCGCTTGCGGGGTTTGGTTGCCACCGATTGGCGAAGGCGGGCCGAGTGCCGCGCCCGCCGGAGTATTAGTAAACAATAAAATTGTCCAATGTCGAATGATCGCACGGCACACGGCGGCAGTCGGGGAAATATGGAGTGAGTGGGCTTGCACGCCACCCCTGCCGTGATTTGTCGCAAAATCTGTTTATCCGCTAGCAGCCCCTAAATATAAATCGCCACGACCTTGATTTTTTGTCGAATCATTCTATCTATCCGCTGTTACCTTCTGTAGTAGAGTTACAGTGAATGCACCACTATCTGCCTTCTGATTTCGAGATCGACACCAACACGCGGACTGTGACGCATAAGGCGTCGGGTAGAAAATATTCGTGGGAGCGCTCTTCCGAAATGGGCGACGCGACCCACTACCATCACCGCCGCTCGGGGCATACGGACATTTCGCTCGGCGATAGCCATGATCTCATCCGTTACGCGTTCAAAGCACTCCGAGAGGCAGAGTACGCGGCGGAACGCTCGTAGCTCTCGGAGGATGGATTGCCATATCTTGCGGATGGCTGGTAGGTCCCGACGGGGCCGAAAGCTGCCGGCGCGTGGTCCGAGACCGGGGAAACGAGACCTCTCTCCTAGCGGACGAATTTTCCCGTAATCAAATCGAGAACAAACTGTTTAGCTTTTTCGTCAAATGTACAATGTATATCGTCGAATACGATCTGATTGGTTGCCGCGGCTTTTGCTATCGTTGACTTGCCAAATGCACATGTGTTTTGAGCTTGATCAAACCGCACTTGGAAATTTCCTTGAGCGCTAAATCCTTCATCTTCGGATAAATTTACGATGAGGGTAATTGGATCAGAAGCATCATTTTGCTCCTCTATCGTTTCCCCGTAGAAACCCTCAGCCGCTAGGCGCGCAACGACCTCATTTGAAAATCGGCTCGATCACCGCGGATTTAATTCGCGCGAACTGGAACCTGGCTTCCGCGCTCGCCTTCTTTCGTTGGTTTTCGGTCGCCTCCTTACGCTCGCGATCGGTTTTCAGCTGTCGGAGTGCTTCGTCGAGCCTTTCGTATGCCATTTCAGCCTCTCGACCATCAGCAAAAATTTGTGGGGCGCCGTACCACGCCGCCTCGACGCCGGCGTTACCGCTCTCGACGGATTTCACATGTCCGGACCGAAATCTCGGCCTCGTTCAAACCCTCTCCACTTCAACCCGTAATGGATGCTCCTCCGTCTTGGCCAGCAACAAAACCTCGCATTGCTTTTGTTCGGCGATCTCAAAGGTGTAGGTACCAGCGATGCCCTTGCCTTGCGTATGAACGACCAAGGTCAAGGCCAGAGCATCCAGCGTCGATATATGAAATATCGTTTTCAGGACGAATTCGACAAAATCCATCGGTGTGTAATCATCGTTATAGAAGACGATGTTCCACATGCTCGGACGTTTTGCCTTTACCTCGTCCTTTTCTAGAAGGTCGAGTCCCGGTATATTGATGGGTTCAAGGTCGTGCGGATTTTGTTTTTGTGAGAAAAGCCCGTTGCGTGTTTCCATTATCTCAATTCCAATCCATCCATTATCAGCAATTCAAATCTGTTACCCTGGATGCTCCGTGGCCCAATCCCAGCACCGATCTGCGCACCGGTCGCTGGCGGCGTCCCGCAACACCTCATATGGGTCCCGTCTTTGCCCAATCACATGCTTGCGGAGCAGGGAGATTTCCGTCGGCTCATCCGCATCCGTCGCACCGCGAGACTAGCCACCGCGTGCGGTCCGCCTCTTCCAGCCAAGCATAGTCAGGCTTCACCGTGGACTAGGGCGGGGTCCCGAACGCCGTTCCGAGATCGCCAACTCCAACGGGTTCTGCACTCGCATGCGCAGCCCTGAGGTTGGACGGCACGCGCACGCACAGATCCGTTTCGTGGCAAATCCGCGAGAACGCTCGACTGTGTGCTCGGCTACGTCGCGAGTTGGTGGCTTATCAGCCTGCCGCCATTGGCTCAGCTCGAGCACCTTGGGTTCGGTCGGCGCCGAGTCCATTCTGCCGCTGCACCCACTGGAAGCCCTCATGCTTCGTGATGGCGGCGATCGCGATCGAGCCGCCCACGGTTTTGGGCCGCGCGATGGAGAACTTCACAAAGCCGATTGTGGTCTCCACGAGAAAACGCGCCAGATCGACCGCATCGCGGATCGGCATGGCTTCTACGAAGAGAAGCTCGAAGAGCGCAGGCGAGAGCCTTGCATGCAGGCCGCGTGCGGCTTCAGGCGTGAGCCCGCTACCGGCGGCCGCGTCCTCAAAGCCGGTCCCAAGCCCAAAGATCAGACGACTGAGCGCCTCGTATTCGCCATCCCATCGGATCCCGAAATCTTGCTCGCCTTGCACCTGGGTTGGCGCCGGGGAGTTGGGTCCGAGCAACAAGATCTCCCAGACCTCGGCGAGCGGCCGGTTCGCGGAGTAGCCGCAGAGCCGCACGCGGGTCCACACCTCCCCGGAATAGGCGGCGGCCTTTTCCTCGAACAGAAAGGTGCGCAGGCGGTTGGCGACCTCCGCGAGGGTGTATCGCGCTGGATCGAGCGCCCAGTCGGGCCGCGCCTCGTCCTCGCCAGTGAAGCGGCGGCGCAGGTCCTTCAGCAGCGTGTCGATCAACTCGTTGCCGATGCCTCCGGCACCGGTCACCATCGCCCCAATCGGCAGGCCTTGCCGCAAATTCACGATTTTGTCGGCATGCCGATAGACCATGCCGCTCGCAAAGGAACTGGCGCTGTCCGCCGCCATGACCACCCCATCATTGATCTTGACGGAGACCAGAGCGGTCATGATGCTCACTGATCCTCATAAATTAGCATCGCCCACTTGCCGTTTCGGCGCGAAGAGCGCCTCGAGCGCCTGACGCGCTCGCGTCATGCGCTCGCGGTCATCGTCGCGATAGTGGTGTTGTTGCCAACGGGTTGGCAGAAGTTTGCCTCGGACAGTCTGGTTGTTCGCGATATCGAAGTCGGATTTCGCGAATTTTAGCAAGCCGGGCGTCGGAGGCCGGGTCCCATTGCAAACTGCACCACCCTCGAAAAAAATATAAGGCGTCTCCCCTCGGCGTTTGCTTCAGAGCGTACCGGCCCCCGGCACGAGCCACGGACGATGCGGCTGTTCCTCCGGAGCCATCACCGGTTGATCGGGATCCGTGGCCGAGATGACGGCAGCGTCGTCCGCTACGGCGGGCGCACCGGCGATCCTCGGGTCGTGCGCGTCCGCCCATTTCCTAAACCCGCTCGTACGGCTATTCATCGAGATGCCCATGATTGGCTTCCTTTTCTGAGTTTACGAATTTTATATATGGGGAAGGTTCTCACTCGTATCGAACGAAAATTTCGCGGTTGTCAGAAAAGTATTTTTGGCGCTTGTTATTCGCTTGGAGCGGTATGGAGAAGTCTTTAATTTAATCATCAAAGCCATCGACTTATGATCGTCACATCCGCCATGGTCGCAAGCGACGGTTCCTAATTCGGCCTTTTGATTTTGTCGATCGTCGCGGCGATGACGCTCCGGCGCGGGAGCGGCGGAGCCTATCCCGGCCGCTGCCGAGTTCGCGCTCCAGGTCGGCGACCGCGAGTTGCCAGAATTTCCGCGCTGGCCCGGTATCCAATGTCATCGGCGATCCCCTGGTATATCTCGCTTTCTGGTTGGCGGCGCTGCGGCGGGCGAGGGCGCGTCGGTCGACGACGGCGCTCGCCGGCGGTCGAGCCTATGACGGCTAGATGAGCGCGGAGAGTTTCGGCTTACCTACGGTGAAGGCGTTGCAGGCGGACCGGTAACCGGTCGCCGCCACCGGTCACGCCGGGACCAGAACCGCCACGGGAAGATCGGCAAACAGCCGGCGCGCCGCCACCCCGCCGTTCTCGACGGATACGGCGCGGCCGGTCAGCAGTTCCCGCAACCGTGCTTTCTGCAAGCAGGCCGGTATTGGCACCGTGTGGTCGGCCGGCGCGGCGGCACCCTCTGACGCTCCGGGAAACCGGCTCGCCGCAACCAGGACGGCGGCATCGTCGCGTTGCCGGACAAAGCAGCACAGCCGATCGCCTTGGACTCCTTCTACCATGACGGGCTCGTAGCTGCCGTCAGCAAACAAATCCGAGTGACCGCGGCGATACTCCAGCAGTGTGGCGATGACCGCGAGCTTGATCCGACCATCCGGCCAAGCCTCGGCCAGGCGGCGCATCGTGCCGCAGCGATCCCGGGCCAATGCGTCGGCCACCTCCGCCAGCGCCTTCTCCCGCAGAGGGTAATCGACGGGCCTGCGGTTATCGGGGTCGACGAGGCTCAGATCCCACAACTCGCTGCCCTGATAGAAATCCGGCATGCCGGGCAGGGTCAGCTTGAGCACCGTCTGAACCAGGCTGTTGCCGATCCCGAGCCGCGCCACCCGCTCCGCGAACGGGCGAAACAGCGTCAGAAAAGCGCCCGACCGCGACGGATCGAGAGCCGCCTCGACAAAGGCCAACACGCCCCGCTCGTATCCCTCGTCGGGCATCGCCCAGGTCGTGCGCAGCTTGGCTTCCCGCAGCGATTTTCTCATCACCTGAACGAGACGCTCGGAATACGCTGCGAGAATGTCGGGGCTGGGCTCGTCGGGGCCGATCAGCTCGGCCGGCCAACTGCCGAGCAACAGCTGATAGAAGGCGTATTCGATGTTTCGATCGGGGAGACCAGTGCCCTCGACGTCGCGGCGCGCCGCCCGCAGCACCCGAACTCCAGGCGACCGCTTGCCGTCCCCATTCGTCGGGAATGTCCGCGAGTACCGCCAAACGGGCGCGGCTGTCCTCGCCGTGCTTCGTATCGTGCGTCGAGGTCGCCAGCATGGTGTGCGGCCAATTTCTCGCGCGCACGGCGTTTGCGTGGTGGAACGCCGGCAGGGTCAGGCCGAGCCGGTCAGGATTCCCCCCGACCTCGTTGAACGCGAGAAACCGGTTGTAGCGATAGAACGCCGTGTCCTCGAGCCCTTTCGCCATGACCGGGCCGCTGTATTGCTGCAGTTTCATTGCAAAACGCACGACGGAATGGCGGCTGAAGCCGCTGCGCGGCGCGGCGATCAGATCCGTCGAGAGGAGAGCGTGCAGGAAGTCGAAAACGCTCGGATCGATGTCGGTTTCGTGTTGTCGGGCCTGGCCGATGGCCCAGTCCAGCTCGCGCCAGTCGGCATCGGTGGGCGCGGCCGAGCCGTCCACATAAGTGCGATAGACCGGGAAGCAGGCGACCACCTCCTTGATCGCCCGCTGTAGGATGTTCTGCGTGAAGTCCGTGCTGCGCCGGTTTTGCCGAGCCACACGCGCCCCGTCGCGGGCGAGCACGTTCAGTTCGCTCGCCATCTCATTCTCCATGATGCGGAGCTTTGAGGTCCGCACGATTTCGGCAAAGGACCGGCGCTCGCCGGTGAACTCAACGTAGACGCGCGTCAGCCCGTCTTCCGCTGCGGGGTCGACGAGGAACGCCAGCGCCAAATTGGCGAAATCGTATCCGGTCGTTCCCTCGACGGGCCAATCCTCGCGTAACAACTCGTGATTCGCGAGGATCTTCTCGACGACAAGATAGAACGGGCGCGCGGCCTGGTGGCGCAGTCGCTCCAGATACCCCTTCGGGTCGAGGAGCCCGTCGATATGGTCGATGCGGAGCCCGTCGAGCGTGCCCTGCTCGAGCAACCGAAGCACGAGGACATGGGTATGGTCAAACAATTCGGGCAATTCCATCCGGAGGCCGGCAAGGTCGTTGATGTCGAAGAAGCGGCGATAGTTGATGTCGTCACCGGCGACGCGGAAATGCGCAGCGCGCCAATGCTGGTCCCGGATCAGGGCGTCGAGCATGGCCGGGTCGCGATTCAGCCGGCTCACGGCCGCGTCGATGGCCTGTTGCACCGCGGGGTCGTCGCGGGCAAGCCTGCCGAGCTCTGCTTTCAGTTCGCCGGCGCGGCGGACGATCTGCGGACGCCAATCCGGCAGGCCGGCAAAAGTATCGCCCATGCGCTCCAGCTCGGGGTCGGCATCGCCGAGGATGCGCGAGTAGTTCAGCGGGCAGATCGGCAGCTTGTGTTGATCGTACGCCCACACCGCAAAATCGCCGTTGGCGCGGTCGAATTTGAGAGCCAGCTTTCCCACCTCGAGTTCAATGCCATACTGTTCGCCGAGAAGCGGAACGAGCAGTTTGGCGCGCAGGTAGGGATGGTCCGGCTTCCAGTCGATGTCGAACCAGCCTGCGTAGACGGATTCCTGGCCCCATTCGAGCACGTCGAGCCACAAAGGGTTGTCAGCCCCGCCGACGCCAATGTGGTTGGGTACGAAGTCGAGAATCTGGCCCAGGCCATTTTCGGCGAAGGCCGCGACCATCCGGTCGAAATCGGTCTGGTCGCCGAGTTCGGGGTTCAGTGACCTGTGGTCGACAACATCGTAGCCGTGGGTGCTCCCGCGCCTTGCTTTCAAATAGGGCGAGGCATAGACATGGCTGATCCCCAGCCGCGCAAGATAAGGAGCGATCCCCGCCGCATCCGCAAAGCGGAACCCCTCGTGAAACTGAAGCCGGTATGTGGCGAGCGGAACCATGTTCGACCGGGCTGATTTTGACATGGGCAATGCCCAGGCACTAGTTCGGCCTTCGGCGGCGTGCTTTTCAGGTGCACAAGAGTGGCTTCCACCTCATCAGGTGCGACGCGAACGCTGGCTGCACCCGTTCTCCCGCGGAGGCGGACCTGTCGTGTACCGATCTTTAGACCCTCGAGGACATCGCAGATGAGCGCATCGGACTTTCGCGTCTGGCCCGGCCGACCTGGTCCAATGGGCGCGACATGGGACGGTTCGGGCACGAACTTCGCGCTGTTCTCGGCCCACGCCGAAAGGGTCGAGCTTTGTCTGTTCGACGGCGGCGGAAAGACCCAAATCGCGCGGATCCGATTGCCGGAATACACGCATGAGATCTGGCATGGCTACCTGCCCGACGTGCGACCGGGTCAACTCTATGGCTATCGGGTGTACGGACCGTACGAACCCGAGGCGGGCCACCGCTTCAACCACCACAAGCTGCTCGTCGACCCCTACGCCAAGGCGCTGGTCGGCGCGCTCGAATGGGACGACGCTCTGTTCGGCTACAGGGTGGGTGACAACGCGCAGGATTTGTCCTTCGACGATCGCGACAGCGCGCCTTTCGTTCCGAAATGCCGGGTGGTCGACTCTGCCTTCACCTGGGGACGGCGTCCGGATCAACGCCCGTGGCACGAAACCGTAATCTACGAATTGCACGTCAAGGGGTTCACGATGCGCCACCCGGAGGTCGGGGACGCCGTGCGCGGCACGTTCGCCGGCCTCGCGGCGGCACCGGTCGTGACATATTTGCGCGACCTCGGGATTACGGCGATCGAGCTCCTCCCGATCCATGCGTTCATCCACGACCGCCATCTGCTCGAGCGCGGCCTGCGCAATTATTGGGGCTATAACACGATCGGGTTCTTCGCGCCGCATCCCGAATATCTGGGATCCGAGGGGCTCGGCGGGTTCAAGGCGTTCGTACAGCAAGTGCACGACGCCGGCATCGAAATCATCCTCGACGTTGTCTACAACCACACTGCCGAAGGCAACCAGTTGGGGCCGACCCTCAGCTTTCGCGGAATCGACAACAAGTCCTATTACTACCTGACGCCCGAGGCAGAGCGATACTACAGCGATTTCACCGGCACGGGGAACGCGCTCGAGCTTCGCCATCCTTATGTGCTGCGCATGGTAATGGACAGCTTGCGCTACTGGAGCCTGGAAATGGGTATCGATGGTTTCCGCTTCGACCTCGCGACCACGCTCGCGCGCGTCAATGGCGAGTACAGCGAGCATGCCGGCTTCCTCGACGCAATGGCGCAGGATCCGGCGCTGTCGGCCGTCAAGCTGATCGCCGAGCCCTGGGATACCGGCACGGGCGGATACCAGGTCGGCAACTTCCCGCCGGGCTGGGCGGAGTGGAACGACCAGTATCGGGACACCGTGCGCAGGTTCTGGAAGGGTGACGAGGACCATCTACCGGCCTTCGCCTCGCGGTTTTCCGGATCGGCCGACATCCACGGTCTGCGCGGGCGCCGTCCCTGGGCCAGCATCAACTTCGTCACCGCCCATGACGGGTTCACGCTGCGCGACCTCGTGAGCTACAACGAAAAGCACAACGAGGCGAACAAGGAGGACAACCAAGACGGGTCGGACAATAACAGCAGCTGGAACTGCGGCGCCGAGGGGCCGACCGACGACCCCGAAATCGCGGGGCTGCGCAGGCGGCAAATGCGCAATTTCCTGGCGACGCTGCTCCTGTCGCAGGGAGTGCCCATGCTGCTCGGCGGCGACGAGTTCGGCCGAAGCCAGGGCGGCAACAGCAACGCCTACTGCCAGGACAACGAAATCAGCTGGCTCGACTGGGAGGGCATGGGCGACGAAGGCAAGGCGCTGCTCTCCTTCACCCGCAAGCTCATCCTGCTTCGGCGCGCACACATTGTCTTCCACCGCCACCGGTTCTTCCTTGGCCAGATCATCCCCGGCACCGAGGTCAAAGACGTCGTCTGGTTGCGACCGGACGGCGCAGAGATGTCAGAGGAGGACTGGGGAAACGCGCAAGCAAAGGCGCTCGCGGTGCGGCTCAGCGGCGAGCCCGGGCTCATGCATCTGACCGAGCGCGGCGAGCGGGAACCGGACGACACATTCCTTATTCTCCTGAATGCGTCGCACGACAGCGTATTGTTCCGGATCCCGGCAGATCCGGCCGGCGCAATCTGGGAGGGCGTGGTGGATACCGCTGCCGAGACGGACGCGGAGATGCCGCAGACGCATGCGGCCGGCGACGAAACTTCGGTCGATGCAAATTCGCTCCGGCTTCTTGTGTTGCTTAACCGAGTGGATGGATGAAGACGACGCGACCGAAGGAGCGTGCTGTGGCAAGGGGTCACGGCATGCCGCTTCGATCGCTCAAAAAAGATGGTGAGCCTTTCCTCCGCCCGCGTCTCGGTTTGCCATACCTCGGACCAGAGCCGCTCTTAGTCTGCTGGTATATGCCCTTTGGCTGAAGAAGACGGCGAAACCGGCGAAGACCAATTCCTCCTCGTCGGCCAATGTCGCCCGCCCCGCTCATACGACGGTTCCGAACAAGACCCCGACGCCTGCGGTTATCCCCATGGCCAGCGCACCCCAGAACGTGACGCGTATTGCGCTCGGCGTGACACTTGCGCCGCCTGCCCGGGCGGCCAACGCACCCAAAAGCGCGAGGAAGAGCAGCGAAGTACCAGCAACGAGGATGATCAGACTTGCCGCTGGGGCTAAGGCGGTAGTGAAGAGAGGCATGGCCGCTCCAACGGCGAAGCTGCTGGCCGACGCGAGCGCAGCCTGAAACGGACGGGCTCTAACCGTCTCGGACATGCCGAGTTCGTCACGGGCATGCGCGCCTATGGCGTCATGGGCCATCAGTTGGTTGGCCACTTGTTCCGCGAGCGACGGATCGAGGCCGCGACTGACGTAGATCGCCGCCAGTTCCCTTTGCTCGCCCTTGTCGTCTGCTCGGAGTTCCGCGCGTTCACGCGCGAGGTCGGCCCGTTCGGCGTCTGCCTGGGAGTGCACGGACACGTACTCACCCGCAGCCATCGACATGGCCCCAGCGACCAGGCCGGCGACCCCCGCGACCAACACGTTGCTGCGCGTCCCATGCGCCGCCGCAACGCCCAGCACCAAACTCGCGGTGGAAAGGATGCCGTCGTTCGCACCCAATACCGCGGCGCGCAACCAGCCGACGTGTCCCGTGCGATGCCGTTCTCGATGGCGTACCGGCATTCTCGATGCCTCCTGGGCTGGCAGGGAACGACTTGCCTGGGGCAGCTTGACCCTTCGAGAGGCGGTCGCCGGGCGCGGAGCATAGGCACTGATTTACTTAAGGCAAACGCCACGCGGTAGAGATTGAGAGTGGCGCGCCAGTCGCACGGCCTCATCTTCGGTGTGGCAGCCCAAAACCTCGACCGTGAACCTGCGCGGCCTGGCCGGAGGCCCTCGACCTCGCAGGCGTGTCCTTCGCTCCATTCATGCTGGCATTTGCCCGGTCCGCCGGACCGAGACATGCCGGTGGCTTCGCGTCGGTCCCTTCAGTGCGGAAAACCGGACAGAAGGTGAGGCCATAACCCCGTCACGCCAATGAATATGAGATAGATAGCGACAACGAAATTCAAAATTCGTGGAATGAGGAGAATTAGTACGCCCGCGATCAGGGCAACGATTGGTTGTAACAGCAGCAGATTGAAAGTGATAGTCATAGGCTTGCCCCATTGTCTGCTTGTAAAGCCGGAAACCCTAATTCACGGTGCAGGTTAGCGCCACCGCATGAATGACAAGATGCAGAAACTCGAGAAATCGACCGGCTAAACGGCCGGCCGCGCTGCCGGCCGTTTGCCTTTTGCTGACTGTGAATTGGCCCGCAAAATATCCCGCGCCGTTCAGCCGCAACCGCAAAACGCGCCGGATCCCCGCGAATGAGTAGTTTCCGAGCCTACCGGGGACTGGCTATTGGCGATCATTTGAAGCATATGAGTGCTCTATCAAACTGGCCCCGCAACCGGCTATTACTCGCGCTTCCATCCTCCGATCTCCAGCAGCTCATGCCGGAGCTTGAACAAATTCGTTGCGAACGGGCACAGGTCCTGATGGACGCTGACAGTCCGCTGGACCACGTATTCTTCCCCGATAGCGGGATCGTCTCGGCGGTGGCGGTCTATGCGGACGGGAGCATCATCGAGATGGCAACGATCGGCAGGGAGGGCTGCACCGCTGTGCAAGCCGTCTTCGGTGCCGAGAGTTCCTCCGTTCGGCTTCTTGTCCAGATCCCCGGAGGCGCCGCAAGGATGTCGCGCGCCGTGTTCGCCCGGGCGATGGCGTCGATGCCGTCCTTCCGAGACCTCATGTACGCTTACGTCCAGGCCTTTCTCGAGCAGGTTCTGGTGTCGGTCGCGTGCAACGGTGCGCACAGCCTCAAGCAGCGGCTGGCGCGTTGGCTGCTGACGATGCGTGACCGCAGTGACGATGACGCGTTGCGGATCACTCAGAGCCTGCTCGCCGAAATGCTGGGTGTCCAGAGGCCAACGGTCACGAATGCCGCCCGGCAGTTGGAACATGCCGGTTTGATCGCGCGCGGCCGACGGCAGGTCACATTGCTCGATCGGCCGGGCCTCGTGCAGGAATCTTGCGAATGTTATCTGTTGGTGCGGGCGCGCGTCGCCTCTCACCTTCCCAAAACATACGAGTAAAAACTCGCCTGCACCGGTTCGGTAATGTACATTACCGACAACATCGCCTCGACAGGCTCACAATCAAGACTGGTGGGCGGCTGACTTCAGCCCTCTAGCGCGATGGAGATGGGCCGCATATCGACCCCTGAAGAACGTCCTGGCGCGATGCCGAAGGAGCGTACATGGCCATGATGGGACGGCGTCCGCGACAGGCTGGAGCGGCTCGCCCGCGGCCGAGCCGGCGTTTGCCGCAAAGGTCCCGCGCGCCGTACGGGGCTGAAAGTTTCCCCGTCGTCGGGCTCGGCGCCTCGGCCGGCGGCCTCGATGCCTGCCGCAGGCTGCTCGCCGTGCTCCCGGCCGGCACCGGCATGGCCTTCATCCTGATCCAGCATCTCGATCCGACGCATGCCAGCATGATGGTCGACCTGCTGGCCGGCCATACGCCGCTGAAGGTCCAGCAGGCCGCGGACGGGATGCCGATCGCGCGCGAACATGTCTATCTCATTCCGCCGGGCGCCTATCTCTCGATCGGCGGCGGTGCCCTGCGTCTCTCGGAGCCGCGCGAGCGGCACGGCGCGCGTCTGCCGTTCGACTTCTTCCTGCGCTCGCTGGCGGAAGAACTCGGCGAACGCGCGGTCTGCGTGATCCTGTCGGGAACCGGCAGCGACGGCAGCCTGGGGCTGAAGGCGGTCAAGGAGCAGGGCGGGCTCGTCGTCGCGCAGGATCCGGACGAGGCCGAGTATGACGGCATGCCGCGCAGCGCGATCTCGACCGGCGCCGTCGACCTTGTGCTCCCGGTAGCGAAGATTCCCGAGATCCTCGTCAAATACGGTCGACAGCGTGGTCTCAACGGGGAACGGAAGGGTCGGGCGCCGGACGATGATCCCCCGAATCGGTTGGCGGAGATCGTCGATCTCGTGCGCAGCAAGACCGCGCAGGATTTCGCGCTCTACAAGCCGGGCACGTTGTTGCGCCGGATCGAGCGGCGCATGGCGCTGGCCGGGGTCGACGACAGCGGCCGCTATCTCGACATGCTGCGGCAGAATTCGAGCGAGCTCGAGCTGCTCGCCAAGGATCTGCTGATCAACGTCACCAGCTTCTTCCGCGACCCGAAGGCCTTCGAGTTGCTGGCGGAGGAGGTGATCCCCGATCTGGTCCGCCGGCATCCGGAGGACCGGCTGTTGCGGATCTGGGTCGCCGGGTGCAGCACCGGCGAGGAGACCTATTCCCTCGCCATCCTTTTTATCGAGGCGATCACGGCGGCGAAGCGGAACATCAAGCTGCAGGTCTTCGCCTCCGACGTCGACGCGGATGCGGTTGCTCTCGCCCGCGAAGGGCGCTATCCGGAATCGATCGCGGCGGATGTGCCGCCACTGCGTCTTGCCCGCTTCTTTACCCAGGAGGAGCACGGCTATCGGGTGGTACCCGATTTGCGCGCGGTGGTGGTGTTCACGGCCCAGGATGTACTGACCGATCCGCCGTTCTCGCGCCTCGATCTGATCTCTTGCCGCAACCTGCTGATCTATTTACGCCCCGAAGCGCAGGAAAGGGTGCTTCTGCTGTTCCATTTCGCGCTCAGCGAGGGCGGCATTCTGATGCTCGGCAACTCCGAGACGGTGGGCGGTCTCGACAACCGCTTCGAGCCAATCTCGAAGACGCAGCGGATCTACCGGCAGATCGGCCGCAGCCGGCCGGGAGAAGTCGATTTTCCAATTGGCTCGGGAGGGGGTGCGCGAGCGATTTGGCCGGGAGGGACGCACTCGGCGGCCGTGCGGGGCATCAGCGCTCGCGACCTCACGCAACGCTTGCTCTCGAGAGGTATGCGCCGGCCTCGGTCCTGATCAATCGCAAGCACGAGTGCCTCTATTACTCGGGGCCGACCGACCGCTATTTGCAAGTGGCCGAGGGCGAGCCCGGCCGAGATCTGCCAGCCATGGCGCGCGAGGGCCTGCGCAACAAGCTCAGAGCAGCGATCCAGCAGGCGAGCCGGGAGTACGCGCACGCCACCGCTACGGGCGTGCAGACGAGCTTCGGCGGCAGTACGCTCACGGTCCGCATCGCGGTCGATCCGGTGCGGCGCGACGGCGAGGAGTTGCTGTTGGTCAGCTTCTTCGACGAACCCGCGCGCGAGCAGCGGCCGGACCGACCGGCCGAGCCGGCCGATGACCTCCCGAAGGTCGCCGAACTCGAGCGGGAGCTCGACGCCACCCGCAAGGAGCTGCAGACCGCCATCCAGGACCTTGAGATCGCCAACGAGGAGCAGAAGGCGATTAACCAGGAAGCCATGTCGGCGAACGAGGAGTTCCAGTCGACCAACGAAGAGCTGATGACCTCGCGGGAGGAGCTGCAATCGCTCAATGAAGAGCTCACCGCCCTCAACAGCCAGCTGCAGGAAACGCTCGAACGCCAGCAGAGCATGGCCAATGATCTGCAGAACATCCTGGACAGCTCCGGGGTGGCGACCCTGTTCCTGGATAGCGCGCTCAACATCCGCTTCTTCACGCCGGCGGCCAAATCGCTGTTCCGCGTCATCGCCACCGACATTGGCCGGCCGCTCGCCGATCTCACCCCGCTCGCCGCCGACCGCGATCTTCTCGCCGATGCTCGCGCGGTGCTCGCCAGCCTTACCCCCTGGGACGCGAGATCGAAGCCGAAGGCGGTGCTTGGTACGTCCGCCGCATCCTCCCCTACCGCACCCAGGACAACCGGGTCGATGGGGTGGTCATCACCTTCGCCGACATCTCCGAGATAAAGGCGGCGGAGCGCGAGATCCGGGCGGCTCGCGCCTATTCCGACAGCATTATCGACACGATCCGGCAGCCGCAGGTCGTGCTCAACGCGGAGTTGCAGGTCGTCTCTGCCAACCGTTCCTTTTATCGGACCTTCGCGCTCGCACGCGAGGAAACCGTCGGCCGAGTGCTGCAGCTCGCCGCTGACGGCCACCCGGAAATTCCGGGGTTGCGCGGCTTCCTCGATCGGGTTCGGGCCGAGCCCGCCCCGGTCGAAGACTACGAGGTCGAGATCGAGCTTCCGCTGCTCGGACGGCGACGGCTGCTACTGAATGCCCGGGAGATCCGCGACGGCCCGCTGGGCAAACCGAAGATCCTGCTGGCGATCGACGACATCACCGAACGCAGACAGGCGACCGAGGCGTTGGAGGCGGCCATGCGGGAGGCCGAGCAGGCCAATCTCGGCAAGTCGAGATTCCTGGCCGCCGCCAGCCATGATCTGCGTCAGCCGTTGCAGACGATCAGTTTGCTGTATGAAATATTGGCTAAGAAGATCGAGGACGAAGCCACCTTGAGGCTCGTCGCCAGGCTCGACGAGACTGCGAACTCCATGTCGAGCATGCTGGACACGCTCCTCGACATCAACCAGCTCGAGGCCGGGATCGTCCGCCGAGAGATCGTCGATTTCCCGATCAATGCCGTGCTCAAGCAACTGCGCACCCAGTTCATGTTTCACGCGACGGCGCACCGCCTCGGCTGGCGCGTCGTCCCGAGCAGCCTCAACGTGCGCAGCGACCCCCGCCTGCCTCGAGCAGATGATCCGCAATCTGCTGTCGAACGCGGTGAAATACACAAATAAAGGCAAGATCCTGCTCGGCTGCCGACGGCGCGGCGACAAGCTGCGCATCGAGGTCTGGGATACCGGTATCGGCATTCCCGAAGAGGAACTTCCGGCAATTTTCGAGGAGTTCCATCAGCTCGACAATCCGGCGCGCGAGCGCAGCAAAGGGCTCGGCCTCGGTCTCACGATCGTCGAACGCCTGGCGGACTTGCTGGGGCACGCCGTCGACGTTCGATCCATTCCGGGCAAAGGCTCGGTCTTCGCCGTCGAGGTGCCGCTCGTCAGCGGCGCGCCGCGATGGCGGCCTCGGCAGGTCCGGCACGAAGGAAGAGAAACCGCGCATCAGAGCGCCGCCATCCTGGTCGTCGAGGACGAGCCATCGGTACGCGAGATGCTGGCACTGGTGCTTAAAAACGAAGGTCACCGCACGACGGCCGTCGAGGACGGCCGAGAGGCGCTGGAGTTGGCGGGGCGAGGCGCGATACGTCCGGACCTCGTTCTCGCCGACTACAATCTGCCGAACGGTCTGAACGGCCTGCAGGTCGTCGCCGGCCTGAGGGAAGCGCTCGGTCGCGAGGTCCCGGCCGTCATCCTGACCGGCGACATCTCGACCGACACCTTGCGCGAAATCGCCCACGGAGGCCACCTGCACCTGAACAAGCCGGTGAGCGCGCGGGAGCTGATAACCCTGATCCAGCGTTGCCTCGCTGATTTGCGCCCGCCGGCGCCGGCGGGTACAGGGCAGCCCGGTGAAGCGGCCGGCGATAGCCGGCGACTGGCGACCATTTTCGTCGTCGACGATGACCGAGCAATGCGCGAAGCGATGCGCGATCTGCTCCAGGAAGACGGCTGGACGGTCGAGATCTACGCCAGTTCCGAGGCGTTCCTCGACGCCTATCGTCTCCCTGGGCGCGCGGGGCGCGAAGGGTGCCTGCTCCTCGATGCCCGGATGCCCGGGATGGGCGGGCTCGCACTTCTGCAGCAGCTCAAGAGGGAGAAAACTCGGCTGCCGGCCATCATGATCACCGGCCAGGGCGACGTGCCGATGGCGGTCGCGGCGATGAAGGCCGGGGCGGTGGATTTCATCGAAAAGCCGATCCGCCGCGACGAACTGCTCGCCGGCATCGAGCATGCCTTGGAACAGGCGCAGGATTCGACCGGGCTTTCGGTGCGGCGGGAGGCGGCGGCGACGCGCCTCGCCGGCCTGACCGCACGCCAGCGCCAGATCATGGAGCTGGTGCTGGCCGGCCATCCCAGCAAGAATATTGCCGCCGACCTCGGCATCAGCCAGCGCACGGTCGAAAACCATCGCGCCGCGGTCATGAAGAAGACCGGCTCGCACTCGCTGTCGGCGCTGATCCGCTTGGCCCTCGCCGCCGCTCCAGGCACCGCGCCACAGCCACTCGGCTGACCGGGAGCGGACAGCGGCGGGTTCGAGGCTCCTCTTGCGACCGATGGCTGCCGACCTCCCATCGGGCTGAGGACGCGGGCTAATCAGGCGTTTGATCGGCTCCGCCGATCTCGTCGATGTCATATCTGACAATTGCGAGCAGGCGGCGATCTCTCCCGCCGCTTTTTCAACGTTGTCGAGCGAGCCAACGCATTTGACGGCAAGATGGCGAGCAACCCGGTTTCGACGAACGCTTTAATCCCGCGCCGGGTTGAAAAAAGGCCGGGCGGGGCTCCGGTTATGACCGGCTCCGCCCGGCCATACCCGAGCTTACGTTGGGGGGAAACGCTCAGGGGCTGCCCTACCGGTATCGCCAATTCTCCAACCCCGGTAGGTTCGGAAACTACTCATACACGGCGATGAGTAGGCGCATGCCGCGCGAGCGATTGGGGATGTGCTGCGCGCGTTAGGTTCTGATCGTCCACGCGGCGTGTCACGCTAGTGAAATACGAAATCACCACTTCCAGCGATCACGACAACGTGACCCGCAGGGCAGCCATGTCACGAGCGGTATTTTATGGATCCACGATTATATCCAGATATTACATCCAACAAATGGGTGTAGGAATGTTAGAGAGCGTGAAGCAGGCACGCGAAGAGGAGCGTCGGGATCAAAATCTCGGTGACCGGCGCGGTATTTTCTCGGCCTGGGCGATCGCGGGATTCGTCGTCATGCTGTTCATCGGGCTTCAAGCCGTGGCGGCGCTGCGCGGCCTGTCGCCGCACCAGGCGAGCTTTGCCGGCGCCGCGCAAGTCCCGCGACACGATGCGGCTTGCGCCGGACCGGTTGTCCCCGACGCATCCGCCGACAGCCAATGCCGCTTGGCGGGGGCGACGTTTGATGGGGTCGCCTACCCCCTTTGGTAGGCTGGCGGGTTCCATCAGGGGGATGCGCCGGACCGGCGCATCCCCCCGCAGAGATGGCGCGACGCTGTGGCGGGGCCGACCGGGCTGAACGCACCCAAAATTGGGGTCTGCCGAACCGGCATTGCTCGGGCTCGTCCTCTTTGCAAGGCGGTCCGCATCAGCGCCCTGAGGAACTCCTCGTCCTTTCCCAATGTCGAAAGCTGCCTCAGGCTGGTGCGGGCGCTGGCGGTCCGACCCGCGAGAACATCGCGCCGGGCGCTAGGCCTCGCCCGATGTTTCATATTGTTCCTGAGTAGTTTCCGACCCTACCGGAGACCAGCGATCCGCGATATCAACAAACCAGCTCCGAACCGGTGCCTATCCCCACATAGGCTCGGGGCTTTAGCTGAGCGGGTGGCCCGGCTCCGCTAGGCTCATCTCCAATGGCCGCCGACCCCTAACCCAGGCTCTCGCTCGGCGAGCTTCCACCGCACTCCCCGGCCGCGGTAATACTGTCACGTACTTCTCTTGCCGGCGGTTGATAATGTGGTCTCCCATGGTTCGAGCCGTTCGCCAGGTTCCAGTTTTAACAACCGCTTGATCCAGCCAAATCGTCGTGGAGTAAAGAGCTGCGAAATCTTGAGCACCGTGGGATATGACCCCAAGGTGCTTGTTCGATTGGACAGCCTGTACCAAACGCAAACGGCGTGGCGTTATCATTCCTGCGTCGCGGAAGTCTTTTTCAAGCAGCGCAGCACTTCCGCGACGCTCCAGGCCTGGGCGATGCAGCCGCGCGGCGTGAACGGCGGCTCGGCGTCGAAGACTTCGCTGATCGAGCCGATGCCGGCTTCAGCCAGATGCGGCTCGAAACCGTCGAGAAAATGCCGCGCCGCCGCGCGCGCATCGGGGTGAACCTTGAGCCAGGCGTCGATGAACGGGCCGATCAGCCAGGCCCACACCGTGCCCTGGTGATAGGCGGCATCGCGGGCGCGCAGATCGCCGAAATAGCGCGGTTTGTAATCGGGCTCGCCCGGCGCCAGCGAGCCAGCCCGAAGGGCGTCACCAGCTTTGCATGCACCGCGGCAACGACCGCCTCCCAATATTGCCGGTCGAGGACCGGGTGTTCGAGAGCAATCGCGAAGATCTGGTTCGGTCGGAAAGCGGCGTCGTCACCGTTTTCGCCATCGACGACGTCGTAGAGATAGCCGCCGGCCGCGTACCAAAAGCGGCGATTGAAGGAAGCGCGCGCCTTGTCCGCATGGGCTGCCAGCCCGTCGGCGTCCTGGTCCTGCGCGTCGCGCAGCCAATCCGCGAGCAGGCGAAGCGCGTTGTACCAGAGCGCGTTGATCTCGACCGCCTTGCCGCGGCGCGGGGTCACCACCCAATCACCGACTTTCGCATCCATCCAGGTCAGCGCGTAACCCTCCGTCCCCTGGGTGAGGAGACCGTCTTGCGGGTCGACCTTTATGCCGAAGCGGGTGCCTTCGAGGTGATGCCGTACGATGTCTTTCAAGATCGGCAGCAGGAGTTCCAAGGTCGCCTTGTCCTGACAATGCTCGACATAGCGGTGCAGCGCGTGAAAGAACCACAGCGTCGCGTCGGCCGTGTGGTAGAGGCCTTGATTTTTTCCTCCGGGAACATGTTCGGGATCAGTCCGTCGCGCAGGTAGTGAGCGAAGGTGCGCAGGATCCAGCGTGCCTCGATCGCCCGCCCGGCCGATAGGGTAAGTCCCTCGAGCGAGATCATCGTGTCCCGGCCCCAATCGGTGAACCAGTGATAGCCGGCGATCACGGTGCGCACTTCATCACCCTCGGCCCGCGCCCTGGCCCCGTCGGCAATGCGTCCGACCGGGGTAATGACGAAGGCGTCGGCGGCAAGGGCGAGTTCGGCCGCAAAGCCCATCTGCACCGGCGCCGCTGCCATTCCGACGAGGCGACGGCGGCGTTCACCTCGAAGGTCAGCGCATCGTCTGGGCTCAGCGCCAGCACGGTGTGCCAAGCCTCCGTCGCCGCGATCAGGGTCAGCGGGCGATCCGTCCGGACCTCCCCGGCAAAGTAGCCGGGGCTCCATAGCCAGCCTCGCGCATCGTAACCGCGCTGCGCCTCGATGTCGTAGAAGTGCTCACGGCGCGAGCCGCCATAGGCGGAAAGGTCGGGCCTTCGGAGATCTCCACGGCGAGCCGCAAAACCGGCAGATCCGGTCCGGCGCTGACCTCGTCTCGGTCGCCACGGACGGTCGGCGTCTCATCGAGGCGAGCGCCTCGCTCACCGGGGCCTTGAGCGGACGAAAGTTGATCAAGGGTCTGAGCCGCAGGCGGACGCGCCTGGCGCCGCCGAGCGAGCGAAAGGTGACATGCACGATGTTTTGGCGCGAGGGCACGACGATCGACTTTTCGATGACGACGCCGTCGATTTCATATCGGCAGCTCGGCAGGCCCATGTTCAGCGTAAAATCGAGAAATCGGCCTTGCTCTCGCAGGTTCGCGACGCTGCCGTCGGCAAGCTCGACATCGACCTCGAGATAGTTGAGGACGATCATGCGGCCCAGTGGAGCCGGGTGGGCGGCGATCAGAAAACCGTGGTAACGCCGGGTGATCGTCCCCGTTATCGTTGCCGAGGCGTAGCCGCCCAATCCGTTCTCCACGAGCCATTCGCGCGGCGCCTCGGGCGCCGTGTTCTCGTCGCGGATGGTGCGCCTCAGATCAGTCATTCGCCTCCCGGAAATCGCGGACCTGTTTCGCCTTGGGTCCGCGGCCGAGGGTACGGGGGCGAGGACGGTGGCGCTCTGGCCGGCGATCAGCCAATCTCCGGCGGGATCCTGCGCCGGGCCCCCAGCAGCACCGTAACGGGGGGCCTCGCTCGACCACAAGAGCCGCCAAGCCTGGCCGTCCATCGGTGCCAGCAGCGGCTCGGCGTCGGGCCCAGCAGGAGGTCGCGGCCGAGATTGACGATCAGCAAGCGGTCGCCGCTGCTCTCCGAGAAGAAGCGCAGCAGTCAGGCTTCCTCCGTGAGCGCGGTGCCGTCGATCCGGGATGGCCGTCGTCCAAGCACCGGGTCCGTACGCCGCAGCGCGAGAAGGTCGCGATGCAGCGCATAGATCGCAGCATGCCGTTCCCGCTCGCCGAGATCGAGCACCGATCGGCGGAAGGTTGCGGTGTCGCCGGGATCGGTGAGCTCGAGCCGCATTTCGCTCCGTCGCGAGGCTGGGGAATTGCCAGGGAGCGGCGGCGTCCCTCGCGGACGTCGCGCCGACAGTTCGATCTCGTGATCGGCAAAATAGAGGAACGGGCTCGACGCGGCGAATTCCTGCCCCTGGAACAGCATCGGAATCCCCGGCATCAGCAATAAATAGGCGGTCATCGCACGCAGCCGGCCAGGGCTCGTCAGCGCATGACAGCGCTCGCCGGTGGCGGAATTGGCGATCTGGTCGTGGTTCTGCAGAAAGACGACGAAGCATTCCGCCGGAAGATCGAGCGCCGGCGTGCCGCGCGCTTTCCGCTGCCACTCGTAACGCTGCCCCTGATAGAGAAAACCGTGCTTGGCGGCCGCGACGAACTCGCGCGGGCGGCCGCGGTAATCGGAGTAGTGAGCTTCGTGATGTCCGGTCAGCGCGACCATCGCGCTGTGATGAAAGTCGTCATTCCACAAGGCGTTGAGCCCATATCCGCCGCGCTCGGCCGGGCGCAGCAGCCGCGCCAGCTGCTCCTCGTTCTCGCCGACGACAAAGGTGGTTCGGCCCCGTCCTGCCGACCGCACCTGCCGGACGATGGCGGCGATAATGTGATCTTCCGATCGATCGAAGATCTGCTGCGTCGCGTCCAGCCGCAGCCCATCGAGATGATATTCGTCGATCCAATAGCCGGCATTGGCGACGAAGAATTCGCGTGCCGGGCCGGGATGTGGGCGATGGGAATGGAGTGCCTCGCCCCATTCGTTGTCGTAGCGCTTCGTGAAATAGGTCGCGGAGAACGATTTGAGGTAATTTCCGTCCGGTCCGATGTGGTTGTAGACCACGTCGAGGATCACGGCGATGCCCAGAGCATGGGCGCGATCGACGAAGCGCCGGAAATCCGCGGGCCGGCCGTAGAGCCGCGTTGGCGCGAACAGGTTGACGCCGTCATATCCCCAGCCGAACCGGCCGGGAAATCCGCCACGGGCATAATTTCGAGGCAGGTGATGCCGAGTGCGGCAAGCGCCGGCAGTTCGCGTGCGGCGGCTTGCCAGCTTCCATCCGGCGTGAACGTGCCGACATGCATCTCGTAGATGACGAGCTGCTCGCGCGGGACCCCGCTCCATCCGCCGTCGGTCCAATCGAAATCCTCGGGATCGACGATTTCCGAAGGCCCGTGCGGCCCATCGGGTTGAAATCTCGACGCCGGATCGGGCAGCGCCGCGTCACCGCGATCGAGACGAAAACGATAGCGCATGCCGGCTCGCGCCGGCAGGCTCCACAGTGAGAAGTAGCCGTCGATGTCGGATTGCAGCGCCGCCGATTCAAGTCCTTCGATCTCGAGGACAACCTCGCGGCGAAGGGGCTGCCAGACACCGGAAATGCACCTCGCCCTTGGGCTGCGGCTTCGGCGCCAACAGGCACGCGCCGAACGGGCGCGGCCGCGGTCGGGACCAGGGCGTTCGCGATGGGCGAGGTCGGGCTGCGTCGCCGGCTCCGGTCGCGCCTTGATCAACACGAAGCCTGCGTGTGCGTCCAATTCGTGAGCTCGCTCTCGGCTATCGGCCGCTCTCGTGTACTCGCGGTTTCCCGACGATGCCGGCCGCGATCCCGTCGCCCTCTTCGATCGCCGATGCGTCCTGATCCGGCTTCATCGCGACGGCGGACCGCACGACGCTGCCGATGGCGGTCGCGATTTGCACCAGCCGAGCCGCATAGGCATGATCATTTTCGAACAGCCTGGAGGTTCGCGGATGACGCCGCGCGATCTCGTCGGAGTCGCCCGCTGCCGGGGTAATCTTTCCCGGCTAGTGCGTGCTCTGGTCATGTTTCCTCCAATTTCGCGAAGGCGGTCGCAAAATCGTGGGCGAACAAAGGATTTCTAGTGCAGCAAACCGGGGCGGTGCAGGTTCGCGAAACTACTCAGGCGGCCCCGTCGAAATGCGCCTGGGCGAATTCGCCGCCTGTGGAACGGTGACGAAACGGAGATGGGCCGGGAATTTTCCCGTATCAGCCCTACGAAAATACTCATAGAAATTTTGGCGATGAACGGCATCCGCCCTGGCGATTTTTACAAACGCTAAACTCTGGCCGGTGACGCAGCCGATCGCCACAATCCGGTATTCAAAATACGCCCATTGAAAAATAGATTGTAAATAGCCACATCAGCAATGCACGGTCGCTTCTTTAGGATCGTGCATCAAAAACTGCCATATGGTCAATTGACTGCATGTCGGTTTTCATGTTGTCTCATAGGAGGATATGGTCATGGATCGTTTTGATTTCTCGCCGTTGTTCCGTTCGACGATCGGCTTCGATCGTTTGACCCGCCTTGTCGATGCGGCGACCCGCGTCGACAGCACGGCCGTCGCCTACCCGCCTTACAATATCGAGACGACCGGCGAAGATGCCTACCGGCTGACGATGGCGGTAGCAGGGTTCTCGCCGGCAGAACTCGGCATCACCGTTCAGGAGAACACGCTCCTGGTTTCGGGCAAGGCACAGAAGGAGGACGAGGACGGCGGCGGCTACCTGCACCGCGGCATCGCCCGGCGCACCTTCGAGCGGCGTTTCAGCCTCGCCGACCACATGAAGGTGACGGGCGCGAGCCTTGACAATGGCTTGCTCTATGTCGATGTGGTTCGCGAAGTGCCTGAGGCCGCCAAAGCGCGCACGATCAAGATCGGCACTACGGTCGAGACCGTGCCACCGCAGGTGCCGCAGGTGCCGCAGGTGACGGAGCAGAAGGCGGCCTGATCGGCACGTCGAACTGCAGCGTCCGAACGTCAGAACGCCCCCGATATTCGGGGGCGTTTTGGTTTAGAGGGACGAAAGCCCGGGTCCCGCTCAGCTGTATGATCGCACCAGCAATGCGATCACGACAAATGACAACGGCAGAGGTGCGCCTTGAGCACGGAGACCCGCGGGCTCCAGCTCCAGCGCTGCAAGGCAAAAGCCTGTCATTTTCGCTGCCAACGGGTCGGTTGCGATCGAATTTCGTTGCCAACGCCCCTCGGTGAGACGGAAGATCACGACTACTGGGCCGGGAATCCGGTGAATATCCTTTTCACGCCGGAAACCGGGTTTGCCGTACGGTGTTGGAATTTAAACGCCCTATCCATGGAGGAATGGAGGATCGGCATGCCGACGAGATTTGTCGCCGGAATTGGATCCCGGCAAAGTCGTAAAGATAAATCTGGGCCGACCGACAGATAGTTGGCGGCGCGCCAGTAGGCGTCCATCCGGCGCAACTCGTCGGAACCGAGCGGCCTCCCTCTGTCGGGAGACCGAACGTCACCGTTTCGGTTCTGCAACCCTCCGGGTGAAGTGGGCGCGTCCATTCTCGTGACTCCGTATGCGTAACGATCAGCCTTCACTCCGCGTCGGCTGCAGGGCGGCTCTCCGAGCCTTGGCAACGCCGACGCCAAATCCCGAATGGCAACCAGGGGGGCGTTAGATAAGGCGGCGCAAAGCGAGCCAACGGCCCGATCGAGACAGCACCTGACCCGACTTTAGCGATCGGAATGTCGTCAAGGGAGCCTCGGAAAATACTCATCTCGGGCCGACGTGCTGCCACCCGACCTTGGTCAATGAGGCACCGGCGGGGCGGTGTCGGACGCGGTGTCGGTGTGTCTCGAGCCGCCGACACTTGGTCGTTCATTGGGAAGATAGTGCTCTACGCGATGCCGAGGCGGGCGAATACCGGAACCTTCACTGCGTCAAGGACAAAGGTGAAAACCGCTGCTGCGGCGAGGACGCCGCCCACCGCCGGGACCGGCAGCGGGGTCATGGCAATCCCGCCGATGGCCAATGCTGTGGCGATCAGAACATCGGCCACGGACGATCCGGCGAGCCAGGGGCTCGGGCGAGAGCCCCACAGATGCCGGCGTTGCCGAATGGCGTAGATCGTCGCCTGGCTCCCGAACACCAAGGCCACAAAGGAGAGGGTTCGCAGCCCCCCGGTTCCGAGATTCAGCGCAAATTTGCCGACGGCCAGGACGCCGGTGCAGAAGGCCAGCAGGCAGATACCCATGATCGCGCCCGCAATCCTCAAATTGCCGACGCGCCACGCATTCGGCATCGGCGATGGTCGCACATTGTCCGTCGTCAACGACATCGCCAGGAAGTCGCCGGCGACCATGATGATGACCATCAGCAGCGGGGTCAGGATCGCGTGCCCGGTGATGATCAGGCCGAGCGCCAGAAACAGCACCGTCACGATCTTCTTGATGATCGTGTTCAGCGTGTAGGTCAGGATGCGCTGGAACGTCACGCGGCCTTCCTTGACCGCCGCGACGACGCCGGCGAGGCCGGGCTCGGTCAGCACCATGCCGGCGGCCGATTTGGCGACGTCGGTCGCCGTCGAGACGGCGATGCCGATCTGCGCCTGGCGCAGCGCCGGCGCATCGTTGGCGCCGTCGCCGCACATGCCGACCGTATGACCTACGTTTTGGAACGCCTTGACGAGCTTGTACTTATCCTCCGGCAGCACGCCGGCGAACACCGCGAACTTCTCGGGGCGGATCCCGTCGGGGATCCGCCCCGGCGGACAGACGGCGCCGTCGAGCCCCACCACGATCGATGCCGTCGCCGGCGCGTCGCCGGTCACCATCACGGTGCGCACGCCGAGCCCGTGCAATTCGCTGACGAGCGCCGCTGAATCCGTGCGCGGCGGGTCGCTGAGCGCGATCAAACCGGCTAGCCTCATCGCCGCCGGCGGCCCGGCCGCGACCGCCAGCACCCTGAAACCCTGCGCCTCGAGCTCGGCCGCCGCCGCTGTTGCGGTCGGCGACGTCTGGGCGAGGCCGACGATCACGGCAAAGGCGCCCTTCACGATTCGTTGATTCCCGCCGGGCGTCCCGCAGCCCGGCACCGCGACCGTCGCCTCCGACATCTTCGTCGCCGGATCGAACGGCTCGAATTTGATCAGTCGCGGCATATCGCCGGCGTTCTTGCCGCTCGCGGCCGTGCGAATGGCGCCGTCGACCGGGTCCTGCCCGCCCTCCGAGCTGGCCAGCGCCGCCAGCATCAGAACCCGCGCCGCGTCGAAACCGGGCATCGGGCGAACATTCGTCACGGTCAGAGCGTTGCGCGTCAACGTGCCGGTCTTGTCGGCGCACAGGACATCCATCGTCGCCGCTTCGTCGACGGCGGAGAGGCGGGTCGGCAGCACGCCCCGCTTTGCCAAGGCCAGCGCCCCGAGCGCCGAGGCGAGGGTGAAAGTGGCCGGCAATGCGACCGGTATCGATGCGAGGACCGCGGTCAGGATAAGCGGGATGATTTCGGCGAGCGGCAACCCGAGAAAATAGGCGTAGCCCACCAGCATCGCGATGACGACGCCGTTGAACGCTGCGAGATTGCGCACCACGCGCAGAACCGCCTTCTGCTGAGAACTCACGACATGGGCGGTGCGGACGAGCTCCGCAGTGCGGCCGAATTTGGTGCGCGCTCCGGTCGCCGTAACCTCCGCCACCGCCTCGCCGCGGCGCACCAGCGCCCCGGCATAGCTCTCTGCCCCCGCGCCCGCCTCGATGGAGATCGACTCGCCGGTCAACATCGATTGGTCGAGCAGGATTTCTCCAGAGGTGAGCCGCACATCGGCGGCAACCACACCGCCGAGCGACAGCTTCACCACGTCGCCCGGCACCAGCCCGACTGCTGGTACGGTTTGCCAGGTGCCGTCGCGCCGCACCGACGCGTTCAGCGCCAGCCGCGACCTCAGTGCGGCAAGGGTTGCCTGGGCGCGCCCCTCCTGGAACAATCCGAGTACGGCATTGAACACGAGCAGACCGGCGATGATCGCGGCCTCGACATACTTGCCGAGCACCAGCTGGAGCACGATCGCAGCCTCGAGCATCCACGGAACGGGCGCCCAGAATTTTTCGAGCGCTATGCGCAACGGATGCAGTGAGGTATCGGGCATCGCATTCGGGCCGAATTTCTCCAGCCGACGGCGGGCCTCGTCGCCCGCCAAGCCCGGAAGATCACCCTTGGCGGCAGCTGCCGTTTTCGCGAGCAAGGCGCTTTCGGGGGGCGACGGAGCAGTTGTGATCATGATCTACCTTACCGTTCGGCGACTCGTTGCCGGCTCACCATCAGAGGACAAACCGGCCAGAGGACAAACCGGCGGGTCGGCTCACAATGTCCCCTGCTTACTCCTGGTGTCGAACCCTGCCCCAAGCCGCCGCCAGGTCGCGCGATGCCTGCTCGAAAGAGGTTCTGGCGCGGTCCCAGCCTTCGGCGCCGACGGTCTGCAACCTGCGTGACGCAGCCTCGGCCTTGGTCCAGGCCGCGTTCAGATCGTTCTCGGCCGCGTTGGCTGCCTCTTTCCCCTTGGCCTCGGCCTTCTCGCTGAAGTCATGCAGCTTTCGTTGCCATTTCTGCATTTCGTCCCGCGCCTGCTGAGTGTACGTGTCCCTGTCGGCTGGCGTATTGCCGCCGGCGGCCAATCCGACGGGCGCACTCGTGGCGGGCGCCGGATTTGACTGACCGGCGGCGGGCAGCGCACCGATCAGCATCAGTGATCCAATTACGATCGAAGTAGTGATTATCCTCATCTCAACCTCCTTGGTGCTGCGCGTGCGTCAATCGGACAGGTTCAATGCACCCATTTAGCCATCGGCATGGACGAGATCGCCCATCGGCTCTGCCGCTTTCACCCCGGCATGCACGTCGAGGCGCGAGGCGTTGACCGTACCGAGGATCGCCTTGGCGCGAGCCATTTCCGCTGCCGTGCCGTGCGCCATCACCAGAAAGCCATCGGCTTTCACGGCGGCCTCGTACTGGATCACGCTGTCCTTCGGCACGCCTATGCTGTAGAGCGCGGCCCCGAGCGCACTCAGCCCGCCAACCACGACCGCACTCTCGACGGCTGAGACCGCCATGGCGGTCAGATATCCGAGGACGATGACATGGCCCACGACAGGAATGGCCATAAACAGCCCGCCAAAGAACAAGCCCCAGAGACCTCCCCAGAACGCTCCCCGCTTTCCCCAGAACTTGATCCGATCGCCGATATTGTAGAACCCGACGACCTTTCCTCGGTATGGTAACCCTTGCCGACAACGCTGAGGTGCTTCATCTCGAAGCCGGCCGCGGTGAGCTTTTTCACGGCTGTTTCCGCGGCATGGTGGTCGTCGAAGACGGCGATGACTGCGTTAGCTGCTTCCATTTGGTTTGTTCCTCTTTCGGGACGAGGGGGGCTTCGCAAGGCACTGTTTGCATTGTGCAACTGGGGTTCGGCTATTCGAGGGCTTCGCCCGGCCCATTTGCGGTCATTCCTGAGACGCCCAATGGGACGTCCTTCATCAGCGGGACATCTCGATGACCTGTATGCGCAAATCCACCCGCACCATTTCCTGGAAAAAGGGGATCAACAGGACGAGGCGCGGCCCCCTGACCCCCTGAAAGCGCCCCTAAAGTGAAGACCACGGCCCGCTCATATTGGCGCAGGATCTTCACGGTCGCCCGGATCAGGGCCAAGGCCACCGGGACGGCCACAATCACGACACCCGAGCTTCGGCGCAGAATATCGGGCTACAACGCCGCCCTTATTAGGCTCGGAATCTACCTACGTGCTGTTTCGGCGATCGGGCTAGAGAGGTTGGAGTCGGTGGGTATTATCCCTCATTGCAAGCCGATGCTTTCGACCTGACATACAATCCCCTTCAATTCCTTGGCTCGGCCGCCACTGCACAGCCGGTTCGACCGGCCTTGGTGTAGAACTGCCACCCACGGCCGCTCGGCACGGATTGCCGAACTGGTGAAAGACGAACCGATGGGACTGATTCTTATCATCGTACTGCTCTTGGTTTTGTTCGGAGGCGGCTTTGGGTACTACCGCGGCGGCTATCATCGTCGCGGCGGACCTGTCGGGATCGGCGGCGTACTCGGCTTGCTCCTCGTCGTCCTGGTGATCGGCTGGCTGGTGTACGGGCACGTCGGTGGCCTCTACCTCTAAAGCCTCGAGAGGATAGCGAGGCCGGCCATCGCGTAATCGGACAAGAGCGGAGCGTGCGGAAATCAACTTCGCTCGGTTGCGCAGATCGGCTGCGCCGTGCTGCTGGCGCCGCCTTGCTGGTCATCGCCGCAACGTTCTTTGCTGTCCCCGGCACCGCCGCTTCGGCGACGCTCCCGGATGCCGGCGCCTGGTTTGTCGACGGCACCGGAGCGGCATTACAGATCTTCAACTGCAGCGGCCTGCTTTGCGGCCGGATCGTCTGGCTGCAACACGCCCGCGATTCCGCCGGGCGGCCGGCCAGCGACAACAACAACCCGGATCCGGCATCCCGCCGGCGCCCGCTGTGCGGCCTGACCGTTCTTCGCGGGCTGCGTCCGGTGGGGGCCCGATCGCTGGAACAGCGGCTCGCTCTACAATCCCGACGACGGGCGGACATACCTTGTCTCGGCCAAACGCCCTTCGTCCGATGTACTCCTCGCGCGCGTCTATGTCGGCATGCCGCTGTTTGGAGAGACGAGGACTCTGCTTTGGGTCCCGCGGCTAGGCTCGGAAGGACACTGCTAGCGCCAATTGTGGGCCGATTTGGGGAGGTCGGAGGCGCAGCGCGTCCGAGAAGTCCTCACGTCGGTCCACCCGCCATAGGTAGTTTCCGAAGCTACCCGTGATTGGAGCATGCCGGCATGTTCGAGAGGTGCTGGCGCTGACGGGTCGTACGAGTGGGTCTGAAGATCCTGTACCGAAATGCGCGACGATCCGGCGAGGCCGGTCTGAAGCTCGTCCCCGATCGATCGCAGAAAGCGGCGGAGAACCGGATTCTGGAGCGCCAGATTCTGGAAGGACTGGGCTTCACCGTAATCGAGATCGTGCCTGCGCGGTTAGCTCGTCACGTACTCTCTTCTCAGAACACAGGGGGCTGGGATGAACGATTTCGTCGGACTGCTCGAAAAGGAGATCCCGCGGCTGCGGCGCTATGCTCGCGCGTTGACCCGCGACGTGTCCCGGGCTGACGACCTCGTCCAGGAAACCCTGGTGCGCGCCATCGCGAAGCAGCATTTCTGGCGGGTGGGGCAGTAACCTCCGCGCCTGGCTCTTCACCATCATGCATCACCAGAATGCGGACCTCGTCCGATGCGCAGCGTTCGCGAAGGCAGAGCCGTCGAGATCGACGATGCCGTCGCGCTGCCCGACACGAGGCCATTCGGCACAGCCGCAACCGATCCGGCATGGCGACTGTCGGTGCGCGACCTCGATCGCGCTCTCGCCCGGATTCGTGAGGAGCAGCGCCAGGTAATTCTGCTGATCGCTCTCGAAAGCATTTCGTATGAGGAGGCTGCGACGATCCTCGACGTGCCGATCGGCACGATCCGGTCACGCCTCTCACGCGGCCGCACGGCGCTCCGCATGGTCGTGGACCGGAAAGGCGGAAGAACCGAAGCGACGAACGGCGCGGCTATCACGGACGCCGGGTCGGAGCCCCGACGCTTCGACCCCGAAGTCGGGCCAAATGACAACTCTGATTTTTTGCCGGCGTAACCACCGCAGCCGAGTTGATCGCCGGGCCCGCCGCCCCGTGCGCGCCGCGGCGGCGGTAGTCGAGGATGGTTGCGCAGCGCCTAGGCCTGCCGCTGGGTGTCGGGCGCTGCCGCGAGTTTGACGTCGATTGCGATCGGCTTGCCGCGGTGCAGCTCACCGAGGCGCTCCAGACGATCGGCAAGATCTTCGAAGGTTGCGTCCTTCGACAACCGGAACGACAGCGGGCCGTCGGCGAACGCCACCGTTACCCGGTTTTGTCGCCACTCGACATGAGGATCGTTTAGCATCGTAGTTCTCCGAATATGTTGATCGAGCGGGGCTTGTTCCCGCGGAAGCACGGAAGCCTGCGAAAATGCCTTCCGCTCGGCAGGCAACCCGGGCATCGCACGGGTTGAACGGTTCGACATTAGCCCGCGACGCGACGGCGAGGGTAGCTTCGGAAACTACTCAAACCGGAAGCCGCCTCGAACGCCGCCGCAAGATCCTGAAGCCTGGCGTCAACGCTTCGATCAAAACCGTAATGGGAAACCACACGACGACGTTCGTCTGAGTATTTTCCGAGCCTGTCGCTTTTCGTTCATGCGCCTCACGTTTTCTTGGAACTGATCGAAACCGATGGAGGACCTCTGATGCGCAAAACTCTGGCGATCTTCCTTCTCAATCTATTCCTTTTGTCTGGCACGGCCGCTTTCCTGAGCGCCTGCAATACTACAGCAGGCGTGGGCGAAGACATATCGGCCACCGGGAACGCGATAACCGGCGGTGCCAACCAGAGCAGGCCGCATTACTAAGGTAGGCCAGGCTGAATTTGGGACGGGCACTGTGAACAACAGCCCCGTATCGGGCCGGTCTCGATCGCTAACGCGTGCAGTGCCGGCTTTCCAACCGCTGAGACAGGCCGGATCAGTCGCGAACTCGCCGAAGCCCCGGCTCTGGAAAGCGAAAGCTCCCGGAGATGGGACAGGGCTGCAAACTCTGCTTGGGGTCGTCCTCGTGCTGGTCGTGCTCTCGTCGGCGGCTACTCTGGCTATATGGCATCTCATTTCGGTTACGGAGGCGGCGGTGTCGATTTGGTCACCCTGATCGTATTGCCCGGGCTGTTTTTTCGCCGAGCTGGAGCGGCCGGCACAACGTTGCCGGTGCCCTATTCCACGTCGTCTTCACCGTGCCGGCGGAGCTGCCGATATCGCCTTCCACAACAAGGAAGGGTATACGTCATCTTCTCCAAGGCGCCGTCTGAAAAACGCGGTCCAGAGGATCGCCGTCGCGGTTCGCGGCATCCGGGAGCCGAGATCGGTTTCATCGCCCCACCTACAGTGCCTCGTCCCCGGCGGCCGACTGTCCTTCGACGGCACTCGCTGGATTTCCTGCCGGCCCGGTTCATCCGTTAAGATCGCAGTAGGTAGAATCCGAGGGTGGTGGATAGTTATTCCTCCACCTACATGTGCATTAGGGAAATTCCCTGACAGATGTTTTGGAGGAAGAAATGGATCTCATTCTTATTGTCCTCGTGCTGTTTCTGCTCTTCGGAGGGGGCGGTTATTGGGGATATAGGCGGTGGAGATAACAATGGCTTGTACGTGCCTAGCCTCCGCCGAGCCGAGCCGCCTATGACGGAATGACGCTATTAATTCAATGGCGGCGGATACACAAGGCGTGCGAGCGCGCCGCCGCCATCATTAAGGAGCGGGAGTAAAGCAGAATGAACATCTTCACTATCATTGGCGTAGTGGTCGTCGTAATTTTGGTTGCGGGCTATTTCGGCGTCCATGGCTTTAGCTTTTGATCCGGCGGATCCTGTCTAAAGCCCGGTTTCGCTAGAAGGGAGCGGCCTACCGCTCCAAAGCGACTGCGCCAGACAAAACGAGGCCGATACCGCCGCCCCCATAGCCAAAATGGGATGGCACATAACCGGTGTAGCCGCCAAAGAACGAAAGCGTTTTGCTCGCGTTGCGGTTTCGCTGAACTGATGCGGCCGGCACAAAAAGCCACCGGGGAAATCATGACTTGTCGGTCACGTCTGCTGACAGCGGAACCGCTGCACCCTGCTCGGGCGCGGCGGTACCGCTGTCACGGCGATCACCGATCGAGCGAGCGCGCCGGTCCGGACCCCGGTCAGCCTGCTCGGCTTGACGCTCGATCTCCGCGTTCAGTTCCGCGCCGGCGAGGGTGACGTAGGCGGTCAGATAGAACCATAGCAGCAGAATGATGACGGCGCCGAGCGAGCCGTAGGTCCTGTCGTAGCTGCCGACCTTCGAGACATAGTTCGTGAAGGCGATCGAGCCCAAGATCCAGAGCGCTGCTGCCGCAACCGATCCCCAACTGATCCATTGCCATTTCAGCGCCGCGCGATCCGGCGCGTAGCGGTAGATGACGGCGAGCGCAAGGATGACGATCCCGGCCAGAATCGGCCAGCGGACGAGACCCAGCGCATCGCCCCAGGCGCCGGACCCCAGCAGGGCGAGGGCGGCCGGCAGCACCGCCACCAACGCAAGCGCAGCGATGCCGAAGACCGCGAGGCCGGCGCCGAGCGCCAAAGCGCGAAGGTTGAACGAAACGAATCCCCGCTTCTCCTCCTCGCCGTAGCAGATGTTGACGGCGGCCATCAGCATCGCCGTTGCCGACCACATGCTCCAGAGGGCAAGCAATACGCTGACGATGAGGCCGATGCCGAACCGCGTGGTCGGGCCTTGGACCAGGGCCTGCAGCCACGCGGCGATGAGCTTGACAGCTTCCGGCGGCAACACGCCCTGGATCGCCCGGATCTGCCGCTCCACCATGTTCGGGTCGGCGGCGAGGCCATAAAGCGAGACCGCCGCCGTCAGCGTCGGAAAGAGCGAGAAGAACGCTTGATAGGCGACGCCGGCGGCAAGGACCGAGAGGTTGTCCTTCCCCACCCGCCGCCGCGCAGCCACCAGGATCGTCCACCAGCAGGCCATCGGACCGGTCGACCGAAAAGCTGATCGTCCGCCGCGCTCGATCCGCACGACAAAAGCAGACGCCAGCCTTTTTCGCGCTCGGGAGATGAGCGCAAATCCGAAAAAGCCTGCGATCACGAGTACCACGATGACGACGCCAATGACGTAAAACATGTTCGTTCTCCCGCTCCGGACGGTGACCTGCCGGCAGCGTCAGACGATATCGGGCGAAAAAGCGGTGGCGGCAGCCCCAGAAACAACTCGGCTCGAACCGGATCACCAGCCAGTCTTGCAGATCCGGATAGCACTTCGAATGACGGGGCCCGCCCAAACCACAGCACGACGCAGGGCAGTTGCCGGGCAGCGACTTCTGAGTATTTTCCGAACCTACCGAAGAAATCTGCCGTCCTTATATGAGCGCTTTGATCCACGAAACTCAAGTCCGCGGTGGGAGTTTACAGTCATGAACAAGGATCGGATTGCAGGAGCGGTGAAAGAGATCACGGGCTCGGTCAAGGAGACCGTCGGCAAGGCGACAGGTGATGCCAAGCTGGAGGCTGACGGCAAGGCCGACAAGGTCGAGGGCAAGGTCCAGAAGGCTGTCGGCGGCCTCGAGGACGCGCTGGGGCGGTAAGGACCGGGGTGCCTAGCATGGGTCGACTGGGGTTGAAGGCAACCCGCGGAGGAAACGTATCATGAAACGAGTGATGATTCTCGCTGGTGCGGCGATGATCGGCGTGGCCCTTCTCTCCGGCGGTGCACGAGCGCAAGGCACGCCGCAGACGGTAGAGCTCCTCGTCAAGGTCGATGTACAGAAGCTGGCGGCCGGCTATCGCGCGTCAAAGACCATCGGCAGCGCCGTCGTCAACGATGCCAACGAAACCATCGGCAAGATCGACGACCTCCTGGTGAGTCTCGACGGCAAGCAGCCATATGCCGTGCTGTCGATCGGCGGCTTTCTGGGCATGGGCACTCACTTGGTCGTGGTGCCGTACGACTCGCTGAAGTTCGCCGACAACAAGGTGATCCTGCCGGGCGGCACCAAGGAAGGGCTCAGGAGGCTGCCGGAGTTCAAGTACGCTGCCGGCTGATCCCCCCGCCGGGAACTGTGAAGGCGGAAGTTCGTGGGGCAGAAGGATGTCGAACGGAGCAAGGTGATGAACGATACCCCCACTTCGAACAATGCAGGAAGCATGGAGGCTCGCGTGACAAAGGCCGGAGAAGCAATCGGCGAGCGGGTGCGGAGCGCCACGGCGGCCACCGCCGCAGTAGCCGGGCATGCCGAGAAAATTGTCCAGGATGCCGCCGCGGCTACGGTAGCGGCGGCCGGTCAGGCAAAAACAGTGCTGGGCGATGCGGGTGAGACAGCACGGCAGGCTTGGTCGCAAGCGGGCGCAGTGGCGGAGGAGGTCGTCGATGCGAGTTGTCAGGCGACCAGATCCGTTTCGCGGCAGATCCACGAGAACCCGTTGATGGCGATCCTGGTCGGCGCCGTCCTCGGCTACGTCGCCGGTTGGTGGATTCACGGAGGAGGCGGTAGACCGGGAACGGTCGGCCGACGATAAGGCCTACGTCAAACGCGGCAAGGGGCAGGACTCCGAAACCAGATAAAGACTACTGAAGTGGCTCTTAAGGGTGATGAACTTGCCCCACATCGATAAGCGACCGAAGGAAGCCACGATAACCCTGCTGCGGATGATCGCGTATCGCGTATCACGAGCGCCGCGCACGTAGTGCTGAAGAAAGGAACCTCGAAGAGAGCTTGCGCTATCACGAGGCGTCCGGAGAGGCGCGTTCCATTCTCAGAGCCTGCGGTTGCTGATCGCCGTCGAAATGGCGGCCACCGGCCGTCGGAGACGCTCCAGTCTGTAACCGATATGCTTCGAGTTGCCGATGAGTACGGGGTGGCTCGGAGGCAAGCTTCATCTAAGTAGTTTCCGAGTTTATCAGGCGTCTTTTTCGGCGCGTTATAATCACACCCATCGGTGGACGACTGAATATTTCGCCGTCACCTTGGATCGAGCAAAAGGATCTCACATGACGTCAAAATGCAAGCTGATGACAGGCTTGGCCTTTTCGGCCGCATTCCTGGCGGCGATCGCGGCCATGCCAAATGCGCGCGCCCAGATGAACACCAGCGGAGCCGAGGTGATAACCAATGGCCCGCAGGCCAATCCGAGCGACCGTTCGGGCTCTTGGTCGGCGCGGCAGAACGTGCGCGACAGCCAGCGATACGAGGCGGTGGTGCACTCGAACGGCAGCTTCCGTGCCAGTCGTGTCAAAGAGGAATGCGGGCCGATCAACGATCCGCAGCTGCATGCCTCTTGTGTCGCGAGCTTCCAGTAGGCGCTTGCCAATGGCGGGCCGCGGGTATCGGACTTGACCATTAGGCCGCCGAACGATTGACGGTCGCGGCCGCGTGGGTCGGGCGTCGGGCCAGGCGCCGGAATGCGACGCGAAAAGCGCAATGGCGGTGGGATCTCCACCCCATTCTGCGTCGAAAGGCGAGCGGTCGCGACGCCCGTGCGCACCATTGCAGCGGCGATAATATCCGGCTCGGAAACGAACTCGCGATCACTCCCGCCCAGCGAGGCTCTCTGAGCTATCGGCTGCTCCAAGTAGCCGATCCCGATCCCCACGCCGAGACCGCGCTCATTGAGAAATCATCAGCCGCCCTCTGTACACGAACTCGGCTGGGAGACCGCTGCCATGCCCGACACTACCGCTGCCGCCGACGCCTCTCACCCGGTGTACGTCCATGCCGCCGGCGCCCCTCCGACGGGTCTGGGGACCCTGGCCGTCGCCGTCGTTGCCATTGCGGCGCTCTACTTCGGGCGGGAAGTCTTTGTTCCGATGGCTCTCGCCGTCCTGCTGAGTTTTGCGCTCGGGCCACCAGGTGCTGGTGCTGCGGCGCTGGGGCGGCAATCGCGTGCTTGCCGTCATCGTCGTGGTCGTCCTCGCCTTCTCCGTGATCCTCGGCATCGGCGGGCTGATCGGCAGCCAGGTTGCGCATCTCCACAAACCTGCCTCGATACCAGACCAACATCACCGAGAAGGTCCGTTCGCTTCGGTACACGATGACCGGCAGCGGCGTTGTCGGGCGTGTCGCGACGACGCTGAGCGATCTCGGCAGCGAGATCGTTCAGCCCGAGGGCAAGACAGCAAGCCCGGCAGCGAACCGGCCTGCCGTCCTCCTGCCGGGTATCCAGCACCAACAGCCGGTTCCGGTCGAAATCCGCTCATCCGGCTCCACCCCTGTCGAGCTCATCCTGCAAATCGCCGGACCACTGCTGCAACCTGTGGCGACGGCCGGCATCGTCATCGTCTTTGTGATCTTCTTCCTGTTGCAGCGTCAGGACCTGCGAGACCGTTTCATCCGACTGGCCGGGGCGCGCGATCTTCGGCGCACCACCGCGGCGATGGACGACGCCGCCCAGCACCTGAGCCGCTATCTTCTGATGCAGAGTGCGATCAACGCGAGCGTCGGCGTGCTGGTCGGGACCGGGCTGTGGTTCATCGGCGTGCCGAACCCGGCACTCTGGGGCATCCTGACGATGCTGCTGCGTTTCGTCCCCTACATCGGCCCGATTATCGCCGCTGCGTTTCCAGCCGCGCTCGCCGTTGCCGTCGATCCGGGCTGGGCGACGATGTTCTGGGTCGCCGGTCTCTTCCTTGCCGTCCAGCTCGTCGCCGGCTTTGTGATCGAGCCCTGGCTCTATGGTCACAGCACGGGGCTTTCCGGCATCGCGGTGCTGGTCGCCGCCGCGTTCTGGACGTTGCTGTGGGGGCCGGTCGGACTGCTGCTGTCGACGCCGCTGACCATGTGCCTGGTCGTGCTGGGGCGGCATGTCGAGCACCTGCAGTTTTTCGAGGTGTTGCTCGGCGACCAGCCTCCGCTGGCGCCGGAAGAAAGTTTCTATCAACACATGCTCGCGGACGACCCAAGCGAGGCCGCGCATCGAGCCGAAGCGTTCCTCAAGGACAAACCCCTGTCGACCTATTACGACGAGGTCGCGATCAGGGGGCTGGCGCTGGCTCAGCTCGACGTCAATCGCGGCGCGCTCGATCACGCCCGCCGGGTTCGGATCAAAGAAGCCGTCGACTGGGTCATCGACGATCTTTCCGACCATGCCGACGCACCGGCGCAGACTTTCGAGGAAGGAGCGACCGAGCTGGCAGCGCCCCCGCCGGTTCTCGCGCCCGATTGGCGGGGGATGACGGTGTTGTGCATCGCCGGTCGCGGCTCGCTCGACCAGGCGGCGGCGGCAATGTTGGCACAGCTTCTGGCAAGGCGCGGGATCGGCGCCCGCGTGGTGCTGTCCGCGGCGGTTTCGGTGGCGAACCTGCCGCGCCTCGACGTGGCCGGCGTACAGATAGCGTATCTTTCCTATTTGGAACCGGGCAGCTTCGCCAACGCGCGCTACCTGGTACGGCGTTTACGGCGCCGGCTGCCGCAGGCAATGATCGTCGGCGGGTTCTGGACGTTGACGGCGCAGGAGATCGAGGCGAAGGGTGCGCTTGCGGCCACGCACGCCGATCGCGTCGTCACCTCGCTGCGGCAGGCGGTCGAACAGGTCGCAGACGCAGAAAGGGAGGCTGCGAGCGCCGATCTTCGGTTGAAATTGGGACACCCGCCGTCGCACCCTGCCTGGCGGGGGCGTCTGAAGAAGAAATCAAGTCGGCTGGTCGCTGACTCGTCAGATCTCGATCTGCCGCCCGATTTCCAGGAAGTTGGACGGCGGCAGATGGAACAGGTCTACGGCTCGCACCGAGTTGCGAAACAGGAAGGCGAAAAGCGGCAACCGCCACCGCAACAGCCATCTTCCCGCCTCGCCGCGCACGACCGCGTCGTGTTCGCCGAAGTAGACGGCATTGTCGAGATCGACGGGGCAGCCGAGATCTCTGGCTGTGCGCAAAGCGGCCGGCAGATCGGGTATTTCGATGAAGCCGTAGTGGACGGTCAAGTACCAGAAACCTTCAAAGACGCGGACCAGCTCGACGCGGCTCGAGGGAGCGACGCGTGGGATTTCTTCGAACTTCACCGTCAAGGCGATCATTGTTTGCGGCAGCGCGCCGATTTGCGATACGTGCCGGATCATCGACGGCGGGATCGCCTCCGCCAAACGGGTGAGGAATACGGCGGTGCCCGGCACCCGCGCAACCCGGTTCGCTGCGAGCCGCTCCAGGAACCGTTCGGGTGGCTCGGTCATGGCCGCAAGCCTGCGCCGCAGGGCACCGATGCCCGAATGCCATGTGGTCATGACGGTGAACAGGATCGCGCCGAAGGTCAGCGGGATCCAGCCGCCTTCGACGATTTTCAGCAGATTGGCCCCAAAGAAAGCGAAATCGACGACCAGAAAGAGACCGCTCGTCAGCAACGCAGCCGACGCCGGCCAGCCCCAGCGTTCACGCATCACCTTATAGAGCAGCGCGGTCGTCAGCAGCATCGTCGTCGAGACAGCGGTGCCGTAGGCGCCGGCGAGGCGAGCGGAGCTGCCGAAACCGACCGTCAGGGCGATCGTCAACAGCATCATCATCCAGTTCACGAACGGAACGTAGATTTGGCCGTATTCCTCGACCGAGGTCTGGCGGATGCGCAAGCCGGGGAACCAGCCGAGCTGCATCGCCTGGCGGGTCAGCGAGAACGAGCCGGTAATGATCGCCTGGCTGGCGATGATGGTCGCGACCGTCGCCAAGAAAACGAGTGGAAAAATCGCCCAGCCCGGAGCCAGCTCGAAGAAGGGGTTGCCGCCGAGGAGCGGGTGGTCGAGGAGCAGCGCAGTCTGGCCGGCATAATTGACGAGGAGCGCCGGCAGCACGATCCCGTACCAGGTTGTCCGGATCGGGTTTTTGCCGACATGCCCCATATCGGCGTAAAGCGCCTCGCCCCCGGTGATCGCCAGGAAGACGCCGCCGAGAACAGCGAACCCTCCCCATCCGTCACGCGCCAGGAAGGCGATCGCGCGTCGCGGGTCGGCCGCGGCGAGCACTTGTGGATGGCGCAGAATGCCGCCGATACCGAGCGCCGCAATCACCCCGAACCACAGCAGCATCAGGGGTCCGAACACCTTGCCGATGCGGGCCGTCCCACGGCTCTGAACGGCAAAGAGACAGACCAGGATGGCGACGGCCATCGGCATGACGTAGGGCTCCAGCGCTGCGGTCGCGACGTTGACGCCCTCGATCGCGCTCAAGACAGAGATCGCCGGGGTGATGATGCCGTCACCGTAAATCAGCGCCGCTCCGAACAATCCCATCACGACAAGCGCGCGGCCGCGCTCGAACCCGGTCGCGCCGGCGAGCGGCATCAGCGCCAGGATCCCGCCTTCGCCGTGGTTGTCCGCGCGCATCACGAAAAGGCAGTATTTGACGGAGATCGTGATGACGAGCGCCCACACGATCAGCGACAGCACGCCGATCGCGGCCTCCGGGGTGAATTGCCTACCGATGATCTGGATGACCGTTTGCAGCGTGTAGAGCGGGCTTGTTCCGAGGTCGCCATAGACGATGCCGAGCGCGGCGAGTGCCGCCGCCGGCGTCGTGCGCCGGATGACGCGGGTCGCGACGTCTTCAGTGCCGGATGCGACCGAAATCGGATGCGACCTCCCTGGTACCGGTCGGCATCGCGCGGGGAGCCCCACCCGTGCCGGCGCGACGCGGCCGCATGGCGGGTAGGAGCGAACTGCCCGCAGTCGGCATGCTAGGTGCACGGGTGCGACATTGAAAGAGCTGTTTGCTCCCTTTGGCGCAAGTTGTGCGACTGCGCGCTCCGGCCCGCCAATCCTAGCTCACGCGCGCATCGTGAGTAGTTTCCGATGCTATCGGCGTCGGCTCGCCGCGGCCTAAGCTGCCCGGTTGATCTGCGATGGGAGCACCCCCTTCGCCAAAGCCGACGTGGCGAAATGGTGGTCCATCCCGGCGAGAATCAGCGGTGTGGGGTGCAGTTCATGACAGTGCTGGCGCGGACCGGTGCTCGACAAACCAACGTGGCGTGCGTCGGAAAAACCGGGACAGCCGGATCGAATTCATCCGCGGAGCCTGGAAACAGTGGTTTGGCCTCAACGCCAATGCTCTCGTTTGGACGGCATTGGTCATCGGCAATGTCCTCGTTGCCAGTTTGTTGACGAGGGGGTGACGCATCTCGACCCATCGCCAAGCGCCGTTGCGCAGAGCCGTCTGAAGGAGAACAGGCAAGATCTATGACGGTCGAATGGCAGACCGAGAATCCCGAAGGCACGCTGTGGTCCGCGACGATGGCGGACGGTCAGCAGGGTTGGTTCGAGAGCCAAATCGAGCGGAGTCCCGATGGCTGGGACTGGGTCGTCAACCATGACCGCAGGTTCTGGGGCCGGGAGAACACGCTCGACCAGGCGAAGATCGCTGTGGCGGCGCAGCTCGAGCGGACGGGCGAGCATTTTCCTCGGTGCGAGATCCGGCCGTTCTCGGAAAATGAAGATGGCGGGTATCTGATCAGCTTTCCTGACTTCCCCGGCGTCGTGGCGAGCGGTGCGATGCCCGAGGAAGCGATCAGGCGGGCGCGCGACGCACTCGAAGTGTACCGGAGCACCATGCGGCGGACGAAAGTCCTTGGGGTGAGCGGCTAGCCAGGCGGGCTCGCGAAGGGTGGCCGCGAAGTACTATTCAGGTCCAATCGAGCTCTATTCCGACTGCATCGGTCCTATTGGGCTGAGAGAGGCACGCGATGGTCGCAACGGCAGCCCACATAGCACCTCCATTACCTTTCATCTTCAAAATTATTTTTATCTTATGCGACCAGTGTTAATCGAAAACTAACCTCAGTCGATAATATTTCTTGTAATCGAAATCTCAAGACACGATATTAAGATTAGAGAGATGCCGCCAAAATTTCTGGACCAGATGTGGTTCATGCGGCGCAGCCGAAAACGTTTTGCTGAGCCGCCGACGAGCTCTCGCACGGGCCGCGAGCCGCGGCGGCAATGTCAGGAGGAAATGGCTTCCTGAAATCGAGGTACGACAAATGAAATTCATCGGGGAATACGCATGGATGGACCTTGGCAAAGGTCCGCAGCAGCTTCGCCTCGGCGAGCAGCCAAAGATAGATATAGCCGCGCCGAGAGCGCCCGGATGCGTTGTCACCTTTGCCCTCACGGGCGGAATCTTCGGTGTCGGTCGGCTTGCGGCTCAGCTGAACAAGCTTTTGGAAAGCGGACAGATCGGTGTTTGGCACATAGGTCCTTGGATCGACTGGCATCATAAGGCGATCCGCATCAAGTTCGACAGCGTCGAGGATGGGAAACTGGCCGAGGACGTCGTGCGCCTTGCCATGGAAGGCGCACCATCATGACGCTTTCCGCTCGATTTTCTCTGCTTCATTCGGATCTTAATGACTTTCTTTACGCTTCGGTCGGCGATGAACAAAATGGTATGCCCCTCAGCGTCATCTCAGCGTTGACACGACTTGGTGTAGACCCTTGGGACGAGGCCGCCCGGCTTGCAGCTGTGCCGAAGGCCCTCGCAGCCGGGGCGCTCGCGCCGATGATCGCTCGATTGTCCATCGATCTCGCTGCCACGATCGGATGATGTGGCCGTCGCCCAGCGCTTGGCAGGGCTCCTGCCAATGCACGAACATGCGGCCTCGCCTGCTCGGGAGCCGACTAAACTAATGCAGGCGTTACGAAATCCGTTCAGGTCATAATGTTATTCGTCTGCCTTGCACTGGCAGTGGCAATACTACCTCGGTAGATTGTAATGCGGCTCCGGCCACGACGCTAAGTCGGAGCTGGGACTAGGGGATAGGCCGATCCGACAAGTAAAGCCGTGATGCGTGCAAGCAACTCCGACCCCTTGACGTCGATGGCTGCGGCTCAGCTCGCCAGCGGATGCGGTCGCGGCTTCGAGCCGTCGGTGAAGCGCGCCAGCCGGAACGGCGCCGGATCGACAAGCGTCGGATCACCCGTGACCAGGTCGGCGGCGAGTTTGCCGGCGCCGGGGCCGATGCCGAAGCCGTGACCGGAAAACCCGGTGGCGACCCAGAGGCCAGGCAGGCTGTCGACCGGCGCGATCACCGGCACCGCATCGGGCATGACGTCGATCATGCCGCCCCAGCTCTCCGCCACCCGCAGGTCGCGGAAGACCGGGAAGGCGGCACCCACGGCCGACCGCGCCCGGTCGAGGACGTAAGGGTCGGGCTCGGGATCGAGCACCCGCACCGCCTCGAACGGCGAGGCGATGTCGAGCGCCCAGCGCCGCGGCAGGCGCCATTCCTCGATGAAGCGGCGGCCCAGCCGGAAGCGCAATTTCTTCCAATGCAGCCGCACCGCCGGCAGGTAGGCGGGGAGGAGGCGAATGTTGTCGGGCACGAGATCGATCGTGCGCACCCCCAAGGTGGCGACGGTGTAGCCGCCGTCCAGGCGCTTGCGAAAGCCGAAGAGGCCGCCCGAAGCCGAGATCTCGGGACCGCCCGCCAGCGGCTCGGTGCGCATCACCGAGGCGAGCACCTTGAGCTGCGGCAATTCGATGCCGAGATTGCCGCAGAACAGCCGCGACCAGGCGCCGCCCGCGAGCAGCACCGAATTGCAGGCGATGCGCCCCTTCTCGGTAACCGCGGCGGCGACCCGGCCGGCCGCCGTCTCGATGCCGCGCACCGCGCATCGCGTCAGGATCGACGCCCCGCGGCGGCGCGCCGCCTTGGCGATTGCCGGGGCCGCCCGCTGCGGCTCGGCCCGGCCGTCGCTCGCGGTGTAGAGGGCACCCTTCCAATCGCCGGTCAGGCCCGGCATCAGCTCGGCCGCTTCGGCCCGCGTCAGCAGGCGGGTGTCGAGCTGGTATTGGCGGGCGTGGCCGAGCCAGGCTTCGAGCTGCGCCAGCTCGGCTGCGGTCTCGGCGAGGTACATGATGCCGCTTTGGCGAAACCCGGTCTCGGCCCCGACCCGCTCATTCATGCCCTGCCACAGCCGCAGGCTCTCGACGATCAGCGGGATTTCGCGCGGATCGCGGCCCATCTTGCGGCACCAGCCCCAATTGCGGCTCGATTGCTCGCCGGCGATACGGCCCTTCTCGCACAGCACCGCCGACACGCCCTTTTCCGCGAGAGAGAGCGCCGCACTGGTGCCGATGATGCCGCCGCCGACGATGACGACGTCGGCGCGCGCCGGCAGGGCCTCATCGGAACGCACCGGATCGACGCGCGGCGTCATCGATTGCCTCCCTTCAGTCGATCGCGGGCACTTTTCCGTCACCCCCGCGAAAGCGGGGGTCCAGGGCAGCCGCTGGAGCGCCCGACCCCTGGGTTCCCGCTTTCGCGGGAACGACGAACCGTAATGGATAAGGCGCTGATTTCACGCCGAATGTCACCTCTCGAATGCTCAGTCGATCGCGGCGTGAACGAGGTTCGCGATGCGGTCGAGGCGCGCCGAGTGCCACGGATCGGGGGCGACGAAATTGGTGAGATAGCTGAACGACACGCCGCTCGCCGGGTCGGCCCAGGAATAGGAAGTGCCGGCGCCGCCGTGGCCAAAGGTCTCGCGCCCGGCGATCGTGCCGAGGCCGCGGATGCGGTCGCTGTCGCCGCGGACATGCGGTCCGAGGCCGCGATGCATTGGGATCCCGCCCATCGCGTCGTCGGGGCGCTCGCCGGTGTGGCTGCGCGAGACATAGGCGACGAGCCGCGGCGAGAACAGCCGCACCGGCCCGAGACGGCCGCCGGCCAGCAGCATCTGGTAGAACGCCGCCATGCCGCGCGCCGTCGCGTAGCCGCCGCCGCTCGGCAGTCCCGCCGCCTTGAACTCGGCCGAATTGTCGCGCGCCTCGGACGCATAAGTGTCGGCGCAGCGGGCCAGCATCTCGGGCGGCACGCCGACCGCGATGTCGCCGGCAAGCCCGAGCGGTGCGAGCACCTTGTCGCGGATCACGTCGCGGTAGTCGGCGCCGGTCACCGCCTCGATCACCATCGCCTGGGTCAGGTGCGCGGCGCGCGGGTGGTATTCGAGCCGCGTCCCCGGCGTCCAGTCGAGCGAGAAACCGCAGACCTCGGCCCGCATCCGGACATGATCGGTCCAGCACTCCCGGCCGACGTCGCCGGACGGAAAGCCGCCCTGATGCGTCATCACCTGATGCAAGCTGATCTCGGCCTTGCCGCGACAGGCGAATTCCGGCATGTGGTCGGCGATCCGATCCATGAAGGAGAGCTTGCCCTCCTCGACCAAGGCCCAGATCGCCGCGCTCGTCAGCATCTTGGTCTGGCTGAACAGGAGGAACAGCGTGTCGCCGTCGACTGGCTGCCGGCTCGGCTCGGTCCGGGCGTCGCCATAGCTGCGAAACAGCGCCAATCTTCCGTGCCGCGCCAGCGCGATCTGGGCGCCCGGGTAGCGTCCTTCCTCGAGGTGCTGGCGGATCAGCCGGTCGAGATGGGCGAGCGGGCCCAGCGCGAAGCCGAGGTGCCGCGCTTCGGCGGCGGGCAGCGGGAAGGCGTCGGGCATGTTTCTATCCCTTGACGAACATTGTTTTCGCAATACTACAGGACGGCGGCCGCGAGTGGGAGAGGGATAGCATCGGCTCGCTGGCCTTCCGCCCTCCGCCGGAGTAGTCTTGGCGCTCTCAGGCGACCTGGAGACGGGAAATGCCGGCGCGCACCGGAAGGCAATATCTCGACGGGCTGCGCGAGCAGGAGCGCGAAATCTGGCTCGGCGGCGAACGGGTGCGGGACGTCACCAGGCATCAGGGCCTCAAGAACGGCGCCCGCGCCATCGCCCGGCTCTACGACATGCAGCACGACGCGAAATGGCGCGACACGATGACCTATGTCTCGCCCAAGACCGGTGACCGGGTCGGCCTGTCGTTCATCATCCCGAGGAGCCGCGAGGATCTCGAAAGGCGCAGCGCGATGATGCTGGCCTGGGCGCGGACCACCTGCGGCATGATGGGGCGATCGCCGGATTTCATGAACGTGACCTACGCCGCCTGGGCCGGGGCCAAGAAGTTCTTTGCCCAGGGCCGGCCGGAATTCGGCGAGAACATCGAGCGCTACTACGAATACATCCGTGAAAACGACCTGACCCTGACCCACGCGCTGATCAATCTGCAGCGCAGCCGCACCGTCTCCGGCGTCTTCAACCTCCAGGAAGGAACGGCCTTGCAGGTCGTGCGCGAGACCGACGCCGGCATCGTCGTGCGCGGTGCCCGGATCCTGGCGACCCTGGGGCCGCTCGCCGACGAGATCGGCGTCTATGCGCCGCGCATGGCGCGCCACACCGAAAGCCACAGCCCGTTCGCGCTGAGCTTTGCCATCCCGTGCGGCGCCAGGGGGCTGCGCTTTTTGTGCCGCGACAGTTTCGACCAGGGGCGCTCGCATTTCGACCAGCCGCTCGGCTCGCGCTTTGAGGAGATGGATTGCATCGTCTTTTTCGACGATGTGCTGGTGCCGTGGGAGCGGGTGTTTTTGTTGGGCGACGTCGACCGGCTGAACGCCACCGCGCACGCCACCCATTCCTCGGCGCATTCAGCGCATCAGGGGGCGGCAAAGAACCTCGCCAAATGCGAGTTCGTGCTGGGTACGGCGCTGTTGATGACGCAGACCCTGGGCAATGCCCATCTGCCGAATGTCGAGGAGCGGATCGGCGAATTGATGCTGACAACGCAGCTGACCCGCGCCTGCCTGCGCGCTGCCGAAGCCGAGGCCAAGCTCGACGAGTGGGGCGTCATGTGCCCCGACCCGCTGTTGGCCGAGAGCCCGCGCAACCTGTTCATGAACGCCTATCCGCGGATGATCGAGATCCTGCAGCTGTTGGGCTCGAGCAGCTTTCTGCTGACCCCGAGCGAAGCCGACTTCAAGGGGCCGCTCAAACCCGCGATCGAGCAATACCTGGCAACCGACAGCACACCGGCGAAACCGCGCGTGCAATTGTTCCGCCTTGCCTGGGACCTCGCCGGCAGCGCCTTCGGCAGCCGCCAGGTGCTGTACGAGCGTTTCTTCGCCAGCGATCCGTTGACGCGGGCGCGGGCGCTCGCCTCGATCTATCCCAAGCAGGAAGCGATCGACCGCGTCCTCGAATTCCTCGGGCATGACGACGACAATTTGTGATGGAGGGAAAGATGACCGTAACGCCCAAGTATCTCGGACACGTCAACGTCTTCGTGCGCGACGCCGAGCGCTCGAAGAAATGGTACGAGGACGTGCTCGGCCTGCACACCTATGAATACCGACCGGGCTGGGCCGCCTTCATGTCCGCCGACCGCGAGCAGTCGCACGAGGTGGCGCTGATGCAGTTGGGGCCGCAGGCGCCGTTGCAGCAAAAGGGTCAGGTCGGGCTCAACCACATGGCCTGGCGCCTTGGCAGCCTCGACGAGCTCAAGGAATTCTATCACCACATCAAAGAAAAGAATGTTCCGATCAGCCGCGTTTCCGATCACGGCATCTCGCTCGGCATCTATCTGCGCGACCCCGACGGCAACGGCGTCGAGGTTTATTACGAGCTGCCGCGCGCCGAATGGCCGCGCGAGGACCATGTCTTCACTCCCGAACTGGTCGGCAGCGGCCGCTTCCCCGGCCCGTGGGAGCAGGAATTAGCCGCCCAGCGCGCCGCCGCCGAATAGCTGCAAGGCGGATGCCGGTCCGCGAGCGGACGAAAAACGCGCGCAGGTTGAGGCGCGAGGCGACCGAGGCCGAACGGCTCTTGTGGCTCGTGCTTCGACGGTCGTTTCCGGAAACCCGCTTTCGTCGACAGCATCCCATTGGCCGGCGCGTCGTCGATTTCGCCTGTCCGGCATACAAGCTCGCCATTGACATCGATGGCGGTCAGCACGCTGTGCAGGAAGCGGCCGATCTGGCACGGAGCGCGCAAATCGCCGGGCACGGGTATCGCGTCGTGCGGTTCTGGAACAACGAGATTTGTGAGAACCCTTCCGGGCGTGCTCCAAGTGATCGCCCGGAATTTGGCGGACGCTAGGCCTGCGCTTTCCCTCTCCGCCCTTCAGGGGGCGGAGAGGGAGGGGCCCGCGAATCCCCGGATCAAGTCCGGGGAGGACGGTGAGGTGGGCCGGCGACGAAGCCGCGGCATCCCCCCACCTCCCCCCGGACGGCCGGCCCTGCGGGCCGTTCCGGGGGCCAACCCTCTCCGCCCCCTGGGGCGGAGAGGGAGCGCGCTGCGTGTACGATGACCGAGCCGGACGAACGTCTCGCCCGCCTGCTGCTCAAAGAGGAGATCGAGGATTTCCTTTATCGCGAGGCGGATCTGCTCGACGAGCGACGGTACGAAGACTGGTTCGCTCTCCTTGCCGACGACATCCGCTACTGGATGCCGATGCGCCGCAACATCAAGCTTGGCGACGAGGCGCACGAATTCACCCGCGCCGATCGCGACATCAACTGGTTCGACGAAGGCAAGGAAACCCTTGAACGCCGGGTCAAGCAGATCATGACCGGCGTGCATTGGGCCGAGGAGCCGGTCTCGCGCATCTCGCACCTGATCTCGAACGTGCAATTGCGCGAAATTCGGCCGTCGCCGGCGGCACCGGCCGAAATCCTGGTCGGCTGCCGGTTTCTGGTCTATCGCAACCGGGTCCAGACCGAGACCGACCTCCTGGTCGGCAAGCGGGAAGATCTGCTGCGGCGGGTGAATAGCGGCTGGCGGATCGCCCGGCGCAAGATCATTCTCGACCAGAACGTGCTGTTGGCGAAAAACCTCACCTTCTTCTTTTGAGACGCTGCGGCCGCGGGGCCTCGTCGAAACGAGCGGCGAACGGTTGCGGGGAGTGCTGGCGCTGCGCGATTGTTTTGCGCTAGGATTTGACGTTGCCAGTGCTCGCTCCGATCAACTCTTGGTTTAGAGGACCCATGTACGAACGCCGCCCCGGCTTCTTCCGCGATGACGCTCCCCCCGGCCGCCGCGTCGAAGCCAAAGTCAAGTGGTTCAACGCCGGCAAGGGCTTCGGCTTCGTCACCCCGACCGATGGCTCGCAAGACGCGTTTCTGCCGATGGCGGTGCTGCGCCGCGCCGGCTATGACGAGGTGCGCGAAGGTGCCACCATCACCTGCGAGGTGGGCCTCGGCGCCAAAGGCCCGCTCGTCACCGCCGTGCTCAACGTCGACGACAGCACCGCCGTCGCCTCGGCCGCTGCCGGCGGCGGCCTCGACCGACGGGGGGCGCGGCCAGCGACGACGATCGAGGGTGCGGTCAAATGGTTCGAGCCCGAGAAAGGCTACGGCTTTATCTCACCCGATGGCGGCGGCAAGGATGTGTTCATCCACATCACGGCGCTGCGCCGCAGCGGTGTCGCCGCACTCGATCCCGGCCAGCGGGTTCGGGCCGAGGTTGTCGACGGCAGGAAGGGCCAGGAGGCCGAGCGCATTACCCTGATCTGAGGGCGGCGCCGGAACCAATTTCAGCCGTCGCCCTGCGCGTAGGACGCTTCGGCGGGCTCTTCGTGACAATCGCCGGTTGGCGTAGCGCACGCGCCGGATTGCCTCTAAATTAGGCTGAGGGTCCGGAATGCTTTTATTCCGCCTCGGCTCGCTGCTGCGGCGGCGGTCGACCACGCCAGGGGCGACGCCATGAATTTGCACGATACGATCCGGACCTATCGCCTGGTCGCCCCGTCCTACGACTTCGTCTTCGGTCCGGTGTTTCGTCCGGGGCGCAAGGCGGCAGTACGCATCGCCAATCATCGGCCGGGCCAGCGGATCATCGAGGTCGGGGTCGGCACCGGCCTGTCGCTACCGTATTTCCGTCCCGATTCCCGTGTCACCGGGATCGACATTTCTGCCGAGATGCTGGCAAAGGCGCGGCGTCGGACCGCGCGGCTCGGTTTGGCGCATGTCGCGGGCCTCCATGTGATGGATGCCGAACACCTCGAATTTGCCGACGCTTCGTTCGATGCGGTACTGGCCCTCTATGTCGCCTCGGTGGTGCCGAACCCGGCCCGATTCGCCGCCGAAATGCGCCGGGTGTGCATCCGCGGCGGGACGATCGTCGTCGTCAACCACTTCGCCAGCGAGAACCCGGTGGCTCGCTTTCTCGAAGCGCGCCTTGCTCGGCTTGCCCGCCATATCGGCTTTCATCCGGATTTTTCGTTCGAGCAGTTCCGCCGCGACAGCCGGCTGTCGATCCGCGAAGTAAGGCCGAGCAACCTCTTCGGCTATTGGAAATTGCTGCGTTGCGTCAACGAATAGCCGTCCGCGGCCGGTGCCGACCACGGCGCCCCGGATAACGGGCGAACCAGGCCGCTTTAACGCTCGTCGGCCGGCAACGGCGGTCGGTGGTTGTTACGGCGGACCAGGGCCGCGCACAAAAGGCCCAGGACAAAGGCAATGGCGACGCTCGCGAGCGGGTTCTGCTCGACCTGCCGTGCCACCCCGCCGGCCGCACGCGCTCCCTGGTCGCGCAGCCCCTTGCCGATCTCGATTGCCCGCCCTTCGGCCCATTCCTCGCCGGCCCGGGTCAACCCGCGCAAGCTGCAGGACGCCCGGTCGATCGCTTCGCGCAGCCCGAAGCGGGCCGCGCTCGCCTGCTCGGCAGCCGAAGCATGGCCGTCCGTCTTGCCAGGCACCTCCCCGCACTCCGCGCCCGCCGCCTTCTCTTGGATCATCGCCTCCTCCGTCATTGCCGCGTCCCTCCGCCGCTGTTGGGCTCGACCATTGAGGTCAACGCTCGGCGCGGCAATTTACTCCCGCGCCTGCTATAAAGGGCGGCGATCGGTCGGAGGGAGCTCGTGAGCGCAGACGCCAATCCCTATTTGGCACTCGGCGTGCGGCCGTTCATCAATTGCTGCAGCGTGCGCACGCTGCATGGCGGCAGCCTGATGCTGCCGCAGGTGAAGGCGGCGATGGCCGAGGCGTCGCGTTGGTTCGTCAATCTCGATGAGCTGATGGGGGCGGCCGGGCGGCGCCTCGCGGAGCTGACCGGCGCCGAGTGGGGCATCGTCACTTGCGGCAGCGCCGCCGCGGTGGCCCTCGGCACCGCCGCTTGCGTTGCCGGGAACGATCCGCTGCGGATGCTGCGGCTGCCCTTTACCGACGGCATGGTCAACCGCGTCATCATCCCGAAGAGCCAGCGTTTCGCCTATGACCAGGCGGTGCGGATGATCGGCTGCCCGATCGTCGAGATCGAGACGCGCGCCGATCTCGATCGGGCGCTCGAGGCGCCGGTGGCGCTGGTTGTGCTGTTGGGCAAGAACGAGCATCTGGGCCCGGTTCGGCTCGAAGAATTCGCTGCGGCGGCGCGGCCGTTCGGCATCCCGATCATGGTGGATGCGGCCTCCGAGCATCTCGAGCGGCCGAACCCCTGGCTCGCGCGCGGCGCCGATCTCGTCGTCTACAGCGGCGGCAAGTTTCTGCGCGGTCCGCAAACCACGGGGCTCCTGCTCGGCCGCAAACGGCTGGTCGAGGCGGCGTGGCGCAACGCCTCGCCGCACCAGGCGCTGGGCCGCCCGATGAAAGTGTCGAAGGAGGATATCGTCGGCGTTCTCGCCGCGGTCGAGCACTGGTTCGAGGCGCGCGACCGGGCTGCCGAGCGGCAGCAATGGTACGACGATCTGGCGGTGGTCGTCGAACGCGTGTGCCGGCTGCCGGGCGCCGCGGGAACGGTGATCGAGCCGGAAGGCGTCGAGCTGGTGCCGCGTCTCAAACTCTCGTGGGACCGCTGGCACTACCCGATCGACGGGCTCGGCCTGCGCCGGCGCCTGCTCGACGGCGAGCCGCGCATCATGCTCGATGACAACGCTGCATCCGAGAACGGGATTGAAATAGACCCGTTTCAATTGCAGAGGGGAGAGGCGGTGCTGGTCGGCGACGCCGTCGCCGCCGCGCTCTCCGACGCGGGCACCGCGGCGCCGCTCTCGGTGATGGCGCCGCGCGCCGACCTATCGGGCGAATGGGAGTTGCGCGTTGATTTTCTGCACGGCGCGCGGGTCCATCGCCTGGCAATCGAGCAACACGGCGTCGAGCTCTGCGGCCGGCAGCGGGCCGAGGGGTTGGACGGGCCGCTCGTCGGCCGGCTCGAAGGCGACCGCGTCCAGCTGCTGGTCACCGTGCGCCATGAGGCGAGCACGCTTTGCTATTGCTTCGACGGTGAAATCCGCGACGGGGAGATGCGCGGGACGGCGGTGCTCGGCGCCGCCACCGACCAGCACGGGGGGATCGTCAATCGGGGCCAATTCGGGGGCGGACGGTGGCGGGCGCGCCCGATCGCTGCGGCAGCGGAGGGATTGAAATGCGGCGGGTATTGATCACCGGGGCGGGCGGCGGGATCGGCAGCATGCTGCGCGAGACCTTGCGCGGCGTCTATCCGATCGTGCGTCTTTCGGATCGCATTCCGCTGGCGCCGGCGCAGGGCGGTGAAGAGATCGACCAGACGGAGCTCTCCGACATGGCGGCGGTCGAGCGCATGGTCGAGGGCGTCGACGGCATCGTCCATCTCGGCGGCAATTCCGGCGAGGCCGCTTGGCCGGTGATCCTGCAATCGAACATCGTCGGCCTCTACCATGTGTTCGAGGCGGCGCGCAGCGCCGGCGTCCGGCGCATCGTCATGGCCACGAGCAACCACGCGGTCGGCTTTTACCCGCGCGGCGAGACCATCGACCACCGCGTGGTGCCGCGGCCGGACAGCCGCTACGGCGTCAGCAAGGCGTTCTCCGAAGCGCTCGCGAGCCTCTATGCCGACAAGCACGGGATCGGGTTCTTGTGCATGCGGATCGGCAATTTCGGGACAAGGCCGATCGACAAGCGGCGCCTCTCGATCTGGATCAGCCCGCGCGATTTGACCCAGCTCGTGCGCATCGGGCTCGAACATCCGGAAATCCGCTACGAAATCGTTTATGGCGTCTCGAACAATCGGCGCTCCTGGTACGACAATTCGAACGCTTATCGGCTCGGCTATCGGCCGCAGGACGATTCCGAGCCCGATGCCCCGGCGGTGCTGGCGGCCGAGGCCAGCGCACCGGCCGACCCGATCGCCGAGCATTACCAGGGCGGAACCTTCTGCGCCGCCGAATACACGGCGCCGACACGGCGCGGCTAGCCCCGCCCTCCGATCGGAGCGGTCGTTATCGAGAGCGCCATCCGGGAAGCCGATGATTGATCCGGCAGTGGAAGGGAACCGCATGCGCATCGAGATCATCTGCACCGGCGACGAGGTGCTGAGCGGCAAGATCGTCAACACCAACTGGAGCTACATGACGCAGAAGCTCGAGGATTTCGGGCTGTCGGTCAGCTGGGGCACGATCGTCGGCGACGACCGCGCGGAACTCCTGGCGGCGTTCCGCCTGGCCGGCGAGCGCGCCGATGCGGTCATCGTCAATGGCGGGCTCGGGCCGACCGTCGACGATCTCTCGCAAGAGATCGCGGCGCGCGCCGCCGGCGTCGAACTGGCGCTCGACGAAAGCTGGCTCGCCCGCATGGAGGATTCCTTCCGCCGGCGCAACCGCGTCATGTCGCCGAACAACCGAAAGCAGGCGATGCTGCCGCAGGGCTCCGAGATCCTCGACAATCCCGTCGGCACCGCCTGCGGTTTTGCGCTGGACATCGGCCGGGCGCGGTTCTTCTTCACCCCGGGAGTGCCGCGCGAGCTCTATCGCATGCTCGAAGAGCAGATCGTCCCGCGCCTGGTGGCGCGCGGCGGCACACCGGGCGTCATCCATCTGAAACGCTTCCACACCTACGGGCTCGGCGAGTCGCATGTCGACCAGCTGTTGAGCGGCGTCGAAGATCTGGTCCCCGAGGGCGGCGTCAAGCTCGGCTTTCGCAGCCATTACCCGCAGATCGAGACCAAGCTCACGGTGCGCGGCGCCGACCCGGACGATGTCGCGCGCAAATTGGCGCCGGTCGCGGCCGAAGTCCGGCGGCGGCTCGGCAATTTCATCCTCGGCGAGGACGACGACACACTCGAAGGCGTGGTGTTGCAGGCGCTCGCCACCCGCCACGGTTCGCTGGCTCTGGTCGAGACCTTCACCGGCGGCCAGATCGCCGCCCGCCTCGCCCCTCTGCCGGGTGCGGAGCGGGTGTTTCGCCGCGGCCTCGTCGCCCGCGACCCGGCCGAGATCGCCGCCGCCCTCGGCCTCGACGGCGTCCCGACGGCGGGCGAGACGAACCTCGACGCGGCCGAACGGGTCGCCCGCGCGATGCGCCGTGACACCGGCGCCAGCCATGCGCTCGCGGTCCTGATCGCGGTCGATGACGGTCCCGACCGGATCGATTTCGGCGGCAGCATTCATCTCGCGATCGCCGATGGCGATCGGGTCGAAACGCGCCGTTCGCGCATTTACGGCGGGCGCGACTGGGTGCGGCTCGGCGCCGTCGAGCTCGGTCTCGACTGCCTGCGCCGCTACCTCTTCGGGCTGCCGGTCACCGAGCGCACCGATTTCGACCGGGCGTGACCGCGCATTAATCGGCGCTTGACGACCGCCACGGAAGCCCGCCACCGTGGCGCGTTTTACCGCGAGCGCAAGGCTATACTTTATGAGGCTGCCGGAAGTGGCAACTCGCCTACGCGAGTTGGCGATCCAATTGGACTGTGAAGAATTGAGCGAATTGGCTGACGAAATCGCTCGTCGACCCTCCGCGCAGCGAGCCCCAAGATCCTCCGCTCCGATGACCAATTCGCTGAGAGCCCAACTCAGGGCAATGAAGGCCGCCGAGCCCGACCTTTCGCAGGCCGAGATCGGCCGGCGGCTCAACCTCAACCCCGGCAGAGTATCAGAAACCCTTAGGGGCAAAAGATCGTGAGAATTCAAAGCAGTCATCAGCACATCGACCGCGGCCTCGATGCCTATTTCAGCCCGCCCGAAGCGACTGCAAGCCTCTTGCACATCGAGGCAAAATATCTCCCAAAATGCATTTGGGAGCCGGCGGCGGGAGATGGCGCGATTGTCCGCCCCCTGCGAGACGCGGGTTTAACAGTTATTGCATCTGATATTGTAGACTATGGGTTGGACGGCTGTACGATCGTGGATTACCTGAAAGCCAAACCGATCCTTGATGTGAAGGGGATAATTACCAACCCGCCGTATAAACTGGCCATGCAATTTGCGCAGAAGGCATTGAGAGAGGCACCTTATTTGGCACTCTTGCTCAGGACAAACTTTCTCGAAAGCACGGCACGGTTACCATTTTTCCAGAGGCACCAGCCGGCCAGGATTTGGATTTCTTCGAGGCGCTTGCCCATGATGCACCGTCACGGCTGGCAAGGCCGCCGTGCACCCAGCAACACCTGCTTTGCCTGGTTCGTATGGGACGAACGCTCTATCCAAAAGCGCGTCATCGATTGGTTCGACTGGAAGGCAATTACTTTAAACGCGGATCGAGAGGACCTATTCGGGTTCGCGGAGAAGAGGGTGCGTGCTGTCGCGTAGCGAGCGTAGCGTGGTAGGCGGGCGGAAAAGCGCAGGGCGTTCCAGCTTTCCTTTGGCCATTTTCCCTCACGCCGGCCAATTGCCGCGTGCGGGTTCCTGACCGAACCTCGTTCTTCACGTTCAACGTGCCGCGTTCGGATCTGTTGGCGACACATATCGACGCGTTGTGCCACGCGGTTCGGCAGCTTCGCGCCTGCGCACCTTTCGGTGCGGATGATTCGGTCCGCTGCCTTCCCGACCACGTATTTGGCGCGATAGAGTGAATAGAGTGCGGCCATCGTTTCCGGCGCCGGCCCCTCCTCGTCGCCGGGCTAGACTATAGACTAGGACTAGGACTAGGACTAGGCGGCCGAGGGCGGCGAGCGGGCGGCCGATAAGTTGGGTACGCCAAGGCGTGTTGGAGGCTTACTCCTCGATCTCGATATCGAAGAAGTCGAAACGCTTGCCGTGATGCCGGACTTGAACGACGACTTTCCGGTTGACCATCGGGCCTATGACATCATCTACCGCTTCGGCAAGCGCATTGACCCGCACTAAACGCCCGTCCATCCAGAGCTCAAGCCAATCCTCGTCGAGGTGCAAGGCACGTAAGATGCCGTGAAGCTCTTCGTCTTCCGACGCCCCATTATCAGCTTGCGTCTTAGGCCGGAGCGCAGAGTTGATCGTGGTTCTCGTAGCCGGAACTAGTATGACGGGACTCATCTCTGTCGATTCTCTTATCTCCACTGCTCCGAAGCTTTTCTCCGTGGGGGCCAGATTCCGGGCTAATTTCAGGAAGGTGCTGCGGTAATCCTCGGCAGGAATTAGCTGGGGCAGCAGCCCAACAGGATCTTCACTAGTTGCCTTAAGCACAGACATGAAGTGTTCGGCAACCTGTTCCGGGCGCGGTCCGGTTTCCTTAAAGAAATCGCGCTGGCGCGGCTCTTGAACCGCCACCGAGAACTGGTAGCTGCCGGGTTGCGTTTGAAATAACCAAGGCCGGCATGCATCTCGAATTTCCTGAGCCGGCCCACCGCGTTGGCGATGCGGGACGCCTTTTAAATACTCTATTGTACGATAAAACAGAGCCTGAACGGCCTCGACCTTTTCGATGATCAGATCCAGCGGTGCCCCGCCGACCACCGTCTGTCCCCCTTTTACAGATACGATGACTTGCCCGGGGAGAAAGGAAACTCCAGCATCACGCATCGTCTGAGACGTCCAGATCGACTGCACAAGCTGGCGCAGTTGACGAACGGCGAAGGAGGGGAGTCGGTCCGACGCGAGCCACCGCATCGCCTCCCGCTCGGCTTCTGGGAGTTTGTCGGCCTTGAACCAGAGAGCGACTGCGCTAACCGCCGTGATCCCAAGCGTGCGGCCCTTTGAGGGGTCAAGCTCTTCTAAAGCCCTGCTTTCCGCTTCGGCAGCGCTGCCAAAGAGAGCAGACGCTTCGTCGCGCTTGCCCTCTCGGAGCGCGAGGTGCGCATCTGAGGCGAACCGCTCACTGACTTCGTGCCAGGACAGCCAGCTCATTCTTCGTCCGCTCGACCCAATGCGACGACCCGTGAGCGAAAGCCGACCACCGCGGCAATCGCCGGAAGACTACTTGATCCAGACAACGTCTGTTGAATTTTCTGACGCAGTCGCAGGTAAACAGTGCTTTCGTCCCCTCTATCGACGCCCGAGACCTCCAAGCGAAGGCAGTCCTCAAGATCGTCACTAGGGATGCCAGGTGCGGCAATGTAATAGTCGGCGCCGCTGCCAGTTTCCGCCCGACGCACGGCGACCAAACCTTCAAGTTCGACTGACGCGAGTGCAAGACGTACGCGCCAGCCTCCGCAGCATCGGTAGCGTTTCCCCAGGAATACCGCTCGCGTTGGGTCGTCTCCCTCCATGCCACGACCACATCTCGCACTGCCGGTTCGCTGCTGGCAGGCCTCTGAATCACGAACTCAATCGGTGAAACGTGGTGTCGATCGAGACAAACGCGCGCTGCCTCGGTGTAGCCATTGCCGATCGCAACTGTCACGCCGGGATGGCGTTCCTCCAGTTTGTGAAATGGCAAGTTAACTCGCTCCACGCGCCGCCCTCGAGCTATGTTCGAGCTGCCGAGATCAGGATAGGCCTACCTCACCGGACCCGCCAATCCGCTTAGCGGTCGGCCTGCTCAAGGGCGCGCGATGCGCCGTGACACCGGTGCCAGCCATGCGCTGGCGGTCCTGATCGAGGTCGATGACGGTCCCGACCGGATCGATTTCGGCGGCAGCATTCATCTGGCGATCGCCGATGGCGATCGGGTCGAAACGCGCCGTTCGCGCGTCTACGGCGGGCGCGACTGGGTGCGGCTCGGCGCCGTCGAGCTCGGCCTCGACTGCCTGCGCCGCTACCTCTTCGGGCTGCCGGTCAGCGAGCGCACGGATTTCGACCGGGCGTGACCACAATAGCGGTATGCATCCCGCCCTCGCCGCTAGGAAGAAACAGAGCCATGAGTGGCGCCCGCCCACCTGCGCTGTCATTGCGAGGAGCGGAGCGACGAAGCAATCTCGACCCCCGAGACGCTGCGGCGTCGAGATTGCCGCGGCGCCTGACGGCGCCTCGCAATGACACGGTAGCGTTTCATGCCTCGCGGGTCGGCCGTAGGCCGGTGGGCAACTTTAATCCAATTGCCGAGCGGCGGATCAATGCCACGCGTCCTTCGAGGCCTCGCTGCGCGAGGCACCTCATGATGAGGAATTCCTCGAATGCTATCAAGGGCTTCCCTCATGCTGAGGAGCGCCCGCAGGGCGCGTCTCGAAGCACGCACGACGCCGATGCGGCCCTGTTTCTGGCGCCTCGGACAATTTCCTGACACCCGCCCTCGCCGCGGGGGCGCCGCCGAGCGCCGTTCCACATCGACCCCCGGGTGGTTCTGCCCGACCCACCCTTACCGGAGGCGATGCCGACTTCCCGGGTCGTTGGCGCACGATCGAGACCCAATTTGTCAATCCCTGCCCAGCGGCGAACCGCGGTCACCGGTTATGGCCCGCCGTGGCTGGGGTCAGGGTTTCGAGGCGGGATGCGCGCCGCTGGTTGCTGGCCATCAAGCAGAGCCCGTCACACCCCCTCAGCCACCGTCCTGGGTCCGCGATGGCGGCGGCGTGGCGACGACGGCGGCGGGCTTGGGCGATTCGAGGCTCTTGGTCAACCCGGACAGGCTGCCGCCGCTGAGCCCGATATCGTGCAGCAGCGCATCGATCAGCGGCTGCTGGACGCGATAGGCGAGGGCGGCGCTGACCGCCTGCTCGGCGAGATTGCCGCCCGCCGCCGCGACGCCGTCGGCGCCGGCCGCCGCACGGTTCAGGCCGTCCACCTGCACGATCTTGATGCCGTCGATCTTTTCGATCGGCCGCACCGATTCCTGGATGATCCTGGGCATCGCCTCGATCAGCGCGAGCCTGACCTGCATCGCCATCTGGTCGACCGAGAGCCTGTTGATCGCCTCGTTGATCAGCGACTTGCCCTGCGCCTCGACCTCGTAATTGCGCAGATTGGCGGCGGCGCGGGTGGTAACGGCGAGGGCCTGGTTCTGCGCCGCGTTCTTTTCCGCTTCGGCGGCGACGGTGATCGCGATCGCCTGCTTCTGCGCCTCGCGCTCTGCCTCGACCAGCTCGACTTCCTTCTTGCGTTGCGCCTCGGCGACCGCGGCGGCGGTGATCACCAGCTGCTCGGCCTTGACGCTCTCGGCCCGGGCCTCGTTGGCGCGCGCCTCGGCTTGCGACTGCTCTTCGGATTTGCGGGCGACGAGGATCGCCTTGTCCTGGCCGGCGATCTCGGTCGCGCGCTGCTGCTCGATCGTCGCGACCTGGACGGTGCGGTCGGAGTTGATCTGCTTCTGGCGCACCGCCTGGTCGCGCTGCACCTCGGCCTCCTTGACCTGGCGCTCTGCGTCGATCCGCGCCTGTTCTGCCTCGCGCCGGCGCTGCGCCTGGGCCGAGGCGACCAGGGCCTGCTGCTCGGCCTCGCGCAAGCCGATTTCCTGCTGCTGCACCAGGGTGGCAAAGCGCTGATCCTTCTCGATCACGAGTTTCAATTGGGTCGCCTCGAAATTCTTCTTGGCGATCGCGACCTCGGTATTCTGCTCGATCTCGTTGCGCTCCTGGGCGCGCCGCTGCGTCGCCTCGGTCAGCCGGGTCAGACCCTCGGCGTCGAAGGCGTTATCGGCGTTGAAGAACTGCTTCTGCGTCTGGTCGAAGCGGGTCAGCGACACGCTCTCCAGCTCGAGCCCGTTCTTCATCAGGTCTTCGGCGACCGCGTTCTGCACCCCCTGGATGAAGTCCTGCCGCTTGTCGAGCAACTCCTGCATCATCATCGACACCGAGGCGGCGCGCAGCGAGTTGACGAACTTGTCCTCGACCAGCTCCTTCAGCGCCTCCGGATCGAGCGTCCGCTGGCCCAGCGTTTGCGCGGCATTGGCGATCCCTTCGATAGTTGGGATGCAGCGCACGAAAAATGCGGCGATGACGTCCACCCGCATCCGGTCCTTGGTGAACAGGCTGTCCGCCCCGGAGCGGTGCACCTCGAGCTTCAAGGTGTTCATATTGACCCAGATCAGTTGGTGAAATACCGGCAGGCACACGGCACCGCCGTCCATCACGACCCTCTGGCCGCCCAATCCGGTGCGCACGAACGCCCGCTCCTTCGACGCTCGCTGATAGAGGCGCGCCAGGATCAAGCCGATGGTGATCGCGCCGATCAGCAGGATCACCGCAAGCAGGGCGATGCCGAACAAGTTGCTGACGATCATTACACTCTCCTTCGGTCGACGGCTGTCGGCCGGCAAATTTCGCTTCTGGCAGGCGACCGGATCACAGCAGATCCGGCCGCGGATTGCGAATGGCCTGGAAACGAGTGCCGGTCAGCCGTTTGACCAGCAGCACCGCGTCGTGCTGGGCGAAGGTCGCGTCCGGCGCGTCGGGCTCGACCATCACATAGAGGACCTGGCCGTGCTCGCTGGTCACCTTCGCTTGCGCCGGATAGCCGAGACGCGCGGTGCCCGAGACGATCACAGCGATCCGGCCGACCAGCGTGTCGAGGGAGACGGCGGATGTCTGGTCGCTTGGGATCAGATGGGCGATCCCGCCGGCGCAGACCCGCATCAGCGGCAGCGCGGCCGCCGCGGCGACCGGCGCGGCGATCAGCGGCGGGATCAGCGCCCCGAAGATGCCGACTGCCGCGAGGTCGAGGGCAAACCCGGCGAGCGCAAACAGCGCGAGGAACAGGACGAGCAATACCAGCACCGGGACCCTGCCGAGGTGCAGCCAGCCGAGCCAGCTATCTGGCGCGTCCGGCGCATCGGGCGCGTGGTGCAAGAGGCTGTCGAGCCAACCGGCGAGGGTCGTGCCGATCAGCAGTGCGACCCCCTCGATCGCCGCGATGCTCAAGATCAGCAGGCTGGCGACCGCGAACGGCCAGGTTTCGGGGGCGAGAAAGAGGCTCATCACGGGGCGCCGGGGCGCTTTCCTCGCCTTTAACCCGGTCGGCCGCTCGGCTGCCGCGCGAGCTTCAGCTGGGCGAGCCGCTCCTCAATGCGGTTGGCGCGCTGCAGATCCTGCAGCTCGCGCAGCTTGGCGGCGTCGCCTGCGGCTGGGCTGAGCCCGCTAAGGCCGGTTTGCTTCGCCAGCACGCGATCGAACGCGGCGCCGGCATTGGCGACGCGGTCCTCGCTTTTGCCGCGGCTCTTGCCCGGCTCTGCGGTGGGACCGGTCTGGCTGGCGCGCGCGGCGACATAGTCGCGCAACACCTGCTCCATCTCGCGCTTCTTGGCGATCAGCGCAGCGATATATCCTTCCAGCTCCTTGCCGGCGTCTCGCTGATCGGCGAGCGACTTTTGCAATACCGGCAGCTGGTCCTCGATGTTCAACTGCTTTTCGAGCCCGGCGCGCGCCAAATCCTCGCGGGCCTGGCCGAGTGCCGCTTCGATCTGGGCGGCCAGCTGCTCGTGGTCGCTGTTGAGCTTGTTGAGCTGGCTCGTCGCCAAGTGCTTTGCCGCTTCGACGCGGCCAAGCTCAGCGCGCGCATCGTCAATGACGTGGTCGATCTCTCGGACCGCCTGCACCATCGTCGCCTCGGGCGCAGCGTTTTCGGCCGCGTCGAGGAGCGCGTGAACCCCGCCGCTGACGATGCGGGTCACGCGGCTGGCAATCGTGTCGGTCATGACTGTTTCTCCTTCGGGGGTTCGCGATTGGCCGCGATCAGCTGCACCAATTCGATGACGCGAGGCAGATGCTTTTCGATCACGTTGGGGTTGTAGCATTCGGCAGCGGGGGTGACGCCGAGCCGCAGCAATGCCATCAGCAGGCGAAAACAGCTTTGCACCAGGGCGTCCTCGACCTCGCCCGCCCGCGCGACGCCGTCGCCGCCGAAATCGCGCGCCGAGAGCATCGTCGCCATGATCTGCGGCGTCGCGGCGATGATCGCGCCGACCGCCTCCGAATGCGTGCGCTCGCGGTGCTCGATGCCGCGCAGCTCGATCACGAACGGCGCCAGGAGGTCGCGCAGCCACGCCAGGCAGGCGCTGTAGTCGAGCGCACCCTCGTGCTGCTTGCGCATCTGCGCGATCAGCGCGCGCAGCTTGTCGCTCGGGGTGACCGCGCCCGGCAACTCCAGCGCCGACAGCCACTGCAGATCTTCCGCTGGCAGGCGCGCCGAAACGGTCTGCATCTGAATGGCCATCGAGCCTCCACGAGAGATCATTTGCATCTGCATACGCATGCATACGTATGCTGCCTAGGCCGATTGTCAAGTTTTTTCGCCGGGCGCCGCCGGTGGCGGCCGAGGTGTGCACCATGTACATCGCCGCACCCTCGACGCTTTCGGCGAGACGGATGACCCGGTTGAACGCCAGATCCTCCGACAGCGTGGTATGCGCCGCGGCCAGATTCTCGAAGCCGGTGCGGTCCTCGCGCGTCAGCTTCTCGTACATGTGCATGACAAGATCGTTGTCCTCGGCATGGATGCAGGTCAGCCCGCCGGCCTTGGCGACCGCCTGAACCACCTCCCAGATGTCGCCGAACGGCACCATGCGCGCCATGCGCGCCGGGGTGATGTCGGTGGTGAACATCTTGACCGAGGCATAGCCCGCCTGCACCGCCTCGGGGATCTCGCCGAGCTTGCGCTGGCTGATCGCGTCGAACAGCATCAGGTGCAGACCGTAATCGCAGTAGCAGGCGCCGTGCCAATCCTTGAGCCGCAGCTCGATCGCCTCGCCGATCGTCTGCGCCTCGGTCACCGGCACGAAGTCGATGAGCGTCGTGGTGCCGCCGAACAGCGCCGCCCGGCTGACCTGCGAGGCGGGGGCGCTGACCGTCGGTTCCGGCTGATTGGGCATGGTCATCGCCATGCTGCAGTGGATGTGCGGCTCGGCGCCGTCGAGCTCGGCTTCGACTGCCTGCGCAGTTACCTCTTCGGGCTGCCGGTCACCGAGCGTACCGATTTCGACCGGGCCTAACGCCTGCGCGAGCGCATTGACCGCAGAGATATTCCGAAGAATGTTTTGGGAAGGCATCCATACACAGAGAGCGGATCGCATACTACATCCCGGAAACGCCCTCCCCGGAGCTTGGTCTTGGTGTCGTACCCGTCAAGCCACCATTCGGTCCGCAGAGTTTGATCGCAATCGCTAATATTGCAATCGAATTCTCTTGCGAAACCTTTCGGTGAGGCGTAAGCGTCATTCCAAGCAACACCGACATTGTAAAGAACATTTGAGGAAGTCGCAGATGAACATTCTACGGATTGCAGCACCTGGTGTCATGGCCGGCCTCCTCGCCTCTGCCTCGGCGGCCCCGGCGCAACCGGCCGGCAGCGTTGATCCAACTGCCGCGCTAACTCCGGCGCTGGCGGCTCAGCTCGCGCAGAACGCCAACCGTCCGGTAATCGTCGTCATGCAGCGCCAGCTCACCGGTGCGGCCGCGGCAAATGACCAGGCGCCGGTAATTAGCGAGCTTGCTCAGGTGCATGCCGGCCACATCAAGCGCTATCGGATGGTCAATGCGTTTGCCGCCACGGTGTCGGACGGCGAACTGGCGCGCCTGGAGGCCAACCCGGCAATTGCCCAGGTGGTCCCCGATGTGGTGATCCGCCGGACGCGCCACCCCCGCGCCGCCGCCCCCTCGGCAACCAGGGCGGCTTCGAACGCCGGCACGTCGCTGACGCCGCACGTCATCCCGGGCGCCTGCGGCGCCAATGGCCGGGTGCTCCTCGAACCGGAGGCGCTGCAGGTCACGAACACCGCTTCGGACGATCCTAAGGCCAAGACTGCGCGCTCGCTCGGCACTACCGGTGCCGGCGTCACGGTCGCGTGGATCGCCGACGGCGTGGACCCCAACAACATCAATTTCATCCGCTCAAATAAGACGTCCGTCTTCGCGGACTATCAGGATTTCAGCGGCGATGGACCGGGCCGGCCGACGACCGGCGGCGAGGCCTTCCTCGATTCCAACGCGATCGCCGGCCAAGGCCGTCACGTCTATGACGTCAAAGATTTCAGTGCCCAGCCTGACCCGTCCGCCTGCAACATCCGGATCGAGGGCGTGGCGCCCGGCGCCGCACTGGTCGGGCTCGACGTGTTCGGCACCTTCGAAGCCACGACCGAATCGAACTTCCTGGAGGCGATCGACTACGCGGTATTCACCGACCACGTCGACGTGCTGAACGAGTCGTATGGCTCCAACCCCTTTCCCGACGTAACGGCGCTGGACATCACCAAGCTGTTCAATGACGCGGCCGTCAAGGCGGGCGTCACCGTGACGGTTTCCAGCGGCGACGCCGGCTCGACCAACACGATCGGCTCGCCGGCGACCGACCCCAACGTCATCGCCGTCGGCGCATCGACGACATTCCGCTTTTACGCCCAGACCAACTATGCCGCAGCGCGCTACTTCGCGACGACCGGCTGGCTGAACGACAACATCAGCTCGCTCAGCTCCAGCGGGTTCAGCGAAACGGGACGAACCGTCGATCTGGTGGCTCCGGGCGACCTTGCTTTCGCCTCCTGCGACGCCAGCCCTACCTATTCCGATTGCACCAACTTCCGGGGGGCTGCATCCGATGTCGAGGAGAGCGGCGGGACCAGCCTGTCCGCGCCCTTGACCGCAGGCGCAGCGGCGCTCGTCATCCAGGCCTACCGGGAATCTCATCATGGCACCTCGCCGATGCCGGAACTTGTCAAGCAGATCCTGACCAGCACCGCCAGCGACCTCGGGGTCCCCGCCACAGAGCAGGGCGCCGGCCTCCTCAACAGCTACAAGGCGGTCCTGCTCGCCGAATCAATCAAGGACAGTGACGGATCTCCGACCGCCGTCGGCCAGTCTTTGTTGCTGTCGACAAACCAGCTCAACGCCATCGACAGTCCCGGGAAATTCCATGTCTGGCCGGTGAGGGTGACCAACACCGGCGCGGCCGACCAAGCCGTAAAAGTGAGCGGGCGGACTTTCGGGCCCATAGAGAACGTGCAGACCGGCTCGGTCACGTTGCAAGACGGCAGCAGTCCGCATTTTGCGAACTATCAGGGCCTGCAGAACAACTACGCCGTCTTCACCTTCAACGTGCCGGGAGGCGCCGACCGGCTGAACGCCTCGATCGCCTATCCCGGAAATCCTGCAGATGGGCTCAACGCGCGGGTCCGGCTCATCCTCATCGATCCGCAGGGCCGGCTCGCCGCACACTCCCTGCCGCAGGGCGTCGGAAACTTCGGCAATGTGGATGTCCGGGAACCGGTGCACGGATCCTGGACCGGCATCATTTTCAGTGATGTCGCGTCGAAGGACGGGAGCGACGGATCGATCCCCTGGCAGGTATCCATCCGCAATTCGATCGCCGTCACCTTGCGCAGCTTGATCGACATCGCGAGCGGCGGCGCCTTCCGCGGCGTGCTGACCGGTGGCAACGGCCGCGACCCCGGCGAGGGTCAGGTCGACTATTATGAGTTTGCCGTGGGCCCCGGCAACACCAGCATCATGGCCAACTTGTCGCTGACCAACGATGCTGGCGACAGCGTCGGCTCCTATTTGATCAGCCCGGACGGCAACGCCCTCGGCTTCGGGCAGAACAGCCTGAACGGAACCCACGGTAAATCGCTGACCGCCTACACCCTCGACCCCGTCGCGGGGATTTGGACCCTTATCGTGGACTTCGCCAGTCCGGTCGTCGGGAATGAGATTTCGCAACCGTTCACCGGCGCCATCCGGCTGAACCAGGTCAAGGTCTCGGCATCCGGGTTGCCGAACAGCAAGAATACGACGTTGCCTGCCGGCGTTCCGGTAACGGTACCGGTAAAGATTACGAACACGGGCGTGGCACCCGAGCTGTTCTTCATCGACGCGCGGCTCAACACGACGACCCGCTTCCCGCTAGCGTTGTTCGACCCGCCGAGCAGCAGCAAGGGATACCCGCTGCCGATGCCGGTAAAGTCGAACCCCCCGGAGTGGTTGGTGCCGACGCAAACCTCGAGCGTTCAGGCGGCGGCGACCGCGACGCTGCCGATAGAGTTCGACTACCAACCTTTCGAGGGCGGTCCGGACCTCTTCGGGCCGCCCACCACCGGCGACCGAGCGGCCGGATCGTACACTCCCAGCGGTGGAACCGTAACCCCCGGCTTCTGGTTTGGCGCGCCGGACGAATTGGGGCCGTATTCCGGCCCGGCACCCCGGGGGTTCGTGAGCATGTCGCTGACCGCGACGACCAAGCCCTTCGACCCGGCGGTGACCAGCACGACCGGCGACATCTGGCCTGCCTCCGGCAACCCGTTCGCGCCGGTGACCGTCAACCCCGGCCAGACCGGCGTCATCGATGTGACCATCACGCCGTCAGGCACCCCCGGTACCGTCGTCAGCGGCAATTTGTACGTCGACGACTACGTCGACAACTTGCCGCCCTACGGTCAAATAACCGGAGACGAGCTGGCCGCAATTCCGTACAGCTACACGGTTGGTCCCCCGCCACCAATCGCCGGCGCGAGGCTTGCCGGCGCTGGGCCTTCCTCCCAGTAGGCGCTGTGAGGTGGCACGTGTTGGCGTGGCGGGCGCGCCGGCTGCGATGCGGCGCTGTGAGCGGCCCGACGCCGCTAGAGCGCCGGGCGGCTGCGGATCTCGTCGTCGATCTTGCGCGGCAGGAACTGACCGTCGGCGAGTTCGGCCAGGAGCTGTCCGTTTTCGACCGCGACCTTGCCGCGCTGGATGGTGAGGCTCGGCCAGACGGCGGCGTCCCAGCCTTCCCACGGCGTGTAATCGGTCTCGTGCATGTTTTCCTTGCGGATCGGTCCGGCGCGGCCCGGATCGAGCAGCACGATGTCGGCATCCGAGCCGACCGCGAGCGCCCCTTGCGCGGATAAAGCCCCATGATCTTGGCCGCGTTGCTGGAGACGAGGGCGACAAACTCCTCCAGGCTGAAGCCGCGCTCGCGGACCATTTGCGTGTACATCAGCGACACCCGCGGCTCGACCCCGGAATTGCCGCCCATCACGTCGTCGATGCGGCGGCCTTTCAGCTTCACCTCCAACGGGCAGCAGACCTCGTCGGTGGCGACGCACTGGATCGCCCCGTGCCGCATCGCGCGCCAGAGCGCCGCCTGGTCCTCGGGGAATTTCAGCGACGGGTAGGTATGGTAGATCTGGCCGCCCGGCCGCTTGTAGTCGGCCGAGTTGTACAAGAGATACTGGTGCAATGTCTCGCCGTAGACGGGAAAGCCGCGGGCGCGGGCCGCCGCCATCGCGGCGACGCCGGTGGCGGCCGAGGTGTGCACCATGTACATCGCCGCACCCTCGACGCTTTCGGCGAGACGGATGACCCGGTTGAACGCCAAGTCCTCCGACAGCGTGGTATGCGCCGCGGCCAGGTTCTCGAAGCCGGTGCGGTCCTCGCGCGTCAGCTTCTCGTACATGTGCATGACAAGGTCGTTGTCCTCGGCATGGATGCAGGTCAGCCCGCCGGCCTTGGCGACCGCCTGGATCACCTCCCAGATGTCGCCGAACGGCACCATATGCACCATCCGCGCCGGGGTGATGTCGGTGGTGAACATTTTGACCGAAGCGTAGCCCGCCTGCATCGCCTCGGGGATCTCGCCGAGCTTTTTCTGGCTGATCGCGTCGACCAGCATCAGGTGCAGACCGTAGTCGCAGTAGCAGGCGCCGTGCCAATCCTTGAGCCGCAGCTCGATCGCCTCCTGGATCGTCTGCGCCTCGGTCACCGGCACGAAATCGATGAGCGTCGTGGTGCCGCCGAACAGCGCCGCCCGGCTCACCTGCGAGGCGGGGGCGCTGACCGTCGGTTCCGGCTGATTGGGCATGGTTAACGCGATGGCGGCGTGGATGTGCGGATCGACGCCGCCCGGGATCACGATCTGGCCGGCGGCGTCGATGACCCGCGCCGCGCCAAACGCCGACAGGCTGCCCGGCGCGCCGATCGCGACGATTTTGCCGCCGGCGACGGCGAGATCGACGCTCTCCGCCCCGCTCGGCAGCACATGCGTCCCGCCGCTGACCACTAGCTCGAACATGGCCGTTCTCCTCCCGTGTTGGATACCTCAGGCGGCGACCGCGGCGGCCGGCATCGGCACCGCCGAGCCGTCCGCGCGGCCGTCTTCGAGCAGGCGCACCTCGCTGGCCTGCCAGTTCGCGACGGCACGCTCGCCGATGTCGATCGGATCGGCGAAATAGTCCCGCTCGGGGATGTTGGCGACGAATTGCTCGTCTTCGCCGACATCGAGCGTAACCTTGACCCAGGTTCCCTGGTTCTCGATCGAATGGACCTCGCCGTCGACGCTGTTGAGCGGATCGCGCCGCGGCTCACCGGCTGCCGGGCGGCGCACCGCGACGCGGTCGCGGCGCACCGAGGCGAAGACGGTCGAACCGGGGACGACGCGCACGCCGCCGAGCGGGACCTCCACCCGCGCTCCGGTAGCGGTGACGGCGACGGCGCGGCCTTCGACCACACGCTCGACCGTGCCCGAGAGCACGTTCTGCCCGCCCATGAAGCGCGCGACATAGGCGTTGCGCGGGGCGAGGAAAATATCCCGCGCCGAGCCCGCCTGCTCGATCCTTCCCAGCTCCATCACCACGACAACGTCGGCGACGGCTGTCGCCTCGAGCTGCGTGTGGGTGACGTGGACGAAGGTGATGCCGAGCTCGCGCTGCATCGTCCGCAACTCGCCGCGCATCTGCAGGCGCAGGTATTCGTCGAGCGCCGACAGCGGCTCGTCGAGCAGCAGCACGCGCGGATTGGTGATCAGCGCGCGGGCCAGCGCGACACGCTGTTGTTGCCCGCCGGAAAGCTCCGACGGCAGCCGTTGCGCGAACGCCTCGAGCCGCACCTTCTCCAACAGTTCGCGCGCCTGGGCATGGCGCTTGGCCTTCCCCATCCCGCGGATCTTGAGCGCGAAGGAGACATTGTCGAGCACGCTGCGGTGCGGGAACAACGCATAATTCTGGAACATCATCGCGGTGCCGCGCTCGCCCGGCGTCAGGCCGTCGACGTTGCGTCCGCCGATCAGCACGTCGCCCTCGGTCGGCCGCTCGTGCCCGGCGATCATGCGCAATGTCGTGGTCTTGCCGCACCCGCTCGCGCCGAGCAGGCAGAGATAAGAGCCGTTCTCGACGCGCAGGTCGAGATTGGCGACCGCGGGCCGCGCAGCGGGCCCGAAGCGCTTGGTGACGTTGATGAATTCGACCGTGCCGTCGGCGGTGGAAGCGGGCATTCAGGATCTCCGTCGGTGATCACTCCACAGCGGCCGCGCGGCGCGACCGGCGCCGCTGGATCAGGGCGATGGACCCCAGTGCGGCGATGATTACGGCGAACGAGACCGCCGTGGTCACCGTGCCGACCGCATAGAGCGCCGGCGAGGTGATGTTGGTCGTCATCGCCCAAATCTGCAGCGGCAGCGTGTTCACGGCGCCCGCCGTCAGCACGGTACGGGCAAACTCGTCGTAAGAGAGGGTAAAGCCGAACAGCGCCACGCCGATGATGCCGGGCAACAGGATCGGCAACGTCACTTCGCGGGTTCGTTGCCACGGCGTGGCGCCGAGATCGGTTGCGGCTTCTTCCCAAGAGCGGTTGAACCGGCCGATCACGGCGAACATCACCAGGAGGCCAAACGGCAGCGTCCAGGTGAGCTGGGTGAAGAGCCCGGAGAGGCGCCAGTCGGTCGTCCAGCCGAGCAGCTGGAACACCAGCGAGACCCCGAGGCCGACAAAGAGGCCCGGCATCACCAAACTGGCGATCGCCATATAGAACACGAACGCCGCCCCCGCAAAGCGTCGCCGGAAACCGAGCCCGGCCGCCACGCACAGCAACACCGTGAACAGCCCGGCAATCACGGCGAGCAGGAGCGAGCGGCGGAAGCTGCCGGCGATGTCCTCGCTGCGGCCGGGAGAAACCAGATCGTAGAACCAGTGCGTAGAGACGCCGTTCATCGGGAAGGTCATCCCGCCCTCACGTCCCTGGAACGAGAGGACATAGATGACCAGCATCGGCCCATAGACGAACGCCACGTATAACGCGAAAAACAGGGCAAGCGCATAAAAGGTCCAAGGGCGGGTGCCGGAGGCAGAACTGCGCATTGGGGCGTTCCTCAGGCTGCGAGTTCCTTGCGCACATCAACAACGCGCAAGACGGCGGATACCATCAGGACGACGACGAGGACGAGGACGATCGCCTCCGCCGCGGCGGGAGGATACTGCAAGGAGGCGATTTCATTCTGCAACGCCGAGACGACCGAGGCGGCCTGACCGCCGCTCAACACCCTCACGATAAAGAAATCGCCCATCACCTGGGTCAGCACAAAAATCGATCCGAGGGCGATGCCGCTTTTCGACAGCGGGATCACGATCTCGCCGAGAATCTGCCAGCGCGAAGCGCCGGCATCCCTGGCCGCCTCGATGATCGCCGGGTCGATCCGCGCCATCGAGTTGAAGATCGGCACTACCATGAACAAGGTGAACAGATGGACATAGGCGATGACCACGGCAAATGGCGAGAACAGCAGGAATTCCAGCGGATGCGACGCGACGTGCGCATCCACCAGCGCCGTGTTGAGCAACCCGTTGCGGCCGAGGAAGGGAATCCATGCGATCATGCGGATGATATTCGATGTCCAGAACGGCACCGAGACGAGAGCGAACAATCCGAGCTTAACGACCAGGTTGCGCACGTGGAACACCAGGAAGTTTGCCAAGGTGAAGCCGATCACCAAGGTCAGCGCCCACACGATCAAGGCAAATCGCAGAGTGCTCAGATATAGCCGCACGGTGACGTCGGAGGTGAAGATGTCCCGGTAATTGTCCAGGATGAAGGCGGGGACGATCGAGGTTTGCTGGAAATCGAAGAAGCTGACGATGAGCACGACGATCATCGGCACGCCGAAGAACAGCGCGAGCACCAACGCAAATGGGCCAACTTGCAGCCAGGAGACAAACGCCGGCGACAGTTTCATGCGGACTATACCCCTCATTAAGCATTGGCGCCGACTGAGCCAGCCGGCGAGTAAACCGGGCGATCAGCCGGCAATGAACTCGTTCCAACGACGCGTCATATAGCGGTCTTCGTCCATCACCGTATTCCAGACCGAGATCCGCCCCTCGCGCTCCCACAGCGAGCCGCCGTCGCGCACTTCGCCTTTCTTGGCCTCGAGATTGCCGAACGGGTCCGTCATATCGACGGCAGCCGGCTTTCCTTCGTACCAGTAGTCCCATTCGGCCTGTGTCAGGAATTTCTTCGCGGTTTCCGGCACCGGCGAATAATAGCCCTGCTTGGCGATGAAGCCGCCCTGCCAGCCGGAATTGTACCAGTTGAGGTATTGCATCGCGCAGTCGAGCTTGAGCCCGCTCAGATGCGCCATCGGGACGATGCCGTTCGTCCAGGCGCGGTAACCTTCCTTCAGCGGGACGTAATAGCAGGGGATGCCGCGCGCTTTGACCGCGGTGACCGCGGGCGAGATCATCGACTGGATCACGACCTCGCCGGCGGCCATCAGGTTGACCAACTCGTCAAAGCTGCCCCAGAAGGCGCGGAAGAAGCCGGACTGTTTGATCTTGCTCATGATTTCGAAGGTCTTGTCGATCTCGGCCCGGGTCATGTTGCCCATATCGCCGTACTTGATCTCGCCGCGCGCTTGCAACGCCATCGCGGCGTCCGTGACGCCGACGATCGCGAGGGAGCAAAGCGACGCTTTGCCTTTGTATTTCGGCTCGAGCAAGTCGCCCCAACTCGTCACCTTGCCCTCGCCGCCCACGAGATCCGGCCGTATGCCCAGCGTGTCGGCGTTGAACAGCGTCGGCACCATCGTCAGCCAATCGGTCGGATGGCCGGCCAATTTTTTGGCGTCCGGCCCGGTCCAGAACCCGGCCTTCATCGGCGACATTCCGATGTTGGGGATCGGGCGACCGTCGGGGAACTTGCCTTCGGTGTACATCGACAGGGTCTTGTCCCAGAGCTTGTAGTCCTTGACGTGAATCGGCTTGAAAACGCCCGCATGCTCGAGATACTTGTTCGTGGTTTCTTCGGATTGAAAAATATCGATGCTCTTTGGCTGTGTCAGTGCCCGCTGGATTTCCGACGGTATATCGGTCGGCTGCATCTCGACCGTGAAGCCGAGATCCTTGCTGGCCTGGACGCCGATTTCCTTGATCACGGCCCACGGACCGCCGACGTGATTGAGGGTGATGTCCTTGATGTTCTGGGCCCAGAGCGTCGGAAAGCCGCGCACCGCCCCCGATCCGATCGCCGCACCGGCCAGTGCCGCAGCACCGCGCAATACCCGGCGGCGCGATATCCGGCTCCGCCCGTTTTCGGTCTTCCCGAGCATCCTCTTCCCTTTCCTTTATGTTTCGATCGCAACCAACGCCTGGATCAGGACGCGACGAACTCGATCCAGCGCCGGGTCAGATACCGGTCCTCGTCCATTACCGTGTTCCAGACGGCGATCCGCCCCTCGCGCTCCCACAACGAGCCGCCGTCGCGCACCGCGCCCTTCTTCTCCATCAGGTTGCCGTAGGGGTCGTGGATGTCGATCGCAGCCGGTTTGCCGTCGTACCAGTAGTCCCATTCCGCCTGGGTCAGGAACTTCTTCGCGGTCTCGGGAACCGGCGAATAATAGCCCTGCTTGGCGATGAAACCGCCCTGCCAGCCGGAATTGAACCAGTTGATGTATTGCATCGCGCAGTCGAGCTTCAGCCCGCTGAGATGCGCCATTGGCGCCAGCCCGTTGGTCCAGCCGCGGTAGCCCTCCTTCAACGGCACGTAGTAGCAGGGGATGCCGTGGGCGCGAACGGCGGTGACGGCCGGCGACCACATCGACTGGATCACCACCTCGCCGGAGGCCATCAGATTGACCGACTGGTCGAAATTGGTCCAGAAGGCGCGGAACTGGCCGGATCGCTTGACGTCCTTCATGATGTCGACGGTCTTGTCGATCTCGGTGCGGGTCATGTTGCCCTTGTCGGCATATTTCACGTCGCCGCGGGCCTCGAGCGCCATCGCCACGTCCATTATGCCGACCGGGGCGTCGTCGACGAGCGCCGCCTTGCCTTTGTATTTCGGGTCGAGCAGGTCCTTCCAGCTGGTCACCTTGTCCTCTCCGCCGACCAGGTCCGGGCGGATGCCGAGCGTGTCGGCGTTGAATATCGTCGGCACATAGGTCAGCCAATCGGTCGTTTTGCCGGCAAACTTTTTGCCGTCCGGCCCGTCCCAGAACCCGATCTTGATCGGCGACAGCCCCTGCGACGAAATCGGCCGGCCGTCGGGATACTTGCCGGTGGTGAAGATCGGCAAGGTCTTGTCGAACAGCTTGTAATCCTTGACCAGGATCGGCTTCAGCGCGCCCTTGCCTTCGAGGTACATGATCAGCGAGTTGTCGATGTTCTCGACATCGAAGCTCTTTGGCTGCGTCAAGGTCCGCTGCAGCAGCGTTTTTTGATCGACGGCCTGCATCTCGACCGTGAAGCCGAGATCCTTTTTGGCCTGGTCGGCGATCTGCTTGATCGCGGCAAACGAGCCGCCGATATGGATCAAGGTCACGTCCTTGATGTTCTGCGCCCAGATCGTTGGAAACCCGCGCAGGGCGCCCGATCCGATCGCCGCCCCGGCGAGTGCCGCGGCACCCCGCAACAGCTGTCGGCGCGACGTACCGGTCCTCTCGCTGGCGTTCGACATGTTCGGACCCCCCGCTGCGCTTGTCGATATATCCATGCAAGGCGGGCCAACCGCGGCGGCTGGCCCGCGAGGCGATGATCAGCCGGCGATGAACGCGATCCATTTACGCGTCAAATAGCGATCTTCGTCCATCACCGTGTTCCAGACGGAGATGCGCTCCTCGCGCTCCCACAGGGAGCCGCCGTCGCGCACCTCGCCCTTCTTGTCCATCAGGTTGCCGTAGGGGTCCTTGATGTCGACCGCGGCCGGCTTGCCGTCGTACCAGTAGTCCCATTCCTCTTGCGTCAAGAACTTCTTTGCCGTTTCCGGCACCGGCGAGTAGTAGCCCTGCTTGGCGATGAAGCCGCCGTGCCAGCCGGAATTGTACCAGTTGATGTATTCCATCGCGCAGTCGAGCTTCAGCCCGCTCAGATGCGCCATCGGACTGATCCCGGCCGTCCAGCCGCGATACCCCTCCTTTAGCGGCGCGTAATAGCACGGGATGCCGTGCGCTTTGACCGCGGTGACGGCCGGCGACCACATCGACTGGACCACGACCTCGCCCGAGGCCATCAGATTTACCGACTGGTCGAAATTTGTCCAAAAGGCGCGGAACTGGCCAGATTTCTTGACAGCCGTCATGATCTCGAAGGTCTTGTCGATCTCCGCCCGGGTCATGTTGCCCTTGTTGCCGTATTTGATGTCGCCGCGCGCCTCCAGCGCCATCGCCACGTCCATGCTGCCGACGACGGCAGTATCGTTGAGCGCCGCCTTGCCCTTGTATTTCGGGTCGATCAAGTCACTCCAGCTGGTGATCTTGTCCTTACCGCCGACCAGATCCGGCCGGACGCCCAAGGTGTCGGCATTGAACACGGTCGGCACCATCGCCAGCCAGTCGGTCGGTTTGCCGGCGAATTTCTTGCCGTCCGGCCCATCCCAGAACCCGGTCATGATCGGCGAAAGCCCCTGGTTCGGGATCGGGTTGCCGTTGGGAAACTTGCCCGTAGTAAACATCGACAAGGTCTTGTCCCACAGCTTGTAGTCCTTGACCGCGATCGGCTTGAGCACACCCGCGTGCTCGAGGTATTTGTTGTCGGAATTGTCGCTTTGGTTGATGTCGAAGCTCTTTGGCTGCGTCAGCAACCGCTGCAGCTGCGATGCCGGATCGATCGCCTGCATCTCCATCTTGAAGCCGAGATCCTTGGTCGCTTGCTCGCCGATTTGCTTGATCACGGCCCAGGCGCCGCCGATATGGATCAGCGTCACATCCTTGATGTCTTGCGCCCAGATCGTTGGGAAGCCGCGCAGCGCGCCCGATCCGATCGCGGCTCCGGCAACCGCCGCGGCACCCCGCAGCACCTGACGGCGTGATGTCCTCCGGTTATGCCCGCTTTTACTGCCGTTTTCCACGCTCGGCCCTCCCGTTTTTCGGTCCGCGCCGACACATGCACGCGCCGTGCCAGCCGTTCGCTGAAGTCTAACGTCCGTAACAAGATTAACAAGGTGGCGATTGATCGAACTGCTCTGTTGGGTAGAACCGGGCCGCGCGATTTTGCCAACCGCCGGGACCAGGCGGCATCGGGCGTCGGCGGTCGGCGACGTCGAGGCGGGCCGGTCGACAGCGCCACCCGCCTGCTGCAGGATGACACGCGCAGCCAAACCGATGCGAAGGAGGAAACGCGAGATGCCAGAGACGCCGACCTTCGGCCGCTACCCAGAGCTCCCTTATGAGCGGATGACGCCGGAGCAACAGGAGGGTTATCGCGCGGTGATCGAGGCCCGCGGCCGGCTGCCCGGGCCGACCAAGATCTGGGTCCACAACCCCAAGCTGGCCAAGGCGGCCGCCCCGCTCGGGGCGCATTTTCGCACCGGCTATTCGTTGAGCGAGCGCGAGCGGGAGATCGCCGTCGTCATCATCACCAGCAAATGGCATTCGCTCTACCCGACAAATGCGCACGAGCGCGCCGCTAAGGCGGCCGGGTTGCCGGCCGCCACGATCGAGGCGATGCTTTCCGGCTTGCCCACCTCGTTCACCGACCGGCGCGAGCAGATCGTCTACGAGATGGCGACCTGCCTTGCCAACTCACGCTGGGTGGCGAAGGGCGTCCACGATCGCGCCGTCGAGGCGCTCGGCCATGACGGGATCACCGACGTCATCTGCCTGATGGGCTACTACACGATGGTCGCGATGACCCTCGCCTTTTACGACGTTCCTGCCGACGCCGAGGGCATGGCGCGCTAACCTCGCCCGCTACCCGGGACGTCGCCATCGCCTGCGGGGCCGCCGGTTTTTTTCGCCGCCTCTTGGCGCCGCGATGGGCTAGACTATGCGTCCCGATAGGGGAGCGAAACGCATGCAGGCGGATTACGTTATCGTCGGGGCAGGCTCGGCCGGCTGTGTGCTGGCCAATCGGCTGACCGAGGATCCCGGTACGAAAGTATTGCTGATCGAGGCGGGCGGGCGCGACTGGAACCCGCTCATTCACATCCCGGCCGGCTTTTTCAAGATGCTCGACCACGATACGCTGACCTGGAAGTTTCGGGCCGAGCCGGACCCTGGCACCAACGGGCGCGCCATCGTCTACACGCGCGGCCGGGTGATCGGCGGGTCGTCATCGATCAACGGCCTCATCTATATCCGCGGCCAACCCGAGGATTACGACCACTGGGCGCAGCTCGGCAATCGCGGCTGGTCGTGGGAGGATTGCCTGCCCTATTTCCGCAAGGCCGAGCGCTGGGAGGGCGAAGAGAGCGCGGTGCGCGGCAAGGACGGGCCGTTGTTCACCGCGAAGACGGAGCGGCCGCCGATCTGCGCCTCGGTGCTCGAGGCCGGCAAACAACTCGGGCTCGAATACCGCGACGACGTCAACGATCTGCCCCCGGGTGCGGGCGACAGCATCGGCTGGTGCCAGCAGACCCGCGGCGGCCGCCGCCGCGCCAGTGCCGCGCGCACCTATCTGCACCCGGCGCTGAAGCGGCCGAACCTCCGGCTCGTCACGCACGCGCTCGTCCACCGCATCCTGTTCGACGGCAAGCGGGCGACCGGCATCGAATTCGCGCGAAACGGGGTCGTCGAACGAGCCGATGCGGGGCGCGAGGTGATCCTGTCGGCGGGTGCGGTCGGCTCGCCGCACATCCTGCAGCTGTCGGGGGTCGGCGATCCGGAGCATCTCGCCAAGATCGGCGTGCCGGTCGTGCATGAATTGCGCGGCGTCGGCCGCAACATGCAAGACCACTACACGGCGCGCGTCTCCTACCCGGTGGTCGGCGCCCAGACCGTCAACGAGCGCTCGCGCGGTCTGCCGCTCGCCGGCGAGGTGCTGCGCTGGCTCATCATCGGCAAAGGGATGCTGACCTACAGCCCGTCGATCGTCGCCGCCTCGGTCAAGGTGCTGGAGGAGTTGGCGACACCCGATATGCAATGCACCTTTGCCCCCGGCAGCTTCAAGGGCGGCCAGATCGGCGATCTCGAAGAGACCCCCGGCCTTTCCGCCGGCGCCTGGCAGATGCGGCCGCTGTCGCGCGGCTATGTCGAGGCCAAGACCAACCGGCCGGGCGACATGCCGGCGATCAACCCGCGCTATCTCTCGGAGGAAACCGACCGGCGCGCGATCATCGGCGGTTTGCGCTTTGCCCGGCGGATGTTCGCCGCCCCCGCATTGAAGCAGTTCGTCCGGGACGAGAGCCTGCCCGGCAAGGAGGTCGAGACCGACGACGAGCTCTTGGATTACGCGCGGCGCAACGGCGGCACCTGCTACCACGCCAGCTGCACCTGCATGATGGGGAGCCACCCGATGGCGGTTGTCGACGACGAACTGAGGGTGCACGGTTTGGCTGGGCTGCGGGTCATCGACGCCTCGGTGATGCCGGCGGTCACCTCGACCAATACCAACGCGCCGACGATCATGATCGCCGAGCAGGGGGCGGCGATGATCAAGGGCGCCGCGCGGCAACGGATGGCGGCCTAGTCGGGGGTGAGCGGAGGAGGTGTTGACCGAGAAGGACTCAGTCGTTTCTTGCGGCAGAAGCGATCGCCGCTTACGTCGAGCTCAACGAGTGGCAGATTGGCGAGGTTGCGGCCGGGCTCGCCGAACTCGACTCAGGCGAAGCCCTGTCCGAGAAACCGGCTGAGGAGCGGTATACCCGGCTGTTGCAGGCACGGTGACGCCTCGTCGCCTGGAATATGCGCCCCGCTATTTTCGTCGGCTCGAAGACATTGACGAGCGCATTGCTGCGGACAACCCAACCGCGGCGAGCCGCATGGTCGAGCGAATTCGGTCGGCGGTAGCGCGCTTGGCGGCGTCTGCCGCCCTCGGTCGACCGGGTCGCGTGGCCGATACACGCGAACTCGTCATCTCCCGGACACCGTACATTGTACCCTAGCGGGTCAAAGGCGACGTCGTTCAGATCATCACCATATTGCACAGCGCTCAACGATGGGCGCTGCGCCAGATTACCATCGGCTTCGCCCTCGTTTCATCCATGGCGGGTCGGCAACGCCGGTGGCGAACTGACAAGAAACAAGGACGACGTAGGGCGGAACAGCGCGCAGCGCGCATTCCGCCAAATCGGGCGCTCGGGTGGCGGATTTCGCTTCCGCTCATCCGCCCTACGATGCCGACGCGGTTTCATCTGCTGCGGGTCGGCACCGCCGGTGGGCGACTAGAAAGAAACAACGAGTGGTCGTCCCGACCGCGCCCGTCTACCCCTGTGGTCATTGCGAGGCGCGGAGCGCCGAAGCAATCTCGACGACCGAGACTCCGCGGCTCGGGATCGCCACGGCGCCTGATGGCGCCTCGCGATGACAGCGGGTGAGTTTCATGCCTGGCGGGTCGGCGCCAGCCGGTGGGGGACTAGAAGGGTATACCGGGTCACCTCTGCCCGACAGTGATCCAAAGGGACGCCGCACGGCAAAGACTGGCGGCGTAGCGAGGACGGCGTAGGTGTAGGGCGGTGCGGCGAAGCGGAACCCGCCGGAGATGGCGGATTGCAGCCGCCCTACGCGTGCTGTGGATCCGGCTCGGCATCATCGAGACGCCGATCTTCCGGCAGGTGATCGCGGACGAGCGGGTTGCGCGCGCGCCGGTCGTCGAGGTCCTCCAGCGCCAGCCAAAGGAGGTCATTCTCACGGCACTCGTGCGGATGGGGCAAATGGCTTCAATCTTCGTCTATACCGCGTTCTTTTTCACCTATGGAATGAAGGTTGTCGGAGCCTCGCGCGACTTCCTGCTGGTCGTTTTGCTGATCGGATCGTTCATGTCGTTCTTCGCGTGCCCGTTTTCGGGCTATCTGTCGGACCGGCTCGGCCGCAAGCAAGTCTATATGTTCGGCGCCGCCGCCACCGGGTTCTTTGCCTTCGCCTATTACGCTTTGCTCAATACCGCGATCCCCGGGCTGATCGTGCTGGCCACCCTGATCGCGTTCTTCTTCCAGGACCTGATGTGGGGGCCGCTGGCGGCGCTGACCGCGGAATGCTTCACCCCGCGCCTGCGCTACAGCGGGGCCTCGATCGGCTTTCAGCTCGCCGCGGTGATTGCCGGCGGGCCGGCGCCGTTGATCGCGACGGCACTGCTCGCGTCGACCGGATCGGGTCAGGCGATCGCGCTCTACATCTTTGGTTGTGCGATCGTCAGCGTCGCCGCCACGGCCTTGCTTCCAAGCAGCAGGGATCGGGATTTCGCTCGCGATCACATCTGATGCGGTCATCAAGAGCGCCGCGGCGGCATGTGTGTGTAGGGCGGGTGCAGCGAAGCGGAACCCGCCGGGGGTGGCGGATTGCAGCCGCCCTACGCGGCGGCGGCGAGGAAATCGCGCAGCGCTTGGGCGGGCGCGTCGTTCATGACGAAGGCGTCGCCGATCCGACGCGGCAGGATCAGGGTCATCCTGCCGTCGCGCACCTTCTTGTCCTTCTGCATATGGACGAGGAGGCGCTCGGCCGCACCGGCGAGCCCGACATCGGCAAGCCGCGTCGGCAGGCCGGTCGCGGCCAAATGGCGGCGCACCCGGTCGGCCTCGGCGGCGGCGGCGATCCCCAACCGCACCGCGAAATCGAAGGCCAGCACCATGCCGAGCGCCACCGCCTCGCCGTGCAACAGCCGGCTCGAAAACCCGGTTTCGGCTTCGAGCGCGTGGCCGAAAGTGTGGCCGAAATTGAGCAAGGCGCGATCGCCCGTCTCGCGCTCGTCGGCGGCGACGATCGCCGCCTTCATCCGGCAGCTGGTCAGCACCGCATGGCGCAAGGGTTCGGGCTCCAGCGCGCAGAGCGCGTTGCCCTGGCGCTCGCACCAGGCAAAGAACTGGGCGTCACGGATCAGACCGTATTTGACGATCTCGGCATAGCCGGCGACGAGTTCGCGCCGCGGCAAGGTCGCCAGCGCCGCGGTGTCGGCGAGCACCAGGCGCGGCTGATGAAAGGCGCCGATCAGGTTCTTGCCGAGCGGGGTGTTGATGCCGGTCTTGCCGCCGACCGAGCTGTCGACCTGGGCCAGCAAACTCGTCGGGATCTGCACGAAATCGATGCCGCGCAACAGGGTCGCCGCGGCAAAGCCGGTCAAATCGCCGACGACGCCGCCGCCCAGGGCGACGAGCATCGTGCCGCGCTCGATGCCGCAGCCGAGCACCCTTTCGGCGAGCCGCCCGAAATGCTCGAGGTCCTTGGTTTCCTCGCCGGGCGGCAGGACCACGCTCGCCTCTGCGATCCCGGCGGCGGCGAGGCCGGCGCGCAACGGCTCGAGATAATGCGGAGCGACGTTCGTATCGGTCACGACGACCACCTGGCGCCGCTTCAGCAGGGGCGCGATTTCCGCCCCGGCGCGGGCGATGAGCCCGTCGCCGACGACGATCTCATAGCCGCGCGTGCCGAGCTCGACCGCGAGCCGCTCTGCGGTCCCGCTCATTTGCGAACCGCCGCGGCAGGCGGGGTGGCGGCGAGCGGGCAGTCGGCCAACGCCGCGATGACCCGCGCCGCGGTCGCCTCCAGCGAACCCTCGCCGCTGTCGACGACGAGTTCGGCCTCGCCGTAGATCGGATAGCGCCGCTCGATCAGCTCGGCGAGGATGGCGCGCGCATCGCCCGCCTTCAACAGCGGCCGGTCGCTGCGCCGCGCGACGCGCGCCGCCAACACTTCGAGATCGGCGCGCAACCATACCGAGACGCCGCGCTCGGCGATCGCCGCGCGGGTCACCGGGTCCATAAAGGCGCCGCCGCCGGTCGCCAAGACGTGCACCGGCTCGGCGAGGAGCCTCAGGATGACGCGGCGCTCGCCCTCGCGGAAGACGCGCTCGCCGCGGTTGGCAAAGATTTCATCGATGGTCTCGCCGGCGGCGCCTTCGACGACCCGATCCGAATCGACAAACGGCAGCTGCAGACGCGCGGCGATTCGGCGGCCGATCCGGGTCTTGCCGGCCCCCATCAGCCCGACCAGCACGATCGTCCGGCGCGGGACAAAACCCGGAACCGCCGACGCCCGCCGCTCCCGTGCTGCCGCCTGTGTCTCCACCCCAGACCTTCTGCGCCGTCCTACTTCTCTTTCCGCACGCTCGCTCTGCGTACTAGCATATCGGGCGCCGTGGTCGTCAATCGGCGCCGGACCGGATCGGGCGGGCGCGACGCCGGCCGGCCTGCGGCCTGGAGACGGAGCGCCGGGACAAGCGAGCCGCAACATGGGAAGGCTGACGGTCTGGTTCGTCCTCGTCATCGTTCTGGTGGCGCTCGGCGGAGCGATCTTCCTGGCGCTGTGGAACCCGCCGGCGCCGAGGGCGCCGGTCGAGAAGGTGGTGCCCAATGCCCGCTTTACGAAGTGACCCGCCGGGGGCGGCGAGGCGACGGCCGGGACGGCCGCGCCGGGCCGCGGCGCCATTCTCGCGCCACCTCGAGGCGTTCCTCGAAATGCTCGCCGCCGAACGCGGTGCGGCACCCCTGTCATTGTCCGCCTATCGCCACGACCTCGGCGATCTGGCGCGGTTTCTGGCGGGCCGCAGGGTCGATCTGGCTGCGGCCGACGAACCGGCGCTGCACGCCTATCTCGCGGGCCCGGCGGCGGTGCTGGCGCCGCGCAGCCTCGCTCGGCGGATCTCCGCGATCCGCCAATTCTACAAGTTTCTGGTGCGCGACGGGATCCGGCAAGACGACCCGACCGGCGGGCTCGATACACCCCGGCTGGGGCGAGCGCTGCCCAAATTCCTGTCCGAAGCCGAGGTCGCGGCTCTGTTGGCGGCGGCCCGAGCCTGGCCCGGGGCGGAGGGCGTGCGGGTCGTCTGCCTATTGGAGCTGCTCTATGCGACCGGGCTGCGGATCAGCGAGCTGATCGGCCTGCCGCTCGCCGCGGCCCAGCGCAATCCGCGCTTCCTCCTGGTGCGCGGCAAGGGCGGCCGCGAGCGCATCGTGCCCCTTGGCGAGCCCGCGCGCGAGGCGCTCGCCGCTTATCTCGATAGCCGCAGCCGGTTCCTGCCGGACCGGCGAGGATCGCCCTGGCTGTTCCCGTCGCGCGGCGCGGGCGGACATCTGACGCGGCAGCGCTGCGGTCAGCTGTTGAAGAGCCTGGCGGCCGGCGCCGGGCTCGATCCCGGTCGGCTGTCGCCGCACGTCTTGCGCCATGCCTTTGCCAGCCATCTCTTGGATCGCGGCGCCGATCTCAGAAGCGTGCAGCAGATGCTGGGGCACGCCGACATTGCGACCACCCAGATCTACACGCATGTCCTGGCGGACCGGCTGCGCCGGCTGGTCGAGACCGCACATCCGCTGGCACGCCGCCGGTGAAGCGCCACTTTCTCGAATTCGAGCGGCCGGTCGCCGAGCTCGAAGCCAAGATCGAGGAGCTGCGCCACCTGTCGAGCGGCGCGCTCAATATCGCCGACGAGGTCGGGCGGCTCGAAAGCACCGCCGAGCGCCTGTTGCGGCAAACTTATGAACGGCTGACGGCGTGGCAGAAGGTGCAGGTGGCGCGCCACCCGCAGCGGCCGCATTGCCTCGACTGCATCGCCCGCCTGATCACCGAGTTTGTGCCGCTCGCCGGCGACCGGACCTTTGGCGAGGACCCGGCCGTGGTCGGCGGCATCGGCCGGTTTCGCGGCCGCAGCGTCGTCGTGCTCGGCACCGAGAAGGGCGCCGACACCGAAGCCCGGCTCAAACGCAATTTCGGCATGGCCCGACCCGAGGGCTACCGCAAGGCGAGCCGGCTGATGCGGCTCGCCGACCGTTTCGGCCTGCCGGTGCTGACCTTTGTCGACACCGCCGGCGCCTATCCCGGGGTCGACGCCGAGGCGCGCGGCCAGGCCGCGGCCATCGCCTCGGCGATCGCGACCTGTCTCGAGATCAAGGTGCCGCTGGTCGCCGCCATCATCGGCGAGGGCGGCTCGGGCGGGGCGGTGGCGCTCGCCGCGGGCAACGCCGTCTTGATGCTCGAACACGCGATCTATTCGGTGATCTCGCCGGAAGGCTGCGCCGCAATCCTGTGGCGCGACGGCAGCCATGCCGAGGAGGCGGCCGAGGCGCTGCGCCTGACGGCGCAGGATTTGTTGCGGCTCGAAATCATCGACGCGATCGTGCCCGAGCCGGTAGGCGGGGCGCATCGCCGGCCGCAGGCGGCAATCGACGCCCTCGGCGCGGCGATCGAAGCGGCCCTGGCGTCGCTCTGCGCTCTCGACGGGACGCGGTTGCGCGAGGAACGGCGGCAAAAATATCTGGCGATGGGCCGGCACGGGCTCTGAGCCGGGCGCGATCAAGTTTCCGACGCCCCGCTCCCGACTGGCGATTGGCCCGGGGGAGCGCGCCTTGGCCAGGTGGGAAACTCCTGCCGCCGCCCGGCGGGAAGCGAGGGCTAGGGCCAAGCATACCGTGCTGACACCCCTTCAAATCCGCGCGATCCGGGAGGCGTGCGGCCTCTCGCAGCAGGAAGCGGCGCGAAGTTTTCGGCGGCGGTCCGAAGGCGTTTGAGAAGTATGAAACTGGCCAAGTCGTTCCCAGCGCGGCAATGATCAGGTTGCTTGTCCTTGCTGCCAAGCGCCCGGAGCTGTTTCAAAAAGGCTCGGGCGTACCGCTGATTTCGGACGCCGATGCAGCGCTGATCCGCGACACCGTGCGGAAGAGTTCCGTCGATCGCATCTACGAGCGAATCTACAACTCCGATCGGGCACAAGAAGAAGTGTAAATCGGTGCATCCCTAACCGGTTAGGCGGGGCGCATCGCCGGCCGCAGGCGGCAATCGACGCCCTCGACGCGGCGAGCGAAGCGGCCCTGGCGCCGCTCTGCGCTCTCGACGGGACGCGGTTGCGCGAGGAACCGCGGCAAAAAATCTGGCGATGGGCCGGCACGGGCTCTGAGCCCTCGCGGCGGGCGCGGTCATTGATCGGCGGCCGCCGATCCCCACATCTGGGGCGGTGCACCGCGCCGGTCCGGCTGCGGGCGCCAGCGGTGCGATGCCAACGGATACCGAGATGACCCCCCAGGAACGAGACCTGATCACGACCCTGCTGTCGCGCCTGAAAAACGCCGCGGGGCAGCAGAAGGAGCCGGAGGCCGACGGGCTGATCCGCCAGGCGATGGCCGAGCAGCCCGATGCGCCCTATTACCTCGTGCAGACCGTGGTGATCCAGGATCTGAGCCTGCACAACGCGCAGAACCGGATCGCCGAACTGGAACAGCAACTGACCGATGCGCAGCGGCAAGCGGCACGCCCGACGAGCTTTTTGGGGAGCCTCTTCGGCACCCATCAGCCGGCGCCGCCTGCCGCCAGCGCGCCGCCGGCCGGGCCGTGGACGCGCACTCCGCAGGTCGCGGCCGCGCCGATGGCGCCGCCATACGGTCAACCGGCGGGACAGGCCTATCCGCAGCAAGGCTACGGCCAGCCGACGGGCGGCGGCTTCATGGGCGGCGGTGGCGGCGGCGGGTTTCTGCGCTCGGCCGCGGCGACGGCGGCCGGGATCGCCGGCGGTGCGTTGTTGTTTCAGGGGATCAAGTCGCTGTTCGGGCACGGCGGCGGCGGCATCCTCGGCGGCCAGGCGATGACCCCGGGGCTCGGCGAAACCGTCGTCAGCAATTACTACGGCAGCGACGCGCCCGGCGGCGGCCAGGATTTTTCGAGCGCCGATGCCGGCGGCCAAGGGGGCGGCGGCCAGGACTATACAAGCGACCCCGGCGGCGGCCAGGACTATGCAAGCGACCCCGGCGGCGGCCAGGACTACGCCTCCGACCAGGATTCCGGCGGCGGCGACTTCAGCGGCGGCAATTCCGGCGGCGGCGACAACTTCTCCTGTTGAGACCCTGACCCAAAATAAATCGATGTATTTCAGACGCTTATATCGTCATTCCCGCGCAAGCGGGAGATCCAGGGTCGAGGTCCCGTCGCTTGCCCTGGACCCCCGCTTTCGCGGGGGTGACGAGTAAGTTGCTGATCCGACGTCTGTCATTTTCGGTCGGGCTCTGAGCGTCGGAAATCGCCGAGGCCGATCCCCGGATCAAGTTCGGGGACCGGAATGCGCGCTTCGCGCTGTTCCGCCCCATAGCATCTACTCGGCCACCTCGGCGGCCGATGAGACCGAGTTCAGGTCGGCGCCGGGAACCGGGCGATCCAATGGCGGGCGATGTCCTCGCGCCGACAGATCCACACCCGGCCTTGGTTTCGCAGATGATCGAGGAAACGGATCAGCGCCTGCGCCCGGCCGGGATGGCCGGTGAGCCGCATGTGCAGCCCGACCGACATCATCCGCGGCCGGTCGGCGCCTTCCTCGTAGAGCAGGTCGAAGCTGTCGCGCAGAAACGCGAGAAAGTCCTCGCCCGAGCCGAACACGCCGCGCGCGAATTTCGCATCGTTGGTGGTCAGCGAATAGGGCACGACGAGATGCGGCCGGGAAGTCCCCGGGCCTGACCCGGGGACCTTCACCCAGTAGGGCAGTTCGTCGTTGTAGGCGTCGCTGTCGTAGAGAAACCCGCCATGCTCGACCAAGAGCCGCCGGGTGTTCTCCGAGGGGGCGTAGCGGCAATACCAGCCGCGCGGCGTCTTGCCGGTCGTCTCTTTGATCAGCGCGACGGCGGCGGCGATTTGCCGGCGCTCCTCGTCCTCGGTCAGCCCGAAGTGGTTGGTCCAGCGATAGCCGTGGCTGCAGATGTCCCAATCGCTGGCGGCGATCGCGGCCGCGGCCGGCGGGTTCGCGGCGAGAGCGCGGGCGCAGCCGAAGATCGTCACCGGCACGCCGAACCCGGTAAAGATCCGGTGCAGCCGCCAGAAGCCGACGCGGGCGCCGTATTCGAACATGCTCTCGGCGGCGAGGTCGCGGCCTTTGAGCCCGAGATCGCCGCCGCCCATCTCGGTCAAGAGGCTCTCGGAGACGCCGTCGCCGGCCGGATAGGAGAGTTCCGAGCCCTCCTCGAAATTGATGACGAAGTTGACGGCGACGCGGGCGCCGCCGGGCCAGCCGGCAAAGGGCGGCTCGGCCCCGTAGCCGATGAAGTCGCGGGTCATCGCGCTCTCCTCTAGTCGCCAAGCCGCGCCGCCAGCACCGCCATCGGCCGCCGGCCGACGGCGTAGCTCGCCAGCGCCGTCAGCCCCCCGGTGTCGCCGTCGATGCGGTATGCGGCAAGACGCCCCGAGGCCGAGCCGGCGGCAAAGACGAACCGGCCCGCCGGGTCGAGGCCAAAGGCGCTCGGGACCGCCTCGGTCGCGGCGTGGCCGACGGCGGTCAAATGCCCGGTGGCGGCGTCGACGGCAAACCCCGCAATGCTGTTGTGACCGCGGTTGGCGACATAGAGGAAACGCCCCGATGGGACGAGATGGATCTGGGAGCAGGTGTTGCGCAACGCCCAGCCGTCGGGCAGGGTCGCGATCGTCTGCTCGGCAGCGAGCGTGCCGGTCGCGGCGTCGAGCCGATAGAGCGTGACGCTCGAGCCCTGCTCGTTCGAGAAGTAGACGAGATCCCGGGTCGGGTGAAAACTGAAGTGGCGGGGGCCGAGGCGTCCCGCCGGCTCGATCCGGAACGGGGTATTGGCGCTCAGACGGCCACTCGAGGCGTCGAATTTGAACTGCAAGATCATGTTGGGGCCTGGGTCCTCGCGCGGCGGCTCCAGAACGTTGTCGTTGAGCCGGGCGATATGCGGGACGAAGGCGAAGCGGTTCGAGGGGTCGGTCGCGATCGCATGGGCGCCGGCGGCGGTCGCCACCCGCTCGAGCGGCTCGGCGCCGACGGCACCGTCCGCGGCGAGCGGGTGCACCGCGGCAAACCCGCCTTGATAATAAGCCGACAGCAAATACCTGCCGCTGCGGTCGGGGGCGAGAAAGGTCGGCGGGTGCGATGGTGCGACGGCTCCCTCGAGCGCGAGCCCGCCGCTGCGGCGGTCGATGCGGAAGCTCGAAATCCTCGGCTCGCCGCGATGCCCGACATAGAGCACCCGCCGGTCGTTGCCGATCGCGAGTACCGCCGGCCCGCCGGCGACCGGCACCTCGGCTTGCGGCGTCAGCCCTCCGGTCTCGGCGTCGATCGCGAAGACCAGGATCTTGTTGTCGTCCTGCAAAGAGACATAGAGGAAATGCGGCATCCTCGGTCCTCCGCGTTAACCTCGGCGATCAAGGGATCGGCAAAATTCGCAGCAAAATACCGGAAACTTTGGCGATCGCGCCAGTTGCCATTGGGGCGGGCGGGTGGTGCGACGCTATGATCGGCGACAACGGCGATGACGACGGCGATCGGAAGCCCGGCATGACCTTGCGGCGGCGCGGCCCGGCGGTGGGACTGCATTACGCGTGGATCGTCGTCGTCGTCACCGCCGCGGTGGTGATCGTGACCGCCGGCGTGCGCGCGACGCCGAGCGTGCTCATGGTTCCGCTCGAGGCGGAATTTCACTGGTCGCGGGCGACGATAGCGCTCGCCATCGGGGTCAACCTCCTGCTCTACGGCGCGGTTGGACCGTTCGCCGCGGCGGCGATGGACCGCTTTGGCGCGCGCCGCATGATGACCCTGGCGCTGGCGGCAACCGCCGCGGGCCTGGCGCCGACCCCGGCGATGGCAGCGGCGTGGCAGCTGGTTTTGCTGTGGGGCGTCGTCGTCGGCCTGTCGACCGGCTTTGTCGGCGCCTACCTCGCGGCTTTTATCGCCGCGCGCTGGTTCGGCGCCCGCCAGGGCTTTGTCGTCGGCATCCTGACGGCGGCCAACGCCGCCGGCCAGCTCGTGTTCCTGCCGACGATGGCGCAGCTCGTCACGGTTGCGGGGTGGCGGGTCATGTCGCTGGTCCTGGCCGCGTCGGTTCTGGCCTTCGTGCCGCTGACGGCGGCGTTGATGCGCGACCGCCCGGAGGATCTGGGCCTCCAGCGCTTCGGCGAGGAGCGGCGAACGCGGACCGCCGCAGCACCCGACGGCAATCCGGTTGCGGCCGCCTTCGCCGCGCTGGCGGACGGGGCGCGTTCGCGCGATTTCTGGCTGATCGCCGGCAGCTATGGCGTCTGCGGCGCCACCACCAACGGATTGATCGCGACCCACCTGATCCCGGCCTGCGTCGACCATGGGCTGAGCGCGGTGTCGGGTGCCGGCCTGCTCGCCGCCACCGGCGTCTTCTCCCTCTTGGGCGGGGCCATCTCGGGCTGGCTCAGCGACCGCTGCGACAACCGGCTGCTGCTGTTTTCGTATTACGCTCTGCGCGGCTTGGCGCTCGTCTACCTGCCGTTCGCCTTCGGCCTGCCGATTTACGGCCTGACGGCATTCAGCATCGTCTACGGGCTCGATTGGGTCGCCAGCGTGCCGCCGACGGTGCGTCTCTTGAGCGCCGCCGTCGGCGCCGAGCGGATCGGCATCATGGTCGCCTGGATCACCGTGATCCACCAGATCGGCGGCGCCGCCGCGGCCTATGTCGCGGGCCTGCTGCGGAGCGGGTTCGGCAGCTATTTCGAGGCCTTCATCCTCTCCGGGATGCTGTTGCTCGCAGCCGCGGTGATGACGCTGTTCATCGGCGCGGGCCGGCGCGGGCGCGAACGTCAGATCGCGCCGGCCGCGGCGGGCTGAGGCCGGGCCGGCGCCGCCGACTCGGAGCGCCGTCTGGCTCAGCCCCTCTCGGGGCGCCGGTAGTGGTCGGCGAGCACCTGGGCGATCACGGCCGAGAGGCGCTTGCCGGTCGGGATGTGCAAAAATTCGTTCGGCCCATGCGCATTCGCGTGCGGGCCGAGCACCCCGGTGACGACGAACTGCGCCCGTGGGAATTTTTCGCCGAGCACCGCCATGAACGGGATGGAGCCGCCCTCGCCCATATAGGCGGGCGGCGCGCCGAACGTCTCTTCCGAGGCCAGCGCCAGCAACTCTTCGAGCCAGGGGGCGAGCGCCGGCGCGTCCCAGCCGGTGATGGAGGGACCCGGCTCGTAGACGACCCGGGCGCCATAGGGCGGGTTCTGTTCCAAGAGGCGACGGAGAATGGCGTCGGCGGCGCCGGCCTCGATCGTCGGCGGCAGGCGCAGGCTGAGCTTGGCGACGGTTCGCGGCAACAGCACGTTGCCGGCGTCGACCGGGCGCGGCAGGCCGTCGATGCCGGTCACCGCCAATTGCGGCCGCCAGGTCCGGTTCAGCATCAGCTCGGTTGTGTCGGCGCTCACGGGCGAAACGCCCGCGGCGAACGGATATTCGGTGAAGACCGCGGCGCCGAGGACGGCGGCGGCGCGGCGCGCCTGGGCCAGCCGCGCGGCCGGGATCTCTGCCCAGACCTCGGCCGGGCGCACCGCGCCGGTCGTCTCGTCTTCGAGCCGCGACAGCAATTGGCGCAGGATGCGAAAGCTCGACGGGACGACGCCCGAGGCGTGACCCGAATGCACCCCTTCGTCGAGCACCTCGATGCTCAAAGTGCCGGATAAGCAGCCGCGCAGCGACGTCGTCAGCCACAATTGGTCGTAGTTGCCGCAACCCGAATCGAGGCAGACGACCAGGGACGGGCGGCCGAGCCGCGCGGCGAGGTGATCGACATAGGAGGGGAGGTCATAGCTCCCCGATTCCTCGCAGGCTTCGATCACGACGATCGCGCGCCCATGCGGCACACCCTGGGTGCGCAGCGCCATGAGGGCGGCGAGTGCGGCAAACATCGCATAGCCGTCGTCGGCGCCGCCGCGACCGTAGAGCCGGTCGCCGTCGCGGCGCGGCAGCCATGGCCCGTAGCCCTCGGCCCAGCCGGTCATCTCGGGCTGCTTGTCGAGGTGGCCGTAGAGCAGCACGCCGTCGGCGGCGCCGCCGGTGCCCGGCACCTCGATGACGATGAGCGGCGTGCGGCCGGGCAGCCGCAGCGTGTCGAGGGTGGCCCCGGGCAGCGCTGCGAGGTGCCGGCGGGCCCAGCCTTCGAACAGGGCGACGGCCTTGTCCATGTGGCCGTGCGCCACCCAGTCGGGGTCGAAGGCCGGCGATTTGTTCGGGATCTTGATGTAGTCGACGAGCGCCGGAACGATCGCTTCGTCCCAGCATCCGCCGACGAATTCGATCGCCTTCTCGATATCGAGCATGGGGTCGTCCCGCTGTCGTGTGGTGTTCAGGGCGGCGCCACCATACACCGCTTTCGGCGGGGCCGGTCCGCCTCGCAAACCGGTCGCGAAGAGGCGTTGTTCCGCCGCGCCCCTTCGCTACAATCGCGGCCATGCGCGTTCTCTACCACCAATGGCTGGCGCCGGCGGCGCGCAAGGTACGAGTCGTCCTCGCCGAGAAAAACCTCGAATTCACGTTGAAGGCGGAGAAATATTGGGAGCGGCGGGAGGAGTTCCTCGCCCTCAACCCGGCCGGCGAAGTGCCGGTGCTGATCGAACCGGACGGCACCGTGCTCGCCGATGCCGCCGCGATCGTCGAGTATCTCGACGAGGTCTACCGCGAGAAGATGCTGATCGGCATCAACCCCGTCGACCGCGCCGAGGTGCGGCGGCTGACCTCCTGGTTCGACGTCAAGATGCACCTGGAAGTGACCGAAAACCTGCTCGGCGAGAAGCTCTTGAAGCGCTTTGTCGGCGGCGGCCAACCGAATTCGCTGGCGATTCGAGCCGGGCATGCGAACCTGCCCTACCATCTCGACTATATCGGCTATCTTGCCGAGCGTCGGCGCTGGCTTGCCGGCGACCATTTCTCGATCGCCGACATCACTGCGGCGGCGCAGTTGTCGAGCCTCGACTATCTCGGCGATGTGCCGTGGGACGCGCACGAGCCGGCCAAGGAGTGGTATGCTCGGATCAAGTCGCGTCCGAGCTTCCGGCCGATCCTCGCCGATCACCTGCCGGGCCTGCCGCCGCCGCGGCACTATCCCGATCCCGATTTCTGAGCCGGCCTCAGTGCACCCGGGCGCGCAGCGCGTCATCGCGGCGCATGCGGGCGAGCGCCGCTTCGCCGCCGCTCGTTTGGTGATAGAGGTCGAGCGAATCGAATTCCGCCGCGGCTGGCGGCGCGATCGCCAGATCGCTGTAAGCCCACCGGTTCGGATCGGCGAGGGTTTCGTCGAGGATCGCCTTGGCGCGGCGATACACCCGCCAATAGCCGCCGGCCTTGCCGACGATATCCGCGGCGCGCCGCGGATAGAAGCGCAGCGGGTTCTCGCGCGGCAGCCCGTAGCGCCGCTCGCGGCGCGCCCTGCGGCGAAAGGCGCCTCCTTCCAACGGATGCACCGCCTCGAACATCGTCATCAGCTTGAACCACAACAGCGTCGTCAGCGTGGTTTGCGGCCGGCCCTTGGGGTTGGCGGCGGCGCGGCGCAGGATCGTGCGCAGATGCTCGAAACCGTAGAAGCTCTCCCAAGCGGCCCGGTAGGCGTCCTCCCAATCGGCGTCCGACATCCGCGGATGATGCGTGACGCGGTGGTAAAGGTCGTATCGGTTCAGATCGGCGTCCATCCACGTGCCGTTTTGCCACAGCCTTTTGTGATCCTCGGAACCGGGCAGCGGCGTCAGATAGAATAGTTCCAGCACATCGAGCGGCAGTTCGCGCTTGATGATCTCGATATCGCGCCCGATCGAATCCCTGGTGTCGCCCGGAAAGCCGATGATGTAGCCGGCGCAGGTGATGGCGCCGGCCTGCCGCCACGCCTGCAGCATGAGGCGATACTCGGTGATCTTGTTCTGGTGCTTCTTGCTGGCAATGAGATTGTCGGGATTGATGTTTTCGAGGCCGATGAAGACCCGCCGCACGCCGGCCTGCGCCGCCTTTTCGATGAACTGCGAGATCCGGTGGCACAAGGTGTCGACCTGGATCGTGAAGCCGATCTTGAGACCCTCGCCGAGCCGCAATCGGATCATCCGGTCGAACAGCGCCTCCCATTGCCGGTTGCGGGCGAAATTGTCGTCGGTGATGAAGAACCGGCGGATGCCCTGCGCGTAGTTCTCGCGGATCGCCCGTTCGAGATCGTCGGGCGTGCGGAAACGGCTCTTGCGCCCCTGCACATTGATGATCGTGCAGAACGAGCATTGGTACGGGCAGCCGCGGCCGAGATCGAGGCTCGACAGCGCGCCGGAAATCCGCCGGATATGGCGCGGCGGCAGCATCGGCGCCGGCTCGCCCGCGAGCGCCGGCAGGTCGTTCATGTAATTGTAGATGGGCCGAAGCGCGCCGTTCCAGGCGTCGGCCATGACCTGGTCGAGGCGCCCATCTTCGGCTTCGCCGGCAAAGAACGAAATGCCGAGCGCCTGCGCCGCGGCCATTTCGGGCGGCAACTCCGGCAGCATCGCGATCGAGCCGGAGACGTGAAAGCCGCCGATGCAGACCGGCAGACCGGCCGCGCGAAACACGCGCGCCAGGTCGACGGCGCGCGGAAACTGGTTCGATTGGACGCCGACCAGCCCGATCAGCGCCCGCCCGCCGGCCCGCCGGACGGCGCGGATGATGCGCTGCGGGCGCACCCGCTGGTTGGTCTCGTCGAAGGTGAGGAGGCGAAGCACGACCGCGGGGCCGAGGACGCGGCGGCGAACCGCGTCTTCGGCGAGGCTGTTGAGCGCGGCGAGCGTGTTCGAGGGGATCGCCGCCTTCACCCAGCGGATCGGATAGCCGTCGTCGTCGTAATGCGTCGGCTTGATCAGCACGAGGTGAAAGACCGGTTGCGCGCCGCGTGGGGTCGGCATCACCCCCCCCTCACCGCCCCAGGAAAGCGCCGCGGCCTCTACGACCGGTTCCGGCGGCTCTGCAACCATTCTTTTTGTCCCGCCGCCCGCCCGCGTGCGCGGCGGTTTAGCGTCGAGGTTCCGCCGGACGGCGCTCCGGCTCGCGGCTGAGGCCGTGGGCGGCGAGCGCGTCGAGATAGTCGCGCCATCGCCGCTCGTGCTCGACCCCGAGCTGATAGAGGTAGGCCCAGGAATAGATCCCGGTATCGTGCAAGTCGTCGAAAGTGATGCGCACCGCGTAATTGCCGACGGGTTCAAGGCCGATGATCGCGACATATGCCCGGCCGGGAACCAGCGTCTTCTGCCCCGGCCCATGCCCCTGGACCTCGGCCGAGGGGCTTTCGACGCGCAGATATTCGGCGGCGAGGGCAAAGCGGCGGCCGTCGTCAAAGCTCACCTCCAGCAGTTTTTCGGCCCGCTTGAGGCGCAGTTCGACCGGCCAAGGCGCGTTCAATCCGGGCCTCGCGCCGGCGGCAGCCGTTTTCTGCCGCCCTCGTCGTCGCGCAGCTGCCGGGCTTCGTCGACCAGCATGATCGGGATCCCGTCGCGGATCGGGTAGGCGAGCCCCGCCTCCTGGCTGATCAGCTCCTGCGCCTCGCGGTCGTAGCGCAGCGGCCCCTTGGTCAGCGGACAGACCAGGATCTCCAACAGCCTCGGATCGATTTCGCTCGGTGCCATAGGGTCCTCGGCGGTTTCAATGGCGGGCGCCGCATCCGGCCGGCGGGGCGAGCCCCGCCATTTCGACGATCGTCGTCAACAGCCGGGCCCGGGCGCCGAGATCGACGGCCTCGAGCAGAGCCTGCTTCTCGCTCGGGGCGAATGGGCAGACCATCGAGAGCGAGGCGATCAGCCGCTCGCCGCGTACCGTGGCCAGCGCCTCCCAATTGGCCGAGATCCGGTTTCGGCCGAAATAGGTCCTGAGGCTCTGCAGCAGGCGCGGGCGGTCGAAATCGGCATCCTCTTCGCCGACGAGATCGGCGGCATAAGGGCGCCAATCGGGGACGACCCGGCGGTAGCCGCGCAAGAGCGGCAGTTCCTCGCCGATGCGAAAGCGGCAGAGCCCGGTCAAGGTGATCAGCAAACGGCCGTCCTGGGTTTCGGCAAAATCGGTGACGAGCCCGGCGCAGCCGGTCGGATAGACCGGCGGGTTGCCGGCCATCGACTGCTGCGGGTCGCGCGGCTGAACCATGCCGATCAGCCGCTCGCCGGCCATCGCGTCGCGGGTCATCGCGAGGTAGCGCGGCTCGAAGATGTTGAGCGGCAGCTGGCCGCGCGGCAGCAGCAGCACCCCGGTCAGCGGAAAGATCGACAGAATGGCGGGTAGCGCCCGAGCGCCCGGCCGCGCGCTCACCGCCCGCTCCGTCAGGAAAACATCAATGAGGAGAGGCGCCGGCGCGCGCTCAGGGTCAGCGGGTCGGTCGGGCCCATCGCCTCGAAAAATTTGAGCAGCTGCTTGCGCGCCGCGCCCTCGTTCCACGCCCGATCGCGTTTGAAGGCGGTCAACAGCTCATCGATCGCCGCCTCGCGCTCGCCGCTGCCAAATAGCGCCGTCGCCAGCTCGATGCGCGCCGCATGATCATCGGGGTTCTGCGCCAGCCGGGCGCGCAGTTTGCCCGCCTGAGACAGGGCGCGCTGCCCCGCTTCGGCGAGGTCGAGCGCGGCGCGGGCGGCGGCGATCTCGGCCTGCCCCTGGTGCTCGTTGGGCACGCGGTCGAGGGCTTGGCGGGCCTTCGCCGGGCTGCCGGCGGCGATCATCGCCCGCGCCAGCCCCGCACTCGCCTCCAGATTCTCGCGGTCGTGCCGCAACACCTGCGTGTAGAGGGTGGCGGCGGTCTTGTGATCGCCCTCCTGCAGGCTTTGCTTGGCCATCGCCAGCGCCTCGTCGATCGGCGATGACCCGCCGCGGCCGCCGGCGAGACGCTGCACGAACTGCTTGACCTGGCCCTCGGACAGGGCGCCGACAAAGCCGTCGATCGGACGCCCGTCGCGAAAGGCATAGACCGCCGGGATCGACTGGATCCGCATTTGCTGGGCGACCTCGCGGTTCTCGTCGATATTGATTTTGACGAGCCGAACCGCTCCCCGGGCGGCGCGCACGACGCGTTCGAGGATCGGGCCGAGCGTCCGGCAGGGGCCGCACCACGGCGCCCAGAAGTCGACGATGACCGGGGCGTCGAACGAACCGTCGATGACCTCGGCCTGGAAACTCGCGGTGGTCACATCCTTGACGGCGCCGCCGCCGCGGATCAGAGCTTCGCTCGGCATCGCTCTCCTCTTTCGCGTTACGGCACAACATGGCGGCACCGAGAGGCGAAGACAAGCGCCGGGAACCGGCGGCCGGTCAGAGTGCGGTGAAGTCGACGATGCGCGGAACGTGTCCCGAGGCGGTGATGAAACGCAACAGATCCTTGGCGGCGATCGCGGTCGTGCGGTCGTTCGCCAGCGGATGGTAGTTGACGGGATCCTGTTCGAGCATCGCCGCGTCGAGCACCGGCGCGACCCGGACCAAGGCATCATTCGCCAGGGCAAAGGGCGTGACGCTGCCCGGAGTTACGCCGAGCGCGTCCGACAAGAGGGCGGCGCCGCCGAACGAAAAACGGGGGGCCGCGAGATGCGCGGCGAGCCGCTTCAGATCGAGGCGGCGCTCTTCGAGCGTGACGAGAAGCCACAGCCCGCCCTTCTTGTCCTGCAAGAAGAGGCTCTTGCAATGCCCGCCCGGCAGCCTGCCGCGCAAGCGGACGGCGTCGGCGACGGTGAAGACCGGCGGGTGCGCATAGGTCCGATGCGCGATGCCGAGCGCGTCGAGACGGCAGAACAGCTGTTCGGGCGTGAGCGGCATCGGCGCGCACGATGCGATGCCGCCACCCGTGACGCAAGTCTTCCCAAACCCCGCGCCGGTTTGTATCATCGCCGGCGCAGCGGACGCGGGTGTAGCTCAGGGGTAGAGCACAACCTTGCCAAGGTTGGGGTCGGGGGTTCGAAATCCCCTCGCCCGCTCCAAATTTTTCAAATGGTTACGGATCAATAAATCGAATCCGGCAAAGGATGGGGAAGCAGGGGGGAAGCGCAGCAAAGGAAATTCAGGGAAACTCAGGGCCCCATGCCCTGGCGATCATCGCGGTCTCCACCATGGCCAAGGGGCATCCCCGGCCGGACTGCGGGTCTGCTGGATCTGCTGTCTGGATTAGCGCGATCTCGATGCGGCAGACCACGCCATTGCTGTGACCTATAGGACAGCCGAGGGAAGAACGCGCGACGCATGCCGCGCTTTCTAGCCTCCTCCAGACAGGCGCTGGCACGCATCCGCTGCAGAGCGCCGTCACCCACGCCCATACTATGTTCGGTGAATTCGAGGTGCAGATCCGTCACGGCAGTTCTGCTGGAGATGGAGGCGGTCCGAGGCCACCTGACGCCGATCGGATGCGGTCGTCAGCCGCGACGGCGCGATCTACCAGCGGGATCGCGCCGCGGAATGGTGGCGCGAGTTCAACGCGCCCCGGGCCCGCTCCCGTCGCGCTCGCTGACTAGCGCGAGGCGCGTCGAGCACGCATGGCCGAGCGACGGGGTAAGCGCGGCCGAGGCGCCAGAGGCCGCTCCCCTTGCGGGAGATCCCGCAGATGCCCAAGAGGGATCCGGCGGACCGTGCCGACCCGCGTCCGCGAGCTGCCGCAGCTCGGCCCCCGTACCGTCGAGGTTATCGTGTCGACCCGATGCGCTGGCTCGCGATGGTCACATCCTCGAACCCGCGGGTGCCGAGCTGCGGGGCTACGGACGGAACCCACAACCCGGCCGAGACCGTCGCCGGCGCTATGGCCCGGGCGAGGGACCTCAGAAAACGAATGGCCCGATCCCGAGCCCTTGTTCGAACCTGCCGAGGCGGAACGTCCGTATCCGCTCGACGCACTGCCGCCCATCGTTCGGTATCGGCGACGGCCTCGCGCAGCAGCCGCTCGACCCAGCGCCGGGTATCTTCATATTCGGTAAAGAGCAGGAGGCGGCGCTCGGTCCAGGCCCGCCCGCCCCCGGCGATGCCGGGTACCATCTCCCGGCCGATCCAATCGAGCAGGCGCACAATTCGAGCGTCGGGCGCCCCGCGGCTAGCCTCGGCGATCTGCCGCATTCCGGCGACCGTCTTGAGTTCCGCCTCGATCTGCTCCTGCCAGGATTCGCCGTTGCCACCGGAGCCGGCGAGCGTGGCGATCTCGACCGTGCAAGGCTACTTTTATGACTGGCGGGACAGCGGCCTATTCGAGCGGATCAATTTCGAACTCTTGCTCGAAGCGCGCGAAGCCGCCGGACGTGAGGCCAGCCCGTCCGCCGGAGTAATCGACAGCCAATCGGTCAAAACGACCGAGAGTGGCGGGCCACGCGGTTACGACGCGGCCAAGAAGATCAAAGGCCGCAAGCGGCATATTGTGACCGACACCACCGGCTTGATGGTCGGAGCCGCGATCCACCCCTCCGATCTACAAGACCGTGATGGGGCGCCGCTCGTTATCGAAGCCATCCACGACCTCTCCCCTTGCTGCGTCACCTCTTCGCCGACAGTGCCTATTCTGGCGATAAGCTCCTCGAAGCACTCGCCAAATTCGGCCGATGGAGCACTGAAATCGTCCGCCGCATGGCCGATACGGTGGGTTTCGAAGTCCTCCCTCGCCGCTGGGTCGTCGAACGTACCCTCGCCTGGCTCAACCGCAACCGCCGCTTGGCCAAAGACTTCGAAGCCACCATCGAGAGCGCCAAGGCCTGGGTCTATGTCGCCTCCGTCCAGCTTATCGTAAGACGTATCGTATGCTCCCAACTCAACCATTCCGATTAAGATTCGGACACTAAGCGTGGAAAGAAGATCTGCAGCCCTTCTTTGAAGATCGGGTCGTCGGGAAGGGAATTCCGTCAGGTAATCTTGCCCACTGAAAGGTCCTTTCAATTCGATACCGATAGCTGCTGTCCACAGCATAGCGCCGAACCTCGACGGTTCCCAGCACACAGAGGTTTCGGAGCCGACGCGTCAAGCGCACCGCGAGCGGCACCGGGGCTACCAACCGGTACCCCGCCGGGGCCGACAAATCTGTCGTCTTTGTCGACGGCTTTTAGAGCGATCCGGTTGCCCGGCTGATCGCCCGCGGCGCGGCCGCACAGCGAGTTGGCGCCGCGCTTCTGGTTTCTGTCTCAGACCGAGGACTGCAGGGTATTTCAGCAGCAATCCACGGTGCAGATCTTGCGTACGCTGTTCAGCGAGGAAGGAATTGCTGTTCCGGAGTTTCGCATCACCGGCGACCAGCCCATCCGCGAATACACCGTGCAGTGGAACGAAACGGATATTGCCTTCGCGACGCGCCTGATGGAGGAGGAGGGATATTTCTATTTCTTCGAGCACAGTGCCCATGACCATGTGATGGTAATCGCCAATTCGAACCAGGTGTTCGTCTCGCTGCAGAACCCCAATGTATCGCTCGATCCGGTCGCAACCGAGGTCAGTTCGTTGACATCGTGGGAGCCGTCGATGGCGACCGCCTGGGGACAGGCAGCATTGAAGGACTACGATCCCACCACTCTCGAAGCCAAGCAGCAGACGATCGAGAAGGTCGCAGGCGCGGCGCAGCGCGACATGTTTCACTGGCCGGCACTGAGTTTCGAGGTTCCCGAGGTCGAGCGGCGCGCGCGGCGGCTGATGGAAGCGGCCGAGGCCAACGCTTCGCTGGTCAACGGCACCGGCTCGCACGAGGGCTTCGCACCCGGACAAAAGCTCGTCCTTGCCCGGGACCCACAGACCGGCGCGCAGCATCAAGAGTATGTCATTCGCAGCGTCTTCCATCAGGCGACATCGGAGGCGTTTGTCACCGACGGCTCATATTGGAGCTACGCAAACCGCTTTACGGCATTTCTTTCGAGCCATACCTGGCGCGAACCGCCGACCATGGAACACCCGCGAATGCACGGCGTCTACAGCGCTGTGGTCATCGGACCGGACAGCGAGGAGATCTTCACCGACCAGTACGGTCGAGTGAAGGTGCTGTTCCCATGGGACCGGAGGAAAGACTCCAACCCGGACCGCTCGGTCTGGCTGCGTGTCGTCCAGCCCTGGGCCGGCAAGAATTGGGGCTGGCAGTTCCTCCCGCGCGTCGGCACGGAAGTGGCGGTGGCGTTCATGGACGGCGATGTCGACCGGCCGATTGTCATCGGAGGCGTCTACAACGGCGACTACATGCCGCCCTTCCCGCTGCCAGACGAGAAGACCAAGAGCGGACTGCGCACGCGCTCCACACTGAAGGGGAGTACCTCGAATTTCTCGGAATTCTCCATCGACGACAAGAAGGGCCAGGAGCTGGTGTTCCTGCATGCCGAAAAGGACCACATGGTCGAGGTCGAGAACGATCAGAAAGTGACGATCGGCGGCAACCAGACGGTCGAGATCTGCAAAAACCGCGATATAACGATCGATGGGGGCGATGATTCGCTATTATTGAAACAGGGTGACCGCTCCACGAAGCTTTCGATGGGCAACATGACGGTCGAGCTGTCGATGGGCAACCTGTCAACAAAGGCCGCGCTCGGGCAAATCAGCGAGGATGCCTTGCAGTCGATCACCATGACAGTCGGCGAAAACAGCATCACGATCGACCAGACCGGAATCACGATTTCGGGCCTCATTGTGAAGATCCAGGGACAGGTAATGGCGCAGACCGAGGCGCCGATGGTCCAGCTCAGCGGGGACGCGATGCTGACGGTCAAGGGTGGGATCGTCATGATCAACTGAGGCCAGATGTCGAACGAACCGCCTGAACGGACTTTGCCCAAGCTGCAGCAGATTGAGCTGCCGGTGTTGCTCGGTCAGCTCAAGCTGAGGCAGGAAGCCGCCGCAGCCGCCGACGGCTGCAACTCCGTGACCGATCTGCTCGCCGCGCTCGAGTCTGGAGAGTTTGACCTGGAGGCTATGCGCTTGTTCGCTTTTGCCTTACCTAAACGCGAGGCCGTCTGGTGGGCGTGCATGTGCGCGCGCCACACCACCCCCGCCCAAGTTTCAGCGGTCGATCTGGCGGCGCTGGAAGCAGCCGAGATCTGGGTTCGCCTGCAAACCGATAAGTCGCGCCGCGCGGCCATGGATCACGCGCAAAAATCCGGCTTTGGCTCGCCCGAGGCTTGGGCCGCCGTTGCAGCATTCTGGAGCGGCGATTCGCTGTCCCCGCACGACCAGCCGAAGGTGCCTCCGGCGCAGCATCTGACCGGCACCGCGGTGGCGGGCGCTGTGCAACTCGCCTCGGTGCGAGGTGACCCGGCGCGTCAACGGGCGCGCCTCAATGCCTTCTTGAGCAGCGCCCACGAGATTGCAGCCGGCGGTGCCGGCCGGCTCCAACCGGAGAAACCCTGATGGGCATGCCAGCCGCACGGCTGACCGACATGCACGTGTGTCCGATGGTGACCGTGTTGGTTCCCCATGTAGGGGGGCCAATCGTCATGGGCTTGCCCACCGTCTTGACTTGCGGGATGCCTCAGGCGCGGCTCGGCGATCCGCTGGTTTGCGTTGGTCCGCCCGACGTTATCGTGCTCGGCTCTTTTACGGTCCTGGTCGGCGGCCAGCCAGCCGCGCGGCTGGGCGATTTGACCGCGCATGGCGGAACAATCGTCGTCGGCGCCCCGACAGTGCTGATTGGATGACGTCCTATCGCGGGCATCGACTTGGTTCAACTGAGACAAGTGCTGATCCGTTCTTCCAGCACCTCGCTGCTGATCAGCGTCATGGCGCGGACCGGCGCGGCGCTGGCTGCATTGTCGTCGCTGGAATCGAAGATGCTCGGCGCGCCTTTCGCTCCATCGACAGCGGGGCAGATCGCGAGGCTGATCTCGTCGATCAGGCCGGCCCGCAGAAACGCCCCGTTCGAGCCGCCGCCGCCTTCGAGTAGCAGGCGTTCGAGCCCGAGCTCGCGGTTCAGAAGCTCCAGCGACAGTGCTAAATTCAGCTCTCGCTCGCCGGCGAAGATGTAGGAGACGCCATCCTGGCGAAGGCCCGCCAAATGCGCGTCGGAAACCCGTTTCGTAAGAACTCGCGGGCGTGCGCGATCGCCCAGCGCGCAGCGTCGGTGCAATCGTCGAGCGCCGCCGGAAATTTGTGCTCAGGGGCGAGGCGGTAATCGACCGACACGAAGAACACGATCAGCGGCCGGGCGCCGGCGCTCGCCGGGGTGTATATGCGCAGCCGGATCGGCCCCGCTGGCCCGTCCATCCGCCGCTCTGCGACCGCGCCGACCGTGGCCGGCGGCGCCATCGCCGCGGTGCGCGCCTCCATCTGTCGGCGCGCTTCGGCCACCGGCAGGGTGTGGGTCGCGGGCAGGCTGGCCGCCCGATCGAGCAGGGCCTGGATCTGCGGGTCGACGGGCATTGGCGTATCTCCCTTACCGGCGCGACGATCACAGCACCGCTTGCCCAACTCGCCAAGCGGGGAACGAACGTGGGCGACGATCGAACCCTATGCTGCGAAGAGCGGTTACGACCCGCCTGCGTATGTGCAGGCGGTCAAGGGTGCGTTGATGTTGGGGCGCCGCCCTTATCCGGGAGGGCGCCGCAGGAGATTGCGAACCGTTGACGAATGCCAGGTACCGCCGCGTGCTGTGCGGACGCCACGGGCATTCAGTGCCGCCGCTATCCCGCCGAGCGACGTGATGCCGGCAGCCCGGATCTCACGGATGATCGGCAGGACATTGCCGGCGAACTGGTCGGCGGCGGCTCGATTGGCTGCGTGCGCCTTCACCGCGGCTTCGGCGGCACGCGGATTGCCGAGCGTCGCGCCCGCCGCTTTCTTAGCCGCAAGAGCTGCCTTAGTTCGTGAAGAGATCAGAGCGCGCTCTTTCTCGGCGAGTGCGGCATACAAATGGAGCATGAAGGGGTCGGCGTCGGCGCCAAGCTCAGCGACAATAAACGGAACGCGATGGACCATGAGCCCGCTAATGAAGCGGACATCTCGGCTGAGCCGGTCGAGCTTGGCAACGAGGATCGGGCATTTCGCTCTGCGCGCACGCACAAGTGCCGCCGCGAGTTCGGGCCGCCGTTCTAGCGCATCGGCGCCCTTGCCCGTCTCCACCTCGGTGTGCTCGGCGATGACCTCGATCTCCTCGCTTTCCGCAAATCGGGCGACCGCCGTGCGCCGAGCCTCCAATCCGAGCCCGGATTTGCCTTGCCGCTGCGTTGAAACCCGATAGTAAGCGATGGCTGATATCACGGTGTGGGTCCCTTCACACATCGTGCATATTGCTTCACCGTCGGCCTTCAGCGCGGCCGCCACGGCGGTTACCTTCGAATCCCCTCGCCCGCTTCAGATTGCTCAATGACTTACGTTGTTCGCTGATCGGGAGATCCGAAGCCTAGCAACCACATAGCAACCAGGCGGCGGCAAGAAGAGAGCCGAAGCATTCCGTCCGATGCCGCGTCGCCCAGGTCGCCCGGTCGCCGCCCTGGGGCGTGTTCGGCACCCAGACGAAGGCGATTTGCCGTTGTCCAAGCCGGTCAAAAGGGCGATCCTCGCGGCAAAACCGCCGGCAATCTGGCGAATGTCGGTTGCCATCCCAAGCAGCGGAGGGATCTGCCATGAATGCGAAGTCCGGGGCGCGAGAACGTTTCGAACTCGCCCGTAATAGCTTGATCGAGCTCAGCCATCGAATCCACGCCCACCCTGAACTGGGTTTTGAGGAGGAGCGGGCTGCGTCCTGGCTCTGCGAATCGCTGACCGAGGCCGGCTTCTCGGTCGAAAAGGGGATCTGCGACTTGCCGACGGCCTTTCTCGCCCGCGCCGGATCCGGGCCCCTGAACATCGGCATTTGTGCGGAATACGATTGCCTGCCCGATATTGGCCACGCCTGCGGCCACAATATCATTGCCGCGTCGGCCGTCGGCGCAGCGGTTGCGGCGGCCAAGGTGGCAGACGAGGTCGGCCTTACCATAACCGTGATCGGCACTCCTGCCGAAGAAGTGGGCAACGCCGGCGGCAAGATCCTGGAGCTCGAGCGCGGCGCTTTTCACGGCATTCATGCCGCCATGATGGTGCATCCGGCGCCTTTTGACGCGCTCCGCGCCAAAATCATCGCTGTTTCCACGTTTGACGTTCACTACACGGGGAAAGCGTCCCACGCCTCTGCCTTCCCGGAACTCGGGGTGAACGCGGCCGATGCGCTCACCGTCGCCCAAACGGCGCTTGGACTGCTGCGTCAGCATATCCGTCCCACGGATCGCATACATGGCATTGTGACCAACGGCGGCTCGGCTCCGAATATCGTCCCCGCCCGCACCTCAGCCAAATACATGATTCGCGCGGAGACGTTGGCTCAATTGGCCGAACTGCGGCCCCGTGTCGATCGTTGCTTTGAGGCCGGAGCTCTCGCCACCGGCTCGACATTGCAATTGGTCGGCGGCGATAAGCCCTATGCCGAAATGCACCACGATGACGCGATCGCGGCGTTCTACGGCAGGAATTCCGAGGCGCTGGGGCGACCGTTCCCCAATCTTGGCGAATGGCAAACACGGGTCGCCGCTTCCACGGATATGGGCAACGTTTCCTTGGCTTTGCCATCGATACATCCGATGATCGGCATAAATTCCTTGCCGGCCGTCAATCATCAGCCAGAATTTGCCGCCCACTGCGTCACGGCTGACGCGGACAAAGCCCTCGCGGACGGCGCCTTGGCAATGGCGTGGACGTGTATCGATTTAGCGACGGACCTCGAAATTCGCGACCGTCTGATAAATCGCCATTGAGACAGCGCCGTCGCCGCGGCCAGGGCCTCGGAGGCTCGATCCGATCTTGACCGAGAGCATCACGCTGTGCGTCGTCGGCGACGTAATGCTGGGGCGCGGCATCGACCAGGTGCTCCCGCATCCGGGCGATCCGCGCCTGCGCGAAGGCTATGTCGCTTCTGCCGAGGAGTATGTGGCACTCGCCGAACGCGCCAACGGTGCGATCCCGAAGCCCGTCCCATTTTCCTACGTCTGGGGCGACGCCCTCGCCGCATTGCGGCGCGGCGAGCCGCAGGTCCGGATCATCAATCTCGAGACCAGCGTGACGACGAGCCGGGACTATTGGCCCAAAGGCATCAACTACAAGATGAACCCGGAAAATATCGGCGCCCTGACCGCGGCCGGCGTCGATTGCTGCGTCCTTGCCAACAACCACGTCCTCGATTTCGCACGCGGCGGGCTGATCGAGACGCTGGAAACGCTGGAGCAGGCCGGCATCGGAACGGCTGGCGCCGGACGCCACGCGGCAGCGGCGGCGGCGCCGGCGGTGATCGCGGCCGGTGCCGTCCGGGTGCTCGTCTTTGCCTTCGCGGCCGCGAGCGGCGGCGTGCCGCCGGAATGGGCGGCGGGCGAAGACCGGGCCGGGGTCAACCTGCTGCCCGACCTTTTGCGGCGCACGGTCGAGACGATCGCGACCCGGACGCGGGCGGCGCGACGGCCGGGCGACCTCCTCGTCGCCTCGCTCCACTGGGGCGGCAATTGGGGATACGATATTGCCCCGAGCGAAACGCGCTTCGCCCAGGCGCTGATCGACAGCGCGGGGTTCGACATCGTCCACGGCCATTCCTCGCACCACCCGAAGGCGATCGAGATCTACCGGGACCAGCCGATCCTGTACGGCTGCGGCGATTTCCTCAACGACTACGAAGGGATTGCGGGCGACGAAGCGTTTCGCGGCGATCTCACTCTGATGTACCTGCCGCGCTTCGCTCTCGCCACCGGCCGGCTGATCGAATTGCGGCTGGTGCCGTTCCAAATCCGCCGCTTCCGGCTGCACCGCGCCGCGGACCGCGATGCGGCGTGGCTGTGCGACAGGCTCGATCGCGAATGCGCCCGGTTCGCCACCCGCGTCGTATTGGACGCGGACGGCAGCTGCCGCGCGTTGCCGCGATAAGCGACGACGCCTTCGAGGCAGAAACCGCTAGGCGCGGCCTTCGCGGGTGAGTGCCGAACCCCGGCCGACCTGCACCTGGCCGAATAAGATCACCGGGGCCGCAATGCGATGATCCGGATCAGCTCCCGCCGGTCGCAGGCGATCGATCGAGCGCAACGACCTGGCGCCGCCCGCGAGGTTCGGCGAAGCGCCCGGTCGGGTGCCGCCGGCTCGGTTTGAAGCTCAAGGCCGGCCGCTCGACCAAGTGCCAAGACAGAAAAGCCAGCACCGCGGTCGCCGGCAGCGCCAGCAAAAACACCTGCCACCATGCGGCGCGGCCCCCCAACAGCCAGATCGCCGCCGCCTCGACCGGCCAACCATAGATGTAGAGCCCATAGGACAGGTCGCCGAACCGTGCCGCCGGGATCACCGGGAAGCGCCGATTGAGCGCCAGCCACAGCGCCAGGTAGCAGCCGAACAACGGGAAGAGCGGGATGAATTGCCGCAGCGGAACGCTGAGAATGAGGCCCGCCACTGCGAGGAGGGCGACGCGGCCGTCGAAGATGCGGGTCGCGCGCAGCCGGTAAAGGACCATGCCGGCGGCAAAAAAGCCGAGCAGCCAGCCCCAGCCGCCGAGCCCCGCCAGCGCCGCGAATTGCAGGCAGGCGATGCCGAGCGCGAGCAACCCCAGCATCACCGGCAAACACAGCAGCCGCAGCGCGCCCAGCGCCAGGACCATCAGATACATCGTGAACTCCCAGCGCAAGGTCCACATCGACCCGTTGATCTCGAACCCGACCCGGTTGGCGACAAACCTCACACCCGGCAGTTCATGCACCCTCTGGCTGAGCAGGGTGTTGCCGAGGACGTATTCGTAGGGCGCGGCCCTGCTGAAATAGGCGCCGGGCGCCAGGGTCGAGACGATCGGCGCCAGCACAAAAGCCGACAAGAGAAGGGCCACGAAGAGACCGGGGAAGATGCGCAACGCGCGCTTGGCGAGAAACCGCAACGGGTCGCCGGTCTGTTCGAAGCTCTGTGTTACCAGAAAGCCGCTGACGGCGAAGAAGATAAACACGCCGCAGAGGCCGAGGATCGATTGATTCCGGGTCAACAGGATCAACGGCTCGCGCCGCTGGCTGCCCTCGGCGATCAGAAACGCATGCGAGAACATGACCGAAACGGCGGCGACGCAGCGCAAGGTATCGAAATTGTTGTGTCGCGGCGTTGCCGGTGCGCCCGTCACCAAGAAGGCGTCAGCCGTCGCGCATCTGCCCAACCGTCGCCGGACCGGTAGGCAGCCGAACCGTGCCGAGACCGGAGTTCCCCGGCAATCCGCCGACGATGTTGGCGCCGACCCCGCCGGCTCTCGCCTCAATATGAGACCGGCAGTTCCTCCCCACATCGGCGCCTCCGCTAAGCTATCTGGAAATAATCGACCCAACTGATGATTGACAGCCCGGGACTATGCTGCTGCCGCTCGCGGCGATTGATCCAGCGCAACGACATAACACCCGCCCGCGGCGCAAGGTTGCCGGTCGGATGAACCTGGAAGCCCCGCGACGGCGGAAGCGGCGGCCCGCTTTCGGATCCCGTCCAGCCGTTTGATCCGACGCCGAGGTCACCCGACGCGGCCGCACGAACCGGTGTCGCGGGTGCGCCGCTATCTGGCGGATGTCGGCAAGACTTGCCGTTGCCCTCCGGATCACTTAGGCTGGCCCGCCCGGCAAAGGTCTTAAGCCAGTGCCAACGACCGTGTTTTTCGCGAGCAACCGCATCCTCACCGGCGACCCCGCTGTAGTTACCAGCTACGGTCCCAATATCCAACCCCCATCGATATCAACCGACATAATGTATGGCACGTCCTTTGTGGACGGAGTGGATATCAAGGACGACCGGCAGGGGGCGATCACCTCCATTCAGGACACGAATAAGGGCGCCTTTGCCGCGAATGTGTCGGGCGACCTGTCCAATGCGGGCCGTAATCTTCTCGTCTTTATACATGGTTTCGACAACACCTTCGAAGACGGGATCACGCGCGCTGCTTTTAACCGGGAGTTCCTCGCCGCCTCAGGGAAGCCAGGGACCGACACAACAGTCCTGGCTTTCAGCTGGCCATCGCTGGGAAAGATCATCAGTGTTCCCGTGCTCGATGCCGACTACCGCCATGATCAGAAAATGGCCAGCCTGTCGGGCGTCCACCTGATGAGCTTCTTTGCCCAAATCGAACCCGTGCTTCGTACAGCGCGCGCCAACGGGTGCAGTACCTATCTGCTCGCCCACAGCATGGGCAACCTGGCGCTCCAAAGCGCGGTGGAGAATTGGTTCCTGCACGGGAATGGAAACGCCGAATTATTCAACGTAAGCATTCTCGCTGCTGGCGATTGTGGCTTCGATGCATTCGCACAACCTAATCTTACTGGCTTAGACGGTTTATTACTGCTCAGTTCGCGGATTTCGATTTACTATAGCGGCGAGGACAAAGTGTTAGACCTAAGCCGGACCATCAATGGCCTGCAGCGTCTCGGTCAGGACGGCCCTAAGGACCGTACTGATCAGACCATGTTTCCAGCCTCCGCTTACCGAATGTTCGATGCAACTGATATTAAAGACTATGATCGCAATTTCCTCACATCCCATCAGTACTATCGTCTGTCTCCCACTGTCCGCGATGCGATAGCGGTCGATATGGCGCCGGCGCCGAGCGTTTGAGAGTTGGCCGGCTTGGAGACTAAAGCGGACGGGTCGCACGCACGTCACCGAGCCACCGAAGCTGCCTGCCAATGCGGCAGTCCAGAGGCTGTTCCACCTCGGGTCGGAGACCGAGCTTCAAGTCGAGAGCGCTATAAACAATCCGCTCGACCTGATCGAGCGTGACCAGGTCGCTGCGGCGGTCGTTGCAGCCGATCAGATCGACGGCGGCTTCCCGCGATACTCCTTTGCCTCGGCCTGTCGCGCGAGTTCGGTGCGGCGCTCGGGGCCGAGCTCCTCGTTCGGCCGGTTCTTCTTGCCGGCCGGACGGGGGCTCTTCGCCGTCTTCGCCGCTGTCTGTTTTTTCCGTTTCGCTCCGCGATTTCCGACCATCCGCCCCTCCCGGGAAAACGATATTGCCCGGCCCGGAGCGCGGCGACTTGATCCAGATCAACGTGCAGCGCCGTTATCTTTCCGCGCGCTGATGAAGTTCTCCCGATGCCGTCGCAGAACAGCTCGGTAGCCTAGGCGGAGCGACAGCCTGCGGTCTCGATTGCCTTCGGTTCGTACATTAACCGCGCCGCGGCGCCGGGCGGCACTCTAATGCCGGAGAAATTTCTGCAACTGACGTCGCCGAGCCAAATGAAGGGGCGTTTGTCCGGAATTATATAATTGAATTCGACATTGTGAAGCGTAAGACGATCGACATGGCGCGCGAAGACGCCTTGCGCCGGCAGTCGTTGCCCGAGCACGCCCGTCTCGGGATAGAAACGGTCCATCCCGGGCGGGATGATGTAGGTCTCTTCCTGCAAACCTCCGCCCTTCTGCAACAGATAAGCGTCGCTGAGGGTGAAGCCCTTGATCGGGTGCCGACGAAGTCCGCTGACGATGATCGGCTCGTCGTTATCGAACCCGTAGCAGGTGAAGCCGCTGATCGTTATATCGTCGATCGCGCCCGCCGAAATCCCCGGCGGCCCGCGCAACCGATCGCCGAGCCACACAAAAACCGGCGCGTTGTGAATGTTGCGCGCGGTGCAGTTGCGGACGTGAACGCCGGCGATGGTGCCGCCGTCGACGGTCGCCAGCAAGAACCCCAGGCCGTCCTCTATATGGCAATCCTCAAAGAGGATGTCCTCGAACGCACCGTTGGATTCGGTGCCGAGCTTGAAACGCCCTTTGCGGCCCTGCCCTCTCGGGAGCGGTATTCGGCTGCCGTCGCGGAACGTGCCGACGACGAACCCGCCGAAAATTTTACAATGACGTACCTGGATATGCTTGCTCCCGCGCGCTTCCCCCAGCGCCAGCGAGGCCTTTATGCAGATACCGTCGTCAAACGGTGCATTTACGGAGCAATCCTCGACTACCGCCCCCCAGCAAGAGTCGAGGTCTATGCCGTCGCGGGCGCAATCGATCAAAAGTCTGCGGATTTTGAGGTTGTCCACGCCGGTCGCGAGGATGGCAAAATGGCCGGTGCCGTCGAGCGAAAAGTCTTCCAGGGTTATGTTTCGGCAATTCTTCAGGGCGATGATTTTATCGGCGGTCCCGGGTATTAGAGCCGATGGCGTGCCGTCATTCATAGTCCACTCTTGTCGGCTCAGACCCATTCCGGAGATGCGGCCTGGCCCAGAGATAGAGACGTCGCGGACGCCAATGCCGCAGATCAGGCTGTTGCGCCAATGGCTGTGCCCGAAGTCCTGGTACCTGTCGTTCGCATTCTCCTCGGCCTTATCGTAGTCTCCGGACGGCGCCGCCTTGATCACCGCCTCCGGACCTAAAGAAATATGAACACGGTCTTTCAGCCGGATAGTATAACCACAGGAATAGATGCCGGGTGGGAAATAAAGGCTCCCGCCTCCTCCGGCGGAGATCTCCGCGATCAGCTGGTTGATAGCGGCCGCATCGTCGGTGGTGCCGTTGCCGACCACGCTGCGTTGTCGCGCATTGACGGCATTGGCAGGGGGGCGGAAAACGGTGGGGCCGATAGGCGGCGCCAGCATCAGGCCGGCGGCAGACCGCAAGAACCACCGACGGTCACGCGGAATCAGCATTCGATTTCCGGTCATCTGGATTGGGGATGGTCTTCGGCTCGGCCTTTGCGCCCTGCCATCAGCAATGCTTCGCCGGCGAGCCCAACACCCACGATCGCGGGATAACTTTGTAACCGAACGCCTTGGCCAAGGAGCCGCCAAGAAAAGTTAAAAGGCCCGTCGCCGGGGCCCTCGCCGACCAGCGCAAGCGCCAGCCCAAATCCATTCTCACCAAATCCAATCTCAATTGCCCTTCGAGTGTGGCGATTTTTGGATGCTTGGGGGGCATCGCTCCGCCGGCCGGAACCCGGCGCCGGCGGCGCGCCTTCCGCTGTCTCCGTCACGCCGAGGCCGTTCGGCGGAATAGCGCTTCGCGCTATTCCGCCCTACTCGGAACTACGGGACCGGCGGCCGTCTCGCTACCGGACCGCGAACAAATCGTACTTGATCCGGGTTTTCTGAACCGAGACCATCTTTCCCACCGCTTGCACGTGATTGAGCCACGCGTATTTCTTGGAAGCCGTGGTGAATCGCGGAGCCGTAATAAAATATTCGTAGTCCTTCGTGGTGAGAACTTCTCCTTTATTGAAGCGGTCCATAGATTCCTTGATGGGAACTATAATCCCGCCATACTCGATCAATATGAGCTCGGCGTCGTCGGTTTTTATAGTGCCGCGAACATCGATCCGGAGGCTGCCGTCAGGCAAGATGTTGAGCCAGTCTCCACCAGGGGCAATAAGCGTGCCGTTTATTTTCGGTCCATGAACGGTTCCCCCCGCGGGTACATTGACGACCAGTCGCGATCCCATGGGTTGAAAGGCCGGATCGAGCGGTGCCTCGAATGTCATCAAGTATTCGGTCTCGACCGATACGCTCGGATTTTGCGCAAAGGCCGGGGGGGCAATCAGCAGCCCCAGCGCTGCCGATAGCAGGGCGTATCCCATCGAAGGTCTCATCGTGTCCTCCTTGATGAAAGTCCAAAATCGCGTTTGTTTTTAAAGGGTAGGCCGCTGGGGCCGCCGCCTCGGCGGCCCCTTCTTGGGCGGCGGCCGAACTACTCCGGCTTGAAGCAATAGCAAGCGAGCTTGTTGCCGTCGAGATCGCGGACATAGCCCGCATAGGCATTGGGGGCAAAGCTGCGCGGCCCGACCGCGCCTTCGTCTTTCCCGCCTCGGGCGAGAGCGGTTTGGTGGAAACTCGCGACCGCCGCGCGATTTGGCGCCGCGAAACTGATCGTGCCGCCATTCGCGATGGTCGCGGGTTGTCCGTTGGCCGGCTTCAGCACGCCGAACTCAGGGGCACTCTCGCCCCACATCGAGCCGTTGTCGCCAAAATCCATCACCCGCTTCAACCCGAGCGGCGCCAACACCGCGTCATAGAAGGCGCGCGCCTTCGCCAGTTCGTTCGTGCCGACCGTGACATGCGTAAATATTGCCATCCGACCCTCCCTCATCGCGTCCCTAATCAAACAGAGTGTTCGCCCCGTGCTCGGTCCGAGGTGCCAGGCACAGGCCCACTCGGCCGCCGGTGCGGTCACCCGACAAAACTAGACCGATCGGGTCGGCAAACCAAGCATCATCGGCGGCACCGGACGGCGGCCCGACCGCGAGGACCTTATTTGCCAAGCCAATCGAGCACGAAAATGTTACCGGCGCGACGTTGACAGGGTTCGGGGCCGCCCCCTAGATTGCCGCCCGCGGTCGCGGCTCGCCGGCCGTTCACCTTGGAGGATCGTTATGAGCTGGAAGACACCGGTCATCGTTGAAATCGCGGTTGGCTGCGAAATCAACGCTTACGCTTGCGCCGAGGTCATCTAAGACCCTCGGCTCGTTGACGCCGGGGCTCCGGCAAGGCATTCGAGCGGTCGTCATCGGCGTTCGGCAGTGATGACCGGGCGCCGCGTGTGGGCGCTGTCGTCAGGCCTGTAGCCATTGCCGGAGCCTTCGCATCTTTTGTAACCGCGGCGAGGACTCGCCGCGGTCATTGTCGTTGGAGCGGCGAGACCGAGGCGAGCGACGGATCTACCTTTACCTTCCCGATATCGCCGGGCGCTTCGCCCCCGGGCGGCTCTTGCCGCTGACCACCCGGTGTCCGGCAGCGATGCTACAGAGTTCTGAAATATATGGAATTGCTTTGGCTCGACCGATAAAATCGAGGCGGCGCGAGCGGTCGGGCGTCTGCCACGGGGGAACGGCGGATGCCGGCGTGGGCCGCAGCGCGACGGCAGGCCAGCATCGGGGAAGGCATGGCCAGATTAGCAGGTTACGCGGCAAAGGACGGCATCCGGCGCCGCTTTTGGAACGAGGTGTTGGCGGCGGCGAAGCGACGCCTGTTTGAGACGCTCGGCTGGGGGCTGTTGCTGGCGGCGCTGTTGTTGACGGCGGCGCTGCTGTCCTACCGTCCGGATGACCCGTCGCTCGACACGGCGGGGAGCGGTTCGACGCACAATTTTCTCGGCCAGAACGGGGCGGTGCTTGCCGATCTGTTGCGCCAATCGTTCGGCCTCGCCGCCTTGACGATCCCGATCGTGCTGCTCGGCTGGTCGCTCCGCCTGATTTTGAACCGGCCGGTATCCAATTTCGGCCGCAAGCTGTTGCTGCTGCCGGCGGTGCCGTTGCTGGCCGCGCTGGCGCTCTCGGTGCTCGGCCCGGCAGGGACGCTGGCCACCGCCGATGCCGGCGGCGTCGCCGGTTGGGGCTGGCAACGGCTGCTGGCGTTGGGCGGGGCCGGCGGTGCCTCGTTGCCGATCGCGATGGCGGCATCGGCCGCGGTCGGCCTCCTGCTGCTGCTGATCCTGGGTCTGTCGTGGCGCGATTGGTGCGACCTCGGCGGCAGCGCCGGCCGCGGCTCGATGGCGGCCGCCGGGCTGGCTCGCCGGCTGCTGCGCCGCCCCCGGCGGGGTTCGCCGGGCGCGGCCGACGGCCACCCGGCCCAGAGCTGGCCGCCGGGCGTCGTCACGCCGCTCTCGGAGCGGCGCGCGCCGCCGTCGGGCCAAGCCGGCGCAGACCGCATCGCGGGCGGCGTCCCGCCCCGCGACGAGCCGGAGCGCGGGCGATTGATCCGCTTCGTCGCGCCGCGGGCGGCGTCGCCGTCGGGAAAGCGCGCCGAAGCGGAACGCCAGCCGCGGCTCGATCTCGTTCCTGACGAGGCGCCGCGGCTGCCCTCGCTCGAGCTGCTGACCAAGCCGCCTTCGGCCAGGACCGAGACATTCAACGAGGACGCAATCGAAAAGAATGCTCGCTTGCTCGAGACCGTGCTCGAAGACTACGGCGTGCGCGGCAAGATCGTCCAGGTCCGGCCCGGTCCGGTGGTGACGCTTTACGAGCTCGAACCGGCGCCGGGGATCAAGGCGTCCCGGATCATCGGGCTTGCCGATGACATCGCCCGATCGATGAGCGCGATCTCGGTGCGCGTCGCCGTGGTGTCGGGGCGCAGCGTGCTCGGCATCGAACTGCCGAACCGCAAGGCCGAGATGGTCTACCTGCGCGAACTGCTCGATTCGCCGGCCTACGAAAAGCACGCCGGCCGCCTGCCGCTGATCCTCGGCAAGGACATTTCCGGCGAACCGGTGCTAACCGATCTCGCCAAGATGCCGCACCTCTTGATCGCCGGAACCACCGGTTCGGGCAAATCGGTCGGCATCAACACAATGATCCTGTCGATCCTCTATCGCATGCCGCCCGACCGCTGCAAATTGATCATGGTCGATCCGAAGATGCTGGAGCTGTCGGTCTATGACGGCATTCCGCATCTCTTGGCGCCGGTCGTTACCGATCCGCGCAAGGCGGTGCTCGCGCTCAAGTGGACGGTGCGCGAGATGGAGAACCGCTATCGCAAAATGTCGAAGCTGGGGGTGCGCAACGTCGAGGGGTTCAACGCCCGTCTCGCCGATGCGCGGCTCAAGGGCGAGAGCCTGATCCGCAACGTGCAGACCGGCTTTGATCCGGAGACCGGTCAGCCGATTTTCGAGCCGCAACCCTTCGACGCCAGCGAGCTGCCGCTGATCGTCGTCGTCGTCGACGAAATGGCCGATTTGATGCTGGTCGCCGGAAAGGAGATCGAGGCCGCGATCCAGCGCCTGGCGCAGATGGCGCGCGCCGCGGGGATCCATATAATCATGGCGACCCAGCGCCCGTCGGTCGACGTGATTACCGGCACGATCAAGGCGAACTTCCCGACCCGGATCAGCTTTCAAGTGACCTCCAAGATCGACAGCCGCACGATCCTCGGCGAAGCCGGCGCCGAGCAGCTCTTGGGCCGCGGCGACATGCTCTACATGGCCGGCGGCGGACGCATCACCCGAGTCCACGGCCCGTTCGTCTCCGACGAGGAGGTCGAGCGCGTCGTCTCCTTCTGGAAGAACCGCGGCGAGCCCGATTACATCGACGAGATCACCGAGGACGACGAAGCGCCGCTCGATCCGCTGGAGAGCGAGGCGGATAACGGCTCTGGCGACGCGCTCTATCGGCAGGCGGTGGCCGTCGTCTGCCGCGAGCGCAAGGCGTCGACGAGCTTTGTCCAGCGCCATCTGCAGATCGGTTACAACCGCGCGGCGCGGATCGTCGAGCGGATGGAAGCCGAGGGTGTGGTCAGCGCCGCGAACCATGTCGGCAGGCGCGAAGTTCTCATGCGCGGCGGCGATTGACCGCACCGACCCCGATTGACCCTGACCGCCGCCGCGCGCATCTCTGCCTCTGGTGCAGCAGGCAAGGGTGGCGGATGACGAGTTCCGGAAAGCGCCGAGCTTGCGGATGGGCGGTCGGCGGCGTGAAACACGCTGCGTTTTGGGCGGCTGTGCTGATCCTGACGGCCGGCCTCGCGGCGGTGCCGGTTCGCGCCGAACCGGAGCCGCAACCGATCGCGCTGACAACGCAGGACCGCGCCGATTTGCAGCGTATCGCCGCTTACCTCGGCGGCATCACCACCATGTACGCTCGATTTTATCAGTACTCGGTAAATGGAGGTACTGCCTCCGGCCAGGTGTGGATGGAACGTCCGGGCCGGATGCGCTTCGAATACAATCCACCGTCGCCGATCCTGCTGATCGCCGACCGATTTTATGTTTACTATATCGACAAGCAGCTGGCAGAAATGCAGAAGGTTGGATTGAAGTCGACGCCCGCCTGGCTCTTGCTGCGCGATCCGATCACCTTTGACGACCTGATCGTGACCGGGTTCGCGCGGACGGCCGATCTCCTGCAGGTGACGCTCGTCGAAAAGGCGCAGCCCGACGGCGGCAGCCTGACGATGTCCTTCAGCCAACAGCCGTTCGCATTGCGTCAATGGACGATCGTCGATGCCCAGCGCCGGACCACCACGGTCACCTTGGCCGGTCAACAATTCGGTATGGCGCTCGATCCGACGCTGTTTGTATACCAGGATCCGTTCGCTGCCGGCCGCCGCAACAACAACAACTGAGCCAACCCGATGCCATCGCGTGATCTGCCGATCGTCGGCATACCCGCCTGCCTGCGCACGATCGACGAGCGGGTGTTCCACACCGTCAACGAGAAATACCTCAGCGCGGTGATCGAAGCGGCCCGCTGTCTGCCGATCCTGATCCCGGCGGTCGGGCCGCAGATCGAGCTGCGGCGGGTCGTGGACATGCTCGATGGATTGCTGCTCACCGGCAGCCCGTCGAACGTCCATCCGAGCGAATACGGCTGCACGCCGCGCCATCCCGAGACGCTGCACGATCCGGCGCGCGATGCGACGACCCTGCCGCTGATCCGCGAGGCGGTCCGACGCGACCTGCCGATACTGGCGATTTGCCGTGGCCTCCAGGAGCTCAACGTGGCGCTGGGCGGCACCTTGCACCAGCGCGTGCATGAGATTCCCGGCCGACTCAACCATCGCCCGCACCGAGATTCGCCGGAGGGCCCGTACGCTCCGGCGCATGGCATCGCCCTGACCCCGGGCGGGCTCCTGGCCGGGCTTGCCGGCAGCGCCGAACAAGTGGTCAATTCGCTCCATTCGCAAGGCATCGACCGGCCGGCGCCGGAGCTGCGCGTCGAAGCCACGGCGCCCGACGGGCTGATCGAAGCGGTATCTCTGCCGAGCGCGCGCTTTGTCGTCGGGGTGCAATGGCATCCGGAATACCGGCCTGGCGAAAATCCGTTATCCTCGGCGCTCTTCGCCGCCTTCTCGCAGGCTTGTCAGGCAACCCGAGCAGGCTTCGCGAAAACGGCCCGAGCGGCGTGAGTGAGGTGCGGCTGGTCGCGCCGCGCTGCATGCGTTTTTGCAGCGCGTGTCATGCGCGAATTGCCCCCTTGTTTCCGGTGTTGCGAACCCCATTTTTCAGTTCCGGAAGCGAGCGAGCGACAAATTCGCTCAAAACCGGTCCCGTTTCCCCTGCGGGGCCGATTTCCCCCAAACGCTTCTGAGATGCAGGCGCCCGGTCTTTCCCCCCGACCGGGCGCCACTGCTTTGGCGCCTTCCGGGTACCGGGCCGGCCGGGGCGCACCGATGGAAGCCGGCGTTGACCTTGCGCCTCGCCACCTGGAACATCAACTCGGTCCGCTTGCGTCTAGACAATATCCGGCGGTTCGTCGCCGAATTGGCGCCCGATGTCCTGTGCTTGCAGGAAACCAAAACGCCCGATGCGCGGTTCCCGCGCGAGGCCTTCGAAGCGCTCGGCTACGGCCACATGCTGGTGCACGGGATGAAGGGCTATAACGGCGTCGCGATCGTGTCGCGCACGCCGCTGCGTTCACCCGAGATCCGCAGCTGGTGCGCCCGCACCGACTGCCGCCATGCGATCGTCGAACTCGAGCGCGGCGTCGAGCTGCACAATATCTACGTTCCTGCGGGCGGCGATGTCCCGGACCCGGCGGCAAATCCGAAATTCGCGCACAAGCTGCAGTTTCTCGACGAGCTGACGGCATGGTTCGCCGCCGAGCGCGCAGCTGCGCGCCCGATGATCGCGGTGGGCGACCTCAACATCGCGCCGCTGGAAAGCGACGTGTGGTCACATAAGCAGCTCGTCGGCGTCGTCAGCCATACTCCGATCGAGGTCGAGAGGCTGACGGGCCTGCAGCGGTCCTGCGGGTTTGTCGATGCGGTGCGGCACTTCGTTCCGCCGCCGGAACGGCTTTACAGCTGGTGGAGCTATCGCGCGCGCGATTGGGCGGCTTCCGATCGCGGCCGCCGCCTCGATCACATCTGGGTGACGCCGGCACTCGTCGGCACCCTCATCGAGGCCCGGATCCTGCGCGATTGCCGCGCCTGGGACAAGGCCTCCGACCACGTTCCGGTGATGGTGACGATCGGCGGCCACGGCTGACCCGCGCCGAAGCGAAAGGCCCATTACCCGGTTGCAAATCCGCACCGACCCAGAGCCCTTGCGACGAAGGCCATCAACTCCCCCGACCCGAAGGGCTTGCGGAGGCGCAATTCCTTATCTGGTGTGTCATCTTTGTGCCGTGCAGACCGCGGCGCCGATCGAAAGCAGCCAGCAGGGTCATCGGGTTATACGCGTTTCCGAAATATAGCGGCCTCCAATCGCGCTCGATTGACGATCTGGACGTGCCGCCGATCTCTGAACGTAATCGCGCCACGACCGACGAGGTCCCGCAGCGATCGTGTCACCGCCTCGGGCGTGATGCCGGCGTATGAGGCGATATCCCGCCGCGTCATCTGCAAATAAACCTCTCCGGTGCTCTCGCCTCTGGCGGCCTGATGGGTTTCGAGCATCTGAAGGAATAATCCGACCTTGCCCACGGCGTGTTGCTCGCTGAGCAGGACGGCATGGCGTTGAGCCTCGCGCAGCTCATGGCACAGCTTGGAAATGACCTGAAAGTCGAGGTCGGGATAGTTACGAAGTCTGGCCTCAAGCAGGGCCGTCGGTATTTTGTAGAGGGTCGAGGAGGTCACCGCCTCGGCTGAGTTTACATATAATCCGTTTTGAGCGAGCCCGATCAAATCATCAGCAAACAAAAATCCGAAGATATTCTGTCTGTCGTCCGGCAGCGTTCGATACGACTTTACCACCCCAGTGATCATGTTGAAGACGGCATCGGCGCGATCTCCCTCCGCGTAGATCCTTTCGCCTTTTTTGAAGCGGACAACCGTGGAGATAACTGCGAGCAGCGCCTGTTCTTCGGCTCTCAGGGGGCGCCCCGAGTTTTCGCCTGACGCCCAAAGGGCGGGGCCAATAATCGTTGGTCCGCTGCGAGGAGGATTGACGGAACGGCTTGGGGGGATCGAGTTCATGATGATTTCAGCTCGCGGCTGTGGCTTGGGACCGAGCTGCCGGAGGTCGAGGCACTCCTGCTGCCCCGAGCCTTCCCCCGTGAATTGACATAAACCTTGATCCTGATCAATTTCTGCGGCACCGCCGCTCTCGCCTGTCAGGGGGTGTGGAGTTAAGATTTTCGGCAGCTCCGAGGATGCTCCGCTCCCGTCGGGAAGTGCACTGTCATGGCCGCGCATAATGATCCGGGGAATGTCGGTAGAGAAGCGCCGACAAGCCGAAGCGCCGACGAGACCGCGCTCCTCTACGAATTGATCGAAGCACTGACCGCGCTTGGTAGCTATCTCGCGACAGCCCGTCGTGCATTTGAGAATCAACAGGAAGCGTTGGGCGAGGCGCTACGAGCAAGCCTGGCCCAGAATGAGCGCGCCATCGTATGCCTTCGTCGGCTGCGCGAACTCCTTCTCCGCGAACGCCCCGGTAATGATGACGATCCGCAGGGCATCGAGTAAAGGACGAGAGGGATGTGACGAAGCGCCGGCGCCCTGGCGCCGCCTATTTCGGTCGGATCGCAAAGGACCATCCAGCGTCATCGTCTTCTGGCGGTTGCCGTCCCGGTAATCCTTCCAGCGGAATCAGAGTGTCCGGACAGGCTCGCCAGACGCGGAGCCGAGCGTTGCTGCGCCCTTCCACAAGGGATTTAATTCAGGGATTTAATTCAGTCGTTGTCCTGTAAACCGATCTCGTCCGTGCCAAAACTCGCAAACCGGACACCATTCGCCGTCGTAATCGATCCCCTCCTGGTGAGGACAGCCAATTATCCCGTCGGTCATCGCAACGGATCTCACCTGATGCTCCTCGAGAAATTCCAGTATCTCGCGGGCAATACCGGGGTCGGCGCGGATGTCACCATGATCCACTTTCCAGACGCGTAACTCTTCTACCTCTTCGTTCTCGGAGGGCATGATACCAACAGCGGCCTTTGTCGCTTGGCTCAGGTTCGGGCCGTAGAAGGCAACCGTCGCAATCGGCCACCCCCGCAATCCCTTTCGCGCTTTCTTTCTCAGACGCTTGAGAAACCGATCTTCCACCATACTGGGCTCCTCCGAGACCGGGGGGTCACGAGCGATTCTGCGTATCTGCGGGGAAATAGGGAATGATCCCCCTGGCAAAAGCCACTTCCTGGACTTCGCGGGGCATCATGCGCAGATCGACCAGCAGACCATTCACTTCCGCCATCCATACAAGTGGATTGCTGCCGGCCAAGCTGGGAAGCGTCCACTTCGGGTCGAATGCCCAGGTCCTGAGGGTCTTCTCGATGACACGCGCCTTCGCGTGGACGGTGCTCTCCCCGACTCCGAATGCGGCGGACAGATCTGCTGTGGTCATGTGTGGAGGAAACGAACGATCGCCGAGAAAATTGATCCTCCCCAGAACGTAGACGATCCCGCCCGCCCAAGTGCGCGGTTGTCCAGAAGTAAGCGGGCTCGGACGTTTCCTGCATAGTGCCCCGGCCATTGCGCGCGCCAGGTCTCGATATTCAGAGTTTAGCTGCCTGGCGCAAACATCATCGGTCACGCCGACGATCCTCTCGTAAACCGCTAGCATCCCTTTTGGAACCGAGTTCGACCGCATATCGGGCCCTCCCCTATCCCTGACGACCGCCCCCAGGATACGACGCAGCCAGGATGAGCCGAATGACCGATTTCTTTTGGGAAGGGTCTCGGTGCGCCTGGTGCACCGCGCGGAGGCAGTGTGAGATGTGTGCTGGACACCAATTTCGGCGCGGCGACGGCCGGGTTTGGGATCGAATTGCTGACGCCCGCCGAAGCGTTCCGGAGGATCAGGAGATGAAGAGCCAGAGCACTACCCACCCCGCCTGCCGCGCTCGGTCAAAGCCGAGGTCGAACGGCGAGCCAAACGGGACGGGATTAGCGTCAACCAGTTCGTCGCGACCGCTGTTGCCGAGAAGCTGGCAGCCGATGCGGCGCAAAGGCGGTGAGCCACCCGCGCCGGCCGATACGATCGCCTGAGACTTGCTGTGCCCCGTTTGACCGGGCCCTCCGTCCGGGATGCCGCTACCGGTCAGCCCGTCGCGGTTGGGCCGGCAATCGACGAGTTTCGGGCGTGGACCGAATATCGTCGGCGCCATCCTGGCCGGTTCTATCCTGTCGGCGAGCGGCGCCTGACCAAGGCGGAGCTGCGGCGTCACGGACTGCACGATGATACCCCCGAAGATGACCCGCCTCAGCCGGCCCGAGTAGCCCTCGTCTTGCGCTGACCGGCCCGCAATCGTTACATGACGAGGCGAGCCATGCTGGTCGACCGCTCGCAGCCCCTAGCTCGCAAGACCCGCAACCTGTCGGGGTGGCGGACTGGTGCCGCGCTGATCGTCGTCCTGGTCGCGGCACTGACGATGCCGACCGCGGCTGAGGCTCGGCGGGCAGTCGTGCTCGAGATCGACGGCGCTATCGGGCCACCGATCGCAGATTATGTGTCGCGCGGGCTCGCAGCGGTGCGGCCGAGCGACACCGGCCTCGTCATTCTGCGCATGGATACGCCGGGCGGTCTCGACACCTCGATGCGCGAGATCATTCGGGCGATTCTGGCTTCGCCGGTGCCCGTGGCCGCCTACGTGGCGCCGAGCGGCGCGCGGGCCGCGAGCGCCGGCACCTACATCGCCTATGCCTGCGCGATCGCGGCGATGGCGCCCGGGACCAATCTTGGAGCGGCGACGCCGGTGCAGCTGCAAGGGCTACCGCTGCTCCCCGGCGGGCAGCCGCAACCGCCTGCCAAGGGCAAGGACGGCAACGATGCCGCGAGCAAGGTTGCCGCCGGCACCGAGCCGCAGGACGCCGAAACCCGCAAGATCCTCAATGATGCAACGGCGTACATCCGCAGTCTTGCCGAACTAAACGGGCACAACGCCGATTGGGCGGTCGAGGCCGTCCGCAGCGCGGTGAGCCTCTCCGCCGTCGACGCGCTCAAGCTGCACGTGATCGACGTAATCGCCGACAATGTGCCCGATCTGCTGCGCCAGATCGACGGGCGGACCGTGACGGTGGCCGGGAAGCCAGTGCGCCTCGCGACGGCCGGCCTCGAACCCGTCACCGTCGCGCCCGACTGGCGAACACGGTTCCTCGCCGTCATCACCAATCCCAACGTCGCCTACCTGCTGATGTTGCTCGGGGCCTATGGATTGATCTTTGAGCTGCTGAACCCGGGCGCGGTTCTGCCGGGCACGGTCGGTGCGATCAGCCTGATCATCGCGCTGTTCGCCCTCAACCTCCTGCCAATCGATTACGCGGGCGCCGGCCTCGTTCTGCTCGGCCTCGCCCTCATGCTAGCCGAAGCCTTTATCGGCACGTTCGGCGTGCTTGGCTTCGGCGGGATCGTCGCCTTCATCTTCGGCTCGGTTGTGATGTTTCACGGCAACGCGCCGGGGTTCGGACTGTCGATCTCTGTCGTGGCCGCCGCGGCCCTCGTCAGCGCCGCTTTGTTCCTCCTGGTCCTCGCCATGCTGCTCCGGTCGCGGCGCCGACCGGTCGTCACTGGCGGCGAGGCACTCGCCCGTGCCGAGGGAGAGGTGGTGGCGTGGGAAGGTGCAGCCGGAAGGGTGCGCGTCAACGGCGAGGTCTGGCAGGCGCGCTCGCCTCACCCCTTGCAGCCCGGGGTGCCGATCAAGGTCGTCGGCCGCGACGGCCTCGTCCTCTCCGTCGAGCCGCGCCGATAGAAGCTCTTCTTTCCAAGCAGGAAGGCACGCCCATGGTCGCCGCCGTCTCGACCGTCATCATCGTCGCGATTTTCGCCGTGGTGCTGTTCGCCGCGGCGGTCCGCATCTTCCGCGAGTACGAGCGCGGCGTGATGTTCACGCTCGGGCGCTATACGGGGACCAAGGGACCGGGCCTCGTCCTGATGGTGCCGCTCGTCCAGCAGCTGGTACGCGTCGACTTGCGCATCGTCGTTACCGAGGTGCCTCCGCAGGATGTGATCTCAAGGGACAATGTCTCGGTCAAAGTGAGCGCTGTCGTCTACTTCCGCGTCATTGACGCCGAGCGGGCGGTCATCCAGGTGAACGACTACATGGAAGCAACGAGCCAGCTGTCCCAGACCACGCTGCGTTCGGTGCTGGGCAAGCACGAGCTGGACGAGATGCTCGCCGAGCGCGACAAGCTCAACGCCGACATTCAGGACGCACTCGACAAGCAGACGGAGGGCTGGGGCATCAAGGTCTCGAACGTCGAGATCAAGCGCATCGACCTCGAAGAGAGCATGGTGCGCGCGATCGCCCGCCAGGCCGAAGCGGAGCGCTCGCGCCGCGCGAAGGTCATCAACGCCTTGGGCGAGGAGCAGGCGGCGCAGAAGTTGCTCGAGGCCGCCCAGATCCTGCAACCGGTGCCGCAGGCGATGCAGCTGCGCTATCTCGCAGCGCTGTTCGACATCGCAAGCGAGCGAACCTCCACCATTGTCTTCCCGTTTCCGATCGAAGTGCTGCGGGTCTGGGGGACGCAGCTGGGGTCGACGCCGGGCGAGAACCCGTAATGGTTACACCGTCAGCCGCGGCGTGCGTAGCACGGGACCCGGTCGCTGCCGCTGCCGACAGCGTCGATTGACGTGCATCAAGCCCGACCTGTTCCTTGGGCCACTTGACACGTACGCCTGTTAGGCGTACATTATCGAAATGGACAAGAGATCGCCCACGACCGAAGGGTCTTTGCGGACCAGGCGTCCCGGCTTGAAATCCGAGCGCGTGATGGCGCGCGTCAGTCGCGAGCAGAAGCGGCTGTTGCAGCGCGGCGCCGAGATTCATGGCCAGACCCTGACGGAGTTCGTCGTTGCGGCAGCCCAGGAGGCCGCCACCCGGGCGATCGTCGATCACGCGGTGATCGAGCTCAGCGTCCGGGATAGCCGAGCCTTCGCCGAAGGGATGCTCGATCCGCCGCCGGTCAATGACACCCTGCAGGTGGCCGCGCGCCGCTATAAGAAAGCAATGGCATTGTAAGTGGCGGCGCTGGAGCCCGCGCCGCATATCGATCTGCTCCGCGCGCACCATGACCGCCGCGGCTTCATCTGCGGCAAGGAGCCCCTTGATCGGTATTTTCAGCAGCAGGTAACGCAGGATGCCCGGCGTCATCTCGCGACCCCCTTCCTCATGGTTATGCCCGATGGCTCCATCGGCGGATTTTATACGCTGTCGAGTACAGCCTTGCGGCTCGTCGACTTGCCGGAGGACATCGCCCGACGGCTGCCGCGCTATCCGCTGATTCCGGCGTCGCTGATCGGCCGTTTCGCGATCGATCAGCGGCATCATCGGCAGGGATGGGGCAGTTTTCTGTTTCTCGATGCGCTTTATCGCTGCTCCCGCAGTGAGATCGCTTGCTTCGCCGTCGTTGTCGATGCAATCGACGACGAGGCCCGGGGGTTCTATGCGCATCATAGCTTTCTGCCGTTGCCGGATTCCCCGTCCAGGTTGTTCCGGCGGATGAGCGACATCGAGGCGCTGTTTAGATGAGCCGCAGAAATCCGCGAAGATCGCGGATGAGCCCCACCGTCCCCTGTGTGGGCGATGTTGACAAAGGCCGGCAGGCCAAGCCGAGCCGAAGGAAGGTCGGGCCGAGCCTGGCCGAGGCGATCCGGCGTCGGTTCGCACCGCTCGGCGGCGTCGAATTCGACGAGCTGCCGCCGTGTGAGTTTGTCGGCGAGCCGACCCCGCCCGATCGGTGAACTAGCGCGCATCATCAGCCGATGCGCGCTATCGCGTCCGCGCCGCGGCGGCGTCGACCGCCGCGGCCGCGCCGTTCCGGTCGATGACCTACCTCACCGTGAGCGCATGCGCCGACCTCATGCCGTTTCCGGTCAGGCAAAGGAACTCAACGAAAATCTCAGCCCGCTGCGCCGCTATCTGGAGCATCAGGTGGGTCGTCCGTGGAACAAGGTCTATTCCGAGATCGCCGCCCATCTCCGCGCCGACAACATCGTGCAGCAGCACCTTCGCGATGATCTCCGAAATTTCGTCGCCATCCACCCACGGCGCCGGCATGGGGGTATTTCGTCTATCCCGGTGATCGCAAGAGCCCTTCTCGCACCTGTGGTACCAGCCGCTTTACGTCGACGAGAAGGACGGCATCTTAAAGCGCACCGATCGTCTGCCTGAGGAGCAGGCGCGCCGGCGCATCCGTCGTCGCCGGTCGAGCGCGTAGCCCTCACCCCTGATCGCGCTAAAGGAGGGTGTTTGTGACCGTACTCGGTCCAAGGTTATGACCCAAACAGAACGGGTCTCGCTTCAGCCGTGTCGGTCGAAGATGATGTTAACGATGCGCTGCACGTCGTTGAACTCGACCGCGTCTAGGGCACAGGACACCTCGACATGGGTGTTGCTTTTCCTCTCGATCTCGACGGCAAGGTGCGTTGGGCTAAAATCCATCAACCTGAGACGGTAGTGACCGACGTAGCCGTGGTCGTGTGTCTCGACGTAGCATCGCCCGCCGTCCGGTGACTCGAATTGCCTCTGAATGATGAGATAGGGGCCGTCCGGCCCGAGCCGATCAGTGGTGTCATCGCCGGGATCTTCGGTCTCGAACGAAACCTGGTAATAGTCACCGGCTTCCGAGGCGGATACGTATTTTGCGTGAAATCGCATGAGGCTGGGCTCCGCGGTCTTCCTCGACAGCGCATCAGTCGCGATCAAGGCAGACAACTCCTGCAAGGTCGACGCTCGTGGTTCGCTCTGCGAATGATACCTCGAGCCCAATGAAAATCCGCATGAACCTGATGCAGCGGCGGATCACCTATCTGCTTCGGCGCGCGCTCGGCGACCCGTTCCTTGGCCCCTACGAGAGGGCCGTGGCAGCGGCTTGTTCACGATAGAATTTGTTATCAAGAATAAACCCCTGGCGCGAGGGGAGGGGGCTGGGCTGCCATTTATGGGCAGGCAACGACCGCCACGTATCACACTGGACACTTGCAAAAGGCGGCCGAGAATCTGCGCGGTCACGGCATTGCCTTTGACAAAGCGGTCAAGGCGTTCGCCGATCCGTTCGCCGTCGAATGGATCGACGAGCGCGAGGCTTAAAACCTCCTTGGGATGTGCGGGGGTGTGATCCTGCACGTCACCTACATGCAGCGCGGCGAGCGGATCAGGATTATTTCAGCCCGGCGGGCGGAGCGACATGAGCAAGACCGATACTAACGCCAGAATGCACCGTGACGGCACCGTCGCTGAGGTGCTGCCCGACGGCACCGAGCGGCCGTTCCCGGACACGCCGATGCGACCGATGACCGAGGAAGAATTCCAACGCGCGCGCAAGGTGCCGCGCGCCAAGACGCTGCGCCGGGCGCTCGGCCTCACGCAGGAGGAATTTGCCGGCCGCTATCACATCCCGATCGGCACACTGCGCGATTGGGAGCAAGGCCGATCGGAACCCGACCAGCCGGCGCGCGCCTATCTCGCCGTGATCGCGCACGACCCGGAGGGCGTGCGCCGGGCCCTGGAAGCCAAGCCAGGCTAAAGTCCATGCCGCCGTCCGACGTCATCGAGACACCCGGCGCTGAGGTCACCGCCGAGTTGCTGCGCCGGGGCGTCGGTCCCGACGAGGCGGTGTCGATTATCATCGAACCGGTCGAGGGGCTGGCCCCTCGCGCGACGAACATCACGGGTGCGCGTGGTCGCCGCCGGTCTTACCGATGCGGATATCGACCGACTGATCGAGCAGGCGCAGGAAGAAGTAGAGCCGAACCCGGCCGAGGCCAGGCCATCTGGCGGCGCTTTGCGCCGCTCGGCGGGGTCGATCTCGAACCACCGTCACATGGGACTGTCGACGCAGCGCCTCCGTTCGATCCGTCGTCGTCGTGAGACGCCGGTTTTTGGGTCGGTACCGCTGTACCTCGCACCGACGTAACCCGCCCGCGCCCCTCGGATGTTACGGAAGGTCGCCCGCCAGCAATTGTTGGGCAAGCAACGTAAAACCAGTCACCGGCCCGTTGCCACTCGGCCGATCGAATACGAACACCAGATCGTAGCGCGCACCTGCCGGACCGGTCGGCCAACTCGTTGGGATATTGAACGTCCCCGTGGTTCTGGTCTGCGTCAGGATTTCCTGGCTGATCCCCGGGCCGCCCGTCTTCGTCGTCAACGCGATGTCCTCATGCTGCCAAGCGATCAGCACCGCTCCATCGGACGCTAGCGCCGACGTCACCATCTTGGCGTAGTGGTTCTTGCCGTGACTGGTATCAATGGACAGGCTCAGCTTCGCTGCCAGCGCGGCCAGGGTCTCATAGGGCCGCTGACTCGGCCCTTCGTCGCTGGGATCATCGTCATGTTTGGCGATCGGGTCAGAGGCAAACAGGAATTTCGGCGTCGCCAGCGAAGAAGTCTTCGGTCCCCAAGGCGCCGCAAACAGCGTGACCAAAGCGCCGGCGCGCTCCCAACCGAGGGTCACCAGATCTTTCGCGCCGGCATCGCCGGCCACGGTGCCCAGATTGTTCACCCCAGCATACTGCACACCGTGATAGCTGCCCGGCTTCTCGGCGTGCCGAATCACCATGATCTTGGTGGCGCCCATTCCCCCCTCCGCCGCTACCGCTTCCACCTTCGTCATGGCGGTCTGTAGCACAGTTGGCGAGTGCCGGTCTGTTATCCTCGGGGGCAGAATCCGATCTGTCCCGACCAAGCCCTGGAGTGGAACACCAAAACGGATCGCCGTATCGATGCCCATATCGCCCGCACTCAATTCGGGCAGATCATGGACCTCGCGACCAAAAACAATGAACGCTTCATTGTCGACCGCCGCGGCGAGCCAGCGGTGGTGATCATGAGCGTGCAGGATTTCATCCGCACCGCCGCACCGCCGCCCGACTGGCTCGAAAAAGCCTGGAGCGGCGCCAAGCGGCGCGGGCTGGACACCTTGACGTCCGCCGATACCGAGGCCGAGATTACCTCACACCGGCGCACACAGGACCCCGTCACGCCCGACGGGGTGAAGTGATCCGCGCGGTAACCCATCTCCTGTACCATCTTGTGCGCGTGATAGTGCATCGCGCATCTGATCGCGTAGCACTGGATGATCTCGGGCTCCCGCCGGCGCCAGCCGACCCGACAGATCCGCCACTGATACTCGCGGCGCAATGCCGCGTCGGGCACGCCGCGCATCAACAGCCCGAAGATCGCGGCAGCCCCGAGCAGAAGCCGGGCATTGAGCCTCAGCCGGCGTACCGGATGACGCCGCAGAAAGGATTTGCGGGTGCGTCCGACCTCTAGCCGCGCATCGAGGTAGAGAGCGTCGAGCTCGCCCTGGTTGCGGAACATCGCCAGGGCCGAGCGACGCTGGTTCAGGCCGCGCGGATAGAAACCGGCTTCCGGCGCGCAAGGTCGCGCGTCGGCGTGGGCCGGTTTCGGGCAGGCGCAGGCGACGACGGGCGAAGCCGCGGACGCGGCAACTGCGCCGCGGCTTCAATAATAGCGCGGGATCGGACCGTTATGCGGCGTGGCGCGATCGCTTAGGTCGAGCATCACCCCGTCGACATAGCACCATCCCCAGCCTTCGGGCGGGTCATAGCCTTCGATGATCGGATGCCGCGTCGTATGAAAGTGCTTGGTGGCGTGGCGGTTCGGCGAGTCGTCGCAACAGCCGACATGGCCGCAGGTTCGGCACAGCCGCAGATGGAGCCATTCGGAGCCGATCCTCAGACACTCCTCACAGCCGAGCGCGCTTGGCGTTACATCGCGAACCTTGTCGGCATGGCTGCATTCGCCGGACATCAATGTCTCCCGGTGTTGATCGCAAGAGCATCTTTGTCACCGGCTTGCACGAGAAAGCCGTGAAGCGCGGCGACCACCTGCGCGCCTTCTCCGACCGCGGCGGCGACGCGCTTGACCGATCCCGAGCGCACGTCACCGATCGCGAATACGCCGGGCAGGCTGGTTTCGAGCGGCCTCAGGATGTTGGCGCCGGTGCGCACAAAGCCCTTGTCGTTGAGGGCTACGCCAGACCCGGACAGCCACATGGTATTCGGGTCCGCGCCGATAAATAAAAACAGGTGGCGGAGCGCGCGCCTGGTCTCTTCGCCGGACCGGCGCGAGCGGGAGCGGATCGCTTCCAGAACGCCGTCCTGCCCTTCGAGAGCGGACACGGTCGTCTCGGTCAACACCTCGACGTTCGGCCTTGCGGTAATGCGCTCGACCAGATAGCGCGACATGCTCGGATCGAGACTGGGTCCGCGAACGATCAGCCAGACCTTGGAGACCTGGCTGGACAAATATACGACCGCCTGGCCGGCGGAATTACCGGCGCCTACCAGCGCCACCTCCTGTCCGGCGCACAGCCGCCCCTCCAGCGGCGATGCCCAATAGTGAACGCACGAGCCCTCGAAGGAGGCGAGATTTTCGACCTTGAGACGACGATAACGCGCGCCGCTGGCGATGACGACGGCGCGAGCGCGAACTCGCTCGTTATTGGCGAGAGTGAGCGAAAAACGTCCATCGTCCGAGACGGTCTGGCCCTGCAAGCTCAAGACTTCATCCGGGATCGCCATTTCGACCCCGAACTTTTCCGCCTGGTGGTGAGCCCGTGCCATCAACGCCAGGCCGGTGATGCCGGTCGGAAAGCCGAGATAGTTTTCGATGCGCGCCGAGGCACCGGCCTGGCCGCCGAAAGCGCGGCAATCCAGGACGAGCACCGACAGCCCCTCGGATCCCGCGTAAACCGAGGCCGCAAGACCCGCAGGCCCGGCGCCGACGATGACCACGTCATAAATCTTGTCCGGGTCGATCGGTCTGACGAGCCCGATGCAGCGGGCGAGTTCGACATCGCTCGGATTGCGCAGCAGCCGTCCATCGGGACACAAAACGATCGGCAATTCACGAGAGGCAATGTGGAAGCGCTCGATCAAGGTTTGCGCACACGGATCGGCCTTTGGGTCAAACCGCTGATGCGGATGCCCGTTGCGGGTGAGGAACCCTTCGAGGCGCAGAACATCGCGATTATCGGCGCTGCCGACGATTATAGGGCCGCCGGCGCCGGTATCGAGAAGGCCGACCCGGCGCAGGATCAGGGCGCGCATGATGCGCTCGCCCAGTTCTGCCTCTTCCACCATCAGATCGCGTAGTCGCGGCGGCGAAATGACGAACGCCTCGACCGCTTCCATCGCATCGGCGTCGACCAGAGACGGGCGGCCGGATAGTTGCGCAAGCTCGCCCATGAACGAGCCGGGACCATGAGTCACGATAAGCTCGGAATGTCCCTGCCTTCCGCGCTGAGTGACATCGACCCTGCCTGCCAGGATCACGAAAGCGCCTGGCGCGATCTCGCCGGTTCCCACCAGGCGTTCGCCCGGGGCATAGGATTTGGGCTCACCAAACCGCCACAGCCGGTCGATCTCCGCTGGCTCCAGCACGGGAAACATCTGATCCCGTCGGGTTTCGATCAGCGTATGTACAGACTGCGGCATCGCTTCTCTCGAGAAAAGGCTGGCGTCGGGCGGAGCTTGCTTGCCCAACCCCTGTCGATCATCGCAACGTCAAACATATGGTGTTCGGCCGCCCGCCGACCGGGCCGCGGTGAGAAAATAGCCCACCTGCTCTCGATTTGTCCGATTCGTTCCTCCGGAACACAGCGCGATCAACGATTGATTGACGAAGGCGCGACGTCCTATCCGATGGTCCTCGGACGGGTTGGGATGCCTGGACAGCCTTCGCTTTGCGCTCTCACCAATGGTGAAGGACGTTATCATTGGTGATATCGCCAGAACGGGGTAGGGGGAAGGGCCCAGACCGTTACGGCTGCGGAACGATGCTCCGACGGCAATTCCGCGATCTCGCCGAGGCCAGCGCCGTTCAATGAGTAGCCGAGGACCAGCTAATGGAACGTCTCGGCGCTCAAGTTTTAATCAGAAACAATTCACTTGGTTAAAAAGATCATCGGGCATGATTGCTGACTTAAACGACTAACATACAAAAATGCCAAAGCGAACAGGTCTGGGAGGACAGAATGGCAGAGCAGGAGTCCCCGCCGGTCGATCTCTCTTCGATTGCGCGGATCGTCAGCAGCTATGTACGGCATCACCAGATCGAACCCGACCAGCTCACAGGGCTCATCGTCGAGGTACATCGAGCGCTCAGCAGTCTCGGACGCGGCACGCCGTCAGAGGTGGTGCCCGAGCCGGCCGTTCCGATCCGGCAATCGGTACACCGCGACTATGTCGTGTGCCTCGAATGCGGGTTTCGCGGGCGAACGCTGCGCCGACATCTGCAGGTGCAGCACGGGTTCGAGATCGCCGCGTACCGTGCCCGCTGGAAACTGTCGCCCGACCACGCGGTGACGGCGCCGGCCTATTCGGCGTCCCGTTCGACGATGGCGAAAGAGCGTGGGCTCGGCCGCAAGCCGGCCCCGGTCGAGGCGCCGCCCGCGCTAACGGGGCGGCGACGCCCGCGGCGGCCGACCGCGAGCTAGCCAAGTCCGTTTCTTCGCCGGCGGACAATTCAGCGGCCCCCTTCCCTCTCGGTCAGTGCACCGGCCCGGTCGGTGTCGTGTTGGCGAGCTGCGCAACGGCATCGGTGATGCGGCGCCAGACCGCGACACCGTCGTAATCACCGGCAGCGGCCAGTTCGTCGGGGCGCGTAACGCATTCCGCCTGGGCCTTCTCGCCGTGGCGCTTGAGCATCAGATTGGCGGCGCGCCAGATGTCGATTTCAGGTATCACGAGGCTAAATCGTGGAGGAACGGTCAGAGGGTAGCGGGATGCCGCCGATATTGATCGCGGAGGATGTTGTCAAACGAATTGCCGCCGAGTGCGCCTTCATCGATGACCGGGGTGGGGTCGGCGTTAGGCTGGAACCGGCGGTGGCGATCGTGCCGCGGTATGGCGAGCAATTCCGCGCGGCGCCCCGCCGCAGGCAGGGTCGGCAGCCGCCGAAGTCCCCTCCCCTGCTCTGACCAACTACTTTCACCAGCCTCGACCGAACAGCGCGACGGCCGCAACGGAGTTCCGCACCGACGGCGCATCCCAAGGTCCCCTGTGGGTAGAGTCGGAATGTGGCGCGGTGGCCTTAGGTCAGGCATGCGTGTTGCCGCCTCTTTCGTTTGGCGGTGCCTTAGTGGCTCGACCATAGCTCCGTTTCCACATCCCGCTCATCGAACCGGACATGCGGATTTCCCTGCATCCGGCTCTCGGACAAGACCTCACGCCTTCGTCCACGGCACGTCGTGCCCAAGCCGGGTCAGACGCACGAGCCCGAGGGTCTCGTAGAGGTGCGGGAGTGGATAGCTGCCGCCCTTACATCGTCTGGTCTTGTGCTTGAAGCGCAACCACCGACGCAACCGCACAGCCGTGTAGTTGTCGAGCGCCCGATACGCCGGATTGACGGTGCCTACCGAGAAGTAGTTCGCCCATCCGCGAAGGGTGCGGTTCAACTTACCCACCAGCTCTGTGGTTTCTTGCCAGGTATGTGCTCGGACGGTCAGCGCATGGACCTTGTCGACCACACGCTTGATGCTCTTCTTCGATGGCCGCTGTCCCAGGCGAGCCTGGCCGGTTCTCGGAGAATACATCCGCCCGAACGTATAACCCAGGAAGTCAAACTCCCCGTCCGGAACCTTGCAGATCCGTGTCTTCTCCTCGTTCACTGTCAGCTTCAGCTTGCCCATGATCGCGCGCAGGTGATGCAGCGCAGTCTCCGCGCTGCCCCTTCGGCACAGGATCACAAGGTCGTCCGCATAGGTGACGAGGCGAGTGCCGAGGCTTCGCTCAAGGCCGAACTTCTTCCAGCCCAACACGAACCGGCGCATGTAGAGGTTCGCCAGTAGTGGTGAGAGGGGCGAGCCCTGCGGACTGCCGCGCCGGTGGTCTCGCGCCTCGGTCGTGCGTGTTGTCCGGCCCCGTTGGTCGGTTTCTTCCACGGGGCAGTCCAGCCACATCTTGATCAGATGCAGCACGCGCCGGTCAACGATCCGGCGCGCCACCGACTTTAGGAGGTCGGTATGCGGAATGCTCCCGAAGTAGTCCGCGAGGTCGGCGTCGACGACTTCCGGGTGGCCACGGAACAGCCGCTCCTCCACCTCGACGACTGCCTGCTGGGCGTTGCGCCCAGCGCGATAGGCGTAGATTTCCGGCGGAAGATCGGCTTCGAAGATCGGCTCCAGCACCAGCATCGCTGCGGTCATGCAGACCCGATCCCGCACCGTCGAGATGCCCAGCGGCCTGAGTTTGCCGTTGGCCTTCGGTATAAACACTCGTCTGATTGGCTCCGGCCGGTAGCTCTCCTGCCTGAGCGCAAGCGCCAGTTCAGCCAGCCACCGTTCGACCCCATAGGCCTCGATGTCCGCAAAGTCCTGACCGTCTATTCCCGGCGCCCCCTTGTTGGCGCGGCACTGGGCATAGGCATGCGCCAGAATGTCGTCGCGGCTGATCTTGTCGTACAGGGCATAGAAGCGATAGCCGGCTTCTGCCTTCGCTTTCGCGTGTGACGCCCTCTGCAGCTTCTGAACACTCTTCGGAGTTGATAGGTTGCCCAATCTCCAGGTCCCTCACTACTTCCTGCGTCTGTCTTGAACCAAGGCCCCTTCCCTCCACCGGCATTACCCGGCTTCACCGGTACTACGGGCCTCTCCGCCACCCCATTGCGCCCGGCCTGTCCCTCGCGGGCGTCCGGTTGATCATCCCTGATCACGCATTGGGGCTTCCCGTGTTGCGCACGCTTTCCTTGTGTACATGCTGCCGCCACTACCCCGGTGCAGCAGATGGGCCTACTCCTCGCTCAAACTCGCCCATCCGTATCAGCCTTCCCCGAAACCACTATCGGGTCGGCCTGCACATCGACCTTTTCGAGGATTGCTCGGCGTTTACTCACGTTGCGGCCTGCACACTCGCGCGGTCACCAAAACCGTGACCGTTATCCGAAGGCTTCAGACATTTCGTCTCCTCCATGCCTGCTCCGGCTGCTTCCGGCTGGAGCGGTCGCCGGGCGGGGCTTGCACCCGCTGGAAAAGCGCCGCCTTGTCACGGCGCACGTGGATTCCGGCCCTTCGCCGCAACGGCCGCCAAACGGCGAGATCGCGCCGATAGCAGTCACTTGTCAGTGGGACGGGCTGGCCCGAGACCGGGTACGGCGTCAGAATAGCCGTCACGATCGCTCGATACGCGCCCGTTCGCGCGGGTCGCTCCGATTGCAGATTTAACGCTGTAAAAACGTGCGGAGAATGCGCACTAACCCACGTCGACCCGGCATCGGCGACGGCGCATTGATTAATAGCGTGTGTGTTCGGGTAACAGCGCTTGACGAGGGCGGGATTAACTGACGCTCCGCAAGAGGCCCGAAGGCTAACCCGAGCGCTGTCCATAGAACAGCCTCGCTGCCAAGCGAGGCGAGCCGGAAACGCCACAGTGTCGTAGCCGAGAAATCAGGGGGCACTTCGTTTACTGGCGGCAGGATCAGCATCGCGGAGGTAATCACGACGATATAGGCCGCGCCCGCCACGAGGGCGCTATTCCACGCGCCAAGGCGGCGCGCGAGTTGCCGACCGGTTGATGCCGCGGCGACGGCAGCGATCACGGACAGCGCGATCATTGTGAAATAGAGCGCTGTCCGCGGCCCGATTGATTCCGGATTGCCGATCGAGGGCGGGTTGGCCGGGTACTTAATTTGCGGAACTAGGATGAGCGTGACGAAGCCGAGGGCAGCGAGCAGCGCCGCCGTGGCCCGTGGGCTCAGGCGTCCGATCCGGCCATAGGCATAGGCGAACACCAGAGCAAAGACACCGCCGAGGGCACAGCCATAGACTAGGATACCGGTCAAAAGCCCGGCGGTACTCTGCACCGCTCGGGTAACCAATTCAGGCTCAAGGGCTTCCCCCGCCATTGCGTGCATGTGCTGTTCAAAGCTGATGGCGAGATCAACTTGAGGTTCCCCGAAAATCCAAGCGAAACCGCAGGCGAGCATACCGGCGAGGGCACCTGCCACCATGCCCCTTATCAGAAGCACTCTGACCATCAGGACAGCTTTTTAGTGGCAGGGAAAGCCGAGAAGGTGACGGCCGTCGTGCACGAACTCGTGGATATACATCCCGGGGAAAAAGGAGGTCGCGCCCTGCTCCGCGCCGACGAAATAGAACGCCAGAAGACAGAGCAAGCCCCCGAACAGCGCCCACGGCAAGATTTCCCTTACAGGAATGGAAACCGAGTTTCCCGATCGTGCAAAAGTAGCACTGGCCATGTGGTCTCCTGCCAATTAGGGGGTCGCAACGAGGATCGGTTTGCGCAGCCGATCTGTCAATCTCCGGCCGCCTCTTCCGGAAGACGCGTTATCCGCAGGCGTGTTGCATTAATCATATGTGCACGGCCCCCGCCTGCGAAGGGTTTGAGTTCGGTTTGGGCGAGATGGTCGGGTGCAGTCATGTGTTCGGCCCTTCGGTGCGGTGCCTAATGACCGCTGGCCCTGATGGAGTTCGCCGATCGGGCCGCCCCCCTATCAAGACTACGCACTGCTTTGCGCCTTGAATTATCCGGGCTAGTAGGGGCCCCATCACGCGCCCGACGACCTAGCTTAGCTAGCCGGCCGCGTCTTGCGGCGGGGCGGACAGCGTTACCGGGCGGCCATGCGGGGTCCGACGGTAGGCCTGCGCCCACTCCTCTTTACGCGCCAGCAAGCGCGAGTTGTCGACGGCCCGCTTTGCGGCAACCAGGCGTTCGAGCGCGGCGAGCCAATGGTGGTAATAGCGGGAACCATCGTCGGGCTCGCCGCGCCGGCCCGCTTCGGCGAGCTCGGCAGCAAGCGCCGCAGACCACTCGATCCAAGTGAATAGCCCGGACTCCGACAGCTTGACCGCCAGCGCGAAGGCATGGGCCTGCCACGGCTCGGCAAAGACTGGCCCGCCTTCGTCGTTCGGCACGGACGGGAGCGTTGTGGCGTCGGGCATCGGCTCAAACGGGCTCCAGATAGTCTTCCCAGAGATCAAGGTAGACTGAGTCACCCGCCGACGCTGCCTTCCCCCACAACTCGCGTGCGGAAAAGCGGACAGTATAGACGTGCTGCGGATTTTCACCCTGGAACTGCGCGTTGCTGTCGGGAAAGACGTAGGCGCCATGGATGCGCGCCACTACACCCGCATCGCCACGCGCGTAACGCGGCAGCCGCGTATGGCCGGTCGGATTAATTTTTCTCGCGCGAACGGATTGACCAACCGCGAAACGCGCCGGCCTATTCGCTGGCCGCTCGCTCGAGAAGCCGGCGGCGAGCATCGACGCCACCTTGCCGGCGGTGAGTGGCGGACTTACCTTCGCGGTGCCGGCCGCTGGGCGGCCGCTCTCGAGCTCGGCGCGGCTGGCGAGGCCGCTCTTTTCCAGCAGTATGAGCAGCGCAGCGAGCCATTTTTCGTAATAGCTCATGCGCAGATAGTCCGCCGGCGGTATCCACTCGATCGTGCTTCGGTATTCATCCACGTTAAACTTGCCCCAGGCGAACGTCGCAAGAGCGAGCGCGTACATGCGCGCTTCCCAGCGCTCGTGAAATACGGGCTCGGTCGGCTCCGGCAGAACCAGCCTCATGTCCTGCATTCCGCCCATATCGTGCACGCCGTTCATCGGACACCTCCCGCATGCTGCGCTTTGGGCGGTGCCACCTTGGCGGTGCCGACCATTGCGTCGCGCGTGACCAGATCGGCAAGCTCTGCTTCGCTGAGATGCTCCGTGCCCTCCGGACGCTCGGGCAAGACGAGGTAGCGGATTGGCGCCGTCGAATCCCAGACGCTGAGCTCGACCCTCTCGCCGATCTCGAGCCCCAGCTCGCTGAGCAGGCCGCGCGGATCGATGACGGCGCGCGCCCGGTAGCCGGCGGACTTGTACCAGACAGGCGGGAGACCAAGAACCGGCCACGGGTAACAGGAGCAGAGCGTGCAGACGATGAGGTGATGGTGCTCGGTTGTGTTTTCGACGGCCACGAGGTGCTCGCCCTCCGCCCCGCTGTAGCCGAGCTCGGCGACGGCCGCAGTAGCATTGGCAAGAAGCCAATTCTTGTATTCGGGATCAACCCACGCGCGCGCCACTACCCGCGCGCCGTTGCGCGGCCCGATTTTGTGTTCGTAGCTATCGATCAGGGCATCCAGAGCGGCTGGATCGACCACGCCCTTTTCGACGAGCAGGGACTCCAGCGCCATCACCCGAAGCGCTGGGTCCGACGGCAGGTCCTGAGCGCCGTGACCGCCATTCTCCGCATGCGCGTGCCCAGGGGCCGGAGCATCCGCTGCCGCCTTCTGCGCAGGGGTCTGGGCGGACGCTTCCGGCAACACCGCTGCACTCGCCGCCACGCCCGCCCCAACAGCTGCACGTCTCAGAAATTCGCGACGAGCTACGTCATTTTTGCCCATGATCGTCTCCTCCCTCGACGTTCCTAATCTGGATCGCCCAGCTGACCAGAGTTCTAGACTAGGTGTCAGGATGCGCTTCGTTGGCAGGAAGCACAAGCGAGAAGATTGCCGACGGTGGCTTGTCGAAGCGACGGCGCGCGATACGACGATTGCCGGCTCCCCGGTGCTGGTGATAATCGACAGTCCATTCGATCGGCGCCGGCGGCGGCTCGGTCGCGCATGCACCTGGCGTGAGCTTGAAATTATCATGAGCAGAAGTTCGGTGCGAATGTCCCCTTGAGAGCTAATCCCACTATCCACTGGGGCGGTGATGAAGGTCCGCTGTGGGTCGAAGGACGAAACCGCTGTCGCGGTAATTTGTGGCGACGGCAAGCGTTTGGGAGCTAGCGGGAGGCAGGCGTCCTGTCTTGAGATTGAGGGGCCAAGAACCTCACCCAAGACAGGAGCCCCCAATGACCGACAAGGCCATCAGCCCGTTACGCCAGCGGCTGATCGAGGACATGACAATCCGCCGGCTTGGTCCCAAGACCAAGCACGACTATATCCGCCACGTCAAAAGGTTTGCCGATTTTCTGGGCCGGTCTGCCGACAAGGCTACCGCCGAGGATGTCCATCGCTATCAGTTGTGGCTGGCGTCGATCGGGGCGACGGTACCGACCGTCAACGTCAGTGCCACTGCCCTGCGGTTCTTCTTCAACGTCACGTTGAAGCGCCACGATCTTGCCCAGGAGGTCGTCTCGACCCGCGAGCCACGCCGCCTGCCCGTTGTTCTGAGCCCGGAAGAGGTCGGTCGGCTGCTCGCCGCGGCGAGAAACATCAAGCACAACGCGCTGTTGAGCCTGGCTTACGCCACCGGCCTGCGAGCCTCGGAGGTCGTATCGCTCAGGCTCACCGACATCGACCGTGACCGGATGGTCATCCGGGTCGAACAGGGCAAGGGTAAGAAGGATCGGTATGTCATTCTCTCGCCCAAGCTTCTCGAGATATTGCGCGAATGGTGGCGCGTCGCGCGCAAGAAGGGATGGATGTCTCCCGGTCAGCCCTGGTTGTTTCCCGGCTACCGCGGCCAGCATACGAGTGCGCGCCAGCTCCACCGGATCGTTCGCCTGGCGGCGGGGCGTGCCGGCATTACCAAACGTGTCGGCGTTCACACGCTGCGGCACAGCTTTGCCACCCATCTCTTGGAGCAGAAAACCGATATCCGGGTCATCCAGGTTCTGCTCGGGCACAAGAAGCTCGACTATCTCCCGCACCGGACTATGTCCCGCCTGGCCCTCGCACCGCACGAGTTCGACGCGAATGGTACCCGAGCGGGACATAGTCCGTATTGTCAGAGGCTATTGAGAAATGCGAGAAGCTTGTCGTCGGGTCGATAGCGTCCAGGCTTGCCGTTTGGAGGTGAGACGGCATCGAGGACCCGTTGCTTCAACTCAAGGTCGGCGTCCAAGTAGATCTGGGTCGTCTCGATCGACTCGTGGCCAAGCCAGAGCGCAATGACCGACAGGTCGACACCCTGCTGCAAGCTGCAACAAGTCCATTGCGGCCGCGTGGCGAAGCACGTGGGGACTCACGCGCTTGTTGCCCAGCGATGGGCAAGTCCGAGCGGCTACCGCGACATGCTTGGCTAACAAATAATGCACGCCGTGCGCACTCAACTGACCGCCGCGTGCGTTTGGGAACACTGCCTGATCCGGTCGGCGAGGCGGTTCTCTCAGCCAGGCCACGAGTACGGAGCGCGTGTTTTTGCTTAGCGGTGTGCATCGTTCTTTGCGTCCCTTACCCATCACGCGCACGTGGGCACCGGTTTCCAGGTGCAGATCGTGGCGGCGAAGACCCGTCAGCTCCGACAACCGTAGTCCGGTCTGCACGGCGAGCAGGATGAGCGCATGATCGCGCCGTCCTGACCAGGTCCGCTGATCGGGTGTCGCGAGCAGCGCATCGACTTCGGCGCGGTTCAGGAACGGCACCAATTTCCGGGCGAATCGCTTGGGCGGGATGGCTAGGACGCGCTGGATCTGCGCTGCGTGCGCAGGGTCTTCGAACGCCACGTAGCGGAAGAACGAATGGATGGCGGTCAGGCGCAGGTTGCGGGTTCTCGGCACGACCTTGCGAACCTTCTCGAGCTCGTCGAGGAAATCGATCACGACGGGCGCGTCGACGTCTTCGAGCGAGAGTGCGCAGGGCGCCTTGCGAAGACGCTTCTGCATAAACTTCAACAGCAGCCGAAACGTGTCGCGGTACGACGCAATCGTATGAGCGCTGGCCTGCCGCTGCTGCATCAAGCGCTGCGTGAAGAAACGCTCCAGCATCAAGGGGAAAGTCGGTGTGCTCATCATCACGGCTCTCCCCATCGCCGATCGAGCCGCCTCATCGCCTGTACCATCAGTTCCGGGGAGTTACTCAGATACCAATAAGTACCGGCGACATAGACGTGCCCGAGATAGGTCGAGAGGACTGGCAGTCGCCGTGCTGGATCCTCACCCAACTCTGTACCAGCGGGTGAGTGCCTGAACGGCAAAGCGGTGTCGGAAATCGTGCAGCCGGGGGCCGTTGCGACTCCCGAGCGCCCGCAGGCCCGATTGCCGCGAAAGCGTGTAGAAGGCTCGCCGAACGCGCCCACCATCGAGTTGGGTTCCACGGTTGGAAATGAACACGAAATCCGAACGTCGTAGACCAAGGAACTGTTGCCGCCGCTGCAGATAATCGTCGAGTACCGTGCGTGTGGTGGGATGCAGGGGTACGAGCCGGGAACGTCCGAACTTGGCTGACCGAATGGTGAGCAGGCCCTGAGTTAGATCGACATCTTCAAGCTTCAGATCGAGCGCTTCGCTTATACGCAGGCCTGTAACGCTGAGCAAACCAAGTAGGCAATGAAAGACCCAGGGCCGCAACGGTGTCGACGGCCATGCCGTTGGCAGGCACAGCGCGGCTGCCAGTAAATCTTTCACTTCCTCCTCGCTGTAGAGATAGGGCCGGGCGCGGGTCGATCGGTACGGACAGAGCTCTCTCGGCGGCACCTCGGTAAGCGGATCGGTCGCGCTGCGATGGCGAGCAAATCCACGTATGAAGCCCAGTCGCCGCGCGCGCTCGGCCGGCAGGACCGTCTGGGCCTGCTGTACCCATTCGAGAGCAAGCTTTGTCGTGATATGCAGTCCTTGGCGATCTTCCATGAACGCGACAAACCGTGCGAGCACGCGCGCCGCGTCCTGCAGTTTGAAACCGAGACTTCGGCGTAGGGTGAGATACTCCTGCAGAGCATCGCGCATGGTGTTCATCGCCCACCTCCCGGCCACGGCAGGGCGAGCGATTGCAATGCGTCGATATCAACCCGAGCATAGATCGAGGTAGTCTGCGGACTTTGATGCCGAAGGACTTCCCCGATCTCCTTCAACGAAGCCCCATGCCGCAGCATGCGAACTGCCAAAGCGTGCCGGAACTGGTGGGAGCCGCGGTGCGGTGCATCGACCCCGGCTCGCCCGAGCGCGCGGCGCACGATCGTCCCAATCGCGTCTGAGCCTGCCGTCAGACCCCGGATCGGAGCCTGAGATCGCAAGAACACATGCCGATCGTGAGTTGCGGGACGTCCGTGCTGCAGATAGGCGGCGATGGCTGCGCCTACCTCGGTAGGCAGCGGCAAGAGCTGTTCACGACCTCCCTTACCCCGCACACGTAGATGGCCTCGACGCCAGTCGAGATCGCTGAGTTCCAGCCCGATGATCTCGTGAGCGCGAAGGCCCAGACGTGCCAGAAGCAGCAGCACGGCGCGATCGCGTAATCCGACACCGGTATCGAGATCGCAGCTGTCGATAGCGCGCTGCGCATGCTCCGGCGATACCGCCTTGGGCAAGGCAGGCGTCGTGCTCCACGCCGACACGGTCGGCACCGCGGCGGCGAGCACGGCTGGCGCTTCGCCTCGGAACTGCGCGTAGCGCAGAAACGAGCGCAGGGCGTTCACGACGCACTTGAGCGCCGGCGGCCTTAGGCGGCGCCCCTCACTCTTTATGAACGCAATTGCATCGCCGGCGCGTAGCAAGCGTAGATCCACCGCGCCGCGCTCGAAACAATGGTGGAGAAACTGCTGGGCGACGCCGCGGTAGCGCTCGATCGTTGCGGCTGCGAGTCCTTGCTAATCTTGAAGATGTTGTCCGAACTGAGCTGCTAGATCCTCAGCTGTAGTCGTCGCAACGTCGGCTTCGGGACAAATACCCCTGACCCGCAAGAACTGTAGCAGTTGCGTCAACGCCTTCCACTCGATGCGCCGCGTCTCGGCACGAATGCGTTGGTGTCGACGTCGAGTGCGGTTCTGATACTGGACAATCTGTGCTTCACAAAGATCAGCCAACACGATCCGGCGCTTTGTAAGCCAGCGGTCGAAGGCCAACCCGTGCCGAGCCTTGATGTAAATGACACTCGGCTGGTACTGCTGTTCGATCAACGACGTGATAAAGGGATCAATATGCCTCGCCAGCGGGCCGGCAGCACGATTGACGAGCGCTCTGGCGCCTTCATAGGTTCGCTGCATGGCGTTTTCCTCGTGGGCGAGCAGCGCCCGACAAGGAGCTATGTCCCGTGCTTGAAGCATCAACAAACCGTGCGATGCTCCTCTCCTGGTTGAACGGGACATAGTCCGGTGCGGGAGATAGTCCAACCTATGGCCTGCAGGCCATAGGCTGGACACGACGGCGCTCTACACCCGCGTCGCGATCAGCGCGCTCGGCCAGGTGACAAGCCCGCTCGACTTCCTGCTGAAGATGCCCGGCTGACGCGCGGCCGTTGTCGCGACCGATGGTCGAGGTGGCGGATATTTTCCGCCACCGCGGGCCGGCTTGGCGTGCGTCCCATGCCGGCCATGTGAGCCTCGCCCAACTGAAGGTCATGTCGGCGATCGAGCGCTGCCGAACGGCGGCGTTGGGCGGCCATGTCGAATGCTGCGAGGACTGCGCGCACCTGCGCATCTCCTACAACTCCTGCCGTAACCGGCACTGCCCGAAGTGCCAAGCCGTGGCGGCCAAGGAGTGGCTGGCCGACCGCCAGGCCGAGCTGCTGCCCGTGCCCCCGGCCTTCGCCGGGGCAGGCTCTATTTCCATGTCGTCTTCACCCTGCCGCGGCCGATCGCCGACATCGCCTATCAGAACCAGGCGGTCGTCTGCGACCTGTTGCTGAAAACCGCCGCCGAGACCCTGATCACCATCGCCCCCACGGGACAAGCCCGTGGGCTGAAGGCCCACGACCCCAAGCACCTCGGCGCCCGCATCGGGCTCACCGCTGTACTCCACACCTGGGGATCGGCGCTCACCCACCATCCGCACGCCCATATCATCGTTCCCGGCGGCGGCTTTTCGCCCGACCGCCAGCGCTGGATCACCTGCCGGCCCAGCTTCTTTCTCTCCGTCCGGGTGCTCTCACGCCTCTTCCGTCGCCTGTTCCTGGAAAGCCTGACCGCCGCGTACCAAGCCGGGCGGCTGGAGTTCTTCGCCGACCAGGCCGCCCTCGCCAACCCGGCAGCCTTCCAAACCTTCCTCGCCGCACTGCGCAAGGTCGAATGGAGGGTCTATACCAAGCGACCTTTTGGCGGACCCGACGCTGTCCTCGCCTACCTGTCCCGCTACACGCATCGGATCGCTATCGCCAACAGCCGGCTCGTCGCCTTCGACGGCGAGCGCGTAACTTTCAAATGGAAGGATTACCGGGACAAGCGCGACGCCCGCTACAAGCTCATGACGCTCGACGCCGACGAGTTCATCCGCCGCTTCCTGATCCACGTCCTGCCCGACGGGTTCCACCGCATCCGTCATTACGGCCTCTTCGCCAATGCCAACCGGGCCGGCAATATCGCATTGGCCCGCCGACTGCTCGGCGTACCCGACCCGCCGCCGTCAAGCGGGGACAGCGACGGCACCGAAAATCCCCACGAAGGCAGCGAGTGGAACGCTTGTCCCTGCTGCGGCGGGCGTATGATCATCATCGAAACCTTCGAACCCGGCTGCCAGCCGCTGTGGCCTATCCCATCGATCGGGCTCGACAGCTCATGACCATCACACCGCTGTCGCCATCCCCCATTACCGCTTCCGTCCGACGCCTCTATCTCACCGGCACCGGCCACGCTTTGCCGACAGCACCCGTCAGCGCAGCCTTCGGCCGGCAAAACCTGAAGCATCGAATCCCAGATCACCCGGTCAACCGCATCCAGGGCGGCCAAAACCAGCGCCCCACTGGTCACTCAACCGTCGTCCTGTCCGGAACCGACAAATCAGATCAAGCAGCGGCGGCAAATTCCCCATAGATCGACACCAGCGTCGGTGCGAACTCCCCCGCGGTTTCCTCCTTCGAGGCTTTTCGGACGCCTGCCGCCGCGCCCTCCATCACGCCCGTGCCCGGCAGGCGTCCGAAAACCCTTAACGAAAGCTGCTGTTCGCGGCGATGTCGGTACCTTGCCGCTGTCATCTGAATTGGGTGCGCCAGTCGGCCGGATAAAGCTGTAACAGCAGTGCCTTCTCATCACCGGTCAGCGGAAAATAGTGCTCGGTCGCGGATCGAAACTCTCTCGGCCGGCACGGGGCCGGACGCCCACACATCAGCATCGTTGGATCGCTGTCGTGAGCAAGGCCGATCGCGTGCCCTAGTTCGTGGGCGATCACGTTGCGCGCGACGTTGGGAAGGGTCATCGGGTAGGCGCCACCGCTCTTGATACCCACCAGTCCTTTCCCAATCGACCAGTGCATCGAGAACGAGATGAAGTCAGCATCCGACAGGACAACGACGATGTCACCCGGCATGGAACCTAACCACTCAGGAAACGGCGGCCGCATCCCGTTCAGAGTGCTCTCGCTGAGCGGGACGATCACATCGTCCGGAACGCTCCGTTCCTGCCGCGCCACCGCGCCCAGGCGGAAGCCTGAGCCGAGTCCGGCCAGGGTTCGATTCCAGAACGCGACGGCGTCGCGCACCAATGCCTGGCGCGGATCGTCTGCCGCGCCGATCACGGCGATCTTCGGCACCCGACCCCATGCGAAACCGCCGCCACCCGCCATTGCCCGACCGGCCGGCCAGCATGGCGTCAACAGAGCGGACACAATGCCTCGCATTGCGTCTCGACGGTTCAACACGTCTCCCCTCTGCCGTCGCAGCCGATTGCACGCTACGGGGCTTATCCAGGCCCTAGTCTATACGAACTCATTGAGGATAACCGAGCCATGCGCCCGTGGTCCCCTCTATAGCATCCCGTGGTCCCCGGAGCGAGGGCTTGAATCTCCCGGATAGCGAGGGGCTTCCGTCTCGCTTGTCGCCGCCCACATCGGACAGCCGTATCCCTTCTGCCACCACGCAATAGACGGGCAGGCAGGACCGTCTGTCCGCATAGAAATTGAGGCGCACCGTACCCTGCCCCTAACCCTGCCCCTGACCTACCCCTGACCTAACGAGGAGGACCGGAATGGCTCGCCGCAGCCCGCCCCGCAAAGTCACCTATTTCGAACCGGTGCCGCCGCGCCTTGCGCGCAACACCATCATCGAGTTCGACCTTCGGCGTCGGCCGCCGCTTCCGCCGCACGATGCGCGTCGATTGTGGCCAGCTCGACCCCGGCGCGGTGATCCGGCCGGTACCCAGCGAATGGCACCCCCGCATGCCCGAGCGCCTCGACGACGAAGAGCTTGGGGACTGGCGCGCCGGCCGCAATGCGGTCTATCAGCTCGCCGCACTGACGATCGGCGCGCGCCTCGCGGTCGCCGACGGATAAACCGAGCACGGAGAGACCTACTGAATGGGTGTCGGCGGAGGGCGACGTTCCGGCGCGGGCCGCGGCCCGCAGGCCGAACGCCGTCAGGCCTGCTGGAGAACGCGCTCGATGTCGCCGACGGCCGCGCCATAGACCTCGGCGACTTCGGTAACCGTCATGCCGTACTTCACCCAGGTCCGGATGCCCGCGAACTGTGACCGCGGGATCGCGCGTCTCGCCGGCGGCGCGGGCCTGGCGGGCGGCTCGACCATCTCGTGAGTGACCGGCGCTGCCGGCGAGATTATTCGCAGGACACGCGGTTTTCGCGTCGGTTCCTCGGCTGGCGGGAGAGGTTCCGGACCAGGCGGGTCGATGACCGGCGGTTTCGATCTGAATAGCGCTTCCGCCGCTTGGCGCGCTCTGCTGATACGCTCGCGGTCATCGCCGCGGGGTTGGGGTTGTTGCCGTTGGCTAAGCAAGATTTGCTCCAAAAGTGAATTGCTTCGCGATATCGAAATGGAATTCGTTAATTTTTGCAAGCTACACTTGGGCGGTCGCGACCTGATCCGCAAGCGCGGCCTTGCCGCAACCCGTACCGCCTCGAATGTATCCACCAAATAGAGATGTCACTCTTTCTGCCATTTAGAAATGTCACCGTCGTGGGGTCGGGCTGCGCGCCTCGATCGCGGTGCGGTCAAGCTGCTGACCCGCACCGGGCTCGACTGGACACAGAAATACGACGATCGCCAGGGCCGTGGCGGCGCTCGGCGCCCGCCAGGCCTATCTCGACGGCGAATTGTGCGGCGTCGGCCCCGAGGGCTTCCTTCAGCATGATCCAGTTGGCTCCGATGCCGGCAACGCCGCCGGCCTCGTGTTCTTTCTCTTCGATCTGCTGCATCTCGACGGCGAGGACATCGCCGCGCGGCCGCTCATCGGGCGTAAGGAGCGGCTAGCGGGATTGCTCGCCGATACCCGCTCGCCTCTCAATGCCCGTTCAGCAACGGCGGCGACTTCAGGTACCCCTTTGCCAGCTTCATCCCGATCTCGCGCATCATCGCTTTGTCGAGCGCGTCGGTCTCGGCCTTCGGCTGGCCCACGATGGTGTTGTTGCAATAGGTCGGGATGACGCCGCCGCCGCTGCGGACGAGGCCCGGCGGGTCCTCGCCCTTGGCGACGGCGCGGATGCCGCGCCGGATCTGGCGCCGGAACATCGCGATCCCGCGGTCCGTGGCACCCAGATGCTCGAGGCCGTGGATCGCGATCGGCCGCTGCGACACCTGCGTCTCGTAGTCGCCAGGGTGCAATTGGCCCTCCTCGTAGCTGTCGGCGGCCAACTGGCCCGGGAGCATGATGTTGCGGTCGGCCCACCATGCCGGCGTCTCGCCGTCCTTCTCGCTGACATGGCGGAACTCAAGGAACATCGTGTGCGTGTCGTCGAGCGGCATCGTCCAGCGGCTCATCATCGGGCCGCTGAATTCACATTCGTTGCGCCCGGTCTCCCAGATCGGGGCCACCTGCGACAGGTTCGGCAGCAGCGTCTCGACCATTCTCGCCCAGACATTGTCGCCCACCCGGCGGGTCGCGACATAGATCATGCCGACCGGCGTCTCGACGAAGTCGAGCTCGGGCAGGACGCCGAACTCCTCGGTGAACACGGCGCCGCTGACAATCGTGTGCAGGAACGCGGTGTGCGCCGGGTCCATGTGGTTTTCGTGCATCTGCAGCCAGTTGCACGGATAGAAGTATTTGCGGCCGGGGATCATGCGCCAGCCGGGCCGGACAAAGGTGTCGTAGACCGGGAACGGCGGCTTTTTTTCGGGTGGCCCTAAATAGGCAAAGACGACGCCGCCATATTCGTGCACCGGATAGGCGCCGTGCCACAGCCTGTCCTTCAACGTGCTGTCGGCTGGTTCGCCCGGGGTTTCGAGGATCCGGCCATCGGCGCCGAATAGCCAGCCGTGATAGCAGCAGCGGATGCCGTCCGCGCCGACGAGGCCGAATTCGAGCGAGGTGCCGCGATGCGGGCAATGGAGCTCGAGGAGGCCGACCGTGCCGCGTTTGTCGCGGTAGGCGACGAGGTCCTCGCCCAGCATCTGGACCTTGAGCGGCACGTCCTTCAGATCGTCCGAGAAACAGACCGGCTGCCAGAAGCGGCGCAGATATTCGCCGCCCGGGGTGCCGGGGCCGACATGGGTCAACTCGGTGTCCTCGGCCGGAATGTCGCGATGGAAATAGCCGCCATAGCGCTGTTTCAGAAACCGGGACCGCGCCGTCGCCATGCTCAGCCCTCCTGCCGCAATTGCCTCTGCCGAGCGGCGTTTTCCGCCGTCTCGCTCGGCGCCGAGGATAGCGCAAATGCGGCGGTGCAGCACGGCAAAAAACCGCCGCAACGCTATCTCACCGACGTGCTCGCTCGCATCGCCGATCACCCGGCACGGCAAATCGCCCAACTGCTGCCGTGGCATTGGAACTTCTCGGTCAGTGGAAGGATGCGCTAGGCAGGGCGTGGCGCGACGTGCAGACGCTGCTGTTTCGGGCCGGGATCAGTGAGCCGGAACGCAAGGCAATCGAAACCGCCCTCGCCCTCATCGACGTGCCGCAGGAGATGCGCGTTTCTGGAAAATTCGGCGGTGTTCGTTCTGAGGCTAGTGGCTGCAACCTATGATGGCCACACCGGCGATTATTCCCAGTAAAAACAAGCCTGCTGATATGATCGCCGCCCACGTTCTACAATCCAACATCAACCCGGCTATCTCTGACTCCGATTTGATCTCGTTGAGACGTAATTTCGAAATCTGCCGAACCGAGCTCATCTGTTCCATACGTCTTATAATTCTCGTCTCTTTCACCAAAAAAATGATCGCGCCTAGCGCCATCGACACGAGGCCTAGCACAAATAAGGACAGAGGCACTAGAAGCCGATGATGAAATATAGTATTAAGTTGTTTGGTGAGCCATGGCTGACGAAAACAGGGCTGTCGAGCTTCAGGCGCAGCTTCGCGACTTGGCGCTTCCATGGGAAACGGGCCACCAGCTCGCAGTCGCAAATGCCGTTGAAACGGTGCGAGAGATGCGGGGGGCATTCAACAACTTTGTTCAGCAAGACCCTTACGAAACGGGCAAGCCGCCGGAATCGTGGGATTTATCTCTCCCGCTCGATGAAAACGACCCATGCGTGGGCGCGATGACGAGAACATTCACGCTAATGCTGCATCGCCGGGGTTTGCTGAAAATCGACCTTCCTCGGTAGGACGGCTCGCGGCCCCGCCGGCGTGTAAATGCGTTGCCGTAGGGTTATTTGCGCCGAACGCGGTAGGGACCCCCCATCAACGGAGCGCCCGCACAGAACCGTACGTGCGGCAATACGGCTCCCACCTTGGTCAATGTCGCATAATTGCCTTGTGGAAAACCGCGCTGCGCGCCCTGCCCGAGGGGCGTCGGCGCACAGTCCTGGCCGCGGCGGCCGAAGCGATGTTGGCTGAGGACTTTGCCGGGCGGATCCTGCCTTTCGAGGCCGCCGCCGCGGCGCGCTATCCCGGCATCGTGGAAATTCGACGCGCTGATGGCGGCGACCGCGCTGGCGGCTGGCGCAGGTATCGCCACGCGTGATACCGGCGGCTTTGCCGGCTGCGGGCTGGCCGTGATCGACCCATGGGCGGCATCGTGAGTCCGCGGCCTGAATCGGTTGCCGACAGCAAATACCGTTGACCCTCGCCTGCGGTTCGTTCACCGGGCCGGACGGCGTCGTGTTCGCGAGCCGGGCGACGGCGTCCATAATCCGGCGCCAGACTGCGGCGCCGTCGAGGTCGCCGTCGGCGGCGCGTTCGTCGACGCGCGCGGCGCCAGGGCGCAGCCTATTTCGGTCGGATCGCAAACAGCTGTCGCCCCGGCTGGCAATGCAAAATGGTCTCGCCCCTTTTTGATTTTCTGGGAGTCCGCCACAATATTGCCATTATCGCATCATACCATTGCGTGTGTGATAACAATGCTGCCGCCGGCGCGAGGTTTGGCGCGCGCGATGAATTGGCTCGCGCGCGCGATCACCCCGGGTCGGATGCCGGCGGTCGCGCGGCTGGTGCTTCAACCAAAGCGGGAGGGGTTTGCTGTAGATTTGCTGCAGATTCAGCTATTGCGGGGCAATAGCGGGCAACTCGTGGTTCTAGGCGGCAGCGCCAAAGGCTGCGATCACCTCGGCGATGGCCGAAGGGTTTTGCGGCGCCATGATGTGGGCTCCCGCGACACCCGGGATCACCGCCAGCTCGCGCAGGATTTCGACGCAGATCGCCACCCCCTCGCGACGCGGGTTGGCCGCCCGGTCGAGACGCTCGACGATCCAATCCGGGATGATCGAGCCGAACAGCCGCGTGCGCATCCAGTGCGCCGATCGCGCCGAAGGAATCGGAGCGACGCCGATCAGCACCTTCAGGCGGTCGGTCAGTCCCAGCGCATGCAATCTGGCGATCCAGCGCCGGGCGATCGCCACATCCATGCAGAATTGGGTCTGAACGAAGCGGGCGCCGGCATCCGCCTTGCCGCTCAAATCGGCGGGGGACCAGTCATCGGGCGGATCGACCGGCAAGGTCGCGGCGCCGAGCACGAGTTGCGTCGGTCCGCGGACGGCGGTCCCGGACGGCAGTCGGCGTTCCTCGGCGATCTGCCGCGCCAATCGCAGAAGGCCTTTCGAATCGATGTCGAAGACCGGTTTTGTCGACGGCTGATCGCCGATCCTCGGGTCGTCGCCGGAAATGACCAGAACATTGCGCACGCCGAGGGCCAGCGCGCCGAGCAGATCGTTCTGCAATGCGAGGCGGTTGCGGTCTCGGCAGGTGATCTGCAAGATCGGCTCGATGCCGTTCTGCAGCAGGATGTGCGCCGCGACGAGACCGCAGAGATGCGCCTTGGCGCCGGCGCCGTCGGTGACGTTGACGGCGGTCGCGAGCCCGCGCAGCGGCGCCGCCCGCGCCAACAGATCGGCAGGATCGGTCGATACCGGCGGGACGACTTCGGCGGTGATCGCAAACTCTCCGCCGGCAAGGCGGCGGGCAAGTCCGCTGCACGCCTCGGCATTCGTACTCAGGGTTGCTCCACCAGCCGTGCCGTCTGGTCGGGGTTCTGCCGCAGCCGCGCCAGATAATCCCGAACCCCCTCCTCGATCGAGCGAAACCGCTGGGTGAAGCCGGCGGCCCGCAATTTCGCGATCTCGGCGCGGGTGAAGTACTGATACTGGTGGCGCAGCGCCGCCGGCATATCGACAAAGCGAATCTCCGGTTCGACGCCGAGCCCGGCGCCGACCGCGCCGACCGCCTCGGCAAAGCTCCGCGCGGTGCCGGTGCCGACATTGAACAGCCCATTCACCGCCGGGTTCGCGAGCAGCCATCCGACCACGGCGACGCAATCCTCGACATAGACGAAATCGCGCAATTGCCCGCCGTCGGGATAGGCGGGATCGCCGGATTTGAACAGGTTCACCGGGGCGCCGGCGGCGACCACCGGGAGGACCTTGCTGACGATCGACTGCATCGCGCCCTTGTGCGCCTCGTTCGGGCCGTAGACGTTGAAAAACTTGAGCCCGGCCCATTGCGGCGGGGTCGGCCGGCCGCTGCTCGCGTCGGCGGCGACGCGGCGGTCGACGACATGCTTGCTCCAGCCATAGGCGTTGAGCGGCGCCAGCAATGCGAGGGCGGCGGGGCTTTCGTCGTCGTCGAAGCCGGCGGCGCCGCCGCCGTAGGTCGCGGCCGAGGAGGCGTAGATCAGGCGCACCCGGTTTGCCGCAGACCATTCCCAGAGATCGAGACCGAGGCGGATATTGCTCGCCACATAGCGGTCGATGTCCGGTTCGTCGGTCGCCGAGATCGCGGCCAGGTGGACGATCGCCGCAATTTCGCCGCGATGCCGGTCGAGCCACGCGAACACCGCTTCGGGGCGGACGAGATCATGCAGCGGCGCCTTGGCGATGTGGCGCCATTTGCCGGCCGAGCGCATCAGGTCGGCGACGACGACGCGCTCTCCGGCCGCCGCCAGATCGCAGACGACATGCGATCCGATGAACCCGGCGCCGCCGGTGACCAGGATCAGACCGCTGCCGGTCGTCGCATCCTCCTCACGTCTGACGCTCCCCGAGATCGGCGATGACGCGCGACAGCGAGCGCCGCCAATCCGGCCGGCCGATGCCAAAGACGCGGCGGATCCGGCCGCACTCGAGCATCGAATTCAGCGGCCGCGCCGCGGGCGTCGGATAGTCGCGGCTCTGGATCGGCACGAGCCGGGGCGCCGGTTCTGCGGCGCGGGCAAAGATCGCGCGGGCAAATCCGTACCAGCTCGTGCTCGGCCGGCCGGCGAAATGATAAGTCCCCCAGGCGGCGAAGCCCGGCTGCAGACAGCGGGCGGCGATCACCATGATCGCCTCGGCGATGTCGCCGGCCGCGGTCGGCCCCCCCTTCTGATCGTCGACCACGCGCAGCTCGCGCCGGTCGCGGCCAAGCCGCAGCATGGTCTTGACAAAGTTCGCGCCATGGACGCCGAAGACCCAGGAGACCCGAAGGATCAAATGGGCGGGATCGCCGGCCGCTACCGCCGCATCGCCCGCCGCCTTGGAGGCGCCGTAGACATTGACCGGTGCCAACGGCTGGTCTTCGCGATAGGGTGCGGCACCGGTGCCGGCATAGACGTAATCGGTCGACAGGTGGACCAGCGGCAGGCCGCGCTCCGCCGCGGCGCGAGCCACGATCCCGGCGCCTTCGGCATTCACGGCAAAGGCCAGCTCCCGCTCGCCCTCGGCGCGGTCGACGGCGGTGTAGGCGGCGCAATTGACGACCGCCGACAACCCCGGCGCGGAGAGCGCTTGCGCGACCGCGGCGCGATCGGTGATGTCGCAGGCGGCGCGCGTCAGGGTCAGCGCCGCGGCGCCGGCGCGCGCGGCAAGTGCCTGTCCCACCTGACCGCCGGCGCCGAGGATCAGCAGCCTCACGCCGCCGCCGGAGCGCCGAGACGCTCCTGCCGATAGGCGCCGCCGGCCCGCCGACACCACGCCTCATTGGCGAGATACCAGTCGACCGTTGCCGAGAGGCCCTGCCCGAATTGGCGGCTCGGCCGCCACCCGAACTCGCGCTCGAGCTTGCTCGGGTCGATCGCGTAACGCGCGTCATGACCCGGCCGGTCCGGCACGAAAGTGATCAGACGGGTGTGCGGCGCGCCCTCCGGGCGCCGACGATCGAGCAGCCGGCAAATGGCCTGAACCAGATCGATGTTTCGCATTTCGGCCCGCGCCCCGATCAGATAGGTCTGGCCCGCCCGGCCGCCTTTGGCGATGCACCGCAAGGCGGCGACGTGATCGTCGACGTAGAGCCAGTCGCGCGTGTTCGAACCAACGCCATAAATCGGCAGCGCCTTGCCGACCATGGCGTTGAGCACGGTCAACGGGATCAGCTTTTCGGGAAACTGATAGGGACCGTAATTGTTCGAGCAGTTGGAAATCACCACCGGCAGCCCATAGGTGCGGAACCAGGCCCGGGCGAGGTGGTCGGCGCCGGCCTTGCTCGCCGAATAGGGCGAACTGGGGCGGTAGCGGCTGTCGTCGTCGAAACATCCGGTCGGTCCCAATTCCCCGTATACCTCGTCGGTCGACACCTGCAGAAAACGAAATTGGCCGCGGCCGGCCAAGTCGAGACCGCGCCAGTAATCGAGCGCCGCTTCAAGCAGCGTTGCCGTACCGAGGACATTGGTCTCGACAAAGGCGAGCGGCGCGTCGATCGAGCGGTCGACATGGCTCTCGGCGGCGAGATGGTACAGCGTTTCGGGGCGGTGCTCGCCGAATATCGCCGCCATCGCGGCGCGATCGCAGATGTCGGCGCGAACAAATAGGTGCTTTGGATCGTCGATGACCGGCGCCAGATTTTCGATGTTGCCGGCATAGGTCAGCTTGTCGACGGTGACCACCGGCACGCCGCCGCCGATCAGCGCGCGCACCAGAGCCGAGCCGATAAAGCCGGCGCCGCCGGTGACGACGACCGTCATGCGCTGTCCTCGACCCGATCCTGCTGCGGGGCGGGTCGGCGCCGCCTGCGGCCGGCCCCGGGCATGGCGATTGGTGCGATTTCCGATCGGTTGCCGCATCTCTCCTGGTCATGGCCGGGCTCGGCCCGGCCATCCACGTGGATGCCCCGCACAAGGCCGGGCATGATCGAAAAGAGGAATGATGCAAGTTTCATCGCCCGCGCCTTATCACGGCGCTCGGCCGGCGCCAAGCAGCGCCGTTACCGCCGGCGTGCTGTCGAAGTCGCCGCGCCGCAAATCGTGGCCGGCGCCGTCGATGACGATGACCGCTACCGGCGCCGCGATCGTCGACACCGCGGCGCGCAACTCGTCGATCGCGCCGAACGGATCTCGGGTGCCGTGGACGAACACCGTCGGCAGCCGCAGCCGGGGGAAATGCTCGGTCCGCGGCTGCTCGGGCTTGCCCGGCGGGTGCAGCGGATAGGAGAGCAGCAACAGGCCGGCCGCCGGTCCCGGATCCTCGGCCGCCAGCAGGGTTGCCTGGCGCCCGCCGTAGGAATGGCCGCCGAGAAACAGCCGGCCGGGCGCAATGCCGCGCAATTCGGCGAGCGCCTGTCTGAAGACGGCGCGATCGGCGGCGGCGCTCGACCGCGACGGCGGCCCGCGCGGCCGCCGCCGGCGGAACGCGAGATCGAAGCGCAAGACCCAGAGCCCGGCGGCGCAAAACGCCGCGGCGGTTTTCGCGAGGAGCGGCGAGTTGCAATTGCCGCCGGCGCCATGGGTCAACGCCAGTCCGGCTTCGCCCGGACCCTGCGGCCGGTGCAAAAAGCCGCGGACGTCGGAGCTCTCGAAGGCGACGATCTCGGCCATACCGCCAAAGATAGCCGGCAGGCGGCGCGCCCGGGTAGTCGGACGATGCCGGCGGTGCCAACAACGGCCTGTCAGCACCCTTCCCGCCGGCGTTGCGGACGCGCAGGGGATGAACCGCGGAGCCACCGTAGGCAGCAGCGGAGCGCCTTCCGCCATCACCATCACGCCAAGGTCGGCGGATGGGCAGTGGTCGCAAACTACGCGGGGGTCGCGTCGCAATTGGCGCAATAGGCCGACCACAGTGTCTCTCAAGGCGCGGGCCGGCGCCCTCTGATTTTATGCATGGGCGGCGATTTCGTCAGTGCCTTTGATCTGTTTCTGGATGCGGTGGTCGTGATTCCACCGGAGAGCGGAGACGCTGCTGTTTTCTTCCTTCTTGCCGGGGGAAGGCGATATGCTCAGCCAACTAAACTGAGGGGGGCGCATCGTGCTGAACTTCGGGGTGACCGTATTACCGGATCCGCCGCATTCGCGGCTGCTCGAACTGCTGCAGCGCGCCGAGGCATACGGGTTTGAGCATGGCTGGACTTACGATTTGCACATTCTATGGCAGGAGTTGTTTGCCCTGCTGCCGCTGGCTACCGCGGCTACGACGCGCTTGAAGCTCGGCCCACTGCGTCACTAATCCCGGCATTCGCGAGCCGACTGTCACCGCGAGCTGGTATGCGACCATGCAGGACATCTCCGGCGGTCGCATGGTGATGGGAGTGGGCCGGGGCGACTCCTCCCGACGCGTCGTCGGCCTGCAGCCAGTAACGGTCGACGAGTTCGAGCGCCGGCTCAGAATGATGAAGGACCTGATGAACGGGCGCAAGGTCGAGTGGAACGGCAACGAAATCGAGCTCGCTTGGGTGCGAAAGGATCTTCCCGAAATTCCGATGCATGTCGCAGCATACGGCCCGCGCGCGCTCGGCGTGGCCGGCCGAGTCGGCGATGGGGTCATCATTCAGCTCGCCGACCCGCAAATCATCCAGTGGACCATGGAGACGGCGCGCGAGGCCGCCGCAGCGGCGGGGCGGGACCCCCACTCGCTCAAATGGATCGTCTGCGCTCCCAGTCACATCTCGGAAGACATCGCTGATGCGCGCGAGCAGGTCCGGTGGTTCCCGGCGATGGTTTCAAACCACGTGATCGACCTGATCCGACGCTACGGAATGCATTCGGATATCCCTTCGGCCCTCACCGATTACGTGAGGGCGCGGGAATACTACGATTACAGCGAACACAGCCGCGTCGGCGCCAAGCATGGTGGGTTCGTCAGCGACGAGGTCTGCGATCGCTTTTGCGTGCTCGGCGCGCCGGAGCAGGTAACTGAAAAGCTGCAACAGCTCGAAGCCCTCGGCGTCGACCAGTTCAACCTCTATTTGATGACTCGCGGGCAGGACGAGACGTTGGCGGTCTATGGGAATTGAATTATCCCTCTGTTCATTGGGGCAAGAAATTAGCCCGCCGTCACCGCATCGACGCAGCCAGCAACCCTCGCGGACTGCAGGGCGCGCGGGCCTGCCCACCCGTCGCCACCCGACCGGTGGCGGGCGGCGCCGGTAAGGGGCTAAGATCCGTCCCGAGGTCTGTTTGCAACGAGGGAGCCGGGCATGGATTTCGGCGCTTTGATGTTTTTCACCGACTACGCGATCTCGGCGGTCGATTTGGCGCGGGCGCTCGAGGCGCGTGGCTTCGAATCGGTCTGGGCGCCCGAGCACTCGCACATCCCGGCCTCGCGCAAGACGCCGTTTCCCGGCGGCGGCGAATTGCCGAAGCGCTATTACGACGCGATGGATCCGTTTGTCAGCCTGACCGCGGCGGCGGTGGCGACACCCGGCTCAAAGTCGGGACCGGCGTCTGCCTGGTGCAGCAGCGCGACCCGATCCAGACGGCAAAGCTGGTCGCCTCGCTCGACCAGGTTTCGCAGGGGCGTTTTCTGTTCGGCGTCGGCGGCGGCTGGAACGCGGACGAGATGGAAAATCACGGCACCGTGTTCAAGACCCGCTTCAAGCTGATGCGCGAGCGGATCGAGGCAATGAAGGAGATCTGGACCAAGTCAAAGGCCGAATATCACGGCGACATGGTCGATTTCGAGCCGATGATGGCTTGGCCCAAGCCGGTGCAGAAGCCGCACCCGCCGATCCTGGTCGGCGGCGCCTTTCCGCAGGCGGCGCGCCGCGCGATCCGCTATGGCGACGGGTGGTGCCCGCTTGGCGGCCGGCCGGGCGCGAACCCGCTCGACGCGCTCGGCCAATTCCGCCAGATGGCGCGCGATGCCGGACGCGACCCGCAGTCGCTGCCGGTCACCTTGTTCAACCCGTCGGAAGACGCCGGCGAGCTTGCCCGCTATCGCGATCTGGGGATCGCCCGCGTCGTCGTCCTGCTGCTGTCCGAGGAGAGCGACAAGATCCTGCCGATCCTCGACCGCTGGGCCGAATTGATCCGGCGCACCGCCTAGGAAGTTGGGCTAGCGCCCGGCTAGAGCCGGTCGGCGACCGCGGCGCGATAGCGCTGCAGCGCCGAGAGGTGGTCGGCCATCGCGCGGCCGCGGATGCGATGGTGGCGTCCGCGGCCGAAGGTCGTCGTCAGCGTCAGGTGCGAGGCGCCGGCCTTGTTCCAGAATTCGGTTTCCCGGCGCCAATCGGCTTCGCTGCCGGAACCCATCGAAACCCAGACCTCGATCCCGACCGCGGCCGGGTCGCGGCCGGCGGTCTCGGTCAGCCGGCGCAGCCGGGCGAAGACGTCGAGCGCGCTCTGGTCGGGCGGATAGGCGTTTGGCATCCAGCCGTCGCCGCATCGGGCGATCCGCTCGAGGGTCCGCTCGTGATGCCCGCCGAACCAGACCGGTACCCGGCCCGAGGCCGGCCGCGGGTTGATGCCGGCATCCTCGATCCTGTGCCAGCGGCCCTCAAACGTCACATGCGGCGCCTGCCACAGCATCTGCATGACCCGCACCTGCTCCTCCGAGCGCCGGCCGCGGTCGTGGAAATTCTCGTTGAGGCCGATGAATTCCACCTCGTTCCAGCCGACCCCGACGCCGAGCCGGAACGTGCCGCCGCAGAGCACATCGAGGCAGGCGGCCTGTTTGGCGACAAGGACGGTCTGGCGCTGCGGCAGGATCAGCACGCCGGTTGAAAAGCCGAGGTTCTGCGTGACACCGGCGAGATAGCCGAACAGCACGAACGGGTCGTGGAAAAGATCCTTCGAGGTGTTGCGGTCCCAGCCCGGCCGGCTCGCTGCATTGACCCCGAGCACATGGTCGGGGGCCTCGACGAAGTCGTAGCCGAGCGCTTCGGATTGCTGTGCGAAGTCCCGCACCGCGCCCGGATCGCCGCCGATATCGGTCAATGGCAGCAAGGCCCCCAGTTTCATCATCCGCTCCCGGTCGATTGCCGATCCGAGCCTACAGCGGCGGCGCCCTGCCGACCACCGCGAAGAGCGGGTCGCTTTCGTCCTCGATCCATTCCCTGAGGTGGTGGCTCTCGATGCCTGCGAAGCCGGCCTGGCGCAGGTAGCTTTCGACGAGCCCGGCATGGCCGGCGTCGTCGAGCGCCCGCCAGACCGCGACCGCCTTGGTCCAAAAGCACCGATTCGAAAAGCCGATGACAAGAGGCGCAGCGGGCCGCAATACCCGCCGCACCTCCCGCAACACGGTCACCGGCCGCTCCAGGTACTGGATCGAGACGCAAATCATCGCCGCGTCGACGCTCGCCTCGGAGAGCGGCAACCCTGTGTCGCGGTTGAGGTTTTGCACGAACCAGCGGTTCAGCCGCGGGTTCGCCGCCAGCTCTTCCCGGTTCATGCCGTGCCCGATCACCTCGGCGTAACCGATCTCCGGCGGCAGATGGCTGACCCAGCTGCTCATCAGGTCGAGGATGACCCCGCCTGCCGGCAGCACGCTGCGATAGAATTCGGTCAGGGCGGCGATGGCGCCGTCATCGATATGGGTGACGAGCCGCGCCGGCTCGTAGAACAATTCGTCCGGCTCGGCATCGAGTTTGGCAAAAGCGGCCGTCGGCAGGCCCGGCAACTCCTCGGCCATAGCCCCTCCCTCATGCCGAGAGCGCGTCGCGGAGCCGCGTGGGGGCGGCTGGCGGCGTCCCGAAGTTATCGATGATCATGATGGCAAGATTGCCTGCGCCGTGTCGATGCCGGAACGGCGGGAACCTTTTGCCATGACGGCGCATCCAACTCGCAACCGCCCTGGAGAGCCCGATGCCGCCGACCGAGACCGTGCCGTTGCCGCCCGGCGACCGGGACGCCGACCTCGTCCTGCTGCTGCGGGCCGGGCATTCGCCGGCATTCGCCGCGCTGATGCGGCGCCACAACCAACGGCTCTATCGGCTGGCCCGCGGCGTCGTCCGCGACGATGCGGAAGCCGAGGAAGCGGTACAGGAGAGCTATCTCCGCGCCTTCGCCCATATCGATGGTTTCAGGGGCCAATCGAGCCTTGCCACCTGGCTCGCGCGGATCGTTCTCAACGAAGCGCTTGGCCGGCTCCGCCGGCGTCCTGCGATCATCGATGTCGATCCCGTGGCCGCCGCCGCGACTCGGCCCGTCACTGCCCCGGTCGACGAGGCATGCCCGGAACGGGCACTGGCCCGGAAGGAACTCCGCCGCGCCATCGAGCGCGCCATCGACGACCTGCCGCCGCCGTTCCGGACGGTCTTCGTCATGCGTGCGATCGAAGAGATGACCATCGAGGAGACGGCCGCCTGTTTGGGCATCCCTTGCGATACCGTCAAAACCCGGCTGCATCGCGCGAACAAGCTGCTGCGCCGGGCTCTGAGCGCCGAATTCGGCTCGCTCCTGGACGGTGTGTTTCCGTTCCTCGGAGCGCGCTGCGACGGCCTCACCCAGCGCGTCCTCGTACGGCTCGGCCTCGGGCTCGACGCTCTCTGACAACGCCGGTTATCACTCGATCACAGGAGAACCCCATGCGTATCGCGACCGCGGCACTCGGCATCCTCGCTCTGACCGCCCTTCCGGCCGTCGCCCAGAACCTCTCGATGGCGCCGCCCGGCGGCGGCTACAAGAAGGTCAGCACCCTGGTCAAGCTGCCCGACTTTTTGCCCGAACTCGGCACCCTTTATGTCGACCCGAGCACCTTGCCGGCCGGCCCCTTTCTCGCCTACGACCATCGCGGCAGGCTGGTCAGCACGATCTACATGATCCCGCTGGCCGACCTGCAGAAAGAGAAGGCCTTCACCGCCCTCCCTGCACCCGGCGGCAATGTCGACCATGTCAGCATCTACTACAATGCCGGCCATCCCGGCGTGCCCGAGCCGCACTACCACATCGTGCTGTGGCACGTGCCCAAAGCCCGCGAGGCGCTGGTCGCGAAATAATCGGCGCGGCCGCGGCGATGACCATCTCGCGGCGCGCGCTCGTCGCCGGCGTCGGCGCGGCGGTTGGGCTGCGGGCCGCCGGCGGCGGCAAGGCCGCGGCCGAGGAGAAGATCGGGAAGACCGACGCGCACTACCAGGACCGGCCCAACGGCCAGCAGCGCTGCGAAATCTGCCTGCAATTTCAACCGCCGAGCACGTGCCGGATCGTCGCGGGTCCGGTCACCGCGCACGGCTGGTGCCAATTTTTCGCCGCCAAGGAAAACGCGCACTGAGCCAAGCCGCGCCGGTTGATCGAGGTCTCCACCCGCGGCCGGCGTCGCTTGCGGCGGTCTGAGGGCAACCGGTATTGGTAGCGGCGCCGAGCGGTCGCGGTTGACGGCTGCTGCCTCCGTCGGAGCCGATGCCGTCCTTTGCGAATGTCCTGCTCTGCGCCTTCTCGGAGGCGCTGATCTGCCTGTTGGTCGGCTGGCCATTGGCGCGCCGGCTGGTCGCACGGCGATCGACGGCGCTGGCGCTCGCGCCGATCGTGGGTTGGGCCGCCTTCAATACGCTGGCGCTGCCGATCCTGACCGCGGTCGGGTTGACGCGCCGGACCGTGGCGCTCCTTTCCGCGGCGGCAATCCTTGCCGGCCTTGCCGCGTCCCTGCGTCGACCGCGGAGATCGACCGCAGGCGACCCCGACGTTCCGGTCTGGGCCTATGCGGCCGCCGCACTTCTTGCCGTCGTGCCGGCGCTGGCCGTGTGGCCGAAATACGCCGCCGGCGGCGTCGTCCTCGCCGAGGCGATGTTCGACCATTCGAAGGCGGCGATTATCGACGACATCGTCCGACTGGGCCTGCCGCCGGGCAATCCTTTCTTTGACGGCCCCGAGCCTCGTCTTGCCTATTACTACCTTTGGCATTTCAGCGCTGCGGTTGCCGCGGCGTTATGGCGGGTGAGCGGGTGGGAGGCCGACATTGCGCTGACCTGGTTTACCGCCTTCGCGTCGCTGACGCTGATGATGGGTCTTGCGGCGGCGATCGGCGGCCGGCGCACGGCGGCGGCTCTGGTTCTGCTGCTCGGCCTCGGCGCCTCGTTATGGCCGATGCTTCGGCTCGCCATTCCTGGCGAATTTCTGGCGCGGGCGCTCTCCCAGTATCCCTGGCCGCAGAGCTGGATCTTCCAGGCGAGCTGGGCACCGCAGCATTTGGCCGCGGCCGGCTGCGTCGTCGTCGCGGTGATTATCATGGCGCAGCTTGGCTCGCCGCGCGGCTGGGCGCTGGTGCCGCTGCTCGCGGTTGTCGTCGCGGCCGGCTTCGAGAGTTCCGCCTGGGTCGGCGGCATCGTCTTTGTCGCGGCGGCGGTCCCGATCGGCATTGCCTGGCTGGTTGGCGCCGAGGATGGCCGAGACCGCGTCTCGCTCTTGCTCGAGGCGGCGATCGCGGCCGCTCTCGCGGCGCTGATTGCGGCGCCGTTGTGGCGCGACGAATATCTTGCGACGATGTCGAGACAGCCGATCGCGCTCCAGCCATTTGCGGTGCTGGGCCCCTTCGTGCCGCCGCAGTTTCGCCGGGCCCTCGACCTTCCGGCCTATTGGCTGATCCTGTTGGTCATCCAGTTTCCGGCAATCTGCGTCGCCGGGACCTGCGCGATCGGCGTCGGTCTGGCCAGGAGCGGGGCGGCGCCGGCGCAACGGCGCGTCGTCATCGGATTTGCCTTGCTCGCGGCGACGAGCTTCGTCCTGCCCTGGCTCTTCGCCAGTACCATCGCCAACAACGACCTCGGCTGGCGCGGCGTGCTTCCGGGCGTCCTCGTGCTCACCATCTTTGCCGCAGCAGGTCTGTCGCAGTGGCTGGCGACGGCGCCGACGTTCGCCGCGGCGGCGTTGGCACTGTGGGCGCTGAGTATTCCGGGTGGCCTGGCGATCGTCCGGGACAATGCCGTGGGCCTGCCGGCGCGGTCGGCGACGGCCCTGGCCGAAAGTCCGGCCCTCTGGGCAGCCGTACGCCGACATGCGGCGCCGGACGAGCGCGTCGCCAACAACCCCTTATTTCTCGCCGACAGCGTCCGCTGGCCGGTCAATATTTCCTGGGCGCTGCTGGCCGATCGCCGCTCCTGCTACGCCGGCTGGAACCTGGCGCGCGCCTTTGTGCCGCTGCCCGGGCCCGAGATCGACCGTATCAACAGGGAGTTCGGGCGGGTCTTCGCCGGCGAGGGCAGCCCCGAGGGTGCCCGCGACCTCGCCGGCCGCTTCTCCTGTCGCGTCGCCGTCGTCACCCCGAGCGACGGCGCGTGGCGGCGCGATCCGTTCGCGACGAGCTCCTGCTTTCGCCTGGTCGAGACGGAGCCGGGCAGATGGCGGATCTATCGCATTGTCGAGGGCCGCTGCGACCGGCGATGAGCGGCGACGCGCAAAAACGTCAGCGCAATCCGCGACGCCGCCCGGAGCGATCCGCGCCAGGTACCGGCCACCTTGGATTGGCCGCCGCGCCGCCGCCGGTAAGGCATCGGCACCTCCAGGATGCGGAGCCCGGCCCGCGCCGCCCGCATCTGCATTTCGAGGTTCCAGCCGTAGGTCATCTCGCGCATCCCGAGGCGCTCAAGGCAATCGCGGCGGATGGCGCGATAGGCGCACATGTCGGTGTAGCGCACCCCATAAAGCGCGCCGGTACCGAGACCGGCGAGGCGGCCGGCGAGGAGCTGATGCCAGCTCATGGCGCCGGGTTCGCGCCGGCCGCGGGCGCGCGAGGCGATGACGAAATCATGGCTGCCGCTGCGGATCGGATCGACGAGCAGCGTCATCAGATCGCCGCGGTCGGCGCCGTCGCCGTCGATGAAGACAATGATCCGGGCTTGCGGCGACGCGGCCGCGACCCCCGCCGCACAGGCCCGGCCATAGCCCCTGCCGCCGACGGCGATGACACGGGCGCCGACGGCCGCAGCGATCGCCGGCGTGCCGTCCTGGCTGCCGCCGTCGACGACGATGATTTCCTGCGCCAAATCGCGCGGAATCTCGGCTAGGACGGCTTTGATCGATTGCGCTTCGTCGAGGGTCGGGATGACAACGGCGACGGCCGGAGCGCAGTTCGCCCGGGTTAGAGGCTCCATCGCAGTCCGCAATCGCGGCACGGCGTTGGCGGCGTCTCGCTGACGCGGGCCTTTCCAGGCGGCGCCAAACTCCAGCCTCCGCCGGCCGGATCGTCGACCGTTGTGCGGCCTCGTTCATCCCGTCCGTCACGCGCAGGCTTGCCGTTCATGCCGAAAACGTTATCAGAAGATCATCGCCGCGTCGCGAAACCGCGTCGTCTCGGCCGCGAAAACAGGCGCTGCGGCTGCGGTCCACGCTCACCTGGTTTGGCCTTGGCTGGAGGGAGCACCCGAGCACCGACGGGACTTGCAACTTTCCCAGATGAGAATTTCTAATCCGTTCGCTGACGAACTCTCGCTTGTCGGTTTTCCGTCGGCTCACCAGATTCGGAGCCGATCGACCGCCCGACTAGGGCCGGAGTTCATATGAACCCGACGATGCAGACCAACGCCCGAATACCTGCAGCCGCCGCGAAGAAGGCGAATGAGATGAGGCTGCGCATACTCCTGCTGGCCCTCGGACTCGTCCTGATTTTGGCGGGCTGTGAGGACAAAAAGCAGGCCGCCGCGCCGCCGCCGGCCGTCGGCGTCCGCCCGGCGGCGCTGAAGGGGGTCAGTCAGTCCTTCGAATTCGTCGGGCGGATCAAGGCTGTCGACAAGGTCGACGTGCGCGCTCGGGTCGAGGGTTTTCTCGACAAGGTGCTGTTCCGCGAAGGCCAGGACGTCAAGGCGGGCGAGCTGCTCTATCGGCTCGAGAAGGTGCAGTTCAAGGCGCAGGTCGACCAGGCCAAGGCGAACCTCGCCTCGGCCGAGGCCGAGGCGACCAACGCCAATCTGCAATATGGCCGGCAGCTCGAGCTGTCCCGGCAAAAGTGGAGCCCGCAATCGGTCGTCGACCAGAACAAGGCGGCGCTCGACACCGGCCAGGCCAAGGTGCTGCAGATGAGGGCGGCGTTGACGCAGGCGGAGGTCAACCTCGGCTACACCGACGTCCGCTCGCCGATCGACGGCCGCATCGGCCGCCACGTCTACACGCTCGGCAATCTCGTCAATCCGGCCAGCGGCGTGCTGGCGACCATCGTCAGCCAGGACCCGATGTACGTGCTGTTTCCGGTCAGCGTGCGCGATCTCGAGCTGATCCGCGAGGCGCGGCGCCGGGAGGACGGCGGTCTCGCCAAGATCGAGATCCGCGTCCGCCTCGCCAACGGTGCGGAATATCCGCAGCGCGGCGTCTGGAACCTTACCGATCCGCAGGCCGACCAGCAGACCGACACCGTGATCATGCGGGCGACGATCGCCAACCCGGACCGGCGTCTGATCGACGGCCAGTTCGTCACCGCGATCATCCGCGGCCGGCAGGAGGAACCGCGCCTGGTGGTGCCGCAGGCCGCGTTGCAGATCGATCAATCCGGTTATTACGTGCTGGTCGTCGACGATCAGCACAAGGTCGAACAGCGCCGCGTCCAGACCGGGCCCGACCAGGGTACCGACGTCGTCGTCACTTCGGGCCTGCGCGAAGGCGAGCGCGTCATCGTCGACGGCGTGCAGAAGGTGCGTCCCGGCCAGATCGTGCAGGAAACGGTGCTGCGGGTCGCCGGCGGCTGAGATGATCTCCGATATCTTCATCGACCGGCCGCGGCTGGCCTTTGTCGTCTCGATCGTCATCACCCTCGCCGGCCTGCTCGCGATCGCGGCGATCCCGGTGGCGCAGTTCCCGGACATCGTGCCGCCGCAGGTGAGCTTGACGACGCTCTACCCCGGTGCCGATGCGGAGACGGTCGAGTCGACCGTCGCGCAGCCCATCGAGGAGCAGATCAACGGTGTCGACAACGCGCTCTACTACCAGTCCGCCAGCGGCGCCGACGGCAGCTACAGTTTGAACGTCACCTTCGCGCTCGGCACCGACCCCGACATCGACACGGTCAATGTCCAGAACCGGGCCCAGCTCGCCACCCCGCTGCTGCCGCAGGAGGTGCAGCGGCAGGGGCTCCTGATCCGCAAGAAGTCGCCCGCCCTGTTGCAGGTGATCACCCTCTACTCGCCGAAGAACACGCACGATGCGCTGTTTCTCAACAACTATGCGACGATCAACGTCATCGACCCGCTGGCGCGGATCCGCGGCGTCGGGCAGGCAACCCTGTTCGGGCCGTTGGATTATTCGCTGCGAATGTGGCTCGACCCCGACCGGCTGACCGCCTTCCGACTGGCGCCGGCGGACGTCGTCACGGCCGTGCAGAGCCAGAACGTCCAGGCCGCGCTCGGCCGCATCGGGGCCGCGCCGACGCCGGCGCGCCAGCAGCTCCAGCTGACGATCACGACCGAGGGCCGGCTGACGCGAACCGAGGAATTCGAGAACATTGTCGTGCGCGCCAACCCCGACGGTTCGGTGGTTCGCGTCAAGGATGTGGCGCGCGTCGAACTCGGAGCCAAGACCGAGGAGCGGCACAGCCGGTTCGACGGCGCGCCGACGGCGGCGATCGGCATCTACCAGTCCCCCGGCGCCAACGCCGTCGAGGTCGCCAGGCAGGTGCGGCAGACCTTGGACCGGCTGCAGCAGCGCTTTCCGGAGGATGTCCGCTACGCCCTCTTCTGGGACGCCACGGTCTTCGTCACCTCGACGCTCCGCGAGGTCATCCGCACCCTTGTCATCGCCTTCGTGCTGGTGGCGATCGTCGTCTTCCTGTTCCTCGGCAGGTTGCGCACGACCCTGATCCCGCTGGTCGCCGTGCCGGTGGCGATCGTCGGCACCTTCGCGGTCATGCTGATCATCGGCTATTCGGCCAATACCGTATCGCTGCTCGCCCTCGTGCTCGCCATCGGCATCGTCGTCGACGACGCGATCGTCGTCGTCGAGAACGTCGAGCGGGTGATCGCGGAGGAGCCCGAGCTGTCGATCGCGGCGGCGACCAAGAAGGCGATGGCCGAGATTACCGGTCCGATCATCGCCATCACGCTCGTCCTGCTGTCGGTGTTCGTGCCGGTGGCGTTCGTTCCCGGGATCAGCGGACAATTGTTCCGCCAGTTCGCCGTCGCCGTATCCGTCTCGATGCTGATCTCGGCCGTCAACGCGCTGACCCTGAGCCCGGCGCTGTGCGCGGTGCTGCTGAAGCGCGGCGCGACGCGGCGCGGCCCGATGCGCTGGGTGCTGGGAGCGATCGACCGGGTGCGCGACGGTTATGCGTCGCTCGTGCGCCGTCTGGTGCGCGTCGCGGTGTTGAGCCTGGTGGCGGTGGCGGCCGTCGCCGCGGCGGCGCTCGGGCTGTTCAAGGCAACCCCGCAGGGCTTTCTTCCGTCCGAGGATCAAGGCGCCTTCTTTGCCGCGATGCGGCTGCCGGAAGGCGCCTCGGTCAACCGCACCGAGGCGCTCGTCGCGCAGGTCGAGAACATCATCCGGCCGATACCCGGCGTCGAGGGCATCCTCTCGGTGGTCGGCCTCAACTTCATCGACTATGTGGCGGCCTCCAATCAGGCCTTCTTCGTCGTGCGGATGAAGCCCTACGAGGAGCGGACCGATCCATCGCAATCGGTGGATGCCGTCATCGCTCGGCTGCGGCCGCGGCTGGCGGCAATCCCGGGGGCCATCGTCTTTCCGTTCAACCTGCCGCCGATCCTCGGCCTCGGCAGCACCGGCGGCTTCCAATACGCGCTCGAGGCGTTGCAGGGGCAATCGCCCAACGATCTCGCCGCAGTCATGCGCGGCCTTCTGGTCGCCGCCAACCAGCAGCCGGAACTGGCCGGAGTGTTCAGCACCTACGCCGCCGACACGCCCCAGGTTCGGCTCGACATCGACCGCGACAAGACGCAGGTGTTGGGGGTCAAGGTCAGCGACGTCTTCAACGCGCTGCAGTCGACATTGGGCGGTTTCTACGTCAACGACTTCAACCTGTTCGGCCGCACCTGGCAGGTCAATGTCCAGGCCGAGGCGCCGTTCCGCGACAGGATCGACGACATCTATCGCATCTATGTGCGCAGCAGCAGCGGGGCGATGGTGCCGATCCGGGCCTTGGCCCAGGCGCGAATGGTGCAGGCGCCGCAAGCGCTGATCCGCTATAACGGCTACCGCGGTGCCATCATCAACGGCGCGCCAAAGCCCGGCTACAGTTCCGGGCAGGCGCTGGCGGCGATGGAGCGGCTCTCGGCTACCTCCCTGCCGATCGGCTACGGCTTCGAATGGACCGGCACGGCGCTGCAGGAGAAGACAGCGAGCGGCCAGACCGGCATCGTCCTCGGCCTCGCCGTGTTGTTCGCCTATCTGTTTCTCGTTGCCCTCTACGAGAGCTGGAACATTCCGATCCCGGTGCTGCTATCGGTCACGGTCGCCGGGCTGGGGGCCATCGTCGCCGTCGTGCTGTCGGGTCTCGCCTTCGACGTCTATGCTCAGATCGGCCTCGTCGTGCTGGTGGCCTTGGCGGCCAAGAACGGCATCCTGATCGTCGAGTTTGCAGCCGAGCAGAGGCGCCGCGGCAAAGCGATCGCCGAGGCCGCGGCGGACGGCGCGCGCCTGCGCTTTCGGCCGGTCATGATGACCAGCTTCGCCTTCATCTTCGGCCTGGTGCCGCTGGTCGTCGCGGCCGGGGCGGGCGCCCTCAGCCGGCGCGCGGTCGGGACGCCGGTCTTCGGCGGCATGATCGCCGCGGCGCTGTTCGGCATTTTCGTGATCCCGATGCTCTACGTAGTCTTCCAAACGCTGCGCGAACGCGCGGTCCGGCGCGAGTCGCGCCCGCCGGTTCGCGCCGGCGCGGAATGACGCGGCCTCGGTTTGCGAAAACAAGCAATTCGCGCATTCGGCGAGCCGCAACGGATCGGCTCGTCTAAAGGCTCCATCGCAGCCCGCAATTGCGGCATGGCGCCGACGGCGTCTCGCTGACGAGGGCCTTGCGGAAATCCTGGTAGGCGCTGCCGTTCCAGATCTCGCGCAGGGTCTGCTGTGTGGCGTCGCCGAGCGTGTAGGTCTCGTAGCCGCGGGCGGCGAAGGGCGCGATGCAGCACGGCAGCGCCCGGCCATGCGCGGTAAAATACATCAGCGACCAGGGACGGCGGCAGGCCGACCATGGCGCGTCGCCCGGGGCGCGCCGCAAGCTGGTGCCGGGCTCGGTCGCGCCGGACGCGTCGATCGCGACGCCGAACGCCTGCCCGAGCGCCTGTGCCTCGGCAATCGCATCGTCCTCCTCGCGCCGGGTTCTTTCGAACAGCGACAATTCCGGGCGCGCCAGTCCGCGGCCGAGATCGTCGAAGACGAGGCGCTGCAGATAAACCTCGCGGACCCCGATGCGCGCCGCCAACCGGACAAAATCGGGGAGCTGCCGGATCGTCTCCTTGAGGCCGGTCAGCCACAGCGACAGGCGCGGGGTCGCCGCACCGAGTTCCTTTTGCAGCGCCGCGAATTCGCCGACGTTGCGCACGATCCGATCGAAGAAGTTCTTGCCGCGGACCGCAAAGAAGCTTTGCGCCTCGGCGGCGTCAAGGGAGACCCGCAGCTCGTCGAGGCCGGTCTCGATCAGCTCGCGCCGCCGACGCGGCGCCAAGAGCGTGCCGTTGGTGTTGAACAGCACATAGACGCCGCGGTCCTTCAAATAGCGGATCATGCGCGGCAGGCTTCTGACCAGCATCGGTTCGCCGACGCCGTGCAGCACGGCCCGCGCCAATCCGGGCAGCTGATCGACGATCGAGGTGAACAGCTCCCAGCTCATATCGGCCGGCGGCTCCAACGCCTCGAAGGTGCGCGGGCAGGTCTCGCACAACAGGTTGCAGCGGTTGGTGACTTCGAGATAGACGCAGACCGGCGGCGCCTCGGCGGTTGGCGACCGCCGTTCGCCGACCGCCTCGAAATAGCGGCGCGGGGCAATTGGGGCGGCCGCCGGCACCGCTATCTCCCGGGCTCCGACCGGGCGCCGAGGATCTCGGCAATGCCCAGCCGCGCGATGCAATGCGCCGTCGCCGGCGCGGGAAAGGGGTCGAGGCCGTTCTTTTGCCGCCCGATCGTGAGTTCGCGACAGAGCCGGTGCAGTGCCGGCAGGTTGTCGACGTCGTACCAATGATCGAGCTCGACCACGGGGAGACCGAGCGCCCGCGCTCGCTCGCGCGTCTGTTCGGCGACCTCGCTCGTGCTCCACGCCACATCGGTAAAAAGGTGCGGATGCGGTGCCTTCATGCCGATCAGGTAGTAGCCGCCGTCCTCGGCCGGGCCGAGAACGACGCGATCGCCGTCCGCGGCGAGCGCGGCTGCTGCCCGCGAGAGGAGCGCCGTCGGCAGTGTCGGGCTGTCGGCGTTCACCAGGCAGACCGCATCATGCCCTGCGGCGAACAGCGATTGCGCCGCGTGCAGCAGACAGCGGCCGAAGCCGTGAACCCCGGGTGCCGCCACGCCCGCACCATCGGCAAGGACGAGACGCGTGCCGCCGGCGAGCATGCCGTCGAAAAAAGCCGCGGACCGCGCCGGCGCATAGGCGACATAAGGGTGGATCCGCATGCCGCGGGCCGCGAGCGCGATATTTTCGGTGACGTCGCGCAAAAAGCCGGCGCTCAGCGCCGACGCCGTTTCGCGCGCGAGCGGCGGCGCCAGCCGGGTCTTCACCTCGCCCGGGCGCGGCGCCTTGGCCATGACCGCAATCGCGCAGCCGCCCTGCGGTTCGGCGACGTCCCGGGTCACGATCCGCTGAACCAGTTGTAGCCGCGGTCCTCCCAAAACCCGCCGGGTACGCGGTTCGTGACAAACAGCGTCGTCACCCATTTCGGGTTCTTGAAGCCGAGCTTGGTCGGGATCCGCAACTTGAACGGATAGCCGTATTTGACCGGGAGCGTCGCGTCGGCGAAGTTGACGGCCATGATGGTCTGCGGATGCAGAGCTGTGGGCATGTCGATGCTGCCATAATAGCCGTCTGCGCACTTGTAGCCGACATATTTCGCGTCGAGGTCGGCCCCGACGCGCCGCAAGAAGTCGCCGAGCCGCGGCCCGCTCCATTTGCCGATCATACTCCACCCTTCGACGCAGACATGGCGGGTAATCTGGCTGTGTTGCGGCAAGGCGTAGAGCTGGGCAACAGACCAGGGCCGCTTGTCGTCGATCAAACCCGACAATTCCAGACGATAATCGGCGGCGGATAGTTGCGGAGCGTCGGCCGCGGGGAAGAAAGCGTTGTAGCGGAAGTCGTGCACGACATCGCTTTCGCCATAGGTCGGGGCCAGCGCTTCGCGGCGGAACAGAAACGCCTGCGCCCGGTCGTTCCATCGTGACATCAGCTTCAGGAGAGCCTGCACGCCGCTCCGATCGGAAATGTCGCAGCCGCTCAGCAACGTCAGCGCGCCGAGGCTGAGGGTCTGCCGTAGAAACAGACGTCGCTCGAGGCCGGCCACGAGCGGTCCGCGCTCGAGGATGAGGCGGGTCATCGCCGGGCTCCTTCCTGCCGCTGCGGCTCCTCCGCGGCGCGGCCCAGGACCATCGCAACCAGCGTCTTCGGCACCAATGCCGTCAGCGCCAAATGCACCAGGAGAAAGCCGACGATTGCCGCCATGCCGAAGAAATGCACGACCCGCGCGAATTCATAGCCGCCGAACAAAGCGGTCAGCTCCTTGAGCTGCACCGGTTTCCAGATGGCGAGGCCGGAGAGGATCGTCACCAGGATCGCGGCGAGGACGCCCCAGTAGAATACCTTCTGCACGGCGTTGTATTCGCCGAGGCGGTGGCCAAGCCGGAAGCGCAGCGCCGCAAAAAAATCGCGGGCAACGGCGCCCGGGCTGACCGGCAGCCAATCGCGCCGAAAGTGACCGGAGACCAACCCGACGATCAGATAAGCGAGGAAACTCAGCACCAACACCCACATCGCGGCGAAATGCCAAGCCAGCGCATTCGCCAGGCCGTCCTCGTTGTTGACTGCCTCCGTCAACGTGAAATCGCCGCCCAAGGTCACCGGGTAGGGAAAGCTGAAATGCAGCGGCAGCGCCGGGTAATAATCATAGATGCGCCAGCCGCTGCCGATCATCACCAAGATCGCCGCCGCGTTTATCCAGTGGGTGATGCGGCGGCTCAGTGGATGCAGCTGCACATTGCGCGCGGCGGCGTTTTCGATCTGCGCGGCGGTGGTCACGGCAACACCTCCAGGCCGTCGGCGCGGAGCCGTTGCCGGGCCTGCGGTTCGCGGAGAAAGGCGGCAAATCTGGCGGCATTCGGGCTCAGCGCGCGTTCGGTCAGTGCGACCCAGTAGACGATCGGCGGATAGCTCGCCGCCGGCAATCGGTCGGCCACGGCAAGCTTCGGGTCGGCGCCGACATCGGTCGCGTAAACGATCGCAAGCCTTACCTGGCCTTGGGCCAACAGAAAGGATGCGTCCGCGGTCCCGACGACACCCACCGATTTCCTGCGGACTGCCTGCAACAGCGCCAGGGATCGTAGTGCCTTCTCGCTGTCGGCGCCGGCCGTCGCCGCCCAGGGATCGACGATCGCGATCGGCGCCTTGCCGGCGACCGCCGCCAATTTGCCGGCGGCCGCAGGCGATTGGTCGCCCGCTTGTTCGATATTCGCGGCGAGCGCCGCGACGACGAGCCGGTTGCGCCACAAGCGTTGCAGGGTCTCCGGCTTGATCAAATCCCGCTTTGTCGCTGCCGTGGCCTCGCCATCGCCTTCGCCGATCAGCACGTCGTCGCGGGCGCGGTGCGCGACCTGCTCGAGCAATGCCGAGGTCGGCGAGGTAAAAACCCGTACCGCAACACCGGTCTGGCGCCGCCACAAGGCACCCACATCGGTGACCGCATGCCGCAATGTCGGCTCGCAGAACACGACGACGTCCGGCGCCACCGGATATCCGGCGAGCGCCGGAGTACCGGCGGCGATATGCATCGCCAGCGCCAGCCCCGCCAGACGGCGGACGCCGACACTGCGAACGATCGACATGCCGCCCTACCCTCCACAGGAAATTCGCGGGCGCAACACTCACTCCCGGCAATTTCAGCGACGACGAGAGGCCGGAGAGGATCATGCGCTCCAGCGAGCACATTCGATATCGTAAAATCGTCGAAACGCGACTCGATGGGAAGCCCCGGTCACGCGATTGTGACGATGCGCGCGACCGGTCTGCCCGCCCCTTCGGCAATTTTTTTTGAAAAGCCTGTATCCTCGTCGCCGCACCATGGGAGGGGAGGTGGATGGCGGCATCTCCGACGCAGCGGTCGTGAGCGACGAACTGCCGACCGCGGCGCGCGTGGCCGATCCCGGCATTCGCGCGCTCTATGCCCAGGAAAACCGCTGGCAGGCCTGGCTCGACGTCGAGGTCGCCTTGGCTGCGGCACAGGCCGAGCTCGGCATCATCCCGCAGCAAGCAGCCGACGCGATCGCCGGCGCGGCGCGGCTCGAACGCCTCGATCGCGCCCGCATCGACGCCGGGTTTGCCCGCACCGGCCACACCATCGTGCCGCTCGTTTGGGAGCTCTCCCGGGTCGTCGGCGAGCCGCATGGCGGCTGGGTCCATTGGGGGGCAACGACGCAGAACGTCACCCAGACCGGCGACTTGCTGGTATTGCGGCAGGCGCATCGGATCATCCTGCGGCTGATCGGCGAGGCGCTCGCGGCACTGGCCGACCTCGCCGAGCCCGGCCCGCTTCATTTGCCGATCATGCCCCACCCTTGGCAACTCCGCGCGGCCCAGTCGAAAGCCAATTCTTCGGTAATCGCCGCGGCGCGCGCTTATCTTTCCTGAGGACATGCGGCGGCATGCGGACCGCTCGGCTGGCGGTGCGCTGGAGGAGGACGGGTGGAAGGGTTGCCGGAAATTGCTGCGCCGAGCCGCGCGAGCGGCGCTGCGGCGGTGTCGGCGCGGCCTCGCATTGTCATCATCGGCGCCGGGTTCGGCGGGCTGACGGCGGCAATGCGCCTGGGCCGCGTCGACGCGACGCTGATCGTTATCGATCGCCGCAACCATCATCTGTTCCAACCGCTGTTGTACCAGGTCGCGACCGCGGCGTTGTCTCCGGCCGACATCGCCGCTCCGATCCGCGGCATTCTCGCTCGGCAGACGAACACCCGGGTGATCCTCGGCACGGTTAGCGGCGTCGACGTCTCGGGCCGATCGGTGCTGATCGGCGAACGTCGCATCCCTTACGATCAGTTGGTGATCGCGACCGGCGCGCGCGATTCCTATTTCGGACACGACGAATGGGCGGCGGTGACGTCAGGGCTGAAAACGATCGAAGAGGCGACGGCGATGCGGCGACGCATCCTCATCGCCTTCGAGCGGGCCGAAGACAGCGATGACGAAGCCGAGCGTCGGCGGCTGTTGACCTTTGTCATCATCGGCGGCGGACCGACCGGGGTCGAACTGGCCGGCGCGCTCGCCGAGCTTGCGCGGGCGGCGCTCGCCCGCGATTTCCGGCGCATCGATCCGAAAACCGCGCGCATTGTCCTGGTCGAGGCCGAGCCGCGCCTGCTGCCGAGCTTTCCGCCGCAGCTGTCGGCGGTTGCAGCGGCGGATTTGGCACGGCTGGGCGTCGAGCTGCGGCTGGGGGTCAGGGTGACGCGCTGCGATCCCGACGGCGCGGTGCTCGGCGACGACCGCATCGAGAGCCGCACATTGATCTGGGCCGCCGGCGTTGCCGCCTCGCCGGCGGCGGCCTGGCTCGGTGTCGAGGCCGGCCGCGGCGGCCGCGTGCCGGTCGGGCCGGACCTGAGCCTTCCCGGGCACCCCGAGATCTTCGTCATCGGCGATACTGCGCTGGTCGCGGGGCCGCGCGGCCCGTTGCCGGGTGTGGCGCCGGTGGCAAAGCAGCAAGGCGCCTATGTCGCCCGGGTTATCGCGGCGCGTCTCGGCGGCGCGCCGGCGCACGCGCCGTTCCGCTATCGCGATCAAGGCAACCTGGCGGCGATCGGGCGCAAGGCGGCAGTCATCGATTTCGGCCGGCTGCGGCTCACCGGCCGCATCGCCTGGCTGATCTGGGGCAGCGCGCACATCTACTTTCTGATCGGCTTCCGCAACCGGATCGCGACCGCGATCAATTGGTTGTGGTTGTATCTGACGCATCAGCGCGGTGCTCGCCTGATCACCGGTCAGGACATGTGATCGCCATCCTGGTCCAGCGGCTTTTGCAAAGCCTGTATTCTGGCCTTCCAGAAAAGGAGGAGGTGACCGATGCCGGCATCCCCCCACATCGACCCAATTGGGGCGGATGAACGCCCCGACGGCGCCGGGCGGCGGCCGTGAGCGACGAGCTGCCGACCGCGGCGCGCGTGGCCGATCCCGGCATTCGCGCGCTCTATGCCCAGGAAAACCGCTGGCAAGCCTGGCTCGATGTCGAGGTCGCCTTGGCTGCGGCACAGGCCGAGCTCGGCATCATCCCGCAGCAAGCGGCCGACGCGATCGCCGGCGCGGCGCGGCTCGAACGCCTCGATCGCGCCCGCATCGACGCCGGGTTTGCCCGCACCGGCCACACCATCGTGCCGCTCGTTTGGGAGCTCTCCCGGGTCGTCGGCGAGCCGCATGGCGGCTGGGTCCATTGGGGGGCAACGACGCAGAACATCACCCAGACCGGCGACTTGCTAGTATTGCGGCAGGCGCATCGGATCATCCTGCGGCTGATCGGCGAGGCGCTCGCCGCGCTGGCCGACCTCGCCGAGCGCGGCGCCGAGATGCCGATCGCCGGACGCACCCATGGCCAGCACGCGGTGCCGGCGACCTTCGGCTACAAGCCGGCGGTGTGGATCGACGAGATGATCCGCCATGTCGAGCGCCTGCGCCAGGCGGCGCCGCGGATCTTTGTTGCCATGCTGGGCGGGGGCGCCGGCACCTTCGCCTCGCTCGGCGAAGCGGGGCCCAAGGTTCAGGCCGGCATCGCCCGCGGCCTCGGCATGCTGCCGATGACCGTGCCGGCGCGTACGATCGGCGATCATCTCGCCGAAAACCTCTGCCTGTTCGCGCTCATCGCCGCGACCTCGGGCAAGATCGCGCGCGAGATCTACACACTGATGAAGACCGAGTTCGGCGAGGTCGAGGAGCCGGTGCCGCCGGGTACGGTCGGCAGCTCGACGATGCCGCAAAAGCGCAACCCGAAATTGTGCCAGGACATCATCGCCGCCGCGGCCGACGTCAGGTCTTGCGTGCCGCTCGCTCTCGAGGCGATGCAGGCCGAGCACGAGGCCGACCGCAGCACCAGCCTGATCATCGAGGCGGCCGAGGCGCGGGCCGCGATCGCCATCGGCGACCTGCTCTCTCGGCTCGTCGCGGTGCTGCGCGGGCTCAAGCTCGACCCGGCGCGGATGCGCAAAAACCTCGATTTGGGCGGCGGGCTGATCATGGCCGAGGCGGTCATGCTGAAGCTCGCGGCGGCGATCGGGCGGCAGCATGCGCACGACGTCGTCTACGACGCGGCCCAGGCGGCGTTCACCGAAAACCGGCCTTTCGCCGACCTGTTGGCCGCCGACCCGCGGATCTCGGCCCATCTCGGCGAGAGCGAGATCGAGGCCCTGCTCGACCCGACCCGCTATACCGGCCTCTGCGCCGAAATGGCCCGCGCCGCCGCCCTTCGCGCCCGCGCCGCCGCCGCCGCGATTGCCGGCGACCGCGCCGGTTGAGCGGCTAGGGTTAGTTGCGCCAAGGTACAGCCGTCTCTTACAGCGTTCACCCGCGGGCTTGGCCCGCGGGTCCATGGATGGCCGGGCCCGACCCGCGGGCTTGGCCCGCGGGTCCATGGATGGCCGGGCCCGACCCGCGGGCCGCTTTGCGCCCGCGGGCTAAAGGCCAACCGGCCATGAACGAGTTCGAAAATGGCTCGATGCAAACCGAAATCCGGCTAGCGCGAGCCGAGCTCCGGGCCGGCGCAGAAACTCCAGCAGCAACTCGCCCACCCACTCCGGCTGCTCCTGCTGCACCCAGTGGCCGGCGCCGTCGGCCACATGGACCCCGAGCATGCGGGTGCCGGCGCTATTCTGCATGCGCTCGAAATTGCCGGGGCGCTGAAAGGTTCCCCGTAGTCCTGCTTCGAGATTGCGTTGATCTTGACCAATTCGCCGTACCGGCGCGCAAGCGCTACGGTGGAAGCGATTGCAGCCCTTGCCCTCGCAAGCGCTGCCTGCGCATTGGCCGCCTGCGCCTCGTAGGGCGAGGCGTCGATGCGGTAGAGCGGCTGGCCCTTGCGGACGAGATCGCCTTCTGTGAACAGACGCGCCTCGATCAGACCGTTGACCTGCGGGCGCACATCTGCGGTCTCGTAGGCAGATGTTCGGCCGGGCAGCTGATTAGTCATCAGCGTTATCAGTCGATCTTCCACCGTGACGTACGCCACGCTCGGCGGGACGGCCGCGGACTGTGCTGCCTGCTTGTGGCAAGCGAACAGGCTGAGTGCCGCGAGGAGCGCAGTCAGACGAACGAAAGTCATGCTTGAGCCGCCAATTGAGAGTGAGAAGGACGACGCGCCGAACGTGTCGGGGGAGCGCGGCGCCTGCCCCTCATTCCGCCGCGCCCGGTAGCGCGTCCGCCCATAACTCCGGCTGCAGTTCCTCCTTGCGGTTCGGGAAGAAGAGCGCGCAGCCCAGCGTCACGACGGAGAAGACAGCCAGCACTGACGTGGCGGCGACCACGCTGCCGGTGCGCTCATACAACGTGGACACCAACGGAGCCGCGGCGGCAGAGCCCAGGAAGCCGACGAAGAAGCGCACGGAATAGATCTTCGCGCGCAGTGCGGGGGAAATGTAACGGGCCGTCATCGTATCGTTGACGGTGACCTGGCCGAAGACCGAGGCGGCGACCGCGGCTGCCAGCGGTAGCACCAGCCAGCCTTGCGCGAATGATAGCGCCAGCATCGACGGTGCCAGCACGATGCTGACCGGCAGGAAAACCCGCTTCAGCGTATTACGGTCGATCATTCGGCCAATGCTGAACTGTGTGAGTGCGCCGCACAGCGTCACTGCGAAGGCCGCGACGCCGATCAGGGGCAGCAGGTTGCCGTTTCCAGCTAGCCTCTCCTGCAACAGCTTTGGCAGCAGCAGCGTGAAGGCGTTGAACACCAGCCCTGACGCCATGGCGATCAGCATCAGCACCACCACGGCCCGGCGTACCAGATGCCGGGGAATCGGCGGAAACGGGCGTTGATTGACGTGATGCAAGTGGGCCGGGACAAGCGGAGTGCGCATCCACAGAAGCCCGACGGCAAGACAGAACACGCCGGGCGCGATGAAGGCAGCGCGCCAGCTCACGGCGTTGGCCAGGAAGGCAGTTACGACCGGGACCAATGCGACCCCCAAGTTGCCAAATACGCCGTTCACGCCGATGGAGCGGCCGGGTTTTTCACCAGCGGCCTCGACGAGCATTGTCGTTCCGATCGGATGGTAGATCGCGGCGAAACCTCCGGCGCATGCCAGGGCGACGGCCAGCAAAGTGGGGGAATGAGCGAGACCGGCGCCAATCAGACCAGCGCCGATACCCAGAAAGAACGCGGTCATCAGAATCTTGTGGCCGAAGCGCTGCGCCAGCCAGCCCTGCGGCAGCGACAGCAGGCCGTAGAACACAAACATGCCGGTAGCGAGAGCCAGGATCGGGCCATACGACGAGCCGAACGGGCCGCCGGGGATTGCCATCGCCAGCACCGCAGTTGGCAGGATCACTAAGCTGTAATGGGTGATCGTGTGAGCGGTATTGATGAACACGATCTGCCGAAGAACTGGGGTCATGATTAGCTCTCCAACCGTTCGTAGGCATCCGCCTTGCCTTCGATCCAATATCCGGATGCCCGGAGCCATTGCACCGGATGGCGTCTGACGTTGACGATGTGATCTCGTGCGGCGCGTGCGACCTTGGCCTCCGCCGCAATCCAGACGAATCCTTCGCCTGGTGGCAGTTCGATCCTCTTCAGCGCCTCCAACACCGGTTGGACGCTGGTGGCGTGGTCTGGAGCGCGATGAACCCAGATGGCTTGGCAATCGGCTCGCGTGTTGCACGCCTGTTCCTCGGCCGGACCGGTGACAGCTACGAGCGTGATGGCGCGAACGCCCTCTCGCAGGCCTTCAACCCGGCGGCCGATGGACGGCAGAGCCGTTTCGTCACCGATGAGAAGCCACCAATCGAAGGTATCCGAAATCATGAGCGAGCCTCGGGGGCCGCTGATCTCTACGACGTCTCCGTTCTGAGCCTGTTCTGCCCAGCGGATCGCCGGACCGGCTGGATGCACCGCGACGTCGACGGTCAGCTTTTTGGCTTCGGAATCGAAATGTCTTGGGGTGAAATCACGACCTTCGAGGTCACCTCGTTCGCCCGGAACATACAGCTTGATATGATCGTCAGCGGATGGCGTGGTGAAGTCGTCGAAGGCGTCACCGCCAAGGACTATTCGTAGCATCCTTGGCGTGACATGCCATTTATCTAGGACGGCGAGCGTCCTTCGGCGCGAATTGTGCCTGACACGGCGGGTTCTCTGTTCGATAGTTCGCGAAGTGCGGTGTTCCATTGTGTGGCGCCATATTTCTGTTTCCGTTGGTCGGTTGTGACCAAGGCGGTACGCGGCCGGCTCGGCCGCGAATGGGGTTGAGACGAATGCCCGGCCCAGCCCTTGGTCCTATCGTTAGATATATCTTTGAGCTCCTGGAGCGTTAGCGCTACATCGGCAAGATATGTCGCTATCCCGCCAAAACGCTCTCGGTGACCTGACCGCCCGCAATCGGCACGCTCCAATCGTCAGGAAGGAACGGCGGCACGGTGAGTGCCCACGACTGCCGCGGCGCGTCGCACCGTTCAGGGAGTGTCTCGATATCGTCGTGCTGAGTTTCGGTAACCTGCCGCGCATCGGCGGCGGGTCCGTTCCGCTCTCGGCGCGCCAAATGGCAGGGAGCAGCGTTAGCCGGTCCGCAAGCCGGACTGGCCTCAGACGCGAGAGCGTTAAACCCTAAAACAGGATCGTCAGGAGACTTTCACGCAAAGCTCGGTGCCGCGCTGAAGCGGCAGCCTAACAGAGATAAAGCCATTGGCTGGGTTGCGTACGAATTCCAGAAAGTCAGGCTCCGCGTTGTCGTTCATCACGTAGCCTCCCGTTCGGATCTGAGGGGCTAGGATTTCGATAACCTCCCGCGCAAGCGATGGCTCCTGGCCGTTGGGCCAGCCATCTATGAGAGCAAAATCCACGGGGCCGCCGACGCTACTCAACGTCTGCCGCGCGTCTCCTTCCCTGATGTCGGCATAATCGGCAAGACCGACGTCAGCCAGATTGCGCTTGGCAGTCGCGACCTTCTCCGGAACGAGTTCCGAACCGATGACCGTACCGCCGCCATTGTCGCGCATGGCAGCGGCGAAATAGATGGCCGACATGCCTATCGAAGTCGCAAAATCAACGACGCGTGTAGCGCGCATGCCGCGACATATCAGATAGATGAGATCGCCTTGGTCGGGCCAAATGGAAAATCCATATTCGGCGTAGTCGAAAGGATCGCTGCTGAGTTCCGAATGGTCACTCGGGCTGCCGCTCGATGGGAGGCGGGGTGATTTATGAGTCGCTCGATAACAGCACGGATACGGGCGTCTTTGAGCGGACTCAGCAGAGGATCGTTTGGCATACGGCAGGACCTCGCCCTGGGTGAGAGGAATGCAGCTTCCCAGCGCTGGTCCTATCTACATATATCTTTCCGTTGGATGGACGTTAACGCTATATTGACAAGATATGTCGCGATCCCGCCAAACCGATCTTACCGAGCTGGTCCCCGATAGCGCGCAGGCGCCGGTCGTCGGGGTCAGCAGTCATTGGCAGTCCCAAAGCGAGAAGGCGCGGCACACTCACTCCCGGCACCAGCTTATGTATTCGCAGAGGGGCGTGATACACGTCTCCACCCCCACCGGAAGCTGGATACTTCCGCCGACAAGGTCGATCTGGATTAGCGGCGGGACGCCTCACGCCCTTCTCGTCAAGCGATCTGTCGAACTCATCATTTTATGGGTGGATCCGGACGCCCCCGGCGCACCACGTTGGACCGGTTGCAACGTCGTGAGCGTCTCCCCGCTCATCCGCGAACTGCTCGGCGTCTGTTCGGAGCAGCCTTGGGACTACCCGCCTGCGTCTCGCTCTTCGCGTCTCGCGCAGGTTCTTCTTGAGCAACTCGAAGTGCACGAGCAGGCACCTCTCGAACTACCCGAGTTGAGTGACCCAAGAGCCGAACGGGTTGCTGCCATGCTCAGAGCGGATCCGGCGGACCGAAGGTCTCTCGCTGAGTTAGCTTCGGCGGCAGGGGCGAGTCACAGGACGATCGAACGCCTTTTCGCTACCGAAGCGCGGATGTCTTTCGGCAGATGGCGCGTGCGGAATCGGATGATTACCGCGTTGGAGCTATTGGCACACGGGGAGAGTGTCAGCAACGTTGCTGACGCGGTAGGTTACGAAGCCCCATCAAGCTTTATAGCGACCTTCAGGGATTCATTCGGCACGACGCCGACCGCGTACTTCCAGGATGTGCATGATCGGCGCTCTAACGAAGGATGATAATTTAGTCCGATTTCTATCCCGCCGCCCGCCACCTCCCTCCACGCGATTCCTGAGTCTTCCATCTTTCGGCGACAATTGGCTGCAATCGCTCAGGCCCGAAAATTAGGGAGATTGAGCATGGCACCGATGGCGGAAATGTCGATCAGACGAACGGTACGACGGCATCAATTGCGGGAGATGGCGCCACTGGCCGACAGCACGATATATGAGATGGAGCAGCGTGGGGAATTCCCACGCCGGTTCGCTCTGTCAGCCCGTTGTGTCGTCTGGGACCTCGCCTCGGTCGAGGCTTGGTTGGAAAGCCGTCGTTCTAAACCGATCGCGCCCGTTAAAGGTCCCGATGTAAGGCAACGTCGGAGCCGGCCCGTCAAAGCGCCGGATCAGGCTCGAACAACGGCATAGACGGCGGCATAAGCACGGGTGCGTACTTCTTGCCAACGCCCCATGCGTCCACGATGTTCGACCACTCTTGCATCATGTGCCGCCGCTGCAGTTCGTACTCAGCTTTGTTGTAGACGCCGCGCGACGACCGCCCGTCCTCGTGCGCCAAGCACTTCTCGATCCAGTCGCTGTTGAAGCCGAGTTCGTTCAATAGGGTCGATCCGGTCCGACGAAGATCGTGAACGGTGAAGGCCTCCAGCGGCAAACCATCCTTTTTCGCCTGCTCGACAACCGAATAGGTCACACGATTGAATGTCGCGCGCGACATTGGCGCGTCAGCGTCGTAGCGCGACGGCAGGAGATACCGAGAGTTCCCGGCGCAAGTCTTCAATGCGATCAAGATGTCGAGCATCTGCTGAGACAGATAGACGTTGTCCGCCTTGGACCGCTTCATCCTCTCTTTCGGAATTGTCCAGACCGCGTTCTCGAAGTCGACCTCGTCCCATACTGCATCTTGCAGTTCGCTCTTGCGGACCATTGACAGGAGGAAGAACCGCATGCCGAGCCCGATGGTTGGCAGCGTCGGCACTTTCTCCAGAACCCGGAACAGAACCCGGATTTCTGATGGCGAGAGCGAGCGGTCCTTGGGAACAAACGTCGCAATCGAGGCCGGCCCGACCTCGTCGGCCGGATTGGCCACCTTCTCACCGTGCAAGATTGCGAAGCCATAGATCTGTTTGACGATGTCGCGGACGTGGATCGCCGTCGCCGGCGCGCCGCGATCGACGATGGCGCCACAATGCGCCATCAAATCGTCAGGGCTGATCTCGGGCAAGAGGCGATTACGCCAGGCGGGCAGTAGCTCTCGTTCGAAAATCGAGCGCCGCATTGCCCGCGTGCTATCCGCCATCGGCGCAGCAAGCAGCCATTTCTCGCCGAGTTCGCCGAAACTCTTCGCCTCTTTAAGCCGGCGCTTATCGCGCTGCTTCTCGATCGCAGGCGAGATCCCTTCAGAAACCGCCCGTCTCGCATCGATACACTTCTCCCGTGCACGAGCGAGCGACATACCGTCGGCACCGTATTTCCCCAGGTAGAGAGTCTCGCGCCGCCCGTTCAGCCGGTAGTCCATCCGAAAGGGCATCGAGCCCTTCGTCGTGACGTGGACATACATCCCGTCGCGGTCCGTGACTTTGTAGTCCTTTTCCTTCGGTTTCAACGCTCTCAGCGCCGCATCAGTGAGCATTGCACGCCTCCGACCAAAACTACCGTCAAGCGATTTTGGTGGACCGTGACGCCAAAAATCTTCGCTTTACCAAGCAGTTAGTATCGAAAAAACTACCGTCAAAAGCCCATCGAACTCTGACGGTAGTCGGTGTTTTCGACATTGGCAAGGGTCTCGACTACCGTCGGGAAGCCCGTCAAATCGGTTTGCTGCCCGCCGATAGCAGTCGAATGTCTCTGATGAATTTCTATAATCAAATCATATATTTATGGATGGCTATGGAGTAGTTTTGGATACCCTCGGCACTCTGAAAATCATTCCCACTCGATGGTGCCAGGCGGTTTCGAGGTGGCGTCATAAACAACGCGGTTGATGCCGCGCACCTCGTTGATGATCCGGGTCGCGGCGCGGCCGAGGAATTCGTGCGAGAAGGCAAAGGTGTCGGCAGTCATGCCGTCGGTCGACGTCACCGCGCGCAGCGCGCAGGCGCAATCATAGCTGCGCGCATCGCCCATGACGCCGACGCTGCGGATTGGCAACAACACCGCAAAGGCATGCCAGATCGCCCCATAAAGCCCGGCGTTGCGGATCTCTTCTAGAAACACCGCATCGGCGTTCTGCAAGATTTCGAGCTTGTCGCGGGTGACCTCGCCCGGAATGCGGATCGCCAGACCCGGACCCGGGAACGGGTGACGTTCGACGATCCGCTCCGGCAAGCCGCGTTCGCGGCCCAATTCGCGGACCTCGTCCTTGAACAATTCGCACAGCGGCTCCACCAATTTTAACCGCATGCGCTCGGGCAAGCGACATTGTGATCCGATTTGATGGTCACCGATGGGCCGCCCGAGGCACTCGTCGATTCGATCACGTCAGGATAGAAAGTGCCCAGAAACTCGACATCGCCCAATTTCCGCGCCTCGACGTCGAGCACCGCCAGAAACAGCTCGCCGGCGTCGCGATGAACAAGCGGGATGTTAAAGTGGCGCCGGAATAGGTCGACTACCTCGTCCGCCTCGCCCAGACGCAACAGGCCGGTATCGACAAAGGTGCAGGTCAGCTGGTCGTCGATCGCCTCGTGCAGCAGCACCGCCGCGACCGCCGAATTGACCCCCCCTGAGGGGCCGCAGACGACCTGCCCGTAGCCGACCTGGCGGCGGATCCTGCCGACCGCCTCGGCGCGGTACCGCGCCATCGTCCAGTCGCTGCGGCAGCCCGCGACATCGTGCGTAAAGTTGCGAAGCAGGGCGGCACCCTCGGAGGTATTGGGCCGGCGTTCGAACAGGGCGACGAAGAAGCGGTCGGTGCCGTGGCGGGACGGCGTCCTCGATGCTTCGAGATTGGCAGAAACGGTGTCGTGCCAGGCGCGGTGATCGCGTTGTATGACGCCTGACAAGCGCCGGGCGCTCGTCAAACGCGCGGCACATGCATGCGCCCGAAGCGCCGTGCCTTTGCGAAACACTCGTCGGCTTGGTGGCGGCCAAGGGCGGCGACCACCGGGCGGGCTTGCAGGAGATCCACGGTCCAGTAGGTCCGAACCCGGCTGAAGCGCTCTCGCACAATGCGCCGCGCCTTTCTGTCGTCTATTACCAAATCCAGCCCCCGCGATACGGCCACGGCGATGGCCGCTGCTTCGCCGTCCCCGAGCGCATCGCCCGCGGGCGCTCCCACGATCCGGAGAAAGAGATCCAGCTCCGTGCCTTCGAGCGCGAGGATCGAAACCCCCGACGACTTCTCGCGCAACGGATGGCGTTCAGCGGGGAAGATCACGCCGGTGACGGGGTCGCGGCACACCTCGGCGAGAACCTGTTGGGGGGCATGGCATGGGACGGCCAACGCCTCGAGTATGGCGTTTATTGCCTCGGTCGCTAGCAGATTGATCAATACGCTCGTATCGAGGACGAGGCCCCCGCACTCGGCCGGGTCAAGCATGCAACGACATGACCTCCTCGGCCTCGAACGGCGCCAGAGCATCCCTCAGCTCCAGCCGGTCGACCGCCAGCAGGTCACATAGCTGTCCTTCCGAAACCACCTCACGGTCCAGGGCAAGCGATGCAAGATATGCGAGGCGGGTCGGTATCGCCGGCGGCCTTGGCCGTACGCCCACCGAGCCGATCACGTCGCGCTCGAGGCCGCTCGCAAAACCGCGATCGCTTAGTGAATCCCACGTCCCTTGCGGCAAAAGGTTCAGTTCCTCCAGCCGGCGACACATGGCCTCGGTGGCAACGCCGAACTGGTAAGCCAATAGGATCAGTTCTCGGACGTCGAACCGGTTCTCCGAACCGACGACCTGGTCGAAGCGTGCGCGCACACCCGAAGCCGGCATCAGAAAGGCCGATCCAAAGCGCCTTGCGAAACGCTCGTCAATCGAAGGAGAGATCTCCTCTTCCTCAAGAATGTCGGCGTGCGACCGATCAGACGCGAAATGCCCGGTTTCATGGACCGCAGTCTGGACCCGACGTTTCCAGTGATGGTTGGAGTTGATCAGGATGCACGCGCCGATCGCCGGGTCGTAGGCATACAGACCAGAAATCTGCGACGGGAGCGGCCGGAAGAAGATCCGCAGACCGAGTTCGAGTTCCAGCAGGCCGATGGGGTCGGGTATCGGACCCAGGCCGACGCCGAGCCGCGCCCGCAGATTGTTGGCAGCATCCTCCGCCTGTTGGTTGACGCGCCGAGGATTGACGCGTATCGGCGGCGGGTAGTCGGTTCGCGGCTCGTGCCCAACGAGCCGCTCCAACTGCACGGCGCCGGTGGCGAGGCGGTTGAGCAAGGCGAGCGCGTCGGCAGCGGCCTTGGAGGCCTCCTTTCCCTCGGCACGCCGAAACATCGCAGAAAGGTCGACGTGGATCGCATCGGGGGACGTGAGCCTGCCGGCGCTCACGCCATAGAGGCGCGCAAGCGCCAGCAGCTCTTCCGGCCTGACCGGCCGGTGCCCCTTCTCGATCGCAAGCAGCGTCGTTCGCGCCATGCCGAGCGCGGCAGCCGCTGCATCCTGGGTCAGATTGGCCCCTGAACGGGCCGCTCGTAGCCGCTCACCCAGATCGGCGGCGGCAAGGCCGGCACTGATCACGGCTGGCCTACGATCTCACCGACCCACGACCGGTTCGGCAGAGAACCGATAAACGCATCCCATTCGGCTCGGTGCTGGTGAAGCAGTCCGAGGAGCTTCGCTTTCACAACTCTAGGGTTCTTCGAATTGATCAACCGAGCTTCGCGACTAACGGCCAACTCTCCTTCGGACGAGTTGGACAAGCGGCGGAGACGCTCCGGGTGAGCGCGATCCGCCTCACGCTCCGCCATTCGAAACAGCTTATGTACTGGGCTCGGGAGGGTGGTCCCGCTGTAGCGATCTTCGCGCATGGGACTAAGGTAGCCTCCGGAAATCACATTGTCAATCATTTATGACAATATATCGTGACATTGTCAAATCTCTAGGTCGCGTCGACCAGGCTGTCGGCCTTCGCAGGCACCCGCAAGGCGGATCTTCCCCTGACGGGCATCCATCACGCGGAAATTGCCATGTGGCGGACGGTCACTCGGACAGAGGACGGTCCGGCCCGGCGAACAAGGGGGAGAGTGCGGACCGAGAGCTCCGCTTCCCGGTCTGGAGGTTCGGTGAAGGCTGCGCGTGAGCACCGCTATCTTTCGAGTTGGACTCCCCAGAACTTCAATACATCGAGGACCTTCGCACGCGGATAGTGTACAAGACTGCGATCCTCGATCGAGGCCTTGATTTGCTGCTTTCTCTTTTCGATCTCTCGCTCGATCCGCTCTGAAAAAGGAGCAATTCCAGGAGTTGTCAAATCAGGGCGCGCCGGCGATGGCCAACTCTTTGGATATCCATCTGGCACCCAACCGGACCGCACTTTCTCAGCCTCGTCAGCGACTGATGGATGCTCGCAAGCCCATCCATAAAGGTGGAACGCGCACACGCGCAGCATTCCCTTGATTTCCGGAAAGGTGTCGGTGAACCGCTTCAGCGGCGTCGGTAACCACACCATGTTGGCGACGCACGAGAAATATCGGGGATCCTGTACGACTGCGCTCCGCTGAGCAAACGATGGATCGTCATATCCCCAGATATGACACACCGTCCAATTCTTCGGCTTTGGACTTGCTACATCGAGAGCGGCCTTCAGCGCCTGCAGAGCGGCGACGTTACTTTAGAATTTCTCCGCCGTGACTCCCGTTGCCTTGCGCGTGTTTGTCCGACGGCGTGACCAACTCGCATTATGGAGCGGAAGACCGCGTGCGCTATCCGGAGCCCATACCGGCAACCGGCGGAACGTCTCGGGATTCACCCAGCGAGCCGTGCGCTCAATGAGTTCAACGACGGCTGAGATGTCGTCCCGAAGCGCGTCGTTGCCGTCCGGTATGAAGAATCCGCTTCCCACTGCCTGCCGCCATTTCCCATACCGCCTGCCACGCGACCGCCGAACCGCCGATGTCCCACGAAAGACCCGATTCCGGAGACATTGTGCCGTATCTCCTGGTCTATTTCATAAGCCTTTTCAGGTAGTTGCCTGAAAGAGCGGGGTGCTGCGGGATACCCTCGAACAGCCCTCACCCCCATTCGATCATCTTTCCCTATCGTAACCAACTGAATTCAAGCCGAAATTTCTTTCTGCCGACGGTTAAAACAGCGCCCCGGTGCGCAGCGCGCTGTCCTGCCAGCGCGCCATGTCGAGCGCCTGCGCCAGGCGGCGCCGCGGATCTTTGTCGCCATGCTGGGCGGGGGCGCCGGCACCTTCGCCTCGCTCGGCGAAGACGGGCCGAAGGTTCAGGCCGGCATCGCCCGCCGCCTCGGCATGCTGCCGATGACCGTGCCGCCGCGACCTCGGGCACGATCGCGCGCGAGATCTACACACTGATGAAGACCGAGTTCGGCGAGGTCGAGGAGCCGGTGCCGCCGGGTACGGTCGGCAGCTCGACGATGCCGCAAAAGCGCAACCCGAAATTGTGCCAGGACATCATCGCCGCCGCGGCCGACGTCAGGTCTTGCGTGCCGCTCGCCCTCGAGGCGATGCAGGCCGAGCACGAGGCCGACCGCAGCACCAGCCTGATCATCGAGGCGGCCGAGGCGCGGCCCGCGATCGCCACCGGCGACCTGCTCTCTCGGCTCGTCGCGGTGCTGCGCGGGCTCAAGCTCGACCCGGCGCGGATGCGCAAAAACCTCGATTTGGGCGGCGGGCTGATCATGGCCGAGGCGGTCATGCTGAACCTCGGCGCGGCGATCGGGCGGCAGCATGCGCACGACGGCGTCTACGACGCGGCCCGGGCGGCCTTTGTCGAAGGCCGGCCGTTCGCCCGGGTGCTGATGGCCGACCCGCGCGTCTCGGCCCATCTCGGCCCGCCTGAGATCGAAGCCTTGCTCGACCCCACGCTTTATACCGGGCTCTGTGCCCAACTGGCGCGCGACGCCGCCGGGCGCGCCCGCGCCACCACCAACGCGATTGCCGGCGACAGCGCCGGTTGAGCCGCCGGGTGCTCCGTCGCCCCGCAAGCTGGGTCTTCACGGATTGTCGGGCTTCTTTTGGACCGACTTGATGACGCGGACCGGAATGGAGAAGGTCATATCATTAGCTGCGTGAAATCGTGAAATAGGCAATAACCGCCGGCGGTGTGGACTCTTCGAACCGCACTGCGTCCGCTTTCGAAAAATCTCCCTGTTGGTGGCGTCATGCGCACCTTAGAGTGCTATTCATGGTCAAGACCATTTCGACATTTAATGGGGTGCCGCTTTGGACCGAAACGGCCCGTCGGTTTCAACAGAAACCGCCTGCCGCTTTCAGCCGAAATCGCCTGCTGGAAACTGCGAAATTTGCATTGTCCTGCTGTTACGCTATCCTTCCGGTGCGCGATTAGCCAACTCATCGAGGGATCTCCGATAACAACAGTCATGGAGGATGACATGCCGGAAGACCTTGGAGCACCATGGGACGGCAGTGTGCCAGTTGCCGCCACCGCCGTAGTGAAACGCATCGAGGGATTCGCCCCCAACCCGTATGAAGACAATCCGGGTAACCCCAAGAGCACCTGGACCATTGGCTACGGCAGCATCCATGACGCAGCCGGCGCCCCGATTACCGCAAACACGCCGCCCATCAACGAGGCAGATGCGGAAGCTCTGCTGATGAACGAGATGCGGGGCACGGCGGAGGAAGTGCGCACTGTTGTCACAGTGCGGCTGCTGACCCGCGAGGCGGCGGCCCTGATTTCCTGGACCTACAATCTCGGCGGGCCCAATCTCGAAAGCTCGACGATGCTGCGGCGTCTGAACAACAACGATAAGACGGGCACGGCGGACGAGATGCGACGCTGGATTAACCAAGGTGGACGGCCGTTGCTTGGGCTACTGCGCCGGCGTTGGGCCGAGGCCGCGATCTTCCTTGGCAGCGACCCAACGCGAGCCTGTGATCGCGCCTGGGCGGAAATCACCCGACTCGATCAATGGCCGGCGTTCGTCTGAACTCGCCACGTTCTGGCCTCGACACGGTGGACTAGCCCGCTACATTGATGGGGTCGACGGACCGGCTCCAATCCGGATAACGCGATATCACAGACAATCTAGCTTAATCAGAGTGCCAATATATCTTGACCCTTATCCCCAACAGTAATAAACAATCCCCAGGTCAGAGATCTAGAGCCATCTCCAGGAGCACTTGGAGAGCATAGAGGATAACGCCATGAAATACTTCAAGTCACTCCACGCAGTGAACAATATTAGATTGATTTATGGGCCATTTCCGGCTAACGTAGAACTCCTATACGTTGATCGCGCATTAAGGATGACGTCCGACTACTCATATTTGGCGGTTTCGAGGAAACGCGGCAAATTCCATCCTTTCCTTTGTAAGTAACATTGCGGGGCGGTACGTAAAAGAATGGAGCGCTGAGAATGATAAGCCTACTGTTAACAGGATTCTCGGGTATGCTAGCCCAGATTGGGACAACCTTCGAAAGCTGAGTGAAACACCGGATTGTAAACAGGCACAATAACCGAAGCAGAACTCGTGGTATAGCGCGACAGGCGGGATGGCCGGTAAGCGACAGCTTGGATGATGGCGCAGTTGGGCTTGGACGGCTGGGCATGCTGCCGATGACCGTGCCGGCGCGTACGATCGGCGATCATCTCGCCGAAAACCTCTGCCTGTTCGCGCTCATCGCCGCGACCTCGGGCAAGATCGCGCGCGAGATCTACACGCTGATGAAGACCGAGTTCGGCGAGGTCGAGGAGCCGGTGCCGCCGGGTACGGTCGGCAGCTCGACGATGCCGCAAAAGCGCAACCCGAAATTGTGCCAGGACATCATCGCCGCCGCGGCCGACGTCAGGTCTTGCGTGCCGCTCGCCCTCGAAGCGATGCAGGCCGAGCACGAGGCCGACCGCAGCACCAGCCTGATCATCGAGGCGGCCGAGGCACGGGCCGCGATCGCCATCGGCGACCTGCTCTCTCGGCTCGTCGCGGTGCTGCGCGGGCTCAAGCTCGACCCGGCGCGGATGCGCAAAAACCTCGATTTGGGCGGCGGGCTGATCATGGCCGAGGCGGTCATGCTGAAGCTCGCGGCGGCGATCGGGCGGCAGCATGCGCACGACGTCGTCTACGACGCGGCCCAGGCGGCCTTTGTCGAAGGCCGGCCGTTCGCCCGGGTGCTGATGGCCGACCCGCGCGTCTCGGCCCATCTCGGCCCGCCTGAGATCGAGGCCTTGCTCGACCCCACGCTTTATACCGGGCTCTGTGCCCAACTGGCGCGCGACGCCGCCGGGCGCGCCCGCGCCACCGCCGCCGCTATCGCCGGCGACCGCGCCGGTTGAGCGGCTAGCGCGAGCCGAGCTCGGGCCGGCGCAGAAACTCCAGCAGCAACTCGCCCACCCGCTCCGGCTGCTCCTGCTGCACCCAGTGGCCGGCGCCGTCGACCAAATGGACCCCGAGCATGTGGGTGCAGGCGCTATTCTGCATGCGCTCGAAATTGCCGGGGCGCTGATAGGTTCCCCAATCGCTCTTGCCGGCGATGAACAGGGCCGGTACGTCGATCGTGCGGCCCGAGAACAGCCGCAGCTCGGCATCGGCGAAGCCAGAGGTGCGGCCGCGGTACCAGTTGAGCCCACCCTGAAAGCCCTGCCGCTGATATTCCGCGCTATAGACCGCAAGCTCGCGGTCAGGCAGCCATCGGCAGGCCGCGATCTCGGCCGCGGACGGCATCACCGGCATCACGGTTTCGGCCATGTTCCGGTCGCGGTCCATGATGTAATAGGTCGGCATTTTGGCGAGCTCGTCGGCGGTCCACGCGGTCAGCGGGTGCGGGTTATTGCCCGGCCAATCGGCGCTCTTGTAGTGGAAATAGCCGCGCAGCATGGCGTGGACGCCCTGCGGGCAATGCCACATGTCGGCATCGGCCGATCGCGTCGAAGAATACCATTGGTAGTGCTTGCGCGGCCGGGCGAGCCGGGCCAGGGCGGCGTCGATGTCGGGGGCGGGGGCGCCGTCCGCGGGCGATGTCGCGGCGGTGTCGAACGGCAATGCCGGCGGGCCCGCGAAGGGCGCGCTCATCAGCACCACCGAGCGGAACACGTCGGGCCGTATCAGCGCGCAGCAGGCCGCGACCGAGGCGCCGAAATCGTGGCCGATCACCGCCGCCACCGAGCGATGGCCGAGGGCGAAGACGAGCGCCAAGGCGTCGCGGACCGCATTCAGGATGCCGAAGGGGTGCAGATCGCCGTCGTAATCGGCGCTCCAACCCGAGGTGCGGCCATAGCCGCGCAGGTCGGGGGCGACGGCATGAAACCCGGCCTCGGCGATCGGCAGCATGATCTTGCGCCACGAATAGGCGATCTCCGGGAAGCCGTGCAGCAGCAGGATCAGCGGCTGGCTCCGCGGCGCTCCCGCCGCCTCCAGCACATGCGCGCGCAACCCGTTGACGCTAGCCACAAAGCGCGCCCGGACGCCGCCCGGCAAGACGGCGCTGTCGAGCGGCGGCAGTTCGGCCATTTCTTCCCTCCGCTTGAACGACGGCTGAGTCGGCGGTGAGCGCGCCGTCGCGCGACGGCAAAGAGCCGCGCGCGGATCCTCGCACACCCCATTCGCGATATAGGGAGCACCAATCTTGCGCCGAATAGGGGAAGTCGCTCAATTGCCGGATTTAGGTTAAAAGGCGCGGCGCGGCCGCGGGGGCGGGGCCGAGCGGGCGGATGCGGGGTCGATCTCGATGCCGCCGCCGGACGCTCAGGTCCCGATCGCCGCTGCGGCAGGGCAGCATATTCAAACCCCTTCGTGGGCAGCTCGAGGCAGGCGTTGCATCTCGTCCAGTCGATCGACCCGCTCTATGTGTTCTCGGGATTGTGCGTCGGCGCGCTCGTCGGCATGACCGGGGTCGGCGGCGGGTCCTTGATGACGCCGCTCCTGATCCTGTTGTTCGGGGTGCATCCGGCCGCTGCGGTCGGTACGGATCTGCTCTATGCCGCGGTCACCAAGACCTTCGGCACCGCGGTGCACGGCTATTCGCGCACGGTCGAGTGGCGCATCGTCCGCCGCCTCGCGACCGGCAGCATCCCGGCGACGGCGCTGACCTTGTTGGCCCTGTCGCATTTCGATCTCGGCGGGGAGCAGGCGGCGCGGCTGATCTCCCGCGCCTTGGGCGCGGCGCTGCTCGCCACCGCTTTGGCGGTTGCCTTCCGGCCGGCGCTGATCGCCTATTTCGACGCCCGCCTGCGCGTGCCCGGCCCGCGTCAAACGGCAATGCTGACCGTCGTCGGCGGTGCCGTCCTCGGCATCCTCGTCTCGATCTCGTCGGTCGGCGCCGGAGCCATCGGGGTGACCATGCTGATCATCCTCTATCCGCGGCTGCCGACGCCGAACATCATCGGCTCCGACATCGCCCATGCGGTGCCCCTCACCCTGCTTGCCGGCTGCGGCCACTGGTTGCTCGGCTCGGTCAATCTCGCCATCCTCGGCTCGCTGTTGACGGGTTCGATTCCGGGCATCGTGCTCGGCAGCTTGACGATGGTGCGGGTTCCGGACCGGCCGCTGCGGTTGACCCTCGCCACGGTCTTGCTTGTGGTCGGCAGCCGGCTGGTGGTTTAGCAAAGCGCGCCGGCACCAGCCGGGCTCGGTCGGGCCAATGCCAGGCTCGTCCGGTGTTTTGCCGGCGGCAACGGAGACGAACGATGGAACTCGGTTATATCGGCTTGGGCAACATGGGCGGCGCCTTGGCGCGGCGTCTGCTGCGCGAACACCGGATGCGGGTTTTCGATCTGCGGCCGCAGATCGTCGCAGATTTTGCCGAGGCCGGCGCGATCCCGGCCCAAAGCGCGCAGGCGCTGGCGCGCGCGAGCGACATGGTGATGACCTGCCTGCCGACCTCGGCCGAGGTGCGCGACGTGCTGTTCGGCGAAGGGCGGGTCGCCGAGGTGCTGCGGCCCGGGCAGATCGTGGCCGACATGACGACCGGCGACCCGAACGAAACCCGCGAGATGGCGGCCCGCCTCGCCGAGCGCGGGGTGGCAATGATCGACGCGCCGGTCAGCGGCGGCCCGCACGGCGCCACTGCCGGAACGATCGCGATCATGGTCGGGGCGCCGGCTGAACTCTATGCGCGGGTCAAGCCGATCTTCGAATCGATCAGCCCCAACATCTTCCATACCGGCGCGGTCGGCACCGGCCATGTGATGAAGCTCGTCAATAATGTGATCAGCGCCGGGGTGCGCGCCGTCACCTTCGAGGCGGTGGCGATGGGCATCAAGAACGGCCTCAGTCTCGACACCTGCGCCGCCGTCCTGCAGAAGGGCAGCGCCCGCAGCACCGCGACCGAGCTCGCCTTGCCGAGGCTCCTCGCCAACGACTTCAGGGTGTCTTTCACCCTGGCCCTGATGCACAAGGACATCAGGCTCGCCACCAAGCTCGGCCTCGACAGCGGGGCGCCGATGTTTCTGGCCAACCTCGTGCGCGAGCTGTTCCAGACCGTCATCAACGAACACGGCGCCGAAGCGGACACGTTGACCTTGGCCAAGCTCTTCGAGAAAAACGCCAAGGTCGCGTTCGCTCCGGGCTGAGCCCGCAGCCGTCGCCGGGATCGGGAAGGGAGGGAAACATGCGCTTCACCGACCGGGTCGCGGTGATCACCGCCGGTGCCAGCGGCATCGGCCGCGCGACTGCCGATATCATGGCGCGAGAAGGCGGCGTCGTGGTCGTCGTCGACATCGACGAGGGCCGCGCCGACGAGGCGGTGGCGGCGTTGCGCGCCGGCGGACGAGCCTATTCCCGCCGCGCCGACGTCCTCGCCGCCGGCGAGGTCGATGTGCTGATGGCGGGGGTGGCGCGCGAGTTCGGCGCGATCGACATCCTGGTCAACGCCGTTGGCGGCAGCACGATCATTGCGCATCCCGGCGCCGCGATGGATCTCCTGACCTTCGAAGAGTGGCAGCGGCTGATCGCCTTCAATCTCGACGGGACGTTCCTCTGTTGCCGGGCGGCAGTGCCGATCATGAAGCGCCAGGGTCACGGCAAGATCGTCAACATCTCCTCGATCGCCGGTCGCGGCTTGAGCGCCTCAAGCAGCGCCGCCTACGCCGCGGCGAAGGGCGGGATCATCGCCTTCACCCGCAAGATCGCCTTCGAACTCGGGCCGTTCGGCATCAACGTCAATGCGATCGCACCGAGCCGCACATTGACCGAGCGCATCCGGCCGCGCTGGGAGCAGCAGAGCCGGGAAGACCAGCTGGCCGAGATCGAAAGGACGCCGCTGCGGCGCATTGCCGAGGCGCCGGACCAGGCGCGGGTGATCTGTTTCCTCGCGTCGAGCGATGCCGATTTCGTGACCGGCGTTACGATCGACGTAACCGGCGGCATGTGAGGACGGTAGGGCCGGGACAACCCGAAGGGACCACGCGATGGCAAACTATGTGCTGATCCACGGCGCTTATCAGGGCGGCTGGATCTGGGCGCCGACGGCGGCGCGGTTGCGGGTGCTCGGCCACAGCGTTTACGCGCCGTCGCTCGACGGCTGCGGCGAGCGCCGGCACCAGCTGCGGCCCGGCATCACCACCGAGAGCCACGCCGTCGAGATCGCCGAGCTGATGTTTTACGAGGATTTGGACGATGTCGTGCTGACCGGCACGAGCGCCGGCGGCATGGTATTGTGCCGGGCGGCGGAGCTGGCGCGAGAGCGGATCGGCCGGCTCGTCTTTGTCGATGCGCTGGCGCTCTTGGATGGCGAGCGGGTGGCCGAAATCGTCAACCGGCCGACGCCGCGCGTCGCCACCGCGCACGGCGTGGCGCCCTCGCGCGAAGATGCCGAAAACCGCACTTTCGCGGATCTGACGCCTGGTTTGCGCGCCTTTTCCCTGGCCCGCTACACGCCGCACCCGGTCGCCGCGCTGGAAGAGCCGGTATCGCTGAAGCAGTTTTGGAGCGCGCCGTGGCGGGCGACGGTCATCCGCTGCCGGCGCGCCGCCAACCCGCCCGAGGCGCATCAGCGCCGCACCGCGGCAAGGCTCGGCGGCAAATATCTCGAAATCGACGCCGGTCATTATCCGATGCTGTCGCACCCCGATCTGCTGGCGCCGCTCTTGCTCGAAGGATGACAAAAGGCAGAGCGGCATTTGGCGTCGGCCTTGCCGTTTGGCAAAAATTGGTTGACATCGTACCGACCGGTTGGTATGGCATCCATACCGACTGGTGGGTACGGTATGGCAAGGACCAAATCGGCGACTTTTAAAAGCCGCCGCGAATCCAAGACCAAGCTGCTCGATGCGGCGCTCAAGGTCATCCGCGCCAAGGGCTACACGGCGGCGCGGGTCGAGGACATATGCGAAGCGGCGGGCCTGACCAAGGGCAGCTTTTTTCATCACTTCAAAAGCAAGGAAGATCTGGCGATCGCGGCTGCCGAACATTGGAGCGCGGTGACCGGCGGCCTCTTCGTCGGGGCGCCGTATCATGATCACGCGGACCCCGGCGATCGCTTGCTGGCCTATGCCGATTTCCGCAAGGGGCTGCTGCAGGGCGAATTGCCCGAATTCACTTGCTTCGCCGGTACGATGGTCCAGGAGGTCTATGCCACGCATCCGGCTATCCGTGACGCCTGCGGGGCCAGCATCGCCGGACATGCCGCGACGCTCGTTGCCGATATCGAAGCAGCGCGGCGGCAATACGGTGTCGCGGGCGATTGGAGTGCCGAGAGCCTAGCGCTCTTTGCGCAGGCTGTTCTCCAGGGCGCCTTTATCCTCGCCAAGGCGAAGCAAGACCCAAAAGTCGCCGCCGGCTCTATCGACCATCTGCGCCGCTATCTCGAATTTCTGTTCCATCAGCCCCGAGCCAAGGAGGAACGATGATGACGCGTGCGGCACCGACGAGGCAAACCATGCGCGACAAGGCAGAGATCCTGGAACTCCTTGCGTCGCTGCGGCAGGCACATCACGACAAGGACGCGGCGTCAATCGCGGCCTGCTATATGCCCGACGCCGTCGTCGCCGACCTTTCGCCGCCGCTCTATCATCACGGCATCGATGTGACGGCGAAACAGTCCTGGCTCGATAGCTGGGACGGGCCGATCGCACTCGAAACACCGCCCGGCACGCTGGCGATCGACGGCGACCTTGCGGTCCACTACGGCCACACGCGGATGGCGGGGAAACCGGAGGCCGCGGGCGGCCGGACCATCGACTTCTGGCTGCGCGACACGATCGTTCTCCGGCGCTTGCAGGGCGCGTGGAAGATCGCCCATCTCCACTCCTCGGTGCCGTTTTACATGGACGGCAGCCTGCGCCCGGCGTTCGACTTGAAACCTTGAGGCCCCGGACCTCCCCAAAAAATCATCCGGACGGATTTTTCCGGCGACCTGTGCAAGGGCCGCATCAAGTAAATGCGGCGGCCGCCGTCGCGACATGGCGGCATGCGGCGAGCGGCGGGCGCGGCGGCGCGGTCATTACCGCCGACAGCAGCGATCGCTGCATGGGCGGACCTTCGTTCATATACCGGCGCAAACGCTCCCGGCCGCGCGACAATCGCGACATCACCGTGCCGATCGGGACGCCGAGAATGCGCGCGGTTTGCTCGTAGGTGAAATCCTCGACGCCGATCAGCAGCAGCACCGCCCGTTGGTCTTGCGGCAATTCGGCAAAGCCGCGCAGCAGATCGCGATAGGCGAGCGTGCCTTCCTGCGCACCGTTGCAGCCCGGCAGATCCGCCTCCTCGACCTCGCCCAGCGAGCGCTGGCAGAATTCCCGCCGCCGCCGCCGGTGATCGGTAACGAAGTGATTGAACAGAATGGTAAAGAGCCAACCGCGCAGGGCGCGGTCCGGCTGGCGCTTGTGCCAATGAGCGAGGGCTCGTCGAGGCAATCCTGCACGAGATCGTCGGCGCGAACGCGATCGCCGCGCAGCAAGGTGCAGGCAAAGCGACGGAGCGCCGGAATATGTGCTTCGACGGCTGTCGGTGGGGCCAGTATTCCGTTTTCCATTGGCGGAACCTCTATCGAGGAGTACTATTCTGTCGGGGTCCGACAGCGACCGGGTTCCGAACGAAATTAGGGACGTGACCATTACATACCAAATGAAATATGTGTCAGTTTCTGACTTTTTTGTTACTTTTCTTTGTCCATCTTTGGTAGCAATATTGTAACTTGGCACGAGGGTTCGAGGATGGTGCGGGTCGTGCGTCGTGTGCTAGTGATCGAAGACGACCGCGAGACGGCGGGACAGCTGGCGGACTGCCTGTCGGCAAACGGCTATGCGGTCGATGTTGCGGCGGACGGCAACTCCGGCTTGCGCCTTGCCACAACCGCGGAATACACGGTCATGACGGTGGACCGCCTGCTGCCGCGCATCGACGGGCTCGAGATCATCCGCCGGCTGCGGGCGGAGGGGGTGGCAACCCCGGCGTTGATCCTGAGCGCTCTCGGCGAGGTCGACGACCGCGTGCGCGGTCTGCGCGCCGGCGGCGACGACTATCTGGTCAAACCGTTCGCGTCGCGCGAGATGCTGGCGCGCGTCGACGCCCTCGCTCGCCGCAGCACCGCCGTGGTCAAGGAAACGGTGCTGCGCGTCGGCGATCTCGAAATCGATCTATTGGCGCGCGTCGCCCGTCGCGGCGGCCGTGAAATCGACTTGATGCCGCGGGAGTTTCAGCTCCTGGAATACCTGGCGCGCAACGTCGACCAGGTGGTTTCGCGAGCGATGCTCCTCCAGCATGTATGGGATCTGCACTTTGATCCGATGACCAACGTGATCGACGTCTATGTCGGCCGGGTTCGCCGCAAGATCGACAGCGGCCAGGCTTATCCGCTGATTCATACCATTCGCGGTATCGGGTTTTGCCTGCGTGCTCCTGTTTAAGACCCTACGGTCCTCGACACTCAAGTTAGCCTTCATTTACGTGACGGGGTTTTCCTCGGCGATATTTGCAGTACTCGGATATGTTTACTGGAGCACCAGTGTCTATGTCACCGAGCGCTCGGATCGCGCGATCGCGGCGGAGCACGCGGCCCTCGGCAAAGCCTATGACGCCGCTGGACGAAACGGGCTGACCGCGGTGATCGACCGGCGGCTGGAGGACCGCTTCTTTGACGATTGGGTTTACTTGCTCGCCGACCCGGCGCTCGGTCGCGTCGCGGGAAACTTGCCGCGATGGCCTGCGAGCTTGCGCCGGGGCGGGGGCTGGGCCGATTTCGACGCCATAGTCAAAGATCGGCACCCAGGCAAGGCGACCCCGCTGCGCGCCAGCTATCGAACCTTGCCGGACGGCTTCCATCTTCTTGTCGGTCGAAAGGCGGACGATCTCGGACACTTCCGCAAGATGATGGCGATCGGCCTCGGCTGGGCCGGCGGGTTGTTCCTGCTGCTGGCGGCGGCGGCCGGCATTTCCACCTCGCGACGTACCGTGGCGCGGATCGAGGCAATCAACACGACCGGCCGCAGGATCATCGAGGCCGGCCTGCATGAGCGGATACCCCTGCGGGGGACCAGAGACGAGTGGGACGAACTCGCGCAAAATCTCAACTCGATGCTCGATCGCATCGAAGAACTGGTCGAGTTCGAACCGGCAGGTTTCCGACAATGTGGCGCACGATCTGCGGACGCCGTTGACGCGGATGCGCGGCCGCCTGGAGCGCGCCCACCACCGGCGGCTCGATCAAGCGCAATACCAGACGCTGATCGGCGACGTCATTCTCGAGCTGGATGCGATCCTGCGGACCTTTGCCGCGCTGCTGCGGATCACCCAGATCGAGGTGCGGGACCGGACCTCCGGCTTTAACCGCGTCGACCTTTGCGAGATGGCCCGCGAGGTGGTCGACCTGTTCGATCCGGCCGCCGAAGAGAACGAGGTAACGTTGCAGCATGCGGCGGCTGGACAAGCTTTCGTCGTCGGCGATCGCGACCTCTTGTTTGACGCCGTGTCGAATCTCGTCGACAACGCGATCAAGCACGGCGGTAGTCCGGGCGAGGTCACCGTTGGCGTCTCACCCGGTGCCGCAGGCACCGCGCTGGCGGTCACCGACCGCGGGCCGGGGATCCCGGGCGCGGAACGCAGCCACGTTCTTCGGCGATTTTATCGCCTCGAACGCAGCCGCAACAGCCCCGGCAACGGCCTCGGCCTCAGCCTCGTGGCGGCGGTCGCGAAGCTGCACGGCGCCCGGATCGACATGGCGGACAACGCGCCCGGCCTCAGGATCGCGCTTCGTTTTCCGCCATCGGCGGCGCGTCAATCAAAAACGCGGTCCGCGCTCCACGCTCCATCGTAATGGCGCGTCATGCCCACGGTCGTTGCCGATTCTGGGCAGCCCTGCCCTCGCTCGTTGCAAGCCGGCCCTCGTTGACGTTGAACGGACCGCCAGGATAGCTTTGAGCACATGGAGATTACGCTGCATATCCCCGACGAGCTCGCCCGGCTGATCGGCACGGCAGGCGACATCGAGCGCTGCGCACTTGAGGCGCTGGCGCTCGAAGAATTCAGGCGCGGTCATTTGACGAAATCCGAGCTGCGCCGCGTTCTCGGCTTGGCGACGCGCTACGAGCTCGATGGGTTCTTGAAGGCACACGAGGTGTACGAGCCGTACGGCATCGAGGATCTCGAACGGGAGCGACGCGATCTGGAGCGGCTCGGTTTCTAAGATCGTAATGCTACTCGTCGTCGCCGATACCGGGCCGCTCAATTACCTAGTGCTGATCGGCGCGACCGACGTTCTTCCGACGCTCTTCGACAAGATCGTGGTCCCCGAGGTGGTCTGCGCGGAGCTTCGCCATCGTCGCGCGCCGGAGCCGGTGAGCGCATGGGCCGCGCGACTGCCGGCTTGGGTCGATGTGCGTCCGGTTTCGGCGGCCGCCGCGGACGATCCGGCCCTGCAGGCACTCGACGAAGGCGAAAGCGCGGCCTTGGCGCTCGCACGCGTTATCAGCGCCGATCTCGTGCTGATGGACGACCGCGCCGGCGTCGTTGCCGCCCGCGCCCTCGGTTTTGCCGTGATCGGCACGCTGGGCGTGCTCGACGTCGCCGCGCGCCGAGGACTGATCGATATCGGCGACGCCATCGCCAAGCTCAGGGCGACGAATTTCCGCTACCGGCCCGAAATCATGGATGCTTTGCTGGCGCAGCGGCGCGAGCAAGGCACTCCAGGCTGAGGTTACCGCCGGCAAGAGCGGCAACTCGCCCTGCCGTCGCAAAACATCACCTTTTGCAACTCTGGCGGCTCGCCGGGCGCCAGAACAGCCGATTCCCAAGGACGGGTCACCGACCGCGGGCCGGGGATCCCGGGCGCGGAACGCAGCCGCAACAGCCCCGGCAACGGCCTCGGCCTCAGCCTCGTGGCGGCGGTCGCGAAGCTGCACGGCGCCCGGATCGACATGGCGGACAACGCGCCCGGCCTCAGGATCGCGCTTCGTTTTCCGCCATCGGCGGCGCGTTACTCAAAAACGCGGTCCGCGCTCCACGCTCCACCGTAATGGCCCGTCATGCCCCACTCCGGACCTTGCGCCGGACCTACCCGTAGGTCGGCACGGGGTGGAGAGGCGTCACTCCTACTTCTGTGTCGCCGCTTGACGCCTCTCGCTGAGAGCGGACCTTCACACAAGGATGGCAAGGGCGAGGATCAGATGGCCCGCATTCGTGCCGACAAATTCAACTTCCATTTCAGGTTGAGGACGCCGGCCAGGGCGGCCTTGGGTGGTTCTTTGCGGCGAATTCGAGGCAAGTTGAAACGGCCCTGTTGCTGTCACGGCTCAATCGGCAGACGGTGGTCTCCCGCACGAGGGCTCTCGTCATGGCGATCGATGTCGCGAGTTGGCTTCAACAGCTTGGTCTTGAACAATACGCGCCGGCATTCCGCGACAACGATGTCGATGGCGAAGTGCTGCCGGAGCTGACTGCCGACGACCTGATCAGCATCGGCGTGACCTCGGTCGGCCATCGTCGCAAACTCCTGGCCGCGATCGCCGCCCTGGGGGCGGAGCCGACGCGCGACTTAGCCCAACCAGCGCTGAGCGCGACATCTACTCCCATTTCGCCTCTGACTAGCGATGCAGAGCGCCGGCAGCTGACGGTGATGTTCTGCGATCTGGTCGGCTCGACGGCACTCTCGGCGCGGCTCGATCCCGAGGATTTGCGCGCGGTCATCGGCGCCTATCACCGCTGCTGCACGGATCTCATCACCGAGGCCGGCGGGTTCGTCGCCAAGTACATGGGCGACGGGGTGCTGGCCTATTTCGGCTATCCGCTGGCCCACGAGCATGACGCCGAGCACGCCGTGCGGGCCGGACTTGCCCTGGTGGAGGCGGCGCCGAAGCTCACGACCGCCGCCGGCGTTCCGTTGCAGGTGCGGGTCGGCATCGCCACCGGGCTTGTCGTGGTCGGCGACCTCATTGGCGCGGGTGCGGCACAGGAGCAGGCGGTCGTCGGCGAGACGCCAAACCTCGCGGCGCGCCTGCAGGCTCTGGCCGAGCCTGGTGCCGTCGTCATCGCCGACGGCACGCGACGGCTGCTCGGCAATCTCTTCGAGCTGAAGGACCTCGGGGCCAGCGACCTCAAGGGCATCGCCGGGCCGGCGCGGGCCTGGGCTGCGCTGCGGGCGAGTTCCGTCGGGAGCCGCTTTGACGCCCTGCACACGACCGGCCTGACCGACCTCGTCGGGCGGGAAGAAGAATCCGAATTGCTGCTTCGGCGCTGGTCCCGGGCAAAGACGGGTGAAGGCCAGGTGGTGCTGCTCTCCGGCGAGGCAGGGATCGGCAAATCGCGGCTCTCGGCGGCACTCCTGGAACGCCTCGCCGCCGAACCGCACACGCGCTTACGCTATTTTTGCTCGCCGCAGCGCACGGACAGCGCGTTCCACCCGATCATCGGCCAGATCGAACGCGCCGCCGGACTGGCGTACGACGACAAACCGCAGGCGAAGCTCGACAAGCTCGACGCGGTGTTCGCACAGACCTCGACCTCGCCTCAGGATGCCGCACTCTTCGTCGAGATGCTGTCGCTTCCGAATGATGGACGCTATCCCGCGCTCGACCTGGCCCCGGAACAGCGCCGGCAGAGAACGCTGGAAGCGCTGATGTCGCAACTCGCAGGGTTGGCACGCCGGCAGCCGGTGCTGATGATCTTCGAGGACTTGCACTGGATCGACCCCACGAGTCTGGAGGTGCTTGGCCGCACCGTGGACCGGATTAAAACGCTTCCGGCGCTGCTCATCGTGACGTTCCGCCCCGAGTTCAACGCGCCGTGGGTGGGGCAGTCGCATGTGGTGAGCCTGACGCTCAACCGGCTGGGGGAGCGTGAAGCGGCCGCCATCATCGCGGGTCTGGTCGGGAACAAGGCGCTGCCGGTGGATGTGATGGCGGAGATCGTCGAGCGCACCGACGGCATTCCGCTGTTCGTCGAGGAGATGACGAAGGCGGTGCTGGAGGCGGAGAACGAGGGCGCGGCCCGGCGCATGGTTGCGGCGGTTCCGTCTCCGGCCTTGGCGGTCCCGGCAAGCTTGCACGCATCGCTGATGGCGCGGCTCGACCGGCTCGGCCCCGCCAAGGAGGTGGCGCAGATCGGGTCGGCGATCGGGCGGGAGTTCTCGCATGCCCTGCTCGCTTCGGTGGTGCGCAAGCCCGAGGCGGAACTGGGATCAGCGCTCGACCGTCTCGTTCAGGCAGGCTTGCTGTTCCCGCAGGGCGTGCCGCCGCAGGCGAGCTACCTGTTCAAGCATGCCCTGGTGCAGGACGCGGCCTATGGCACGCTGCTGCGCGAGCGGCGACGCGTACTTCACGCCCGGATCGCCGAAACCCTTGAAAGCCAATTCTCCGAGATCGCGGAGAGCCAGCCCGAGATCCTGGCGCATCACTGGACCGAAGCCGGGCTGACCGAGAAGGCCGCGGGTCTGTGGGGCAAGGCGGGACAGCGGTCAGTGGCGCGCTCGGCGCTGGTCGAAGCCGCGGCCCAGCTCACCCGCGCCCTCGATCAGATCGCAACCCTGCCCGGCACGGCGGCGGTGCGTCGCGAGCAGATCAAGCTTCAGGTCGCGCTGATCACCCCACTCATGCACGTCAAAGGCTTTGCCGCCACGGAAACCAAGGCGGCCGCGGAGCGTTGGGCCTTAATACTGTATACCCTTTGCGGCAACCGCGCCGCGGCAGCCGCGCAAGCCCAAGAGCTTGTCGCTCTGGCCGAAGAAAAAGGTTCCCGGTTTTGGAAGGCGTGCGGAATGACGAACCAAGGTTCGTACTGGCCCTGACCGGCAGGGCTTCGGACGCGACCGAAATGCTCGATCTCCGGGATGACCGCCCTGCGGGGGACAACGGGAAGCGACACTTTGTATGCCATTCTATTTGCCGCATTTGGCCCGCGCCCATGCCGAGCTCGGGCAATTCGAGGCGGCTTGGCGCTGCCTCGGCGAAGCGACGACAACGGCGGAAACAACCAAGGAAACGTGGTGCGAGGCGGAGATCCACCGGGCGGCCGGGGAAATCGCGCTGATGTCGCCCGAGCCCGACACGGCGAAAGCGCAGGCGCATTTCGAGCGCGCCATCGCCATTGCCCGCGCGCAGAAGGCAAAGTCCTGGGAATTGCGCGCGGCGACGAGCCTGGCCCGGCTGTGGCGCGATCACAACAAACGGCAGCAGGCCCGCGATCTTCTCGCCCCGGTCTACGGCTGGTTCACCGAAGGCCTCGACAGCTCGGCTGTGGCGCGATCACGGCAAACGGCAGCAGGCCCGCGATCTTCTCGCGCCGGTCTACGGCTGGTTCACCGAAGGCTTCGACACCGCCGACCTAAAAGAAGCCAAGGCGCTGCTCGACGAACTGACCGAGCCCGCGATTGCCGCAGAGGGGTGAGCAATTGCCAATCAGCCGCTCCACGGGAGTATTCCACAGCAACTCTGCACCGTCGCGACTACGGTGGGCTCCTACGCGTAGAAGTCCGGTGTGAATGTCCGCTTCACAGCCGACCCGACCATCCGCTGGCGTGGTAATGAAGGTCTGCAGTGGGTCGTTATGGAAAGCTTTCCATAACGACCCTAATGCACAGAACCCACTTATGCACATTGCACAGGTTCTAGGCGTCTGTGCACGGCGGTTTTGCTCGGGTTTTGGCCAAGTGGGCGACGGCTGAACTCGACATAATTTCGTCGGTGTTCGGAAGTGGTCTCCCCAGTTCAGGAGACCGCAATGAACTCGACCAGAGAACTTCACTGCACTTGGACGGACCGGATTTTTGAGAGCCAACTGGCGCCCTACGTTGATGCTTTCACGCATCATTTGAGCGAGCGCGGGTACTCATCCCACACCGTTGGCAATTACTTGGCATGCATCGCGCACTTTGCGCGTTGGACGAGCCGGTGCCGGTTGGACATCCATGGGATCGACGAAGACCTGGTCCGACGATTTCTCGACGACCACTTGCCGCACTGCAACTGTGCGCGGCCGGTCCAAAGGACGCACCACCATCTGCGTGCGGCGCTCGGACATCTGCTCGTCGTGCTGCGCACCAACTCCGTCATCGCTGAACACCTTCCCGGAATGACCCCGGTCGACAAGGAGTTGCGCCGCTTCGACGACCATATGAAGGATGTTCGTGGGCTCGCGCCGAAGACGCGCAGGATGGCTCTACATCCAGTGCGCCTCCTGCTGTCGTCTTCTCGGCGATCAAGCCAGACGACGTACGCAGGTTCATCGCAGCCTGCCAGGTACGGTACAGCACGCCGGCCAGCTCCGGTGCGCTGGCCTCGGCTTTGCGCGGCTATTTCCGCTTCCGCGCCACCTGTGGCGATCAGGTGCATGGCCTGATCGGCGTGGTGTCCTATCCGGCCAACTGGCAATTGGCGTCCCTGCCGAAGGCATTGAGCCCTGCCGAGGTCGAGCGCCTGCTGGGATCGCTTGGCCACGGCGGCCCATCGGGACGCCGTGCCGAGGCCATCGTGCGCTGCGCGCTGGACCTTGGCTTGCGGAGCAGTGAAGTCGCCAAGCTCGGCCTCGACGACATCGACTGGCGTGCCGGCACCGTCACGCTGCGAAGAACCAAGAGCCGACGTGAAGATGTTCTGCCTTTGCCGGAAGCGACTGGTCGCGCCATTGCAGACTACCTGAAGTTCGGACGTCCGAAGACGATCAACCGGTCGGTGTTCGTGCGTCACGTTGCACCACGCAACCAACCGATTGGCCCCGATCTCGTCCGCAAGGTGATCCGCCAAGCCTATGCCCGGGCCGGACTGCCGTACACCAGGGCCCACATTCTGCGCCACACCATGGCCAGCCGCTTGCTGGAAGGTGGGAGTTCGCTCAAGGAGGTGGCCGATGTCTTGCGGCACCGCTCGCTGAACACGACGCTGATCTACGCCAAACTCGACAGCAATAATCTTGCGGCAGTCGCGCTGCCTTGGCCGGGGTGCACAGCATGAACACGATCACGATGCAATCGCACGCCGAGAACTATCTGAGCGGGCGCCGCCAACTTGGATTTTCCTTGCGCAACGCAGATTACGCGATAAGGAGCTTTGCACGTTACATCGATGAACTTGGCGATCACGAGTCGCTGACCGTCGAGGTCATGGCCGACTGGGCCCGGTGTGACAAAGGTAACAGCAACAAGCCTGCGACTTGGGCGCGGCGCCTGTACAAGCTTCGCTCGTTTGCCCGATACCTGCAGCAGTTCGACCCGAACACCGAGGTGCCAGACGACACCATCTTTGGCAAAATCGGCCAACAACTCGCCCCGCACATATACAGCGACCAGGAGATCGTCGACCTGCTGGCGGCAGCGCGCCGCCTCGGCCCCGTGCGAGGCTTACGCGGGGCGACCTACGAGGCCCTGTTCGGCCTGATCGCGTCGACCGGTCTGCGGGTCTCCGAAGCGGTGCATCTGCAGGATGCCGATGTCGACCTGAAGTCGGGCATGATGACCATACGGCGGACCAAGTTCGCCAAATCGCGCCAAGTGCCCGTTCACCCGAGCACGACGGATGCCTTGAGGCGCTATCGCTCGCTCCGCAATCACCATGTCGAGATCACCAACGAATCGCCATTTTTCGTGAGCACGCGGGGCCGGCGCCGGGGATATGGACTGAGCCTGCGTCAGGTGCATCGGGTCTTTTTCGGCTTGCGCGATCAAATGGGGTGGCGCAACCGCGGCGTTCCAGATGGCCCGCGAATCCACCAGTTGAGGCACACATTCATCGTCCGTCGCGTGATGCTCTGGCATTCCCAAGGCGTGGACGTCGATCAGGCGATGCTGGCGCTGTCGACCTATGTGGGCCACGCGATGGTGACCAACACCTATTGGTACCTCACCGGCGTGCCCGAGTTGATGGCGGTGGCGGCGTCCAAATTCGAGCCGTTCATGCCGTCGCCGGAGGTGCCCCATGCGTGACGCTACCGCTCCGCCGCCACCTTCGTTCCCATCGCTGGTCCAGCAGTTCTTCACTGAATATCTGGTCACCCAGCGTGCTTTGAGCTCCCGCACCATCGCGTCTTACCGCAACTCCTGGATGCTGTTCCTGGACTTCGCGCACAACCGACTGGGCAAACTGCCCACGGCGCTGTGCCTGGCCGACATCGAACCCGACTTGGTGCTGGCGTTCCTCGATCACCTAGAGCAGCACCGGCAGAACTCGGTGCAGAGCCGCAACCTGAGGCTGGCGGCGCTGCGGGCGTTCCTCAAGTTCGCGGCGCGGCGCGACGTATCGTCGTTGCACGTCATCGAGCGAGCACTCGGCGTGCCGACAAAGCGCTTCGAGCGGCCGATCCTCGGCTTCCTGTCGCGCGAGGAGATGTTGACGGTGATCGGCCAGCCTGGCGACACCTGGACCTCTCAGCGCGACCATCTGCTGCTGGCCATGCTGTACAACACCGGAGCAAGGGTCTCGGAGATCATCGGCGTCCGGGTGGCAGATGTGGTTCTGGACGGTGCGCCTTGTGTTCACCTTCGCGGCAAGGGCCGCAAGCAACGCTCGACACCCCTGTGGAAGACCACAGTTCAGGAAATCCGGGCCTGGCTGCGGTGCAACCCAAAGCTGGGTGCGGATGCCGCCTTGCTGCCGAACCGCGACGGCCACGCGATGACACGCTCCAACGTCACGCAACGTCTGGACATCGCCGTCGCACGTGCCGCCGAGGTGGATACCAGTCTCGCCAAACGAAGCATCTCGCCCCACACGATCCGCCACTCGACAGCAATGCATCTGCTTCAGTCCGACGTGGCTTTCAGCGTGATCGCTCTCTGGCTCGGACACGAGAGTACGACCACGACGCACCGATACGTCGAGGCCAATCTGGAAATGAAAGATAAAGCATTGGCCAGACTTCAGGAACCCGACACGAAGATGCGCCGCTACCACCCGCCTGATGCATTGATGCAGTTTCTGCAGGCGCTGTAATTATGCAGAGTGCCAACGGCCCCAGTCCTCACCGGCACTGGGGCCGAGGCAAAAACTGTGCATAAGTGGGTTCTGTGCATTAGGGTCGAGTTGAGCCGTTGGTTCGGGTCGACAGCGGTCCGTGGTCTCGACGGACTTCGAATGGCTGCACGGGGTAGAGTCGGAATGTGGCGCGGTGGCCTTAGGTCAGGCATGCGTGTTGCCGCCTCTTTCGTTTGGCGGTGCCTTAGTGGCTCGACCATAGCTCCGTTTCCACATCCCGCTCATCGAACCGGACATGCGGATTTCCCTGCATCCGGCTCTCGGACAAGACCTCACGCCTTCGTCCACGGCACGTCGTGCCCAAGCCGGGTCAGACGCACGAGCCCGAGGGTCTCGTAGAGGTGCGAGAGGGGATAGCTGCCGCCCTTACATCGTCTGGTCTTGTGCTTGAAGCGCAACCACCGACGCAACCGCACAGCCGTGTAGTTGTCGAGCGCCCGATACGCCGGATTGACGGTGCCTACCGAGAAGTAGTTCGCCCATCCGCGAAGGGTGCGGTTCAACTTACCCACCAGCTCTGTGGTTTCTTGCCAGGTATGTGCTCGGACGGTCAGCGCATGGACCTTGTCGACCACACGCTTGATGCTCTTCTTCGATGGCCGCTGTCCCAGGCGAGCCTGGCCGGTTCTCGGAGAATACATCCGCCCGAACGTATAACCCAGGAAGTCAAACTCCCCGTCCGGAACCTTGCAGATCCGTGTCTTCTCCTCGTTCACTGTCAGCTTCAGCTTGCCCATGATCGCGCGCAGGTGATGCAGCGCAGTCTCCGCGCTGCCCCTTCGGCACAGGATCACAAGGTCGTCCGCATAGGTGACGAGGCGAGTGCCGAGGCTTCGCTCAAGGCCGAACTTCTTCCAGCCCAACACGAACCGGCGCATGTAGAGGTTCGCCAGTAGTGGTGAGAGGGGCGAGCCCTGCGGAATGCCGCGCCGGTGGTCTCGCGCCTCGGTCGTGCGTGTTGTCCGGCCCCGTTGGTCGGTTTCTTCCACGGGGCAGTCCAGCCACATCTTGATCAGATGCAGCACGCGCCGGTCAACGATCCGGCGCGCCACCGACTTTAGGAGGTCGGTATGCGGAATGCTCCCGAAGTAGTCCGCGAGGTCGGCGTCGACGACTTCCGGGTGGCCACGGAACAGCCGCTCCTCCACCTCGACGACTGCCTGCTGGGCGTTGCGCCCAGCGCGATAGGCGTAGATTTCCGGCGGAAGATCGGCTTCGAAGATCGGCTCCAGCACCAGCATCGCTGCGGTCATGCAGACCCGATCCCGCACCGTCGAGATGCCCAGCGGCCTGAGTTTGCCGTTGGCCTTCGGTATAAACACTCGTCTGATTGGCTCCGGCCGGTAGCTCTCCTGCCTGAGCGCAAGCGCCAGTTCAGCCAGCCACCGTTCGACCCCATAGGCCTCGATGTCCGCAAAGTCCTGACCGTCTATTCCCGGCGCCCCCTTGTTGGCGCGGCACTGGGCATAGGCATGCGCCAGAATGTCGTCGCGGCTGATCTTGTCGTACAGGGCATAGAAGCGATAGCCGGCTTCTGCCTTCGCTTTCGCGTGTGACGCCCTCTGCAGCTTCTGAACACTCTTCGGAGTTGATAGGTTGCCCAATCTCCAGGTCCCTCACTACTTCCTGCGTCTGTCTTGAACCAAGGCCCCTTCCCTCCACCGGCATTACCCGGCTTCACCGGTACTACGGGCCTCTCCGCCACCCCATTGCGCCCGGCCTGTCCCTCGCGGGCGTCCGGTTGATCATCCCTGATCACGCATTGGGGCTTCCCGTGTTGCGCACGCTTTCCTTGTGTACATGCTGCCGCCACTACCCCGGTGCAGCAGATGGGCCTACTCCTCGCTCAAACTCGCCCATCCGTATCAGCCTTCCCCGAAACCACTATCGGGTCGGCCTGCACATCGACCTTTTCGAGGATTGCTCGGCGTTTACTCACGTTGCGGCCTGCACACTCGCGCGGTCACCAAAACCGTGACCGTTATCCGAAGGCTTCAGACATTTCGTCTCCTCCATGCCTGCTCCGGCTGCTTCCGGCTGGAGCGGTCGCCGGGCGGGGCTTGCACCCGCTGGAAAAGCGCCGCCTTGTCACGGCGCACGTGGACAGCAGTCCTTCGCCGCAACGACCGCCAACGGCGAGGTCGCGCCGATAACGGTCATTCGATTTTCGAAGCAGCTTTCTGCGGCCCTGCGACTCAAAGCAGCCTTTTGAGTGCCGTGATGTTGGCGGGCTACAAGATTGCGGCGCCGGGCCGCTACCGGCCGCCGGCGAGGATGGGGTGCGATTACCAGCAGACCTTCTCGTTGACGCTCGCGATTTCGGCGATCAGCGCATCGTGCATGCGGTCCAGGATCATGCCGAACCCGGCGGCGGCCTCGCTCTGATCTATGCGGAACCGTTCCAAGCAGGCCGCGAGCTTCTTCTGATCATTGGAGGTATGGGCCTTAAGGACCCGCATGTCGTAAAGGGCGAACATCCGGGGAATAGGCTGGGGAGGATCCGTGCCGTTCTTCGACAGGCGCTGCCAGATTTCGCCACCGGAGATCGTGAGCCTCAATCCCGAGGCACGGGCCACTTGGCACATGCGCACGACGCAGTCCAGAAGCTTGAGGGTCCCGAGCTTCTCGATCTCCTTTGGAGGAACGCCCATCGCGTGAAGCGTCCTTCTCAAGGACCGCTCGACCAAGCCTTCTACAGCGAGCTTGTTGATGCTCAGACACCTGTCGAGAAACGCGTCGACAGGCATGTTCAACGGCACGTGCCTTCCGATCGCCTCTGCAGCGGAAAATCTCCACCATCCTTTGTAATCGAGATCACTCCTCCGGAGACCTACGAAGTCGTCGGGCGCGAGCCCCGGTAGCCCGACAGCTTGCGCGAGAGCCGCCAGGTTTTCCCCCAGGTTGACGATGGCATAGGTCAGTGCCTTTGCGCGTCTACCGATGTTCGGCTCGTTTAATATCGCCGGATACGCCTCGGGCGGAGGCGATTCTACCGCGAATTTGTGCCAGTGGCGCGTCACGGCAGCTGGGACGCCTTCGTAGAGTTTTTTGAGCCCCAGCTTGATCAGGTTGCGGCCGACCCGGCGACAGTATCCCACTCTCCATCCGGTGCCGAAAGACACGGCGCCGGTTTCCGGCGCCACAGAGAAATCCGGCCGCCCCTCATAATCTGCCCGCACGCTATCGTCCACGTAGACGCAGTCGTTTGGTCTCATGGCCATGGCCCGGGCATGCGAAACCGGCCCGTCGAACCCTGGCCAGATCAGGCCTTCTGACCTCAGCGGATCGTTCGAGATGGGCAACGGTCCTGGAAGGGCGAGTACGCGACCGGCCGACGCCTCAGTAATGACGACCTGTGGGTCAAGCCTGAACAATCGGAGCCGTCGGTTCGGAATGTCGAGATCAACACATTCTTCGCTTCCGAGCCGCTCCTCGATCTCGCTGTCAGCCCACGAGAACCTCTTCTCCCAGAATGACTGCACCAAAGCCTTCTTGCGAAGCGTGAGGTAGTCCTGCAGATACGCCCTGCAAATCGAGACGGATGCGTGCGTCCGTTTGGGAAAAAAGTACACCGATGGTGCGCTAACCTTCACGATGTCTCGGACCGGCCCCGCTGGGTCGTCCCAATGCACGGCTCCATTCCCAACGGATCGTGGTGCCAGGCCGTACGTCATCAGGAATCCAGGCTCGGGGACGAACACAGTATGGTCATGCGAGTGCCATGACAGACCAACGGCTCATACCTCCCCTGCGAGAGCCCATGAGCATCGATCCAAAACCGCGGCTCATAAGCCTGGTCCTCCCTCGGGGAAGGCCATGGGCCGCTCGTTCGTACTTCATAGTCGAGCGCCGCTATGTGTTGGCGCACCGCATCCAGATCTGAGATCGGCACCAGGGCGGAAATGGTGATGCGCTCGCCCCCGTGCCCGTCGTCGTCGAAAGATTTGATCTCGGCGACAATTACATGGTCATGCGCCCAGGGATCTTCCTTGGGGACATGCGCCAGGGGTGCGGGCCACCAGTCAGTCGTCATGGACTTTCGCATTCGAGGCCATCGAATCACTATGTCCGCAGCGGGGAGCAAGCGACAGCCGCTTGGATGTCGGCGTGGGTCGGGTCGCTCAATCGGCGAGGAAATTATATCGGTCCAACACAGCTGTTTCCTCCACACGTCGCACAAGACTTAGTTCGCGGAACTCGTGAATTTCTGCTTCCCACTCGACGGGACGGCCACCATGAAAGGGATGACTGCTGTGGTGAAGGGTTTCGGATGCCGGTCTGCGGTAACCATGCAGCCGTCCTGAAGGCCGGCGTCCGAAAGCCGCCCAGGAAAGAACCCGCGGGGGCTGCCGGTGGCGGCGAGGTGACGGTCAGCCGGAGCAAGAATTCGAGGGTGGTCCGGCCCGTCCTCCATGAAGGAGCGGAAGGCCGCTGGCCGTATGACCGAGATTGCTTCGCTCGCAATGACACGGTAAGTCATTATCATTTCGAGGAGCGCAGCGACGAAGCAATCTCATCGTGAGCGTGCGAAGTCGGCACCATCAGTTTGGGTTGGACAGCTTTCGGCGAAAGTTGTTCAGCTAGAGCGGGTGGCGGTCGCCCGCCGCCCCTGCACCGGGTTTGGCGAGCGCGGCACCGTCCGGCTGTCGCCCGCTCGGCCGCCCCGCTACCCCGGCGCGGTGGCGCTCGATTCACCGCCCGCGGTCGTGCGCGACACGCTCGTCGTCGGCTCGGCACTCGACGACATGACCGAGGCTCGTCCCTCGGGCAGCGCGGTACGCGGCCTCGATGCGCGCACCGGTGACCTGCGCTGGCGGTTCGACCCCGCACCAAGGGGCCCGACCGGGTCGCTCGAGTTGGGCGGCGGCAATGTCTGGGCGCCGATCGCGGCGGATCCGGCGACGGGCCTCGCGTTCCTGCCGACCGCCTCGCCGACTGCCACGTTCTGGGGCGGCGAGCGGCCCCGCGACGACAAATTCGCGTCGTCGGTCGTGGCGCTGGACGGGACCACCGGCACGCCCGTGTGGAGCTTCCAGGCGACGCATCACGACATCTGGGACTACGATGTCGCGGCGCAACCGAGCCTCGTCACCTTGCGCCGGAACGGCCGCGACCGGCCCGCCGTCGTCGTCGCGACGAAGACGGGCTTCGTCTTCGTGCTCGACCGCGACACCGGGCATCCGCTGTTCCCGGTGGCGGAGCGGCCGGTCCCGGCGAGCGACGTGCCGGGCGAGGCGGTGTCGCCGACTCAGCCGGTGCCGTCGGTACCGCCGCCGCTGGTGCCGCAGCGCCTCGCTCCCGACGACGCGTGGGGCGTCGCGTTCGTCGATCGCTGGCTGTGCCGGCGGCAGATCGAAAGGCTGCGCTCAGGCGGGCTCTACACGCCGCCCTCCCTGCGCGGCACCATCATCTACCCGTTCACCGGCGGCGGCGTGAATTGGGGCGGTGGCGCGTTCGACCCGAAGGACGGCCTCTACATTGTCAATACGATGAATGTCGCGCATGTCGTGCGGCTGATCCCGCGCGCCGAGTACGCCGCGGCCCGCGCCGCCGCGCCCGACGCCGAGATCGGCCTCGGGCTCGGCACGCCCTACGCCGCCGAGCGCACGCTCCTGTTCTCGATCTTTGGCATTCCCTGCAACCCGCCACCCTGGGGCACGCTCGCGGCAATCGATCTCACCGCCGGCACGATCCGCTGGCAGGTGCCGCTGGGAAGCATGGCACTCGGGCTGATCCGCGGCCTGCCGAACCTCGGCGGGCCGATCGTCACGGCGAGCGGCCTCGTTTTCATCGCCGCGGCGAGGGACAACAAGCTGCGCGCCTTCGACGTCCACACTGGCCGCGAACTGTGGCAGGCGCCGCTGCCGGCTGGCGGCCAAGCGACGCCGATGACCTATGTTGCAGGCGGTCGCCAGTTCGTGGTCATCGCCGCCGGCGGGCATGCGCGGATGGGCACCAGATTCGGCGACGCGGTCGTCGCCTTCGCGCTCGCCGCCGCCAGTGCCGGAAGCTGACGCAGCGCGCCAATCCGCGGATTACGGTGACGGTTTACCGATTTTCGGGCGAATGCCGTGAGCGCTTCGCCTCGCTCGCCGTTGGCAATGCGGGGCCGGCGGGCCATTATCCAATTCGGCGGCAAGGCGGCGGCCCACAAGAGGGTCATGTGGTCAGGAATGGCTCTTCAGGGTGGATTCCTGCCGTTCCCGATTTGCCCGGTCTGCGATGCCCGTTGCTTAAAAGCGGTCATTTACTGTATCGTCGTCCTCGGAGCCGGGGATCACCGCATATGGACGTAGCGGCATGGCTGCGCGGCCTTGGTCTTGAGCGTTACGACCAGGCGTTCCGCGATAACGCGATCGACGGAAAAGTGCTCTCGAGCCTTACGGCCGAGGATTTGAAGGATCTCGGTGTCACCTTGGTCGGGCATCGCCGGCGGCTGCTCGACGCCATCGGCGCGCTTCGTGCCGCAGTCGCCACCGCCCCGGCTTCTGCCACCGTTGGGACGGCGCAAGCCCCTGATACACCAGTGCGAGGCGAGGCCGAGCGGCGGCAGCTGACGGTGCTGTTCTGCGATCTCGTCGGCTCGACGGCGTTGTCGGCGCGGCTCGACCCCGAGGATCTGCGGGCGGTGATCGGCGCCTATCACCGCTGTTGCGCGGAGGTCATCGAGCGCGCCGGCGGGTTGTCGCGAAATACATGGGCGACGGCGTGCTCGCCTATTTCGGCTATCCGCGCGCCGACGAGCACGACGCCGAGCGCGCGGTGCGGGCCGGGCTGGCACTGGTCGAGGCGGTGGCTGGGCTCGGCACCGCGGCGGGGGTGCGGTTACAGATGCGGGTCGGGATCGGCACCGGGCTTGTGGTGGTCGGCGATCTGATTGGCGAGGGTGCGGCGCAGGAACAGGCGGTCGTGGGCGAGGCACCCAACTTGGCGGCTCGGCTGCAAGGGCTCGCCGGACCGGGGACGGTCGTGATCGGGCCGAGCACGCGGCGGCTGACCGGCGGGCTGTTCGACTACGAAGATCTGGGCGCCGTCGAGATCAAGGGTTTGGCCGCGCCGATCGTGGCTACGCGGGTGTTGCGCGAGAGCGGCGCCGAGAGCCGCTTCGAGGCATTGCGCGCGGCGCGCACGCCGCTCGTCGGCCGCGACGAGGAGCTGGCGATGCTGGAGCGGCGCTGGCAACAGGCCAAGAGCGGCGAGGGCGGCGTCGTGCTGCTTTCGGGCGAGCCCGGGATCGGCAAGTCGCGCCTGGCGCAGACCCTGATCGACCGGCTGGCCGGCGAAGCGCACACCCGTCTGCGCATGTTCTGCTCGCCGCACCACCAGGACCATGCGCTCTACCCGACGATCACCCAGCTCGAACGGGCGGCCGGGTTCCGGCGCGACGACACGGCCGATCAGCGGCTCGACAAGCTCGAGCTCCACGACCTGATCATCGATCGGGTCCCGGCGCTTCGGGTCCTGCTGATCATCACCTTCCGGCCCGAATTCGCCCCGCCCTGGACCGGCCGCCCGCATGTCACATTGCGCGCTCTCAACCGCCTGGCGCCGCGGCAGCGGGCCGAGATGATCGCGGGCGTCACCGGCGGCAAGGCCCTGCCCGAAGAGATCGCCGCGCAAATCATCGACCGCACCGACGGGGTGCCGCTCTCTGTCGAGGAATTGACCAAGGCGGTGGTCGAGAGCGGGATGCTGACCGACGCCGGCGATGCGACCCGGCTCAGCTGCGGGGCGCAGTCGGAAGATGCGATATCGAGCCCTGCTATTTCGGCCAAGGTTTGGAATATCTGGTCGGCACGGACCCGCCTCGCGCGTGGTGCCATGAAGCCAGGGCTGGACAGGGATGCCGCTTCGGTGAACATGATGAGGTCCGGCATCGCATACCCTCGCTCTCGTTCAGCGCAGCACCCTTGCCGAACCCATATTGGGAGACCGGCGAATAACAGAAACGGCTGGGTTCCGCTCCTTCGTCGCGACCGCTGCCAACGGCGAGCTTGCGCCGACAACCGTCCTTGGCGGTGGCGATCCCGGCCTCAAGCGAAAGGCACAGTCGCCGATTAGTCCGTAACCGCACAAGCTCACTTGACCGCTCAGGGATCCGATTGCTGGGATCGGCGAACAAGCCGGTCAGGACTGAAGGGGAGGTTGCCGATGCGCCGCGTCATTATCGCATTTTTGGCCGTGCTCGCCGGCGCCGTCGCGCGGCCGGAGGCGGGGGGCGCCGCCACCGTCTCCTTCCCGCCGATGATCCCCAATGCCGAATATCCCTATGTTCAGGGGTTCTCCGGTTGCGTCGGCGATCCGCTGACGACGCTTCCCGGGATGGTCTCGTGGATTTGGTCTACCGGCAATGGCGGCAGCCGGGGATGCACTGGCGCGCAATCCCCGATCCCGGGCGCCAGCTCCACCGGGCTCTGGCCCATCATCAAGAACAACAAGGGTTTCAACATTAACGGCCACAATCTCGCATTTTGCAACCTGGTGTCGGCCGAGGCCAATTATGATTGTTTTTTGGCCCAGCATCCCGATTGGGTCCCCTACCAATGCGATGCGATGACTCCGGCCGGCAACGGGAACCTGGCGGTCGATCTCGTCTTCGCGTCACCTGTCGTACAGTCTTTTGTTGAGGGCTTCCTCGCACAATATCAGAACGCCGGGTTCAACGGCTTCGCGATCGACAATGTAAACCCGGAGAATGTCGACCAGGAATGCGGCTGGTATGTCGGCGCCCAGTCGGTCGGCACAACAGTGACCGCCGTCGCCAATAATGGCGGCAAGGTACAGGTTACGCTGGCGTCGGCCGACGGATACCAGGCCGGCAACCCGATCTATATCTCCGGTCTGACCGGCGCGTTGGCCTACGTCAATGGCGCCTACGGTGCCGGCACAACGATCAGCAGCGACAACGTGACGTTGCCTCTGACTTACGACTCCGGCGGTTCCGGTCTCAGCGCTGCTGCGCAATACGCCGCAGGCACGGCGCCGGCATTCGGCGGAACGTGGTATCAGCCGTACAGCGGTGCATACGGCTCTTTGGTCGTCGATCCGGTGTATTCGCAAGCCTTTGTCAACTGGGCCTGTGCAATCACTTCCTTCGCGAACGCCCTCGGCGTCTACACGGTCGGAAACGTTTCGACCGTCGGGTTTACCTATGACAACGGGACCAGCAATCAGCAGCTGTGGTCATATCAGCAGCAGGCCGCCGGCTGTTTCAACATCGACGGCACGGAGAGCGTGTTGTGGACCTTCAAACAGGGTTATCCGGGCAACCGCAACAATGGTGCCAACATCCTCTACGATAACGCCTTCAATATCGCCTTCGGGATGCTGCGATCGATCGCCAAGAACCAGTCGTTGTGGATGATGACGTATACACCGTGCAGCGTGACGGTCCGCTGCAGCGCCTATGGACCGGGCACCGACACCGATGAGATTTACGCCACCGCGTTATGGTTGCTGTTCAAGAGCAATCCGGTCGTCGGCGAACCGCCGTCGTATTGGTCACCGATCGGCTTTCTGAACGATGGCACCGGCACAAGTTTCGGCACCTGCTGGACGCCGTCGAACGTCAACGGCACCGATCACGCCTGCTATGCCCCGCCGAGTTCGACATGGACGCCGGATCTGGGTGACCCGATCGGCGATCCGTTTTCGATCGGTACGACCTGTTACGAGCGCAAGTACGGGAAAGGCATCGTCGTTGTGAACGCCAGCAGCACCAACTCCTGCATTTATATGACCTCCGCGGGTCACGACCAATTCGGCAACAAGGTGAAGGCCGGGCATCACAACCTGATGCCCATCGATTCCAAAAATCTCATCGCTTACGCCGCAGTGATCAAAACGCAATAGTTCGCCGATGTGCGGCAGGCTGCAGCCGGCTGATGGGACGAAAAAGGCGTGAGATCCGCCGTCTCGACGCACGCCTGGCCGGCACGAACGAAGACGATAAGAGGCACCCGGCGCCGAGCTCCCGACAAACCGATTTGATCGGAGGCTCGATCAATGGCCGCGATCAGGCCCACCATTTCCCCGGACGAATTGCGCGCCGTGCCGCCCACCGTCTTCCTCAGATCCTCGAGGCGCAGGTAGGTCCAGGTGCGAATCGCCTTGCGCCGCGTCAGCGACGCGAATGGACGAAGGCGGCGCCGATGCCGACGCCGAGCTCAAGACGGGTTGGTCGCGGTTAACCGGGTTGCTCGCCGAGATCCGGGACAGGCTGACCCGCCAACCCACAATCGTTCTCGGACAGTGGTCAGGGCCGGCCCGATGGTGACACCCATCGGGCCGCTACGCGCATTTGCCGAACCGTCGACCGACGCATCGCGCGCCGGGCGATGACGACGCCGGTCGCCTGGGTCGCCGGCGATCTCGACGCGTCGGCGCGGCTGCGCCAGATCCGCGCCGTCCTCGGTGATTGGGCCTGCAGCCTGCTCGAGGCGGCGCTGGTGCGAGATCTATCCTGCGCCGCGCTTGGTCGACATTACCGCTATCCGAAAACCGCGCGCGCTTGGGTGATCGCCGCCATCAAGGCGCTCCGCACTGTCTGAAGGAGAGGAAACCGTGACACAAATCAAAACTCAACGAACCCTGGTCGGCAATGCACGATGGCCAAGGTCCGCAAATCGGATGGTGAAGGGACCTTCGCCGGAATGCGCAGCAACGACCGCGGCCGATCGCTCAACCCGGCTCCCCCCGCCCCCCTCCGGGTCCTCTTTTCGGGGCTGCCGTCTGATCGCGCGCCGAAGGGGCCCCAACGTCACCGCGGTCGGCCTGGCGCTTCCCGCCGGGGCGAACCGCGGCACGACGCTTCCTACCTTCGCCCTCGGTCCGACCGCCCGTGCGTGCCGATGAAGTCGGCCGACACCACGGCAACAATCATTCGCGACCTGCGGCCGGCGACAGACCGGCGTGAACGCATCGGCAGCCACGCCAATAGGGTCCGCCGTCGATTTTGGCGCGCGCCTTTGCCCCGCACTCCCGCCCGGTCCACGGGTCCTCTTTTGCTGGCGTCTGGCGATCTGTGCCCGAGAGAGGGACCCATGCCGCTCGGGAGGTGCCGCCCGAGCCGACCGACAGCCGACCGAGTGTTCTCGCCCAGCAAATCAGGACGAAGCGCGAAACGGAAGGTCCGCAGTGGGTGGAAATGCGACCTTCCCGATTTGCCCTGGCGGGTGATGCCTATGCGTTAAAGCGGTCATTTGCCGCCTGAAGCCACGACACCCCGACACTGCGGCCTCTTTCAGAGCTGTGGCGATACGTCGGCGGCAGAGGAATCTCCTTGTCATTAATGTGCGAGGAACACCCTCATTTCCTCCAGAAAACGAGGGAAGGCGGGCTCATCTTCAAGGATTAGGTGATTGCGGCTCGCTAGCGGCACGAACCGTGCTCCCGGAATTCCCGCGGCGAGCCGCCTGCCTTGTTCAAACGCTACAACGGCGTCGTCGCGTGCGTGCATGACCAACGTCGGTACCGACACTTGGGCCAGCAACGCGCTTACATCGAAATTGCCCGTGGCGACGCGGTTGCGGACCGCGTCTTCCGAGGAAGTCGAGACCCGTTGCAGCTCATTGAACCAGTCGGCCTGCTCCTTGGTTGCGCCCGGGATGAATTGGGACGTGAAGAGCTGGCGAAAAGCCGGGTTTTCCTGGCCCCAGCCCAACCGCATCAAGGTAAGCATCGCCGCCTCTTGCTCCTTTTCGGCATCCGACCGGGCGCGCTTCGCCCGACCGAGCACGAACCCGCCGAGCAGGATCATCTCGGTGACGCGCTCCGGATGGCGCACGGAATACGCAACCGATACCGGGCATCCCTGCGAGATGCCGAACAATGCGAAGCGTTCGAGACCGGCGACGTCAACGACGGCTTCGAGATCGCTGACGAACGTCTCCAGGGATTCTTCTTCAACATCGCGGTCCGACAGGCCGTTGCCGCGCGCGTCGTAGCGGATCAGAGTATGGTCGCGCGACAACTCGCGGTACAGGTGACGCCAGATCGGGGTCTCGAAATCGAATTCGAGATGCGTCATCCAGTTGCCCGTCTTGACCAGCGGCGGCCCGCTTCCCATGCGTGAATACGCTAGTTGCACGCCGTCTTTGGTCGTGCAGAAGCGGATCTCCTGCTCGTAGCGCGGCGCCGGCTCCGAGATGTCGGCGGCCAGCATTTCCGGCACGGGTTGCGCGATTTCCGGCTCCGGCAACGCCTCGATCTCGCTCGCCGCGAGCCCGAAGACACCGACGGCACGCGAAATGTTTTTGACCGCCTGCTCGCCGAGATCGGCGAAGGCGAGCGACAGCTTGTCCCTGATCTGATCGTTGGCAGCGCGCGAGATGCACAGCCCGCCGGGCTCGCAGAGGGCTTCCAGGCGGGCGGCGATATTGACGCCGTCGCCGAAGATGTCGTCGCCGTCGATGATGACGTCGCCGACATTGATGCCGATGCGAAAGACGATACGCTGGTCCTCGGCGACGTCAGCATTGCGGCTGACCATGCCGCGCTGGATCACCACCGCACACCCGACGGCATCTACGACGCTGGCGAATTCGACAAGCGCGCCGTCGCCGGTGGTCTTGACGATGCGGCCGTGATGTGCGGCGATCGCCGGGTCAATTCGCTCGCGGCGATGGGCTTTCAGCGCCTCTAAAGTGCCGACCTCATCGGCTTGCATGAGTCGGCTGTACCCGACGACATCGGCGGCGAGAATGGCCGCGAGCCGGCGCACAACCCGCTTTTCGCTCAAGGTTCCCTCCCAGAGGCGCCCCACGCAAACGGTGGGCCGCGGATGATTAGCCTCGCCTCACTCTGCGCCTCGGACGGAAACCGATCAACGGTGCTGCGGGCAGGCTCCGTCGGCTGTTGCGGCATTAGCCGTGGCGCGCCAAATGACGATTCAAATCAGCGGCTCGACGGGCATATCCGAATCGCCGCTCTCTGGCGCCCCGACCATCCGCTGGCGGTGGCCGGGAATGGCTCTTCAGGGTCGGTTTGAGCCGTTGGCTCGGGGGCGAGGGCAGTGGATGAGCTCGACGGGCCGCGATTGGCTTCACCGGGTGGATTCCTGCCGTTCCGATTTTCCCGGCCTGCGATGCGCGTGGCTTAAAAGCGGTCATTTACTGCTGTTACTGCTATCGTCGTCCATGAGGGGTTGCCGCTCCTCGGAGTCGAGGATCACCGCATGGACGTAGAGGCCTGGCTACAGGGTTTGGGCCTTGAGCGCTATGCGCCGGCCTTCCGCGACAACGATGTCGACGCCGAGGTGTTGCTGCGGCTAACCGCCGAGGATCTGCGCGAACTCGGGGTTGCCTCGATCGGGCATCGCCGTCGTCTGTCGGACGCGATCGCGGCGCTGGCCGAGGTAGCACCACCCAGGCCTACCCCGGTGCCCGTCGTCGCGGTTACGGAGGTACCCGCCAGTGCATCGACGCCCGCCGATGCTGAGCGGCGGCAGCTGACGGTGATGTTCTGCGATCTGGTCGGCTCGACGGCGCTGTCGGCGCGGCTCGATCCCGAGGATATGCGTGAGATCATCGGCGCCTATCATCGCTGCGTTGCTGCGGTCATCGAGCGCGGCGGCGGGTTTGTCGCCAAGTACATGGGCGACGGAGTGCTGGCCTATTTCGGCTATCCGCGCGCCGACGAGCACGACGCCGAGCGCGCGGTGCGCGCGGCGCTGAAGCTGGTCGAGAAGGTGGCCGGGATCGAGACCGTCGCGCCGACGCCGTTGCAGGTGCGGGTCGGCATCGCCACCGGGCTCGTTGTCGTGGGCGATCTCGTAGGCTCGGGCGAAGCGCAGGAACGCGGGGTCGTCGGCGAGACGCCCAACCTCGCGGCGCGGCTGCAGGCGCTGGCCGAGCCGGGCGCGGTGGTGATCGCGCCGAGCACGCGGCGGCTGACCGGCGGCCTGTTCGAATACGAGGATCTCGGTGCCGTCGAGCTCAAGGGCCTGGGCGCGCCGGTTAAGGCCGCGCGGGTGGTGCGCGAGAGCGCCGCCGAGAGCCGCTTCGAGGCATTGCACGGGCGCGACCTGACCGCGCTCGTCGGCCGCGACGAAGAGCTGGCGCTGTTGCAGCGCCGCTGGCAGCAGGCCAAGGCCGGCGAGGGCCGGGTGGTGGTGCTGATCGGCGAGCCCGGCATCGGCAAATCGCGCCTCGCGCAGGCGATGCTACAGCAGCCGGCGCGCGAGCCGCACACGAGGCTGCGCTATTTCTGCTCGCCGCACCATCAGGCGAGCGCGCTCTACCCGTTCATCACCCAGCTCGAGCACGCCGCGGGCATCAGCCGCGAGGACATGGCGGAAGCGCGGCTGGCCAAGCTCGAAGCGCTGCTCGCCCGGTCGCACGCCGGCGCCGAGGAGATCGGGTTCATCGCCGAGCGGATGTCGATCCCGACCGGCGACAAATACCGTCTGCCGGACCTCACCCCGCAGCGGCGCAAGGAGAAGACGCTGGAGGCGCTGCTGGCGCAAATGGCGCGACTGGCGGCGCAGAAGCCGGTGCTGATGCTGTTCGAGGACGCGCACTGGATCGACCCGACCTCGCTCGAGCTGTTGACCTTGACCGTGGCGCGGGCATCAACGCTGCCGTTGCTGCTCCTCGTCACCGCGCGGCCGGAGTTCACCCCGCCCTGGCCCGTCGACGCATATGTCACGACACTGCCGCTCGCCCGCCTCGGCCGCCGCGACGGCATGACCCTGGTCGCGCGCTCCGCCGGCGGCAAGGCATTGCCGGCCGAGATAATCGAGCAGATCCTCGCCCGCACCGACGGCGTGCCGCTGTTTCTCGAGGAGCTGACCAAGACCATTATCGAAAGCGGCCTGCTGCGCGAGGCGGACGGGCATTACGCGCTCGATGGCGCGCTGCCGCCGCGGGCGATCCCGACCACGCTGCACAACTCGCTGACGGCTCGGCTCGACCGCCTGGCGCCGGTACGCGAGGTCGCCCAGATCGGCGCCGCGATCGGCCGCGAGTTCTCTTATCGCTTGCTCGGCGCCGTGGCCCAACAGCCCGATGACCGGCTGAAGGAGGCTCTGGAGCAGCTCGTCCGCGCCGAGCTGGTGTTCGGCCGCGGCGAGGTTCCGGAGGCGCTCTACACCTTTAAGCATGCGCTGGTGCAGGAGGCGGCCTATGCCAGCCTATTGCGCGAGCGCCGGCGAACGCTCCACGCCCATATCGCCGAGGCGCTCGAAGGCGAGTTCCCGGAAGTGGCCGAGATCCAGCCGGAGCTGGTCGCATACCACTACGCCACCGCCGGGCTCCCCGCTCCGGCCATCGCTTACTATCGCCGCGCCGCAGACCGGGCGGTGGCCGCCTCGGCCAACGCCGATGCGATCGCCCATTTGACCAGGGGTCTCGAGCTGATCGCCTCGCTGCCGGAACCGTCCGAGCGGATCTCGCGGGAGATCGACTTCCGCCTCGCGCTCGGCACCCCCCTTATTGCCGTACAAGGATGGGGATCCGTCGAGGCGGAGGCCACCTACACCCGAGCCAAGGAGTTGTGTGCGGGCGCCGGCGACACTCCCGAGCTCTTTCGCAGCCTCGTGGGGTTGTAGGTCTATCATATGACTCTTCCAGATACGGAGACCGCGTCGGAGCTTTCCCGGCAGCTTTTCAACCTCGCAGCAAAGCTCCGGAGCGATGAGTTCCGTTTGCTCGCCGAACTCGTCGCTTGCGTCACTTGCTTCTGGTCCGGACGATACACGAGAATGTTGTCTCACGCCGCTCGGGTGCGGGCCCTGTACGACCCGGAGCGCCATCGCGGGCCAAAGATTTGGATAGCAGACCCGGCCATGGCGGCCCTGGCTTTTGAGTCGCTGGCCTTGTGGTACCTCGGCTATCCCGATCGCGCGTCCGAGCGGGGGCTCGCCGCCCTCTCGATGGCTCAGACGATGGCTCATCCGTTCAGCCTGTGCTGGGCTTTGCAGTGGGAGGCTGTGCTCAGGATCGTGCGGAGGGAACCCGAACTGATGGCGGCGCGGACCAAAGCCGCTCTGATGGTCGCAAGGGAGCAGGGGTTCGCGTATGACCGCGCGGTGAGTTCGATGCTCGAAATCTGGCACGACGCTTGGCTGACGGGGCAGTGCGCAGACGATCGCATAGCAGCTTTCCGGAGCGCTCTGGCCGAATGGCGAAGGATGGGGAGCCGGGCGTCCCTGGGTTTGCGGCATGCTCTATTTGCGGAATGCCTCGAAAAACACGGGGATACCGATGAAGCCCTCAAGGCGCTCGAGGCCGCGGTCATGCACTGCGAGTGCACCGGCGACGTCCATTGGGAGCCGGAAGTCCACCGGTTGATGGGCGATTTGCTCCTCCGGCGGAATCCGAGCGCTCCGGATCGGGCGGAAGCTTCCTATCGCCGGGCGATCGAGCGAGCCCGTTCGCAAGAGGCGAAGTCGTGGGAATTGCGCGCCGCCACCAGCCTCGCCCGGCTGTGGCGCGACCAAGGCAAGCCCGCCGCGGCGCGCGATCTTCTCGCCCCCATCTACGGCTGGTTCACCGAAGGCTTCGACACGCTCGACCTCAAGGAAGCCAAAGCGCTGCTCGACGAGTTGGCTTGAGCCGGTCGTCAGCGTGACCAGCAGTCTGGCGCGAATGACCGCTTGCTGGTGAACCCGACGATCCTCTGGTGCAGTAATGAAGGGCCGCAAAGGGTCGTTATGGAAAGCTTTCCATAACGACCCTAATGCACAGAACCCACTTATGCACATTGCACAGGTTCTAGGCGTCTGTGCACGGCGGTTTTGCTCGGGTTTTGGCCAAGTGGGCGACGGCTGAACTCGACATAATTTCGTCGGTGTTCGGAAGTGGTCTCCCCAGTTCAGGAGACCGCAATGAACTCGACCAGAGAACTTCACTGCACTTGGACGGACCGGATTTTTGAGAGCCAACTGGCGCCCTACGTTGATGCTTTCACGCATCATTTGAGCGAGCGCGGGTACTCATCCCACACCGTTGGCAATTACTTGGCATGCATCGCGCACTTTGCGCGTTGGACGAGCCGGTGCCGGTTGGACATCCATGGGATCGACGAAGACCTGGTCCGACGATTTCTCGACGACCACTTGCCGCACTGCAACTGTGCGCGGCCGGTCCAAAGGACGCACCACCATCTGCGTGCGGCGCTCGGACATCTGCTCGTCGTGCTGCGCACCAACTCCGTCATCGCTGAACACCTTCCCGGAATGACCCCGGTCGACAAGGAGTTGCGCCGCTTCGACGACCATATGAAGGATGTTCGTGGGCTCGCGCCGAAGACGCGCAGGATGGCTCTACATCCAGTGCGCCTCCTGCTGTCGTCTTCTCGGCGATCAAGCCAGACGACGTACGCAGGTTCATCGCAGCCTGCCAGGTACGGTACAGCACGCCGGCCAGCTCCGGTGCGCTGGCCTCGGCTTTGCGCGGCTATTTCCGCTTCCGCGCCACCTGTGGCGATCAGGTGCATGGCCTGATCGGCGTGGTGTCCTATCCGGCCAACTGGCAATTGGCGTCCCTGCCGAAGGCATTGAGCCCTGCCGAGGTCGAGCGCCTGCTGGGATCGCTTGGCCACGGCGGCCCATCGGGACGCCGTGCCGAGGCCATCGTGCGCTGCGCGCTGGACCTTGGCTTGCGGAGCAGTGAAGTCGCCAAGCTCGGCCTCGACGACATCGACTGGCGTGCCGGCACCGTCACGCTGCGAAGAACCAAGAGCCGACGTGAAGATGTTCTGCCTTTGCCGGAAGCGACTGGTCGCGCCATTGCAGACTACCTGAAGTTCGGACGTCCGAAGACGATCAACCGGTCGGTGTTCGTGCGTCACGTTGCACCACGCAACCAACCGATTGGCCCCGATCTCGTCCGCAAGGTGATCCGCCAAGCCTATGCCCGGGCCGGACTGCCGTACACCAGGGCCCACATTCTGCGCCACACCATGGCCAGCCGCTTGCTGGAAGGTGGGAGTTCGCTCAAGGAGGTGGCCGATGTCTTGCGGCACCGCTCGCTGAACACGACGCTGATCTACGCCAAACTCGACAGCAATAATCTTGCGGCAGTCGCGCTGCCTTGGCCGGGGTGCACAGCATGAACACGATCACGATGCAATCGCACGCCGAGAACTATCTGAGCGGGCGCCGCCAACTTGGATTTTCCTTGCGCAACGCAGATTACGCGATAAGGAGCTTTGCACGTTACATCGATGAACTTGGCGATCACGAGTTGCTGACCGTCGAGGTCATGGCCGACTGGGCCCGGTGTGACAAAGGTAACAGCAACAAGCCTGCGACTTGGGCGCGGCGCCTGTACAAGCTTCGCTCGTTTGCCCGATACCTGCAGCAGTTCGACCCGAACACCGAGGTGCCAGACGACACCATCTTTGGCAAAATCGGCCAACAACTCGCCCCGCACATATACAGCGACCAGGAGATCGTCGACCTGCTGGCGGCAGCGCGCCGCCTCGGCCCCGTGCGAGGCTTACGCGGGGCGACCTACGAGGCCCTGTTCGGCCTGATCGCGTCGACCGGTCTGCGGGTCTCCGAAGCGGTGCATCTGCAGGATGCCGATGTCGACCTGAAGTCGGGCATGATGACCATACGACGGACCAAGTTCGCCAAATCGCGCCAAGTGCCCGTTCACCCGAGCACGACGGATGCCTTGAGGCGCTATCGCTCGCTCCGCAATCACCATGTCGAGATCACCAACGAATCGCCATTTTTCGTGAGCACGCGGGGCCGGCGCCGGGGATATGGACTGAGCCTGCGTCAGGTGCATCGGGTCTTTTTCGGCTTGCGCGATCAAATGGGGTGGCGCAACCGCGGCGTTCCAGATGGCCCGCGAATCCACCAGTTGAGGCACACATTCATCGTCCGTCGCGTGATGCTCTGGCATTCCCAAGGCGTGGACGTCGATCAGGCGATGCTGGCGCTGTCGACCTATGTGGGCCACGCGATGGTGACCAACACCTATTGGTACCTCACCGGCGTGCCCGAGTTGATGGCGGTGGCGGCGTCCAAATTCGAGCCGTTCATGCCGTCGCCGGAGGTGCCCCATGCGTGACGCTACCGCTCCGCCGCCACCTTCGTTCCCATCGCTGGTCCAGCAGTTCTTCACTGAATATCTGGTCACCCAGCGTGCTTTGAGCTCCCGCACCATCGCGTCTTACCGCGACTCCTGGATGCTGTTCCTGGACTTCGCGCACAACCGACTGGGCAAACTGCCCACGGCGCTGTGCCTGGCCGACATCGAACCCGACTTGGTGCTGGCGTTCCTCGATCACCTAGAGCAGCACCGGCAGAACTCGGTGCAGAGCCGCAACCTGAGGCTGGCGGCGCTGCGGGCGTTCCTCAAGTTCGCGGCGCGGCGCGACGTATCGTCGTTGCACGTCATCGAGCGAGCACTCGGCGTGCCGACAAAGCGCTTCGAGCGGCCGATCCTCGGCTTCCTGTCGCGCGAGGAGATGTTGACGGTGATCGGCCAGCCTGGCGACACCTGGACCTCTCAGCGCGACCATCTGCTGCTGGCCATGCTGTACAACACCGGAGCAAGGGTCTCGGAGATCATCGGCGTCCGGGTGGCAGATGTGGTTCTGGACGGTGCGCCTTGTGTTCACCTTCGCGGCAAGGGCCGCAAGCAACGCTCGACACCCCTGTGGAAGACCACAGTTCAGGAAATCCGGGCCTGGCTGCGGTGCAACCCAAAGCTGGGTGCGGATGCCGCCTTGCTGCCGAACCGCGACGGCCACGCGATGACACGCTCCAACGTCACGCAACGTCTGGACATCGCCGTCGCACGTGCCGCCGAGGTGGATACCAGTCTCGCCAAACGAAGCATCTCGCCCCACACGATCCGCCACTCGACAGCAATGCATCTGCTTCAGTCCGACGTGGCTTTCAGCGTGATCGCTCTCTGGCTCGGACACGAGAGTACGACCACGACGCACCGATACGTCGAGGCCAATCTGGAAATGAAAGATAAAGCATTGGCCAGACTTCAGGAACCCGACACGAAGATGCGCCGCTACCACCCGCCTGATGCATTGATGCAGTTTCTGCAGGCGCTGTAATTATGCAGAGTGCCAACGGCCCCAGTCCTCACCGGCACTGGGGCCGAGGCAAAAACTGTGCATAAGTGGGTTCTGTGCATTAGGGTCGTCTTGAGCCGCTCGGTCGTCGTTACGCGAACGGCAAGGATTGTTAAGGGTTTTCGGACGCCTGCCGGGCACGGACGTGATGGAGGGCGCGGAGGCAGGCGTCCGAAAAGCCTCGAGGGCGGAAACCGCGGAGGGAGTTTGTTGCGGCGGTGGTGTCGGTCTATGGGGATTTAACGCGAGGCTCCGGGCCGCTGTGTGGTCTTCGGACGAGAACGCCGGGTGAGTGAGTGGCGCGAGGGTGATTTTTGGTCGGTCTGGGTGCCGTGGGAAGGGTGGTGTGGCGCTGAGGATTTGCGTTTTTGCGATCGAAAGCGGTGCTGAGGGTTGCCGTCGGCGGAGCGTGGACGTCGCCGGCGAGGTATCGGCGTCGGACAGGCGCAGCGATGGGGGACGGCGACAGCGTGTTGGTCATGAGCTGTCGAGCCCAATTGAGGGGACAGGCCAGAATTGAGGTTGGCAGCCGGGTTCGAAGATCTCGACGATGATCATACGCCCGCCGCAGCAAGGACAAGCGTTCCAGTCTTCGTCTTCGTGACTATTTTCGGCGTCGTCGCTCTCCCGGCTCGACGCGGGTGGGTCGGGTACCCCGAGGAGTCGGCGGGCCAAGGCAATGTTGTTGGCCCGGTTGGCATTGGCGAAGAGGCCGTAATGACGGATGCGATGGAACCCGTCGGGCAGGACGTGGATCAGGAAGCGGCGGATGAACTCGTCGACGTCGAGCGTCATAAGCTTGTAGTGGGCGTCGGTCTTGGCCCGGTAATCCTTCCATTTGAAAGTCACGCGCTCGCCGTCGAAGGCGACGAGCCGGCTGTTGGCAATGGCGACCCGGTGGGTGTAGCGGGACAGATAAGCGAGCACCGCGTCGGGTCCGCCGAAAGGCCGCTTGGTATAGACCCGCCATTCGACCTGGCGCAGCGCGGCGAGGTAGGCCTTGAAGGCTGCCGGCTCGGCGAGTGCGGCCTGGTCGGCGAAGAACTCCAGCCGCCCGGCGTGGTACGCGGCGGTCAGCCTTTCGAGGAACAGGCGGCGGAAGAGGCGGGAGAGCACCCGGACGGAAAGGAAGAAGCTAGGCCGGCACGGAATCCAGCGCCCATCGGCAGAGACGCCGCCGCCGGGAACGATGATATGGGCGTGGGGATGGTGGGTGAGCGCCGATCCCCAGGTGTGGAGCACGGCGGTGAGCCCGATGCGGGCGCCGAGGTGCTTGGGGTCGTGGGCCTTCAGCCCACGGGCTTGTCCCGTGGGGGCGATGGTGATCAGGGTCTCGGCGGCGGTTTTCAGCAACAGGTCATAGACGACCGCCTTGTTCTGATAGGCGATGTCGGCAATCGGCCGCGGCAGGGTGAAGACGAGGTGGAAATAGAGCCTGCCCCGGCGAAGGCCGGGGGCACGGGCAGGAGTTCGGCTTGGCGGTCGGCCAGCCACTCCTTGGCAGCGGCGGCCTGGCACTTGGGGCAGTTCCGGTTGCGGCAGGAGTTGTAGGAAATGCGCAGGTGCGCGCAGTCCTCGCAGCGTTCGACATGACCGCCCACCGCCGCCGTTCGGCAGCGCTCGATCGCCGACATGACCTTCAGTTGGCCGAGGCTCACATGGCCGGCATGGGAGGCGCGCCAAGCCGGCCCGCGGTGGCGGAAGATGTCCGCCACCTCGACCGCTGGCCGTGACAACGGCCGCGCGTCAGCCGGGCATCTTTAACAAGACGTCGAGCGGGCTTGTCACCTGGCCGAGCGCGCTGATGGCGACGCGGGTGTAGAGCGCCGTCGTGTCGAGCCTATGGCCTGCAGGCCATAGGCTG
>CAVYWO010000005.1:0-76926 GCA_963772295.1 uncultured Alphaproteobacteria bacterium
AATGGGCGCGATGGGGGGCAGAAGGCTCCGGGCCTGCGTTGCTGATCGAGTTCGGACATGAATGGCTCCTTACAATGGGTCGTTGCGAGCGTTCGCAGCTCCGTGACTTGGCCGCTTCAGGTCGAGGTCGTCGATTTTCAGCTGGACCGTAAAACGATCGAGTTGGTGATCGAAGGTCACCCAGGGATGCCGCGTCGTCTCCCACACGGATAGCGTCGGCCAGGGCATCGACGGGTCGGCGAACGTGCCAAAGGCGATGCCGATAAGGTCCGGGCCAAATTCCGCGTACCAGAATACCGAGGAGCCGCAGTCGGGGCAGAAATGAATTTCGATCTTTCGCCCCGAGTCGCTGCCGCGCACGTAGACTTTGCTCGGCCCCTCGGTGCGCACCAGCTCTTTCGGCAAGTAGGTGTTGACGCCAAAGGGCGAGCCAGTACGCCGTTGGCACTGCGTGCAATGACACGCGCCCACAAACGCCGGCTCGCCGGTCGCCGCCGAGGATGCGGTCGGCCTCGATTGGCGCGCCTCGCTCGATATCGCGCAGCATCGATGCAGTGAGAAGCGAGCTGGCGGCGGTGAACGTTGGCCGCGTCCGTTCGAGGAATTCAGGGCGCGGAGGAAAACCTTGCGCAGTCGCGATTGCGACACACTCGTCGAAGAGTCCTGCGGTAAGATCGGCCGCGCCGGCTGCGACAATGTCACCGATCGCAGCGCGCATCAGGCAGGTGATTCCGGCGGCACCAGCGATGAACACCCATTTTTCCCACATTTCATGCAGGATCGCTTCGCTGAGCCGCGCCTCAAAGCGGGAGCCCGATAGCACTGATGCGATCGCCTCGACACGAGTGGAGCGTGACCGGTCGCGCTCGCCGAACGAGAGTGTATGGGTGTCGCTGCGGTGGCGAATTCGGCCGTCCGGATCCAAAACCGCAGAGATCAGACACTGGCCGCCCAAAACGTGATTGGGACCAAAGCGCGCCTCCAGAGCATCTAGATGCCGCATGCCATTGAGCAAAGGCAAGATCACCGTCTCCGGTCCGACCGCCGGCGCAAAGGAGGTCATTGCATCGTCAAGGTCACAAGCCTTGCAGCCGAGAATGACCAGATCGAACGGTTGGCGCAGCGTATCCGATGTAACCGTGGGCGGCGCGGGCAAATTCATTCATGTCGCCGAGCTTGCTGCGGATCACGAGACCGGTCTGGGCTAGCTCGGCAGCGCGCCGCGGGCGCTCCAGAAAGGTTACGTCACGGCCGGCCTCCAGCAGCCTCCCGCCGAAATACCCGCCGATCGCGCCAGCACCGACCACGAGAACCCGCATCTCACTCTCCGTGCGAAGAAGCTCGATATCGCCTTTGAAACCAGGATGGCTGCCGCGATTGGGCTAGCCGAATTCCGCCGTCGCAATCTCTTTGTGGACGGCGCGTAGCTCAAGCGCGGCCTCCTTACCAAATGTGCGTTCGAAGCGGCGTTGCGCCGCGGCCCAGCGCGGACGGGCTTTGGCCACGGCAGCCTCACCGGCCTCAGTCAGCGCTACTATATGGCTGCGTCGATCCTGTTCGCACACTTCGAGCTTCACGAAATTGCGCTTCTCGAGTGGGCGCAGAAGGTGCCCCAGTGTCGACCGGTCCATGACCAGAAGCCGTGCGAGCTCTTAAATCGTACTCGGACCGACGCGGTTCAGGCGCGCCAGGATGGAGTATTGGTTGACGCCCAACCCAATGGGCGCGAGGACCTCGTCATAAAGTCTTGTCACGCGGCGCGCCGCTTGGCGAAGCGCGGCGCAATTGCAGATTTCAACCTCGACGTCGGACATTGCTCCGGTTCATCACCCTCGAATGAATATATGGTAGCACCGATATGCCGCTAGATAGGGGTACTACTTGCATCGTCAACCGCAACGCCGCCGCCTATTTTGTCGCAGCCGAGAGCCTCTCCAAATAGGGTCGCACGTCAGGCGCAAACGCAGGATGGTCGGCCAGCCTCGCGAAATGCGCCGTCGCGCGTGGAAACTTCGCCTGCTGAGCGTCGCTCAGAATGGGCTCGAGCCCGCTCTTTTCCAATGCGTGGTGGCGGGTTCGCTCATTGGAAAAGAGACTGAGCTCGGCGACGAAGCAGATATCGGCCAGCGTCACGTCGTTGCCGACGAGGAACATTCGATCAGGCTGCAAGGCTTGCTCGATGCCGGCGGCGTAGATAGTGAACGCCTCTTTCGCGCGGGTGTGGCTGTCGGGCGGAACGGTGGGCTCGCGCAAAGCGAAAAGGTAGATCTGCGCGTCGCGCGCGAAGACCAGGCTCGCGTCGAGAAAGCCGTCGATGCGCGATGCCTCGTAAGGATCGTGGCCATAGAGCGCAAACCGCTCGTGCCCGAGCCGGGCGACGGCGCGCATGATGCTGTTCGATTCGAAGATTCCGATCTGGCCGTCAGGGCTGAACGCCGCCGGCACCGTGCCGAAGGGATGAGCCCGAAGGAAAGCATCGGTCTTGAACAACCGCCCGCCGGTGAAACCGACACGGCCGATCCGCTCCGCCCGCTCCGCGGCCTGCGGCTCCACCTCGGACAGCGGTCGTGCGTCGAAATCCCAGAGCCAATCCTGCAGCTCCTGCGGCGAGCTTCCACGCAGCTCGATCTCGACGCCGCAAAGCCGCGCCGCGATCGTCGCCTTCCAAATCCGCGGGTTCGGGAGATATGAGAAGATGCGGAGCTCGGTCATGAAGGGCCTCCTGCCGATTGCCGGTCACCAAGTCTCGCCGAAGGGGCGGATCTCGACATTGAATGACCACGCGCTGCGGTCCTGATGGACGACGTGCCAGATCTCCTCGGCGATCGCCGCCGGTTTGATGAAGAACTCATCCGGCGCGTCGGGCCACCTCTGGCGCGTCCAGGCGAGGTCGATCACCGCATCGATCAGCACATAGGCGACATGGACGCCTTGGGGCCCGAGCTCGCGCGCGATCGCCTCGGCTAGAATGCGTTGCGCGGCTTTCGTCGGCGCGAAGCCGGCGAATTTCGCCCTGCCGCGGAGCGCCGACGTATTCCCGCTGGCGATGATCGCGCCTCTTCCGGCTTTGATCATTGCCGGGGCGAGACGACGGGCGAGATAAAGCAGCGCCATCGTATTGACTTGGAAATTGCGGTTCAGGACCTGGGGGTCGATTTCCAGGAAATTGCCAAAAGCGCCGCCGACGGCATTATGGATCAGCACCGACGGCGGGCCGAACTCGACCTTCACCTCAGCAATCACGGCGTCGAGCTGCGCTTCGTTCGTTACGTCGCAGGCATAGCCTTTGGCATTGGCGATCTCCGGTTCGAGCGCGGCGAGGCGCTCGCCGTTGCGGGCAAGCATCGCGACGTCATATCCGCCCGCCGAGAATCGGCGGGCGACCGCCGCGCCGGTCCCGGGCCCCACTCCCGTGATCAGGGCGAGTGGGCGGTTTGTGCTACTGCCGGGCATCGTCATAGAGTTTGGTCACGCGCTGCGCCGCTTGGCGGAGCGCGGCGCAATTGCAGGTTTCGAGCTCAATCTCACGCATTGGTTCGTCTCCTGGCCTTTCGAAAGTGATACCGGCTATGCACGGCTATGCACGGACATATGGTTCTAGGTAGGGGCATATACCCGTCTCGTCAATCCCCATGCGCGGCTCCTAACGGGCTGCTGAAAAGTCGCTGTAGCTTCCAAACTCGTCATTCCGGCCGCAGCCCCCAGGAGTCCGGCCTTGGGCCGGCCCGAGGCTTCAGGACTTGCCCACGGCCAGCTTTACCGTCATTCCCGCGAACCCGCGCGAACGCGGGAATCCTGACAGGCTCCGCGAAAAGCCGGAATCCATAAACCGCTGATCCCAATGGCTGTTCGAGCGTTTTTCCGCATCCTGCCAACGGAGCAAGATATATCCCCCCTTGACACTCGCGACGATGGCTCCATCTACCAGCACAATCAGGGCAATTGCCCCTACCTGGGGGACGCTGATGCCAAAGTATCGACGATACCATCGTCCAATAAATTCGCCTTCACGCTTGTCGCATCTGTGTCATGCCCGATGAGGAATGAGATGAGGACCCTCCTTGCGGCCGCCGCATTCGCCGTTGCCGGGGTGGCGACGGCCCAGGCGGCGGATATAGCGGCCATGACCGGACCGAAGGCGCCGCAGTGCCCCTTCTGCAACGCTTGGCCCCTATTTACCTCGGACCGAAGGCGGACTATCCGCCGGCCTCCATGCGTAACATTGCAGGCTATGTCACCAGGATCACCCCGGCACGCTTCTCTGGGATTGGTCCGTGGGTTCAACAAGCCGCTGGGTGACTATGAGTCGTGCGTTTCATTGTCGGGGCGGCTTCATGAGACCTCGGGCCGGCCTCGGGCCGCCCGACCAGCTGCGGTGCTCGGTTCGCAGTTATCGGCGCTGTCCTGAAAGGAGTACCAAGTGAAGATCGCCATCCTCGATGACTATCAGAATATAGCGCTGAAGCTGGCCGACTGGTCAACTCTCGCTCGGCGGGCGGAAGTCACGGTTTTTAATGATCATATCGCCGATCCGGCGGCCATTATCGACAGGCTTCTTCCTTTCGATGTCGTTTGTGTCATGCGGGAACGCACGCCGTTACCACGCGACATCATCCAACGCCTCCCGCGGCTCAAGTTGATCGCCTCGACGGGCCCCGGGAATGCCTCGATCGACATGGCAGCGGCGGCAGAGCACGGAGTCAGCGTGACGGCGACCGGATACAGGTCGACACCGACGATCGAGCTGACCTGGGCCCTTATTCTTGCGGGGGCGCGTCACATTGTCCCCGAGAGCAAGGCGGTTCGGGCCGGTGGTTGGCAGACGACCGTCGGTCAGGAACTCGAGGGCAAAGTCCTGGGTGTCGTCGGCTTGGGGAGAATTGGGGCGCAGGTTGCGCGCATCGGTCTTGCCTTCCGAATGAAGATCATTGCCTGGAGCCAGAACATGACGCCCGAGATTGCGGGTGCGGCAGGCGCGACGAGGGTTCCGAAGTCCGAGCTGTTCCGTCAAGCCGACATCGTGACGGTCCACCTCGTTCTGAGCAAGCGCACGCGAGGCCTCATCGGCGCAGCCGAGCTCGAGGTCATGAAGCCGACGGCCAGATTGATCAATACGTCTCGCGGTCCGATCGTGGATGAAGCTGCTCTAATCGCGGCTTTGCAGTCGAACTCGATCGCCGGAGCTGCGCTTGACGTATTTGATCAGGAACCGCTGCCGGCAGTGCATCCGTTCCGGTCGTTGGACAATGTGCTGGCGACGCCGCACATCGGATATGTCGGGGAAGATCTTTACCGAACGTTCTATCACGACGTCGTGGCCAGTATTTCGGCGTGGCTTGACGAGCGGGCGACCGAGGAGCCGCAATGATCTCGGCGCGATCGCCGATCAACGTTCAGTCGGCCGTCGGGGCGGCGTCATTGGCGAGCAACGCGCTGAGCAACCTCACGCGACGAGGTCGAGCGGTCGACGTGTAGCCGATCTGAGGAGAAGGGCCTGATGACAACCCGCAGCGATGTCAGATTTATGGCTGATGGCGGCATAGAACTTGGCGCGTGGCTATTTCTCCCGGCGAGCGCCAGGCTACCCAGCCCTGCGATTACGATGGCACATGGCTATGCGGGCGTGAGGCAGCATGGCATCGCTAAGTTCGCAGAGGCCTTCGCCGATGCTGGCTTTGTCGTGTTGCTCCATGATCACCGTTCCTTCGGCGTCAGCGGCGGCGAGCCGCGGCAGGACGTGGATCCCTGGCGTCAGATCGCCGACTGGCGCCGCGCCATATCTTATCTGGAGAGCCGGCCGGAGGTCAATTCGAGCCGGATCGGACTGTGGGGCACCAGCTATGCCGGCGGCCACGCGCTGGTGCTGGGCGCCACCGAACGACGTATTGTCTGTGTGGTCGCCCAGGTCCCGACGATCAGCGGATACCAGCAAGGTCTTCGTCGCGTTGCACCAGAGGCCGTTCCCGCCCTGGAGGCGGCGCTAAATGACGATGAGCGGGCGCAGGCCAGGGGCGAGCCGCCCCGCCGCGAGGCGGTCGTTAGCGTGGACCCCGGCGCACCCGCCGCGTATCGCACCAAGGACGCGAGCGACTTTTACCTCCAGCCACTCGGCGACGACGCGGCATGGGAAAACACCGTGACGATGCAGTCCACGCGACTGGCTCGCATGTATGAGCCAGGCGCGTGGATCTCGCGGGTTTCGCCGACCCCCTTACTGATGATCGTTGCCATGCAGGATACAATCACGGTCACCGACCTCGCCCTCGCGGCCTATGAGCAGGCGCATCAACCCAAGAAGCTCGTCTTGATCCCTGGCGGCCATTTCGACCCCTATCAGTCGGGCTTCGAGGTGGGCTGCCGCGCCGCCCGCGACTGGTTTCGCCAACATCTCGCCCGAAAGGAAGGCCTGTCATGACTCACGTGACGCTCGAGACCGACGGCGCGCTCGCCATCGTGACGCTGGACAACCCGCCGCAGAATCGCATCGGCGACCAGATGGCAGACGAACTAGCAGGAATTGTCGAGGCGATCGAGTTCTGGCGAAAGCCGCGCCGTTTTGCTCCGTGCGAAAGGAACCGACTTTAGTTTCGGTGGAGACATCATGAATTGGCCCGAGATGTCGCCACGTCGTCTGCGGGCAACCTTCGATCGGTACATGAGCCTCTTCAATAGATTCGAACGGCTTCCGCTGCCGGTAATCACCGCGGTGCAGGGGCTTTGCTTCGGCGGTGGACTGGAGTTGGCGACCCGCGCAGACATAATTGTAGCGGGTGAAAGTGCTCGCTTTGGGCATCCGGAGCAGAGCCTGGGGATCGTGACCGTGCTGGGCGGCGTCTATCGCGTTGCCGAACGGGCGGGTCGGGCCTTCGCGTCGGAATGGGCGCTCACATCGCAACAGGTTTCCGCCGCGACGATGATGCAACATGGCGTGGTCAACCGGGTCGTGCCAGACGCTGAGCTGGAACAGAACGCGCGGGAATTGGCCGAGCGGGCTTCAAAGGGCCCCACCCGCGCGTATGCTGCGCACAAGGCCCTGTTGCGGATCTGGGCCGAAGCCGGCGTTGCCGCGGCGGACAGCGCCATGTTCGACATCGCCATGCCATTATTCGAGACCGAAGACGTGCGGCGCGGTATCCCCTCCGCCGTCGACGCTCTAAGGGCGGGTCTGCCCCGCCCGGTGCTGGATTTTCAGGGGCGCTAAGAGGAGGCGCCGCGGTCCGCATGAAGAATGCGCTCACAGCCCAATGCTGAGCTCAGCATTTTCCCGGACGCTGGACACGGCGCCATCTTCCAATATCGCGACATGTTTATCGAGCAGGCTCTGCGGTTCCTTCAGGCCTGATATCGACGGGAAGTCTTCTGCAATGCGTAGGCGTGAATTGTTAAAGGCGGCGGCTGGGGCTGTGGTCCTGAGCGCCGGATATGCCAGCAAAGCACGGGCGCAAGCAAAGCCGAAAATGCAAAAGGAGAGAAATGGCAAGCCGCGACGTCAACACCGCCACCATCTCGATCGAGCACGTCACAATTCCCTCGCAAAAGCCGTTTGAGAGCGTGAATGCCGCGCTGGAACGGCTTGTTCCACGGATCGACGACGGCATTTTCGTGCTGCTTCGCTACGGTGAAGCAGAGCGCGCCCGCCGGGAGCTGGAAAAAGCATCAACTCTTTCCATCTTCGGTTTCCGGGATCATGGTGCCCTGCTCAAAATCCATGGACTGCAGCGAAAAGCGATCCAATACGATATTGGCAATCCGCTGACAGCGTCGCGGATGACGGAGCATCAGCTTTCGGCGGCGCTCTACGCGCCGATCCGCGTGCTCTTGCGCGAGAGCCCCGAAGAAGGCGTTGTTGCCTTCGAATACGACCGCCCCGCCAGTGTTTTCGGACAGTTCAACAATGCCGATGTCAACAAGGTAGCGGAAGAACTCGACCTGCATTTGCAAGCTGTGTTGCAAAAAGCAGCTGAATAAAAACGGGGCCGCATTCGAGATGGCTCAATAGGGGGCCGGCACCCAAGACCGGTTCCCCCAGGCTGAATTCGAGAGCTGCTTCGGGCGCGGAGCGTGCCGCAGCCATGAGGCAAATGATTGGATCAGGTGGTGGGCTGCAACTTCGACATCGGATGAGCCGCTGATGGTTGCCGATGCGGTGCACCATGCGGTGGATCTGCCCAAAGCTGATGAAAGTGTTCCCTAAAAAAGAAACAAACCGACAGGACCGCGTCGGCCGACCCTCGCCGTCATTGCGAGCCCACGGGTCCGCGCTCCGCGCGGCCCGAGGACAGGCTCCGCGAAGCAATCTCGACGCCGCAAACTCCGCGACGCCGAGATTGCCGCGGCGCCTGTCGGCGCCTCGCAATGACAGCGGGTGAAGTTTCATCTCCTGCGGGCCGGCAACGCCGGTGGGCGACTAAAAAGAAACAAGGCGCCGGATGCGCGTCGGACCAGGGTTTCATGCCCGGCGGGTCGGCGCGGGCCGGTGGAGGACTAAAAAGGAGATAGCAGTGCGCAATCACACTAAACTCTTGGGTTGGAAGGTCTTCGTGACGCCGGGCGTCGCTACGGTTTCCGACGATCTGCCGCCTGGCGAGGCAGTACGTATGTGGTCGCCAATTTCTTCGACCCTCATCTATGGCGAACGCGACGCCGTATTGGTCGATGCGCCGACGACCGTCAAGCAAGCGGCCGCCCTAGCTGATTGGGTCGTGGACAATGGAAAGAACCTGACGACAATATATGTCACTCATGGTCACGGCGACCATTTCTTCGGCATCGGCACATTGCAGGACCGATTCCCCATCGCCAGGGCGATCGCCACCGCCGGGGTCTTGGAACTCATGCATCGGCAAGTCTCGCCAGCGGTCATGGAGGGGCTCTGGAACAAGCGGTTTCCCGGTCAAATCCCGGCGCGGCTGGTGATGGCGGAGCGCCTTGAGAGCGACACCTTTAACCTGGAAGGGCATGACTTAGTGGCCGTTGAGGTCGGCCACACGGATACGGACAATACCACTTGCCTGTATGTTCCATCCATCGGATTGCTCGTTGCAGGGGATGTCGCCTACAACGACGTCCATCAGTATCTGACAGAGTCCCGCACGCACGAAAGCCGCCTCGAGTGGATTGCGGCGCTCGACAAGGTCGAGGCGCTTAATCCAAGCGCGGTGATCGCGGGACATAAGCGCGTCGGCAATGATGACAGCCCGCGCATCATTGAGGAAACCCGCCAATACATTCGCGATTTCGATCGGCTCGTAGAAGGGACGGCCACCTCCCGGGAACTCTATGATCGGATGCTGGACCTCTACCCCAATCGCGTAAATCGCGGGGCGCTTTGGGGTTCCGCGCGCGCGATTAAAGGCTGAACGCCAGCTCGAATTGGAACAATCGATCATCGCTCGGCCCCGCGATCGCGTTCCGGTAATGGGATGGTCCCGGCCGTGCTCTTTCGAGTTCAGCAGGTAAGCTGACAAGGGGTACGACAAGCAGGAGGTAATTATGGCGAGCGAGCAGTCGGACCATCTGGCCGAGGTGTTGGGAGCTGTCCAAGATCGGTTGTGCAACCCAGACCTCGCGCTGCCGACCGTCAGGCACATTTGCGAAGCTCCGGGCGCGCTGGCCAAGGAGCCCGAGGGCGTCATCTACGCCGAAGTCGACGCCGACGGCGTACCGGCGCTCTGGTGCATCCCGCAGGGCTGGGACAACGACAGCGTCCTGTTGCATTGCCACGCCGGCGGCACCGTGGTGTTCTCGATGAACAGCGACCGCAAGGCGGCGGGTCATCTCGCGAAGGCGGCTGCGCTTAGGCCCAAGTTGGGTCCCGCTGGCCCGTTCAGCGGGCCGACGCAGAGCGACCGTTCCGTCAAGCTGCAGCCTCATGAATGATTTGAGCGCGCACTTGCCGCGCGTCCTCGTTGTCGAAGACGACCACGCGATGAGACGGATGGTCATCGATTACCTCGAAGACCACAGCATGCGTGGCCTTACCTGCTGGCGATACCGGTCTTGAATAGCTGTTCGTCGAAGCCGTTTGCTCACGATCGATTGAACGGCCGCTTGCGACGCAACCGGTCGGTCAGACTACGACGGTATATCCCGGAATTTATGGGCTAGCATCGCGCAATGACTGCAATGGGGTAAGTCGGGAAGCCCAACTCATGGGTGCGGTGTCATGAACCAGCACGCTTGCCTAGTGGTGTCTCGGTTCGGGCTGTGCCTGCCAGGTGCTCAACCAATCGGCGTGCATGGACCGGTAGGGCGTCGAGCTGGCGTACGCAGACGATCAGGTGTCGAGTGGCCCATGAGTTCATGAGCCGCAGCATGCCGAGTGACATGGTCCGCCGACAGCGCCGGGCGGCCGCTTCCGGCACCACGGCAATCCCCACGCCATGCTCCACCATGCGGCAAACAGCATCCAGGCCGCGAAGCCGAATCCGCAGTTTGAGGGATCGGCCAAGACGTGCCGACTGCCATGCGAGATGCCCGGCAAGCGTGCTCCCCGCCGCCGGCCCGACAAACTCTTCATCGAGCACATCGACGAAGGCGATGTGGCGCCGCCCCGCCAGTCTATGGCCGCGCGGCACCACGACCACGAACCTGTCGATGCAAAAAGGGTAAGTCTCCATTCCCTCGGCGCCAGCCAAGTCAGACATCACGCCGATATCGGCGTGACCCTGAGCCACCGCTGAAGCGATCTCGTGACTGAGTCGCTCCTCCAACGCGATATCGATGCCGGGATTGGTCGCGAGCCAGCCGGCAAGAACGTCCGGAAGCTGTTCTTCCAGCGTGGTCGTGGTCGACATCAGTCTGATGTGCCCCCGCACGCCGCCGCGCGCATGCTCGCGCATATCGCCGCGCAGTCGCTCCATCTGCGCCAAGACAAGCTGCGCGTGGTGAAACAGCGCGGAGCCCGCGGGTGTCGGCCGCACGCCACGGCGATGGCGCTCCAGCAGAGCTGTTCCAAGCTCCTCCTCCATCTCTTTCATCCGAGCGCTTGCCGAGGGGAGAGAAATAGCTGCACGCGAGGCGCCAGCGGTAATGCTGCCCTCGAGGACGGCGGCGAACAGGCGCAAATCGGTCAGATCAAAATGCACGGCACAAACCCCTTTCGGAGGGTCATTCTGCCTATGTTGTAGACGAAGGCAAGGTTATGGAATGGCTCATTGCGCTTGTGGGAGCCGAAAGCCAACTGTGCCCGCGTACGTTGAAGCTGACGGGCGTCTGAGGGGGACTCCCGGACACACAATGGAATTCAGGAGCGTCAGATGGACAACAGAATTCAGGAGCGTCGCAGAAAGTTCTACGGGTGGGGCTATGAGGGCGATGAGGTTTCGTCGCAGGAGATCGCGGAGTTCGAGCAAGCCTGGACGCGCCTGCTCGGGGTCACCGATTTCATGGCCATGCCGTTTCCAACCGAGGGCTCCATCGATCCGCGTCCCTCGCGCGTCAAGGTGCCTGCCTCCCTCGAATCCATTTGCACAACGGACAAATATGACCGCCTCTATTACACGTACGGTGCATCTACCCTCGATGTGGCCTACGCCGTGCGCGGCGAGTTTAGGAATCCCCCGGATGCGGTGGCCTATCCCCGTACCGAAGGGGACATCGTCAAGCTATTTCGTTGGTGCGAGAACGAGAGCCTTGCGGCCGTTCCCTACGGCGGCGGCACGAGCGTGGTCGGCGGGGTGAACCCGCCGGGGCATGATCGGTATCGCGGCACCGTGTCCATCGACCTGAAGTATTTCGACAAGGTCTTGGAGATCGATCACGCTTCTCAGGCCGCACGCATCCAGGCCGGCGTCCTAGGTCCTGATCTCGAGCGCCAACTCAAGCCCAGCGCTCTGACGCTCCGCTTCTTTCTTCAAGGGGTCACTACACGAAAGTTGGAACAATCCTAATTAAGCGCACGCACGCCAACAATTTGGACACCCAGCCGGTCGGCAGCCCCGAATTCAGGATACCGAGCGGGACCCCTGCGGAAGCTTTGTGCGAGGAAATACCATGGTGGAGATCGGGACCCTTTGCATGGCGCAGCAGGATGGTGGCGCGCCGACCACCCTGGCGACTGGCAGCGCGCCCGGCGAGAGCGGCGTTTCCGTCCTCAGTGTCCGCTTCGACGGCGGCATGCATTCGCGAGCTACGGCACGCTGCCACTGCATCTGCTTCCAGATGTCTCAAGGGCGCGTAGAAAAGCGTATGGCCGATCGCGTCGTTTGCGTCGAGCGTCGAGCCGGGTCGCTGTCGATCACTCCGGCTGGGGTCGATTGTGCCGGCGATGCCGACGAGGACGTCGAGATTCTTGTCGTCGCGGTCGATCCAGGCCGGATGGCGCTGGCAGCCGCGGAATGCGCATTGCCCGAGGCGCGGCTGATCGAGCGCATGTACGGTGATGACCCTGCGCTTTTCGCGCTCGCCCGCACCTTGGCTTACGAGAGCATTCACAATTATCCAAACGGAGCCCTCTTCTGGAACGAGGCGGCGAGCAGCTTCGTCGATCGATTGGTGGCGGGCCACACCGCGGCGATGCCAGCCCGGCCGCGCGGCACGCTCGGCAAAGACCAGCTCCGGCGGCTCAGGGATTACGTCGTCGCTCATCTCGATGAGCCGATCGGCATCGAGGCGCTCGCGGATATAGCGGGGCGCAGCCCATTCCATTTCACGCGGGTGTTCACCCGATCCGTCGGCATGACCCCGCATCGCTACGTGGTGCATCTCAGATTGCAGCATGCGCTCGAGCTTGTTCGGGAAGGGCGGTCCGGGTTCGCCGAAATCGCTGCCCGCACCGGCTTTGCCGACCAGAGCCATCTGTCGCGTTGGGTCCGACGCGTTCATGGGGTTCCGTTATCTCGGGTCACCGCCTGACCTCACCGCAAGCGTAACGGCCAGCCTGCAGCAATCGTGCCTTCTCCAATAGCTGACAGCCGGATCGCAAAAGAATAGCAAGAATCTTCACGACTGGCCGCCTGCCTCTCCTCAAATTACAGAGCATCACGCCCACACGACTGCCGGCTCCCGGACACTCGGGGAGCGTCAAACATGCAATGCCGATACGCTGATGAGAGCCAACGGAGAGTTCTGCTATGTCTCGTCCAATCGATCAAATCGATAGTTCGCATACGAAGCCACCGCAACTTGAGCACGACGGACAACCGAGCTCAGGGCGGGTCCTGCCGAGTACTCTGACTGTGAGCCAGCGCGGCCCGGTAACGCTGTTGCGCCTGTCTCGCCCTGCCAAAAGAAATGCCCTGGACGAAGCGACGATCGCTGGTCTCGAGACATTCTTTAGCGATCCGCCCAAAGAGACGCGCGTCGTCGTCCTGTTTGGCGAGGGAAAGCATTTTTCCGCTGGCGCCGATCTCCATTCCTTCGCCGATGCAAGTGATTGGGACAGAGTACTTATTTCCGAGACTTGGCACCGCGCTTTCGACCGGATCGAGAATGGCGGCGTGCCTGTTATCGCGGCATTGCACGGCGCGGTCATCGGTGGCGGTCTGGAGCTCGCCGCTTCCGCGCACATCCGGGTGGCTGAACGCAACGCGTATTACGCCCTTCCGGAAGGTGCGCGGGGATTATTCGTTGGCGGCGGCGGCGCCATGCGCGTACCGCGCCTCATAGGTACAAGCCGGATGATCGACATGATGTTGACTGGTCGAATTCTATAGCGCCGAAGAAGGCGTATCACTGGGCTTCTCCCAATATGTGGTCGATGATGGCCAAGAATTGAACTGGCTGAGCAGATCGCAACAAACACGACACTGAGCAACTTCGCCATCGCTCAGGCGCTGCCGCGCATCGCGCGCTCCAGTCCGGATGGCGGGTTTCTAATGGAAAGCCTGATGGCTGCGATCGCCATCGGCGACGAAGACGCCAAAGCACGGATCAATGCTTTTTTCGAAAAGCGCGTGCCGAAGGTCGCCCCTCTCTTCGGGGAGTGCGAACCATGATGAGAACCGGGCCTCAACCGACGCCTATTTCGTGGGGAAACGCGATATTCGAGCCCTGTCCAGACGGCAGCCTGCGGGTCCGCAACTCGACGGAGCTTGGCCCGTATCCGGACCGATTGATCGAGCGCCTGCAATACTGGGCGGCGGCGGCGCCAGATCGGGTGCTTCTCGCCAGCCGTGACGGCGAGGGCTGGCGGAAGATCACCTATCTCGAAGCGCTCAATGCCGCTCGCGCGATCGGGCAAGCACTGCTCGATCGCGGTCTCTCCCTCAAGCGGCCCGTTCTCATCTTGTCAGGCAATGGAATCGAGCATGGCCTGCTGGCGCTCGCCTGCCTGAATGTGGGCATTCCGTTCGTGCCGGTGTCGACAGCCTACTCTTTGATCTCGACCGATTTTGCCAGACTGCGCGCCATTGCAGCCCTGGTACAGCCAGGCTTGATCTTTGCGGATGACGAGGATCACTACGCCGCGGCACTCCTTGCCTGCACCCCGAAGGATGCCGAGGTCGTCATCGCACACGGCGATCCCGACCGCCGCGCGACATTCTTCGATGCGCTGGTCGCCGCGACCCCGACTGATGCCGTGGAGTTGGCCGCCAACGCGGTCAATCCCGATACGGTGGCCAAGCTGCTGTTCACCTCCGGAACGACCGGGGTGCCGAAAGGAGCGATCAGCACGAACCGCATGCTGTGCAGCATCATGCAGATGGTGCGCGGGTGCTACCCCATGCTCGCCCAGGAGGCTCCCGTACTCGTCGACTGGCTGCCCTGGAATCACGTCTTCGGAGGTACGGTTAGTTTCTGTATCGCATTGTACAACGGCGGGACGCTTTATATCGATGACGGCAAGCCCTTATCGGGTCAAATCGAGAAGACGGTTCGCAACCTGCGCGAAGTCGCGCCGCTGTTCTACTCCAATGTCCCGAAGGGTTACGAGGAACTGATTCCGTGGCTGCGCCGCGATCGCGCGCTGCGCGAGAACTTCTTCAGCCGCGTCCGGGTCCTGCAATATTCCGGCGCGAGCATTGCTCAACATGTCTGCGATGCTTTCGACGAGCTTGCCCGCAACACGATCGGCCATCCGATCCCATGGGTGGCGATCCTGGGCTCAACCGAGGCCGGCCTGATCACGGCGCATGGGCATTCGGAGGACGCGTCAGCCGGGTGCGTCGGGCTGCCGCCGCCCGGCGTCACGTTGAAACTCATACCGACGTACGGCAAATTGGAACTGCGGGTTCAAAGCCCATGCGTCACCCCCGGCTACTGGCGGCGAGACGATCTCACTTCCGACGCTTTCGACGAAGACGGTTTTCTGCGAACCGGCGATGCCCTGCAGTGGGCGGACGCCGGAAATCGGCAACGCGGCTTCCGCTACGACGGACGCGTCGCGGAGGACTTCAAGCTGGCGACCGGCACATGGGTCCGCGTCGGTTCGCTCAGAGTGCATCTCCTGCAGCATTTGATGCCCGAGTTGCGCGACGTGGTGATCGCCGGAGAAAACCGGGACTACATCGCCGTCTTGGGCATTCCATCCTCACCGGAGATTGTGCACGACGACACTGTTCGGGCCCGGCTGCACGGCAAATTGACGGCGCTGGCAGCGGAAGCAAGCGGTAGCGCCCAGCGCGTGCTGCGTTTTGCATTTTTGACCGAAAAGCTCTCGATCGACACCGGCGAACTGACGGACAAGGGCGTGGTTAGTCAACGCAATATTCTCCGGCGCCACGCAGCGTTGATCGAGAAGCTCTTTGCTGACAGCCCAGACAATCACGTCATTCGCCTGAATCCATCATTGGAAGAATCTCCTCACCCATGAGCCAGCGCGCAATTTGGTGGAGCAGCTTCATGAGCGAAAAATCTTTGAGAGAACGGCTTGTCGGCGCCTGGGCGCTGACGAGCTATGTCGAACGCGACGTCGAGACCGGCGTCGAAAACCATCCGTTTGGCGAGCATCCGCTCGGCTTCGTGTTGTACACCCCCGATGGATACGTCTCGGCGCAACTGCAACGGCCCGACCGACCTCCGTTTGCCGATGGAGATCTGTTGCGCGCCACCCCGAAGGAATACGCCGCCGCGGGAAGTTCCTACATTGGCTATTCAGGTCGCTTTTTCATCGACGAAGGCACGAAGACCTTGTCCCATGAAATGGCGGTGAGCTTCTTCCCGAATTGGCTCGGACAGCGGCAGGTGCGGCTCGTCGAGGTCGGTAACGATCGCCTTCAGCTGAGCACCGACGGACCACAACGCTTCAACGGCACGCTGAAGAGGGCCACGCTGACCTGGCAACGCGCCCGGCCGAATGCAGCTACAACGTTTACTCGTTTTGGCCCAGAGTTGGGCATCGAGATATTGGAGCCTTCCCGTCAATCGACAGATCCAGCACCGAGCGCATCCAACGCCTCTATCGAGCCAGGCGAAACGCATCGTGAGCTCGCCGATAACTGCTGACGCCATAGTTTGGAGCGCCACGATGGACCTCGCCAAGATCCCGATCGGCCGCGACCCGCCGCGCGACGTCAACGTTGTCGTCGAAATCCCGCAAGGCGGGGAGCCGGTCAAATACGAGCTCGACAAAGCGTCCGGAGCGGTATTTGTCGACCGTTTTCTGCACACTGCGATGTTCTACCCGGGGAATTACGGCTTCGTGCCGCACACCTTGGCCGAGGACGGGGACCCGATCGATGTACTGATCGTCGGACCGGCCCCGGTCGTGCCGGGAGCGGTGGTACGTTGCCGCCCCATCGGCGCCCTGATGATGCGGGACGAGCACGGGCCGGACGAGAAGATCATCGCCGTCCCGGTGGATGCGGTGCACCCCTTCTACACGGGTGTCAGATCGACCCAGGATCTGCCGCCGATCCTGTGCGACCAGATCGCCCACTTCTTCCGGCACTACAAGGCTCGAATCGGGAAAATGGGTCGAGATCGCGCGCTGGGCGGATGCGGACGAGGCTGCCACGCTGATCGCCGCGGCGATTGCCCGCGCCACGGGCTGACGGCAACGCAGACCCCGCAACGGGCCCGGCCCAATTAAGACGGGTGTTTCCTCTATTGCTGCAGGGATGTTTTGAAGATGGGCTTAAAACCTGTATCGGGAAAAATCGGGGTCGTCGGTACTGGAGTGATCGGCGCCAGTTGGGCCGCCTTGTTCCTTGCCAACGGGTTCGATGTCGCAGCGACCGATCCCGCGGACGGAGCCGAGACGCGTTTAAGGGCACTCGTCGACCGGTTCTGGCCGGCGCTTGAGCGTATCGGACTCGCCGAGGGCGCCTCGCGCGAGCGGCTGCGCTTCGATCCGGATGTCATGCGCGCCGTCGCGGGCTGCGCATTCATCCAGGAGAACGGTCCGGAAAGGATCGATGTCAAGCGTGATCTCCTGGCCAAGATTTCTGCGGCGGTCCCCTCCGACAGTCTGATCGCGACGAGTTCATCGGGCATTTTGATCAGCGACATCCAAAATGCGGCCACCTATCCCGAACGGGTATTGCTGGGGCATCCCTTCAATCCCGCTCATTTGATGCCGCTGGTGGAGGTGGTCGGCGGCGGTCTGACGTCGGCGGACGCCGTCCAGAGGGCGCTCGCCTTCTATAAGTCGATCGGCAAGAAGCCCATTCACATCCGGCGAGAAATCAAAGGGTATGTCGCCAACCGTTTGCAAGCGGCCCTTTGGCAAGAAGCCTTTCACCTGGTGAAGGAGGGGATCGCATCGGTTGAAGACATCGACACGGCGATCGCTCACGGTCCAGGCCTGCGTTGGGCATTGCTTGGCCCCTTCCTCAATCTGCACCTTTCCGGGGGCAGCGGCGGCATCGCCCATGTGCTGGAGCATTTGGGGCCGCCGATTGAGAGTTGGTGGCGCGACTTGGGCGACGTAACTCTCAACCATGAACTCATCGGAATGATCACCCAGGGCGTGACCGAGGAACTTGGCAGCGCCGACGTTTGCCATCTCACCAACCAGCGGGACGACTCGTTGTCGGCTCTTCTACAACTCAAAACCGCAGATCCACTACCCTAGTGAAATCATCCTGTGGAACTTCTGCTTTTGGTCAAGGACGGCCCGCTTCTTTCGCGAGCACGGTCAAGGTCCAAAGGTCCGCTGTGGGATCAGGTAGCGGACGCCTCGGACGCGTGTGGCCAAAGTCGCAGTTGGGTCGAAACTACTGGTTCTGGATTGATGAACAAGTCAATTGGTAAGCAGTCTGCTCAGGTAACCAAACCAAAGGCCAAAACCGGATGATCGCCGACCGGGGCGGGACATCAAATCCTCCCCTAATCGGCCGGAGTTCTCTAGCAAAACGTAAGGAGATCACTATGAAGAAATTTACGCAAACGGCGAACGCTTTCGTGCGTGGGGCAAACCTCACTCACGATCCGACTCTGGTCGCGCTTGTAGCCTCCGCAACTCGCCTACCTTGGCCACTATTCGCGATTCCAGCGGGGGTAATCATAGATCGCCGTGACCGGAAGCGCATGATGGTGCAAGCTGATGTGTTCAGCTTGGTTCTGACATGCGGGGTGATTGGACTGATTCTGTCGAGATCGCCGCTGTCCGCGGAAGGTGCCCCCAGCGCATATGTCCTTGCTCTATCCGGCTTGGCCTTTCTATTGGGTTCGGCGGGGGTAATCCGAGATAAGAGCTGTCGGGAGGGTGGATATGGCCCGAGGTAGTCACGCCTCGCAACCAGCGTGGTCTTATGTTGCGGCGAATGCTTCCCAGCCTGTACTCGCGCAAACTCTCGGCGATGCGTTGAGGCTCGCCGTCAAAACCTGGCCGTCAAAACCGGCGTTGATTTAGGGGGCATTAGAGACCAGCGAGCGTCGCAAGTGGACTTTCCAGGACCTTATCGAGCAGTCAGAGCAGGTCGCTAGGGCGCTACTCTCGCGCTTCGAACCGGGCGATCACGTTGCAATCTGGATGGCCAACCAACCCGAATGGCTACTCGTCGAGTTCGGCGCGGCGCTAGCGGGTCTTACGTTGGTAACCGTCAACCCGGCTTTTCTGGATGAAGAACTCATCTTCGTTCTCAAGCAATCCAAGGCCAGGGGTATCGTCGTTCAAGACGCGTTCCGCGACCGCAATCTTGTGTCCGTCATTGAGCGTGTCCGCAACGACGCGCCGTCGTTGGAAACCATTATCCCGCTGTCGTCTTGGTCGGACTTTCTCCGAAGCGGAGCAGCGGACTTACTCTTGCCCGACGTCCACCCAAATGACGTCGCTCAAATTCAATACACGTCGGGGACGACAGGGGTCCCGAAAGGGGCGCGTCTAACGCATCGGAACTTGGCTAACAACGGTCGGATCTACGCTTTGACGATCGGCGCAGGCCCCGACGATACGTGGATCAATCCGATGCCAATGTTTCATACCGCCGGATGCGGTTTGGCTACGCTCGGGGCCCTTCAGACAGGGGGCACCCAGGTACTGCCCCCTGGCTTCGACCCGGAACTCGTGCTGCGTCTCTTCGAAGAAGAGCGCGGTACGGTCATGCTCTGCGTGCCGACGATGCTCATTCGCATGCTCGAACACCCCTCGATCGGCGATCGCGATTTTTCATCATGGCGGCTGGTGACGCTCGGCGGGGCCCCCGTCCCACCAGAGCTCGTTCGACGCACGCAGTCGATGGGCATCAAGGTCGCGATCGGTTTCGGTCAGACTGAGGCTTCACCGTACATCACGCACACGCTGCCGGACGACCCCCATCCGGAATGGGTCATGACCGTCGGCCGGCCGATGGCACAAACGGAGGTCAAGATCATCGATCCGGAAACAGGAGAGATCGTACCTGTTGGAGCGATCGGCGAAATCTGTGCCCGCGGCTATTCAGTCATGAAGGACTACTTCGACAATCCAGACGCGACGCGCGAGGTCCTAGACGCGGACGGATGGCTCCACACCGGAGATCTCGGCAGCCTGGACGAGCATGGCTATTGCCGCGTCCAGGGACGCCAAAAAGACATGATCATCCGCGGCGGAGAGAACATTTATCCCCGCGAGATCGAGGACGTGCTCCACGATCACGCACTGGTTTCGGCAGTATCCGTCGTCGGTGTTCCGGACAAGGACTGGGGCGAGATACTCGTCGCTTTCGTGCAGGTCAAAGCCGGAGCGGCGATCGACGAACATGAACTCATGGAATTTTGCAGATCCAGGCTCGCCTCTTTCAAGGTCCCTCGCATCTGGAAATTCGTCGAGCAATTTCCGCAGACGACTTCCGGAAAAATTCAGAAGTTCGTCCTGCGTGACGCCTATATGAAAGAGATACAACCGTGACAAATCTGCGCGGAAAGACCATCTTCATCACTGGTGGCAGTCGTGGGATCGGGCGGGCGATCGCGCTCAAAGCGGCCGCAGACGGCGCGAACGTCGTGATCGCAGCCAAGACCAACGAGCCACATCCTAAATTGCCGGGGACCATCCAGACCGTCGCCCGCGAGATCGAGGCGATCGGCGGCAAAGCGCTTCCGCTTCAACTTGACGTTCGGCGAGATGACGACATCCGCGTAGCCGTCGCGAAGGCTGCCGAAGCCTTTGGTGGGATCGACATACTCGTCAACAACGCGAGCGCTCTCAATCTGTCCAAGAACTCCGGACCTTCCGATGAACAAGTTCGACCTCATGCTTTCAGTCAACCTTCGGGGCACGTTCGCGACGACGCAAGCTTGCCTTCCAATTCTATCTCAAGCCTCGAATCCGCACGTCCTCGTTCTGTCGCCGCCGCTCGATCTGGTGCCCGCTTGGTTTGGAGAGCATTGCGGCTACACGATCTCCAAGTATGGCATGAGCATGTGCGTCCTCGGTATGGCTGAAGAGTTTCGGACCGTTGGCGTCGCGGTGAACGCACTCTGGCCACGAACGATGATCGATACGGCCGCCAGCAAGCACTTCGGTTTGTCCGGTGCGGGCTGCCGAACTCCAGAAATCATGGCCGACGCCGCTGAGGTGATCTTCGTCAAGAATAGCAGAAGCTTTACGGGCAATTTCTGCGTCGATGAGGATGTTCTTAATGAGGCTGGAGTTAGCAATTTCGAGAAGTACGCAGTAGTGCCTGGCTCGCCTCTGACGAATGATCTTTTCGTCCGCTAGTCTACACCAGAAACGTACCTCCATCATCGTTCAAATCAAAGCGCATTTAGGAGTCGAGACCTGCAACACGCACTAAATTCGATATCGACGGCAGGAATGCGATTCCGCGGGTATCGATGAGATCTGGCGTCGGCTCCATGTTCGTTGGAGCGCTCATCGCTTTCGCCACGCTTCTGCCATGGGCCGCCGCTACCCATGGGCAGACGTACCTTTGAGGCGATCAGCACGTGATCCCGTCTAATCCGTCATGATCTCAATTTCTGGCAGCGCGGCATATCCTTCATTTCGGTGAGGCAGAAGTGATTGTGTTGATAAACGTCTTTACCGTCGATCCCGCAAATCAGCAGCGGCTCGTAGATATCCTGACCAACGGAGGACCGAAGCTCGTCATCACGGATCGGGCTTGACCTAGTTTGGAGCAATCCTAATTAAGCGCACGCCAACAATTTGGACACCCAGCCGCTCAGCAGCCCCGAATTCGGGATACCGAGCGGGACCCCTGCGGAAGCTTTGTGCGAGGAGATACCATGATGGATATTGGCGCCCTTCGCATGGCGCAGCAGGATGGCGGTGCGCCGACCACCCTGGCGGCCGGCAGTGCGCCCGGCGAGAGCGGCGTTTCGGTCTGGAATTTCCGCTTTGACGGCGGCATGCATTTGCTGGCTGCGGCACGTAGCCACTGCATCTGCTTCCAAATGTCTCAGGTGCGCGTCGAAAAGCGTATGGCCGGCCGCATCGCTCACTACGAGTGTCGAGGCGGGTCGCTGTCGATCATTCCGTCTGGGTGCGATATTGGCGCCGATGCCGACGAGGACGACGAGATTCTTGTCGTCGCGGTCGATCCGGGCCGGATGGCGCTGGCAGCCGCGGAATGCGCGTTGCCCGAAGCGCGGCTGATCGAGCGCATGTACGGTGATGACCCTGCGCTTTTCGCGCTCGCCCGCACCTTGGCTTTCGAGAGCGTACACAATTATCCAAACGGAGCCCTCTCCTGGAACGAGGCGGCGAGCAGCTTCGTCGATGGATTGGTGGCGGGCCACACCGCGGCGATGCCGGCCCGGTCGCGCGGCTCGCTCGGCAAAGACCAGCTCCGGCGGGTCAGGGATTACGTCGGCGCTCATCTCGATGAGCCGATCGGGGTCGAGGCGCTCGCGGATATTGCGGGGCGCAGCCCATTCCATTTCACGCGGGTGTTTACCCGATCCGTCGGCATGACACCGCATCGCTACGTGGTGCATCTCAGATTGCAGCGTGCGATCGAGCTTGTTCGGGAGGGTCGGTCTGGGCTGGCTGAAATCGCCGCCCGCACCGGCTTTGCCGACCAGAGCCACCTGTCGCGTTGGGTCCGACGCGTTCATGGCGTTCCGCTGTCTCGGCTCACTGCCTGAGCCCACCGAGTGCGCAGGATTTGCACGAACTGTCGCTCTCTTCTTCCGAAATCCTTCTTCCCAAATCGCCCGCACGGCGCGAAGCGCGCGCCAAGGCATCAGCGCCGCCCGACGTCAGCGTGTTGCTACTAGAAGCCGGCGCCGGCGAGAATGCGTCCAGCGCTGCGGATCGCGGTCAATGGCTCCACAATCTAAACAGCGAGCGTGACTGGGACTTTTGTGCAGAGCCGAAGCCCGTCTCGTACCGGCAAGGCCTCGCGAGCCGTGCACATGCTGGCAACAGCCTTCGCGGCGTTCTGCGAGCGGATTCAACGTCCGCCTGCGCCAGTGGCGCCTTCCAGCTGCCAATCGCCGGACCGCCAGCGAAATAGCAGGAATCTTCACGAACGGCCGCCTGCTTCTCCCCAAATCGCACGGCGTGCACACGATTGAATGCGCGCGACTGCATCCTGAGGAGCGGAAAATGGCAGATAAATCGAGGGACCCATGACACCTGAAAACCAAGCTCTTGTGCGCAACTTTTTCGCCAAGGTCGCGCCCATCGCACCACAGGCGGCGGCACTCTTCTACGATCGGCTGTTCGTGCTCGATCCGTCGCTGAAGCTGCTGTTCAAGGGTGACATGATCGAGCAAGGGCGGCGGCTGATGGCGATGATCGGCACCGTGGTCGACAACCTGGACAAGCTGGAGACGATCGTGCCGGCGGTGCAGGACCTCGGCCGACGGCACGCCACCTATGGCATCCAGTCCGCGCATTACGACACCGTTGCATCCGCGCTGCTCTGGACGCTCGGGCAAGGGTTGGGAAATGCCTTCACGCAGCCGGTGGAGGCCGCTTGGACGGAAGCTTATACGATCCTTGCCACAGTGATGAAGGACGCCGCCGTCGCGTGAGGCGCCGGGCAATCGCTTCCGGTCCTACGCAAAGGCTTGTTCGCATGCAGGAATGTCCGCTCAAGCAATCCAAGGCCAGGGGTATCGTCGTTCAAGACGTGTTCCGCGACCGCAATCTTGTGTCCGTCATTGAGCGTGTCCGGAGCGACGCGCCGTCGTTGGAAACCATTATCCCGCTGTGGTCTTGGTCGGACTTTCTCCGAAGCGGAGCAGCGGACTTACTCTTGCCCGAGCCACCGGCGCGCACTCGTTCAACACGATGGCGCTGACTCAAACACGGAAGGACATGACATGTCGCTACAGATCAATGACGTCGCTCCGGATTTCGAGGCCGATACGACGCAAGGCCGCATCCACTTCCATGATTGGATCGGCAACTCCTGGGCCGTGCTGTTTTCACACCCCAAGGACTTCACGCCGGTATGCAGCACCGAACTCAGCTACATGGCGCGGATCAAGCACGAGTTTGATCGGCGCAATACCAAGATCATCGGGCTTAGCGTCGACGCGCTCCAGGACCATACCCGATGGGCGAATGACATCGCGAAGTTGCAAGGCATGGTGCCCAACTATCCGATCGTCGGCGATCCCGATCTCGCCGTCGCCAAGCTCTACAACATGCTGCCGGCCAACGTTTCGGGTGATACCGCCGAACGGACTGCGGCCGACAACCAGACTGTGCGCAACGTCTTCGTCGTTGGCCCGGACAAGCGGATCAAGTTGATACTGGTCTACCCAATGACCACGGGGCGTAACTTCGACGAGGTGCTACGCGTGCTTGATTCGCTGCAACTTCTGGCGAAGCACAAGGTCGCAACGCCAGCGAATTGGCACCCCGGCGAAGATGTGATCATCGCCGGCTCGGTGTCTGACCAGGAGGCCAGACAGGTCTATCCGCAAGGCTGGAAGGCGCCCCTGCCTTACCTGCGCCTGGTACCAGATCCGACTGCATGAACCACGTAACAGGGCAGCGCGGCGCGCGAATCGCTGCGCTGTCCTGTTCAGCCAATCGAGGAAACGATGATATTTCGTCAGTTGTTCGAGCCCGTATCGGGCACCTACTCCTATGTCCTAGCCAGCCGTCGCGGCGGAGAAGCGTTGATCATCGATCCGGTTCTGGACAAGGTGGATCGCTATCTGCGCCTGATGGAGGAAATCGAGCTCAATCTGGTGAAGGCAGTGGATACGCACCTTCATGCCGATCACATCACCGGCCTTGGCGCGCTACGCGACCGCACCCAATGCATCACCGTGATGGGCGAGCAGAGCAAGGTGGATGTGGTGTCCATACGCGTGGCCGACGGGGATCAGCTCCGGATCGAGGGACTGGCGCTGGATGTCATGTATACGCCGGGGCACACGGATGACTCGTACAGCTTCCTGTGCGGCGATCGCGTCTTCACCGGCGACACACTGTTGATCCGCGGTACCGGACGCACCGATTTCCAGAATGGCGACCCCCGCGCGCAATATGAGTCGCTGTTCGGGCGTCTGCTGAAATTGCCGGACGAGACGCTGGTCTACCCGGCGCATGACTACAAAGGCGACACAGTCAGCACGATCGGCGAGGAGCGCGTTCACAATCCACGCCTGCAGGTCAGGTCGCCGAAGGAATACGTCGAGCTGATGAACAACCTGCGCCTGGGTAGTCCCAAGATGATGGATGTGGTGGTCCCCGCTAACATGCGCCAGGGTCTCGCGCAGGAGCAGATCGCGCAGCGTGGGTGGGCCTACACCGCCGAACAGGCGAAGGCATTGATCCGCAGTCGCGACGTGGCCTTGGTCGACCTGCGCGAGAAGTGTGAGCGCGAGCGGCACGGGGAAATCCCAGGCGCGCTCCACCTGCCGTATCATGACCTCCGGGAAAACCTGTCACCGAATGGCGTTCTACATATGCTCACATCAGTTCCTGACAGGACCCTATTATTCTACTGCGCCTTTGGCGAACGCTCCGCTATGGCCGTGCAGGCAGCGCAGGACGCCGGACTTCGCACAGCCCGACACATCCACGGCGGGATCGAGGCCTGGAGAAAGGCGGGCGGCGCATTTGCTTAGGCATCCGCGCCTTCCCTCATTGCATGACCGCAACGCGCGGACTGGAGCAATGACCACAACGGGGCAATCCTAGTCGTTCGACCGGGGTGACAGGCGGCGGCGCCCACTTCGGAACAGGGCATTTAGAACCGCACAGCGCACAGCCGACCTCCGCCCGGAACCAACGGTGACCGCGGTCGGGTCGCATCTACGTGCTGTGCCGCTCGAAGACTCTCTGGCCTCCGCTTTGGTGCCGAACCGAGCGGGGTCGTGCAGGCGTAGCGGGGGAGCCCGCGGCGATGCATGAACGAGGATACCGTCCGCCTCCTGCGGGCCGCGGTGACAACGCCGCGGAACACCGTGCTCCGCCGGGTTTCTCGCGGCGAGTGGTACAAGCCGGACCGCTCCGGCGGTTTTGGACCGAGGCCAACTCCGCTCACGGGCGAGGCTCACAGACATCGGGAGGGACTTCTGAGGCCCGAACATTCTGAAACGTTCGTTTCGACAGTGCGTAACGGGGGCCGAAATCAAGACGGGCGCGTCTTTAACGGTCGAGCCCGCCCGGGGGTCAGTTGGAAGTGTACCGCCAGCACGCCGGTTGCCGAGATCAGGATCCCGGTCGCCGCCTCCTGGGTAGCGAGTTGGCCGCACCAGCCCTGCTCAAGGCCGCAGCTCCCGGCCGGCGAGCTGAGCCCGCCGACGACCTTGAGCGCGCACCAGACGATCTCGCGCCTGGCCAGCATGTGCGATCGAGCCCGGCGTGCGGACGAAGGAGTGGCACGGTCCGCAGGCCAGGGTGGGAGCAGGGACGGTGATGTCCGGCTTAAAATGATTTCCCGGTCAGCACCTGGAAGCGGGATATCGGCGCCCTTCGCATGGCGCAGCAGGATGGCGGTGCGCCGACCACCCTGGCGGCCGGCAGCGCGCCCGGCGAGAGCGGCGTTTCGGTCTGGAATTTCCGCTTTGACGGCGGCATGCATTTGCTGGCTGCGGCACGTAGCCACTGCATCTGCTTCCAAATGTCTCAGGTGCGCGTCGAAAAGCGTATGGCCGGCCGCATCGCTCACTACGAGTGTCGAGGCGGGTCGCTGTCGATCATTCCGTCTGGGTGCGATATTGGCGCCGATGCCGACGAGGACGACGAGATTCTTGTCGTCGCGGTCGATCCGGGCCGGATGGCGCTGGCAGCCGCGGAATGCGCATTGCCCGAGGCGCGGCTGATCGAGCGCATGTACGGTGATGACCCTGCGCTTTTCGCGCTCGCCCGCACCTTGGCTTAGGAGAGCATACACAATTATCCAAACGGAGCCCTCTCCTGGAACGAGGCGGCGAGCAGCTTCGTCGATGGATTGGTGGCGGGCCACACCGCGGCGATGCCGGCCCGGTCGCGCGGCTCGCTCGGCAAAGACCAGTTCCGGCGGCTCAGGGATTACGTCGTCGCTCATCTCGATGAGCCGATCGGCATCGAGGCGCTCGCGGATATAGCGGGGCGCAGCCCATTCCATTTCACGCGGGTGTTTACCCGATCCGTCGGCATGACACCGCATCGCTACGTGGTGCATCTCAGATTGCAGCATGCGATCGAGCTTGTTCGGGAGGGTCGGTCAGGGCTGGCTGAAATCGCTGCCCGCACCGGCTTTGCCGACCAGAGCCACCTGTGCGTTGGGTCCGACGCGTTCATGGCGTTCCGCTGTCTCGGCTCACTGCCTGAGCCCACCGAGTGCGCAGGATTTGCACGAACTGTCGCTCTCTTCTTCCTAAATCGCCCGCACGGCGCGAAGCGCGCGCCAAGGCATCAGCGCCGCCCGACGTCAGCGTGTTGCTGCTGGAAGCCGGCGCCAGCGAGAATGCGTCCAGCGCTGCGGATCGCGGTCAATGGCTCCTCAATCTAAACAGCGAGCGTGACTGGGACTTTTGTGCAGAGCCGAAGCCCATCTCGTGCCGGCAAGGCCTCGCGAGCCGTGCACATGCTGGCAACAGCCTTCGCGGCGTTCTGCGAGCGAATTCAACGCCCGCCTGCGCCAATGGCGCCTTTCAGCTGCCAATCGCCGGACCGCCAGCGAAATAGCAGGAATCTTCACGAACGGCCGCCTGCTTCTCCCCAAATCGCACGGCGCGCACACGATTGAATGCGCGCGACTGCATCCTGAGGAGTGGAAAATGGCAGAGCCGATCGAACACGGACTGTCGTTTACTGAGCAAAGGCCTGATGGTTCGCATAAGCTGGGTAAGCGCGCCGTCATCATTGGAGCCGGGATCGGCGGCCTGGCGGCGGCCGGCGCCTTGGCCCCGTATTTCGAGCAGGTCGACATCCTGGAGCGCGACCGGCTGGCGGCGACCGCGGGATCGCGCTCCGGCACGCCGCAGGATCGACACCCGCACGGCCTGCTGGCCGGCGGACTGCGCGCGCTCGATCAAATTTTCCCCGGTTTCAAGCATAATCTCGCCGCTGCCGGCGCCGTCCCGGTCGGGTTCGCGCGCGACGTTCAATTCGAGCGGCCCGATGTCGGCGCGCTGCCGAAGCGGGATTTCGGAATATCAATGCTGTGCGCAACGCGGCCGCTGATCGAGCTGGTGCTGCGGCGCCAGGCCGAGGCGATCGCGAACATCACGCTGCGGCCGGCGGCGCGGGTAACCGGGATCGTCAGGGCGGCCGATGGCGCGGGCGTGCGCGGGATTCGCTTTGTCAACGGCTCGGGATGCTCGGAAATCCTCGACGCCGATCTGGTGATGGACGCATCCGGTCGCGGAGCACCAACTCTGGCCTTGTTCGACGCCCTCGGCTGGGACCGGCCGCAGATGACGGAGATCGGCGTCGATATCACCTACGCAACGGCCGTGGTCGAGATACCTCACGATGCGACAGCAGACTGGAAGCTCGTGCTGACCCAGCCCGACCCACCCCACGTGGCATTGCATTCAGTACTGGTGCCGACTGAGGACGGACGTTGGATCATCGCGATCGCCGACCATAGCGCGACGGCGTGGATAGAGACCTGGGACGCCTTTCTCGACGCATCCCGCTCATTGATCACGCCGACGGTGTACCACGCGCTGCGTTACGCGCGGCCGCCCGACGGCATTCGCCACTATCGTTTCCCGGTCAGCACCTGGAAGCATTTCGAGCGGTTGCCTCGCCTGCCCCGCGGCGTGCTGCCGGTCGCCAACTCATTCTGCCGCTTCAACCCGATCCACGGCCAGGGCATGTCGTCCGCCGCCAAGCAGGCCCTCCTGCTTCAGGATGTGCTGTCCCGGGCGGTAGCAGAGCCGGATCCGATCGCGGCCGCGCAAGCAGGGTTCATGGCGGAAGTCGCCTCGGTGCTCGAGACACCTTGGACCATGTCAACGAGCGCCGATCTCGCTTTCCCTCAGACGCGCGGCGAACGCCCTCCCGATTTCGCGGAAGCGCGGCAATTCGAGGCCGCCCTTTTTCGCGGCGCCGTCGCCGACCCGGTCGTTCATCGCGCCGTGACGGAAGTGGCCCTGCTGCTGAAGTCACACCATCGGTTGCATGAGCCGGACATCCTGCGTCGTATCGAGGGGGTGTCAAGCAAGGTCGCCGCCTGAAAGACCGGCGCGGCCTTTTTCGATTTCGGATTTCAACTCCAAGGAGTCACTACTATGACCCACAGAGGCTTCTCACACATCGGCCTTGCGACCCTCGACCTCGACAAGACCCGCGCGTTCTACGAGGGTGTGCTGGGTTTCGAGCCGGTTGGCGCCGACACGATAACGATCGAAGAAGGCGGTCACCTGGAGGAGGTCAGATAAGATGGGCAGCATCTCGACACGTATGACAGAGCGCTTCGGCTGCCGTCATCCTTTCGCCGCTGCCGGCATGGCCTTTGTCGACGGCACTGCCGACCTCGCCCTCGGGGTTTGCGCTGGTGGTGGGATCGGAGCGGTTGGCGTGGGGTTTACACCGGGCGAACAGATCCGGACCATCATCCGTCAGATCCGCGCGGCCACCGATGCGCCCTTCAATATCAATTTCCTCACCTGTTTTGACAATGACGCCCAGATCCGCGTCTGCGCCGAAGAGAAAGTGCCGGTCGCCTCGTTCCACTGGGGTCACCCGGCGGCCGAGCACCTGACCCTCCTCCGCGATGCCGGCGTGTCGGTGTGGGAGCAGATCGGCAATGTCGAAGCGGCACGGAGGGCCGTAGGCGACGGTGTCGAAGTCATCGTGGCCCAGGGCTGGGAAGCCGGCGGCCATAATTACGGTGGCCTGCCCACGATGGTGTTGGTGCCGGAAATTCTCGATGCTGTGTCACCTGCGTTGGTGCTCGCCTCTGGCGGCATCGTCGACGGACGGGGCGTCGCCGCAGCACTCGCTCTCGGTGCCGATGGCGTCTGGGTCGGGACGCGGCTCGTTGCAACGCCGGAGGCGGCGGTCCACTCCGAACACAAGCGGCGCCTTGTAGAGGGCAACGGTGAACAGACGGTGCGCTCGTCGATCTTCGGCCCCGAATGGCCGCATTTCAATCCGATGCGACTTCTGCGCAACCGGGTGGTCGATGAATGGACGGACCGTCTCGCCGAGGTCCCAACTGTCCGCGACAATCTCCCGGTGATCGGGCGGACGATATTCCTCGGGCAGGAGACAGAAATGCGCAAGTTCAGCGTGCTGCTGCCGACCGCCGACACCGACGGCGACTGGGAGGAGATGCCGTGGCTAGCTGGTCAAGGTGTCGGCCTTATCCACGAGATCCGGCCGGCGAAGGATGTCGTAGAGACCATGATGGGGGATGCTAAAGCAATATTGAAGCGTCTCTCCGGTTCGCTGTGAAGGGAGACTTTTCGCACCGGTCGACTGATGACGCCTTCAGACCAACTTTTACCACGCGGCCCGATCGGCCTTTGCCCCACGATCTTCAGAAGAAGGAGGTCTGCTATGGGTACCGACCAGAAAGTTGCTGTTATTACCGGTGCCTCGCAGGGCATCGGCGCGGCCCTCGTCAGGGCGTACCGCGATTGCAACTACCGGGTCGTCGCGACCGCGCGCTCGATCAGACCGTCGGACGATGATCAAGTCCTCGCGGTGCCCGGCGACATCGCCGATCGGAAGACGGCCGAGCGTGCGATCTCCGAAGGGGTGGCCCGGTTCGGGCGGATCGACACGCTCATCAACAACGCCGGCATCTTCATCGCCAAACCGTTCACCGAGTACACCGAGGCCGACTACGTGGCGATCCTGGGCGTCAACGTCGCCGGGTTCTTTCACATCACGCAGTTCGCCGTCGCCGAGATGGAGAAGCAAGGCAGCGGCCATGTCGTGCAGATCACGACGAGCCTGGTCGATCACGCGATCGCCGGCGTACCCTCGGTGCTCGCGTCGCTTACGAAGGGCGGCCTGGCCGCCGCGACCAAATCGCTCGCGATCGAGTATGCAAGGCGCGGTATTAGGGTGAACGCCGTCGCGCCGGGGATCATCAAATCGCCGATGAACCCCGTCGACACCTATGCGCAACTCGATGCCCTGCACCCCGTCGGCCATATGGGCGAAATCTCCGACATCGTTGGCGCGATCCTTTACCTCGAGTTCGGCACCCTTCGTGACTGGCGAAATCCTTCACATCGATGGGGGCCAGAGCGCAGGTCATTAAGCCAAATCCGACGCCTTGGCTCACACTTATTCCCCAGCCTAATCTTGACGAACCTTAGATTTCTTAGTCCGATCGCAAATCAGCACACAGGCTCCACTGGGGGTGTCGGGAGATTTTAATTGTACGAAGGTCAGACGCGCGGCACGCCGCATCACGCGCTTCTACGATACACGCCTGTCGGCGGCGGGGTTGCGCGCCCCTCAATACCCCATATTGGGGTATCTCAAGCATCGCCGGCCGAAGACGATGCTTCTTCGGCCGTTGGAGCGTGACGGGCTGATCGCTGTCGCAGTCGGCGAAGCGGATCGGCGCGTCAAAATCGTGTCGATCACCGACGAGGGTCTCAAGCGCGTCGCACTGGGAAGACCCGGTTGGGATCGTGCCCAGGCTGAATTCGAGAGCTGCTTTGGCGCGGAGCGTGTCGCAGCCATGAGGCAAATGATGAATCAGGTGGTGGGCTGCAACTTCGACATCGGATGAGTCGCTGATGGTCGCCGATTGTGCGCCACGCGGTGGATGTTCCCAAAGCTGATGAAAGTGTTCCCTAAAAAAGAAACAAACCGACAGGACCGCGTCGGCCGACCCTCGCCGTCATTGCGAGCCCACGGGTCCGCGCTCCGCGCGGCCCGAGGACAGGCTCCGCGAAGCAATCTCGACGCCGCAAACTCCGCGACGCCGAGATTGCCGCGGCGCCTGTCGGCGCCTCGCAATGACAGCGGGTGAAGTTTCATCTCCTGCGGGTCGGCAACGCCGGTGGGCGACTAAAAAGAAACAAGGCGCCGGATGCGCGTCGGACCAGGGTTTCATGCCCGGCGGGTCGGCGCGAGCCGGTGGCGGACTAAAAGGAGATAGCAGTGCGCAATCACACTAAACTCTTGAGTTGGAAGGTCTTCGTGACGCCGGGCGTCGCTACGGTTTCCGACGATCTGCCGCCTGGCGAGGCAGTACGTATGTGGTCGCCAATTTCTTCGACCCTCATCTATGGCGAACGCGACGCCGTATTGGTCGATGCGCCGACGACCGTCAAGCAAGCGGCCGCCCTAGCTGATTGGGTCGTAGACAATGGAAAGAACCTGACGACAATATATGTCACTCATGGTCACGGCGACCATTTCTTCGGCATCGGCACATTGCAGGACCGATTCCCCACCGCCAGGGCGATCGCCACCGCCGGGGTCTTGGAACTCATGCATCGGCAAGTCTCGCCAGCGGTCATGGAGGGGCTCTGGAACAAGCGGTTTCCCGGTCAAATCCCGGCGCGGCTGGTGATGGCGGAGCGCCTTGAGAGCGACACCTTTAATCTGGAAGGGCATGACTTAGTGGCCGTTGAGGTCGGCCACACGGATACGGACAATACCACTTGCCTGTATGTTCCATCCATCGGATTGCTCGTTGCAGGGGATGTCGCCTACAACGACGTCCATCAGTATCTGACAGAGTCCCGCACGCACGAAAGCCGCCTCGAGTGGATTGCGGCGCTCGACAAGGTCGAGGCGCTCAATCCAAGCGCGGTGATCGCGGGACATAAGCGCGTCGGCAATGATGACAGCCCGCGCATCATTGAGGAAACCCGCCAATACATTCGCGATTTCGATCGGCTCGTAGAAGGGACGGCCACCTCCCGGGAACTCTATGATCGGATGCTGGACCTCTACCCCAATCGCGTAAATCGCGGGGCGCTTTGGGGTTCCGCGCGCGCGATTAAAGGCTGAACGCCAGCTCGAATTGGAACAATCGATCATCGCTCGGCCCCGCGATCGCGTTCCGGTAATGGGATGGTCCCGGCCGTGCTCCTTCGAGTCAGCAGGTAAGCTGACAAGGGGTACGACGAGCAGGAGGTAATTATGGCGAGCGAGCAGTCGGACCATCTGGCCGAGGTGTTGGGAGCTGTCCAAGATCGGTTGTGCAACCCAGACCTCGCGCTGCCGACCGTCAGGCACATTTGCGAAGCTCCGGGCGCGCTGGCCAAGGAGCCCGAGGGCGTCATCTACGCCGAAGTCGACGCCGACGGCGTACCGGCGCTCTGGTGCATCCCGCAGGGCTGGGACAACGACAGCGTCCTGTTGCATTGCCACGCCGGCGGCACCGTGGTGTTCTCGATGAACAGCGACCGCAAGGCGGCGGGTCATCTCGCGAAGGCGGCTGCGCTTAGGCCTAAGTTGGGTCCCGCTGGCCCGTTCAGCGGGCCGACGCAGAGCGACCGTTCCGTCAAGGTGCAGCCTCATGAATGATTTGAGCGCGCACATGCCGCGCGTCCTCGTTGTTGAAGACGACCACGCGATGAGACGGATGGTCATCGATTACCTCGAAGACCACAGCATGCGTGGCCTTTCGGCATCCGGACACCAGGAACTCGTTCGCCATTTTGCCGCGAGCGAGCCAGACCTCATCGTCCTTGATCTACGGCTTGACCAGGAGGACGGGCTCGACCTGCTGCGCGAGATCAGGAGCCGCTCCGATGTTCCGGTGATCATCATCACCGGCGATCGGCGCGACGAGATCGACAGGGTGGTTGGGCTCGAACTCGGTGCCGATGATTATATCACCAAGCCCTTCAGCGTTCGCGAGCTCCTCGCGCGGATCCGGGCGGTATTTCGACGACAGGAGGCCGCGCGCAGCGGATCGCAGCGCGATCCGGAGCTGCGTCGATCCCAATTCGGCGGCTGGCAGCTCGATCGGCGTCTCCGCCGCCTTGTCGATCCCAGCGGATCCCAAGTCTCCCTGACCAAAGGGGAATATGCGCTGCTGACGGCCTTTCTCGATGCGCCGCAGCGTGTTCTCAGCCGAGAACAGCTTTTGCACGCAACCCGGGTACACGAAGACATTTTCGACCGCAGCATCGATGTCCAAATCTTGCGATTGAGGCGCAAGTTGGAGCCCGATCCGAGTATGCCGCAGATCATCCGGACCGAGCGTGGCGTCGGCTACACGTTTATACTGCCAGTTCAAACGGTGTGATTTGGCGCTACAATTGTAACCCTTTTCCCCAATGCTGCAACGAAGCTGTAGCGTGCGATCATTGGATTTCCCATACGCAACGCTATGGGAGAGATCAATGCACTTTCCTCATCAATGGTCCGCCAATGCGCTCGCCGATCCGACCGAGGTTAGTTTTGACTTAGCTACCATCAAGTTGAAGGGCTGGGGCCGATGGATCAGCTTGATCACCTCGATTGTTGCGAAGCTGTGGTTGAGGATGGCTCGCGAGCGTGAGATCCGCCGCATGCGGGCAGCCTGGGCGACGGTCGACGACAGAACGCTGAGAGACATCGGGGTTTCCCGCTTGGAAATGGCGTATGTGGGAGTTCGGCCGTGTCGGGCTGCGGATATGAGTGTCGCTCAGCGTTGTGACCGAAAGATGGGTCGAGTTTCAGTCGTGCCGGGGCCCCCATTCACAAGCCGCATATCCTGGATGCCCCGTGCACTGAAAACCTGTCCTTGCCGCACGTTGAGAGATTGGTCGACGAAGAACGCGCCTTGTCCGGCCGCCTGCCGCGCCGCTATGCCTCGCTCGAAGACGCCTTTGCGCGGATGCAGAAGCCAATGAGCACCTGTCGGCCGAGCAGGCGCTGCACCTGACCCAGCACGGCGTCAACCAGAACGAGGATGGCAGCTACGGCTGGAAATTCGACAATTACGTGCGCGCCGAGCCGCCCTACGACATGACGACGGCCGAGATCGCCGAATTATGGGGCCGCATCTCCTGCCCGGTCCTGCTCGTCTACGGCAGCGAGAGCTGGGCCTCGAACCCGCAGGACGACGGCCGGATCGCCCGCTTTCGCAACGCAGGGGTGGTGACCTTCGATAACGCCGGACACTGGGTGCATCACGATCGGCTCGACGCCTTTCTCGATCTCGTTCGCGAGTTCATTCGGCCAGCGGATTGAATTCGTTTGTTAAAGCTGTTGTGATCGGAGGCCGACCGACGTCACCCGTCGCCGCGTTCGGTTTTCAGACGCTCGGCGCGCGTGCGGTAATAGGTATAGATGCCGTCCTCGCGCCCGGCGCGCTTCAGCCAGTCGAGCGCCTGCGCCGTCGAATCGACCTGATCGTCATGCCGGCTGTGCGGAAAGCTGGTCAGCTCGTCAAGGTAGGCGCCGAGCCAAGGTGCGGCCTCGGGCAGATGGACAAAGCCGTTCTCGATCGTCGCCGTCTGAGCGAAGAGGCGCATCACCTTGTCGGCCTGCGGCTGATAGCGGGTCGCGGCCCACAGCCCTTCGGCGACCAGCTCCTGGATCAATTGGGTCCCCGAGGCCTTGTCTTCGATCAATACGACATCGGCCGCGAAGCGCTCGCACTGCGCCCGCACCGCGCGCTTCAGCTCCGGGTACTCCAGGCGCCGGCGCAGCACGTCGATGAGGTAGATGTCCTTTCCCAGGATCCCCCAGCTGGTGCAGACGCTGAAATCCGACAGCTCGGTCGCCTTGCTGGCGGTGTCCCAGCTCTGGACGATGCGGTCGAACTTCGCCGGCAGCGCGGCCGCGGGGTAGCGGCGAAACCACGCGCGCTTGACCAGGCCGCCGCCCTGCGGCGCCGGGCGCTGCTGGTATTGGCCGGCGAAATTATAGTCGCCGATCGTACCCCGAATATGTTCGAGAAGCTCCGGCGGCTCGCGCGCCGGGTGCAGCGCCGCGCCCTCGCGCCGCAGAAACAGGCGCGGGCCGCGCCTGGTGTCGACGACATGAAATTCGTCGTTCTCGGCCAGCGCCGGAAAGCGCGCCACCTCCCAGTTCTCCTGGGCCAGCACGTGCGCCGTCAGGTCGTCCTCGTGCAGCCGGTGCATGACCAGCACGATGGCGCTGTGCCGCTTGTCGTTTTGCCGGCTGTAGAGCGTGTGGTCGTACCAGTCGTTGACCCGCCGCCGCTGCGTCCGCGACAGCGCCTCCTCGGGCTTGAGCGGATCGTCGATGACGATGATGTCGCCGCCGCGGCCGGTCAAGGCACCGCCGACCGAGACGGCGAGCCGGTAGCCCTGCGCCGTCGTCACGAATTCCTGCACCGCCGTCTTCGCCGCCGAGAGCCGGGCCGCGAAACTGCGGCGATACCAGGCGCTGGCCATCAGGGTGCGGCACTCGCGGGCCTGCTGCTCGGCGAGATCCTGGGCATAGCTGACGCAGATGAGACGAATGCCGGGGTCGCGGCCGAGGCACCAGGCCGGAAACGCGATCGAGGCCAAGAGCGATTTCAGATGGCGCGGCGGCAGGTTGACGACGAGCCGCCGGATCTGGCCGGCGCGCACGGCGGCGAGCCGCGCCGCGACCACCTCGAAATGCCAGTTGAAGGCGAACTCGCCGCGCCCATGCAGCTCATAGAACGCACGCTCGGCAAAGCTCGCGAAGTCGCGCTGCAAAATTGTCCGGTACCCGGCCCGGATCAGCTCCCGCTCGGTCACTCGGCCATGCCGAGCCGTGTCAGAAAGGTGGTGAGGACCTTTTCATCGGCTTCGTCGAGAGGCTCGGGCGCGGCCGCGCGGGGTGCCACTTTCTCCACCAGATCAATGAGCAGTTTGGTGGCGCGCAGATCGGCCTGGGCGGAGCGGTCGACGAGCTGCGCCGCAATCAACTCGCGCTTCGTGGCGCGGCGGCGCTTGCCGTCCTCGACAAGGATCGCCGGTCTGTCGAGCGCCGCGCTCAGCAAGACGGCGAGGTCGCCGGCCCGCCGGCGGGGTCTGCCGCCGGGATTGCCGGATTGCCCTTTGCGAAAGCAGGCATGGCGCGGCGGCCGGCGGTAGCCGACCCGCGGCGCCTCGGCGACTTCTGCGTCTGCTGTCTCTGCGGCGTCGACGAACGCCGTGGGCTCGGATTGCGATTTCATATTGCGATTATAGCTCTGGTCGTCTATTATTGTCAATATGATAACAAGCCCTGGCCGATATGCCCTTGGCCGATATGCGCAACCCGTGTCCCGGCCTCGACGATCGCTCGGAGATCCCTCGGCCGGCCTCGCCAATCGCCCGGAAATCGCTCAGCAAATCGCTCGGCAAATCGCTCAGGCGAACCAGGCCGATCGGAAATTCTTACGGCAATTCAATTGGATGCAACGAGCACCCCAGCAAAAAATGGGCAAACTTCGCTCAGAACAGCGATTTTGCGGCGCGCGGCCATACCCTTTGCTGCGGCGCAGCATTGATTTCGGCCCGCCGCCTCCATAAGTTCCGGCACTCGCGCGGCGGCGCGCCGCGGCAAACGCGGGCGGGCCGGCATTTATTCGGCAAGGAACACGCGATGAAGCCCGTTCGGCGGCCGGCCAACCCCTGCTTCTCATCCGGTCCCTGCGCCAAGCGCCCCGGCTGGTCGGCGGCGGCGCTGACGGCGGCGCTGGTCGGCCGCTCGCACCGCTCGGCGGCCGGGCTCGCGCGGCTCGTCGAGGTCGTCGAGCGGTCGCGCGCGATCCTGGGCGTGCCTTCCGACTGGCGCGTCGGCATCGTCGCCGGCTCGGACACCGGTGCCATCGAGATCGCGATGTGGTCGCTGTTGGGCCCGCGCGGCATTGACATGCTGGCCTGGGAGAATTTCGGCGCGGGCTGGGTCGAGGACGTGAAAGAGCTCGAGCTCCCCGATGTCAGGGTGCTGTCGGCGCCCTATGGCCGGCTGCCCGATCTGCGCCAGGTCGATTGGGGACGCGACGTGGTCTTCGCGTGGAATGGCACGACCGCGGGGGTGCGGGTGCCCGACGGCGCGTGGATCGCCCCCGACCGGCGGGGGCTGGCGATTTGCGACGCGACCTCGGCGATCTTCGCCGTGCGGCTCCCCTGGGATCGGCTCGACGTCGTCACCTGGTCGTGGCAGAAGGCCTTGGGCGGCGAAGCCGCGCACGGCATGTTGGCGCTGTCGCCGCGCGCGGTCGAACGGCTCGAAAGCTACGCGCCGCCGTGGCCGCTGCCAAAGCTGTTCCGGCTGACCCGGAACGGCCGGCTGATCGAGGGCGTCTTCCGCGGCGAGACGATCAACACGCCGTCGCTGCTCTGCGTCGAGGACGCGATCGATTCGCTCAAATGGGCCGAGGCGGTCGGCGGGCTCGACGGGCTTGTCGCCCGCGCCGAGCGGAACCTCGCGGCGATTGCGCGATGGGTCGGGCGCACGGGCTGGATCGAGTTCCTCGCCGAAGACCCGGCGACGATCTCCTGCACCTCGCCGCAGATGAAGATCGTCGAGCCGTGGTTTTTGGCGCTGTCGCCCGAGGCGCGCTTTCGCACCGTGCGCGCGATGACCCGGCGCCTCGAAGAGGAAGGCGCCGGGTACGACCTCGCCAGCCACCGCGCCTCGCCACCCGGCATCCGGGTGTGGACCGGGGCGACGGTCGAAGTGGCCGATGTCGAAGCGCTGCTGCCCTGGCTCGATTGGGCGTGGAACGAGGAACGCCAGGTCGCCAGCGCCGCCTGATTTCACCACGGAGACACGGAGGAAAAGGAAGACGGCGAAAGATGACGCTTTCGCACGGCGGCGCGCTCAGCGAGCGCGTGATCGGATCGGCAATTGAGGTGCACCGACATCTCGGTCCCGGGCTGCTCGAATCCGCGTATGAGGAATGCCTGTGTTTCGAATTGAAGCAAATCGGCATCGATCATCGGCGACAGGTGGCTTTACCGATCCGCTACAAGGGTTTCACGTTGGATTGTGGTTATCGAATGGACATTGTCGTCGGCGGCGAGCTTGTCGTCGAGATAAAGTCGGTGGATCGGCTATTACCGATCCATGATGCGCAGATGCTCACCTATCTGCGACTGAGCGGTCATAAGATCGGGCTCTTGATGAACTTCAACAGCGTGGTGCTCAAGGACGGCCTGAAACGGATCGTCCTTTGAGAGATGGCGCCGTCCTCAAAGCCCTCCGTGTCTCCGTGGGACGAGGAACGCCAGGTCGCCAGCGCCGCCTGATTTCATCACGGAGACACGGAGGAAAAGGGGTTTCGAATTGAAGCAAATCGGCATCGATCATCGGCGACAGGTGGCTTTACCAATCCGCTACAAGGGTTTCACGTTGGATTGTGGTTATCGAATGGACATTGTCGTCGGCGGCGAGCTTGTCGTCGAGATAAAGTCGGTGGATCGGCTATTACCGATCCATGATGCGCAGATGCTCACCTATCTGCGACTGAGCGGTCATAAGATCGGGCTCTTGATGAACTTCAACAGCGTGGTGCTCAAGGACGGCCTGACGGATCGTCCTTTGAGAGATGGCGCCGTCCTCAAAGCCCTCCGTGTCTCCGTGGTAAATTTTCTGAAGGGTCGGAGTGGTGACATGCCGAAGGTGCTGATTGCCGATGCGTTGAGCCCGCGCGCCGCCGCGCTCTTGACGGCGCGCGGCGTCGAGACCGACGTGCTGCCCGGGCTGCCGCCGGCCGAGCTTGCCGAACGCATCGCCCTTTACGAGGGGCTGGCGGTGCGCTCGGCGACCAAGGTAACGCGGGCCCTTATCGAACGGGCAACGCGTCTCAAAGTGATCGGCCGGGCCGGGATCGGCGTCGACAACATCGACGCGGCGGCGGCGACCGAGCGGGGCATCGTCGTGATGAACACGCCCTACGGCAATTCGATCACCGCGGCCGAGCACACGATCGCGCTGTTGTTCGCGCTCGCCCGCCAGATTCCCGCCGCCGATCATTCGACCCAGAGCGGCAGATGGGAGAAGTCGCGCTTTATGGGCGTCGAGTTGACCGGTAAGACCCTGGGCTTGATCGGCTGCGGCAATGTCGGCTCCTGCGTCGCCGAGCGGGCGCTGGGGCTGCGCCTCAAGGTCGTTGTCTTCGATCCGTTCCTGACGGCCGAGCGGGCGCTCGCCCTCGGCGTCGAGAAGGTGGCGCTCGACGAACTCTATGCTCGGGCCGATTTTGTCAGCTTGCATACGCCGTTGACCGAGGCGACGCGGAACATGATCGACGCCGCGGCCCTCGCCCGGATGAAGCGCGGCGTCCGCCTCGTCAACTGCGCGCGCGGCGGCCTCGTCGTCGAGGCGGATCTCGCCAGGGCGCTTGACGAGGGCCATGTCGCCGGGGCGGCGATCGACGTCTTTGCCGAGGAGCCGGCGTTCGAGAACCCGCTCTTCGGCCGCGACAACGTCGTCGCGACACCGCATCTGGGTGCGGCGACCGCCGAGGCGCAGGAGAACGTGGCCGTTCAGATTGCCGAGCAAATGGCGGATTTCCTGCTGACCGGAGCGATCGCCCATGCCGTCAACGGGCCCTCGCTCTCGGCCGAGGAAGCCGCGCGCATCGGACCCTATTTGCGGCTGGCCCAGCAGGTCGGCCGCTTCGCCGGCCAGCTGACCGAGAGCGGCATCGCCGAAGTCGCCGTCGAATACCAGGGAGCGATCGCCGAATTGAACGTCAAGCCGTTGACCGCGGCGGCGCTGAGCGGTCTGTTGGCGCCCCAGCTCGCCACCGTCAACATGGTCAGCGCACCCTTTGTCTGCCGCGAGCGCGGCATCCGCGTCAGCGAGACGCGTTGCCCCGAGCCCGGCCATTACCAGACCCTGATCCGGGTCGCGGTCACGCCGAACGGGCCGCTGCGCCAGGGTCGCCCGCGGGAAGTGGCGGGTACGCTCTTCGGCGACAAGCCGCGCATCGTCTCGGTCGAAGGCATCCCGCTCGAAGCCGAGCTGGGCACCAACATGCTGTTCGTGCGCAACCGCGACAAGCCGGGCTTCATCGGCGCCCTCGGCCAGGCCTTTGGCGCAGCCGGGGTCAACATCGCCACCTTCCACCTCGGGCGGGCGGCGCCGGGCGGCGACGCGATCGCGCTGGTTGCGGTCGACCAGGCGCTGTCGCCGGCGCTGCTCGGCGCGGTCCGCGCCCTGCCCCACGTGATCCAGGTCCAGGCGATGCGCTTTTGAGGCGAAGGCGGGCGCGGAGCGATAGGATTGCGCGGGGTCTGCGTGTCGTTGCGCTCGCATTCGGCTATGCTTGAGCGTGACCGGCTCGCGCGGTCGGGGGGCACCAGATGCGCTGCCCAAGCTGCATGGCCGAAAACGCGGCGACCAGGCGCTTTTGCGCTCGCTGCGGCGCTGCACTGCCTTCGGCATGCGCGAATTGCGGCTTTGAGAACGAACCCTCGGCCGAGTTCTGCGGCGGTTGCGGCAAGCCGATCGGCGCAGCAGCTCCGGCGCCCGTCACCACACCGGCCGCAGCTCGCGTCGATGGCGCCGAGCGGCGGCAGCTGACGGTGATGTTTTGCGACCTGGTCGGCTCGACGGCGCTGTCGGCGCGGCTCGACCCGGAGGATCTGCGCGCGGTCATCGGCGCCTATCACCGCTGCGTTGCCAAGGCGATCGGCCGCGGCGGCGGCTATGTCGCCAAGTACATGGGCGACGGGGTGCTGGCCTATTTCGGCTATCCGCAGGCCGACGAGCACGATGCCGAGCGCGCGGTGCGGGCCGGGCTCGCGCTGGTCGAGAAGGTGGCCGGGCTCGACACCGTCGCGGCGGCGCCATTGCAGGTGCGGGTCGGGATCGCCACCGGCCTTGTTGTCGTCGGCGATCTCGTCGGCTCGGCCGAAGCGCAGGAACGCGGGGTCGTTGGCGAGACGCCGAACCTCGCGGCGCGGCTGCAGGCACTCGCCGAGCCGGCTACCGTGGTGATCGCGCCGAGCACCCGGCGGCTGACCGGCGGTCTGTTCGAGTACGCGGATCTGGGTGCCGTCGAGCTCAAGGGCCTGGGCGCGCCGGTCACGGCCTCGCGGGTGCTACGCAGCAGCGCCGCCGAGAGCCGCTTCGAGGCATTGCACGGGCGAGAGCTGACCCCGCTCGTCGGCCGCGACGAGGAGCTGGCGCTATTGCAGCGCCGCTGGCAACAGGCCAAGGCCGGCGAGGGCCGGGTGGTCGTGCTGATCGGCGAACCCGGCATCGGCAAATCGCGTCTGGCGCAGGCAATGCTGGAGCAGCCGGCGGGCGAGCCGCACACGAGGCTGCGCTATTTCTGCTCGCCGCACCATCAGGCGAGCGCGCTCCATCCCTTCATTACCCAGCTCGAGCACGCCGCGGGCTTCAGCCGCGACGACATGCCGGAAGCGCGGCTGGCCAAGCTCGAAACCTTGCTCGCCCGGTCGAACGCCGGCGCCGAGGAGATCGGGTTCATCGCCGAGCGGATGTCGATCCCGACCGGCGACAAATACCGTCTCCCGGACCTCACCCCGCAGCGGCGCAAGGAGAAGACGTTCGAGGCGCTGCTGGCGCAGATGGCGCGGCTGGCGGCGCGGCAGCCGGTATTGATGCTGTTCGAGGACGCGCACTGGATCGACCCGACCTCGCTCGAGCTGTTGACCCTGACCGTGGCGCGGGCATCGCAACTGCCGTTGCTGCTCCTCGTCACCGCGCGGCCGGAGTTCACCTCGCCCTGGCCCGCCGACGCGCACGTCACGACACTGCCGCTCGCCCGCCTCGGCCGCCGCGAGGGCATGACGCTGGTCGAGCGGTCGGCCGGCGGCAAGGCGCTGCCGGCCGAGATCCTCGAGCAGATCCTCGCCCGCACCGACGGCGTGCCGCTGTTCGTCGAGGAGCTGACCAAGACGATTATCGAAAGCGGCCTCTTGCGCGAGGAAGACGGGCATTACGCGCTCGACGGCGCGCTGCCGCCGCTGGCGATCCCGACCACCCTGCACGAACTCGCTGATGGCCCGGCTCGATCGCCTCGCGCCCGTGCGCGAGGTCGCCCAGATCGGCGCCGCGATCGGCCGCGAGTTCTCCTATCCATTGCTCAGCGCCGTGGCGCAGCAGCCCGACGACCGGCTGCAGGAGGCTCTCGACCGGCTCGTCCGCGCCGAGCTGGTCTTCGGCCGCGGCGAACCCCCGGAGGCGGTCTACACCTTCAAGCATGCGCTGGTGCAGGAGGCGGCCTATGCCAGCCTCTTGCGCGAGCGCCGGCGGCAGCTCCACGCTCGGATCGCCGAGGCGCTCGAAGGCGCGTTCCCGGAAGTGGCCGAGACCCAGCCGGAACTGGTCGCACATCACTACGCCGCCGCCGGGCTTCCCGCTCCGGCCATTGCTTATTATCGCCGCGCCGCGGAGCGGGCGATGGCGACCTCGGCCAACGCCGAGGCGATCGCCCATTTGACCAAGGGCCTCGAGCTTATCGCTTCGCTGCCGGAATCGTCCGAGCGGATCTCGCGGGAGATCGACTTCCGGCTCGCGCTCGGCGCCCCGCTCATTGCCACACGCGGGTGGGCATCTGTCGAGGTGCTGGCCGCCTACACCCGAGCCAAGGAGTTGTGTGCGGGCACCGGCGAGACCCCCGAGCTCTTTCGCAGCCTTCTGGGGTTGTTGAACTATCATGTGTGTGGACCAGATCTGGAGACCGCGTCGGAGCTTTCCCGGGAGCTTTTCAACCTCGCAGCAAAGCTCGGGAGCGACGAGTTCCGTTTGCTCGCCGAACTCAGCGCTTGCAGCACTTGCTTTTGGTGCGGACGATACGCGGGCGTGCCGTCTCACGCCGCTCGGGTGCGGGTCCTGTACGACCCAGAGCATCACCGCGGGCCAAAGATTTTCATGACAGACCCGGCCATGCTGGCCCTGATTTTGGAGTCGCTGGCCTTGTGGTTCCTCGGCTATCCCGAGCGCGCGTCCGAGCGGGGGCTTGCCGCCCTCGCGATGGCCGAGACGGTGGCTCATCCATTCAGCCTGTGCTGGGCTTTGCGGTGCGAGGCTTGGCTCAGGATCCAGCGGAGGGAACCCGAGCTGATGGCCGCGCGGACCAAAGCATTTCTGATGGTCGCCAGGGAGCAGGGGTTCGCGTTTTACTGCGCGGCGGGTTCGATGCTCGAAATCTGGCACGACGCCTGGGTGACGGGGCAGTGCGCAGACGATCGCATCGAAGCTTTCAGGAGCGCTCTGGCCGAGTATCGAAGGATAGGGATGGGGGCGGGCCTGGGTATGTGGCATGCTCTATTTGCGGAGTGCCTTGAACAACACGGGAATTTCGATGAAGCCCTGACCGCGCTCGAGACCGCGGTCGTGCACTGCGAGCGCACTGGCGACGCTATATGGGAGCCGGAAGCCCATCGGCTGATCGGCGATTTGCTCCTGCGGCGGAACCCGAGCGCTGCGGATCGGGCGGAAGTTTCCTATCGGCGGGCGATCGAGCGAGCCCGTTCGCAAGAGGCGAAGTCGTGGGAGTTGCGCGCCGCCACCAGCCTCGCCCGGTTGTGGCGGGACCAAGGGAAGCCCGCCGAAGCGCGCGGCCTTCTCGCGCCGATCTACGGCTGGTTCACCGAGGGCTTCGACACCGCCGATCTGAAGGATGCGAAAGCGCTGCTCGAAGAACTGGGCGATATATCGGTTCGATCGCCTACGTGACGCTGGACGAGCTCTTTGCCGGCACCGATTGGCGATGCGCTTTTGCGGCGAAGCGCCGAGACACGCCGGGCGCGGAGCGATAGGATTGTGCCGGTTCGCCACGCTCGCATTCGTCGATCCGATGCCCGACGCCCCGCATCCCGCGCTGCTGCCGACCGGCATGCGCGACCTGCTGCCGCCCGAGGCGGAAGCAGAGGCGCAGGTGGTGGCGCGGCTGATGGCGAGCCTCAGGGGTCACGGCTACGAGCGGGTCAAGCCGCCGCTCGTCGAGTTCGAGGAGACCCTGTTTGCCGGTGCCGGCGCGGCGATGGCGATCGCGACGTTCCGCACAATGGACCCGGATTCGCACCGCATGATCGGGGTGCGCGCCGACATGACGCCGCAGATCGCGCGCATCGCCGGAACCCGGCTCGGCCAGGCGGCGCGGCCGCTGCGCTTGAGCTATGCAGGCCAAGTATTGCGCGTCAAGGGCTCCGAGATCCGCCCGGAGCGCCAGTTCACCCAGGTCGGCGCCGAGCTGATCGGGGCCGAGGGGCCGGCGGCCGATGTCGAGGCGATGGCGGTCGCCGGCGCGGCCCTCACGGCACTCGGGGTGCGCCGCCTCTCGGTCGACATCACGTTGCCGACCCTGGTGCCGGCGGTGGCCGAAGCCTTTGGCATCGACGGCGCGCGGCGGGCGGCGCTGCGCGCCGCGCTCGACCGCAAGGACGCGGCCGCGGTCGGCGTCGTCGCCGGCGCGGCCGGCGAGCTCTTCGGCCGGCTGTTGGCGGCGGCGGGGCCGGCCGGTCCGGCGCTGGCGGCGCTCGATCGGCTGGCGCTGCCGGCCGGCGCGCGGGCCGAGCGGCTGCGCCTCGGCGCCGTGCTCGACGGTCTTGCCGCGGCGGCGCCCGAGCTCGCCGTGACCGTCGATCCGGTCGAGAACCGCGGCTTCGAATATCATACCGGGATCAGCTTCACGTTTTTCGCCGCCGGCCTCTCGCGCAATGGTCCGGCCGGCGAGCTCGGCCGCGGCGGCCGCTATCAGGCCGGTGAGCCGACGGCACCCGAACCGGCGACCGGTTTTTCCCTCTATGCCGAGACGATCCTGCGGACGTTGCCGCGCCCGGCCGCACCGCCTCGGCTGCTGCTGCCGCCCGGCGCCGACCGCGCCCGGGCCCGGGCCTTGCGCGAGGCCGGCTGGATCACGGTAGCCGCGCTCGAACCCGCCGGCGATTGGCGGGTCGAGGCGCGGCGCCTCGGCTGCAGCCATTTCCTCGAAGAGGGCGCCCCGGTGGCGCTCGGCTGAGAAGGGTACCGGCATGGGCAATGTCGCCGTCGTCGGCGCCCAATGGGGCGACGAGGGCAAAGGCAAGATCGTCGACTGGCTCAGCGAGCGCGCCGATGTTGTGGTCCGCTTTCAGGGCGGCCACAACGCCGGCCATACGCTCGTCATCGGTAACGTCGAGCACAAGATGAGCCTGCTGCCGTCGGGTGTGGTGCGCCCGGGCAAGCTCTCGATCATCGGCAATGGCGTCGTCGTCGACCCTTGGGCGCTGCTCGACGAGATCGATGCGATGCGCGCGAAGGGCTTCGAGATCACGCCGCAGAGCCTGAAGCTCGCCGATAACGCCGCCCTGATCCTGCCGTCGCACGGCGCCCTCGACCGGGCCCGCGAAGCGCGCCGCGGCGCCGGCCGGATCGGCACCACCGGCCGCGGCATCGGCCCGGCCTATGAAGACAAGGTCGGACGCCGCGCGGTTCGCGTCTGCGATCTCGCCGATCCAACGGCGCTCGAGGAACGGCTCGACCAGCTCTTGTTGCATCACAACGCGCTGTTGCGCGGTCTCGACAAACCGGAGATCGACCGCGAGGCACTCGTTGCCTCGCTGAAGGCGGTGGCGCCGCGCCTGCTGCCGTTTGCGGCACCCGTCTGGCGCGTCCTCGACGAGGCACGGCGGCGCGGGCGGCGCATCCTGTTCGAGGGCGCCCAGGGTGCCTTGCTCGACGTCGATCACGGCACCTACCCCTATGTCACTTCGTCGAACACGCTCGCCGGCCAGGCGGCCGCCGGTTCGGGCATCGCGCCGGGCGCGGTCGGCTACGTCCTCGGGATCACCAAGGCCTACACCACCCGCGTCGGCAGCGGCCCGTTCCCGACCGAGCTAGAGGACGAAATCGGCCGCACCCTTGGCGAACGCGGCCGCGAGTACGGCGTCGTCACCGGCCGGCCGCGGCGCTGCGGCTGGTTCGATGCGGTGGCGGTGCGCCAGGCGGTCCGGTTCGGCGGCATCGACGGGATCGCCTTGACCAAGCTCGATGTGCTCGACGGTCTCGCCGAGATCAAGTTCTGCACCGCCTATCGCCGCGGCGGGGCGCGCTATGACCACTTGCCGGCCGGCGCCTCGGCCCAGGCCGAAATCGAGCCGGTCTACGAGACCGCCGAGGGCTGGCAGGAGAGCACCCGCGGCGCCCGTTCCTGGGCCCAGCTGCCGGCCACCGCGATCAAATACATCCGCCGGCTCGAGGAATTGATCGGCGCGCCGGTCGCCCTCTTGTCGACGAGCCCCGACCGCGACGACACCGTCCTGGTGCGCGACCCCTTCGCCGATTGAGGTCGGTCCCGGCAGAACGGCAGGGAGTTCTCCTTGAGGGCGTCGCCGACGAAAACGTTCGTGTCGACGGCGAGCCTCATCCAAGCAACGGCTCGACCTCCCTTTGCGCCTGTTTGATCAACCTGTCGATATCGTCGTCGCTAAGGCCGGCGGCGATCACCAGGCGGCGCGACTCCTGGATGCACCACTTAAACAGCGAACCTACCCGCTGATCTGGCGGGGCTGCCGGTTTTCCAGCAGCGCGAACGGATCGGCGGCCTGCACCTGCGGATTTTTCGCGAGGATCTCGTTGATCACGTCGGAGCCGGAACTCGAAGCGCGCTTGATGGCGTCGGCCGCTTGCAGATTCGCGGCGGCCTGCTTGTGCGCGTCGGCCGCCGCGTTGCGCATCGCGCCGAGTGCGACGCCGAGCGAGTCGCTGGCACGGGTGATGTCGGAAAGCTGCTTCTGGCGGTCGAGCGTGTGCTGCGCCAGCTGCCGCTCCTGATCGGCGCGCCGCATCTCGCGCTGCGCGTCGGCGAGGTTGCGGCGCGCCTCGGCGAGGCGTTGAGCGGCCTCGTCCAGAGCCTTGGTGACCTCGCCGAGCCAGGTGCCGGCGGTCGCCATGCTCTCTTCGTCGTGACCGAGATCCGTGTCGAGGGTCTGGATCTCGTGCGCCACGAGCTGGGCCTTGGTAATGATGTCGCGCTTGGCTCGCTCGTCCGCAGCGCCATCGGCCTGCCCCTTGAGCACGCTCAAAGCCGCCAGCGCCCGGCTGCGGTTGGCTTCGAGCTGGTCGTGATGGGTGTGCAGCTGCTTCAGGTCATCGGCGGCCTCGACCTTCAGCCTGGCGACCTTTTCGACCTCTGCGCTGAGCAGCCGGATGTCCGCTTCGCCGGCCGTCTTCGGATCGAAGCGAACGAGGACCCCGGTGAACGCATCGAGGGCGTTCTTCGCCTCGGCGATGCCGAAAGCGGCGAGAAAGTTGAGCTTGGCCATGCACATGCTCCTCGGTTGCGCGCCGCTCAGGCGCCGGGGGGTACAATCCGAACGTCGCCGGGTTCGAGGGCGAGACCGGCATAGAGCTGGACCATCGCGCGGTCGGGATATTCGCTGACCTGCAGCCAGACCAGCTCGTCGGGCAACGGCGTTCCCGGCGGCAACGATCCCGGGCGCGGCAGCGCGCGGCCGTAGAGCATGGCCCGGTGCATCACGACCACGGTGTCGGAGCCGAAGGGGTCGGCGTTCAGCCGTTCTTCCAGGGTGATCGGCGCCACCTGCTCGGGCCCGCCCTGGGGCCACATGCGCGCGTAACTTGCCTGCACGCGCGAAGCGTCGGCAGCATCCGGCACATCGAGCTGCCGGTAGCCGACAAGGTAGCGCTCATTCGGGTCGTCCGGATTGGCCGGCAACCACACCGACCATTCCGCTGAGGTGGCCGGCATGATCTCCCGGAACAAGCGGAACAACCGCAGCTCGCCGGCGACCGGCTGACCGTCCGCGCCGCTGATGGCCTGCAGAAAACTCTCCTCGCCCCCCTCGGCGTCGAGATAGCAGCGGTGGATCGTGTTGCCGTCGGCCTGCATCCGCCCATAGGCGACAATCTTGGCCACGCTCCCTTCCGGTTTCGCGACCAGGTGCCCGACGCCCGCGGCGATGATGAACGGGACCTCGTTGTCGAACAGCACCGAGCCGCCAATGCGCAAGCCGTAGGGCAAGTTGTCGTCGATGCGCGGCCCTTGCCGGGGCCGGAATACGGCTGCCAGCTTTGCCGCCTGCGCCGCCGCAAAGGCGCGATAGAAGCCGGCCATCACTGCAGCCCCGCATTGGCCCGTTCGAGGTCGGGCTCGGTGAATTGCCACGCCGTCAGGAACAGATCCTCGGCGGTGCGGCCGTTGTCCCGCACCCAATTGCCCGAGACGACGACGATCGCGGGCACGCACAAGGTCCGCACCGAACCGGCTCCGAGCAGCTTTGGATAAAGCCCGCCTTCGAGCGTGCATTCGTGATAGACGAAATTGCCGTCGCGGTCGGTGACCTTGGCAAAGCTCGGGTCGCCGCTCATCGACACGAGTCGCACGCTGTCGCCGAACTCCCGGTCCACCTGGGACATGAACTCGGAATGGCCGGGCATCATGACCAGCATGACGGCGCCGCGATCTCCCGCGACGGCCTTTATGGCCTCGGGATAGGGAGCGTTTTCGATCCGGACACTCTCGTACTGCGTGTTCTGCGCCTGGAAGAAGACCCAGGAGCGCTTCGAGGCATGATGCGCCAAATTCTCGTACGAGGCCTCGGCGCCGGAGCCCGCAGGCCCGACATAGAGCGTTGCGCCCGGCTTCAAATCGCCGACGCTGTGGATCGCAGACGACTTGTTGACCAGGAGGAACATCGCCTCGCTATAGGCTGTCAGCTGATAGCGCCCGAACGTTTTCGGCCTGTTACCGCCGGTCGAGAGGGCGCGCAATGCCCAATCGATGACGTCGGCGGTGGCAAAGATTGCTTGGTTCTTCCCCTCGACGTAGTCCATGACGTTTTCCTTGCTGCCGGCGGTGCCGCGGCAATCGATCTCGAGCGTCGCCGCGGCGTTCGCTTTGAGCTTGTCGCACAGCATCAGATAGGTGCTGCCGGGCGTGCCAGTGGCGAAGGCCAGCTTTGGTGCCGCGACGCCGGTGACGACTTCGGCCGCCAGCGCCACCTCGGGCTTGACGCCCGGCGGCAGGTAGTTCGGGTCGGACGGCACTTGCTTCTCTTTCATCGCCGCGACATCGCGGTCCATCGCGGCGAGCTTGGCCCTCAGGTCCGCGTTGTCCTGGGCCAGGCGATCGGCGTCATGGCGCCAGGCCTCGTAGGCCGGGTCGTCCTGATGATAATAGGCCCAGTCGTGATGCAGATCGAGGATCGACCATAGGAACAGCGCGTCCCAGATCCCGTAGGAAGGCGCGCCGTAATGCACGTAAACCGGCGGCTGCCACCCGGCCGAACCGTAGTAACGGTCGCGTTCGGCGTAATAGACGCCCGGCGTCGGTCGCGGCCCCGCGGCCTCGACGCTTTGTCGTGCCCAAGCAGCGGTAGCGGCCGGCGCCTCCAATTTTGGCGGCGGCGCCTTGAACGCCGCCTGCTGCTCCCGCATCTTGGCCAGGGAAGCGGCCGCCTGCTGGCGAGCGATGGCGCGGTCGAAACCGGTCGCCGCCGCCGGGCCCTTCGGCGCCGCGGCGCCGACAGCGGCGGTGCCGGCTCCCGGTTTTACGAAACCGCCGCTCGCCGCCGGTTCGAAAGCCGCGGCGCCGGTCTGGGATGACGGCTTCGCGAAACCGCCGCTTGTCTGATGCGATGCCGCCATGGCTGGCGGCGAACCAGTCGGCGACGCGGAGCCGGGCTTGGTGAAACCGCCGCTAGACGGGGATCTCGGCGAAGGGGAAAACGTGACCCTTCCCCATCCGGACCCGCTGCTGTGGTGCGACCGGCTGTAAGAGCTTGGCGCTAATCCGATACCGGTCAGCAGGACGGCGGCGGCCGCGATGCGGAAGAAACCCCCGAGCCTCACGATGATCCCCTGTCAAACTCGATGAACGTGACGCCGTTCCCGCGCTGAGGCGTTTGCCAAACCAGCCCACGGATGCCCATTGAGACGCCCCGCTCTCGTGCGGCCATCAGCCGTTAATCAGTATAACTCGCGCTTATTTCAGCTGCCGCCCGCACCGGTGGCAGCCACAATGATCCGGCAGAGGGATGAAGTTACATCGCTGCTTTTGACAGTGCTGCCGCCGATCCGGATTCCTAGATCCGGGCGTGCGGGTTTGCCGCACCCGGCTCTTCCCACGGGTAACCCCCGCCATGCCGTCTGTACCACCCAAGGATGACTGATCCGAGGCGGTGGCAGGGGAAAGCGGTCAGCGCGACGGGCGGCCGTGCGCCGCAGCCGGCGGCCTGCCGCCGAGGCGGGCGTGGTCGCGGATGTAGTTGTCGGCATGCCCGACGATCGTGTCGAGCCGATCGGCAAAATAATGGTCGGCGCCGGCAATCTTGCGGAAATCGATCTTGATGTCGCGCTGGTGCGACAGCTTGGTGACGAGCTTCTGCACCGCATCGAGCGGCACCACGGTATCCTGATCGCCTTGCAGGATCAGCCCGGATGACGGGCAGGGGGCGAGAAAGGTGAAGTCATAGACGTTCGCCGGCGGCGCGACCGCGATGAAGCTCTCGATCTCGGGCCGCCGCATCAGGAGCTGCATACCGATCCAGGCGCCGAACGAAAACCCGGCAATCCAGCATGTCGGCGCGTTCGGGTTGTAGGTCTGCAGCCAGTCGAGCGCCGAGGCGGCGTCGGACAATTCGCCCTCGCCCCGGTCGAAGCTGCCCTGGCTGCGGCCGACGCCGCGGAAGTTGAAGCGGAGGGTGGAGAAGCCGTGGCGCACGAAGCACTGGTACAACAGATAGACGATCTTGTTGTTCATCGTGCCGCCATGCTGCGGATGCGGATGGAGCACGACGGCCAGCGGCGCCGCCGGCGTCCGCGCGTGGTGATAGCGCGCCTCGATCCGGCCTTCCGGCCCGTTGATGATTACCTCAGGCATGGCGGAATTCCGAGGCTCTAAGTAGGAAATCCGCACCTTGCGGAAGGCCGGCCGACCCTGGTTTCTTGATCATTTTGCTCGGACAACCATATCTTCGCTCTAGGCGGCACCGGCTGGCGCCGCTCGCGCGAGCCCTAACGCCAGCGTAACATATAGTGTCGGCAATGTTTTTGGAAAACCTGCGCGACGAGATCGACGCCACTCTCGCGCGCGACCCCGCGGCGCGGTCGCGCCTCGAGGTCGTGCTGTGCTATCCGGGTTTTCATGCGCTCCTGTTCCACCGGCTGGCCCATTGGCTGTGGCAGCGCCGCTGGTTCCTCGCCGGGCGCTTCGTGTCGCATCTCGGTCGGATGCAAACCGGGATCGAGATCCATCCCGGGGCCAAGATCGGCAAGCGCCTGTTCATCGACCACGGCATGGGCGTGGTGATCGGCGAGACCGCGGAAATCGGCGACGACTGCACGCTGTACCAGGGCGTGACCCTGGGCGGGACCTCGCTGACGCGAGGCGAGAAGCGCCATCCGACCCTCGGCAACAACGTCATCGTCAGTTCGGGCGCCCAGGTTCTCGGGCCGTTCCGCGTCGGCGACGGAGCACGGGTCGGAGCCCAGGCGGTCGTTCTCGCCGAAGTGCCGGATGGCGCCACGATGGTCGGAATCCCGGCGCGTCCGGTCGCGGGGCGCGCGGCGCCGCTGCGGCCGCGGCCGGAATTTCGGCCCTACGCGCTGGGCGAAGGCATCCCGGATCCGGTGGCGCGCGCGCTCAACGGGCTGCTCGACGAGGTGACGAGCCTGCGCGCACGCGTGACCGAGTTCGAGCGGGCCGGTCGCGCGGCCGGCGCGGCGGCCGCGGTCGAGATCGTCGCGCCGACCCATGGCAACGGCGCCGACGACGAGGAGCCCGTGCTGAGCGAGCGATCATGAGGCTGAGCACCAAGGGCCGTTATGCCGTCATGGCGATGGTCGATCTCGCCGTCCACGGCGGCGAAGCGCCGGTGGCGCTTTCGGAAATCGCCGAGCGCCAGGAGATCTCGCTGTCGTATCTCGAACAACTCTTTGCGATGCTGCGGCGGAGCGGGCTGGTGCGGGGCGTGCGCGGCCCGGGCGGCGGTTACCTGTTGGCGTTCGACCGCAGCGAGACCCGCATTGCCGACATCATCCTGGCGGTCGACGAACCGATCCGGGCGACCCGCTGCACGCCGGGCGCGCCCGTCGGCTGCCGCGGCAACAAGATGCGCTGTCTTACGCACGATTTGTGGGAAGAACTCGGCAATCAGATCCACCTCTACCTGAGTTCGGTATCGCTCGCCGATGTCTGCGAGCGCCGCGTGCTCGGCACCAGCGGGCGGCTGCACGTGCAGTCACGGTGCGCCGCAGCCGCCGAAGGCCTTTAATGCGCGGACGGCGAGAGGCGTATCTCGACTGGAACGCAACGGCGCCGCTGCGGCCGGCGGCGGCGGCCGCGATCAGGACTGCGCTCGGGTGCTGCGGCAACCCCTCCTCGGTGCATCGCCGGGGGCGGCTGGCGCGGGAAGTGATCGAATCCGCCCGCGCCGAGATCGCGGCGCTCGTCGCCGCGTCGCCCGAGGATGTCGTCCTTGTCAGCGGCGGCACCGAAGCGAACCACCTGGCGCTTCGAGGCTGCGGGCGGGAGCGCGTTCTCGTCTCGGCGGTCGAGCACGATTCGGTCCGGCGCGCGGTCCCGGCAGCCGAACCGATCCCGGTCGATCGTGACGGCGTCGTCGACCTCGACGCCCTCGACGGCCTGCTTTCCGCCGACGTCCGACCGGCCCTCGTTTCGGTCATGCTCGCCAACAACGAGACCGGCGTCGTTCAGCCGGTGAGCGCAGTCGCGGCGCTGGCGCGGGCGCATCGCGCGTTGTTCCATTGCGACGCGGTGCAGGCGGCCGGCAAGATGCGGCTCGACCTCGACGGGATCGACGCCGATCTCGTGACCCTGTCGGCGCACAAGCTCGGCGGGCCGCCGGGGGTCGGCGCGCTGGTGGCGCGCGACACCGTCGATCTGCTCCCGATGCTGCGCGGCGGCGGCCAGGAGCGCGGGCGCCGCGCCGGCACCGAAAACCTGCCGGGGATCGCCGGCTTTGGCGCCGCCGCGGCAGCCGCCCGGACGGAGATCGCGGTTTATGACGCCGTCCGCCGTTGGCGCGACATGCTGGAGGCGGAGATCGCCGCGGCGGCGCCGGCGGCGGTCGTGCTCGGCGCCGCCGCACCCCGCCTGCCGAACACCTCGGCGATCGCGCTGCCGGGGATCGCCGCCGAGACCCAGGTGATTGCGCTCGATCTCGACGGCGTCATGGTCAGTGCCGGTGCCGCCTGTTCGTCCGGCAAGGTCGGTCCGAGCCATGTGCTGGCGGCGATGGCGGTCCCGGCCGAACTCGCCGCGGCGACGATCCGGGTGAGCCTTGGCTGGGAAACGAGCGAGGCCGATATCGAGCGCTTTCTCGGGTCGTGGCTCGGGCTCTATCGGCGGCGTCACCCCGTGTTGCCGCGGGACCGCGCGGCATGAGCGCCGGCCCCTCTGATCGCGGCGCCAACCAGGTGCCGATCTATCTCGACAACCAGTCGTCGACGCGCCTTGATCCGCGCGTGCTCGAGGCCATGCTGCCCTTCTTCAGCGAGGAGTACGGCAATCCGCACAGTACCACCCATGCCTACGGGCGGCGCGCCGCGGCGGCGATCGAGAGGGCGCGCGGCGAGGTCGCGGCGCCGATCCATGCCGATCCGCGCGAGATCGTCTTCACCTCCGGCGCCACCGAGGCGAACAACCTGGCGATCAAGGGCGCGGCGGCTTTCGCCCGCGCCCATCCCCGCGCCGGCACGGCGGCTGGGCCGCCGCGCGACCATATCGCGGCGCTCGTGACCGAACACAAATGTGTGCTCGAAAGTTGCGCCGCCGTCGCGCGCGAAGGCTTCGCCGTCACCTATCTGCCGGTGGAGCCCGACGGTCTCTTGGCGCTCGACCGGCTCGACGCCGCGATCGGCGAGCGCACCCTCTTGGTTTCGGTGATGGCGGCGCACAACGAGATCGGCGTGATCCAGCCCTTGGCCGAGATCGGGGCGCGGTGCCGCGCCAAGGGCGTCCTGTTCCACACCGATGCGGCCCAGGCCGCCGGCAAGATCGGGCTCGATGTCGAGGCGATGAACATCGACCTGCTGTCGATCTCGGGCCACAAGCTCTATGGCCCGAAGGGGATTGGCGCGCTCTATGTCCGGCGGCGGCCGCGGGTGCGGCTCTTGCCGCTGTTCGACGGCGGCGGCCAGGAACGCGGCGTGCGCTCGGGAACCCTGCCGACGCCGCTTTGCGTCGGGCTCGGTCGGGCGATGTCGATCGCCGAGGCGGAGATGGCGGCGGAGACGGTCCGGCTGCGCCGGCTGCGCGATCGGTTGCAGCGCGGGCTCGACCGGCGCATCGCCGGGCTGCGCCTGAACGGCGACGGCGAGCGCCGGCTCCCCGGCAGCCTCAACCTGTCCTTTCCGGGGATTGCCGCGCCGGCGCTGATCGAAGCGTGCCCGAGCATTGCCGTCTCGACCGGTTCGGCCTGCACCTCGACCGCGGTCGAGCCGTCTTATGTGCTGCGTGCGCTCGGCCTCCCCGACGCGCTCGCCAATGCTTCGATCCGCATCGGCCTCGGCCGCTTCAATACCGATGCCGATGTCGATTTCGCGGTCGACGCACTGGCGGCAGCGGCGAGCCGGGTGACGGCAGAAGCCGCTCTCCCCACATAGGAGCTGCGAATGGAGGTCCGATGATCGGCAGAAGACAGGCCTTGTTGGTGACCGACGCCGCGGCGCAGCGAATCAACGAGCTGCTCGCCAAGCGCGGCAAGCCGTCGGTCGGGGTGCGGGTCGGGGTGCGTGCGCGCGGCTGCTCGGGGCTCAGCTACACGCTCGAATACGCCGACGAAAAGGGCAAGTTCGACGAAGTCGTCGAAGACAAAGGTGTCACCGTCCTCATTGATCCAAAGGCGGTGATGTTCATCCTCGGCACCGAAATGGATTACGTCGAGGACCGGCTGCAGAGCGGCTTTGCCTTTCGCAATCCTAATGAAAAGGGCCGCTGCGGCTGCGGCGAGTTGTTCCACGTCTGAGCGCTGTGGCGTCGCCGGTGAAGCTGTTTCAGATCGAAGAGCCGGACGGCGGTCCGGCCGAGGCCAACCTGCCGGGTGCGGCGATCGGCGTCGACTTGAGCGGTGCCGTGGCCGAGGCGGCATTCGCCGTCGGCGGCAACGCCGTGATGCTGCGCGATGGCACGGAATTTGCCCCGATCCTGCCGGTGCCCGCGGCGACGGCGCCCGAATCGGCGTGGCGGGCGCTGTTCGAAGGGGTGCGGCTGCGGGCGGAGCGGCTGCTGGCGCGGCCGGTCACGCATGCCGTGGCGGTGCTCGCGGCTCCACCCTCGGGGGCCGGTGCGATGCTGCGCGCGGCGGCGGCGGCAGCCGGCATCGAAATCCTGGGCCTGCCGAGCTCCGCTCAGCTTGCGGGCGAGGACGGACCGGCGCTCGCCGCGGCAAGGATGGCCGAAGATCTGATGCCGCGGTCGGGAATGCAAAACCCCAACATTGCGTATTTCTGCTGATGCCCAAGATGATCTTTGTCGAGCGCGACGGCACGCGGCGCGAGGTCGATGCCCCGGTCGGGCGCTCGGTCCTCGAAGTTGCCCGCCGTCACGACATCGACATCGAGGGGGCGTGCGACGGTTCGCTCGCCTGCTCGACCTGCCACGTCGTCGTCGACCCCGACTGGTACGATCTCTTGAAAGAGGCGAGCGAGGAAGAGGAGGACATGCTCGACCTCGCCTTCAACCTGACCCGAACCTCGCGGCTCGGCTGCCAGATCGTCATTACCGAGGAGCTCGACGGGCTGACGGTAGGGCTGCCGGCAGCGACCCGCGATCTGCGTTGAGCGGCTTCGTGGCGCCCACGCTCGGTCGGGGGGCGCTGTTTTCCCGGCTGGTCGAGGCCGCGGGCGCGGCATGGGCGGCCTATACCCGTCACCAATTCGTGTTGCGGCTGGCCGCCGGCGATCTGCCGGAAGCCGCGTTCCGGCATTACCTGGTACAGGACTACCTGTTCCTGCTGCACTTCGCCCGCGCCTGGGGCCTCGCCGTCTACAAATCGGACACCATCGCCGAGATGCGCCGCGCCCAGCGCCTCGTCGCGGCGACGCTCGATGTCGAGATCGGCCTGCACCTCGACTATTGCCGCGGCTGGGGGCTTTCGGAAGCGGCGCTCGGCGCCGCACCCGAGGCGTCGGCGACGATCGCCTATACCCGCTTTGTGCTCGACCGCGGCCTCGCCGGTGACCGGCTCGATCTCGAAACCGCGCTCGCGCCGTGCATCATCGGCTATGCCGTGATCGCCGCCGAACGGATGGCCGATCCCGGCACCCGCCGCGACGGCAACCCGTATCGAGAATGGCTCGAGATGTATGCCGGCGACGAATACCAGAAGCTCGCCCGGGAGGCCGGATCGGCGCTCGATGAAGCCTTCGCGAGGCGCGGCGGCGAGGGACGGTTTGCGGCGCTCGCCGCCGACTTCGCCACCAGCGCCCGGCTCGAAGCCGGTTTCTGGCAGATGGGGCTCGCCGCCGGGCAATGATCGCGTCGCTGCCCGATCTCGATCTGCCCGGCGATCCCGCCGGTCACCGCATCGTCGTCGCGATGTCGGGCGGGGTCGATTTGTCGGTGACCGCCGCCCTTCTTGCCGAGCGCGGCTTCGAGATCGTCGGCGTCACCCTGCAGCTTTACGATCACGGCCGGGCGACCGGGCGCCAGGGCGCCTGCTGCGCCGGCCAGGACATCCGGGACGCGGCACGGGTCGCGGCGCGGCTCGGCATCGCCCATTATGTGCTCGATTACGAGCGCCGCTTCCGGGCCGCGGTGATCGACGATTTTGCCGAATCCTACCGGCGCGGCGAGACGCCGGTGCCGTGCATCCGCTGCAACGAGCGCATCAAGTTCGGCGATCTCTTGGGCATGGCCCGCGATCTCGGCGCATCGGCGCTCGCCACCGGGCATTATGTCCGGCGGATCGTCGGACCCGGCGGGCCCGAACTCCACCGGGCCCGCGACCAGCACCGCGACCAGAGCTATTTTCTCTTCGCGACGCGGCGCGCCGAGCTCGAATTCCTGCGCTTTCCGCTGGGCCATCTCGGCAAGGACGAGACCCGTGCCCTGGCGCGCCGCTTCGGCCTCGCCGTCGCCGACAAGAAGGACAGCCAGGACATCTGCTTTGTACCGCAGGGGTCCTATACGAGGCTCGTCGAACAGCTGCGGCCGGAGGCGGCGGAGCCGGGCGAGATCGTCGATCGCCACGGCCGGGTGCTCGGCCGCCATCAGGGCATCGCCCGGTTCACGGTCGGCCAGCGCAAGGGTCTCGGGCTCGCGGCGGCTGAGCCGCTTTATGTGCTGCGGCTCGAACCGGAACGGCGGCGCGTCGTCGTCGGTCCGCGCGCGGCCTTGGCGCAAGCTCGGCTCAAGCTCGCCGGCCTCAATTGGCTCGGCGACGGCGGCTTGCCGCCGAGCGGCATCCGGGTGACGGCAAAGCTCCGCTCCTCGCAGCCGCCGGTGCCGGCCACACTCTATCCGGGCAGCGCCGCGGACACGGCCGAGCTCGTTCCGGCGGCGCCGGCGGGGGCCGCAGCACCCGGCCAGGCCGCGGTCTGCTACGACGGCGAGCGGGTGTTGGGCGGCGGCTGGATCCGGCGGCGGGACGAGGCGGCGGAGGCGGCCGCGGCTTGACCCTCGCCCGGCCGTCTCCTATAAGCGGGCGCGATGGCGGGATAGCTCAGCTGGTTAGAGCAGGGGAATCATAATCCCAAGGTCGGGGGTTCAAATCCCTCTCCCGCTACCAATCAAATCGACCGAGGCAGCCGGTCTCATGTCGCGTATAGTGCGAGGGAAAACTGGCCAATTTCAGGGGGCTACAAACGGCTCTTAGGGACTCCCTGCGATAGCAATGCGACAAGCCGGCCTAGTATAGCAGGGTGCGGAAAAATAGGGATCTCGCCGCTTGCCCATCCTTCGAGACGCGGCCGAAAACGGCCGCTCCTCAGGATGAGGCCACGTTTTGCAAACACTTACCTCACCCTGAGGAAGCCGCGAAGCGGCTGTCTCGAAGGGTGCTCACACGGCAAACGCGAGTTTTTCTGGACCTTGCTAGTCCGGACACCGAAAAGAGGCGGTAGGTTGTAAATGCGCAGCAACCGGCGCAACAACCCGTAGCGGCGCGAAGCGCGACATACTACCAAGGGCTGCAATGGAATGGGTCGCGCAAGTCGGTGGTGGCGGCGGCGGCATGCGAGTGGCCTCGCCGCCCGTCCAGCCTTTCTTAGGCTGCGCTGACGATGGCCGCGTCGCTCAATGGCCGGTGTACGGTCTGCCAACATCCGGATCGCGCTCGCATTGAACTGCTGCTCGCCCGCGGTGCGAGCCGGCGGCATGTCGGCGAGAGGTGTCCCGGTTGTCGCCTGATGCGCTATGGCGCCATTGTCGCAACGGTCATGTACCCGATCCCGTCAAGGCGAGCTTCGCGATCAAGGCGCTGAAGCCCGGTGCCGAGCTGGAAAAGCTCGTCACCGCCATTCTGGCGGCGCGGCTGCAGACCTCCGACGGCGGCATTGTCGGGGTGCCAAAGCTCTCTTTCTGATCTCGCGGTTGCAGGGGATGCTGATGCCACCGCGGCCTGTCAAGGTCCGGCAATACGCGCGCTTCGACTGCCCCCGGTCCAAAAAACGGCGAGCGGTCTTAGAGGTTGCGCCAAATATACTCAAGTCCCCCCTGCGACTGTCTGTCATGTGCGAATTGTCCAGCATACCCGGTTGCTCTCTGCGCTTTCCCCGTCGCCAAAGGGCGAACTCGAGGCGCCGGGCTATTTCATCGCGGGCAGCGACTGGCGCAGAGCTGCGAGGGTCGCCCACTGGCGCGCCGGCGCTTCGACGACGACGGTACAGGTCATCCCGGCGCTCACCAGCACCCCCTTGGGAACATGGTCGATACGGATGCGCACCGGGATGCGCTCGGCAAGTCGCACCCACTCGAAGGTCGGATTGGCAGCGACAAGCATCTCGGGGCCGGCGGGGTTGTCGCGATCGGTAATGCCGCGACTGACGCTCTCGACATGACCGCGCAGCGGTGAACCACCGCCCATCAGGTAAATCTCGACCTTTTCGCCCGGCTTCAGCCGCGGGATCTTGGTCTCCTCGAAATACCCCGTTACCCGGTAGGAGTTGCTGTCGATAAGGGCCATGACTTCGGTGCCGACCGAAGCATATTGCCCGACATCGAGCGTGAGGTTGGTGACGAACCCGTTGACCGGGGCGCGCACCACGGTGCGGTCGAGATTGAGCTGCGCGGTCGAGCGCTCCGCGACCGCCTGCTGGTAATTGGCGGCCGCGGTGTTGGCGGTAAGCATGGCGTCCTCGCGCGCTTCGACGGAGATCGCGATTGTCGACAGCTTGGCGCGCCGCGCCGACTCGTGCTCGCGCATTTCCTTGCCGGCGGCGAGGGCTGCGACATTCGCCTCGGCGGTGGCGAGAGCGCGGATGTAGCGTTCCCGATCGATGATGAACAGTACATCTCCTTTGCGGACGAACTGGTTGTCCTTGACCCGGAGATCGGTGACAAAGCCGGCGACGTCCGGCGCGATATCCACCACGTCGGCTTGCACCCGGGCATCACGCGTCCAGGGCGAAAACAGATAGTAGTCCCAGAGCTCGTACCCGCCGGCGCAGCCGGCAGCGACGATGACGAGGTTAGCAACACCCGTGCGACGGTTTTCATCGAGCTTCCTTAGGGTCTGGTGATGAGAACGAGCCCCGCAAAAAGGCAGACGAAGAGCGCCAGCCGCACCAATGGCGGATGCCATACGAGACGATAGAAGCCGAGCGGCGACGCCAGCCGATCGACCACCAGGAACAGAGGAATCGCGGCCAGGAAATAAAGCAGGAGCGAAGGCACGAGCGCGCCAAAAAGGCTGACTTCACGCAGCATCAGACATCACCCCCTTTTGCCTCTCGCCGGTCGGCAGCTTGCTACCGCGCTCAAGTTCGTCCCGGATGGCGGCGAAGGCGACGATTTCGCTCGAGGCGACTTGTGTTTGCTCGGCGCCGACCGCGTCTTTGCGCAGCTCCGCGAGCAAGTGGGCGGCGGCGTTCGCCGCCATGTGCCTCGCAGCGTCGAGCGACTGGGCGCCCCTTTGCAGACGAGTTCGGCGATGTCGCGTTTCCATCCGGCCGCTGGCGCCCAGGTCCCTTCGTCGCGCAGTCGGATCAGTTCGCGGCCGGCGCCGATAAGGGCAATGCCGGATTCGAGGGCCGCGATGTCGTCCGGCGAATCCGGGCGGAGATGAGCCTGCAGCTCGGCGAGGGCCTCGGTCATCGCTGTCTCGAACGCGACAAGTCCCATGCGCCGACGCGGCGTCGCGATCCTCGCGAGCGCGGCGCGCGCGGCGCGGGCGAAGCGGGCTCTCGCGGCCTGCGGCGTTGCCGGCGCCACGATGGCCCACAGCACCATGGCGACCGCTGCGGCGACCACCGCTGCAATGGAAGTATTAATGAGCGCGATGGGGTCGTAGGCCATTCGGTTCTGGAACAGGCCGGCCGAGGCGAACAACAGTGCAGAAAAAAAGCCGATCAGATAGGTCTTCTTGTTCGCCATCAGAAAGGCACACGCAAAGAGCATCGGGGCGACGAGGAGGGCGAACATCACGAACCCCTGGGCCAGGGGCAGCAATATTTCGATGACGATGAAAGCAGGGATCGTAGCGACGCTGAAGATCAAGGTGCCGGCGATCGCGATCGGCACCGCGGGCCCCAGGGTCGCGAGCCGCGCCGTCGCCACGGCGGCAAGGATCGCCGCTGTCGACCCGTGCGGCCAATTGGCGAGGATCCAAAACCCGCTGACGAAGAACACGGCAAGTGCGGCGCGCAGTGCCGTCCACAGCGCTGCGACCGGATCATTGGAATGCCGAAAGGCGATCCGGCGCCGCACAGGCGTTCCGGCCGCTACGAAGTCTTCGTGGGCCTCGGCATAGTCGGTAAGGGCCGTGAAGAACTCGCGCAGCCGGGATACGACCGCCGCCCGCCGGATCACCTCGCCGTCGGGCGCCGACCGATCTCGATACAGCTGCCGGGTGAGCGGGAGTCGGGCGCATGCCCGAACAAGGCAGCGGCGCAATCCGGCGGCGTCGATCGCGTTGGCGCGCCATGCCTTGATCGCGGCAGCGGCTGTGCCGATCGCGTCGTCGAAGCACGCCTCGTTCGATCCCGTCGTTCGGTAGCGTGGGTCGAGCGTTGCGCCCAAAAGCAGCGCGACGCCGACGAGGCGGATCAGCGCCGCCTCGATGAGCCGCAACGCATCGCTGCGGTCGCGGATTTCGCGATCCTCGAAGATTGCCGAGGCGCGCAGATTCTCGATGGCGATCGCCTCGCCCAGCAGCTTTGCCCGCAACGGGGCGGCATCGCCGGCGTCGAACAGCCCGACGGCATAGTCGGCGAGCCCGGTTCGAGCGCCGGCGACCGCCTGCCGCAGCGCGGCGCCGAGCGAACTCGGCAGGACGATGTGGCTGACGGTCGCGGTCACGATGATGCCGAGGCTGATCTCCGTGACCCGGGCCGTGGCGATGTAAAAGGCGTTCCCGGCCTCGAGCGCTCCGGGGATGCCGATGATCGCCACGGTGTAGCCGGAGAGGACGAAAGTGTAGGCGGCGAAATTCCTCGCATATTGGGAGCCGAAGGTGCAGAGGCCGATCCAGAGCGCCAGAGCGCCGAGGAAAAGGACGCGCTCCTGGGCGAAGAGGGCGACGAAGAGCAGCGCCACGGCGGCGCCTAACAACGTCCCGACGATGCGGTAGAAGCTCTTCGCCAGGACCAGCCCGCTTTGCGGCTGCGCGACAACGAAAACGGTGAGCAACGCCCATTGCGGCTGATCGAGGTTGAAGGTGAAGGCGACAAGCAGAGCGATTAGCGCGGATGCCGTCGTCTTGGCAGCAAAGATCATTGCGGAACGACTTTCGTCTGGCCGTGTTGCGTTGCGACGGAGTTTCTGTAATCGAGGAACACGACCGGGTTGTCGGACGTCTCCTAAGGTCGTGCCCCTCGGTTACACTCCCGGCCCCTAGTCTAGGAGGACTTTCCGATAAGGCTGTCGGTCTTGCGGTCGAGGGCCGCGATCAGGCCGTCGATGCCGCCCTTTCTCAGGATGGCGGCGAATTCGGACCGGCGCGTCGCCACTTCGCTGATCGCGCTGTCGAGATAGATGTCGGAGATCAGCCAGCCCACGCTATTGCGGCGCATGATGTAGTCGACTTTCACCGGCTCACCGTTGGCCTTGATGATCTGGCTCTGCACCAATACCCCGAAGGAGGCGGCCTGCTCGCCGTTGACCTCGAACCTCTGCCCGTCATAGCTGTCGAAGCGGTCGGCGTAGACCGCCGAGATGTAGCGTCCGTAGCTTTGAGTGGCTCTCTGACGCTGCGCCTCGTTCAGGCCCGCCCAGGAAGGCCCGATCGAAAGCCGCGCCATCAGCGGGATGTCGAACACCCTGCCGACCACCGGCGCCAGGCGGGCATAGCGCCCACTTTCCCCGAGAGTCCGAGCGTCCTTCATCGTGGCGACCAGCGTCTGGTAAAGGCTTCGCACACTGTCTTGGGGGCTTGCCGGGAGAGCGGCCGACTCGGCGGATATCCCGACGGCGAGCAGCAAGCCGAGACCGATAGAGGCCAACCGGCGTGAGCTGGTCGCGCTAAAATGGCCGTGATTCATGGGTAATTACTCCTCTCTCCAGCGCGGGCGAAACTCGAGATTGACGCGGTGCCGAATTGACCCCTTCAATGCACAGCATTCAATCCGCTCGAAATCCCGGCAGCCCATTGCGGCGACCGGCCGGCCCCGGCGGGAAGGCCGCACACCGCGGCGCCTCCGAGCACGTCCGCCAACAGCTCCACGACGTAGTCATCGCCGCTGCTCGCGAGAGCCACGGCCACGTGCGGATTCTCGGTGTAGTACCGGCGGCGGATCGGGTCCCAATCAAAACCGGCGGTGTTTGCGCTAGCCCTCTCTTCCGGCCGGCAGCGATAGTAGAATTGATAGGTGAGGGGATCGAACCGGAGTTTCGGCATTGCATCTCTCCTTCCGAGATCGGATGCCGCAGGCAATCCGTACGCTGACTAAATACCGCTGCTTGCACTCCAGTCGAGTTAGGTTGGGTAAACCCTGGTGAGTTGTGGTAAGCGGAGGTTGGGCCGAGGCGCCTCGAGCCGAGCGCCGCCCTGCCGGGTCAATAGCGGTAGATACCGCGGCCGGACTTTCGCCCCAGATAGCCGGCCGCCACCATCTCCTTGAGCAGCGGGCAAGGCCGGTATTTGGGATCGGCGAGGTCGTCGTGGATTGCCTGCATCATGTCGAGCAGAACGTCGAGCCCGATCAGGTCGGCGATCGCCAATGGGCCGATAGGATGGTTGCAGCCGAGCTTCATACCCTGGTCGATTTCGGTCGGACCGGCATCGCCCTCGGCCAGCACGAAGAGCGCCTCGTTGATCATCGGCAGCAGAATGCGGTTGACAAGGAACCCCGGCCTGCTTTGGACCGTGATCGGCGATTTGCCCAACCGAAGTGCCAAGCCTTCGATCGCGTCATGCGTCGCATCGCTCGTCCGCAGTCCGCGGACGATCTCTACCAGGGACACCTCCGGTACCGGATAGAAAAAATGCATGCCGATGAAGCGCTCCAGGTGCGATATCGTCGATGCCAGTCTGGTTATCGAGATCGACGAGGTATTGGAGGCAACGATTGCCTGCGGCTTCACTACCCGATCCACTTGCTCGAGGATCTGCCGCTTGACTTCAAAGTTCTCGGTCGCCGATTCGATCACGACATCGGCGGTTTGAAGCGCGTCATACGCCATTGTTCCATGGATCCGGCCGAGCACACCCTCTTTCTCGGTCTCGGTCATCTCGCTGGTCACGACCATGCATTCGAAATTGTGTCTGACTGTACCAACGCCTCTTTCAACCGCGGCATCGCTGACGTCGACGAGGAGGACACGAAGTCCCGCCGCTGCGGCGATCTGGGCGATGCCGGCCCCCATGGTCCCGGCGCCGATGACACCTATCGTGCCGATTGACATGCCCGCTCACTCCTCGGTCCGATCCAGTCCGGTTTCGACGCGTCGCGCAAAGCAGCGAGGTTTGGCGTCGCAACGGGTTAGTCACCGGCCGAGCGCGGCGGCTTTAACCATTGTTAAACCGAAGACGTGAAACCGCAATTTCACCGCGCGCTTGGCGAGCGTCCGGTTGAATGGCTGGGTCGGTTGTGGTCACGCGGCCGCGAAAACCGTCGACCGGCATTCGGCCCGTATCCCGCGGCAAGCCCCGTCGCGCGGGACCATGGCGATAAACTTGCGCAAGCTCGCGCGACCGCGCGACAGCCGCGACCGGATCGTTCCGACCGGAACGTTGCACACTGTGACGACCTCTTCATAATTCCATGGCGTCAGACTGGTGAGCAGCACCGCCTCCCGCTGGTCTTCGGGGAGCCGCATGACGGTCGCTTCGAGTTCGCGAAACTCCATATGCTCGATTTGGTTCGACGAGCAGCTCATGACCGGCAGATGCTCGTTCCATTCGACCTTGGCGCCGGGTCGGGCGGCGTCCTGGACCCGATCGATGTGCTCATTTTGCAGAATCGTGAACAACCACGCCCGCAAATCCGTCCCCGGTTTCCAGAGATGGGCCTTTTCGAGTGCGCGCGATGCAATCGTGGACCAGATCGTCGGCATCTTCCGGGTCGCGCGTCAGCTTGTGCGCGTAACGCTTCAGCCTCGGCAGGATGGCTGCGATGTCGCGGTGCAAGACAGCAGCCGCGACGTTGTGCCGGTGGCCGATGGCGGCGCGATCGCCGGCGAGCGCAGCCGCCACCCCCTTCCGAGTTTGCCTTGCTTCGCCGAAGCTCATTGCGACCTGCCGATTTCGATCAAGCCCTCGGCCGGGTGTTGCACGGAATTTCGATGCCGCGCCAAACCGGTCAGGCGACATCCTCGTTGCCCGCACCCTGATAACTCGAAAGCCGCAGGCAATGATTTAATTTAGGTCAAAGTCGGAGTGGCTTTTGGCGAGCGGGTGGTTCGCTACTGGAGCGCCTCAATTCATCCGGCGCGAGGCGTCCGCGGTTAGCCGAGTTCGTCGAGCAGCCGCCGCGCCCGCTTCAGGTCGGCGGTGTCAAACCCTTCGGTGAAGCGCCCATAGACCGACGCCAGGAGATCGCGCGCCTCTCCGCCTCGATGGTGATCCCTCCACAGTCGTGCAAGGCTGGTGGCCGCTCGCAATTCCCAGGACAACGCACCTTGCTGGCGCGCCCAGTCGAGCGCTTGCTGGAAGTGATCCTCGGCCGCCGCCACGGCTCCGGGCGCGCCCTGCAACAGCAGAAGCTCGCCCTTGACGCGCACTAACTCGGCCATCACCCAATGCTCTTCGGTGCGCTCGGAACGCGCGATCGCCTCCTCGATCGTGGCGAGCCCCTCGGCGATCTGCCCGGCCCGGCTCAAAGCTTCTGCCATCAGGAACGCGATGAGCCGGAAGCCGAAGGACCCGGCCTCGAATTCGTCGAAGCCGGCACGCAGCAGCCGCAATCCGGTGATGACATCGCCGCGCTGGATGACGAGCGCTCCCTGAAAGCTGCGGCCACAGGCGCGCCAAAGGGCCAGTGCATGCCTTGTCGAATGGTCGAGCAGCATCGTCCCGTAATGTTCCGCCGCAGCCAGATCACCGGTCAACAGAGCGAGCGGACACGCCGCGAGGGCCAGAGCCAAACACAGTGACATTGCGTGATTGGTCGCCGGAGCTTCCGCGACACTGCTTGCGGCGGTCCGCATCGCCTGATCCGGCAATCCCTGCAGCCACAGGATCCGGGCAAGGTAGGCCCGCGCCGTCACCCACTGGTCGACCCGAAAGCGAACGATTTGCCACTTCTGGGTGGGAGCGACATCTTGGGCGAGCGCGCGTTCGAGATGGGGCCGGGCACCGAGCAAATCGCCCAGGTAATGCTGCGACGCACCGATCATTCGCTCGCCGATCAGCCGATCGTTCGGTTCGGGCCGCTTCGCCGCCAGAGCATGGAACCTTTGCGCCATGGTCAGAGCGACGCATTGCTGGCCGCCGTTGATGTGAAAGGACCACAGGCCCCAGAGCGTGCGCAACTCGTACTCGACGTTACCGAGGCTCTCCGCAATCTCGAGGGCCTTTGTCCAGGCCGCGCCGATTTCGGGAACGTCACCTCTGGTGTACACCAGCGACGTGCCCAGCGCGGCGAGGAGCTTCATCTCGCGTTGCGCGTCCCGGCCCGCTCCGGCCGCGAGAGCGGCGAGCGCCCGCTCGACGCGGCCGCGGCACTCCTCCATCAGCGACAAATGCATCCACAAGGGGACCGCGGCGGCAGTCAGCGCCACGCCGATCGAGAGGTCACCGCCCGGCGAAAAGGCCCAGTCGAGCGCCGCACGCAAATTGTCGATTTCCCGAGCATAATCGGCCAGCCATTCGTCCGCAGGCCGCGCCGCCGCTTCACCCTCAGCGCGCGCGAAAAGATTACGGTAGTGCTCGGCGTGGCGCCGCGCGACCGCTCCCCGCTCGCCGCTTTCGGCGAGCCTTTCAAGCGCATAGGCGCGGGTGGTTTCGAGCAGCCGCAAGCGCGGCTCGGTTTCGGTCGTTTCCACGACGGCAAGCGATTTTTCTACCAATTCCGCGACGGCGTCGATGACGTCGCCCTTGAGAAGACCAGGATCGGCGACGACTGCGCAGGCTGCGTCGAGAGTGAAGCCGCCCATAAAGATCCCCAAGCGGCGCAGCACGGCACGCTCGGGTTCGGAGAGCACCTCGTAGCTCTAGTCGAGGGCCGCTCTCAGCGTCCGATGCCTCGGCGGACCCGACCTGCGGCCCCTGGTCAGCAAGCGGAAACGGTCGTCGAGATGTGTCGCGAGCCCCCGCACCCCAAAGGTCTCGACCCGGGCCGCCGCCAATTCGATCGCCAGCGGCATTCCATCGAGCCTCAGGCAAATCTCGACAACGAGCGGAGCGTTCTCGTCGGTGAGTTCAAATTCCCCCAGACGCTCCGCCGTGCGCTCGACAAACAGCTCTACCGCGGGGAACGCGAGCGCCTCAGTGGCGTCGAGATGGTCCGATGGGGAGCCGCTCGACAGCGGCGGCAACCGCTGCACATATTCGCCTTCAACCCGCAGCGGCTCGCGGCTCGTTGCCAGGATGTGGACGTCTGCCGCACCCCTGAGGATGGCCACGGCGAGGGTGGCGGCAGCCCCGATGACATGCTCGCAATTGTCGAGCACCAGCACCAGCCGGCGATCCCTGAGCGCACCGACCAGGCCCAGAACCGGATCATCGGAGCGAATCTCGAAACCGAGCACCTGCGCGACGGCACTGGGGACCAGCCGCGCGTCGGCGAGCGGCGCCAAATCGACGAACCAGCCCCCATGTTCATAGGTGTTGACCGAGGCCTCGGCCACGGCGATGGCGACCGAGGTCTTGCCGATGCCGCCGGGCCCGACAATGCTCAGCAACCGGTGCCGTTGTAGCCGCGCCACGATCCGGCTTACGGCATCGGCGCGTCCGATCAACCGGGTGAGTTGCTGCGGCAGATTATGATTTTGTCTCGTCGGCGCGGCCGGCAGTGGTGCGGCGGCAGGCGCCTGTGCGACACTGACCGGGGCGACAAAGCGATACCCCTGGTCCGCGGACGTCGCGATGTACCGCCTGCCGCCGCGTCCATCGCCCAGCGCCCGCCGCAAGGCGCCGACCTGGAATTTGAGATTTCCCTCCTCGACCAAGGTGCCCCGCCACACGCGGGCGATCAGCTCGTCTTTCCCGACCAGCTCCCCGGGGCGCTCCACCAGAGCGGTCAAAATATCAAGCGCGCGGCTGCCCACACGCACAGGGTTATCGTCTTCGAGCAGAAGTCGCTGTGTCGGAACCAGGCTGAAGGGGCCGAACGAGATCGCGCATTCGGACGCGACGAGATCGCTCACTTGAACCTCGCTCCATCCGACGGGTTCGCACGCCTCGGCATCCGACAGCTCGCCGGAGCAAGTCAGCCTACACGGCGGAGGGCGGTCATGAAAGGTCGACGACCATCGAACAGAGATCCGATGATTTACGACAACGCGTCGATGAGCCGCTTTGCTTCTCGCAGGTCGGCGGTGCCAAATCCTTCGGTAAACCGCTCATAAATCGGCGCCAGCAGATCGCGCGCCTCACCGATGCGGTCGCGGTCGCGCAGCAGGCGGGCGAGGCTCGTGGCAGCGCGGTGTTCCCAGGAAAGCGCCTCTTGCCGGCGCGCCCGATCGAGCGCTTGCCGAAAATGATCCTCGGCCGCCGCGGCGGCTCCGGGCGCGCCCTGCAACAGCAGAAGCTCGCCCCTGACGCGCACTAACTCGGCCATTGCCCAGCGCTCTTCGGTGCGCTCGGAGCGCGCGATCGCCTCCTCGATCGCGGCGAGCCCGTCGGCGTTCTGCCCGGCACGACCCAAAGCTTCTGCCATCAGGAACGCGATGAGCCGGAAGACGGCGGACCCGGCCTCGCCGAATTCGTCGAAGCCGGCGCGCAGCAGCCGCAATCCGGTGATGACATCGCCGCGCTGGATGACAAGCAGTCCCTGAAAGCTGCGGCTACAGGCGCGCCAAAGGGCCAGTGCATGCCTTGTCGAATGGTCGAGCAGCATCGTGCTGTAATGTTCCGCTGCAGCCAGATCACCGGTCAACAGAGCGAGCGGACACGCCGCGTGGGCCAGAGCCTGACACAGTGAGATTGTGGTGTGGTTGGCTGCGCGAGCGTCCTCCACGGCGCTGTGGGCGGCGCGCGTCGCCCGATCCGGAAATCCCTGCAGCCATAGAACCCGCGCAAGGAAAACACTCATCACCACCCGTTGATCGGTCTGAAAGCGAATGATGTGCGACGTTTGGTCGGGAGTGATGTAACCAACGAGCACGTGTTCCAGATGGCGCCTCGCGCTGGGCAGGTCGCCGAGGTAATGCTGCGAGACGCCGATCATTCCCTCGCCGCTCAGCCGATCGTTCGGGTCGGGTCGCTCCGCGGCCAACGCATAGAACCTTTGCGCTAGTTCGAGAGCAACGCGATGCCGACCGCTGGCGGTGTGATAAGCCCACAGGCCCCACAGCGCCCGCAACCGGTACTCGGTATCGTCAAGGCTCTCCGCAATCTCAAGGGCCCGTGTGTAGGCCATGCTGGTCTCGGGGCTGGCAGGACCCCTACTATAACTCAGTGATGCAGCCACTGCGGCGTTGAGCTTCATCTCGTGGCGCGCATCCCGGCTCGCTCCGGCCCCGAGCGCGGCAAGCGCTCGCTCGGCACGGCCGCGGCACTCCTCCAAGAGCGACAAGCGCATCCAGAGGGCAACCGCAGCGGCCGTCAATGCCACCCCGATCCCCGCGTCGCCGCCCGGCGAAAAAGCCCAGTCGAGCGCGATGCGCAGATTGTCGATTTCGCGCCCGTATTCGGCCAGCCACTCGGCCGCAGGCCGACGCCGCTGACATCGGCGACGACCAACGATTTCGCCACCAGATCGGCCAGGCGGTCGATCGCATCGAGGCGTGTCTTTGCTGCATCCATAGCGACAGCTGCGGCAGCCTCGACCGTAAAGCCGCCAGTAAAGATCCCGAGAGCCCGGAAGAACAGCTGCTCGTCCTCGCTCAGTAGACCGTAGCTCCAATCGACGACCGCCCGCATCGTCCGGTGTCGCGGCATTGCCGAGCGGCGCCGCGCCCCCAAGAGCGGCAAGCTGTCGTCCAGGCCGTCGGCAAGGCCCTCGACGCCAAGCACCTCGACGCGAGGTGCGGCGAACTCGATCGCCAGCGGCAAGCCGTCGAGCCTCCGGCAAATCTCGACGACCAGAGGCGCGTTCGCATCGGTCAACGCGAAATCTTCGACGATCGCGGTTGCACGCTCGACGAACAGCTGCACGGCGGGGAAAACCCCCGCCTCGGCGGCCGTCGGTTCAGCCGACAGCGGTGGGCTGCTGAGCGGTCCGAGGCGGTGCTCGCGCTCACCCGCTACCCGGAGCGGCTCCCTGCTGGTCGCCAGGATGTTGACGCCGGGCGCTCCGCTGAGAACCGCCGCCGCCAGGCTGGCCGCCGCGTCGATGACGTGCTCGCAATTGTCGAGCAGCAGCAGCATCCGCTTGCCCCTGAGGCTGGCGACCAGCCCGGGAAGCGGATCCTCGGTGCGGATTTCCAGGCCGAGTACGGTCGCAACCGCGCTCGGCACCAGACGCGGGTCGGCGAGCGGCGCCAGATCGACGAGCCAGACACCGTGTTCATAACTGGCGATCAAGCGCTCGGCGGCGGCGAGGGCGAGCGTGGTCTTGCCGATACCGCCGGGCCCGACGATTGTCACCAGGCGCTGGCGCGAAAGCCGCGAGACGAGCGCCGTCACGGTTTCGTCGCGGCCGATCATCCGAGTTACCGCCACCGGCAGATTGTGCACCCCCGCCGGCGCGATTGTCGGAGGCACCGGGACCCGCGGCGGTTGCTCAAACTTGACCGGGGCAACGAAATTATAGCCCGACCGGGAACCGCGACGACGTAGCGATGACCGCCTTGGCCGTCGCCGAGGGCGCGGCGCAACGCGCTGACCTGAAACTTCAGATTTGATTCTTCGACGAACGTTTCCGGCCAGGCTCGGGCGATCAGTGCCTCCTTGCCGACCACCTCGCCGGCACGTTCTACGAGAGCGCCCAGGATGTCAAAGGCGCGGCTGCCGAGCCGCACCGGCTTGTCGCCCTCCAGCAGGAGCCGCTGCTGCGGCAGCAGGTGAAACGGCCCGAACGAGATCGCGCGTGCGCCCATCGGGCAGGTCCCGGATTCACCCCTTTTTACCCGACCTTATTTGACCGGAGCTAGACGAGAGCTAGACCCAGGCTCCTGCCGCTGCCCAAGTCGACGCGGTCGGCTACGCCGAGGCGCTCGGTGGCGCGGCTATGCATGACGGTGGCGACATCGATCCGAACCAGAACTGATCGCGCAAGGGCCCGCCAACATCTTGAGCGGCCTCTTCGGCGGGTTCCTGGTCGTCGGCAGCCGTCCGAGACATCAGCGGCCCTGGCTGCCGGCGATCCTCATCGCCGGCGGGCTGCTGGAAGGCATCGCCCTCGGCGTCGTGCCGGCGTTCAAATGCTGGCGAGCGCCGGCGCGGCGTCCGCGCGATCCCATCGCGGCGGCTAGGCATCGCGCGACTACCAACTGCCAGCTCACAGTCGCTACCTCGATCTAACCGCGTCATACGGAATCTGGCCGGACGGGGCGGACGAGAACCGCCATCTCTGGCGTGACGCAATGTCTTGGAGAACACAGAGATGGCAAGAACGGCTACTGATCAGTTTGCCGATATCCCCGTAGCGACAGGGGGCAAGCACGATTACGGCATTGTCCGTGACAGTTTGAATGGCGCGGGCGATGCGACTTGGCGTCACGGGAAGATCAAATGGCTGCATGTGTGGCACAAGGAGGTCGCCGCCTTCGCCGCAGCGGCGTTGGTGGCCTTTGCAGCCGGGCTCCTCGCCGCCGCCATTGGAGCACGAGCGGCGGACGAGCCGACGCAACACCAGCCGCCTGCCGAGCGAGCCGGCACGAACAGTGTCCACGGGGAACCGACTGATAGGCAGTTCGCGCCGCCCAATCGGCCCGATGTCACCGTTGGCGACGCGTCGACGCGTCATATCGCCTACTCATCGGCCCACAGCTGGCGAACTCGTCGGATCCCCGCTCGGGCACCCGGCCTTCGGGCAGTGTAGAGCGATGACGCCCGACCGGGGAAACTTGCTCATGTACCGCGCCGCCGGCCGAGCGCGCGGCTGCCGAGGCGAACCGGTTTCTCACCTTCCAGCACGAGCCGCCCAGCACGAGCCGCTGCGTCCGAAGCAGGCGGGAGGGTCCGAACGAGATCGCGCTCGCCGGCGGCCTGGGCAATCACCTCAACCTCGTTCGGGTCGGCGGCATCCGAGGGCCGGCGTTCGAGCCTAAAATCCTGCGCTCGTATGAGAAAGCGCCTTTTATCTCGACCGCGGTTCGTCGACGACCGATCGCATTCATCACTCGCGGTGATTGCGTTTACACCAAGGTAAAATCGCGTCCCGCTCGGTTTTGTCTTAGCTTGCCAGGATGCTATCGAATATCCCCAGCGGATGGACCCGATGGCAGCGCGATCGTTCCATCAGAACCTGGGGCGAAGGAGTTGAAGTGCCGAAAGCCAAGCCTCTGATCTCGATCGTCGACGACGACAAGTCGATGCGCGAGGGGGTCAAGGGCTCATGAAGTCGTGGGGATATACGGCCAAGCCTTTGCGTCCGCAGAAGAGTTTTTGAGCTCCCGCCTGGTCCTCCGCACCTCCTGCCTGATCGTTGACGTTATGATGCCTTGGGATGACAGGGATCGAGCTGCATCGCCACTTGGTAGGTTCGGGAAAGACCATCCCTACCATGTGCGCCGTGACAAGGCGGCGCTTTTCCAGCGGGTGCAAGCCCCGCCCGGCGACCGCTCCAGCCGGAAGCAGCCGGAGCAGGCATGGAGGAGACGAAATGTCTGAAGCCTTCGGATAACGGTCACGGTTTTGGTGACCGCGCGAGTGTGCAGGCCGCAACGTGAGTAAACGCCGAGCAATCCTCGAAAAGGTCGATGTGCAGGCCGACCCGATAGTGGTTTCGGGGAAGGCTGATACGGATGGGCGAGTTTGAGCGACGAGTGCGCCCGTCCGCTGCACCGGGGTAGTGGCGGCGGCATGTACACAGAGGAAAGCGCACGCAACACGGGAAGCCCCAATGCGTGGTCAGGGATGATCAACCGGACGCCCGCGAGGGACAGGCCGGGCGCAATGGGGTGGCGGAGAGGCCGGTAGTACCGGTGAAGCCGGGTAATGCCGGTGGAGGGAAGGGGCCTTGGTTCAAGACAGACGCAGGAAGTAGTGAGGGACCTGGAGATTGGGCAACCTATCAACTCCGAAGAGTGTTCAGAAGCTGCAGAGGGCGTTACACGCGAAAGCGAAGGCAGAAGCCGGCTATCGCTTCTATGCCCTGTACGACAAGATCAGCCGCGACGACATTCTGGCGCATGCCTATGCCCAGTGCCGCGCCAACAAGGGGGCGCCGGGAATAGACGGTCAGGACTTTGCGGACATCGAGGCCTATGGGGTCGAACGGTGGCTGGCTGAACTGGCGCTTGCGCTCAGGCAGGAGAGCTACCGGCCGGAGCCAATCAGACGAGTGTTTATACCGAAGGCCAACGGCAAACTCAGGCCGCTGGGCATCTCGACGGTGCGGGATCGGGTCTGCATGACCGCAGCGATGCTGGTGCTGGAGCCGATCTTCGAAGCCGATCTTCCGCCGGAAATCTACGCCTATCGCGCTGGGCGCAACGCCCAGCAGGCAGTCGTCGAGGTGGAGGAGCGGCTGTTCCGTGGCCACCCGGAAGTCGTCGACGCCGACCTCGCGGACTACTTCGGGAGCATTCCGCATACCGACCTCCTAAAGTCGGTGGCGCGCCGGATCGTTGACCGGCGCGTGCTGCATCTGATCAAGATGTGGCTGGACTGCCCCGTGGAAGAAACCGACCCACGGGGCCGGACAACACGCACGACCGAGGCGCGAGACCACCGGCGCGGCATTCCGCAGGGCTCGCCCCTCTCACCACTACTGGCGAACCTCTACATGCGCCGGTTCGTGTTGGGCTGGAAGAAGTTCGGCCTTGAGCGAAGCCTCGGCACTCGCCTCGTCACCTATGCGGACGACCTTGTGATCCTGTGCCGAAGGGGCAGCGCGGAGACTGCGCTGCATCACCTGCGCGCGATCATGGGCAAGCTGAAGCTGACAGTGAACGAGGAGAAGACACGGATCTGCAAGGTTCCGGACGGGGAATTTGACTTCCTGGGTTATACGTTCGGGCGGATGTATTCTCCGAGAACCGGCCAGGCTCGCCTGGGACAGCGGCCATCGAAGAAGAGCATCAAGCGCGTGGTCGACAAGGTCCATGCGCTGACCGTCCGAGCACATACCTGGCAAGAAACCACAGAGCTGGTGGGTAAGTTGAACCGCACCCTTCGCGGATGGGCGAACTACTTCTCGGTAGGCACCGTCAATCCGGCGTATCGGGCGCTCGACAACTACACGGCTGTGCGGTTGCGTCGGTGGTTGCGCTTCAAGCACAAGACCAGACGATGTAAGGGCGGCAGCTATCCCCTCTCGCACCTCTACGAGACCCTCGGGCTCGTGCGTCTGACCCGGCTTGGGCACGACGTGCCGTGGACGAAGGCGTGAGGTCTTGTCCGAGAGCCGGATGCAGGGAAATCCGCATGTCCGGTTCGATGAGCGGGATGTGGAAACGGAGCTATGGTCGAGCCACTAAGGCACCGCCAAACGAAAGAGGCGGCAACACGCATGCCTGACCTAAGGCCACCGCGCCACATTCCGACTCTACCCTGATCACGGCTCACCCCTCCGACGATGTGCGCGAGCGCGCCTTGCAGGATGGGATCAGGGGTTACCTTAGCAAGCCATTCAGCGAGGACGATCTGATGGCGTGTATACGGTCGTCGGTTACTGTCTGACCGCACGCGAGCAATCGTTCTTTTCCGAGATCTGGCCTGGATACCCGCCACCGTCGCTGCGCGAGCGGCGGAAAGTCGGCGTGGGCGGGGTCGACTGCCGTCGGAAATCAAGGCGAAAGGTGCGAGCGGGCGATGTCTTTTTCAGCGATTAGCGGACAGTAGGCGTTTCCCGGCGATTTCGGTGCTGCTCCCTTCCGGCGCATAGTTCTCGGGTCATGCCCGGTTTTCGGGCGGCGTGGGCCCGTTCTCCAGCCGGTCGGCCGCTTCCTCCAATTTCCCTGCCGTCCGCAATCGGGCCTCCCAGATCACCGGATTGTCGGTTCGCTCGGCGAATTCCCGATACCAAGCGGCAAGCTCCCGCAACCTGCGCTGTTCTGCATCGGGCTGTTGCCGACCCGGGCCGGCCGCGGCGTCATGCGTGCTGAGTAGCGTCATCGCCTCCTCCCTCAGACCCTACGGGATTCACACATCTTTTGCTGTGATTTCAATTTCTTACCGACATTGCGATGTGAAATCCGGCGGTCATCGCGGCAAGCTTGTCCCAGCCGGCGCGCATGGTCTTCGGTCCGGGCGGTTTGTAATAGCAATTCCAGCCGCCGAGCCGGGCGACGATCCAGGCCAGCCAAGGCAGCGAGCCGGCTGTGTGCGGGTTTTTCTGGCGTTCTGTCCTGCCTTCCAGGGTCGGCCCAATCGCGGCTGCCGCCTGCAAAACCTCTGGCGCAGCGACGTCGCTGCCCGGCCGTTCGCCGCCGTCGCGGGCATCGACCAGTTGGATGGTGCGCACCGCGGCGCCGATCGCCAGTGCCGCCATCTTGAACAAGCGGTCGGCGCCATGGGTCTGCAGATCGGGCAACCCCAGGCCATCGTTCTTGCAAGCCCGGAAGGTCTGCTCGATGCGCCAGCGCAGGCGATAAAACTGCGCGATCTGTTGTGCCGCCGCCAGGTCCGGCGCCGGCAAGGTCGTCAGCAGCCGCCAATGGACGGCGTCCACGCCCGGCGGCGGCTGTTCTTCCCGCACCTCGACCAGAGTGAGATCGAGGCCGCGCGGATCGGCATGATCGGCGCCATTGCGTGGCCGGGCGACGCGCACCGTGCCGGCGCGCAGGCTGACTTGTGCCAGGCGCGCCTTATCACCGGCGCTGCGCGCTCCGATCTTGACCGCATCCTGGCCCAGCACTGGCCAAGATGCGGCACGGGCAAACAGCCGACCGCCACCGGCCAGGGCGCGGTCCTGCGCCGCCCGCACCAACAACTCGACGCCGGGTGGGCGCCGGGCGAACACGGCAAAGATGTCGCTCTCGCGGTCCCCCACGACGATCACTTGGCTGGCGCCGGCGGCCCGCTCCGCCACGATTTGCGCCGTGCTCAACCAACGCTGCGATTCCTTGTCTTTAAGCGCGCGTTTGCGCCGGGCGCTGACCCGGCCGGCTTGGCGCGTCCACACCGCCGCGTCCAGCAGGCCGACAACCGCCTCATCGGCGGCATCGACCGCCACCGCCGCATGCAGAAAAAACCCCGGCGTCTTGCCATCGCCCGCTGGACCCAACCCGTGCCGCGCCTGCGCCCGGCCGCTGAAATTTACCTCCGTCGTGTCCTGCGCCACGATGATCCGCTGCCCGCGACAGCGCTCCGCGGTACGTTCACTCAGCGTCGCGATAATCTCCCCGGCGCTCACCTGCGGCGAATCAAGAAACCGGTGCGCCGCAATCTCGCCGTTCCGATCGCCGCCGATCTTGCGCAAGCACAAAGATCCAAGGGCGACGATCCGGTCAAACAACCAAGCACCGCGCGCCGCACGCCGTGCATCGCCGAATTCCCCAATCCCCTCACATGGCATCATCATCGACGCTCTCCCCCAACCCCATCTAGGAGCATGAGCGCCGCGTGACCCTAGATCTAGCAAGATGTGTGAATACCGTA
>CAVYWO010000006.1:0-73976 GCA_963772295.1 uncultured Alphaproteobacteria bacterium
CGGCATTCCTTCCCGGGCGGCCGATCTTGACGACCGTAAAGTTCGGCGCGGCCAAACCGAACTGCATCGAGAAGGCCTTCAGATCGGCCGCCGCCGTCGGCTGGTCGAAGGCATCGACGATGGCGATGGCGCGCCCGCCACCCGTCGGATTGGCGGTGACGACATTCGGGTCGCAGCCGGCGACGGGTGTGCTCGTCGTTGTGAGCTTGTAGGCGCAGCCGACCGAAGCCGGCGTCCCGAACAGAAAGCCGCGGAACGGGGGGGTTAGCGGGTTTATCAGCTGGTCGTCGCCGGCCGGCATGAAGACCTCGACGTTGGTATGGGCCCGCACCCCGATGTCGCCCGGCTGCTCGATGCTCAATTCGGGTCTCAGCACCTCTCCGGCGCCCTGAGCCGATGCGCCCGCGAGCGGCAGCGCGGCAAACGCGGCCGCCGTCACGAGCGACCGGCCCGCCGGCGACAAACCTCTTCAGATCATCAAGCTTTCTTCCCTTGCTGCTGGTGCGAAACGGCCAATAGCCGATCGATAGTTGAGAATGTGTGAGAAATTTCACACTCGCCCGTCTCGGAGATCCGTATGTTGACGTTATCGGTCAGGTTCGGGGGGACGCCACGATGCAGCGGGTCATCGACGCCGCCGAAAACCAATCCACAGGAAGATTCCAGTGAACACATTCGTCCGCAACGCGGTCGCGGCATTGGGCCTTACCGCCATATTCGTGTGTGCGACCGCGGTTACCCCATCCGCCGCTCAGCAGGACACGGTGCTGGTCCGGAGCGCCCAGCCTTTCGGCGCCGATGTCACCGTCGTCGGTGCTGCCGACGACCGGGCCGGCTTCGAGTTCCAAGTCGCCCTGAAGCTGCGCAACGTCGAGGAATTCCACGCCCGGCTCGGCCGTGGCGAGGAGATTTCCGATGACGATCTCGAAGCGCGCTACCTGCCAACCGCGGCAAGCTACCAGGCGGTCATCACCTGGCTCACGGCGAGCGGCCTCGCCGTCACGCGGACCTACGAGAACCGGGTCACCGTCGAGGTCGCCGGCTCGGTCGGCGCCGTGCGCGCGGCGTTGCATGTGCCGTTCAAGCGCGTGCGCGTCGAGGGCGCTGAATATATCGCCACCGATGCCGCGCCGGTGGTGCCGGCAGCGATCGCCGCGGTGATCGAGGGCATCAGTGGCCTGCAGCCCTATCGGCATCTGAACAAGCTGATCCGCTTCGGGGTGACGACGCCGGCTCCCGCGATCACTCCCGAGGCTGTGATCACCGGCAATTACTTTCCAGCCGGTATTCTCGAGGTCTACCAGGCGCTCCCCTATCTCAAGCAGAGCGGACGGGGCACAACGACCGCGATCCTTATCGACACCTTCCCGCACGCGAGCGACGTCACGGCTTTCTGGAAGCTCACCGGCATCCCGCAATCGCTTAATAATATCACCTTCATCCAGACCGTCGCCGGCGCGTTGCCGGCACCCTCGGGCGAAGAAAGCCTCGACACGGAGTGGTCAAGCAGTATCGGCTATGGTTCGAAAGTGCGCGTCTACGCGACAAAGGATCTGAGCTTCCCGCATCTCAACACCGGCTATCAGGCGATCCTGAGCGACCTCAAGCACGGCGTAAAGATCGAACAGATGTCGGTGAGCCTGGGCCTCGGCGAGCTCTGCACCCCACGCGTCGAAGTCAACACCGAAGAGAACCTTCTGAGCCTGATTGCCGCGAAAACCGTCAGCATCTTCATTGCGTCGGGCGACGACGGCTCGCGCGAGTGCGGCAACAGCAATCCGCCGAACCCCTCCTGGCCATCCACCAGCCCGTTCGTAACCGCCGTTGGCGGCACCCACCTGATCGCGCAAATCATCAGCAGCACCAAGCTCAAGATCGAGAGCGAGACAGGTTGGACCGGCAGCGGCGGCGGCTTCAGCCGGGTCTTCTCGGCGCCATCGTACCAGACGTTCCTCGGAGCGTCGGCCCGCGTTGTTCCCGACGTCGCAGCCGACGCCGATCCGGAGACGGGCGTGGTCATCGTGCTCGACGGTAACGAGATGACCGTCGGCGGCACCTCGGCATCCACCCCGATCTGGGCGGGCATGGCATCTCTGATCAACCAGGCGCGGATCGCCGCCGGCAAAAAGCCGCTCGGGCAGCTCAATCCGCGGATCTATCCGATCCTGCAATCAACGACCTATACGAAGAACTTCCACGACGATATCGGCGGCTGCACTCAGGACTTCTGTGCCGTCAAGGGTTACGACCTCGTGACCGGCATGGGATCGCCGGTGATGAACGTGCTGCTGCCGACGCTCGTGGCCCAGCCCCAGCTAGCTAACTTTCCGGCGCAAAAATACACGTCTAACTCACTGATTTCGAACAGCAGATCAGCGCACCGGCGTGCTTGATTGTACGGATTTGACGACGGCGCGCTGACGCATCGGCCTACAAAAGTTTTCGCCGAAAGGGGTTGACGCGGTGCGGCCGGCATTGTATCATTTCTTTAGATGAAACGAATCGCCGACATCCTCGACACCCGCCAGGAACTGGTCAACCAGTTGCCGGTGACCGGGGAGATCGTGCGCGGTTCGCTGCTGGAGCGCACCGTCCGTCACCGCAGCGGTTGCACGGTCTGCGCTGCCGGCGGGGGCCATCCGCTGTCGGTTCTGACGGTCAGCTATCCGGGCGCACGGACGCGGCAGTTCAGCCTGCGGCGCGAACAGGTCGACGAGGTCCGGCGCTGGCTGGGCAACTACCACAAGCTGAAGCAGGCGATCGAGGCGATCTGCGAGATCAACCACGATTTGCTGCGGCCTGAGGACGGCGGCCGGCGGCGGAGCGGCCAGCGTGATTGAGCGGTGGCGGGCGCAGCGCAGTTTCGGCGACGGGCTGATCACCGCCGAGATCGCCGACTTGTACGAAGCCTGGATGCGACAGGCCGATCGCGTGCTGGATGACCCGCAGATCCTCGCCCCGGTATACGAGGCCCTCGCCCAGCGGTGCCCGAAGAGCCGCAGCCGCGGCCGGAAGGGAGCCCCGGCCGAGGTGGTGCTGCGGCTCTTGGTGCTCAAGCACATCCGCAACTGGAGCTACGACGTGCTCGAGCGCGAGGTGCGCGCCAACCTGGTCTACCGCGATTTCACCCGCGTCGGCGGTACCAAGATGCCGGATGCCAAGACCATGGGCCGCTGGGGCGTGGCGCTGGGGCCAGCGACGATCAAACAGATCCACGAGCGGATGGTGCAGATCGCACGCGAGGCCGGCGTGGCACCCGGCCGGCGCATGCGGATCGACACCACGGTGGTCGAGACCAACATCCACTATCCAATCGACAGCACGCTGCTCGGCGACGGCGTGCGGGTGCTGACCCGGACGATGCAGCGGATCGGCAAGATCGTCGGCCCGGTCGGCGCCAAGCTGCGCGATCGCAGTCGCAGCGTCAAATATCGCCTGCTGGAGATCGCCCGCGCAGCACGTGGCAAGGTGCCCGACCGCGCCAAGATGGCGCAGGCCTACGGCAAATTGCTCGACACCACCGCGCGGGTGATAGGACAGGCCAAGCGTTATGCCGGCGAGATCAACCAAGGCGTCAAATGCGCCGTCGACGCCGGCAAGCAGCCGGTGCTGGAGGGACTGCGCGCGACGCTGGACACAATGGTGCCACTGGTGCGGCAGGTGATGCGCCAGACCCGGGCCAGGGTGCTGGCCGGCGATACCCACGCCGAAGGCAAGATCGTCAGCGTCTTCGAGCCCACCACTGAAATTATTCGCAAGGGGAAGGCCGGCAAGCCCACCGAATTCGGCAAGATTGGTCAAAGTGCAGGAGGCCGAGAACCAGATCATCACCGAATACGAAGTCTACGACCGGCGCCCGAGCGATGCCGACTTGCTGCTCGCCGCAATCGCGACGCACGAGACCAGGCTCGGCCGCGTCCCGCACCTGGTGGCCGCCGACGCCGCCTTCTACTCCGCCAAAAACGAGGCGGCGGCCAAGGCCAAAGGCGTCAAACGCGTTTCTATCCCCAATCGCTCCAGCAAGAGCCCGGCCCGCAAACGCGAGCAGAAAAAGCGCTGGTTCCGCAACGGCCAGAAATGGCGAACCGGATGCGAGGGCCGCATCAGCGTGATCAAACGCCGGCACGGCCTCAATCGCAGCCGATACAAGGGGGATGACGGCATGAAGCGCTGGGTCGGGCTCGGCGTGATCGGCGACAACCTGATCAATATCAGCCAAGCCTTGGCCAAGCCCAAACCGCCGGCACGCCGACTTCCCAGAGGAGCAACGCTCGGAAACTGAACCGTCAGCTCCTGCTCACCGACACCAACACCACAGATCCCGCCGGCCAGCCGCCGGCGCGATCTCGCTTGCCATGCGCAGCCGACCACCCTGCCAATAACCCGAATTTTGCGCCGGAAAGTAGCTAGCTAAACGTAGAAACCCGACCGACCCGCGATCGTGGCGGCTTACTATGAATGAAAACGATTCGATGCACTTCTTGGAAGAGTGGAAGATACCCTTGACCAGCAAATAGGTGACGCGGACCTCGTCATCTATGCTTCGACTGTGGCTGGCGATGATAGGACTTGGTATTACGCTTGTGCGACCGATTTCATTGGCGGCTGTATAAAACGAATTCCTTCGCGTGTATTCTGTAAATCACTCTGAATGACGATTGATACGGGATTCTTAGTCCATTTTTGCCTCCAACGTTAGAGCGGGATTGCATCATCGAAAGGCCGGCCGTCGCCCTTGCCGGAACGCCGCGGGGGCGCGTGGTACGGGCGCGCCTCTTGCCGCCCCAACCTCGATCAGCCGCCTACGACCGGATGATGAGCGGCAAGGTGCGATTTCGCGTCATCCTCAAGATGCGCTGAGGTCCACTACCCGAGCGACTTCACTGGTCCGCGCGCGCGGGCCTGCTCGGCCGAGTGTGAACCATTCTGAGATCGCCGACTGAAATCGAGTTGTGTCAGCGACTGCGCCACCACGCCCCGGCCCAGAATCCGCACCTCGCCGATGTCCTGCAGCCAGAAATGCGGGCGGCTGTCCGGGTGCACGCACTCCACCCTGAAATTATCGAGTGCAAGCCGGTCGATGTGCCGTGCGAACAGGCCGCAGGCGGGCAATTCGGTGCCGAAACACTCGGGATCGGGATAGGATTCCTCCGCCTCCGGCGGCTCAAGTGCGGCCATGGCCGGCGTGCCACCGCCTTTGATGCGCATAAGGAAATCGGTGATCTCGACATCCCCGATCCGGTAGCCGGGCATGCCGCAGATGATGGCGGGAACGGTGGTGAGCCACTGCTCGGCCAGCACGTTGCGGATTTTGATCCCTGTCATTCTGCCGGGCGCCGACCCGTCCGGCCCGTGCAGGCGCCCGCCCAAGCGGATAAATAGCGGCGCCGTGCGCAGGTCGTACATCTCCAGCCCATCGACGAGAATGTCTTCGAGATCGCCCCCGAAGGGTCGATCGCCCAGCTGCCCTCCTTTGTATCCGTTACGTAACGGAAACCGTGATGCCAAAGGGACCAAGGCGGCGATTTGCAAGCGGCCAACCGTCGTCGACTATCCCGGCGACGGCCGGCTTGCGATGCGCGCCGACGGGGTCGCGCGCGCTTGCCGCATCTTTCAACGAGCCGAGCGCGCCGACGCTCGCTCGGTAGACTACGGGTGCGATCTCAAGCGCCCCTGCATCGGGCGTCGGTCGGGCGCTGCGCGACGCCGGGGCTCCGCGCCGGCCCAACGCCCGACCCCAACAACAGCGGGGTGTCATTTCCTCGCAGCGTGAGGCTGACGGAAAGGCTGTAGTTCGGAAGAGATTAGGCGCTGTAGGCTCAGGAACTCATTGTACAAGCCAGATCACTCATCAGGTCGAACTATCCGAAATTTAGCTCGCAAACCGGCTGAGCACGCGGCTACGCAGCGGCTCCTGCTGCAATACCGAAAGAGGCTGAACGAGGTGAAAGACTTCCGTCATAAGGCGCAGGACCCCCGGGTCTTCTAGCGCAAGCTTGTCCAGCTCCGCGAAATACCGTGCGCGTTCTTCCGTCCCAGGTGGGCGTACGCCGCGGGTTTGTGGGAATGCAAAGTCGGCGCCGGCGGCAAAATTCCAGGGCGTGCTGTTGAACTCGGCCGCTTGAGTAAAGAAGGAGGAAGCGATCCCGCCGAACCCGCGAGATTGCTTCGCACAATCAGATAGAATCTGTTGCAAAATTGCTACTTGCTTTGCCGCCGCGCTCATCCCTTGCGCGTAAATCGGATTGAAGTGACAGAGAGCGTCGCCGATCACCACAAACCCTCCCGGGCAGGGCTTCATTCGCTCGTAATGCCGTTGCGTGCTGCTGACAAATCGTTGGTGAGCGATTGGGGTGAGCTGCTCGCCATCTTTGATAATCTGATACGCCAAGTCAGAGTGAAGCTCCTTGGCGAAAGCAATAAGTCCCGCTTTGTCGGTTGGCGGGAAATCGCCAAAGCGACCGATCAGGCTCACGAGCAGTGTCCCATTTTCAATTGTGATCACGTATCCTCGACGTGTGAACTGAGGCGCTGGACCAGTAATAAATATGAGTGGTTCGCCGGAGAAGGACTCGGGTTTGCGGAAGTTCGCCGTGCTGTAAGCAGTGTCCAGGCCGATTACAGTTTCCTCTGGCGAGGAAAATCCGATGGGCGCAAGCCATTGCCGAGCCCTGTGTGCTCGGCCGGTCGCATCGACTACCAGCTCCGCCTCGATCGATCGTAAATCGACGCAGCGCACCCCCAGAACGGTGGCATCGCGACAAATCAGTTCCGTAACCGCAGTGCCATACTCAAAATGAATATTCGAGATTTCTGCTGTCCGCCGGCGAATGACAAATTCGAGCAGACCACGACTGGCGCAATAACCTTCTAAGTCAGAATCAAATGGTGTTCTCATGGAACCAGTAAAATTGTAGGCCCTGCCCTTCGGTAAATACCAGACAGCATCGCGACCCATAGCTATTCTTGTCGCGCCATGTCGCCTGAGCTCGTCAGTGATTGAGGGATAGAGTGATGAAATAACATTCAGACCACCCTGCAGAAACGCATGAAGATGATGGCCTTGCGGAACGGATTTATGAACGACCGGCCTGTCCTCAATTTCGTCTCGGTCGATGGCTATAACCTGATCGAAATATTCGGACAGCACGCGGGAGGTCATCAGACCCGCGATGCTGGCGCCGATGACAATGGCTCGCTGTCCGAGTGTCTTTGTCACGGGACCAACACTGTCAAGATATGCTTAGGTGCATTCTGTGGCAGAACCCGAAGCAAACTTCAACAGGCCACTCGCGGTGACCCTTAGCTATTGTCGGTAACGGCCAGCGGCGGCGCTTGCGGCTGGGCGGGCACCTCGCTACGGTGCCGCCGCGGCCTGAGGCAGCGGCCCGGACGGATGGCTGATCGCCCCGCTGCCCATTATATTCCGTTGCGTAACGAAATTTTTCTGCCAAAGCCCAACGCGCCGTGGCTTGGGCGGGTTTTTGAGGGATCGAGAGATCTACCCCGATGCGTAAGGAGCTGGCAGTTCGGCAGTCGCCGAGTGGCGGGAGCCGGGTCCGTTGGTCCTTCGCCGCGACGACCGCCAACGGCGAGGTCGCGCCGATAACGGTCATCCGCGGGATCGCAACGGAACCGCAAGGCTCTACGATAAGCGGCCCTTCGTTTACGTTCGTGTCTGACTAACGACGACCTGTCGCGGGCGCCGCCCCTACGGCGCTGCGAGGAGCGGCGCGAAGCGGCGCTGGAACATCTGCTCACCATGGTTCCGCAAAGCGGCGTTGCGCACGGCGGACGCTAACCGAAAGCCTTGGGCGACGGCTTGGCTTTCCTGGTGAACCCAGTTTACCCGCGGCCGTCGCCTCAGCCCGTACACCTCAAGGGCCTCGGCCAGAGTCGCGCTTCGGCGCAGGCTCTCGGCCAACACGCACGCATCCTCCATCGCCATGCAGCCACCTTGGCCCATCATCGGGGAGCTCGCATGCGCGGCATCGCCGATCAGAATCACGCGGCCGGCATGCCATTTATCGAGCGCGATCCAGTCGACTGGCCCGCAATGGATCTGCTCGTCGCTTTCGAGGGCAGCGAGATATTCCTGGACGATCTCGCCGAAACCGGCAAAGCGGCGGCGCAGCCGGTCGAGCCGGCCGACCATCGGTTCGTGAGTGCGCGGTTCTGTGATGTTGCCAAAGCCGTAGGTGCGCCCGTCGCCTACCGGACACAGCCCGAAGAAGCATCCCTCGCCGAGCAGGAACTGCAGTGTGCTAAGGCCCCGCGGACGGATCGGCGCGATGCTGCGCCACGCCATTGCGCCGGTATAGGCGGGCAGCGTCGTGCCGAGCATCAGAGCGCGCACGCTCGACAATATCCCGTCCGCACCCGTGACCAAATCGTAGGTGCCAGACGAGCCGTCGCTGAAGGCGACCGACACGCGGTCGCCGTGCTCGGTAAGTGACCGGATGGAGGTGCCCAACCGGCATGGGATGCCCCCGACGCCGGCGACGAGTATCTGCTGCAGTCGCGTGCGCTCGATCCCGATGAAAGGGCCGACATTGCCCCAGAGCGCCTCAAGATCGTTCAGCGACAGAAGCTCACCTGCGTGGTCGCAGAAGGACCAGCGGCGCAGGTGCGCTCCGGCCTGCTCGACCGCTGTATCAAGACCCAGGGTGCGTAACATGCGCATGCCATTGGGCTGCACGGCGATCCCGCCGCCTTCGGCGCGCCACGCTGTGTTGCGCTCGACCAATTCGACCGTGAAGCCTTGTCGGCAGAGCGCGCGCCCTAGCGTGAGCCCGGCGATCCCGCCCCCAACGATCAGGACTGTCTCGACTTCAGCCATAGCCCCTCCGGCTGGTGGGCGAAAATGATGTCCGCTCTACCACCCGACCTGATGCTTGCCTTGAATGACGGCTGAGGGGCAAGAAGAGCAGGTCCCACTCAGGTCGCCGACCACGACGAGCCCGGTGGCGATGCCGATGCGCACCTCCAGCGGCTCCGTGGCGATGCCGCGGCCGCTTCGACCACCGCGAGGCCGGCACGCATGGCCCGCTCGGCCTCGTCCTCGTGGGCGCGCGGGTAGCCGAAATAGACAAGGATGCCGTCGCCCATGTACTTCGCGACAAAGCCGCCCCCGCGCCCGATCACCTTGGCACAGCAGCGGTGATAGGCGCCGATCACCTCGCGCAGATCCTCGGGATCGAGCCGCGCCGACAACGCCGCCGAACCAACGAGATCGCAGAACATCACCGTCAGGTGCCGCCGCTCGGCATCGGGCTGCACCGGCGCCGGTACGGGAGCCGGCACCGATGCTGGCGCTAGTGCTGGCGTCGCGGTCACGACGGCGGGTGGCGCTGCGGCGCCTATCGCAGCGATGGCGGAAAGCAGCTTTCGGCGATGCCCGACCGCGGTCACACCGATAGCGATCAGGTCCTCAGCCGTCAGGTCCGGCAGGACAACTCCGTCGACTGCGTTGGCCCGGAACGCCGGCTCGTATTGTTCAAGACCAAGCTGTTGAAGCCAACTCGCTACATCGATCGCCACGACGGGAGCCCTCATGCGCGAGACCCACCGTCTGCCGATTGAGCCGTGACGGCAACAGGGCCGTTTCAACTTGCCTCGAATCGCCGCGAAGAACCACCCAAGGCCGCTCTGGTCGACGTCCTCAAACTGAAATCGAAGTTGAAGTTCCTGGCACGAATGCACGCCATATGATGTGATCCTCGCCCTCGCCACCGATGTGTGAAGGTCCGCTCTCAGCGAGAGGCGTCGAGCGGCGACACAGAAGTAGGAATGACGCCTCTCCACCCACCTGCGCCGTTCCCCGATCGGGCCGGCAAGGTCGGGGCAAAAGCGGCCCTCGGCCGCTGTTCGATCCTATGAACGCTCAGCGCCGAAAACGGACCGCGCGGCCGTAGCACACCACGCACGCGGCTGAAGCCTTTCGAGGCGGCAGGCCGACGATCGTTTGCTCCGTTTGCAGTTCGCGATCATCATCGCGCCGGGTAATCTGCGACCGTGTCGCGGCGAAAATTATGTGCCGGTGTTTGGGCTGCTGCTTTCCGGACCGGACGCGAACGGCCTGTATCTGGCGCAAGACCCCACAGCGCGAAAGAGGAAGTGGACGATGAAAGCTGGTGTGGTTTATCCGCAGATCGAACTTGGCGGCGATACAGGGGCGGTCAAGGCGTTTGCCCAGGCGGCCGAAGACCTGGGTTACGACCATATTGTGATCTACGATCATGTCCTCGGCGCCGTTCACGCCGGCAGAGAACCGAAGTTGACCGGCCCTTATAAAGAAAACGATCCGTTCCACGAGCCGTTGGTCACCTACGCTTACCTCGCCGGCGTCACCAAGAACCTCGGATTGACGACGGGCGTGATCATCCTGCCGCAGCGACAGACTGCCCTTTTCGCCAAACAGGCTGCGGATGTTGACCTGTTCTCGGATGGCCGGCTTCGCCTGGGCATCGGGGTCGGCTGGAACTGGGTAGAATACGACGGTCTCGAAATGTCCGGACATTTTCGCCGCCGCGGCAAGCGGCAGGAGCAGCAGATTACCTTAATCCGTAAGCTGTGGGAGCAGCCTGTGGTCGACCATGAAGACTCCGACCACAGGATCGACAGAGCCGGAATATTGCCGAAACGGAAGATCCCGATCTGGCTGGGAGGTTTCAGCGAGGCCGCGTTCGACCGGGCGGCCAGGATCGGGGACGGATTCCTTTTTTCGGGCCGGACTCAAACCGAGGCCATCCAAATCAAGGCGAGGATCGTGGCTAAGGTGCTGGAGCTCGGAAGGGATGCCGATGCATTCGGCTTCGAGTCCATCCAGCAATACAGTCGCGGGGACAACCAATGGCCTGGCGATATTGCGGCGTGGCGCGAGGCTGGGGGGAGCCACATATCTGTCGTGACGATGGGCGCGAACCTCAACACGGTGGACGGCCACATCGAAGCCATCAAGCGTTGGCGTGACGTCTACAACTCGGTCCGTTAGAGCTCCGCAGCGCCGCACTTTTCCCAATAAATCCGGTGAAGCGGATCCTCTTGGACGATAAGAAAGCCCGATTTATTGCAAGGGGAGTTTGGATTCCCGTTTTTGCCTGGTTCACTTGGTCCAGCGGTCGGATGGGGTAAGTCCACGAGGATGTCTGCTCACAGGTTGCGGAACTCGCCAACGCGTTCGGTGATCGGGTGCCAGTTGATGCCGCCGAGCTTCTTCGGTCAAGCGACAAGCATAACGGCGCCGCTTTGCTCAATCATATTGACCAGCACCGAGGTGTTGGAGCGGCGTATCGGTTCTTAAACCGCTGATGCACTGATGCACTCTAGGGACACCGGTGGTCGCCGGCGTCCACCAGAGCGGAAGAACCTTCCCGAAAGGACGGCCCTCCTCAGTTTTTTGCTGTGTGCGATAAGGTCAGGCAGCTTACCGAGCAACCCCGACGAGCTTGTGGCCATCGGGGTCACGAAGATAAGCGAGATAAGCGCCATTTGGGCGCACGCCAGGCGGATCCTCGATTGACGTGCCGCCATTCGCAACGCCGGCGTTGTGCCACGCTTCCGCCTGCTTGGCATCACTCATCAAAAAGCCGATTGTGCCGCCGTTAAGGACCGTTGCCGGCTTGCTATCGATGGGTTTGGTGACCATGAAACGGCCGCCATTGTGCGAGTAAGCCAGGCGGCCTCTAGCGTCCTCAACACCAGGTTGAGCGCCCATTGCGGCAAAGAGGGCATCGTAGAATTTCTTTGACCGGGCAATATCGTTGCTGCCGATCATGATGTGGCTGAACATGTCGTTTTCTCCATATGAGCATTACGCGCTCGCGCCGCCTCGTCCCGCAAGCGGCAAGCGGCGTGCGGGCCGGACAGTATGACGGGCCGCCGATCGGCAGAAGAGCAAAATCTCTCCCACTCTATCGCCGAGTGTGGTCGTCTGTAACGGCAAGGCGTTCGGGCAAAGGCGGGGGAGCGGCCCGCTTTGGGGCAGTACGGGTCATTCCGCGGCCGAGCCTCGGTGTCCAACGTTCCACTTTCCTCTCCGCCCGCGTCGCCCGAACGCGAGGTACCACAGGAGCTTTTTCGGTCGCGGTCAGGCCCCGCCTGCCATCGCCCGCGGCGACCGGGGTCCGATTGCCGGCACCAGGTCGAGCCAGATCCCGAGATCCCGGCGAGATGACGCATCGCTACCGCGGCGGGATGGCGGTTGTCGACCGGTGCGCGCGGCTCGTCAGTTCCGGCTGCGGCCGCAGCGGCCAACAAATCGGCAACGAAATCGAGCGTCTCGTCGGGAACATCGAGACGTCGCCGCAGCGTTTCGCCGCCACTGATCACGCGCTGCACTGGGTTGTCCTCGAAAATGGATCGAGTTCGGTTATCTCGTTGGCGATTAGAGTTTGCTCGCTTTGGCCGCTCGTGCGCCACCAGATGAACGTGGTCCCAAGGAGTTGCGGGTGCAGCGTCTCGTTATGGAGCGTCACCCGCAGCAGTGGCAGGCGGGTCGCCAATATATCCTCCAGGCGAATTCATCAAAGGCCTGCAACCCCGATGGAAGCTCGCGTCCTGCTCCGACCAGCCATTCGGCGATGGCATCCAGGCTGTCATTGGTGGGCCGCTCGGCAACCGGGCGTTCGACCACTCCCGCGGTTAGGACATAGCGCCGGTCGCGACCGACCGGAAACGCCGACCCCGATTGGCTCATCGCTCATACCCCGAAACGGGCTCGTTGTAAATTGGCACTCCCAAAATGCAACACGCGTCTCGGCAGAGTCGTTCCTAATCATCACCGATAGCAGCGCCATAACGAGCCAGAGAGTTCGTGCAGCCTAATCGCTTGACGCAACGAACGCGAAGCCTTGTTTCACCACCAGACCGATTGAGTTTCGCAGCGGCAACGCGCGGTCTTTCTGAGACCACAGCACTACCATAAACTGCGGGCCGTCGGAGGACAGTCTTGTCGAGGTGAAGCAGCCCCTTAAAAGACCGGACAGAGTGTACCCCTTGGCTAAGCACCAGGAATCGTAACAGGACCGCGCACATTCCACAGCGGCTTCATCGCCCAATAGCTCCCGCTCCAGCGACGGTCCCTCCCTTTTGCGTCCGCATGCGCTTGCGTAACGCGTTCCAGGCTCGAACGAGATCCGAAATGCCACCCCACCCCCTTCTATGGCACACCGCGTCTGCGCGGGTCCTACTCCCCCGCTCGATGCGAACTTCGGTCTGCGGTTCTTGCGCCTCGCGTGATCCGGTGTGCTTGCACGTTGTAGCCCTCGCTCAAAAGAAGATTCCGCGGCGTAGTGGGGGCCACTAATGGGTGTGTCCAAGTCGCTGGGGCTTTGCCGGGCACCCATGCAAATTATCTGGCGTGGTTTTTTGCGCGGTTAGTGGCAGCATCCGTCGCAGGGAGAGAAATGCCTCGCTGCTTCAGCTTTCCGGCGCACCGACTGCCCGATGCCAGCAAAGAAGGTTCCGGTGACAGGCGGGGGAGGGCCGCTGGCACAATCCGCGCGATTTGCGTTCGGTCCAGGAATGAGCGTCTCGAATTCAGCGGTCAGGCCTGACGAGCCCTCGGTGACCGGGTAAAATATATCAATTCAGCCGCGTAGATGCCGGCGAGGGAGGCTGGTCATGGAGTCGATAAGCAAGTTCAGGCTGCTGATGGGTCGCAAACCGGCCGACGGCCCCGCCTCGATTGCGCCGGTCGATACTGCGGCTGCCGATGAAGACGAATTGCCGATCCCGTTGGATATCAAGGCGGTATATCTGGGTGGCCTCTTTCTGTTGGCGGTGCTGGCCGGCTGCTATGTTGCGGCGGAAATCGTCTTGCCGATCGTGCTCGCCTTCGTGCTGAAGCTCGTGCTGCAGCCGGCGATGCGTGCGCTTGAGCGGGTACATTTGCCGCATGGCATCGCTGCCGTGCTGATTATCCTGGTGCTGTTCGGCACGCTTGGGGGATTGGGGGCGGCGCTGTCGGGACCGGCGGCGAGCTGGGCCCAGAAGCTGCCCTCCGGCATTCCAAAATTGCAGCAACGTCTGAGCTTCCTGAGCCGACCGTTCGCGGCCGTTGAGAAACTCGCCGACAAAGCCCAAGGCTTGACGCAAGGAAATCAACCCAAACCAGTGCCGGTGGCGGTGCAGGGCTCGGGTCTTTCCGATCAGTTGCTTATCGGCACCCGCTCTTTCGCCAGCGGTTTCTTCGAGACCGCGGTCGTCCTGTTCTTTCTCCTGGCCAACGGGGACACCTTTCTCCGGCGCCTGGTCGAAATCCTGCCGCGGTTCCGAAACAAGCGACAAGCAGTCGAGATTTCCCAGCAGATCGAGCGCGACGTATCGGCCTATCTGTTCACGATTACGATCATGAACCTGGTTGTCGGCGTCGCGACCGGTGCTGTCGCGGCGCTGTGCGGGCTGGGCGATCCGGTACTGTGGGGAACGATCGCCTTTCTGCTCAACTACATTCCGATCTTGGGACCCATTTTAGGCGTAGGGGTCTTCCTGCTCGTCGGCCTTTTATCGGTCGACACCTTGTGGCTGGCGCTGTTACCGGCGGGGCTTTATCTGACGATCCATCTCGTCGAGGGCGAGACCGTGACGCCGATGCTCCTGGCCCGGCGCTTCACGATAAATCCGGTGCTGGTCATCCTGGCGCTGGTATTCTGGTATTGGATGTGGGGCGTACCTGGGGCGATCCTGGCAACACCGATGCTGGCGATCACCAAAATTATCTGCGACCACATCCGTCCGTTGATGGCGTTCGGCCATTTTATCGAAGGGTAGAACTTTCGAGGGAAGGGCTCCCCCGATCAAACCCATTCTGCGTGGGTTATCACGTGGACAGAAGACACCCTCGCCGCCGGCGGTGACAACGTTACGGTTGCATGTCACTGTCGTACGGGGCCACCGGGCCGCGAGAGGTTCCGCCACGAGGACGCCGAAGCCGCATGACACTCACAGGTCTGATCATTTTCTTGCTGATCGGGGCCGTCGCCGGCTGGCTTGCTGGGCTGATTATGAGGGGAGGCGGCTTCGGCCTTGTCGGCGACATCGTGGTCGGCATCATCGGTTCGCTGATCGGCGGCTGGTTGTTCGGCCTATTAGGCATCGCGGTTGGGGGACTGATCGGATCGATCATCGCCGCGGTCGTAGGCGCGATCATCCTCATCGCCATTGTCCGGCTGATCAAGCGCGCGTGACGGCGAGCGTCCTCTCTAATTGGCAGAAGGGTGACATTTTGGTCCGGCGCCTACAGGGGCTCTGGCGCATAATCGGTCATCTGGAAAACCGCGCCTTTGCCGCAACCCTCGTTCGCTGGCCCTCGCCGGAGGTTCGAAGCAAGCTTGATGAAGCAGACCGGCCTCAAAGGGAGGTCGGCGGGCGGGGTTAAGACTTCTCACCGCCCAACCAAGGGAGGAAAGTTCAATGCAACCGCACGGTTATCCGCCGCAGCTTGCGACGCGTGTCCCAACATTATGGAGAAACCTGATTTCGTGCATTCATGATCGCTGCGGCGTCAGCCGCAGTCCTTACGCTCTCGCCAACAGCTTTCGCACAGCAAACAGGCGGCACTGCCGATGAAGCCAAAGCTATGCTGGTGAAGGCGGTTGCCGCTGTGAAAGCAGATAAGACCAAAGCGCTCGATATGTTCAACAGGGAGAAGGTGGATTCCTGGACCGCGACCTGTATCCATTTTGCTTTAATATCAGCGACGGCAAGGTCGTTGCCCTCGGCAACCCTAACGCAAAGCAGCTGCTCGGCGTGGACGAGGAAACCCTTAAGGACTCCACCGGCAAACCGTTTGGCGTAGAACAATTCGCCGCGGCGCAAAAGCCGGAAGGTCAGATCACTGTGGTCGATTACATGTTTCCGCGGCCGGGCGCGGACAAGACGCCGGTTCCAAAGCAGAGCTTCACAACTAAGGTCGATGATCTGGTCTGTGGCGTCGGCTATTATAAGTAGATCGACCGCGACGCCGGCGCCGAGCCGGACCAGAATCGGCGCTTGGCCCAGCCTCTACAACAACGAGCCCAGCACGAGAACCTCGACTCTACAACCCTCGCTCAGCTTGCGTACCCCGCCCGCCAGAAGCCGAAGAAGCCGCGGCGATACCTGGGGCATCGGATCTCCTCAAGGTCGGCGCCGAGCTCTGCCGCAAGCGCCTGTGCGACGCGGTGCGTGGTTCCGGTCAGAGAATAGAACACGACAAGCGCACGGCATGGCGGATCTCCGGGTTTCGTGCTGGTGCGGCCGGGGTGTCGCCCGTGGACGGCGGAGCGGCGTTGATCTGGCGCAAGACGCCGACGATCGTCGCGTGATCGGTGCTCCGGCGCAGGGAGGTGGGGAGCCCGCCTGCCTACCGGCTCCGTTCCCGCAAGCGAGCAATGATTGAGCGAAGACGATGAGCCTTCGTGTGGAAACGATCCGAGGCACGACGGGATCGCACCGTCACGAATCTCGCTCAGGAGCGGGGGAGCGGCGCCGTTCGGCGATAGACGAACGCTGTGCGGGGCGAGGCCGGCGCCATAGAGTTCGGCGGCCCGCTCGCGCGCGTCCCTTCGCCTGTTCGACGACGAGCGGATGGGCGTGCGCGTAGGGGTCGCGGCGCACGCCCGTCACCTGCCACGACACCTCGACGCCGGGCGCGCCGCCGGCGATCGAGAACGCATTGCCGGCGATCCTGCGCGCAATATGGAGACCCGGACACGGCGCGCCGATCGCCGTCAGCTGGTAGCGGAAATCGCCGTTCTCGGCGTCAAACGGTCTACCGGCGCTCAATCCCTGTAACAAGGAAATAAATCTGGCGGCTGGAAGATTCTGACCGGCGGAAAACCCGGCCCTGTCGTAGGACCTATGGCGCTGCCGCCGTCAGAGACAATCAGATCGGCTTGGTTCACCATGGGTTCAATGACGACGGCCGCCACCCCGGCTGCCTTCATGTCGAGCGCGTCGGCAGCACACGGCGAGAGGTCGATTATCCGTCCGCGAGTGTATGGGCCGCGATCGTTGATTTTGACGATGACCGAGCGGCCGTTGTCCAGATCCGTCACCCTCGCGAAAGAGGCCAACGGAAGCGACCGATGCGCCGCGGTGGCGGTGGCGGTGTCGAGGATCTCGCCGCTCGCGGTCCTTCTGCCCACTAAGTCATACCAGGCAGCCTTGCCGAACTGACGACCCCCGGCCGCTCGCATTCGAGCGCAACACGGGCCGCCCGATCCATCACGGCATACATCTGTTGCGAACTCGAAACTCGAGCGGCCTCGTTCAGTTCGCCCGAAGGCATAGCCGGTTAGTCCGACTTCGTGAGCCTCGCCGCAGGGAGAGCTGAGAGATCCACGGGTCGGCACTTCTGATTTACCCAGAGTAATGCCTGCAGAATCGCCCGGATAGTCGGATGTGTTGTTTTCTGGCGCCTTTGCTACCACGCAAGCGGATGTCACCAAGCACGCGACGGAAACACCAATCACTCGAGGCATTGGCATTGCAGCGTATCCTTCTCGCTAGGCATCCCCTTGCCACGCGACGAAACGTGCCTGCCCCATGCCAATCACATTGCATAGGCGAGGAAATGCAGATCGATGTAGGCCCGGCTGTCCTAGACTGAACCGGGTTTGCAAGGTAGGATTGCCGAGGCTAGACAGGCCAAAACGCGGCTGTCAACACTTCGGTGGCCTCTATTTGTGATATTTCATCGCTGTTTGTAACCGTCGTCGACTTACACACTTGGCCGACTGTCTCAGGATATTCGCGATCAACCCTGGGAAGGGAATTTACACTTGAGACGAGTACGCAAGCTGGTTCGAGGCGCTGCCCGACCCTTTCGCCAACCAGAGAAGCCGCGGCCGATCGCTCAGCCCGGCTCCCCCCGCCCATCGTCGGGTCCTCTTTCGAGGCTCCGAGCTGACCTCGGATGGAAATGGGTTTCAGCCGTCGACCGCAGCTCGATCCGCCAAAATCGAGGCAACCAAGAAGTCGGCACCCTGAGGCCATAAACTGACACCACCGCCGGCGCAAACGCCTCCCGCGCTTTCCTCCTTCGAGACTTTTCGGACGCCTGCCTCCGTGCATCCCCTCGCGCCTGCGCACGGCAGGCGTCCGAAAACCCTTAACGAAACCGGACCTTACTAGCGTAAGGCCGCCGCGGGGCCGCTCTCGACCTAAGCTGTGCCGGTCGGTACCCTCTGTGTGCGCCCGGCAGGGCCCCGGATTCTCAGGTAGAGAGACGCTCGCCGGTAACTTGAGTAATAGACGAGTCTCATCTCGCACGCCCGACACTTTGCACGGGTAACAGAGGGGACGGTCGTGGAACGTCTGAGCTTGGCCTTCGCCCTGTTTGGGAGGCCTGAGCCTGGTTCCGCGTCGGATCGACGGCTGCGAGGGCAGCAGCCTCGGCTAATGCACGGGCGTCTCGGAGGTTTTTTTCCATGCGACCAACTTGGCAGCAATTTCTCCCCCACCCTGAGCGGCTTCTGCCGCAGTCGGGCACGGTACTGGCCCTATCTCGCTCGCGATTTGGTCATGTATCTGCCGAACACTTACCAAGGCCTGAGACGATCGCGCGAGGTCTTCCCGGGGAGCGTAGAACGCCGTGATCGCAGCCGCGGCTGTCCCCAGCGCCGGTAGGACGATTGCGAGCACTCGTATGACGCGGGAAGGCGTGCTGTCCCCTCGGCCGAATTCCGTCGAACTTAGGCTCACGAGCACGGTCGTCGCGAGCCCTAGCAAGATCGCGCTCCAAGTACTAATTTGCAGAAGTGTATAGGCGTCGGCGGCATTTATTGCGTTTTCGATGCGGGCGCGACCGATGCTCCCTGAGAGCAAAAATACATCGCTCGCTGCTGGCAGGACGTTTTGCTGTGTCAAACGATTTGAGGGGTCGTTTGCATAATATTCACACATCCGGCCGATTATGTGTGTGTAACCACGGCCTTCCTCGAACTCGGTTTTGAACGGCAGCTCGATCTTCACGGACGAAGATGCCCGCGACCTCGTCGACAGAGCGTTTCGCCGCGTCGTGCAGAAACCCCGGGGTCCGCTGCAATGAGCGCCGGGCGCGACGATCCGGCCGCCTGCATCACCGAGCGCGAAATCCCGCAAGGCTACCGGTGGCTATTCGAAGGGCGAGCCGCCGGACACGCTTCCGCGGCGATCATGATCGCCGGCGAGGTCGCCGCTACCGAGGCTCGCAAACGCGGAAAGACCTACGTCGTCGCCCGCGCGGCCGCCCCCTGCGACGATTCGCCTTACGCTGCAAACGGGGTCGCGGATAACGGGTGCTATGTAAAATTGACGTGTACCCGGTCATGGAATACGCGCCAGCGTTACGACAACCTGACTTCAAACTCTATCTCCGCTGCCCCAAATCAGCGGCGCTCGGTGCCTGAGAAAACCTCATTCGGGTCCGTCTCAACAAAACTAATAGTCGCACCATCGGGTGTGGTGAATTCATCGTAGTGAAACACGGCGCCAGTTTCGTCAGTGTCGGTTTCTGACATCGTGCAATCTCGATTAACTTTATAGATGCCGGTATACTTCACCAAACGTTCGGGTTTCTGACCCTCTATCGCGGCTGTGGAAATGCCGGATAACGTGCCATCGCCGTTAAAGTGATCGAAGCCAGCGATGGCGACGCGTGTCACAGTGTGGCCCTTCACGGCGTAGCCGGCATAAGCATAATTGTATGTCCCACGCACCGTCGCAAGCGAGCATCCAGCGGCCCAGCCTGTATTGGCGAAAAGCAGGCAGCCGACGGCAAAGAACGACGCTTTTGTCATTGCTATCCTCGATGTTTGATCGTTGGATCGGCTTCCAGGGTAATCCTGATCAAGGCACATTGTCACGTTACGTTAAGATGCGCGGCTAGGCCGCAAAATGGACATCTAGCGCACACCTGGACTTTAGGGATTCACCCGTACGTACACCCCGGCAGAACCCGGTGCATGCGTCATGGCCTGCCGCATGCGCGGCGAATTGGGCGAGGAATGTTGCTGTTGCTCCTTCCACTCCGGGCTTTCGGGCACGGCCGTACTGGCAAATTCGTAGACCGTGCTGTAGCCGCTGGTACCCTCGAGAACCCGATAGCGGCGGGCGTAGATCACTCCCGGCACCTTGCGGTAGCCCGGCACATATTCCCTACTATACCAGGCATTCCACTCCGCATCGACCTCGGCGGGGACGGACATGCGGCCGATCTGCAACACCGGCGCCATGCCACGCTCCGGCATTTCCATGCCGTCCGGGTAAATCTGTTCCCCGACAATGCGTGTCAAATTCTTCCCAATCACGGACGGCGAGACTTTCTGTCCCCACGGCGTCCGCGGCCGGTTGGTAAACGCGGGCGTCTGCATCACCGCCACGCTTTCCAGTTCATAGCATGCCAGGTACTGCGGGCCACCCTTGACCGCCTCGTAGCGGGCCGCTGAGAGAATGCCGGGCACCGACAGCAATTCCGGTAGATGTTCCTCGTTATACCACTTGTTGAATTCCTGCACGTGCTGGGCGTCGATATCAACGTACACCATGAAAATCCCGCGACCTTTTTGTGCCATGTTTCCGTCTCCTCTGTGAAGCGTAGCCGCCATCGTTTTGCCTCGCCTCGTTGGCACCCGGTCCTCACGCCTGGAGCCCAGGAGACACCAACTGGGGAGCATCTTAGCTAAAACCTATGCCGCCGTCCGATGTCATCGAGACAACCGTCGCCGAGGTCACCGCCGGTCTTACCGATACGGATATCGATCGACTGATCAAGCAGGCGCAGAAAGAAGTCGAGCCGAACCTGGCCGAGGCCATCCGCCGGCGCTTTGCGCCGCTCGGCGGGGTCGATCTCGAACCGCCGTCGCATGGGACTGTTGACGCAGCGCCTTCGTTTGATCCGTCGTAGACGTCATAAGCGGCCGGTTTGATCGGGACTGCTGAACCGCGCGCCGACGTAACCCCGCACCCCTCCCCTTCCTATCGTGTCCGCTTCGTTCCTGTAAAACAGATCGTGATCAACTTGTGCGTGATACAGGCGTTATCATTGGTGATATGCTGAGTGGCAGGAACGCGACGGCGCCTCGAAGGTTGTCGGTCCGCGACGCCGTGCTACCGAAAATCGGCTCGACCTAGGGCTAGAGGGTTGCCGCTTTTTTCGGCAAGCCGGTCATGCCCGCGCACCTGGCGGCTTCTCACCGCTTTTTCCGTCGAGCTATCCCCGGATTTTGGGGAAAGCCGGCATCAATATCTTGGTGGGAGCGGCCGTGCCGCCAGACCCGCCGCCCGCCTTCGATCCGTGATCGTTCTCGACACGAATGTGATCTCGGAGCTGATGATCGGCTCCTGCATGATCACCCAAGCCGGGTTGCCAGCACCGCGGCCGGCCGGCCGCCGACGGCCTCGACTGCCAGCGGCGTCAGCGCACCGGTCTGTTGGTTGATGCGGTAAGAGGCGAGGCGGCCCGACGCCGTGCCCACGGCAAACAGAAAATGCCCTGCCGGATCGAGACAAAACGCACTTGGCACGGCCTCGGTTGGTGCATGCCCAGCCGCCGTCAGATGCCCAGCGGCGGGATCGACGGCAAAGGCAGCGATGTTGCTGCTGTTGGCCGCGCGGTTGCCGACATAGAGAAACCGCCCGGAGGGCGCCAGGTGAATTTGCGAGCAGGTGGTGCGCTCACTGTGACCGGCGGGCAGGGTCGAGATCGTCTGCGAGGCCGAGAGGGTGCCGCTGCTGCGGTCGAGCCGGTAGGCAGTGACGCTGCAGCCCTGCTCGTTCGAGAAATAGACGACGTCGAGACTCGGGTGATGGATGTAGTGGCGCGGTCCGACGAGCTCCCCCTGTTCGACGCGATGCGGCGTATTCGGGCTCAGCCGAGCGCTCTGAGCGTCGAATCGGAACTGCAGGATTACGTTAGGGCCCGGATTATTTTTGGGCGGCTCCAACACGTTGTCCCGGCGCGCCACCGACTTTAGGAGGTCGGTATGCGGAATGCTCCCGAAGTAGTCCGCGAGGTCGGCGTCGACGACTTCCGGGTGGCCACGGAACAGCCGCTCCTCCACCTCGACGACTGCCTGCTGGGCGTTGCGCCCAGCGCGATAGGCGTAGATTTCCGGCGGAAGATCGGCTTCGAAGATCGGCTCCAGCACCAGCATCGCTGCGGTCATGCAGACCCGATCCCGCACCGTCGAGATGCCCAGCGGCCTGAGTTTGCCGTTGGCCTTCGGTATAAACACTCGTCTGATTGGCTCCGGCCGGTAGCTCTCCTGCCTGAGCGCAAGCGCCAGTTCAGCCAGCCACCGTTCGACCCCATAGGCCTCGATGTCCGCAAAGTCCTGACCGTCTATTCCCGGCGCCCCCTTGTTGGCGCGGCACTGGGCATAGGCATGCGCCAGAATGTCGTCGCGGCTGATCTTGTCGTACAGGGCATAGAAGCGATAGCCGGCTTCTGCCTTCGCTTTCGCGTGTAACGCCCTCTGCAGCTTCTGAACACTCTTCGGAGTTGATAGGTTGCCCAATCTCCAGGTCCCTCACTACTTCCTGCGTCTGTCTTGAACCAAGGCCCCTTCCCTCCACCGGCATTACCCGGCTTCACCGGTACTACGGGCCTCTCCGCCACCCCATTGCGCCCGGCCTGTCCCTCGCGGGCGTCCGGTTGATCATCCCTGATCACGCATTGGGGCTTCCCGTGTTGCGCACGCTTTCCTTGTGTACACACTGCCGCCACTACCCCGGTGCAGCAGATGGGCCTACTCCTCGCTCAAACTCGCCCATCCGTATCAGCCTTCCCCGAAACCACTATCGGGTCGGCCTGCACATCGACCTTTTCGAGGATTGCTCGGCGTTTACTCACGTTGCGGCCTGCACACTCGCGCGGTCACCAAAACCGTGACCGTTATCCGAAGGCTTCAGACATTTCGTCTCCTCCATGCCTGCTCCGGCTGCTTCCGGCTGGAGCGGTCGCCGGGCGGGGCTTGCACCCGCTGGAAAAGCGCCGCCTTGTCACGGCGCACGTGGACAGCGGCCGTTCCCGATTTCCCGGCCTGCGATGCCCGTGGCTTAAAGGTTGCCGGGCTCCATACCGTCGGGGCGGCGCCGTTGCAGGTGCGGGTCGGGATCGTCACCGGCCTCGTCGTGGTCGGCGACCGGATCGGCGAAGGAGAAGCACGCGAGCGCAGCGTCGTCGGCGAGACGGCGCGATTGCAGGCGCTGGCCGAGCCCGGCACGGTGGTAATCGCTCCGAGCACGCGGCGGCTGACCGGCGGGCTGTTCGATTACGAGGATGTCGGGCCAGTCGAGGTCAAGGGTTGGACGGCGCCGGTCGTGGGCACGCGGGTATTGCGCGAGAGCGGGACCGAGAGCTGGTTCGAGGCGCTGCGCGCGATCGCTGTAGGCTCAGGACTCATTATACAAGCCAGATCACTCATCAGGTCGAACTATCCGAAATTTGGCTCGCAAACCGGCTGAGCACGCGGCTACGCAGCGGCTCCTGCTGCAATACCGAAAGAGGCTGAACGAGGTGAAAGACTTCCGTCATAAGGCGCAGGACCCCCGGGTCTTCTAGCGCAAGCTTGTCCAGCTCCGCGAAATACCGTGCGCGCTCTTCCGTCCCAGGTGGGCGTACGCCGCGGGTTTGTGGGAATGCAAAGTCGGCGCCGGCGGCAAGATTCCAGGGCGTGCTGTTGAACTCGGCCGCTTGAGTAAAGAAGGAGGAAGCGATCCCGCCGAACCCGCGAGATTGCTTCGCACAATCAGATAGAATCTGTTGCAAAATTGCTACTTGCTTTGCCGCCGCGCTCATCCCTTGCGCGTAAATCGGATTGAAGTGACAGAGAGCGTCGCCGATCACGACAAACCCTTCTGGGCAGGGCTTCATTCGCTCGTAATGCCGTTGCGTGCTGCTGACAAATCGTTGGTGAGCGATTGGGGTGAGCTGCTCGCCATCCTTGATAATCTGATACGCTAAATCAGAGTGAAGTTCCTTGGCGAAAGCAATAAGTCCGGCTTTGTCGGTTGGCGGGAAATCGCCAAAGCGACCGATCAGGCTCACCAGCAGTGTCCCATTTTCAATTGTGATCACGTATCCTCGACGTGTGAACTGAGGTGCTGGACCAGTAATAAATATGAGGGGTTCGCCGGAGAAAGACTCGGGTCTGCGGAAGTTCGCGGTGCTGTAAGCAGTGTCCAGGCCGATTACAGTTTCCTCTGGCGAGGAAAATCCGATTGCCGCAAGCCATTGCCGAGCCCTGTGTGCTCGGCCGGTGGCATCGACTACCAGCTCCGCCTCGATCGATCGTGAATTGACGCAGCGCACCCCCAGAACGGTGGCATCGCGACAAATCAGTTCCGTAACCGCAGTGCCATACTCAAAATGAATATTCGAGATTTCTGCTGTCCGCCGGCGAATGACAAATTCGAGCAGACCACGACTGGCGCAATAACCTTCTAAGTCAGAATCAAATGGTGTTCTCATGGAACCAGTAAAATTGTAGGCCCTGCCCGTCGGCAAATACCAGACAGCATCACGACCCATAGCTATTCTTGTCGCGCCATGTCGCCTGAGCTCGTCAGTGATTGAGGGGTAGAGTGATGAAATAACATTCAGACCACCCTGCAGAAACGCATGAAGATGATGGCCTTGCGGAACCGATTTATGAATGACCGGCCTGTCCTCAATTTCGTCTCGGTCGATAGCTATAACCTGATCGAAATATTCGGACAGCACGCGTGCGGTCATCAGACCCGCGATGCTCGCGCCGATGACAATGGCTCGCTGTCCGAGTGTCTTTATCACGGGACCAACACTGTCAAGATATGCTTAGGTGCATTCTGTGGCAGAACCCGAAGCAAACTTCAACAGGCCAATCGCGGTGACCCATAGCTATTGACGGTAACGGCCAGCGGCGGCGCTTGCGGTTGGGCAGACACCTCGTACGGTACCGCCGCGGCGGGGGCCTGAGGCAACGGCCCGGATGGATGGCTGATCGCCTCGCTACCCCATTATATTCCGTTACGCGTGCGCCAGGCGAAGCTGGCGCGATCCAGCCGGTGAAAGTCCGGCCCAGGTAAGGGGTAGCGCCCGCCTGGTAGCGAGTGTTCGGAACACGCGGGACACACGCCCGCGCGCGAGGAAGGGTGCGAGCCGTCCGCACCGGTCCGCTACTGCCGTCCCCGGGCCGTAGCGCCGCAACCATCTCACCGGGGTCGGGCTCGACCTCGCGATGGCAGTCTCGGATGAAACGATCAATCGGGGCCCCTGCCGCCGTGTGCGATGGCAGGCGGGGCCTGACCGAGACCGAAAAAGCTCCTCTGGTACCTCGCGTTCGGGCGACGCGGGTCAATTCAAATGAGCGCCAAGGGCGGAGAGGAGAATGATACGTTGGACACCGAGGCTCGGCCCGGAATGACCCGTACTGCCCCATTTCGGTCATTGGTCGCCGCCAAGCGGATCGATCAGGCAGGCGGAGATCCGCCTTTCACTACGATGCAGAACGACCGAGGAAGCCTTCGCTCTCTTGTGCCACATACGGATTTTTGTCCTTCTCGTTCCCCTTCGGCGTCGCGAGCGTCAAGGCATGGTGATAGAAACGGATTTGCACCATGACCAACAACCATAACCGAAACAATCGGTAGCTAGACTAGATTCCCGAGAATAATGCGATCCGCGTAGGTTTTTTTAGGGAGTAAAGCGGTGATCGAAGCCCGCCTCGCCAAGGTGGTCATGATCGGGTGTCTTGCGCTGTTTGCGCTGCTCGTGACCTTCGACAATCTGACAGATTACGACACCAATTACGCGTTTGTGCGTCATGTGCTAAGCATGGATACAACGTTTCCGGGAAGCGGCCTTCTCTATCGCCGCATCACTTCGCCGCTGCTGTGGCAAGCCGCTTATGCAGCGATCATCGTCGGCGAAGGGCTGACCGGCGTCGTGTTGGCGATTGCCGCTTTCTCGATGGGCGGCCGTCTGCGATCGGGTGCCGCCCGCTTCAAGCGAGCCAAGCGTTTTGCCTTTATCGGCGCGACGCTCGGGTTTCTGCTCTGGTTCTTCGGTTTTATGGTGGTTGGGGGCGAGTGGTTTTCGATGTGGCAGTCGGCGAAATGGAACGGTCAACAATCGGCGTTCTGCTTTTACGTGACGATCCTCGCCGTAATGATTTTCGTCAACCAACCCGACGACGATCTCAAGGCCTAACGTCCCAAGCCGGCAGTCAAGGCGCGATGTGTCGGGCGACCACCGCGAGTTTTACACCCCACGACCGGTGGCGCATTTCATAATCGAAATGACAGACACCCACTTGGGAGAATCATTTCTATCGAGCGGGTGCGCAATTCTGTCCCTTGCTCGCCGGGCAGGCCAAGAACATCGACCAAACGAAGTCGCGCCGGATCCATTCGGCCGACGGCAACGGCTTCGGGGGGCCGACCGGGTTCGTGGTCAGCAAGGTGATGCCGTCGGTCCCGTTGGACTCGATCGATGATACGGCGTGGCAGGAGATGCACGACGATTGCGATAAAGGCATGCCGACGTTTTCGCCCTCGATGATCGAGTTACCCAACAGCCCTGGCCGGTAAAAGCCGGTCTGTGCGCCGTCCAGGCGGTAGTTGTTCCATTCCGGCGCCAGGTTGGCCGCCATCATCAACGCGGCCAATCGCGGGCTCTCTTTGGTCGGCGCACCAACCGTCATCGCCGGTATCGAGCCGAATTTGTCGATGCAGCCCAGCACCTTGCAGCGAAACGGGTTGGTGGTCGGATTTTGCGGCTCGAAGGTCGCCCAAATCCATTGGTCCAATAGCTTTGAGATCAAATGAATGCCGGCAAGCGCGAAGCAGTTGCCGTCTATCTGCTCGATATGAATAGAGTTGGTTGGCAGGCTGGTGCACGTTTGCCTGATGCTTGCCAAGTCTATCCAGTCCGCTTTTACCTCGATCGCTGGCGCCGGGAACTGAATTGGCGTCCGATTCTTAGCCTTTAGAGCCTGCCCGGGCCGGTTCCAAAGGGCGTTTCCGGCGACATAATCCTCGGCGGCACCGTCCAGCCGCACCTCTTCACAGATGATGAGTTTCGGTTGGTCGGCGGGCGGCGCCCCGGCCTTGTTGCAGTTCTCGTTGGCAGCGCCGAGCAGTCCCTTCACCACCGCGGCGAGCTTTGGGTGTCTGAGCAGCGCAAACGGACTGCCGCCCAGCTGATGCACCGCGCTTTCGGCCTTGCCGAGCGCGTTCGGCACGAAAAGACCTTTGCTCGGGTCGGCCGGATACATCTGCGCCTGTTCGATCCAATCCTCCCACACAACATATGGATATTGATCGTTGTTTACCGGGCAGGTCGCCGCCACGAACAGCTGCCAAGCCGTCTCGTAAATATTTTGGCTGATCTCAGTCGGCGGCGCGCAAGGGTTCTGCGTAGCGCGCGTAGTCTGAGCCACGGCAGTGCCGAGCTGGAGGCCGATCAATACGAGCACGGCTGCGAATGCCGGGGCGAGACGCTTCATGGGCTTCACCTCCATCGGTGCGACAGCACGGCGCATCGGCATTTCTGCCGCGACCGCGTCAACAACTCGTTAATAGGCGAGGCAGCCAAGCGTCAAAACGGATTGTGAACCGCCAACAGTCTCTCGCGAATTTCCCATCGCCACCAAGTGCAAATGACGACCGCGAACTCGGGGGACGCGTGCCGCGCTGCAAGCTCAGGGGGGCGGCGACACCGAAATCGGTGGACACCGGCTCCGCCCTGGAATGACCCGTACTGCCCAAAGCCGCGGGCGATTTGCCCAGCCGCGGCTCCCCCCGCCCACCTCCGGGTCCTCTTTGCCGGCAGCGACCCTCCCGCATTCCCTCGACTCGCGAGGAGAATAGCGGCCATCGACCCAATTGCCATGCCGACGGCGGCGGAGCGGCGTTGGCGACCTCCCCAAAGCCCGGAACGCAGCCCAACCGGTCGGGGTATTCGCTAATCTGGTCATCCCGCCACTTCCCCTCGGGCCACAGCGCATCTCCCAAGGCCCCGCAAACGCAGCGGCCGGGTTGAGGGCAACACCGATCGCCGCGATCAGCAACACGAGGAACAGCTCGGCGTCGCGGTAGTCCTGCGGCTTCGACGACAGTGCCAACTCGGCGCCGGCACGGGGCCGAATGTGCGGTCATCGAGCTCCAGCCAGGCGACCGCGAGAAGGTCATCGCGAGCGGCCTCGCTCCCGGCGACGCCGAGCATCTGTGCGCGAACAGGATCGAGGCGCTGCCGAAAGCTGCGTCGGCGCGGCCCCCCGGCCGCCAACGTTCTGATCCGCCGGCACGGCGCCGACGCCAAGCTTCAGGCCGCCCGCCTTCGAGATCTGATGCTTGATCGCAGCCGGCGTGGAAGGGAGTTGAACGGAAGCGAATTAGGCGGGCGATCGACGACCCCGCCGCTCCCATCATCCTGTCGGTGATCGCGAAAATCTCGATGCCTGCCTGCCGCGCGATCACCCCTTGTTCAGGAACCGTTCCCTAGAGTTTAGTCGCTATGGGTGCGGCCAACATGAGCCCGCAGCCTATAACGATACCGACCAGCAGAATGACCGTCATGGGGGCACGAAGGGTAGTTCAACGCCAGACGATCGGTATAGTTCTCGTGATGGCTTAAGGAACCCGACGCTGGAGAGCGCCGGTGTCAAGGTAAGGCGCACAGCGGACATTCTTGAGGCGACGTTCTCTTCTGGAGAGCCGCATGATACGACCAGAGCGCGATCCGCAAGAGTGAACCGCCCTTGCACGAAGATGCCGCGCGGGTCGGCAACGCCCGCGGGGGACTAAAATCGGGCACAATAGCCGTCATCAATCAGCCTGGCGCCCCGTCCGGAGGATTGATGTGAGCGTCCGGCATAGCCGCGACCGAAGGGCGCATGCATAGGATCTTCACGTAATTCCCATCGGTGGATGCGAGAGCGGTGCCGGCGATATAGGCCTGAGCGGAAAAGCCGCAGGTGAGCTCGTTCGATGCCGTCGGACCGACGATGACATCTATCGCATTACCCCTTTCGCAGTCCTGCGGTGCGAGGTGCATCGAGCAAATAAGTATCAGCACTTTGAACATTCTACGCCTGCCTAGGAGATGCTGCTTTAGAGACCGCCAGAGGGAGGATCGCCGCATCTTTAATGGTCTAAAACTAAAATGTCGAGAAAGTAGATAGTTAATTTAACCAATCAAGGCCATCCTCGCCACCCGTCCGATCTACCACAGCAGCGATATGGCCATTCGCGGCCACGTGTTCTGCTCCTTTCTGGCCTTGCTGCTCGCCAAAGACGGGATACCGGCCGAGTGGCCACCATCCTCGGTTACCCCACCGAGAAGCTCAGCCAAATCGCTTGATCGAAAAATTTCAAATATTTTTGGCTAGGTCTAAGAGCTTGTGGCAGTGCTACGGGGGAAGAGCCGCGGGTGATCGCTCGATCAGGGTCCCCCCGCCCATGGTTGGGTCCTCTTTCGAACCTGCCGCCTGATCCGGCGCGATAGGGGTCCCAGCCGCCGGAGCCGGGGCATTCCGCTCATCCCGTCCGGCACCGCGGCGGGGATTGCTGGTGTCGCAAAACGCGCTGTTGAACGTTTGTGCGACGCCGTAGGGCGCGCTCGCAGATGAGGGGTTTTGTCGCGATACCCTGTGGCATAATCACGTCGCGCAACACTTGGGCAGCGATTTCGCGACAGGCGGTCGGCGCGCGGCGAAGGCGCGCGAGGGCCTGGGCTGCCGTGCCAATAGGGCGGTCCCCGTCGAATTTTGGCGCTGCCCTTGCGTCTAAGCGCTTATGGCAGTCCTACCGGTCGCCGGGCGGGATCACCTCCGGCTCCGCCTCCGCCGACCCCCCCTGCCGCATCAGCCTCAGCGCCGCCTCGATCACGGCCACGTCTGCCGGGCTGTAAGCGCGAGGATTGAATGTTAAGCGCTTCTCGGGCACCTCAGGCTTGAGGTCGCATTCCCGCAACTCGTTTATTCTCACAGATCCCGCACTGATAGACAGGATCTCCCTTGACCGTCGAAGGATCGAAATGCTCCAAAATCACATATCCACAGTGGCCACAAATAAAATCGTCGACACCGGTGCCCGACATTCTTCTTTCTGTGCGCAGAATTGAACGATTTAGTGTGGTTACTGGACCGATCGGTATCATCGGAATCGTTGCCATCTTCTTCCCCCGACAGATATTGGCGGAAGACCTTTTCATTCAAACTAGACCGTGATCAACCCGGTTGCGCCACATGCCTCACTTTTGCCCCGGGTGACGGGTGGCTCGGCAGGGCATGACGAAGATGGCGACCTAGAACGCGTCGGGAATGCCGCGGCGTGTGGGCGAGGACGCCGATCACACGGTCGGTGCTCCTTCTGCTGATATGGTGTTTTCTGGCCACATAATTGATGCCGCCGATCAGGCAACGGCTGCCATTCTCATGGGCATGAGGACATCTTGGGTCTTTCCTCCTGTTTCGTCCGTGACCAGGTGTCCGGCGCATTTACCATAACATCCGTTATCCGGACTTTTGCCCCGACCTTTTTCAAGGGCTTGCCGGGGGCATTGGTTAATGAAACACGGCTGTAGAGAGCCAGTATTCGCCCACCCGCATATTACCTCGTTACTCGCTCCGCCCGTGCTTCGTCTTACCCGCCTTAACCTACCAGTCGGCACTTTTGAGTTCGCCAACGGTTTCCGACCGTTTTCTTCCACGAGGCCCGCAACATGGCTTCAATGCAACGTGTGACGAACGCTGAACACGCTATATGAGACTTGACGGCCCTGGGTGCGCTTTGCCTCACCGTTTGCTCGCCGCGTGAAACCGTACCTTTCTTGTGAAATGCGCACGCGGCTCCAAGACAGCTGGCACAGGACTTACAAAATGGACATCTAGCGCACCCTGGACTTTAGGGATTCACCCGTACGTACACCCCGGCAGAACCCGGTGCATGCGTCATGGCCTGCCGCATGCGCGGCGAATTGGGCGAGGAATGTTGCTGTTGCTCCTTCCACTCCGGGCTTTCGGGCACGGCCGTACTGGCAAATTCGTAGACTGTGCTGTAGCCGCTGGTACCCTCGAGAACCCGATAGCGGCGGGCGTAAATCACTCCCGGCACCTTGCGGTAGCCCGGCACATATTCCCTACTGTACCAGGCGTTCCACTCCGCATCGACCTCGGCGGGGACGGACATGCGGCCAATCTGCAACACCGGCGCCATGCCACGCTCCGGCATTTCCATGCCGTCCGGGTAAATCTGTTCCCCGACAATCCGTGTCAAATTCTTCCCAATCACGGACGGCGAGACTTTCTGTCCCCACGGCGTCCGCGGCCGGTTGGTAAACGCCGGCGTCTGCATCACCGCCACGCTTTCCAGTTCATAGCATGCCAGGTACTGCGGGCCACCCTTGACCGCCTCGTAGCGGGCCGCTGAGAGAATGCCGGGCACCGACAGCAATTCCGGTAGATGTTCCTCGTTATACCACTTGTTGAATTCCTGCACGTGCTGGGCGTCGATATCAACGTACACCATGAAAATCCCACGACCTTTTTGTGCCATGTTTGCGTCTCCTCTGTGAAGCGTAGCCGCCATCGTTTTGCCTCGCCTCGTTGGCACCCGGTCCTCACGCCTGGAGCCCAGGAGACACACGAGACACCAACTAGGGAGCATCTTAGCTAAAACCTATGCCGCCGTCCGATGTCATCGAAACAACCGTCGCCGAGGTCACCGCCGAGTTGCTGCGCCGGGGCGTCGGTCCCGACGAGGCGGTGTCGATCATCATCGAACCGGTCGAGGGGCTGGCTCTCGCGCGACGAAAATCGCGGGTGCGCGTGGTCGCCGCCGGTCTTACCGATACGGATATCGATCGACTGATCAAGCAGGCGCAGCAAAGAAGTCGAGCCGAACCTGGCCGAGGCCATCCGCCGGCGCTTTGCGCCGCTCGGCGGGGTCGATCTCGAACCGCCGCCGCATGGGACTGTTGACGCAGCGCCTTCGATCGATCCGTCGTAGACGTCATAAGCGGCCGGTTTGATCGGGACTGCTGAACCGCGCGCCGACGTAACCCCGCACCCCTCCCCTTCCTATCGTGTCCGATTCGTTCCTGTAAAACAGCTCGTGCTCAACTCGCGCGTGATATGCCGAATGGCAGGAACGCGACGGCGCCTCGAAGGTGGTCGGTCCGCGACGCCGTGCTACCGAAAATCGGCTCGACCTAGGGCTAGAGGGTTGCCGCTTTTTTCGGCAAGCCGGTCATGCCCGCGCACCTGGCGGCCTCCCACCGCTTTTTCCGTCGAGCTATCCCCGGATTTTGGGGAAAGCCGGCATCAATATCTTGGTGGGAGCGGCCGTGCCGCCAGACCCGCCGCCCGCCTTCGATCCGTGATCGTTCTCGACACGAATGTGATCTCGGAGCTGATGATCGGCTCCTGCATGATCACCCAAGACGGGTCGCCAGCACCGCCGCCGGCCGCCGGCCGACTTCCTCGACTGCCAGCGGCGTCAGCGCCCCGCTCTGTTGGTTGATGCGGTACGAAGCTAGACGGCCCGACGCCGTGCCCGCGGCAAACAGAAAGTGCCCTGCCGGATCGAGGCAGAACGCACTGGGCACAGCCTCGGTTGGTATGTGCCCAGCTACCGTCAGATGCCCATCTGCGGGATCGACAGCGAAGGCGGCGATACTGCTGCCGCTAGCCGCGCGGTTGCCGACATAGAGGAATTGCCCGGAGGGCGTCAGGTGAATCTGCGAGCAGGTGGTGCGCTCACTGTGACCGGCGGGCAGACTCGAGATCGTCTGCTCGGCCGAGAGGGTGCCTTTCGCGCGGTCGAGCCGGTAGGCGGTCACGCTGCAGCCCTGCTCGTTGGAGAAATAGACGACATCGAGACTTGGGTGATGGATGTAGTGGCGGGGTCCGACGAGATCCCCCTGTTCAACGCGGTGTGGCGTATTCTGGCTCAGCCGACCGGTCTGAGCGTCGAAGCGGTACTGCAAGATCACGTTGGGGCCGGGATTATTTTTCGGCTGCTCCAACACATTGTCCTGGATGCGGGCGATATGGGGCACATAGGCGAAGCGGTTGGACGGATCGGCCGCGATTGCATGCGCCCCAACCGCAGTTTCCTGCTTGTCAATGGCAGCCGGGCCAATGGTGCCGTCCGCCGAGATCGGATACACCGCGACATAGCCGCCCTGGTAATAGGCGGAGAGCATATATTGGCCCGTCTTGTCGGGCGCCAGAAAGGTCGGCGCATCCACCTGCGCTGCGGTCCCCAACAGCGATAGGCCGCCGGTCGCAGGATCGATCCGGTAGCTCGCGATCGATGGCCGCACGCGATAACCGACATACAGCGTGTTGCGGTCTGGACTGATTGCCGTGACCGATGGCCCGCCGGCCGCCGCTACCTCCGCCCGCTTCGCCAGCTCGCCGTTGCTCCCGTCTAAAGCGAAAACCCCAATTTTGTCGTCATCCTGCAACCCGACGTACAGCATGTCCGGCATCGTTCACCGTCCCTTTCCCAGCGCTGTTGCTTGTCCACCCCACTTACGAGCACGCCATTATACCGACACGATCACGGTGACAGTCACCTATTATTAGGAAGCGTGATCGGCATCCCGAGGGCAGTTCGATGACCGCAAAGAAGACTGCCAAGGCGGCCAAACCTTCGATGGTGGTCGCCAACGACCCTGACGATTTGAGGGGAACTCTGAAGAATATCGGCGGCTCACGTTCCGATCACTGGAACAACATTGTTGCAAACCAGACGGTTCAGTCCTGATCGGCCGGGCGATCGGAGCACGGGGCTGGTGCGCGCCAGGCCGTCGCCGAGGCGGGGCTGAGGGGCCTCGGCCCCGACTGCGGCGCCCTCGATCTCGTCGCACGACGGCGGAGCGGGACATCGTCGCCGGCGTCCACCGGCCGATATCGCCCAGGGCGGGATGGCCGAAAGAAGGTTCCACGACCGGGGCGGGGGGGGGGCCGCTGTGGAATTTTTCCTCTCTGCATCTCGGCTCCCCCCGCCCACCTCCGGGTCCTCTTTCAAGGCTGCCATCCGATCTCGCGTCGAAGGGGTCCCAACCGTCGGGGTCGCGGGCAGTTCGGATACAAGATGAACTGGCTGCCCTCTCTCTTGTTCGCGCCACAGCTTGCGCAACTCGCGCAACTCGTCGCCCGGAATGCCATGTGTCCAGGATTATCTCGGACACAAGAATATCCAAAACACCGTCGATTACCTAAGACCAGGACGTTTCGATAACATTCTCGGTGAGTTCACCCGAGATTGTCAGGCGGGTGAGCCGAGAGGAGTGGCTTTTCCGATGAACCAAGCCCCAGCCGTGTCGGCACTGTCGGCTGCCGCGGCCCGTATGCGGAAATACCGAGAACGCCGCCGCCAGGGCGAAACGATCGTGAGCCTGAAACTCGGGTTGAGCGATATCTCCGATCTGGCTGCGCTGGACTGGATGCCTGCAGTCGTTCGCACCGATAAGAACGCCCTTTGCGGTGCGCTCATCGAGTTGATCGAGCAGGCGATCGCGTTGCGCATAACCCCCACGACGACAACATCGGAGGGCACCCGCTTCGCGCCGTTGTGCGCAACCGCGGGACCGACCATAACTGAATGCGATGAAGCGCTGTCACCACGGGTCAGGACATCTGCCGAACCCGGCGAGGTTTTTGGTGCCACCGCGGCCGCCGCCGAAATCGTCGAGGACCATCCTCCCGGTCTCCAGCCACGGGCCGAGCGGAATCGGCCGTTTGAGATCGACCCAGTCGAATTTTGGGAGCCGCGACTGGTTTTGTACCTGCGACGGAAAATGTGGATGCCGGGGTGGGGGCCGCGGCCGGACCAGGATGGCTGCCAAGCTCCCGCGTGGCTCCTGGAGGCCACTGGCATGTGGCCGTCAGGGCTGGCGTAAGTCCCGCCCTTGGGCGCGGCACCTCCACCGCAAAACCTCCAATCAATCCTGCGTGGATGAGCCGCCGGACCTCCCGTAGGCCGAAGGGGGACCCGCGGTAACCGCAATTCGCCAGCGGAAGAGGTGTCGCCTCGCGCGCGGGCGCAGGCGTGCGGGCGTGCCATTAGGGGAGGCAGGCGCATGAAGCCTCTCGGCTCCCCCCGCCCACCTCCGGGTCCTCTTTCAAGGCTGCCATCCGATCTCGCGTCGAAGGGGTCCCAACCGTCGGGGTCGCGGGCAGTTCGGATACAAGATGAACTGGCTGCCCTCTCTCTTGTTCGCGCCACAGCTTGCGCAACTCGCGCAACTCGTCGCCCTGAATGCCATGTGTCCAGGATTATCTCGGACACAAGAATATCCAAAACACCGTCGATTACCTAAGACCAGGACGTTTCGATAACATGTGGGAGTAGAAATCTCGACCGCCTGGGCTTATGACCGATGAAATGGCGACGAGGTGGTTGCTGATGCCATTGTCGAAGCTGTGGAACTTTTACGAGAAGACGGCGGCATAGACCCGACGAAGAGTTGTTTGGCGCGTCTACCGAGAGGAGTGACTTTCCGATGAACCGAGCCTCAGCAGTGTCGGCACCATCGGCTGCCGCGGCACGCATGCGGAAATCCCGAGAACGCCGCCGCCAAGGCGACGTGATCGTGAGCCTGAAAGTCGGGTCGAGCGAGATCTCCGATCTGGTTGCGCTCGGCTGGATGCCTGCAACCGGTCCCGCCGATACGGACGCCCTTTGCGGCCCGCTCATCGAGCTGATCAAGCAGGCGATCGCGTTGCGCGTAACACCATCGACGACACCATCGGACGGTACCCACTTCGCGCCGTCGTGCGCAACCGTAACCGGATGCGATGAAGCGCTGTCACCGGGTCTCGGGACATCTGCCGAACCCGGCGAGGTTTTGGGTTCCAACGAGGGCGCGATTGAAATCGTCGAGGACCATCCTCCCGGGCCCCAGCCAGGGGCTGGGCCGACGCGGCCGTTTGAGATAGACCCCGTTGAGTTGTGGGAGCCGCGACTGGCTTTGTACCTGCGACGGAAAATGTGGATGCCGGGGTGGGGGCCGCGGCCTGGTCAGTTAGGGTGTGCCGCGCCCGAGTGGCTGCTCGATGAATATGGCATCCGGCCGTCGGGGTTGGCTTAGGCCCTCGGTGCGGCGCACCTATACAGCACGAGGCTTCAGCCTTTGGTCAAGGGGTGCCGCCTCGCGCGGGCGCACGCACGCGGGCGTGCGTGACGCGTTACATCGGGCGTGAAGACGGCTTATCGGCCGGAGTTCTTCGCCGAACGCGCCGGTTGGGGGGTCGCTTCCGAGCTTCCGGTATTCGTGGTCGGCCTGTTTCGCTCGGGGACAACACTGACCGAGCAGATCTTGGCGAGCCATCCGAGCGTCTTCGGCGCCGGCGAGTTGCCGCACATCCCGCGGCTGGTGCGGCAGATCGTGGCCGAGCCGAGGGATGCCAAAGCCTGGACTAAAGACCCGATCGCGACCTGGCCGGACATCATCTTGTCGAATTGCAGGCGAGAGGAGGGCCGGCCAGCCGCGTCGTCGACAAGCATCCGCAGAACGTGTTCTCGCTGGGCCTGATCGCGCTCATGTTTCCGCGTGCGAAAATCATCTGCTGCCACCGCGATGCGCGCGACAATGTCCTCTCATGTTTCTTTCAGCGTTTCTCGCCGGAAATGGCATTCGCGACCGATCTTGCCGATTGCGGCAGACGGCATCTAGAGACCGAGCGCATGGCCGACCATTGGCGCCACGTGCTGCCAATGCCGATCCTCGATCTGCACTATAAGGCGCTGGTTGCCGATCTGGAGGGCGAGGCCCGACGGCTGATCGATTTCATCGGACTGGATTGGGACCCGGCCTGCCTCAGTTTTCATGAAACCGAGCGCGCGGTGAATACGCCCAGTACATGGCAAGTGCGGCAGCCAATCTATTCGTCATCGGTCGGGCACTGGCGCAATTACGAAAGGCACCTCGGCCCACTCTTCGAGGTGCTGGCGCAGGCCAAGGCCGACGTACGTGACACGCTCCGCGCTGCCGACTCCGAGTTCGATTTCTCGGCGCGGCCGAGATCGCATTAGATGCTTGATGCGCGCTCGGTCATCTCCGCCGGCTCAGGCTCGACCCGACTGCCGCACGCTCGACACCACACGATCAACCCGACCCCGGCTTTGGAGGCGTTCGCGAGCGTCATCGGCGGACCGTTGTACCTCATCGCCGACGCCGCCTGACCCTCGGCGCATCGTAGGCTTTCAAGGGGGGCGGAAGTTCGGGCCGGGGTGCCGGAGGGTCAAGCTTCGCTAGGATCGCCCGCAGGGGCGTCAGTCGCGGCGAAAGCGGGTAGCGGCTGTCCTCGATCGTGCTTCGGAGAAGTTGGGTAAGGGCGGCCATCTCGTCGTCGGTAAGGTCGAGCGTCATGATCGCGTGATATGGTGCCGCGGTTGAAGGCTGCACCATCATGCTCCGCCGTCTCTGCGCCGAATTGCTCGACCGCGTCGATTACCTGTTCACGCTGGCCCGCGATGACCGATTTGGCGGAGACGCGGGCGAGTTGCGCCTCGAACCAGTCTTGACTTCGGCGACGAGCGGCGCGGCTTCGGTTTGCCGGGCAGCGCGACGGGCCGCCGCGCTCTGACCGCGGATCTTCGCCTCGATCGCATAGAGCGCGGCGATGCGGGCGAGCGCTTCCTCGGCGAGCGGGGCGGCGCCGCCTTTCGCGATGTCGTAAAAGCGTCGCCGCAGATGCGCCCAACAGAAGGCGAGGGTTGCGGCACCGCCGTCGCGCCGGGGGTCGGCCATCTGCTTGTAGACCGCGTAGCCGTCGCATTGGACGATACCGGAATAGGGCTTCAGTCCCAGTGCGGCGCTGCGCCCCGGCATATAGGTGTAGACGATGCCGGGCGGCTCGGGTCCGCCCCAGGGGCGGTCGTCGCGGGCGATCGCCCAGAAGTAGCCGGATGCCCTGGCTTGCCAGCATCTGGGTCTGGCGGTAGAGCGGCAGGTGCCAGGCGTATTTGCTGACGACAACATGCGCGGCCCAGCTAGCGGGCGCTCGCCAGGTCTCGGTGGGTTAAAGCCCTGCCTGACGCCGGCTGATCTCACGGTGGCGCGCTGCCGATGCCCCGCGTGCGCTCGAGATATCCCGGGATCCGAACTATCTCAGATTTGCATCGGCGGCACCAAGCGGCCGCTAACAGCCGGGCGGACGCCAACCAGGATCGACCATTCTGATCCATCAACCTTGGCGAGATTCCTTGTCGCCCGTCAGCAAGAGCCGCCGCTCGCGCGCAACCACCCTTTCAGGTCAGTGCTGTGGGACGGATCGCCGAGCCCCCGCTATCTATCCATCGTAGCAGAGGCAAACACGCCTCTTCTCACACTCGATTTCTCACACTCGATCCGGCCCGGAGAAGCCATTCGTAGGTCCGGCGAATGCCGGTCTCGAGATCGATGCTGTGCCGCCATCCGAGAGAGTGGAGCGCGGACACGTCGAGAACCTTGCGTGGCGTGCCGTCCAGCTTCGACGTGTCGAACACGAATTCGCCCTCGAACCCGATAGTTCGGGCAATGAGCCGCGCGAGTTCGGCAATGGTGACGTCCTCGCCGGTCCCGATGTTGATATGGGCGTCATCGGACCAGCACTTCATCAGGAAGATCGCCGCGTCGGCTAGATCGTAGACATGCAGGAACTCGCGCCGTGCCTGTCCGGTACCCCAGATTTCCACTGTCTTTTGGCCACAGCGGTGCGCCTCGTCGATCCTTGCGATTAATGCCGGCATCACATGACTCATCAGCGGGTCGAAATTGTCGCCCGGTCCGTAGAGGTTTGTGGGCATCACCGATACAAAGTCGCACCCGTGCTGCCGGCGATAGGCCTCGCACAATTTGAGCCCGGCGATCTTCGCAACCGCGTACCATTCATTGGTGGGTTCGAGTGGTCCGGTGAGTAGCGCGTTTTCGGGGATCGGCTGCGGCGCCAACCGCGGATAGATGCAGGAGGAGCCGAAGTAGACGAGCTTTTGCACGCCGGCGCGCCGCGCCGCTTCGATGACGTTTGCGGCCATCACCAGGTTGTCGTAGAGAAAATCCCCCGGCAATCGGCCGTTGGCGTAGATGCCGCCGACTCGCGCTGCCGCCATAAATACGGCCTCCGGACGGTTCTCCTCGAACCAATATCGAACCGCCGCCTGATCACGCAAATCCACGCGATTGCGGTCGGCGATCAGGATCTGACATTCCTCGCCGGCCAGGCGGCGCACCAGCGCCGAACCGACCATGCCGCGATGACCCGCGACATAAACTCGGCAACCGGCAAGGCGAAATTTCGGGTCGACCACTGCGCTCAATCCTCGGTTTGATAGCGATGCTGAGCCGTGCTTAGCAAGGCAACGTCATGCTCTACCATTTCGCGGACCAGCTCCGGGAAAGTCATTTTATGATGCCATCCCAGTCTCTGCCGCGCTTTAGTCGGATCCCCCAAGAGGAAGTCGACCTCGGTGGGCCGGAAATAGCGCGGGTCCACGGCGACCAATACCTCTCCGGTCTGCGCATCGATCCCCCGCTCGTCGACCCCATGGCCAGCCCACTCTATCTGCCTTCCGATGTAGGAGTACGCGAGCGTGACGAACTCGCGAACCGAATGCGCCTCGGCGGTCGCCAGCACATAGTCGTCAGGCTCGTCCTGCTGCAGAATAAGCCACATTCCTTGCGCGTAGTCGCGCGCGTGTCCCCAGTCGCGCTTCGCGTCGAGATTCCCGAGATAGAGCGTGGCTTGACGTCCGGCGGCGGCGGCCGCCGCCGCACGCGTAATCTTGCGGGTCACGAACGTCTCGCCGCGGGTCGGCCCTTCATGATTGAACAGAATGCCGTTCGAAGCATGCATACCATAGGCTTCGCGGTAGTTCACGGTGATCCAATAAGCATATAATTTTGCTGCGGCATAAGGGCTGCGCGGATAGAACGGCGTCGCCTCGGATTGCGGCACCTGCTGCGCGCTACCATAAAGTTCGGAGGTCGAAGCCTGGTAGAAGCGCGTCAGCTCCTCGCGTTTCAAGATCCGGATTGCTTCCAATAACCGGAGGGGCCCAAGCCCGTCCGCATTGGCCGTGTATTCCGGCGTCTCGAAGCTGACCTTGACGTGGCTCTGTGCTGCGAGATTATAAATCTCCGTAGGTTGAATTTCCTGGACTAGGCGGATCAAATTGGTGGCGTCGGTCACATCGCCGTAATGCAGATAAAACGGCGTGCCCTCTTCGTGGAGATCATGGTATAGGTGGTCGATCCGTTCCGAGTTGAACGACGACGAACGTCGCTTTATACCATGGACCCGATAGCCTTTCGCGAGCAGAAATTCCGCCAGATAGGCACCGTCCTGTCCTGTTACACCGGTAATCATTGCGGTTTTTGTGGTCATTTCAAACCGTCAGAGGCGATGGGTTCGGCGGCGTCGAACTGGCAGATATCGTGCCGCCCGATATACAATAGCAATGATAGCGGATGTTAATCATTAGGAATAGGGGTATGGGCGTCCAGTAACAGGCGCCCGAGCGACAATTCACGAAGACAGGCCGGTGAGACAGATCGTGCATACGAAGCTTGACCCCTTCGCAAAGCACAACCGTCAGTCCGGGCACGCTGTGGCATATCACGCTGAATTGTCAGCATGATAGTAAGGGTTGAAACACACCAGATTGCAATAATGAAAGAAATCGTTTCGGGGTAAATAGCGCCGCCCGCGTCCGACCATAAGCTGAAGATAGCTCGGTAGCAGCCGATAGATCTCGTAGCCAGGCAGCATCCGATGGAGCTCGTAAAGTGTGAATCCGGTGAAGGCAGCATGCTCGTTCATCTCGAGCTGGATAACTCCGATCCGCCCTTCTGTTATAAGTCGCCGAGCCCCGGTAAGCACTTCTTTCTCGAAGCCTTCCGTGTCGATCTTGAGAAAGTCGATTAGGGGGACCTGATGTTTGCAGCAGAAGCCATCGAGCGTCACGACGCGAGCCATCGTCGTTTCGGTCCGCAGCCCCGTTAGTTCCGTAATCGCCTGCGAAATGAACGATGCGCGGGGCGTGCCGTCCGCGCCTTGGATGTCGTGAAGCGCCAGCTCTCCCGGCGTGGCTCCGACACCGGCGGCCTCGAGCACCACGTCGGCGCGGCCGGCAAACCGTATTTTGAGCCGCGGTAAGGCCTTCGGGTTCGGCTCGAACAGAAAGAACTGCGAGCCGGCGTGCAACCGGCCGAGGAGGTTAGCGGTGAAGTCGCCTTCGTTGGCCCCCACGTCGAAGACGGTAGACGGGCGGCTACTTGCCCTCTGTCCTTCCGCCCACTCCCGCCCGAATCGATCTTCGCCGTTGAGAGATGAAACCCAATTGTCGTACCCGAGACCGCGGAAGGCGATCTTATGAAGCACACGCCATGTCGGTTGGAGCGGGCGGCGCGCAAACAAATTTGCGATCCGGTATTCAAATGGAAACGGCCGCGATCGGCTCACGCTCGCCTCTCCGTCCCGCAGACCATCCGCTTGCGCCCAAGCATCTCTTCATAAACTGCGAGCAAAGAGTCGAGATGAGCATCCAGATCCTGCGGCAACGCCCAGTAGCGCTCAAACGCCGCACGGCTCATCCGTTCGACGAGTACGGGATCCTCGAAGTCGGAAATTCTGGCGACGAGCTCGCCCTCGTCCTCGGGGTCGAAGAGTGCTCCGTTCACCCCAGGTTCGATCAGGTCCGCCGCGGCAGTGATCCGCGCGGCAAGGACCGGCACACCGCAGGCGAGCGCCTCCGCGCAGACAAGACCGCTGGTCTCATGCCAGCGTGACGGAAACACCAGGACCCGCGTGCGGCCGAGCAGTTCGCGAAGCCGATCGGGAGAAAGCCACCCGAGAAGTTGCGCATCGGGGTTCTCGCGGCGAATCGCATCGGCGCAAGGCCCCTTTCCGGCAAAGCTCGCCGGCACCCCGGCGCGCCGGGCGGCGCGCGCGAAGGTCAGGCACCCCTTTTCCGGCGTCAGCCGTCCGACAAAGGCGTAAATCGCGTTCGCCTCCGCCGCGGCTCGAGCTCCGCGCCTTTCGTCGACAGGATTCGGCACGACGTGGTGGCGCATGCCCGCCGGCAAAAGCGGTTTGGCCACGGCCTCCGCCGCTCGTGAAACATGGATGACCGCGGGTTTCGTCGCGGTATGCCCGACGGCCCGCCATAACGCCGCATGCCGGAAAACCCGAATCGCCTTATGAGCGCGGCTGCGGGAATCACAGTCCCGGATAACGCAGGCGACGGACATCGGCCGTAGGGTGCAGGGTGCTTGTGCCTGGAAATCGTAGTAGCAGCCCGTCGGGCAGGCGAGAAAATAGTCATGGAGGGTGATCGCGGCGGGAAAGTCAGCAGCGAGTGCGCTCTTGATCACACTGGGGCTGAACGCCTTTGTCCATTGATGGAAATGGACGATAGTGCGAGCCGGATCGCAGCCCGCGAGCGCGCGGACAAGCCCGTCGGCCGCGCGCGCGTTCCAGATCGCATTGCGTGCGGCCTTGACCGGGTTGCGAATGGACCAGACGTCGGCGGCCGGGACATGGACGAGGCGGGCTCCCGCTTCCGTCAGCCGCTCGTCCGCCGGCTCGGCGGCGTAGACAAAGGTGACAGGGATGCCGCGGCGCGCTATCCCGGTCGCTGAGAGGATTGCCACCTTCGCCGCGCCGCCATTGATTTGCGCGAAATCGCTGACGATGACGACCGATAGGCCTGCTTTCCCACCCATGCGTTTCGTTCCTGTTCGGCCCGCGGGCTCGCTCCCCTCGTCGCCACTTTTCGCCAGTCTAACCGAACTTGTGAACATGTGTAGGGCCCGCGCGTTGTTGACCTTCTGCACCCGCCGGACTTTCATGCAACAGCCAACAGGGCTCCTTCCGCCGCCGTCACACATGTCGCCCCTCGCTGCAATGATCGCGGCCATTCTTCTCTTCACCGCTACCCCCACCGCGGCGCGTATCGCGCTCGAGGCGGAGCGCCTCGGGAACGTGTTCGCGCCGCGAGAGAAAGTAATGGTCTCGATCTCGTCGGACACGCCGGAGGTCAACTGGTCCGTCACCGATTTCTTCGGCTCTCACGTGCTTGGCGGGATAACCAGGATACCGGACGGACGCGCTGAACTCACGCTCAATTCGCTGCCGCCAGGCTGGTACGAACTGACGGCGCGCGCCGCTGGAGCGGCAGGCGAGGCCGCGCGGACGACCCTCGTCGTGATGCCGCGCCCCGATCGCCTCGCCGGTAACCGGTTCGGCGTAATGACCCATTTCGCGCAGGCCTGGGATACAGACGTCCTGCCGCTCGTCGCTCGGGCTGGCATCGGTCAAGTGCGCGACGAAATCTATTGGAAAAATGTGGAGACCGCCCCGGCGCATTACGCCATCCCGCCCTACGCGCACTCCTACCTTGCCGCGATGGAGCACGAGGGGCTGAAGCTCCAGCTTGTGCTGAGCTTCGCAAACCCGCTCTACAATGGCGGAGACACGCCTTACACAGAAGGCGCCGACAAGGCCTTTGCGGCCTATGCGCGCTATCTGGTCGGCCAGCTCGGACCGAGACTCACGGGCGTGGAGGTGTGGAACGAGTTCAACGGCTCGTTCTGCAAAGGGCCTTGCGTCAGGGATCGTCCGGGCACCTACACCCGCCTGCTCGCCTCGACCTATCGGGCAATAAAGGACGTAGCGCCGACGCTTCCGGTCGGCGGCGGAGCGGCGGTGCTGGCGCCGCTGCCCTGGTTCGATGCGCTAGCCGAGCGGGGCGCGCTGAGCGAGATGGATGCCATGGTCATCCACCCCTACCACGATACTCCGGAAGGCGTAGGGGCCTGGGTGCGCGACCTCAAGGCGCTCTCGGCCAGCCATGGCCGAAACATCCCGATATGGGCGACCGAGTTCTCGCACAGCGCCGCCGGATCCGGGGGGCGGAGCGACCAGGCGCGCTTTCTGGTGCGCGAGGCGGCGACCCTCCTCGGCAAAGGGACATCGCGGATCGTCTGGTATCTTTTACGGGATTACGCACAGTTTGCCGGCATGGGCCTACTTGCGGCGCCGGATTCGCCGCTGGGGCGCTATTCGCCCTTCCCTGCCTATGCGGCTTACGCCACCCTCATTCGAGAAGTCGGGAACCGCCCGGCGCGGGGAAACGAAGTCGACGACCCGCGCACTCGGGTTTACCGGTTCGGCGACGGAGCCGATGCCGTCCGTGTTGCGTGGTCGACCGAGGGTCCTGCCCGCCTCCTGATCGCCGCGTCCAGCTCCATCGAAATCGTGGACATCATGGGGCGTACAACCAAACCAAGCGCTGTCGGCGGACGAATTGACCTGTCGCTTGGAGCCGACCCGATCTACCTGCGCGGTGCCGTAGATGCGGTCCGCGAAGAGGGACGCCCGCGGCTACTCGCCGATAGCGTCGCGCAATTCCCCGCTGGACCGCAGCGTAAAGCGGAGACCGGGGTTCCGGCGTCGCTGGCGGCTGCGGGCGCGTGGAGTTACGGCGCCTATTCCTGCCCGGAAGACGGGCCCTCGGCGGAGCGCTGCCTCCAGGACTTTGCCAATGCAGGGGAGCCCCTCGAACATTTGCAATGGCGGGCGGATGCATGGCGCTGGGCATGGCGATCAAACCAGTTGCCCTTCCTCGAAGTGGCGCAAGAGGGAGCGCACCCCTCGGCTTCGTCGGGGCACCCGGTCTGGGCCGTGCGCCGCTGGGTGGCGCTGCGGGAAGGGCAGGTGCGGGTGAAAGGCGAGGTATCGCGGCCCGCCGGCGCCGCGGGAGACGGCTCAGGCGTCATGATCCTGGTCGATGGTCGGCCGGTCTGGCAGAAGCTGCTAGGCGGCCCTGGTCGCATCAGCGGAGCGCATTTCGCAATCGACCTCGCTCTCAGCGCAGGAGCGAAAGTCGACTTCGTCACGACGCCCGGCCCGGCGGCGCGCACCGATTACGATTACACTTTGTTTCGCATCGGTCTCGAGGAACGGAAGCCGCCGCCGCGGTGAAACCCTCTATAATCGATCTTCCGGATATGCGAGGGTGGTCCTGAAGGCGGCGAGCGACGGCACGATGGCAACTGCGATCCTGCGCGGCACGAAACGGGTCGCCAACCGGCTGCTAAGTCATTTCGGACAAAAGCTGGTCTCCGCCAAGCGACCGACCCGCAGCTTTACCGAGTTCTTCGATCATCTAAAAAGGCACGATTTTGTGCCGGCCACGGTTCTCGATGTCGGAGCGGCGAGCGGATCGCTCTGGTTACTCCGATCCTTTCCAGCGGCCCGTCTTATTCTCGTTGAAGCGCTGCGAGAGTTCGAGCCTGCTCTTCGGCGCCTCGCGGATAAGTACAGCTGCGAGATTCACATGGTGGCCGTAGGCGCCAAGCAAGGCACGGCCGTCCTAAATTTGCACCAAGACCCTTTTGGATCTTATATCGACGGGATAGCGACTGACGCGATATGCCGGGGGCAGCGTCGGATCGAGATCGCCACTCTTTCGCAACTCCTCGGCGACACCCCTATCGTTGGCCCGGCGCTCGCTAAGTTCGACATCCAAGGTTGTGAATTGGAGGCAATCCGCGGCATGGGCGAGCACGTCCAGTCGTTCGATCTCTACATTATCGAAACTTCTCTCCATTCCGTGTCGGCCAACCCCCCGGATCTGTACCACGTCGTTGCCTTCATGAAGCAGAGGGGGTTTTCGGTTTACGACATTTTAGATGGCCTGATGCGGCCGCTCGATGACGACCTGGCACAGGTTGACCTCGTCTTCGTAAAAGATGACGGCCCGCTCCGACGAAACGCCTCCAAGTGGTATCGATAGAGCATGACCAGCGGCCCCATGATTCGAATGTTGCATTCAACTTATAATAACATCGTGGATGGGGCGAAACTCGGCTTGACCTTCCCGTTACGCCATGTCTCCGCGATCCTTGGACGGAAATATCACGTAACACGGATTAAGCGGGTGGGAGCCGTGAGACTGCGGACGCACTCAACGGATGCCACTGCTTTTGTGCAGGTGTTTCGTAAAAGAGAGTATGATATTTTCACTGCCGGCTGTGGTGACCAGATTATGTCAGCTTATCAGCGCATTCTGGAAACGGGGCAAATGCCAATTGTAATCGACGCAGGCGCGAACGTGGGTGCTGCTGCTATTTGGTTTGCAAAACTTTTTCCTGCTTCCCTCGTTCTTGCCGTCGAGCCAGACCCAGGTAACGCCGAAGTATGCCGCCACAATACCCGCCAATTTCGGAACGTACGTGTCATCGAAGCCGCCATCGGATCCGAGGGCGGACGCGTTTCCCTGACGAACCACCCCTCCAAGGAACAGTGGTGTATTCGCACTACCCGCAACGACAATGGGGGCGTCTATATCTACCCCGTTTCCACTCTCATGCTCGAGTCGCCGCATGCATCAAAGCTCTTTCTGATCAAGATTGATATCGAAGGTTTCGAGTCCGATCTTTTTGCAAAAAACACTCATTGGATGGACGAAACCGATGTCATTATCATCGAACCGCACGATCGCCTCTACAAGGGATCGAGTCGGAATTTTCAACAAGAAATCGCTCGGCGGAGATTTGATATGTTTATCTCTGGCGAAAATCTGATCTATGTTAAAACGGCGGCGTCATGATTGATGGAGCGGAAGACGATGGTGTTGTGCAAGCCAGCGGGAGATTTCAGATCGCAGGATAGCGGCCTGTGCGCGAGTTTCGATTAGTCCTCGTACCCGTCCTAATGCGTAGCACGACGCGACGCGGGCCTCTAGTCTGTCGTGCTGGTGTCGTTCGGGCACTCGGCTGCGTATACCAAAGAGTATGACCTTCCCAAGAGCGACCATCCAGTGAAGAGTAGTCGCACGAGAAGATAAACCCGCACGGGACGGCCCGTCGGAGAGAAACGCAAGGTAGACATCCTGTAGGGCCGAAGCATAACCAAAACCGTAGTACATTTCCTGAAGATATGATTCCGAAAGACGTTTTTGCGGCAAAAAATGTTCGAACACGAGTTCCGCATCGTAGTGGAGCTTCCAGCCGGCGAGGGAGAGAGCCAAGCAAAGCTCGGCATCACCCCCCGCCGAAAGCCGGCGGCCGGCGCGGTCAGGGAGGGCGGGACGGAAGCCGCTTCCAAGGAGATCGGCTAACGCTTGGCGGCGCAGTGAAAGGCCCGCCCCGTAAAAGTAACGCGGAGCATGCCGTTGCGGACCGACGGCATAGCCGCAATGATACCGGTCGAACCACGCCGGCCGTTCGCCGTTCTCAAATACTGGGCGCCCGTGGGCGCCGACGACGCCGACCAGGGCGTCACGCGTGAAGTCGTCACGCAGGCGTGTGCACCAATTCGGATCGACCCTGTTATCGTCGTCAACGAACGATACGATTTCCCCGCGCGCCAACTCAAAACCCGCGAGCCGAGCGTATGTGAGACCAAGGCGCATCTCATGATGGATACGCAAGGGCGCCGGTGCACCACATTGAGCCCAGATGCCGAGCGCGAACTCCGCGGTGTCGTCCGTGGAAGCGTTGTCCACCAGGATGATCTCCCAGGGAAGATCTGATGGCACGCGCTGAAGGGCGAGCCGCTCGAGCGTCGGCTCAATGCGTGCGCGGCTGTCGTGACAGCATATGATTATCGACACATCCACGGCTGGGCATTGGTTTCGCTTCGCGGCCGCAGATTTTTCCTGCCGGCAAAGCACTGGTGGGCGCCGGGGATCTTCCTTACCTCAGCCTTCTCACGGGAACAGCGGCCGAGAGGCGCCCCGGGTGAATGGTCGCCGCCGCCCCGTTCGGGGCTCGGCGGCTCTAGCTCGGTGTCTATCATCAGCGCGGCGCTTCCGCGCAACAGCGAAGGATCTCGACGAGCCGGTTGCCGAAGGCGTGCCAGTTGAGCCGCCCCTCATATTCCGCCCGACACCGCATCGCCATGGCCTCATAGCGCGCGCGATCGGAAAACAGTTCCAACATAGGTGCGCCGAACGCCTGGGGCGACGCGGTCGCCCGACGGCAGAACCCAGTCACGCCTTCAACTACAATCGACGGAATGCCGCCGACATCGCTCGAGACCATCGGGAGGCCGTAGGCAGCGGCTTCGCAGAAGGCCATGCCGAAATTTTCCGCTGTCGATGGCACCATAAAAAAATGAGCCTCCATCAGCAGACGCTCCAGAACCGCCCGCTGTTCCGCGACGGCCTTGCTTAGAAAGCCGTGGAAATGGGCGAAGGGCGGCCGCGGACCACGGTACCCTTCGGCACCCACCACGTCGAGTTGTACCCAGACTCCCTGCGCTACTATCCATTGGCACGTCTCCACGACTTTCGCCAAGCCTTTTCGACGCCATTCCCGGCCGATGAACAGGACACGCAGCGGCACGTTCCGCTTGGCGATAATGGCCGCCAGCACCGAGTTGCTATCCGGGGCGTCGATGTTGGCGCCAAAGGGCGCGACGTAGACCTTGTTCGGGTCGGCGCCGTAGTGCCGCACGGCCGCGTCGGCGGCCCAGTGAGATGGGTAGATCGCGGCTGCCGACGTCTGGAGGGCAAGCCGGTCGAGCCGGTCACCCTGGCGGACATACTCGGCGGCGCAGTGAGAAAAGTCCTCATAAAAGTCGAGGACGTTGCGGAAGGTTGCATCGGCGCAGAAGACCTTGGGCGCGCCGACGTCGAGCAGCGCCACCGAATGGGAGCCTGGCGCAAAGACACAGTCAACCCGAATGCCTTCGAGTCGCCGCGCCGTTTCGGTCGCGAGAGTTTTTAGGACCAACGGCTCCCGATCCGTCCGGTAAATCTTGCCGGCGCTGCGGTAAAGGAGCTTCTTCCAAATGAAGAGCCGTTCAATCCGCTGGTCGAGCGGAAACACCTCTACCACACGCAGACCACGCAGCCGCAGCTCCCGTAGGATTGCCTGGGGGCGTCCCGACTGCACCATCGGATCCTCAGCGTCGTGCTCATACACATAGGCAACGGTTAGGGGCGGTGTCATCCGGAGGCCGTTCCGCTGTTCGCCTCGACGGCTCGGCGCAAAATCTCGACGCAACGGATGCCAAAGCGGTTCCAGTTGAGGCGGTCCCCGAAATCGCGCCGCGCGGCCAGCGCCATCGTGCAATAGCGCCGCCGGTCGCCAAAGATCTCGAGCATGGCCGCGCCGAACTCGCCGGGCGGCGCCGCTGAAGGCAGTGTGAGACCGGTCACGCCGTGCCGTACTACGGTCGGGATCCCGCCGACATCGGTGGCTACCGACGGGACCCCGTAGGCCGCGGCCTCGCAAAACACGATCCCATAATTCTCGGCGAGCGACGGCATGAAAAGAAAATGCGCATCGCTCAGCATCCGCTCGATCTCACGTTTGTGGGCGGCATCGGATTTCCGCAGCAGGCCATGGAAACGGGCGAAACCGGGGCGCGGCCCGCGGTAACCCTCTGCTCCCACGATTTCGAGCGCCACCGGCGTGCCGGCCGAGACGATCCATTGGCAGGTCTCGATGACTTTGCAGAGCCCCTTTCGTCGCCAGTCTCGCCCGATGAACAGAATCTTCATCACGCTCGTGCCGCGCTTGCGGACGCTCCCCTCGACTTGTTCCTCGGGCAGGGGGTCGACATTGGCGCCAAAAGGCACGACATGCACCTTCGAAGGCGCCGCACCGTAGTCTTTGATTGCGGATTGGGCCGCCCATTCAGACGCGTAAATCGCGGCCGTGGAAGTGCTTAGGGCGAGACGTTCTTGCGCCTCGCCCTGACGCACATATTCTTCGGCACAGCCGGAAAAGCCCTCGTAGAAGTCGAGCACGGCATGGAAAGTCGCGTCGGCAGAGAAAATCTTCGGGATCCCGAGGTCAAGATAGGTAATTGCGTTCGACCCCGGGGCGAAGACGCAATCCGCGGCCTGATCCGAAAGGCGGCGCGCCGTTTCCGCGGCGACCTGGGCCAAGAGCTTCGGCTCGCGGTCGCTGCGGTAAATCCGTCCGGTCGAGCGGTACCAGAGTTTCTTCCAAGCGTGCCTTCTTGCGAGATCAGGATCGAGAGGAAAGACCGGTACAACCTCGCATCCTTGCCCCTCGAGCTGCCGCAGCATGGCGTGGGGATATCCCGATTGGACGTCGACATCGGCCGCATCGAGCTCGTACACAAACGCGACCTTCATGACGCCTCGCACCCGACCACCCGTTCCCCCCGCATGGCAAGACGCATCTTCACGGTCCGGCCCATCGCGGCGCGGCCGCAATTACCGGCTTGGCATCGCCCGATCCGCCGTCCCTGGAAGCGACGGCCGCCGATCCCGCCGCGGCCATTGCCAGCCCAAAGCCCATCCAGGTGACAACCATGCTGAGGTTGGGGTTCGAGAACAGGTGAACGAAGATAAGCCCGCCGACAAACCAACGAATTTGCATCCCGGTCGCGCGCGCTGCGCGAGTGCCCCAAAACAACAGGGCCACGAAGACCGCAAAGCTTGCGGCGCCAAGAAGACCAACGTTGGAAAGCAGCGTCAGCGCCAGCGAATCCGGCTTGTGACTGCCGATACCGATGCCGAGCCCCCAAGTCTGGGACACCACGTCGAGGGCCATTAAATTTGTCCCTTGGCGCTCGCGGTAGGAGACGCCTTGCGCTTTGTGAAAGACGAGAAGGTCGAGGAGGCGGCGCAGATAAGTGCCGTTGGAAAGCGCCCACGCGACGCCGGCCACCAGTGCCCCAACGATCAACACCGCCGCCGATACGCCGCCGCGCGTCGGCCGCCGTACGGCGCGCCTGGCGACAAGAGCAATCGGCAGCGAGGGCACCGCAGTGGCAACGAAGGCCGCGATCACGGCAAGAGCGGTCGTCGACTTCGAGATCAGGAGCGCGACGACGCAAGAAACGACCAGTGCGGCCGATGACAGCGAGGGGCGCGTGCGCAATCTCGCCCAACTGAAGAACAGAAAGCCCGAATAATAGAAAGCAAGGCTCGACGGCTCCGTGAAGGACCCTTGGACCCGCAGCCCACCCAGCATCTCCTGTTCGACGGCAAAGGTATAGGGCGGATTGGTGGTGAAAAATTCCCTCGGCCACCAAATGCCGGTAAGGAAGCTTAGCTCCTGCCAAGCACAGAACAGGCCGGCGAGGACGATCATCACTACAAAGCCTCGGTCGATGGCCCGGGCGAGCTGATCCGGCGGCAGCCGACAGAGCGCGAGCGCCAGTGCGAGCACGAGGCCGCCGTCGAGCCAGAGATAGATAAGCTGGGTTATGTTTTCGCGACGGAGAATCCACGGAGCGGCCGCGCTCAACTGAAATTCATCTGTCCCGCCTATAACCGACACTTTCCCCTGGAAGAACAGCACGGCAATCCATAACGAAATAACCGACACGAATATGAATGATGCTAATGCCAAAATCGACGGGATGATTTCTTTTGGCACGCTGCATCGTCCGAGCGTTGCCTCGACCATGGCGCGCAGCAGGACGAAAATCGCCATCGCATAGCCCGGCTGCAAGCCGAGCGAGCCCGTCACGAATACCGCGGCTTCGGGGAAGATGGTCGTCGCCGGCAACACGACGATCACCCAGCGCCACGGGAGGAGCATCGCGGCAAGCTCGATCGGGAGCAATACGAGGCCGGTAACGGTCATAGGCACACGGCGAGTAGTGCCTCGGTTCCGAAATTCCGGCCGTTAAGACGGGAGTATCGTCGCCGGCCCGCCGGCCAGCGCGGGCTCGACAAAACTCGTCATTGCGAGGCGCCAGCAGGCGCCGCGGCAATCCCGTCGGCCCGAAGTCCGCTCCCGTGGAACGGACCGCCAAGCCTGCTCCGCGCCTCGACACGGCGGCCGGCATTTCGGGGGATTGCTCGGCTGCGATGGATAAATGAAAGTTCCGTCCGCGATCGGGTCACCATCTCGCTCTCGTCCGGGGTGCGCTCTCGTCGGCCGCTCAAGAAGATCCGCCGTTGCCACGGTAAGCTCTCGTTTCGACTGGTGCGTAGGCGGTGCCGTAGCTTTTCAGTTTCTTGAGGCGGACGCGGGAAAGCACCACACCGACGAGCGGAGCTCCGGCCAATTGCAGCCTTTCCCGGCAGATGCCGACCGCCTTGTATGATGTCCGCGCCCATTCCACGATCAGCACGGCAATATCGACCGCCGATGCCAATTGGAGTGCGTCGACCACCACGGCGGCGGGCGGGGTATCGATGATGACGAGCTCGTAACGCTGCCGTGCGAGCGCAATCAGCTGATGCATCGACGACGAGCCGAGACGCTCGGCCGGAAAGTCGATCCCGCTTCCGGACGAGACAACATGCATGCCCGACGCCTCGTCCACATTGATGATTTCAGAAAGCTCGCCGGCTCCTCGGAGAACTTCGCCGAGGCCTGGGCCGGAGCGCAGCCCAAGCGCTCTACTAAGCTGCGCCGATCGCAGGTCGCATTCGACGAGCAGCACTCGCCGGCCTGCGGTCGCTGCGAGGCGCCCGAAGGAGAGCGCGAAGCTCGTCTTGCCTTCGCCCGGAAGCGCGGAGGTCACGAGGACGACGCGCGCCGCACCGACGCGACCGCCGACGGCGATGCCGATCGAACGGATCGCCTCGGCCACCCCGCCGAGCGGATCCTTCACCACTGCCAAAGACAGAGCGGCGGCGCCATGCGCGCGGCCCGCGATATGAGGGGTCAGACCGAGGGTCACGACACCGAGCCGCTCGCTCACCTCCTCGGGAGTACAGAGGGTCCGCCGGGCCGCCTCAAGGCTGAGAGCCGCCGCAAGACCCGAAACGAGACCAGCGAGCCCGCTTACGGCAAGTACCACTGAAAAACGCGGGAGGCTCGGAAAGAAGGGCGGAACGGCCGGCGAAACAATCCGTGCGTCGCCGGCAAGCGCATAGGACTCGACACTCGCTTTTCCCGCAGTTTCGAGAAATGTCTCATAGAGGGCCCGCGCGGTGTCGGCATCGGCTTCGAGTTCGGCGCAGCTCGGCGCCGGCCTTCATGTTCTCCAGGTTGGACGCGACCAGCTTCGCAAATCTTGCCTTGACCGTCCGTTCGTGCGCCTTTGCGACATTGACGCGGGCCCCCAAAGCCATCATGGACTGCCGCACTTCCCTGTCGATCTGATGGCCGATCCTGACCACCGCATTTCGCATCTCGTTGACCCAGGGATCTTCCGGCCCGCAAATCGTTTCGACCTGGGTGAGATCCGACACGGCTTTGTTGCGCCGATCGATGAGCGTCGTCAGGTTTTCCGACGCGCCCGCTGCCTTGGCTGCCGCTTCCGCATCCCGGTCGCGCGCGAATTCCTGGAGCTGCGACAGCGCGCTCTCGGCGTGCGCGCGATCCGCTTCCGCCGCGACCACCTCGCTATTGAATTTGGCAATCGTGTCGTCGAGAAGCGTCTGATCCTTGCCGAGGTCGAGGATGCCGTGCTGCGCCTTGTAGGCGGCAACCGCGGCTCTGGTGTCGATCATTCGCTTCCGCAATACGGCGCTGCGATGATCGAGAAGGCCCGACATCCGATCAAGCGCTGCCGCCCTTGCTCCTAGATCTTCGGCAAGATAGGTCGTTGCGACGGCGTTCGCGATTTTGGCCGCCTTGATCGGATCGACTGAGGTGAAGGAGACGACGATCGTGTAGGATCGCCCGTTACTCGTCACACTGAGCCGGCTCCGCAAGTTGGTTTCGGTGGTCGCGAACCCCTCCCCTTCGGGGGGCGGCCCCAACGGAGCGGCGGCCCAGATGCGCCGCTCCCGGCTCACTATCTCCGCGATCGGCCCCGGCGGCGCCAACAGAGTATTGAATTCGGGATCGTTCTCGAGATGATATTCCCCTAATACTCGTCGGATGGTCTCGGGGGAGGTAAGAATATCGATAATACTCGCCACTTCCGCGGTGTCCTGGGTATAGATACCACCCTGCATTGTGGCAAGCAATTCTCCGGTTGGGTTCCTGACCAGGAGGACGAGTTCCACTTCGGCGGTATAGCGCGGCGTGACGAAATGCGCGAAGCCGAAGCCAACTATGGCAAAGGCGAAGGTAACGAGCAGGATCAGGCCTTTGCGGCGCCAGAGGGCGCGCACGACCCGTCCGAGATCGACATTATGTCCTCCCGCTGGGGGTGCTTGCGGCGGTCCCGGGAAGCCGGATGTGATCGGTTGCGCCACAACCGAGGTGCGACCATCCATGGGTTCGCCGCCAAATGCCCGGATGGGTTCGTTGCTCACCGGTTCCACCTGACCGGACGGTAGGACGGATTGATCGCGCGACGCCCGAGCCGGTACACGAGCTCGCTGCGCTCTCGCAGCAGATGGGAGGCGCGGATCCGGGCCACGCGCGCGAAGGCTTCGAGATTTGCGAGTGCCGCCATCCGGCCATGCGCGACGGCGATCTGTCTGACCTCCTCCATGGTGCGCTCGAATTGGCGGTTCGAGACGCCTTCGTAGGTCATGTTTCCTACGATCCCCGGGTCGTATTCACCCCTGGCGCCGGCCGCGTGCAGTCTCAGGAACCAATCATATTCCATCGCGCATCGCCAATGCAGTGAAAACAGGCCGACGCGCTCAAAGCACTCGCGACGCGCAAGCACGGTAGGGTGGTTCATTGCCGGCATGCGGCGCGCCAATGCCGCCGCGTAGTTTCGCTCGCCGATATAGCGGAAGCTCGGCTGGCCGCCTTCATAAAAAAGCAAATCGCCAAAGACGAAATCGGCTCCGGTGCGTTGCAAGGTTTCGAGCGCGCGGCCGATCTGGCCCGGTGAAAGCCAATCGTCGGCGCCGAGGAATTGGATAAAGGCTCCGCGCGCGAGCGCGACGCCCTTGTTGAATGCGTCGCTGATGCCTCGATCCGGCTCGCTGACCCAATAATCCTGGGCTCGGAGCAGCCGCCTGAGGATCTCGGGTGTCCCGTCGGTGGAGGCGCCGTCGATGACGACGTGCTCAATTCCCGGGCAGTGTTGCGTCTGAATGCTTTCGAGCGCACGCGCGATGGTCCCGGCGCCGTTGCGCACTGCGGTGACGATCGTGACAAGCGGCTTTTCGGCCGGGTCGCATGCAGGCCGTGAGGCACCGAGTTTCCTGTAGTCCGCGAAACTGGGTGGCCGTTCCGGCATATCCCGCTCCCCGCGGGCGAGCGTCTTGGGCGGAAGCTTTGTCCTAGTCATTGCACACGGGCAGGCCAGGAAACCTTGGCTAAGCCGGAGAGCGTCATGCCGGCAGCGTAGATCGCCGTACCCGCCACAACCGCCGAGGCGAAAAGTAGACGCGGTTCGAGCCACGGGCCCAGCAGACGGAGCCAGGCCAAAACCGATACCGCCATGCCGATAGCGATTGCCACAATGCGCAGGAGGCTCCGGACGGTCTCCGCGGAGAGAGGTTGGCGATAACGGGCAAGCGTCGCGAAATACATGGCCAAAATTGCGGTGTCGCGCACCGCCATACCCGCGAGCACGGCGGCGGCTCCGCCGGGCAATGCCATCCACAGCAGCGGGGCGAGCAAGGCCGTCTGTGCGGCCATGATATAGGTTCGCGCCCGCATCTGCCCGCGGGCGATCAAAGCCGCATCGAGGGCGAAAACCGGCGTCCACACCAGTCCCATCACTGCCGCCGCCTGGATTGCCGGAATCGCAGCCTGCCAGCGCAGTCCGAATAGCGCCGAGATCAGCGTCGGCGCAGTGGCGAAAAGGCCCGCGAAGCAGGGCAGGCCAATTGCGCAGCAGACGAGGAGGGCTTGGTCCGCGCGCGTCGCGCCATTTTTGTCCGCGACGCCTTGGGAAATCACCGGAATTGCGGCCTGTGTGACGGACATAATCGTCAAGATGCTGATGACCTCGATCAGTCGCCACGCCATCGTGAAGCAGCCGAGCGCTTCGGCGCCAAGCCATGCCCCCAAGGCGACACGCGGCGCTTGCAGGTTGACAAAGGCCATGATGTTGACCGCAACGGCATCACGACCAAAAGCAAGGACATCGGCGACGTGTTTCTGCCGCACGGCGAACCTGGGTCGCCAGCGCGCGGCCGGCCACAGGCAGAGTACCTGCGCGGCCTGCTGGATCACCGCCATCGCAAGGAGGCTGAACGGCCCCCAGCCTCGCGCGGCGAGGACAAGTCCGGCTGCTCCCCCGGCACAAGCCGAGAGGAGACACCGGACTGCAAGCGGCTGAAACCGCAACTGGCGCTTTAGCAGGGAGCTGGGGATGCTGGAAAGGGCGTAGAGGAGCGGAAGCAGAGCCGCACTGCGCAGCAGCGGCGCAACCACGGGTTCTCGATAGAACCCGGCGACCGGAACTGCGCCGGCGATCATTGCCGTAGCAAGCGCCGCCGCGACGGCGACCTGCAGCCAAAAGACGGCGTCGAGATGGCCCGGCTCGAGGTCCGGAGCGCGGACGACGTAAAGTCCGGCGCTGTCGACGAGGATCGTATAGGCCAGCGAGATGGCGACCGCTGCCATGCCGAAAAGCCCGTAGGTCTCCGGTCCCAGCCGGCGCGCCAGGAGGACATAGACGGCGAATAGGATCGCTTGCTGCGCCCAACTCCCGGCTGCCGACCAAGCGATCGCCCTGGCAAAATCGCCCCTCAATTCCCCAGATCCCTTGGTGCCGCCCGAAACCCAGTACCAATGTTGCTTTCGCTCGAGACGCCCTCGGCCGAACCCGCGCGCGCACGCGCTCTCCATCGAGGGATCGCGTCCGCCAGTCCTGCCCGACGCTTCGCCGACTGGTGGCCAAGATAGACGTCTTCGATTGCCTGCACCATGATTTCAGGCGAAAACGACGCGGCCGTCTGGTGCGCTGCGGCCGAAAGGCGCTCGCGCAACCCGGGCTCGCTAAGGATGCGTATGGCTGCTGCTGCTAAGGCGCCCGGATCCTCTGGAGGCAGGACAAAGCCGTTGATGCGGTGTATTACCGCTTCGCCGCCACCTGGCCGCGTGCCGACGACCGGGACGCCGCTAAAGAGCGCCTCCATCGGCGTGTAGGGCGACGCTTCGTAGCGGCTCGGCGCGAAGAGAAGGTGGAAGCAATGAAAATATTCTCGCGCCGGCCGCGAGCCGAGCCAGAACACCGCATTTTCGACCCCGCAATCGATCGCGAGGCGGCGCAGCGACGCCTTCTCGCCGCCATCACCGAGCACGACCAGCCGGACGTCCGAGCCCTCCGGGCCAAGTATTTGATGTAAGACCCCCATCGCGCGGACCGCTAGGTCGATCCCTTTCTGGCTATCGAGCCGCCGCGCAACTGCTCCAACGAGGCGGGCGTCGGGCGCAAGTCCCAGTTCGGCATGTAGATCGGCCTCGCGCCGAAAGCCTACCGGATTGAGGCCGTTTGGGATGACCCTGATCCGGCGCTTGGGGATGCCCACCACGTCGCGCGCGTGCTCAAACTCGGCTTCGCTCAGGCAGATCAACGTATCGGTGACGGCGGCGAGCGTCCGCTCCACGAGCCGGTAGAGCATCCGTCTGCGCGGCGTAAGCGCATCGACAGCCATTGTGGCAAAGGCGTGTGGTGTGTAGACCACTGCAGCCGCGGTCGGATTGGCGGCAATGCGGCCGATTACTCCGGCCTTCGAGCTGTGCGCGTGAATGACATCAAAGGGGCCGTTTCGGTGCAGGTATGCGAGCGTCCGAGCGAGTGCGGTCAAATCCCTCGGATCGGGGCCGCGCTGCATTTGGATCTTGCGCACCGTGACGCGGCGGTCCGCAATCAGCTCTCGCTCGAGGACGTCGTCGAACTCGTAACGGCGAGTACAACACATGCACGTCGTGACCACGCGAACTCAGCCCGAGCGCAAGGTCGACAACGTGGCGCCCCGCCCCAGCCTGTAAGGGCTCTACGATCTGAAGTATTTTCATGTCCCTCCCCCGAAAAAGGTCAGTGTCGGAGAGCGTGGCACCGAGGTTTTGTGAACATCTCCACCGACCTTCAAACCGCGTTCGTCCTGGAAAATACCACCAATATTGTTCTTATCAGTATTGATAGGTCAAACCAAAGCGACCAATTTTGGACGTAATGCAAATCATGCTCGACTCGTCGACGAATTTGTTCGATTGTCCTGGTTTCACCGCGGTATCCGTTGACTTGTGCCCAGCCGGTCATGCCGGGCTTCATTCGGTGGCGGATCGGATAGTTATCGACTGCGACCGCGTATGCGATTCCGCCTGCCTTCGCCGCCACGGCATGGGGGCGCGGGCCTACGAGAGACATTTCGCCACGGAGCACATTGAACAATTGCGGAAGCTCGTCCAGGCTCATCCGGCGAAGGAACCTTCCGACCCGCGTGACACGCGGGTCTCCGACCCGGGTGAGTTGCTGGCCGAGCGGGTCCGCCTGCTCCACATGCATCGTGCGAAATTTGAACATATCGAATTGGATGTTATAGGTACCGAGCCGTTTTTGCTTGAACAATATCGGTCCTTTACTGTCCACTTTGATCGCTAGACCAATCCACAACATTATCGGCAACAAGGGCAACAGGCAGGCGACGGCAATAACTTTGTCTTCAAGCCACTTGATTGCGATCGCGATCTCGTCGAGTGGTTTTCTCATGACTCGAAAGATGCCGACCTCACCATATCGAAATCTTTCGAGCATTTGGAGTTGCGCATATCCTTCGGGTTCCAAGATACTGACAGTCACCGAAAAAGGATGGAACCAGCGCAGCAACTGCAGAATTGAGTCCGTCGCCGCCGGCGGCAGTGCAATAATCACTTCATCTATTCGACCGCTGCACAACAGCTCCTCGAGCTTTTTCAGTTGCTGAACCTGTAAAGAGTCGCTGCAGGCTCCATCGTCTGAAAATTGTGATTCGTCGAACAATCCAACGAGATCGGTGTCCGGGCATTGCGCAACTATGCGCGCGGCCAGCTCGCGGCTGAACGGACCCCCGCCGACAATTGCGAGGTTCTTTTTCAGCCTGCCGCGGCGAACGCACTCACGTCGCACTGATGCTGCAATCAGCCGCACTGCGCACAATGCAATTGCGCTCATCGTACTCCATGTCAAAAGCCAAAAACGCGAGAAAACATCTCCGACTTTCAACACAAAAAAACATGCGGTGACTAAAAGAATAGTGTTAATTAATTGTTTTATCGTGCAGTTGACGATTTCAACGCAATGAGCGCGATGGGATGAATTAAAAACGTTATAGGTACCGTAATGGGCAAACCGAAGGAGGGTTCCAGCCGTCGCGATGATGGTGGCCAACATGTATACCGAATATGGGCGAAATGCTGCCGGGGCGCGCAAGTACATAACCAGTCGAAGAGCAATGACGGATCCCAGTATCAGCACGAAGGCATCGATAGACATTTCGGCGATGGAGAAAGCTGTACGATTTATTTGTTCGATGTTTGCATTATCTGGCCAGATCAGATCTTGCTGTGGAGGCAGTGCCAATTCGGCGACGCATCCAGCCGAATTCGCAACCGGTCTTCCTCCTTGCGTTAGGGCTTCGCCGCCGAGTTTAGGCATTTACTGAAGCCAAGTGCAGAATCCTTGAAAAGGCCAGCCGCACGTTAACCATACCATAGCACGTCGCAACATTTTTTGTGCTGGCGTTCCGAAGCACGTTAACCAAGAAGTACGCAAACATGGCTATGAGCTGAGGTCAAACTAAAAAAACGAATGGACGAATGTTTGACGCTGCTTCGGGGAAGTTGGTTGTATGCAGTAAAGTTACACCAGCGTGTCTATTAATACCAAACGAATGCGTGTTTGGAGATATCAGGTCGCGACTATGAGTTGTTGAGTGCGTCCTGTCATCGTCCGCGCATCGGACGATTGATTGACGCCCAAGGCTGGGTGCGACGGGACGTCGCAGGATCGCGAGCGGTATAAAGCCTGTGGGTGGACGACTGTGCCGACTCCCCCCAACTCCCGCCGCATTGCGTACGCCGGTCGCGCGCGGGCGATGCGGGAGACGGACGATCGTAAGTCGCGGTAGGGACATGAGTTACCTCACGCCCCCCGCACAGAACCGGACGTGCCCAATTCGGGCATCCGGCTCCCACCTCGGGTGGCTGACGGCAAAGCGCTCGGAAGGCCACGGATGCAGGATATGAGGACGCGGGAGCCAGCGCTTGGCCAGCGTGGCGATCCGCCGCCAGGTCGTGCGATCCCGCTGGCTGCGCCGCCGAAGCGCGCGCCGCCAGAGGTCCGTGACATTATGACGGAACGCGCTCAGAGCGGCCGAGTTGGTCGGAACGGCGTGGTAGTTGAACCAGCCGGTGACGACCTGTCGCAGCCATTGGCCCTGCTCGTCGAGTCGAATCGTGCCTCCGCCGCCACAACTCTTCCTTGATCACCTGCAGCTTGGCCTGCACGCGGTCGCGCCGCGGCTTCGTCGTTTGAGCAGGAACCGCCGAGCCGATTGCGGGCGCAAATATGGGTGAAGCCGAGGAAGTCGAAGCTGTCCGGTTTGCCAAGGCCGCGCTTTTCTCGCGGTTCCCGCCGCGTAGCGGCCGAACTCGATCAGGCGGGTCTTGTCCGGATGCAGCCTCAGCGCGAACTGCCGCAGGCGCTCGCCCATCTCCGCCAGGAACCGCTCGGCATCGGTCTGGTGCGCGAAACCGGCGACAATGTCGTCGACGTAGCGCACGATGATGACGGTCCCTTGGGCTTGGCGTTGCCGCCACTGCTGTGCCCACAGATCGAAGACGTAATGGAGATAGATGTTCGCCAGCAGCGGCGAGATCACCGCGCCTTGCGGCGTGCCGACCTCGCCCGGCCGTACCTGCCCGTCTTCCATCACCCCGACCTTCAGCCATTTGCGGATCAGGCGGACGACCCGCCGGTCGCCGATACGGTGTTCCACAAAGCGGATCAGGCACTCGTGGTCCACCGTGTCGAAGAAGCCGGCGATGTCGGCATCCAAGATCCAGTTCACCGCCGTGCGCTCGATCGCCACCGTCAAAGCATCCAGCGCATCGTGCTGGCTGCGCCCCGCCCGGAAACCGTAGCTGAAGCCGAGGAAGTCTTCCTCGTAGATGGCGTTCAGCAGTTCGACCGTCGCCCGCTGGACGATCTTGTCCTCCAGCGCGGCGATGCCGAGCGGCCGCTGCCGCCCGTCCGGCTTGGGAATGTAACGGCGACGCGATGGTTGCGCCCGGTAGCCGCCGCGGTGGATGCGAGCCATGCAGGTCCGCAGAGCTGGCTGCCAGACCCTGGCCATAGTCGCGCCCACGTCAGCCCGTCCACGCCCGCTGCGGCCTCCCGCTTGAGCCGGAAATAGGCCCAGCGCAGCAGAGCGACATCGAGATGGTGGAGCAGTGCGGTTGAGCTTCTCCGTTGACCTTTCTCTTGCCGCTTGCCGCACGCGGTCCAGCCCGGGGGACACGCTCGCCCGGTTCTCGGTGTCCGGTGCGTGCCAGCCTGGCCCACGTTCCCCTTGGCCCCTGCCCTTGGCTCCATCGGCTCCGCTGGCGGTTGTCCGCCCGCGTTCGCCGACTTCCCAGCTACTATGGCAAGGCCCGACTTCTCCCGCCCGTGCATCATCGGCTTCGGCCCTCCGGCCTTCCCGATGCGGACCCGCGATCCTGGGATCGGTGGTCGGTTGGGAGATCTCCCGGTTCCCGCGCAAGGAGCGTCCGTGCATGCCGGGGTCTCTGACCACGCGGGGCCGGCCGGGCACTCGCGTTGGCGCACCCGACCGTGTGGCCTTCCGCAGACCTCAACGGCGTCGGCGCCCCGATGTAGGAACTGTTGCGGCTCAATGGCCGGCCTGCACGCTCCCCTGTCAACGCTTCGACGCACGCCTCGCGGCGTACCCCGCATGACTCGGGGCCGGTGTGGATCGCTACTCCTTCACCGCAGTGGACTTGCACCACCTGCTCCTTGCCGGTCTCCCGGCGCACTGAGGCATACCCTCTACCGGAAACTGGGCCGGCCGCGGGGGTAGCCTCGAAGAAATTGGTGGTTTCTGGCGGAAACCCCTCCGCTCACACGCGCGCGGAGGGCGCGCTTGCTGGGCACCGGAACGCTGGCCACATACTTCGGGCATGGCAGGCTTCCCCATGCGCCGGCTGCGCAAGACCGGCGCCCTCGATCCGACCACCGGCGAGGTCGTCGTCATCCCGCGGCTGCCGCCGGTCGCTGACGCAAACAAGCCGCCCGGCTGGGGCCGATGGTCGGCGGCCGAGAGCCGAGAAGGTCGAGCATCTCCTCGGCACGTCGCTCGACCGCATGGCCGAGTGTCTGTCGTGGCCTGCCGAAGGCCTCGATCCCTATCGGCTGGCGGCGCAGACGCAGGTCATCCGCGTTATCACCATGGTCGCGGCGAAGGTCGGGGAGCGGCGGTTTGATCACGAGGCGGCGGAGCGTTTTCGGCAGGCGATGCTGGAAGAGCTGGAGCGGGCATAGGAGGCCGTTACGGGAAAGCCCGGCCGGCCGCAGCGGTGGCCTAGAAAAATTGGGCAATGGCCGGGAAGTCAGTCCAAGCGCCGCATTGCGTACGTACGTCGGCGCGCGACCGCGAGCGCCAGTTAGCGATCGGAAGACACCGAGCGGGAGCGTGCCGTGAACCGAGGCATAATGGGATGGCGTAACGGCATAACGCCTCTACGGGGAAATCGCGCTGAGCCAGCGGGGGCGGGGGCGAAAAATCTGTCGGGCTGTCAGCAGTCGGTGCGTGTTATTCACGAACCTAACCTACCCAAAAATCCCGGTCATTCCGCGATACGCCACATACCACGTGACGACCTAGCTAGCTAGGACGTGTCGTCAATTGAGCCAAATTTTTGCGGCTGCGAGGTGGATTGCGCTGAGGAAATTTCGGGCGGTCTTGTCATAGCGCGCGGCGATGGCACGGAACTGTTTGAGTTTGCAGAAGAAATTTTCGATCAAGTGGCGTGCTTTGTAGAGCTCCGGGTCGAACTGGCGGGGCGCTGTTCGGTTTTTCTTGGGCGGGATCACGCAGGACTTTCCGGCGGTGGCCAGCGCCCTGAAGACGCGATCGTCGGCATCCTAGGCCTTGTCGGCGATCGGCAGGTCGGCGGCCATTTGCGGATGCAGGGCATCGGCTCCGGCCAGATCGTGAACCTGTCCGGGGGTCAGCAGGAAGCCCAGCGGGTTGCCGAGGGCGTCGACCAGGGCATGGATCTTGATGCTCAACCCGCTCTTGCTGCGACCCATCGCTTGATCGTCATCTTTTTTGGGTGCGCCGGCGCTGTGCTAGTGGGCCCGCACGATGATGCTGTCGATCATGGCGTATTCGTTGTCGGCGTCACCGGCGAAGTGTTGAAACAGGCTCTGCCATACCCCCTTCTTGGACCAGCGGCTGAACCGCCGGTGGGTGTTCTGCCAGTCCCCGAACTGCTCCGGGAGGTCGCGCCACGGAATTCCGGCGCGGTATCGGTAGAGAACGGCTTCGACGAATTGGCGATTATCTCGGACAGTGACACCGACATCGCCGGCTTTTCCGGGAAGCAGGTCCCTGATTCGCTCGCTCCCATTGGTCATTTCGAAGTGGATATCGGTTCATAGGTCAGCCTTGTTCAAAACCAACTCTTCAAGGATCACATAAAGTACGGTCGAGGTGGACTCTTTTTACTATAGAAGCTCCGCTCTGGACTCGTATTACGTGCAGCCTTGCAATAATTGACGACACGCCCTAAATCTTCTTGACGCTGTTGCAACCGAAGCTTTCACCGACATGGTGACAGTAGCCGCACGCCGCACCCGCCAGCTTGAGGACTACCCGGTCACCGGCATGTTTCTTGAATTCCATGTGGATACGGAACTCGGCACCGCCTTCGCCAGCGGCTAAGACGATTTTCCGTTGCCCGAGCCGTTCAGCGGCGCGATCATCGCCTCGAAACCGCCGGGATCTGGCGAATGTCGGTTAAACGGGAGTGAGCAATGAAAAAGCTTGGGACGTTATTGGCAGCAGTTGGAGCGCTTGGCGCGGTTGCGTGGGGGGCAGGGCTGAGCCCCGCAGCGGCAGCCGATCCGAAGCAAGTCGTCAATTTACAATGCACGACTTTTGCGGGACCTGGACCCCAATCAGTATTTGCGGTTGATGCAAGCCCTGCTTTGACGGGGTCTCTGGCTCTCGCGTGTCCTAAAAGCGGGAAGACGGGCGCTTCGTGTGCTGCATGTGAGGCTGCTTTGCTAACGGCCGGCTATCAACTAGATACGGCATTTAACTCCATCCAATCTACCTCAAGGTATGCTGGAGCCTACTATGTCTTCAGTAAGTGAAGAGGAAACGACACAACCCTAAAGATTGCTAAGAAGGGAGGGCCGGGCTCTCTTGATCCCATGGGAGGCTCCGCCTTTCCCAGCTCATTCGAGTTCCCCCTGTCTTACCCAACTTGACACCGGTCCGAGAATAGAGAGGCTGCATCAATAGGATAGCCGGCGCACGGTGGTCCTTAGCACCGCAGGCGCGGTTTGCGGTCGGCGGAAGGCAGGGTTACGCGGCCGGGCTGGCGTCGCGGGCGGGAATTTCCCGAATGTTGGGCGGCAGCGCGACGCCGACCGCCTGGAACAGCTTGCCGGCAACACCGGTGGTCGGGGTGCGCAGCAGCAGGCGCTTGCCGTCCTGCTCCAGTTCGATCTCCTGCAAGCGATCGAGGTCGCGCCGGATGTCGCCCCATTCGGCGGCGCTGCCGTGCCGCGCGAGGCGGTCTTCGAGTTCCTTGGCGAGAACGAGGGCGAGGAAGGAGCAGAAGACGTGGCCGCGGATCGCCATGTCGCCGCTGTGATAGATCGGGCGGGTGGCGAGCACGGCCTTGACCTGACGGATCAGCAATTCGACGCGCAGCAGGTCGCGGTAGCGCAGCATCGCCTGCAACGGCGTCAGCTTGGTGTTGGTGCGCAGCACGTAGAGCCCGTCGAAGCGGGCCTCGGCGGCGACCGGGGCCGGATCGATGGCGAAGTGGTCGCCGGCCGGGGTCTTCAGATAGCGGCGGAAGCCGGTGTTGCCGACCAATGCCTTGTCGCCGCCTTTGAGCTTGTCGCGCAGCGCTTCGAGGATGGCCGCGCGCTGCGCGGCGTCGCGCCGGGCCTCGGCGAGGTTGCGGCAAACGATATAGCGCCGGCCGCCGCGCTTGACCTCTTTCGCCTCCAACTCGGTCAGGGTGCCGCTGCCGCGCGGCACGGCGATCGGCACGAACGGCGCCGGATCGCCGATCACCTGGTCACGCACCTCGGGGCTGGTTCGCTCGCGCACGCCGAGAATGTATTCGAGCCGGCGGCTCTTCAGCGCGGCGAGGGTCGCGGCACTGATCATGCCGCGGTCGGCGACGATGCAGATGCGGCCGACACCAAAGCGCTGGCGCAGCCGATCGACGACCGGCAGCAATGTCGTCACATCCGCGGTGTTGCCCGGCCACAACTCGCTGCACAGCGGCCGACCGCACTGATCCATCACCAGCCCGACGATCATCTGGTGCAGATCGGGTCGGAAGTCCTTGGAGTGACCACGCAGGCCAAGGGCCGTGCCGCCCGCGCCTTCGAAGGACAGGCTGGTGGTGTCCATGAAGGCGACGGTCAGTTCGCCGAACAGGTCGCGGCGGCGGGCGAACAGCTCCTCCTCGACCAGGGAGCGAGCGCTGCGCCAAGCGGGCCAATGAGCGCGTCAAGCGATCGAGATCGCCGCGCGCGCTGACCAATCCACGCCGACGACCAAGAACGCGCTCCTGCGGCCCGCGCTGACAGCCCGCCGGGCAAAATTCGAGGATAGGAAACCGCGATGGTCGAAGTCCGCCCGATGCCACCCGGCTTTCATCCGATCAACTCCGACACCCTGAGTTTCGAAACTCAGGATAGGCCCATGGTGCCGCCGGCCGAGATCGAGGCGCCAGCCGCCGTACCGCCGGCAGGCCCGCCGCCGCACCCGCTCGCCGCCTGGGCCGATCCGGGCCCGCCGGGCGAGCCGCAGATCCGCTGGCCTTCGCCGACCGGCGGCTACCTCCCCGCCACCAAGACCGCGCTGGCCAATCTCGCCGCCGGCCTGGAGCGCGACCGCCAGCTCGGCGGCAACGTCATCGTGCACGCATCAGTCCGCGAGGCCGAGCGCCACGCCCGCGAGGTCGAAGCCGAGCGCCAGCGCAAGGCCTCCAACCCGCGCGGCGTGCTGCGCCAGGCGCACCACCTGCGGGCCGAGGCGCAAGCCGAAGTCGACCGCCTCACCCCGCTGGTGCTGCGCGCCCGCGAGTTGGTCGCGGATCTCAGCCAGCGCCTGGCCGATGCCCGGGCGGCGATCGCCCAGCAGCAGACGGCCGCCGTCGCGCGGTTGACCTCGGCCTTGGCCGCCGGGGCCGCCGGCGATGCCCTGCCGACAGCGGGCAAGGCCGACAGCCTCGAAGCCGCGGCCTCGGCCGTCGCCATCCGGCTGAAGATCGCCGAGGAAGCGGCGCGCCAGCTCGGCGCCGACAAGATGGTGGCCGACAAGATGGCGGCCGACAACCGCCTCGAACGCACCCGAGCCGGCGTGCAACGCTGCGCAATCGGCGTTCTGGTCGACCAGGCGGCCGACGAGGCGAACGAAATCATCGAGGCCGATGACGCGCTCAATCAGCGCCGCGCCGATCTCGCCGGGCTCGCCCAGCTGTTGACCGGCGAAACCCGGCGGCTCGATGGGCGCGCGCCGATGCTGCCGGCGGTGATCAGTCGCGCCCTCTACCCTGCCGATCGCCAGCTCGCCGGGCCGCGTCCGGTCACTCCGCACGATTGGTCGAGCGCCTATGCCGCGTTGTGCGAAGACCCGGGCTTTGTCGATCGCCTGGCGGACAGCGCCGCCGCCGAGGCGCCGTAAACTCCCCACGAAACTTGGGCTCTTTCCCGCGCGCCCTGCTGATCGCCTGTCCGGGAGGTCCCACGAACGATCTGCCATCGGGCGCCGGCGGTTCCACAGGGCGGAAAACCCTCGGGCGGCCGCCCGCCGAGGGCGGGCATTCCGGGGGGTCTTCCGCCATCTCCGGCGAGCCGGGGCCAATCGGCGGAATGCAAGCTTCGTGTTTTTCCGCCCTGACTTGTTTGTGTCTTGCCGCTAGCGGGTGAAGCCGTCGATCGGAGCCCCGTATAGAGGTTTGAGCTGCGCCGCAACCTGCTTGGCCAATTCATCCGGCGAGCCGTAGATGACCAGTTGCACAGCCTTTTGTACTTGTCCCAAATCTTTGCCGAAGGTGGAGCGGACGTGCTTGACGTGCGCGACCACAGCATCGGAGTTCTGGTACAACTCGAGGACATCGAACGTCTTCCCGTCCGGGCGGAAGGTCCACTCATACATCAAAGTGCCCGGTTCCTGCGCCGTGGCCGCGACCACCTTGCCTACAAGCTGCTTGAAATTGTCCATCTGTCCCGGGAGCACCTCGCCGGTATAGGTGGCCGCGACATACCCGGTCTTGAGGCCGTGCAGCGGGGCCTGCGCCTGCGCACCGGCCGAAAAGGACACGGCGCCGATGACGAGCAATGAGACCAACAATTTCCGCATCGTCGTTCCTCCCATCTTCGACCACAAAAGGCGACCCGCCGGAGAGGAGATCCCGAGGGCGGGCCGAGCCTTATGCCAACTGTCAGCGCCGCAATGGAACAGCGCCGACGCCGCCATCCTGGCCGAGATCGTCGGCGCGGTCTACCCGGGCGGCCGATCGCCGCCTTCCCTACCTACACTGATGGTACGGAACTCGTCGTTTTCGAGCCGTTCGAGCGCCTGTTGGGGCTCGTTTGCCGGCATCAACCCGGCGGCAGCACCAGCCCGGGGTTGCGCTCGGCCCGGCGCATGAAGGTGTTGTAGGCCGTCGACGAGACGCCGAAGCGCCCTTCGAGCAGCCGCATCGCGCCGTTATCGGTGGCCAGCCAGTAGAAGAAGTCGTCGAGGTTGCCGCGCCACAGATCGGGCATGAGCACGGCTGGATCGACGAATTCGACCCATTGCGGGCTCAAAATCGGCGAAGTATCGGGCGCCGGCGCCGGCAGATGGCCGATGATGATCGGCTCGGGGGCCGCGAACGCCGCCGCCCCGCCAGCCCAAGGCCGCCCCGTCGACGCGCCAGCCCAACAGCCGGTTGTCGTAGAGCCGCGCCCAGGCGAGCCCGTTCTCCGCATAGTCAGGCCCGTCTCGCAGGGCATCGTCTATGCAAAACGCTGCGGCATCAGCAAGAGCCTCGGCCCCACCGAGCGGAACGTGCCCAGACGCAGCGGACGGCGTGACCTCGAAACTGCCTTTTTAGTCCTTGCTGGGCGCGCTCAGGGCTTTTTCGTCCTCGCTGACAATCCGAACATCGAAAATCCGTTGTGTCTTGAGCGTATCAAGGAACGCCTCTTGCACATCCTTTTGCAATTTCAGCGCGTCCTCGGAAACGGGAAATGCAGTGACTTCCATTTTAACGGCTTGATTGCCCGACAAGACCATTGCCGCGCCGCGACGGATTGCCTGTTGCTCAATATCCGCGATGTTGTGGGCGCGCGGGTTGTAAATCCCTCTCTGAAGCTGCGGTTTCGTGAAGCGATAACCCAAGGCCCGGGACATCGCGTACATCAAATCATTGAAAGCTCGCTGCCGCGCGCAGTCCACGCCTCCAGTTGAGTGGGCGTCATCTTCTCTACGTCTTGGTTCAAATGTTCCCGGTACGCCTCCCAGGCGTCTATGATAGGCTTCTCCGCCTTGCGGCGAAACAGCAGGTCAATCACGTTTAGAGCCTGCACATGCTCCGCTGCCGTGCGAGCGGCGCGCGTCCCCATCAGGGTGTAGAAAACCCGCAGCTTTCTGTCGCGCGTCTCGCGGAGCCGTTCAATTGTCTTCTGGGCCTGGACGGCAAGAATTGGCCCCAGGATAGTCGCTACGACGACGAGTAGAACGTTCTCCATAAGTGGCCCTTTCCACCCAGCTGACCGCAGCGGACCGCAGCGCGACGACTTTCCTGGCTTCGGGCGCGATTAGCGCGGCAGGGACAGCCGACAACACTGATCCGGGGGAATGATGATGATCCATCCGACGATTGCGACGTTGTGCCGCCTGCGCCTGACCGGCATGGCCAAGGCGCTCGAGGAGCAGCAAGGCCTGCCCGAATGCGATCGGCTCAGCTTCGACGAGCGCCTGGCGATGCTGGTCGACCGCGAGGCCGTCGAGCGCGACAACGCGGCGCTCGCCCAGAGGCTGCGCCTCGCCGGGCTGCTCCAGGCCGCTTGTCTCGAGGACCTCGACTACCGGCCCCCCCGCGGTCTCGATCGCGGCCTGATCCAGGCTCTCGCCGCCGGCCGTTGGCTGCACGAGCACAACAACGTGCTGATTTTAGGCCCGACCGGCATCGGCAAGAGTTGGATTGCCTGTGCCCTCGACAACCAGGCGGCCCGCAACGGCTTCTCGGTGCGCTACCAGCGGCTGCCACGGCTCCTCGACGAACTCGCTCTGGCCCGCGTCGACGGTCACGCCGCCAGGCTGCTCGCCCGCCCTCGCCCGCCTCCAATTGCTGATCCTCGACGACTGGGCGATGGCCAGGCTCACCGCCGAACAGCGGCGCGACCTGATGGACGTGATCGATGATCGCCACCAGCGCGCCTCGACTATCCTCGCCACCCAGGTGCCGATCGAGCGCTGGCACGACATGATCGGCGACCGGACCTACGCCGACGCCATCCTCGACCGGCTCATTCACAACGCCTATCACATCGACCTTAAGGGCGACTCGATGCGCCGGCGCCTCCTTGTGACCGAAAAGAACTAACTAAATAAAATACTTACAATACTTATCCCCATTACTCACATAATCCACAGCGGCCCGCCACAACTACTAAAATGAGTAATATCGACGAAAGTACTTGCTTTCAGCGACCAGCGCAAGATAGCATCTGCCCGATAGCGGCGGTTCGCTGAAGCCGGCACCCAAACGCCTTCGGAAGGAGGTGCCGCTTTGGACCGAAACGGCCTGTCGGTTTCAACCGAAACCGCCTGCCGCTTTCAGCCGAAATCGCCTGTCGGAAACTCCGAAATTTGCAAGCTTCACCGATGAATTTCCCTTATGAGCGGCTCTAGGTGTGGTAAGGATCTTCAACCTTCGCTTTGGGAGGCGACCCTATGGCAGCCCCGAACTGGGGAGACGTGGTTTCAGATCTCGACGTGTTGACGGCGATCTTGGAGCAAGCCGGCTTCGGGATCACTCTCGACCCCGAATCCGGCTTCTCGATCGAGAGGGAAGGTTACATGATCCGTTTTCAATTCGAGTCTGGAAGACTGACCAATATCCGGGTAACGCGTGCTCACCCCGTCTGAACGTCGATCGGCAACTCCATCGGCAGGACGCTGTAAGCCATTTTTCTGATTATAGGCCGATAGCATTCCCGCGGGGACCTGATCCAAAAGGGATGCCATGGCTTCAGCTTTGGTTGAATGGCAAAGATGCATGATCGCTTTGCGACCTTCAGGGGGAAACCAGCCGTCCACGAACCGACTTACCCGCGCGAAACCATAGATGCGCTTTGCGGCAAATACCGCTTTCCTCTCCGCGGCTTTGGCGGAATCGTGTGCGGCACTGCGGATCATCCCGCTGTCGTGGTCAAATGCCCGCTCGCGTAATGACAAAGCTCGGGCGAGGCGGGGTAGCACGAACGCGAGGCTCGACCAACCTCGAAGATCTTGCCGAACCCAACAACCACCGCCATGGATAATTTCTCCACCGAATGGTTGGATCTCACAATCGATCGTGAGCTGTTGATGCATCAAGTCTGGTGTTCGCGAAAACCACAAAGCCTGCGTTCGAATTAGTCGGTAGAAATCATCAATATTAAACCGACGGATGCAGTAAGTTGCGATCACGTCCTGATTCCGCCATCTGACAAGAATCCAAAAATCATATTCGGAAAACGACGTATATCTTGGATCAAATGCTTGATTAAGATGCACGTCGCCATGAGAATGACGAATGGATGTGTATAATGCGAAATCGCGATGTATTTCAATAGAGATATCTGCAGTGGCTAATGCCGCTCTAAATCTGTCGATAGCTTGCAAGGCGCCACACATTTCCTCGGTGAGCAAAGTAGCCATGTGCTGACCTTTGAAAGCTGGTTGCGGGATTCGGAACTTACTGGGTAAGCGACGACACCTCGTATGGTTGAGATATAAAGGTTTAGATAACCTTAACGAGCATGCAAAACCTGCAGCGTCGATCGGCGGCCCGCCGACCGAGAGGGGTTCAAGGCAACGCATTTAGCGCGGGGGGGCTAGTTGACAACAACGAGTGAACCAATCGTTAAATTTCGAGTCGAAACCGGCCCACGATGCAATCGAACCGCATCTGACTACCAATATCTTGTCCCCTTCTTCTAGATATTCCGACAAATATTCCCTGATTTCCCACGCGTTCACCTCTGTTAACACCAACCAAGTCAAGCGAAATAAAGAACGTGTTTCGCCTAGGCGGTTGATTGCCGCTTCCAGATGTGCACAGTTATGGTTGTTTTGCAAATCGCATCCGATCAAATAGGTAGCGGTAACGGCGGGTGCCCTCTTGGGCCGCCTTTCTGCCGTCGGCCGTCGAGCTGGATTTGCCCGAGACCAGTGGATGCGATCGCCAATCTGCTGCAAGAAATTCGTAACAGATGTCATGGGCCGTTAATAACAAGCGATGAAATGTTGAAGTAAAGTATTTTTTTTGTGGGACCAAAAATGGACATTTTCCTGACGTTATGCCATACGAAATCGCTCGCTGAGGTCGTTCCCTGCGCTACCGCCCTCCGCCAGGGTTAGCGGCGCAACCCCGAGAACCCACCCCATCTCGCCCATCAATGCCAACCACCCGACGGCGCTGCGTCAAGGGACGCAAGCCGAGCCAGCGCCGCTGCTGCTCCTGGCGATACCCACTCGGCGATCGCGGAACAGGCGGCACATACGCGCGCACATGGCTTTCAACCGATCCGCGACGGCCGCACCACCGCCGCTGGCGAACTGGCGGGCGCGCAGTTCGAGATCCGAGCGATGCGGATCTTACGCCGGCCTGCCGTATCGATTTGGGGCGGTCGGTCACGACGGCCGTAGCCCGAGCGCGATGCCCCGCTGGACAAAGTTCCGCAATCGCGCCCGCAACAGCCCAACCACAGCCGCGCGCGGAACTCTCATTAGCGGCCCCCACACTGTTCTCGCCGAACAAATCAGAGGGACAAAACGCGAGACGGAAGGTCGGCAGTGGGTAGAGTCGGAATGTGGCGCGGTGGCCTTAGGTCAGGCATGCGTGTTGCCGCCTCTTTCGTTTGGCGGTGCCTTAGTGGCTCGACCATAGCTCCGTTTCCACATCCCGCTCATCGAACCGGACATGCGGATTTCCCTGCATCCGGCTCTCGGACAAGACCTCACGCCTTCGTCCACGGCACGTCGTGCCCAAGCCGGGTCAGACGCACGAGCCCGAGGGTCTCGTAGAGGTGCGAGAGGGGATAGCTGCCGCCCTTACATCGTCTGGTCTTGTGCTTGAAGCGCAACCACCGACGCAACCGCACAGCCGTGTAGTTGTCGAGCGCCCGATACGCCGGATTGACGGTGCCTACCGAGAAGTAGTTCGCCCATCCGCGAAGGGTGCGGTTCAACTTACCCACCAGCTCTGTGGTTTCTTGCCAGGTATGTGCTCGGACGGTCAGCGCATGGACCTTGTCGACCACACGCTTGATGCTCTTCTTCGATGGCCGCTGTCCCAGGCGAGCCTGGCCGGTTCTCGGAGAATACATCCGCCCGAACGTATAACCCAGGAAGTCAAACTCCCCGTCCGGAACCTTGCAGATCCGTGTCTTCTCCTCGTTCACTGTCAGCTTCAGCTTGCCCATGATCGCGCGCAGGTGATGCAGCGCAGTCTCCGCGCTGCCCCTTCGGCACAGGATCACAAGGTCGTCCGCATAGGTGACGAGGCGAGTGCCGAGGCTTCGCTCAAGGCCGAACTTCTTCCAGCCCAACACGAACCGGCGCATGTAGAGGTTCGCCAGTAGTGGTGAGAGGGGCGAGCCCTGCGGAATGCCGCGCCGGTGGTCTCGCGCCTCGGTCGTGCGTGTTGTCCGGCCCCGTTGGTCGGTTTCTTCCACGGGGCAGTCCAGCCACATCTTGATCAGATGCAGCACGCGCCGGTCAACGATCCGGCGCGCCACCGACTTTAGGAGGTCGGTATGCGGAATGCTCCCGAAGTAGTCCGCGAGGTCGGCGTCGACGACTTCCGGGTGGCCACGGAACAGCCGCTCCTCCACCTCGACGACTGCCTGCTGGGCGTTGCGCCCAGCGCGATAGGCGTAGATTTCCGGCGGAAGATCGGCTTCGAAGATCGGCTCCAGCACCAGCATCGCTGCGGTCATGCAGACCCGATCCCGCACCGTCGAGATGCCCAGCGGCCTGAGTTTGCCGTTGGCCTTCGGTATAAACACTCGTCTGATTGGCTCCGGCCGGTAGCTCTCCTGCCTGAGCGCAAGCGCCAGTTCAGCCAGCCACCGTTCGACCCCATAGGCCTCGATGTCCGCAAAGTCCTGACCGTCTATTCCCGGCGCCCCCTTGTTGGCGCGGCACTGGGCATAGGCATGCGCCAGAATGTCGTCGCGGCTGATCTTGTCGTACAGGGCATAGAAGCGATAGCCGGCTTCTGCCTTCGCTTTCGCGTGTGACGCCCTCTGCAGCTTCTGAACACTCTTCGGAGTTGATAGGTTGCCCAATCTCCAGGTCCCTCACTACTTCCTGCGTCTGTCTTGAACCAAGGCCCCTTCCCTCCACCGGCATTACCCGGCTTCACCGGTACTACGGGCCTCTCCGCCACCCCATTGCGCCCGGCCTGTCCCTCGCGGGCGTCCGGTTGATCATCCCTGATCACGCATTGGGGCTTCCCGTGTTGCGCACGCTTTCCTTGTGTACATGCTGCCGCCACTACCCCGGTGCAGCAGATGGGCCTACTCCTCGCTCAAACTCGCCCATCCGTATCAGCCTTCCCCGAAACCACTATCGGGTCGGCCTGCACATCGACCTTTTCGAGGATTGCTCGGCGTTTACTCACGTTGCGGCCTGCACACTCGCGCGGTCACCAAAACCGTGACCGTTATCCGAAGGCTTCAGACATTTCGTCTCCTCCATGCCTGCTCCGGCTGCTTCCGGCTGGAGCGGTCGCCGGGCGGGGCTTGCACCCGCTGGAAAAGCGCCGCCTTGTCACGGCGCAC
>CAVYWO010000007.1:0-98738 GCA_963772295.1 uncultured Alphaproteobacteria bacterium
CGCGCGGCACCAGCGCCGCGACCGAATTGATGACCAAAACGTCGATGGCGCCGGAGCGGACGAGCGTGTCGGCGATTTCGAGCGCCTGCTCGCCGGCGTCGGGCTGCGAGATCAACAGCTCGTCGACATTGACCCCGAGCTTGCGCGCATAACCGGGGTCGAGCGCGTGCTCGGCGTCGATAAAGGCGCAGGTGCCGCCGCCGCGCTGGCCCTCGGCGATGCAGTGCAGGGCCAAAGTCGTCTTGCCCGAGCTTTCCGGCCCGTAGATCTCGACGATGCGGCCGCGCGGCAAGCCGCCGATGCCGAGGGCGATGTCGAGGCCGAGCGAGCCCGTGGAGATCACCTCGGTGTCGGTCGCGGCCTCGCGCGAGCCGAGCTTCATGATCGAGCCCTTGCCGAAGGCGCGCTCGATCTGACCGAGGGCGGCGTCCAAGGCCCGCTGCTTGTCCATCTGGTCCCTGTCCAACAGGCGCAAGGCGCTCTGCATCATCTCCCTCCTTCTGCCACAGCCGGCACCCCGGCGCAACGCGCGCCGGCGGGCCATTGTACATGATTTGTTCCGGAAGGCAAATTTTTTTGCTGCCGATGGCGTCTCCCTGGCGCGGCACGCCCGCACCCGGCATCATGCCGGCCGCGCCGGGATTTGCGGGATCAGACGATGGCGGAGAGCTTTCCCCAGGGCTTTCTGTGGGGCGCCTCGACGGCGGCCTATCAGATCGAGGGTGCGGTCCGCGAGGACGGGCGCGGGCCGTCGATCTGGGACGTCTTCTGCGCCCTGCCCGACAAGATCGAAGCCGGCCAGAGCGGCGAGATCGCCTGCGACCACTATCATCGCTGGCCCGAGGACGTGGCGCTGATGCGCGAATTGGGGCTCGGCGCCTATCGCCTGTCGACGGCCTGGCCGCGGCTGTTGCCGGAAGGGCGCGGCCGGGCGAACGAGAAGGGCTTCGCCTTCTATGACCGCCTCGTCGATGCCGTGCTCGATGCCGGCATCGAGCCCTGGATCTGCCTCTACCATTGGGACCTGCCGCAGCCGCTCGAAGATCGCGGCGGCTGGCAGAACCGGGATGTCGCCTTCTGGTTTGCCGAATACGCCCAGTGGACGGTGCGCCGGCTCGGCGACCGGGTCAGGCACTGGGCGACCTTCAACGAGCCCAACGTCGCCTGCGTTCTCGGCTATGGCGAGGGCCGGCACGCCCCCGGCATTCGCGGCCGGGCGAGCGCGCTCAATGCGATCCATGTCATGAACCTGGCGCATGGGCTCGGCGTCGCGGCGATGCGCGCCGAGCGCCCCGGCCTCCTGATCGGCGACATCTACAATTTTGCTCCGTGCGAGCCGGCAAGCGAGCGCGAGGAAGACCAGATCGCCGCTGCCATGCTCGATGCGCTGTGGAACCGCTCGTTTCCCGATCCGCAGCTCCTCGGCCGCTATCCCGAACCGCTCGCCGCCGGGATCGAGCCGCTCGTGGTCCCGGGCGATCTCGACATCATCAAGCAAATCCCCGACTATTTCGCTTTCAACCACTACACCCGCACGCGCGTCCGCCGCGCCCCCGACCACCCGTTCGAGGTCGGCACCCTGCCGCCGCCGCCCGGCGCCAAGGTCACCGACATGGGGTGGGAAGTGGCACCCGAGGCGCTTTATGCGGTTCTCCTCGAGGTGAAGCAGCGCTACAGCGGCGATCTGCCGGTCTATATCCTCGAAAACGGCGCCGCCTTTGCCGATGCGGTCGACGCCGACGGGCAGATCCATGACGCAGACCGCATCGCCTATTTGCGGGGTTATCTGGGTGCCACCCTCGATGCGATCGGCAAGGGGGTGCCGGTGCGCGGCTATTTCGTCTGGTCGCTGATCGACAATTTCGAATGGACCTTCGGCTACGACAAGCGGTTCGGGCTGGTCCACGTCGACTACGCGACGCTCGCGCGGCGGCCCAAGGATTTATTTCGTTTCTATGCCGAGCTCGCGCACGGCGCCGGGCTCGAGCGCGAGTAGCGGCGGCCGGTGCCGAGTGATGAGCGGCGAGGTCACGATCCGCTTTGCCGGGCCGGAGGACGCCGGTCTCCTGCTGCGCCTGATCCGCGAACTGGCGGTCTTTGAGCGGGCGCCGGAGGCGGTGGAGGCGACCGAGGCCGACCTCCGGCGCCACGGCTTCGGGGCCGACCCGCGATTCGAGGCGCTGCTCGCTTTTGTCGACCAGGAGCCGGCCGGCATGGCGGTGTTCCACAGCCGCTTTTCGACCTGGCTCGGGCGGCCGGGGCTCTATCTCGTCGATCTCTACGTGGTCGAAGCGGCGCGCGCGCAGGGCATCGGCCGCCGGCTGATGGCCCGGCTCGCGGCGGTGGCGGTCGAGCGCGGCTGGGGTCGGATCGATTTCCACGTGCTGGACTGGAACCCGGCGCGCAATTTCTATCACCGGCTCGGCATGGAGCAGCTCGGCGACTGGCTGCGCTACGGCGCCGGCGAAGCCGCGCTCCGCCGCCTCGCGGCCGAGGATTTGCCCGAGCGCGACTAAGCTACCAGACGACCGGGATCCCGTAGTCGGTTATCGGCAGCGGCGTAAAGAAGGCGCGCCGGACCAGATCGGCGAGTGGATAAGGCAGCGGCGACGGCAGCCGGCCGCGTTGCTGTTTGTAAGCAATCTCATAACCGGCGTACGCGCTGGCAAACACCTGGTTTTCTTCAAAAGGCCTGGGCGGCGACGCCCCTCGCGAGGGTGAGCAGCTCATCGACGGACCACTGGTCGTAGGCGTCGGTGCCGTACTTCACCGGAGAATCCGGGACGGACCACGATTTATTTGCAGCGTGTGCAGGCATCGGTCATCTCCTCGATGCGCGTGGCGCTTCGACCGTGGTCTATCCGAGCTTTGCTGCGAGATAGTCCGAGAACGCACGCAGCTTCGGCACCGGGTGAGGTCCCGCGGGATAGACGGCGTGCACATCGACCGGCTCCAGCACGCAGTCGGAAAGGACCGGACGCACCTCGCCGCGCTCGAGCTCCGCCCGGCACATCCAGCGCGACACCAGGGCAATCCCGAGCCCCGCCTTCACGCAGGCCATCACGCCCTCGGCGGATCCGACCTGCACTCGGCCGTCGACGGCAACCGAAGTGACGGCGCCAGAGCGCCCGAAGGCCCAGCCGCGGCGACCCAACAGCCCGGGCCCGACAACGCGATCGTGCCGCGACAGGTCCGCCAAGGTGTGCGGAACGCCGCGCTGCGCTAGATACGCCGGCGACGCAATGACCAGCCGCGGCGCCGAGGCCAGCAAGCGGGCGCCGAAGGAGGAGTTGGCAAGATGCCCCAGGCGCAGCGCCATGTCGGCACCTTCGGCAATAAGGTCGTCCGTCCGATCGGAGATGAGGAGCTCGATTTTCAAGCCTGGGTGCTGCTCCAGAAATGCCGGCAGACGCGGAATCACCTCGCGAGTCCCGAAGGCGCCATCCATCACGGCCCGCAGCACACCGTGCAGGCTGTCGGCCCCGCGTGCGGCATGTGCGGCCTCGTCCAGCTCGCCGAGGATCCGGCGGGAGCGCTCAAGAAAGATAACGCCGGCATCGGTCAGTGCGACCCGGCGCGTCGTGCGCAGGAACAGTTTCACTCCCAGCCGGCCCTCCAGGCTGGCCACCATCCGCGACACCGAGGGCTGCGACACGCCGAACTCGCGGGCGACCATCGAGAAGCTGCCAGTCTCGGCAGCCCGAACGAACACCGAGAGTTCCTGAAGCCGATCACTCATACGTATCGTGTATAAGTGATTTACATTCGTTACGTCTACTCTCCGCATCGTGAATGGGTCATTTTTCTCGGGTGGCCGGCGGTTTGAAAGTCGGTTCGGCGAACCCAATACGAATGGAGTGATGGAAATGCTTTCGAGAATGATTTCAACGGCCTGCGCGGCACTCGTGCTCGCGACGCTCATCGCACCGGGCGTGCGAGCCGGCCAAGCACCTCACGTCAATACGATCGGTGGGATCGCGCTGCATGGCTTCGACCCCGTCGCTTACTTCACCCAGAACAAGGCAGTGTTAGGCTCGCCGCATTTTACTGCTATGTATCACGGCGTCACCTACGAATTCGCCTCAAAGGAAGACCAAGCTGCCTTCCAGGCGGACCCTGAGAAGTACGTTCCGCAATATGGCGGCTTCTGTGCTTTTGCCACCAGCAAAGGGGTAAAGTTCGATGCCGACCTGCACGAATTCGCGATCAGTAAGGGCAAGCTTTACGTCAACAACAACGAGCAGGCGAAGAAGCTCTTTCAGGAAGACGTAGCGGGCACTATCGAGAAGGCCGATCACAATTGGCCCGACGTCGTCAAGCAGCCAATGCATTAGCCATTCTTCCCGTTCTTCCGGCGCCTCTCGGGGGATAAGTCTCGGAGAGGCGCCGCACTGCCGGCCGAATTGCGGCCGCCGCGGCACCAGCCGAGAATTTTTTCCTGCCGTCGTCGATGGGCGTAACCGACGCCGCCGCCCGAGCGAATCACGCAGGCGACGGCCCGCTGCGCCAGGCCGTGAAACAGAGAGGGATTGCCGATGAACCGCCGCCTGCTTGCCACCTCCACCTTGGCCGCCGCCGTCACTCTGGCGCTCGCGACGCAAACCATGCCGGCGCGCGCCGCCGCCGACGATGCTATGGAGAAATGCTACGGCATCAACGCCAGGGGAAAGAACGATTGCGCCGCTGGCGCGCATTCCTGCGCCGGCCAATCGACCAAGGACCGCGATGCGCAATCCTATGTCTTCCTGCCCGCAGGGGTCTGCGCCAAGATCGCCGGCGGCAGCAGCAAGGCTGGCTGAAGCACGCTGTAATGTCGTGCAGGTGCAGGAGCGGCTGAGGCGTCCGATCCTCGTCGAGAATCCCTCGATCTATCTCCGCTTCGCGCGGTCGACGATCCCGGAATGGGAGTTCCTCGCCGCCCTCGTCGCGCGGACCGGCTGCGGCATCTTGTGCGACGTCAATAACATCTTCGTGAGTTGCGCCAACCATGGCTGGGATGCGGCAACCTATCTCGCCGCGCTGCCGGCGCAGTCGATCGGCGAGATTCATCTGGCCGGCCACGCAGCGCGCACACTCGGTAATGGCGTCGTGCTGCGCATCGACGACCAGGGCTCGCCTGTCGCTCCCGAAGTGTGGGCGCTCTATCGCACCGCGCTGTCGCGCTTCGGGAAGGTGCCGACGCTCATCGAATGGGACAGCAACGTGCCGGCCCTCGAAATCCTGCTCGACGAAGCCGGACAGGCGGCGCGGCATCTCGCCAAAGTGACCCAGGCAAAGCGTGCCGACGCTGCATGAGACGCAGCGCGCGATGGCGCGGAGCATCCTGGCGGGCGCCGATGACGCGCTCGCGCCGGAAATCCGCTCCGACGGCATCGCGCCAGGCGAGCGGCTGCGCGTCTACCGCGGCAACATGACGGGCGCGCTGGTCGGGGCGCTGCGTCTCTCCTATCCCGCGATCGACAACCTCGTCGGCGCCGAGTTCTTCGAGGCTGCCGCGTGGCAATTCATCCGCGCAGAGCCGCCGCGGACCGCCTGGCTCTACGAATATGGCGGCGCCTTTCCCGCCTTTCTCGCGCGGTTTCCCGCGGCGGCGTCGCTCGCCTATCTGCCAGACGTGGCGCGCCTCGAATGGGCGATCAATGAAGTGCTCCATGCGGCGGACGAAAGGCCGCTCGAGCTGAGCAGCCTTGCCGCGCTGATCGACGCCGACGAAGCCGACGTCACCTTCGCGCCGCATCCGGCGGTCCGTTTGCTGCACGCCGCCTGTCCCGCCGATTCGATCTGGCGCGCGGTGCTGCAGGACGACGAGGAGGCGCTCGGCCGCATCGACCTCTCCGACGACACTGTCTTCATTCTCCTCGAACGCGGTGCCGCCGGCGTCGAGGTGACACGGCTTGGCGAGGCCGAGGCGCGCTTCACCGCGGCACTCTTCGCGGGCGTCACGCTCGACGCTGCGGCCGCGCAGGTCCCGGAGCTCGATGTGGCGTCGCTGCTCGCCGGGCATTTCGTGCGCGGGCGATTCATCTCCTGCACGATCGCTGGCTATGCCGAGGAGAGCCCATCATGACCGCTGCGGCGTCGCGGGCGCTCGGCTGGCTCGACCGCTTTCCCTATGCCGTGCTGGCCGTGGTGCTGCGGCTGGCGGTGGCGGAAGTGTTTTGGAGCTCAGGGCAATCCAAGCTGCTGAGCTGGAGCACGACGGTCGCGCTCTTCAAACAGGAGTATCGCGTGCCGCTGCTGCCGCCGGAACTCGCGGCCTATCTCGCGGCGACGATCGAGCTGACGACGCCGGTCCTGCTGGTCCTCGGCCTCCTCGTCCGCCCCGCCGCCGCGGTGCTCCTCGGCATGACGGCGGTCATCGAGATCTTCGTCTATCCGGACGCCTGGCCGACCCACCTGCAATGGGCCGCGATGCTGCTGGTCCTGCTGACGCGCGGCGCCGGCGCCCTGTCGATCGATCGGGCGATCCGTCACCGCATCCCGGGCGACCAGTGATGCCGATCACAAGGAATATAGAATGTAGGGACGGACTACGGTTAATTCATGCGGCAGCGTGCACGGTGGGCAAGCTGCGAGGCCGGTGCGTGGTCTCGACTCGGTAATAATTGGGGACGGACCACTATTCTCCACCAACGCCACAGCCCGGCGAAGCCAAGGCGCCAGACGCCGTTGGCGGTGAAGCCAGTCACAGCGCCCACGGCCTGAAAGAAGACGCTCATCGGCAATCCATTGAGCGGCACGATGATTGGAATCGAGGTAAGCGTCGGCGGCAGCGAACCAAGCAAGGCGGCGCCTACCCAATATGGCCCACCGCGCGGGATGCGATCGAGGATGAGCCCGATCGGGATCGCCCAGACGCCGCCTCAAAAGGCCAGCGACAAAAAGGCGGGAACGCCCCAGGGCGGCCTGCCCGCGAGATCGTAAGGCATGAGCGGCGTCAACCCGAGCAGGTGGCAGAGGCCGATCACCGGCTGGTGGACAACAAGCACGGCCAGAGCGCCGAGCAAGAAGGCCGCGAGCGATCGCTTGAGCAAGGGGTGATCTCCCGTTGCCTGCTTCTGAATCCTGTCCGCGCTTTGAGGCGACAACACGACGAGCTCGACGCCGGCTTGGCTTTGTATGTGACGACATGGTGTTTTCCTTCAAAGGGCCTGGGCGGCGACGTCTTCGCGAGGGTGAGCAGCTCATCGACGGACCACTGGTCGTAGGCGTCGGTGTTCGGCGGCATCAATTCGGCCGCCGGCGCCTGCGCCTGGCACGTCCTGGGCGGCGAGCAGTCGCTGAAGGACTGGGCGCTTTCCCAGGGCTGGGCCGGGCGCCGGGTGAGCCAGGAGAATGCGACCGGGATCCCGGTCGCGGCGCTCGACATCCTCGCCGTGCATTTCCACCTGCTGCCAGGCGGCCAGGAACGGCATTAAACACGCGCGTTTGATTTCGGGAGGGTCTCGCATTCTGTCGAAACGGTCGTTTCAGAATGTTCCGGCTTCTGCAGCACCTCTTCGCCCGAAAATCGCGCTCCGGCCCGTTGGTGCAATCAGGCAGCCCTGCCGCTAGGATCAGCAAAATTCAGTCAGAAAGGCAGGAGATGAGCAATGCGAAGGCTGCTCGGGGCGATCTTGGGGGGCCTGTTCCCCGGGCTCCTGGTACCGGCGATAACGGCCACGGCGGTGGAGCCGATCAAGATCGGCTTCGGCATGGCGCTGACGGGCAGTCTCGCCCCCAGCGGCAAGGCGGCGCTGCTGGCGATGAAGATCTGGGAAGACGAGACCAACGCCGAAGGTGGGCTCTTGGGCCGGTCGGTCAAACTTATTTACTATGACGACCAGAGCAACCCGGCGACGGTGCCGGGGATCGTCACCAAGCTCCTCGACGTCGACAAGGTCGATCTCGTGGTCGGCGATTACGGCACCAATCTCCAGGCGCCGGCGATGCCGATCGTCATCGCCCACAACATGACCTTCTTCGGGCTGTTCGGGCTCGACCTCAATCGCGAGTTCCATTACCCGAGGTTCTTCATGATAGGGCCAACCGGGGGACCCGATCCGTCGCGGAGCATCTCGGAACCGTTCTTCAAGGTGGCCGCGGCGCAGAACCCCAAGCCAAAGACCCTGGCGATCATCGCCGCCGACGCCGAATTTTCGCACAACGCCGCCGATGGCGCGCGCGCCAACGCCAAGGAGGAAGGGTTCACGATCGTCTACGACAAGACCTACCCGCCCCCGCCGGCCACGACCGATTACACCCCGATCATCCACGCGATCCAGGCGACCAATCCCGACATGGTGTTGAGCCTCTCCTATCCGCCCGAACTCGGTCGGCATGGTCCGCGCCGCCAACGAGGTCGGGCTCAAGACGAAATTGTTCGGCGGCGGCCTCGTCGGGCTGCAATACCCCGCGATCAAGACCCAGCTCGGGCCGCTCCTCAACGGCATCGTCGATTACGATTTCTGGGAGCCGGCAAAGACGCTGCTGTTTCCCGGGATCGACAACTTTCTGAAGAAATATCAGGCAAAGGCCAAGGGCGCCGGGGTCGATCCGCTCGGCTATTACCTGCCGCCCTTCGCCTACGCCAATTTGCAGGTGTTGGCCCAGGCGGTCGAGGGGACCAAAAGCCTCGACCAGGACAAGCTGGCTCAATATTTGCGCAGCCATACTATGAAGACCATCGTCGGCGACATCAGATACGGGCCGAACGGCGAATTGGCCGAGCCGCGCGTCCTCGAGATCCAGTTCCACGGCGTCGAGGGCAACGGCCTCGACCAATGGCGGAACGACAGTCGCGTTACGATCCTGTGGCCGCCGAAGGTGGCGACCGGCAGTATGGTGTACCCTTACACGGTCGCGAGGAAATAGCCGCCGGCCCGCACGCCGCGTAGAACGGCTCCGCGCGAGCAAGGCAGCCGCGGGTCGATTACGTGATCGTGGCCAGAACCTATGCTGTCGATCTCGATCCGCGACATGGCCGTCATCGAGATGACTGGGCGTGATGGCGCCGATCTCGACTGCGTCGCCGCCATCCTGACCGTGCCGGCCGAGGAGTGAATTTGATGAGCGAAAGCCGAAATACACCTAAACCAGCCCGGTGAGCAGCGCCTTCGCTTCTTTAAGATCGGCGAAATCGAACCCCTCGGTGAACGAAGCGTAGACCGGCGCCAGCAATTGTCGCGCCTCCTCGCGCCGCCCTCGGTCGCCCCAAAACCGCGCAAGGCTCGTCGCGACGCGCAGTTCGAAACCCTTGGTGCCCTGCTCGCGGGCGATCGACAGGGCAGCGCGAAAGGAGCTTTCGGCGTTGTCCAGATCGGCTCGCGGCAATCGGCAGATCAAGTCGCCGCGCAAACGGTGAAGTTCCGCGTCCGCCCACTTCTCGCCGGAGAGAGTTGATTTTGCGAGGGCTTGGTCGAGCTCCGCGAGCCCCTGGTCGACCTCGCCGGCGAGCGCCAGAGCTTCGGCGACCAGGCCGCGAAAAAAAGGCTCCCACAAGCGCGATCCGGTGTTGGTTGCCGCGGCAATACCGCGGCGCATCCGATCGATGCAATCGGCGCCTCGCCCCTGGTGCGCCGCTGCCCAGCCGAGCAGCACGTCGCAGTACGCGCACCACAGCGGGAAGCCGTGTTCCTTGGAGATCGTCGCGTTCTCGTTCGCCAACCGCTCGACGCGCGGGGCATCGCGGGAGAGAACAGCGAGTTCTGCGGTATGCCAGAGGGTATAGGCGAGCGTATAGGCGTGGCCGAACTCGCGCGCATGGAGAAGCGCTCGATCGGCGGCCCGCGCCGCCTGATCGGGATAGCCGTCATGCCAGAGCGCCAAGGACAAATAGCATAGCGCGCTGGCGCCGATGTCCTGGCCGTAACGGAAGGCGAATTCGCGATGCTCCTCGGCCCGATAGAGCGAGGCGGCCAGTTCCAGGTGGAGCCGGGCTTGCCGAAAATCGCCGATCATCAACTGCCCGGTCGCAAGAATCCAATAGCCGATCAGGCGCGGCGCCGAAGCGGGCTGCATCTCCGCCAGCGAGAGAAATTTCTGCGCGTGTTCCAGCAGCTGCTCGGCGTTTCCTCTGACGTAGTCGACCACCCAGACGCCGTACAGGACCGAGAAGTGAAGCGGTGTCCCGGTTGCCGCGGTGGCGGCGACAAGTTGCCGAGACCGGTCCAAGGCGGCGGAGACTTCCGCATGCGCGTAGCCCCTGGCGCCGATCAGCGCCGCGATCAAAGGGATATGGAGGTCGAGCTCGAGCCGGCTTCGCTCCGGCGTCTCGGGCAGGCTGCGCAAGAGGCCGAGGCCGCGGCGAAGCTGCGCGATCGCCTCCTCCACGGCCGATTTTGCGACCGACAATTTGCCCGCCAGGAGCCAATAAGGCACCGCCTTCTCGGCCATCGCCGCCGCGCCGTAATGGTGCGCGGCAAGCTCCGGTCGCGCCTCCAAAACCGACGGAAACTGGGTCTTCAGCGCGATGGCGATCCGCCGATGCAAGGCCTGACGCGGGCCGCGCAGCAGCGTGCTGTAGGCGGTGTCCTGAACCAGCGCGTGCTTGAACAGGTATTCCGACGCCGGCGGCGCGCCGCGCTGAAAGACGAGGCCGGACCCGACGAGGCGCCGCAGTGCGTCCTGCAGCTCCGGTTCGGAAGGCTCGGCGGCGGCAGCCACCAGGTCGTAAGAAAAGTCGCGACCGATCGCGGCGCCGGCTTGGGCGACCAGCTTAGCGGTCGGGCCAAGCCGGTCGAGACGCCCGAGCAGCGAGGCATGCAGCGTTGCCGGCACGGCGAGCGAGGACGCCGGCACGCCGGACAAGGTCAACGCCCCGCGATCGGCACCGGCTTCGACAACGGCCTTGGTCAGCTCCTCGATGAACAACGGCACGCCGTCGGTGCGCTCGACGATCTCGGCGACGAGTTCGGAGGACACGCCGGCATTGCCGGCAAGCCGCTCGACCAAGGCAGAACCTTCCCGCTTGCCGAGCCGGTTCAGCGCCACTGTCGTGACATGCGGCTGGTCGCTCCAGGGCGGCTGGAATTCCGGGCGAAAGGTAACGAGCAGCAATACCGGCAGCCGCCGATGCGGTCGACCGCCAGGTCGATCACGTCGCGCGAGGTCGGGTCGATCCAGTGCGCGTCCTCGAAGACCATCAGCACCGGATTTCTGCGGGCGAGCGCCTCCAGCTGGCGCAACAGCCCGGCGAGCAGCTTCTCGCGTTTGCGCTGCGGGCTCAGATCGAGCTTCGCCGCGGCGTTTGGCAGTGCGAGCAGCTCGGCAATCAGCGTGATCTCGTCGGGCTCGGCGGCGCCCTCGGCGATCAACGCCCTGAGCTTGCCGAGCTTCGCCTCCGGCGTGTCGTCGCGTGCGAAGCCGGCGGCGCGTTCGAGCTGGGCGACGAACGGGTAAAGTGCGCTGTCCTGATGGTGCGGCGACGCGAAATAGCGCAGCCGCGTGTGCGCCTCGCCGGCGATGTTCTCCGCCAGCGCCACGGTCAGTCGCGACTTGCCGATGCCGGGCTCGCCGGAGATCAACACGACCCGGCCCTCGCCGGCCTTGGTTTGCCGCCATCGGCGCACGAGCAGGTCGAGTTCCTCGTCGCGGCCGACGAGCGGGGTGGCTGTCGTGCGCAATGCCGCGAAACGGCCTTCGACGGAGCTTTCGCGCACTACCCGCGCGGCTATGACCGGCGCGCCGAAGCCCCTGACCTCGACGGGCCCCAGATCCTCGTAGTCGAACAGTCCGCCGGTCAGCTGCCGCGTGCGCGGCCCGATGACCACCGTCCCTGGTTCGGCCAGCGCCTGCAGCCGCGCCGCCAGGTTAGGCGTCTCGCCGACCACGGCCTGTTCCTGAGCGGCACCCTGGCCGATTAGATCGCCGACGACGACCAGCCCGGTGCCGATCCCGACCCGCACCTGCAATCGGGCCGGCGGCGGTGTCGAGCCCACCCGCCGCCTCGACCAATGCCAGCCCGGCGCGCACCGCCCGCTCGGCGTCGTGCTCGTCGGCCCGAGGATAGCCGAAATAGCCGAGCACCCCGTCGCCCATGTACTTGGCGACAAAGCCGCCGGTGCGCTCGATTACCGCGGCGACGCAACGGTGATAGGCGCCGATCACCGCGCGCAGATCCTCCGGGTCGAGCCGCGCCGACAATGCCGTCGAGCCGACCAGATCGCAGAATAGCACCGTTAGCTGCCGGCGCTCGGCATCGGCTGTGGCGTTCGCAGGGGAGGCAGCCGGCACGTCCTCCGCGGCACGCCCGGCACCGACCGCAAGATCGGCGATCGCTTTCAACAGTAGCCGACGATGGCCGATCGCGGCGACGCCAAGTTCTTTCAGATCGTCGACCGTCAGCTCCGGCAGGACGCGCAGGTCGATCTCGTTCTCGCGGAAAGCCTGCTCGTATCGCTCCAGCCCGAGCCCGCGCAGCCAGCCCCCAATTTCCATCGTGTCGTCCCGGCGCTCGTCTTCGGTGCATAGTACGCGCGAAAGGTAACGCGTGGGAGCCTATGATGCGCCCGAAGTAGGTGTCGAACGAATGTCGCAAAGGGGGCATAAAGAGCCGTTCAAGATACGAAGGCGGAACGGGAAGAAGGGTCGACAGCGGCTAAAGGCCATGCGCGAGCGCCGATATGGCGCGACCCCGAATTGGGCTGGGCAAAAACACCGCTCCCAAGATCCTCAATCGGAACCGGGCCCTTTCAGCCGAGAGTTCACGCGCCTATTGTTCCTGATCTGGTCCTGCTTACCGTGCTATCCTGTCCGCTTTATGGCGTCACCCCGGAATGAAACGGGTCAGAGTTTGCGCGCCGCTTGAGGATCTTGGCGGATCCGGCGGAGTGGACGATGGTAGCCACGCCCGATTGCCACGCCTGAGGCGCTGGTGGTCGCCGCGGAGCAGCCCGCGAGACGATCGATCTCGGTCGATGGGGAACCACGGAGGCGTGCCGCTCCATAATTCCTCGGAGGCAGGCCGGGCGCCGGCGGACAGCGCCGCGAGCTTCGCCCACTGGATCGACGGATGGACGCGGCGCACGCAGCCGGTGCCGCCCGGATCTCGCGGTTCCCTCCTGCGCCCGAACTTTCTAAACTCGCGCCGGCTCCGGGCTGCCGGAGCCTGCCGCAGGCGAGAGGATGTCTTATGCTGGAAGTGTGGACCTGGCCGACCCCCAATGGCCACAAGGTGCATATCGCGCTCGAAGAATTGGGCCTCCAATACAAGGTGATCCCGGTCGATATCGGCGCCGGCGACCAGTTCAAGTCCGAATTCTTGAAGATCACCCCGAACCACCGCATCCCGGCGCTCGTCGATCCCGACGGGCCGGGCGGCAAGCCGTTCACGCTCTTCGAATTGGCCGCGATCCTGATCTATCTGTCGGAAAGGAACGGCGGCAGGCTGATCCCGAAGGACCCGGAGGGCCGCTACAAATGCCTCGAATGGATGATGTTCCAGATGGGCGGCGTCGGCCCGATGTTCGGCCAATGGAACCACTTTGCTTCCTACGCGGTCGAAAAGATCCCCTACGCGATCGAGCGCTACACCAACGAAGTCAAGCGCCTGCACCGGGTGCTCGAGCATCGGCTCGCGGCGTCGCACTGGCTCGCCGGCGACGAATACAGCATGGCCGACATCATCACCTTCCCGTGGATCCGCGGCGCCGAGCGGCGCAACATCGATCTCGCGGATTACCCGGCGGTCAGGCGCTGGCACGACGAGATCGCGGCGCGGCCGGCGGTGCAGCGCGGCGTTGCGGTGCTGGCCGAGCATCAGCGGCGCGGTTCGATGACCGAGGTCGAGCGCGAGAACCTGTTCGGCAAGACCCAATTCGTGGCGCGCTGAGCCGGCGGCATTCGCTCCCGCCGCCGGCGGTTACCGGGCGGCGTCAACCGAAGAGCGCCAGATCGATCGCGTCGCCCATCCGGTTGTAGCCGAGATCGCTCGGGTGCAGATGGTCGCCGCAATCATAGGCGGGCAGCATCCGGGTCGGATGCTCCGGGTCGCACAATGCCCGGTCGAAATCGACGACCGCGTCAAAGGCGCCGCGGTCGCGGATCCAGGCATTGACCGCCTGGCGCGCCGCCTCGCGGGCCGGGGTCCAGGCGCCGGGCAGGTAGGTCTCGTTCTCGAACCCCGTCAGCGTCGCGCCGAAGATCTTGATGCCGCGGGAGCGGGCGCGGATCGCCATCTGCTTCAGCCCGGAGATCATCTCCTCCGCCGTCACCTCCTCCTCGGGCTTGGCCCAGCGGTTGCGCAGGTCGTTGGTGCCGAGCATGACGATGACGTGGGTGACGCCGGGCTGCGCCAGCACGTCGCGATCAAAGCGGCGCAACCCGCTGTCGCCGCGAATGTCGTGCAGGATGCGGTTGCCGCCGAGGCCCTGGTTCATCACCGCGATCGGCCGGCCGCCGCGGCGCGCCTGCAGCCGCCGCGACAGCTGGTCGGGCCAGCGGCAGAACCCGTCGATCGTCGAGATGTTGGCGTCGGTCAGCGAGTCGCCGAGGGCCACGACGGCACCGGTCTCGGCCGGGGCGAGCACGTCGACGCCGCTGACGAGATACCAGTCGTCGGTGATCTTGCCGACCGGCAGCACCGTCTCGGCGGCGAAATTTCCAGGCGGCGACATGTAGTTGGTCTGGCGTGAATAGCGCCCGGTGATGCCGAAGCTCGCCGGCAGGTCGCCCGGCAGATAGACGCTGATCGCGACGTCGGCAAGCGCCGGCAGCGACAGATCGACCGGGTCGCTGACCAAGAGCGCGCCGGCTGCGATCGTCGCCCCCTCGGCGCCGCCGAAGCTTAGCTTGCGCAGCGCGCCGGGAACGACGCCGGGGCCCGCTTCGCGCACCCCGATCGTCGCCATGCCGACCACGAGCTTTTGTTGGCCGTGCGCGTTCGACAGCCGGATCCGCACGGTGTCGCCGCCGATGCTGAGGCGGGCGTTCATCCGCAACGTCTGGTTGGCGAGCGCCACCCCTTCGGCCGGCGCCGGCGCCGTCGTCCAGCTGCCTACCCAATGCAGACCGTCGGACATCGCGACCTCCGCGGGTGCTGTTGGCTGCCCTTGCTCGACAGGTATCGATCCCTCTGCCTGGTTCCGCAACCAGAATTTCGGCGAGTCCTTGAGCCGATCAGAGCCCCCGCATACCGGAAGACGCCACCCGCCCGCGCGCGGACGAGGTTCGAGCCCTCGCCGTCGTCTTTCGCCGCCTAGAGGTCTAGACTGGTGAAAGCCAGGAGGCCGATGTGCGTCCACTATTCCAGCTGCTCTGTGCCGCGATCGCTGGGTTGCTGCCTGCCGCCGCGATGGCGGCGGCATGTGCGCCGCCGCCGAACACCGGGGATGGCTGGCCGGCGGCTGCACCCGCGGTCGTCGGCCTCGATCCGGTCCGGTTGTGCGCGCTGGTACCGTGGGTTGCGGGCTCGCGGCGAGCCGACCTCCATGCCGTGCTTGTCGTCCGGCACGGCAAGCTCGTGTTCGAGCAGTATTTCACTGGCGAGGACGAGCGTTGGGGCACGCCGCTCGGGGACGTCGCCCATTCGCGCGAGCAATTGCACGACGCCCGTTCGGTGACGAAGAGCGTCGTCGCACTGGTTCTCGGCGTCGCCCTCGACCACGGCCTGGTGAAGGGCGGCGTTGACGCCTCGGTGTTCGACCTGCTGCCGCCATACGCCGGACCGCGCGTCCGATCCGGCAGGTTACGTCCTATCGCAGCCGGTGGCGGCGCCGCCCGGCCAGGTCTACGACTATAGCGGCGGCTGCACCGCCTTGATCCAGGCGATATTGAAGCGGGCGACCGGGCAGCCACTCGACGCGCTGGCGCACGACCTGCTGTTTGCGCCATTGGGCATCAAGGATGTTGACTGGGTGCGCTACCCGGCGACCGGGGAGCCGGTCGCCGCCTCCGGGCTGCGGCTCTTGCCGCGCGATTTCGCCGCGCTCGGCCAATTGGTGTTGCAGCACGGCCTCTGGCAGGGCAAGCAGATCGTCCCTGCGGCATTCGTGGCGCAGGCGACGGCGCCGCAGACCAACGGCCGAGGCCTCTATTTCTATGGCTACCAGTTCTGGCTCGGCCGCTCCTTTGTCGGCGTCGAGAGATCGACTGGAGCGCCGCGGTCGGCTCGGGCGGCCAGCGCATCTTCGTCGTCCCGGCGCTCGATCTCGTCACTGTCGTCAATGCCGGCCTCTACCGCAGCCCGCTGCAAGAACTCGGTGCCGTTGATGGTGCTGAACCGTTACGTCCTGGCTGCGATGAACTGAGATCAAGCCACATCGCGCGAAGTCTGGCGCGGGCGTGGAGCAGATGTCGCCCGCGGAGGGCGACGCTGCGCCGTCGGAGGGGCGGAGCCCCCAGCGCGCGCCGGCGACGGTCGCCATCGCGGGCGCGCGTCGCTTTTGCTGCCTTCGCGGTGGCTGCGGGCGGCAGTCACCGTCTCCCGTACGGGGTCCGGCCGGCGCCTGAAACCAGAACGAAAGTGGGGGGCGGCTGTTGTCGCGTTCATATCCCATCGAGCGCCTGCCAACTGCCCGGAACCCTAATGAATTGGAAGCCGGAAAACGTTCCCGGCGCCGAGGTCGTCAACCTGCCGTCGCGGCATGCCTTGAAATTATTACCCTCAAGGGGTAAATGAGATCTGGTTGGAGAAACGTACGCCCCACTACGATCTCGTGCGCGTCCAGGCGGATGTCGCGCGGCTCGGAGCGGCGGCCTTCACCAGGACCGCGTTGGACGGCGGCCGGGCGATGGGCCTCACTTCGGCGGAGATGCTGGCGGTCATCGCCGCGCTGACGCGGCGAAACTTCTACAAGTCGATGACGATCTATGCCGACCACCGGGATATGGCAGGACGTTTACCACGCTGCGACGCCAGTCCGGAAGGAGGCCTACATCAAGATCACGCTGCGCGAGACGGCGCCGGTGATCCAGTTCAAGGAGCGATGAGCATGGCGCGCAGTTGCCTGAGTTGCGAAACCGTGACGGCGATGACCCGCTTCGAGCGCGAAACCTTCACGATCGAGCATGTGGGCATGACGGCCAAGGTCGAGGGGCTTTCCGGATGGCGTTGCGAAGAATGTGGCGAGGTCGAATTTGACCCCGACAGCGCCAGACGTTTTGCGGCGGCCGGGGACGAATTGGTGTTGCGGGACCGGGAACGGCAGAGCCGGGAAATTCGCCGCATCCGCAAGAAACTGGGTTTGAGCCAAGCCGCCGCGGCGCGGCTGACCGGCGGCGGGCACAACGCGTTCTCGCGCTACGAGCGGGGCGAGGCCACGCCGCTGCCGGCCGTGGTCAACCTGTTCCGCCTGTTGGACAAGCACCCGGAGCTGTTGAAGGAGCTGGCTTCGCCATGAGCGATGCAGCGCTTACCGAGGCGGCACGCCATGCGCTACCGCGATTGTCGCTTCGCGGCCCGGCCGCATGTCGGACGGTCAGGACAATCCGTCAGCGTCCCCTGTCCGTCGTGGAACCTGCACCCGAGCCTTTGGCGCGGCCTCCCCGAAGGGGTCTGTGCCGTCGAATGCTATCGCGCGCGGCGTGCCGGCAGTCGGCTCGGATGTATTCGGTCGGATTGATGTTTTTGCGCCCCGCCAGAAAGCGGGGCTGACATTTTAGCTCGCCACCGGCGTTGCCGACCCGCCGCGCATGAAACTCACCGGCTGTCATGTATGGACGGCCCCCCTTGGGCAAGGAGAATTTAGCGGCGTTGGCATTGGGTCTGGAGCCGTCATGTATCCGGCCTGTTGGTGCGGTCTTCTGACCGCTGGCCCCGATGGGTTACGCGGATCGGGCTCCAAGCATCGCGGCGCCAGGCGGCGCCGCAAGGGAATTGAGGCAGTCGCCGGACGACTTTTTACGCGCGGTGCCGACATGGTGTCGACAACTCGCCACCTCTATCGGATCTATTCGAGCAAAACCTATTGAAAAGGCTGGCTGGGGCGGGAGGATTTCGAACCTCCGAATGGCGGAATCAAAAGCCGCTTGTCCCCCGGACGCCGTGCGGCCTCGCGGCTGCGTCCATCCGGCCGAGCAATGCATTTCCCGTAAGGGTCGAGCAGTACCTTGTCGGGGTCGAAACGCAGCCCTCGCGCGGGATCGAAAGGGCCGGCAATGCGGTATCCATAGATCTGACCGGCGGTGACGCCGGGCGGTTAGGACGGCGCCTAAAACAGTCGACGTCATCGGAACCTCCCACGGGATAGATCCAACCTTCCGCCACGACGCGCCGGCCACATTGCAGGAGCATGCAAGCAAGCGCCGATTTCCGATCAAGATTCTCCCAGCGCCATACTGCTGACCGTCGTGCGTTCGGCCGCGGAATGCTCGGAGACAGCGGCGCGCCACGCCTGCAGCAGGGTGAACAGAATGGCGATCAGGGTCGGCCCGATGAACAGGCCGAGGAAGCCGAAGGCGATAAAGCCGCCGAAGACGCCGAGGATGGTCAGCGACATCGGCATCTCGACACCGAAGCCGATGAGCCAAGGCTTGATGAAATTGTCGACGGTGTTGACCAACACGCCCCAGACGATCATGAACGCGCCCCAGGCCTGATGATCCTGCGCGAACAGTCACCAGGCTGCGCCGCCCCAGATCAACACGAGCAGCGGGCCGCCGATCTGGCTGATTGCCAGCAGCAAGGCGACGAAGCCGAGCGTCGCGGCTCCTGGGACTCCGGCGATATAGAGGCCGATGGTCAGCACGCCGGCCTGGATGACGGCGGTCCCGACCACGCCATAGGCGACGCCGCGGATCGCTCCAGCCGCGAGGTCGAGCGCATGCTCCGCGATCAGACCGCCAAGTCGCCGCAGCGCGTCGTGCAGCAGCGCCGCCAACGCCTCGCCATTGGTCCAGAACATCGTCGCCACGATCAGCGACAGGAGCACCTGGACCAGGCTGTCGGCCAGAGCCCGCGCCACGCCGATCATCGCCTGCTCGAGATCAGCGGTATATGGCTCGAGCAGCGCGCGCAGGTTGCCTTTGACCGCGACGACGCGGTCCCAGGCCGCTCCCACCCGGCTGCCGACGAGCGGCAGGTCCGTAATCCAGGCCGGCCGCTGCGGTGTCGCCGCGAATTACGCCTGCACGCGCTCCGTTCCCCGGATCATTTGATCGGCGAGGTGCGGCGCCAAGACGAGCATCGGGACAACGACCAGCACGAGCGAGAACAACAGCAGCAGCGCGGCCGCCGCCCCGCGGCGGAGCCCACGACGGACCAAGGCCTGACGCACCGGCCAGGCTGCGATCGCGAGCGTCGCGCCGAACAGGATCGCGGTCGTGAACGGCTTGACGATCGCCAGTACCCCGATAAGGAGGCCGACCACGAGCAGCAGGACGATGCCGCGCTCGACCATTGCCACCCTTGCAGCACCGTCGCGCTTTCGTTCGTCCGCGGGTAGACGGAGTTCATCTGCCATGGTTGGCCGTCCTGCGGCGATTGACGGTTCGCTCATTTCGCGTCGTCAACGCGCCCAGTTCAGGTCCGTGTCGAACCGTGTCGTCGCCGCCGCGACTTTCGCCGTATTTGGACCGAGATCCTTCTGGGCCACGATGCCGTCCTGGTTGACGATGAGGGTCATGATGCCGGACGCGCCATAGGCCGGCGACGCGATCAGCGCGAAGCCGTTCGTCATCCGGCCGCCGGTGCGCCGCCTCGGCCGACTGGGCGGATCACCCACTGTCGATCGCACACCCCTATCGGCTCTTCGCGGCCGGCGCTGACCCGATGTCCGCGTTGTTCGCATGCCTCGCAAAGGGCCCAACCGAAACGGGCTACAACCGTATACTAAGATCTCGCGGCCGGGAACTACGCGTCCAGGGCGAGGAACGAAGCCAGCAAATTTCTAGGTATTTTCCGAGTTTGCCGGCCGCATCCGACGTGGGGCTATGCTTTTTCGACGATCGTTGGACCGAAAGGTTACATCCAGTGAACACCCTCGCCGGGGTCCCGCCGGAGATGCCGGGTCTGGCACACGCGCTGCGTTCCGGCGTGCGTATCATAGTTGTATTTTTGGTGACGATTTACGCAGCTCAACCGTCCGGCGAAGCAAACGTAGTGTTCTGCGCCTATGGGCCCTGATCACCGCGCGGTTGGGATGCCTTCCAGCGCCACTCGCAAATTTACCGATCCCGACGTGTATTTTGCCGGGATCCGAAATCTGCAGATTGACGGCGTGATTACGAAGCGCGGCGATTTTCGCGCGGAGTCGACGCGCATCGACCTGCACCGCCTGTGGATGCATCGCTTCGACGAGAGGCTGCCTCGGATCATGAGGATAACGCCGAGCGGTAGGCGGTTGGTGATCCTCTTTGCGACCAATTCCAATCAGCCGAAGATGCAGGTCAGCGGAACCGAAAGATCGCAGGATCAAATAACAGTGATCGGATCGCACGGGCCGTACTACCTTCGATCCTCTGCGGCCTGCGAATGGGGTACCATGTCGCTGACGCGCGAGGACCTCGCCGCCGTTAGCGAGCCCATCATTGGCCGCCCATTGACGCTACCTTCATTCCCTCAATGGACCAGCCCACCTGCACCTGTTGCGTCCCGGCTGTTGCAGCTGCACGAAGCGGCCGGCCATCTTGCGAAGACCGCGCCCGACATTCTCGCGAAGCCAGAAGTAGCGAGAGCGATCGAGGAGGCTTTAATCGAAGTAATGATCTTGTGCCTGACCGAGGGCCATTCAGACGATGTGCGCAATGTCCATCGGCATCACGCGACGGTGATGCGGCGTCTAGAGGAGGTGCTGACGTCCACTCCCGACAGGCCTCTTTATATGCCGCAGCTCTGCGCGATGGTTGGCGCTTCCTATACAGTGCTGCGTGACTGTTGCCAGGATTATCTCGGCATGAGCCCAAAATACTATCTGTGGCTGCGGCGGATGCATCTGGTGCGCCGAGCTTTGCGGATCGCCGACGTGGAGAAGACGACCGTGACCGAGATCGCCACCGATCATGGCTTCTGGGAATTGGGCCGCTTTGCGGTCGCCTACCGGTCACTATTCGGAGAACCGCCTCGGCGGCACTGCGTCGCCCCCCCGAAGACTCAAAACCGGGCGAAACCATCGAGCCGGCGTGGAAATTCGTTAAATCTGCATAGCCACCGCGATCAGGCGATCTATCCTCATCTTTAGGCAAAAATGCTCGGCCTGCATTGTAGTTCATCGGTTTTGCAGAGGGATGAATGCCGGGAAGCGGCACGCGCACGTTCCTCGAGCCCGATCACTACGAGGCAAGCCTGCGGCAGGCACAAATCGAAATCGTCATCGCAGTAAGCCCCAAGTTCAAGGCGCATCTGACCTGGGCGGAACTGCACGATTTGCAGGTGTTACGGTGCGAGGAAGACTTTCCGCGGGTTGCCTATGTTTGTCTGGAGCCGCAGCTCTCTTTCGTGACGTTTCCGGCAAATTTCGGGTCACTGCCGGTATGGGGCGGGACGGAATTGCGGCTGGGCGAGATCGTGCTCCACGGCCGCGGCGAGCGGCTGCACCAGTCAACGCCTGGCTCCTTCGTGTGGAACGTGATAGCACTGGACCCGGTGCAGCTCGAACAATATGGCCGGGCTCTTTCCGGAAAGCCTTTCACTTTGTCATCGGAGGGAAAAATCCTGCGTCCCTCCCCGCGCGATGTGGCGCGCCTGCGGCGCCTGCATGCGCAAATCTGGCGCCTCGCCGAGACAAGGCCCAAAATATTGGCGCATACGGAGGTCGCGCGCGCCATCGAGCAAGATTTGATCCAGACGCTGGTCGCCTGCCTGACCGGCGCCAGCATGCGGACCGGCAATCCGACCAAACGCCGTCACGCCAGGATCATGATTAGGTTCGAGGAGGTGTTGGCGGAGCAACTCAGCGAGCCTCTGCACACGACCGATTTGTGCGAGCTGATTGGGGCGACCGAGCCGACCCTGCGCTCGTGTTGCGCCGAATTCCTTGGCATGAGCCCGATCCGGTACGTGCTGCTGCGCCGGTTGAGCCGGGCACGTGTCGCATTGCGTGACGCCGCCCCCGACGGGGCAAACCTCTTGGAGCTTGTCCGCGGCTTTGGTTTCGCGGAACTGGGGCGTTTCGAGGCGGCCTACCGGGCGGCCTTCAGCGAGGCTCCGCTGACCACCCTGCGACGTGCTCCAGGGCCGCGGTTCATCAACCCGTAAAATCCGTTGATTCTGCATAGCCGCCGGCGAACCTCGCTGTTTAGGCTTTCGACCCGGGCGGGTTTTGCTGGTTCGCCATAAAAATCGGACCCAGAGCCATGATCAGAAACATTGGAGCCCTGGCCGCTAAGCCACGCAAGAGGGCAGCGTGGATTACGAACCGTGAAACTACCCAGGTAGGGAAACTATAAGGAGAAGATACATGAAGCGGGTAAACGCAATCCTGGCCGCGTCCGGGTTGGTCTTAGCTCTTTCCCTGCCCAGCTGGGCGCAGGTAAGACAGCTCCCGACACACACCGTCACCCTTTCGGGCACCGTCGAGACCATCGATCATGTCAAGCACATCATGAATATCAAGACGGCCGACGGCACGTTCCAGACGGTCGACGTGCCCCCGAGCGTGACGCGGTTCGATGAGCTCAAGGTCGGGGACAAGGTGTCGGTGACGTATGACAACGATGTCTCAGTGAGACTGAAGCCGCCGGGCGAAGCCGCGGTCAATACGGGGAGCAAGACTTCCACTATGGGGACGGAGGCGCGGCCTGGGGGCACGACATCCGTGCAGAGAACCATGACCGCGACTATCGCCGCTATCGACAAGAACGCATCGTCGATCACCTTCGTTGGTCCGAACGGGTGGAAATACAGCCGACGTGTCGTCGATCCGGCCGTGTTCGATCAGGTTAAGGTTGGCGACCAGGTTGACATCACCTGGAACACAAACGTCACGGTTTCGGTGGAGTAGCTCTGTGGTCGAGGCAGTGCTTGCGGCGCGGTGGTCGGTTCGGATCAGCGTCGCAAGCAAATGCCAAACCAAAACTACAATGTCGTCGAAATGGTTGAACATGACTTCAGAAGTTGAATCGAAAATGGTTTCGCGCCGAAAGAATTCTCCCTTTCTCGGAGTAGCGGCCGCGGCGGGCCTCGCCCTTCGATACACGGCCGCCGAGGCGCAAACCCCCGGCATGGAGCGGCGTCAAGAGCGGCGTGGAGGGCGCGTCGAACGGCGTTATGAGCGGCGCGGAGGCACGCCTGCATCAAAACAGTAGTTAACCTACAAGGGCAGCGATGATGCCGGCGGATGTCGCGCGTCATTTTGCGGAGTTTGGAAGGAGGGCAAACAGATGCGACCGTATCAACGTTGGGCCACTATGCTGGCGCTGGCTTGCCTGACATCAGCCGGCCCGGCGCTAGCCCAGAAGCCCTCGACCGCCCCTGCCGCACCGGCAGAGGGCGTGCCGACGCCGCCAGCTGATAATCCATCCTTCCTGGATGGGTTGCGTAGGGTCGGCGTAATGGCCGGCCAAGTGGTCGAATGCTCGGCTGACACGGACAAGCAGGATCAGATCTCGCGAGCCATGGAATTGGCCAACCTGATCGCTATCCATTTTGGACTCAAGGCCGCCTTCACCTTTACGGGCGCCCTCGGCTACGGCTCCGGGCGTCCGTTCGACAAGGCCACCTGCAGCCAAGCGATCGACGGCTGGAAACAGATCCAAGCCAAATACCTCAACAAGTGAGGTCTCCGGTCATGAAGAAGCTATTGATTTATGTCGTGCCCGTCGCGTTGGTGGCCGCGAACGCATCGGCTGCCCCGTCATCTGGATGGGGCGGGATGGGGGCTTTCGATCTTGCCGCGGGGGTCGGTACCGGAAAGGGCGCGCCTCTGGTGCTGGTGCAGCGCCGCGGTGGCGGCGGCCGCGGCGGCGGTGGTGGCGGCCGCGCCGGCGGCGGCGTCAACCGTGGCGGCGGCAACGTCAACCGGGGCAACGTCAACCGGGGCAATTTCAACAGCCGAAACTTTCAGCGCGACGTATCGGCCAACCGCAACTTTGCGGCGAACCGCAACGTAAGCCGTAACGTTAATGTAAACCGCAACGTCGCGGTCGGCGGCGGCGGTGGCTATTACGGGGGCGGTGGCTATTACGGGCCCAACTGGGGCGGTGTCGCCGCCGGCGTCGCGGTCGGCGCCGGTGTGGCGGCGATGGCGAGCAGCGCTGCCGCCGCATCTTATCCGCCGCCGCCCTATCAGTATTACCCATCCGGCTACTGATCGCTGGCACCCCGCCTTGGCGCGGCATCTCCCATGCGACACCCATCCGTCTTGCCGGGAAGCGCTCGAACTCGCTTGCTGACCCTTGCTTTGGGGGCGCCTGGCACTCTCATTTTGCTGTCGGTTTTGGCGGCCTGCCAGAAAGAAGAGAAGGCTGCGGCGCAATCCATCCGGCCGGACAGCCGCGCTACCGAAGCCGATATCGGCTTTCGGGTTCATGGCAACATTCTCGAGCGGCCGGTCGATGTCGGGACCGAGGTGAATAAGGGTGATCTGATCGCCCGGCTCGACCCGCAGCGATATCGACAGGCGTCAGCCGCGTCGCGGCGGTCGCTGTGGGTGGAGCCGATACGCACGGCCTCTTGTTGCCTCGGTGACGGTCGCGAAATCCTGCTCTTGCTCGCCTTGAGCCAGCCCAGACCGGACGAGGAGCCCCTGTGCCGCGGCATGGGACGCGAGAGCGAGGTCTACCGCTTCCACCTGGCGGAGCAGCTTCCATTTTCACCAACAAATACGTTTAGACGGGGGCTTATACGGAATTCAGCCCACGAAAATACAGTGAAATTTTTGATAGATAGTGACCTGACCATTGTCGTTTTGTCGCTCGATATCAGCCTCAGCTTTATCGCCAATTCGGCCCAGTTCGACCTACGAGAGTTTACCTCATCGGGCGCCGGCGCGGCGCAGAATATCGTCCCCAAGGATCAACTTCACTACCACCATAGTCCCGTAACACGGTTTCCGGTATGTTCCCGTGCCCGTCGTGCAGGTGGACGCCTCGGCGTCGCCAGCGCATGAGAGGTGAAGCTTTTCAACGCTTCCGGCGCCATCGCACCCGTCGAATCCCGCCTGCCGCTCGCCACGGCCCGCGCCCGGTCTGAAGCCCGCTCCCTGGGATCGCATCGGTTCGCGTCCCGCGCCGTTTGGTCGGCTGATTTTCATTCCGGTGCCGACATGGGCTCGGGCTGACCAGAAGTGCTACCTCAATGCACTGAAAATGGCTGGGGCGGGAGGATTCGAACCTCCGAATGGCGGAATCAAAATCCGCTGCCTTGCCACTTGGCTACGCCCCACCGGGATCGGCGGCGGCAGGTTAGCGATAAAGCGCCGGCCCGGCAATCATGTCGCTGCGGGCGGGCGGAGCGCATGCGGTACCATGCGACCCAGCGCTGCGTATTGTCGCCGCACGCAGCTTGAAATGGTCAGGCTAGGCGGGTGGGGATCGGATCGGCTCGGTATCGTGGAAGCGGCGGTAGTCGATCGCGAGCCGCCCGTCTTCGGTCTGCGTGAAGACATCGGCAAAACGATGATCCCAGAAGATCTCGTCGGCGAGATAGGAAGTGCGGGCATGGATCGGCTGCAAAGTGGTCTCGTCGAGACCGGTGACCGTGACGACAAGCTCGACGCCCTCCGCCGCCAAAGATGAGGAGCTCGAATTCCGCAACGGGCTGTTGGCGTCGATCGCGTGCAATACCGTAAATGTCATCGCAAAAATCGGGCTCCGCTCACGCGCGAGCTGCAGATCATAGAAACGCCGGATCCAGTCGCCCTCGGCGGTACGCTCGTCGCGAACGAGGGCAACGGCGACCTGCGCGTCGAGGATTTGATTGCGGCGCTCGTTGGCGAGGCGTAGCGACAGCGTCGGCATGCCGTTGAACGGCCCGACAACGGCCACCTTGCTAAAGACGACCCGCGCTGTCGGCTTCGAAAAGCGGGCGAACATGAGACCCGCGGTGACCGCTACCAGCATCACGCCGGCCAGTGCCTCGACCGTCATCACGACGTTGCCATAAAGCGTCGCCGGCGACATCTGCCCATAGCCGATCGTCGACAAAGTCTCGACGCTGAAAAAGAAGGCGTCCGCAAAGACCCCCGGCCGCGCGTTCGCGACCGCACCGTCGCCGAGCAGATATAATCCCGCAAATAGCAGGTTCAATCCAAGATAAATCACAGCTACGCCGGTCAGAAAAGCTGCCCACGGCAGCACCAGCAAATAATGGTAGAGATCGCCCATCCGTCCGGCACGGAGCCCGATCGCCACCACCCGATCGCTCGCCTCGCGCTGAACGACCCGAGGGGCAGCGGGCCGAGAGTTACCCTCGACGGTTGATGCGGCAACTGGCTGTTGGTTCACGTCGTTCTTCCTTTCGCAGGGGCGCAGCAGGCGTCAGGTGCAGCGCCGAACAGGCGACAAAATCGCTCTGGCTCGCGGCGCTGGCCAGCCCACGGCGCCGTCTCAAGCTTTGTCCGATCGGCGATCAGCTCAGAACAACACGGTCGTCTGCAGCGTTACGATCGCGGCCGGCCTCAAATTCGGGCTGGCTCCCGGATTGGGGACATAGGTAAAGACCGGCTGCAAATACAGGGGGTTGGCGATTTGCGCCTGATAATAAAGCTGGATCAGAGTTTCGTTTGTGCGGAACCCGAGGTTCGGGTTGAGCCACGACCACGCCAAACCGCCGCCGATCAAATCGGCGGGGCGACCGGGGATCAAGTGGAAGCCGGTCAATCCGAAGCCGAAATACCGGTGCGCCAGCATCGTACGCAAGTCGTTCGTGCCGAATTGGAAAAAGCCGGAAACGCTGCCGCCCGACGGATCCGCAGTCAAATTCCACAGCCGCTGCGAGCCGAAGGCATAGAACCCTTGCGTGCCGTTTTGCGAAATCGTGGTGTTGTTTGAAGTCAGGCTCAACGTCCCGGTCTGGTCCCAACCACCGATGCCGCCGCTGCCGGGAAATCTCCCCGAGCCGAGCACCCAGCCGCCGCCCAGCTCCGCAATATGGAAATAATAGCCGTTGAAGCGCGGCGCCGCCCACAGTCCGGTCTGATCGCCCAGGGCGAGATCGCCGTCATATACTCCATAGGACAGATACAGGTTTTTGTTCGGGGCGGCCGTCGTCGTGATCCCATAGGCTGAATTGTAATAACCGGGCAGGTTGCCGAGGATCGTCGGGTTGACGAAGATCGGCGTGTAAATCAGACTGGTGACCGCCGGAATCGCGAGGCTTTGCTCGGTCGTCTGCAGCGGACGGCTGACATTATTGAAATCGAAGGTCGGAACCGATTTGCCGACGCGGATGATCAATCTGTCGTCGAACAGCGATTGCCGCCACCACAGCTCGTAAAGCTCGCTGCGGGTCAACGGCGGCGGCCCGGTCAGGCCATTGTAACCGGTGACCGTGCCGGCCTGTGTGTTGCTCGGCTGGCCGGCAAAATTCAGGAATTCGACGCCGAACTGCGCTCCCGGAATGTTTGCCAATCTGGCGAGGTCGAGCGTCAGGTCGGCGGCAAAAAGGCTGTTGAACGTCCAGTTGCCCGGGCTTTCCCCACCGGCGAGCAGATAGTTGGCGTTGCCGACCCAGACACCGCCGAGAAACACGCCCGAATCGGGACGCAGCCCAAGCGTCTGTCCGAGCAATCCCGATCCGGTGACGACGTTCACCGCCGCCGGATTGGCGGCGATCGCGGAATCGGCCGTCGCCGGCGTCCGGCTGGTCGGGTTTGCCGGCGCCGTCCCGGCTTCGCCCGGCTGAATTTGTTGCGGCTGGCCGTCGCTCGTATCGGCGGCAGCCGGCTTCGCGATGTCGGGACTGACCACCGCGGCCGGCAGGGCATCGTCGGCTTTGGCGCCGATCGGCGCCAAGACCAGGCAGGTGACGATGCCGGCGACGCGCGCCCTCGCCGATCGGCACCGGCCCCGACCTTGGGATGAACCCCGTGCTGCGGCCGGTTCTCGTCGGCAATGGAGCATCCAAGGAACTCGAGAGAATTTGCCACCGGCTCGGCGCCGCGAGCGTTACAGGCGAGCCGTCAAAAAACCGTCGGCGCGCGCTATTGGGGTTTCCGATCGGCTTCTATCATTCCCTTTTCCGTGGATGCCCGCCCCCGGACGGCCGCCCGCCAGGGCGGGCGTTCCGGGGGGTGGCATCAACGGGGATGGCCGGGCCCGACCCGCGGGCCGCCTTGCGCCCGCGGGCTAAAGGCCTACCGGCCATGACCGGGGGGAATGTTGCAACCCGATGGAAACGCGCTCGCTAAGGGCAGGCTGCGCCTGAGTTCACCCAAGCCTCGACGAGTGCGCCGGCTTCTTTCTGCGTCCCGGGCGCCGGCGTTCGGCCGAACCCGGGAGCCCAGGCCCAACCGACGAGCGTGTCGGTGCCGATATGCTCGATGAGATCGTGCAGCGACCGCTTGCCGTTCCGCGCGGGATCTTTGATTTGCACGCAGATCTCGGAAATGGTTTTTCCTTCCCACGCCATTTCCGGGGGCGCCAGATGCCATTTCGCATGACCGGGCATGCGACCCGGCTCAAAGTTGGCGCTCTGGTGACAGATCGGACAGCGCATGGTCTCGAGCCCCAATCCATCCTTGCCGCGGAACACCGGTGGCTGGTGCAGACGGCTCCTATCGCCCTGGCGTGGACGATCGCCGGCAGGATGGCAGTTCGTGCATCGCGGGTTCGTGAGCAGCTTGCCGAGTTCGGTAAAATAGGCGGCTGAACGCTCGCTGGGATCGGCGATCCCGGAAAAACTCTCGGGCGAGGCCAGGGTGTTCGGTCCGCTTGCCGGCGCACTATGGCTATAGCCCGCCACGCCGGCCGCCATGATGTTGATCAGCGCCAACACCGAAGCGAGGGCCGCAAGCCGGCGTTGCGGCGTCATCCTCAACCGTCCTTCAGCAAGCGACCGGCGTCGGCCAGGATCACGTCGCGCACGGCCTGGTGATATTTGACATAGCCGGTACACCGGCACAGATGGCCGTCGAGCGCTTCGGCAATGGTCGTCTCGAGGTCGGCGCGGGCCACCGGCGCGCGCGCCAGACGCTCGAGCAGAACCTGACCTTCATTGAGGAAACCCGGGGTGCAATAGCCGCATTGGAAGGCAAAATGCTCGATGAAAGCCTTTTGCAGGACGGTCAGCTCGCCGTTCTTTGCATGCCCCTCGACGGTGCGGATCTTCTTGCCGTTGAAGTTTACCGCCGGCACGATGCAGGTCGGACTGGTGTAGCTCGTTCCGTCCGGCCGGTCGATGATCACCGCGCAGCTCAGACACTGGGCGGCGCCGCAGCCGAACTTGGTGCCCGTCATCCCCAGGTATTCGCGCAGGAAATCGTTCATCGTCAGGTCGTCGCGCAGGTCGACGGGTCCGTGCGCCCGGTCGTTGATCGTCACCGCGAGCATCGTCATGCGAATACGCCCTTCAGCATATCTTGGGTGACCGGCAGCGATCGGAAGCGATGCCCGGTGGCGTCGAAGATCGCATTCAAAAGCGCCGGGACGACCGGGATCATCACGACCTCGGCCACGCCTTTCGGCGGCTCGTTCGAGGCGAGCGGCGGCAGGATCTCGATCTCGAGATCGTGCAGCGGCAAATCGGAGGCCCGCGCGACGACATATCGTCCGAGGTTCCACTGCCCGTTGCCCGGCCCGTCCTCGAACGGTGGCAGCGTCTCGAGCAGCGCATAGCCGACGCCCATTGCGAAACCGCCCTGCGCCTGTCCGAGCACCACTTCGGGGACGAGTACCTTGCCGCACTCCACGACGCTGTACGCCTTGGCAATGCGGAGCCTGCCGGTGGCGCGCTCGATCTCGACGCGGACCACGGTGCCGCAGGCCGACGAAAAGGCGGTGCCGATGCGATTGTAACTCGCCGGTGGAAAGGCGACGGCGCGGCGCTCGCAGCGGATAAATTTGCCCGCTCCATAGCGTACCGCCAGCGCGTCGATGTCGGCCGACCATTTCTGCCCGGAAATCGTGAATGTCGCTTGTGACCACGCCCAACGCGAGAAGGCATGCGCCATGGCCCCGGTCACCCCGTTCTGAGCATGCGCCTTTGCGGCAATCGCCGGCAACGGCAGCGGGGACAGCCCGGTCATGATCAAACTCGGTCCCTGCCAATAGGCTTCATCCCACTGGTAGGCTCGGGGATCGGTCGGAGCCAGGCCCCAGAGCGCCAGCGCTGCGGGCCACAGTCCGAAGCGAAAGATGATGCGCGCCGCCTCGGCCGCGGCCTGGGTGCCGACATGGGCGCCGATCGAGGCGCTGGTGGCGGAACTTATTGCCGGCACCCAACGCGTGTTCTTTGCCGCTGCGTCCTGGGCCGGCTGGGTGATCGTATAGGGGTCGCCGGAGGTCACGATTTCGAGCGCATCGAAGGCGTCGACCTGCGCCACCCTGACCTCGTCGGCGATCGCGCCGAGATGGAGCGCGACGCGATTGGCCAGCGCCGTCCCGATGCCGTTACCCATCTCGACGGCGTCGCCATGGATCGTGATATGGCCGGCCGGATCGATCGCGACGCTGCCGAGCGAGCAATCGGCACCGGTGCCGTAGTCCTTGGCGGCGCAGGCCAGGCCGGTGCCGACGGCGATGCCGGCTTTCGCTTTCGCCTTCTCTGCGGCGCGGCTTTGCCAAATCGCATGTTGGTCGAGCTTGTCGAGGATTTCCCAGGTCCGTACCGATACGGAGTACGGGTTGCCGGTCATCGTCCGGCCACCGGTCCGCAGCGCGTTGCGCCGTCGGAACGCGATCGGGTCGATCGGCAGCGCGCTCGCCACCTCGTCGACAAGGACTTCCAGCGCCGTCATCGTCTGCAAGGTTCCGTAGCCGCGCATCGATCCGGCGGTGACCCCGCGCGAATGAACGGCGACAGTGGTCACGTCGACCTTGGGGGCGTCGTAGATGCCGAGCGCCGCGGTCGCACCGACGACCGCGACGCTCGACGAGTAATTCGCGGTACCGCCGCCGTCGAGAACGTGGTCCGCCGCGAAGGCCGTAATCTTCCCACTCGCCCGATCGACGCCGATCTGCGTACGCATCTTGAACGCGTGCCGCTTGATGCCGCCCTGGAACTGCTGAAAGCGGTCATGCGCCAGGCGGACCGCATGGCCTGGGAAAAACAGGCCCGCCAGCGCCACGTACAGCGGCAACGGCGTGTGATCGCGACCGCCGAAGCCGCCGCCGACATAGCAGAATTGGGCATTGATCCGTTGCGGTTTGAAAGCGGGAGCCGCTTCGCCGAGCAGGAACGCGACCGAGGCCGCGGCCTCGAACGGCGATTGCACGCCAAGGACAAGCTCGAGATTACCGGTAGCCGCGTTGTACCAGGCAAGACCGCATTCCGGCTCGAGAAACATCGGGTCTACAGACTGGGTCTCGAACTTGCGGTCGAGGGTAAGGATCGCGGGATCGCCGCGAGCAAGCTCCGCGCGGATTTCCTCGCCATAGGTCGCGCCCTTGACGTACTCAGCCCCTTTGGCGACCGGCAGCGGCTTCCAGATCGGCCGTCCCGAACTCTCTACAAAACCGGGGCGGATCCAGCCTTCCTGGAGCGGGGAATAGATGTCGGGGGCGTCCGGGGTCGGGCCGGCAACTCGGGTGAAGCGAAAGGCGCCGTAGTTCGGGACCGCAACCGGGCCGGTTTCGGCGCCATATCTCAGAAAATCACCGTCGCGGAGCGCGAGCCGCGCCTTATCGAAGACATCGAACGTCTCGAAGATCAGCAAAGCGACGGGCTGGCCGAGATAGGAGGGTGTCTTGCCGACTGGACAAAAAAGATCGCCGTCCCTGTAGAACTCCGGCACGCGGGCACGGATGCGTTCGAGATCCGCGGCCGTCACCACGACCGAGGGCGCGGCAACCTCACTCAATCCCGCCAGTTCGAAACCGGAATAGGCATGGGTGGCGTCGGCAGCGCGCACGAGCAGGGCATGCGCGGTATCGGCGGGCCAGCCCGGTAGGTCGGCGGCGCGGAAGTCGGAGGCGTAGAGCTTGGCGCCCGTCGCCTTGGCGACGCCATCGATGCGCCCGACCGCCGGCTTCGACACGCCTCGTCCCGGTAACGTCTCGCGTGCGAGGAACGCGGGTGGCTCGGCAGAGGCGATCCGTGAGACGCCGAGAGTGATGCCGCTTGCCGCGGCCAACTTCATAAACTCGCGCCGTGAATGCGTCATGGCGTCCACCCCACCGGCTCAGGGCAGGTTGTCGAGGCTCGTCGGGCCCGGGCCGGGGGTGACCAAATTCGGCCACTGATGCGAGCCGAACGGCACCTCTGGCGGCAGAACGGTGGTCATCCCCAGCCTCCGGGTCTCGGCGATGATTGTCTTGCGTGCGTCGCCTCCCATCAGTTCGTAGTCCATCAGGTGGTAATTGTGGAAGAACAGGGCGCCCACCGTGCGGTCCGCGATGATGCGGGTCAGCGAATCCAGCATGTCTTCCGGGGTCGTCGTGAAGGAGATCGTCTCGATCAGCAGCAGGCGATCGTTGATCGCTTCGGCGCCGAAATACTGGGCCAGAACGCTGAACAGGACGTTGTTCTGGCGCGCGACATAGATCGTGTTGCTGGCCGCGTAGGTCTCCGGCCACCGGCTGCCGAGCAACGCCTTCCACCGGCCGACGACGCCCATCCAGTGCCTGACCTGGGTTTCTGCCGCCCAGGCGATGTTCGGTTTCAAGAGCGGCCCCTGCCGCTGGGCGAAGGATTGCAGCCCGGCCAGCGTGATGCCGCCCTCGGCGGCGCATTCGTCCATATAGGCGACGTTATTCTCTAAGATCTTTTTGCTGTTGGCACGCCAGTCGGCCGGCATCTCGGTCCTGTCGATCGCCGCCGCCGCCGATTGCATCCTGCTGCGATAGGCGAGCAACGCGGCGCGCCAGGACTGGTCCTTGGGGCTCGAGAGATAGGGGATGACCACCTCGGCCAGCGCCATCGTGCTGTGACCGACGGATTTCAGCAGCTGGTAGACGGGCGGCACCGAGGGCGCGTCGATCGGCGGCTGCCCGGGCCGGTAAAGGATCAGCCGGCCGCCGGCACCGGAGAACAGCGCCAGGATGATCGGGTGCGTCGCCAGGAGGTTCGCTTGGAAGATCTGCGCCGAGTTGCCGTAGAGCTCGAACATGGCCGTGTTCAGCGCCAGCACGTCCTTGGTCGCGGTGTCCTCGGGGCTGGCGCTGAGCGGTGCTACGATCGTCTGCACCTCCGGCGGCAGGGACTGGGCGGAGGCGGTCGCGGCCGAAAATAGCAGCGCAACACTCGCCACGACCGCACAGGCGCTGCGGCCGATCATTGGAATTGTTGTCATGGATCGGCCTCCCAATGCGATTTGCAACAACGCCCGGCTCTTCCAAGCGCCGCCGCCATCCACCGAGACGAATAAGAGGCGTTCCGCACGCTGCACCGGGCCTCGTGCCTCAAGTTGGCGAGGGTTTCGCGACCCAGCCTATCAACAGAGTGTAAACTCGTGGTTAATTTCGACGCCACTCATGTCGAGGGCGGGCAGGGCCACGGTGCCGGCGCCGGCGTTTACGATATCGCCATCGATGTCGTGCTCGATTGCAGCCATGCCGGGATGGATCACGGCGGCGAACTGGACGGCAGCTGTGAAGTTATTCCGATCCGTGCAAATTTCGGCGGATAACGATGTGCAATGTCCATTCTCTGGCTTTGCACCCTGGCGATGGCGCAGCGAAGTTAATTCGTGCGAAGGAGACCTAGAACATGCCTCGCCTCGACCGCAGTGTTCCTTCAGTGATAGCGTCGCCCATGCACATCGCCAGATTGTGTTTAGTAATGTGTGCACTGATTTCTGCGGCGCCCTCGGCCAAATGCCAAGAAGCGCGTGATTGGATTACTGGCTTGCCGCGCCAGGACATTCAGGTAAAATCCTGGCCGGGTAGAGTCGGAATGTGGCGCGGTGGCCTTAGGTCAGGCATGCGTGTTGCCGCCTCTTTCGTTTGGCGGTGCCTTAGTGGCTCGACCATAGCTCCGTTTCCACATCCCGCTCATCGAACCGGACATGCGGATTTCCCTGCATCCGGCTCTCGGACAAGACCTCACGCCTTCGTCCACGGCACGTCGTGCCCAAGCCGGGTCAGACGCACGAGCCCGAGGGTCTCGTAGAGGTGCGAGAGGGGATAGCTGCCGCCCTTACATCGTCTGGTCTTGTGCTTGAAGCGCAACCACCGACGCAACCGCACAGCCGTGTAGTTGTCGAGCGCCCGATACGCCGGATTGACGGTGCCTACCGAGAAGTAGTTCGCCCATCCGCGAAGGGTGCGGTTCAACTTACCCACCAGCTCTGTGGTTTCTTGCCAGGTATGTGCTCGGACGGTCAGCGCATGGACCTTGTCGACCACACGCTTGATGCTCTTCTTCGATGGCCGCTGTCCCAGGCGAGCCTGGCCGGTTCTCGGAGAATACATCCGCCCGAACGTATAACCCAGGAAGTCAAACTCCCCGTCCGGAACCTTGCAGATCCGTGTCTTCTCCTCGTTCACTGTCAGCTTCAGCTTGCCCATGATCGCGCGCAGGTGATGCAGCGCAGTCTCCGCGCTGCCCCTTCGGCACAGGATCACAAGGTCGTCCGCATAGGTGACGAGGCGAGTGCCGAGGCTTCGCTCAAGGCCGAACTTCTTCCAGCCCAACACGAACCGGCGCATGTAGAGGTTCGCCAGTAGTGGTGAGAGGGGCGAGCCCTGCGGAATGCCGCGCCGGTGGTCTCGCGCCTCGGTCGTGCGTGTTGTCCGGCCCCGTTGGTCGGTTTCTTCCACGGGGCAGTCCAGCCACATCTTGATCAGATGCAGCACGCGCCGGTCAACGATCCGGCGCGCCACCGACTTTAGGAGGTCGGTATGCGGAATGCTCCCGAAGTAGTCCGCGAGGTCGGCGTCGACGACTTCCGGGTGGCCACGGAACAGCCGCTCCTCCACCTCGACGACTGCCTGCTGGGCGTTGCGCCCAGCGCGATAGGCGTAGATTTCCGGCGGAAGATCGGCTTCGAAGATCGGCTCCAGCACCAGCATCGCTGCGGTCATGCAGACCCGATCCCGCACCGTCGAGATGCCCAGCGGCCTGAGTTTGCCGTTGGCCTTCGGTATAAACACTCGTCTGATTGGCTCCGGCCGGTAGCTCTCCTGCCTGAGCGCAAGCGCCAGTTCAGCCAGCCACCGTTCGACCCCATAGGCCTCGATGTCCGCAAAGTCCTGACCGTCTATTCCCGGCGCCCCCTTGTTGGCGCGGCACTGGGCATAGGCATGCGCCAGAATGTCGTCGCGGCTGATCTTGTCGTACAGGGCATAGAAGCGATAGCCGGCTTCTGCCTTCGCTTTCGCGTGTGACGCCCTCTGCAGCTTCTGAACACTCTTCGGAGTTGATAGGTTGCCCAATCTCCAGGTCCCTCACTACTTCCTGCGTCTGTCTTGAACCAAGGCCCCTTCCCTCCACCGGCATTACCCGGCTTCACCGGTACTACGGGCCTCTCCGCCACCCCATTGCGCCCGGCCTGTCCCTCGCGGGCGTCCGGTTGATCATCCCTGATCACGCATTGGGGCTTCCCGTGTTGCGCACGCTTTCCTTGTGTACATGCTGCCGCCACTACCCCGGTGCAGCAGATGGGCCTACTCCTCGCTCAAACTCGCCCATCCGTATCAGCCTTCCCCGAAACCACTATCGGGTCGGCCTGCACATCGACCTTTTCGAGGATTGCTCGGCGTTTACTCACGTTGCGGCCTGCACACTCGCGCGGTCACCAAAACCGTGACCGTTATCCGAAGGCTTCAGACATTTCGTCTCCTCCATGCCTGCTCCGGCTGCTTCCGGCTGGAGCGGTCGCCGGGCGGGGCTTGCACCCGCTGGAAAAGCGCCGCCTTGTCACGGCGCACGTGGCAAGAAGGTCGCTGTTTGCTTCGTGCTCTATGTCGAAGTCTGGGGTCACGACCAGGGGCCAAACTTCCGGCCGGATATGAACGGACGCAAACCGGACATAGTCGACGAAGCGTTCCGTCAATATGCCATCAATTGGGGGTTGCCCCGCGTTGCGCATCTGTTCAATGAATTGAAAGTCCCGCTTAGTTTGGCGTTGAACGCCCAATTTCTCGAACAACAGCCGTCGGTATGGAAAATACTGCGCGATTTCGTTCCGCATGCACCGATCATTGCACATGGCTTGAACAATTCAACCGATCTTTTGCCTCTTGCGAAAGGGCCGGAGGCGCAGCGCGCCTATATTCGCCGAACCATCGATATGATCGAAAATCGCACTGGCGTGCGCAGCTTCGGCTGGTCGAGCCCCAGTGTCTACCCCAACGCCGAGACCTATGCCGCGAGCGCCGCCGAAGGCATTCGGTATTCGCTCGACGGCATGGACTCCGATGTCATTTCGCGTCTTGAGACCCCCTCGGGACCCTTGTGGCTCCTACCGTATCCGCCAAGCGTCGTCGACATGGGCCAGTATCTCTCTCGCTTCAAGGAAGCGACCGATCTGGAGCGTCTGTGGCTCGACTATGTCGGCGAGTTGGTACACGAAGCAAACGCCAACCCCGATCGCGACGCCACCATCGTCGCGATCGGTATCCATCCCTTCGTCGTCGGAACGCCCGCCGGAGCGGCGGCCATGCGGCGCGTCCTCGAGAGCCTGCAAAAGGAAAGACTTGTCTGGCTGACCGACGTGGAATCGGCGTTGCAGGTGGCCGGGGCGACGCCCTGAGGCGCCGCCCGCGCCCCGGAATGCCGCTGGCAATGCCTCGATCGCCACGGCGGCACACCCCGCCAGGTCGCTCGCGGCAATGCCGTCAGGCCGAGCCAGCCCGTCAATGTCGAGCGCCAGCCAGCGGCGCGGTACATCGCGCAATGTCGGCGCATCGCCGGTAGCAGGATCGCGATGCAGCAGCCGGCGGACGCCGCGCGTGCGCTCCGGGTCGGCGACGGCGCCGCGAACGATGCAGCAGTCCCGCCGATCGGCGAGCCGCAGCAGCAGCCGCGCCAGCCCGTCGAGCCCGTCCACCGGCACCGTCGCGAGGTCGAATGTCCGCGCCGAGTTGTACCCCCCGATCGTGCCATCGGCGCGGATCAGCTTGGCGAGCCGCCGCCCCCGCGCGCGGAGGATAGTGATGGCGTCGCCCAGACCATCCGGCGGCGGGTCGGAAACTGCCGGCATAGCGTCACCCGGTTGCCGCGGTCCCGTCGCTGCGCCGCCGCTGTCGCTCAATCAGCCGCTGGTACGATACAAGGACGATCAGCCGTCTGCGGCCGATCGTGATGCTATCCAGCTCCCCGGCCGCCAGTAGTTCGTAGACTTTGCTATGGCCAATCCCCGCCAGCCGACGAAACTCGCCGACTGGTGCCGTGATCCGATCCGAAATATTGTTCATCCGCCATCCTCCTAGTAGATTATGGCGGATGGAGTACAGTCGCGAAGCCTTGCCGTCGCGGAAGGTTATGACGACTTCGGCGCGGAACCCTCCGGTTGGCAGCGCCGCCGCCGCGAATTGTCTCACCCGTTATTTCTCCCGGTGGCAAATCAAATGCTACGGTTTCTAGGGTGGCGACGATGCTATCCAATGGTTGTTGGTAAAGGCGGAATAAACCTGTTGGATATAATCAGACTAAACCATACCTGCTGAGCTGTTTCACCACCCCGCCTCCTAGGTGAGCGAGGGATGGCGATCGCTGTGTCAAACCCTCGACTTTCGGTATCAAGCCGCTCAAAAAACCCGCTAGCATCTCGATCAGCGACAACATCCGCTCAAAGGTGACATCTCCGCAAATCTCTGACCATTTCTGACGTAGGATTGCCAAGAATTCGCCGAGATCATCCCGTAGTTTTCGGGCAATGGCGGCGCCCCTGAGAAATGTTGGTTTGTAATATAGTTGGAGGTTCTTGTGCAGTGCTTCGCCCCGCTTTGGCCGGGGGGGGCTCCAACCCTATGGCAAGCCAGAACGCGTAAAGGATCAGCGGTACGATGCCTGCGGGATCGGGTTCGGGCGGTAACCTTTCCTATACCTCCCGCACCTCTGTTCGGGTTGCGAGCCGTTCTAGTCGCCCACCGGCGGTGCCGACCCGCAGGGAATGAAACTTCACCCGCTGTCATTGCGAGGCGCCGATAGGCGCCGCGGCAATCTCGGCGTCGCGGAGTTTGCGGCGTCGAGATTGCTTCGCTGCGCTCGCAATGACAGCGAGGGTCGGCCGACGCGGTCCTGTCGGTATGTTTCTTGTTAGCGCGGCACAAGCCTCGGCAGATAGGTCCGGCCACTTCAGCCACTCAGTGATCGATGCTCTTGCTGATTTGGGAACCCACGCTGGAATTGTCGGTTGCATCCGTGGAACTGGCTTATGCAGCCATTTCCTCGCGCGGCTGAACGTCGCGTTCGATTGCCGAACCGTGCTCGGCGAGCGCAAGCGACAGGTCATAAGCGGATTGCAGGTTCAGCCAAAACTCCGGCGAGGTGCCGAAATACCGGGCGAGGCGGATCGCGGTGTTGGCTGAAACGGCGCGCGGCTTGTCGCTGCGCAGAATGTCGCCAATTCGGGTCGCCGGAACCCGCAGCGCGAGTGCGAGGGCGTTGGCGGAGAGCCCGAGCGGCTTCATAAATTCCTCGCGCAGAACCTCGCCGGGGTGGGTGCGAATGCGCGCCATGTCGTTTTCCCTCAGTGGTAATCGACGATCTCGGCCGCCTCGGCGCCGCCGTCCCGCCAGATGAAACAGATGCGCCAACGATCGTTGATCCTGATGCTGTGCTGCCCTTCACGGTCACCCTTGAGCGCTTCGAGGCGGTTGCCGGGCGGCGCTCGCAAATCCGAGAGCCGGGTTGCGGCGTCAAGCATATCGAGCTTGCGCAACGCCACCGCTCGGATGCCCTGGAACTCGCGGACAGGCTCGCCCTGATGCAATGCCTCGGTGCGCTTGTCCCGGAACGACCGTATCACCCGGACCAGATATGACGCGGCGCGTTATATGTCAATCCGCCACTGTCCGCCAACGTCCGCGAGTGCTCATTTCGGTGCCGCTTGACGCAGGGGCACGACGCGCCCCGCGGCCGGTGCGCCGCTCCGTTGCCTGCCGCCTCAACCGATTCGGCGGCAGCCTGGCCGCGCCCCCGATCCGCGAGCACCTTCCCTTCCGGGGCGCGCCGCCGCGCCGCCCGCTTACGGGTGATCCGGAAAGGGGGAAGCGGACCACCATTGGCCTTGGCCGCGGCCTTGATCACCTGGTCGACGAATGACAAAGACCGGCGCGCATTCGGGCGGCCCCGATCGCGGATGCGGCCTGGGCGGGGCCGGAAGTCGGGAGTGGCGTTGCGGTTCATCGCCGAGAGGTCGCAGCGCGTCCGCCCTCGGACAAGGCGAAACCGGCCGACATCGCACGAACGAGTGCAAAAACAGGCGATTGGTATGATCGGCGCCGCCGCCCTGCCGGCCGCAGGCCAAAAATCGACCCTCAGCTCCAGCGCTCCGGCCGGCGAGCGCTGCATGTCCGAGGTCCTCGCCGTGCGATTTTACATGAATTTACATCAGGTGTGGGTTCTGGCCTCTCAGTGCATTCGAGGCTGATAGCGATCATTCGTGCGGTTTGCGGCCGCACTGCTTATAACTTGACGAAAGCCTGCGCGGATCGGGCTGATACGAGCCCGTCATTTGACCGACACCCGCATCGAGAACGGCCTGTCCGGCTGTCGCGCAAAGGTGAGAAAGACCATGATCTTGTAGGTTTTGGCCTCGGTCTTGAAGCTGTACTTATTCTGATCGTCAATAACGTCCGGAATCGTGAATGCCGTGTCGTCATTGGGCCCGGTGGTTCGAATGGCTATCGTCGCGGTCTGGCCGCTCCGGGTGGTCAGCGTGTAACAAGTGAACGGGGCGTCGTTGCGGGCGAAGCCCTTGACAATGGCCGACGACGCGCCGGGAGCGAAGCGGATGGCGGTACATCGAGCCTGCGCATGAGCGGCCGTAGCGAAGGCACAGAGAAACAGTCCGGGAATCACCGCATAACGCAGCATGACGATGCCCTTCTTCGGCTATGGAAGCGAGAATGCGCGAAGATTTCCGTCACTTGAACCAATGAAGAGCGTGCCGTTAACTACCGTCGGCGAGGACGAAACCTGCCCTGCTGTCGCATATTTCCACAGCTGCCTACCCGTCCGACTATCGAACGCGTACACGCTGTGGTCGTGGGATCCCACATAGACGACCCCGTTTGCAAGCGCAGGCGATGAGTAGACATACCCGCCGGTAGCCGCCGTCCAGGCGATCGCTCCAGTCGTCGCATTTAATGCGTAGATCTCTGTGTCGGCGCCAACATAGACTTTTCCGCCGGCAACCGCGGGCGAGGAATAATAGGTTCCTCCCGTCGGAGCGCGCCAAAGCACTGCTCCGGTCTTGCCGTTGAGCGCGACCGTTTCAGGTCCCTCGGTCGCAATGAACACACGGCCGTCCGATACAGCCGGAGAAGAGGTGACGATGTAGTGGTCACTTTGCTGCCACAGTACGGCGCCGGTCTTTGCATTCAAGGCAAACGCACCTTGATAGCAGCCGACAAACACCTTGCCGTAAGCGACCGCGGGCGAACCGCATGATTGGACGGGGGTACGTGTTGTCCAGAACAACGCTCCGGTTTTGGCGTCGAAAGCCTGCACGGCGCCGGTCGATACGAAAACGCTCCCATTCGCCACGACCGGCGAACTGAAGTCGGGAAAGTAATAATTCGTGGTAGCCGTCCACCGGCGCGCGCCGGTTTTCGCATCGACGGCGTACAACAGATCGCGCCCGCCAATATAGACCAGTCCCCCGGAAATTGCCGGAGCGCCACCGATAAATCCGGCGGTGGTGAACGACCACCGCTTCCGTCCCGTTCGCGCGTTGAGCGCATAGAGGGTATTGGAACCCGAGCCTTCATAGACGATGCCTCCCACCACCGATGGCGATGATTTGATTAGGCCGCCTATCGGCGCGCTCCATAGAACCCGCAATCGATGAACATCCGCTATGCCAAGAAGCCTCTCGTTCGGATTGTACCTTGTGTGCTGCGGGAGGAATCCGAATTGAGGCCAGTTGACTAACGTCGTGGCATCGGGGGATTGGAAGTCCGCCGCATGGGTTGAGGTCGCAATGATCCAGAGGAGTGCCGCAATGACGAATGTGCGCATGGTTTCTCCTGGTTGCTCGTAGCCCTTGACGAACACGCGGACGCTGGAGCGAGCGCCACCTACCCGTGTTCACGGCGTCAGAGGAGTGATGTTGCTTGGCCGCAATCCCTCTGCCGAGGCGCCCCTGACGGTCAATTGCTGCGTCCCCGGCGACGTGCCGTTCGTCACCCAGAGGCCTGTGTGGCGACCCGAGTCTATACCGGTAAATAAGACCTTGTTGCCGAGGATGGCGAAACCGGCCGGCGCCAATCCTCCGGAATCCGAGCCAGGGACCGTCAATTCTTTTGTTCCCTCCGACGTCCCGTCGGTTGCCCAGAGATTTAGGCGAAACTGCGCGTCGAAGCCCGAGAACAGCACCTTTCCGCCGAGCGCCGTGAATTCGGGATCGAAGTTACTGTTGCCTTCTCCAAACAACCCGGAGGAGTTGCTCCTGGCAACCCTCAACCGGCTCGTCCCGGTCGAGGTTCCGTCCGTTACCCAAAGGCTGCGGTGAAATGCGGCGTCCGTACCGGTAAACAGCGCCTCGCGCTTGAAAACGACAAAGTTGAAATTTGTGCTGCTGCCAAATACCCCACCGGAAAATGCGCCGGCAGCTCTCAGCTGTTTAGTGCCTGCGCCGGTTCCGTCCGTCACCCACAGGTTGTTATGAAAATTGTCGTCCGCGTCATGACCCACGAACAGCACCTCCCTGCCGAAGACTGTGAAGTTGGATCCGGTCAGCCCGTTGTAGGCTCTCCAAACTATGATCTCTCTCGTCCCAGCTGCGGTTCCGTCGCTCATCCATAGGTTGTATTTCCCGTCTGCATCACCGCCGTTGAACAGCACCCTGCTCCCCACAACGGTGAAATCAGGCTCATCGGTATTGATGAACAACCCAAGGGAATTGGCGCGGGCTACCTGCAACTCCTTGGTCCCTGCCGCGGTCCCGTTGGTCACCCAAAGACCGAAGCGAGCACAGAAGTCGCCGCACGGGGCGCTGCCAACGAATAGCGCCTTGCTGCCGAGGGCGGTGAAACCGGGATCGTGAAACTGATCGAGCGGTGCGGTGCGGCCGGCTGTCAGCTCGCGGGTGCCGGCCGACGTCCCGTCGGTCACCCACAGGCCGACTTCAGGTTCGATCCCGCCGTACGGATCACGATAGGTCCGGGTATCGAAGCCCGCGAACACCGCCTTGCGTCCGAAAACGGCGAAATGAGGATCGAGCGAGCCGTAGCCGTCGGGGCCGAACACCCCGCCGCGCCAGGCTCCGGCGATCGCCAGCTCTTTTGTTCCCGCGGCGGTACCACCGGTCACCCAAAGACCAAGCTTGCCGGTCCCGCCATTCGCAGCAAACAGTGCTTTCCCACTCAAGATCGTGAATTCGGGTCTCGCTTCCGGGGAGTCCTGCGAATAAGTGTAAAAGAGTCCGCGAGAATAAGCGGCGGCGGCCGTCAGCTCGCGTGTCCCGGCCGACGTTCCATCCGTCACCCAGAGATTGACGTGGTCCCGTTGGTCTTGCCCTGCGAATATCGCTCGAGGCGCCGACTTTGCGGTCGCTTCCCCTTCGATCCATGGCGGAACCGTTTCACCGCCCTTTGCTAGGTGCGTCGCACCAACGTTCGCCCCGATAAGGCACGCGGTCGCGATCGCGAAGGCGCGCTTGTTCCTCTGCTTTGAGACGCCACCAGCGATCATTTGCAATGTCCTCCTCTCCCAATTACAGCGAACATCGGCTCGCGTTTTGCCGCGACCCGGATTGAATACGTATGTTTGCAAGGTGCCAGCCGATCAATCCGACGAGCCGCCGGGTCCTCTTTCCAAGGCGAGCGAATCGGGCGTTGGTGTGGGCGGAGCCACAAAGGGAGTAATATCTGAGGGGTTGAGGGCTAGGTCGGGTGGCAGCCCCCTGACCGTCAGCCTTTTTGTTCCGGCCGAGGTCCCATCGGTAACCCAGAGCTGCGCCCTACCGCTAGCGTCGAGGCCGTTGAACAACTCGCGATTGCCGACGACGGCGAAGCCTTGCGGGGTCAGCCCCTGCCAATAGGCACCGAAGACCTTTATCTCCCTGGTTCCCGCCGACGTCCCGTCCGTTACCCAAAGATTGGGATTACCGCCCGCATCCGAGCCCAGGAACAGCACCGTTCCAGCCAGGGCGGTGAAACCGGGATTGAAATCGGAATTGAACAGTCCCCCGGACCAGGCTCCGGCGACCGAGAGCTCCCTGGTGCCGGCGGCCGTCCCGTCCGTTACCCACAGACTGGAGCGACCGCTCGCATCCTCGCCCTTGAACAGCGCCTTCTTACGGAGGACGAGGAACTCGGTGTCAGGATTGCCAAATTCGAGCAGTCCGAGGGACGAAGCTCCGGAGACCGGTAGCTCTCTAGTCCCTGCCGCCGTTCCATTCGTCACCCAAAGGTTTGTTGTGAAGAAGCCGCCGCCGGCGGCTAGTGCGGTGCCCGCAAACAATACTTTGGTCCCGAGGCGTTTGAAGCCGGGGTTGAGCACACCGTGGAAAATATCGCGGGCGACCAGCTCTTTTGTTCCCGCTGCCGTCCCGTCGGTCGACCAGAGGCCGACGCGACCCGCTCTGTTCTCGCCGGCGAACAGGGCTTTCCGATCCAGCACTACGAAATACGGTTTGGTGATGCTGAGACCTGCGATCAGGCTGGAAAGGCCGGCAACCTTCAGCTCTTTGGTACCCGCCGAGGAGCCGTCGGTCATCCAAAGAGCGGCAGAGCTGTTGGCAGTTGATCCGCCGAATATCGCCTTGTTCCCGAGGATCGTGAAGCCGGGATCTCCAAAGTCGAACAGACCGTCGACGGTGGCGCCGGTCACTTTTATTTCGTGCGTACCCGACGAGGTTCCGTCGGTCACCCAAGGGTCAGGTCGACCGATCGAATCCTCGCCGGCGAAGATCGCTTTCTTGCCCAGCACGGTAAAGTGCGGGTCCAGGCCTCCTGAAAACAGCCCGCTCGAATTGGCCCCTGCGACCTTCAAGCTGGCCGTGCCGGTCGCGGTTCCGTTTGTTACCCAAAGATCGGCGGGGGCAGGTAGGCCAGCCTCGGCCTTGCTGGCACCCACGAACAGCAGCTTGCCGCCGAGGCGCGTAAATCCAGCGTCGCCATCATCGGTAAGGATCAACAGACCGGCTGGGTAGGCGCCTCTGACGGCCAGCTCGCTGGTACCGGCGAAGGTCGCATCCGTTACCCAGAGCCCGCGCCTGCCGTGTATATCGTTGCCCGCGAAGACCGCACGAGCCACCGGTTTTGCGCTCGCCGCCGGCCCGGTCCACGGCAACGCGGTCCTGTCGTCGCCTTTCGCCAGGGGCATCCCGCCGATGTTCGCCGCGATCAGGCACCCCGCCGCGAGCGCGAGCGCGCGGCGCGTTCCGGCCTTCGAGCCGCTGCCAGGATTCATCGAAAACATGCTCCCTCCACCATCGAATACGACGATCGTGCGACGCGGCTGCCGCGGCTCCCGCCACGTCAGCCGGCTTCCCTCCGGTCACGGGCTGATTGACCGCAAACACACTGAATGCGGTTAAACTGGACCCAGAGCTCGTTATCCGTCCCAACGAATACCGCCCGGGGCACGGGCTTCGCGGCCGCTTGCCCAACGGGGAGCAATGCAACCGCCTCGTCACCCTTGGCTGTGCGCACAAATGTTCGCTACGATCAAGCATGCGGGCACGATCGCGAGCGTCCACTGCTTGCCGGTATTCGAGCCACAGCCTCGAATCATCTAAACATTCTCTGAATGCTTACACTCGAAAGTACCACCCACTAAAGATAGCACAAATGCTGATAAAAATCAAACGATCGGTTGGGTAAGAGGCCGACCGAAAATTAATTGAATTATTTCAGCTTGTTGTGGTACGATGGTTGTGCTAACCAATCAACGGGGGCACAACGTGTGGACTAAAATCACTCGACCGAAGTATGAGCGTGCGGGACAGCGTTACTTAAGCGCCCTGACCGATGCCGAGTGGGCGCTGATCGAACCCCACATGCCGGCTGTCAAGTATCTGGGGCGGCCGCGCGGCACCGATTTGCGCGCTGTTGTCGATGCCATTCTGTATATGGCGCGGACCGGCTGTCAGTGGCGCCTGCTGCCGAAGGACTTTCCGCCATTCACCACCGTGCAAGGCTACTTTTACGATTGGCGGGACAGTGGTTTGTTCGAGCGGATCAACTTCGAACTGTTGCTCGAAGTGCGCGAAGCCGCTGGTCGGGAGGCGAGCCCCTCGGCCGGGTGTTATCGATAGCCAATCGGTCAAGACCACCGCAAAGCGGCGGGCCGCGCGGCTACGACGCGGCCAAGAAAGTCAAGGGCCGCAAGCGGCATATCGTGACCGATACCACTGGCCTGATGGTCGGAGCCGCGATCCACCCCGCCGATGTGCAAGACCGCGATGGGGCACCACTCGTTGTCGAAGCCATCCACGACTTTTTCCCATGGCTGCGCCACCTCTTCGCCGACAGCGCCTATTCTCGGGGCAAACTTTTGGAAGCACTCGCCAAATTCGGCCGCTGGAGCATCGAAATCGTCAAGCGCATGACCGACACCGTCGGCTTCGAAGTCCTCCCGCGCCGCTGGGTCGTCGAACGCACCCTTGCTTGGCTCAATCGCAACCGGCGCCTCGCCAAAGACTTCGAAGCCTCCATCGCCAGCGCCCAGGCCTGGATCTATATCGCTTCCGTTCAGCTTCTCATTAGACGTCTAGCATGCCCCTAACTCAACCATTCCGATTAAGATTCGGACACTAAGACGTAGAGTTCCTATCGCCCTCCAATCCACCTTCGCTGAGCACGCTCACCGCGTCGAGGTTCTGGCGGCGACCTCGATCACGCCGTGAAGACGGCCGAAGCCAAGGCCACCATCCGGGCCGCACACGGACCAAGATCGGGCGCCTTTGGGCCTATGCTCGCGAACCGCGCGGTTGCGCCGCGACCAGATAAGGGGGCACCGATGTCACCGCGCCGGCCGTCGGTACGGGACGCCTTCGCCTTGCGGTGGGTTGGCCGGCATGACGAACGACCGGGAACAGGATTTGTTTGGCGATTTGCCGCCGATCAAGTCGACTACTACATGTGGTTGACGGTGATGATTTTCATCGACCCGCGGATCTCATTCATCCAGATCTCGCCGTTGCCGATCATGACGCCCTGGTCGCGGGAGAACAGATTGTCGGCCTTGGCGGCTGCAATGGCGGCTTTGACTTCGTGAGTGAAGACCCGCGCGTAATTGGCGCGCAGGGCAGGGGCATTGATGTAGGTCTTGGAGTCGACGGTTATCGGGTACTTGACCATTGCCGCGACGGCCGCGCGATCGTCGGCGGCCACGGCCTGCTTCAGCCGGGCGAGGAAATGAATGACGTGCGCCGGATCGGAGATGCCAGCCGCGGCATATGGATTATCCGCTAGTAGGGCGGGCCCGGAGGTGACCAAGAATCCCGACGTGACCAAAAACGACAGAGCGATCAGGGCGAGGGCTGCGCGCATCGGAGTCGCCTTGAAGTGGGGAGCCTCTCCGTTTAGTAGCAGAAACGCCCGGAATCGCCACCCGCTCGCATTACTGCTGTGCTTCTTTCCGTGCGCTCTGGATTGATCGACGGACGCCGCGTGCCGTGAGGGATCAATCCGGTGGTTGCCGTATCGGCAGCACCCTTCCTGCGCCTTAAGCGCAGAACCCGGCCCATTCGTCCATCAATCGACACCGCTTCTCGAACAGGTCGCCGCGCCGATACGCCGCCTCGACCTTGCTGTTGATCGTGTGCGCCAGCGCCATCTCGACCACCTCGCTCGGGTAGTTCGTACGCTCGGCGGCCCAATCGCGGAATGTCGAGCGAAAGCCGTGGGCGGTCAGGTCCGAACGGCCCATGCGCTCAAGCAACGCCAGCATTGCCATATTGCTGAGCGGTTTGTTGCGCTTCCCGCCGGGGAACAGGAACGCGCCGCCGTGCTCCTGCTGCATCTTCTCGACGATCGCCACTGCCGGTGCCGACAACGGGACGCGGTGCTCCTTGCTCCCCTTCATGCGCCCGGCCGGGACGATCCAAACCTTGTCCTTGATCTCGGCCGGCGCGCGCTGTCGCCCAATCGATCACGGCCTCGATCCGCCCGCGAAGCCGCGCCGCGGTCTCCGGCTTCTTCGACCAAAGCGGCTCGATGATCCTCATCACCAAAGCGGTATCGATGCTCTGGGCCGGTAGGGCGCCGACGATCGGCTCGGCATAGGTCTTGACGGTGGTGCTCCATTGCGCCGCATGCTTGGCGTTGCGCCAGCCAGCGCGGTGCGCCCCGATGTACTGCTCGGTGCATTCCTTGAAAGTCAGCGATTTGGCAGTGTCGAGGGAGACCTTGGCACGCTCGCTCCGCCGCGCCTCGATCGGGTCTATGCCCGCGTAGGTGAGCCCCCGGCATTCTGCCGCCTTGATCCGGGCCTCGGCCAAGCCGAAGGTCGAGAGCGAGCCCAGGCCCATCTCTCGGGCCCGGCCGCGAAGCTTGAACCGGCATATCCAGGATTTCGCGACGTTGGCGTCGCCGTCGCCGGTCACTTGCAGATAGAGGCCGGCGCCGTCGGCGTACATGCCAGGCGTTTTCGTCCTCAGAACCTTGAGCGCGGTGAGCCTACCCACAAATTGCGCCATGTCCGCCCAACCGGTGGTACCCACAACTCCACCCACGCCGCTAACGCACTTACCCACACGTTCGGGCGAACGCGAACGGACGTCGTGCGCGGATGATACTCGAATTTCGCCAGTTTTTCAACGCATTCGACGATAACGGCGAACAGTCTCGAACGGCAGGTTTGGCGGAGAGGGAGGGATTCGAACCCTCGGTCCCCCGCAAGGGGGACAACGGTTTTCGAGACCGCCCCGTTCGACCGCTCCGGCACCTCTCCGAGGAAGCGGCGGCAATGAGTTAGCCGCTCGGGTCCGAGAACGCAAGCGGACCGTTGGCCTCAATTGCCCCTGCACCCTCCGAGATCCCCGGCGCGTCAAGGTGTCCGCCCGGGTGCTTTCAGGGGTGCCGCCTGCGGCGAGAATGGGTAGGGTCATCGGCGACAATCGTGCCGGAGAAGCTGGGAAGGGTCTCGTCGATAAGGTCGAAGGTCATAATCGGGTGATGTATGGTAGCGGCAGGAACAACACGATCGAAGCGGGAGGAAAGATGTTAGAAGGCTTCAAGCAATTCATACTGCGGGGCAACGTCCTCGATCTCGCCGTCGCCGTGGTCATGGGCGCGGCCTTTGGCGCGGTCGTGACCGCACTGGTGAAAGATTTGATCACGCCGTTCATCGCCGCCATCGTCGCAAAGCCCGATTTCGCGGCAATCGCTTTCACCGTCAATGGGAGCAAATTTCCGGTCGGCGATTTCATCAATGCGCTGGTCTCGTTCATCCTGATCGGTGCCGCCGTGTATTTCTTCATCGTTCTGCCGGTAAACGCACTTCTAGCGCGGATGCGGCGCGGCGAAGTCGCCCCCGACCCGACCACCAAGAAATGCCCGGAGTGTCTGAGCGACGTGCCGATAGCGGCGCGGCGGTGCGCGTTTTGTACCTCGCCCTTCGGCGAGGCCACCCCTCATGTTGATCCGGCGGCACCGGACCGACCGTTGATCTCTGGCGCGCCGCCAGCCGGCTGATCCGCACCGGCACGCTGCCGACGCCGAGAGCGGGCCCAACAAGCTGCGCATGCGCTGGCGTCGCCGCCAGCAGGCGGGGCAAGGGATGGCGAGGCGGATCAGCATGCCGACACGAACAGAACGGGTGGCGTCAATCAGGGAGCGGCATCGGCGGAGCAACAGGGCCGGTCTCTGCGGCGCCAGCGCTCGATCGCGCCGCTTTGCATCAAGCGGTTTGTACATGGCCGCCAACCGATGCCGCCTCTATGACGGCCGATCGCGCCGACGCGACATCCGCCCCGGCGCGATCAAGGGAGTCCGATCGGACCCGATCAACCGTGATGGTTGCTCAACAGGCGGTGCAAGGTTTCCTGGTCCAGCATCGCATTTGTCGATGGGCGAGTCGGGCCCGCGACGCAAGCCGCAGTCCGCCACTTCCAGCAACAGAACGGGCTCACGGATTCGGCCGGTAACATTCAGAGCGAGGCAATGCGGGGGTCAGTTTTTCATGTCGCCCGACACCCACGGACGGGAGGCAACGGCTTCCCGACCGAATTGCGGCAGCGTCAGCCGACCGGCACATCCGCTTGACGGGCGGAACCGTCAACGCCGAACGTTGCTGAGAACAGCAATGGCATGGCGATCCTTGCGGTCGGAGCGATCGCTGACGCCCGCCATAAACCGTTCATCCCTTCGCCACTCGCACGCGATGCAACTCTTGCCTCCCAAGGTTGCGCAAGAAAGGCTCGGCCATTCGGCGATCGGTAGCACGCTCGACCTTTACAGCGACGTCACGGCCAGGATGCAGGAAGACGCGGCGGCCCGTATCGAAGCGGCCTTCCCTGGTGCTATAAGGGCGTCGGGCAATCCGTTGGCGCGCAGACCGAGTAGCACCGCGAATACACCAAGCCATTGATCTTGCCGGGTTAGCACAGAGGCAGTGCAGCGGTTTTGTAAACCGAAGGTCGGGGGTTCGAATCCCTCACCCGGCACCGCCGGACGGCGCCGCCTGTGGCCGGCACAGTCCCGGGAGGAGAAAGGGCGATGCTGACCGCGGAAATCTGGCCGGTCCTCGACTACAGCCGGGTGCCGTACCGCGTCTATCACGACCCCGAGATCTACGCGCGCGAGCAGCGGCATATCTTCCAAGGCCCGACCTGGAGCTTTCTCGCGCTCGAAGCCGAGATCCCAAACCCGGGCGATTTCCGCGCCACCTGGGTCGGCGAGACGCCGGTTGTCGTCGACCGCGACGAAGCCGGCGCGGTCAAGGCCTTCGTCAACCGCTGCGCCCATCGCGGCGCCCTGGTGCGGCGCGAGCTGTCGGGCAGCGCCAAGAACCACACCTGCGTCTATCACCAGTGGTGCTATGGGCTCGACGGCGCGCTCAACGCGATCCCGTTCCGCCGCGGCATCCGCGGCAAGGGCGGGTTTGATCCGGGCTTCGCGATGGCGGCGCACGGCCTGCGTCCGCTGCGGGTCGGCCTCGTCGACGGCCTCGTCTTCGGCACCCTCGCCGATGACGCCGAGCCGATCGAGGAGTATCTCGGTGCGCCGGTCCGGCGCGAGCTGCGCCGGCTCTTCGACCGGCCGGTGCAGGTTCTCGGCTACAACCGCCAGCGGATCCGCGGCAACTGGAAGCTCTATGCCGAGAACACCCGCGACAATTACCATGCGAGCCTGTTGCACGAATTTCTGGTGACCTTCGGGCTCGACCGTTCGACCCAAACGGGCGGGGTCACGATGGACCCGCGCCACCGCCACAACATCACCTGGGCCGAGGCCGACAGCGACCGCGAGGAATTCGCCCGCGCCGCCTATGCCGATGCGCGGGTGCGCAGCAACTACCTGAGATTGCAGGAAGAGGAGCTCGTCGCCTTCCGCCGCGAACGCGGCGACCAGCGGCACCTCGCGGTCACCTCGGTCTTTCCCGGCGCGGTCTTCGTGCAGATCTCGAACAGCTTGGCGATCCGCCAGATCCGGCCGCGCGGCGTCGACGAGGTCGAGGTGTTCCAGACGATGCTCGGCTATGCCGACGACCCGCCGGAAATGATCCGTCACCGGCTGCGCCAGGCCAACCTCGTCGGACCGGCCGGGCTCGTCTCGATGGAGGATGGCGAGGCGATCGAGATTGCCCACCGCGCCACGCGCCCCGACCCGGACCGGACCAGCGTCATCGAACTCGGCGGCGGCGGCGTCATCTCCGACCGCGATTACCGGGTCACCGACGTGCCGCTGCGCGGCTTCTGGTCCTATTGGGCGGAGCTGCTGGGGATCGAGCCCGAGGGCGCGGTGCGATGACCGCCGACCGGATCGCCGTGCTCGACCTCCTCGCCGAATACGGTGCGCTGCTCGATCAAGCGCAATACGACGCCTGGCTCGGTCTCTTTGCCGAAGCCTGCCGCTACCGGGTCGTGCCGCGCGAGAATTGGGACCGCGGCCTGCCGGCGGCGCTGATCCTTTGCGACAGCCGGGCGATGCTCGAAGACCGCATCATGGCCCTGCGCGAGGCCAACAAATACAACATCCATACCGACCGCCATCTGATCGGGCTGCCGCGCAGCCTGCCGTCGGACGGCGACGGGCTCGCGATCGAGGCGCCGTTCGCCGTCTACCAGACCGACCAAGAAGGCGAAACCCGGCTCTTTGCCACCGGCCTCTACCGCGACCGGCTCGAACGCAGCGGCTCCGGTCTGAAGATCCAAGACAAGTTCATCCTGCTCGACAGCTTCGCGGTCCCGAGCCTGCTCGCCACCCCGCTCTGATCCCTGGACGGGCCGACCTTCGACGCCTCACGCCTGCGCGGTATAGGCGCGGCCGGGCGGATAGCGCTCGAACTTTGGCAGGTCGGGGTTCATGTGGTCCCAGGGCTGCGCACTTCCGACAAAGATGTCGGCTTCCGGGCGAAATTCGCTCGGGTCGTCGAGGCTGCCGACCCTGAGCCCGACGATGTCGGGCCGCGACGAAACCCGGATGAACAAGGGTGCGCCGCAATCGCCGCAGAACGCCCGCGTCACCCGGTTGCCGGCGTCGCTGGTGCTGAGGTAAAGCCGGGGCTCGCCGAGGATGACGCGGAAGCCGGCGGCCGGCACCCGCATCGCCGCGACATAGGCGCTGCCGCTCTGCCGCTGGCAGTCGCGGCAATGGCACAGCAGCGAAAACAGCGGCTCTCCCGCCAACTCGTAGCGGATCCTGCGGCAGAGACAGCCGCCGGTCCTGGTCTTGCTCATCGTCAAGCCTCTTGCCATTGATGACGGAATTTGAGGCGGATGGTAAGCGCGTCTTGGTTGCCGGCGCTACCGGTTCGGTGGCGGGGCTGACGCGCTCCCCGGTAAAGGCGGAGGCCATCCGCCGCGCCGGCGGCGAGGCGGCGGTCGGCGATGCGCTCAACCGCGCCGCCATCGTGGCGGCGGTGGCCGGCGGCCGGCCGGAGGTGATCGTGCACGAGATGACCTCGCTGCGCGCCGCGAATGATCTGCGGCGGGTCGACCGGGCGTTTGCCTTACCAATCGGCTGCGGGGACGCCGGGTGCGGTATGGCGCGCGGCGATGAACGGGCCACCCTCGCCCGGCGGCACGAAGCCCAGATTGGTAACAGCGAGACGATCGAAGGTTAGCGATTGCCCAGGTGAGCGTTCATGTATGCCCGAAGAATAGCGTTGATGCGCGTTTGGTAGCCGCGTTCGCTGCGGAACCATTCGAGAAGGTCGGCGTCTAACCGCATCGTTACCGTCTCCTTCTGTCTCGGCATGACCACGCGCGCGTCTCTCCAGAACTCCTCGTCGGTCGGCTTTCCATCGGGATCGTCGATGATCGCGGCGTGGATCTCCTCGTTGGTCAACGAGCGAAGGCGTCGCCAATCGGTTTTGGGCTCAGTCGTCACAGCGCATTATCTCGGCATCACCCCAAATGGGTCGACGGCACCGCGGTCGGCGTCCCCGGGACGGCCCGCCAGGGCCGGCCGCCCGGGGATCGTTCATGATCCATGCGCGCCACGCCGCGGCGGCGATCGCTGCCGGCCTCTGCGAGTGGGTCGCGCTGCTTGAAGTCTCTTCATGCCCAGCCGACCCTGGCCCGCGAAGATGCAAAGGCGGGACGGCGAAGATTGGCGCGGGTTGAAAAGCCGTCACTCGCATACCTCAACTTCTGCGTGCGCGGGTGCAGTTTACGCGCCTGGACACCCCGGTGCTTCGAAGCGTAATCGTTGCCCGCGGCTGCTGTTGCGGACGACTTTTATGGATGTGTCGGCATGGCTGCCCGGGCTGGGCCTTGAACGTTACGCGCCGGCTTTTCGCGACAACGACATCAACGCAGAAATTTTGCCCGAGCGGACGGCTGAGGATTTGATCGGCCTGGGCGTCACGTCGATCGGACACCGCCGCAAGCTGCTCGCGGCGATCGCCGCATTGCGCGGAGCTGCGGCGGCCTCGGCGGCGGCTCCCCTTCCGACGGAAGCGGCCGGCTCGGCGGCGGAGCGAAGGCAGCTGACGGTGATGTTCTGCGACCTGGTCGGCTCGACCGCGCTGTCGGCGAGGCTCGATCCCGCTCGACACCAGCCGGTTTTGCCTGCCGCCGCAGCCGGGCAAGCAGCCGACGCTGTTCAGACACGGCGCATCGGCAGCCCGACACGCCGCACGTGAGCGAACACGGTCACGTGTCCGCCGCAAGCGGTCCTTTGGTGCTTGTTGTGCGGGTGCGCGTGATCCAAAATCATCGCCCCGCATTGGCGGACCAACCCCGTCATTCGAAGGGAGAACGCCGTGATGGATCGACGCGAATTCCTGACTATTCTCGGCGGCGTCGTCGCTGCGGCCGGCGCCGCCGATGCGAGGGTACACGCCGCCGTTGCCGCCGACATGGCATCGCATGCCGCCAAGCACGGCGCCGCCGAAAAGCTCTATATCTTCTTCACCGCAGACGAGGTTGCCTTCGTCAGGGCGGCGGTCGCCCGCCTGATCCCGGCCGATGAACTGGGCCCGGGGGCGTTGGAAGCAGACGTTCCCTATTTCAACCTAAAAAGCGCAGTTCGCGCGGCTCGGTAAGAAGGAGAGATTTGATATAATTGGGCATGTCGAATGAGAATCTGCCTCAGACTGTCCACCCGGCGGGTGAGCTACCTATGGTTGCGGGGGAATTTGCCGACGGCCCGGTGGTGGTCGACACATACGCGGGACCGGTGCGGGTTGAGTGGGATGCAGATGCTGCGGTAACGCCGCTCGGCCACTTGGCTTTTTTTGCCGAATACTTGAAGCTGAGCGGGCGGTTTGAGGCGCTGCTGGCGGATTGTCCGCTGGTCTACACGAGCGGCAACGCGCCGGCGGTGCGCGACGTGATCGGCACGGCGGTGCTGGGCATCCTGGCCGGGCATTGGCGCTACGCGCATCTGACGGCGCTGCGGGGCGATTCGGTCAGTGCGGCCCTGTTGGGGATGAGCCGAGTGGTCAGCGAGGACGCGGTGCGTCGCGGCTTTGCCAAGATCGATGCGGCGGCGGGCGAGGCTTGGCTGCATCGGCATCTGAAGGACACGGTGGAGCCGCTGCTCAGCACGCCGTGGATCCTGGATTGCGACACCACGGTCAAGCCGCTCTACGGGCATCAGGAGGGGGCGGTTGTGGGCTACAACCCGCACAAGCCGGGGCGCCCGTCGCACGCCTATCACGCGTTCCAGATCTGTGGGGCTCGTCTGGCGCTGGACGTGGTGGTAAGGCCGGGAAACGAGCACACCTCCAAGCATTCCGAGCCGCATCTGTGGGGGCTGCTGGAGCCGCTGCCGCGGGGGTGCTGGCCCGATTTTGTGCGCGGCGACAAGAACTGGGGCAACGAGCGCAACATGGCGCGGTGCGAGCAGGAAGGCATGCCTTATCTGTTCAAGCTGCGCCTGACGAGCGGGGTCAAGCGCGGCATCGAAAAGATGATGGGGCGCGGCGGCTGGGTGGATGCCGGGCAAGGCTGGCAAGGTCATGAAGCGCAACTGCGCCTGCAGGGCTGGGGTCGCTCGCGGCGCGTCGTCATGCTGCGCCGGCGCTTGCCGCAGAGCTTGGCGGTGACGGTTTCGCGCGACAACGACCAAGCCGATCTGTTCTGGACCGGCACCAAGTCGGGCGCCGAGATCTGGGAGTTTGCCGTGCTGGTCACCTCGGTGGATTTGGAAATTCGCGCGCTCGCCCAACTCTATCGCGACCGCGCCGACAGCGAGAACCCGTTCGACGAGTTGAAGAACCAGTGGGGCTGGGCGGGGTTCACGACGTCGGACCTGACGCGCTGCCAGATCATGGCTCGGCTGATCGCCCTGGTCTACAATTGGTGGACGCTGTACGTGCGTCTGTCCGACCCCGATCATCACCACGAAGCGCTGACCACCCGTTCCCTGCTGCTCAACGCGGTGGCGCGACAGACCCGGCATGCCGGCCAGACCCGCCTGACGGTGACCTCCAGCCACGGTCGCCGCGAGCATGCGAGAATGGCTCTGCTAAGGATTGCCAGGTTCTTCGCTACGCTTCGGAAAACTGCGGAGCAGTTGACCGATGCCCAAAGATGGGCCTGTATCCTCAGGGAAGCCCTGCAAAAGTATCTTCGCGGCCAAAAACCACGGCCGCCGCCAGTTTTACTGCCGGCCTGAGACTACCACCCACGGTTGAACAGCGATGACGCGGCGGCTGGTGAGCCGCCCGCAACAGCCGGATTTAGGTTCATCGACCAGCAGCTTGCCGGGGCGTATGGCGCCGGAGCGCGCTTCTACAGCGAGGGACCGTTTGGCGCGACGACGCCATTCCAGGGTTATCAGTGGCCGCTCAGCCCGGCCCAGCTCTACCAGGTGGGCATCGCTGCTACCGACGAATATTGCAAACAGACCGATCGCAAGCGCTTCGCCGACCTCGACCCGATCAAGCAGGATGAGGTGCTGAAAGGCTTGCAGGGTATTGCCGGCGCCGTCGATCTCAAAGAGATACCCGGTACCGCTTTTTTCACCCAGCTGCTCGCCGACACCAAGGACGGCTTCTTCGCCGATCCCTTTTATGGCGGCAACAAGGACATGGTCGGATGGAAGCTGGCGGGCTTCCCGGGCGTGGCGGCCGACTATTCGGAGCTGATCGCGCGCCACAACCAGCCCTACCTGGTCAAGCCCGTCGATATCCGCACCGTCAAGGAGGCGGCTATCGACCTCGACCACCATGGCCACCCGGTTCACCGGTACGCCGACGCTTCCGAGATCCGGCCGACGGCACCGCCTTCCGTCGACGGCAAGAAAGCGCCCGACGACTGGCGGCCGCCAAGGAGCTTTTTCCTGTAAGCCTCGCATGGACGCGGCGCGATCGAGACCAAGCCCAACGAACAGCACGGGTGCGGCGGCACCCGGCGCTTCGGAGCGCGGGCGCCGCACCCTGCGGAGGAGAATATGGCGATCAAGTTGAAACCCGTAGATGCGGTCACCATCGGCGTCGGCTGGGCCGGCAGCATATTGGCAAAAGAGCTGTCGCGAGCCGGGTTGAAGGTGGTCGGGCTGGAGCGCGGGGGGGTGCGCAGCCAGGAGCAGTTCGAACTCCCCGAGATGCATGATCAGCTCAAATACGACCGCCGTCTCGAATTGTTCGAAGATCTCTCCCGCACCACGATTACCTGCCGCAACACCACCGGCGAGACCGCTCGGCCGATGCGCCGGCATGGGCCCTTTCCGTGGGGCCACGGGGTCGGCGGGGCAGGCTTTCATTGGGCCGGATGGACGTGGCGGCTGACTCCCTGGGACTTCGAAATGCGCAGCCGCACCATAGCCCGGTACGGCGCAGCGGCGCTCCCGCCGGACTCGACCGTCCAGGATTGGCCGATGACCTATGACGAATTGGAGCCTTACTACGACAAGTTCGAATACACCTGCGGCATCTCGGGCAAGGCCGGCAACATTCGCGGCGTGAAACAAGCCGGCGGCAACCCGTTTGAAGGACCGCGCGCCCGCGAATTTCCGAACCCGCCGCTGAAACGCGCTTACGGCGAGACCTTGTTTGCCAAGGCCGCGCAGGATCTGGGCTATCATCCCTTCCCGATGCCGGCGGCGCAGATGAGCCAAGCGTACACCAACCCCGACGGCGCAACGCTCGGCGCCTGCATCTATTGCGGCTATTGCGTGAACTACGCGTGCGAGGTGTCCGCCAAGGCCGTGCCGCAGACCACGACACTGCCGGTTGCTGTGGCCACCGGCAATTTCGAACTGCGCCCGTATTCGGCCGTGGTTCGGATCAACCTCTCCGGCAACCGGGCGACGAGCGTCACCTACATCGATGCCCAGGGGCGCGAGATCGAGCAACCGGCGGAGATCATCCTGCTCACGGCATTTACCTGGAGCAACAGCCAACTGCTCCTGGTCTCTGGCATTGGCAGGCCGTACGATCCGGCGAGCGGAAAGGGCGTGGTCGGCAAGAACTATTGCTGGCACGGTGTGGCGCCCTTCGTGACGCTCTTCTACGACGAAGGACACGTCTTCAACCCGTTTATGGGTTCGGGCAGCCTCGGTACGGTCATTGCCGATTTCCAGGGTGACAATTTCGACCACAGCAGTCTGGGCTTTATCGGCGGCAGCATCCTTCTTGCGGGCCAGGTGGGTCTGGGACCGCTCACCTACCAGCCGATACCTCCCGGTATTCCCGACTGGGGATCGGAGTGGAAGAAGGCGATGGCGCATTACTACAACCGTTCAATGTGGATCTTCGGTCTGCACGATCACCTCTCCTATCGCGGCAACTACCTGGACCTCGATCCGAATTATCGCGACGCTTGGGGCAATCCGCTGCTGCGCTTGACCTACGATATCGGGCCGAACGAGCACCGCTTGTCGGATTACATGGTGAAACTGGGCGAGCGCATCGCCAAGGCGATGCAACCGAGCAAATATGCGTCGATCGGACTGCCCAAGACCTTCGACTCGGGCGCCGGCTACGGCATCTGTCATCAGGTCGGCGGTGCGATGACTGGAACCTCGCCGGACAACAGCGTCGTCAACAAATACTTACAGAGCTGGGACGTCCCCAATCTGTTCGTGGTTGGCGCCAGCGCCTTTCCGCAGATCTCGTCGTTCAACCCGACCGGAACGGTGGGGGCACTCGCCTACTTCACCGCGGATGCGATCAAGACCAAATATCTCAAGAACCCTGGACCCTTGATTTGAGCGGTGCGAGCAGTCGCCGCGAGGTTTCGATGCCGGATCGGCTGTCCTGTGCCCGGATCGAACAATTTCGAGACGAGGGCTGCGACCACGCGTGCCTATCCTTCCTGCCGTCATGTATGCACGGTGGCTGGGTTTCATCCATGGCGGGTCGGCAACGCCGGTGGCGAACTAACTCGGCGCGGGTTGCGAACTTTGCCCCAATCTGCGATGCCCGTTTTTCAAAAGCGGTCATTGCCTGACGAAGCCACTATCTCGGACGGTTCGCCTGCCGCTGGCAGGCCGACGAGCCGAGCGATATCCTCGAACAAGGGCAGGTCTCCTCGGAGCCGAGGATCACCGGATGGACATAGAGGCGTGGCTGCAAGGGTTAGGCCTTGAGCGCTATGTGCCGGCATTCCGCGACAACGAGATCGATTGGGAGGTGCTGCCGAAGCTGACATCGGAGGATCTCAGGGAGATTGGTGTTGCCGCGATCGGCCACCGGCGCAAGATCCTGGAGGCGATCGCCGCGTTGCGTGCCGAGACGGCCGCGCCGGCGCCGGCCGCCACCGCCGACCCCGCTGCGGCGGCCGAGCGCCGGCAATTGACGGTGATGTTCTGCGATCTGGTCGGCTCGACCGCATTGTCGGCGCGGCTCGATCCCGAGGATCTGCGCGAGGTCATCGGCGCCTATCACCGCTGCGTCGCCGCCGTCATCGGCCGCTCGGGCGGGTTTGTCGCCAAGTACATGGGCGACGGGGTGCTCGCCTATTTCGGCTACCCGCAGGCCCATGAAGACGACGCAGAGCGGGCGGTCAGGGCCGGGCTGGCGGTCATCGGTGCGGTCGGCAGGCTCGCGGCGCCGGAGCCGCTGCGGGTGCGGCTCGGGCTCGCCTCGGGCCTCGCCGTCGTCGGCGACCTGATCGGCGCCGGTTCGGCGCAGGAGCAGGCGGTCGTCGGCGAGACGCCGAACCTCGCCGCCCGGCTGCAGGCGCTCGCCGCACCGGATACGCTCGTCATCTCCGAGAACACGCGGCGGCAGATCGGCGGCCTGTTCGAGACCGAGGATCTGGGGCGCCAGCCTCTCGCCGGCTTCGCCGCAGCGCAGCGCGCCTGGCGGGTCATTGGCGAAAGCGGCGTCCTGAGCCGGTTCGAGGCGCTGCGGGCGGCCTCTCTGACGCCGCTCGTCGGGCGCGAGGAGGAGATCGAGCTGCTGCTGCGCCGCTGGCGCCGCGCCGCCGCGGGCGAAGGGCAGATCGTTCTGGTCTGCGGCGAGCCGGGGATCGGCAAGTCGCGGCTTGCCGCCGCCTTGCGCGGGCGGCTCGAAGGCGAGGATCTGACCCGGCTGCGCTATTTCTGTTCGCCGCATCATCAGGAGAGCGCGTTCTACCCCCTTATCGCCCAGCTCGAACGCGCCGCGGGGTTCGAGCGCGACGATCCCGTCGAAACCAGGCTCGACAAGCTCGAAGCGCTTCTCGCCCCGGCCGCGCCGCCGGTCGAGGATAGGGCGCTTCTCGCCGAGTTTCTTTCACTGCCCGCGCGTCATCCGGTGCCGCCCTCGAGCCCGCAGCGCCGACGGGAGAAGACCTTCGAAGCGCTGCTGCGGCAGTGGGAAGCGCTCGCCCGGCACAAGCCGGTCTTCATGGTCTTCGAGGACCTGCATTGGCTCGACCCCAGCTCGCGCGAGCTTGTGGACCGCATGATCGTGCGGATCGCGAGCCTGCCGGTCCTGCTCGTCGCCACCTTCCGTCCCGAATTCGCGCCGCCCTGGAGCGGGCTGCCCGAGGTGACGGCGCTGACGCTTGCCCGGCTCGACCGCCGCACCGGCGCGGCGATGGTCGCAGGCATCGCCGGGAACAGGGCATTATCGGGCGAGGTCGCGGTGGAGATCATCGAGCGCGCCGACGGTGTTCCGCTGTTTGTCGAGGAGCTGACGAAGGCGGTGCTCGAAGCGGGCGGACAAGGTGCTGAGGTCGAGATGGCGCTTGCCGGCGCGATGTCGCCGTCGGCGGCCGTGCCGTCGGCGCTGCAGGCGCCGCTGATGGCGCGTCTCGACCGTCTCGGCCAGGCCCGGAAGGAAGTCGCCCAGATCGCCGCCGCGATCGGCCGCGAATTTCCTACGCGCTGCTGGCGCCGGTGACCGGGCGCGCCGAGGGCGAGCTGCAGGAGGCTCTACTCCGGCTCGCCGAGGCCGGCCTCGTCTTCGCCCGCGGCAGCCCGCCTCATGCGAGCTATCTGTTCAAACACGCGCTGGTCCGCGACGCCGCCTATGGCAGCCTCCTGCGCCGCCGCCGCGAGGAGCTTCACGCCCATATCGCCGCCGTGCTCGAAACCGATTTCCCGGAGGCCGTTGCGGCCCAGCCGGAGCTTCTCGCCCGGCACCTGACCGAAGCCGGGCTGTTCGAGAAGGCGGTGCCCTGGTGGCTGCGCGCCGGCGAGAGGGCGACCGAGCGTTCGGCAAACAGCGAAGCCGTCGCGCAACTCGAGCGAGGCCTCGAGATCCTCATGCGGCTTCCCGAGAGCCAGGCACGCGACGAACAGGAGCTGCTGCTCCAGGCCGCTCTCATTGGGCCTCGGTCGGCGAACGAGGGTTTTGCCTCGGCGGCGCTACGGCAGGCCGCGACCCGGGCGGCCGAGCTCGGCCGCCGGATTGCGGCGGACTTGCCGGCGCAAACTCGGGCGGTCGAGGCGCGTATCCGGCTCGCGAATGTGCATCTCCACGACGGAAAACTGCGCACCGGGCTGGTGCTGGCCCAGGAGGCTTTGGCCCTCGCCGAACGCTTCGGAGACCCGTTTCTCCTCAGTCACGCCGACTTCGTGATGGGCCAGGCCCACATCGGTTTGGGTGACCCCGCTGCGGCGCGCCGGCATTATGAGGAAGGCCTCGCGCTTTACGATCCCGAGCGCGATCGCGCCCAAGCCGCTCGCTTGAGCTTTGACGTCTGCTCGCGGTGCCGCTCCATGGTGGGTTTTGTGCTCTGGCTGCAGGGCTTTCCCGACGAGGCGCTCCGCCATGAAGAAGAGGCGATCGCCGCGACCCGCGCCGCCGCACATCCAACGAGCGAAACCTCTGCACTCATATTCGCGGCAGAGGTTCATCAATGGCGCGGCGAGCTGGCGCTCTGCCGCGATCGGGCAGAGGCGGCTCTCGCCCTCGCGGCGGAGCATGGCTTTCCGCATTGGGCCGCGATCGCCACGGCCCTTGGCGGCTGGGCTCTCGTCAAAGAAGCCCGAGCGGAGGAAGGGCTTGCCCGCCTGCGCGCGGGGGTCGAGGCGCATCGCGCGACCGGCGTCAAACTCACCCGGCCGCAATGGCTCGCCCTTTTTGCCGAGGCGTGCCTCGTGGCCGGCCGGATCGAGGACGGGCTCTCGGCGGTGCGCGGGGCGCTCGCCGCGGTCGAGGAAACCGAAGCCCGCATCTACCAGGCGGAGCTCCACCGGCTGGAGGGCGAACTCGTTCTCGCCTCCGACAAGCCCGACGAGAGCCGGGCGGAAGCGTCGTTCCGCAAGGCGATCGCCATCGCCCGCAAGCAAGGGGCGAAATCATGGGAGCTGCGGGCGGCGACGAGCCTCGCCCGGCTGCTCGCGCGCCAAAGCCTGGGCGGGGAAGCGTGCGCCCTTCTGGCACCCGTCTATGACTGGTTCACCGAAGGCTTCGACACCGCAGATCTTGTCGAGGCAAAGGCGCTCCTCGACGAGTTAACGTGAGCGTCGTCGGGCACGTCCGGCAGTCTGGCGCGGATGACCGCTTCCTGGGCAACCCAAAGGATCAGCTGGTCCGGCGGGGAATGTCTCCTGAAGTTCGAACCTCTCGGTTCCATCGCGATCCGGTAACGGCCGGTTTCGGCGCTTCCTCGTCGTTCGAGCGCGTCCCGGCAAAGGACGAGTCTCCACCCGAACCAGAGAACCAGACGGTGCAGAAGTCAGAAAGTTTTGCGATTGCCAGGTGTGCCATCAGGCCTCACACCCTGCAAAAGCTGAGTTTGACGATGTTTCAATAGCTTACGCTACGGACTATGGCATAACGCCCTGAAATCACTGACTTTCCTTAGCGTCACTTTTGGCACGCGGGTTACGACAAGGCCTACGGCGGCGCGTTCGAGAAGATGATCGTGCCCGCGGCGGCGAACATGCCGCCGACCCCGTGACAGACCGAAATCTCGGCGCCCGGGACCTGTGCCGGGGCGATGCCGCGCAGCTGGCGCACGCTCTCCTGCAGCGCATACATGCCGTACATGCCGGAATGCATGTAGGAAAGACCGCCGCCATTGGTGTTGAGCGGGATCCCCGGGCGGCCGTGGGCCTTCAGCCCACGGGCGTAGTCCCGTGGGCCTGCGGGCCGTCCCGGGACGCCGGGTGCGGTATGGCGCGCGGCGATGAATGGGCCGCCCTCGCCCGGCGGCACGAAGCCGAGGTCTTCGAGCCCGTAGATCGGCAGATGGGCGAAGGCGTCGTAGATCATCAGGTGATCGACGTCGCGGTGGGTGATGCCGGCCTCGGCAAAGGCCTTGGCGCCCGACACGCGGAAGGCGCGCGACGAGGTGAAGTCGGCCATCTGGCTGACTATCGGCGTCTCGACGCTTTCGCCCGAGCCGAGGATGTAGACCGGCTTTTGCGGGAAATCCCTGGCGCGCTCGGCCGCGACGAGGATCAGGGCGCCGCCGCCGTCGGTGACGAGGCAGCACTGCAACAGGCGGAACGGGTAGGCGATCATCCGCGAGTTCAGGACGTCCTCGACCGTGATCGGTTCTTTGAAGGTGGCGCGCGGGTTCTGTGCCGCCCATTCGCGCTGCACAACCGAGACCATCGCCAGGGTCTCGTCCTTGAGCCCGTAGGTCTTCATGTAGCGCAGCACCGGCAGCGTGAACAAAGTGGGCGGGCCGAGCGGCCCGTAGGGCTGCTCGAACTGGCCGGCGAGGCTCGACGGCGCCACGATGTTGCGGGTACGGCCGACGCCGGAGCGGCCGCTATCGCCATGGGTGATCAGCACCGTCTCGCAGAGGCCGGCGGCGATCGCCGCCGCGGCGTGGCGCGTGTGAAGCATGAACGAGCAACCGCCGACCGCGGTGCCGTCGACCCATTTGGGGGTGATGCCGAGATAATGCGCCACCGTCACCGGCGTCTCGCCGGCGGTGGCGACGCCGTCGATGTCGGCGGGTTTGAGGCCGGCATCGGCCATGGCATTGAGGGCCGCGTCGGCATGCAATTGGATCTGCGACATGTCCGGAATGACGCCGAGCCTGGTGGTCTCGGCGGCGCCGACGACGGCGATCGATTTCGGCCGCATCAGGGTCACCCCGCGGCCGGACGGAAGAGCGGCAGAGTGATTTCGTCGTCGAGTTTGGCGAAGGCGACCTCGACCGGCATGTCGAGCACCAAAGCTTCCGGGGTCTGCGGGCAGTCCGTGATGTTCGACATCAGCCGCGGTCCTTCTTCGAGTTCGACGACGGCGATGGCATAGGGCGGCGTGAAGCCCGGCGCCGGCCGATGATGGATCACATAGCTGTAGAGCCGGCCCCTGCCCGATGCCCGGAACACCGCGACATCGCGCGAGGCGCAGCGCGGGCAGAACGGGCGCGGCGGAAAATAGGCCTTGCCGCAGGCGTTGCAGCGCTGCAGCCGCAATTCGCCCAATCGCGTGCCGTCCCAGAAATGCATCGTCTCCGGCGTCGGCACCGGCCGCGCCCGCCCTTCTTCCGGCATTTTATTCTCCGTCGGATCTTTTTGCTGCGGCTCTCCATGCCGCCCCGATGTGGCGCGATCTGCCGCGCCGGTCAACCGCTAGAGCGCTGCCCGGTTTTTGGGCAAAGCGATCCGGGCCGCAGCGGGCGGGCGGGCGCAGTCGTTTTCCGACCAGCTATCCCCGGAATTTGGGGACAGCTGCGACCTAGATGTTGTGTCCGGGGCGGGAAAGTAACAATTGTGGCACGACCAGTAATCAATCGCCTGCCGAAAGCCTCTAATACTGTCGCCCCATGTTTCTATTGCCGGGTTAACGAAGGACGGCGGGAAGTACCTGATATTGACTGTGACCATGTCGGCGGAACGGATGTTCTGGAAAATGCCCCTGCTACCGGGTGACGGCGTAAACCGGGGCAGAACCATAGAAACAGGAGGAGACATGAACGGGTAATGACAGATTCTTCCCTAAAACGTACGCTAAGCGAATAATCACGACACTTCAGTGAGTTGCACACGCCCGTTTAGACAGCATTTCTCAGCGTTATTGGCAAATCAGGGGAATTGTGTTGTCAAACACGATTGCGTGGCAACACAAATTTGCGACGGGCCTTAACGTACGATTTGGTGAAGGGTTTCGGATGCCGGCCTGGCGTAACCATGCAGCCGTTCTGAGGGCCGGCGTCCGAAAGCCTCCCAGGAAAGAACCCGCGGGGGGCTGGGCGGTGCGGTGTGCCGTCTATGGGGATTTGGTGTGGCGGCGGGTTGGGTAGGTGATCTGCTGGCCGCGGTCGGCGGTGGGTGGTCGAGGATCCGGGTCGGGAGTTTGTTGCGGCGGCGGCGGTCGACGGGGCGATTTTGGCGGGATCGACGGCGTAGTGCGGACTTTCGGAGGCGCCGAGGCGAGACGGATGCAACGGCGGAAGCAAGGTTCCCCGGCAGGCGCGTAGTGCGATGAGGCAATGACAGGCGTCATGGCATGGCGGTCCTGACGCCGGCTTGGGGTGATGGCGGGCCGCGCGGCGCGCCGCCGCGCTCGAAGGTCTCGACGATGATCATGCGGCCGCCGCAACAAGGGCATGGCGGGCGATGGTCTGCCGTAACGTCGGCTGCCGGGTCCGGGTCGTCTTGCGCTGCCGGCGGATCCGTCACTGGCACGGGCCCGGCGATCAGTTCTCGGGCGCGCGCAATATTGGCTTTGCATCCGGCGCTGGCGAGCAGCCCGTAGTGGCGGATGCGGTGGAAGCCTTTGGGTAGGACGTGGAGCAGGAAGCGCCTGATGAACTCGTCGGGCGCGAGCGTCATCGTGCGAAACCGCTCCCGGCCGTCGCGGCGGTAGTCCTTGTAGCGGAAGGTCACGCCGCGCTCGTCGAGAGCGATGAGGCGGCTGTTCGAGATGGCGACGCGATGGGTGTAGCGGGCGAGATAGGCGAGCACCGCTTCGGGCCCGGCGAAGGGCGACTTGGCATAGACGAACCATTTCTTCTTCTTGAGTGGTGCAAGGTGCGCGGCGAAGGCCTCGCGGCCACGCAGGCCTTCGAGCTCGCCGAAGAACACCAGCCGGCCCGCCGCGTGCGCGTCGGCGAGGCGCGTCAGGAAGAGCCGCCGGAACAGGCGGGATAACACGCGCACCGGTAAGAGGAAGCCGGGTCTGCAGCGCACCCAGTGCGTACCATCGAGTGATATCCCGCCGCCCGGCACGATCATGTGGAGATGCGGATGGTGGGTCATCGCCGAGCCCCAAGTGTGGAGCACGGCGGTGATGCCGATGCGGGCGCCGAGATGCTTTGGATCGGCTGCGAGAGAGGAGACCCCGATGACCTCCCATCCTTCCCAGCGGCCCGTCAGCGCACTGCGGGCACGCATGATCGAGGACATGAGGGTGCGCGGCTTCACTCGTGGTCTCGGCGCTCGATGCGAAACACCGCACCCTGCCGTAGATCGCCGGTCGGAAACTCGGCAGCGGTCAGCGGCAGGATCAGCCGCCCGCCCTCGACGAGCTGATCAAGCCATGTCTCCGCCGGCTTGGTCGCGCCGGCATTGAGATAGATGATGTCCGCGCTGTCGAACGCGACGCGTGCGCCGTCGCCCGACACAACCCGGATATTGCTTGCTCCGGCGAAATTTTCAGCAAGCCGCGCGGCCAGCCCGGAATCAAATTCAATCGCCGTCACCTTGCCGCGGCGACCGACCAGACGGTGCAATATAGCCGTGTAGTAGCCGACCCCGGCACCGACATGCACGGCGTGCTCGCCCGCCCTCGGCGCGGCGCTGGCGATCAGCGCCGCGTGTAATGACGGCTGACCGTTGTTGAGGTTGCGCTCTGGAATGATGCCGACCACCACGTCGTCGTAGAGGTACACGGGGTTCCGGGTCGGGGTCGGCACATAACCGCGACCCCATCGCACGATTTGCCAAGGGCCGCGCCCGAGAAAGTCCTCGCGCTTGACCGAGGCAAAGGCTGCCTCGATGCGCCGGTCGGACACTCCGAAGCCTGCCATGATCTGCTTGGCATAGGCGCGGCGGATGATTTCCAGCTCGGCATCGCGATCCATATCCGGGCGTCCAAGGCTGACGAAGCTGTCTCACCACGATAGCCGGTTGCAAAAGAGCTGGTTTCAAAGGACGGTGCGCGTCACCGGTGTCGTGTAAAAATCCATAATGGTGACGAGATCGTGGCGCGCAGAACTGTCGATGTTGCTGTCATCATCCCGGACGCAAGCCCGGTGCTGACACTCGCGCGCATCGGGCGGATCGACCTGCTTGGCAGCTTCGCCGTGCGGTGCATTGGGAGATTACCAAGCCGGATAACGACCCCAAGGGCGAAGTCAAGGCGGCGCTCGCGCGCTTGCATAACCAGATTGAGATTGTCGAAACCAATGTTGGGGTGGGCTACCAGACGCGGCGCGCGCGCAACCCACAGGAGGCGAGCGGCGACCTCGGCGAGATCGCCGTTGACGAATACGCCACCGCGCTCGCGCGCCACACCGGGCCGAACTTCGTGCCGCTCCTATTGTTTGAAGACCCGGACGTGATGGATTTGCGCGTTGCCCGGCTTCGCAGTGTTCACATGCTGAACACGACGGCATGGCTGTTGACCCTGCATCGCGAGGGATTGCTGCCCGAGGCGCTCGAACTGGTCGAAAAGATCAACACCAGCCGGGCGACGCCGCTGGTGCCGTTCGAGAAAGTCGGGCTAACCAAGAGCGTGCGGTCAAGCTGGCTGCGCCGGAGCTTCGGACGATGAATGACGACCTAAAAGGCAACACTCTGGCCGACGTGCTGGAGAAGCTGGAAAAGGGCAAGATCGGGCACCGCGCGGCAATGGACTGGCTCAACGTCAAGACGTATGACGCGCTGGTTGAGATTATGCACACGAATGGGCGACTAATGCCCGGACACCAACCCATGCGCGTCGCACCGGAAACCTGCGAACTGATGCGCCGGATTTTTCGGCCAGCCGCGCGCCCGAAATAGCATCCCCTGCTTTCGGGCTCCGGCTCCGTGTAGCGGGTCAAGAGCAGCTCGCGGCCGTCGGTCGTCGGGACGTGCAGATCGATCATCTGCACGGCGGCGAACTTTTCGAGGGCGCTGCGCGGCGTTAGGCCGGGCGCTAGGGCGGCGTCGGCCGAGCGCGACGCTGACGAGTTGGAGGTACAAAGCCCCACAGCCGCGCCGGGCCGTCGTCGGTGAGATTGGTGCGCAGCAGGTACCGGCCTTCACGTCGCCGGGCGCGGCGAAGCTTCTCGCGATCGAGGCGGTAGCTGAACGCGGCGCCGTCCGCAGCCACCTCGATCGCCAACAGTCGCCAGGCCGTTCGGGCCTGCTTGCGCGCGGTGCCGAGCCGCATCAGCAACTCCTCGCGCGTGAGCTTAATGCCGGCGAGTTGTTTGAGCCGCCCGCACAGCCATTTCAGCTGGCGGCGTTTCATTCGGGTTCCGATAGACCGGGAATGCCATGCCCCGGCCCGCGGAACCGCGCTGCGCGCGGCCCGAGGACGGGCTCCTGACCGGGCCGCAACCCGATAGAGCAGTGCCTCAGTTCGGCGTCTGCTTAGGGGCGAAATGACGCAATTCGTCGAGACCCTCGCAGGCGCGCTTGCGCAGGACATCGGCCGCCTCGGCCCCGGCCTTGACCGCGATCTGCGAAATTTCGCGGCCATGACTGGCGCTCTTTTCGAGCACCTGCTTCGCATATTCGGTGTTCTTGGCGAGGCGATCCACGGTCGAAGCCGGCTCGGCGAGGTCGCGGATCAGCGCCGACATGTCCTCGACCGCCTCGCGGGCGATCTCGATCTGCCGTCGGGCAACCGCCTGGATGCCCTCGATGGCGAGTTGGTTTGCTTGGCTCAAGGCCTCGATATTGCGCCGCTGCGCCGCCATCAAGGTCTCGACGTCGAACGGCCGAAAGCGAAAATCGGCCATCCACTTGGTTACATCGTAATCGAACAAGCTCGAACGGGCTTCGGCCATGCCGCATGCTCCAGGGCTATTGTGCAACGCACAATGCTAAAAATATCGGCGGTATAGGGGTCCGTCAAGGGTGTCTTTTGCGACGCAGCAAATTTAGGCGGCAGCGGTCTCGCCGCTGTGCGGCGGCGGACGGAGCGGCCGCAGCCACCTTTCGATCCGGCGCAGGCGGCTATCGAGCGCCGCCATCGTCGCCGCTAAATCCGGTAAATCATCGCGCTGCCAGACCCGCATCGCCGATAGATAGGCGGCATCGGCGAGCCTCACCGCCACGGCGCCGGTGAGGCCGCCGGTCGCGATGTCGGCGGCGTCGAGCATCCATCGCATCGACCGCGACAGCCGGGCGGCGAGGCACAGCGCCGTGACCGGATCGCCCGGCAGCTCGCGCCGCAGCGCGGCGAAGGCGGACTTGTAGGGCCGGAGTGCGTCGAATCGCCGCATCAAGAGATCGAACAGCCGGTCGCGCGGATGCTCCCCGGCCTCGGCTGTTGCCGGATCGGCGAGCGCCGCCGCGTCGATCCGATCGACGACGCCGCACAGGATCGCCTGCTTCGACCCGAAAGCGCGATAGACGCTCAGGATCGGTACCCCGGCCTCGGCTGCGACGGTGGCGAGCGACAGCCGGCGCCAGCCATCGGCGGCAATCCGGGCGAGCGCGGCGTCGATGATCCGGTCGGCCTCGCTCCGCGGCGGAACGGCGTCGCGCCTTGCGTCGCGCCCGCCTCGCGGCCCGGATCTCGCCACCCTGCCGCCCCTCGCCCGGTGCCCGGATCAGCCGGCCAGCGCGCGCGAGCGGGCGGCGGCGGCGGCGACGGCCCGCACCATCAGTGCATCGAGCCCGTCCGTGGCCATCAACAGGTCGAGCGCCGCTTGCGTCGTGCCGCCCGGGCTGGTCACGCTCTCGCGCAATTGCGCCGGGCCTTCGTCGGACAGCTGGGCGAGCGCGCCGGCGCCGGCCACGGTGCTGCGCGCCAGCCGGAGCGCAAGATCGGCCGGCAGCCCCTCCCGCTCACCGGCCCGCGCCAGCGCTTCGATCAGCAGGAAGACGTAGGCCGGGCCGCTGCCGGACACCGCGGTGACCGCGTCGAGCAGCGCTTCGTCGTCAATCCAGGCACTCTCGCCGACGGCGGCCAGCAGCGTGTCGCACAGCCGCTTTTGGTCCGGCGTCACCAAGGCGTTGGCGCAGGCGACGGTGAAGCCGCGCCCGATCGCCGCGGGCAGGTTCGGCATGGTCCGCACCAGTGCCGCATGGCCGAGGTGACGGGCGAGCGCGTTCAAGGTCTTGCCGGCCACGATCGACAGAAACACCGTCGCCGGATCGACCCACCGGCGGTAGTGCGGCAATACCGCGTCGACCGCTTGCGGCTTGACCGCGAACACCACGGCCGCCGGCATTGCCTCGCGCGGCAACGTATCGGGTTCCCGGTGCCAGGCGATGTCCGCCGCTGCGGCCAATCCGGGCGGAACGCCGGTCGGCTCGACAACGACAAATCGCGACGCGGCGCCGCCGGCGCGCCAGCCGCGCAGCAATGCCGACCCCATCCGGCCGCAGCCGACGAGCAGAAGGGTTCGCTGCGCGGTCGCGCCGCCGGCCACGCTCTTCAGGCCTCGCCGACCGGGTCGGTGATCGCCGCGGTGATCGCCTGCGTCGCGGTTTCGCCACTCGACAGGACGAGTTGGAACGCCGGATAAAAACGCTCGCATTCGGCGAGCGCGATGTCGATCAGGTCCTCTACCTGCTCGGCGCTCGCCATCGCCAAGCCGCGCAACAGCAGCGCATGGCGAAATACGGGCGCTTTGTCCGCCGCCGACAGATCGAAATGCCCGAGCCACAGCTTTTCATTGGCCAGCGCCAACAACTCGTAGACCGCGCCGCGGCGTCCCGTTGCCGCCTTCATATCGAAGGCGCAGGAAAAGTGCAGCGCGCCGATTTCCTCCTGCCATCCGAAGTAGAGCCGATAGTCGCACCAGCGCCCGGCGATCTCGACGACCAGTTCCTCGTCGCCGGCGCGGTCATGCGCCCAGTCGTTGGCGACGGCGATCTCCTCGACGAGGTCGATCGGGTTGCCGGAGAGCGGCACCGGTTCGGAAGCGGCAAGACTTGTCATCATGCCCTCCTCGGGCGGCCGGCCCGCAGCATCGACGGCCGGTCCCATGTCCGACGGTCGAGCGCGCCGCCGGTTGGCGGAATCTTCACGCCGGTTCCGGACCGGCCGCATCGGGCGCCGGCGCTTCGGCTGCGCCGGGCGCCGCCAACCGGGCTTCGAGCGTCGCCAGCCGCGCCGCTAGAACCTCCTGCTCGGCGCGCGCCTTGGCGGCCATCGCCTTGACCGCCTCGAATTCGTCGCGATCGACGAGATCCATGCCGGCGAGCAGTCTTTCGAGCTGTTCGCGCAGCCGGGTCTCGACCTCGTCCTTGACCCCCGAAAGTGCTGCGGCAGCGCCTGCGGCGAGGCGGGCAAAATCGTCGAAAAACCGGTTCTGACTCTGCATCCTTCCGTCCTCGCCCGGCCTCTCCGAACCTGCGCTAATATGGCCCTGCGCTAGCACAGAGGGCAGAGCCGGGGAAAGAAATTCGCGGAAACGCGCCCGCCGCGGCCGAGCCGGCTAGTCGGCGGCGTCGCGCCGCGGCGCCGGGGTGGGACTTGCCGCGTGCCGGTCGATTTCCTTTTGGATCGCGGCACTCGCCTGGCCGATGAATTCGACATGGCGGCTCGTGGCGAAATCATAGCTGCCCCGCAGCAAGTCGCGGCTGTGCTGGAAGTGCGGATGGACAAACCGCGCCATCAGCTCGTAGTGCCTTTTGGTCGCCTCCCAATCGGCCCAATTCTGCGCCAGCTCGCAGAGGACGCCAAACCCGCCCGAGCCGGCGAGCAGCCGGTCGACATAGGCGATCGCGTCGTCGGGGGTGCCGATGCAGGCGGTGCCGGTCTCAATGAGCCACTCGGTCGGATCGGGCACCTCGGCCGGGATGATCGGAAAGGTCGCCACGTCGCGGAAATAATTGGCAAAGGCCTGCACCCCGAACTGCAGGTTGCGGCGCGCCTGCTCGCGGGTCTCGGCGATATGGAACATCCCGACGAGGCGCCAGTTCCTGCGGTCGGGCACATGCCCGTGCTGCCGTGCCGTCGCTTCGTAGAGCCCCCAATTGGCGGCGTGGCGCTCCATCGCCAAGGGGCTGGTGCCGCCGATCGACAGCATGCCGACGCCGTACTTGCCGGCCAGCAACGAACCCGACGGCGAGCGCGCCGCGGCGACCGCCAATTCCATCGTCGGGCGGCTATAGGACCGCAGCTGCAATTGCGCTTCGGTCAGGTTGAACCAGTCGGTCTTGCAATTGACCGTCTCGCCGTGCAGCAGCCGGACGATCGCGTCGAACAACTCGTTCATCATGCGCCGCTGCTCGCCGGGGTCGATGCCGATCTTCAAGGCGTCGTGCACGAGAGCGCCGGGCCCCACCCCGAACATCGCCCGGCCGCGCGTCATATGGTCGAGCTGGACCATGCGGTCGGCCAGCATGAACGGGTTGTGGTAAGGCAGCGAGACGACGCCGGTGCCAAGGCGGATGTGGCGGGTGCGCTGGGCTGCGGCGGCGATGAACATCTCCGGGCAGGCGATCAGCTCGAAGCCGCCCGAATGGTGCTCGCCGATCCACGCCTCGTGATAGTTGAGCCGGTCGAGATGCTCGAGGAGCTCGAGGTCGCGCTCGATCGACAGCGTTGGGTTCTCGTCGTGATGGTGGAACGGCGCGAGGAAGATGCCGCTCTTCAGATAGGGTTCGTCCATGCCGAGCCCTCCAGCCGGGTTCATCCTGCGGCCGATCGTCGGTGAAAGGGCACAGCGCCGCAAGCGAATTTGCCGCGAACGGCGCGGCCCGGTTATCATCGGACATGGCCGACCCCGTGAAGATATTGACCATCGGCCACTCGACCCGGTCGCTCGACGGGCTCATCGCGGCACTCCACAAAAACGGTGTCGAGCGTCTGATCGATATCCGCACCATTCCGCGCTCCCGGCGCAATCCGCAATTCAACCGCGAGGAACTGGGCGCCTCGCTGCCTTCGGCCGGGATCGCCTACCAACACCGCCCGGGCCTCGGAGGGCTGCGTCATCCGCGCAAAGCTTCGGCGAACGGCGGCTGGCGGAACGCGGGTTTTCGCGGCTTTGCCGACTACATGCAGACCCCGGCGTTCGCGGAGGAGATCCAGGCGCTGATTGGGGAAGCCGGGCGCGAGCGCATCGCGATCATGTGCGCCGAGGCCGTGCCGTGGCGCTGCCATCGCTCGCTCGTCGCCGACGCGCTCGGCCTCCGCGGCGTCGAAATCGAGCACATCCTGAATGCGGACCACCGCGTACCGCACCGGCTGACCCCGTTCGCCCGCGTCGACGGCCTGCAACTCACCTATCCGCGTGCAGAACCCGCGCTTTTCTGAACGCCCCCAGCGCTTGCCACCGGATGGCCGAGGCGGCGGCCGAACCCTCGGCTGCCGCAACGCGCTCGTCGGCGCCGACAGCCACACCTAGTGTTATGATGCGCAAATAACTATACACATGTCACGCTGCCTTCTTTCGCGTACGACGCACGGTGCAGCCGGGCTGAATCTCTTCCAGCCGCCGCCGACAGCGCTCGATCTTGGCGAGGATATCTTCGGCTTGCGCCCGCCAGATAAAGGGCTTGGGATCGCGATTCCAAGCCGCAATGAAGTCCTCGATCGCGGCCACCAAGTCCGGGACACTGGCAAAGCTGCCACGGCGCACGGCTTTGCCGGTCAGATCGCCGAACCAGCGTTCCACCAAATTCAGCCAGCTGGAGCTGGTCGGAATGAAGTGTACCGTGAAGCGCGGATGGCGCTTCAACCAGCGTTGTACCTGTGCGGTTTTGTGTGTGCCGTAGTTGTCCAACACCAGATGCAAATCCAACTCCGGCGCGTACTCGGCATCGATCTGGCGCAGAAAGCGCAAGAACTCCTGATGCCGATGGCGCGGAAAACACCGCCCGCTGACCGTTCCGGCCGCCACGTTCAGCGCGGCAAAAAGTGTCGTGGTGCCATGGCGCACATAGTCGTGCGTCCAGGTGCCGCAACGTCCCCGCTTCATCGGCAGCCCAGGCTGCGTGCGATCCAAGGCCTGGATCTGACTTTTTTCATCCACGCACAGCACCACCGCGTTCTGCGGCGGATGCAAGTACACGCCCACCACATCCAGCAGCTTCGGCACGAATTGCGGGTCGCGCGAGAGTTTGAACGTCTCCTGCCGGTGCGGCTGCAAGCCGTGCTCCTGCCAGATGCGGCACACCGTGCTCGCGTCCACGCCTTGGGCCCTGGCCATCGCCCGAGTGCTCCAGTGCGTCTGCCCAGGCGGTTTGCTGCTCAGCGTGGCCTTCACAATGCGTTCGGCCAGGCCCGGCTGGGGTTTGCGTCCGCGTCCTTCGGCCACCGCCCACAAGCTCTGCGCCCCCGCGGCGACGAAGCGCTCCCGCCACAGCCGACAGGTGTGCCGATTCAATCCAAGCTCCTGCGCAATTGCCACGTCGGCGTATCCCTCATGCGCCAGCAAAACAATCCGGCAGCGCTTCACCACCTGCTGCGGCGTGCCATGCGCCCGAACCCATCCTTGCAGCAGTTCCTGCTGTTCGGCTCTCAGCTCCAGAGTGGCTACCCGATTCCTGCTCACCGCTGAGTAGGCCACAAGGCGAGCCAAATGTCTAGTTATTTCGGCAGCAGTACACTAGATACGCGCGCCGCGCTGCGTCGCGGCGCAACGCCGATCACGACAACCGGCGTGGTGCCTCCGCATCCCGGCCGCCATCCGCTGCCCGTCGAGCAAGCACCTGCTGCAAAACGGCGGCGTCGTTGTGGTGCTCGTCGCGAGCGCCATAAACCAAGGTGAGCGGTCCCTGCGCGGCCATCCGCAGCAGCTGGTCGAGCTGCTCTTCCTGCGGCATCAACTCGGCCGTATAGCGGCGGCGGAACTCGTCCCAGCGAGCGGGGTCGTGGCCGAACCACTTGCGCAATTCGGTGCTCGGAGCGAGTTCGCGGAACCAATGGTCGATCGCCGCTGCCGCCTTGGTCACTCCCCGCGGCCATAGCCGGTCGATCAGCACGCGCGTCCCGTCGTCCGCTGCCGGCGGCTCGTATGCTCGTTTGATCCTGATCTTGGGTTGTCCGGCCAAGGCCGCCATCGCAACCTCAAATTCTGAGAGCCTCTTCCGGCTCCCGACCTGGCGGCCGCCGATCTTTGGCACGGGGGCGGCACGGCTTCGTCGCTCACTCTTTCGGCGTCGCCGCGATGATCTCCTCGAATTCGCGTTCGGCGCGGAGGCTGTCGCGGTCCCGGCCGATCGTCGCCACCGCCAGCTTGCGTTGCCCGCGGTAGTACGCGACGGCGCAATCGCCCGCCTCGACACTGCCCGCGATGTGGACGCGATCCCACGTCTCGGCGTGGCCGACATAGCGGATCGAGGTGTCGTAATGCTGGCTCCAAAAAAACGGTACGGCAGCGAAAGGCTCGCAGCGGCCAAGCATGTTGCGCGCGGCCGTTTGAGCTTGGCGTTCCGCGACGACCCAGTGCTCGACGCGGATCCGATCGCCGGTGAGCCGGTCCGGCCAGCGCGCGGCGTCGCCCGCCGCGAAGATCCCCGCTCGGCTCGTCTCAAGGAACTCGTTGACGGCGACGCCGCGATCGATCGCGAGCCCGGCCGCCGCTCCGAGGCCAACCGCGGGCCGCACGCCGACCCCGAAGACGACGAGATCGGCGGCCACTTTCGCTCCGGTGCCGAGCACGACGCTCCGATCCTCGATTGCCGCGACTGTCGTGCCGAGGTGAAAGGCGACGCCGTTCGCTTCGTGCAGGCGGCGCACGAACGTGCCGATCTCGACGCCGAAGGTGCGCTCCATCGGGCAGGTTTCGGGGCCGACGACGGCGACGTCGAGCCCGCGCCTGCGCAGCGAAGCGGCGACTTCGAGACCGATGAAACTCGCGCCGACGACGACGGCGCGGCGCGCCTGCGAAGCCGCCGCGATCAGCGCGCGGCTGTCGGCGAGGCTGCGCAGGTAGAAGACGTGGGGCTGGTCGGCGCCCGGCAGGAGGAGGCGTACCGGTTCGGCGCCGGTGGCGAGCAGCAGCGCGCCGAATTCAAGGCTCGCGCCGTCGGCGCAGCGGACCTCATGCCGCTCGGGGTCGATCGCCGTCACGCTGGTTTCGAGCTGCAAGCCGATGCCGTTGTCCCTGTAGAATTCGGCGGGCCGCAGCGGGATCCACTCCTCGGGTGCGGTGCCGGCGAGATAATCCTTTGACAGGTTCGGACGGTCGCAGGGCGGCGCCGGGTCGGCGCTGAGGATCGTGATGCGGTCGGCATAGCCCTCGCGACGCAGCGTTTCGGCCGCCACCTGGCCGGCCGCACCGCCGCCGACGATGACCACCGAGCGCGGACCGGAGGCAGCCGGTTGGCGCGCCGGCGCGGCAAGCCGTTCGCGGGCAAAGACTTTGTCGCCGCTGCGCTCGACCCGCCAGCAAGGAATCGGCGCGAGCGCCGGCGGCCGCGCCGCCTCGCCCGTGTGCAGGCTGAAGGCGGCGTGATGCCAGGGGCAGCGGAGAGTGCCGTCAGCGACGATCCCTTCCGAGAGCGGGCCGCCGTAATGCGTGCAGACGGCACCCGTGACAAAGCACTCGCCCCGGTGTCGCACCAGCAGCGCCGGCTCGGCCCCCACCTGGCCGAGCAGCAAGCCGTCTTCAGGGCATTTTGCCAGATCCACGCCGCCGGCGAGGTCGAGGCCCGGTGATGAATTTGCCGATGCGCTCATGGGCTCCTCCGCAACTCTATCCTCGACAAACGCCCGACGACGGATCCGCTCCCCTCGCCTACTTGAAATGCTTCGACAGCGCCAGGCCCTGGCGCTGGTAGAACGAGCCGATGGCCCGGCCGTAGAGCTTGTCCGGCCGCGCGATCAGCCGCTCGTAGACGAGGCGGCCCAGCACCTGGCCGTCCTCGATCAGAAACGGCACCTCGTGCGAGCGCACTTCCAGCACCGCTCGGCTGCCGGCGCCGCCGGTTTCGGGCGTACCAAAGCCAGGATCGAAAAAGCCGGCGAAATGCACCCGGAATTCGCCGACGAAGGTGTGATAGGGCAGCATCTCGGCGGCGTGGTCGGGCGGCACGACGACCGCTTCGCGCGACGCCAGAATATAAAAATCGTGCGGGTCGAGGACGATCCCGCCCTCTCCCCCGGCGCCCGCCCGGAGCTGCTTGTGCTTCGCCGCCTTGCCTGAGATCCCGACCGAAAATGACACGCGGTGGATCAACAACCTACGCGTCACCCCCGCCGATCCCCGGAACGGCCCGCCAGGGCCGGCCGTCCGGGGAGGGGTCCAGTGCCTGCCCCGGCCCCCGGGTCCGGCCTTCGGCCGGCCCGAGGACAGGCTCCGGCCGGGGGCAAGCGACAGGACTTCGACCCTGGATTCCCGCTTGCGCGGGAATGACGATATAAGGTTCTGAAATAAATCGATTCATTTTGGGTCGGGCTCTGAGATCGACACGCTCCTCGTCGTCCCGTTGTAACAAAGCACGGCCGGCGTTAGGCTTCCACCTGACCATCTCAACATCGATAGCAAACGCGCATCCGGCGGGTAAACCTCTCGGAGGGACGCGCGCGCCTACTTGAAATGCTTCGACAGCGCCAGGCCCTGGCGCTGGTAGAACGAGCCGATGGCCCGGCCGTAGAGCTTGTCCGGCCGCGCGATCAGCCGCTCGTAGACGAGGCGGCCCAGCACCTGGCCGTCCTCGATCAGAAACGGCACCTCGTGCGAGCGCACTTCCAGCACCGCTCGGCTGCCGGCGCCGCCGGTTTCGGGCGTACCAAAGCCAGGATCGAAAAAGCCGGCGAAATGCACCCGGAATTCGCCGACGAAGGTGTGATAGGGCAGCATCTCGGCGGCGTGGTCGGGCGGCACGACGACCGCTTCGCGCGACGCCAGAATATAAAAATCGTGCGGGTCGAGGACGATCCCGCCCTCTCCCCCGGCGCCGCGATGGGCATGAACCGGCTCCCAGAAGTCGGGCCAATCGTAATGGCGCACGCGATCGACATCGACGAGATCGGTGTGCCGCCGCGCCTTGTAGCCGACGATCCCGCCCGCCGCCGCGCCGTTGACATCGACGCTGAAGGCCAGGCCGGCGCGAATCGTACCCGGCCCGGGCACCGCACCCACCGGCGCCTCGACCAGCCCCACCTCTTCCTGCAAGCGCCGCAGCGCGCTATCGCTGAACGTCGGCGAGCCGCGGCGGATGCGCAACTGCACGAGGCGCGACCCGGTGCGAGCGAGGATGCAGAACGAGCGCGGCGCCAGCTCGGCATAGAGCGGCCCCTTGTAGCCGTCGCGCACCCGGTCGAACTCGACGCCGTAATCGGTGATGACGCGGGCGAACACATCGAGCCGGCCGATCGAGCTCTTCGGATTGGCCAGCGCCGTGGTGCGCCGCCGCAGCGCCAGATATTCGACAAGGGGCACGATGTAGACACAGTCCTTTTCGAGCACCGCACCCTTCGTCAGGTCCATCCGATGCATCGACAAGAGATCGAGCTTGTCGCGCACCCGCGACCGGGCACCCGGCAGAAAGCTCGCCCGCACTCGGTAGGCGACCTCGCCAAGCCGCAGATCGATGCTCGCCGGCTGGATCTGATCGTCGCCGATCGGCGCCGGCGACAGGATCTCGCGCCCGCGCGCCACCGCCTCGCGCAGCAACTGCGACGGCAAGAGCCCGGTCGAGCGATCGGCGCCGGCCGGTTCGGGCGGCGGAAACAGCCCCCCCGTTTCGGACTCGGTCATGTTTTGGGCTCGGTCGTTCTCGTTCCAAGGATCCGCGCGCACGGCGCAGCCGATTGTAAACCGCGATCGGGCGGCGTCGACAAATCCCTCGGGACATCGCGCGTCCGCGTGCGGTGCGCGAACTCGCATGGCCAGGCGCTTTCGATTGTGCCGGCACCGGCTGCCCGATATAACCTCGATTGCCGCGTAGCCGACGGGGGCGGGATGAGCGGATTTGCGGCGGCCCGAGCGCACATGGTCGAGAGCCAGCTCCGGCCGAACAAGGTGACCGACGAACGCGTCCTCGCCGCCTTCGGACGAATCCGGCGCGAGCTGTTCGTCCCGGAGCCGCTGCGCCCAGTCGCCTATATCGACGAGGATCTGCCGCTCGGCGGCGGCCGCTACCTGATGGAGCCGATGGTCGCGGCCCGACTGATCCAGGCGGCGGCAATTGCGCGCCACCACACGGTGCTGGTCGTCGGTGCCGCGACCGGGTACGAAGCGGCCGTCATCTCGGTGCTGGCCCGCAAGGCCGTCGCCCTCGAGGAGGATGCCGAGCTCGCGCGCCGCGCCCGCGCCGCCCTTGTCGATCACGCGATCGCCTCGGTCGAGGCGATCGAGGGACGATTGCGGCACGGGCATCGGCCGCGCGCGCCTTATGATGCGATCCTGTTCGCCGGTGCGGTGGCGGCAATCCCGGACGAAATCATCGAACAACTGGCCGAGGACGGCCGGCTGCTCGCCGTCGAGCGGCGGAGCGCCGGCCTCGGCCATGCGACGTTGACACAGCGGACTGGCGGCACGCTCGGCCGACGCGTTATATTCGACGCTGCGACCCCCGTGCTGCCGGGCTTTTTGCCCGCTGCCGTCTTCACTTTCTGAGAGCTGCCGATTGATCACGAGTCGGACGAGACCGCCGCCGCAGCGAGCCGCGGCGAAAACCGCGATCGGCGACCCCGGCCCGGCGCGGATGCGAGCGGCTGCGGCGCTGGCGGCGATCGCCGGCGGCGGCTTCTTTTTCGCCGCGATCGCGGCGCCGGCCCAGACGATGACCCAGGCCTTGGCCGAGGCTTACAATACGAACCCGAATTTGCTTGCCCAGCGCGCCTTGTTGCGGGCAACCGATGAGCAGGTGCCGCAGGCCTTGTCGGGATGGCGACCGACGGTCAGCTTCACCGGCAATGTCGCCGGCAACCGCTCCAGCTTCAGTACACCGGCCACGCCGATCGCGCCGGGTGTCACCGAGCCGGCGTCGACGTTATTTACCACCTTTCAATCGAACAGTGTCGGCCTCCAGGTGACCCAGCCGGTCTACAGCGGCGGGCACACCGTGGCCCAAACCCGCCAGGCCATCGAGACCGTCCAATCGACGCGGGCGCAGACCCTGGCGGTCGAAACCACGGTGTTGGCGTCGGTGGCGCAAGCCTATCTCGACGTCGTCCGCGACCAGGCGCTGGTCGAGGTCAACCGCAACAATGTGAAGGTTTTGCGCGAGCAGCTGACCGCCACCCAGGACCGCTTTCGCGTCGGCGAAGTGACCCGCACCGACGTTGCCCAGGCGGAAGCCTCGCTGGCCCAGGCAATCGGCAACCTGGTCGCAGCCGAAGGCACGCTCGCCCAAAGCCGGGCCGAATATGTGGCTGCGGTCGGCAGCCCGCCGGGTATCCTCTTGCTGCCGCGCGACCGGCCGGCCCTGCCGGCCACCCGCGAAGAGGCGGAGAGCCTCGCCGCCAACAACAATTTCAACGTCATCTCGGCGAACTTCGCCGAACTGGCGGCGCGCGACGGGATCGACGTGGCACGCAGCCAGCTGCTGCCGCAGATTTCGCTCGTCGGTACCCTGGCCCGGTCCGCGGCGCCGTCGGCCGCGCTGAACGGTACGCTCGAAAATTCCGGAACGGTGACGTTGCAGATGACGATGCCGCTCTACGAGGGCGGCGCGATCTATTCGCAGACGCGCCAGGCCGAGCAGACGGTCGGGCAGCGGCGCAGCCAGGTCGACCAGGCGCGCCGGTTGGCGGTGCAGGCGGTGACGGACGCATGGGAGGCCCTGAAATCCGGGCGGGCCGCCATTGCTTCGTTTGCCGCGGCGGTGCGGGCGGCGCAGATCGCCCTGCAGGGGATCCAGCAGGAGGCGCTCGTCGGCACGGCCACGACCCTCGATGTGCTGATCCAGGTGCAAACGCTCCTGACCGCGCAGCAGCAGCTGGTCGTGGCCGAACACGATACGGCGCTCGCCGAATACAACGTCGCCGCCGCGAGCGGCCGCCTGATCGCGCCCGAGCTGCATCTGCCGGTCAAGCTCTACGACATGGACGCGCACTACCGCGAGGTGAAGGACAAGTGGGCCGGGTTTGGCGGCGGGCTGAAGGAATGATGAGCCCGATGCCGGCGGCTCTGGCAATTCCGAGCGGCAGCCTCTAGCTTAGGGGCCTCACACCCGTCTCGGTTGCCGCGATGTCCGACGCCAAACCCAAGCAGGATCCCTCGATGGAGGAGATCATCGCCTCGATCAGCCGCGTCATCGCCGCGGAAGGCGGGGGGCGCGAGCCGGTGCCGCCGGCGGCGCCGGCGCAGGACGATGTTCTCGAACTGACCGAAGCGCTCGACCGCGATGGCGCGGTGCGCCGGATCGAGCCCCGGGCCGGGCCTGCCGGTTCGGCGGCGCCGTCGCCGGCGGGTGCAACACCAGGGCCGGCGGCGCGAATTGAACCGGAGCCGCCGCGCGCCGACGCCGCAGCTTCCGGCGGCAAATCCGAACCGAGCCGCGACCGCATCCTATCGGAAAAGGCATCGCGGGCGGCGGCGGCGGCCTTCTCCCGGCTCGGCGAACTGCCCAGCGGCCGCGCCGCGGCCGGCGAATTGCTGGTCGGCGGGGCGGGGCTCCGCCTCGAGGACATCGTGCGCGACACTTTGCGCCCGTTGCTGCAGACCTGGCTCGACGAGCATCTTCCCGCCATCGTCGAGCGCCTGGTGCGCGAGGAAATCGCGCGGGTGGCCGGCACCGGCGGAGGCCGCTGAGCGCACCGGCGATCGGCGGCAGGGCAGGGTGGCGGTCACAGGGTAGCAATGCTCGGGAAGAGCTACGAACCGGCGGTGGCGGAGGCGCGCCAATACGCGCGGTGGGAGGCATCGGGCGGGTTTGCCGCCGACCCGGCGAGCGGCAAGCCGCCATGGGCGATCATGATGCCGCCGCCCAACGTCACCGGCAGTCTGCATATCGGGCATGCCCTCAATTTCACCATGCAGGACGTGCTGGTCCGTTATCGGCGGATGCAGGGCCGAGATGTGTTGTGGCAGCCCGGCACCGATCACGCCGGGATCGGGACCGAAATCGTCGTCGCCAACCAGATTGCCGAAGAGGGCGGGGCCAAGCGCGATCTCGGCCGCGAGCGATTTGTCGCGCGCGTCTGGCAATGGAAGGAGCAGTCGGGCGGCACGCATCACCCGTCAGCTGCGCCGGCTCGGCGCCTCGCCGATTGGCGCCGCGAGCGCTTCACGATGGATCCGGGTCTGTCGGCGGCGGTCCGCCGCGTCTTTGTCGCCCTTTACAAAGAGGGGCTGATTTATCGCGCCCAGCGGCTCGTCAACTGGGACCCGGAGATGCACACGGTGATCTCCGACCTCGAGGTCGAGAGCCGCGAGACGCAGGGCTCGCTGTGGCATATCCGCTATCCGGTCGCGGACCAGCCGGGCCGCTTTGTCGCGGTGGCCACGACCCGGCCGGAAACCATGCTCGGCGACACCGGCGTTGCGGTACATCCCGAAGATCCGCGCTATGCCGATCTCGTCGGCAAGGCGGTGCGGCTGCCGCTGGTGGGCAGGCTGATCCCGATCGTCGCCGATGCGCACGCCGATCCGGCGACCGGCAGCGGCGCGGTCAAGATCACCCCGGCGCATGATTTCGCCGATTTCGAGGTTGGCGGGCGCCATGGGCTGGCGATCATCAACATCTTCGACAGGGATGCGCGCCTCAACGAGGCGGTGCCGCAGCGCTATCGCGGCTTGGACCGCTTTGCAGCGCGGGCGCAGGTGGTCGCCGACCTGACCGCCGCCGGGCTCCTCGACAAGGTCGAAAAGCACACGCTGATGGTGCCGCACCACGATCGTTCCGGCGTCGTCGTCGAGCCGTGGCTCACCGCTGCAGTGGTTTTGCGACGCCAAGATCCTGGCGCTGCCGGCAATCGCCGCGGTCGAGGACGGCCGCACCCGCTTTGTCCCGAGGCAGTGGGAGAACACGTTTTTCGAGTGGATGCGCAACATCCAGCCGTGGTGCATCTCGCGCCAGCTCTGGTGGGGACACCGGATCCCGGCCTGGTACGGGCCGGATGATGCGGTCTTTGTCGCCTTGACCGAGGCCGAGGCGGAGCAGGAAGCCGCCGCGAAATACGGCACGAGGGTGGTCTTGCGTCGCGATGACGACGTGCTCGACACCTGGTTCTCATCGGCGTTATGGCCGTTCTCGACCTTGGGCTGGCCGGAAGAGACGCGCGAGTTGGCGCGCTACTATCCCGGCGACGTGCTGGTCACCGGCTTCGACATCATCTTCTTCTGGGTCGCCCGGATGATGATGATGGGTCTGCACTTCAACCGCGAGGTGCCGTTCCGCACCGTCTACATTCATCCGCTGGTGCGCGACGCGCACGGCCGGAAGATGTCGAAATCGCGCGGCAATATCATCGATCCCTTGCAGCTGATCGATCGCTACGGCTGCGACGCGCTGCGCTTCACGCTCGCCGCCCTGGCGGCGCCGGGGCGCGATATCAGGCTCGCCGAGACTCGGGTCGAGGGCTACCGCAATTTTGCGACAAAGCTGTGGAACGCAGCCCGCTACGCGCAGTTGAACGGCTGCACGCCGCTCTCTGATTTCGATCCGCGCCGCGGCCGGCTGGCCCTCAACCGCTGGATTGCCGGTGCGACCGGCGGCTGCGCGGCCGCGGTGACGGCCGCGCTCGACGGGTTCCGCTTTGACGAAGCCGCCAACCGGCTCTATCACTTCGTCTGGGGCACCTTCTGCGACTGGTACCTCGAATTCACCAAGCCGATCCTGCAGGGTGCCGACGACGACGGCCGGCGTGAGACGCGCGCCGCGACCGGCTGGGTGCTGCGGCAGATATTGCACCTCTTGCACCCGATCATGCCGTTCCTCACCGAGGAAATCTGGCAGCAACTCGCCGGCCCCGATGCCGGTCTGCTATTGACCGCGCCCTGGCCGGACCTCCCCGGCGACATGGTCGAGGCGAAGGCGTCTGCCGAAATCGAGGGGGTGATCGAGGCAATCTCGGCGATCCGCGCCCTGCGGTCCGAGATGAACGTGCCGGCTGCCGCTCGGCTGCCATTGCTGATCAGGGACACTCAGACAGCCTTGTCCCGGGTGCTGAAGAGCCATGAAGTCAACGTTCTGCGCCTGGCCGGGCTCGAGCGCATCGAGAACGTTGCCGAGGCGCCCGCGGGCAGCGTATCGATCGTGGTCGGCGGGACGACCCTGATCCTGCCGTTGGGAGAGATCGTCGATCTCGCCCGCGAGAAGGCGCGGCTCGAGCGCGAGATCGGCCGGCTCGACGCCGAACTCGCGCGGTTCGCCGCCAAGCTCAACAACCCGAGCTTTGTCAGCAAGGCCAAGCCCGGGGTGGTCGACGAGCAGCGCGCGCGAGAAGCCGACGCGGCGCGCGACCGCGGCCGTCTCGTGGCCGCCTATGAGCGGCTCGCCGCGGTTTGACCAAGGCAGAGCCATTCCTTACGGCCAGAAGGGCGCTCGCGTCCGCCGGAGCGATGGCATGTCGAGGCTGCTGATCGCGATCGGGCTGGTCATCGCCGCGATCGGGGCATTATGGCCTTGGCTCGAGCGGCTCGGCCTTGGGCGGCTCCCCGGGGACGTCGTGATCCGGCATGGCAATTTGACGTTCTACGCGCCGATCGCGACCGGCTTTGTCGTCAGCGTCGTGCTGTCACTGATCCTCTGGATCCTGAGCCGGTAGCGTTCGGCTATTGGGTTGGGGCCATCGGGAGCCGACCGGGATCGCAGCGGCGGTCGGACGGTCGCCCGGCCCTGAGCGACCTTCCATGAGTACGGTCCAGGCGCGCGCGGTAAATCACAAGTCAAGAGCGGGGAAAGTCCCTTGAACGGGGCTTCGTCGACCGGCACCGGCACGGGATGCGTACGCCTGCGTATCGCTTGCGCGCGCCGCAGGATCGAAGCATGGGCCACGGCCGCCCCGCTCCCTCGACGAGGGTCGACGACGCGATAATGCGCCAACACCGCGGTCTGCTTTTCGACCGATGTCATTCGCCGCGCCGCCGCTGCGCCCCTAGGCCTAGGCGGGCCGCAAGGGCTGCGTTGCCGCGGCGAGCCAACCGGCGGTGGCGGCGTCGACGAGCGGGGTCAGCACCTCGCGGACCCGGGCGTGATAGGCGTCGAGCCAGGCGATTTCCACCTCGTCGAGCAGCGCCGGGTCGATCAGGGTGCGGTCGATCGGCGCCAGGGTCAGGGTCTCGAAGCCCAGCATCTCGCGCTCGCCGCCGGTCGCCGCGGGCTGCACCAGCACCAGGTTTTCGATGCGGATGCCATAGGCGCCCTCCTTGTAATAGCCGGGCTCGTTGGAGACGATCATACCCGGCAGCAGCGCCTGGGGGCCGGCCGCCTTCGAGATGCGCTGCGGCCCTTCATGCACGCCGAGATAGCTGCCGACACCGTGACCGGTGCCGTGGTCATAGTCGAGCCCGGCCTGCCACAGCTCGCGCCGGGCGAAGGCGTCGAGCTGGGCCCCGGTCGTGCCCTTCGGGAAGCGCGCGAGCGCCAGCGCGATATGGCCCTTGAGCACCCGGGTGAAGCGGTCGCGCATCTCGGAGGAGGGCTCGCCGATCGCGATCGTGCGCGTCACGTCGGTCGTGCCGTCCAAATATTGCGCCCCGGAATCGAGCAGATAGAGGCTCCCGGCCTCGAGCCGCTTCTCGCTCTCGGGCAGCGCCCGGTAATGCACGATGGCACCGTTGGCGCCGGCGCCCGAAATCGTCGGAAAGCTGAGATCGCGGAAATATTCGCCCTCGCGGCGCAGCGCCTCGAGCCGGTCGCTGGCGGCGATCTCGGCGAGCCCGCCCGGTGGCGCTTCGCCCGCGAGCCAGGCGAGAAACCGGGTCAATGCCGCGCCGTCGCGGCGATGCGCCGCCCGCGTCCCGGCGATCTCGACCGGGTTCTTGCAGGCCTTCGGCAAGAGGCAAGGGTCGGCGGCTCGATGGATCCCGGCTCCGGCCGCCGCGAGCCGATCAAAGATCCATGACGCCGCGCTATCCGGGTCGACCTGCACCCGGGCGCCGGCGGCGGCGAGCGCGTCGAGCTCCGGGCCCAGCTGTTCGGGCGGCAGCACCGTCACGCGATTGCTGAGATGTCGTTCGAGGCCGGGCGCCAATTTGCGGCGGTCAATGAACAGCGCGACGGCGCCGTCGCGGTGTAAGATCGCGAAGGAGAGAGGCAGCGGCGTATGCGGCACGTCGCCGCCCCGAATATTGAGCAGCCAGGCGATCAACTCGGGCATCGTCAGCGCCGCCGCGTCGACCCCGTCCTTGGCCAAGGCCTGGCCGAGCCGGGCGCGCTTCGAGGCGGCGCTTTCGCCGGCAAAGGCCTCGTTGTGCGGCACGACCGGCGCCAACGGCGCCGGCGGCCGGTCCGACCAAACCCGGTCGAGCGGGTTGTCGGCGACGGCCTGCAGCGCCGCCCCGGCTCGTGCCGCCGCGGTGCGCAGGCGCTCGACCTCGTTTGGCGTGTGCAGCCACGGGTCGTAGCCAAGCACCGTGCCGGCGGCGAGGGCGGTGGCCAGCCATTGCGCCGGCGGCTCGTCGATCAGGTGATGGATCGCGAACGACCGGCCGTCGACCTGCTGGGCCGCCTGCAGCGTGTAGCGCCCGTCGACGAACAGGGCCGCGCGGTCGCCGAGCACGATGGCGAGGCCGGCGGAGCCGGTGAAGCCGGTCAGCCACAGCAGCCGCTGGCCATTTGGCGGCACGTATTCGCCCTGGTGCGCGTCGGCGCGCGGCACGATGAAGCCGCCGAGTGCCTGCCGCTCCAGTTCGCGGCGCAACCGGGCCAGACGCTCGGCCCGCGACAGCCGCGCGAAATCCTCGCGCCCCAGCCCATCGCGATAACCCGCCGCCATTTCCTGCCGCAGCGCCTCGAGCGCGTCGCCCAAACCCGGCGGCATCGGGTCGGCGACCAGAGCGTGCCAACTCGCGCCGATCGCGGGCGGCGCCGCCAAGACGCCGGCGATCAATGCGGTAACGCCGGCGAGGTCGTAGACCGATCCGGCCTGGCCCAGCATCCGCTCGATCTCTGGCCGGTTGGGCCGTGCGCTTTCGGGACTCATCGACGGCTCCTGTTCCCGCCGGGCGGGTGTCGCCCCGCACCGCGGCATGACCGAATTGCAGCAATATTCTTGCGCATCCAGCGTCGCCACACCAAATCTTGTGCACTGCAGCAAACGCAATGCCGCGGAGTGCGACGATGTTTCTGATACATTTCCTGCTCTCGGCCGGCCGCGCGGTTGCCGAGTGGAACCGCCGACAGCGGGCCTATGAAGAGTTGATGGCGCTCGACGATCATTGCCTCGCCGATCTTGGCATCCGGCGCTCGGAGATCAACGCCTACCTCGCCGCCGGCCGGTGCCGCGACCAAATTGCCCTTGCCGGCTCCGACGGCGAGGAGCCGGTGTTGGCGGAGCGCAAGCCGGCCTGACCGCGCCGCAGCCGCGAATTCACTGAATTCACCGGCGGCGGCGGCGCGGCCGCAGGATCAGGGTCGACCAGCCGTCGACGACGAGCCGGCGTTCGAGGACGACGCCGCAGCCGCGATGCGGCGCCAGCACGATCGGCTCCTGGCGGCGCAGCAGGCCGGACAGCACGGCGCGGCCACCGGGCCTGAGCCGCTGGGCGAGGTCGGCGGCGAGCCGCGCCAGCGGTACGGCGAGGATGTTCGCGAACACCAGATCATGCCGTCTGCGGCGCACCTCGCGGCCGCGATAGCCCGGCGCGAGGCCGACCCGCACCAGGCCGGCGACGCCGTTGCGCGCAATGTTGCGGCGGGCGATCGCGACCGCGCCCGGATCGATGTCGCGGGCCACGACCGGGCGGCGTAACGATTTGGCCGCAGCGATCGCCAGAATGCCGGTGCCGGTGCCGATGTCGAGCGGCCGGCGAAAGCGCCGCCGCCGCGCCAGAGCGTCGAGCGCCAACAGGCAGGCGCGGGTCGAGGGATGCTCGCCGGTGCCGAACGCCGCCGTCGCATCGACCGCGATGCCGATCATCCCGGCCGGTGCGCCGCCCCGATGATGCGAGCCATGGACGAAGAACCGGCCGATCTCGAGCGGCGGGAAGGCGAGACGGTTCGCCGCGAGCCAGTCGCGCTCGGGCAGCGGTCCTTCGGTCAGTGCCAGGAGCGCGCCGCCCGCCGCCGCGGCGGCGAGGCTGAGCCGCGCGGTCAGCTCCGGGGTCAAGCGCGGAACCGCCGGATAGGCTTCGATATGCCAGAGCTCGGGCGCCGTCTCGAACGCCGACAAGGCGGCGGCGAGCGCATCGAGCTGCGCGAGGACGGCGCCGGCCGCGGCAGCGCCGCGAACCTCGGCGACGAGCTGCAAGGGGGTCCCGGCGACCGTCATCGGCAACGGATCCTGGCGCCGCGCCGGGATTGGGTCCAGCCGCGACCCCGGTTGGCGGCGCTGTCGATCGGCGGCAGCGGGGGTATTATCTCTCGACGACGCGTTGCGGCGTTCTTGGAGCAAACCCGGTGAAGGCACCGCTCAACCGCGGGCTCACTCGGCGCGGCCTCGTCGGCGCCGCGGCCGGCCTCGCGGCGGGTCTCGGAAGGGGCGCCGCCGGCGAAGCCCGGCCGGACAACGTCGCCGAACCCGCCGCCGCGACCGCCGTCGAGCCCTTCTGGGGCGAACATCAGGGCGGGATCACGACGCCGGCGCAGGGTCACAGCTACTTCGCGGCCTTCGACCTCCTCACCGCAAGGCGGGACGGCCTGGTTCGGCTGCTGCGCGCCTGGACCGAGGCCGCGGCCAGGATGGCGGCCGGCCAAGCGGCGACGGCGAGCGGCGACAGCGGCGAGACGCTCGGCACGATGCCGGCCCGGCTGACCCTGACCTTCGGGTTTGGCGCCGGGGTGTTCGTCAAGGACGGCAAGGACCGCTTCGGCTTGTCGGCGCGGCGCCCGGCGGCGCTCGTCGAGCTGCCTCGGTTCAACGGCGATCGACTGATCCCGACGCGCACCGGCGGCGATCTGTCGGTGCAGGCCTGCGCCGACGATCCGCTGGCGGCGTTCCATGCGGTCCGCCAATTGGCGCGGCTCGCCTATGGCGCGGCGGCAATCCGCTGGGTGCAGACCGGGTTTGTCGGCGGCTTTCCGAAAAGGGAGACGCCGCGCAATCTGCTGGGGTTCAAGGACGGCACCGGCAATCCGTCCGCCGCCGATCCCCGGGAGATGGCCGAATTCGTGTGGGTCGGGGACGAAGCACCCGGTTGGCTGCGCGGCGGCAGCTATGTCGTCGCGCGGCGGATCCGCATCGCGCTTTGGCATTGGGACCGCATGCCGGTCGCGTTCCAGGAAGCGGCGATCGGCCGCCGCAAATTTTCGGGAGCGCCGCTCGGCGGCAGGAACGAGTTCGACCGGCTCGATCTCGCCGCGACCGACCGGGACGGCAACCCGCTCATCCCCGAGAGCGCGCATGTTCGGCTCGCCGCTGCGGCGACAAATGGCGGTGCCAAAATCCTGCGCCGCGTCTATTCCTACAACGACGGCGTCGATTTCACCACCGAGCGCTGGCCGCCATGGCGGCAGGGCATCGAATACGACGCCGGGCTGTTCTTCGTCTCCTATCAGCGCGACCCGCGGACCGGCTTTATCAGGATCTTCGACAAGCTGGCGCGGTTCGACATGCTGAACCAGTTCGTGACCCATACCGGCGGCGGCCTGTTCGCCTGCCCCGGCGGCGCAAGAGAAGGCGAATTCATCGGCCAAGGCCTGTTCGACCCCGTGTGAAGCTTCCGCTGCTTAAATTAGTGTCCTGTCCCGAAGGTTCCTCGCCTCGAGAAATTCGTCTCGTGTCGGCGAGGCACACTCCCACCCGCTCCCCCATCAAGGGGGAGGCGTTTTGCCCGAGAGCAATTCCTCCCCCTCGATGGGGGAGGTCGGCGCGCAGCGCCGGGAGGGGGTGAAGCCGGCCCGACGTTCAGGCCGGCACGGCAAGGGGCGCTGTCCCCTCCGAAGTCCCGTCGTGCAACTCCGGAAACAGGAGCTCCTCATAGACCCTGATCGTCCGCGCGCACATCGCCTCGGCGGTGAAATCGGAGCCGCTGATATGCGCCCTTGCGTGCCGGGCCAGCAGCGTCCGCTGCTCGGGTCCCAGCGCCAGTGCCGCGCCGATCGCGGCGGCGAGCGCTGCCGGGGCGTGCGGCGGCACCAGCCAGCCGGTGACGCCGGGGACGATCGTCTGGCGGGCGCCGCCATGGTCGGTGGCGATCGCCGGACGGCCCATCGCCTGCGCCTCGGCGATCACCCGGCCGAAGCCTTCCGGATTGCGCGAGGCCGAAACGACGACATCGGCCAAGAGATAGGCGGCCGGCATGTCCCGGCATTCGCCGACGACGCGGAAGATCCCGCATGCTCCGACCGCGGCGACCGCCGCTTCGAGCTCGCGGCGGAAGCCCGGATGCTGCTCGGCGCCGACCAGCACCCAGCAGATTTCGGGCCGGCCGAGCACCGCCGCCGCAGCGATGAAATCGAGCCCGCCCTTCCAGCGGGTCAGCCGGCCGGGCAGGATCACCACCGGGGCGTCGTCGGGCAGCCGCCAGTCGCGGGCGAGGGCGGCAAGGCGCGGCCCGCCGACCCGCTGCGGGGAGAAAAATTCGAGGTCGACGCCGCGCGGGATCGTACGCAGCCGCTCGGGGCCGACGCCATAGACGCGCGCCGCATGGTCGGCGACGAAATCGGAGATCGCGATCACCCGTTCGCCGCGCGCCATGATCGAGTTGTACCGGCGCTTCAGCCGGCTGCCGCCTTCGTAGGCGTTGTGGAACGTCGTCACGAAATGCCGGCCGGTGGCGCGCGCTGCCGACCAGCCGCTCCACGCCGGGGCGCGGCTTCTGGCATGGACGATGTCGATGCCGAGCCGCCGGATCAGATGCTGCAAAAGCCGCGCGTTGCGGTGGATGACGAAGGGGTTCTTGGCGGCCACCGGCAAGGTCAGATGGGTGGCGCCGGCGCGGGCGAGATCGCGCTCGAGCGGTCCGCCCTCGGAGGCGACATAGCTGGTCCAGCCGCAGGCGGCGAGGCCCGCCGCCAGCTCCACCGTGCCGCGCTCGGCACCGCCCGAAACGAGGCGGGGAACGATCTGCAACACCGCCGGCGGCCGGCCTTGCGGTGCGGCGCCGGTGGCATTGTCGTCGGCATTCATCCTGCCCGCCGCCCGCTCCCCCGATGCGCCCGGCCGAAACTTTAGCACGCCGAGGCGGAGCGACAATCGCCTACCGCCGGCTTGCCGGCCGGGCGCCGGGGATCGTGTTCCTGTGCGGCTTTCGTTCCGACATGACCGGCAGCAAGGCGCTTTTTCTCGAGGAGTACTGTCGCCGCACCGGCCGCGCCTCTTTGCGCTTCGACTATTTCGGGCATGGCGCCTCGAGCGGCGACCCGGCCCGCGGCACGATCGGCCAGTGGCTCGCGGACGCCACCGCCGTGCTCGACGCGCTGACCGCAGGTCCGCAGATCCTGGTCGGCTCGAGCATGGGCGGCTGGATCATGCTGCTGGCGGCGCTCGCCCGGGCCGGACGGGTGCGCGCCCTGGTCGGGATCGCCGCGGCCCCCGATTTCACCCAGGATCTCATATGGAGGCACCTCGATCCCGTACAGCGCACCGAGCTGATGGAGAAGGGATCGACGACCCTGCCGTCGGAGTACGATCCGGCCGGTTACGCCATTGGCCGCGCGCTGATCGAGGACGGCAGACAGCACCTCGTCCTCTCCGGCCCGATCGCGCTCGACTGTCCGGTGCGGCTCCTGCATGGGTTGCGCGACACCGCGGTGCCGTGGCAAACGAGCCTGCGCCTCGCCGAGCGCCTGGCGAGCAAGGACGTCGCGGTCACCCTCGTCAAGGACGGCGACCACCGGCTGTCGACCGCCGCCGACCTCGCCCGGCTCGCCGCCACAGTGGACGAGCTCGTCGCGCGGTAACGGGGTTCGCGGCGGGGCGAGAGCTCTCTATGACTATGGGCTGCGGACGCCGGGCGCGCGTCCAGCCGAAAGAGGGCCGGGCGATGTCGCGGATATCACGATGGTTTGCGTTGGTTTTGCTGGCCTTGCTGTCGGCGCCGGAGGTCCGCGCCGCCGACTACGCGAATGGGCTGGCGCCGCCCGGTGCGCCGGCGAGCGCGTTTCCGGCGCCCGGCCGCCCGGTCGCGGGGATCGTCACCGACATCTGGCGGGACGAGCAATCGCGCGACCAGGCGGGCGAAGCCGAGCGCGTCATGAACCTGCTCGGCGTGCGCCCCGGCCTTGCCGTCGCCGACATCGGCGCGGGGAGCGGCTATTACACGGTGCGGTTGGCGCGGCGGGTCGGACCGGGCGGTCACATCTACGCCGAGGACATCGTTCCCGTCTATTTGACGCGCTTGGCTCGGCGGGTCGCGGGCGAGGGTCTCGCAGGCACGGTCACGGTCGTACGCGGCGAGCCGCACGACCCGCGGCTGCCGGCCGCGTCGGTCGATCTCGCCCTCCTCGTGCACATGTATCACGAGGTCGAGCAGCCCTACGGCCTGTTGTGGAACCTGCGCCCGGCGCTGCGGCCGGGCGGCCGCGTCGCGGTGATCGATGCCCGCCGGGTGACGGCGCTGCACGGCACGCCGCCCGACCTGCTGCGCTGCGAGCTCGCCGCGGTCGGCTATCAAGAGACGGCCTTCTACGATCTCTACGCGAAGACCTATCTGGCCGTCTTCACGCCGCCCGGTCCGGCGCAGGGCCCGGCCTCGCCGAGTGCCATCAAACCCTGTCTGCCCGGTCGCCATTGACCGTTCATTCCGGAGCTCCTCCCCCGACCCTGGGGGCCAGGCCTTCGCGCACCGCCTGGGTGCCAGGCGGGGTCACGCCATAAAACGGGATAGCACGGCAAGTAGGACCGGATCGATATCCGTCAGCGTTTACCGTCCTCTGGCCTGCTCGCGGCGAGACATAGTCGCCCGTTAGATTGACGTGCTCCCAACCAAGGGGCGACGGGTGAGCGAGAAGGTGGTCGGGAACTTCTTCGGCCTGGCACAAGGCGGCGATGGCGCGGTACAGATAACGGGTGTTCCACAGGATGATCGCGGTGACGAGGAGGTTCAGGCCCGAGGCGCGATGCTGCTGATTTTCATAAGGTGCGGTCGCGAATTTCCCCGAGCCGATGGCTGAAGACGGCGCGCGCCAAGCGTGAACAAGGAACAAGGTGCGCTCGAGCCGACCCAATTCGCGCAGTGCCGCGGCCACCGGCGATTGGCGGTTCGAGCGTCGGGTAGGCCGATGACTTGGCGAAGCTATAGAGCCGCCGGCTCTTCAAATCCGGGGTTCGCGGCGCGAACTGGAAGCCGAGCAAGGCGAGAAGAGCAAAAACATGCTCGGCGTCACCGCCGCCGTCGGTGTGGTGGCGGCGGACCGCGACGTGGCTCTGGTGATACAGCGGCCCGTCAAGGACATGCAGGGGTTCGCTTGCCGTCGCCCACCCGATCCATGGGGCCGGTCACGTCGCTCCCGCTGGAGTTCGCACCAAAGCCAATAATTTGGTGTTAAAATCACAAACCTATCCTTGCCCTCTTCCTTAAAAAGGGTACGGTAGGGTGGGGGTTCGCTCTCGTTGCAAATATTCATTCGCTTTAAGGTTGGGGGCAGTCCGGAGGAGCCATGAGTACGACGTTTCAGCCAATCGACGAGCTTTGCATCAACACCATCCGGACGCTGTCGATCGACGCAGTCCAGAAAGCGAACTCGGGACATCCGGGGATGCCGTTGGGCGCGGCGCCGATGGCGTACGTCTTGTGGACGCGCCATCTGCGGCACAATCCCACCAACCCCAAATGGCCCGATCGCGATCGTTTTGTGCTGTCCGCCGGGCATGCCAGCATGCTGCTCTACAGCCTGCTGTTCCTCACCGGTTACGACCTTACGATGGCTGATATACAGCAATTTCGCCAATGGGGCAGCCGTACCCCGGGGCATCCCGAGTATGGCGTGGTGCCAGGTGCGGAAGTTACCACGGGTCCGTTGGGTCAAGGTGTTGGAAACGCGGTGGGATTCGCAATCGCGGAGCGTTGGCTGGCCGCCACCTTCAATCGGTCGGGCCATGAAGTGGTGAATCACTACACGTATGTGATGGCCAGTGACGGCGACATGATGGAAGGTGTCGCGGCGGAGGCCGCCTCGATAGCGGGTCAGTTTCGGCTCGGACGATTAATCGTGCTCTACGACGCCAACCAGATAACGCTCTCGGCCAGCGCCGATGTAACTTTCACCGAAGATGTCGGCGCGCGATTCCAGGCCTATGGATGGCATGTGGAGCATATCGACGGGCAGGATACAGCCGCGGTCGATGCTGCCCTAACCAAGGCAAAGGCGATCGATGACCGCCCGTCGCTGATCGTGGCGCGCACGCATATCGGCTATGGCAGTCCGCATAAGCATGACACTTTTCAGGCGCACGGCGAGCCCTTGGGCGTCGAGGAGGTGCGGTTAACCAAACGCGCGCTGGGATGGCCTGAAGACAAGGTTTTCTACATCCCCGACGAAGCCTTGGCCCAGTTTCGCAAGGCGGTCGAGCAAGGGCGCGAGTTGGAGACTCAATGGAATCGACGAGTGGACGCGTTGGGCGCCGTCGATCCAAAGGCAGCCGGGAAGTTTCGGCAGGTACTCACCGGTGAACTGCCGAAAGGATGGGAAGCGGGACTTCCCCGCTTCACGCCGGCGGACGGCGCGATGGCGACCCGCGACGCCGGACAGAAAGCTATCACCGCGCTGGCCGATGTCGTACCTAACCTGATTGGCGGCTCGGGCGACCTCGATCCGTCCACGCGCACCGCGCTCAAGGGACACGGCGACTTCGAGAGTCCCCTGTTTAAGCCTCCCGAGGGTGCGCCGCCGACCCAGGGACTGGTAGGCGGTCCGACCGGATATGCCGGGCGGAATATTCATTTCGGTATTCGCGAGCACGCGATGGCCGGGATTGCCACGGGCATGGCCCTGCATGGCGGCGTCCTGCCCTTTGCCGCCACCTTCTTTACGTTTTCCGACTACATGCGGCCAAGCATCAGACTGGCGGCCTTGAGCAAGGCCCACGTCATCTATGTATGGACCCACGACAGCATCGGATTGGGCGAGGACGGACCTACGCATCAGCCGGTGGAACAACTGGCAAGCCTTCGCGCGCTTCCTGATCTGACGCTGCTGCGCCCGGCGGACGCCAACGAGACCGTGGAGGCGTGGAAGATCGCGGTTGCGCACACCTCGGGGCCGGTAGGACTTGTGCTTACGCGCCAGAGATTACCTACTCTGGACCGCTCAACGCTGGCGCCGGCTTCGGGAGTGGCGAAAGGAGCGTATGTCCTCAGCGACTGCGCTACGGGTTCGCCGACCGTTATCCTGATCGCTACCGGTTCCGAAGTGTCGGTTGCGCTAGAAGCGCACAACCAACTGACGCGCGAAGGAATTGCAAGCCGGGTCGTCTCGATGCCGTCGTGGGATTTGTTTCAGTCGCAACCGCAATCCTACAGGGACACGGTTCTTCCTCCCGGCGTCAAGGCGCGAGTCAGCATCGAGGCAGGCTCCACGCTCGGATGGGAGCGCTACGTGGGCCTCGACGGCGCAATCATCGGGCTCAATCGCTTCGGTGCGTCGGCGCCCGGCGAGATCGTGATGCGTGAGCTGGGCTTCACCCCGGAACACGTTGTCAAAGCTGCCAAATCCCTGATCCGGGGCGACAAACCCGGATAGAACCGGCGGACCGAAAATTAATCTTCAGCGAGGCTTCCTTCCAATCCGAACCAGGCTGCAACTAATGCGCGGCGGGTGGGACGAACCGAGAACTCACGCGGCCGGGAGAGCAGCCTCGGAGGCGGTTCCAGCAGCCGATATCCGTCAGCGTTTACCGTCCTCTGGCCTGCTCGCGGCCAGACATAGTCGCCCGTTAGATTGACGTGCTCCCAACCAAGGGGCGACAGGTGAGCGAGAAGGTGGTCGGGAACTTTTTCGGCCTCGCGCAAGGCGGCGATGGCGCGGTTCAGATAACGGGTGTTCTACAGGATGATCGCGGTGACGAGAAGGTTCAGGCCCGAGGCGCGATGCTGCTGATTTTCATGGGTGCGGTCGCGAATTTCCCCGAGCCGATGGCTGAAGACGGCGCGCGCCAAGCGTGACCAAGGTGCGCTCGAGCCGACCCAATTCGCGCAGTGCCGCGGCCACACCGTTCCGTCGCGTGGAGGAGGCCAGCTGGCGCATGATCAGGGAGGTCGTCATCGTGCCTGTTCGAATCGAGGCGGCGACCCGCAGGATTTCCGCCCAATGGGCGCGGATCGGTGCGACATTGATGCGGCCGGCGATTGGCGGTTCGAGCGTCGGGTAGGGCGATGACTTGGCGAAGCTATAGAGCCGCCGGCTCTTCAAATCCGGGGTTCGCGGCGCGAACTGGAAGCCGAGCAAGGCGAGAAGAGCAAAAACATGCTCGGCGTCACCGCCGCCGTCGCTGTGGTGGCGGCGGAACGATCGGCGACGACCTGTTGCGGCATGTCGCACCGCTCGGCTGGGAGCACATCGGGCTGACCGGAGACTACGTTTGGAGCACTGCCGATCAACCGCCGGCCGGTACGCTCAGAGCGCTGCGGCAGCGGCAATCTCTACTGGCGGCTTGAGTTCGTTCAATGTTCCAGATGTCGTACACTCAGAGCATTTTCGTGTAGTGACCCCATCATGATCTTGTGCCGGTGCCGGCCAGCGGCCCCCCTGGCCCAGAGTGCGGTTTATGCGGCTACGGCGTGTCGGCTGCGCGAGATTCCCTGGCTTTTTGTGAGGGCTGGGCTGGACGCACCTGCGCCCACGCGTCGGGATCAACGGTTCATCGCGCCTCGCATCGGCCTGCTCGCCCGTCGGCACGCCACGCGGTCCGACCGATCTATGGTGTAGGTGACCATATCCTCGTCCCCCTGAGCGGGCGCGGGCGCGTCCAGCAACAGCGGGGCGGTCGCCTCCCCTAAACTGCTGCTCCGCGCCCGAACTGGCGAAGCTGCAGGCGGCCGAGATGCGCAAACGCCAATTCCTGGCCGAGATCGAGCTCGAGCGAATGGCGCAGACCGAGAAGGGCGATGCCCGTTCGGGCTACAGATATGCCCACAGCCGCCAGCTGATTAATCGTCCCCAGCGATCTATCCGTGGCGGCCTCGTCAACGCTCGGTTATGTTATAGATTGCGACCGGCTCATATGTTACAGGTTGCGACCGGCTCACACCGAGGGACTGGCGATGGCGCTCGATCCCCTTCTGCTTTCGCGCCTGCAATGGGCATGGGTCATTGCCTGGCACATCCTGCTGCCGGCCTTTACCGTGGGTCTTGCGGCCTACATTGCTGTCCTCGAAGGCCTGCACCTGATCACCGGCCGGGAGGCTTACGCCCGGATCTCCGCGTTCTGGATCAAGATTTTCGCGGTTTCGTTTGCGATGGGGGTCGTCTCCGGCATCATGATGCCGTTCCAATTCGGCACCAACTGGAGCCGGTTCACCGACGCCACCGCCAACATCATCTCGCCGATGATGGCCTATGAAGGTTTTCTTGCCTTCGCGCTCGAGGCTTCATTTCTCGGAGTCTTGCTGTTCGGCCGGCCGCTGGTCCCGCGTTGGGCGCATTTTTTTGCCGCACTGATGGTCTCTTTGGGCACACTGTTTTCGTCATTCTGGATCCTTGCAACCAACAGCTGGATGCAGACGCCGGGCGGCTACACGATCATCAAGGGGCGGTTTTTCCCAACCGATTGGCTCGCGATCGTCTTCAGCTCGTCCTTTCCCTACCGCCTCTTGCACAACGACACCGCATTTTTTGTCACGACGGCGTTTGTCGTGCTCGGCGTCGGCGCATTCCTGGTTCGCCACGGCGACAGGCGCCAGGAAGAGGCGCGGCTAATGATACGCATGGCGCTCAACCTGTTGATCATCATCGTGCCGCTGCAAATCGTCCTCGGCGACCTGCACGGCCGGAACACACTCGCCCGCCAGCCCGCCAAGCTCGCCGCGATCGAAGGGCTGTGGCAAAGCTCCGGGCCGATGCCCGAGGCCTTGTTCGCGATCCCGGACCAGGGCGCGCATAAAAACTACTACGAGATCGATATTCCGCATCTCGGCAGCCTGATCCTGACCCACAGCTGGAACGGCCGGGTTCGCGGGCTCGAGGAGTGGCCGCCCGATCAATGGCCGCCGGTCTGGCCGGTGTTTTACACGTTTCGCATTATGGTCGGCACAGCCCTGCTGATGCTGGCGGTCGTGGTGATCGGCTGGGTACTGCGATGGCGCGGGGATTTGTACGATAGCGTTTGGTTTTTGCGCCTTTGCCAATGGTTTGCACCGGCCGGTTTTGTCGCGGTGCTGATGGGTTGGACGACCTCCGAGGTCGGGCGCCAGCCCTGGACGGTATATGGGGTGCTCCGCACCGCGGATTCGGTGACACCTTCGCTGACCGGCCGTGACGTGCTCGCTTCGCTGCTGATGTATGTTGCGGTTTACTTGATCATGTACCCGGCTGGGGTCGGTTACATGGCGGCGCTTGTCCGACGCGGTTTGCAGCCTGCGGAGGAGGATATCGGCGAGGTCGGGGCCGGGCGCCCGCGGACGCCGATCGCCGAGATCGCCAGCCGCCCGGGCGGCGGAGCGCCGCAGCAGATCGGAGGTCCCGCCGCATGACCACCGTGCCGACGCTCGACCTGGTGCCCGTATGGACGCTCCTGCTCGCGTTCACCGTCGCCTATTACGTGCTGTTCGACGGTTTCGATCTCGGGGTCGGCATGCTCTATAGGTTGGCCCCGCATGCCGCCTGGCAGCCAATCATCATGCGCTCGATCCTGCCGGTGTGGGACGGCAACGAGACTTGGCTCGTGCTTGGCGGGCTGGGGCTGCTGGGGGCGTTTCCGCTGGCTTTTGCGATCATTATCCCGGCCGTCTATTTTCCGATCATCATCATGCTGTTGGCGCTGGTGTTCCGCGGCGTCGCCTTCGAATTCCGCTTCAAAAGCCCATTGGCGCAGCGCTTTTGGGATGCCGGGTTCAGCATCGGCTCGGCGATCGCAACCTTGGCGCAGGGGGTCGTCCTCGGCACTTTTATCAAGGGTTTTAATGTGAGCGGGCGGCAATTCGCCGGCTCTTCGCTGGACTGGGTTTCGCCATTCGCAGCGTTGACTGCGGTATCTCTGGTGTTCGGATACGGCCTTCTTGGTGCCGGCTGGCTGATCATCAAAACCGGCGGCGAATTGCAGGCCTGGTCCCGCCGGGCCGCGCGCGTGTGCCTCGTCGGCGTGGTACTGGCCATCGTAGCTGTCAGCATTTGGACGCCGCTGCTCAACGAGCGGGTCGCCCACCGCTGGTTCAGCCTGCCGAACCTGTTCTGGCTGTTGCCGATCCCGGTGTTAATTGCCCTGGTGGCCATTTCAATTTGGCTGGCGCTCGACCGCGACAACGAATTCTGGCCTTTCCTCGGTGCGGTCTTGCTGTTCCTGCTGTCGTTCCTCGGCATTGCCGTCAGTTTGTGGCCGTTTATCGTTCCCTATCACTACACGCTGTGGCAAGCGGCTGCAGATGAAAGCACACAGGCGTTTTTGTTGATCGGCACATTGCTGCTAATACCGATCATTCTCGTTTATACCGCGTGGTCCTACTGGGTTTTTCGCGGCAAGGTGCGCGCGGATCTGGCGGGTTGAGAGCATGCAGCGCAAA
>CAVYWO010000008.1:0-108469 GCA_963772295.1 uncultured Alphaproteobacteria bacterium
GCCCCGGCCCCGGCGAGCCGGGCAATGACACCTGGAAGGGCGACAGCTGGCAGCACGGCGGCGGCGCGGCGTGGTATGTCGGCTCCTACGACCCGAAGACCAACACGATCTTTTACGGCACCAGCAATCCCGGGCCGTGGAACGCCGCGGTGCGCAGCACCGGCACAACGGACTACGGCAAGCTGAGCAACGCCGGCAGCTCCGCCACGCTCGCCCTCGACCCGGACACCGGCAAGATCAAGTGGGAGATCCAGTCGACCCCGGCGGAAGCCTGGGACTATGACGGCGTCAACGAACTCGTGCTCGCCGACATCACGATCCAGGGTCAGAAGGTGCCGGTTTACATGAAAGCCGATCGCAACGGCTTCTTCTTTGTCGCCAACCGGGAAGCCGGCAAGCTGATCTCGGCGGAGCCGTTTGTTCCGGTCAATTGGGCGAAAAGCTTCGACGTGGAGAACGATCGGGCGATCGAAGATCCCGGCAAGCGGCCGCGGCTCGACTACAAGGCGACCGACATCTGCCCGGCCTGGATGGGCGGCAAGAATTGGCAGCCGATGTCGTTCAATCCGCAGACCGGCCTCGCCTACATCCCGGCCAACAACATGTGCCAGACGATGCAGGCGACCGACATCGCTTATCGCCGCGGGGCGTTCTATCTCGGCAACGACTTTGCCGTGACCCCGGGCCATGGCGACCATTTCGGTCAGCTCTTGGCGCTCGACCCGGCGACGCAAAAGCCGGCCTGGACGCTGAACCTGCCGCTGCCGTGGAACGGCGGCACGATGACGACGGCCGGCAACCTGGTCTTTTTTGGCGACATCCAGGGGGTCTTCCATGCCCTCGATGCCAAGACCGGCCAGGAGCTTTGGCATATGAACGTCGGCAGCGGCGTCGGCGCCGGCCCGATCTCCTTCGCGGTCGACGGCAAGCAGTATGTGGCCGTGCTGGCCGGCCGGGCGGAGGGGCCGCCGGCCTATATGGGCGAGGTCGGCAAGCGGATCATCGCCGCCACGCCGGAAGGCGGCACCTTGTTCGTGTTTTCGCTCTGAGCATGGAACGGCTGGGGAAATGACGGAATGCCCGGTCGGTTTTGCCGCCAGCCGGCGTTTTGCACTTCCCTTGCCGCGCTGCTGTTTTTCCTAGCGCTGGCGCGGGCGGCGGCGGCGGAAGCGCCGCCGTTCCGCCTCTGCGCCGATCCGGATAACCTGCCGTTCAGCGGCACGAGCCCGGACACGCCCGGGTTCTACATCGAGCTCGGCCGCGACATCGCCGCCCGGCTCGGCCGTTCGTTCGAGCCGGTCTGGACGCCCACCTATTTCGCCCAGCGCGCGGTCAACACGACGCTTCTGGTCGGCCACTGCGACGGCTTCGTCGGCCTGCCGCAGGATCCGGGCTTTATGGGCCGTCGCCTGATCTTTTCCCGGCCGATCGCGACGATCGGCTACGCCCTGGTGCTGCCGCAAGGCTTGGTCGTGAAAGAGTTGTCGGACCTCGCTCGGCGGCGCGTGGCGGTGCAGTTCGCCTCGCCGCCGCAGAGCCTGCTCGCGACCCGAACCGATCTGCGGCCGGTAACGGTGATTTCGCCGGAGGAGGCGATGAAAGATCTGGCTCATGGGCAGGTCGATGCCGCTTTCGTCTGGGGGCCTTCCGCCGGCTGGATCAACAAGACCGCGCTGCACAGCGCCTACAAGATCGTGCCGGTCGCCGGCCCGCACATGCAATGGCGCGCGGCGATCGGCTTTCCGCGCGAGCAGACGGCGCTGCGCGATCAGGTCGATCGGACGCTGGAAGCCGCTGCCGGCTCGATCGACGCACTGATGGCAAAATACGGCTTCCCCAACGCAGCCCCGATCCGGCTCGCCGCCGGCGATGATGCCGCGACCCGCGATGCGGCGCAGCCGCCGGCAGTCGCCAACGACCCGGCGCACGTTGCGGCCGGCCGCAAGCTGTTCAACGACAATTGCGAGCACTGCCATGGTCCCGATGCCGTCCAGGGGGAACGGCGACGAAACCTCCGCCTCTTGCACCACCGTTATGGCGATGACGCCGACCGGGCGTTTCTGACGACGGTCACCCATGGCCGGGTGACCAAGGGCATGCCGAACTGGGCCGGCATTCTCACCGAGGAACAGTTCCATGAGATCCTGGCATTCCTGCATTCGGTGCAGGAGGAGCCCTAATCTAACGGGGTGCGGAAAAACGCTAGAAGATTGTCATTCCGGAGCGCGGGCTTTGCCCGCGAATCCGAAATCCATGAACACGGGGTCGTGAAATCAATGGCTTGGCCCGTGTTCTTGCCCCCGGGCTTAGCACCGACGAACCGTCGCCAGTGTAACCCGGGGGCCGGGCCCGGCCCTGACGGGCCGTCCCGGAATGACGGCCGAGTTTTTCTGCACCCTGCTAAACTAAGCGGCGGCCCGGCGGTCAGCGCTCGGCGTCGCCGGGAAGGGCGATGCCCTCGTACAGCTCCGCCATCGGCACCCCCGGTTTTCGACCAGGACGCTACGGGATCGCATCTCCGCGTTCATGGCCGGTTAGCGTTTGGCCCGCGGGCGCAGAGCGGCCCGCGGGTCGGCGCTAGCGCACGCTCGATCTCGCGGTCGGGACGATGCGGGTCACGACCATCGCCGCGCGGTCGAGGAGGTTCGGTATGCGCGGCGCGATCTTCTCTTTCCAATGGTCGCTGTCATAGACCGCCTTGTAGAGCGTCTCGCGCTCGGCTTCGCTCTCGAAGCGGCGCAGCCAGACATACACCGAGGGATCGGTCTCGCCGCGGAAGCTGCCGGAGATGACCATACCCTTCGCCTCCTGGAAGGGGATGATCTCCTCCTCCATGACCTTCAGCCATTCGTCCATCTTGCCGGGCAGGACCTTGTATTGACGCAGTTCGTAAAAAGCCATGTCGGGTTGTGCTCCGCTCTTCGGTTGCGTCCCGGCCCAGCATAGCGGCCGCCGATTGCCGGGAAAAGCCGGCCCTGACGGGTTTTGTTGAAGCGGCGGGCCAGCGCCGCGGAGTTTATCCTCGGGCCGCGCGAAGCGGCTGGGCAAGAATTGCGCTGCACTTGCGGCGTGCGTGGTTCGAGACGCGTCCGTCCCCGGACGGCCGCCCGCCAAGATCCTGCCCCAGGCCCGCCCGCCCTGGCGGGCGGGCGGAGGGGGCGGGCGTTCCGGGGATCGCCGGGACGCTCCTCACCATGAGGAGCCTATGATGGCATTATCGAAATGCCTCATCCTGAGCGCGCGCGAAGCGCGCAGTCGAAGGACGCACGGCATCGATCCAGCGCTTACGGTGATACTTGCACAGCCTCGAAGCGCGGACCCGGGGGCGGCCGGCTCAGATGAGCAGCCCCGTGGATGCCACGTAGCCCGTAGGGCGGATTAAAATCCGCCCGACATGGGTATGGCGACGGGTCGAACGATGACCCGAGCGCGCCGTGATTCGAGCGTTTCGGAGACGCGGCACCGTCGCGAAGGCGGGGCGGCGCTTCGCCCTTCGTCTGTCGCATCGCCGATGCCCGCGGCGCGCATTGGCGGCGGCCGCACCTCCGGTTTAGATTTCGCCGGCGTCGTCACCGAGGAGGAAGCGCATGTACGATCTCCTGATCCGGGGGGCGACGGTCGTCGACGGGCTCGGGCACGAGCCGAGGCGGGCCGATGTCGCGGTCGAGAATGCGCGGATCGCGGCAATCGGCGAGGTCGGCCGCGAGGCGCGGCGCGTCGTCGATGCCGGCGGGCTGACCTTGATGCCGGGGATCATCGACATCCACACCCATTACGACGCCCAGGTGACCTGGGACAGGACGCTGTCGCCGTCGCCCTCGCTCGGCGTCACCACCGCGGTCATGGGCAATTGCGGGTTTGGCATCGTGCCCTCCCCGCCCCCGCTCCGCGATCTGATCATGCGCAATCTTGCCGTCGTCGAAGGCATGGACCTCGACGCCCTGCGCACCGGCATCAATTGGGAGTTCGAGAGCTTCGCCGAATATCTCGCCGCGGTCCGGCGGTGCGCGCCCTACGCCAATCTAGCGGTTTTTGTCGGCCATTCGGCGGTGCGCACCGCGGTCATGGGCGAGGACGCCTCGGTCCGCCGGCGGCCGAGCGCGGCCGAACTCGCCGAAATGCGGCGCCTGGTGGCGGAGGCGATGCGTGAGGGCGCGATCGGGCTCTCGACCTCCTATTCGCTGAACCATTCCGGCTGGGGCGGCGTGCCGATGCCATCGACGATCAGCGAGATCGGCGAATTCGACGAACTCGTCGGCGCGATGGGCGGGCGCGGCCAGGGCGTCGTCGAGATCTCCTCGGGCCAGCACAGCGTCGCGGCGATGGAAGAGATCGCGGCGCGCCATGGCCGGCATATCTTCATGGGCACCGCGCTCGCTCTCTACAACGAGGAATATCCGCGCCGCGCGATCGAGATGTTCGACGCCTGCAAGGCGGCACAGGCGCGCGGCAACGGCGTCACCATCCAGCTGACCTGCCAGCCCCTGTCGTTCGATTTCAACCCTGGCGAGCGCCTATCCGTTCTACAGCCACGAGGCCTTCGAGCCGATCAAGGGGTATTCGCGCGAAGAGCTGAAAGGCGTGTTCGGCGATCCGGGCTTTCGCGACCGTTTCCGGCAGAACCTGCGCGCGCCGCGCCCCGGCACGGTGTTTCAGGGCAATTGGCGCCGCGTCGTCGTCGCGGTCCCGGCGCTGCGCAAGAATGCCGGGTTCGCCAACCGCAGCATCGCCGACGTCGCCGAAGAGCAAAAGCGCGATCCGCTCGACGTGATGCTCGATCTCGGCCTCGAAGAGGATCTCGAGACGGCATTTCTCGGCCTCTTCTTCAACGCCGTCGACGAGGGTGTGGCCGAACTACTGAAGCATCCGGCCGGGGTCGTGGCGCTCTCCGATGCCGGCGCCCACCTGATGTATCTGTGCGACGCCGGGTTCGGGCTTTACCTCCTCGGCCATTGGGTGCGCGAGAGCCGCCTCTTCGATCTGGCCGAGGGCGTGCGCCGGCTGACCAGCCATCAGGCGGGGCTGTACGGCATCCCCGACCGCGGCCGGATCGAAGCGGGCGCCTTTGCCGATCTGCTGCTGTTTGACGCGGACGCCGTCGGGGTATCGCCGGCGCGCCGCGTCAGCGACCTGCCGGGCGGCGGTCCGCGCACGATCCGCGACCCGCTGGGTGTGCACGGCGTCTTCGTCAACGGCGTCGAGGTCTTCGACGGCCGCGACTATCGCCCGCTCGGCAGAGGGCCGGGGCATGTTCTCGACCGGTTTCTGCCGACCGGCCCCGCGCAATCATGATGGGAAGGAGACGGTCATGGGTCTGAGCTTGCAAGAGGCAAATCGGATCGTTGAGGGCGCCGTGGCGAAGGCGCGCGAGCTCAATATCCAGATCAGCGCCGCAGTCTGCGACGGCGGCGGCCGGCTGATCGCGTTTCAGCGCATGGACAACGCCATCTTTGCCAGCGTCTATGGCAGCCAAGGCAAGGCGGTCTGCTCGGCGGCGTTCGGCCGGCCGTCGGGCGAGATGGCCGAGCGGGCCGACCAGCCGACGCCACGCGGCGTCGCACTCGCCGAAGGCGGCCACATGATCATGGGCCAGGGGGCGGTGCCGATCATCCGCAACGGCGCCGTCGAGGGTGCGTGCGGCGTCGGCGGCGGCACCGCGCAGCAGGACGAAGACTGCGCCCGGGCCGGCGTCGCCCGGTTGTAGCCAATGAAGATTAAGGTTAAAATCAATGAATATGTCGAGAACGTCGAAAATTCTGGATTTCTGCATGCGCACCGGTTAGGTTGCGACAGTCGGCGATCTTCAAACCAACGGAACACAGGAGGGACAATTTTATGAGAACAGTGCGCATGGCGGCGGCGGGCGCCGCGCTGTTGGGGTCGGTACTTTTGCTGCCGGCCGCGACCGAGGCGCAAAATACAGCACCGGGCATCCCCGGTTATCTCAATCCGGCAACCGGCGTGTTCACCGCGCGGCCCGCGCTGCTGCCAGCCGCGGCCACGTTGCAGCGGAGCGGGACGATAACCGTTACGATTACCGCGGTGCTCGGGTCGAACATTCCAGCATCGGTGCCAGTTACCTGCTTCGTAAGCATCGGTTCGTCCGACAGCGCAGTCGACAACTTCGCCAGTGGCTCGGGCGTTCTCATTCGGTCGGGCAAAGGCGGGAAGTGCAAAGTTGCTATCCCCTACATCTTCGAGGTTGCCGCCTCGACGACACCGATGACCGTTTTCGCTTCCCTTGGAGCTTTCACGAGCACAACGCCCAGCATAAGCTATTCAGCCTCGCATAGCTTCACGCCGTTTGCCGTGCCGAACAAATCGATGAGCCTGGCCGTGACCCTGGCGATGTAGCCGCGGCGGCTCAGCCGCCCGGTTCGTCGAGCGTCGGCAGCCGATAGCGGTCCTGCGGGTCGTCCCAGCCCTTGAACCGGGGCGCCCGCTTTTCGGCAAAGGCGGCGCGCGACTCGACGAGGTCGCTCTTGGCGCCGTGCTCGCGCAAGCGGGCGGCGAGGCGCTGCTGTGCCGCGGACGGCTGCGGCCGCATCTGCCGCATCAGGTGCACGGTGTTGACGCGCGAGGCCGGCGGCAGGGTCAGGAGATGCTCGGCCATCGCGACGGCACTCGGCATCAGCGCTTCGGGCTCGACCAGCCGGTTGAGAAAGCCGAGCTCGTAGAAGCGCTCGGCCGTGAAGCGAAAGCCGAGCGCCATCTCCATCGCGATCGGATAGGGCAGGTTGGCGATGTGCCCGTGATTGTAGCCGCCCAGCAGCCAGCGCTTGGCCTCGGAGACCTCGAACACCGCCCCCTTGACGGCGACGCGCAGATCGCAGCGCTCGACCAGCATGAAGCCGCCGCCCATCGCATAGCCGTTGACCGCGGCGATCACCGGCTTTTCCAACGCCCCGGTCATGAACGGGTCTTCGCGGTCCGGCCGCCTCCCGCCCGGCAGGTTGCTTTGCAACGATTCCTTCATGTCCTCGCCGGCGCAGAACGCCCGGCCGCTCCCGGTGAAGACCGCGACCTCGGAGTTGCCGCTCCGGCGGAAATCGGTCCAGACCTCGGCGAGCCGGCTGCGCATCTCGTAGCCGAGTGCGTTCAGCCGTTCGGGGCGGTTCATCCGCACGATGAGGATCGGTCCCCGCACCTCGGTTTCGACGATGGCCATCCTCTGTTCCTTTCCGCCGAGCCCGGGAAGGGGGTCAGGCGGCGTCGAGGGCCTGCCGGAGATCGGAGAGGATGTCGTCCGGGTGCTCGATGCCGACCGCCAGCCGCACGTAGCTGTCGCTGACCCCGGTCTGCAATTGCTCCTCGGGCGAGAGCTGCGAATGGGTGGTGGTGGCCGGATGGATTGCCAGGCTGCGCGCGTCGCCGATATTGGCCACATGATAGAACATTTCGAGCGCGTCGATAAAGCGGCGCCCGGCCTCCCGCCCGCCCTGCAGCTCGAACCCGACGAGGCCGCCATAGCCGCCTTTCAGATAGGCATCGGCGCGGCGCCTCGCCTCGCTGTCCATCAGGCTCGGGTGGATGACCCGGGTGATCTTGGGATGCTCGGACAGAAACCTCGCCACCCTCTGGGTGTTGTCGCAATGGGCGCGCATCCGCAGCGGCAGGGTTTCGAGCCCCTGGATGAACAGAAAGGCGTTGAACGGGCTCATCGCCGCGCCGATATCGCGCAGCGAGGTGACCCGCATCTTGATGATGTAGGCGATCGGCCCCATCGGCTTCACCGCCTGGGTCCAGACCGCGCCGTGATAGCTCGGATCCGGCTGGTTGAGCATCGGGAAACGGTCGGCGTGCTTTTCCCAGTCGAAATTGCCGCCGTCGACGACGACGCCGCCGATCGACGTGCCATGGCCGCCGATGTACTTGGTCGTCGAGTGGACGACAACGGCGGCGCCGTGCTCGATCGGCCGGCACAGCACCGGGGCGGCGGTGTTGTCGACGATCAGCGGCACCCCCAACTCGCGGCCGATCTTCGCCACTTCGCCGATCGGAAAGACTTCGAGCTTCGGGTTAGGCAGGGTCTCGGCATAATAGCAGCGGGTGCGCGCATCGGTGGCGCGGCGGAAGCTCTCGGGATCGGCCGGGTCGACAAAGCGCACCTCCATCCCCATCGTCTTCATCATCGTGTTCAGAAAGAGGTTCCAGGTTCCGCCGTAAAGGTCTGTGGAGCTTACGAAATTATCGCCGGTCTCACAGATGTTCTGGATCGCCAAGAGCGACGCCGCCTGACCCGAAGCCAGCGCCAGCGCGGCAACGCCGCCTTCGAGCGCGGCGACGCGCTCCTCGAGTACGGCGTTGGTCGGGTTCATGATCCGCGTGTAAATATTGCCGAGTTCGGCAAGGCCGAACAGGTTGGCGGCGTGCTCGGTACTGCGGAACTGATAGCTTGTCGTCTGGTAGATCGGCACCGCGACCGCGGTCGTCGTCGGATCGCTGCGATAGCCGGCGTGCAGCACGAGGGTCTCCGGATGGCGGCTCTTGGTCGGCATGCTGTGCTTCCTCTCGAAGGACGACGGGCGGCACTCTGCCACGGGCCGGCGCCGGCGATAAGCGGCTTTCACAATACGATCGGACCCGGCCGCGACGGGCGGCTCGCCGCCGCGCCGATCCGGCCGCGGCGCCCGGCAGGCTGCATCGGCATGGTCGATAAACAGGAAATGATCATGCGATGCTGACAAGCTTTAATGCAATGCGCGAATCGGCTATTCTTGTCCGCATTCGGCGAATGCCCCTTGCGCTACGCCACTTGACGATGCCAACCTGGGCCGCGGGACGCTTCCGTCTGGGGGAAATATGTTGAGGAATTCAGCAAGCCGTGTCGAGGCGACCAGACCGGTCGCGAAATACGGGCGCGGGACGGGCGTGCCGAACCCGATCGACATTCATGTCGGCAATCGGGTTCGCATGCGCCGGCTGCTGCTCGGCATGAACCAGGAAACCTTGGCCAACGCGCTCGGCCTGACCTTCCAGCAGGTACAAAAATACGAAGGCGGCGCCAACCGCGTGAGCGCCTCGCGGCTGTCCGCGATGGCGGAGATCCTGGGCGTGCCGATCTCCTACTTTTTTGGCGATCTGCGGTCCGACGATGCCGCGGTCAGTCCCGAGGATCAGCGCTGGCGGGAACGTCTGCAGCGGCCGGAAACGATCGAGTTCATCCGCCTCTATTACGCGATTCCCGACGCCAAGATCCGGCGGCAATTTCTCGAAATGGCCAAGACCCTCGCCGAATCCTTCGCGGAAAAAACTTGAGGCAGAGCGCCGCGCCGGCGCGCGGGTCGCCGGCTCAATGATGGACCCACGACATGTGCGGCATCGGCGGTTTTTTGCTCTCCCGCAGCCTGCCGCAGGGCGATCTCGAAGCTCGCCTGTGGCGCATGGTGGCGATGCTGCGGCACCGCGGTCCGGACGACGAAGGGGTTTGGACCGACGGTAGGGCCGGGCTGGCGCACACGCGCTTGTCGATCATCGACACCTCGCCCGCCGGCCATCAGCCGATGGCGAGCGGCGACGGCTGGGTGTGGATCGCCTACAACGGCGAGATCTACAACTTTACCGAGTTGGGACGCGAACTCGAGACCCTTGGCTACCGCTTTCGCGGACGCAGCGACAGCGAGATCCTGGTCAACGGGTGGCACGCTTGGGGTCCGCAGATCCTGGGCCGGCTGCGCGGCATGTTCGCCCTCGCCGTCTGGGACCGGCGCACCCGTCGCCTCGTCCTGGCGCGCGACCGCCTCGGCAAAAAGCCGTTGTATTGGGCGCACACGCCCACGGGCCTCGTCTTCGGTTCGGAGATCAAGGCGCTCCTGACCTGGCCGGAGCTGCGGCGCGCGCCCGATCTGGCGGCGATCGACCGGTATCTTTCCTGGCAATACGTGCCGGCGCCGGATACCGCCTTTGCCGGGGTGCGCAAGCTGCCGGCCGCGCATTACCTCGCCGTCGCGGCCGCGGCGGGTGGCGGCGCCGCGGAGCCCGAACCCGTGCGCTACTGGCAGCTGCCGGCGCCGCGTCTGGCGGCGCCGCGGCGGCCGCTCCCGGAGCTCTGCGGCGAACTCTTGGCGCTCCTCGGCGAAGCGGTTCGCCTGCGGCTGGTCGCCGATGTGCCGCTCGGCGCGTTTCTGTCGGGCGGCATCGATTCCTCGGCGGTGGTGGCGATGATGGCGCGCGCCGGCGGCGGCCGGGTCAAGACCTTCTCGATCGGGTTTGCCGCGGCGGAATACGACGAACTCCGCTATGCCCGGATGCTGGCCCAATATTACCGGACCGACCACGAGGAATTGATCGTCGAGCCCGATGCGATCGCCGTGCTGCCGCGCCTCGTCTGGCATTACGGCGAGCCTTTTGCCGACCCCTCGGCAATACCGACCTATTACGTCGCCGAGCTGGCGCGCCGCAAGGTCACGGTCGCGCTGACCGGCGATGGCGGCGACGAATGTTTTCTCGGCTACAACCGCTACCGGGCGATGCGGTATCTCTCTCGGCTCGACCGCTGGCCGCGCTGGGTTCGAGCCGGGCTCGAACGGGCGCTCGCGGCGCTGCCGCCGGCGGTCGCTCGGCGCGGGCGGCTGCAGCGGATCCGCGACGTGCTGCGGGCACCCGTTGATCGGCCGGCCGGGCGCTATGCGCCGACGATCGCGTTCTTTGGCGATGGCGACAAGGAAGCGGGTTATGGCGAAGCGTTGCGCGACCGGCTCGAACACTCCGCCTTCGATGGTCTCGCCCGGTATTTTGCCGAGGCCCCGAGCCTCGTCGCCGGCGCCAACCGCGCCGACATCCATACCTATCTGCCGGACGATTTGATGGTGAAGGTCGATGCCGCGACGATGGCGCACGGGCTCGAAGCGCGCGCACCGCTGCTTGACCACGTGCTGGTCGAGTGGGCTGCCCAAGTGCCGGTGGAGGATCGGCTCGCCGGCGGGGTGACAAAGGCGCTGTTCAGGAGGGCGATGGCGCCCTACCTGCCGCCCGCCATCCTGACCCGCCCGAAGCGCGGTTTCGGCTGTCCGGTCGACCACTGGTTCCGCGGCGCGATCAAGGAGCTCACCTACGACACCTTGCTGTCGCGCGCCGCCGCCGAGCGCGGCTTGTTCCGGCCTCCTTACGTGCGCCGGCTACTCGACGAGCATTGTGCCTTTCGCCGCGATCACCACACCCGGCTGTGGGCGCTCCTGGTGCTCGAACTGTGGTTCCGGATGTGGATCGATCCGCCCGCCGAGGCGGCGCTGCTGCGGCCGGCCGCCTAGGGTCGGCGGCGGCGCCGGGGCCCACCTCACCCTCCCATCGCTTCGCGATGGGCCGCCCCTCCCTCTCCCCCCCGCAAGCGGGCGGAGAGGGGCAAATCCCACAAGCATTTCACATTCAACGAGGAATTGCGTGAACGCCGTAGGCAAAGCGGGGAGAAACCCGGCTCCGGACCTGATGCAGGGCTGAGGGGCAGAATTCAGGCGAGCCCGAGCTTCGGCCGCACCCATTCGGCGAGCCGGCGGATCGCGTCATCCGCTTCCGGCGCGTGCCCGGCGGCAAACTGGAAGTCGTGCTGCATCTCCGGGACGACGTCGAGCCTGGCCTCGACGCCGGCCTGCCGGGCGCGTTCGGCGAGCCGCCGGCTGTCGTCCAAGAGCGTCTCGTCGCCGCCCACCTGGATGTAGATAGGCGGCAATCCGGTGAGGTCGGCGTAAAGCGGGTTCGCCAGCGGGTCTTGGCGATTGCCGGTTGCGCCGAGAAACGTGCCGGCCATCGTCTCGACGAGCTCCTTCTGGACCAGCACGTCGTTCTCGCAATTCGACACCAGCGTTTGCCCAGTCATTTCCATATCGACCCAAGGGGACAGCGGCATCGTCGCCGCCGGCAGCGGCAGGTGGCGCTCGCGCACCCGCAGCAATGTCGTGACGGCGAGCCCCCCGCCCGCCGAGTTGCCGGACAGCGCGATGTGCCCGGGCGCGATGCCCTGCCCAAGCAGCCATCCGTAAACGGTGGCGGCGTCGTCGACCGGCGCCGGGTGCACATGCTCCGGGGCGCGGCGGTAATGCGGAATCAGGGCGCGGCAGCCGATTGCCTTGGCGAGGTGCCCGAACACCTTGCGATGCGTGTACATCGAACACACGACATAGCCGCCGCCATGCAGACACAGCACGACGCGATCGGCGGCGCCGTCTTTCGGCACCGCCCACAAGGCCGGCACGCCGCCGGCGTCGGTCTCGAGGTAATCGACGCCGCCCGGCTCCGCGGTAACATCGCCAAAGCGCTCGAACAACATCCGCAGCTCGTCGAGCGGCATGTCCGGCCTGGCGGCCAATGTCGCCGCGAGGTTACGGTAGTAGGTCTTCAGCTCCTCGGCGCCTCGGCTCGCCATCGTTGTTTCCTCCCCGTTACGAAGTACCGGTCATTCCGGGGCGCCGCTGCCGGCGGCGAACCCCAGGGCTTATGGGCGCGTGCGCATGGGCACGCCGCCGGCCGCTCAGGGTCGGCGGCGGCGCCGGGGCCGGGCTATTGCGCGGCGAGGACGCGCGCCAGCTGGCTCAGCGCCTCCTGGTGGCGCTCGTTCGGGATCTGCGCAAAATTTCGCGACAGTTCGAGACACATCCGCTCGCGCGGCGTGATCGAGCGCTGACGGTCGTCGGCCAGCCCGTCGAAGAAGTAGCTGACCGGAACGCTCAGCACCTGGGCAATCTCGAACAGCCGCCCGGCCGATACGCGGTTGATGGCGCGCTCATACTTGTGCGCCTGCTGATAGGTGACGCCGATCAGGTCGGCGAGTTGCTGTTGGGTGAGACCGAGCATGATCCGGCGCTCGCGGACGCGGCTGCCGACATGCCGATCGATGTCCTGGCTGCGGCTCGTCGAACGGCGCGCGACCGGGCCTGGACGCAGCGGCGCCACCGGGGACTCCGCCTCGGGCGGCGGCGTTTCGGCTCGCCCTGTCGCAATCTCGTTCTGGTCCTTCATCTCCGTTCCCCTCGCTCAGCTGACGAACCGGCACCGGCGGGCGGACGCGACTTCGACCCGTTGCCTTGGCCCTGCCGTCGGAACGGCGGCGTTATATTCGCCGATTGTTCTCAACCCAGTGGCGCCGGCGGATCAAGCGTTCGCGATGTAGTCATTTTTTGGGCAGCGTTGCGGCCCCGGCTGCGCCGAACGCCGCGCACATCTGCGCCGCCTGCATGCGGTTCGCGTTGACAGTCGACCGGCGCCGATGATACCGACGCCGATCCGCTCGAGCCCGTGCATCGATGCCACGAATTTCCATCGGCGAATGCTCCCTCTATTACGAGCGGCACGGCATCGACTTCCCCGTCTTGTTCATTTCGGGGTTGGGCGGATTTGCCGCCTTCTGGAAGGATCAGGTCGCAAGTTTCGCCAAGCGGTTTGAGGTCGTCACCTTTGACCATCGCGGGATCGGGCAAAGCGACGAAAGCCGGATCGGCTATACGGTCGAGCGAATGTCCGCCGATGTGGTGCGGTTGCTGGACGCCCTCGGCATCGCCCGCTGCCACATCGTCGGTCACTCGACCGGCGGGGCGATCGCCCAGGTGCTGGCGATCGAGCATCCGAAGCGGCTGGCGAGCCTGGTCTTGGCCGCGACCTGGACCAAGGCGGACGCCTATTTCCGCCGGCTTTACGGCCTGCGGAAGGAAATTTTGCAGCGGCTCGGCCCGAGCGTCTATCTGCAATCCGCGACCCTGCTCTGGTATCCGAGCTGGTGGATCACCCACAACAACGAGCGGCTGCGGCAGGTCGAGGCGCAAGCGCTCGCCGACTTTGCCCCAATCGAGATCGTGGCCAGCCGGATCGACGCCATGCTGGCCTTCGACCGCACCGCCGATCTGGCGCGGATCAAGGCGCCGACCCTGGTGGTCGGCGCCGAGGACGATATCGTCACACCGGCTTATTTTTCCGAAGAGCTGGCGCGGCTGATACCCGGCGCCGAGATCAAGCTGTTCCCGCGCGGCGGCCATTTCCTGCACCAGGTGCGGACGCGCGAATTCAACAACGCCGTCCTGCCTTTTCTCGTCTCCCAGACGCCGGCTTGAGCGTCGGCGCCCCAACCGCGGCGGGCGGCCGCCCCTCGCCTTAAGAATTCCTTCAATCTTGCCAGCTAGCATCGCGTCGAACCTCCGCGCCCCAGGCGTCGAGGAGCGGCGACCGGGGGTAACGACGGGGAACGCGCGAGCGAGGTTGCGACCGTGTCGGCTTGTCCTCGGCCAAATGCGACCCGGTCGGCTGGCCGCTTTTTCTCGGTCTCTCGGTCGAATGGCGGCGGCTTGCCGAAACTGGCCCGGCCCGCCTGAACCGTGGATCGCTTCGCTCGCCAGGGCCGGCAAAACCGGGGGCGCCGCGATCAGGCGATCGTCGCCTCGGTGGAAAAGGCGTTGCACCAGGATCGCTTACTGTTCGCGTTTCAACCGGTGGTTTGCGCCGCGACCGGGCGGATCGACTATTTCGAATGCCTGCTGCGCATGCGCGACGAGGAGCGAGGCCTTGTCGCCTGTGGCGAATTTATCGAGGCGATCGAGCAGGTCGGGCTGATCGGCCTGATCGACCGGTATGTCGTGCGCAAGGTTGCCGAGGAACTGGCAGCGCACCCCGAGGTCAGGCTTGGCCTCAACGTCTCCGGACTGACCGCCTGCGATCGGGAATGGCTGCGCTCGGTAATCGGATGGTTGCGCCGGCGGCCCGATCTCGCCCGCCGTCTCGTCGTCGAAATCACCGAGACCGCGGCGCTCGACAATCTCGCGGAATCGATGCGCTTTGTCGAAGCCTTGCGCGACATCGGCTGCCGGGTCGCACTCGACGATTTCGGCGCCGGGCATACCTCGTTGCGCCATCTGCAGATCCTGGCGGTAGACACGGTCAAGATCGACGGCAACTTTGTCCGCAGCCTGCCTTTCAGTCTCGAAAACCGAGTGTTTTTGCGTCATCTGCTGGGTCTGGCGCGCGGCTTTGGCTTGCGCACCGTCGGCGAATGCGTGGAGACGGCCGAGGAGGCGGCGCTGTTGCGCGCCGAGGGCATCGGCTATCTGCAGGGCTTCCATTGCGGTCGGCCGACGATCGAGCGCCGCTGGCTCGGCGCAACCGAAGCCGCTCGCAGCGCTTGCGAATAATCGCGATCGGCCGAACAATACCCGAGCGGCGCCGCTCAAGCCTGTCGCCACAATTGCGGAATTGCGCTGATGCCCGATCGCGTGCAGTTCGAGCTGGTCTCGCCCGAGCGCCTGGTGCTCTCGGAGATGGTGGAGATGGTGGTCATCCCCGGGACCGAGGGTAATTTCGGGGTGTTGCCGGGTCATGCGCCCGTCATTTCGGCGATCCGGCCGGGCATGATCGAGGTCTACGAAGGCGGGACCGTCCGGCGCCGGCTGTTCGTCGTCGGCGGGATCGCCGAGGTCACCCCCGAGCGCTGTACGGTCCTCGCCGATGCGGCGATGGCACCCGACGCGCTCGATCGCGGCGCGATCGAAACCGAGCTGCAAACCCTGGAAGGCAATCTGCCGAGCTTGCGCGAGCGCGTAGCGCGCGCCACCGGCACCGAGCGCGAGCAACTGCTCGCCGAATTGAACGCCCTCGAACGCGACCGGGCCGTGCTGCGGGCCAAGCTTGAAGTGCTCGCCGAGGCGGCGCACTGATCCGAGCGCGCCCGGCATCGCCGCGCGGATTCGGCGGGCCGGAGATTCTTTCGGCCCGGCGGTGTATAGGAGAGAGACCGCAGCCGATTTCGGTACGGCGGCCGGTATGGGCCAGTGGACGCTCGACGATATCGCCTGGGAGCGCTTCGACCGGCGTGCGGTCGACCCCGAGATCGTCCGGATCGTCAAGGCGGCAAGCCTCGTCGAATACAACGGCGCTGCCTATGCCCACCATCTGTGCCGGCTCTTCGCCGACGATCCGAGTTTTCAGATGGCGGCGCGACGCTGGGGCGCGGAGGAGATCCGGCACGGCGCGGCGCTCGGCCGCTGGGCGGCGCTGGCCGAGCCGGAGTTCGATCTTGCCGCCGCTTTCGGCCGCTTTCGGGCGGGCTACCGGGTCGATTTCGACCGCGCCCGGTCGCGCCGCGGCTCGCGCTCGGGCGAGATGGTGGCCCGCTGCATGGTCGAGATCGGGACCAGCGCCTATTATGCCGCGCTGCGCGACGCCGCGCGCGAGCCGGTGCTAAAACAGATCTGCGGCAACATCGCCGCCGACGAAGTGCGCCACTACAAGCTGTTCCGCCGCAATCTCGGCCGCTGTCTCGAGGCCGAGCGGATCGGGTTTTGGCGGCGGCTGCGGATTGCAATCGGGCGGATCGCCGAAACCCAAGACGACGAACTCGCCTACGCCTATTACGCCGCCAACGAAGCCGCCCTCCCCTATGACCGCCGCCGCTGCCACCGCGCTTATGCGCGGCGCGCCTATGCGCTCTTCCGCCAACCCCATGTCGCGCACGGCGTCGCGATGTTCTGCAAGGCAGTCGGTCTGGCGCCGCGCGGCCCGTTGGCGCGCGCCGCGAGCCGCCTCGCTTGGGCTTTCTTGCGCCGACGCGCCGCTCGCCTCGCCAGGGCCGCGGCCTGACGATCACGGGACGGAGGGCGGATCCCGGTCGGCGGACGCGATTCTGGCTCCGTCGCGACCGTAAGCGATGATGCTTCTATCGCGCGTCAAGAGCGGCATGTCTTCGACGCGCGCCTGGGCGATCAGCATGCGATCGAACGGATCGCGGTGCAGTTTGGGAAGCGTGATCAGTGCCATGCAATGCTCCGGCCGGATCGGCAGCAGGTCGAACCCGCCGCCAATCTCGAACAGGCGTCGGTCGCGATCGACGCGCTCGAGGGCCATCAAGATCGCTATTTCCCAAAGCGTTGCCGCGCTGACATAACGGAAATGAGCGGTCTCGAGCGCCTGCCGCTCCGGCGCGGTCAGTCGCTCCGGCGCTATCCGCACCCATAGCAGGATATGCGTGTCGACGAGGACCGCCGCGGTCACGCGAGGGGCTCGAAATCGCCGACGACATCGTCCGGGAGGGCGAGGTCCTCGGACAGGAAAATGCCCCGCAGGTCGCCATAGGTGATCGGCCGCTTGTCCGGCAGCGGCCCGAGGCTGGCGACCGGCCGCCCGTTACGGGTCACCACGATCGTCTCGCCCGCCTCGGCGCGGGCGACAAGGGCGGCAAACCCCGCCTTGGCCTGCGCGACCGAAACCCGTGCCCTCAATCCGAGCCTCCCGAGCAAGTGACCAAGCATGGTCAACCTACGCGTGCCGCGCCGCCTCGGCAATAGGCTGCCGGCGCCCTACAACAATTTTGCCGCCTCGAGCCGCCGATCCGATAGTGTCGCGAGATCGGTCGAGGCAAGGGAGGTGGCAATGGCGAGTTTGCCGCAGGTCGATCGGGTGCTGCGCGAGGCCGTCGATCGAGGCGATGTACCGGGGGTGGTCGCGGTCGCCGCGACGCGCGCGGGGCCGGTCTACGAGGGCGCCTTCGGCCGGCGCAGCCTGTCCGACGGCGCCGCGATGACCGCCGACACGGTGTTCTGGATCGCCTCGATGACCAAGGCGGTCACCTCGACCGCGGCGATGCAGCTCGTCGAAGCCGGCAAGCTCGCGCTCGACGCCCCGATTAGCGAGGTGCTGCCCGAGCTCGGCGCACCGCAAGTGCTCACCGGTTTCGACGCCGCCGGTGAGCCGCTGCTGCGGCCGGCGCGCGGGCCGATCACGCTGCGCCAGCTGCTCACCCATACCGCGGGCTTCGTCTACGACATTTGGAACCCCGCTATGGGCCGCTACATGGAGAAGCGCGGCATCCCGGGGATCATTTCGTGCCAGGACGCGGCGCTCGACTTGCCGCTCGTCTTCGATCCCGGCGACAACTGGGATTACGGCATCAATACCGACTGGGTCGGCAAGGCCGTGGAGCGGGTCAGCGGCCGCAAGCTCGGCGACTATTTCGCCGCGCACATCTTTGCCCCGCTCGGCATGAAGGATACCGGCTTCCCGCTGACCGCGGCGTGGCGGGCTCGGCTCGCGGCGATGCACGCCCGCGCCGCGGACGGCGCGCTCGCGCCGATCCCGTTCGAAATGCCGCAGGAGCCGGAATTCGAGATGGGCGGCGGCGGGCTCTATGGCACCGCGGCCGACTATCTCGCCTTTGCCCGACTGTTTCTGAACGAGGGCCGGGCCGCCGGCGGCGCCGCGGTGCTGAAGCCCGAAACGGTGCGGTTGATGGCGCAGAATGCGATCGGCGGGCTCGAGGTGCGGCTGCTCAAGACCGCGCTGCCGGCCTATTCGAACGATGCCGAATTCTTCCCCGGCATGGTCAAGAAATGGGGCCTCGGCTTCATGATCTCGACCGCCCCGGTGCCGGGCGGACGCAGCGCCCAGAGCCTCGCCTGGGCCGGGCTCGGCAACACCTATTTCTGGATCGATCCGGTCAAGGGCATCGCCGGCGTGATCCTGATGCAGCTGATCCCGTTCGCCGACCCGAAGGCGCTCGGCGTCTTCGACGGCTTCGAGAAGGCGCTCTACGCGGCGTTGGGGTAGCGGGCGGCGCCGGCAAACGCCCGCCCGACTTTATTGCGCGGCCATTCTGGAGGCGCCCGATCCGCTCGACTGGGAGACCGCTCTGCCGCCGGCGAGGCAAATGCGGAGCTCGTCGCGTTCGTCTTCGTAATCATCCATCGCGCGGTGCAGCACATTGTCGGGCGGCAAGGCGCGTAGCGCCTGGGTAATCTTGGTTATGGTCGCGTCGTCATAGGCGACCGGCTTCGGACATTGGCAGGCGGTCGACACCGCACTCGCGCAGCCGGCCTGAAGGAATATGCTCATAGCCGCGGCAAGCCTGACCCCCGCCCCTGCGATCATCCGCGTTCCCCTGCTCCCTCTCCCTAATCATGACAGTCGCAAACGGCCGGGATCAAGCCGCCCTCGGCCTCGGCCTCCCGTTGCCGCGCAACGCGCCCCTGCCACTCCCCCGCAAGCGGGCGGAGTGGGAAATCTCTCCTATGGCCCTCGCGCCGCAGCCTGAATTCGGTCATACTTCGACCTGCGAAGTTCCTTGCGGGACCGGCAGTCCGGATGGGCGAAGGGCGAGTCGAGCGCCGGTTGGCAGCGATACTGGCCGTCGACGTGGCCGGTTACTCGCGGCTCATGGGTGCAGACGAGGAAGGCACCCTCGCCGCGCTGCGGGCGATCCGCCGCGAGCTCGGCGACCCCAAGATCAAGGAGCATCGCGGCCGCATCGTCAAGACCACCGGCGACGGGCTCCTCGTCGAATTTGCCAGCGTCGTCGACGCGGTGCGCTGCGCCGTCGAAGTGCAGCGCGAAATGGCACTCCGTAACGCCAACACCCCGCCCGAACGGCGGATCGAGTTTCGCATGGGCATCAATCTCGGCGACATCATCGTCGAGGACGGCGACATTTTTGGCGACGGGGTCAACATCGCCGCCCGCCTCGAGGCGTTGGCCGAGCCGGGCGGCATCTGCGCCAGCCGCGTGGTGCGCGATCAGGTGCGCGACAAGCTCGATTTCTCGTTCGAGGACGAAGGCGAACAGGAGGTCAAGAACATCGCCCGCCCGGTGCACGTCTTTGCGGTCGACCCCAATCCCCGGGCGCTGCGCGTGCGGACGCCGAGCGGGCCGGCGGCGTCCTCGCCATCGTTGCCGCCCCGGTTATCGATCGTCGTCCTGCCGTTCGGCAATATCGGCGGCAATCCCGAGCAGGAATATTTCGTCGACGGCATCACCGAAAGCCTGACCACCGACCTGTCGCGCCTCACCGGCTCGTTTGTGATCGGCCGCAGCACCGCGTTCACCTACAAAGGCAAGGCCGTCGATCTGAAGCAGATCGGCCGCGACCTCAATGTGCGTTACGTGCTGGAAGGCAGCGTGCAGCGCGGCGGCAACCGGCTGCGCGTCAATGTGCAGCTGATCGATGCCGGATCCGGCAAGCATCTGTGGGCCGAGCGTTTCGACAAGCCGCTGGCCGACCTCTTCGACATGCAGGACGAGATCGTCGCTCACCTCGCGGCGCAATTGGGGACCCAGTTGGTAGAGGCCGAGGCGCGGCGCGCCGAGCGATCGCCGGACCCCAATTCGATGGATCTCTACTTCCGAGGCTTGGCCTGCATCCACAAGGGCCTGACCGTGGAACACCTGGCCGAGGCCGACGATTTCTTGCAGCGCGCCGTGGCGCTCGATCCGAACAATGTCGAGGCCCTGGTCGGCAAGGCCTTGGTCGATGTTCACCTTGCCGGCAGCTTTCTGACCGACGATCGCGCCGCCCGCGTCGCCGCGGCCGAAGCGATGGCGATCAGGGCGCTGTCTCAGGCGCCCAACCGGGCGCTGGCGCATTTCGTGCTCGGCACGATCTGCGGCCTTACCAACCGCAACGCCGATGCCGTGGCCGAATGCGAGCATGCGCTGGCGCTCGACCGCAACCTGGCTTACGCCCATGCGATGATCGGCATCGCGAAGACCGCGCTCGGCCGCGCCGACGAAGCCGAAGGCCACATTCGGGAGGCGTTGCGGCTCAGTCCGCGCGACGTCATGGCGCATCATTGGCTGAGCAGTGCCGGTACGGCCAAGCTCCATCTCGGCGAGGACGAGGAAGCGGTCGGGTGGCTGCGCCGGGCAATCGACGCCAACCGCAATTTCGCGTTCACGCACATCTCTCTCGCCGCGGCCCTCGCCCGGCTCGGCAGGGTCGAGGAAGCGCGCGCGGCCGCGACCGCCGGGTTGGCCCTGGAGCCCGGCTTCACGATCGGCCGGCTGCGTGCTGGCGTGCGCAGCGACAATTCGGTCTATCTCGCCGGCCGCGAACGCATCTACGAAGGGCTGCGCCAAGCCGGCGTTCCGGGGTAACGACGCGTTCGCGGTGGAGCGTTTCGGTTCTGAAGCCTCAAATCCGCGCCAGCATGCGATCGAGGGTGGTCAGCCCGGCGGCCGGCGTCGCGTTCTGCCAGGCGACCCAGTCGCGCAGCTTTTGCAGGGCCCGCCCGTCGCGGATCGCCGCGCGCGCCATGGCCGTGCCCTCGCCCAGATCCTTGGCCTGGCCCATGACGTAAAGCATCGGCGCGGCGTTGACGCAGACGATGTCCTCGCGCGGGCCGTCGTCGGCATTGGCGACGACGCGCAACAGCGTCAGCGCCTCCTGCTGAACGTCGCGGCTCGACGCGACATTCGGGTATCGCGCGCTGCGCACGCCCAGCGCTTCCGGGGTCAGCACCGAATGGTCGATGCTGCCGTCCGGGCGCAGCTCGGCGGCGTGGGTCGGACCGAGGGTCGAAACTTCGTCCATGCCGAGGTCGCTCTCCGCGCTCAGCCCGTGCATGACGAAGGCCCTTTTGAACCCCAGCTCCCGTAATATTCGCGCTTCGAGATCGACGGTGTCGATCGTCGCAACGCCCATGACCTTGTAGGAGGGCATTGTCGGAGAAATGAGCGGCCCGACGAGATTGATGGTCGTGCCGAAGCGAATGCGCGGAAGCACACGCAAGAGTGTCCTGGGGTGGAAGGCCGGCAGAAATGCGTTCAGCACGCAGATCCCGGCATGCTCGATGCTCTGCTTGGGCAACGCGGGAGCGGATTCGACGTCGACGCCGAGCGCCTCGGCAACATCGACCGCGCCGCAGTGGGACGAGAGCGCGCGCGCCGCGTGGCGCACGACATAGAGGCCGCAGGCGGCCGCGACGATCGCGGCGCCGGTGCTGATGTTAAAGGTCTTCAGCAGGTCCCCGCCGGTCCCGCAATTGTCGATAACCGGCTGCGGCGTGTCGATGGCGATTTTGACCGTGTCGTACTCATAGAGAGCCTCGAACGTGCCGGCGATTTCTTCGAGCGTCTCCGGCTTTGCCTTCAGCGCCGCGATGAAGGCGCCCTGCTGAAGCTCGGGCTGCTCCTCGAAACAGATTTGCCGCCAGCACTCGCGCGCCTCGGCGCGGCTGATGTCTTGGCGACGGGTCAGCCGGCCGATGATCGCGCCGAACTGGCGCAGGCGTTCCTCTTCGGGCGTCATCGTCGCGTTCCCTGAGTTCGTAGCCCCGGCTTCGATTATCACACTCCCGGCCGCCCCGCGATGCGCTAGATGAGGCGCGCACATGGGCCCTGACCCCCGCCCCTGCGATCATTCGCATTCCCCTGCTCCCTCTCCGCATCCACGACAGTCGCGCACGGCGGGCATCAAGCCGTCCGCGAAATCTTGCGCCGCATACAGGACGGCGGTCCCGGTCGCGGTTGGGCAGGGCGGCACGTCGCATGAAATCGGCCGCTGTCTGCAGCCCGGCGATGGGCGGTACTTGTCCCGTTCGTTACCGAAATCTTGCCGATAACCGTGTTGATCGAGAGACACGCCGGTGACGAGCTGCGAGTTTGACTTAGGGATTCTTTAAGGGCTGCCGGCCCAGCCTATCGCTATGGACGCCAAAGACCGGCTGCGCGCCATTGCGCTGAACGAGATCTTGCCCCCCACCGACACGAAACGCTGGGTCGCCCGTCGCAAAGCCGTGGTCGTCGATGCGGTGCGCCGCGGCGCTCTCACGCTCGAAGAAGCCTGCCAACGCTATCGACTGTCGGTCGAGGAGTTCCACGCCTGGGAGCGCGCAATCGAGGCGCACGGCGTCGCCGGCCTGCGCGTCACCCGCCTGCAGATCTATCGCGACACGCCGCCCGCGCGCCCGACGAAACCGCGCTATTGAGCGGCGCGGCCGACGGGCGCCATGGACCATGCCAGAACCGGAGGGTGTCTGTGCGGTGCGATCCGCTACCGCATTCTGGCGGCGCCGGTCGAGGCGCTCTTTTGTCACTGCCGCATATGCCAGCGGGCGCACGGCGCGCCGGTCGTCGCCTGGCTCACCGTGCCCAGTGCCGGTTTCGAGATGACCGCCGGCGAGGCCGCCACCTACCGGTCTTCATCCAAGGCTTTTCGGCAGTTCTGCGCCACCTGCGGCACGCCATTGACCTGGCGGGCGATCGACAACCCGCGGCTCGTCGATGTCAGCATCGCCACCCTCGACGAACCCGCCGCGGCGGCGCCGGGTCTGCATCTGTGGACCCAGCACCAGCTCGCCTGGCTGGAGCTCGCCGACCGCCTGCCGCGCTATCCGACCAACCGGCGGGGGTAGCCGGCGCCATAACCGCCCCGCGACCGGGCCCGCGGTCAGGACGGGCTGAGCGATCGCGTCTCGATCATTGGCCGTCCCGCACCGGCGCGACGATCCTGTCGAACCTAAGATAAAGTCGAAATCCCGCAGATCGGAAGAGTCCGATGACATATGTCAGTCGGGACATTAGAGTGACAGATGTGGAGAAGACCCAGATCTACCTTCGCAAGGAAGAGCTTGACGCATTGCGCGCCGCCGCACGGTCGGGGCGCAGCATCGCGGATCTGACCCGCGAAGCAATTCGCAAGGTCGTGATCCCGCCGCCCGCCGCGGGGCCGGTTGCGATCTGGGAGGGATCACCACTTTACCGTGGTAGCGACGTAACTGCTGCAGGAAAGCGCTTCAAGGAGATCGGCGGCCCATGCGGTTTGAAGAATATCGCCGGCACAACGCCGTCGGCCTGGCCCGGCTCATCGCCAAGCGTGAGGTCAGCGCGACGGAGGTACTGGAGACTGCGATCGCCCGGGCGGAACAGGTCAATCCGGCGATCAATGCCATCGTGCACCAGCAGTACGACAAGGCGCGCCAGGCGGTCGCGGCCGGGCTCCGCGACGGGCCGCTGACGGGCGTGCCCTATCTGATCAAGGACCTCGGCTTCTTCGAGACCGGCGAGCCGGCGACCTTCGGCAGCAGCCTGTTCAAGCATTTTGTCGCCGATCACGAGACCGCCTATGTGGCCCGCTGTAGGAAGGCCGGGCTCCTCTTGATCGGCCGCAGCGCCACCCCCGAATTCGGTCTGAACGCCAATACCGAGCCACGGCTCTACGGCTCCTGCCGTAACCCCTGGAACCTCGAATACTCGCCCGGCGGTTCCTCCGGCGGTGCTGCGGCCGCGGTCGCCGCCGGTATCCTGCCCGTGGCGCATGCGACCGACGGCGGCGGCTCGATCCGGATTCCGGCGGCGCAGTGCGGCCTCTTCGGCCTCAAGCCGTCGCGCGGCCGGGTGTCGCTCGCGCCCGATGCGGGCGAAGGATGGGGTGGCCTCGCGGCCGCTCACGTGGTCAGCCGAACCGTGCGCAACTCGGCTCTGATGCTCGATTGCACGGCCGGACCGGAGCCCGGCGACCCCTACGCCGCACCGCCGCCCGCGCGCCCCTTCCTCGAAACCGCCGCCGGTCCGCCGCGCCGGCTCAGGATCGCCCTGATGCTGAAGGATCATCGCGGCGTCGATCTGCATCCCGAGTGCCTGAAGGCCGTCGAAGGCGCCGCCAAGCTGTGCGCCAGCCTCGGCCATGCGGTCGAGGAGGCGGACCCCGAGCTCGACCTGGTGGCGCTGCGGCCGATGAATGCCAGGATCGCGGCGGTCAACACCGCCCGGACCTGCGCCATGCGCTGGAAAGTGCTGGGCCGCGAGCCCAATGCCGACGACGTGGAGGCTGCTACCTGGGCGGTGTACCAGCACGGGCTGAGGGTCAGCGGGGTCGAGTATGTCGAGGCGATCGCTGCCGCGCACGCGGCCGGCCGCAAGCTGGGGAGGTTCCTCGCGCGCTATGACGTGATCCTGTCGACGACCTTGGCCGGCCCGCCGCCGAAGCTCGGCTATTTTGATCAGAACGGCGATGTTCAGACCTTCAACGAGCGTGTGACGGAATACCTGTCGGTGACGCCGGTGCACAACGCGGCAGGCACCCCGGCGATGAGCGTGCCGCTGCACTGGACCGCCGACGGCCTGCCGGTCGGCGTGCATTTCGCCGGCCGCTACGGTGAAGAGTCGACATTGCTGGCGCTTGCCGCCGAACTGGAGGCGGCGCAACCCTGGTTTGATCGGGTGCCAGCGCTGTAACGGCCGCGGGACCGATGTCGGACGGCACCGCGCGAAACCTCTCCCGCGACCCCGCCGCGGCGCCCGCGCTGCGCGCCGTGCCGGAGGACGGCGTCGGCGAAGAGAAGGCCGCCGGCGGCGGGCGCTACCGGCGGCGGGTCGTCCTGGTGTTGGCCGCCTTGGCGGCGGCGTTCGGCCTCTATTGGGGGTCGAGCTACGTCTTCGCCTATACCGACGACGCCTATGTGACCTCCGATCTCGTCGCGGTCGCGCCGCAGATCACCGGGCGGATCGTCGCCGTGCCGATCGTCGACAACGAAAGCGTGGCCAAGGGAACGCTGCTCGCTCGGATCGATCCGACGCCGTTCCGGCTGGCGCTGGCCGAGCAAGAGGGCAAGCTCGGCGAGGCCGAGGCGCAACTCGCCGTCGACCACGATCTGATCAAATCGTCCAAGACGGCGCGCGACATGGCGGCCGACAAGGCGCGCCTGGCAAACGACAATCTGCGCCGCGCCGCGCCGGTCGCCGCCGCCGGTTACCTCTCGCAACAGGCGCTCGAACAGGCGAGCACGCAGGCGATGACGGCGCGAGAGGCTCTGTCGGACGCCGAGGACGCGGTCGGCAAGGCGCGGCAGATGCAGACCCTGCACGAGGCGACGATCAAGGCGCTCAAGGCGCGGATCGGCTATCTGCAATGGCAGCTCGACCAGACCCAGCTGCTGGCGCCGACCGACGGCACGATCACCAACCTGACCCTGCGGGTCGGCGACCAGGCGGTCGCCAACCAGCCGCTTGTCGGTATCGTCGACGCTCATGCCTGGCGCATCTTCGCCAATTACAAAGAGAGCGTGATCCGCCATCTCACAGTCGGGCAAGCCGCCTGGGTGTGGCTCGACACTTACCCGTGGCATTTCCGCCGCGCGGTGATCCAGGGCATTGCCCGCGGTATCAACCGGAGAGCGACGCCGAATACAATGTTGCCCTTTGTCGAGCCGACCACCGACTGGGTCCGCCTCGAACGCCGCTTCCCGGTGACTCTCGTCCTGCATGGCCTGCCGCCAAGGATTGTGCTGCACATGGGCTCGGACGCCCGCGCCCTGATCATTTACTGATCCCATAAGGCCGTCGGTGCTGCGCGAGATCCCCGCGGCCCTCGCCCGCGAGTTGGGCGCGCTCGAATGGCGCGGCCCGCGCGGGCTCGAGGCGGCGGAGGCGACGGCGTCGGTGACCCTGGCGGTGCTCGCCGCGCTGGCGCTGCACGCCGACGAACCGTGGTGGGCCGGGATCAGCGCCTTCATGGTGACCCGCGCGGCCCCCGCCGTCGCGCTCTTGCGCGGCGTCATGCGCGTCGCCGGCAGCATCGTCGGCGCCGTCGCGGCACTCGTCGTTCTGCACCTCTTCGTCTACCAGTCGCTGCCGTTCTTGTTGGGTCTGTTCTTGCTCTCCTGCACCGGCCTGTTCGGCTTTGCCACCTCGCGTTACGGCTATGCCTGGATCGTCGGCGCGGTGACCGCCTGCCTCGTCATCCTGATGTCGTTCGACGCGCCGCAATCGGCATTCACGACCGCGGTCAACCGCGTCGCCGAGGTGATGATCGGGACCGCCGCATCATTGGTCGTTTGCGTTCTGATGCCGGCGCCGACCGGTGGCCCGGCGGCGCCGGCGACGCCCCTCCTCGACCCGCCGCCGCTCGCCTTTTGGCGCCGCCGTTACGGCGCCCTGCTGCAGCGTTGGCTGCTCGCCAACGCATCGCTCATCCTGCACGCCGGCCGCGGCGGGCTGACGGTCATGCTGATGCCGGCGCTCGACGAATGGCTGGCACCGGTGAGCCCGGTCACGATGGGCCTCACCGTCGTCATGGTCATGTCGATCCCGACCACCGCAATCGTCCTCGCCGACACCGGAGCGATCATCGAAAAGGCGGCGCATCGGCTGATTGGCTGCGTGCTCGGCGCCCTCGCCGGCCTCGCCTGTCTCGCCTTTGTCGGGAGCGATCTCCTCTTATGGATAGCGCTGATCGCGGCCGGGATCTGGCTGTGCTCGCAGATCCAGACCGGGGGCACGGGCATGAGCTATATCGGCACCCAGGCGATGTTCGCCTATCTGATGAGCATGGTGCAGGGCCAAGGCCCGCCGGAAACGATTGCACCAGGCTTCGAGCGCCTCGTCGGCGTGACCGCTGGGCTGGCGATCCTGTTCGTCGCCACCTTGATCTTCTCGCTGGTCCCGCTGCCGCAACCCGCTCCACCCAATGGTGTTCCGGCTTGAGTTTTTCTGTTTTCGGGGGGCCCTCGTGCCGGTGGGCGTCACCGATGCGTCATGATGTTGACCAGGCGCCCGAACGGATCGCGGACGTAGAAGCGCATGACGCCCCATGGTTCATTCGTCGGACCATACGCGGCGGCTATTCCTGCGGCGAGGACGCGTCGATAGATCTCATCGAGATCGTCCACCTCGATCGAGAGATCGGGCACCGGGGTTCCGGATCCGCCCTCCGTTGCGACGCTGATTTGCGGCGGCGAGCTGCCGTCCGCGGCGAATGTCACAATCCAGCCGTGATCCTTCGACCGCATCGAGATCGAGCCGCGCGACGCCGCGTTGTGAGCTAGCTTCTCGATACCGTTGTCGTTTCGGAAATGCGCAAGCGGCAAGCCCACCCCGGGCTGCTGCGCTGGCTGAGACGCTGACCCAAAATGAATCAATTCATTTCAGACGCTTATATCGTCATTCCCGCGCCAGCGGGAATCCAGGGTCGAAGTCCCGTCGCTTGCCCTCGGCCGGAGCCTGTCCTCGGGCCGGCCGAAGGCCGGACCCGGGGGCCGGGGCAGGCACTGGACCCCCGCTTTCGAGGCTGTAAGGAAATTGGAGGCGATGCCGAACGCAGGGCTGCATCGATGCCGTGCGTGCTTCGAGACGCGCCCTGCGGGCGCCCTCAGCATGAGGTAAGGCTTTGATGGCATTAAAGGAGTTTCTCATCCAGAGCCGGCCGCCCCTTCGAGACGCCGCCTGCGGCGGCTCCCTCAGGACAAGGCGGCCGTGTCGAAGGACGAACGGCCCTCATCCAATTCGATTACAGCCTCTTTCGCGGGGTGACGAGTAAGTTGTTGATCCAACGTGTGTCATTTTCGGTCGGCTCTGAGCGGCAAGGCCGACCAGTCGCTGTATCTTTCCACGGTCACGCTGGGCGAGATCGAGCGGGGCATTGAGCAGATCGGGACCGCCGACCCGGTCTTTGCGGAGGCTTTGGGCTCGTGGCTGGAACAGCTGATCGATGGCGATCAAGACCGCCTGCTCCAATTGGACGAGGCCAAGCGGTTTTACGGCGATATTCTGGGCACGAGCGTCGTCAAGGTTCCATCATCCCTGGGCATGGCGAGGGGGTGGTCGACGAACGAGCGCTTCGCCCGCGCGCGCCTGCCGCTGAGCTGCTCATAAGCCGCGATCGACAATATGACGACGGCGGGCTTGCCGCGTTTGGTGACAGTTTGCGGCGTTCCCTTAGAGGCGGCCTCGACGACCGCGCTGAAGCTGTTTTTCGCCTCCTGCAGCGACCACTCGCGTCGATCCATGCCGGCCCGTCTGGCTAGGTATCTGGACAGGACACAGACACGCTCGGGCGTCCGGTCAATCGTCCGCATGCGCCGGTCGGCGATTGACAAGCCTCGCCGGCAACGGTCTGATCCGCCCGACAATTGCCGAGATAGGAGGGCGGATTGGCCAAGTACAGGATCGCGACCCCGGCCGGCGCCAGCTTCAGCGTTGCCGGCGGCGACTACGGCTACGAGATGGAGGCGCTGGCGCCGATCGACGCCGAGATCTACGAGATCCCGGCCGGGTCGGAGGAAGCGTTCGTCGCCGCCGCCCGCGATGCCGATGCGCTCTACGCCAAGGGCCGGCCGATCACCGGCCGGATGATCGCCGGCCTCGAGCGCTGCAAGATCATCGCGCTCGGCAGCGTCGGCGTCGACACCGTCGATGTCGCGACGGCGACGGCAAAGGGCATCCCGGTCACCAACTGCCCCGACACCTTTATCGAAGAGGTCGCCGATCACGCGATGACCCTGCTGCTCGCCACCCACCGGCGGCTGGTCGAGCAGGACCGGATGGTGCGCGAGGGGCGCTGGGCCGAGGGCCGGCCGGCCTTGCTGAAGTTCCCGCGCCTGCGCGGGATGACGCTTGGGCTCATCGCCTTTGGCCATGTCGCCCGCGCCGTCGCCGAGCGGGCCAAGCCGTTTGGCCTCAACGTCATCGCCTACGACCCCTATATCGAGGAAATCGTCATGATCGAGCGCGGCGTCGAGCCGGTCAGCCTGCCCGAGCTGTTGGCCCGCGCCGACATCATCTCGATGCACACGCCGGCGACCGAGAGCGCGCACCGCCTGATCCGCGAAGAGCATTTCCGGCAGATGAAGAAGACGGCGATCTACATCAGCACCGGGCGCGGCCCGACCACCGACGAGGCGGCGCTGATCAAGGCTCTCGATGACGGCATGATCGCCGGCGCCGGCCTCGATGTGCTCGAACAGGAGCCGCCGGGCGGCAACAATCCGCTCTTACGCATGCACAACGTGATCCTGACCGCGCATGTCGCCTCGGCCACCGCCCGCTTCGATCCGGCGCGGCGGCGGCGGGTTGGGCTCGAACTGTCGCTGGTGCTCGCCGGCAAATGGCCGATGTCCTGCGTCAACCCGTCGGTCTTGGCCGACAGCGGCCTCAGACGCTGGCAGCCGGTGTCGATGGAGCGCGGGCCAAATTCCTGAACGGCTTACCCCCCCGGACTTGATCGGGGGATCCGCGGGTGGCTGCATCGGCGGTAATCGGAGAAGAAAATGGCAGATGAACCGGTCCGCTACCCGGACCCGGCAATCAAGATCCTCGATCCGCGCTTCTCGGCCCTGGTGCTCGGCAACGCCGCGATCGAGCGGATCGCCGGCGGCTGCCGCTTTACCGAAGGACCGGTGTGGTTCGGCGATCTGCGCAGCCTCCTATGGAGCGACATCCCGAACGACCGGATTCTGAAATGGGAGGAGGAGACTGGTGCGGTCAGCCGGTTCCGCAAGCCGTCGCATTATGCCAACGGCAATACCCGCGACCGCCAGGGTCGCCTCGTCACTTGCGAGATGGATGCGCAACGGCTGACCCGCACCGAGCACGACGGCAGGGTCACGGTGCTGGCCGACACCTTCGACGGGAAAAAGCTGACCGGACCCAACGATGTCGTCGTCAAATCCGACGGCTCGATCTGGTTCAGCGACAACGGCGCCGGCATCCGCGGCAATTATCTCGGCCACAAGGCGGTGCCCGAATTGCCCTACCGGGTCTACCGCATCGACGGCCGCAGCGGCGCGATAACGATCGCGGTCGGCGATATGGAGCGGCCGAACGGCCTCGCCTTCTCGCCCGACGAGCGGCGGCTTTATGTCGTCGACACGCCGGGCGGAGCGAAGACCGTGCATGTCTACGACATCGTCGACGACGGCATGCGGGCGGCGAACGGCCGCGTCTTCTTCAACGCCATGCCGGGCTATGCCGACGGCATCCGCGTTGACACCGAGGGCAATGTCTGGGCCGGCTTCTCCGGCGGCGAGGGCGAGGACGGCGTCGCCGTCTTCGCCCCGGACGGGGCGCTGATCGGCCGCATCCTGCTGCCCGAACGCTGCGCCAACCTGTGCTTCGGCGGGTTGAAGCGCAACCGGCTGTTCATGGCCGCAAGCCAGTCGGTCTACGCCCTCTTTGTCGAGGCGCAAGGCGCCGTCGGCGGCTGACAGCCCGGTAGCGAGGTGCTCGGATGGATCGCAAGATCGCGGCGGTGCGCGCCCTGGAGATCCTCGATTCCCGCGGCAACCCGACGGTCCGCGTGCAGGTCGACCTCGCCTGCGGCATCGCCGTCTCTGCCTCGGTGCCGTCCGGCGCCTCGACCGGCAGCAATGAAGCCGTCGAACTGCGCGACGGCGACCAGGCGCGCTACGGCGGGCGCGGCGTAAGGCGGGCGGTGGCGGCGGTCAACGCCGCGCTCGGCCCCGAGCTCGTCGGTCGCGACCCGACCCGCCAGACCGAGATCGATCGGCATCTGCTGGCGCTCGACGGCACCCCCGACAAGAGCCGGTTCGGCGCCAATGCCCTGCTCGGCGTCTCGATGGCGGTGGCGCGCGCCGCCGCTGCCGCGGTCGGCTTGCCGCTCTACGCTTATCTCGGCGGCGCCGGCGCCCGGCGGCTGCCGGTGCCGATGATGAATGTGTTGAACGGCGGGCGTCACGCCGACACCAATGTCGATTTTCAGGAATTCATGATCGTGCCGCTCGGCGCGCCGAGCTTTGGCGAGGCCTTGCGCTGGGGTGCGGAGACGTTCCAGGCGCTCAAGGCGCTGCTGCAGGCGCGCGGTTATCCGACCGCGGTCGGCGACGAAGGCGGCTTTGCCCCCGACCTCAAGAGCAACGAAGAGGCCTGCGAATTGCTGGTCGCGGCGATCGCCGCCGCCGGCTATCGGCCGGGTCGCGAGATCGCCTTGGCGCTCGATCCGGCGGCGAGCGAATTCCACAAGGGCGGCGTCTACGATCTCGAAAAATCGGGGCAGGGAAAGAAGACCGGCGCCGAGATGACCGCCCTCTACGAGGACTGGCTCGGCCGGTTCCCGATCGTCTCGATCGAGGACGGGCTCGGCGAGACCGACTGGGCCGGGTTTCGCGAGCAGACGCAGCGGCTCGGCAACCGGGTACAGCTGGTCGGCGACGACCTCTACGTCACCAACCCCCTCTTCATTCGCCGCGGCATCGCCGAAAAGACCACCAATGCGGTGCTGATCAAGCTCAACCAGATCGGCACGGTGACCGAGACGGTCGCGGCGGTGGCACTCTGCCGCGAAGCCGGCTGGGGCTTTGTCGTGTCGCATCGGTCGGGCGAGACCGAGGACTCGTTCATCGCCGATTTCGCCGTGGCGATGGGCGGCGGCCAGATCAAATGCGGCTCGCTGTCGCGCAGCGACCGCATCGCCAAATACAACCGCCTGATCGAAATCGAGGCGGAGCTGGGCGATGCGGCACTCTTCACCAATCCGTTCGCGGCCAAGGGATAAGCCGCGCCAACCGAGATTGCGCGAAATCGCGGGTCAGCGCCGGGCGTGGTCGCTGCCGGACCTCGCCGATCGAAGAGCCGCGCGGCTCAACCGAGCGCGCCCTCCGCTGCGATTGCCAAATCTGCGCCGGCGGCTCCCGGCCGCGGCAGGCGGATCGTGAACTCGGTGAACTCGCCGGCAACGCTGTCGACCTCGATCATGCCGCCATGCTGCTGGGTGACGATGTCCCAACTGATCGATAGGCCGAGCCCGGTGCCCTCGCCGGTCGGCTTGGTCGTGAAGAACGGCTGGAACAGCTTGTCGCGAAATTCGGGCGGGATGCCGGTGCCGTTGTCGCGCACTCGAATCTCGACACTCGCACCGAGATCGCGCGTTGTCACTTTGAGCGCCGGCTTGAAATTCGGGTCATCTGCCTCGCGCCGGCGCTTGTCGGCGGCATAGAAGCCGTTGCTGAACAGGTTCAGCAGCGCGCGCGTCATCTCCTGCGGCACCAATGCGATGGGCGTGATGTTGCGACCAAAGTCGCGCTCCAAGGTGATGTTGAAGTTCCGATCCTGGGCGCGGGCGCCGTGATAGGCAAGGGTGAGCGCCTGCTCGACGAGCGCGTCGACGTCGACACTCTGCCGGTCCCCGCTGCCGCCGCGCGAATGCGCCAGCATGCTCTTGACGATGCCGTCGGCGCGCCGCCCGTGCTCGGCGATCTTTTCGAGATTTCCGGTCAGCATGGCGACGATTTCGTCGATCTCGGAGCGCGCATCCTCGTCGAGCAATGACACGGCCGGTTCCGTCGTGTCCTTCAGCTCGTTCAGCAATTCGACCGAGAGGTCGGCGAAATTGTTGACGAAATTCAAGGGGTTCTTGATCTCGTGCGCAATCCCGGCGGTGAGCTGGCCGAGCGCCGCCATCTTTTGGGCATGAACCAGGCTGGCCTGCGCCGTCCGCAACTCGCGCAGCGCCCTTTCGGCGGCGTCGCGCGCGGCGCGGATCTGCGCCTCGGCCCGCTTGCGCTCGGTAATGTCGCTGTAGATCAAGACGAAACCGCCGCCCGGCACCGCCGTGTGGCGGACCTCGATCACGCGGCCGTCGGGACGCGACCGCTCGGCCGTCCATTGCCGCGCGGCGTTCTCGGGCAACGGGTGCTGCTCCGCCCCGGGATCAACCGCTCCGAATTCGCCCCGCTCGGCCAGATAGCGGACGCAATCGGCGTAGCTCCGCGGCTCGGCAACGAACGCGTCCGGCAGATCCAGGATTTCCATAAAATTGCGGTTCCAGGCGGCCAGCCGAAGCTCCTCATCGAACCTGGCGACGCCGTCGGCCATGTTGTCGAAGGTGACGCGCAGCACCGCCTGCTGTTGCCCGAGCTCGTCGGTGCGGCGGCGCAGCTCCTTGAGGGTATCGCGAAACCTCGCCAAGGTCCGCGCCATCGCGCCGACTTCGTCGGCCCCGGCCGGCGGGATGGCCGCATCGACGTTGCCGGCATTGAGCCCGTCCATGGCGGCGACCAGCCGGCGCAGCGGCAGGGCGATCGAGCGCAGCAGAACAAAGGTGAGGAAGGCTCCCAGGAGCACTGCGACGGAAAGGACGATGTAGGTAAGTCGGGTCGCCGTCGTCGCTTCGGCGACGACGCGGTCGCGCGCGGCGATCATTTCGCCGGTGAGCTCGGTGACGATCGCAGCGAGCCGCTGATCGACGACGAGGCTGTGCTGGCGAGCCTGGGCCAGCAGCGAGTTGCCGATCACCCGGCGGTCATTGGTGTATTCGTCGACCGCCTTGGCCGCAAATTCTTCGTACCGAGCGAGCTCGCTGCGGATCGTGGCGATCTGTTGCGGCCTGCGCTCCGCCAGTCGATCCAGATGCTGCTCCATCCGCGCCCGGGCCGCTGCGGCGTTCCGCTCCGAGAGCGTCAGCAGGCTGACGGCGAGGTCGGTCATCCAATAACGCTCCTCGCCGAATGCAGCCCTCGCGCTATTCGCATGTTTGATGACGCCGAGCAGACCGGCCGCTTCGCCAATCCTCGCCGAATTGTCGGTCAGTACGCGCGTCAGGGACAAGTTCGTTGCGACGACGACGAAAAGGCCCGCACTCGTCAACAGGATCAGCCGCGTTCGGATGGTCAGCCGAACCATCATCGTGCTCCCGTCGCCGTACGCCCGCCTCAGTGATACGAGAATATGGCCCGCTCATACAAAGGGTTAGAGCGTTGTTCATAGAGCATCTCTAAGGGATCTCTATGAAAAAGGCCGAGGTCGCCCATCATAGAGCCATACCTCCAAATCAGATGATAGCGGATGACCGCGGCCGGGGCAAATATGAAAGCGGGCGCGGCTACGATGAGCGACCTTGACCCGGCCTAATGATCCTTTGTATGATATGTCCCCGGCGGGGGCCATGACGCGTCGCTCCTGGGTTTCGAAAACCATGTGGGAAGGATCGAGCCCAGATGAGATTAACTCGAAAGGGCGGGCGGCTCGATGCCGCCGGCAAGATCGTTCCTTTAGATGTCGATATCCAGGCGGTCGACGCTAAGCACGGCAAGCTCCCTCACAGCGCACCACCCGAGGCACAAGCGGAGCGCTATCGCCTCTATCAGGCGGCGGCGGCGATCCGCATGTGGGAGAACGGTGAACTGCCCCTCGACGTGATGCGCCATATGGACAGCCTCGCCGGCAAAAGCACCGGCAGCTAGGGAGTGCCGCGCCGCGACCTCAATTTGAATTTTGCCTTCGCGGGCGTCATGCGCGCGCGCATTATGCGCGAGGCGTGACCGTCGCCCGGCAGTGATTTAGACGGCGTCCTAGCGGCGATCCTGGCGCAGCGGATCAAGCAGCATCTTGACCGTCGCCCGATCGATCTGGCCATTCTTCAACAGCGCCACCGCCAACAGCCGCACCGCGGCCCAGTGGTCATCAACGAGCCGCTCGGCCCGCCGGATGACATCCGCGACGGTCGGTATCCTGCCGTAGCGCTCGATCGCTTCATACAATTCCAATCGTCCCGGTTCGTGATAAAGCGCGAGGATTGCCTCCGCTCTGGCGAGGTCGGTGTGACCGGAGGTCACGAGCACAAGGCCGAGCGGCTCGCGCGAATAGGCGGCCTCGGCGCACGGCCCGGCCAGACAATTAGTCGCCCCGGTCAAGATCGAGCGTTTACCCGGAAGGCCGCGCATGTGCGGATCGCCGCGGATCGTCGCATCGCCGATCAGATCGCCGAGGCCCTGGAAATGATAGGACCGGCCTCGTGGTGCGCGGTGACGATCTCGTAGACGGTCACCGGCGCCGCTCCAACCTCGCCTCTATATTGCCCATCGATTTGATCTATATAGTGCGGTCACAGCAACAGTCATAAGCTTAGATCGAGGCCGATCGCAACGAAGTTGCGCAACGATGCGTCGCCGCCGCGGCGATCAACCGCTCGGCCTCATTGGGCAGCAGATAGAGGGTCCGACCCTCGGCCACGGCGCCCTTCGGCACCTTGAAATAGGGCGCGTCGCACCAGCCGAGCCGGTGCGCATGCATCATGATCGCGCGCAGCGGCGCGATGATCTCGCGCAAATAGGTCGCCTCGCTGGTGCCGGGCTTGAGCAGGCGCTTCTTGAGTTTGACCGCCTGGGCCTGATTGATGTCCATGAGCTTGGTGGCAGCCGCGACCGCCTTCACCAGCCGTTCGATCTGGGCGAGGACCCGGTCGCTGCGTTCTTCGGCCTCGATATAGGCTGTCACCGCTTCCGGGAAGAATCGATCGCCACGACGTTCGCCATGCCATTCGGTGCGGAGGAGTTCGGCTTCGAGGAGCCTCGCTTCTTCCTCTGCGAGGCTACGGATATTGCTTTGCGCGCGGCGGCGTATGCGCTGGCCGCCGATTGTGCCCTCGATCCAGAGCGTGCCGGTGTCCGGGCGGATGATGACCTTGAGGCCTCTGGCGCGGCGCATGGTTCAGCCTCCTGTCGCAACGCGGTGTCGAGCGCGTTCGACGCCAGGGCGTCGAAGCGGATCTTGCGACCGACCTTGAGGACCGGGATGCCATGCTCGCGGATCACCTGCCGCAGCCGCCGCACCGGCACCTTCAATTCGGCGGCCTTCTCTTCGAGCGTCTGGATTGTTTCGCTCATCGGACACCGCCAGCGCGGCCTGATACACCGCCATGAACTCGGCGGCGCCGGGCGCGCCCGGCAGCGGTACCAGCCGCTCGCCCTGGCGCCGGTAATAGAACCGTTGTCGGCCGTGCCGGTCCTTGTAGGCTTGAACGTACTTCATTGCGCCGGGCTTTCGTGGTTAGACAGGTTAGACAGGTTAGACAGCCATATGGTCCCTCATTGCGCCACGGCAACGAACAATCATGCCTAATGCAAAAAGCCATCAACCTCCTCCAAGCCGACTGGGCCTGATTGAATCATACGCGGCTTTTCGTGCTGGTTCGTGCTGGTCGGTCGGATGGCCGCAGCCCGCGTATATGTAAGGCAGGACCGCAAGGGACAACACCTGCTCGTCGAACTTTCCAAGCTGAAGCCCAATCCCTTCCGGGATTTTAGGGTCGACCCGATCGACCCCGAGAGGGTTGAGCAATTGCGGGTATCGATTGATGACGATGGCTTCTGGGGCTGCGTCGTCTGTCGTCGTATTGTCAATGGGGATATCGAGATTGCCGTTGGGCATAACCGGGTCGAGGCGGCGAAACGCTCGGGCTCAGCGCCGCCGATGTCTTTGTCGGTGACCTCGATGACTTTATGATGATCCGTATCTATGCTCGCGAGAACGCCACCCAACGCGGCAACAATGGCACCGCGCTCGCTGGCTCGATCTTCAGTGCTATCTGGTTTCTGACCAAGGGGGTGTGGACCGGGGACCTTGGGAGATTTCTCCCAAGGTCCCCTAAGGCATTGGAAACTATCCGCGGCGATTTGGTGAGCGGCCGAGGCCTGGGCAAGCTGCTGATCCTTGAATTTGTGAAGGATCTGCCCAGCATTACAGAATATACGGTCCAGCAGCAACTGGCCATCCTCAAGTCCTCCGGCGATTACGACCGGATCACCATAGAGGTCTGTGAGGAAGTCGAGCGCGAGGCCGAACGCTTTGGGATCGACGCGGACGTGATCGAGAAGGTGCGCGAAATCGCAGACGATGCCGCCGATCACAAGGTCACGTTCGATTTCGGTGTTGCCCAGCATTTTAAGAGCCAACCCATATTGCCGCCTTTCGTGACGTGGTGACCGGCGAGGACATGGCATCTCATTTGCCGGTCGACCAGCAAGCGCGCGCGCAGATGATCCGCACCCTTCTCGAAAAGGCACTAGAAAACTGGGACGACGAGAACGAGCGATAGTTGGCGCCGTCACTCATTGAATGCGGGGCCATTCCCCGACCCTATATCGAGCGTAGGAGGCTCAACCATCATGGCTGACAACGATGATACCGCAAACACGCCAGACGATCCCACGCTGGACGCAGATCACTGTCTCAGGTCATCGAGCGGCTGACTAACGGGTTCGGTGAGCTGGGCCAACAACGACGGCGAGCGCTTCATCCCGTTCGGCCCGATCGTGGGCGGGAGGTCGGCGTCAGCCGCATGACGCTATACCGCGCGCTCAACGAGCACGAGTGGGAGCGCTGGGTGCCGACCGTCAAGGCACTCGGCGGATATCGGTATCACCAGGGACGGCGCCGGAATTGAATTGAGAAACGAACGTCATTTGAGATCCCGGCGCAGCGTCATATCTCCTTGGCCGCTGCGCTGCGGACTGCCGGGTCCGGGCTCGGCAACCCGCGGCGCGGTTGCGGGATGCCGCGTAACAAATGATCCCGCAGCCTCATACGGGAAGCACGCGTGGGGCGAGGCGGCCCGGGTGGGTGCCGAGTGCCATCCGGGCCGCCGTTTTCCGGCCAAAGCGGAAAAGCGACACTGCTCCCGCGGCGGCAGGGGGCTCGCCCTACCCCTTGGCCGGAGAACTCAAACGGGCTCGGGGTCGAGTCGCAGGTTGTCGCGGTAGCGGGCAAGCGGCCCGAACAACGTTTTGTAGTAAATTCGCCGCTCGGATGTCTTAGCGAACTCGATCGAATTGGCAAGGACCACGTCGCGCGGCAGCAGCCAAATGAGTGGTTCGCCGCCTTCGAGCGGCAGCAATACGACCGCCAGCCAATCGAACTCGCCGACCCGAAGCTTGATATTGCCGCTTTTGGTCGTGTCTTGGCGCCGGGTCTTGACGCTGATCTTGATCGCCCCGTTCTGCGGCAGCGCGAGCAAGTCATAACCAGGCCAGTTGTCAGACAGCTTGACCGTCGGCAGCCCGGCGAAAGTGAGTTTGGCGGCGACCAAATATTCGCCCGCGTCACCGAACTGCTTGGTTGTGCAATTGGCTGCGAAAGTGCTGTTCATCGCGTCCATCCTCGGCAGAATGCGGCATTGATGTGATGTCCGCGACGAGAAATGCCACTTCAACTGGCGCATATCTGACGCGCGCAACCGTGTATGACGAGGTGATGCGCGCATGAGCCGCCGCCCGAAACCGACCGTACTGCACCGGCTGCACGGCACCTACAACGTGACCGACCATCGCAATCGAGCTTACGAACCTTTGCCGGTTGGTTCGCTCGAACGCAAACCACCAAACGGACTGACACGGTGTTCTTTGGCTCCTCCCAATGATGGCATGGTAATTATACGCGTTCACCATCAGGGGCTGGCGGCCGGCTCCAATAAGGCTCGTATCAATTAAAATGAAGGGTGTCCTCGGGCTCCTCATCCTCGGGCTGCTCGGGCTCGATCGGCGCCGGCCGCACGAGCGCGAGCAGCGCCTCGATGAAGCGTTCGGTCGCCTCGCGCCCATAATAGTCGATGAAGGTTTGCGCGCTTGCGCCGATCATTTCCGGGCTGCTCAGATGGAAGGCCAGGCCCGAGCCGCCGGTCCCGCGCACCTGGTCGACGACATCCTTGAGTTCGCCGATCGTCTCATCGAGGGCCGCGGCTTGAGCGTCGCGGCGCCGCCCGCGTGACGGCTGTCGAGGAGGCCGCTGCGGAGCCCGGAGGGCGCTTGGTCCCTTGTAAGTCAGGTGTGACTTAGGTCACATCTCTTGCAACCGCACGTGTTCGTTTTTTTCTTGACTGCGGAACAGCCGAGGACGCCAAATAGGCTGTCGGTGCTGTTTGGCCGAAGGACCTCGTTCCTTCGGAACTGCAGCGACCGACAGCCAACCGGCGCCGGAAAGAGCGCCGGCCGCAATGAAAACCACTTAGCGGAGGAATGTTCAGATGCAATCTCGTACACGTCTGCTATCCGCCTTGCCGTTCACGCTTGGCGTTGCCCTGGCGTTCAACACTGCCGCAATTGCTGGAGATTTGCCCAAGGAAGGGACATTCAGCGCCACATATTCCAGCGCTGGGACGTTCAAGCCCAGCCCGATCGGCAAGAAGTGGTTGGCCGGCGCTTGGGACGAAAACGGCCTGAGCGTTGGCACCGGGCTGTTCGACCACATGACGTGGCACTGTTGGGGCTTGGCAGACATAGCAAATAGCATGAATGAGTGGCGCGGCTATTGCGTGGCGACCGACCCTGCGGGAGATCAGGTCGCTAGCGAGGTCGCCAGCGACGGGAAGTACTCTTCAGACGCCAAGAGTTACAAAGGGACGGGCAATTTTGCGACGGGAACCGGGAAGTATGCCGGCATCAGCGGCGGTTTTGCGTTTGTCGGCCATGGCCCGGAGTTCCGGACGGCGGCTGAGGGAACCTATGCCCAATACGGTACTATCCAGGGCAGCTATAAACTCCCGTAACCGCGCCGAGGGAAGCAAGCCCCGCCCGGCATAGAGCCGCGGCGGGGACAGGGTGAGAGTTCGCTGTCGCTGATCTGGGCGTGCCAAGGCTGGTCATGAAACGGGCGGAGTGTGTCTCAGGCCGCCGGAGATGATCGCCGAGCTTGCGTCGCCCGGCGCGGCCGCGGCTCGGCTTGCGGCAATCGACGCGAAGCCGTCGGGCTGGCTGGCATTGATCGGCGAGGCAGGGCGGATGCGGGGTCCGCCTCTTGTCTACGCGGATAGAAATGAAACCCGATATATTGCGGCCATGTCGCGCTTTATGCATCCGCCGCAGCAAACGCAGAACAGCGGCTCATGCGCAGCTTTGGCAGATCACGGCAGGACCGGCACACCCTCTGTGGCCACCTCGCACAGGGCGCTGGCGGCTCGGGCGACCTTCTTCTCGCGCGGACTGTCGGCGCCGACCGGGATCGAGGTCAATGAGGCCACCTCCCCAAGCGCAGGCCGCAGATCGGTCACAGTCACACTGCCGGGAGGGGCGACGTCCACTCGGGCCATATGCCCGCTCAGCAGCGCATCGAGCTTGTCGCGGCGCGGGTCCGGCGGCTCGCCGCCGATCGCCATCGAACTGATGCCGGACCGGCCAATGGCCCACCAGCGGGCTCCGCAGAGATGGTTTTGGCGCCGGGGTGCCCCGGCGCCGAGACCGCTATTTCTCGAACCAGTACTCGGCTTCCGATTTAAGCTCGTTCAGGCGCTTGTCCAGATTGAACGCCGCGTGGTCCAACTCAATGCCCTGCACCCCTTTATATTTGCCAGTGCCGCCCGTCCACCTTGCCGTGCCCTCAAAGCTGCTCTTCTTCGAGCCGTCCGCCGCAATGACGGTTTGCGTCGCCCCGGTGAACTCTGTGTATATCTTGTCGCCGTTTTCGAGCGTCACCACGGTGTATCCCCAGGTGTGACCATTACGATCGATATAGTCGCTATAGCCGCGCGTCCAGGATTCGGTGAATTTCAGCCCCTCGCAGTTCGGCTTGGCATTCGGAAAGACGCGATGGATCTCGTACACGCGGACCTGATGGCCGGGTATATCGCCCACGTCGAGCGCAAGCTGTTGGGTATATTTGCTGTCGGAGGCCGCTGCCTCCCAGCTCATTTTGCACTTCTGCTGTGCCGATGCGTCCGAGAGCGCGAGCACAGCAATCGCCAAGCCGACAGGCACGGCAAAGATCGCCGACGACTTCATCGTTTCCTCCCCGTCTGAGCCATCCGACTTTTCCACCAGGACGGCCAGATCGACCGCCCAAGGTTGAGGCTACGCCCTCCTTTGGGGCTGCACAACGGCCTAATTAAGGCGGGTTCACCATAGAGGGTTGCCGCGGGCCTCAATTGAGGTTCGTTCGGAGCCAATGAAGGTTCAACGGGTCACGGGCCGAACTGGGTCCGGTCGCGATAATGCCATGTGTAGCGGTACCACTGACCCGCTCCTTGTGATCGGTCGCTCTTAGGATGACTTCTTCCCCGGCCACCAGCTGGGCAAACGCAGCTTCGTCGATGACCAGCATGCCCGCCATCTAGGCTACAACCGGGGAAATTCCGCGGTTGATATGCCGCGGTGATCTCATTGACCAGTTCAAGCGGCCGGGCGGGTCAGCCGTATTGGCAGCGCGGTCTCAATTGGCGCGGTGATCTGTATTGGGGTGCGGCGGTCGAGGCCGCGGCCGAGCCCGGCGCGGCTGCGGTTCCTGACATATTGACGGTTGCGCTCGGCCGGCGTGTCGCGGTACGTTTCGCTCGACATGGTGCCTTTCCAGGGTTGCATGTCGCGCACCTCTCCTGGGCGGAGAGCAGTGCAATTGAAGGGCCGGGTCCTGGATGGAGTGCCGGCCCTTCTTTTTCCCGCCAGTGGGCGCGCGACTGGCACCAGCGTAATCACGCCGCACCAGTGCGCACAAGACTATTCCAGGGGGCCGAGGCCCTCGACCGCCCGCTCGTGCTCCAGCAGGCTGGCCAATTGCACGATCCGCGGCCGGTAGCGGTCGACCAGGACCTCGGCGCGGCACCAGACCGCCTCGAAGTCGAGGCCGTTCTCGAACAGCAGCCGGCGGGTGGCGTCGAGGTAGACCTTGGCCGGGATGCGCCAGTCGCGATCACCGACCACCATGCGCTCGGCGATCGGGCCGGCGAGCAGCACCATCGCGCGCAGCAGCGGCCGGGTCGGCACGACGATGCGGGCGCCGGTGATGATGCGGCCGTGGGTGTCCAATGTCGGCTCATTGAAGAGCCGAATATGCTTCACGGTGCCGCCGGCCAATTGACAGACCACGGCGTGGCCGCTCTCGTGTATGGCGGCCGGCCAGATGTTCATTGCTGTCTGGAAATTGTTGCCAATGGCAACAACGGTCGACTCATATTGCCAATGGCAATAACGGGGACCGCGGCAGGCCAGATGGTCATTTGACTGGCAGTTGCAGCCTTGTGGCGCGCGACCTGAGCCACTCAATGACTTCCTGCCGCTCCCAGCATGGCAGCCGGACCACCCTGCTCCCTACTGCAGGATCAATGATGGCATGGGGAAAGCGCGGCGGCGCACGAGCGCCCACATTTCCGTTTCCGGCAGGCCGATCAAAGCCGCCGCCTGATGCGGCAGCAAGACCTCGGTCAAAGAGAGCGAGCGGTCTGGATCGACCCGAACAAGAAGGTAACCGGCACGATCATGACCCAGGTCATTCCTTTCGCCGACGCCACCTCGCTGAAGCTTTACAACGAGTTCGAACGCGGGGTCTACGACGCCTTGAAGTCCGCATAACGATCGACGGCCGGACGTGCTTGGTCAGCACGCCCGGCGCGGTCCGGTGATTTGCCGTTGACGATGATCGACTGGCCTTGGTAAACACGTGATGATAATCGGCGGAATGCCGATCGGGGAGGAGCAAATGAATTTTACCCTACAAATCGGAGGAACGACGATGCGGAAATTGTTCGTCTCAATGCTCGTCATCGGCGCCGTGTCCTTTTCGGCCGGTGCGCAGGCGCAGGCCCCGCTGCACGGCCTCAAGACTGGGTATGTCGCGGCCACCTATACCGGCGAGGTGCTCCCGGGACAGATGGACAATTTCAAGCAGCTGGTAAGCAAGGTGGTCGCGGCCACGGCGCAGGAGCCGGGCACTTTGATGTATGAGTGGACCTTCCGCCCGGACGGGAAGACGTTCGATGTCCTCGAATTGTACCAGAACTCCGACGCCGTGGTCGCGCACGTCAAGCACGTCCGCTCCACCTTCGGCAAAGATTTGGGACAAGTACAAAAGGCTGTGCAACTGGTCATCTACGGCTCGCCGGATGAATCGGCCAAGCAGGTTGCGGCGCAGCTCAAACCTGCATACGAGGCTCCGATCGACGGCTTCACCCGCTAGCGGCAAGACACAAACAAGTCAGGGCGGAAAAATACGAAGCTCGCATTCCGCCGATTGGCCCCGGCGCGCCGGAGATGGCGGAAGACCCCCCGGAACGCCCGCCCTCGGAGGGCGGGCCGCCCGGGGGTTTTCCGCCCTACGCGTATGGAATCGCTACGGCTATACCGGGAAGATCATCGCGCTGCTGCGCGGAGCGCCTGCGCGCTGGGCGCCAATGAACTCGGGGAGCCTGCTGATCCGCCGCTCGATGGCTCTACTGCCGCCGCAATACAAGGTCATCACCGCGACCGTCGACGCGCAGGCGGGCGAGATCGGTGTCATCTATCAGGCCGCAGGGTTTGTCTATGTCGGTACAAGCAAGGGCATCCGGCTGCACATATATGACGGCAACCGCGAGATCTCCGAGCGGCAGGCGCGGCGGGAATATGGCACCAGCAGCGCATCGCGCCTTAAAGCGCTCGGGCTCAAGGTCGAGTACATGCCGCGGCGGGAACGCTATTTTGCCTTTCGCGGCAACCGCGCCGAGAAGGAGACGCTGCGCGCCGCCATTGCCGGCCGGATCAAGCCCTACCCGAAACGCTCCGCGGCCGAGACCGGCGTAGTCATCAAATTCGCCGACCGTGTAGGCAGCAAAAACATCGGCTTCGTGTGCGTCCGCAGGCGACGGCTCAAGGATGGCGGGTCGGCAGTGACATTTGATCTGAAGCACTCGGTGCGGGTCGACGGCAAGCCGCGCCACAAGTTCGTCATGACCTTGGGATCGCAGCGCAGTGACCGCGACCATGCCGGGTTCTGGCAACATGTCAGTGACCGCATGGCGAGCCGTGGGCTCGACGCCGCGCAGCGTGCACGGCTGATCGCCGAGGTGCGAAGGAAGGGCGCTCTTGGGTAATTCACGATCTGCGCCGCAGCGTGGTGTCCAATATGGCGCGCCTCGGTGTCCGTATCGAGGTGGCGGACAAGATCCTGAACCACGTGTCGGGGAAGCTAGGCGGCATCGTTGGCGTGTATCAAAAGTACGAGTTCGCCCCGGAGCGCAAGGCGGCGCTCGACCAATGGGCCGAGTTCGTCGCGCACCTGACCCGACTGCGCCGGCGCGAGCAATTGTTGGCGGCGGAGTAGCCGATCGCTTGGAACACGGTATTAAGGGCACGCGGACAGTCCGCGTGCCCTCGAACATAAACACAGAAGGGCTGCGAAGCCGGGCGTCTGATCCCATGTTGCGTGGATGGAAAGTTCTGAGGGCTGGGAGAACATACAGGGCCGGCGGTATCCCCCGGTCGGGAGGTGCATCTATTGCGGCTCGGATGGCAACCCAAATGGGCTGAGCGACGAACATATGGTTCCGTTCTCGCTGGGGGGCGACGCGATCTTGCCGAAGGCGAGCTGCGCCGAGTGCGCAACCGAGACCAGCAAGATCGAACTTTATCTCGCCCGACACATCTTCCACGAATTCCGGTCGCATGTCGGCGCGCCCTCACGGAAGAAATCCCTCCCTTCGACGCTTTCCGCGGACATCTCGGTTGGCGATCAGGAAGGCTCGCACGAATTTCTAGCCGCCGATCAGCCATTCGCACTGATGCTGCCCACATGGGATCACCCCGGAATTATGCGGCAGGCTCAGCCGAGTGAGAATTTTTCGATCTGCAACGTCCGCGCCTATAACTTCGTCCCGGGAAACCTCCGGGACGTGCTAGGGCTGCCTGAGGATGCACCAGACCCGATCGTCCACATCGGTTCGAGCACGCTCAACATGTTCGCGAGAGCCATCGCGAAGATTGCCTATTGCAACGTTGTTGGTCGGTACGGGTTGGACGGCTTCCGGCCCTTAGTTCTCCCCGATTTGATCCTCGGTCGGTACCCATGCGTCCCGTATTTCGTGGGCAGCGATCCAGGAGTGCCGCCGCCGCCGAATGCCAGGAACATGCGTCACGCTGTCTGGATCGCCACTGCGAACGGTCGCGAAGGGCTACGGTTTTTGGTGGCCTCGATCCGGCTATTCGCGCACAGCGGCACCCGCGAGCACGGAATGCCAGTCTATCATGTGGTTGTCGGTGCACCCTGCGGGCGCGCCTGAGAATCTGGCGAGGTTCCCTAAGGGCCTGAATATTGGACGGTACCACAGCAGTGGACACACCATCTATATGTGGTCGATTGCGGACGCGTGGGAATGGTTTGTCCACATACCTGTATTAGGCTTCATACTGAAATCCGCCGGCCGTACGGACACCAAAATCGGCTTCGTACGGGTCCGCCGCCGCCCGTTGAAGGGGGGAGCGCAGTCGGTGTCTTTCGATGTGATGCGCTCCGTCTGGATCAACGGCAGGTCGACCCATAAATTCGTGTTGACCCTCGGCACCCAGCACAGCGACCGCGCCAATGCCGGGTTCTGGGTGCGCGCCAACGAGCGCATGATGCAGCATGGTCTCGACGCCGCCCAGCGCCAGCGGGTGATCGCCGAGATGAGGAGGAAGGGCGCCGAATGAGGACCACCGAGGCGCCGTCATGTGGGTCAAGGCATGGGTCGGAACGCTCATCGGCTCTGTATGCCGCAGTTTGCCTTGTGTTGCGGCGGAACGTCTCGCGGCAGGGATGTGCGGGATCGCGGTACCGGGTGCCGACAACGTGATCCGGCTCGGGTGCGTCCCTCTTGCCTAGCCCGCCCCGATCGCGCGTAATCGCCGCCCGTGCGCTACATCCGCCAATTTTTTGGGGGGAATGGAGATGCGAGGCGCCATGCCCACCCTTGACTTCTCGCAGGTCCTGCTGCCGCGGCAGGCGGCCGAACTGACCGGGCTCGCCGAGGCCGAGATCTGGACGCTCTGCCGCCGCCGCGAGTTCCCGATGCCGTTCGTGATCGAGGGGCGGCCGAGGCGCTCTATCTCGATCGGCCGATTGGCCGGGTCCTCGAAGGATCAGGCGACGGTGAAGCGATTGCTCGATCCGACAGCAAAGGACCCGCTTCTTATTGAGGCGGGAACGCGGGCACTCAATCGGCGTTTTGGCGTTTGTCCTTGACGATCCGATCCGGCCGTGCCGCATCAGGGCAATTGCCAGGGTGCGCACGCACGCCCAGTGGCGAAAAACAATCCGCTCGGCCCGCTGGGCGATGAAGTCGATGTCCGGCAGCCTACCGAAGTGCGCAACGACCTCGTCGCGCTCAATCGACGGCTCTTCGTAGAGACGCAGGTGATCCTGCGCCTTGGCATGGTCACTGCGGCCCCATCCGATGCACGAGACGGTCAAGTTCCTCGACCAGCGTTTCTTGGAAGAGTTCGATCATAGATAGGCACGTAGGCACGGCAGGTCATGGGAGTTTGTACGTGCCCTGATAGGTGCCATACTGGAGGTAGGTCCCCTCGGCCGCCGCATGGAACTCGGGGCCGTGCGCAACAAATGTATGACCACCACTGATGCCGGCATACTTCCCGGTGCCCGACGCCAATTCGATATCTAGCTTAAAGCTCTTTGCGTCGGCGGCGTACGTCTCGTCACGGGCATCACGAACAACGACTTGATCTCCATCTGGGTCTGTCCCCACGCAGTAACCGCGGTGGTGAACTATGCCGTTGGTGACCTCCTGTAAGCCGAAACAGTGCCAGGTCACGTGATCCAAAATTCCGCTGCCTACGCTCAGGCCGTTCTCGTCCCACGTGCCCAGAAGCCGGTTTTTCCCGACTGGGGTGACCTTGAACGTGCCAGAAGCAGAATACGTGCCGCTATACGTCCCTGACTTTGGTAGCTCAGCGGCCATTGCCGCGGCCCCGAAGGCCATGCCGGTGCTCAGGGTGAGGGCTGACAATAGACATGTGCGCGGTTGCATCGAACTTTCCTCCCTTTCGTTGAACGGCGAGAGGCAACCCCCCACCCGCCGACCTCCTTTGAGGCCGGTCATCGATCTTGGGTTGAAACTCCGGCGAGGGCCAGCGAATAATTTAAAGGGCTGCGGCAAAGCCGTGATTTTCGTCTTACATGGCTTTGGCCGCCCTCAGCTTTTCTCTCACCTGGACGGCCCAGGGGCATTTAGACGATGGGCAGGGTCGGGGTCCTCGATCGCCTTTTCGACCTCAATCCTGAACTCGATGAAGGCCTTTCTGGCGTTCCGATATTTTGGTGCAGTTCGACCACTGCCCGCAATTTCTCGAAGTCGGCGTAGCTCATCTCGGCTTTGAATTTGGCGTTGGCGGCGAGCAAACGCGCCCGCTCCTGTAGCTCTTCGTTATTGATATCATGCTCATCCATGAGAGCCTGGTGGCGCAGGTTTTCGGCGCTGTACTTTTCGGCGGTGCTGTCGGTCATTGTCTCATTCCACCCGCCGGTGCCGTCCGAAGGAGACCCGTCCGCCGAACTATCGCAGATATCAAGGCCTGATCATGGGTTGGCGCGCCCAGCCCACAAATCAGCCCACGATTTCTGGGTCCGATCAATCTCTGCTGCGAGCCATTTCTCGGCTTCCTCGGGAAAGGCGCCAAAGCACCCATCCCAGCCATCGAAGCCAAACACGACGCCGCCGGTCGGGCTGGTCACCATGCAGCGGCCAAACCATGGATGGCTAGGGTCCGGCTGGTGCGCCTTATGAAACCTATAGCCCAATCGCCTGGCCAATCGCCGGCAGCGGCGGTCGACAATTTTGCCGGTGCTCGTCATTGGCGCGCTCCCTTCGGTTCCGCGTCAGGCCGTCCCCGCCAGCCGGGGATGGCGGCTGGCGGGACTATATCATGTTTCCGGGTCATCGGTCGACCGCGTCGCAAGGGATCGAGCGGCGCGATATTTAGGGTGCTCTCAGGGAAAGTTCCAAATAGGCTGCCCTGTCCTCATCAAGCACTAGGCGACAATCTTGATCTAGTATATTAACGTGCGAGCCGGCGCTCCGGCTCTTCCCCAATTGGGAACTCGGGGCCGCTTGGGGAGGAAATCTCGATGCCCGACTTCACGCCCGATCCGCGCTCATGTTTTGTCGCCCTCCTCGATGGCGTGCCCTACGAGATGTTCGGCGACCTGCCCGATCATCGGGCCAGCGGCAGAACGCGCTGCACGCCGCCAATTTGATGGCCTCCGGGGTGTTGATCCCGGCGCTCGACCAGCACCGCGAGGTCAGCGCGCTGTTGATCGGCGACCCCGACAACGGCATCACCATCGAGATTACGGTCGCGGCGTCTTCGCGGAATTGCGGCCCAGTACTATTATGGCGGAAAACTAGCGCATGCAGCATCAGTTGATGCTACAGGGAGCACGGTGAAGCCCGTGGAGCCTCCGGGACCGAATAACTCTCCAGCTCGTTTCCCATTTTGATATATCTGCGCAACCGAGTACGCGGTACAGATAGACGACTCCTCACGCCCGTCACCTCGAAAATATTGCATAGCTCCGCAAAGAGTCACGACATTATGCTTGTCCCAACTGGTCGGGTCGGTATCAAAAGAGGCCGAGAGGGAAGTCACTTTCCCGGCTTCAATGCTGATGCCAGCGCCAGCAAGGTCTTTGTCGCTGCTGTCCGTTAGTGTCCGTGGAACGTAGATCGTTACGTCGAGCTTCTTGTCATCTGGAAACGGCTGCGGCGAGCCATGAAAATAGGCGGCTGCGGGCAGCGCGGGTTTATCCATTGCAAAATGTCCTCCCTTGCGACCCGGGCTACGTGAGTTTTGCCAAAAACTGCCCATGTATAAACCTTTCATATCTTTGCAAAACTCGATATTTCTGTGGGGGTTGGCGCTGAAATCGGTTGAGGCTATTTCTATTACGTTTAACCCGCCGATCAAAAATGGATCTACACCTTTGTTCATGATAATATAACTAAGGTTGATCTTATCTGTCCCTATTTGAGTGGGATGAGGTACGCTGAAGGCAACGCGCACATTCTCTGTCAAATATTGCGTGCGGTATGCCTGCGAGATCACCACAAAGCCCAATGCCGCCACCACAATCGCGGCAAAAGAGCAACCAACCCATTTTTGCCATTTTTTCCAGCCAACAATTAAACCCCGCATCGTATCGAAAACGATTGCCGCGATGACGAAGCTCCATGCACACGCTGGCAAAAACTTTGTTGTGGTTGCTGCCTGAACAGCGGCAGCAATGCTTATTGCAATCGCTGCCGGTGGAAGCTTGTCGGGAAGAGACATTTCTGTCTGCTAGCCTCTGAAACCTACCCTGTTATCACCGCACCATGAAACAGGGAAACAGGTCATGGTCGATGAGCGACCGCGCCGCCGTAGTGATGCTCATGCGGCTCGGATCGCGCGGCGAATGGTGGATATATGCCATGGCTCGATGTCCCTTCATCGGGTGGCGGCTGGCGCCACCATAGCACATTTCACCGGGTCATCGACGCGGTGCGAAACAGAAGCCAATATTGCGGCCCGTCCTCGCCTTGTGCATCCGCCGCAACAGCCGCAGGCAGCGGCTCATTCGGCCATTTTGTCGAGATCGCGGCAGGCTCGGCAGAGCGGCGCCAGGATCAGGTCATCGTTGGTTATCTCGGCCAATACGATGAGGCAGGGACGGCCATTGACGGCGCGGTCGCCCTCGATCGGCACATCGCAGAGGAAACAGACCACCGGGTCGGCGCCGTCCCAGATGGTTCTGAACCAGTCGGCGGCCTCGGGATCGCCGGCACGGCGGCGCGCATCGAGCGCATTGAACTCGGTCCTGGTGATCGATTTCAGGTCGAGCGTGGCCACGCTAAATTACCGGCGGTCAACTCGCGCATAATGCGCCCGCGCATGACGCACGCGAAGTCGGCTGGACAATAGAAAAGGCGGCCCAGCCTATGCTCGGGACCGGGCCGCCTTCCATCGGCTTCCATCGATGGATGAGCGGGATCATTGTATGTCGCGGGAACCGCCACTTACCGCGCCGCCGGTGCCGAGCCCAATCGGTGCCGGTGGGTCCGCGGCGCACCGGACACAGGATCAAACCGATGCGCCGTGGATCTCATCGTTTTCTGCACGTGCAGAAAACGAGTTCAAATGACGTTCGTTTCGGGAGACGCACATCACTGTTGCCGGCGGCAAGCTCGGCGAAGGCGCGCCGCCATTGTTCAATGAAATCACCGTCGACGGCGTACCCAACCCGTTCCAATAACGGTTCGGAGCGCCTGAGACGTGACATCACCGATGCCGGGACATATCCCTTGCCTGCGCCGATGAGATCCTCGCCAATGATGCTGTATGAGCGCAGCGTGGCCCACGCCCGATCCAGCCCGTCGAGGAACGCGGCAAATTCCGGCGAGGCAATCAGGAAGTCGGCGATGGCTTCATTGACCTCGTGCCGGCGCCGGCTGATGCGCTTTTCCGCACCAGATAGCTCGCTGGCACAGGCCGCTTCGATATCTTCCCAGTGACCGATCGCGCGGTTGGCCGCCTCGACCAACGCCTCGGCCGCGGACACGTCGACCGTGCTGCGCGGCTTGCCCATAACGAAATCGTACGCGAGGCTTTGTTTGTCGGTGCGCCGGGCGGAATCGAGCCCGGTCTTCGCCGAGGTCAACTGATCGCGGGCCGTCCACATATTCCGCTGGGCTTCCTCTTGCCCGGTAGACAGCGCATTGACGCGCTCCTGCTCTTCGTTGAGCGCATCAATCGCGGCGCGGAGCTTGTCGCGCGGGCTCAATGGCGGGTCGGAGGGTCGGCGCAATGGTTCGGGCATATCGGTTCACCCAAGTCCACAATTGTGGACTATCAGCGCCGATACCGGCTCTCGACGTAACCCGAGTAGCCGCCGGTCTGTATATGCCGAGCCTCGGGCCAGCGCTGGGCGAACCCGGCGCGGTCGAGTTCACCAATAATGGTCATTGCGTCTTGCGCCAATTGCCGGTCGCTGGCGCCGCGGCGGTCGCGCCGATCGCCAATACTGCCGCGGCCGTTGAAGCCGGAAACACCGTTGCGGGTCCGGTCGATCGAGCCGTTGCCGTTGCCGCCGTTCGGGCCATTTGACTGGCCATTGTTCTCGCCGCCGTTGGTTTCGCCGGGCGCGCCGCTGCTCGCCGCTGCGACCACATGAGCGAGCAATGTGAGCAGAGATTGAAATTGTTCGGGGTCCGAGCGGAGGCGCTCCAGCGCCACTTGAACCATGTGGGCGATCGTTCCCGGATCGACCTGCTCTGTGCCGCCATTGTCATCGGGATCTTCATTTTCCTGATCGCCGTTTGAATTGAGACCGCGGCGAAAGGCGTCCGGCGAACTCATTCCGGTTGGTGGCGGCAATGCCCTGGCCTGCCCGGCGCGGCCCGTGCTCGGCACCTGATCGCGGCTGGTGGCGCCTCGAATGCGATCGAGATTGGGCGTCCCACGCCGGCCGGTCGGGTAATAGCCGCCGTCTTCGCCGCCAACAATGCCCGCGGGATTGTAGCCGCCCCTGGGTGGCATATTGTTATCTCGTGCCATTACAAACCTCTCATTGTCCATCGCAAGCTTGCTGGGCTTGCGCTCCAAAATCCAATTTAATGCCCGGCGGTTGCCGCCAACCTCGCGACCCTCACCGTCGGGGCCGGGGCAGCGGTCATAGGCCGCCACCGGCGCGGCTAGCTCCGCGGCTGCGGCGGCCTGCAGTTCCAGCGTCACGATGCTCATCGAAACCTCACGAGGTGTTTAACGATGCGCCGCCGCGCGCGCCGAGTTCGAGCTTCGCGGTAGCGGCGCAAGGTCGCCGCCGGGCCAATGACCAGGGCACCGAGAAACGCGGGATGTGGGGATGACGGGTGCGGCATGGCATTGTGCCTCGACCCGGTCGCGCTCGCCTGCGAGCTTCCCTGTGACGGTCACGCCGGGCGCTGGATCTTCACCCTGCTGGGTGCCGGTGCGGGCGTCGACGCGGTCGCGATTTCTGGCGTGGTCTCGGTGCCGGCGGGCTCGACATCGCCGGGAACCGAGATACCCCCCTTTTGGCCCTTCCCAGCAAAGCCAGCGGCGATGTTTTCGGGCGAGACGTAGCGCGCCCGGTGCAGCGGCCCGTCGCCCTCGCTGAACGTCCACTTGGCGGCGCCGTGGAACGAGCGGTAATGCAGCGTCTTCATCCTGCGGCCACCGAGGGTGGCGTAGGTCTGCATCTCGTCATCGGCGACGCCGGCCTCGACCAATTGCCGGGCAAGTTCATTTCGTGCGCCGTGGCGCGAGCGGGCGGTAAAGCGGCGGCCGTCATCGAGCACGGTCTCGGCGACCCAATAACAGACGTTGTTGGGTGTGCGGGTGGCTTCATCGGCCCAGGTCTCGACCTCGATCATGCGCGGGTCGGCCGCATATCCGGCGTCCGCGCGACCATCGCCCACAACTCCTCATCGGTCTTCGGCTCGTGACCCAATGCCCGCAGTTCATCGAGCGTCATCGCGTTCGGATCGCGGCCGATCAGTCGATCGCCGCCGTCGGGATCGGGCTCGAAGCCGCAGCGATAGGCTTCGGCCAATTCATCGAACAACAAGCTGATACAACGCGGGCAGGAACTCATCGGCCGCCCGGCGTCCTCGTTGAATCGTGCAAACGCGCAAACTATGGCCGGGCAAACCACCGCCGTTGACAAAACCGTGCCGTTCCGGGAAGCTGCAGGTCCCTGAAGAGAGAGAGAAATGTCATGAACCGGTCGCTAAGAGCTTTGGCGATGATCATCGCCGGTGGAGTGGTTGCCGTGGCGCCAGGTGTTTCTCAAGCCAACGACACCTTGACCTTTCCCCTGAGCGTGTCGGCAGGGGCGCAGAGCTGTCTTTCTGAAGCAAACGGAACCGTCACTCTCAACTCCCTCGGCACCGTCGAGGAAATGCATATCCAAGTTAACTTCCTGCCGGCTAACACGGATTTCGACGTCTTTGTGATTCAGTCTCCGGTCGCGCCCTTCGGCCTCTCCTGGTATGAGGGCGACCTCCTGACTGACGGCAGCGGCTCCGGTGTCACCGACCTCTTCGGTCGGTTCAGCCGGGGGACCTTCATCGTCGCCCCAGGCTCGACTAGTGCGCCCGTTGTCTTGAACAAACCTCCATTTCCCGACAAATCCTCCAATTTGGGGACGGAGGGACCGGTTCAGCTCTACCATGTCGGGATCTGGTTCAACTCGCCGCAAGTCGCCCAAAAGCTCGGTTGTACCTCGACGCTGGTGGTAACCCCGTTCAACAGCACCCACAATGCCGGCATCCAGGCCCTCAATAGCGCAAACCCCAAGTTTAAGAGAATTGGACCGCTGGGGACCTTCAACCCGTGAATTCGTGTTGCTACCGGTGACCGCGCGGCGCTCGGCGTCATTAACCCCTGCCCGCTTGCCGTAGCCGCCGCGCCGGCGGGGAGGAAGTCATGACGGGACTGCGCGCAGTCATGAGATCGGCCATATGCCGCAGTCCCCTTCGCGGTCTCTCAAAGGAAGATATACGCGGGAGACCGCTCAATGACCCTTTTTGAAGAAGCCGGCGCTGGAGATCATCCGGGTTTGCCAGGGCAAGACGAGGCGGTTGCCATAGACCGCTAATTGGATCTGCAGCTTCGCCAGGTCGGCGCGGTCGGCTTTGCTCATCTGCTCGGCCGCGAGCTTCAAGGCCTCGACCAGCAATGAGAGCATCCGCTCGGGGTCGAGGCTCTCGGGCACCGGCAGCACCACAAGGGACCGGCTTAATAGATCATTGGGGACCGGGGTAACCAGCAACTCCCGTGCCATTGGGATCGAGGCGGCAACACCTCGACCATCTGCCGGTCTTGTGAGCTTATTGGGTATATTGGCGCCTCCCGGGGCACGGTCGCTCAATATTTCTGGACGAGCGGAGCCATCATCCCCTTCGGACGGACGAGCGGTGTCATGTTTGTCATGGTCCGGCTCTGCCGCATCACCGTCGCTAGCATGACAAACATGATTGCGTGTGAGAGGCACGGTTTTCTCCTCCTTCTCATGACAAACATGATTGTGCACCTTATATAGCCTCTCGTCGAGACTTTGAATTACGTCGGTAAGTTGGTTTTTTTGATTTGGTGTATAGTGGTTCTTCGATGCGGGCGGTTGCGCCGCGGTGCCAGAAATAGGACGGGACGGGGCAGGGAGCATGAATCGCTGTGCGATGCCCGATGAAAGCGAGATCACAATAAGGAGTGTAGCCGCCGCATAAACTAGCGGCAGCCATCGGGTAATCTGTCGCCAATGCAAGAGCAAAGCAGTCATGGCAAATAAGAGTAGCAATGACGCGACGGAAGGCCCCCATTCCCCATGCACCAAGCATGAGATGAACTCGAAACCAGCCGCAAAAATAAGGATGGCCCATATGATCGCCGGCGTCGCCTCGTTCCAGTTGCGCGGTATTGGTCCTTCCGACATTCTGGCTTGTCCTGGTCGTTTCCCGCCAGGATAGCAGACTGCGCCGCAGGGGAGTCATCTATATAATTCCCCAATATAGGCTTCTGTTTCGCACCGCGGCGCTGATATCAGGGACTTAGGCCATGTCGGGACATTTGTCCCGACATCCCCCATGCCGATCAGGATCGACAGCGCCGCCCACTGGCATCGGAACCCGGCGGCAGGTGATGATAGCGGCGGCAGCCTCTTTGACCATCGCACTGGCGGGCTCCCTGGGGGGTTTCTCAACAATTGTTGAGACATCACCGGACCCGGTCGAGGCGGATGGGGCCTCCGCCGCATAGGGCAGGGAAACTGCGGCGCATAGAGCAGATGAGCGCTCTAATCCACATCCCGTCCCACAAAACGGCGCCTCGGGCGGTCAATTGATCTTGTCGTCGGCATCGAGAAACGTCTCGAAGTCCGGCACGTGCTGCAGCGGGCCGCGCAGCAGCGCCTCGACAAAGCGCACCGTGTCCCGCACGCCGTAATGGTTGGCAAAGCGCTGAGCGCTCGCGGCGATCTGAGCCGGGCTCATATCGAGCGCGAGCGGCGACAACACGAGGGCATGGCTCGCCGGAATGGGGGTTCTCTTCGACACCCCGGCAATTATCGCCTCGGTCTCAGCAGACAGCAGCGGCTTACTTGTAACCGTCAACGGGACCTCGACCTCGCGTGCTCCTCCCTTGCCGTCGTATTGCGGCACCTTCACATGCTGGCATGCTGGGTTGTGACCTCGTAATCGCTGCTCGGTATCCTGATATGCCGGGCGTCGCTTCGGGTGTGCGCGGCGGCGGCACACTTCTCGACCTTGACCGTCTCGAGGCCTTCTATTGGCGGCGCCCGCCGCGGCTTCGTGGTGCGCACCCGGCTGTCGCGGCCGACCGTCACCTCCTGCGGCACGAGCCGGCCGAGTTCTTCGAGGTGCCGGCGCACCTCTGCGACGGTCTTGTCATCGACGCCGACCATGCGCGCGATTTCGCGATTGGACACATCGGACATGTCATCGAGGAGTGCGCCGATCACCTCGCGCTTCTGCTGTGTATTGAGATGCCGGCGGGTGATGTTCAATGACACCACACGCTGAAGCGGGACGAGCACGCCGTCCTCCCGCACATAGCGGCAGAGCAGCGTCTCGACCTCGCCCTCGGGGTCACGCACCAGCGGCCCGTGCGGCGGCATATGTGCAAAGCGGACAAGGCTCGAACCGGCCGCTTTACCAAGATCCCTAGTCCACACCACCTTGGTCAGATACCGGATAGCGCTGAAGATCGAGCAGGCGAGCGCGGTGAACCGCCTGCAAGTCGACTTGCGGGCGACAGCGCGGCCCGCTGGATGGTCAACTAGGACGCCGCCGCTACGCGGGATGGCCGCCGAAGCAGGTCGACGCACTGGCGGGCTTCTATGGGGGGGGGTCTCCCAAACAATAATCAGGGTGGCCTCGCATACCGCTTCAGTTTCACGCCTAGCTCGTGGAACTTGGCTGCCGCGTCCAAAACGAATTGCTGCGCTCCCTTGACCGGGAGTGCATGGGCCGCGGCCCGCTCCAAGACCCATGCATTGTCGATAATCCGCTGCTCTCTCATCTCGATGAAAAGCTCGAATGCCCCTTCGAGCGGCAGGCTGTTCGCCGCGGCCCGTTCCTTCAGCCACGTCATCAGGCCGACAAGCCGATTTGGGATCATCTAGCGGGCTCCCTTCAGTTGAGCGGCGATCCCGGCCTCCTCGATCGTGTTGGCGTCGCCGAGCGGGCCTTGCACGACGACCGCGACCTTGTCCGGGCCGTGCTCGTTGACCGCCGCCACTGCGCGGCGCAGGGACTTGGCGTTGAACTTCCCGGCCAGCCGGCGGCTGCCGACCGCGATCATGAACGCCTGCGGCCCGGCGCCGTTGAGTACCTCGATCCCGGTCAATTGGGCCGGGTCGAGCACCAGGGTGAGCTTGGCCGCCCTGGCAGTGAACTGCGTCGGCGCGGTCATTCTTCGTCCTCCCCTTCTCGCCAAGGATGCTCGGCCAGATAGCGCGCCATTGTGCGGTCGCCAAAGAACTCCGCGGCATCTCTACAGAACAGCAGCATCTTGTCGGGCGGGATGCCGTACTTTTTGCCGACGCGCAGCAGCGACGCCCGGTCCGCCGCCAGATCGCGCTTGGCGCGCCTGCCGGTGGTGTTTGGCGCGGTCATTGCTCGCCCTCGGCCGCGATGCTGCGAAGCTCAAGCCCATGTCGCTTGAGGGCCATATTGGCGAGCGCGACGGCGCGCTCCCAGTCCTCGTCGAAGTGCAGCCCATATTCGCCGATCACGTAGTTGAGTAGCTCGGTCGCCGCCCACATCTTGATGCCGTGGTCCTCGGCATTGTCGACCGGCGGCAGTCGGTGCGGCGCCTCGATCATTTCCCGATAGATCTGCATGGCGCGTATGCCGCGCGCCACCTCGGCCGGCATCGGCGGCCTCTCTTTGGGCGCCGGGAACGGGATGATGGTGTATCAGCCATCGTCCTCGTCCTCGTCCTCGTCGACGAGCCGCAATTGCAGATCGTCCGGCAGGCGCTGGTTCACGTCATCGACAATGCTCTGCCGATCACCGCGAATATAGCGTCTCTCGTAGGCGTCGATCATCTCGGCGAAGACCCGGCAGGCGACCCGCATCCGCATGATGCCGCCGGACATGTTGACATGCGGCACGCGCTCAAGCTGCTCGTTGATCTTCGCCCGGATATCCTCTTCGAGCGCGTAGAGGGCCTTGAGGCGGGCATGCCGTGCGGCGGGGTCATTGTCGGCTATATCAGGCCGGTCTCTGAGGTCGACGCCGAGGATCAGGCTCTCGACTTGGCGCAGCCGGCGCTGATCGCCTTCCTCGCTGTCATCTTCCCAGTCGAAGTGCCGATGCAGCGGCGAGCCTGGGTCGCGCGCATCGGCGACCACGTCGGCGTGCCTGAGCCCGCCCTCATCATTCAATTGCTGCAGACGAAGTGCAATTGCCCTTCGTCTGAGCAGTTCATCGGCGGTGATGCCGCGCGCCGCCGCCTCGTCCTCAACAAGGCGCGCCGCGATCTCATCCGTGGTAAGCAGGTTTGTGTTATCGTTTGTCTCAGCCATGGCGAGGTCCTTCTCGACCAGGGTTAGGGGCGGCGTGGCGTTCGAGGCGCCGCGCCGTCCTTGCCGCCGGGATTTGGGCGACGACACATGGGGGGCGACGCTGCTGATCGATGAGGTCGACAATCTGGGTCTGTTGACCGATCCGATTTTCAGGGCTGCTCTGAACAGCGGTCATCGGCGAGGCGGCGGTATCCAGCGCACCATCAGAAACGCGGTCGTCACGTTCAAGACATTTGCGCCCAGCGCACTCGCCGGGATCGGCAGCGTGCCGCTGCCGCTGGCGCGCCGGTCGCTGGTCATACACCTGCAACGTGATCCACAAGCACCTTTGCGTTTGAGGAGGTTCGACAATCAGGACGCGGAGCAGGTCGAGATGTTTGAATTGATCTCGGCGCACCTTGCAGCCTGGGCGACAAACTGCGCTCTCGACAGCGACCCGCCGATGCCGCCGGAATTGACCGGTAGTCAGGCGGACAACTGGCGCGTTCTGGTCGCGATCGCCGACGCTTGCGGCCCGGAAATCGGCGAGTTGGCCCGCGCAGTCGCCATCAGGATGAGCCGCAACCTCGACGAAGACTTCGAGGTCCTACTGCTGCGCGACATCCGCGACCTCTTTGACCGGACGCGCGAGGATCGTCTGGCGAGCGCGATCATCGTCGAGCATTTGAACGCGCTGCCGCACGGCTTGTGGATCGATTGGCGCGGCAAGAATGACACCGACGCGCCGCGACCAATGTCGGCGGCGATCATGGCCAAGTTGCTCGCCGTCTTCCGCATCCGGCCGGTCACGATCTGGCCACTCGGGCGCACGGCCGATACCAAATCATCGCGCGGATATCGTCGGGATCAGTTCGTGGACGCTTGGCGCCGCTACTGTCCGGAGGCGGAAGCCGACACACCGACACACCCGAGCAAAATCAGGCAACTGCGCGGTGACTGAGCCGGCACAAGGCCGTCCCACTATTGCCTCAGGCGTGCTCTCGGCTCTGCCGCCATTTCTCGATCTCGTCGCGCCTCCAGCACGGCAGCCAGCCTAATTTGCTCCCGATCAACCCCGGCATCGGAAATTCGCGACGGCGTACCAACGCCCAAATTGCCCGTCTGGGCAGGCCGCTCTCCCCCTCGACTTGGTGCAGCAATAGGGCCTCGCTCAGTTCAATCACGCGCATTGACAGCATATAGATTATGTCCATTTACCATGGCCGGGCGCCGCTGGCTTCATCTGAGCTTCCTTGTGTTGCAATGAACGCTTTTCCGCGGCCTCCACCTCGGCCCGCTCGCGCTGCTCGGCCCGCGACCGGCCGCGGCGCGGCACCCCGCCGCTGCGCGCATATTGATACCAACGGCGCCGACGCGGCTGCGGCGGCTGCGGCTTGTCGTACGGCGGATAGGGATCGCGATTGCTGAAGGCGGCGCGGCCGCGCGGCTCCAACAAGAGCCACACCTGCGACTTCGTCAGTCGGATATGCCAGCGCTGCCGGACCAGTTCAACGAGTTCCTCCATCGTCGCATTGTTGCGCCTCGCCAAATGCAATTCCCAGAAGATGGCGTCCGCTTCGTCCGGCGAGATCTCGTGCTGCATCGGCATTCGCTCAATGGCCTGTAACAACGGCGACGTTCGTCGTAGACGAGGATGTCGCCATACGGCAGCCGCATGACCGGCGTCAAATGGTTGGCGGTCATATCTATGCCGGGCGGTGCAGCCGTGCGGTCTGTATCGGCGGTGCAATGGCGCGAAGCTCCCCCTTGTCGAGCGCCACGGCGACCGTATTCAACAGGTCGCGAAGCTCGCCATTGCCGGCCGCGGCGGCGAGCGCGCGCATCATTGCCGACCAGCCGATATCGGCGAGAATGACGCGCACCTGATCGGTTTGGGCTTCATCGACGACCGGCATGCCCGCCATCCTTAGGCCGCCGGCCTTGTCAGCCGCGGCGCCGCAACGATCGGTATCGGTATCGGCATTGGTGTTCGATGATCGGTGCCGCCGGGACGGAGCATATTCCGCGACCGGTTGACGACATTACGGGTTCGAGGTCGCCGTTGCACCGGCAACGCCGACGGTTCAAGTCTCAATAGCTCGCGGCCATCGAGCATGTATCTGCCCGGCTCCAGTGCGCACAACTGCCATATCGAAACGCGCTCATCCCAATAATGGAGGAGCGGCCGACCCCGGCGTATTCGTCCCCGCAATTCGGCGTCGAATGCGGTGGCGAAGTCGCCGATCCTGCCGACCCACATCAGGAGCGGGATGCCAGCCTTGGTCTCGGCGATCAGAATGCGGCCGGCGAGCACCATTCCGAGGCTCGTGCGGCGGTGCGGCACGCCGCTCAATGGGTCGACCAGCTTTCCGACATCCCGTTTCCCCTTTCGAATAGGACAGTCTGGGCTCGGCTGGGCGGCGATTGCACGGCACGGCTGCGCCGCTGTCAAGCCTCTGGCTCGACCTCGCCGCGGTGCAGTTCGGTCAGCCGGCGCACATAGGCTTTCGTATAGTCCGGGTCGCGCACATAGAATTCACCGTCGTCCAATAACGAGCGCCACCGCCGGAGCCCTTCCATGTACGCCTCGACGAAACCCGGCTCGCGGGCGTCCCCGGCGAAGCCGTCTTCTTCGTCGGCATCCACAGGCGCGCACGCGAGGTCCTCATTGATATCAACTGGGGATGCCATAAAGATTTCCTGACGCTCGGCACGGTCGCTCAATATTTCTGGACGAGCGGAGCCATCATCCCCTTCGGACGGACGAGCGGTGTCATGTTTGTCATGGTCCGGCTCTGCCGCATCACCGTCGCTAGCATGACAAACATGATTGCGTGTGAGAGGCACGGTTTTCTCCTCCTTCTCATGACAAACATGATTGTGCGCGCGCGCGTGAGGATCGCTCGGCTCGGAGGCGCGCAACACCGCTCGCGCGTAATCATGTTTGTCATGCTCGCTCTCGGCCGTCCGGGAGGCGGCCACCGGCTGCCCGGCCGACCGCCTGATCGCATTGTGGATCTCGGTGCGCTTGTATCGCTCCTCTCTGGCCAGTTCGTCGCCAAACTGCATATAGACCCGTGGATTGATCAGCCAGGAAGCCTTGGCGCGGCGGCCGATGCCACCGTCCTCCGGTTCGAGCCAGTTGCCGGAGACTAGTGGGCTGATCATCTGCTGGATCTCGTTGACGCCCTTGCCGCGGCAGAAGCGCACATCGTTGGTCAGATGATGCAGCAGCAGCCGGTTGGTTCTCGGCTGCCGGGCGAGAATATAGCTGGCGATCTGCTTCATATGCTCGCCCGCTCCGCTCCCCAGCCACAAATGGAACTGCGTGATATGATCCAGCACGTGTTCGAAGATCAATGTCTCGGCCAGTTCCGCCGGGCCGGCATCGATGAAATCGCACCGCGGCTGCAGGATATGCCCGAGCGTCAGAACGAGGCTGCCCCACATGCGGGTCAACCGCCCCACATGACTGGAATAGGCGTCGCCCAGATAGTCGTTCTTGCTCAATTGCAGAACCCGCTCGTCGACCCGCTCGGCGATACGCTGTGCATCAATGCTCAATCTGACGATATGGCGCCGCCGCAATCCGGTCGCTTCGTCGACGGCACCACCGGGAACCTGCGCCAGATGTTTGATCAACTCCTCGTAGATCGTGACCTCGCGCCCGATCGGCTGCCGGCGGCCTTTTTGCCGCGGCTGCAGGATGACCGGGATGAACCTTTGTAGATAGCCGTCGTCGGTCAGATCGAGCTTGTCGATCAGCTTGCGCAGCTTTGAGGGCTGAACGCCGCCGCTGTGGACGACATGGTTCTCTTTGATGCGCCCGGTATAGCCGCCCTTCTCGCGGCCGCCGCTGCCGACCCGGTCGACCGTATAAGGCCCGCCGTCGTGAGTTTGCAGCATGAAGGCGCGGGCGCTCTAGCCCGCTGTCGCCGCTGTAGGCATACATCATGCCGATGGTGCCGACCAATTCATCGTTGGCCATCATCACGCCGCGGTCCTGGCCGGTCAGGATCAGTTGCAGGGCCTCGGGGGTGGCGCCCTGGGCGATATAGCGGGTGGCTCTCGGCTTTGGCGTCTTCTCCTCCTGGCGCTCCCAGTCTTTGATCCGCTTCTCGTTTCTGCCGAACTCCTCGTTCTGCACCATTTCGAGCGGCGCCCAAACGGCGCGGAATATCCCCGATTTGCCGGTGGTGGTCGACCTGCCGATCAGCATCGACCAGATCCCAGGCGGCACGGTGTGATAGGGGTCGTCTTCGTTCAATTGCAGCCGGCGCGAGGCGTCTATGGCCGCCGACGCCGTCGACATTGCGCCCCAGAAGTACCCGGTTCGATCGAGACCCGTCTTTTCCGACCGCTCCCGGACGAAATTCTTCACCTCGTGCAATTGGCGCGGCAGCATATTGATCATGCCGCCGATTGGGCTGGCACGTCTGCGCATCATCATCGCATGCCGGCCGATGGAACGCTACCTTGGTCAAAAAATAGCCGTGCGGGTTGCTCTCGAAAGCGGTGATGATCGCCCGCTCGACGCGTCCCGGTCCCCTACTCATAAGCGTTGTCATATCGCACGGTGCTGGTGACCGCATAGGTCATGCTGCCGCTGGAGTGGATGAAGACGTGATAGGGGGATGAGACCGGTATTCGGGCGCAAATGAGACCAAGTAGGCTCGCCGCGGTCTCCCTGCAGAGCCGTTTTGCACTAAAACTCTTGCTATTTTGAACGGGCGCCCCTCACTGTTCGCAAGCGCATGGTATTGAGCCGGCGGCTTGGGAACGAAGCTATGGCCCAAGAACGCGATATTGCCTTAGGGGTAATGAAGATCGCTGCTCAATCGAATGGTGTTTGTACCTTCAGGAGAGCCTATCGAGAAATTCCGAGCCATGTAAATCTATCCGCGGCAAATCTTGCACCATCCGTAACACGGCCTGGAGAGCCGATGTGGCATCAGATAGTGCGTAATATCAAATCCCACGATCAGGCCTCCGGAAACTTTATTGCGGATGGACTGCTCGTACATGTCCCCAGGACCGGTTATAAAAATTACAGACGCCGGTGCCAGATTTCTCAGGCAGGGAGTTCGTCGCCGGTAACGCTTCCGGTATCCGGGCTTGTTGTCGGCAAAACTTGTATGTCAGGATCGCCACATATTAAATATACGCGGATCAAATGCCCCGATGCGGGCGGGGCACGAATTAACCGCTTGAGGCTGGAGCAGCGATGCGCCGCGGGCGCCTCGGCGTCTGTGAAATCATGCGCCCGTGGATCGGCGTAGAAAAATCATCCAATTTTCGGCTTGGCGACGAGGCGGTGCCTAGAGTACCCAGCATCTTCACTCAAGGCTCGGCGTCAAAACCGGCGGATTTTGGCCATTTGGCCCGCAACGCGGCACCTGTTGCGCGCGCAATAGGTGCGGGAGAGTTTCGCTGCGCAGCAAAACCTCGACCGCTCCCTGAGTGTGTCGATCAGAGGTTCATGAGCGCTCATGAACCTCAAACCGCTTATCTCGGGTTCGACCTCGGGCCTAGGCGATCGAGCACGGCTTGGGCGCGGCTGAGCGCGCTGCCATTGGCGACCTCAATAAGCTCAAAGCTTGGCCACACCCCGTCTGTTGAACGGCCCGCGCTACGGCTATGGCCTAAGCGCCGGCTACCGGATCAACGATGACATCACCGGTTGGCCGCGGTGAAACCCGGCAGCAGAAGCAACGCGCCCAGACTATCTGCTTCTACCTGGCGGCTTTTTTGGCAGGATCGTCCTCAGGATTCACATAGTGATTATCGATGGGGCCTATACCTTCGATCATCATCACGAAAGGACTTGTAGACACGAACCAGTGGTGCATTTTGGCGGGCACCTCGTAATATGCGCCAGTAACCAAGCGGCGTTCCCTTCTTGAGATCGAGATTATCACCCATAGCTAGCATGCCGGTCCCGGAGATCATCGTGACACGCGCGATTATTGAATGCCAGTGCGGCGGCACCTTGATGCCCGCTGGACCGCCCCACTCGATCACGAACTGCCCCGCCTTCGCAGGATCACCGGACAGCACTGTGATTTGGGTTCCTGGGATCGGCTCAAAGGCAACCCATTTCATCTGTTCCGGGGTAACCAGCTTTACATCCTCGGCATGCCCCGGAACCGGCGATGCGGCGCAGACGGCTGCGAACAGAACGCTTGGTGCGAGCCATTTCATGACATTCCTCCACCATTCAATTTCCTCGCGCCGGCATCCACCTATTTATACCGGTGGTTCGCTTCGGGCACTTCCTATTACCTATCGCATATGCGGGGGAGTGAGTCGATGACAATTAGTGGCGGACCGAGACCGGCAGCGTCATGACCGCCAACTCAACGGGTTAGACTACGAAGCCGCGTTCCGGCAGCTGGTGGCTGGCGACGAGGTCATCCTAAAAGCGGTTGACGATACCGAGGTGCGGGCGATCTTCGCCGACAGGGGCGAGCTTCGAGCCGGTGCCGCGTTGAGCGGTAGTTGAACGCCGCAACGCCTCAATGTACCGCGCGCGGGGTTTGAGACTGCAGCACATCATCGAGGGTGATGAACTCGAAAAGCTTGCCTTGGAACTGAGGCTGCTGCGCACCGCCGGCAACTCGATGCGCCGGATGGCCCGGTTGATGCGGCTGCGGCATGGGTACATTGTCACGCCGGAGGAAGTTTGGCAGATCATCAGCGCGGCGGCAGTGACGTGCGGGCGTGAGTTCTGGCAGGACCGAGACCCGGGCAAGCAGATGCGCGCGCGCAACCCGCGGCGCAGCACCGGCTGGCGCGACGGCCGTAAGCTCGCAATGATGGAGCGCGGCCAATCGCCGAAGCGGCCGTGGCGGCCGGGAAAGGCCCCCGAGACCGATGATGAATAAAAACGTTCATTGAGATAGAACGCCCGCTGAACGTTCATTGAGACTAAACGCCCCCAATATGCCTTATTCCAGATGATGCCGCCCGGAAATCTCCGGCGCTCGCAGCCACCCTGCCGATATGACCGCGCTGATTATAGATCAATGCCCGATCATGGGTCGGCTTTCATTGTGGCCGGCGGATGATGATGCGTGGTCAGTGGCACCGCCGCCGGCACCACCCGCGCGGATCATCATCCGCCGGCGCGGCCGGGTGATGATGATGCGCGGCCGCGCGGGTGGTACTGGCGGCACATCATAGGCTGGCTGGGTGATGATGATGCGTGGCCGCGGTGGTGTCGACGGCGGCTCCGGCGGCATATCATCGCCGCCGTCATCATCGGGACCCTCATCGCCGTCATCAGGACCCTCATCGCCGTCATCATCGGGACCCTCGCCGCCGTCATCGGGCTCGGGCGGCTCGCCGACACCAAGCGCTTGTAGATGGCGCGCTGCAATTCCTCGCGCGGTTCCTCCAGACGCTCCTTGTATTCGTCGGGCGCGTCGGCATCGACGTATTTGAGGATCGCCTCCAGGCACAGCCGGCGGCCAGCCTCGGGTGCCACAACGAGCGCGTTGGCCTCGACCTTCCTCGCCCCGAACTGGCGGATATAGTCCTCCACATCCGGCTTGTGGTGATCCTTGTGGGCGCGATCGCCCAGGTCGCCGCCGGAACCGGTCTCCAGGTTGTCGATCCATGTGAGGCCGTTGGCCTCGATGAAATCGTAGTTCAGGCCGAAGCGGTCGATCTCGATCTCGTCATCGACAAACGCCTCCATCTCCTCGGTGGTCACCTTGATGCCGTGATCGCGCCGCAGAATGTAGGCGGCGCCGCCGGCCATGTCCCTGAGGTTCTTGCGCATGAACGATGAGATATTGAGCCCGCCCGGATCGAAATCGCCGCAATAGAGCAGCACGGGTATATTGCCGTCCTCATTCCAATGGAGGTACATGCGCACGAGAATGCCGGTTCGCGAGTTTAGATCCCACCAGCCACCCGAATTGGAAATCGGGATGTGATATTCCCGGCAGATTGGGCCGAACAGGCTTTTCAGGTCGACCTTCTCGACGCCCATCTCGACACTGATCCTCCCAGAAGCTAATCGGGGTATATTTCTCGTGGGCAACCGAAAGCGTGTATTCCCATGCCCGCACACCTGGTCATCGACATCGTCATCTAGCTTCTGGATGCCGTCGGTGGCGCGGCGCTCGTCCTCGGCGGTGATGTCGACCGGCAGCGAGCCATCCTTGCGGCAGTCGTTGATGAGATCCTCGGCCGCGTCCGAAGTCGCCCTTGGTGATCACGCCCTTGCCTTCGAGCACATCTGACGAAAGACCCTGAAACCATCAAGCAGTGGCTGGCGGCGAACATCTCAATCTACATCAAGAAGGACAATATCACCGCCGGAGAGAGATCCGAACTGATCGCCCATTGGAAAGACCCTCACCCTACCATAATGGTTCTATGCGCTAGAGTAATGGCTAGATATTGTTGCCCCCGGAGGAATAAAATGACGAATGATCCACGGATCTTTGAAACCCCGCTCCCCCCGAAACGCGCGCCTTGGCCGAGCTATATTACCAGCGGATCGGGGCTTTTGAGGAAGACATGAATGCGCGGAGGCAGCAATTGGAGAAGGGCATGGAATCGACATTACGGATGATCGCCGAGGCGAGATCGGCGCGATCCTGATTGATGGAGGAACCCATGGACACCGACGATAACACAGGCCTGCAAGAGCTACGCGCCCACGCCCAGCTGCGCACCGCGATCGAGAAATTTCACGACCTCGCCGATGACCTCATGCGACGGCTATCCGGCGACGACCTGATCACTGCTGTCGAAGCCCGGATCAATGATCAATTCGGGCGGCTGCCGTCGTTAGAGACCGAGGAGGGCATCGACGCGCATACGGAAATCATCGCCTGCCTCATCGCCGGGTTTGTCCGCGATTTCTGCCGCCTTCATGGCGATGACGAAGAAGCCGCCGTGGATCATCTCAGTGCCGCCCTGGCGGGCGAGGGCGCCGATCTCTACGTCGGTACCGGATGGCCCCCAGGCCATGGGCAGGACCCAGCATTGACCTCTTAGCGCAGCGGATCGAGCAGCCGTTTGACCTCGGCCCGGTCAAGCTTGCTGTTTCGCAACAGGGCAATTGCGAGCTTGCGCACCGCGGCCCAGTAGTCGGCAATGAGACATGTTGCCCGCCGGGCAACATCGTTGATCTCGGGCACCTTACCGTAGCGCTCGATGACTTCATGAATCAGCTTGACGGTCGGGGGCATACCTGTCTCAATGAACCGCACCCTTATGGCGTCGGCGCTGTCTCAAAATAGAGACAATACATGCAACCCAGAATCATCGTCGTGGGAGGATACCATGAAAAGCACAAGACTGCTGCTGTCGATGGCTGCCCTTTCTGCCGGATTGATAGTCTCAGGAGGGACGCGGGCTGAGGATTGGAAGCCTGTCAGCCAGTTTGGCGTCCTCGGCATCGGCAAGGTGCATGAGATCGAGAAGGGGCATTATTATTGGGTCGGCGAATACGGTGGCACTTTCTTTAGTGACAAGGAGAAGGGTCCGTTTGATCACGCTGGCGGAAAGTGTGCCGCGTGGTCTGACACCGACACCAACATCAAAAAGGTCAAAGAGGGTGGATATTGTATCATCACCGATCTTGATGGCGACCGAGCCTATGCCACATTCCAAGGCGCGGGGACTCCCGGGCGGGTGCCCGGAACGTGGGAGTGGACGGGTGGAACGGGAAAATACAAAGAGATCAAGGGAAGTAACACCTATGTTGGTAATATCGTCGTAAACTGGCCGGACGGCACCGTTTCCGCCTACGCCACCTGGAATTGGTAGTTTTACTCACGCACTCTCGCAGTGTGAGCATCAGCTTCGGCTCCGCGCACTCTTGCGCGGAGCACCCGGCCTGTCACTCAGGCGCGAGTCACAGGCCGGGTTTCTACATCTTGTTGCCGCCGCTGACTCCGCGCGAACAATCAAAAGCCGCATAATACCCATTCGGGAAAGCCCGGTTCATCCCGCTCCGCCGACGGCTCGTTGTAGCCGCAGATGATTTCGTCGAGGTCGTTCAACGCGGCTCATCGAGAAGAGCGTGAGCTTGTCCTCGGTGACAGCGACCGGGTGGTCATCATTCCGCCGCCTCTTGCAACTCGGCCAATTGACGGGCCGCCGCCTCTAATTTGGCGCGGTATTTCGGGTCGACCTGATCGAGCGCGGCGAGGTTGACCTTGCCGCCGGCAAAGACATGAAAGGATCAAGCCCATATGGACCTTGTTCCTAGTACAGAAGCGGAGGAGCGGCTTCAACCCGCGCCCGACACCGGTCGCCGCTGGCGGCCACCGAGGCGTGGTCTCGCCGCCGGCTACCGGGGGCGACCGGCTTCACCCCTATCAGCGCGTCCTGACACGCCTTGGCGGCGATCCTGGCCGATCGAGCGGCCGAGCTTGCACTCGCCGGTCAATCCGGCTTTCGATCAGTGCATGCCCCTCTACGCCCATCGCCAACTAGCCGTCGCCGACATACTTCTGCCGCATCAAGCGGCGGATTTCATCGGCATGCCCGAAACCGCACTCTGGTTGCTGATGCGCGCCCGCCGGTTCCCGCTGCCGGGGTTGATATGCTCAGCGAGCCGGGTTGCAAGGCTGTGCCAGTCTGGGAGCGGCGCGAGGTCGAGGCGTGGCTCAGGTCGCGCGCCACGAGGCTGCAACGGCCACAATGAAAAGCTTATGGCCAGCCGCCGTCCATGAGAGCGGCCACGCCATCGCGTGCCAATTGGTCGGCGGCACCGTCAAACATATTCGATTTTTCGATAGAGCGACCCTCGACATCCACGGCCGCATCATCACCGGCGTGACCCGCATCCTGATGCCGGACGAGCCGCTGCTGCGCGGCCTCGTGTTGTTTTCCGGGCCGATCGCCAATCGAACGCCCAACAAGCTGCCAGCACCTTGGGGAATTCAGGCATTGGCTTCATCCTTTCGTTGAGATTACCGGGTCGGTCGGGCCATGATGATCCCGCGTCGCGCCGGTCGTCGCAGCTTCACAACATCTGGTTTCTCCACAATTGCGGAGATACTCGACGGCTTGCCGCGATATGCCCGGACCCGGCAGATATCCGAGCAATAGCGCTTGGTGGCGCGCGCCGCCTCGATCGGGACGCCGCAGTGTTCACAGGTCCGCCCGGCCCTGGCCGCGGCTCGATGCTGGGCACGGGCGGCGTTGTGGACCTCGGCAGTGGGCGGATTATCGCGGCGATATTGGCGTTTCACGGCATTGATGCGGGCGTCGTCGCAGCGGTTCGAGCAGACCGCGTACCGCTGCCGGTTGTGACGCCGCGTGAGCCCGATATAACGGGCGCCGCAGACCTCGCAGACATATTCCTGCACTCGGTCCCCGTCCGCGAAAAATTCAGGCTTGGGCAATTTCTGCACCGGTCCCATGATGTAATTCACCCAACGGGCTTCATCCCACCCCGCGGGACAGGGTTCATCGCGCAACCTCTGTTCGCACCGTCGCCGCGTCGCCTCGATTTCCGCCGCAAGCTCGTCGAGCAATGGATGCCACAATGCCGGATCGCCGATGACATATTTCGAGGTGAGTGTGTGACTGCTGCCGTCCGGCCGGGTGAAGGTGTGCCACGGGCGGACTTCGCATCGATAGGTGCCGATCGGCATCGTCAGGAATTGAAGGCGGCTCCTGATGACTTCGTCGCGGCGCACCGGATCGGCGCGCAACGGTTTGTCGCAGCGCAGCGGCACGCCCCAAGGGCGGATCAAATCATCATCGTATCTGGGCACTGCACGTTACCGGAGGATGTGCGCCGGCCGGCCGGCGAACATCCTCCGAAAGCGTGCAGAGGTCAACGGACGTTGACCCTATGACCTAGATCGGCGCCAGGGCGGCACCGCCGCCGGGCGGAAGTCTGCCCGAGCGGGACAGATGCCGTGATTGTTCGGGCGGCATAGAGGGACACCCAACTCCGCAATTGCGGAGTGACCGGGGGACATCTGAAGATTTCTGCAGATGTCCCCAGGCGGAACCTTTAGGCGCGGAACGCCACGATGTTGGCCGCGCGCTTGAGATCGATCAGCGTCTCGATGTACCCGCCCCAGGCCTCCAAGGCCTTGCGCCGCTGATCGAGATACTGGAAGCGATTGTAGACCGCGGCGACGCCCGAAATCGTGCCGGACTGATGATTGAGGACGCGGTCGGCAACATGGGGCGGGATGCCAAGCCGCGCCATCCCTCTGCAGGCCGTCCTTCGAAGGTCGTGCAAGCGCCAGGGCAGCTTGACGCTCATCCGCGCATCGAGCTTGAGCTTGGCGTAATCGAAGCTCGTCACCGCACAATTGGCTTGCACGCTGAAGAGGAAATCCCTGCCGGCGGGCGCCTCAAGCCTGGGCACCGCCTCGATGATCGACATGGCGAGGTCAGAGAGCGCCACATCATGCGCCTTGCCGTTTTTCGTCCGCACCGCCGGGATGCTCCAGTTGTGTTTGTCGAGATCAAGCTCGCTCCACTTCATTCCGCCGACTGTCTGCGCGCCTCTGTGCCGTGAGCAGGAGCAGTTGACACGCCCTACCCCATGGTCATCCGAGCGCCTCGCACGCGCCCCAGAAGGCGACGATCTCGTCGTCGTCGAGAACTCTATCGCGGGTCCGCAATTTGACGAGCGGCTTCGCGACACCGACGCTCGGGTCGACCTCTACGAGATCCTGCGCGAGCGCCCAGCGGAAAACCCGTTTGATCATGTTCAAGCAGTTGTTGGCCTCGATCAGCCCGGTAAATCCAGGTTTGCGTCGAGTGGAACCTTCGCTACAGCCCATTATGCGGCGCCGCCTACGACGCCGCCCCACAAAAGGAGCTATCGATGTCGTCGTTTTTCGTTTTCCCGAGGCCCGCCGCATCGCCGTCGACGGGTCAGGCTTCACCAGCAGGCCGCCGCGCGACGGCAGCATGCCGGTACGCGGCTACGACCAAAGCGGCACCGGCAGCAATTTCCCCGCCGCCGCGCCGCCGCCGGCTGGGCCGGTGTCCGGCCCCGGCGCCTTCCGCGCCGGCACCACGACGATGCGCAACGGCGATCAGACCCGCCGCCGCAACATCGACAATTTCACCACCGCCGGCCGCGATCAGACGCACCCCCTGGTGCGGCGCACACCCTCCCCCCCTCCGGCTATTCAGGCGCCCTCGCCGCCTCCCGACCGCCTGGGGATCAGGAGCAGGAGGAAAACAACAACGGCCCGCCGGTCACCGACGACGATCTTATAGAGCTGATCCAGAACGTCCTCGAAAAGCTCCCGGGGAACGCCCGCAACCGGTTTGCCGGCAAGCTCGCCACCGTCCTCGCCGGGCTCGAACACCCCCAGGCCGGCGGCAACGGCAATGGGGGCCGCTTCATCGGCGCCCGTCCGAGCCTCGGCGCCGCACCCGGCATGACGAACGCCAACGGGCGTCCCAACGGCAACGGCCGCACCCCGGCCCAGGACGCCGCATTGCGCGGCCTGCAAAGCCGCGATTTTCTTAGAAGGTTTCCCGACGCGGCGAAGATCACGGTGATCGGATAGCGATCGGGTCATTTGCGATGGCACACTCCACCCGGAGATCTGGACCGCCACCCGCTGTCGATGAGGCGACCACACAGAGAAACACGCTCCGAGAAAAAATTGCTGCGCTGCAAGAGGGACGCGAGCGGGTCGAGACGCTGGAAAATGCCCGAGAACGCGCTAGCGAAAACCATCGGGCAGCTCGCCAATCTCTGATCGAAGCCAAGTCCGTCTTGCAGCGAGCTACGCCTATCGAGCCCGAGGTCCTCGCCTACAGCTTCGCCCTCCGGCAAGACAATCGCTCGCCAATTTCCGAAGCCCAAGCCGCGGTCGACAAAGCGCGCGCCGATCTTCAGCACATAGCTGAAATTCAGCAAGCGCTGGAGACGGAGATCAAACGAGCGCAAGGCCTCCTTCGCCTGCGTCGAGACTCGATGTATGACGCGCTCGCCAATGTCGTGTGCAGCAGTCGCGAATTCGCCGATTTGCTCTCCGAACTCGATAAGACGTGGGCACGACTTCGCGGTCTTCGAAAGTGCTTCAGAGCCATTCAGGACTCCCTATCCGGCCAGATGCCCGGCCCGCTGATGGCTCGCTGGCAGGGCGTCATCCCCCTCGACTACGACGATTCCTTCCCCGTCCACGAACAGCCCTGCGCCGTCTGGAGCGAAGCTCTACAGCGGCTGCTGACCGATCCCGATGCCGCACTACCGAGTGAGGTCTAATGATTTTGAACGCGAAGAGGGGGGGTGCCGCGGCCCTATTGGAGCGCGACGAGACGCTCAGCCTCAACCCCGTGCGGCGGCTGCGGCGCCAGTGGTATGCGCAGCCGCGCCGGACCCGCTACGTCAATGAAGCCGAGCTTGTCGCCTTCTATCGGGCGGCCGACGGCCTCGATAACCGGGTGTTTGGCGACTACTTCAAATTGATGCTATTCACCGGCCTGCGGCGCAATGAGGCAGCAGAACTGCGCTGGTCCGAGATCGATTTCGCCGCGCAGATGATTCGTCTGCCGGCGGCGCGGACCAAGCCCGGCCGGGTGTTCGATCTGCCGATGTCGAGCTTCGTCCGCGAGCTATTGATCGCCCGGCGGGCATTGGGCAATGCCAATGGCTGGGTCTTCCCCGGCCGTGACCTGATCTTTGCCCATAAGTGCCTCTGGACACAGAAAACGGAATGGGCTAGCAAGGGGGCATGGGGCCCCTTAGCCCGAAACAGCAGCTGGAGGCGGCAGAGCATCTGTCATGGATCCGCGCGCGCGTCGGCGCGGATGCGGGCTTGTCGCGCTATCGGCTGGCCAAGGAGGTATGCGAACGGCTGGGCTGGAAGGATCGCCGTGGTCGCGCGCAGGAGATGGCCTGCCGCAAGCATCTGATTGGGCTTGAGCGGCGCGGTGCGATCGTGCTTCCGGCGGCCCGTCGGCGGCCGCCGGAGCGGCGTCCGGCCGAGGTTTGCCCGGCCCCGCAAGTGAGCGGTCGCTTGGCCGATCTGGGGGCGGTCACGCTGCAGCGGGTCAGCGGCGGGACGCCGGAGAGCCGGACCTGGGATGCGATGATGGCGGCGCACCATCCCTGCGGTCGCGCGTCGTTGTGTGGTGAGCAGAATTCGCTATCTGATTTGCGGCGCGCGGCATGGTGTGCTCGGCGGGCTGGCGGTCAGTGCCGCCGCGTGGCGGCTGCGGGGGCGCGATGAGTGGCTGGGCTGGGACGACGCCAAGCGTGGCGCCAACCTGACGGGAGTTGTGTGCAACAGCCGCTTTCTGATCCTGCCGACGGTCCGGGTCGCACATCTCGCTTCGCATGTTTTGGGGCAGCTAACGCGGCGGATTGTCGGCGATTGGCAGCAAGCCTTTGCGGTCCGGCCGTGGCTGATGGAAAGCTATGTCGAGGCCGCTCGCCCGGGCACCGCCTATCGTGCCGCCAACTGGATCGAAGTCGGCATGACCGCCGGTCGGGGGCGCCAGGATCGGACCGGCACGGCGCACTTGCCGGCGAAGCGGGTGTTTCTCTATCCGTTGTCCCGGCCGACCCTCAAGCGCCTGTGCGGGGCGCGGCCGGCGCCCGAGCCCAACTGGGTGCGGCAGGAATTCGGCGGTGCCAAGCTCGGCGATCGCCGGCTGCAGCAGCGACTGCTGGATCTGGCCGGGGCGTTCTTTGCCCGGCCCATGGCCAATATCGCGCAAGCCTGCGGTTCGCTGGCCCGAACCAAGGCCGCCTACCGGTTCTTTGATCACCAGCGGGTCACGATGGACGCTGTACTCGAACCGCACCATCAGGCCACCGTCGCGCGCATGCGACAGGAGGTCATCGTGCTGGCGGTGCAGGACAGCTCCAGCCTCAACTACACCAAGCACCCGCAGACCCAAGGCCTCGGCCCGATCGGCAGCCGGCGCGACGGCGCCCAAGGGTTGATCCTGCACAATACCCTGGCCTTGCGTCCCGATGGCCTGCCCCTCGGCCTGCTCGATGTCCAGTGCTGGGCGCGCGATGCCAATACCTTCGGCAAGAAACATCAGCGCCACACCAGGCCGATCGCGGCGAAGGAGAGCTACAAATGGATCCGCCCGCTGACGGAGATCCGGGCCGCCGCCGATCGATGCCCGAACACGCGCATCGTCACCGTCGCCGATCGCGAGTGCGATGTCTTCGAGTTCCTGCAGGAAGCCGACAGCGCCCACCTCGACTTGTTGGTCAGGGCCACCGAAGACCGTGCTCTCCAGCCTGACCCGGGCGACGAGCAGGTGCGCCGCTTGTGGCCCTTTATGGAAAGCCTGCCGGCGGCCGGGCAGATCGCACTCGAGGTGCCCCGCCGCGGCCGCCAGCCGGCCCGTACCGCCCTGATGAGCGTGCGCTTCGCCGAGGTCACCCTGTCGCCGCCGCGACACAAGGCAAAGCTCCCGGCGCTGCGGCTATGGGTCGTGCGCAGCCGCGAAGAAAACCCGCCACCCGACATCAAGCCGCTCGACTGGATGCTGCTGACCACCGTGCCGGTCGCCTCGCTGGACGACGCTCTCCAGCGCATGCAGTGGTATACCCGGCGCTGGGGGATCGAGGTCTTCCACCGCATCCTCAAGAGCGGATGCCGCATTGAAGATCGCCAGCTCGAAACCGCCGACCGTCTGGAAACCTGCCTCGCCATCGACATGGTCGTCGCCTGGCGCATCCACTATCTCACCTGGCTCGGGCGGGCCACCCCCGAACTGCCCTGTACCGTCGCCTTCGAGCCCGAGCAGTGGAAGGCCTTGGTCGTCTTCCACACCCGCAAGCCGCCGCCGGCGCAACCGCCTTCGCTCTGCCAGATGATCCTCTTGATCGCCCAACTCGGCGGTTTCCTCGCCCGCAAATCCGACGGCCAACCCGGTCCCCAAACCCTCTGGCGCGGCCTGCAGCGCCTGGACGACATCACCGCCGCCTTCCGCAGCTACGCTATCGCCTACCCACTGCCCCCTTAGCCCGGCGCCAACCGACCTCGCCGAGCCCATACCAAATCTGCCGTAAACCGACTGTCCGATGCACACATATGGGTAAAGATCAGGGCCGTGACAGGGGTCATATCACCGACCCTTTTCTGGCGTTCCGCGCGGTCGCCGAAGCGTCGGGTGTGCAGGTATCGAGCCATGATCTGCGGCGCACCTTCATCTCGGTGGCCAAGCGGATCGGCATCGATCCAATCGACAGGAAGGCAGTGCTCAACCATGCGCTGGGCAATGGCGATGTCACCGACGGATACGTTCAAATCGAAGCCGAGGATCTGCGCCAGCCGGCGCAGCTGGTCTGCGACCGGCTGGTCGAATTGTGCGGGATCGTAACGCCGGCCGGCAACGTCACCCTGCTCGCATAAGGGCGCGGTCACGATCTATCCCCGGCCTTGAAAAGGTCCCCGCTCGCTGAGCAACGAACCGGTACCTCGTCAAGGCCGCGACCGGACAAGCATTGTGCCTCCCTCAGTCTCGCCGCTCTCGCGGATCGTGCAGAGGCACACGCGCCGCTTAAATTAGCTATCTGGTCGCGGATGCCGCCTTCAACTGATAGTCAATTTGCTCGTTACAATTAAAAACAACCTCCACTGGGTCAATGATTTTGCATTGGTACGCAAGCTTGCCCTGGATACCATCGTACTTCCCAATTCCGCCGGTCAAGATACCAGTTCCTTGCTCGCCAACCTTGTCGATCCCCTTCCCTGAGAACCCGATAAAGATTTTGTCTGCGCCGCCGGCATCGCCGAATGCGCAAACACCGGTAATGTTGTAAGATCCGGTCACGTCGTCTAGCGACCACTTGCACACCATGCTCCCCATATGAAGCGGCCCGGTGCCGGCGTCATTGTATATGACTTGCCACGTAGTTCCAGAGACCATGAATCGCTTATCCCCGACCTGGGTTGCTTGAGGGATGGCCTTGCCAGCGCTGTGGGTCGTGAAGCTGCCCGCTTGCGGCAAATCGGCCGACATAGCTGGAGCCCCGAAAGCAAAGGCGGCGCTGAACGCGAAGGCTGCCGCGGTTGGTAGCTTCGACCTCATTGAACTGTCCTCCCGTAGGTTCCCCTCCCCCCGAAGGACCAAGCAAACCGGTCGCCTCGGGGAGACGTAGACGGGGCCATCCCGCCCACGCTCGCTAGAATGGGTCGGGCGGATGGACGTCAAGTGTGAGGTAGTTCACACATCGATTGAAAAACCTGTGTCAAACGATCGGCGGCGGCCCGCCGACGATCGCGGTGTTCCCGTCGCCGGACAGCGCGACTGACGAGCCTTGCAGTGGGTCGGCGGAGGCGCCGCTGCCGACCAGCTTCTTGCCCTGCTGGGTCCACATCCCTGCGAGCGCGTGAACACGAACGCCGCGCCGCCACCGCGAGCGTCCGGCCCGCCGACGATCGCGGTATTCCCGTCGCCGGAAAGTGCGACGGACCAGCCTTCCGATGCCCTGCCAACGGCGCCGGTGCCGACCAGCTTGGGACCTTGCTGCTTGAACTGCGCCGGTGCCGGTGCCGGCAACAGGCCGCATAGCAGCAAAGCGACGACGAGACCATGAAGCATCCGGCACCCGATCATGGCTTCCATCCCTTCAGTCGCGTTCAACGGCCGGCTCTGCCCAACGCCGTTCCGAAAGCCGGTTATCACGCAAGAAGATAAAAGACAACGAACGCGCTTCACGTCCGGTACGGAAATAGGCACGGTCGAGGCGGCGGTTGGCCAGCCGACTGGAAAAGGCGCGGGCGATCGACGTGGCCATTCGAGCCGTCGCCGGAATATGCGGCCAAGGTGGGTGGCGGCGCCCGGCTCAATAACGAGAAGCATCAAGCAGTCGCGGCCTGCATTGTCGTCGCCCCGACATTCACCGGGCTCCTCGATGCCATTGACAAGGCCTGGACACGTTTGCGCTGCCTCAGGATCTGCGCCGACCTCTTGCCTCGAAGCCGCGCACGGTCATATGAGCGCCAGTCTGATGTCCAGGATGCAGCGCTCCGAGCCCGCTCGGCGAAAATATAGTCGGCTACGCGGTCGAGGCCGAAACTCATCGAGGCATGGCGGCGCGGGCTTGCCGCCTTTGCCGAGAATGCGGATGCCGACGCCGATCTCAATATTTAATCACGCCGGGATCGATAAGAAGCGCGTTGAACAATAGAGCATATCGGACACGCCTCGTCTACGGCCGCAACGGCGGCGGTCCTTATCCGCTCTTCAAGCAGGCGCGCCCGGGGCCGACATATTCGGAAGTTCATTCGGCATATTTATTGACCATTGAGGGCGAACGGCGAGCATTGCCGCTTGAGCGCCTTTAGTTCAGTCTGGCTGCAATTCAGGGACTTCGAACATTCCCAAAGCCGCTCATTGTAGAGCGTGCAGGCATCCTGGCGCATATGATAGCGGTCCCAGTCGAGCGGTTTCGGCCGGTTCCAGTCAGATGAGGAACTCGCCAGGGCCGGGAGGGCCACAATGGCAGCTATCGCCATGCCGGTAGCGATTCTCTTCAATCAACTCTCCACTTGGTAAGTAGTTCGTCGGCCGTCATGCGCAGGCTGCCGGAGCGGCTGCGTGCCAGCGCCACGCCAAAGCCCATCATGGCAAGCGGGTGCTGGATATCCCGCCCGCAAACGAGGAGTGTGGCGCCTGCGCGACTGCACCTCGCAAGCACGTCAGGTACGGCAAGTACGGCCTACGGGTCACCCGGCTGCAATGCTATCACCCGGAGCGGCGGCGGGCCAGCGCCTATTCATGGCTCCCGCTGTTCACCCGGCGAGCCGGAGCCTCGGGCACGGCGCCACGTGTTGTAGGTCGCGAGCCATCTCTCGATTTCATCGGCCGAGAGGTCATATTGCTGGCAGACCTCGGCGAGGGTGATATTGTTGGCCAGGATGTCTTCGACAATCTCGGCCTTGCGGTCCGGTGTCCAACGCTGCATGTCTTTCCTCCCGTTGAGAATAGCCCCAGGGGTCCAGCCTGGGGCTATTGATCATTGAGCATAGATTGGGGTTGTTATTGCCAGTGCCCGTCGGATACCTCATGCTCACAGCGTCCCTCCTGGCAACGCGTATCTCCACTGATCAGTCCTTGTAAGGTTGCGACAAGTTCGACTTTGCACGGCACCTTCGTTTCTCCCGTTTCTGCTTCTGCCGTTAACTTGCAATAATCGGTGCCAGCATCCCAACAGGTATAAACCAATTTCTCCGATAGGGCATTGAACCGTGCCGCCCACGCCTCCCATGTGGGATCTTCGGTCTTGATATGCTCCTCAACGAGGTTCTGCGCTCTGTCGGCGCCGATCAGACTCGCCAGCAAGTCTTCTAGACCAGGCTTCTGTTTTATCGCCAACACCATATTGCCGGCGAGCCCTTCGATAGTCTTAGAGACCTCGGCGGGGGATGATGTCTCAGGTTCCACGATCGGGTGCAGGTCGTAAGGGATCATTTTGCCGCTGCGGCGAAATTCGCTCCAAGACGGGGACCGCAGCCGATCGACGCAAACGAGGAACTTATTTTCGGCCGCCTCCACTCGCATGTACTCCGGCGTCGCCTTGATGCGCGCCACCTTGTTGCGCGTCTGCTCCATGCGGCGCTCGTACTCCGACGGCGCTGGCGTGGGCGCAGGCTCAGGGTTCGCTGCCCTTTGCTGAAGCTCAGCAGCAGCCCTCTCGGCAGCAGCCCTCTCGGCAGCCGCTGCCTTGTCCTTGGCAGCCTGCGCCGCCGCGATCGTGGCATCGGCCTGCTCAATGGTGGCATTTGCCGCAGCGATCCGGCGGTTTGCTTCGGCATTTTCGGCAACCGCTTTCTCGGCCTCGGCAGCCGCTTTTTTGGCCAGGGCGGTACGCTCGGCAGCGGTCTTCTCAAGGGCGGGGACTTTCTCCTTCGCAGCCTGTGCCGTAGCAATGACCGCATCGGCCCTTCCGGCGGCGTCGGCGGCCTCGGCGATCCGGCGATCAGCTTCGGCCCTCTCGCTGTTTGCTCTGGCTTCGGCGGCGTGTGTCTCAGCAGTTCTCCTCTCCGCGTCGGCTTTATCGGCGGCAGCCTTTTCCTCGACAGCCTTTGCCGCTTCGAGGTGACTTTTTAAAAATTGCGCGTCAGCGGCTCCCTGTTCTGCATCGTGTTTCGATTTTGCGGCCTTTTCGTTGGCAGCTTCAATGGCACGTTGGTTGATCAGTTCAATTGCTGCCTGTCGTTTGACAGCCGGAGCAGGGCAATATGAGTCATTGTTCCATACGAAGCTAATCACTGTACCCGGCAGCGCATCAGTATTACCTTTGCTGATTCTGTAGGCGTTCCCGTATCGTTTTGCACTCTCATCGATACACTCGTGCCAGCCCGCTGTGCCCTTCGGTTCGTTGATAGCTTCAATGATACTTTGCTTGATCAGTTCGGTTGCTGCCTTTCGTTTGTCAGGCGGAACATAACAATATCCCTGCCCCCCCCAATCCCACATGAACATGGACAATCGCGATAGGTCGTTGTTTATTTGATAACGATCCCCGTATTTTTTTGCATGCTCACTGATACACTCATCCCAGTGGGCTGTCGAAAAGGGATCGCCGGGGTCATCGTCGGGCGCGGCGCGTTCAACGGCTTGCTGAGCCTCTAAATTCGGCCCTGGGCGCGACAGTCGCCGGCGGCGCCGCCGCGGTCGAAATCACCGGGGCGATCCGCTGCGCTGCCGCCAGCGCCATAGCCGTCGTCGGCGAGGCGATCGGCGTTGGCGCAGCTGCCTGTGGCACGGCGCTCGGCGTCCAGGCGTTCCAGCCGGCTTTGTATGCCGGCTCGGTCTTGCGCAAGGTGTCGGAGGCCGAGAGCTTGAGCTTGGCTTGTGTGCAGCCGGCGTAAAACTCATTGCTCATTTGTTGGCAGGATCCGGGATGCGGCAGCGACCGCTGACCGGCCCAATAGAACGCGCCGGTCTTGGCATCGCCCTGCAGGCTATTGAACCATTGCTCCCAGGCGGCGCGGTCTTGCAGCCCCTGGTCGAACATCGACCCAGCATGGGCCGGCTGGGCAACGGCCAGCGCGGTCGCCAGGGCGAGCGCGGAAACGAGCGTCTTGTTCATCGACTGATCTCCTCTACGGGCTTCATTGCCCTCGGTCACAAAGTTCAATGTGCTTCGTTGACGGGTATCGGGCATAGGATAGCGAGATCGCAAACCCTCGGTATCGCGGTGCGCAGCGCCTCGATGACCTCGGCCTCGGTGTGCCACCTCGAAGAGAGGGTGCAGCATTCAGGATCAAAGCCGATGGCCAGCCATGGGCAGGAATCGTCGCTGCTGCGTGGTGCAAATGCGATCGTGAAGGTCATTGATCGCACCCCTGGCGCTTCGCCTCGGCGCGATCGTAGTGCTTCGAGCGGCCCTTGCAGGGGCGCGGCTGCAGGTGCCGCGGGCGCAGCGCCTTGCGGACGGGGTTGTGGCGCGGCGACCGGCGCTCGCGGCAGACCGGGCACTCGCAGAGCGGAACCACCCGGCCAGCCCGGCTGGCCTGCCGGTCGAGGCAGCGGACGGTGCGGGTGGCGGGCTTCATGCTGCGGCCTCTGCGGGTGCGGTCTGTTCGAGCAGCGCATAGAAGGCTGGTCGAGGCTCGAAAAGTTCAAGCCTCGACCCGTGGTTCTCATTTGGCGCGGAGCCATAGAACTGCGACAGCGCCAATGAGGATGACCGGGATCAGTGGCGGGAACGCGACGCACAGGCCGAGACCGGCAACAACGACGAGCACTGTCGGCAGGGAAGACCGGCGCTGTTGCGGCAGGGGCGCACCCGGTGCCACTGCGACCGCTGCCTGCGCCTTGGCATATGACCGCTCGGCGGCTTCGCCGGCATCGCGGATCTTTTTGGCGTCTTTCCAGTGCCGCCGGCCGGCGGCGTTCATGTTGAACCCGCTGAATGTGATACCTATGCCAAGGGGGATAAGAAGGAAGGCGAATGGCCCGGTACAGGCACCGAAAAAAATGATCAGCGGGCCGAAAATTAGACCGGTGACAATGTTCAGCGAACCGCCAATGAAGCCGGCGCGTTCCCTCCGTGCCTTGCGGTAATCCTGCTGGGCCTTGGCGAGTGCCACGGCATCGCTAACCGATTGGGTCATTGAGTGTCTCCTGTTGAAAGCCGGCGGTCCAGTACCGGCGGGGTGAACGCCGCCGCGAAGGTCAATGCTGCTTGGCAAGAGCCCAGCCGGTTTCCGCGCCCGCCCGGCAGTCAGCTGCGGAAATGCCATAGCAAGCACCGCCAGGATCGAACATTGACGGCGGATGCCTGGCGCCCGGTGGCGGCATCGCATTCGAGCAGAAACCCGAGCCGCGCCGGGATCGGCCGCTCGGGGTCGGGCGTCTCAAGGAACCGCTCGCGCAGCCGCGCGCGGCCGACCTCCTCCCATTCGACCCACAGCCGCGGATACGGGATGCGGAGATGGGCCAGCGCCTCGACCAGCACCTTCGGGCGGCCGAGCGTCAGCTCGACCGCCGTCGCGATCGCCGCGCGATCGAAGAGTAAGCGCGGCGCTCCGTGCAGCTGGTCGGCCAGGATCGGGAACAGGCGGAGCAGCGGCCAAGTCTCGCTGCCCATCCGCCTGACCGCGGCCGCCGTCTCGACGATCGCGTCCATCAGGTACATGGTTCAATGCCCAAGGCGAGGAGCCGCAACGGGCCGCACCGGACGCTGGCGCTTCGCGGTCTTAATCAGCCCCGCATTGACCGCCAGCCTCAACCAGTAGCGCACCGTGAGAAGACCGGCGACGACAGCAGCGAAGATTGTCAAGAACTGTGGGTCAACGGGACCGAGATTGTAGAACTCGATGAAGCTGCCGATAGCGAACATGATCCCGACCAACGTGCCGAGAAAGAGCAGTCCGCTCATCAGGATGATTTCGAACGTCCGCGTGAGCGCCAGCCCGAGGATCAGGCAAATGGCGAAGAAGCCGAGGACGATGCCGCCAGCGATGATGAACATGGGAGGTCTCCTGGAAGGGATTGCGCCGGGACCGCCGGCGCTCGGGTTCAGCCCGTGTGCAGATCAGCAGCCTGTCGGGAATGAGCCAGCCGGCGTTTGGATCATCGTCGGGGTGCCAGCGCACCACGGCTTCTGATCCGGACCCCCATAAAGAGGCGTAGCCGGCGTGTCGTCACTCGACGGCGGCAGCTCGTAGCGCGGCTCGTAGCGCCGCCACTCGGCCGGTGGAGGCGCCACCTGGGCGGCCGGCGGAGGCGCCGCCGCTCTTTCCAGCGCCGCTCGGTCCGCCTCTGCTTGGGCCGCCGCCGCAGCTTTCACCGCCTGCTCGTGCGCGGCAGCCCGGCAAGCCGCCTCTTGTGGCGCGCGCAAGGCGAGCACGCGCGCTTCGACCGCAGGAGTGAGAGGTACAGCCGTTGGGCTGGTAGCCTGGAACGCGTCGATATACGAGCAGTTGTCGACCCGATGCGCCACTGCCTGCGCGTGCGCCGCATCGGCTTGCGCCTCCCGTTTCGCCTCGGCGGCGGCCGCGGCATCGGCCTCCCGCTGTAGTCGGTCGACGACCAGCGCGTGCTGCGCATCGGCCTGCTGCTGCGCCGCATCGGCCTGCTGCTGACTTGCCGCGTCAACAGCGGCCTGGGCCATCGCGGCGGCCTGTACCTGGGCCTTGATTTTCGCGGTGCAGTTCGCCGTGACGTAAGCAACCGGCGGCCCGACCCATTGGGTATGCCCGGCGGCGGCCATGCCGCTTTGAATGCACTCCATCATTCCAGGCAGCCGATCATCCGGCATCGGGTCGGTGCTGACGCCCCAATAAACCGGGGCGTTGGGCGGCGTGCGGGCATCCATTATTACGGCAGCCGCGTGCGCTGCGCCGGCGAGCACCATCAGCGCCGCCGCCGCTGTCATCGTCTTGAAAGTCGTCATCGGAAGTCTCCGGTTGGAAGGGATGGCGCCGGTCATTCGACCGACGCGGGGATGTGAGCCTCGGCGCATCAAGCGCAATACTCCCCAGGGCTCGAAAAAGGGCTCTTTTGGGGTGGTGGTGGTCATTTGAGGTCTCCTGGTTGAAGCCGGCGGTCCAGGCCAGCGGGTGAAAGGGAGGGGTTCGTTAGAACCCCATCTTCTGCGCACACTCGGGACCGATCCCCGGCGCGGATGGCTCTCGGGGACGGTGAGCAGCCGGCCGCACCAGTGTGTTTTTCATCTCGACTACACCTCTGTTTGAGCCGGCGTTCGAGCGCCGGGATGGGAAGGGAACAGGGCTTAGGCGAGCCCATGTTGCGTTTCATGCCGGGGAAGGTGGGGCGCTGTCGGGCACCCCCGCTTGATCACGCCGGCCAAAAACTTGATATGCCGGTATCCGCACCGCCCGGTGGCCATCGAAAGGTCCGCAGCGGCAAAACCTGTCGCGGCGGGCGGGTCGCAGCACACCTTGTGCGCGACGCGGATTGTCGGGTGGACGGTTGCTCGGCTCTGCCGATCGGCCTTCCTGCCGGACGAGGCGTTACGTAATCCTGCGTCAGGCAGACCCAGGCAAGGCCGGCTGAAGTCTCGCCCTGCTTGGCGAGGTACCGAACCATCGCTTGAATGCGTGGGTGAATGCAGCCAACTCCGAATAACCCAGCAGCCACGCGACCTGCTGAAGCGAGATGCGCTCGTCTTCGAGGTAGCGGAGGGCGAGGCGGTTGCGCAGGCGGTCGAGGATTTCGCCGAAGCGCGTCCCTTCCGCGGCGAGGCGCCGGGTGAAAGACCGTTTGCTCATACCGAGGTGCCGAGCGACCGCCGCTGCCTGCACTCTGCCACTCGGGAGAGAACTGAGCAGCTGGTTTTCCACCACGCCCCTTAGTCCGGCCACCTTGCGCCTTTCAGCCAGCAGATGGTCGGCGTGCGTCTCCAAGATCCCCAACAAGCGGCTGTCACTCGAAACGATCGGCAGCTCCATGACGCTCTGCGGCATCACCCAGCTGTCGGCGGGGTGCGAGAACTCGACCGGGCATCTCAGCATGCGATGGACCTCCCGCAGTTCGGAGTTCCGCCCGTGCGCAAACGTTATGCGCGCCGGGGCGAAATCGCGGTTAGTCGCCCTGCCGAGAATCCTCAGCGCCGCCAGGGTGCTGAACTCGGAAGACTGGCGGCGAGGCTCATCGAACGCAAAGCGCGCGTTCAGTACTGTCTCGGGGTTGCCCCGCGAAATTTCGATGTGGACCGCCTCATTTGTAGTTCCGACATATCGCGCCAAGTTTTCGAGCGCGGCGGCGACCGTTCGCGACGAGGCCATCAGGTAGAAAAGGATCCCGCTGTCCCGCACATCCATCTCGGCTGCAACGTGCAGCCCGAGGAGTAAATCATCCGTCTCGATCGCGGCGAGATTGAGAAACCGACATTGGGAAGCGACGGATATACCGTCGCGTTCTTGAGACAACTGAGCGCGGGACAGCGCGATCTTCGATAAAAGCGGCTCGGCATCGATCCCGTTTTTGTCCAGGTAGCGCAGGGTCTCGTGGGCAGCGATGCCCCGCGCCCACAGAAACGGGCGCTCCAGGATGGCGCTTGTCGAGTCGCTTTCCATGGCGACACCCTTTGCGTGCTTGCAGCGACGAGATTCGCTTGTGGCGCCCCAAGTAGCAAACCTCAAATGATCAAAAACCAAATAATCCCAATCGTCTTGGTCCCGGAGCCATAGCCGGCACCGTCGTTCTTGGACTGAGCTTGAATGGTTCAACGGCCTGCAGGGCGATTGGAAGACTGGCGCCTTCTGCTGGGCTCAGCCAATCTCGCCAGGGAATTGATGAAGCATCGTAAACTAAACAAAGCCCATTTCCTGAAAATCGTAAATCGCGGATGGCGCCTCCGCCCAGGCGGTGGTCGAGGCCGCCGAGCGCGCAATCGAGCACTGGTCGGAAATTGAGACAGCCTGCGGCGAATTGAGCGGCGGCAAATGAGCAATGACTTTTACGCCGGCTGCACCCAGGCGAAGGTCAAGCTCCCTCATTGCCGCGTGCAAAGGGTACATGCCGGCGGCCACAATGTCGTGACTGCAGCGCGCCGAGCCGCTCGCCGAGCGCGCCGGAAAAGTGCTAGGGCTGCCTGAGGATGCACCAGACCCGATCGTCCACATCGGTTCGAGCACGCTCAACAACATTGTGTTCGCGAGAGCGATCGCAAAGATTGCCTATTGCAACGTTGTTGGTCGGTACGGGTTGGACGGTTTCCGGCCCTTAGTTCTCCCCGATTTGATCCTCGGTCGGTACCGATGCATCCCGTATTTCGTGGGCAGCGATCCAGGTGTGCCGCCCCCGCCGAATGCCAGGAAAATGCGTCACGCTGTCGGGATCGCCACTGCGAACGGTCGCGAAGGGCTACGGTTTTGGTGGCCTCGATCCGGCTATTCGCGCACAGCGGCACCCGCGAGCACGGAATGCCAGTCTATCATGTGGTTGTCGGTGCACCCTGCGGGCGCGCCTGAGAATCTGGCGAGGTTCCCTAAGGGCCTGAATATTGGACGGTACCACAGCAGTGGACACACCATCTATATGTGGTCGATTGCGGACGCGTGGGAATGGTTTGTCCACATACCTGTATTAGGCTTCATACTGGTGTTGATATTAGCGTTGTTCGTTATTTTTATGATTTTTCTGGCCAAGGAATACCTCTCATATTGAAGCCCTTGCGCGCCGCCCCTGCTCCGGCTAGAGAGTGTTATAATGTCCTTTATAACACGGTAATCCCTATGACATCAGGATGCCTTCCTCATTCCCCAATTCGGAGTTTCGAGCGTTCCTAAGTGGGGCGAACAATTTTTTCCTCCCCCTGATCAGTGAAGAGAATTTGTTCGACCCGCAGGAGCGGCGGCGGCACTTCGAGTGGTCGTGGCAAGCGGTGCGGTACCGTTACCGCAGTTGCGCCGAGTGCGAGGGTCAATTCAAGGCGCTGCTCACCAATGCGAGCGAGGCGTGGCGGGCCGGAGGGATCGATGAGGAACTCACCTATAAGCTGGAGCGCTACATCTATATGTTCTTCATGAGCGCGGTCTCGGTTTTCGACAGTTTCGCCTTCTGCCTTTATTTCCTCGGGCACGCTCTGCAGCCGGGCGCTTTCCCCGACGTTGCCCATCCCCGCAGGATCACCCGGCCGGCCACCGCCAGAGCCTACAGCGCTGCGTTCCCACAAGCGAAAATAACGGGGCTTCTGACTGCCCTGCCGGATGATCCAGGATTCAGCACCATCGATGCGGTGAGGAACCTTGTGGGGCACCGGATTAGCGGTAGGCGGAGCATCCGCGCATCGGGCACGACGCATGCGGATGGCACCTACACCGAACGGCGCGAGGACACATGGGCCCTCCCTAGCGCAGCCGGAACGTTGACGTTCGGTGAGGACATGCTTCAGCGCCATTTGGGCGACATCACCCGCCTGCTCGCGGCGCTAGCTTCGGCGGCGCGCGAGTTCGCGCAACACCATCACCTGCCGGAGCAACCAGGCCATGACCACGGCCCTTGTCCTAGCCCCTGCCCCCGGCTTGCTTCCTGCTCGGCTGTCTGCGCGGAGCACTAGATAGGTAAGCCGGCGGGTGATCGCGGCGACGCGACAAGTGGCGGCATTTCCGCCAGTTTTTGCGCCGTGCCTTGGACCAAGAAGCGGCTGATCCGCGGAGTGCCTCGCACTCGGGCCGAAACTGCGATTTCTAAGACCGACCGTTTCTAAAAGTCGCCACGGCGCGGCTGATTTCACCGACGCCGGGGCCGAAAGTCAACTGTCCACTGTCGACAGTTGAAGCGAGGGTCAGTCGCCCGCGGCATCAACATCACCCGACCCCACGAGATGTCAATGGGGAAAAATAGTTCGACGCCTGCCCGTCATCGGGCATTTGACCCGCGTATATTTAATATGAACCACGTTGGAACCGGAACGATGATCAACGCCCCTCCCCCTCCTGAAACGCCCCCCGAGAACGTGGTCGACATCAAAACCGCCAAGCGGCTGCCGGCGGCGGCTCTCGACGAGCGGCTGGCACTCGCGGGCGCGAAGCCGGGCGGCCACCTGGATGATTGTTGACTATATACTTTGGCGATTCCCCTACCCGCACCGCCGGTATAACATCGGTCAAAATTGAAGGATCAGCCTGTTCGCGCTGGCGACAGGCCTCGATCGGGGAGGATGCCATGAAACCACACAGTTGCGGGCCGCTCGCGATTGCGGCCTTCGCCGTCATCTGCGCTCTCGGCGCTCATGCCTTCGCGCAGAACGCCTACATCACCAATTATCATGACAACACCGTCTCGGTGATCTCCACCGCGAGCAACACGGTGACCGCGACGATCCCGGTCGGCTTCGCCCCCTTCGGCGTGGCGGTCACCTCCGACGGCAGCGAGGTCTATGTCGCCAACACCGGTGATAACACCGTCTCGGTGATCGACACGGCGAGCAACACGGTGACCGCGACGATCCCCGTCGGCACCCTCCCCGTCGGCGTGGCGGTCACCCCCGACGGCAGCAAGGTCTACGTTGCAGACGATGCATCCGACACCGTCTCGGTGATCGACACGGCGAGCAATACGGTGGCCGCGACGATTCCCGTCGGCACCGGCCCCATCGGTGTCGCGATCACCCCGGACGGCAGCACGGCCTACGTTACAAATAGAGATGCCGACACCGTCTCGGTGATCGACACGGCGAGCAATACGGTGATCACAGGGCCGACTTTTCCGATTTCCGTCGGCGTCCAACCCTACGGAGTGGCGGTCACCCCTGACGGCAGCGCGGTCTATGTTGCAGACAGCGGCGGCGCGAGTCAGGCTTCTCGTTTCAGCTACGTCCAGGTCATCGCCACAGCGAACAATAGAGTGACCGCGTCGATCCCCGTCGGCCCCGTGCCGGTCGGCGAACTCGGCGGGCCCGGCCCCGCCGGCGTGGCGATCACCCCGGACGGCAGCAAGGTTTATGTTACAGGCGTTCGCTTGAACGTTGTCTTTGTGATCTCCACCGCGAGCAACACGGTGACCGCGACGATTCCCGTCGGCACCCTCCCCTACGGCGTGGCGGTCACCTCCGACGGCAGCAAGGTCTACGTTGCAAACCTCCTCTCCAACACCGTCTCGGTGACCGACACGGCGAGCAACACTGTGGCCGCGACGATCCCCGCCCCGGCGGGGCCGGTAGCCTTCGGCGTCTTCATCCAGCCGGCGGCGAGATTCGCCGGCACGCCCGGAACGCCAAATTGCCATGGCAAGAGCGTCTCGGCGTTGGCCGGGCAATACGGTGGGCTTAGTGCCGCTGCCGCCGCACTCGGGTACTCCAGCGTCCATGTCTTGCAGGAGGCTATTGCGGCCTATTGCAGCGGGTAGGGATACGGCTTCCGGTTAATTCGCCGCGATCTTCACAAAGGAGATAGTCACGGAGCCGGCACCGTCCTCGGTTGGCTGGCGCCACTCCCCGAAGCCCCGACCGATCGGGCTATTCGAGAAAAGGGCGAGCGGTTGCTGCGCAAGGCGTTTCCCGCGATCGATTTCGACAATCGAGGGCCGCGGAGTCCCCGGCCTTCGGTCGCCGCGGTGGCCAGGGCGGAGGCGGCACGGTGGATCTTCTTCTCGCGGCCGGTCATTGTGATGGCCGGGAGCGAGGTCAACGAGAGATCCTTGCCCAGCACCGAGCGCAGATCGGTCGTTGTGACGCTGCCGGGAGCAGCGTCTACTCTCTGCATATGAGCGTCGAGCAGCGCAGCGCATCGAGCTTGTCGCGGCGATGATCGGCGAGCGGCTCGATCCCCATCGAACTGATGCCGGATAACAGCTTGCGCTTGAGGGTGTCCATCGGCTCCTCCCCTTCAATAGGCTCCGCCATAATTATACGCCGCCCGGCGGCGATGCCGCCTCGGGCGGTCAATTGTTCGCGGACTTCCTATATGAGCTAGACGGCGGCAATGTCACTTGATGGCGGACAGCAGCACTCTATGAAGCGGAACAGTGACCGGAGTTGTTCAATTGATGCCGGGCGCACGATGTGGGATATCCTCGGGATACTGCACAAGGGCACGGCACGGGATGGGCAGATACAGGACAGCACCTGCGGTGCAGTAAGCTGTTGATGCCGGCTGCTGACGGGAAATGTTCTTCATACTAGATCCATCAAGTGAAGAGGCGGTCCTCGGTGCCGCCATTGGGAGGGTATTGAGTAATCGCACTGAGGTCATATGACGTATACATGGGCGGTCAATAGGCTCTATTATGGCAGGATATTGATCATTGACGGCAACGGCAGCGGCAATTGAACGCCGGGCGGGCTATCTGAGGGCGCAGTGATCCCTTGACCGGCAACGCGAGAATTCTCGCGTTGGGTTTTGATATGCGGTTCAGTTCAGAATGGGCGTCAGGACGTGTCGGGGATGGCCCAGGCGGCGGCGCTGTCGGCGCGGCTCCAATCATCCCGCGGCAATGACGGACGGCGTGGGAACCATTGACGGCGCTCGCATCCCGGTCGCCGGTCAAATTGACGGCCGGGCATGGCAATGACCGGTTCTGCTGGGCTTGGCGCTGCGCGTCCTACAGCGGGTAGTGTCCTAATTTGAGCCAAACTGACGCTTCGCCCATAGCACGGGGCGCGTAAAGATCCCGTACTTGGTCACGTTCCATTCGTGCTTGAGAATCTGCCTGGCGAGATCAACGGCATCGTTGAGTTTCGTCCGGTCGGGCACCCTCGCCGTTACGAACATGAGATCATGCAGCCTTTTGTCGGAGATCGACGTGCATATGTTCCGTTCTGTTGAGCCGCAACACAATTCTCCAATAGATAAATAGAATTGCCACTCTCGCGTCTTGTTTCGCTTTTTCTAACGTCCCGTCATCAACTTTTGCAGACAAAAAGCTGCCAATCGCGTAATGCATGACCTCTAACTCTTTGAAATAAGTCGAGAGGTCGTCCCTGAGCGCATTGATCCAAGCCTGCCTGTGATTTGAGATAGCGACACGCCAGCTAATAAGGCCGCCGACAATGGAGCCGACCCCTAATACCGCGATGATTGACAGAACAGTATGCATTGATAGGGACTCCGCTAATTTGATGTCCTCTCAACCAACTCGTCGAGTGACCATAGCCGATCGCTCACCCGAGCTTCCATCGCCGGCGTGACGCGCAGGCTCCGATGCACGCGCACGAAATTATAGTGAGCAAAATTCAGCGAAACTGGGCGCGTAGGTTTTCGATTTTCTTCGAGAACGCATTTGTCAGCCGCGTGAGTTGCCGCATGTTCATCCGCATGGTCAAGTTCTGACGCTCAATCAGGCTTGTCGAGATATGGGCGCGATCCGGGTTGCCGACGATGATGGAGCGCTCCGCACCGACAACATGCGGCGGGCTATACCGGCCGCGCCCTACTGCCTCGGCTTCGTAAAACGCTCGCTCTTCAAGCAATTCCCTATATAGGGGGATTCCGTTAACCCTTTCCGCTCGTGGTTGGCTATCCAGGAATTGATTTCGGCGTCGGTCTCCTCATTCAGGTTCGCCATTCATCCGCGCTCCCTACTCACCGCTCGTATTCCTGTATATACTAAGCGCCAAGCATGAGTTGGAGTCAGCATGCCGAAGGGACCCCAAGGCCACGAGCGATAGGGCGCGCCGAGCCGACCCATGCAATTCAAGGAACGCACCCTGGCGCAGATTGCCGACATGATCTGCGGGAATTTCGACGCCAAGGAGACCTTCTTTCGCTATCGGAGCAGCAGCTACCTCACGGAGTTCTTCCGGGACTGCGATACCGACTATGCCCATGACGGATCGACACGCCGCTATTGGGTCGCCTCTACCCTTCAAGGGATCCTGACGGAACCCCAACCTACCCCTACCGCGCCACCGGACACATTCGCTCGTGTCATTCGCACGCTGATGGACCAGAGCGACGCTACGAACGAAGGGCCGAAAAGACCTGGGGCCTTAGCGTTACTGAATACCGCGTTGGGTCGAGAGGGTTTCGAGGCGTTCTATGCCGAGGATCGGCAATGCTATCTTCGCCACATCGCAACCAACACCATCGCTTACCCCCTCTCCAAATCCTCATAGGCCGTTTTCGGCCTCGGAGAAGAAGCGACGCGAGCAGCTTCTTGCCTACGTCGAGCGCATCTCAGAGGACGAGCTAATTGAAGAAGTCCTGCTGCCTCTGTTCCGTCAGCTTGGCTTCCACCGCATCACGGCTGCTGGGCACAAGGACAAGGCGCTCGAATACGGCAAAGACATTTGGATGAAGCACACGTTGCCGACGCAGCACGTGCTCTATTTCGGCATCCAGGCCAAGAAGGGAAAGATCGACGCGGCAGGGGCAACAAAAGAGGGAAACGCGAACGTCGCCGAAATTCTCAATCAGGTCACCATGATGCTCGGTCATGAGATATTCGACCCCGAGACCAACCGTCGTGTTCTGGTCGATCACGCATTCATCGTTGCTGGCGGAGAGGTCACGAAGGCAGCCCGTAACTGGCTTGGGAACAAGCTCGATGCCACCAAACGCAGTCAGATAATGTTCATGGATCGCGATGATATCCTTAACCTATTCGTGGTCACCAACCTGCCATTACCAAACGGGGCGATACCCGACGAGGACAAGTTTGACGACGAAATTCCGTTTTGAGTGCCGTAGTGCAGAACGTTGTCGATAGCAATTTTCTCCAACGCGATGAGCTTCGCGCCTATCTGGCGTCGTCACCCGATAATAAGGCGGTCCTCACCGATTACGTCGCCATGGAAGCCCACAAGGGCGACACCCTGATCCTCATCTAAGGCAATTGAACGTCGGGATTATGGGCGGCGAACTCGGCGAAGGCACGCCGCCAATTTTCTATGAGAATATTGTCGACGGCGTAGCCGACACGTTCCGCCAGCGGCTCGGATCGCTGCAGCCTCGACATCACCGAGGCGGGACAATAGGCGTGGCAGGCCTGAATTAAATCTTCGCCGACGATCGCGCATGAGCGCAGGTTCTTCCAGGCGTCATCGAGCCGGTCCATGAACCCAGCGAAGGCGTCCCAGGCGATGATGAAGTCGGCGGCAGCCTCGTTGAACTCATGTTGCCGGCGATTGATGCGACGCTCGGCGCCGGCTAGCTCGGTGCTGCAGGCCGCCTCAATGTCGCCCCAGTGCTGGATGGTGCGCTCGGCGGCCTCGACCGCGGCCTCCGCGGCGGCGATGTTGGCGGTGTCGGCAGACTTGCCCTCGATGAACGCATAGGCCAACTCCTGCCGCCGGGCATGCCGGGTACGGTCGAGGTCGGCCTTTGCGCCGCTCAATTGCTGCTGGGCCGCCCACAGGTTGGTCTGTGCGCTGCGCTGCCCCTCGGTCAGCGCGGCGACGCGCGCCTGCTCCTCGTTGAACGCGTCAATCGCCTGCCGGAGCTTCTCCCGCGGGGTCAAGACGGGCTCGACCGCCCCCGGCCGGCGCAGCACCGCTTCGGGCATATTGTGACCTCAGTAGCGATACTTCGAATCAATCTGGCCAAATTTGCCGCTTGGCAGAAAGAGGAAAGCACGGCCAGGGGCGAGCCCGATGAGGAGGCCGATGAGGAGGAGGAGGCCGGCACAAGCGGCGCCGTCCCGATGTGGCCCGGCTGCAGCGCGGCGCCGCCGCGACCATCCACGCTGCGGCCGACCGGCTCGATCACGTCATTGAAAGGGCCGAGGTCAAGTTCACGCCGGGGCTGGCGTTGTTCGACTTCGGGGCCGAGCACGTGGCGGAGAGCGCCGACAATTTTCTCCAGGTCTCAGGTCTAATGACCAGGGCGAGGACGTGCCGGTTCATCGAGGTGCTGCTGCGCCTCATCAAGGTCACGGTCTGCACCCGTCCCTTTCGCACCGATGGACCGCGGCACAATTCCTCGGGGCTCTAGCCCGAGTGGCTTCGGGCGAGCCTCGTTCGGCGTCACCCATCCCCGGCGGGGTGATGATGCTTTGGCTGTGATCAATTGAATCCGGCAGCGTCCCTACCTAGCTGACAGTCATTGCGAATCGACGAGGACGACGGCATGGCTGCTCAACTCAACCACACCATCGTCTGGTCGTCCGACCAGACGATGTCCGCTCGGTTCCTGGCCGAGATGCTGGGTCGGTCAGCGCCGACTCGCTTCGGCCATTTCGACGTGGTGGAACTCGACAACGGGGTCTCTCTCGACTTCGCTGACGCCGAAGGCCCGATCCGCCCACAGCACTACGCCTTCCTGATCAGCGAGGCGGATTTTGACGCTGTTCTCAGCCGCATCCGCGAGCGAGGGCTTGAACACTGGGCCGACCCGATGCGCCACCGCCCGGGCGAGATCAACCACAACGACGGCGGGCGGGGGGTCTACTTCCCCGACCCCGATGGCCATTACCTGGAAGTTATCACCCGGCCCTACGGGAGCGGTGCCGGCTGAGCTTGCTGCGTCGGGCTGATACGGGGCCAAGTTCAGAGCACCATCTGCGTCTGTATAGCCACAGCGATCAATGCCCGTGGGCGCATCGCACGCTGATCATGCGCGGCGCCTGTCAGCCGAAGCTTTGGTTACCTTGGTTTTCGGATAAGCTGCAAGAAAATCGAACACCGCGCTGGTCATTCAACACCTGCGACCTCGCCTCGTGGGGGCGGGCGGAGACGCGCTACAATTGGTTCTACGAACCCGACCGGGCCGAGGGGGTGTTCCGGCGCGATGGCAAGCCGGGTGAATACGTCGCTCAAGGCAAGCTCTCGGTGATGGCTCTATTGAGAACGTCGATACAATGACCGGGGGGCGGCACTACCAGTTCGGGAACGTCCGGTGTGTAGCGAAAGAGGTGCGTCCTGTGCTGCTCGTTCAACGCGAGCACAAGCGTGCCTAGGGGCGTCATAAAGTGCGGCACCATCCCCGTTTGCATGGCCCGTATGTATGCCTTGTGTAGATCATGACCCAGCGGCTTAAGTTGGCTTGATGACGCTCCGCCCCCCATGCAGACGGCCTTCAAAAGCAGTTCCAAAGCGAAACGATCAGCAGATAGAAGGCGGGCGCTAGGGCAGTATCTAGTGTGCCGCTGCCGAAATAACTAGACATTTGTTTCGCCTTGTGGCCTACTCAGCGGGTGAGCAGGAATCGGGTAGCCACTCTGGAGCTGAGAGCCGAACAGCAGGAACTGCTGCAAGGATGGGTTCGAGCGCATGGCACGCCGCAGCAGGTGGTGAAGCGCTGCCGGATTGTTTTGCTGGCGCATGAGGGATACGCCGACGTGGCAATTGCGCAGGAGCTTGGATTGAATCGGCACACCTGTCGGCTGTGGCGGGAGCGCTTCGTCGCCGCGGGGGCGCAGAGCTTGTGGGCGGTGGCCGAAGGACGCGGACGCAAACCCCAGCCGGGCCTGGCCGAACGCATTGTGAAGGCCACGCTGAGCAGCAAACCGCCTGGGCAGACGCACTGGAGCACTCGGGCGATGGCCAGGGCCCAAGGCGTGGACGCGGCACGGTGTGCCGCATCTGGCAGGAGCACGGCTTGCAGCCGCACCGGCAGGAGACGTTCAAACTCTCGCGCGACCCGCAATTCGTGCCGAAGCTGCTGGATGTGGTGGGCGTGTACTTGCATCCGCCGCAGAACGCGGTGGTGCTGTGCGTGGATGAAAAAAGTCAGATCCAGGCCTTGGATCGCACGCAGCCTGGGCTGCCGATGAAGCGGGGACGTTGCGGCACCTGGACGCACGACTATGTGCGCCATGGCACCACGACACTTTTTGCCGCGCTGAACGTGGCGGCCGGAACGGTCAGCGGGCGGTGTTTTCCGCGCCATCGGCATCAGGAGTTCTTGCGCTTTCTGCGCCAGATCGATGCCGAGTACGCGCCGGAGTTGGATTTGCATCTGGTGTTGGACAACTACGGCACACACAAAACCGCACAGGTACAACGCTGGTTGAAGCGCCATCCGCGCTTCACGGTACACTTCATTCCGACCAGCTCCAGCTGGCTGAATTTGGTGGAACGCTGGTTCGGCGATCTGACCGGCAAAGCCGTGCGCCGTGGCAGCTTTGCCAGTGTCCCGGACTTGGTGGCCGCGATCGAGGACTTCATTGCGGCTTGGAATCGCGATCCCAAGCCCTTTATCTGGCGGGCGCAAGCCGAAGATATCCTCGCCAAGATCGAGCGCTGTCGGCGGCGGCTGGAAGAGATTCAGCCCGGCTGCACCGTGCGTCGTACGCGAAAGAAGGCAGCGTGACATGTGTATAGTTATTTGCGCATCATAACACTAGGTCGCCGTCACTCATGAGACGGGAGGCTGCTGCGGTGTATGATTTGGCGTTGTCGGATAGGGTGTCGGCGCTCGGATCATCGGGCATGCGCAGGTTTCTCAATATAATTATGGTCGTTCAGCGGCTCCCCGGCATCGGTCCTGTTCATTGCCCGCGCAGCGAAACGAACTTGCCGGTCTGCGGATCACGGAGCGACCCGACCACGAGGTGCGGATATTGCCGCAGCTTCTCGGCCTGAAGGCGGAGGTCGGCGAGCGCCTGATGCGGCAACAAAACGTCGGCGACGGCAAGCTGGCGATGGGTGTAGCGCATGCGCTCATCGAAAGCCAAACTGACCGGCGAGTGCAAGCTCGGGGGCCCACGGTTCGGGATGCGCATCCGGAACCAAACCCGCCCAGGATCGCCGCCCAGGCGCGCTAGGAGGCGTTTCTAGCGGGGTGAAGCCGTCCGGCCGGGTCGCCGAGTTCATCGGCCTCGACGAGGTCGAGCTTTGGTTGCTGGTCAAGAGCCGGCGGTTCCCGCCGCCGGGTCTCGTCTGCTCGACGAGCCGCGTCGCCCGGCTGCCGGTCTGGGAACGGCGCGAGGTCATCGAGTGGCTGCGGTCGCGCACCACAAGGCTGCAACGGCCGGTCAAATGACCAATTATTGCGGATCGCAATATGAACATCTGGCCCGCCTGCGCACATGAAGCCGGCCACGCTGTCGTATGCCAATTGGTCGGCGGCACGGTCAAGCGCATCGAGGTGTTCGACCGAACGACCCTCGACCGCCATGGCCGCCCGATCAGCGGTCGGTGCCGGATCATCATGCCCAATGAGCCATTGCCCTGGGCGATGACATACCTCGCCGGCCCAGTGAGCTTCAGGAAGCGCTCGATATAATTTCCGCGTCAGTAGCCCGCAGCGAGCTTCGCCCCAACAGGAGCGCTCGACGATGAAGGATGGCAGCGGCAGCTTCCGGTAGGAGAGGTGCGCGACATGCAACCCTGGAAAGCCACCATGTCGAGCGCGGAAGCGCTCGCGGATCGCCCCGCGCAATTCCCCGCGCGGCTCCTCTAAGCTCGCCTCGTATTCGTCGGGTGCGTCGTCATCGATGTATTTGCGGATCGCCCTGAGGCACAGCAGGCGACCGGCATCGGGTGCGACAACGAGCGCGTTGGCCTCGACCTTCCGGACGCCGAACTGCCGAATATAGTCGTAGGGCTTGCGATGATCGGGGTGCCTCGCCTACGCACGCAACATGCTGGCCAGCAGCTTTGCGTCACAGACAAGTTGTTGCTGCCGAACGTCAAACATCTGCCACGCGTGCGTCTCAAGCGGGCCAGTCCATTGGTCGACTTGCTCCCGTCGAATATGCCATGCCAGCATGTCCGCCGCCTGCAACGGCAAGCACGTTTTGTCGTCCTCGTGTCTTGGCCGAGCGCCGATCAATGCCTTATATTGATCTGGAGTGTGATGAAGGAAAAGGCTATAGGCTGACTGAACAACATCGCGTTTATGTAGCTGTTCGTCGAAAATAAAGTCTACAGGTGCGTCAATTTTCTCCTCGTCCCCAAGAAATCAAATCACGCCGCACATGAAACCGTAGAATCCGACGGAGTAGGGATCGTTCAATTCGCGTCCAAAATGTCCTTTGATGTGAGTTAGGTATTCATTTTGCGATAGGCGGAAGTAAATCCCTAATTTTGCGTATTTCGTAACAATCGTGGCCAAGCGAGAGACCTTCTCGTCACAGGCCTCGTATCGCCACCCTCCGAATTGACATTTTGTGTGCCGAGCTTCTTCCATCTTGAAATAAGCGATTGAAGGCGGCTCGGACAATGCCACAGCCCATTCAGCGTCAAAGGCGACCCACGCGGCCGAATCAGCCAACCAGCCGCCGAGGACGAACACATCATGTGGCCCGGATCCTCCTGTGCCGCTATCGTCACAGTACACCTGCAAGACCATGTGAAATCCCCTTGTAACCCGTCAACCATTTAACAGGGGATTAAGCCAAAATTATGGGGTAGCGCGAAAATGACCAGCCGAACCACCGCACCAGGTAAGGTTATCCCCCGCAGAACGTGAGGACGGCATTTTGCAACGTTGAAACATCAGGGTATTGCAAGGCTGATGCAGCGGCGACGAGCCCACCAAACTGGGAAACCAGCGCCGAGATACTTTGGCCGTAACAGTTCGCTTTACCGGGGGTCCCGGCGAAGGATATTGGCGTCGCGATGAACCCATGCTGTAGACCATCAGCCGTGCCGAAGTACAACCCGACCACCTTCCCCTGATGATTGATCCCGAGAGGGGTCGTTGAACGGGCCCCGGGCACAGCCAGTGTGCTGAAGCTGCCACCAACGTCGACGAAGGCACCCGCTGACCCAGTGCCGACTATCCACCCCAAATCGTTGATACCGAAAACCTGCGTGGCGCCGTATGCTCCGGGAAAATCGATTTGGGTGAAGACGCCGCCGGAGTAGAGAAAGCCGTGGTCTCCAACACCATTGACGAAAAAGTACCCGACGATTTGCCCCGAATTGTTGATGCCGTAAGCCTTCGTATATCCGGGCACTGACGCGCCCGGCACGTCGAGCGTCGTGAAGGTGCCGCCCACGAGGAGAAAACCGTGCTGTCCCCGGATGTCATTCCAATAGCCCACGATCGCGCCAGGATCATTGATGCCGTGCGCTATCGTATATGTCGGGCCGAATTGGATCTGGCTGAAGCTGCCACCGGTATCCAAGAACCCAAACTGACCCCCGCCGTCCACCTGATACCATCCAACGATCTGCCCGGCATTGTTGATGCCGAAGGCTTCCGTATAGGCCCCACCAGGCACGTTGATTTGGCTGAACGTGCCACCCGAGTAGAGAAAGCCGTGCACCCCCCCGGGGGCGCCGTTGCTGGCAAATGACCCAACGATCTGCCCCGCATCGTTGACGCCGTAAGCTGCAGTGTTGTTTCCGCCAGACACATCGAGTGTTGCGTAGGTGTAATCAATTGCATAAGCCAGGCCGAAAATACCCAGCGACACAACCCCCACCACGCTCCCAAGCACCATTCGGAGTATGAGAATTGTCGCGCGCATATATTCCTCCCTAAACTCGATCTGTGGAAATTGGCACGGCCGACAGCCGCCGGAAATATATAGCGTCGCTCGATCCCTTGCAACGCGGTTGACCCGATGACCCAGCACCTCGAACTGAACGTCAAGCCTGTTCAATCACACGGAAGGGAGTGAAGACACACCCGGCGCCCGGTCTGGTACCCCGGCGCGATAGTCGAGGGATGCGATGGACGCATCACTGCGGCCGAGTGAAGGGCTCCGAAGAATTTTGCGGAGCCCGTGAGACAAATGGCCATACCCGCCTATTGGGACAAATCCTACCTGATCGGTCCGAGCGTCTGATCAGTGAACTGCTCCCCGACCCCAAGGGTCCTGGGTCATCTGGCTCTCGTCGCCGTCCGGGTAGGCCCAGAAGCCGGCTTGGATGGCGAGGAGCGCGGCCTGCAGCAAGCGGTATTGCTCGGCGACGATCACTGCTATGCCGAGGCGCGCTCGCTCCGTTATGACGAGCGCGACGGAGCGGGGCGGCCGCTTTGGCATCCGCACGCGGCGGACCAAGCAATGGGACAAGGTGAGGTCATGGAACCCCCAACCGGCCGATCTGAAATCCAACAAATTGACGGTTCTACTGCGGTAACCTCAGAGCCGTCATCAGCATCGGAACATCCGATTGGTTCGAAACGGCGTTGATATGAACAGGTTCGTTCAGATATTGACAGCTTAATATGTAAACGAACAGGCCATCAATGGGAAGCCATTTTCAATCGTGCTCCCGGAAACCACGAATGACGATCTGATCATCGCGCCGCTGTGCCGGTCGTGCCGTGATCTGCCCAAGATGGTGCGCATGTCGCGGTGCCAGCGTCTGTTACGGCGCATGCACAAGGCGCGGACTGGCCGCTCAATTGGGTTCTGTTTCGCGCCGCGACCGCGCTGAATGTGCGCTGTCCTCGTGCTAGTGCTGAACATTGGGTCATACCGGTGTCGTCGTGCGACCGGCAGCGCGAATCTCCCGGCTGAGCGGGATCTTGCCATGCCTCGCAAATCTCCCGGTCACCGGGCTGCTCGATGCGCTCGACCGCGCCTGGGTTCACCTGCGCTCCCTGCGCGTCGTCGCCGACCTCGTGCTCGAAGCCGTCCACGGGAATATGAGCGCGACATTGATGCGGTCAATCCAGCGCTCGGAGCCGCTGGACCGCGAACATGTCGGCTATCAGGTCGAGGAGGATCTCGTAGAGGCATGGCGCCGCGGGCTCGCCGCCATAGCCGAGAATGCCGACGCCGATCTCGACGTTCTGAGCTAGCGAGATCCTGGCGCCTTCGGGGGGACGCGGCGGCTCCGGTGGCGGCTCATCCCTCGTCGGCCGGACGAGGCGCAGACGTGGCGGTGCCGGCGGTGCCGGGGGCGGCTCCGGCGGTGTCGGCGGCACATCATCGCTGCCGCCATCAGGACCCTCCTCGCCGCCGTCGTCGGGACCCTCGCCGCCGTCATCAGGATCATCGGGCTCGTCGTCCGGCGGCTCGCCGACGTTGAAGCGCTTGAACATCGCCCGGCGCAATTCGTCGCGCGGCTCCTCCAGGCTCGCCTCGTATTCGTCGGGCGCGTCGGCATCGACGTATTCGAGGATTGCATTGCGGCACAGCTTGCGCCCGGCCTCGGGTGCCACAACGAGCGCGTTGGCCTCGACCTTCCTGGCGCCGTACTGCCGAATATAGTCTTGGACGTAGGCCTTGTCGTGATCGGGGTGGCTTGGATCGTCGAGCCTCTTACCGGAACCGGTCTCTAGATTATCGATCCAGGTGAGGTTGTTCTCTTCGATGAAATCGTAGTTGAGCCCGAAGCGGACGATCTCGATGGTATCGATGAAGTCCTCGATCTCCTCCTTAGTCACCTTGATGCCGTGATCGCGCCGCAGGATATAGGCGGTGGCCGCGGCCATCTCCTTCAGGTTGTCGCGCATCCAATCGGAGATGCTGAGCCCGCCGGGATCGAAATCGCCGCAATACAACAACACCGGGATATTGCCGTACTTCCTCCAATGGAGGTACATGCGGACGAGCATGCGGGTGCGCGAGAGCAGATCCGCCCAGCCGCTCTGATTGGCAATCGGGATGTGATATTCGTCGCAGATCGGCTTGAATAAAGATTTGAGGTCGACCTTCTCGACCCGCATCTCGACGTAATAGGTCTGATCCTCCCAGAAGCTCACCGGGGTGTAGTTGTCGGGGGCACAGCCAAGCGTGTATTCCCATCTCTCGATCTCGTCGTCGACATCGTCATCGAGGTCCTCGATGCCCTCGGTCGCCCGGCCCTCGTCATCGAGGCAGATGTCGACCGGCAGCGTGCCATCTTTTCTGCAGTCGTTGATCAGCTTCTCGGCCGCCTTGAAGTCGCCCTTCGTGATTTCACCCTTGCCTTCGAGGATGTACGCCCAGCCGCGCGCCGACACCTTGAAGCCGTTGAGCTTGTCCCATGCGAGGATGCGTTTGCAGAACGCCGCGACATCGGCGTCGTAGCGCCACCGGGCGTCCTCGGACTGATACCCGCGCGACCGTCTCGGCAGACCGCGGGCAAGAGGTTCGTAAAGCAGAGACACGGCTCGAACCGCTCCACTTCCCAGGTAATCGGATTAGGAGAGGATTTATCGCCCATCGCCTGGGAAGGCGTCAAGCGGTAATCTGATCAGGATAAGGATAGGAGTCGGATCGGTGAGAACGCAGCGCCCTATTATATTTCGGCTTCCCTTAATAGAGACGGCGGCGGCGTTGCACGCTCATACAAAAAGGCTCGGTGTGCCGCCTGGGCAATGAGCCGCCCGTTGTCGAGGCGCCGCCGCTCTTCATCTAGGGCATATGGGCGAGGGCCGGGAAGATCCCGCTCAGCCGGGAAGATCGGATGAACGGGCGCCCGTTCATCCTCCCTATCAGGCGGCTTTGCACGGTAATCGCTTTTTGACCGATAATCGTGGTTTCCTGACCTGGAACGACAAAATCGCGGGCACCCTGCGATTTATTGCAAGGTGCTTTTGGCTTGAACGACGTTTCTCACAAATCGAATGATTTCATGGATCTGCAACGCTTCTATAGAGCACACACGGATCAGCGGCTCTGCGTTGCCAGCAACGCGAATCAGGGTGGCTCCCATATCATTCATCGCGTCGAGGATCGAGAATCGCCGTCTGCCATGTTGAACGCCGCCGCGATGGCAAAGCAAGACGGAACCATCGCCAGCTTTCACAAGAACGCCCTGTAGGTTACGGCGATATCTATCAATGGGCAAGTTCACTTCGACGTTGCTCTGGCTACCGTGGCCTTCGAAACCGAAGAGATTGTTACGCCGGGTGGGCACCTGTGGCGGCGGCGGGTACGGTCGAGGTGCCCGCCATAGACCGCCTTCGAAAGAGAACACGCGAATGGGCTGGCGTACCGCTATTGCGTTTATCACTCTCAGCTCGTTCCTCACGGAAAGCGCCTCCAGCGCATTCGTCAACGTTTGAATCTCTCTTCTGATTTCGGTAATATCGTCAATCTCACGGAAGGTCGTCATTTCAAAGTCCTTTGGAGTGAAACGCGTTAGCCGCGCGCCTCGGCGCTGCGGTCGGGCGGCGTAGCTGGCTGCTCATCGGTCCCAAGCGGCGTGCACCCGGGGCAGTTCGGTCACCCAGCATTCAAGGATGTTTGAGGTGTCTCGGCCAAGATGATTCGCCCAATCGAAAAATCCCGAACCGGGCTCCATATCGCCGTCTTTGTGGACTACTACCGCTCTGATAGCATCGCTGATAGCATCCCGCGACCTGCGGCATCTTCTTCGGCAGATATCTCACCCAGCATGTGGAAGAATATCACGTTGAACGGATCGAAGCGCACGGCCGTGATCCCACGAGCGAGGTCGGAATAGGTTATCATCCCGCGCAACCTAGCCCGTGCGATCATAAGCCCGCGTGCTTGTTCCTTGGCCCTGTTCCACACCGATTGGGCGATACCATATGGCATGATCCCCTCTCCGCTATCAGGCCCGCAGCGCGACGATATTGGCTGCGCCGCGCTTGAGATCGATCAGCGTCTCGATGTACCCGCCCCAGGCCTCCAAGGCCTTGCGCCGCTCATCGAGATACTGGAAGCGATTGTAGACCGCGGCGACGCCCGAAATCGTGCCGGACTGATGATTGAGGACGCGGTCGGCAACATGGGGCGGGATGCCAAGCCGCGCCATCCCGCTGCAGGCCGTCCTTCGAAGGTCGTGCAAGCGCCAGGGCAGCTTGACGCTCATCCGCGCATCGAGCTTGAGCTTGGCGTAATCGAAGCTCGTCACCGCACAATTGGCTTGCACGCTGAAGAGGAAATCCCTGCCGGCGGGCGCCTCAAGCCTGGGCACCGCCTCGATGATCGACATGGCGAGGTCAGAGAGCGCCACATCATGCGCCTTGCCGTTTTTCGTCCGCACCGCCGGGATGCTCCAGTTGTGTTTGTCGAGATCAAGCTCGCTCCACTTCATTCCGCCGACTTCTGCGCGCCTCTGTGCCGTGAGCAGGAGCAGTTGACACGCCCTACCCCATGGCCATCCGAGCGCCTCGCACGCGCCCCAGAAGGCGACGATCTCGTCGTCGTCGAGAACTCTATCGCGGGTCGGCAATTTGACGAGCGGCTTCGCGACACCGACGCTCGGGTCGACCTCTACGAGATCCTGCGCGAGCGCCCAGCGGAAAACCCGTTTGATCATGTTCAAGCAGTTGTTGGCCTCGATCAGCCCGGTAAATCCCGGTTTGATCGGCTTGTGCTTCGCCAGCACGGCAATAATGTGCGCCTTCCGAATCTCCTTGAGCGGCAAATTGCCGAAATGGGGTGCGACCCGGCGCAAGAGCCGCTCGGTTTCGGCCGCCGATGACGCCTTGGTGTTGCGCTCGGCGTACTCGATCATATAGCGCTCGGCGAGCTTCTCGAAGGTGAACGCCGCCGCCGCTGCGGCGACCTCGGCCGCCTTCGCCGCAACCTCGACCTCCTTCGCCCTCGCCTCGCGGGCACGGCGTGGATCGACCCCGTCGCGCGCCAACATGATCGAGCGCCGGGCGCGCTCGCGGGCACCTTCGAGGTCTGGCAGCACCGATAGCGGGGCAATTGTCTCCTGCACCGTGACCGCCTTCAAGTGCGGGCGGCGAATATCGTACATGGCGAGCCAGACCTTCCTGCCTTGCGGACTGACCCGGACGCCAAACCCCGGACAGGCGAGATCCCAATATACGAGCGGCTTCTCCATCGGGCGAAGCCGGGCGATGGCGGTCGGCGTGAACCTGATGCGTGGCATGGCTAGCTGCTCCTCGTTCTATATAGGTCCGGTCTAGATAGGTCCGGTCTAGGCGGTGAACCCGTTCAACGAGGTCGGCGGCAAGACCGTTGACCGACATATGGAGCGCAATTTCCCGGCGGTCGCGACACAGCGCCTGGGCTAGCTCCATTCCAACCGAAGCGCGACGCAAAAATGGCGGAAATCCGCCATTCGTCGAGGTCCTCCCGCGGGTCACTCCGCAGGCAGCCGTCCGGTCTCATCGAAGGTTTACCTACGCATGCGGACAACCCAGCGGAAACTCGTCCACGTCCTCGACGCAACGGTCTCTAGCGATAAGCTCGTCACCATTGAGTGTATAATGGTAATAGAAAATCGCTGTAAGGTGCTCCCAGAGAACTTGGAAAATTAGTTGTGGCCCAACAGAACTTTGTCGTGCTTGTCCAACGCTGCCTTGTGTGAAGCACGCGAGGGATGAGGGGCCGCCCCGAACTTGCCCCCCGCACTGGCGGGCTGCCGCAGAGGCTCTTGCGCTACCCTCTGAATGGAGTAGCCGAACACATCACCGGAATATCCCCGACGATACCACGGGCACGCTCAAGATTTTCCGTCTGGGCCTGCGAGGGGGCCGGCCCTACAATTACGCGTTTGATGGGAAGCGCGCCTTTATTACCGTGATCGTTCAATTTTATGTATCGAATGTTTGCGTCGCTTCGCACATGAATGGGTTTCCACCGCTCTGAAACGTCGTATTCCGGGTGTTGTGCCACAAACGACCGCAATACCTCCCTATCCCCGGGAATGGCAACGATCCGTACTTCTCTCTCTTCGCGAAAACCCTGATGTTTGAATAGCGGACACGCCGAGATGAAAAACCCCGCTAGTCCAGCTTCGTCAACCAATGGGCGTCTGTTATCAAGTGGACGGGGAAAAAAGGCTTCGCACCGGTCGACAAGTTCAGGAAATACAGTATCAATTTCAATGTCGTCGCAGGCGTAGTGGACGGGTGCAATCCGCAAGTGTGTCCAATTGTACGCATTGAATTCAGCTTCGAGAATGGTCACGAACTCAGTGATATCGAATACAATGCAGAAACCGCCGCCTTTTCCGTAGTCGCGTCATTGGCTTAGAAGGCCGTGTGTTTTCTCGTATGTTTGATCATTCACGTGCGAACAAAATGAAGCGATGAACGGTTCTGCGAGCCCTCCGCCGAAAATTTTTTCATATAGAATTTGGACCAGATGATCAGCGTCCCCTTTGGCTACGCGTGGAGCACCACCATGCTTCCGAAGCAACATCCGGAAGCGGACACTCCTGCGCTGACGATCTATAAGAGCCCGCAAGAAGCGACGCTTTAGAGCCTCAGTCAACGGGTCGCGTAGCAGGGAGACTTCACTGGAGTCATTGAGATGAAAAAAATGTGTCGCCCAAATGGGCATGATGAGGGCAATAGGTTCGCCCAATGGGCCGATATGACAGAGCAGCAGATCGAACGGCGCATCGCCCACAGGGCCAGATCGCTCGGTCTCTCGGTCGAAGCATGCAAGCCGGCTTGCATGAGGGGCGATGCACCGTGAAGCTGACACCTGGTGTCGTTCTCAGATGAACCCGTGCTTCGTCATCTCGTGGTTTGACTTTCTAGGATTCCCGATAGACCCGCGTAACTCGTATAGTGGTGAAGTTCAGGATACGAATGGGCAAACGCGGGGTCCGCAACGCTAAGCATGTCAACCATGCCCCGCTTTCCTGTTCACCCGCGACCGCAGTTGCGGCGCTGCGGGCGACATACCCCCGAAGAGATGAATGGACCGTTGCCGAATATGGGCATGCCCGGGATGATATTCGACCGGCGTCATAGAGGGAGCAGCGATGTGCCGCGGGCGCCCCGGCGTCTGTGAATTGGCATCAAGGCGGACGCTGCACAAGTGGAGCGCTTCATCCTTTGCGCCGTGCATCGAGAAACCGCTGTTTGAACTCGGCACCGCGCGTTGCATGAGCCCGCAACACGTGTTGCATGCGCCGCCCGGGCATCAATCACCCGCCTCGACCGGCTTGTGCGCATCCAGAGCGCTCTATGGCGCCCTGGCGGGCAAACTATAGTTGTTCTCACTCCGCGGCCAATTGCTCCCCTGGCCGGCGCAGCCTCGTCAGGGTCTGGACAAACCTATATGTGATAATGTCCTTACTGGGTGCCACGCAGGCGAGGAGGGGGAAGGGAGCTGATCCGATGCGCGAGTTGCTGACCGCTATCCCCGATGTTGAAGCCCTGCTCGCTCTTGAGCCGGAAGAGCTGGGAGCCAAGCTGCTGTTCCTCGCGAAGACGCGACGAGAGGGCATGTTCAGCCCCGACCAGATGGCATCCGAGCTTTGGTCAACGGTCCCCTTAGGCCCAGAGTACCCCCGGCAACGGCAGTCGGAAATTCTCCTGGCATTGGGCGAAGCGTGGTCTTGGCTCGAAGCGCAAGGCCTCATCGTTCCCGCGGAAAGCCCAAACGGCCGAAACGGCTGGAGAGTGTTGAGCCGGCGGGCCCGGAAGTTTGAAAATGCGGCCGAGTTTGCCAACTACGCGGTTGCTCGCAGACTGCCAAAGGAGACGCTGCACCCGCGTATCAGCGGCCCGGTGTGGATGTCCTTCATGCGGGGCGAGTTCGACACCGCCGCGTTTCAAGCGATGAAGGCCGTCGAGGTTGCTGTTCGCGAAGCGGCGGGGCTCTCAGCGTCGGATCTTGGCACAAAGCTGATGCGGAAGGCCTTCGATGTCGAAACTGGCCCGCTGACCGACAAGATGGCGGAACCGGCCGAGCGCCAAGCTCTGAGTGATCTATTTGCCGGTGCGATAGGGACCTACAAGAACCCGCACTCGCATCGCGACGTGCTGCTCAGTGATCCCGCCGAAGCGGCGGAAATCGTAATGCTGGCGAACCATCTGCTTCGAATCGTAGATGCTCGGCGCGCAGCGGGAGGCAGGTCATGAGCCAGCTGGTCCCGATCGGCTCGCCCATGTTGCCGGCGCTCGTCGCCGCCGGCGAGCGCGCCTCGATGCGCTTCCTCGAATTCTTTGCCGCCAACATCCGCAACCCACACACCCGCCGGGCCTATGCCCGCGCCGCCGAGGAATTCTTCGGCTGGTGCGCGAGCGTCAGCGTGCGATCGATCACCGATGTCCGACGGAGGCGCTGGTGCGCTTTCATCATCTACTCCGCGGCCAACAATTGCTCCCCTGGCCGGCGCAGCCGCGTCAGGCCCGCGACAAACTCGGCCCATTTGTTCAATGCCACCTTGCGCTCAGGGGCAAACTCGTATTTTTGATAGACCCCAACAATGCCGCCGAGCTTGCCACTGACGTGGTTGAGGATCTTGTCCGCCACTTCAATGCGCACACCCAGCCGGGTCATATTGGACACTACGGTGCGGCGCAAATCGTGCAGTGTCCAATCGGAGACCCCGAGCCATTTGTTGTCGAGCCGCTCCTTGACGAGGGCAAACCCCGAGACCGGCGTGCAGCGCGTCATCGTGAAGACGAAATCGGGCCGATTGGGCAATGGCGGCATGCGCGGTATCGAGCGGATGACGGCGAGCGCCAGATCGCTCAAATGAACATCGTTCGGGTGGCTGTTTTTGGTCCTCGACCCCGGCAGATGCCACACGCGCTTGTCGAGGTCGACCTCGCTCCAGGTCATGCCAGCGACCTCGCTGCGCCGCTGCCCGGTCAACAAGAGCAGCTTGATCAGCGGCCCAAATGGATAGCCGACAGCACTGCAGCCACGCCATAGCCGGGTGATCTCGGGATGGGTCAGGACCCGGTCGCGCCCGCGATATTTGGCGAGCGGCCGCTCGATATCGGCCGAGAAGTCAGCCTCGATATACCGCCGCGCGGTCTCCAGGTTGACCGTGCGCTTGGCCCAGCGCAGGCAGCGCCGGATGATCAAAAGGCAATTGTCGGCCTCGGAGCGGCCCTGCGTCCGCGACCGCATGGCCTTCCGGGTGCGCACCTCGATCAGCGCGGCGATGTCGGCCTCCTTGAGATCCCGCACCGGGCGGTCGCCAAAATAGGCCGCGGCCTTGTCGAGTTGGCGCCGGGTCTCGCGCAGGGTCCTCGGCTTCGTTTTTGGCTCGGCATACCGCTCCAGATAGGCGTCGGCGAGCGCGCGAAAGGTCATCGCGTTGGCCACCGTCTCGGCTTCACCTTGGCCGCCTCCTGCCGCCGCTCGTCGACCGGATTGATGCCGGCATGGGCGCGCTGGATCGAGGCCTTGGCCTCCTTGTAGAGCTTGACAGACCCCGGAGGATCGGGCCATCCGCGTAGAAGGCGAGCGGATCAGGAAGGCACTCCCACTGTTAGACCATGCTTATCCGGTTAGGGCACAAGGACACCAGACGTTGATTGTGCCTCCTACTGGTGCGTAGCAACAGTTGGCAGGTTGCCGTTTATACCCATGCTGCGGCTTTGTAGCTTTTCCATCCAAGCGTATTCGGTGCGCAGAATATCCTCGTCGGTCTCGAAGCCAGCCGAGACTTGAAGGATGCTGACCTGATACTCACTCGGCCCGATCGCCCGAAAGCCGACCGCATCACCACCCACCTTGGCGTGTTGCGCCCATCGCTCAAAGAAGCCACCCAGTCCGGTGGCGGAGCCGACGTAGTGCTCGCGCGTGGTGGCTGATGTCAGGACATAGACACCTTTCGCGGCTCGCAATTGCTCTTTCCAGGTGAGTGGAAGGTAGGCAAGCTCGGTCAACGGGTAGCGGAACGCGAAGTATCCTGGGAACGGCTCGTCCTCGGGATCACGAAATAGCTCAATAACCCGCTTATCGTTCTTGTTGGCACGCTGATGCCAAGCGAGATAGGCTTTACCCCAATCCACCACGAGCCGCTCTTGCATATCTTTGAGCCGCTCATCACGGCTTGTCTCGTAGAGAACCAGTCCCGGTTTAGGGAGTAGAGAGCAGGGGTCAATTTCATTCTCGTCAGTGACCCCCTTCGCGTTCACCCTATACATGCCGACAAACAGCGTCTTGTCGGATGGCGTGCGAACGAAGCTCGCCAAAAGTTTGCCGACCTCGAAGCGATCCCTACCTTGGATATTTTGGTATTTCTCGAAGAGTGTCGGGTCGCGTCGCCAGAGAGCGTATGGAGTGTTCTTGCACTCGGGTCGTGTGTCATGGTGCCGGACAACGCGAACGTCGGCGGGGTCAATCCCCTCGGCCTTCAAGATCATATTGAAAGTGATCGGCATCGGCGTCGCTCCCCTAAATATTGCTATGACAGACCCAGACCTTTACCCACTTGAAATCACCGAATGGTGCCCCGTCGGTACCACGCAGCGCGTCCGCGCCCGCCCATATGACGCGAAATCGCAGGTGTTGAAGAACACGGGTGGTCGCCCCGGCCGAGCCGCTCTGAGGTACGCGCTGGCGGGCTTTCAATAGATCGCCGACGAAATCGGCCGATGAGGCCGACATCCAGTTGACCCAGTCAACTCGACTGCGCAGGCTCGGTGCGGCGCCG
>CAVYWO010000009.1:0-921266 GCA_963772295.1 uncultured Alphaproteobacteria bacterium
TGCTCTTCGAGGGCTTCGCCCGTTGGTTTCCGGCACCTGAAAATACGCAGGGAACCATGCTCCGATGCTGACGAGCCCGTACAACCGAACGGGAAACCATCGGCCAGAAAACCGGCCCCAGTCCGACGGAGAATGAAGGCGGCGGAGCAGTCGTGACCATGATCTACGTTATGCTCGGCAGCTCGTTGCCGCTCATCAACCGTGGACAAGCCTCCGGGTAGGCTCAGCGGCCGCCGCTTACTTGTCCTGGGGTCGAATCCTGTGCCAAGCGTCCGCCAGTTCGTGCGCCCGAGCCGAGCGCGAGAGTCGACTGACCCGCGGCGGGCAGTGCGCCGATCAGCACGAGTGGCCCAATTACGATCGCAGCGGGGAGAATCCTCATGGCAACCTCCTTTGTGTCACGCGTCCGTCCATCTCGAGACCATCTTCAATGCACCATTCAGCGCCCGCATGGACGAGATGATCCGCCGGCTCTTTCACTTTCACGCCTGCATGCACATCAAGACGTGAGGGGTTGGCCGTACCGAGAATCGCCTTGGCGCGGGCCATTTCCACTGCCGTGCCGCGCGCCATCACCAGAAAGTCATCGGCTTTCAGGGCGGCCTCATATTGGATCACGCTATCCTTCGGAATGCCAATGCTGTAGAGCGCGGCTCCAAGCGCACTCAGCCCGCCAACCACGATAGCGCTCTCGACGGCGGAGACCGCCATGGCGGCCAGATATCCAAGCACGATGACGTGCCCCACGACCGGAATGGTCATGAACAGCCCGCCAAAGAACCAGCCCCAGAGACCGCCCCAGAACGCGCCCCGCTTGCCCCAAAACTTGACCCGGTCACCGACATTGTAGAAGCCGACGACCTTTTCGTCAGTATGGTATCCCTTACCGACGACACTGAGATTCTTCATCTCGAAACCGGCCGCGGTTAGCTTTTTCACGGCTGTTTCCGCTGCATTGTGGTCGGCGAAGACGCCGATGACTGTATCAGCTGTTTCCATGTGGTCCTCCTTGAGTGCAGAAATTCCGAAAAAGCGCCCGGCTAAACGGCCGGCAGCGATGCCGGCCATTGCCATTTCGGGTTGGAATGAAGCTACCAAACACCGATGCTAACACCCGGCAAGGTTATGCCTATGCCAGGATAAATTACCGGCGGGGGATAATAATAGGGCGAGCCATAGACCACTGGCGGGGCGCGATAATAATACCTGCCGCCCCCTCCGCCATATCCGCGGCCATATCCACCGCGATGCCCGCTGGGGTGGCCCCGGCCACCGTGCTCTGCCGCCTTAGCCGATGCGACAAACGTCCCGAGCACGAGAAAGGCGGAGATAGCGAGGCCTGCCGCAAGCTTCGCCGACAGGCGGCGCTTCGATTTGGTATCGATAATCCAGGTCATGGCGACCTCTTTTGATGAGCGTGGCTGTCACATCGCGGAACGCGATCGTTGGCTCTGCTAGCCACGCGACGGAGCTCCGCTGCGACCGGAAGTCCTCCTGAACACCTGGTCGGCGATCTTCCTCTGCGCGTCGGGCATTGAATTGTAGAGCGTTTCGAAGGACGAAATCAGGTTCTTCAGCCCGTCGACATGCGCCTGGGCGAATTTTTGATAAATCTTCAAATCGTCTACTGCGGTCATGTTTTGCGGGCGCGTTGTCCGATTTGCCGCGACTAGCGTGTCCATGGCAGCAGCATTTTCGCGCATCGCCTGCGCTACGGAGTTCCATAGCGGTTCCTGGTCGGGCGTGATTTTCAGCGCCGCGTGAAGGGTCGTGATCCGCCCCTCGACGGTCTCCCCCTTCGAACTCGGTGGCTCCCGTGGCGGCCGGGCTCTGTGGCGCAGTGGCTTGTGCCAGCCGGATTGCCGCATCACCGGCGGTATCGGCGCGAGCCGCGGTCAGCGGGCTGGCGAGCATCGTGGCGCCCATCAGCGCCGCGATCGCAACCGAGCGCGCGAAGGGCGCGGGCATGGCAATCGGGTGGATGAAAGATAACATGACGGTCCCCTTTCTGGATTCTGGAACCTGGGCTCAGCTTTTCCGGATCGTGGAAGTCTACGCGCTCCGTCGCCGGCGCCGGTTCCAGAACACGCGTCGGTTGAGGGAATGGGAAGGCACGTAGTCCGAGTAGCCGCCGAAGAATGAAATCACGACAAGCAGGAGTACAGCCATAAGCAGAATTTGTAACGTCGCCCTCCCAGCTTTCTCTTTTCCGGAACCGGCGACTGTGGACTGCTATGCCGGTTGGCGGCCATGCTTTGCCCTATCACCTTTTCTTGGCGACGCTCCGGATTGTATCTTTGATGCCGCCGATGGCATTCTGAACCTTTCCTTCGGCGGCCTCTGTCTTGCCGTCCGCGACCGTCTTCTGGTCGCCGACGGCCTTGCCTACCGCTTGTTTGATGTGGCCGGCCACCGTCTTTGCGGCACCGACGATACGGTCCTTGTCCATACTAGTTTCTCCTAACGCGGCTTGCTCTGCTCGGCACCGCTGGTTATCGCATTCCCGGTGGCAGAAATGTCTTGGCCCACCCCCGCTGTTGTATTGCAGGCGCTCAACAGAGCGGTCGCGCCGGATAACACGAGAAGGTTGAGAAGAACCACTATTAGGCTTTTGCGCATCGGAAACTCCCTTCGGTTCGACGGGTTGGCGTGAGTTATGTGTTATGTAGGGAGAGCCAGAGAAAAGCGACAGGCTCGGAAACTACTCAGTTCTTCCACCGATACCCAAGGCGTCTTCACCGAGGGTTCACGATATTCACAAACTCCCCCATTGAAAAATAACTTCCAAATAACCATATCAACAATTGCACGGCTGCTACTTTAGAGTTGTGCATCAAAGACTGACATATGGCCGGTTGGCCAAGTGTCGGTGTCCATGTTGCTCACAGGAGGATATGGTCATAGATCGTTTCGATTTCTCTCCGCTGTTCCGTTCAACGATCGGCTTCGATCGTCTCACCCGTCTCGTCGATGCGGCGACCCGCGTCGACAGCGCGTCCCTCGCCTACCCACCTTACAACATCGAGAAGACCGGCGAAGACGCCTACCGGCTGACGATGGCCGTGGCCGGGTTCTTGCCGGCAGAGCTCGACATCACCGTTCAGGAGAACACGCTCCTGGTGACAGGAAAGGCACAAAAGGAGGACGATAACGGTGGCTATTTGCACCGCGGCATCGCCCGGCGCGCGTTCGAGAGGCGCTTTAGCCTTGCCGACCACATGAAGGTGGTGGGCGCCAGCCTCGACAATGGCTTGCTCTACGTGGATGTGGTTCACGAAGTGCCCGAGGCAGCCAAGCCGCGCACGATCAAGATCGGAACCAGCGTCGAGACCGTGCACCCACCGGTGACGGAGCAAAAGGCGCAACCACAGGTGGCGGAGCAAAAGGCGGCCTAATCGGCACGTCGAACGGCTCCGTCCGAACGTCCAAAACGCCCCCGAAGTTTCGGGGCGTTTTGTTTTTCCGGTAAATGAAGCGGCGGCGCAGGAAAGCCTGGGCGCCCACTGGCGAGGGGACGCGTCTGCCGTTGGCGTGGGCGTTACTCGTCGATTAGTCTGACGATACCGGGCTCTCCTGACGACATGGCGTAGGACAGTGTGGCGCGCAGTCAACGCGCACTGGGCCCCGTTGGCGTGCGCAGCACCCGCGCCGCCTGGTCAGCAAGCACCGTCCCGGATGTCCGACAGTCGAGCCGGGCGGGGGTCGTCTGAGTAGTTTCCGAGTCTATCGTCGCCGGCTCGCCACGGGCTACGTTCGCCGGTTAATCTGAAACCGGAGAAGCTCCCTTCTCCCAAAGTCAAGGTGACGAGATGAAGATCCATCCCGGGGTTAAACCAGCGGTGTGGGGTGCAGTGGTCGGCGCTGTTGCGTTCGCGGTCCTCGGGTTCTCGCAGTTCGGATGGACACTCGGCAGCACTGCCGAGAAGATGGCCACCCAGCGCGCTGAAACCGCGGTGGTAGCGGCGCTTGCTCCGATCTGCGTCGAGAAGTTCCAGCACCAGGCAGATGCACCGGCGAAACTGGTCGAGTTCAACAAGCTTGCGTCATGGGACCGGCGATCGGTCATCGAGAAGGGCGGCTGGGCCACCATGCCTGGAAGCGATACACCGGATTCGGCAGTGGCGAGCGCGTGCGCGGAAAAGCTCGGCAGCTCGACTTAGGGACCCGACCGCAATACGGCGACGGCGGGGGTTGATGACAGCCGACCGGGTCGTCGTTTGATGCGAAAGCAACATCATGCTGAGCAAAACAGCCGTTCGGTCTGCCGACCTCCAAGAGCGTCCAGGAAGGGATATTGACAGTATTCCCATATACCGGGAAATGACCTCGGTGGCCGCCATGATGCTGCTGGCGGCAGACCGGATGCGGCGATTGTGTTGGCCGCCGACCCGGAGCTGCGTGATGCGCTCTATCGAAAATACTTCGGCGTTTCGGAAGAGTGGCTCCGGTCGCACGGCGCGGCCGAAGCGAAGGAAGCGCAGGAGACTCTCGATTGGGGTGAACAGATGGCGCGGCGTCTTGTGGCAATGAGGCTCGCCAACGAGACGACCGCGCACGAGGAGCAACGAGCATGAACCCGATTACTCTTTTCCTGGTGATTGGCTGCGCTCTCGCAGGTCTCGCCCTCGGCGAGACGGTCGACATCTTTTTAGCGCCGCCCTTCCTTGTCGCTGCGGTCATCATCGCGCTCTCGCTCAAGATGGCCAACGCTTGGGAGAAGTTCGTCATCCTCCGCGCCGGCAAGCTCCAGGGTGTGAAAGGGCCGGGTCTCTTCATGATCTTCCCGGTGATCGACAACGTCACCGCAGTGATTGACGAGCGCATCCAGACCACCGCCTTCAACGCTGAGCAGGCACTGACCAAGGACACCGTTCCGGTCAACGTCGACGCGATCATTTTCTGGCACGTCCATGACGCGCGCAAGGCGGCGTTGGAGATCACCAACTATCGGCAGGCCATTGACAGGGTCGCGCAAACCTCGCTCCGTGAAATGATCGGCTCCTCCATGCTCGCGGCACTGCTGTCCGACCGGAAGGCGGCTGACGAGCACCTGAGGGACGAGATCGGCAACAAGACTGCCGGATGGGGCGTGTCGGTGACCTCGGTCGAGATCCGCGATGTCGCTATCCCGGTGGCCCTGCAGGACGCCATGTCTCGCCAAGCCCAGGCGGAGCGGGAGAAGCAGGCCCGCGTCATTCTCGGGTCGGCCGAAGCCGAGATCGCGGGAAAATTTGTCGAGGCCGCCCAGATCTATGCGGATCATCCCGCCGCCCTGCAACTGCGTGCCATGAACATCATCTACGAGACGACAAAGGAGCGCGGCACCACGATCCTGATCCCGACGTCGATGGTCGACAGCATGAACCCTGCTTCGGCTCTGGTGCTCGCCGCCCAAAGGGCTCCAGGCGAGGGGCTGCCGTCGCTGAAGAACGCCGCTTGAACAACGGCGATCGCGACCAAAGCCAGATGCCATCATCGGCAGCACTAGGTAAATTCCGAGGCTTGCTGATAGTCACTCCGAACGCGTATGCATGCTCTTCGGAGGCGGTGGCTGTTACGGATATCGCCTGCGGTGGTAACAAGTGATTGTATATAGGCTCGGGGCTCGAACCTTCCGCCCTAAATCTAGACCAGCTTGCTGGTTGTCCCCCTCATTGGGATCTCGCGAAAATCCCGGTCGTCGTGGCCGGGTTTTTTCAATTCTTAGCCGTCAACGTCGACATCTGGGAACGCTCGCCCCAACCGCTCCCGCCGGCGCTCGCGATGCGAAACCGGTCAAGCGTCGATGTTTGCGGCTACCGGAAATAGGCGCAGGTGTTATAGCCTGTTCGGTTTCCACCATCTACGCCCTGTAGTACAAATTGCGGTCCTCCAAATTCGATCCGCGCCGTCAAACTCGCGGACCGGCTGCTCGACGAGGCGCTGCTCTGAGGAAAAAAACTCTTGCCGGATTGCTCCTGGCCACTGCAGTGATATTTTTAGGCTTGCTCGTCGGTGGCGTATTTAGATAAGCCGGCGCCCGCGTTAAATGCGAAAGGGCCGAAACACGAAGCCGGCGCAACAAACCGGTCGGATGGCATCAGCAGCACTAGCAGGATGCGGAAAAAGGCCGAGATTGTGGCCAGGGGATTGTGTATAAAGGCCAGTGCGTGACGAGATGTTGGGGGACGTCCGATGCGCGGTGGGGATGCGAGAACAGAGGCGCTGTTCAGCTATGTGAGCTGCGAAGCGCGGGTGCCAATGGACCATCCGTTGCGGGCGATCCGCAAGATCGTCAACGCGGCGCTGACGGCGCTGTCGCCGGAATTCGAGAAGCTCTATGCCAAGTCCGGCCGACCATCGATTCCGCCGGAGAAACTGCTTCGCGCGCTGCTGTTTCAGGCGTTCTATTCGGTGCGCTCGGAGCGGCAGCTGATGGAACAGCTCGACTACAATCTGTTGTTCCGCTGGTTTGTCGGGCTGTCGCTGGACGCAGTGGTGTGGACGTGACGGTGTTCACCAAGAACCGCGAGCGGCTGATCGCCGGCGACATCGCCGCGCAGTTCATGGCGGCGGTGCTGAACCAGGAGCGGGTCAAGGCGCTGTTGTCGGACGAGCATTTCTCGGTGGACGGCACGCTGATCGAGGCGTGGGCCAGCATGAAGAGCTTTCGCCCGAAGGACGGCAGCGGCGAACCGCCGGCGCCGGGCCGCAACGGGGAGCGGGATTTCCACGGCGAGAAACGCAGCAACGAGACGCACGCCTCGACCACCGATCCCGACGCCCGATTGTACCGCAAGGGGCCGGGCCAGCCGGCCAAGCTGGTCTATTTGGGGCATGTCTTGATGGAGAACCGGCATGCTGTGGCGGTCGACACGCGGCTGACCCTGGCGACCGGCACGGCCGAACGCGAGGCCGCGCTCGATATGGTGGCGGCCCGTCTCGGCAATCACCGGATGACGCTCGCTGCCGACAAGGCCTATGATGTCGCCGGGTTTGTCGCCGATCTGCGACAGTACAACGTGACACCGATGTGGCGCAAAACACCACCAATCGACGATCGGCCATCGATGCGCGGACGACCCGCCATCCCGGCTATGCGGTCAGCGGGCGGGTGCGCAAGCGCATCGAGGAGGTGTTCGGCTGGAGCAAGGCGGCCGCCGGCTTTCGCAAGACCCGTCACTGTGGCCTTGCCCGCGTCAGGTGGATGTTCACGTTGACGATCACTGCCTACTACCTCGTCCGCCTGCCCAAACTGATTGCCGTCGTGGCCTAGCCACACCCGGACTCTGCCCAGAACTCATATTCACTGCAAAATCGACAGCCCAACCCGTCCAGCCAGGTTTTGCTACAATCCAGACGAGTGACTGTACTAACAGCTCTACCGGATGCGCTCCGGAAGCCGGCTTTTTCCGCAGCCTGCTAGGTAGATTCCGAGGGTGGGCGTAGGAGTTTACGGCCTGGCATGAGCTTCAGTGTTTCGGTAAGCTTCACCCCAATCGAAATGCCAACACCGGCATCGCTACCGGCCGTTTAGCCGGCGGCGCCGGCCTTCATTGCTTGGATCGCCATCGCTAAGTGACGGCAGTTTTTTCCAAACAGCGCAGCACTTCGGCGACGCTCCAGGCCTGGGCGATGCAGCCGCGCGGCGTGAACGGCGGCTCGGCGTCAAAGACCTCGCTGATCGAGCCGATGCCGGCTTCGGCGAGATGCGGCTCGAAGCCGTCGAGAAAATGCCGCGCCGCCGCACGATCATCGGGATAGACCTTGAGCCAGGCATCGATAAACGGGCCGATCAGCCAGGCCCAGACCGTGCCCTGGTGATAGGCGGCATCACGGGCGCGCAGGTCGCCGAAATAGTGCGGCTTGTAATCGGGCTCGCCCGGCGCCAGAGATCGCAGCCCGACCGGCGTCACCAGCTTCGCTTGCACCGCAGTGACGACCGCCTCCCAATATTCCCGGTCGAGGACCGGATGTTCGAGCGCAATCGCAAAGATCTGGTTCGGTCGGAAAGCAGCATCGTCACCGTTCTCGCCATCGACGACGTCGTAGAGATAGCCGCCTGCCGCGTGCCAAAAGCGGTGATTGAAGGAATCGCGCGTCTTGTCCGCATGGGCTGCGAGCTCGTCGGCTTCCGGGTCCTGCGCTTCGCGCAGCCAATCCGCCAGCAGGCAGAGGGCGTTGTACCAAAGCGCGTTGATCTCGACCGCCTTGCCGCGCCGCGGGGTCACCACCCAATCGCCGACTTTCGCATCCATCCAGGTGAGCGCGTAACCCTCCGCCCCTTGGGTGAGGAGCCCGTCGTTCGGGTCGACCTTGATGCCGAAACGGGTGCCCTCGAGATGGTGCCGTACGATGTCCTTCAAGATCGGCAGAAGGAGCTCCAAGGTCGCTTTATCTCGACTGTGCTCGACATAGCGCTGCAGTGCGTGAAAGAACCACAGCGTCGCATCGGCCGTGTGGTAGAGGCCCTGGTTTTGTCCTTCCGGGAACAGGTTCGGGATTAGTCCGTCGCGCACGTAGTGAGCGAAGGTGCGCAGGATCCAGCGGGCCTCGATCGCTCGCCCGGTCGCCAGGGTGAGGCCTTCGAGCGAGATCATCGTGTCCCGGCCCCAATCGGTGAACCAGTGGTAGCCGGCGATCACGGTGCGCACTTCATCCCCTTCGGCCCGCGCCCGCGCCCCGTCGGCAATGCGTCCCACCGGGGTAATGACGAAGGTGTCGGCCGCGAGGACGAGTTCGGCTGCGAACTCGATCTGTGCCTGCGCCGCCGCCATCCCGACGAGACGCCGGCGGCGCTCGCCTTCGAAGGTCAACGCATCGTCGGGGCTCAGCGCCAGCACAGTGTGCCAGTCCTCCGTCGCAGCGATCAGGGTCAGCGGGCGGTCCTTGCGGACTTCTCCGGCAAAGTAGCCGGGGCTCCACAGCCAACCCCGCGAATCGTAACCGCGCTGCGCCTCGATATCGTAGGAGCGCTCGCGGTGCGAGCCGCCATCGGCAGTAAAGGTCGGGCCGTCGGAGCCCTCCACGGCCAGCCGTAAAGTCGGCAGATCCGGCCCGGCGCTGATCTCGTATCGGTCGCCCCGGATGGTCAGCGTGTAGCCTGCGGACAGCGCCTCGCTGACAGGTGCCTCCAATGAACGAAAATTGATGAACGGTCTAAGCCGCAGGCGCACGCGCTTGCCGTCGCCGAGAAGGCGGAAGGTGGAATGCACAATGTTCTGGCGCGAGGGTACGACGACCGATTTCTCGATGACAATGCCTTCGATTTCATAGCGCCAGCTCGGCAGGCCCATGTTCAGCGTGAAATCGAGAAATCGCCCGTTCTCGCGCATGTTCACGACGCTGCCATCCGCGAGCTCAACGTCGACCTCGAGATCATTCAGGACCACCATGCGGCCAAGCGGAGCCGGCTGGGCGGCGATCAGGAAGCCGTGGTAACGCCGGGTGATCGCCCCCGTTATCGTCGCCGAGGCGTAGCCGCCCAACCCGTTCGCCACTAGCCACTCGCGCGGAGCCTCCGGTAAAGGGTTCTCGTCGCGAATGGCCCGGTGCGGGTCAGCCATGCGCTTCTCGGAGATGGAAGACGTTCTTCGCCTCGGGTATCGTGGATGAGGGTCCGGGGATGAGCACGGTGGCGCTTTGGCCCGAGATGAGCCAATCCCCTACGGCATCCTGCGCCGGGCCCCCTGAACCACCGTAAACCGGAGCCTCGCTGGACCATAAGAGCCGCCAAGCCTGGCCCTCGATCGGTGCCAGCAGCGGCTCTGGTGCGGGGCCGAGCAGGAGGTCGCGGCCGAGATTGACAATCAGCAAACGGTCGGCGCCGCTCTCCGCGAAAAAGCGCAGCATCCAGGCTTCATCCGTGAGCGCGGCACCATCGATCCGGCATGGCCGCTGTCCTAGCACCGGATCCGTGCGCCGCAGCTCCAGAAGGTCGCGATGCAACGCATAAATCGAAGCATGCCGTCGCCGCTCGCCAAGATCGAGTACCGATCGGCGAAACGTGTCGATGTCGCCGGGATCGGCGAGCTTAGCCCGCATCTCGCTCGTCGCGAGACTGGGAAATTGCGCAAGGTCACGGCGGCGCCCCTCGCGGACATCGTGCGACAGCTCGATCTCGTGATCGGCAAAATAGAAGAACGGGCTCGACGCCCCGAATTCCTGCCCCTGGAACAGCATCGGAATGCCCGGCATCAGCAAGAAATAAGCGGTCATCGCGCGAAGCCGGCCAGGGCTCGTCAACGCGTGACAGCGCTCTCCAGTGCCGGAGTTGGCGATCTGGTCGTGGTTCTGCAGAAAGACAACAAAGCATTCCGCCGAAAGGTCGAGCGTCGGTGTGCCGCGCGCTTTCCGCTGCCACTGGTAGCGCTGGCCCTGGTAGAGGAAACCGTGCTTGGCGGCGGCAACGAACTCGCGCGGCCGACCGCGGTAATCCGAGTAGTAGGCTTCGTGACGTCCGGTCAGCGCCACCATGGCGCTGTGATGGAAGTCATCATTCCACAAGGCGTCGAGCCCGTAACCGCCCCGCTCGACCGCGCGCGCCAGCTTGGTGTGCTGCGGCTCGTTCTCGGCGACGACAAAAGTGATTTTGCCGTGTCCCGCCGATCGCACCTGTCGCGCGATGGCGGCGAGGATATGATCTTCCGATCGATCGAAAATTGCCTGCGTCGCGTCGAGCCGCAGCCCGTCAAGATGATACTCGTCGATCCAATAGCCTGCATTGGCGACGAAGAATTCGCGCGTCGGGCCGGAATCGAGACCGTCGAAGTTGATGGCCTCACCCCATTCGTTGTCGTAACGATCGGTGAAATAAGCTGCGGAGAACAATTTAAGATAGTTTCCGTCCGGGCCGAAATGGTTGTAGACGACGTCGAGAATGACGGCGATCCCAAGAGCGTGGGCGCGGTCGACGAAGCGGCGAAAATCCATCGGTCGGCCGTAGAGCCTGGTTGGTGCGAAGAGGTTGACGCCGTCATATCCCCAGCCGAACCGGCCTGGGAATTCCGCCACGGGCATAATTTCGAGGCAGGTGACACCGAGCTCGGCGAGAGCCGGCAGCTCACGCGAAGCGGCCTCCCAGCGTCCGTCCGGGGTGAAGGTGCCGACATGCATCTCGTAGATGACGAGCTGCTCGCGCGTCCGCCCTCGCCACGCCCCGTCGGTCCAAGCGAAGTCCCCGGGATCGACGATTTCCGAAGGGCCGTGCGGTCCTTCCGGTTGGAACCTCGAGGCCGGGTCGGGCAATGCCGCCTCGTCCTGATCGAGGCGGAGACGATAGCGCATGCCGGCGCGCGCCGGCATGCTCCGCAGCGAGAAGTAGCCGTCGGTCTCGGGTTGCAGCGCCGCCGGCTCGAGGCCCTCGATCTCGACGACAACCTCACTGCAGCGCGGCGCCCAGACACGGAAATGGACGCCGCCATCGGGCTGCGGCTCGGCTCCGATCGGCAGGCGCCGGACCGGCGCCGCTTCGGGCGAGACCAGATGTTCCGGAACGGAGAGACTGGGCAGTTTCAGGGGCGCCTGTCGCTCCTCGGTGAGGCCGACGCCTAGGCTGACGCCGACGCCTAGGCTGACGCCGACGCGCGCGTCCACGCCGCGAACTCGCGCTCGCCCTATGAGCCGCTCCCGTGCGCGCGCGGTTGCGTGACGATGCCCACCGTGATCCTGTCGTCCCGTTCGATCTCCGACGGGACCCGATCCGGCAGCTTCACTGTAGTGGTGGACCGCACCACGCTGCGCATGGCTGTCGCGATTTGCACCAGGCGAGCTGCGTATGCGTGGTCCTTTTCGAAGAGCTTGGAGGCTCGATGATGATGCCGCGTGGCCTGATTGGGATGGCCCGCTCCGGCGGTGTGGTGCTCCAGGCTTGTACGCGCTGCGGTCATGTTTCCTCCGATTTTTCGATGCGTCTCACTGCATCGCAGGCGAAACGAGGATTTTAGCCCATTAGCCTTCGAGGCCGGCAGGCTCGGAAACTACTCAGGCGGAGAGATCCAGACGCCCCAAACCGGCGGCCGTGTCGCCTGCTTCAACCGGTGTCTTTTGGTGCTTCGTGAATATTTGTTGCAGCTGGTCCAAAAATTTTGGCTCCTGCCGTCGCCGGGAGCGCGCTCTCCTGAATAGAGATGCGAGCTGGTTCACGGGTACCTGAGCTTGTAGCGGGTTCGATAATCAAGGAAGCGATCTCGCATCGCCTTTTCAGTCGCAAGCGTCTGCGCGTGGGCTTTGCCGAGGTTGTCGCTACCCTCGGCCCGAGCTGCTCTATGATCATCCGCAGCCTGGTGATAGGTATCGATTAAGGCGTCATAGCTGAGTGCGCGAAGACTTTTGGCGAATCGATCGACGGCGTGCTGTTGTGCAGCTGTGAGCATTCGCTGGAGTCCTTCCCGGCTTTTTCACCCCACAGTCGCCCCGACGTCAGAGTAACGTAGCTCAAGCCGGAGAAGTGCCTGACCAGGAGTACCAAAGAGATTAGAACGGCGAGTCTCATGATCAATGAGTATAAATACTCATGGTACTATCGCCCATTGCAAGTCGATGCTTGGGACCCGACCTATAATCTTCGGCTACTTGATTCAGCCGCCGCTCGGCACGGATTGCCGACAAAACTGACGAAAGACAAACCGATGGGACTGATTCTGATCGTCGTGCTGCTCGTGGTTCTCTTTGGAGGCGGGTTTGGGTTCTATCGAGGCGGCTATCACCGTCAAGGCGGGCCGGTCGGGATCGGCGGCGTACTCGGGTTGATCCTTGTTGCCCTCGTGATCGGGTGGCTGGTGTACGGGCACGTCGGGGGCCTCGCTCTCTGAGCTTCGAGGGAGCCTCGCTGGTCATGGCGTAATCGGGCAGGAGCGGTTTGTGCAGACGCCGGCTCCGGTCCGTTGCGCAGATCGGCTGCTTCGAGCCGCTCGTGCTGCTTTGCTGGTCATTGCCTTATCGTCTTTCGCCGTTCCTGGTACCGCTGTTTCGGCCATGGTTACCGACGGGGCATGGTTCATCGACGGCACGGGAGGGGCGGTGCAAATCTTCGATTGCGGCGGCCTGCTTTGCGGCCGGATCATCTGGCTGCGGACTGTGCGCGATATCGCTGGGCGGCTAGCCTCTGATAACAAGAACCCGGATCCGGCATTCCGACAGCGCCTGCTTTGTGGCCTGACCATTCTTCAGGGGCTACAGCCCGCTGGTCTCGACCGCTGGAATAGCGGCTCGCTCTACAACCCGGACGACGGGGGGACTTACCGCGTATCGGCAGAACTCCGGTCGGCCGATATGGTTGTCGCGCGTATATATCTCGGCGTGCCGCTCTTCGGTGAGACCAAGACCCTGCTGCGAGTTCCGCGGCTCAGGTCGGAAGGATGGTGTTAGCGTCGCTTGAGCCGGGGTTGCCGGAGCAAGGCACCGCCAGTGCAATCAGCACGGCATAGATTGTCTCGCTAGACGGCGGAAGCCGCGGTCTCTCGGCCGGGGGGCCTCCTCCTGGAGAGGTCGTGGCATCGGCCCACCCGCTATAGGTAGATTCCGAAGCTACCCGTGATCGGATCTCCCTGGCATGTTCAACAGGTGCGGGCGCCGAAGGGTCGTGCGGGTGGGTTTGAAGATCCTATACCGAAATCCGCGCCGACCCGGCGAGGCCGGCGTGAAGCTCGTCCCCGATCCCTCGCAGAGAGCGGTGGAGAAGGAGATCCTGAAAGGATTGGGCTTCAGTGTAATCGAGATTACGCCTGCGCCCTTCGCTCAGGCGCACGGTCCAGCTGTTATTTTGCCAAGACATAGGCGGCCAAGATGAACGAATTCGGTCGGCTTCTCGAAAAAGAAATCCCGCGCCTGCGGCGCTATGCTCGGGCGTTGACCCGCGATGTGCTCCGCGCCGATGATCTCGTCCAGGACACCCTCGTTCGCGCAATTGCCCAGCAGCATCGCTGGCAGTTCGGCACCGATCTCTACGCTTGGCTCTTCTCCCTTATGCACAACCGGAACGCAGACGGCGTCCGGCGCGGCGTGCGCGAAGGCATTGCGGTCGAGTTCGACGATAAATGGCCATTCCCCACAGCGGCAACCGATCCGACGAGGGGGCTGTCGTTGCGCGATCTCGATCGCGCTCTCGCTCGCATTTCCGAGGAGCAGCGCCGGGTGATTCTCCTGATCGGTCTCGAAGGCGCTTCGTACGAGGAGGCCGCGGCGATACTCGACGTGCCGATCGGGACGGTCCGCTCGCGCATGTCACGCGGCCGCAAGTCGCTCCGCCAGCTGATGGACTGGAAGGATCAAACGGAGGCGGCTATCACGAGCGCAGTGTCGAAGCGCCGGCGGCTCGTCCTGGAAGATGAGCCAACTCAGAATTCTTCTCGGCTGCCGATGTAGCCGCCGAAGTCGAGTGGGACGAGCACGCCGTGCCGCGCGTGGTTTGGCGCTCGATCTCGGCGTTCAGTTCCGCCCCGGCGAGGATGACGTAGGCGGTCAGATAGAACCACAGCAGCAGAATGATGACGGCGCCGAGCGAACCGTAGGTCTTGTCGTAGCTGCCGACCTTCGAGACGTAGGTGGTGAAGCCAATCGAGCCCAAGATCCATAGCGCTGTTGCCGCCACCGATCCCCAACTGATCCATTGCCATTTCGGCTCCGCTCGATCGGGCGCGTACCGGTAGACGATGGCGAGCGCGAGGATGACGATCACGGCCAGAACCGGCCAACGGACGAGCCCCAGCACGTCGCCCCAGCCATCGGATACCGGCAGGAGGCTGAGAGCGGCAGGCAGCACCGCCACCAGCGCAAGCGCAGCGGTGCCGAAGAGCGCTAGGCCGGCTCCCAGCGCCAAAGCGTGAAGGTTGAATGAGATGAATCCTCGTTTCTCCTCCTCGCCGTAGCAGATGTTGACGGCGGTCATCAGCATCCCGGTTGCCGACCACATGCTCCAGAAGGCGAGCAGCACGCTGACGATGAGGCCGATGCCGAACCTTGTGGTTGGGCCTTCGACAAGAGCCTGGAGCCACGTGGCGATGAGTTTGACGGCTTCCGGCGGTAAGACGCCCTGCATGGCCGTGATCTGCCGCTCCACCATATTCGGGTCGGCGACGAGGCCGTAAAGCGAAACCACCGCCGTGAGTGTGGGGAACGCCGGGCAGAACGATCGGTCGATGCCGAGGTGCTGCGTCTTACGCTTGCTGGATCGCCGACCTCTATTTGAGGTTGTTGCGTCCGGCCTGCAGCCTTCGCTTGGTCAGCGGCCGGCCGAAATGTTTTGTCGGCGCGGCCATTGACCGGATTGCTTCGTCGCCGTTTGTTACTTATATTTCGTGGTCGGACGTATGGTGGGGCGAATGCGATGAACAACTCTGATCAATCGGGCGACTTGCTGGCACTGACGACGGAAATCGTTGCCGCGCACGTTTCCAACAATACCGTGTCGGTAGGCGATCTGCCGCAGCTGATCAATCAGGTCTACCAGTCTCTGGCTAATATCGGGACGGCTCCGGCGTTACCATCGGAGCGGCCCCAGCCGGCGGTGTCGCCTAAGAAATCGGTCCATGCCGATTACATCATCTGCCTCGAGGATGGCAAAAAGCTGAAGATGCTGAAGCGGCATCTGAAGACCGCATACAACATGACCCCCGAGACCTATCGCGAACGGTGGGGGCTGGCGGCCGACTATCCGATGGTCGCGCCGAACTACGCGCGCCAACGCAGCCGACTGGCCAAGGAGATCGGGCTTGGCACCCGCGCCCGGCGTCAGCGAGCCTGACCAAGGCTGCAGGCCGCGCCGGGATCCGATGCCGAGGTTGTAGGCGGCGTCGGCGAGTTGGAGTATAGTGGTCGGGACCGCGCCGCGACGGAGGTGCGATGATCTCGCGGTTGGAGCAGCTCTGTCTCGACAAAGGCCTCAAGATGACCGAACAGCGCCGGGTCATAGCGCGTGTTCTGTCCGAATCGGCCGACCATCCCGATGTCGAGCGTGTCTACCAGCGGGCGACGGCCATCGATTCGCACATCAGCATTGCGACGGTCTATCGGACGGTGCGGTTGTTCGAAGAGGCGAATATCCTGACGCGACACGATTTCGGCGACGGCCGGTCGCGCTATGAGGGGATGCCGAGCGCGCATCACGACCATCTGATCGATGTGCAGTCCGGCCAAGTGATCGAGTTTCGCAACGAGGAAATCGAACGGCTGCAGGAGGCGATCGCCGCGCAGCTCGGCTACGAGCTGGTCGGGCATCGGCTCGAACTCTACGCACTGCCGCGCACCCGCAAGCCCGGTCCCGACCGCGAATGAGGATCGCTCTACACCGGTCGGGCGCCGCGTTCACGCTCGGACCGGCGGCGTGATCGACGTCACGACGGCCGGACCGTCGGTTGTGCCGATCGCGCAAATCGGCGGCGCCGGCCGCCATTGTCGACCTGCGTTCGGGCCGGTTGCGGGTCCGAACTCGCCGACGTCGTCGGCCGACATCGATGCAGCGCAGGCGTTGCGCTACCGAGTGTTCTACGAAGCATTGGGCGCGCGTCCGGCCAACGGCTTCGCCGTCGGGCGGCGCGATGTCGACCGGTTTGACGAGGATTGCGACCATCTCTTGGTGCTCGATCGTGGCCGTGGCCGCGGCCGCGGACCCGAGGCCGTCGTCGGGACTTATCGGCTGATCCGGCGGGCGGCCGCGGCCCGGCTCGGCGGCTTTTATTCGGCCGGCGAATACGACATCGCCCGGCTGCTCGAACACCCCGGCGAGATCCTCGAGCTCGGACGCTCGTGCGTCGACGCCGCCTATCGTCAGCGGCCGACGATGCAGCTGTTGTGGAGCGGGATCGCCGCCTATGTCTTTCATCACGACATCGGCTTGATGTTCGGTTGCGCCAGTTTGTCCGGCACTGACCTGGACGCGCTGGCGGCACCGCTCTCCTATCTCTATCATCGGCATTTGGCCCCCCCGCCCTTGCGTCCGCGAGCCCTCGCCCAACGTTATGTCGATATGCGCCGACTACCGGCTCGAGGCGATCGACCCGGCTTCGGCACTTGCGGCCTTGCCGCCACTCATCAAAGGCTATCTCCGTCTCGGCGGATTTGTCGGCGACGGTGCGGTGGTCGACGAGCAGTTCAACACCACCGACGTCTGCATCGTGGTCAAGACCGATCTCGTCGCCGAGAAATATTCCCGCCATTACGAGCGGCAGGCAAAGGACCGACGGGTGAAGACCAGATGGACGGTTTGACCGGATGGGTTCCGCGACGCTGAAAATCGCGCGGCTCCTGCTCTACCTCGCCTGGACTGGGATCCTGATGCCGGTGCAGGCAATCGGCCTCGCCTTGCACTGTCGATGGACCCGGATCCTGCCGCCTTTTTATCACCGCTGGTGTTGTCGCATCCTCGGGTTACGGGTTCGCGCGAGCGGCACGCCGACGCCCGCCCGGCCGGTGCTGTTCGTCGCCAATCACGTTTCCTACACCGACATCGCCGTCCTCGGTTCGCTGATCGCCGGCTCCTTCATCGCCAAGGCGGAAGTTGCGCGGTGGCCGCTGTTCGGCTGGCTCGCCAAATTGCAGCGCTCGGTTTTTGTCGATCGAAGGGTCGGCAGCACCGCCGAGCAACGCGATGCGATGAGCTCGGAGACTGGCCTTGGGCGACGCCCTGATCCTGTTCCCGGAAGGCACGAGCGGCGACGGCAGCCGCGTGCTCCCGTTCAAAAGCGCCTTGTTCAGCGCCGCGCAAACGCGGCCGGCGATCGGACCAATCGCGGTTCAGCCGGTCTCGATCGCCTATACGCGGCTCGACGGCATCCCGCTCGGACGGTTCTATCGAACGTTCTTCGCCTGGTATGGCACGATGGCGCTGGCGCCGCACCTATGGCGCATGCTCGGCCTCGGGACGGTCGAGGTGGCGGTCGAATTCCATCCGCCGACCAGTTTTGCCGATTGCGGTTCGCGCAAAGCGCTCGCTCGCTATTGCCACGGCCGGATTGCCGGCGGCGTCGCCGCGGCGATCTCGGGACGGCCGCAGCCGGTCCCCGAGCCGCCCTCGTCCGCCGCCGCGGCGTTGCCGCCGGCGGCGGGTCGAGCCGCCGTCGTCGGATGAGATCCCGGAAGCGGGGGCGGATTGGTGACGAAACGGGTTTGCATCATCACCTTTGGCTGCCAGATGAACGTCTATGATTCGACGCGCATGGCCGAACTGCTGGCGCCGCTTGGCTATGAACGGACGCCGGCGCCGGACGATGCCGAGCTGGTCATCCTGAACACCTGCCACATTCGCGAGAAGGCGGCCGAGAAGGTGTACTCCGAGCTCGGCAAGCTGGCTTGGTTGCAGGCGAGGAAGATGCGCCGCGGCGGCGCCATGTTGATCGCCGTGGGCGGCTGCGTCGCTCAGGCCGAGGGCATCGAGGTCCGGCGCCGCGCCCCGTTTGTCGATATTGTCTTTGGCCCGCAGACCTATCACCGGCTGCCGGAATTTGTCGCCCGCGCGCTGCGCGCGGGGGGTGGGGTCGTCGACACCAGCTTTCCGGCCGAGCCGAGGTTCGACGCGCTGCCCCAGTCCCGGCTGGAACGGGGGGTGAGCGCGTTTGTGACGGTGCAAGAGGGCTGCGACAAATTCTGCACCTTCTGCGTCGTTCCCTACACGCGCGGCACCGAATATTCGCGCCCGGCCGCGCAGATCGCGGCCGAAGTGCGGGCGCTCGTCGCGGCCGGCGTGCGCGAGGTCACGCTCCTCGGCCAGAACGTCAACGCCTATCACGGCGAAGGCCCCGATGGCGGCGAATGGCGACTGGCCGATTTGGTCCGCCACCTGGCGGCGCTGCCGGGGCTCGACCGCATCCGCTATACCACCTCGCACCCCGGCGATGTCGATGACGAGCTGATCGCGGCCCATCGCGATGTGCCGCAGCTGATGCCGTTTCTCCATCTACCGGTGCAGAGCGGTTCGGACGCGATCCTCGCGGCGATGAACCGGCGGCACAGTGTCAGCGATTATCGGCGAGTCGTGGAGCGCTTGCGCCTGGCCCGCCCCGATTTGGCATTGTCGACGGATCTGATCGTCGGCTTTCCGGGAGAAAGCGATGCGGATTTTCGAGCCACTCTCCAGCTGGTCGACGAGATCGCCTTTGCCCAGGCTTTTTCGTTCAAATATTCGGCGCGGCCCGGGACCCCTGCCGCATCGGCCCGCCGACAGATCCCCGAACCCGTGAAGTCCGATCGATTGGGCGCCCTGCAGGCGGTGCTCAAGGAGCAGCAGCGCGATTTCAACCGGGCCTGCATCGGGCGCGTCTTGCCGGTACTGTTCGAAAAGCCGGGCCGTCATGCGGGCCAGCTCGTCGGCCGCAGTCCTTATTTGCAAAGCGTTCATGCCGCGGCCGATGCCGCTCTCGTCGGCAAGATCGTGCCGATCTTGATCTCGGGGGCCGGCGCCAACAGCCTCGCAGGGGCGCCGGCCGGATCAAAGGCGGCATGACTGTGTCATCTTCCGCGGCCACCAGGGTCGGGTCGGCCGAAGGGCGAACCCAGCTCGAGTTCGACGACAATCTGCTGCTACCGCTGCTCTACGGCGAGCGCGACCAGCATCTCGATCGGCTCGAACGCCAGCTCGGCGTCTCGGTCGCCACCCGCGGCAATCGCCTGGCGATCTCGGGCCCGGCCTCGGCGACCGAGGCGGCGGAGCGCGCGCTGTCGCAACTCTATGACCGATTGAAGCGCGGGCACACGGTCGATCTGCCGGCGGTCGAAGCGGCGATCCGTCTCGCCGAGGCCGAAATCGGCGACCGGAGCCTGAGCCTGTGGCACGAGGAGGCGGCGTTTCGTACCCGCAAGCGGCATGTCGCGGCGCGGTCGCCGGGCCAAGCCGCCTATATCAGGGCGCTGCGCGAGAATGCGCTGGTCTTCGCCTTGGGTCCGGCCGGCACCGGCAAGACCTATCTTGCGGTCGCGGCCGCCGTCGATCTGTTGATGACCGGACGGGTCGAGCGCATCATCCTGTCGCGGCCGGCGATCGAGGCCGGCGAGCGCCTCGGCTTCCTGCCGGGCGATGTGCGCGACAAGGTCGATCCCTATCTGCGGCCGATCTTCGACGCACTCAACGATATGCTGCCGGCCGAGCAACTCGCTAGACGGCTGGGCACCGGCGAGATCGAAGTGGCGCCGATCGCCTTTATGCGCGGGCGCACCCTGTCGCATTCCTTCGTCATCCTCGACGAAGCGCAGAACACGACGCCGGTGCAGATGAAGATGTTCCTGACCCGGCTGGGCGAGGGCTCGCGCATGGTCGTGACCGGCGATCCGACGCAAGTCGACCTGCCGGCCGGGGCGCGCTCGGGACTGGCCGAGGCGCTTGACGTCCTGGCCGGGGTCGAAGGCGTCGTCACCGTCGAATTCACCGATCGCGACGTCGTGCGACACGAGCTTGTCGCCCGCATCGTACGCGCCTACGAGGCTCGCGACCGTGCGCCGCAGGCCGGTGGCGGGCGATGAGGCCGGTCGCGGCGATTGCCGTCCGATCCGGCTGCGCCGCGTGGCAGTGGGCGTGCCCGCTCGCGCCTCGGCTGGCGCGCGCCGCCGCGCGCCGGACCCTGCGGCGCGCTGCGGCCGCCGCGGGATTGGCGCTGCCGGCGCGGGTTGAAGTCGGAGTCAACCTCACCGACGACGCCTGTCAACAACGGCTCAACCGCGATTACCGAGGCCTTGATATGCCGACCAACGTGTTGGCGTTTCCGGCCTGGGCACCGGGCGAGACCCTGGCATCCGACGCGCCGCTGCTGCTCGGCGATGTCGTGCTCGCCTTTGAGACCGTGACGCGCGAGGCGGAGGAGCAGAGAAAGCCGCTCGCTGACCATCTCAGCCACCTGACGGTGCATGGCGTTCTGCACCTGCTCGGCTATGATCATCGAGTGCCGGACGAGGCCCTAATGATGGAAGCCCTGGAGAGTTCAATCCTGGCCAGTCTCGGGGTGCCGGATCCCTATCGCGACCGTCCGTGATCTTCGGCTGCGAACCCGCAGATGACCCATATCGTGCCATCGAGCGGCGGCCAGCGTGAACCCGACCGGTCGTTCTCCCGGCTCCGGCACTTCCTCCGCCTCTTCAGACGCCCGCGCAATGGCGAGACGTTGCGTGAGACCATCGACGAGATGATCGAAGAGGAGCCCCCTGCCGCCAGCCCCGGCGACGATCTGAGCACGCACGAGCGGGTGCTGATCGGCAATATCTTGAAGGTCCACGATCGGACAGCCGCTGATGTCATGGTGCCGCGGGTCGACATCGTCGCACTCGATGTCGAGACGCCGTTTGGCGATGTCGTCAAAGACATGGCCGAGCAAGAGCATTCGCGGGTCCCGGTGTACCGCGAGACGCTCGACGACGTGATCGGGTTCGTCCATGTCAAGGACATCCTCGCCGCGGTAACCGAGCGCCGCGAAACCAAGCTGGCTCCGCTCTTGCGCAAGGTGCTGTTCGTCGCCCCGTCGATGCCGATCCTCGATCTCTTGGTGCAGATGCGCCAGGCGCGCACGCATATCGCGATGGTGGTCGACGAGTTCGGCGGGATCGATGGGCTGGTCACGATCGAGGATCTGATCGAGGAGATCGTCGGCGAGATCGAAGACGAGCACGACGTCGCCGGCGGCCCAAGCCTCGTCGAGCGCGCCGACGGCACTCTGGTCGCCGACGCGCGCACCCCGATCGAAGTCCTCGAAGAGAAGGAAGGCATCAAATTGCGTCCGCCCGGCGAGCAGGAGGAAGTCGGCACGCTCGGCGGACTGGTCTCTACCCTGGCGGGGCGGGTCCCCAGACGGGGCGAGGTGATCGTCCATCCCTCGGGCATCGAGTTTGAGGTGCTCGAAGGCGACCCGCGCCGGATCGCCAGGCTGCGGGTACGCCGCTTGCCGGCCGCGGCCGGCGACCGAGGCGAGGATGCCTGAAGCCGCATTGCTTCGCGTCCGGCCCGGCGCCCGGACCGACACGCCGCTGTGCCGCCTGGCGGCAGCGATGGCTGGGCTCTGCGGTTGGCGACGCTACGGCCTCGCCGTGCTGTTGGGCGCCTCGGCCGCGGCGGCGTTGCCGCCCGTCGACCTCGTCCCGATGCTGGTGGTGGCGTTCGCCGGGCTGTTGTGGCTCGACGACGGCAGTGCTTCGCCGCTCGCGTCCTTTGCTCTCGGCGGCACCTTCGGGTTCGGCTTTTTCGTCGCCGGCCTCTATTGGGTCGCCGGTGCGCTCTTCGTCGACATCGCCCAATTCTGGTGGCTCGTCCCGTTCGCGGTCGCGGGCCTGCCGGCACTGTTGGCGCTCTCTGTCGGACTGGCGCTCCTTGCCGTCCACATTGCGACCCGTTTTCTGCGGCTGCCGGCTACTGCGCGGGTGTTTGCCTTTGCCGTCGCCTGGAGCGCTGCCGAATGGGTCCGCGGCCATGCCTTCGGCGGGTTCCCCTGGAACCTCGTCGGCTATGCCTGGTCCGGCGGATTTCCCGGGGCCATCGCGCTATTGCAGTCGGTCGCCTGGGTTGGCGTCTACGGTCTGGGCTTCGCCACCGTCCTTGCCGCCTCGTTGCCGGCGCTCTGCGGCGTGACCTCGCCGGCGCCGCTGTCTGCGATCCGCCGTTGCGCGCCGGCGCTCGGAGCCGGGCTCCTGCTGCTCGGACCGGCGGCGGCAGGGGCACTGCGGCTGGAGCGATCGCCGACCGCGGTCACCGCGACCTGGCTGCGCATCGTCCAGCCGTCGATCCAAGAGAACCTCAAATGGGATGCGGCGGCCGCCGCGATCAATTTTCGGCGGCTCATCACGCTCAGCACGGCGCCTGAGCCTCATCCGATCGCCGCCATCTTGTGGCCCGAGGCGGCAGTGCCGTTCTTGCTTGAATGGGATCCAGCGGCGCGCCGCGCGATCGCCGCGATTGCACCGGCAAAGGGCTATGTGATCACCGGCGCCTTGCGGGCGAATCCGCCGCCAGGACCGGTTGATCGCGTGTGGAACAGCATCGAGGCGATCGATGCCGCCGGCGCCATTGTCGGGGACTACGACAAGGCGCATCTCGTCCCGTTCGGTGAATACGTCCCGTTTCGCAAATTCCTGCCATTCCGCAAAATTACCGCCGGTACGATCGACCTGAGCGCCGGACCCGGAGCCTCGACCTTGGCGTTGCCGGGGGTCCCGCCGTTGGCGCCGCTTGTTTGCTACGAGGCGATTTTTCCTGGTGCCGTCGTCGATGCGGCGCGGCGCCCCGATTGGCTGCTCAACGTCACCAACGACGCCTGGTACGGCCGCAGCTCCGGTCCGTTTCAGCACTTCGCGATCGCCCGGACCCGCGCCGTCGAGGAGGGCCTGCCCCTCGTCCGGGTCGCCAACAACGGGGTGAGCGGGGTGATCGATGCGCACGGTCGGGTCGAAGCCCGCACGGATCTCGACGCCGTCGGCTATGCCGACGTGGCGCTGCCGGTGCCGCTGGAACCGACCTTCTACGCTAGGACCGGCGACTGGACGCTGCTGACGCTGCTGCTGATGGGCGCGGTTCCTCTTGCCTTGAGGATTCGTTGACCGGGAGCCCGGCGCAGGTTGTGATAATAGGACGTCGCGTTTCGGGTGCCTGTTGACCGCCCGCGACCCGGTAATCTATCAATACGGCACATTGTTGATGAAAAAGCGACCGACCAGATGGCGTTGAACCAACCGGCCCGCAGGCCCGGCCGCCAGAAAGCCGACAAGCCGAACCCGATCGATGTTCATGTCGGCTCGCGTGTCCGGTTGCGTCGCAATATGCTGGGCTTGAGCCAGGAAAAGCTCGGCGAGGCGATCGGTCTGACCTTTCAGCAAGTGCAGAAATACGAACGCGGTGCAAACCGCATCGGCGCCAGCCGCCTGCACGATTTGAGCCGGGTGCTCGATGTGCCGGTGTCGTTTTTTTTCGACGATATGGACCCGGTGCGGGCGCCGGCGATCCCGGCCGGCTGTGCCGAGGCGCCGGCCGAGTCGGTGGACGCCGACCCGCTGCGCAAGCGCGAGACAATCGAGCTGGTGAGCGCTTATTACAGGATCGAAGATCAGGTGGTCCGCCGCCGCCTGTTTGATCTTGCCAAGGCGCTGGCGATCGGCAGCGAGCGGACCGCCGAGAAATAGGCTTGATTGCGGCTCCGGGCGCGGCAAAAATCCTGCCTGACGGTCGAACGTCTAGACTGCAGCAAGGTTGAGCAGAGTTCATCTTGCCATCGATTGATGATTTGAGGAAGGGCAGTCTCGTGGCCAAGCGCGATTTCGTATTCACCAGCGAATCGGTATCGGAAGGTCACCCGGACAAGATCTGCGACCGAATTTCCGACGCCATCGTCGACACCTATCTCGCCGCCGAGCCGCAGGCGCGTTGCGGCGTCGAGACCCTGGTCACGACCAACCGCGTCGTCCTGGCGGGCGAGGTGCGCGGGCCGGCCTCGATCACGCCCGAGGTGCTGATCGGCGTGGCTCGGGAGGCGATCCGCGATATCGGCTACGAGCAGGAGAATTTCCACTGGCGGCGGGCGGCGGTCAAATGCCACATCCACAACCAGTCGACGAATATTGCCCAGGGGGTGGACGCTTCGGGCAACAAGGACGAAGGTGCCGGCGATCAGGGCATGATGTTCGGCTATGCCTGCCGCGAGACGCCGGAACTGATGCCGGCGCCGATCTTCTACGCGCATGCGATATTGCGCGCTCTGTCGGCGGCGCGGCATGCCGGGATGACGCCTTTGCTCGGCCCGGACGCGAAGAGCCAGGTAACGCTGCAATACGCCAACAGCAAGCCCGTCGGGGCGACCAAGGTCGTCGTCTCGATCCAACATGACGAAGCGGTCGATCAGGAGGGGGTGCGCGACATCGTGCGTCCTTACGTGATCGCCGCCCTGCCCGAAGGATGGATGTGCGACGAGGACAATTTTCTCGTCAATCCGACGGGTCTTTTCGTCATCGGCGGACCGGACGGCGATGCCGGGCTGACCGGCCGCAAGATCATCGTCGATACCTATGGCGGTGCGGCCCCGCATGGCGGCGGTGCCTTTTCCGGCAAGGACCCGACCAAGGTCGACCGTTCGGCGGCCTATGCAGCGCGCTATCTGGCGAAAAACGTGGTCGCGGCCGGCCTCGCCGAGCGTTGTACGATCCAGCTCGCCTATGCGATCGGCGTCGCGCAGCCGCTGTCGTTCTACGTCGATACCGGGGACGCGGTCGACGAGCACAAGCTCGCGCATGTGCTGCAGGAAATGATGGATTTGACGCCGCGCGGCATCCGCACCCATCTGCGATTGAACCGGCCGATCTATGCGCGCACCGCCGCCTACGGCCACTTCGGCCGGACGCCCGACGCCGAGGGCGGCTTTTCATGGGAACGGACCGACCTCGCCGACGGCTTGCGGCGCGCCTTTTGAGACTGCGTGGGGCGATACCCGCAATCGCCGGGTCGGGTTTTCGGGCGTCGGCGGGGCCGGGCGCTGCGCCCCGGCAGAAAATCTCTGGTCGCAAGGTTGCTGCCGCAGCTCGCCGTCGCGCTCTCGGGTTCAAGACCGCTCGACCCCCAGACATTGTTCGGTGCAGCCCCGCAGTCGATCTGGCTCGAGATCGGCTTTGGCGGCGGCGAGCATCTCGTACAACAGGCCGAATCTCACCCGGAGATCGGTTTTCTCGGCTGCGAAGTCTTCGAGAATGGAATCGCCAAGCTCCTGGCCGAAATCGATCGCCGCGGCCTCGCCAATATTCGCGTCGTCAGCGACGACGCTCGGCTCTTGCTTGCCGCCCTGCCGTCCGCCTCGATCGATCGCGTCTTCATCCTGTTTCCCGACCCGTGGCCAAAGCAGCGCCACAAGAAACGCCGGCTGGTCTCGGGCGAGACCCTGGATCGTTTGGCCGCGATCATGAGGGGCGGCGCCGAGCTGCGCCTCGCCACCGACGATCCCGACTACCTCTCCTCGATGCTTGAGCGGGTCACCCGGCGCCCGGCCTTCGAATGGCTGGTCCGCCGGCCGACCGACTGGCGCGAACGCCCGGCGGATTGGCCGCCGACCCGCTACGAGGACAAGGCCCGCGCCGCCGGACGCGCCCCCTATTTTCTGCGCATCATCCGGCGCCCAAGCGCGTAGCCTGCCGCCCGGCATGGTAATGTCATAGCCGGCGATTTCGCGGGCCGCCGGCGGCCTTGCGCTGCGCCCGCCGACCAACCGGGAGAACCAGAGATGCCGCGTCTGAAATTCGGCGCCTTCCTTGCCCCCCACCACCCGATCGGCGAGCACCCGATGTTGCAATTTCGGCGCGATCTCGATCTCGTCGAACGCCTGGACCGGCTCGGCTACGACGAGTTCTGGTGCGGCGAACACCATTCGAGCGGCTGGGAAATGATCGCCTCGCCGGAGATGTTCCTGGCCGCGGCCGGCGAGCGGACGCGGCGGATCAAGCTCGCGACCGGCGTCATCTCGCTTCCCTATCATCACCCGTTCAATGTCGCGCAGCGCATGGTGCAGCTCGACCACATGACCGGCGGTCGGGCGATCTTCGGTTCGGGCCCCGGTGCGCTTGCCTCGGACGCGCATACGCTCGGGATCGATCCGATGGTCCAACGCGACCGGCAGGAGGAGGCGATCGGCATCATCCGGCGGCTCTTCGACGGCGAGCGCGTGACCGCGAAAAGCGACTGGTTCACCCTAGAGGACGCGGCACTGCAGCTCCTACCGCTGCAGGAGGAGATGCCGTTTGCCGTCGCCTCGATGATCAGCCCATCCGGCATGACCTTGGCCGGCAAGCATGGGATCGGCGTCATCTCGATCGGGTCGATGTCGCGCGAGGGTCTCAATGCGCTCGCGACGCAATGGGGTTTTGCCGAGGCCGCGGCCCGAAAGCATGGCAAGACCGTGGATCGCCGCGATTGGCGGGTGCTGTTGAGCTGGCATATCGCCGAGACCCGCGAACAGGCGCGCGCCGAAGCCCGCCAGGGCCTCTTGCGCCATCACAACCAATACATTGTCGGCACCCTGCAGCGGCCCGGCGCCGAGCCGTTCGGCGATCCCGACGAAGCGGTCGACAAGATGGCATTCTCGGACGAGGCCGCGGCGACGATCGGCACCCCGGACGATCTCGTCGATCGGATCAGATCCGTCCTCGAAGTGAGCGGCGGCTTCGGCACCGTCGTCGGCTTTGTCCACGACTGGGCCAACCCGGAGAATACGATGCGCAGCTGGGACATGGTCGCCCGCTATGTGGTGCCGGAGATCAATGGCCATCTCGCCCGTCTGCGGCAGTCGCAGGACTTCGTCGCCACCAACCGCGGCGTCTTCGAGCGCGCCAAGGAAGCGATCATGGCGAAGATCAATGAAAACGAGGCCGCCGTTGCCGCCCTCAAGGTCACCAGGTCGACGCGGATCGCCGCCTCGGCCAGCAATCTGCCCGATCTGGACAGCGAACGGGAGCGCGCCAACCCCCAGTGACGGGAGCCGATCCCTGGCCGTTGTTTGCCGGCCTCGTCCGGCTCGCTGTCGACCACGGCACGTTATACCCAGGTCGCGACGACCAGGATCGGCAACACGACCAGCCCGTTCGACGCTTCGACCGGCTGAACAGGCCGCGCGCGCACAGTCCACAATTTCTCGATCGCGGGATGCAGCTCGGCCCGCAAGATGTCCGACTCGTTCCCACGAAACATAACACAATCAAGTTTTCAGTGATGCAGGACGTTTTATCATTTTATCATTAGTGTGGTGGTTCACAAGTTCGTGTTATTTGCTCGCGGTTTCAATCCTGTCGTCATACCGGCGAAAGCCGGTATGTATGGCCGAAATGGATCCCGGCCGGAGCCTGTCCTCGGGCCGCGCGGAGCGCGGACCCGGGGGCCGGGATGAGGAGGAAGAATGGGTCAAGTAGATCCCGCTAATTTCTCGATCGGGACACTAGCAAGATAAACCCGCCTTGTTGGCGGCGAGGAATGCCGCCCCTTCCGGTGTGATAACGAACTGTTTGTGCGGCCCCTCGGCGCTATCCGGCCTGATGTAGCCAAGTTCTTCGAGTAAGGTCAGCGTCGGGTAGATGACGCCGGGGCTCGGGCTGTACATGCCGCCGAATTTCTCCTCGATGGCCTTGATCAGCTCGTACCCGTGGCGCGGCTGCTCGGCGATGAGGCCGAGCAGCACGTAACGCAGATCGCCGTGGTCAAAAAACCGGCCGAGCCGGCCGCCGCGACTGCCGCCGCCATGGCGATGGCCGCCAAAGCGATCGCCACCCATGCCGAACATGCCGCCATGCGCGTGGCGGTCGCCGTGTGGATGTCCGAACATCCGCGGGTTCCTCTATTCAGGCTGACGGCGAAAGCTCGGGACGATACGCCCGGCTCAGGACGTGGAGCTTCAACGGCACCGGCGTGCCGAGCCACACGCAGTCGGTGTCGTGATCGCGAACCGGGTCGTCGGTCAGCGGATGGATCAGCACGTTGAGGCCGCGGCGGTTCACCATGAGCCAGGGCACCACCGACGCGAATTCCGCCGTCGAGAAGATGATCTGCAGGTTTGCGACGGGGTGCGGGCCGATCGGCTCGTCGAAAAAACCGCCGAGTTCGACCGCGAACTTGTCGGTGAGCGCCCCGGCCAGTTCCTCGGCGGTCGCACGGCTGTCGGTGTCGTAATAGACATGTGCGTGATAGCCATCGGTGCGGGGAGATTGATCGTTGCGTGAAGGGTTTCGGATTGCCGGCCCGGCGGGTACGGGGTAATTCCGCCAATCCCACCACGTCGCGGGCAAACGGGCCGCCTGCCTAACTTTCGGCCTCTGTGGGTCCTACTGCTCGGTGGGCCCCTGCCCCGCCGCTCTATTCTCGATCAAATCTGTTATCAAGAATAAGGGCCGCCCTTGACTGCCGCCTTCGTTAGGCGTATGATACATAGATCAATTGATGCATGCATACATGGGATGCCAGATGGAACGCCGTATTGACGCCCATATCGCCCGCACCCAGTTCGGGCAGATCATGGACCTCGCCACCAAAAACAATGAACGCTTCATCGTCGACCGCCGCGGCGAGGCAGCGGTCGTGATCATGAGCGTGCAGGATTTCGTCCGCACCGCCGCACCGCCGCCCGACTGGCTCGAGAAAGCTTGGAGCGGCGCCAAGCGGCGTGGGCTCGACAGCTTGACGCCCGCCGATATCGAGGCCGAGATCACCGCACACCGGCACAAACAGGATCCCGTCACTCCCGGCGGGGTGAAGTGATCCGGGCGGTCATCGATACCAATGTGCTGGTCTCCGGCCTTCTCTCTCTGCTCGCCATCCATCAGGGCTTGCTGCATCCCTGTTTCTCGGAAGAGATCCTCGAAGGATGCGCGGCCGTGCTCGCGCGGCCGAAATTCGCATTCCCCTCGGATGAGATTGCAGCGGTGCTGGCGATGTTCCGCAGCCAGGGCGAGCTCTTCGTGCCGGCAGGGGCCGACGGCCACCTCTTCCGATCCGGGCGACACCAAATTTTTGCAATGCGCCGAGGCTGCCCAAGCCGATTACATCGTCACCGGCAACAAGCGCGATTTTCCGGCCGGAACATACGGGGTGACGCGCGTCGTGAGTGCCGGCGAACTCCTCGATCGAATCACTCACGAGATCTGAGTCGTGTCCGATTCGTTCCTGCTAACCAGAACGTGATCAACCACTCATTGATACACCGTTCCACGCGGCTCGTGGTTGCCATCAGACGATGCACTCTCTGTCCGGTGCCATGTAGCTAGGAATACCTTCCAATCCTCAGAGTCCCCATACGGATTACCAAACAACACTGGAGACATCGAAGAATAACTTTCGCTTTGGGAGGTTCTTGGCCCGATAGCCAACGACGGACTTTTTGGGATTCGGCTCCAATCCGTTGAGAAAATTCGGCAATTTCCCACGGTCCCTGGTGCCTCTGGGCTCCACCCGCCTGTCCGCGCTTGGGCCAAGCGTCGAGCAAGGCACCGAATTCTTCCCAACTCGGGTGCCTATCAGGAGTGGACACTTGAAAAACCATTTGCGGAGCTTCCCGCTAGACGACAAAGAAGAGGAATGCTAGTTGCTGCCGACGACCGGTTCAAGGTTCATCGGTATCGCCGCAACACCGGCGGTCAGCTACAGAAGAGATCGAGCCATGCCACGGAACGCGGGCTCGCCGATTGAACCCTGACCCACCTGATTTTTCCTGGAGACACGAGTCTTGGGGTAGCTGGCGCCGCAGCCTTGCCAATTACAAGAAAGATGCCCTGGCCCAAATATTTTCTGCCGACAAAAAATTGAAAACGAACTCGTCTCGACCATATCAATCTAACAAGCGCTTGGTGGGAAGAATGGCCGAGGAAAGCACTGCGCAAAAGGTCGATACCGGCCTGGTGGCGGCGATCGTCCGCAGTTATGTCGCGAAAAACAGCGTCGCTGTCGATCAGCTCGCGAGCCTGATTACAACCATACACCGCGCGCTTAGCGGCCTCGGCACGAATGCACCGCCGCCCGTGGCGGCAGCGTTGACGCCGGCGGTCCCAATTCGGCGATCAGTGCAGCAGGACCGTGTCGTCTGTCTCGAATGTGGGTTTCGCGGTCAAACGCTGCGCCGCCACTTGCGAGTGCGGCACGGGCTTGATGTCGCCGCTTATCGGGCGCGCTGGAAATTGTCGCCGGATCATCCGGTGACGGCACCGGCTTATGCGGAGCGGCGCTCGGCAATGGCAAAGCAGTTGGGCCTCGGGCGTCAGCCGGCCGCGACCGACGAGGCACCGCCCGCGCCAAGGCGGCGAGGACGCCCGCGGCGGACGTCGACGAGTTCGTAAAGACCGGTTTCCGGCCGGCCGAAATCCGGCGGATTTCCCGTGCACGATATGTGTGATAATGTCGTTTATCGGATACCCAATGCCGGTTAAGATGCCGGCCAGGAGGGCCCCGTCAGAAATGCTCACCGCCGTACAGCAGCGCGCCATCGACCGCTTTGCCAAAAGTCTGTTGACGCTCGCCGACAATTCCTTGATCGACGCCTATCATCAGGCTTGGGAAGATCACCGAGACGCCCGCGCCGAGGGCAGCGACAACCTCGACAAAGCCGGCGCCGAAAGTCTCGCGACCGAACAGGCGATGCGGGATCGCTTTCCGGATTATCAAAGCCGCTACAAGGCGCGCTACCCGTGAACCAGCTCGTCCCGATAACCTCGCCGTCGCTGCCAGCGCTCGTCGCCGCCGGCGGCGATCGCGCCTCGATGCGCTTTCTTGAATTCTTCGCCGCCAACATCCGCAACCCGCACACGCGCCGGGCCTATGCCCGTGCCGCCGAGGAATTTCTCGCGTGGTGCGCCGACGCCGGCGTGCCGTCGATCGCCGCCGTGCAGCCGGTGCACGTCGCCACCTGGATCGAGGCCGGGACGCGCGAGCTCGCGCCGCCGAGCGTCAAGCAACGGCTCGCCGCGATCCGTCATTTGTTCGATTGGCTCGTCACCGGCCAGGTCGTGCCGGTCAACCCGGCTGGCTCGGTGCGGGGCCCGCGCCACGTCGTGACGTCCGGGCAAACGCCGGTGCTCGATCCTGCCGAGGCGCGCGCGCTGCTCGATAGCATCGACACATCGACCGTCGTCGGTTTGCGCGATCGCGCGCTGATCGGGCTCATGGTCTATTCGTTCGCCCGGATCGGCGCGGCGCTCGGGATGGTGGTCGAGGATGTCTACACGCAGAACCGCCGGCTGTGGGTGCGGCTGCGCGAGAAGGGCGGCAAGCGCCACGCGATGCCGGGCCACCACAATCTTGATGAATATCTCGCCGCCTATCTCGACGGCGCAGGTCTACGCGATGATCCCAAGGGGCCGCTGTACCGCACGATCGGGCGCGGCACCGGGAAGCTCACGCGCACGGTGCTTCCGCAGGCGAACGCCTATGCGATGATCCGCCGACGTACCGCCGCGGCCGGCATCGCCACGAAGTTCGGTAACCATAGTTTCCGGGCGACAGGGATCACGGCTTATTTGAAGAACGGCGGCACGCTCGAAAAAGCCGCAGCGATGGCGAACCATGCCTCGACACGCACCACGCAGCTTTACGATCGCCGGCGCGACGAGGTCAGCCTCGATGAGGTCGAGCGGATCGTGATTTGAAGAAGCTAAAAGCACATGCGAAAGCGTCCAGCTCAACCCCGACCCGCGCAGACTCTATCCGGTCGAGCGGGAACCTCACGATATGCAGGTCACACGGGCTGGTGAGCAACACTCAAGCCAGACGGTCACCTCTACAGAAGGCCCAAAGCCTAAAGACCGCTGGGACAAAGTTGATATATTAGGAAAGATTCTTGGTTCCATACTGATCCCTGGCGTCATAGCCGTTGCAACTTATTATCTCAATGCGGCACTGCAGGACAGAGCTACTAAGCAAAAACAAGTTGAAACTGCTATCACAATTCTTCAGTCGCCAAAATCTGATGATCTCCCCGCCTTAAAATCCTGGGCCCTAAAAGAAGTCAATGAGGCCTTGAATTTGCCGCCGGGAGCACAACTAGAACTTCAAACCTCACCTCTCCCTGGCGCCTCCCCTGCACCCCCTATACAATTACACCCCCCCGAGCCTGCCTTTATCGCCGATTTGCGTAACAAGCTTCAAGGTGACGAAAAAAAATGGATGACAGTAAGCATTGTCTGAAATTGGCATCCCCTCCGATGATCGGATACACGAGTACAATACTGCAACAGGTTTAGAGAATTTTCCTTCTACAATCCCATGGAATAGCCAATTTATTAATTGGGTAATGGTGAAAGCCGGGATATACTGGTACGCACTCAGCACTTGCGCGCTCTTGGTTAAATTGGGGCGTCGCATGCGAAGAAAAACTCGGCGCTATTTTTGTTCTGTCTCGACCAGATAATTTTCCCGCGTCAGGTACAGTTTGGTTCTATGTCGGAACGGATAAAAATAATAATTTAAGTATATTTGGCGGTAGCATTTTTCAGCAAGTAACGACCACTACCCGTCCAAGAAATCTCCTTTTGGGCTTTCGCTGGCCAAGCCGAAGCTAAGGGTGAAATGTCTTCGAGATAAACCGGATTGTCACGTGGAGGAGCGAGGGCTTGAATCTCCCGGATAGCGAGGGGCTTCCGTCTCGCTTGTCGCCGCCCACATCGGACAGCCGTATCCCTTCTGCCGCCACGCAATAGACGGGCAGGCAGGACCGTCTGTCCGCATAGAAATTGAGGCGCACCGTACCCTGCCCCTAACCCTGCCCCTGACCTACCCCTGACCTAACGAGGAGGACCGGAATGGCTCGCCGCAGCCCGCCCCGCAAAGTCACCTATTTCGAACCGGTGCCGCCGCGCCTTGCGCGCAACACCATCATCGAGTTCGACCTTCGGCGTCGGCCGCCGCTTCCGCCGCACGATGCGCGTCGATTGTGGCCAGCTCGACCCCGGCGCGGTGATCCGGCCGGTACCCAGCGAATGGCACCCCCGCATGCCCGAGCGCCTCGACGACGAAGAGCTTGGGGACTGGCGCGCCGGCCGCAATGCGGTCTATCAGCTCGCCGCACTGACGATCGGCGCGCGCCTCGCGGTCGCCGACGGATAAACCGAGCACGGAGAGACCTACTGAATGGGTGTCGGCGGAGGGCGACGTTCCGGCGCGGGCCGCGGCCCGCAGGCCGAACGCCGTCAGGCCTGCCGGAGAACGCGCTCGATGTCGCCGACGGCCGCGCCATAGACCTCGGCGACTTCGGTAACCGTCATGCCGTACTTCACCCAGGTCCGGATGCCCGCGAACTGTGACCGCGGGATCGCGCGTCTCGCCGGCGGCGCGGGCCTGGCGGGCGGCTCGACCATCTCGTGAGTGACCGGCGCTGCCGGCGAGATTATTCGCAGGACACGCGGTTTTCGCGTCGGTTCCTCGGCTGGCGGGAGAGGTTCCGGACCAGGCGGGTCGATGACCGGCGGTTTCGATCTGAATAGCGCTTCCGCCGCTTGGCGCGCTCTGCTGATACGCTCGCGGTCATCGCCGCGGGGTTGGGGTTGTTGCCGTTGGCTAAGCAAGATTTGCTCCAAAAGTGAATCGCTTCGCGATATCGAAATGGAATTCGTTAATTTTTGCAAGCTACACTTGGGCGGTCGCGACCTGATCCGCAAGCGCGGCCTTGCCGCAACCCGTACCGCCTCGAATGTGTCCACCAAATAGAGATGTCACTCTTTCTGCCATTTAGAAATGTCACCGTCGTGGGGTCGGGCTGCGCGCCTCGATCGCGGTGCGGTCAAGCTGCTGACCCGCACCGGGCTCGACTGGACACAGAAATACGACGATCGCCAGGGCCGTGGCGGCGCTCGGCGCCCGCCAGGCCTATCTCGACGGCGAATTGTGCGGCGTCGGCCCCGAGGGCTTCCTTCAGCATGATCCAGTTGGCTCCGATGCCGGCAACGCCGCCGGCCTCGTGTTCTTTCTCTTCGATCTGCTGCATCTCGACGGCGAGGACATCGCCGCGCGGCCGCTCATCGGGCGTAAGGAGCGGCTAGCGGGATTGCTCGCCGATACCCGCTCGCCTCTCAATGCCCGTTCAGCAACGGCGGCGACTTCAGGTACCCCTTTGCCAGCTTCATCCCGATCTCGCGCATCATCGCTTTGTCGAGCGCGTCGGTCTCGGCCTTCGGCTGGCCCACGATGGTGTTGTTGCAATAGGTCGGGATGACGCCGCCGCCGCTGCGGACGAGGCCCGGCGGGTCCTCGCCCTTGGCGACGGCGCGGATGCCGCGCCGGATCTGGCGCCGGAACATCGCGATCCCGCGGTCCGTGGCACCCAGATGCTCGAGGCCGTGGATCGCGATCGGCCGCTGCGACACCTGCGTCTCGTAGTCGCCAGGGTGCAATTGGCCCTCCTCGTAGCTGTCGGCGGCCAACTGGCCCGGGAGCATGATGTTGCGGTCGGCCCACCATGCCGGCGTCTCGCCGTCCTTCTCGCTGACATGGCGGAACTCAAGGAACATCGTGTGCGTGTCGTCGAGCGGCATCGTCCAGCGGCTCATCATCGGGCCGCTGAATTCACATTCGTTGCGCCCGGTCTCCCAGATCGGGGCCACCTGCGACAGGTTCGGCAGCAGCGTCTCGACCATTCTCGCCCAGACATTGTCGCCCACCCGGCGGGTCGCGACATAGATCATGCCGACCGGCGTCTCGACGAAGTCGAGCTCGGGCAGGACGCCGAACTCCTCGGTGAACACGGCGCCGCTGACAATCGTGTGCAGGAACGCGGTGTGCGCCGGGTCCATGTGGTTTTCGTGCATCTGCAGCCAGTTGCACGGATAGAAGTATTTGCGGCCGGGGATCATGCGCCAGCCGGGCCGGACAAAGGTGTCGTAGACCGGGAACGGCGGCTTTTTTTCGGGTGGCCCTAAATAGGCAAAGACGACGCCGCCATATTCGTGCACCGGATAGGCGCCGTGCCACAGCCTGTCCTTCAACGTGCTGTCGGCTGGTTCGCCCGGGGTTTCGAGGATCCGGCCATCGGCGCCGAATAGCCAGCCGTGATAGCAGCAGCGGATGCCGTCCGCGCCGACGAGGCCGAATTCGAGCGAGGTGCCGCGATGCGGGCAATGGAGCTCGAGGAGGCCGACCGTGCCGCGTTTGTCGCGGTAGGCGACGAGGTCCTCGCCCAGCATCTGGACCTTGAGCGGCACGTCCTTCAGATCGTCCGAGAAACAGACCGGCTGCCAGAAGCGGCGCAGATATTCGCCGCCCGGGGTGCCGGGGCCGACATGGGTCAACTCGGTGTCCTCGGCCGGAATGTCGCGATGGAAATAGCCGCCATAGCGCTGTTTCAGAAACCGGGACCGCGCCGTCGCCATGCTCAGCCCTCCTGCCGCAATTGCCTCTGCCGAGCGGCGTTTTCCGCCGTCTCGCTCGGCGCCGAGGATAGGGCAAATGCGGCGGTGCAGCACGGCAAAAAATCGCCGCAACGCTATCTCACCGACGTGCTCGCTCGCATCGCCGATCACCCGGCACGGCAAATCGCCCAACTGCTGCCGTGGCATTGGAACTTCTCGGTCAGTGGAAGGATGCGCTCGGCGGGGCGTGGCGCGACGTGCAGACGCTGCTGTTTCGGGCCGGGATCAGTGAGCCGGAACGCAAGGCAATCGAAACCGCCCTCGCCCTCATCGAGGCCGTGCGGCAGGAGATGCGCGCGCGCATTTCCTGATGCCAGCCAGAGCTGTGATTTGTTTCTGCACGAGAGAGTTGTAGGCTCCGGCCTTGGCGAGGTCGGCGTTCAGCTTGTCCCGCTTTCCGATAGGGATACTCCTATCGGTACACGTCTGGCGCAGAGTGGTCTCTAACACGACCCCGGCAACAACAGCCGCCGGAAGTTTTTAGCCCGCGTCGTGCAATTCACACCGGCGGCTTCGATCGCCCTTTGCTCGCGGCGACGGCGAATTGCCGTTGCTCAATCAGTTCAAAGGTGCGATCCTTTCTCGAAACCGCCGGGAATCTGACGAATGTCGGTTTAGACCTCACCCTCCGTCTTATCGTCCCGCGACGCATTTGGCGAATGTCGGATCGGACCTGAAATCTTCTTGGAGGAGATGCACATGCGACGGCTCGTCGACCCAAATTGCATTGCCACGGCAGCACTTACAACGCTGCTAGCCTTTTGGAGCCTGGGCGGTGCGGCCGGCCAAGTATCGTCCGTACCCTTCGCCTTTGACGCCGCGGCTGCCGCCCAATTCGTTTACTGGACCAACGAGGCCGATGGCTCGATTGGGCGAGCGAACATCAACGGCACCGGCGTGAACGAACGGTTTGTTCCGCCAGTGACCGCTGGATCCGGTGCAGGGATGACGGTAAATAGTCAATTCATTTACTGGACCGGTGCCAACGGAGGAACGGCAACAAAAATCCTGCGAGCCAAGCTCGACGGCAAAGGCGTGGACGAGAATTTCATCGACACGGGTGAAGTCAATCCGTGCGGCGTCACGACCAACAGCACCCACATCTATTGGGCGGGTGACGTAGGCAGCGCGATCGGGCGGGCGAACCTCAACGGAACGGGCGTCGACCGGAACTTCATCTCGACCGGCACCGGCGTGTGTGGCGTAGCGGTGACCAGCTCTTTCATTTATTGGGCCAACTACGAGACCGGCTGGATCGGGCGGGCGTACCTCGACGGAACCGGCGTCCGCGAAAACTTTATCCGGACCCTTGCAGCCAGCGGGGTTGCCGTCGAAGGTAAGTTCGTCTACTGGGCCAACTCGGCGACAGGCATTGGTCGCGCGAACCTCAACGGCACCGGCGTGGACCAGAACTTCATTAAGGACCTGGCCGGCGAAATCGGCTTTCTTGCCGTCGACAGCGCGCACATCTACTGGGCAGACTGGGGCGACCGCGGCACTGGCCGCACGATCGGGCGGGCGAACCTTGACGGCAAGGGGGGCGATCAACGCTTCATCACCGGCGCACACGGGGGGTTCGGCATCGCGGTGACAGGGGGCAGTCCCTAATGCACCGCCGCAAAATAACGGGCTAGGCTTGACCTGACTAACTCGCCGCTTGGCGGCTGCCGCCAGGTGTAAAACTGTAGAAGATTTTGTATCGTTACGTTATAGACGTGCAGATTACATGCGCGTTGCTGGGCGGTGTCTTGCCGCGGCGCGAGTATGCCCCAAAGGGGAACAGCGGCCGGCTGTGGCCCCCTGCCGCGTGCGCAGGAAGGATGCGGATTCACTAATGATGGTTCGGTATTGGACAGCCCTTCGTGAGCGAGTAGATCAACTGTCCGTTGTTGCCCAGGGCTGGTGAACCATCACGATTGCGGGCAATGCGGCACAGACACCCGCGAGCCTTAGCTTCGGGTGTCTCTGGGAATGGCGATAGGTCTCGAACGGCGAACTTTCCATTCGCAGTCTTGTTGATCAGTAATATTCGTCACACCCCCTCAAGTCTGTGCTGCGGCTTCCACATCAAGCCGTTAGCCGGGAAATCGTGCTCGGACTGAACATTGTAGGTGCGCGCAATCTCACGCACGGCCTCGCCCTGATCGCGCCGGCCAATCGCCTCCTGCTTCTGGTGCGGGGTGAGCTTCGGCTTGCGGCCGAGGCTTTTCCCGGCCACCTTGGCGCGCGCCCGCCCTTCGCCGGTGCGGGTGCGAATCAGTTCGCGCTCGAACTCCGCCTTATGCGGTGCTCCACATAACGCCGATGATGCGGAGTGCACGGCGGAAGCTGCCCCGCTCAAAGACCAGCGGGATCAATGGTCTATGCCGCTATTCTTTCCGGCCTTGCCATGAGAACTCCGCATACCCGCGCACTCCGCATCATCGGCGAGGCCTCCGAGCACGGTCAACATCAAGCGACCGTGCGCCGTAGTGGTGTCGGCCCATGCATCGGCCAGCGATCGAAACCCGGCTTTGTGATCGCCGATCGCCGCGAGCGTGTTCAACACGTCGCGCGTCGATCGCGCCAGCCGGTCAAGCCGCGTCACCATCACAACGTCGCCGGCGGCGACTTCGGAGAGAAGCCGGCGAAGCTGCGGCCGGTCAATCGCCGCGCCGCTCGCCACTTCCCGGAAGACGTTGACCGCGCCGGCGGCGCGAAGCTGGCGCACCTGCTCGGCCACGCTCTGGCCGCCGGTCGAGACGCGGGCATAGCCGTAAATGGTCGGTTGCTTGGCGCACGACCGGGTCTTGTCGGAGGGCGCGGTGGCAAACGGGGGAGGCCTCAACATGGCCTCCGTGATGCAACGGACTTACGCAACACGCAAGCCCTTGAATGGCAAAGGTCGTCCCGCTGTTGCTTAAGTCTTGACTTTTGGTGCGCTGACGGGTGGCACGCTGCATGTCAGCGCCGAACCCTGCCCGATGTGCGCCGCCGCGTCGCATTGGGCTGGGATCGAGCGGATTTATTACGGGGCGACGATCGGCGACGCGACGCCATGATCTTTGAGCAATTGCGGCACCGTGCGGAAAAGTGCAAGGAAAAGCCCGACTAGGTCCCGCATTAATCGGGGCGCAACCAGCCTCGCCGGGGTGAAGCGGTCGCCGGGCTATTTTCCGCCCGGCGGCGGCAACTTGTTGTAGCTATCGCCCGGCAGCAAATCCATGACGAAGACCGGGACCTTGTCCTGGGGTCCGAAGGGGCCGGGGACCGCGTGTCTAACCGGCGGCAGGCTCTGCAGATAGGCGGCGATCGCCGCGGCGTCGGCCGGCTTCAGCCTGGCAAAGGCGCGCCACGGCATGATCGGCGCGAGGACCCGCCCGTCCGGCCGCTTGCCGATGGTCAACGCGGTGATGATCTGCGCCCGGCTCCACGCGCCGAGGCCGGTCTCCCTGTCGGGGGTCAGGTTCCGGCCGACAAAGACCCCGCCGGGGAGGGCAAACCCGACATCGGAGCCACCGAGAAATCGGGCCATGTCGGGCTTGCCGAAAAAGTAGCCCGGGGTGTGGCAATCGTTGCAGCCGCCGAGCGCCACAAGATATTTGCCGCGTTCGAGCTGCGCATCGGCGGCAATGATTGGCGACGGGACGAGCAGGGCGGCGGCGAGGATGGCGCCAGCCAAACACAGATGCTGCATGACGTTTCCTCGCGCTCGGATGACGGCCCGGCAGGTTCGCACGGAATGGCCGGGTCGGAAATGGGCTTGGCGGGCTGAGATCGCGTCTACTACCCGGCGCGCAACAAGCGCAACACCCGGTCGAGCTGATCGACGCTGCGGTAATAGACGGTGAGGGCGCCGCCGCGCTGCCTCCGCTCGAGGGTGACGCGCAATCCGAGATGGGCCCCGAGCTCGCGTTCCAAGGCCGCGGTATCGGCATCGCGGAGCCGCCGCGGCGGGCGGCCCTGCGCGGCGGCGCGGCGCTGCACCAGGCGCTCGGTGGCGCGGACGTTGAGGCCGCGGCGCACCACTTCCGCGGCGAGGCGGTCCGGGTCGGTGGCGCCGAGCAACGCCCGCCCATGGCCGGCCGACAGGCTCCCGTCGTCGAGCCGGCGCCGGACCTCCGGCGGCAGGGACAGGAGCCGCAAGGTGTTCGCGACGTGGCTGCGGCTCTTGCCGACCGCCTCGGCCAGCTGCGTCTGGGTGCGGCCAAAGGCGTCGATCAGCCGGCGATAGGCCGCCGCCTCTTCGAGCGCCGACAGGTCCTCGCGCTGCAGATTTTCGACCAGCGCCAGCTCGATCGCCTCGGCGTCGCCGAGTGCGCGAACCACCACCGGGACCTCGTGCAAGCCGATCTGCTGCGCCGCACGCCAGCGCCGCTCGCCGGCCACGAGCTCGAAGCCGGCCTCGCCGGCGCCGAGCGGCCGTACCAAGAGCGGCTGCAGGAGCCCCTGCTCGCGGATCGACCGGGCGAGCATCTCGATCTCGTCCTCGGCAAAGCTGCGGCGCGGCTGAAACGCTCCGGGCCGGATCGCCGCGATCGGCACCCGCCGCGACGCCGCGGCATCGACCGCCGCACCGGGTTCCGCCTCGCCGAAGAGGGCCGCGAGCCCGCGGCCAAGCGGCCGCCGCCGGTGCCGTTCGCCGATCGCCCCTTCGCTCATCTCAGCGGCGCGTCGACGCGGCGGATCAGCTCGGCGGCGAGCCGGATATAGGCCTGCGCGCCGGCACAGGCGTGATCGTAGAGCAGCACCGGCTTGCCGTAGGACGGCGCCTCGGCGATCCGCACATTGCGCGGGATCATCGTTTCGAACACGTGGCCGCCAAAATGGCTGCGCACATCTGCGGCGACCTGGTCGCAGAGGTTGTTGCGCTGGTCGTACATGGTCAGCACCAGCCCTTGCAGTTGGAGGCGCGGATTGAGCACGCGCTGCACCCGCTCGATCGTGCGCAAGAGCTGGGTCAGCCCTTCGAGCGCGTAGAATTCGCATTGCACCGGAACGAGAGCGGCGTCGGCCGCAACGAGCGCATTGATCGTCAACAGGTTCAGCGCCGGCGGACAGTCGATCAGCACCTCGTCGAATTTGCCGACCCGGCCGGCGAGCGCTTGGCTCAATAAGAATTCGCGGCGCTCGCGCCCGATGAATTCGAATTCGGCCCCGGCCAGGTCCTCCGAAGCCGGGACGACCGAGAAGCGCTCGGTCTCAAGGGCGACCGCGGCCTCGTCGAGCGCCGCCGCGCCGGCGATCAGCTCAAAGCTCGACACCGCGCGCCGCCCGCGCCCGAGGCCGAGCCCGGTGCTGGCATTGCCCTGCGGATCGAGATCGACCAGCAGCACGCGGCGCCCGGCCGCGGCCAAGGCGGCGGCGAGGTTGATCGCGGTCGTCGTCTTGCCGACGCCGCCCTTCTGGTTGGCGACCGCGACGATCCGAGCGGCGGCAGCCGGCACGGCCCCCGGCAAATCGAACCGGGCCTCAACCGCCGCGAGGCGCACGGACGACTTCTCGCAATTGCAGAACCACCCCCCGCGGATCCGAGCGGCTTGGGCTCGCCGCCGCCGCCATTCTCCAGCCTCGGCGGGCGAGGGTCAATTCGGCGGCGGCCTCGGCGCCCTTGAGGAACAGGCAGAGACCGTCGGCGGCGAGAAACGGCCGGGCGAGATCGAGCAGCCGGTCGAGCGGGGCCAAGGCGCGCGCCGTCACCACATGGAAGGGCCGAGCCGGCAATGCCTCGATCCGCGTCTGGCGGACCGCAACCGGGGAGCCGGTGATCCGCGCCGCCTCCCGCAGGAACGCACATTTGCGCAAATCGGCTTCGACCAACTCGATCCCGGACAGACCGAGATTGCCAGCACCAGGCCGGGAAAGCCGGCGCCGCTGCCGAGATCGACGAGGCTCTTCGCATGATCGGGGACGAGCGGCCGCAGTTGCGCCGAATTGAGGATGTGGCGGCGCCATGGATCGGCGAGCGTCGCGCGGCCGACGAGGTTGATCCGGGTCGACCAGGCTTCGAGCAGTGCCGCATAGGCTTCGAGCCGCGCCAGTGTTTCACGTGAAACCGGAAAGATCCCGGCAAATCCCGCCGCACTCAGCGGCGGTTCACGCGGCACGGCGTTTGACGTGCTTGAGGAGGGCGACGAGTGCGGCCGGGGTCACCCCGGAGAGGCGGGCCGCGGCGCCGAGGCTCGCCGGCCGCGCCTGCGCCAGCTTCTCGCAGATCTCGCGCGACAGGCTGCCGACGGCCGCATAATCGAGATCGCCCGGCAACAGCAACGCTTCGTCACGCCGAAACGCGGCGATGTCGCGCTCCTGGCGTTCGAGATAACCGCGATAGCGCGCGTCGATTTCGAGCTGCTCGGCGATCTCCGGCCGGATCCCGCCCACTTCGGGCCACAACCGTGCGAGCTCGGACAGGTCGATGCCCGGAAGCGCGAGGAGTTCGAAGCCGCTGCGCGCCACCCCGTCGTCGTTGACGGTGATCCCGCGACGGCGCAGCTGGGGCGGCGTCAGCCTGAGCCCGGCGAGGCGCCGGCGCGCCGCGTTCCCGCCGAACCCTGCCCGATGTGCACCGCCGCGTCGCGTTTAGCGGAAGTGAGCGGAGATATATGCCAGTTTATGTTGAGATTCGGAAATGGGAAACGGTATCGGATCAACTTGAAGACAACAACGGCACTGTAACCGGATGCGTGATTTATAGATTCCCTGTTAGCGGTGGATGGCTCTACCGCTATTCTGAACTTGGGCTCGATCACGAAGGGAAGCAAACGAGGCAAGTTTCGATCACTTTTGCTGCAAGGCACCCTAAACCCAATGTAGGTCAGGGAACGCCGAGCCTCAAAGCTAAGCATTTTCATCACCGTCTTCGCGCTCGGCACCGGAAGGTTCGCGCGGAAGGGACCGCGGGCGCCGGCCGTGGCCGGCGCCCCGCCAGGGCGGTAGGCCCGCGGGTGGGGCTTCGGCGTAACGCGAGGCTTCCGCCATCTCCTTGGAAATGAGAGCCAGATCTTTGGCCTCATCCCGGACGCTGAACAGCCAGCGTCACAAACGAACGGAGATGACTATGAACGCAAGTGCACTCACTCGCGCTGAGACCAGCGTGCATACCGCCGACGCCTTCGCCCCGAACTGGGGATCGGATGCTCCCCGAGGCGGTCGAGCCGTCCTCAATCGGTTGTTGCAGGACAAGTCGACTGTGCCGCTCTTCTTTGCGCAGACGCTCGTCCAATCGTTACGCGATGTCGGCTACGATAACACGACATCTGCTCTCTGTGAGCATGTGGACAACGCGATCCAAGCCGGTGCTACCGAGATCCGCGTCTTCTTTCGCCAAACCGGCAAGCAGCCAACTCAGCAGATTGATGCGGCAGTATATGACAACGGCCACGGAATGACGGCATCTGTGCTAAGGGTAGCTACCGCGTTTGGTGGCTCGATGAACTACGGAAATCGGTCGGGCATTGCTCGCTTCGGCATGGGTATGAAGACGGCTGCGCTGAGCATGAGTCCAGTGATGGAACTGTATTCATGGCAGGAACCGGCTGCCATCTACAACATGACCCTCGATGTCGAGGCAATCGGCAAGGAGCGAGCTAACCTCGTAGAGCTTCCCGAGGCTAACCTACTTACGGAACTTCCCGACGAAGTGGCCGATTTCTTTCGCAAGCCCATGTCCTATCCCGCGGATAAGAGTGAGCAGAAGCTGCTTGCTGCGGGTCACGAAGACCTTGAAGAACGGCTCGGGCAGTCCGGCACCATCGTTTACATGCCGGAATGCGACCGGCTGACCTACGCGACGGCGCGCACACTGGTCGATCACGCGGTCAAGGAGATGGCGCGGATCTACCGCCGGGCGATTGCGCAAGGGTTGAAGCTCTATGTCAATAACCGGGTCGTTGAAGCTTTCGATCCGACCTACTCAATGCCGAACGCTCGGCATGTCCGGTTCTTGGAGGATGTCGCTACCAAGCAGAGCACCCTTATCATCTCCAAGGTGGTGCAGATTCGCGTCCACGAGCGTGCGCCCGAGACCGCGTCGATTACTATCAAGATCTATAAACTACCGATCGAAGAATGGACGGGTCTGACCACCAAGACCAAGAAAAATGAGTTACATATCTTCTCTGGGCTGACCGTATCCATTCTGAGAAATGACCGGGAAGTCTTCGCCGGGCCGATGCCGAATATTACGACGCGGCATAGCGTGACCCACTGGTATCGCATACAAATCGACTTCCCCGGTCTTCTCGATGAGGCATTTGGGGTTTCGGCGAATAAACAAGGGGTGCGCCTGAAAGCCTATGTTGTCGATGCGATCAAGGACGCTATCGGCGAGGAAATTACGACCGTAAACGACGAGATTAAGCGGTTCCAGGGCCAGCAGGCGGCGGCTCGCAGTCCGGCCAAACAGAGCGCGAGTGAGATCCAGGCAAGCGAGACCGACCCGTTCCAGCACAATCCCTTCGACGGAATGACGGTCTCATCGCCTGAGGAAGAGGCGCAACTTGAAGCCAATCTGCGCGGCCTCGCCATTGGATTGAAACGAGACACAGAAACCGACGAACAAGCATTCGAGCGGATCAAAAATTCAAAATATATTATCGATTTTCATCACGATCGATATTGGCCATTTTACGAGGTGAAACATCGTTTCGGCCGAATCATATTGACCATCAATACTGCCCATCCCTTCTTTACTTACCTTTATGATCCAGTGAGTAAAATGACGGCGGTTACCGGCGTCGAGGACGATGGCGAAGAAGCCGCCGCGCCGCCGGCAACGGACCAGCAAGGTCCGATCGTCGCGCTCGATTTGCTCTTGCTGTCCCTGGCGCGGACCCAGTCCAGACTCGCAGCGGCAGACGAAGACACGCGCGAACTGCTCGAAGGGTTGCAGCGGGAGTGGTCGGAAGCCTACCGGATTCAGATGCGGGGTTAGGCCAGATGGGGCAGCGCCCTCCGGCGCTGCCCCATCGCCGCACTCGACCCCATCGCCGCGCTCGACCGGCGGCGTAACGACGGCGGCCTGGCGTTTCCTTCAGGGTGAGGGCGGGTGCCGCCGATTGTTTTGCCGTCGACGGTCGACGCCATTGTTCTACAGCGTTGCCGCGCATATTTTTGGCCGAGCGGAGTGCGAGTAGCCCCGGACCCGGATCGCTCGTGTCGGGCACAGTGTCCCGGCACGAGATCCCCGGTAAAACCGGAGGCGACAAGCACCGCTCGCCACCGCCGCAGCCACATCGGTCTGCGACAGAACAGGAGCGGAAATGACGGGTATCCCGTGGGATCAGTACGCCTGCCTACAAGCCGAATTGGCCGGTAACCCCGCTGTCGGGGATCGCAGTTGGGGGATCGAGGCAGCCCTGAACCGCATCTTGGCCGGAGAATTCGGCAACTCGCCGACGATCGACGCCGATGTCAAACGCGCCGTCGCTAGCGAGCAGAGGCGGGAACGGCACCGTGCCGCACTGCGCTGCCGGTATCTGGTGCCGATCGACAGGAGCCCTCACCCCGAAATACAGCTTTTTGCTCGCGCTGGTCTGCGATCGGCCAAGGCCAGGACGACGAATACGAAGTGGCGGCTGCTGCTTGAAGTCGGTGAAGGGCACGAATACGCCGAACTCGCCGTTGCCCGGCGCACGACAAGCGGTGCGCTTCGGGCGCAGGTCTTCCGGCTTCGCCGCGAGATCGAGTGGAACCCGCCGGCGGACTGAGCGGCAAAATGTCGCAAACCGGAAGGGTCCGCCGTTCCGGGACGGTAGAGTTCATCCTCGGTTGGCGGCGGCCGGCGCCGCCGCCGGCCGCGCCGCTACTCTGGCGCGCGGGCGCGCGGGCGCGCGTCTGCTAGGCAGCAGGGATGAGGATGACGGCTTCCCAGGTTCTTCCTCAGATCGCCCGTGGCCCGGCGGTTTCGCACGCACCGGACCGGGTCGGCAATGGGCGTTTGCCGCCCGAGACCGCGTCTACCCGGCGCGCAACAAGCGCAACAGCCGGTCGAGCTGATCGACGCTGCGGTAATGCACGGTGACGGCGCCGCCGCGCTGCCTCCGGTCGAGGGTGACGCGCAATCCGAGATCGGCCCCGAGGTCGCGCTCCAAGGCCGCGGTATCGGCATCGCGGACCCGCCGCGGCGGGCGGCCCTGCGCCGCGGCGCGGCGCTGCACCAGGCGCTCGGTGGCGCGGACGTTGAGGCCGCGGCGCACCACTTCCGCGGCGAGGCGTTCCGGGTCGGTGGCGCGGACGTTGAGGCCGCGGCGCACCACTTCCGCGGCGAGGCGTTCCGGGTCGGTGGCGCGGACGTTGAGGCCGCGGCGCACCACTTCCGCGGCGAGGCGTTCCGGGTCGGTGGCGCCGAGCAGCGCCCGCCCATGGCCGGCCGACAGGCTCCCGTCGTCGAGCCGGCGCCGGACCTCCGGCGGCAGGGACAGGAGCCGCAAGGTGTTCGCGACATGGCTGCGGCTCTTGCCGACCGCCTCGGCCAGCTGCGTCTGGGTGCGGCCAAAGGCGTCGATCAGCCGGCGATGGGCCGCCGCCTCTTCGAGCGCCGAGCGGTCCTCGCGCTGCAGGTTCTCGACCAGCGCCAGCTGGATCGCCTCGGCGTCGCCGAGCGCGCGAATGACGACCGGGACCTCATGCAACCCGATCCGTTGCGCCGCACGCCAGCGCCGCTCGCCGGCCACCAGCTCGAAGCCGGCCTCGCCGGTGCCGAGCGGCCGTACCAAGAGCGGCTGCAGGAGCCCCTGCTCGCGGATCGACCGGGCGAGCGTCTCGATCTCGTCCTCGACAAAGGTGCGGCGCGGCTGAAATGCCGCCGTCCGGATCGCCGCGATCGGCACCCGCCGCGGCGCCGGGCTCGGCTTCGCTGAACAATACCGCGAACCCGCGGCCGAGCGGCCGCCGCCGCCGGTTCGCGGCGGCTGCGTGAGGAGACGCACACCGCCGATCCAGCCATGTCCCGAGGCAAACACAGCGGCACGAGCATCCACCAGCCCAGTCCAATTCTTTTTGAAACAGCTACTATATTTGGAGCTTCTTACAGAATAAAATATCCACAATGTGGTAATTATAGCGTCTCTTCTGCCTCTGCGATCATTCGGTCTACAGCTTGGAACGCAAGCGCCGCGCTCTCGATGGAAATGTGTGGCTTCAGCTCTGTTAATAGATCGGCTCGCTCATTGATCGACACTTCACTGCCAACTACGGTCATAATGTACAGCGCAGTGGCTAAGCGCTCCAACTCGACCACATCCTTAGCACCAAACCATTGAGCCACTGCCGCGATCTTACGATCATACTTCCTCACGGTCTTGGCGAACAGCCGTTGAATATCTTTGCTTCGATCAGTCGGAGCAATCCTTGGGCCGTACCGCCACTGCGGCTCTAGCACCACAAGCTCGTCTGCACGCAGGCTTGTGAGTTCGTCCCTCAAATCAAATGCAAAAGGACCATGTTTGTACAAGATGAAATCGAACTCAAGCGGAACCCTCGTGAGCGCTTGAACAAAGAATACCGCCTTTTGTACATGCGTCTCTCCGCACCAACTTCCTCGCTCTCTTAGCCTGTCGACCAGCCGCGTAAGAATCGCGGCTCTGCGTAATCTATTCATGAATCTCCCCCTCTTCTCGAGGTCTAATGAGGTTTGTCCTCTCTGCCTTCATCCAGCGGTTCGCTTCTGAGATGATGGTTCGGTCGGCGAAGATGTAGTCCACAGAAACTACAGGTACTCTGGTCAGTGTCTCGGAGACGGCGAGGGACGAAACAATCTGCCCGTCGCGAAGTCGAACCGGAAAGTCCGGAGCGCCGCTCGCCTGCCGATATCGGTCGTGTCGAAATTTGGCCGGGCTGAACTTCTCGCCTAATGCGTGAAACAGTGCGGCGCCAGCTTCGGGATTGATTTGGACGTCGGTGGGATTTCGTGCGTAAAGCACCTTGAAATGTTCTCGGGCTACAATTCGGCGGGCGTCATCATGGCCTGGCTTCCCCAGGTCAAACGCCGCTTCTAATAATGCGCTTGTTACTTCGTTGTCTGTTATCGATAAATGCTGCGTGATATCGGTCGAAAACTTACCGTCACGCAACCATTGTTTTAAAAAGTCCGCAAGATGGATATCATAAATTCTGCGGATGGCGTGAAAGTAGACCTGGGAATACATAAAATATCGCGCCAGCATCAGTGCCTCGGCAGATTGGATACCTCCCTCTTCGATGCCAAGAGCTGTCTCTGATGATCCCGACGGTACAGGCAATATTCGAAGGGTGTCAACAAGACGATAATGGTCGAATCGTCCGTAGGCCACTCCCACGTGATGCGAATCACGGAGGAGGTAGTCCATACGATCAACGCCGAATGCGTCTCCTACGATAATTTCTGAAAGAAGGGTCTCCCAATCGGAGAATTGTAAGTTCTTTCCGTCTAATGTTTTAGCGTGTTGCGGGCCTACGGCAAGCTTAACTACGTCTTCATGGCGCAATGGCGGAGTGATGCGATGCCAGATCTCTTGCATGTCGCCGCTTGCAATGATGCCGCACGTCAATCTCTCATGGTCCCAATCCTGGGGAAGAAGTTGTTTTTCGGCCGCGTGCGAGAATGGTAGGTGCCCGATGTCGTGGCAAAGCGCTGCCATGCGCAATACCCTTCGCCAATATCGCAATGCGTCGTCATTTTTGAGTTCCGGAAGTGCATCCTTAACTTGGTCGGAAGCGTTGCGCGTCATGACATCGAATACGCGGCCGGCGAGTTCCATGACCCCCAGGGAATGTTCAAATCGTTTATGGGTTGCAGCAGGATATACTAGGTAGGTCAGGGCCAATTGATGAATATGGCGCAATCTCTGGAAGGGCCTGGAGTTCAGTATTTCACGCTCGTAGCTGTCGAGCCGAACAAACACATGTATGGGATCTCTAATCTCGTGGACATCGGTACCGTTCAAAGTTCTCCTCTCCTCTTCAATGCCGCGCATGGAGGATGCGTTCGTCGGATGAAGGCGTTCGTAACCGACATACGCGAGGCCCGTCGCAACCGATGGGTTGGCTCCCCTGAAGGTTCGTGGTTTGTTCTAGCATCGGGAGGTCAGGCCCGCAAGTTTAATTTCGCTCTCGCAAGATCGGCGGTGCTGGCATTGCCCTGCGGATCGAGATCGACCAGCAGCACGCGGCGCCCGGCCGCGGCCAAGGCGGCGGCGAGGTTGATCGCGGTCGTCGTCTTGCCGACGCCGCCCTTCTGGTTGGCGACCGCGACGATCCGAGCGGCGGCAGCCGGCACGGCCCCCGGCAAATCGAACCGGGCCTCAACCGCCGCGAGGCGCACGGACGACTTCTCGCAATTGCAGAACCACCCCCCGCGGATCCGAGCGGCTTGGGCTCGCCGCCGCCGCCATTCTCCAGCCTCGGCGGGCGAGGGTCAATTCGGCGGCGGCCTCGGCGCCCTTGAGGAACAGGCAGAGACCGTCGGCGGCGAGAAACGGCCGGGCGAGATCGAGCAGCCGGTCGAGCGGGGCCAAGGCGCGCGCCGTCACCACATGGAAGGGCCGAGCCGGCAATGCCTCGATCCGCGTCTGGCGGACCGCAACCGGGGAGCCGGTGATCCGCGCCGCCTCCCGCAGGAACGCACATTTGCGCGAAATCGGCTTCGACCAACTCGATCCCGGACAGACCGAGGATTGCCAGCACCAGGCCGGGAAAGCCGGCGCCGCTGCCGAGATCGACGAGGCTCTTCGCATGATCGGGGACGAGCGGCCGCAGTTGCGCCGAATCGAGGATGTGGCGGCGCCATGGATCGGCGAGCGTCGCGCGGCCGACGAGGTTGATCCGGGTCGACCAGGCTTCGAGCAGTGCCGCATAGGCTTCGAGCCGCGCCAGTGTTTCACGTGAAACCGGAAAGATCCCGGCAAATCCCGCCGCACTCAGCGGCGGTTCACGCGGCACGGCGTTTGACGTGCTTGAGGAGGGCGACGAGTGCGGCCGGGGTCACCCCGGAGAGGCGGGCCGCGGCGCCGAGGCTCGCCGGCCGCGCCTGCGCCAGCTTCTCGCAGATCTCGCGCGACAGGCTGCCGACGGCCGCATAATCGAGATCGCCCGGCAACAGCAACGCTTCGTCACGCCGAAACGCGGCGATGTCGCGCTCCTGGCGTTCGAGATAACCGCGATAGCGCGCGTCGATTTCGAGCTGCTCGGCGATCTCCGGCCGGATCCCGCCCACTTCGGGCCACAACCGTGCGAGCTCGGACAGGTCGATGCCCGGAAGCGCGAGGAGTTCGAAGCCGCTGCGCGCCACCCCGTCGTCGTTGACGGTGATCCCGCGACGGCGCAGCTGGGGCGGCGTCAGCCTGAGCCCGGCGAGGCGCCGGCGCGCCGCCTCGAGTGCCGCGGTTTTCGCGGCAAAACGCCGAGCGCGCGGGATGCCGATGCAGCCGAGACGCAGGCCGATCGGGGTCAGCCGCCGATCGGCGTTGTCGGCGCGCAGGGTGAGCCGATATTCGGCGCGCGAGGTGAACATCCGATAGGGCTCGGCGGTGCCGCGGGTGACGAGATCATCGATCAGCACGCCAAGATAGCCGTCGGCCCGGTCGAATACGACAGGTGCGCCGCCGGAGGCCGCCAATGCGGCGTTGAGGCCGGCGACGAGACCTTGCGCCGCGGCCTCTTCGTAGCCGGTCGTGCCGTTGATCTGGCCGGCGAAATAGAGGCCGGCGATACGCTTGGTCTCGAGGCTCGGGTAGAGCTCGCGCGGGTCGACGAAATCGTACTCGATCGCATAGCCCGGACGCCGCATGACCGCATGTTCGAGACCCGGGATGGTGCGCAGCAGCGCTTCCTGGACCCCTCGCGGCAGCGAGGTCGAGATCCCGTTCGGATAGACCGTGTCGTCGTCGAGCCCCTCGGGTTCGAGAAAGATCTGGTGCCGCTCGCGCCCGGCAAAGCGCACCACCTTGTCCTCGATCGACGGGCAATAGCGCGGCCCGATACCTCTGATATCGCCGGAATAAAGTGGCGAGCGGCCGAGATTGGCGCGGATCAGATCGTGCGTCGCGGCGGTCGTGGCGGTGATGTGGCAGACGATCTGCGGTGTGGCGATCGCCTCGGTCATGAACGAGAACGGTGAGGGCGGATCGTCTCCCGGCTGGGCTTCGAGCCCCTTTCGATCGATGGTATTGCCGTCCAGCCGGGGCGGCGTGCCGGTCTTGAGGCGGCCGAGCGCAAAACCGGCGCGCTTGAGGGTGACGGCGAGACCGTGCGACGGCGCCTCGCCGACCCGCCCGGCCGGGATCTTCTCGTCGCCGATGTGAATGAGGCCGTTCAGGAAGGTGCCGGTGGTCAGGACCACGCCGCCGGCGGGGATCGACCGGCCGTCGCCCGCCACGACGCCGCCCGCCCGGCCGCCGCCGTCGAACAGCAGGTCCTCGGCGGCCGCCTCGGCGATTTCGAGGTTCGGCGTCTCGGCCAAGAGCTCGGCGATCGCCCGGCGATAAAGCTTGCGGTCGGCCTGCGCCCGCGGGCCCCTGACCGCCGGTCCCTTGCTGCGGTTCAAAACCCGGAACTGGATGCCGGCGCGGTCGATTGCCCGGCCCATGATGCCGTCGAGGGCGTCGATCTCGCGCACCAGATGCCCCTTGCCGAGCCCGCCGATCGCCGGGTTGCACGACATCTCGCCGATCGTCGCCCGCCGATGGGTCAACAAGAGGGTGCGCGCGCCAATTCGCGCCGCCGCCGCCGCCGCTTCGCAGCCGGCATGGCCGCCGCCGACCACGATCACGTCGTACCAGCCGAGGTCGTTGTTCATGCTCACGGAATCTAAGGCGCCCCAGCGCCGGTGTCGAGGTTGCGCGGGCCCGGGGTTTCCGCCTTTGGCGCCGGTCCGGCAGCGGCTTTCTAGAGGCTCTGCGAGGCGAGGCGGGCGCCCTCGACGAGGGTGCGCAGTTTGGCCCAGGCGAGGTCGGCGTGGACGCGACCGCCGAGACCGCAATCGGTGCCGGCGATGACATTTTCGCGGCCGGCGATCTTGACGAACCGCAGGATACGGTCGGCGACGAGCTGCGGGTGCTCGACGAGGTTGGTCGCGTGGCTGACGACGCCGGGCATCAGCATCTTGCCGGGGGGCAGCTTGGCTTCCTGCCAGACCCGCCATTCGTGCTCGTGGCGCACATTGGCCGCCTCGAACGAATAGGTCTGCGCGTTGACCGCGAGGACGAGATCGATGATGTGCTCGAGCGGCAGGTCGTGGGTGTGCGGGCCGTGCCAGCTGCCCCAGCACAGGTGATAGCGCACCTTGTCCTCGGGAATGCCGGCGAGCGCGCGATTGACCGCGTCGATGCGCAGCCGGGCGAATTTGCGATATTCCTCGACGCTCGGCTCGGGCTTCAGCATGTCCCACCAGTCCGGCAGACCGGGATCGTCGATCTGCAAAACGAACCCCGCCGCGATCACCGCCCGGTATTCTTCGGCAATCGCATCGACCAGCGCATAGAGAAATTCCTCTTCGCTCTTGTAGTATTCGTTGAAGATGAAATGGTCGAGCCAACCGGGCGCCAGCACCGGGATAAGGCCTCCTCGACCGCGGCGCCGGAGCGTTCGATCGCCGCCTTGAACGTGTCGATCTGGCGCTGGATCGCGGCCGGCCCCGTCGACTTGAGCGGGCCGCGCGCGACGACGCGCTCGGTGATCGGCGGCATCGGCCTCTCGCCGGGGACCAGAAACAGCGTGCCGGCCCGGTCGCAATCTCGATAAAAGTCGGGGAACTCGTCGCGCTCGCGCGTCGAGTGGCGGGTCGTCGGCGGCTCGCCGGGCGCTACCGGGCGCGCCTCCAACCCGGTGAGATGCGCCGCATAATGCGCGAAGGTGCGAGCCGTCCAGAACTCGCCGTCGCCGATGCAGTCGATGCCGATGGCAGCTTGCCGCTTGACCGTCTCGGCCACCGCCGGCACGACCCGCGTGGCGATCGCAGCGGGATCGGTGATCTCGGCGTTGGCCAGCCGCGCCGGCATGTCCTCCCAGCCCCTCGGCGGCGCGGCGGCAGCCGGCCCACATGCGAGGTCCTGATCCGCGTCGTGCTCTTGAGCATGTCCATCCCTCCGGCCGTTTGGCGGCGCGAGGTGCAGTGTCGAATTTCTCGCTAGATTTTCGTCATGAGCGCGGAATTTATGGCGGCCGGCCTGATGTGTCGAGGTGGGCGCACCCGGGGTTTGCGCTTTGGCGCCGGTCCGGCGGCGGGTAATATCGGCCGGCATTAGCGGGCGGCGGTAGCGCGCCCGCAACAGCGCAGGAGGAAACGCCGATGGCGACCGTCGCGGCGCGATCCTTGTCGGAGTTCGAGCATCGGCGGCAGTTGCGCCGGGCGGTGATTGCCAGCACCGTCGGCACCACCATCGAGTGGTACGATTTCTTCATCTACGGCACGGCGACCGGGCTGGTCTTCGGCCAGCTCTACTTCCCGAAGTCCGATGCGCTGACCGGTACCCTGCAGGCCTTTGCGATCTACGCGGTCGGTTTTGTCGCCCGGCCGGTCGGGGCGGCGATTTTCGGCCATTATGGCGACCGCATCGGGCGCAAGGCGGCGCTGATCGCGACCCTCCTTCTGATCTGATCTTTGCCCATAAGTGCCTCTGGACACAGAAAACGGAATGGGCTAGCAAGGGGGCATGGGGCCCCTTAGCCCGAAACAGCAGCTGGAGGCGGCAGAGCATCTGTCATGGATCCGCGCGCGCGTCGGCGCGGATGCGGGCTTGTCGCGCGATCGGCTGGCCAAGGAGGTATGCGAACGGCTGGGCTGGAAGGATCGCCGTGGTCGCGCGCAGGAGATGGCCTGCCGCAAGCATCTGATTGGGCTTGAGCGGCGCGGTGCGATCGTGCTTCCGGCGGCCCGTCGGCGGCCGCCGGAGCGGCGTCCGGCCGAGGTTTGCCCGGCCCCGCAAGTGAGCGGTCGCTTGGCCGATCTGGGGGCGGTCACGCTGCAGCGGGTCAGCGGCGGGACGCCGGAGAGCCGGACCTGGGATGCGATGATGGCGGCGCACCATCCCTGCGGTCGCGCGTCGTTGTGTGGTGAGCAGATTCGCTATCTGATTTGCGGCGCGCGGCATGGTGTGCTCGGCGGGCTGGCGGTCAGTGCCGCCGCGTGGCGGCTGCGGGGGCGCGATGAGTGGCTGGGCTGGGACGACGCCAAGCGTGGCGCCAACCTGACGGGAGTTGTGTGCAACAGCCGCTTTCTGATCCTGCCGACGGTCCGGGTCGCACATCTCGCTTCGCATGTTTTGGGGCAGCTAACGCGGCGGATTGTCGGCGATTGGCAGCAAGCCTTTGCGGTCCGGCCGTGGCTGATGGAAAGCTATGTCGAGGCCGCTCGCCCGGGCACCGCCTATCGTGCCGCCAACTGGATCGAAGTCGGCATGACCGCCGGTCGGGGGCGCCAGGATCGGACCGGCACGGCGCACTTGCCGGCGAAGCGGGTGTTTCTCTATCCGTTGTCCCGGCCGACCCTCAAGCGCCTGTGCGGGGCGCGGCCGGCGCCCGAGCCCAACTGGGTGCGGCAGGAATTCGGCGGTGCCAAGCTCGGCGATCGCCGGCTGCAGCGGCGACTGCTGGATCTGGCCGGGGCGTTCTTTGCCCGGCCCATGGCCAATATCGCGCAAGCCTGCGGTTCGCTGGCCCGAACCAAGGCCGCCTACCGGTTCTTTGATCACCAGCGGGTCACGATGGACGCTGTACTCGAACCGCACCATCAGGCCACCGTCGCGCGCATGCGACAGGAGGTCATCGTGCTGGCGGTGCAGGACAGCTCCAGCCTCAACTACACCAAGCACCCGCAGACCCAAGGCCTCGGCCCGATCGGCAGCCGGCGCGACGGCGCCCAAGGGTTGATCCTGCACAATACCCTGGCCTTGCGTCCCGATGGCCTGCCCCTCGGCCTGCTCGATGTCCAGTGCTGGGCGCGCGATGCCAATACCTTCGGCAAGAAACATCAGCGCCACACCAGGCCGATCGCGGCGAAGGAGAGCTACAAATGGATCCGCCCGCTGACGGAGATCCGGGCCGCCGCCGATCGATGCCCGAACACGCGCATCGTCACCGTCGCCGATCGCGAGTGCGATGTCTTCGAGTTCCTGCAGGAAGCCGACAGCGCCCACCTCGACTTGTTGGTCAGGGCCACCGAAGACCGTGCTCTCCAGCCTGACCCGGGCGACGAGCAGGTGCGCCGCTTGTGGCCCTTTATGGAAAGCCTGCCGGCGGCCGGGCAGATCGCACTCGAGGTGCCCCGCCGCGGCCGCCAGCCGGCCCGTACCGCCCTGATGAGCGTGCGCTTCGCCGAGGTCACCCTGTCGCCGCCGCGACACAAGGCAAAGCTCCCGGCGCTGCGGCTATGGGTCGTGCGCAGCCGCGAAGAAAACCCGCCACCCGACATCAAGCCGCTCGACTGGATGCTGCTGACCACCGTGCCGGTCGCCTCGCTGGACGACGCTCTCCAGCGCATGCAGTGGTATACCCGGCGCTGGGGGATCGAGGTCTTCCACCGCATCCTCAAGAGCGGATGCCGCATTGAAGATCGCCAGCTCGAAACCGCCGACCGTCTGGAAACCTGCCTCGCCATCGACATGGTCGTCGCCTGGCGCATCCACTATCTCACCTGGCTCGGGCGGGCCACCCCCGAACTGCCCTGTACCGTCGCCTTCGAGCCCGAGCAGTGGAAGGCCTTGGTCGTCTTCCACACCCGCAAGCCGCCGCCGGCGCAACCGCCTTCGCTCTGCCAGATGATCCTCTTGATCGCCCAACTCGGCGGTTTCCTCGCCCGCAAATCCGACGGCCAACCCGGTCCCCAAACCCTCTGGCGCGGCCTGCAGCGCCTGGACGACATCACCGCCGCCTTCCGCAGCTACGCTATCGCCTACCCACTGCCCCCTTAGCCCGGCGCCAACCGACCTCGCCGAGCCCATACCAAATCTGCCGTAAACCGACTGTCCGATGCACACATATGGGTAAAGATCAGCCTTCTGATGGGGATCGCCACCTTTCTCGTCGCCTTCGTCCCCGGCTATGCCCGGATCGGCATCTGGGGTGCGGTCATCCTGACGGTGCTGCGCACCGTGCAGGGGATCGGGGTCGGCGGCGAATGGGGCGGTTCGGTGCTGATGTCGATGGAGTGGGCGCGCAGCAATGCGCATCGCGGCTTTATCGCCGCCTGGCCGCAATGGGGCGTCCCGGCCGGGCTGTTCCTGGCGAACCTGGCGCTGTTGGCGTTCAGCGCCATCGCCGGCCCGCAATTCATCGCCTGGGGCTGGCGCATCCCGTTCATCCTCAGCATCATCCTGGTCGGCGTCGGTCTCTATATCCGCCTCGGCATCCTCGAAACGCCGCTGTTTACCCGGCTCGTCGCCGAAAATCGGGTCGAAGCCATGCCGATCGTCGAAGTCGTCAAGCGCCAGCCGCGCGAGATCGTGCTGACGGCATTGCTGCGCATGGGCGAGCAGGCGCCGTTCTACATCTTCACCGCCTTTGTCTTTACCTACGGGACGACGGTGCTCAAGACCACCCGGGACCTCTTGCTAATCGCGGTCCTCACCGCCTCGGTCCTGTCGTTCTTCACGATCCCCCTCGCCGGTCACCTGTCCGACCGGATCGGGCGCAAGCGCATGTACCTCATCGGTGCCTTGGTGATGGGGGTGTTCGGCTTCGTCTATTTCGCGCTGCTCGGCACGCTGGTGCCGGGCTGGATCTTTCTCGCGATCTTCTTGTCGCTGATCCCGCACGATCTGATGTACGGCCCGCAGGCGGCGCTGATCGCCGAATGCTTCACCGGCCGGCTGCGCTACAGCGGCGCCTCGCTCGGCTACCAGCTCGCCTCGGTCGTCGCCGGCGGTCCGGCGCCGCTGATCGCGACCGCCCTCTTCGCCCGATACCAGTCGGGCTATGCGATCGCGTGGTACATCCTGTTCTGCGCCGCGATCAGCCTCGCCTCGGCGGCGGCGCTGCCCGACTACACGAACCGCGACATCTCGGCCGAGTACCAGCACGTCTGAGCCCGCAGGCGAGACGACGGCCGGATGACAGCCGAAGGCGGGCCCGACATTGCCGGCATCGGTAACCGCCGCTACGCCCGGGGCAAGAATGCGACGGCGAGCCGCTCGGCGAGGGCCGGCAGCCAGGGAGGGAAATGGCCATGACGGCAATCGGCATCGCTGCAGTCACGTTGTCCGACAGCGAGCACCGCGCGCAGTTGCGCCGCGCCATGATCGCCAGCACCGTCGGCACCACGATCGAGTGGTACGATTTCCTGCTCTACGGCCAGGTGACCGCGCTGGTCTTCGGCAAGCTGTTCTTTCCGCACTCCGTTCCATTGGTCGGGGTGCTCCAGGCGTTCGCCGTGTTTTTCATCGGTTTTGTCGGCCGACCGATCGGCGCGGCGATCTTTGGTCATTGGGGCGATCGCATCGGTCGCAAGGCAACCCTGATCGCGACCTTGCTGGTCACCGGCCTGGCCACCGTCGCCGTCGGTCTCGTCCCGACCTATGCCAGCATCGGCGTCTGGGGCGCGGTGCTGCTGACGGTCATTCGCCTGATCCAGGGGATCGGGGTCGGCGGCGAATGGGGCGGCTCGGTGCTGCTGGCGATGGAATGGGCGCGCACCAACCAGCATCGCGGCTTCGTCGCTTCGTGGCCGCAATTCGGGGCGCCGGCCGGGTTTTTCCTGGCCAATCTGGCGGTGCTGGTTTTCAGCTGGCTGTCCGGCGACCAGTTTCTTGTCTGGGGCTGGCGCATCCCGTTCCTGATCAGCATCGTCATGGTCGGCGTCGGTCTGTGGATCAGGCTCGGCATTCTCGAAACCCCGGTGTTCCAGAAGGTGATCGACGAAGAGCGAGTCGAGAGCGTGCCGGTATTGGAAGTGCTCAAGCGCCAGCCCAAGCAGGTCGCGCTGACAGCATTGCTGCGGCTGCCGGAGCAGGCGCCGGGCTTTATCTTCGGCTCCTTCGTCTTCACCTATGGCACGACCGTCCTCGGCGCCTCGCGCAACTTTCTGTTGATCAGCGTGCTCGTCGGCGCCGTTCTGGCCTTCCTTTGGGTCACGGTCGCCGGGCACCTGTCGGACCGCATCGGCCGCAAGCGTATGTATACTATCGGCGTCGTGTTTGTCGGGATTTTCGGCTTCGTGTTCTTTGCCCTGCTGGATACCAAGGTGCCGGCGTTGATGTTTCTCGCCATTGCGCTGTCGGGACTGCCGATCATGACGATGTACGGCCCCGAGGCGGCGCTGATCGCCGAGAGCTTCACGCCGCGGCTGCGCTACAGCGGCACCTCGCTCGGCTACCAACTCGCCTCGATCATCGCCGGCGGCCCGTCGCCGTTCATCGCCACTGCGCTCTTCGCGAGATTTCATTCGAGCTTCCCGATCTCCCTCTATATCGCCCTCTGCGCGGTAATCGGCATCGTCGCGACGGCGCTGTTGGCCGATTACACCGGCAAGGACATCTCGGCCGAATACGAGCACGTCTGACGCCGTGGTCTCGGCCGGGACAACGCCCTTTTCTTCGCCGCGGCGGCGTTGCTAGCATCGGCCGATCCCGTGCCCCGAGGACGGGCTGAGGGGCGGCGCCACGGGTGCGGCAGTCGCCGGAAGCGATGGGAGGAAATTGCATGAGCACAGCCGAGATCGCCGCGAGCGGGCTAGCCGCAACCGAGCATCGAACGCAACTGCGCCGCGCGCTGGTCGCCAGCACGATCGGCACGACGATCGAATGGTACGACTTTCTGCTCTACGGCCAGGTGACCGGGCTGGTCTTCGGCAAGCTCTTTTTTCCGCATTCCGACCCGTTGGTCGGGGTGCTGCAAGCCTTTGCCGTGTTCTTCATCGGGTTTGTCGGGCGGCCGATCGGGGCGGCGATCTTCGGCCATTGGGGCGACCGGATCGGGCGCAAGGCGACATTGATCGCGACCCTGCTGGTCACCGGCCTTGCCACCGTTGCCGTCGGTCTCGTTCCGACCTATGCCAGCATCGGCATCTGGGGCGCGGTGCTGCTGACGGTGATCCGCTTGATCCAAGGCATCGGGGTCGGCGGCGAGTGGGGCGGGTCGGTGCTGCTGGCGATGGAGTGGGCGCAAACGACGAAGAATCGCGGCTTCATCTCGGCCTGGCCGCAATTCGGTGGGCCGGCCGGGCTATTTCTTGCCAATATCGCGGTGCTGTTCTTCAGCTGGGTGTCCGGCGACCACTTCCTGACCTGGGGCTGGCGCATTCCGTTCTTGCTCAGTCTCGTCATGGTCGGGATCGGGCTGTGGATCCAACTCGGCATCGTCGAGACGCCGGTGTTCCGGCGCGTCATCGCCGATGAGCGGATCGAGCGCGTGCCGGTGCTCGAAGTGCTGAAGCGCCAGCCCAAGCAGATAGCGCTGACCGCGTTTGTGCGGATGCCGGAACAGGCGCCGGCTTATGTTTTTTTCACTTTCGTTTTTACCTACGCGATAACAATTCTCGGGGTGGGGCGCAATTTTGTCTTGCTAGCGGTCCTAGCCGCGGCCGTCCTTGCTTTTATCTGGGTCGTCATCGCCGGGCATTTGTCGGATCGCGTCGGCCGCAAGAACATGTACATGATCGGCTGCGCGTTCGTCGGCGTGTTCGGCTTTGTCTATTACGCGATGCTCGACACCAAGGTGCCGGCATTGATGTTCATCGCGATCGCCCTGTCCCTGCTGCCGGGGGCGACGTGCTACGGCCCGCAGGCGGCGTTGATCGCGGAGAGCTTCACCCCGCGGCTGCGCTACAGCGGCACCTCGCTCGGCTATCAGCTCGCTTCGATCATCGCCGGCGGCCCGTCGCCGTTCATCGCCACGGCGTTATTCGCAAGATTTCATTCGAGCCTGCCGATCGCCCTTTACATTCTCGCCACCGCGATCATCGGCATCATCGCGACGGCGATGCTGACCGACTACACCAACAAGGACATCTCGGCCGAATACGACAACGTCTGACCGGCCACGAAACCCGGCCCGGTCTCGGGCCGGGTTTCGGGTTGGCGGGGCTCAGGCCGGGTGGAACACCAATGACCGCAACTCGATGCTTTCGCGCGGGAGCGCGTCGGGCGGCGTCGTCGGGTCCGCGAACGAGGTGTGCGGCATGAAGCGCGCCGCGACATCGGTCCGGGTGTCGGCGATCTTGAGCAGCAACACCTCGTCGCTGCGCATCTCGGGCGCGTAATACCAGCGGTGCGCCGGGTTGAATTTGACCGAGTAGGTCTCACCGACCCGCTCGCGGTAGACGAGGTCGGACGGCACCAGATCCTTGGGATCGACGGTGCGCGAGTCGCAGACGGCGAGCGGCGCGTCGCGCAAGGGACCCCGGATCGGGCGCCACATGTTGATCACCTGGACCCGGCCCTTCAGCAGCTCCTCGGCCGCCTCGCCCATCAGGTCGCGAACCCGTTGCGGGCCGGAGCGGGAGGTATGGTCGACATGGACGCGGGTGGCCGGCTGACGCGGCGCCCCCGGCGCGCGTTCGGCCGCACCCGGCACCCGCCGGCGCTGCACATGGTCGAAGATGAAGACGCGGCTGGCGCCGGTCGCCTCGGCGATGAACCGCTCGGCTTCCGGGTAGTAGACTGCGCGCACCTCGTCGTGGTTCCAGAAGTCGTGCACCGCGCTGCGCTGCTCGGCCAGTTCGAAGCCTTGGCGGTCGAGGTCGAGTTCCGATTGGATCGGCCGCAGCGAATGGATCCGCACCCGGTGCGGCTCGGGGGTCAGGTTCGAGCGGGTCTCGGGCCCCAGTTCATAGGCGTAATACCGCGGCCGCGCCGTCATCGGACCGAGATAGTTCAGCTCGGCCTCGACATAGGGCAACTCTTGAAGCGTCGTCATCGCATCCTCCAAGGGGTGGTGGGAAAGGCGCCGTTCAAAGGGGTGGGAAAGGCAAGTTCTCGGCCCGGGACTGGCGCTCGCCCGCCTTGCGGACGAGGTAGGCGATATCGCCGCGGCTGAGCCCGAGGTCGCGCAGGGTCCGGTCGTCGAGGGCCATCAGTTCGTTGCGAGCACGCGCGCGTCTACGCCAATCGCGCAGCGCCGCCAAGACGCTTTCGGCGAAGCGGCGTACCCGGCCATGCCGCTCTTCGAACGAGACCCGGCGCGCGCCGCGTCTCGGGGTCTGAAACGGAATCGCAGTCATATGAGAATTCCTCACGCGAATAAGCCGATAACGTCGGCTTGCTCTTGAGTATCAGATGTGCGATGTGGGCGGCTGCTGCAAACGAAAATTTCTCATCAATCGAGTGAGGAAGCTTCATGCAATGATCGGCCAGCTGCCGCCGCTCGGCGCGCTGCGCGCATTCGAAGCCGCGGCCCGGCTGATGAGCTTTGGCAAGGCCGCCGAGGAGCTCAACGTGACGCCGGCCGCGATCAGTCACCAGATCCACGCCCTCGAGCAGGCTCTGGGCGTCAGGTTGTTTCATCGCCGCAACCGCTCGGTCGCGTTGACCGCCTCGGCGCGGGTGCTGCTGCCGGGGCTCGGCGAGGCTTTCGCGCAAATTCGCGCCTCGGTCAGGCGATTGCGGGCGCACAACGATCGCGGGACCTTGACCGTCACCGCGTCCCCGTCTTTTGCCGCCAAATGGCTGGTATTGCGACTGCACCGGTTTCAGGAGCGTTCGCCCGACATCGATGTGCGGCTCTCGGCCACCGACGAGGTCGTCGACCTCACCGCGGGCGATTTCGACCTTGGGATCCGGTATGGCGCCGGCCGCTATCCCGGGCTCGAGGTCGAGCTGCTGCTGCGGAACGAGGTGTTTCCGGCGTGCAGCCCGCATCTTCTCGAAACCGGTCCGCCGCTGCGCACCCCCGACGATCTGCGCCGCCATGCGCTGATCTACGATCAGGCGGCCGAGCGCGACCCGTTGCTCCCGACCTGGTCGATGTGGCTGAAGGCGGCGGGCGTGCGCGGCATGCCGGCGGCACCCGGCCTCACTTTCAGCGCCGGCCATCTGGCGCTCGACGCGGCGATCGCCGGCCGCGGCATCGTTCTGGCGCTCAGCACGATCGCCGCCGCCGACCTCGCTGCCGGGCGGCTCATCCGCCTGTTCTCGTTGGCATTGCCCGACCCGTTTGCCTACTACATCGCCACCGCCCCGGGGGCGCTCGACCGGCCAAAGGTTAGGCTGTTCCGCGATTGGCTGCGGCAAGAAGCGGACGGGCTGCTCACCGACCGGCCTGCCGCTTTTCCGATGTGAGCCCGAGACGATCGCGGATCAGGGCCGCGATCTGCGCGCTGTCCCATTCGGCCGGCCCGGTCTTGCGCCCGATCTCGCGCCCGTCGCGGTCGATGAGCAGAGTGGTCGGTAGGCCTATCGCACCGAGATCGCCCGCCGCCGCGCCGGATCGGTCGATGTAGACCCCGAGCCCGGCGAGGCCCAGATCCCGATAGAATTGCCGCACCGCCGGTGCCCCCCGGCGGTCGATCGAGAGCGGGAGGACGAGCAGTCCGGATTTGTCGAACTCTGCCTGGAGCCGGCCGAGCGCCGGCATCTCCCGGCGGCACGGGACGCACCAGGTCGCCCAGATGTTGAGGACGACCGGCCGCCCGCGAAAATCGTCGAGCGACAGCGGGTGCCCGGCGCCGTCCTCAAAGTGCAGCGCCGGCAGCGCTCGCGGTCGATCGCGGAAGGCAAAGGCGAACGCGTCCGCGGCAGGCGAGCCTACCCTATCGGACGCAACCACCTGCGGCCCGGCTTGGATCAGTTCCGCGCCGAAACGAGCGAGGGCAAAGCCCGCCACCAGGGCGCCGATCACCGCCGCGCCGGCGGCTAGCGCTCGCCGCCGCATCAGCGTTCGAGACCGCCGATCGCGCCTTCGCGAAAGCGAGCGACGTCTTCGGGGGCGAGAAAATTGATGTCGCCCGGGGTGGCGAGCCCGACCGCCGCGGCAAAGGCGCCAAACCGGATCGCCAGGTCGAGATCGCCGTCGAGGAGGCCATGGATCAGCCCGGCGGCGAATGAATCGCCGGCGCCGATCCGGTCGACAATTTCGGCGTCATAGCGGGGCGCATAGTGCAAAACATCCGCTGCCAACAACATGCTGCCCGGCTCGGCGCCGGGCGGCCGGGTCAGGGCAACGCATTTGAGGCGGTAGCGCCGGGCGATCGCTTCGGCAAGCGGCGTGCCCGCCTCGGCGAAGCCCAGCACCTGCTGCGCATCGCGCTCGGCCAGCACCAGGAGACGCAGATAGGGTGCCACCGCTTCGAACACGGCGCGGGCTTCGGTCGGGTTGGTCAGGGTTGCGCGATAATTGAGATCGTAAGAGACGGGCTTACCGGCGGATGCGGCGAGAGCCGCGATGTGCAGCGTCAGGGCGCGGCAGCGCGGGCCCAATGCCGGCGTGATGCCCGAGAGATGCAGCCAGGCGCTCGCCTGCACCAATGTCTCCCAGGGCGCATCCTCGAAGCCGAGTTCGGAGGCCGCCGAGTGCTTTCGGTCGTAGATGACGCGGCTCGTCCGCGGCGCCGGGCCCGGCTCGTAGAAGACCAGCCCGAGCCGCGCGTTCGGGATCCAACGGACCCAGGCGGTATCGACGCCGTGCCGGCGCGCCTCGCCGTCGACGATCCGGCCGAGCGGCCCCTCGGGAAGGCGCGATACCCAGGCGACCCGCCGCCCGAGCCTGGCCAAGAGGCAGCCGACATTCAATTCGCTGCCGCCGACGGCGATTTCGAAGAGCCGTGCCTGGTCGAACCGCTGCGCGCCCGGCGGCGACAGGCGCAGCAGGGTCTCGCCGAGGGTCAGGAGGTCGTAGCGCCCCTCCGGCGCGGCGCTCATCCGCGCGGGCCGCCGGCGACGTAGACGACTTGGCCGGAGACGAACGCGGCGTCCGCGCTCGCGAGAAAGGCGATGACGTTGGCGACGTCGCGCGGCACCCCGACGCGGCCGACCGGGATCGCCTTGACCCGCTCGGCCTTGTATTCCTCGGGGTCGCGGCCGAGCCGGATCGCGACCGCCCGCGTCATGTCGCTGTCGATATAGCCCGGCGCCACCGCATTGGCGGTGATGCCGAAGCGGCCGAGCTCGATCGCCAAGGTCTTCACCATGCCTTGCAGCCCGGCCTTGGCCGTCGCGTAGTTGGTCTGGCCGCGATTGCCGAGGGCGGCGGCCGAAGACACGTTGATGATCCGTCCCCAATTGCGCTTGACCATCTCCCGCTGCGCCGCCCGCGCGCACAAAAACGCCCCTTTCAGATGGACCAGCGAAACGGCGTCCCAATCCTCCTCGCTCATCTTGTGGATGAGGTTGTCGCGGGTGATGCCGGCATTGTTGACGAGGATGTCGAGCGAGCCCAGCCGAGCCGCGACCTCGGCGGCGAGCCGATCGACCTCGGCGGCGAGCCGATCGACCTCGGCGGCGACGCCGACATCGCAAGCCAGGCCCAGCGCCGGCACGCCGTGGTCGCGCGCGATGCGCGCGGCCGCTGCCTCGGCGCCGTCGAGGTCGCAGATCGCGACCGCCGCGCCGTCCTCGGCCAGCCGCTCGGCGGTCGCCGCGCCGATGCCCCTGGCGCCGCCGGTGACGAGAGCGACCCGTCCGGCCGAGCGTTTCTCCATTGCGTCCTTCTCCTATCGTCGAAAAAGCGAGCCTGTCGCAGCCGCGGGCGCGACGCAACCGCTTCCTTGCCGGCAATGGCTTCCGGGGCGGGTTCAACGCCGCCGGCCGGCCGCGTGCGCGCGTCATTACCCTCGCCATTGGCTAAGGCCCACGCCCAATCCGCGAGCGAGCTAAAGCAACTCGTCATTATTCCCTTTGTGGATGGGCAGAAGACGAACAGGGGGTATCGCTTTCTGCCCGACATCGGGATTTCCGCGCCACACTACTTCCCGATTTTTGCGTCCGACCATGAACGAGACCGTTCCGCTCAAAATGGCCGCCAAAAAGGACTGCGACCATCTGTGCGTTTCTGGCGGCACTGCCCTAGCGAACAGAATGAAATACACGCACAGCCCTACCATGCCGATTAGAAAAAGATACACCGCTGCAAAATAGCTACATCTTTGCAGTTTTCTATGATTGCAGCTCTGTTTTCCTGCTTGAGTCGGGCAGCCATCTCGTCAGGATGCTCCTCGCGGGTCAGCGTTACGTCGGCACGCGGGACAACTCCTTCGAGACTAAGCTGGGTCGGCATGAGACGGTCAGAGGATGCCGACAAGCTCCGTGTCTAGTTTGGAGGGGTCGGACACGAGGCCAAGGTGCCGACCCTCGCGCCGCGCCTGGTGCGCGATTTTCATGAGGGCCAGCGCCTGCCGGATTACCTCAGTCCGGTTGCTGCCGGTGCTATCGGCCATTTCCTCCAGGTCAGAGTTGAGCTGCTCGGAGACTTGAAGATTTAGGCGAATCTTGCCTGCCATTGCAGAATATCTCCCTCTCTTGGCTTCCCGGTCACCGGGAGCCGCACCAGGAAACCGATTGACGCGCGTCAAGCACTGCTGAGTGCGAGCGCAGGGCAGTGAACGGGACACAGGCGCAAGGCGGCGGCTGCGGTGTCGGCCATGGGTGTCTCCATGGAAAGGGCTATAGCCCTATCCCCAATCCCCTACGGGTGGGTAGTGGATAATTTGTCGTGTGTGACGTTTTTCCAACCCCAAAACGATGTTGTTGAGACGTTTTTTGATGTAAGCGGATCGCCCATTATAACCAACATTTGTGCCATTTTCGCGTTGAAAACGCACCACGCGTAGCCTGTGTGACGGCGAACGCGGAAAAAGGGGGCCGCGCTGCGAGCGAAGCGGATCGCCCCCTCGTCCTTCAGCACGGGTTCACGGATAGTAGCGAGAGTTGGTACGAACTCGGGTACGTCGATGCTTTGAAGACGAGGTATCGGCTCATCCTGCCGGATACGAGGGGCCACGGTCAGAGCGATAAGCCGTATGATTCGAAGGCGTATACGCCAGCACATTTCGCCGCCGACATCGCCGCGATCCTCGATGACGCCGGAATCCGGAAGACCCGTTTCTGGGGCTACTCGCAGGGCGGCTGGATAGCGTTTGCCCTGGCACAATAGGTACCCGAAAGAATCGCGGCGCTTGTTATCGGCGGCGCCGCGACTGCTGGTTCTGCCTTTCCTACAGAACCCGGAAAAGACGACCCCCTTCTTGCGGTACTTCGTCGTGGGTTAACCCGACTTCGCCCATTCGACAGGTCCGTAGGTGTAAGCCGTTGTTTGTTTTGGAGTCCACACCGGCGAAGGCCGGTGCCCATCGCTGTCATGGATCCCGGCCTGCGCCGGGATCGTCACTGAGAACAACGAGTTCACGCTTGCGAAAGGTCGGCGAAACGGCCAATCGGCGAAGTCGGGTTGGGAGAATTGGTAAATCTATATGGTGAATGGGTCACTCCCGCACTTGAGCAACGCGTCCGATCGAATGACACGGTAGCGCTCATTGCCTGCCGGCAGCAAAGGCTAACGAAGGACGAGTATTCGAATGTGGTTGGCAAGATCGCGGTGCCCGCACTTCTTTACGCCGGCAGCGCCGATCCCATCCACGATGCGGCACGGCAGACCGCCTCGCAAATCTCTGGCGCCAAATTTATATCGCTTCCCGGTTTAAATCATGTCGCGGCGATGTTTCAGCCGCAGCTTATCTTGCCCGAAGTTCAACAGTTTCTGGAGAAAGTCTAAAATTGGCAGATCGGGGAGGGCTCACACCGTGGACAGCTTGCGCATTTCGGCCATATCTTACGGCAAGCGCAAGCCCTTGATCTAAAAGGAAACAACGACGGTCCTCCCGACCGCGCACGCCTACCCCTGTGGTCATTGCGAGGAGCGGAGCGACGAAACAATCCCGACCCTCGCAACTCCGCGACGACGAGATCGCCACGGCGCCTGACGGCGCCTCGCGATGACGGCGGGGTGAATTTCATCCCTGGCGAGTCGGCAACGCCGGTGGGGGTCTCACAAGGGCAAGAAAATTTTGCCGAAAGTCTTATATTATGACAACGCGGAGCTGCCGGACCTTTGCCTAGCAATCCCCGATTTAGGGAAGGGGATGAGGCGGCGGGGACGGCTTCCTGTCGGTTGCCGCAGTAGCCTGCTCGTCAGCTTCACCCGATGCCTCGGCGGGGAATGCGTCCTGACGCAGACCGTCTGCCGAAAAATCAACCTCGTTCGGCCATGTCAGGCCGATGCCAGCACGCAGCAGGCGCATTTCCCGCACGAAGTAATCCGGGTCTTTCAGCGCCTCGAAAAGCCCTCCTTTCTCCAGAAACGGAGCAAAGCTGACGTCGGCGCGCGCGCCGTCTGACCATGTAACCGTCACGGTATGGTCAGGATGGGGAACGGCTTCGGTGATCTCGTAAAGCATCGGGGTTGTTCTCGATCTTTTGTGGTGGCGCTCCGCCACGGGCTAAATCCCAATTCAAGTATAGCGCGGCCTGGTGCTTTTGTCCCCATTCCTCAACAGCGCGGATATCGCGGCGGCGAATGCGTCCATTACCGGACAGAAGCGCGCAATTGGCAATGGCGAACTTAGCCGAAAACTCACCGCTGAACACATGAAAGTGGGGCGGGTCGTGATCGTTCCGAAAAATCATAACATCAAAGGAGCCAATGTGGCCAATCGTTGGCATGCCGGAGATGTTCCAATATTTGGACTGCACAGGCAAGCGAAAGATGGTGCGACCAGGCGCAGTTTGTTTCACGATCACAAGTCTTGACTTTTGTAACCAGGCGCCCCGCGGAGGATTGAAAGGCGCTGCCGGGGCCGCCCCGTAACTCCGGGCAGAAGCCAATTTATGGCAGCGCGAACACCGTGCCCCCGCTATACACCGTGCCCCCGCTATGAGCGCCGCCGCCGGCACTTGTACCGTAGAGGTGCCCCGACGCGTCCATGATCAGGCCGGCCTCGGGGCCGGGCCATCGGTGCAGTTTGTGCCGCCCTGCGCGCAGAAGCTGTAGAGCACCGTCTCCGTCCATGTGGTCTTGGCGGCGTTAGGGGTCAGCTCGAACACCGTTCCCCAGATAAAAATCCTGAAAAGACCGCGGGCATGAGCGCCGCCGAAAGCGGTCGTGCCGTAGAGGTGCCCCGACGCGTCCATGATCAGGCCGGCCATAGGGCCGGCGCCATCGGTGCACTTGTCCCCGCCCTGTGCGCAGAAGCTGTAGAGCACCGTCTCGGTCCATTTGGTCTTGGCCGCGTTGGCGGTCAGCGCGAACACCGTGCCCCCGCCAGCGTGAATCCCATCAGGATGATTAGCGCCGTCCAGCGATGTCGTGCCGTAGAGGTGCCCCGACGCGTCCATGATCAGGCCGGCCATAGGGCCGGCGCCATCGGTGCACTTGTCCCCGCCCTGTGCGCAGAAGCTGTAGAGCACCGTCTCCGTCCATTCGGTCTTGGCGGCGTTGGGGGTCAGCGCGAACACCGTGCCCCCGCCGCCAAAAACGCGAAGATGAGCGCCGCCGACAAATGTCGTGCCGTAGAGGTGCCCCGCCTTGTCCATGATCAGGCCGGCGGAAGGCCCCTCGCCGTCGGGGCAGTTCTCCGCGACCACGTGTGGGCAGAAGCTGTAGAGCACGGTCTCGGTCCATTTGGTCTTGGCCGCGTTGGGGGTCAGCGCGAACACCGCACCCCCGCCCATGCCATCAGCGCCAGGATTACCGGGATGAGCGCCGCCGCTGTATGTCGTGCCGTAGAGCTGCCCCGCCGCGTCCATGATCAGGCCGGCTTCAGGGTCGGCGCCATCGGTGCAGTTCTTCCCGACCACGTGAGCGCAGAAGCTGTAGAGCACCGTCTCCGGCTCCTCCGCAGCCGCTGGCGCAGCGAGGCTCGCTGCCGTCAGCACCGCCGCGATCAGCACCGAAACCTGGCCGAGCAGCAGATTTCGCATCACACCCTCCCCTGCTGATTATTTTTTGTTCCGCTAGGAACAATCGCTGAGACAGGGCAAGGTGTCAAGCTTTTCACCGCTTTTTACCGGAGACGCCTGAGCCGTTCGCGCTCGGGCGAGCCAGCCGATCTCGTGCAGGAAGTCGGTCGGAAGGGCCGATGTCGCCATGTGCAACGAATGGCCGCTTAGGGTCGGGAGCCGTTCTTGGGAGCGGGATGGCTCGCCGCGGGGCCCTTACGGCCCGGCGGCTTCTTTCCGAAAGCCTTGAGTTTTGCAACCAAACAGGTGCTCCCCCTTGTCCCCCTTCGTTAAGCCTGCGGGTCAGGCCGCTCCCCGGAACAAGCCTTGGCCGGACTAATGCAATGCTAGTGACGTGGTTACGAAGCCGCTTGCCATCGGCAAATTCTTCGCTCGCCGTCGGGCTCTCGTGCCTTTCTGCTTTCGCGTTGAAAGCCGGCCGCCGATTGACAGGTTGCGTTGGTCGTGATCTTTGTCCGCCCGGTGAAGCGGCTACGGAAACGCCCCCATGCAAAAGCCGGTTGCCGATTTCTGGTACGCCATCAATTCTTGCGAGAATGGCGTCGTGCGCCTGCGCGAAGCTTGGATCGAAGATTATTACTCAGGCAATCTTTGGCTGGTGCGCGGATCGAAGCGGGATCTTCTGATCGACACCGGGACCGGCATCCTATCGCCGCGCAAAATTGTAGACGCGATTACGAACAAGCCTGTGGTCGCCGTCGCCTGCAATTGCCTCTACGACCACTCGGGCGGCCTTCATGCCTTTGACGAAAGGGGGTGCCACCGGCTGGACGCCCAGAATATTGCAGCACCTACCCTGGAATCCTCGCAAGTATCCGTGTATGTCAGCGGCGAGATGTTGCGGGCGCTGCCCACTCCCGGGTACGACATAGAAAGCTACCGAGTGCAGGCCGCGGCGCCGACCTTGCGTTTCGAAGACGGCGACAGCATCGATCTGGGCGACCGAAGCTTCGAGATCCTCCACATGCCTGGGGAGACGCCGGGTACGATGGTGCTTTGGGAAGCGCGGACGGGGAGTGTGTTCACCTCCGATACCCTGTACGACGACCCGCTGGCCGAGCGCAGCACCGAGGCGGCAGCGAACCCGGACGGATACGCCACCAGCCTTCACCGGCTTCGCGAACTCCCGGTCAGGACCGTGTATCCCGGCCATTACCGCCCGTTCGGCCAGGATCGTATGCTCGAGATCATCGACGGCTTGCTGCGTACGATGGCGTAACGGCATCGAAATCATACGCCAGCCAGAGCGCCTGGGCGGAACACCGCAAGACACAATGGGCGAAAGAAACAACCATCGATATGTCGACTGGTACGCAAGGCGCCACCTGCACGTTGTTCTGGAAGCAATTCGTGGGTTGTACAGGAAGCCGGTTATATAAATAGAGGCCAGTCCTGGAGCATCTCTCGCCGTGCCCAGAAGAGGGCCGTCCGAATCTACAGACGAATTCTTTCTACCTCGCCCTGAGTTCAGGCGCTCCTTGGTCCGGTCGTAGAGCTTGGTCGTACGCGGGCTCTCGTGCGCGGCCGTTTCCTGGGCGTGCTCGAATATCTCGTCGCCTCCACGCATCATCGTGACGATGGGCATGCCTGCGCTGGTTTACAGGTTGTACTTTGGCGTGCGCGGGCTGGAGCGAAGCATTCTCCGCTTCGCTGGAATGAGGCCCGTGCGCGAGACGTTGCTGGGCCGGGTCAGCGAAGCCGACCAAGCCCGCCGCCAACATCGGGACGAGATGAGAATCGACGGCGCGGGATTGCGCTAGTACTCGATCGTAACAGAAGTTTAGGGAGTGGCGCCTCCACGACAGAACCTTGGCTCAGGCGATCGTATCGCCGGGCCCCGGGGCCTCGCCGGTCTTGCGCCGCATGAGCCGGTCGAAGGCGGCAAGATCGGCCCGCTCCCGCCGCTCGGCAAAGAATTCTGCGGTGCCCATGGCCGCGAGCTTCTCGGCAACCGCGGTTGCGACAAACTGGTTGACGCTGATGCCGTCCTGTCTGGCGCGGCGTCCGACCTCGGCTTTGACCGAGCGCGGCAGGCGGAGAGGGTAAGTGCTCTGGTTCTTCATGTCCTGATCCTTCGGATCGCTTCGGCGGGTGTCAGGACGTCAACTCCAAACCGGGCGGGCACCACGCCAAAAATCACGCCGGTTGAACGTCACGATCGCGGCCGCCCGACCGTTGACGGCGGCTTCGAGGACGAGCTCGTCCGCCGGATCGCGCAGCTGCGGCCGCCACAGGAAATGCGTCTCGACCGGTTCGATCATGGCCAGCACCGCATCGACGAAGAGCCGTTTCTGGCCGTGCCATTGAACTCCTGGCTATCGGGAGGCCAGACCAACTGAAGCGATATCGTTCTTGCTCAGCCCCAATTCGGGGCCGATCAGGCGATCGCCCCCAGCAACGAGTACGAGGGTTGATGGACGAGCTGCGGCCGGAAAAATCATCGCTCGGGGCGCTCCCATCATCGAGCGTTTGGTCGCCGCAGCGGCGATGCTCGCCGAGCGTCAGGTCGCGTATCAGCTGACCCGTAGCATACTGCCGGCGCCGGCCAAGGCACTGGATGCGCTATTGACGACCAAGGAGGGCACGCCGATGAGCGGATTGCCTTGGGCGCGCCAACCGCCCAGTGCTCCTGGTCACCGGGCCCTTGCGCGCCTGGCGGAGCAACGCGCCATTCTCAGCGCGACCGCCATCGATCCCGCTTGCCGCAAACGCGTTCACCCCGAACCTGCGTAAGCTCGCGTAAGCTCGCGCGCGAGGGTGCTCGCTTCACCGCGCAGCATCGAATGCAAGGCGGGCCTGCGCAGCCTGGACAGGCCTCACGTCGTCGCTCCGGCTTGCGTGAAAGACACCACCGGGACATCATCGCCGCGAAAACGACGTTTCATCCGGCCAATGTCGGGTCAAACTCGAGCCGCTTGGATGCTTCGCCGTTGTGGCGGACGGCGGAGCGCTTTTGATACCGGCGCCCGGCGCCGACAGCGTGGCCGCCATGCGTTTAGGGAGGATACTGTGTCCAAACAGCATGATGCTTTAGACGACAAGGCCAGCCACTCGCTAGGACAAGGCGCGCCGGTCGAAACTCAGGGGCAATTCTCGATCGAGCGGCGCGCGCTTCTGCTCGGGGCGGCGACCCTGGCGGCGGGGACATTGTCGGGCCCGGCCTCCGCTGAGCCTCAATCCCCCGACCTGTCGGCGGCCGTGGCCAAATTCCGCGCCTCAATCCCAAGCCATTTCGATCGCGAGTACGTCGAGAAGGCGGTCATCCCCTTCTATCTGACCAGCATTTACGCAGGCGAGCGGCCGATCCTGCCGATGATCGACCTGCCGCTGTCCAAGCAGGACGCGCTTCCTCACGACCTTTGGGGCTTGATCTACGAGGACTGGAAGCCGGACCCCGCGCAGGGGGTGACCGTGTTCCTCGAAGGTCTGGAGAACCGCGGCGGCGACAATCTGCGCAAGCGCATCTATTTCAGCGGCGTCACGCCCGACCTCTACCGTCCAAGCTATCAGGCCAAGGTGGTCGCTTTCTTCGACGCGCTGCTCGACCCGAAGCACGCCGGAAAGCCGTTCATGCGGCACTATCTCGACTACTACTGGGACATCTATTGGGACTTGCATCTCGGGGTGAAGGGCGAGGCTGTTCCGCCGCAGGTGCGCACGATCGGCGAGAGCTTCAATACCGTACTCGCGCACCGCGATCCGACGCAGGAGGTCGTCTACGAGAACTATATGACGGTCCGGGCGCTTCTGCCTTTCCTCAAAAAGTGGATCGACGGGCGGCTTGACGACATCGCGAACGGGCGGATCGCCGATCCGGACAAGACGATCGCCTATTACTGGCTGAAGAACGCCGGAGACGGCCGGTATTTCGCCAAGAAAGACGTCGTCTTCGAATGCTTCCACAATTTCGTCGCCTTGAGCCAGTGGGGAAACTCGATCTTTGGCGTGATGTCGCGCCTCAACGAGGGCGGCGGCGATCCTTCGGTGCGCGCGGCGTTCCAAAAGACGATGAGCGGCGATTTCGATAACGCCCACGGGTCGCCGTACACGCCGCTTGAATTGCTGGTAATGGAGCTCTTCCGAACGATCTCGCCGAACGGCGGCAGCGTGTCCGCGATCAAAGACGCGAGGGCGTCCTTCTTCGGCGGCTCGCCGTTCGCGCAGTTCGGCGTGCCTTATGAGCGGCACGCCTTCATGAACACGCCGCACACCGCGACGAGCTTCGATACGCGTCTCTGGGACGACCCGCAGCAGTTCGACCCCGAGCGCTATAAGAGCGTCCCGACCAGCGCCGAGATCGACGAGGCCAAATGCAAGCAGATTGGCCTTCCTCGCTGCCCATTCGAGATCAAGACGTTGCCGGTCAGCGACGGACGCAAGACGGGCATAACCAATAGCGGCTTCGGCACGGTGTTCGCTGTCGCCGACGGCAAGCCGCTGCCAGTGTGCGATTACGCAGGCTTCGCGCCGTTCGGCTTCGGCTACCGGCGTTGCCCGGGTGAGCAGCTGACGATCGACGTGTTTTCCGATTTCCTCCGCAAGGTGTGGCAGGACAAGATCGTCTTCCGCAAACTCAACCGGCCGAATCCGGGACGGGTCCCGGTCGGACCGAGCGCCGTGATCGACGACGACATCGGCTTCGCCAGGCTCACCTGAGAGTTTGTGGCCGGGACGGGGAAGGACGAGCCCCTTTGGGGCAGTTCTGAGGCCCGCCGTCGAGGGATTGGGGAGAATTCCGGATCGCGAGCCCGTCGAGATGCCCAGCATGCGACTTGCGCCTCGGATCACGCGCATGAAAGGATCGCGCCATGAAGCTGATGTCCCCCTGGCTTCGACGCGTGCCGCCGGCGCCGTCGTGGATTGAGCCAGTGGCGCTTGCCACTCGCCTTGAGCGGGATGCCGTCCTGCTTGTTCTCGAGGAGCGTGGTGCTGACGAGCTCACGGATCCTCTCGGACACATCAAAGAAGCGAAGAATTTGCCGCTCAATGAACTGTCGACGCCCCCGCGCAATCCGGTCCGTGAAAATCGGCCCGTGGTCGTGGTCTGCAAAACCGATCGCCGATCATCGATCGCGGCGCAGCAGTTGCGGCAGGCCCGGATGGCGGACGTGTCGGTATTGCGTGGCGGCATGGAACGATGGCGAACGCCCGGCTTGCCGGCAAGCTGAGCGGCGGTCGAACAGCACGACCGATGCCCGACTATCATTCGGTGGACGCGGCGATCGCTTGGGTCGACGCGGCCGTCCATTGTCTTAATGAGGAAGACGTCCCGTCGCGTACGGCACGGGGGCGGGTGCTGACCAAAGACATCCGTGCCGCTGGGCCGATCCCTGCCGGTAATCGCGCGGCGCGGGACGGATTTGCCGTGGAGGCGAGCGCGTCTTTGGGGGCGAGCTCGTACAATCCGGTCCGGCTGCCAATGGTTGCGGTAGCCGCCGGCGATGCTTTGCCGACCGGGACCGACGCTGTGGTCCCAATTGAGCGGGCCGAGCCCGATGGGCAGGCCTCGATCGCGGTCATCGAGGCGGTGGCGGCGGGCGACAATGTTGAACAACAAGGCGCGGTCGCGCCGATCGGAGCGATGCTGGTCGGCGCCGGAACGCGGCTTGCCGCGCGCCATATCGGGTTGCTGACGAGTGCTGGCGTGTCGGCGGTCCCGGTCGTCCGCCAGCCGCGTGTGCGGATATTGGTAGCCAAGCCTGGGAAGACCGGCGCGTGGGAGAATAGCAATGGCCCCATGATTTGTGCTGCGGTCGAGCGCGAGGGCGGTATCGTCGCAGAGTGTGTCGCGGTCGAGCGTGACCGCAGCGCCATCACGGCGGCGCTGGCCGAGCCCGCCGTTGATCCCGCCGTTGATATTGTGCTTCTCATCGGAGCAACCGGGTCCGGAACCGACGATCACGCGGCCGCCGCGGTCGCCGGGGCAGGCGAAATCGCGATCCACGGGGTGGCGCTGCGTCCGGGCGAAACGACGGGTCTTGGCCGCACTGCCGGCGGGCTGCCGATTGTTCTGTTGCCGGGCCCAGCGGCGGCGTGCCTGTGGAGCTACGAGCTGTTCGGCGGACGGGCAATTCGGCGGCTCGGCGGGCGTGGCGCCGAGCTTCCCTACCGATCTCGCGAGCTGACTACTGGAGGAAAAGTCGTCTCGTCTCTGGGCATGACCGAAATCTTCCCGGTGCGATGTGGCGCGGGCGACACCGTCGAACCCCTGCCCTCTTTTGCCGAGACCGGGCTCATGGCTGCGGTCAGCGCCGATGGCGTTGTCATCGTCCCAGAGGGAAGCGAAGGTTTTCCGCAAGGTGCACGGGTGACCGTCTATCTCTATGAGGACGCCGAAACGACAGCGGGGTTCCGGTGATGAACGATCTTCCGGTGGCTTTGCGGAGCCTTGCGCGGCAAGAGCAGTTCCTCGACGTCATCGACCGGGATACCGCCACGGCGCGTTTCCACGGGCATCTCGATCTGCGTCCGCTCGGGGCCGAGACGGTGCCGTTGTCGCAGGCGCTTGGTCGCGTCCTGGCGCGCGCGGTCATCGCCGATGTCGATGTTCCCGGTTTCGATCGATCCAGCGTCGACGGGTTCGCGGTGCGGGCGGCGGACACGGTCGGCGCGAGCGAACGCGCACCGAAAGCGCTGGCGTTAAATGCCGAGATCCTCACTCCCGGCACGGTGCCGCGCCTCAGCGTTGCACCCGGTACGACGACGTTGATTGCGACCGGCGGGATGGTGCCGCGCGGGGCCGACGCCGTCGTTATGGTCGAGCACACCGAAACCCGGGATGACGGCCACCGCGCGATGATCGAGGTCCGCCGGACGGCCGCGCCCGGGCAATTCATCGCGTTTGCCGGCAGTGATCTGGCACGCGGTGAAACCGTTCTTCGCACAGGCCAGGTATTGACCTCGCGCGAGATCGGGATGCTGGCGGCGGTCGGTTGCGCCGCTGTCGAAGTCTGGCGGCGGCCGCGGGTCGCCGTCATCTCGACCGGCGACGAGATCGTCATGCCCGGTCAGCCGATCCGCCCCGGCGCCGTCTATGACTCGAACGCCGCGATCCTCGGCGCTGCCATTGTGGAAGCCGGCGGCTGCGCCAATCCGCTCGGCATCGGACTCGATGACGAGACCATGTTGTCGCGTCTCGTTGACGAAGGGCTTGCCACCTCTGACATGGTGGTCCTTTCCGGCGGCACGTCGAAGGGTGCCGGCGATCTGTGCTACCGCGCCATTGCCTCGTTCAACGATCCCGGCATTGTCGTGCACGGTGTCGCGCTGAAGCCGGGGAAGCCGCTGTGCCTGGCGGTCACCGGCGGCAAGCCGATTGCAATCCTGCCTGGCTTCCCGACCTCGGCGATCTTCACCTTCCACGAGTTTGTTGCACCCGTGATCCGCGCCTTCGCAGGGTTGCCGACGGAGCAGGCCGAGCGGCTGCCCGCGATCTTGCCGATGCGCATCGCCTCGGAGCGCGGCCGCACCGAATACCTGATGGTGTCGCTCGTCCGGGGCGACGATGAAGGGCCGCTCGCCGCCTACCCCAACGCCAAGGGTTCGGGCGCCGTGACCGCCTTCAGCCAGGCCGATGGGTTCATCACGATCGGCCAGCATGTCGAGAGCGTGGCCGCCGGCACACCGGTCGAGGTGCAGGTGATCGGCCGGGCGCACCTCGCCGACCTCGTGATCATCGGCAGCCATTGCGTGGGGCTCGATGTGCTGATCGGTCGGCTGCAATCCGAGGGGATCTCGGTCAAGGCGCTCAATGTCGGCAGCACCGGCGGGCTCGCCGCCGCCAAACGCGGCGAGTGCGACATTGCCGCGATCCATCTGATGGACCCGGAAACCGGCGACTACAATCGTCCGTTCCTGACCCCGGCGCTGGAGCTCGTCTCCGGCTATCGCCGTCTGCAAGGGATCGTCTATCGCAAAGGCGATCCGCGCTTCGCGGGGCGATCCCTCGATGACGCTCTTGGCGGCGCCATCGCCGCGCCGGATTGCCTGATGGTCAACCGCAACCCCGGCAGCGGCACCCAAATCCTGACGGACCGGTTGCTCGGAGGTGCGAAGCCCGCTGGCTATTGGTCGCAACCGAAATCACACAACGCCGTCGGCGTCGCCGTCGCGCAAGGCCGAGCCGATTGGGGAATCGCGATCGAGACGATGGCCCGGCAATACGGGCTCGGCTTCATTCCGGCACAGGACGAGCATTATGATTTCATCGTTCCCAAGACGCGGCTCGCTCGCCCCGCTGTGCAGCGCTTCTTCGCCGTTCTCGAGGACCCGGCTACGCGAAAGGCGCTGACCGAGCTCGGCTTCAGGCTCTGACCCGCCGTTACCTATACGACCGCATTCTGTTTCGGCCCGGCTGCACCAACACGGATCATCCTGTCGTCGCCGGCACTTGCCGTCGCTGTCGGACTCGGCTCATTCGCGCCGGGTGGCTCGCTGGGGTTGTCGTCTTAGAGCCCGACCAAAATGATACGCCGTAGATCAACAACTTAATCGTTACCCCGCGAAGAAGGCTGTAATCCAATTGCCGAGCGGCTGGTTCAATGCCATGCGTCCTTCGAGGCCTCGCTGCGCGAGGCACCTCAGGACGAGGAATTCCTTTAATGCCATTGAAGGCTTCCCTCATGCTGAGGAGCGCCCGCAGGGCGCGTCTCGAAGCACGCACCACGCCGATCTTTCACAAACTCTCAGACGAACCCTACCACCGCGTGCGGCACATAGGGTTCTTCGAGAGCGCTGATCTCTTCGGTGCTGAGGGTCACGTTGACGCTGGCCAAGGCATCGTCGAGATGCTCGAGCTTGGTGGCACCGACGATCGGTGCGGTAATGACTGGCTTTGACAGCAGCCAGGCAAGCGCCACCTGGGCGCGCGGGATGCCGCGCGACGTGGCCACCTCTGCGACACGATCGGCGACTTTTTTGTCGGCCTCTTCGGTCCCTGAAAAAAGCCGTCCGAGAGCCTCGTCGGTTTCGGTGCGGATGCTGGTGTAGTTCCAGTCGCGGCTCAGCTTGCCCCGCGCCTGAGGACTCCACGGTATGACGCCGACACCTTCCGCGGCGCATAGCGGCAGCATTTCCCGCTCCTCTTCGCGGTAGAGCAGATTGACGAGATTCTGCATGCTGACAAAGCGGGTCCACCCGTTCTTTTCGGCGATGCCGAGGGCGCGGGCAAACTGCCAAGCGTGCATCGAGGAGGCGCCAATATATCTTGCCTTGCCGCTCTTCACGATGTCGTGCAGCGCCTCGAGCGTCTCCTCGATCGGCGTGTCGTGATCGAAACGGTGGATCTGATAGAGGTCGACATAATCCATGCCGAGCCGACGCAGGCTGTTGTCGATTTCGGCGAGGATCGCCTTGCGCGACAGCCCGGCGCCGTTGGGGCCGCCTCGCATCCGGCCATAGACCTTGGTGGCGATCACGACCTCGTCCCGCCGCGCAAAATCCTTGATGGCACGACCGAGGATCTCCTCGCTGTTGCCAAGCGAATAGCGATTGGCGGTATCGAAGAAATTGATCCCGGCTTCGAGGGCCTTCTTGATGAATGGCCGGCTTTCCTCCTCGCCGAGGCTCCAGGCATGATTACCGAGATTGCCGCCGCCGTAGCTCATGCAGCCGAGACAAATGCGAGAGACATCGAGGCCAGTGCGGCCAAGCTTCGTATATTTCATTGTTACCTGCGCCAGTCCGTTGGTTGGAGTATCGCTGCGTTGTTCAACGCCGAAACGGGGCGTCGAGGGTCAGGAACTCGCTAAATTCATCTCTGTAGTCCGGGTGCCAGCGCGACAATGCGGGTCGGTTGCGAATGATGTCCTCGGCTGCCCAGAGGATGCGCCGATTGTCGATGTCGCGGGTGACGTCGTTGTCGGGGCAGATGATGTAGAAGTCGCCCGCCGCCATCGCCCCCACCATAAAGTCAGCAACCTGCTCCGGCATCCAGGATCCGGGCGGCTTCTCGGTACGGCCGCGGGCAGTCATGCCGGTAAAGGTCGAGCCGGGTACCAGCAGATGTGCGGTTACCTGGCAACCCTCGATGTTGCGCAGCGCATGCGCCAGGCCTTCGGTCAGCACCTTCACGCCGGCCTTTGTCACGTTGTAGGCGGTGTTGCCGGGAGGGCAGGTGATGCCTTGCTTGGAGCCGGTGTTGACGATTGCGGCGGGCGTGCCCTGGTCGATCATTGCTTGGGCGAAGCTGTGGACGCCGTTGATGACGCCCCACAGATTGGCGTTCAATACCCGCTGCCAGCCTTGGTAATCGTCAAACGGGCCGCCGCCCGCCGAGACGCCGGCATTGTTCATCAGCACCCCGACCTCGCCGAACGCGGCGTAGGCGCGGTCCTTCAGCCGCTGCACATCCTCCCACCGGCTGACATCGGTCGACACCGTGACGACAGACGCACCCGACAGCTGTTCTGCGGCTCGGTCGAGCGCCTCCTGGCTCAGATCGGCGAGGCAAATTTTCATGCCCAACGCCGCGAACCGCTTTGCCGCGGCAAGGCCGATCCCGCTGGCGCCACCGGTGATTACCGCGGCGCGTCCTTCCCTCAATGCCGGATGCTGTGGCATGCGATCGCTCCTACTCCCGGCGCGGCGTGTTCAGATTCACCGTCACGTTCTTGCGCTGGGTGAAGCTGTCGAGCATCCCTTCGAGCGAGAACTCGCGGCCGATGCCGCTCTGCTTGTAACCGCCGTAGGAGTGGCCGGGCGCCTGTCCGCCGCCCTGGTTGACCTGGACCCAGCCGCTCTCGATCGCATGCGCCGCGCGCAAGCCACTGCCGATGTCGTGGGTCCAGACATAGGCGGCGAGGCCGTAATGGCTGTCGTTGGCCATGCGGATCGCGTCGGCTTCGTCGCGCCACGGGATGGCGACCAGCACCGGGCCGAAGATCTCCTCCCGCGCCAGCCGCCAGTCGTTCGAAGCGTCGGCAAATACGGTTGGGATGGCGAAATATCCTTCGCTGAGCGGTCCTTCTTTCGGCGGCAGGCCGCCGAATACCAGCCGCGTATCTTGCCGCATCAGCCCTTCTTCGACATAGCCGCAAACCTTGGTGAATTGTTTGTCGTTGATGATGCTGCCGATGTCGGTCGCCTCGTCGAGCGGGTCGCCGAGCTTCAGCGCCTGGGTCTTGATCCGCAGCCTGTCGAGAAAGCTGTCGAAGATGTCGGCATGCAGGAACAGGCGCGAGCCGGCGGTGCAGGACTGGCTCTGGCGAGTAAAGCGCATGCCGGCGATGACGCCGTCGACGACCCAATCCGCGTCGGCGTCGGGATAGACGATCGACGGGCTCTTGCCGCCGAGCTCGAGCGACACCGGGACGATCCGGTCGGCCGCGGCCCGCATGATAATCTTGCCGACCTCGGTCGAGCCGGTGAAGGACAGCTTCCGTACCAGCGGGTGCTGCGCCAGCGGACCACCGCATTCCTCGCCGAGCCCGGTCAGCACGTTGAGCACGCCGGCCGGCAGAAACTCCTGGCAAATTTCGGCCATCATCAAGACGCCGATCGGCGCGTCCTCGGCCGCCTTCAACACCAGAGTGTTGCCGGCGCAGAGTGCGGGAGCAATCTTCAGCGCGCCGAGCAAGACCGGTGCGTTCCATGGAATGATCGCGCCAACGACGCCCAACGGCTCTCGCCGCGTATAGCTCAGCACTTGCTCGCCCAGCGGGATTGTCTCGCCCTTCAGCTCGCCGGCGAGACCGCCGAAATAGCGAAAGATGTCGGCGGCGAGCCGCGCTTCACCGCGCGCCTGCGTACGCAGCGCGTTCCCGGTTTCAAGCGCAATCGTGCGCGCGATCTCCTCCGCCTTACCCTCCATCTTGTCGGCGATGCGGAGGAGGAGCCGGCCGCGGTCGCGCGGCGCGACCCTGCTCCAGGTTGGGAATGCCCGGGCTGCGGCTTCGACCGCACCCGCCACGTCGGCCGCGTCGCCGCGCGGTATCGTCGCGATCGGTTTTCGCTTGGCCGGATTTTCCACGGTCAGTGTGACCCCGGAAAGGCTGTCGACCCACGAGCCGTCGATCAGCATGCGCACCTGGCGCAAATCGGCTTTGGCTTGCGGACGGATGTTTTCGATGACGGACATGAGTGCCCTTTCGCGAAGCATCTATGCCGATGAATATGGGGCCCGCGGCGCTCGCCGCGTTCACCGATCTCGACAAGGCTGAGCACTGCCGCGAGCAGCAGTCGGACGGCCACCCGTTCGTCAGCCCGCCGCGGCGCAGATCGCGGGATTTTTCAAGGCGGCGCAGAACGGTGCCAGACCGGCGGTGCGCAAGGGCAAAAGCGGTTTGCCGGCCTGCCGGCACAGCCGTTTGACCAGCGTCGTCGCCGAGTGGCTGACGCAGTCGACCGGGAACAACACGGCGTCGGCGCGGCTGACGAGCCCGGGCAACAGCCCACCACGTTCCTCGATGCCGCCATCGTGATGCAGCAGGATCGCGCCGGCGCGCTCGGCCAGGACGCGGAGATGCCCGATCTGCGCCGCCCGGCCGCCGACATAGAGGAGCGTCGCATTCAGCGGCTCGATCCCCACGGCGGTGCCGTCGGCGTCGCCGGCAACCGACATGCCGGCTTCCATCGCTTCGACCTCGCGGCGGAGCTCGGCTTCGCGCTCTTCGGCGGCGGTGCGGGCAGCGCGCTCGGCAGCGAGCGACGTGCGCGCCTCGGCGAGCTGCCGCTCGAGCCGCTCGGCGCGACCGCTGGTGCGCTCGATCCGGGATTTCAGATCGGCGGCAAGCGCCCCCCAGGCCGGCTGGCAGGCCGCTTCGATGCCGAGCGGGGCTCGGTCGATGCGCGCCTCGAGCGCTTGGTTCAATTTCCGGATCGTCGTGTCCCGCGCGACGATCGCGTCGCGCAATTGGCGCTGCTGGCGCTCGACTTTTGCCTGAAGCTCGCTGTTTTCGGCTTCGAGCCGGCACAGCCGCCGGATGTCGGCGCGGTTCGCGCCACCGACCAAATGCGACAGCATGTGCACTTCAGAGAAGACTTCGCGCACCAGCGCGTCGTTGGTCGCCGGATGGATCAGCGCCGCCCAGTAGGCACCCGGGATCTCGCCGCGCTGCACCGCCTCCTGCCATAAGGCGCGAACCCCGCTCGTGGTCTTGGCGCGGGCGAATTGGTTGACGGCGACGCGATGCTTCCGATCGAGCGCCTTTTGCAGCACTTTGGCGCCGTCGTGACGCTTTGCGGCGAGCAGCACTCCGCTCGCGTGCAAATCATGCTCGGTCGCAGTGGCGGCGTCCTTGAGCCTGAGCTTGCCGAGTGCGTGCCGAAGTTCGGCATTGGTTAGGCATGTGCCGATGATCGAGCAATGCAGATTGGTATCGAACTCCCAGATTTTTCGACGGCCCTGCGACGGTGGCGCCAAGTTTTGCTGTCCACGGGCCAACATTTCAGGATCGGCCAGTCGGAGCAGCGGCTTCGGCTTGAACGCGAGCGGCGCCGTCGCCGAGTTTGGCGCGTCAAGCAGAGCGAGGCGCGCAAAGCTGCCGGTGAGGTCCGAAGCGATCTGGGGTGGCATTTCGAGCTCGAGCCGTAATTTCCGCATGAATATAACGATGCTCGCAGAGATCGGCGCGACGCGCAAGCGGTTGCACGTTTATCGCGGCCAGACGCCGCGTACGGGTCGGCACCTGACCGAGGAATTGTCGTCGAGCCCGAGATGCGGTTTGACCGCCGGCGGGATCTCGACGGCGGAAGCGGGATCGGCCGGCAGGGGGTGCGTGATCGGCAAATCGTGACGACCCGGCCGGCTTCGTGCTCCGGCCTCAGAGATAGGCGCAGGAGATGCCGAGGCCCGGCTCCGGGTTGGCGCGCGCTGCGGATCCGATCCTTACTTGGGGTGATAGTGACCGCGGAAGCGGATTAAAACAGTTTACGTTATTCCTGATTAGTCATATCGTCCAGCCGTCCCCAGATCGGAGCGAGGCCAAGGGCGTCATCGGCTCGGGCGAACGGCCGACAAGCAAACGCTTCCGCGCCGGTCTGGGGCAAATCGCAGTTGCCCTCTTTCCGGGTAGTGACCAAATCATGCGGCTGCAATAAATTCCTCCGATGCTCTCGACACCGCCGAACCCGGAATTGACAAGAACGGTCATTCCGGCCGGTGAAGGAAATGACGGCTTCCTGGGGCTGCCCTTTGTCATGCCGCGAGGGCATGCTATTTCACTGTAGTGGCGCGGATGTCCGCGCGATCTTGGGTCACCACTCCAATGTTGACAGGAGCCACCCGATGAAGCTCAGCGCGCGCAATCAGCTCAAAGGCAAGATCCTCGGGGTGCAAAAGGGCCAGACGACGGCGCATGTCCGCATCGATATCGGCGGCGGCGTGGTCGTCACCGCATCGATCACCAACGAGGCGGTCGACGATCTCGCCCTCAAGACCGGCGACGACGCGTTCGCGGTGATCAAGGCATCGGACGTGATGATCGCCAAGTGAGACGGCGCGAGCTTTTCGCTCTCGGCATCGGTGCGGCGGCCGGGCTGGCCGTAGCACCGCTGTCGGCCACGGCAAAACCGTTCACCGATTCCGGCGGTCGCAAGGTCGGCATCCCGGACCAGGTTGGGCGGGTGTTTCCGGCCGGGCCGCCGGCCTCGGTGACGCTGTTTGTCTTGGCGCCGGAGAAGATGCTGGGTTGGACCCGGGCGCCGAGCCCCCAGGCGCGGGCATTCCTGCCGCCGCGATATTCGGACTTGCCTGAAATCGGCCGCCTGACCGGGCGCGGCAACACGGTCAATCTCGAAAATCTCGTGCGGCTGAAGCCCGATCTCGTCCTCGATGTCGGCGACACGACCGCCACCTATGTATCGCTCGCTGACCGGGTCGAACGGCAGACGCACATCCCCGACATGCTGATCTCCGGCCGGCTGCCGGGTACGGCCGATACGCTGCGCAAGATCGGAGCGCTGCTCGGCGTCGAGAAGCGCGCCGGAATCCTGGCCACTTACGCCGAAGCCACAATCAACCGGACCCGAGAGCGCATCGCGAAAATCGCCCCGGCGGAGCGGCCGAGCCTTTATATCGCGCGCGGACCGCTCGGTCTCGAAACCGCGGCGGCCGGTTCGATCCTCAGCGAGGTCGTCGACATGGTCGGGGCGCACAACGTCGTGGGCCGAGGGACGGCGCCGCGAGCGATCGTCGAAGTCTCGCCGGAACAGATCCTCTCCTGGCAACCCGACGTGATCCTCGCCATCGACCGGCGCTTTTACGCGGCCGTCGCAGGCGACCCGTTGTGGCGTCAGCTCGGGGCGGTGCAGAAAAAGCGCGTCCATTTCGTACCCGACCTGCCGTTCTCATGGCTCGACGATCCGCCGGCGCCCAATCGGCTGATCGGACTCTCCTGGCTCGGCAAGCTGCTTTATCCTTCGGCCTTTCCTGAGGACATCCGCGCTGATGCCCGACATTTCTATGCGCTTTTCTACCAGCAGGAGCCAAGCGACGCGCAACTGGGCGGTCTTCTTGGCAACCCGCCGGCGTGAACCGGCGGCGGCGGGCGGCCGTCGCGTCGCCGTCCTCGACCGAAGACCCGCGCCCCCCGGCTACTGAAGCTCGTTCGTATAGATCTGGTTCGGGTGGACCGCGTAGCGCTGCGTCTGCTCCGCCAAATCGAGAGGCGGTTAAAGGAATTAAGCGCCGACGCCCGTCCCTCCATCGTGGCGTGGCCGAGCGTGGCCGGTCACCAACCTTATCTCGATTGGCTTGCGCGTGAAACCGCGGACCGTCATTCAAATAAGGCCCGGCGGATGGCCGGCGGCAGTCGTGGTTTGTCTGCATCGTAGCAAAATCATCGGCCGCGCGCGGACGTAGAGTGCATAGTTGCCGCCACGATCGGCGGCCGAGGCCCACATAAGTGGAGGAGACAATGGCTGTAGCAAAGCGAGAACTCGGACGGACCGGATTGCAGGTAACGGTGCTGGGCTATGGAGCAATGGAGTTGCGCGGTGCGCCGCGCGGTCGGGATATAAGCGATCCGCAGGCCGAAACCATCCTCAACAAGGTGCTCGACGCCGGCATAAATTACATCGACACATCAATTGACTACGGGCTTAGCGAGGAACGGATCGGCCGCTATATCGGCCATCGCCGCGGCGAATATTATTTGGCGAGCAAATGCGGCTGTCTGGTTGGCGCACCGCCCGCACCGCGCGGGCAGAGCGGCCCGCACCTCTTCACCCGGGAGAACGTCGTGGCCGGAGTGGAACAAAGCCTGAGACGAATGAAGACCGACCACCTCGACGTCGTCCAGTTCCACGCCTCGCCGTCACAGCACACCTTGCAGGCGCAAGGAGCGCTCGATGCGCTGTTGGAACTCAAAGAGGCCGGCAAGGTGCGCTTTATCGGTATGTCGGGAACGTTGCCGAACCTGATGGACCACATCGCGATGGGAGTCTTCGATGTTTTCCAGATCCCCTACTCGGCCGTGGAGCGCGAGCATGAAGCGGCGATCGCCGCCGCAGCCGAGAGCGGCGCCGGCATCGTCATTCGCGGCGGTGCCGCCAAAGGGGCGCCAACCGAAGGGAAAAAGGCAGGACTGCAATGGGAGCGCTGGCGCCGGGCCGCTCTCGATGACCTGCTCGCCGGCATGAGCCCGATGGAGTTCGTTCTCCGTTTCACGTTCACCAATCCGGATCTGGACACCACCATAGTCGGCACGATCAGTCCCGAGCATCTGCAAACCAACCTCGACGTTCTGGAGCTGGGGCCACTGCCTTCGGACCTCTACGAGGAAGCAAAACGCCGCCTTGCGGCAGTGGGGTCGGCGCCGTAAGGGCGAATAGCAACCTTGCAAAACGTGCTCGCAAGAGCCGCAAGAGACAGGCTCGTACCGGCGGCGGCTGTGCATCAACAGCCTGCTCATCGCTCCCCCGTATCCGCAAGCCATAATGGCACGAACTTCGCGATCAGTGCGTGTCAGGAAAGGTGTCGCAGCGTGCCACCCCCGGCCCGAAATAGGCGAGGCATTCCGATTTGGTCACCGGCCCCGCCCCTCTTGATCTTGGCCAAGAGGTTATCGGCAAGTGCATCGTTAATCAGGAGCACGGAGACAGAACCCGATGCCGCGAACGGTATGGATCAGCGGATAGGCTTGGCCGCCGTCGATCTTACGGCGAACCCGGCCGACATAGACGTCGATGACATTGGTCATCGGATCAATATGCAGATCCCAGACATGCTGCAGAAGCATAGCATGGGAAACCACCTGGTCGACATTGCGCGCGAGGTATTCGAGCAGTTGAAACTCCCGGGGCATCAGCTCGATTTCGCGGCCGCGTCGTATGACGATACGCGCCAGCAGATCGATTTCCAAATCGCCGACGCGCAGCATCGTTTCCTTGACCAGGGCCGTGCTGCGTCGGGCGAGAGCGTCGACCCGCGCCAGCATCTCGCGTGAGGCGAAGGGCTTGACCAGATAGTCGTCGCCGCCGGCGCGCAGGCCGCGGACGCGGTCCTCGACCTCGCCAAGAGCGCTCAGGATCAACGCCGGCGTCGCGACCCCTTCAGCCCTGAGGCGGCGGATGATCTCCAGCCCGTCCATGTACGGCAACAGGCGGTCCACCGTCATGACGGAGTAATTGGCAGTCAGCGCGCGGCGCAGTCCCCCATCACCATCCGCCGCGACATCGACGCCGTAGCCGCTTGCCGACAGGCAATCCACCAGCTGTCCCGCCGCCTCGGTGTCGTCTTCGATCACGAGAACACGACGCGCGGTCCGCACAATTCCTCCAACCTTCACAGCTCTGCTTTGCAATATTGCTGCAACCACGGCCGGGCCTTCTCCTGGAGCCAGCTTAATCCTTATGCCGGGCATCTCGCCCTCAGCCATTGCTATCATCCCGCCGCTGCGGACTGAGGATCATCCGCCGTTAGCGGCACGGAAGGCGCGTTCGAATTTTCCGAACTCACCGGGGGACGCGTCGGAGACAGCCCAGTAGCCGATGTCGCCTTCGTTCCAGTGACGCAGCGTATAGCCGCGGCGGATTAGGGCCTCGCCGAAACCGGCTGGGCCGGCCGGCAGAACGAAGACGTTGATGATGTGCTTGCCGGCCCGATAGACGAGGGCCGGGACCGGCTTGTCTTGGATCAGGTCGAGCCGCCCGCCGATCAGCGGAAAGCCCTCGGCGGCGAGATCGACGCCCGGCGGCGCCAGATCAGTGCGCCCGGCGAACCATGGCTTGACCGTGTGCGTTTCGGACGAGGCGACATCGATGAGATGGGTGCCCAACAGCGAGCGCAAATGGCTGTCGATGACCTCGTTGGCGATGGTGTCGTTCTGGCGCTCGCCGGTCAGCAAAACTGTCCCGCCCGAGGCGACGGCGACAGCAATGAGGATCGAGGCGGCATAGGCGAGCCAGCCTGGCGCGCGCAGCGCGGTCGGCGCGCTCGCCGCCTCCCGGCGTAGCGTAGAACGCAGCCGCCGACGCAGCGCCTCGGGCGCGCGATAGACCGGGGCGGCTTGGCGGATGGCGTCGCGCAAGCGCTCAAGCGCCGCCGCTTCCGGGCCGCACTCGGCGCATCCCGCGACATGCCGGTAGAGAAGCGTCCGCTCGGCGTCGGCAACCTCGCCATCGAGATAGGCGTCGAGCCGCGGGCGCACCTCCTCGCACTCCATCGCCCTCATCCTTTCCATCCGAGGCCCGGCGCAGCGCCGAGGGCGTGCGGTGCAGGCGCGACATGACCGCCCCGATCAGGACTCGGGTCACTGCGGTAGCTCGCGCAGAACGATCGTCTCGCGTAGCGGCGCCGGGAGACGCGCTGCTCGAACGTCGCTTTGCCGGTTTCGAGCGACCGGCGCCCGGCGCCGGCTGCGCGTAGGTTGCATTGGCGAGCCCGAGCGCCGCTCCGGCCAAACGAGAACGTCTTGAGCGCACCGATACGCCGGGTCGACGACATGCTGGCTTCCCTCCTGTCCGCGGGTCGACGGACAGATGGCAGCTGGTCGCTGCGACCAGCTGCCCTCAACGGTTTGATCCCGCTCAGGGATGACTGCCGGCGCCGGAGTTTTATTCGCGGTCGAAAGCGCTGCGGTCGAGGACGTCGGCCGCGTTCGCTCACCGCGATCGGTATCGGGAATAAATCACGCGGGCCGCCGGTCGGGATCGGCGCGACACACCACGCCATCGAGGAGAGAGACCATGGCCGTTCGTGACGGTGCCCGGCGCTTGGGCAAGACGAGCATCAATCGCCGCGGCCTTCTGAAATGCATGACCTAGGCGGGCACCGGCGTCGTCTGGAGCCGCGCCGGCGGCGTGCCGCGCACGCTCGGGCTGGTCGGTTCGGCAGCCGCCGCCGAGGCGACGCAAGGCGATCTGACCTTTGTCCAGATCAGCGACAGCCATATCGGCTTCCACCTGCCGGCAAACCCGAACCCGACCGCCACGCTCGGCGAGGCCATCGCCAAAATCATGGCGATGCCAACCCAGCCGGCCTTCCTCGTCCATACCGGCGACATCAGCCACCTGTCGAAGGAAGAGCAGTGGGACACTGCCGATCAGGTGATCAAGGGGGCGAACAAAGAGGTGTTCTTTATCCCCGGCGAGCACGACGTGACCGACGCCGATAACGGCAAGGCCTACCTCGCGCGCTACGGCAAGAATACGCAAGGCAAGGGCTGGTACAGTTTCGATGTGGCCGGCGCCCATTTCATCGGCCTGATCAACGTCTTCGATTTTCAGCCGGGGTTCAAATCCGCCGGTCTCGCGACCTTGGGCGACGACCAGCTGGAATGGCTGGAGAAGGATGTTGCCGGCGGTTCGGCAAGCCCCCGATTGTCGTCCTCGCCCATCTGCCGATGTGGACGATCTACGAGAAGTGGGGCTGGGGCACGGCCGATGCCGGCCGCGCGCTCGCCTATCTGAAGCGCTTCGGCTCGGTGACGGTATTGAACGACCACATCCACCAGATCATCCAGAAGGTCGAGGGCAACGTCACCTTTCATACCGCGAACTCGACGGCGTATCCGCAGCCGGCGCCGGGGACTGCGCCCGCACCTGGGCCGATGAAGGTGCCGGCCGCCGACCTGCACAAATATCTGGGCGTCAGGACTGTCGACTACGTCAGCAGCAAGGGCGCCCCGGCGCTGACCGACAGCTCGCTCGTCGTCGCGCGACGGTGAGTGCCGGGTCAATGACCGGAAATCCGATGCCGCGCCGTGTCCGCCTCGCTCTGATCTTCGGCGCGATCGCGCTTCTTTCCGCTGGGCTGCTTCCCAGTCTCGGCGGCGCCGGCGACGCGGTGGTCGAAGCCGCGGCAAGGACGGCCACGATCATTATCGACGACTTCTCTTTCGCGCCGCCGGATCTCACTATCACTGCCGGTATGACGGTGACCTGGAAGAACGAGGACGGCGAAGTGCACAAGGTGAAGGACGACCACAATCGATTCTCATCGGCGGCGCTCGACACCGACGACAGCTTCTTGCACAGCTCACAAAACCCGGGGTCTACCATTACTTCTGCACGATCCACCCGTACATGGTAGGCAAGATTGTCGTCAAGCCTGCCCGTCCTCCGTCATAATGAAGCGGGAGCCGAGCCATGTGGGAGCATCCCGTTTCGTTCGGGTTAGGTAAGCGCGACATGATCGGTGCCTGGCTCGCCCGCTTCGTGTTCAGCGGTGCTTCACGCTACTGGCCGTCGCTCACCTTGTTCGCGGGGTTGGGTGATTTCAGCGTATTGGGGCGAGAAATATTTTCCACCCTGACGTATCTGGCTCCGCGCTGATCCTTGGGCCGCGGCGAAAGCAACTCCGGAAAGCAACAATGGATGCTCCGAAAAATAATCTCCGCGAGCTTCACCCAGGCGGGCGCGAGCGCAGGCCGGCCCGGACGATCCGGGCCGGCAGCGCATCCAGTCACAGTCTCAAACCGGTCAACCCTTGCGCTCCAGGGCGGAGGCGCGCACGGCGCCCTTGCCTGGGGCGTGCTCGATCGCCTGCTTGAGGAGAAGCGCATCGCGTTCGACGGCATCAGTGCGACGAGTGCCGGGGCCATCAACGCGACCGTGCTCGCCTGCGGTCTGGCCGAGGGTGGGCACGACGGAGCCAAACGCGCACTCGCCAAACTCCGGCGCCGGATCGCCCGTCTCGCCTCGCTGACCCCGGTGCAGCCGAGCCTTGCCGATCGTCTGTGTGGCAGCCATTCACTCGACGCCTCGGCCGCCTGCATGCTGTTCGACCTGGTGATCCGACTGTTTTCGCCCTACCAACTCAACCTGTTCAACGACAACCCCCTGCGCCAGGTGCTGACCGAGACCGTCGACTTCGGGGCGCTGCGTTCCGGGAATTGTCCGGTCAAGCTGTTCCTGTCGGCCACCAATGTCCGTACGGGCAAGATCAAGGTCTTCCAGAACGACGAGATCGGACACGAGGCGGTCCTCGCGTCAGCCTGTCTGCCATTCATTTTTCAAGCGGTCGAGATCGACGGCGAGCACTACTGGGACGGCGGCTACATGGGCAATCCGGCGATCTTCCCGCTGATTTACGATTGCGACAGCCGCGATGTCGTGATCGTTCATATCAATCCGCTCGAGCGGCCGAGGCTGCCGACGACGGCGAGCGAGATCATGAACCGCATCAACGAGATCAGCTTCAATTCCTCGCTGATGCGCGAGATGCGCGCGATCGCCTTCGTCACCAAGCTGATCGATGACGGCGACAACTCGCTGAAGCGAATACTGATACACGGCATCGAGGCCGCCGACGTGATGGCCGAACTGAGCGCCCTCAACAAGCTCAACGCAGACTGGGACAACCTGACCTACCTGATGGGATTGGGCCGCGAGCGCGCCAACACCTGGCTCGAGACGAATTTCGACCGGCTCGGAAAGGAATCGACTGTCGACATTCGCGAGGCATACCTCTGATCGCCCCGCTCCGAGCCGACCCGGGGCGAGGGGTCAGTGGAGCAGGTCGCGCCCGGCCTGAGGGAGGCCGATACGGCGCAGAAGATCCTGAAACCGAGCGTCGGATCGGAGAGGATCGAAGGCCGGCCGCAGCAGGATCGAAGGGTTGAATCGCGCTTCATAGGCTTTGTTCAACCAGATCATCGCCCGGTCCCTATCGCCGAGCGCTACATGGATCAAGGCAATATTGGCGTCGGTGGATGAGTGTCGATTCTGTCGGTCCTCCAAGTCCTTAACCGTTTTCAACGCTTCTTCCCGCCTTCCTGAAGCGGCGTAGGCGTAAGCAAGATTGGCTTTAAATATCTCATTATCTCCGGAAAGTTGGATCGCTCTCTTAAATTCGTCGATTGCTTCGTTGTACATATGCTTTTGCTGGTAAGCCTGACCTAGCTCATAACGTGCGATGGCAAAGTTCGGATCCATTTCTAATGCCCTCCGACTCTGCTCTACCGATTCATCATAGAGGTGAGCGATGCACAATGCATCCGCCAAGTCTGCGCTAATGATGAGGGAGAGAGGATCCAGGCTCGCCGCCTTTCTCAATCCAGCGATGCCCTCGCTAGTTCGTCCCGTCACGATCAAATGCCAGGCATACCAGTGATGAGCCGTCGCGTAACCGGGATACAGCGCGATTGCGCGCTTGTATTCCTTCTCGGCAGACTCCCAGTCCCACTCATAAAGGTCTAAGATAAATGCAAGAGAGGTGTGGGCCTCAGCAAGGTTGTCGTCCAACGCCAGCGCCTTTGTCGCAGCCGCTTTGGCTTTAGGGAAGGCATCCTTGGGAGATAGAGTCCCGTATTCCCAATCCGCGGATAATGCATAAGAGTCGGCTAAGCCGGTATATGCCTCGGCGTAGTTTTGATCCTTTTCTTTTGCAATGTTGAAATAGTAGATCGCTTCCTTCAGACCATCTCCGGTTCGCTTATTCCAGAAATATCGGCCTTTAAGGTAGGCCTCATACGCTTCCCCATTCACTACCTTTGGGTTTTCCAGCACAGTCTGTTCCTGTGGATTCAAAGTGGCCTGGATCTGTCCTGCAATAGCGCGAGCAACGCTGCTTTGGAGCGCCAGGGCATCCCGCAAATCTCCCTCAAAGCTTTGGGCCCATATATGCCGTTCAACGGGCACCTGGATCAGCTGGGCGGTAATCCGGACTCGATCGCCAAAACGCGACACGGTTCCTTCCACCACGGCTTCGACGTTCAGCTCGCGAGCAATCTCGGGCAAGAGTTTGCGAACGCCCTTATAGGTCATTATCGAGGTGCGCGAAATCACGCGTAACGCGCTGATCCGGCCCAGGGCGGAGATCAACTCGTCGGTCATGCCGTCAGCGAAGTAATCCTGCGAAGGATTGCTGGAAAGGCTTTCCAATGGTAGCACTGCTACAGAGAGAATCTTAGACGAAACCTGATTCCTTGAGTAGAGGATCCGAGACAACGAGGTTGTGAGCAACCGGGCTAAACCGGAGGCGAAAAACCTCCAACCAAAAGGACGGGACGGTCGACTCGATGACGAGCGAGCGTCGGTGGTGTCGACAACACCGGCCGGGACATCCGATGCCCTTTCGAGCCCGGTCTCGGGATCGATCAAAGTAGGGACCAGCGTCGGAAGGTTGCTCGACGCGGCGGATTGCGCCGCCTCCGCGGCGGCGCCACCGTCGACCCGTGTTTCGGCATCAGCTGCGGCGACGGAAGTGCGGATCTCGGCGACGAACCGGTAGCCTCGGCCGGGCACCGTTCGGATGAAATCCCGATCCTCTCCGAGCGCCTTGCGCAGCGTCGAGATCTGGACCACCAGGTTGTTCTCTTCCACCACCGTGTCCGGCCACACACGGCTCAGGAACTCGTCCTTGGTGACGAGCGCGCCGCGCGCCTCGATCAGCACCACCAGTATGTCGAAGGCACGGCTGCCAAGGTCGACCACAACCCCATCGGCGCGGAGCTCGCGGCGGTGCGGCAGCAACCGGAACCGGCCGAACTCGACAGCCCCCAGGGCTTCGCCGGTCAGCCTCATCGCGGGCCTCTTTAGATCTTTTAATAAGATTTCATATTCGATTAATGCGGTCAAGCTCCGGTTCGGGCAAGGTTCCGCGAACGGAATTCGCCGCCCCGGCGCTCGCTGTGTGTGAAGGAGGTCCGCGACGACATCGGTCAATAGACCGTGGCGTCGCTAAGTGTCGCTTTTAGATGATTTCAGTAGAGATCACCGACGCCGCCAAGGACTTTAATCCCGCCAGGCCTCATTCCTTCACCGCGTATTGGAGAAGGATTTCGATTGATGTATGGTCCCGGAGCAGGCGGAAGGAGCGGCCCGAAAGGAGGGTCCGGTGGCTTTCGGGGTGCCCGTCGTCTCCACGTGACTACGCTCGCGACCGACCATGTCAAAGACCTGGGGCAGGTTGCGCAAGGGCAAATGTCGCGGAACACTGATCGGTCTCGTCGGGCGCGGTTCGAGGCGATAGCGCTGCCCCATCTCGATGCCGCTTACGCGCTCGCGCGATGGATGACGCGCAACGATGCCGACGCCGCCGATGTGGTGCAGGAAGCATTTCTGCGGGCGTTTCGCTATTTCGACAGCTATCTCGGAGGCGATGCCAAGAGCTGGTTGCTTAAGATCGTGCGGCGTACCTGCTACAACTGGCTCGAGGGCAATCGCCCGGCGGACGTCGTCTCGCTCGAAGCGGAGGAGGAACTCGGCGACGCTGTCGCGACTGTGATGGATGCCGAGGCGCTGCTGGAAAGCCGGTCCGACTTGCGGCTTCTCAACCGACTGATCGAGGCGCTCCCGGCGCCGCTGCGCGAGGCGATCGTGTTGCGCGAGCTGCACGAGCTCGGCTACCGCGAGATCGCCGAGGTAACGGGGGCACCGATCGGGACGGTGATGTCCCGCCTTCATCGCGCGCGCGCTCTGCTGCTCCGCGCGTACTATCGAACCGGCGCCCGAACCGGCGGCGTAGCGGCCGGGTCTGCGGCGCCGGGGCTCGTGTCGGTTCCGAGGGTGCCTGGAAGCTGGCCGTCAGCCTCGTCCGGCATCCCGGCGCGACGCAGCCCCTCGAGGATGTGCTCGAACTCATGTCGGTAGATCGGGCTTGTGCCTCGAGGAGGACCGACGAGCGCTCCTCGGCGAAGCGGCGGACCGTCATTCCCGGCTCGGCCGCGGCATACTCCGCCATGTGCTGAGCCGCGCGCTCGGCCTCGCCCGCCAGTGCCTCGGCCGCCGCCAGCCAGGCCTTGCCGCGCAGGTAGCCGGGGCTGCTGTCCATCGCCTGAGACAGCGCATCCACCGCCGCATCGTCCTGGCGCAGCTGCATCAATGCCCGCCCCAGGCCCTGCAGCCAGGTCCAGCGGTCCGGGTCGCGCGGCGCGATCGCATCGGCCCGGCGGAACCACTCGGCCGCCTCCTGCGTCTCGCCGAGATACAATTTGTTGAGACCCATCTCCTTGTAGCAGGTGGGCTCGCCCGGATTGCGAGCGATGGCGGTGGCGTTCGCGATGATCGCGTCGGCGAACCGGCCGCGGGCGCGAAAGAGGATCGCCCGCGCCTTCAGTACGCCGGTATGGTTGGGCGCGAGCGCCGCGGCGCGAGTGATCAAAGCTTCGGCTTCGCCCAGCAGTGCATCCCGCGCGTCGAGCCGGTACAAGTTCAAAACTTGGTAGCTGCACAGAGTGGCGATACCGACAAGCGCATCGATGTTGTCCGGATCGAATTCGAGAGCCTGCCGGAACAGCTCGAGCGCGCGGGCGGCATTCTCCCGCCGCTTGAGGTCGTTGGCCAATGCCCGGGCGCGCATGACAAGGTCGACGGCATCCCCGCCACCGCCGTTCGCGCCCCCACGCTCGGCTTCACTGCGGACCATTTCGATCCCGACGCTGCGCGACAGCCGGGCGACTATCTCGTCCTGCACCTCCAGGACGTCCTTGCGTTCCTTGTCGAAGCGCTCGGCCCATAGGTGCTCGTCGGTGAGCGCGTCGATCAATTGGACGTTCACCCGGACGCGACGCGGCTCCGCCAGCACGCTGCCTTCCAGCACATAGCGCACGCCGAGCTCCTCGCCAATCTGGCGGATCGCCATTTGCCGGCCCTTGTAGGTAAAGGCGGTTGAGCGCGAGATGACAAAGCTGCCCGGCAGCGCACACGACAGATCGGTGATCAGGCTGTCGCCGATGCCGTCGACGAGGTAGCCGACGCTCGGGTCGTTCGACAGGTTGAGGAACGGCAGTATCACGATCGACAGGCGCGGCCGCTGCGGTGCTACGTCGGGCTCCCTGCCGGCGGTGGCGGACCCGGCCGTCGGCTCGGCGGCGGTTTCCGCCTGCCATGCCTGCTGCTCCTGCTGCCACAGCCATTCGGTCAGACGGTCGACGACCGCCGTCAAATGCCGGCGATAGGTGCTAAACGAGAGGCCCAGCCGGTCTGCCGCCGCCTTCTGTTTTGGCGCCGGATTGAGTGCCTCTTCGAGCTCGGCTTCACGGCCGATCAAACCGGAGACCGGCACCGGAAGGTTGCTCGACGCAGTGGATGGCGCTGCCTCCGCGGCGGCGCCACGGTCGACCCGTGTTTCGGCATCAGCTGCGGCGACGGAAGTGCGGATCTCGGCGACGAACCGGTAGCCTCGGCCGGGCACCGTTCGGATGAAATCCCGATCCTCTCCGAGCGCCTTGCGCAGCGTCGAGATCTGGACCACCAGGTTGTTCTCTTCCACCACCGTGTCCGGCCACACACGGCTCAGGAACTCGTCCTTGGTGACGAGCGCGCCGCGCGCCTCGATCAGCACCATCAGTATGTCGAAGGCACGGCTGCCAAGCTCGACCACAACCCCATCGGCGCGGAGCTCGCGGCGGTGCGGCAGCAACCGGAACCGGCCGAACTCGACAGCCCCCAGGGCTTCGCCGGTCAGCCTCATAGCGAGCGGCTTTGGAGCGCTTTTTTCGCGGCGCTGCATTACTCGTGGCCGAAAATCGTCGGTCGGCTTCATCCCGAGATGTGGGCGCGGGTCGCCGCGCTCTTGACCGACATTCTCCGGATACGCCGTCTGTTGGGTGCGATTTTCCGTCTGATCGAGGCGCGCCGCAACAAAATTTGATCGCAACCAACCCCGTTGGCAGCCAGAATAGCGAATCGCTCGGCCGCACCGCGCCGGAACTCGTGGCTTTGCCGCCACCAAGGCGCATCTCGGCCGTCGTCGCCTGTTGCGTTCGATCCCGTTGCCCCTCATGCCGGGACCGGCGGCGGCCGGAGTCGGGCGACCAGCGACAGGATTTCCTGGAACATCTGCCGCGGCACCGCCACCTCGGCCATTTGAAATGTGACGTAGCGGCCATGGCTCACGACCTTGGCCCCGATCTTGATCAGCTTCTCGCGCAGGCTGGTCAGCGACCACGGCTCCGCCGCCTGGGGCATCGCCAGGGTCCGCATGAAGTTACCGAGGTTGTAGGCCAGGGCATGCCCTTGCCCTCTTTGATCCACTGCTCTGCCGTGCCGCGGTGGTTGTAGAAGGCGACGACGCGCTCGGCCGGCCGCGCCAGGTTGATGACGATGAAGCCGACGCGGGGATAAAGCTCGCCGGGGTGCCACTCGACCTTGGCCACCACCCGTCGCGGCTTGTCCCATGAGCCGGCCTGGTAGCCGAAGCTGGAATAGCAGCACCACACCTCCTGCGGCGGCCGACCCGCCGGACGCTTGAGCAGGTGGGCGATCTTGTCCTGCAACACCCGGTTGGCCGGTAGCCGGATCGCGTACCCCATTGCTTCGGCTTCGAGCAACTCGTACATCTCCGGATTGGCGAAGGCCGCATCGCCTCGGAAATAGAGGCGCTTCACCGTGCCCCGGTAGCGGGCGACCACCGGCTCCAGCACCGCGCACCAGCCCTCGGCGCTGTGCCCGCCCGCGCGCTCGCCTAGCGAACGAACCCGTCGCTCCGAGACGACACCGGGTCAATATAACGGGCGACGGAAAGCGCCCGTTTAATATGACTACAGGAGCGGTCACCCGCGGCGGACAAGGACTTTAATCTCGCCCAGACCTCATACCTTCACCGCGTCTACCTGGACACGGGAAAGGGATCTCAACATTGACGAATGATCTCGGAGCAGGCGGAAGGACCGGCCCGAAAGGAAGGTCCGGTGGCTTTCGGGGTGCCCGTCGTCTCCACGTGACTACGCCCGCGACCGACCATGTCAAAGACCTGGGGCAGGTTGCGCAAGGGCAAATGTCGCGGAACACTGATCGGTCTCGTCGGGCGCGGTTCGAGGCGATAGCGCTGCCCCATCTCGATGCCGCCTACGCGCTCGCGCGATGGCTGATGCGCAACGATGCCGATGCCGCCGATGCCATGCAGGAAGCGTTTCTGCGGGCGTTTCGCTATTTCGACAGCTATCGCGGCGACGATGCCAAGAGTTGGGTGCTGAAGATCGTGCGGCGCACCTGCTACAGCTGGCTCGAATTCAATCGACCGGCCGACGTCGTCTCGCTCGGCGACGAGGCGCTACTTGACAATGTCATCGCGACGGCTTCGACCAATGCCGAGGCGCTGCTGGAGAGCCGATCCGATCTGCGGCATCTCGACGGGCTGATCGAGGCGCTCCCGGCGCCGCTGCGCGAAGCGATTGTTCTGCGCGAGCTGCACGAGCTCGGCTACCGCGAGATCGCCGAGGTAACGGGGGCACCGATCGGGACGGTGATGTCCCGCCTGCATCGCGCGCGCTCTGCTGCTCCGCGCGTGGGATGCGACGGACAGCGGCGAAACGATACGCCGTTAGCGGGCGCTCGCGGTCGGCTCCGCGGTGATCGAGCTGAGCTGGACGAACCAATCTCCGGCATCGATTGCGTGCGCTATCGGACTGGCGTTGTCGCGAGCGATCAACCGCGGCTCGGGTAGGCTCACACCGACGAATGCGCCGGTTCTGTCTTCTCGCGTCGCTTGGCCAGCTCCTTGAAGACGTCTCCGAAAGCCGGCACGCTCTGGCGCAGCTTATCGAAATCTGCCTTCGGAATGATCAAGACGTTCATGGCAGTGCGGGCGCGAATCGTGGCGTTTCGGGTCCTATCTGAAAGCAACGCCATTTCCCCGAAGTACTCTCCCCGACTTAAGGTCGCCAGGAGCTCCTGTTCACCTTTCTGCTCCCGGAGAACTTCGCACTCACCTTCCTCGATAACATACACGCTGTCACCCAAGTCGCCCTGCTCGAAAATGAAATCGCCGGACTCGAAATGCTGATTCTGGATGCCGGGTTCAAAGGCTATCTTGGTCTGCGCCAGCTCGGGCGGGAACAGCAGACGGAAGAGCCAATCGGTGGTGATCCGGACCTTGCGATTGAGACCCGGCATCTTCATTAGGTAAATGCCACGCCACAAGAACCATGCGAGTAATCCAGAGACCTTGAAGCCGAAAATCTGCGCGACGGCGGCGCGGTGTCCAAGCGAGCCGAGCGTTCCGAGACCCTCGAACCCGAATTCCATCCGCTTGCCGCCGCGCACGGCGGCCGCAATGTTGATGGCGGCGGTAGTGGCCTCGCGAATGGCATGCTGGGCCGTGGGGGGAACCTTTGTGCCGGCGAGCGTGATGATGGAGGCACAGTCACCCAACGCCCAGACCTTGCCTTCGTAATCCTTCAGCTCCAGGCCCGTATTCACGAGCAGCTTGCCGCGTTCCTTTGGGCAATCGAGTTTCTGAACTACCGACGGAACTGCCGATGGCACCGTGGAGATGAGCGTTTTGCAGGGTATCTCGGTGCCGGATTGCAAGATCGCTCTTTCCGACGTGGCCGCCTTCAGCCTGTCATTGAGAATGATTTCGACCCCGCGCTTGCGCAAAATTCTCTGGGCAGAAATGGCCAGCGTCTCGGACATTTCCGGCAGAATGCGATCGCCGGCCTGAACGATCACGCAGCGATGCGGTTCGTTGCTTAGGCGAAGGTAATTCTTCTTCACAGCGTGTACGAAATCGTTCAACTCGGCGATCACTTCAACACCCGAGAAGCCGCCTCCTCCGACGACAAATGTCAGGAGCTGGCGGCGCAGTTCCGGGTTCTCCTCGACATCCGCTTCCTCGAGCACGTGGATCAGATGATTGCGCAGCACCATGGCGTCCGCAAGCGTCCGAAACGGCATGGCGTTTTCTATCATGCCGGGCATGCCGCGAAAGTTGGTGATGGTGCCGAGCGCGATGACCAAATGATCGTATTTGAGCTGAAGCCGGCGCGGACGGAACCCGGGGCTGATGGTTACGGTCTGCCTCTTCAGATCGATTTCCTCGACCTCCCGCATGATCAGGTTGGTGCGCGTGCAAAGGCGTCGAATGGGTGAAACTACATTGATCAGGCCGATCGATCCCGAAATGACTTCCGGGAGCATCGGCTGGTACACCCAATAATTCTCGCGATTGATTAGAGTAATGGAAGCCTCGCTTGGGCGCAGGAGCTTCTCCAGGTGCCGGGCGGTGCAAACGCCTGCGAAGCCGCCGCCGAGGACGAGGATCCGCCTTGGGTCTGTGCTCATGGTTCAATCGAAATCCGCGCAAGGGTTACCGCGCCGCCGGAGGCGTCCGGCGCTGGTTCTTGTGGCTACTCTGACGAAGTAAAACCAAAGTTGGGTCCGGTCGCGGCGATCGAAGCAATCGCGGTCCCGATCCGGTAGAGCTCGATCGATCACGCGCTGCTCCGGTGGTCGGCGCTCGGAGCATCGACAAGCAGAGCTGCGCCACCGCGGCGGGGGAGGGGGCGGCATTGCCGGACCCTGGCTCGTCACCTGTTCATATGCTGGCGGGCCATCGTGATGAAGTCGAGCAGCTGATCGTCGGTGACGTTGTCGCACTTCATCATGAGACGGATCGCAGGTTCGCGTAATACTTCATCGAGCGTCGGCTCGGTGGCAGTTCGTCCGAAGCGATCTACGCCTGTTCCGCATTGTTCGAGGTATAACCGGAACGCGCATGAGGATCGATTTGGGACAGGTCGGTGAAGGTTTGCCGGTGCCCGAGAGTTGGCGTCGCTCACGTCGTAGACGTCATGATCATCGCGGCGTGCCATTGGATCTCCCCAAAAAAGGGCAGGTGTTGGCCGCTGATTCAGACCGATGCCCAGCCGAATTTATTTCCGTGGCGGAGGTGCGGGATGGAGGTATCTCACCCCCGTGGTTATCGCCAGCGATCGCCGCAGCGTTGAGCGGGAATAAGATTATTTCCTCGGCGGTCATTGCCGCGTGAGCCGAGGGCATTTCGAAGGCCGCGATCATCCGACCGTCGGGCGCCAAAATAGGAGAGCAAAACGAGATGTCGCGGCTCCGGTGTACCGGCACGATCAGGACCCTCTCGTTCGCCGTCGGCGTGACGTTGGGTCTCGTCGGCGCGGTTTACGCCCCGTCGCACGGTGATGGCCAATCAGTGGCCGGTGGCAGCTGGGCAGTGGCCCCAGCCGACCGCGGAGGAGATCGACCGGCGAGTAACGAACGCGGCCGCCCTGGGCGGATCTCGGTTTAGCGACAGGGCTCGCGAGGTGCAACGGCTCTACGACGACGTCATGCGCCAGACGGTTTCACCGACAATTCGGCACGGGAGTGAGCGGCCGCGGGAATAAACCCACGCCTGACCCGATCTTCCCTCCTGCCGGCCCTGCGAGGGCATGAGAATGAGGTATTCGGATGCTGCGGGCCGATGGATCCCGAAAGTGCATGAGACGGCCGGGCTCCTTCTCCTCGGCCTGATCGTGCTTCATGCACCGGCGGCGCTCTACCACCATTTCTGGCGCCGCGACGGCACGCTCGAAGCCATGCTGCCGGCGAGAATGCGGCGCCCGCAGAGCGGAAGAAAGGTCGGGTCTATAACCAGTGGTGAGCCTGCCGACTTTCGCCAGCTCGAGCATCTTGTCCTGGTTGCCGATCACGGCCACTTGGGCCGGGCGGCGAAGGCGTGCCACGACCCATGAAGGGTAACAAAGCCGTAAGCGGTAACAAAGCCGTGAACGTCAATAGGTCGGGAATAAGTCGTCTTCCTCGCCGGTCTGGATGCGTGTCCCCGAGAGTCGCTCCAGTTTCATTGGTGCGACGAACGGGTTGGCTGAAACTTTACGTAAAGTGTGTGCAAACAAGGAGATGTGGTATGAAGAACGGTAATCCCAAATCCGCCAGGAACCGGCGTGCTTTTCTCAGAGGCAGTCTCGTAACGGGAGCGGCCATCGCCGGCGCCACGGTCCTGGGCGGACGCAAGCTGTTCGCCCAAACTTCGCTGTCGGGACCGACTTCGCTGCTGTCGCGAACGTCTTCGGGGTCGCTTACGAAAGGCGATGCCGCCATCCTCCGATTTCTGGCGGCGGCAGAACTGATCGAGTCCGACCTTTGGACGCAGTATGCAGAGCTGGGCGGCATCGGCGATAATCCACCGATCGAGATAGACCCGCACCAGCACTTGAACAACTATCAGGTAGCCCTGTCGAACCTCGATTCCGATGGCCCGCAATACATTACCAGCAACACGCTGGATGAAGTGAGCCACGCTACCTTCCTCAATGCCTATCTCGAGTCCAAAGGGGCCGAGCCCGTTAACTTCGACAAATTCCGCACTTTGCCGGGAAGCACAGCCAAGGGGTCATCCGGCATCAAGCGCCTGACGAATTTGATGCATCTCAACGTCGACACCAGCTGGTACGTTCGCTACCGCAGTACGACCAATCCGGACTTCGGCGCCACCTTTCCGCAGGCGCTCACTCTCAAGAACGTTACCGCCATTCCGCGCAACAACGACGATTTCCACGGCGCTGCCAATCCGAACTTTCGCGGCAACGACCATGTCCAGGCGATCGCCAATGTCGCGGGCTTTCACTTCGGATATATCGAACAAGGCGGATCGAGTCTTTACGCGGCCATGAGTCAGAAAGTGTCGGAACCGGAAGTGCTCGAGATCACGCTCGGCATCGGCGGCGACGAGATCGTCCACTTTCTGGAATGGGTCGATTTTTCGGGCAATGGCGTGCAAGGGCCGGTGGCGCCGTTTACCGACCCGATATCCGGCCTGTCGTTTCCCAATTTTTTCACCAACCCGCCGCTGCAGCCGGCCACCCTGGTCCAGCCCAGCCTGATCTTCCCTGTTCCTTGCGAATTCATCAGCCCCGACCTGCCGCATGTCTCGGTCATTCGTCCGCTGACCGATAAATTTGGCGGCGCCGTAGCGACCATTGCATCGTTCACAAAAGACGGGCTGTTCGTCGGGCAGACGCCGGAGTTCTTCCAGGTCGTGAACCAACTGGCGCAAGCGGCGGACGCTGCCACGCGCCAGTTCTAATCGGCCAGCCGAAAGCGTTCAGTGTACGGTTGATCCGTATGGCAAATGCAGCAGATCGGGCTAACCGCCAGCTGCTCCTCTAATCCGGCCGGCTTCCTGCCAAGCCGTTTATCGCCGGCTCCCTCATCAATAAAAGCGAGTTTGCCATGGACGTCCCGGCAATAGGCGGAGCCTCGCTGACCGAACGCACGATCCTTGCCGGCCGAGAAGTGTTTCTCGGCCGGCGGCGGGGCCCGCTCGCCCTGTTGCCGTTTGCCGGCCCCGCGGTGGTCGCCTCGATTGCCTACATGGATCCGGGAAATTTCGCGACGAATATCCAGGCCGGGTCGGGATACGGCTACGAACTCCTCTGGGTGGCGCTTTCCGCCAATCTCGTCGCCATGCTGTTTCAGGCGCTCTCGGCCAAGATCGGGATTGCCACCGGGCGAAACCTCGCCGAACTGTGCCGCGAGCATTTCGCGCCGCCGGTCGTTTATGCCCTGTGGTCGGCGAGCGAAATCGCGGCCATGGCGACCGAACTGGCGGAGCTCCTCGGCGCCAGCCTCGGGCTCAGCTTGCTGTGCGGCATACCCTTGCTCGCCAGCATGCTCCTCGTCGCAATCGCCACCTATATGGCGCTGCGCTTGCAGCGTTCAGGCTTTCGGCCGGTCGAAATCCTGATCGGTTGCTGTGTCGGCGTGATCACCGCGAGTTACCTGACCGAGCTGGTAATCGCGCCGCCCCACTGGGGCGGTGTCGCAGCCGGGGTGTTCGTTCCGCGTCTGCACGGGGCGGGCAGCATCACATTGGCGGTGGGCATCGTCGGCGCCACAGTCATGCCGCATGCCATATACCTGCACTCGGGTTTGACGCAGGCGCGTTTGCCCTTCGCGAACGCGCGCGAGCGGCGCACTGCCCTCGTCATGTCCAATCGCGAGGTATTATTGGCGCTGGGGGTCGCCGGCCTCGTCAATATGGCGATGATCGCGATGGCCGCCGTTGCGTTTCACGACGGTACGCACGACCAGATCGCCGAAATCGAAACGGCCTATCGGACCCTGGCCCCACTCCTCGGAGCGGGTGCTGCCGGTCTGTTCATGCTTGCCCTGTTGGCCTCCGGGTTTTCCAGCTCCGTCGTCGGGGTCATGGCCGGCCAGATGATCATGCAGGGCTTTGTATCGTTCCGTATACCACTGTGGCTTCGCCGTCTCGTCGTGATGGTGCCTTCCTTCGCTGTCGTCGCCGCCGGCATGGACATCACCCGCGCCCTGGTGCTGAGCCAGGTGGTTTTGAGCCTCGCCCTGCCAATCCCGATGGTGGCTCTTGTCAGGTTCACCGCGAGCCGCGACGTGATGGGCGAGTTCACAAACACCCGTCTGACAACCGCGCTGGCGATCGCCGCGACCGGTTTTGTCTGCCTCCTCAACGGGATCCTGCTGCTTGCGATCGCCGGCCTGACGATCCCGCTTGCCGGCGGCTGAATACTCCAGTGCCGCGCCTGCTTTTTACGGTGCGGTGGCAAGCCTGGATTCCGAGGCACAGTGGGGTGCGCCGGCGCCCAGGATGCGCTTGATCACGCGGCGCACAAGGCGGAGGGGGCTTTGTGCCTGGTGTATCTCCCGCCCGCCCCCGATGGCATCCGCATGGAAGCCTTCCTCTTATCGACCATGGTCGTAGGCCTCGCCGAAATCGGCGACAAGACGCAAATCTTGTCCATGATGCTCGCCGCGCGCTTTCAGCGCCCGGTGCCGATCATCTTTGGAATTCTCTTCGCGACCATCGTTAATCATGCTGCCGCCGGTCTGGCGGGAACCTACTTTGGCGGTCTGCTGAGCGGCCCGTGGATGCGGTGGATTCTCGGTCTCTCGTTCCTGAGCGTTGCGGTCTGGGTGCTTCCTCCAGGTAAGTACGAGGGCAACGACAGGGCGATCGGCTGCCGGGCGGCGTTTATGTCGACGCTCGTCGCCTTCTTCCTCGCCGAGATCGGCGACAAGACACAGATCGTGACCATCGGTTTGGCGGCGCGGTTTGAGCAGTTCTATCCGGTCGTGACCGGCACGACGCTCGGCATGATGCTGGCTAACATTCCGGCTGTTCTCCTTGGCAACAAGGTGGCGGACAAGCTTCCGGCGAAAATCATCCGCATCACGGCCGCCGCTGCATGTGCGATTCTCGGCCTTCTGACGCTCGCGGGTGTCGGCGAGTAAGTCGTTACTACGTCTTGTATATCGGGCTTCTTGCCGAGATCCGCTCATTGTGTTCACTTTCTCTGTCATTTTGAAATGGCGATGTCGGGCGGCGGGCGCTGCGCGGAGCCCTGGCGTTGGCGTAGCGCCCTCCCGGCGCGCTCGAAGCCATGCTGCCGCCGGGAATGCGGCGCCGGGACGCGCTGGGACGCGCGCATCGGGGCCGAAGTTTCAGGCAGCGCTGATCCGCGCTCCGACGGTCTGCTCGCTGCCGAACGGCAGCTCGCGCGCGCTTCTGAAGGTGTGGATGATAAGCGGCGCGGAGCGACCCCGAATCTCGGCCACCTGCGGTCTTGCATCCCGGAGCTCCGCACCAGCACAGGCGAGAAGATCGTCCGACACGACGAGTTCGCAATGGTAGACTTTGCAAAGGGCCTCCAGACGGCTCGCGGTATTCACTGTATCGCCCACTGCGGTAAGCGATCTCCATCGCCCATCGCCCATATCGCCGACGATCGCCGGACCGAAATGAATGCCAACCCCCATTGCCAGGGGCGCGTGGAGATCGGGTGCCAGCGCCTGATTGAACGCCACCAGCTGCGCCGACATCCGACGCGCGGCGGTCAAGGCTTGTCGACATGCCTCCGGACCGTCGGTCTCGAGACCAAACAGCGCCATGACGCCATCGCCGGTGAACTTGTCGACACGCCCTCCGGCCGTCTCTATCGCCGCGCCCATCGCCCGGCAATAGCGGTTCAGCAGAAAGACGACGTCGTAGGGAAGCTTGGTCTCGGTGATGTGCGTGAAATCGCGGATGTCGGCAAAGAGAACCGCGATCTGCCGTTCACCCCCTTGCGCATAAATCGGGCGCCGAAGAGCGTCGCGGGCAGTGACGGAGGCGGGCAGCAGCGGCGTTACCTCTACGGGACCATGCGGATGTAGTTGACACGCTAGACGAACGTTCGGCGGTGAACCGATTTGACGCAGGACGCGAAGCTCCTCCGGACCCGGCTCGGGAAGCGCGCCAGGCGCGGCGCGGACATGCACGCGGCAGGTCGTGCAACGCCCTTTGCCGCCGCAGATCGCGGCATGCGGTACGCCCAACAATCGACTTGCCTCGAGCACCGTGAAGCCGCGTACGACCTCGATCGCGCGCCCGTCAGGGTAGGAGATGCGCGCGAGCCCCTTCCTTCGCCACCATCCGTGCCGCACCATTCGCGCGACCAGGAGAATCACGATGGCGCCCAGGAACACGAGACGAATAGCCCAGGTGATGACGAACAGCGCGGGTCGCGCCTCCGGCGGCGGTTGGGCGGCAAGCAGGCGGGCCACGTAACCCGGGTCCTGTGCCAGCACTACCCCGATCTCGCGCCCGCCGGCGACATATCCGAGGAGCGCAAGAACAGGCATCAGTAGAGCCGCGGCAAACAGCAGCGGTTGTACGGCTCCGTACCAAGGCTGCACGCGCAGCCAGAAGCGAAGTCCGATGCAGGCATGGATCCAGGCGGCGAGCAGGAGTGCCATTTGCAGCACTCCTTTTTCGGGATGGCCGTACCAAAGGGCGCTCAGCAGATATTTGTAATGACCGAAATCGCCCCCATAGAAGGCGGCGTCGATGCGTGTGCTCGTCACATGTTCGGCAAGCAGCAAGGGGACGCTGAAGCCTAGGACATATTGCACGGTCTCGTGGACAGAAAGCGTCAACAAACGACGTTGCCACAACGCATGGAGGGCGAGCGTCATATGGATGACCAGCGCCCCATAAAGCACGAAAGTGACCGGCGGGTACGACCAGATCGGATAGACGACCGACAGCATCGCTTCCATTGCGGCGATCGAAACGATGCCGAGGCCATGATTGACGAAATGCGTTACGACGTAGGCGAAGAGGATCAGACCGGAAATCAAGCGCACGCGCCGAACCATCCCCGCTTCCTTCCCGAATTAGCGCAGCGCGGCTTCCCCTCGGCGAGGCTCGGGATGCCGGTACGACATCGCCGCCGCAAGCGAAACAGGGCCGGCGCAAAGATCGTGACGCCGAGCGGCCGGGGCCGCAGAAGGATGCGGCACCGGCCGGCCGAGGCCCGAGAAAATTCGATAAGGGCCGCCGTCGCTAGCGCCCGCCGGGCGCTGCGGGCTGCCCGGCGGGTGATCGGCCTCGATTGCCTCGATCTCTCTATTGCCTGACCAGCACCCAGTGGCCTCTCCAGGCCCCGTGCCGGTCGTAACCGTATTGGAATTCGTAGTGGGCTGGTCTCACGCTGGTGACCGAGCCGGAGCCCGAGGCAGCGACCGGGCTGATACAGGCCCAGCCATTCCCACCCGCAGGTTTCAGCCCTTGGGCCAGTGCCGGCGAGAGGTTTAGGGCAGCCACCAGAGACAGTGTTGAGGCAAGCAATAAGGCTTTCACTTCGACCTCACCAGGCTTGAGTTCGAGCCGGTGCGCCCGGCTGTGCGGCACCGGCGACCAGCTCCGATCGCCGTGCGATGTCGGTCGGCGAGTTGGCCGCCGCCATGCCGATCAAGACCGTCGCTCCAGTCGTTTTATTCCAAGGCGCGGCAAGGCGATTTCGACTGAGATCCCGCCGTGTCAACTCTCTGATTGATGCGCACGGCATCGTCGAAAGCTGCGCGTGATGCGGCCTCATTCGGTTCCCAGACCAGCGCAAGCGGCGGGGTATTCCGGCAGGCCAGCCATCTGTTATTGGCGGGACCGGCCGGTTGACCGGCGTCATATCTACCAGCGATCCGACGATCAAATCGGATGACGACTGCGCAAAGGAGGGTCACCCATGACCCGCAAGTTGCTGATGACTGCTGCTATTGTCGCTATCGCGCTCACTCCGTTGATGGGCATTGACGCTGCCCGGGCCCACGGCGGAGGTTTCGGGGGCGGAGGTTTCGGGGGCGGCGGATTCCACGGCGGCGGATTCCACGGCGGCGGATTCCACGGCGGCGGATTTCATGGCGGCGGTTTTGACGGCCGCGGAATTGACCGTCGCGGTTTTTTCAACGGGAGCTCTTTCGGCGGCTACGGTGGGTTCGCTCCGGGTTACTATGGATATGGAAATTGTTACCTGACTGTCTATGGCACGACCTACTGCTACTGATCGCGAGACGTCCGCCGAACGCGCAAATTTCGGCAGCATGCCCAAAAAGCCCCGCCAGTACTGGCGGGGCTTCAGGTCCGCCGAAGCGCAGCATCATTCGCGGCCCCTGCTGCTGTAGTGGCTTCGGTTTAGGTCTGCTTCGGGTGGACCACGTAGCGCTGCGTCTGCTCCGCCTGCTCGCGCGGCGCCTCCAGGGCAAACAACACCGGCGAGGCGACTCCCAGATCAGGAGGATGTCACGCCGCGACCGCATGCGCGCCAAGCTGCGGGAGGTCAAAGAAGGGCTGCGGCAGCGATGGCACCTGCCGATCCCGGAAACCGGGAAATGGCTCGGGCAAATCGTCGCGCCGCGCTACCGCAGCAAAACGCTCTGCATTATGAATGCCCTCACGTTGATACTGAAGTCCTCCGCCCGGTCGGCCGTTGATACTTGCTTTCGGGGGCCTCGCGGCGGTCGCGAATGCCACAGCGACCATGAAGGCATGCCCACCCAAAAATTGCCGTTTTCGGGTTGTATGCTGCTGGCGGATGAGGCGTTCGGTGCGGGCCACCACTCATAACTATTGTCGAGCGTTATCGATAGGGACGGGATTGGCGTTTGCAACCTATAGGAGGGATTTTGCTGCAGATATCTTGCAGATTCAGCAACCGGAGTTCATCGATGCGACTGATGATTGAGAGGCCCTGGAACAGGCGGCAGCGCCGCGACGCGTGATCCGGCTCGCCTGCTGCCGCTGCTGCTGGCTGCGATTGGTCCGGCGCGACGACACGACGCCCCCCGGCGACGGCCGACGTAACGGCCCTTGACTCGCTTTTCCTTGGTCGATCAACCCGGCGGCCTTGCGCAGCGCTTCGTTGATCCGCGACTGCCAGCCGCGGTCCGCCGGAGTGGAAATAGGCGAGGACATCGGGATCGAGATGATCCGGCGGGCCGTCGCCGCGCGGCGTCCACAGGACGACTACAAGGCGACCACGCAACCAGCCCGCCGGGATAAGGCGCGGTTCTTGATAATCCCTCCGTGATCGGGCAACGTCATCACACGGCTCGCGAACACCAGTTCTGCGTCGGCGAAGTCAAGGCCCTGCCCGGCTCGCGTGGCTGGGCGCTTGGCTTCGTCCCGGGTGTTCATCGGCCGAACGTATCCGCAGGAACTCCAGGATCGAAGTACCATGGCCGATCCTAGCCCGGGCGCCTTTGCTGGGCGCTTGCCCGGGGCTGCGAATTGCGCGAGTGTGCCGGCCGCGACGCTGTCCCCGCGGCAACTCACAGGCTTGACGGAGTACAAGATGGACACGATCGAAGCCGGAATTGCGATCAAATCGCGGGGCGTCTCGCCAGCGGAATGGGCGGTGCGCGTCGACCTTGCCGCATGCTATCGGCTGATCGCCCATTTTGGCTGGGACGACCTGGTCCTGACGCACAACTCGGCGCGCGTGCCGGGGCACCCCGATCAGTTCCTGATCAACCCGATCGGGTTGATGTTCGATGAAATCACCGCCTCGAACCTGTTGAAGGTCGATCTCGACGGCAACCTCGTCGAGCCCTCGGATTACGAGCCGAACCACGCCGGCTACGTGATCCACAGCGCCATCTATCTGGGCCGGCCCGACGTCGATTGCGTCGTGCATACCCACACCGAGGCCGACATCGCGGTCGGCGCGCTGGAAGAAGGCTTGTTGCCGCTCTCGCAATGGGCGATGCGGTTCCATAATCGGCTCGGTTATCACGATTACGAGGGGGTTTCGCTCGATCTCGACGAGCGCGAACGGTTGCAGCACAGCCTCGGCCGGCACCCAGTGCTGGTATTGCGCAATCACGGCCTCCTGGCGACGGGCCGCAGCGTCGCCGAGGCATTCTCGGCGACCTATCATTTCGAGCGCGCCGCGGCGGCGCAGCTGAAGATCCAGGCGGCGGCCGCGTCCGGCGCCAAAATCGTCGCGCCGCCGGCCGCGACCTGCGAGCGCCAGGCGGTCCTGTTCGAGGGCGCCAACATGGCGCGTCTGCAAGGCGAGCGCGAATGGCCGGCCCTGTTGCGGCTCGCCGACCGCCTCGACCCCAGCTATCGCCATTGAGGCGGCGCTCCGCGATGAAGATATCCAAGATCCGCTCGGCGCTGGTCCTGTTGGCGGCGACCGAGCCGCTCGCCGGCGCCGTGGCGGACCCGAGCGCCAGCCGCCCGATCGTCACCCTCGAAGTCGAGACCGATGCCGGCGTCGGCGGGCTCGGGGTCAGCTATTTTGGCGGCGCGCTGAGCGGCACCCTCAAAAGCGCGGTCGACGAGTTGGGCGCGCTGTCGATCGGCGAGGATCCGCTGCGGGTCGAGGCGGTCGCCGCGAAATTGCGGGAGGCGGCGGGTTCGGCCGGGCCGGGCGGCATTTTCAATCTGGCGCTCTCGGCGCTCGACACCGCCTTGTGGGACATCCGCGGCAAGGCGTTGGGGCTGCCGTTGTGGAAACTGCTCGGCGGGGCGCGCGAGCGGGTGCCGAGCTATGCGAGCGGCGCCTTGATGCGCGGCTTGGCACTCGACCGGGTCATCGAGGCCGCCGCCACCCTGAAGGACAAGGGCTGGCGCCAGATGAAGATGCAGCTCGCCCTGCCCGGGGAGACCACCCCGGGCAAGGAGGTCGACCGCGCTCGCCGGGTGCGCGAGGCGATCGGCCCCGAGATCGAGCTGATGTGCGACATCAACCAGCGCTGGCGGCCGGAGCAGGCGATCGACATCGGACGGCGGATCGAGGATGCCGGGGTCGGGCTCTTCTGGCTCGAAGACGTGACGACCGCCGACGATTTCGCCGGCCTCGCCCGGGTCGCCGACGCGCTCTCGACGCCGATCGCCGGCGGCGAATACGTCTGGGGAATCGTGCCGTTCCGGCACATGCTCGAGGCGCGCTCGGTCGATGTCGCGATGATCGATCTGGTGCGGGTCGGCGGGATCACGCAATGGCTCAAGGTCGCCGGCATGGCCGAAGCGTTCAACCTGCCGGTCGTCAGCCATCTCATTCCGGAGGTCCACGTCCACCTGATCGGCGCGGTGCCGAACGGGCTGACGGTCGAATACATGCCCTGGCTGACGCCGCTCTTTAGAGAGGTGCCGGTCATCCAGAACGGCGAATTGGCGATGCCGACGAAGCCGGGGCTCGGCCTCGAATTCGACCGCGCCGCCCTCGACCGCTACCGCGCCATCTGAACCTGCGGCTCGACCTGAGATCCACACCCCTCGCAGTCAGGATTGGCACGCCATGAACCCGGCGATCACCGCGATAACGATGCCGCAATGGGGCCTGACAATGACCGAGGGCAAGGTCTTGGGATGGCTCAAGCAGCCGGGCCAGACGTTTCGCCGCGGCGACGAACTCTTGGAGATCGAGACCACCAAGATCACCAATGTCGTCGAGGCGCCGGCGGACGGAGTGCTGCGGCGGATCGCGGCGCCGGCCGGAGCGACGCTGCCGGTCGGCGCATTGCTCGCCGTCGCCGGCCCGGAAGCGGTGCCGGACGCCGAAATCGACGCTTTCGTCGCCGAATTCGCCGTGGCACCGGCGGCCGCAGCGGCGGCCGAAGGTGCCGCCGCAACGATCGCGCCGCGCCACCTCGACGCCGCCGGGCGGCGGCTCTGCTATCTCGAACGCGGCACGGGCTCGGCCGTACCGGTGCTGCTGATCCACGGCTTTGGCGGCGACCTCAACAGCTGGATGTTTATCCAGCCGGCGCTCGCCGAAGACCGGCGCGTCATCGCCCTGGATTTGCCGGGGCATGGCGGTTCGGTCAAGGAGGTCGGGCGCGGCGATGCCGAAACCTTGACCGGTTCGGTCGAGGCGGCGCTCGAAGCACTCGGCATCGAGCGCTATCATCTCGTCGGCCATTCGCTGGGCGGGGCGATCGCGGCCCTCGTCGCGCAGCGCCGACCGGAGCGGGCGGCGAGCCTATCGTTGATCGCCCCGGCCGGGCTCGGGCCGGAGATCAACGGCGCCTTCATCAAGGCCTTTGTCGCGGCCGCGCGCCGCCGCGAAGCGGTCGAGGCGCTCAACCTCCTCGTCCACGACCCCGGCACGATCGGCCGCTTCATGGTCGAAGAGGTGTTGCGCTACAAAAGGCTCGACGGCGTCAAGGACGCCTTGACGGCGATCGGCGCGGCCTGGTTTCCCGAGGGCCGGCAAGCCCTGGACCTCGGCGCACGGATCACGGCGCTGCCGCTGCCGGTGCAGATCATCTGGGGCCGCGCCGATCGGATCGTGCCGGTCGCCCATGCCGATGGGCTAGCCGGCCGCGTCCCGGTCCATATCATCGAGGAGGCCGGCCACCTGCCGCATCTGGAACAGCCGGGCGAGGTCAACCGGCTGCTCCGGGCCTTGATCGCCGGCGAACCCGAACCGGGCGCCGCTCAACGGTAAATTCACAACCGGGAGTGAGAAAGGATGGCCGATCTCGTTGCAATCGCCTTTCCGACCGAAGCGAAGGCCGAGGAGGTTCGTCAGAGGCTGATGAACATGCAGAAGGAGTATCTGATCGAACTGGCCGACGCCGTAATCGCGGTCAAGCAGCCCGACGGCACGGTCAAGCTCAACCAGCTCTTTCACCCGACCGCCGCCGGTGCTGCGACGGGCGGCTTTTGGGGTTTGCTGATCGGTCTCATCTTCCTGATGCCGTTGGCCGGGGCGGCGATCGGCGCCGCCTCCGGTGCCCTCGGCGGGGCGCTCAGCGATGTCGGCATCAACGACCAGTTCATGAAGGATGCGGCGCAAACGCTGCAGTCCGGCAACGCCGCGCTCTTTCTCTTGATCCGCAAGATCACGGCCGACAAGGTGCTGGCCGATCTCAAGGGTGTCGGCGGCACGGTGATGCACACCTCGTTCGATCACACCAAGGAAGAGGCACTGCGCGCAGCACTTGCCGGCGCCCTGCCGCCCGGCGGTTGACCGCGGGCGGCCGCGCCCGGTTCAGAACGCGGTCCAGACGTAGAGGAACAGCGTATTGTTGTCCTGGGCGCTGCGGCCCATGCCGTCGATATTGGTCGATGCACCGTTGAACTTGTCCCAGTGGGTATATTGCAGGCCGATGCGAAAGTTCAGCCATGGCCAGAATTTGGGCCCGCCATGCATGAACGGCAGGTAGGCGAGCTCGGCGATCCAGCCGGCGCTGTTCGGGCCGCCGGTCGGCGTGCCGTAAAGCGCCGCATCGGCGGTGCCGCTGACCGCCATCCATCCGCCGGTCAGGCTCCAGGTCTGCTTGTAGATGTACGAGACCGAGGCGTTCAGCGACTGCAATGTGTCGTTGCTGTTGCTGGCCAAGCCGAGCAGCTGGCTCGCCCGGGTATTGCGGCTCTCGCGGATCCAGGCGGCGCGCGCCGTCACCATGTTCGGGTCGCCGAGGAATTGGTATTGGGCATCGACGCCGACATCGGTGAACGAATCCATCCCGGCTTGCGACAGCCCCATCGGAAAGACCTGTCCGGAAAGGCCGAAGGTGCCGATTTCCAGCGAGTGGTTGCCGATGTTCTTTTCGGCCGCGACCCGCCAATAGGGCGCGATGCCGGAGATCGGGCTCTGGCCGCTCGGGTTGATGCCGAGCGCCTTCTGCGTCTGGTTCGACAGCGGCCGGTAGCCGCCGAACTCGAAATAAAGCATGTCATCGACAAAGGCGTAGGCGCTGAGCCCCAGCACCTGCTGCGCATAGACCTGATTGATAAAGGGTGTAGCCGTCGGGGTCGGCGCGAATGCCGAGGTGATGTAGGGAAAGCTGAAGGCCGGTGTCGTGTTCCAGACGTCCTGCACCGAGGTCGATGCCCCACAACAGCGTGTGACCGTTATCGAGCCTGTTTACCGGCGGCGCGCTCGCACCCCATCTCGGCGCCTTCATCCAGGGCACCTACGACGGCGTCGGTCACGGCTTTGCCTGGGACAACACCGACATCCGCTACGCCAAGGAGGTCAAGTTCGTCTGCTGCATCGCCAGGGCGTTGTTCGCGGCGAAGCCGGGGGCGAGGCCGCCCGGCTGTGGCGCCTGGAGATGCGTGAACCCGGGCTGCAGCGCGACCGCAAACGGCGGTCCTTTCCAGTCGCCGCCGCCCAGCGTGTAGCCGCCGAGCTTGAAGCGGCGGCCGAACGGCGTCAGCTCAAAGAAGGCGGTATGACAGGTGGCACAGGGCTCCCCGGTTTGCCGCGCGTAAAGGGGCAGTGCCGCGGCGGGCCGTGCCGATAGGCAGGCGACGATGGCGAAAATTGCGATACCGGCAATCTTGCGCAGCGGCCGGCGACGCCAATTCTCCGCCCCCGGCGCCGGGCGCGGGCGATACTCGATCATGCGAATGATATTCCCGCGCAGCGGCGACGCCGGCCGCGCCGATTCTGGCTCGATCTCGACCGGCGCGGCCTTGCGCCCGTCAGTGTCTGCCCAGCCGCGGCGCGATCATCGCGCCGGCGAAATCGCGCCGCAAGCACTCGACTCGACTAGCTCAATGGCCTGAAGATGCGGCAGCTGCCATGCGGGCTGATCGCGCCTTCGACCACCTTGCAGCTGCTCGGCGCCACGAACTGCACGCATTTGTCGCATTCCTTGTCGCCCAGCGGCTGGTCCTGGTAGGCGACGGCTTCCTTCGAGATTGCCGGTTCGGCCGCCGCCGGCCGCGGCCGCGCGGCGATCGCGGCCGCAACGCCGACGGCACCGATTGCCGCCTGCACGATCGAGCGTCGGGTAGGCGCGGCGAACCCGTTCATCGGGTCTTTGGTCATGGTCTTCCCCTCCGGATTTGGTTTGAGGTCGACGGCGCGGGTAAGCCCCGTCCGTTTGTGTCGGGAGTGCCGAGGCGATGCCGCCGGTTCGCTCGCTTAGACTCGCCGTCGAAGCCTTTATTCCGGGTCGGTCACGGTCGGCTGCAGCGGGTCCGGCGGGGGCTTTTTTCGGCAATGCCGAAAGATCCCCCGAAAAGACGTGTCAATCGCCCGGAACCGGCCGACACGGCCCCCTGCGCCCAGCGAGCCGCGGCTTCATTGACCCGTACGGAGCCGTCGGATAACAAAAAAGTGATCGCAAACCGGCCCGGGAGCGACGAAGGGCGCGGGCGGAGAGCGGCGAGCGACAGATTTTGCCGCCGCGCCGGGAAAGCCAGCACGATCCGATGATCCTGACCCCGATCCCGCGCGACGAGCTCGCGGCGGCGCTCGATCGCTTGGATCGCGGACTGAGCGAGGTGTTGCCCCACGCCGCGTTTCGCATGATCCGGGCGACTAGCCCCGACCGCGCCGCTGGGGCGACGGCCGAGGAGCATCGTCGCGCGGCGTTGGCGCTCGCCCGTTCCTGCGGCATAGAGATACGCCCGCCGGAGCCCCCGTGCCCATTCAACTGGGACGGGACGGCGCTGAACGGGGCGAGCGAAGCCTATGTGATCCTGCACGAGATCGGCCATTTCCTGCTGGCGCCGCCCAAGCGGCGCTGCCGCGTCGAGTTCGGGCTCGGCCCAGGCCCGGATACGGTGGACCGGGCCGCCGCGGAACGCGCAGCGATCTTGTCGCCGCTGGCACGCGACGAGGACGAGGCGGCGGCCTCGTTGCTCGGGATTTTGTGGGAAGCGCGGTTGGCGCAACCGGCGCTCGCCTCGTTTCTCGACCAGAATTGGCTCGAAGGGCTCGACCGCTCGGCCGCCGCCGCCCATTTCACCGCCGTTCTCGCTCACTTGGGGCGCCGCGGATTGCTGTCGCGGCCCCTGCGTGACGCCGCGGGCAGCAATTGACAGCTGCGAAAAAGGGAGGATCTGATCGCGACGCAACGCCCGCAGCGGCGTCGCATCTGGGACGATGGAGAATCGGGATGGAAAAACGGACGCTCGGCCGTACCGGGTTCGAGGTTTCGGTGATCGGATTTGGCTGCGGCGCCGTCGGCGGTCTGATGGTGCGCGGCGCGCCGGCCGATCAGGAGCGCGCCGTCGCGCATGCCGTGGCGCGCGGCATCAACTACTTCGACACGGCGGCGCTGTACGGCGACGGCAAATCCGAGCGCAATCTCGGCCGAGTGCTGAAGCGTATGAAGCCCGACATCCGGGTCGGCACCAAGGTGCGGGTGCCGCGGGTCGAGCCCGGCCAGATCGGCGCCGCGATAACGGAATCGTTGGAGGCGAGCCTGGCGCGGCTGCAGCGCAGCGACGTCGATTTGTTTCAGCTGCACAATCACATCACGCCGGCGGGCGAAGGCACCGACCTGACCCCGGAGCTCGTGCTCGGCGAAGTCCTGCCCGCCTTCGAGCGGTTGCGCCGCGAGGGCAAGACGCGGTCGTTCGGCATCACCGCGCTGGGCGACACCGGCGGCCTTCGCCGCGTCGTCGACGCTCGCGCCTTCGAGACCGCACAGGTCAGCTACAACATGCTCAATCCGAGCGCCGGAAGAACGGTTGCTTTGGGCTATCCGGCCCACGATTTCGGCCATCTCTTTGCCGATACGGGCGCCGCCTCGATGGGCGTGATCGCAATCCGGGTGCTCGCCGGCGGTGCGCTGAGCGGGGCCGAGACGCGGCATCCCGTGGGTGCGCCCGATGTCGAGCCGATCGGCTCCGGCTCGAGCTACCGGGTCGATGTCGCTCGCGCGCGGCGCCTGTTGCCGCTGGTCGAGGAAGGGTTTGCCGACAGCCTGATCGAGGCGGCGATCCGCTTCGCGATCGCCAATGATAGGGTGGCGACGGCGCTCGTTGGGACCTCGACCCTGAAGCAGCTCGACGACGCGCTTGACGCTGCCGACAAGGGGCCGCTGCCGCCCGCCGCCCTCGCTCGCCTCGCGGCCCTGCAGAGCGGGTTTGTCGGCGAACCGCGCTGATGCCGGCGGCTCAGGACAAATGCCGGGAGGGAGGGGTCGTGTCCGATTTCGAGGAGAGTCTCATCACCCTCGACGCGCGGCTGGAAGAAATTCAAAAGCGCGGCAAGGCGGTGGTTTCGGCGGTCGGCCGAGCGCGCGCGGCGGCTAAGCTCGGCCGGGCGAGCGATATCGCGAAGGGCCTCGAGGACATTTCGAAACGGCTCGGCGAGGCCGGCGAAGCCGCCAATGGTCTCACCGATTTTTGGCAGTTCGACACATCGGCCTATCTAGTCGACGGCCGGTTTCTCGACGACCTGAAAGCCGCTGCCGCGGAAACGGGTCTCAAACTCTTCGAGCACGACGGCCGCATCTATTGCTTTCCGCTGCTGGTGCGGGTCGATCCGCGGGCAAACGCGGTCAAAATCGGCAGGAAAATCGAGCGCCGGATACGGCCGAGCGCGTTGGCGCGCCTGCTCGCAACCGCCCAGAACCGCCCGCAGCGCTTCCGCGAAGCGCAGTTTCTGGAGCTGTTATACCGCGCCTGGCGCCGTCTCGCCGGCGCCGACTGGCGCGGAACCGGGGTCGGGCCGGCAATCTTGCTCGCCGATATCCACGACACTTTGACCCTGCTGCCCGGGACGGACTACCCGATCGAGGAGTTCGCCCGCGATCTGTTGCTGCTCGACCGGCAGCCCGATTTGCGGACGCGAGACGGCTGCCGTTTCGAATTTCCCACCGGGACTATTACCAGAGGCAGGAGAGGCCTCGTAGTCTATGACGAGCGCGGCGCAGAACACACCTATTGGGTCGTCAGGTTCGTGAAGGAGGGCTGACATGGCGGTGCCGACGGCCGAGTGGCTCAACGTGATCGAGCGCGAATATATCGGTGGTTTTGTCACCGCCGGCGGCGCCGCCGTCAAATTCACCGTTGGCGACGAATTTGAGCTGGCGTCGCTTCGGCGGCACCTGGGCGAGCTGTCCGAGCGGCACGATTTGGCTTATGTGCATATCGACGCCGCGGCGACCCGATTGCACATGATCCAGGACTTTTTTTTCGCTGTCGCCCGCACCCTCGATTGGGACGCGATGGCCCAACGCTTCGTCGAGGCGCTGTTCGATCGGCAAGGCTACGAATGGCCTCGGCCAGGAGAAGCGGTCCCGATTGGAGAGGTTGCCGAACGCAACGGCGTCGACCTGATTTTGCTGCGGCGCGACTTCAATCGATGGATGGCCGCCGAGATCATGCGCGACCCCGAAATGAGCCAGGATTTCCGCGTCGCGATGACCCGGCTGTGCCAGCGCCGATTGGAACCCGAGGACACCCAACCCGGCGTCACCGCTCCGGTGCTCGAATGGCTTCGCGGCGAGTTGCGGCGCATCGGCGAGCTCAAGGGTACGTTCATAAACGCCAAGATTACGCGCCACAACGGACGCGTGATGCTGCGCTCGTTGTGCCGCTGGCTGCGGCGGTGCGGGCGGCGCGGCCTTTGCGTCGCTCTGGACGTCGGTCAACTCGCCAAGACCGGCCGGGCGATCGGCAACGGGCGCCGCTACACCCCCGCGGCGGTAATGGACGCTTTCGAAGTGCTGCGCCAGCTGATCGACGATGCCGAGCACTTCGCCGGCCTGCTCCTGGTCGTTCTCGCCGACGATGCGCTGCTCGGCGACCACCCCAAGCGATCCGTTGGCGCCTACCCGGCCCTGAAGATGCGGATTTGGGACGATGTCCGGCCCGAGGGACGCGACAATCCATTGGCACCGCTTGTGCGGCTCACCCGGCAAGCGCGGCCGGAGGCGGAGGCCGCGACGGCGTCATGAGCGGTTCCGAGGCGATCGCGGCGCGCAGCGCGATCGAGGCATTGCGCGCCGGGGTGCCTAATCGCGCTGCGATCCGTCTGTTGGGAAGTGACGACGAAACCTTGCGCCAGGATTTCTCCAGGCGCCTCGGCCTCTGCGCCGCCGCACTGCGCGATGGCGGGCGGGTCGACGGAATCCTCCTGAGCGGAGAATTCGGTGCCGGAAAGTCGCACCAGCTTGGTTACCTCGCCGAGCTGGCGCTGCAGGAGAGGTTCGCCACAAGCCTTCTCCCGATCAGCAAAGAAACCCCGCTCTTCGATCCGGCGCGGCTGTTTGCTGCGGCGATCCGCGCCGCGGTCGTGCCCGACGCCATCGACGATGTGATGACGGCGGTCATGCGCCGTCTCCGCCCGAACAAGGACCGCTACGACGCGCTCGAGTTGTGGACGACAACGGAAGTGCGCGAAGGGCGGCTGGCGCCCCTGTTCCAAGCGCTCCTCCACTTGATCCCGCGGCGCGACCCCGAAGACCACGCTCGGATCGCCCGCTTTTTCGGCGGCGACAGGCTTGCCTTAGCGGCCGTCAATGGATGGCTACGCGATGCCGGTGCAGCCAGGCTGTTCGAGATAAGACGGGTTCGGGAGGCCGATCTCGCCCTGCAACGGGTCCGGTTCGCGCCGCGGCTGTTCCGCGCCGCCGGTTACTCAGGCTGGTGCCTGTTGCTCGACGAGGTCGAGTTGATCGCTCGTTACAGCCCGTTGCAGCGCGGCCGCAGCTATGCCGAACTGCCGCGCTGGCTGGGGTTGGAAGAGGAAGCGTCGGTTCCGGGACTGGTCACCGTCGCGGCGGTCGTCGATACTTTCTCGGAACAGATGTTCCGAGAAACGCACGATGATGAACTGATCCCGCCGCTGCTGGAGCAGCGCGGAATGGCTCGCCAAGCGCTCATGGCGAGGCGCGGCATCGAGTGGCTGGAACGGCATCAGACCCGGCTCAACCGGCCCATTGAGGCCGGGCTGCGCCGCAGCCTCGACAAAATCGCCGGCCTCTACGGCAGTGCCTATGGCTGGACGCCGCCGCGCCTCGACATCGGCGAGATGTTTGGCGGCAAATCGATGCGCCAATATGTGAAATCGTGGATCACGAGCTGGGATATCGAGCGCCTCTACGGCCAAACGCCGCAGATTGAAACGGAAACGATCGCGACCGATTACAGCGAAAGCAGCGAAATCGAGCAAGCTCCCGCCGACGACAGCGAAGACGACCGCGCCGGATGAGGGTGGTCGCGGGCGGCGCGGAGGCTTTCCCGGAAGCAACCTACCGCCTCGATCTCAGGCGATGAGGCCGGCGGCCCGCAGGCTCTGGATCTCAGCCTCGGACCAGCCGGCTTCACGCAAGATTGCCGCGCTGTGCTGGCCGACGCTGGGGGCCGGCTGCGGCGCCAACTTCTCCTGCCCGGCGATCCAGATCGGGCTGGCGACTGTCAAGCTGCTCCCATCGGCAAATGGCACCAGGGCGCCGCTCGCCAGGATCTGTTCGTCTTCTTGGATCTCGTCCATATCGGCGACGATGCCGAAGACCAGCCCGGCCGCATCGAGAATGCGGCGCCATTCGGCCTGGTCGCGGGTGGCGAAGATGGCGTCGAGGATCGGGATCAGCGCCTGCGCATGCCGCTCGCGCTCGGCGGCGGTCGCGAACCGCGGATTGTCGAGCGCGTCCGAGCCGAGGGCCGCCTTGAACCTGTCCCAGCGCCATTCGTCGGCGGCGATCGACAGCAAGAGCCAGCGGTTGTCACGGCAGCGGTAGTGCAGCCGCAACGCATTGACGCCGCACTCGCGCGGCGGCTGCGGCACGACCTTCTCCCCGCACAACGCCGCCTGCACCGAGCAGCCATTGGCCCATAACCCGTTCGCGAGCAGCGACGAGGCGACATAGCCGCCCTTGCCGGTGCGTTCGCGCTGATAGAGCGCGGTGACGATCGCGCCATAAGTCGCCATCGCCGAAGGGTGGTCGCCCATGCCCGGCAGGGAGCGCGCCGGCGGCGCCGCTTCGCCGGCCCGCACCAGATGCATCAGCCCCGATCGCGCCCACCATGCCGTCGCATCGAAACCGGGCTTGTCGGCCTCGGGACCGGCTTCGCCGTAGCCGGTGAACGAGGCATAGACGAGCCGCCCGTTCAGCGGCCCGAGTTCCTCATAGGTGATGCCGAGCCGGCGGCGCACCGGCGGCGGGTAGTTGGTGATAAAGACATCGGCCGTAGCGACGAGACGGTGCAGCACGGCCCGACCGGCCGGCACGCGCAGATCGAGCGCCAGGCTCTGTTTGTTGCGGCCGTCGAGGACAAAGCCGGGATTGCCGGCAAGCCCCGGCCCGGTCGGCGGCGTTGCCCGCCGGCGGTAGGGGTCGCCAGCCCCGGGCGGCTCGATCTTGATCACCGCGGCGCCGAAATCCGACATGACCGTCGCCGCCGCCGGCCCGGCGATGAAGCTCGCGCATTCGATCACCTTCAAGCCGTCGAAGACCAGCCCGCTCATCGCCAGACCCGGCCAATCCGTCATCCCGAAGTCACCGGCCGGGCTGTCACTGCACCTGCAATAGCTCGACATCGAAGATCAGGGTCGCGTTGGGCGGGATCACACCGCCGGCGCCGCGGGCGCCATAGCCAAGATCGGGCGGGATGATCAGGGTGCGCCGGCCGCCGACCTTCATCCCGGCCACTCCCTCGTCCCAGCCTCGGATCACCTCCTGCGCGCCGAGCGTGAAGGTGAAAGGCTCGCCGCGATCGCGCGAGCTGTCGAATTTCTTGCCTTTGGCGCCGTTCTCGTCGAGCCAGCCGGTGTAATGGACGCTCACCTTTGCCCCGGCCGCAGCGGCGGCGCCGCCGCCGACCTTGTCGTCAGCATACTTCAGTCCGTCTGGCATTGTGATCACCTGGCTGTTTGCCGCCGGCGCCGATGCGAGCGGCGCCAAGACGGCCGTGAGGGCGAGCGCCGCGGCGGCGCACAAGGTCGGATACGCAGTCATGATCTACCGCTCGCTGTTGAACAACGGATGCATGCTAAGCCGGATTCGGCCTGGCTGTCGATCGCACCGGCAAATGGACACCCACCGGGTCCGGGACTACCCTCTTCGACCGAGCGGGGTTGGCTCCGGCCGCCCCGCAAATCGGAGGATCGTGATGGCGGGACTCGACGACATTCTCGAAACGACCGAGGCCGAGCGGCTGGCGACCGGGTTCGGCTTTACCGAGGGGCCGTCCTGGCACCCCGACGGGTTCTACTATTTTGTCGATATCCGCAAGAGCCTCCTCTACCGGCTGCGGCCGGGCGGCACGCCCGAAATCGTGCGCCGCGAGACCGGCGAGGGCAACGGTACCACCTTCGATCTCGAAGGTCGGCTGGTGATGTGCGAGGGCGGCAACCGGCGCCTCACTCGGATGACGGCCGACGCTAGCGTCGCGGTGTTGATCGACCGCTATCAGGGAAGGCGGATCAATCGCCCGAACGATGTCGTGTGCAAGTCGGACGGCAGCATTTGGTTTACCGATCCGGGCCTGCGCCTTCCGCTCGCCGAGAAGGAGCTTGCCCATTCCGCGGTCTATCGCGTCGATCCGGACGGCACCAAGCATCTCGTGGCCGAGTTCGAGTATCCGAACGGTCTCGCCTTTTCGCCGGACGAGCGCGTCCTCTATGTCGCCAACACGCGTCATGCGCAATACATCCACGCGATCGCGCTCGACCCCCGGGGAAACATGACGCGGCGGTGGATCTTTGCCGACATGTCGTCGGCAGAGACCGACGGCGTGCCCGACGGCATGAAGGTCGATGTCGTGGGCCGGGTCTATTGCACCGGGCCCGGCGGAACCTGGGTGTTCGCCGCCGACGGCAGCCGGATCGGTATCATCCGCACCCCGGAGATCCCGGCCAACCTGGTCTTTGGCGGCCCCGATCTGAAGACGATGTTCTTCACCGCCCGAACCTCGGTCTATACCCTGCGCGCCAAGACGCCGGGGCAGTCGCATCCGTGGTACCGCCGCCGCTGAGCCCGAGCCGCGACCGCCAGTGGGACCGCTCGCCGGGATCAAAATCGTCGAACTGGCCGGCATCGGGCCGGGGCCGATGTGCGCGATGCTGCTCGCCGACATGGGCGCAACCGTGTTGCGTATCGAGCGGCCGGGCGGCAGCGATCTCGGCCTCGATCGGCCGCGGCATCTCGACCTGCTGTTGCGCGGCCGCCGCTCGATCGCCCTCGACCTCAAATCCGCGGACGGAAAGGCGCTGGCCCTGCGTCTTGCGGAGCGCGCCGACGCTCTGATCGAAGGCTTCCGCCCGGGCGTTACCGAACGGCTCGGCCTCGGCCCCGACGATTGCCTGGCGCGCAACCCGCGCCTCGTCTACGGCCGGGTCACCGGCTGGGGCCAGGATGGGCCGTTGGCGCAGGCGGCCGGACACGACATCAACTACATCGCGCTCGCCGGCGCGCTGCATGCCTTCGGCCGCCGCGATGCGCCGCCCACACCGCCCTTGAACCTGATCGGCGATTTCGCCGGCGGCGCCCTCTATCTCGCTTTCGGGCTCGTCTGCGGCATCCTCGAAGCGCGACAGTCCGGGCTCGGCCAGGTTGTCGACGCGGCGATGGTCGATGGCGCCGCCTCGTTGATGACCGCTTTCCACGGCATGATCGCCGCCGGGGTCGCAACCCACGAACGCGGCACCAACCACCTCGACACCGGTGCGCATTTCTATAACGTCTACCAATGCGCCGATGGGCGATGGATCTCGATCGCGCCGATCGAGGGTAAGTTCTACGCCGAGCTGCTGCACCGCCTCGACCGCGACCCGGCCTCGATGCCGGCGCAAATGGACCGCGAAGCCTGGCCGGAAATGCAGGCCGGTTTCGCCGACTTGTTCCGGACCCGGACACTGGACGAATGGTGCGCGCTGCTCGAAGGCAGCGATGCCTGCTTCGCACCGGTCCTGACGACCGACGAGGCGCCGGTTCACCGGCACAACAAGGCCCGCGGCACCTATGTCGAGATCGGCGGCGTCGTGCAGCCGGCGCCGGCGCCGCGCTTTTCACGCAGTGTCACGGATCTGCCGATCCCGCCGCAGCCTTGTGGTCCGGAGGAGGCCGAGGCGGCGCTCGGCCCGTGGCTCGACCCGGCCGAGATCGGCGTGCTGAAAGCCGCCGGCACGCTCGGCTGACGGCGCCGCCAGCATATTTAGCATTTATCGAACGTATATATTCCCTATTTGACATCAGTATAGGAGATAATCTTGGCTGATCGGCTGATCGGGGCAGCGGAGCGGGACCGGCTATGGACGACATCGACCGGTCGCTATTGGAGATCCTCCAGCAGAACGCCACGCTGTCGATCGCCCAGATGGCGGAGCGCGTTGGCCTCTCCCCGACGCCGTGCTGGAAGCGCATCCAAAAGCTCGAAGCCGCCGGCGTCATTATGCGCCGCGTCGCCGTCGTCGATCCGGATCGCGTCGGTGTCGCCTTGTCGGTCCTGGTCAGCATCGAAGCCGGCGAGCATACGCCGGAGTGGCTGGAGCGTTTCAGTTTGGGGATCGGCGCTCTGCCGGAAGTCATGGAGGCCTACCGGGTGGCAGGCGATGTCGATTACGTGCTGCGCGTCGCGGTCGCCGATATGGCGGAATACGACGCCTTCTACAAGCGCTTGATCGCGATCGCGCCGATGAAGAACGTCACCTCGCGCTTCGCCATGGAACGCCTCAAGCATACGACCGCCTATCCGCTCCATCCACGCGCCTTCCGCGATCGTCGCGCCGTCGATCGCGCCAATGAAGAATAGCTTTACCTGCCAAGCGCCGCAGCTAGGAAAATAGCCTCGATTGCGCGACAATAATGTAATAGCCTGCTATTGACGCAGGACATTCCGCCGCTCGATTATGTCGAGGCAATGTTTATCTTGAATATAAAGGCTAAGTGCGGCCGCGTCTAGCCCGCCATCGTTGGCTTTCTTTGGCCAAGGCGAACCCAAGGCGTTTGGCGAGCCGATGAGACGGAGCCGTAGGGAGCGGGGACCCGATGCGCGAGGATCGGCGAACGGAGGATCGGCTGCAGATCCGGCCCGGACAGATTTGGGTGCTTGAACCGACCGCGGCGACGAGCGTGTTCGCGCGTGACGGCAGCGCTTTCGCCGGCCCCGATGTCGTGCTTTACGACCGTGCGCTCGCGCCATTGGTGCCGCGCCTGCTGCCTCCGGGCGGCTATGCCGAGCCGATTGCTGCAGATGTCGGCGCCGACAATTCCGAGATCGCACCGCGGGCCGTGAAGTTGGCGGCCGACGGCTGGAGCGTCGTCCAGGTCATCACGGGATGCCGCGGTTGGCGCCGGCGGCTGCGCCGCACCGCCGAGCAGCTGGGGCCGCTGAACGGGTTCACAATTCAGCTGATCACAAGGACCGCCGCCGCTCAATTTCGCAGTCGCGAGGCGTCCCTGCCGGACTTGCCGGAGCTGGTCGAGGCGTTGGCCGAGGATGAGATGCCGACCCTGATCGTCGGGCCGCTCGCCGGAAGCATTCCGACCGCGGCCCGTGCCTCTGTCGGTAACGGCCTGGCCGGCTGAAGCGGAGGCGCCGGATGGCTCGGATCGAGGCCATTTCCAAGGCGGAGGCAGTCAAGCAGCAGAGCCGCCGGTTGCGCGGCAATCTCGCCCGCGACCTCGCCGGTACGACGGCTGCGTTCGACAATGTCGGGTACAGCCTGCTGAAGTTTCACGGCATTTATCAGGGCTATGACCGCGACAGCGCGACCGAGCGCAAGCAGCGGGGCGACAGCAAGCTCTGGCAGTTCATGGTCCGCGTCCGCATCCCGGGCGGGCGGCTCACCGCGGCGCAATACCTGGCACTCGATGGGTTGGCGGACCGCTATGCCAACGGCTCCTTGCGCATCACCACCCGCCAGAGCATTCAGTTCCACGGCGTCGTCAAGCCCGGATTGAAGGCGACGATTGCCGAAATCAACAAAGCGTTGCTGACGACCCTCGCCGCCTGTGGCGATGTCGTGCGCACCGTGACGACGGTGCCGGCGCCGCTGCGCGACCCGGTGCACCGGCGCCTCGACGCAGATGCCCGGCGCCTGTCGACGCATCTCTTACCCAAGACCGGCGCCTATCACGAGATCTGGCTCGACGGCGAGAAGGTGACGCCGGAAAACGAGCCGCCCGACCCGCTCTATGGCGAACGCTATCTGCCGCGCAAATTCAAGGTCGGCCTGGCGATCCCCGAGGACAACACGATCGACGTGCTGACCAACGACCTCGCGATCGTCGCGCTGTTCGAAGGCGAGGCGCTGACCGGTTACAATTTCCTGCTCGGCGGCGGGCACGGCATGACGCACAACCGGCCGGAGACCTATCCGCGCCTCGCGACGCCGGTCGCCTTTATCGAACCCGGCGATCTGCTCGACGCGGCGGCGGCGGTGGTGCGGCTGCACCGCGACCGGGGCGACCGCGGCAATCGCCGCCACGCCCGGCTCAAATACGTCATCGCAGAGAAGGGCGAAGAATGGGCCCGCGAGCGGCTCGCGGAAGATCTCGGCAAGCCTCTGGAGCCGTGCCGGGCAATGCCCGATTTCCACGTGCCTGACCATCTCGGCTGGCACGAGCAAGGCGACGGACGGCTGTATCTCGGGTTGCCGGTGGCGAGCGGGCGGATCGTCGACAACCAAGGTTCGCAATTGCGCAGCGCCCTGCGCGAGCTTGTCGGTCGGTTCGGCGCCGACCCGGTCCTGATGCCGAGCCAAGACATCATCGTCAGCGAGATCGCCCGCGCCGATCAGGCCGCGATCACGGCGCTGTTGCGGACCCATGGCGTGCGGATCGCCGATGATTTGTTGCCGGTCGAGCGCTGGGCCTTGGCCTGCCCGGCGCTGCCGAGCTGCGGCCTCGCGCTGACCGAGGCCGAGCGCGTGCGCGACGAGATCGTCGGTGCGATCGCGGCGCGGCTGCGGCACTGGGGATTGGAGCAGGAACGCCTCAGCGTGCGCATTACCGGGTGCCCGAACGGCTGCGCCCGGCCCTACAGCGGCGACATCGGCATCGTCGGCCGCCTGCCGGGGTTCTACTCGCTTTACGTCGGCGGCGATTTTGCGGGTACGCGCCTCAACACCGCGATCGCGGAGCGGCTCGACATCGCCGGGATCGCCGACGCGCTCGATCCGCTGTTCGGGTTCTTTTCCGAGTCGCGCATTTCCGGCGAGGGCTTCGGCGACTTCTGCCACCGGGTCGGCGGCGAGGCGCTGCGCCGGCTGCTGGCCGTCAGGCTCAATGGCGCGGCGTGATGCTGCCGATCACGGTCGATGTCGCGCGTGTCCGAGTCTTCCTGGTCGGCAATGGCGACACTGCTCGTCGCCGGCTCGCCCTCCTCGACCGCGCCGGAGCCCGGCGGCTCGAGGTCTTTAGCACCGCACCGGATCCCGAACTCGCCGCCGCGGCGGGAGTGCGATTGCGGCGGCGGTTGCCGCGGGATGACGAGATTGCACGCGCGCAACTCTTGTTCCTTGCCGCTGTCGGAGAAGGGGTTGCTTCGCGACTGCGGCAAAGCGCCGACCGTGCCGGTGTCCTGCTGAACATCGAAGATGACATTGCGCGCAGCGACTTTCATTCACCGGCGGTGGTGCGGCGCGGCGGTCTGACCGTCGCGATCTCGACCGGCGGTAGAAGCCCCGGTCTTGCCGCTGCAATCCGCCGACAACTCGACGCGTGCTTCGGTCCCGAATGGGATGCGCGGCTCGATCGTGCCGCCGCGCTTCGCTGGCGCTGGCGCGCCGCCGGCTACGACACGGGGACGGTTGCGCGGCTTACCAGGTCGTGGCTCGGTCGCGAGTTGGGATTGCCCGATTGCCCTGCCACGAGAGCGACTTGTGTCAACGGTTGTGAGGCAAACGCAAAGAACGCCAAACGACGCCAAGACGTAAATCCGACACGCAACGGAGGCATCCTCGATGTCGAACTCTCGGTTAACGCTTTGTATAAGAGACCACAACAAACTCAAATTGTACATCTCCAACCAACAGTTCAGTTTCATGCTCTATCACATGACGACGCTTGAGCGTTATTGCGTGGTGAGCACCAAGACGTCCCTTCCTCTGTTGTTGAAGCGCCTCCATTAGGAGTTCTAACCAAACTCGGTCCCGCGCGGTCCGCAGATCCTTTCTTGCCGTTGAGACCCGGACTACCTTCCTCGTAAGGCTATGATTTAATTGGCGGTGCACGAGGACTTCGAACCTCGGACCCGCTGATTAAACGGAACTTCCCGGGGAAAACGCCTTAAGCAATTGATAATGCTGAAGATCGAGCTTAGGCTGTACCCATGTACGGGTGCCATCTCCGCCAAAATCTTGACTGGAGCTCAACTGTGCGATACTCTCTCCACGATTTCGACGGCGAGAGAACTACTGTACCCAGTAGGAAGCGGGGGGTGATTACTTAAGCCATTGAAATCGCGTAAGAGCCCGTGGTGCATGCCGGGGAAGTTCCGATTAAAGCTGCGCCCACCGTTCCTCGTTCAGCCAGGTCTTAGCCTGCGGGCGAAACTGTGGTTCCGTCCCATGTTGCTCGACGTGCGCCCGAAATCGCTCGGCGCCGGCGACAATGGCGGCCGGATCGACACCTCGCCTGACCGCGGCCTCGAATTTCAACCGCGCGGGCTCTTTCGAGTCCGGGAAGCTGCCGCGGTGAGGATAGATCTGCCAGAAGGTCTCAAACTCACTGTTGGCGCCATCCTTGACCTGCTCACACGAGCGCGAGCGAGCGGCGCGAGCGGCTGATCGATGCAGATCGATCATGTGATTCTGGTTCTTTACTGGTTCAGGTGAAGCGCGCTTCACCACTTTTGGACTTCGCTGCGTCGAACCGTGGCGCATACGAGTTTGTGCGCCCGCCTCGAACCGTGGCGCCCTCTTGAGCCACCCGCCACCACTCGCTTTTCCGGAGTTCCTCAACTGCGCTGTTGACGCTGCGCTTCGTCAACCCGGTCTTTTTTTGAGAGCGTTGCTACCGAAGGATTACACCAGCCGGTCTCCGCGTTCAGATGGCGGTAAAGCAGCACGAAGGCGACCGCGAGCGAGCTTCGAGCAAAGGATTTGGCCTTCAGCATTTCAGCATAGAATGCAAATTTCGGAGTTTCCGACAGGCGATTTCGGCGGAAAGCGGCAGGCGGTTTCGGTTGAAACCGACAGGCCGTTTCGGTCCAAAGCGGCACCCCCTTCCGAAGGCGTTTGGGTGCCGGCTTCAGCGAACCACCGCTGTCGGGCAGATGCTATCTTGTGCTGGTCACTGAAAGCAAGTACTTTCGTCGATATTGCTTATTTCAGTAGTTGTGGCGGGCTGCTGTGGATTATGTGAGTAATGGGGATAAGTACTGTAAGTATTTTATTTGGTTAATTCGTTTCGGTCACAGGGAGGCTCGGTTTGCGCCGGCGCATCGAGTCGCCCTTAAGGTCGATGTGATAGGCGTTGTGAATGAGCCGGTCGAGGATGGCGTCGGCGTAGGTCGGGTCGCCGATCATGTCGTGCCAGCGCTCGATCGGCACCTGGGTGGCGAGGATGGTCGAGGCGCGCTGGTGCCGATCATCGATCACCTCCATCAGGTCGCGCCGCTGTTCGGCAGTGAGCCTGGCCATCGCCCAGTCGTCGAGGATCAACAATTGGAGGCGGGCGAGGCGGGCGAGCAGCCTGGCGGCATGACCGTCGACGCGGGCCAGAGCGAGTTCGTCGAGGAGCCGCGGCAGCCGCTGGTAGCGCACCGAGAAGCCGTTGCGGGCCGCCTGGTTGCCGAGGGCACAGGCAATCCAACTCTTGCCGACGCCGGTCGGGCCTAAAATCAGCACGTTGTTGTGCTCGTACAGCCAACGGCCGGCGGCGAGGGCCTGGATCAGGCCGCGATCAAGACCGCGCGGGGCGCGGTAGTCGAGGTCCTCGAGACAGGCGGCCTGGCGCAGCCCGGCGAGGCGCAGCCTCTGGGCCAGCGCCGCATTGTCGCGCTCGACGGCCTCGCGGTCGACCAGCATCGCCAGGCGCTCGTCGAAGCTGAGCCGATCGCATTCGGGCAGGCCTTGCTGCTCCTCGAGCGCCTTGGCCATGCCGGTCAGGCGCAGGCGGCGCAACGTCGCAATCGTCGGATGGATCATCATCATTCCCTCGGATCCGTGTTGTCGGCTAATCGCGCCCGAAGCCGCGCGGCGGCTCGATCGCGGCGATCTCGTCGAGATCGAGATCGAGAATGGCCTGCAGGGCGTCCCCACGGGTCAAGCCCGTGGGCTGAAGGCCCACGGTGGCGCCATCACGGGTGGCTTCGGGCAGCGCCTCGAACCAGGCTTGGTATTCGGCCTGCAACGCAACCAGCTCGGCGACAGCGTCATGCCAGCGCTGCGGCCGACTGCGGCGATCGGCCGGCCGACGATAGCGAACCATCGGCGTGCCGGCGTGGCGGGCTCGATAGAGCGCTTGGCGCTCGGCCCCGGTCAGCGCCCGATCGCCCTGCGGCTTGTGTCCTCGTGTCAGTGTCATGACTTCCCCTCTATTTCGTCACGTAACGCAAATCCAGTGGCCCGCTAGACCTCAGTTGTAGTAAGCCGGGCCGCGCAGATTGGCGTGGGCGCCGAGGCTCTGTTCCGCCCCGCCGTCGAGGAACGGCCGCAGCCGGTCGGCTTTGAGCAGGCGCTCGACATAGCGCGACGAGGCGATCCCGGCGGCGAGGGCGCGTTCGCAGGCGAGTTCGAGCCGGGCCTTGCCGTAGGCGCTGGCGAGCCGCAGCACCCCGAGACAGGCGCGCACCCCTTGCTCGGGATGCTCGCGTGCGCCGAGCAGCCGGTCGACGTAGGCGCCGATCGCCGGCCCGAGCGCGGCGGCATCGGCGCGCAGCCTGTCCGGCGTGCGCTTGGCGATCGCCTGGTGCGCCGGGGGCATGTGCTCGGATAGGGTCGTGTGGTGCGCCTTGGCGGCGCTGCGCGGGTGGCTGGCGACCCGCTCGCCCCGGTGGAAGACCGTTACCGCGGTCGCCGTCAGGAAGACGTCGACCCTTTGCTGCAGCAGCCGGTACGGCACCGAATAGAAGTGGCCGCCGACGGCGATGTGGTAGTCGATATTGACCCGCGCCGTGAGCCATTGGCCGACGACAAAAGGCTCCGCCGGCAGCGCTTTGAGCTTGCTGCGCTCGATCGCCTCGAACAGCGAGCGCCGGCTGCCCTCGCGCGGCGGCGCAAACGGGCGGTTGTTGAATTCCTCGACTTTCTCGGCGAGCGCGGCGTTGGCCTCGGCGAGCGAGAACAGCTGCCGGTGCCGCAGCGGCGCCAGCGCCCACCTCTCGACCAGCCGGACCGCATTCTCCGCCGTCGGCTTGTCGCGGGGCTTGCGGACCCCGGCCGGAACGATCGCCACCCCATAATGGCGGGCCAACTCGTGATAGCTGCGGTTCAGCACCGGGTCCCAGTAATTGGCCTCGGTCACCCCGGTCTTGGTGTTGTCGGGGACCAGCTTCTCGGCGCAGCCGCCGAGATAGGCCAAGGCGCGGACATGGGCCCCCAGCCAATCCTCCTGCCCCTGAGTCCAGGTCGCCTCGGCATAAACCAGGTCGGAGCACGGCAGACAGGCGACAAAGATCTGCGCCTCTCGGGCGACGCCGGCATCGATCACCGCCAGCGTCATGCCGGCCCAATCGACTTCGAGCGCCTCGCCGGCGCGATGCACCCGTCGCATCGTCGGCGGGCGCGCCCGTCGCTGCCAGGCGTGAAAATGCTCGCAGAACTGGGTGTAGCGGTAACCTTCCGGGTGCCGGGCGAGATATTCCAGCCACAGCAGCCGCAGCGTCACACCGCGGCCGCGCAGTTCCTTCTCGATCACCTCCCAATCCGGCAGCGGACGGTCGACATCGCGCCTGTCGGCAACCGCGAACAGTCGACGGTCGAACTCCTCCTCGCTGAGCCCTTCTGCCGTCTCCCAGCTCAGACCGGCCGCCGCCGCGCGGTCGAGATATTGCTTCACCGTCGACCGCGCCACCCGCGCGCCGCGCGCCACCGCTGTGTCGCTCAGCCCGAGCACCTGCTTGAGCCGCAGCACTTCCTTGATCCGCCGCATCGCCATCCTCGGTCTCGGCATTCCCCGCGCCCCCCAAAAGGCGCGAGGCTAGCCGCCATTACTTGCCGCGCGGCGGCGACGCCAAAGCCGAACCAGGGTGCCGAAAACGCCGAAATCGGGTGCCGGATTGGAGCGAAATCAGGTGCCGCTTTCCGCCGAAATCACCTGCCGATTTCGACCGAAATCAGGTGCCGGTTTGCTCCGATTTTTGCAAGCATAGAACTCCATGCGCCGGATGAGATCGCTCATGGCGGGCTCATGATTTGCAGCCCGGCGATGAGGACCGCGATCACCTCGCCGGGCACCACGGCCAACAGTCCTCGACGGCGGCAGGCGCTGGTTGCACCGGGCCGGCGGATGGGGTAGTCGGGACGCTGTCGGCGATATCCCGATACCACCGGCCTCGGTCGCGCCCGCCAGCGCACCGGGGCCGTTCTGTGCCGGCACCTCGTCAGCGGGCCGCCGCGGGTGCGGCGCGACGGCGAGAGAGCCGCATTCGTGCCGGCGCCGCTTGTTGTGCGGGTGCCGGCGGGGGACGCGGGCCGAGGTCACGCGGCGCCCTCCGCCGGGCAGTCTCGTCGGCGATGCTGAGGTATGTGCGCTCGGCGAGCCAAGCCTCGTATCGGTGATCCGATCGACGACCCGACGCGGCCCGAGCCGCACGAAGCGTGGCCCGTCGCCGGATGCGCGCCAGTGCTGCGCCGTCCGCGGCGGGATCAAATACCGCTCGTGCAGGCCATCCTCGTCGAGATATTCGGCATCCCGATACTCTGAAATCGCCATGGGTCTCTCTGCATCGCCAAATAGACGCGAGACCATCTAGATATGCGATCATCGGCCCGATACATAAATCCGCAAATCTGCCGCCGGATGATTCCGGCAGCATTATTTGGCAGCTTTTCGGCGCCGTCCCTGCCGCCGCCATTTGGCGGGCACCGTTTCGCGCCGCAGGTGGCGCACTTGGTCGCGCCGCACTTTATCGCCGAACTCCTGGCGAGCCGCTTCCCAATCCGTCGCCTCGGAAGTCTGAGTTGTTGTGTTTGGTGAGCCCGCCGGGATTCGAACCCGGGTGAATGCGGTACGGCGTCGGCCGGTTGATCATCTCAATCACCCTTCGCCGCCTCACCCTCGATCAGCCCCGTCCCGCTCACCCGCCTCGCCTCCACCTGCCGCACCAACGCCGCCGCCACATCTTCTGCCGTCGGGCGGCCGGGAGCCTCCGCCATCGCTTGCGGCCGGCCCCATCCGCGGTCGAGCAAGGAATTCGCCGCCATGGCGGCCTCGCCTGGCTTCCCGTTGCGCATGACGAGGACCAGCGCATCAATCGCCTCTTGCGTGTGTTTGCGCGCCAAGTTGCGGATATCGATCTCGGCTTTGCTGCGTCCGCCAGGATTGCCCGACTGCCCAAGCGTGAACGGCCTGAGGTTCGCCAGCCGCTTGCGTTTCGCCTCGTCGTCCATCTCGCCAATCCGGTCTGCCGATCGTTGCGCCGTTCCGAGAGACCATCAAGTTTCAACGAGAAGTAGAAGCATGATGCGACCACCGAGAGGCTGCTCGGCCGTTTCGGCGAGTGCCCGGCGACCAATTTGACACGCGAGGGTCGTCTTACCTGCGCCCCAGGACCCGAAATGAGGATCGCTATAGGCGAATTCCTCGACATTAATCGTTGGAGCTCGCTCCACGGCTCGATGTATCTGACGTTGTCGATGCGTATCGGGAGATCAAGGGCGATGTGACGGTCATGCACTGACGACCGGGCAGCGAAAATCGTACGTGCATCGGCCGCGCGACGTTCGACCCAAGCTTCCATTGCGCGCGTACTAGTCAGGCGGCCACGGATACTCGCAGATCCATGAAATCCACTCCGGCGGGGCAGACTTGCCAGGAACGTCTCCCCAGGTGAAGCTGATGCCAGCTGCCGTGACGAGGACAGACCATCTCGTCCGCGGGCCCTGGATTTGGGCGGTGCAGATCGGCCCAACGTGATCTCCCGTCGTCCCGTCGACAACCGTGTTAAACGGCGATAACGTTTTTCCTGGCGTGAAAAAATAAATCAAACAGTTGTGGACTGACGGATCGGGGGTCACGCTACCGTTGTACGGCGAACTCCCCTCCGCGATTCTCGGATGGGCTCCGCATTCACTCACCGATACGGTCGTATCCGGTGCCGGCGAATAAAGAGTTTGGGCCGCCTCCCCCCCGTTCGGCGCGAACGCCACGAGGCCGGCGATGGTGGTTAAGATACGCACGTGGTTCATGGGTGACTTCCTCCCAAGCTGCTCCCTAGGCTAAACTCGGAGATCGGCCGCCTGCCATCAGTCAGGCGGCCACGGATACTGGCAGTTCCATGAAATCCACTCGGGCGGGACGCGTGTGCCAAAAATCACCTTATCCCAGAGGAACTCGATGCGGTCTGCCGTAAGCACGACACTCCATTTCGTCCGCGGGCCCTGGATTTGCTGAGTGCAGATCGGAGCAATTGTCTTAAATGGCGACTTTTGAGCGGTCGTGGTAAATCCAATCGTACAGGCGTAGATTGACGGATCCTGATCCGGGGTCACACTACCGTTGTACGGCGAGCTCCCCTTTGCAACGATTGGATGAGCACCACAATTAGACACAGATACCGTGGCATTCGGCGCCGGCGCATAAAGGGTTTCGGCCGATAGTCCATTCGGCGCGAACGCCACGAGGCCAGCGATGATCGTTAAGACGCGCGGTTGGTTCATGCGTGACTTCCTCCAAGCTGCTCCCTAGTGTATTGCTGCCGAAATAACTAGACATTTGGCTCGCCTTGTGGCCTACTCAGTGGGTGAGCAGGAATCGGGTAGCCACTCTGGAGCTGAGAGCCGAACAGCAGGAACTGCTGCAAGGATGGGTTCGGGCGCATGGCACGCCGCAGCAGGTGGTGAAGCGCTGCCGGATTGTGAAGCGCTGCCGGATTGTTTTGCTGGCGCATGAGGGATCCGCCGACGTGGCAATTGCGCAGGAGCTTGGATTAAATCGGCACACCTGTCGGCTGTGGCGGGAGCGCTTCGTCGCCGCGGGGGCGCAGAGCTTGTGGGCGGTGGCCGAAGGACGCGGACGCAAACCCCAGCCGGGCCTGGCCGAACGCATTGTGAAGGCCACGCTGAGCAGCAAACCGCCTGGGCAGACGCACTGGAGCACTCGGGCGATGGCCAGGGCCCAAGGCGTGGACGCGAGCACGGTGTGCCGCATCTGGCAGGAGCACGGCTTGCAGCCGCACCGGCAGGAGACGTTCAAACTCTCGCGCGACCCGCAATTCGTGCCGAAGCTGCTGGATGTGGTGGGCGTGTACTTGCATCCGCCGCAGAACGCGGTGGTGCTGTGCGTGGATGAAAAAAGTCAGATCCAGGCCTTGGATCGCACGCAGCCTGGGCTGCCGATGAAGCGGGGACGTTGCGGCACCTGGACGCACGACTATGTGCGCCATGGCACCACGACACTTTTTGCCGCGCTGAACGTGGCGGCCGGAACGGTCAGCGGGCGGTGTTTTCCGCGCCATCGGCATCAGGAGTTCTTGCGCTTTCTGCGCCAGATCGATGCCGAGTACGCGCCGGAGTTGGATTTGCATCTGGTGTTGGACAACTACGGCACACACAAAACCGCACAGGTCCAACGCTGGTTGAAGCGCCATCCGCGCTTCACGGTACACTTCATTCCGACCAGCTCCAGCTGGCTGAATTTGGTGGAACGCTGGTTCGGCGATCTGACCGGCAAAGCCGTGCGCCGTGGCAGCTTTGCCAGTGTCCCGGACTTGGTGGCCGCGATCGAGGACTTCATTGCGGCTTGGAATCGCGATCCCAAGCCCTTTATCTGGCGGGCGCAAGCCGAAGATATCCTCGCCAAGATCGAGCGCTGTCGGCGGCGGCTGGAAGAGATTCAGCCCGGCTGCACCGTGCGTCGTACGCGAAAGAAGGCAGCGTGACATGTGTATAGTTATTTGTGCATCATAACACTAGACTGTCCAGGCCCGACGGGGATCGTGACGATCACCGCGTTGGTCGCCGTGTCGATTACCGACACGTTGTTGGAGCCACCCTTCGCGACGTAAACCGTGCTGAGATCGGCCGCAACCGCCCCGCCGTTGTGACGCCGAACACCATGGGGCCGCAACCCCGACACATGGGACGTGAACCCAGCGCCGTGGATCGAAGCATGACATGGGCCGATGGACAAGGGCGAGGCCGAGGCCGGCGACCGACCGGTGACGGGCGGCTCGGCACCACGCGCCGCCCCGGCCCTGCCCAAAAAAATCCCTCAGGGAGCGCCGCGGGGCGTCCGTAGAGTGCGGAACGGCCCTCGCCGATATCCGGCAAAGGAGGCGAGGAACTCACCCCTATTTTGGTGTTCTGGGCGATGGCCGCCAGGCCTTTCCGAGCGGGGCCGGTGGAGGGGGGCTCGGCCGCCCGCTGGCTCAACACCCACCTGCTCCCGATCGCGCGGTGCCGATCAGGCTGGTGTTGTGGACCGGGGCGGGGGAGAAGTGCGTCGACAGCCTTCCGAGTGGCCCGCCGCGAGCCTCAGCGTCAACGCGGCGTCCCTGGGCGGATGGCGCAAGCGCCACTGGCGACGCAAAATGGACCGGGTCGCACGGCGCCGACGGGTTCAACGGTGCCGACGGCATCGTGTACGGAAGTCGCGAAAACTCGGTCTGCTCTATCCGCATGGGGTCCGCGCGGTATTTGTCATCGCAAAGCCTCGGCTGATTTCCTAGCAAGCCTTTGGTTTTTATGGTGGGTGCACGAGGACTCGAACCTCGGACCCGCTGATTAAAAGTCGCTTTTTGCGATCCTCGCTAAGTCGTTGATGCGGACATAACCTCAGCAGCGCTCGTCATCAAGGCGGCGGTTCCCGCGGAGTTTCGTGGGTGTCCCGGTGATTTTGGATTGCCTCTCGTCCGCACTCGATGCATATTCGCGTGCGGACACAACGCGGACACCGTGTCCGGCGGAGACGGGGATCTGATTATGGGAACGCAAATTCGACAACCGAGGGAAACCGCCGCAGACGCGCCGGCTGAGACCGCTTCCGCAAATCAGTGGCGGACCAGAAATCAGCGGATCGGCTGACGGACGCGGTGGTCCGGTCTCTGCCGGCGCCGGCGGGCGGCAACAGGATCACGTATGACCGCGGCAAGGACGCGGTGCGCGGCTTTGGCGTTCGCGTCACGACGGCGGCTGCGAAATCGTTCATCTTGAATTATCGCATCGCCGGCCGGGAGCGTCGGCTGACGATTGGCTCTTATCCGACCTGGTCGGTTGCCCGTGCGCGCGACGAGGCCAAGCGGCTGCGGCGGGAAATCGATACTGGGGCGGACCCACTGGGCGAGCGCGAGGCCGAGCGCGTCGCGGCGACCGTCAACGACCTCGCCGACCGCTACCTCGCCGAACATGCCGAGCCGAAGAAGCGGACCGCCGACACCGATCGGAAGATGATCGATCGCCACATTCGGCCGCGGCTCGGATCGCGCAAGGTCAAGGACATCCGCTTCGGCGACGTCGACCGGCTGCATCGAGAGATCAGCAAGACCGCGCCCTACGTCGCGAACCGGGTTGCGGCGCTGGTGTCGAAGATGTTCAGCCTCGCGGTCCGGTGGGAGATGCGGCCCGACAACCCGGTCAAGGGTGTCGAGCGCAACCCGGAGGAGCGACGCTACCGTTATCTGAGCGGCGACGAGCTACGGCGGCTGACCGAGGCCCTTGCCAGCCATCCGAACCAGGCCGCGGCTAATGCGGTCCGGCTGTTGCTTCTAACCGGCGCCCGCCGCGGCGAAGTCCTCGGCGCGAGCTGGGATCAGATCGACCTCGATGCTGCGGTTTGGACGAAGCCGTCGAGCCACACGAAGCAAAAAAAAGAACACACAGTACCGTTGTCGGCGCCCGCTCGGCAGCTGCTAGTTGACATGAAGGCGGACGCCGATGAGCAGGAGAAAAAAGGCGCGCCGGCGTCACCTTTTCTGTTCCCGGCGCGCGCCGGCGCTGGCGGCGGCCACTTGACTGAGATCAAGAAATCATGGGCGTCGATCTGCAAGGCGGCGCAGCTCGACGGAGTTCGCTTGCATGATCTTCGACATACTTTTGCCAGCGTCCTCGCCAGCGCCGGGCTGTCGCTGCCGGTGATCGGCGCGTTGCTGGGGCACAACCAAGCCAGTACGACGCAGCGTTACGCGCACCTCTTCGACGATCCGCTGCGGGCCGCCACCGAGCGCGCGGCCGCCCTCATTGGCGGCGGCGAAAAGGCCGAGATTGTCGCCCTGCGGGGGCGCGGGTGATGCGCGGCAAGAAACGGCGCCCGGTCGAGATCCGCATACCGACCGGCGTCGAGTTCGGCGCCACCCAGATCAAAATCGAGCAATTCGACGTTTTTGCAGCATGGGATCTCGCGACGAAGCGGTACGTCGCGACGGGGAATGGCAGCTGGCTGATCGAGGCGCTGCGAGGGCTCTACCGATTGCGGCAGGAGTGCCAGGCGCTCGATTGGCCCGAGCGGGAATTGTTGCTCATTCTGGAAAATCCGCCGGCCCGTCTCGCGGCTGCTCTCAGCAAGCCGGGCTCGCGGCGAGAGAGCGTCGCAAAGGTCAAGCGCGACCTTGAAATCCGGGCGCGTTACGAGGCCGAGCAGCGGTGCCGGCCGGGTATGAAGAAGGGTGCCATCAGGGACGAGATCGAGGCAGAGGCAGGGCTCCCAATCGGCTCCGAAAGCATCAAGAAGATAGTTCTTGGGTAATTTTCGCGCCGCCGCGTTACCCGTTTTCGGGTAATTTTCGCGCCGAATAAATACCTTGATCACCCAATGAAAACGGGTGCTGCTCCGGTATAGTTTTGAACAAAACCGGAGCAGGCGAATGAAACCACTGCCACCGCTGGCCGTGCCGGGCTACATCTCTGAAGCCGCGCAAGCGGCCCGGTTGGGGACAACCGTCCACACGCTCAGAATGCGCCGCTATCGTGGCGAAGGTCCGCCGTTTGTGACAATCGGGCGCCGCGTCGCCTACCGCGAGGGAGCCGATGTCGAATTTCTCGCCGCCCAAGAGGCGCAGCGGACGCGCGTCCGCGCGGAGGCCATGCGTCCACGCCGTCGTCGCCTCGGATGACCGATGGGCGCAAAAAAAGCCGGCGGCGCGGGCGAACGCGCCGGCCGGCCTGGTACTTTCGACACCGACAATAGGGCGTCGGATACCACGCTTGCGCAAGAGCGCGTAGCGAATTTTCGGCGGCTTCGGCGCCGGCGCTGGGTTGAACGGATCTATGGGCATGGCTGCAGGTCCGTCGATGAGCTGATCGAGGATCTGGGCCGAGCCCGCATCATCGTCCGACGAAGATGCGCTCGACCGGCGGCTTGCGAAGTTTGCCGCCCTCGATCCGATGGCATTGGCAGTCACGGGCGGCGATCGCTTTCCACCGACGCCGATCCGGCGGGTGGCGTCATGACCGGGACGCTGGTCCATACCACCGCGCCATCGCCGCGGACGATGATCCTGCGCGCCTGGCGCCCGATCGGTTCCGCGGGCTCGCTGCGCGGGTTCGCCGACCTCGAATTGCCGATTGGGCTCGTCATCTTCGATTGCCCGATCCATGTATCGCACGGCCGGCCGTGGGCGGCGCTTCCGGGCCGCCCGGTCATCGACAAGGCCGGGCGTCATGCCGAGGACCCGAGCGGGTCGGGCAAGCGGGCATGGGTCCCAATGGCCCAGTGGCGCGACCGGGACATCGCCGCGCGCTGGTCGGATCGCGTCGTCGAGCTGATCCGCGGTGCCGATCCCGGCGCCTTCGACGACGGGGGCGCGCCATGATCGCCGCGGCCGAGATCGCGCTCGATTACGCCAGGCGCGGCTGGCCGGTGTTCCCGATCGGCGTCGGCCGCGACGGGCGACGATATCCGCTCGTCGAATGGCGCGACTTTGCCACCAGCGATCAGAGCCTGTTGCGGGTGTGGTGGCGCTGGTGGCCGCAGGCCTGGATCGGCTGCCCGACCGGCAACGCCTCGGGCTTCGTCGTCCTCGACGTCGATATCAAGCATCCGCCAATCAACGGCTTCGACACCCTGGCCGAATTCGGCTTCGACGCGTCCCTGCCGGCGACCCGCATGGTGATCACCCGCTCGGGCGGCCTGCATCTCCACTTCGCCGCAGGCCTGCATCGCTTCGGCAATACCGCGGGCGAGAAAGGCCGCGGCATCGGGCCAGGTCTCGACTGGCGCGGCGAGGGCGGCCTCGTCCTCTTGCCTGGAGGTTCATCCGGTTACCGCTGGCATGACGAATTCGGCTTCGACGCGCCACTCGCCCCCGTCCCGAAAAACCTCCTGCCGCGCCAGCCGAAGCACCACCATCGGGACAAGCCGATCGAGCCCGTTAACGGTCTGTCGCCCTATGCCGAGGCCGCACTCGACAGCGCCTGTCGGAAGATCAGGGCAGCACCGGACGGCGAACAAGAAGCAACGCTCAATGGCGAGGCGTTCAGCATCGGCACCCTTGCCGGCGCCGGTGCCATCCCTGAGGCCTTTGCCCGCCGCACTCTGCTGTGGGCCGCGGCGCAGATCCCCAGCCTCGACCCGCGGCGACCGTGGCGCTCGACTGAGATCGAGCGGAAGGTCAACCGCGCATTCGACGACGGCACGCGGCAGCCGCGGGTGGTGCGACATGCCGCATGATCGTGCTTGGGACGCAGACCCGGCGCTGCGCGCCGAGGCCGAGGCGGAGCGCGCCAAGCATCGCAAAACCAATGGCAGTGGTGCCGCCGAGCCCGAGCCATTGGCACCGATCAATCCCGCAATGCTCGCCGGCCTGCCTGCGCCGCCGCGCCAATGGCTCGTCCCGGATTGGGTGCCAATGGCGCGCGCAACCGGGCTCTACGGCAGCGGCGGCGAAGGCAAAACGCGGCTTGCGCAACAGCTCGCTACGGCCTGCGCAATCGGCGCCCAATGGCTCGGCCTGCCGGTGCGGCACTGCAATTCGCTACTCGTCTATTGTGAGGATGATTGCGACGAGATGCACCGCCGACAGGAAGAGATCAATGCGCATTATGGATGCAGCTTCGCCGATATTGGCGCAATGCGCTGGCTGCCGCGGCTCGGCTTTGACAATGCGCTGATGACGTTCGACGCCGGCCGCGCGCTCCTTAGCGGCCTTTTCAACGAGGTGCTGCGCGTCGCCCTCGAACACCACGCCCAGCTCGTGGCGGTCGACACACTCGCCGACGTCTTCAGCGGCAACGAGAACGATCGCGGCCAAGCCCGCGCCTTCGTGCAAGCCGCGCTCGGCTATCTCGCTCGCGAGACGCAAGGTGCGGTTATCGCCCTCGCGCACCCATCGCGCGCCGGCCTGAATTCGGGGTCAGGCGAGAGCGGCTCGACCGCCTGGATTGGCGCCTTCCGCTCGCAGCTCTATCTGTCATCGCCGAGGATCGAGGAGGGCGAGCAGCCCGACCCCGACGCGCGCGTCTTGACGCGCAAAAAGTCCAATGCCGCTCGGCGCGACGAAACCATCGAGCTGCGGTGGCAGGAGGGCGTCTTCATCCGCACCGGACCACCGATCGGCATCCTCGGCTCGATTGTGCGGCGCAATGCCGAAGAGCTGTTCTTAAACCTCCTCGACAAGGTGACCGCCGACGGGCGGCACGCGTCCGACGATTTCCACTCGGCGAACTACGCCCCGAAAATCTTCGCCATGCGCCCCGACCGCGAAGGCTTCAACCGAAAGGATTTTGAGCGCGCCATGCAATCCCTGTTCGCTCAACGCCGAATTAAGCTTGGCGAATATTTCAATGCCAGTCGCCACAAACTCACTTGCATCATCAAAGCAGAGGACAGACCCATCCATTGACATGCGCTGGGTGCGCTGGGTCCCCCGCTAAGTTATTGAATTCGTTATGCGCTGGGTCTGCGCTCGCTATCTGCGCTGGGTGCGCTGGCTCTGCGGCAACTCGCTGATTTCATTATGCGCCGGGTTGCGCTGGCTCTGCGCTGCCGTAACCCCCTATATACCCCTATACGCTCCGCGGCGCCTGTTGACGCGCGCCGCGGGCGTATTCTGGCCACCTCGCCGATGCGCATCGCGCAAACCCAACCGATGGAGAAAACCAATGCCCAAAACCACGTTCCGTGTCGGCAAACGCTACCGCTGCGAGATGCGCTTCACCGCCCGCAGCCTCATCGCCGAATGGACCCCCGCTCCGCCGAAGAAGCTGACGCCAGAAGAACTCAACGACTACCTCCGCGGCCGCGACGCCCTCCTCGCCGAAGTCGCCAAGCTCATCGGCGGCAACATCCTGGTGGTCGGGTGAGCCGGCAACAGTGTTGCGCGAAAGCCACACCCCCCGGGTAGCGGCAGCGCCGACGATCCCTACTGTCAATCGTGATAGTCACGTCTCCCAGGATGAAAAACAGTCACGTCTCCCAGGATGGTGCCGCGGCGGGGATTGGGGCATAGGGTTCCAAGCGGTTAGTTAGCCGTGGGCAGTGGCACCCGGCCGGCGAGTTCACGACTCGGAGCGATTCGGTGGTTCCGCCGACATTCGAGGCGATCGGAGCCGAGCCCCAAGGGCGATCCTCTGCCCTCTTCGCCGCGAGAAAACGCGATCCGCTGATTGACTATCAGTCGGTGTGATCCGACAACCTATTGCAAAGACGCGAGCGATAGCGCAAATGTGGCGCGGCGTCCGCGCCATGTCCGCAGATGGGCGCGCCGGAGGGCTTTCGAGCAGGTATGGCGAGACATCATCGCAAGATCGGGCCGTATTCGAGGACGCTTCGCCGCGGCTCTATCGACGGCTTGGCCATATCGCGGTTATAGCGCCCCTCCCTCGTCGCGGCGGCTCGCCCTTGATAGGGCTCGTCCGAATTACCCGCCAGGGCGGCTTTCATTCGTGCCCTCGTCTCGGTGTCTCGACGGCGGCGTTACTCCTCGACCTTGGCCGCAGCGGCGAGCCCCTTCATGCAGCGGATGAGCATGGCGACCTCGCGCCGGCGGGCGACCGCCTCGGCGGTGTAGCCGCCGTGCTTCAAGGCATACCGATTACCAATCGGCGCGCCCGGAGAGAGTCCACCGTGCATTCGGCAGCGGCCGTTCGGCATCGCGGGCGATCGGCACCGCTGCCGATTCCGCGTCCGTGCCCCGCAGCGCGGGCTCAGGTGCATGCGCAATCCGTTTTGCATGGGGTTGATCCTCCAATTCCGCGCGATCCCCACCCCCCTGCGTCCCGACTACGCCGACCACAGCCTGCCCGCCAGAGTGGACGTGGACGTGCTCCACGGTCACCTTCTGCTGGCCTTTGCCGCGGTGGCGGTTAAGCGCTTCGAGCAGCGTGGCGAAAGTGCGGGAAAGCTTGTTCGCCTGGGCCAGATTCTCGCGCCGGCCCTCGAAGGTCTGCTCACCAATCATGGCGCGCCGGTAGCATTCCATCGCCGCGTTGTGGGCGGCGATGAGTTGCGCCGCCATCATGCCTTCCAGCTCGTCCTTCGGCCCGATACCGATCAGCGCCGCGACGGTGGCGCTGTGCTGCTTGTTCCGCATCTCCCGGTTGGAGTGCTTCAGCCACAGGGACTGAACCGTCTGGTTTGCAACAATGTTGTTCCAGTGATCGGAACGGGAGCCGCCGATATTCTTCAGAATTCCCCTCAAATCATCAGGATCGTGGCGCGGGCTCAGGTGCATGCGCAATCCGTTTTGCATGGGGTTGATCCTCCAATTCCGCGCGATCCCCACCCCCCTGCGTCCCGACTACGCCGACCACAGCCTGCCCGCCAGAGTGGACGTGGACGTGCTCCACGGTCACCTTCTGCTGGCCTTTGCCGCGGTGGCGGTTAAGCGCTTCGAGCAGCGTGGCGAAAGTGCGGGAAAGCTTGTTCGCCTGGGCCAGATTCTCGCGCCGGCCCTCGAAGGTCTGCTCACCAATCATGGCGCGCCGGTAGCATTCCATCGCCGCGTTGTGGGCGGCGATGAGTTGCGCCGCCATCATGCCTTCCAGCTCGTCCTTCGGCCCGATACCGATCAGCGCCGCGACGGTGGCGCTGTGCTGCTTGTTCCGCATCTCCCGGTTGGAGTGCTTCAGCCACAGGGACTGAACCGTCTGGTTTGCAACAATGTTGTTCCAGTGATCGGAACGGGAGCCGCCGATATTCTTCAGAATTCCCCTCAAATCATCAGGATCGTGGGCGACCACCGTCGAAGGTTGGGGCGCCTTGGCAGTCTTTTTTGCGGTCATCGAAAGCCCTGGATTAGTCGCCGTGGCGAAAGTGCGGGAAAGCTTGTTCGCCTGGGCCAGATTCTCGCGCCGGCCCTCGAAGGTCTGCTCACCAATCATGGCGCGCCGGTAGCATTCCATCGCCGCGTTGTGGGCGGCGATGAGTTGCGCCGCCATCATGCCTTCCAGCTCGTCCTTCGGCCCGATACCGATCAGCGCCGCGACGGTGGCGCTGTGCTGCTTGTTCCGCATCTCCCGGTTGGAGTGCTTCAGCCACAGGGACTGAACCGTCTGGTTTGCAACAATGTTGTTCCAGTGATCGGAACGGGAGCCGCCGATATTCTTCAGAATTCCCCTCAAATCATCAGGATCGTGGGCGACCACCGTCGAAGGTTGGGGCGCCTTGGCAGTCTTTTTTGCCACCCCGGTGATCACTTCGACGCGTCGGAAAGTGTCGCGTTCCGTTTGCAAACTACTGGGCAAACCGTCCATGCCAGGGCCTCCGTTCAAGGCCCCCATCATCCCACCCGCTTCACCCCCGGCAAGGTGGGGCCAACGCGACGCTTACGATCTGCGCCGCACGATGACCTCGAACATGGCGCGGCTCGGCGTGCGCATCGAGGTGGCGGACAAGGTGCTGAACCACGTCAGCGGGAAATTGGGCGGCACCGTTGGGGTGTATCAGAAGTACACTTTCGCGCCGGAAAAAATCGAGGCGCTGGACAGATGGGCGGCGTTTGTTGCCGATCTGACGCGGCTGCGCCGGCCGGAGGAGCCCGAGCAATTGCCGTTGGCCGCGGAGTAGCCGGCCATCCAATAATCAGGCCGTTAGGTGATGTTGGGAGAATTCTCCCAACATCACCTAAGCCCTTGGCGAGCGCCTGCAGCGGCTTGATGATGCCCGCATAGTCCGCGCCTCGACGCTGACCTTTGGGCAGAAATCTGCCCAAGTTTCCTCTATTTGTCATGTAGGACGACTGATCGAAGAGCGCCGCCGCCATATCCAGCTAACGATGGCGTTTCTGATCACAGCAATCAGCACGAAGAGTATTGGGGGAACAGTGAGGCTACATAGGATGAACATGAGGAGAAATGCCCAGCGGTCCTCCGGTTCGCCCGGGCTGAATTTATCTGCGAGGGCTGGCAGCGGTCCCGGCAAGTCATTGAGATACCACATCAGATTGTAATAAATCGAGTTTGCATCGCCTCTGTGGCAGATTTCCAGGGGGATCTGAGTAAGCCACCCATAAAAGGCTGCACGCCCCAGACGCCAGCGCTTAGGTTCTCCGCTCGAAGACGACTTCGCAGACAAAGCGATCACCATCGTAAAGCGTAAATCTCTCTAGCCTAGGATCATCAATCTTTGGATTATCCTGACCCTTCAATTCTGCAGCAAGGTCGACGTATAGTTTTTGTGCCTTGTCCTTAGCGCTGGCATCATCCGGAGCGCAAACATCGTGCGTCTGCCACAAAACCTCGCCAGGTCGGTAGATCTTCATCCGGTATTTTGTCATGGCTGCTCCCGTGCTTTACGGTCATGACTTTATAAAGACCTTCGCTAACGAAGATTTAATTTTGCCAACAAACGCATGGAACCCTGGGCGGCGCCTGAGGGGCCGGAGCGGTCGAGCTTCGCCTTGATCCCTCCCAAGCAGATGAAGATTTCGCGGCGCTGCGCCAAGCGCCGCCTCGGGCCGGCCCGAGGCAATGAGATTTTTTCTGAGCCAGAACGCCCCTGTCGCGGGATTTAACAGGTGTGCTGTTGGAGAATGGGGCATGATGCCCCATTGAACAATATGAAAATGTGAGATGGGACATCATGTCCCATTGAACAATATGAAAATGTTCTATTGGACACGCCATTTCTCATTGTCATACAGATGCTTTAGCGGATTTTCTGTCTCATTGACCGCGCAGGGCCACCAGCCTGCCGGTCATGGGATCGCGCAGCGGCCCGACCGTCTAGGCGGACGCCTTCATAGAGTTTATACGTGTGCGGGATGAAGGCCCTCCAGCGGCAGCGTCGCGAACAACTGATCGGTGCCGATGTTCTCGCCGGTGTCTGGCACGGCATCGCTACCGATATCGCCGCGGCCGAGGTCCGGCCGATCCCGTATGCCGAGGCGCGCGACCTGATCGAGCACCATGACCCCGGCACGATGCCGGTCGCCGTGCGCCACTGCTATGGAATTTTCTTCGGCGACCGCCTCGGCGGCGCCGTCGCCTACGGCACCGAATACGGGGAGAACCGTGGCATCTGGGACCGCTACGGCTACACCGGCAGGATCATCGCCCTGCTGCGCGGTGTGTCTGCCCACTGGGCTCATGAGCATACCGGCTCAAAATTGATCGGCCGCTCGATGGTTCTATTGCCGCCGCAATACAAGGTCATCACCGCGACCGTCGACCCGCAGCTAGGCGAGATCGGCACCGTCTATCAGGCCGCAGGGTTCGATTATGTCGGCCAGATGTGGAAGGGCATCCAACTGCGCATCCATGACGGCGACCGTGTCATCTCCGAGCGGTCGGCGCGGCGGAAATATGGTACTGGCAGCGCCGTTGCCCTCGAAGCGCGCGGGCTCAAGGTCGAGCGGGTGCCGCGGCGCGAACGCTACTTTGCTTTCCGCGGCAGCCGTGCCGAGCAGAAGACATTGCGCGCCGCCATTGCCGACCGAATCCAGCCCTACCCGAAACGGGTCATCAAATTCCGGCCATGTGGGCCGCAAAAACATATTGGCTTCGTGTGCGTGCGCCGACGACGGCTCAAGGATGGCGGCGAGGCAGTGACATTTGATCTGAAGCGCTCAATGCGGGTCGACGGCAAGCCGCGCCACGAGTTCGTTATGACGCTCGGCTCGCAGCGCAGTGACCGCGACCATGCCGGGTTCCTGGTGCGCGTCAACGAGCGCATGGCGCGGCGCGGTCTCGATCAGGCGCAGCGTCGGCGGGTGATCGCCGACAGGATCAAAAAGGGCGGGTTGAGGTCTATCCCGGCGTGAAAACGAAACCATTGATGGGGAATGGGGGGAACCGAGGCGCTGCGCGCCGACGATGAGGTCGGCGCGGCATTGTTCATTCCAAACGACAAGGCCCCTTGACTTCTCTGTAACGCGAATGGAAGATGTACGCGTGCCGGCACGCGTACATCTTCCGGTAGCGAACAGTGACTAGATGGGGCGATCCAGTACGCTGCGATGAACCGTTGCGGGCCGATCCGGTGCGGCGCGATGAAGTGCTGCTTATCTGGGGCTGGCAATTGCAGACGATGCCGATCGGCACCTATAGATGCGAAGATCGCCCGTGGCTCACCTTGACCTTCAAAGACGGCAACGAGCAACTCACCCATGAATATGCCGTCGGCGATCCGGCATTGTGGCAGCCCTTGCTCGACGAGCTTGCGGCCGAGATCGAGGCGACGCGGCAACGGTGCGAACAGAGGTTGCGCGATGAACCCCGTCTCAAGGGATGGGATGAAGCCAATTGGGTGCAGGACATCATGCGGCCGGTGCAGAAATTGCCCAAGCTTGAATTTCGCGCGGATGGGGACCGAGCGCAGGAATATGTCTGCGAGGTGTGCGGCGTCCGCTATATCGGGGTCAAGCTGCGCGCCAACGCGGCGCGGGTCTGCTCGAACCGCTGCTCGCGTGCCCGGAGCGATGCCATGAAACGGCAATATCGCCGTGACAATCCGCTCGATTACGACCGCAACGGCGCCCGTGCCGAGCGTCGAGCGCAGGCCAGAGCCGGGCGGGTGTGCGGCCATTGCGGCGCACCGATCGAGGCGGCGCGGGCAACGAAGCGCTATTGCTCCGATATATGCCGGGTCAGGGCATACCGCGCGGTCGACGCGCACCAGCCCGGCCGGATCATCCTGCGCCGGTCGCAGGATTGACCACTGCCCATGCGTTCCGGCCGCCTGCCTGTCGACAGGCAGGGATTAGCTCATCACGAGGCCGGAAACCCGGAAAGGGTGCAGGCCTCAATGCCCTCGACGCGGTGCGAAGCAAAATCCAATATTCCGCCCAGTCCGGGCCTTGTGCATCTTGCGCAATAGACGAAGACACCTCGACATCCTGACCATGTTCGGCAGGTCGCGGCAGGTTCGGCACAACGGCGCCAATATCAGGTCATCGTTGGTTATCTCGGGCAGCACGATGAGGCACGGGCGGCCGTTGACGGCGGCTTCGCCCGAGATCTCGGCGTCGCAGATGAAACAGGCCGGCGGGTTCTCGGCATCCCAGAGACTGCGGAACCAATCGGCCGCGTCGGGGTCGCCGGCAAGGCGGCGCCGGTCGATTTCGTTGAACGCGGTCCTGGTGATCGATTTCAGGTCGAGGGTGGCCATCGAATTACGCTAGTCAGATTGCCCCGGAGCTTCCCAATATCTGGTTTCTCAACAATTGTTGAGAAACCCCCTAAAGCCTTGGTAAGACCCTCTATGTCATTGGCCGGTGAGCGCGGTGTTGCCGCGCTCACCGGCATAGAAAAGGCGGCCCGGTCAACCCTCGGAGACCGGGCCGCCTTCCATCGCTTCCATCGATGGGAGTAGCGGGTCATTTTGTATCGCGGGAACCGCTGCCGTACCGCGCCCGCCGGTGCCAAGCCCAATCGGTGCCGGCGGGTCCGCGGCGCCATCCGACGAAGAAAATGGCGCCGTGGATCTCGTTATGCCAATTGGCATAAGCGCTGTTCCCATGGGAACAATGGTTTTTCGATTTCCTGCTCTGCAAGCGTTCGGCCTTTACCACAATTGTGGTATCGTCCGATTTCGTGCCCGACGAGCCGCTTTTCGGTCTTTACCACCATGGTGGTAACGGCCAAAAAGACGCTCATTCACGGTAGCTGAACATCGGCGTTGAGCGCGGCCAGTTCGGCGAAGGCGCGGCGCCATTGTTCAATGAAATCACCGTCGACGGCGTACCCAACACGTTCAAGGAGCGGCTCGGAGCGCCTGAGACGCGACATCACCGATGCCGGGCAATACCCATGGCACGCTTCTATCAAATTCTCGCCGATGATCGTGTATGACCGCAGTGTCGCATGTGCCCGGTCGAGCCCGTCCATGAACGCCGCGAACTCATCTGACGCAATGAGAAACTCCGCGCCAGCCTCGCTGACCTCGTGGCGACGGCGGCTGATGCGGTTTTCGGCGCCGCGCAATTCGCTGGCACAGGCCTGCTCGATGTCGCTCCAGTGCTTGATCGCGCGCTCGGCAGCTTCGACGGCGGCTTCCGCTGCGGTAATGTTGGCGGTGTCGCGCGACTTGCCTTCGAGGAACGCGTAGGCGAGGTCCGCCCGGTCGGTGTGCCGGGCTCGGTCAAGCTCGGTCCTGGCACTAGCCAGTTGATCGCGCGCCGCCCACAAATTCGATTGGGCTTGACGCTGCCCCGTGGTCAACGCGTCGACGCGCGCTTGTTCTTCGCTCAAGGCGTCGATCGCGGCGCGCAGCTTGTCGCGCGGCGATGTTTCATTTGAAGCATCTGCTCCGGGTCGGCGCAGTGGCTCGGGCATATCGGTTCACCCCCCAGCGGTGATATTCGACCGGTCAGCGGTGATATTCGACCGGTCAGCGGTGATATTCGACCGGTCATCGGTGATATTCGACCGTCAGCGCCGGAACCGGCTCTCGATATGCCCAGAGTAGTTTCCGACGGAAATTCGCGCCGCATCTGGCCAGCGCTGCGCGAAGCCGGCTCTATCGAGTTCACCGATGATGCTCATTGTGTCTTGCGCCAATCGCCGGTCGGAGGCGCCGCGGCGGTCGCGCCGATCGCCAATATTGCCGCGGCCATTGAAGCCGGAAACACCCTGGCGGGTGCGGTCGATCGAGCCGTTGCCGTTGCCGTTGGGCTCGCCGCCGTTGGTTTCGCCGCCGTTGGGCATGCTGCTGCTCGCCGCTGCGACGACGTGCGCCAATAGGGTCAATAGGCTCTGGAACTGCTCCGGGTCCGAGCGGAAGCGCTGCAGCGCCACCTGCACCATATGAACGATGGTTCCCGGATCGATGGCACCGGCGCCGCCATTGTCCTGCTCGTCGGGATCTTCATTTTGATCGCCGCCGCTGTTCAATCCGCGTCTGAACGCGTCCGGGCTCGACATGCCCGTTGGCAGCGGTGCAGCCGGCGCCGGCCGGGCACTGCCGGTGCCGCTGGTCATCTGATCGCGGCCGGCGCCTCGGATACGGTCGAGGTTGGGCGTTCCACGTCGACCGGTCGGGTAATAGCCGCCGTCTTCGCCGCCAACAATCCCGGCTGGATTGTAGCCGCCTCTGGGCGTCATATTGGGTCCGCCGCGCGGCATCGTATTGCCATTCTCCCAAGCTGCCATTTGAAGAAACCTTTCGTTGTCTTGAGCCAACCGGCTCGGTCTGTTTTCGGTGATCCAGGCCAAGGCCCGGCGGTTGCCGCCGACCTCGCGGCCCTCATCGTCGACGCCCGGACATCGATCAAAGGCCATTGTGGGCGCGGCCAGCTCCGCGGCGGCGGCGGCCTGCAATTCAAGCGTCACGAGGCTCATCGAAAGCTCCAGAGGCGATGCGCCGCCGCGCGCGCCGAGATCGAGCTTCGCGATAGCGGCGCAGCGTTTCGCCCTGGCCAATGACCAGGACGCCGAACAGCGGAGAAAGGGGCGATAGCGGCATGGCTGGGCTCGGCCTGCTGCCACGAGATCGGGCGACTTTACGCCGATCGGCGCGCCGCGCAATCAGCCGTCGCCACCGGACCACGAATTTTTCGACGCTGGAGCGACTGCGCGCGCCGCTGGTGCGCTTCGACGCCTCGGGCGGTGTCCCTGTGCCCGCACGCCGGCGTGCAGGCGTCCACGAGCTTCCCTGGCGGTCACGCCGGCCTCTGGATTTTTAGCTTGTTGGCTGGCGCCGGCGCGGGCGTCGACGTAGTCGCGATTTCTGGCGTGCTGTCGGTGCCGGCGGCCTTCGCATCGCCGGGAACGGAGACACCCCCCTTTTGGCCCGACCCTGCAAAGGCAGCGGCGATGCTTTCGGGGGAGACATACCGCGCCCGGTGCAGCGGCGCGTCGCCCTCGCTGTAGGTCCACCTCGCCGTCCCATGGAACGAGCGGTAATGCAGCGCCTTCATCCTGCCGCCACCGAGGTCGACGTAGGTCTGCATCTCGTCATCGGCGACGCCGGCCTCGACCAGTGTTCGAGCTAGCTCGTTGGGCGCGCCGTGGCGCGAGCGGGCGGTAAAGCGGCGGCCGTCATCGAGGACGGTCTCGGCGACCCAATAACAGACGTTGTTGGGCGTGCGGGTGGCTTCATCGGCCCAGGTCTCGACCTCGATCATCGCGTCCCCTTCGCGTTCTACGAAGAAGACATACACGCGGGACCGATCAATGACCCCTCCAGGATCGTCGCATCGGCCGGGTTCTGCACCTCGCCCAACGCCCATTGACGGGCAATAGTGGGGTTGGGCGTCAGATAGACACTGCCACCGCGCTCGCCCTCATAGAAGCGCTGCGGGTGGTAATGCATGAAGGGATGTGATAATATTCCATTGTCGCGGATCGACTGCAGCGCCGAGGTCCGCGTTCCGTGATAGGCAATGACCTGATCGAGAGAGATCATAGAGGAGACCTAGCCATGCGAGGCCAAGCGTTCATTTACCGGCCGGAGAAGGCCGAGCCCGAGGTGGTGGCGCTCGACAGTTGCCCCAGCGCCGACTTTCTGCAGAGCGCCGTCGGCGGGCATTTTCAATTGGTGCCGAACTGGACCCAATTCGAACTGGCCGGCGCCACTATGCCGTGCCGCGCATTCTGCAACGAGGAAGGCAAGCTCGGAATGCCCGGTCCCAGGCCTGGCATCCTGCCGGTCAACAACGCCGCGACCCGCCTTTGGGATCGGGCATTGCGCAAGCTCAAGAATGATGCCGGCGAGCAGATCTATCCGACCGGGCTCTTCGACCTCCGCACCGGCACGCCGATCGATCACATCGTCGGCACGGTCATCGTCGTTACGGGTGATGATGAGCTAATGAATGCGCTCTGATCAGACCTCGGGTGCATCGTCGCTCGACGGGAACGGCGGCGGTGGCGGCTCAGGCCAATAGAGCGAGGCCTGCAGCGGCACGCGGGCCAAGCGCCGCGACCAGCCAAGGCCGAAATCATCCCAGGTGTTCAAGTCGGCCATAAAATATATGCGCTGGGCATGGACTTCGGCGGCGATGGCGGTATCATAGATGTCCTGCGCCGTGGCCGCATCCAGTGCTGCACTCGTATTCGGTCCCCAAGCGCCATCCTTTTCGGCGCCGATCGCACCCTGCAGCCAGCCTACCGCACGGCCGACGCCGTTGTTGACCGCGGCGTCAAACATGATATAGGCAAGCCGCGGCGGCATCTCGGGGCAGCCGGCCGGGTTCCAATAATTCCGTTTCATGGATGGCCTGGGCCTCGTCGAGGCTCCAGATCCTCGATATCGAGGTCGGGTTGCCCGGTCGGGGTCGAGATCCTCCGGGACCGGCAGCACGATCAAGGACCGGCTCAACAGATCGTTCGGCACCGGTGCGACGAGCAATTCTCGGGCGGGTCCTTGTCCGCGTGCGGTCTTGAGTGCCTTGCCGGCCATATGGCTCGCCCCCGTCAATGTGGCCTGTCAAATATACTCGTTTGCCATACGAGGCCGCCGCTGGACTATATGATGCGCGTTGCCAACGAAGGGTTCAAAGACCGCGGCCGATGGTCTTAGGATAGGTGTACCAGCGCTCGCCGCGACGGCGCGGATGGCGCGCAGTTCCCTTTGCCGCAAAGCGGCCGGGGTCGCGGCCGGTCGCCCAATTGATCCGGCCGGGCGGTGCCGTCCATGTCAGGATTGTCCAGACGGTCGAGGGCGTGCAGACAATGCCGTATCGAAGCGCCATCAATTTGACTAATTGCTTCATCGAGGCACCATGGACGACGCGGGCGGCGCGCAATGTGAGGCCGATCGCCTCCACCTCGTCGGCTTCGAGTTCGAGTTCCATCTGTTTACGTGCGCGGTTCATGTGGCCGGCCGGCGCAGCCGCGGCGTCTGTATTGGCGGCGGGTGAAGTTCGTGACGGTCTATTGCCGAGGCGATCGTATTGAGCAGTTCACGGAACTCGCCGGGACCGGCCGCGGCGGCAATTGCCTTGAACATCTCAGACCAGCCGATGGCGAGCGCGATCCGCACCGCGGTGTGGTCGGCGGCTTCGAGGATGGTCTCTTCGCCCGCCATCAATTGACGGAAGGCGGTTTCGTCAATGACCATCTTTAGGCCGCCGGCCGCGTCAGCCGCATCGGCTGCGCGGTCTCGATTGGCGGGGTTTGTATTGGGGTGCGGCGGTCAATGCCGTAATTGCCGAGGCCGATCCTGCTCCTATTGGCAATGTTCTTCACCCGAGGCGGCGGCAGGTGGCGGCGGAAAACCCGTTCAAGCCGCAACAGTTCGCGCCCATCGAGGGCATATTGACCGGGATCGAGGACGCAAAGGCGCCACAGGCCGGTGCGCTCGTCCCAATCGTACAATATTGGCCGGTTCCGGCGCACCAGCACCCGCAGATCGCCCTCGAACACGGTGCCGAACAGCGAGAGCGGGCCGCGCCAGCAGATGACCATGCGGCCATCCTTGGCGGCCATCAAGAACAATTTGCCGGCATTGACGCTGCCGAGGCTGCGGCGGCGCAGGCGGCGCCCGGTCAACGGGTCGGTGAATTGCTCGGCCGGCATGTTTCCCCCCACTTTCAATGGTGCCAGGGCTCGGCTGGACGGCGATTAAGCCGCCGGTGGCCGCGGTCTGGCAAGCGGTTTCCGTGCCGTCTTGAAGCTGACGACCTTGTTGCCGCGCTTGAAGCTGACGACCGTGCCGGTCTCCTCGGGTTCGGTCTGCGCCATCACCTGCTGCAGCATCAAGGCTTCGAAGTCGCGCAGCTTGATGTTGACCAGACCCTTGGCCTCGACCGCGGCAAATGCCCGGCCCAGTTTGGCATCGTCATTGATCCGGCCAGCGAGCTTGAACAACTCCTCGATCCAGTTGTTGCGGTATTCGGAGCACATTGTTTCTTCATCGAGGTGCTGCTGAAGGCTGGCGAAGACGACGCAGAGCGCGGGACCGGCCTTGGCATTGACCAATAGCTCGGCCTCGGCGGCCCGCTGCCGCGTCATTGCCAGCCGCTCCTTTTTCGCTTTCTCGCTTCGGTACTCCTCTTCGGCGACGATGTCGGCGACGATATGGGCAATGGCGGCATAGCGGATGGCGAACCAATCGGTGCCGAGCAGCCATCTCGCATAGGGCACGTCATATCGCAGCAGCGTGACCGGCTGGTCGATGTATTTGCCGAACGGCATATGGACGCAGTCGATCGGCCGTCTGTCCGAACTGTATGAAAACGGCATGGTTGGTTCCCTCCTTTGCCTTTGGCGGTTTCCCCAGAACTTATTATACGCGGTTCGGCGGCAGCAATTTGGCCGGGCGGCACAATTTTATCCGGCGCCGCGGCGCGGCCCAATTGGCCAGTCTTCTGGACGGGCCGAGATATCTGGACATCTGGACGGGTCCGGTACTGGACGGCGCCGGACTGGCCTTGCTGCCCATCGATGGGCGCATGGGCAGCACCTTCGTCGGCGAGGGAAGCTGGCTGGTTGGTCACCTCCTGTCATTCCTTTCCCCCCCCCACAATGAACCTGTCCATATGAAATTCCTCTTATCAGTCCAGATGAAATTTCTATTAGTCCTGTCCAGATCAGGAGCAGCAGAGCGCGAGCGCGAGGTGCGCTCCTCCAAAAGCGCCCGAAGCGCGAACGCGCTCTCTTTGCACCGCTCGCTTTGAGGCTTCGCTTCAATTTTGCGAGGTCGGTAACCCATTGATCTCTAGGGAAAAAACACAAGCTCGATTAGGGCGGTTTATCCTATTTTTTAGGGCGGTCGATCCTATTTTTTAGGGCGGTTTGGCGCCGCCTCGACCGCATTCACACCGCAAGCCGCGGGCGCCGCTGCTGCTCGACCTCTTCGATGGCGTCGGCGACCGCTTCGACTATATCGCGCCGCTCGGGGTTGCCGGCGCGCACCCTGGCGCCGATTGTCCGCGCCCAGTCATTGATCCGCGATTTGATCGGCGCCTTCAACACGAACGGCTCCAGCCGCTCGTCGAGGAGTTCGTTGGACAACGGGTCGCAGAACCAGTCGCGCCAATCCTCCAGATGAGGATGACGGGAGAGGTCGAGGGTGCCGAGTTGATGCGTAGCGTCCCCTTTAAAGAGGAAACGAAGCGAGTGGAGCTCCTTACCCAACTCAACCAGATCGATGGCATGAATTTCCCCTCGGACGTGATCACGCGACGACCGAGCGTCGTGATGGGTTCGCTGTCCGAAGGGACACGGCTTAAAGATTTTTTGGCGGTGATGGATTGGGTTGTTAATGAACTGAAGCAGAATTGATGCGGCCCAGCCCTGCTTCGCGCCGCAAAATCTGGGTCCCGGCAGTGCGATGTTCGTCAATGGTCTTGGGGGAGTCGCCTTCGGCCCGACTGTCCCTGTTGACAGTGTCGTCAGGGAAGGTCGGCAATCCACCCATGAACGAACCCGCTTTCGCGGGAGGGGAGCTCGTGTCGGGGTCCGCGCATTTTTGACGGGGGTGATGAGCGGTAAGGCGTGACGGTCGGGCATCTGATCCCGAGCATCGAAGGTCCAGCAACCTTCGGCTCGAGAGAGGAGAACCCGATGACCTCTCCATTGGCCGGATGCCAGATCGCGGTGTCCGCGCGCCTTCGCCCGGAGCACGCAGAAGCCGTTCTCGGCGTTGTGGAAAGTGACCCGCTCAACGAGGCCTGCGAGAACTTCTTGAACTCGATGATTCCGACTTTGGGTTCATGAGGGCGCCAGGATCGCCTGTTCTCTCTTCGCGCGCCACTCCGCGGATGCCGCGCAGGCGGTCTGCCGCTCAATCTGGGCCGCATTGGCAGAATGGCGCTTATCGACGCTGCCGTCACGCCTGTCAGGTCGAGGTCCATGATCTCGGCGCAGCGCTCTCACCGTGCTTGAGTTGGCGCTCCAGCAGTATCAGCGCATCGACAGTCATGTCGGCGTCAAGCAATGCGCCGTGCCGGTCGTCTCTTTCGCTGCTATCAATCACCAGCCGATCGCACATCGAGGTAAGCGACCTACTGGAGCCTGGGAAAAGCTGCGCGAACAGGACCTGTGTGCAAATGTAGCGCTCCTCAGCGTAGGCGCTCTCGCCCCACTCAATCACCTTGGCCCGGGCGAACTCATAATCGAGGAAATCTCGCTCGTTCTTGTAAGCGTGGGCCACGATAGGCGAGTCTCCAACGAAGTCTTTCACTTTCGGCAGGATCGTCGGGAACCGTGGAGCGTTCTTGAGATCGGCGGGCCGAATCCTGTGAATCTTGATGGCCTCGGGGTCGATCGGCCCATCCGGGTTGACCCTGGAGCTCCACGTCTCGCCCTTGCGCCAGCCCTCGCCTTGGCGCAGCATCTCGACGAAACCGACTTCGATGATGATGCCAGGGGCTCTCCAGGCGAAAGGCTGCTTGCGAATAAACTCGGCGTCGGGTGTACGCTTGCCAGTCGTCTCCGCGTCGAAGGCGACGAGCCGGTCGAAACCGTCGAGGAAATTCGGCAAGTACATCGCGGCGCTCCGAAGCAGCGCCAATTCCTACGCGTTTCGCTAATCGGCGTCACGGCGTCCGACCGAATGACTCTTAGGTTACGAAACCGGATTAAGGGCCGACTGTGCGGGGCCGCGGGTTTCCAGCCAGCCAGGACCAGATAGTGTGTTAGCCCGACTCTACATCATCACAACGTCTTTACGCCACATCGCAACGTCTTTTTGCCACGGACGGCCGGAGTCGACCCACTGCAGACCTTCATCACCGCCCCACCGGATAGTGGGATTAGCTGTCAAGCGGACATTCGCACCGAACTTCTGCGCGTGATAATCTCAAGCTCACGCCAGCTGGTCGAGCAGCGCTTTGGCATCCTTCAGATCGGCGGTGTCGAAGCCCTCGGTGAACCAGCCGTAGATCGGAGCTAGCAAATCGTAGGCCTTTTGGCGCTTGCCTTGATCCCCCCACAGCCGCGCCATGCTCATCGCCGCGCGCAGTTCCCAGGACTTTGCCTGCTGCGCACGCGCAACTGCCAGCGCGCGCTCGAAATGGACGCCCGCTTTCGCCGCATCCTGCTCCGGCGACATCAGCGCGATTTCCCCGGCGATCCGGTGGACCTCGGCCTCGCACCACCTTTCCTTGGTTGTTTCCACCATCGTCATCGCTTCGTCAACGCAGCGCCACGCATCATCGAATTGTCTAACCTCCGCATGGGCCCTAGATAAATATGATAGATACAAGGGAACAATCATTGTTGATCCGATTGACCGATACGCAATGATGCCGGAGGCGATCATTTGGATAGCGTTCGAAGGGTTGCCGGTTAGGGCCAATAGGCAACCTTGGTGGATCATTCCATATGCCTTCCAATACGAGGCGTCTCTTTCGCCCGCCAGCGCGACAACCTCATGTATTTGTGCACTCGCTCCAGGGTAGTTGCCGCAGCAGATAAGGGTCAACGATGTCAAGGTCAGCGCAAGCATCAGTGTGGCAGCGTGACCGATCTCGCGCGCATCTTCGACCGCGTGGTCTACATCCGCAAGCGTGGCCTCCAGATAGCCGAGGACCCACAAATTCAGCGAGCGGAAGGACAAAACTGTCACGCGAACGTCTTGGCCAAATCGTGTCGCCAGCGGACGATGTTCCGCACGATCGTAGAGTGCGATCGCTTGATCATAGTGAGCCCGGGCTTCCACCATGTTTCCCGCGATTAGCGAGGAAGCACCCATGATCCGATGTCCCATCATGAGCGGGACAGTCGCCCTTTGCTTCTCGGCTAGTGCCAGGAACTGCCCTGCAAGCCCGAGCACCGTATCGCCGTTGAACGCGATAATGCTCGCAGCCCAAATGCCGTAGAGAACCGAGAACAACAGCAACGGGTCTTCGGGAGGCTCCCCGAGCGCTTCCGCCTGTTCGATCAACAGACGCGCCCGCTCCGCTGCCGCCGTCGTTTCATGAGCGGCGAACCCCTTTACATGAAGGAGCGGGGTTATGAGCGCGACTTGTAGCTTTATCTCTTCACGACGGAGGGCGGGAGAGCGGGGCAGGGTTGCAATCTGGTCGAGGGCACGCCTGAGCTGCTCGGCGGCTTCAACCAGAGCCGAGCGTTCTAGCGATCGCTGTCCCGCTTTGCCCCACAGGCTTGCAGCTTTCTCGGTCTGCCCGGCCTCGGTGCAGTGATGCGCCAGCAGCTCCGGCCGACTCTCGGCGATCCCCGGGGACTGGCTTTCAAGGGCCTCGGCGATCCGGGCGTGAAGCGCGCGCCTTGGCTCGCGCAGCAACGTGCCATAAGCCGCCTCCTGCACCAGCGCATGCTTGAAGGTGTAGACCGCGTCAGGGACCTCGCCGCGGCGGAACACCAGCTCCGAGCGGACGAGCCGGTCCAGAGCCTCCGTCAGCCGGTCGTCAGGCTGTTGGGCCACGGCGCTGAGCAAGCGATAGGAGAACTCGCGGCCGATGGCGGCGCCGATCTGGGCGACCTCGCGCACCGGCGCCAAGCGGTCGAGCCGGGCCATCAGCGAGTCGTGCAGGGTGGTCGGGATCGCCAGCGGCGGCAGCGCGCCATCGAGCGCGTAATGCCCGTCCTCCTCGCGCAGCAGGCCGCTTTCGATGATGGTCTTGGTCAGCTCCTCGAGGAACAGCGGCACCCCGTCGGTGCGGGCGAGGATCTGCTCGAGGATCTCGGCCGGCAGCGCCTTGCCGCCGGCAGATCGCTCGACCAGGGTCGCGCCCTCGCGGCGGCCGAAACGGGCGAGCACTTGCATCGTGACATGCGCCTCGGCGGGCCAGGGCGGGGTGAACTCCGGCCGCCCGGTGATAAGGAGCAGCAATGGCAGCTGCGATGCCCGCGCCACGGTCACGGTCAACAGCTCGAGCGAGGTCGGGTCGATCCAGTGCGCGTCCTCGAACAGCATCAGCACCGGCTGCCGCGCCGCCAGCCGCGCCATCTGCGCCAGCAGCGCGTCGAGCGTCTTCTCCTTGCGCCGCTGCGGCGTGAGGTCCGGGAGAGGGTATTTGTCGCCGGTGGGAACCGACATCCGCTCGGCGATGAACCCGATCTCCTCGGCGCGGGCGCCCGACAGGGCGAGCAGCGCTTCGAGCTTGGCCAGCCGCGCCTCCGGCACGTCGTCGCGGCTGAAGCCCGCGGCGTCCTCGAGCTGAGTAATGAAGGGATGAAGCGCGCTTGCCTGATCGTGCGGCGAGCAGAAATAGCGCAGCCTCGTGTGCGGCTCGCCCGCCGGCTGCTGCAGCATCGCCTGCGCCAGACGCGATTTGCCGATGCCGGGTTCGCCGATCAGCACTACCACCCGGCCCTCGCCGGCCTTGGCCTGTTGCCAGCGGCGCTGCAATAGCGCCAGCTCCTCATCACGGCCGACGAGCGGGGTGGCGGTGCCGCGCAATGCCTCGAAGCGGCTCTCGGCGGCGCTGTCGCGTAGCACCCGCGAGGCCATGATCGGCGCGCCAAAGCCCTTGAGCTCGACAGGACTCAGATCCTCGTAGTCGAAGAGGCCGCCGGTCAGCCGCCGCGTTCTCGGTGCGATCACCACCCCGCCCGGCTCGGCCAGCGCCTGCAGCCGCGCCGCCAGGTTCGGCGTCTCGCCGACGACCCCGCGTTCCTGCGCATCGCCCGAGCCAACGAGATCGCCCACGACAACAAGGCCGGTAGCAATGCCGACCCGCACCTGCAATGGCACCGCCGTGACGGTGTCGAGCCCGCCCACCTTCTCCACCAGCTTCAATGCCGCGCGCACCGCGCGCTCGGCATCGTGCTCGTCGGCATGCGGATAGCCGAAATAGGCGAGCACCCCGTCGCCCATGTACTTGGCGACAAACCCGCCGCCGCGCCCGATCACCTTGGCAACGCAGCGGTGATAGGCGCCGATGATCTCGCGCAGATCCTCGGGATCGAGCCGCGCCGACAGCGCCGTCGAGCCGACGAGGTCGCAGAACATCACCGTGAGCTGCCGCCTCTCGGCCTCAGAGACCTGCGTCGAGCCGGGCGCCTCCGGCGGCTGTTCTTGAGCAGGTAATTGGGCGGTGCCCTCGCGCAGTGCTCCGATTGCTTCAAGCAGCTTGCGGCGATCGCCCACCGCGGCGATGCCGATGTCCCTGAGATCCTCCGCGGTCAGCATGGGTAGTATGGCGGCGTCGACGCGGTTGTCGCGAAACGCCGGCTCGTACTCTTCCAGCCCCAGCCCCCGCAGCCACGCCGCAATGTCCATGGCGACCCCCAGGTAGAGCCGTTTGGCGCTCTTAAATCTTAACTTAACACGAAACGCCGCCCGCACCGCGTCATCACATCTGTCGCTGGCAGCCAAGGATAATGCTGGAGACAGCTGACGAGATCGGCGCGGTACTCGAATGACCTCAAGGTCCGGTTTCGGCGCAACTCAGACCGAACACTCGCGACCAGTGCCGCGGCGCATGACCAGGGAGCTACCGCCACGGACCATGGACGGCCACGCCACCTGTGTATGCCGACAGCAATCTTCTTCGCCTATGGTGCTATATCGGCGTCGTGCATCGCCAACAGGTCGAAGGGCGCAGCGAAGCCCGGGAGCGCCTCGATGCGGCCGGCCCAGCCGCCGCATTAGGCCACTCGGCGAGGTTCCGCCCGCTCAATCTGGCGAAGGCAATGTCCGCATAGCTGGCGATGTCCGCGATCGTTGCCTTCGCACCGACAAGGAACAGGCAATCGGCGAGATGCGCATCAAGGATCCCTAGCGCCGCCTCTCCCGACGCTTGCCAGCGCGCAACGACTGCATCATCGAAGGATAGCGGCAGGAGCTTGCGCCGGCCGAGATCGACTCCGTACCACCCATAAAGCGGCGGGTATAGGCGGTCGGCATCCCAAAACAGCCACTCCCGGATGTTTTGGCGGACCGCGCCATCGCCGCCAAACCGGTTAAGGGGTCTCCGACAGATATTCGAGGATCGCCGCCGATTGGAGCAACACGCGCCCGTCATGCTCCAGCACCGGCACCTGCCCCCAGCGCGACAGTGTGCGGAACTCGGGCGTCAGGTGCATTTGCCGTTGGAAACTGACGTAGCGAAACCGGAAGCCGACGCCACATAGACGCAGCATCAGCGCCACGCGGTGGGACGGCAGCGAATGTGGGCTGCCATGAAGGACGAACGTGCCGCTCATCCAGCAGTCTTTCGATCGCACTTGGCCGTAGCCTATCTTGCGAATGCGTTACCCGGCAATCAGCCTGCTTCGACACGTGGCCCGATCTTCCCGCTTCGCGTTCTGGCTCGAAAGAAGGTTCCTCAAACGGGGTGGGGCCGCTAATGGGAGTTACGCCCGGGCAGCGTGATTTCCGGCTTGCCCCATGCGTTGAGCCCGCAGCTTGGGCCGCTGTATTTCGTCTTGCTCGCGGCCTTCTTCCAGCGATCCGCGCTCCGCAATTCGACGTAGCGTACGGCAAAACCGGATTTGACAAGCTCGGCACAAGCGCGGTCGAAAGCCCCGCCGCCCGTGATGTAGTGGGTCACCTTCTGGCCGGTTTCACTGCCGCCCGGCAGGCCGGTGGCGCTCGCGATCAGGCCGATAGCCTTCATCATTCCGGCCCATTCCCGGTTGTGATAGCCGCTGCGGCTCGGCTTGCCGAAATGATGCTGCTCAAGGTGGCACATTTCATGGACAAGCGTTGAAAGGCTTTCCTCGGTCGTGCGGCTTTTGAAATGCGCCGGGTTCAACGCGATCTCGTCCATTACCTCGCTGCCGTCCTTGGTGCCGAACCGCTGGCCCGAAAAATAGCCGTAAGCTCCCCGCTTCCGCTGCATGGTGATCAAACAGCGCGGCAACCGTCCGCCGAATAGGCGCTCATTGAAAAAATCGTAAGCCTCGGTCAAGCCCTGATAGGTCGTGCGGGTCGGGTCGGTCATGGGGTGCCTCCGGCGTGTGTATCGTTCGATACACAACGGCGCCAGCCGCGCTCAACGCCCCCCAACGCCGTGATCCTGGCGCGGCGTCGGGCGTGATGGCTTCCCCGGCGTCGCCAGCCCCCGAAAATTTTCGATCCTGGGCCGCGCGGAGGCCTCAAAGACGGGGCAGGTCGACCGGCGCCGGTAACAACCGGAGAGCGGGCGACCGCTCTCGCGCACTGGCGGCCGTCTGTGGAGCCTCGGCGCCGACCATGGTCGGTGACCCCGGATCTGATCGGCATGCCGGAAACCGAGATATGGTCATTGGTGCGCTGTCGCGCTTTCCCCATGCCGGGTTTGATCTGCTCGAAGAGCTTCACCGAACTCCACCATAGTCTAGAGATCCGCCAAATTTATATGATCTCGACCGATTGCTTTCATCGTAGCCAGAAAGAAAGTCGCGGCGAATGTGCCGCGGCTCAGCTTGCTCGCGATCGAGGCTTCCGTTTCCTCTAGGCCATGCTGTTTGAGCCGTTCCGCCAGCTCGGCATAGCCGACCTCTGCCCGCTTAATCTCGGCTCGCAGGAACCGGCGTGCTCGATGTGCCCATTCCCGCTTCTCTGCGACCATGCCCCTTCTCCCAAAATCGGCGCATGTCGAGCGCCGCGATACTTGCGCGCCGGGCAGGTCGGTGTCGCTGGTGGCACGCCGGCACGGGATTGCGCCGAACGCGATCCGCTCCGGTGCCTGAAGTTGGGCGAGGGCGGCGCCCGCCGCCCTCGCTTGACCAACTTCTTCAGACTGTCGCGCAAGACCTCAATCGAACCCGAAAGCTGTCGGAATTCCGACGCTGTTGTTGAACGGCTGGGTTATATATTCCCGTTCGATTGTGGGGGGCGGGGTACCCTCGGCTGTGATGACGAGACCCAGCAGAGTGGCCGGCCCGCTGCTGTCGGGGATTCCGGAGATTTGCACCTTCACCGCCTGCCCGGAAGCAAAGCTTCCCTCGATGGTGCCCTGCGCCGTCTGGGTCAGGCTCGCGTTGAGCTTCGTAATTGGGACTGCTCCCCAGCACACGAAATTAAAGCTGGTGGACGTCGGGACCTCTTTCGCGTTGTAGAAGGTTAGCGGCACGAAAGTTGGGTTGTTCGGGAAGTTCGACTGCACGTCGACGGTCAGAAAAACCAGAGAAGTGCGGGGGTCCACCGTTCCGACCTTGTCGACCGTGTTGGTGAATTTGACATCTCCTGTCAGCTGTCCGGTTAGCATCGTGTAATGGGGCGCAACGCCGTCGAAGATCAGCGTTGGTTCCCCGGTGTTTAGATCAACGCCGGTCGTGATCAGGTTGCCCGTGTGTGCGGGATCGGTATCGGCTGCCTGGACCGGGATCCCGTCATATGCCGATTTGGCAGTGCTGCTGTTGCGGACCACCGCATCGCCGAATAGACCGTCGAACTTGATCGGCTGATCCGAAGTGTTGACCACCCAAGCAATTAGATAGCCATGGTTGCACGGCGGCGCAGGGATGTTGCCTACGCTGGACTGACCGTTCGGGTTCACGGTGATTTTGCCGTTCACTGTCGTGAAGAGGACGAAGTCGCTCTCCTTGCAGACGAAGCTCGTGCTCGGGTTTTCCGACCCGGGGCAAACCCAATGAGCTTCCAGCTTGACGGGTTCACCCTCGGGACAGGTGACCCCAACGGGGCACGTAACGCCGATGTGAATCTCGGTCTTGGGCTGGACCGCACTATCGGGGGTTACTGTACCGGTCGTGAAATAGGGAAAGATGATCACGCTTCCCGGTTCCTGCGAGTTGCTCAGCGCGTTTGCCGCGGTGGCAGTTGCTAGGCTCAGCCCGGGTCCCAACAGCATGGCGACGCAGGCGTATTTGAAGCTGCGTATGAACGTATGCATCCATTCCTCCAAGAGATTCTCTAACAGACAACAGTCTGTTAGAGTTGATGCCCTAACTTCAGCGCGCCTCAAATGTGCTGCAGGTGAAACTTTGAGGCCAAACACCCTCGCCGCACCTGCGCTCGACCCCATACTTGACGCGCTGATGACATAAGTTTGTCGCTTTTGGCAGATCTTGGCAAGAAAAAAGATGGTGAATATTTGGTAAAAACATGATGACTACTTGGTTAAAACACAGTTAATAGAGTATGAACAAGAAAAGTAAATATTAAAGGCAATCAATTAAGCAGTGTGTATTGGATATCCATGCGGGCGGGCGCGACACGCGAGCGCAGAAGACGTCATTCGATGATGAGCCCCAGAGGGTCGACATCGGGAAAGCTCCACAGAAGCCCGTAGGCGCGCGCAGCGCGCCGGCTGGCCACAGGGGGCCACAGGGGGACACCACCACCACGAGGCGTCTTGCGCGTCCACGGGCCTCCCTGAGGTGAGGCCCCGGCCGGGGAAAATTTCGTGATGGGGCGGCTGCGGTCTGCGCTACAGTGGTTTCGACCCTCGTGGCAAGGCCGAGCCCAGCCCATGCCGCAGCACCCGCCAGCGCCTCCCGCCCCTCTCACCGAATGCCGGCCAGCGACCGCCGCCTCGCGAGCGATGCGATGAACACGCTGAGGCAGATCGATCGCGCCGGCTTCTTCAACCGGTTCCCGGAGGCGCGGCACATCCAGGTCGGCGACTATTCAGGCCACATCGAGGCCCGGTTCAGGCGCTGACGGTTCGAATGCCCGAGCCACTGCGCCGGCCCAAAGCGGTCGAGCCGTCATTGTCGCCGCGGGACAAGCTCCGACAGGCCATCGAGCGGCTCAACGAAGAGCAGGCGCGGGTTAATGCCCTGGCCGAGGGACAGCGCCAAGCCCAGGGGAACCTGTGGTCGGCCCGCGCACAATTGACCGTCGCCCAGGCCGATCTCGACCGGGTCCGCCACGCCAACCGGCAGGACCTCGCCTACAATTTCGTCGAGGGCAAGCCGCATGATACCGCCGACATCACTGCAGCCGAGGCCGCGGCTTCGGCGGCCGAGCGCGCGATCAAGCACTGGGAAGAGATCGAACAGGCCTGCGGCGCCGAATTGAATGGCGCCGAGCGCCGCATCGCCCCGGCGGCAACATGAGGCCGCCGAAGCCGGTGCCGAGTTTCTCATCGCCTCAGACGAGTTCGGCCAATTCCTCGATCGCCTCGACCAAGCCTGGACGGATTTGAGATCGTGCTCGGTGGTGGCGCAGGAACTGATCGCGGCGTGCAAAGGCTATATGCCGGCAGCCATCATGTCGAGGCTGCAGCGCGCCGAGCCGCTCGCCGAGCGCGTCGGCTATAGCCTCGATACTGCGCTCATTGAAAATTGGCGGCGAGCTTTTGCCGAGCTTGCCGCACACAACGCGGATGTTCAACTGCCGGTAAAGAACGTCATTTGAATGGAGAGATCCGGCGCAGCGTCATCGATCTCCTTGGCCGCTGCGCCAGGACTGCCGGCACCGATGGGCTCGGCAGCCGGCGGCGCGGTTGCGGGTGCCGCGACAGACGAGCCAATCCATATCGCCGGGCTAGTATTCTTCGGCCGGCCTCTGTTATTTAATTTGAACGCGCGCTACCACGATCCCGCCTCGCTTGCCCCTGCCCTTTAGCTAGGCTATAGGCGAAATAAGGATCGTATAACTTCCCACACTGTCGCCCGAACGGCCGTCCGAACGGCCATTTCCCCTATTCCTTGGCGGCGGTAGGTCGGCGCTGCCCGCTGCGGTTGCGACTGCATCCCCGCCATCACGTCAACCACATCAACCCCGGCCCCTGTGGCGTCTCCCGCTGCGATCGCCGCATCGATCGCAGCGGGGTCTAGCAGCCTGTCGGACTTAGCCAAAAATTCGAATTTTTTGATATATAATTTCTCATCAAGCTCCTCATGCGGAATATTCTTACGTAGTTCGCCATCTCAGCGAAAGAATGTTGCATCCAACGCTTAAGTCCGACAGGCTGCTAGTCCTAACCTGCGGCCGTGGATGTGCAACGCCGCTGGCCGGAACTCGTGATTGATGAGCGCGGCTCAAGGTTGAACAGGCCGCCGGCATGCGGCTTCCTGCCGATCGGCTCGCAGAACTCGAACATCAGACCGGCGACCCGGTGATGAGGGTGTCCGTGTCGCCCTCTTGTCTCGCCTCATCGAGCCTTTCCCCGGCTTTGACGTCGGCTCTTCTTCTCCGCCAGTTCAGCACCGGTGTCTGGCGAGGGCCGCCCGACCGGCTTCGGTGATCGCCAGTGCCTCGGCAGGCCAGGCTCCTTCGGTGACGCTCGGGTGGTCGCATTTCACGACGTATCCCGCGCCTCGCAGCTTGCTAAGCTTGCCGTATTCACGGCCGCCGCTGGCGGTGACGGCCAGCATCAGAAGTGTCCCGCTATACCGCTCGATGCGTTCCAGCATCGCGAGCAAAGAACGAGTAAGGTTGAATTCACTCATATCGGTGGTTACCAGAGTCCCCCTTTCGAAACACGACAAAGTATGAGAGACGACCACTGTGAAAGTCAATACTGAGATGGGTCGGGCATTCCAATTCATTGTTCTTATCGAAAAATCGGCTGTAAAATCGTCCATTCTCTACTGCACTTCAATCTTCATAACCGTCGCGGATCGGGCTGACAACCTGGTGGCCTACGTCGGGGCGTGAGATTGTCGACCAGTTCAGGGAGGGTATGCAGGACAGGATCAACGCGGCGGTGCCATATTGTCAGAGAGGATTGAAATTGTGACCGAAGCCGCAACCATATCGCCAGCCGTCCTCTCACTCCAAAAATGGTTCTACCTTCTCCCGCAGCAACTCTATCAACTCCGGTTGATTTCGCTCATATTCATCCGGTATTCCCAGCACGATCACCGGACGCGCACCCACCGCCGCCCGAAATCGCCTGCGCAACTTGTCTCGATGACGCCGCTCCATACAGAAAATAATATCTGCCTCGGCCACCATCGTCTCATCAATCCGCCTCACCGCCTCGGGATCGACTCCCGCCGATGACACTTCCAGCCCCGGCCACGAAGAGAACAGCAGTTCAGCCGTTGGACTCCGCAGCCGGTTCGCCGAACAGACAAATAGTACTCGCTTTGCCATCCTTTATCTTAGGCGAGATACCCTTGGAAAGGCCAGCTCGAAACTGCGCCCATCCCAGGTCACGCGCTTGCCGGCTCACCCGCTGGTGCAAGACCGGGCAGCGACGGCAAATTTCTCTATAGAGATGGCTTCGGGCGCAGGTGAGGAACCCGAGGAATAAATGGTCGAATGCAGAAGCGCGCCCAACTTGGGAGAGACCCCGGATGCTCAATATAATATTGGTCTCGGTGAAAAACGATGGCGTGGGCCTTCCCGCCGGCCATAATTCAGTCTGTCAGATCGTCAAGGAATTCGGACGCTGGCTTGACCCCTGTAACCAGCAGATGATCGCGGGCGCGGGTGCAGGCCACATAGAGCAGGTGCCGCTCGCTGTCGTAGACCTCTTCGAGATCGGCATCGTCGGCGACATTCTCGATGCGCTGCTGCGACGGGATGATCTCGTCGTCGCACGCCATGACGGCAACCGCGCGAAACTCCAAACCCTTCGCCAAATGCATCGCGCCGATCGAGAGCTTGTCGGGCGTGACTTCGATCTTGTCCCTGGCGATCGGATGAAGACCCGATCTCATGTGGTTCGCCCCCCTCCTGGACCGGAGTGGCGATCAACACCCCGATTCCCTATCGGAGCTATTTGTACAAGGCAAGAGACGGCGCATGATGTGAGAATGTCGAGTTTACCGATCGCGGCGAGCGACCCGCAGGGGTGGAATGTTTTACGATGAGCAAGCTTGAGGATCTTCGACCTAACGCCTCCGTCCGAGGCGTTCTGCCAAATTGCCTCGTCACCGTGGTCAGCACGCAGTGGTTTGGCTCCGAGGCGCTTGAACTCACTTACAAAGACCCCGGCGGCAAGGTCGCCAACGAGCTGCTCTACCGGCACGACGAGCCTCGGATCGAGGTGGCCGGGCAGGGCCGGCCATGGAGCTTTGACGGTAATGGAGCCCTCTTTCGTCTCGTGTCCGAGGCGCATCGCATTCGGTTGGCCCACCTCTTTGATCCTGTGCTTGCGGTCCATACCTCGGTAGTCGAGCCGCTGCCGCATCAGATCACGGCGGTGTATGAATCGATGCTGCCGCGTCAGCCCTTGCGGTTCCTGCTCGCCGACGATCCGGGCGCAGGGAAGACGATCATGGCCGGCCTTCTCTTAAAGGAGCTGGTCGCGCGCGGCGACCTTCAGCGGTGCCTTGTCGTGTGCCCCGGCAGCCTTGCTGAACAGTGGCAGGACGAGCTTTACCGGCGTTTTCATCTCCCGTTCGAAATCCTGACCAACGACAAGCTCGAAGCAGCGCGCACGGGCAACTGGTTCATGGAGAACAACCTCGTCATCGCCCGTCTTGACAAGCTGAGCCGCAACGAGGACGTGCAAGCCAAGCTGACGGTGCCCGATTGCCGGTGGGATCTCATCGTGTGCGACGAGGCGCATAAGATGTCGGCGACCTATTTCGGCGGCGAGATCAAATACACTAAGCGCTACAAGCTCGGTGAACTCCTCTCGACGATCACGCGACATTTCCTGCTGATGACCGCCACGCCGCACAACGGCAAGGAGGGCGATTTCCAGCTGTTTATGGCGCTCCTCGATGGCGATCGGTTCGAGGGGAGATTCCGGGACGGCGTGCATACGGCAGACGTCTCCGACTTGATGCGTCGGATGGTCAAGGAAAACCTCCTCAAGTTCGATGCCACGCCGCTCTTTCCCGAGCGGATCGCCAATACGGTCCCTTACAAACTGTCTGATGGCGAGGCAAAGCTCTACAAGGCGGTGACGGATTACGTCCGGGGTGAGTTCAACCGGGCGGAGGCCCTTCAGAATGACAAGCGCGCCGGCACTGTCGGTTTCGCATTGACCATTCTTCAGCGGCGTCTCGCCTCGTCACCGGAAGCGATTTACCAGTCCCTGCGCCGTCGCAAGGAGCGGCTTGAGGGCCGCCTCCGAGAGTTAGAGTTGCTCCAACGGGGCGGCGCTATCCCGACCACCCTGGTGCTTGATACGCCTGCTCTCGATGAGGACGACGTTGAGGATCTTGAGGAAGCGCCGGACAACGAGGTCGAAGCCGCTGAAGAGCAGATACTCGATCAGGCAACGGCGGCCCGCACGATTACCGAACTCAAGGCAGAGATCGAAACCCTGAGGCAGCTGGAAGGGCTTGCCCTTGCGGTTCGACGCAGTGGAACGGACAGGAAGTGGATCGAGCTGGCGAACCTGCTTTCCGAAATTTTCACGTCAGCGACGATGGCAAGCGGGCCAACGGACGCCACGAACGGCGATGCCGTGGCTGTCAGTCTGGCAAAACAGTCAGCCACCCCCAAGCTGGTGATCTTCACCGAACACCGCGACACGCTGAGCTACCTCGAACAGCGCGCCTCGACACTTTTGGGGCGGGCGGAAGCTGTGGGTGTCATCCACGGCGGTTTGGGCCGAGAAGAACGGATGAAGACGCAGGAGGCGTTCCGGCACGACCCCGAGGTGAAGATCTTGCTTGCGACCGACGCTGCCGGCGAAGGGATCAACCTGCAACGCGCGCACCTGATGGTGAATTACGATCTGCCCTGGAATCCCAATCGTATCGAGCAGCGGTTCGGACGCATCCACCGCATCGGGCAGACGGAAGTATGTCATCTTTGGAATCTGATCGCCGAGGAGACCCGCGAAGGCGAGGTGTATCTTACGCTGCTCGATAAGCTGAACGAAGCACGGAAGACGCTTGGCGGGCAGGTCTTCGACATTCTTGGCAAAGTCGTTTTCGCAGGCCGGCCCCTACGGGAACTGCTGATCGAAGCCATCCGCTACGGCGACCAGCCGGAAGTGCGCGCACGATTGACACGGGTTGTTGCCGACGCCTTCGACCGAAAACAGCTTCAGGATCTCATGGAAGAGCACGCGCTCGCCCCTGATTCGATGGACTCCACCCGCGTTTTCCGAATTCGCGAGGAAATGGAGCGGGCGGAGGCCAAGCGGCTTCAGCCTCACTATATCGAGTCCTTTTTTCTGGAAGCGTTCAAGGGCCTCGGCGGTGTGGTGCGTCAACGCGAAGCTCGCCGTTTCGAGGTGACGCATGTTCCCGCGCCGGTGCGCAACAGTGATCGCCTGATCGGCATCGGCGAGCCCGTGCTGCCGCGGTACGAGCGCATCGTGTTCGAGAAGGCGCTGATTACGCCGCAAGGCCAGCCGCTGGCGGCCTTCGTTTGCCCCGGTCATCCGCTGTTGGACGCAACCCTCGACCTCGTCACCGAACGGCACCGGGATCTCCTGCGTCGAGGGACGGTGCTGGTCGATGAGCGCGATGCAGGAACAGAACCGCGGATGCTGTTCTATCTTGAGCACGCGATCCAGGACGCAAGCATCACCCGGTCGGGGGATCGCCGTGTCGTTTCCAAGCGGATGCTTTATGTTGAGATGGATGCCCGCGGCATCACCCGGCACCTCCAATATGCTCCGTACCTGGATTACCGGCCATTACGAGCCGACGAACCCGACGTAGCGACAATCATCAAGCGATCGGAATGTGCCTGGATCGCCCGAGACCTTGAGCAAAAGGCGGCGTCCTATGCAATCGCCAATGTCGTGCCGGAGCATCTCCAAGAGGTTCGATCGCGCAAACTGGAACTGATTGCCAAAACCGAGGCAGCGGTGAAGGACCGCCTCACGAAAGAGATCAGCTATTGGGATCACCGTGCCGAGGACTTGAAACACCAGGAGCAGGCGGGAAAGGTCAACGCCCGCCTGAATTCCAACGAAGCCCGTAAGCGCGCGGACAATTTGCAGGCGCGCCTGCAAAAGCGGATGGAAGAGCTGCAACTTGAAGTCGAAGCTCTCTCCGTTGCCACCCGTGATCCTGGGCGGTCTGCTGGTTGTACCAGCGGGTCTCGTCGCCAAAATGGCACCTGCCGTGAGCTTGGCACCGACCGCCCCGGCAGACACGCAGCTATCGGCAGCACGCGCGCGCCAGATCATCATGGAGGTCGAGCGTAGCCTCGGTTTCGAGCCAATCGACCGCGAGGCGGACAAGGTTGGCTACGACATCGAGAGCCGCATCCCCCGCACTGGCAAGCTCCGGTTCATTGAGGTCAAGGGGCGGGTCTCGGGTGCTGCAACAATCACCGTGACGCGCAACGAAATCCTCTACTCGCTAAACAAGCCCGAGGATTTCATCCTGGCGATCGTCGAGTTCATGGGGGACGACCACCGCGTCCACTACGTCCGCGAGCCGTTTCGCCGTGAGCCGGATTTCGGCGTAACCAGCGTCAACTATGGGTTTGCAGAGTTACTCTCCCGGTCGACTGCTCCAAACTTAGAGAAACGTGATGCTTAAGGAAAGCAGGACAGTCAGAGATATTGCACAAGCAATCGTGCACGCTGCCGAAAATGCACTGGCTGCGTATCGTGAAGGCCGAGTTGTGCAGGAACCTCAAATCACTGACCGCATTCTGGGCGCTATAGAAGATCGTATCCGCAACATGCCCTCTGGTGATGTGATCTGGACTGCTCGCACGCTCAGAACGAGTCACGGATCGGGCGATGAGGAAAGACGCCACGGAGCGGACTTAATGGGGGTGCTTGATGTAGCTCTTGGGAGCTACAAAGCAACGAAAGGTTTTCTCGCCCAAGCGAAGAAGGCTGAACCCGGTCAGTTTTTTTCAAATGTGGACTGGCGGAGATTAACGCAACAGTCTTCGTGTATTCAAGACGTAGGGGCGTAAGGATATTTCCTGCGAACTCCGTAGTGGGGTTAGATTCACGAGACTTGTTCGAACTATATGATCGTAGCGTTCCGTCGTTTTTCGAGAACCACATTGAATGCTTTATCGGCGATCCACGATTGAACTCGACCGATATCAAGACACTGGATGCCCTTGCTGATTTCCCCGTCGAGAGGGTACTCGAACTATCAGCGAGAGGCCCGACATGATGGCTGGCTACAGAAAAAAACTGATCGAAGTCGCTTTGCCGCTCGACGCGATCAATAAGGCATCGGCCCGCGAGAAGTCCATCAGGCATGGCCATCCGAGCACGCTGCACCTGTGGTGGGCACGGCGTCCGTTGGCGACAGCGCGGGCCGTGATTTTCGCCCAAATGGTGGATGATCCGTCGAGCCACCCAGATATTTTCAGGACTGAGCAAGCGCAGGAGAAGGAGCGTCAACGGCTCTTCAAGATTATCGAAGACCTCGTGCAGTGGGAAAACACCACCAACGAGGAGGTGCTGGAGCACGCACGAGCTGAGATCTGGCAGAGCTGGCGAACAGCCTGTGCTGATTACGCGGGACATCCACAGGCAAGGGAGCTGTTTGATCGAAACAAGCTCCCCGCCTTCCACGACCCGTTCGCTGGCGGTGGAGCACTGCCGCTGGAAGCACAGCGGCTTGGGTTGGAGAGCTATGCAAGCGAGCTAAACCCGGTCGCGGTGCTCATCAACAGGGCGATGATTGAGATCCCACCGAAGTTCGCTGGCAAGCCGCCGGTAAACCCACGAGCGCGATCAGCGAAATCCCTGGACCCGAGACAATGGCGCGGGGCGCAGGGGCTTGCCGAGGACGTGCGTTACTACGGCCAGTGGATGCGTGACGAAGCCGAGAAGCGCATAGGACATCTCTACCCGAAGGTCGAGATCTCGGCTGAGAAGGCGAAGGAAAGGAGCGACTTAAAGCCACTCGTCGGCCGGAAGCTCATCGTGATCGCGTGGCTGTGGGCGCGAACCGTGAAGAGTCCCAACCCCGCCTTTGCGCAGGTAGACGTGCCGCTCGCCTCGACCTTCATGCTTTCGACCAAGACGCGTAAGGAAGCCTACGTCGAACCAGTAATCGAAAACGGAGGATACCGCTTTGTGGTAAAAGTGGGAAAACCAAAGGACGCTGACGCGGCGAAGAGCGGCACGAAACTCGCCCGTGCGAACTTTCGGTGCCTGATGTCCGGTGCACCGATCTCGGGGGATTACATCAAATCAGAGGGGCAAGCCGGGCGCATCGGTGCGCGGCTAATGGCTATCGTCGCCGAGGGGCAACGCGGGCGTATCTATCTTTCACCAACCCCCGCGATGGAGGATGTCGCGCTGGAAGCGCAGCCGGAGTGGAAGCCCGATCTGACCATTTCCGGGACGACCCAATATCTCGGCGTGAAGCCCTATGGCATGGATCGGTTTGATCAGATTTTTACTGACCGCCAGCTCGTGGCGCTGACGACTTTCTCTGATCTGGTGGAGGAGGCGTGCGAGCGGGTGAAGCACGACGCTTTAGCTGCCGGTCTATCGGACGAGCGGAAGCGACTCGATGGCGGCGGCTTCGGCGCAGCGGCATACGCCGACGCAGTGGGGGTGTATTTGGCATTCGCAGTCGATCGAGTGGTCGATCGGCATACAGCGATTGCGACTTGGGATTCAAGTCCGAGTAAGTTGCAACTACGAAACACGTTCGCTCGACAGGCGATTCAGATGACATGGGATTTCGGTGAAGGGAATCCGTTCTGTATGTCTTCTGGAACTTGGTCACCAAGCGTCGAATGGGTTGCAAAATCGATCACGTTTTTGCCCACCACTCCAAGGGGCGCATCATTACAGGCAGACGCAACATCGCAGACTTACTCTCGCAATTGTGTCGTTTCTACTGATCCACCGTATTACGACAACGTGCCCTATGCAGATTTGTCGGACTTTTTCTATGTTTGGCTGCGCCGCTCGCTTAGGTCTGTTTTCCCGGACCTTTTCACCACTGTCGCCGTGCCCAAGGCCGGGGAACTGGTCGCATTTGCTTACCGTCACGACAGCAAGCCGGAAGCGGAAGCATTCTTCCTCAAGGGCATGACGCAGGCCATGCATCGGCTTGCAGAGCAGGCGCATCCAGCGTTCCCGATCACCATCTACTACGCATTCAAGCAGTCCGAAAGCGATGGAGACGCCGGAACATCCAGCACTGGGTGGGAAACCTTCCTGGACGCTGTAATCCGCGCAGGCTTTGCGACATCCGGCACTTGGCCGGTGCGGACCGAACTGAGCAACCGGATGAGGAGCATGGACTCTAACGCGCTCGCCTCCAGCATCGTCCTCGTCTGCCGCCCTCGGACGGCGGATGCGCCCACCGCCACACGCAGGGAGTTTCTCAATGCGCTCAAGGCGGAGCTTCCGCTGGCTCTCGCCAATCTCCAACGCGGCAACATCGCTCCGGTGGATTTGGCACAAGCAGCCATCGGTCCTGGGATGGCGGTCTATACGCGCTACGCCAAGGTGCTCGATGCAGAGGGCAAACCGCTCCCAGTGCGGCAGGCGCTGGCCCTCATCAATCAGACCCTCGACGAAGCGTTGTCCGAGCAGGAGGGCGATTTCGACGCCGACAGCCGTTGGGCGGTGACATGGTTCGAACAGTCCGGGTTCGCCGATGGCGATTATGGGGTTGCAGAACAGCTGTCGAAGTCCAAGAACACCAGCGTCGCCGGCATGGCGCAGGCGCGCATCCTCAACTCGATGGGTGGCAAGGTGCGCTTGTTCAAGCCTTCGGAATTGCCCGCAGATTGGGACCCTGATACTGATCCTCGGCTCACGGCGTGGGAGGTGCTGCACCAGCTGATCCGCTCGCTGGAAGTTGACGGAGAATCAGTTGCTGCAGCGCTGGTGGCGAAACTCGGCACCAAAGCCGAGATTGCCCGTGAATTGGCTTACCGTCTTTATACTGTTTGCGAACGCAAAAAACGCGCCGCCGAGGCACTCTCATATAACGGATTAGTCCAAAGCTGGCCCGAGATCACTCGGCTTGCACGCGAGGAGACGACTACGAGGCCCACCCAGCCTCAACTGATCTAAAAGGGGATGCGGATATGGCGATCACCAATCACGAACGCGTCGGCAAAGGGCTGGAACTGCTCAAGGGTGGCCTCGGGCCTTTCGTCGATCGCGAATTCAAGAGCACCTACAAGGATCGCACCGCAACTGAGGCAAGCCGTTTCATGGGCGAGGCTCGGCTGAATACGCAGCGACCGATTGCCGATTGGGACGCCGCCGCCCTCCTGAAGCTCATGTGGGAATCCTGGAACGATATTTTTCGCAAGACGCTCGGTCCCGCCGAACGCAGTCTGGTGAGCGAGCTTCGTGACCATCGCAACAAGTGGGCGCATCAGCAGACCTTCTCGGGCGACGATGCCTACCGCGCGCTCGACTCCGCAGGGCGGCTTCTTACCGCCGTCTCGGCCCCGCAGGCCGACGAGATCGAGAAAATGAAAATGGAACTCTTGCGCCTGCGGTTCGACGAACAGGTACGGGGGGAAAGGCGCAAAACCGCCGGCACGGCTATCGAGAGCCAAGGCGCTGCCAACCTCAAACCGTGGCGCGAGGTGGTCACGCCACACAAGGACGTGGCGAGCGGCCGTTATCAGCAGGCCGAGTTTGCCGCCGATCTGTGGCAGGTGCATCTCGGAGAGGGAACGGACGAATACCGCAATCCGGTCGAATTCTTCCGCCGCACCTATCTCACGGATAGCCTGCGCCGCCTACTCGTGGGCGCTGTGCATCGGATTACCGATGGCGGCGGCGATCCCGTGATCCAGCTGCAAACCAATTTCGGTGGCGGCAAGACGCACTCGATGCTGGCGCTCTATCACTTGTTTTCCGGCGCGGCTCCTCCTGAGCTTGCCGGGATCGACGCTGTCATGGAGGAGGCCGGGGCAACATCGCTACCAACTGCGCGGCGCGTGGTTCTGGTGGGGAACAAAATCTCTCCAGGCAACCCGGTTACGAAGCCAGACGGCACCGTCGTCAACACATTGTGGGGCGAGCTGGCGTGGCAGCTTGGCGGCAAGAAGGCGTTTGCCCAGCTGGCTGCGGATGACGAGAAGGCCACAAGTCCCGGCGACGTGCTGAGAAAACTCTTCAACGAGTACGGGCCATGCCTGATCCTCATCGACGAGTGGGTGGCCTATGCCCGACAGCTGCACGACCAAAGCGACCTGCCGGCAGGCAGTTTCGAGACACAGTTCACCTTTGCCCAGGCGCTAACCGAGTCCGCCAAGCTGGCGAAGAACTGTCTATTGGTTATCAGCTTGCCGGCGTCGGACGCTGCGGGGTCGCCCCGCACGCAAGCTGATGACGTGGAGGTGGGAGGTCAGCGTGGGCGCGAGGCGCTCGACCGGCTGCGCAACGTGATTGGTCGGGTCGAGTCCTCGTGGCGTCCTGCGAGCGCGGAGGAAGGTTTCGAGATCGTGCGGCGGCGACTCTTCGAGCCAATAGCCGATCCGGGGCAGTTCAAGGATCGCGACGTGGTGGCGCGCGCATTTGCCGACCTCTACCGAACGCAACAACAGGAGTTTCCGCCCGAGTGCCGGGATGCCGATTACGAGAATCGGATCAAGGCCGCCTACCCGATCCACCCGGAAATATTCGACCGGCTCTATACCGACTGGTCGACTCTGGTGAAATTCCAACGAACGCGGGGCGTGCTGCGACTGATGGCGGCGGTGATCCACAGCCTATGGGAGAAAGGGGACCGGAACCCGCTCATTCTGCCCGCGAACGTCTCGATTGATGATCCGCGCGTGCAGTTCGAGCTGACGCGCTATCTGTCCGATAATTGGGTGCCGGTGATCGAGAAGGATGTGGACGGCTCGAATTCGCTGCCGCTGCGGCTCGACGGCGAACTGCCCAACCTCGGCAAATTCGCCGCATGTCGCCGGGTGGCACGGACCGTCTACTTGGGTTCAGCACCTACAACCGCAGCTGCTCATCGCGGCGTCGAGGATCGCCGGATCAAGCTCGGCTGCGTGATGCCCGGTGAAACCCCCGCCGTCTTCGGCGACGCTCTGCGGCGGCTCGCGGGGGCGGCGACCTATCTCTACCAGGATGGGCCGCGCTATTGGTATTCGACGCAGCCCACAGTTACGAAGCTCGCTGAGGACCGTACGGAGCAACTGAATCGCGATCCAGACAAAATTGCGCAGGAACTCGACAAGCGTCTGCGTGCCGATCTGCGGAAGACAGGCGACTTCGGACGGGTCCATCCCTTGCCACAGTCAGGGCAGGACGTGGCCGATGATCTCGATGCACGGCTGGTCGTGCTCGGACCGAACCGTGCTTACAGCAGAGAGCCAGAAAGCGCGGGCGAGGCGGCGGCGAAGGCAGTTCTGGGGTCACGCGGCAGCGCGCCGCGCCTTTTCCAAAATACGCTCGTTTTTCTTGCCGCCGATAAGACGCGGTTGCAGGATCTTGACGACGCCGCCCGCCGTTACCTTGCCTGGGAGTCGATCCTGGCCGAGAAGGTCGGGCTGAACCTCGATCATCAGCAGGAAACGCAGGCTGAAACTCAGAAGAGCGCCGCCGACAGCGCGGTCACCGCACGGCTACCGGAAACCTACCAATGGCTCCTCGTGCCCGTGCAGTCTTCACCACAGGCTGCCGTCGAGTGGCAGAGCGTCCGGCTATCAGGGCAGGACGCATTAGCGGTGCGAGCGAGCAAGAAGCTGCGAAGCGACGAGCACCTGATAACCGGCTTTGCCCCCACGCGCCTGCGGATGGAACTTGACCGGATACCGCTCTGGCGCGGCGACCATGTTCCGGTAAAGCAGCTAGTCGAGGACTTCGCTCGATACCTCTATCTGCCACGGCTCAAGGAGCCAGCTGTGCTACTGGAGGCCATTCGAGAGGGGCTGCGCTTGCTTACCTGGAACCGCGACTCGTTCGCCTATGCCGACAGTTTCGACGATGTAGCAGGCCGCTATCGCGGCCTACGCTGCGGCGAACTGGTGAACATGTCGCAAGACAACCTGTCGGGTCTTCTCGTCCGCCCTGAGGTAGCGTTCAAACAGCGCGAGGCCGAGACAGAGAGAGAGAAAACCCGCAAGCCTCCCGAAAAAACAGAGGAAGACGAAACGAAACCTCCACCACCTCCGCCACCAGCGCGACCGAAGCGGTTTCACGGCAGCGTAGGTCTCGATCCTGCTCGTGTAGGCCGCGATGCCGCCCGTATCGCCGACGAGGTGATCGCCCATCTCGCCGGCCTCGTGGGATCTTCCGTGAAAGTCACTCTCGAAATCGAGGCAAGGGTTGATGCGGGCACACCGGAAAATGTCGTGCGCACCGTCACCGAGAATAGCCGCACGCTCAAATTCACGACGCACGGCTTCGAGGACGAATAAACGTTCGTTTAGGGAACTGGCTTAGAGCCTCGCTACGGGAACTGACAAGGGCGGCCCGTTGACGCGATGGATTCCGGCACCCACGATTTCCAGTTGCGCCAAGCGGCCTTCCACCACGTGAACCGGCTTGCCGCGCTCAGGGGTGGCAGTCTCGATTCTGCCGATCTCCGGGCCGCGTTCGAGTTCGGCGGTGAGCACATGCCCCTTGTGAACCCCCAGCGCGGCATCTTCAAGCCACGTCAAATGGACGAACTGCTATCCATTCGAACCGTGTTTCCCCGACGAGGCGGGCGGGTTTGGTATGAGGACCAGCGCGAAGCCCACCAGCAGATCTACCCGGGCGAAGATGTCGTCGATTACGCCTTCATGGGGAGCGGCCCGAATTCACCCGACAATCGCTGGCTCCGGGAGGCAATGGAGCAGCAGATCCCGGTCATCTATTTCCTCGGCACGTCGCCCGGTCGGTACCAGGCGATCATTCCAACATTCATCGTGGGCTGGCACCCGGAGAGCCTGCGGGTCCAGCTTGCTTTCGGCGCGCTCGTCGGGGCTTCGGCTCAAGCTACGCTCCCGGCCGCCCCAGAGCGACGCTATGCCCTACGCGAGGTCAAGCGAGATGCGGTCCTGGCCGCCTATAGAGGCCGCTGTGCCATTTCTGGTTTGCCGGAACCTCGGCTCCTCGGGCCAGCCGATCGTCTCGAACGGCCTGTCGTTAACGAAGCTCCATCACGCCGCCTTCAACGCTCATCTGATCGGGATCGATGGGGATTTCCGCATCCATGTCTCCGACCGGCTGCTCGAAATTCACGATGGGCCGTTCCTCGAACTCGGGCTGAAGGGTATTGTCGGTCAGGTGATCGAGATGCCGCGGCGGGATCAGGATCGTCCTGATCGGGGACGGCTGGCGCGTCGGTTCGAGGAATGTAGGCGGGTCTGATTTTCTGGGCTCATCGACGGCGAAAGGACCCTGGATCGCCGCCAGCAAATATAGATATTCCCAAAAATTGATATCAAACGACCGGCGCCGAGCGCCGGGCGCTCGAAGGCCTATGAGCGGCATGCGAACGGCATCGCGAGGCGACCGAGGGAGTGCAGCATGCACGCCAGGTCGACCGGCAGAACCTCGTCGCCGGCTTCATCGAGAATGCCCCGAGGCAGCACGAGGCGGTGCGCCGTGCAGGCCAAGATCGACGCCGCCCAGGCCGATATCGATCACTTGAGCGAAGTGCAGACGGCAATACGCGCGGAACTCGAAGGCAGCGAGCGCTGGATCGCCCGGCTCAATAACGAGAAGCATCAAGTAGTCGCGGCCTGCATTGTCGTCGCCTCGAAATTCACCGGGCTCCTCGATGCCATCGACAAGGCCTGGACACATTTGTCCCACACCTGCCGTTCGCAATCCGCGTCGGGATCGATTTAGTTGGGTGGGAAGCGGACCTTCGAGACTGGCCCGCTCACAAATCACCGAGCTTTCAAACAGGCTCGATTGACTCCACGGGATCGTAAGCCTAATTGATCGACGAACTGTTGCCGCGACCACCGGCCCGGCCGCTCAGACCTGAAATGCAACCAAGCTTCTTCGATATAGTCCCCGTTGAACTCGGCCAGCTGGGCTCTGAGCCGGCCGTGGCAGTTCTGCGCGAGATGCTCTGGGCCGAAGTTAATAATATCGGCGTTCCCATTTCAGACACGGACATTCCATTCGCGGTCAACGACGCAGATGGCGGCATCGATGCTGTCGTTAAAGCTGTGCCCAAGGGCCCGGGAAACGGTCTGATCTTTCCGCCTACGACTTCATACCAAGTGAAGGCGGGCAATTTTCCCCTCAGTGCCACGGCCTTGGCGCTGATCGAAGAGTTGCTTATCACGCCAGCTGCCGTTCAAGCCCGCAAAAAGGCTGGGGCTAAGCCGGCTGGGAACTCGCATAAACCAGATGCCATTAGCCCCCGCGTGCGGGCATGCCTCGATGCCGGCGGGACCTTTGTGACCATCCTGTTTGGAAATGACGGCACCGAGACAGAGGAAGACGCGACCGAGAACGCTATCCGGAAATTTCTTAGCGAGATCGACCCGAAATACAAGAGCGCCAAGATCAAAGTCTGGCGTCAGTCCAGAATCTGCGGGCTCCTTCGTCGGTTCCCGGCCGTAAGCCTGCAAATCAAGAACCTGACCGGCTTCCAGCTGCTGAGCCACGAGCAATGGTCGGCGCGACCAGAAATGCGGCAGGATTTCGTTGCTTACGGCGTCGATCCCGCCTACGCGAAGGGCTGGGCGGCAATGTGCGATGGCTCGCCGCGCGTCGCGCATGTCGTAGGCCAAAATCTTCGGGATCAGCCGGCCGACCCGCTGCGGGGTGACGGGATCTCGATGATTTGGGTGCGTTATCTCGCGGGCGATGTCGACCGGAATACCGATGAATACCGCAGGCGTCACCTGGTTCTTTCGACTCTGGCGCTGTTCAAGCGCTTCGGCTGGGGACATGCTGTGAGGGCGGGCGCCTACGAGGTCCACGGCCTGATCCTCGCTAACCTCGATGCCAGCCTTTCTAAGGCGCAGTTCGGCGCGGTCATCGAGCAAATGCTCGCCCGAAAAATTCTCCAGGGCGACAATTTTCTCTACATCACGCCCCGCGCTTTACAGCTCAAGCTCTGGATCGACTGGTGGAACCAGCACGGGGCGGCCATCGACATGGTCGATCTGATCCCCAAGCTTTCGCCTCAGATGCGACAATGGTTTGGGGAAATGATCGAATATTCGAGTGCGACGCCGGTTTCGCGGGAGCTGGTCGCCAAACTGTTAGGGCCGGACGGCCTCTACGCCGACGCGGAATGGTTGAAGACGAGAGACGGCGGCCGGTTTTTTTTTAGTCTTTCCATCGCGGACCCGCCGGCCGCCCTCCGGCTTTTGGAGCGCACGATAGGAAAAATGCCGTTCGACGAGCTGCTGCAATTTGAGCAGGGCCGCCGCGACGTCATTTGGGCTTTGGAGGGCATAGCCCTTCACGCCGACCTGTTCCGGCAGTCCGCGAGACTATTGCTGGCCCTGGCCGAAGCGGAGAATGAAACCTGGTCGAACAACGCGACGGGCATGTTTGCGGGTCTTTTCTCGCTCGGATATGGCGAAGTCGCGCCAACGAGCCTCGCACCGGAGCATCGATTGCCGGTGCTCATGGAGGCCTTATCCCAAGGGGAACTGCGTGCCGAACTCGCTCTCAAGGCATTCGATGCAGCTCTGAACGCTCACTCGATTTCACGCTTCGGCGGCGATCAACCCTTTCGGTTGAACGAACGCGTGCAACGTTGGATGCCGAAAACCTACGAGGAATGGTTTGAGGCTTACAAACTCTACTGGGCCACCCTTCGGAAGGCCTTACGGGGGTTTGCGCCTGATCGACGCCGCAGGAGCGCTGGCATCTTACTTTCACACATGCGGGAACTGCTGAGGATTGAATATCTTCACGGCGAAATTCTCGACACTGTGTCAGAGATCGCGGCTGATCCCGAGTTCGATAAGCGCGAAATCATTTCGAAAATTGTATCGGTCCTTACCTACGACACTGACGGCCTGCCAAAGGAAGTTGCCTCCAAACTAGCGGATATTCGGGACGGCCTCATAGGCACATCCTTCGGTCCACGTTTAAAGCGCTACGCCGGTATGGATCTGTTACAGGACGAAATTGATCGCGACGGCAACGAGGTCAACAAAACCGCAGAAGATATTCGCCGGCTAGCGAGCGACGCGCTGACAAGTCCCGATGACTTGAGAAGTGAACTTCCGTGGCTCGTAACCGAGGAGGCCCGCAACGGCTATCGTTTCGGATATGCTCTCAGCCAGCAAGACACTGGCAGCGCGGCGTGGCCCGACATCCTAAAGGCTTGGCAGGACGCGGGCGACGACGCTCATGACTATTTCGTTGGCGGCTATTTGCGCGCGATTTTTGAGCGCAATCCGCTTCGTTGGGAAGCGATCATCCAAGACCTTTCCTCAGTTCCTGCCAATGTGAAGTTCATCCCGGGACTAGTCTGGCGCTCCGGCATGACCGAAAGAGCTGCGAGGGTTCTTTTGGACCTTGCAAAGGCGGGCAAATTGCCTCCGCAGAGCCTCGATATATTCAGCATGGGTCAGGCCGCCGTTCCCATCTCTGACCGCCTGTTTGGCGAGTGGCTGGATTTTCTCGTTGGCGTCCACACCTTCGAAGCAGCTGCGACGGCGCTCCATCTCGCGTCGATGAGCCTCTTGAGCAAGCGTCAGCTAAGCGCCGATCAACTTCAGAACGTGATTACTCAGCCTGCACTTCTCGTGCGCGAGAGCGACCACGGCCACGTGATGCTGGCACATGATTGGCTCGAACTCTCGAAGGCGCTGAGTAAACTCGACGCGTCGAACGAACTCACCGTCCTCGAAACCCTTCTGGAAAACATGGGCAAACGTGGCGCTATAACCGATTCCCTGGGGCCAGATGGCGATCGCCATCTGGATAGGCTTGTTTCCCGCCATCCCATCGAGACGTGGCGGATTGTATCAGAGCTGATACAGCCCCCGATGGATACCCGCGGATTTGTCATCACGCGCTGGCTGCGAGGCGATTTGGGGTTCAACGGCCGCAATCCCGGCCCGATGCGCCACATTCCCCGCGAAGAAATTTGGAAGTGGATCGCGGCTGATCCTGAAAAGAGGGCGGCCTATGTAGTAGGCATGGCACCTAAAGATTTCGAACCTGAGACCTGGTCGGGTAGCCTTATCCGAGCACTGTTGTGCACGTTCGGTGACAGCGACGCCGTGCAGCTCGCGGTTCACGCCAATTTCCTCACCGGTGGCTGGAGCGGTCCCGCCAGTTTGCACTACACAATCGAGAAGGACGCGCTCGTGCAAATGCGCGCTTCAGAAACCAATCCTAACGCACTGCGGTGGCTCAACGAGGCTATTAAGGTAACCAGCGCCAATATCGAACGGGCGAAAATCGAAGAAGAAGCACGCGGTTACTAAAGTGGCGCAATAAGGTTCGCGGACCAGAAAGGTTTAATGGCAGCTTTGGTCCGACTTTCGCGGTTCCATCGCGGTCCCGCGGATGACCGGATTCGGCGCAACTCCGTCGCTCCGATCCGTCGCGGCGAAACACGGCTCACCACCCTTAAGCTCAACCCAGCCTTGCTCGACGGCAAGATCCATGGCCGACGGGAAATCGGCAATCGTGGGCACGTGAACTGCGCCTTGAAATAGGTGTGGCCCGAGCACGTCTCCGGGTTTCGTTCCGCCCCGGAGGGATGCTTTAAGGAAGTCGATCGCAATATTTGTGATTTGTGCTGGCCCGGCTCTATCACAACGGCGGCAGCTTCCGGGTGGAGGCCCAGGCGAACGGTGGCCAGGAACTGTTCCTGGTGACGCGGTGCGCTGCCGGATCGCCGACCTGAGGCTTAATTTCGGGCTCAGAAACCTTTCAATGCCCGAGGCAGTGTTACCGCGGCCGGAGGCGCCGCCGCGAGAGAAGCTCAGGCAGGCCATCGCCGCCCTCGATGAGGAGCGGGCCCGCGCCCAAGCATTGTCAGATGGTCAGCGCACTGCGCAGCAGAACCTGTGGGCCGCGCGAGCCGAATTGAACGCCGTCCAGGCCGAACTGACCCGTGCCCATCACCTCGATACCGCGGACATTGCCTACGAGTTCATCGCCGACCGGCCGCGCGAGTATGAAAAGGTTGCCGCCGCCGAGGCCGCGGTTACTGCCGCCGAACGATCAATAGCTCATCGGAGCGAGGTCGGGGCCGCCTGCACCACCGAGTTGACCGGTGCCGAGCGGCGCATTGCGCGGCGTCAACATGAGGTCAACGAGGCCGGCGCCGATTTCCTGTTGAGCAGCGAGGCCTTTGCCGACTTTATGACCGGCTTGGATGATGCCTGGGCGAGATTGCGGTCGTTTGTGATCATTGGCGGTGAAATCATCGGTGCTTGCCGCGGCTATTGTCCGGGCTCGATCATGTCGACGCTCAAGCGATCGGAGCCAATGGCCGAGCGGGTCGGCTACGCCGTCGACAGTGAATTTATTGAGAATTGGCGGGCGGCACTCGCCAGCCTCAATGCCGGCAATGCCGACGTTCAGCTTCCTGGGATGATGGACGGCTAGAATGCAGTCTCCCGGCTGCTGGGTGCCGAACACGCGGTGACGGGAGGGCTCTGCGGTGCCAATTTAGGCCGTTGGCACCGTGGCGGCGCGGTCGAGGTGCGGTCGCCGCGAGAACAATTGTGGTGTGACGCGGACACGCAGCCGCTCCGGCTGATAGCATTGCAGCCGGGCGATCCGCAGGCCGTACTTGCCGTGCTTGTTGTAGGTCGCGAGCCATCCCTCGATTTCATCGGTCGAGAGGTTATATCCATAAAGGTTTCCCGCTGCATCCATGATCACACCGGCTTGTTGAGGGCGCTCGCCGTCGGCGCAATCGGTTTCAGCGCAGAAGCTGTGTAGTACCGTCTCAGTCCATGTGGTCTTGGCCGGGTTGGGGGTCAGCTCAAAAACCGCACCTACGCCGTAGCCGTTGACGCCGCCGTAGGATGTCGTGCCGTAGAGGTTTCCCGTCGCGTCCAGGATCAGACCGGCTCGAGGATACGCGCCATCGGTGCAGCTGCCCTGCGAGCCCATTCGGTGTGGCCCGTCGAGGATGGCGTCAATTCAAACACCGTGCCCCCGTGAAAGGGGTTAAGAGGACGACCAGCGTGAGCGCCGCCCCAGGCTGTCGTGCCATACAGATGCCCCGGCCCGCGCATAATCAGGCCGGCTTCGGGGGTGGCGCCGTCGGTACAGCCTTCCAAGCCCTTCGCGCAAAAGCTGTAGAGGACCGTCTCCGTCCATTTTGTCTTGGCCGCATTGGATCTCAGCTCGAACGCGGTGCCCCCGCCATTAGCGCCGCCCCCGGAGGTCGTGCCATAGAGTTTCCCCGACGCATCCCATGATCAGACCGGCGTCAGGAAACAAGCCATCGGTGCAGCTCTTCTCGCTCCGCGTGCAAAATTTGTACAGGACCGTCCCTGTCCATTCGGTGTGGCCCGTCGAGGATGGCGTCAATTCAAACACCGTGCCCCCACCACGTTCGCGATCAAGATCGACAATAGCGCCGCCCTCAAATGTCGTGCCGTAGAGGTTTCCAGACGCGTCCATGATCAGGCCCGCAAAGGGAAATTTGCCATCGGTGCACCGGTCTGCGCCCTGCGCGCAAAAGCTGTAGAGGACCGTTTCCGTCCACCCAGGCAGGGCCAGGTGCGGCGTCAACTCGAATGCCACGCCACCGCTATTAGCGCCGCCCCCCGCGGTCGTGCCGTAAAGGTGCCCTGACATGTCCATTATCAGACCGGCGCTAGGGCCGTCGCCATCGGTGCAGCTTGTGCCGCCCTGCGAGCAAAAGCGGTGAAGCACCTTCAACTGATCGGCCGCGCCGTTGTGCGGGGCGAGGGTCGCGGCAATCAAGACACCCGCGCCAAGCGCCAAAATGCGCGCGAGAAACCGGCTGCGCCCGCCATGACCGATCCACATCTCCCCGGTCCTCCGTTTGTTTGCTTCGTTGCGGGTTATGGGCGCCGCAGCGATCGTGACAGCCCACAGGCAGACCCGCCGCTCGGTTCCGGTGACCACGAAATCAACCCGCCGGCTGCCGCAACCCGAACAGATGAGACGCTCGCGCCATTCGGGGACCGTTGTCTCGGCACCGTACTGCTCCGCCATCTGACCGGGGTCGGGCGCGACCTGGCGGCCGCAGTCCCGGCACCATACGATCAGCCGCACACGGGCCGCTGCGGCGTTGCCGAGCGTCATCGGCGACTTCGCCAGGATCGCCTTCAACGGCGCCAGCCGCGGCGACAGCGGGTAGCGGCTTTGATCGATGGTGTGCCGGAGGAGCTGGGTAAGGGCAGCCGCCTCGTCATCGGAAAGGTCGAGCGTCATGATGGCGTGATATGGTGCTGCGATGCTCCGCCGTCTCTGCGCCGAATTGCTCGACCGGGCCGACTACCTGCTGACGGTGGCGCGGCTGACCGTCCTCGATTGGCTTGCCGGACTGCCACCCGAGACCCCGACCGATCGCGCCATCCGGGAGGAAGGCGAGCGGATACGCAAAGACCGCCCTCAAGATGATTCGATTGATGCACGGCTTTCCTCCATCGGCTGACCGTCAGGTCACGCTGGCGAACTGGCGGCAGGCGCCGTTCAGCCGATGGGCGTTCCACCATGTGCGTGAACTCGTGCGATCCGCCGAGATCGTGAACGATCCGGGCGATGTGCACGAATGGCCGATCGACCGCGTCGAGATCGGCGACATCCCGATCGAGGCCGACGGAGGCCGGCCGCTTTCGTTCGATGAATTTCTCGTCGACACGAGCACCGACGGCATCGTCGTCGCCAGAGGCGGCCGGATCGTCTTCGAGCGATACGCCAATGGTATGACCGAAACGACGCCGCACATCCTGATGTCGGTGTCGAAATCGCTGCTCGGACTGGTCGCCGGCGTATTGGCCATGAGCGGTGAACTGGAGCCTGACCGCAAGGTGACGGATTTGGTGCCTGAGGTCGGCGGGACCGCATATCAGGGTGCGACGATCCGCCACCTCCTCGACATGCGCGCCGGCGTCGCGTTCAATGAAGACTATCTTGCGACCTCAGGGGCGATCGTTGCCTATCGCAAGGCAACCAATTGGGTCCCGCTCGATCCGGGAGAGGCGCCATCCGATCTGCGCTCGTTCTATCGCGCCATGACCGAGCGAGATGGGCCGCATGGCGGGCGCTTTCACTATGTCTCGCCAAATACCGACCTGCTCGGCTGGGTGGTCGAGCGGGCGACCGGCCGCCGCTACGTTGATCTGATCGGCGAATTGATCTGGCGGCCGATGGGAGCGGCGCGAAGCGCCTACATCACGGTCGATCGCCTGCCTTAGCCGGAGCGCACCAACGCGAGGCTGAAAACTTCGGTGCAGTCGATTACTGGCGCCATTTCGGTTAGCCTCACCTTGAAGGCTTCGGCATCTTCAAGCGTCAGATCCGCCTCGAACGAGCCCGTGATCCTCAGGTCGATCGGGGCCGTGATCCGCGCCGAAAAGCTGCCCTTGGGCCTCCTGCACGTCGAACACAGAGCCCCCTACGCGCGCAATGCTCGCCGGCAGCGGGCATCACACATTGCCGAGATCGCCGCTTAGATCAGGGAATGGGGGATGGACGGTGCCGATCTTGATCGACGAGGCGGACGTCATCATCGCTGGGCATGGGCGCGTGCTGGCAGCCGAGTGCTTTGGCATCAGTGGCAAGATCGCGGCGGCGATGGCCGACAGCTCGGGCGAGGCCAGGAAGAGCGGAGCTTTGGTGGTATATCTGCAACTCAGCCGGGCAACGACGGGGAAAGGTGGTGGGTCGGACACTGAGGCCCTTCACCTCTCGAATGACCCAAATTGCCCCTAAGGGGTCATTCGGGAACTTCCTCAAGCCAGAGTAGCGCATTGAGGCTAATTTAGACGCGGTCAAGTAGCCGTTTCCGCGGCGCGTTGCGGCACCGAACTCCATTTTCGGGTAGCGTCCGGAAGGTTCAGCAAAATGCGATGAGCGAGCGGTCATGGTATGCGGGTGATTTGGCCGTCACCGGATCCTTTGGCGAGGATGCACACCATGACCGAGAGGAAAGGTAAGTCTGGAACGATCGACGTGAAAGCCGTTCTGGCGGGGGACGAGGAGTTTCTCCGGGCGCTGGTGCGGACGGCGCTGCAAGAGGTTCTCGAAGTCGAGATGGCGGAGGCGCTGGGGGCCGAGAAGGGCGAGCGGACGTCGGGCCGGTTGGGCTACCGCTCGGGTTATTACGGGCGGACGCTGACCACCCGGATCGGCAAGCTCGAGCTGCGCGTTCCGCAGGACCGGGCCGGCCGGTTCTCGACCGAGGTGTTCGCGCGCTATCAGCGTTCGGAGCGGGCGCTGGTGGCGGCGCTGGCGGAGATGTACGTGCAGGGCGTTTCGACCCGCAAGGTCAAGGCGATCACCGAGGAGCTGTGCGGCCACAGTTTTTCGGCGTCGTCGATCAGCGCGATCAATCAACGCCTGGATGAGGCCTTGGCGCAGTTTGCCGGCCGTTCCTTGGCCGAACCGTTTCCCTATCTGATCCTTGACGCCCGCTATGAGCGGGTGCGCGAGGCCGGGGTGATCTCGAGCCAGGCGGTGCTGATCGCGATCGGCATCGACTGGGATGGCCGGCGGCAAGTGCTGGCGGTCGAACTGGCCAACCGCGAGAGCCGATCGAGTTGGCGCGACTTTCTGCTGGCGCTGAAGGCGCGCGGCCTCAATGGCATCGAATTGGTCGTGGCCGATGATCACGCAGGGCTGCGCGCGGCGCTGCGCGAGGTTCTGGCGGAGGCGGCCTATCAGCGCTGCTATGTGCACTTCTTGCGCAACGCGCTCGACTACGTGCCGCGTCGGGTCGACGACGACTGCCTGCGAGAGTTGCGCTGGCTCTACGATCGCCGCGATCTGGCCGAGGCGCGCCGCGATCTAGCGGCTTGGCTTGCCAAGTGGTCGGCCAAGTATCCCAGGCTCACCGGCTGGGTCGAAGAAAACATCGACGAGACGCTGAGTTTTTACCGGCTGCCGCGTCAGCACCATAAGCATCTCAAATCGACCAACATGCTGGAGCGGCTGAACGAAGAGATCAAGCGTCGCACTCATGTGGTGCGGATCTTCCCCAACGCCCAAAGCTGTCTCCGGCTGGTGCGGGCGCTGGCCGTCGAGACGCACGAGAACTGGCTCGAACAGCATCGCTACCTCAACATGGACGATCTGCACGAGCACAAAAAGGAAGCCTTGCGCCGTGCCGCCTGATCCCCGACCGCGCCAGTTTGCCGCCGTGCTCGCTCGCTCAAGGCCAAGCCGCGCCTTGCGGCGCGGTGGCCGCTCGGCGGCCAGCCTTGACCTGCGCTGCGCGCGGCGCCCTGTCGGAGCCTGGTCGGGACGGAGAAACGGTGCTGCGATCGAACCAAGAAACTGGATCACGATGTCGAAGACGGCCGATGTCGCGGCCATCGGGAAGCGTGACTGTCACGATTGCCAATAGGAGGTGGGGATGCCGGCACACCGCATCGGCGCCGTCCCAATGACCCCGGCTGAGCGTCAGGCGCGCCACCGCGCCCGGCTACGCCAGACCGGTCCAGCCCCGCCGCCAGCCTCGGTGCGGCGCAGCCTGCCACGACCGCGGCGATGGGCGGCAGCGGTGGCGACCCTGACCGATCTGCAAGACGATTACCGCGCCTGGCTCGACAACCTCCCGGCCAGCCTCGAAGGGTCGAGGCTGGCCGAAAAGCTGCAAGCCATCACCGAGATCGACCTCGACGAGCTGCAGGCGATCGACCCACCGCGCGGCTACGGCCGCGACTGACATCGGAGGTCGCCCAACGACACCACCCGACAACCATGGCCAAATTGCTGAACTTGACGCACACGACTCCATTTTCGCATTGCCTGAACCAGCGGAGAAGGGCACCCTAGCATAAGCCAAGCTAGGTTCGCTTTAGTTCCCTCGATCGGTGAGTGTGTCTCGCCGGCCCTTGCTGCGGTAAGCGGGTCGTCCGCTAAGCCACACAGCCAACCAACAATCGGAGACCTCGCATGGAGACGGTGCGCAACTTCGCCTGTCCGCTCGGTGGCCTCTGCCGCGACGGGAGGTGCCGTAAGGGGCTATGCATCCCTCAGCGAGAAGCGGAGAACGAAGCCGGCCGAGCGATGCGCGCACAGCGCGATCTGGCAGGCTCTGCCCGCCATCGCGTGGATGCGCCGAGCAGCAGAGCGCATAGACCCGCGCCCGGCCCCGGCTTGCGAAAGCGCCGATCAACGGGTGTGGACCTGAAAAAATGAGCTTTGCCGGGGTCGGATTTGTTGACGCCCCTTTGGCACCACTGCGCGGCGACCTCAAGCGCTGTCATTACCAGCTCAGCATTGATAGAGATGAGCGATCTTGCCATGTTACTCGCACGTCTCAGCGCGCAAAGGCACTCTTCCGCGGGACGGAATCTCGTGACCTCGACGCAAGACAACCACTGAGCCCAGTCGGTTCCGTTTTGGACGGTCAGCCGATGGACTCCCGATCCTCCCCCCGGACAAACTGCTGTGAGTCTGTGTCGACAGCTTTGTGTAACGCGGTGCGCAAACGCTGCAACTCTACGATCTCGCACGGCCAACGGCAATCGACCCCGCCGGGGCCGACCATATGACCGCGCGCCGCTCAGACGGTCGCCGAGGCCGCGGCTCCCCCCGCCCCACCTCGGGTCCTCTTTCGGAACTACCAGCCAGCGCTGCGCAAGAGGGAGTCCCAGCCGTGACCGACGACCAAGGACGGCGCAATCCGCGTGGATGCCGCGACGATCCCGCGGCAACGATCATTCGCGACCTACGGCCGGCGACAGACCGGCGTGATGCCGCCGATCCGCCGGCCAAGCAGAACGGAGAAGCCGGAGAGCGGTCGCGAGAGGACGCGCCGCTGCGCGAGGAGTTGGCGTTTTTGCGGCGCCGGCGAAGCTGGGCGCTATCGAACGCGCCAACTCGCTAGAACTGCTGCCCCGTCTCAAAGCGTAAGGCTGGCAGCCGACGGTTGTGCGCAGCACCCGGTACCGGGGCTGCTCGACCGCTCGACCTCGACCCGGTAGACAAGCTATCTGAATGGGCGCTGTGCGCCGATTTCCGGCCATTCATAAGACCGACGTCGGGGGCCGCTTCCCATAGCGATAACCCACAGATGCTACCTCGTCACCCCCGACAGACCCACAAAGGAGTACTAACTTTTCTTCGGAGACCAGCCATAAGCCTTGGCGCAGGCGCCGCCCATCAGCATTTCCCGCTCACTTTCGCTCAGGTAGTCCGTCTTGAGGAAGGGCTCGACGGCCTGCTCGTAGTTGACGACGGCGAACGCGCGCGTCCAGTCCGTGCCCCACAAGCACCGATCGAAACCCCAGGCATCGAACACGCGGGCGAGCGGGTCCCAGATGTCCGAGAACGGATACGGCTCCCGCGACAGCGTGCAGGCGCCGCTGACCTTGATCACCGCGTTGGGACGCTTGGCGAGTTCCAGCACCTTCGGGAGGTTGGCCCAGGGCTGCGGCGGCGCGGGCGGCACGCGCGGCTGCATGATGCCCAGATGGTCGACGATGAATCGCGTGTCGGGATGGCGATCGATCAGCGCTGTGCCCGCGTCCAAATTGCCCCAGAACAGGATGTTGACCGGAAAATCGTGGCGCACGGCCGCGCGCAGGATCCGGTCGAGGCCCGGGTCGTTCGGCTCGCGGTTCGCCTCCTTTGTCAGCATGATGCGGATGCCGACCGCGCCCGGCGTATTCTTCCAGTCGGCGATGACTTCGGCCACCGCCGGATCGTCTGGGTCGACCGGCTTGACGATGGCGAACCGGCCGGGATGGGCCCGTTGCACTTCCACTGCATAGCTGGCGTCGTAGCGGTACATGGAAAAGGCGGAGATGAAGATCGCGCCGTCGACGCCGACTTTGTCCATCGCCGCCACCATCTCGTCACCGGTGACGTGATCGGGCCAGTTCGGCACGCTGTGCCAGGGTCGCTTCGGCGTGTTCGCCTCATATGCATGGACCTGGGAATCGATGATCGTCATCGGGGAAACTCCTCTGTGCCACGCGAGTTTGGCTATCACAGGGGGTTCGTGTCCAGAGGGCCCCCGGGCTTGGTGGGTTGCTGATGCCGGCGGCCATGAGCAGTGGCTCCCGACGGCAGCGATAGTGAATTCGGTGCAAAGAGCGGATGGATCCAAGTCCTCCATGCGCAATGGGGCAGGAAGGGCCGGCCCCCCGACGATTTCGGCCGGCTCCTCTTTCGCGAGCCCGAATTTGTCGCCGCCCTCGCGCGGGTGCGGGAGGTAATCGCCGACCGGTCGGTAGACCATTCGTAATTACGGTCGGGCGCCGCATCATGGGCGACAGCTTCGTTTCCTATCTCCGGGTTTCCACCGACCGGCAGGGCCGTTCGGGGCTCGGCATCGAGGCGCAGCGGGCCGCGGTCGGGGCCTATCTCGCGGGGTTCGGCGCGACACCGAGGCCTATGGTGGGCGACCATACCGCGTCGAGCGCGTCAAGCGAAGCGGGCATTCCCGATCTGTGTGGCGGTCGCCTCGGCGCTTAGGTGCGGCACCACCGGCTACGAGGCCTATTTGGACGGCCGGTCACCGCGGCCGGGGAATACGGTCGGCCAATCCTTCATTTCGACGATCCATCCCTCGCATTGGCTTCGTCAAGCGCCTTGTCGAGACGGCCGATGCTGGATTAACAGGCCCATTCGCGATCGGCATAGATGCGAGTGCCGTGTATCGCGCTCCGCTGACCGGTTCGGACCCGCCTCACACCACCAGGGAGGATAATCGCCTCCGGCCCACAGAGTCCCTGGTGGAGGCCTATTACGGCATCTAGGGTGTCAACGAAAAAGTCGCGGGCGCTGCAGGGATTAGCCCACGCTGAACGACCCGGGGCCCCCTCGGCCATGCCTGCTGCCATGGCAAGCCAAGAGGACCCGCGAGCCGGGGGAGGGGGCCGGTCACACGGGCGCGCCCGCGGCTTCTATCCGGCGGATTGGTACGAGGCCTCTGCTCGCGAGCGTGTCGCCGGGCTGCTGGACCCCAAGAGCTTCGTCGAGTTCCTCGGGCCCCGAGCAGCGCGCCATGAGCCCGCACCTCGCCCAGTTCGATCTCACGGGCGCCTTCGACGATGGCATCACCGTGGGCCGCGGCCGCCTCGACGGCGAAAAGGTCTTCGTAGCGGCGCAGGAGGGGCGTTTCCTGGGAGGCGCATGCGGTGAGGTCCATGGGGCGAAGCTTGTCTCACCCGGGCGTCCCCTCGTCGAAAAAAGAGGCATGTTGGGTGAGCGCCTCCGAGAGCGCAAGGATCAGGCCGCGCGCCCGAAGAGCCGCGGTACCCGGACGAGAGGTGAGCGCGGCGTCGAGATCGGCAAGCCTTGCGCTCGCCACCGCGCTGTCGCCGCGCGCGGCCGCTTCGAGCGCCGCATCGAGGCCGGGGCTCGGACCGAACCGCCAACAGATGCGGCGCAGCTGGATGATCTCGGTACCGACCAAGAACGCCGCCATCAGCTGCGAGCGCTGCAGCGGCTGCGCCTGATCCGGCAGCGCCGCGAACCGGCCATACATGCGGGCCTCCCAATCGTCAGGCGTCCGCGGGATGGCACCCGTCGCGAGGCGCCGCAGATCGCGCAATGTCAACGCCAGCAACCGGCGCGTCCGAAATGCGGGGGATAGCGGCGGTATCAAACGATACGAAATGGCCCCGGCGCCCACGCCGGCGATGATCGCCAGCGCGCCGTTGTAAAATTGCGCGGTGTCGTAGGTCATTGGGTTGGCGGGAGCGAGCAACGGTATGAAGGGCGTCACGATTCCAGTGAAAATGGCCGGTTGCCACTGCAAGGCGAGAAATGCGCCCACCGGCACCAGAGCGATACCGATTACTAAGCTGAAAACGGCGAAGGTCTCGACGTTCGGCAGCACCGCGAAATCAAGAATGGCGGCAATCGCTACGGTCAGGATGCTGCCGATCGTGAAGCCGATCGCGGCGCTGTAAGCTTGATCGGCTCGCGGCGCGAGCAGGATGACAATAATTGCGGCAAATGTAATCGAATTCGTACCGTCGGCCCATGCGGTCACTATCCAGAAAAGCTCAGCGGCGCCGATCACGACGAATGCCCGCCCGAAATTGACGAGGGGCGGGAGCCAATCGGCGATGCGAAGGCGACGGATGCCGAGACTGCGCGGAACCGGCCGGGCAGGATCGGCCATGAGCAATGCCAGCGCATCGAGGGCGTGCGAGATTCCGGCCAGCACCTCAGCCGTCTGATCGGCCAGCAGCCGCAGTGACGGTGTGCCCGCCGGCAGGGCGACCAGCCTGCGCACCGCTGCGTCGCATAGCCGAAGCAGGCGGGTCGGGTCGGCGATCCGGCGCGTCGCCTCGTCCTGTTCAGGCCCGAGGCGAAGTTCCTCCGGCACCCGTGCCAGCACCGCGGCCGCCTCTTCACGAGCCCGCTGATCCGGCGCTCGCGCCAGCAGAACCGCCGCCGTGCGCCAGCTGGCAAGCGCATGGGCGAGGCCGCCGAGTTGCGGCGATCATCAAGCGCCCGCTCAATAGCACCTGCGGCCACGCTGGCACGATGCACGGCGCCGTTGCGATTGACTCTCCTAGCCGTCGCTATCGATAATGTCGGTCAAAATTTAGCAGATCACTTGCCGCGCTGGCGGTAAGCCCGATCCGCCTCCGGGAGGATGCCATGAACCTTCGCATTTCCGGGTTGCTCGCGTTCGCAGTCGTCGCCGTTGCCGGCCTTCTCGGCCCCGCTCAAAGCCTCGCGCAAAACGCTTACATCACGAACTTCGGCTCCAACAACGTGTCGGTGATCGACACGGCGACGAACACGGTGACGGCCGCGATCCCCGTCGGCGGCGCTGAACCTTACGGCGTGGCGGTGGCCCCGGACAGCAGCAGGGTCTACGTCGCGAACCAGAGGACGGCAGCAAGGTCTATGTCGCGAACTTCGGCTCCGATAATGTGGCGGTGATCGCCACAGCAACGAATACGGTGACGGCCACGATCCCCGTCGGCGCTGAACCCTACGGCGTGGCGGTGACCCCGGACGGTCGCAAGGTCTATTTCGCGAACCATGAGTCCAACAACGCGTCGGTGATCGCCACGGCGACCAATACGGTGACCGCAACGATCCCCGTCGGCAGCTTTCCCTACGGTGTGGCTGTGACCCCGGACGGCAGCAAGGTCTATGTCGCCAACTCCGGCTCCAACAACATGTCGGTGATCGACACGGTGACGAATACAGTGAGCGCCACGGTCAGCGTCGGCGTCGAGCCCGTGGCCTTCGGTGTCTTCATCATGCCGACGCCAAGATTTGCCGGGACGCCCGGGTATAGCAACTGCCGCGGCATGAGCGTTTCGGCGTTGGCCCAGAAATACGGCGGCCTCGCTGCTGCAGCCGCCGCGCTCGGGTACTCCAGCGTCCAGGTCTTGCAGGAGGCTATTGCGGCCTATTGCAGCGGATAGGGATACGGCTTCCGGTTAGTTCGCCGCGATCTTCACAAAGGAGAGATAGTCACGGGATCCGCCCCGGTGATTGGCGGCCTTTGTGTGCCCGCCGCTGACAGCCCGAAGATGCGCCGATCGCCGGTGACCGGTTCAGCGGCGACAGGATCGCTGCCGCCCGCGATGATGCTGTTCCAGCAATGGGCCGGTTCCTGGCGCCACTGCCGCGCGATCGAGGCGCATGCGACGGATGCCGAGATGGGCGAAGCGGTCGGCGAGGCGCGCCGGTTCGAGGATGCCATCGCCGAGACGGACGCGGAGGGCCTCCTCGGGCTCGGGGTCAAGGTGTTCTTCCTCTACCGCGCCGGTCACACCGTTGTTCCTTCTAAGGAACAACCCGGTGGCGATCTCTGCGCCGTTTACCTGCCAAGCGACCGTGACGACTGCCTCGCGCCGGAAGTGTCACTGTCCGCGCTCCGCGACATCGCCCGCCTTGTGCCGGAGCTGGCGCCGTTATGTGCGCCCGTCCTCGCCGGTTGACTGCGCAGCCGTTACGGATGCGATGACGATCGAGCGGCCATTCACCGTCGCGAGCGGGCAAACGTGCGGGGCCTCCGGCATTTCAGCGTCGGCTGCACCGAGCGGGGACCGATCCGCATCCCCGCGGCGCATCTCGCATGCAGTGTGATGGCAGACGCTATGGCGGAGTTCGAGCGATGCCGCAAGCGCTCCTCCGCCTACGGGCGAGCCGGTGGCCGATCGAAGCGAACGAGCTTGGCAATCTCGGCTCGTGGCGTTGAGTTGCGGTTGAGTTGATCGCCAGCGGAATACGTCGGCGCCGTCGCGCGTTGGCAAGACGCAGGAATGTCCTCAGCCTTGCCCCGCTCCGGCGGGGCTTTTTTCATCGCCGAGTTACCGCCCAAGCGTTTGTGACGGCACGCCATGGGTTAGGAGATCGGCGGCCGCGAGCACCGTGATCAGAATCGTCAAGCCCGCGAATACACGTACGATGAGCCGGGCGCCCGCGGCGGTCAGAATTTCGGTCATCCGGGTGACGATATAGGCGGCGATCATGATGCCGATATCGGGAATCAAAGTTCGGTCACCCGTTCCCTTCCGAGGGAGGGTCGTGCGCCCCCCTCACATAGGCGCACCGCGCGCGCTATCCGCCCCCCTGTTTTCGGACCTATGCCGGACACAATGTCCGATCCCTTCTTGTGTTGCTTATTAAGTCTTTGTTTTCGTGGTGGGTGCACGAGGACTCGAACCTCGGACCCGCTGATTAAGAGTCAGCTGCTCTACCGACTGAGCTATGCACCCGCCATCCGAAGCGTCTATAGCAAGCCGGCTCGCAGCTGTCGATATCGGCGCTCAGACCCGGCCGTGGCAATGCTTGAATTTTCGGCCCGAGCCGCAGGGACAGGGAGCGTTGCGCGGGGTTCCGGCCCAAGGCGGGCGGCCGCCGGCGAGGCGCGGCGGCTCGCCCCGGTCGCGGCCGTCCGAACCACTGGCGCGGCGCGGACCGAGCGGCACTCGGCGACCATCGGTGCCGGTCGCCCGCGCCTCTTGCGCCATCGCCGGCTCGGGCTCCGCCACGGCCTCCGCGAACACCGGCTGCGCCACCCGCAGCTCGATATGCGAGAGCACCGAGGTGACGTTGCGCCGCAGATGGGTCAACATCGCCTCGAACAGCTCGAAGGCCTCGCGCTTGTATTCGTTCAACGGATCGCGCTGGGCATAGCCGCGCAAGTAGATGCCTTGGCGCAAATGGTCGAGCGACAGCAGATGGTCCTTCCAGATCTGGTCCAACAGCTGGAGCAGCAAACTCTTTTCCGCCATTCGCATCAGTTCCGGCCCGCAATTGGCTGATTTTTCGGCCATTTTGCGATCGGCGGCGGCGGCGATGCGCGCCTCGATCTCGGCTCGACCGACGCCTTCCTCCCGCCCCCATTCGGCGATCGGCAAATCGAGCGCGAGGAGGTTCAAGCATTCGGCGTGCAGACCGGCCGATTCCCATTGCTCGGGCAGGGCATTCTCGGGGATCGCCTGCGCGACGATTTCCTCGATCGTCTCGTTGCGCATGTCGGCGATCGTCGCGGCGACGTCGCGGGCGCCCATGATGTCGCGACGTTGCTCGTAGACCACCTTGCGCTGATCGTTCATCACGTCGTCGAATTTTAGGAGCTGCTTCCTGATCTCGTAATTGCGTGCCTCCACCTTTTGCTGCGCCTTGGCCAGCGCCTTGTTGACCCAAGGGTGGATGATCGCCTCGCCCTCCTGCAGACCGAGGCGCCGCAGCATCGCATCCATCCGCTCGGAGCCGAAGATCCGCATCAGATCGTCTTCGAGCGAGACAAAGAACTTGGACGCCCCCGGGTCGCCCTGGCGGCCGGAGCGGCCGCGCAGCTGATTGTCGATGCGTCGGCTTTCATGCCGCTCGCTGGCGACGATGAACAGGCCGCCGGCGCGCACCACCTCTTCATGCGCCGTCTCGATTTCCCGGCGGATGGCCGGTGCTCTGGCCGCGCGCTGCTCGCCATCCTCGATCGCCGCGAGCTCGGTCTTGAGCCGCATTTCGAGATTGCCGCCGAGCTGAATGTCGGTTCCGCGCCCGGCCATGTTGGTGGCGATCGTCACCCCGTCGGGACGCCCCGCCTGGGCGATGATATGCGCCTCCTGCTCGTGATAGCGCGCATTCAACACGTTGTGCGGGATCCTCTTCTTTTTGAAGAGCGCGGACAAAGCCTCGGATTTCTCGATGCTCACCGTGCCGACCAGCACCGGCTGCCGGCGCGCGCGGCATTCCAGCACATGATTGACGATAGCATCGTATTTCTCCCGCGTCGTACGGTAGACCTCGTCATCGGTATCGTCGCGGATGCAGGGCTCGTTTGTCGGAATCTCGATGACTTCGAGTTTGTAGATGTCGCTGAATTCTTGCAACTCGGTCATCGCCGTGCCGGTCATGCCGGCAAGCTTCGGATACAGGCGAAAATAGTTCTGAAAGGTAATCGAGGCGAGTGTCTGATTTTCGTTTTGTACGGTGACGCGTTCCTTGGCTTCGAGCGCCTGGTGCAAGCCTTCCGAGTAGCGACGGCCTTCCATCATGCGGCCGGTGAATTCGTCGATGATGACGATCTTGTCGTCCTTGACGATGTAGTCGGTATCGCGGGCGAACAGCTTGTGCGCGCGCAGGGCCTGATTGACGTGGTGGACCAACGAGACGTTGTGGATGTCGTAGAGGGTGCCGGTCGGCATCAGCTGGGCCTTGCGCAACAGTCCCTCAATTCTTTCGACCCCGGATTCGGTCAGGGTGACCGTGCGATGTTTTTCATCCTTCTCGTAATCGTCTTCTGCGAGCGAGGGGATCAACCCGTCCACCCGTAGATAAAGCTCGGAGTTGTCCTCGGTCGGCCCGGAGATGATCAGCGGAGTGCGCGCCTCGTCGATCAAAATCGAATCGACCTCGTCGACGATCGCATAGTGAAACGGCCGATGAACCATTTCCTCGAGCCGGAACTTCATATTGTCGCGCAAATAGTCAAAGCCGAGCTCATTGTTGGTGCCGTAAGTGACGTCGGCCGCATAGGCCTCCTCGCGCTTGACGTCGTCGAGTTCATGGACGATGCAGCCGACGGAGAGACCGAGAAAACGATAGATCTGGCCCATCCATTCGGCGTCGCGGCGGGCCAGATAATCGTTGACCGTGACGACATGCACGCCCTTGCCGGCGAGGGCGTTGAGGTAGACGGGCAAGGTCGCGACCAGGGTCTTGCCCTCGCCGGTTTTCATTTCGGCGATCATGCCGCGATGCAGCACGATGCCGCCCATCAGCTGCACATCGAAATGGCGCTGACCGAGCGTCCGCTTGGCGGCTTCGCGAACCGTCGCAAAGGCGTCGATCAGAACGTCGTCGAGCTCGGCGCCGTCGGCCAGCTGTTGCTTTAGCCGCTCGGTGCGGCCGCGCAACTCGTCGTCCGACATCAACTCGAGCTGCGGCTCGATCTCGTTGATGGCTGCCACCATCGGCCCGAGGCTTTTCAGGTAGCGGTCGTTGGCGGAGCCGAACAGCCGCCGAGCTAAGGCGCCAAACATGGGACCCTCGGCAAGTGGATCGGGAAGGCAAGATCTGTCCGCCCGGCGACACGGGACAGATAGGCGGGCAGAGGAAGCCTGTCAATTCGGCCGTGCTGCGCCAAGCCCAGCCGTTTGCTTGTCTGGCTCCGGCCGATGTGCATGATGTGGGCGATCGGCCAACCAAACGAAAGGATCGTGATGGCTGCGGTCTCCCCGCTCGCCCCGGCGCGATTTCCCGAGCTGCGGCCGATCGCCGGCGTGCGGCTCGCCGCCTTGGCCTGCGGCATCCGCTACCAGGGACGCGATGACCTGATGCTCGCCGAGTTGGCGCCCGACAGCGCCGTCGCCGGCGTCTTCACCCGCTCGCTGACCGCCGGCGCGCCAGTGCTGTGGTGCCGCGAGTGCCTCAAGGGAGGCACGATCCGGGGGATCGTCGTCAACTCGGGCAATTCGAACACGTTCACCGGGCGCGCCGGCCGGGAGATCGTCGAGCAGACGGCGGCGACGGCCGCGCGCCTCCTCGGCTGCGCCCGAAGCCAGATCTTTGTCGCCTCAACCGGGGTCATCGGCGAGCCGCCGCCGGGCGAGCGGATCGTCGCGGCATTGCCGCAGCTGATCCCGTTGCTCTCGGCCAATGGCTGGGAGCCGGCGGCGCGCGCGATCCTAACCACCGACACTTTCCCCAAAGGCGCCGCCGCGACTGCCGCGATCGACGGCGTCCCCGTCCGCCTCAACGGCTTCGCCAAGGGGTCCGGCATGATCGCACCGAACATGGCGACGATGCTCGCCTATCTCTTTACCGATGCGGCCCTGCCGCAAGCGGTGCTGCAGCCGCTTTTGGCCGCCGCGACCGATCGGTCCTTCAACGCGATCACGGTGGATGGCGACACCTCGACAAGCGATACCGTTTTGCTTTGCGCCACCGGTCAGGCAGGCCACCGGCCGGTGACCCGTCCGCGAGATCCGCGGCTCGCCGATTTCCGTCAGGCGCTCGACCGGCTAACCGGCGATCTCGCGCAACAAATCGTCCGCGACGGCGAGGGTGCGCAGAAGTTCGTCACCATCAGGGTGACCGGCGCCGGGACACCGCTGGCCGCGCGCCGCATCGGCCTCGCCATCGGCAATTCGCCGCTGGTCAAGACCGCGCTCGCCGCCGGCGACCCCAATTGGGGCCGCATCGTGGCGGCGGTCGGCAGGGCCGGCGAGCAGGTCGACCCCGGACGGCTGTCGATTGCGATCGGCGGGATCGAGATCGCGGCGCGCAGCGGGCCGGTGCCGGGATATGACGAGAGGCCGGTCACCGCACATCTGCGGGGCCCCGAGATCGAGATTGCCGTCGATGTCGGTGTCGGCAACGGCCAAGCCACGGTATGGACGTGCGATCTGACCCACGCTTATATCGACATCAATGCCGGCTATCGCAGCTGAGCCGGCGCCAGGCCTCGTCATCGTCGCCGCCGCCGTACTCGTCGATGCCGATGGCCGCGTCCTGCTGGCCCAGCGCCCGGCCGGCAAGTCGATGGCCGGTCTCTGGGAGTTTCCCGGCGGCAAGGTCGGCGCGGGAGAGACGCCCGAGGCGGCGCTGATCCGCGAACTCGCCGAGGAGCTTGGGATCGAGGTTCGGGCCGGCAGCCTTACCCCGCTCACCTTCGCCTCGCACTCGTATCCCGGCTTTCATCTGCTGATGCCGCTCTATCTCTGCCGGGAATGGTCGCGAACCCCGATGCCGCGGGAGGGACAGAGGCTCGCCTGGGTGTGGGTGGCCGATCTGTCGGAATACCCGATGCTTCCAGCCGACCAGCCCTTGGTCGCGCGGCTCCGCGAGACATTCGGATTTTCTGCTCCTGGCTCAACAGTCTCCTTCGCTGGACGGCGGGGTCCGATCGCCGGCCGATAGCTCGACCGTGCCGAGCGCGTCGGCGAGGCGACGCGCGGCGCTGCCGCGGCGCAAAGGCCTTGGTTGGCTCGCGTCGGGTGCCCAACCCGTCAAACACAGAATTTCGAAGGTGGCGGGAATGCGCCCGTCGGAGAGGCGGTAGCGTTCGGCATAGAGTGCCGCGGCGCGAGCCAGCGTGCTCCGCCGCAACGACGTGCGTCGTCGCGCCGACAGCGCGTTCGTTTCTCCCATACCGCGCAGATCGTGTAGCAACGCAAACATATCCCTGTAGGCAACGACGATCTTCTCGGCATCGGCGACCGGCATCGCAAACCCGGCGCGCTGCATGAGCGCCGCGACATCGGCCAGCGCGGCGGTGGGTGACACGCGCGGGCTTGCCCCTCCCTCTTCGGCCAGCTCGGCCTCCAGCAGCACGGCCCGCAATTCGCAGAGGGTGTCGCCCCCGAGCATGGCGGCAAGAAGCAGCCCATCCGGCTTCAAACTGCGGCGCAGTTGAACGAGGGCGCCGGGCAAATCGGCCACCCAATGAAACGCGAGGGCGCTGACGGCGAGATCGAAGCTGCCGCTCCCAAACGGCACGAGTTCGGGATCGACCGCAACTCGCATGCCCCGGTGGCGATGCAAAAGGGCGACGCATGGATCGGCGGCGACCACCCGCTCGGTTCCAGGCCTCGCTTCGAGCGCGCGGGACAGCGCGCCGGTATACGCGCCGAGATCAAGGACGACGCGAAATCGTCGGCGAATGTCGCCGAGCCGGTCGATCAGCCGGTCGGCGGCGATGGCATGCAGAAAATCGACGCACCCGACGCGCGCCGCGCGCTCGCGATGCAGCCGCCACGCCCGACGGTCGAACAGCGCCGCCGGTTCCGTCTGGATGCGGGCCATCGGGGCCTGTGCTGCGGTCGATGATTGACCAAACGCCCTCCGCGCAGATGATGTATCGCGATGGCGGATTCGACAATCCTCTTTGGCAAGGCGGTCCGGCGCCTCGGGCGTGCGATCTTGGACAACGTGCTGCCGCCGCGTTGCTTGGCGTGCGGCGCGATCGTCGAAACGCCGCAGACATTGTGCGCTGCGTGCTGGCGCGTGATCACATTCTTTGCACAGCCCTGGTGCGTTGTTTGCGGCCTGCCGTTTCCACATCCCCAGGGCGCGGACGCGGTGTGCGCGGAGTGCGCTCGCGAAACTCGGTCTTGGGACCGGGCGCGCGCCGTGCTGCGCTACGACAAGAACAGCCGGCATCTCGTCCTGGCGCTCAAGCACGGCGATCGCACGTATCTGGCGGCGGCGTTCGGGCGCTGGATGCACCGCGCAGGCGGCGAAGTGTTGAACGGCGCCGATCTTCTGATACCGGTGCCGCTGCATTGGACTCGCCTGTTCCGGCGGCGCTACAATCAAGCGGCGTTATTGGTCCATGCGATCGCGTCAGCTGGTGGTCCGCCGGTTGCGGTGGACTGGCTGGTCCGGCGGCGGCGGACCCCGCCGCAAGGTCGGCTCGGGGCGGCGGCGCGCAGCCGCAACGTTGAGGCCGCCTTCGTGATGCGAGCCGGCCGCAGCGTCGCCGGCAAGCGGGTGGTGATCGTCGACGATGTGATGACGAGCGGAGCAACCGTGGAGGAGTGCGCCCGGGTGTTGCGGCGCGCCGGGGCCAAGTCGATCGGTGCCTTGACCCTGGCACGGGCGCTGAGGTCGGGCGGATAACTCTTTGCTTGGTTGGATGCGCGCAATCGAGGTGGCGCAGGCGATGGCCCAGGTCGAAGTTTACATCACAAAGTGGTGTCCCTATTGTGGGCGTGCCCGAACGCTGTTGCGGCGCAAGGGCGTCAGCTTTGTCGAGATCGACATCGATGAAGAGCCAGGCCGGCGAGCGGAAATGATCCGGCGCGCCCGAGGGCGCACTTCGGTGCCGCAAATTTTTATCGATGGCCAGCATATCGGCGGGTCCGACGATCTCGTCGCGCTCGATCGTGCGGGCGGGCTCGACGCAAAGCTTGGAGCGGCGAGATGACCGGCAGCTTCACCGTCGCCTGCATTCAGTTCACGGCGGCGCGCGATTATGAACGAAACATAAACGTGGTTTCGGACCTTGTTCGACGGGCGCGCGACGCCGGCGCGGATTTCGTTCTGACGCCGGAGAACACCGGTCTGATTGAGCCGAACGGCCGGCTTCGGCGCGAAAAGGCACGCGACGAAGCAAGCCATCCGGCCCTCGCGGCATTGCGCGAGGTCGCGCGGGAAACCGGAATCTGGTTGCTCATCGGCTCTCTCGCCGTCGACATCTCGGGCGAGCCCGGCACGCCGAGCAGCGAACGACGGCTCGCCAACCGTTCGTACCTTATCGATGCCGAGGGCGGCATCGTCGCGTCCTACGATAAAATCCATATGTTCGACGTCGATCTCGCCAGTGGTGAGAGCTATCGCGAGAGCAACGCGTTCCGGCCGGGGCGCCGAGCGGTTCAGGCACCGACCCCGTGGGGTGTCCTGGGCATGACCATCTGTTACGATCTGCGGTTTCCGCAATTGTACCGCGTTCTCGCCCGGAGTGGCGCCGACTACATCGCGATCCCGTCGGCTTTTACGGTCCCGACTGGCAAGGCGCATTGGCACGTGCTGCTGCGGGCGAGGGCGATCGAAAACGGTTGCTTCATCTTCGCGCCGGCGCAATGGGGCGAGCACGCCGGGGGCCGGCGGACCTTCGGCTCATCGCTTATCGTCGATCCGTGGGGCGAAGTGCTCGCCGATGCGGGCGAAGGCGTCGGCATCGCGAGCGCCCGGATCGATCCGACGCGAATTATCGAGGCGCGGCGGATGGTCCCCTCGCTCGCCCACGACCGGCCATTCGCCGATCCCGAGCCGGCCGGTCGCGCGCCGCGCTTGGGTTAGTTCGCCCGCGCCGTGCGATCCGCCGTGCCGCGCTCGGAATGCGGGTCCACCCATTCTCGACCCGCGTCGGGGAAAGATGTGACCGCCTCCGGATCCAAGGCGTAGCGTGTTGATCGAACACGCCTAACTTTTCGTTCATGGACGCGTGGAGGAGTGGCGGCCGTCGCCGGCAAGTCCCCGTCCTCGGCGAGAATTGCCATATTCGGCGATAACGGTGTAAGACTACCTGCGAGGAGAGCATTTCGATGATCCTGTTTGCGCTGCGTTGCGCGCACGGCCATGAGTTCGAAGGGTGGTTCCGTGACAGCATCGGGTTCGAGGCGCAACAGAACGCGGCCGAAATCGCCTGCCCCCATTGTGGCGACACCGCGGTGGAAAAGGCGGTGATGGCGCCGCGGCTCGGCCGCTCGCGCGAGGCAACGCCCGCTGCAGTCGCGCGGGCCGAGATGCGTAAGGTATTGACTCACTTGCGCCGGCAGATCGAGACGCATTGCGATTATGTCGGCGGCCGCTTCGCCGAGGAGGCTAGGCGCATCCATTACGGCGAGACGGACCCGCGCGGCATATACGGGGAGGCGAGCAACGAAGAATCGCGTGCCCTCGCTGACGAGGGTATCAGCTTCGGTCAGATTCCGTGGATTCCGTACACCGACGGTTGAGGTTGGCGCAGCGGCCGCTCACGCCCCACCGCCATGGCGAGGTAGTTGACCGCCAGATCCTCGGAGATCCGCCACTCCCCGGTCCGCGGATCAAGGCTGATCCCGGCGAGCTTGGTCACGCGTAAGCCATGGCGTCGCAGGTCGAGGACGAGTTCCGAAGGGCGCACAAACTTACGCCAATCATGGGTACCCCGCGGCAGCCAACCGAGGAGGTGCTCAGCCGCGACGATTGCCAGAACAAACGATTTCGCGGTCCGGCTCAAGGTAGCCGCGATAAATGCCCCGCAAGGCCGTATCACTCTGCCGAGCGCCTGGTAGAAGAGATCCCGATCAGCAAGGTGTTCGATCAGTTCGAGCGCGACTACGGCGTCAAACTGCTCGCGTTCTGCGGCGAGTGATTCGACGGCGGCGATGCGGTATTCGATTTGCAGGCCCGCGGCTTCGCCGTGGGCCCGCGCGGCTGCGACCGCCTCGGCACTCGCGTCAATGCCCGTCACGGTGAAGCCAAGGCGCGCCATCGCCTCGGCAACGAGCCCGCCGCCGCAGCCGATGTCGAGCAGGGTCAGCCCGGTGAATGGCCGCAGCGCGGCGCGATCTCGCGCGAAGTGGGCCATTAGCTGCGACCGGATAAACGCGAGACGAGCCGGATTGAACCGGTGCAGTGCCTGAAAACTGCCGTGGGCGTCCCACCAAGCATCGGCCCGCGCGGCGAACCGGTCGACCTCTTCGGCGTCGACGCTGGCGTTTGTCGGACGCCCGGCTTCGATCCCGCCGAGCATCATGATATCCTGTGGTCGAATAGCAGATATTCGACGATCTGGTAAAAGTTTTTCTGGGCAATCGCAGCCATAGGTCTTGGGCAGGAAATGGGGCGCCTCGTTCAGAAGTTCGGCGGCACTTCGCTCGCCGATGTTGCGCGAATAAAGGGCGTCGCCCGGCGCGTGAAGCGCGAGGTTGTTGCCGGCAACGAGGTGGCGGTCGTGGTCTCGGCGATGTCCGGTGTGACGAACCAGTTGGTGGAATGGACGCGGCAAACGAGCCAGCTGCACGATGCCCGCGAATATGACGTCGTCGTGGCCTCCGGCGAACAGGTTACCGCCGGTCTCCTTGCGCTCGCACTGCAAGAGATCGAGGTCGACGCGCGATCATGGCTCGGCTGGCAAATTCCCATTCGGACCGACGACGTGCACGGCAAGGCGCGGATCGAAGCTATCGAAGTGGGCGAAATTCGTCGCCGAATGGCTGCGGGTCAAGTCGCCGTCATCGTCGGCTTCCAGGGGATCAGCTCGCGCAGGCGGATCACTACGTTGGGCCGCGGCGGCTCGGATACCTCCGCCGTAGCGCTCGCCGCGGCGCTCGAGGCGGACCGTTGCGACATCTTCACCGACGTCGAGGGAGTCTATACCAGCGATCCGCGGATTGTTGCGAAAGCACGCAAGCTCGATAGAATAACCTACGAAGAAATGCTGGAGATGGCATCCCAGGGCGCTCGGGTGTTGCAGACGCGCGCGGTCGAGCTGGCGATGAATTGCGGGGTGCGGCTTCAGGTGTTGTCGAGCTTTACCGATCGTCCCGGAACTCTCGTGGTCGATGAGGACGAGATCGTGGAAAAACAGGTCGTAAGTGGCATCGCCTACAGTCGCGACGAGGCCAAGATCACGGTGCAGAGGGTAGCGGACCGGCCCGGGGTCGCGGCAGCCATCTTTGGCTCACTAGCCGATTGCGCGATCAACGTTGACATGATCGTACAGAACGTCTCGGAGGACGGCCTGACCACCGACCTCACCTTCACCGTGGCGCGGTCCGACCTGGACCGGGCGGTCGCGGTGCTTGAACAAAGCCGGGGCGTACTGGGCTTTGCCGCGCTAAAGCCGGACGCGAACGTGGTCAAGATCTCGGTTATCGGGGTCGGCATGCGCAGCCATGCCGGCGTCGCCAAGAAGATGTTCCAGACGCTTGCCGATAAGGGGATCAACATCCAGGTAATCTCTACCTCAGAGATTAAGGTCAGCGTTCTGATCGCGGCCGAATACACCGAGCTGGCGCTGCGGGCACTTCATACCGCCTACGGGCTCGACATTTCCGGATGAGTTGGGCGTCGGTGCGGTCGAGATGACGGCCATCTGCGGGCGCGGTGCCGGGCGATGGAGCGCTGAGCTTGACCGGTTGTGGTGTCGCGGACGCGCGGTTCTCGGTTGCGACCTCGCGATCATGGGCGGCGCCATGACTTGGGTCTCGGAGCGCCAGCTCGTCGCCGCGATTTCGAACGCGGGCGGGTTCGGTGTGATCGCGTCGGGCGCCATGCCCCCTGATTTGCTGGCCGCCGAAATTCGCGCTACCCGCGCGCTGACGGATCGCCCGTTCGGCGTCAACCTTATTCTCATGCATCCGCGACTGACCGAACTGATCGAGGTCTGCGCCGAGTGTTCCATAGGTCATGTCGTTCTCGCCGGCGGTCTGCCAAGCCGCGCCGCGATTGCTCAGGTCAAACGGAGCGGTGCCCGGGTTTTTTGCTTTGCGCCGGCGCTCGGCTTTGCGCGGAAGCTCGTGCGCCTGGGGGTCGATGCGATCGTCATCGAAGGAAACGAGGCGGGCGGCCATGTGGGGCCGGTCTCGACCGGTGTTCTGGCGCAGGAGATCCTGCCGCGCGTGTCCGAGGTTCCGGTGTTTGTCGCCGGCGGCATCGGGCGCGGCGAAGCGATGCTTGCCTACCTTGAGATGGGGGCGGCCGGGGTGCAGCTCGGCACCCGCTTTGTGTGCGCGCACGAGTTGATCGCGCATCCGCGGTTCAAACAAGCCTTTATCCGCGCCGCGGCTCGCGATGCCGTCGTTTCGGTCCAGCTCGACCCGCGATTGCCGGTGATCCCGGTGCGCGCCCTCGCCAATCCCGCGACGGCGCGATTCGCCGCAGTGCAGCGCGAGGCAATCGATCGCTTCGCCCGAGGCGAGCTTTCGCTCAAAGCCGCCCAGCTCGAAATCGAGCATTTTTGGGACGGCGCCTTGCGGCGGGCGGTGATCGACGGTGACATCGAGACCGGGTCGCTGATGGCAGGTCAGAGCGTAGGCTTTGTGTCGCGGGCACAAACCACCACCGAGATCTTGGCAGAGGTCGTCGAACAAGCGCTGTCGGCGCTCGCCGCGCGGGGTCGAGGGAGCGTTACTGGATCGCCTGCGTCGCCGTGGTAGGCGGGGTAGGGCGGATGCCCGGCCTTGCGGCCGGTCTCGGCGCAACTCGCCGCCTGCACCGCTCGACGCATTCGCGGAACGCCAATCAGCGGAGCGCAGGGGCGACTTTTAGACCCCGCCAAAACCGTCTATATGGCTTGGCGGAAGCTGCCTCCATGAGGTCGAACATGAGCGTCAGGCCCTATCGCGACATCCGGCGCCGAAGTTGCCGCCAGATCCATGTCGGCAAAGTGCCGGTCGGCGGCGATGCACCGATCACCGTGCAATCGATGACCAACACGCTCACCAGCGATGTGGCGGCGACCGTCGCGCAGATCCAGGCTCTCGAACAAGCGGGTGCCGATATCGTCCGGGTTTCGTGCCCCGACCAGGAGTTGACACGGGCGCTCAAGGAAATCGTGCGGCAGGCGACGGTGCCGATCGTGGCCGATATTCATTTTCATTACCAGCGCGCGATCGAGGCCGGACAAAGCGGCGCCGCCTGCCTGCGCATCAATCCCGGCAACATCGGCTCGGTCGCACGCGTTCGCGAGGTGATCAAGGCGGCGAAGGATCACGGCTGCTCGATGCGGATCGGGGTGAACGCCGGCTCGCTCGAGCGCGACCTCCTCGAGCGCTACGGGGAGCCCTGCCCCGAAGCCATGGTCGAGAGTGCCCTGAACCATGCCAAGATACTCGAGGACAACGATTTCTTCGAATTCAAGATCTCTTGCAAGGCGTCCGACGTATTTCTCGCCGTTGCTGCCTACCAGCAACTCGCCGAAGCCTGCGATTACCCGTTGCATCTCGGGATCACCGAAGCGGGCGGTCTGCGCAGCGGCACCGTCAAGTCTTCGATTGGGCTTGGGATGCTGCTGTGGTCCGGAATCGGCGATACGATCCGCGTATCGCTCTCGGCCGATCCTGTCGAGGAGGTCAAAGCCGGGTTCGAAATGCTAAAGTCCTTGAACCTGCGCCGCCGTGGGGTGACGGTGATCTCCTGCCCGTCCTGTGCGCGACAGCAATTCGAGGTGATCAAGACGGTCGAACGCCTCGAAGAGCGGCTCGCACACATAACGATCCCGTTGACGGTGTCGGTCATCGGCTGTGTCGTCAATGGACCGGGGGAAGCGCGCGAGACCGATATCGGACTTACCGGCGGAGGCAACGGCACCCACCAAATCTACATCAACGGCCTGACCGATCATCGCCTCAAGAATGCCGACATCGTCGATCATCTGGTCGACTTGGTGCAGAAGAAGGTCGCCGAGATCGAGGCGCAGCGGGGAGATCTCGAACCAACGAAAATAATCTGCACGTGAATAACAGTACTCCACCGAGTTTGAATGGATTATTTATTGCGGTGTACAGCATTATCTGCGAGACGCCTTTTTGCTTCTAAAGATATTGGTAGGGAACCGTTTATGAAATTGATGCAACCTGTACGCGGCACCCAAGATCTGTTGCCGGAAAAGGCTCGCCGTCACCGGCTGGTAAGCGAAATCGCGCGTGCTAACGCCGTGCTCTATGGATTTACCGAAATTTCAACTCCAGTCTTGGAATTTACCGAGGTATTTTCTCGCCCTATCGGTGAAACCAGCGATATCGTCACCAAAGAAATGTACACGTTCAAGGATCGCGGTGGCGAAGAGGTGACGCTTCGCCCCGAGAATACAGCGGGAGTTGTACGCGCCACCCTATCGAATGGACTTGTGCAAAGCGCGCCGCTGAAATTTTTTTATGACGGCCCTATGTTTCGCTATGAGCGGCCCCAGAAGGGGCGATTTCGCCAATTCCATCAGATTGGCGTCGAACTGATCGGGGTAGCCCAACCGCAAGCCGACATCGAAGTCCTCGCGCTTGGAAACCGCATACTTGACGCGCTAGGGGTTCGGCTGCATACCGTGCTAGAGCTGAACTCCTTGGGAGATTTGGAGAGTCGGGCAGCTTATCGGGAAGCGCTGATCGCTTATTTTTCGCGTTATAGGTCGGAATTGTCTTTAGACAGCTGTCGGAAACTCGAGAGAAATCCCCTCCGTATTCTCGATTCGAAAGATGAAGGTGATAGACGGATTTTAGTTGATGCGCCACTATTAGATAAGTATTTGACCAAGTCTTCGGAGGACTTCTTTGCTCACGTACAAAACGGGCTGATCCGGGTCGGGATCAGCTATCGTGTCAACCCGCGGCTCGTGCGTGGCCTCGATTACTATACGCACACGGCGTTTGAGTTCGTCACCACCGAGCTTGGGGCTCAAGGCACGGTTATGGCTGGCGGCCGCTACGACGGGTTGGTCGAAATGATGGGTGGTCCGGCGATGCCGGGGGTCGGTTGGGCCGCGGGGATCGAGAGGCTCGCCATGCTGATTGCCGACCCTCCCGCGCCGCCGCGGCCCGTCGCCATCGTGCCGATCGGCGAAGCCGGCGGTTCGATCGCTCTCGTCATCGCGGAAGTGTTGCGCGACCACGGTTGGGTCGTCGACCTGGGGTATTCCGGCAATCTTTCGCGCCGGATGCGGCGAGCGAGCCGGCTCAACGCGCGCGCCGCCGTGCTGATCGGAGACGACGAGGCGGCGCGCAATGTGGTGCGGCTGCGCGATCTCGACACCGGCGAACAGAGCGACGTGCCTGCCCGTCTGCCAGCGGATCCGGCCGTGCCAATGGACCAGCGGCTGGTGGAGCTGCGGGCACGGCTCCAGGCGATCGGCAACTGACTTGAGCCGCCATGGACCCTGATCTCAACCCTCGCTTGCAGCAATTGCGTCGCCGGCACGCTGAGCTGCGCGATGCCTTGGGCAGCGCCGGTCTCAGCGGCGCGAAGTTTGCGAAATTGTCTAAGGAATACAGTGAACTGATGCCGATTGTCGAAGGCATCGAGCGGCTCAGGCGAGCGCGCAGCGAGCTGGCTTCGGCCTCCGAGATCGCGCGGTCGGCCGAGGATGCGGAGTTGAGGGCGCTTGCGGCTGAGGAGATGCGATCGCTGCGCGAGAAACTGCCCGCGCTCGAGGCGAACCTTCGCTTGGCCCTGGTGCCCAAGGATGTCGATGACGCCCGCAATGCGATCCTCGAGGTACGGGCCGGCACCGGCGGCGAAGAAGCGGCGCTGTTCGCTGCTCGCCTATTTCGAATGTATCTGCGATATGCGGCGTTGCGCGGTTGGCGGTATGAGATCCTCGACGTGTCGGAGACCGAACTCGGCGGCGTCAAGGAGGCGCGCGCGCTGATCAGCGGATCGGATGTCTTCGCGCGGCTCAAATTCGAATCCGGCGTGCATCGCGTGCAACGCGTCCCGGAGACCGAGGCGGCTGGCCGCATCCATACATCCGCGGCCACTGTGGCGGTGCTTCCGGAAGCACAAGACGTCGACGTCAAAATCGACGATCGGGATTTGCGCATCGATGTCTTCCGTGCCGGTGGTCCCGGCGGCCAGTCGGTCAATACAACGGATAGTGCGGTACGAATTACTCATTTGCCGACGGGGCTTGTCGTTATTCAGCAGGATGAAAAATCGCAACACAAGAACAAGGCAAGAGCACTCAAGGTATTGCGTTCGCGGCTTTATGAAATCGAGCGCGAGAAACGCGACAGTGCCCGCGCGGCGGAGCGCAAAAGCCAGGTGGGTAGCGGCGATCGGTCCGAGCGGATTCGTACTTATAATTTCCCACAAGGCCGAGTTACCGACCATCGGCTGAATTTGACGTTGCACAAGATCGAAAAAGTGCTGAGCGGCGAGGCGCTCGACGAGATCATCGACGCCGTGCTTGCCGAAAATCAAGCTGCGCGGTTGGCCGCGATGGAGACCTGAGATTTGCCATGGGCGAAACTCTCGGCTCGATCCTCGCCGAGGCCAGCCGCGCGCTCTCTGCCGCCGGTTGCAGTGAAGCTCGGCGCCGTGCGCGCCGCCTGATCGGCGCGGCTCTCGGCGTCAGCGCGTCCGAGCTGTTGAGCCACCCCGATCGCGAAATTGCCGAACGAGAGGCTCGGCTCATCCGTCGGCTGGTGAGTTGCACGCTCGAGCGCGAGCCGCTCGGTCGCGCGCTTGGCAGGCGCGAATTCTGGGGGCTCGAGTTCGGTTTGTCCGCCGATACTCTCGATCCGAGGCCTGACAGCGAGGCCGTCGTCGAGGCGGTGTTGCGACGCATACCCGAGCGCGATGCCCCGTTGCACCTACTCGACCTCGGTAGCGGGACAGGGTGTCTTCTGCTGGCGCTTCTCTCCGAGCTGCCAAAGGCCACGGGCGTCGCCGTCGACATCGTCATCGGGGCGGCGACAACCGCCCGGATGAATGCGGGGGCTCTCGGTTTCGCCTCGCGTGCGTGGTTCTGCGTCGGTGATTGGGGAAAGGCGTTATCGGCGCGCTTTGCCGTGGTGGTATTCAATCCGCCCTATATCGCCCGTGCGGCGCTTGCCCAGTTGCCTCGCGCGGTTCGCGGTTACGATCCGCGGCCTGCGCTTGACGGTGGCGTCGACGGCCTGGAGGCCTTCCGCGCTATCGGCGCGGATCTGCCCCGTCTCCTGACACCCGACGGCATCTTTGCGGCCGAAGTCGGGATCGGGCAAGTTGGTGCGGTTTCGACGATACTGAATAGCGCGGGTCTGGCGGTTCACGGCATAGCGCATGATCTTGCCGGGGTAGCGCGGTGCGTGGTTGGGGGCCTGACCTGCGGCAGACCGACCACGGCGCCTGGAGGCGCTAAAAATTTGTTGGAATGTGGGATCACCCCGTCTAGGCTGGCTTCGCCGGACCGTTCGTCCGCCGCGCGGGAAGGTGCGGAGGGGACGTCAAAACTGGAGCAAGCCGGGCAAGGATCCGAGTTCATCCAAAGATTAGAAAGGTGTTATGAGACCGGGACCAAACAAACGATCTCGCGGGCGCAGCAACGGGAATAATCATCATCATAATCGCCCGCGGTTGCCGTATCGGATTCAGACTTTCGACAGCAACGGTCCGAACGTCAAGATCCGAGGCAATGCGTATCAGGTATTCGAGCGCTACGTCGCACTGGCGCGCGAGGCGGCCGCCAGCGGCGACCGGATTGCAGCTGAAAACTTGTACCAGCATGCCGAGCACTATTTTCGCGTCATGAATGCAAACGGTGAAGGCAATCCGCATGCGCCACCGCGCCCGGTCACGCCGGCGGATCTTGAGATCGGCGAGACCGAAGAGGGAAGCCGGGTTTCAGATGACGGGGTGGTCCAACCCTTGTTGCCAAATACCTCGCGCGATGATCAGCCGCAGGGATATTGAGCGCCGTGCGCGCTAATCGCGGCGCCAGAGGGGCTTGACCTCGGCGTCGTTCTCGCCGGTTGCGGCGACGTGCTGGAAAAGCTACCCACAAAATACCGCTCCCAGGGTCGGCGCATCCTCTTGCGGGCCTGCGAAGGGAGGCGCGGCGGCGACCCGAGAGGTTATGCGCCGGATGGCGCAGGCTTGCTGCATGCGGGGGTCAACCCATATAGGGTGCGAAGGGTTTTGGCGCTGCTTTGCCGGGGGCGCTGAGACCGGTTCGGCGGAGCACCCCAAGCATGGATTTAGACAAGTTCACTGACCGGTCGAAGGGTGTTTACCAGTCGGCCCAGTCTTTGGCGTTAGGCAGCGGTCATCAGCGCCTGACGCCCGAACATTTACTCAAGGTGCTCCTCGACGACAACGAAGGTTTGGCGGCAAATCTTATCCGGATGAGCGGCGGGGATCCGCAATTTGTCCTCCGGGCGGCCGAAGCCGAGCTCAGCAAACAGCCGCGGGTCGAGGGGGCAGGTGCCGGTCAATTATTTCTCGCTCCCGAACTCGCCAGACTCCTCGAGCAGGCCGAGCAGATAGCCAAGAAGGCCGGAGACAGTTTTGTCACCGTCGAGCGGTTGTTGCTGGCGCTTTCGCTGGCCAAGGACACGCCCGCCGGCAGGGCGCTCGCCGCCGGTCGGGTCACGCCGCAAAAGCTGAACGCCGCGATCGAAGAGCTACGTAAGGGACGCAAAGCTGAAAGCGCCTCCGCCGAGGAGGGCTACGATGCTCTCAAGCGTTATGCGCGCGACCTGACTGCGGCGGCGCGCGACGGCAAGCTCGACCCGGTGATCGGGCGAGACGAGGAGATTCGAAGGACAATCCAGGTATTGTCGCGGCGAACTAAGAACAACCCGGTGCTAATTGGTGAACCTGGTGTCGGCAAGACCGCAATTGTCGAGGGGCTTGCGCTGCGGATCGTCAACGGCGACGTCCCGGAAAGCCTGAAAGATAAACGTCTGCTTGCTCTTGACCTCGGCGCCTTGATTGCCGGCGCCAAGTTTCGCGGGGAATTCGAGGAGCGGCTGAAGGCGGTTATGGCCGAAATCACAGCAGCCGCCGGTGAGATCATCTTGTTCATCGACGAGCTGCACACCTTGGTCGGCGCCGGTAAGGCAGAGGGCGCGATGGATGCGTCGAACATGCTGAAGCCGGCGCTCGCCCGTGGTGAACTCCATTGCGTCGGGGCGACGACGCTCGACGAATTCCGCAAGAACATCGAAAAGGACGCGGCGCTTGCGCGGCGCTTTCAACCGGTTTTCGTCGACCAACCTTCGGTCGAGGAAACGATTTCTATTCTGCGCGGTATTAAAGAGAAATACGAGCTGCATCACGGCGTGCGTATCACCGATGCGGCGATCGTCGCTGCCGCGACCTTATCGAACCGCTACATCAGCGACCGCTTCCTGCCCGACAAGGCGATTGATCTCATGGACGAAGCCGCCGCACGGCTGCGCATGGAAGTTGATTCCAAGCCGGAGGCGATCGATGAACTCGATCGCCGCATCGTCCAGCTCAAGATCGAGCGCGAAGCTCTGAAAAAGGAGAACGATCCGGCATCGCGCGATCGGCTGGAACGGCTCGTCAAGGAACTGGAAGAGCTCGAACAGCGCTCGGCCGAGCTCACGGCGCAGTGGCGTGCCGAGAAAGATCGGTTAGCCGGCGCCCAGAAGCTCAAAGAACAGCTCGACCAAGCACGCGCAGAGCTGGAGATCGCACAACGCCGCGGCGATTGGAGCCGCGCCGGCGAGCTCACCTACGGCGTAATCCCCGAGTTCGAACGCAAGCTTCGCGAGGTCGAGGGCGGGGGAGCCGGCCGCATGCTCGAGGAAGCCGTCACCGAGCAGCACATCGCGGCTGTCGTGTCGCGCTGGACCGGCATCCCGATTGACAAGATGCTCTCGGGAGAGCGCGAAAAGCTGCTTCAGATGGAAAATAATCTGAAGCGGCGCGTGGTCGGACAGGATGAAGCCGTGACCGCGGTTTCAAATGCTATCCGCCGCGCCCGAGCCGGCCTGCAGGATCCAAATCGGCCGATGGGCTCGTTCCTATTTCTCGGCCCGACCGGTGTCGGCAAGACCGAACTCGCAAGAGCGCTCGCCGAATTTCTGTTCGACGACGAGACCGCGATGATCCGAATCGACATGTCGGAATACATGGAGAAGCATTCGGTGGCGCGGCTGATCGGCGCCCCGCCGGGCTATGTCGGCTATGACGAAGGGGGCGCATTAACGGAAGCGGTGCGACGCCGGCCCTATCAGGTAATCCTATTTGACGAACTCGAGAAGGCGCATCCGGATGTGTTCAACGTCTTGCTCCAAGTGCTCGACGACGGCCGGATGACGGACGGGCAGGGGCACACGGTCGACTTCCGCAACACCTTGATCGTCTTGACCTCGAACCTAGGCGGCGAGGCGCTGGCCCGCCTGCCGGAGCGGGCCGATGTCTCGGTTGCGCGCGAGGCGGTAATGCAGGCGGTCCGGGCCGCGTTTCGACCGGAATTCCTCAACCGGCTCGACGAGATCTTGCTGTTCCGCCGGCTGTCGCGCGACGACATGAAGGCGATCGTCGCGATCCAGCTTGAACGGCTCAAAGGCCTACTTGCCGATCGCAAGATCGCGATCGAGGTTGATGCGAACGCGCGCGCTTGGCTCGCCAATGCCGGGTACGATCCGGTTTACGGCGCCCGGCCGTTGAAGCGGGTGATCCAGCGCGAGCTGCAGAACCCGCTCGCCCAGCAGATCCTCGAAGGGCGAATCCCCGATGGCGCCATCGTCCATATCGGCGCCACCGACAAGGGTCTGACCATCGGTGACGTGATTACCGCTGCGGCCGCCTGACGGCGATCAGAAGTTCCGCCCGGCCGGACGGCGGGCAAAGGGCGGCACGGCTCGCCTCACCTAAGGGGGCCCGAGCGCAGGGCCCTGCCCCACGGCTATAAGCGGCCGAATCTCATCCTTCTTGATCGGTGCCGACAACAAGGTGGCATTCGAGCACCTCGGACCGCGGGATCCGAAGCGTGTCGGGCGGATTGAGCTGGCGGAGCACGAGGACATCGCCCTCCCAGCCGACAAACTGCTTGATCAGGACGCTCTGTCCCTGTTTATGGACGACGACGTCGCGACCCCGGGTTGGCGGTTTGAACGGGTTGATGTGCAGCAGCCAACCTTGCTCGTAGCGTGGCTCCATGCTGTCGCCTAGCATATAGATCGCATAGGCCGAACGCACACCCGAGAGGCTGGCCGGTCGCGGCGTGTAGCCGATCGGACCATCCTCAAGAAACATTTCCTGGTCGGTGCCGCCCCGTCCGCCGCTGCGGATCGGGATCTGGTCGCCGGTGTGCGATGGCGCGGACGGAGGACGACCGCGGCTTGGCCGAGGTGTCTCGGCGGGTGGGGTCTGGATCGGACCCTCGACCGCGTGGCGTAACACCTCTTCCGGCGTCACGCCAAGCAATGCCGCGATTTGCACCGTTTCCAGCTGCTTCATTTGGCGTTCGCCCTTGAGCATGCGGGAGACCGCCGACGGCGCCAGACGAAGGTGGCGGGCGAGATCGGCCTGGGACGCGCCGGCGCGCTGCAACGCTTGATGGAACCAAAACGAGTCCATGCTATTACCGCAATTTCCGTATTGACAACGGCATCGATGATGCTATCATCTTTGTGCGATCGTGGCAAGATTTTTTCGATCGGAGCATGGAGGTGTCGATGTGGGAAGGCCGAGTGCTGCCGCCGGAGAACGAGCGAGACGATCCCGGCTGCGCTTATCTCCTGGACGCAGAAGAGACTGCAATAAGCTGTGGCCTGCCGCGCCGGCCGAGGTCTTCTTATTGCTCCAAACATCACGCGCTCTGTCATATCGCATGCGGTACCGCCGCTGAGGTCGATCGCTTGCGCGAAGTGGAGGCGCTGGCTTGCGCGGTAGGCGGCCGTCAAGGTTGGCGCGGCGTGCAACCTTCGCGGCCGTTTCTCGAACGACTCCACTATGTCGTGCGGGATTTTTCCTAGGCGAAGCGCGCTGTTTAAGTTGGTTGGGGGTCATATGCTGCACCGGCAAATTCGTCGCATCGACAACGCTTCCGTGATTGAAACCCCGGTCGTGCCGACCGCCGAGCGATACCGCCATGGAGCAATCGAGCGGCTGGATCAACCCATTACCGATGCGGGCGGCACGATCGCCCGGCCGCATTATGCGGTTGATACGTTGCTGGCAATGGAGCGGCGTGGCACAATCACCGCCGCGATGCGACAAGCAGGCGAGGATTTCAGAAGGCACTTTGTCATCGCTCGGCTTGATCCGCTGCGGGCCCTTGACTGGTCGCGACCGAAGCAAACGGGCGCTGTTCGGAGCTACGCTGCCGAGACCGGGTGGCGAATCGAGAAAGCGCGCGAAATTGTTTGGCAAACGATCAGCGCGGTCGGCGGCCTTAGCTCTCCCGGCGGCTCATGCCTCTGGCATGTTGTCGGTTGGGAGCGCTCTCTGAAGGAGTGGGCGCTCGATCAAGGTTGGAACGGTCGCCGAGTCAGCCCGGAGTCGGCGTCGGGGATCTTGATCGCAGTGCTTGGCACCTTGGATGCGCATTACAGACACAGCACCGTGTTGCGAAAATCGAAGCCGGATCTTGACAAATCCGGATCGATCTGATAGAAGGTGCCTACGCTGCTCGACATGGGGACGCACCGAACAGTTCCCCACCCCTCATGCTTTCCGACTTGCGGGACAACGCTCGTGGCGTGGCGTCGGCCACGCACGGAGGCGTCCCCGCAGTGATCGAGGCACCCGGTATGGGTCGGTTTGCGGCGAGGCCGACGGCAACTACTGGATTTTCCGCACCGCGCCGAGCCTCGGCAACGGCGCTGCCTGAGTGAGCGGCTGAGGGATCGATGACCCTGCTCGTCAAGGACGCCAATACCCAGGTTCAGCCGCTCTCGACGCAGAGCGACGTGGCCGGCAACCTGGCGTGCGTCAATGTCCCGGCTTCGGTCGTCGCCGGCGTCGCGCAGCCGAACAGCCGCACGGCACCGCTCGCGGTGATGAACACCGCCGGCGCCGCGGCGGTTGACGGCTCGGGCACGAACGCGGTCGGCGGTACGGCGCAGTCGCTCTTTGGCGGTGCCGTGCCTGCGAACGGCTATCTCGTCGCGAACAATTCGAGCGGGACGCTCTATGTCAGCGATGTCGGCACCGCGACCGCGGGCGGGGCGTCGGTGCCGATCGCTGCTGGCGCCGTCTTCGTGACGCCGTCCGGTTATCAGCCGCCGGGGCCGGTCTCGATCTACGGTGCCACGACCGGCCAGGCCTTCGCCGCGAGGCGGTGGTAGCGCCCCGGCCTTCAAGCCTGCCCCGGCGAAGGCCGGGGGGGCAGGCTCTGCACTCCTCGGACAGCCGCCCGCGAGAGCTTGCCCCGTGCTCGACACGGGGGCGGGCGTTCCGGGGACCAGTGCACCGCGGTCGCAAGTAAGCTTGTCGCGGCGAAGGCCGGGAGGAGGATAGAATGCCGCCGCGTCCGCCGGTCCCCGGTGCCCGCGCTTCGCCGCTCACGTATTCCTGGGGCGCGCCGGGCACGCTCTGGGGCGGCCAGCAGGCGCTTGCCCGCATGGACCCAGCCTTTGACCGCACCGGCCTCTTTTCGCCGAGCGAACCGCTGGTCCCGGCCAACGCGCAGCGGGTGCGCACCTGGGACTTCCCGGTCGGCTACAATCTTGTCTATACGCCGCGGGCCTGGGAGGACACGGGCTTCGACGACCTGCGGGCACTTGCGCAGTATTACCTCGTGGCGGCTGCGATCGAGACCCGCAAGGACCAGATCGAGAAGTTCGATTGGGCGATCGTCTCGCGCGACCCCGACAGCCCGCGGGCGGACGCGCAGCGGCGTATCGACGCGCTGACCGAGTTCTGGCGCCATCCCGACGGCGAGACCGAATTCGCAACGTGGCTGCGCACGGCACTCCACGACCTCCTGACGATCGACGCGCCGGCCTTCGAGATCCGGCGCACCCGCGGCGGCGACGTCATCGGCCTCGATGTCGTCGACGGCGCGACGATCAAGCTCCTCGTCGACGACACCGGCCGCCGGCCGCGGCCGCCGGCGCCGGCCTACGAGCAGGTGATCCACGGCCGCCCCTGGCGGCTCCTGACCACCGACGAGCTGCTCTACGCTCCGCGCAACCGTCGCGCCGACCACGCCTACGGCTTCGGCCCGGTCGAGCAGGTGATGATGTACATCAACATCGGGCTGCGCCGGGCGATCACCCAGCTCAATTACTACACCTCGGGCAACGTTCCCGAGGGCCTGATCTGCGCGCCCGAAGGCTGGAACGCCGAGCAGATCCGCAGCTTTCAGGAGTGGTTCGAACTCGATCCTCGCCGGCAACCTCGCCGAGCGCAACAAGGTCATCTGGACCCCGGCCGGCGCCAAGTATCAGGCGTTCAAATCGAGCCCGATCGAGCGCGACTTCGAGGAGTGGCTGGCGCGGGTCATCTGCTACGTGTTCAGCTTGCCGCCGACCGCACTCGTCAACCAAGTGAACCGCGCCACCGGCGAGACGATGCAGCAGGCGGCACTGGCCGAGGGCAACCAGCCCTTGATGGCCTGGACGAAGCGCCTCGCGGACAAGGCGATCCAGCTGCACATGGGCCACGCCGACCTCGAATTCGCATGGGCCTCCGAGGATCCGATCGATCCCGTGCAGGAGGCGACGATGCTGATCGGCCTCGTCAAGGAAGGGATCATCACCCGCAACGAAGCGCGCGACCAGCGCGGCATGGAACCGGTCGAGGGCGGTGACGAGCTCGCGGTCGACGCGGGCCAAGGGCCGGTGCTGCTACTCGACCTCGCGACCGGTGGAGAGTCAACTCCGTAAGCCGACGCCAGCGGCGCGACTTGCTAGGTTCGCCGCGATTTTTTTCGGCCCCCCTCCGGGGCTTTTTTATTGCCCTCGGCCTGCAAGCCTGCCCCGGCGAAGGCCGGGGGGCAGGCTCTTTAGGAGCGCTGAATGAGCGTATTGCCCAGCGATATCGTCGCCTACGGCTCCGCCGACATGCCCGAGGCCGACGGCTCGACCGTCGGCGGCGCGCCGGATCTGACCCGGCGGATCGCCTTCTACGACATCACCCCGGCCGGGACCTGCGACGTGATCTCGTCGTCGACCTCGGACACCGCGACCAAGATCACGGTCTATGGCCGCGACAGCACCGGCGCGATCCAGAATTACACGGCGACGCTCAACGGCCAGACCTGGGTGACCGGCTCGCAGAGCTTCGAGCGGCTGCTTTACGCCGCGCTGACCGGGGCGACCTCGAACGGGCCGATCGCCAACCCCGGCGGCACCGCCGCCGTCGGCGACGTGGCGCTCGCCGCGCACAGCTGCGTCTTGCCGGCCTCGTCGGTCACGACCGACAGCACGGTCCACACCTGCCAGACCGGCTCGGCCAACGCCTCGGGCGTCACGCCGGCGCTGATGAAGCTGCAATCGGGCGACGGCGCTTCGGTGTCGGTCGGGCAGCTCGTCTGGACCAAGGGCGGCACCGGCTCGAACCAGATCCGCCAGATCATCGCCGTTTCGGGCTATGGCACTGATGTCGTCGGGGTCAGCCGCAACTGGGGCACGGTCCCGGACAACACGACGACCTATAAGATCCTGCAGGGCATGATGTTCGAGATCAGCCCGAACGCGGTGACCGCGGTCATCCGGTGCTTCTCGACCTCGGCCGCGGACGTGCCGAGCGGCTCGACCCGCACCTATTACGAGAAGGCGTTCGTCGTCAACAACAACACCGCGACGGCGCTGACCGGGGCGCAGATCGAGGTGGCCAGCGAAACGCCGTCGCTGCCGACCGGTGCGGCACTCGATCTCGGGCTTGCGGCCACGCAAGACGACAGCGCGACGATCGCCAATCGGCAGACCGCACCCGCCGGCATCTCCTTCACGACGCAGCCCGCCTTCGTCTCGGTGCCGGGCGCCGGCAACCTGCCGCCGGGCGCGGCGCCGAACACCGCCGGCGCTCAGGGCGTGTGGCTGCGGCTCACGCTCAACGCGGGGACCGCGGCCTATAAGGGCTCGGCGGATCTGCGGGCGCAGGGAACGACGACTTGATCTGTACCAAATGATGGACGATTACGACCATCTGTGGCGCTGGGAGCCGCCGCGCAGCGGCTTCATCGATCCGCGCTTCCGCGATTCCGCTTGGCGCGCGGGCGCGCGCCTGATCCTAGTCTGGCTTGCGGTCGGGCTCGCGGTCCTCGGCATCGCCTGGCTCTTCAGCTTGGTCGCGAGCCCGGCGCATGCCGCGGCGCCGACCACCTCGCCGCAATGGGTCGACATCACCCAAGCGCCCTACAACGCCGATCCGACCGACAGCACGGATTCGACAACGGCGATCAACGCGTCGATCGCGGCGGCGATCGCCGGCGGGCAGCCGCTCTACCTGCCCTATGGCACGTATAAGGTCACGAGCGAGATCGTCGTCGATTTCGCCGGGGTGGCGGCCGCAGGGTTCCGGATCATCTCGGACGGGGCGACCCTCGACGGGCGCGGCATCGCCTCCGGACCGGTGCTGCAGGTGCAGTGCGGTGGCGGCACCCCGACCCTGCCGGCCGCGTGCTACTACTTCAAAGAACAGGGGACGCTCTTCGTCAACGGTTCGACCCCGGCCTATGTGTTCGTCCTCGGCAAGACCGATTTCTCCGACGCGCAGAATTCGGCGAAGGTGGATCACCTGATCGTCAACAATGCGAGTTCCCAAGCCGCGGCCGGCGGCTGCCAGTTCAATTATGTGCTCGACAGCGACATTTACGCCGTCTGCAACAGCGCCGGCGGCGGCGCCGGGCTGGCGCTCGAACAGGTCCAGTTCTCGTCGATCGAGGGCGCCGGCACGGCCAGCGGGTCGGGTGGCCGTTCGATCGTGCTCGAAAACGGCTACGACTTCTCGAACACGCTGAAGGCGCTCGACCTCGAGGTCTCGCCGATCTGCCTCTCGATCACCACGGTGCATAACGGGCTCAACACGTTCTTTTCGCCCTATTTCGATTGCACGACCGCGGTCAGCGCCACGGCCTCGACCGGGAACACGCTGATCAACCCGAATTATGGCGGGGCGGTCGTCAATTATGGGCCGCTCTCGACCGGGCTCAGCGTCATCGGCCCCGGCTCGCGCAACAATTGGCTCTTTCCGTCGGCGGCGGCCTACGCCGCGGCCCCGATCGACGACGGCTTGAGTATCAGCTCCTTCAACGCGACCGGAGCCTCGCTCGCGGTGACCCTGCCCGCAATCGCCGCCGTCAATGCCGGCTGGACGATGGGGTTCGGCTCGGACAACGGCAAGGGGATGACGATCGCGGTGCCGGACAGCGCCCATATCCTCTCGGGCGGCGTGGCGCTCGGCATGCTGACCCTCGGCGCCGGCAATTACGAATACCTGCGGCTGCAGTCGGACGGGAACAACTGGCGTGTGCTGGCGGCGAGCCGCAGCACCGCGCTCCAGAACGGTTTCGAGGCGCCGCCCTGGCCCTCGCGGTGGCTCTATCCATCGACCTCGGGCTATGCCGCGACCGCCGCCGACAACGGCAACACGCTCAGCTCGTACAACACCGCGGGCGGCCTCACGGTGACCCTGCCGTCGACGTCGGGGCTCGGCAACGGCTGGACGATGGGGTTTGCGACCGACAACGGCCACGGGCTGACGGTGCAAACGAACGCCACGGCCGGCGGTCACATCGTCTTTCCGGGGTCGGGCGCGCTCGAGAACTCGGTCGCGATGGCTGGCGGTTTCCCCGGGCAGGTCGCCTATGAGGCGATGGTCATTCAATACGACGGGACGGGGAATTTCCGGATTCTATCGGCGACGCCGGCGACGGCGGACCAGCTGCAGATGCTCGGCACCTCCGGCATCAACCGCTACAGCTTCCCGTCCGGGTCGACCGCCTACAACGCGACCTTTGCCGACAACGGCAACATGATCTCGAGCGCCAACAGCCCGTCGAGCTTCATGGCGGTGACCCTGCCGGCGACGACGACCTTGTCGCCCGGGTTCATGATCGGCATCCAGTGCGACGACGGCAAGACGATGAGCGTCCAGACGAACGGCGGCGGCGTCGGCATCCTGCTGCCGGGCACGCTTGGTGCGGTCGCCTCGTTCAGCCTCAAGACGCAGAGCCTCGAAAACGCCGTGCTGCAATTTGACGGGCAATATTTCCGGCTGGTCTCGATGACGCCGCAGAGCCTGTCCTCCCTGGGCGGGCTCTTGCCGCAAGGCACGCCGGCGAGCTCGGGTGCGGCCTGCCAGACCGGGACACTCGAATACAACTCCAATTATCTCTACCTTTGCACGGCGCCCAACACCTGGAAGCGCGCGCCCTGGTCGAGCTTCTAGCGGCGGACAGAGGGGCATGCACCTCGTCACGCCGTTCGACCCGATCGCGCCGGGCGAGTGGGACAATTTCGCCTTCAACTTCGCAGCCGATATGGCCGGTGCCTCGATCGGCTCGACCAGCTGGAGCTGCGCGGTCAAGACGCCGCCGGCCGGCGGGGCCATCGACCCGGCGCCGCAGGCGCATATCGCCGCGGTCTATGCGCAGACCCAGATCGGCGCCGAGGAGGGGCCGCTCCTCGTCCCGCCTCCGCCCGAGGCGGTGGGCGCGCTGACGGGCGCTTTCAGCGTCGCCCGCGTCGGCGGCTTCGCCGCGGCCGCGGCGGGTGCCACGTACACCCTCGCGGCGACGGTCCTGACCTCAGACGGCCGCACGCTCTCGCTTTCCGCCGACCTGCCGGTCGGCACATCGTGAACGGAGATTTTCACGTGAAACTTGCTCGATTTGTTGCGGCGGCGGCATTGGCCGCGGTGTTCGCTTGTGGTCATGTTTGGGCGGCCTCCGGGCCCGGCACCGGCACCAGCGCCTTTCAATGCGCGCCCTACCAGGTGATCGGCGCCGCACCCTATCCGACCAGCGGCCCGTACACCGCCGGCGCCGACGGCGTGGTAACCGGCGCCAGCCCGAACGATACGCGCGCCTTCGAGAACGGCGGCTGCCGGCTCCTCGGCGCCGGCGGCAATTCTTACGAGATGATCGGCCGGCTCGTCGGCGCGAACATGAACGCGACGACCGATCAGCCCTTTGTCTGGCTCGCCGCCCCCGCGACCTCGTACCGTGCCACAAAGATCACCTGCACCAATGCGAGCACGAGCCTGACGACCGCGGAGGGCGGCGTCTATACCCAGGCCTCGAAGGCCGGGACTGCGATGGTTGCCGCGACCCAGCTCTACAGCAACCTGACCGGCTCGACCCTGGCGCTCGATTTGACGATTGCCGCGACGCCGGGGACGACCTTCTATTCCTCAAGCACCAACCCGCCGATCCTGTCGCTGACGACGGGCCAGGGTGCCGCGGCGACCGCCGACTGCTACGTCTACGGCCAGTTGGGGCAGTGATGATGGGCGCGGCACTCGCGGCCTCGCTCTTCGTCACCGCCTGCATCGACGGCACGCTGCACGGCGCGCCGCAGATGCTTTGCCGCGAGTTCCAGGTCCGCGGCTTTCCGACCGTCGAGGCCTGCGAGCGCGGGCGCAAGGCGGCGGTCGATGATTGGCTTGCCCAAGTCGCGTTCCTGGCGCCGCATCTCGTTGCGGTGCGCTGCGGCCCGGCCGAGCCCGAGGGCGACGATCTTTGACCGCGACGTTGCGCTGCCCCGCATGCCGCGGCCGCGGCTGCGTTCCGGCCGTCCACGGGACGCACTTGCGGAAGCCTTGCGAAGCCTGCGCTGGCACCGGCCGCATTCCGCTCCGCGACGGCGGCCAAGTCCCCGGACAAGCGCGCGCCAGCGCGCGCGTTCCGGGGATCGAGTGGCTGGAGCCGGATAGGCACGGACAATGACCGCGGCGGTCTACGATGCGGGCGCGATCCGCGCCCGGCGGCTCGAGCTATTTCCGCCGCTGCCCGAGGCGGGTCCTATGGAGGCCGGGGTCGACCGCGAGCGCCTCGGCACGCTGAACCGCCATTGCGGCGTCTGTCCGGAGCCGGAGGACCAGCCCTGCCGGCTCAACTGCGATTTCCAGCGCCGGGCGATCAACGACGGGGTGACGGTGACGTGAACTCGACGATTGCCCTCTATGTCCTGGGGTGCCTGCATGGAACGCTGCACGGCGCCCCGCAGGAGGTATGCCGCGACATTCCGATCCGGGGCCACGACAGCATCGAGGCCTGCACCGTTGCCGCCCCACGCGAGGTCGCCGATTGGCTCGCCGGCATGCGCCGGGTCGGCATCGATACCTTCGTCTCGGCCGCGGGTGGCTGGCGTTGCGCGCCGGCGCACACTCGAGACGAGCCATGAGCGACGACGCGGATTCCGAGTTGCTCGCCCGCGTCGCCCGGCTGCGCAAGCTCGTCGCCGATACCGAGGCAACGCTCGCCGCGCTGCGCGAGCAGCTCGATGCGGCCGAGGACGAACTGGCATTGGCCCAGGAAGCCGATGGCTGAGGACGGGCGTCGCTTCATGACGTCCGAGCACTGGCGGCAGAGCCTCGGCACGGTTCTGATGGTGTCGCTGATGGGCGCCGGGAGCCTGGTCGGGGCGACCTTATGGATCGTCTCTGCGATCCACGGCGTGGCCGAGACCAATCTCGCGGCCATCAACGTCGAGGCAGCGGTCGTGGCGAAGATCCAAGCCGAGCTCGAGCATCGGGTGACGACGCTCGAGGCGCAAGAGATCGACGCCGCCCGCGCCACCGATCGCCTGACGACCTCGGTCGAGCAATTGCGCTCGACCGAGGGCGATCTGACGACGGCACTTCAGCGGCTGAATGATCTGCTGCCGGCGCCGATGCAGCGGCCGGAGCGGAAACGATGAAGATCACCGCGGCGGTCCTGCTGCTGCTCACCGCCTGCGCGGCCACGCCACAACCGGCGCCGGGAAAGCCGCAGGCAAACCCGGCGCCGGCGCCGCCTGCCGGCGAAGGCCGGGATGGCCATTACGCTGCAGCAGCGGCGCCGCTGGACGCCAGGCTGCGGATGATCAAGCGGCGCGAGCTGCAGGATGCCCTCGACCGGGCCAAGGCGCGGCTGCGCGAGTTTGACGACGAGGAGGCCGGCCCGCAATGAAGGGTGATCTCCCGTGGTTCGCGCTGGTCCCCGGACAAGCGCGCCAGCGCGTGCGTTCCGGGGATCGGCGCGCAATGGCTGATCCGCCTGGCGCGGCGCGTGTGGCCGGTTCGAGAGCGGATCGCCCTCGCTCGGCATTGGTCCGAGGAGGAGCCGCAATGACGACCAAGGGCATCGCGGCGCTGCGCGCTTCGCGGCGGTGGCCCCCGCTTTCGCGGGGGCAGGCTAGGTGCGATCGGTGCGGCCGGGAGGCAGACACACTGTTTCCCCCGGCCTTCGAGGCTGTAATCCAATCCCGAAAAAAATTGGAATTCGGGGTCTTATCGCTAGGTTTTGGTCCGCGCGTTCTGTATAACCCTATTAGTGGGGGTAGCGGGGGGCCGCTATGAGCGAAGGTGTGCGGGTGATCCGTCCGGACCGGGCTCAGTTGCGCTGGGACATGGTCGATCTGGACAGCCAGTTGCCGGACGACCATCGGGCGCGGCTGGTTTGGGCGTTTGTTGAAAGTTTGGATCTGAGCGAGTTTTACGACCGGATCAAGGCGCGTGACGCGGTTGCCGGACGGCCGGCAACGGATCCGCAGGTGGTGTTGGCGGTCTGGCTCTACGCGACGCTGGAGGGGATCGGTTCGGCGCGGGCGATCGACCGCCTGTGTCAGCAGCACGCGGCCTATCGTTGGCTGTGCGGCGGTGCGCCGATCAACCACGATCTGCTGGCCGAGTTTCGGCGCGAGAATGCGGCGTTGTTGGATCGCCTGCTGACCCAGAGCGTGACTGGGCTGATCGCCGAAAAACTGGTCACCCTGGAAGAGCTGGCAATTGACGGGACCAAGGTGCGCGCTCACGCCGGCCGGGGTTCGATGAGCAAGCGCAAACGGCTGGAGAGCATCGAGCAGGCGGTGGCGGAACGGGTGGCGGAGCTGAAGAGCGAGCTCGACACGGATCCCGCGGAGCCGGAGCGGCGGTGCAAGAGGCGCGCCTTGCAAGCCGCAGAGGAGCGGGCTCGGCGGGTCAAGCAGGCGCAGCAGAAGCTGGCGGAATTGGAGCAGGAGAAGGCCGAACGGGCAAAGACACATCCCACGGAGGAAGCCAAGAAAGGCGAACCCAAAGTTTCGGTCAGTGACCCCGACGCTCGCTTGATGCGGCTGCCCGACGGTGCCGCCGCGCCCGCCTGGAACGTGCAAGTGGCGACCGCCAATGGCTTTATCGTGGAGATCGATCCGACGGATCGGCGCCAGGACAGCGGCACGGCGCCGGGACTGGTGGAGAAGGTTGCCGAGCGTTGTGGCCGCGCGCCGCAACGGCTGCTGGCCGATACCACGGCGATGACCCAGGACGACATCGTCAAACTGGCCGAGCAGCATCCCGATCTGACCGTCTATAGCCCGCCGCCGTCGGAACGCCCGAACGTCACCGCCAAGACGCTGCACACGCGGCGCTGGAGACGGCGCCATGAGCCGCCGCCGGTCATGGCATGGCGAGCGCGAATGGCGAGTGAGGAAGGCCAAGAAGTCTACCGCCGACGCAAGCTGACCGAACGGGCGCACGGCATCATCAAGACCCGAGGAATGACCCGGTTCCTGGTACATGGCCGCGAGAAAGTCCGGTCCGTCTGTCTGTTGCAGGCACTGGCCCTCAACCTATCCTGGGCCAATACGTTGCGCCGCCGTACTGCCGCGGCGGCAGCAATGGCGATACCGGCGGCCGCATGACCACAGCAGGCCCGAGCAGTGCCCTCCGCGACCACATTCACGGCGCCACGGTCCAAACACGGCGCCACAGCCCAATCCCCCAGGTCAAGTATCTCCAAACTGCCACACCCTTAAGTTGAGCTTCCAAAAACGCCACACGCCCTGCCCAAAAAGCGGGATTGGATTACAGCCTCCTTCGCCGGGGCAGGCGTGGCGCGGCAATGGCTCTGCGGCCGGTGCATCCGCATGGAGGAGAAGAATGAACCTGCTGACGTTCCTCGTGGCGCGGCTTAAGGAGCCGTCGACCTATGCCGGGCTCGGCGCGATCCTCGCCGCCGCCGGGCTGCATCCGAGCGCGGCGCTGCTGTCGTCGGGGACCAACGCGGCGATGGCGCTCGCCGGCCTCGCGGCGGTGCTGATCCCGGAGAAGAGCGGCTAGCCATCGCGCGCCAGATCGCGGCGACCGCGGCGCGCATGCCGAACGGCGAGCGCAGGTCGTAGTCGCCGTCGAGCAGGGCGTCGACGCCGGCCTCGAGCATCGCTTCCGTCGGCTGGCCTACATCAATTGGAGTTGCCATGAAGATCTACCTGCCGATTGCCAAGGTCGACGCGGCGCAGCGCATGGTGATGGGCTATGCCAGCACCGAGGCGCGCGACGACCAGGGCGAGATCGTCAAGCGCGAGGCGCTCAGCGACGCGCTCGGCGATTATATGAAATTCGCCAACATCCGCGAGATGCACCAGCTCTCGGCGGTCGGCAAGGCGAAGGACGCCGGGGTCGACGACAAGGGCCTCTACATCGCCGCCAAGGTCGTCGATGACCAGGCGTGGGAAAAGGTCGTCGAGCGCGTCTACAACGGCTTCTCGATCGGCGGCAAGGTCACGACCCGCGACCCGGCCGATTACAAGACGATCACCGGGCTGCGGCTCGACGAGATCAGCCTCGTCGACCGCCCGGCCAATCCCGAGGCGGTGTTTGATTGCTGGAAGCGCGGCGCCGTGGAGCCAAATGGCATCCAATCGGATCCAGTGGCGGCGCTGAAGGCGGCGATCGAGCGGGTCGAGGCGCTGGTCAAGAAAGGCGACAACGTAGGCCTTCAGCCCGCGGGCTTGACCCGCGGGGAGGGCGACAAGCCCTACGACGATGTCGAATACGCCGATCCGGGCTATCAGGATGACAAGAAGAAGCGCTACCCGATCGACAGCGAAAAGCACATCCGCGCCGCCTGGAATTACATCAACAAGCCCAAGAACGCCGGCAAATACAACGCCGACGAAGTCAAGCGGATCAAGGCGAAGATCGTCGCCGCTTGGAAGGACAAGATCGATCCGAAGGGGCCGCCCTCGGCCGAGGACGGCGAGAAGGCGGCGCGCGTCGAGCTGCGCAAGCATCTGGCCGACATCGGCGGCGTCGCCGAGGTCATCCTGCGGCTCGATTGGCTCAAGGACATGCTGGCCACCGAGGCGGCGATGGAGGGCGACGACAGCCCGCAGCCGGAACGGCTCGGCGGCGTCATCGACGAATTGTGCGGCTTCCTCAACGCCCTCGTCGCCGAGGAGACGGCCGAGATCAGGAGCGATGACGATCTCGGCGAAGGCGCCCTGCCGATGGCCGGCATGACGATGGCGGCGGTCGCGGCGAGCCTGCGCAAGGCGGGCCTCGACGGCCGCGCCAAGCTCTTCAAGGCGCGGCATTCGATGGGCGATCAGGCGCTCCTGGACTGCGCCCACATGGCGGTCAAGGCGGCGCGCGGCATCGACGGCCTCAAGGCCGACGAGCGCGATCATCTCGACGAGTGCATGAAGTGCATGAAGGCGGCCGGCGCGCGCGAGAGCTCGGGCGAGGAACTCGACGCAAGATACAGGCCGCAACCCCGAGCACCCGGCCCCGACGGCGACGCCGCCGGCGCAGGAATACCGCCCTGGCGCCTACACGACCGTCAACACCGCCGACGCCACCAAGCGCATGCTCGAGCTGATCGCGGAGAGCCTCGGCAAGGCCGGGCGCGCCCACAAGGCGCTGATGGACGTGGCGCACGGCTGCGTGAAGGCGATGACCGACGGCGAGACCTGCAAAGCGCAGAAGGCCGGCTCGCGGCACTCCCAGGCGACGATGGGGCATCTCCAGGAGGCGCATGACCACAGGGTCGCCGTCGGCGCCAAGTGCGATGCGGCCGGCGAGCAGGACCGCGGCCAGTCGCCGCCGCCGAGCGACGACGAGGCCGAGGAAGAGGAGCAGGGCACCGAGTTCGAGCCCGGCAAGGGGAGCCGGCCCGGCGGGCTGCGCAAGCGTTACGACGCGCTGTCGAAGGCGGTGGCCGAGCTGGCGCCGCGGCTCGACCAGATTGCCGCCGACGTCGCGGCGATCAAGCGCACGCCGCTGCCGCCGTTGACCGCGCGCTCGACCATGGGGCTCGCTCGCATCGAGAAGGGCCGCGACGTCGGCGCTGCGGGCGAGGACGACGCGGCACTCGCCGCGCGGATCGCGGCGATGACGCCCGACCAGCAGGCAATGCTGCTGATCAAGGCATCGCGCATGAAGCCGTTTCGGCTCGGGCCCGGCGGCCCGCAGCCGACGGCGGAGGGCGAGACCGGTGGCTGATGATCTCCTCGAGCTCGTCGCTCCCGGCGGCTGCGACGAGGCGAATCACGGCACCGAGCGCTATCGCGTCGACAACAACGGCCGCGTGCGGGTGCCGCGCGAGGCCGCGTTCTACCTGATCCGTTACGGCGGCTTTCGCCCGGCCCCCGCCGAACCAGCCCCGGCCCCGCAAGGGGCTTTTTTGATGCCCGAGCCGCCGGCGGGCCGGAAAGTACCGAGGAGCAACACGTGAACCCGATCACCGAAGAGACCTTTGCCCTGATGAAGTCGGCGCTGGGCACGCCCAATGATCAGATCGCCAAAGCGATCTCGACCGGCACCGGCCTGGTCGCCTTCGACCTGCAGGCGCCGGCGAAGAACCTCTACCCGTTCATCACGCCCTTGCGAAACGTGATCCCGCGGGTCGGCGGCGGCACCGGCACGGCGACCAACTGGCGCCAGGTCAACGCCATCATCGGGTCGGGCTTCGACGCGATGGGCTGGGTGCCGGAAGGCCAGCGCTCCGGGCAGATGAGTTACAACACCTCGAACAAGTCGGCGACCTATGTGACGATCGGCGAGGAAGACGCCGCGACTTACGAGGCGATTTCGGCCGGCGTCCACTTCGAGGACATCCAGGCGCGGATGACCTTCCGCCTTCTGCAGAAGATGATGCTGAAGGAGGAGATGGCGATCCTCGCCGGCAACGCCGGCGCCTCGAACGGCGGCCTTTCGCTTGGCATCCCCGGCACCCCGACCGTCACGGAGATCGCCAACACCGCCGCGACGCTGACGACCGCCACCTATTACGTGCAGGTCGTGGCGCTGACCCTCGAGGGCTTCCAGAATTCCGGCGGCACGCCCTTGAACACGGTGGTCGGCATCGCCAATGCCGCGGTTACCGCGGCGAGCGTCGTCGCCACCCAGAAGAGCGTAACCGGCGCCGACGGCAAGGCCTACACCCTTTCGGGCGGCTCCTCGAACATCAGCGCCCTCTCGTCGGGCCAGGCCGTCACCTCGGGGACCAACATGCTGGCGGCCTCTGTCGCGGCGGTCTCGGGGGCGGTCGCCTATGCCTGGTTCGTCGGCACGACCAATGCCGCCGGCTCCGGCACGCTGCAGGCGATCACCACGCTCAACTCGGTCACGATCTCGGCCCCGCTCGTCGCCGGCACCCAATCGGCCGCGTCGATCACCCAGGATAGCAGCTTCAATTCGAGCTACGCCTACAACGGCCTGCTGACCACGGCGATCGGTTCGGGCACTGCCTACGTCAACAGCCTCGCCACCGGCACCGACGGCACCGGAACGTTCCTGACCGCCTCGGGGCGCGGCTCGGTCAATGAAATCGACCAGATGTTCCAAACGATGTGGAACAACTTCGAGCTGTCGCCGACCGTGCTTTACGTCAACGCGCAAGAGCTGCGCAACATCACGACCAAGGTGCTCTCGAACACCGCGGGGCCGCTGTTGCGCTATGAGCGAGCCGACTCGGCCGAGGGCGGCGGCGAGTACCAGATCACCGCTTCGGGCGTCGTCTCGTATTACTACAACCCCTTCGCCCTCAACGGCGGCCTGAAGATCCCGATCCGCCTGCATCCGCGGGTGCCCCCGGGGACGATCATCGGCTGGGCCGAGAACCTGCCGATCCAATACCAGTCGAACGAGGTCCCGAACGTCGCCGAGGTCAAGACCCGGCAGGACTATTATCAAATCGACTGGCCCATCGTTACGCGGCAGCGGCAGGTCGGCGTCTATGCCGAGTCGGTGCTGGCCGTCTATGCGCCCTTCGCGATGGGCGTCATCACCAATATCGGAAACGGTTGATTCGCTGGCGGCTGGGTCACCGCGGCCGAGGCGCTACCTCGACTGCTCGGGGCGTCCCCCGATGAGCGCTCGCATCTGACGATGGCCGGAGCTGACCCGGGCTCGCGCGCCGCAGTGTGCGGCCAGGAACATAGCAAGGAGACATCGAATGCGCAACAACGTCATCGCCGGCGCTTGCCTCGCCGCAGCCATCGCCCTCGGGGGCTGCGGCACGGTCAAGACCGATGCCTGCTCGGTCCTGACCCAGATCGAGGCCGATCCGAGCATCGCGTCCTACCTCAATTCTCTGCCCCCGAGCTCGGCCGGCGGCATCCTCTGGGCCGACCTGAAGGCCGGCTGCGCCAAGGGTGCGTCGCCCGATTGGCTGGCACTCGTGCTGGCCGAGCTGAAGGCGCTTTTCCCGAACCTGCCCTGATACCCGAGCCGCGGCAAATAAAGGAGAGGTCGATGCGCTGGCTTGCCGTGCTCTTGCTGGCCGCCGCATTCGCCGCTAGCGCCGGCGCCGCCTGGGCCTTGAACGATTGCAGCGGAACGGTCGGCACGACGAGCCAGCCGCTGTTTTCGGGCGGCGGCTCCGTTGCGTCGCATTTGGAGATCACCAATCCGGCGCAGAACACGACCGATATCTGCGTCAGGCCAGCCGGCGGGACCGCGGTCTGCGGCGCCGCCGGCAATGTCACGATCATCCCGGGCGGCGACAAATGGTGGGATTTCCCGGACCTCCCCGGATCACCATCGATCATCGCGTCTGGCGGCTCGACGCCCTATCAGTGCGACTACCAATGACCCGTCGCATCTGGGTCGCGCTCGGCCTTTGGCTGGCGCTTGCGGTACCGGCCCTCGCCGGCGGCTACAACGGCGGCGGGGCCACCGTCCCGACCTGCTCGGGCGGCCAGTTCGTCAACGGCCCGAGCTCGTGCGGCACGCCCTCGGGCGCCGGTGGCAGCCGGGTCGAGGTCTCGAAAATCTTGAGCTATTCGGTCAACTCGGGCGACGCCGGCACCGACTTCAACAACACCGGCGCCTCGGGCGGCGTCACCTTTACCCTGCCGGCCTGGTCGGCGGGCCTCAATTATTGCTTTACGAACACCGCCGGGCAGACGGTGACCGTGCAGGCGGCGACCGGCAATTTCATCACCGAGGCCGGCGTCTCCTCGGCCTCGGGCGGCACTGCCGCCTCGACGATGCAATACAGCGCCGTCTGCATCGTGGCGATGACCTCTGCCATCTGGCAGGTCGACCGCCACGTCGGCGGCTGGACCCTCACCTGAGAAAGAGAGAGCGCACATGATTTCGAAGAAGGCACTCTTCGGCGGGGTTTGCGCCCTCGCTCTGCTGCTCGGCGGCGGCGTCGGGGCCGAGGCGGCGACGGGCTTCGTCGCTCCGCTGCAGACCTATGCCTGCTCGGCGAATACGTGGGCCGCAACGCTCACGGCCTCGACCGGGGCAACAACCTGCACTGGCTTCGGTTCCGTCGGCGCCGGAACAGTGCTCGGCAACGCCACGGGTTCGTCCGCTGCGCCGACGTTCAATTCGACGCCTGTGCTCGGCGTGGCGGGCACCGGAACCGGCACCCTCGGCTTTTCCGGCACAACCTCCGGTACCGTCACGATCCAGCCGCAGTCGGCGGCAGGAACGTGGAATTTCAACCTACCGATCACTGCTGGCACCGCCGGGCAGGTGCTGACCTCTCAGGGTGGCGCATCGACGGCGATGACCTGGACAACGGTTGCATCCGCCGGGTTCACGGTGTCGACCAAGACGACTGGCTACACGGTCGCTTCTGTCACCGACGATGCGTAGCGCTTTGACAATTTCGGTGCCTCGACCGGCATCACCTTCACACTCCCAGCCTCTGCCGCGGCCGGGGACAATTATTGCTTCCTTGCGCTGAACACGACGACCAATCCATTCGAGATCCTCGCTAACACCGGGCAGACGATTACGATGGGCAACACTACCGGCGGCGCTGCCGGCAACCTGCAAACAGGCACAATCGGCGGTTCTGTGTGCATCTATGCGGAGAATACTGGCAGCACGACAGTCACCTGGTATGCTTGGGCCTCGGAAGGCGCATGGTCACTGACCTGATGGCGCGCGGCGCGTACGTTGCGCTGCCGCTGGCGCTGTTTCTCGCGGCGCCGGCGATGGCGCAGATGCCGGATTATTGCGCGGCGCCGCTCGCCGCCAAGGACGGCCCCGGCGCGGAGCTCGATTGGCGGCTGCGCTGCACGATCCAGAAGCTCCAGGCCGAGCGGGTGCAAGCGGCCGACCGCGCGACCCAATACGAGGTCGAGATCGCCCGGCTCGCGGCTCTCTTGCGCTCGGCGCAGGCCGGGGCGGCGGCAGGCTCGGCGCCGGCCGTCATCAAGGGGCGCAAATGAGGCGCCCTCTATTCGCCCGTCGTTTGCAAGGCCGTGCACCCCCGCGGGTCAAGCCCGCGGGCTGGAGGCCTACGAGGGCAGGCCTCCTCGCCGCGCTCGCGCTGCTCCTCGGCCTGGCGGCGACCGCGCAGGCGGCGACCAGCATCTGGTCGAACACGGTCGGCGGCTTCCCGACCTGGTACGGCTCGCCGACCGTCTCGTCGAACGCCTACACCTTGTCGGCTCCGCTGCCGACCTGGCCGCCCTACGCGCTGGGCAATCAGCAGCATCTGCGGATTGTCATCCCGTCGAGCGGCACCAATACCGGGGCGGCGACGCTCAACATCGCCTCGACCGGCGCGCTGCCGATCGTCACCAACGCGGAAAGCGGGCTCGCCGCACTCGTCGGTGGCGAGCTGGTCGCCGGGCTCGAATACGACCTCACTTACAGCACCTCCTCGGCCTCCGCCTGCAGCAACAGCTGCTATGTCCTCTCGTGGCTCGCGGCGGGACCGGTGCTCGCCGGCACGACCCAGACGATCACTGCCTCCGCCTGGGTGAGCTGGAGCGTCTACCCGGTCACAGCCGCCTCGCAGACCCTGACCTTGCCGGCCTCGTCGGGATTGAGCCCGAACGGCGGCATCGTCATCCAGACGATCGGGCAGAGCGTCACGCTCCAGGCGAGCGGATCGGACGCGATCAACGGCGGCTCGGCCGGCGGCAGCATCGTCCTGCCGGCGGGGATCGCGGCATTCGTGACCACCAGCGGTGCGGGCGCGTTCTACGCGGCTCCGACGACGACCGGGAACAGCGGCACCGTCACCTCGGTCGGGCTCGCGGCGGGGCTCACGGATGCCGCGGGCACGTGCAATACGGGCAGCCAGGCGATCACGACGAGCGGAACCGCCTATCCGCAGAACTGTCCGGCGGCTTACACATCCGCTCATACGGTGGCCGCCGCGGATGGCGTCCAGCTCTATGTCGCGAACGGGTCGAGCGCGGTCACCTTCACGCTACCGCAAGCCGATGGCGGCAGCGGCGCCCGCGGAGTGGGGTATTGCTTTGCCGACGAGAGCGGGCACGGCTATACGCTGGCGACGACGACCTCGACATTTTACGGTCCGGCCGGCGTCAGCGGGTCGACGGTCTCGCTGCCGACCAATAGCTACGCATGCGTGACCTCGGACGGCACGAATTGGGTGATGGGTGTCGCGGGCGGCAGCGGTACCGTCAGCTCGGTCGCGCTTGCGCCAGGTCTCACGGACGTCTCGGGGACATGCAATGCGGGCACTCAAGCTATCACGCAAACGGGGACTGTCTACCCGCAGGACTGCCCGTCTGCTTATACGGGCAACCACACGGTCGCCGCTTCCGATGGTGTGCAACTTTACATCGCGGACGGCTCCGCTGCTGTAATTTTCACCCTGCCGCAAGCCAATGGTGGCAGCGGCGCTCTGGGCGCTGGCTATTGCTTCGCGGACGAAAGCGGGCATGGGTACGAGCTGACGACCTCGACCTCGGTGTTCTATGGGCCGGCTGGGGTCAGCGGCTCGACGATCGGATTGCCGGCCAACGCTTACGCATGCGTGACCTCGGACGGCACCAATTGGGCGATGGGTGTCGCTTACCCGCCCATCTCCGATGAGGTCGCGGAATTCAAGCTCTCCAACGATGCATCGGCGCCGGGCAGCGTCATCGACGTAGCGGCCGGAACCGCCACTTCGGACGACGCCACGACCCAGATCATCGAGCCTGCCATCACCAAGAGCCTGGGCAGCACCTGGGCCGCGGGGAACGGCAACGGCTGCCTCGACACCGGTTCCGTTGCCCCGTTGACCTGGTACACGCTCTATGCGATCGCCAACGGCGTCGCGCCCGATCTGCTGTGCTCGACGACGACCACCAACAGCCCGACATTGCCGAGCGGGTACACGAAAAAGCGCCGGATCGGCGCGATCGAGACCAGCGTGCTCAGCCTGATCCTCGGTTTCACCGAGCAAGTGCCGCACGGGGGGAGCACTCGGATCTACCCGTGGAACAATCCGCCAATGTTGGTCACCACGTCGCTGACGACGACGGCAGGTGCTGCAGCCCTCGCCAACATACCGCCCGCCGTCATTTCGGCCAATCCGATCATCGCTTGCGCGGCACCCCTGACGCCGACGGCGCCGCTCTGGAGACCGGCGTCAGTCTTGGCGCTCCAGCAGCCGTTCCAGCCGGTGCCAGCCATCGCCTCCTCGATATCCACCACCTGTAACGGCAGTCTCTACGCGCAGGCGGCCCCGGGTCGCCTTTGGGCTGCGGGCTTCGGCAGCGGCATTCCGCGGCTACCGGGCGGCACGCCGCAGCTACCGCCGAACCTTCTTTTCACCTTCTACGGCTGGCAGGAGTAATCGCAAAATGAAGTATCTCCGTTTCCCGTGCGCCGCGACGATCCTAGCACTGGCGCTCTTCAGCGCGCCCGCGTTCGCCGACAATCCCGGCACGCCGGTCACCCACACGACGACCCACAACGATGCGGCCGTCTTCTGGGTCGGCCAGGCGGATGGCGCGACCTCGTGCAACACCGTTTCGGAGACGGCAGCGCAGGATACGATCACGATCACGCCGCCGGCCGGTTACTACGTCTATCTGACCGGTATCCTGATCCAGAACTTTACCAATGCGACCGGCGTTACTCAGACAGGCACGATTTCATTCACGAACATTTCCACCAATGGCGGCCTCGCGCCGTTCATCAGCTTTGGGACTGCGCTTTCGACCAGCGGTCAGGACACGATCAACCTGCCGATCCAGTTCCCGGTCGGCGGCCTGAAGTCGGCCCAGCCGGGCGTCGCGGTCACGATCGTCCCATCGGCGACGCAGAGCGCCGACAACTACCTGTGCATGAGCGCCTATGGCTATTTCAGCAACAACTAGGCGTCGCGCGAGGATCCTGGCGGCTGTCGCGCTCCTTCTGGTCGTGTCGTCTCCGTCCGACGCAGTGCTGTTTCGCGTCTACGGGAATGGCGGCGGTTCGGTCTCGGTCGCACCCTCCTCGCGTTGCGTGCTGGTCGGCCCTCTCATCCTTAGTGGAATGATCTCATGCTGATCCGTCGCCTCCTCGCCGCCGCCCTGCTGCTCGCGCTGCCGTACGCGGCGCGCGCGCAGCTCGCCTTCTCGCCGGTCGCGAATGCCAGCTCGACCGGCACGACGGTCGGCACCCTCGCCAAGATTATCAACTCCTCGGGCACGCCGACGGCGGTCCAGCTCGCAACGACGGACACGATCTGGGCCGGCCTCGTCGTCGGCGAGACCGGTGCCTCGGCGACGACCGGCAATGCGATCCTCGCGATCCACGGGCCGGCCACCTGCGCCTACGATGGTGCGACGACGACAGGCGATTTCGTCACGATCTCCTCGACCACCGCGGGCGACTGCCACGACACCGGGGCGGCGACCTATCCGACGAGCGGTGCCGTCGTCGGGATCGCGACCCAGACGCTCGGCAGCGCCGGAAACGCCTCGACCTACCTGATCCCGCCCGGCGGCATCGCCCCAACTGGGGTGACGGCGGGCAGCTACACTAGTTCTAATATCACTGTCGGCGCCGACGGCCGGGTAACCGCGGCGGCGAATGGGAGTGGCGGGGGCGCGCCTCTAAGTCCCGGCTATGTGGTGGAACAATATTATAACGAATGGGGGACTGCTGGTGCGAACACCGAGGGGGCCAATTTTGTCATTTGCCAACCGTTCCATATTTTTCCTGTTGCCGGCGGCACGACGGTAACGATCGATACATTGTCGATATACGTTGGTACGGCGGACGCCAGCAACACGTTACAGGCAGCGATTTACAACAGCGGTTCCTGGGGCTACCCATCTACGTTGATAGAAGCTACCGGCAATATCTCACTTGCCACCGCGACCGCAGTTTCTGCCGGGACGTTAAGCGCAAATGCTACATTGTCGCCGGGCACGTATTGGGAATGTACAAACACCCAGAGTGGCACGGCAACATACTCCAAAGTGGGGGCTGGAGCCACCGGATTATTAGCAGGTATTATACCAGGCACCGCGTTACAGGAGCTAGACACAGGACCGGGCGGCTCCAGCATCTACGCCACGGCGGGCCAGACGTACGGTACATGGAACTCCTTCACGTCATCGACGGCGTGGGGCCAAACGAATGGTGTCGCAATAGCGTTTCATGTTCACTCTGTGCCGTAAGGCTATGTCCAAAAGTACGCTCGTGATGCGGTGCGTTCTCGCGCCCCTGTCCTGGCTGGCGCTGTCGGGTTTTTTCCTGCACCCAGGCGGCGGCGCAGGCGGGGGAACGTTGGTGTCCACGGTGCTTTCGGGTACCAGCTTCGCGTCCGGGCAATCCTCTGGCACGTATATCGGGACGCTGTCGACAAGCGTGTCTCCCGCGACACCGGTGTTCAGCGGCTCCTATTCGCTTGTATCCTCGGGCGGCTCATGCAGTAGCGGCGATACGACCGACTTCCAGATCGCCGCCGATGCTGTCGAGACAAACGGCACGCCCGCCGCGGGCACTTACACGCTTTGCGTCAAGGCTACCCAGGGCGCCCGCTCGCTGACCCAGGGTTTCACGATCACAGCGGGGAACCTTATCACCGCGACCAATTACTGCGCCGCGAATGGCGGCGGCACCGGCAGCAGCAGCAGCCCGTGGCAGGCCGCCTGTATTCAGGAGGCAGTAAGCCACGCGATCGCGGGCGACACCGTTTATCTCGCGGCCGGCTATTGGGCTCTCAACTACGCCAATGATCCGGTAACGATTTCGACCACGATCAATCTTGTCGGAGCCGGCAGCGGCAACACGTTCAATTCCTTCGGCAACCCCAACAATGCCAGCGGCACGGATCTTTGCTCTGGAGCCACTGTTACGATCACTTGCGTCGTCACCACGGGTTCGGGCAGTCCACCAGGCGGTTCCGATACGCCTGGCGGCTCTGGCCCCGGCGGGTTTATAACTATTGATTCCTGTACCGGCTGCTCCGTATCTCATATGTTCTTCGATGGCTCCCTGTTCACCAATGGTGGAGGAACGTACGGCACATTTAACACCTACAGCGACACAGGTACAATCGTCAACGATGTTCGATATCTTTCGTTTGAAGATAGCGGCATAAGTTATCAAGTGCAGTTCTATCCATATTTTTCGACCACTTTTTTGTTGGAAAACAGCACGCTCAACGCGCCACTCGCCTCCAATGCCAGCGGCTTTTATGCGCCAACTGCCGGTGTGCAAGCTAACAACGATAATGGGATCACGGTGCGAAACACCTCCTTTTGGGAAGGCGGTCTGAATCCCATAGCGACACATAACATAGTCTTCACCGGGAATATCGTATTCCAGGGTACGGATACCGATGGCAACCGCATTGCTGCAGGCCCCGGTCTGGCGTGGGCAGGTTGTGCGATCGGGCCGGGGATCAACGGACCATGTCCCGGTGAGACGGGATATAATGGAAATACTGAGTGGACTGCGACTGACAATTACATCGAGGCGCCAGATGTAGGGTTTGCGATGGGCGGCGGAGTGAATGACCCGGGCGGTGCCGGCGGAAACAACGGCATGACCTTCATTGGGAACACTCTCACCGGAGACTCGATCGCCATTGATTCCTGCGCATATCATTATTATGGTGTTTTCGCCAGCGATACGTATGACGCCTGCTCCCCCGGTGTGGAAGCGACCAATGCAACGTGGGCGGCGACAACCGTTACCTTCGTTGTACCAGACACTCCAAACATTGCCGCCATCGGTGCAGCCGGCACCTTTGCAACAGTAGGATTCTCTTCTGGATATAATACGCCAAACGTAAGCGTCGCGTTGGCCCCACCTTGCCGGGGGTGAAGCGGGTGGGATGATGGGGGCCTTGAACGGAGGCCCTGGCATGGACGGTTTGCCCAGTAGTTTGCAAACGGAACGCGACACTTTCCGACGCGTCGAAGTGATCACCGGGGTGGCGCGCCGCCGGCGCTGGACGGCGGCAGAGAAGGCGCGAATTGTCGCCGAGAGCTACGCGCCGGGGGCGAGCGGGACAGCAGTCGCGCTGCGCTACGGGCTGCACCGCAATCAGATTTTCACGTGGCGGCGGCAATTTCGCGGCGGCATGGCGCAGAGCGATACCGGCTCGGCCAGCTTTGTTCCGGTGGCGATTGCCGCCGCGGGCGGCGAGGCGGGGCGGATCGAACTGATCTGCGGTGGGGTCACGATCCGGCCGAGTGCTGGCTTTGATGCCGGCGAATTGCGTCGGGTGCTGCAGGTCGTACGAGAGCTGGCATGATCTCGCCCGCCGCCGGGGTGCGGATCATGGTGGCCAGCCGGCCGGTGGATTTCCGCAACGGCCTGGACGGTTTGGCGGCGATGGTGCAGCAAGCGCTGCATGAGAGCCCGTTTTCTGGCGACCTCTTCGTGTTTCGCGCCAAGCGGGCCGATCGGGTGAAGATCCTTTATTGGGACGGCACCGGGCTGTGCCTGTTCCATAAGCGGCTGGAGAAGGACCGCTTCGTGTGGCCACCGATTGTGGACGGGACGATTCGCCTGAGCGCCGGCCAACTGGGCTTGCTGCTCGAGGGTCTGGAGTGGTCGCGAGTACGGCCGAAGCCAGTGATTGCGCCAATCCTGGCGGGCTGACCAGACGGTTGTATCGTATTACCGACGATCCCGGTACAAGCACCACATGCTGCTCGGTACCGGCGTACCCCTACAAAATCCTGTCCAGCTTCAGGCTCAGCTGGCGGCGGTGACGGCTCTGCTGGAAGACCAGGCGAGCGCTGTCGAGCGGCTGCGGGCGGAGCGCGACAACTTGCGTGCCGAGCGGGACGCGGTCCAGGTGGAGCGCGATACGGCGGCTGCCGAGATCGACAAGCTGCGACTGATGATCCGGCAGCTGCTGCGCGCGCAATACGGGCGGCGCTCGGAGACGCTCGATCCGGATCAGCTGCAGCTAGGGCTCGAGGAAGTCGAGCAGTCGCTCGGGACCGCACAGGCACCAGCACCGGCGGCAACGAAGGCGCCTGGGGTACGCCAACCGGCGCAACGCAACCGCGGTGCGCTGCCGCCGCATTTGCCGCGCTACGAGGTGATCGTTGATATCGCCGACAAGAGCTGCCCGTGCTGCGGCGGACCGCTGCATGTGATCGGCGAGGACGTGTCGGAGATGCTCGACATCGTGCCGGCACAATACCGGGTCAAAGTGATCCGGCGCCCGCGCTATGGTTGCCGCGGCTGTGAGAGCGCGGTGGTGCAGGCGCCGGCACCGGAACGGCCGCTGACCGGCGGCATCGCCACCGAGGCGGTGCTGGCGCAGGTGCTGGTGGCGAAGTACTGCGACCACCTGCCGCTCTACCGCCAGGCGCAGATCTTCGCCCGCCACGGCATCGATCTCGACCGTTCGACCCTGGCGAATTGGGTCGGAAGCGCCTGCTGGTGGCTGCGGCCGCTGGCGGAATTGCTGCTCGGCACGATCCTCTCTTCACCCAAGATCTTCGCCGACGACACGCCGGTGCCGGTGCTCGATCCCGGGCGCGGGCGCACCAAGACCGGGCGGCTGTGGGCCTATGCCCGTGACGATCGGCCATGGGGCGGGCCGGCACCGCCGGCGGTCGCCTACGTCTACAGCGAGAACCGCCAGGGGGCGCATCCGCGCAACCACCTCGCCGAATTCGCCGGAGTATTGCAGGTGGACGGCTACACCGGCTTCGACCGGATTGCCGGGGATCGCCCAAAGGGCACCGTCAAGTTGGCGTTCTGCTGGGCGCATGTGCGGCGCAAGTTCTACGACTTTCATCAGGCGACCGATTCACCGATCGCGGCCGAGGCGTTGCGCCGCATCGCCGAGATCTACGCCATCGAAGCGCGCATCCGCGGCCGACCGCCCGACGAGCGGCGGCGCCTCCGGCAGGCCGAAACCAAGCCCTTGGTCGAAAGACTGAAGACCTGGCTCGAAGCGGAGCTCGCACGGATATCGGCCAAATCGGGACTGGCCGGCGCCATCCGCTACGCGTTGCGGCATTGGCAGGGGCTCGTCCTTTTCCTCGATGACGGCAGCATCGAGACCGACACCAACACTGTCGAGCGCAGCATCCGGCCACTCAAGCTCGGCTGCAAAAATCACTTGTTCGCCGGCTCCGACGGCGGCGCTGCGTGCTGGGCGACCCTCGCCTCGCTGATCCAGACGGCAAAACTCAACGACGTCGAGCCGTTCGCTTATCTGCGCGATGTCCTCGAACGCATCGTCTCCGGCAAGACCAAAGCCAACGACCTCGCCGCCCTGCTTCCCTGGGCGTGGAAAGCCTCAAAGGCTCAGCCCGCAGTCAACAGCTAAGGGCGTGGGGCGGGGGCCACGCTTACCGCCAAACGAAGCAAGTGCTGGAGCACTGGTTCCTTGGGCGGCAGCTACGGAAAGTTGCTCAGGCGGCAGCTGCACTCTGACGGCCGCTTGTGGAGGAGGGGTGAGCCCGCTTGCCCATCTAGTTCTCCGGCGACAACCTTTGGTGTGCTGGCGCCGTTCTCGTCGGGTGCCTCGGTAGGCATGCAGATCAACGGGACCGTGCAAACCAATTGCACTTCCGCCGCCACGCCAAGCGACAATTTCACCATCACGAACAACAGCATTGTCGGAACCAGCGCTGCTCAGTTGGTCGCGAGCGGAACCGGGATCTTTCAATGCTATCTGGGCTCTCCGGGGAGTGCCACGACGACGCCGCACAATGGCATCGTCGTCAATTTCGACGCCTCGCAAAACTATCTGGACAGTCCGGCCGATCTTTATCTCTCCGACACGAATACGATCAACCCCAGCGTCAGCAGCAACTACTGCGCCGGGACCATCAGCAGCTTCGCGGGGTGTGCGACATCGGGCTTCACGACACTACCGACGTGTTCCTTCACGCTCGGGAATCTCTACGAGAGCGGCAGCACCTATTACGTGCCCTTCACCGCGACGAATTTCACCGCACAGTATGGCGCGGTCGAGTGGCTCGCCTCCACGTCCTCGACGACGCCGACCTCGGGCGACAGTCGTTGGAGCTACGTACCGCCGGTGTATCTTTCGGGCGTGGCGCACGGAAACACGGTGTATTTGTGGGTCATGGACAGCGCGCAGAACATCAGCGCGCCCGCTTCGGCGCTGATCCCATGATTGCCCGCTAGCCAGCTCAACCAAGCTCCGCGCGACCGCGCCAGTGCAGCGCACGCCGCTCCCATCCGGCATGGCGGACGCGGGGGATGTACCGGGTATTCGTCTCGAATGCGCTGACCGGGATCATCCATTTGCGGCACAATTGACGGCGGAGAGCCGATGACGACAGTCACCGCCGATTTTCCGGCGGCGATCGAGTGTGGTGCCGCCGTTCTCGCGGCGCTCCTGACGACGTGACACAAGCGACGTGACACAAGCGACGTGACACAAGCGACGTGACATGACAGCAAAGACGCCGGCAGCGCTCGGCACCGAATTCGCTGCGCTCTATGCGAGCGGCCAGCCGATCGGCGCGATCACGCCCCCGCGGGTGCAGCCGATCCAGCAGGACCTGATCGACTCGCTCGCCGCTTCAGCCGCGGTCTGGCTTACCGGGGCGGCTGGCAATGGCGTGACCGACGACACCGCGGCCTTCCAGGCGGCGATCGCTTCGGTGCCGCTCGGCGGCTGCCTCTGGGTTCCGACGCCGGCGTCATCCTATCTGATCTCGGGCACGCTGACACTGACCAACATCAGCATGTGCGGCATCGGCGGGCTGGTGCCGATCACCTTTGCCGGATCAAGCTCGACCGACTGCATCGTGGCATCGGGATGGTCGCCCGGAAGCATCACCCGGCAATTGGTTGTCCGCGGCTTTTACATAAACGGCGGCAGCGGCAAGGCCGGCCGCGACGGGGTGCGGCACGCCGGCGGGATCGGCACTCAATTCCGCGACTTGATGATCTACAACATGGGCCGCGATGGATTTCATGCAGAATCCTCAGCGGCTTTCGCCTTCACCGAAATGCTGATGTGTCTCAACGTCCAGTGCAACAACAGCGCACGTGACAACTTCCACTTCGAGACCGGCAATATAGGGAATATCGATTACATCAACCAAACGACAATGCTCAACTGCGCCTCGCGGGCTCCCGGCCAGTATTCGCTGGCGCTCGTCAACAATGCCAATAATGCCACATCAGGGGCGCAAGGATCGAAGATTAGCAGCTTATCATGGGTCGGCGGCGAACTCGATTGCGCCGGCAGCTCGGCGCCGGACGACGTCTATTTCCAATGCACCGGGAACAACGGCTCGATCGAGGATGCTGCATTCGATAACGTGGCGATCGAGGATGCGTCCAACGCGCACACCGGCTGGAACATCGGCACCAGCTGCGCCGCTGGCAGTGGAATTGGAGCGCCCTGGATCAAGCCGACGGTGGTCTTCTACGGATGCGCCCATATCGGGATCAACCCGGCCGGTTTGACCGGCGGCGTCTCGACCCCGGTCGGCGCCTCGATCGCCAACGATTTCGCGGCCGGAGGGCCGAAGCAATTAACAGCGGCCGGCATGTTCGGCTGGGGGTTGGCATTCACGCCGACATACAGCGGCCGCACGCTCGTCGTCATCGGCGCCGAGGTCTCCAACCTCACGGCGAGCGAAGCCCAGACGCTCACGCTGCAATACGGCACCGGTGCGGCACCGGCAAACGGCGCTGCGGTCACCGGCACGCAGGCGGGGGCCTACTTCAGCACGCCGCAGGGACAGGGTGCCGCGATCTATATCGGCGCCCACTTCGCCGCCCTCGTCTCTCTGACGGTCGGCACGACATATTGGTTTGATCTCTCCTGCGCCGCGATCTCCGGCGGCACCGTTACGACAGCAGGTCTCAATTTTTCGGTGATCGAGCTTTAGCGGGATGGCGACGGTCACCGCCGATTTTCCGACGGCGATCGAATATGGCACGGGCGTTCTTGCCGCGCTACTGACTGATACGTTTACCGAAGATTTCGGCCCCGACTTCGGACCTGCGCTCGGCGGCGGCGGGCCGATCGAATGGCTGCGCAGTATGCCCGTCAGCGACGACAGCCACGCGCCGATCGAGGCGCTGGCGAGCGTGCTCGTGCAGCTCGTCGCGCGTCCGTGGTCAAGCCAGTTTTCGCCGTCATTTGGCCCCATCGGGGGCGGCGCGCCGACGGAATGGCTGAGCGCCGCCGTGCGGGCCGATCCGCTGGCGCCCGTCGAGGCGGGCAGGCTGGTCCACGCCGACTACGCCCCCCCGATCGAGGCCGCCGGATCGATCCGGGCCGATCCGCTATCGGCCGGGGAGAGCCTGGGCGCCCTGCGCGTCGACGCCACCGCGACAGGCGAGGCGGCGGCGACGCAGGCGCTCGATACGCACCCGCCGGCCGAAGCCTTGGCGGAGGCGGACGCCGACGTGTGGTCGCCAACCGAGAGCCTCGGCACGCTGCCGCCGGTGCGCGGCGATACCTTTGCGCCGCTCGAGGCGCTGGCGACGCAGCGGGCCGATTGGCATCCCATCGAATGGGCAGCGGTCTTCCGCGCCGACGCGGCGGCCCCGGTCGAGGCCGTCCTCGCCCTCCGCATCGACCCGGGGGCGCCCGGCGAAAGCATTGCGGTTTACCGGCTCGATGTCGGACCGGTCCTGGAAGCACTGTCGGCAGCAGCGCGCATCGATGTCGTCCTCCCCGTCGAGGCGCTGCTGTCGGCGGTGCGAGACGGAGGCCATGTCGTCGAGGCCGGCTCGACGCTACTCCTGCATCAGGCGGCCTCGGATGAGGCTCTGACGGGGTTGCGGATTGACCCAGGCCTGCCGACGGAGGCCGGCGGCGGCGTCGGGGCCGATGCGCTGGCGCCCGTGGAGGCGCTGTCGACGGCGTTGCGCAGTGGGGCAGTTGCCGAGTTCCTCGCGACGGTGCAGCCGCTCGCCGCCGTCGGCGACGTGAACGCGCCGCTTGAGTGGGCGGCGATCTTCCGCGCCGATGGTGCAGCGGCCGCCGAATGGGCGGCGCTCTCGGCGAGCGATCGGCTGGCGATCATCGAATGGTTGCGCGGCTTTGCCGCCGATAGTCAGCCGCCGATCGAGGCCGGCGCGACCCAGCCGGCGCCGGTGCTCTTCGTCGGCCGCGGCCGGCTCGCGGTGTCCCCCGGCCGCATGCGGCTTCTCGGACCGACCGCCGCGTAACCCCCGCCTTCCCCACGGAACAAGTCCGTGGGCTGAAGGCGCACGGGGCAGGCTTTTTTGCACCCTCGTTTGAGAGGCTTGATTTCGCATGCGCTTTGCGGTTCTCGCGGCGTGCTTCTTGGCGTTTCTCGCTGGCCGGGCGCACGCCGGCAGCATCCTGACGCAGGGCCAGCTCAACACCGAACTCGGCACGAACTGTGCGGCGCAAGGGAAGACGGCACCCTGCATCGGGCCGGCGCAGATGTCGGACCTGATCGCCACCGCGGTGCCGGCCGTCGTGACCGGTATTACCGCAGCCGGGACGACGCAGGGCACGGCCACGGCGCTCACGGGTCAGGTCAACGACGTGGCAACCGTCGCGGCGGGCACGGGCGTGGTCTTGCCGACAGCGGTCGCCGGGCAGACGAACACGGTTTGCGACGACGGCGCGAACTCTCTGTTAGTCTATCCCGCATCCGGGGCGGCCATCGGAGCGAATGCGGCAAACAGCCCCGTCGACGACGATGTCGCGCAGTGCATCAGCTTGGTCGCGCTGAGTTCTACAGCGTGGCGCCTCATCAGCGGCAACCCGGGCTCTACCCTCGCCGCGGGCTATTACGCCAGCCCGAACGGCAGCGACAGCAACCCGGGCACGCTCGCGATGCCGTTCCAGACGCTCGGTGCGTGTCAGACGGCGATGCAAAGCGGCCTCAAGATTTGCTACGTGCGGGCCGGCAGCTATGCCCTGCCTTCCGGCGGTCTCGTCCTCACGACGACGGACAACGGCGAGACGTTCCAATATTATCCGCCGGACGGCGTCGGTTCAGCGGTCCTGACGACCGGTTCGGTCGCGGCGAGCACTTTCGCGATCACCGACAGTTGCGTCGGATGCACTCTCGACGGTTTAACTCTCAACGTCAGTGGAAACGTCGCCGCCTGGATTGCGATCGGGCTCAATGCCGCGAACGGCACCCAATTCCTAAACAATGTCGTCAACGGGGAAAATGCGGCCGCCCCGTACTATCTGATCGACGTCTACGGGGCGATGTCCAACGCTATTATCGCCGGCAATACGTTGGAGAATTGGGGCACGAGCAGCGGCGGGGACGCGATTATTATGAACGCCGCCCTGACAAACTCCGTCATCAAAAACAATACGTTCCAATGTATCGCGCAATACGGCATCATAAGCGGCGCGAGCGGCTCGAACGGCAACTTGATCTACAGCAATACATTCGTCGGCGGCGGCCACGTCGGCGGCGCGCCTCCCGGCTGCGGCAGCGCCGTTTTCCGGCGGCGGCGGCGCGGACTGGGCGCCGGGCACCAGCCAGGGCAACCTATTCTTCAACAACACGACGTCGGGGGGGGACCGGGTACTCTTTGGTCTTTAACGCTCCATCGGGGGTCAACTACGTCGAGAATAACACTCTTCAGGTGGCCGGTAACCCCGTAATAACCGTGGACGGCAGCCCCGCGGCCGGGACCGTGATTCGTAATAATACGGTGACGAGCCCAGGCTCGGTGGGATTTAATCTCGGCACCGAGCATGACGCCTGTCCGGAAACGTCGTCGGCGGGCTTGCTCGTCGCCAATAACACCATAACGGCCGAGTACGAGCCGCTCTGGCTGACCGCCCTGGTCAACAGCGTCGTGCAGGGTAACACGACAAACATCGGCATAGTGACCACCGGAGGCGGCTCCTCTCACTGGCCCGCCGGCCTGTCGATGTCAAGCAAAGCCTTCAACGAAGCCTGTTCGTCGCCGGTCTACAGCACGGGCAACACGATCGAGGACAATTCATTTACCTCCGCGAACGGCAATGGGGGCTTCGCTGCCACTTCCGCGGAATACGGCGTCTATATTGACGTCACCAACAGCGGCAACACCATTTCGCACAACATCCTCTATCCTTACGGCTCGCCCGGGACGGCGGCCTACCAGAACAACGGGGGCACAAACACCGCGACGGACAACCAGACCACGTCCGGCGGGGCCGTGGCGAGTGCCCCACCGCTCGCCAATGCCGGGTCTGCGCAAATCGCCGCGGGCGGCCAGACGATCACCCTGGACGGCAGCGCCACCGCGAACTTCCCCGGCGGCGGTACGGGTGGGATTACCTATGCCTGGACGTGCACCGTCAATTGCGCCGGCCTGACGATTACCAGCCCGACCGCGGCGACGACCACCGTGACCGGCCTGCCGTCGAAGGCCGCACTCAACGGCGCTGCCGAGGTTCTCGTCTTCCAACTGGTCGCGACCGCGGGCGGGCACTCGACGACAGACCAAGTCGCGGTCGGCCTGGACCCAAGCCTATGAAGCGCGGCAAGCCGGCGCCGGCTGCGATCGTCATGGCGCATTTCGATGGCGAGCCGCTCGCCGCCATCGCTCGCAAGCACGGCATCACCGTTGCTCGGTTGCGCGGCATCCTGCGGCAGCATTCGCTTTATTGCTTCGGCCGGATCGAGCCAAGCATGGTGCGGCGCTGGTACGGAGGCCGCGTGTGTACGGCGACCTGACCACCCTCGCCGACGTGCGGGCCTGGCTCCAAACTGGACCTTCGCCCTATCCGGCGACCGACGATCTGCTGCTGACGCGGCTGATCACGGCGGCGAGCCGGCTCGTGCAGACCTGGCTCAACCGCCCGCTGCTCTCGGGCGACTGGCAGGAGGTACGCGATGGGCCCGGCAGCTACGGATGGGAGACGACGTTCGCCTTCGCCGTCCAGCCGGCGACGGCGGTCATCCTCGTCGTCGTCAACAACCTGACGATCCCGGCCGTCCCCTTTGTTCCGCCGGCACCGCCCAGCCAGATCTCGCAGGTCGTGCAGAGCTTTCCATGGGGCGCGCCCGGCTATGTCTTCACGCCATCGGCGCTGACGATCCGCGGCTTTCCGGTGCCGCGCCAGCGCGCTTGCGTCCTGCTGCAGTACACGGCCGGCTTCGCCGCGGTGCCGTTCGACATCGCCCAGGCGACGATCGAACTCGTCTGCCGCAAATACCGCGAGCGCACCCGCATCGGCGAGCGCTCGAAGCACCTCGGGGCCGAGACCGTCGCTTACGAGACGACGTCCTTTTCTCTGCGCGACATGCAGTCGGATATCCAGCTGCTGCTGCAGCAATATCGGCAGGTAGCGCCGGTCTTCGCCGGGCCGCCGACGCCGGCGCCGACGAGCTTCGACCCGGCGACCCTGGCGGCGGCGAACTAAAGGGGATAACGCATGGCAGACCGCGCGAGCCACGCCTTGGCCATCGCTGTTCCCAACTCCGGCAAGATGGCGCTTCCATCGGGTTGCGATTGGCTGTCCTTCGCCAATTCTGCCAGTCAGGTGCTCGTAATCGATACGGTCGGGGGCGAACAAGCAGTTTCGATCCTGCTGCCGTCAGGCATGTGGCCGATCCGGGCCCAGGCGATCTATTCCACAACGACTGTGACCAGTATCCTTGCGTATTGGGAGTAAGCCGCGATGATCGTCCGCGAGGCGATTTATGCGGCGCTGTGGTCGCTCGCGGCACAAGCCGCGACTTTCGCCACCGCGAGCCGCCGGCTGCGGCACTGGAGCGACGTATCGCCGGCCGAGCAGCCGGCCCTTTTCATGAGCGAGAAGGGCGCCGTCGCCAAAGTGCCGGCGCTCGGCGCACCGGTGGTCTACACGCTTTATGCCGACCTCTACCTCTACGCCCATTCGGCCGACCCGTATCTGGCACCGGCGACGATCCTCAACCCGCTGATCGACGCGGTCGAGGCGGCAATCGCGCCTTCGCCGGTCACCGGCATCCAGAACCTCGGGCTGCCGGCGATGGTGCAGCACGCCTATATCGCCGGCCGCATCGAGACCGACGAGGGCGTCCTCAGCGACCAGGCGATCGCCATCGTCCCGGTCGAGATTTTGGCGGTGTGATCCCAGGCTCAGGAGTGTGGCGTGATCACGGTCCAGGTGATCGGCGACGATAAGCTTGTGGCGCGGCTCGACGCGATGCCGGGCCGCCTGCATGAAGGCCTGGCGCGCGCCGTTGTGCGCCTCGGCTTGGCGCTGCAGAAGAAGGTCCAGGAGGAGAAGCTCTCCGGCCAGGAGCTCAAGGTCCGCACCGGTTCGCTCAGGAGCTCGATCAATACCGAGGTGACGGACACGCCGGCCGTGGTCGCGGCCAGCGTCGGCACCAACATCCGCTATGCGCGGCCGCACGAATATGGCGTCGACCATCCCTGGACTATCGCGGCGAAGGGCAGGGCGCTGCGCTTCGAGATCGGCGGCCACGTCATCTTCCGCAGGAGCGTCCGCCATCCGCCCTTGCCCGAGCGCTCGTTCCTGCGCTCGGCCCTCGCCGAGATGGCGCCCGTGATCGAGGCCGGCCTGCGCGAGGCCGTGGCCGAGGCAATCCGCAAATGACCCCGTAGTGGGCCATTGCGAGGCGCGGACAGGCGCCGCGGCAATAACAACGAATTCCACAGGAGACTTTAGATGCAGTTCGCTTTTGGCAGCGGCGCGCTCTGGGGCGAGCGCACCGATCTCGGCATTACGTCGGGCGTCGGCCCCCGCCAGTTCGGCGTGCTCCAGGACATCACCGTCGACTTCGACTGGACCAACAAGGAGCTTTACGGACAGTACCAGTTCCCGGTGGCGATCGGCCGCGGTCAGGCGAAGATCACCGGCAAGGCCAAATTCGCCCGCATCCTGGGGTTCCTCTATTCGGACCTCTTTTTCGGTCAGGCGGCGGTCACCGGGCAGTTCGGCATCGCCGAATATGAGACCGACACGATCCCGGCGACGACGCCGTTTCAGATCACTGTCGCGAACGCCTCGTCCTACAATGACGACCTCGGCGTCTACTACGCACAGAGCGGCATCGCCTTCAACCGGGTGACGACGCCCTCGGGTCCCGGGCAGTATTCGGTCAACTTCGCGACCGGCGTCTACACCTTCAGCTCGGCCGATGCGGGCCTGGCGGTGGTGATCTCGTACAGCTACGCCGTCACCGCGACCGGCGAGAAGATCACGATCACCAACCAGCTCATGGGGACGATGCCGACTTTCAAGTCGACGTTCTACACGACCTATCAGGGCAAGGGGACTGCACTGCGGCTCAACGCCTGCACCGCGCAGAAGTTGAGCCTGCCGACCCGGATCGACGACTGGACGATCGAGGAACTCGATTTCATGGCCTTTGCCGACGCCTCCGGCACGATCGGCTACTTCTCGACGGTCGAATAGCACCATGAGCGAGATCGCGGCGCTCCTTGCCGGCATCGACGGCATCAAACTGCGGCAATCGCGCGCCATCGCCCGGGTCCTCGACCGGCAGCGCGCCGCGGTCGAGGCGGGCACGGCCGAGGCCGAGGACGCGGGCTACGACTTCGCCGTGGCGATCGTCGCCGCCGCCACAGATCGCTCACCGGCCGAGATCGAGGAGCTGGGCGGATCGATCCTCGAGCTGGGACCGGCGGTCGCCCGCATCATGGCATTGGCGGGGTTCGTCGGCGGGGGGGAAGCCATGCCCCCGGGTCAATCCCCGGATCAAGTCCGGGGACGGGGGCCTATGACCCCCGGATCAAGTCCGGGGACGCCGACCGCGGGTTCCGGCGGCTCTATGCCGCCCTCGCCGCCGCCTACGGGTACAGCCCACAATTGATCGGAGAGATGACGCTCGGCGAGGCCGAGGATCTGCTCGGCGCCTGGCACGAGGAGCCGCCGGCCTTCCTCTCGCTTGCTCGGATCGAGGCGATGCTGGCGGCGTTCCTCGGCGTCAAGCGCAGGCAGTCGGCGGGTCAAGACCCGCCCCCGGCCTCCGCCGGGGCAGGACTCTACGCCGCAGGGCGGACTGCCATGCCGGGGATCCCTGGCCTCGGCACCGGCGGCGATGTGCATGCCGGGCTCGGCCGGGCGGCAATCCTGGATTTTGCGGCATTGAAGGCAGGCACCCATGGCCGATGACCAGATCAGCGTAAAGATCGTCGTCGACGCATCCCAGGCGAAGGACGGCTTCAAGCAGGTCGAGGACCAGGCCAAGGAAATGGGCGATGCCGTCAGAACGGCGGGCGCCCGCGCCGGCGAGGGCCTCAAGAAGCCGCTCGAGATCTCGCAGCAGCAGATGCGCGCGGCGATCGCCGCGGCCGGCGGCGACGTCAACAAGGCGCTGAAGTCGCTGGCGACCCTCGGCGACGAGAGCGCCAAGGCGGGCGAAAAGATCCTCTCCAACAGCAAGGGCCTGGCCGCCTCGCTGCAGCAGCTGGGCGGCACTCTGGCTGCGAACCTCCAGAATGATGCGCGCCACATCATCGCGATCTTCGACGAGGCGATGCGCGGCCAGCGGGGTGCCATGATCGCCTCGATCTCGGCGCTCGGGCGCGACTCGGGCGCGCTCGACATGGCGATCAAGGGCGTCGGCGCCACGGCGACCTGGTTCGTGACCTCGCCAATGGGCCTCGTCGCGGCGGGCATCGCCGGGATCGTCGCCACGATCGCCGCCGCCATCGGGCAGCTTATGCACCTCGACGCGGAAATGCGCCGGGTCGGCGCCGAGGCGCTGGCGATGGGCCGCCAGCCGACGGTCGCGGTCGAGAGCTACAAGAAGCTGAAGGAGGCCGTCCCGAGCGCCGCAGACGAGGAGATTGCCCAAGCGATCGAGCGCATTCAGAGCCTCTCCGAAAAGGCACGGATGGCCATCGCCAAGATCGCCCCGGCGATGATCGAGGCGCAATATGGCGGCAACATCGAGCAATTCGCAAAGCACGTGCCGGCGGTTTTCGGTAGCTCGGCGGAGATGACCGCTCTCGTCGAAAAGAACCGGCTCCTGGGCGGCGAGCAGCTCGCCAAATTCCTCGGCGCGGCGCGCGACCAGCAGGCCGAGATGCTGGCCCAGGCGCTGGCGACGCGCTATGGGCCCTTCCAGGCGCAGCTGAAGGCGCAGCAGGATGTCGGGGCGGCGATGGCTGCGGGGCTCGCGGGCATAATGCCACCGACCGTGCCCAAGACGCTGCCGACGACCGCGATCCCGGCGGCGCGGGCATCGATGCCCTCGCAGGCGGACATCGATGCGATCGAGGCGATCCGCAAAGCCTCGCCGCACCACATGCTGGTCGAGCAGCTGCAGCAGCAGATTGCAACGATCCAGGCCGGGATGGCGGCCCTGACGCCGTCGCTGCAGGACCAGGCGCGCGCCGCCATCGAGAAGCTGCAGGAGCAGATCACGAAGCTGCAATCGCTGCCCGGCTATCAGGCGGGCGGCGTCGTGCCGGCGGACCAGGCGGCGCAGCTGCACGCCGGCGAGATGGTGCTGCCGGCCAATATCAGCAGCGGGCTTCAGAACCTGATCACGATCGGCCAGAGCGGCGCCGCGCCGACGCTGACGCAGGCGGTGACGAGCCTCGGCCAATCGGCGGCGAACCTGGCGACCAGTTCATCTGGGCTCGACCGCGCCGCCCAGGAGCTCGGCAGCAGCCTCGCGGCCGGGCTGGCCGATCTCTGGACCGGGCGATCCTTTGCGCGCTCGATGCAGACCTTTCTGCGCGACGAGCTGCGCGCGACGCTGCGCGACGCGCTGGGCGGGCTCTTCAAGGGCCTGTCCGGCTCGATGTTCGGAGGCGCCCTCGGCCCCAACTTTTCGGTGGCGGGCTTGAGCCAGGGCCTCGGCAGCTTGCTCGGCGGCGGTATCAGAAGCGCCTTCGGCGCCGCGATCGGGAATCCCTTCGCCTCGGCGGCCGGTAGCGGCCTCCTCGGCGGCGTCCTCGGCAATCCATTTGCGGCTGGATCGGCTGGGCTGCTTGGCGGCTCGCTCGGCGGCGTCGGCAGCTGGATCAGCGGGCTCTTCGGCGCCGCAGCACCGCTTGCCTGGATCGAGAAAGGCGGCATTGTGCCCTCGGCCGCGCGCGGCTGGGTCGTGCCGAGCTTCGCGGAAGGTGGCATCCTGTCGATGCTACACAAGAACGAGATGGTGTTGCCGGCGCATATCTCGCAATTCGTGCAGGATGCGGCGGCGCGCGGCGGCGGCGGCCACACCTTCAACCTCAACATCTCGGCCATGGACGGCGCCAGCGTCATGCGCGCCGGGCCCGCGCTCGTCGCGTCCATAAACCGGGCCATGCGCCATGGCGCGGGCGTCGGCTACAACAGCCGCTGAGAGGCTCCGATGGGCGACGTCTCGCCGTTCCCGGTGCGCGACGGCGAGCGGCCGGCCGCAGCACCGGCCTGGCTCGCCGCCTTCGTCGCTGTCGTCGTGGCGATCCGCGACGTCGTCAAGCTGGCGCTGCTTCTCGCCGCTGTGGCCGGCGTGCCGATGCTCGCCGGCTACGGGCTGGCAGTGATGCTGCGCTAGGCCGCGGCCTGCGCTGCCGGCACCGCCCCCGCCGCGTGATAGCGGTCGCCGCGCTTCTCGATGGTGCCGGCCTTCACTGCCCGGCCAAGCTGCAAGTTCGCCGCGCCGGCCTTCCAGCCCATCAATGCCATGACCTCGCCGCGGGTCTTGCCGCCGCTCACTCGGAGTTCGCTGATGAGCGCGGCGGTGCGCCCGGCTGTAGAGCTGCTGCGCCTCGCGCAGCGTATCCAGGATGCCGATGAATCACTCCATTTCGCCTGCCCGGCGGACTAGCACGGCGCTGCGGCTGAGCGCAATGCGCAAAGCGGCGGCGCTCCCGGGGCCGGTCGGCCAAGCGGCCGGGCGCGATGGCTGACATCGGCCCATTCCCGCAACTCGTCGGCCAGGGCTGGAGCGTCAAGAAGACGCCAACCTGGCAGACGCGCATTCAGCGCGCCGTCTCGGGCCGCGAGCTGCGTCTCCTCGACTATCCCTACCCGCTCTGGCAGTTCGAGCTGACCTTCGAGGCACTCGGCGACAACCTCGGCGCGCCGGCGAGCTTCACGACGTCGATCGGCTCACTGCTTGCCACCGACCTCCGGGCCCTGATGGGCTTCTTCATGGCCTGCCAGGGCGCCTTTGCGACGTTCCTCTTTAGCGATCCGACCGACAACACGGTTTTGGGCCAGGAGATCGGCATCGGCAACGGCGTCTCGACGACGGTGCAGCTGCAGCGCACCTTCGGCGTCCCGGGCATCGCCAACTTCACCGAGCCGATGACCGCGATCTCGGCGGTCTACGTGGTCTATTTCAATGGGATCAGACAGCCCCCGACGAGCTGGTCGGTGGATCTCTCGACCGGCCTCGTGACCCTCATCGCGCCGGCTGCATCCGGCGTCGTGATCACGGCGGATTTTTCCTACTGGTTCCGCTGCCGCTTCATGAGCGATGCCTACACCTTCGAGAATTTCATGTACCGGCTCTGGTCGTTAAAGAAGCTCGACTTCATCAGCGTGCTGCCGTGACCCCCGGATCTCCGGCCCTCGCGGGCCTTCCCCGCCTTCGCGGGGACCCGGGGGGCGCGCACCGTAGGGCGGACGAAATCCGCCCCCGGCCTTCAAGCCTGCCCCGGCGAAGGCCGGGGGGGCAGGCTTGGCCGTGAAGCCTGCCTCGCTGGCGCTGGTCGCGCTTTTGAACTCGTCGACCGAGTTTTTGACGGCCGACGTTTGGACCTTCACGCTGCAAGGCGGCGCCCAATACCTCTTTTCGGCCGCCCAGACTGCGATCACCGACGAGGCGACCGGGCGGTACTTCGTGCTAGGGCCCAGGTTCGAGCGCTCGACGACAAAGATCGTGATCGGCATTCAGTCCGACGAACTGGACGTGCGGATTTATCCAGAGGCGACGGATCTGCTCGGCGGCACGAGCTGGGAGGCCGCCTGCTGGCAGGGCCAGCTCGACGGTGCCACGGTGCAGCTCGAGCGCGCATTCATGCCGGCCTGGGGCGACACCTCGCCTGGGACCGTGGTGCTGTTCGCCGGCCGGGTTTCTGACCTCTCGGTCTCGCGTTCGATGATCGAGCTGAAGGTGCGCTCGCACCTCGAGCTCCTCAATATCGAGATGCCGCGCCGGCTCTGGCAGCCGCAGTGCAACCACAATTTCGGAGACGCGATGTGCGGCTACAACCGGGTGCTCGGGCTCAACGCCGACGGCACGCCGACCGGGGTCGGCGCCGTCAACTTCGCTTGCGGCGCCGGCTCGACCTCGAGCGTGATCCAGGGCTGGCCCGGGTCCGGGCTCTACTATCTCGGCACGCTGATCGGGGTGACGGGCGCCAATGCCGGGCAGCACGATCATGGGCTATTCGGCGACGACGCTCTCCCTCAAGCTCGCCTTCCTCTCGACGCCGAACCCCGGCGACGAGTTCCAGGCGCTGCCCGGCTGCGACCGCACGCTCGTGACGTGCGCGAACGTCTACCGCAACAGCCGGGTCACCTCGACCGGCTACAACCCGGCGAACGCCGAGACCTTCGGCGGGTTCCCATACATACCACCGCCCGAGAATGCCATCTGACCGCGTCGCGGTGGTCGCGGAGGCGCTCTCCTGGATCGGGACGCCCTACCGCGCCGCGCAGCGGGTCAAGGGCCGCGACGGCGGCGTCGACTGCCTGACCTTTGTCGTCGAGGTATTCGGCCGCTGCGGGTTCGACACGAGCTATTACCGCGCTACCCCCTATTACCCGCAGGACTGGCACCTGCATCGCGACGACGAGCGCTATCTCGCCGGCGTCCTCGAATATGCGCGCGAGATCCCCAATGGCGCCAATGACCCGCCGGAGCCGGGCGACATCGCGCTCTTCCGCTTCGGCCGCTGCTTTGCGCATGGCGGCATCGTCATCCGCTGGCCGATGATCGTGCATGCCTGGAACGGCGCCGGCGTGCTGCCGGCCGACGCGACGCAGGCGCTGCTCGGCGGCCGGCCGCGGCGGTTTTTCAGCCCCTTCCGATGACGGCGATCGGCGGCGGCTCGAACGCGAAGCAGGCGACGGCGGCGGGCTCGCTGCAGCTGCCGACGTCGCAGGTCGGCGGCGTCATCCCGCTCGTCTACGGCACGACGCGATGCGCGGTGAACCTCCTCGACTACCAGGATTTCACGGCCACCCCGGTCGGCACCAAGGGCCACAAATCGGGCGGCAAGGGCTCGGCCGACGCCAAGGGCCAGGGGCAATACACCTATAGCGCCTCGCTGGTCGTCGGCATCTGCCAGGGGCCGGCGGCCTTCGGCTTGGTCTGGTGGGAGAAGAACCTCAACCCGCTGGGGGCGCTGCCGGGCATTTCGTATATCGCCCCCGGCGCAGACAATGAGGCGCCGGACCCCTATTGGGTGGCAAACCACCCGGCAAACGCGATCGGCTATTCCGGCACCGGGTATTTTACCGCCGACAACTACCAGCTCGGCTATTCGGCGGCGAACCCGGCCTTCATGGTCGAGTGCCAATATCTGAACAACTCGGTCAACACATACGACGCGAACCCGAGCTTCGCCGCCGCCGACTTCCTGACGAACGCCCGCTACGGCGCCGGTTTTCCGTCGGCCAATGTCGATCTCGCCGGCACCTGGACCGATTGGGCCGCCTATTGCGACGCGGCCGGGATCTGGCTCTCGCCGCAGCTCGACCAGCAGGTCGAGGCGCAACAGGCGCTGCAGAACCTGGCGCAGCTCTCGAACACGGCGATCGTATGGTCCGGCGGCCTCCTCAAGGCCATCCCCTACGGCGACGCGCCGCTCTCCGCGACCTATTGGATCGTGGCCCTCGGCGGCAGCGCCGGCGGCGGCGACACGCTATCGCTGACCTTCTCCTCGCCCGGGCTCGGCACCGTTACGGTCAGCTACAATTTGCAGCCCTCGAACGTCAACACCGACACCACCGACCCATCGGGACCGATGGGAAAGCTCGCGCAGCAGGTGAACGGCACGCCGCAGCTGACCCAATACGGCATCACCGCCGGCGTCGGCGTCGGGGCGACGGTCATCCGCATGGGCGGTGCCGACCAGAGCGTCACGGTCACGCCCTCCGCCGTCGTCGGTCCGGGCTCGGACGGGGCCGAGACCTTCACGACCTCGGGCCCGTTCGCCCGCAGCTGGGCGCCGATCACGACCGTTCAATACAGCCTCGACGATGACGATTTCATCGTCGAGACGTCCTATGCCGGCATGCATTTAGGGGTGACGCCGGGCTCGCCGGCGCTGCGCCAGGGCGCCGGGCCGATCACCGGCGGCTTCGTCGACGATCCAGTCCAGGTGTCGCGGTCGAGCCCGGCGGACGCGATGAACTATGTGGTGCTCGAGTGCCTCGATCGCGCCTACGGCTACAACACGCAAATCGTCGAGGTCTTCGACCAGGCCTCGGTCGACCTCTACGGCGTGCGCAAGGACACCAGCATCAAGGCGCGTGCAATCTGCGACCCGGCGCTCTGCGGCCAGGTCGTCGCGCAGCTCGTGCTGCAGCGCAACCTCGCCTACCGCAATACCTACACCTTCAGGCTCGGCTGGAATTATTGCCTCCTCGAGCCGATGGACCTGGTCGCGATTAGCGACAGTTATCTGGGCCTCGCAAATCAGGTCGTGCGGATAACTGCGGTCACCGAGGACGAGGAGGGCACCCTTACCTTCACCGCCGAGGATTGGTTCGGTGCGGTCGGCGCGCCGGGCACCGCACCGCAGATGGCGGCGAAGCAGGGCTTCGCGGCGACCGCCTCGACGGCCAATTATCAGAACCCGGCGCCGGCGGCCGCGACACCCTTCATCCTGGAGCCGACCCCGCAACTCTTGCAGGCGCAGGGCATCGCCCAGCCGCAGATCATCATCGGGCTGGCGGCGCCGGGACCGATCTGGGGCGGCGCCCAGGTCTACGTCTCGATCGACAACGAGAGCTTCGCGGCGCAGGGCACCTTCATCGGCCGCTCGACGATGGGGGTCTCGACCGCCGACCTGCCAGCCAGCGGCACGAGCCTCACGGTCGATCTCTCGGCCTCGGGCGGCACGCTCTCCAGCAACTCGCCGCTTGCGGCCGCGAACGGCGTCTCGCTCTGCGCGCTGCGCTATCCTGGCGGCCAGCTCGAGTTCCTGAGCTACACGACCGCGACCCTCGTCTCGGGCAACGTCTACACCCTGACCGGCCTTTATCGCGGGCTCTACGGCACGCCGATTTACGATCAGCCGACCGGCTCACAGTTCCTCTATCTCGGCTCCGGCCGATACTATGCGCAGACCCTGCCGCCGCAATATGTCGGCCACAACCTCTGGCTCAAGGTCCCCAGCTTCAACCTCACCGGCGCCGGCGCCCAGAGCCTGGCGGCCGTCCCGGCCTATCTCTACACGCCGATCGGCGCGCAGCTGAACCCGCTGCAGATCACCGCCCGCTTCGCGATGGCGATCGAGGCCGGCGCGACGACGCGCGCCGATCCGCCGGCCCCGACCGAGAACCGGTGAACGGACACCAATGATGCGGGCTGCAGCCAGAACTCGAACCATGCCGTTGCTGTGGCCCCCGACCCGACGACGCTCGACGATCGAGAGGGGGATTACGATGGCGTCGTCGTCAACGCTCGATCGCCGGTACGCAGGTCGTCCCTAAAGTTGCGGCCGGATAGAAAGGTTTTGATGTTGCGGGCTGCCTGCCGCAGTCGTTGACGGTTTTCGACGAGGGCGATCCGAACGAAGCCTTCGCCATATTCGCCAAAGCCGATACCCGGCGAGACGGCGACATTGGCGCGCTCCAGCAGCAGCAGCGAAAACGCAAGGCTGCCGATTGCTCGGAATTGCGGCGGGAGCGGCGCCCAGGCAAACATCGTCGCCTGCGGCTCGGGTATGTCCCAGCCGGCATGGTGCAACCCATCGATCAGCACGTCTCGCCGTACCCGATAGCGCCCGCGAACCTCGTCGATACAGTCTTGCGGGCCGTTCAGGGCGGCCGTCGCTGCGACCTGAATCGGTGTGAAGGCGCCGTAATCGAGATAGGATTTCACCCGCGCCAGGGCGGCGATCAGCCGGGCACTGCCGGCGGCGAAGCCGATGCGCCATCCGGCCATGGAATAGGTCTTGCTCAGCGACGTGAACTCGACGGCAATGTCCCGTGCCCCCGGAACTTCCAATATCGACGGCGGCGGCTCGCTGCCGAAGTAAATCTCTGCATAAGCCAGGTCCGACAACACGATGATGCCGTGCCGACGGCAGAACGCGATGATCTCGCCATAGAAATCGAGGTTGACCGACTGCGCGGTCGGGTTCGCCGGGAAATTGAGGACGATCGCCAGCGGCGCCGGAATGCTGTGCCGCACCGCTTTTTTCAACTCGCCGAGAAAGTCGAATTCGGGGCCGATCGGGATGTGGCGCACCGCCGCGCCGGCCATGACGAAGCCGAAGGCGTGGATCGGATAGCACGGGTTCGGCACCAGCACGATGTCCCCAGGCGCAGAAATTGCCTGCGCCAGGTTGGCGAGCCCCTCCTTCGAGCCCAGGGTGACCACGATCTCGCGTTCGGGGTCGAGATCGACGCCGAATTCGGCGGGCATAATAGGCGGCACAGGCGCGGCGCAGCCCGGAGATGCCGCGCGATACCGAATAGCCGTGGGCTTTCGGGTTCTGCACCGACTCGATCAGCTTGGCGACGATATGCGGCGGGGTCGGTCCGTCGGGATTACCCATGCCGAGGTCGATGACGTCGCGCCCGCCGGCGCGCGCCTTGGCTTTCAGCGCGTTCACCTCGGCGAAGACGTAGGGCGGAAGGCGTTTGATGCGGTAGAAATCTTCGGGCATGGGGGCCAAAGGGCTGCGAGGCACACCCTCTTAGCCGGAAACGACGGACTTGGCGAGGCCACAAGGCGTCGCCCTTCTTCATTATCGAGGGCCGCCTGTGGAGCATCGGGACGCCGGCCGGGAGAAGCGAGCGGCGCTCAGTCAAGGTCGGCGAGCAACGTCTTCGCTTCTTTGAGAACCGGGGTGCCGAAGCCCTCGGTGAACCAGCCGTAGACCGGCGCCAGCAGATCGCGGGCTTCGGCCAGCTTGCCCTGGTCGCGCCACAGCCGGGCGAGGCTCATCGCCGCGCGCAATTCCCAGAGCTTGGCGCTCTGCTGTTGTGCGAGCGCGATCGCCTCGCGATAGCTCGCCTCGGCCCCAGTACCGTCGCCCGTTGCCAGCAGCACCTCGCCGTAGACCCGCAGAGTCTCGGCTTCATTCCATCGCGCCTCCGTTTCCTCCGCGAAGCGCCGCGCCTCGGCGAGATGGCCGAGCGCGGGTTGCAACTCGCCAGCCATGCGGCAGGCGTCTGCGGCAACCGTGAGCATCACTGGCCCCCAGGTCATCATCCGAAGCTCGCGCCAGTCGGCCACGCCGGTGATGACGAGCGGAATGCCCTCGTCCGCTTTTCCCAATGCCACCAGGCACCAGCCGCGCAACACAGCGCCCCCGGCTCGATAAAAGTCAAAACCACGCTCGGTCGACAGCGCCAGAAGCTCATCGGCGTACTGCAACAACGATGCGGGTGTCCAGCCGACGCCCGAGCCGGCCCCCCAACCCCACAGCAGCGCGCAGGCCAGCGTATGCGGGTGGGATAGCCGGCGCGCCTCCGCCAGCGCCGCATCCTGCCGCGACAGTGCCTGATCGAAACGCCCGAGAAAGGCAAGGGACCGCGCTGAAATAAGCAGTAGGCAGACCACCGCATCGAACGCGTGCACCTTCGCGTAGAAGGGACGGTCTGCTGGATCAAAAAGGGCGAGGCCCTGCTCCGCCTGGTCGAGTGCAACGGCAAACTCTCCTTGGTGGAGGCACGTATAGCTATCCGCCCAGCGGCTCAGTAGTTGTGCGGCAATGTCGCCAGTGTCCTCGCCGAGACGTCCGATCTCGGCCGCGAGTTGCCGCGCTCGCTTCAGATCTGTGATTGTATGGTAGGCCCACTGGCCGCTGAGGGGGAACAGAAGCTCGCGCGGACGCTTTAGCGTGACTGCGAGCCCACGCGCGCGGGCATAAGCCTCGCCCAACTCCGGCACGCCCCAGCCCTTATGTGCGCCGAGCGCTTGGCCAAGGGCAATTAGCATCTCGAACTCGACTTCCCGGCGCCGATCGCCGTCGGGCAGGGCGGGAACGAGCGCCAGCCCGCGGCGGATCACCGAGACGGCTTCGGCAACGGCCGAGCGCCCCCAGGCCTGCCGCCCGGCGGCGAGCCAATATTGGACTGCCTTCTCCGTCAGAGCGGCTTCCGTGCAATGGTGCGCGAGCAGCGCCGGCTGGGCGGCGACCATCTCCCGGAACTTTTCTTCGAGGGTGGCGGCGATATGGGCGTGAAGTTGCTGGCGGCGGCTGCGCAGCAGGGTACCGTAAGCCGCATCCTGCACCAGCGCGTGCTTGAAAGTGTACTCGGCATCGGGCGGGATGCCGCGGCGATAGATCAGCTCGGCGCCGACCAGCTGCGCCAGGGCGTCGTCGAGCTGCCGCGGCGGCATGGGCGCCACCGCGGCGATCAGCTCGTGCGGGAACTGCCGGCCCAGCGCCGCCCCGATCTGCACCACCTCGCGCACCGGAGCCAGGCGGTCGAGCCGGGCCAGGAGCGAGGCCTCGAGGCTCGCTGGGATCGCCAACGCCGGTATTGGCCCGACTGCGGTGTAGCGGTCGCCGGCGTCGGTCAGCATGCCGCTCTCGACTACCGCCTTGGTCAATTCCTCAACAAAGAGCGGCACCCCGTCGGTGCGGTCGGCGATCTGGTCGGCGATCTCGCGAGGCAAGGCCTTGCCGCCGGTGACGCCCACGATCATCTCGGCCCGCAGCCGCGGCGCCAAGCGGTTGAGAGTGAGCGCGGTGACGTGCGGCCGGCCGATCCACGACGCGGTGAACTCCGGGCGGTAGGTGATGACCAGCAGCACCGGCAGTGCCGGTACCCGATCGATAATCAGCTCCAACAGCTCGAGCGAGGTCGGGTCGCTCCACTGCGCATCCTCGAACAACATCAGCACCGGTTGCCGCGCCGCCAGCCCGGCCGCTTGCGCCACCAGCGCCTGGAGCGTCCTCTCCTTCTGCTTCGGCGGCATGAGGTCGAGCGGCCGGTAGCGCTCGTCGGCCGGCAGCGAAAGCAACGCCGCGAGCAGCGGTGCCGCCTCGCCGGGATCGTTGGTCGCTTGCGCCAGCAGCGCTTCGAGCTTGTCGAGGCGCTGATCGGCGGTGTCCTCGCGCCGGAACCCGGCCGCCCGTTCGAGCTGGGTGATCGTCGGGTAGAGCGCATGGTCCTGGTGATGTGGCGAGCAGAACAGCCGCAGCCGCGTGTGCGGCTCGCCGGCGAGCCGCTCGATCAGGGTCTGCGCCAGGCGCGATTTGCCGATCCCGGGCTCGCCGGATATCAGCACGACGCCGCCCTCGCCTGATTTGGCCTGCTGCCAGCGCCGGTGCAGCAGCGCCAGCTCCTCGTCGCGGCCGACGAGCGGCGTGCGAGCCGTGCGCAGCGCCTCGAAGCGGCTCTCGGCGGCACTCACGCGCAGTACCCGCGCGGCCAGGACCGGCGCGGCTAAGCCCTTGATCTCAACCGCCCCGAGATCGGCATAGTCGAACAGCCCGCCGGTCTGCCGCCGGGTGCTCGGCGCGATCACCACCGTTCCCGGTTCGGCCAGCGCCTGCAGCCGCGCCGCGAGGTTCGGCGTCTCGCCGACCACCGTCTGCTCCTGCGCCGCGCCCCGGCCGAGCAGATCGCCGACAATTACCAGACGTGGCGATCCCGACCCGCGCCAACAACGGCACGCCCGCCGCGGTGTCGAGGGCGGCCACCGCCTCGACCAAGGCCAGCCCGGCCCGCACCGCCCGTTCGGCATCGTGCTCGTCGGCCCGTGGATAGCCGAAATAGGCCAGCACGCCATCGCCCATGTATTTGGCGACAAACCCGCCGGCGCGCTCGATGACCGCGGCGACGCAGCGGTGATAGGCGCCGATCACGGCGCGCAGATCCTCCGGATCGAGCCGCGCCGACAGCGCCGTCGAGCCGACCAGGTCGCAGAGCAGCACCGTCAGCTGCCGCCGCTCGGCCCCCGAGACCGGCGCCGGCACTGCAGCAGGCGGTTCGTCGTCCGGCGGCGGCACGGCGCCTTCGCGCAGCACGGCGATCGCCTTCAGCAGCTTCTTGCGGGGCCCGAGCGGCAGCCCCAGTGTTACCAGATCGGGCTCGGTCAGCTCCGGCAGCACCTCGGCATCGATCTCATTTTCGCGGAATGCCGGCTCGTAACGTTCCAGGCCCAGATTTCGAAGCCACTCCGCAATGTCCATGCGAGCCCCCGGCGTTTCGCCCTCGCTTTGATTTGTTCTTAATCCTAGCGCAAATCATGCCGCGCGCCACAGCCCGGCCGAAGGGGCTTTACCGAGGGCCGCTTTTATGGGTCACCTCGGCCAAAAACTACGAAGCCGGCCTGCCGCATGGGCTGATCCGCGCGACTTCGCCCGCCCAAGGGGCACATTCCTTCCAGCAGGACATCGACGAAGGCTGCGCCCCACCAAACCCTGCCTCAACTGAGCTTGAAAGGACGCACAGGATGCCGGACCAACCGATCGATTGGTCACAATGCGAAGACGTCGAGAGCGTGCCGGGCAGGGTATCCGGCGCCTGAGTGATCAAGGGCACCCGTGTTCCCGCTCAGGTCGTCCTCGATAACGCGAGGGCCGGATGCTCGGCCGAGGAGATCGCGACCGAGATCTTCGAGTTGCCCATCGAGCGCGTTCGGGGCGTGCTCAGGTTCGCCAAAATCGCCGAGCCCTCGAACGGATGAGAGTTCTGCTCGACGAGAACATCCCGGGAGGCCTGCGCCGCATTCCACGGGCCATGACGTATGCACGGTCCCTGAGATGGGCCGGACTGCCTTCTCCAATGGGCAATTGCTTGATGAAGCCGAAAAGGCCGGTTTCGAGGCGATTGTCACCGGTGACCAGAACTTCGTCACGCGGCAGAGCCTCACCCGCCGCAGGATTGCCGTAGTGGTCCTTTCCACCAATACGTGGCCGTCGATACGCGCCCAGCCGCAGACGGTGCAGCGGGCGGTCGCCGACGCTATGCCGGGAGCGCTCACCTCTGCCACGTTCGCCCGCTCGCCGAGGTCCCGGCGGCCGCCAGATCCGAGCGAGGCCTGACCCCGCACTACTGGCAAGCTGTCGATTTTCTGTCGCGGCGAATTTCCCGCCGCCATGTGCCGAGCGCCTGTCCCACTCCTCTTGCGAGCGCTGTCCCTGCCGATCGTCGTGGTGACGCTCGGTCGCCCTGCTGGCGATCCCCCTTTTGACGGATGCGAATTTATCCGTCCGCCGGGGCGGCGCAGGCAGGCGCCAGGCCCTCGCTCGCCGCCAAGGCCGTCGCATCAGACAACTCCTCGAGCACCCCCTTCGCCTCTTGCAGAACCGGGGTGCCGAAACCCTCGGTAACCCAGCCGTAGACCGGGGCAAGCAGATCGCGGGCTGCGGCGCGCTTGCCCTAATTGCGCCACAGCAGGGCGAGGCTGGCGGCGGAGCACAAATTCCCAGAGCCTGGCGCTCTGCTGTCGCGCAATCGCCCTCGCTTCCTGGTAGCTGGCCTCGGCCGCCGCGGCATCGCCGATCGCCAGCAGCACGTCTCCGGTGAGGCGAAGCGTCTCGGCCTGAAAAAACCGTGCTCCTCGGACCAGGATTTTAGTCGGGAGGGGGGTCGGTCTTGATTCGACCCCTCCAGAATAAGAGTCTATCTTCCGGCTGATGAAGGCTGCATCGGCGATCGACGCGCGCCAGCGGCAGGGCGTCGAATCGCGGCACCGGGTGCCGTTCGCGGCGCTGGCGGAATGGCAGCCGCCGGCAACGCGGGCCGATCCGGTCGAGATCCTTGTCGAGCAAGGCAGGACCCGCGTCGCCGAGTTGCTGCCGGTGCGCTATGCGCGGATGAAAGCCGACCCGTTTGCTTTTCTGCGCGGCGCGGCGGCGGTCATGGCCGCCGATCTCGGCGCCCGCCCGGCGACCGATCTGCGGGCTCAGGCTTGCGGCGACTGCCACCTGGCCAATTTCGGCGCCTATGCCACGCCGGAGGGCACGCCAGTCTTCGACATCAACGATTTCGACGAGACCCTGCCGGCCCCATTCGAATGGGATGTGAAGCGTCTGGCGACAAGTCTCGTGCTCGCCGGGCGGGTCGCCAATCTGGCCCAGCGCGACTGCCGGCGCCTGGCGCGCGGCGCCGCCAAAAGCTATCGCGAGAACTTGGCGCATCTGTCGCGGCTGGCGCCGCTCGAGGCCTGGAATGCGCGGATCGATCTCGGCGATGCGATCGCCGGCGTCGAATCGGGAAAGCTCCGCCGCTGGCTCGAACGGCGGCGCGCCGCGCTGCTCGATCATGCGGCGGAGCATTTCGGGCTGGTCGATGCGCATGCCGGCGCGCCGCGCATCAAAGACAGGCCGCCGCTCGTGCATCATCTCGCCAAACACGAACTGCATGCGCGCAAGGTCTTCGCTTCCTACGCCGCGAGCCTGCAGGAGGACCGACGCGTCCTGTTGCGGCGCTACCATCTGCACGATGTCGCCTTCAAGGTGGTCGGGGTCGGCAGCGTCGGCACGTTCTGCGCGATCGCGCTGTTGACCTCCGACGCGGGCGCGCCGCTCTTGTTGCAGATCAAGGAGGCTCAGGCATCGGTGCTGGCGCCGTTTGCCGGAACCTCGGACTATGCCGACCACGGCCAACGGGTCGTCGTCGGCCAGCGGATGATGCAGGCCGCTTCCGACGTCTTTCTCGGCTGGACCGACGCGCCGTTCGACGGCCGCTATTTCTACGTAAGGCGGCTCAAGGACGCGCGGCTCGCCGATCTCGGCACCCGGATCGAGGCGTCCCTGCCGTTCTACGCCGGGCTCTGCGGGCATACGCTCGCGCGCGCCCATGCGCGCTCGGGCGATGCGCTCGCGATTTCGGCCTATCTCGGAGACGACGACGAATTCGACCGGGCAATCGCCGATTTTGCCACCGCCTATGCCGACCAGGACGAGCGCGACTTTCGGGCTTTCGAGGACGCGGTCAAGACGGGGCGGATCGCCGCAGGCGATCCGTGATCGCCCGTGTCTCCGGGTGGTGGCGAGCCTACAGGGTCCCGTAAACCGCCAATTTGGCAGTGACCTGCGGCGGCAGCACGACGTGGTCCCTGGTAGGATCGGGTGGCGAGGGTCTCGGCACCGGTCTGCCCGCTTTCATATAGCCTTCGAGTGCGGCAATCAGGCAATCGGCGGCGCTGCCGCGGGCCTCGCCTTCGGTTTCGCCTTCGGTCAGCGCTTCCGGGATTTCCGGGAAACGCACGAGCCACCAGCCGTTTTTCTGCGGCTCCAGGATGTATTGATACAGATACCCAACCGCCACCGTCAGTTCTCCAGATCTCGTCTCGCCAGCCCCAGCTGCTGCAGAGCTGTTGTCATCAGGCGCCGGCGAGTTCGCGGCGCACGATCGCCGCTCCGGCGGCGAGCGCCTGCAATTTGGCGAACGCAGTGTCGCGCGGGATGTATTTCATGCCGCAATCGGGGGCTGGGATCAGCCGCTCCGGCGGAACGCGTTCGAGTGCCGCACGGATGCGCCGGGCGACGATTTCCGGTGTTTCGGGCCGCGGGTCGCCCATGCCGATCACGCCGAAGATCACCGTCTTGCCGGCGACCCGGTCGAGATCGCCGAGGTCGAGCCCGGGCTGCGCCGCCTCGATCGAGATCTGGTCGATCCTGGTTGCGGTCAGCTCGTCGAGAAACGAATAGCGGTTCGGCTTGTCGCGCGCGACATAGGCATAGCCGAAGCAGAGATGCAGTGCGGTCGGTCCGGGGATGCCGTCCAGGGCCCGGTCGATCGCCGGCAAGGCGAGGCGCCGCGCCTCTTCGGCGCGCGCCTCGAGCCACGGCTCGTCGAGCTGGATCACGTCGGCGCCGGCTGCCTTCAGGTCGCGCAGCTCGGCGTTGACCGCCGCCGCATAGTCCATCACCAGCGCTTCGTCGTCATGGTAGAATTCGTCCTTGGCCTGGCGCGACATCGTAAACGGGCCGGGCAGCGTGATCTTGATCGTCCGCCCGGTATGGCGGCGCAGGAATTCGACGTCGCGCACTTCGACCGGGTGAAGGCGACGGATCGGGCCGACGATCCGCGGCACCACGACGACGCTGCCGCTCGACCGGCCGCGGACTTCCGCCGGACGGTCGAGATCGACGCCCGAAAGTGCCGTCGCAAAGCGGTTCGAATAGCTTTCGCGGCGGATTTCGCCATCGGTGATGATGTCGATCCCGGCCTCCTCCATGTCGCGGATCGCGAGCCGGGTCGCATCATCCTGCGCCTGTTCGAGCCACGGCTCGGGCACCCGCCACAACTCCCGCGCGCGAATTCGCACCGGCGGCAAATGCGTCAGCCGCTCGCGGTCGATCAGCCAATCGGGTTGCGGATAGCTGCCGACGACGGTGGTGGGCAGCAGGGTTTCGGTCACGGTTGCGCTCCCCCTTCCAGGTCCTGGGCCTCAGCGTACCTCGATGACCGTCTCTCCGGCGCTGATAAACCTTCGATCGTAGCCAGTCGAGGCGTTAGCCAATGTTCCAGAGCCACACGGGAACAATTGCCGACGCGCAACCAAAGGATCGTCGGACCATGGACCGCAAGCGTCGCGACGCGAAGTCCTCGTCTTTGGTCAAGATCGCCATGCCTTGCGCGACGGCGTGATCCCATATCATCGCATCGCTCGCATCGCGCAATCCGACATCGATGACGTGCAAGGCTTCGTGTCCCGCCCCGGAAAGCATGCTCTTGAGCCCCGGCGGCAGTTGCGCATCGACGAGGATTCTCACCGCGCGGCGGCGACCAGGATCGGATGATCCGCCTCCTCCGCGGCGAAAGCGAGGCAGGCCGCGATATCTTGCCGCTCGAGATATGGAAAATCGGCGAGGATTTGCGCCTCGCTGACGCCCGCAGCGAGCAGGTCCAAAATATCCTTGACGCGAATGCGCATGCCGCGGATGCACGGACGGCCGCCGCATTGCTCAGGATTGAATGTTATCCGATCCACCATCTGAGCTTGCCTTCCCGACCCTGAGCCGCCCGCTGGCTGCGAACCTCGCAGGGCCCGCTTCTACCGACGAGGCTTATCGTGGTCGCGACGAAAATAATCCTCGTCATACGACGAGTGAAGCGGCTCGAGGACGGCCCCGAGACCGACCAGTTGGTTTCGCGCCTGGCTCGCCGCGATGATCCGGGCTCGTACCCGGTCCGCCTAGGCGGCGCGGGCGCCGAGTGCCGCCGATCCGTCGCGCGCAGCCCGGCGCACCAGATCGGCGCCGCGTTCGGCGATCATGATCGTCGGCGCATTGGTGTTGGTCGAGGTCACCGCCGGCATCACCGAGGCATCGATGACGCGCAAGCCGTCGAGCCCATGCGCCCGCAGCCGGTCGTCGACCACGGCCAGAGGGTCGGTGCCCATCTTGCAGCTGCAGCTGGCGTGATAGACGGTCGAGCCCTTTCGGCGCGCGTAATCCAAGAGTTCGTCGTCGCTTTCGACCTGCGGACCGGGCAGGAACTCGGGACCGCAAAAGCGGGCGAGCGCCGGTGCGGCAAACAGCCGGCGCAGAAAACGCAGGCCAGCGACGATCGCGCGGCGGTCGGTCGGCTCGGAGAAATAGCGCGGGTTGATCGCCGGCGCCTCGTGCGGATCAGCGGATTTGGCCTCGACATAGCCGCGCGACAGCGGTCGCATCTGCCAGACGCCGCCGGTCAGACCGGGAAATTCGTCGAGCTCGCCGACCATCCCGTCCTTGAAGCTGCCCGGGGCAAAGCTGCACTGCACATCGGGCGTCGCCGACTCGGGCAAGACTTTGACCGAGGCCGCGGCCAACGAGGCGCTGTAGGTCAGCATGCCTTTGCCGGAGACGAGGTAGCGCAGGACCTCGGCGACGAGCGGCAGGCCGCGCGAGCGCTCGTTGACCGTCGCCATGCCGCTGACCCGATGGCTGATCCGGGCAACGTAATGATCCTGCAGGTTCCGTCCGACGCCCGGCAATTCGTGCCGCACCGGGATGCCGATTCGGGAAAGATGGTCGGGCGCGCCCACCCCCGACAACTGCAGAATGTGCGGCGAGCCGACGGCGCCGGCCGAGAGGATCACCTCGCGTGTCGCCGCGGCGCGCAGGGTCGTGCCGCCGCGCTCGTACTCGACCGCGACGGCACGGCGGCCGTCGAACACGATGCGGCGGACCAACGCCTTGACGACGAGTTCGAGATTGCGCCGCTTCATCGCCGGATGCAGATAGGTCCGGGCGGTGCTGGCGCGGCGGCGGCCGCCGCGGGTCTGCTGGCACCAGCCGATGCCGTCGCCGGCGCCGGGCGGCAGGCTGTTCACATCCGCACGGTACTCGAGCCCGATTTCCTTGCCGGCCTCGATCACCGCGGTGCACAACGGCGGTCGTTCCATCCTCGATGTGAACAGCGGGCCGCCCTTGCCGCGAACCTCGGTTTCGTCGCCTTCCCAGTTCTCCGCCTTCTTGAAATAGGGCAGCACGTCGTCCCACGACCAGCCGCGGTTGCCGAGCTGCGCCCAGTGGTCGAAATCCTCGGGCTGGCCGCGGACATAGATGAGGCCGTTGATCGACGACGAGCCGCCCAACACTCGGCCGCGCGGATAAAGGATCGCCCGCCCGCCGGTGCCCGGGTCGGGCTCGGCCTGATAGCCCCAGGTCAGGGTCGGGTGGCTCAACAGCCGCATGAAGCCGGCCGGAACGTGGATATAGGGGTTCCAATCGCGTCCGCCGGCTTCGATCAACACTACCGACGTGTTCGGGTCCGCGCTCAGCCGATTGGCCAGCACGCAGCCGGCCGAACCGGCACCGACGATCACGTAATCGGCCTGCATGCCTCGTTCCCTCGAAGGTGCGCTGGCGGCTACTTCCTGGCTGTCGTATAGGGATAGACCATCTCGCCGGTCGCGACTTTCGGCGGCCACAGGATCGTCACGCGACTGTCGTTCCGCCACTGGTCGAGGCCGTTGCCCGCGACGCCGTGGAACTGGATCTCCAAGACCCGCGGCTCGGCCCATTCGCCGTTCGGCCCGTATTTGATGTCGCCGACGATTGTCTTGATCGTATGGCTGTGCAGGTATTGGGCGAGCTTGTCCTGGTCGAGGCTCTTCGTCCCTTCGACCGCGGCGGCGAGCACCTGCAGATTGGCATAGGCGAAGGGCGGCAGGTAATAGCCGAGCGGGTCGACCCCGGCGCCCCTGGCCTTTGCCTGATATTTCTTCAGAAAGTCGTCGATGCCCGGAAACACCAGGGTCTTCGCCGGCTCCCAGAAATCGTAGTCGACGATGCCGTTCAGGAGCGGCCCGAGCTGAGTCTTGATCGACGGGTATTGCAGCCCGACGAGGCCGCCGCCGAACAATTTGGTCTTGAGGCCGACCTCGTTGGCGGCGCGGACCATGCCGACCGCGTCGGGCGGATAGGAGGCGCTGAACACGATGTCGGGGTTGGTCGCCTGGATCGCCTGGACGATCGGGGTGTAATCGGTCGTGGTCGGCGGATAGGTCTTGTCGTAGACGATCGTGAACCCTTCCGCCTTGGCAACCTCCCGCGCGCCGTCGGCGGCGGCGTGCGCAAACTCGGCATCGGCGGCGATGATCGCCAAGGTCTTGGGCTTCGGCTTCTGCGCCGCCGCCAGCTTGAAGAACGGTTCCGAGAAGCTCCGCGACGGCGACGGCCCGCCGGTCGGCACCATCATGAAGAACCTTGGGTAATGGAACTCGCGATTGACGTCCAGCCCGAACAGCCCGAGGAACGTCATGTTGTGGGCGATGACAACCGGCATCGCCGGCGCGGTCAGGTTGGTGCCGTAGTCGCCGACGACGAGATCGACCTTGTCGACGTCGAGGAGCTTGGTGAAGATCCCCGGCACCGTCGCCGGGTTGCTCTGGTCGTCGTAGTAAATCAACTTGACCGGGCGACCCAGCAGCCCGCCCTCGGCGTTGGTCTCGTCTTCCCAGATCTTCATCGCCAGCAGCGCCGCCTTGCCGCTGGCGGCGAGACCGCCGGTCAGCCCCATGCCGAACCCGATCCTGATCGGCTCCGCCGCCGAGGCCGGCACCGCGAGCGCCGAGATCACGAGCCCGGCAAACAGGCCCCCCAAGATCGTCTCGAGGTGTCTTCGCATGTTCGTCTCCTCCCCCTCCAGCCATGCCCGATCGAGCGAACCGGCAACATGCGCGGTTCCCTTCGACAGCGCAATGCGCTATCGGGCGTCGGCCAACCCCAGGAGGATCTCGCCGGAGATGATCCTGCCGTCGAGATCGGCATGGTTCAACGCGATGTCTACGGCATCGGTCGTGATCCGGTTCGGCGTGAACACGCAATACTGGCCGCACGAGATCAGCCCGACGAGGACTTGTTCGTTCAACGTCATCGTCACACTCGGGCTCTGATAGAGGATCGTGTTTTTGCCGGCCTCGCCCGAGAGAATTCGAGCTTCTGGTTGCCGACGAGGCTGCCGCTGACGACGAGATGGTCGAAGGCGGCGCTGCCGTGGCCGGCAAAGACCGGGCTGAAATCCGCTGTCGCGCCGATATGCCGCGCCGACAGAGCCAGAAACGGCTGCGGCTCCTGCGGCCGAGCCGCCGCCGAGGGCGGCGGCGGGTTCAGCATCAGCCCGAGGTCGATGCCCTTGATTGCCGCATCCGCTTCGGCCGATATCGACCCGATGCGGTGCCCTTTCGACGCGACATGAGACGTGAAATCGGCCGCATCGACGAACAGGCTCGGCGTCGGGACGCCGCCGGCACCGATCGGCACGATCTGGTCCACCTGCGCAGCCGGCAGCCTCTCGTCATAGGCCGGCGGCGCGCGCCCTTCGATCTCGGCGAGCGGCCCGAACGTGACCCGTACGCCGTCCTGGGTGAACTGGGCATAGATGCCGTAGGCCGCGCTCGACGCGGCCGATGGCGGCGCCGCGGGTGCCAAATCGGGGAACAAAGCGGCGAGGAGGGCCGCCGCCGCGACGACCCGGTAGTGTGCCACGGGCGCCATTTTCCACTCCCGCCGGCGCCGTCGGACGGTCAGGGCCGCGCGAACCCGGGCATCTCGGTCGGCGGATCGAGGCCGATGCCGACGAGATGGCCGAAATGCTTCTTGAGGATCCGCCGGTCTGTCGCCGGCACGGGCGGCTTCAGGATCGAAGCGATATCGGCGCGCAGGTGGGCCGGGTCGCCGGTGCCGAACAGGACGACATCGACCCCCGGCTCGTGCCGCACGAAGCGATAGGCGGCCTCGACGATGCTGGCCGCACCGCCATCCGCCTCGTGGATCAGGAAGCCGAGCGGGTTCGGCGCCTGGCCGAGCCAGCGCGCTACCTCCCCTTGCGCCGCCAGCCGCTGCAATTCGGCCCGCAGGCGTTGGGCCTGCGAGAATATGTTGCGCACCGCGAACATCGCGAGGGTGCCGACCCGGTTGGCGCCGGCGCGCGGGAGGACCCGCTCGCGCGCGTTTTGGTGCATCATGTGGAAGGCGACCATGATGGTGTCCCACACGCCCGCCTCGACGGCGCGAGCCAGCATCTCGTGCTCCGGGTCGCCGGCGCCGGTTTCGGTGACGCCGAGGTGACGCAGCTTGCCCTTCTCCCGTTCCCGGGCGAGGGCCGGTGCGACCACCGCGCAGGCCTCTTCGTAGGCGCGCGGCGACACGCCATGCAGCTGAAAGATGTCGATGTGGTCGGTGCCGAGCTCGCCGAGCGAGCGGTCGAGGCTGGCGACCGCCCGCGCGGCCGCGGCAGCGCCGGCGCCGCGCGGGACCCAGGCCTTGGTCGCGATCACGATCCGGTCGCGCGGGACCTTCTTGAGGGCCCGGCCCAGCACCGCCTCGGTGCCGTAGACGGCGGCCGTGTCGAACAGGTTGACGCCGAGATCGAGCGCCTCGTGCACCAGCGCGATCGCGTCCGCCTCGCTCCGGCCGGTGCCGAGCCCGAGCCGGCTGAACCCGCCGCAGCCAAGACCGGCGACGCTGACCTTGAGCCCGGTGCGGCCGAGCGTCGTATATTCCATTCGGCGATATCCTCGACCGCGCGACCCTGACTGACCCTTGTTCCGGTGCCGGCCGAAGCGCCGGATCCACCGCCGCGGGTCGTGCGCCGGTGCGGGATGAGCGTAGATCCTGGCGCGCCCGCGTCAAGGAATCGCCACGGCAAAAACGTGTCGGCCCAGCAGCGGCGCCGCGCGGGGTGGCAAAGCCGACGAGATTGCGCCAGACTGCCGGCTCGCGCCAGCGTGCCGGAGGGCTTCCATGATCACCAAATTCACCACCGTCTATGCCGGCCATGTCGATCTGCCGGATCGCGGCCAAGATTGCACTCCGGCCAACGACCGGCGCTACTCGAACGAGCACTTGGCGAGCGTTTTCGAAAAGACCGAGGCGATCGCCAAGAAGATGGACGCGCTCGGCTACGAGACGCTGTGGCTCGCCGAGCATCATTTCCAGCACGAAGGCTACGAATGCGTCCCGAACCTCCTGATGGTGGCCGTGCACCTCGCGCGGGTCACGAAACGGCTGAAGATCGGCTGCGGCTTCAACATCGTGCCGGTGTGGCATCCGCTGCGGCTGGCCGAAGATTTTGCCACCGCCGACATCCTGACCGGCGGCCGCACCGTGTTCGGGGTCGGGCGCGGCTATCACACCCGCGAGGTCGAGAGCCTCGGCGGACCGATGCTCGACCAGGAAGCCAACCGCGAGGTGTTCGAGGAAGGCGTCGAGATCATCTTCAAGGCGTTCAACGACGAGTCATTCTCGCATCAGGGCAAATACTATAGGTTGCCGCCGCGCGTCCCCTACCGCGGTTATGAACTGCGCGAGCTGACCCTGGTGCCGCGGCCGATCCATCGGCCGGTCGAGTGCTGGCAGCCGATCGTCAGCGCCAGCCCGCGCGGCCTCGACTTCATGGTCAAGCACGGCATCAAAGGGGCGGTCGGCGGCGGCGCGGCGACGACGGAGGGCGGACCGATCATTGCCTATCAGGCCGCCGCCGCGCGCGCCGGCAGGGAATTGGCGCTCGGCGAGGATTTGCAGATCGGCGTCGCCTTCTATCTCGCCCGCTCGCGCGAGCGGGCGATCCGCGAGATCAAGCCGATCTACGAAGAGCATGTCAAAATGTTCGCGCCGCTGGGCTTTGTGCCCGGGCTGACGGCGGCGCAGATTGCGGCGGTGGCGCGGCGCGGCGGCTGGGATGCGGCCGGAGTGCCGACCGTCGAGCATTACATGAAGCTCGGTTCGTGGTTCGCCGGCACGCCGGCCGAGCTCGTCGAATTGCTGAAGGGCTTCGAAGAAAAATATCCGGGCATGCAGCACCTCAGCCTGTCGAGCCCGATCGGCACGCCCAAGACGGTCATGCTCGAACAATTCCAATGGGTCGCGGAAGAGGTGATGCCGGCGTTCGGGGCGGGACGGTAAGCAATCCGGGCGTCGCCCCGCTGCAGCGCCGTCGCGCCGGCAGGTCGCGGCCTCGCCGGCCGCGCCAAGGCGAGCTTGGCCGCAGACGACCTCGTCGGCGATGCGGCCCACCCCGGCCGAGGTGTCGAAGCCGCGATCGGTTTCCTGTGCTGCGGGTCGTTGACCACCGGCGCCACCCGTTCGAGGCGGTCGACGACGACTTCCGGGTGACGACCCCGGCGATCCTAACAGCGGACCCATCGAGTTCAAAATTGACATATATTCTAGAACAATCTAAGAATTGCAATGACGCGAAGCGCATTGCCCGGAGGGAATCATGGCAACAACTGCAAATTGCGCTGCAATTCGCACAGAGTCGACCACATTAACCAATAAAATTAAAAAGGGGCTGATATTTGTTCCGCACAGCGTGGGTGGAAGGCCGTGGCTATATTCGTTCCGGTGGTGGCCGCTCGCCGCGCTTGTGATCATCGCCGCCGCCTGCGTTGCAGGCTCGCCGCGGACGGTCCGCGCCGAGACCATCGGATCCTTCTCGATCGAAAAGATCGTCGATGGAAATACGCCCCGCCCTGACGGCAAAGGCAATTTTCAGAACCCGCTCAGCCCATCTCCCGCTTTCGGGCGTATTGGAATCAACGGCCGCGACCCACTGGTAGCGCCTCAGGCTCGGGTGGTCGCCCACCCGTGCACGATTGGCGGCATCGTATTGATTCTTCGCCGCCGCCATCTCGCCCCAGCTCGCCTTCGCGCCGGATCGCCCGGCCGCGGATGCGGATCGCCATGTTGTAAAGCTCTGAGTCGTTTGCACTCGTCGACGCGCATGCAGTTGCGCAGCGCCAGCTTCGCGTTTGCGTATGTCGCCGGTAGCAGGTTCTGCAGTGATCAGAGAATAAAGAATTCTGTCCAGCGCGGCGAGCGCCGGGTCGCATCCCTGCAAGGCCCGCCCGGACGGCCGTCCGGGCGTGTGATCGCCTTTACAAGCGGCGAAAGTACGGCTAAAATTTAAAAAAAATCGGGGCGGACCCACCATCGTAGGTCCGGGCGTAGGTCCGGGCATCGCGACCCGTCGGCGTCAGCTGGCGACGACGCGGTGTTCGGGTGCCCGAGCAACGTCCGTCCCCGGCTTCGGAAGGACGCTCGGATGGCGTTGACGACGGATGATTGGATCGGCAGTTCCGGCGCCGATTGGGGCTCCAGCAGCGCCAACTGGAGCACCGGCCTCCCGAACAGCAACAACAACGTCGTCATCAGCACCGCCGCCGTGCTGACCGTCTCCTACAGCGGCCCCGACAGTTTCGTCGTCAATTCGCTCACCGTCGGCCAGGACTTTTTCGACATGTCGGGCGGCAGCCTGACGATCACAAAAACGGCCAGCTTTGCCGACGGCTTCACGCAGACGGGCGGCATCTTGACCACCGGCGGCCAAGTCACGGTCGATGGCACCGGCACGCTGACCGGCGGCAGCGCCGAAGGCAACACCGCCTTCGTCTTCGACGGCACCGTCGCGCTCGCCGACTACCTGCTCGGCGGCGCGACAAGCCTGAGCAATGCCGGGACGACAAACCTGACCGGCCAGATCACGCTCGGCGACGATACCGGCGTCGGCGCGAGGATCGACAACGAAAAGAGCGGCAGTTTCGACATCGGCGGTGATTTCGGGATCACGCTCGGACCCGCGACCGCGCAGTTCGTCAATGCGGGAACCCTGGAGAAAACGGGCGGCACCGGCACCAGCCTAATCGGCGTCGACGTGACCGACACCGGCGCGATCGTCGTCGCGACCGCCGGGACGCTCGAATTCGGCGGTCCACAGAACAGCTTTGCCGGCGCAATCTCCGGCGCCGGCCAATTCGAGCTCGGCGGCGTCCCCGGTAGTGTCAGCAATACGATTGCGAACGGGGCGAGGATCACCGCGGCTACCTTCACGATCACCGGTCTGCCGGCCTTGGTGACGCTCGACGAGAACCTGAGCTACGCCGGCACATTCAACCTGGAGGAAGGATCGACGTTCGACCTCGGCGCCTTCACCCTGACCCTGTCGGGCACGAATACGCTGAGCTAGCTCGGATCGTCCGGCGCACCGGTGGTCGACGGCAGCGGCCTCTTCGTCACCGCGCCCGGCAGCACGACCGACGTAAATCTCCTCACTCTTGGCGGCACGACAGATTGGCTGAATTCGGGCACGGTCGGCGAGACCGGTACAACACTGACGATCGGCGACAGCACCTTCGACACCGCAACGTTCACCAACGAGAAGGGAGGGGTTTACCAGTTCACGACCGACAGCGGCATCGCGCTCGGCGCCGCGCTCGATTCGAGTTTTGTCAACGATGCCGGCGCGATCCTGGAAAAGACCGGCGGCACCGGCGACAGCATCGTCGGCGTCGATTACAGCGGCGGCGGCGCGATCGCGGTGAACACCACCGGGACCATTGAATTCGAGGGGCCGGTCAACATCTTCGCCGCGCCGATCTCGGGCATCGGCCAGTTCGCGGTCGGCGCCGGTAGCTACGATGTAGTTGCGCCCGGTGTGACCATATCGACAGCGACCTTCGGCATCTACGACAACGGCACTCTCGTCACGCTCGGCGAGAAACTGAATTACGCTGGGGTTTTCAACCTCGAGGACGCCTCGACCGTCGATCTCGCCGGGTTCGTCCTGACCCTTTCCGGGACCGAGACGTTTACAACGATCGGAGATTTGGGTCCGCCGACGGTGGACGGCTACGGTACGCTCGTCACCGGGCACGGCAGCAGCACCAGTGTCAACGGTTTCCTCCTCGGCGGCGCAGTCGATTGGCAGAACGCCGGCACTGTCGACGAACTCGGGACGCTGACAATCGGCAATTCCAGCTTCGATGCCGCCACCTTCACCAATGAGAAAGGCGGGATCTTCGATCTCGTCACCGATTTTGGGATCGGCATCGGCGCGGTTTCGACCTCCGCTTTCGTCAATCTCGCCGGCGGGCTGTTGGAAAAGACCGCCGGCACCGACGACAGCCAGATCTTCGTCGAGTTCACCAACAACGGCTCGGTCAAGGTCGAGACCGGCGAGATCGAGTTCGAGCAGGCCGTCGGCGGCGCCGGCAGCTTTGCGATCGCAGCGGCGGCGGTGCTGCGGTTCGACGCGAGCGTCGCCAAGGGTTCGAGCGTCGATTTCGCCGGCACGAGCGGCGGCGAACTGGTGCTCGCGGACGGCCCGCAATTTGCCGCGGCGATTCACGGTTTCGGCGGAACCGACACAATCGATCTCCGCGACGTCAATTTCGCCACCGTCAGGCTCGGTTATTCCGGGAACGCGACAGAGGGCGTGCTTACCGTCACCAACGGCACCAACAAGGCCGAGCTGACGATGTTCGGCAACTACAAGCTCGCCGATTTCCACGCATCGAACGACGGCTTCAACGGCACGCTGATCACAGACCCGGCGACGCACGCCCTCCTCGCCTCGGCCCGCTGAGGGCGGCGCGGAACATTCGCCGAGACCCTCTTTCAGGCGGACATCATGCGCATTCATTACAACTCCGGAACCCGCACTTCTCGCGCATCGACGCTCCTCACCTGCGCTCTGGGGTTGACAGCATTCCTCGTGTCGGCGGCACCGGTTGCAGCCCAGGCCGCGGCAATGCCCGAGGCCGACCCGGCAGCGGCGCAGCTCGCGGCGGGACTTGCGGCCTTGCACTTGCCCGAACCCTTGGTCGCGACCGGGCCGACGGGTGCCGCCGAGGACGCGGCGCTGCTAGCCGCCGCCAGGCGTTACCAGGACCGCACCGAACCCGACGATTTCTCTGCATTGACCGGGTTTCTCGCCGCCTATCCGCGTTCAGCCTGGCGGGCGGTGGTGCTTACCGATCTCGGCATCGACTATCTGCATTACGGCTATTTCTCGAAGGCGCTCTACGCTTTCAACGCCGCCTGGCATGACGGCAAGAGTGCGACCGCGCCGCAAGCGCGGGCGATTACCGACCGCGCGCTCGGCGAACTGGTGCGGCTGGTCGGCGAATTCGGGTATCGCGACCGGCTGGCGGCGCTGCTCAAGGAGATCGGCACCCGACCGGTCGGCGGCGCCGCCACCGAACTGGTGGCGGCCGGGCGCGAGATGCTGTGGCTGATGAATACCGACCCGAAGCATCTCTATAATTGTGGGCCGATGGCGCTGAAGATGCTGCTCCTCGCGCAGCACGCGAGCCAAGCACGGGTCGGTTTCCTGAACTGGGTGCGGGCCGACGGGCCGCAGGGAACGAGCCTCGCCGAGGTCGCGGCGCTGGCGCGGAAGGCGCATTTTCCGCTGGAGCCAATGTTTCGCAAACCGGGCGAGCCGGTGCCGGTGCCGTCGATCGCGCACTGGAAAGTCGGGCACTTCGCGGCAATCGTCGGAGAACGGTACGGGCCCTACGAGGTCCGCGACCCGACCTTCGGGCGTCAGAGCCTTTGGGTGACGCGGGCCGCGCTTGACGCCGAGGCGAGCGGTTACTTCCTGGTACCCGCAAAAGCGGCGCAGGCCGCGGGCTGGCGCCGGGTCACGGCGAACGAGGCCGGGCAGGTCTGGGGCGCCGGCCCGGGCGTGCCGGACCCGGCAGCGCCGCCGCCTTGCGGAGGCGGCTGCGGTTGCAAGGGCCTGTGCGTCTACGGCATCAACGAGCAGACGGTGAGCCTCAACCTGATGGACAGCCCGGTTGGCTATACGCCGCCGATCGGCCCGTCGGCGGCGGTGTCGCTCGCCTACGACATGTACGATGTGAGCCAGCCGGCGCTCTTCAATTTTTTCAACGTGAGCCAGAAATGGACGTTCAACTGGCTGAGCTTCGTCGTCGACGACCCGGGCGCGCCGGGCACCGGTGTGCAGCGTTATGACCGCGACGACGGCTTCCTTTATTCCCAGACCGGCTACGACAGCGGCACGCACCGTTTCGCGCCCGAGGAAGACGACGCCTCGGTGCTGGAGCTGAAGTCGACCAGCCCCGTCGTCTACCAACGGTTTCTGCAGGATGGCACCATTGAGACCTACGCCGAGCCGGACGGCAGCACGACCTCGCCGCGCCACGTCTTCCTGAGCGAGGTCGCCGACCCGCAGGGCAATGCCCTGACCCTCAATTACGGCAAGATTGGCGGCGAGGTGCGGCTGTTGTCGCTGACCGACGCGGTCGGACGCCGGACGAGTTTCAGCTACGGCTCGGCCGTCTCGCCATTGCTGATCACCAAGATCACCGACCCGTTCGGGCGCAGCGCCGAGCTGACCTACGACGGCGCCGGCCGGCTCAGTTCGATCACCGACGTGCTCGGCCTGACCTCCAAATTCACCTATGACGGGTCGTCACTGATCGACCAGCTGACGACCCCCTATGGCAGCACCCAATTTAATTACGGCATTTCCAGCGATGCGATCGGTGCCGGCGACCGGCGCTTTCTGAACATCGTCGATCCGCTCGGCTATGGCGAGCGGGAGGAGACTTTCGAGCCGGCGACCGACGTGCCGGCCTCCGAGCCGGCCGATCTCGTGCCGCAAGGCATGACCAATATCTTCAACGGCTTCCTCAATGACCGCGACAGCTTCCACTGGAACAAGCATCAATACGCCGCCGCCGGCTGCACCGTCGACGGCGGTTGCGACTATCACGACGCGCGCGTCACGCATTTCACCCACGACGCCAATGACATCGCCTTTCGCTGGTCGACGATCGAGAGCGTCGCCGAGCCGCTCGAAGACCGCGTCTGGTACACCTACCCGGGACAACCCAATAACCCGTTCGGCGGCGCCGTCTCCGGCACCTACGATCGGCCAAACGCAATCGGGCGTGTGCTCGACGACGGCCAGACCCAACTGACGCAACTCGCCTACAACGCCGCCGGCAACCCGACCCAGCTCATCGACCCGGTCGATCGGACGACGATGCTGAGCTACGCTGCCAACGAGATCGACGTCGAGACGATTACGCAGACGACCGGCAGCGGCCAGGAGACGATCGCCGCCTTTACCTACAACAATCAGCACCGGCCATTGACCTACACCGATGCAGCCGGCCGGACGACGCACTACGCCTACAACTCGGCCGGGCAATTGACGTCGCTGACCAACGCGCTCGGCCAGAAGACAAGTTACGTTTACAATGCGACCGGCGATCTTACGACGATCGTCAACGCCGACGGCAAGGTGGCGGCCAGCTTCACCTACGATGCGTTCGATCGAGTCGCGAGCTATACGGATTCGCAGGGCTGGAAGGTCGATTTCGCCTACGACGACGCCGACCGGCTGACCAGGGCGACCTACCTCGACGGCACGACTGACCAATACACCTATGAAAGGCTCGATCTGGTCTCCGAAAAGGACCGCCAAGGCTACCTTATGACGTATGCCTATGATGCCGACCGACGCTTGGTTTCGGTCACCGATCCGCTCGGGCATGTGACGCGATACGGCTATTTCGAGGACGGCACGCTAAAAAGCCCCACCGACCCGAACGGCCACACGACCAGCTGGGATGTCGATGTCGAAAGCCGGCCGACCGCCAAGATTTATGCCGACGGCAGCGAAACGACCTACGGCTACGAACTGCGGACAAGTCGGCTCGCGTCGGCAACCGATGCGCTCGGCCAGAGCAAAAACTACACCTATGCGCTCGACGACCGGCTCGCCGGCATCGGCTACCGGAATGCGCTGAACCCTACTCCCAACGTCAGCTTCGCTTACGATCCGTATTTCCCGCGCCTCACGTCGATGACCGACGGCAGCGGCACGACGACATACAGCTATGTGCGGGTCGGCAAATTGGGCGCTCTGCATTTGGCGCAGGAGAGCGTGCCCCTGCCGAATGGTACGATCGCCTATGCCTATGACCCTCTCGGACGGGTCTCGACCCGCACCGTCGGCGGCGCCAGCCCGGAGACTTTCCAATACGATAAGATCGATCGGCTCGTCGATCACACCGACCCGCTCGGCAATTTGCGCTCTCCTATCTTGGCGAAACCGCGCAGCCGACGGAGCGGCGCTTGCTCGGCAGCAATGTCGCAACCGTTTGGTCGTATCTCAGCAACACCGGCGACCGGCGGCTCGCCGAGATCGACAACGAGTTCCCCAACGAGCGGCAATTCCACTTCACAACGACCCCCGACGACCTGATCACCAAGATCACAGAGGATAAATCGGCGAGCCTGCTGCAGAGCTGGAGCCTCGGCTATGACAAGGACAACCGGCTGACGAGCGCCGATGCGACGGTCGCCGGCAAATACGGCTACACGCTCGACCCGGCTGGCAACATTACCTCATTCCAAGCGCCCTCCGGCACAAGCGCTGTCGCCTACAACAAGGTCAACGAATTGACCGAACTCGCCGGCAAACCGTTCCTCTACGACGCCGACGGCGACCTCGTTTCCGACGGGGTGCGCAGCTATGCCTGGGACGCCGAGAACCGGCTGATCGGCGTATCGCAGGCCGGTACGCGAACGAGCTTTGCCTATGACGGTCTCGACCGGCGCGTCGCCATCACGACAACAACGTCCGGCAAGACGACCACGACGCTCTACATCTGGTGCGGCACGCGAATTTGCCAGTCGCGCAACGGTCCTGCGGCGGTCGAGCGCCTCTACTACCCCGAGGGCGAGGCGATCCCGGCATTGAAGGCGTTCTTATACTACGGTCCGGACCAACTCGGCTCGGTGCGCGACGTCTACGCCAAGAGCCCGGTCTTTTCGATGGTCCAGGCCTACGACTACGATCCCTACGGCAACCCGACGAAGACACCTGCGGCCGGGGCACTGGCGGATTTCCGCTATTCCGACATGTTCTACCCCGAGAACGGAAACGCCGACGGTGGCCTCTATCTAACCGAATATCGCGCTTACGACCCGCGGATCGCTCGCTGGCTGTCGCGCGACCCAATCGGGGAAGGGGCTTCGGCCAATCTTTATTCTTATGTCGGCACCAATCCGATCAGCTCTCGCGATCCCCTCGGGCTGTGGCAATGCATTTCGTATAACGGCGCCCGGCCACATCTGGTACCCAATTTCCCGCCTCCGGTCGTCTGGCTCGGCGACAGGCCGACATTCCCCGGCGATGTGCCGTGGACGTCTCCGTCGCAGCAGCCGACGCCGGCGGCGGCGCCTGGGCCGCCTTGGGGCACCGGGCCTGGTTGGGGCAATGGGCCCGGTTGGGGCAATGCGCCGGGTTGGGGCGATGGCCCGGGCTGGGGCAATGGGCCGGAGCCGCCGCCGCCCCCTCCGGCGCTTTGGGGCAATGGCCCGCAACCGCCGCCGCAGCCCCCGCCGCTTTGGGGCACGGGGCCGGGCTGGGGCAACGGACCGCCACTGCCGCCGCCACCGCCTGCCCCACCAACGCCGGACGACCCGCCGAGCCCCATACCGATCTGGGCATTGCCCAACCCGTTCGGAAAGCTTCTGGTCAAGAACCCCTTTCCCAATCCGTTCGGAGGGTCGATTTTCCCCAATCCATGGGCGAGTTCCAGTTGATGATCGTCAGCACTCGCGGGCGGCATGGCCCGCGCACCAGCGTCGCTCTGCGGCCAGCCGGGCCTCGCCTCGGCAACAAGGTTCGGGCAGTCGAACTGGGCGAAGTACCTCGCCGGCCCCGCGTCGAGCCCTGCAATTCGGTCTTAAACCGCGCCTGCTGGCGGGCGCGCCGTCGGACGGCGCAGCGCAGAAAATTCGATCTGCCTGCCCGACCGCGGGCTTTAGTAGTCCAGAAACAATCTAATGGATTAACAGTTGCAGGTACCGGACCGCACCCCCGGGTTACGGTGACCCGGGTTACGGTGACAGTTTACTGGATCATGCAGACGATTTTCACGGCCCGCTATGCCCGCCTCGCCAGTAATCCGCTCAGCGGGCGGGAAATACGGGGACACTTTACTAGCTAGGTCCCTTCGGGATTACGGCGACATTTTACTCGATAGGCGGTCGGATCACGGTGGATTACGGCGACAGCTCATTGAGGCGACAGCTCATTGAATTAAATCGTACCTCAATGGAACAACGGAACTCGTCTCATTCCAAATCTCGGAATTCCGCGAGCCGTGGGCTGCCCTCTGATTTCTCACGATCGCCAGGACTGCGGATCGGACGGATGGCCGGTCCAGCGACCGCGCGACAGCGTGTTCGGCACCGAGGCGGCTACGGACGGCCGATCAGTCCTTCGATGTCGCGGCGGCCCGTGCAACGCGTGGAGAATGACGGCGTCCGCACCATCGATGGTGTAGAGGATCACGTACTCACCGGCGGGATGGCTCCGCAAACCGGGCCGCAGGTCATCCCGGGCGCGGCCCGAGGGCGGATACCGACCGATAAGGCGGACCTGCGGTGCGATCCGATGCGCCATTACCTCGTCGTGGTTTCGCGCTCGGCCGCGAGGCGGGCCCGGCCCCGGCGCTTTACGTCTTCGGCCAGTGCGCGCATGGATTGGCGCGTGATCGGGATGCCTTCGCCGCGATCAATCGAAGCCTGCGCCGCATCCACGGCGGCGAGGATTTCTGCCGGTTGCTCACCACCTTGCCGGCGCCCGATCTGACAGCCGCGCGAGAGATCGCGCAGTTTTATCGGCTGCGCTGGCGGATCGAGCAGACCCTTCGCGCTTGCAAGAGCGATGGTCTGGGTCTGCCCGATCTGCAGACGCACGACGCCGATCGCCTGTTCAAGATGGCGGCGCTGGCGCTGGTCGACGATCGAAAGCGTCGCCGAGCCGCTCGAAGACCGCGTCTGGTACACCTATCCAGGGCAACCCAGCGTCGGCGGCTAGGCTTACGGATGGACAGCTACAGTGAGGTCGAGGCGCAGAAACGGCTTTCCGAGCTGATCGATCGGGCCGTGCAGGGTGAAACAGTGGTCGTCGCCCGGGATGGGCGTCCGGTGGCCGAGATCAGGGCGATCCCAGCGGAAGCCGGCGCGATCACCCCAGCCGACTTGGATTGGCTTGCCGGGCGCCGGGCGGGAAAGAAGCCGATGCCAGAGAATGCAGGGACATTCGTGAGCAATATGAGGGACGAGGATGAGCGGTGACCGTCTACTTGGACGCAAGCGCTCTTGTCCCACTCTTCACCGCAGATCTCTTTACTGCCCGGACCGACGAATTTCTCCGGACGAGGCTGCCCGTACTGATTATTGTCAGTGATTTCGACGCCGCCGAATTTGCGTCTGCTGCTGCGGCGTCTCAACCTCTGGTTGAGGACGCCCGACGCGGTGAATATCGCGATCGCACGACGGGTCCGCGCCGACCTGTTGATCTACGACGAGAAAATGGCGACCTGCGCGCGCATGCTCGGGCTGTCGGTACTCCCGGCATAGATCGGACCTCATCGTCGAGCCGGTCGGCGGTCATGCCCGGCGATCGTTTTGCCGCTCATCGCGGCGGACGCGGGCGGCCCCGGTCGCCTTGCCGCGTGCTCGACCCGCGACGCGCTTGACTTCGAACGAAAAGTGACGCGCCGCCGGACGTTAACGTGTTCCGTCGGCGGTGTCCGGGTCAAGCCTCGCCTCAGGAAATTCGCAGGGGTAGGAAGCTACCGCAGCCCGAGCCGCGCCGAGGCGATCTTGGCGCCATCGGCGAGGGCCGCGAGCTTGGCCCAGACGACATCCTCGGCGACCCGCCCCGACCCGGCCGAAGTGTCGAAGCCGCAATCGGTCCCGGCGATGACGCGCCGCGGGTCGCCGACGACCTGCGCCACCCGTTCGATGCGGTCGGCGACGACTTCCGGGTGCTCGACGAAATTGGTCAGGCTGTCGACAACCCCGGCGACCAGGATCTGATCGGCGGCGAGCGGATGCTGTTCGAAGACGCGATATTCGTGCGCGTGCCGCGGGTTGGCGAATGGCAGGGAGAAGGCGCCGACGTTGGCTTGCTGCAGGATCGGCAAAATCTCGGCCAACGGCACGTCGCAATCGTGCGGCCCCTCGTAGTTGCCCCAACAGACATGGAGCCGTACCTGGTCCGGCGGGATATTTTCGAGTGCCTTGTTGATCGTGGCGACGACCCGCCCGACGAAATCCAGGAACTCGCCGAGCGGCCGGTCCTGGTAGGAGAGATGGCGTTCGAGCGCCAGATCCGGGCAGTCGAGCTGCAACAGAAACCCCGCCTCGACGATCGCCGCGTATTCCTCGCGCAGCGCGGCGCCGATCGCGGCGAGGTAGGCTTCCTCGGTCTCGTAATATTCGTTCTTCATCGCGGCGGCGATGATGCCCGGCGAGGGGGCGGTGACGAACGTCTCGGCGAAGTGGGCGCCGGCGGCAGCGAGGGCGGCGCGGAAATCGGCGCATTCGGCATCGACCGCGCCACGGCCCAAGTACCGAAGTTCTTCGACCGCCTTGGGCGGCCCCATGTTGCTGACCGCTTCGCGCATCGCGAGCTGTTCTTCCATGATCCGCCGAAACACCGGATAGCGCAGGGCATCGGCCCGGATGCGGCGCTGCCAAGAGCCGCCGAACCCGCTGATCCGATGTTGGATGTGCAGGAAGAAGCCTTCGCGCTGCTGCTCGCCGTTGTTGGCGATGTCGACGCCCGACGTCGTCTGCCGGCGAACGATATTGCGCAGCGCCGCCTGTCCGAGCCGTTCGAGCTCCGTCGGATCGACCAATTCGCCGCACGCCCGCCGCAGGTAGAGCCGGGTCAGCTCGGCCGGGCGCGGCAGGCTGCCGGTATGGGTCGTCAGGATCCGCTTTTCGCTGCGGCGCATCGTCGCTCCTTATCGATCGATTGCTTAGTTTTGCTCGCCTCTCGCGAGCGCTGCCGTACGCCGGCCGCGTGGCGGCGACAAAGCCGCTTGCCGGCGGGCTACCGCCACCGTAGCTTAACGCCTTTGGCGCAACAACTGAAAGGAGGTGATCCTGTGTCTAGCCATCAACCGCGGTCGTCCGCTGCCGTGACCAGGATCCCCGCTTCGGTGGAGGTCCGCGCCTGATCCGAGGCGACGGCTCGCGGCCGCGATCGGCCGCCGGTGTTCGGCGGAAGGGCCGTCCCTCGGGGCGGCCCTTCTCGCTTTGCGGCCCGGATCATTGCGAGCCCGGGATCAGACCTGCTGGATCGCCGAAAGCAGCCAGGTTCCGCCGCGGCGACGGACGAAGGTCCACATCTCTTCCGCCTCGACCGGTGCGCGCGGATCGCCATCGGCGACGAAATCGCCTTGATCCGGCGCCCTGCCCAGTTCGACGACGTAATCGACGGCGCGCCAACACAACAAGGCGGTGGCGAATTGCCGGTCGCCCTCGTCCCAGCTCTCGATCAGCTCCCCTTTGAGAAGCTTGACGCCGGAAACGATGTTCTGCAGGCCGCGGCTGGCGTTGCGGCTGAGCTCTTGGGAAAACCAGCGCAGCATCTCCGCCGTCATGAGTGGGCGCAGCCGCCCCAGATCGGCCGCACTCCACGCCTCCTGCACCCGGGCATGGATCTGTTGGAATTGGTAAAGGTCGGCGTCCGGCAGATTGATGTCGCGGCCCCCGTCTCGCGGCAGCGGGACCGTCGCCGCTCCCGCCGAGCGCGGCATCGGCATCGTCCCGCCGGGCGGCCCGGCAGGCGAGAACATGCGGCGCAACAGCCGTACAATTAGCCAGATCGCCAAACCGAGCAGCAGAAGTCGCAGCAAGCCGCCGATCCCGAACCCGGCGTGCCCGAACAACCAGGAACCGAAGAGCCCGCCGGCGAGCCCGGTGAGAAACGGATGCCGCTGGAAGAAGCTGCCGAGACCCGGCGCGCTCGCATTAAAGCCGCCGGAGGGCCGCGACCACGAAGGGTAGCTGCGCAAGCCCCGGCTACCGACGCTGGATGGATTGCTGCCGTAAGCGGCGCCGGCCCGCGCCTCGGCGAGGGCCGGCGCCAGGACGAGGCCGACGCACCATAAAACCGCCAGAAATTGGCGCCAATTCGGCCGCCGGATCGTCATCGCTCGGGCTCGCTCTCTTTGCCGCGAAAAGCGGGACCGATTGGATATGGGGAGGGTCGACCGCGGCGAAAACGCGAAACGCCGCGCGATCCGCGGGCGCGCGCTTGATTCCGCGGCGATCCTCGCTAAATAGCGGGCGATACACAAAGCGCGGGCGCCGCGGATGGGCCCGGCTCGTCTCTCTCGCTCGGCGCCGAGGAGAAGGAGGCATGTCCCGATTATCGCTTTTCAATTCGCCCCTTTTGCTCGGCTTCGATCAGGTCGAGCGGGCGCTCGACCGGGTCAGCAAGGTCTCGAGCGACGGTTATCCCCCCTATAACATCGAACAGATCGGCGCCGACGCGTTGCGGATCACCTTGGCGGTGGCCGGATTCAACTCGGGCGATTTGAGCATTACGGTCGAAGACAACCAGCTGGTGGTTCACGGCAAGCAGTCGGACGACGCGCAGCGGGTCTACTTGCATCGCGGCATCGCCGCGCGCCAGTTTCAGCGCTCCTTTGTGTTGGCGGACGGGATCGACGTGCGCGGCGCTTGGCTTGACAATGGCCTTCTTCACATCGACCTGGTCCGACCGGAGGTCGAGACCCGGGTGCGCACCGTCGCCATCAGAACGAGCGGCGCCATCCGTGCCGAGCCGGAGGGCGAAGCGGTAGCCTCAACCCGGCGCGCATCCCAGGTCTCGCGATGATCTTCTAAAGCAACGCGGGAGGTCCTCTGTCGGACCAGCCACGCAACGAGTTCGGGGTGCGACCGAGCCGCCGGATCGAAATCAGCCGTCGGCACCGCACCAACTGGAGTAACAAAGTGCACGAGATCGGACGAATTCGTCACATGTCGACGCAGGAATTGGCATTCTTCGGAATCCAAGACATCGCCTACGTCAAGCGCGTCGAGATCAACGGCACCGTCGCCTATGCGATACATGCCGCCGATGGGACCCAGATCGCCGTGCTCCCCGACCGCAGCGTCGCCTTCGCCGCGTTGCGTCAGCATGATCTCGAGCCGCTGAGCGTCCACTGAGGGCGGGCCAAGATCCCCCGCTCAGGCGGCGTCCCTGGGGCTGCGGTCGGTGAGCAGCGCATAGAGCGCATCGGAGGTGTCGGTACCGCGCAACTTTTCGCACATCGTTCGATCGCGCAACAGCCTGGAGACGAGCGCGAGCGCCTTGAGATGATCGGCCCCGGCATTATCCGGCGCCAACAGCAAAAAGATCAGGTCGACCGGCTGATCGTCGATCGCGTCGAACGGGATTGGCCGTTCGAGCCGGGCGAACATGCCGCAGAGTGCCGGGAGGCCGGCGAGCTTGCCGTGCGGAATTCCGATCCCCATTCCGATCCCGGTCGTACCGAGCCGCTCACGCTCGATCAGAACATCGTATATCGACCGCTCGGGCACCCCGGTCACGGCCGAGGCCCGCTTCGCGAGTTCTTGCAAGGCCTGCTTCTTGTTGGCGGCGCGCAACTGCGCGATCACGCTTTTTGGGGTTATGAGATCGGCGATTTCCATGACACCGCTCACCCCGCCTGCGTTGAGGCGTCGGCTGGCCGCATGGCGGTCCGCGCCCGCGGAGCGCGCCGAGCAGAAGGTCGCACCATCGGGGGTATGCCGCGCTCAGGCGTGGTGCGGGGCCGCCCGTGGGGTCGGATCGAGATCGGGGTCGATCCAGCCGATATTGCCGTCCGAGCGGCGATAGACGGCGTTGATCTCACCGCAGCGATTGCGAAACAGCAGCACCGGCGCGTTGGCGAGATCCATCCGCTTCACCGCCTCGCTGACGGTCAGGCTGGGCAGCTCGCTGATCATCTCGGCAACAACCGCCGGCCCGTCGCCCTCTTGTCTCGCTTCCGGCTCGGTGTCCTCGGCGATCGGCGAGAGCGCGTCGGGCTGCGCCCATTCACCCGCCTCGCCTCCGTCGCGGGCGCGGGCGTGATGTGCGCGCAACCGGCGTTTGTGGCGCCGCAACTGCTTTGCGATCCGCTCGGCCGCGGCATCGAAGGCGCCGCCGCTACCGGGCGCCGTCGCGCCGGCATTAACGATGATTCCGCGCCCGATGCGCAGGGAAATTTCGGTCCGAAACAGGTGCGCTTCCTTGGTGACGACGACATGAGCTTCAACGGCCGTCTTGAAATACTTTTCGAGGATCGCGCCAAGACTGGCATCGACGTGACTGCGCAACGCTTCGCCGAGTTCGACCTGCTTGCCCGTGATGGTAAGTTGCATAAAGCCCCCTCCCATTGGGGCCGGGCCGCGAGTGAGCCTGGCGCGACCACAATTGGGAACCCGTTGAAGAGCGGTCAAGCGCCGCAGGCTCGGCGACCTCGGGTTGCCGCATCAAGGCGGCGCCTCAGAGTTCGAGCAGCTTCTCCCGCCGCCGCAGGACCGATGACGGGATCCGCATCGCCTCGCGGTACTTCGCCACCGTGCGGCGGGCAATGTCGACGCCCTCGCCGCGCAGCAATTCGACGATCCGTTCATCCGACAGCGTGCCGGCGGCCGGCTCGCTCTGGATCAGACAACGGATGCGATCGCGTACCGCCTCTGCCGAGTGCGCATCGCCGCCCGACGATGCCGGGATCGCCGACGTGAAGAAATATTTCAGCGCGTAAAGCCCGCGCGGCGTCGCCATGTATTTATTGCTGGTCACTCGACTGACCGTGCTTTCATGCATGCCGATGGCGTCGGCGACGTCGCGCAAGACCAGCGGGCGCAAGGCCGGAACCCCGCGGCGAAAAAACGCCCCCTGCTGACGCACGATCTCGGCGGCGACCTTCAGGATCGTGGTGGCCCTCTGGTGCAGTGACTTGACCAGCCAATTCGCGGCCTGCAAACGCTCGCTCAGATAATCCTTTTCGGCGCTGCTGAGCATCGCCCGGCGTACCGTTGCAAGATATCGGTTGTTGACGAGTACCCGGGGCAGCGTCTCGTTGTTGAGCTCCAAAGCCCAGCCGCCCTCCGCCAGCGCCCGCATGATGATGTCGGGAATTACCGGAGGCGCGAGCGGCGGATCGAAAACGAGACCGGGCCGCGGATCGAGCGATCTGATCTCGGCGATCATGTCCGCGATATCCTCGGCGTCGACCCGGCATAGACGCATCAGCGCGGTGATGTTGCGAGCCGCCAATAGCGGCAGGTTTGTCAGCAGCGCTTGCATCGCCGGATCGAGCCGATTGCGCTCGCGCAGCTGCAGGGCCAGACATTCGGCAAGGTCGCGGGCAAAGATGCCGGCTGGATCGAATTGTTGGATTTGGGCCAGAACTTTTTCAATCCGCGCGAGATCGCAACCGAGGCTTTGGACGATCGGGTCGACGCTCCCCGTCAGATAGCCCGCTTCGTCGAGCAGGTCGAGCAGATGCTGCGCGATCACCCGGTCTCCCGGATCGGCGAGATCGGTGCCGATCTGCTCAAGCACGTGCTCGCGCAGCGTGCGCGGCCGCCAAGCGGCTTGCTCGACCGCGATCCGATTTGCGGCGCCGACCGTCCGGCCGCGGTCCGCCCAGAGCCGGTGACTCGCCGCCAAAATCGGCCGAACCGTCGCCCTCCTCGCCCGATAACGCTCGCCAGTTTTCGCCGAACTCGGGCGTCAAACCGGCGGCCCCGTCCTCAGGCGCTGGTGCGCCCGAGGGCTCGGCGCCGTTCGCCAGGCGATCGAGCGCGGGCTCCCCTACCCGGTGCTCCCGCAGTTCAAGCAATGGGTTCTGCTGGACCTCGGAATCGACAAGATCGCTCAACTCGAGGTTGGACAGCTGCAACATCTTGATCGCCTGCTGCAGTTGCGGCGTCATCACCAGGGTCGGCGACTGGCGAAGCTCGAGGCGCTGTGAAAAACCGATCCTGTTCACGATCTCGCTCCGTCCGGAGCGACTTATAGGCTAAAGCGGTCGCCGAGGAAAACGCGTCTGACATCGACATCGGCGACGATGTCGGCTGGCGTCCCCTGCATCAGCACCTGGCCTTCGTGCAGGATATAGGCGCGATCGACGATCTCAAGGGTCTCGCGCACGTTGTGGTCGGTGATCAATACCCCGATGCCCCGGTCCTTCAGATGCCCGACGAGATCGCGGATGTCGCCGACTGCGATCGGATCGATGCCGGCCAAAGGTTCATCGAGCAGGATGAAGTGCGGCTGGTTGGCGAGCGCTCGGGCGATTTCGCAGCGGCGGCGCTCGCCGCCGGACAGCGCCATCGCCTGCGTTCGCCGCAGATGGGTGATCGAGAATTCGGCGAGCAGGGCGTCGAGCATGGCATCGCGCAAATCGGGCTTCGGTTCTGCGATCTCGAGGATCGCACGGATATTTTGTTCGACCGTCAGGCCGCGGAAGATCGACGCCTCTTGCGGCAGATAGCCGATACCCAGGCGGGCCCGGCGGTACATCGGCAAATCGGTGATATCGCGTCCATCCAAGCTGACGACGCCGGTATCGGCGGCGATCAGGCCAGTGATGATGTAAAAGCAGGTGGTCTTGCCCGCCCCGTTGGGCCCGAGCAATCCGACCACCTCGCCGCGTTCTACCGAGACGTCGACGCCGCGCAGCACGGGGCGCCGCTTGAAGCTCTTTCCCAATCCCTGGCCCCGGAGCCCGCGCCCCGGCAGGCCGCGGCCGGGCCGGGGGGCGTTGTCGGCGACGAGCCGGGGCCAGCTCCGCGCGGCGCCGCCGACCGCGGCACGATCGGAAGCCAGCCGCGCCGTCACGGTCTCTTCACATTTCGGTCGACGTTTTTTCCGGGGACGCCGGCGCCGGATGATTGGCGCGCGTCCTGACGCACGAAGATGCCTTCGACCCGCGGCGTCGGCTGACCGGGTGCCGCGGCCAAGGTCATCATGCGGCTGACATTGGTGTTGAGGTCGACGACGGCATATTGGCCGCGGATGACGTTTTGGCCGCGAGTGATCGTAACATGGCGGAGCAAGGTGACGATCCCCTTGATCGCATCATAAACGCCGAAGTCGCCGCGGCCGATATCGGTCGGCGTCGAGACCACGACGTGGCCCTGCGCATCGATCCGGCTGATCCGTGAATTTTCGGCCTCGGCCGCCGTCGGCGGCGGCTTGGTCGCCGGCGCGGCCGATCGCGTGCCCGCTGCGCCCGCCACCGGCTTTGCCGCTGCCGGCTTCGCCGCGTCGGGCGGCTTGGTCGCCGGCGCGGCCGATCGCGTGCCCGCTGCGCCCGCCACCGGCTTTGCCGCTGCCGGCTTCGCCGCGTCGGGCGGCTTGTCTTTGATCATATGGGCGGTCAGCACGTCCGCGCGGATCCGCCGGTCGCCCCTGACCGCGATGGCATCGCCGCGGGCAACGGCGACCTGCTGCTGGTCATACCATTCGAACCTGTCGCGCGCCGTCACCACGTCGGTCGCGGTCGTCATACGCAGGTTCTTGCCGATAACAACGGCGATCTCTTGCGCGACGTCATAGACGGCCTGATCGCCGATCACGCTATTGGCGCCGTTGCTGATGACGACATGACCGTCAGCGTCGACGCGATAGACCTCGTTTCCGCCCACATCGTTCGCGGCCTGAGCTCCCTTTGCCGGGCGATAATGCGCGGTCAGCGTGTCGGCCCGGACCTGGGTTGCCCCGCGCGTCGCCACGGCATTGCCGCGAGCGACGTAGACCTGCGCTTGTTTCTGCCATTCGATGCCGGTATCGGCGGTCACCGCGATCGGCCGATCATCGGCCGGGGCGCCGGTATCTGCCGCGTGCACCGGCAACCACCGCAGCGGCAACAAAAAAGCCGCCAAAAGACCGATCAGCGCACGGCCTCGGCGCGAACCGGCGATCAGGCGCAGGGGTGTCGCCGCGGCGCGATCGCAGGCGCTAGCTTCATCCGCCATCGCGCCACGCTCCGGAATTGGTCGCGCCGGGCATGTGCCGGTGGTCTTTGGCGGCGGGACGCTGCTTCGGGGTGGCGCGCGGTTGGTTGGCCGCTGCTTGCGGCCCGGGCACGGCAGCGGAAATCCGTGCGGCCGCCTGTTCGACCGGCGCCGGCAGCGCCGGCGGGGCCGGAGCGGCGCGCTTCGCGCTCAGCTGCTTCAACAGCAAATGCGACCGGCCGGTAAAGACGATGGTGTCACCCTTGTCGAAAATTCGGAAGCCCTGAGCCGTAATGTCGCCCGAAGGCCCCTGTCCGGCGACCGGGTCCTGACCGCTGCCGGTCTCGCTCGCCAGATCGAGATGCGCAGCCTCGGTCACGAACCGCGTCCCATTGTCGTGGGTCAAGGTCACGTCGCCAAACAGATCCAAGAGCCGCGGCTCGGCTTGATAGACACCGGTTGCCGCGGTCAAGACAACCTTTGCCCCGGCATGCACGACGAGTTGACCGCGCGGGCGGTCGAGCGACGCCAGATCGCTGCGCTCGGGCATTTGACGGCCGGCCGCGGCGGTGAGGAGGTAGGGTCGATTGAGCCGATCGATCCCGGCATAACGCGGGTTGATCATCCGCAATTCCCACGCGTCGCGACGATCGATCCTGGGCAGAGTGAGCCGGACGTCTTCTAACAGCGGTTTCAATCGCGGCCAGGCGGCGACGAGCAGCAGCAGGCCGAGGCCGACCGCCGGCAACACCCGCCTGAGCAGCACCACGCGCCGGCTGTAGGCGTCCCTGCCGATGCGCGGCCACCAGCCGGCGGCGGCAGGGCCGGGCATCGGCGCCGCGACCGCGGCGCTGCGAACGCCTTGGCCTCCCCGAGCTATCGCCGCGCGGCCCATTTCCGCTCCGTCAGGCAATGCCGGCCCGCAGGCAGTCGTGCATATGTAGAAAGCCAATCGGGTGTCCATCCCCATCGACGACGAAAAGGGCGGTGATCGCGGTCCGGTTCATCAATCCGAGCGCCTCCGCCGCCAGCGCCGCAGCACCGATCGTCTTCGGATCGGGATGCATGATTTCGGCGACCGTGCGGCCGAGCAGCGAATCGTCCATATGGCGCCGCAAATCGCCGTCGGTGACGACGCCGGTCAGAATACCCTGGGCGTCCTGCACGCCGACGCAGCCGAAGCCTTTCGCCGACATGACGAGGATCGCCTCGGACATGCGCGCATCGGGCGCCACCAGCGGAATTTCCGCCGTGCGATGCATGATCTCGTCGACCCTCAGGAGCCTTCGCGCGAGCCTTCCACCGGGGTGAAACAGGCGAAAGTCAGCGCTCGAAAACCCCCTGCGCCCAAGCAAGGCGATGGCGAGCGCGTCGCCGAGCGCCATCATCATCGTCGTCGAGGTCGTTGGTGCGAGACCCATCGGACAGGCTTCGGCGGCAGGCGGAAGCAGGAGCACGATGTCGGCGGCCCCGGCGAGCGCCGACCGGGCACCGCCGGTGATCGCGATCAGCGGGATGCCGAACCGGCGGGTATAGGCGATAATGTCGGCAAGTTCGGCAGTTTCGCCGGAATTCGACAGCGCCAGCACCGCATCGTCGAGGCCGATCATGCCGAGATCGCCGTGGCTTGCCTCGACGGGATGGACGAACTGCGCCAGCGTGCCGGTAGAAGCGAGGGTGGCGGCGATCTTACGGGCGACGTGCCCACTCTTGCCGAGACCGGTGACGACGATGCGCCCCCCGACCGCCGCGCAACGATCGACGGCGGCGCAAAATTGGTCGTCGAGCCCCGCGGCCATCTTTTCGAGCCCGGCGATCTCGGCCCGGATCGCGGCGCGGGCGACCGCCAAGTCGTCGTTACCGGTCTTGCTGCGAGCCGCCCGCAGGGCCGATGCCGGAAACTCGCTCATCCCGGCCAGCGTGACGGGCCGGCTGAAATGATCGGCACGGAACAGACCACGCCTCCCCCGGACGGTGCCACTAATGCGCGAAGATGTCTTGCTCCGCCCAGCCCTCAAGATCAAGCAGGACGCGATGCGGCAAATAATCGAAGCAGGCGCGGGCCAGGGCCGCGCGCCCTTCGCGGGCGAGAATGGTATCGAGCCGGGCGCGCAGCGCATGAAGATGGAGCACGTCCGAGGCGGCATAGCGCAGCTGGTCGGCGGACAGCGCTTCCGCCCCCCAATCCGAACTCTGCTGCTGCTTCGACAGCTCGATCCCGAGGAGATCCTTGCAGAGATCGCGCAGACCGTGGCGGTCGGTGAAGGTGCGCGCCAAGCGCGAGGCGATCTTGGTGCAGTAGAGCGGCTGCGCCATGACCCCAAGGTAGCGATACAGCATGGCGAGATCATACCGCGCGAAGTGAAACAACTTGGTCACGCTGGGGTCGGCCAATAGCCGGCGAAGCCGCGGCGCGGCATAATCGCCGGGTGCGAACTGCACGAGATGCGCCGTCCCGTCCCCGATCGAGAGCTGCACCAGGCACAGACGATCGCGATGCGGATTGAGCCCCATCGCCTCGGTATCGATGGCCACCAGCGCGCCAAAATCGAGATCCTCTGGCATGTCGCCGCGATACAGCTGATGGCTCATCCTCTGGCGCTGAACGAGGTTGCGGCGCGCCGTGGTGCCCAGGAGAAGACTCGAACTTCCACGAGCTTTCGCCCACTAGAACCTGAATCTAGCGCGTCTACCAATTCCGCCACCTGGGCCTCCAGGACAGCGGCAGATAAGCCGCGCCGGCGCCGATGTCAATGCGCGAACGCGGCCGGCGCCCGCCCCCCGGCAACGCGCTCCCGTCGTCGATTCGCGCCCGGACGCAACCGCCGGCTTCCGGCGATCTCCGGCCCAGGCTATAGAGTTTTGGGGTTCGGGCCGACAGTGGGGCGGGAATGATGCGCAATTTGCGGGCCGCCGTCCTCGGCGGATCCGGCTTTGTCGGGCGCTACATCGTCAGCCGGCTCGCCCAGCGCGGCGCGCTGATCGCCGTCGGCTGCCGCCGTGCCGAGGACGCCAAGTTTCTGCGGCCGATGGGCGGCGTCGGGCAGATCGCGACAGTGAACGTCGGTCTTGGCGATGCCGAGTTGCTGCTCGCGTTCCTCGCCGGCAACGAGGTGCTCGTCAACTGCGTCGGCATCCTGCGCGAAAACGGCCGTCAAACCTTCGAACTCGTGCATCATACCGGCCCGGCCCGCCTCGCCCGCCTGGCTCGCGAGGCAGGGATCGGGCGTCTCATCCATATTTCCGCCATTGGCGCCGATTCGCGTTCGTCCTCCGCCTATGCGCGAACCAAGGCGGCGGGCGAGCGAGCGGTCAGCGACGCCTTTCCGACCGCGACGATCCTGCGCCCTTCGGTCGTGTTCGGTCCCGAGGACCAGTTTTTCAACCGGTTCGCGGCGTTGGCGATGATCTCGCCGGCGTTGCCGCTGATCGGTGGCGGCGACACCCGATTTCAGCCGGTCTATGTTGGCGACGTCGCCGATGCCGCGGTCGCCTGCCTCGACGACCCGGCGACGGCCGGGCGGAGCTATGAACTGGGCGGTCCCAAAATTTACGCCTTGCGCGAACTGATCGAGCTGCTGCTCAGCGAAATCCGCCGCAAGCGGCGGTTCATCGACCTGCCGTTCGGGCTGGCAGGCAATCTGGCCCGGCTGATGGCGGTGCTGCCGAACCCGCCGCTGACCCCCGACCAGGTCGAATTGCTGAGATCCGACAATATCGTCAGCCCGACCACCCTCGGCCTCGCCGACCTCGGCATCGCGCCCACCGCCGTCGAAGCGGTGCTGCCGACTTATCTCGGCCGTTTCCGGCGCGGCGGCTGGTATTCGCGGCAGGCGTGAGCGGCTATCGCGGCAGCGACGGTTCGGCTAACCTCGCAACCCATCGGGGAAGGACGCGCATGGCAGGTTTGATTCGGCCTTTGGCGCTGGCGGCCGCACTCGTTTTCGGGGGCACGGCGATGGCGACCGACCCGGAAAATACGATTTACCTCGACCTGCCGGCGGGCCGCGTCGTCATCGCCTTGCGCCCCGATCTGGCTCCGGCCACCTGCGCGCGGATCAAGGCGCTGGTTCGTCAGGGTTTTTATGACGGGCTCACCTTCCATCGGGTGATTGCCGGCTTCATGGCCCAGACCGGCGACCCGCGCGGCGACGGTACCGGCGGTTCCGGCCGCAGCCTTGACGCCGAGTTTTCGAACGCGCCGTTTGTCCGCGGCACGGTGGCGATGGCCCGCGCCTCGGACCCGAACAGCGCCGACAGCCAGTTTTTCATCATGTTCGCGCGCGAACCCTCGCTCGACGGCAAATACACGATCTGGGGCCAGGTGGTCTCCGGCATGGATTATGTCGACCGGATCAAAAAGGGCGACCCGGCCGATAACGGCACGGTCGCCGATCCCGATCGCATCCGCCGGATGCGGGTCGCGGCCGACGCCGACAAGACGCCGCCGAAGCAATAAACCACCATCGGTGGCGGCTCGGCGCGACCCCGCGGCGCCGGTCTCCGGTACCGGCTTCGCAGCGACGAAAAGCGAGCGAGGCGGTTGGCTTGCCTCGCTTGCCGTATATCGCGAACCGCGCCTGATCGCGGTCTTGCTGATGGGGTTTTCGAGCGGGCTGCCGCTCGCGCTAACCTTTGCGACGTTATCCTATTGGCTGGCCGAGGTCGGCGTGACGCTGACGGCGATCGGCTTGTTCGGGCTGGTGCGCACCTCGTACAGCCTCAAATTTCTCTGGTCGCCGCTGATCGACCGCCTGCCGATCCCGTTCCTCACCTCGCGGCTTGGCCGGCGGCGCAGCTGGGCGCTGGCCATCCAGCTGCCGCTCGCGGTCGCGATCTTCGTCCTGGGAAGGACCGATCCGCGCATCGATCCGGCCGCCACGGCCCTGGCCGCCGTGGTCGTCGCGTTCCTCTCGGCGAGCCAGGACATCGTCATCGACGCTTACCGGATCGAGCTGTTGCGGCCCGAAGAACAGGGTGCCGGCGCCGCCGCGACGCAATGGGGCTATCGCTTCGGCATGCTGGCGAGTTCGGCCGGCGCCCTCTATGCGGCGAGTTTTGGCGGTTGGGGCTTTGCCTATGGGCTGATGGCTTCGCTGATGCTGGTTGGCATGGTGACGGTGTGGCTGACGCCCGAGCCTAGTGGCCTTCGCCCGCCGGACCCGCCGCCCGGCGCCGGCTTGGCTCGGCGCGCCCGGGCGTGGCTGACGCGCGCCGTCGTCGCGCCGTTTCGCGACCTGTTCGAGCGCAACGGTGCGCTCCCGCTGACCGCGATCGCGCTGTTCATCGTGCTCTACAAGTTCGGCGATGCGCTGGCCGCCTCGATGGCCAATCCGCTCTATGTCGCACTCGGCTTCAGCAAGGTCGAGGTGGCGACGATCGCCAAGGTGTTCGGGGTCGCGGCGACGCTCTTCGGGGTCGCGCTCGGCGGCGTCTTCGTGGCGCGGCTCGGGGTCTTCCGCGCGCTCTTCGTCTGCGGCGGGCTGCAGGCGGGTTCGAACCTGATGTATGCTGTCGTGGCTTGGGCCGGCCACGATATCACGGTCTTGACCCTCAGCATCGCCGCCGAAAATTTGACCGGCGGCATGGCGTCGGCCGCCTTTGTCGCCTACCTGTCGCGTTTGTGCAGCCGCGACTTTACCGCGACCCAATATGCGCTGCTGTCGTCTTTGGCGACCGCCGGTCTGAACGTGCTCGCCGCCGCGGGCGGCTATCTCGCCCAGCGATTGGGCTGGATCCCGTTCTTTGTCCTCAGCACTGCGCTGTGCCTGCCGGCTCTCTTGTTGCTGCTCTGGCTCATGCGGTCCGAGGCGGCGGCGCCGGTTCGCCGCCAACTCTGAGAAAATCGTAAGGGCCGACCCCTTGCAGCAGCAGAAACCGCGTTTCGGCGGCCGACGGGTTGGAGATCAGATGCGCGGTCTGCGGCCGGATCCGATGGCTCGCGCCGATCGACAGCAGCCGCCGGTCGGCGGGTGCCCGGGTCTCGATCGAGAGGGTCCCTTCGAGCACGAAATACCAGTCGGTCACGGCGCTGTGGAAATGCCAGGGGATCGTCTCGCCGGGCGCCAGGGTGAAGAGTCGGGCCTGCATGTCGCGGCCGACCATCACCGGCTCGATCGCCTTGACGCTATAGCCGCCGCGCTGCGCCATCGGGGTCCTCCGATCATCGTCAGCCATAGGACAACAGCCGGCTCCGGTGCCGCCTGAGCCAGGCGCGCGGCGCGGCACTGCCGGGTGCCAGGCGTTCGACCAATTGCCAAAAGCGCCGCCCGTGGTTCATCTCGGCGAGATGCGCCACCTCGTGCGCCACGACATAGTCGATCACGGGCTCTGGCGCCAGGATCAGCCGCCAACTGAACGACAGGCTGCCGGCGGCCGAGCAGCTGCCCCAGCGGCTCGCCGGGTCGCGCACCCCGATCCGCCGCACCTCATGTCCGATGCGGGCGGCGAAGTCGCCGGCGCGACCGGTCAGCTCGGCGCGCGCCGCCGCGATCAGATGGTCGCGCACCCGGTGCGGCAGGCTGGCTGGGTCGCCGCCGACCCGGATCTCGCCGTCGGCGATCGCGACCGCGCCCGCCGCCGGATCGAGCGCGCGGCGGATGCGGTGCGGCACCCCCAGCACCGGCACCACCGCGCCTTCGACAAACACCACCCGCGGCGGCAACTCGGCGAGGCGCGCCGCGATCCAGCCGCGCTGGGCGGCGAGAAACCGCAACCCGCGGCGCAGCGGCACACCCGGCGGCAGCACCAAGAGGACGGCGCGCTCGGCCTCGCTTATGCGCAGACCGATCCGCCGCGCCCGCGGGCTGATCCGCACCGTGACCGCGGCGCCGATTTCGGGATCCCAGTTCGGTGCCGGCGCCAATTCGCCGGCCGGTTCTTGCGAAAGCAGCGAGGAAACGGCGAGGTTTATCGATTTCGGGTCCTCGATACCCATGAAAATCAACCGCTTTTCGGCTGCTCTCGACGGTGGGCGTTTTGATACCGACCCGCCTTATGGCACTTCGATGCCGGGGAGCAGGGGCCGTCCACCTCATCATACCGGCGAATGAGCGTATCCGTTACTGCGATGGTCCCGGCTTGCGCCGCGACGCTAAGTCCGTGACGCCCGGAGGGTCGGTTGCGCCGCCTTCGCCGATGCGGTTGATCGCCGCGGCGGTGCTCGCCGCATGCCTGCATGCGTCCCTTCTCGCCGTCTCGGGGCAGGTGCACGCATCGCAGCCCGCGGCGGCCTGTGTCGTCGACGGCCCGCCGAACTCGCTGTGGTCGCTCGCCCGCTGTTGTGCCAGGGACCTGTCGAGCGACCCGTACTGCCGCTACTACAGCAAGAACGATCGTTTCATCGTCCTCAGGGACAACAGCCGGGCGAAGCCGAACGCCTATCTGATCATCCCGACGACAAGGGTGACCGGCATCGAAGATAGACAGATTTTTGCCCAGCCGGTCGCCGATCTCTGGGCCCATGGCTGGCAGCAGGCGCAAATCTATCTGAAGAAGCCGGCGGCCGACACGGGTCTGGCGATCAACTCCGGATATGGACGGAGCCAGGACCAGCTGCACATCCACATCTCCTGCGTGCGCCGCGACGTCGCCCAGGCCTTGGCCGAAGACGACCGGGAGATCGGCGGCGATCCGGCGAAACCGGTCGCGATCCCGCTCGGCCCGCAAAACCACATCTACCGGGTCATAAAGGTGATGAGCCTCACGGCCGAGAGCCCGTTCGACCTTGCCGCGGCGATGTCGGGCGCCAAGGCCGACATGGCCGAGCAGAGCATCGCCGTCATCGGTTCCAAGACGCCCGGTGTCTATTACGTGCTCAACACCGAGCATGACGGCGCCAATCCCGGCGCCGCCGAGGAGCTGCTCGAGCAAGCCTGCCGGTCATGACACACCGGGTCAGGGCGCCGTGGCCGCGGTGAAAACCCGGCGGTGCGGCGATGCCAACCGGCAGAGCCGCAGGGTCAAGAGCGCGGCGACGAGCCCGAGCCCGAGCGCCAGGCCCCACCACAACCCGACCGCTCCGTGGCCGAGCGGGAACGCGAAGATCCAGCCGCCGAGAAATCCCGCGCCCCAATAGCCCGTCGCCGCGAGCAGCATCGGAACGACGGTGTCCCGATAGCCCCGCAACGCCCCGGCGGCAACCGCCTGCATGCCGTCGAAGACCTGAAAGACCGCGGCGATCGCAAGCAGGTGCCGGGCAATCGCGATCAGAGCGCGGTTCTCCGGGTCGGCGGTGTCGACATAGGCCGCGACGATCGCCAGCGGGAAGGTCCACAGCACCACGGCGGCGGCACTCATGAAGCCGATCCCGAGGGCGATCGCGACAAAACCGGCGCGCCGCGCCGCGACCGCCCTACCGGCGCCGCGCTCGTAGGCGACGCGGACCGTGGCGGCTTGGCCGAGACCAAGCGGCACCATGAAGGTGATGCTCGCACAGCTGAGCACGAGCTGGTGCGCCCCGAGCGCGGCTGCCCCCAATCGGCCGATCATGATGCCGGCAGCCAGGAAGAGACCGAGCTCGATCCCCATGATCCCGCCGATCGGTAGGCCGAGGCGCAGAATTTTTGCCAGCTCAACTCGTCGCGCGGCAAAGACGTTGCTCAGCAATTCGACGCCGGGCAAGCGGCGAATGCACAGCACCAGGCCCACCGCGATCAGCCATTGATTGATGGCGCTCGCATAGCCGGAGCCGGCTACGCCGAGGGCTGGCGCCCCGAGATGGCCCCAGATCAGTACCCAGTTGAGCGCCGCATTTCCGGCGACGCAGACGAGCAGCACCGCCATGATCGAACGCGGACGCGACAGCGCGGCGAGAACGCTGCGCAGCACGGCAAAGCCGAGAAAGGCCGGCGCCCCCCAGGCGATCGCCCGCAGGAAGCGGCCGATCGCGCCGGCGAGCTCCGGATCGTAGCCAAAGGCGCGCAGCATCGGGTGGACACCGGTCAGCGCGCCAGCGAAGGGCAGCGCCAACAGCCCAGCGAGGGCCAGCCCGGCGCCGGCGATCCGGCCGGCCGCGGCGCGATCGCCGGCGCCGAGCGCCTGCGCGGCGAGCGGCGCCACGGCGGTGAGGATGCCCTGCAGCATGACGCCGCCGCTGAAATAGAGCATCCCGCCGAGACCGGCGGCGGCGAGCGGAAGGGTGCCGAGCCACCCCACCATCACCGAAATCGGTGACGCCCATCGCGATCTGGGCGAGATTGGCCGCGGCGAGCGGCGCAGCCAGCGCCAAGGTCGCGTGCAGCTCGGCGCCGATGGCGGACATAGCGGTGCTGCGAGCCCGCCCCTCGGCGCCATCGACGGGTGTCATCCTGGCTCTCGTCTCCGTCGCGATGCCGCCGATCACCGAAAGAAACCCGGCAAAAACCGGGCGGTCAGCCTTCGTCCTGCAACGACAAGAGGGTGGCGTTGCCGCCGGCGGCGGTGGTGTCGGTCGACACCGTGCGTTCCATGGCAAAGCGATGGAGGTAATGCGGCCCGCCGATCTTGGGCCCGGTGCCGGACAGCCGCTCGCCGCCGAACGGCTGCACCCCGACGACGGCGCCGATCATGTTGCGGTTGACGTAGATGTTGCCGATCCGCAACCGCTCGAGGATGTAACGGACGTTCGCCTCGATCCGGCTGTGGATCGCCGATGTCAGGCCATAACCGGTCGCATCGATCTCCTGCAATACCTGGTCGAGCCGGTCGGCCGACCAGCGCACGACATGCAGGATCGGGCCGAACACCTCGCGGTCGAGCCGCCGGGCGCCGTCGATCTCGAAGACGCGCGGCGCAAAGAAGATGCCGTGTTCGGTTCCGGGCGGCAGCGCGCATTGATAGACGAGCCGGCCCTCGTTCGCCATCCGGGCGGCGTGTCGCTCGAGCGCGGCGCGGGCGGGGATGTCGATGATCGGGCCGATATCGGTTGCCAGCAGCGCCGGGTCGCCGATCGCCAGCTCGGCCATCGCCCCCGCCAACATGGCGAAGAGCCGGTCGGCGATGTCGGCCTGCGCGTAAAGGACCCGCAACGACGAGCAGCGCTGCCCCGCGCTCTCGAAGGCGGAAACCAGCACATCGGCGACGACCTGCTCGGGCAAGGCCGAGGAATCGACGATCATCGCGTTCTGCCCGCCGGTCTCGGCGATCAGCGGAGCGAGCGGCCCCGGCCGCTGAGCGAGTGCCAAGTTGATTTGCCGCGCCGTCTCGCTCGAGCCGGTGAAGGCGACGCCGGAAATGCGCGGGTCGGCGACGAGGGGTGCGCCGACCGCTTCGCCGGTGCCGGGCAAGAGATGCAAAACATCGCCGGGGACGCCGGCCCGGTGCAACAGCCGCAGCGCGGCGGCAGCGACGAGCGGGGTCTGCTCGGCGGGCTTGGCGACAACCGTATTGCCGGCGGCAAGGGCCGCAGCGATCTGGCCGGTGAAGATCGCCAGCGGGAAATTCCACGGCGAGATGCACGAGAAGACGCCGCGACCGTGCCAGGAGAGTTCGTTGCGCTCGCCGGTCGGGCCGGGGAGATGGATCGGCGCCGCAAAATCGGCACGCAGCCGCTCGGCGCAATAGCGCAGATGATCGATCGCCTCACGCCACTCGGCGAGTGCCGCCGGGATCGTTCGCCCGCCCTCGCGGATGATCGGCGCCAGCAACTCGGCCCGATGGCTCTCGTAGAGGTCGGCGGCCCGCTCGAGCAGCGCAGCGCGTTCCCCGGCGGGTGTGCGCTCCCACGCCGGGGCGGCGTCCCGGGCGCGGTCGAGCACGCGGTCGAGATCGGCCGGCTGCGACGAGACGACGGTGCCGAGTTGCCGGCGGCGGTCGCTCGGGTCGAAGACCGGTTCCGCCGTTCCTCCCTGTTCGACGCCGCCGACGATCGGGGCGGCGTGCCAGGGCCGGGCGAGGGCCTCGGCGAGCGCCTCGCGCAACGCCGCGAGCGCCGGCGGGTCGGCGAGGTCGAGCCCCGGCGAATTGCGCCGCGGCAGGTAGAGATCGCGCGGCAACGGGATGCGCGGATGCGATTTTGCCCGAAGCCGGGCGAGGCGCGCGATCGGATCGGCGACGATCGCATCGATCGGCTGGCGGTCGTCGACGATGCGGTTGACGAAAGAGGTGTTGGCGCCGTTTTCGAGGAGCCGTCTGACCAGATAGGCGAGCAGCGCCTCGTGGCTGCCGACCGCGGCGTAGACCCGGCACGGCCGGTCGAGCCGCTCGGGCCCGACGATTTCCTGATAGAGCGCCTCGCCCATGCCGTGCAGACGCTGGAACTCCCAGTCGCGGCGCTCGCCCGCAAGTTCAAGGATCGCGGCGGCGGTATGCGCATTATGCGTTGCAAACTGCGGGTAAAAGACGTCTTGCTGCGCGACCAGTCGCCGGGCGCAGGCGAGATACGAGACATCGGTCGCCACTTTGCGGGTAAAGACCGGGTAGCCGTCGAGCCCGCGCTCCTGGGTGCGCTTCACTTCGCTGTCCCAATAGGCGCCTTTGACGAGCCGCACCATCAACCGCCGCTTGCCGCGGCGGGCCACATCGGCGAGCCAGTCGAGCAGCGGCAGGGCGCGCTTTTGATAGGCCTGGACGGCGAGACCGAGCCCATCCCATCCGCTCAGCTCGGGGGCGAGCGCCAGCGCTTCGACCAGATCAAGAGACAGATCGAGGCGGTCGGCTTCCTCGGCATCGATCGTAAAGCCGAGGCCCAGGTGCCGCGCGTGGCGGGCGAGAGCGAGGAGCGGTGCGGTCATCTCGGCCAGCACCCGCTCGCGTTGCGCGATCTCGTAGCGCGGGTGCAACGCCGAGAGCTTGACCGAGACGCCGGGCGCGTCGACCACGGCACCGCCGGCCCAGGATCGGCCGATCGCCGCGATCGCATCGTCGTAGGCGGCCCCGTAGCGGGCCGCATCGGCTGCGGTGCGGGCGGCCTCGCCGAGCATGTCGTAGGAATGGCGCCAGCCCTGCCGCTCGGCGCCGCGGGCGCGTTCGAGCGCCTCGCCGATCGTGCGCCCCATGACGAATTGGCGGGAAAGGATGCGCATTGCCGTGCTGACCGCCTGGCGTACGACCGGTTCGCCCGAGCGCGCGGCAAAGCGCAGCAGTGCCGCGCGCAGCTCGTGTCCGCCGGGTGCCGCGGGCAGCTGCTCGGCCCGCAACAGGCGGCCGGTCAGCATCAGCGCCCAGGTCGAGGCGTTGACAAAGACCGAGTCGGAATGCCCGAGATGACTCTCCCAATCGGTGCCGGCGAGCTTGTCGCGGATCAACCGGTCGATCGTCCCGGCATCGGGGATGCGCAGCAGCGCCTCGGCGAGGCAGAGGAGGGCCACACCCTCCTGCGAGGACAGCGCGTATTCGTGCAGAAACGCGTCGATGCCGCCCTTGCCGCGACGCTCGCGGCGCACGGCGACGACGAACCGCCGCGCCCGATCGGCAATCCGGACCCGCATCTCGGCCGGGAGCTCGGCCGCGTCGAGAAGCCGCGCCGCCGCCTCGGTCTCGTCGGTCCGGGCGTGGTCGCGGATCGCGGCGCGCAACGGCGTCGCCGCCGGCGGCGGCGCGGCGAAAACGGGAGCCATGCCGGGCCTCCTCTCGTTCGCGGCAGCGCGAACCCAGTATTTCGCGACCCGGCGAGAGATCGGCAATGCCGCCGGGCCCGGGGTTGCGTTCGACCGGGCGCCGGATCAGATCAGTCCCAGCCGCGGCGACAATTGGACCGACGATGCTTGCGCCCAAGGAAACCACAACCCGCCCTTCGGCACCGGCCGGGATCGCCGATGCGGTGCCGGTGCGCGCCTTGCTGCTGGGCGAACGGCTGGACCTGCGGGCATTTGAACGGGACGCCACGCGCGATGCGGCGCCGCTCCTCCTCGACGTCCCGGGCGGCGGGCGGGCGGCGCTGTTCCGCTATGGGGCGGCGGTGCTGTTCGGCGCCGCGCCGGAGGCTGCCGAGCGGTTCGCCGCGACGCTGGCGGCCAAGGTTGCGGGCCCCTTCGCCGCGCCGGAACGCGAGGAAGTGCGCCTCTTGATCGACCCCAGGGCCGAGCAGCATGTCGACGCTGCCGGCAACATCCTGTTGCGCGACAGCGCGCCGGAGCGGCTGCAGCTGGTCGCCGACATCCTGGCGAAAAACCTCGTCCTGGCGCATTACGAGACGCGGATCGCGGAGATCTTCGACCGCATCGAGCCGCTCGCCGCGACCCTGCGCGAAAAGGGCCGGCCCGGCGCCACCAGCAAGGTGTTGCTGCGCCATATCGGCGATGTGCTGTTGATCCAGCAGCAAATGGTTGGCCGCGTGGAGAGTTCGGAAACCCCGGAACTTTTATGGGAGCATCCGGAACTCGAACGGTTCTACATGCGGCTCGCCGACGAATACGAATTGCGCGAGCGCGACCGGGCGCTCGACCGCAAGCTCGACATCGTCTCGCGTACCGTCGAAACCTTGTTGAGCCTGGTCCAGACCCGCAGCAGCACCCGGGTCGAATGGTACATCGTCTTGCTGATCGTCGCCGAACTGGTGCTCAGCCTTTATCCGCTGCTGCTGCACCGTTAGCGCAATTTCCGATCGGGTGGCACCCTCCTCACCCATCCCCGGAACGCCCGCCCTGGCGGGCGGCCGTCCGGGGGTTCGCCTCGCCAACCCTTCTCAACCCTGCCATGAAAACGAGGCGAAAAACACAGCAATTTCAATGAACGCGTCATTCCGGGGCGGCTCGCCAGAGCCGCGCCCGGAAACCAAGAACTCCGGCTTTGGTAAGACAGGCGAGGGCCTGTGGTCATGGATTCCGGGCTCGCGGGCTGCGCCCGCGCCTCGGAATGACGCGGGTAGGATCGGCCGTTTTCATCCCTGGTGGCGCAAGCCGCCGCGGCTTGCTGGATTTCTCTCCCTCCTCGGGGGGAGAGGGAAGGGCTCGCCGGGATCGCACATCCCGGCGCCCATCGCCGCCGCGATCCGCGCGAAGTCGTGCGCGCTGACCGCAATCAGGCCGAAGCGCAGCCGATAGCCCCAGTTCGACCCGCCGGCAGCGAATTCCAGCCGGTCGATGAGCGGCGCGATCGCAGCCGTCGATGCTTCGGCCCAGGCGACATTCCGGCGCCAGAGGCCGGTATCGCCGCGATAGGGGTCGCCGCCGGCGACGGTGCCGATCGCGGTAAAGGCTTGCAGGCGGTCCTTGCCGCCGAAGCTGCCGGTCGGCGAGTAATAGGCGATGCAATCGCCGGGCTGGAGCCGCCGCAGCGGCGGCTCCCGGCCGTGACCGAGCTGCATGAAGCCCCCGGCCTGCCCGCGCCGCACGTGGTCGGCCGAGGCGACGGCGACCCAATAAGCGGGTCATGCCGTCGGTTCCTTCGCCGCGGCCGGGGCGAAGACGCGCAGGCGGTGGCCGTCCGGATCGAGCGCGACAAAGGTCCGGCCGACCCCCGGGTTACGAGAGCGACGGCCCGTCGCTACTAAGCCCGGGGGCATCGTCGTCGGCGGCTGCACGATCGTCAGGCCGCGCGCCGTCCAATCGGCAAAAGTCGCGTCGACGGCACCGTCCGCGACGGCGACGGCGAGCTCGGCCCCGCCGCCGCCGGCGACCGGCGCAGGCTCGACGCAATCGCGCGACCACAGCCCGAGCATCAAGCCGCTTTCGAGCGCAAACAAAACAAAGGTCGGCGACGCCTCGACCGGCGCCCGGCCGAGCAGGCCTTGATAAAACGCGGCGCTCGCCGCAGGGTCGGCGACGTACAGCAGCAGGAAGTTCGGATCGGGCATCGGGGTTTCTCCTTGTTCAAGCGGAACCGCAAGGATAGACCGCGATGCTGTCAGTTTCTGGCAGCAGCGAGGTCAGGGCGGCGGGATCCGCTCGGCCTCGCGCCATTGCTTCAGGAGCGCTTGGCGGCGGCGCGGATACCGCGCCTCGATCCGGCTCACGGCGGCAATCCGGTCGGTGCGAAAATGCCGGAAACCCCGCCGCAGTTCGCACCACGCGACGACCACGCGCACCCGCTCGAAGAAACCGAGCGCGAACGGCCAGACCGTGCGCTGCGAGACGGCCCCCTTCCCATCCCGATAGGTGATGCCGAGCTTACGTTCGGCGCGGATCGCGCGGCGGATCGCGGCAAGATCGACGCCGTCGGCGGCGGCCGGCCCGCGGGGGCCGACCGGCAACGCCGAAGCGTCGAGCAGACGAGCTCGGCCGGGAGCACCGCCGCGATCTTTGCGAGCGCATTGCGCGCCGCCATCGCCAAGGCAGGATCGGCGCGCTCGGCGACCCAGCGAGAGCCGAGCACCAGCGCCTCGATTTCGTCCTCGGCAAACATCAGCGGCGGCAGCAGGAAACCGGGCCGCAGCACATAGCCGAGACCCGGGGCGCCCGCGATATCAGCCCCTTGCGCCTGCAGACTGCCGATGTCGCGATAGAGGGTGCGAAGGCTGATCCCCAATTCCGTCGCCAGCACCTTGCCGCTTACCGGCCGGCGATGGCGGCGCAAAGCCTGCAGCAGGGCGAGCAGACGCTCGGATCGCGACACGGGCGGGGCTTCCATGAGGCTGGCGGCATTCTTGCCCGATTTGGCGGCAGGAGGCTTGACAGGCAATCCCCGCGGCCGTATTTAGCCTATCGGTTATTTAACTCATCAGTTCGATATGGCCCCGGATCGCCTCGATTCGACCTTCGCCGCCCTCGCCGATCCGACGCGGCGCGCGATCCTCGACCGCCTCGCCGGCGGCGAGGCCTCGGTCACGGCTTTGGCCGCACCCTTCGCGATCAGTCTGCCGGCGATCTCGAAGCACCTGAAGGTGCTGGAGCGCGCCGGGCTGATCGGCCGCAGCCGAGACGCTCAATGGCGGCCCTGCCGGCTCGACGCGGCGCCGCTCAAGGAGGCAGCACTTTGGCTCGAACAATACCGCCGGTTCTGGGAAGAAAGCTTCGATCGGCTGGCGAACTATCTTGGCGAATTGCAGCGCCAAGGGGCGGGACGTGACGACAACGGCTAGTCCCGTCGTTCCGGGATCGGATCGGGAACTCGTCGTCGCCCGCGTCTTTGATGCCCCGCGCCGGCTGGTGTTTCGCGCCTGGACCGATCCCGAGTTGGCCGCGCATTGGTGGGGCCCGAAGGGCTTCACCTCGGTCTCCTGCGAAATGGACGTGCGGCCGGGGGGCAAATGGCGCCGGTCGATGCGCTCGCCCGACGGAGGCTTGCGCTGCGCCCGCGGCGTCTACCGTGAAATCGTGGCGCCGGAGCGCCTGGTCTTTACCTATGCCTGGGAAGACGCCGATGGCCGGCCGGGGCATGAGACGCTGGTCAGCGTCGTCTTTGTCGAGCATGGCGGCCGGACCGAGCTGACCCTGCGCCAAGCCATGTTCGAGACGGTGACCGCGCGCGATGCCCATCGGGGCGGCTGGACGAGTTGCCTCGAACGCTTTGCCGAGTATCTCGCGACCCTTTCTTTGCAAGACGGAGATCGACGATGCAGCACCCGGTCGTGACCCGCGAGCACTGGCTCGCCGCGCGCAAGGAACTTCTCGCCAAGGAAAAGGAATTGACCCGGATGCGCGACCGGTTGAACGCCGAGCGGCGCGCCCTGCCCTGGGTCAAGATCGACAAGGAATACGTGTTCGATGGCCCGGACGGCAAGGAAACACTTGCCGATCTCTTCGCCGGGCGCAGCCAATTGATCGTCAAGCATTTCATGTTTGGTCCCGGCTGGCGGGAAGGCTGTGTCGGCTGCTCGTTCGAGGTCGACCACGCCGACGCCGCACTCGTTCATCTCGAACATCATGATGTCAGCTATGTTGCCGTCTCGCGCGCCCCGTTCGCCGAGATCGAAGCCTTTCGCCAGCGCATGGGCTGGCGGATCAAGTGGGTGTCGTCCTATGGCAGCGACTTCAATTATGATTTTCACGTCTCGTTCACCCAAGACGAGATCGCCCGCGGCCAAGCATACTACAATTACGATCTGCGCCCGATCGCCATCGACGAACTTTCCGGCCGCAGCGTCTTCTACGCGGACGGGACGGGCACCGTCTTCCACACCTATTCGGCCTATGCGCGCGGCGGCGAGAACTTTCTCGGGACTTACCACTTCCTCGACATTACGCCGAGGGGCCGCGACGAGACGATCAACGGCAATCTGACCGATTGGGTCCGGCATCACGACCGCTATGGCGCCGGCGGAACGGTCGGCGCCACCGGCCGCTATGTGCCGCCGGTGGCTCGGTAGGCGGGGCAAACTGCCGTAGGGCGGGTGCAACCCGCCGAGCCGCGGACCACGGGCGTCGGGCTGCGCTGCGCTCCGCCCGCCCTACGAGGGCGCGGTCAGGCCGCAACCCATTCGCGGTAGTCGGCCGCAATCGCGGCGACGGCGGCCTCGTAGAGGCGCCGCCCGGCCTCCGGCGTGGCGAGCGCCGAGTTGGCGCCGATCCGCCCGTCGGGAAAGTTGCGGCGATAGTCGGCGGCGTCGGTAAAGCTGCCGCGCGGCGCGACCGGCGGGTCGAGCAGCGCCCTTTTGATCGCCGCCGGGTAGGCGAATTGGGTGACCGCGACCTCGCTCGGGGTCGCGTGGCTGCCCTCGGCATCGCCGTAAAGTTCCTTGATCAATTGCTGCACCGCCGAGCTCTGCCACCAATTCTTCAACGTGCACTTGAGCGGCGGGGCGTCGACCGCTCCGGCCAGGCTGCGCGCCGCGTAGATCTCGGAAAAGGCGGCGGAGAGGGTGGCGATGTTCCCGCCATGGCCGTTGATGAAATAAAACCGCTCGAAACCGTGCCGCGCCAGCGATCCGACGATGTCGCGCAGCACCGCGATCAAAGTGCTCGGCCGCAACGTGATCGAGCCGGGAAACCCGAGGTGATGTTGCGCCATCCCAAACGCAACGGTCGGTCCGACCAGGGCATCGGCAGCCTCGCCGACGCCGCGCGCGATCGTCTCGGCGCAGATCGCATCGGTGCCGATCAACCCGATCGGTCCATGCTGCTCGGTCGAGCCGATCGGCAGGATCATGGCGCGGCTCGTCCGCAGATAGGCCTCGACTTCCGGCCAACTCAGCAATTGCAATTGCATAAGCGCTGCCTCGCTCGTTGATTTATGAGATAATAGCACGCTTCTGGGCGCAGACGATTCGGAGCGCACGGGGATGACGCGATCCGAGGCAATGCGGGCCCTCGCGCTGCTCGGCTTTCTTCTCCTGCCGCCGCTCGCAGCTTGCTCGGCGATCCCCGGCAGCGGGCCGCTGGCCGGCGCCGTCGCCGCCCAGGGACGGTCGGAGGGGCGGGTGCTGTTCGACGTCGTGCCGGTCGACGATCGCGTCGTCGCCACCGTGCTCAGCGAGCCGCAGCCGAGTTTGGCCGCCCGCTTCAAGGAGTACGGCAAGCCGCCGGAGCTGCGGATCGCAGCCGGCGACACGCTCCGGGTGTTGCTGTGGCAGATTAGCCGGGGCGCGGTTCTTGCCCCGAGCCCGCCCGTACCGCTGCCGCTCGGCCCGGCTCTGCCGGCGCCGCGGGTCGTGAGCCCATACCGGCCGATCCTCGGGGTGCCCGCTCTTCTGCTCGGCGTAGCACCGCCAGCGCCGATGGTCAGCGGCGCTGCGGCGATCCCGGATCAGCCGGTGCAGCGCGATGGGACCATCACGATCCCCTATGCGGGGCCAATAAGGGCCGCAGGGCATACCCCCGAAGAGGTGGAACGGGAGATCGAATCGGCGCTCGCCAGCGCCGCGGTGCAGCCGCAGGCGCTGGTGATTGACGAGTTCAGCCCGGCGAACTCGGTCAGCGCGTCGGGCGAAATGATGAAAGGCGGGCTGCTGCCGTTGGCGGCCGGCGGCGAACGCCTGCTCGACGTGATCGCCGCGGCCGGCGGCGCCCGCGCCCCGGTGCGCACGGTCTTTGTCCGGCTGTCGCGCGGTGCGGTGACCGCGACGGTGCCGCTCCAGACCCTGGTCTCCGACCCGGCCCAAAACATCTACGCGGCACCCGGCGACGTACTGACCCTGATCGCGGTGCCGCAGACCTTTGCGGTCTTCGGCGCGACCCGGCGAAACGCCGCGATCCCGTTCGGCGCCGATCGGCTGAGCCTCGCCGAGGCGCTGGCGAAGTCGCAGGGACTGAGCGACACTCTGGCCAATCCCACGGGCGTCTTTCTCTTTCGCTGGGAGCGCGACCGGGTGGTCCGGGCGCTCGGCCAGCCGATCGCGGAGGGCGCGCCCAAGGGTCTTTCGCCGATCGCCTACCGCTTTGACCTCGGCGATGCCAATTCCAATTTTCTGGCGCGCGAGTTTCCGGTGCACGACAAGGACCTTATCTTTGTCGCCGACGCCGCCTCCGTACCCGTGCGCAAGGTGCTCGAGCTCATCGCCTCGCTGGTCGGACCCTACCGGAGCGCCGTCCACTGAGCGGCGGCCCGCTCAGCGTTAGAGACCGCGCAGTCCCGCCTCACCTCTCCGGCCGATCCTCGCCCGGACCGGCAAGGTTTCGAGGGCCAACCAATTGCACAAAAGCGATGGCATCGCGCCTAACCGTTGTGTAGTGTCGATTGATTATTGCCCTCGCGCACGGTAGGCAGAGGAATAAACAGCCGAAACGAACAGCGGAGAGTGGCCATGGCGACCACACGCCAGGTTCTGTCCGACGCGCTGCTGCAACGGTTCGCCGGGCGCTGCGCCGGCTACGATCGGGACAATCGTTTCTGTGACGAGGATTTCGCCGATCTGCGGCAGGCCGGCTACCTGACGATGCCGGTGCCGGAGGCGCTCGGCGGCGCCGGCTTCACGCTCGCCGAGGCGTGCCGCGAGCAGCGCCGGCTCGCTTACCATGCGCCGGCGACGGCGCTCGGCGTCAACATGCACCTCTATTGGGTCGGGCTCGTCGCCGATCTCTGGCACCGGGGCGACCGCTCGCTCGAATGGATGCTTAGGGAGGCGATGGCGGGCGAGGTGTTCAGCGCCGGCCATTCCGAGCGCGGCAACGACCTGCCGGTGCTGCTCTCCACCAGCAAGGCCGAACGGGTCGATGGCGGGTTCCGCTTCACCGGCCACAAGATGTTCGCCACGCTGATGCCGGTCTGGACGCGCTATGGTCTGCATGCCGCCTGGGCCGACGCCGAGGGCGGGCCGAAGATCGTGCATGCCTTCCTGCCGCGCAGCCATCCCGGCTGGCGCAAGGTCGAGACCTGGGACACGATGGGGATGCGGGCGACGCGCAGCGACGACGTGATCCTCGAAGGCGCCTTCGTCCCCGACCGGTATATCGCGCGGATCGTGCCGGCGGGCGGCCTCGACGCCTTCGTGCTGGGCGCCTTCGCCTGGGCATTGCTCGGCATCGCGAACATCTATTACGGGGTCGCGCAGCGCGCCCTCGACCTTGCCTTGGCGGGCATCAAGGGCAAGACCTCGCTCGGGCTGAGCCGCTCGATGGCCTACCATCCGGAGCTTCAGCACGCGGTCGCGGAAATGATGCTGGCGTTCGAGCCGATCGCCCCGCATATCGACCGGATTGCGGCCGACTGGGCGGACGGCGTCGATCACGGCGCCGCTTGGCCGTCGAAGATCGTCGCGGCCAAATATCACGCCGTCGAGGCCTGCTGGCGGATCGTGGACAACGCCATGGAAACCTCCGGCGGGGCCGGCATGTTCCGCGCCAACGAGCTGGAGCGGTTGTTTCGCGACGCCCGCTGCGGCCGCTTTCACCCGGCCAATACCTTCCTGACCCACGAGATCGTCGCCAAGACGGCGCTCGGCATCGACCTCGGCGAACAGCCGCGCTGGGGCTAGCGGCGCGGCCCGCCGATCTGCGCCTCTGGCTACGGCAACTGGGCCTCGAGCAGCATGCCGAAATCTTCGCCGCCAACGACATCGACCTCGATCTCCTGTCGGAGCTCAGCGACGCGGATCTAAAGGAGCTGGGTCTGTCGCTCGGTCATCGGCGCCGGCTGCAACGCGCGATCGCCGAGACCGCGGGCGCGGAGCCGCAGCCGCCGGCCTCGGATGCCCGCACCCACGCCCGGCGCCCGCGAAGCGGAGCGGCGGCAGCTGACCGTCATGTTCTGCGATCTCGTCGGCTCGACCGAGCTGGCGGGTCGGCACGACCCCGAGGATCTGCGCGAACTGCTGCGGCGCTATCACGATGCGGTGAGCCAGGTCGTCGAGCGCTTTGGCGGCTATGTGGCGAACTATCTAGGCGACGGCGTCCTCGCCTATTTTGGCTGGCTGCATGCCGAGGAGGACGAGGCGGCGCAGGCGATCCGTGCCGGGCTCGCGGCGGTGGCGGCGGCAAAGGAATTGTCGCTCCACGTCCATGTCGGGATCGCGTCGGGCACCGTCGTGGTCGGCGATCTCGCCGGCGCGGGGCGGCGTCAGGCAGGAGCCATCGCCGGCGAGACGCCCAATCTCGCGGCGCGTTTGGAGGCGCTCGCTGGGCCGGACCAGGTGGTGATCGGCGGGCTCACTCGGCAGCTGATCGGCGGCGCGTTCGTTCTCGACGAGCTGGGCCCGCAGGACCTCAAAGGCATCGCCGGGCCGGTGCGTGCCCGGCAAGTGCTGGCCGAGCGATCGGTCGAGAGCCGGTTCGACGCCCGTGCCGGGCGGCTCACCCGGTTCGTAGGGCGCGAGCACGAGGTCGCCCTGCTGGTCGACCGTTTCGAGCGGGCCGCCGCCGGCGAGGGCCAGGCGGTGCTGCTGTCGGGCGAGGCGGGGATCGGCAAGTCGCGCATCGTCCAGCAACTGCACGAGCGATTGTCGGGCACGGCGCATACGCGATTGCGCTTCCAGTGTTCGCCGTCGCAGACCGATATCGCGCTTTACCCGGTCATCCGTCATCTCGAACACGCTGCAGGCTTCCAGCCCTCCGACGGCCCGGCAGCGCGGCTCGAAAAGCTTGAGGCGCTATTGCGCCAGGCCACCGACGACCCGGCCGAGGGCGCCGCCCTGCTCGCGCCTCTCCTCTCCTTGCCCGGCGAGCAGCGTTACGGCGCCATCGACCTCACCGCCGAACAGCGCAGCGAGCGCATATTCACAGTTCTCCTCGCCCAGCTGCTGGGGCTGGCGGCCAAAGAGCCGGTGCTGTACATCCTCGAAGACGCGCATTGGGCCGACCCGACGACCCGCGAATTGGTGACCCGGACCTTGGCGGGCATCGGCAATGCCCGGATCCTGCTGCTGATCACCCACCGCCCCGATTTCCAACCCGACTGGGTTCGCCATCCGCAGGTGACGGCGCTGACCTTGGGCCGCCTCAGCCGCGGGCAGGGCAGCGCAGTCGTGCGCGCCGCCGGCGGTGCAGCACTTCCCGACGCGGTCGTGGCGCGCATCCTGGAACGCGCCGACGGTGTGCCGCTCTACATCGAAGAGCTGACGCGGTCGGTCGTCGAAACCGACGATCCGCGCAGCGAGACGGCGATCCCCGAGACATTGCAGGCCTCGCTGCTGGCGCGACTCGACCGGCTCGGCGCCGCGGCGAAGGAATTGGCCCAGATCGCCGCGGTCATCGGCCGCGAATTCGCGGCAGCGTTGTTGAGCGCCGTCAGCGGCAAGCCCGGGGACGCGGTCGATCGGTCGCTGCACCGGCTGGTGACGTCGGAGATCGTGCTTCCGAGCGGCCCGGCGCAGGACGGCGTCTACGCCTTCCGCCATGCCCTGATCCAGGACGCGGCCTACCAATCGCTGCTGTTGAGCCGGCGCCGCCAGTATCACGGCGAGATCGCGCAGGCGCTGGAACGCCGCTTCCCGGAACTGGCGGAAACCCAGCCCGACCTCGTCGCGCGGCACTACACCGCGGCCGGATTGCCGCAGCAGGCGATCCCCTACTGGCTGCGCGCCGGCGAGCGCGCTCGCGCGCGGTTTACGCCGCTGGAGGGAATCGCGCATCTCGAGCGCGGCGTGCAGCTGGCACACGAACTGCCGGCCAGTCAGGAGCGATCCCGGCTCCTGTTAGACCTGCTGTTGGCTCTCGGCGGCACAAGACAGCTGAGCAGCGGCCATCAGCAGGAAGCTCTAGCGGCGTTCCGGGAGGCAGCCGAGCTTGCTCGTATTTCCGGCTCGCCGGCAGATTTTGCTCGCGCCGCCATCGGCTTCGACCACGTCGAGGCCGATCTCGGAATTCTCGATCGCGAATTGCTGCCGCTGCTCGAAACGGCGTTGCAGCTGTTGGGCGGGGAGGACAGCATCGAGCGCTGCCGCGTGCTCGCCCTCCTCGGCCGCGCGGCGGCGCATCGGGGCGAGCTACAGCGGGCGGCCGTATTCTCGACCGATGCGATCGCGCTGGCGCGGCGCTGCGGCGAGCCGCGTGCGCTGTTTGACGCTCTAATGTCTCGGCTGGTTACGACGAGCGGCCGACCTTGTCCGGCGGCGCAATTCGCCGACCGCCGACGTGCCCTCGACCAGATGTTGGAGAGCGCCAAGAGCATTGGCGATCCATATTACGCTGGTGCTGCCGAAGTGTGGCGGGGCTCCGGCTTTCTCGAGCTCGGTGACCACCTCGCCTTCGAGGACGCCTGGAGAAATCTCGCCGCGTTCAGCGAGCGAAATCAATCCTCCAATTTCATGTGGGGATCGCAGTGCCTCTTCGCGTTGCGGACGATCCTTCACGGCGAGTTTGCCGAGGCCGAGCGGCTGGCGGATCGCGCCTTCGATTTGGGGCGCGATGTCCATGGCGATCTGGCGAGCGGCGTCTACGGCGTGCAGATGTTCACGATCCGCCGCGAACAGGGACGGCTCGCCGAGGTGGCGCCGCTGTTCCGCCGCTTTCTCGATCAGAACCCCGGCGACACCGCCTGGCGGCCGGGTCTCGCGGTCATCGCGAGCGACCTCGGTTTCGACGAAGCGGCGCGCAAGGCCTTCGGCGATATGGCCGAGGCCGGGTTCGCGTTGGCGAACGACGCCAAGCAGGGCCTGACCTTGTCCTACCTTGCGGAGGTTTGCACCAGGCTCAAGGACGCGGCGCGCGCCGAGCAGCTCTACCGCCATTTGCTGCCCTATCGGGACAACATGATACACGCGCCGGTCGCGACCGTGTGCTGCGGCGCCGCGGCGCGCTATCTCGGCATGCTCGCCGGGGTGATCGGCGATTGGACCGCGGCCGAGGCGCATTTCGAGACGGCCCTGGCAATGGACGAGCGGATGCAGGCCTGGCCGTGGCTGGCGCACACGCAGCACGAATTTGCCGCCGCACTCTTGGCGCGCGGTCGTGCCGGCGACCGGTCGAGAGCCGAGGCATTCCTCGCCGCCGCGGCCGAAACCGCAGCGCGGCTGGGGATGCCGGCGCTGCAGAAGCAGATCGGTCTGCTGCAGGACTAAACCAGAGGAGGGAAACATGCCGCGCTTTCTGATCGAACGGAATTTTGCCGAGGAAGTCGAGGTAACCAAGGAGGGTGCCGACACTATCCGGCGCGTGAACGACGAAGAGGGCATCAAATGGCTCTTCTCGTTCCTCAGCCCGGACAAGCGGAAGACCTATTGCCTCTACGAGGCGCCGAGCGCCGAGGCGATCCTGGCCGCCGCCCGCAGGCTCAACGTACCGGCCGACGTGATCATCGAGGTCTCGGAGGTGCGACCCGAGATGTTCGCGTGATCCCCGGCACGCCGCTTTCCGCCCCTCACCCCAACCCTCTCCCCGCGAGCGGGGAGAGGGAGGGACCCGCGCAGCGGGAGGGTGAGGGGCCGGAGTGAGGCGGCGCCATGCCCGATGAGCTCGCGTCTTGGCTCGAGAAAATCGGCTTGGGGCAATACGCGACGACATTTGTCGACAACGACATCGATCTCGCCGTTCTGCCCGAGCTGAGCGATGCCGATTTGCAATCGCTGGGTCTGTCGCTCGGTCACCGGCGCCGGCTGCAACGCGCGGTCGCAGACCTCGGCAAAACGCCCGAACGAGCCGAGCCGGATGCCGGCGAACCCGATGCGCGCCGCGAGGCCGAGCGGCGCCAGCTGGCGGTGCTGTTCTGCGACCTGGTCGGCTCGACCGAGCTGTCGCGCCGGCACGACCCCGAGGATTTGCGCGACTTGATGCGGCGCTATCAGGACGCGGTCAGCGGCGCGGTCGTGCGGCATGGCGGCTATGTCGCCAATTTCCTCGGCGACGGGATCGTCGCCTATTTCGGCTGGCCGCGCGCCGGCGAGGACGACGCGGCGGACGCCGTCCGCGCCGCGCTCGATGCGCTGGCGGCGGTCGAGGGGCTGTCGCTGCGGGCCCGCGCCGGGATTGCCTCGGGCATGGTCGTGGTCGGCGATCTCGACGCCGCCGGGCGGCGGCAGATCGGCGCCATCGCCGGCGACACCCCCAATTTTGCCGCCCGGTTGCAAAGCCTGGCGGCGCCAGGCGAGGTCGTCATCGCCGGGCTGACGCGCCAGCTCGTCGGCGGAGCCTTCATCCTCGAGGAGTTGGGGCCGCAAGAGCTCAAAGGCATCGCCGATCCAGTGCCGGCCTGGCGCGTCGTCGGCGAACGCGCGATCGAAAGCCGCTTCGAAGCGCGGGAAGGCCGCCTGACGCCGTTGGTCGGCCGCGAGCTGGAGATGGCCCTCGTCGTCGAACGCTTCGAGCGCGCCGCCGCGGGCGAAGGACAGGCGCTGCTGTTGTCGGGCGAGGCCGGGATCGGCAAGTCGCGCCTGATCCAGGCGCTTTACGAACGTCTCGAACCTGCGGCGGAGCCGACGATCCGGATCCGCATGCAATGCGCACCCTTTTACGCGGCCAGCCCATTACAGCCGGTGATCCGTCATCTGCGCTTGGCGGCGGGTTTTCGCGCCGACGACACGCCCGACGAAAAGCTCGACAAATTCGAGGCGCTGCTGCGCCAGGCCGTGGCCGATATCGGCCGCAGCGCGGCGCTGCTCGCTCCGCTCTTAGGCCTGCCGGTGCAGCGCTTTGGGTCGCTCGCCGAACTCACCGCCGCGCAGCGCGACGAGCTGCTGCTGCGGGCGCTCGTCGATCAGCTGCTCGGTCTGGCGTCGCGCAGGACGGTACTCTTTGTGCTCGAAGACGCGCACTGGATCGACCCGGCGACCCGCGATCTGATCGAGTGCCTGCTTGCGGCGATCGCCGGTGCGCGAATCCTGGTGCTGATAACTTACCGCCCCGAGTTTGCGGCGGATTGGACCCGGCATCCGCATGTCACGGCGATGACGCTGAACCGCCTGAGCCGGGGCCAGGGAGCGGCGTTCGTTCGGACGGCCGGGGGCGAGGCATTGCCGGACGACATCGTTGCGCTGATCGGGGAGCGAGCCGGCGGCGTGCCGCTGTTCATCGAGGAATTGACCAGATCGGCGCTGGAAACCGGCAACGCCTTCGCCGAAAACATCCCCGAGACGCTGCAGGCCTCGCTGTTGGCGCGGCTCGACCGGCTCGGCGCCGAGACCCGCGAAGTCGCCCAGCTCGCCGCGGTGATCGGACGCGAGTTCGAGCTGGACCTGCTCTCCGAGTTGGCCGGCAAACCGAAGGACGCGCTGGCGGCGGCGCTGGAGCGGCTGGCCGGGTCGCAGATCGTGCTGCCCGCCGGCTCGGCGCGATCCGGCGCTTATATCTTCCGCCACGCACTGGTCCAGGAAGCGGCCTACCAGTCGCTGCTGCTGTCGCGCCGTCGCGACCACCACCGCGAAATCGCGCGCGCCCTCGAAAATGGGCCAACGGATAGGGCCGAGCCCGAGGTCATCGCCCAGCACTACACTGCAGCGTCCCTGCCGGACCGCGCGGTGCCGCATTGGCTGCAGGCCGGCAGACTGGCGCTGGCGCGCTTTGCGTTCGCGGCGGCCGTTGCGCATTTCGAGCAGGGGATGCGGCTCGCGCGCGGGTCGCCGGAGTCGAAACCGCAGCGCCTGGCGCTGCTGCTAGCGCTCGGCGACGCGCTCTATCGCACCGAGCGCGGGCCGGCGGCCCTCGCCGCCTTCAACGAGGCTGCGGCGCTGGCGCGCGAGGTCGGCTCGCCTGAGGATCTGGCGGAGGCCGCACTGGGGGTGGAATTTATGGAACTCAACGCCGGCGGCGAGCGTGCCGCCGTCGGACTGCTCGAAGCCGCCCTTCGCGCCCTCGGACCCGGCGAAACCGTCTTGCGCTGCCGCGTGCTGAGCCAGCTCGGTCGGGGGGGCCCCTGCTCGATACGAGCGAGATGGACCGCGCAGCCGTGATGTCGCAGGCAGCCATCGCGATGGCACGCCGCCTAGGCGATCCAAGGGCGCTCTACGACGCCCTGTTCTGCGAGCGATTCCGCACCGGTCGTCCGTACCTCGCCGCGCAATTCCCCGAGGTCCGGCATACCCTCGATGAAATGATCTCGGCCGCCGAGGGAGTCGGCGACCCCTATGTGATTGAAGATGCGCTCGGGTACTCGCTCCCGGCGCTGCTCGAGATGGGTGATCGCGCCGCTTTCGAGGTCGTGATGGGGCGCTTTGACGAAAGTCTCGAACGGCTCGAACCGGGCGCCCGCGTGTACTCCTATATCAGTGCTCGCGCGTTGCGGGCCATTCTCTATGGCGAATTCGCCGAGGCCGAGCGGCTGTCCGAGCAGGCGTTTGAGGAGGGACGGCGGGCGGACCGAGCCTACGGACGCGAGTTGCCGATGGAATTCGCCTCCGGCGTCTATGGCGTGCAGATGTTTACCATTCGCCGCGAGCAGGGGCGCCTCGCCGAAGTCGCCCCGGTGCTGCGGCGGTTCATCGACGAGAACCCGCGCGGCGCGGCATGGCGACCAGGCATGGCGCTGATCGCCAGCGATCTCGCCTTCCACGAGGCGGCGCGCAAGGCGTTCGACGATCTGGCGGCCGGCGGCTTCGCCTTCCCGGTCGACGCCAAGCGCAGCCTGACGCTCTCGTATCTCGCCGAGGTTTGCGCCCGGCTCGCCGACGCCGAGCGCGCCGAGCTATTGTACGACCTGCTGCTGCCCTATCGCGACCTCGCGATCATCGCCCCGATCGCCACGGTATGCTGCGGTTCGGCCGGCCGTTTTCTCGGCATGCTGGCGAGCACTTCCGGCAATTGGGCGGCCGCGGAAGGGCATTTCAACGCGGCCCTCGACATGGATGAGCGGCTGCACGCCTGGCCCTGGCTCGCCCATACCAAATACGAATATGCGCTGATGTTGCGCGAGCGCGGGCGGCCACAGGATCGGGACCGCGCCGAGACATTGTTCGCTTCGGCCGCGGCGAGCGCCGAACGCATCGGCATGTCGCGGCTGCAGCAAAACATCCGCTTACTGGTTCGCTGAGGGCGGAGGAGGGGAGGACGCGCCGTCAGTGCGACGCCGGCAGATAGCGGATCGCCGCCAGGAGAATGCCGACCGCCACGACGATCATGCTGCCGAGGCGGATGGTGATGTCGCGCCGCAATAGTTCGATCTCCGCCCGGACCGCGGCAATTTCCGCCTTCAGTTCGGCCCGCACGGTGGCGATTTCGGTGCGTACGGAGGCGATCTCCGCCTTCAGCTCGGCCCGCACCGCGGCAATCTCCGCGCTCAGCTCGGCCCCCACCGCGGCGATTTCCGCCTTCAGCCCGGCGCGCAGCTCGGCGATTTCCGCCTTCAGCCCGGCGCGCAGCTCGGCGATCTCCGCCTTCAGCCCGGCGCGCAACTCGGCGATATCGGCCGTGGTCGCAAGCTCGGCGCCCGCCATCGCCTCGGCCAGGGCTTCGGCGGTGTCGCCCGCCTGCCGCGGCGCGAAGCCTGCGCTTTCGAGCCGGCGCGCGAGCTTCAGCGTGTCGAACGGAACCGCGCCCATAAATCGAGGTTAGAGCGCAAAACCGCCGACGTCGAGTTGCCGGTGCTCTGGCCGCGAATACCGGGACAGGCGGGCACCCACCTTGACTCGGCTAGAGGAGGCTAGCGCAGCGGCGAAAACGCCGCCGGGATCAGCAACTTGTTTTCCTGGCGCAGCGGCCGCACCCCGGCCTGCGGCGGCCACGGACCGCCGGGGCGGCGGGATTCCTCACGAATCCGGGCGCGCTCGTTGAGATCCTTGTATACCCAGACGTGCACGAACTTGTTGAGCCCGCCGAGCTCGCTCGTCCAGCAGGCGGCCAGCGGCGAGAACTTCTCGCGCGCCTCGATGGCCTTGGCCCATGCCTCCAGCACCTTCGGGATGTCGCCCGGAGCATAGGTGTAGGTGCGCATCTCGTAGACGTTCCCGGTGCCGTAATCGCGGCTGCCGAGCGGGCGCATGAACGGCGCCGGGTTCATGATCTCGGCCTCCTGGGCAACGATCAGCTCGGCGCCGCTGGGCAGCCGGTTGCGCGCGGTGTCTTGCGCCAGCGCCGCGCGGACCGCGGTGCGCTGACCCAAATCGTCATAAGGATAGACGTGGACGACCTGGTTGAGCGGGCCGAACTCGGTGTGCCAGAAGGCCCCCAGCTTCGAGTGCCGCTCGCGCAGCGGCAGCCGCGCCGCGTAGCGCTCCTCGAATTCGGCCACGGTTGCCGGGCGCAGCGTATAGGTACGCACCTCGTAGATCATCGGCGCATCCTCCAGAGGTTATGCGATCAACGTTAATGCCGGGGCGCTTCGGCCGGTCATGACAGGAATGCAATCCTACGCCGCGAAAATCTCGCCGAGCCGACGGATCGTGCCCAGCGCCTGCTCCTGCGGCAGTCCCGGCCACTGGCAGCGCATGATGAAGTGGTCGACGCCCAAGAGCTCGCGATAGCGCGCGATCTCCTCCTTGACGCTGACCTTGTCGCCGATGATGAAGCGGTCGCGGGCAAATTCGGCAAAATCGGGCGAGGCGCGCGCCTGGTCGGGCAAACCCCAGGCGGCATAGGCGGCGTACTTGTATTCGAGCGGCCCGCGGCACTCTTCGAGCGCGCTCGCCTGGCGGGCGCCGACATAGCATTCGAGCGTGATCGGGAATTCGGTCGGGATGCGCCCGTATTCCGCGAGCGCTGCGCGATAGGTCCGCATCAGCGGTACGACCGTGCCGAGCCCGCCGCTGTTGACCGCGAGCCAGGCGTCGCCGATCCGCGCCGCGCGCCTGACCGAGACCGCGGCCTGCCCGGCGATGTAAAGCGGCGGTCCGCCCGCGCGCACCGGCTTCACGCCGATGCCGGCATCCTTGACCGTATAGAAGCGGCCCTCGTGGGTGACCCGGTCCTCGGTCCACGCCGCATCAGCGCGATGCTCTCGGTGAACCGCGGCGCCCGCTCCGCAAGCGGGATCCGGAAGGCGTCGAATTCCGGCCGGCGATAGCCGAGCCCGAGGCCGAGGATGTAGTTGCCGCCGGTCAGGACGTCGAAGGTGGCGGCCTCCTCGGCCACGTGCACCGGGTTCAAGGGCGGCAGGATCAGGATGTTCGGCCCGATCGTCAGGCCTCGCGCCTGCGCCGCGAGGTAGCCCATGACCGGCGCCAACTGCAGCATCTGCAGCGGATGGGTCAGCCAGTGATGCGGCAACCAGAGCGACGCGAACCCGACGTCGCGCGCCGTGCGCACCTGCGTCGCCAGTTCCGGGATGCGCTCGGCGAGGCTGACATCCTCGGGGAACTGGGTATTGATGAAGAGACCGACCTTCATGACGGCTTCACCCCCCGCTGCAATGCGACTTAAGCTTAGGGTTGCCGCGCGATGCACCGCAAGGCGACCATCGGTTTGTCGGCGATCCCGAGCAAAACAGGAGCCTCAAATGCCCGAGACAACGCGGATCCGGCCCACCCGTTCGGTCCCGCTGGCGACCCCGCCGCTGCTGCTGCCGCAGCCGCCGATCGCGCCGCTGGTCCCGCCGGTGCATGTCGTCGATCTGATGAGCGATGCCGGATCGGCGCTGTTCGGCGCCCGCTGGCGCGCCAAGGAGGCGAAGATCGTCGAGTGCCCGGCACTTGCCGACGCGATGCCCGAATTCAAGACGACCTACGACATCGAGCCGCATGCCGAGGAGCGCGGCTTCGACGATTCGGCCTGGCCGGTGGTCCCCGCCGCCGAACTGGAGGCGAAGCGCGGCGGCGGCATGGTGTCGTTCTTCTGGTTCCGGACGACTTTGACGATGCCGGCGGACGCCGCCGGCTTCGCCACTGGCGGTGCCATGGCGGTGTTCCGGGTCAATGTCGACGATTACGCGGAGGTGTGGGTCAACGGAGAGATGCCGCGGGCGGGCGGGCGCCCGAGCCCGGGAACGATCCAGGGCTTCAACATGCCGCACCGCCTGGTCCTCGGCAATCCGGTCGCCGCCGGCGACCGGTTCGAGATCGCGGTGTTTGCGATCAACGGCCCGATCTCGGCGGCGCCGGCGAATTTTCTCTGGTTTCGCGAGGCGAAGATCGAGTTCTTCCGCTAAGGCCCCCACCCTACTCTCCCCCGCTTGCGCCCCGCTTCCGGGGGAGGGGAAATACGGCTGACGCCAACTGGATCAAGGTGTCACCCATCCAGCCGCTTGATCTGTCACCCTTCAATCCGTTTGCAACCGGTGTTCCCTCCCCCGCCTGCGGGGGAGGGGTAGGGTGGGGGCCAGAACCGGAGGATCCGCCAGCCTTGCTTTTCGAGATATTGATCTCGCTCTCGATCGCTGCTGTCGGCGTGTTGTCCACCGTCCGCTTCGACAATAAGCTTCGCCTCAACGCAGGCGAAGTCTGCAATATACGGCGGGATCGGCTGCTGCCTACGAAAATGGCGGCCGAGTTGACCGTGACGAAGTCCTTGCCATAGCGCGCGTTCCGCATCGGTCATATTGCGACGCAGTTGTCGACTACGCCTCGTCATCGAACGCCCGCCCCGCATCGCCCCCACCCTGACCCTCCCCCGCCGGCGGGGGAGGGAAACTGGCCTCAGCGGCCGAGCCGGCGGATCAAGAGGGCCCAGCGGTCGAGGATCGGCAGCACCGTGTCCGATCCGGCCGAAGGCAGCATGACGACGGCGCGCGCGATCCCCTGGTCGCGGTAGCGCGCGAGCCGGTCGCCGTCCTCGCCGGCGCCGAAGATCGTGATCGGCAGCGCCGCAAGATCGCGCCCGGCCGCCGCCGCCATGTCGCGGAATTGCGGCAGAAACTCGGTGACGTCGGCATAGGCGGCACGGCTCGCATTCGGGACCCAGCCGTCGCCGTAGCGGATCGCGCGCCGCGCGCTCTGCGGCCAGGCGCCGCCGACGATAACCGGCGGATGCGGCCGCTGGGCCGGCTTCGGCCAGGTCTTCATCTTCGGGAAGTCGACGATCTCGCCGTGATATTCGGGCTCGTCCTCGGTCCAGATCGCCCTCATCGCCTCGATCTGCTCGCGCATCTTCTTGAACCGGGTTTTGAACACGGTGCCGTGGTCGGCCATCTCCTCCTCGTTCCAGCCGCCGCCGACGCCGAACAAAAACCTTCCGCCCGAGATCCGGTCGAGGGTCGCGACCTGTTTTGCGGTCTGGATGGTGTCGCGCTGGATGACCAGGCACACCCCGGTCGCGAGCTTCAGCGCCGTGGTGCCGCCCGCCGCCGCGGTCAGGGTCACGAACGGATCCATCACGTCGTAATATTGCCGGCCGAGCGGCCCGCCCGAGGCCGGCTGCGACCGGCGCGAGGATGGGATATGCGAGTGCTCGGGCGCCCAGACCGACTCGAAGCCGCGCGCTTCGAGCGCCTGGCCGAGCGCGTCGGGCATCATCGAGTAATCGGTGAAGAACATTGTGGCGCCGACATCCATGGCTCTGCTCCAGGGTGTTTGTTGCAACCGAACGCCGAGCTTAACCGGGTTGCGGCGGGCCCGGCCAGAGCCGATCGCCTTGCCCGGCTGCCGGAAAGAGGCTAAGACGCAAGCCCCTTTACGCCGCCCGGCGCGACCCCCGCAGAGACGAGGCATCACCATGGCACGCAGCAAGATCGCGCTGGTCGGCGCCGGGCAGGTCGGCGGCACGATCGCGCTCCTCGCCGGGCTTAGAGAATTGGGCGACATCGTGCTCGTCGACGTCATCGACGGCGTGCCGCAAGGCAAGGCGCTCGACATCGCCGAGGGCTCGCCGGTCGAGGGCTATGATGCCGTCGTCACCGGGACCAACGATTACGCCGACATCGCCGGCGCCGATGTCGTCATCGTCACCGCCGGCATCGCCCGCAAGCCCGGCATGAGCCGCGACGACCTGATCGCCACCAACGCCAGGGTCGTCGCCACGGTCGGCGCGGCGATCAAGGAGCACTGCCCGGGCGCCTTCGTCATCACCGTCACCAACCCGCTCGACGCCATGGTGTGGGTCATGCGCGAGGCCTGCGGCCTGCCGCCGGAACGCGTCGTCGGCATGGCGGGGGTGCTCGACAGCGCCCGCTTCCGCTATTTCCTCGCGGCCGAGCTCGGCGTCTCGGTCGAGGATGTCAGCGCCTTCGTGCTCGGCGGGCACGGCGATCTGATGGTCCCGCTGATCCGTTATTCGACGGTCGCCGGCATCCCGCTGCCCGATCTTGTGGCGATGGGCTGGACGACGCAGGAGCGGCTCGACCGGATCGTTGCGCGCACCCGCGACGGCGGCGCCGAGATCGTCGGCCTCCTCAAGACCGGATCGGCGTTTTACGCGCCGGCGAGTTCGGCGATCGCGATGGCCGCGGCCTATTTGCGCGACAAGAAGCGCGTCCTGCCTTGCGCCGCCTGGCTCACCGGCCAATACGGCGTGCGCGAGCTTTATGTCGGCGTGCCGGTGGTGATCGGCGCCGGCGGCGTCGAGCGGATCGTCGAGATCGCCCTCGACCCCGAGGAACGCGCCGCCTTCGAGCGTTCGGCGGCGGCGGTCCGGGCCCTCGTCGAGACCGTCAGAGCGATGCACATCCTCGGCTGATCCGATGAACGTCCACGAGTACCAAGCGAAGGAGCTGCTCGGCAAATTCGCGGTCGCGGTGCCGCGCGGCGGGGTCGCCGCCACCGCGGCCGAGGCGGTCGCGGTGGCGCGGCGGCTCGGCGGGCGGGTCTGGGTGGTCAAGGCGCAGATCCACGCCGGCGGCCGCGGCAAGGCCGGCGGGGTCAAGCTCGTCCGTTCCGAGGACGAGGTCGCGGCCGCGGCGCACGCCCTGCTCGGCCATGCCCTCGTCACCGAGCAGACCGGGCCGCAGGGCCGCCAGGTCCGGCGGGTCCATGTCGAGGAGGCCTGCGCCATCGCCCGCGAGCTTTATCTGGGCGTGCTGATCGACCGCGGCAGCGGGCGGATCACCTTGATCGGCTCGACCGAGGGCGGGGTCGAGATCGAGGCGGTGGCAACGCGGTCGCCGGAACGGATCCTGCGGGTGGCGATCGACCCGGCGAGCGGGATCCTGCCGTTCCACGCCCGCGAAATCGCCTTCGGTCTCGGCCTCGAGGGCGCTCCGGTCGCGACCGCGGTCAGGTTCATCACCGCCCTCTACCGCGCCTTCACCGAGCTCGACGCGTCGATCGTCGAGATCAACCCGCTGGTCGTGACCGCGTTGGGCGACCTCGTCGCCCTCGACGCAAAAATGGCCTTCGACGACAACGCCCTCTTCCGCCATCCGGAGATCGCGGCGCTGCGCGACCCGGCCGAGGAGGATCCGGCCGAAATCGAGGCCGGCCGACACGGCCTCAGCTATATCAAGCTCGACGGCACGATCGGCTGCATGGTGAACGGCGCCGGCCTCGCCATGGCGACGATGGACATCATCAAACTCAATGGTGCGAGCCCGGCGAACTTTCTCGATGTCGGCGGCAGCGCCACGCGCGAGCGGGTGGCCACGGCGTTCAAGCTGATCCTCGGCGACCCCAACGTCAAAGGCATCCTCGTCAACATCTTCGGCGGGATCATGCGCTGCGACGTGATCGCAGACGGCATCGTTGGTGCTGCGCGCGAGGTCGATCTCAAGGTGCCGCTCGTCGTCCGGCTTGCCGGCACCAATGTCGAGCTCGGCAAACAGATCCTGCAGCAATCGGGTCTGCCGATCCTCGCCGCCGAGGATCTGGGCGAGGCGGCGCAGAAGATCGTCGCCGCGGTCGGGGAGAACGGCTGATGGCGATCCTCGTCGACGCTGCGACCAGGGTGCTCTGCCAGGGCGTCACCGGCGCCCAGGGCACCTTTCATACCGAGCAGGCTATCGCCTACGGCACCCGGATGGTCGGCGGCGTCACCCCGGGGAAAGGCGGCAGCCGCCATCTCGGCCTGCCGGTTTTCGATACGGTGCGGCAGGCGCGCGCGGCGACCGGCTGCGACGCGAGCGTCATCTATGTGCCGCCGCCCCATGCCGCCGACGCGATCCTCGAAGCGGCGGCGGCCGAGATCCCGCTCGTCATCTGCATCACCGAGGGCATCCCGGTCTTGGACATGGTTCGGGTCAAGCGCAGCCTCGCCGGCGGCGGGAGCCGGCTGATCGGCCCGAACTGCCCCGGGGTGATCACCCCCGAGGCGTGCAAGATCGGGATCATGCCGGGACACATCCATCGCCGCGGCCGGATCGGCATCGTCTCGCGCTCCGGCACCTTGACCTATGAGGCGGTGGCGCAGACGACCGCGGTCGGGCTCGGGCAGTCGAGTTGCGTCGGCATCGGGGGCGACCCGGTCAACGGCACGAATTTTGTCGAGATCCTCGAACTGTTCCTGGCCGACCCCGAGACCCTTGCGATCGTCATGATCGGCGAGATCGGCGGCACCGCCGAAGAGGACGGCGCCGAGTTTCTGCGCGGCGAGCGCCGCAAGAAGCCGGTCGTCGGCTTCATCGCCGGCGCCAGCGCGCCGCCGGGCCGGCGGATGGGCCATGCCGGCGCCATCATTTCGGGCGGCAAGGGCGGGGCCGGAGAGAAGATCGAGGCCTTGGCGCGCGCCGGTGCGGTCATCGCCCGCTCGCCGGCCGAAATCGGCACGACGATGCGCGAGCTGTTGCGAGGCTGATCTCGACCGTCGGTCGATTTGCTCCACCGGCTCCGACGGCTTCCCGGCGGCGCGGCGGCTCATCGGCTATTGGGCGCGCTCTACCGCCTGCAGGTCGCGCTGATCGAGAATCCGGCCGGACCTCGCCCTCGAGACCAGGGCCTGTCGTCAATTGAGCGGACGCCCCGTTCCGATTACATCCGATTACCGTCTTGCCCGGCCTTGGGCCGGGCATCCACGGGAGCCCGCGAAGGCCTGTGCCGTTTCTCGTGGATGCCCACGGATCAAGTCCGTGGGCTGAAGGCCCACGGGCCGAGCCCGGCCAAAGCGTTGATATATGTGAGCCAGCGCTGCTAATTGACGACACGCCCCAGTGTCCCGTGTTCACACGCGCCGCACAGTCATCGCAGAGAGCCCGGTCCGGGGCGAGCCATTTTTAGACGGCTATCTTCCGGCGCTCCTCGAGGCCCCGTCTCTACCACCGGCCAGATTCCAGGGATGCCGAGCTTCAGCCGAAAGCGAATGCTTCCGCTGCCTATCCCTGATACAGAGAGGCGAGTTGCGCCACCCTTTGGCCGTCAGCGCCTGAAGGTGTGCCGCGACCGGGAGCGATCCGTGCGCGCTGCAGCTCATCAACCGGCGAGGTCGGCATGACTTGGAGTCGAACCCGTTCGGCCGTGTCGGCGATGGCGCTGTCGCTCTCCGTCATGGTCGCGCCGATCGTGGCAGACGCCGCGGCGCGGCCGCGCACGGTGCCGGAATTGCCGGGGTTCTACCAGCGCGTCCTGACATTGCCCGGGGCCAAGCTGTATGCGGAGCCGAACCTCACATCGGCGGTACAGCAGGCACGCCTGCCGGCCCTTTCGGTGCTCTATGTTTATGACTGCCAGCCCGGCGACTGCAGCGGTTGGTTGAAGGTCGGCGCGAAAGCCGACGGCACGATCGACGGCTGGATAGACACCGCGCACGCCGAGGACTGGCGCAGCATGCTGGTCATGCAATACGCGCCGCGCGGCCAGCGCCATCGGGTCGTGATGTTCAAGACCCACCAAGCCCTGTCGGCGCTGGTCACAGCGGAAGACGGCGCAGCCAAGGCGAAGGCGATAATCGAGCAAGTGGAAGCCGGCCATGCCGATCCGAATGTTCTCGCCGCGGTCGAGCCCAAGGCTGCGGTCAATCCACACAACGCATTCTATTTGATGCCGATCCTCTTCTGGGACGAGGGAGATTTTGCTGACGGTACCCCGACCCGGCTGCTGCAGATCGCCGGTGTCAACCGCCTGCCGCCGCATCCCCGCCCGGCACCGGCGCCGCCGCCCCCGGCGCCAAAATTCCGGATTGGGATCGTCTTCGTGCTCGAGACCTCGAATTCGATGGGGCCCTATATCGAACGCACCAAGGAGATGATTCGCCAGACCTATCGGGCGCTCGCAGCAGCCGGCACGGCGGACCGCGTCGAGATCGGCCTGGTCGGCTACCGGGCCAACGCGGACCGCGACCGGCGGCTGGAATACACGACGCGGGTGTTTCAGCCGCTCGCTCTGGATGCGGCACCGGGCCAGGTCCTGGCGCATCTCGACGATATCCATGATGCACGCGCGCGATCCCCGGGTTGGGATGAGGACGCGATCGCCGGTCTCTATGCCGCGATGAACGATCTCGACTGGCAGCCTTATGCCGCGCGCATCATCGTCATCGTCGCCGACAGCGGCGCGATCGCCGGCAGCAACCCGCTGGCGCGCTACGCCGGGGTCGATATCGGAAACATCGTCGAGATCGCAGACCGCAAGAATATCGCCATCTTTCCCGTCTATCTGATGACGCCGCGCGGGGCGCGGTTTGGCAACCGCGCCCGCGCCATGGCGCAATGGCATACGCTGGGCCGGACCGGCGATGCGACGCGAGACAAATTTACCGGGATCCAGGCGGGCGCGATCGGCCCGTTCGGCGCCGCCCTCGATCGGTTCTCGCAGAGCCTCGTCGAGACGGTCGGGACGCTTGCCGCCAATCACCCGATCGCGCCGCCGCCGGTGCCCGCGGCGCCGACGAGCGATGGCGAAGCGGCGGCCGGCATGGGCCGAGCGCTCGTCAATGAATTGTTTCGCGCCCAGGCGGAGTATCTCGGAACCGTTGCCGGGACCGCCGCGCCGACCTTCTTCAGCGCCTGGGTTTGCGACCGCGATCTCGTCGACCCAGCACTTCCGGCGCTGCAAGTCAGGGTCTTCCTGACCCGCAACCAGCTCAACGAGCTGGGGGCGAGCCTCGCCCGGATTCTCGACGAGGCAAAGCGTGCGACACTATCGCCGCAAACCTTTTTTGACAGTCTGCAGCGACTGTCGGCGGTGATGTCGAGCGATCCGAACCGGCAGGGCGCTGCCGACGCCTTCGCCACGATCGGCGGCAGCAAGCTGCTGCCGGCCTATCTCAAGGCATTGCCCTACCGCAGCAAAGTGCTGCGGATGACGCAGTCGATCTGGCTCGATCTCGGCCTCACCGGGCAGCAGGAATTCATCGACGAACTCGAATCCAAGCTGCGCAGCTACCGCGACATCGAGCAGGACAACGCGAGCTGGGTGGATTTGGGCGGCGGCGATCGCGGCAGCGAGGTTTATCCGGTCGCGCTCGCCGAGCTGCCGTGAACCGGCCGGTGGCCGACACGCCTGCCTATGAAGTGGTCGGCCTGACCGCGCTGAAGAGCGCCGGCGGTGCGACTTTCGAACTCTCTGTGCCGCGCCTCTCGATTGCGCGCGGCGAGAAGGTGGCGCTGGTCGGTCCCAGCGGCTGTGGCAAAAGCACGCTGCTGGACCTGCTGTCTCTGATCGCGGCACCCGATGCCGTCGATCGGTTCCGCCTCGATTGCGGCGATCGCGTCGTCGACCTCGCCGGCGCGATGCTCGGCGGCAGGGTCAATCTCCTGGCCGGGATCCGGCGCCGATCGATCGGCTATGTGTTGCAGACGGGCGGCCTCCTGCCCTATCTGACGGTGCGGCAAAACATAGGCCTTTCCTGTCGCCTGGTCGGCCTCGCCCCGGACGGCCGGGTCGCGGCGATCGCCGAACGGCTCGGGATTGCCGCCCAACTCGACAAGCTGCCCGCGGCGCTCTCGGTCGGCGAACGGCAGCGGGCGGCGATTGCGCGCGCCGTGGTGCATCGTCCCGCGATCGCCATCGCCGACGAACCCACCGCCGCCTTGGATCCGGTCAACGCCGACGGTGTCATGAGGCTGTTCCTGGAGCTGGCCGACGAAGCGGGTTGCACGACGGTCATCGCGACGCACGACGTCCGCCGCATCGCTTTCCTCGGAATGCGCCCGATCACACCGGAGCTGACCGCGGGCAAGTCGACCCGGCGGGTGCGCGCGGTCTATCGAGGGTGACGCGCATGGTGCGCGATATCGGCGCGATCATCGGGCTTTCGACGCGCGACTTCGTGCACGAACTCAGCCTATCCACCTGCGCCATTCTCGGCATCGCGGCGATCCTCGCGCCATTGCTCGTGCTGTTCGGCCTGAAATTCGGCGTGGTCTCCAGCATGACGGCGCGGCTCGCCCGCGATCCGCAGGCCCGCGCGCTGCAGCCGATCGGACAGGGCCGTTTCGATGCGGCTTGGTTCGCGCAATTGGCGGCGCTGCCGCAGACCGGATTTGTGATGCCGACGACCCGGTTTCTGGCGGCTACCGCGAGCTTGCGCAACCCACGGCTGCCGGACGGCGAACCGCTTGCGGCCGAGCTCTGGCCGAGCGGCGCCGGAGATCCGCTCGTCGAGCCGGAAGGAAAGCCGGCGCCGCCGATCGGCCGAGTGGGACCCCTCGCTTACCGGGTGGCGCTCTCGGCCGCCGCCGCCGACAAACTGCACGCCGCGGTCGGCGACCGGCTCGATGGACGCGTCGGACGCAGCTACAACGGCAACCGCGAGGCGCTCGCGCTGCGCTTTACCGTCGTCCAGATCACCGAGGCGGGGCTGGCCGACCGCGACGTGGCGCTGGTGCCCCTGACCCTGCTGGCGGCGATCGAGGATTTCCGCGAAGGCGTCGCCAGCGAAGAACTCGCCAGCAGCGGCGCGCCCCCCAAGGAAATCAGGAGCGAGTATGCGAGCTTTCGCCTCTACGCCCGCGATATCGACGGCGTCGAGCCGCTGCGCGACTGGCTGGCCCGGCACGGCGTCGAGGCGGCGACCCGGTTGCACGACATCCAGGCGCTGCAGCGGCTCAATCGCGACCTGACCTTGCTGTTCGTGCTCATCTCCAGCCTCGCCGGAACCGGCACCCTCGTCTGGATCGCCATCAGCTCGCTGTCGACGGTGGCGCGCAAGCAACGCGAGCTCAGCCTGTTGCGCCTCTTCGGGTTCTCGACCGGGTGCGTCGCGGCGTTCCCGATCGTCCAGGCGGTGCTGACCGCGATGCTCGGGGTCGGGCTCGCCTCGCTCGCGGTGCTGGCGACGGCGCCGGTGATCGACCGGATGTTTGCCGGCCAGCTGCCGCCCGGCGCCCGCGTGTTCCGGCTGGAGCCCGGCCATTTCGCGGTTGCCGCCTTGCTCGCCGCGAGCTGCGCCGCCGCCGCCGCGAGCCTCGCCGGGATCAGGGCCGCCAGGGTCATGCCGAGCGAAGGCCTGCGCGATGAATAAGGGGGTGTTCCCTGCGGTCTTGCTGTTGGGGTTGTTGCTGGCGCGCGGGTCCGCTGCGGCCGAACAGCCATGGTGCAAGCTCGACGATCCGGCCGCCTATCGCGCCGCGCTCAAAGCGGCTGGGGGTGCCGCCCCGGTCTGTCCCCCGATCGACGATCCGCAGACCCTGCCCGATCAGCTGGTCCTGCCGATGCCCTGCGGCGAGCGACTGGTGCTGCGCAAGGTGGTCGTCGCCGCCACCACCCTGTTGGACCAAGAGACCGCCTATCTTGGCGTCCCCGGCGCCGACGGAAGCACCCTCGAGCCGTTGATCGAGGGCCCGCGCACGGCCAAGGTCGCAGGCTCCTTTCTTGCCGGCAGCGGCCCGCGGGATCCTGGGCGTCCCGCGAACCAGAACCGGCTGGACGGCCGCAGCTTCTACATCGGCACATATGTCGTGACCGAGCCGCAATACCGGGCCATCGCGCTGATCGGCGCCGGTCCCGCCGCCACCTCGCCTTCGGCCGCGGACTGCGCCCGCTTTCGCGCCGGGATCGACGGTCTGCGCGATACCGAGGTGCGGCCGGCCGCCGGGATTTCCTGGTTCGACGCGGTCGCCTTCACCCGCACCTATTCCAATTGGCTGCTCGCCCGCGACCGGGCGTCGATCGCCGCGGGCGGCGCGCCCTCTCTGCCCTGGGAGCAGGGGTCGCCCAGCTATATTCGCCTGCCGACCGAGGCCGAGTGGGAATACGCGGCCCGCGGCGGCGCCGTCGGGCGGGACGACCAGTCGCTGCGCACCTATCGGGTGCGCGATCCGCAGACCGGAAAGCTCCGGCTGGCCGAAATGTCGGAAATTGCGGTGACCAGCGACCTCGACGGCGGCGGGCGGAACCCGCTGTCGGGGGTGGGCCGCAGACTGCCGAACCTGCTCGGCCTTTATGACATGGTCGGCAATGCCGACGAGATCGTATTCGACCTGTTCCGCCTGGTCCGGCCGGACGGGCTGCACGGTCAGGCCGGCGGCTATATCGTCAAGGGCGGCAACGTCTTCACCGGCAAGAACGAACTCGGTGTCGGACACCGCCGCGAGGTGCCGTTCTTCGAGCTGTCCGGCGAGACCCGAGCTCAGACGACGGGCTTCCGTGTGGTCTTGACGACGCCGGTTTTTGTCGCCGCCAAGGCGCCCGGCGATCCCTGGGGCGTCGGCCGCCAGAACCAGGCGTTCTCGTCGGCGCTGGCCGAGGCGCGGGCAGGACTGATCGCCGGCGGCATCTGACCGGCGGTCGAGACGCTTCCGCGACCGACGCGCCGCGCCGCCACAACACGAGCGGGCTAGGCTACGCCAAGGTAGTCATCGCGATCGGGGTCAGCCGTCATGTCTTGCCGCTGCTAACTAAGGCGCGACGCAACCCGCGTGCGCCGCCGGCACTTGACCCATTAGGTCATACCCCCATATTGGGGGTATGAGAGGGCGGCGGCCCCGATACCCGCTAGGGACGATCAAGGCGGCCTTCGCGGACCCCACCCGGATCAACAGGACGATGAGCGCCGCCGAAGGCGCGGAGCAACTCGACATGAACGAGCAAACGGTGGTCGATGTCATCGCCGGCCTCACGGCGCAAGATTTCGACAAATCGATGCCGTCCGATTTCGACCCCACGAGCCGGCAGGATGTCTACAAGCCCGTCGGCGGCGGACGAGAATTGTACGTGAAGTTCACGCGGGACGCACAAGGCGAGCTGCTGCTGATCAGCTTCAAGGACAACAAGTCATGACGAACCCGCGAGACTACCCCGATGTGATCACCAGCGCCGAGAGTGGCAGACCCCTTCGCCGCGGAGTGAAGATGCTGACTATCGATATTGACGGGTCGCAATTCAGCTATGGCCAGCCAGGCTGGTGGGCGTCACTCGACGACCCTTCGGACACAGAGGGTCAGCTTACCGATGAAGACAACGTCGTTCGTGCTGCGGCTCGCCGCGAGGCCAGAGCCAAAGCAAAGCGTGCGCGTCTGTCCCCGCTTGTCATCAGAGCCATCCGCGAGGCGTGCGGATTGTCGCAACAGGACGCTGGTCGCGTGTTCGGCGGCGGCGCAAAAGCGTTCGAGAAATATGAGGCCGGCCAGATCGCTCCTAGCTCCCCGATGACGCGGTTACTGCTTCTTGCCGCGAGGCGACCTGAGCTGTTTCAAAAAGGGACAGGCGCGCCTATGGTCTCCGAGGCCGATGCAAGTGTCATCCGAGAGGTGGTGCGCAAGAGTTCGATCGATCGCATCTACGAACAGATCTACAATCGCCATGCCGACAGATGAAGACGCTGAACCTAAATCCGGCTGTTGCGGGCGGCTCACCAGCCGCCGCGTCATCGCTGCTCAACCTTGGGTGGTAGTCTCAGGCCGGCAGTAAAACTGGCGGCGGCCGTGGTTTTTGGCCGCGAAGATACTTTTGCAGGGCTTCCCTGAGGATACAGGCCCATCTTTGGGCATCGGTCAACTGCTCCGCAGTTTTCCGAAGCGTAGCGAAGAACCTGGCAATCCTTAGCAGAGCCATTCTCGCATGCTCGCGGCGACCGTGGCTGGAGGTCACCGTCAGGCGGGTCTGGCCGGCATGCCGGGTCTGTCGCGCCACCGCGTTGAGCAGCAGGGAACGGGTGGTCAGCGCTTCGTGGTGATGATCGGGGTCGGACAGACGCACGTACAGCGTCCACCAATTGTAGACCAGGGCGATCAGCCGAGCCATGATCTGGCAGCGCGTCAGGTCCGACGTCGTGAACCCCGCCCAGCCCCACTGGTTCTTCAACTCGTCGAACGGGTTCTCGCTGTCGGCGCGGTCGCGATAGAGTTGGGCGAGCGCGCGAATTTCCAAATCCACCGAGGTGACCAGCACGGCAAACTCCCAGATCTCGGCGCCCGACTTGGTGCCGGTCCAGAACAGATCGGCTTGGTCGTTGTCGCGCGAAACCGTCACCGCCAAGCTCTGCGGCAAGCGCCGGCGCAGCATGACGACGCGCCGCGAGCGACCCCAGCCCTGCAGGCGCAGTTGCGCTTCATGACCTTGCCAGCCTTGCCCGGCATCCACCCAGCCGCCGCGCCCCATCATCTTTTCGATGCCGCGCTTGACCCCGCTCGTCAGGCGCAGCTTGAACAGATAAGGCATGCCTTCCTGCTCGCACCGCGCCATGTTGCGCTCGTTGCCCCAGTTCTTGTCGCCGCGCACAAAATCGGGCCAGCACCCCCGCGGCAGCGGCTCCAGCAGCCCCCACAGATGCGGCTCGGAATGCTTGGAGGTGTGCTCGTTTCCCGGCCTTACCACCACGTCCAGCGCCAGACGAGCCCCACAGATCTGGAACGCGTGATAGGCGTGCGACGGGCGCCCCGGCTTGTGCGGGTTGTAGCCCACAACCGCCCCCTCCTGATGCCCGTAGAGCGGCTTGACCGTGGTGTCGCAATCCAGGATCCACGGCGTGCTGAGCAGCGGCTCCACCGTGTCCTTCAGATGCCGATGCAGCCAAGCCTCGCCCGCCGCCGCATCGATCTTGGCAAAGCCGCGACGCACCGCGTCCTCGCTGACCACTCGGCTCATCCCCAACAGGGCCGCACTGACCGAATCGCCCCGCAGCGCCGTCAGATGCGCGTAGCGCCAATGCCCGGCCAGGATGCCCAGCACCGCCGTGCCGATCACGTCGCGCACCGCCGGCGCGTTGCCGCTCGTGTAGACCAGCGGACAATCCGCCAGCAGCGCCTCAAACCGCCCGCTCAGCTTCAAGTATTCGGCAAAAAAAGCCAAGTGGCCGAGCGGCGTTACCGCAGCATCTGCATCCCACTCAACCCGCACCGGTCCCGCGTATGTGTCGACCACCACCGGGCCGTCGGCAAATTCCCCCGCAACCATAGGTAGCTCACCCGCCGGGTGGACAGTCTGAGGCAAATTCTCATTCGACATGCCCAATTATATCAAATCTCTCCTTCTTACCGAGCCGCGCGAACTGCGCTTTTTAGGCTGAAAGGTCGCGCATGATGGCAGGTGTCGAATAGCGGCGGGGGTAGCGTTTGGCCTCGAAGGCGCCGAGGCTTTTGGAGGAGAAGGGCCGAATCGACTGAGCATCGGCAGCGCTCGTCGGAGATCGTAGAGACCCTTTCCTCAGCCCACACGCGGGCATCCGGCGGATTGGCGGCGGCGTCGATCGGCATGCTATTCTTAGTCGGCTTTCCCATTCCGAGCATCGCCGATTGGAAGCACCTTCCCGCCTGCCCCAGCCCGGGCAACTCGTCCACCTGAGGCAGCGCCGCTGGCTGGTCGAGGGCGTCGAGAGAGCGCCGCGGTTTGGCGACGCGAGCCTTGTGCGCGCCGCCTGCGTCGACGACGACGCGCAGGGCGAGCCGGTCGCGGTGCTGTGGGAGCACGAGCTCGACGCCCGGGTCATCGCCGACGACGGCTGGCGCCGCGTCGGCGAGCAGCGCTTCGACGATCCGGAACTCTTCGCCGCCTACGCCCGCACCGTGCGCTGGGGCTGCGTCACGGCGACCGACCCGAGCCTCTTTCAGGCGCCGTTCCGGGCCGGCATCCGCCTCGACGCCTACCAGCTCGAACCGCTGCGCAAGGCGCTGCAGCTGCCGCGGGTCAACCTGTTGATCGCCGACGATGTCGGCCTCGGCAAGACGATCGAGGCCGGGCTCATCCTGCGCGAGCTGCTGCTGCGCCGCCGCATCGATTTTGTCGTCGTCGCGGCACCGCCGTCGATGCTCGGGCAATGGGCCGACGAGCTGGAGACGCGGTTCGGGCTGCGCTTCACGATCTTCGATCGCGCGTTCCTCGCGGCGATGCGGCGCGAGCGCGGCTTCTCGGTCAATCCGTGGCTGGCGGCGAGCCGGTTCCTGATCTCGCATCGGCTGCTCGTCGATCCGACCTACAGCGAGGGCCTGGTCGACGCGCTGCGCGACTTCCAGCCCGGCTCGCTGTTGATCCTCGACGAGGCGCACCATGCCGCCCCGGCGAGCGGCCGCAAATACGCGATCAACTCGCAGATCACGAAGGCAATCCGCGAGCTGGCGCCGAAATTCGAGCACCGCCTGTTCCTGACGGCAACGCCGCATAACGGGCACCCGAACAGCTTTGCTGCGCTGATGGAAATTCTCGATCCGCAGCGCTTCATCCGCGGCCAGGAGATCGAGCCGGCGCAGCTCGAACCGGTCATGGTCCGCCGGTTGAAGGAGGATCTGCGCCGCCGCGGACAGCGCCTTCCCGAGCGCGTTATCGAGGCCGTCGTCATCGACGGCCTGCCCGAGACCGCGCCGGAACTGGTGCTCGCGACAAAGCTCGCCGACTACCGCGAGCTGCGCCGTCGACGCCTGGCGGGAGAAACGACGAGCCGGCGGGCCAGGGCGGAACTCGTCTGGATCGGGTTGCAGCAGCGGCTGCTGTCGTCGATCGAGGCCTTCGCGCGCACGCTCGCCGTGCATGAGGCGACGTTGCGCCGGGTTCTCGACCGCGGGCCGCCGCCACCGCCTCGCGTCAGCAGGCACACGATGAGCCTCTTGTCCGGCGTCGGCGCCGACGACGATGCCGCCCTCCTCGGCGAGGACGAGCTACGCGCCGAAGAGGATCAGGCGATCGCGACCGCGACCCTGGCCGGCGCCGCGGGTGCCGGCGAAGATTGGCCGGCGCAGATCGAAGCCGAGCTTGCGGCGGTCGCCGAAATCCGGCAGATCGCCGAGGCGAGCCGCGCCGATCCGGACGCCCGCATCCGGCGTCTCATCGACTGGATCGGAAGCGAAATGGTGCCGGGACTCGGCGGAAGCGGCCGAGCCTGGAGCGAGCGCCGCCTGTTGATCTTTACCGAATATGAGGATACGCGGCGCTGGATCGAGCGGCTGCTGCGCGAAGCGATCGCCGATACCGAAGACGCCGAGGCGCGCATCGCCGTGTTCACCGGCGCCACCCCGCCCGATCGCCGCGAAGAGATCAAGCGGGCCTTCAATGCCCCGCCGGCCGACGATCCGCTGCGCATCCTCGTCGCGACCGACGCGGCGCGCGAGGGCTTGAACCTGCAGCGCCACTGCCGCGACCTGTTCCATCTCGACCTGCCGTGGAACCCGAGCCGCCTCGAACAGCGCAACGGCCGCATCGATCGCAAATTGCAGCCGGCAAGTCGCGTCCACTGCCGCTATTTCATCTATGCGCAGCGCCCGGAGGACCGCGTGCTGCGCCGGCTCGTCGAGAAGACCGAGATCATCCGCCGCCAGCTCGGCAGTGCCTCGCCGGTCATCGAGAGCCGCATCTCGGAACTCCTCGCCGGCGGCATCGAGCGCCAGCGTGCCGATCGGATCGCGGCGGAAATCGACCGCATCGAGCAATCGGACGCCGAGCGCCGCGCCCATGACGACCTCGAACCGGTACGCGAATCCGATGCCGCACTGGCCCGCCGCCTCGAACAGCTGCGCTCGCAGCTGCAGCGGTCGCAGGACCGGGTCGGCGTCGACCGCGAACAGCTTGAACGCGTCGTCACCTACGGCTTGCGGCTTGCCGGCGCGCCGCCTCTGCACCGGACCGCCCCGGAGGACGGGCCGGCGCGGTTCGCGTTCGATCCGGACGAGATCACCGGCATCAAGGACGCGGGTCTGGGCCGCATCCTCGCCGCGTTGCGCGATCCGCCGGACCGGCTCGGCCCCACGGGACAAGCCCGTGGGCTGAAGACCTACGGCCCGCTGCGGCCGGTCTCGTTCGATCCGCCGCCCGACACCGACGCAGAAACGGTGCAGCTGCATCTCGAACATCCGCTCGTCGCGCGGCTGATCGACCGCTTCTCGAACCAGGGGCTCGTCCATCACGAGCTGTCCCGCGCCTGTCTCGCCGTGGCCCCCGACGCGGTACCGCGGGTCGTGCTCCTGGGCCGGCTGTCGCTGTGGGGCGGCGGCGCCGCCCGCCTCCACGACACGCTGGGTCGAGCCGCCGATCCGCCGCGCCGCCCTGCAGCCCTACAATCGCGATGCCGAACGGCAGACGATGGCGGCGCTCGACCGCGCGCTCGATACGCCGCGGCGCTTTACGGTCGCGCCGGGCGTCCGCGACCGGCTGCTGGCCGGGCTCGCGCGCGATGTCGCCGAGCTGTTGCCGGAGTTGCAGCGCCGCGCCGAGGCCGCTGCCGCGACCGCCAGGGCCCGTCTCGCCGAGCGCGGCGAGGCCGAGGCGGCTTCGCTCAAGAATTTGATCGAGAACCAGCGGCGGCGGATCGAGCGCGACCTCGCGCGGCTCGACGAGCCGCAACTGCGCCTCGACCTCGATCTGCCCGAAGAGCGGCGCCAGCGCGAGCTCGACATCAGGGCCTGGCGCCAACGGCTCGCCACTATCGGCCACGAGATCGAGGAACAGCCGGCCCGCATCCGCGCCGGCTACGCGGTGCGCGCCCAGCGGCTGGAGCCGGTCGGCGTCGTCTATCTGTGGCCGGCGACCGGCTGATGGCGACCGATCCCGCAACCCGCGCCGCGATCGCCGCGCACGAAGAATGGCTCGGCTTCGTCCAGCCGGTCGGGCTCGTCGTCGCCCCGCCGGTGCTGGTCGAGCGCGGCATCGTCGTCGACCGCAACATCCGCCCGCATCAGGAGCGCCTCGCGGTGCTGCTCGATGACGACGAGACCGCCGTCGCCGATATCAAATTGATCTTTATCGAAGTGCTCGGCTGGGAGGCGGAGGATCTCGCCGATCCCGCTCCCGAACAGCAGATCCGCCTGCCCGAACTCGAAGCGACATTGGAACCGACCTGGCAGGTCAAGGATCGCGACGGCGCGCCGCAACTGCTGATCCGCGGCGAGCCGGCCCGGACCGATCTGGACAATCCGGCGGCTGACGCGCCAGGAAAGCTTGGCGACGGCTGGGCGGCACCGCCGCAGATCCGCTTCGAGCGGCTGCTGCGCGAAACCGGCATCCCGACCGGCCTCCTCTGCACGCCCGAGGCGGTGCGGCTGGTCTATGCGCCGGCCGGCGAGACCTCCGGCCACATCACGTTCCGCGTCCAGGAGATGGCGCAGGTCATGGGCCGGCCGATCCTCGCCGCCTTCACCCTGCTGCTGGGCGAGCATCGCCTGTTCCGGACCGAGCCGAGCGAGCGGCTCGGCGCGCTGCTCGCGGCGAGCCGCGAGGCGCAGAACACGGTCTCGACCCGGCTTGCCCGCCAGGTCCTCGGCGCGTTACACGCGCTGTTGCGCGGCTTTGTCGCGACCGATTTCCGGCGGGCCGACGACGCGACCCCAATCACCCGGCTCGCCGCCGACGACCCGCAATTCCTCTACGCCGGGCTTGTCACGGTGCTGATGCGGCTCGTCTTCGTGCTCTACGCCGAGGACCGCGGCCTGATGCCGGCCGACAGCCTCTACGAGGAGAATTACGGGCTGCGCGGCCTGTTCAAGAAATTGCGCGACGATGCCGCCCGCCACGGCGGAGATCTGATGGACCGCCGCTATGGCGCCTGGGCCCGCCTCTTGGCGCTGTTCCGGCTGATCCATGCGGGCGGCGGCCGCGACGAATTCCGCTTTACGGCTCGCAAAGGCCGGCTCTTCGATCCCGACCGCTTTCCGTTCCTCGAAGGCCGCGCCGGCGCCGCCGATGCGGTCGGAGCCTTGCCACTCCTCTCGGACGGGACGGTTTGGCAGGTGCTCGAAAGGCTGATCATGCTCGAGGGCGAGCGGCTCTCCTACCGCACCCTCGACGTCGAGGAGATCGGCTCGGTCTATCAGGCGGTGATGGGCTTCCGCGTCGAGCAGCGGCCGGGCCGCACGCTGATCCTGCGCAGCAAGGGCCATCACGGCGCCGGCGTCATCGTCGATATCGACGCCCTCTTCGCGGTTCGTCCGGGCGAGCGCAAGAAACGGCGCGGCGAATGGGAGGTCGCAGCACTGAGCGCGCGCGAGGAACGGGCCATCGCCGAGGCCGAAACCGTCGAGGCGCTCGCCGCAGCGCTCGCCGGCAAGCTCGACGAAGACGCGACGCCGGCGCTGATGCCGGCCGGGCAGCCGCTGCTGCAGGCGACCGACGAGCGCCGCCGCTCCGGTTCCCATTACACGCCGCGCTCGTTGACCCAGCCGATCGTCGCCGAGACCCTGCGGCCGATCCTCGAACGCCTCGGCCCACGAGCGACGCCAGACCAGATCCTGGCGCTGAAGGTGCTCGACCCGGCGATGGGCTCGGGCGCCTTTCTGGTCGAGGCCTGCCGCCAGCTCGCCGAGGCGCTGGTGCGGGCCTGGGAGGTGCACGGCGTCCGGCCCGAGGTGCCGCCGGACGAAGACGCGCTGCTCTACGCCAAGCGGCTCGTCGTGCAGCGCTGCCTCTACGGCGTCGACCGCAACGAACTCGCGGCCGAACTCGGCAAATTGTCGTTGTGGCTCGCGACCCTGGCGCGCGACCATGAATTCACCTTTCTCGACCATTCGATCCGCCACGGCGATTCCCTGGTCGGGCTCGACCGGCAGCAGATCGAGGCGCTGTCCTGGACGCCGCAGACGAACGAGGCGCCGCTCGACCTGTTGCGCATTCTGCTGCGCGACCGCCTCGCCAATATCGAGCGCGAACGCGAGCGCATCCGTGCAGCCCTCGATGATGCGCATGAGGATGAACTGCGCCTTATCCTTGTCCGCGCCGAAATCGCGCTGTCCCAGCCGAAGCTGATCGGCGATGCCGTCATCGCCGCCTTCTTCTCGGCCGACAGGGCGCGGGCTCGCGAAGAGGGGCGGCAGCGGGTGCGGGCGGTCATCGAACAGGGCGGGCGAGACCGGCTCGACCAGCTTCTCGACGACGTTGACGGGTTGCGCAGCGGTACGCCGCCCGTGGTGCCGTTCCATTGGCTGCTCGAATTCCCTGAGGTGTTCGATCGCGACAATCCCGGCTTCGACGCCGTCGTCGGCAACCCACCCTTCGCGGGTAGGGTGACGACGACCGAGGTCAACGCCAAGCACTACGTTGACTGGCTTCAGACGCTTCATGAAGGCGCGCACGGCAACGCCGACATCGTCGCGCATTTCTTCCGCCGCGCTTACGGGCTGTTGCGCGACGGCGGCTGTCTCGGCCTCCTCGCCACCAACACGATCCGCCAGGGCGACACGCGCGCCACCGGCCTGCGGCCGATCCGGCAGGCCGGCGGCACGATCTACACCGCGCGGCGTCGCTACAAATGGCCGGGAGAGGCGGCCGTCATAGTTTCGGTTATTCACATCATCAAAGGCGATCTGCCGAGGCCATATCGCCTCGATGAAAGAGAAGTGCCGATCATCACCGCCTTCCTTTTTCATGAAGGCGGCGATGCCGATCCACACCCGTTGCGCGGCAATAGCGGGAAGAGCTTTCAGGGGTACGTCGTCGTGGGTATGGGCTTCACTTTCGACGACACCGCCGCGGACGGAGCGGCAAGCTCAATCGCGGAAATGCGAGAAATTATCGATGCGGAGCCGCAGAGTAAGGAGGTGATATTCCCGTACATCGGCGGCGACGAAGTGAACACGAGCGCTACCCATGCGCACCATCGTTATGTGATCAATTTTCGTGAGCGGAGCGAGGACGAATGTCGTCGGCGATGGCCCGCTTTGATGGCCATAGTAGAGAGGAGGGTTCGTCCCGAGCGGGAATTCAGTTTAGCAAAATCGTGGAGCAAAGACAAAGAGAGGCGAGCTAGGAACTGGTGGCAGTTTGCGCGCACTGCCAAGGACCTTCACATTGCTGTCGCGGGACTTGGGCGTGTTTTAGTAATTCCACAGACGTCCAATGTTCAATCGTTGGCGTTTTTACCATCAGACATGGTGTATGGTCACACGCTAATCGTTTTTCCTTTCGAGGCTTACTCTGACTTTACGGTGCTTCAGTCTCGATCTCACCAAATTTGGTCCGCATTCTTTGGGCCCACAATGAAGGACGATCTACGATATACGCCCTCCGACTGCTTCCAGACCTTCCCCTTTCCGGAAAACTTGACCGACCGTGGCGCCACCGAGATCACCGGAAGAGGGTGCTACGAATTTCGAGCATCTCTGATGGTTGAGTACAATGAGGGCCTGACGGCGATCTACAATCGCTTCCACGACCCTGAAGAGCGGTCGAACGCCATCGGCGAATTGCGGCGGCTGCACGACGCGATGGATCGCGCCGTGCTCGACGCTTATGGCTGGACCGATATAAGGCCGACCTGCAAGTTCGAGCTGGAATGGCAGGACGATGAAACCGAGAACGGCCGCCGACGCAGGAAGCCATGGCGTTACCGTTGGCCCGAGCCGGTGCGGGACGAGGTGCTGGCCCGCCTCCTCGCCCTCAACGCCCAGCGCGCCGAGGAAGAGCGCGCGGCGACAGAGGCGCGCTGAAATGCTGGACCGAAGCGAACTGAATGAGCGCCTGCTGCACGCGGTCCGCGAGCGTAATACCGTACGAGCACGTCGCCTCATTCAGCGGGGGGCCGACGTGGACACGCCAGATGTGCACGGAGCAGATGACGAGGAATGTACCCCGCTGTATTGGGCCGTGCGGCGGAATGATGTGCCGATGGTTCGCTTGCTGCTCAAAAACAGAGCGCGTATCGACCGTCTAACGAGCCAAGAAGACGACACCGTTCTCATCACCGCAGTCTACGGCGGAAATCTTCCTATCTTCAAACTTCTGGTCGGCACTCCTAGAGCTAGAGGCAGGCTCCTGAATAGGACAAATGCGCTGGGAAGAACCCCGGTGCACGTCGCCGTCCTCGCGCAACGCCACGAGATCCTGGAATACCTGCTGTCTGTCGGCGCCGACTACGAGTCCGCCGACAATGACCGGTTTACGCCGCTGGCGCTGGCTGGGAGGGCCGGCGATACCCGCTCTGTGGAAGTGTTGTTGACGAAGCTCCCGATAGATTACTGGGACAACGAATCGCGCGGTAGGTTTTGGAACGCGGGAGGCCGTACTGCCTTGCACGCCGCTGCCGAAAACGGACAGACAAAGATGGTCCGCGAGCTGCTGCGCCGAGGAGCCTATGTGAGAGCTTCGGACGATTCCGGATGGACTCCGCTCCATCACGCAGGTCTATGGAACTACGCCGACGCCGCCGAAGAGTTGATCGCGGCTGGCGCACAGCCCTGGGCACGCGATCGGTCGGGCCTTTCGCCGCTTGCGGCCTGCGCGAGCACTTGCGCGACCGATGCCATGAAGATCGTACTGCAGGCGCTGAAGACCGAGTTCGATCGCGAGCAGTCGTTTGCGACCAGCGAACACCGAACCGAATTTCGCAACGAGGTGAACGAGGCATTGCGCGAGACGGTCCGCTGCAAGCAACTCGACGTGGTCCAAGACTCAGACCGGGTCCGTTCAAAATTCGATTTCCTTGCTGGCCTTTCTGCTAGGCGGGTGCCGGCTATTTCAATGCTGATCGATGAAGGCGCCGACCCGAACAGCATAGGATCCGATGGTACCGCACGGGAGATTGCGGAACGAAACGGCCTCGACGAGGCGATAGCCTTATTTAATGAGCACCATAGTAAGTGGGCGCTCTAACGCCTCTAAACCCAAGGAGTATCAGAGCCGATGCGTGACGCGGTGGCCGCACGCCAATTCGCCCTGATTGGCCAGCGCGTCTAAGAGGACGCTCCGACCCTCGCCGGGCTATAGATAGCGCTGAAATCCGGCGGCGGGGGCTGGGGACGACCTCCCCGCCGGTATGGATGCGGCAAGCGAAGTTCCTCCTCTCACGTCGCGTGCGGCGGCACACCCCGTGGTGCAACAGGCCGTCGATACAGGCGTGTTATGGTCGGCGCACGATGCGCAAGAACGGCTGCGGCGCGATGATCGCGATCCGGGCGTAAGCGCCGAGCGACAGCAGGTCGCGGTCCCGGGTGACGATATAGTCGACACCCGCGGCAACCGCGCAGGCGTTGATCTTGTCATCACTCGGGCTCGCGCGGCACCGCGCCCGGCGTCGGCGGCGGGTCGTCGATGATGCCGGCGATATCGAGTAGGGCGGCGCAAAACTCCTCCGCCATCTGCGGCGTGTAGCGATAGTTGGTCTGGGCTCGGCGGTTGCGTACGAGGGTCGCTAGCGTCTCGCCAACGATGTCGGCAGAAGGCTGGCGTTCGACATCTCCGTCGCCGACAAAGCGCAGCAGCTCGTTCGAGACGCCCCCGGGCTGGTAACGGGTGAGAAAGGCGCTGACCAGCACGCTCGCGTCGAATACGGCGCTAACCTTTCTTGCGGGCAGCGCGCAGCGCTCGCCGGGTCTCCTTCACGTATCCAACGATTTCGTCCTCGACCTGCTCGATCGCCTTGGCCGCCTGTTCGGGCGCCGGGTGCACGTGGTCAGTGATTGCACAGATCCGTTCCAAGGCCCGCTCGCGAGCCTCCGGCGACGCCGTCCGAAGCACGAGGCTGCCCGGAAACACGTGCGCTTCCAGTTCGTCGCCGTCTCGCACCCCGAACTTCTTTCTGAGCTTGTCGGAGAGCGGGATCGTCAGTTCGCCGTTGCGGATGTGTGCTTTCGGCACGGTCTCTTCCTGAGCGACATGGCGGCACGGCCGTCGATGGGGCGAGTTTAATATGCACCCTCTGTCGAAGACTTGCAGCTTGCTTGCCGCCATGAGGGCGCAAGCAATGATCCGGTCACGCGCATAATGCGCACACGGAGGCTCAAGGGCCACCCAGCGCCGAGATCCGCGAACGGCTTGCGACCGAGCCGGGACTCGACCCGTCTTGGTCCAGATGTTCCCCCTTCGTTTCTATCGGGACATCCGCGCACGGGATGTGGCAATATGCTTCCCGGATGAAGAGAAAGCGATGCGCGTCAGGACAGAACGACAGGAGGCCGGGCCGATCCCGTCGGAAATGGTTGTGGCGATCCTCACGACCAGCGGCAGCACCGAAGAGGCTATTGTCGATTCGAGCCAAGTTGACGCCACGGGTGTCGAGGTCGGATTCATCGGCCAGAGAGGGGACGAGGTTCTGGTCGAGCTGCCGCGCGAAACCCTGAGGGGGCGCTGGCGCCTTTGGGTGCCGAAATCGGCGGTCGCCGCATGACCGAAACCGGCACGACGGATCGGCGCTGGATCTTCGAGAATGGAGTCCTTGACTACAAGGGCGAGATTGTACGGACGCCATCCGTTCAATTTCTGATCGACCTTGATCAGCTTTTCTCCAGCCGGATGACGGTAGATCGGCTCTTCTGCCGAGGACGACAGTTAACGCCTTGAGGCGGGACGAACTGCCTTGGCGAGACGGCACCATTCCCACTCGCCTAATGTGAAGACGGCGTTGGACGAGGTCTGGGCGTAACGGGTGCCATGCCGGGGAATATGCAAAGCCTTCTTACCCCTGAGAAGGCTCTCATTTTCCGCATCGTCCATCGAGACAATTTGCCGTGGATCCTCGCGAACGGCCTACACTGCCGGACCTCGCAGCGAATTGATCCTAATTTCGTCAGCATCGGCAATCCGGACTTGATCAACAACCGACATTATCGACTTGTGCCCATTCCGCCCGGAGGCACCCTCAGCGATTATGTGCCTTTCTACTTCACGCCACTTTCGGTAATGCTCTTCAACATCAAGACTGGATACCGCGGGATTCGTCAACGCCCCAACAACGAGCTCATCATTCTGTTTTCGTCACTCCACCGGGTAACGGAGAACATGGGCATTTTTCTCTTTACGGATCGGCATGCGTATCTTGCATCGGCCCGATTCTTCTCCTCTCCGGAGCAATTATCGGAAATAAATTGGTCAATCCTGCAGAACCGGGATTTTAGGCGAGACAACGAAAACCCCGAAAAAATGGAGCAATATCAGGCTGAGGTTCTCGTCCACAGACAGCTGCCGATAAGCTCGCTTTTGGGAGCCGTATGTTGTAACCCCAGAGAGCGCGACAGCGCTAGAGCCCTGGTGAAGCTTGCGAACGCATGCCTGCCCGTGTACAGCCAGTCGGGGTGGTACTTCTGATGATCACGTTCACCCAAGGCAACCTGCTCGAAGCAGATGTGGAAGCGTTGGTCAACACGGTTAACACGGTTGGCGTAATGGGGAAGGGCATCGCCCTGATGTTCAAGGAAGCGTTCCCCGAAAATTTCAAGCTTTACCGGGAGGCATGCAGAACGCACGGCATCGAAATCGGTCGGGTGTTCCCCACCGAACGGCGCGATGTTATGGGTGGTCCGAAATGGATCGTCAATTTCCCGACGAAGCAACATTGGCGTGCACCTTCCAGAATTGAATGGATTGAACACGGATTGACCGATCTCAGGCGTTTCATCGAAGAGCACTCGATCCAGTCCATCGCACTGCCTCCACTCGGGACCGGCAATGGCGGCCTTGATTGGCAGCAGGTGCGGCCTTTGATCGTACGGACACTTGGTTCGTTGTCAGACGTAACGATCGTCGTCTATGAACCTACTCCAGAATATCAGAACGTCGCAAAGCGCGAAGGGGTGGAGAAACTCACGCCCGCGCGTGCTCTCATGACAGAAATAATTCGTCGATATTGGGTTCTCGGTTTCGAGTGCACGTTACTCGAAATTCACAAGCTCGCGTATTTTCTTGAGATAGAGATCGTTTCACACGCCCTGCCTAATCCACTGCATCTGGAGTTCCGAGCCGACAGGTATGGACCTTTTTCTCCCAAGTTGAGGCACTTGCTGAACGCCTTGGACGGGAGCTACCTGCATTGCGACAAGCGCTTAGCGGATGCGGGCCCATTGGATGTCATCGGCTTCGACGACAAGAAAATGGGTCGAGTGGAGCTTTATCTTTCCTCTGAGGCTAAGGAGTATCGGCCACCCTTAGATGCTACCGCGGACTTCATTGAAGGATTCGAATCTCCGCTAGGGATGGAGCTTCTGGGAACGGTAGACTGGCTCATTCGGCGCGAGGCGATCTCTCCGAACGTCGAGGACGTTAAGGCCGGGCTCGGAAAGTGGCGAGGAGGCAGGGGCGCGGGCGTACGAAAGCTTAGGCTTTTCGACAGTCGCCTCATCCGATTGGCGCTTGATCGGCTCGACGTGCGTCGGCCCGACGCTTGACGCGCAACGCGGGAGGAGACGCGGAAGGTTGATCGGAATGTCGGAGAACCTGTGTGCGAATGCACGCGCTGTTGGCTAAATTAGTGAAATACGCTACTTCGTAACGCATATGGCGGTCGAAGAGACCGTCTCGGCCGCGGAGGCCAATCGCAGCTTTTCCCGGCTGTTGCGCGGCGTGCGCGAGGGCCGAAGCTATGTCGTGACGGCCCATGGCCGGCCGATTGCGCGCCTCGTGCCCGTTGCAGAGGGCGACGCGAAGGAGCGGCGTGTGTGCGCGAGGCGGCGTTGCGTGCGCTGCTGGAGCGCGTCGCGAAACAGCGGGTCATCGATATCGGACGACGGACGCGCGATGAGCTTTATGAGCGATGAGGGCGGCGCTCGATACCAACGTGCTTGGCTACGTCGAAGGCGTAAACGGCGAGGTGCTGTGGCAATCGGCGGCCGCCCTACTGCAAAATCTGGCACCGGGCGCAGCCCTCGTCCCGGTGCAGGCGCTCGGCGAACTCTACAACGTGCTCGTGCGAAAATCGGGCTGGGCCGGCGACCAGGCGCGGCGGGCGATATTGACCTGGCGCGACGCGTTTCCTCTCGTTCCGACGACCGAGACAGCGATAATCGCCGCCGCCGATCTCGCCGCTGACCACAAGCTCGGGATTTGGGACAGCCTCATCGTGGCGACCGCCGCCGAGGGCAGTTGCCGCTTGCTGCTCCCCGAAGATCGAAGACCTGCAGGACGGGTTCTCGTGGCGCGGCGTAACCGTCGTCAACCCCTTCGCCGCGAGACGTCATCCGCTCCTCGCTGCCCTGCTGGGCGAGCCCGGTCCGGGCCAATCATGAACAGCGCCGAGATCCCCGAACGGCTCGCGACGGAGCCAGGACTTCGACCCGTCATGGCGCAGATGTTCCCCCTTCGTTTCTATCGGGACATGCGCCTACGGAATGTGGGAATATGCTTCCTGGACGAGGAGAAAGCGATGCGCGTCAGGACAGAATTGAGCAGAGAGGGGACGAGGTTCTGGTCGAGCTGCCGCGCGAAACCCTGAGGGGTCGGTGGCGCCTCTGGGTTCCCAGATCGGCTGTCGCCGCGTGGCCCTGACCCAGTGTGGGCCGCGGGTCAGGAGCGTTTCGATTTTCGCGGAATGCCGGCGTAGACCGCGAGCCAGGGTCCTCTACCGCGTCGACAGGAAGCCGGTCCGATCCCGTCGGAAACAGTTGTGGCGATCCGCACTACCAGCGGCAGCACCGAGCAGGCGATCGTTCACGTCAGTCAGGTTGACGACAGTGGTGTCGAGGTCGGATTCATCGCCGGCGCCGGCCTTGTCATCATATGGATCAACAGCCGCGACCATTGCGAGCCCCACACCCATTGCGGCGACAAAGCCCGGACCTGGGAAGGGCGCGTCAGGTTCTCTTTCCTCGACAATATTGCCACATTCTGGGATTGTCTGACACCGGCAACACAGCCGGGAGTTGGCGTGTTCGGCGAAATTTCACGCGGTCTAATCCAGCATTTGCCGCGTTGCAGAGCCGAATGGTGGCGCCTGCATGCCGGCACGGTCGGGTGCTGTCTCACGAACACCATGCAGGACGACGCGGCGGGTCGCCGCCGCAGGGTGGCGCGAGCGATCTATGACACGGCAACCGATAAGACGGAGCTTATCTTCACAAACGGCCATAAGCGGAGGGTCGATCTATGAGCAGCGCTCGTGCCGATACCCCTTCGACGCTTCTGTCCCCCGGCGAGGTAGGAAACCTCGTCGGAAACCTGGCAGGGCGCCGATTTTTAGAACACGTCTCCTACCTGGAGGACTCGGATGTCCTAGCACTCCAGAGCGGCCATTTTGCCGCTCTGATCGAACGCAACTTCATCGATGAATTGAAAGATGTTCCGCGAGACAAACTTAAGCGCCTGACCGTCTCTGCCGCCGGGACGACGATCGAGCTCGATGAGTCGAACATCCACATCGAAGCGGCCGGCTTGCTCGCCGATTACATCAATCATCTGCGGGCTACCAGCACCGGCGGCCCGCTGTTGGAGCTGCTCCAAGGCCGGACCGGACTAAGGTGATGCCGCGCTGATAGGTTCGAAATCGAGCCGACCCGGTCTCCGCAACATTGCACCCTATGTTCTGCTTGCTGCTCGCCCGCTGGCGGGACGATGATCTCCGCCGGGCGCTAGCTTCGACGGATCGGCCCCCTAGGGACGGAGGCAGCACATGGCGACCAGCGCCGAGATCCGCGAAAGGCTCGCGACCGAGCTGCGGCTCGATCTGATCGGCCCGAGCCATGAAGATACGGCGCTCGTCAACGAGGTCCTGCCCGATCCGCCGTCCCGCTGGTATCTGACCGGCTTTCTGGTGCCGGTCGGTGCGCCGGTGCGGCAGAAGGCCCGTGATCCGCAGGAGGAGATGGACACCGCCGAGGAAGGCGGCGCCGACGACGACGCGACGCCGGATCGCGGGCCCTCGCGATCGCGCTATCTGCCGTCGTCGATCGGGCTCTCCCTGCTCGTCGAGCCCGGCACCGAGACATTGCGGGTGACGGCGCGCTGGGGCGATTACCGGCGAGAGGACATCGAGGAGGAAGGCCAGCGCACGGACCGGCGCTGGCGGCGCGAGCCGCGCGAGGTCGTTCTTCAAGTACCGCTTTCGCCGGGCCCGCCGATCCGGCTCGGCGACGAAGAGGGGCTCGAGATCACCCGCCATATCCGCCCGACGCAGATACGGGACGAAGCCGGCACCCGCAATGTCCTCGCCATGTCGTTGTTCCTGGTGAACCGCCGCGCCCCGCTCGAGCCCGAATTCGAAGACGAGGCGATGGCGTTCCAGGCCGAAATCGCCGTCGACGGCGGCCCGGCGATCGTCGGCAGGGCCGACCTGTCCGGCCGCGACGGCGACGACATCGACGCGCGGATCGCCGATTTGCATTACCGCGATGTCGTCGATTGGGCCGTGGGGCACAACGTCTCGGTCGCCGCGGATGTCGGCGACGACGGACATTGTCGCGGTGTGCGCACCTGCTGGCTGCCGCTCGCCTTCGTGCCGCGCGTGGTGCCGGGCGACACCGTCGAGCTCGCGATGGACGCGCTGGCGTCGCTCCCCGACGCCGCCGCGGCGCGGGCAGCGCTCGAAAATCTGCCGCGGCTTTATCGCCAATGGATCGACGGCCAGCAGACACGGCTCGGCAAACTGTCGAGCCGCCGGCGCGAGGTGGCAACCGCCATGCTGGCCGAAGCCCGCCGCGCCGCCGAACGGATCGCGGACGGGATCGGTCTCTTCGCCGATCCCCGCGTCCTCGATGCCTTTCGCCTGATGAACCGGGCTCTCGCAGAGGCGGCGCGAAGGCGGCGGCCGGGCGAGACGCCCCGCTGGTATCCGTTCCAGCTCGCCTTCATCCTGTTGAACCTGCGCGGGCTCGTGACGCCGGAGCATGACGACCGCGAGACCGTCGATCTGCTGTTCTTCCCGACCGGCGGCGGCAAGACCGAGGCTTACCTCGGGCTCGCCGCCTTTGTCATGGTCTGGCGGCGGCTGTCGCATACGGCCCGCGGCGGCTGCGGGCTCGCCGTCTTGATGCGTTACACGCTGCGGTTGTTGACACTGGACCAGCTCGGGCGCGCGGCCGCCGTCGTCTGCGCGCTCGAGCTGGCGCGCCGCGCCGATCCCTCGAGGCTCGGCGATTGGCCGTTCGAAATCGGGCTCTGGGTCGGGCGCGGCGGCACGCCGAACCGGATGGGTGTGGTCGGCGACAATGACGAGCACACGGCGCGCATCCAGGTCCTGCGCTATATGCGGGACAGTTCGAGCTTCCCGCCGATCCCGATCAATTCCTGCCCGTGGTGCGGCGAAAAGCTCAAGCCCGACGCCTTCCGTCTGGTGCCCGATGCGGCGCATCCGACCAACCTCTTCGGTGCTGACCGTCGACGAGCCGATCTATCGGCGGTTGCCGGCCTTTCTGATCGCGACGGTCGACAAGTTCGCGGCGATGCCCTGGGTCGGCGAGGTCGGGGCGTTTTTCGGCCGGGTCGAACGCGCCGACGCGGAGGGCTTCTACGGCCCCGGCGAGACCGGTCGCGGCGAGCCGCTGGCGGCGCCGCTGCTGCCGCCCGACCTCATTATCCAGGACGAGTTGCACCTGATTTCGGGACCGCTCGGATCGATGGCCGGGCTCTATGAGACGGCGCTCGAGACGCTTTGCTGCCGCGAGGTCGACGGCGGGAGGGTGCGGCCGAAGCTCGTCGCCTCGACCGCGACGGTGCGCCGCGCCCAAACCCAGATCCAGGCCCTGTTCGACCGGTCGCGCACCGCGATTTTCCCGCCGCCCGGGCCGCAGCGAGGCGATTCGTTCTTCGCCAAAGCCGACCCCGACCCGCTACGCTCGCGCCTTTATGTCGGGCTGGCGGCGCCGGGGCGCAGCCCGAAGGTGCTGTTTCTGCGCGCCGCGACGACATTGGCCGCCGCAGCCGGGAAGGCGTGGGACGACGAGGGCGGCCTCGGGGCCTATGGCCCCGGCAGGGTCAATCCCGCCGATCCCTACATGACGACGATCGCCTATTTCAACGCGCTGCGCGAACTCGGCAGCGCCCGCCGCATCGTCGAGGACGAGGTCAGGCTGCGCGCGTCGCGTTACGGCTCGCGCCAGCGGATCGACCCGTCGCGCGCGCTTCGCCGATAGGGCGACGCACGATCCGCTGGAATTGACGTCGCGGATCCCGACCGCGGAGGTGTCGGCGACCAAGGCGCGGCTCGCGCATAGCTTTGAGGCGAGCGACGCGGTCGATGTCGCGCTGGCGACAAACATGATCTCGGTCGGGCTCGACGTGCTGCGCCTCGGGCTGATGCTGGTATCCGGCCAGCCGAAATCGGCGGGCGAGTACATCCAGGCGACGAGCCGGGTCGGGCGCGACCCCGAGCGCCCGGGGCTCGTCGTGGCGCTGTTGAACGTGCACAGGCCGCGCGACCGGTCGCATTACGAACGGTTCGCCTATTGGCACGCCGCGTTCTATCGCGCCGTCGAGGCGACGAGCGTGACACCGTTCGCGCCGCGCGCCCTCGATCGCGGGCTCGCCGCGGTGACCGTGGCGATGGCGCGGCTCGCCGAGGCCGCGCTGACGCCGAACCCGGCCGCGGCCGCCGCCGATCGAGCGCGACCGCAGCTCGATTGGATCGCCGATGTCGTGCGCGACCGGGTTGCCGGGCACAAGAGCGGAACGCTGGCGGCGACCGCGGCGCATGTCGGGGCGCGCGCGACGAGCCTGCTCGACGATTGGGCGGCGCTGGCGCACGAGCGCAACAGCGACGGGACAACCTTCGGCTACCGGAGGGAGTCCGGCATCAGCAAGACACTGCTGCACGAGGTGCTCGAGCCGGGCCTCGAACTCGCCGACGAGCGCGAGCGCCGGTTTCGCGCGACGTGGTCGCTGCGCGACGTCGAACCGGCCGTGCTGCTGCGCAAGGTGGCGCCGAACGGCGCCGAGATCGACTGAGGCCCGCGCATGAAGGAGTTTCTGCGGCAAAGCCAGGTTCTGACGACCTTCGGCCCGGGGGCGATGGTCGACCTTCCCGATCGCGCGGTGCTGATCGAGGGGCTGCAAAGCTGGCGCTTCAGCGGCGGCCGGGACGAGGTGCAGGAACCGCGGATGGTCGCCAAGCTCCGCGAAAAGCTGGCGCTGCCATCGGTGCGGCTGGTCAAGCCGCCGCCCTTCGACGACCGGCCGGGCGTCAAGACCTCGACGATCGGCGCGCGGATCTTCCCGACCTGGTTTCTGGTACAGGACGCGCAACAGACGGGACCCGGCGCGCAATGGCGGCGCCGGCGGCTCGTCCGCTGGAGCGACCTCAACAGCACCGGGCGCTTTCCGGACGACCAGGACAGGTCGCGGCCGAAAAAGGTTATCCCGGTGCGCTTTGTCTGCGGCTGCCCGGCGGGGCACCTCGACGACATCGACTGGCGCACCTTCCTGCACGGCAAGGGGCCGAGCTGCGGCCGGCGCATGTGGATCGAAGAGCGAGGCACGAGCGGCGACATCGCGGAAACCGTGATCGGCTGCGAGTGCGGCGTCCGGCCGCGCTCGCTCTACGACGCGCTCGGCATCGAGAGCCGCGCCCTCGGCACCTGCCAGGGCAAGCGACCCTGGCTCGGCCCGAACACCGAGGAGAACTGCAAGCAGCCCTATCGCCTGTTGGTGCGCAGCGCCAGCAACGCCTATTTCCCGCAGATCTTCAGCGTGCTGTCGCTGCCGGACGAGGATCCGGGTCTGACGGCCCGGCTCGATGCCGTCTGGAACGTTCTGGCGAGTGCCACCCCCGCCACCCTGCCCGCGTTTCGCACCATCCCCGACGTGGCGAAGGCGCTGGACGGGTTGAGCGACGGCGAAGCGCTTGCCCTGATCGAGCGCCGCCGATCGGGCGGCGCCGGCGACGTTTCGGTGAGGCAGGCCGAGTTCGAAGTCCTGAACGTCGCCGCCGGCACGCGCGGCCGCGACGAGCCCGACAGCACGTTCTTCGCGGAAGCGCTGCCGCGCGCCGCCTGGGACCCGCAGAACAGGCCGGCGCTCGGCAACATCGACCGGGTCGTGCTCGTGCACCGGCTGCGCGAGGTGATGGCTCTCGTCGGCTTTACCCGGTTCGAGCCGGCCGGTACCGACGAAAAAGGCGAGCTCGATCTCGACGGCATCGCGCCTGCCGACCTGTCGCCGGAACCGGAGTGGTTCCCGGCGATCGAAAACCGCGGCGAGGGCGTCTTTATTAGCATCTCGGCGCAGGCGATCGCGGCATGGCGCGACACGGAAGGCGTCAAGCGGCGCACCACGCAATTCATCGCCGGTACCAATGCCTGGGTCAAAGAGCACCCGGGGTCCGACCGGAGGTTTCTCGGCCCGGCCTATGTCATGCTGCATTCGCTCGCACATCTGCTGCTGACGCGCATCTCCCTCGACTGCGGCTACCCGGCCGCGGCGCTGCGCGAGCGGATCTATGCGCTCTCCGATGTCGGGATGTTCGAAATCCTGATTCACACCGGCACCTCGGGCTCCGAGGGCACCTTGGGTGGGCTCGTCGAGGCCGGCCGACGGATCGGCGAGCATCTCCTCGCGGCGCTCGACGAGGCGCGGCTGTGCTCGAACGATCCCGTCTGCGCCGAGCACGATCCGAGCGCCGAGCACGACCCGATGCACCTGCACGGAGCGGCCTGCCACGGCTGCCTGCTGGTCGCCGAGACGAGCTGCGAGCAGCGCAACGACTGGCTCGATCGCGCCCTCGTCGTGCCGACGGTCGCGATCGCGGATGCGGCGTTCTTCCGATGACGGCCGGACCGCTTCCGGCTTTGCGGGCAATGCCGGCTCGCATCCTTCGCGATCTCGCCCTAGGCTTACGTACCGGTCGGCCGGCGGCCGACGCCTCGCCCTTCATGATCCGCTATGTGTTGCCGGAGTTGGACGAGCCTGCCGCTGCGGAGCTGGCGGCGCTGCTCGCCAGCGGGTTTGGGCCCGAGCACGCCGCACTGCTGCTCGAAGTCGTCGCGGCCGAGCGGATGCCGGGATCCGAAGCGATGAAGGTCGAGCTTGTGACGAGCGGCCCCGACGCTGCCGGCGACAGTCGCGATACCGGGGTAATCCTGCGGCAGCTCTTCGCGAGCGCCGAGCGGCGGGTGCTGATCGTCGGGTTCGCGATCCATCAGGGCCGCGAGATCTTCGCGGTCCTCGCCGAACGCATGCGGCAGCTGCCGGATCTCGCCGTCAGAATGTGTGTCGAGGTGCGGCGCAGCGCCGGCGACACCACCCGGGCCGACGCCTTGCTGAAGCGCTTCGCCGAGCGCTTCGTCGGTCAGGAATGGCCGGGACCGAGGTTACCCGACGCCTTTTACGATCCGCGTAGCCTGGCCGAAGGCGACGGACATCGCGCCAGCCTGCACGCCAAGTGCGTCGTCGTCGATGGCGAGCGCAGCTATATCGGCTCGGCGAATTTTACCGAAGCTGCGCAGCTTCGAAACATCGAGATCGGCGTCGTTATAGACGAACTCGAGTACGGCCCGTGCGATCGAGGGCCATTTCCTCGGCCTGATCGAACGCGCGCACCTGGCGCGCTTGCCGATGCCATGCTGACATTGCAAGCCGCTCGGCGGATCACGACCGAATGCGGGTGATGGCCGGACTATCGAAGCCGTGCAAACCTTCGCCGGGATGATCCCGGAGCCCGCGCCTTGATGTCCTCGCTCTTCGCGATCCTCGCCGGCTCTTTGCTTATCGCCGTCGCCATCGCCTGGCTCGTCGGCCCGGTGCGGCTGCTCGCCGGTCTCGTCGCGGTGCCGATCATGTGGGTGATTGTGGCCGCCGTGGCTCTCGCAGGTTGGGCGGCCTACAAGCTACACGGCGGGTGAAAGACGGCGCCATGGACAGCGGAGACGACCTTTACAGACGCGTCCGGAACGGTGTTCTGACACTCTCCGGCAGCAACTCGAGCATCAGAAACCCTGCGCCTTCCCCGGCCGGTTGCCCGGTAAAGAGCATTCTCGTGACCCGCCCGGACGGCTTCATAACCTTCGCGGCGCTCGAATGGCTGCACGAGGCCATGCGTGTCTCAACGGACGGCGCCGGGCCGAGGAGATCATCCGGGATCGGTCGCGGCCCGTCGCGCACAACGAGGAGCCCGTTCTCGACCTGCGGATTGGCGATGATTTCAATTCAACCACCCCCAGTCGCCGCCCCCCGCGAGAGCGACCGGTCGATTAGATGGCGAACTCGTGACCCGCTAAAGTTCCGGGTTGTCTTTTCGCTGCCAAAGGATCCATCCGGTTGGAATACGCAAGGTGTCCGAGATTGTTCTTATAGTGTTCGTTATCTCGTCTAACCGGTTAATCGCGCGGGGCACGTAGATCGTAATGGTGTCCGGCGGATATCCGCGGTAATGCTTCAGGCCAAAGGTCGGTTCGTTATCTATGGTAAGCGCCACTGAGGCTTATGCCGTTGTCCCAGGTAGGCCCATATATGGTATTCTGAGCTCACGCCCGCCCATTGAAGGACCGTACTGGGGCTCGCCTCTCGCCAGCAGCCGACGAGCTATTGGGACATCATCGGCCGTGACAACCCGCGCAGCGGAGCCGCCACGGTGCGGCGCTAGCCACGGCGGCGCAAAACCGCGGACGGAATACGGCAGGACCCTATGAGACCCGTGCGACGATCCGTTTCGGCCTCGCCGACCCATCGGACCCCAGATGTTGATGAACCTGGGACAACGGCATAAGCCTCGCGCCACTCCTTCAAAGGTGTCGAAATCGTCACGGTCGGATACTAGCTGGACGCCTAGCTAGGTGGCGCGCGAAATCCGCCGGAGATTTCCCAATGATCGCTTGCGGGATGAGCTCGACGTCAGGCAGCCGATCGAACGGTATCTGGGCAAAGGCCATCACGGCACCTGTGTGTTCTTAATATAGGGTCACTATCGGATCGGCGAACTTAACCGAAGCCGCGCAGCTGCGCAATATCGAGATCGGCGTCGTCGTGCACGCCGACGCGACGGCCCGCGCGATCGAGGAGCACTTTGCCGGCTGATCGAACGCGCCCATCTCCGCCGCCTGCCGCTGTCCTGCTGACGATCCGATGCCAAGCATCGGCGACCGGGCAATCGAACACGGCAAATCGAAAACGATGCTTGCTTTTCGCAATAATAATTACTATATTGAGTGCGGCGCGGCGGTCGCCAGAGAGAACCTGTCCTGATTTCGCAGATATTTCCCTGCTCGGTGAAACTTGGCTCCCTTTTTCCGCCGATTATTTCCCTGTTCGGAGTGTTAGGGAATTTGATCGTCAAGTGGCTGATTTTGCGCGAGATTTTCGAGGCATATCGGGCCAGATCGAGAATACTCCCTGTTATCTTCGCTGTTACCAGGGAAATGTCCCCGCGCGCCTTTACCCCAAATTCGTAGGGGAGGGGCTCTCCGCGGTCAAATTCGGGCGCATGGATCGCCACGGCAATCGTGCCTCCCAAGGTTCGCCCGGGTGACGGCTGAATTGGCGATGGCGACGCGGAGCGCGCGTTGCACGCCATGCCGCGGATCACGATCTAATGCGGGTTGCGGCCGGGCTCGTCCCGGCCATCGCTGTCTTCCCGAGCGTAGCGCAAATATCCAGGTTTTCGATGGCTGATCTCGACGGCTCGACCTTCTTGAGCGGCGCCAGCGCCGACTTCATCGCGGCACTCTATGCGCGCTTTCTCGAAGATCCCGAGGCGGTCGATGCGAGCTGGCGCCGATTTTTCTCGGAGCTGAAGGACGACGCGCCGGCGCTCATCGCCGAGCTCGAGGGACCGGCCTGGGCCCGGGCGGCGCCGGCCGCCGCAGCGCCCGCCCCGGCGATCGACGAAGCGGCGCTGCGCCGGGCGACCGCCGACTCGATCCGCGCCATGCAGCTGATCCGCGCCTACCGGGTGCGCGGCCATCTCGAAGCCGATCTCGACCCGCTCGGCCGGGATCCGCGCGCCCCGCAGCCCGAGCTCGACTACCGGACCTACGGGTTTATCGACAGCGATCTCGACCGCGAGATCTGGCTCAACAATCTGTTCGGCCGCGAGCGCGCCCGTTTGCGCGAGCTCTTGGCGTTGTTGCGCGAGACCTATTGCGGCCGGATCGGCGTCGAGTACATGCATATTCAGGTGCTGGCCGAACGCGCCTTCTTCCAGGACAAATTCGAGCGGCAGGACCGGCGGCCGGTGCCGTCCCCGGCCGAACGGAAAGCGATCCTGGCGAGCCTGACCCGGGCCGAGACCTTCGAGCGCTTTCTCGATCGCCGTTACACCGGCACCAAGCGGTTTGGCCTCGAAGGCGCCGAGTTGCTGATGCCGGCGCTCGAAGCGATCCTCGGGCGCGGCGCCGAGCTCGGCATCCGCGAATTCGTGATCGGCATGCCGCATCGCGGCCGGCTCAACGTGCTCGCCAATTTCGTCGGCAAGCCCGTCGCCGCGATCTTTGCCGAATTCCAGGGCAATGCGATCGACCCGGACCACGTCCAGGGCTCGGGCGACGTCAAATACCATCTCGGCACCTCGGGCGACCGCGAGGTTGGCGGAGTGCCAGTGCACCTGTCGCTCGCCGCCAACCCGTCGCATCTCGAAGCGGTCGATCCGGTCGTGCTCGGCAAGGTCCGCGCCAAGCAACAGCAGGCGGGCGACGGCGCCCGCTCCCGGATCGCCGGCATCCTGATGCATGGCGACGCCGCCTTTGCCGGCCAGGGTCTCGTCGCCGAGGCGCTCGAATTGTCGGAACTCGACGGCTTCGCGACCGGCGGCACGCTGCATCTCATCGTCAACAACCAAATCGGCTTCACCACGAGCCCATCGGCCGCGCGGTCGAGCCCCTACCCGTCGGATGTCGCCAAGGGGATCCAGGCGCCGATCCTGCACGTCAACGGCGACGACCCAGAAGCGGTCGCTGCGGTGGCCCGCATCGCCGTCGAATATCGTCAAGAATTCAAGAAGGACGTCGTCGTCGACCTGTTTTGCTACCGGCGCCACGGCCACAACGAGGGCGACGAGCCGGCCTTCACCCAGCCGTTGATGTACCGCGCGATCGCCCGCCATCCGACGACCCTCGAGCTCTATGCAAGGCGCCTCCTCGACGCCGGCGTCGCCACCGCCGGCGAGATCGAGGCGATGGCGGCCGGCTGCCGGGCCGAGTTCGAGACCCAGTTCGCCGCGGCCAAGCATTATCGGCCGAACCGGGCGGATTGGCTCGAAGGCGCCTGGGCCGGGCTCGAACCGCCACCGGACGGCGATCACCCGAGCGATACCGGCGTCGCCCGCGGCCGGTTGCAGGCGCTCGGGCGGAGCCTCGCCGCGGTGCCTCAGGGTTTCCGGCTCAACCCCAAGATCGCCCGTCAGCTCGACGCGAAGCGGGCCGCGATCGAGGCCGGCGACGGCATCGATTGGGCGACCGTCGAGGCGCTCGCCTTCGCCTCGCTCTGCGCCGAGGGAACCCATGTCCGGATGTCCGGCCAGGACAGCGGGCGCGGCACCTTCTCGCACCGGCACGCGGTCCTCTTCGATCAGGAGAGCGAAGCCCGCTGGGTCCCGATCGATCACGTCGACCCCGGCCAGGCGCGGTTCGAGATCATCGACAGTCCGCTTTCCGAAGCCGGCGTTCTCGGCTTCGAATACGGCTACAGCCTCGCCGACCCGTCGACCCTTGTCGTCTGGGAGGCTCAGTTCGGCGATTTCGCCAACGGCGCGCAGGTGATCATCGACCAGTTCCTCGCCGCCGGCGAGGCGAAATGGCTGCGCCTGAGCGGGCTCGTGCTGCTCCTGCCGCACGGCTATGAGGGCCAGGGCCCGGAGCATTCCTCGGCGCGGCTCGAGCGCTTTTTGCAGCTCTGCGCCGAGGGCAACATCCAGGTGTGCAACCTGACCTCGGCGGCGAATTATTTCCACGCCCTGCGCCGCCAGATCCGCCGCAACTTCAGGAAGCCGCTCGTCGTCTTCACCCCGAAATCGCTGCTGCGCGCCACGGCGGTGAGCTCCGGCCTCGCGGCGATGGGACCGGGCAGCAGCTTGCGCCGGGTGATCGGGGAAGCGGAGCCGATCGCCGACGACGATGGCGTGCGCCGCGTCGTGCTGTGTTCGGGCAAGGTCTATTTCGACCTGGCGAAGGCGCGGGCCAAAGCCGGCGGCGATCGGGTCGCGCTGGTCCGGATCGAGCAGCTCTATCCGTTCCCTGCCGATGCGCTCGGCGAGATCTTGGCCCGCTACCGCCACGCCGAGATCGTCTGGTGCCAGGAGGAGCCGCAGAACATGGGCGCCTGGGGCTTTATCGACCGGCGCCTCGAAACCCTGCTGGCCGGGCTCGAGATTTCGGCCAAACGGCCATGCTTCGTCGGGCGGGCCGAGGCGGCCGCACCGGCCGCCGGGCGGTTCGAGCGCCATGTCGCAGAGCAGGCCCGACTCGTCGCCGACGCGCTCGCCGCCGAGGCCCGGGATGGCAACCGAAATCAGGGTGCCGCGCCTCGGCGAATCGGTCGCCGAGGCGACGGTTGCGCGATGGTTGAAGCGGCCGGGCGACCGGGTCGCCGTCGACGAACCCGTGGTCGAGCTGGAAACCGACAAGGCGACCCTCGAAGTTCCGGCGCCCGCCGCCGGGACGCTGACCGAGATCCTCGCCGAGGAGGGCGCCACTCTGGCCGTCGGCGCGGTGTTGTGCCGGATCGCCGAGGGCGGCGCGGCGACGGCCCCTCACCCCGGCCCTCTCGCCGCACGCGGGGAGAGGGAGGGACCCGCGGATCCCCGGGTCATCCCCGGGACCGCCCGCCAGGGCGGGCTGCCCGGGGACGGCGAGGGGAGGGAACGGGAGGGGGCCGCCGCGCTCCAGCGCTCCGGGCCGGCGGCGCGCAAGCTCGTCGCCGAAAGCGGTCTCGACGCGGCGGCGATCGCCGCCACCGGCCCGGGCGGCCGGATCAGCAGAGCGGATGTCGTCGCGGCCCTTGCCGGTACGGCGGCGACCGCGGCCTCGCCGCCCGCCGCCGCACCGGCTCGCGCTGCCGATCGCGCAGGCGGGACCGAGGCTCGGCTCGCCGAGCGCGAGGTGCGGGTGCCGATGACGCGTCTGCGGCGGCGCATCGCCGAGCGCCTCAAGGCGGCGCAGAACAGCGCGGCGATGCTGACCACCTTCAACGAGATCGACATGAGCGCGGTGATCGCGCTGCGCGAGCGCTGGCGCGACGCCTTCGAACAGAAGCACGGCGTGCGGCTCGGCTTCATGTCGGTGTTTGTCAAGGCGGCGATCACGGCGCTCAAGGAGCTGCCGGGGGTCAATGCCGAGATCGACGGCGACCACATCGTCTACAAGAACCATTACGACATCGGCGTCGCGGTCGCCAGCGAGCAGGGTCTCGTGGTGCCCGTCCTGCGCGATGCCGATCGGATGAGCTTTGCCGAAATCGAGACGGCGATCGCCGGTTTCGCGAGAAAGGTGCGCGACGGAAAGCTGGCGATCGACGACCTCGCCGGCGGCACCTTTACGATCACGAACGGCGGCGTCTTCGGCTCGCTGTTGTCGACGCCGATTCTCAATCCGCCGCAATCCGGCATTCTCGGCATGCACAAGATCGAGCGGCGGCCGGTGGCGGTCCCCGGGTCGAGCCCGGGGACCGACGGCATCGAGATCCGGCCGATGATGTATGTGGCGCTTACCTACGACCACCGCGTCGTCGACGGGCGCGAGGCGGTGACCTTCGTGGTGCGCGTCAAGGAATGCGTCGAAGACCCGGCGCGCCTCCTCTTTGACATTTAGGGACCTCCCGCAATGACCTACGATGTTGTCGTCATCGGCGCCGGGCCCGGCGGCTATGTCGCGGCGATCCGGGCAGCCCAGCTCGGTCGCAGGACCGCCTGCGTCGACAGCCGCGCCTCCCTCGGCGGCACCTGTCTCAATATCGGCTGCATCCCGTCGAAGGCGCTCTTGCAATCCTCGGAGAAATTCGTCGAGGCGCGCAGCGCGCTCGCGATGCACGGGGTCAGGGTCGGCGAGGTCGGGCTCGATCTCGGCGCGATGCTGGCGCGCAAGGACCAGGTCGTAACCCAGCTGACGCGGGGGGTCGAATACCTCTTCCGCAAGAACAACATCGATTGGCTCAAAGGCAAGGCGCGGATCGCGGCGCCGGGACGGGTCGCCGTCGCGGCCGCCGACGGCACCGTCAGCGAGGTCGCGGCCGGCGCCATCGTCGTCGCCTCCGGCTCGGAGAGCACCCCCTTGCCGGGTGTGGCGATCGACGAAGAGCGGATCGTCACATCGACCGGCGCCCTTGCCTTCGACCGCGTGCCGCGACGGCTCGTCGTCATCGGCGGCGGCTATATCGGGCTCGAACTGGGTTTGGTGTGGCGGCGGCTCGGCGCCGAGGTGACCGTCGTCGAGCTCCTCGACCGCATCATTCCGACCATGGACAGGGAACTCGGCATGGCGCTGCAGCGGGTGCTGACGCGCGCCGGGATCGGATTTCGGCTCGGCGCCGAGGTGACCGGCATCGGCGACGGGGCGGAGGGGTTGACCGTGGCGCTCGCCGGTTCTGAAACCCAGAGCCTTAGCGCCGACGCGGTGCTGGTGGCGATCGGCCGGCGCCCTTATACCGAGGGCCTCGGGCTCGAAGCGCTCGGCGTTGCCCGCGATGGGCAGGGCCGGATCGCGGTCGATGACGGCTTTGCCACCAACATTCCCGGCGTCTACGCGATCGGCGACGCAATCCGCGGCCCGATGCTGGCGCACAAGGCAATGGAGGAAGGTGCGGCGCTGGCCGAGCGGCTGGCCGGACAACAGCCCTCGATCGACTACGACGCGATCCCGGCGGTCGTTTATACCTGGCCCGAGGTCGCCTCGGTCGGGAAAACCGAAGACGCGCTGAAAGCGGCCGGCGTCGCCTATCGCGTCGGCAAGTTTCCGTTCACCGCGACGCCGCGCGCCCGCACCAACGGCGACACCGAGGGCTTTGTCAAGATCCTGGCCGACAGCGCCACCGACCAGGTGCTCGGCGTGCACATCATCGGCCCCGACGCCGGCACCTTGATCGCCGAGGCCGTGCTCGCCATCGAATTCGGCGCCGCGGCAGAGGACATCGCGCGCACCTGCCACGCCCATCCGACCCTCAGCGAGGCGATCAAGGAGGCGGCGCTCGCCGTCGCCGGCCGGGCGATCCACATCTGAAGCCGCGATCCTAGATTATAGCGGAGTTACGCCATACTTATCGAAACTCGATAAACTAGTGTCCTGAACGACAAATTCGCTTCATCATTAACAGGAATTGTCATTGCGAGGGAGTCCGGAGGCCGACGAAGCAATCTCTACTGCAAATTCGGCATTTCATTTTTGGCACAGGATTGCTTCGCGGAGTTTATCCTCGGGCCGCGCGGAGCGCGGACCCGTGGGCTCGCAATGACAGCTCGATTGTTGTGAAACGATTACGCCGGCGTCGTCGCGACACTCTCAAAGGTAAAGTAGAAGCCGTACTTCACCAGCCGGATGTTCGATACGGCTCGTGCGGCGCCGACAGATCGCGTCGAGAAATCCCGGGCGACGAGTATCCCGCGCACCTGTGTTGTGCCATCCGTGAGATCGCCGATGTAGGAGAGGATTTGTCCGATCGCGTCCCGATCCGCCGTGCCGGCCTTCAACTCGATGACAACGGTCGTGCCGTGTTCGTCGCGGGCCGTTATGTCGATGCGCCCCGCTGCAACGGTTTTCTCGCCGCCGTCGTCAATAATTGTCAGCCCCGGTTCAAGCTGTCCGATGCTGCGGCGAAGCGCGAGCTGAAGATCGCGCTCCAGGCCGAAGGCCATATCGACTGCGTCGGCAACCTCGGCTTCACTATCGGGGCCGCCATAGGTTCCCATTGTACTATGCGCCTTGATTGCCGCCACGGTACCGGGCGAGACGCCGATCTGGGCGGCGATTTCCGGATTATCCAGCCGCTCAGCCAGAAGCGAAAGGATCACCTGTCGCTGCTCTGCGGATACCGGCATTTTTCGAGCACTCCCCTCTATCCTAGCTGTAAATCCGGTCACTTGCCGACGCAGAAATCGCGGAAGATCACTTCGAGCAAATCCTCGACATCGACCGTGCCGGTGATCTGGCCGAGGCTGCGCCAGGCGAGGCGCAGATCCTCGGCGCGCAATTCGGCGAAGGGCGCCGCGCGGGCGCGGCCGAGCGCCGCCGCGGCTTCTTCGAGCGCCTCGCGGTGGCGGGCGCGGGTCAGCACCGGTGCGGCGCTTTCATAGGCCTCGCCGACGGCGGCGCCGAGCACCCCGAGCAGGCGATCGATGCCCCCGCCGGTCAGCGCCGAGACCGGCACCGCCTCGCCCGGAAGATTGCCGCGGCCGTTTCGCAGCAGATCGATCTTGTTGGCGACGAGGATCGTCGCGCTCCCCGGCCAGGCCGCGGCCGCTTCGGCCTCGGCCGGGCGGCGCGCGTCGAAGACGAAGAGCCGAATGTCGGCCGCCGCGGCGCGGCGCCGGGCGCGGCGCAGGCCTTCGCGTTCGACCGGGTCGGCGCCGGCGCGCAGCCCGGCCGTGTCGGCCAACACGATCGGATAACCCCGGAGATCGATCGCCACCTCGATGACGTCGCGCGTGGTGCCGGCGATCGGCGACACGATGGCCGCGTCGCGGCGCGCGATCCGGTTCAAGAGGCTCGATTTGCCGGCATTGGGCGGGCCGACGATCGCGACCATGATGCCGTCGCGCAAGCCGCTCGCCGCGATGCCCGTCGGCGAGATGGCGCTCGATCGCGGCGGCGAGCGCCGCGATCTCGGCTATCGATCTCGCCTTCGATCTCGGGCGGCAACTCCTCGTCCGGAAAATCGATCAGCGCTTCGAGATGGGCAAGGCAGCGCGTCAGGCGCCGCGCCCAGTCGCGATAGAGGCTGCCCAATTCGCCGTCGAGCTGGCGCAGAGCCTGGCGGCGCTGCGCCTCGGTCTCGGCGGCGACGAGATCGGCCACCGCCTCGGCCTGGGTCAGGTCGAGCTTGCCGGCGAGAAACGCGCGGCGGGTGAATTCGCCGGGCTCGGCGAGCCGCAGCCCGAGACCGCGCAGCACCCGCGACGACGCCGGCGAGGACCGCACGGCTGCCATGCAGGTGCAGCTCGGCGAGATCGTCGCCGGTGGCGCTCGCCGGCCCCGGAAACCACAGCAACAGCCCGTCATCGATCGGCTCGCCGCTCGCCGGGTCGGTGAACCGAACCCGCCGCGCGACCCGCGGCGGCGGCAACGGACCGGCGATCGCCGAAACCGCACGGGCGGTGCCGGGCCCGGACAGCCGGACGATGGCCACGGCGGCGCGTCCGGCCGCCGTCGCCGGGGCGAAGATCGTGTCGGCCGCGGACGGGGAAACCGTCAGTGCGCCGGCGGTTTCTGGTCGGGCAGCAGCATCAGCCGGTTGACCCGGCCGCCCTCGATCAGATGCGTCTGCAGGATCTCGTCGACGTCTGCCGTGCTGTCGTAATGGTACCACACGCCCTCGGGGTAGATCACCATGTTGGGGCCGAGTTCGCAGCGGTCGAGACAACCCGAGAGCGTTGACCCGGATATTCTCGATCCCGAGCGCCCGCGCCCGCTCGCGCATGTAGTTGCGCAATTTCTCGCTGCCGCCGGCGCTGCAGCAGCCTCGGGGATGACCCGCAGGCCGCACATTGGTGCAGCAGAAAACGTGCCGCGTGTAAAAGAGCCGCGGATCGGCGGGGACGTCGGTCATTTTTTTCTCCGATGGACAGGGCGGCGGAGCGAATGACGCAAACCGCCGTTATGGGAGTAACATGGCGAAGCCTACCCCGTCGCGCCGGGATCGGCAACGCATCCGCGCTCCCCTGGCGCGCCGGCCGGCAGACGAGGAGCCGTGATGGATCGCAACCGCCTCGGCGAGGAGACGAGCCCCTACCTTCTCCAGCACCAGGGCAATCCGGTGCATTGGCAGGCCTGGGATGCGGAGGCACTTGCCGCCGCCAAGGCGGCCGACAAGCCGATCCTGTTGTCGATCGGCTATGCCGCCTGCCATTGGTGCCACGTCATGGCGCAGGAGAGCTTTGCCGACCCGGCGATCGCCGAGCGGATGAATGCGCTCTTCGTCAATATCAAGGTCGATCGCGAGGAGCGGCCGGATCTCGACCAGATCTACCAGCACGCGCTCGCCTTGATGGGCGAGCACGGCGGCTGGCCGTTGACCATGTTTCTGACCCCCGACGGCGAGCCGTTCTGGGGCGGCACCTATTTTCCGCCGACCGCGCGCTGGGGACGGCCCGGTTTCGCCCAGGTGATCGAGGCGGTCGCCGCCGCCTATGCCGGCAAGCGCGAAGATGTCGCGAAGAATGTAACGGCGTTGCGCGAGGCCTTGCAGCAGCTCGGCCGGCCGGCCGCGGGCGGCATGATCGACCGGGCCCAGCTCGACGCAGTCGCCGAACGCCTGCTGCGCGAGGTCGACCAGCTTTATGGCGGCATCGGCACCGCCCCGAAATTTCCGCAGACCGGGGTGCTCGAACTCTTCTGGCGCGCCTGGCTGCGCACCGGCCAAGCGCCTTATCGCGAGGCCGTCGTCACGGCGCTCGATGCGATGAGCGAGGGCGGCATCTACGACCATCTGGGCGGCGGCTATGCGCGCTATTCGACCGATGCCCGCTGGCTCGTGCCGCATTTCGAGAAGATGCTCTATGACAACGCCGAACTCGTCGATCTGTTGACCCTCGTCTGGCAGGAAACCCGGACCCCGCTTTACCGCCGGCGCGTCGAGGAGACCCTCGGCTGGGCCGAGCGCGAGATGCTGACTGCGGAAGGCGGCTTCGCCAGCAGCCTTGATGCCGACAGCGAGCATGAGGAGGGCAAATTCTATGTCTGGTCCACATCCGAGATCGACGCCGTGCTCGGCCCTCGGGCGGAGCTCTTCAAACGCTTTTACGACGTGACGCCGGAAGGAAATTGGGAGGGCCGCACGATCCTCAACCGGCTGCGGGCGCCGGCGCCTGCCGATCCGGAGACCGAACAGCAGCTCGCGGCCTGCCGCACCCGGTTGTTCGCGATGCGCGAAAGCCGCGTGCGCCCGGGCTGGGACGACAAGGTTCTGGCCGACTGGAACGGACTGATGATTGCGGCGATGGCCAATGCCGGGCTGGTCTTCGATCGGCCGGCATGGGTCGAGACCGCCCGCGCCGCATTCGCCTTCGTCGAGCGCAGCATGACCCGAGCCGACGGGCGGCTGTGGCACAGCCGCCGCGCAGGGCGCGCCCGGCACGCGGCTACCGTCGACGATTACGCCAATCTCTGCCGGGCCGCGATGACGCTCTACGAGGTGACCGGCGACGACGGTTTTCTCGATCGGGTGCGCGCTTGGGTTGCCATCCTCGATCGCTATTACCGGGACCCCTCGGGCGGCGGCTATTTTTTTGCCGCTGACGATACCGAGGCTTTGGTCGCGCGGGTCAAGACCGCCGCCGATTCGGCGGTCCCGGCCGGCAACGGCACGCTGGTCGGCGTCCTGACCCGGTTCGCTCTGTCGATCGGCGACGATTCCCATCGGCAACGTGCCGAGGCGATTGTCGCCGCTTTTTCCGGCGAGATCGGACGTAATTTTCTGCCGCTTGCGACCCTGCTCAACAATGCCGATTTTCTGGCGAGCCCGCTCCAGGTCGTGCTCGCCGGGGAGCCGAGCGACCCGGCCCTCGACGCGTTGCGGCACGCCGCCTGCACGGTCTCGCTGCCCAACCGGGTGCTTTCGCTCTCGCCGCCCGGCGCCGCGCTGCCGGCGGATCATCCGGCCCATGGCAAGACCCTCGTCGACGGCCGCCCGGCCGCCTATGTCTGCAAGGGCCCGGTCTGCTCGTTGCCGCTGACCGATCCACAGGCACTATCGGCATATCTCGCCGGAGCGCGCGCATGACGCGGTTCGTGATTTCGTTCGACAGCCCGATCGGGCGGCTCGCGATCGCCGAAGAAGGGGGCGCGATCGTCGCGATCCGCTGGGGTGCCGACGGCGAGGGCGAAGCGACGCCCCTACTGCGCGAGGTACTCCGCCAGCTCACGGCCTATTTCGATGGACGGGCACGCCGCTTCGATCTGCCGTTGGCGCCCGCGGGTACCTCGTTCGAACGCCGCGTCTGGACTGCGATGCGAGCGATCCCCTACGGAGAGACGCGCCGTTATGGCGAGCTGGCGATGGAAATCGGCTCGGCGCCGCGCGCGATCGGGCGCGCCTGCGCGCGCAATCCGATCGCGATCGTCGTCCCGTGTCATCGGGTGCTGGCACGCGACGGCATCGGCGGCTACAGCGGCGGCGCCGGTCTCGCGACAAAGCGAGCCCTGTTGGCGCTCGAGACGGCGCCGCTCCCGTCCCGCGAGTTCCTCGGAACGGGGGAGACACCGTCGCTCGGCGGCTCGATGCGGCAAAGTTGAAACCTGTTCTCGAACCGGCTTGAGAAGGAGTGGATAGCGATGGCGCATGCGATCCGTTTTGCGAAGAACGGCGGTCCCGAGGTCCTCTCATGGCAGGAGGTCGAGGTCGGCAAGCCCGCAGAGGGCCAAGTCCGGCTGCGCCACACTGCCGTCGGCCTCAACTACGTCGACACCTATCAGCGCAGCGGGCTCTACAGCCTGCCATTGCCGAGCGGGCTCGGCTCCGAGGCAGCCGGCGTCGTCGAAGAGGTGGGACCGGGTGTCGCCGGGTTCCGGCCGGGCGATCGCGTCGCCTATGCGGGCGGGCCAATCGGCGCCTATGCCGAGGTGCGGATCATGCCCGCCGATCGCCTGGTGCCGATTCCCGCCGGCATCAGCGACCGAGAGGCCGCGGCGATGATGCTGAAGGGCATGACCGCCTGGTATCTGGTGCGTCGCACGCACCCGGTGAAGCGCGGCGAGACGATCCTGATCCACGCGGCGGCCGGCGGCGTCGGGCTGATTGCTTGCCAGTGGGCGAAGCATCTCGGCGCGACGGTGATCGGCACCGTCGGCGACGACGAGAAGGCGGCACTGGTCCGCAAGAACGGCTGCGACCATCCGATCGTCTACCGGCGGGAGGACTTTGTCGCCCGCGTCAATGAACTGACCCAGGGCCGGAAGCTGCCCGTCGTCTATGATTTGGTCGGCAAGGATACCTTCTTGAAATCGCTCGATTGCCTGGCGCCGCTTGGTCTGATGGTGTCGTTTGGTCAGTCCTCGGGCGCCATCGGACCCGTTGACCTCGGCATCCTCGCCGCGAAAGGATCGCTGTTTCTGACCCGGCCCACCCTCGTCACCTATACCGCCAGCCGGGAAGACCTGTTGACCGCGGCGGGCGAATTGTTCGCGGTGGTCGGCAGCGGCGCCGTCAAGATTGCGATCAACCAAACCTATCCGCTGCGGGAGGCGGCCCAAGCCCACCGCGATCTCGAAAGCCGAAGGACGACCGGCCAGACGGTATTGACCCTTTAGCTGTCGCCGCCGATCGGCAGCGCCGAGCCGATAGCTGCGGCCCGACCGGCATGGTCCGGCGCAACGCGGCGCCGGACCGCGCTCAGGTGTTCATGGCATCGAAGAACTCGCTGTTGCTCTTCGATTCCTTGAGCTTGTTGATCAGGAATTCGAGGCCGTCTACCGGCCCCATCGGGGTCAGAACTCGGCGCAACACCCACATCTTCGACAAGACGCCGCGATCGACCAGCAGTTCCTCCTTGCGGGTCCCCGACTTGGTGATGTCGATCGACGGGAAGGTGCGCTTGTCTGCGACCTTGCGGTCGAGCACGATTTCCGAATTGCCGGTGCCCTTGAATTCCTCGAAGATCACCTCGTCCATGCGCGAGCCGGTATCGATCAGCGCGGTGGCGATGATCGTCAGAGACCCGCCCTCTTCGATGTTGCGAGCCGCCCCGAAGAAGCGCTTGGGGCGCTGCAGCGCATTGGCATCGACGCCGCCCGTCAATACCTTGCCGGAGGACGGCACGACCGTGTTGTAGGCCCGCGCCAGCCGGGTGATCGAATCGAGCAGGATGACGACGTCGCGCTTGTGCTCGACCAGCCGCTTCGCCTTCTCGATCACCATCTCCGCCACCTGCACATGGCGCTGCGCCGGCTCGTCGAAGGTCGAGCTGACCACCTCGCCGCGCACCGATCGGGCCATGTCGGTCACTTCCTCCGGCCGCTCGTCGATCAAGAGCACGATCAGATAGACCTCGGGGTGGTTTGCCGCGACCGCATGCGCGATGTTTTGCAGCATCACGGTCTTGCCGGCACGCGGCGGCGAGACGATCAGAGCGCGCTGACCCTTGCCGAGCGGCGTAATCAGATCGATTACTCGGGTGGTCACGTCTTTGCGCGCCGAATCATCGAATTCGAGCTGAATCTTTTCTTCCGGGTAGAGCGGCGTCAAATTATCGAAATTAATTCGTTGGCGCAGCCGGTCCGGCTCGTCGAAATTGATCCCGCTGACTTTGAGCAGCGCAAAATAGCGTTCGCCATCGCGCGGCGAACGAATTTCGCCTTCGACGGTGTCGCCGGTGCGCAAGCCGAAGCGGCGCACTTGGCTCGGACTGACATAGATGTCGTCGGGGCCGGGGAGGTAATTTGCCTCGGCAGACCGTAAGAACGCGAACCCGTCGGGCAGCACTTCGAGGACGCCGTCACCGGAGATCGGTACTTCGTTCTCGGCCAGCTGCTTCAGGATCGCAAACAACATGTCTTGTTTGCGCAATGACGAGGCATTTTCAATCTCGAGCTCTTCAGCGAATGCCAAGAGTTCGGCTGGGGTCTTTCGTTTCAGTTCCTGGAGGTTCATCGGGTTTGCGCTAGGGTTTGCGTCACGATACGGACAAGATCCGCCTGTCCACGGCGCTCATTGCCAACGATTCTTGCGGGCGATTGGTTCAGGCCAGGGGGGAAGTGGGGAACGGCAATTGCCGCCGGCCATTCCCCTTGCCCGGAAAGGTAGGCAGTTCCAATGCGATTGCAAGATCTTCGCCCGCCTGTTTGCATGAAACCGCGTCAAAACGGCTTCACGATGACGAGAATGACGATCGCGATCAGCGCGATTGTCGGCAGTTCGTTAACAATCCTAAAGAACCGCGGCGCATGGGAATTGCGGTTTGCGGCAAAGCCTCGCCGCCACCGTCCAAGAATACCGTGGAACGCCGTCAGCGCAACGACGACGACAAGCTTTGCCCAAAGCCAGCCTCGATGCCAATCGACGATCCCCGGCGTCGCCGCCAGCAACACCCCAAAACCCCAACTCGCAACCATCGCCGGCGCCATGATCGCGCTCTGCAGCCGCCGTTCCATCATCTTGAGCATTGCCGATCGAGCCAATTCAGCGGGTACCGCCGCATGATAGACGAAGAGCCGCGGCAGATAGAGGAGCCCCGCCATCCAGGCGACGACGCTGATGACATGAGCCGATTTGATCCACGGATAGGCACCCGCGAGCCAAGCGCTCACGCGTCGGTCTCAAACCGACGACAGCCACCCCATCGGCACCGAGGGGCCGAGACGCCGGCTTGCGCGCGATGCACCAGCGCCGCAAGCCCGCCGACAAAACGCGGCGCCGCGGCGACCGTCGGCACCCGGATGTATAGCGGTACGCCGCACTCCTCCGCCAGCCGGCGATACTCCTGGTCCAGCTCGACCAGGGTTTCCGAGTGCTCGGAGACAAAGGCGATCGGCGCTACCACCACGGGCACGCGATCCTCTCCGGCCCGCCTGATCTCCGCGTCGGTCGCGGGACCGATCCATCTGAGCGGCCCGACCCGGCTCTGGTAACAGATCCGCCAATCGAGATCCGGCTGCGACAGCGCCGCGACTACGGCGGCCCCGGTCAGCGCCACCTGCCCCGGATAAGGATCTCCCGCTCGCACTACCCGTTCCGGCAGACCGTGCGCCGTCAACAGCAAGCGCGGCGAACGGGCGAACCGGCGCGCCTCGGCGAGCGCCGGACGGATCAGCTCGGCCATCGCTTCGACGAGCCCCTTTTCCTCCGGATAGCAGCAGATGATTCGGGTCGGCCGGTCGAGACCCTCGCTCTCCGCCGCGCGCCGCCAAGCCTTGACCGAGGACGAGGTGGTCGTCGTCGAAAACTGGGGATAGAGCGGCAGGCAGACAATGTCGTCGGCCTGCCAGTTCTTTACCTCCCGTGCCGCCGCGGTGCTCGTCGGATGCCAATAGCGCATCGCGACGAAGCACCGATAGTCGGGACCGAGAACCCGCTCGAGGGCACGCGCCTGAACCTCGGTATTGGCCAACAACGGGGAGGCACCGCCAAGACAGGCGTAAATCCGGCGGGCCACCTTCGCCCGTCTCCGGGCGACAATTCGCGCCAGTGGCAGGCGCAGTCCCGGCGGCAAATTGATGATGTCGGGATCGGCGAACAGATTGGACAAGAACGGCTCGACCGCCGCCAGTGAATCCGGCCCACCCAGGTTCATCAGCACGACCGCCGTCGACATCTACGAGGCCTCAGGCCGCGCCAGCAGCCGCGCCAGGATCGCGACGTTTTCCGGTGGTGTTTCCGGCAAAACGCCGTGTCCCAAATTGAATACCCAGGGTCCGCCGCCGAGCGTCCGGCGCTGCGCCGCGACCGCCTCTTCCAGGGCAGCCCCTCCGATCGCCAGCAGAACCGGATCGAGATTCCCTTGGAGGGTGGCAAAAGGCCGCAGCCGGGCAACGGCGAAATCGACGGGAACCGACGGGTCGAGCCCGACGGCATCGATCCCGCTCTCCCTGGCATACCGCTCATAAAGCGCGCCGGCACCGCGCGGGAAGCCGACGATCGGGTGATCGGGAAACTTCAGCTTCAGCGCCGCGACGATCCGGATGGTCGGACCGATGACCCAGCGCTCGAAACCGGATTCGGACAGCACTCCGGCCCAGCTGTCGAAAAGCTGTACGACCTCCGCGCCCGCTTCGATCTGTCCGCTCAGAACCATGACCGAGCCTTCGACCAGCAGGTCGATCAACGCCCCGAAGCCTGCCGGATCGCGATAGGACCACGCCTTGACACCCCGAAAATCGCGGCTGGCGCCTCCTTCGACCATGTAGGTGGCAACGGTCCACGGCGAGCCGGCAAACCCGATCAGTGCGGTTTGCCGACCGAGCATCGCTGCGACGCGGCTCACCGCTTCGAATACCGGCGCCAGTCGCCTGCCTGCTCGGGCGAGATCCAACCGCCGGATCCCGGGGGCGTCGACGATCGGTTCGAGAACCGGCCCCTCGCCTTCGCGAAATGCCAAGGGCTGGCCCAGCGCGTGGGGCAACATCAGGATGTCGGAAAACAGGATAGCGCCGTCCATCCCGTAGCGCCGGACCGGCTGCAACGTCAACTCGGCCGCCAGGATTGGGTTCGAGCAGAGGGCGAGAAAGTCCGTTGCCTGGCGGCGGACCGCACGATATTCCGGCAGATAGCGACCGGCCTGACGCATCAACCACCAGGGCGGAGACGGCATGGTCTCGCCGGCGAGCGCCCGCAGCAATCGCTTGGTGGGTTGGCTGTTCATAACAAAGCTTGCCCTACCGCCTGTAAATGTTCCCTTAGGAGGTGATAGATTGATGATGACGGTTGATATCGGGGATTGTTGGTTGAGCCTCGAGATCCGCACCGGTCGAGGGACCCGCGGCTCCGATCGGTGGAGATGTGTACAAGCTTTGGGATCGACGTCGTGGAGGCCGGCGAGGCAAGTCTCGGAACACGCTGAAATACGTGGATAACGAGACCAACCCCGCGGGACCGTCCCCGATATTCGCGGGTTCGATCGACTTCGCCCGTTCTGTTCAACATTCGGTTGAGAGAGCAGGCAACGCGGGGACAGCCGGTGACAGATCTTCGTTTGTTGGGCATTGCTGTGGATGAGGATGAAGCGGTCCACATCGCCGCGTTGATCGTTCGGTCGGCGGCGGGTCGGTCGGCGTGACCCGGTTTCACCTCCACCTCGTTTCCGATTCGACCGGAGAGACCGTTCACTCTGTTGCCCGAGCCTGTCTCGTACAGTTCGAGGATGTGCAAGCCGTCGAACATGTTTGGACCATGGTCCGCACCCGCGGGCAAATCGAACGGGTGATCGCCGGCGTCGAGGCCAATCCGGGGGTCGTCCTGTTCACGCTCGTTAGCGACACGCTGCGCCAGTTGCTGCAGCAGGGCTGCCGGCGGCTGCAAGTCCCGGCGATTCCCGTCCTCGACCCGGTGATCGCGGCGCTTGCGTCGTATCTCCACCGCCAGAGTCGTGGAGTGCCGGGCATGCAGCATACGCTCAACAGCGAATATTTCGCGCGCATCGATGCCATGACCTTTGCCCTCAATCACGATGACGGTCAATCCAGTTGGGGCCTCGACGACGCCGATGTCTGTCTTGTCGGTGTATCGCGCACGTCGAAGACGCCGACCTGCCTTTATTTGGCCAATCGGGGGGTCAAGGCGGCGAATGTCCCGCTCGTGCCGGGGGTACCGCTGCCGCCCGAGCTCATCAACGCAAAGCGACCGCTGATCGTTGGGTTGACCAACGATCCGGAGCGGCTGATACAGCTGCGACGCAACCGGCTAAGCCTGCTGCATCAAGACGATACGACTGAATATACCGATATCGAGGCGGTGCGGGCAGAGGTTCGCGAGGCGCGGCGGATTTTTGCCGAGCGGCATTGGCCGGTGATCGATGTGACGCGGCGCTCGATCGAGGAGACCGCCGCGGCCATTTTGCAGCTCCTGGCGCGGCGCCAAGGTGGCGATGCATGAACATGATTGGCGTTCCAAGAAGCTGGTGAGGGGAGCCGATCGACGCGATGGCGAGAGACCCGTGAGCGCCACCGGAAGAACGCTGCTCGCCGGGATCATGGGGTGGCCGGTGGCGCATTCGCGGTCGCCGGTGATGCATAGGTTTTGGCTCGACGAAACCGGCATCGACGGCGCCTATCTGCCGTTGCCGGTCCGCTCGGAGCATCTGGAACAGGCGTTGCGGGCGCTGCCGGTGCTCGGCTTCCGCGGGTGCAATCTCACGATCCCGCACAAGCAGGGGGCCCTCGCGGTGGCCGACCGGGTCGAACCGCTGGCGCGCCGGGTCGGCGCTGCAAACACGATTCTCGTGTTGTCGGATGGCAGCCTCGAAGCCCGCAATACCGATGCCTATGGCTTTCGCGAGAACCTGCGCGAACTTGCCGGAGATTGGCATCCCGGGGCCGGACCGGCGGTGGTGCTCGGTGCTGGCGGATCGGCGCGGGCGGTAGTGGCGGCGCTCGCCGAGGCCGGGGTGGACGAGATCCGCATCGTTAATCGGACCCGAGATCGGGCCGAGCGGATGCGCGACGATTTGGCGACGCTCTCGACGCGGATTTCGGTGCATTCCTGGGACGAAGCTGCCGCGGTCCAGCACGAGGCCGGGCTTCTCGTCAACACGACGAGCCTCGGCATGACGGGCCAGCCGCCGCTGGTGTTGGATCTGACGCATCTGCCGCGGTCGTCGCCGGTCGTCGATATTGTGTACGTGCCGCTCGAAACCAGGTTGTTGGCAATGGCGCGGCGGCGCGGTCATCCGGCGGTCGATGGTCTCGGCATGCTGCTGCATCAGGGTCGGCCCGGTTTCGAGGCCTGGTTCGGCACCCCAGTCCGGGTCAGTCCCGAACTGCGCGCGGTGGTACGCGCGACCCTGGTGCGGCAGCAGTGATCGTGCTTGGGCTGACCGGTTCAATCGGAATGGGCAAAAGCACCGCCGCCGCGGTGCTCCGCACACTTGGCTTGCCGCTGTTCGATGCCGATCGGGTGGTGCATCGGCTCCTCGAACCAAACGGTGCCGCGGCCGGGCCCGTCGCCGCGGCCTTTGCCGATGTCGGTTCCGAAGCGGGCGGCATCGATCGCGGCCGGCTGGGTCGCCGGGTGTTTGCCGATCGGGCGGCCCTTGCTCGGCTCGAGGCGATCCTCCACCCGCTCGTCGCGCGTGCGGAACGGCGGTTTCTCGCCCAGGCGCATAGCCGGCGTGCCCCGATCGTCGTGCTTGACATCCCGCTGCTGTTCGAGACCGGTGGCGAGGGGCGCTGCGATTATGTCCTGGTGGTCTCGGCGCCCAAATTCCTGCAACGCCAGCGCGTCTTGCGACGGCCGGGGATGAGCGCGGCTCGCTTTGCCGCGATTCTGGCGCAGCAGATGCCGGATGCCGAAAAGCAAAGGCGCGCCGATTTCGTCGTTCGGACCGGGCTCAACCGGAAGCAGAGCTTGCACCGGCTGCGGGCGATCGTCAAACTCCTGCGCAACGCACCGCCTCGATGCGGGCGGTGTGGGTTATTTCGGCGAAGGCGAAAACGCTAATGCGGGAAGTTGTTCTCGATACAGAGACGACGGGGCTTGATGCGTCCGATGGACATCGTATCGTCGAAATCGCCTGCATCGAGCTGATGCATCATATAAGGACTGGGCGAAAGTGGCAGCATTATCTGAACCCGGAGCGTGAGATGCCAGAGGACGCACTCCGCGTCCATGGTCTTACGACGGAATTTCTTTCTAGGTATACACCGTTTTCTGAAGTAGCCGATGAGTTTCTCGCCTTTGTCGGGGGCGATTCGCTGGTTACGCACAATGCCGAGTTCGACCTCGGCTTTATCAATGCGGAGCTGATCCGATCCCATCGGCCGCCGATTTCCGGCGACTATGTCGATACCTTGGCCTTGGCGCGCCAACGCTTTCCGGGTGCGCCCGCGAGCCTTGACGCCCTCTGCCGGCAATTCGGCATCGACCTGTCGGGGCGCGAGAGGCATGGGGCGGAGATCGACTGTGAGTTGTTGGCTTTGATCTATCTCGAACTGATCGGCGGTCGCCAGCCGGGATTGGACTTGGTACAACCGATCGAAACCGTGGTGCCGGCGGCGCGAAGCGCCCGGCAGGCGCGCCCGCACGCCCCCTCGGGCGCCGAATTGGCGGCGCACGGCGCAATGCTGCAATTTCTTGCCAAGCCCCTATGGCTAAATGAAGCGTGAGCTTCAGACGCGGGCGCCCCCAACTTGGGCGAACGCCTGTGGTTGGCGCCGAAGCAATTCACTGAAGTCGATCGGGTTGATCATCAGCGGAGGAAATCCGCCATCGCGGGTCGCGTCGGCAATGATGGCGCGGGCAAACGGGAAGATCAGTCGTGGGGTCTCGACCAAAATCAATCCCGGCAGCATCGACTCTGAAGTATTTCTCACGGTTACTACCGCTGCATAGGCAAGTTCCACTAGAAATAACGGCTCGTTCTCCGCTCGGGCGTCGACGTTGACGGTCAACACTACCTCGAAGACCGCCGGGCCGAGATTGTGCGCTTTGATGTCGACATTGATCGCCACGTCGGGCGCTGCGGTGGGCTGCGTCAGGCTTTGCGGCGCGCGCGGGTTCTCGAATGACAAGTCCTTGACATATTGGGCGTTGATGATGAGAGGCGGAGCCTCCGCCGGATCGGCGCCCGGCAGCGGTGCGCCGGCTTCGCCGTTGCCTTTTGCCGCTTCCGCCATGACCCTCCTTCCGGCGGGCGACGCGCAGCAGCCAAACTCCTAGGGCGTACCGGCTCGTACCACCGACGCAGCGACCACCGAAGCGCCGATGATCGCGCCGCGTGGCTAGCACGGTTGGGGGAGCGTCGGCAACGGTGTGTTCTGCGCTTGCCGCGCCGGCTTCGGCCCCCTATTTGTCGAATGAGGCGCCGGGGCCGGTCCCCGGCCCGAGGCGGCATCGGTGGGGCGCGAAAGGCGATGGGCGATTTCCAATACTTCGACATCATCCTCTTCGCGATGATCGCGGGCTTTCTGGTCTTCCGGCTGCGCAGCGTGCTCGGTCGTCGCACCGGTAATGAGCGCCGACGCAGCGGGTTCATCCGCGCGCGGGCGACGATGTCCGAACCGGCAGCGACCGGGGGCGAGCCGGCGAAGGGGGCGACGATCGTACCGCTCGCCGCGACACCGATGGACGCCGTCTCCCAAGGGCTGGATCGGATCGGCAGTGCCGATCCGGATTTTGATCGGGCGCGTTTTCTCGCCGGTGCGCGGGGCGCCTTCGAAATCATCGTCAGCGCTTTTGCCAAGGGCGACAAGGCGGCCTTGCGACCGTTGCTGAGCGACGAGGTTTATCGGCCCTTTGTGGCCACGATCGACGAGAGAAGCGTGGCGCGAGAGACGCCCGAGACGCGGATCCTGCGGCTCGCCAGTCTCGATATCACCGCCGCCGAATTGATCGGACACAGCGCTCGAGTAATTATCCGGTTCGTCTCGGAGCAGATAAACGTGACCCGCGCCGCCGATGGCAGCATCGTCGATGGAGATCCCGGGCGTCCGGTGGAAAAGACCGACTATTGGACTTTTACCCGCGATACGCGATCGGCTGATCCGAACTGGGTTCTCGCGGCGACCGCCAGCGCTTGACGCGCGAGCGGGCGAGCCCGGACCCTGGGGGCTCGCTCTTGCCGGGTTGGCGGTGTCGGTACTCCTCCTGCTCGAACTTGCCCGGGATGCCGGCCCGCCGAGGCTGACCCTGACACCGGCCGGGTTTGCCTCGCTCAGCGGATGGGCCGAAGATCGGGTGGCGGCGGCGGTCCCGGCGTTCCTGCGATCCTGCGCGCAATTTTTGACGCGGCCCGATCCGGCACCGTTTGACACATTCTCCGCGCGCACGGATTTCGGTCGGATGGCAGACTGGCGGCCGCTTTGTCGTCAGGCGCAGACGCTGGAGCCGAGCAGCGATGTGGCCGCCCGTCGCTTCTTTGAAGCGGGCTTTGTGCCCATGGCTGTTGCCGATTACGGCAAGGCCAACGGGCTATTTACCGGCTATTTCGAGATCGAGCTGAACGGTTCGCGCAAGCGCGACCGCCGCTTCCGGACGCCGATCTACCGGCGGCCGCCGAGCCCGGCCCTGGAAGCGCGCTTTTCGCGGGCCGAGATCGAAGAAGGCGCTTTGTCGGGGCGCGGGCTGGAGCTTGTCTGGGTCGACGATCCGATCGATGCCTTCTTTTTGCACATCCAAGGCTCCGGCAGGGTCCGCTTGCGCGACGGCACGAGTATTCGGCTCGGGTATGACGGGCAGAACGGTCGGCCATATGTGGGGGTCGGCCGGCTGCTCGTCGAACGCGGCGCGATCGCCCGCGAGCGCCTGAGCATGGCGGCAATCCGCGAGTGGATGAACCGGCATCCGGCGGCCGGCCAAGCGTTGCGTCGAGAGGATCCGTCCTATGTTTTCTTCCGAGAGCTGAAGAAGGGTGGGCCGCTCGGCGCCGAACAGGTGGTTCTGACCCCGCGCCGTAGCCTCGCGATCGACCCCGCTTATATCCCCTTCGGCGTTCCGGTTTGGCTCGATGCCGAGGAGCGTTACCGGCCGGATCGAACCCGACATCGGCTGATGGTCGCGCAGGATGCGGGCGGCGCGATCAAGGGCCCGGTGCGCGGCGATTTCTTCTGGGGCACCGGCGCCGAGGCCGGCAAAGAGGCGGGCGAGATGGACGCAGTCGGCCGTTATTTTCTGCTGCTGCCTCGTGCCGCGGTCACGCGCAGCGCCGACGGCGCGGCGGTGCCGTGAGACGGCGTCGGTCCGGACTGGATGGCAGCCGCAGCAGGCGGAGATTCGCGTCGCTGCGCGGCAATTGCACGAGCGGCTATTCCCCCTCCGGGTTACCCCCACCGTCGCCGGCGACGGACCACGGCTGCTCCGCTCTGCCGGCACGGCACACCATAGCCGATTGATTCCCCGCAGCAGAAAAACCTAATTTGCGATCGATTGCCGGTCTGGACAATCGTGCATGCCCGAGCCGACCCGTCGCGTCGCACTCTTCGTGACCTGCCTTGTCGATTTGTTTCGGCCGACGATCGGCTTTGCCGCGATTAAACTCTTGGAGCAGGCCGGCTGCGTCGTCGAAGTTCCGCGCGCTCAGACCTGCTGCGGCCAGCCGGCCTATAATTCCGGGGATCGCGCTGATGCCAAGGCAATCGCCGCGCAGGTGCTCGATGCGTTCGCCGGCTATGACTACATCGTGGCGCCCTCCGGCTCCTGCGCCGGGATGCTCCGCGTCCATTATCCGGAGCTCTTCGCCGGCGACCCGCTTTTGTTGCCGCAGGCGCAGCGGCTCGCCGAGCGCAGCTGGGAGCTGGTCTCCTTTCTCGTCGATGTCTGCCAAGTGCAACGGGTTGCGGCCCGTTGGCCGCGTCAGGTGACATATCACGACGGCTGCTCGGGGCTGCGCGAGCTCGGCGTCAAGGCTCAGCCGCGAAAGCTGCTGGCGACGGTCGCCGGGACTGAGCTGCGCGAATTGCCGGGCGCCGAGGTCTGCTGCGGCTTTGGCGGGACCTTTGCGGTTAAGTATACGGACATTTCGGAAAAGATGATCGGCGACAAGACTGCCGATATCGCCGCCACCGCCGCCGAGGCGGTCTTGGCCGGGGATCTGGGCTGCCTGTTGAACATTGCCGGCAAACTGTACCGCGAAGGCCGGACCATCGAGGTGCGCCATGTCGCGGAGGTGCTTGCCGAGATGACCGACAAGGTTGCGCCGATCGGCGCGGCGCGATAGCGGCTGGAGCGGGTCTGGCGGTGCACGCAACCAGTCGCAGCTTCGCGGCGAATGCCCGTGCGGCACTCGCCGACGACCATCTGCAACGGGCCTTGACGCGCCTGCAGAGCGGGTTTCCGCGGCAGCGACGGGATGCCGTCGCGCGCCTGCCGGAGTTCGAGGCGTTACGCGAAGCCGGACGTTCGATCAAGGACCATACTCTGGCGCATCTCGACTTCTACCTCGAACTTTACGAGGCGAATGTCACGGCGGCGGGCGGGGAGGTGCATTGGGCCCGTACCGCGGCCGAGGCCTGCGCCGCGGTGCTCGAAATCTGCCGCAGCGCCGGTGCCGCGACGGTGATCAAGGGCAAATCGATGATCGCCGAGGAAATCGGCCTCAACGAACATCTCGAACGACATGGCATCGTCCCGGTCGAGACCGACCTCGGCGAATACATCATCCAGTTGCGGGACGAGCCGCCCAGTCACCTGATCGCACCGGCGATCCACCTGAGCCGGGAACAGATCGCCGAGACCTTCCGCACCGCGCACCGGACCCTCGATCCGGCGCGGCCGCTGGCCGAGCCGCGCCAGCTCTGCGACGAGGCGCGCGCCGTCCTGCGCGGCCGGTTTCTCGCTGCCGATGTCGGCATCACCGGCGCCAATTTTCTGATTGCCGAAACGGGGTCCGGCATCATCGTCACCAACGAGGGCAACGGCGATCTGACGCAGACCTTGCCGCGCGTCCACATCGTGCTCGCGAGCCTGGAAAAGCTGGTTCCGACCTTCGAGGACGCGGCGACCCTGCTCCGCCTCCTGGCGCGCTCGGCGACCGGGCAGGAGTTTTCGGCTTACACCACGATCTCCAGCGGGCCGCGGCGCGAGCATGATCCCGACGGCCCGCAGGAATATCACGTGGTCTTGCTCGACAACGGCCGCACCGGCCTGCTCGGCGGCGAGTTTCGCGACATGCTGCGCTGCATCCGCTGCGCCGCCTGCATCAACGATTGTCCGGTCTATGCCGCAATCGGCGGTCATGCCTATGGCTGGGTTTATCCGGGGCCGATGGGCGCGGTGCTGACCCCGAGCCTGATCGGTATCGAGGAGGCGAGCGCGCTGCCGAATGCCTCGACCCTCTGCGGGCGCTGCGAGAGCGTGTGCCCAGTCAAGATCCCGCTGCCCAAGCTGTTGCGGCATTGGCGCGAACGCGAATTTGAGGCACGGCTGAACCCGCCGGCTTGGCGGGCCGGCTTGGCGCTGTGGGCTTGGCTGGCACAGCGGCCGGTGCTGTATCGGCTGGTCGCCGAGAGCGCGAGCCGGGTACTGGGTTGGGCCGGGACGCGGCGCGGGCGGTTTCGCGCATTGCCGTTGGCCGCCGGCTGGACGGCGGCCCGGGACATGCCGGCGCCGGAGGGACGCAGCTTCCACAGCCTGTGGGCCGAACGGCGGCGCCGGTCGCCGCGATGAACGAGGCGCGCGAAGAGATCCTCGCCAATATCCGGCGAGCCTTGCGGCGCGGCCGGCTCGATGGCGCGACCGAAGCGGAGCTGCGGACGCGGGTTGCCGCGCGTCGGCGCAATTTGATCCCGGCAAGGGCGGTGGCGCTCGACGATCCAGCTCGCATCGAGCTGTTTCTCTCGATGGCGCAGGAGGCGCAGGCGACGGTGGCGCGGGTCGGCGCGGCGGCGGAGGTGCCGGAGGCGGTCGCCGACTACCTCGCGCGGGAAAATCTTCCGGCCGAATGCGTCATGGCACCCGATCCGACCCTCGATGCCATCCCGTGGGCGACCCGGCCGCTGCTGCGGATCCGTCGCGGCGGCACCCCGACGGCCGCCGCGGCGACGCTGACGCCGGCTTTTGCGGCGATCGCCGAAACCGGCACCCTGCTTATGATTTCCGGTCTCGACACGCCGACCACGCTGAATTTTTTGCCCGAGACCCATATCGTGATGCTGCGCGCCGATCAGGTCGTCGCCACCTATGAGGATGGATGGGACCGGCTGCGGGCCGCCCGGCCGCTGCCCCGGGATTTGCCGCGTGCGGTCAATTTCATTACTGGCCCGTCGCGGACCGGGGATATCGAGCAGCAGATCGTGCAGGGAATGCATGGGCCGCGGCGCCTGCATATTGTTCTGATCGACCCCCCGGCGACGGTGTTCCATGGCGAACCGGCGGGATGAGGGCCGGCGCGACGACGCGGCCCTTTGGCGGGATGCCGTTCGCGGCGTCAATCCGCTGCCGCCTCGCTATCTATCGGCGCCGCCGGGGAGTGGCGTCACCGCGGCGGAAAACAGCGCGCCGCCGCGCCGCGGCGCTTCCTCCGCGCCCGATCGCTTTGCCGGGATCGACCGTGCCACCGGCAAATGGTTGAAACGAGGCCTTTGCCCGATCGAGGCTCGCCTCGATCTGCATGGCATGACCCAGGCAGAGGCGCATCGCGCGCTCGAAGAATTCGTGCGGGCGGCGGGTGCGGCGGGACGGCGTTCTTTGCTCGTCATCACGGGGCGCGGGACGGACCGCCCGGGCGTCCTCAGAAGCTCGGTGCCGCGCTGGCTCGACGAGGGCCAGTTGCGGGGGCAGATCCTGGCGGTGGCCGCGGCTCGGCCGCGCCATGGCGGCGCCGGTGCGCTCTATGTGCTGCTGCGCCGGCGACGCTGAACGTGGCATTGTTCTGCAGCGCTTGCGCTTGCCAGCGAGCCCGATTGCCGCCACAACACGGCATCACTGCGATCACGAACCGCTAATGGCCGAGAACCGCGACCTCGTTTCCTCGATCGATCGCCTGAGACAAGCGCGGGTCCTGTGCATCGGCGATGTCATGCTTGATCATTATGTTTATGGTCAGGTCGAACGCGTGTCGCCCGAAGCACCGATCCCGGTGCTCTCGATCGAGCATGAGCTGATGACTTTGGGCGGTGCCGGGAATGTGCTGCGCAACCTGACCGCCTTGGGCGTCGCATCGTCGTTTATCTCGGTGGTCGGAGGCGACGAGGCGGGCCGGGAAATCCAGCGGCTGTTCGCGGCGCAGAACGGTGCCGAGGTGCACGCCCTCGTGCAACCGCAGCGCACCACCACGGTGAAAACCCGCTATGTCGCCGCCAACCAGCAGTTGCTGCGGGTGGATCGTGAGACGCCAACCCCGCTCGATCCCTATATTCGCGAGGATCTGTTGCGCCTCGCCCGCGAGCTGGTGACCGATCATTCGGTGGTGATTATCTCCGATTACGCCAAGGGCGTGGTGACGGAAGGGGTGGCGTTGGAGATCATCCGGGCGGCGCGCGAGGCCGGCGCCCGCGTGATCGTCGATCCGAAAGGCGGCGACCCCATCCGCTACCGCGGCGCCGATCTATTGAAGCCGAACCGGCGCGAACTGGCCCATGCCACCGGCATGCCGGTGGCATGCGAAACCGAGATCGTGGCCGCGGCGAGGGCGCTGATCGAACGTTGCGGGTTCGCCACGGTCCTGGTTTCACTTGGTCCGGAGGGATTGGCGCTGGTCGGTGCCGACGGCGCGGTTCATATGCAGCGGGCCGAGGTTCACGAGGTCTATGACGTGTCGGGGGCCGGCGACACGGTGGTTGCCGTGGTCGCGGCGGCGCTTGGCGCGGGGCTGGACACGGTCGACGCCGCTCGCCTCGGGAACGTCGCGGCCGGTATCGTTGTCGGCAAGATGGGCACGGCCGTCGCCTATCCAAGCGAGCTTGCCGTTTGCCTTGGCGGCGGCGAGCCGGACAGCACCGACAAGGTGAAGCCGCGGGCCCAGGCGCTCGATCTCGTCGAGCGCTGGCGTCGGCAAGGACTGCGCATCGGTTTCACCAACGGTTGCTTCGATATCCTGCACCCCGGTCACGTTTCGTTGATCAGCCAGGCCAAGGCGGCGTGCGACCGGCTTGTCGTCGGTCTCAACAGCGACCGGTCGGCCCAGCGGCTGAAAGGCCCGACCCGACCGATCCAGCCCAAATCGGCGCGGGCGGCAGTGCTGGCCTCACTCGCCGCGGTCGATCTGATCGTGGTCTTCGAGGAGGACACGCCGATCGAACTGATCCGCGCGATCCGGCCGAAGGTGCTCGTCAAGGGTGCCGACTATCGGCTCGACGAGGTGGTTGGCGCCGATCTCGTCAGGCGCAACGGCGGCGAGGTGCTGCTCGCCGCACTGATGCCGGGCTACAGCACGACGGCGACGATTGCGCGCTTTGCCCCCTCAGCCCGATCAAATCCCGTCTCGGCATAGTTCGCCGAGCCGGATCTGAACGCAGATCAGCCCGGGGCTCGAGGCGCTACCGGCTCAACCCACGGGCAAACCTGGCTAAGCTCATCGCCGCGAGGCGATCAGGATACGACTCTCGTAAACATCGAGCAGGGTCGCCAGGACATCCAGCCGATCACCCTCCGGCGTGCCGGACGGCGCGCCCCATAACCGCTCGACCTCTGCCAAGGCGTCTTCGTAATCCCGCTCGGTGCGGATCGGCTTGATCTCACTCAAGATCGACCTCCTTCGCATCGATGCGGTCGTAGTCGCGGTGGGTTCCGAGCCATTTGATCCAGACTATCCGCTTCTCGAAATCGACTGCGACGACCAGACGATACGCGTTGCCTCGAATGTTGAATACGATCCGATCGCTCGCGACGATGCTCGCGGACGCATAAAGCCATAAAGCCGTTTGACGTCAGCCATGCTCGACCAGTTCGCCCGGCGCAACTCGGCGAACCAGGCATCGAGCGCAGCCTTCAGTACCTGCTGGTCGCTGGCCCCGGCGTGCGACTGCACGAATTCTCGGGTAGCGTCCGTCGGGCGATAACCCTCATTCCCAAAAGTAGCCTGTACCCATTTTGGGCGCAGGCCAGCCTTCCCTTGATGGCAGTCGCCTATCGCGAGTGCGGGCGTGTCCTGGGCGCCGCCTCGTGACCTGCCCAACCAGGATCCCCAGGTGTCCATGTGCGCGACGAGAGTCCATCCCCCTGCTGAACCCGTAAAGCTCGGCCCGCGGCAGGCTCGACCAGATCGAGCCGCGGTGCGATGCGGTCGAACCGCAAAATGACCCCGTGGATTTGTTCTTAACGGCTCGCGAAGCGCGCTTCTAGACCGAGAAGCGTTCTTCCTGAGCGCCGACGCGCAAAGCGAGATTGCGCTTGCTGCTCGAAGCGGCGCAGAGTGACGAGGATGAGATTGTCGGGCTCGTCCGCCATTCTGGGGTGGTCCGAATCGGAGAGGTTCGCCGTCTAAATGCAGAGTGAGGCATCGGCGCCGCCAATCCGCTCGGCGATGCCTCCCTCACGCTGTCGCCGACGATAACTGCACGCACTAACTGCACGCACTCGATGTCGGTTTGTACGAAATCACCGCCTTGAAACAGCAGCGGCAATCGGCGGACCTTGGCCAACGCATAGGCAAAGCAATCGCCGAAATTGAGCGCCGCAGGATGTTGACCTTTCCCATAGTGCCGCCACGCCATTCGGGCCGTTTCGGCCTGGTCCTGATCGACCGCCACAACCTCGACGCCGGCCCGATAGAGCAGCAAGTCGAGTTCGCGACCGCCGGCAGCGCCCTTTCGGCTCTCGATGACGATCGATGCCTCAAGGAGGTTCGCTGCGGACGGCAGGCGGACCGGTGCGGCTTCGATCGCCGCGGCGATCTCGGCGGCGTTTGCCTCGTCCAACAACACCGCGACGAGCGCCGATGTGTCGATGACCATCAGTGGGGCAGTCCGTGCTCGTCGTAGCCGAGAATTACCTCGGCGGATCGCGTGTCGAGATCGGGCAGCGATGCGCAGCGCTTGCCGATTTCGAGAATTTCCGCTGCCAGGCTGCCGACACGGCGCTCGCGGCGCAACCGCTGGAGCCGTTCCTCGGCTGCCCGGCGGACCGCAGCCGTCACCAACTCGCCGGTGAGGGCGGCGAGTTCGCGCACCGATTTCTCGGTGGCGGGGTCCTTGATGCTAAGCGCCACGGTGGTACCGCGGAATATTCATTCTACAAATATAGAAACAGCGGATCGTCATCACAAGCCGTTGTTCGCCGGGTTTCTCCGCCTAGAGTGACGCCGCCGCCCGCGAAAACGGATACCGTGACGCACCACGCTGTCGAAAATGCCGACGGACCGCTCGCCGGGATCCGGATCCTCGACCGTCGTGCCGATGTTTTCCGTACTGTTGACACGAGCCGTTCCGCCATGAGCGAGGCGAATCGCTCGCACGATGGAGAGCCCTAACCCCGCTCCTTGAGAAGCCTCGTCGCCAAATACATATCCAACGCCACCCGCGGCGCCGGCCGCCGCAAGCCGCAATCGGCGGCGCCAAACCGCACCGGCGGGCGCAAGGTGCGGATGCGACCTTCGCTCGGACGGTAACCATCGAACTGCCGCTGGCCGCTGAAGGAGAAGGGTGATGTCGGTTGTAGCCTATGTCCTCAAGCGGCCTTATACGGTCGTCGCGGCACTGATCCTGATCGGCTTGCTCGGCATCGGCGCCGGCTTGCGCATGCCGGTCGATATTTTTCCTGAAATCAACATCCCCGTGGTCAGCGTGGTGTGGACCTACAACGGCATGAACGCCGAGGATATCCAGAACCGCATTCTCACTCTGCATGAACGGCAAATGGCCTCGTTGGTCGATGATATCTCGCGCATTGAGGCCACCAGCTATTACGGCGTCGGCGTCGAGAAGGTTTATTTGCATGAAGGGGCCGATGTTACGCGCGCCATATCGCAGCTGGCCAGCAGCGCGCTCGTGGTGCTCAAGTATTTACCGCCCGGCATCACGCCACCGCTTGTCATCCGCTACGGCGCGACCGACGTGCCCATTATCCAGCTCAGTATGTCCAGCACATCGCTGCCGGACACCAAACTGAACGATCTCGGCCAGAATATTATCCGGCCCGATCTTGCCGTTGTGCATGGCGCAGAGGTGCCCTACCCTTACGGTGGTAAGCCGCGCGTAATCATGGCTGACCTTGATCAGCAGGCTCTTGAATCGCGCGGCCTGTCGCCATCCGACGTGAGTGAAGCGCTCTTGCACCAGAACGTCATCCTGCCGGCGGGTGACGTCAAAATGGGCTTGAAGGATTACCTGCTTGCGACGAACAATAGCCCGGATATTATCGACACTATCAACTCCTTTCCAATCAAGACCATAGGCGACAAGACGATTTTCATGGCCGACGTCGCGCATGTGCATGACGGCTTTCAAGTGCAGACCAATTCGGTTTCTGTCAATGGCACGCCTGGCGCCCTGATGACAATTCGCAAAACCGGCGGCGTTTCAACTCTAGCGGTCATTAATGGCATTCGCGAGGCGCTACCGGATATCAAAAGAGTCCTGCCAGCCGCTGTTTCGATCAAGGCGATTTTCGACCAATCGGTCTTCGTCAAAGCTGCGCTAAACAGCGTCGTTATGGGTGGCGCGATGGCCGCCGGACTGACGGCAACGATGATTCTGCTCTTTCTCGGCAATTGGCGGCTAACGCTAAGTACAGAAGGACGAGAAGATGCAACGGGGAATATGTCTCGTACCTATTGCTTTCGCACTTCCAACCGTAACCCTCGCGCAGCAATTTCATCCAACTATGGTAGAAACAGGCGTGGTCAGTCCAGGCAATCCACACGTTACATTCAGCCCACCGTTTCCTTCAACTCCACAGGTTGTGTTATCTGTAAAAGACTTCAATGTAGAGGGCATACATTATGGGTGCGGTGTATTCAAAAACAATGTCACGTCTTCAGGATTTGAATATGCTCCAGCGTGCTCGTCGCCGGTGAGCGATCCCCTCCCAGTCCCTTCGAACTTCTTAGCGACCTGGGTAGCAACTCTACAACAATAGTTCGCGGCGAGAATGAGACAACGAGCTTTTTTCCGGATGGCTCGAAAGCCGATCAACTTGCTAGCGAAAACGCATGATTTCGCCTCGAGCTCAGGCGTGCAGCACCGGCGAGAACGCGTCATGCGACGCGGCTTGCGGAGTTTACCGCGGCAGACGGCCGATCGCCATGCGCCCCCTCCCCCTCACGGCTTCTTCGCGTCCGGCACGCTCGCCTGCGCCTCGCGGTCGGGAGTTCTGAATCGCCTCGCCACGCGCACCAGATCGCCGGACGCCAGCGAATCCGGGGGACTGTCGACGACCCGATCGGACGCCGAGAGGCCGCTCACGACTTCGACGTCGGTTCCGAGGTTCCGCGCGAGTGTCACCGACTTCAGCTCGATCTTGTCGCCTGGACCGAGCGTGGCGACCTGCAGTCCTTGCTCCCGGAACACCAGCGCGCTCGTCGGGATTCGCACGACGTCCGGATTGCTCGGCAGTCGGAAGACGACCTGCGCATAGGCGCCGGGCTGAAGCAGGCCCTCCGGGTTGTCCGCGTGAAGCTCCACGAGCAGCGTGCGAGCCTCCATATTGATGGCGTTGGAAGTCGTGGCGACTGTCCCCTTGAAGGTCCTGCCGGGATATTGCGGCAAATGCAGCTCGGCCTCCTGGGCCGGCGCAATTCCGGCCGACTGCTGTTGCGGCACCTGCACGAAAACTCGCATCTTGCTGACGTCCGCCACTCGGAAGAGCACGGGACCGTTGCCGCCGCCGGTGCCGCTGCCGGCGTTGATGAGCGCGCCGATATCCGTCTCGCGCGCCGTGACGACGCCGTCGAAAGGCGCGATGACCTCCTTGAAGCTCTCCAAGGCGTTGAGGCGGTCGACCTCGCCTTGATCGGCTGCGACTTCCGCGTTGGCGGAGTTGAGCCGCGCCATGGCCGAGCCGTAGTCAGCCTGTTTGCTCTCCGTTTCCTGCTCCGAAACGACACCCTTGGGCGACTCCCGCCAACGCTTGTAGGTTGAGGCGGCGAACTGCAGCTCGGCCTTGCGGACATTGACCACCGATTCCGCCGAATGCAACTTGGCCTGCGCGGCGGCCAACTGGGCGTCGAGATCCGGCGTGTCGATCTCCGCGAGTACGTCGCCCTTCTTCACATGGGCGCCGTAATCGAAGTACCAATTCTTCAAATAGCCGCTGACGCGGGCGTACATCGGCGCCTCGTACCACGCCTGGATGTTGCCCGGCAGAGTGAGACTTTGGACCGCCGGGCCCGCCTTTGGCGTGATGACCGCGACCTCGGGAATCGCCTGCGCCTCGGTCCATTGCGTCACCGTCACCTCGTTATGGCGACGCTCCATGATCCCGAACGCTACGACGGCGATCGCCACAACCACGGCGAAAAGCCCGACTCGGCGCAGGGCTCGGGGCGCGCGCGCCTGCGCGGGAGTCGCTTCGGGCGTAATCCTGAGGTTCTCCTGCACGACCTTCTCTTTCACGACCTTCTCTTGCACGACGTTCTCTTGCACGGCAAGTCTCCCGGTCAGGCGGTTGGCTGGGGTCGAGCGGCCTCAATCGTGTCGCCCGACGGTTGGCGCCGGGAGTGCAGCAAAGTGAAGACGGTCGGAACGAAGAAGAGCGTCGCCACGGTGGCGACCAGAAGACCGCCGATGACGGCGCGGCCGAGCGGCGCGTTCTGTTCGCCGCCCTCGCCGAGCGCGAACGCCATCGGCAGCATGCCGATGATCATGGCGAGCGCGGTCATCAGAACCGGACGAAAACGGGTGTAACCCAACTCCAGCGCCGCCGCCGCCGCGTCCAGTCCCCGCGACAGACCTTCGCGGGCGAAGCTGACGAGCAGGATGCTGTTCGCGGTGGCGATGCCCATGCACATGATGGCTCCGGTCAGAGCGGGAACCGACAGCGGCGTCCCGGTCGTGAACAGCATCCACACGATGCCGGCGAGAGCGCCGGGCAACGCCGTGATGATGATGAACGGATCGAGCCACGACTGAAAATTGACGACGATGACGAGATAGATAAGCACAACCGCTCCGGCGAGCCCGAAATAGAGCTGGCTGTAGGCGCTCGTCATGGTTTGAACCTGACCGCCCAGTCTCACGTAAGACCCGCGCGGCAAATCCTTGGTCGTCTTCTGCAGGAGGCTCTCGACGCCGCCGGCGACCCCGCCGAGATCGCGCTCCTGAACGGCGGCGTAAATGTCGACCACCGGCTGGACGTTGTAATGGGAGACGACGCCCGGGCTCGGCCCCGGGGTGATCCGCGCCAAGCCGCCGAGATATTGCGGCGTCTTCATGTTGGCGGAGGTGATCGGCAAGTTTTCGAGAGACGACAGGGTGTCGATCCTGTATTGCGGCAACTGGGCGACGATTGGGTAAGAGACGCCGTTCTTGGTGTTGAGCCAGTAGTTCGGGTGCACCTGGCCGCTGCCCGAAAGGGTGACGAGCAGACTGTTGGCCGCATCGCGCTGCGTCAGCCCGACTTCGTCGGCGAGCGTGCGGTCGACGTTCACGTTGAGCTGCGGGTAGTTGAAGACCTGCTGGATGCGCGCGTCGGCGATGCCGGGAACCCTGCGGACGCGCTTGAGCAAATCAGTGGCGTAGGCGTAGTTGGCCTCTTGATCGTTGCCGATCACCTGGATGTCGATCGACGCCGGCAGACCGAAATTTAGAATCTGCGACACGATGTCGGCGGGAAGGAAGGCGAACGTCGTTCCGGGGAACTTCTCCGGCAAAATCGTGCGCAACTGCTTGACGAAGGAGGCAGTAGGGCCGTGATCTTCCTTCAGGCTGATCAAGATGTCGCCGTCGCTCGGGCCGATTGTTCCCGTGTTCTGGTAGGCCGCATTGATGCCGCTGTACGGCAGGCCGATATTGTCGACGATCATGCCGAGCTGATCGGGCGGAACGGTCTGGCGCACGACCTGTTCGACTTGGTCGAAGAGGCGCGCGGTCTCCTCGATGCGCGTTCCGGGCTGAGCGCGAACGTGCATCAGAATTTGCCCGGAATCGATGGGGGGGAAGAAATTCTCGCCGAGGAACGGCGCGAGGCCGAACGAAACGATCACGACCGCGAGAAAGCCGGCGATGAAGGTCTTCGGGCGCCCGAGCGCAAGCAGCAACAACGCGCGGTAGCCGTTGCGAACGCGCGAGAAGCGATGCTCGAATCCTTCCTGGAAGCGCTTCAACGGGTTGCGGCTACGACGACGCGCAGCCGAACCATGTCCGCCGTGCCCATGCAGGAGGTAATTCGCCATGGTCGGCACCAGGGTGCGTGACAGAATGAACGAACCCATGAGCGCGAAGACGACGGCCTCCGCCAACGGCGTGAACAGATAGCCCGCGACGCCGCCGAGCTGCAGCATCGGCACGAAGACGATGCATAGGCAAAGCAGCGTGACGAAGGCCGGAATGACGATCTGCTGCGCGCCGTCGAGGATGGCCGGCTCAACCTGTTTGCCTTGCTCCAAATGGTAATTAATATTCTCGATCGTCACCGTTCCGTCGTCGACCAAGATGCCGACGGCGAGAGCCAGACCGCCGAGCGTCATGACGTTGATGGTTTGGCCGAACCAGGACAGCAACGTCAACGAGAACAGAATCGCCAGCGGTATCTCGATGAGGATGATGACGGTCGAACGCCAGTTGCCGAGAAACAGCAGAATCATCAGACCGACCAGCGCGGCGGCCAGCGCCGCCTCGCGAATGACCCCGAACACGGCGGCCTTGACGAAGATCGACTGATCGCCGACGGTCTGCAGATGGAGACTCGACGGCAGGCCTGCTTCGACCCGCGGCAAGATCGACTTGACGCCGTCGACGACGGCGAGCGTCGAAGCGGAGCCGGCCTTCAGGATGGTCATCAGCACCGCGCGGGCGCCGTGGACGCGGACCAGGTTGGTTTGCGGCGGCGAGCCTGCATGCACGTAGGCGACGTCGCGGATGTAGATGACGGTGCCGTTAACTTTTTTCACCGGCAGATCGTTGATCTGATCGAGCACGACCGGGCTGGCGTTGAGCGCGACGTTCCAATCGAACTTGCCCAGCTTCTCGTCGCCGGCGGGTAGGATCAGGTTCTGCGCCGACACGGCGTTGAGGACGTCGTCGGCCGAGACGTTGTGCGCCTGCATCGCATGCTGGTCGAGATCGACCTGGACCTGCAAAATCTTGCCGCCGTAGGGCGAGGGAACTGCAGCGCCGCCGACCGTCGAGAGCTGCGGCCGGATGAAATTCTGGCCGTAATCGAAAAGCTTCATCTGCGAGAGGTGCTTGCTCGACAGGGCGAGCTGCAGGATCGGCACCGTCGCGGCGTTGTAGCTGAGGACGTAGGGCGGCGTGATGCCCGGCGGCAGGAGCTTCAACACCGTCTGCGAGGCGGCGGTGACCTGCGCCAGCGCCTGGGCGATATTGACGTCTTTGTGAAAGAAAATCTTGACCACGCCATAGCCGTCGAGCGACTGCGACTCGATGTGCTCGATGTCACCGACTTGCGCGGTCAAGTAACGCTCGTAAAAGTAGATGACGCGGCCGGACATGTCGTTCGGCAACAGGCCGTTGTAGGTCCAGACGACGCTGACGACTGGAATGTTGATGCTCGGGAAGATGTCGGTCGGCGTGTTCAACGCCGCCCGCACGCCAAAAATCGCGATCAGCATGGCGAGCACGACGAACGTATAGGGTCGGCGCAACGCGACCAGGACGACCCACATGTCAGTGAACTCCCGCGGAAGCGCGGCTCAGGTACCGCGCAGCGGCGATCGCCGCCGGCTCCGCCGCGCGAAGCGGCGGGATGACCGCGCCCGGCTGCCAGCCCCCGCCGAGCGCCTTGTAGAGGCCGACCAGAGACTCCGCCTCGATTTGCTGGGCTGAGACATATTGCTGCTGAAGGTCGAATTGCTGGCGCTCGGCGTCCAAAACGTTGAGGTAATCGGTCAATCCGCGGTCGTAACGGTCGCTGGCGAGCGTGGTCGACAGCTTGGCCGCGGCCAGCGCGCGATCGAGGCTGCGCAGACTTTCTTGCTGAGCGCGATAGGAAACCGTCGCGTCGTCGACTTGCTGCACGGCGGTGAGGATCGATTGCTTGTAGGCGGCCAGCTGTTCGCGCGTCGTCAGATCCGCGATCTCGATTTGGGCGTCGAGCGCGCCGAAATCGAGTAGGGGCCAGTAAACGCCCGGCCCGATCGACCCGATCCAGCTCGCGGCGCTGACGGTATACGACGAACGAATTCCGCCTTGGCCGCCGCCCGCCCCGGTCAAGAATACGTCCGGGAACAGTTGCGCAACCGCAACGCCGATACGCGCGGTCGCCGCCGCCACGCGACGCTCGGCCTCGGCGATGTCAGGACGTCGCCGCAGCAAATCGACCGGCGCGCCGGTCGGAATCCGCCGCGGCAGGGTCGCAATGGGGCCGGGCTTCGCCAGCTCCCTGGCAAGATTTTCGGGGTACGTCCCCAGCAGAATCGCGATGGCGTTACGGGTCGCGTCGATTTGCGCTTCGAGCGGCGCGACCGCGGCCTGCAACGTCGCCAACTCCCTTCTGGCGAGCGCCACGTCCAATTCGTTGGTGAGCCCGCGGTCGAAGCGCGTTTGCTCGAGATCCTGGCCGTCTTTGGCGACCGCGATGTCCTCCTTGAGAACGGCCAGCCGCGCCTGCTCGGCGCGCATGTCCACATAGTCCCGGGCGACGTCGGCCGTGACCGTCACCATCACCCAATCCCATGCAGCCTTGAGGGCCTCGACGTCGTAAGTTTGCGCCTCGAGCGCGCGACGGACCCTGCCGAAAAGATCGAGGTCCCAATTCGCTTCAAATCCGCCCGCAACCTGCACGCTGCTCAAGCCTGCGCCGTTTACCGCCGATCGGAACGACGGCGCCGCGCGATTGCGCGTCTCGTCCGACCCCGTTCCGACGCCGCCCCCTCCGGTCGCCCCGCCCACCGGGAGCGCCTCATTGGCGATCACCACCAACGCCGCCCGCGCCTCCTGGATCCGATCCAAAGCGATCTCGAGCTCGAGATTGGCCTGAAGGGCGCGATCCTCGAGGGAATTCAGTTCAGGATCGTGGAGCGAGCGCCACCACTGCGTCAGATCGCCGCTTGCCGGTCCGGGACCCTGGCTCTTTTCGCCGGACGGCGAGAGCGCGAGAAAACCCGGCGGCAGACGCACGACAGGCGTACGATAATCCGGAGCGACCGAGCAACTCGCCGCTGCGGTCGCTAACGCCAGCAACGCTGGAACAGACAACCCCCTCACGTCGCCGCCTCCCAGCAAAGAGCGGGGGCTCGCCGCAAATGCAGCGTGGAACGCCTCACGCGTGTCGCTCCGCCTGACGATCATGCTAACGGCGTTGCAGCTTTGTCGCAAGACAAGCTCAATTTCATCCCTGCGACCGTCCACCGAGCGCGCGGGGGCCGATTGGCGGCGACGTCCGGCTTGCTCACGCAGACCATTTCGGCTCTGCTTAAGTCGACTTGGGCTCTGGTCGGCGGCGCATAGGAGACCTGCTCGATGTTGTTGACTTGGGCGCTCGACGTGGCGTCGTAGATGGCCCGTCTCGACATCTCGGGCGGCGGGACGTTGTTGGCCCAGGCCGCCGCGACGGTCGGGGTGGAGATTTACGGAAATGTGTCGGTCGTCGTCCGTACGGCTGCGGCGAGGCCAAAACGAACGATCAGCATCGCCAACACGACGAAAGGTATACGGTTTATTCAGAGCAACGCGGACGATTGCTAATCATCCTCGCCTCCATTCCGCTCTCAATCATCACTGCTGTGCTGATCGTTCCTGGCGGTTGGCCGGCAACAAAATTGGCCGGCACACGCATTTCCGGCGGATGGTAATCGGGTCCGACGGTGCAGCCGATCAGGCATAGACAAGCCACCATGCCGGGAAATGTGGATGCCGGACTGCCGCTCGATCTTCTGCGCCGCCGTCCCGACATTCACGAGGCCGAACGTAGTCTGGCCGGAGCCACAGCCCGTATCGGTGTGGCAACGGCGGATTTGTTTCCGCAGGTGTCGCTGACTGGTGGTGCCGGTTATCAAGGTCAGGGTTAGGCGTTAATCCGAATATTACGCAATCGATCTGGTCGATTGGACCTTCGGTTAATTGGACGCTTCTTGACTTCGGAACGCTCGATGCGCTGGTCGATATTGTTGATTTGCGCACGCGTGAAACGCTGGTGAATTACAAGGAAACCGTGCTGAACGCTGTCCGCGAGGTCGATACTTCCATCGATTCCTACAAGGCCCAGCAGGATCAGTTGCGCAATCTCGGCAAGGCGCCCGTCGCCAGCCAACTTGCGGTCAGCCTCGCTACCCAGCGATACGATCGGGGCTTGATCGACGCACTCAACGTGATCGACGCCGAACGTCAAGAGTATGATCTGGAAGAACAGTATATCGAAGCACAGAAAACGGAGGCCGAGCAGTTCATAGTGCTCTACAAGGCTCTCGGCGGTGGCTGGGAGCAATATCAGAACTTTCCGCCCATCCGACAACCGCAGCCGGCCATTCTTGCCGCGTTTTCGCGATTGCTGAATTCGAACAATCCGTGAAGAATAGGCTCGTTGTATCAGGCCTTGTGAGGCGGGAAACCTCTGCCGCCGCGAGATTGGCCTCAAAGGCTGCATCAAACCCACATTCCTCCGCGAGATCGGGTGGTAGAGCTTATGGGCGGGCTCTTCGGCTTCCACAACGACGAGACACGAATTCAGCAGCCGTTGCCGTTGCCCGAACCGGTGGATTTGCGTTCGTCAAACCGCGAAATTGCGGCAGCAGACCCCGGTCGAATTCGAGCCTCAGCGCCCTGTCGGCTGTCGCGGCCCCCGGACCCAGCCCGTGCGACTTTATCTAAGAGTTCGTACTTACGCCAGAAACGCCTCGAACTCCTCAAATCGCCGGCACATTCGGCGAATACGGGACTAAGGTGCCGCCGCCGTGTCAAGACAGCGCTGCAATCGCCGCGCCGCAAGCCGGCCGAAGCGCAAGATCAGCGCGCGGCGGCGGGCGGCGCTGAGCGGTGTCGCGGTGCCGTCGCGCAGGAGTGCCGCGCCGAAGGCGTCCGCCACCATGAGGCCACAATCCTCGGGGATCAGCGTTTGGGGAAAGTCCTGCGCCACGGCAAAATAGAGGCGATCCGAAAAATCGCGATAATGCGCCCACTTGTCGTCGGCCCGGAAATCGGCGATCGAACTCTTGATCTCGACAATGACCACCTCGCCCTTCGGGCCAAGAGCCAGAATGTCGGCGCGGCGGGCATTGGCGAGCGGGAATTCGCGGAGGCAGGCATAGCCCCATTCTTCGAGGGCCCGGCACGCGCCGCGAGCGATGAGCGCGGCGCCGACGGGCGGGATGTCGAGCGGGGCAGACATGGCGGGCCCGACAGCTTACGTCTTGGAGATGGCGAAGTCGTGTAGATAGGCTTGACCGGTTTGGCGGAGGGCATCGATGGCGGCGGCACGCGAGCGGGGATTCCTGCGTCAGGCTTGGGACCTCGCCTGGCCGTATTGGAAGTCCGACGAGAAGTGGTCGGCGGGCGGGCTGCTGGCCGCAATCGTCGGGCTCAGCTTGGTCAACGTCTGGCTGAACGTTCGCTTCAACTATTGGAACAATGCCTTTTACAACGCACTGCAAGAGTATAATTGGCGGGAATTCTGGCGACAGTTCGGTATTTTCGGGCTGATCGCTGTGTCCTCGATCGTGGTCGGCGTTTACTCCTATTATTTACGCGGGATTCTGCACATCCGTTGGCGCCGCTGGCTGACCGATCGCTTTCTGCGCCGCTGGCTCGATCATCAGGCCTATTACCGGATGCAGCTGAACCCGCAGGTGACCGACAACCCCGATCAGCGCATTTCGGAGGACCTCGACAGTTTCGCGACATTGAGCCTCGGCTTGTCGCTTGGTCTGTTGAATGCGGTCGTCACTCTGCTGTCGTTTCTGTCGATCCTGTGGATCTTGTCCGGTGCCCTCCGGGTGCCGATCGGCCACGGCAGCTATGTGACGATCCCGGGCTACATGGTGTTCGCGGCGCTGATCTACGCCGTCGCCGGCACGCTGTTGACGCGGTGGATCGGCAACCCGCTGGTGCGGCTGAGCTTCGACCAGCAGCGGCTCGAGGCGGATTTTCGCTTCAGCATGGTCCGGTTGCGGGAAAATGCCGAAAACGTTGCCTTTTATAGCGGCGAAAGCCGCGAGTTCGACACCTTCCAGACCCGCTTCGCCCGCGTCGTGGCCAATTGGTGGGGCATCATCCTGCGCCGCAAGAAGCTGATCTGGCTGACCTCCGGATACGATCAGCTGGCGATCGTCTTTCCGTTTCTGGTCGCGGCACCGCGCTATTTCAACCGGACGATCCAGCTCGGCGGGTTGATGCAGATCGCTTCGGCCTTCGGCCGGGTGCAGGATTCACTCTCCTTTATCGTCAGCTCCTACGCCGAGATCGCGCAGTATCAAGCGGTGGTGCAGCGGCTCTCCGGGTTTCGCTCGCGCATGGACGAGATTGCCGTCGAGCGGAGCCGGCCGCAGCCAATCGCGATCGAACGCGGCGGCGAGGGCGTCGAGGTCGAGAAACTCGATCTTGATCTGCCCAATGGCCAGGCCTTGCGACGCGACATCGCGCTCGCCGCCGACCCGGGCCGGCCGGTGCTGATCACCGGCCCCTCCGGGATCGGCAAGAGCACGCTCTTGCGGGCGCTGGCGGGGCTGTGGCCGTTCGGGCGCGGCCGTATCCGGGTGGCCGATGCGCGCGCCTTGTTCCTGCCGCAACGGCCCTACCTGCCGCTCGGCACCTTGGCCGATGCGCTCGTCTATCCCGCCGCCGCCGCGCAGGCGCCGCGTTCGAGCCTCGTCGAGGCGTTGCGCGCGGTCGGGCTCGCGCACCTCGTCGACTTCCTCGACGAGGAGGCGAACTGGGCCCAGCGCCTTTCGATCGGCGAGCAGCAGCGTCTCGCCTTCGCTCGCGTGCTTCTGGCCCGCCCGGAAATCGTCTTTCTCGACGAGGCGACATCGGCCCTCGACGAGGCGGCGGAGATGTCGTTGTATCGGCTGCTCCGCGATGCCCCATGGCATCCGACGATTGTCAGCGTCGGCCATCACGGCAATCTGCGGCGCTTTCACGAGACCGTTATCGACTTGGCGCATCAGCCGGTCTCGCGCGCCGCCGTCGGATGAGCCGCGATCGGCGCCGGCGGAGGTGGCGATGACGACCGCCGGCGCGGCCCCGGCCGAAGCCGCCGCCGATTCATTGCGCGCTGCCCGGCTGGCCAAGCTCGCCCGGCTGAAGGCGCTGGGGGTCGAGCCTTATCCCTACGCCTACCGCCGCAGCGATACGGCAGCGGCGCTCGATCTCCGTTATGCCACGCTCGCCGCCGGCGCCGCGACCGGCGAACGGGCGCGGGTTGCCGGACGGATCCGCGCCATCCGCAACAGTGGCATGTTCATCGATCTCCACGACGCCTCCGGCAAGATCCAGATCTTCTGCCACCGCGACCTGCTCGATCCCGTCGGTTTGGCGGTCGTCCGGCTATTGGATGTCGGCGATCTGATCGGCATCGACGGTCTGGTGCGCCGGACCCCGCGCGGGGAGCTGACGATCGACGCCTCCGCCGTCACCGTCCTGGCCAAAACATTGCGTCCGCTGCCCGAGAAATACCACGGTCTCGCCGATGTCGAGCTGCGCTATCGGCAGCGCTATCTCGACCTGATCATGACCGGGGAAAGCCGGGAAACGTTGCGCCGACGCAGCCAAATCATTGCCGCTCTGCGCAGCCATCTCGTTGCCCGAGGCTATCTCGAGGTCGAGACGCCGATGCTGCACACGATCGCCGGCGGCGCTTCGGCGAAACCCTTTGTTACCCATCACAATGCGCTCGATATCGATCTCTATCTACGGGTAGCGCCGGAACTGCATCTGAAGCGGCTGTTGGTGGGCGGGCTCGCCGACAAAGTGTTTGAACTCAACCGCTGCTTTCGCAACGAGGGCCTGTCGCCGCGGCACAATCCGGAATTCACCTCGATCGAGGTCTACGAATCCTATGTCGATTACGCCGCGATGATGCGCCTGACCGAAGACCTGATAACAACCGCCGCCGAGAGCGTGCAGGAGACGCATTCCCTCGCCTATTGCGGTACCGCGATCGACCTAAAGCCGCCCTGGCCGCAGCGCTCGATGATCGAATTGGTGCGCGCTGCGACCGGGGTCGATTTCGGCGCGATCGACGATGGCGACGCGGCGCGCCGCACCGCGGCCGACCTTGGTGTTGCGCTCAACGGCGATGAGAGCTGGGGGCAGGCGCTGGCAGCGGTTTTTGGCGAACGCGTCGAGACCGGGCTGGTCCAGCCGGTCCACGTCACCGGCTTCCCGCGCGACATCTCGCCGCTGGCGAAGGCGGATCGCAGCGATCCGCGGCTCGCCGAGCGTTTCGAGACCTTCATCAATGGCTGGGAGATTGCCAACGCCTTTTCCGAACTTACCGACCCGCAGGACCAGCACGAGCGCTTCATGGCCCAGATGCAGGCGCGCGCCAGGGGCGACGAGGAGGCGCAGCCGCTCGACGAGGATTACGTGACGGCGCTCGAATACGGCCTGCCGCCTTGCGCCGGGCTCGGCATCGGCATCGACCGGCTGGTCATGCTGTTGACCGACAGCCCGTCGATCCGCGACGTGATCGCGTTCCCGATCTTGCGGCCACGCTGAATGGCGCCGCGGCAGTCGTCGGTCGAGCGGCCGCAGATCAGAGGCAGCGGATCGTCCAAGTGGTGTAGACGAAGTGCCCCGGTTCGGTGCGGTAGAGGTCGGGCCCGTTGCGGTGGACGGTCTGGTCGAGCACGCGAAAGCCGTTCGGACAGAGCTCTTCTGCCGTGCGCCGGTCGGGCCCGCTCGAGCCGCCGGCGACGCCGTCGTCCTGGATTTGGTAAGTGCGGGAATCGATGCGGCTCACCGTCGTGCCGACGCAGCCTGCGAGCAAAATCAAGAACAGCAGCGAAACGGCGCGCATCAGGGCTCACGCGAAAATGAAGAGACGGCAGGGATGTTTACCCCGGCCGCACGCTTATGCCAAGCTGTCCGATCCAGGCAGGATCGGGCCGGGAAGGCGCCGATCGCCGGGTTTGCGGAGGCCATCGGATGCGAAGAAGCACAACCCCGATCTTGCGCCTGTCGAGCGAGACGGCAGCGGCCGGTTTGCTGCTGGCGATGACGGCTTGCGCCCAACAACCGGCGTCGCTGGCGGCGTCGTCGCCACCGCCGATCCCGGCCGGCGAGGCCCGGATCTGGGTCTATCGCACTTACGAGCCCTATGCCGATCACGGGTTGCCGGCGGTCTACGCCAATGGCGTCACCATCGGCTGGGCGCAGCTCGGCGGCGCCTTCTACCGCGACGCAGCACCCGGGCATTACCATGTCACGGTCCAGTCTTACGGCGTCGACTTCAACCAGTCGTCCGATCTCGATCTCGCCGCGGGCCAGGAGGCCTATATCAGGATCGTTTCGCTGCCGAGCTGGGCCGAAGGCTTCAACCAGCGCCGCACCTACGAGCGGCCGACCTACTATGCTTGGCTGATCCTGCCTCAGGTCGCCGCGGCCGAGGTCGCGCCCCTCGCCTTTAACGGCGGCAGCTGAAGAGGCCCGAAGCCGGCGGCCGCCGGGCGGCCGGCTCAGAAATTTTCGAGGCTCAGCACCTCGGTGTCGGCGTCATAGGCGAAACTTTCGGCGTGCCGGCCCCAGTTGATGATGGTCGCCAGCACCCGCTCGGCCTCTTCCTCGGACAGATGATCCTCGAGTTCGCGCAAAAAACGCGCGGCCGGCGCTCGATGGCCGGGCCGTTCGTCGAGCACCCGCCGGATATGGGCGGCGAGCGGGATGTGCTTGAGCAATGCCTCGGCAAACAGCTGCTTCCTTGCCAGCATATCGGCCTCGGCATAGCCCCGCCCCGGCATCGTCAGCTCGATGTCGCCGCCGCTGACATGGGCGAAGCCGAGGAGTTGCAGCGCCTCGATCAGCGGGAACAGCTCGTCGGTCGCAAGGCCCACCTGATCGGCGAGGTGCGGCAGGTCGGCACGGCCGCCGAACGCCGGCTCGGCGAGGTTGTCGACGAGGCCGGAAAGCTGCTGCACCGAGGCGTCGGGCAGGCGGTAGCCGATCCCGATCGTCTCGGGCTTGGCGCCGCGTCGCGCGTCGCGGCCGGGTACCGTCGTCAACAGGGTGTAGACCTGGTCGACGGTCTGCCGGAATTCGCTGCTTTCCCAGGGGCGCGGCCGCGGCTGCGCGATCGGTATTTCGGCGCGGATTCGACCGGGATCGCTGCTGAAGATCAGGATGCGGTCGGCGATCTCGACGGCCTCCTCGATATTGTGCGAGACGATCACGATCCCCTTGGTCGGGATCCGGCCCTGGTCCCACAGATCGAGCAGGTCGCCGCGCAAGGTTTCGGCGGTCAAGACGTCGAGCGACGAGAACGGTTCGTCGAGCAGCAGGATGTCGGGGTCGACGACGAGCGCCCGGGCAAACCCGACGCGTTGCCGCATGCCGCCCGATAGTTCCTTCGGATAGGCGTTTTCGAACCCGTCGAGCCCGATCACGTCGATCGCCGCGACCGCGCGACGCCGCCGCTCGGCGCTGGGCACGCCTTGCGCCTCGAGCCCGAGTTCGACATTGCCGAGGACGGTCAGCCACGGGAACAGGGCATAGCTCTGGAACACCATCGCGATCCCGGTCGCCGGCTCGCTTACCGGCCGGCCGCGATATTCGACGCAACCGTCGGTCGGCGGCACCAGGCCGGCGAGGATGCGCAGCAATGTCGATTTGCCGGAGCCCGATTTGCCGAGGATCGCGACGATCTCGCCGTCGTGGAGGGTAAAACCGATGCGGTCGAGCACCAGACGGGCGTGATGGTCGGGCATCTGGTAGGTCTTGCAGACGGCCTCGGCGCGCAGCAGCGGGACGGGTGCGGGCATCGCTGGGCGCTATCGGCGAGGGCGCCGACGGCGGTCAATCGAGCCGCAGGCGCTCGGCGGCGATATCATAGAGCCGGCGCCACAAGAGGCGGTTGAAGGCGAGCACATAGAGGCAGAGTACCCCGATCCCGAGCGCGATGCGCCCGCTGTCGCCGGAGGCGGTGGTCTGCGCGATATAGGCGCCGATCCCGGTCGCTGTCAAAGTCGTGTGTCCCCACTGGACGACCTCGGCGACGATGCTCGCATTCCACGAGCCGCCGGCCGCGGTCACGGCGCCCGTCACATAGGCGGGAAAGATCGCCGGCAGCGCCACCCGCCGCCACCACAGGGCCCGCCTCACCCCCAGATTCTGGGCTGCGCGCTGCAACTCGAGCGGCAGCGACGCGCTGCCGCCGATCACGTTGAAGAGGATGTACCATTGGGTGCCGAGGATCATCAGCGGCGAGAGCCAGATCTCCGGGTTGAGATGAAATCGCAGGATCAGCACGACGGCGACCGGGAAGAACAAATTCGCCGGGAAGGCGGCGAGGAATTGGACGATCGGCTGCACCCGGTCGGCGAGCCGCGGGCGCAGGCCGATCGCGACGCCGATCGGCACCCAGACGGCCGAGGCGACGGCGATCAGGACCAGCACCCGCACCGCCGTTATCAAACCGAGAACAAACACCCAGCCGATCTCGGCGGCGTCGACCCGCGCGCGAATGAAGAGCACGAGCCACAGCGCGGCGCCGATCGCCAGGGCCGCGATCGCCAGATCGAACAGCCGCTCGAACAGCCGCTCGAACCGCGGCTCGCGCGGCCGTTCGGTCCGTTGCCGCGGCCGCCGCGGCCGCCCGGCGACGGTGCGCTCGATGCCGCGGTTGAGCGCAACCAGACTGGTCTGCATCAGGTCGAAGACGCGTGCGCGCTGCAGCACGATCAGAAACCACGGCCGCGGATTGTCCTCGTCCGCGGCGGGCTCGGCCGAGAACCGGCGCGACCAGGCGAGCAGCGGACGAAAAAACAGCTGGTCGTAGAGTAGGATCACGACGAGCATCGCGAGGATGGCCCAGCCGATCGCGGCCATATTGCGGCGGTCGATCGCGGTCGCGATGTAGGAGCCGACGCCGGGCAGGACGATCGTCTGGCCGTTCACCGTAATCGCTTCCGAGGCGACGACAAAGAACCAGCCGCCGGAGACCGACATCATCATATTCCAGACCAGGGAGGGGATGCCGTGCGGCACTTCGAGCCGCCAGAACCGCCGCCAGGCCGAGAGGTGATACATCCGCGCCGCCTCGATCAGCTCGCCGGGCACGGTGCGCAACGACTGGTAGACGCTGAACGTCATATTCCACGCCTGCGACGTGAAGATGGCGAAGATCGCGGCGCATTCGACGCCGAGGAGCCGGCCGGGAAAGAGCGCGATGAACCCGGTCACGGTGATCGACAAAAAACCGAGGATCGGCACCGACTGCAGCACATCGAGGATCGGGATCAGAATTTTTTCGGCCTGCCGGTTCTTGGCGGCCAAGGCCGCGTAGGCGAGGCTGAAGCCGAGCGAGGCGAGGAGCGCCAAGGCCATGCGCAACACGGTGCGCAGCGCGTAGGCGGGAAGCCGCGACGGGTCGAGGCTGATCGCCAGCGGTTGGCCCAGCTGGTAGCGCACGCTCATCGCCATGCTGCCCCAGGCAATCAGGGCAACCAGCCCCAACACCAGCGGCAGGGCCACGAGATCCCAGGAATTCGGGCGCAGCCGTGACGGCCACGCGACGAGGGGGAGGCCCCAGCGCTGTTGCATCCCCCCTCTCGGCATTGGTCGGCGCGCCCGTTACCACTAGCCCACCGCTGCACTCGGGCAAAGTGCCAATTTGGCGATCGCTTTGCCTGCGGCGGGCCGGTGTATAGTCGGAGCGCCCGGGGTTGCGGAGAAACCGGTGAAGGCTCTCGATCTCGACCGTTTGCGGGCGGCGCCGCTCGAACATGACCCGTTCGATTTCGTCGTCGTCGAGGAATTTGTGCCGGCCGCGGCCTGGCCGGCGATCCTTGCCGATTTTCCGGCGGTTCTCGGTGCCGGCAGCTTTCCGGTCGAAAGCCTGGAGTACGGGGTTGCCTTTGCCGGCCTGGTCGCCGCCCTGACCGGACCGCCGCTCGCCGCGGCGGTGGCCGAGAAATTTTCCGTCGACCTGGACGGCCGGCCGACAATGTTGACCGTGCGCGGCTACGGCGATGCCGGAGACGGCCGCATCCACACCAATTCGGCGAGCAAGATCGTCACCCTGCTACTTTATCTGAACGCCGGCTGGGAGCCGAGCGGGGGCCGCCTGCGCTTGCTGCGCGGCCCCGACGATCTCGACGACTATGCCCGCGAGGTGGCGCCGCTCGCCGGCACGATGCTGGCCTTCCGCCGCAGTGCGCGGTCGTTTCACGGCCATCGTCCGCATCTCGGCGAACGCCGCGTCCTGCAGCTGAACTGGGTGACCGACGCGGCGGTCGTGCGACACGAGTTGGCGCGCCATCGCTGGTCGGCGCGGCTCAAACGGGCGAACCCGTTTCGCCGCCCGGTTGCCGTTGCCTGATCCGAGCGGCTCGGCACGCACCGGGCGGGCGCGCGCCGATCGGGGCGAAACGGCAAAGCGAAGGCCGCAGGGATGACGCGGGCGATGGTTCTCGCGCATCCCGCTAGCTTGCGAACGGCCTGCTCCGGGTCCGCGCGGGCCGCACCGATGGCGAGAGGGCCCGGCCCACATCAATGCCTTGCTTGATTCTGTTGCATCTTCGCCACGATGCGACGAAAACGTCACGAGGGCGACAAAGCCGCTTGATCGACGCCGATCGTCTTATATTATGGCGCGAGAGCGACGAGTGTCGTTGGTGCGCATAGCCTCAACCTTTGATTTCTCGGGGGAGCGATGACCAGAAAGCGGACTATCGGCAGCATGGCGGCGGCCGCCGGGCTCGCCCTATCGGTCGCGTGGCTGCCGGCCGCGCCCGCGGCGCGGGCCGACGAATTGTCGGACATGCAGGCCGACATGCAGCTCCTGCAGCAGCGCATGGATCAATTGGCGCAGTTTGCCCCGGGCAGCGGCGGCGGCGCCGCCGGCGCCAAGGCGGCGCCCGGCGCCGCCCTCCTCGGCGGCAGCTTTCCGCGCTCGTTCTTGATCCCCGGTACCGACACCTCGATCCGGATCGGCGGTGTTGCGCAGGTAAATCTTAACTACTCGATAACGGGCGGTCCGCCGAACGGCGTCCAGCAGAATAATTTCGGTGCCAACAACCAAGCGGTTTTTAGCCCGCTCAACTTCAAATCAACAACCGTCGTTCCCGGTTTTCCGACCAGGGGCCAGAGGGTGGCGCAACCCACGGTCACCGGGGGTCTCCAGGGGTCGGCGGGTTCGACCAATCTGGGCGGGGTTGGGGGCGTGGCCAATATTGTGGCGAATGCGCGCGGCAACGGCCTCTTCTCGGCGACCGCGGACCAAACGACCTTCTCGGTCGAGACCCGCACGCCGACCGTCTATGGCGAAGCGCGCACCTACATCCAGTTCGACTTTTCCGGCTGCGCCGCGGAAACCGGGTTTACCTGCAACGACGTGACCGCCGTCGCCAGCCCGCAGCTCCCACGTCTCTTATACGCCTACGGTACCCTCGGCGGCTTCCTCGCCGGGCAGGCCAACTCGAACTTCAGCGACAACGATGCCGGCCCCGAGACCATCGACCAGGGCGGCGACGTCGGCCAGGCCGGCGTCGTCCGCCAGGCGCAAATCCGCTACACCTATCCCGGCCCCTTGGGCATGGCCTTGTCGGGCTCGCTCGAAACCCCGGAGACCGACGCCATCACCCCGGCCGGCAAAGTGGTCTCGGATCAAGAAAGCTTCGTTTCACTGTTGCAGACGTCGAATGCGAGTACCAACGGTTGCATCGCCAACGGCTTGACCCAGGGGCAGAACAACGCGACCTTGACGCCGGGCTTCACCAACACCTCGAGCTGCTCCGTGCCCCTAAACCCGTTCGTGGCGAAGGCGCCCGACTTCACCCTGTCGGACTACTGGGCGCAGCCCTGGGGGCATGTCGATTTCCGCTTCGTCGGCCGCGATCTGTCCATCAACGACGGCCACTTCGTCTCGCGCAGCGTCTTTGGCTATGGCGGCGGCATCTCCGGCACGATCATCCCCAACTGGTTCGGCTATTCGAAGGACAACATCGTTGCACAGTTCAACATCGGCGACGGGATCGGCCGCTATATCAATGATTTCCTTGCGGCCGGCGTCGAGACCAACTATCAAAGCGTCATTCCGGGTTGCGCCGAGCCGACCAAGGGCTGCAATTTTCCAGCGAGCGCCATCGCCTTCCGCACGATCCCCGAACAGGGCGCCAGCGCCGGCGTCCAGCATTGGTGGTTGCCCAATCTGCGCTCGAACGTTACCTTCGGCTGGCAACACTATGAAATCTCGGCCGCGCTGCTGGGGCCGCTGGCAGCGGTGGACACCAACAAGCAGGTGTTTAGCACCCACGTCAACCTGATCTGGACCCCGGTCGGGTTCATCGACACCGGGATCGAATGGGTCTGGGCGAGTCGTCAGACGCTGGCCGGCCTCTACGGCACCGAGCAGGCGCTGCTCGCCGACTTCGTCGTCAAGTTCTGAGCGACGAGACATCGGTCTCCGCAACCCGCCGGCGGCAGCGCCGGCGGGTTTTTCTTTGTGGGTTTTTTCTCTTTCGTGGGCCCTAACCTAATCGTTCATGGCCGGGCTTCGGCCCGGCCATCCATGGGACTCGCGGGCCACCCCCGGAACGGCCCGCAGGGCCGGTCGTCCGGGGGCGCGGGTGAACGGCTCAAAGTCGGCTGCGCCTGACTGCACCTGACTGGAAATTGGTCGAGGTCGGCGGCGACGCACTGCACAAAAAAAGACGCACTGCACAAAAAAGAAGCGCGCTTACGGTATGCAAGATTATCATTTGTCACGGGCCGACGACCCCCGGCACAGTCGCCGGCGTTGTCCCTTGATGATGGCAGTGGAGATTTCGGTGATGTGGAGTTTGGTGAAATCGACGGTGGTCGGCGCGGCGTTGCTGACCGGCCTGGCGCTGGCGGCGCAGGCGCAATCGGTCTCGGCATCGCCGGCGGCGGGCGGCGCGCCAGCGCTATCGGCGCCGACGCATCCCTTCGGGCCCAAGCCCAGCGGCGCCAAGCAAGCGAAATCTGGGCACTATACGCCGCCGGCCGATTATGCGACGAAGACCGCCTTGCACCCGTATTCGGATCCGGGGCGGATCGGCCCAAAACCCAACTGAGCGCTTTCACCCTTCGGCTTTGATCGGTTCGAACCCGCCGGCTTGTCCGGCGGGTTCGTTATCGACCGATGGGGCGCGCCCGCGGCGAAGGTGGCGGCGGATCTCTAGCAGACTGCGGAAAAACTTACCGCTCGTCCGGATGCCCGGGACAAGTCGGGGCATTGACGACTTGCAGCGAATTCAATCACTTACGTCATGGCCGGGCTTGGCCCGGCCATCCACACCCGCGGCCGAGCACCCTTGCCGGTTCGGCTAGTCGGCTTTTTTCGCAGCCTGCTAGTCTTACTGCGTCAGGAATCGGGGGGATTTTGCTGGGCCTCAGGATCGGCGAGTTGCAGCAAGGGCATCTCGGTAGCGTCCTGGCGAGCGCGAGGATCAGGCGGCGGCGAATGCTGGCAATCGAGTTCGGCACGTGCCGCTCGGGGCGGATTGGCGGCGCCTCTGGGTCGGTAATCGAGGGGAAGGATAGATCCCGGCAAGAGCGCGGCGGAAGCCGGTCCTGAGGGGGGAAGGGCGCCGCGTTCGGCGATCAGGAAGCCGTAGGCGGCGATACAGAGTGGTGGTGGAAGCCGCGCCACCCCGCGCCCTTCGTAGTCGCCCAGACCGAGTTCCTGCTTGAGTTCCTGATAATCGCGCTCGATCCGCCAGCGCAATTTGGCCAAGTCGACAAGGCGATCGAAGCTGATATCCTCAGGCAAGGTAGAAAACCAATATTTGGTCGGTTCGGCTTCGCCCTGCGGCCATTCGATCAGCAACCACTCCTCCGGATGCGGCTCGGCGCGCCAAGTGTCGCGATGCGATGGTCGCATTCGCACGCGAGCAAAACGCGAGCAGAGCCAGTCCGCACTGCCCTCGCGCCAGGCGATCTCCTGCCAAGCCTCCGGCGGCAAGTCGTGGGCGAGCGCCTTGGCCCTGAGCGGATGATGTTCGTCGTCGCGCCGCAGCAGCTTGGGTGGCCGTCCGCGTCCTGATCCGGGCAGGGGCGGCAGGGGCGACTTCCCGGGTGGCCACGCCGCGGTGTTGCCGCCGATCCCGGCGACATAACTTAGATCCAGCGCCGTAGTCGCCGTGCGCAACTCGGTGTCATTGCCGTAGCCGGCGTCCATGAGCACGACGCCCCGCGGCAGGCCCGCCGCGCAGGCTGACTTGATCTGTTCCAGGGCAATCTCGGGCTTGGTTTGAAAGCCGACCGTCTCCGGCACCCCGGCCTTCGCCGGGGCAGGCTTTTGGCCTTGTCCCGCCGCTCCCGGTCGCTCGCCCACTCTTGCGGCAGATAGAGCCGGTAAGCGACCGGCAAACTCGCCTCGTGATTGGCCAGCGACAACGATACCGCGACTTGGCAGTTGTCCTGTTTGCCGAGCTGACCGCAATATTGCCGGGTCACCCCGACCGAGTGCTTCCCCTTTTTCGGAAACCCGGTGTCGTCGATGATCCACGCCTCAATCGGTCCGCTGCGCTCAATCGTTGGCAGCACCAGCTCGCCTACCTTGGCCAGCATCGCCGCGTCCGACCACGGCGCGTTGCCGACAAAGTGAAGCAGCGACTGATGCTTTGCTGCCACCTGCGCCGGAGCCGTCACCGCCGCCATCGGCTCCACGCTTTTGCGCTCGATCGGCATCAACAAGCCCAAGCAGTAATCGCGCAACGGCGCTTGTCGATCGGCATGGCCCAGGACCCTGCCCAGCTCCACGACGTACGCCGCAAATCGCGCTTCGCCAACCCCCTCCGATGTCACCCCCATTTCCGGTCCCCCATACCCGGTAAAACACCCTACTTTACGACATCTTGAGGGTCACTATCCAGCTGAAATACCTCATGTTGAGTTTTGTGACTCAGTAAGACTAGTCTAGTGGAAGCCCGCCGTTCCGCCGACGAGGCGCGCGCCGTAGATGCCCGATGTGAAATAGGAGCCGGCCGTCGTGCGAAAGGCGAAGTTGCCGCCGGTTTCGATCGCACCCGGGCCGTAGAAGCTGCCGAATACGTACCCCAGCAGCCCGGGAATGTGGATCCCGAACTGGTAGTTGGGGCCCGAGAGCGGTTCGATGCCGCTGCGGGTGAAGCTGAAGCGGCCGTCATATTTGATGACGGTGAACGAGCCCTGTTGCGTGCCGAAATTATAGGAAGCGCTCAACCCGCCGCTGGCGAGATATTTGGCGCCGTTGTTGTCGACGCTGCCGAACAGGCTGCCGCTGTAGCTGCCGGTGGCGCCCATCGACTTGAGCGCCGAGATATCCGTGGTCAGCGGGCCCGCGACCCAGGAATTGATCTGCCCGACATCGACGCGCGCCGGGGTCTCGCCATGAGCCGGCGTGTCGATTTCGCCGCCCCAATAGCCCCATTGCAGGAATTGGCAGGTGCACAACCCGTTCGGCAGCACCGCCGTCGGCGGCGCCGCGGTCGCGGTCACCAAATAGAGGTTCGGGTTGGACCCGGTGAAGGAAACCGGGAACCCGTCGACCTTCGACGGCGTGTTCGAAGTCCGGGCTCTCCAGCGCGGCGAACAGGCTGTCGTCGATGAAGGCCTGCCGCTTCTGTGGAAAGCCCGGCTGCAGCGAGCCGAATTGCAGCACCATGCCGTTCTTGGCATTGATCCCGCTCGTCCCTGAGGTGAACGGATCGCCGCCGGCCAGGGTCGCGGCGATCTGCAGGTCGCCGGCATTGGTCTTGATCGTGGTGGGGCCGATAAGCGCATAGGAAAACGGGCTGCCCTTGCCGCCGATCGCTTCCCTGGTCATGACCCCGCCGAACCAGCCCTTGATGGTTCCCGTCGACTGCCGGCCGGTCGCGAAGCCGGGCACGGTCGTTGGGATCGCCGGCTGAACGAACTGATAATTGCCGGTCGTCGCCTGATTAGCCGTGTTGATCTCGGTCGCGCTGGCGCCTCCTGCCCCGGACGAGAGGACAAAGCCGGAGATCCCGTCTTTGCCGTAAAAGGCGTTGCCGTTGCCGTCGGCGGGCGTCGCGTAATAGGAATTGATGCGGATCGGCTGGCCCGCGGCGTTGCCAAGAAAGCTGCCGTGCATGACGCCTTCGAGCGACGGCCGGCCAACGGCGTTGCCGACGACGTCGCCGACCAGCACGACGATGACCGATTGCTGGTTCGCCCCGGTTCCGGCGATCCCGAGGCTCGCCTGCAAGGCTTTGGTCGAACCGCTGCCGGTCAAGAAGGCGCTCCCGGCCGGGGTGGCAAAGATCAGCGGCGAGACGCTGGCGCCGGCGAGCGACCCGCCGGTTCCTTGACGGATGAACGGTATCAACGCTTGCAGCGCCGCATCGGGCTGCACGGCAAAGGCGAGGACCCGCGACGTGCCCGAGGCGGTTCGAAAGAAGCTCTGCTGGACCGGCAATCCGCCATAGACGAACTCGCGCTGTGAGGGATCGGCGATCGGGGTCAGATCGGCAAAAAAGAAGGTGTGGTCCGGCGACAGGTAAGTCGTGCCGGTGACCGGTCCGAGCGGGCTCGAAGTAGTAACGCCACTGGCGGCCAGGACGGCGCTCCCGGCGACCAGCGGGAAGCTCACTTGGCCGAAGCTGCCGCTGATCGTGACCTGCCCGTTCGTGACGTTGCCGCCGGCATAGGCGAGCGGGCTGCCGGGGAAACCGGAACCGGTCGCGCTGCTGCCGGTGCTGGCATAGCCGCCGGCGACGTTCGGAATGTTGATCGTCGTCGGTGGCGTCGGTGGCGGCGGTGGCGGTGGTGGCGGCGGTGGCGGTGGTGGCGCCGGTGGCGGCGGCGACGGTGCCACCGGGGTAGCGGTGGCCACGGCACCCCCGGATTGGGCGTTCTGGATGTTCAGCGCTACCGACTGGATGGTGTTTGCCACCGCGGGCGGCTGGCTTTGCGAGACCGTTGCGACGGTCGGCGCGGCAGCGGAGATAACCGCGGCGCTGCTTTTTTCGACGATGACGTCGGTCGGGATCGTATGGGCGCCGCCATGCAAGCCGGTGCGGCCGTCGAGTTGGGAAAGGAACTTGGCGATCAGTCCGGCGGCGCCGGCGCCGGGCTCGAGGGTGCGGCCCCCGGCCCGGCCACGGTGACCTGGAAGCCGGGCCGGGTGACGGTCTGCGAGACGCCGTCGAGCCCGGTCACCGTGACCCCCTTGCCATAGGCAAAGACGACTTGCAGTGCGTTGCATCCCGCCGTGGCGATGCCGGCGCCGCAATCGGGGTTCACATCGATCAGCATTACCCCGCCGCGGATGCCGATCGTCGCCGTCGGCGCGCGGAACGTGACGGCGTTGTCGCCTTTGCTGAGCGCGCCGCCGACAAAGCGAAACACGCCGCGGGTCAAGCTGGCCGCCATCTTGCCGGTCCCGGCATTGGGATCGTAGACGAACTGGTCGATCACCATGTTCGAGTTCGGACCGACCGTCAGGGTCGAGGCATCGACAAACAGGATCTGGGTCTGTCCCGCCGCCGTGGTGGCGATCCGCTCATTGAAGAGCACATCCTGGCCGAGCACGATGCGCTGCGGCGCGGCGCCCGGCGGGGTCCCGGTCGCCTCCGGGTTGACCGCGCTGTCGACGCCGACGCGCACCGCCAAAGCCGGCGAGCTTGCGCCGAGGCAACCGAAGAAGAGGACGGCCGCGAGCGCGGCCGGGAACCGATGCCGGACGCTGGCGGTCATCGAGCGCTCCCTAAAAACGGATCTGCGGGCCGATCAGCACCGAGGTGCTGTTATAGGCATAAAGCGACAGGTTGGACGACACGATATCACGCCCAATCTGCGCCACGATCGCGATCCGCGGCGTTACCGGCCAGGTCTCGGTGCCGCCAAAGCGCCACCGTTGGGTCAATTGGCTGCTGGTCGAGAACACGACAGGGCTGCCGCTGGTATTGCAGCAGGGGTCGGGAGCGGCATAATAGCTCCAGGCCCGGCCGACAAAGAATGTCGTCTGCCAGGGACCGATCGTGAGCTTGAACGGCGCCGGGTAGCTGATCTGATAGGAGCCCGAAACGGCATAGCTGGAGTTGGTGTAATAGGCCAGCGCCGTCGACTGGTTGAGATAGTCGAATTCCAAATTCAGCGCAGAATATTCGCCAATGGGTTTGGTTGCCGACAGCGACACCAGCTCGTCATTGCCGTCGAGACCGGTCGACAACGGCCGCGTCGGCGCATTGGTGAAGCTCTTGTGGCGAAACTCGAAGACCGATTTCAGCGCGAGATCGTTCCAGACGAGCTGATCGTATTCGAGACCGAAGCCGCCGGCGGCGAAATACTGGTCCCAGCCGAGGCCCACTTCGTCGAAGATCGCGTAGGGCCGGAACGATGCCGGTGCCGTGCCGACGAGCGCGCCGTTTGGGAAATTGAGACGCGGGCCGCCGGTCAACTCCAACAGCGCGAGGTCGAGATGGTTTACCGCGGGGTTGAAATAATGGTTGAGGGCGCCGACCGCGGTGACGTCGAGGCTGTCGCGGCTCTGGGTTTCGAGGTCATAGCTGTAGATCAGTGAGCCCGTGCCGAAAATACTGCCCGATGCCTGCCTGGTAAACTGGCTGCTGAGCAACAGCGGACCGATCGGCGAGAAGATCAGCGGCGAGCTCGGCGCGACATTGGCATCGCTCTGATATTGGCCGCCGAGGAACAGATAGCCGGAGACATGATGGCGCGATTGCGCTTTGTCGATCTGCGCGAGATACTCGTCAATGCGCTGACGAACCGCGGCCGGCGGGTTGGCGCTGGCCGCCTTCTCGAAATAGGCACGGGCGAGATCATACGAACCCATCCGGAAATACAACCCGCCGAGCTCGAGCTGCACCCGCGGCAGATTGGGGTTGTAGAGCAGCATTCGTTCGAGGGCCGAGACCGCCGCCTCATAATCGCCGAGCCGCGCCGATACGTCGGCATAGGCAAAGGCCACGTCGAGATTGTCGGGATTGCGCAACATCTGCTGGAACAGTGCATTCTTCTGCGCCTCGAGAGTGGTCTTCTCTTTTTCCGAAGGTGCTTGCGCCGCCGCCGCGATCGGCGTCAGGATTATCACCAGCGCGATCAAGATCCGAAATCGGTAGAAAATCTTACCTGGCCAACGTTCCCGGTCGGCGCTTTTATCGATGGATTTCACCGGCTCTTCCTTGTCTTTTCCCGCGGTTTCTGAGCGGCGACGATCTTAACTTGCACGATGGCGAGCTGCAACATATCGGCATCGATCGAATTGTCGCCACCGGATCGCCGCCGATCGGGTCGCCGGCAATCCTACGGAAGTTTCGCCGCCGATTTGCGGTCTAGCCGCCGATCGCTGATTTTGCGCGCGACAGTAGATCGGCGCCGCCATCTTGTGCGAAGTTGAAGAAATCGTTAAGCTTTCTCGCTTGGATTTCATAAAAATGTCGTATTTTCTTCAAACAGAAGTCCAAAAGCGCATCGCATATGGCGTGCGTAAGGCTTGTCCTTACAGGTTTGTCCCCCAAACCTCGTACTCGGCCGAGCCATTTGGCCGAGGGTTACGCGGCTCCGGGTTCCCCCCGCCGGAGCCGCTTTTTTTTGCGGCGCCTGCTGCCGATCGCCGTGGCGGTTTCGGCCCCTGACTTGATCGCCGAGGATCTCGCTTGTCGGCGGGGCGAGCGGCTGGTCTTCGCCGGGCTGTCGTTTCGTTTGCCGCCATGCGGTGCCGTGATGCTGACGGGCAGCAACGGCAGCGGCAAGACGAGCCTCCTGCGCATCGTCGCCGGCCTGCTCGCCCCGGCGGCGGGTCGGCTCGCCTGGGGGCAAAGGCCGGTATCGGACACGCCCGCGGCGCATCACGCCCGTCTGCACTACATCGGTCACCGCGACGCGATCAAATCGGCCTTGACACCGCGCGAGACGCTTTCTTTCTGGGTGGCGCTGCGCGGCTTGCCCGGGGCGCAATCGGCACCGGCGATCGACCGCGCGCTCGCCGCCTTCGCGCTCGACCGGATCGCCGATTGGCCGAATCGATGGCTGTCCGCCGGGCAGCGGCGGCGGTTGGCTCTGGCGCGGCTGCTTGCCGCGCCGGCACCGCTGTGGCTGCTCGACGAGCCGATGGGCGCCCTGGACGACGACGGTTGCGCCCGGCTCGAACGCGCGATAGCCGAGCATCGCGCCGGTGGCGGCCGGCTGCTGCTGTCGACGCACGCCGGCCCTGCGCTCGCCGGGGCGCAGACGATCGTGCTCGACGCTTTCTCGCCCGGCCGCGGCGATCTCGGGCAAAGCTGAGGGTGGCGGCCTTCATCGGCCTGTTTCGCCGCGACCTTCGGCTCGCTTTGCGCCAAGGCGGGGATGCCGGTCTTGTCCTCGGCTTCTTTGTGCTCGCCGTCGTGCTGTTCCCGCTCGGCGTCGGTCCCGAGCCTGCGGTCTTGCAGCGGATTGCGGCCGGCATCGTCTGGGTAGCGGCGCTGCTCGCCGCGCTGTTGTCGCTGGATCGGCTGTTCCGCACCGACTACGAGGATGGCGAGCTCGATCTGTTGGTCCTCGCACCCTTGCCGCTCGAATTGGCGGTGCTCGCAAAATGTGCGGCGAATTGGGTCGCAACCGGGTTGCCGCTGGCGCTGGCGAGCCCGATCCTGGGGTTGCTCGTCGAGCTCGACGCTCGTGAAATCCCGACATTGCTGGCGAGTTTGCTGATCGGCACGCCGGCCCTCAGTCTCGTCGGCGGCGTCGCTGCGGCGCTGACGCTCGGCGCCCGCCGTCAAGGCGTGCTGTCGGCCCTCCTCGTTTTGCCGCTTTACGTACCGCCGCTCGTATTCGGCGCCGCCGCCGTCGAAGCGAGCGCGACAGGCGGATCGTCGCGGCCGGATTTGCTGATCTTGGGCGCCCTCAGCCTGTCGTCGCTGGCGCTGGCGCCGTGGGCGAGCGCGGCGGCGCTGCGACTGGCGCTCGAATGAAAATCACCCCGCGCGCGGCATCGCCGGTGACACGCGGCCGCCGCCGCGCTAGAAGGACCGCAGCGGCCGCGATTCGGAGAATGATGCTCAACCGGTTCGCCAACCCGGCGCGGTTCATGCGGCTGTCGGCGAGGGCGCTGCCGTGGTGCGCGTGGCCGTGCCTTATTGCCTTGGCCGTCGGGCTCTATTTGGCGCTGGTCGCGGCGCCGCCCGATTACCAGCAGGGTGAGGCCGTGCGCATCATGTATGTGCATGTGCCGGCGGCATGGATGGCGCTCAACGTCTATCTCTTCGTCGCCGTCGCCAGCGCCGCGGCCCTGGTCGCGCGCCACCCGCTCGCCGAAATCGCGGCCCGGGCGGCGGCTCCGATCGGCGCCGCCTTCACCCTTGTCTGCCTGGTTAGCGGATCGCTGTGGGGGCGCCCGATGTGGGGCGCCTGGTGGGTGTGGGAAGCGCGCCTGACTTCGGTGCTGATCCTGTTCTTCCTCTATCTTGGTTATATCGCGCTGGTGAATGCATTCGACGACCCGATCCGCGGCGGCAAGGCCGGCTCGGTCTTGGCGCTGGTCGGGGTGGTCAACCTGCCGGTGATCAAATTTTCGGTCGTTTGGTGGAACACGCTGCACCAGCCGGCGAGCGTGATGCGGCGCGGCGGGCCGACGATCGCTTTGCCGATGCTGGTGCCGCTGCTGGTGATGACGTTGGCCTTCGCGCTGCTGTTCGCCACCCTCTTGCTGCTGCGCATGCAGTCCCTGTTACTCGAGCGCAAGGCGCTGGCGATACGGCTGAACGTCGCCTCGGCGCGCCGCCACGCCGCGTGGCGAGATGCCGCGGTGCCGACGCATTTCGCCAGCGATCGCGTGGCGCGCGGCGAAGGCCGGTGATGCGCGCGATCGAGGCCTACTTGGCGATGGGCGGCTATGCCGTCTTCGTCTGGCCGGCCTACGCGGTGGCGCTGACGGTTTTGGGCGGCCTTGCGCTGTGGTCCTGGCGGCGCCGCCGTCACGCGCTCCTTGCCCTCGAACGGCTGCATCGGAACGGCGCCCGGCAACGATGACCCAGAAACAGCAGCGGTTCCTTCTGCTGATTTTCGGCATGGCGGCGCTGTGCGGCGCCACCGCGCTGGTGCTGACGGCTTTCCGCAGCAACCTCGTGTTCTTTTACAGCCCGAGCGAACTCAAGGCGCAGGCGGCCGCGTTCGACCGGCGGGTGCGGATCGGCGGGCTGGTCGAGGCGAACAGCCTGGCGCGCGATCCCGACGGCGGCACCGTATTCCGGGTGACCGACGGCAAAACCGATCTTTCCGTCGTCTATCACGGCATCCTGCCCGATCTGTTCCGCCCCGGGCAGGGCGTCGTCGTCGAAGGCAGGTTGCGCCCAAACGGGGTCTTCGCCGCCGGCGCCGTGCTGGCCAAGCACGATGAGCGATACATGCCGCGCGAGGTGGTCGAGGCGCTGAAGAAGACCGGCCACTGGCGGGAAGGCGAGCCGGCCAGCGCCGCGGCGATAGCGGCCGCCGCGGGGCGACGGTGAGCTGCCCGGCGCGGCGGGCTCGCGGTCAGGGCTCGCGGTCTTGGCTCGATACCGCAGCGAGAAAAGCCGGCAGGTCGGGCCACCCATAGGCCACTGCCTCGACCCAAGCACCGCCGACATTCAGTGAGTTTCGCGCCGCCTGCCGTCCGCCGAGGCGCTCATAGAAAAAGCGGCTCGGGTTGTTGCGCAGCACCCAAACGATCGCCGAGTTGCGGCCGGTGGCGACAAGACGCCGGAACAGGGCCATCAACAGGCGCCGTCCGATCCCGCGGTTCTGCCAATCCGGGCCGACATAGAGGGTAAAGACCTCGCCGGTAAAATCGCGCTCGCCCCGGCTCGGTCCGCAGCTGCCAAAGCCCAGAATGGCGCCACGGGCATCCGCGGCGACGCGCACGTCGCGCGGCTCGTGCAGGATCAGGCTGCGCCAGCCGGCTTCGCGGCGCCATTCCGACAAACCGACCAGATAGCGCGTCGACAGCACCCCGGCATAGGCGACACGCCATGTCTCGACATCGAGCCTGGCGATGCCGGGGACATCCCGCGCGCTCGCCGGCCGGATCGTGATCTCGTCCATCCCGGGCATTCTGACCGGTTTTGCGTCGGTAGGGGAGCGGCGATACAAACCGACCCCGATCGGCTAGTATGGCGGCGCCGCCGCGGTGGGCGCAGATCGTATCGCGCGGTCCGGCAGGTGGGGCACTGGACCCGCGCGCGGTGGCGAGGGTGTCGCCGCCTCGGCAAAAGGCGCGGTGGGCCGAACCCTGGATCGACGCGCGGACGATGCGCGGCGGCGCGAAATCCATTCGTGGGGATTGGCCCCGGGCAGGAAGCATGCAGAGATTTTGGCGAACCCTACTCTTGGTTCTGCCGTTATTGCCGCCGTCGACCCTGGGGCAGGCGGAGACCGCAAAGCAGCCCGCCGCGCCAAGTCAGCCGCCAAAAACCGCGACCGCCGTCCAGCGCCTGGGAGCGTTCGGCGGGTGGACCGCTTACACCTTCAAGGCCCATTCCGGACAGGTGTGCTACGTGCTCGGATTCCCGGCGATACGGGAGCCGCCGGGCAGCAAGCGCAAGGCTGCGGTGATGATGGTCACCCACCGTCCGCAGGAGCATGTCAGCGACGTCGTTAGCCTCGACGAAGGCTACCGGTTCAAGGAGGGCAGCGACGCGTCGCTCGATATCGACGGCACCAAGTTCGATCTGTTTACAAAAGTCGATACCGCCTGGTCGCGGACTGCGGATCTCGACAAGGCAATCGTCGCGGCCATGGCCAAGGGCAGCCGCGCGGCGATCGAGGGTACGCCGCAAAAGGGGCCACCGATCATCGACACCTACTCGCTCGCCGGGTTCAGCCGGGCCCTGGCGCTGAGCGACAAGGCCTGCGGGATCACGCGCTAGCCGCCGTGGTACCGGCGCCCGCCGCCGCCTATAGTGCGCGCGTCATGACCGCATTGGGCCCGTCTGCAGCACCGCGCCGCAATCTCGCCGGATTGGGCCGGGCGAGGCTCGCCGCCGAGATGCTCTCCTTCGGCGCCGAGCCGTTCCGCGCTCGGCAGTTGTGGCACTGGATCTATCATCGCGGCGCCATCGATTTCAGCCAGATGACGTCGTTGTCGAAGGCGTTTCGCGATCGTCTCGCCGACCATTACGAGCTGCATCGGCCGGTGGTTTCGCAGCGCCTCGTCTCCCGGGACGGCACCCGCAAATGGCTGCTGCGCTTTGCCGATGGACAGGAGGTCGAGACCGTTCACATTCCCGAACCCGACCGAGGCACGTTGTGCGTTTCATCGCAGGTCGGCTGCACCTTGAGCTGCCGGTTCTGCCATACCGGCACGCAGCTCCTGGTGCGCAATCTCGCGCCAGAGGAGATCGTCGGGCAAGTGATGATCGCGCGCGACGCGCTCGGCGCGTGGCCGTCGCCGGACGATCGACGCCGCCCGGCGGCGGCCGCCGCGCCGGGCACCGCAATCACCAACGTCGTGCTGATGGGGATGGGCGAGCCGCTCTACAACTACGAGAACGTGGCGGCGGCCCTGCAGACGGTGATGGACCCGGAGGGTCTGTCGATCTCGCGGCGCAAGATCACCTTGTCGACCGCCGGCGTCGTGCCTGCAATTCGGCGCTGCGGAGCCGAGCTCAAGGTCAACCTCGCCGTATCCTTGCACGCGGTGCGCGACGACGTTCGCGATCGCCTCGTGCCGCTCAACCGCAAATATCCAATTGCCGAGCTCCTCGACGCCTGTCGCGCCTATCCGGGTGTCAAGAACGCGCGGCGGATCACCTTCGAGTACGTGATGCTGCGCGGGGTCAACGACAGCCCGGCCGAGGCACGCGAGCTGGTGCGGCTGCTCGCGGGGATCCCGGCCAAGGTCAATCTGATCCCGTTCAACCCGTGGCCTGGCGCACCCTTTGAATGCTCGACCGAGGCGGCGATCGCAACCTTTTCCGAGATCGTCTTTGCCGCCGGCTACGCCGCCCCGGTGCGTACGCCGCGCGGTCGCGACATTCTCGCGGCCTGCGGCCAGCTCAAATCCGCGAGCCTCCGCCGCCGCGGCACGGCGCTGAGGGCGGCGGCGCTGGCCGCCGTCTGACCGCCGCTCGTGCCGCTGGCCGGTGCACGTGCTGCTTTCGCTCTCGGCAATCGCGGTCGGCGGTTATGGCACGCTGATCGGCGCTCTCTTCCTGTTGCAGCGCCGCCTGTTGTTCCGGCCCGGCCCGAGCCGCCCCGAATTGGGGGAACTCGCAGTGCTCGGCGTTCGCGAGGTAACGGTGACGTCGCCGGACGGGCTGGCCCTCGTTTCCTGGTATCGGCCGCCGCCTTCCGGTCGGCCGGTCATCCTTTACTTTCACGGCAACGGCGGCCATATCGGCTATCGCGCCGAACGCTTGCTGCGATTTGCCGATGCGGGCCTGGGCGTGCTGCTCTTGGAATACCGCGGCTACGGCGGCAACCCGGGCTCGCCGTGCGAGCGCGGCCTGTACACCGATGCCGAGGCGGCGATCGCGTTCCTCGAGCGGCAGGAGATCGCGCCCGACCGGCTCGTGCTGTGGGGCAAATCGTTGGGTGCCGCGGTTGCCGTCGATCTGGCGGCACGCCGCGAAGTCGCCGCGGTGGTGCTCGAAGCCCCGTTCACCAGCGTCGTCGCGGTCGCGCGACTGCACTATCCTTATGTTCCGGCGGCGATGCTGATGCGCGACCGCTTCAACTCGCTGGCGCGTATCGGCCGGATCAGGAGCCCGCTTTTGATCATGCACGGCGGTCGCGACGGGGTCGTCCCGATCCGGCTCGGCCGTACTCTCTTCGACGCGGCGCCGCAGCCGAAGGAGGGCTGGTTCGAGCCGCGGGCCGAGCACGAGAATCTCGCTGCGTTTGGCGCGCTCGAGGCGGCGATCGCGTTCATCGAGCGGCATGCCCGGAACGCCCGCCCAGGCGGGCGGCCGTCCGGGCGCGGGCGCGCCGCCGCGGGGCGTGCCGCCGCCGGCTGAAACGCCGGGTGGCGCGGAAAAACTGAGAGGGCGAGGGATGGCGAAGTCCGATCCGGTCAAGAGGGTGGTGCTCGCCTATTCGGGCGGGCTCGACACCTCGGTGATCCTGCGCTGGCTGCAAGAGACCTATCGCTGCGAGGTCGTCACCTTCACCGCCGATCTGGGCCAGGGCGAGGAATTGACGGCGGCGCGGGAGAAGGCCGAATTGCTCGGCGCGACCGAGATCTTCGTCGACGACCTGCGCGAAGAGTTCGTGCGCGATTTCGTCTTTCCGATGTTTCGCGCCAACGCCCTCTACGAGGGCGCCTATCTGCTCGGTACGGCGATCGCCCGGCCCTTGATCGCCAAGCGCCAGATCGAGATCGCGCGTCAGGTCGGCGCCGACGCCGTCGCGCACGGCGCCACCGGCAAAGGCAACGACCAGGTTCGCTTCGAATTGGGCTATTATGCGCTCGCCCCGGACATCAAGGTCATCGCCCCGTGGCGCGAATGGGACCTCGGCTCGCGCAGCCGCCTGCTCGACTATGCCGAGCGCCATCAGATCCCGATCGCCAGGGACAAGCGCGGCGAGGCGCCGTTCTCGGTCGACGCCAACCTGTTGCATCTCTCGGCCGAAGGCAAGGTGCTGGAAGACCCCTGGGCCGAGCCCGAGGAATTCGTTTTCGGCCGCACCGTGGCGCCGGAGACCGCCCCCGACGCCCCGGAGTACCTCGAAGTCGCCTTCGCGCGCGGCGACCCGGTCGCGATCGACGGCCAAACCCTGTCGCCGGCGGCGGTGCTGACGCAGCTCAACGAGCGCGGCGCCCGGCACGGGATCGGCCGGCTCGATCTCGTCGAGAACCGCTATGTCGGCATGAAATCGCGCGGCGTCTACGAGACGCCGGGCGGCACGATCCTGCAGGCCGCCCACCGCGGCATCGAGAGCCTCTGCCTCGACCGCGGTGCGGCGCACCTCAAGGACGAGTTGATGCCGCGCTATGCCGAGCTCATCTACAACGGCTTCTGGTTCTCGCCCGAGCGGGCGATGCTGCAGGCGCTCATCGACCGCAGCCAGGAGGAGGTCGAGGGCGTGGTCCGGCTGAAGCTCTACAAGGGTGCGGTGCGGGTGGTCGGGCGACGGTCGCCGAGGAGCCTCTACAGCGCGGCGCACGTCACCTTTGAGGCGGACCAAGTCTACGATCAGCGCGACGCCGAGGGGTTCATCAAATTGAACGCACTGCGCCTGCGCCTCGCTGCCCGGCGGGGCCAGTAGTGCCGACCTCCGCTATGCCGCGTCCTCGACCCCGACTTCGACACACCGGCCGCTCGCAGCGCGCGATAAAGCTCGACCTTGGCAACGGTCAGTGGCGGCAGCCGAACGATCCGAAAAGCCGGCTCAGCTTCGCCATGGCCGGAGCGGGAATATCCTCGCGGCGGGCGATCCGCGCCGCAAGCGCTTCCCCGATCGCGTCGGCGGCGTGCGCCATCGCACCCTCCTCGTCGTCGCCGAAGGTGGTCACCTCCGGCAAATCTGAGCAGGTGACGAAAAGGGTGCCGTTGTCGTCTGGTGTAAGAGTTACCGTGTACATGAGGGCAATTTCGCAGGACGATGCTAATCGAGATCGGAATCCTTTTTGATTTTCCTCACGACACCAGAGCCCAGCTCTTTGTTGCTCCCGTGCATCGGCGGCTGCAAACGCCGGCCGTCGCGGATCACGGTCAGATGGCCGCTTCCGCCCTTGTGGGTCTCGAACGTGCTATTGCGCGCGCCGGTGCGCGTCGAGCCAGCCGAGCATGACCCGGTTGAAGGCATCGGGCGCCTCGACATTCGGGAAGTGCCGCATTTTGGCGATCTCTTCATAGCGGGCGCCGGGGACGAGCCCGGCGAGGCGGCGGTTTTCGGCGGCCGGGGTGCCGGCGTCCTCTTCGCCGCAGACGACGAGCACCGGCAGCTTCAGGGAAGCTAGCCGCGCCTGGAAGTCGAAATCGAGGATCGCCGCGGCGCAGCCGAGATAACCCGTGGGCGTCGTGCCGACGACGGTGTCGCGCAGCTGTTGCCACCGGCCCGGGTGCCGCGTCCGGAAGGCCGGGCTCAAATAGCGGTCCATCGCGGCGTCGGCGATCGGCTCCAGCGATTGCGCCGCGCGCACGGCGGCCATCCGCGGCCCCCAGAGTTCGGCCGCGCCCGGCGGGGTCGCCGGCAGGGTGTCGCACCACATCGCCGAGATCAGCTTATGACCGTGCTCCAAGGCGAAGGCCTGGCCGATCATGCCGCCGATCGACAGCCCGATGTAATGCACTCGGGCGAAGCCGAGGGCGTCGTGCACGCTCGCCACATCGGCGGCGAGTTCGCTCATCGTGTAGTTGCCGGCGACCGCGTCGCTGCCGCCATGCCCGCGCATGTCGAGACGCAAGACCCGAAACCCCGACTGCAACAGCGCCGGCACCTGCTCGGCCCAGCTGCCGCCGTCGGAGGAGAGCGAATGGGTGATGCAGACGACCGGGCCGTCCTCGGGACCGGTCAGATCGTAGTAGAGGCGGCGTCGGGCGAGCGGCAGCAGCATGGCGGTTTCTCCCTATCGTCCGCCGGCGGGCCATGGCAAGACGATCGGCACGCCGGCAAAAAGCGGGTGGGCGAGGTAGAGGACGGCGTAGAGCAGCAATGCCGCGAGCGGCCGCAACAGGCCGATGTCGCGCCAGCGCAATCGCGACCGCCGGCCGGCGAGTGCGGCGAACGGCACATTCGAGGTGATGCTCGCCAGACGCCGCCAGTTGCTGCCAAGGGCGAGACGCTTTTTGCGATCGATCAGCACGGTGCCGCCCAGCGCCAGCGCGGCGATCGCGCCAAAGAACCAGAGCGAGGCCAGATCCTCGTTGGCGATCAAATGGCTCAATCCCCAGAGCCCGATCGCCCACATCACCGGATGGCGGGTGACGCGCAATATGCCGGGGGCCGGATCGTCGGCGTCGACCCGCCGCTCCATCCCGACCGCGGTCGGATTGCGCGTTGAATAGCCGGCGACCAAGAGCAGCGTCGCCAGCGGCATCAGCACGACCGGCAGCAGATGGGTCCAGGCGCGCGGCGCCCAAAAGAGGATCGTCGGCGCCCGCGCATAAGCGGCGACAAACCAGGCAAAGGTCGCCAAAGCGGTCAAGGAATAGACGCCGAGATATCCGTTCTCGCCGATCTGGTCGCGCAACGAGCCGCGCAGCCGGGTGCTCGATAAGAGGACGTGCGACCCGCAAAACGCCAAGCCGGCGGCGAACAGCGAAAACAGGCGATCTGCGGCCACGCTGCCGCCTCACCCGCCGGGCTCTGCCGCAATCAGGGCGGCGAGCCGGTCGTAGAGCTGCCGCGGGTCGCCGGCGATATGCACGGTCTTGTGCCGGCTCGCGGCTCCCGCGACGATCGACAGATCGCGCCTCGGCAGGCGCCAGGTTCGCGCCAACAGCCGCAGCAGCGCCTCGTTGGCGCGTCCATCCGCGGGCGGTGCCGTGACCGTAGCGGTGAGCACCCTGCCGCCCTCGGCTGTGACCGATAGGCCATTGAGCCGAGCGGTCTTGGCGCGCGGCGACAGGCGGATGGCGAGGCGCAGGCCGTCCCGGGTCTGGAACAGCGGACCGTCACGCAAGGTATTCGAACATCAGCTTGCGAATGAAATACAGCAGCAGGATCAGGATCACCGGCGAGACATCGATGCCGCCGAGATCGGGCAGAACCCGCCGAATCGGCCGCAGCAGCGGGTCGGTGATGCGCCACAGAAAATCCCCCAAAACGCTCACGAGGCGGTGGTGCCGGTTGGCGATGCCGAAGGCGACGAGCCAGCTCAACACCGCCTGCGCGATCAGCAGCCAGATATAGATCTGGATCACCGTATCGACGAGGTCGAGAAAGGCATACATCGGTCCGGCCACCTCGACGACGAGAGGTGGGTTGACCCTAGCGTTGCCGCCAAGGCTCCGCAAGCCGGGTGCCAGAGCAGCGCACGGCAATTCGAAAATGGAGCCGCGCTTGACAGCCGTGACCCCGCTCCCCATAGTCCGACTCTCGCGCGACGGGGGCCGTAGCTCAGCTGGGAGAGCGTCGCGTTCGCAATGCGAAGGTCAGGGGTTCGATCCCCCTCGGCTCCACCAAAGACTAGCCGCCCGTAGTCGGCGCCGCAATCATGCGGCTGTCCGGGGAGCGAGCCGCCCTCAGCCTCAATTCGAGAGCGCGAAGGCCCAGGTAGTATTCGGTCCACGGCTCCCATTCGCGATTTATCGGATAGTCTTCGGCCATGTGTTCGACCTGCTCCGATCCACTGCATCATCACCATATGCGAGAATCGATTTTTGCTCGGCGATGAGTATTGGTTGAGCAGCCTTTGCCTTCTCTCGCGGTTTACCATCAGATCTGCATTGGAGGCTATGCTGAAACTCCGAAACGTTTGTACATGTGAAAACACCGATGCCAAAGTTTTGGGAATGACGTGCTGCTCATCGTGCCATGCCATGTATACCCCGCGCGGCCTCAAATGGGCCTGGACCAGACCATAGAAATCCTGCGAGTAGAGATTGTTGCTGTAGGCGGTGAACGACCACAGCGCGTCCGTGGTGATGAGATCAAACTTCTTTGTGGAGTTGAACAAATAACGCCTGCCATCGTCCACGATCAAATGCACTCTCGGGTCGCTCAGCATGCTGGCAAAAAACGGTATCTTGCGGAGGTTGCGGAGTAACGTATTGTTGACCTCAACTAAGACGATCTCCTTCAGACCATCGCTCTTCAACAGCGTTTCGACTATCGATCCTGTGCCGTATCCGATGACGAGGGCAGTTTCCAGATTAGGCGAGCGGCTCATTGCCTCGATCGTTTCATAGTAGAAACTGTAAATTGGTCGGCCCCCATGCGCGACACCATTTATAAAGTTCCGCACCCGCTCGTTGCGGTAGTAGGTCACGACCGTGCCGTCGACACCCTCGGCAAAAACGAAGTCGAGGTCCTTGCCTGCCGACGCGTGCATGACTTCGTACAATTCGCCCTTACGTGGAAAGAGCAGCAACGCGCCGGTGAGCAGCATCGCAGTAGTGGTCGCGCGAAAACTTGTCGATAGCGTCGTGCCGCGGAGTTCTCTCACCCCGGCGCCGAACACAATTCCGATTGTGCCAAATAGGGCGGCACTGTGTTCGGTGCCGAAATACGGAAGGAGGACAAATCCGGTCAAGATGCTGCCCAGCCTGTTTCCAATTATGGTCAAGAAGTACACCATTCCGACCGTGCTCCCTTGGCGATCGCGCCGCACCAAAGCGAGCGCGGCGGCCGTGGGGAAACTTGCCCCCATCAATACCGTCGGCGGTCAGCTGCTGAAAGACGTAGGAATGCGTGATGGCAGTCGCGCCATAAAAAATTCTTTGCTCGATACCCAAATATGGATACCTGGAATTGTTTTTTGGATTGCAGTTTTTGCGTTTTACCCGCTCGTATTGGTGACCGGCTTTCTCGCGATTGGACCCCGGCTGGTACATCGAGGATCGCGGTATCCGCGACGTGCTCAGCGGGATCTTTCGCTCGTTTGATGTTTTTCTCTGACCCTTCGCTTTCGTTCTGCTGCCCCGATCAAGCCGGCCGATGCCGTACCGGCCAGATGGCGTCGGCGACATTCCGCTCTGTGCCGGCGGATTGGTTTCAGCACGGGTAGGGGCCGCGCGTTCGGATGCATCCGCGAAGATTTCGGCGAAAGCGAGGAGCCTGGCCGGGCGGCTTCCCGGCGCCGGCCGGGTGACGGCGATATAGACGGTGAGGGCGATGACGAAATTGATCGAGGCCGCGAAATGGACGGCCCTCATCAAGCCGAAAAATGAGATGAGGATATAGCTTGCAATCAGCGCGCCCGCGGCGGCGCCCAACGTGTTCGTGAAATACAGAAAGCTGACTGTCTCAAAAAAAACTGTCTCAAAAAAATTTGCACAGAGCCGGCTGAAGATCTTGGTCAATAGGGGTAAGGTTATTCCCATGAGCAGAGTGGGAATTAATACGAATATGGCCATATAGAGCAGTGCAAGCGTCAGCGGGCTTCCGGCGGAATATTTTCCCAGCAACCGAAGAAAATACAGGCTGATAAGACCGAAGATACCAATGCACAGTTCAATCAGGCCATAAAATACAATTTTATGCTCAAGTCGTTCCGCGAGATATCCGCCAACCAGCGCGCCGAACCCGAGGCCGGCGATATATACGCTGACGATGAGCGCGATGGAGACGGGACCGACCCCATAATAAGTCGCGAGAAGGCGCTACCAGACCACTTGATAGATCAGCGCGGACAGACCGGAAAACAAAAACACGGCTGAAAGCAACCGTCGCGTCGCGATCGACGCGGCCCGATCCTTGGCGGCGGCGAGCATGCCCGGCCTTTCGCGGAAGGCGAGATTGGTGGTGACGATGATGGCGCTGCGCTCGGCGAGGCGACCTCCGGCGCGCCGCCGGCGCGCGCCGTAGCCGACCAGACCGTCCGGCGATCTACGCCGCGGCCGGTCGCAGCTGGCGCAAAAACCCGCTGCGCTGCTCGGCCGCAGCGGTCATGAAGGCGGCGTCTTGTCCGGCGAGCACAAAGCGTGTCCCCATCTCGATATAGGTCCGCATCAGTGGCTCGGCGTAGACGCCGCCGATGCCGGCGAATTTGCCGTGGCGGCGGCAGGCGGCGATCATCGCGCGATAGGCGTCGACCACCCGAGCATTGCCGAAATCGCCATGAATGCCCATTTCGGCGCATAGATCGTTGGTGCCGATCAACAGCACGTCGATCCCGGGCACCGCGGCAATCGCCTCGGCATTGGCGATCGCGGTCGGGGTTTCCAGCATCACGACGGTCATGTTGGCGGCATTGAGGGCATCGGCCGCGGCCCGGCTCGGTGCCCCCCGCAACCCGTAATGCGGCCCGATCCCGCCCATCGAACGGTGGCCCACGGGCGGGTATTTCAGCCGGTCGACGATCTCGCGCGCTTCGGCGGCGGTGTCGACATGCGGCACGACGATGCCGAGGACACCGTTGTCGAGGGCCCGCGTTGCGATCGCATATTCGCCGTTCGGCACGCGCGCGAACGGCGCGATCCCGGCATCGAGTGCGGCGACCGCAATTTGGGCGCATGCCTCGAGCGACATGACGCCGTGCTCCATGTCGAGAAACAGCCAATCGAAGCCGGCCGCGGCCATCGCCTTGGCGATCTCGACGCTGCGCGTCATGCGGATGCCGACGCCGAGCGCCAACTGGCCTTGTTCGAGCTTCTCGCGGGCGATGTTGCGGAGCGTGACGGGCATCGGCGTCTCCCTTTTTCCAAGCGATCCGTTCAGACCATGCGGCTATTGCGCCGGCGCTGGCGCCGGCCGTCCGAGGTTCGGCAGCAGCGCCGTCAACAGGCCGACTGCCGGCAAAAAGGCGCAGACCTGGTAGACCACCAAGGACTGCATCAGGTCATTGAGAAAATGCGAGAAGGCCAGCGCCATGACGATCGGAAAGGCGCGCCCGGCCGCGACCCGGCCTGCTCCGACATGTGCCGCGGATGCCGATATTGTCGTCAACAGCTGCGCGCCCCAACCGGCCTCGCCGCTCAACAGAATAACCGGCCGCGCCGCAGAAGCTATCTCGGAGAATTCGAAGCATGGCTGCCATTCGCGGCGTCGACCGAGCCGCCTACCGGCGCAGCGGCCAGGCAAAGCCGAGCTCGTGCCCGTCGGGATCGGTCACGTGAAAGTATCGCTCCCCCCATTCCGCATCGCGCGGCGCCGTATCGGGCCGATGGCCGGCGGCGACGAGACGAGCGTACAGCCCGTCGACATCGCTGTCGTAAAAGATGACGCGGCCCCACCACGCCCAGCGCCGCTCTGCCGGTTGCAGAATCAGGTTCAGAAACGTATCGCCCGCGGCAAAGCTGGTGAACGCCGCGGCCTCGCCGCCATAGAGCATAGAGAAGCCCAGCAGCCGGTAAAAGCCGACGGCGCGCGGCATGTCGTGCGTGGCAAGAGTGACGGCGCTGATGCCGGTGATCATCGGGGATCTCCTTGCCGAGCCGGGGGCGCGCCCTGATAGAACGGCGATCCGGAGCGACGCTGATGCATGTCGGGACGCAATTCAAACCGCGCGACGACAACGACTACCGGGTCTGGGCCCAGCTCGGCGTCACCCATGTCTGCGTCGACCCGCCGGGCGATCCGCATCACTGGAGCCTCGACGACCTGCGCCGCCACCGCGATCACGTCGCTTCCTTCGGCCTCAGCCTCGACATGGTGCAGCTGCCGCTGTCGTCTCGGTCCATCGAAGAACAGGAAAGCCCGCATATCATGCTCGCCGAGGAGCCGCAGCGGCAGCGCGAGATCGACAGCATCTGCCGCCTCATCGAACGGCTGGCGGCAGCGGGCATCCCGGCGGCGAAATACAATCTGACCCTGCTCGGCGTCCCGCGCACCGAGCGCGAGCGCGGGCGCGGCGGTTCGCGGAACGCCGCCTTTCGCTGGCGGCGCGCCGACCCGGCAGCGGCGCCGACCAAGGCCGGGATCGTTGCCGCGGACGCGTATTGGGAGCGGATCAACCATTTCCTCGCCGCGGTGGTGCCGGTGGCGACCACGTCCAAGGTGCGCCTCGCCTGCCATCCGCAGGACCCCTATACCCCGCCCGGCTGGCGCGGCGTGACGAGCGTGCTGGGCACCCTCGACGGGCTGAAGCGGTTCGTGACGATGCATGCGAGCCCCTATCACGGCCTCAATTTCTGCCAGGGCACGATCGCCGCGATGCTCGGCGACCCGGCGCGCGAGATCTTCGACGCGATCCGCTGGTTCGGCGAGCGCGGCAAAATCTTCAACGTCCACTTCCGCAATATCAAAGGCCGCAGGCTCGACTTCGTCGAGGCCTTTCCGGACGAGGGCGACATCGACATGGCCAGGGCTCTTGCCCTCTATCGTGACCTCGGCTACCGCTACATGCTGATGCCGGACCACGTGCCGCAGATCGATGGACGCGACCCCTCGGGCGTCGCTTTTGCCTATTGCTACGGCTATATCCAGGCACTGATCGATGCGCTGGTGCCGCGCGAGCGTCGCGGCGCAAAGCCACCCTAACGCGGATCGGCGGCGGCCGCTTGGGCAGCGGCGCGGTCGATCGCGGTGCGGATCGAGGCCGCCAGCGAATTGCGCCGATAGGGTTTCTCGACGAGCCTGAAACCGTCGCTCGCCGCCGCGTATTGGCTGTAGCCGGTGGCGAGCAATACCGGCAATTCCGGGCGTAACTGGCGCAAGGTCCGCGCCAGCTCGAGCCCGTTGAGACGGCCGGGAATGACGATATCCGACAGAACGAGCGCGATCGTCGGGTCACGCCCGAGCGCCTCGAGCGCAGCTTCCGCGTTGCGCGCCTCGACCGGGAGATAGCCGATGTCCTGCAACAGCTCTGCCGTTGCCTCGGCGACCTCGGGGTCGTCCTCGACCAGGAGGATCCGGGCGGATGCCGCCGCCGGAGCCGCTTCGGTCGCGACCTGCGTCTGCGCCGCCACCGGCGTCGCCGCCGCGCGCGGCAAGTAGAGCGTGACCGAGGTGCCCGTGCCGAGGGTGCTCTCGAGCGTCGCGGCACCGCCGCTCTGCTTGGCAAATCCATAGACCTGCAAGAGCCCGAGCCCCGACCCGACGTCCGCCGCCTTGGTCGTGAAATAGGGTTCGAACGCCCGCGCCTGAACGTCGGGGGCCATTCCGGTGCCGGTGTCCGAGAGCGTGACAGCGACGAAGTCGCCCCGCAGCCCGAGGCTCTGCGGTGTCTCCTCGGTAAAGGTCGCATTGCGCGCCGCGACCCGGAACTGGCCTCCCTCCGGCATCGCGTCGCGGGCGTTGACGGCGATATTCAATAGCGCCAGGTCGAACTCCGCGGGATCGACCGCCACCGACCAGAGGTCCGGCGGCATCGCGATGTCGACGGCGATGTCGCCGCGCAAGGTCTGGGCCAGCAGATCGCCGATTTCATGAGCCCGCTGCCGCAGATCGACCGGGCCGGGCGGCGGCGTCTGCGGCCGCGAAGTGGCGAGCAATTGGCGGGTCAGCCGCTCGCCGCGCTCGGCGGCGCGGGCAATCGCTGCGGCGCGCCGGTGCGTGGCTTCGTCCGCGGCATTGTCGCGCAACAGCTCGGCATTGCCGCGCACCACCGTCAACAGGTTGTTGAAGTCGTGGGCGATCCCGCTGGCGAGCTGGCCGATCGCCTCCATCCGCTGAGCCTGCCGCAAGGCGGCCTCGGCCTGGCGGCGCTCCTCGATCTCGATCTGCAGGCGCTGGTTGACCGCAGCCAGATCGCGGGTGCGGCCCTCGACCACCTGCTCGATCCGGCGCGCATGGCCGGTCCCGAGCATCAAGAGAGCTCCGAGCAGCCCGGTGCTTAAGACGCCCGCCACCAAGACGCCCCAGCTTTGCCAGGAGCGGTGCTGCTCGATATAGGTGGCTGTGGGTTTGGTCTCGACGTCATAACGCCGCCCGCCGAAGCCGAACGAGTTTTCGTATGCAGCCTGCGGGCGGCGGAAAGCAGACCCACCGTAAAGCGGTTGCCCTGCGGCACGGTCGACGAGCTTGACCCCGACCATCGCCTGCACCGGGGCGAGCAGACCGTCCATCAAGGTGCCGATGCGCACGGCGCTCACCAGCACACCGGCGCCATCCGGGCCGCCCGGTACCGCGACCATCAAGAGGATGGTGTTCTGTTGCCGGTTCCCGTTGGCGAGGCGGAGCGGTGCAGTGGCTTGCACCATGCCGGATCGGACGGCCGCCTCGATCGCGGCGCCGCGACCGGCGTCGGTATCGAGATCGACACCGAGCGCGGCTTCGTTGCCCTCCAGCGGCTCGACATAGGTCACCGGATAGTAAAACGGCCGATCGCCCTCGCGCTGCGGCCGCGTTGTGACGCCGACGACACGGATTTCGTACCCGGGTATTTGCGGCTGCTGGGCCGCCTCGAAGGCAGCGCGCTCGGCACCGTTGACGCGCGGCGCCCATTCCCAAGTTGCGATCGTCGGGAAATGCTGCAGGAGCCCGCCGACGAGATGATGGAAATCCGCTCGCGATAGCGATTTCGAGCCGGTGAAGGATCGGTTCAGCTGCTCGAGGAGGACGTCCTGCTCGGCCAGCGCCATGCGGACCTCGTCGACCACCTCGCGCGACAACAGGCGGAAATCCCACAGCGCCTGGTCGCGGTCCCGCGCGTTGACGCGGACAAAAATCGCGACGAAGAGCGCAAAAAACAGCAGCATCGGCAAAGCAACCGGCAAGGCGCGACGGCGCCACAGCGAGCGCGGCTCGCCGGCGATCACGAACATCAGCGGCAGCACCACCAGCACGCCGAGGGTGTCGCCGATCCACCAGGCAACATAGCTCGCCGCGAACTCCGAACGGCCGACGACGCCGAGTCCGAACAGCCAGCCGAGGGACAAGGTCGCGCTTACCATGCAGCAATGCGGCGTCACCAGGAGAAATCGCGCGACCGCGCGCCCGGTGTCGAGCGCCAGCGGATAACCGACCGCGCGCCGCAGCGCGAGGCCGCCGATCGCGGCCTGCAGCACCGATGCCGCGCCGATGCCGGAGCCGGCGACGACGATCTGTTCGAGCCCCTGGCCGAGCCCGCGACCGATCGAAAAATTGAGCAGGAACGAGCCGAGGAATACCCAGGGGAGCGTCACCCAGCCCCAGATCAGCACCGCCGCCATGGCGATGCCGGCGGGTGGAAACATCGGCGAGGCATATCCCGGCGGGACGGCCAGCAGCACGCTTAGCTTGCCGCTGACCGCGTAGGCGATCGCCAGCAAGGGGTAGGCGAGAAGCGTCCTTCTTGCGTCGCCCATTCGAACCACGGCCGACCCCGACGCGTTTTGCGATCCGTCGCAGGCGCGAATATAGCCCGAACGCTACACCGCCTCGATGTTCGTCAGCTCAGCGCGACGTCGAACCCGCGTTTGACGCCGGGCCGCGCCATCATCGCCCCGTACCAGCGCTCGACGTTCGGGAACTCGGCGAGATCGACGAGATGCCGCTGGTGCCGCCGAGCCCAGCCGAGGATCGCGAAATCGGCTATCGAAATCTCGCCCCCGGCGAACTCGGCTTCCCCGAGCCGCGTGTCGAGCACGCCGTAAAGCCGCCGCGTCTCCTTCATGTAGCGCTCGAGCCCGTAGCGCCGGTCCGCTTCGTCCTTGACCTGCAGGAAATGATGGACCTGTCCGGGCATCGGGCCAAAACCCCCCATCTGCCACATCAGCCATTCCAGGACCGGCACCTGGCGGCGCAGATCGGCCCAGAATTTGCCGGTTTTTTCGCCGAGGTAAATCAGGATGGCGCCGGATTCGAAGACGCTGATCGGGGCGCCGCCCGGGCCCTCGGGATCGACGATCGCCGGGATGCGGTTGTTTGGGCTGATCTTCAAAAACGCCGGAGCGAACTGCTCGCCCTTTGAAATATCGATCGGGTAGACGGTATAGGGCAGGTCCATTTCTTCGAGCGCGACGCTGATCTTGCGGCCGTTCGGGGTGTTCCAGGCATAGAGTTCGATGCTCATCGCGTTTGCCTCCAACCGCGTGGAAATCGACGTCACCGGCAAGCCCGCCCAGATCCAATCGGGCGTGCCGGCGAGCCGCGCGCCGCAGACCGCATTGGGCTGAGGCTCGCCGAAGCTAAGGGGGTCTCGGCCACCGTCGTCAACGCGGTCGTCCGAGGTCGGCGGCGCGCAGCGTCAGCGCCGCGGCGAAAATGATCGCGGCGCTCCCGGCGTTGGCGAGGAACGCCGCCGCCGGGGTTCCGGTCAGGTCCCACAGCACGCCGCCGAGCGGCGGCACCAGGCACGACAGCGAGTAGCCGATCGCAAAACATGCCGGCCGAGAGCCGGTGGACGTCGCCCGCCGGCGCCAGCTGCGGCGGCAAGGCCAAGGTCAGGATCAGGACAAAAGCGCAGCAAAAGCCGATCGTTGCGGCGGCGAGCGGTGCGGTCACCGGTTCGGCGGTGAGGAGCCCGGCGAGGCCGAGAAGGCCGAAAACCGGGGTCGCGACATAGGCCGTCTTGCTGCCGGTCAGCCGCTGTGCCCAAAACAGCAGCAATGCCGACGCCGGAAGCTGGCCGAGGTTGAGCGCGGCAAGGCAGGGACCGACGAGGGCGGGGTGGCCGACAGCATGAAAGTAATCCGGGATAAAGGCGTTTGAGCCGAAGTAGAGGCCGCCGGTCCCACCCTGCATCAGCCCGAGCTGCCAGGTATGGCGCCGGCGCCAATCGGGCCACCAGCGGGCCGCCGCCGGCGCCCGGCGACGCGAGGCGACGGGTGTCGAAGACGCAACCAAGAGCGCTGTTGCCGCCACCGGCAGCGACCAGAGCGCGAGGCTTGCCCGCCAGCTGGCGCCAATTGCCGCAAGCAAGGGGAGGGTCAGCGCCGCCGGGGCGGCTTCGCCGATCAGGAGGCCATTCGCGTAAACCGCAGTCGCAAGACCGATCGATCGCGGAAACCACTCGCCGACGAGCGCCGGCAGCGCCGGTTGCAGCGCCGCGATCCCGGCCGCCATCAGCAGGGTCATCGCGAACAGCATCGCTGCCGAAGGTCCGACGCCGCGCGCCGCCGAGGCCGCGGCCACTACCAGGAGCCCGACCAGACAGGCGCGCCGCGCACCAAGCCGCGCGATCAACAGCGAGCCGGGAACGGCGCCGAGGCCAAACAGCAGAACCGGCAATCCGGACAGGACGCCGACCGCTTTTTCGCTGAGCTCAAATTGCCGGTGGATCAGCGGCAGCACCGGCGGCACCGCCAGCATCGTGACCCGCAGTGCCCCACCCGCCAGCCACAAGACGGCCAGCCGCGACAGCGAGGCGGGCAATATATTCTCGGAGGTCAAGACGAGCCGGATGATTTCATGCAGGCGCTCGGCGACGCACCCGACCACCGTTCGCTTATCAGTGGCGGCGGGTTGCGGTGCCCTGTTCCGCCTTGCTCCTAATAATATAGAAAGGTGTTGTGGAGGTATTTGGCGCAATTCTGCCGGAGCAGCAGGCGGACGATCGGCGAAATTCGCGATTTGTAAAGCAATACCGTAACGTCTATGCCTTTCATGTCTTCACCGAAATAAGGGGAGAGCCCGCTCCTGGCAGGAACCGCGGTAAACGACCGCACGACGTCCCGCGGCCGCGCAGAGATGAGCGAAGCCTCGACCTCCCCCAAGCTGCCGGTATCGACAAAGGTGCGCATTTCCTCGCGATAGGGATCGAAGACGTCGGCGGCGGTCAAGGTGATCTCGGCGCTACGTGCGGCGTCACCGCCGCAGACCTCGGCGGCGACGGCGGAGCGCGCGCCGGCCGACAGCAACAGCAGCACCACCGCCGGCAGCAGCAATCGCGACAAGAGCGGCATCGATGGCCTCCGGCGCAATCTTACGGCTTATAACATTGGTAATAGGCGATATTTTGCTGCGCTTGCAACAGGCGCGGCACCCGCTCGTAGGCAGCGCAATGCGCCTTGGCAAGCGGGAGCGTGGTCGTCGGGTCCATCGCATACCCGATTTCTGCCCTCTGCGCATCGCCGCTGAGCAAAAAGGGTTTGGGTCCGCTGCATCCGGCAAGAAGGCTGCCGCAGAGGACCAAAGCCAGGATCCGGCTCATCGGCAACAAGCCTCCTCGGGCGGGGCAAATCCTGCATTCTTGGCGAAGTCGCGGCCGCGCTCGCTGAAATCGCGGTAATCGCCATAGCTCGGCGCGGCCGGCGATAACAATACGACGCCGCCCGGCGGTGTCGTGCCAATCGCGCAGGCCACCGCTTCGGCCATCGACGGCATCCGGCAGACCGCGCAAAGGCCTGCAGCTGCCTTTAGAGCGGCACAGATGCGCGCGCCGCTGTCGCCGAGACATACGGCCCGACGCGCGGCGCCGTTTGCCAATTCGGCGACGAGCTTGCCGTAGTCGATGCCGCGGTCATAGCCGCCGAGGATCACGGTGATGTCGCGGCCGGCATAGACCGCAAGCGCCGCCATCGTCGATTCCGGGATCGTCGATATGCTGTCGTCGATAAAGAGGACGCCGCCCCTGGTGCCCAGTTCCTGCTGCCGGTGCGGCAGCCCGGCAAACCCCCGCGCCGCATCGAGGGCCTCAGCGGGGCCGATGCCAAGGACTTTTGCTGCAGTCAGCGCCGCGCATAGATCGGATCGATTATGCGGCCGCTCCAGGTACGAATCGTCGATCGGCCCGACGCGTGCCGCAGCGTCGAAGATCTCGGCACCACGGGAATGGATCGCATCCGCATCGTCGAACCAGACGAGCGGGGAGCTCGGCTCGCCGCCGAACCGCTCGACGATCGGCGCCGCGCCACGCCCGACAACGCAGCAGCGGGCGTGGCGCAAGAGATTGATCTTGTCCCGATAATAGTTCTCGACCGACCCGTGCCAATCGAGATGCTCCGGGAACAGCGAGGTTAGTACCGCGAGGTCGCAAGTGCCGGCAAAGTCGGCGGCCTGATAGCTCGATACCTCGATCACGGCGTAGCGTGCGGCGGGGTCGATCTCGGTGATCGGCACCCCGATATTGCCGGCGAGCGCCGCGGCGCGTCCGCGCCGCTGCAAGATCCGGGCGACAAGGCTTGCGGTGGTGCTCTTGCCTTTGGTCCCGGTGATGCAGATCGTTGTCACCGGATATCGCTCGGCAAACCAGAGGTTGCTGAGCGAGGTGACCGCGATCCCTCTGGCTCCCGCCGCCCGGATCTCGTCACGCTCGCGGCTGACCCCGGGCGATTTGACGATCACGTCGACCCGAGCGAGCGCGACGGCGATCTGCGCCGCGCCAAAGGCGCAGGCAACGCCCGTCAGACCGGGCGGCGATTGCGCCTTTCGGTCGTCGTCCAAGAGCAGCAGCGGCAGGGCCGGATGAATTTGCCTCAGAAAGCGGATCGCGGCTCGCCCCTCGCGGCCGAGCCCCCAGATCGCCACCCGCCGCCCGGCGAGGTCAGCGGCACGCATCGAGCATCGCCAGATAACGCTCGGGCACGCGGTGCGGGCTTTTGCGCGCAAACGCCGCCCGGTATCCGGCGGCGTCGCCGTGGCGCAGCGAGGCAAAACTGTCGAGCATTTGCCGCACCACGGCATCCTCCCGCCAATCAGCGTGCTGCCCGAGATAGGTCATCACGGCAGCGCTCTCGGCGATCTCGCCGACGCATTCGAACGGCTTGTGCTCGCCCTCGCCGCACAACGCGGCAAAGCCCGAAAATTGCGCCGGGTCGTCGAGCAGGTCGCGGCCGAATATTTCAATCAGCGCGGATTTGCCGACGAACGGCGTCAGCGCCAGAAAGACAAAGCGACATTTCGGGCAATTGCCGCACCAGTCTTGGCCGCGCTCGGCCGGGGCTTGCCGGAAGGCGGTGTTGCAGCTCCGAAAAATCGTGAAATATTGGGGATACGTAGCAAATCTGCGGGCGATTTCGAGCTCGGACAACGGTCGCAGCAGCGAGAAATAGGCGATGCTCGGCGAGATCTGTTTGCCGATGTACTTGGCAAAATCCTGCTCGAAATCGAAAGATTTGCTGTACTGATGATTGATCTCGTGGCCGCCGATCGTCAGGTTCGGGGCACTCGCCGAATGTTCGTTGGACATCGCAATCACATCGAAGCCGCAGAGCACCGCCGCGGCGAGCGCTATGGCGCTCAAGATTCCGGTGATCGGGACATGGCCGTTCAGCGCACCCTCGTGATTCAGCCGAAACAAGGTCTCGTCGAGGCGCCGCCGGACCCGGATGAAGGGCAGACCCGATGCCGCGATCGAGGCCCGGATCGGCTCGGCGTCGCCGAGCGAGAACAGGATCAGCGGCTCGCCGGCCTGTTTGAGGCACTCCAAGGAGACGATCGAATCCTTGCCGCCGCCGATCGGCACGCAGGTCCGGCGCGGCAAGTCGAGCGCCAAGGCTGCGGCGGGCGGGGCTCCATCGGCAACAAATCGAAGCTTGTCGGAGAGCGCGACGCCGTTTCTGAAGGCGAACTCGGCGAGGCCGCGCCGATAGAATCGCTGCAGGAATTCCGCGGTCTCGCGGTCGAGAGGGAATGCCCCACAGCGCAGCACCGGCGGTACGAATGCCTTGTAATAGCTGACGCCGGAGAAGAGGAAGATGAGCCGAAATATGCGGTCGGCGATGGCGGCGGCGGCGCCTGAAAGCGGCTTTGGCGGGACCTCGAAATGAAGCCTTTCCTCGAAGCGCGGGCCCCCGGCGAAGCGGTAGCGCAGCGCCAGCGACATCTCTGTCGCCTGCCAATCATAGCTGTCGAAGACGAATTCGCTATATCGCATCGACACCGGCCGCGAGCGCACGGATCCGCCGCAGCTTTTCGTGATGCACGGCGATCGGCAGATTGTCCACGGTCGGCGTCGCTACCCGCGAGACACCGTCGACCGCCGGCCCTGCTCGGATCATCGTTTCGAGCACCCGGCGGTCGAGCGTCTCGTCGAGGCAGAGCAACAGCCGCGCGCGCCAATCCGCGCGCAAGAGGGCGAGCGCGCCGAGCAGCCCATAGGCCCCCCAATTCGAAACGCCGGCGACGATCAGGTGCTGGGCCGGCGTGACGCAGGCAATCGCGGCGCCAACGGCGACGTGGGCGGCGATCAGCGCATGCGGCAAGGCACCCATGCCGATCTCGTTGCCGCCGTCGCCGATGGCGACGGTCCGCCACGGCCCGGCCGCGAAGAGCTCGTCAAGCGGCGCCGTATGATCGGAAATGTCTTCCCCACGCATGTTGCGCGGCCGGCCGTCGGCGCTCTTCCCGCAACGCTCGATCGAAATCGCCGAGGCAACCCCGCTGTGGCGCCAGGTCGCGGCAAGCCCCGCGAGTGGCGCGCCGATCTCGACGCTGTCGACCGGCACCGCCGCGGCGCCGGCCGCCGCGAGGGCGACGGCGCAGGCGCGGCGGCACGGCTCGTCGGTCGCGAGGCGGCAGGTGAGGCCGATCTCGATAAACCCTCTGGCCAGGAGGGCGGCGCCGACCGGCCCATCGGTCTCGGCTGCCGGCGGCGCGCCCTGCGGCACGTAGAAGCCGGTGATCAGGCCGATCGGGCCGGGCCGGCCTCGCGCCAGGGCCGAGGCGGCGCCCCATAACCCGCCGCGGGCGGCAGCGAACAGCGGCCCGAGATTGCGCCCGACATCCTCCTGGATCAGCGCCTCGATGCAATCGACGAGCGGGCGCGGGTCACGCCTTGCCGCCATCGCCATCGGCCGCCTCTAGACGAGGGCGGCGCCCTCTTCGGCGACGCGGGCGAGTTCCGGAGCAGCCCGGCCGGCGGGCTTGGCCGCGTCCGACAAGGCGCAGGGCAGAAAGGCGCCGCTGCCGCGTTGGGCGGTGAGCCTGCCGTCCTCGACGACGAACCGGCCGCGGCTCAATACCGTGATCGGCCAGCCGTGCAGCCGCCGGCCCTCATAGGGGGTATAGCCGACATTGTCGTGCAATAGGCCGGCGGTCACGGTGATTTCGCGCTCGGGGTCCCAGATCGCGATATCGGCGTCGCTGCCGACCGCGATCGTGCCTTTCCGCGGATGGAGCCCATAGAGCTTGGCGTGGTTGGTGGCGGTCAAGGCGACAAAGGCGCCAAGGTCGAGCCGGCCGCGACCGACACCCTCAGAAAATAGGAGCGGCAGGCGCAATTCGATGCCGGGCACGCCGTTGGCGATGTCTTTGAAGGTCGTCTTGTCGCCGAGCGGCAGTTTCCCCGATGTGTCATAGCGATAAGGGGCGTGGTCGGACGAAAACACCTGAAATGTGCCGTTCTTCAGCCCATTCCACACCGCCTCTTGTCCCTCTTGGTCGCGGGGCGGCGGGCTGCAGCAGAATTTGGCGCCTTCGAGACCGGGCCGGGCAAGATCGTCGGCGGTCAGAAACAAATATTGCGGGCAGGTCTCGCCGTAGATCTTGAGGCCCTTGGTCTGGGCGTGGCGGATCGCCGCGATCGCCTCGGGGGCCGAGACATGGACCAGGAGGATCGGGACGTCGAGGAGCTGCGCCAGACTGACGGCGCGGTTCGTCGCCTCGCCCTCGGCGATTCGGGCATGGCTGACCGCGTGATAGCGCGGAGCGGAGAGACCGCGGGCGATGAGCCGCGCGGTCAGCCATCGGATCATGTCGTAATTCTCGGCATGAACCATGACCAAGGCGCCCTCGCGCCTCGCCAGGGCCAGGATGTCGAGCATCTGGGCGTCGTCGAGCTGCAACAGATCATAGGTCATATAGACCTTGAACGAGGTGTAGCCATCGCGGATCAAGGCCGGCAATTCCTGCCCCAATACCTGCTCGGTCGGGTCCGAGATGATGAGATGAAAGGCGTAGTCGATGACCGCCTTTGGCCGCGCCGCCTCGTGATATTCGATGACGACCTGGCGCAACGACTGGCCGCGATGCTGCGCGGCAAAAGGGATTACCGTGGTCGTGCCGCCAAAGGCGGCGGCGACGGTGGCGCTATAGAAATCATCGGCGCAGACGATACCGGCCGAGGAGCGCTGCTCGATATGGCAATGGCTGTCGATGCCGCCCGGCAGCACGAGCTTGCCGGTAGCATCGAGCTCGCGCGCACCGGGGCCGAGAGCCCGGCCGAGCGCTACGATGGCGCCGTCCTTGACGCCGATATCGCATCGTGCCGTGTCGGCGGCGGTCGCCACGGTGCCGTTGCGGATCACGAGATCGTATTCGCTCATGGTTCTCCCTCATGCCGGCCGATGATGCGGTCTCAAAGACGCCAAGTCCACCGGCCGCGGCAAGGCCGATCCAACGAGCCGCCATCACGACCCACGTGCCTGACGCGCAGAGGGCGAGAGCCCGAAAACTTCCCGGTGTCTCCGGGCCGTCGCCGATGGCAGCGGCGGCTATTCCGCCGGCGATTCGTCCGGCGCTATTCTGCCGCCGGCCACCGACCGTGCAAGGGTTTCGCCATGACCACACCCGCCGCGCATCGTCCAACCATCGCCGTCACCCGCCACGCGATCGCGGCCGGCCATTACCTCGCCGCGACGGCCGGCTTTGCGATCCTCGAAGCGGGCGGCAATGCGATCGACGCCGGCTGCGCCGCAGGGCTGGCGCTCGGCGTGGTGCAGAGCGATCTCGTCGATGTCGCCGGGGTGGCACCGATCATGGTCTATCTCGCGGAGAGCCGCGAGGTCGTGACGGTCGCCGGGCTCGGCCCTTGGCCGAAGGCGCTCGACCCCGAGCTATTCATGCGCGCCTACGGCGGCAAGATCCCGAAGGGCGTATTGCGCACCGTCGTGCCGGCGGCGCCCGATGCCTGGATCACAGCCTTGCGCCGCTGGGGCACGATGGGCTTTGGCGAGGTCGCGGCGGCAGCGATCCGTCTCGCCCGCGACGGCTTCCCGATGTACCCGCTGATGGAGGAGAGCCTGAAGCGGCACGAGGCCGACCATCGAGTGTGGCCGTCGTCGGCCGCGATCTTTCTGCCGAACGGCCGCCCGCCCGAAGCCGGCGAGCTGTTCCGCCAGACCGATCTCGCCGGCTCTTTGCAATATATGGCCGATGAGGAACGCGCCGCCGCCGGACGCGGCCGCGTGGCCGGGCTCGAAGCGGCGCGCGACGCGTTCTACCGCGGCGACATCGCCAAAAGGATCCTCGCCTTCATGGAGGAGGAGGGCGGGCTGCTCTCGGCCGAGGATCTCGCCGAATATCGTTCGCCGGTCGGGTCGCCCGAGTGCCGCCGCTTTGGCGACCTCGAGGTCTTCACCTGCGGCGCCTGGTGCCAGGGTCCGGTATTGCTGCAGACCCTGGCCCTCTTGGAGGGCGTCGACCTCACCGCCCTTGGCCACAACAGCGCCGATTACATCCACCAACTGACCGAGGCGCTAAAGCTCGCCTTTGCCGACCGCGAGGCCTATTACGGCGACCCGGCCATGGTCGAGGTGCCGCTCGCGACCCTGATCTCGGCCGAATACGCCGCCCTGCGGCGCAAGCTGATCCGCTCCGACCGAGCGATGCCGGAGATGCCGCCGCCCGGCGATCTCGGCCGCGGCTTTGGCGGGTTTCGGCCGGCCGCCGGCGACCCGAACCCGGAGCCCGACACCTCCTATGTCTGCGTCGCCGATCGCTTTGGCAATCTCTTCTCGGCGACGCCGAGCGACGGCTCCTACGGCTCGCCGGTCGTGCCGGGGACCGGGCTCGTCCCGTCGAACCGCGGCTCGCAGTCGCGCCCGGACCCGCGCCATCCCTCGGGCGTCGCCCCCGGCAAGCGACCGCGTCTGACGCCGAACCCGGCCTTGGCGATCAAGGGCGGCGACCGCTTCATGCCGTTCGGCACACCGGGCGGCGATGTGCAGAGCCAGGCAATGCTGCAGGTTTTGCTGAACCGCTTCGTCTTTGACCAGGACCTGCAAGCGGCGATCGAGAGCCCGCGTTTTGCCAGCTACAGCTTTCCCTCGTCCTTTGCGCCCTTCGACTATTACCCGGGCCGGCTGGCGATCGAAGCCCGCATCCCGGAAAGGGTCATTGCCGAGCTCGCCCGCCGCGGCCACGAGATCCACCGCTGGCCCGACTGGATCTGGACCGCTGGTGCGGTCTGCGCGATCGACCTCGACAAAGGGCGCGGCGTCATTGAAGCCGGCGCCGACCCACGCCGCGCCGCCTATGCGCTCGGGTTCTAGCCTCACCGCGACCGACGCAACGGCCGAGCGCGTCAGCCGTCAATTGTCCCCATTCTCAGGTGTTCCAATGTCGGGAGATCGCCGCTTTGCGATCCGGCCGGATTGCTCGGGACCGTCAGCCACAAGAACAGCACCCCGCGCCCGACATTGTCCCGAGCCCCGGCGCCGGCCCGCACCGCCCGCGCGCTCGGGTTCTAGTCGTCGGGACCGTGGCGCTGCCGGTCCGGGTAGGGCGTGCCGTCGCGGCGGGTGTACATCGCAGGCTTGCCGCCGGCCGGAGCGATCATGTCGATGTCGCTGTAATAGCCTGTGTCAGCGGCGATGCGGGTCCCGATTTCAAGCAGCTCGGCGTCGGCCGCAGAACGGTTCTGCAGGCAATGCCCGTTGCCCTCATTGGCCGGAAACCCGGCGGCGTCGCCGGCGCGAAGGATTTCTTCGCCGGCGTCGGTGACCAGCACCACCTCCCCCGAGAGCACGTAGACAAACTCGTCCCCGGCGCTATGCCAGTGGCGCTGGCTCGACCAGGCACCGGGCGGCAGGCGCAGCAAATTCACCCCGTACTGGGTCAAACCGGCGGCGTCGCCGAGGCGCTTGCGGACTCGCGCGCGGCACGGCACGTCGAACGGCGGGGGGTATGTCGTGCCGACAATGGTCGGCAAGCCGGACACATCGATGCGCTTGCTCATTGGCGCGAAATCTCCCGGTCGGGCCGCGGCGAGCCCAGCAGTGCATCACTCGGCGCTGCGCCCGTGCCGCATTTTAGCGGCAACGGTCGCGGCGTGCACCCGGAGCCGGCCGGCGGACGCTTGCACGGTGCTGCCCTCGGGCGATTGGCGAAGACAGCCCGGCACCGAGCTGGTATAGGTCTGGGGACACCCAGTCATTTGAAGGAGATAGAACATGTCGGCAACACAGCGGGTGTGCTCGAAGATCTGCGGGACGGTCGCCGTGGCGGCGCTGCTCGCGATCGGCGCCGGGGCGGCGCAGGCCGCCGGACCCCCGGGCCAAATCGTCATTCCCCCATCGAGCGTGGTGAGGCCTGAAGACCTCGGGCACCGCTTCCACACCAACATCATTATCATGGTGCCAAAAGGCGGTTTTGCGGCGAGCGTCGGCACCCCGCAATCGGCGCCGGTCGTGGATTGGGTGGTCGAGACGCCGGCGTCGCTCGCCTGTGCGTGCCAATTGGTGACCGTCGCAAACGGCTGCAACCCGTACCTGGTGTCGACCAACCCGAAGGGCGGCTCGCACGCCATCGCGGTCATCGGCGCGTATGACTACGCCGACTCCCACGGCGTCTCGGCCGCGGCGAGCGATTTGGCGGTCTTCGACGATGTGTTCGGGGTGGCCGGGGCAAACTTCTCGGTGATCTTCGGGACCGGCAGCCCGAGCGCCGGCTGCAAGAACGGCACGAAGCCATCCCCCAACGCGGGTACCGGCTTTGATATCGAAGCGTCATTGGACATCGAATGGGCGCACGCGATGGCGCCGTCGGCCAAGCTCTACCTCGTGGAAGCCAACTCGAACTCGATAAGCGACCTGCAGAACGCCATTGAGGTCGCGGCCGCATGCGTCGCGGCCGGTGGAGGAGGCGAGGTCTCGGTCAGCTATGGCAGTCCCGAGTTCTCCGGCGAGAACGCCTTCGATTCGACCTTCACGGCGAAGGACGTCGTCTACTTCTTCGCGGCTGGCGACACGCCCGGGGTATCGTACCCGGCCGCCTCGCCCAATGTGATCGGCGTCGGCGGCACCACCATCAGCCGCAACAAGCTGACCGTCGCCTACCAGAGCCAGGCCGTTTGGAACATCAATGATTCGTTCAGCGGCTTGCTGCTGGGGACGGGCGGCGGCCCCAGCGCCTTTGAAACGCGCCCGACCTACCAAAGCGGCATTGCCAAGATCGTCGGCAGCGCTCGCGGCACGCCCGATCTCGCCGCCGTAGCCGACGTCAACACCGGCGTGTGGATCTACAACTCGACCTCTAATCCAGGCAAAGGGGTCTTTATGCAGGTCGGCGGCACCAGCGCCGCGACGCCGATCACGGCCGGCATCTTCAACCAGCTCGGCCTGTTCTATTCATCGAGCCAAGCCGCACTCACGGCGATCTATGCCAATACCGGGAAGGTCAGGACCGCGCACGTGACCGACATCAACAGCGGTCTCTGCGGCCCCCCCGGATTTGAGACGCCCAACGGTCCCTTCGTGGGCTTCGGCTCGCCTTACGATCCGAACTACATAGAAGCCACCACCGGCTTGAGTTGGGATTGGTGCACCGGTTGGGGCACGCCGCACGGGAGCAAGTGACCGGGCAGCCCAGTCAGGCCGGAGACGCGGCGACCAGGTCGAGCCGCCGCTCGATGCGGTCGATGCGCAAGGACATCGCCGCCATGTCGCCGCGTATACTCGCCACCGGGCCTTCGAGCGACGTGACCCGATGCTCCAAATCCTGAACGTCGCCGATCAGCCGGTTGAGCTTCACGTCGAGCCGCCGCAGGCCAGCGAGAACGAGGTTGTCGGGCTCGCCGCTAATGCCGGCGGTTATGGTCCGCCACCGGAACGGATTCAAGGCGCCGGGCGATCGTGCTAGGCTCGCCGACGGTCGGGCATCTCGGGAGAACCGGGGTGGGGGCCCGAGCGGCGGGTGCTGGTGGTCACCGGCGACGGCGAGATGCTGATGGGCTTGGGTGCATTGGCGACGATCGGCTGGCAGCGGCCGCCGAACCTGGCGATCGCGGTCTTCGACAACGGCTGTTACGGCGAGACGGGCATGCAGGCGAGCCACACCGCGACGACGGTTTCGCTGGTCGCGGTCGCCGCCGGCTGCGGCATAAAGGAAACCTTCGACATCGCCGACGAGCGTGGACTGCGCGAATTTGCGGGCCGCCTGCAGGAATCGGCGACGACGCTGTTCGCCCGGATCCTGATCGCCGCCGATGAACCGCCGCGCGACGGCGTCTATCTGAAGCACCGCTTCCGCCGCGCCGTCGGCGTCGAAACTTGACCCGAACGCCGGCGCCCGGTGTAACCTCGCGCCCGGCTTCACCGCAATCGAAGGGCCCTATTCGTGAGCATCGGAACCCTGCCGCTGGCGCAATTCACCGTTCTCGATCTGACCCATGCCCGCGCCGGCCCAACGGCGGTGCGTCAGCTCGCCGATTGGGGCGCCAATGTCATCAAAATCGAGCCGCCAGGCGAGGCGAGGAGCGATGTGACCGGCTCGCGGCGCGACGGGTTCGATTTTCAAAACCTGCACCGCAACAAGCGCAGCCTGACCTTGAACCTGAAGAGCGAGGAAGGCAAAGCGATCTTCTTCGAATTGGCCAAGAAGGCCGACGTCGTCGTCGAGAATTTCCGGTCGACCGTGAAACATCGGCTCGGCGTCGATTACGAGAGCGTCAAGAGGATCAACCCGCGCATCGTCTATGGCAGCATCTCCGGCTTTGGCCAGACCGGGCCCTATGCCGAGCGGCCCGGGGTCGACCAGATCGCCCAGGGCATGGGTGGGCTGATGTCGATCACGGGCCTGCCGGGGCAGGGGCCGGTGCGGGTCGGCATTCCGGTCGACGATCTTTGCGCCGGGCTGCTGCTCGCCCAAGGGATCTTGATGGCGCTGATCGAGCGCGGGTCTGCGGGCGAGGGGCAATGGGTGCACACCTCGTTGCTCGAAGCCCAGATCTTCATGCTCGACTTCCAGGCCGCGCGCTGGCTGATGGCGGGCGAGGTTGCCCCGCAGGCCGGCAACGACCATCCGACCGGGATTCCGACCGGCGTGTTTCCGACCGCGGACGGCGAGATCAACATCGCCGCCTCGGGCGACCATATGTTCCGCCGCTTCTGCGAGGCGGCCGACGCGATGGCATTGCTCGGCGATCCCGATTACGCGACCGGCGCCGAGCGCTCAAAGAACCGGAAGACGCTCAACCAGCGGATCGCCGAGATCACCAGAAGGCGTCCCTCCGCCTATTGGATCGAGTTGTTGAACGAGGTCGGGGTGCCGTGCGGCCCGATCTACAGGATCGACGAGACTTTTGCCGACCCGCAGGTACGGCATCTCGAAATGGCGCGGCCGATCGACCACCCGAAGCTCGGCCGGTTGGCGGCCGTCGGCCAGGCAATCAACATGACCCGGACGCCCGAGCCGGAAACTCTGCGTCCGACGCCCGACCTCGGCGAGCACACCGACGCCATCCTGCGCGAATTCGGCTATGACGAGAAGCGGATCGCCGGGCTGCGAGCCCGCGCCGTCATCTAGCGTCGCTCGGGCCTCTGCGCCGCCTCAGAAACCGAAGGCGTAAAGCCGGTCGTCAGCGCCGACATAGAGCCGGTCGCCGGTCGCCAGCAGCGTCTGCAAATGATGCAATCCGGTCATCTGATCGCCGGGGCCGCCGCCGCCGAACAATACCGCGCCGGTGTCGCCGCGGAAGCCGTGCAGCCGATTGTCGCCCTCGGCGCCCAGGATCCACACGATCGGGTCGCTGCGGCCGTCGGTCGTCGTGACGATCGGCGCACTGCGGCCGGTCAATCCGCCGCACCATAGGGTGGCGACCGACGGCGGCGCGCCGGCGCGGATTTCGAGGGCGGTCAGCGCGTCGTCGGTACGCGGGTTCGGGCAGCGGGCGCCCCGCCCCTCGAAGGCGACGATCACCCCGTTGGCCTCCGGATACGCCGCCGGCGAGGCGTGGACGCGATTGCTCGCCACGGTCGGGGCGACGAGCGCGCCACCGATGCCGCCGAGATCGTCGCGGTCGAGGAGATAGGCACGGCCATCCTTGCCGAGCGCCAGAACGAGCGGTTGCACGCCTTGCGCGGCCGCCACCTCCAGCGGCAACGGGTTGCTGGCGCCGAGATCCGTATCGGTGGCGTCGAGCGCGCGCCAATCGGCGGCCGCGAAAAAATCCCGTGTTCGGCCGCTGCGCGCGAGATCGGGAGCGAGGCGAAACACCGCCTCGCCGTCGCCCCAGCGACGGGCGCCTTGCGTATTGCCGGTGGCGAAAATCAGCCGCTCGCCGTCGCTGGCGATCCCGCCCGGCGCCCAAATCCCGCCCTTCGACGCGATCGTGCTCCAGGCCACGATATCGGCCGGATTTTGCAGACCGATGCCGACAACCCAGCCGTGATAAGAGCCGCAATCCCCCGCATGCCCGCCATAAGGAACGAAAACCCGACCACCGAGAACGGCAAGGGCTCCGCGCTGGTTCTGAACGGGCGCACTGAAACTCAGGCCCCGCGCCGCCAGCGCCGCGCCGATATCGACCGGCCAGCCCGGCAGCGGCGCGCCGTCGGCGAGAGACAAGGCAAAGACCAGGTGGCGCGGCCCCGACGGCCCGGCCGCCATCGCGTCGAGATACAGGGTCTGCGACGGCGCGTCGATTACCGGCGTGCCGGTGACGCCAACCGGGTCGATATCGCCGCAGGGCAGATCGGACAGCGGCACCGGACGACCGAAGCTGCGCCTCCACAGCGTCGTCCCTGAGCCGGCGTCGATCGCCGCTGCAATGTCGTCCTCGGTCGCGACGATCAGGCGCGCCGCCGCGGCGTCCGGCGGCTGCCAATAGAGCGGCTGGGCATCGAGCCGGCCGCGAAAGCGCGGCGCAAAGCCGAGGTCGAGACGGACGCCGCGGGCGCGCGCCCAGCTGAGCGCCGGCGCGACGTAAAGGCCGCTGCGGCCGGGGTCGCCATGGTAGGTGAGCACCGATTGCGCATGAGCAGTGCCGGCAAGCAGCGCCGCCAGCAGCGCCGCCGCCGCGCCACGCATCCTCGCCACGGTCGCGAACTGCATGTCCCCTCGCTCCTTGGCCGCGAGCATGATATAGCGTCGTCTCCGCTACCCCTGGGAAATCACGGAGAATTGTTCGATGCGTGGAACGCCGTTGGCCGTTGCCGCCTTGCTTTTCTTCGCGGCGACCGTGCCGGCTGCCGCCGGTTATGGTGCCATTGCCTGGGACAAGGAGACCGGAAAGAGCGGCTGGAGCTGGGACCAGTCGACCGCGGCCAAGGCCCGGGAGGTGGCGCTGAGCCAGTGCGGCACCGGCGGCTGCAAGGTGGTCGTGGAGAGCGCGGCGAAACAATGTTCTGCCCTGGCAACGACCGCGGACCGCAAGCACATCGGGGCCGCCTGGCGGACGACGCAGGATGCGGCGCGGCTCGCGGCCATCGCCAATTGCGAGAAGGCGAAGTCGGGCGAGTGCGTCATCCGGTTCAGCATGTGCAACAAGTGACGCCCCGCGATGAACCCTTGCCAGCCTCCCACCAGCAATGCCGACCCGCCAGGGATTAAACTCACCCGCTGCCATCGCGAGGCGCCCCCGGCCGGAGCCTGTCCTCGGGCCGGCCGAAGGCCGGACCCGGGGGCCGGGGCAGGCTCGGCGCCGTGGCGATCTCGTCGGCGCGTAGTCGAGAGGGTCGGGATTGCTTCCCGGCCTGCGCCGGGACCGCTCCGCTCCTAAAAGAAACCACCGGGTCGAGGCGGCCGCCTCGACCCGGGCCGCCGTCTGGCGGCCCATGAATCCGGCGGTCAGGCAAGACTCCGAGGTCGAGGGTAAGCTAAGGACATCATGCCGCCTGTGGGAGGGGCTGAAGCGCGACTTGGTAGCCAAGCTTTGTGAGCTGCGCGACAAGACGTTTGGCTTTGACCTCGGTCGACCGGCGGTCGAAGTGGTCGGCCCCTAGGTCCTGGTGGAAGGTGCCGTCCTTCAGCATGTGGTAGATCGCGGTTAGCATCGAGGCGGCGACGGCGCAAATGGCTTTCTTCGGGCCGCGCCTGCTGCGCAACCGGTTGAACTGGGCCTTGTAGTAGCTGTCCTTGTTGCGGCTGGCCGCCCAGGCGCATTGGACCAGCATGGTCTTGAGCCACGGGGCGCCCTTTCGCAGGCGCGAGGACTTGCGCTTGCCGTGGGCCTTCAGCCCACGGGCTTGACCCGTGGGGCTCTCATTCTGAGCTGGACACATACCGGCCCAGGCAAGAAGGTGTCCGGCCGTCGGGAAGCGGCTCATAGCCTGCCCCGGCGAAGGCCGGGGTCAGTGCCGATTTCCGCGAGGACCGTGGTCGCGGACAAGATGCTGACGCCGGGGATCGAGCACAGAAGAATGATCAGAGATAGAAAGGTGGCCCGGCCGGCCTCGACCTCCTCGTCCATTCGAGCAATAGCCGCGTCGACCGCCTGATCGATCTTTGCGACCGCTGCCGCCAAGGCATCGTATTGCTCCAGATACAGCTGAAGCATGAAGCGATGGTAGTCCGTCACCCGGCCACGGAGCGCTTCGACCAACAGATCCCGTGGCGCTTTGATCCGTCGATGCGCCAATGCCGCGAGCCGTGTTGGATCAGTCTCGCCGGCGATGATCGCCTCGATCATCCTGCGGCCCGACAGCCCCATGATATCGGTGATCACCGAATCCAACTTGATGTTGGCCTCTTCGAGCGTCTTTTGCCTCCGCAGGATATGGCTGCTTTGCTGGCGGATGAGCTGCTTGCGTGCCCGCAAGAACGAGCGCAACTCCTGAATTTCCTGTTGCGGAACAAAGCTCGCCCGAATCAGACCACAGGCCATCAGATCGGCGATCCAGGTCGCGTCGTTGACGTCCGTCTTGCGGCCCGGAACGTTCTTGATGTGCGCGGCATTGGCCACGATCAGCTCGAATTCGCCGTCGCTCAGGATGTTCCACACCGGCTTCCGGTAGACCCCCGTCGCCTCCATCGCCACGTGGGTGCATCCCGACGCCACCAACCAAGCCAACAAAGCCCGAAGGCCCGTCGTCGACGTATCGAATGTCCGGCACTCCCGGCCGATCTTGCCACCGGCCACGATGCGCACACACGCCACGATCATCGCCTTGTGAACGTCAAGACCGGCAACACGCTCGTGCATTACTTCCATCGCTTCCCCTCCACCCTCAGCGCCGGCGTGGGGACCTCACCAAATCGAAGTCTAACAAGCGTGCTCCGGGGGCATCGCTGCCCCTTGGCTCCAGTGGGGGTGATCGAGGCGCCCCGGGTCCAACTAAAAAACGGGCTCTTCCGCACCATAGAAAAACCGACCTCTTTGCCGACGGCTGCGCTAAAATATCCGAGGCGCCGCAACGCCAAAAGTTTCATTCAGGGTGGGTTGGCCGAAGACCGGTGGCGAACTAAAAAGAAACAGAAGACGGGTCATGCGGCCAGAGGGGTGATCTGGACGGCGTAGCCGAGATTTTGCAAGCGCGTGACGAGGCGGTGGGTGTTTGCGGCTTTGGCCCTGTCGAAGTGGTGAGGGCCGAGATCGCGATAGAGTTCGCCGCTGATCAGCATGTGGTAGACACTGGTGAGGATGGAGGCGGCGAGCGCGCCGAACGCCTTTTTGGCGCCGCGGCGGGCGCGCAGGCGGTGGAACTGCGCCTGGAGATAGCTGTCTTTCTTGCGGGCGGCGGCCTGAGCGCATTGCACGAGCGTGGTCTTGAGCCACGGGGCTCCCTTGCGCATCCGGGTAGATCGGCGCTTGCCGTGGGCCTTCAGCCCACGGGCTTGACCCGTGGGGCTCTCGTCGTTTTTCGGGCACAGGCCGGCCCAGGAGATCAGGTGCCCGGCGGTCGGGAAGCGGCTCATATCGCGGCCGATCTCGGCCAGGATGATTTCGGCGCTGAGGACGCTGACGCCGGGAATGGTGGTCAAGAGTTGGATGGCGCCGCGAAAGGGCTCGACCTCGGCGTCGACCTCCTGATCGATCTGTTCGATTGCCGCGTTGATCGCGTCGATCTGCCGCTGTTCACCGCAACATGGCTCCTCGATGCATTGCCGAAGGCGCTCGGCCTCTCCCGCCCGGCCCTTCGCAAAATAGCGACGGGGACGAGGTCACGCTCCATGAGTTGCGATTCCCGTTGGCGCCGAACACCACGCCGGAAGAGATCGCCGACCGCCTCTCCGGCATTTCGATCCCGTTGGAGGAGGTAGTTTCGTCAACGGTGTTGCAGGAGAGGCTGCTGCTCCCGTTGCTCGGCTAGCCCAACTCGCGCCGCGCCTCAACTTACCAATCGTCTTGACCGATGGGGACGATGGGCTCTCAAACGGCTCGCATCACGCCGGATTCCGCTCGATCAATTGCCGGGCGATGATGAGCCGCTGTAATTCGTTGGTGCCTTCGCCGATCGGGAGGAACGGGGCGTCGCGATACAGCCGCTCGACCGGAAACTCCGGCGAACAGCCATAAGCGCCGTGAATTCACATCGCCTTGAAAATCGAGCGCGATCCGGCGCATGCCGAGATCCTGGTGACCGGGAACCCATTTCCGCCCTACCCCCTCCATCGACGTGTTGCTTTTTTCTGCGCGATCCAACCTTCGGCGGGCTAAACGGCTAAACGGGAGGCATTGATCTGCGCCTCGGCCTTCAGTATTGCTTTCGTGAAAATGTAATGGCGGAGACGATGGAAGCGGCGATCACCGCGAAGGGCCAGGCTACGATCCCCAAGGCGATCCGCGAGCGCCTCGGGGTGAAGCCCGGCGATCGGATCAAGTTTTTCGTCCATCCAGACGGCACCGTGGTTCTGCTGCCGAAGCGCCCGGTTTCGGAGCTGCGCGGCATCGTCAAGCGGCGCCGGCGACCGGTAACGGTTGAGGACATGACCGACGCGGCGGCCGAAGGCGCCGCTGCCGGCGCGACGCGCCCCAAGCGGCCATGATCGGGCTCGACACCAATGTCCTCATCCGCTATCTGGCGCAAGACGATCCCGGCCAATCGCGGCGGGCGACGGAAATCATCGAGCGCCGGCTGAGCCCGCTGAACCCCGGCTTTCTCAGCGTCGTCGCATTAGCGGAAATGGCCTGGGTTCTCGACCGCGCGTACGGTCTGCCCGATCGCGACATCGCCGCGGCAATGGAGCGGGTGCTGCAAACGGATGTGCTCGTCGTCGACAACGAGCAGGAGGTCTTTGCTGCGATGATTGCGCTGAAAGAGGGTCGCGGGTCCTTTGCCGACGCCCTGATCGGTGCCCTCGGTGCCAAAGCGGGCTGTTCTGCCACGCTCACCTTCGACCAAAGGGCGCTTCGCCTCCCCGGATTTCAGCCCGCATAGCGCGGCGCAGCGGTCGGGATTTGGCGGCGACATCCGGGTTCTTCGATGACCTCCGGCTCGCCGCCGCACCGCGCGCAGCTCGCGCCACGTCATTCCGGTAGCGCATCGGCGACGGTCAAAGGGCGCCCTTCCCGCGGCCAATTCCTCGATCGGCGCTGCCGCAGCCAAATCTCGGTCACAGGGCGGGTCGGCGGCCGGGCCCGAGGGCCGCTTCGAGCGCTCGGCCGACGGCCAGAACGCGCGGATCGTGCAGGCGGGGGCCAACGATCTGCACGCTCACCGGCAGGCCGTTGTCATCGGCGCCGCAGGGCAGCGCCAAGGCCGGGACCCCGGTCAGGCTGAAGCCGCAGAGAAAATGGATCATCGCATTGAGATCCGCCGCCGTTCCCTCCCTTGGCGTCGCCGTCGTCGGCTGCGTCGGAGTGATCAGGATGTCCGCGTCGGCAAAGCACCGGTCGAGCTGACGGCCGAGCTCGACCCGGTCGCGCTGCGCCAAGATCGTCGCCGACCCGGGCACAGCGGCGCCGATCGCCAGCAAGCCGGCGACATCCTCCCCATATCGGATCGTACGGTCGCGGAACCATCCTTGCTGCCAGCGCGCGTGCTGGGCCGCGGTTTCCGGTGGAACGATCGCGTTGTTGATCTCGGTGGCGTTGGCGAGCAGCGGCACGCTCACCGCGCTCACCCGTGCGCCCAGCCCCTCGAAGGCGCGCCGCGCCCGGACGAAACCGGCTTCCACCGCAGGGTCCAAAGGGATCGTCATCAGTTCCGTCGGAATGCCCACCCGCACCCCGTCGAGGGCAGCGCCGCCGACCGCCCGGAAATCGGGCGGCGGCGCCGCGAGGCACACCGGGTCGGCCGTATCCGGCCCGGCGATTGCCGCCATGATCGGAGCCAGATCCCCGACCGAGCGAGCCAACGGCCCGATATGATCGGCGCTGAAGGATTGCGCGATGACGCCGGCGGCGCTCACCAGCCCCCAGCTCGGCTTGAGGCCCGCAACCCCGCAAAAGGCGGCGGGGAGGCGGATCGACCCGGCAGTGTCGCTGCCGATCGAAAAGGCGGCCAACGCCGCCGCGACCGCCGCCGCCGAACCGCCCGACGAACCGCCGGGGATGCGGCCCAAATCGTGCGGGTTGCGGGTATTCGCGTGGATGTTCTGGGTGGTGGCGCCGAACGCGAATTCATGGGTGTTGACCTTGCCGAGCAGTACCGCCCCGGCGGCAGCAAGCCGCGTCTGCACCGTCGCGTCCGCCGCCGGCACCCAATCCGCCAGGATATGCGAACCGGCGGTCGTCCGGATTCCGGCCGTCTCTACGATGTCCTTGAGGCAATACGGCACGCCGTGCAGCAGACCCCGCCACGATCCCGAAGCGATCTCGCTATCCGCCGCCGCCGCCGCCCGCAGCGCGCGATCGGCGGTGACCGTAACGAAGGCTTCGAGGCGCGGGTTCAGGGCCGTGATCCGGTCGAGAAAGGCGCCGGCAAGACGCGTCGCGGTGATTTCGTGGCGCGGATGCGCCGGCCGAGATCGACGGCACCCAGCCAGATCAGCTCGTCATCGGTCATCTCGCCACCCGTCAGGTTGGTCCAATTCGCGCTCTGCCAGGCGGCGGGAGGGCGGTGCCAACTCCGCCTCGATATTGATGCAGGCCAGCCGCCGGCCCGGGCGCTTCTCCTCGAGCGGCGGAACGATCTGGGCGCAAGCCTCGCTGGCCAGCGGGCAGCGCGGATGGAGGGAACACCCCGGCGGCTGGTCGATCGGGCTCGGGATCTCGCCGCTGAGCGCCAATGGCGTCCCAACCTGGTTCGGGTCCGGATACAGGACCGATGAAAGCAGCGCCCGGGAATAAGGATGCAGCGGCGCGTCGAACAAGGATTCGGTCTCGCCGATCTCGACGATCTTGCCGAGATAGAGGACGGCGGTCCGGTGGCACAGCCGGCGCACGGCGGTCAGGTCATGCGAGATGAAGAGATAGGCGACGTCGAGCCGACGTTGGAGATCGCGCAATAGGTTTAGGATCTCCGCCCGCACCGACACGTCGAGGGCGGAGGTCGGCTCGTCGAAGACGACCAGGTCCGGCTCGGTCGCGAGCGCGCGGGCAATGCCGACCCTCTGCATTTGCCCCGCGCTCAGCTCGTGCGGATAATGGTTCATGCACCGGCGATCGAGACCCACCATGTCGAGCATTTCCTCGAGCCGCGCCCGGCGCTGCCGCAGGTCCGACCGTCCGGTCAGCCGCAGCGGCTCGATGATGGCGTCGCCGATCCGCTAGCGCGGATCGGTGCTGTCGAAAGGGTCCTGAAACACCATCTGCAGGCGCGAGCGGAGCTTGCGGAATTCGCCCGCTGCCAGATGCGTGACATCGCGACCGCGAAAGCGGATCGTGCCCGCGTTTGGCTCGATCAGGCGCAGCACGCACCGTCCCACGGTGGTCTTTCCCGATCCGCTCTCGCCGACGAGCCCCAGGGCCTCGCCCGGACGGATGGCGAAGGAGACGCCGTTCACGGCGGTGAGCAGCTTGCCGCCCCTGATCGGAAAGCGCTTGACCAACCCATCGATCCTCAGAACCGCGGCGCCGTCGGGCGACGCGTCCGAAATTACTGCTGTCCGGCCGAGCATGGCCGGGACCGGTTCGGCCGCGCTCCGGTTCCGATCCGCATCCCGCGATGCCGCGGCGGCCTTCAGCAATTGCCGGCTGTAGGGCTGCCGCGGCGCGGCGAAGAAGTCGCGGACCGGCGACTCCTCGACGACCCGGCCGTTTTGCAGCACCAGCACGCGCTCGCAGTAATGCGCGACCACCGCGAGATCGCGGCTGACCACCAGCAGGCCGGAATGCAGCGTGCGCACGGCATTGCGGAGGAGATCGAGGATCTGCGCCGAGATCGTGACGTCGAGCCCGTTGGTCGGTTCGTCGACCAGCATCAAGGAAGGCGAATGCGCGATTGCGAGCGCCAGGATCAGCCGCTGACACATACCGCCCGAGAGCTCGTGCGGGTACGCCGTGAGCCGCCTCGCCGGATCCGGGATGCCGACCGATCGCAGCAACCCGACGGCGAGCGCCACCGCCTCGGCCCGGCGACAGCGGCGATGCGCCGAGACGACGTTGGCGAGTTGGCGACCGATCGGCAGGATCGGGTTCAGGTGCTGACGCGGGTTGGCGAGCGCCAATCCGAGATCGCGCCCGCGGACCCTTCTGAACTCTGCCTCGGAGAGGCCCACCAACTCGCGGCCGCGGAACCGCACGTGACCCTCGCTGATCCGCCAGGGCGGGCGCAACAGGCCCGTGACCGCGCTGAGGAGGACCGATTTGCCGCTGCCGGACTCGCCGACGAGGCCGAGCGTCTCGCCGTCGCCGAGACGAAAACCGACGCCATCGAGTATCTGCCGCGACCCCCGATCGCCCCGATGGATGACGGTCAGCCCCTCGACCTCGAGCAGAGCGGCCACGATTATCTCCGGTTCATCGGGTCGAGGAAGACGCGCAAATTGTCCCCGAACAGTGAGAATGCGAGCACCGTGAGCGCCAAAAAGAGACCCGGAAACAGCGCGGTCCACCACTGCCCGGTCATCATGTTCTGGGCGCCGACCCGGATCATCAGGCCGAGCTCGGCGGTCGGCGGCGGCACGCCGGCGCCGACGAAGCTCAATCCGGCGGTGAGCAGGATCGAAAAACCGATGGTCGTCGAAAAATGTACGAGGGGGGGCAAGCGCATTCGGCATCACGTGAACAAAGGCCGTGCGCATCGGCGTATTGCCGGCGCAGAACGCGGCCTCGACAAAGGCGCGCGAGCGCACCTGCAGCACGGCGCTGCGCGTCAGCCTGAGAAAAAAGGGAATGTTGAGAAAGGCGAGCGCGGTAATGACGTTCCGGGTCGAAGGGCCGCTGAGGCCGACCAGGGCGAGGGCGAAGACGAACATTGGGAAGGCCTGTACGACGTCGGCCGTGCGCATGATCAGCGCGCTCGCCATTCGCCCGGCTCGCTCGCCCTCCGCGAAAAAGCCGGACACCACGCCGAGCGCCACACCGCCAATAAAGGCGATGAAGGTCGAGATCAGGGCGATCGTGAGATCGACCCTGGGTGCTGCCAGAATTCGCGAAAAGATGTCGAGGCCCGAGACGTCCGTGCCGAACCAGTGCGCGCCGCTCGGTGACAAGAGGCTGGCGCCGGACGGCGCTTCGACCGGGTAGGGCGCGATCGACGGCCCGAGAAAGGCAAGGAAGAGATTGACGATGATCACCGCCAATCCGAACAGCATGGCCGGCCGGCGCCTGGCGAAACGCCAAAGGTCGCTCTGCCAAAAGCCCTCGATCGTCACAGGCTGATCCGCGGGTCGATCAGGTAATAGAGGATGTCGACGGCGAGGAACACGAGAGTGGTGAATACGGCCGTGATCAGCACAATCGCCTCCAACGGCGCGTAATCCGAGTTGACGACCAACTCGACCGCATATTGCCCGAGACCACCCCAGGCGAAGATCGTCTCCACCAGCACGGCGCCGCCGAGCAGAAACCAGAACTCGATGCCGACAACGGTGACGATCGGCGGCAATGCATTGCGCAGGGCGTAGCGAAGCTGCATGCGGCGCGACAGGCCGTTTGCCCGCGCCTGCAAGACGAAGCCGGAATCGAGCATCTCCTCCATCGAGGAACGGGCGGTTTTCAGAACCAGCGGCATGTAGACCAGCACGAGGGTCGCCAAGGGCAGCACGAGGTGCCCGAGGGCGGAGCCGAAAACCGGCCAGTCGCCGGTCAGGAGCGCATCGACGAGGTAGGCTCCGGTGATCGGCTCGGGGGTCGAGAAATCAAAGCCGAGTTGGCCGACGGGCGCCGGCGCCCAGCCGAGGAAGAAGAAAAAGACCAGGATAAGCAAGAGGCCGACCCAGAAATCGGGCAGCGAGCCGGCCAGCATTCCGTAAAAAAAGAGCCCGCGCTCGAGCGCGCCGCCGCGTTTTGCTGCGACCGCGACGCCAACCGGAACCCCGATGACGACCGACATCAGCACGGCTCCGACGACGAGTTCGAGGGTCGCCGGCAGCCGCTGCCCGATATCCGCGAGCACCGGCTGCGAGGTGCGCCAGGATGTACCGAAATCGCCGACCCCGATGCGGCGGAGATAACGGACGTACTGCGCGAGGATCGGTTGATCGAGACCCAGGCTCCGACGTACCTCCGCGACCCGGTGCGGCGTGGCATAGGGGCCGGCGAGCATGTAACTCGGGTCCCCCGGCAGCAGACGTATCAGGAAAAAGACAATAATTGAAACGGCAAATAGTTGCGGTATAACAAATAATACGCGCCTTCTAAGAAACAATGCGAACCGCTTCATGACGAAGCGCTTCAGGTTTTATACAACCACTCAAAATGGACGTTGTTGTCAGGATACCAATGAAAATTTGTCCATTTTCTGCCAATGGCTTCACGCCAGCCGGGATTGATCAGGAAGATCCAAGGCACCTGCTCGGCCGCCAGCTGCTGCACGCGCAGATCCATCTTCAGCCGGTCGGGACCCGGAACGATCTGCATCATCGTCGTTACGAGCTGGTTGAACTCGGGGTTGTCGAAATAGACCGTGTTGTTGTTCGTGGTCGCCGGCGGCCCGAGATAGACCCAGCCGGTGTAGCCCGTATCCGCGACCCACGGCCACTGGAAATTGTCTACCTGGCACATCAGCTCGCGCCGATTCTTGCGCTCGGAATAGACGGCGGCGGGGAGCGGATCGAGCGTGGTACGGATACCGACGCCATCATAAGCCGCCTTGATCAGCACCGCGGCCTCGGCCATCTCTTCGATCGAGTTGTCGAAACTCAGCTTGAGGTCGAACCCGTCGGGATAACCGCCTGCCGGCGGCAATGATGCTCTCGGGCTTCCTCTACATTCTGTTCCTGCATCTCTTCTGAGCGGGAGGACTTGATGCAGGCGAGCGATGTCATGGTGCGCGACGTCATCACCGTGCGTCCCGAGACGGATCGGGCCGAAGCCGTCAAGCTGTTGGCCGAGCACGACGTCAGCGCCTTGCCGGTGATCGACGGCGAAAACAATCTCGTCGGAATATTGAGCGAGGCCGACCTGATCCACCGAGTCGAAATCGGCACCGAAAAACACCGGGCGTTGTGGCTGGAGGCGGTGACCGGCGCCGCCACCTTGGCCGCGGAGTTCGCCAAGGAGCACGGCGAGAAGGTCGGCGAGATCATGACCCCCGAGGTGGTCAGCGTTGCCGAGGATACGCCGCTCTCCGAGATCGCAGCACTCCTCGAACGCAAGCGCATCAAGCGGGTCCCGGTGGTCCGGGACGGCAAGCTCGTCGGCATCGTCAGCCGCTCGAACCTCGTTCAGGCGCTGGCATCGGTTGTCGGTCATATCGAAGAGCCGGCGGATTCCGACCGGCGGATCCGGCTCGAGCTGTTCTCCCGCCTCAAGCAGCAATCCTGGACCGATTTCGGTAGCCGCAACGTCACCGTCGGCGACCATGTCGTGCATTTATGGGGTCTCGTCGGCTCGCCCGAGGAACGCAAGGCGCTCCTGGCCCTCGCCGAAAGCGTCCCCGGTGTTGCCCGCGTCTGCGACGAGATGATTTCTGCCTACTAAGGCCGGCGCATATCGCGCTCTGCCTTGATTCTTTGGGGTCGATCCCGACGATGAGGAACGATTGACGGCACACCGGCGCACCAAGCCCTCCGAAACCAACGGGCATCAGCGATTGGCGGAATTGGCGATCGATCGCCCGGTCGCCGATCGCGCGCTGTCCGCGCGCAGCACGCCTGCGCCGCAGGACCGATACATCAACCGTGAACTGTCCTGGCTCGCGTTCAATGAACGCGTCCTCGACGAGGCGGCCAATCCGTCGCATCCGCTGCTCGAACGGCTTCGCTTCCTGTCGATCTCCGACAGCAACCTCGACGAATTCTACATGGTGCGGGTCGCCGGCCTCGAGGAATTGGCAGCGCAAAATGTTCCGGTGACGAGCGACGACGGTCTGAGCGCCGGGCAGCAGCTCGCGGCGATCGCCGCCGTTAGCGATCGGCTCGTACACCGCCAGCAGCGCTGCTGGTCGGAGTTGCAGCGGCAAATGGCGGCCGAAGAGATCACCATCCTCGGCCATGAGGCATTGACGGAGCCCGACCGCATCTGGCTGCAGCAACGCTTCGTCGACCGCCTGCTGCCGGTTTTGACGCCGATCGCGATCGATCCGGCGCACCCGTTCCCGTTCGTCCCGAACCGGTCGCTCGTCATCGTTGTCGAGCTGTCGCGCGACGACGGTTCGACGATCAACGGGCTCGTCATGATCCCCGAGCAGATCGAACGGTTCATTCGGCTGCCGGGCGAGGCGATCCGCTTTACCTCGATCGAGGCGGCGATCGTCGCCGTCGGGCTCGCCGAGTTGTTTCCCGGCATGAAGGCGGAGGGTAACGGGACGTTTCGCGTGCTGCGCGACAGCGATATCGAGATCGAGGAGGAGGCGCACGATCTCGTGCTGATGTTCGAAGTCGGCGCTGAAGCGCCGGCGACGCGGCCGGATCATCCGGTTGATGGTCTCGGCCGGCACGCCGAAACGGCTGCGCAGCTTCGTCACCGGCGAGACCGGCACCAGGCAGCGGGATGTCGCGGTGTTCCACGGCATGGTCGGGCTATCGGACATCCGTCAGCTGATCACCGCCGAGCGGCCGGACCTATTGTTTCGACCCTTTACGGCGCGCTTCCCGGAACGTATCCGCGATTATGGCGGCGATTGCTTTGCCGCGATCCGGGCCAAGGATATCGTCGTCCACCATCCGTATGAGTCGTTCGATGTCGTCGTCCAGTTCGTTCGCCAGGCGGCGCAGGACCCGAATGTCGTCGCGATCAAGCAAACCCTCTATCGCACTTCCGAGGATTCGCCGATCGTCGCGGCCCTCGTCGACGCCGCGGAAGCCGGCAAATCGGTGACGGCGCTCATCGAGCTGAAGGCCCGCTTCGATGAAGAGCGCAACATTCATTGGGCGCGGCGGCTGGAGCAGGCCGGCGCCCAGGTCGTTTACGGCTTTGTCGATCTGAAGACTCACGCCAAGGTGTCGCTGGTGGTGCGCCGCGAAGCCGACCTCTTGCGCTCCTACGTGCATTTCGGCACCGGCAACTACCATCCGATCACCGCCAAGATCTACACCGACCTGTCGTTTTTCACCTGCGATCCGGCGCTATGCCGCGACGCCGCCCGACTGTTCAATTTCATCACCGGCTATGCGCATCCAGCGATGCTGGAAAAGCTGGCGATCTCGCCAAGCGGGATCCGCACCAAACTCTTGGAGCTGGTCGAGGCCGAGATCGCCCATGCCAATGCCGGCCGCCCGGCGGCGATCTGGGTTAAGCTCAATGCGCTCGTCGATCGCGAGTTGATCGATGCACTCTACCGCGCCTCGCAGGCCGGCGTATCGATCGCGCTGGTCATTCGCGGCATCTGCTGCCTGCGTCCCGGCGTCCCCGGCCTCTCCGAGAACATCAAGGTCAAGAGCATCGTCGGGCGCTTTCTCGAACACGCCCGTATCGTCGCTTTTGGCGCCGGCCACGGGCTGCCCGCGGCCGCGGCGGCGGTGTTCATCTCGTCGGCCGATTGGATGCCGCGAAATCTCGACAGCCGGGTCGAAACCCTGGTGCCGATCGAGAACCCGACCGTGCATCAACAGATACTCGATCAGATCATGATCGAGAATTTGCGCGACGACGCGCAGAGCTGGATGCTGCAATCGGACGGCACGTTCGCGCGCGAGACTGCGGCCGGCGAGCCGCAGAGCGCGCATGTTTATTTCATGACCAATCCGAGCCTTTCCGGGCGCGGGAGCGCGTTGCACCGGTTGGGTGCGGCGCCGCAACGCATCCGGATCGGCGATGACTGAAAGAGCACCCCGGGGTCGGGAACAAAGCGCGGCCACACGCGCCCCTCCCAAGCCGCTGGCGCGTCCTGGCCACCAGCGGCAGGCAAAGAGCGTCACCCGGTGCCCATCGCTGGCATGGATCCCGGCCTGCGCCGGGATGGTCACGGAGAACAACGAGTTCACGCTTGCGAAAGGTCGGCGAGACGGCCAATCGGCGAAGTCGGGCTAGAGCAATCTCGGATCGGGTTGCACCCCCCTCACCTGTCCCTGGCCGCCCGCCCTGGCGGCCGGCCGTCCGGGGGTTCGCGGCGCCAACCCTTCTCAACCCTCTCCCCCCATTGGGGCTACGGCGTTCAGACAATTTCATGAACAGTCACGAAGAGTTTGCCCTCTCCGCTTCCGGAGGCGGCCTTGCAGGAAATGCCGCTAAAGGTCCGCTAAAGGGGGGTCATTCCGGGGCGCGGGCGCAGCCCGCGAGCCCGGAACCCATTTTCCAGAGGCCTGCGATCATGGATTCCGGGCGGCCTCGCTCCGCTCGGCCCCCGGAATGACGATGCAAAGCGCCCAACGCACAGCGAGCTGAGAGGCCGTCGAAGCTTGACGATCAGTGAATACCGTAGCCCCATTGGGGGCAGAGGGAAGCCCCCGGACGGCCGGCCCTGCGGGCCGCTCCGGGGGGAGGGAGCTCCTGCCGGTGCCATCCGATCGAAAATCCCGCCAACCGGTAGCTCAGTCTTGCGGCAGCGCAATACCGCTCGCCGCGAGCTGAGCCGCGAGTTCCTGCTTCAGCCGAGCAAGGTCGGCCTCGGTGGCGGATTCGGCGCGGGCGACAAGCACCGCCTGCGTATTTGACGCCCGCAGCAGCCACCATCCGTCGCCGCTCCTCACCCGTACTCCGTCGATATCGGTGATCTCGGCGCCGGCGCGCAACAGTCGTTCGCGCACCTCGCGCACGACTTCGAATTTACGCGTTTCAGGACAGGGAAAGCGCAGCTCCGGCGTGTTGACGACGGCCGGCAGCCGAGCCCGCATCTCGGCTAGGCTCTCCTCGGTCCTGGCCAGGATGTCCAGGAGCCGGACGGCGACATAGACGGCGTCGTCAAACCCATAATAGCCGTCGGCAAAAAAGATATGCCCGCTCATCTCGCCGGCGAGCGGGGCGCCGCTCTCGGCGAGCTTGGCCTTGATCAGAGAATGGCCGCTGGCCGCCATCTCCGGGCGGCCGCCCAGGCGCGCGATCTCGTCGAAAAAGACCTGGCTCGCCTTGACATCGGCAATGATCGTCGCCCCCGGATGCCGGGCCAGCACATCGCGCGCCAGCACGACCATCAGCTGATCACCCCAAAGGATGTGCCCGCTGGCGTCGACGACGCCGATCCGATCGCCGTCGCCATCGAAGGCGATGCCGAGATCGCAGTGCCGGCGGGCCACCGTTTCCTGCAGCTCGACGAGGTTCTCGGGGAGTGTCGGATCGGGATGGTGGGCCGGAAAGGAACCGTCGATTTTCTCGTTCAGCAGAATGTGCCGGCCGGGCAGCCGGGCGGCGAGCTGCTGCACCACTTCGCCGGTCGCGCCGTTGCCGATGTCCCAGGCTACCGTCAACGGACGGACGCCATGATAATCGGCTGCCAGCCGCGCGACATAAGCCTCGCGCACCGCTTGGCTCTCAATCCGGCCGCGCGCCCGGCCGGAAGTTCCGAGGCCTGCCGCCGTCTCGCCCAGGCGGCGGATGGCGGCGCCATAGAACGGCTTGCCTTGCAGCACCAATTTGAAACCGTTGTAGTCCGGCGGGTTGTGCGAACCGGTGACCATGATCCCGCCATCGACCGCAAGCGTTGCCGCCGCAAAATAAAGCATCGGCGTCGGCCCCCGGCCGATCCGCAGCACGGCCGCACCCTCGCTTGCAAGACCGTCGACGAGGGCCGCCTCCAGCTCCGGTGAGGTCAATCTTCCGTCGTAACCGACCGCGGCTCGGCTGCCGCCGGCCTCGTCGAGCAGGACGGCGTAGGCCCGTCCGATGGCGCGCGCATCGGCGGCCGACAGGGTTCGCCCGACGATGCCGCGGATGTCGTATTCGCGCAGTATTGTCGGGTCGAAGCGGTGCGGCATCGGTGGCTCCGATCGTTGGGGGTGGCCTCGCCGCGCCGATCCGGCGTAACCTCGGCGAGCCGCGCGCGTCACAAATAGGAAGCCAATATCCGGTGCAGGTCCGGCCCCAGTTGCGGGTGCCTGAGGCCCAACGCAATCGTCGCCTCGAGAAAGCCGAGCTTGTCCCCGCAATCGAACCGCCGGCCGTCAAAACGCAGCCCGTGCAGGGCTTGGCCCTGATCGATCAGCCGTTCCAAGGCATCGGTCAGCTGGATCTCGCCGCCGCGGCCGCGCTCGCGCCGGTCGAGGTGGCGAAAGACCTCCGGTTGAATGATGTAACGGCCGACGATGGTCAGCGTCGAGGGGGCAACCGCCGGATCGGGTTTTTCGACCACGGCCCGCGCTTTGACGAGCCTGCCGTCGTCGGCGACGACATCGAGCACGCCGTAACGGCTCGTGTGCGCCCGCGGTACCTCGATCACCGCCACGAGATTGCCGCCGATCTCGTGATAGGCCGCGACCATCTGGGCGAGGCAAGGGGTATTGCCAACCATCAGATCGTCGGCCAGCAACACGGCAAACGGCTCGTCGCCGACCAGCGAGCGCGCACACCATACCGCATGGCCGAGACCGAGGGGCGTCTGCTGCCGGGTATAGGCAATTTGCCCGGGCTCTGGCAGCCCGGCTTCGAGTTCTCGCTGCAGCCCGGTGGCGCCACGCTCGCGCAACGTCGCTTCGAGCTCGAAGGCGCGGTCGAAATGGTCCTCGATCGCGCTCTTTGCCCGGCCGGTGACGAAGAAAAACTGCTCGATGCCGGCCGCCTTGGCCTCTTCGACCGCGTAGTGAATGAGCGGCTTGTCGACGATCGGCAGCATTTCCTTTGGCAGCGCCTTGGTCGCCGGGAGAAACCTGGTGCCCAGCCCGGCGACCGGGAAGACGGCCTTGCGGATGGGTCTCGTCATCAACACCTCGATCCGATGCCGCGGCGCGAAATGCTGCCAATGCTCCGACAACCGACGGCGGCCGCAGCGATCATTCCACTCCGACGGCCGCCAGGATGGGGGAAAAGAGTGTCAAGATCATAAAATCGGTCGCCGCAAAATCGAAGCATCGCCATGCGGCACCGGCCAGCCGAAGGCCAAATCACTTGGCCGCGACCGGCAGATCCTCGGCGTACATCTCGGGCAGCACCGTCCGGCGCCAGGTCTCCTGTTTCGCAAAGATTTTCTCGATCGCGCGCGCCTGATAATAGCTGGTGTCGGTCCCCGGCGGGTCGCCGCCCGCCTGCACCGTCTTTACGGCGTCGAGCAGCAGGCGCCGCGCGGCGATGATCGCCCGGTCGGCCGGCCCCAAATGCTCCTTGGAGCGGTCGACGATCGGCCCCATTCCTTCCTGCACCGCCCGGTCCTGGGTGTTGATCCCGTCGATGCCGGTAAAGGTCTCGAATTTCTGTACTTTGCGGTCGATCATCCAATTGTTGCGCCGGTTGCGGAAGGAGCGGAACTCGCCCGATTGCTCGACGTGATCGGGGCCGTTGCCGGTGCCGCGCTCCATCCGGTCGCGGTCGTCGAGCCCCTGCTCGCCAAAGCTGTACATCCAGTTCCATACCATGGAGTTCGTGTCGTCGATCGGCACCCAAACATGGCCGGCGATATTGGTGCGGTCGCCGCCCCACAGTGCGCGGCCCAGCTGCTGCGGCCGGATCTGGGTGAACGGCATCACGAAGTGGTAGGAGCGGACATAGGTCTTGTCGTCGTCGAGCGGTCGGATCCCGACATAGCGATAGCCGTAATCGGTGATGTCGACGTCGAGGATCGGTGCCCGGCCGCGGACGAAAGGCCCCTCTAGCGGAATGCCGGGGCGGTTGGAGTTCGGCGTGATCGTGCGGTGCAGGATCGGAGCGTGCGAGGTATCGATGCCGCCTTCCAGCGCCTGCAGCCAGTTGCACTCCTCCCAAACCTTTGAGACGTGGCGATGGGTTTCCGGCACCTGCGTCCACTCGAAGGCCGGGGGCGCCGGCATCTTGTCGCGCGGCCCCATATAGGCCCAGATCACGCCGCCCATCTCGACCGTCGGATAGGCGGTCAGGCGGATCTTGTGGCAGAACGGCTCGGGCTCGTTCATCTGGTCGAGGCAATTGCCGTCGACATCGAATTTCCAGCCGTGATAGATGCAGCGCAGCCCGGCTTCTTCGTTGCGCCCGAACCACAGCGAGGCGCGGCGATGCGGACAAAATTCGTCGACGAGGCCGACCCGGCCGCGACTGTCGCGAAACCCGAGGAGCTTTTCGCCGAGCAATTGCACGCGCACCGGCTCGCCGTCGGGCTCCGCCACTTCCCGGGCCAACAGCGCCGGTATCCAATAGCGGCGCAACACCGCGCCCATCGGGGTTCCCGGTCCGATGCGGGTTACCAGTTCATTGTCCTCGGCTGACAGCATCGCCTCGCTCCTCCCTCGTCGCCCGCGACCCGTGCGGCGTCGCCGCAAGATCAGACGACCGCAGATATTCGGCCGATGGCACGGCAAGAGCAAGACCGCCGAGACCGGGGCGGCTCCCGATCAGAGGCCGTGCGCGGCGAGGAAGCCGGGCCAGCCGGGAAAGCGGGCGTCGTCGATCGCCGCGCCGTCGCGCAACCGGCGCAACAGCTCGCGCTCGGCCGGCAGGGCGGTGCCGCACGGCAGCGCCAGCCACAGCACTTCCTCCGGTCCGTCGAGCCGCTGCCACAAGGTCTGATTGAGGGCGGCGACCGGCGCACCGAACGTCTCCACCGGCATCGCGTCGCCCCCCGCGCACAACGCCAAGACGGCCTCGAACAGCTCCTGCCGGTCGGACGGATCGGCGATCAAATCCGCCGGAACGCAGGGTCCCGAGGCGAATGCCGCCACGATCGCCCGGGCCGCCGGACTGTCATAGCCGACCCGGCCCCTCGGCGTCGTCGTCATGAAACGGATGGTGGCAGGCGGCCGCGCCGGGGCGAGCCTACCGGCGAGAAGCCGCCGCTCGCGTTCGGCGCCGTCGAGACGTGGATTGCCACGGGCGAAGACGTCGCAGCGAAACCGCTGGTCGAGGAAATAATCCCGCACCTGCTCGCGCAAATCACCCTGCGGAAGGACCGCGAGGCGTTCGCGGTCTGCTTCGCCGAGCACCAGATCGTCGTGATTCTCGATCAGCGTGGCGGAACCTACGGGCGTCAGCCCGATGGTCGCCATCTCGGCGCGCAATTCGGTGACGTAGAGCGGCTGCCACCCGCGATGCAGGAATTCGTGGACGAGATAGGGCGCCGGGTAGTCTTCCGGTCGCTCGCTCAGCTCGCCGACGATAAAGCTCGCGGCAAGGGCGGCGGCCTGCGGCGCGAGCCAGCGGATCGCGTCGACAGCGGCGGCGACGCGCCGCGCGCTGTCGCCGGCGGCAGCACCGGCGAGGTCGCGCAGCAGCCGCTGGAACGGCAGGTCGCGCGCCCAACCCGGCATCGCATTATAGCTGATGTAGACGAGCCCGCCGGGTGCGAGACGGCGGTCGATGAAGCGTCGCACGGCATGCCGCCCGGCTGCGTCGATCCAGGTGTAAACGCCGTGCGCGACCAGATAATCGAACCGGGGAAGCGCCAGATCGGCGGCGGCGGCAAAATCGACGGCATGGAAATGCGCACGGGTAACGCCGGCCGCCGCCGCCAAAGCCCGGGCGTGGCCGATATGGACCGGCATCCCGTCGATCCCGTGGAAGACCCCGCCCGGATGGGTGGCGGCAAGGATGAGAGCGGTGATCCCCTGGCCGCAGCCGAGGTCACACCAGGCGAAACCGCGTTCTCGGGCGGGCGGCTTGATGCCGCCCAAGAGCGCCACATGATCGAGCCAGGCCGGCGCCAGCATCGGCTTGAAGTCGCGCAAATACGGAACGTCGGCCACATAGCCGCCGACCTCGCCGGCCACCCTTCCTCCGCCTGTCGCGATCGCGCCCGCGCAATCCCGGTAGCCGCCGAAGCGCCGGATGCCCCTCGGCCGCGCCGCCGGCCGTCAGTCGCGGCGATAGGGATAGCAGCGCGCGCGCTCGAGCGCCAAGCCGAAACGCCGACCGATGGCGCGGATCGCGTCGGCGTGCTGGAGATAGGGGTCGGCGTTGGACATGCCGACGATGATCGGCCGAAAGCTGCGGTCGTCCTGCCCGCCCGGCGGCAGCATGGCGGTCACGAGCGGATTGCCGTCGCCGTCACGCAAGGTCAGAAAGAGCGGCATCGCCCCTTGGATATGGGCTTTGAGCCCAATTTCCTGCTCGAAGGATACCTTGGAGATCGGCTGGTAGCTCTGCGCCGCCTTCTCCCACTCTTTGTGGAAGAACTTCTCGACGGCATGGTGCATCAGATCGGATTCGCTGGCGGCCTCGGCCTCGGTCTCGATTCGGAACCAGGTCCCCCCGTCCGGAGCATCGCAAATATATCTCATGCATCCTCCGATGTCAGTAGCGCAGCCGACGCCGACCGCAGAGCGTCCGGGGCTGAGTTTGGTACGCGGCGGAAGCCAGCGACCCGGCGACCCCGAGCGGCGCCCGATCACCGTCATTATAGCAGCATTTTTGCCGGCGGTGCCCAGCAGCGACGCGTCGTCGTCGCGATTATCCCGGCTCCGGCCGCCGCGCCCCCGCGGCCTCCGGCTGGCCGGCGCCCGTCCACTCCCGCCACAGCGAGATCAACGCCGCCATCGTCATCGGGCCGAGAAAGAGCCCGAGAAAGCCGAAGCTCTCGAGGCCGCCGAGAACGCCGAGCAGCACCCAAAGAAACGGCAGGCGGGCGGCGCCGCCGATCAGAAATGGGCGAACCGCATGGTCGGCGACAAAGACGACGACAAAGCCGAACGCGAGGACGGCGCCGGCCGCCAGCCGGCTTCCTGCGGCAAGCAGGTAGAGGGCCGCTGCGCCGAATACGACCGGCGCCGCGAACGGGATCGCCGCCAGCACGCCGGTCAACGCACCGACCGACACCGGGTGCGGCAGACCGGCCAGCCAATAGGCCCCGCCGAGCGCTACCCCCTCGGCCAGTCCGACCAGCACCAGCCCATTTAGGGTCGCGTGCACCGTCGCGATCACGTGGCGGCCGACCCTGTTCCCGCCGGGACCCAGCACGCGGTCGCTGAGGTCAATCAGCTGGCGGCCGAGGGCGGCGCCGTCTCGGAACAAAAAAAACAGGGTCAGGAGGGTGAAGCCGAAGAGGACGAGACGGTGGACGATCTCGCCGCCGAACTGTCGGACGGTCTCGGTTGGTATCCGGCCGTAAGCGCGCCCGAGCAGGTCCTGCATCGCTTGCGGGCTCGCCAGATTTTCTTGCCACCATTGCGCGAACACTCGGCCGAGCCCCGGCAACTGCGGCAGCCAATCGGGCACCGCAACCCCGCTGCGCCGCAGCGCCGCGAGGTGCGCGATGATGCCCCCCATCTCCCGGACCAGTTCGCGCGCGACCAAGGCGAACGGCAGGATGAAAATCAGCCCGATCAGCAGCGTCATGGTGAGCGGCGCGAGCACGGCCCGGCCGGCCGCGGCAAACGCCCGATCGACGCGCTCGAACAGCGGCCAAGAGGCGATCGCGATAACGACCGCCCAGGCGAGCGCGGCGATGAACGGGCGAAGGATCCACAGGCCGAGAAGCCCGAGCGCCGCCGCCAAGATCAGCCGCGCCACGCGTTGCCCATCCGCCGCCTCTTGGTTGAACCCGAAGGGCGGCGGGCGACCCGGCGGATCAGGCCCGCCTGCCATCGCGGTTCATTGCGCCGCCGACCGCCGGGCCACCACACGGTCCGCCAAATCGAGCGCCGGGGAGCCTCCGCCGGCGGCAGCGGCTTTGGCTACTGCGAGGGGGCTGGCGGCGGCGCACCCGGCGGCGGCGCTGCTTCTGGCGGCGGTGCTGCCGGCATCGGTGCGGCGCCGCCGACGATAATCTCGGTCCGCCGGTTCTGCGCCTCGCGAACGCCATCGGGCGTGGGTACCTTGAGATCGTTTTGGCCGACCCCGGTGACGTTCATTGCGCTCTGCGGCACGCCCGACTTGGCCAGCACGGTCGCGACGTTCTGCGCGCGCTGCACCGAGAGCTTCTGGTTGAAGGCCGCCGAGCCCGAGGTGTCGGTGTGCCCGGTGACCTGAACCGACCCTGACGCGGCCCTGTAGGTGGCCGCAGCGGCGTCGACAATCTGCGTCCCCTCGTAGGTGATATTGGCTCTATCCCAATCGAAAAAGACGGTGAAATTGTGCTCCGCCGGCGGCGGAGGCGGCGGGGGCGGGGCCGCGGCGGCGGGCGGCGGCGGCGGCGGTTGGGCGCATGCGACAAGGGCAAGCAGCGAGCCAAGCAGGAAAATGCGCCTCATCTGTTCCTCCGCAGGTTGCGCGGAACGCAGATTAGAACCAGACCGCCGATTTTACCAGCGGCAAAACTAGCCGCCCGCCGCACCCTCGGTATTGACGTAGACCGAGTAGATCGAACGGCTCGCCGCCATCAGCAAGCGGTTCCGCCGGCGCCCGCCAAAGCACAAGTTGGCGCAGCGCTCCGGCAGCGCGATACGGCCGATCATCGTCGCGTCGGGGGCGAAGACGACGACCCCGTTGAGCGCCTTGCTCATCCCCCAGCCGCACCACAAATTGCCGTCGACATCGCAGCGAACCCCGTCCGGGGTGCCGGCGCCGGCACCGACGAAGACCCGGCTGTCGCCGAGCCGAGTCCCGCCGTCGAGCATATCGAAGACGCGAATCCGCCGCGGCGCGGCCCGCAATTCGACGACGTAGAGCCGGGTCTCGTCGGGAGAGAAGCACAACCCGTTCGGTCCCTCGAGGTCGTCGGCCATGACCGCGGCGGCCCCGCTCTTGCCGTCGACACGATAGACATTGGCGGGCAGTTCTTGGACCGCCCTTTCCCCTTCGTAGTTGCCGAGAATGCCAAACGGCGGATCGGTGAACCAGATCGAGTCATCCGATTTGACGACGACGTCGTTCGGGGAGTTGAGCCGCTTGCCGTCAAACCGATCGAGGACCACGGTGATCGCGCCGTCATATTCGGTGCGGGCGACGCGCCGCCCTCGATGCTCGCAGGTAACGAGGCGGCCCACTCGGTCGCGAGTATTGCCGTTCGCATTCTCGGATGGCCGGCGGAAGACGGAGAGCGCACCCGTCTCCTCATCCCACCGCATGATGCGGTCGTTCGGAATGTCGCTGCACAACAGATAACGGCCGTCGCCAAACCAGACCGGACCTTCGGCCCAGCGCAACCCGGTCGCCAGCCGCTCGACCGCGGCGTGGAACGGCGGTTTGATCCGGTCGAACCTCGGGTCGAGGGTCTCGACCGCCGGGTCGGGATAGCTCTCGGCCGGCTCCCATCGCGCCGCCGGCGCCGATGCGGCGCCCGAACCGAGGTCCGAAGCGGTGCCGGTGTTCAATTCCGCCGCCCTCACTCGATCCTTCGAGGCGTGGGCGGCTTCCTCAGATCGCTTTCTCCTCGCGCAGCGCGGCGAGCTCATCCGCGCCGAGACCCAACAATTTGCCGTAGACCTCGTCGGTATCGGCGCCAAGCAGGGGTGCGGCGGTAATCGGCACCTTCGAGCCGCTCATCTTGACCGGCCAGCCCGGCATCTTGAAATCGCCGCGCACCGGGTGCTTGACGGTGACGAAGATCTCTCGCCGATTGAGATCCGGATCGTTCGACAATTCCATCGTATCCATCACCGCCCCGGCCGGGATGCCCTGCTCGCCCAGCCGTTGCATCACCGTCATCTTGTCGTGATGCCTCGTCCACTCGGCGATCATCGCGTCGACCAGATGGCGGTTCTTGAAGCGCTGCTGCGGGCTGTCGAAGCGCGGGTCGCCGATCAGGTCCTCGCGGCCCATGATTTTCAAGAGGCGCTCCCAATGCTGTGGGTTGGCCCGCGAGGTGTAGACGTAGCACCAGTCGTTCGGCCCGCCGCCCTTGCACGGATAGGTCTCGCTCGGCGAGTTGGTGCCCATGATGCTCTGATTGCCCATACGCGGCGCCGCCTTGCCCCACAAGGCCTGAGCGGCGTACGAGATCCGCCCGTAATTGACCACGCACTCCTGCATCGCGAGCTGGATGCGCTGCCCCTCCCCGGTCGACTGCCGTTGATAAAGTGCGGCGAGGACGCCGATCGCGCCATGCAGGCCGGTGCCGGTGTCACCGATCGTCAGGCCGGGCTTGATCGGACGCCCGTCCGGTTCGCCGGTGATCGACATCGCGCCGCCGGTTGCCTGGGCGATCATGTCGAAGGCGAGAAAATCCTTGTACCGGCCGTCCTCGCCAAAACCCTTGACCTGCACGTAAATGATCCGCGGGTTGATCTCGCGCACCACGTCATAACCGAAGCCCAGCCGCTCGATGACGCCGGGGGCGAAGTTTTCGGCGAAAACGTCGGCCTTTTCGATCAGCCCGCGCACGATCGCCCGCCCCTTCTCATGCTTGAGATTGGCGGTGACGCTGCGCTTGTTGGCGTTGAGCAGCATGAAATAGTGAGAATCGACCCCTTTGCGGTCGGTCGACGCGCTGCGGCCCTGCTCGCCCTTGGTCGGCTCCTCGACCTTGATCACCTCGGCGCCGAGCCAAGCCAGGGTTTGGGTCAACGAGGTCCCGGCCTCGAACTGGGTCAAGTCGACCACCCTGACACCGCAAAGGGCGCCGCGGCGCGCGACGGCGGTTGGGCTGGTGTCTAGAGGGGACAAGTCGTCAGGCATTGTTATTTCCTCCTGGTCGCAAGCGGTCGCCGCGGCGCGGCCTCTCTCGTCAGTCTATCGCCGCCGGCTCCGCAAGGTCCACAACCCAGATAGGCCGGCGGGCCGGCTCTCCGCGCCGGAGTTGGAGCGGCGGCAACGCTGTCGCGACGATGGCCGAGGCCTCCCGGATGGGAGGGGACGGCGCCGTGGCAGTGATTGCCCGGCGCCCAGGTCCGGCCGGGACCGAGAGCGACATGCGTTGCCACGGACCGGTCCGGAAACTGTTTCGGCCGCCGATCTGCAAGTTCACCCCACGGCCGTGCGCGACTTCGCCGCCGGAATGGTTCGAGCCTGGACCCGACGGCTGATGCCCGACTATCGTTGCGCATCGAATGCGTCCGTCCGACGCGGCGGCGGCGACCAGCGGCGGGGCGTCTCAAGGGAGGGCATCGTGGCCGATTACCGGCTCATTTCTGCGGATTCGCATGTTAGCGAACCGCCGAATCTGTGGGTCGAGCGCGTCGACCAGAAATACCGCGAGCGGGCGCCGCGGCTGATGGTGAACCCGCCCGGCAAGGAAGGCGCCTATTTCTGTTACGAGGGATATGCGCCGCACCCGATCGGGATCGGGCTCGGCGCCGGCAAGAGCCCCGAGGAGCTGAAGGAGTTCCTGACCAACGCGACCTATGCCGATGCCCGCCCCGGTGGCTGGGATCCGGCCGAACGAGCCAAGGACAACGCGCTCGATGGGGTCGAGGCCGACGTGCTTTACACGACCCTCGGCTTCCGCATCTTCTGGCTGAAGGATGCCGGGCTGCAGGCCGACTGCTTCCGCGTTTACAACGACTGGCTCGCCGAATTCGTCAGCTATGACCGAAAGCGCATGGCCGGGCTGCCGATGATCTCGCTCTACGACCCCAAGGCCGGGGCCCGCGAGCTCGAACGCTGCGCGAAGATGGGGCTCAAGGGTGCGATGATTTGGTGCTCGCCGCCCGAGAGCCAGCCCTATAGCTCCGACATCTACGATCCGTTCTGGGCGGCGGCGCAAGAGCTCAAGATGCCGGTCAGCCTGCACGCGATCACCGGGATGGGCGTCGAGAGCCAGTTCAATTGGGGCGAGCGCTACATGCGCGCGACGGTGCTGTCGCACGAGGTCGAGAAGTCGTTCAGCGTGCTGATCTTCTCCGGCGTGCTCGACCGTTTTCCGGAATTGCAGATCGTATCGGCCGAGAACAATATCGGCTGGTTGCCTTATTATCTGCAGCGCATGGACCGCGCCTTCGAGCGCCAGCGCATCGCCGCCGGCTTTACCAACAAGCTGAAGCCGAGCGAGTATTTCCAGCGGCAGATGTGGGCAACCTATATCGACGATTTCGTCGGTGTGGCGAACCGCCATTTCATCGGCGTCGACAAGTTGATGTGGTCCTCCGACTACCCGCACCAGGCCTCGACCTGGCCGCATTCGCAGGAAGTCGTCGCACGCGACTTCAAGGACGCCAGCGCCGAGGACAAGTTCAAGATCACCCGCGGCAACGCCGCCCGGCTCTACGGCTTCGACGCCTAGTCTTAGTCTACTTCCCCGCGCAAAATTCGCCGACCGAGGGCCGAGCGGTTGTTCAGAGCGGTCGCGGCAGGCGATAATTGATGATTTCTTGGTGGCGGGCCGCGACCGCAGTATCACGCCTCTGGCGAAGCGACGCGCGGTCCCCTGGCAACCGTCTCAGCGCGCGATTTCGCAGAACGCTCTAAATTTCCCAATTCGACGGGAAAATACCGGGAAAATCCTCGAATTCGGTCCCAGCCCAGGTCAAAATCTCCGTCATTATCAATCATTTGCTGATCAAATTCCGGTATCGCAAATCGAGAAATAATTCGCCGCAAACCGGGAATTAAATCGCCCGAAATCGGGAAGCATCGGGAAATCCGATATTGCCCCCTCCCGCGAAAAACTGAACGCTGCGAACCCGCGGTCGAACCACCGCCGTTATACACAAGCTTATAACCTACGATCCGGACAGAAAGATGGCGGCGATGCACGACCCGAACGTCCCGGCGCCAGATTGGCCTCGTCGCAGCCGACGCGCCCAAACTGCACCCGCCGGCCCGCCCCCGGTAGGACCGCCCTTGTCACGCGCGGCCGACCTCCCTCGAAGATCCGATTTTTGCGCCGGAAAGCAGTCTAGTCTACCGCTCCAGCAGATACGGGGTCAGGCGGCGGTCGCCCAGGTTTCGGAGAACAGCGCCGCCTGCTCCATAACGGTTTGCGTGGCCTTTTCCTGCTTGTCGGGCGGATAGCCGTACTTGCGCAAGATCCGCCTGACGAGAACGCGCATTTGCGCGCGGACGTTCTCGCGCAAGGTCCAGTCGATCGTGACGTTCTTGCGCACGGCCGCGACCAGCTCGCGGGCGATCGTCTTCGAGGTCGGCTCGCCCAGTATCTTGACCGCACTGTCGTTGGTTTCGAGCGCGTCATAGAACGCCAGCTCATCTTCCGACAGCCCGAGCTCTTCGCCGCGCGCGTTCGCGGCGCGCATGTCCTTGGCGAGCGCGATCAATTCCTCGATGACCTGGGCGGTCTCGATCGCACGATTCTGATATCGGCGGATCGACCGCTCCAGTAGTTCGGAAAAGGAGCGCGCCTGCACGACGTTACGCTGCGAGCGGGTCTTGATTTCTCCGACCAGGAGCTTGCGCAACAGCTCGACCGCGAGGTTTGGCTGCGGCATGCCGCGGATCTCGGCAAGAAACTCGTCGGAGAGGATCGAGATGTCCGGCTTTTTCAGTCCAGCGGCGGCAAAGATGTCGACGATCTCGTCAGAAACGAGCGCCTTCGAGACGATCTGGCGGATCGCGTAGTCGAGCAGTTCGGGAGGTTTGCGATCGTCCGGAATCCCCTTGATCAGCTGCGCTCGCACCGCCTGGAAGAAACCGACCTCGTCGCGGATGCGAAGCGTCTCTTCATGCGGCACGGCCAGCGCAAAGGCCTCCGACAACTCCTTTACGGCCTGCAACAACCTTTCCTTGCCCCGTTCCTGCGCGAGGATGAATTCCTGCCCGGCCGGGATCATCGAGATCCGCTGCTGTGTCGTCCCCTGCGTCAGCGGACCGAAGTCAAAGCCGTGGAATAGACCGCGACATACCTCGTATTTCTCGATCATGACTGCGACCGCCTCGGCCTGGTCGATCTCGGTCTGGCCGGTGCCGCCGCTTTCGGTGTAGGTCGCGAGCGCCTGCTTCAGCTCGTCGGCAAGGCCGAGATAATCGACGACCAAACCGCCCGGCTTGTCCTTGAACACGCGATTGACGCGAGCGATGGCCTGCATCAGCCCGTGCCCGCGCATCGGCTTGTCCACGTACATCGTGTGCAGGCTCGGCGCGTCGAAGCCGGTCAGCCACATGTCGCGCACGATGACGATGCGGAACGGGTCACGGGCGTCGCGGAACCGGTTCGCCAGCCCCTCGCGTCGTGACTTGTTGCGGATATGGGGCTGCCAGTCGGCAGGATCGGCGGCAGAGCCGGTCATCACGACCTTGAGCGCGCCCCTGTCGTCGTCCGGGTCGTGCCATTCCGGGCGCAGCGCGGTGAGTTCGCGGTAGAGGTCGACGCAGATGCGCCGGCTCATGCAGACGATCATCGCCTTGCCGTCCATCGCCGCAAGCCGCTCCTCGAAATGTGTCACGAGGTCACGGGCGATGATCTTGACCCGGTTCTCGGAGCCGACGATCGCTTCGAGCTGCGCCCATTTGGTTTTGAGTTTCTCTTTGCGCTCGACCTCCTCGCCCTCGGTCAATTCCTCGAATTCCGGGTCGATCTTCGGCCGCTCGGACGGCTTCAATTCGAGCTTGGCGAGCCGGCTTTCGTAGTAGATCGGCACCGTCGCGCCGTCGGTGACCGCGCGCTGGATGTCGTAGATGCTGATGTAGTCGCCGAAGACGGCGCGGGTGTTGGCGTCGGTCTTGCTCGATCGGCGTGCCGGTGAAGCCGATGAACGAGGCGTTCGGCAGCGCGTCGCGCAGGTGCCGCGCGAAGCCGTCGATGAAGTCGTATTGGCTGCGATGCGCCTCGTCGGCGATCACGACGATATTGCGCCGCTCCGACAACACCGGGTGGCGGTCGCCCTTTTCCTCCGGCATGAATTTCTGGATCGTCGTGAACACGACGCCGCCCGAGCCGACCTGCAGTTTGTCACGAAGATCGGCGCGGCTCTCGGCCTGCACCGGCGCCTGCCGGAGGAGATCGCGGCAGCGGGCGAATGTCGCGAACAGCTGGTCGTCGAGGTCGTTGCGGTCGGTGATCACGACGATCGTCGGGTTTTCCATCGCCGGATGCAGGATCAGCCGCCCAGCATAAAAGGCCATCGTCAGGCTCTTGCCCGAGCCTTGCGTGTGCCAGACGACGCCGACCCGCTTGTCTCCGGGCTCGCCGCCGGGGCTATGGCGCGCGAAATAGGTTCCGGCCGCCTCCTCGGCTTCCGGCGTGAGATTGGCGGCGCGCAACGTCTCCTCGACCGCGACGTTGACCGCGTGGAATTGGTGGTACCCGGCGATCTTCTTCACGAGCGCGCCGCCGCCGAGATCCTCGAACACGATGAAATGGCGGACGAGATCTAGAAACCGGCGCGGCTGGAACATGCCGGCAAGCACGACCTGCAACTCGGGGAGGCCCGGCGCCGCATCCTCGCGCCCGCTGATCGTGCGCCAAGGCTTGAACCATTCCTTGCCCGCACCGAGCGCGCCGATGCGGGCCTGAACGCCGTCCGAGGCGATCAGCGCCGCGTTATAGGTAAATAGTGCCGGAATGAACGTCTGGTAGTTATCCAGCTGCTGGACGGCATCCCATACCGTTGCGTTCTCGTCGGCCGGGTTTTTCAGCTCGACGACGCCAAGCGGCAGGCCGTTCACGAAGATCACGATGTCGGCGCGGCGGCTCTGCTGCCCCTCAACGACGGTGAATTGGTTGACTGCCAGCCAGTCGTTCTGTTCGGGACGCTCGAAATCGATCACCCGCCTGGGCACCCGCAATCGACCCGTCCGATCGGGTGTACTCGACATTGACGCCGTCGACCAGCATGCGGTGCAGCGCGCGGTTGCTGGCGACCAGGTTCGGCGCTTCGACCTGCAGCAGCTTGCGGTAGGCGTCGAAGACCGCGGCCGTCGGCAAACCCGGGTTCAACCGGGTCAGCGCACGATGCAGGCGGTTTTGCAGGAACGTATCGTGGTATCCCGGGTCGCTGCGCTCGCCGCCATCAACGTTGTACGCGATCTCCGGCCCATGCCGGATCGTATAGCCGAGGCTCTCCAGCCAGCCGCGCAGCCTCCTCGGCGTCCGACTCGGCGAAGCCGTCGATCATCGGCTCGATCTCCGCGTCATAGACGAGGATTTCCTATTAACATGCGTTGCAGTTCGGCGTAGAGATGCTCGGCTTCTTGCAGGAACGCCGGGATCGCGGCGGCGACCTGCGAGGCCACCTCGGCATCGTAAGTATGGCTCGTCCTGGCCCGCATTTCGCGAAAGCGCCGCCAGGCCGGCCAGTCTCCCCGCACCAAGCCCTCGGCATTTGCGGTCCGGATCAAATCGGCAAACGGCATTCGACCGATTTCGTCAGGAGAAGCCGCGGCTTCCTTGAGATACCGCCTCAGCATCTTATGGCTGGTCTCGTATGTGAACTCGAACCGCAGTATCAGCCCGTCGCGAATTTGCTCGTCGGTAGGCTCGTGCCGCCAACGAGCAACGCCGTCGCGAAGCCGGTGGACAGCATTCCCGAGCGAGGTGATGTCGAGCTCCATCACGCGTTCCACCGCACAGCTTGCGAGTCACGCTTCAAAAATCCGCTCTCCCGAGCAGCGATGGGCAGCCTCTTCGGCGTCCGACCTCGATGGAGACGGTGACCGCCGCCTTGCGAATGAGGCGAGTTCTTGAATCCAGACACTTGGGATCCTGTTCCGGGTATCTGCGTATCGAAATGCGGGGTAACCGCATCATTGCCTGTCGAGGTATTCACGCAATGCGGCGTTGATCCGCGATTGCCATCCGGGACCGGTGCTGCGGAAGCGCTCGATGATATCCGGGTCGAGGCGCAGCGCGATCAACTTCTTGGGCGCATCAGCCCTGGGACGTCCCGGACGCTTGGCAGGCCGCACTACCTTGTCGCCGATCGCGAACTCGGCCTTGTCGAACCATTCGTCGGTCAGCTCGGGGATGTCCTCGTATTCCTCGGGCTGGATTTCGTGGGCGTCGAGCCTATCCAAGTTGGTCGAGATAGCGCGCTTGTTCACGGGCATTGGCCTTCCTCATCGAAATAATGCGCCGGCCGTCCTCGGTCGGCGTCCAAACCACGATCACCATTCTCCCCGCGAGCAGGCCCACCGTGATGTAGCGCTCCTCCGGGTAATTAAACCGCTCGTCCAGAAAAGTGAAACGCGGGCCCTCGAACACCACGGCGGCGTCCGCGAAATCGACCCTCCGGTTCCGCAATGTCGCTCGCCGTTTTGCGGGATCGAAGGTGATCCGCATCGAATCATGTAGCTACGGAAATAACGACAAGCAAGTAGCCTTCTGCAAGGATCTAGCTTCCCGCAAAAGAGCGGCGTTTATCCGGCGGCCTCGGCAACGACGGGCTCGGCGTCTTTCACACGCAGCTCGCCAGAGATGAGCTTTGGAAGGAGGGCATCGCGCAGGGCGGCAAGCGCGTGCGCCTCGTGCATCCCCGTGATCATCCGGGCGACGAGGGCGCGAATTTGATTTGTAAAGGCACCAGCGACGGCTTGCGGCGGAATGACGATCGGAATACCGGGCCATTTCCTGCCAGCTCGTCCGGGGCATTTTCGTTCCAGTAGAGCTCGCATCGGTATGCTTGATAAATGTATCGCTCGAAATGTGCTCAAGGACGAGGCCGAACCAAGGCTCCGACCTCGGGGCTACGACAACGATATCGGTTGAGCATACGCCGTCGACCGGAGCCACACCGACCTTGTGGAAGTACGGCCGGAGTTTTCCGAACAAGATTTCGTCTGCCTGAAACTCAAATTTGTTGCTCTCCAACCCATTAGCGATGCCCCACTCAGATAAAGCGATGCACCGCCTCGGCATGTGTTCGAGTGCGATATACGGTGTGCCCGGGTCGATTTGGTCGGGTTGGACGCTACGGCGCAGCTGTTGGGCCACGTCGCCGAGCATGCCCACCACCCATCCCTCTGGGATCTCTCCAAGTTCCGCGTCGACGAGGCGGGTGGGGAAGAGGTCGGCGATGGGTTTGGGAAGGCCGGGGATGCCGCCCTCGGCCTTGGCGCGAACAGGGTCAAAGTCGACGAACCACGACTTGAACAGCGCCCGCGCCATCGCCTCCAGCGTCTGGTTCATGCGCCGGTTCAGCTCGATCTTGTCGTCGAGCGCGCCCAGAACATTCGCGATTTCGCGCTGTTCTGAAGGCGGAGGTATCAGAACCGAGACAGGATGCACAAAGTTGCGATTAAGCGACGGCTGAGCGCTTCCCGAATTGTAGCTGGCAAAGTCGAACGCTTTCAAAAAGTAATACGCAAACCGTTCGTCATTGCCCTGAAAATTGACCACGTACAGGGCGGTGTTCAGAGGCCAAAAGTCGATCGGCGAATAGGTGGCTACTCCGAAGGACGCACCACTCCGACCGACCGCGACGCCCGGCCCCTTCGCTCTGGGTTCATTGTGCCAGCCAGTAATCCCAAAGGAACCAAGGACCGGAACATTGCCGGGGCGACGTTGCTCGTCGGGAAGATCATGTCCGCGTTGAAGCGCGACAAAGTCGCCGAGTCGCATGCAATTCCAACCCTCAGGGCCCATACCCAAGCCCCCGAAGGTTAGCGGCGATGGCGGCGTCGAGCCGCGCGGCTTCGGCCTGCTGCTGGCGCATGGCCACGACGAGCCGTTGCATTTTTTCGTCGAACGGCTCGTCGTCCTCCTCGGCCGCGCCGGCGCCGACGTAGCGGCCAGGGGTCAGCACGTGGCCGTGCTTGCGGATGTCGTCGAGCGTCGTGCGATTTGCAGAAGCCCGGCACGTCGGCGTAACTCGCTGGCCTCCTTGTCGCCGCGCCACGCGTGGTAGGTGCCGGCGATCTTGGCGATATCGGCGTCGGTCAGCTCGCGGTGCACGCGGTCGACCAGCGTGCCGAGCTTCCGGGCGTCGATGAACAGCGTCTCGCCGCGGCGGTCGCGGAAGCGGCCGTTCTTCTTGTTGCGCGCCAGGAACCACAGGCAGACCGGGATCTGCGTCGTGTAGAAGAGCTGGCCCGGCAGCGCTACCATGCAATCGACGAGGTCGGCCTCGATGATCGCCTTGCGGATCTCGCCCTCGCCCGACTGGTTCGACGACATCGAGCCGTTGGCGAGCACGAAGCCGGCGATGCCGTTCGGCGCGAGGTGGTGGATGAAGTGCTGCACCCAGGCGAAGTTGGCGTTGCCGGCGGGCGGCGTGCCGTACACCCAGCGCTTGTCGTTGCGCAGCAGGTCGCCGCGCCAGTCGCTGTCGTTGAACGGCGGGTTGGCGAGGACGTAGTCGGCCTTGAGGTCGGGGTGCAGGTCGTTGTGGAAGCTGTCGCCATGGCGCGATCTGCGCGTCGATGCCGCGGATGGCGAGGTTCATCTTCGCGAGCCGCCAGGTCGTGTGGTTCGACTCCTGGCCGTAGATCGAGATGTCGCCGATGCGGCCGCCGTGGGCCTCGACGAACTTCTCGCTCTGCACGAACATGCCGCCCGAGCCGCAGCACGGGTCGTAGACGCGGCCCTTGTAGGGCGCGAGCATCTCGACCAGCACGCGTACGACATGCGTCGGCGTGTAGAACTGGCCGCCCTTCTTGCCCTCGGCGCTGGCGAACTGCGACGAGGAAGTATTCGTAGACGCGGCCGAGGATGTCCTTGGCGCGGTCGGCCGGGCTGCCGAGGCCGATGTCGCTGACGAGGTTGATGAGCTGGCCGAGCCGCTGCTTGTCGAGCCCCGGACGGGCGTAGTCCTTCGGCAGCACGCCTTTCAGCGAGGGGTTGTCGCGCTCGATGGCCGCCATCGCGTCGTCGACGATCTTGCCGATCGTCGGCTGCGGGCGCTGCGCCTTCAAGTATCGACCAGCGCGCTTCCGTGCGGCACCCAGAAGATGTTGTCGGCCCGGTATTCGTCGGGGTCTTCCGGGTCGGCGCCTTCGCCGCGCTGCGCGTCGAGCTCGGCGTGCTTCTCCTCGAAGGCGTCGGAGATGTACTTCAGGAAAATCAGGCCGAGGACGACGTGCTTGTACTCGGCCGCGTCCATGTTGTTGCGCAGCGCGTCGGCCGTCTGCCAGAGCTTCGCCTCGAAGCCGAGCTTTGCGGCGCTGTCCACGGCCGCGTTCGCGCCATTGTTTTTCGATCGTCCGCGCGGCATTTCCTCACTCCGTCGCACTTCTTATACGTCTCTGGTATCCGTTTGGTAAATCGCCGAATAGTTGTTAACCCTGCCGGCGCCGCCGGCAAGAGCCCCGAGGAGCGGATGGCGCGCCGCTCCTGTTCGCCTTTCGTGCTTTTGCCGCTGCCCGCCCGGGGGTAGTCGCAACCCGTTTCCGGCATCCCCTTGCGACGATACTTCATCGGGCGATGCAACAGGGAGAGGCCGGCAATGCTGCAAACGACGATTTCATCCCCTTGGTTCGAAACCGCGCATTTGGCGCGGCGCTGCAGCGAGCGGCGCATCGGCGCGAACGCCGTAGCGCGCGGTCTCGATCTCGCCGATCTGCGGCGGCCGCTCGAAGACGGCAAGATCAGGCTCGGCTTCTCGCGCCGCGTCATCCGCCGGGTGCAGCGCGACCCGGCGCTCGCCCCTCGGGCGCGGTTCTTCGCGCGCCTCGTGCTGATCGTCAGCGAGGACGGCGCCGTCATCACCGGCTGGCTCGGCCGCCGCCGGCAATGCCGCCCCGCCATTCGCCGGGATGACGCCGAAGGCTGGGACGAAGAATGAGCGACTTTCGGTTTCTGCACGCCGCAGACATTCATCTCGACAGCCCGTTGCGCGGCCTCGAAGCGGACCCCGACGCACCGGCGAGCCTGCTGCGCGAGGCCTCGCGAGCCGCATTGCGCAACCTGGTCGATCTGGCGATCGACGAACGGGTCGACTTCATGCTGATTGCCGGCGACCTCTATGACGGCGACTGGGAGGACTGGGGTACCGGGCTGTTTTTCACCGAGCAGATGGGCAGGCTCGCCGAGGCCGGGATTCCGCTGGCGATGGTCGCCGGCAACCACGACGCCGCCTCGGTCATCACCCGCCATCTGCGCCTGCCCGAACGCATCACTCTCTTGCCGCACGAACATTGCGGGCGGATCGTGCTCGACCAATTCGGCGCGGCGGTGCACGGACAGAGCTTCCCGACGAGGGCCGTCACCGCCGATCTCGTGCAGAATTATCCTGCCGCGATTCCCGGACTCTTCAACATCGGTCTGCTTCATACGGCGCTGACCGGGCGTCCCGGCCACGACAACTACGCGCCGACCACGGTCGAGACGCTGACGGCCAAGAATTATGATTATTGGGCGCTCGGTCACGTCCACGCCCGAGAGGAAGTGAGCCGCGAGCCCTGGATCGTGTTTCCCGGAAACCTCCAGGGCAGGCAGATCCGGGAGGACGGGCCGAAAGGCGCCTCGCTCGTCTCCGTGCGCCGCGGTCGGGTGGCGACGGTCGAGCACCGCCCTCTCGACGCGGTGCGGTGGTCGCATATCGAGGTGCCGCTCTTCGGGGTGACCGATCTCGACGCCGCGATGGAGAGGGCCGGTCGCGGACTCGCCGCGGCGTTGGCGGCGGGAGACGGTCGGCCTCTCGCGGCGCGCGTCACATTCCGTGGGCCGACGCCGCTGCACGGAAGACTGCTCGGCGCGCTCGACGAGGTCCGGCAGGGCGTGGTTTCCGAAGGGCGGCAGTTTGGCGCCGACCGCATCTGGATCGAACAGGTGAGGACCGCGACGGTGCCGATCATTGATCTCAAAGAACTGCGCGGCCGCCCGGATGCAGTCGGCCGGCTTGTCGAAAGTCTCGATGGACTGGTCGAGGAGGCTTGTGCGGATCTTCTCGGCGATTACCCGCTGCGTTTGCGCGAGAGGATTCCGGAACCCGAGCTGCCTGCCGATCACCCGCTGGCGGCGGCCGGCGGCGAGGTGGGCGCACTCCTCTGGGCGGCACGCGACCTCGTATTGGCGCAGCTGGCGCAGGAGGCCTGAAGCAGTTCATGCGTCTTACTTCGCTTCTTCTCGAAAATTACGGTTGCTTTGCAGAAATCTGCTTGTCTTTTGATGCAACCCCGGGACACATAAACCTCGTGGTCGGGCCGAATGGCGCCGGCAAGACGGTACTGCGCGGCGCGTTTCGTGATCTCCTCTTCGGCATTCCTGCTCAGACCGCGATGGCATTCCGGTTCGGCTATCCGGGGATGCGAATTGTCGCGCAAGGCCTAGACGAAGACGGTGTCGCCTTTGCCATCAGCAGGCGCAAAGGCGTCGGCAACACGCTGGTCGACGCCGCGGGCAACAGCCTCGACCCGATAGCGATCCGACGGCTGATCGGCGATGCCGACGAACAGTTGCTCAAGCGGCTCTTCGCGCTCGACACGTCGCTTCTGCGCAAGGGTGCCGAAGCGATGCTTGCATCGGGGGGCGATCTCGCCGAGGCGCTGTTCGCCGGCAGCGGCATCGCCGGGCTGCGCCGGGTGCGCCGGCAGTTCGAAGCGGCGCGCGACGAGCTTGCACCGGCGCGCCGCGCCGCAGGCCGCCCGCTCTACCGCGCGCTCAACGAACTCGGCGCGGCCCGGTCTGCGCTGCGCCAAGTCACGGCCCGGCCGCAAGTCTGGCGGCAGCTGAACGAAGAGCTTGCTTTCGTCTGCGATCGCAAGACGTCGCTTGCCGCCGAGCAAGCAAGAGGCCAGGAAAAGATCGAGCGGTTGCAGCGGGTGAAGCGCGTGCGGCCCTGGCTCGAGCAACTGGCCAGCGCCAGACGGCAATGTGCGGTCTCGGCCAATGCGCCGCGTCTTGCGGCCGATATCGAGGATCGCTGGCAGGAAGCCCGCCAGGCGGCCGCGCTCTGCCGGCGCGAGCTCGCAACCGAAGCCGACCGGGCTCGGGCGCTCGCGGCCCGCCTCGAGGTTGAGCTGCCGGGCCCGGGAATGCTCGCGGAGCGGACGCGGATCGAGGATCTGGAACGGGCCCGCGACAAGATCGCAGCGGACCACCGCGACCTGCCGCGGCGCGAGGTCGAGCGCCGCCAGACCGCCGAGCGGCTGGCAGCGCTGCTCGATGAGCTCAGCGCCGCAAGCGCCGAGGATGTCTCGGTCATATCGGCGACCGGACCGCAGATCGCCGCGGCGCGCGAACTCGCCAAACGGCAGGGCGTCCTGTCGCAGATGCAGCAGACGGCGGCAACCAAGGCGAGCGACGGCGAGCGCGAGATCACGACAATCGAAGGCGCTCTGGCGCTGCTCCATGAGCCGGAAGACACAACGCCGCTCGCGGCACTGGTCGACGAGATCCAAGTCGACGGCGACCCGCCGCGGCGGCTTGCCGAATTGATCAGGAAGCTCGATCAGCAACAGTCGCGCCTCGCGGCAGCGCTCGCTCGGCTGCCGCTATGGCGAGAGGGCCAAGCGGAGCTGGCGGCACTCGTGCCGCCGACGCGCGGCATGATCGACCGGGCCGCCGATGCACTTGCTGCCGCCGGCGGAACGCTTGCCGAAGCGGAGCACGAGGTCGCCAGGCTGCACGCCGAACACCGCGCGGCGACGCAGAGGCTGGCGCGCGAGCGAAGCGGCAAGCCGGTCCCCGATGCGACCGCGGTCGCTGCGGCCCGCAGTCACCGCGATCTCGGCTGGGCGCTGATCCGGCGCAGCAGGTTTGAGGGTGAAGCCGTTGATGCCGAGATTGCCGCCTATGCGGGCGTCCAAGGCCTGTCGGCGGCCTTCGAGCGGGCCGTCGGCGCGGCCGATGACCTCGCCGACCGCCGCGACGAGGAGGGCCAGCGGCTGGCGAGCATCGCCGAGCAGCAGCGTCGTGTCGCCGGGCTCGACGAAACGATCGCCGGCGCCGAGCGGCGCCGCGCGCAAGCCGCCGCCGCAAGCGAGGACGCAGGGCGATCCTGGGCGGCGCTGACCAGCGGCCTCGGCCTTGCCGATCCGCCGAACCCCGCCGACATGCGCGATTTCATCGCGGCGCGCGAAGCCGCGCTCGACGCCCTCGCCGACAGGGATTGCGCCGCCCGCGCGGTCGCGGCCGAAGTCGAGCGCCAGGAAGCGGCCCGACAACGGCTCGCGAGGCTGTTGCCCGAGGTGGAACCGGGCTCGCTCGGCCAGGCGCTCGCCGCCGCAAGGCGCCTCATCGAACAAGGCGCGGCGGGCCGGCAGCGGCGGCAGCAATTGCAGGAGCGCCTGGACACATTTCGCCGTCTCTGCCGGCTCGCCGCCGATGAGCGCGACAATGCCGAGAGACTGCTGGCAGATTGGAACACCGCGTGGCGGGCCTGCCTCGCGGCGTTGCGCCGGCCCAGCGGGGAAATGCCGGCCGGCGCCGAGAAGGCGATCGAACTGATCGAGGAGGCGCGCCGGGTGCGCGACAAACTCGCCGAACTCGACCACCGGATTGCTGGAATGAAGCGGAACATCGCCGAATTCGACGCCTGCGTCGCCGGCCTTGTCGCGACGCTGGCACCCGATCTCCGCGATCAGTCCACCGAAGCCGCGGCCGACGAACTGAGAAGGCGGCTGGCGAAGAATCTCGAAATCGAGGCAAGGCGCGGTTTGCTCGGCAATCAGCTGCGCGAAGCGACGGCGCGACAGGAAGACGCCGCCATCCGGCAGAACGCCGCCGAAGCGACACTGGAGGCATTGCGACAGGAGATCGGCGGCGGCTGCGACCCCGAGATCGCGGATCGCATGGCGCTGGCGCGCCGCCGCACGGAAGCCGAAGCCAAATTGCGCGAGGTCGAGGCCGAGCTCGCCGCGATCGGCGAAGGCTGGTCGGTCGAAAAACTGCAATGCGAAGCGGCGGCGTTGCCCGCCGACGAGGTCGAGATCGAACTCGCCCGTTTGCGCGACGACGACAGGCGAATCGGGAGCGAACGCGAAATCGCCGCGGGAGAGGAAGTGCGGCTCAGCGAAGAGCTGCGGAGAATTGGCGCCGGCGAGGGCGCCATCGAGGCGGCGCAACGCCGCCAGGCGGCGCTCGCCGCCGTCGCCCGGATCAGTGGGGACGCGTTGCTGTACCATGCCGCAAGCTGCCTCTTGCAGCGGGCCATCGAGCGTTTGCGGGAAATTGGCGAAAGGGGCGTCGTCGATCGCATCGGCTCCACCTTTGCGAGCCTGACGGGGAATGCTTTTGCCGGCATTTCAATCGACGAGGATGACAAGGGGGCTCCATGTTTGGTTGCAGTCGCAGCCGATCGCCGCACCAGCAAACGAATTGGCGAGTTGTCGGAAGGCGAGTGCGACCAGCTCTATCTGGCCATGCGTCTCGTCATGGTCGCGGACTATGCCAGCAAAGCGCCGCCGCTTCCTTTCATTGCCGACGATCTACTGCAAACCTTCGATGACTATGGACGGACGCAGCATGCTCTCGCCGCCTTCGCCGAACTCTCGAACAAGGCGCAAGTGATCCTCTTTTCGCATCACCGGCAACTGGCCGAAGCTGCCCGCAGCCTGCTGCCGACCGATGTGGTGAATGTCTGCGAACTCGCCGCCTGAATATCGCTTCCGGAAGCCGGCGGGATGCTGCCGTTTGCGGCCGGGCTTACCGCGCTTGCGAGCGGCCGGCTCGGCCATCGAGCTGCCGCAGCAGCGTTGCGAAGGCGCGTTCCAATATCTCCTGGTCGGTCGCCTGCGGCAGGTGCCGCCGCAGCCGGCGCAGCAACGCCGCGGCCGGCGGCGGGTCGTCGTCGAGCGGCACCCGCATCCCCGGCGGCAGCAACTCCCGTCACCATGGCCCGATCGCGCAACGCCAACGGCGCCTGGTGCGGGGCCTTCAATGTGGCCGGCTCGTCGAGCTGATAGCGTTTGAGAAAATAGGCCAGCATGCAGCGGCGGACCCGAACGATCTTGCGGCCGTTCTGCATGCCGTATTGGGCTTCGATCAGCGACCGGCCGGCGGCGTCGAGCCCCGGGTTCGGCACCAGCTCGAGTTCGATGATGGATTGCCAATCCTCATCGCCGCCCGACAGCGCGGCCGCCGCCGGCCATGTCTCGGCCGCCACTTCTTCGATGCGGTCGAGCACCATTTCGCCCCAGTGATCGCCGGTTTCGCCGCGGATATGGCAGCGTACCGACCAGCGAAACCCGTCATGCAGCAGCGCATGCGGGGATATCCGGTATCGCCTCGCGCTCAGGGCGCGCGGCGAGCGGTAATCGATTTCGATTTCGCAGCGGTCGCGGATGGCGCGGACGATGCTTTGCAGGATGATGTAATCGACGCTGCGCCGATCGACATCCGGAACCGCGGCAATCGCGACGGGCGAGGCCTCGCGCCGCGCCAGCCGATCGAGATAGGCCTCGACATCGGGTTTTGCGACGCGCGGCATGAAGTCGATCGGCACGCGGTAGACGTTGTCCTGCGGATCCGGCTTGAGATCGCCGGCATATCCCCGGCGATACTCGCGCAGGTCCGATGGCTTCGATCGCCCGACGGGTTACTTCGCCGGCCCAGAACAGCTCCTCGTCGACAAAGCGGAGGCGTTCCGCCCTTTGGTGATCGCGCGGCGTCGCCCGCACCGGCTTCGCTCTCATCCGCTCCGCTCCAGGGGTAGCCGGGACCTCTCCGCGAGGCGAATCGGTTTGGTCATACTCTACGCCGCGGCAGGCACCAGCCGCCTGCATTTCTTTGGCGGGAAAGCCACTGTCGCAGCAAGTGTCGGCTGGAACGGTAAAGGGACAACATGTCTGAACCGAGAGGTGTGAGCATCGACCTGCCGGCCACGCGCGCTGCCTATTCGCAGCGTCACGGCGATCTGTCGTGGACCAAACTCCAGCAATTCGAGAGATGCCCGGCCAATTGGTTCGTCGAGAACTTCGCCGTTGTCCGGGAGCGAAAGACGCAGCGCCAAGACCATCGCCATGCCTTTCCGGGCACCATCATCCAGAGGGTATGGGAGGCAGTCGTCAACGACCGGGTGTTCCGGCGTCCGGGCTTCGATGACCCCAAGAGCCTCGCCCGGTGGTGTGCCGATCAGGCTCGGGCGCTCTACCGGCTCATCGTCACGCCGGTCGATGCCCAATGGCAGCGGTCGCAGTCGAGCTGGCGGAGCTATTTCGCCATGCCGGAGGGCGAAGAGCGGCGCCAGGACGCGATGAGTCGGAACGGCCTCGACCCGATTTTCGAGCGTCATCTTCAGCCGCAATTTGTCGATGAGGCAGACATCGCCGCGCTTTACGGCTCGGTTGAGCGATGTCTCGATTACATCGGCAGCCGGTTCGAATTGACGATCTCCGCCTGGGGCGAGGCCGGAATTATGTTCGACCGCATCGAGGCGGAACGGTACGTCGCAGTGACCGACGGCCCGTTCCGGCTTGCGGGGCAGGTCGACTTCCTCGTGCGTGCCCAGGGAGCCGACCGGCTCGCCGACGGCTACCGGCTGATCGACGGCAAATTCTGCATCGGGCCGACGGTCGAGATTGGGCAGCTCTATTTCTATGCCCTGCTGATCGAGCGCGCGGAAGGGATCGCACCGGGATGGCTGGGATTCCTCGATTACGGCAACGGTCGGCTCGTCGGCGCCGACGGCGACGGAGCCTACCGCCTCGACCGACGGCAGAATCTCGCGGCCAGGCTCGTGCGGTTCGAGGCCGCGGTCGCATCGCAGGCCGACGCAATCAGCGCAATCGATGAGGATCGGTCTTTCGTCGGGCTCCCGGAGATCCCAGGCGTCGTCTTTCAGCCGAGCCGCCTCGCCTGCGGCTTCTGCTCGATCGGAATTAGTTGTGAAAAATCCGTGCATTTAGGGAGGGGAAGCGCCACATGAACAACGGTCTTCGGCCAGAAGGGGCGCTAGTAACGCTATTTCTTAGGCCGGACATGTTCCTGTGAAGGAGGAAATGCGGTGAGTTTTATCGACTTGTGCGGGTGCTGGTTGCCACTGAACCGCAAAGAGCGCTATTACACGGCTACCGTTCTCCCTGCTATCATCTGTAGCGACAACTTCAAGCACTTCGGCCTGTTCTTGAAACTGCTCAATCTCGAAGCCGAGCTGCCGGAGGGCACCGGCGAGGGTCTCAACATTCAGTTTTTTACGGAATACAGCTTGAAAGAATCAATCTTCGATCCCGAGGCAAAGGCTCGGTTTCCAGAGCCACCTTTAACGAATGAAATGCCTGACATCATGATACTCATCAACGGCTCAGCACCCCTGCTGATCGCGATCGAGGCCAAGATGTATGATGCGGTTTCGGAATCCGACCTTCTCGCTCAGATGGATCGCCAATTCAGCGCGATTTTGCGTCCGCTCAAGGAGAAGTGGCCTGCGCTAAAAGTTGTCCACGCGGCGCTCGTGCCCCAAACCATGAAACAGAACTTTGTCGAACTCCCGGGCCGGCCCATAATCACCTGGGAGGAAGTCCACGAGGCCTACAAAGATGTAGGAAATGCCCATTACTTCGTTGAGGTTCTTTGGACGGCGATTTCGCAATACGAGGTCCTGAAATCCCCACCCGGGTTCCTCGGGTTCGGCGCTCACGCTCACGGTCGCATGTCGGGCCAGGAGATCCTCGATAGGTTCCAGAAAGGGACGTGTGAGTTCCAAACAATGGGCCGGCTGGCTGGCCTACGTGGCCAGAAATTTCTCCACGACATTGCTCAAGGTCATTGGCGAGAACAAAAATACGAAGTCAATGAATCAGGAGATCCCGAAACTATCGGCTGGAATTGGTTTAGGATTGAGGATTTTGTCAAATTGGTAGAAGGGCGTTCAGAAAAATAAAAGAAGTGGCTTTCCGGCTGGCATCGGTTGCGCCTCGCATCGCCACCCGGAAACATTGTTCGCCACGCTGCTCGGCCTCGTGGGCGACTGATTATCACATCAGCTGGCTCGCCGCTGCCGCTGCGCTTTTCGAAAAAGGGGAAGTAAAGGCGCAGAAGCGTTGGCCAAATTCGGAGAATACGGAAGAACGACAACTGATTGAGGGCAATCAGGAAGACGTTGGCCTCGTCATCGCGCGGCCGGCGCGGCGTCAGCCGGCCGCGGCGAGCGGCGCCTGATCCGGCGCGGGATCGCCGGCGATCAGCCGTCGAAAGGCGGCGACGATCTCGGCGACCGGGCCGATCGCCAGCACCCGCCCCTGATGCAGAAGGATGCCGCGGTTGCACCAGCGCTCCACCAGGTCCAGCGAATGCGAGGCCAGGACCAGGATGCTCGAAGCGCACACGAATTCCTCGACGCGGCGCTGCGCCTTGGCCAGGAAGTGTGCGTCGCCGGCCGACAGCCATTCGTCCATGAGCAGGATGTCGGGCGGTATGCAAGTCGAGATCGCGAAAGCGAGCCGGATCATCATGCCGGCGGAATAGGTGCGCACCGGCATGTCGAGATAGTCGCCAAGCTCGGTGAATTCCGCCACCGCCGCGGCCCGCGCCCGCATGTCGCGCGGGTGGATGCCCAGATACATGCCGCGCAGGATGATGTTCTCGCGCCCGGTCGCATCGCCGTTGAGGCCGACCTGAATGTCGAGCAGCGAGGAAACCCGACCCGAAGAGAGGAATATCCCGCGCGTCGGCTCATAGACGCCGGCCAGCACTTTGAGCAAGGTCGTCTTGCCCGCGCCGTTCAGGCCAAGGAGCGCAAAGCGGTCGCCGTCGGTGATCTCCAGGCTGACGTCGCTCAGCGCCCGCACATTGATCCGGTCGCCGGCGTCGCGGCCGAGGTTGCCGCGGGTCGAGGAGGCGAGCAGCACCTTCTTCAGCGAACGGCTGCTGCCCTGATAGATCGGGAACTCGACCGAGACCTCGCGCAACCGCAGGAACGACACGGCGGCTAAACCTCGGCTAAACCCAGAAGGCGATGCGCGCGCGAAAGCGCGCGAAGAAGGCGAAGCTCACGCCGCCGAGCAGGCCGCTGGCCACGATCAGGATCGGCCAGGAATGCGGTGCCGTGGGCAGACCGAGCAACGGCGAGCGCAGCACGTCGATCGCCGCGAACAGCGGGTTGAGCTCGACCCACCAGCGATTGGCGCCGAGCGCCTCGGCCGACCAGAAGATCGGCGTGACGAAGAACACGACCTGGACGACGCTGGCGACGATCGGCGGCACATCGCGGAAGCGGGCGCTGATCATGCCGAGCAGAAGGCTGACCGAGACGCCGTTCACGACGAGAAGCGCCATGCCCGGCAGCAGCTCGACCAGCCGCAGCCAGGCGACGGGGTGGGGAAAGAGCGCCAGGACGATCGGCACGATGACGAAATTATGCGCCAGAACCAGGAGATTGCGATAGACGAGGCGATAGACGTGCAGCGAAAACGGCAGCTTGACCTGTTGGATGATGCCCTGGGCCGAATAGAAAGTGCTGCAGCCCTCGATGATCATTCCCGAAATGAACTGCCAGACGATCAAACCGACGGTCAGCAACGGCAGATAGTTGTCGAGCGTCGTTCGGAAGAGCTTGACGTAGATCAAGCCCATCGCGCCGATCATGACGACCGTCGTGACCGTCTGCCAGAAAGGCCCGAGCAGCGAACCGCGGTAGCGCAGCCGCAAATCCTGATGCGCCAGCGCCGTCCACAGCCAGCTGCGGTTGAGCCCGTCGCGCAGATCGGCCGCGGCGGCGGCGATTCGTTCCGATCGCCGCGGCGATCCGACGATGCCCGCCAATCCATCGATCGCTGGCCGCTGTTGCGGCAGGTCTGCCGACAAGGGGCTCCACCCGAAAAGTCCCGCAACCTCCGTCATACCGGCGAAAGAGGCTTAATTCAATCGAAGAGCGGCTGGATCAATGCCGCGCCTCTCCTGAGGCAGGCGCCGCCTGCGGCGGCGTCTCGAAGGGCGAGGCCTCGCGCGTCTCGAACCAGCACGGCGCCGATGCAGCCTTTATCCTTCCAGCATCAGCGCCGGGTGCACCCGGCTGACGCGAACCGCGGAGGCCGACACGGCGGCGTAGCGAACCCGCCGCTCACGACCGGCGGCGGAAGGCGGCGGCGGTCGCCGGGAGCGCTTCTTCGGGTGCGATCTCCGGCGCCCACCCGAGCGCGTCGCGCGTCGCACTGTCGTCGACCTGCAGCGACAGCGTCAGGCGGGCGAAGTACCGCCCGAGCCCCGGCAGCCGGCGCAGGAGACTGAAGGTCGCGTCGGGGACGGCGAACAGCCGGGCCGGCCGGCCGAGACCCTCGGCCAGGGCCCGCAGCAGCTGCGGCGTCGAGAGATCCGCCGCGTCGCGGGCGAGCAGGATCCGGCCGGCGGCGGCCGGATGGGTGCAGGCCAGCGCCGTCAGGCCGACGAGATTGTCGATGAAGATCAGGCTGCGGCGGTTGTCGATGCCGGCAAAGGGCAACGGCAGGCCGCTGCCGGCGAGCCGGATCAAGGCGCGGAAATTCGCCCTGACGCCCGGCCCATAGACGAGCGGCGCGCGCAGCAACACGAGGTCGAGGCCGCTCCCTCGCGCCGCCGCCAAGAGCGCTCGCTCGGTGGCGAGCTTGCCGCGGCCATAGCGGTCCTGCGGCCGCGGTGCGTCGCCGGCGCAAAACGGCACGCCGGGCGGGGTCGCTTCCCCCATCGCCCTGACCGAGCTCATATGGACGAGCCGCCGCACACCCGCCGCCGACGCCTGGTGCGCCAAGGCCGCGGCGGCTTCGGCCTCGACCGCTGCAGACCGGTCGATCGTGGTGCGGTGCGCCCGATTGGCGAGGTGGACGACGATGTCGACCCCGGCCATCGAACTCGACCAGCCGGTCCGCGGGCCGATCTCCCCGACCGCGTGGAACTCGACGCCTCGGATCGGATCGGCGGCGCCGCGGACGGCCCCGAGAACGGCGTGCCCGCGCTCGACGAGGCCGCGGCAGAGGGCGCGGCCGATGAAGCCTGCGGCGCCGGTCACCAGGATGCGCGCCATTCCCTGCCTCTCGTACCAGGAATTCCCCGCTGCACCCCCTCCCGGCGCAAAGCCTGTCCTCGGCCACAACCCCTTGCCTCCCCCATGATGGGGGAGGCCGCGACCCCCGGATCGCAGTCCGGGGGGAGCGGGTGGGGGTGCGGTCTGCCGAAGACCGAAAACTTTTGGGACCCTCCCTGCCTCTCCTTGCCGCATGCTGCGGCGAATAGTGCCTGCGATTGGGCGGCGGATGCATTAAAACGCCACCGCGTGGTGTTGCCAGCGCCGACCCAACCCCTCACCTCGCCTTCGCCGCCCCCGGCCGCGCCGCGGCGGGCCAAGCTACTTTTTCTGACGACCGAGGATTGGTATTTCTGCTCGCACCGCTTGCCGGTGGCGCGAGCGGCGCGCGACGCCGGGATCGATGTCGTCGTCGCCGCCCGGGTTCGCGCCCATGGCGCGGCGATCTGCCGCGAGGGTTTTGCGCTGCGCCCGCTTGCCTGGCGCCGCCGCGGCGACGGCCCGCTCGCCGCCGCCCGGGCGATTGCCGCGATCGTCCGGCTCTACCGGGCCGAGCGGCCCGACATCGTCCACCACGTGGCGCTGAAGCCGGTATTGTTCGGCGGCCTCGCTCGGCGTCTTGCCTTTGCCGGCATGGCCGGCGGTCCGGCGATCGTCAATTCGCTGATGGGCCTCGGCTCCGGCTTCTCGGCGAGGGACCGGGCGGCATGGCTGCGGCGGCCGCTGTTGCGGCTGGCGCTGCGCCTCGCCCTGGGTGGCGGCGCCGGCCGGGTGATCGTGCAGAACCCGGAGGACGCCGGCGCCCTCGCCGGGTTCGGCGTCGATCGCCGACGGATCGCGCTGATCCGCGGATCGGGGATCGATATCAGGCATTTCCAGCCGCTGCCGGAGCCGGGCGGCGAGCCGGTCCGCGTCGCCCTCGTCTCGCGCATGCTGAGGCAAAAGGGTGTGCTCGAGGCAGCGGCCGCGATCCGCCGGCTGCGGGCGCAGGGTCTGCCGATCGAACTGCTGCTCGCCGGGCCGACCGATCCCGACAATGCCGGCTCGCTCGGCGCCGCGGCGCTGGTTCGGCTTGCCTCCGAGCCGGGGATCAGCTGGCTCGGCCCGGTCGCCGACGTGCGCGAGGTCTGGGGCCGCGCGGCGATCGCGGTGCTGCCGTCGACCTATGGCGAGGGGGTGCCAAAGGCGCTCCTCGAAGCCGCGGCCTGCGCCCGCCCGATCGTCGCCACCGATGTCCCCGGCTGCCGCGAGGTGGTCCGGCCGGGCGAGACCGGCATCCTCGTCCCGGCGAACGACCCGGCCGCACTGGCGGAAGCGATCGCCGCGCTCGCCGCCGATGCGGCGCTGCGGCGGCGCCTCGGGCTTGCGGGCCGCGCTCTCGTCGAGAGCGCCTTTGCCGAGGGGATCGTCGCCCGCGACACCCTGGCCATCTACCTGGCGCTGCTGGCGGAAGGCGCCTCGCACCGATGATCCGCGCCTGGCTTGCCGCCGCCGGATTGGGCGGGTTTTTGTCGGTTGCGGCGGGCGCCGCCGCCGCGCATCTCGGCGCCGCCGATCGTGCCGCGGCGCTGCTGCACACCGGTGCGCTCTACGGCATGGTCCACGCCGCGGCGCTGGTCGGCGTTTCGGCCATCGCCGAGCGCCGCGAGCGGCCGAGTATCGCGCTCCGCGTCGCCGGCTGGGCCTTTGCCGTGGGCCTCTTGTTGTTCAGTCTCAGCATCGACGCGCTCGCGGCGACCGGGCTCGCCCCGATCGGTTTCGTGACGCCGTTCGGCGGCGTTGCCCTGCTCGCCGGCTGGGCCGCACTCGCCATCGACGCCGTGCGCCGGCGTTAAGCGGCCGCCACGGGCTCCAGCGCGCTGGGGGTTTGGAGTTCCTCCAGCAGGGCCTTGGCGTCCTTCAGGTCCTTGGTCCCGAAGCCTTCCGTGAACCAGCTATAGAGGGGCGCCAGTAGCTCACGCGCCTCGCTGACCCGCCCCTGGTCGCGCATGAGCCGCGCATAGCTCGTCGCGGTGCGCAGCTCCCAGGATTTTGCTTGCTGCGTTCGCGCCCAGTCGAGCGAGGCGAGGTAGGCGCGCTCGGCCGCTGCCACGTCGCCCCTGAGCGCGAGCAGCCAGCCCTTAATTCGGAGAGTTTCGGCCTTGTACCAGCGCTCTTCCCAGCCCGGCCGGTCGATTTGCGCGATGACTTCGTCGATCAGAACGAGCGCCCCGGCGAGATCGCCGGCTTGACCCATGCCCTCGGCCAGCACGGATTTCAAGCAGGGACTGTAGGCTCGAGCACCACCCTCCTCCCAGACGGCGAGGCCCCGCCCGAGCAAAGCCATCCCTTCGGCGACCTGGCCCTTCCGGATCAAGGCAATTCCCGAAGGGACAGGCACCATGAACTCTGTCACAAGAGGCAGACTGTTTTCGCGGCCTACTCGATCACCCTCTTCGATGCGCTTCAGCCACTCGTCGGGGGCGCCGAGAAGATCGAGGACGTGAGCGCCCCAGGTCAGCGCGCACGCCAGATCGAACGGATGCCCGAGCTGACGCGCATGCTCAATGCCGGCATCGTTCATTTTCGCGGCTTGCTCGGGGTATCCGAGCATCCAGGTCGATATTGACGGGGAGAGCAAACTCCATGTTTTCGGGTCGTTGTTTAGAATACCGATCAGATGATGCCGCTCTTCGCTGTAGAGCGCCAACACCCTGTCTGCATGTTCGCAGGCCTTGATCGGATTGCCGAGCCAACGATGGGTGTGGCCCGCGGCAAAGTGCCCGACGATCAGGAGATCGGTGTCGCCGTAGGTCTTCGCAGCGTTCATAAGCTCGGTGACCCAGCGCAGTGATTTGGCGATCCGTCCCCTCACCAATACGTGGCCATACAGTCCCCAGAGTATCGGCAGCAGGGCATCGTTGCGGCGAAGTGAGTTCGCCAGCCTGTCTAATTGCGTAAATTAACGATAGTATACCGCAACTGGGCCCCCTTCACCTCGCGCTTGCGCCAGACGAAGGGGGCGGCGTTGCGGTTGTAGGCTTCGGTGAAGTCGCGGATCGCCTGGGTAAGTTGCTCGACGCCGGCAAAGCTGGCGCCGGCGAGAGCTTTTCGGGTGAATATGCCAAACCAAATCTCGACTTGGTTGAGCCAGCTGGCCGAGGTCGGGGTGAAGTGAAAGGTGACGTTCGGGTGCGCTGCCAACCAGTCGTCGTTTTTCTTGTGGGTGGAGAGGTTATCGAGGATGACATGGATCTCACGATCGGGCGGGTGCTCGGCGACGAGTTCGGTCATGAATGCTTGGAAATCGACGCGTTTCTTGGTCTGGGTGGTCTTGCCACGAATGAGGCCGGTGGCGACTTCGAGCGCCGCGAACAAGTTGACCGTGCCATGCCGTTTGTAGGTGCTTTTGAGGCCTTGAACAACTTTGCCGCTGCTGGTCAGCACATACCCCCTGGCCCGCTCCAGCGCCTGGATTGTCGGCTTCTCGTCGACGCTCAAGACCAGCGCATGCTCCGGCGGATTGAGGTAGAGACCGATGATATCGGCGGCCTTGGCTGCAAATTGCCGATCGGTGCTGACGCACCACGAGCGCCGTCGGCGCAGCTGCACCCCTTCCTTGCGCAACAGCCGCCATACCGCATCGTCCGAGACGCCCAATGCCGCGGCCACCGACGCCCCGTCCCAGCTGGCCGATCCCTTGGGCGGCGGCAATTCCAACTGGCGCAGAACCCGCAGGCGCAGATCCGCGCCATATTTTGGCGTCTTGCCCGGCCGCACCCGATCGCGCAGCCCAGCCAGTCCCGCCGCCGCGAAGCGCTTGCGCCATAGACCAACCGTATTCGGGCGCACCCCAAGCTCGCGGCCAACCGCATCGTTGCGCTTGCCTTCTAGGCACGCCAACACGATCTTGGCCCGTTCTACCAGACGCGCCTCCTCCGTCCGACTGCGCGCCAGCGTCGTCAACTCGGCTCTCTGCTCCGCCGTGCAGGTCAGCGCAATCGCCACCCGTGCCATCGGACACCTCGGCTGGTCTGAGGCATCCTACTTAATATCGTATATTAACGCAATTAAACACTAGCGCGGGATGCAGGCTGTCCCAGACCTCCTGCGCCTGCCAGCCTTTGAGCGCCATCCACGCGGTGCCGAGCAGGGTGCGCAGATCCAGCTCCATGCCGTCGCGTTCCGCCGAGGCTGGCAATGTGGCGACCAGTTCCAGTCCCTTGTTCAGATGCGCGATCGCCTCGGTGAGCGCCATGCGCTTGATCGCTTGCCGACCCGCCTTCTGCCAAAGCGGGATCGCCTTCTCGACTTGTTTCGCCTCGGTATAATGGTGCGCCAATAGCTCGGGCTCGGTTGCTTCGGTGTGCGGCAAACGCTCCTCGATGACCCGGGCGATCTTGCCGTGCAGTTCCTGCCTTCGCCGTCTGAGCAGCGAGTCGTAGGCGGCGTCCTGCACCAGGGCGTGCTTGAAGGTATAGACCGCATCGGGCGGCGTGCCCTGCTGGAACGCGAGCCCCGACCCGACGAGTTGCACCAGCGCCTGGTCCAGCACCGGCCCGGAATGCGGGGCGACGGCGGCGATCAGCTCCCAGCTGAACTCGCGCCCGATCGCGGCGCCGATCTGCGCGACTTCCTTGACCGGCGCAAAACGATCGAGCCGCGCCATCAGCGAGTCGCGGAGGGTGAGTGGGATCGCCAATGTGCCGGCGCGCCCGGCATATTCCCAGCGATCGCCGGCATCCCTGAGGTTTCCGGATTCCAGGATCGACTTGGTCAGCTCCTCGACGAACAGCGGCACGCCGTCGGTCTTCACGAGGATCTGTTCGAGCAGATCCGCGGGCAGCGCCTTGCCGCCGGCCAGCCGTGATACCATGGCGCTGCCCTGTGGCCTGGTGAGCTTGGTAAGCGTGAGCGCCGCGACGTGACCGTAATGCGCCCAGCGCGAGGAAAACTCCGGCCGATGGGTGAGCACGACGAGCAGCGGAATGTTCCTGACCCGGTGGATCAAGAGGTCGATGACTTCGAGGGTGGTCGGATCAGCCCAATGGATGTCCTCGAACAGCTCCACCGTCGGCTGCCGGCGGGCGATCGCCTCCGTCGTGTCGACCAGCGCGCGCAAGGTCTCGTCCTTGAATTTTTGCGGCGTCATCGCGACCGCCCCGTAGCGCTCCTCGCCGGGGATCGAAAGCATCGCGGCGATGAAGCGCAGGTCTTCGCGCGGGCGCCCATATTGGCCGACGATCAGCGCTTCGAGCTTGTCGAGCTTCTGCTCTGCGGTGTCTTCGCGCGCGAAGTGCAGGGCGCGCTCGAAATTGTCGATGATCGGGTAGAACGCACTGTTGACGTAATAGGGCGAGCAATGGAGGCGCAGGCTGGTCGCGTGATCGGCCTCGAGACGGCCGCGCAATTCGCTCAGGATGCGGCTCTTGCCGATGCCCGGCTCGCCGGACAACAGCACCACCTGGCCTTCGCCGTCCTGCGCCAGGTTCCAGCGCTCGATCAACAGGCCGAGTTCGTATTCGCGGCCGACAAAACCGGTCAGCCGGCCGCTCCGCACCGCTTCGAAGCGGCCCTCGGATGCCGACACCCCCTCGACCGCCCAAGCCTCGACCGGCTCGGAGAGACCCTTGACCTCGTGCCGGCCGAGCGCCTGGAGCCGGAACCGATCGCCGATCAGCCGGCGCGTGGCGGGCGCGATCACCACGGAGCCGGGGTCGGCCAGGGCCTGCAATCGCGCCGCCAGGTTCGGCGTCTCGCCGACCACCGCCTGCTCCTGCGAGGCGCCTTCGCCGATCAGTTCGCCGACCACGACGAGGCCGGTGGCGATCCCGATGCGAACCTCGAGCTTGCCGACGGCTGGCGCGTCGAGCCGTCCGACCGCGGCAACCATGTCGAGGCCGGTGCGCACCGCCCGCTCGGCATCGTCTTCGTGAGCGCGCGGATAGCCGAAATAAACCAGCACGCCGTCGCCCATGTATTTGGCGACGAGACCATCGAAGCGGCGAACCGCTTCGGCGACAGAGCGGTGATAGGCGCCGATCACCTCGCTCAGCTCCTCGGGATCGAGCCGCGCCGACAGCGCCGTCGAGCCGACCAGGTCGCAGAACATCACCGTCAGCTGTCGGCGCTCCGCCGCCGAGCCGGCGGCGGGCTCCGGTGCCGAAACGTCTGCGGCCGCGGGCCCGGCGCGCAAGCCGGCAATCGCTGCCAGCATCGCGCGGCGATGACCGAGCGAGGCGACGCCGAGTTCCTTCAGATCGTCGCCGCTCAGGCTCGGCAGCAATTCGGGACCGATGTGGTTCTCTTCGAATGCGGGCGCGTATTGCCCGAGGCCCAGCGACCGCAGCCACTCGGTGACATCCATCGTCGCCTCCCGCGGCAACAGGCCGCAGGTTGAACTCGCGCGGCGGACTTGTCCAGTTTGACCGCAAGTCGAGAAAAGCCCGAGCGCAGGCCAGCTCAGACCGGAACCCGGGTCACGGGGAAAGGAGGCGGTCGAGAGGCGCCGGGTCCTACACGCAATTCGGCGGCGGCGCAGGAATAGCAGACCGAAGGACGCCCCTGTAGCATTACCGGCGCAACAGCTCGATAAACGGTAAGGCCGGGCATCGGCGACGATGCGGCGGAGGGTGCCTCGTCGGAGTTGCTGATGATCGGGAACGACGACGCGGGCGCAGGGTCTGCCGGTCGAGCTGCTGCTCGCCGGTCCGACCGATCCCGACAATGCCGGCTCGCTCGACGCCGAGGCGCTGGTTCGGCTTGCCGCCGAGCCGGGGATCAGCTGGCTCGGCCCGGTCGCCGATGTGCGCGAGGTCTGGGGGCGCGCGGCGATCGCGGTGCTGCCCTCGACCTATGGCGAGGGGGTGCCGAAGGCGCTGCTCGAAGCCGCGGCCTGCGCCCGCCCGATCGTCGCCACCGATGTCCCCGGCTGCCGCGAGGTGGTCCGGCCGGGCGAGACCGGCATCCTCGTCCCGGCGAACGACCCGGCCGCGCTGGCGGAAGCGATCGCCGCGCTCGCCGTCGATGCGGCGGTGCGGCGGCGCCTCGGGCAGGCCGGCCGCGCCCTCGTCGAGAGCGCCTTTGCCGAGGAGATAGTCGCCCGCGGCACCCTGGCCGTCTACCTGGCGCTGCTGGCGGAAGGCGCCTCGCACCGATGATCCGCGCCTGGCTCGCCGCGGCCGGATTGGGCGGGTTTTTGTCGGTCGCGGCGGGCGCCGCCGCCGCACATCTGGCGGCCGCGGGTCATACCGCGGCATTGCTGCACACCGGCGCGCTCTACGGCATGGTCCACGCCGCGGCGCTGGTCGGCGTTTCGGCCACGGCCGAGCGCCGCGAGCGGCCGAGCATCGCGCTCCGCGTCGCCGGCTTGGCCTTTGCCGTGGGCCTCTTGCTGTTCAGCCTCAGCATCGGCGCGCTCGCGGCGACCGGGCTCGCGTCGCTCGCGTGGGCAACGCCGTTCGGCGGCGTTGCCCTGCTCGCCGGCTGGGCCGCACTCGCCATCGACGCCGTGCGCCGGCGTTAGGCAGGCGCCGGAGCCAGCGCGCCGCTGACTTCGAGTTCCTCCAGCAGGGCCTTGGCGTCCTTCAGGTCCTTCGTCCCGAAGCCTTCCGTGAACCAGCCGTAGACGGGTGCAAGCAGTTCGTGCGCCTCCTCGACCCGGTCCTGGTCGCGCATCAGCCGCGCATAGCTGGTCGCGGTGCGCAGCTCCCAGGATTTTGCTTGCTGCGTTCGCGCCCAGTCGAGCGAGGCGACGTAGGCGCGCTCGGCCGCTGCGCGAGCATCCAGCCCTTGAGCCGGAGGGTTTCGGCGTAGTAATAGCGCTCTTCCCAGCCCGGCCGCTCGACCTGCGCGATGATCTGGTCGATCGGATCGAGTGCGCCGTCAAGATCGCCAAGCTGGGCCATGCCCTCGGCCAGCACGGATCGCCAATAGGGAGTGGCGGCTCGACAACCGCCCTCCTCTCAGACGGCGATGCCCCGCTCCAGCGACGCCATCCCTTCGGCGGTTTGGCCCTTCCTGATCAATCCAATTCCCGACCGAGCTGCCCCGAGCTGCGCCGAGAGAAACGGCAGGCTGTTTTCGCGACCCAGTTGCTCGGCCTCTGCGGTGCGCTTCAGCATCTCCTCGGGCTCGCCACGATAATCGAAGACCGTTGTGCCGACTGACAGTGCCCAGCCGAGGTTGAAGGGATGCTCAACCTGGCGCGCATGGTCAATCCCGGCATCGTTCATCTTCACGGCTTGCTCGGGGTAGCCGAGCATCCAGGTGGATGTTGCCGAGAAGATCAAACTTACTGTTTTCGGGTCGTTGTTTAACATATCGGCCAGACGAAGATGCCGTTCATCGCTGTAGAGCGCCAATACCCGGTCTTTATGTTCCCGGGTCTTGATCGGATCGCCGAGCCAGAAATAAGCGACGGCCGCGGCAAAGTCCCCGACGATCAGGAGATCCGGGTCGCGGTAGGTTTCGGCAGCGTTCACTGCCTGCGGGACCCAGCTCAGCGACTCGGCAATCCGTCCCCTGGCCAACACTTGGAGGAACAGTCCCCAGAGTATCGATACCAGGGGTTCGTTGCGGCGAAGCGAGTTCGCCAGCGCCAGCGCCGGATGCAGGCTGTCCCAGACCTCCGGGGTCGCGTAGCCTTTGAGCCCCTGCCACGCGGTACCCAACAGGGTGCGCAGATCCAGCTCCATGCCGTCGCGCTCCGCCGAGGCCGGCAGCGTGACGACCAGCTCCAGACCCTTGTTCAGATGCGCGATCGCGTCGGTGAGGGCCATGCGCTTGAGCGCCAGGCTGCCGGCCTTCTGCCACAGCGGGATCGCCTTCGGCAGCAGTTTCGCCTCGGTGTAGTGGTGCGCCAGCAGCTCGGGCTCGGTTGCCTCGGTGTTTGGCAAACGCTCCTCGATGACTCTCGCGATCTTGCCGTGCAATCCCTGCCTCCGCGCTTTGAGCAAAGAGTCGTAGGCGGCATCCTGCACCAGCGCGTGTTTGAAGGTGTAGACCGCATCGGGCGGCGCGCCCTGCTGAAACGCCAGCCCCGATTCGGTGAGCTGCGCCAGCGCCTGGTCCAGCGCCGTCTTCGAATGCGGGGCGACGGCGGCGGTCAGCTCGTACGAAAACTCGCGCCCGATCGCCGCGCCGATCTGCGCGATCTCCTTGACCGGCGTAAAGCGATCGAGCCGCGCCATCAGCGAGTCGCGCAACGTCAGCGGGATCGCCAGCGTGCCGGCTCGCCCGGCATATTCCCAGCGATCGCCGGCATCCCTGAGGTCGGCGGATTCGAGGATCGACTTGGTCAACTCCTCGACGAACAGCGGCACACCGTCGGTCTTGTCGAGGATCTGATCGAGCAGATCCGCGGGCAGCGGCTTGCCGCCGGCCAGCCGCGATACCATCGCACTGCCCTGCGACCGGGTGAGCTTGGTAAGCGTCAGCGCCGCGACGTGACCGTAATGCGACCAGCGCGAGGAAAACTCGGGCCGATAGGTCAGTACGACGAGCAGCGGAATGTTCCTGACCCGATGGATCAAAAGGTCGATGACTTCGAGGGTGGTGGGATCGGCCCAGTGGATGTCCTCGAACAGCTCCACCGTCGGCTGCCGGCGGGCGATCGCCTCCGTCGTGTCGATGAGCGCGCGCAACGTCTCGTCCTTGAATTTCTGCGGCGTCATCGCCACCGCGCCGTAACGCTCCTCATGGGGGATCGAGAGCATCGCGGCGATGAACCGCAAATCCTCGCGCGGCCGGCCATATTGGCCGACAACAAGCGCTTCGAGCTTGTCGAGTTTCTGCTCCGCCGTTTCCTCGCGCGCGAACCGCAGGGCCCGCTCGAAATTGTCGATGATCGGGTAGAGTGCGCTGTTGACGAAGTACGGCGAGCAATGAAGGCGCAGGCTGGTCGCGTGATCGGCCTCGAGACGGCCGCGCAATTCGCTCAGGATGCGGCTCTTGCCGATGCCCGGCTCGCCGGACAACAGCACCACCTGGCCTTCGCCGTCCTGCGCCAGGTTCCAGCGCTCGATCAACAGGCCGAGTTCGTATTCGCGGCCGACAAAACCGGTCAGCCGGCCGCTCCGCACCGCTTCGAAGCGGCCCTCGGATGCCGACACCCCCTCGACCGCCCAAGCCTCGACCGGCTCGGAGAGACCCTTGACCTCGTGCCGGCCGAGCGCCTGGAGCCGGAACCGATCGCCGATCAGCCGGCGCGTGGCGGGCGCGATCACCACGGAGCCGGGGTCGGCCAGGGCCTGCAATCGCGCCGCCAGGTTCGGCGTCTCGCCGACCACCGCCTGCTCCTGCGAGGCGCCTTCGCCGATCAGTTCGCCGACCACGACGAGGCCGGTGGCGATCCCGATGCGAACCTCGAGCTTGCCGACGGCTGGCGCGTCGAGCCGTCCGACCGCGGCAACCATGTCGAGGCCGGTGCGCACCGCCCGCTCGGCATCGTCTTCGTGAGCGCGCGGATAGCCGAAATAAACCAGCACGCCGTCGCCCATGTATTTGGCGACGAGACCATCGAAGCGGCGAACCGCTTCGGCGACAGAGGAGGAATTGGGGAAGGCCGATGGTCATTGATTTTATCTTCCCGTGGCTTGCGGCACGTTTAAGCCTCTCTGCCTGAGATACGCATCCAGCATCTGCCGGAGTTCCCGGTTGGATTGCATAACGATAGGAGTATTAAGTGCCATCATTTGTTGCATGACGCGCGGCGTCGAATCGACCATTTTCTGCCCGATCGGCGACTTATAAAACGCGATAATCTGTTTTAATTCATCGATCGAGTAGGTATTTGCATAAGAAATGGCGGCATTGTTTATCATTTCATCGAGATGCGACAAAATAACTTTGTTCATAGTTTCAGAAGTGCTTTTTGCAATTTCCTGACCTTGGCTGGGATTGGCTTTAATAGCTAAAGCGACGGTTTGTTTTCTGATGAATTCAAGCATTTCTTCATGTTATCCATTGATTTAAGCAATTGGATTAGTTCTTTGGCAGCGGCCAGCTTTTGCGGATCGACGGTTTGTGCCGTTGGGGTTGCTTGTGCAAATGCGTTCGCCGAAATCAATAAACTGACGATAACGATAAGACGATAGATAATTTTCATAGCTCCACTCCTTGGTTCGATTGGATTTTTCTTATGTCGATCACATCGGCGATGTTGCGATCAAGCTGTTCTTTCGAACGCTGGTGGCGCACATCGGGCCGGTGCCGAAGCGTGAGCACGATCGCGCCGATCATTGCGACCAGAAGAATGAGGCCGGAAACCTTCGGCGACAGAGCGGTGATAGGCGCCGATCACCTCGCTCAGCTCTTCGGGATCGAGCCGCGCCGACAGTGCCGTCGAACCGACCAGGTCGCAGAACATCACCGTCAGCTGCCGGCGCTCCGCCGCCGAGCCGGCGGCGGGCTCCGGTGCCGAAACGTCTGCGGCTGCAGCCGGCCCGGCGCGCAAGCCGGCAATCGCTGCTAGCATCGCGCGGCGATGGCCGAGCGAGGCGACGCCGAGTTCCTTCAGATCGTCGCCGCTCAGGCTCGGCAGCAATTCGGGACTGATGTGGTTCTGCTCGAATGCGGACGCGTATTGCCCGAGGCCCAGCGACCGCAGCCACTCGGTAACGTCCATCGTCGCCTCCCGACAACGGATCGCAGGTTTCCTGCCGACCCGACAGATCGGTCGGCAGCCTGGCCGCCATCCGGCGATTCGCGCCGGGGACAGGCTATATTGCCTCAACCTCGACAAACTCCTTGCCGGCCTCGGTGGGGGTTGGATCACCGGCTTCGCGGAAGTCATCGATGTAGAGCACGATTGCCTCGCGGATGTTGGCGAGAGCCTCAGCGCGCGTGTCGCCTTCGCTGACGCATCCCGGCAGCGCCGGTACACTGACCACGTAGCCGCCGTCGGCTTCCTCTTCCAGGACGACCGTATAGCGCATCGACGTGTCGCTCCCTTTGGTAATGCGAATTTCTGACAGGCCCTTCTAGCCCGGAGTACTCGTCAAGAGCCGCCCGATATGCGCCTGGTAGGTCGGCGGCAACAGCCGGCACTCGGCTTCGACGGGCGTGTTCGTCGACGGGATCAGGATGCCGATATGCCGGGTCATGTCGGTGGCCTCGCTGTCGTAACCATCTTCGGTCGCGGAGGATCGGAGCGACGCCGGTGGCGACTCAAAACAGGATCGATTTGACGGCGGCGGCGACCACGGCGGCGGTCGCCACCGGCAGCCGGCCTAGGATCCGAGCGCGGCCCGCCTCGACCGTGGCGATCTTGGCCGGGCGGACGATCGACGGGATCGGCAGCCCGACGGCGCGATGGTCCAGGATCGGCACGTCGCCGTGCCAAGAGCGGTTTTCGGCAGCGGTAATCATCAGCACCCACAAAAGGCCAAATCGGCCCTCCAACGCAGGCTCGGAGATGACCAAAGCCGGGCGGCGTTCGATCGCCGCCCGGTCGGTATAGGGGAACGGCACGGAAACGATGTCATACCGTTCAAAGGCCGGCATAACCCTTCCTGTCGGCCTCGGAAGCCCATTCGGTGAAGCAGGCGAACGGATCGTCCCCGGTGGCCGGGGCGCGCACAACTTTGACCTCGTCACCGCTGATGACAAAAGCGAATTCATCGCCGGGCGCGAGACCCAGCACCTCGCGCACCCGCTTCGGCAACACCATCTGCGACTTGACCCCGAGGCGCGCCCGGATGATCGCCGCTGCCATCTTCATACCTCATACCTTCCAACATGGGGAGAATGTATGAGCTGGTGTGCCCCAGTCAAGCTCATCCAAGACAGAATCGTCTTGGCGGACCAACCCCACCGCCCGATCGGTATCGGCGCGATTGGGGTCATCGTGAGGAGACCCCTGGAACGCTGGCGACTTTGTTCGACCCGGGCATTCCCCGGCACGTCTCCTTTGTGCGTTCCAGTCCCGACCCATTCGATCGCGGCGCGGTCTCCTCCAATGAAGTAAGCCGTGCGAGTGAATTTCAGGTCGGGGAATGCTTTGAACCGGCCCTGAGCGAAGTCTCGCAGTTTTTCCTTACCGTGAAGGACAGTACCGACGGTTTTATCCTCATAGACCACATCGTCGGTGAAAAGCGGCAGAAGTTTCGGCAAGTCATGCGACCAACCCGATAGGAAATCCTGAGACAACTGTTCAGTGCAGCCTTGGGCAGCTGCGGAGTTCGTGGCGATCGTCAGAAATGCCGTTGTTAACGAAAGTAGCACTATCGCTGCAGGCGCGCCTCGCCCTCTCGTGGTTTCCTCCTCGCTCACGTACCTTTCCGTCGACAACCCAGCCGGGCCTTGGGGCCTTCCGTATCCCAACCCTACGTCCATCGCCTCCAGCGGCGACAGGTCGAAGATTCTCCCCCCGCAGGCTTGTCAAGTTTGCCAACTTCGCCAGTGAGCAATGATCCGCGGGTGGGTTTGCGTTGCTCTCGCAAAAAGCGAGCTGCGAATTATCTCCCTGTACCCTCCCCGGGCTTGACCCGGGGATTGCGGGGAGAGGGGCGGCCCCCGGACGGCCGGCCCTGCGGGCCGTTCCGGGGGGAGGGGCCGTTTTTGGAGTTCTGACAGCAGCGCTTGGAGAACCCCGCCGAGATTGTCGCTCGTTGTCCCAGATACGGATCACGCGATAACCGAAGGCGCACCGGTCTCTGTCGCGCTCTCTGTCCTCTCGGCGTTCCGTGTTGACCGCCGTCCAGCTCGACAATCAGGCACTGGTCGCGACAAACGAAATCTACGTAACACCGACCGACAACGCAAATTCCGCCGGCGTGAGAGCCCGCCGCAATGATCGTGCACCCCGTGCGCTTTTCGACCCTACCCCGTGGACCCGCTAATCCTTCCCTCCGCGAGGCTTGCCCCTCACCCCGGCCCTCTCCCCGCAAGCGGGGCTACGGCGTTCACACAATTTCATGAATAGTCACGAAGAGTTTGCCCTCTCCGCTTCCGGAGGCGGCCTTGCAGGAAATGCCGCTAGAGGGGGGTCATTCCGGGGCGCGAGCGCAGCCCGCGAGCCCGGAACCCATTTTCCAGAGGCCTGCGATCATGGATTCCGGGCGGCCTCGCTCCGCTCGGCCCCCGGAATGACGGTGCAAAGCGCCCAAGGCACAGCGAACTGAGAGGCCATCGAAGCTCGACGATCAGTGAATACCGTAGGCAAGCGGGGATAGGGAGCTTACAGCACCTCGAAGAGGCCGGCCGCCCCCATGCCGCCGCCGATGCACATGGTGACGACGACGCGACGGGCGCCGCGCCTTTTGCCCTCGATCAGCGCGTGCCCGACCAGGCGCGCGCCTGACATGCCGTAAGGGTGGCCGATCGCAATGGCGCCGCCGTCGACGTTGTAGCGCTCGGGATCGATGCCGAGCCGGTTGCGGCAATAGAGCGCCTGCACGGCGAAGGCCTCGTTCAATTCCCAGAGATCGATGTCACCGACCTTGAGACCGTGCTGCGCCAGGAGCTTCGGCACGGCAAAGACCGGGCCGATCCCCATCTCGTCGGGGGCGCAGCCGGCGACCGCGATGCCGCGATAGGCGCCCAATGGCGCCAGCCCGCGGCGCTCGGCCTCTTTTGCTTCCATCAGGACCGCGGCCGAGGCCCCGTCCGACAATTGCGAGGCGTTGCCGGCGGTGATGAAGCGGCCTTCCTTGACGGTCTGCCCGTCGCGAAACACCGGCTTCAGCGCCGCCAGCCCCTCGAGCGTCGTCGACGGCCGGTTGCCCTCGTCCCGGTCGAGCGTCACCGGCATGAGCGAGCTTTCGCCGCTCTCGCGGTTCTCGACCCGCATCAGCGACGGCAGCGGCGCGATCTCGGCGGCGAGGCGGCCTTCGGTTTGCGCCTTCGCGGTGCGCAGCTGCGAGGAAAGCGCATATTCGTCCTGGACGTCGCGGGTCACCTGGTAGCGCTCGGCGACGATTTCGGCGGTCTCGATCATCGTCATGTAGAGATCCGACCGGTGCTCGACGAGCCACGGGTCCCGCGCCCGGTATTCGTTGCGCTTCTCGTTCTGCACCAGCGAGATCGACTCGACGCCGCCGCCGACGGCGATGGTCATGCCGTCCTGCACGATCTCCTTGGCCGCGGTCGCGATCGCCATCAGCCCCGAAGCGCATTGCCGGTCGATCGTCATGCCCGGCACCGAGACCGGGAAACCGGCGCGGATCGCGGCCTGGCGCGCGATGTTGTAGCCGGAGGAGCCCTGCTGCAGCGCGGCGCCCAGCACGACATCCTCGATTTCGGCCGGGTCGACGCCGGCGCGCCGCACCGCTTCTGCCACGACATGGCCCGCCAATTCCTGGGCCTGGGTGTTGTTGAAGGCGCCGCGATAGGCCTTGCCGATCGGGGTGCGGGCGGTCGAGACGATGACGGCTTCGCGCATTTCGAGCCTCCTCGCGAAAGAAACCCCAGGTCTAACCGCTGGGCGCCGGCGAATCCAGCGGCTCGGTCAGGTAGCTGCGCGGCACGCAGGCGCGATAGGGGCCGTCCGCCACCGGCAGCACGGCGACATCGACCCCGTAGCAGGCGTTGAGCGTCTCGGCGGTAACGACCTCCGCCGGCGTCCCGAGCCGGAGCAATTCGCCGTCGGCCAGCACGGCGACCGTATCGGCGCAGGCAAAGGCCTGTTCCGGATGGTGGGTGGACAAGAGGACCGCCAGGGCGCGGCGCTCGGCGAGGCGGCGGACCGCCTCGAGCACCCGCACCTGGTTGCCGAAATCGAGGCTGGCGGTCGGCTCGTCGAGCACCAGGATGCGCGCTTCCTGCGCCAATGCGCGGGCGATCAGCGCCAGCTGGCGCTCGCCGCCGCTGAGCCGCAGCCAGTCGCGCCCGGCGAGATGTTCGATCCCCAACGTGGCGATCGCTCGCGCCGCGGCGTCGTGATCGGCCGCAGACGGCGCCGCGAACGGACCGCGATGCGCGGTGCGCCCCATCAGCACGATTTCGCCGACGGTGAACGGAAACGCCGCGCCGCCGCTCTGCGGCACCCAGCCGAAGGTCGTCGCCCGCCGTCGCGGATGCCAGCCTGCGGTCGGCTCGCCCTCGACCCGCACCCTGCCGGCGAGCGGCGGCAGCAGGCCGAGGACCGTCTTGAACAGGGTCGATTTGCCTTCGCCGTTGCGCCCGAGCACGCACAGCACCTCGCCGCGCTCGACGGCGAGGCTCACGTCATGCCCGACGAGACGGCCGGGATAGCCGTAGCTCAGCCCGTCGACGGCCAGGAGCGGCGCCTCGCTCACGACCAACCCGGGCGCCGGCCGAAGGCGAGAAGCCACAGGAAGACCGGCGTGCCGAGGGCCGCGGTCAGGATCCCGAGCGGCAATTCCACCGATCCGAGGGTGCGCGCCACGGTGTCGACGGCGAGCAGGTAGCAGGCGCCGAACAGCGCGCTGACCGGCAACAGCCTGGTAAAGGCCGGCCCGACGACGAGCCGCGCCAGATGCGGAACGACGAGCCCGACCCAGCCGATGATGCCGCTCGCCGCGACCGCCGCCGCGGTCATCAAGGTCGCCGCGGCAACCACGATGACGCGCAACATCCGGGTGTCGAGGCCGAGTGCGGTCGCCTCCTCGTCGCCCAGGGTGATCACGTCGATCCGCCACCGCAGCAGCGCCAGCGGTAAGAGCCCGATCGCCACCGCCGGCAACAGGCTCAAGAGATCGCGCAGATCCGCCGCCGCCAGGCTGCCAAGCAGCCAGAAGGTGATCGCCGGCAGCTGGTTGTAGGGATCGGCAAGATATTTCAGCAACCCGACGGCGGCGCCGAACAAGGCGCCGATCACAACCCCGGCCAGCACCAGCACCAGCACCATGTCGCGGCCGCGGATCGCGGCGGCGATGGCGTAAGCGATGGCCACCGCCGCCAGCCCGCCGGCAAAGGAAGCGGCCTCGATCCCGACGATCGACAACGAGAGAAAAATGCCGATCACCGCGCCGCAGGCGGCACCCGACGAGACGCCGAGGATGTCCGGCGACACCAGCGGGTTGCGGAACAGCGATTGGTAGGCCGCGCCGGCGCTGGCCAGTGCGGCGCCGATCGCCGCCGCGGCCAGCACCCGCGGCAGCCGGATCTGCAAGAGCACGGCCTCGGCCGGTGCCGAGAGCGGCGAGGCGGCGCCGGTCGCCTTGGCGACGACAAAGGCGATCAGCTCGCGTGGCGGCAGCCGGTAGGGTCCGAGGGCGAGCGCCGCTCCCACCAACAACAGCAACACCAGGATCGAAGCGGCGACGACCGTGCGATGGCCGGAGCCGAGACCGATTGCGGGCTCAACCCGGCGGGTCGGAGAGGAGCGCATCGAGCTGCGCGTCGCTCGGGGCCTGGTGGTAGAAGAGCTCATAGAAGCGGCGGGTCTCGGCCCGCATATCCTGGACAAACACGGCAGGATAGAGCAGCCGGCCGAGCCAGAGGAGGCCCAGCAGTCGGTTGGGTGCCGGCGGCTCGTCGAGCCACGAGAACGGCAGGTCCGGGACAAAATGGACATGTCCCTGCCGGACCGCCTGCGCCTCGCGCCATACCGGGTCGCCGGCGATCGCGGCGCGAAAGCGCCGGTCGGCGACCAGGATCACATCGGGTTGCCTGGCGAGAACCGCTTCGGCCGACACGTCGACAATCCCACGCGTTCCGGCATTCGGGCCGACGACGTTGCGGGCGCCGAGAAGGTCCACGACCTCGCTGCCGAGCGAGCCGGCGACCGCCGACTCCAACCCCCGAGGCCCGCGCGCGACATAGATGCTCGGCCGCCGGTCCGCGACGATCGGCGCGACCCCGCGGCGGATCGCGGCGAGCACGGTCTCGGCGTAGCCGGCGAGCGCCTCGGCGCGCGCTGCCGCGCCGAGCACAGCGCCGACCCGACGCAGCGTCTCGGGCGTCTCGGCGAGCCGCCCGCCGATCAGCACCTCGGGGATATGCGTCCGCCGCTCTACCTCTGCGGCGAGCGAAACATAAGTCGGGGTGGTGCTGCCGACATCGAGGACGAGGTCCGGGGCGAGCTTGACGAGGTCTTCGAAGCGGACCGTATTGCCGCGCCCGGTGAGCCGCCCGGTTTCGGGCAGCGCCGCATATCGCTGCGGGAGAAAGGCGCGGGCCTTCGGGGCCGGAGCTCGCGCCCAGCCCAGCATCTTCTCGGGCGCCACCATGAAGAGGATCAGCGAGGCCGGCGGCCCGGCCGCAAACACGCGCTCTACCCGGTCGGGCAGATCGACCTCGCGGCCCGCCGCGTCGGTGAAGCGTTTTGCCGCGACCGGCGACAGCCGGAACAGCGCAACGCCGCCGGCAGCCAGGCCGAGAAGCGCGCGTCGTCTCACCTGGCGGCGGCCGCGGCCGTGATGATCAAAAAACGCGCGCCGCAAATATCGATGCGCAGATCCGCGGTCGTCGCGCCCTTGGTCATCGCGATCCTCTTGCCTTTATGGCGATTGCCGCCGGTCGGCGGTATCGGGGTCTCCGGGCCCGGCAGGTCGCGATCGGGCGATGGCAAGCCGATCGTTCACAAGATCAAGGTCAATGTGCAGCCGCTCGATCGCGACCTCCGGGCGCTTTTCTCGGCCGTCTGGAACGAGACGCACGAACCCGGCCTCCGCCAGGCGGCCAATGGCCCGCGATACATTTCCCTGATCTCGACCTACGCGATCGGCGAGCGCAGAAACGGACCGGGGGCGTTCCCGCGCCATGATCGATAAAAGCTTGCGGTTTTCCGATGTCAGGAGACGCACCAACGTCTCCAGCGACATCCAAACCTTTGCCTCCGCGGTTACGGGGGGGCCCTCGCCTCGCGCTGCGCAGCTTCCGTGGAAATGCGTCAGTCCCATGAACGCTGGGAACGTATGTGATGCTCGAACATATGTCAAGGGGAACATCCTGGCCGGAGATCGCTGTTGATGCCGCGCCACGGTCCACGGTTTGATCGGCAAAGCCGGCAGCCCAACTCGGGCTGAAGTTGGGCTTTCGGGATGCCTCTTTGTCTCGGGCAAAGAGCCATCCCAAACCCGGCAAGAGCCCCGTACGAACGGATCGCGCTGCGGGGCTACCCGCGCGTTGTTTTGAACAAGGGCCGCGAGCAGAACCGGGCCTCCTCGACAATCACATAGCGCCCAAACAGTCGGTTGCCGAGGCGCTCGACCACGTACCGCAGACGTGTCCACCTTTAAGCCGTCAAGCACCGACCTCGACGGTCCTCAAGCTTCGCCTGTGATTGATCGTTGAGGTTGCAACGCCTTGCAGCCTATTTTACCATTAACTGAGCAAAAGGCCGGCAGGCGGGGAGGAAACGGTGGACAAGTTGCTGCGGCTCAGATGCTTGACGATGCGAAACAGAAAGCGGCTCTTAACCGCAAGTTGCCTCGCAGTTTTGAGCGCGGGCTGCTCCGATCCGACTGCCGTCGAGACCTTCTCGGCGATGGCACCCGATCCCAGCATCGCCGCGGGTTTGACGAAGAGTTACGCAGCAGAGCCCACATGGGATCGCGATCTACACGCCGTATGGAATGGTCCGACCCAGGCCACTGTTCTTGATCGCAGCGCCCAGGCCACGACTATCATTGGAATCGACACAGCCATTCGCGAATACATGAAAGCGCTCGGCGCACTTGCCGCGGACAGTGTCGTCCAATCAAGTACGAACGTGAACGACCTTAAGACCGGGTTGACCGCCGTCCAGAAAGCTGCGCCAACTACCATCAGCGGCTCGGACGTGACGTTGGTCTCGGGTTTTGTTCAATTTCTTGCGGATTTAGCGGAAAACGGATATCGGAGCGCGAAGTTATCGCAGATAATAGGCCAGTCCCAAGCACCGTTTCAGCAAATCATCGATATCCAGATTAAAATCGTAAATCGGGGTATTATTCCGTCGCTGAACGAATACGCCAACGGCTACAACGACGCACAGCGTAGCCTGAAGACGGTTTCTCCCTGGGTCGAATATGTCGTGAACCGCGACTTGGCTGCCGATCGACAGGCGGCCGCCACGCAGCTCGCGGCTGCCAAGGCTTACCTAACAGCGCTCGGCGAGATCAAGACGGCGCACACGGCTCTTTACGAGAACCGCGACAACGTTCTCACGGCCGCCATGCTCGCGCAGATCCGAGTTCCAGCCCAGGATGCCTACAAAGCGTTTCAGGATTATCAGGCTGCGGCGGTAGTGCCAAAGACGAATTGACGCAAACCGCGACAGTCCACACAGAAATCAACAAAGGAGGCATATGCCATGGGACTAGCCGATACATCCTTCGATCTCGCTGATGCGTGCGACACGCTCGCGAACGCAATCACGAGCGATCGGAATTCGCCTAATTGGGTGGAAACGCAAGGCGAGGCCGCGACTTTTAATGGCATCGTCGCCAACCTTCGCACCGCTGCCGACAATGCGAGGACGGCCGGTGTTGCGGCTAGTCTCGAAGCAGCGACATCGCCCCTTGCGGACATCAACAATGCCGTTTCGCAGGCGAAGGCTGCAGTTGCGAAGTTGAAGGCTGCCAATCAGATAATTACGCTTGCCGGGTCGCTGCTCTCGCTCGCTGCCGCAGCCTACATCGGCGATCTCTCGGGAATTGCCAAAAGTGCCAGTGCCGTGATCTCGGAAGTGAAGGCCTTGGGATAGACTAAATCTGTATGGCGTGACGTATAGCTGATCCAGCGCCTGGCTCACGTGTAGCACCATTACTCCGTAATGGGAGAAGAGACCATGATCCAGTGGATGCTGCGGAATATCTCTCGGTCTCTTGCTATTGTTCTGATCGGGTTCTGCGGACAAATTGCTCTCGCGGATGAAGGAGTGCCGGCGAAGGTCGTAAGTGTTAGTACCGATCATACCGCCGTTCTGCAGGCCTCTTTGTGGCTCCTGTCGGTGCGCATCGACCAGGAAGCCATTTCAGCCCCACGCAGACCCAATCACCGGCTAACCGCGGGAATATTGGCCGTCGACGTTCCATCCGCTGAACGGGATCGCGGAGTCCGCTGCGTCCGTGAGGGCCTGACCCTCTGACCGCCGAGCCGAATATGGCTCGCTTGCGAAGCGACTTCAGCTTGGCAGCCCGCATAGCGAAAACGGATTTCGCTGCGGCGTCGGCTCAGGTCAGGCGCAGGCGGCAACGGCGCGACGGGCCATCACGCCGACGAGATGGGCGCGGTATTCGGCGCTCGCATGGATGTCGGTGTTGAGACCCGCATCGGGGATCGCGATGTCCTTGATCGCCTCGGGCGTGAACGACGCGGCGAGTGCTGCTTCCATCGCCGGCACGCGGAAGACGCAGGGGCCGGCGCCGGTCACCGCGACGCGGACGCCGCCCGGGGTGCGGGCGACGAAGACGCCGACGATCGCGTAGCGCGACGCCGGGTTCTTGAATTTCTGGTACGCGGCGGCCTGCGGCTTCGGCAGCCGCACCGCGGTCACGATCTCGGTCGGCGCCAACGCCGTCTCGAACAGGCCGGTAAAGAAATCGTCGGCGGCGATCTCGCGGCTTGTCGTGCGCACCGTGGCGCCGAGCCCGACGAGGGCCGCCGGATAGTCGGCCGCCGGATCGTTGTTCGCGATCGAGCCGCCGATCGTCCCGCGATTGCGCACCGCCGGGTCGCCGATCATCGCCGCCAATGCCGCCAAGGCCGGGATGCCGGCCTTGACGAGAGGCGAGCGGTTGACCTCGGCATGCCGGGTCATCGCGCCAATGACGAGCGCGTCGCCCGCGTCGCTAATGCCGCGCAGCGCGGGGATCGCGGCGAGGTCGATGAGATCGGACGGCTTGGCCAGCCGCAGCTTCAGGGTCGGGACCAGGGTCATGCCGCCGGCGACGATTTTTGCGTCGGGGCGGGCGCCGAGCAGGTTGGCGACCTCGCCGAGGCTCGCCGGCCGGTGATAGTCGAATTCGTACATCGGGCCCTCCGTCGTGGACCTTACGACTTCGCCCCTCACCCGTCCTCGGCGGCGCCGCGGACTCCCTCTCCCCGCTTGCGGGGAGAGGGTGGGGTGAGGGGCCTCTCCCTATTCGGCGGCGAGCGGGACGTGCTCCCGCATCACGCGCCACAGTTTTTCGGGCGTCGCCGGCATGTCGAGATGGCGCACGCCGTGCGGCTTCAACGCGTCGACCAAAGCGTTGGTGAGCGCCGCCGGCGCGCCGATCGCCCCGGCCTCGCCGCAGCCTTTGACGCCGAGCGGGTTGTGCGTGCACAACGTGACGTTGGTCGACAGCGCGAAGCTCGGCAGATCGTCGGCCCGCGGCATCGCGTAATCCATATAGGAGCCGGTGACGAGCTGCCCCGATTGCTGGTCGTAGACGCAGCCTTCGAGCAGCGCCTGGCCGATCCCCTGCGCCAGCCCGCCATGGACCTGGCCGGCGACGATCAGCGGATTGATGATCCGGCCGAAATCGTCCGAAGCGGTGAATTTGACGATCTCGGCATGGCCGGTTTCGGGGTCGATCTCGACCTCGGCGATATAGGCGCCCGACGGAAAGGTGAAGTTCTTCGGGTCGTAGAACGCGGTCTCGTCGAGCCCGGGCTCCAATTCGTCATGCGGGTAGTTGTGCGGCACATAAGCGGTGAGTGCGACCTCGCCCAGGCTCTTCGACCGGTCGGTGCCGGCGACGGTGAACTTGCCGTCCTTGAACTCGACATCGGCCTCGGCCGCTTCCAAGAGGTGGGCGGCGATCTTCTTCCCCTTGGCAACGATCTTGTCCATCGCCTTGATGATCGCGGTGCCGCCGACCGCCAGCGAGCGCGAGCCGTAGGTGCCCATGCCGTAGGGGATCTTGGCGGTATCGCCGTGCACGATTTCGACGCTGTCGAGCGGGATGCCGAGGGTGTCCGCGACGAGCTGCGAAAAGGTCGTCTCGTGCCCCTGGCCGTGGCTGTGCGACCCGGTCAGCACCGAGACGCTGCCGGTCGGATGGACCCGCACCTCGGCGCTTTCGAAGAGGCCGGCGCGCGCGCCGAGCGCGCCGGCGACGGCCGAGGGGGCGATCCCGCAGGCCTCGATGTAGGTGGCGATGCCGATGCCGCGCAGCTTGCCCCGCGCCCTGGCGGCGCTGCGCCGCGCCTCGAAGCCCTGGTAGTCCGCCGCCGCGAGCGCCTTGGCCAGGGTCGCCCCGTAATCGCCGCTGTCGTATTGCAGCGCGACCGGGGTCTGGTACGGGAAGGCGTCGGCCGGGATGAAGTTGCGGCGGCGCAGCTCGGCCGGGTCGATGCCGAGCTCGTCGGCGGCGAGATCGACGATGCGCTCCAAGACAAACGTCGCCTCGGGCCGGCCGGCGCCGCGATAGGCGTCGACCGGCACGGTGTGGGTGAACACCGCCTTGGTCTCGACATAGATCGCCGGCGTCGTATAGGTGCCGGCGAGCAGGGTGCCGTAGAGATAGGTCGGAATGGCCGGCGCGAAGGTCGAGAGATAGGCGCCCAGATTGGCCACCGTCGACACCTTGAGAGCCAGAAATTTCCCCTGCTCGTCGAGCCCCAGCTCGACATGGGTGACATGGTCGCGGCCTTGCGCGTCCGACATGAAGCTTTCCGAGCGGTCCGCCTTCCATTTGACCGGCCGGCGCAGTTTGCCGGCGGCCCAGGTGACGATCGCCTCTTCCGCATAGTGATAGATCTTCGAGCCGAAGCCGCCGCCGACATCGGGGGCGACGACGCGCAGTTTCGCCTCCGGGATGTGGAGCACGAAGGCGCCCATCAACAGCCGGATCACATGCGGGTTCTGGCTGGTTGTGTACAGCGTGTGCTCGCCTGTAGCGCGATCGAACTCGCCGATTGCGGCGCGCGGCTCGATCGCGTTGGGGACGAGACGGTTGTTGACGAGGTCGAGCCTGACGACGCGCGCCGCCTTGGCGAGCGCCGCATCGACCGCAGCGAGGTCGCCGAGGTGCCAGTCGTAGCAGAGATTGCCCGGCGCCTCGTCGCGCACCTGTGGCGCCCCCGGGCGCAACGCCGCGGCCGGGTCGGTGACGGCGGGCTCCTCGACATAGTCGACCCGGATCAATTCGGCAGCGTCGCGGGCCTGCGCCGGCGTCTCGGCGACGACCACCGCGACCGGGTCGCCGACATGGCGGACCCGGTCGATCGTCAGCACCGGGTGCGGCGGCTCGGCCATCGGCGTGCCGTCCTTTGAATGGATCTGCCAGCCGCAGGGCAGGCCGCCGACGCCGTCGGCGGCAAGGTCCTTGCCGGTATAGACGGCGGCGACCCCGGGAGCCGCCGCCGCCGCCGCGGTATCGATGCCGGCGATCCGGGCATGCGCATATGGGCTGCGCAGGATGTGGGCGTAGAACTGATGCGGGCGGTCGATGTCGTCGGTGTAGGTGCCCTGCCCGGTCAGGAAGCGGAAATCCTCGCGCCGCCGCACCGGTGCTCCGATCGTCGCCATCGCCCTACTCCGCCGCCGCCTCGTGCGCGGCGGGCGGCGTCTCGCCGCGCATCACCGCCGCGCCCTCGGCGATCGCCAGAACGATGTTGTGATAGCCGGTGCAGCGGCAGAAATTGCCCTCGAGGTATTCGCGGATCTCGCGCTCGGTCGGGTTCGGGTTGTTTTTGACGAGGTCGAGCGCGCTCATCACCATGCCGGGTGTACAAAATCCGCATTGCAAGGCATGGTTGTTGCGGAACGCTTCCTGCATCGGGTGCAGGACATCGCCGTTGGCGACGCCCTCGATCGTCAGCACCGAACAGCCCTCGGCCTGCAGCGCCAGCAGGGTGCAGGCCTTGACCGCCTCGCCGTCGACATCGACGACGCAGGCGCCGCATTGGCTGGTGTCGCAGCCGACATGGGTCCCGGTCAGGCCGAGCTGCTCGCGCAGGAGCTGCACCAGGAGGGTGCGGCCTTCGACCGTCGCCGACACCGGTTTGCCGTTGACCGAAAGGCTCACCGTCTTCTGCATCGAACCCTCCCCGCTGTGGCCATCACCGCCCGCCGCTCGGCGGGCGGGCCGCGACCGGCTGAATTTTCACGCCCTTGGGCTTCCCGGTCAAGGCGTTCGCGGCCCCGGCCGGGACGCTTCGCGCGGTCAGCCGGAGCCGCCGTGCCGGGTGAAATAATAGAGCATCAGGGCGACGACGACGGCGAGCCCGGTGACCCAGACCGCCGGCGGCAGACGAAACGAAGGGGCTGGCCTCGCCGGTGGCGCCTCGGCTGCGCGTGCCGCGGCCGGGATCGGCGCCGGGGCGCCCGCTTCGACCGGGGCCGGCGCCACCGCGGCGACGCGGGTCGGTTCGAGCGGGATGATTTCGGCCGGCGCCATCTGGCTGGCGAAGCGGGTGAAGAAATCGGCCGCCATCTTGCGCGCGGTGGCGTCGATCAGCCGCGAACCGATCTGCGCCAGCTTGCCGCCGACATGCGCCGCAACTTCGTAACGCAACATCGTCGCATCGCCGTCCTCGTCGAGCCTGACCTTGGCCGCACCCTTGGCAAAACCGGCGACCCCGCCCGAGCCTTCGCCGGAAATCGTGTAGGCCTTCGGCGGATCGAGATCCGACAACGTCACCTTGCCGCTGAACGCGGCCCGCACCGGGCCGACCTTGGCGACGACCCTGGCGGCGAACTCGGTGTCGGAGTTCTTTTCGATCGTCTCGCAGCCGGGAATGCACTCCTTCAAGATCAGGGGATCGTTGAGGCCCTCCCAGACGCGCTGCCGCGGCGCCGCGACACGGAATTCGCCGGTCATGTCCATGGGCGAAGGTCCTCTTGCTGCGTCCTCTCAGTCTGGGGTGCGGCGGCCCCGATTGCAACCGCGGCAGCCGGCCGGCGGCGGCCGGGGCGCCTCAAATAAAACATGAGCCGCTCTCCCGCCGTCCGACGCATATTCGCGGTCCGCGCCGGTCGGGTCGAGGGGCAGCATTTGCCCCATTCCGGCCATTGCTCGACCGTCGCCAAACGGCTCGGTCGGAGGGAACCGGATACCTGGGTATTGGTGATCGGCGTCTTGAAGGTGGCGCGCGGGCGCGTTGCCGTCCATCCGCGCTGCACGTCCGAGACCGTCGCCAATTGCTCGTGCGTCAGGCCATAGGTCTTCATGTAGCGCAGCACGGGAAATCGTGAACAAAGTCGGCAGCCCCGGCTGGGGACCGCAGGGTTGCTCGAACTGGCCGACGAGGCTTGTGGGCGCGACGACATTAGAACTGCGCCCGACGACGGAGCGGCCGCTCTTGCCATGCATGACGAGCACCGTCTCGCACAGCGCCGCGGAGGCGCGGCGGAAGATGGCTCATGAACGAGCAGCCGCCGACCGCGGCGCGGTCGCCTCATTCAGCCCTATGGGCAGGATCAACCCGAACTCAACGCAGGTCGCGAGTTGACCGAGTCGCTGCAGATGTGTTTCATCAACAACTCTAAAGCAACTCCAAATGGGCTGGAGAGGAGACCCCGGAATGATGACCAAAACAGAGCGTTGGAGCACGCTGACTTGCGGGTCGTCTCGTGGCAATTCGCGGCCCTTGGGTAAGGCGGACGCTGATGTGGCGAAGCGCTTTTGCAGGATGATCCAGAGTCCCCCGGCGGGCGTGGGTGGTCGGGCTCGGGCTGGCGGTGGGGATCACTTTGGCAGCCGGAGGTTCGGCGAGCGCCGATGAGCGCCTTAGCCCTCCGAGCTGTCACTCGCCCGCGGGGCACCCCAATTTTAAGATCTTGGACAATCAGATTTACGCCCTCTGCGCAACAACCAGTTGCTTTGTCTTCAACGACGTCGCTTACTGCAAATGCGATGTCAAATTCGGCGACAGCATCAGCGAGACGTTCAAATACGATACCGGCAAGGATGTCTGCACCGTCAATGAGGAAGGCCCGGCAAACGGCTATGTGGTGAGCACGTACAGCGTGCCCGAGTCGGTTCTCAAGCCGCACGGCGATCAGGCGGCCTATACCTGTCCCGGCAAGACTTCGGATGGGGCCTATGCTCAATGCGACGGCGGGATCTGCTTTACCAGAACCCGGGGGCAGTCATTTCCGGGTTTCGAACAACTAGAGAAAAGCCAGATCATCTGCTCCTGCCCGATCACCGAGACCCAGAAGGGAGCAACGGTGGGCCATCAAATCACCGGTCCTTATCCCTGCCAGAAATCGTTCTTCGAGAACTGCAGCAGCAAGACGGCCACAAGAACACTGGGTCGACGCTCTATGTCGGCGCTCCAACCGGCACCGGCCGCGTTCTGTCGATCCTCCTGACTGGCATGAACGCAAACGCGAACCAGTGCTTCTTGCGTTGAGAGAGACACCGTCACTATGGTTCGACATGAGGACGGGGCCGGGCGAACATGCGGCCCACACCATGGTAGACGGACATCTTAACGCCGAGGATTTGGCCGGGGCGCCGCCGCGCAGCTGGCGCGCTCTCTACAAGGCACACATGCCATACATGCAATAGTGTGAGCCGTTCGGCGGTTTCCGTTGGCGGCCTGTGAATGTCCCGGATCGGCGCATCCCGCCGGTTGCGGGTCGCCCCAGCGAAGTTGCGTTGACCGAACCGACAGCCGACGCTCGGGCTTGTCGGTGGGAACTGGTCAAAGTGACCGACAGGGCTGCGACAGGAGTCAACCGCCGACAAATCGTGATACCGAGCGGCCGGCGCAGTGCCGACCCCGAGCCGAGCCGAAGCCAGAGGCGGGGCGCCTGACAGGGCGGCCATCGGCGTCAAGTGATTATCCGATAGAATGCGCGCGGCGATGCTCCGCCCCTGCGGTGACCTCGCCGAGACGGCGTGATCTCGCGAGGCGCGGGGCGATCCAAATATCGAGGTGACGATGAACCATGCCAACGGTGGCGTTCGGGCAGGTGGGGCGAACGCCCCGGTGGTCCCAGATAGGCTGTTGGCGCTAACGACCGAAGCCCTGGCATTTGTATCCCGAGACAGGGCTGAGGGCATGGCGCGTCAATGGCTGGCTGGCGTACCTATCTCGAACAGCAACGAGCAATCGGTGTTGGCAAGGTCGCTGGCGCTGGAACTGGCGCTGAGCGTGCCGTCCCTCAAGGGGACAACAGCCTTCGACCGGCTCGCCCGTGCGATGAAGGGGCGGCCACCCGAGGACGCCGCCGCTGTGACGCTGCTGCGCCGAAGCCGGCTGCGGCTGTCGCGGCTGTCCGGCGAGAGGTTCGAAGATCTGGCGACCGGCGAGACACTGCCCCTGCTGCCTACTCCGCCCTCAAATGCCGTGGGCAACAACGTGGCATTCGGCCGCTTCACGACGACCGAGGATGGATACATCCTGGCGACGGGAACGCTGGTTCTGCTCGATGACGGCGCGCTCGCGGTCGCACGCGGTTTTGTGCGCCCCGGCGGGCGCGGGATCGGCAATCCGGTCCGCTGCGCCGAGGCCGTCTATCGGCACATCATCCGCAACGGCGCGGTGACGGCTGATTGGCGCGGCCCGATTGGAGGGAGGCAATCCAAGCTTCCGTTCGAGCCGGATCGCAATCCCCTCGATGCTTTAGCCGCAGCCTGGGCGTCGCTGGATCGCGAACTCAACCCCGAGGAAATCGCTCAGGCGCGATCCCTTGCCGGCCAGGGGCCACTTTTGGCTGCGCTGGTCAGCGTCAGCATCGCTCGCGACGGCGGGGCGCCCAAGCTGGCAAATGCATATGGACGTATCGCTTCCGTCATGGTGGAGACAATGGCTTTGCGCGCCTTGCGCGGTTCGGTGCGCGAAGACCTCGATACCGTGGCAGCCGAGATCGAAGCGGCCATCGAGCGCGGCGGTTTTCCAGCAGAGGCAAGGAGCCTGTTCGAAGCCTTGCGCAAGCGGGTAGGGCCCGCAGCCGGCCGGGGAACCGGCGACACCGCAGACATCGACCGCCTGGTACAGCGCATCCAAGCCCTGCGAGCCAAGACGGTTGAGCAAGGGTGCACGGAACAGGAGGCGCTGGCAGCGGCCGAGAAAGTCGCCGAACTGCTCGACCGCTACGGGCTAAGTCTGAGCGAGCTCGACTTGCGCCGGCAAAGCTGCGAGGGCATCGGAGTCGAAACGGACCGCAAGCGGCGTGGGCCGATCGACGACTGCATGGGGACCATTGCCGGGTTCTTCGATTGCCGGGTCTGGTGCGAGAGGTCGGAGGACGCGACGCTGCGCTACATCTTCTTCGGCCTGCCTGCTGATGTGCAGGCAGCGGTCTATCTGCACGATTTGATCGCGCTGGCCTTTGCGACGGAGACGTCGGCATTTCAGGCTACCGAGATCTACCGCTCCACCCACAGCAGCTGGCGGCGGTCGGCCACCAACTCGTTTCAGGTCGGTCTGGCGCGGGGAATAATCCGCAAGCTCGACACACTGCGGCAGGCGCGGGACGTGGCGGGCGGCAGCACGAACGGGCGGGCGCTGGTACCGATCAAGGAATCGATCATCGACGCGGAGATGGATCGTCTGGGCCTGAGCCTCCGGCGTCGGAGTGCGGTTCGCCGCATGGTACTGCCCGCCGCTTTCAGCGCCGGTCAGGAAGCCGGCGAACGCTTCGAATACCGGCCTGGGATCGAGCGGGGTTAGACAAGGTTGCGAGGGTCAGATGGCAGTAACGTCGTCTACCATGCGGCTGGCGGCGAACTGATTGAAGGCAACATCATCGAAGGGAGGACCATCCGGTGAATACACGGAAATTTCACCAGATTTGGGTCGAGCAGTGCGACGCTACCCACGAGATTAAGCTGCGTTACGGGGTGAAAGCGGCATTCGATTACCTAGTCGCCGAGAAACTGTTGAATTTCGCTGATGCTGCGACCAGCCGCCCTGAATTCGCGAAGGAGCTGCCGCGTTTTGTTGCCTACGTTCGCGGCTTGTTTACGCCGCAGGAAATGCGGACCCATCTCGCACGGATTGAGCGCGAGCAGACCGAGTACGCCGCCGAGAACGACGATGAAGAAGACGATGAGTTCGACGATGACGATGAGCTGATCCGTGAAAGCTCGGCGGCAACCGCGGAGCGCGCTCGGCAGTTTGCAATTGTCAAGGAATTGTTGACCGCAGCGGAGCTTGGCACTTCGTGAACAGGCGGCTCAAGCCGCAGCCGGGGTCATCGACACAGGAAGTTTTGGCGGGCCTCGTTGAACGGATCACGTTCCACAACGCCGAAAATGGCTTCTGCGTAATCCGCGTCAAGGCGCGGAGGCATCGCCGAAATTTCCGAGAAGGCAAGGATTTCGGCGAATTCGTGGGCCAAATCACGGCGGATGACGATTGACGCATCGTGTCACAATTGGTTCCCCCTCTGGGAGGGGCGGGTGGCTGATACCGAATGGAAACCACTCCCTGCCGGGCTTTGGACACCCCCTGCCGTCTTTATGGAGGCAGGAAACCTATTGCTCGAGGCGTTTATGGAAGCCGGCGTGCCGACTTGGAAGGTCAGAGAGAAAACCAGCGATCCGCTGAAATGGAATATGATAGCCGAAGGCACTGCCGACTCCTTCGAGGCGGCTAAAGCGGCGGCTCTCTACGAAGCGGAAACGGCATTGCGGAAGCCGTAAGGGATCCTGCGATATCTCGGCTGAAGGCAAGACCAAGGTGCTCGGAGCAACGAGGAGGCACCGGGGCCGATCGTCGGACGGCGCTTTTGCGGCATTCCTGACACAACTATACGCGCTTGGTGCGATCCGGGCGTATGATCACGCTTTAAGACCGATCCGGCTGAAGAGTGGATCAGGCGGCGTTGATCGGTCGGGTGTCGGCGATCGAGAAGCCGTCGGCGGGAGGCCGGCAGAAGGCGCGCGGTGTCATGAACTTTGCGCTCGTATTGAAGGAAGTTCTCTGGTGCCTGGCCACTGAAGGCGCGATGTCGTACCGGCGCATCAAGCGCAGCTTCGACCTCGATGACGACGCCCTCGAGGACCTCCGCCGAGAATTGATCGGCACATTGCGCCTCGCCGCGGATCGCGGCGGCGAGCTCCTGGTATGGGCGCCGGACGGGCGCCCGGCGCGCGCCGATCTCGCGGCCCCGTCGCACCCGTCTCTGCCGGCGCTGCGGCAGTCCACAGTGTCTCCGACCCTTGCCGCGCAGCGCGAATTGCCCGCCGCCGAGCGCCGCCACCTCACGGTGGTGTTCTGCGATCTCACAGATTCGACGCATCTCTCGGCGCAGCTCGACCCCGAGGACATGGGCGATGTGATCCGCGCCTATCAGGAGCTCGTCGGCGAGGCGGTCCGCCGCTTCGACGGCTACATCGCCAAATTCATGGGCGACGGCGTGCTGGTCTATTTCGGCTATCCGCACGCCCAGGAAAAGGACGCCGAGCGCGCCGTTCGCAGCGCTCTTGCGATCCTCGGCGCAGTGCCGACGCTCTACGCCGGGGTCGCCCGCGGCAGTGACGCCCGCCTGGCGGTGCGCATCGGCGTCGCGACCGGTCTCGTCGTGGTAGGCGAGACGATCGGCGAGGGCGCTTCCCGCGAGCAGACCGTGGTCGGCGAAACGCCCAACCTCGCCGCCCGGCTGCAGGCCCTGGCCGGCGCGGACGCGATCCTGATCAGCGCCGCAACGCACGACCTCATCGGCGACATCTTCGCCTGCGAAGCGCTCGGCGCGCATGCGCTGAAGGGCATCGCCGAGCCGGTGCCGGTCTGGCGCGTCACCGGTCTGCGCGCGGAAGCGGACGCCGAAATCGAAACCGCGGCAAGGGACTTTCCGCTGGTCGGCCGCGACGAGGAGATCGGCCTGCTGCGCCGCGCCTGGCAGCAGACCAAGGAAGAAGGCCACGGCCAAGTCGTCTTTGTCAGCGGCGAGCCGGGCATCGGCAAATCGGCTTTGGTCGACACCCTGCGCCGCGCGGTGCGCGCCGAGGGGCTGACGCGAATTACTTTCCGCTGCTCGCCTTATCATATCAACAGCGCGCTCTATCCCGTGGTCGAGCATTGGAGGCGACTCGCCGGTTGGCAGTCGGACGACGACAACGTGACCCGGCTCGCCAAGCTCGAAGCCGCGCTCGCACAATACCGGCTGCCGCACGAGGAGGCGGTGCCGTTGTTCGCTTCGCTGCTGTCATTGCCGCTTACGGACCATTATCCCAATCTTGAATCCACGCCGCAGCAATTGAAGGAGCGCACCGAGGACGCGCTGGTGGCGCTGTCGCTCGAGGAAGCCGAGCGGCAACCGCTGCTCGAAGTCTTCGAAGACGTCCACTGGGCCGACCAATCGACGCTCGATCTGCTGGGGCAGCTGATCGAGCAGGTGCCAACGGCGCCGCTCCTGATCATCCTGACCTACCGGCCCGAATTCAACCCGCCCTGGCCGGCGCGCTCGCATGTCCGACCGCTGCCGCTCAACCGCCTGGAACGGCCGCAGATCGAGATCCTGGCGGATCGCCTCGCCGGCGGCAAGGCGTTGCCCATCGAAGTCGTCGAGCACATCGTGCAGAAGACCGACGGCGTACCGCTTTTCGTCGAAGAGATGACGAAGGCGGTGCTGGGATCGAACGTATTACGAGACGGGGGCGATCATTACGTGCTGAGCGGGCCTCTTTCCGAAATCAGCATCCCGGCGAGCCTGCACGAATCGCTGATGGCGCGGCTCGACCGGCTGCCGACGGTGCGCGAAGTAGCGCAACTGGGTGCGGTGTTGGGCCGCGAATTTGCCTACGACATGCTGCAGGCAATCGCCGTAATCGACGAGCCCCGCTTGCGCGCTGGCCTCGGCCGGCTGGTCGAGGCCGAACTGCTGTACCAGCGCGGCCGCCCGCCGCGGGCGGGCGCGCTACATCTTCAAGCACGCGCTGATCCAGGATGCGGCGTACCAATCGCTGCTGCGGCGCACCCGCCAGCAATACCATCGCCAGGTCGCCGAATTGCTCGAAAGCGGTTTCGCGGACACGGTCGAGACCAGCCCTGAATTGGTCGCGCACCATTACAGCGAAGCCGCACGGCTGACAAACGCCGTACCGTATTGGCAGCGGGCTGGCGAGCGGGCGCTGCGGCGCTCGGCCAATCAAGAGGCAATAGGCCATCTGACCGCCGCCCTCGCGCAACTGGCGCAGCTGCCTGAAACACCGGACCGGGCCGCGCGGGAATTGCGGCTGCAAGCCCTGCTCGGCCGCGCCAGCATGGCGGGTCGCGGCTACGCCTCTCCGGAAGCGCTCGCCGCTTTCAGCCGCGCCCGGCAATTGTCCGCACAAATCGGCGACAATGCCGAAATCTGTCCGGTATTGTTCGGGGTTTGGCTGTTCGAATTGACGGCAGCGCATCATGCCGATGCCGCGGCGATCGCCGGCGAGTTATTAGAGGGGGCCCAAAGCATCGGCGGCGCGGGAGACAACGTAGCCGCCTACATGGCTGGCGAGATCAGCTATGTGCATTTGGGAAATCCGGGCCGCGCGCGCCGGCATTTTCGCGAAGCCGCCCGCTTTTTCAGCCAATTGACGGATGCGGCGGCAGCCCGGCTCCCGTTCGATTATGGCGTGCATATCGGCGCCGCGACGTACTCTTACGGTGCGTGGTGCTGCTGGCTGTTGGGTTATCCGGACGAGGCTCTGCAACTCGGTGATCAAGGGCTGGCCATTTCCGAACAGGTTCGGCACGAGTTTTCCAGCTCGCGGGCTCTGTATTGGAATTCGTGCTTTCATGCCTTCCGCCGCGAATGGCCGCTCGTCGAAAGGCGCGCCGCGGCGGCGATCGCTTCGGCCGGAGAGCACGGCTATCCGATGGTCGCGGCGGTCAGCCGCATCATGCGCGCCTCGGCGCAGGCCATGCTCGGAAAGCACCAAACGGCAGTAGCGGAGATCCGCGGCGCAATTGGCGCCTACCGCGCCACTGGCGGGCGGTTCCAAACTACGCACTATCTGGTCCTGCTGGCTCAGGCTCTCGCCTGCTGCGGCCGCCACGGCGAGGGCCTCGCGGCATTGCACGAAGCGATGGGTCTGGCCGAGGAGACTGGCGAGCGCTACGTCGAGGCGGAGATTCATCGCCTGCAGGGCAATCTGCTGTTGGCGCAAGGCGACAGTGGCTCGGCGGCCGCGGAGGCCTGCTACCGCAAAGCGCTCGAAGTTGCCCGGGCGCAAGAGGCGCGCTCGCTCGAACTGCGCGCCGCACGCGATCTCGGCCAGCTGTGGGCCGAGCGCGGCGAACGCGCGCGGGCCGCGGAATTGCTGGCGCCGGTCGATGGCTGGTTCACCGAGGGGTTCGACACCGCCGACCTGCAGGAGGCCAAGGCGCTCCTCGCGCGATTGGCTTGAGCCGGCCGCGTCCAACCGATCGCCCGCCCGGCGATGAAATCGCCGCTCCCGGCGGGTTCAGTGTCCATAGCCGCTTCGCATCCGCGCTTTCTTACCCGCACCAGATGTTCCACCCCATCGCGCATTGCCCCAAGTAAACCGGTAATGGGCAACCCAACGATACAAGTCAGCAGGAGACAACCTTCGGTCTGCCAAAACCGAGATCGAGATGCTGCAATGGCGGGTCCAGTCCCTAGCAGGGCCGTCCCCGATCCCGCCTGGTCATTCATTCCGCAAAACCTCCCGGATCAGCTTCGGCAGCCGGGCAATCGCCTGAAGATAGGCGGCGGCTGGCGCATCGGGTGCACGACGGCGCTGTTCCCAGTTCTTTAGCGTCGCGAGTGGAATCCGGTAGGCATCCGCGAACTCGTGCTGCGACATATGCAGGGCTCGCCGGATTGCGCGCACATCCGGCACCTCGACGACACTCACCCGCGCGCCGTCCTTCTTGCCGTGCGCGAAGTCGACAGCCTCGGTCAATCCCTGAATGAGGTCCCGACCAAACTTGCTCATGCCGTCAGCCCCTTTGCCGGTAAGCCTGCCTGAGTGCAGATGCGAGCGCGGTCACTTGCCTTCTTCCCGCCGGGCCTTGGCATAGATCAACAACAGAAAAACCGGCATCTGCGCCTTGTGGTAAAAGTAGATCACACGCACGCCGCCACGTTTTCCGGTACCTTGGCGCCGCTATCGGAGCTTACGGGCCCCGCCCGTTTGTGGGATCGCGTCTCCCGCTTCCGGGTTGCGGGCGATGAAGTCGACGAAGGCCTCACGCTCGGCGTCATCCCACACACCCGCTGCCTGCCGTTGAAAGAGCGGCAATTCGACAACGGTGATCGGGATGCTCGCCACCGATAGAATATACGCCAATGGCGTCCTTTTGCAACGGGAACGTCAGCCGGATGAACGACTGGAATCGGCGCAACCTCGCCCACCCCAGGCGTCATCGGGTATCCTCGGGCGGCGACCGAATAAAATCGGGCGTGCTGCGGTCTTCTCGGAGGCGGTGTAAGAAGGCGTCGATGTCATGGATCGCGCAGCGGCGGCAGCGCAGCCGGTTCGAGGCGGTGGTGCTGCCGCATCTCGACGCCGCCTACGCGCTCGCCCGGTGGCTGACGAAGAACGACGCCGACGCCGCCGATGTCGTACAGGAGGCCGTGCTGCGGGCGTTCCGCTATTTCGACAGCTATCGCGAGGGCGACGCCAAGAGCTGGCTTTTGAAGATCGTCCGCCGCAGCTGCTACACTTGGCTCGAGCGCAACCGCCCGGCGGCGACCGTCTCGCTTGCCGACGAGGCCGAGCTCGAAGACATGGCGGAGAGCGTCGCCGCGGCTGCCGGCGACGCGGAGGCCCGGCTCGCGAGCCGGTCCGAATTGCGCCGGCTCGACCGGGTGATCGAGGAACTGCCGGCGCCGCTGCGCGAGGCGATCGTGCTGCGCGAATTGCAGGAGATGGGATACCGCGAGATCGCCGAGGTGACCGGCGTGCCGATCGGCACGGTGATGTCGCGGCTCTCGCGCGCCCGCGCGGCGCTGCGCCGGGCCTGGGAGACCAAGGAAGATAGTCATGCAGTGTGACGAAGCCCGCCCGTTGCTGGACGCCTATGTCGATGCCGAGCTGCCGGTGGCCGAGAGCGCGGCGCTGCGCGAGCATCTCGCCGGTTGCCCCCAATGCCGACCCGAGGCGGCGGCGATCGAGCGGCTGCGCGACGAGATCCGCCGCGCCGCACCTTCGTATCGGGCGCCGCCCGGCTTGCGCGCGCAGATCCGCGCCGGCCTGCGCCGCGAGGCGTCGGCGGGGCCGGCACCCGCGCGCCGGCTCGCCTATGCCGCCTCGCTGCTCGTCGCCGTGGCACTCGGTTCCGGCGGGACCTGGCTGATCTCGGGCGAGCGGCAGCAAAACCTCGTCGCCGACGAGCTCATCGACAGCCATCTGCGTTCATTGCTGGCCGACCATCTGACCGATGTCCGATCCTCCGACAAGCACACGGTCAAGCCGTGGTTCGCCGGCCGCACCGATCTCTCGCCGCCGGGCATCGATCTCGCCGCGGAAGGCTTTGCGCTGGTCGGCGGCCGGCTCGATTTGATCGAGGGCAAGCCGGTGCCGGCGCTCGTCTACCGCGCCGGCAAGCACGTCATCAACGTCTTCGTCCTGCCGGCCCGGCGCAGCACCTTCGCCCAAAACGTCACGCGCCGCGGCTATACCCTGCGCCATTGGACGATCGGCGATCTCGGCTATTGGGCGGTCTCCGACGCGTCGCCCGACGAGTTCGGCAAATTCGAGGCAGCCTTCCGCCGCGCCGCCGGCGGCTGACCCGCGGCACCGTTCGAGTTTTGCGCCGCGCCCGTGCCAATCCTCACCCGGGTTTCGCCAATACGCCGACCGTTCGTCTCCTGGGGTTGGGCTGGCGCCAGCCCCTTCCCGACGCGGCGCGGGTGAGCTTGATTGATCGGACGGTCAAGTCTGGCGTACCCTCGATGCATCGCCTGAGCGGGGATGCGACGACGGTCGTGATTGGCGACGGGGAGACGACCCTATGGTGATGGTAAAAGGCGGTCTCATCCAGATGGGCCTCAAAGGCGATACGTCGGTGTCGCCCGAGCACATTCGCCAGCGCATGATCGAGGCGCATCTGCCGTTGATCGAGGCGGCAGGAAAGGCGCGCGTTCAAGTGTTGTGTTTGCAGGAAGTCTTTACCCAGCCCTATTTCTGCCCGAGCCAAGACGCGAAATGGTACGCGGCGGTAGAGAAATCCCGGAGGGGCCGACGACAAAACTCATGCAGGAGCTGGCCCGCAAGCACGCGATGGTGATCGTCGCGCCGATCTATGAGGAAGAGATCACCGGCGTCTACTACAACACGGCTGCGGTGATCGACGCCGACGGCAAGTATCTTGGAAAATATCGCAAGACCCATATCCCGCAGGTCGCGGGCTTCTACGAGAAATTCTTTTTCAAGCCGGGCAACTCCGGATATCCCGTGTTCAGCACCGCCTATTGCAAACTCGGGGTCTACATCTGCTATGACCGTCACTTCCCGGAGGGATGGCGGGCCCTGGCGCTGAACGGGGCCGAGTACGTCGTCAATCCGTCGGCTACCGTGGCGGGGCTCAGCCAATATCTCTGGGAGCTCGAGCAGCCGGCCGCGGCGGTGGCGAATGGCTGTTATGTGGGCGCGGTCAACCGCGTCGGCATCGAGCAGCCCTGGAACATCGGCCGCTTCTACGGCTCCGCTTACTTCGTCAATCCGCGCGGCAAGATCATTGCCAAGGCGAGCGAGCAGGAGGACGAGTTGCTGACGGCAGAGATGGATTGGGAGATGGTGCGCGAGGTGCGCAACCTCTGGCAATTCTTCCGCGACCGGCGGCCCGAGACCTATCACGGCCTGGTCGCGATCTGAGGGCGTCGTCGCGAGGAAGCTCACGCCATGCTCGAAGAAGTCGACCGCCAAATCGACAACCGACGCACGCGCGTCACCCGCCACAGGATGGCGCCCGGCGCGCATACCGGGTTTCATCGCCATGAGTACGACTATCTCATCGTCCCCGTCACGCACGGACGGATGCGCGTCGTCGAAGCCGGCAATGAGAGGGTTGCCGATCTCGCCGCCGGCGTGTCGTACTTCCGCCCGGCCGGGGTCGAGCACGATGTCTTCAACGGCGGCGATCAGGAGCTGGTCTTCGTCGAAATCGAATTTGTTTCCTGACGAAAGGGAGGGCAAGTCATCGAAAACTGGCGCAACCGCAAGACGCTGATCTTGAGCCGCACCGACATGATGGGGCTGCTGACGCCAGCCGAGTATATCGGCTGTGTCGAGCAGGCCTATCGCATGCATGGCGAAGGTCGTTTCTGCATGGACCCGAAAGGCCACATCGTCCTCGACAAATATCCGGGCGAGTGGGAGACCATGCCTTCCTATATCGAAGAGCCCGAAGCCGCCGCCTGCAAATGGGTGTCGATCCGCGAGCGCAATCGCGCGCAATACGACCTCCCGACGGTGTTCTCGATACTCATCTACACTCATCCCGAGACCGGCTTCCCGCTTGCCATCTGCGATGGCAGCTATCACACCGTGATGCGCACCGGCGCTGCCGCCGCCGTCTCGGCGAAGTGGATGGCGCGCAAGAACGCGAAGCGGCTCGCGATCGTCGGCGCCGGCCATATGGCCGAGGGCACGCTCGCCACCTGCAACGTGGTCTTCCCTTGGGAGGAGGTACAAGTCTGGAGCCGAACACAGGCGACGCTCGACCATTTCATTGCGACGCAAGAGCCGAAATATCCGCACCTCAAGCTTCGCACCTCGACAAACCTCGCCGACGTCGTGCGCGGCGCCGACGTCGTCGTGACGGTGACGCCGGCGCGTCGCCCGATCGTCATGAACGACTGGATAGCGCCGGGAACGCACATCGCCGCCCTGGGTGCCGACAAGGGCGGGGATCAGGAACTTGATCCCAAAATCCTGCAGCGCGCCCGGATCTATGTCGACGATATCCGCCAGTGTCGAACCGATGGAGAAATCAACGTCCCGTTGCGCCAGGGGCTGATCGCGGAGAAGGATATCGCGGGCGAGATCGGCGAGGTCATCACCGGCCGCAAGCCAGGGCGGGCCGCGGATGGCGAGATCACGCTGTTCGAACTCCACGGGGATAGCGCTCCAGGAACTCGGCGACGGTGCCGCTCGAATATGATCGGGCCGTCGCGGCCGGCGTCGGGGTCGAGAAGAAGATGATCTCGACCTGAGATGCGGTGGTCGGCCGGTGAATGGCCGGTGGGCACCGGCTTGACACCGGCGGCCTCCCGACAAAAGATTGGCCGCGAGAAAATGGGAAGGCGGCAGATCAGTCGGGAGGCGCCGGCAATAGCGGTGTCTTCCGCTGAAACCGGACCAGGTCTGCGAGCGAGGGAGGGTAGAATCGTGACGGATAGAATGATTTCGACCTTGCGCACCGGAGGCGCACCGTCCAAGCGCGTCAGCCGCCGGCGTTTGCTCAAAGGTGCCGCGGGCGTGGCCGGCGTCGCGATCGGGTCGGGGATGATCAAGGGCTTCCCCACGGTCTGGGCGCAGAACATCAGGGACGTGACGCTGACGCATGTCGGCATGTCCTACTCGACCATCATCGATATCGCACGCCAAGCCACCAAGGATCTCGGCTTCAAGGTCGAGATGGCGGTCACCGACCATCCCGGGTTCCTCAACCGGGTCACGACGCAACCGGATTCGGTTGATATCGCCGATGGCGAGTTGTGGCAGAGCCTCCTGGTCGTGCCGCGCGGCAGTTATCAGGCGATCGAGGTCAAGAAGATCAAGCTCTGGGACAAGATGACGCCGATCTATACCAAGGGTGAATTTGACGGCCAACAGGTGTCGCGACAGGGCGTGTCGCCGATCAAGGTGCAATACCTGGCGAGCGCCGAGGCGAAGGGCTTCGCCAAGGAGCCGACCGAGTGGGCGACCTTCGTCCCGGGCTTCTACAACGCCGATACGCTTGGCCTGCGTCCCGACTTGGTCAAGCGGCCCATCGAGCACTGGGGCGAATTGTTCAACACGGACTTCAACGGGAAGGCGGCCATTCAGGACATTCCTGCCATCGGGATCATGGACGCGGCGATGGCGGCCGAAGCGATGGGATCCGTCAAATACGCCGACAAAGGCAACATGACCCGCCCGGAGATCGACAAGACGATCGCGCTGCTCATCGATCTCAAGAAGCAGGGCCATTGGCGGGCGCTGTGGTCGACCTTCGATAAATCGGTGAACCTGATGGCCGCCGGCGAGGTCGTGATCCAATCGATGTGGTCGCCGGCGGTGACCGCCGTGCGGTCGCGCGGCATCCCGTGCTATTACGCACCGCTCAAGGAAGGCTATCGCGGCTGGGGCAACGGGCTCGCCCTGATGGGGCATCTGAGCGGAATCAAGCGCGACGCCGCCTATGAATATATCAACTGGTATCAGTCGGGGTGGGTCGGCGGTTTCATCGCCAAACAGGGCTACTATGTCGGCGTCCCCGACACCGCCAAGCAGTTCCTGACCGAGGACGAGTGGGGCTACTGGTACGAGGGCAAGCCAGCCAAGAGCGTCATCAAGAACCCCTATGGCGAGCCGATGGAGAAGCCCGGAGCGGTGCGCGACGGCGGCTCCTATGAGGCGCGTTTCAGCAAGATAGCCTGCTGGAATACGGTGATGGACGAGGCTCGCTATATGAACGAGAAGTGGAACGAGTTCCGCATAGCCTGACCGCTGCGCGGGCGGTTGGCGCCCGTCCGTCGCTCCAGTACGAGACGCCTGTCCGATGAAGCTGGCCATACCGGCCAAAGCGCTACCTTATCTCGAGGTGGCGCCGATGGCGGTCGTCTTCCTCTGTTTTCTCGTCGCGCCGATGACGATGGTGCTCGCCGCCAGCTTCTTCGACTACAACATGACTGGTCTCGTTCCGACCTTTACGCTCCACAACTACGCCTCTCTTCTGACCTCGCGCATAACGTTCGAGCTTTATCTGGAGACCCTGAAGTTTGCGCTCATCGTCTGGGCCATTACCCTGGTGCTCGGCTTTACCGTAGCCTATTTCTTGGCCTTTCACGTCCGCAACCCGCTCGTCGCCATCGGACTCCTGCTCCTCTGCACCGTTCCGTTCTGGACGTCGAACATCATCCGGATGATTTCGTGGATCCCGCTGCTCGGCAAGTATGGCGTCTTCAACCGTGCGCTCCTGGCCCTCGGCATTGTCGACAAGCCCGTCGAGTGGCTGCTGTTCTCTGAATTCGCCATCGTCGTCGCTTATGTCCACCTGTTTACGCTGTTCATGATCGTGCCGATCTTCAACTCGATGGCGCGGATCGACCGATCGCTGATCGAGGCTGCGGTCGATTGCGGGGCGCGACGAATTCGGGTCATGACCGAGGTCGTTATCCCCTTGTCCAAGACCGGCATTGCGCTGGGGTCGATCTTTGTCATCGCGCTCGTCATGGGCGATTTCTTCGTCGTCAAGATCATGGGCGGCGGCCGCAGCGCGTCGGTGGTCATGGGCGTGTTCGAGGACGTCAACCTGTTGTTTTATCCCCCGGCCGCGGCCAGCGCAGTGGTGCTGCTGATCATCGTGACCGTGATCGTCAGCATGATCTTGCGGCTGATCGACGTGCGCCAGGAACTCACCAGGTACACAGCGGCCGATCCGGCCACGGCAGCGCGCGCGCCAGGCCGACGGCCCGGTACTTTCTATGTGCTCGCCGCGATCTTCGCGCTCTTCGTGCTCTTCCTCTATGGGCCGATGGCGTGCATCTATATCCTCTCCTTCCAGGGACCCAATGGCGGCCTGACCTTCCCATTGAACGGCGTCTCGACGCACTGGTTCGGTGCCTTGTTCCACCAGGCGCGGACCGGCGACATTGCCGGCGCCTTCAGCCGCTCGATCCCGCTCGCGCTCATCGTTCTGATTCTCACCGTGCTCCTGTCGCTGGCAGCGGGCCTGGCGTTCCGGCGACGGTTCGTCGGCGCGACCTTCATCTTCTATGTCGCCGTCGCCAGCCTCATCGTGCCCGGGCTGGTGCTGAGCGTCGGCATTGGCCTCGGATTTCAGATGCTCGGCATTCCGCCGCGCTGGTACTCCTCGGCGCTGGGCGCGCATCTCAGCTGGACGCTGCCCTTCGGCCTGTTGATCATGTTCGCCGTTTTCGGCCGCCTCAGCCGGGCTTATGAGGAGGCGGCGCGCGACCTCGGCGCCAGCGCCTGGCAGGCGCTCCGCCATGTCGTCATTCCGATCGTGCTGCCGGGCATCATCGGCGTAGCGCTGTTCGGCTTCACTCTCTCCTATGACGAATTCCCGCGCAGCTGGTTGACGGTTGGTCCCGAAAATACGTTGCCGCTCGAGATCTGGGGCATGACGACCAACATCACCTCGCCGGCACTCTACGCGCTTGGGACCGTGACGACGGCGATCTCCTTTGTCGTCATCGCCGTGGCGCTCATCTCGATCGCGATCATCCAGTCCCACCGCACGCGCCGGCGCGTCGCGCGCGAGCGGGCGCTGCAGGCGGGATAGCCCCCAGTGTGCCGGCCGCGCGCGGTCGCCGGAACCCCGCGCAGGGCGGTCTCGGGCGAGACTACTCGGCCGCGACGGCGACCTCGAGCGAGCCCTTGTTCGATGACGAACCGCGGGCGGCGCGCAGCATGTCGATCAGCGTGCGCAGCGCCGCCGGCACCTGCCGGTGGCCGGGATAGAAGAGGAACAGCCCGTCAAACGACGGCGACCAGTCTTCCAGCACGCGCACCAGTTGTCCGGAGCGCAGAAACGGATCGGCAAGGGCCTCGATCGTATACGCGATCCCCAGCCCATCGACCGCAGCGCGCACCGCGAGATCGGCATCGTTGACCATGACCCGGCCATCCGGCGAGATCCGCAGCGCTCTGCCGTCCCGCTCGAACGGCCATTCGAACACGGCGCCCGCCGCCCGGCGATATTGAACGCAACTGTGGCCGGCGAGATCATCGGGCGTGCGCGGCGGCGGCGTTCGCAGGAAATAGGACGGCGCGCCGACCACCGCCACCCGCGTCGGCCCCATCACACGAACGGCGACCATGTCGGCGGCGGCCCAGTCTTTTGGACCGATCCCGGCATCGAACCCCTCGGCGACGATGTCGACCGGCGCCTCGGCGGCATGGATTTCGAGCCTGACATCGGGAAAGGCCGACAGGAAGCGCTGCCATAGCGGGGCGACGACCGCGGCGCCGGCGAGATGCATGACATAGAGCCGCAGCCGCCCGAAGGGGTGCCCTTGCTCGGCCTTGAGGTCGTCGAGCGCCCGGGACACCTGTTCGATCGCCGGCCGCAGCCGGTCGAGGAGCCGCCGGCCAGCATCGGTCAGGGCGACGCTGCGGGTCGTGCGATGCAGCAATCGGACCCCGAGACGCTCCTCGAAGTGCCGCATCGTGTGGCTGAGCGCCGAGGGTGTGACGCCGAGGCGCGAGGCCGCCGCCCGAAAACTGAGGTTGTCGGCGATGGCAACGAACGCGGCCAGATCGGCAAAGTCGGCGCGACGCATTGTTGAACTCCGCTCAGCAGCGCATGCAACAAATAACCGATCAAATTTGGGCTGTTGAGCAACACTTTGAAAGTCGAGAGCCGCGCTCGCTCGTCACAGGCACGTGATCGGCGGCGTGTGCGGATGGAGTCAGCAATGCAACGGTCAAGCGAACATAAGGCGCGGCCTAGGCTCGGCAGGGCTCTGGCACTCGCGGCGGCGCTCTTGGGCGCCGTTGCCCTGGGTCAACCAAGTCCCGCCTATGCGGGTCCGCATGGCGGCGGCGGTTTCCACGGCGGCGGATTTGCCGCCTCGCATGGCGGCGAATTTCACGGCTTCCACGGCGGGTTTGCCGGTGGGCACCATGGTTTCGTCGGGCGGGGCCCGGGTTTCGGGGCCGGCGTCGGGGTCGGGCTCCGGCTCGGCTGGTGGGGCTACGGTCCCTACTATGGATATCCGGACTACGGCTATTACGATTATGGCCAGCCCTATGCCACACAGACCTGGTATTATTGCTCCGATCCGGCCGGTTATTACCCTTACGTGACGCAGTGCAATACCGGCTGGCAAGCGGTTCCGGCCGGTTGATGATCAGCGCGCTTGCGCGAATTGCTGTCTGCGTCTGAAGAACCGCGGATCGCACCGGCTCGGCGCGCCGGCCGTCGGCCCCTCACCCTCCCGCTTCGCGGGTCCCTCCCTCTCCCCGCGAGGCGGGGAGAGGGCCGGGGTGAGGGGCTCCCCGTGGGCGTTCATCGGTGGCGCCGGTCGCAGCGAGAATTGACGCGTAGCACAGCGCCGCGCCGCGCGGCGCAGTGCGCTATGCTGCCGTCGCCAGACGGTTGAAGGCGGCGAGCGAGGCCTCGACGCGGGCCCGATCGAGGCCTTTGGCGATGACGATCAGGCGCGTGCGCGGCGCGCCCTCCGGCCAGGCGGCGAGATGGGTCGGCGGGTGGATCGTGTGTTGTACGCCGTAAATCACCACCGGCGTCGGCACGCCGGCGACGCACAGCAGGCCCTTTACGCGCAGGATGGCCCGGCTGTGGCGGTGGAGCAGCATGGTCAGCCACACGGCAAAGGCCGACCAGTGCAGCGGCTCGTCCAGCCGCACCGAGAAGGCAACGATATCGTCGCCATGGCGGTTGACGTCGTGGCCGTGCCGACCACCGCCGTCATGGTCATGCCCGGCGCGCAGCTGCTCCTCCTCGGTCAGCCAGCGGCGCGCCTCCTTGCTCTCGGCCAGCGGCTCGTCGATGTCGCCGGCGAGCAGCTGCGCCGCCGACTCGGGATCCCGCGCGGCGTCGAGCTGCACCGCGGTCGGGTTGAGGCGCCCCAGGCTCGCGCGCAGCTGCTCGATCGCCTCGGCATCGGCAAGATCGCTTTTGCTGATCACCAGGCGATCGGCGACCGCCGCCTGCCGGCGCGATTCCTCGAACGACGCCAGGTTCGAGAGGCCGTTCACCGCGTCGACGACGGTGACGATGGTGCCGAGGCGGAAGTGATGGCAAAGCACCGGATCCGCGGTAAGGGTGGCGACGATCGGCGCCGGATCGGCGAGGCCGGTGGTCTCGATGACCAGCCGCTCGAAAGGCGGCACCAGGCCTCGCTCGCGGCGGTCGTAGAGGTCGCCGATCGAATCGCGGAGGTCGCCGCGAATGGTGCAGCAGACACAGCCGCTCTTCAGCAGCACCGTCGCCTCGTCGACCCGCTGCAGCAGGTAATGATCGAGGCCGACCTCGCCGAACTCGTTGATCAGCACCGCCGTCGTGCCGAGCTCCGGCGATTGGAGCAGACGCTGCAGCAGGGTCGTCTTGCCGCTGCCGAGGAAGCCGGTGATCAGGTTGACGGGAATGCGCGCGCCCGCCGCCACGGTCAGACCCTGGCCTTTGCGCCGCGCCGCGTCAGCGCCGCGATGAGATCGGGGTCGAGCGGGTCCACCGGCCGCTTGGCGAGACGCTCGGCCAAGGGCCACAGCGCGCCCAGATGCGGCACGAGCGCCGTCTGTCCGGTGGCGCTCTGCAGCACCGGGGAGCCGCCGGCCGCCTCTTTGAGGCTGAGCCCGTAATAGGCGAGCACCGTGCCGGCAACGCGGTTGCGCAACCGGCGGCGCTGATCGCGGGTGCCGCCGGCCGTCACCGCCGTGTCGGACCAGTGGTCGGAGCCGGCCAGCGCGCCACACAATCCGCACAAAGGGAAAACCTCCACCCGCTCGCCAAGTCTACCCGATGGGACCGCGGTCGCGTCAATTCCATAGTGTTTTCCACCCGGATCGAGCCGCTTCGTTCATGGCCGGTTGGCCTTTAGCCCGCGGGCGCAAAGCGGCCCGCGGGTCGGGCCCGGCCATCCATGGACCCGCGGGCCACCCCCGGACGGCCGCCCGCCCGGGCGGGCGGCCGTCCGGGGGCGCGGGTGGACGGTTTGGGGGTAACTCGACCTCGCCAGAGACGGAGCTGGCACCATTCGCAACACCCGCACATGGGCGCAAGCGGCTTCGAGCCGCCCCCGCCCGCACGATAGAACGCATTTATTGCCTTTGGCGCGGCCTGCGCTCGATAAAGTCGCGGGCGATCTCGGCGAAGGTTGCCCATTTGATGCCGGGATGACGGTTGATATGGGCAAAGACGCGCTCGTGCATCATCAGCACGTGGGGTCTGCCCGAGACATCGGGGTGGATGGTCATGGTAAAAGCGGCGTAGTCGTACTCGCGATAGACCCAGTCGAACTGGTCGAGCCACATGCGCTCGATCGCCTGCGGGCTGACGAAGCCGTGGCTGTTCGGCGCCGCCTTGATGAACATCATCGGCGGCAGGTCGTCGAGGTTCCACGATCCCGGGATCTCGACCAAGTCGGTCTCCCGGCCGCGCACCAAGGGCTTCATCCAGTCCTTCGGCTCCTTCCCATAATCGATCTTCGTCCAGCTGTCGCCGACGCGGACGTAGTAGGGTTGGAAGTCGTGATGCATCAGGCTGTGGTCGTAAAGAATGCCCTTCTTGAGCAACAGCTCGTTGGTGACCGGGCTGAACTCCCACCAGGGCGCGACATAGCCGAGCGGCTTGCGTCCCTGCAGCTGGGCGACGAGGTCGATGCACTTGTCGAGCACCGCCTCCTCCTGGGCCGGCGTCATCGAGATCGGGTTCTCGTGCGAATAGCCGTGAATGCCGATCTCGTGGCCGGCGTTGGCCACCGCCTTCATTTGCTCCGGAAAGGTCTCGATCGAGTGACCGGGAATGAACCAGGTCGTCTTGATCCCGAAGCGGTCGAACAAGTTGAGCAGCCGCGGCGCTCCGACCTCGCCCGCGAACACACCGCGCGAGATGTCGCATGGCGAGTCCTCGCCGCCATAGGACCCGAGCCAGCCGCCGACCGCATCGACGTCGACGCCGTAGGCGACAAAAATCTCCTTTGCCACGGTTTCCTCCGCTCTTTCGGTCGGCCCGTTCTGGGCTGGCGGAGTATAAGCATGGCGTGGCCCGCGACCAAGGGCAGGCTGCGCCAGCCGCCGCAATTGACGCCGCCGATACCCGTTCATACGATTGGCGGCAAGCCTCGCGTCCGGCGGCCAATGCCGCATCCGTTGCAGGCGCCGGGCGCGACGCAACGGGGAGCTGCCCTATGACCGTGCTGATCAAGAACGGTCGCATCGTGACCGCGAGCGACGATTGCACCGCCGACATTCTCGTCGAAGGGGAACGCATTCGCGCCATCGGCCTCGACCTTCCGGTCGGCGGCCAGGCGGAGGTGCACGACGCCAAGGGGCTGCTGGTCCTTCCCGGCGGCGTCGACGCGCACACCCATCTCGACTTTGAATTCGGCGTCGCGCGCACGGCCGACAATTTCGCCAGCGGCACCAAGGCGGCGGCGTTTGGCGGCACCACCACGCTCGTCGATTTCGCCAACCAGGGCGGGCGCTCGCTGCCGCAGGCGCTCGAGGACTGGCACGGCCGGGCGGCCTCGGCCACGATCGACGTGGCTGCCCATATGATCCTGACCAACGTCACCGATCAGACGCTCGCCGACATGAAGACGATGATCCAGCGCGAAGGTGTGACGAGCTTCAAGCTGTTCCTCGCTTATCCCGGCGTCCTGATGGTGGATGACGGGACCCTCTTCAAGGCGCTCAGGGTGGCCCGCGACAATGGTGCCTTGACCTGCGTGCACGCCGAAAATGGCCAGGTCATTCAAGTGCTGATCGAGGAGGCGCTGGCGGCGGGCCACACCGCGCCGAAATACCACGCGACGACGCGGCCGAGCCTGATGGAGGGCGAGGCGACGCACCGCGCGATCCGCCTGGCGGAGTTGGCCGAGGCCCCGCTCTACATCGTCCACCTGTCGGCGGCGGAGGCGCTCGCCGCCGTGGTCGAGGCGCGCGACCGCGGCGTGCCCGCCTATGCCGAGACCTGTCCGCATTACCTCTTCCTGACGCAGGAGGAATATGACCGCGCCGGGTTCGAAGGTGCCAAATATGTGATGACGCCGCCGCTACGCGATCGCCACCACCAGGCGATGCTGTGGCGCGGCCTCGGCACCAACGATTTGCAGGTCATTTCGACCGACCACTGCCCGTTCTGCTTCAACGAGCAGCCGCTGGGCATGAAGTATTCGAAGCAGCAAGGCCTCGGCAATTTCAACAAGATCCCCAATGGCGCACCCGGCGTCGAGACCCGGCTGCCGCTGGTCTTCGATGGCGGCGTGAAGCAGAACCGCATGTCGCTCAACCGGTTCGTGCAATTGACCGCGACCGCGCCGGCGAAGCTGTTCGGCCTCTTTCCGCGCAAGGGAACGATCGCCGTCGGGTCGGACGCCGACATCGTGCTGTTCGATGCCGAGGAGCAATGGACCATTCGTGCCGCATCCCACCACAGCCGCGTCGATTACAGCCTGTTCGAAGGGCGCAACGTGACCGGCCGGGTCAAGAAGGTCTTCCTGCGCGGCAGCCTGATCGTCGATGGCGACGAGTGGCTCGGCCGCGAGAAAGGCGGCCAGTACTGCCGGCGGGGCGAAGCCGGCCGGCTGTAGCGGCGGTGCCAACGAGCGCGATGATCGGCGGCAACAGGATATCGCCCGCAGCGGCCGTCGACGGCGATCGCCTCTGGCGGCGGCACATGGAGCTGGCGCAAATCGGCGCCACCGCGCGCGGCGGCGTCAACCGTCAGGCCCTGTCGCCGGAGGATGGCAGGGCGCGCGCCATGCTGATCGACTGGGCGAAAGCGCGCGGTTTCATCAGCAGCGTCGATCCGATCGGCAATCTCTTCATCCGCCGGCCGGGCAGCGATCAAACCGCGACCCCGGTCGTCACCGGGTCACATCTCGACACGCAGCCGACGGGGGGGAAGTTCGACGGGGTCTATGGCGTGCTCGCCGGCCTCGAGGCGCTCGAGGCGATGTCGGACCTCGGCCTCGCCACGCGGCGGCCGATCGATCTCGTCGTCTGGACGAACGAGGAAGGGTCTCGCTTCCAGCCGACAACGATGGGATCGGCCGTCTTCGCCGGCACGCTGCCCCTCGATCGCGTGCTGCTGACGCAGGACGCGGCCGGCGTTTCGGTCGGCGAAGCCCTGGCCCAGACCTTGGCTGCCGCACCGGTCGAAGGCCGGCGGCCGCTCGGTTTCCCGATCGCCGCCTATGTCGAGGCGCATATCGAGCAGGGGCCAATTCTCGAGGCGCAGCAAAAGGTGATCGGCGCCGTGACGGCCATCCAGGGCCTGCGCTGGTTCAGCGTCGAGGTCGTGGGCCAGGCCGCGCACGCCGGCACGACGCCGCGACGCCGGCGGCGCGATGCCTTCTCCGCCGCCGTCGCCATGATCGCTGCCCTCGAGTCGGCTGATGCTGGACGATACCGATACGGTGCGGTTCACCGTCGGGCGGGTCGAAGTCGCACCGAACTCCCCGAACACGGTGCCCGCCCGCGCCTTCTTCACGGTCGATTTCCGCCACCCGGACGCCGCGACGCTGGCGCGCCTCGGTGACCAGGTCGAGACCGTCTGCCGCGCCAATGCAAGAGCATGCGAAGTCCGGATCGTGGAAACGATACGCTCGGAGCCGGCCAGGTTCAGTGCCGCGATCGTCTCGTCGGTCACCGCTGCCGCGCTCCGGCTGGGCCTTCCGCCCATGGATATCGTCTCGGGCGCCACGCATGACGCGAAATTCATGGCGGGGCGTTGTCCCACCGGGATGATCTTCATTCCCTGCCGCGACGGCGTCAGTCACTGCGAGGAGGAGGAAGCGAGCCCCGAGCACGCGGCCGCCGGCACCCGTGTCCTCGCCGAAATCCTGGTCGAGCTCGCGAACAGCGGCGATTAGGCTTCCGCCAAAAACGGCGGGGTCGTGAAACCCGTCTATCCAACCTCGACCAGCTCGAGAGCCTCGCGGCTCGGGCCTTCGATCATCACCGCCCGGGTGTCGCCCAGCGGGTAGGGCTCTTCGAGGAAGACGACGCCCTCATCCTTCAGTTTCGCAACCCAGCCGTCGAGGTCGCCGACGCTGAGCGCGATGTGGTCCTGCAATTGGCCGCGCGAGGGCGCGAGCGGCGTGTCGGTCTGGTTCGCGTACCACATCATCGACACGCCGCCGAACTCGACCCCGGCGCGCGGCGTTCGGAACATGCCCGACCGGTCGAGGGCCGGCCAGGTGCGCTCCGGCCAGCGCCGGGACCCGTCGGGGGCCGCGGTCGGGACATAGCCCGGGCGCAGCGGCGCGTGCAGATGCGTCCGATACCATGCGAGCGCCGCCAACGGGTCTTCCTCGAAGAGATGCACATGGTTGAAGCGCTCGGCCGGATGGTCGCCGGCAAATTCGACGAGCGCCGCATCGGGTCCGCGCATATAGGCGAATCCGCCGCCGCCAAGCGGCTTCACGCCGTTGGCTCTGGCCGCGGCAATCTGCGCCCGGGTCAGACCCAGGACACCGCCGACGCCGGGCCAGGTGTCGCTGCTGATCAGCACCGAGCCGCCCTCGTCGGTGGTGTAGAGCGGCAAGAGCTCGACCTCGGGCCGGGCCCGGTAGCCGTCGAGGCAGGCGCGCGCGTCGGTCACGTGCCAGCCGAAATGCCAGATTGCACTCTGCGGCAGCGTCGGCGGTGGCGCGTCGACCTTGGTGAACAGCACCAGCACGTCGTGCGCCGACGCGAGGGCCGGAAACCCGCCCCAGCTGGCCTTTTTCGTGATCGGAAACTGGCGGGTGTAGAAGTCGATCGCGCGCTCGGGATCGACCGAGTTCAAATGCAGGTGGTGGAAGCCTGGGGTTGGCAGCATCGGGGTTCTCCGCGAAGGCTCAGCCGGCGCCGAGCGGGTGGGAGCGGTCGCGAGAAACGCCACCTTGGCATTGACGCCAGTGCGGCGTCGAGTCCGGGCGACGTCATCTCGGATCGCCCGGACGAGTTCGTCGCAATCCGCATGCAGGATCGAAGCGTAGCCCGAACCGCCGACACCCAGCCCTGATGATTTGAATCAAATGATGAAACGGGCTTCATTGCTGGAGCGCAGGAAGTTGCGGAATTCGTCGAAGGAGAGCCGCTCCATCTCCTGCATGATTTCGAGCTTCTCCGCCGTCGATTGCGCCTTGTCGAAGCGGTCGCGCACGGCGCGCACGCCGGCGCGATAATGCCGGTAGCGTTCGATCTCACGCTCGGGCTGGAGTTCCTCCTGTAAGGCGCGAAGGCCGAGGACCAGGATCGCGATCCAGATGACCCAGACGTGGACGTCGAACCCGAGCAGACGGAGCTGTTCGGCATGCCCTACCCACGACAGCGAAGCCGCGATCGAAAGATGAATTGCAAAGATCACCAAAACACAGATCAGGCTCGCATAGGAAAAGATCACCTCTTGCAGCCGAGGCGACCAGGCAAGAGGGTTCTGCTCGCTGCGCAATTTGTAGTTGGCGTAATCGAGCTGGTGTCTGATCCGCAGTTCGCGATAGGCGGCGAAGAGTTCGTCGAGATCGGGGAGGGTATCGTCAGGAACGGGTAGCGGCTGCTGCTGATGCAACCAGCACTTTGTGTCAGTTTCGTCTTCGAGGAGGTCTGTCAGCTCCGAATCCAGTTGGCCCGGATAGGGCGCCATCAGGCGGTGCAATCCGACCTCCCGCTCTTCAGCATAGGCGCGGGCCGCTTCGCCGCCGGCGAGAGCGGCGGCGATGGCGCGCCAGCGGCAGACAAAGGCCTGGAAGTGGTACTGGCGCAACCGTTCGGTCACGACCCGGTTGAGGAGCCAACGCCGTTTGGTCCCCGCATAAAGTACCCCGCCCAGACCAACGCCGATCGAAATCAGCCCGCAAACAGCGGCAACAAGGCCCTGCCAGCGGGCGCTCGGCGAGGCCGCGGCCGTGAAGAGGGCGATCATGCCGAAGCCGATCGCCAGCAGTCCCGAGATCCGGCCCCTCCTCTTGGCGGCCTTGGCCGGACCGTCGTAGCGGAGAAAGGCCGTTCGCAACGCCGCATGGTCGAGCACAGGGAAGGTTCGCGGAAATGCTGCGCGGGCGGTGTCGAGGTCGCCCGGATTGATCAGGAGATCGGTATTGAACCGATGCCGACCCGCTGTCTCGTCGCGCTCCCGCATCATCCGAGCTCCCGTTTCCCGCGACCGCAATCTGCTGTTTTCGGAGGGAAAATACTGCAAATGCCGGAGCCGCGCCCGCGCCGGCGGAGGGAAAAGTAAGCGTGGCATCGCGAGACCCGATCGAGGGCGGCCGCTCGGGCAAGTGCAGTTCGGCGCGGCCGGAATTTAGTGTGCTGAACCATAAGTTCGCTTCATAATTAACAGGAATTGTCATTGCGGGGAGGCCGGAGGCCGACGAAGCAATCTCTACCGCATTCGGTCATTTGTCGCACGAGATTGCTTCCCCCCGGAACGGCCCGCCAGGGCCGGCCGTCCGGGGGTCGCAATGACGGCATTCGTATTGTGCAATGAATATCTGATCCACCACACTAGGGCGTGTCGTCAATTAGCAGCGCTGGCTCACATATATCAACGCTTTGGCCGGGCTCGGCCCGTGGGCCTTCAGCCCACGGACTTGATCCGTGGGCATCCACGAGAAACGGCACAGGCCTTCGCGGGCTCCCGTGGATGCCCGGCCCAAGGCCGGGCAAAACGGTAATCGGATGTAATCGGAACGGGGCGTCCGCTCAATTGACGACAGGCCCTAGTTGTTGAGCGATTGCAATTGTTTTTCGAACCAAGCAAGATCTTGTCGCCACTGGGCGTTGTCAGGAGAGATCCGACACAGGCGTGCGATTATCGTTCGGCCTTCGGTCAATGCGCTCAGGGCATCCGACTTGTTGCCCAATTTTTGAAATAGGGCGCCAAGCTTGGCGTAGGACCCCGACAGCTCCCACTGGTAGTCGGTGCTGTCTGGCGCCGATTTCAGCAAGGCTTCGAAGATTTCCCGCGATCGCTGCGCGGCGGCGAGGGCGCCTCGCGCGTCGCCGGCCGCCAGCAACGTAACGGACATTTCCCCCTGTGCTGCCGCTTGGCTGCGACGCAATTCCGGCGAGCTCTCGCCGCCGGCGGAGAGTTGCTCCTGCAGCTTGCGGGCACTGTCGAGTATCCCCTCGATCGTGGCTGTGGGGACGCCGGCGGCATCCCTGAATTTCAGCGCGATGTCGAAGATCAGCCCGCGGTCTGCGTCGCCAGGGCGAGGCTGTGCTTGGCGTGCTCGCGCTGCGCCTCGGCAAGCTTCCTTTGTGCGTTTGCATCGTACCACTTCCATCCCGCGAACGCCGAAAGGACCACAAAGACAGCGAGAGCGGCCGAAACCGCGAAAAACGCGACACGCCGCCGCCGCCGTCCGGTCAACAGGTCGGGTTCGGGCTGGGCCGCGTCGTGCTCGACGGCACCCTTCCAGACCAGGAACTCGCGCTCGTCGTCGAGCCAGGATTTGAGGCGCGGCCAGCGCCGCAGAAGCTGTTCGTGCGCGACCTCGACTATGGGCATGCCGTCGGCCGCCTGCGCCAGGGTCAAGAGCCGCCAGTCCTGGCCGGCGAGCTTTTTCGCCGCCGCCCATTCGGCCTCGCTGCATTCGCTGCGCTGGGCGCGGCGGCGCGATCGGCGATGTCGCCGCTCTCGAAACGGGCCTTCAGGACCTCGGCCGGCCGGCGGATGATTTCACGGAGCACCGCGCCCTCGGGCGCCAGCACGTCCAAGCGCTCCGCCACGTCGAACAAGGCGCGGTCGCGCTGCCAAGCGGCATAGTAGTCCGACCGCAGGCTCAGCAATACCGAGAACGCCTCGTCGCCGGCGGCCGCGGCGACCACCTCCGAGAAACGGCGGGCCTCGTCGGGCTTGGCACGGGTGTAGAGTTCCTCGCCCTGGTCGAGATAGACGACGAAGCGCTTTGGCGGCTCGGCGCCGAGCGCCTCGGCGAGCCGGTCGCGGGCCGCGCGCAACAGGTCGCGGAGCCCGGAGCCGTCGGCAAAGCGCCGGGCCCAGCCCGCCGCCTCCTCGTCGAGTTCGAAGGTGCGGGCGGCGTAGAGCCGGGCGATCTCGCGCGCCAGCTCTTTCAAGGGCTGCTCACCCGGCCGCACGACGAGCGGCAGAAACGCGCGGCTGTCGCGCAGGCCCGCCGGCCACCCGCCGGTCTCCAGCGGCCACAGCTGGGATTTGAGCCGGGCCAGGACGCCGGCCCTCGCCAGCGAGGATTTGCCGACCCCCGAATCGCCGATCAGGGTGACGATACGGTCGGGATGCCGCGCCATCCGGTCGAGGATGTCGGCGGTCTCCCGGTCGCGGCCGAAAAAGAAGGCGGCGTCGGTCTCTTCGAGTGCCGGCAGGCCCTTGTAGGGCTGGAAGCGCTGCCAGGCCGGCGTTGGGTCCGCCGGCAGCGTCTCGTCCAGGGCCCGCTCGATCGCGCCGAGGGTTTCGCGCGCTGTCGGATCCGCAGCGAAGATCAGATGCCATTGCCAAAAAACGGCAGGCCGGGCGCGCGCTCGGCGATGACGACGGGGATCAGCCGCGGCCGGCCGGCCTGCTTTTGCGCCAGGATCAGCGCCTCGTTATATTCGATCTCTTGCCACGGGCCGATCTTTTGGCCGGCGAGGAACAGCACCGCGTCGCTGCGGGCGAGCTCGGCAGCAAGTTCTTGCACCCACCAGGCGCCGCCGGCGACATTGCGCGGCGCGAGGTACCATTCGTGGCCCGGCAGCAGGCGGGCGCTGAGCGCCGCCTCAACCGCCTGGGCCTTTTCGCGGTCGGCCGTGTTGTGGCTGACGAAGACCCGCACCGCCCCTCGCTGACCCTCGCGGGGTGTCGATCTAGACGATCATTGTGCTCTTCGTGACGCGTTCCGTGGAGATGTCCTCTCGTCGGTCCAAGAATGGCTTGTTTTACGCCGCACCAACTTTGTCACGGGAAATGGACGGCCCCCGTCGCACCGGCAGAAAAGCTCTCCAAGGACGTCATCATACTGCCCGACCAGGATCATTGAGGCTCCGCGTAGGACGCGCCGAGCAATTGGGAGCGGAAGCGGTTGCGGCAGAAGGCCGGGTCCAGGTTGCGCTTGTAGGCCGGCGGGTCGCCGGGCCGCACCCGCAACACGACAAAGGCGGCGCCGCTCCCGGGCCGCTCAGGTGACGGTCAGTTCGGCGAGGAGGACCCTCCCCCTGGTTTCCGGGCTCAACAGCACCGCAACCAGGAAAACCGCGAGGCCGACGACCGTCGTGACGAGGATCGGACCGGACAGGCCCACTTTGTGCGTGGTTGCGTAAAGAACGAGCAGGGGCGAAATCAGCCCGCCCCAAATCGCGCCCTGATGGAAGCAGAAGGCGACTGCCGTCGCCCGCACCTCGGTCGGGAAGCGCTCCGAAAGATAGGCCGGATACTGAACGTGCATGCCGCCGCAGGCGAACATCCCCTGCAGCGCAAACCCGGTGACCACCAAGGTGTAGTCGTGCGTCGTCAAATAGAGGAAGGCGGTCGGAACGCCGAGCGCCGCGGGGATCAGGATCGCCGGGCGCCGGCCCAGGCGTTCCCCGACCCAGCCCCAGAATAGCGAGGACAGGAAGAAGAGCGTGTTGGCAAGCGCGATCGGCAATGCGACGAAAGCCGGGCTCAGATGCAGATCGAGCTGCAGATGGGTCGCGAACAGCGCATAGTTCGCATAGTAGATGACAAAGGCCGATGCCATCATCAGGCAGGTCGTCAGCGTGTTGCCAAGCATTGCCGGCTTGAAGATCGTGAACAGCGGCGTGCGCATTTCGCGATGCTGCGTCTTCTGCTGACGCAGGTTTTCGACAAAGATCTCGGGTTCTTTGACGTATATCCGAATATAGATGAGCAGGAGGGCGGGCACGATGCCGATCATCAGCAGACCGCGCCAGCCGATATAGCGGTAGAAGAGACCGTAAATGGCGCTCGACAGCAGAAACCCGATCCCCCACGACCCCTGCATCACGGCGCCCATGAAGCCGCGCGAGCGCGCCGGCCAGGTTTCCATCGCGAGGGCGGCCCCGGCCGGCCATTCGGCGCCCATGCCGATGCCGAGCAGGGCGCGGAACAGAAACAGGACGAAGAAGCTCGGCGCCAAGCCGGCAATGAAGTTGCACACCGAGTACCAGGCGATCGAGATCATCAGCGGGATTTTGCGGCCGATGCGATCGGCCAGCCAGCCGTTGGCGGTAGCGCCAAGGAGCCGCATCCACAAGGTGATCGTCAACACGAACGCCACCTGGGCCACCGGCACGTGGAAATGGGCGGCAATCGGAGCGATGATCAGCAGGAACGCGGTGAAGTCGAAGGCGTCGAGCGTCCAGCCGAGCCAGGCCGCCACCCAGGCATACCACTGATCCCCGCTCGGCTCCCGCCACCACGGGATTACCGCCGTCTCGACCGCCACCGCCATCGTGCGTCTCCACCGTTGCGTTCGTTGAACCGTACAGCGGTCATGACGGCAAGTCATCCGCTTCGCCGCCGCCCGCGGCTTTCTATAGGGGTTGCTCCTCGAGGCGGCCGACGCGGTCGTCGAGCGCGCGCAGGCGATCGACCACCCTCGCATTCTGCGCGACCATCGCGGTCATTTGTTCGAGCATCCTGATCAAGGTTTCTTCGTGGCGCAACACGATCGCGGTCAATACCTTGATGTCGTCGCGCATCGAGGCGATCTCGTCGAGCATTCGCCGCTGCTGCGCGGCGAGAAATTCGAGGGTGACGGTCTCGCTCACTGCCGCCGCGCGCGCCGCGCCGTTTCAGGCGAGCCCGCCGACCAGGCCGGCGACTTCGACCATTCTGTTCGAGAAGCCCCATTCGTTGTCGTACCAGGCGAGGACGCGCACGAAGCGGTGGTCGAGCACCTGGGTCTGGGTCACATCGAAGATCGCGCTGTGCGGGTCGTGGTTGAAGTCGATCGAGACGGTCGGCGCCCGGTTGATGCCGATGATGCCGTTGAGCCGGTTCGACTTCGCCGCCTCCTCCATCAGCGCGTTGACCTCGGCGGCCGAGGTTTCCCGCGCCGCGTCGAACTTGAAGTCGATCAGCGAAACATTTGCGGTCGGCACTCGGATGGCGGTGCCGTCGAGCTTGCCTTTCAAGGCCGGCAGAACCAGCCCGACCGCCTTTGCCGCACCGGTCGAGGTCGGGATCAGCGATTGCGCGGCGGCCCGGGCCCGGCGCAAATCGCGATGCAGCGTGTCGACCAGCGACTGATCGCCGGTGTAGGCGTGGATCGTCGTCATATAGCCGCGCTCGATGCCGATCCCGCGGTGCAGGACATAGGCGACCGGGGCGAGGCAGTTGGTCGTACACGACGCATTCGAGACGACCTGATGCGCCGGTCGCAAATCGTCGTGGTTGACGCCCATCACAAGGGTCAGATCGGCGCCGTCGGCCGGGGCCGAGACGACGACGCGCCGGGCGCCGGCCTCGAGATGCTTGGCCGCCGCCTCGCGCTTGGTGAAGATGCCGGTGCATTCGAGCGCCACCTCGACGCCGAGCTCGCGCCAGGGCAGTTTTGCCGGGTCGCGCTCCGCGGTGACGCGGATCCGGCCGCGGCCGAGATCGATCCAGCCCTCGCCGGTGGCGATCTCGCCGGGAAAGCGGCCGTGCACGCTGTCATAGCGCAACAGATGCGCATTGGTTTCGACCGGTCCGAGGTCGTTGACGCCAACGATTTCGAGGTCGTCGCGGCGGCTCTCATAGGCCGCCCGCAACACCAGCCGGCCGATCCGGCCGAAGCCATTGATCGCAACCCGTATCGTCATGCTCCCTCCTCCCGATACGCGCACCCCCTCTATAGGAGCGCGCGGGCGGCGACGGCAACCCGCTGCGGCGTGATGCCGAAATGCTCGTAGAGCGCCTCGCCCGGGGCCGAGGCGCCAAAGCCGGTCATGCCGACGAAGGCGCCGTGCGGCCCGAGCCATCGCTCCCAGCCGAACGCGACCGCGGCCTCGACCGCGACCCGCGGGGAGGGGCCGAGGACCCGGTCCCGGTATTCGCTCGAAGCCTCCTCGAAGAGTCGCCAGCACGGCAGCGAGACCACCGCGGCGCCGATCCCGTCACGCAGCAAGAGGTCGCGCGCGGCCATCGCGATCGCGACCTCGGAGCCCGAGGCGATCAGCGTGACCCGACGGCCGCCTTCGGCTTCGGCCAGCACATAGCCGCCCTGCCGCGACCGATTGCGGGGCGCGGGATCGCGGCGTAAGAGCGGCACCGCCTGGCGGGTCAGCGCCAAGAGCGACGGCGCATCGCGGCGCTCGATGGCGAGCGCCCAGCATTCGGCGGTCTCGACCGCATCGGCGGGCCGGTAGAGGTACAGCCCGGGCATCGCCCGCAGCGCCGCCAGATGCTCGACCGGCTGATGCGTCGGCCCGTCCTCGCCGAGCCCGATCGAATCATGGGTCATCACATAGACGACGCCGAGGCGCGAGAAGGCCGACAACCGGATCGACGGGCGGCAGTAATCGGAAAAGCAGAGAAAGGTGCCGCCATAAGGGATCAGGCCGCCATACGCGGCGATGCCGTTCATCGCCGCCGCCATGCCATGCTCGCGCACCCCGTAATGCAGATAGCGGCCGGTAAAATCGCCGGGTCGAACCTCGGTCTGGTTCTTGGCCTTGGTGTTGTTCGACCCGGTCAGATCGGCCGAGCCGCCGACCAGCTCCGGCACGGTCGCGGTCAGACGGTCGAGCACGATGCCCGAGGCCTGGCGCGTCGCGAGTCGCCCTTCGCCGTTGCGGAAATCGGCGCAGAGTGCGGCGATCGCGGCATCGAGCTCGCCCGGCATCGCGTTCCGTTGCCGGCGCAGAAACTCGGCCCGCCGCGCCGCCGGCAGCGCCGCCAGTCGTTCTTTCCAGGCCCGGCGCACCGGCGCGCCGCGCCTTCCGGCCTCTCGCCAGGCGGTGCCGACATCCTCGGGGACGACGAAAGGCGGATCGCTCCAGCCGAGGCGCTCGCGCGCTCCGGCGATCTCGGCGGCGCCGAGTGCGGCGCCATGCGCCGCCGCGGTGCCGGCCTTGGTCGGCGCGCCAAAGGCGACGACCGTACGGCAGGCGATGAGGCTCGGCCGGTCGCACTGCTGCGCGCGGGCGAGCGCCGCAGCGATCGCCTCGGTGTCGTGGCCCTCGATGCGCTCGGCGCGCCAGCCAAGGGTGCGACAGCGTGCGAGCTGGTCGTCGGAAACGGCGAGTGCGGTCGGGTCGTCGATCGAGACCGCGTTGTCGTCGAAGAGCACGATCAGCTTTGCCAGCCGCAGGTGGCCGGCGAGCGAGGCCGCTTCGTGGCTGATGCCTTCCATCAGGCAGCCATCGCCGCAGCAGACATAGGTGCGGTGATCGACGACATCGTCGCCGAACTCGGCGGCCAGCATGCGCTCGGCGATCGCCATGCCGACGGCGTTGGCGAGCCCCTGGCCGAGCGGGCCGGTCGTGACCTCGATGCCGGCCGCGTCGCCGCGCTCGGGGTGGCCGGCGGTGCGGCTGCCGAGCTGACGGAAGCGCTCGATCTCGGCCATCGTCATCTCCGGGTAGCCCAAGAGATGCAGCAGGCCGTAGAGCAGCATCGAGCCGTGCCCGTTCGACAGGACGAAGCGGTCGCGGTCGGGCCAATCGGGCGCCTGCGGATCGAAGCGCAAGAACCGCGTAAACAGCACCGCGGCAATGTCGGCCATCCCCATCGGCATCCCGGGATGGCCCGGTTTCGCCTTTTCGACCGCATCCATGGCGAGCGCGCGCAGCGCATCGGCAAGGCGGCGCAGGGGTGGATCCTTGGGCTCGGGCAGGGGCGGGGCGAGGCTCATCGTCTCACCCTTATCACCAACCGGTTCATCACGCCGCCACTATCGGGCGCGGCGGCAAGCGCGGAGGGGCGCCGGTCGAGAACGCGCCGCTGGCGGCGAGCGCCGAACTGCGGCATTGTCCGGCGCCGCATCGTTCGGTTTGCGCGATTTTCGATCGGATGGCATCGGTACGAGCAGCCCCCCTCCCCCAAATTGGGGGGGAGGGTTGAGAAGGGTTGGCGAGGCGAACCCCCGGACGTGGGCCTTCAGCCCACGGATTTAATCCGTGGGCGCCCGCCAGGGGCGGGCGTTCCGGGGATGGGTGAGGGGAGGGGGTGCCACCCGATCGGAAATTGCGCTGGCGGCAGCGGGAATTGGTAACGGCGAGGCGGGGCCCGGGTAACCCTTCATGCGATTGAGCGTGGTGACTTTCATGCGCCCCGGAACCGAGGCGCCGCGGCATACGATGGAGCGGATCGCCGGCTATGCAAGGCGCATCGAGGCCAGCGGCTTTCCCGGCATCTGGGTGACCAATTCGCTCGGCCGCGGGCGGCCCACGCTCGACCCGCTGATAGCGCTCGGCGCGCTCGCCGCAGTGACCAAGCGGGTCGAGCTCGGTACCGCCGTGCTGCAGGTGTCGCTGCGTCATCCGGTCGAGCTGGCGCATCGCGTGCAATCGGTTCAGGCCTTGTCGGGCGGACGCCTGCGCCTCGGCGTCGGCTGCGGCTCGACCAAGGCCGATTTCGAGCTGCTCGGGGCCGATTTCCAGCAGCGGTTCCGCAACCTCATAAGCGCACTCGAGATCATGCACCGCGCCTGGCGCGGCGAGCCGATGAACGGCGGCACCTTGACGCCGTGGCCGGGCAGCGAGGGCGGGCCGCCGGTGCTGCTCGGGGCCTGGCGCAACCCGCGCTGGATTGCCTATGCGGCAAGGCAATGCCGGGGCTGGATCGCGTCCGGCGTGTACAGCAGCTGGGAGGACCTCGAAAACGGCATGCGGCTCTATCGCGAGGCCGGCGGCGGCAACGCCGTCCTCGCTAATGTCGTCGTCGATCTCGCCAACCGGCCGGAGCCCGGCAGCCTCGCGGAGCTAGCCAAGGTGTCGTTCGTCTGCCCGCCCGAGGAGGCGCGCCGGCGCTTGAAGCGGATCGAGCAGATCGGCTTCGACGAGGTCCTCGTCGTCTCGCTGACGAACGCGCTCGACGAGATCGAACGGCTGCGGGACTATCTCTGATGTCCTGTCCCGAAGACGCCTCGCCTCGTCGGTCCGGTTTCACCCCCTCCCGGCCCTTCGGGCCGACCTCCCCCATCGAGGGGGAGGTTGATCACCCGTCGGCCAGAACGCCTTGCCTCCCCCTTGAAGGGGGAGGCCGCGAGCGTCAGCGAGCGGGTGGGGGTGTGCCTCGCCGATACGCGACGAGCCGGCAGGACCGGTGCGGCGGCGCATGACGGCGGCGCCAATCGACGTCGTCGGCATCGGCAATGCGATCGTCGACGTGATCGCCCGGGCCGACGAAGCGTTTCTCGGGCGCGAGGCCTTGACCAAGGGGGCGATGACCCTGATCGACGCCGCTCGTGCCGAAGCGCTCTATCGTCGGATGGGGCCGGCCGTCGAATTCGTCGGGTGGCTCGACCGCCAATACGGTGGCCGGGATCGCCTCGTTGGGCGGCAGCGCCGCCTATATCGGCAAAATACGCGACGATTTCCTGGGCGAGGTCTTCCGCCACGACCTCAGGGCGCAGGGGGTGCGCTTTGACACGCCCGCGGCGATCGACGGCCCGGGTACGGCGCGCTGTCTGATCCTCGTCACCGCGGACGGGCAGCGCACGATGGGCACTTATCTCGGCGCCTGCGTCGAGCTAGGCCCCGACGACATCGACCCGGAGCCGTTGGCCGCGGCCCAGGTGACCTATCTCGAAGGCTACCTGTTCGACCCGCCGCAGGCGCAGCGGGCGTTCCGCGAGGCCGCCGCCATTGCCCACGCCGCCGGGCGGCGGGTGGCGTTGTCGCTCTCCGACCCGTTCTGCGTCGAGCGTCATCGGGCGGCGTTTCGCGACCTCGTCGATGGGCACGTCGACATCCTCTTTGCCAACGAGGCCGAGATCTGCTCGCTTTACGAAACGACGGATTTCACCGCCGCGGCAGCGGCGGTCAAGGGCCATGTCGCGATCGCCGCCCTGACCCGCAGCGCCCTGGGCAGCGTGATCCTCGCCGGCGGCGCCGAGCATCCGGTCGCCGCCGTCCCCGTGGCCCGCGTCGTCGACACGACCGGCGCCGGCGACCTCTATGCCGCGGGTTTTCTCTTTGCCTTGACCCGCGGCCTGGCACTCCCTACCTGCGGGGCGGTCGGCAGTCTGTGCGCTGCCGAAATCATCGGCCATGTCGGCGCCCGCCCGGAGACGGCGCTGTCGGCGCTCGTCGCGCGCTCGGGCCTCGCCTGAATTTGCCGGGCCGCCGGCCACCGGCCGGCGCCTTGTTGGATCATGGATATCCGCAATATCGCGATCATCGCCCATGTCGACCACGGCAAGACCACGCTGGTCGATGCGATGCTGCGCCAATCCGGCGCCTTCCGCGCCAATCAACAGGTGAACGAGCGGGCGCTCGATTCAAACGATCTCGAGCGCGAGCGCGGCATCACGATCCTGGCGAAATGCACCTCGGTCGTGTGGCGCGGCGTGCGCATCAACATCGTCGACACCCCCGGCCACGCCGATTTCGGCGGCGAGGTCGAGCGCATCCTCAACATGGTCGACGGCGTCCTGGTGCTGGTCGACGCCGCCGAAGGACCGATGCCGCAGACCAAGTTCGTGCTCGCCAAGGCGCTGCGCCGCGGCTTTCGGCCGATCGTCGTGATCAACAAGGTCGACCGCCCCGATGCGCGCCCGCACCGGGTGCACGACGAGATCTTCGATTTGTTCGCGTTGCTCGACGCGAGCGATGCGCAGCTCGACTTCCCGACCGTCTTCGCCTGCGGCCGCGACGGGTGGGCGGTGACCGATCTTGCCGCCCCGGCGCGCGATCTGTCGCCGCTCTTCGAGCTGATCCTCGCCCATGTGGCGCCGCCCGAAGGCGACCCGGCGCTGCCGTTCGCGATGCTGGCGACGACCCTCGACTACGACCCCTATCTCGGCCGGGTGCTGACGGGACGCATTCACGCCGGCGTCGCCCGGCTGAACATGCCGGTGAAGTCGCTGAACCGCGACGGCCGCCTGATCGAGCAGGCGCGTTTGACCAAGCTGCAGGCCTTTCGCGGGCTCGACCGGCGGCCGATCGAGGAGGCCCGGGCCGGCGACATCATTGCCGTTGCCGGGCTCGCCGCGACGACGGTCGCCGACACCATCTGCGCGCCGGAGGTGACCCTACCCCTCGCCGCCGATCCGATCGACCCGCCGACCCTGGCGATGACATTCGCGGTCAACGACAGCCCGCTCGCCGGGCGCGAGGGATCGAAGGTGACCGGGCGGATGATCGGCGAGCGCCTCCATCGCGAGGCCGAGGGCAATGTCGCGATCACGGTGCGCAAGAGCGCCGAGGCCGATGCCTTCGAGGTCGCCGGCCGCGGCGAATTGCAGCTCGGCGTATTGATCGAGACGATGCGGCGCGAGGGTTTCGAGTTGTCGGTCTCGCGGCCGCGGGTGCTGTTCCGCACCGACCCCGCCAGCGGCCGGCGGCTCGAGCCGATCGAAGAGATCGTCATCGATGTCGACGCGGAATTCGCCGGGATCGTCGTCGACAAGCTCGCCCGCCGCAGGGCCGAGATGCAAGAGATCCGCCCCTCGGGCGGCGGCAAGCAACGCCTCACCTTTCTCGGGCCGACGCGGGGTCTTGTCGGCTATCAGGGCGAGCTGCTCACCGATACCCGCGGCACCGGCGCGATGAGCCGACTATTCTACGACTATCGGCCGCACAAGGGACCGCTCGAAGGGCGGCGCAACGGCGTCCTCGTCTCGACCGCCAATGGGTTTGCCGTCGCCTATGCGCTGTGGAACCTTGAAGAGCGCGGGCCGATGTTCATCGAGCCGGGGACCCAGGTCTACCAAGGCATGATCGTCGGCGCCCACAACCGTGACAGCGACCTCGACGTCAACCCGCTCAAAGCCAAGCAGCTGACCAACATCCGCACCACCGCCAAGGACGAGGCGGTGCGGCTGACGCCGCCGCAACGCCTCAGCCTCGAACAGTCGATCGCCTACATCGGCGATGACGAGCTGGTCGAGTTCACGCCGAAATCGATCCGGTTGCGCAAGCGACTGCTCGACCCGAACGAGCGCCGTAGGGCGGCTCGCACCGCCGCGGAGTAGATCGAGGGGGGTTGGAACGCGGGCGACGCTCGTTCGTTAAAGTGCGGCGGGACGAAGGTGCTGACTTGCCCAAATGCCCGCGTTCCGTTACAAATTATGTCCGATCGGTAACAGGAGTCTAAGCGAAACTTTCAGGCTGACCGAAAATGGCATCCGGCACGCCGGTCGACGGGCAACGATCGCTTTTGTTCGTTGCCGTCGGCGCCGGTCGGTCGTCCCGGTCCTTCCGGCCGTGCCCCCTCCGGATTTCCTCACGCAACGATCGGAGCGCGGGTATCGTTAGAATTGCGTCCGTTGCATCGGAGGCGGCGATGCCTTTTGTTCTGACCAGCCCGGCCTTCGCACCCGGCAGCGCGATCCCGGCCGAATATACCTGCGACGGCTCCGACATTTCGCCGCCGCTCGCCTGGTCCGGCACCCCCGGCGGCACTCGGAGCCTGGTTCTCGTCGTCGAGGACCCGGACGCCCCTGCCGGCACCTTCCGTCACTGGGCCGTCTTCGACATCTCGCCTGCCATAGCCGGGCTCGCCGCCGGCTATGGCGCCGGCCGGCCCGGGGATCGGTTCGGCGAAGCGCGCAACGATTTCGGCCAGCAGGGCTACCGCGGTCCGTGCCCGCCGCCGGGGCCGGTGCATCACTATCATTTCCGGCTGTTGGCGATCGCCCGGCCGAGTCTTGATCTGACCCCTGCGGCGACCGCCGTCGACGTGCTGCGCGCCGCGGCGCGCTATGTCATTCGCATCACCGACCTTGTTGGTACGTATCGGCGCTGACCGGCCGCGGCCTCGAACCGCTGGCTTGTCGCCTCCGATTCCGCTTATAACCCGGCCCCCGATGCTCAGGACGGCCGCCGGTCCGCCGCCGGCCGGGCGGTGGCTATCATTGGGTGGTCCGATGGTTGGTCGAGCCTCGCGCGTGCGGCGCTAGCCTGGCGACGTATCGATGCCGGCGACGGCGGTTGCCCCGACCGAAGCTCGCGGCCGGATTGCCAACAACCTGGCGATCGCGGCCCTCGGCGTCGTTTATGGCGATATCGGCACCTCGCCGCTTTACGCCGTGAAGCAGTGCTTCGAGGACGCCGCCCATGTCAGCAAGGCAAGCGTCTTCGGCGTTCTGTCGCTGATCGTCTGGTCGCTGACCGTGGTCGTCACGGTCAAATATGTGCTGGTGCTGATGCGCGCCGACAACCGCGGCGAGGGCGGCATCCTGGCGTTGACGGTGCTGGCGATGCGCGCCGCGGCGGGCGGCTACCGCTGGATCCTCTATGCCGGGCTGTTCGGCGCCGCGCTATTCTACGGCGACGGGGTGATAACGCCCGCGATCTCGGTGCTGAGCGCGGCCGAGGGCCTCAAGGTCGCGACCCCCGCGCTCGAACCTTGGGTGCTGCCGCTGACCCTGCTGCTGCTCGTGGCGCTGTTCATCGTGCAGCGCCGCGGCACCAGCAGTGTCGGCGGCTATTTCGGCCCGGTGATGATCCTATGGTTCGGGGTCATCGGGCTCCTGGGCGGGCTTGAGATCGCCAAGCATCCGACGATCCTCGCCGCGGTGAACCCGTATTACGGGATCGACCTGTTGCTGCAGCGGCCGGGGCAGGGTTTCGTCCTCTTGGGCTCGGTCGTGCTGGCGGTGACCGGGGCGGAAGCGCTCTATGCCGATATGGGGCATTTCGGGCGGGGGCCGATCCGTCGCGCCTGGCTGCGCTTTGCGTTTCCGGCGCTGCTGCTGAATTATTTCGGTCAGGGTGCGTTGCTGATCGCCCATCCCAACGCGCTCGAGAACCCGTTCTTTCGCCTGGCGCAGAGCTGGGCGATCTATCCGCTCGTCGTTCTCGCCTCGATCGCAACCGTGATCGCCTCGCAGGCGGTCATCTCGGGGGTTTTCTCGCTGACCCATCAGGCGGTGCAGCTCGGCTACCTGCCCCGCATGCAGGTGCGCCATACCTCGGCCGCGGAAATGGGGCAGGTCTATGTGCCGGGCGCCAACAACCTGATGCTGCTGGCGGTGGTGGCGACCGTGCTCGGCTTCCGGACGTCGGATGCGCTCGGCGGCGCCTACGGCATCGCGGTGACCGGCACGATGTCGGCGACGACGGTCCTTGCCTACACCTATCTGCGGCTCGCCTCGGCCCGGCCGCTGTGGCAGATCGTGCCGCTGTTCGCCCTTTTCCTAGTCGTCGACCTGTCGTTTTTCAGCGCCAATCTGCTAAAGCTGGTTGCCGGCGGCTGGTTCCCGCTGGCGATCGGCGCCGCCGTCTTTACGATCATGACGACCTGGATTTGGGGCCGACGCCGGCTCCTGGCACAGCGCGCGAGCGGTGCCTTGCCGCTTGCGTCGCTCATCGAAACGCTGCGGCCCGACCAGCCGGCGCGGGTTCCCGGCACCGCCGTCTATATGACGGCGCGGGTCGACAACGTGCCGGCGGCGTTGTTGCACAACATGAAGCACAACAAGGTCTTGCATGAGCGCAATGTGCTGATGACGGTGCATACCGAGGACGTGCCGCGACTGCCCGAGGCGGAGCGGCTGGAGATCCACCATCTGGATCGGAACTTTCACACCGTGACCATCCATTACGGCTTTCTCGACGATCCCGACATCCCGCGCGCCCTGGCACTGTGCCGGGTCGGCGGGTTCCGCTTCAACCTGATGGAGACCTCGTTCTTCGTCGGGCGCGAGAAGCTCGTCGCCAAGCACCGCTTCGGCCTTGCTTCGCCGTTCAAGCATCTCTTCGTCCTGCTGTCGAACATGGCGCTCGATGCGACCGAGTTTTTCCGGATCCCGATCAACCGCATCGTCGAGCTGGGCGGCCAGGCCGAGATCTAGTTAGCTGCCACATTCCCTCCCCCTGGCTGGGGATCTATTCTTGATAAAATCTGTTATCTCTGAAAACCGTCCTTGGGGCATGCACCTTGCGCGAGCTGCAATTGCGCCCCGCGAGCCTGCGGTGCTAGGGCCTCCGACCGCGGTTCGCCAAGGTCAGCTATTGAGTGGTGACCAGGCCCTCCTTCCTGGCGTCGAATGAGATTATGCACTCCGCGTCCTCGGCGAAACCCGGCGGCCTTTGCGTCAAGCCGAGCTTTCGGCGAGCGCCGGATGCCACCGCCCTCGCGATGACACACTCCCAAGCTTCATCAGTGAGATGAGATGGAGCAGGACCGAGAGCGGCACTGCGAACACCGGGATCATTACCAGCGGGTAGGCGCTGATCAGCAAGTTGGGCGCGTCAAACGACAGGAGTTGCGCGGGCGAGGGAGAGGTCATGAAGCCCGTGCCGACAGCGCAGACGAGGTCGAGAAGGCCGAAGATGTTCCAGGCGAGTACAAAAACGTTGGCGCGCTTCCAGTCACGGGCGATCGTGAGCGCGACGGTGGTGGGCCGGCATCTCATGCTGCTTGCCGCCTTTCTCGTGCAGGCGGACCCACCACCGCTTGCCCTGCGGGTAGTAGTCCTCGACGATCATCCGCCGCGCGTCCTGGCGGGTCATGCGGTCGCCAGTCAGCTGCTTGCGACCGCGGCCGCCCAGCGTGCGGAAGAGGGGGGTGCTCTTTTCCGCGCCAATGCCGGCCGCCTTCACATATTCGTCGAGGTAAGCCTCCAGCAGGTCTGCAAAAATCGGAGCAAACCGGCACCTGATTTCGGTCGAAATCGGCAGGTGATTTCGGCGGAAAGCGGCACCTGATTTCGCTCCAATCCGGCACCCGATTTCGGCGTTTTCGGCACCCTGGTTCGGCTTTGGCGTCGCCGCCGCGCGGCAAGTAATGGCGGCTAGCCTCGCGCCTTTTGGGGGGCGCGGGGAATGCCGAGACCGAGGATGGCGATGCGGCGGATCAAGGAAGTGCTGCGGCTCAAGCAGGTGCTCGGGCTGAGCGACACAGCGGTGGCGCGCGGCGCGCGGGTGGCGCGGTCGACGGTGAAGCAATATCTCGACCGCGCGGCGGCGGCCGGTCTGAGCTGGGAGACGGCAGAAGGGCTCAGCGAGGAGGAGTTCGACCGTCGACTGTTCGCGGTTGCCGACAGGCGCGATGTCGACCGTCCGCTGCCGGATTGGGAGGTGATCGAGAAGGAACTGCGCGGCCGCGGTGTGACGCTGCGGCTGCTGTGGCTGGAATATCTCGCCCGGCACCCGGAAGGTTACCGCTACACCCAGTTCTGCGAGCATTTTCACGCCTGGCAGCGACGGGCGCGCCCGCCGACGATGCGACGGGTGCATCGCGCCGGCGAGGCGCTCGAAGTCGATTGGGCCGGCATGACGCTGGCGGTGATCGATGCCGGCGTCGCCCGAGAGGCGCAGATCTTTGTCGCCTGTCTGCCGTGCTCCGACCTGGTTTATGCCGAGGCGACCTGGACTCAGGGGCAGGAGGATTGGCTGGGGGCCCATGTCCGCGCCTTGGCCTATCTCGGCGGCTGCGCCGAGAAGCTGGTCCCCGACAACACCAAGACCGGGGTGACCGAGGCCAATTACTGGGACCCGGTGCTGAACCGCAGCTATCACGAGTTGGCCCGCCATTATGGGGTGGCGATCGTTCCGGCCGGGGTCCGCAAGCCCCGCGACAAGCCGACGGCGGAGAATGCGGTCCGGCTGGTCGAGAGGTGGGCGCTGGCGCCGCTGCGGCACCGGCAGCTGTTCTCGCTCGCCGAGGCCAACGCCGCGCTCGCCGAGAAAGTCGAGGAATTCAACAACCGCCCGTTTGCGCCGCCGCGCGAGGGCAGCCGGCGCTCGCTGTTCGAGGCGATCGAGCGCAGCAAGCTCAAAGCGCTGCCGGCGGAGCCTTTTGTCGTCGGCCAATGGCTCACGGCGCGGGTCAATATCGACTACCACATCGCCGTCGGCGGCCACTTCTATTCGGTGCCGTACCGGCTGCTGCAGCAAAGGGTCGACGTCTTCCTGACGGCGACCGCGGTAACGGTCTTCCACCGGGGCGAGCGGGTCGCCAGCCACCCGCGCAGCGCCGCCAAGGCGCACCACACGACCCTATCCGAGCACATGCCCCCGGCGCACCAGGCGATCGCCAAGCGCACGCCGGACAGGCTGCGCGCCGATGCCGCCGCGCTCGGGCCGGCGATCGGCGCCTACGTCGACCGGCTGCTCGGCGCACGCGAGCATCCCGAGCAAGGGGTGCGCGCCTGTCTCGGGGTGCTGCGGCTCGCCAGCGCCTACGGCAAGGCCCGGCTCGAACTCGCCTGCGAACGCGCCCTCGCCGCCGGGATCGCCTCGTCGCGCTATGTCGAGCGCCTGCTCAAAGCCGACCGGCTGCGGCCGTTCCTCGACGGCGGGGCGGAACAGAGCCTCGGCGCCCACGCCAATCTGCGCGGCCCGGCTTACTACAACTGAGGTCTAGCGGGCCACTGGATTTGCGTTACGTGACGAAATAGAGGGGAAGTCATGACACTGACACGAGGACACAAGCCGCAGGGCGATCGGGCGCTGACCGGGGCCGAGCGCCAAGCGCTCTATCGAGCCCGCCACGCCGGCACGCCGATGGTTCGCTATCGTCGGCCGGCCGATCGCCGCAGTCGGCCGCAGCGCTGGCATGACGCTGTCGCCGAGCTGGTTGCGTTGCAGGCCGAATACCAAGCCTGGTTCGAGGCGCTGCCCGAACCACCCGTGATGGCGCCACCGTGGGCCTTCAGCCCACGGGCTTGACCCGTGGGGACGCCCTGCAGGCCATTCTCGATCTCGATCTCGACGAGATCGCCGCGATCGAGCCGCCGCGCGGCTTCGGGCGCGATTAGCCGACAACACGGATCCGAGGGAATGATGATGATCCATCCGACGATTGCGACGTTGCGCCGCCTGCGCCTGACCGGCATGGCCAAGGCGCTCGAGGAGCAGCAAGGCCTGCCCGAATGCGATCGGCTCAGCTTCGACGAGCGCCTGGCGATGCTGGTCGACCGCGAGGCCGTCGAGCGCGACAATGCGGCGCTGGCCCAGAGGCTGCGCCTCGCCGGGCTGCGCCAGGCCGCCTGTCTCGAGGACCTCGACTACCGCGCCCCGCGCGGTCTTGATCGCGGCCTGATCCAGGCCCTCGCCGCCGGCCGTTGGCTGTACGAGCACAACAACGTGCTGATTTTAGGCCCGACCGGCGTCGGCAAGAGTTGGATTGCCTGTGCCCTCGGCAACCAGGCGGCCCGCAACGGCTTCTCGGTGCGCTACCAGCGGCTGCCGCGGCTCCTCGACGAACTCGCTCTGGCCCGCGTCGACGGTCATGCCGCCAGGCTGCTCGCCCGCCTCGCCCGCCTCCAATTGTTGATCCTCGACGACTGGGCGATGGCCAGGCTCACTGCCGAACAGCGGCGCGACCTGATGGAGGTGATCGATGATCGGCACCAGCGCGCCTCGACCATCCTCGCCACCCAGGTGCCGATCGAGCGCTGGCACGACATGATCGGCGACCCGACCTACGCCGACGCCATCCTCGACCGGCTCATTCACAACGCCTATCACATCGACCTTAAGGGCGACTCGATGCGCCGGCGCAAACCGAGCCTCCCTGTGACCGAAAAGAATTAACCAAATAAAATACTTACAGTACTTATCCCCATTACTCACATAATCCACAGCAGCCCGCCACAACTACTGAAATAAGCAATATCGACGAAAGTACTTGCTTTCAGTGACCAGCACAAGATAGCATCTGCCCGACAGCGGTGGTTCGCTGAAGCCGGCACCCAAACGCCTTCGGAAGGGGGTGCCGCTTTGGACCGAAACGGCCTGTCGGTTTCAACCGAAACCGCCTGCCGCTTTCCGCCGAAATCGCCTGTCGGAAACTCCGAAATTTGCAAGCAGGTCCGCCGCGCCCTGAAGGCCGGCATCATCACGCGGCTCGGTTGCCACACCTTCCGGGCGACTGGCATCACCGTGTATCTGCACAACGGCGGGCTGCTCGAATACGCCCAGCAGATGGCGGCGCATGAGAGCGCCCGCACGACCAAGCTCTACGACCGCCGCAACGACCAGGTCACCCTCGATCAGGTCGAGCGCATTGTTCTGTAAGTAGTTGGAATGAGCGCTCAGATCAGCCGCAGGCTGACCGCCTCGGGTCCTTTCTGGCCTTCGCCCACGTCAACGGCAATGCGCTGCCCTTCCGCCAGGCCCATGACCCCGGAACGGTCGAGCGCCGAGGCGTGCACAAAGATGTCCTTGCCCCCCTGATCCGGGCCAATGAAGCCAAACCCCTTGGCGGCGTTGTACCACTTCACCGTGCCAAGTTCCTCGACCGTGGGTCGATCGACGGACGGGGATGCCGGCCGTTCTGGTCTAGGACGCCTCGACTGCTCCTGCAACGCGGTGCTGATGTCGACGCTCAGGATCTCAGTAACCTGAGGCCCTTTCGGTCCTGGAGCGGCACGCACCTCGAGCGACGCGCCGGGCGGCACACTGGCGTGGCCACTGCGCTCGACGACACTTACATGGAGAAACGCGTCGCCGGAACCGTCGGCCAGCGCAACAAAGCCAAAGCCTTTGTCCGGGTTGTACCACCTGACCGTAGCTCGGACGGGCGAGCCGGAGGGGCTGTCGAACTGTGGGCCGCGCGGCGGCGCATATCCGAAATTGCGGGATGGTGGTTGGTAGTTGTCGTCGTCGAAACCTCGGCGACGGCTCGGGCGAAAATCTCTGTCTCTATTGCTCACGTCGGCTTCCTGGAGGCACGGAAATTAACCTGGGGCGCGCATGAGCGATCGTCAACCTGTGGCGAGTTTTCGACAAACCCGGCGATGCTATCCTCGGCGAAGGCTGCCTCCCAGCGTGAAAGTTCTTCCCCGCAAAGCATTTAGGGCCGTAGGCTTCGCGCAGGCGAAGTGCGGGTACGCTCGATCAGATTGAACGCGTCGGTCTCTAACTATTTGGAATGATTAAGGACGTTATCATGCGTAAGGTGCAGAGCGCAAGGAGGAGGGGCCGGCTGTCATTTTGAAAACTAAGTGGCGGCGATTTTTGAGCGGTAAGTGGCGGGGCCTGTCCAGGCTCGCGGCCATGGGCAGGCGCGAGTTGGCCTTCACGACCGTCAATCATCTAGTCCGGTTTGGCGTCGTCACCCCGAATAGCCGGACATTTTCCGGGTGAAACAGAGCCGAGCGGACCCGCGGGGCACCTCACGGCTCCCTGTGCCAGATAACTTTCAAAGCCCTAAGCCTGACAGATAATTTTCAAAATGACAGCGGTCGGCCGGCGGGCGACTCCCCATGCTATCGTGAAACAGAGCTAGCCGCTGCGGCGCTGGCTAGGGGAGATTTACCATGTTCGTGATCCGCGTCGCGTATCCTGGCGGGCATTCAGTCTGGTTAACGCGAAGGTTCCCCTCGGCTGCTTGGGGACCGGAGAAAGACGCCGTGTCGTTTCCGACTGAGGCAGATGCCGCGCGCACGGCTGCGCGCCTCCGGCCCGCTGGCCCGGTTACCATCGAGCCTGTCCAGTAAGGCAATGCTCGAGCGGGGGTCGGTCCGGTCGGGCGCCGTCAGGCTTTGCGGAGAATGCGCTCGATCTCGCCGACAGCGGCCCGATCGAGGTACCGCCCACGCCACCGCGGCGAGGACGCCCGCGGCGGACGTCGACGAGCGAGTAGAGACCGGTTCCGTCGGTCGGCCGAAATCCGGAGCATTTTGCCGGAACCATATATGTATCGGATACCTGGAGACGACCATTGGCAACTCGCCTGTCATTTTGAAGATTATCTGGCGGCGTTTTTTGATCTTTTGATCGCTATGTGGCGGAGCCTGCCGAGCGCTTCGCCGCGCACCGCAAGAGGGAACCGACATGGTGGACAAGGCCTACGCAGTTACACGCAGCGACGCGGAGTGGCGTCGTATTCTGACGCCCGAGCAGTACCTTGTAATGCGATCACACGGAACGGAGGCACCGGGGAGCTGCGCGTTGCTTTTCGAAAAGAGACCCGGAAGATTTTCATGCGCCGCCTGCGACCAGCCGATATTCGAAGCCAAAGGTAAGTTCGAAAGCGGGACCGGGTGGCCCAGCTTCACCGATCCGATCGAGGGTGCCGTCGAGACTTCCGTTGATCGAAGCCTCGGCATGGTTCGAACCGAGGTCCATTGCGCGAACTGCGGAAGTCATCTTGGACACGTATTTGACGATGGCCCCGCACCAACTCATCTCCGCTACTGCATTAACGGGATAGCGATGAATTTCACGCCGGATTGAACTTTTGCACCTGTGGTTTTGATAGGTTTGCCACCCGCGTGGGTCTCACGAGGCCGAGCGGTCCCGTTCTCGCTGGCTGTTTTGTATCTCAATTCGCGCCGGCCCTGGGGCCACAGCGCCGATTACTGAGGCCATGGGATATCCGTCCTGTCGGATATGCTGGACAAGCTCCTCTGCTGCCTCCGCTGCACATGAAATCAGCAGCCCCCCGGAGGTTTGCGCGTCGGTCAGCAGATGGCGCAAAGAAGGTGAAACTCGGTCATGTAGGGCCACTCCGGCGCCATAGCTGTCCCAGTTGCGATGGGAGGCACCCGTGACGTGTCCTGCTTCGGCAAATTCCGCAGCACGGCTGAGCAACGGCACGGCCGCCGGGTCGATGCGCAGGGTCACCGCACTCGCGCGCGCCATCTCCAGCCCGTGGCCGAGCAGTCCAAATCCAGTCACGTCGGTCATGGCGTGAACCGCCGCTTGAGTCCCGAGCGTCGCGCCGATGCGGTTAAGCAGCGTGGTTGAGGCGAGCATCTCGGCGTATCCCGCCTCGTCCAATGCTCCTTTTCGCAAGGCATTAGCATAGATGCCGACGCCGATCGCTTTCGTCAGGATCAGCGCATCGCCCGGGTGCGCACCAGCGTTACGGCGAATTTGTTGCGGCCGGGCAGTGCCAATTACCGCTAGCCCGTAGATCGGCTCGCCGGTATCGATCGAATGCCCGCCGGCCACAGGAATGCCCGCACCGGCACAGGCGGCGGCACCACCTGACAGGATTTTTCGCGCAACCTCGACCGGCAGCTTTCCGAGCGGCATACCGAGGATCGCCAACGCGAAGATCGGCGTGCCGCCCATCGCATAGACATCGCTGATCGCATTAGTTGCCGCGATACGGCCGAAGTCGTGCGGATCGTCCACGATCGGCATAAAGAAATCGGTCGTGGCGATGGCGCACAGATCACTCGACAACTGCCACACAGCCGCGTCGTCCGATGTCTCCGTACCTACAAGCAATTGAGGGAAGAGCGTGGTGGTCTGCCCCGCCAGCAGTTCCTGGAGGACAGCTGGTGCCAGTTTGCAGCCGCAACCGCCGCCATGCGCCAACTCCGTAAGGCGGAGGGAGTGAGTACCTGTGAAGACGGCATTCATCGGAGGCCCTCTCAGTACAGGCGGTGGCGGTCACCGCAGACGGCTGGTATCCATCAACCAGGCTACCGCAATTTTCATCGGTAACCGGTTCGGTTGCCAGAGTGGAGATCCCGGTAGAACGAAAAAGAGCCCGATCCCCGCTTCGGCCGGTGTTGCTGCCGGGACTCACCTCACCGCTTTCTGATCGGCAAGGCCGGTCCCGGCTTGAAAATTATCTGGCATACACCCCTCCCGGCCTGGGGTCTTCGCTCCGGCGCGTCCGTCAAACGACCGATGAATGGCCACCCTCGAAATGTCCGGCAATCCTGGGCTGACGGTGCTAAACCGGACAGCATGATTGTCGGACGAGAAAGCGGATCGGCGGCTCGCCACGTTGGCGGAGCGCGGACCGGCTCCGCCACATAGCGTTCAAAAAACGCCGCCAGATAATTTTCAAAATGACAGGCAGGGGTTGTCATTTTGAAAGTTGCGCAGGATTTTGCGGATTATCTGGCGCCTGCGGCCTCATCGCGCATGACCCCGAAGGCGTACGCCGCGCCTTAGAAGCCAATGGGCTAAAGCCCCTTAAGGCTCTCGTGCTGCCAGCGGCTGGCGGCCGTCCTAGCCCGTTTCCGGCGATGAGATACGCCTCGCCAGTTCCGGCGATTGGAACTACGATGGACTCTATGTACCAGCTACTGATGCTGATACAACCCCCCGCTCGATTTGTTCAGACCACTTCCCGTCTAGATAATGGCAGTCACACGGCCCAGCTCTTTATGGATGCAGCGTTCGTCGTGCCATAGCTCAAACCCGGCGGCACCGCTATTCGCACTCATGCGGCGAGACATCGCTACGGCTTCAGCGTCGTTTTCACACGCCACGCCCTGGATTCGCACTACATTGAAGGTGCTGTCCAGGTAACGGCATCGATAAAGTGACATTAGCAGCACGCCTCCTCAGCCATTGCAGGCGGGAGCACGCGCCGGCTCTCTTCTGGGGGCAAGCGGATCTCTCTGTCGCCGATGCCTATTTATTTTGAAGCGCAGCGATAATTCTATATGGGCACTGATGGCAACGGTTACGAGCTTGCGGTTGCCACCAGCCAAGCGAGGGCGGCATAAGGGCGGGTGAGACAGAACAGCAGATGGCGGTTCGGCATGTGGCGGAGCAAGAAAAGCGCATCGCTCAGCAGGAAGCCCTCATTGAGCGCCTTCGAAAAGTCGGAGCGCCATCAGAAGAGGCGCTTGAACTGCTCGCCATAATGCAAGACCTCTTAAACTCGATGCGCGCTCATGTAGAGCGGCTTTCAAATTATGGCCCTGCCGGGACTTGCGTGCAGTGATCGAGCGCGAGTTGGGCGGACCCGATCAACATCTCGTGCCCGGCGGCGCCAAGTAACAGCACCGAGGGACGGTAAAGCGGGCTCAGTGAGTCAGGCGCGCCGTTAGCGGCGCCTTCGCATCAGGTACGTGTCCATGATCCAGCCGTGCGTCCGCCGAGCTTCGGCGCGGACACGCTCGATGTCGCCGGCCACGTCCTTGAGCTTACCGGAGATCAAGATTTCGTCCGGCGTACCGACATAGGCACCCCAGAAGATGTCGATATCCTGGTCTGCAAACCGCTTGTGTCAAGCATGACGACGACGCTGTCGGCACCGTCCGGGAAGCCCTCGGCGAGCTTGCGCCCGGTGGTGATCTCGACTGACTCACCGATGCGGTTGAGCGACGTCTTATGCTTGGCTGCTAGCGCTTGCACGGCGCTGATACCGGGAATCACCTCGTATTCAACGTCTTGCGCACCGCCCGTCGCGATCGCCTCGACCATGCGGATCGTGCTGTCGTAGAGCGCAGGGTCGCCCCACACGAGGAAGCGCCGCACTCGCCGTCCGCCATGCCGTCGGCGATCAGCCGCTCGAACAGGGCCTGCTTGTCCTGGTTGAGCCCATCGATCGTCGCGCGGTAATCCTGAGTCGCCCGTTCCCATTCTGGGCTGGCGGCATCGACGAAGCGGTAGTCGCGCCCCTTGATGTACAGGCGGCAGATCTCGTGGCGCAGCGAGATCAGCTTCTGCTTGCTTGCCCCTTTGTCGAGCATGAAAAACACATCGACCCGGTTCAGGGCGTTGACCGCTTGGATCGTCATGTATTCGGGGTCGCCGGCACCGATGCCGATGATGAGGATCGTCTTCACTACGCAGCCCCGACCACACAGCCGTTCAAGCCGTGCCGGAGCTCGCCGGCATCAAGTTCACGGCCGATGAAGACCAGCTTGCTGGTCCGCTGTCCACCCGGTGGCCAGGGCCTCCCCACCGCCCGGTCGAGCACCATGTGCACGCCCTGAAATACGAACTGCTCGAGCCCGCCGGCGATGCTGAGGATGCGCTGCAGAGCAGGATATTGGCAGCGCGGGGGCGAGAGGGCGGCGGCGAGCCGACGCAGCATGGCCAGCGCCGATCGTAAAATGCGCCGCCTCGAATCATCTGAACCTCAAGTTCTCACGGCTTAGCTCGTTGATCGACCGACAGCCCATTAGCTTCATGTCGCGTTCGATCTCATTGTGGAGATTTTGAAGGGCTCTTTCGACGCCGACCTGCCCCGCGGCCGCGAGGGCATACAGGTAAAATCTGCCTCCCGAACACGCTTTCGCGCCCAGGGAGAGGGCTTTCAAAACGTGGGTGCCACGGCGAATTCCCCCGTCGCAAATCACATCTATCCTGTCGCCGACAGCATCGATGATCTCGGCGAGCTGGTCGAATGGGCTCCTCGACCCGTCGAGCTGACGTCCGCCGTGATTGGACACCATGATAGCGGTCGCCCCGATGTCCAGAGCACGCTTCGCGTCCGCAACACTCATGATGCCTTTGAGGCAGAACTGTTTGCCCCATTTCTTTCGGACACTCTCGGCATCTTTCCAGTTCATCGATTGGTCGAGCATCCTGCTAAAATAATCGCCGACGGATACCGAGACATTCGAACCCTCCTTCACATAGTCTTTCAGCTGGGGCAGCGCAAATTTCTCGTGCGTGAAGTAGTTGACCGCCCATCTCGGGTGCAGGGCGAAGCTGAGGAACTCTTTAAAGTCAAGCGCGGTGGTGAAGTGAAGCCCGTCCGCAAATCACGCTCTCGATTTCCCCCCGTGATCGTGTCGACGGTCAGTGCCAGCACGTCAAAATTCGCGGCGATGCACCGCTCGATCATACTGCCAGTTAACCCCCTGTCCTTATGGAAGTACAATTGGAAGAGCTTCGGCGTGCTGATTGCGGAACCGATCTCCTCGACGCTCACCGTCCCCAGGGAGGAAACGCCGAACATGGTGCCAAACTTCTCCGCGGCTTTGGCGACCGCCCTTTCACCGTCATGATGGAACAGCCGCTGAAGCGCTGTCGGTGAGCAGAACAAGGGCATCTTCAGTTTGTGCCCCATGACAGTTGTCGCCATGTCGATGCTTTCAACTCCTGCGAGAACGTTGGGCACCAGATCGCATCGCTCGTAGGCCTCGGTATTTCTTCGATAAGTGACCTCATCGTCTGCCGCCCCGTCGATATAGTGGAAGATGGGCCCGGGTAGTCTCCGCCTTGCCATCAAGCGAAAATCCCTGATGCTGTTGCATTGATCGATGCGCACGGGCTCCTCCATCCGATCGGTTGGACGAGGCCGATGCAACGGGCGAGTTCGGCATCGCTGGGATTGCGCAGCAGCTGTCCATTCGGACAGAGAACGATCGGCAATTCACGGAGTCGATATGGAAGCGCTCGATCAGCTTTGTGCACACTGATCGGTCTTTGGGTCCAGTCGCTGGTGCGGATGCCCGTTGGGGTAAGGAAACCTTCGAGGCGCAGAACATCGGCATGATCCGCTCTGCCGACGATCACCGCCCGCCCGCTCCCACATCGAGAAGGCCGACACGGCGGAGGTGGCTGACATCGACCCGGCCTGCCAGAATGACGAATGTGCCTGGCGCGATTTCGCCCGTCGTGTGACGACGCGTTCGCCCGCCGCATAGGATTTGAGCTCACCGAACCTCCACAGGCCGACCGACCTCCGCCGGCTCCAGCACAGGGAACATCTGATCGCGGCGGGCTTCGATGAGCGGATGTATAGATTGCGGCATGGCTTCGCTTCCCTCAAGGGTAGGCTAGCGCTAGGCGGACCTTGCTGCCCGACCGGGGTCGCATTGCGGTCCGATGCGCGGCCCCGCTAAAGCACGTTAGGTTATCCTGTCCCTCGCCGTCTCCGTCCGACGCAAACTCATGTACAGCCTCATCTGGCAGTCGGTGATGACCCGGCGGCGCCTTATAGCTCCGGGTCAGGGTCTCGATATAGGCCGCGACCCGAGTCCGTGTGATTTCGATAATATCGTTCGGCTTTTCGTCGCTAACCGAATTATATCGGATCATGCACAATAAATAATTTGGGGGTGATCTAAATATCACTCTAGCAAACAGCGAAGACGCGACCCATATATACATTGGTTACATTTTTGAGAAGTAACTCCAATGAAAATTTCTCAGGCGCCCAGCCTCGCCACCAGCTTCAGGAAATGGTATGTCGCCCATCCGCCGGCCAGCAATGATAATGATCACCCCGGTGGTGCCACACCGATCGCCCTCACCGCTCCAGAGCTTGATGATCGGGTGATCACATTCGTTGAACAGGCATACCGCCCGTGGCTCGTGCCCGGGGTTGTGGCTACGCTTTGACGCGGTTCTGATCGAGGATTACTCGATTGAAGAGCTACTCGACGATCCCCGTCGTCGGCTCCTCAAGGAAAGCGACGGCGTCGACCGCCAAACCTTCGGAGGGTCGAAACGACGCAGCCTGCGTCTTAGGCCGACCGCGCGATCTCCCCCGACGAACCGCGTTAGCTCAAACTCCCGGCCTCCGGGCCGGACGTCCACGATCCCATACTCGCAAAGAATGAAGGACTAGCCAGATGTCAGCCTCGGACGAATGCGTAATCACGTTTCCCATTGTGGGTGGAATCTTCGGGGTCGGTCAGCTCGCGAGCAGGCTGAACGCGCTCCTAAGCGCGGGTCAGATTGGCCCGTGGCACATCGGCCGATGGATCAACTTCAAGCATGCCGCAATTAGAATTCGATTCAACTCGGTAGCGGATGGCGAGGCCGCGAGCCTGTTGATCGGCTCGCACTTTGACCCTTGAGTACAATAGGGATGATCGGTTGCGAATTTTTATCTCTTCATCAACCGGGCCGAGCGCTCGCAATTCTCCGGATACGCGCCGGAGAATTGCGTGAACCGGTTCGCGCCAGCCAATTTGCCAGGTGAGCCAACCGCTCGCTAGCAGGCTGCTGCGCGGCAAGTGACCCTCGGTTAAACCTGACGCCGCAGGAAATGGTCCTCTGGAACCTCGACCAGGATTACGACATGGTCATCAGGGTCGGCCAAGGGCAGCTCGATCAGCCCCCAAGGTTTACGGCAGGCGGGCGCGGCGAGGGGAATGCCGAGGCCTCGCAGGCGCGTTTCCTCACGTGCAACATCCGGCACCTGGAGCCAGAGCGTCGAGAATCCGTTCGTCCGGCCCGAGGGTGCGCCTGATAATTCGAGGAAGCCGCCGCCCAGGAAGTAGACCACGCCGATCATACTGCTACCGTCGCCATACTCATGGAAGATCCGCAGACCCAAGACCTGCTCGTAAAAATGCCGCGACCGCGCCATCACGCTCGGATGCAGGATCAAGCGGCTTGCCAGCACTTCCATCGGGGAGAGCATTCCGTCATCTCCGCGGCCCCGGGCAAGAAATTTGAACGTAGGCCGAGCCGTCAAATCCGACGGAAAGAACAATGCGCGGTCGCGCAGACCTACCAGCCAGGGAGTTTCCGCTTCGGAGCCGTCGGGCAGGGTGACCTTTGCCCTCGCCGCCGTCGAGATCGACATCGACGGCGTGCCGCTCGAAATTCGTGGAATTCGCGCGCTGCACGTCCCGCCGGCCGCGACCAGAATAGAACTTCCCACCGTCCGGGAAGCCGCCGGCAAATCGCAGCCCGCGATCATCTTGCCGGAAGAGTTGCGCGAGCCGATTGGCGATGCCGTGATCGCCCGACTGGTCGAACTCGGCCTTGCTGTAAAGCGGTCGGCCTCGACCTCACCCCCACCGCCCGACGCACGAGCGGTCGCATTGCTAGGCTGAGCCCCGGGGGGCGTATCCCCTTTTCGCCAGGCAATCGGCAGGCAGGACCGTTTGTCCGCATAGAATTGAGGTGCACCGCACCCTGACCGAAACGAGGAGGAACGGAATGGCCCGCCGCAGCCCGCCCCGCAAAGTCACCTATTTCGAACCGGTGCCGCCGCGCCTCGCGCGCAACACCATCATCAAGTCAACGTTCGGGGTCGACCGCCGCTTCCGCTGCACAATGCGCGTCGATTGTGGCCAGATCGACCCCGGCGTGGTGATCCGGCCGGTGCCCGGCGAATGGCATCCGCGGATGCCCGAGCGCCTCGACGACGAGGAGCTCGGGGACTGGCGCGCTGGCCCGCGATGCGCTCTATCAGCTCGCCGCACTGACCATCGGCGTGCGCTCTCGCGGTCGCCGACGGATAAACCGACCGAGGATAGAGACAGCTACTGAATGAAGGTGTCGGCGGAGGACAATGCTCCTTGAGCGGGGTCGCGGCCGGAAGGGCCGAACGCAGTCAGGCTTTGTGGAGAATGCGATCGATCTCGCCGACAGCAACCCCATACACCTTGGCAACCTGGGCAACCGTCATGCCGTATTTCACCAAGGCGCGGATGCGCGCGAATTGCGACCGTGGGATCGCGGGCGTCGACGACGGCTCGAGGCTGACCGACGCTTCGACCACCTGCTGACCGACCGGCGGTGGGCGTCGGGGATTCGGGCGCTAACAACTCGCTGACTGGCGGTTTCGACGTGAACAGCGCTTCGGCCGCTTGGCGCGCTCTGGTGATCCGCTCGCGATCATCGCCGCGCGCCTGCGCTTGTTGCGATCGGCTAAGCAAGATTAGCTCCAAATCGTTAATTCATCTTCGCGATATCGAAAGGACAATTCGTTAATTTTGGCAAGCGGGATTTGGGCGGTCTCGCGCATAAAAAGCCGGAGCTTGCGGATAGCCGCGCTGCTCCGCCCCAATGTCGGCGCAAGATAGAGATGTCACCCGGCAGAGAGCGAGTGGCGCTGGCGCTCGTTCAGCAAGTCGTTAGGCGTTTGCTCGTCTTCACCATACGCCTGCCCGTTTTCCAACCTTGTATAAGACCTGCACCCCGCGGCGATCTGCGCCGCCAGTGCGGCAGTCGCAGGAAAGGACACAAAGTCGTCATCCGGTTCCTCGCCTTTCGCGGCGGCGATGGCCTGTCGGGCGGTGTCGTCAATTGCAAAGACAGTCGCGGACGGATCGTCGGCCTCGTAATGCAGCACTGCGATGTGTTTTTCAGGGGTCTTTGGAATGCTTAAAATCCTCCCGCCATGCGGTTTATAAGTCTGCTGGTGGCGCGGCTTTCGTACTTTTATACGGAAGGTGCATTGTTTCTAGATGTGTGGCCCTGACGCCTTTACAAGAGAAATGACTTCTGGAAAATCTTCGCGACGGCGGCAAGGGCGCGGCTCCACTCTGCCGAGCGGCCGGGCTTCGCCCGGCTCATGCACTTGCGCCGGACTTCCGCACATTGCTAACCCTCGCGGAGCATGTGAGCCGCAAGAGTTAGCAGTCGCCGCAGATCGGCGGTGCTCGGGCGGCCTGCTGCCGCTGGATGGTCCCCAGCACCCTGATCCACGCCTTCGCCTGCATGGCCTGGCCGGCCAGCGCCGCGCCACGCGCATTGTCTCGCGCCACGGTGGCGGCATTGAGCCCGTGCACCCCGATCATGTCCCGACCGAGCGACCAAGTTACGAGCTCGACCGCGACGCCCTTGGCAAGTCGGTGCACCTCGATCATATCCGGAGCGAGCGACGGATCGTCAAAGTCATCGGTCATCGCGGCGATCCACGCCCACGGGACGACGCCGGTCCTGCGCATGACGGCGGCGCGTACTCGACCGTGCAGCTGGCTGTAGTCTGCGTCGTCATCAGGAGTGACCGAGCGCGCGAAATGTTGCATAGATGATGACCATCAGGACGATAATGATCGGGATGACCACAGGCGGAACCAACCATTCCTTTATCATTTTACACACTCTACTACGATACTATACTAGCGAATGATGCTAATTGTAGGCTCAGAGCCCCTGCCCCGGAGGGGTCTTTCTGCGACTTCTCAGCGCGCATCCCCCGATCTTTGAGGCCGAAGGCGCTGCGCGGATACTGGTCTTGACTCTTGGTCGTCACTTTGCCGCGTTTCTGGTCGGATAACCGCGTGAGGTCCTCCAGCGCGCTGGCGATAATCTTCCGTCGTCGAGGATCCTGAACATCTGGGGTGGCGGCGAAGAGTTCGATCAGATACCGGGCCTTTGCTGCGGCTTCGAGCCACGTCGCTGCCGGGGCGGCGAGCAGCATAGGTTTCGAGTTTCTCCCCGATTGCTTCTCCTTTGACCCTTTGCCAACGTGATCCCCTTCCGGTTGCGCTGATCCTGTGAGCCCGGTCGCTGCTATGTGCGCAGCGGCGGTGGATCGCGCCTTTCGTCGTCGTCGGAGAACGGCACCCTCACCGGCCGCCTTTCCGGCTCGGGGCGGTCTTGCACAGGCTGCCGCTTCTCCATGGGTCGCTCCGCACCCATCCAGCGTTCGACGAGGGTGCTGATCAACCTGGTTTCCTGACGGGTCATGAATGCCTCCAATCTTGTCGAGCAGACGCTCGAAGGCCCGACGGTCGACGCGGGCCAACTATTTGCCCTAGGTCGGGCTGCCGAGCTTTCCGGCGCAGGCTGAAGCCACTGCCAAGGTCATCGTCTCGTCGCTTCCGGGCGTTGTGGCCCAGCCGCCCTTCTCGATCAGCGCGCCGCGGTCCCACAATTCGACCTTGTTGAATTCGACCAGCTTTGTCGCAGCGTTGGGTTGCTGACGGAATTTCGCAACGCAGATCGGGGTGAGCGCGTCGACGACCGCGGCTTGGGCCCGCTCGCTCGCTTGCCGCTCGGCCGTGCTGCCGAGCGTCCAGCCGAGGGAATTGAAGCCCACAACGGCGCAAGCGATGGCGCCGACCAACGCGCCCCACGCCGCTGGTTTGATTACCGGATGCATGTTCATCTTTCTCACCGTCTCTAGTTAATGGTTGTCCCGTGCATTGTTTTCGGCTTCCAGATCTGTGCGAAATGCGTCGCCTTGGTGATCTGGGCCGGCGTCAGGCGGGAGCACACCAGCGCGTATCCGGACCGGGCCCGGTGCCGATGCGCGCCGCTCAGCTTGGCAATTGCCACCAGGAACCAGCCGCAGGCCTTCACATAATCTTCCGGAGCTTCGCCGCCGCCGGCATACGCCTCGGCAAGTTCGAGTTGGGCGCGGGGCAGGTCCTGCTCGGCTGCGGACAACAGCCACTTTACTGCCTCTGCGTGCATGACTTCGGCCTTGCTGCCTTCGATGGCATAGCCGTTATCGTCTACGCGATTCTTCAGCATCACACCGAGGTTGAGTTGCGCGTTGCCGCTGCCGCCTTCGGCAGCGGCCAGTAATTCCTTCTTGAGGTCCTGCATCAACTCTCTCGCTCTCTTGTTTGCGTGCTTTGAAGAAGCATCGACGAGTAGCTAGAGGGAGGTCGGCGGGGTCAGCCATCGCTTTCCTGTTTCGAAGAAAAGCGATGGCTTCCGGAACTTCGCTGCCAGCCTCAGTAGTCCTCGCGGCCCATGCCGGCGTCGGACATCGGCGTCACGCGCCTCTCCGGCTTCTCCGCGATCATCACCTCGGTGGTGACGAGCAGGCCGGCAACGGAGGCAGCGCCTTGCAGCGCCAGGCGCACGACCTTGCTCGGATCGATGATGCCGGCCTGCACCATGTCAACATAGGTGGCGCTCTGCGCGTCGAAGCCGTAATTGACATCATCCCTTTCCAAGAGCTTGCCGACGACGACCGAACCTTCGGCGCCGGCGTTGGCGACGATCTGCCGTGCCGGCGCCTGCAATGCCCGGCGCACGATGTCGATGCCGACCTTCTGGTCGTTGTTCTCCGGGTTGAGCCCGGCGAGCCCCTTGCTGGCGTAGAGCAGCGCGACGCCGCCGCCGGCAACAATGCCTTCTTCGACCGCCGCGCGGGTCGCATGCACGGCGTCATCGACGCGGTCCTTGCGCTCCTTCACCTCGATCTCGGTGGCGCCGCCGACGCGGATGACGGCAACGCCGCCGGCCAGCTTCGCCAGGCGCTCCTGCAATTTCTCCTTGTCGTAATCCGAGGTCGTCTCCTCGATCTGCGCGCGCAATTGCGTGCAGCGGGCCGCGATGTCCGTCTTGTCGCCGGCGCCGTCGATGATTGTCGTGTTCTCCTTCTCGATGCGCACCTTCTTGGCCCGGCCCAGCGTGTCGAGCGTGACGTTTTCGAGCTTGATGCCGAGGTCGTCGCTGACGACCTGGCCGCCGGTCAGGATCGCGATGTCCTCGAGCATCGACTTGCGCCGATCGCCGAAGCCCGGCGCCTTGACCGCCGCGACCTTGAGGCCGCCGCGCAATTTGTTGACGACGAGCGTTGCCAACGCCTCGCCTTCGATATCCTCGGCGACGATCAGCAGCGGCTGGCCGCTCTGCACCACCGCTTCCAGCAAGGGAAGCAACGCCTGCAGTCCGGACAGCTGCTTCTCGAAGAGCAGGATATGCGGGCTGTCGAGTTCGCAAATCATCTTCTCGGCATTGGTCACGAAGTAGGGCGAGAGATAGCCGCGGTCGAACTGCATGCCCTCGACGATGTCGAGTTCGGTCTCGAGGCTCTTGGCCTCCTCGACCGTGATGACGCCTTCGTTGCCGACCTTGGCCATGGCTTGGGCGATCATCTCGCCGATCTCGCGATCGTCATTGGCCGAGATCGTGCCGATCTGGGTGATCTCGGCATTGGTCGAGACCTTTTTCGAGACCTTCTTGATGTCGCTGACGACCGATGCGACAGCCAAGTCGATGCCGCGCTTCAAATCCATCGGGTTCATGCCGGCGGCGACCGCCTTGGCGCCCTCGCGCACGATCGCCTGCGCCAGCACCGTCGCGGTCGTCGTGCCGTCGCCGGCCTGGTCGCTGGTCCGAGTGGCGACCTCCTTGACCATCTGCGCGCCCATGTTCTCGAACCGGTCGGCAAGTTCGATCTCCTTGGCGACCGTCACCCCGTCCTTGGTGATGCGCGGCGCGCCCCAGGATTTATCGAGGACGACGTTGCGGCCCTTGGGCCCGAGCGTCACCTTGACCGCGTTTGCGAGAGAATCGATGCCGCGCAGCATGCGCTCGCGCGCGTCACCATTAAATCTGACTTCCTTGGCAGCCATGTTCGGTCTCCTGTAGCTAAGCGGCTTTTTGCACGCCGGCGGCGCGATCGAGGACGCCCATGATGTCGGCTTCCTTCATGATCAACGGACGCAGTTTCATGGATGGTCTCTCCTCGGACCCGAATTTTATGCAAGAGTGTGGCACTCTCGGATCGAGAGTGCTAACGCACCCACCTTACATGGCGCGGCGGCCCAATGAATGCAATATCGGATACGAGATTATCAGGTTTTTGAACCGTGCCAGGCCGCCCAGACCGTTGTATTCAAGAATAATTCCTGCACTTTTTTCTTGTCAAAATTTATAATTGGCCGCGGCCTCGGACAGCGATGGCTTGGATCAATCGTCTGGAATTTGAAAAGGGTTGGCCGAAGTTACCGACGCCATCCGATGAACTGTCCGGCCTCGTGCCACCGGTCGAGGCTGATCGCCGACTCGGCGATCCGGTCGCCATCAGCTCTCGCAAACTCTGTGTAGGCAGCGCGCCAATCCTCGTGCTCGACGATTTCGAGCTCGCTTGCGACAGCGCGTGACCGATGTAACCCGAGTTGCAGTGGCGTCGTCGGCCGGGCCGTTTGAAATGCCCTTAGCTTGCTCAACCCGGCTGATCGAAGACGGTGACGCATTGCCGTTTTGTTCCGAGTTATTGTCTCCAGGATGAGCAAGTCACCGAAGGTGTTAAATGTGTCAAGGTGGTCGACCTTACTCTCTTCCCAGACAGCAGTGGCCTGCGGATAGTAGAGACCATCGGGCATACCATATAGCTTCAAACCCTCTTTCAATACGTACTCTTCCGGGAGCGTCGCCTTAATCGTGACGTCGAAGGCTGTGTGCCCGGTTAGTGCGAAGCCTGCACTCAGGCGATAGATTTGACAGTCGTCGATAAAAACGCCGTCTCGACCTTTCATCGCGTCATTGATCGATTTTGAGTAATTACCTACATCGCCATAAGCATCACTCTCCATGAGCGTCTGGGCGTCGAGTTAAAGATTGATAGCCACCTCAATAAAATTCGAGAATAGGAAGCGGTTGATCAGTTGCGCATGAACTGACTCAGTGAATGTCCGCCGCGCCGCACCTCCCGCCGAATAGGAAACAGGCCGTATATCGAACGACTGGTGCCACTCACCTAAGAAGGGAAAGCGACCAGCCTTACTGGCGGCGCGTTCTGCGGCGAGGTAGTCGAGATAGTCAGCATCTGTCATGACGGGTTCAGTCTGGTGGGTCGGTTTTCAATTCTACCCGATCAAGCGGGAGAAGCCATTTACGCAAAATGTACGGCTGAGCCGTTGTCCCTTCCAAAGAGGGATGGTCCGGCCGTCGCACTGAACCGACTTGCGCAATTTCGAGCCCGCCTTCCGACCAACCGCTCTCATGTATCTACGGTATTCACACATCTTGCTAGATTTAGGGTCACTTTGCGCTCACGCTTCTAGATGCTGGACGGGGGAGGGCATCGATGATGAGTGAGGGGTTGCCGCACGATCAATTAACTTGATGGAGCATCGTCATCGAAGCGCCCGTATGGTTATGCCTGTGGCTACTACCATCATAAGGGCCGCCACCACACAGGCAGGCACGTCCCGCAGTGGCCAAGCAAAGGCAAGGATCGTACCCGCGACCAGCGCCAACGGAACGGCAGGGTGGTCCAGTAGCCAAAAATAGCGGTTCATTTTTCCCTCCGTTGCCTCGTCATGAGGCATTTATCGGGGAAACACTCTCCAATAACCGCAATATAACTCTGCGATTTTCCCAGAGTGTTTTTCCTGTTATATACCATCAAACAAATGGTGATGAAATGCCGGATAGCAAGCCGATATTTTGGAAAGTTTCGACCGCACCTCCTTGGGCCGCTTCGAAATCAAGCCAGCAACGCCCGCGATCCGGTACGCCTTCAACAGCCGGAATACCTGACGGCGCTCCAGCCGCAGCAGCTGCGCGGCCGCATCGGTCGTCAGCCGCCGCTGATCCAAATCGCGCAGCACCTTCGAGTTTCTCGGCTTTCCCTGCCACTAAAAATCTATCCCGTTTCGCTTGGATCTTCGGCGAGCCTCAAGTCGATGTCCCCATCAGCTTCGAACAGCGCATGCACGCAATGGCCGGGGAAGCCCCGGAGCCGGAATTGGTGAGTTCGAGCGGTGCAGAGTACCGCCGGGCTTCTGACCGGTATCCTGGTCTACGGCTGTGCCCTCGGCGGCATCTTTGCTCTGGTGTTCGCCTATGCCTATGGCCGGATCGGACGCCTATCTGGCACCGCGCGATCGCCGCCTTGCGCGAGGTCGAAGACGTTCGCGACCACCTTCTCGTCCACCTCTCGCCGCTCGGTTGGGAGCACGCCAATCTCACGGGGCGATTACATCTGGGCCCCTGCCGACCAGCTGGCGGAAAACCGTGACGGGTGCCGGCCGCTCCGGCTCGCTCCCGCCCTTCTGGCTGCGTAAGTTCCCGGTTTGTCCGCCTATGCTACAAAAATGGGCCGTTCGTTAGGACATTGCAAATTCTAGACTTCCTGAGGCCGACGGGACTTCGAGACTCAGCCTGCCGCGTACATGGGCGTTTTGGCGTCGCCGCGATCCGGAGGACCGGAACCACGTCATCCGCGATCAGGCCGCGGATTATTCTATCAAGACGGTGGCGAGGCTATTCTGGGATAACAGATTTTATCAAGAATAAGATCAGCCATGTCCGACCCGCAAACCGACCTCAAAGCGGACCCGAAACTGCCCACCCGGGTCATTCGGACCGAGCGGCCCCGGCTCCCGCCGGGCAAACTCGTTTGGCGCTGCATGCGAGTTCCGCGATCATCGTCTTCAGCGCCGCCCGCGATCGTTTCGACGCGGCGCATCGCGGTCAGTACAACTCGCCGGGCATCCGCTTCGCGTATTCGGCGTCATAGGTGGCGCCGTCGGTGCCGGGGTTGCGCGCGGCGGCGAAGTCGCCCAGCGTCGGGACCTCCCCGGGCCGGCCGGCTCGCGCGGCTTGCCACAGATCGGAGCGGACGAGTGCCTTCGGGCAATGCGGGAACGCCTGCTCGACCGCAACCACGATGACGGTCGCCGGTTCCTTGCCGTCGACGGCGAAGCGGCGCTGCAGCGACGGCTCGGCGCTGATCCGAGCGCGGCCGTTGACGCGGTAGGTTTCGTTGGCGCCCGGGATGAAGAAGATCAACCCCACGCGCGGGTCCTCGACGATGTTTTGCAGTCCGTCCAACCGATTGTTGCCGCGGCGATCGGGGATGAGGAGGGTGCGGCCATCCGCCCCGACCTGGACGAAGCCGGCGCGATCGCCCTTCGGAGAGCAGTCAAGACCGCCTTTGCCGCCGGTCGCCAGCACCAGAAACGGCGAGGCCGCGATGAACCGGCGCCCCAGCGCATCGACGTGGTCCAACTCCTTCTTCAGTACCCGCTCGCTGGGTCGCGGGTAATGCGTCGCCAGCGCGTCGGCGGTGGTCACAGCAGGTTTGTCGATGCCGTCCATGGCTGTTGTCCTCTACTGGCGCATTGAGCCGGATTTTCGGCGGACTTTCGGCGGGGGCCGGCTGCTTTCCGGAGCCCCTTTTCAGGCAGCTGCGCCGACCTCGACCGGCGTGTCGTTGAAGCAGGCACCCTCGGCAAGATCGGCTCTGAGATCGGCCGACACCAGAGCCGAGATCGTCTGCCCGCTGCGGCTGGTCGCCAGCCACGCGCCTTTTTCGCTGGCCACGACCCCCGGCGGGACGGCGTCGGTCAGATCGAGCCGCAAAACGACGTCGCCGCGATCGTTCCACACCCGCACATCGATGCCTGGTTCGAGTTTCCGCGCCGCCGCGTCGCTCGGGTTCATCTGCAGCGACGGCGCCTGGTGCTGGCCGGCGAGGCCGCCGAGGGTCGAGGAAATGCGCCTGTCGGAGGCCGGCGAAACCAGCATCAGCGGATAAGAGGCGTCGCGCTCCCGCCAGCCCGGCAACAAGGCTGCGGCTCCCCAGCGCCGGGCCAAGGTCGCCGATTCGAGTTCAACCTTTCCCGACGGGGTGGCCGGAAAGATGTTGTCATAGAGCACCAGCGGGGCGCCGTCCGGTCCCGTCATCGGCAGCGCCCGCCCGGTCGAAATGCGGCTCGGTCGCACGCCCCCGAGCCGCGGATCGGCGGCGTCGACGGCATCGTCCATCAGCTCCGCGTCGCTCGCCTCGAAGCACGGTTCGGCAAAGCCGAAGCGCGCGGCGAGGCGCCGGAAGATCTCGGTGTTCGGCAGCGCCTCGGCCAACGGCGGGATCACCGCTTCGGCGCGCTGCAGCCAGTGATGACCATAGGACGGATAGAGATCGGCATATTCGAAGTGGGTCGCCGCCGGCAGCACCACATCGCAACGGGTCATGCTCTCGGTCATCGCCAGCTCGATGCCGACCGCGAACAAATCCTCGCGAGCGAGCCCCCGGCGCATCCGGTTCTGGTCCGGATGCACGACGATCGGGTTGTGGTTATAGATGAACAGCGCGCGCAATGGCGGGTCGATGTCGTCATCGGCAAGATGGCGACCGATGTCGTTGATGTTGAGGGTGCGCGTGCCGGCGGGGATCAGATCGGGCCGCTGCAGCTTGGCGGGCGTTTTTGGGAAGGCATTGCTCGCGCCCAAGACGATGCCGCCGCCGCGGCCGAGCTTTCCGAGCAGCGCCGGGAGCGCAATCGCCGCCCGGATGCCGCTGCCGCCGTTGCGGCCGCGTTCGAGCCCATTGCCGGGCGCCAACACCAGCGTTGTCGCCTCGGCCAGCCAGCGCGCGAACCTGCGGATCTGGTCGGCCCCCAGCCCGCAGACGGCGGCTGCCCGCTCGGCAGGCCATTCGCGGGCCCGGCCCATGAACGCCTCGAAGCCCAGCACATGCGCGGCGATGAAGCGATCGTCGAGCGCGCCCATTCGCTCGAGCTCGACGGCAACGGCCCAGGCGAGCAGAACGTCGGTGCCGGGCCGCAGCTGCAGATGGAGATCCGCCTGCCCGGCAATCTTGGTGCGCAGCGGGTCGACGACCACGAACCTGCCGCCGGCCCGGCTTGCCCGTCGGATCGAGCGGACGAGGTGCAGGTTGGAGACGGTCGCGTTGTTGCCCCAGACCACGTTCAGCGCCGCGGCCTCGGCCAATTCCGGCGGACATCCGGGCACCGCGCCATAGGTGCCGGCCCAGGCCTCGTTGCGCACCCCGCCGCATAGCGCGCGGCGGTAGAGCTGGGTGGCCCCGAGGCGGTTGAAGAAACGCGCCGACATGCTGTCGCCGGCGAGCAGGCCGTGCGGTCCGGCATAGTTGAGCGGCATCACGGCCTGCGGTCCCCAGCGGGCGATGACGCCGGTGACGCGTTCGTGAACCTCGTCGAGCGCCGCGTCCCACGAGATCCGCTCGAACCGCCCGGATCCCTTGGCGCCGATCCGGCGCAGCGGGTGCCGCAGCCGGCCCGGCCCGTGCACGAAAGCGCCCATGTCCCGCGCCACCTTGTTGCAAATGACACCGGCGGTGTAGGGCGCTGCATGCGAACCGCGCACCTTGACGATGCGCCCCTCATCGACGCTGACGCTGAGGCTGCAGGTGTCCGGACAGTCGAAAGGGCAAACGCTCGCGCGTTCTTCAATGGCCATCGGCAGCGACTCCCTATACCCGGGTCTCGGTGGATGTCGTGGCGGTCATGCGCCGGGGCGTCGCGACCCTGCAGCAGGGATCGTGATCGCCGGCCGGCCCACGGCGTCGGCGCGCGTGATCAGCCGGCGCTCGGCAAGAACCCCAAAGATCAAGCCGAGCGCCACCCACAAAACGGCCTCGGTGCCGAGCCCGGCGACCCGGAAATTCCACAGCGTGGTCGCCGGGAAGCCGGCGGGCACCTCGTTCACCGGCGGCAAGATCAGCATTGCCGCGGTGGTGACGACCAGGTAGCCCGCAACTCCGATCATCGCGCCGTTCCATGCGCCAAGGCGGCGCGCGAGCTGCCGCGCCGTCGTTGTCGCGGCGACCGCGGCGGCGACCGAGAAGAGGATCATCGTAAAGTAGAGCGCCGTGCGCTCGCCGATTGTCTCCGGGTTGCCGATCGCCGGCGGGTTCGCCGGGTATTTGAGTTGCGGGACGAAGATCAGCGCACCGAAGCCGAGGGCGGCGAGTATCGCGGCCGTGGCGCGCGGGCTCGAGCGTCCGAGGCGGCCATAGGAATAGGCGAAGACGAGCGCGAAGATGCCGCCGAGCGCGCTGCCATAGACGAGGATGCCGGTCAGCAGGCCGGCACTGCTCTGAACCGCCCGGCTGACCAGTTCCGGCTCCTGTGCCGCACCGGCCACCGCGCGCGCGTGCTGTTCGAAAGCGATCGCGAGAGCGACGTGAGGCTCGCCGAACACCGATGCGAACCCGCAGGCGACGAGCCCCGCCAGGACCCCCGACAGCATCCCCCGTGCCAGCAGCGCCCCGACCATCAGGGTCCGACCGAAAATGACACACGTTGGATCAACAACTTACTCGTCACCCCCGCGAAAGCGGCCGTAATCCAATTGCCGAGCGGCTGGATCAACGCCCTGCGTCCTTCGAGGCCTCGCTGCGCGAGGCGCCTCAGGATGAGGAACTCCTTTAATGCCATCAAAGGCTTACCTCATGCTGAGGGCGCCCCCCCGGGTCCGCGCTTTGCGCGGCCCGAGGACAGGCTCCGGGCGCGTCTCGAAGCATGCACGGCATCGATGCAGCCCTGCGTTCGGCATCCAATCGATTCATATTGGGTCGGGGTCTTAGATTAGATTAGTGGCAGGGAAAGCCGAGCAAATGGCGGCCGTCGTGCACGAATTCGTGGATATACATGCCCGATAAGAGCGATGTCGCGCCCTGCTCCGCGCCGACGAAATAAAGCGCCAAGAGGCAGAGCAAACCGCCGAACACCGCCCACGGCAATATCTCGCGCAAGGGTATGGAGAGCGGCGGAGCGGAGGGCGCGAAGGCGGCGTTGGCCATGTGGTTTCCTACCGTAGATCGTGCGCGTCGAGGATCGGGTCGCGAAGACGATCTGTCAACCGGCGGCCACCGGCGGAGCGAGATGTTCGGCCCCGATTTGCCGATTGGAGATTCCCTATTGCGCAGCGATTGCCGATGGCCGCTCGGCGAAACGCCGCTCGAGGTTGCGGCGCGCTTCGACCGCCTCGCCATCCCCGATCGCAACATCGGCCCAGCGCACGATCTCGCCCTGCGGGACATCGCGCTGCAGCGGGACGTGATGGGCAAGACCGATCGGCAGCGCGCCTTCGGCGACGCTGCGCGCAGCCGGCACGAGCTTGCCCCACACCGTGTACCCGCCCTCGCCGTCAAGCATCTCGCCGGCCGCCAAGGCCCGCTTCGCGACGGCGACGACGTCGCCCTGCCATGCTTGCGGCTGTCCGGTCGGTTCCCCGCGCAGCGCCGCCGAGAGAACCGAGACGCCGAGTTCGAGCCCGATCAGGTGGTAAGGCTTGTACATCGCGGCGTACCAGCCGCTCGCGTCGGTCTTCAGGCCATATTCGTGGAAGCAATTGCGCGCATACGCGTTGGGCGCCCGCAGCACGACATACACGCCCCAGCGCAGATCCCGGAACACCGGCCGGCCGTCGCGTTCCGAGGAGGCGACGACCTCGACCATGCCGTCGCGTTCCAAGGCACCTCCCGCTTCACGGCCGCGCAGCACCTGCGGCAGGTCGTCGACCCCGCAAGGCGGAAAGCCCAGCCCGTCGGCGGGCACGCCGAGCCCGGTCGCGTTGGCGATCGCGGCCATCTCGATCGCCGACTTGGTGCCGTCGAGGAACGAGTTGAACATTTGCGGGTTCATCCCGCCCGCCCGCGCCGCTTCCGGCGTTAGTCCGTAATGCGGCCAGACGTCGTCCGGCGTGACCCGATGGTAGGCGGGCAGGTATTTTGTGCCCTTGCCGGCAGCGGCAACCGCGAAGCCGCAGGCGCGCGCCCAATCGACGAGCTCGCAGACGAGGGCCGGCTGGTCGCCATAGGCCAGCGAATAGACGACGCCCCTTTCCCGCGCCTCTTCCGCCAACAACGGCCCGGCCAGCACGTCCGCCTCGACATTGACCATGACGATATGCTTGTGCGCAGCGATTGCGGCGCGCGCGTGCGCGATCCCGGCCGCCGGGTTGCCGGTCGCCTCGACGACGACCTCGACCGAGGGATCGGTGCAGGCCTCGGCGCCCGCAGCGACAAAGGCGGCCCGCCCGATGCGCGCCCGGTCCCAGCCGACGGTGCGGCAGGCGTGCCGCGCCCGCTCCGGATCGAGATCGGCGATGACCGAAACCTCGAGCCCTTCGATGGTTGGCACCTGGTTCAGGAACATCGAGCCGAATTTGCCGGCGCCGATCAGGCCGACGCGCACCGGCCGGCCAAGGGCGGCGCGCCGCCGCAGCAGGCGATGGAGGTTCATCGCCTATTCCGCCGCCGCTCTTTTTGCCGCGGCGCGGCCGTACTGCAACAGCGCGTCGTCGGCAACCGGCTCGATCGGCGTGAAGTGAGCGTCAAATAGACGATGCGGCGCGGGTAGGGCGTGATGTTCGGGGCCGAGGCATGCACCAGATTGCCGTGGAACAATCAGCATCGAGCCGGGCTTTCCGGTGGGTGCTACGATGCCGCCCGCGTCGACCAGCCGGGTGACGGTGGCATGGTCGAGCGTCCAGAGCGGATAGGATGTCGTCTCCTCGTCGTGCCCGGCCGACAGGACGCCGTGCCGGTGGCTCCTCGGCACCAGCATCAGCGGGCCGTTGATCGGCATGACCTCGTCGATGAAGACGGCCTCGGCTTCGTCGCGCAGGATTGCGACCTCTTCCTCGAGGAAGCAGCCGGGCAGGAACAGATAGCCTTCGTCAGCGAACTGCCGAAGCTGCTGTGGCGTCAGCGGCATCGCGGTTTCCTCCCGATGACAGGGACAAAGGGCTCAGCCGGCCCGCCGCTTCGACGCCGGCGCGAAGGGGCTTCCTGCCTTCTATCCCGAGCTGAGCGGGGTGTCGAGACCGGGTGTCGGCGTGCGGGCGGGGCGCACCTGCGCCTCGCTCGCCCGCCAGCCCCGGCTCCTAAACTAGCTAGCGCCCCGCCCAGAGGAGGAGCGCGATCGCCAACAGCGCCGCCGCCGCCAGCCACAACGGGATGACCGCGAGGTAGGCGCGCTTGGCTTGCTCGGCGGCATGGGCGGCGATCGTTTCGGCATGCAGCACGACCCCGTCCCGCGCCATGTCCCCGACCAGGCTATCGAGGTTGGCGATGAGCCGCGGCAGCCGCTCGATCATTTCGGCAACGGTTTCGAGCCGCTCGCGCAGCCGGGCCTCGGGGCCGCGATTGTCGAGCATCCAGGCCTCGATCAGCGGCCGCGCCAATGTCCAGATGTTGATGTCGGGGTCGAGCCGGCGGCCGACCCCCTCGACCAGCACCATGGTCTTTTGCAAGAGCAGCAATTGCGGCTGGGTCTCCATGTCGAATTGCTCGGTGACGCGGAACAGCTGGGCGAGAAGCCGCGCCACCGAGATCTCGTGCAACGGCCGACCGAGGATCGGCTCGCCGATCGCGCGGCAGGCCTGGGTGAAGGCGTCGATCGACCGGCTCGACGGCACGTAGCCGGCGGCAAAATGCACCTCGGCGACGCGGCGGTAATCGCCGGTCAGAAAACCGAGCAGCATGTCGGCGAGGTAATCGCGGGTCGGGCGGTCGAGGCGCCCCATGATGCCGAAGTCGACGACCACGATGGTCCCCGAAGCGTCGACGAACATGTTCCCCGGGTGCATGTCGGCGTGAAAAAAGCCGTCGCGGAACACCTGATTGAAAAAGGCGCTGGCCGCCTTCGCCAAAACCTCCTCGATCCGGTGCCCGCGGGCGAGCAGTCCGGTGCGGTCGTCGATGCGCACCCCGGCGATCCGCTCCAAGGTCAAGACGCTGCGGCCGGTGCGCAGCCAATCGACCCGCGGCACGCGGAACCCCGGATCGCCGGTAAAATTCTCGGCCAGTTCGGAGGCCGCCGCCGCTTCGAAGCGGAGGTCCATCTCGAAGCGGACGACCTCCTCCAAGGTCTCGACGACCTCGATCGGCTTCAGCCGGCGCAGCGACGGCTGCAGGCGCTCGAGCCAGTCGGCCAGCCAGCGCAGGAGATCGAGGTCGCGCGCAAACGCCGCGGCGATCCCCGGCCGCAAAACCTTGACCGCGACCTCGTGGCCGTCGACCGTCGTCGCGATATGCACCTGGGCGATCGAGGCCGCGGCGATCGCGGTTTCGGCGAACGCGGCAAAAAGCGCGCCGAGCGGCCGCCCGAACTCGGCCTCGATCAGTCCCCGCGCCTGGTGCCCGGGGAACGGCGGCAGGCGGTCTTGCAGGGCCGCGAGATCGGCGGCGACGTCCTCGCCGAGAAGATCGGAGCGGGTCGACAACAGCTGCCCGAGCTTGATGAAGGCCGGCCCCAGATCGTTGAATGCCGCGGCGAGGCGCTGTCCCGGGCGCAGCGCCGAGAGGCCGCGGCGGCGGCGGAAGAGGGTGCCGGCAAAGCCCAGATAGGGCCCGACGCCGGGGATGCCGTAAAACAGGAACAGCGCGTCGTAGCGCGCCAGGTTCAAGGCAATTCCAGCCAGCCGGGCGAGGTTGCGCGTGCTGCGCAACAACCCCTTCGGGTGTTCAGAGCCGCCAGGCCGAATGGAGCGCAGCGATCCCCCCCGTGAGCCTGCGAACCCGCACCCGCTCGAGCCCGGCCGCGGCAATCATCCCCGACAACGCGCTCGGTTGCGGGAACCGGCGGATGCTTTCGACCAGGTAGGTATAGGCGTCGCGGTCGCCGGCGACGATTTGGCCGAGCAACGGCACGACGCCAAAGCTGTAGAGGTCATAGACGGGTTGCAGCAACGGCGTCACCGCCGGGGTGAATTCGAGGCAGAGAAAATGCCCGCCCGGGCTCAAGACGCGCCGGGCTTCGGCGAGGGCCGCGTCGATGTGAGTGACATTGCGCAAGCCAAAGGCGATCGTGTAGAGATCGGCGCTGCGATCGGCCGCAGGCAGCATTTCGGCATCGGCGCAGACCCATTCGATGCCCGCGAGAATTCCCCGGTCGAGCGCGCGGCTGCGTCCGACGGCAAGCATCCGCGGGCTGGCATCGCAGACCAAGACGCCGCCGCCGCTTGCTACCGCCGGCGGCGCGAGGCGGGGCAGCACCCGCAGGGCGATGTCGCCGGTGCCGCCGGCCGCATCGATCAGGCGCTGACCGGGCCGCGGCTTGAGCCAAGACACCATTTCGGCCTTCCACCAGCGATGGATGCCGCCGCTCATCAGATCGTTCATCAGGTCGTAGCGCGGCGCGACGCGATCGAAGACGGCACGTGCTTGCGACGCGCCTCGCCCTGCCCGGCCGGCGCCAAACGCGGCGGCGCCGCTTGTGTCCGCTTCCCTCATCGGGCAGGAAGATACCCCGGTCGCGGCGCCGGCGCCACGGTGCGGCCGGCAGGAGCGCGAGGCTGATGCCCGAATTGCCCGAAGTCGAGACGGTGCGATGCGGCCTCGCGCTCAAGATGAGCGGCCGCGCCATTGTCCGGGCCGAGCTGCGGCGGGCCGATCTGCGGCGGCCGTTTCCGCCGGCGCTCGCCCGGCGGCTCGCCGGCGCCCGCATCGGCAAGCTGCACCGCCGCGGCAAATACATCCTGATCGAACTCGACGAAGACGGTTTGCTGCTGCTTCACCTCGGCATGTCCGGCCGGGTTACGGCCGGCGGCGAAGCGCTGCCGGCCGGACCGCACGATCATCTGCTCTTGACGCTCGACGACGGCACCGTCGTCCGCTTCAACGATGCCCGCCGCTTCGGCACGATCGACTATCTACGGCGCGACGAGGCGGCGCGGCATCCGCTGCTTGCCGGCCTCGGGCCGGAGCCGCTCGAAGATGGTTTTGACGGCGCCTATCTGGCGCAGCGGCTTGCCGGCAGGGCGAGCTCGATAAAAGCGGCCCTGCTCGACCAGCGCATCGTCGCCGGCCTCGGCAATATTTATGTCTGCGAAGCGCTCTACCGCGCCGGCGTGTCGCCGCGGCGCCTGGCCCGGTCGGTCGGGCACGGCCGCGCCGAGCGGCTCGTCGCGGCGATCCGCTCGGTCCTCGGCGAGGCGATCGCCGCCGGCGGATCGTCGTTGCGCGACTATGTCCAGGCCAACGGCGAACTCGGCTATTTCCAGCACCGCTGGGCCGTCTATGGCCGCGAAGGCGAACCCTGTCCCGGCTGCGATTGTGCCGCAGGGGTGCGGCGCATCGTGCAGTCGGGCCGTTCGACATTCTATTGTGCAAGGCGACAACGGTAGCAGGGCAGACGATGAGCGACACACCTCGTTATCAGAACATCCTCGTCGAACGCCGCGGCGCGGTCGGGCTCGTCACCTTGAACCGGCCACAGGCGCTCAACGCGCTGAATTCGGCGCTGATTGCCGAACTCGGCGCGGCGTTGGACGCTTTCGAAGCCGACCCGGCGATCGGCGCGATCGTGCTGACCGGCAGTGATAAAGCCTTTGCCGCCGGCGCCGACGTCAAGGAGATGGCCGGCAAGACCTATCCCGAGACCTATCTGGAAGACTTCATCACCCGCGGCTGGGAGCGGGTGGCGCAATGCCGCAAGCCGCTCGTCGCGGCGGTCGCCGGGTTTGCGCTCGGCGGCGGCTGCGAGATCGCGATGATGTGCGACATCGTCGTCGCCGCCGACACCGCGCGCTTCGGCCAGCCCGAGATCCGGCTCGGGACGATGCCGGGGGCCGGCGGGACCCAGCGCCTGACGCGTTTTGTCGGCAAGGCCAAGGCGATGGATCTGTGCCTGACCGGGCGGATGATGGATGCGGCCGAAGCCGAGCGGGCCGGGCTCGTCAGCCGCATCGTCCCGGCCGCCGAGCTGGTCGCCGAAGCGACCAAAATCGCCGCCCAGATCAGCGAGATGTCGCTTCCGATCGCGATGATGGTCAAGGAGGCGGTCAACCGGGCTTATGAAACCACCCTCGCCGAGGGCGTCCGCTTCGAGCGCCGGGTGTTCCACGCAACCTTTGCCACCGAGGATCGCCGGGAGGGGATGGCCGCGTTTATCGAGAAGCGGCCGCCCGCCTTCAAGAATCGATGAGCTCAATTCGCCGGTTCCCGCTCGACCCTCCGGCGCCCGGGCTCCGCGACCGGCCGGCGGTTGACGCGAAGGGACCCGGTCGATAGAAAATCTCCCCGAACCCAGAGCGAACGAGCATGGCTTCTCACAAATCGGCGGAAAAGCGGATACGCCAGACTGCCAAGCGCACCGCGATCAACCGCGCCCGGAAGAGCCGGGTGCGGACCTTTATCAAACGGGTCGAGCTGGCGATTGACGCCGGCGATCAGGAGGCGGCGCGGTCTGCCCTGCGGGTCGCCCAGCCTGAACTGCACCGAGCGATCACCAAGCGGGTGCTGCACAAGAACACCGTGGCGCGCAAATTGTCCCGGCTTGCCACCCGGATCAACGCGCTGCAAGCGGCCTCGCCGAGCGCGTAACCGGCTGCGGAAAAACGCGGCGGTCATGCCGGAACGGCCCGCACGCGCCCGGCCTGGTAGGCGGCGCGCGAAGAGCCGGCCCGAGCGTCTCGATGTAATCAAAATTTCTTTTTGCGTTCGCCTTTCGGTCCGATTGCCTTCCGGCAAATCGTTACGTTAGGATCATCGTATAGCGTCGATGGTAACTACGTCGGCGCTGCGTAAATGAGTGCGTAGCATAAGAAGAAACTATCCGGTGGAAAATAATAAGCCTCACAAAGGGGGTAAGAATTCTGCTAGCATCTCACTGAGGTATCCAGTCGAATATTTAGTATGCGGGATTTTCGCTTGCCATAGGTGAACCCGACGGCGCTGCTGTCCTGATAATGGGGGATGCGGTGGTAGCAGAGGCGGCTCGAAAATTCGAAATCAGCGACACGGAACCCGCGAGCAGCGACGAGTGGGCTCGCGTATTGGGACGATTTAAGCGGGAGGTCGGCGACGCCGCCTATCGCAGTTGGCTGCGCCCGGTCAGCTTGCAGCGGGTCGACGACGGCGAGGCCGTGATCGCCGCGCCGACCCGGTTTCTGCGCGATTGGATCGCCGCTCATTACGCGGACCGGCTGCTCGCGTTGTGGCGGCTCGAAAACCGCCAAATCAGGCGCATTCTCGTCGTGGTTTCGGTCGCTCAAGCGGCGAGCGAAACGATCGCAGCGCCGGCGAGATCGCCGCGCGCGGCGATGGCGGGCGCCGGCGAACCGGGGGCCGGGCTCGAAGCCGGCGATGACAAAGTGCAGCCCTCGGGGCTCGACGGCCGCTTCACCTTCGAGAACTTTGTCGTCGGCAAACCCAACGAGTTCGCGCACGCCGCGGCTCGCCACGTCGCCGAGGCCTGCACCTCCCCGCTGCACACCGTGCCGTTCAATCCGCTGTTCCTTTATGGCGGGGTCGGGCTCGGCAAGACGCATCTGATGCACGCGGTGGCTTGGCACGTCCGCAAGCACTCGAGCCAGCGCAAGGTGATTTATCTGTCGGCCGAAAAATTCATGTATCAATTTGTTCGCGCGCTTCGCTTCAAATCGACGATGGATTTCAAGGAGGAGTTTCGCTCGGTCGATTTGCTGATGATTGACGACCTGCAATTCATCAGCGGCAAGGATTCGACCCAGGAAGAATTTTTTCATACCTTCAACGCGCTGGTTGACCAGAACCGGCAGATCGTGATTTCGGCCGACAAATCACCCTCCGATCTCGAAGGCCTCGAGGAACGGGTGCGCTCGCGTCTCGGCTGGGGCCTCGTCGCCGACCTGCTCCCGACCACCTACGAGCTGCGCCTCGGTATCCTCGAATCGAAGGCCGAGCAGAATGGCGTTCCGGTGCCGCGCAAGGTGATGGAGTTTCTCGCCCATAAGATCACCTCGAACATTCGCGAGCTGGAAGGCGCGTTGAACCGGATCACGGCGAACATGCGGCTCTGCGGCCGCCCGATCACGCTCGAGACCGCTCAGGAGGAATTGCGCGATCTGCTGCGCTCGCACGAGAGGCGGGTGACGATCGACGAAATTCAGCGTCGCGTCGCCGAACATTACAACATGAGATTGGCCGAGATGACCTCCGACCGGCGGGCCCGCGCGGTTGCCCGCCCGCGTCAAGTGGCGATGTATCTTGCCAAGCACCTGACCACCCGATCATTGCCCGAGATCGGCCGCAAATTCGGCGGGCGCGACCACACGACGGTCATTCATGCGATCCGCAAGATCGAGGAGTTGAAACTGACCGACCCCGCGATCGCCGAAGATGTCGAATTGCTGGGACGCATGCTGCAGTGCTGAGACCCTGACCCAAAATGAATCGATTTATTTCAGACGCTTATATCGTCATTTTCGGTCGGGTGCCGAGCGGCGTTTGCCGACCCCGATAAAGCCGTGCTGAGGCGAGGCTGGTGTTGTGCTACGATGCGTTCCCGTCTGCCGATTTTTTGCCGGATGAAGCGACGGGGCGACGGCTGCGATCTTGCGGCCGTAGCGGTGCCAACTTCGTGTGGCCAGAATGAAGCTTACGATCGAACGAAGCGCCCTGCTCAAAGCGCTGGGACATGTGCAAAGCGTCGTCGAGCGGCGCAACACGATACCCATTCTGTCGAACGTGTTGCTGCGCTGCGATGCGGCGCCGGGGTCGGGCCGCGGCCCGTTGCTGTTGAGCGCCACCGACATGGATCTCGAAATCGTCGAGGGCGTGCCCGCACAGATCGAGCGTCCGGGTGGAACCACCGCACCGGCGCACACGCTCTACGATATCGTCCGCAAATTGCACGAGGGGGCGCAGATCAGCCTTGACGCGAGCTTGACCCAGGCCGGGGGGAGCGGGCTGGTGCTGCGCTCGGGCCGTTCTACCTTCACGCTGGCTTGCCTGCCGCCCGAGGATTACCCGGTGCTGACCGGCGGCGATCTGCCGTACAATTTCGCGCTGTCGGCGAGCGAACTGCGCGGCCTGATCGACCATACCCAATTCGCGATCTCGACCGAGGAAACCCGCTACTACCTGAACGGGATCTATCTTCACACCACGAAGAGCGAGGAGGTGCCGGTTTTGCGCGCCGTGGCGACCGACGGCCATCGCCTCGCCCGCCTCGAAATGGTGATGCCCGAGGGCGCCGGCGGGATGCCGGGTGTGATCATCCCGCGCAAGGCGGTCATCGAACTGCGCAAGCTTGTCGAAGAATACGATGAAGAGATCCAGGTGTCGCTGAACGAGAGCAAGATCCGCTTCACGGTCGATCAGGCGACGCTGACATCCAAGCTGATCGACGGCACGTTTCCCGATTACGACCGGGTGATCCCGGCGAACAACGACAAGGTTCTCGAAGTCAACTGCAAGGAATTCGCCGAAGCCGTCGATCGCGTATCGACGATCTCGAGCGAGAAGAGCCGGGCGGTGAAGCTGGCGCTCGACAACGGCAACCTCGCGGTGTCGGCGACCAGCCCGGAAAACGGCACGGCCGTCGAGGACATCGAGGTCCGCTATCATGCGGCGCCAATGGAGATCGGCTTCAATTCACGCTACCTGCTCGACATCACCCAGCAGATAGACGGGGAGGGCGCGCGCTTTTTGATGTCCGATTCGGCTTCGCCGACCGTCGTGCGCGACATCTCCGATCCCGGCGTGCTTTACGTCTTGATGCCGATGCGGGTCTGAGCAGGTCCGCCCCGCCTGTCCCGCGCCCTTCCATCGCTGGCGATAAGACGCTCTCGGCCCCATCTAATCAACATGCTAGACATGGCGCAGGAAGTCTTGGCGCGGCCTTGGGCGGCATCGCTCGGCGGCGTTGCGGTGACCCGTTTGCGGCTCACCGACTTCCGCAACTACCGCGAACTCGGTCTCGCCCTTGGCCCCGAGCCGGTGGTGCTGACCGGGGCGAACGGGGCCGGCAAGACCAACTTCCTCGAGGCATTGTCGTTCCTGGCTCCCGGTCGCGGGCTGCGCGGCGCCCGGTTGACCGAGATCGATCGCCGGCGCGCCGCCGCGGAACCGCCGCCGGCGGCTCCCGGCGGCTGGGCGGTCGCCGCGGCGATCGCGACCCGACGCGGCAGCATCGAGATCGGCACCGGCCGCGACCCCGGCGCGGCCCCCGGCGACCCGTCGGCGGCATCGGGTGGCGAAAGGCGAATTGTGCGGATCGACGGGGAACCGGCAAAGAGCCAGGCGCTGCTCGGCGAACGGCTCGGTGTCGTCTGGCTGACGCCGTCGATGGACCGCCTCTTCCTCGAGCGGCCGAGCGGTCGCCGACGCTTTCTCGATCGCCTCGTCCTGGCGCTCGATCCGGCGCATGCGGCGCATGTCGGCGCCTATGAGCAGGCGCTGCGCGAGCGCTCGCGTCTGTTGCGCGATGCGCTGTTGCTGAACCGGCCGGCCGACCCCGCTTGGCTGGCGGCGCTGGAGCAGGTGCTGGCCGAGCGCGGCGTGGCGGTCGCCGCCGGCCGGCGCGAGGTCGTCCGCCGGCTTGGTCGCGCTTGCGCCGAAGCCGAGCACCCGTTCCCGCGCGCCCGGCTCGCCGCGATCGGCGTCGTCGAAGGCTGGCTCGACCACATGCCGGCGCTTGCGGCCGAGGCCAAATTGGCGGCGGCGCTCGCCGCCGGCCGCCGCGAGGACGCGCTGACCGGCGGTGCTGCGATCGGTCCGCACCGATCCGATCTCGAGGTCGCCGAGGCGAACGGAACTGCCGCCGGGCTTGCCTCGACCGGTGAGCAGAAGGCGCTGTTGATCTCGATCGTGCTCGCTCAGGCCAAACTGCAGCGCGCGATCCGCGGCGAAGCCCCGCTGCTGCTGCTCGACGAGGTCGCGGCCCACCTCGACGCCGGCCGCCGCGCCGCCTTGTTCGCGGCGCTGGTCGAGATCGAGGCGCAGGCCTGGGTCACCGGCACCGACGCGGCCCTGTTTGCAGCGCTGCGCGGCCGGGCGCGGTTTTTCTCCGTCGCCGCCGGCACCCTGTCACCGACCGCATTTTGATACGAACAAACGCTAACCGCGAGCCCATGGCAAATTTTCCCACAGTCGATCCACGGCTCTCGACCCGCAGCGCGGCGGCGCCCGCCGGCCCTGTCGCCGCTCCCCTGGTCGACGGCGCCCCTGATCCCGCCGACGCGTTGCCCGGCGGCGCGTCCGCCAATGGCGGCGACGCGATCTACAACGAGCAGTCGATCGAGGTCCTGCGCGGTCTCGATGCGGTGCGCAAGCGGCCCGGCATGTATATCGGCGACACCGACGACGGCTCGGGCCTGCATCACATGGTCTACGAGGTCGTCGACAACGCGATCGACGAGGCGCTCGCCGGCTATTGCGACAGGGTCAGCGTGAGCTTGAACGCCGACGGCTCGGTTACCGTCGCCGACAACGGCCGCGGCATCCCGGTCGGCATCCATGACGAAGAGGGGGTGTCCGCCGCCGAGGTGATCATGACCCATCTGCACGCCGGCGGCAAATTCAACCAGAACGCTTACAAGGTGTCGGGCGGGCTGCACGGGGTCGGCGTCTCGGTCGTCAACGGCCTCTCGGCCCGGCTCGAGCTGCGCATCTTCCGCAACGGGTCGGAATGGTTCATGCGTTTTCGCGACGGGGTGCCGGAGGCGCCGCTCGCCGAAATCGGTCCCGCCCCGTCCTGGCCCGAAGGTTCGAACCGCCGCGGCCTGGCCGCCGGCACCGAGGTCAACTTTCTGCCGAGCGGGGAGGTTTTCGGTTCGACCGAGTTCGATTTCACGACCCTCGAGCACCGGCTGCGCGAACTCGCCTTTCTCAACCGCGGCGTCACCCTCGTCTTGAGCGATCTGCGCGGCATCGAGCCAAAGAGCGTCACCCTCCATTTCGAAGGCGGGCTCGAGGCGTTTGTGCGCTATCTCGATCGCTCGAAGCAGGTCTTGCACACGCCGCCGATCGTGATCAGCGGCGCGCGCCAGATCGCCGCCGAGGGCGGCGACATCCTGCTCGACATCGCGATGCAGTGGACCGACAGCTATCACGAAACGATGCTGTGTTTCACGAACAACATCCCGCAGCGCGACGGCGGCACCCACCTCGCCGGCTTTCGCGCGGCGCTCACCCGCACCGTCAACGCCTATGCCAATGACGGCGGCATCGCGCGCAAGGAGCGGGTGGCACTGACCGGGGAGGACATGCGCGAGGGGCTCACTTGCGTGTTGTCGGTCAAGGTGCCGGACCCGAAATTCTCGTCGCAGACCAAGGACAAGCTCGTCTCGTCCGAGGTCCGCCCGGTGATCGAGAGCATGGTCGCCGACAAGCTGACGCAGTGGTTCGAGGAGCACCCGGCCGAGGCCCGCAAGATCGTCGCCAGGGTCGTCGAAGCGGCGGCCGCGCGCGAGGCGGCGCGCAAGGCGCGCGACCTCAGCCGGCGCAAAGGCGCGCTCGACGTCGCGAATTTGCCTGGCAAGCTGGCCGATTGCCAGGAACGCGATCCGGCGCTCGCGGAATTGTTCATCGTCGAGGGCGACAGCGCCGGCGGCTCGGCCAAGCAAGGCCGCGACCGGCGCTTCCAGGCGATCCTGCCGCTGAAGGGCAAGATCCTCAATGTCGAACGCGCCCGCTTTGACAAGATGCTGGGCTCGGCCGAGATCGGCACCTTGATCGCCGCCCTCGGCACCGGCATCGGCCCCGAGGACTTCGATCCGGAAAAGGCGCGCTACCATCGCATCATCATCATGACCGACGCCGACGTCGACGGCAGCCATATCCGCACCCTGCTGCTGACCTTCTTTTTCCGGCAGATGGCGCGGCTCATCGACAAGGGGTTTCTCTATATCGCGCAGCCGCCTCTCTATCGGCTCCAGCGCGGCAATGCGAAGGCGGTATATCTGAAGGACGACGCGGCGCTCGAAGCCTATTGCATCGACACCGCCCTCGCGGATGCGGTGTTCACCCAGTTCGACGGGGTCGAGCGCGGCGGCCTCGACTTGCGCGATCTCTTGGCCGCGGCGCAGGGTCACCGCCGCCTGCTGCAGCCGCTTGCCGCCAAGGCCGGCAGCATCGAGATCGTCGAGCAGGCGGCGATCGCGGGCGCGCTTTCACTGGCTCTGCTCGCCGATCCGGAGCGGGCGGTCGCGGCCGCCGGGGCGACCGCCGGGCGGCTCAATGCCCTCGCGCCGGAGCATGAGCGCGGCTGGCTGGGCGAGGTGATTGCCGGGGAGGGCCTGGTCCTGAGCCGCAATCGCCAGGGCGTCGACGAGCGGCACCGGATCGATGCGGCGCTGTTGCGGTCGGCCGAGGCGCGCCGCCTCGACGCCGACGGCGAGCGACTGCGCGCGGTCTTCGATCGCCCCGGCGTGCTGACGGCGCGCGGCAAGACCGCTCCGATCGCGGGCCCGGTCGGTCTCGTCGACGCGGTCATGGAACTGGGCCGCCGCGGCATCGAGGTGCAGCGCTACAAGGGCCTCGGCGAGATGAACCCGGAGCAGCTCTGGGTGACGACCCTCGATCCCGAAGCCCGGTCTTTGCTGCAGGTGAAGATCAGCCACGCCGATCTCGCCGAGGAGACGTTTTCGACCCTGATGGGGGATCTCGTCGAACCGCGTCGCGACTTCATCCAGGCGAATGCGCTGAGCGTCGCCAATCTCGACGTCTGATAAGCGAAGGCGGCAAAAGCGCCGTGCGTGCTTCGAGACGGCGTGCTGCGCCCGCCTGCCTCGGCATGAGGTAAGCCTTCGATGGCATTAAAGTCGTTCCGCCGCCTGCCTCGCGGCCAAGGCTGGGCCGCGGACCCTGACGGCGCGCCGCTCGGTTGCGTCCGGCGGCGGGTTTTCACGAAACGACACGGCGCCCGCAGCTTTCCGTGTTAGCTTGACGCCAAAACGGCTCGACATCGGGGGCCGCATGGACGTTACGGCGTGGCTTCGGGGCCTGGGGCTCGAACAATACGGCGCGGCGTTTCGCGATAACGGCATCGATGCCGAGATCCTGCCCAAGCTGACCGCGGAGGATCTCAAGGATCTCGGCGTCGCCCGGGTGGGCGATCGGCGCAAGCTCCTCGAAGCCATCGCGGCCCTGCGCGAGGGTGTTGTCCGGGAAGAGCAGCCGGATTCGCTCCGTTCCGCGCCGGTCTCTCAGGCCGAGCGGCGTCAACTGACGGTGATGTTCTGCGATCTGGTCGGCTCGACGGCATTGTCGGCGCGGCTCGACCCGGAGGATCTGCGCGCGGTGATCGGCGCCTACCACCGCTGCGTTGCCCAGGTCATCGAGCGATCAGGCGGGTTTGTCGCCAAGTATATGGGCGACGGCGTGCTCGCCTATTTCGGCTATCCGCGGGCCGACGAGCACGACGCCGAGCGCGCGGTGCGGGCCGGGCTCAAGCTGGTCGAGGCGGTGTCCGCCCCCGGACGTGGGCCTTCAGCCCACGGATTTAGATGCTATGGGGAGGACGGCCGCGGCATTGAGTATCTTGTCGGTTGTCCAAGACCAGACAGGATTGATCCGATGCCAAAGCAAATCGAACCGAGCAACACCACGGCCGCCTTTGACCATAATAGCACTTTGGTCGTGGCGCTGGAATTGAGCGGCAAGTCGTGGGAGGCCGGGGCGGTGGTTCCCGGGGTCGCCCGTCGGCCGCGGCGGCGGCTCGCGCCGCGCGATCTGGCCGGCTTGTTGCGGACGATCGGGTTGTGGAAGGCGGAGGCGGAGGCCGCGGGTCGGGCGGTGCAGCGCGTGGTGCTGAGCTACGAGGCGGGCCGAGACGGTTTCTGGATTGCCCGTTACCTGCTGGCGCAGGGGATCGAGGTGCAGGTCATGCATCCGGCGAGCATTCCGGTGCCGCGGCGGAGCCGGCGGGCGAAGACGGATCGGATCGACCTGGACATGCTGTTGCGCACGCTGCTGGCGTGGCTGCGCGGCGAGCCGCGGGTGTGTTCGATGGTGCGCATCGCGAGTGAGGCGGAGGAGGAACTGCGCCGGCCGGGACGCGAACGGGAGCGGCTGGTCCGCGAGCGGCTGCAACTCGAGAGCCGCGTGGAGAGTCTGCTCTGTCTGCATGGTATCGTCGGCTTCAAGCCGCGCCTCAAGAAGGCGTTCGAGCGGCTGGAGGCATTGCAGACCTTTGCCGGCTCGCCGTTGCCGCCCAAGACGATGGCGGAGCTGAGACGCTTGATGGTGCGCCACCGCCTGGTCTCGGACCAACTGCGCGAGATCGAGGCCGAGCGCGACGCGGTCGTGAAGATCGCCGAGCCGGACCGCGCCGAGCGAATGATCCAGCTGCTGACCCAGATCGTCGGCCTCGGTGTCGAGACCGCGACCGTTCTGGTCCGCGAGATGCTAGGCTGCCGTTCGTTCCGTGATCGCCGGGCGCTGGCGAGCTTTGTCGGTTTGACCGGCACGCCGTTCCAGAGCGGCGGCATGGAGCGCGAGCAGGGCATCGGCAAAAACGGCAATGCACGGGTGCGCCACATCCTGATGCAACTGGCTTGGCGCTGGCTTCGCTTCCAACCGCAAAGCCCGCTCAGCCGTTGGTTCGTCCAGCGAACCAGCGGTGCCAAGGGGCGCATCCGCAAAGTGATGATCGTGGCGCTTGCCCGAAAGCTGCTGGTCGCGCTCTGGCGCTATGTCGAGACCGGCGAACTACCAGCCGACGCCCGCACCGCCGCCGCCTGAGCGCAAGATCAGGGCACGCGGCGAGACACAAAGACACCGGGCGGAGCAAGGCGCTTGGCGCCGACGCCTGGAACCGACCTGGGTGGGCGGGATGCCGTCACGGACTATGGCTGCAAGATGCCGCCATTTAGAGTGGTCCCGCCCTCCCAGGCTCCCCGTCGGCCTCGCGATTGAGGCATCGTGGTACGGAACCGCAGGTTCCGCCGGATACGAGTTTGCAGGCCATCGGCCTGAGCACAGGGGAGCCGCCCAGGCTCGTGACAGGTGACGCCAATGAACTCCTCGCCCCGGTTTCCTGTGCCCAGACCGCAGCTCGGGCCCAGATTGCGACGGAGCAACCGTCCGGGAAACGTGACAGTCACGATTGCCAATAGGAGATCGAAGATGCCCAGACATCGGACCGGCAGCGCCCCGATGACCCCAGCTGAGCGTCAAGCGCGATGCCGCGCTAGACGGCGCCAGCAGAGCCAACAGAGCCAGACGGCGTCACCGGCACCGCGCCTCGCGCCACGGCCAAGGCGCTGGGCGGCAGCAGTCGCCACGCTGATCGAGCTGCAGGACAATTACCGCGCCTGGCTGGACAACCTTCCCGCCAATCTCGAAGCATCCAGGCTGGCGGAGAAGCTGCAAGCAATCGCCGAGCTCGACATCGAGGAGTTGCAGGCGATCGACCCGCCCCGTGGCTACGGCCGCGACTGACCTGAAGGTCCTTAACCAACACCAGCCAACCGCCATGTCGAAACTACTTGACAGCAAAATCCCCATACAAGTCCGTGGGCGCCCGCAAGGGCGGGCGTTCCGGGGGTCGACATCGCAGCCGAGATGCGGTTGCAGGTGCGGGTCGGGATCGCCTCCGGGCTGGTCGTCGTCGGCGATCTGCTCGGCGAGGGGGCGGCGCGGGAGCAGGCGGTGGTCGGCGAGACGCCGAACCTGGCGGCGCGGCTGCAGGCGCTGGCCGAACCGGGGACGGTGGTGATCGGCGCCGGCATCCGGCGGCTGACCGGCGGGCTGTTCGATTACGAGGATCTCGGGCCGGTCGAGGTCAAGGGCCTGGCGGCACCGGTCAGCGCGGCGCGGGTATTGCGCGAGAGCGCCGCCGAGAGCCGCTTCGAGGCATTACGCTCCGAGGCGGTGCCGCTGATTGCGCGCGACCAGGAGCTCGACCTGCTGCTTCGGCATTGGGCAGAGGCAAATGCCGGCGAGGGGCGGGTGGTGCTGATTTCGGGGGAGCCGGGGATCGGCAAATCGCGGCTCACCGCGGCGTTCGCGCAGGCCATCGCGAGCGATCGGCCTACGCGCCTTCGCTATTTCTGCTCTCCGCACCATCAGGATAGCGCGCTCCATCCGTTCATCGCTCAGATCGAACGCGCCGCCGGGTTCGTCCGCGATGACGCGGTCGATCGGAAGCTCGACAAGTTGCGGGGATTGTTGGCACCCGGTGCGCGCGGTGAGGACGCGATCGCGCTGGTGGCTGAGCTGCTGTCCTTGCCGAATTCCGCCGCCGCGTTGAACCTCAGCCCGCAGCGCAAGCGCGAAAAGCTGTTCGAGGCGTTGCTGAACCAGCTCGAATCGCTCGCCCGCGGCGGGCCGGTATTGATGGTATTCGAGGATGCGCATTGGATCGACCCGACCTCGCGTGAGCTTCTCGATCTGACTTTGGACCGGGTCTTGGGGCTGCGTGTGCTGCTCGTCGTCACCTTCCGCCCCGAGTTCCAGCACCCCTGGAGCGGGCAGCCGCAGGTATCGATGCTGGCGCTGAGCCGCCTCGGGGGACGCGACGGCGCGGCGCTGGTAGAGCACCTTGCCGGCAATGCCGGCCTCCCCCAGGCGACCGTCGAGGAGATCGTCGAGCGCGCCGACGGCGTGCCATTGTTCGTCGAGGAGCTGACCAAGGCCGTGGTCGAAAGCGGCGATCTCGACGATCGAGTGGGCGCGGTCTTGGCGGCGAGCCCGCTGCCGAACCTGGCAATTCCCGCGACCTTGCACGCCTCGCTGATCGCCCGGCTCGATCGGCTCGGGCCGACCGCCAAGGAGATTGCGCAAATCGGCGCGGTGATCGGCCGCGAGTTCGCCCACGAACTGATCCGGCCGGTGGCGCAGCGGCCGGAACCGGATCTGGAAACCGCGCTCGACCGCCTGACCGATGCCGGGCTTCTGTTTCGCCGCGGCCTGCCGCCGCACTCCTGGTACCTGTTCAAGCATGCGCTGGTGCAGGACGCTGCCTATGCGACCTTGCTGCGTGCTCGCCGCCGGCAGCTGCATGAGGCCATCGCCGCGGCCCTCGAACGAGAGTTTCCCGAGGCTGTGACGACCCAGCCCGAACTCCTGGCGCATCACTGCACCGAGGCGGGCCTCACCGAACAGGCCGTCCAATACTGGCGCCGCGCCGGCGAACGCGCGCTCGCGCGCTCGGCAAATCCGGAAGCGATCGCCCACCTCACCCGCGGCATCCAACTGCTCGATAGCCTGCCGCAGAGCCGGCAGCGCGACGAGCAGGAACTTGCGTTCCAAGCCGCTCTTATCGCACCGCTCTGGACCAGTCGCGGCTTCGGCTCCCCGGAGGCCGAGCGGGCCTCGAGGCGCGCGCTCGAGTTGTGCGAGCGGGTCGCGCCCGACACACCTGCGCATTTCCGGGCGCTCTATGGGCTGGCCTACGCTTATCTGATGCCTGGGGATCTGCGCCGGGCTCGGCCGCTGGCGGAGCAGCTGCTCGCTCTGGCCGAGCGGGTGCAAGACCCGGAACTCCTTGCCTACGCCCATTTCGAGATGGGCTGTGAACTGCTGTGGTCCGCCGAACTGGCCGCCGCGCGGGCACATTTGGAGCGGGGCATCGCGCTTTATGATCCGGAATGGGGCCGCCCCGCATCTTCCCGCCACGCGTACAATTGCGCCTCGAATTGCCACATGTTTCTGACCCGCGTCTGCTGGCACCTCGGCTATCCCGAGCAGGCGCTCCGCCACGAGGGGCAAGCCATTGCCATCGCCGAGGATATTTCGCACCCGTTCAGCCAGGCCGTCGCCCTCGGCTGGACCGCAGCACTGCATCAGCTCCGTGGAGAAGCACGACGAGCGCTGGAGCTGGCGGAGACATCCCTGGCGCTCGCGACCGAGCAGGGCTTCCCGTTCCTCGCCGGGCTGGCGATGGTGGTCCGCGGCTGGGCCTTGGTCAAGCAAGGGCAGTGCGAGGAAGGCATCACTCAGCTGCGCGAAGGCCTCGTTGCCTTTCGCGCGACCGGGGCCGAGCTCGAATGCTCGCACTGGCTGGGCCTGCTGGCGGAAGCCTGTCGCGATACCGGCCGGACCGAGGAGGGATTGCGGGTGCTGGCGGAGGCGTTCGACCACGTCGCGCAGACCGGCATCGTTTATTACGAGCCAGAGCTGCGGCGGCTCGAAGGCGAGCTGCGGTTGCGCCACGACCCGGCGGACGCGCAGAAAGCCGAAGCCTGCTTTCAGCGCGCCGTCGCGATTGCCCGCAGAACGCAGGCGAAATCCTGGGAACTGCGCGCCGCGACGAGCCTCGCCCGGCTGAAGCGCGATCAGGGAAGGCGGGGTGAAGCGCGCGATTTGCTCGCGCCGGTTTTCGGCTGGTTCACCGAGGGCTTCGATACGGCGGATCTGCAGGAGGCCAAGGCCCTGCTCGACGACCTGGCGTGACCCCGGAACAGGCTGGCTAAATGCCAGGACGGCGGCGTGACGAACAGGCGGCGACCGCTCGCATCCTTAGCAGGGTGCAGAAAAACTCGCGGTCGCCGTGTGAGCACCCTTCGAGACAGCCGCGGAGGGGCCGCGCCCCCGGGTCCGCGCTCCGCGCGGCCCGAGGGTAAACTCCGCGCGGACCCGGGGGCGGCTTCCTCAGGTTGAGGTAAGTGTTTGCACAACTTGGCCTCATCCTGAGGAGCGGCCGTTTTCGGCCGCGTCTCGAAGGATGGGCAAGCGGCGAGATCCCTATTTTTCCGCACCCTGTCTCGGCCGCGACTCTGCCAAGCGAACCGAAACGAACCCGAACGGCGCTCTGCCGCGGTGTGCTACGCTTACCTCGTAGAGCGCTGTGGTGCGGCGATGGAATGCCCGAGTGTGGATGGTGGCGTGAATCCGCGCATAAACGGCGAAGGGGCGGTGAGCCGGCCAGCCCGGGCGCCAGGTTCTGCGGGAATTGTGGCGCGGCGCTGACGGTCGGCGCCTCCCCCCGGCGCGACGCAGCGCCGGCGCGCGCACCGCCGCCATCTGCGCCCGAGCGGCGCCAACTGACCGTGATGTTCTGCGATCTGGTCGGTTCGACGGCATTGTCGGCGCGGCTCGACCCCGAGGATCTGCGCGCGGTGATCGGCGCCTACCACCGCTGCGTCGCCGCCGTCATAAAGGGCACCGGCGGGTTTGTCGCCAAGTACATGGGCGACGGCGTGCTCGCCTATTTCGGCTATCCGCGGGCGGACGAGCACGATGCCGAACGGGCGGTGCGGGCCGGGCTCAAGCTGGTCGAGGCGGTGCCCGGGCTCGACACCGCAGCCGCTGTGCCGTTGCAGGTGCGGGTCGGGATCGGCACCGGTCTGGTGGTGGTCGGCGATCTCATCGGCGAGGGTGCGGCGCAGGAGCAGGCGGTGGTCGGCGAGACGCCGAACCTCGCGGCGCGGCTGCAGGCTCTGGCCGAGCCGGGGACGGTGGTGATCGCTGCGAGCACCCGGCGGCTGACCGGCCAGCTGTTCGACTACGAGGATCTCGGCGCGGTCGAGATCAAGGGCTTGGCCATGCCAGTCCCCGCCTCGCGGGTATTGCGCGAAAGCGGGGCAGAGAGCCGCTTCGAGGCGCGGCAGGCCCAGACCTGACGCCGCTGGTTGGCCGCGACGAGGAGCTGGCGCTATTGCAGCGCCGCTGGCAGCAGGCCAAGGCTGGCGAGGGCTCTGTCGTGCTGGTGTCGGGCGAGCCGGGCATCGGCAAGTCGCGCCTCGCGCAGACCCTGCTTGAGCGGCTGAGCGGCGAGCCGCACACCCGCTTGCGCCTGTTCTGCTCGCCGCACCACCAGGACAGTGCACTCTACCCAACGATCACGCAGCTCGAACGGGCGGCCGGGTTCCGGCGCGAGGACACCGCCGAGCAGCGGCTCGACAAGCTGGAGGCGGTGCTCGCCCGGGCGACCAATGATCTCGGCGAGGCCGTTCTGCTGCTCGCGGCATTGCTGTCGCTCCCAGCCGGCGGGCGCTACCCGCCGCTCGACCTTACCCCGCAGAAGCAAAAGGAGAAGACGCTGCGGGCATTGGTGGCGCAGGTCGAAGGGCTGGCGGCGCGGCAGCCGGTGCTGCTGCTGTTCGAGGACGCGCAGTGGAGCGATCCGACCTCGCTCGAGCTCTTGGACCTGATCATCGACCGGGTGCCGGTACTTCGGGTTGTGCTGATCATTACCTTCCGCCCGGAGTTCACCCCGTCCTGGACCGGCCGGTCGCATGTCAGCCTGCTCGCTCTCAATCGTCTCGCACCGCGGCAGCGGGCCGAGATGATCGCCGGTGTCACCGGCGGCAAGGCGCTGCCTGAGGAGATCGCCGACCAGATCATCGACCGCACCGACGGGGTGCCATTGTTTGTCGAGGAGCTGACCAAGGCGGTGGTCGAGAGCGGCATATTGACCGATGCCGGCGACCATTACACCGCCGTAGGGCCGGTGACGCCCTTGGCGATCCCGGCGAGTTTGCAGGCCTCGCTCCTGGCCCGGCTCGACCGCCTGGCGCCGGTGCGCGAAGTCGCGCAGATCGGCGCCGCCTTGGGCCGGCAGTTCACGCATGAGCTGATCGGCGCCGTCGCGGTCCCCGGGTCAGGCCCGGGGACCGCGACGGCGCAGCTCGACGACGCCCTGGCGCAGCTCGTCGGCGCCGAGCTGATCTATCGCCGCGGCACCCCGCCCGACGCCGACATGCTCGCCCTGGCCTCCCGCGGGGACCTCGGGGGGATGAGCTTCGGCTTCCGACCGGTCGCCGAGGACTGGAGGGACGGCGGCAAGACCCGCGAGCTCCGCGCCGTCGAGCTCGTCGAGATCAGCGTCGTCAGCGCCTGGCCGGCATACGAGGGCACCACCGTCGCGGCGCGCGGCAAACACTGCATCCCCGGATGCAGTTACACCCCGGCGCAGCGGCGCCGCTTCCTGGAAATGCTGTGGCCTGGCGCGACCGTCTCGCCGCCTGGATCGGCGGACCCTCCCGCGCCGCACCCGCCGAGCGGTCGATCACGGAGCCAATCGGCGGATCGGGTGCACAGCCGCCGTCCTCGCTGTCGACCCTGCCGCCCTGGGGAAATCAATGGCCGCCGATTTATGCCGCCCGCTACTTCGGCGAGAACCTGCCCGTTGTCCTCGCTTGCGTGCAGGCGATCGCCGGCGGCATCGCCAGCCTACCGATGGGCGTCTACCGCCGGACCGCTTCCGGGCGCCAGGAGGCGCCTAACCATCCCGTCGCGCGGTTGCTGCAGCGCCCGAACGAGCTGCAGACCGGGGCCGATTTCTTCGAATGGCTGATCGCGAGCGCGCTGCTCTCCGGAAACGCCGTCGCGGTCGTCGACCACGATGCGCGCGGCGCTCCGACCGGGCTCTATCCAATCCCCTGGTGGGCCTGCCAGCCGGTCCTGATCCCGGCCGCACCCGCGGAGATGATCGGCAGCCCCTACGTGCCGAATTCGAAGCTCGTGTTCGACGTGACGATGACGATGATGCCCTGGCCCTTGCCTGGGGCCCGGCCGGCCAATGGCTATCCGATCCGCTACAACACCGACGAGGTCGTTTTCCTGCGCGATCGCAGCGACGACGGCATCCTCGGCCGCTCGCGGCTCTCCCGCTGCCCCGAGGCGCTCGCTGCAGGCCTCGGCGCCCAGGGGTTCAGCGCCAATGTCTGGGCCAATGGCGCAATGGTCGGGGGCGTGCTGAAACACCCGGGTCGGTTGGGCAAAGAGGCCGCCGACAACCTCGCGCAATCCTGGCGCACGACACATTCCGGACCCGCCGGCGCCGGCAAGGTCGCGGTGCTCGAAGAGGGGATGACCTTCGACAAGATCGGGGTCAGCCCCGAGGACGCCGAGCTGCTCGACAGCCGCCGCTTCTCGGTCGAGGAGCTGTGCCGCGTCTTCGGCGTTCCGCCGCCCATCATCGGCGAGTGGACGCACGCCACCTTCAGCAACACCGCCAGCGCCCGCGAGTGGTTCGCCGCTCTGACGCTCTTGCCGTGGGTGAACAAGGTTGAGCGGGAATTCAGCCGCGTGGTGCTCAACACCGAGGACGTCTTCCTCTGCGTCGACATGTCCGGGATGCTCCGGGGCGACTTCCCGCAATTGGTCGCGAGCTACGTCAACCTGGTGCGAACCGGAATTGCGTCGGCCGACGAAGCCCGAGATGCGGTCGGGCTCGATCCCCGCGGGGGCGACGCGGACCGCCTCGTCGCGACCGCCACCGGGGGTCGCCCGCTCGGCGCTGCTGACGGCGCCGGCGACGCGCTCCCGCCCGTCAACGGTCCCGGATTGACGAACGGATCGGCCACCGCCGGGACCGCCTGATGCGCACCTCGAGGTGCGCCGCTATCATCGGCATCGGACGCCGGCGAGCCGACGCACGTCAGCGGCCTTCCTGGGGGATTGCCGCGCGAAGCGCGCAGGACTGGGCGCCGGAGGCGCCGCGAACCGGATACGGTGTTCCGCCGCGCCAGGCCTCCGCACGCGCGCAAGATCTCGGAGCTCGCCCGCCGTGTTTCCACTTGCCAACTCCGGCAGATGTTTCACGAGGCCTTTGCGGGGCGTTCCGTAATGCGCCTTATCCGCCTTCGCGCCGCTTCCCGTAGCGGCGCGAAACCACAAGATGTTGAATCTCGCCAGTTTCCGGCGATGACGATGATCTCACGCGCCCTCGCCAGGCGAGGGGATGCTCAACGATCAGTTTGCGTCGTCGCAGAAATAAGAACCCCCGTTCGCAAGCGCAGTCCATTTAGCCGTCTTGCCGTTCAGAAACTCCATTTTTCCGGTGCCATGCCACACGGAAGTGCCATTCAGGGCATCGCGCTTCTCGGTACCGATATCACCTGGCTTGGCCGACCAAAAGACCCAACCTACGTCTGCGTCCGACTTCTTCCAGATGCAGCCGCCTTGCCACCGTTGCACGCCGTCGGTTACCACAGCTTGCCCTCTACATTCACCGAAGGCCCGGTGCCGCGGGTCCGACGGGTTATCCATAATGAGTGTCGCTGGACTGAAGTAGGAGATGATGGAGTTGTTGGGGGCTAGTTTCGTTACTTCGATTCGAGGCGCCCCGTGCACATCGTGGCCGCAATTGGCACCCATTGCACCGAAAGGCAAAACAGCGACTACAGCAGCAGTCAGTGTGAACGCAGACAACTTGCATGTGCGCGGTTGCATTGAACTTTTCCTCCCTTTGGTTGGGTGGTGAGAGGTAACCCCCACCCGCCGACCTCCTTTGAGGCCGGTATCGATCTTGGTTCGAAACTCCGGCGAAGGCCAGCGAACATTTATGCGCCGCGCAAAGATCGCGCTCACGCCGGCCGGCGCCGCGAGGGGTTTGCTTCAGTCTGAAGCAAACTCCCGACCGCCGACTTTGCACCACGGCGGGGTAAAGCCCCCGACCGGTCGGGCGCCGCGAGAATTTGCTGCACGGTACGGCAAATTACCGACCGCCGCGGCGGCGGTTGCGGGCTCGCCGGAATTTCAATTTCCTCGTCGAAAAAAATCGGCTGGGGCGCGATCTACAGATCGCCAGCTCCGGGCGATCGAGAACGGGGGGTCTGCCCCGCTTTTCCCAGCAGCGCAAGATCCGGCCGGCCGGAACTCCTTTGTGCGGACGGCCGCACGAGGTTCCTGCCGGCGTGCTTTGTCTCACCGGTGAGACAAAGCACCTCTTCCCAACGGATGGAAACAAGTGCCGCAAATCCGAGCCGAGGAAGGCACAACCAACGGCCGCGCGTGGTTACGCCTTCAGCTCGCGTTTCAGCTCGTTGAGGAAGCGCCAATCGGTGTGTTCGGCGATGAGCTTGTTGGGGCTCGACTGGATCAACCCCGCCTCATGCAGCCGCAGCGCATAGAAGCGGAGCGCGTCCTCCGGGTCGTAGTCGCGCCAAACGTCATAGCGGATCTCGCTTAAATCTTGCAGCGCATAGTCGTAGCGCTTCGTGTATCCCTGACCGACGAGTAATTGGGCCGCGAGCTTGGGCTCGGATGCGCAAAGATCGACCGCCTTGAGGATCGCGCGCAGCACGCGCTTGGTGGCAACGGGATATTTGCGGGCAAACTCGGTGTGGGTCGCCAGCATGCAACAATAATATTGCGACCACGGCCGGTCGGCGATGCTGCTGACGATCACATGTCCGATGTTGCTGGCGCGAACTTCCTGTAGATCAGGCGGAGCGGCGAGAAAGGCATCGATCTTGCCCTCAGCGAACAGGTCCATCGGTCGCAGCGACGGATCCGTGACCCAGCGGAGGTCCCTGGCGGGATCGAGCCCGACCAAGGCGGTCATGATCTTCAGCAGCGCCTTATCGGTGTAAATCTCCGCGCCCACGGTCCTGCCCTTCAGCTCGGCGAGGGTATGGATCTCCTTTTTCCCGAAGATCTCGAAGCACCCCAGATGCAGGCCGCTCAAGACCGTGACCGGTCCGCCGGCATTCATCGTCAGGACGAGGTTCGCCGCAAACTCCCTGGCGAAATCCACCTCGCCATGCACGATCATATCGGACGCCGGACCCAAATTGGCGGCATCGGCCCGGCGTAAACTTGCTTCGGTCAGGTCGACGTAGCGGATATCGGTAAACCCCTCGGCGCGCAATAATTCCTGAAAAGCCTGCGGGGCGATGCAGGTTCCTGCGTCTTTTTCGAAGCGGATCGTGGTGATTTCCGGCGGCGGCTCTGCTGCCAGCGCCTTGCCCCAGGCGCCAAACCCGCCGAGGCCGGCGGCGCCGGCCATCGCGGCATTGGTCAGGAATTGCCGGCGAGACTGGATCGGAATGGAAATCTCCCCCTCTTCTCCGCACGACTGGATCGCAGCACCTGCCCCGTCGCCAATTGCGGCAGCCGTGAGGAGCTGGTCAGCGCCGCCTCGGTCGCGGCAGCCGGGTGCGCGGCGGGATCGGCAGGGATCTGGCACGGTGAATTCGTCCGCCAGAAACGCTTGCGGATTGATGGTGTATTCTCTGTCAGCCATGGTCGGGTCTCCTTTCCTCGACCTGGTCAGGGGCGGCGTGACGAACTCCAAAGCGTCACGCTGTCCCGCCGCCGGGGGGGGCGGCTGCCGAATGCTACCATGCGCCGCGGCCGCGCCGCATCGGTCAATTCCGCTTCATGGGGACGATTTCGAGACCGGCTGAGGCGAGCTGCTGGTTGATGACCTGGATCAGCTTCGGCGCCGCCGTGGTGTGCGCCAGGCCTTGGATCGCGTCCGCGAACAAGCCCGAGATCGCGACCATGCGCAGCGCCCTAGGGTCCAGACCTGGCCGGCAGTACTGCTCGATCGTGTTGACGAGGGCCTGGCGCGCCGCCATGACGATCTGATGATCGTTGCGGTCGAGGATCGGGTGGTCATCAGGCGCCGGATCGAAACTCACGCCCCTGGTCCATCGCATGGCATTGGTCGGTCGCCCCCGCATCGCTTTTTCCCCGAACCGAACACGGTCCGGGGAGGCTATCACCGCAAAACACGTTCGACTGCCGATTTCGACCACAGGGTTTCTGCGGGTGCCAGGGACCGCCAGGGACCAAAGCATTTTCGAACGTGTTTCCGAAAAACGCTGTTGGATCAAGGATCTTGTGCGAAAACCGCGGAATACACCTTCAAACACGCGCTGGTGCAGGACGCCGCCTACAGCACCTTGCTGCGCAGCCGGCGGCGGCAGCTTCATGCGCGCATCGCCGCGACCCTCGAAGGCCGGTTCGCGGAGATCGTGGCGGCCCAGCCGGCATTGCTCGCCCACCACTGCACGGAAGCCGGTCTGGCCGAGAAGGCGCTCGAGTATTGGCTCGCCGCCGGGCGGCAGGCGTCGGCGCGCTCGATGCTCGCGGAAGCGGTAGCGCTGCTCCGCCGCGGGCTGGCGCTGGTTCCCGCCCTGCCCGACACCGACTGGCGCCGGGAGCGCGAGTTCGATCTGCAGATCGCGCTCGATCAAGCGCTCACCGCGAGCCGGGGCTGGGGCGTGCCGGAGCTCGACGAGGTGCACTCCCGGGCACGGGAGCTCGCATTGATGCTGAACCGGCCGCGCGCGCTGCTGTCCGCCCTGTGGGGCCAGTTTGTTGATCATTTGGCTCGAGCCGATCTGGAGCGGGCGCGACGACTTGCTGCGGAGTATCAAGGGCTGGCTGAGGCCGCCGGCGACGTCCCAATGCAGGTGATCGGCTGCGATGCCAGCGGGACGACGTGCTTCCAACTCGGGGAATTCACCGCAGGTCGGGCATACCTGGAGAAGGGCATTGCCCTTTATGATCCGGCACATCGACCTTCCTACGCGGAGGTGCTGCCCAACGATCCGCGCGCCCAGCTACGCATCCATTCAGCTTGGGTGCTCGCGTGCCTCGGACATCTCGATCAAGCATTCGTCCAGCGCGACGCGGCCCTGGACGAGGCGCGCCGGCTCTCTCATCCCCTCACATCGGCTCTCGCACTGGCTTCCTCCTGGTGGACAGGGTGGTTCGCCCGCTTCGAGCCTGGATCGTTATTGCACTACGCCGACGAAGGACTGGCGCTCGCCACCGAGCATGGACTTGGATTCGTTCGAGCGCTGGCTCTCCTTTGGCGCGGGTGGTGTCTGGCGGCGTTGGGGCGTGCAGATGACGGGATTCCGCTCATCACCGCCGGCTTGGCTGGCTGGCACGAGATTCGATGGATATGCTGGAGGCCGTGCGCTCTGACGCTTCTTGGGGACGCCTGCCGGATGGCCGGGCAGTTGCCAGGGGCGCTTGGGCACGTCGCCGAGGCGCAGCGCTTGGCGGAGGAGACAGGGGATCGATTTTATCAGGCCGAGACGGTTCGGCTGCGCGGGGACGTGCTGCTGGCGATCGGCGATCGCCCCGGTGCCGAGGCCAGCTATTGCGAGGCGATTGCGATCGCTCGGCAACAGAGCGCCAAGCTCTGGGAACTGTGTGCCGCGATGAAGCTCGCCCGGCTGTGGCGCGACCAAGGCAGGTGCGTCGACGCCCACGATCTGCTGGCGCCGGTCTATGATTGGTTTACCGAGGGCTTCGGCACGCCGGTTCTGCAAGAGGCAAGGGCGCTGCTCGACGACTTGGCCGGCGGCTAAGCGGCGGGAACGCGACGCCGATGCTTAGGGCGTCGTGGCGGGGTATTGCGGCGGGTGGCGGGCCTTGGTCGCCTGCTCGAACGCGTAGGCGAGCTTGATCAGCGTCGGCTCGCTCCAGGCGCGGCCCATCAACGTGATCCCGACCGGCAGTCCCATGACCTCGCCGGCCGGGACGCTGACCAGCGGATAGCCCGCCAGCGCCGCGCTCTTCGCACTGTAGCCGCGGATCGCGTCGCCGTTGGCCAGATCGATCTTCCATGCCGGCGTCGTCGTCGGCGCCACGAGCGCGTCGAGCCGCTGCGTGTCCATGACCACGTCGAGCCCTTGCGGTCCGCCGAGACGGTGGCACTTCTCCTTCGCCTCGAGGTACTCCGGCTCATTGAGCCCGCCCTTCGCCTGCGCCCGCTCGAGCCACTCCTGCCCGAAAAACGGCAGGTTGGCGGTGGGGTTGCGCTTGTTGAAGGCGATGATCTCCGCGAGCGTATGCACCTGCGCCCCGGGCGCCAATGCGGCGAGATAGGCGTTGAGGCCGGCCTTGAACTCGTACATGAAGACGAGGAGCTCCGCATCGGTGAGCTTCGCCTTATCGAGGTTGGGGATCTGCACCGGATCGACGATGACGGCGCCCAGACCACGCAGGGTGTCGAGCGCCTGGTTGGCGACGGCATCCGCTTTCGGGCTGTAGCCGAAATAGTCGCCGCGCGGCACCCCGATGCGGATGCCGCGCGCGCCGTCCGGATCGAGGAACCGGGTGTAGTCCGTGTATGACTTCCCGGCGCTCGCTCCATCTCTCGCGAGAGCTCGCCGCATCGGCGTTCCGCCCGAATGCGGATCTCGATCGCCCGTATCTCGTTCTCGAAGTTGCGGGCTTGGCGCGAATAGATCCTACCCCGATGCATAAGGAGCCGGCAGCGGCAGTCGCCGAGTGGCGGGGGCCGGTCCGTTCCGATCGGCTCCCGGTCCATCGGGGTGCGTCTCCAACCGGCTATTCCTCGGCAGGTTGCTCCCCAGCAGAGCCCGCTTCCGCTTCACCGGTCACCGGCAAATAGTAGCTCAATCCCTGATCCGGCGTTCGGCTGTGGTGCCGTGCCATCCCGGTCGTGTCCGAGGCGGCAACGGGGGTGTGATTCCTACTTTGCGCGCCGGGTGACATACCAAATGTAGAAGCTCTTTACGGTGCTGCTCGTCCTGCAAGGTGATCGAATGAAGAGACGCGACCTCTTTGCCCTGCTCGGCGGAATGATCACATTGCCGCTCGCGGCGCGCGCACACCAGAAGGCCATGCCGGTGATCGTCTGGCTCGAGGGTTCAGGCTCGAGAAACACTCATGGCGTGGTCGACTGACCGGAAAGGTAGACGGTGCAGGAGAGTGGCGATTGAAGCGCCTCGATGGCGGCGAAGACGACGGTGCTCCCGGGGTCAGCGTAGGCCAATGGCGAACCCGTGGTCGAGAAGGTCTCGGCAATGCCGCCCTGGACTTGGCTGGCAGGCCCCGCGTTGAAGAACACCGCGCCGCTCTCCTTGCTGGCAGTCGTCGCCAGGTAAATTTCGTAGATAGCGTTGCCGCCTTCGGTCGTCTGCGTGCAGAGGCCGGTCACGGTCTGGATGATCCAGTGGTTTGCTGCCGGTACCTTGATTGACTTGGTGCATTCGGACTGGGCTGTCGAACAGGTGATGGTGGCCCAGAAGGGGACGCTGGTTGTCGTTGCTTCCGCCCGGCCCGCCACGCCGGCGAATAGCAAGGACATGCCGAACAGAAACGCAAGTTGACGTGTCATCGTGTGATCTCCGCTGTGGATCAGGTGTCGCGGTGTCGGTTCGCGGCCACCGTCTGCAAATAGAGCGTGCAGCCCGCTCGAAGGCTTTGGGGGAAGGTTGATTTTTCCTTGAGATTTCCTTTATAATCGGGCGAGAAACGCCCTGTCTGATCGGCTCCGGGGGAGTGGAATTGGAATTTCTCTTTGCCGATCACCTGCTTGACATCGATCGGCGCGAACTCCGGCGAAGCGGCGAGCGCATCGCGCTCGAACCGCAGGTCTTCGACCTGCTGGTCTACCTGGTTCGAAACCGCGAACGCGTCGTCAGCAAAGACGATCTTCTGGAGGTAATTTGGGGCGGCCGGATCGTCTCCGAATCGACGGTGACCAGCCGCATCAATGCCGCACGCAAGGCGATCGGCGACAGTGGCCGGGCACAGCGTCTGATCCGGACCGTCCCCCGTAAGGGCATCCGCTTTGTCGGCGCCGTGCGCGAGCGGCAGACACTCACGGCAATCGTTGATACGCCGCCGGAGATCCCGACGGAGCCGTCGAGGCCTGCGGTCGCGGCGTCCCACAAGCCCTCGATCGCGGTATTGCCCTTCGCCACTTTAGGTGGCGATGCGGAGCAGAAATATTTCGCTGAGGGTGTGGTGAACGAGATTATCACTGCGCTCTCGCGGATCCACTGGCTCTCTGTAATGGTCCGCAGTGCGAGTTTTACGTACAAAGGGCAAGCGGTGGACGTGAAGCAGGTCGACCGCGAGCTCGGCGTGCACTACGTGCTCGAAGGCTCGGTGCGCAATGCGGGTAGCCGCGTGCGCATCGCTGCCCAGCTTGTCGATGCAGCCAGCGGCGCGCATCTTTGGGCGGAACGCTTCGACGGTTCACTAGAGACTGTCTTCGAGCTTCAAGACCAAGTCGCCATCGGCGTCGCCGCGGCCATAGAGTTGGCGCTACACTCTAGCAAAGTAACCTGGTCGGCTGATCTAGCAGAGCAGACGAAGGCGGGCGACGCCGGGTTACCCGAGCCGATTTCCGAGGAACGCCGTCAGTTAACAGTAATGTATTGCAATTTCGTTGAATCAACGGGACTGGCCTCGCGCCTCGATCCTGAAGACTTGCGCGATTTGACTTCTACCTATCATCGCGCGATTACCGAAATCGTCACGCAGTTCGAGGGTTTCGTCGAAAAACATCTGCGCGATGGGGTACTGATCTATTTTGGCTATCCTCGCGCTCGAGAAGATGATGCTGAGCGGGCAATCCGCTGCGCCCTGACCGCGGCCGACGCAGTCATCCGGCTCGAACTCGATCAAGAGCTTCGAACCAGCGTCGGTATTGCGACCAGCATGGTCGTTATCGGCGATCCGAGCGACAGCGGCGGCTCAGGGGAGCGCACCATAGTGGGCGAGGCGCCGAGCCTTGCCGCCCGCTTGCAACACGTCGCCGCGCCCAATTCCGTGTTGATCGCCGAAAGCACGCGGCGGCTGGTCGGCGAGCTGTTCGAATATCAGGCCGTCGAGGTGAAGGACATCGGCGGTCCGGTGCCGGTCTGGCAGGTGTTGCGCCCAAGTGTCGTCGCGAGTCGTTTCGAGGCATTGCGCGGGTCGGCGCTGACCCCGCTGGTCGGCCGCGAGGAGGAGATTGACCTGTTGCTGCGCCGTTGGATACGCGCGAAGACAGGGGATGGCCAGGTCGTGCTGGTCTCCGGCGAACCCGGCCTCGGCAAGTCGCGCATCATCGTGGCATTGGAGGAGCGCCTCCACGCCGAGCCGCATATCCGCCTGAGCTATTTCTGCTCGCCTTTTCACCCGGACAGCGCACTGTTTCCATTCATCGACCAACTTGGCCGGGCGGCTGGGTTCGCACGCGAGGACATGCCCGCGGCCAAGCTGGAGAAGCTCGAAGCGTTGCTGGCCCGCGCCGCGCCGCCGGACGAGGATGGGGCATTCCTCGCCGATCTGCTGTCATTGCCTGGCTCGGAACGCCGCTCGCTGCCAAACCTCAGCTCTCAGCGCAAGAAGGAGCGGACATTGGCGGCGCTGATCCGGCAGCTGGAAGGTCTGGCGCGCCGGCAGCCGGTGGTCATGGTTTTCGAGGACGCGCATTGGATAGACCCGACCTCGAGGGAGCTGCTCGATCTCATCGTCGAGCGGATGCCCAACCTGCCGACGCTGCTGATCGTGACGTTCCGCCCCGAGTTCCAGATGCCCTGGACCGGCCAGCCGCACGTGACGACGTTGGCGCTCAATCGCCTGGACTGGCGCGATCGGACCGCTTTGGTAGCGAAGATCGCCGGCGGCAAGACCTTGCCCGATGAGATCGTTGGCCAGATCGCCGATCGCACCGATGGCGTGCCGCTGTTTGTCGAGGAATTGACCAAGAGCATCTTGGAGTGCGGTCTGTTGCGCAAGGAGGTGGATCGTTATGTGCTCGACCGCGCATTGCCGCAATTCGCTATCCCGACGACGCTGCACGCCGCGCTGATGTCACGGCTCGATCGGTTGACGGCGGGCAGGCAGGTGGCGCAGGTCGGCGCAGTGATCGGGCGGGAGTTTCCACACCGGTTACTAGCCACGGTGGCCGGTTTACCAGAGGCACAGCTTGCGCAGGGACTGAACGAGCTCATTGCCTCGGGACTCGCCTCGTGCCGCGGTATACCGTCCGAGGCGACCTACACTTTCAAGCACGCGTTGGTGCAGGACGCGGCTTATGAGAGCCTCCTGAGGGCCCGGCGCGCCGAAGTCCACGCGGCGGTCGTTACCGCGTTTGAAGATACCGCTTTCTTCGATATTGAGCCTGGCGTTCTCGCTTTCCACTGTGCACAGGCCGGCCTGATTGCCAAGGCCGCCTTCTACTATCGCATTGCCGGAGAGCGGTCGATCGGACGGGCGGCAGCAGTCGAGACTCGGGTGCAGCTTGAGCGCGGGTTGGAATTCGCTGCGACTCTCCCCGATGGAGCCGATCGTTATCGGTTGGAAGCGGAGTTGTTGCTCGCGCTCGCAGAAATTTTGCAGCTGACGGCGGGCATGGCAAATGTCGAGGCGGGCGCGGTCCTCGAGCGTGCGATCAGAGTGTGTCGATCTGTGGATCGACCGCAGCTGCTCTCCCGCGCGCTGTGGGGGCAATTTACTTCCGTGCTGGTGAGGGGCGAAGTTGTGGCGGCGCAGGCGATCGCGGAAGAATTGCTGGAGCTGGCCGAGGCTTGCAGCGAGGTGCAGATCAGGGTCGCCGCGCGGGCGGCCATGGGGATTGGCTTATTTTACCAGGGACGCTTCCGCAGTGCGCGACAGCACCTCGCAATCCTGCTTTCGATCTTTGCGCGAGAGCCGGAGGCCGCGAACTTGGATTGGCGAACAATGACGGCTGGGCCAGCCTTCCTTGCGCTGACCCTGGCGTGTCTTGGCTATCCGGAACAGGCCGGGAGCCAGATCGGCCGGGCCATCGATTGGGCGAGCAGTAAAGGATCGTTTGCGTTGGCGTACAGCCTATCCGTGGCCGTACGCGTCCTGATCGTCCTGCGCGATGATGTCAGCCTGCAAGAACGAGCCTTGCGGCTGGTGACGCTCTCCGAAGAGGGAGGATACCACCAGTTCCTGAACCAAGGCCTGTGTGCGCTTGGCTGGCTCAAAGCAACGAAGGGCGCAACGCGGCAGGGACTAGACACCCTCCACGGCGGGCTCGCCGGTGTGCCTGCTCTCGGGGTCATCTTAAGTTTGCCATTCTATCACAGTCTGTTGGCCGATGCATTGCTAAGCGTCGAATGCCGGTCGGAGGCAATCGCGGTGCTGGCCGAGGCTCTGCAGATCTCTTGCCGTACGGCCGATTCTCTGGTTCACCGCCGAACTATATCGGAGGCGGGGCGAACTGCTGCTGCTGGCTGGGCCGGTGCCCGACCCAGGTGCCGCCGAGACGGAGCTTCAGCGAGCACTCGCGATCGCCCGCGATCAGTCCGCGAAGCTTTTCGAACTCCGCGCCGCGACCAGTCTCGCGCGGCTGTGGGCTGCCCAGGGTAAGTGCGTTGAAGCTCACGACCTGCTTGCGCCGGTCTACGGCTGGTTCACCGAGGGTTTTGACACGCCCGATCTCAAACAGGCGAAGGTATTGCTTGAACAACTGACGTGAGCGGGTAGTTACAGTGCGTAGAAACCCGGTGCGAGCGTCCGCTTATCTACCGCCCGACCATCCGCTGACGGATTTATGAATGAAGAGCAGCTTGGGGTCGAACCTTGCCGGTCGGCTCCGATCCGGCGAACGGCCGGAATTGTTAAGGGTTTTCGGACGCCTGCCAGGAAAGGGGCGTGATGAAGGACTCGGAGACAGGCGTCCGAAAAGCCTCGAAGGAGGAAACCGCGGGAAGTTGTGCGCCGGCGGTGCTGTCGGTCTATGGAGATTTAGGCGGAGTGTTTGGCTTGAATTCTCGGTCGCGGACAGGGATCAGTTCATGCGAGAACTCGCGGCCGATCACCGCGCCGATTTGCGCGATCTCCTTGGCGATCGGCCCGAGCCGATCGAGCCGGGCGATCAGCAAGGCGTGCAAGGTCGGCGGAATTGCCAGGTTCGGCAGCGGGCTCGCCGCCAGGACCGCGTCGACGCGACTGTCGAGATCGCCGCTTTCGAACGACGGCCCTGGTCAGCTCCTCGACGAACAATGGCACGCCGTCGGCGCGCTCGACGATCCCCTGGAGCGGGCGGCCGCAGGTATCGATGCTGGCGCTGAACCGCCTCGAGGAACGCGACGGCGGCGCTGGTGCGGCGCCTCGCCGGCAATGCCGGCCTCTCCCGGGAGACCGTCGATGTCTCGGCCGCGACGCTGCCAAGCGAACCGAAACGAACCCGAACGGCGCTCTGCCGCGGCGTGCTACGCTTACCTCGCAGAGCGCTGTGGTGCGGCGATGGAATGCCCGAATTGCAGGGCCGACATTCCCGAAGGCAATCGATTTTGCGAAGCGTGCGGCGCGCCGGCACCGATCCGCTGTCCGTCCTGCGGTGAGCCGGCCAGCCCGGGCGCCAGGTTCTGCGGGAATTGCGGCGCGGCGCTGACGGTCGGCGCCTCCCCCCGGCGCGACGCAGCGCCGGCGCGCGCACTGCCGCCATCTGCGCCCGAGCGGCGCCAACTGACCGTGATGTTCTGCGATCTGGTCGGTTCGACGGCATTGTCGGCGCGGCTCGACCCCGAGGATCTGCGCGCGGTGATCGGCGCCTACCACCGCTGCGTCGCCGCCGTCTTCGAGGGCACCGGCGGGTTTGTCGCGAAGTACATGGGCGACCGCGTGCTCGCCTATTTCGGCTATCCGCGGGCGGACGAGCACGATGCCGAACGGGCGGTGCGGGCCGGGCTCAAGCTGGTCGAGGCGGTGCCCGGGCTCGACACGGCAGCCGCGGTGCCGTTGCAGGTGCGGGTCGGGATCGGCACCGGTCTGGTGGTGGTCGGCGATCTCATCGGCGAGGGCGCGGCGCAGGAGCAGGCGGTGGTCGGCGAGACGCCGAACCTCGCGGCGCGGCTGCAGGCGCTGGCCGAGCCGGGGACCGTGGTGATCGCGCCGAGTACGCGGCGGCTGACCGGCGGGCTGTTCGATTACGAGGATCTCGGGCCGGTCGAGATCAAAGGCTTGGCCGCTCCGGTTACGGCCTCGCGGGTACTGCGCGAGAGCGCGGCCGAAAGCCGCTTCGCGGCATTGCGCACGACCGCCACGCCGCTCGTCGGCCGCGACGAGGAGCTGGCGCTGCTGTTCCGCCGCTGGCAGCAGGCCAAGGCTGGCGAGGGCTCTGTCGTGCTGGTGTCGGGCGAGCCGGGGATCGGCAAGTCGCGCCTCGCGCAGACCCTGCTTGAGCGGCTGGGCGGCAAGCCGCAGACCCGCTTGCGCCTGTTCTGCTCGCCGCACCACCAGGACAGTGCACTCAATCCGACCATAACCCAACTACAACGGGCGGCGGCCTTCCGGCGCGAGGATACGGTCGAGGAGCGGCTCGACAAGCTGGAGGCGGTGCTCGCCCAGGCGATCGGCCATTTGGACGAGGCTGCACCGCTGCTCGCGGCGTTGCTGTCGCTCCCGACCGGCGATCGTTACCCGCCGCTCAACCTCACCCCGCAGAAGCAAAGGGAAAACACACTTCGGGCGCTGGTGGCGCAGGTCGAAGGGCTGTCGGCGCAGCAGCCGGTGCTGATGCTGTTCGAGGATGCGCATTGGAGCGACCCCACCTCGCTCGAGCTTTTGGATCTGATCATCGACCGGGTGTCGGCTCTTCGGGTCCTGCTAATCATAACCTTCCGCCCCGAGTTCAACCCACCGTGGACCGGCCGGCCGCACGTAACCTCGCTCGGTCTCAACCGGCTGGCACCGCGGCAGCGGGCGGAGATGATCACGGGTGTCACCGGCGGCAAGGCCCTGCCAAAGGAGATCACTGACCAGATCATCGATCGCACCGACGGCGTGCCGCTGTTTGTCGAAGAGCTGACCAAGGCGGTGGTCGAGAGCGGCATGCTGACCAACGCCGGCGACCGCTATACGGCGACATCCTCGCTGATGCCGTTGGCGATCCCGGCGACATTGCAGGCCTCGCTGCTGGCCCGGCTCGACCGTCTGGCGCCGATGCGCGAGGTGGCACAGATCGGCGCCGCCTTGGGCCGGCAGTTCACGCATGAGCTGATCTCCGCGGCGGCCTCAATGCCGCCCGCGCAACTCGACAACGCCCTGGCGCAGCTAGTCGGCGCCGAGCTGATCTACCGCCGAGGCACTCCGCCCGACGCCGAGTACACCTTCAAGCACGCGCTGGTCCAGGACGCCGCCTACGGCACCTTATTGCGCAGCCGTCGCCTGCAGCTCCATGCCCATATCGCCGCCGTCCTCGAGGCGCGGTTCCCGGAGATTGTCGCGACCCAGCCGGTGCTGCTGGCCCACCACTGCGAGGAAGCCGGTCTTACGGAGAAGGCGGTCGAGTATTGGCTTGCCGCCGGGCAGCAGGCGTGGGGGCGGTCAGCGGCGGCAGCCGGAGCGCTGCTCCGCCGCGCGCTGGCGCTGGTTCCTGCCCTGCCCGACGGCGAGTGGCGCCGGGAACGGGAATTCGATCTGCAGATTGCGCTCGGCCGGGCGCTCGAAGCGAGCCGCGGCTTTGGCGCGCCAGAGCTGGACGATGTGCACTCCCGCGCCCGGGAGCTCGCATTGGCGCTGAAACGGCCGCGCGCGCTGCTCTTCGCCCTGTGGGGCCAGTGGGCCGACGCAAATTTCGGCCGCGCTGGTCCGAAGCAGGCGCAACGGCTTGCTGCGGAGCTGCGAGAGCTGGGCGACAGCGGCGGCGATGTCCTGATGCAGGAGATGGGGTGCTGGGCCGGCGGGATGACGTGCTTCCTTCTCGGGGACTTCACCGCAAGTCGCGCATATTACGAGGAGGCCGTTGGTCTTTACGACCCGGCGCATAGGGCTCTATGCTCCGAGCTGCTGTCCTTCGATATGCGGGTCGTTTTACGGATAAATTCATCTTGGCCACTCGCCTGCCTCGGCCATGTCGATCAGGCGTTGTTCGAGTGCGACGCAGCGCTGGACGAGGCGCGCCGGCTCTCCCATCCCCACACGCTGGCTGCTGCGGTCGCGTCGGGCGCGCTGATGATAGGGTCGCTCGCTGGCTTGAGGCCTGCAACGTTGTTGCAGCACGCCGACGAAGTGCTAGCGCTCGCCACCGAGTATGGACTCGGAAACTATCGGGCTCGGGGGCTTATCGAGCGCGGGTGGTGTCTGGCGGCATTGAGGCGCGCAGATGACGGAATTCGGCTTCTCAGCACCGGCTTGGCTGAGCGGGATCAGATTGGATTCGTAGCCTTTAGGCCATGGGCTCTGACCCGTCTTGGGGACGCCTGCCGGATGGCCGGGCAATTGCAAAGCGCGCTCGGGCACTTGGCCGAGGCCCGGCGCCTCGCGCAGGAAACACACAATCGGTGGTGCTTGGCCGAGACATTTCGCCTGACTGGAGATGTGTTGCTGGCCATGGGCGATCGCCCCGGTGCCGAGGCCAGCTACCACGAGGCGATTGCGATCGCTCGGCAACAGAGCGCCAAGCTCTGGGAACTGCGCGCCGCGACGAGCCTCGCCCGGCTCTGGCGCGGCCAAGGCGGGTGCGTCGACGCCCACGATCTGCTGGCGCCGGTCTATGATTGGTTTACCGAGGGCTTCGGCACGCCGGTTCTGCAAGAGGCAAGGGCGCTGCTCGACGACTTGGCCGGCGGCTAAGCGGCGGGAACGCGACGCCGATGCTTAGGGCGTCGTGGCGGGGTATTGCGGCGGGTGGCGGGCCTTGGTCGCCTGCTCGAACGCGTAGGCGAGCTTGATCAGCGTCGGCTCGCTCCAGGCGCGGCCCATCAACGTGATCCCGACCGGCAGTCCCATGACCTCGCCGGCCGGGACGCTGACCAGCGGATAGCCCGCCAGCGCCGCGCTCTTCGCACTGTAGCCGCGGATCGCGTCGCCGTTGGCCAGATCGATCTTCCATGCCGGCGTCGTCGTCGGCGCCACGAGCGCGTCGAGCCGCTGCGTGTCCATGACCACGTCGAGCCCTTGCGGTCCGCCGAGACGGTGGCACTTCTCCTTCGCCTCGAGGTACTCCGGCTCATTGAGCCCGCCCTTCGCCTGCGCCCGCTCGAGCCACTCCTGCCCGAAAAACGGCAGGTTGGCGGTGGGGTTGCGCTTGTTGAAGGCGATGATCTCCGCGAGCGTATGCACCTGCGCCCCGGGCGCCAATGCGGCGAGATAGGCGTTGAGGCCGGCCTTGAACTCGTACATGAAGACGAGGAGCTCCGCATCGGTGAGCTTCGCCTTATCGAGGTTGGGGATCTGCACCGGATCGACGATGACGGCGCCCAGACCACGCAGGGTGTCGAGCGCCTGGTTGGCGACGGCATCCGCTTTCGGGCTGTAGCCGAAATAGTCGCCGCGCGGCACCCCGATGCGGATGCCGCGCGCGCCGTCCGGATCGAGGAACCGGGTGTAGTCCGTGTATGACTTCCCGGCGCTCGCCTGCGTCGCCGGGTCGCGCGGGTCGGCGCCGACGAGCACGCCGAGGACGGTCGCGGCGTCGGTCACGGTCCGCCCAAACGGGCCCACCGTATCCTGCGACGCCGAGATCGGGATGACCCCGGCGCGGCTCGTCAGACCCACCGTCGGCTTGATGCCGACGATCCCGTTGATGCCCGCCGGACAGGTGATCGAGCCGTCGGTTTCGGTGCCGATCGAGACCGCGACGAGGTTCGCGGCAACGGCAATGGCCGAGCCCGCGCTCGAGCCGCACGGCGTCCGGTCGAGCGCGTAGGGGTTGCGCGACTGGCCGTCGCGCGCGCTCCAGCCGCTCGAGGCCGGGGTCGATTTGAAGTAGGCCCACTCGCTCATCGACGCCTTGCCGAGGATGACCATCCCGGCCTCGCGCAGCTTGCGGGCAATGGTCGCGTCCTCGCGCGGCCGGGCGCCGACCAGGGCGAGCGCCCCCGCCGTGGTCTCCAGCTTGTCGGCGGTGGCGATGTTGTCCTTGAGGAGGATCGGGATGCCGTGGAGCGGGCCACGGGGCCCTTTGTTCCGCCGCTCCTCGTCGAGCGCCTGGGCGGTGGCGCGCGCGTCGGGATTGACCTCCTGCACCGATCGCAATGTCGGACCATTCCAGTCGAGCGCCTGGATGCGCGCCAGATAGAGGTCGAGCAGCGCCCCGGCGGTGAGCCGCCCCGACTGCATCGCCGCCTGCAGCGTCGCGATCGAGGCTTCTTCGAGGTTGAAATCCGTCGGCCCGCCGAAGGCTCTGGCGAGCGGCAGCATGGTCATCCCAGCGGCAACGAGACCGCCGCCGGCAAAAAAGGCGCGTCGGGTCGCGTGTGCCCTGGCCTCTCCCATGACGACCCCCCCAACGGGTTATCCTTCTCTCTCATAATGGACGCCGCCCCGGCGGCGATCAATCGACAAAGCCGTAGAGCCTGGCAGCATTGTCGCAGACGATCTTCTTTCGCGTCGCGGCCGGCAGATGGCCGAGCTCGCGTGCGATGTATTCCTGCGAATCCGGCCACACCCCGTCCGGATGCGGAAAATCCGAGCCCCACATGATGTTGTCCTCGCCGAGCTCGGCCAACAGCTTGACGCCGATCGGGTCGCTCTGGTAGGTGGCGAAGCACTGCCGGCGCCAGTATTCGCTGGGCCTCATCTTGAGGTCGAGCTCCTTGAACTGGTCCTCCCATTCGGCGTCCATACGCTGCAGGATATAGGGGATCCAGCCGGTGCCGGCTTCGCCGATGACGAGCCTGATCCCGGGATGGCGTTCGAGCACGCCGGCAAAGATCACCGACAGCACCACATCCGACATATACATCTGGAAGCTGGTGATGAGGGCGGCGCGGGCGGCGAGCGCCACCTTGGGCGCGAACTGCGTCAAATCGCGCGGTACGCCGCTGCCGATCGTGTGGAAATGCACCGGCAGCCCGGAGGCCGCGACGGCGTCCCATAGCGGGTTCCACCACGGGTCCCATAGCGGCGTCATGCCGCCCCGGCGGGAGATTTCGAGGCCGCGCACGCCGCCGCGGCGGGCGACCCGCTGGATTTCGCCGACTGCGACGCCGAGATCGTGGTTCGGGATGCAGGCGAGCCCGGCAAAGCGTTCGGGATGATGAGCGCAGAACTCGACGAGCCAGTCATTGTAGATGCGCAACATCTCGCCGGCGGCCTCGTCGTCGGCGAGGCGGCTGGTGGCGCCGAGGATGCCGTAGAGCACCTCGGCCTGGATGCCGTCGCGGTCCTGGTCCTTGAGCCGCAGATCGGGATCGGTCAGGCGGCGGACGCCCTTTTTGCCGTCGTCGTAGAGCCCTTCCGCCGCCATCCGATCGGAGCGGTGGATCTTGCCCGGCTCGTAGAGCCGGCCGGCCGAGCCCATGCCGTTCATCAGCCCGAAGGACGCGCCCTTGTTGGTCACCCACTCCGGGCCGCGCTCGCCGTCCCGCACGAAGGGCATGCGGTCCTTCAGTGCCGCGGACGCATTCGCGGTGAACAGATCGGGCGGCAGCCAGACCAGGTCGACATGGCAATCGGCGGAGATCACGTCGTATTTCATGTTCTATCCTCCAAGCGGGCGCGGCATTAGCATGCCGCGCGCAACCTGCATCTGCGACCGAAAGTGCCGATGAACGGATTGGGTGGTGCACGGCCGAACCTGCCGCTCTCGGGGGTCACCGTGATCGATCTCGGCCAGATCTTCCAGGGCCCGTACGCGACCCTCCTGATGGCCAAGGCCGGCGCCTTCGTGATCAAGATCGAGCCGCCGAAGGGCGAACCCGGGCGGCGCCGCGCCGCGCCCGGAAAGAGCGCCACCTTGCCGTTTGCGATGCTGAACCAGAACAAGCACGCGGTCACCCTGAACCTGAAAGCGCCGCGCGGCCGCGCGTTGTTGCTGCGAATGGTCGAGCGCGCCGACATCTTGCTCGAAAATTTCTCGCCGGGCACGATAGACGGCCTCGGCGTCGGCTGGAGCCGGCTGCGCGAGATCAACCCGCGTCTGATCTATGCCTCCGGCACCGGTTTCGGATTGAGCGGTCCCGACCGCGACAATCTGGCGATGGACATGACGATCCAGGCGGCTTCCGGGATCATGAGCGTGACCGGGTTTCCCGACGGCCCGCCGGTCAAGGCCGGCCCGACCCTCGTCGACTTCATGGGCGGGATCCATCTCTATGCCGGCGTCGTGACGGCACTCTACGACCGCGGCCGCACCGGTTCGGGCCGGCTTGTCGAAGTGGCGATGCAGGAGGCGGTCTATCCGACCCTCGCCGCCAGCTTCGACTACTACTACCGGACCGGCAAGATCCCGCCGCGCACCGGCAACCGGCAGGCCGGCCTCAACAGCGCGCCCTACAACGTCTTCCCGACCAGGGACGGGCACGTCGCGATCCACGTCGTCACCGAGGCGCATTTCCAGAATTTGCTGAAGGCGATGGGCCGCGAGGATCTTCTCGGCGACCCGCGTTTTGCCACCAATGCCGGCCGCGTCGCCCATCTTGAGGAGACCGAGGCGCTCGTCGCCGGATGGACCAAGACGCTGGGCAAGATGGAGGTGTTCGCCCGCACCAAGGAATACCGGATCCCCTGCGCTCCGGTGCGCGACGCGGCCGAGGTCATGAACGACCCGCACATGCACGAGCGCGGCATGCTCGAGCGGATCGACCACCCCGAGCTGGGCGAGATCGTGGTGCCGACGACGCCGTTGCGGCTGCATGGCACCGATCGGGTCGAGACCCTGCCGAGCCCCGGGATCGGCCAGCACAACGCCGAAATCTACGGCGGCTGGCTCGGACTGTCGCCGGCCGAAATTGGCGAACTGAAGGAAGCGGGCGTGATCTAAGTTCGATAAATATCTTCGTCAGCGAGCATCGCGCGCAAAATGGCGGAAACTTGTAAGGGCGGCAAACTCATGGCTGAAGTCGAGAGGTCGCGAATTACCCTGGAGCCCGGCAAACGCGGAGGGCAGCCCTGTGTAAGGGGTCTACGCATCACCGTTTACGATGTGCTCGGATGGCTTGCGAGCGGTATGAGTGAAGACCAGATCCTGAGCGACCATCCCGATCTCGAACGCGCCGATATCCGAGCCTGCCTTGCGTTTGCGGCCGAGCGGGAACGACGCCTCGTAACCTCCGCGGCGTGACCCTCCTCTTCGATGAGAATTTGTCGTTTCGCCTGGTGGGCGCAACCACTCGGCAATTTCCCAATTCGTGCCATGTTCGCGACATCGGGCTGGCAAGTGCCGACGACCGAGCGATATGGGAATTCGCCAAGCGGCAGCGGTTGACAATCGTGACCTTCGACAGCGATTTTCACGAGCGCAATGTCCTGGAAGGCTGGCCGCCGAAAGTGGTTTGGCTGCGAACCGGAAACACCGCGACAGCGAACATCCGCGCTTTGCTTTCCTCTCGGGCCGGCATGATCAATGCGTTCCTTTCGGACCCCGATAGCGCATGTCTTGTCATCTCCGAATGAGGGGCGGTGCCGCCGCATGAGCGCGTCGCGCGAGGCGCTGCTCGAGACCGCCCGGCGCGCCGCCCTCGCGGCCGGCGAGGCGATCATGCGGATCTATGCGCAGGATTTCGACATCCGCGAGAAGACCGACCGCACCCCGGTCACGGCAGCCGACCTCGCCGCCGAGCGGATCATCGTGGCGATGCTGGAGGCGGCGTTTCCCGAGATTCCGATCCTTGCCGAGGAGCGATGCGAAGCCGAAGGGCTGCCGCCCTCGGCGCCGCGCTTCTGGGCCGTCGATCCGCTCGACGGCACCCGCGAATTCATCGCCAGAAACGGCGAGTTCGCGGTCTCGATCGGGCTCGTCGAGTTCGGCCGCCCGGTCCTCGGCGTCGTCTACGGACCGGCCAAGCGCCTCACTTACGCCGCCAGCGGTCCCGGTACGGCAACCCGCCGGCGCGACGGCGGCGATCCCGAACCGATCGCGGCGCGCGCGCCCGGTCCCGAGGGTCTCGTCGTCGTGCACAGCCGCTCGCACGAGAACAGCCGGCGGCTCGCCGAATTTCTCGCCGACTATCCGGTGAAAGAACGCGTCAAGTGCGGCAGCGCCCTCAAATTCGGCATGATCGCCGCGGGCGAGGCCGACCTCTATCCGCGCTTCGGTACGACGATGGAGTGGGACACCGCGGGCGGCCAGGCGATCCTCGAAGCCGCCGGCGGCCGGGTCGAAACCCGCGCCGGTACCGCCCTCGGCTACGGCAAGCCGGGCTTCGCGAATGACGGCTTCATCGCCTGGGGCCGGCGCGCGGGCTAGAGCGGTTCCCGGCGAGGTACAGCCACGCCCTGAGCCTAGCCCGACTTCGCCCATTCGACGGGTCAGTAGGTGTAAGCCGTTGTTTGTTTTGGAGTCCACACCGGCGAAGGCCGGTGCCCATCGCTGGCATGGATCCCGGCCTGCGCCGGGATGGTCACGGAGAACAACGAGTTCACGCTTGCGAAAGGTCGGCGAGACGGCCAATGGCTAGCGCGTTTTCTACCCGGGTCGGGCCGTTTCCTACCCGTTCATGGCCGGTTGGCCTTTAGCCCGCGGGCGCAAAGCGGCCCGCGGGTCGGGCCCGGCCATCCATGGACCCGCGGGCCACCCCCGGACGCCCGCCCTGGCGGGCGGCCGTCCGGGGCGCCGGTGAGCGGTTTACAGGATGCGGCGGATCCGCAGCAAGTTGCCGAGAACGTAGCAAAGGGCGGCGATCTCTGTGCCGCAATCGCTCGTCGATCGGGAATACACGAAGCGCTATGACTATGCGCCGCGGCTGCCCGAAGGCGAGCCGCGCCAGGGAAGGAGAGACTGCCATGCCGTTCTATGAAAAAGGCGAGATCCGCATCCGCTATGAAGAGGCCGGCTCCGGCTTCCCTTTGTTGTTGATCCCGGGCGGGGGTCTGAACTCGACCATCGCCCACCTCAAGTCGCCGTTCGACGCGATCGAGGAATTCAAGGGCGAATACCGCTGCATCGCGGCGGATCTGCGCAACGCCGACGGCGGCCAGTCGTCCGGCCCGCTGGAAATCGACCGGCCGTGGGATGCGTACACGGATGATCACCTTGGTCTGATGGATCACCTGGGTATCGAGGAGTTCCTGGTGCTGGGTTTTTGCATCGGCGGCCCCTTCATCTGGAACCTGTTGCGGCGGGCATCCGAACGCGTCGTCGCCGCGGTGCTGGCGCAGCCCAGCGGCTTCCGCCCCGAGTTGCCCGACCTGTTCTACGACAACAACAGCAAGAGCTGGGGCCCGGCGCTATGCGCCCGCCGGCCCGAGATCACGCCGGCGATGGTCGGCGCCTTTCTGAACAAGATGTACCGCACCAACGCCGATTTCGTCTTCACCGTGACGCGCGATTTTGTGCGCGGCTGCCGGACGCCGATCCTGGTCCTGCCGGACGACGTTCCGGCGCACCCCTATGCCGTCGCGATGGAGACCGCGCGTCTCGCGCCCAACTCCGAGGTGAGCCTCTACCCGTGGAAGGACACCGAGGACCACCTTCGGCAAGCGGTGCAGCACGTGCGCCGCTTCCTCCGCGCGCATCAACCGGTGAAGGCGGCTGCCGAATAAGACCGGGCGCTATCCTAGTCTTACTGAGTCACAAAATCTTCTATGCTGTATTGTTGTAGGTTGGAGGAACACGATATGGTATATAAGCCCAGTTCTTGACCGATTGGGGGATCGGAATGGACGGCACCGAGTGTGAGGGGAGTGAAGCGCGATTTGTGGCCTATGTCGAGGCCCTTGGTCAGGTACTTGGCCATGCCGACCGGCAGGAACCGATGCGCGATTATTGCTTGGGGCTGATGATGCCGCTGGCACGGAAGAGCGTGGAGCCGCTGGCGGCGGTGACGGCTCCGGCGGCGGTTGCCGCGAAGCATCAGTCCTTGCTTCATTTTGTCGGCAACGCGCCGTGGTCGGACGCAGCGATGCTGGACAAGGTGGGAGAACTGGTGCTGCCGGCGGTCACGCGCAGCGGTCCGGTCGAGGCGTGGATCATCGACGATACGGGCTTTCCCAAGAAGGGACAGCACTCGGTCGGGGTGACGCGGCAATATTGCGGCCAGCTCGGCAAGCAGGACAACTGCCAGGTCGCGGTGAGCTTGTCTCTGGCCAACCACGACGCCAGCTTGCCGGTCGCTTATCGGCTCTATCTGCCGGAGGACTGGGCCCAGGACCAAGCGCGTCGGGACAAGGCCAAAGTGCCGGCGACGGTTGCTTTCCAAACCAAGCCTGAGATCGCCTTGGGGCAGATCAAAGCGGCTCGGGCGGCGGCGCTGCCCGAGGGCGTGGTGCTGATGGATGCCGGCTACGGCAACGACACCGGGCTGCGAACTGAGATCACAGCGCTCGGCTTGCGCTACGCGGCGGGTATCGGTCCCAATACCTCGGTCTGGCCGCCGGGAATTGAGCCGTTACGACCGCAACGTGGCCGCGGGAGCGGTCGACCACCCAAGTTGCTGCGGCGCGACGACGAGCATCAGCCGGTCTCGGTAAAGGCGCTCGCTCTGGGTCTGCCGGCACAAGCGTGGCAGACCATTACCTGGCGCGAGGGCAGCGCCGATTGGCTCACTTCACGCTTCGCACGGCAGAGGGTGCGGCCAGCGCATCGCGATACCAAGCTAAGCGAACCGCGCGCCGAAGAGTGGCTGCTGATCGAGTGGCCGCAAGGCGAAACCGAGCCGACGAAATATTGGTTTGCCACCTTGCCCGAGGATGTCGCCTTTGATCAGCTGGTCGACATCGCAAAGTTGCGCTGGCGGATTGAGCGCGATTATCAGGAACTCAAACAGGAGCTTGGCTTTGGTGACTACGAAGGGCGCGGGTGGCGCGGCTTCCACCACCACGCCACACTTTGTATCGCCGCCTACGGCTTCTTGATCGCCGAACGCGGCGCCCTTCCCCCCTCAGGACCGACTTCCGCCACGCTCTTCTCGGGATCTGGCCTTCCCGAGGGTTACCGACCCAGAGGCGCCGCCGATCCGACCCGAACGACACGTTCCCAACTCGATCGCAACCATCCGCCGACGGATCATCGTCGGCCTCGCCAGGACCCTCCCGAGATGCCCTTGCTGCAATGCGCCAATCCGCAAAAGGCCAACGATTTCCGATTCTTGACGCAGTAAGACTAGCATCCGGTACGAGAATTCACGTCCCAGTGCCGCCGCGGTTTGCGCGATGACTTTGACCGAGGCCAGCCGGTCCAAGCGGGCCATCAACGCGTCGTGCAATGTTGCGGGCACGGCGAGCTGAAACTTGGCGCCCGCTTCACTGTCCGCCGCGAGCCCCAATTCCAGTACCGATTTGGTCAGCTCCTCGAGGAAGAGCGGAACGCCTTCCGCCTTGTCGACAATCTGCGACTGGAGCTCCGGCGTGAGCCCTTCGGCCTCGCCCAGTCCGGCGACGAGCCGTGCGCAGTGCCGCTGTTCGAGCCGGCTCAGCGCCAGTTCGGCGGTTGCGGCTGGCAGCGGCCATGGCACTGCGTATTCGGGCCGAAAGGTTACAATCAATAAGACCGGGTGCTCGGCCACCTGTGCTGCCAAGCGGCCCACCAACTCCAATGTGGACGCGTCGCTCCAATGCGCATCTTCCAGCACCAGGAGCCGCGTCCGGCCGGATGCCGTTCCGGCCAGCAGCCGGACGAGTGCTGCTAGCAGTTGCTCTTTGCGCACTTCGAAGGCCTTGATGAGGTTTTCTAGCTCCGCGCGCCGGACGAGTGCTGCTAGCAGTTCCTCTTTGCGCACCCTCGCATCTGGCGGTGCATCGACGAGTGCCGTCGAGCTCGACAGCAGTTCGGCAAGTCTTTCGAGCGCCTCCGTCGACAGGGAGAACTTCGCCCGCAGCTTAACAAGCCGGATCTCTGCGGTGTCCTCCGGCGCCAGCGGAACCGCACGATCGAGCCATTCGATCACCGGATAAAAGGAGCTGTTACGGTAATAGTTCGAGCACTGGAGAAGCACGACATCGTGCGCTTCGCCGGTCAGACGGCCGCGCAGCGCGTCGATCAGCCGAGATTTGCCGAGCCCCGCCTCGCCCGACAGCATGATGAGCTGACCCGCACCGCTACGGGCCAGCCCCCAGCGATCCAGCAGGAGGGCGAGTTCAGCGTCGCGTCCGATGAGGCCCGTCTGCCCATCGCGACGTGCGGCGGCAAAGCGGCTCTCGGCTTTCAGGGTGCCGAGCGCGCGCCACACTCTTTGCGGTTGCGGAAAGCCTTTCAGCTCGTGGCGGCCGAGATCTTCGAGGCTGAAGATTCCACGCACGAGGCGTCGCGTCGCGTTTGAGATCAAGATGACGTCCGGGTGGGCCAATGCCTGGAGCCGCGCGGCGAGGGCAGGAGCCGCTCCGACGACCGCCTCGTCGCGCGCCGCGCCCTTGCCGATCAGGTCTCCGACGACCGTCAGTCCGGTGGCGATACCGATGCGCGCCTGCAGGTTGACGGCAGGCCGCGGCGCCAGCTTGCGGATCGCCTCGATCATCAGGAAACTCGCGCGGACGGCATGCTCGGCCGCGTCCTCCTGCGCTGCCGGGTATCCGAAATAGGCGATCAGGCCGTCGCCGGTATATTTGGCGACAAACCCGCCGAACCGGTCGACGACGTCGGAACAGACATCGAGGTAGGGATGCATGACCTCGCGCAACTGCTCCGGGTCGAGCTGGTTGGCCAGAACCGTCGAATTCACCATGTCGCAGATGAGGACGGTCAAGTTGCGTCGCTCGGCATCGCGTCCCGGGGCGGAGCTCGCTTCGACTTTGGCGCGCTTCCGACCGGTCGGGGAGGGCGCACCACGGCGCAGCACCCGCGCCGCTTTCAGGATCTTCTTCCGGGGTCCGAGCGGGATCCCGAGCGACGCCAAATCGGCCTCGGTTAGCTCCGGCAGCACATCGACATCAATGCGGTTATCGCGAAATGCCGGCTCGTACTCCTCCAGCCCCAGACCTCGAAGCCACGCCGCAATGTCCATACGGGACCCTCCCCCCGGGTGCTCCGCTCTCCAGCGTTTGTCTTAACCATTTATCGGAAGCGCGGCCCTTGCTCAACCGCTAGCCGAAGCGGCGAAAATCAATCTCCGGCAGCAACCACTTATGGCTGAGCTATGCTCTGCACCGCTCGACAGAGAACGCAAGGGCCGGACCCTCTAGTCGGGCGGATTTCGTGTGAAACGTCGCATAGCTTTTGACGTTCGGGCGGGCCTTGGCGCTTTCCTTCATCAGCCGCTCGTCGGTCCCGTCGACGCCAAAGCGTCGCGACGCGCTCAATCGTCACGTCGCTCTGCCGCAGCCGCGGCGCCTGCGGCTCAGGGCCGCTCTTTCGCTGCCGGCGGCAACGGCGCGGGCGCGCCGCGCTTGTGCGCCTCGCGCACATCCTCCCTTCCAGCGCGCCTCGGCGGCTTTATCGAACTCGCCGGCTGGATCGCTGGCATGAACTCCTACAACGACGCCGGCCGCGCCTTCTGGGTCGAGGCCTATGGTGGGCGACCATACCGCGTCGAGCGCGTCAAGCGAAGCGGGCATTCCCGATCTGTGTGGCGGTCGCCTCGGCGCTTAGGTGCGGCACCATCGGCTACGAGGCCTATTTGGACGGCCGGTCACCGCGGCCGGGGAATACGGTCGGCCAATCCTTCATTTCGACGATCCATCCCTTGCATTGGCTTCGTCAAGCGCCTTGTCGAGACGGCCGATGCTGGATTGGCAGGCCCATTCGCGATCGGCATAGATGTGAGTGCCGTGTATCGCGCTCCGCTGACCGGTTCGGACCCCGCCTCACACCATCAGGGAGGATAATCGCCTCCGGCCCACAGAGTCCCTGGTGGGGTCGAGTTGAGCCGTTGGTTCGGGTCGACAGCCGTCCGTGGTCTCGACGGACTTCGAATGGCTGCACGGGGTTTCCTGCCGTTCCCGATTTCGCGGCCTGCGATGCTCGTGGCTCAAAAGCGGTCATTTACTTACTGTATCGTCGTTCATGAGGGGTTGCCGCTCCTCGGAGCCGAGGATCACCGCATGGATGTTGCGGCGTGGCTGCAGGATTTGGGCCTTGAGCGCTATTTGCCGGCGTTCCGCGACATCGATTGAAACTCGCTGCCGAAGCTGACGGCAGAGGATCTCAAGGATCCAGTGCTTGGCGGCCATCGCCGCAAGCTGCTTGACGCCATTGCCGTGCTCGGCGCTGCGGTGCCGGCCGCGACACAGGCCAAGCGCTTGGCGCCTAACGACCTCGTCCGGGGTCCGCGCACGCCGCTGCCGCCCGAACACCTCGCCAACAAGATTGGCCGGGCCAGGCCCGCGCTGGTCGGCGGGCTATGTCTGGATGCTGACCGCCAGCATCTGCCGGAGCGGCACGGCAAGCCTCGAACCCGACGATGTCGCGCGCGCCCTTGCGCCGCTGCAAATCCGACCATGCGAGCCGAACGGCAATATCGCGCGTCCGCCAGGATAGTCGGCGTACGGCGGCGTTACCGGTGGACTTGCCGGCCTGCGCCGCGATCGGCTTGCCTTGCCGCATCAATCGGCGTCGCCGCGCATCCGATCGTTTGTCCACTCGGTTACTGCAAGTACCGATGCAGAAATTCTGTCACGCGAGCACGCGGATCCGCCGCCGCGGCATCGTAGGCCAGCATGTGGCCGGGCTTGTAATGGGCGCGGCTCTGCGCATCGGCGGACCACCAGGCGTGGAAGCAGAAGGCGCTGAGCCGCGAGATCGAGTTGGAAGAGATCGACACGACGCCGGTCCTCGAGCGCGGCGGCGTCGGCAAGGGGGTCACGATCGACCGCCTCGTCGCCGCCAATAGCGAAGCGGTATCGCATCATGCAACGATGATCGGCGGGTGGGGCTTCCGAACCGGCTTCGGCCAGCTCGCCACCGGCGGGAAATCTATAGCACGCGCCAGAAGATCAGCATCATAAGCGCATACAGCCCGATCAGCAGCAGCGTGCCGCCGATCTCGGTGCGCCGTTGCTCGCGCCCGCTGGGCTGAAGCCACCACGAGAGGCGATCGCCGACCCGCGGCACGAGATAGCTGAGAAGCACGACGCTCACGACGTTGCCGATGAACAGCGCAATCGCGAAGGGCAGGCGCAGCCGATCGAGCAAGAGCGGGTTCGCGACGAACACGCCAAACAGGAACACCACCGGATACAGCATCAACACGACGAGCATGTTCTGCTTCCAGGCGGGGATCGCAACCGGACCGGCCGCGGCGGTCGAAAACCATTGGTCGAAGCCCGTTCGGGCGATGCGGGCGTGGTATTCCTCGGTAAACGGGGCCGCCTCGTCGAGCAGCTTGCGACGTTCCGGACTGTCGAGCCAGGCCTGGAGATTGGCTTTGCCATCAAAGCGGACGATGGCGAGCCAATCGTCCTGGACACCCGGCATCGGCGGCTCGAACCGATAGCCTTGAAATCCCGGAGCCCGCGATTGGGCGACCGCGATGCGCCGTTCCCAAGCGCGATAGGCGTCTTCCTGGCCGGCTTTGACGCGCGTCGAGATCACCGCCGATACGGGCGCCGGCAACACGCCCGAGCGGGCATCATCGACGATATGCACATCATCGCGCCCGACCAGCATCGGCGCGGCTTCCTCCACCCGCTTCAGACGCTCTTCTGAACGAAGCCACGCCAGCGCCGCTTCGGTTGCCGTAAAACGCTGGACGATGACCCAGTCGTCCTGCGCCGGCGGGCTGGGGGGCATCACCTTCTGATCGATGAAGCCGGGGAATTTATCGATGATCCCGCTGGTCGCCGCCTGCCACCGAGCGAACGTTTCGGTGCATTCCGGTCGCACCCGGGTTTGCGTGACGACCGTCACCGCGCCTTTGCCGGCGAGCGAGGCATCGTCCGCGGTTTGCGCGGCGATGCTCATGGCCTGCCGCCGAGTTTCTCGAAGATGCGATCCGCAGTGAACGGCAAGTGCGCAAACCGCACCCCGGTCGCATCCGCCAGGGCGTTCGCGATCGCCGGCGCGATCGGATTGATCGCACACTCGCCCTGCGATTTCGCGCCGAGCGGGCCGATCACATCGTGCGTATCGGCGAAGAACACCTCGGAGCTCGGCACATCCGCGAACGCCGGAATGCGATAGTTGCGCAGGGTCGGGTTCACCATCCGGCCGAGCCCGTCATAGACCATGTGCTCGGTAAGGGCCCAGCCGAACCCCATCCCGATCGCACCGTCGATCTGGCCGCGGCACTGCGCCGGATTGATCGGCCGGCCGATATCGGCGGCATGGACGCTGTGCAGGATGCGGATTTCGCCGGTCATGCGATGCACGGCGAGCCGCACGCCGTGCACGTTGAACGCAATCGAGCGCGGCGTCAGGTACGATTTGCGTTTGGCCTCGAAGCGGTGGCCCGCCGCGATCCCGGCTTGGTAGAGTTCGGGCAACGGGATGCGGCGGTTGCCGCAGACCGCGGCATCGTCATCGAGGCGACACGTCGCGGCGTCCGCCCGCGTGTGCTTGGACGCGAACGCCAGGATATTGTCGCGCAAAGCGACGGCGGCAAGCCGCACCGCCTGTCCGGCGACGACCGTGCCGGTGCTGGCGAAGGTGCCGGTGTCGTACGGCGCCAAATCGGTATCGGCGTTGATGATGTGAATATTGCCGGCCTTGGCGTCGAGCACCGCGGCGGCGATCTGCCGGTGCGCCGTGACCGATCCGTTGCCCATCTCGGTCGAGCCGACCGCGAGATGGTAGGTACCGTCGGCAAGCAGCCGCATCTCGGCCCCGGAGCGGTGCTCGGTGGGCGGTCCGCATTCCAGCACAGCCAGCGCCAGCCCGGTACCTTCGGCCCAGTCGCCGTCCGGCTTTGCGAGCCCCCGGCCGGAAGCCAGACCCGTCTCGACCAAGTCCATGCACTGGTCGAGCCCGTAGCTGCCAAAATCGACATCCGACGGATCCTGCCACACCAATTCGATCCAGTCTCCAGGCCGCAGCATGTTCTTGCGTCGCATTTCGATCGGATCGATCTCGAGCAGGCGCGCCAGCTCGTCGATCGCGCTTTCGATCGCGAATGTGGTCTGCGACGCGCCGTAGCCGCGGAAGCCGCCGCCCGGAACCATGTTGGTGTAGACCGCGTAGCCGACGGCTTTCTTGTTCGGGCAGCGATAGGCGGTCAGGGGGCTGCCGAGGGCCGCAGCCAAGGTTTCGCCGGAATGGCCGCCATGGGCGCCGGCGTTGGAAACGACGTTGACTTCGATCGCGGTCAGCGTCCCGTCGCGCCTGGCGCCGAGCTTCACCTTGGTGTTCATCTGGTGTCGCGTCGTGGCGCCGAGGAACTGCTCTTCCCGAGTGTACTCCCACTTGACCGGCCGGCCGGTCTTCAAGGTCGCGAGCACGCAAAGATCCTCGGTGATCATCTCCTGCTTGCCGCCGAACCCGCCGCCGACGCGCTCGGTGAAGACGTGGATCTTGCGCGCCGGCAGCCCGAACAGGTGCGCCAGCTTTTGCCGGGCGATAAACGGCGCCTGCGAACTGGTCCGGACGTGGAGGCGCCCGTCCTCGCCCTGCCAGGCGATCGATCCATGGGTCTCGAGGTGGACGTGCTGAACCCGAGACGTGGAGTACGTCATCTCGTGGACGGCGTCGGCCGCCGCGAACCCGTCGACGACGCTGCCGACTTCGCCGTGGATGTCGGCGTAGACATTGCTCCGTTCCGCCCCGCCCCTGTCGTGCAGCAGCGGTGCTTCGGGCGCCATTGCCGCGACCGGATCGAAAACCGCCGGCAGCTTCTCGTAGGTGACTTCGAGCGCTCGGCACCCGGCCTCGGCCGCGGCCTCGGTCTCGGCGACGACGGCGGCGACCCGCTGGCCGACGTACCGCACCACATCGTCGAGCATGTAGGTGTCGTCGGGATCGACCAGGTGGTCTTCGTGCGTTGCCGTGCTGTACTGCCGGCGCGGGACATCCTCCCAGGTGAAGACCTCGACCACGCCCGGCACCGCCAACGCCTTGTCGCGGCGGATTTCGGTGACGCGGGCATGGGCATGCGGCGAGCGCAGAACCTTGACATGGAGGAGGTTGTCGACGGCGACGTCCATCGTGTATCGCGCCTGCCCGGTGACGATCGCCTCGCCGAACGGGTTCGGCAGGCTGGCGCCGCAGGCTTTCCCGGCGATGTCGTCGTCGGTCGCCGTCCTGCCCTGAAGCGCATCGGCGATCGACCGATAGCCGGTACATCGACACAAATTGCCCTTGAGGGCATGCGGCAGGTCGGCGCGCTGCCGCTCGTCGAGCGCCGCCGCCGTCATGATCATGCCGGCGCAGCAATAGCCGCACTGAAATCCTTGGGCGTCGAGGAAGGCGCGCTGCATCGGGTGCAGCTCGCCGTTTCTGGCGAGCCCCTCGATCGTGGTGACTGCGCGCCCGGCGGCGCGAAAGGCCGGCATCAGGCAGGAATGCACCGGCTTGCCGTCGAGCCAGACGGTACAGGCGCCGCAGTCGCCCGCGTCGCAGCCTTTCTTGACCCCCAGCGCCCCGCGCTCCCGCAAAAACGTCCGCAGGCATTGCCCGGGGCGCGGCTCGGCCGAAAACCGCTGGCCGTTGACTGTGAAGCTGTTGTTTGTCATGTGCCTGCTCGCGCCCCCGAGAGCTCCGCCCGGATCTCTTCGGCGAAATGGTAGGTGAGGTGACGCTTGTAGCTCGCCGAGCCGTGGACGTCGTTGAAGTACCCGTCGGGCGGGATGTGCGCGTCGATCGCCCGCCGCAACTCCGTGGCCGACGGCAGGTGCTCGAAGCGGAGCTGGATCGGCCGCGCGGTCGCGGCGGTGATCGTCACCAGCAGGTCGTTGCAATCCGGTGCCTGCGCCCCGATGATCAGCGCTGCAGACCGGCCGAGATGCGTCAGCGAGGCATGACGGAATGCGCATCGCTTTGCCAGCGCCGCTGCCGGCAGGCGAATGCTGCGCAGCAATTCGCCGGGCCGCAGGATGTTGGCATGATTGCCGCTGACAAAATCGACGGCGCGGACTTTCCGCGGCGGCGCGCCCCGCGGATGGAGCGTATAGGTCGCCTCAAGCGCGACGGTCAGCGAGATCATCGGTCCCGCCGGCAACGACATGCAAATATTGCCGCCGACCGTGGCGGCGTTCCAAATCTTGAAGGACGCCAGAAACGCGTTGCAGCAATCGAGCACGAGGGATTTGGCCGGCCAATCGGCCGCTTCCGCGAACCTGTAGAGTTCCGCGATCCGACAGGTGGCGGCGATGTCGTAACCGGCCGGTGACGGCTCGATCGCCGGCCAATGAAGCTGGTCGAGATCGATCAGCGTGTCGGTCGCGATCTGCGGTTCCGAGAACAGCCACGTCCCCCCGGCCAACCACGCGTAGCCGTCGCGCCATTGCGTGATCTCGTCGGTCGAGCCAGGGCGTTTGATCTCTCTGATGGTACCGAGATCCATGGTCATCTCCGGCTGGAGAACGGCAAACGACGGCCGCCACAGGCAAGCCGGCGCCTAAGAATGCATTGCGGCCAAGCGGGCGGCGTTGCGATTGTGCTGGCGGACGACCGGAGCCATGTCGATCGTCACGATCTCGCCATTGTCGACGATCAAGCGCCCGCCAACCACCGTGTGGCGCGCCCCGGTCTGCGCGCAGAAGACGATTGCCGCCACCGGATCGGCGAGACCGCCGGCATACGCGACATGGTTCAGATCGAGGGTGAAGAAATCGGCGCAGTTTCCCGGTTCGAGCGAGCCGATATCGGTTCGGCCGAGAACGGCGGCGCCGCCGATTGTGGCGATTTCGAGTGCGTCGCGCGCGGTGACCCATTCCCCGGCCCGCAGCGGATCCGACGTGGACAGCACAGTGCGCGGCCCTTCGGGCGGCAGGAGGCCGATTTTCAGCCGCGCCAGCAGCATCGCCTCGCGCACCTCGACCAGCAGATTGGACCCGTCGTTGCTCGACGAGCCGTCGACCCCGAGGCCGGTCTTGACTCCTGCGTCGCGGTATTTTTTTACCGGCGCAATGCCGGAGGCCAGCCGCATATTCGAGGAAGGACAATGGCACACCCCGGCGCCCTTCTGCGCGAACAGGCGGATCTCGTCGTCATCGACATGAATGGCATGCGCGTACCAGACGTCGTTTCCGACCCAGTCGAGGGTCTCCATGTAGGCCACCGGCCGCAGCCCCTGGTGCTGCAGCGTGTAGCGCTCCTCGTCCAACGTCTCGCACAAATGCGTGTGCAGACGGACGCCGTAGTGTCGCGCCATTTTCGCCGATTCCCGCATCAGCTCGGCGGTGACCGAAAACGGCGAACACGGCGCCAGCACGATCTGCTGCATCGAGCCCGGTGCCGGGTCGTGATAGGTCTCGATCGCCCGAATGCAATCCTCGAGGATCGCTTTTTCGGATTCGACGCACGCGTCCGGCGGCAATCCGCCCTTCGAGGCTCCAAGCGACATGCTGCCGCGCGAGACCACGAAACGAATGCCGAGTTCCGCTGCGGCTCCGATCTGGTCGTCGACCCGGCAGCCGTTCTGAAAGACATAGGCGTGGTCGAACACCGTCGTGCAGCCCGACAAGGCCAGCTCGGCGCAGCCGACCAGCACCGCGGTGCGAGTGTCTTCCGGGGTTCGGCTTCCCCAAATCCGATAATGCGCCTGCAGCCAGGGAAACAGGTTCGTGTTCTGCCCGCGCGGCAAATTCTTCGCCAGGACCTGATCTAGGTGGTGATGGCAATTGATCATGCCCGGAAGGAGAATGTGGCCGCTCAGGTCGAGAACGCGGTCGGCCGTGTCCGGCAACTCGGCAGCGCGGCCGACCTTCTCGATGAACCCGTCGCGGACAAAAAGCCCCGCATTCTTCAGCTCGCGTCGCTGCCCGTCCATCGTCACCAGAATGTCGGCATTTTTCGCGAGCAGCGTTGTCATTTGTCCCCCGATCGAGGCCGCTTCCGATAAAGCGCTACCAAATGAAAGTTAAAATAGGATTGTCGTCTGTACCGTCAGTGCGACGACCGGCCGATGCCCGGGTGTTGCGCCCGGGTTGGGGACATACGTCATGACCGGCTCCAGGAAGACATTGTCGATAACTTTCGCCTGGTAGTACGCGGCGAGAATGGTCTCGTCGTTGTTGAACCCACGGTTCTGGTTCAGCCACGACCAGGCAAGCCCGGCGCCGATCGTGTCTGCCGGGCGATCGGAGATCAGCCCGAAGCCGGTCGCGCCGAAACCGAGGTAGCGATGGGCGACCAAGGTGCGCGAATCGTTGATCCCGAACTGGAAGAAACCCGAGACGCCGCTCGAATCGACACCAGGATGCCGGTTCCACAGGCGCTGCGAGCCGAACGCATAAAACCCGCTCGCGCCGTTTTCGGCGATATTCGTGCCCGTGATCGTCAGCGAACCGGTCTGATGCCATCCGCCGCGGCGACGCCTCCGGGCAAGCTCCCGGAGCAGACGCCCCAAGCGTAACCGGTCTCGGCGATATTGAAATAATAGCCGTTGAACTGCGGCGCATTGTCGAGGCCGATCTGCTGGCGGACGCCATTGCCGTCATAACCGCCGTAGGAAAAATAGAGGCTTTCGGTAGGCGCCAGCGTGGTCGTGATGCCCCAGGCCGAGTTGTAATACCCGGGCAGAACCCCCAGCAGCGTCGTGTTCACGAAGGCGGGCGTGTAGATAAGGCTGGTGACGGCCGGGATCGCCAGCGCTTCGTCGCGCACCGGCCGTGCGACATTGTTGAAGTCATAGGTCGGTACCAGCTTGCCCACGCGAATAACGAGCTTTTCGTCGAACAGCGCCTGGCGCCACCACAGCTGGTAAAGTCTAGCTCGCCGCCGGGCTCGAGCGCGCCCCGCTGGGGTTTTATTGGCGAACCCCGCTCCGTCATACAGGACGTTATGTAATAAGCCGATTGTTATTATGTATCAACATCTTAGGTATAATTCCTGTTACCCGATCCCCCAGGGCCGCTCAGCGACTCGCAAGGGCCACGCGATCGAGTATGCCCCGTCGTGCGCGCGCCAGCGCGGCCTGGGCGCCGGTCGTCTTAGTGAGCAGGTCGAGCATCCCGTCATCATCCTCCCGAAGCGGGGTCAAGGCCTGGTCCATATAGGCGCGCGCCTCGGGATCGCGTTCGATGGCTCTTCTCAGCCGCGCAAGACGCCAGACGGTCAACGCCAGATCCGCGTGCTTGCGCAGGGTTTCCCAAGCAAATCCCGGCCAGAAGACCCACGGGTTCACGCGGGGTAGGCCGGGGCGACGCTCCGAGGGGCGTTTCAGGCGCAGCAGCCCGCTCTGCAGTGGGTGTACCTTTTCGAGGCGAACGGTCGTCGAAAATGTCAGCAGGATGGTCGCGAGGCTGCGCATCGGGACGCCGGTCGCCGCCGCGCGGCGCATCAGTGACTCGATATGTTGCGGCGTATAATAGAGCGACCACGCCTCGTGGTAGATTGCTTCCCAGTCTCCTTTGCTCATCCTCGGATGAGCAGTGCAGACGTGCTCGACATCATATTTGTTGAGATCGGGGTCCATCGCGACACCCTGCTTCCACAGGGTCTGGTGATCTTCGGAGCCGGGGAGCGGAGTCAGGCAGAAAAACTCCAGCGCGTCGACTGCTAGTTCGTTCTTGATGATCTCGATGTCGCGCCGGATCGTCTCCGGCGTGTCCGCAGCGAAACCGAGGATGTATCCAGCGAGCGTGATGATGCCCTGCGCTTTCCAGGCGAGCAGCATCGTCCGATATTCGGTGATCTTGTTCTGGTGTTTTCTCGCGGCGAGGAGATTGTCCGGATTGATGTTCTCCAATCCGATGAAGACCCGCGTGACCCCGGCGCGTTTTGCCTTCTCCACAAAACGCGGGATCTTGTGACAGAGGGTGTCTACCTGGATCATCAACCCGAGCGGGATGCCGCTCTGCTCGCGCAACTCGATGAGGCGATCGAAAATCGCCTCCCACTCCTTGTTGCGGGCGAAATTGTCGTCGGTGATGAAGAATTTATGGATGCCGTTGAGCCAGTTGCGGCGCACCAGATCCTCGATGTCATCCGCCGATCGGAAGCGCGACTTGCGACCTTGTACGTTGATGATGGTGCAGAACGAACACTGATACGGACAGCCACGGCCGGCGTCGAAAGTAGTGCTGATACCGATTGTCCGCCTGACATATTGCTTCGGCAGGATCGGCACCGGCGTGCCGTTCAGTCCGGGAAGGTCCTTGAGGAAATCGTAGACGGGCGCGAGCCGGTTCGCGGCGGCGTCCTGGAGCAATCGGCTGAGGCGGCCCTCGGCCTCGCCTGCGAACATGGCAATGCCGAGCTTCCGGCAGGCGTCCAGCTCCACCGCATGGCCGTCCAGCATCGAAAGGCAGCCGGAGACATGGAACCCGCCCATAGCGACAGGGATGGCCACCTCCCGGAGGGGCTCCGCGATGTCGAGGGCGCGGGGATACTGGTTGGACTGGACGCCGACCAGAAGGACAAGCCCGAAATTGCCGTGACGCCGGAACCGGGCGATGAGATTTGGGATAGCGATGCGGGTATTCGTCTCGTCGATCGCCTCGATATCGATGACGACATCCGGCCCCAGAACGCTGCGTTCGGCGCAGTCGGCGGCGATACTGTAGAGGGCGGCGAGAGAGTTGGAGGGGATCATCGCGCGCCACCACCGAATCACATAGCCATCGTCGTCGTAATGCGACGGCTTGATCAGGATGAGCTGGAAGCGCCGCTCGGTTGACGCGAGGAAGTGCCGCAGGTTCTGCCTCCGGTTGATCGCGAGCGATAGCCATCTATCCTCACGATAGACTTATTGTGCAGCAGGACGAGGCAAGCAAGGCCAAAGTTTGCCGGATTACCGCAAGGGGTAACATCGCCCGGGCAGCTGCTCGCCGCCCTGAAAGCGGCGGCGCCCCGGCTCGGCATAGGACCGCGCCTGGTGCACGCGGTCGACTGGTTGTGCGGCTTCACCCAGCCGCAGGACTGGGCCGCATGGCGTTCATGGCCGAGGGCAGTTTCGAAATCGCCGATTGGTCGCGCGTCGAAGCCTGGTCACAGCGGCTGAAGGCGATGCCCGGCTTCGTGCTGCCCTATGACCTGACCCCGAAAAAGGACCCGGAGATCGATCCGGGATGAGCCGGCCGCGGCGCCGGGGCAGGCTTCAGTTGGAGATCGGCTTGCCGGCGATCGGGACCACCGCCTGGGTCGCGACGCCGCCATTTGCCGCCCGCGCCGTGTATTTGCCGGTGACATCGAGCACCGGCTGGATGAGGTTGGCGGCGGCGATCGGCGGCGCCTCTATGACCACATAACCCTCGACATAGGTTGCGGGCGCTAGAATTCAGGGCTTTGTCGATAAAGATGCAATCGACGCGATCCGCCTGATCCGGGGCGAGACTGTCCTTCAGCACGAGAATGCGCCCGATCGGAGAATTTTCGCGGTTCGCGACGACGATCTTCTTGATAAAGCTGACGGCGAGCCTGGCTTGCGGGTTGTGAATGTTGATCGATGACGCGTAGACACCCTGGACGACGTCGTCGGCCTCTTTTGCCGATTCCTGACCGCAAGTGAACTTGGCCGCGTATTCGAGATAGGGCGGGGCCAACTGCGCCTCGGCGGCGCCGGCGAGCAGCATGGCACAGGACAGCGGCACCAACATCCTTCGGATCGACATGGCTTCCTCCCAAGGGTGACTGGTCTTGCGACCGGCGGACCATCGCCGGTAAAAGCTTAACATCACCTGACTTATGCGCGGTTTTTTCAGGCGGTTCGGGATGGGGGCGTGGGCGAGCTTGCGGATCGGGCCTCGGCTGCCAAAGTGCAGCTTGCCAAAGTGACGAATCTCCTCTTTCTACGTCACGAGCCGATCAGCCCGGAGCAAGTCTTGCTTAGCCGACAACACGCGCCTCGCGGCGATGATCGCGAGCGGATCAGCAGAGCGCGCCAAGCGGCCGAAGCGCTGTTCACGTCGAAACCGCCAGTCAGCCAACCGTTAGGTCCGCAATCCCCGAGGCCAACCGACCAACCGACGCGCAAACCACGGGTGCTGCGAATAGTCCCACCGCCGGCGCCGGTTCGTCACCACGAGGAGCTCAAAACTTCGGTCGGCCCCGAGCCGCTGGCGACGCGCGTGATCCCGCGGTCGCAATTCGCGCGCATCCGCGCCTTGGTGAAATACGGCATTGACGGTTGCCCAGGTCGCTGAGGTCTACGGGGCTATCGTCGGCGAGATCGAGCGCATTCTCCGCAAAGCCTGACCGCAATTGCGCTTCTCGGCCACGGCGCGCTCGAAGAGCGCCTTCCGCCGCAACCTACCGGACAGGCTCGATGGTAACCGGCCCCCGGGGGGCCGGAGGCGCGCAGCCGCGCGCGGTATCTGTCTCCGTTGGAAACGACAGTGTATATTTCTCCGGTCCCCAAGCAGCCGAGGGGAACCTGCAGGTTAGCCAAACTGAATGCCCGCCAGGATACGCAACGCGGATGACGAACATGGGTAAATCCTCTAGCCTGTGAACTCGGCCGTTATCTTCTTCGGACAATAGATGGGAGTCGCTTGTCATTTTGAAAATTAAGTGGCGGCATTTTTCGAACGCCATGTGACGGACTCTGTTCGCCTGCCGACGACCATCCGAGGTCGCCTGTGGGTGGATTGCCGACCTTCGCCGAAACCATGGTGAACGGAGAGGTCGCGCCAATTCCGGTCGTTCGCCCCCAGGGTAGATGACAGCGACTTACCCCCGAGCTTGCGCCCGAGCGCGCGCCAAATCTCGCAATACGCCCCGCTGGGGGTGGGCCAGTGCGCCGAGAGCAACCGCGATAGATTAAAGATGTGGTGGTGTCCAAATTATGACACTACCAACCATCTTGACGGGTCCAGCGCGTGAATTTAGGGTAAACGACGCAGGGGAAACAAGCGCAACTAAAAGTAGAAAATATGGTGGGGTTATCGGTCTTGTCCGACAACCCGGCATTCTGAATATAAGACGGCTGGAAGGCTTGAATATGGCCCAATCTCAAGAACCACGCGGCGAACGCGAGGAACCGCGGGCCGAACGCGAAGCCGAATTCGTACGGCAGATTGTTACTGATCCTAGAAATGTTCCCGACGTGATGCGCCTCTACGGCTATCCCGGAGCGTCGTCCGAGGAGCATCACGACCGCCTCTATCTGAATGCGGATCTGTCTCACTATGTCGAAGTGCCAACAAACGCGATCTTGCATCGGATGGCGGTGCCGGCTGAGCAGGATTTGCACGGCGCGGTGGTGTTATGGGTTCGGCGCGATGCGGCGCTGATCTACAAATCGGCGCCGGCGGCGCAGGCGCTGGCGAGTTACTTTGCCGGCGCCATCGCCGGCGCGGCGGCGGCCGGGCCGGCGCCCCAACCCTGGGCCGCGCAATACGTCGCCGGCGCTATCGGCGGCAACACGTTATACCCGCACCTGTGTACCGCACAGTGCAATACACAATACCCGTATTGCGGTACGGTGACGCCCGCCTGTACGTACCCTATCTCGGTGTGCGGCTGCCGTTTCCCCGGCGCGGCAGCGGCGGCGCCCGGCGGCGCAGCGATGGCAGCGGCTAGCCCGCTCACGCTTTGCGCGGCCGAGGGGGTGCTTTGCACGCCGGATTGCCCAACGTACCCGCAACGCTGCGGGGAGACGCCGATCTGCCAGGTGACAGCGATCTGCCAGCCTACGCGGATCACGCCGTGCGTCCCGACGCAGGGTTGCGGCGGCGGTGGCGGCGGCGGGGGCGGTGGGGGCGGCGGCGGGGGCGGCGGCGGCGGCTGGATCAGCTTCGATTGCGATCCATTTGTAGCTGCGCGGGCGGCAGCAGCGCCGCAAGCAGCAGCGCTCGGCTACCCGACACAAGCCTGGATATGTAAACTGTTTACGCCTCCCTGTACGCCTCGATGCACATTTCAGTATAGCTGTGTACTCCCGTGCGGCGGCGGTGGCGTCGCTCTTCCGTAGGGTAAGTAAGACGACCGATCCGCGGCTTCGCTTTCCGTCAAATAAGGCGGGCGAAGCGGCGAAATAAACATCGCGGTACGTTTCTGCTAGCCAGTCCCGAAAGGCATGCACCTCAACGTCCCAAACGTCGCGCATTTTTTGATCTGCCGCGGTCTAGTGGGCATGGACGCGATCGTTGCGGGCGATCTCGTGGTTCTCGACGCCAGCCGGCGGAACCGTAATTTCAAAATCATCCGCAGCGGCGGACCTAGCCTCTTCGTCAAACAGATGCGCGAGGGGCAGCCCGACGCGATGACGACCTTGCGCCGCGAGGCGGCGTGCTACGAGCGCGCTCGCGACGACCCGGCGCTCAGCCGGCTGATGCCGCGGCTGATCACCTATGATCCGGCTCGGCATCTGCTGATCGTCGAATTGCTGCCTGAGGCAGAGAGCCTTGCCGACCGCCATGCCCGAGAGCGGACGTTCCCGGTCGAGATCGGTCGAATGCTCGGCGAGGGGCTCGGCCTTTATCACGCGCAGGCAGGAGGCATTGTCGATAACGAGGTGATGCGCTCGCTGTTCGCCCGGCAGATCCCGGTCATGCTGAATTGGCGGGACGGCGGCCATGCCACGCTCGGGCAGTATGGCGGTGTCGGCCCGGCATTGTCGGCGATTGTTCAACAGCACCCAGAGTTTCAGACCCTGCTCGACGCGATCGGCGCGGAGTGGCGGTTCGACAACCTGATCCACGGCGACATGAAATGGGACAATGTGCTGGTATTCCCCAGTGCCGGCGGTGACCTCGATTTCCGGATTGTCGATTGGGAAATGGCGGATCTCGGCGACGCGGACTGGGATGTCGGCGCGATCCTCCAGAGCTTTTTGACCGTGTGGATCCTGTCGATGCCGATCGCGAGCGGCCTGCCACCGGAGCGCTATGTCGCAATGGCCGCGCAGCCGATCGAGCAGATGCGCCCAGTGCTGCAGGCCTTCTGGAAGGCCTATGCGGCAACGCGCGGCTTTGCTGAAGCCGCACGGAGGCGTGCGCTTGAGCGCAGCATGCGTTTTGGCGCCGCGCGCCTGGTCTGGACCGTTTTCGAACAGCGGCTTTACACGACGCAACTCGATCCCGCGGCCTTGGCGCTATTGCAGGTAAGCCTCAATATTCTGAAGAACCCGGCCCAGGCGGTGGTGGATCTGCTCGGTGCCTGATGCGATGGTTGCAATGCCAGCCGGACTGGAAGCTGAGCTTACCGACACGCTCACTGCATTCAATATCCTGACCTCGTTCTCGTTCTCATTCATCGGCGAACCGGCGATCGATGTGAGCGCGGTTTCAACCGCGGCGGGCTGGACAAGGGCGCCGGTCGAAGCAAACCCGGAACAACTGCTGACGCGCGCGATTCAAGCGAGCTTGTACGACCGCTGCTACGCCCACCGCCTCGGTGACGCACTCGCGCGGCCGGATCGACAGCTCCCGGTCGACGACACTGACTTCGGGCACGGCCTCGCCGAAGCTAATGCCAGCCGTGAGCGCTGGGACCCTGATTGGATGATCTATCAGCTTGGTGCTAACGGACAGGTTTTCGTGCGCAAAGGCGAGCGCGAGCAAATCGCGATGCCCGGTGCCTTCATCAGCGATTTTGTTTTCGGCCAATCGTTGCAGATCGGCGCCAGCGTTAAGCTGCGTGCACCGCGCGAGGCGATGGGCATCCAACCGGGCTATTATTTCGCCTTTGGCGAAACCTTAGACGAGCCTGCGGAGCAGCTGAGTTTGGTCCAATTCTATTTCCATTGCGCGGCCGAGAATGCCGCATCGCTCTTTGCGGCGCTGAGTTCGGGGCTGAACCGCTTCCAGGTCCCGTTTCAGCTAAAGGCGCCGATCAATCCGGCGCTTTATGACCGCACTGACGCCGTCGTGCTGTACGTCGGAGCCCGGTTCTTCGACATCACCGCGCGGATCGTTTCCTCTCTGCCGGAGAGAGAATTGCTCGCTCCTTCGACCCCGCTCTTCACCAAACAGCTTTGGCCGGGCATTGGGGTTGCGGTTGAGCCCGGCACAGGAGAGAGCTTCGGCTCGCATCGCTGCCGGCTTTGCGCCGAGGGGATCGTCGATGCCTGGCGCGACGGCAAACAGGATGCTTTCGCACGGCTGGCAGCCGTGACGGCGCGCTTTGCTGCGGCCGGTCTCGACATCGCGCGGCCTTATCTGGGCGCGGGCTGGGTCGATCTGTTTTCGCTCCCGTCCTCACCGGGGTTACCGTGAGCGGCGATCGCGAGCGTTTCCTCGCGTCCGCGGAGCGCATCGGCTGCCGTCTCAGCCGTGACGCAATCTGGTCGGACGGACGCTGCGGCTGGCTCGGCTGGGCGATGGAGCCGCGCGCCGGCCAGTGGGTGACGGCGTATCGCGCGACAGGGACCAATCTTTACGACGGCACCTCCGGCATCGGCCTCTTCCTCGCTCGGCTTGCCTGTCTTACCGGTGACCGGGTCATCCGCGCCACCGCCGAGGCGGCATTGGCGCAAGCGCTGACCGCGGTGGATGCGCTCGCTGGCAGCGGTGAATACGGGTTCTACTCTGGCCTCTCCGGCATCGGCTGGGCATGTCTCGCCTCAGGAAAAATGCTAGAGCATGAAGCGCTTGTCGAGCGCGGCGAAGCGGCGCTCCTCGCCGCAGCCCGCATCGCGCCGAACCGGCAGCGCATCGACATGATCAACGGAAGTGCAGGTCTTATCCCTATCCTGATCGAGACTGCTGCGGGCGCCTCTCGGGATGAATTGATCGCCTCCGCAATTCGGCACGGAGAGCATTTGCTCGATCTAGCCGAACGAGGCGAGAAGGGATGGTCCTGGGATACGCTCGGCATGCCGAACGAGCCGCACCTACTCGGTTTCGCGCATGGCGTCTCGGGTATCGCCTGCGCGCTGGCGGCGCTCGCGAAGGCCGCCGATCGCCGCGACTTTCTGAACGGCACCCGGGAGGCGTTGCGCTACGAGCGTGCGCATTTCCGAGCGGCCGAGGGCAACTGGCCTGATCTGCGAAGTTTCTCGCAGCCGATGCCGGGAGGCGAGCCGCCTTGCGTTCTGGCCTGGTGTCATGGCGCGCCCGGCATCGGCATAGCACGCCTCAACTTGTATCGACTGTTGCCCGAAGAGCCGGAAATTCTCGCCGAGGGCGAAATTGCGATCCGTACGACGGCGGCGACGCTCGCTTCCGCATCGGCGCAATGGCCCGGCAATTTCTCACTCTGCCATGGCGATGGCGGCAATGCCGAGCTGATGATCATTGCCGCCGACCTTTTGGATCGGCCCGAGCTGCGCAGCAAAGCCGAGGCCGCGGGTGTTCGCGGCATCGAGCAATTCGAGGATCACCGGTTGCCTTGGCCCTGTGGGGTCCCCGGCGCCGGCGAAACTCCCAACCTGATGCTCGGCGTTGCCGGCATCGGATATTTCCTTTTGAGGCTTTATGACTCTGAAAACATTCCCTCGGTGTTGCTGCCCGGTGCACGCTGCCCTGTTAGCTCGGCAGCGGCTCCCAGCGGACCTCGGTGAGAATGAGATCCGGAGGCAGTCGTAATCCCTGGGGGGCCGCCGGCCAGTCTTTTTCTTCGAGAAGCTCATCAAGTAACGCGTCGCGACGTAGAGAACCCGCACCGCGGCCGTCGGCACCTCACAAACTAGGCCACCGGCGCTCTACCGGCAGGGAAACAGCCTTTGCGCCAGCCGGCAGTCCCGATAGATCGCTGCTGATGTCGGCCACCCACTCCAACTGAGCTGCTTCACCTGTGGTCTCGCGCAATGGCCGGATTGGGGCATGGGCCGGCATTGATATCGATGGAAGCGAACGGCGGCTTTGGGTCGTTATGGAAAGCTTTCCATAACGACCCTAATGCACAGAACCCACTTATGCACATTGCACAGGTTCTAGGCGTCTGTGCACGGCGGTTTTGCTCGGGTTTTGGCCAAGTGGGCGACGGCTGAACTCGACATAATTTCGTCGGTGTTCGGAAGTGGTCTCCCCAGTTCAGGAGACCGCAATGAACTCGACCAGAGAACTTCACTGCACTTGGACGGACCGGATTTTTGAGAGCCAACTGGCGCCCTACGTTGATGCTTTCACGCATCATTTGAGCGAGCGCGGGTACTCATCCCACACCGTTGGCAATTACTTGGCATGCATCGCGCACTTTGCGCGTTGGACGAGCCGGTGCCGGTTGGACATCCATGGGATCGACGAAGACCTGGTCCGACGATTTCTCGACGACCACTTGCCGCACTGCAACTGTGCGCGGCCGGTCCAAAGGACGCACCACCATCTGCGTGCGGCGCTCGGACATCTGCTCGTCGTGCTGCGCACCAACTCCGTCATCGCTGAACACCTTCCCGGAATGACCCCGGTCGACAAGGAGTTGCGCCGCTTCGACGACCATATGAAGGATGTTCGTGGGCTCGCGCCGAAGACGCGCAGGATGGCTCTACATCCAGTGCGCCTCCTGCTGCTCAATCAATTTGGCGAACGGTCTGTCGTCTTCTCGGCGATCAAGCCAGACGACGTACGCAGGTTCATCGCAGCCTGCCAGGTACGGTACAGCACGCCGGCCAGCTCCGGTGCGCTGGCCTCGGCTTTGCGCGGCTATTTCCGCTTCCGCGCCACCTGTGGCGATCAGGTGCATGGCCTGATCGGCGTGGTGTCCTATCCGGCCAACTGGCAATTGGCGTCCCTGCCGAAGGCATTGAGCCCTGCCGAGGTCGAGCGCCTGCTGGGATCGCTTGGCCACGGCGGCCCATCGGGACGCCGTGCCGAGGCCATCGTGCGCTGCGCGCTGGACCTTGGCTTGCGGAGCAGTGAAGTCGCCAAGCTCGGCCTCGACGACATCGACTGGCGTGCCGGCACCGTCACGCTGCGAAGAACCAAGAGCCGACGTGAAGATGTTCTGCCTTTGCCGGAAGCGACTGGTCGCGCCATTGCAGACTACCTGAAGTTCGGACGTCCGAAGACGATCAACCGGTCGGTGTTCGTGCGTCACGTTGCACCACGCAACCAACCGATTGGCCCCGATCTCGTCCGCAAGGTGATCCGCCAAGCCTATGCCCGGGCCGGACTGCCGTACACCAGGGCCCACATTCTGCGCCACACCATGGCCAGCCGCTTGCTGGAAGGTGGGAGTTCGCTCAAGGAGGTGGCCGATGTCTTGCGGCACCGCTCGCTGAACACGACGCTGATCTACGCCAAACTCGACAGCAATAATCTTGCGGCAGTCGCGCTGCCTTGGCCGGGGTGCACAGCATGAACACGATCACGATGCAATCGCACGCCGAGAACTATCTGAGCGGGCGCCGCCAACTTGGATTTTCCTTGCGCAACGCAGATTACGCGATAAGGAGCTTTGCACGTTACATCGATGAACTTGGCGATCACGAGTCGCTGACCGTCGAGGTCATGGCCGACTGGGCCCGGTGTGACAAAGGTAACAGCAACAAGCCTGCGACTTGGGCGCGGCGCCTGTACAAGCTTCGCTCGTTTGCCCGATACCTGCAGCAGTTCGACCCGAACACCGAGGTGCCAGACGACACCATCTTTGGCAAAATCGGCCAACAACTCGCCCCGCACATATACAGCGACCAGGAGATCGTCGACCTGCTGGCGGCAGCGCGCCGCCTCGGCCCCGTGCGAGGCTTACGCGGGGCGACCTACGAGGCCCTGTTCGGCCTGATCGCGTCGACCGGTCTGCGGGTCTCCGAAGCGGTGCATCTGCAGGATGCCGATGTCGACCTGAAGTCGGGCATGATGACCATACGGCGGACCAAGTTCGCCAAATCGCGCCAAGTGCCCGTTCACCCGAGCACGACGGATGCCTTGAGGCGCTATCGCTCGCTCCGCAATCACCATGTCGAGATCACCAACGAATCGCCATTTTTCGTGAGCACGCGGGGCCGGCGCCGGGGATATGGACTGAGCCTGCGTCAGGTGCATCGGGTCTTTTTCGGCTTGCGCGATCAAATGGGGTGGCGCAACCGCGGCGTTCCAGATGGCCCGCGAATCCACCAGTTGAGGCACACATTCATCGTCCGTCGCGTGATGCTCTGGCATTCCCAAGGCGTGGACGTCGATCAGGCGATGCTGGCGCTGTCGACCTATGTGGGCCACGCGATGGTGACCAACACCTATTGGTACCTCACCGGCGTGCCCGAGTTGATGGCGGTGGCGGCGTCCAAATTCGAGCCGTTCATGCCGTCGCCGGAGGTGCCCCATGCGTGACGCTACCGCTCCGCCGCCACCTTCGTTCCCATCGCTGGTCCAGCAGTTCTTCACTGAATATCTGGTCACCCAGCGTGCTTTGAGCTCCCGCACCATCGCGTCTTACCGCAACTCCTGGATGCTGTTCCTGGACTTCGCGCACAACCGACTGGGCAAACTGCCCACGGCGCTGTGCCTGGCCGACATCGAACCCGACTTGGTGCTGGCGTTCCTCGATCACCTAGAGCAGCACCGGCAGAACTCGGTGCAGAGCCGCAACCTGAGGCTGGCGGCGCTGCGGGCGTTCCTCAAGTTCGCGGCGCGGCGCGACGTATCGTCGTTGCACGTCATCGAGCGAGCACTCGGCGTGCCGACAAAGCGCTTCGAGCGGCCGATCCTCGGCTTCCTGTCGCGCGAGGAGATGTTGACGGTGATCGGCCAGCCTGGCGACACCTGGACCTCTCAGCGCGACCATCTGCTGCTGGCCATGCTGTACAACACCGGAGCAAGGGTCTCGGAGATCATCGGCGTCCGGGTGGCAGATGTGGTTCTGGACGGTGCGCCTTGTGTTCACCTTCGCGGCAAGGGCCGCAAGCAACGCCCACAGTTCAGGAAATCCGGGCCTGGCTGCGGTGCAACCCAAAGCTGGGTGCGGATGCCGCCTTGCTGCCGAACCGCGACGGCCACGCGATGACACGCTCCAACGCGTCACGCAAACGTCTGGACATCGCCGTCGCACGTGCCGCCGAGGTGGATACCAGTCTCGCCAAACGAAGCATCTCGCCCCACACGCCGATCCGCCACTCGACAGCAATGCATCTGCTTCAGTCCGACGTGGCTTTCAGCGTGATCGCTCTCTGGCTCGGACACGAGAGTACGACCACGACGCACCGATACGTCGAGGCCAATCTGGAAATGAAAGATAAAGCATTGGCCAGACTTCAGGAACCCGACACGAAGATGCGCCGCTACCACCCGCCTGATGCATTGATGCAGTTTCTGCAGGCGCTGTAATTATGCAGAGTGCCAACGGCCCCAGTCCTCACCGGCACTGGGGCCGAGGCAAAAACTGTGCATAAGTGGGTTCTGTGCATTAGGGTCGGCTTGAGCCATTCGATCGAACAGGATGGGCCGGACGATCCTGATGGAGCGCCCTCTCAAACGCCTGGGGTATTCGCGGTTCGTGCGGCAGGGATGTAGCGGTAGAGCGTCGCCGGAGAGACGCCGAGGCGGTGCGCGATTTGCGTCACGCCGATGTCGGGATTGGTGAGCATCGCCTTGGCGGCCTCGATGTCGTCGTCCATGAGTTTCGGCGGGCGGCCTCCGGTGCGGCCAACGCGCCGCACGGCAGCAAAGACCTGCTCGGGTGCGCGGTTTTTAGGGGTGTCCAGCGACTGTAAATACTTTCCTGAGCGGTGAATACTTGTCGAGGCCACGACAGGCAAGGTGTTTTCGCCGACGAGTGACCCCCGGAACGCCCGCCCGCGGCGGGCGGCCGTCCGGGGGTCTCCCCCTCGATGGGCCCTCGCTGGGGGAGGTCGGCGCCCACGGGTCCGCGCGAAGCGCGGCCCGAGGACAGGCGCCGCGCCGGGAGGGGGTGCAGCGGGGTCAACAAGTTAAGGGATCTTTTGGAACGGGACATTAGAGATCAGGCGACATCGACGGCGGCGCCGAGGGTTTCGCCGATCGTCCGGTGCAGAACGAGATCGGCGAGCCGATCGAGGGCGGTCGGCTCGCGATTGACGATGACCAGCGCCGCGCCGTTGCACTTGGCCAATTCCGGAAACCCGGCCGCCGGATAGACGACGAGCGAGGACCCGGCGACGATGAACAGATCGGCGGCCAGGGTTTCGCTCTCGGCGCGCCGCATCGCCGCCACCGGCATCGCTTGGCCGAACGAAATCGTCGCCGTCTTGATGAAACCGCCGCAGCGGGCGCAGCGGGGGGCGGTGCGATCGCGCTCGAAGGTATCGCGCAGCCACTCGATCTCGTAGCGCGCCGCGCAATCGAGGCAGGCGGCGTAGGTGGTGTTGCCGTGCAATTCGACAATGCGGTCGGCGGCAATCCCGGAAGCCTGATGCAGACCGTCGATGTTCTGGGTGATGACCGCCGCCGCCTTGCCGCGGCGCACCAGCTCGGCGACGGCGCGATGGCCGCGGTTGGGGACGGCGGCGCGCAGCGTTTCTTCGAGGGCAAAGCGGCGGCGCCAGGTCTCGCGCCGCGCCTCCTCCGAGGCGAGAAAATCGGCGAAATCGATCGGCGCCATCCGGGTCCAGATGCCGCCGGGGCTGCGAAAATCCGGAATCCCCAATTCGGTGCTGATCCCGGCGCCGGTGAACACGACGGCATGGCGCGAGCGATCGATCAGTTCGGCGAGCCTAGCGATTCCGGGGTCGAGCGGCATCGGCGCACTCTGCCGAGAATCCGGGGGCGGGCCAAGCCCGGCGTGCGCCCGCCCCGGCGCTTTGCCGCCTCGACGCGTCCGCAAATCGGACAGCGGGCGTCCTAAACGCGGACAAAGCGACGGCGCGCCGTTGCCAAGTTGGGCGCCTTATCAACGCCTTGGTTTTGGCATGCCGATTGCCCTTCGGCAGACGGGCCAACCCTCTGAAGTCGGAGGACGGCATGAGGACACTGTAGCCCTTGTGCGGCGCGACCTTGCTCGCCGCAACCACCCAGGCGGCCCTGGCGCCTGCAGCACCGCCGGTTGAGCCAAATCGCGAGGGGCGAGGGTGCTGAGCCCGCACGCCGCTACCTGGGGCATCGCGGCCCTCGTCACCTCAGGCGTGATCCTGCGTCCGTGGCGGTTGCCGGAAGCGATTTGGGCCGTCACCGGGGCGGCGCTGCTCGTGCTCGCCGGATTGCTGCCGATCGCCGAGAGCGTGGCCGGGGATCGTCCGCGGCGCCGATGTGTACCTGTTCCTGGTCGGCGTGATGCTGCTGGCCGAGATCGCCCGACTGGAGGGCCTCTTCGACTGGCTGACCGCGCAGGCCGCAGCGCGCGCCCGCGGCTCCGCCGCGCGCCTGTTCACGCTGGTCTTTCCGGTCGGCACCGTCGTCACGGTGTTCCTGTCGAACGATGCCACGGCGGTCGCGCGCACCGCAAGAGCCGAGAACCCGCTGCCGTATCTCCTGGTCTGTGCGTTTATTGCAAACGCGGCTTCGTTCGTGCTTCCGATCAGCAATCCGGCCAACCTCGTCATCTATGGCAGTCACATGCCGCCACTGCGGCACTGGCTGCCTACGCGCTGCCCTCGATACTGTCGACCGCAACCACCTATGTCGTGCTGCGGCTGACGCAGCGCCCGGCCCTGCGCCAGGCAATCGCCGATGACGTGCAGGTGCCGCCGCTCTCCGTCTGCGGCCGGATTGCGGCCGGCGGGGTGGCGCTGGCGGCAGTCGCACTGATGATCGCTTCGGCGCGCGACTGGCAGCTCGGACTGCCGACCTGCGTCGCCGGCCTCGTCACCGCCGCTGTGGTTCTGCTGGCCAAGCGCAGCCCGCCGTGGCGGATGTTGCATGCCATCTCCTGGGGGGTGGTGCCGCTGGTCGCGGGCCTCTTCGCGCTGGTCGAGGCGCTCGACCGTACCGGCCTCATCCGGCTCCTCGGCAAAGGCATGCGCGCGGCCGTTGCATGGTCCGGCGCCGGGACCGCCTGGGCCAGCGGCGTCGTGCTCGCCTTCGCCTGCAATCTCATGAACAACCTGCCCGCCGGCCTCATCGCGGGGACGACGCTGCACGCAGCGGAGAGCCCGCCCCAGGTTGTCGGCGCCGTCCTCGTCGGCGTCGATCTCGGACCAAATCTCTCCGTCACCGGCTCACTCGCGACGCTCCTCTGGCTTGCCGTCCTGCGACGCGAAGGGCTGCAGGGGCGCGCCACCGGGTTTCTGACGCTCGGCCTGATGGTGATGCCGCCGGCGCTTCTGCTTGCGCTCGGCGCGCTGATCCTCGCGCCCTGATGCGGTGACAGGGCGTCGCCGGAGGCGATCGATGAATTCCGCCTGGTTGCGTCCCCTGATCGTCGCGACCGGGGTCTGCAGGCCTGGGGACCGCCGATGAACGCGCGCGCGGCGCAACGCGGTTACCAATCCCTGGAGCGCCGGCGCGATCTCGTTCGTTCGGGCGATCGCGCTTCCGATCTGAACGGCGGCGCGAATGTCGCCACCGCCGCGCCTGGACAGGCTCCGGACCGGGCCGCTATGGTGGGAAGGCGAGTGTCGCCGACAGCTTTGCGCCGAGCGAGGGTGGTGAATCATGACCAACCCGCGAGACTATCCGGAGCGCCGCCGAGCCACCGAGCGCGAGCCGCTGTGGCCGACCTATCTCGGGATTACCGGGCTGCTGCTGCTGATTCTCGTGGCACTGGCCGGCGGCATCATCTGGTACAATTCATCCAAGTCCAACGAGTTGGCTCTTGCCGCCACGAAACGATTGATGAAGGAGGTGGACCACAAGATCATCGAACGGATCAAGCTGCTCTACGACCCGATGTATGCGATTGTCGCGATTTCGTCGATGGTGCCGCCATTGACCTCGCCGGAGGTGAAGTCACGATCCGCACGCCCAGAAGCTGATGCTGCGGGCTCTGCAATTCTACCCCCAAGTCCAGTCGCTATATGTCGCGTTCGACAACGGCGACTTCCACATGGTGACCCATATCATCGGCGATAAGAGCGACGCGTTGCGCAAGGCGCTCGACGCCCCGAACGATGCTGCCTTCGCTGTCGAAACCATCAGCGGCGGCGCCGGCGGCGGGCGGCAATCGCAATGGAGCTTTTTGTCGGAGGACGGTGCCGTCATTGCACGCCGCGATCCGATCCCGACGACTTTCGATCCGCGCCGGCGACCCTGGTACGAAGCCGCCAGGCGCAGCGACGTCGTCGAGGAGAGCGATCTCTACATCTTTGCCGCGAGCGGCGAGCCGGGTTTCACCTTGAGCCGCAGTTTCAACGGACCGACCCCCGGCGTCATCGGCGCCGACCTGGCGGCTATCGATCTGGCGGATTTTCTGCGCGGCCAAAAGATCACCGAGAGCAGCACCGCCTTCATCTTCACCGAGAAGGGTGCGGTCGTCGCCGCTCCGAACTTGAGCCTCGCGAATCTGAGCCTCCTGACCGCGAAACCGAAACATATCGAGCGGACGCTGGCGCGGCTGCCCAAGATCGCCGAGCTGAACGATCCGGTGATCGCCGGGCTGATTGCCGCCTATCGGAACGGCGAGATGGAAGGAACCAGGACCTACACCGTCGCCGGCCGCCCCTTTATCGGCCGTGTCGTCACGATCCCGCCGCGCTATGGGCGCGATCAGCTGCTCGGGATCATGGTGCCGGTCGACGAGATCGAGGCGCCGATCGACGAGATCCGGAACCAGACGCTGCTCTACTCGATCGCGGTTCTCGTCTTCGCCTTGCCGCTCTATGTGACGCTGGTCGTCGCCTGGATCGACAGGCGCCTCGGGCGCCGGCCCTGGCCGCAATTCCGGGATGACGAGTGACGCGGATCGCCGACCCTATCCGATCCGCTGCTCTTCGACGACGGTGGTGGCGACGGTGACCACCTCTTGCTGGTAGAGCCAGCGCGTGAAGAAACCGGCGAGCGCGGCACCAATGATCGGCGCCACCCAAAACAGCCAGAGCTGCGCAATATGGTGCCCGCCCGCGAACAGCGCCGGCCCGGTGCTGCGCGCCGGGTTGACCGAGGTGTTGGTGACCGGGATCATGACCAGATGGATCAGGGTCAGGCAGAGGCCGATCGGAATGCCGGCAAACCCCACCGCCGCCCCTTGCGAGGTCGAGCCGATGATCACGAATAGAAAAAAGAACGTCGCCACGACCTCGCCGACAAAACAGGCACCGAGGCCATATTTGCCGGGGCTCAGATCGCCATAGCCGTTCGCGGCGAAGCTGCCCGCGGTCCAGCCGGGTTTCCCCGAAGCGATCCCATAGAGGATCAGCGCCGCGACGATGGCGCCGATCACCTGGGCGATGATGTAGGGCAGAACATCGGCGGCCTTGAAGCGGCCGCCGGCCCATAGGCCGATCGTCACTGCCGGATTGAAGTGGCCGCCCGAAATATGTCCGACGGCGTAGGCCATCGTCAGCACCGTCAACCCGAAAGCGAACGAGACGCCGAGGAAGCCGATCCCGAGGTTCGGAAAGCCGGCGGCGAGCACGGCCGCACCGCAGCCGCCGAAGACCAGCCACCAGGTTCCGAAAAACTCCGCTGTTGCGCGACGCGTCATGTCCATGGTCGTCCCTCCTGTCAATCGGCCTTCGCACCCGGTCGGCAGCACCATACCGTGAGGCCGATCTCCGGGCGAAGCCGCCCCCGGCGCTGCCTACCAGTTATGCAGTCGCGACACAACTGCCGGTTTTCCCAGCAAGCCGCCGTCAAATCGAAACCGTCCGGCGGCACCCCCTCGTTGTCATTGCGAGCGCAGCGAAGCAATCTCGACGCCGCAGACTCCGCAACCACGAGATTGCCACGGCGCCTGCCGGCGCCTCGCAATGACAACGAGTGAAGTTTCATCTCCTGCGGGTCGGCAACGCCGGTGTGGGACTAACAGGATGCAGAAAAACTCGCGTTTGCCGTGTGAGCACCCTTCGAGACAGCCGCGGAGTTTATCCTCGGGCCGCGCCCCCGGGTCCGCGCTCTGCGCGGCCCGAGGGTAAACTCCGCGCGGACCTGGGGGCGGCTTCCTCAGGGTAAGGTAGGTGTTTGCAAAACGTGGCCTCATCCTGAGGAGCGGCCGTTTTTGGCCGCGTCTCGAAGGATGGGCAAGCGGCGAGACCCCTATGTTTCCGCACCCGTCTAATCCCGGCCAGCGAGGCTGTAATCCAATTGCCGAGCGGCTGGATCAATGCCATGCGTCTCCTGAGGCAGCCGCCGCCCTGCGGCGGCGTCTCGAAGGGCGAGGCCTCGCTGCGCGAGGCACCTCAGGATGAGGAATTCCTTTAATGCCATCAATGGCTTCCCTCATGCTGAACGGTGCGGGAATGCCGTCATTCATCTTCTGATCGGCGAGCAAGGTCAGGTGCGCGCCGCGGCGCAGCACCTCGATCGCCCGCCGCGCCGCCACCGGCCCTTTCGGGATCAGCTCGCCGCCGCTGCCGCGAAACCGGCGGATCATGCACCGGGGCGCCGTATTGCACCGCGGCCAGCATGCCGATTTCCGAATTGGCGAGGTGGCCCGAAAAATGATCGTCCGCCGGCCGACGGCAACGGCACGGTCCATGTGCTCGATGCCGTGCGTCTCGAAGGCTTCTGCGTATCCGCCGGGCCCCGGCCGCCGCACTCGCTTGGCGCGGCCTATCACCCGACCGCAAGCTCAGCGTCGCCACGACAGGCCTCTAAGATCGGCGTCAGAAGTCGAACCAGCGCTTCGGGTCGGAGCCAGCGGATCTCGACCTCGAGGACCTCGATGTCCCGGCGCTCGGCCGGCGGCAGCCGAACGATGTCCTTCGCTGTAGTGACAAGCCGGCTGCGGCTGCGCTGCGCGCCGCGGCGCAAGGCCGCGATCTCGCGCGCCCGGAACGGGTGATGATCGGGAAAGGCGCGGGCCTCGACCACCTCGGCGCCAAGGCGGCGCAACGCCGCGAAGAATTTTTCCGGACGCCCGATGCCGGCGAACGCCGAAAGCCGCATCCCGGCGAAGCGTTCGCCGGCGACCGGCGCAAGCACCGCCGGCAGCACCGGCCGATCGCCGAAAATCCGAGCGACGTCGCCATCGGCGGCTGGTTCGGTCTCCCCGACCGGCACCACCGCATCGGCGCGGGCGAGGCCACGGCCGAGGGGCTCGCGCAACGGCCCGGCCGGGATCACCCGGCCGTTGCCGAAGCGATAGGCGACATCGACGACCAGCAGGGACAGGGTCTTGGCGACCGCCGGGTTCTGAAACCCGTCATCGAGCAGAACCGCCTCGGCGCCGGCGGCATGCGCGGCGCGGACCCCGGCGGCACGATCGCGGGCGACCCAACAGGGCAGGGCCCGCGCGAGCAGCAGCGCCTCGTCGCCGACGGCGGCGGCCGGGTGCCGGGACGGATCAACCAGGACCGGTCCGGCGAGGCGGCCGCGATAGCCGCGACCGAGGAGATGCGGCCGCACGCCGCGTTCCGCCAGCCAGGCGCCGAGAGCCATCGCGACCGGGGTCTTGCCGGCGCCGCCGACGACGAGATTGCCGACGCAAATCACCGGGATCGGCGCGCAATAGGGACGCGCCCATGCCCGGCTGAGACGGCCCGCGGCGCTCCATGCCGCCCCGAACGGCGAGAGCAGGTCGGCCATCAGCCCCGCCGGGCGGTGCCAGAATTGCGGCGCGCTGAGGTTCACGCCGGCAACCGGAGCGGGCCGCAGACGGCGCCTGCGGCGTCGACGGGTTCCGCCGGCGCCAGCCGATCGAGCCACGGTGCGAGGCGTTCCTCGACGGCATCGAGAACGCCGCGCCCGGCGGCGGCGACGCGGGCGGCGGCGGCGCCGCGCTCGGCCAAAAGCCACGGGCGAGAGAGCAGGGCCGAGACGGCGCGCGCGAGCTCGGCCGCGTCGGTGACGACCTCGGCGGCGCCGGCCGCCGCCAGCGCCGCCGCCATGCCGAGGCAATTCGTCATATCGGGGCCGTGCAGCACCGCACAGTCGAGACGCGCCGGCTCGAACGGGTTATGGCCGCCGCGGCCCGCCAGCGACCCGCCGACGAACGCAATGCCCGCGAGCCGGTAAAAGAGGCCGAGTTCACCCATGGTGTCGGCGAGGTAGATGTCGGTGTCGGCGGTGATCGCGGCACCCTCGGAGCGCCGCGCGACGCGCAGCCCTAATCCCGCCGACATGGCCGCGATCTCGGCGCCGCGGATCGGGTGGCGCGGGGCGATCATCGTCAACAACCCGCGATGCGCCGGCGCCAGACGGCGATGGACGGCAGCGGCTATCGCTTCTTCGCCGGCATGGGTGCTGGCGGCGAGCCACCGCGGCCGGGCGCCGATCTGGCGCCGCAGCCGCTCGAATTCTACCCCGTCGACCGGCGGCGGCGCGGCCGCGGCTTTGAGGTCGCCGATGCCCTCGACCCGTTGTGCGCCGAGCCGACGCAGCCGCTCGGCCTGGTCCTCGTCTTGGGCGAGGCAGCGCACAAAAGCGCCGAGCATCGGGCCGATCAGCCCCGGCCACGCCCGCCAGCGCCGATAGGAGCGCGCCGACAGTCGGCCATTTACCAGCACCATCGGCACGCCGCGGGCCCGCGTCATCAAGACCAGGTTCGGCCACAGTTCGGATTCGACCCAGATCGCCAGATCGGGCCGCCAATGATCGAGAAAGCGAGCAATCCACAGCGGCAGATCGAGCGGCACGAATTGGTGCCGGGCCGGTGCCGGGAGGCGCTCTGCGAGGAGACGAGCCGAAGCGGTCGTGCCGGTCGTGACCAGGATCTCGACCCAGGGCCGGGTCTGCCGCAGCCGTTCGATCAGCGCCAGCATCGCGGTCGCCTCGCCGATGCTGGCCGCGTGGATCCACAAGAGCGGTCCCGGCGGCCGGGCATCGCCGGCAATGCCGCGCCGTTCGCGCCAGCGCAGCGGATCCTCCTTGCCGCGCCGGCAGCGCCATTTCAAGTAGAGTACCGCCAGCGGCGGCAGCGGCAAGGTCACGAGGCGATAGAGCTGCGGCAGCATCACCGCCCATTCTCGCCGGCAAAACGCGATCGGGCTTCCACCGGTGCCGAGTGAACGCCGTGTCCGACGAGGCAATCGGCCTCGCGAACCATCTCGTTCATCCGCGTCTCGACCAGAGCGCGTGCGTGTTCAAGCCCGGCCGCGTCGAGATCGGGGGCAATCTCGATCGGTTCGCCCCATAAGATCACCCCCCGCCCGAACGGCAGGGCGAGGTGGTAGCGGTCCCAGGTATCGAGCAGTCGCCGGCGGCTCGTCGCATAGGTGACCGGCTGGATCGGCACCCCCGCCAACCGCGCGAGGTTGACGATCCCGAGGCTCGCCTTCATCGCCGGACCGCGCGGCCCGTCCGGAGTGATCGCGACGCAATTCCCGTCGGCCAGCCGCTTCAGCATCGCCCGCAACGCCGAAGAGCCGCCGCGACGGGTCGAGCCGGCGATCGTCTCGATGCCGAAATAGGTCATGGCACCGGCGATCAGCTGCCCGTCGCGATGCGCCGAGATCAGCATGTGCATCGGCGCCATCTGCCGCCAAGCCATCGGGATCAGCATCATCCGCCCATGCCAGAAGGCGCCGATGAATACCCGCCCCTCGGCGAACAAGCGGCGCGGCCGGGCGCCGCCTTCGATCTGCCAACGATTGGTCAGATAAACAAGGCGGATGTAGCAGTGGATCGCCCAGCAGGCCGCGCCCCGCAACCCGGCGTGGCGCAGGAGCCGTCGCCACCAGTCCTGCCGCCGCAGCACCGGGGACATCCCCTCACAACGCTTCGGCCGGCGCCGCGAACTCGCCGTCATCGGCAAATTGCATCGCGTAAAAGCGGGCATAGACGCCGTTCTTGGCAATCAGGTCCGGGTGACGGCCGGTTTCGACGATCCGACCGCGGTCGACGACCAGGATCAGATCGGCGCCCTGCACCGTCGACAGCCGGTGCGCAATCACGAGTGTGGTGCGCCCGCGGATCAGCGCTCGCAATGCCGCCTGGACCTGACGCTCGGATTCGCTGTCAAGCGCGGAGGTGGCTTCGTCGAGCAGCAAGATCGGCGCGTCCTTCAGCATCGCCCGGGCGATCGCCAGGCGCTGGCGCTGGCCGCCGGAGAGGCGCACGCCATGCTCGCCGACTTGGGTATCGTAGCCCTGCGGCAACTCGCGGATGAAGCCGTCGGCGCCGGCGGCCCGCGCCGCCCTTTCGATCTCGGCCTCGGTTGCGCCGAAGCGGCCATAGGCGATGTTCGCCCGCACCGTATCGTCGAACAACGTGACCTCCTGCGCGACGAGCGCGATTGCCGCGCGCAGCGAGGCCAAACCGACCGTGCGAATGTCCTGGCCGTCGATCGAGATCGATCCGGCATCGACCTCAAAGAACCGCGGAATGAGGTTGAGGATCGTCGATTTGCCGGCACCCGACGCGCCGACCAGCGCCACCCTACCTCCGGCCGGGACGGTCAGCGAGATGCGATCGAGGGCGACGGCTCCGGGGGCATACCCAAAGCGGACCTCGTCAAAACAGATTTCGCCGCCGCCGACACTGAGCGGCTTGGCCCCCGGCAGGTCGCGGATCGAGGGCTCGACATCGAGAACCTGGAAGATCCGCTGCGCCGCGGCGAGCCCTTCCTGCAGCGACGCATTCAGGTTGGCGAGGCTCTTCATCGGCTGGTAGGCCAAGAGCAGCGCCGTGATGAACGAGAAGAACGCCCCCGGCGTGCGCGCCCCGGCGATCACCTGATGGCCGCCGTAGAGAATGACGACGGCGATTGCCGCCCCGCCCAAACTCTCCATGACAGGCGACGCCCGCGACCGGGTCCGGGTGGCGCGGTCGATCAGGGCATAGAGGCTCTCGAACAGCCCGGCGGCACGGCGCTCTTCGTAATCCTCCATGCCATAGGCCTTGACCACCCGGGCGCCCTGGAAGGTTTGATTGAGCAATGTCGTCAATTGCCCGATCTCCGCCTGGGCATTGGCCGAAACCCGGCGCATGTGCCGGCCGATCGCGACGATCGGGCGGATCGCCGGCGGGAAGAGCAGGAACGAGACGAGCGCCAGGATCCAGTCCTGATAGAACATGACGCCGATCAGGAATACGACCGTCAGCGCATCCTTGCCGATGCCCCCCAGCACATTGGCCGCGGCGCCGCGCAAGAGGGCCGCATCGCTGGTGAAACGCGAAATCAGCGTGCCCGTCGAGTGGGCGTGAAAATAGGCGAGATCGGCCCTTATCACCCGCGCGAACAGCGTCTTTTGCACATCGGCGATGACCCGCTGGCAGGCCCGGTTCATCAGCACCGCCACCCCGTAATCGGCAATGCCCTTGGCGAAGGCGAGCACCAGCGCCGCGCCCGCGATCGGCATCAGGAGCGATCCGTCGCGCCCGACAAAGATGCGGTCGAGCACCGGCTGCATCAGCCAGGCGCGCAACGCCGTGCTGCCGGCGGCGACCCCCATCAAGACAAGGGCGAGCACGACCGGCAGGGTGTGGGGCCGCATGAAATCGCGCGCCAGCCGCCACACCAGCGCGGCCGACCGCGTACCCCCTTCGAGGATCGGCAGTTTCTTGAACATCGGTCCCCGCCTGGTGTGTTAAAGGCGGGACCCCGACTTGGCAAGCGCAGCGCTGCTCAGCCGCCGCGCGCGCCCCTCAGGCCGGATAAGAGACGAAGCACTTTTCCGAGGCGAAGATGTGGGTCTCGACGTAGTCGTGCACGACCGGCCGTCGGCCCACCCGTTCCATCGCCCCCAACAGCGCGCACCAATTCAACATCTCGTGCTGGCCGGCCTCTTCCATGGCCTCGAGCGGGCGCCGGCGCCAGGTGTCGTAATCGCCGCGCTCGAGCGCCTCGAACAAGAGCCGGTCGGCTTGATGGTCGGGCCACAGATAGCCGTTCTTCGGCGACAGGAAGCAATGCGACCAGCTCGACGACGCGATCACCGCCACCCGCCATGGCGAAGCCAGGAGGGTCTCGGCCACGGCCTTGCCGACCTCCATGCAGCGCCAGGGCTGCGGCGAGGGCGGGTCGGCGGCGACCCTTGGGTCGCGCGGCGGGATGAACAGAGCGCCGATGCCGCCCTGGGCATGCAACAGGCTGCGGCCATAGCAGTTGATCGCGAACGGGATCACCGGATACGGAAAACCTGTGCGGTCCCAGTCGAGATAAAGGAAGGTGTTGGTGAAGGCATGCGCCAGGGGATGGTGCAGCGGCTCGTAGGCATAGGCCATGTCGATGCCGCGCTCGATCAGCCCGGTGGCGAGGAATTTGGCGGCCTGGCGATGGCCGCGCAGCGTCAACGCCCAGTCGGCGGGCTCGCCCCACCGGTTCGGCCTGCCGCCGTTGCCGTTCCGCCACGGATGAACCCCGAACTCGTCGTAGCCGAGGAGGCAGAACGCCGGAATGAGGTCCTCGCGGAAATTCTCGTATTGATCGTCGCCCCAGACGAGCACGACATCCGGCTCGAACGCATCGAGCGCCCGGCGCACCGCGCGGAAGTCCTCGGCCAGCCGCGCGCTGTAGCGCTGGGCCGCCGACAGCCCGGCGTCATTGCCGAGCTCGGCGACGAGCTCCGCCGGCCAATTGGCTCGATCCTTGTAGAAGGCCGGCACATTGGGCGCCGTCAGAAGGTGGTGGAAGAGCCCGGGCAATTGCGCGTCGGGCTGCAACAGCCCCGGATAGTGGGTGCAGCCAAGTCCGAGAATCTCGCCCATCCGCCCACTCCCATGCCGAGGCAGTCGGCCCCATCGCTCGGATCTTACCCGATCCCGCCATCTCGCGCCGCCGAAAATATCGGCGAGCGTCCCGTTCCAAAAATTCTTTAACTCATTGATCCGCTGCACCCCCTCCCGGCGCAAAGCCTGTCCTCGGGCCGCGCTTCGCGCGGACCCGTGGGCGCCGACCTCCCCCATCGAGGGGGAGGTTGATCAACGCGTCGGCCAAAACACTTTGCCTCCCCCTTGATGGGTGCCCTTGATGGGGGAGCGGGTGGGGGTGTGCCGATGAGAGAATAGACTTTTGGGACGCCATACGACCGTCAGGAGACCTGCGCGATTTCCTTCGCCCGCACGGAGTGCGCCGCGGCCACATGGTCCTTGGCCAGTACGGTATAGACCGCGGGCAGGACAAAGAGCGTGAACAGGGTGCCGATCGACATGCCGGCAACGACCACGACCCCGATCGAGAACCGGCTCGCCGCCCCGGCGCCACTCGCGGTCAGGAGCGGCACCAACCCGACCACCATCGCCGCCGTCGTCATCAGGATCGGCCGCAGCCGCACCCGCGCCGCCTGTTCGATCGCCCGCCGGCGATCGAGCCCGTCGCTGCGCTGCAGCTCGTTGGCGAAGGCGACCATCAGGATGCCGTGCTTGCTGATCAGTCCGATCAAGGTGACGAGCCCGACCTGGGTGTAGATGTTCATCGTCGCCAGGCCGAAAAACAGCGGCAGGAGCGCGCCGCAGATCGACATCGGCACGCTGACCAGGATCACCAGCGGGTCGCGCAGGCTCTCGAATTGCGCCGCCAAGACGAGAAAGATGATGATCAGCGCAAAGACGAAGGTGATCGCCAGCTGATTGCCCTCGGCGACAAAGAGCCGGGTATCCGAGAGATAGTCGTGGCTAAACCCGGTCGGCAGGTTCTTTGCCTGACCCTCGAGGAAAGCGACCGCCTGGCCGGTGGTGACGCCGGGCATCGGCACCGCCTGAAACGTGGCCGAGTTGATCTGGTTGTACTGGGTGTAGGCGTTCGGGTCGGTGGCCGTGGTCAGGGTTACGAGGTTGGAAAGCGGCACCATCTGCCCGGCCGCGGACTTGACGTAATAGCGGGTCAAGGTCGCGGCGTTCAGGCGGTCGGCGCGCGCCACCTGCGGGATCACCTCATAGGAGTGGCCGCCGAGATCGAAGCGGTTGACGTAGTTTTCGCCGACCAGCAGCGCCAGGGTGTCGCCGATCGATTGCATCTGGACGCCGAGTTCGTTCGCCTTGGAGCGGTCGATCGTGACATGGATCACCGGCTGGTTGAAGGCGAGGTCGCTGTCGACGACGATGAACAGCCCGCTCTTTCGCGCCGCCGCCTTGATCTTCTCCATTTCGAGGTAGATCGACTTGTAGTCGGCCGGCGAATAGATCACCATCTGGATCGGCAAGCCGCCGATCGTCGCCGGCAGCGGCGGCAGGTTGAAGGCAAAGGCAGAGAGCCCTTCGACCGCATTCACCTTTTGCTGCAGCAGCGGCTTCAATAGCTTCGACGAACGGGTGCGCTCGTTCCATGGCTTCAGGATGATGCCGGCGATGCCCTGGTTGGGCCCGAAGCGGCCGTTGACGATGAAATCGCAGATAGGTCTCGGGAAACGAGGTAAACGCCCGGTCGAGCTTGGCGTTGTAGGAATCGGCGTAGTCGAGGTTCGAATATTGCGGCGACTTGGTGAGCGCGAAGAGCACGCCCTGGTCCTCTTCGGGGGCGAGCTCGGCCGAGATGTTCGAATACATGAAGGCGATGCTGACGAATACGGCAACGCCAAACAATGCGGTCACCGGACGGTAATCGAGCGAGCGTCGGAGCTTGCGGCCGTACCAATCGGCCACAGCGTGGAAAACGCGGTCGATCACCCGGACGAAGCGGCCGTGCAGCATCTCCCGGCTCAGCAACAGCGAGCACATCATCGGCGACAGCGTGACCGCGACAATGCCGGAAATGACGACGGCACCCGCCAGGGTGAAGGCGAACTCGCGGAACAGCGCCCCGGTGACCCCGCCGAGAAAGCCGATCGGGGCGTAGACGGCGGCCAGGGTCAAGGTCATCGCGATCACCGGACCGGCGATCTCGCGGGCGCCGATCAGCGCCGCCTGGGCCGCGGTCCGGCCCTGCTCGATGTGCCGGTAGACGTTCTCGACGACGACGATCGCGTCGTCGACGACGAGCCCGATCGCCAGGACCATGGCGAGCAGGGTCAAGAGGTTGAGGCTGAAGCCCAGCGCCGCCATGATGCTCCCGGCGCCGATCAGCGACAGCGGGATGGTGACGACCGGGATCACCACGCTCCTGAGGCTGCCGAGGAACAAAAAGATCACCGCGACGACAATGCCGACGGCCGAGGCCAGCGACAATTTGACCTCGCTGATCGAGGCGCGGATGAACAACGTCGAATCGTAGGCGACGCGCATCTTGACCGATGGCGGCAGGTTGCGCTCGATCTCGGGGAGCAGGGCGCGGATGCCCTCGACCAGGGTCAGCGGGTTGCCGGACGGCGTCGCCTGAACGCCGATGAATACCGCGTGCTGGCCGTTCATCTCGACGCTCGAGGTCCAGCTCTGCGCCGAAAGATCGACCTTGGCGATGTCCGCCAGCCGGACCAAGGCGCCGCTCTTCGATTTGACCACCATCCCTTCGAACTGGCCCGTGTCGGTGAGCCCGGTATTGGCGCTGACGTTGGTTACCGTGAAATAGCCTTTCGCCTGGCCCGGCGCCGATTGGAAGTTGTTGGCCTGGATCGCCGCGGCGACGTCGTCGGCCGAGATCCCGCGCGCCGCCATCCGCACCGGATCGAGCCACAGCCGCATCGCGAAGGTCTGGCCGCCGAGGATGTCGGCCGAAGCGACGCCGGGGACGGTGACGAGCAGCGGCTGCACCACACGGGTCAAATAATCGGAGATCCCGGCGCTCGACAATTCATCGCTGGAAAAGCCGATATACATAACCGCGGTCGTCTGTCCGGTGGCCTTGGTGATGATCGGGTCTTGGGCGCCGGGCGGCAGCAGGTATTTGACCTGCTGAACCTTGGCCATCACCTCGGTCAGCGCCTTGCCCGGATCGAAATCGAGCCGGATGTAGGCGATGATCGTGCTGGTCCCCTGCACCGACGTCGACGTCAAATAATCCACACCCTCGGCCGTCGCGATCGCCTGCTCGAGCGGGGTCGCGATGAAACTCTGCAAGAGACCGGGCGAGGCACCGGGATAGAGTGTCGTGACCGTGATCGTCGTGTTCGACAATTTCGGAAATTGCCGGATCGGCAGGTCGAGCATCGCGCGCAGCCCGATCAACAGGATCAGGAGGCTGACGACGAGCGCCAGCACCGGGCGTCGGACAAAGAGATCGGTGAACGTCATCGCTCGGCGGCCAGCTTCAGTTCAGGGTCGGATGCGCCGGCGGCAGCGGTGCCGGACTGCCGGTGATCGCCACCCGCGCGCCGGGCTGCACCTTGATCTGACCCGCGGCGACGACCCGCGCGCCGGCTTTGAGGCCGCCGAGGATCGCCACCTTGCCATCCCAGCGGGCGCCGGTCGTGACCGGGGTGCGGACCGCCACCAAGATCGGCTTGCCGGCGGCATCCTTGCCGGTCTCGCGGATCACATAGACGCTGTCGCCGTAGAGCGTGTATTCGACCGCGGTTTCCGGCAGCACCAGCGTGTCCGGGCGCGGCGGCAGCACCACCGCGGCGGTGACGAACATCCCGGGCAGCAGCGCGCCGTCGGGGTTGGGCATCGTCGCCTGCACCTGGATCGTCCGCGTATCGGCGCTCAGCTGCGGCTCGATCGTCGTGATCTTCGCGGTGAAGACGCGCCCCGGATAGGCGTCGGAAGTGACATTGACGCGCTGACCGACCGAGATCTGCGGCCGCATATCCGAGGGCAACGTGAAGTTTACGTAAAGCATCGACAGATCGGTCAAGCTCACGATCGGCGCCCCGGGATTGAGATACTGCCCGAGATCGATCTGGCGGATGCCAAGCCGGCCGGAAAACGGCGCGTGGATCAGCTTTTGCGCGATGATCGCCTCGGTCTTCAAGATCTGGGCCCGCGCTTCGTCCAACTGCGCCTGGTTCTGGTCGACAACCTCCTCCGAGGCAAAGTTGTTGTGGTGCAGCGACTGGGAGCGCTGCAGCGAGACCTGGGCGAAGCGCGCTTGCGCCTCGTAATTGGCGAGGTCGCCCCGGTCCGGCGCGTCGTTCAACTGCACCAGCGGATCGCCGGCGCGCACCGTTTGCCCCGGCTCGAAAAAGATCTTGGTGACGCGCCCGCCGACCTCGGGATTGACTGTCACCTGATGCACCGCGGCGATCGAACCGACGCCCGGAGCAGAGCGCGGCAGCGCCGTCGTTTCGACGATGGCGGCGCTGATTTGCGCCGGCGGCGGCTTGAGATGGGCGAAGAACGCCATCATCGCCTGGTTGCGGAACTGGTTGAATTTGTAGAGGCCGCCGAGCACGACCGCGAGCAGCAGTGCCATAATGACAAACCAGCGGACGGTCTTCGGCCGCGGCGAGGCGGCCTGTCCCGCGGCACCCGCCGGCTCGTTCGCGCGGCCCATGCTCAGAACCTGGGTTTGCTCACCATCCATCGGGGGCTCCCTTATTCGAGGGGCGCAAACTCGAAGGGACTGACGGCACCGGCGGCGAGCGCCGCCGTGATCACCGCGTCGGTCAAGCCGATGCCGCGCAGAATGAACCGGCTCGCCTCCTCGACGAGATCGGCCGCCGCTCCCGGATAGGCGATGCACGCCCGTCCCGGCAGCGCGACGAACGCCATCATCGCGGCGACGTGGTGGCCGAACCAGAAGCGGTTGGCCGAGGCGATGGCGCCCTCAGCCAGATCACCCGCCGCGATCGCGGCCTCGAGCGATGCCGCGAACAGCGGATGAACCCGGACGAAGATCGTGTCGACACAGCTCGCGCGCGTATTCCCCATCCTCGAGAAAGCTGTGCAGCACGAGACGCAGCCGCAAGTCGCGCTCGCTCCGCTCGACGTCGCCGGCGAGCAGGAAATAACGCACCATGTAATGGATCATATGGACGAGGGTCGCCGTCGACGGTTCGCGCGTGGCCAGCCGAGCGAGCGCCGGATCGCCCTCGCAGCCCAATCGCAGGATCTCGCCGTAGAGGTGCCGCTTGCTCGGGAAATGGCGGAACAGCAGCGCTTCGGAGATCGCGGCCGCCTCGGCGAGCTCGCGCGTGGTGGTGCCGGCGAAGCCCTTGCGGGCGAACAGCGGCACCGCCGCCAGCACGATGGCCTTGCGGCGCTCGTCACCGTCCAGTCGGATCGTTGCCATCCCGGGTTAAGCTAGTAAGCGCTCACTCACCACTAGTCAAGCGTCCGATGCGGCGCCCAACCCGGCGGAGCTTGTCCTGACAACCTACGGGTCCGAGATATAACCGGATCGCGAATGAACCGCGAGCATCGCAGATGACGGAAACATCGGAACCCAGATCGGAGCGCGTCGATCTTCGCATGACGCCGAGCGGCTTAAGCGCACGTTGCAGCGCGCTGCGGCGGTAAGCAACAAGACCCTCAGCGAGTTTCTGCTCGACAGCAGCCTGTCGGCGGCGTTCGACGCCCGGCGGTAAACCGTCGAGCGCGCAGCAAAGCTCTGCGGTACCATGCGCCACAGGCAACCCGAGCGCAGCACATAGAGAATGGCGTTGATGCTATCGCGCATGGCCAGCGCCGCGGCCGACCAGTCTTCCCCGCCGGCGGCAGCAAAGGCGCGATGATCGCACGCTCGGCGTCGGTCAGATCGCTTTCGTAACATTGGTGTTCCCGGCTATGCTGCCACCGGGTGATTGGAGTCCGCATTGTGCCCTCCATACTGCCTTCGACCGCGTTGGTATCGGGAATGACCGCGCGCGATAGCCCCCCGACAATGTCGATCGATATCACCAATTGGCTGCGAGGGCTGGGGCTCGAACAATACGCCTCGGCATTCCACGATAACGCGATCGATGCCGAGGTCCTGCGCGAGCTGACGGCCGACGACCTGAAGGATCTGGGCGTCAATCTTGTCGGCCATCGGCGCAAGCTGCTGGCCGCGATCGCTGCGTTGCGACCTGACCTGCCGAGCTCTGGCGCGCCGACTGCGCCGACCGAGCCGGTGCGGCCAGGGCAAGATGCCGGCATCGGGGCCGGCGAGGCCGAGCGGCGGCAGCTGACGGTGATGTTCTGCGATCTGGTCGGCTCGACGGCGCTGTCGGCGCGGCTCGACCCGGAGGATCTGCGCGCGGTCATCGGCGCCTATCACCGCTGCGTTGCCAAGGTGATCGGCCGCGGCGGCGGGTTTGTCGCCAAGTACATGGGCGACGGGGTGCTGGCCTATTTCGGCTATCCGCGGGCCGAGGAGCACGATGCCGAGCGCGCGGTGCGTGCGGCACTGAAGCTCGTGGAGAAAGTGTCGGGGCTCGACCCCGTCGCCGCGGCGCCGCTGCAGGTGCGGATCGGCATCGCCACCGGGCTCGTTGTCGTCGGCGATCTGATCGGCCAGGGTGCGTCGCAGGAGCAGGCAGTGGTCGGCGAGACGCCGAACCTCGCGGCGCGGCTGCAGGCATTGGCCGAGCCGGGTACCGTGGTGATCGCGCCGAGCACAAGGCGGCTGACCGGCGGTCTGTTCGAGTACGCGGATCTGGGTGCCGTCGCGCTCAAGGGCTTGGGCGCGCCGGTGATGGCCACGCGGGTGGTGCGCGAGAGCGCCGCCGAGAGCCGCTTCGAGGCATTGCGCGGGCGCGAGCTGACCGCGCTCGTCGGCCGCGACGAAGAACTGGCGCTATTGCAGCGCCGCTGGCAACAGGCCAAGGCCGGCGAGGGCCGGGCGGTGGTGCTGATCGGCGAACCCGGCATCGGCAAATCGCGTCTGGCGCAGGCGATGCTGGAGCAGTTGGCGGGCGAGCCATACACGAGGCTGCGCTATTTCTGCTCGCCGCACCATCAGGCGAGCGCGCTCCATCCCTTCATTACCCAGTTCGAGCACGTCGCGGGCTTCAGCCGCGAGGACATGCCCGAAGCGCGGCTGGCCAAGCTCGAAGCGCTGCTCGCCCTGTCCAGCGCCGGCGCCGAGGAGATCGGGCTCATCGCCGAGCGGATGTCGATCCCGACCGGCGACAAATACCCTCTCCCGGACCTCACGCCGCAGCGGCGCAAGGAGAAGACGCTCGAGGCGCTGTTGGCGCAGATGGCGCGGCTGGCGGCGCAGACGCCGGTGCTGATGCTGTTCGAGGACGCGCACTGGATCGACCCGACCTCGCTCGAGCTGTTGACCTTGACCGTGGCGCGGGCATCAACGCTGCCATTGCTGCTCCTCGTCACCGCGCGGCCGGAGTTCACCCCGCCCTGGCCCGCCGAGGCCCACGTCACGATGCTGGCGCTCGGCCGCCTCGGCCGCTGCGAGGGCATGACCCTGGTCGAGCGGTCCGCCGGCGGCAAGGCGCTGCCGGCCGAGATCCTCGAGCAGATCCTCGCCCGCACCGACGGCGTGCCTTTGTTCGTCGAGGAGCTGACCAAGACCATTATCGAAAGCGGCCTCTTGCGCGAGGAGGACGGGCGTTACGCGCTCGACGGCGCGCTGCCGCCGCTGGCGATCCCCACCGCTCTGCACGACTCGCTGATGGCCCGGCTCGATCGCCTGGCGCCGGTGCGCGAGGTCGCCCAGATCGGCGCCGCGATCGGCCGCGAGTTCTCCTATCGCTTGCTCAGCGCCGTGGCCCAACAGCCCGATGACCGGCTGACGGAGGCTCTCGACCGGCTCGTCCGCGCCGAGCTGGTGTTCGGCCGCGGCGAGGTCCCGGACGCGGTCTACACCTTCAAGCATGCGCTGGTGCAGGAGGCGGCCTATGCCGGCCTATTGCGCGAGCGCCGGCGGCAGCTCCACGCCCGCATCGCCCGGGCGCTCGAAGGCGAGTTCCCGGAAGTGGCCGAGACCCAGCCGGAACTGGTCGCGCACCACTACGCCGCCGCCGGGCTCGCCGCTCCCGCCATCGATCATTATCGCCGCGCCGCCGAGCGGGCGACGGCCGCCTCGGCCAACGCCGAGGCGATCACCCATTTGACCAGGGGCCTCGAGCTTATCAACTCCCTCCCGAAATCGTCCGAGCGGATCTCGCGGGAGATCGACTTCCGCCTCGCGCTCGGCAACCCCCTTATTGCCATACGAGGGTTCGGATCTGTCGAGGCGGAGGCCGCCTACACCCGAGCCAGGGAGTTGTGTGCGGGCGCCGGCGATGCCCCCGAGCTCTTTCGCAGCCTTGTGGGGTTGTGGGTCTATCATCTGGTTCAACCAGATCTGGAGACCGCGTCGGAGCTATCCCGGCAGCTTTTCAACCTCGCAGCAAAGCTCGGGAGCGACGAGTTCCGTTTGCTCGCCGAATACGCCGCCTGCGTCACTTGCTACTCGTCCGGACGATACACGAGTGTGCCGTCTCACGCCGCTCGGGTGCGGGTCCTGTACGACCCGGAGCGCCACCGCGGGCCAAAGATTTTCATGGTGGACCCGGCCATGTCGGCCCTCGCTTTTGGGTCGCATGCCCTATGGCCCCTCGGCTATCCCGATCGCGCGTCCGAGTGGGGGCTCGCCGCCCTCTCGATGGACCAGACGGTGGCTCATCCGTTCAGCCTCTCCTGGGCTTTGTATTGCGAGGCTTGGCTCAGAATCCTGCGGAAGGAACCCGAACTGATGGCCGCGCGGACCAAAGCGTTTCAGGCGGTCGCAGGGGAGCAGGGGTTTGCGTATGACTGCGCGCTGGGTTCGATGCTCGAAATCTGGCACGACGCTTGGGTGACGGGGCAGTGCGCAGACGATCGCATAGAAGCTTTCCGGAGCGCTCTGGCCGAGCTGCAAAGGATCGGAATCCGCTTGGGCCTGGGTTTCTATCACGTTCTATTTGCGGGATGCCTCGAAAAACAAGGGAATACCGATGAAGCCCTGACGGCATCGAGGCCGCGGTCGTGCACTTCGAGCGCACCGGCGACGCTATATGGGAGCCGGAAGTCCATCGGTTGATCGGCGATTTGCTCCTCCGGCGGAACCCGAGCGCTCCGGAACGGGCGGAACTTTCCTATCGCCGGGCGATCGAGCGCGCCCATTCGCAAGAGGCGAAGTCGTGGGAATTGCGCGCCGCCACCAGCCTCGCTCGGCTGTGGCGCGACCAAGGCAAGCCCGCCGAGGCGCGCGATCTTCTCGCCCCGGTCTACGGCTGGTTCACCGAGGGCTTCGACACCGCCGATCTGAAGGAGGCCAAGGCGCTGCTCGACGAACTCAAGGAATGGCCACCTCGCCCCGCTTGCGGGGAGAGGTCGGGCTCCGCGCGCAGCGCGAAGCCCGGCTGAGGGGTCAACTTCCTCGCTATTTGTCACTGCTGCGATCTCGCGAAAAAACGCCCCTCACCCCGCCCCTCTCCCCGCAAGCGGGGCGAGGGAGTGTCGCCATTACGTCATTACGTCAGGGCTGGGCGGGCAGCAGGCTTTCGATCTCGGCGGTGATGCGGCGGTCGTTCGGCGTCACCTGCGCCGGCCAGACCCCGGCCAGCGCGCCCTCCGGCCCGATCAGGTATTTGTGGAAATTCCAGCGCGGGGTGCCGGCCTCGCCGAGGGTCTCGGCCACCCAGCGGTAGAACGGGTGCGCCTCTGCGCCGAGCACCCGGCATTTCTGCGCGAGCGGAAAGTCGACCTCGAAACGGGTCGTGCAGAACGCCTTGATCTCCGCCTCCGACCCGGGCTCCTGATGGCCGAAATCATTGGACGGCACACCGAGCACGACGAGGCCGCGGTCGCGATAGCGCTTCCACAAGGCTTCGAGATCGCGGTATTGCGGGGTATATCCGCAATAGGAGGCGGTATTGACGACCAGCACCGGCCGGCCGCGCCAGGCGGCGAGCGGCAACTTTTCGCCGTCGATCGAAACGAACTCGAACCGATAGGGATCCTCGACAGTGGTCATCGGCGGTGAGCTTTCGGCAGCCGGGGCGATCGGGCGACCAGCATAGCGGTACCGCGCTCGCGGTACAGCGGGCAGTGCGCGCCCCGAGAAAATAGCCCTTCTATGATCCGAGACCCTGACCCAAAATAAATCTAATTATTTCAGACGCTTATATCGTCATTCCCGCGCCAGCGGGAAGGCACTGGACCCTCGCTTTCGAGGGTGTAATCAAATCGCAGGAGGGCTGGATCAACGCCCTGCGTCCTTCGAGGCCTCGCTGCGCGAGGCGCCTCAGGATGAGGCACTTCCTTAATTCCATCAACGAGATACCTCATGCTGAGGGGCCGCCCCCCGGGTCCGCGCTTTGCGCGGCCCGAGGACAGGCTCCGGCGGCGTCTCGAAGCACGCGCGGCAGCGATGCAGCCTTACTTGGCCGACTTCTGCCAATTTCCTGACCCCCGCTTCCGCGGGGGCGACGAGTAAGTTGTTGATCCATCGTGTGTCATTTTCGGGAGGGCTCTCAGAAGGCCTTTGGCAGCCCCGCCTGCTTCAGGATCGCATTCGCCAACTGCCGGTTCTTGATGTTGATCGGCACCGGATCCGCCACGCGGCTCGCAACAACGCCGTCAGGCGGCGATACACGCGGTGCCTTGCCGCTCGGCAACCACGGTGATCACCACTGTCTCGCCCGGCGGCTCAACCCGATTTGCAGCAGCAGCTCCGGGCCAATCTCGAGCACCGCATCGGCGAGCTCGTCGAAGGTGTCGCCTTGGCAGGTGAGGCCGGGGATGTCTTCGCCGTCCGTCCACCAGGTCCGCAACTCCTCGTCCCAACGGGCATGCACGGTGTAGGTTTTCGCCATCGCCTGCCCCCTTCCCTGCCGGATCTGGAGATCCTGCACCCGCTCGGCTAGGGCTCGGCTAGGGCGTGGTTCTCGGATGTTTGCTGACCCACGATCCGTTGGCGTCGTCCGCGCGCGATCCGGATGGATCGATCGCGGCTGCGGCGGCATTCTGTGACGCCGCGGCGCCGGGCTGCCGTTGCTGCCGGCACGCACCCTACAGCTGAACCGGGAGATCTCATTGGTCTATCTGCCCCCGCATTTTACCGAGACCCGGTCCGAGGTGCTGGCGGCGCATCTCGAGCGGCACGATTTCGCGCTGCTCGTCAGCCACGGCGGCAGCGGGCTGATCGCCAGCCACATCCCGGTCATGGTCGAGCAGCAGGGTCCGGCAATGCACCTGCTCGGCCACCTCGCGCGCCCGAACCCGCAGCTCGCCGACCTCGCCGACGGCGCCGAGGTGTTGACGATCTTCGCCGGGCCGCATGCCTACATCTCGCCCCGCTGGTACCAGGCCGGGCCGGCGGTGCCGACCTGGAACTACGCCGACGTCCATGCTTATGGCCGGGTCCGCCTGGTCGAGGACAAGGATTGGCTGCGCGCGCTGCTGCGCCGGCTGACCGATCGGCACGAGGCCGGCAATCCGGCGCCGTGGCGGATGCAGGACCTGCCGGAGCCCTATCTGCAACGGATGCTGAACGGTATCGTCGGCCTCGACATCGCGGTCGACCGGCTGGAGGGCAAATACAAGCTCAGCCAGAACCGCCCGGCGGGCGATCGGCCGCGGATTGTCGCCGCCCTCGAAGCGCGCGGTGACGCCGATGCCTTGGGCGTGGCGCGGCTGATGCGGGAGCGCGCAGTGGATTGAGATGTTGACCAGGGTGATGCAACGCCAGCGACAAAGATCATGGTGCGGGTGGCGAGGGTTGCTGCTCCTGCTGCTTGGCCTCGCGCTGCCGCTGCCGCTATCGACCGGCGCCGCCGAGCGCCGCCCCGCGGCGTCGCCGGTCGCCGAGCTGCGGCCGGCACCGCTCTCGCCGGATGAACTCGACCGGCTGGCGGCCGAGCTGCAGGATCCGGCGGCGCGGGCGCGGCTCGTGGCCGAGTTGCGGGCGCTGAGCGCCGCCGCGCGAGGTGCGGGTTTGCAGGCGCCGAGGAAAGCGGCGCCGGCGGCGAGAACGGCGGCCGTATTCAATCGATTTTGGCGGCGGATCGATGCTGCGGCCAATGAAGTTCTGGCCGGCGCCGCGCTCGTCCTCGATGCGCCGCAGCTTTACCGCTGGGCCGGTCAGCAGATCGAAGATCCGGCCGAGCGGCAACGCTGGATCAACGCCGCCGTCGCATTCGCCCTCGTCTTCGCGCCGGCGATCGCCGGCGAAGCGATCTTGCGCCGGGTCCTGGCGCGGGCGGCGCCGCGATTGCCGGCCCGGCGCGGCGACAGCCGCCTGGTTCGCGCGCTCTTCGCACTCCTGGGCCTCGCCCTCGACGCGCTGCCGATCGCCGCCTTCGCCGCCCTCGCCTATGGCGCGGTGTCGCTGATGCCCGATGGTCTGACCGCGGCCAGGATCACGCTCTCGGTGCTGGTCGAGGCGACGGTCGAGGCGCGCCTCGCCCTTTGCCTGGCGCGGGCGGTGCTGGTTCCAGGCGATGCCGGTGCGGTGTTCCTGCCGGCCGACGGCGAAACCCGCCGTCACCTCTATCTCTGGCTGCGGCGCTTCGTCCTCGCCGGGATCTTCGGCTACGCGATCCCCGAAGCGGGCTGGTGGCTCGGCGTCCCCGGCGCGCTCTACGCGCTGCTGCTGCAGGCGGCCGGGCTGGTGCTGGCGCTCCTGGCGATCATCTTCGTGCTGCAAAACCGCGCCGCCGTCACCCGCCGGCTGGTCGGCGCGGCCGCCGCCGGTTCCGGCTGGGACCGGCTGCGCCGCAGCTTTGGCGAGGTCTGGCATCTCTTGGCGATCTTCTACATCGTCGCCCTCTACCTGATCTACGCGCTGCATATCGAGGGAGGGTTCGTCTATGTGCTGCGCGCCAGCCTGGCGAGCCTCGTCATCATCGTCGCCGCCCGCCTTCTCGGGCGTTCGATCGCCGGCCTGGGCCGAGGCGGCTTCGCCCTTTCACCCGAAATCGCGGCGAAGTTTCCGGCACTGGAGCGCCGGGCCAGCCGCTATCTGCCGGGCGCGTCGCGGTTGACCGCCGCCGCGGTCTATGGCTGTGCCGGGCTCCTCGTGCTGTCGGCCTGGGATGTCGCCGCCTTTGCCTGGCTGGAGAGCGGCCCCGGCCGCCAGATCGCAGGGCGATTGCTGTCGATCGGGCTGATCCTGGCCGTCGCGTTTGCCGCCTGGCAAATCCTCGACGCGGCGATCGAGCACTATCTGAGCGGGCTCGGCGCCGGGACGGCGGCCGCGCGCAGCCGCCTGCCGACGCTGTTGCCGTTTTTGCGCACCGCGGCACTGTGCCTGTTCACCCTGCTGGTCGGCCTCACCATCCTGTCGCATCTCGGCATCGACATCGCGCCGCTCCTCGCCGGCGCCGGCATCGTCGGGGTGGCGATCGGCTTTGGCAGCCAAAGCCTGGTCAAGGACGTCATTACCGGCCTCTTCATGCTGGTCGAGGACCAGATTGCGGTCGGCGATGTGGTCGATGTCGGCAATGGCCATTCGGGCGTGGTCGAGGCGATGACGATCCGCACCCTGCGCTTGCGCGATGCCGCCGGCGCCGTGCATCTCTTGCCGTTCAGCGCGGTTACCACGGTCAAGAATATGACCAGGGATTTCGCCTATGTCGTCGCCCGGATCACGATCTCCTACCGCGAGGACATCGACCGCGTCGTCGCGATCCTGCGCGAGGTCTGCGACAAGCTGACGGAGGACCCGGCGCTGCGGCCGCTGATCCTCGACCCGTTCGACTATCAGGGGGTCGACAGCCTCGACGAGTTCTGGGTCACCCTGCTGCTGCGGATCCGCACCGCGCCGATGCAGCAATGGACGGTCGGGCGCGCCTTCAACCGGCTCTTGAAGATCGCGTTCGACGCGCAGGGCATCGCGACCCGCGACCCGACCCCGATCCTGCTCGAAGGCGCATCGTCCGCCGCCGGGGTCGAACCTCGGCAGGGTGCTTCGCCCGAGCGCCTGCGCGCCTGAGCGGGGATCAGTCGCCGCCGCTTCGCGCCAATTCTTCGGCCGCCGCGGCGTCGGCGCAGGCCAGCACCCTTTGCGCGACGCCGCGGGCGAAGCCGGCGCGGGCGAAGACGGCAAGCTCGCGCGCCGGCTCGGCGGCGCCGCGCCGCCAGGGCCCGAGCCGCCGGCGCCGGGCAAAGGCGCAGGCCGCCCCGAGGTCGAGGTCGGCGACCTCGGCGCGGAGCTTGGTCACCGCATCGGCGGCGACCGCCTCGTCCACCCCCTTGGCGAGGAGCCGGAGGCGAATTTGCCGCGACGGCGCGCCGCGGCAATGCCAGGAGCGCGCTTGGCTCTCGGCATAGGCGGCGTCGTCAAGCAGCCCCACCTCTTGATAGCGGGCCACCACCGCCTCGACCGCGGCCGCCGCTGGCCGCAACGCATCGCAACCGGCCGGCAACCGGCGCCGCAAGCGGCGCAACAGAACCCGGCGCAAATTCTCGGCCGAGCTTGCGTATCGTCCGAGATAGCCGAGCGCCCAGCGCTCGATCAGCTCCTCTGCGATGTCGCCGTCCGCCATGCCGCCGATCCGAGAGAAAATCACCCTCTCCGCCCGGTTGCTACGGTATTCACTGATCGTCGAGCTTTGCATAAAGATCGTCATTCCGGGGGCCGACCCCCGGACGGCCGGCCCCCGGCCTTCGCCGGGGCAAGCTCTGACGGGCCGTTCCGGGGGCCAACCCTCTCCGCCCCTCGGGGCGGAGAGGGAGAATTTGTCAATGCCGCTGCTGCCGCAAGATCTGCGAACGCCGCAGCGGCAGCCGGGGGCGGAGGTGTTGGGCCGGACGGAATCCCCGCGGCGCCGGTTGCCGCCGCGCTATCGGGCCGAGCGCACCGGGGTTCAGCTCCAGGAAACCAGATCGTCGAGATCGACCGCGAGGGGCGCAACTTTTACCCTGGCTGTATTGCGATATTGATGACCCTAAAATCACCTCATTCCCATGCCACCTTTCCGGATCATGGCGGTTGCGAACGCGCTGGCGTGGACTTTTTCAGAAGGCTGGGGCGCCCGGATAGATCCGGGGGAGACCGGACGCATCAGTTCAACCATTCGAGGAGATTTTGCTGCAGATTTCCTGCACATTCAGCAACGAGCTATAATCACCACCCCGACCGACGAGATCGCGCGCCGGCGCCGCAAGGGTGCAAACGAAACCCGCCCGGGGCACCTTCGAGCGGCACGACGTCGTGCCCCGCCGCATCGGGTGCCGAGGCATAGGCCTCCGAGCGCTGCATCATGCGCTGACGATCTGTTGCCGGCAGCGCACGCAAGCAGTGCCCGCCGCGTGAGGGTCAGCGACAACACGCCGTATCTTCGCCGAGAGCGAACGGCGTTGCAAGGATCGGTCGCCGTCACGCCACGCCAAAGGGCTTGACCCGCGCCCGTTCCAGACCGCCGAATTCCGGTCGATGCCCGACCAAAACCGCGATCTCGCCTGCCGGGCCGGCCCCACGGCGGCGGTCGTCGCGGCGATCTGCGGGGCCGAGATTCTGAGCCTGGCCGGCTACTCGATCGTACCGGCGCTGCTGCCGCGGCTGATCGCAGACTGGTCCTTGACCAACACCGAAGGCGGCTGGCTCGCCGGGATCTCGTCCGCCGGCTACATGCTGGCGGTGTTGCCGCTCGTCGGGCTGACCGACCGCCTGCCGGCGCGCCGGATTTTTCTCGCGTCGAGCGCGCTCAACGTGCTGTCGTGCGTCGGCCTGGCGCTGAGCGACGCCCTGCTGCCGGTGCTCGGGTTCCGCGCCCTCTCGGGCGTGGCGCTCGCCGGCATCTACATGCCGGGGCTGCGGGCCTTGACGGGCGGCCTCGCCGGCAAACGGCGGGCGCGGGTTTCGGCGATCTACACTACCTCGTTCACGATCGGCGTGGCGCTGTCGTTTCTGGTCGGCGCCGCCGGAATGCCATGGGGCTGGCGCGGCGCCTTCCTGCTGGCTGCGGCACTGTGCGCAGGCGGCGCGGTCCTCGCCTGGGTGGCGCTGCCATCGGGCGACCGCTCGACGACCGGACCGCCGCCGGCCTTGTTCGACTTCCGGCCGGTGCTGGCCAATCGCGATGTCCTGATGCTGATCTTCGGCTATGCCGCGGCGATCGCGGGTTCGGCCGGACTGCGCCAGTGGATCGTCGTCTTTCTCGCCTTCTGCGCGGCCGATCAGCGTCTCGCCGCGACCTCGGGCTGGAGCATGCTGGGCGCAGGTGCGCTGATCAATCTGCTCGGCGTTCCCGCCGGCCTCCTCGGCAACGAACTCTCGCTCCGTTTCGGACTGCGCAATACCGCCCTTGCAGTCTTCCTGCTGTCGGCGCTGATCGGCGGCGTGTTCGGCCTCGCCGCGATGCTGCCCTACAACACCGTCTTGTGGCTGTCGCTCGCCGCCGGCTTCATCGTGCAGGGCAACTTCGCCAATCTCACCGCCGGCCTCATCGGCGTCGCCGCGCCACGGCATCGGGGCGCGACGACGGCGCTCTATTCCTTTATCGGGCTCGCCGCCGGATTTCTCGGCACCCTGGTCTTCGGCGTCGCCCTCGATCAATTCGGCGGCGCCGGGCGGCCCGCCGCCTGGACCCTGAGCTTCGCCACCGGGGGGCTTGCCTGTCTCGGCGGCGCCGCCGCCATGGCCCTTCTGTCGCGCGGCAGCCGGCAAGCCGATCGGTGCTGAACGACCAAGCTGCGTCGTCGGCTCGTCGAGCGACCCCAGCGGTCTATCCCGCCGGCGAGGGCGATCTGGCGGCGGATCGCGGCAAGCTGCTCCCGGGTTATATGCGCGACGGTGTGGCGCGCGGGTCCGCCTTAATAAGCCGGTGCGAAAAGCCCGTCCTCTTCCACCACTACCGCCGGGCGCAACTTGTTCGGTTCCTTCGACATCGCATCGCCGCGCCAGTCGGCGACCACGATCTGCCCGGCGTGCAATACGAGCGGCGCGTTCTCAGTCGGCATCGTCGTGCGACGTGCCCCAATCCTCGTAGAAGGCCCGCCCTTCCGCCGAGGTCGCGACGCGGGCGCCGATCGCCGCGCTGGCCTCGCGGATGCGGGTTCGCCGCGCCTCGCGCGCGGCCGCTGTGGCAAGATCGCGCAGCAAGGTCGCGAGACCGATGCCGCGCGACTTCGCCTGCGCCTCGAGCTCGTCGCGCACGTCGTCGTCGAGGCGAATTGAAACGGGGAGACCCACGGCAACTCAGTATGCACCGTCGAACTCCAACATTCAGCCGTGGCATATGGTGTTCGCGTCCGGGGCGCCCCGGGACCGCCTTGTCGCCGCCCTGCTCGACGAGACCCAGCGTCGACCGCCCAATATTCCGCCTCTGCCGGAGGGGTTCCAGCACTACCGCCGCGAGCTTGGCGCCCAAGTCTACGGGGCGATGGGACGCGCTCGCGAGGACACGGCGAGCCACGCGGCCGCAGTCCTGCGCAACTGGGAGTTCTTCCGCGCGCCGCTGGCCTCGGCCCGGCGGACGCCCTCAGCGTGGGGATGTTCTTGCAGACGTTGCTGTTGGCCTTGACCGAACGGGGCCTAGCAGCCTGTCGGACTTAGCCAAAAATTCGAATTTTTTGATATATAGTTTCTCATCAAACTCCTCATGCGGAATATTCTTACGTAGTTCGCCATCTCAGCGTAAGAATGTTGCGTCCAACGCTTAAGTCCGACAGGCTGCTAGGCAGTTGTGTCGAGGTCGCGATTGCAGGGTATCCCGAAATCGTCCGCGCGCAGCTGGCTATCCCGGCGGAACTGTCGATCCTCTGCGGTCTTGCAGTCGGCTATCCCGACCCAGACTTCCCCGCCAATAAGCTGCACATCGGCCGCGAGCCCATCGCGGAGAATGTGGTGTTCCTGGACAACCAGTCCGGAATAGTGAGAGCATCATTTCGACCGAAGGTCGCCCGTTCGGCAGGATGAAGGAGAGTGACGTCGGCCGCGAGGAGCAATTCCTCGGTGATTGCCCCCTCGCTGCACGGCAAAGTCGACCACTCCGATGGCGGCGCAATGGAGTAAAGAACCAAAAGGCATACGATGATGAAACCGATCAGCGAATGGTCGAGCCCGCTCTCCTGCACGTATTTCTCGAGCGCCACCAGCGCCTTCATCGCCTCGGGCGCCGCCTTATAGGGGTTCAGCCTTGTCGAACGACTGTGAAAAGCTCCGCGGCAGATTTCGCTAGAAATATTCGGTCGCGCAAGCTCTGCCGGTGCATTAATTGAAGGTATAGATCCGTTGGATAACTGGACTTGGGGTCTATCGCTTATCGCGCTGACCATAGCAATCCACGCGGCGGGCGTGACGTTCATGGTCTCCGTGCTGCACACCATTCGGATTCGGTTGGAGAGCCAGGGCCTTGGCTTGCCGCTGGTGCTCGTGATCGCGATCGTGATTGGCGCGATCACTGCGATGGGACTACTGCTTGCTGTGTTACATGGGATAGAGGCAGTGTTCTGGGCGGCAGCGTATGTGTGGCTTGGCGCTCTCAACTCGTCTAAAGCCGCGATCCTCTACTCCGTCAACTCAATGGCCACACGAGGCGCATCGGGCCTTATGTTGCAACCGCACTGGCGTATGATGGGCGCGCTGGAGGCGGTCGACGGCATGCTACTGTTCGGTGTCAGCACGGCCTTTATTTTCACGGTCATGCAGTTCTACTATCAACATCTCGTGTTTCTTGAGCGTTCAGGCGGCGCGGTCAAAGCCGAAAAAAAGCGCTAATTCGAAAAATCCAGGTCGGGCGATCGATCCGTCGACCACCGGACCAATGCGAATCGCTGCTTCCGGGCAAACGCTCCGGTAAGCACATCGATCGCGCCCGCACGTCTCGACGCGAGAGTATGCTCGCATCGTCCATGGATGGGTGGCAGGCGCTGGTCTCGACAGTGCAGCCTATGGCACCCGCTCGATGCGACGGACGAAACAGCTCAGATTTACAAGAAGACTGGCAACCTGAGGGCGGTTCAGCTTCTCCTTGGACATACAAAGCTCGACTATCTCCCGCACCGGCTATGTCCCGCCTGGCCCTCGCACCGCACGAGTTCGACGCGAATGGTACCCGAGCGGGACATAGTCCGTATTGTCAGAGGCTATTGAGAAATGCGAGAAGCTTGTCGTCGGGTCGATAGCGTCCAGGCTTGCCGTTTGGAGGTGAGACGGCATCGAGGACTCGTTGCTTCAACTCAAGGTCGGCGTCCAAGTAGATCTGGGTCGTCTCGATCAACTCGTGGCCAAGCCAGAGCGCAATGACCGACAGGTCGACACCCTGCTGCAACAAGTCCATTGCGGCCGCGTGGCGAAGCACGTGGGGACTCACGCGCTTGTTGCCCAGCGATGGGCAAGTCCGAGCGGCTACCGCGACATGCTTGGCTAACAAATAATGCACGCCGTGCGCACTCAACTGACCGCCGCGTGCGTTTGGGAACACTGCCTGATCCGGTCGGCGAGGCGGTTCTCTCAGCCAGGCCACGAGTACGGAGCGCGTGTTTTTGCTTAGCGGTGTGCATCGTTCTTTGCGTCCCTTACCCATCACGCGCACGTGGGCACCGGTTTCCAGGTGCAGATCGTGGCGGCGAAGACCCGTCAGCTCCGACAACCGTAGTCCGGTCTGCACGGCGAGCAGGATGAGCGCATGATCGCGCCGTCCTGACCAGGTCCGCTGATCGGGTGTCGCGAGCAGCGCATCGACTTCGGCGCGGTTCAGGAACGGCACCAATTTCCGGGCGAATTGGTTGGGCGGGATGGCTAGGACGCGCTGGATCTGCGCTGCGTGCGCAGGGGCTTCGAACGCCACGTAGCGGAAGAACGAATGGATGGCGGTCAGGCGCAGGTTGCGGGTTCTCGGCACGACCTTGCGAACCTTCTCGAGCTCGTCGAGGAAATCGATCACGACGGGCGCGTCGACGTCTTCGAGCGAGAGTGCGCAGGGCGCCTTGCGAAGACGCTTCTGCATAAACTTCAACAGCAGCCGAAACGTGTCGCGGTACGACGCAATCGTATGAGCGCTGGCCTGCCGCTGCTGCATCAAGCGCTGCGTGAAGAAACGCTCCAGCATCAAGGGGAAAGTCGGTGTGCTCATCATCACGGCTCTCCCCATCGCCGATCGAGCCGCCTCATCGCCTGTACCATCAGTTCCGGGGAGTTACTCAGATACCAATAAGTACCGGCGACATAGACGTGCCCGAGATAGGTCGAGAGGACTGGCAGTCGCCGTGCTGGATCCTCACCCAACTCGTACCAGCGGGTGAGTGCCTGAACGGCAAAGCGGTGTCGGAAATCGTGCAGCCGGGGGCCGTTGCGACTCCCGAGCGCCCGCAGGCCCGATTGCCGCGAAAGCGTGTAGAAGGCTCGCCGAACGCGCCCACCATCGAGTCGGGTTCCACGGTTGGAAATGAACACGAAATCCGAACGTCGTAGACCAAGGAACTGTTGCCGCCGCTGCAGATAATCGTCGAGTACCGTGCGTGTGGTGGGATGCAGGGGTACGAGCCGGGAACGTCCGAACTTGGCTGACCGAATGGTGAGCAGGCCCTGAGTTAGATCGACATCTTCAAGCTTCAGATCGAGCGCTTCGCTTATACGCAGGCCTGTAACGCTGAGCAAACCAAGTAGGCAATGAAAGACCCAGGGCCGCAACGGTGTCGACGGCCATGCCGTTGGCAGGCACAGCGCGGCTGCCAGTAAATCTTTCACTTCCTCCTCGCTGTAGAGATAGGGCCGGGCGCGGGTCGATCGGTACGGACAGAGCTCTCTCGGCGGCACCTCGGTAAGCGGATCGGTCGCGCTGCGATGGCGAGCAAATCCACGTATGAAGCCCAGTCGCCGCGCGCGCTCGGCCGGCAGGACCGTCTGGGCCTGCTGTACCCATTCGAGAGCAAGCTTTGTCGTGATATGCAGTCCTTGGCGATCTTCCATGAACGCGACAAACCGTGCGAGCACGCGCGCCGCGTCCTGCAGTTTGAAACCGAGACTTCGGCGTAGGGTGAGATACTCCTGCAGAGCATCGCGCATGGTGTTCATCGCCCACCTCCCGGCCACGGCAGGGCGAGCGATTGCAATGCGTCGATATCAACCCGAGCATAGATCGAGGTAGTCTGCGGACTTTGATGCCGAAGGACTTCCCCGATCTCCTTCAACGAAGCCCCATGCCGCAGCATGCGAACTGCCAAAGCGTGCCGGAACTGGTGGGAGCCGCGGTGCGGTGCATCGACCCCGGCTCGCCCGAGCGCGCGGCGCACGATCGTCCCAATCGCGTCTGAGCCTGCCGTCAGACCCCGGATCGGAGCCTGAGATCGCAAGAACACATGCCGATCGTGAGTTGCGGGACGTCCGTGCTGCAGATAGGCGGCGATGGCTGCGCCTACCTCGGTAGGCAGCGGCAAGAGCTGTTCACGACCTCCCTTACCCCGCACACGTAGATGGCCTCGACGCCAGTCGAGATCGCTGAGTTCCAGCCCGATGATCTCGTGAGCGCGAAGGCCCAGACGTGCCAGAAGCAGCAGCACGGCGCGATCGCGTAATCCGACACCGGTATCGAGATCGCAGCTGTCGATAGCGCGCTGCGCATGCTCCGGCGATACCGCCTTGGGCAAGGCAGGCGTCGTGCTCCACGCCGACACGGTCGGCACCGCGGCGGCGAGCACGGCTGGCGCTTCGCCTCGGAACTGCGCGTAGCGCAGAAACGAGCGCAGGGCGTTCACGACGCACTTGAGCGCCGGCGGCCTTAGGCGGCGCCCCTCACTCTTTATGAACGCAATTGCATCGCCGGCGCGTAGCAAGCGTAGATCCACCGCGCCGCGCTCGAAACAATGGTGGAGAAACTGCTGGGCGACGCCGCGGTAGCGCTCGATCGTTGCGGCTGCGAGTCCTTGCTAATCTTGAAGATGTTGTCCGAACTGAGCTGCTAGATCCTCAGCTGTAGTCGTCGCAACGTCGGTTTCGGGACAAATACCCCTGACCCGCAAGAACTGTAGCAGTTGCGTCAACGCCTTCCACTCGATGCGCCGCGTCTCGGCACGAATGCGTTGGTGTCGACGTCGAGTGCGGTTCTGATACTGGACAATCTGTGCTTCACAAAGATCAGCCAACACGATCCGGCGCTTTGTAAGCCAGCGGTCGAAGGCCAACCCGTGCCGAGCCTTGATGTAAATGACACTCGGCTGGTACTGCTGTTCGATCAACGACGTGATAAAGGGATCAATATGCCTCGCCAGCGGGCCGGCAGCACGATTGACGAGCGCTCTGGCGCCTTCATAGGTTCGCTGCATGGCGTTTTCCTCGTGGGCGAGCAGCGCCCGACAAGGAGCTATGTCCCGTGCTTGAAGCATCAACAAACCGTGCGATGCTCCTCTCCTGGTTGAACGGGACATAGTCCGGTGCGGGAGATAGTCCAACCTATGGCCTGCAGGCCATAGGCTGGACACGACGGCGCTCTACACCCGCGTCGCGATCAGCGCGCTCGGCCAGGTGACAAGCCCGCTCGACTTCCTGCTGAAGATGCCCGGCTGACGCGCGGCCGTTGTCGCGACCGATGGTCGAGGTGGCGGATATTTTCCGCCACCGCGGGCCGGCTTGGCGTGCGTCCCATGCCGGCCATGTGAGCCTCGCCCAACTGAAGGTCATGTCGGCGATCGAGCGCTGCCGAACGGCGGCGTTGGGCGGCCATGTCGAATGCTGCGAGGACTGCGCGCACCTGCGCATCTCCTACAACTCCTGCCGTAACCGGCACTGCCCGAAGTGCCAAGCCGTGGCGGCCAAGGAGTGGCTGGCCGACCGCCAGGCCGAGCTGCTGCCCGTGCCCCCGGCCTTCGCCGGGGCAGGCTCTATTTCCATGTCGTCTTCACCCTGCCGCGGCCGATCGCCGACATCGCCTATCAGAACCAGGCGGTCGTCTACGACCTGTTGCTGAAAACCGCCGCCGAGACCCTGATCACCATCGCCCCCACGGGACAAGCCCGTGGGCTGAAGGCCCACGACCCCAAGCACCTCGGCGCCCGCATCGGGCTCACCGCTGTACTCCACACCTGGGGATCGGCGCTCACCCACCATCCGCACGCCCATATCATCGTTCCCGGCGGCGGCTTTTCGCCCGACCGCCAGCGCTGGATCACCTGCCGGCCCAGCTTCTTTCTCTCCGTCCGGGTGCTCTCACGCCTCTTCCGTCGCCTGTTCCTGGAAAGCCTGACCGCCGCGTACCAAGCCGGGCGGCTGGAGTTCTTCGCCGACCAGGCCGCCCTCGCCAACCCGGCAGCCTTCCAAACCTTCCTCGCCGCACTGCGCAAGGTCGAATGGAGGGTCTATACCAAGCGACCTTTTGGCGGACCCGACGCTGTCCTCGCCTACCTGTCCCGCTACACGCATCGGATCGCTATCGCCAACAGCCGGCTCGTCGCCTTCGACGGCGAGCGCGTAACTTTCAAATGGAAGGATTACCGGGACAAGCGCGACGCCCGCTACAAGCTCATGACGCTCGACGCCGACGAGTTCATCCGCCGCTTCCTGATCCACGTCCTGCCCGACGGGTTCCACCGCATCCGTCATTACGGCCTCTTCGCCAATGCCAACCGGGCCGGCAATATCGCATTGGCCCGCCGACTGCTCGGCGTACCCGACCCGCCGCCGTCAAGCGGGGACAGCGACGGCACCGAAAATCCCCACGAAGGCAGCGAGTGGAACGCTTGTCCCTGCTGCGGCGGGCGTATGATCATCATCGAAACCTTCGAACCCGGCTGCCAGCCGCTGTGGCCTATCCCATCGATCGGGCTCGACAGCTCATGACCAACACGCTGTCGCCGTCCCCCATCGCTGCGCCTGTCCGACGCCGATACCTCGCCGGCGACGTCCACGCTCCGCCGACGGCAACCCTCAGCACCGCTTTCGATCGCAAAAACGCAAATCCTCAGCGCCACACCACCCTTCCCACGGCACCCAGACCGACCAAAAATCACCCTCGCGCCACTCACTCACCCGGCGTTCTCGTCCGAAGACCACACAGCGGCCCGGAGCCTCGCGTTAAATCCCCATAGACCGACACCACCGCCGCAACAAACTCCCTCCGCGGTTTCCTCCCTCGAGGCTTTTCGGACGCCTGCCTCCGAGTCCTTCATCACGCCCCTTTCCCGGCAGGCGTCCGAAAACCCTTAACGGTACGGGTCATTCCGCAGCCGAGATGGCAATGCGGTTTGCGCCGAAACCCGCGCGCGCTGTGTAGCGGGCCCCCCCCGCCCGTCACCGGAACCTTCTTTGCTGGCATCGGACAAATCTCTGCCCCGAAAGGGGCTCCAAGCCGATCGGGCGATTGAGCGCCGGGTCGAGTCGACAGCGTCGGCGAGTTGAAAGCCAAGATCGCTGCTATCGCCTCTCCGCCCCCGTCGCCCGAACGCGAGGTACCACAGGAGCTTTTTCGGTCTCGGTCAGGCCCCGCCTGCCATCGCACACGGCGGCACGGGCCCGATTGATCGTTTCTGCCGAGACTGCCGGCGCCTGGCGGAGCCCCGACCCCGGCGAGATGGGACGGCCCTTCGGCGCCGGGGAGGGCAGTAGCCGACTGGTGCGGACGCTCGCACCCTTCCTCACGCGCGCGGGCGTGTCCCGCGTGCTCCGCAAAATCCAAGCGCCAGGCTAAGGAGCCCGAGGATGGACGCCCAAAAACCAGACGATGGCGCCTGCCGGCCCCGAAATCCGGGAATGTCGGTCGACTCTTGAAGGTTTGCGAAAGTGGCCCATTTTGTTGCGGCTCGGTGGCTACGGCATCATGGCGGAGCCATCAAAATGAAGGAGGAGGCGCCGTGTCATTTTTCTATACGCGGTGTGCTGGCCGCGCTCTCACTTGCGCCGCGCTTAGCGGCATTATCGTCGGGTTGGGGACCTCATCGACCTTCGCCGCCTGCACTCTGCCGACCGGGACCACGGCCGGAAGCTGCGACTACTCGGACACCGGCCCCGGGCTGACCATCACCGCGAGTGGTACCGGTACGCCCGTGCCCGTCGCCATCGAAGGCGTTAGCAGCGGGGCCGGCGGACGCGCCATTCGAGGGCGAGCCGATGCTCCGGGCGGCATCGGCGGGTCGTTCGTGTCTGCGGCGCCGGAAGGCAACGCCAACAACACCGGGGTTTTCGCCGAGAACACCGGCGGTAGCCAAACAACGGAAGGCAATTACGGCAGCGCTGGCATTTTCCAGATCACCAATGTCCAGAACAAATCACCCGGCGTCTCAATTATGACCAGCGGCATCAACAGCTATGCGCTATCGGTCGTCGATACCGGCGTGACGGACTTCACTGATTGTCTTCCAGGACTCCTCAACGGGCCTGGTGCTTGCGGTGGCGTCGCAGGCTTTTTCGCGATCACCAGCGTGAACGCGATAGAGGGTCAATCCGCTATCTTTGCCTTGAACTCCCCGGCAGCACCACGATGGAGCCGAGCAACTACGGCGACGCTGCGATCTTCGAGATCAGCAACCCTCAAAATCTCGGCAGCGCGGTCCTAGCCGCGACCGCTGGGAGTGGTTATGGCCTATACGCTACAGTTAACGGAACCAACGGAACAGCGGTCGCCGGGTATGACTTATCGAAGGGAACAGGAGGAACAGGGGTCTATGGGTCTTCAGTCACGGGCTTTTCGGCGTATTTTCGGGTGGTTCGGTCGGCGCCGGCGATTGTAGTTTTAGTGGCGGTAGCAACTGGAGCTGTTCGAGCGACCGTAATCTTAAGGAGGATTTCGAGTCGGTCGACATGAAGGACATACTGCACCGGCTCGCGGACATGCCAGTGTTGAATTTTCGCATGAAGAAGCAGGCAGATCCGAGCGTGCGCTGGATGGGGCCGACGGCGCAGGATTTTCTGGCGGCCTTCCGTCTCGGCAAAGACAACACGCATATTAATACCGGCAACGAACTGGGTGTTGCGCTCGCGGCGATTAAAGGCCTCTACGAGGAATTGCAAGACCGCGACGCCAAGATCGCAGCGAACCACGAGCAAATCGCGGCCGATCATGCGCTGCTAGCGGCGCGGGACGCGCGGATCGCAGCATTGGAGGAAGGGTTGGCGTCGCAGAAAGCCGCAATCGCGAACACGGTGGAGACGGTGACGCGTCTGTCGCGAGCGGTCATGCGCGAGAGACAGGCGGAACGCGGTCAAGAGTGATCGGCGAGCAGGGGAGGCTCGGGGAAGCTAGGCCGGACCCATGCGCCGTGGACCGGCATTTCCGTTTGCGCGACGACACCAAGCTCGGTTGACGGCAAGGCTGGATCGCCACGCTTTTACGGCCATCATCGGAACAGTGCCGCACCGGAAAGGGCGAGCGCCGCGGCGGTCAGCGCTCCAAATGGCTGGGCCGGGTGACGTTTCTTCAGATCACCCCGAAAAGCCGTGCCGAGGTGCCGGAATACGCCGACATAGCGCGCACGGTGAGTACGATCGTCGGTCAGATCAACGGGCGCCACGGCGAAGAGGCGGACTGGACGCCGATCCGTTATGTGAACCGCTCTTATTCGCGGGCCTCGTTGGCGGGACTTTTCCGATCGGCCCATATCGGCCTGGTGACGCCGCTACGCGACGGTATGAACCTTGTTGCCAAGGAGTACGTCGCCGCTCAGGATCCGGAGGGTCCCGGCGTCCTCGTGCTTTCCCGGTTTGCGGGCGCCGCAGCTGAGCTCGACGGCGCTCTGATCGTCAACCCGCACGACGTCGAGGCCGTGACAGAGGCGATCCGGACCGCAATTGAAATGCCCCTTGAGGAGCGGAAGCAGAGACATGCCCGGATGTTCGGCCACCTGATAACAAACGATGTCGATCGCTGGGCCGAGCTGTTCCTGTCGGCGCTTGCGGAGTCGCGTCAGCGCCGCCCTGGAATCCTCAGTGGCCTGAAGTCCTTCACCTCGCCGATTGGTCTGAGCAGGTAGCGATCGGATTTAGCGGATCCTTACATTTGGCAGGGAGCGAGCGTGCCGCAACGAGCTCAAACCCGCCACGGCCTGAAAAAATCCGGCGCGAAGGTCCGCTCCCTAGTCGATCCGACCATCGGCTCGCGTAGACACGAATGGCGGTTCCGGGTCGGCTTGAGCCATTCGGTTGGGATCGAAGGGCGATCGATGGTCTGCCGGACCGCGAATGACTTTATCGGGTGGATTCCTGCCGTTCCCGATTTCCTGGCCTGCGATGCCCGTAGCGTAAAAGCGGTGATTTACTGCTATCGTCGTCCATGAGGGGTTGCCGCTCCTCGGAGCCGAGGATCACCGCATGGATGTAGCGGTATGGCTGCGCGGCCTTGGTCTTGAGCGTTACGACCAGGCGTTCCGCGATAACGAGATCGACGAAAAAGTGCTCTCGAGCCTGACGGCCGAGGATTTGAAGGATCTCGGTGTCACCTTGGTCGGGCATCGCCGCCGGCTGCTCGACGCTATCGCCGCGCTGCGCGAGGGCGCCGCGCCCGTCGGCGGCAGCCCCCTCCCTACCCTCCCCCGCCCGCGGGGGAGGGAAGGGTGGGGGTCGGCGCCGAGCGCCGGCAGCTGACGGTGATGTTCTGCGACCTGGTCGGTTCGACGGCGCTCTCGGCGCGGCTCGACCCGGAGGATCTGCGCGCGGTGATCGGCGCCTATCACCGTTGCGTTGCCGCGGTCATCGAACGGAGCGGCGGGTTTGTCGCCAAGTACATGGGCGACGGGGTGCTCGCCTATTTCGGCTATCCGCGGGCCGACGAGCATGATGCCGAGCGCGCGGTGCGCGCCGGGCTCGCGCTGGTCGAGGCTGTGGCCGCCCCCGGACGTGGGCCTTCAGCCCACGGATTTAGATGCTATGGGGAGGACGGCCGCGGCATTGAGTATCTTGTCGGTTGTCCAAGACCAGACAGGATTGATCCGATGCCAAAGCAAATCGAACCGAGCAACACCACGGCCGCCTTTGACCATAATAGCACTTTGGTCGTGGCGCTGGAATTGAGCGGCAAGTCGTGGGAGGCCGGGGCGGTGGTTCCCGGGGTCGCCCGTCGGCCGCGGCGGCGGCTCGCGCCGCGCGATCTGGCCGGCTTGTTGCGGACGATCGGGTTGTGGAAGGCGGAGGCGGAGGCCGCGGGTCGGGCGGTGCAGCGCGTGGTGCTGAGCTACGAGGCGGGCCGAGACGGTTTCTGGATTGCCCGTTACCTGCTGGCGCAGGGGATCGAGGTGCAGGTCATGCATCCGGCGAGCATTCCGGTGCCGCGGCGGAGCCGGCGGGCGAAGACGGATCGGATCGACCTGGACATGCTGTTGCGCACGCTGCTGGCGTGGCTGCGCGGCGAGCCGCGGGTGTGTTCGATGGTGCGCATCGCGAGTGAGGCGGAGGAGGAACTGCGCCGGCCGGGACGCGAACGGGAGCGGCTGGTCCGCGAGCGGCTGCAACTCGAGAGCCGCGTGGAGAGTTCTGCTCTGTCTGCATGGTATCGTCGGCTTCAAGCCGCGCCTCAAGAAGGCGTTCGAGCGGCTGGAGGCATTGCAGACCTTTGCCGGCTCGCCGTTGCCGCCCAAGACGATGGCGGAGCTGAGACGCTTGATGGTGCGCCACCGCCTGGTCTCGGACCAACTGCGCGAGATCGAGGCCGAGCGCGACGCGGTCGTGAAGATCGCCGAGCCGGACCGCGCCGAGCGAATGATCCAGCTGCTGACCCAGATCGTCGGCCTCGGTGTCGAGACCGCGACCGTTCTGGTCCGCGAGATGCTAGGCTGCCGTTCGTTCCGTGATCGCCGGGCGCTGGCGAGCTTTGTCGGTTTGACCGGCACGCCGTTCCAGAGCGGCGGCATGGAGCGCGAGCAGGGCATCGGCAAAAACGGCAATGCACGGGTGCGCCACATCCTGATGCAACTGGCTTGGCGCTGGCTTCGCTTCCAACCGCAAAGCCCGCTCAGCCGTTGGTTCGTCCAGCGAACCAGCGGTGCCAAGGGGCGCATCCGCAAAGTGATGATCGTGGCGCTTGCCCGAAAGCTGCTGGTCGCGCTCTGGCGCTATGTCGAGACCGGCGAACTACCAGCCGACGCCCGCACCGCCGCCGCCTGAGCGCAAGATCAGGGCACGCGGCGAGACACAAAGACACCGGGCGGAGCAAGGCGCTTGGCGCCGACGCCTGGAACCGACCTGGGTGGGCGGGATGCCGTCACGGACTATGGCTGCAAGATGCCGCCATTTAGAGTGGTCCCGCCCTCCCAGGCTCCCCGTCGGCCTCGCGATTGAGGCATCGTGGTACGGAACCGCAGGTTCCGCCGGATACGAGTTTGCAGGCCATCGGCCTGAGCACAGGGGAGCCGCCCAGGCTCGTGACAGGTGACGCCAATGAACTCCTCGCCCCGGTTTCCTGTGCCCAGACCGCAGCTCGGGCCCAGATTGCGACGGAGCAACCGTCCGGGAAACGTGACAGTCACGATTGCCAATAGGAGATCGAAGATGCCCAGACATCGGACCGGCAGCGCCCCGATGACCCCAGCTGAGCGTCAAGCGCGATGCCGCGCTAGACGGCGCCAGCAGAGCCAACAGAGCCAGACGGCGTCACCGGCACCGCGCCTCGCGCCACGGCCAAGGCGCTGGGCGGCAGCAGTCGCCACGCTGATCGAGCTGCAGGACAATTACCGCGCCTGGCTGGACAACCTTCCCGCCAATCTCGAAGCATCCAGGCTGGCGGAGAAGCTGCAAGCAATCGCCGAGCTCGACATCGAGGAGTTGCAGGCGATCGACCCGCCCCGTGGCTACGGCCGCGACTGACCTGAAGGTCCTTAACCAACACCAGCCAACCGCCATGTCGAAACTACTTGACAGCAAAATCCCCATACGAGTCCGTGGGCGCCCGCAAGAGCTTGCCCCGTGCTCGACACGGGGGCGGGCGTTCCGGGGGTCGACACCGTCGCGGCGCCACTGCAGGTGCGGGTCGGCATTGCTACGGGCCTCGTTGTCGTGGGCGATCTCGTTGGCTCGGGCGAAGCGCAGGAACGTGGGGTCGTTGGCGAGACGCCGAACCTCGCGGCGCGGCTGCAGGCGCTGGCCGAGCCGGGGACGGTGGTGATCGCGCCGAGCACGCGACGGCTGACCGGCGGGCTGTTCGAGTACGAGGATCTCGGTGCCGTCGAGCTCAAGGGCCTGGGCGCACCGGTGATGGCCGCGCGGGTGCTGCGCGGGAGCGCCGCCGAGAGCCGGTTCGAGGCATTGCACGGGCGCGACCTGAACGCGCTCGTCGGCCGCGACGAGGAGCTGGCGCTATTGCAGCGCCGCTGGCAACAGGCCAAGGCCGGCGAGGGCCGGGTGGTGGTACTGATCGGCGAGCCCGGCATCGGCAAATCGCGGCTGGCGCAGGCGATGCTGAAGGAGGTCGCGGGCGAGCCGCATACGAGGCTGCGCTATTTCTGCTCGCCGCACCATCAGGCGAGCGCGCTCCATCCGTTTATTACCCAGCTCGAGCACGCCGCGGGCTTCAGCCGCGAGGACACGCCGGAAGCGCGGCTGGCCAGGCTCGAAGCGCTGCTCGCCCGGTCCAACGCCGGCGCCGAGGAGATCGGGTTCATCGCCGAGCGGATGTCGATACCGACCGGCGACAAATACCGTCTTCCGGACCTCACGCCGCAGCGGCGCAAGGAGAAGACGCTCGAGGCGCTGCTGGCGCAGATGGCGCGGCTGGCGGCGCGGCAGCCGGTGCTGATGCTGTTCGAGGACGCGCACTGGATCGACCCGACCTCGCTCGAGCTGTTGATCCTGACCGTGGCGCGGGCATCAACGCTGCCATTGCTGCTCCTCATCACCGCGCGGCCGCAGTTCACCCCGCCCTGGCCCGCCGAGGCCCACGTCACGATGCTGGCGCTCGCCCGCCTCGGCCGCCGCGAGGGCATGACCCTGGTCGCGCGGTCTGCCGGCGGCAAGGCGTTGCCGGCCGAGATCCTCGAGCAGATCCTCGCCCGCACCGACGGCGTGCCATTGTTTCTCGACTTCGCGTCTTGCGAACGGGCGCGCTCGATCGCGCGCCGATACGAAACTTCCGCCCGATCCGGAGCGCTCGGGGTCCGTCGCAGGAGCAAATCGCCCATCAGCCGGTGGACTTCCGGCTCCCATACAGCGTCGCTCGTGCGCTCGCAGTGCACGACCGCGGCCTTGAGCGCCATCAGCGCTTCATCGGTATTCCCTCGTTTTTCAAGGCATTCGGCAAATAGAACATGCAACATACAAAGGCCCACGCGGACCCCCATCCTTCGCCACTCGGCCAGAGCGCTCCTGAAAGCTGCTATGCGATCGTCTGCGCACTGCCCTGTCACCCAGGCGTCGTGCCAGATTTCGAACATCGAACCCACGGCGCAGTCATGCGCAAACCCCTGCTCCCTTGCGACCCGTGGGAATTGCGCGCCGCCACCAGCCTCGCCCGGCTCATGCGCGACCAAGGCAAGCCCGCCGAGGCGCGCGATCTGCTGGCGCCGGTCTATGGCTGGTTCACGAAGGGCTTCGACACGCTCGACCTCAAGGAGGCCAAGGCGCTGCTCGACCACCTGGCGTGAGCTCGAGATTATCGTGCGCAGAAGTCCGGTGCGAATGTCTGCTTGAGCTAATCCGACTTAGCCGATTGGCCGTACCGCCGACCTTTCGCAAGCGTGAACTCGTTGTTCTCCGTGTCCATCCCGGCGCAGGCCGGGATCCATGCCAGCGATGGGCACCGGCCTTCGCCGGTGTGGACTCCAAAACAAACAACGGCTTACACCTACGGACCCGTCGAATGGGCGAAGTCGAGCTAATCCCACTATCCGCTGGGCGGTGATGAAGGTCCGCGGTGGGTCGGACGCCAGCGGTCCAGCTATGGCCCTGCGAACGGCCGGAATCGGCGCACAGCGCCCGCTCGGATAGCTCGTCTGGTCGGTCGAGGTCGAGCAGCGGGCTGCTCCGGCCCCGGCGCCTCCGCACAACCCCCGGCTGCCAGCCGGCAGTTCATGAGTGTTGCCGCCGTCGATGACGCCGAGCAGCGGCGCCGCAAAGACGCCACCTCCTCGTGAAGCGGCCCGTCCCCTCGCGAGCGCAGATCATCCGTGATCGTCGACCGCGGCATGGCTTTTGACGAAAACATCGCCGAGATCAAAGCCCGCAAGCTGGATTACCCGCACACCGCTGACGCTCTGGAACGCCGCGAAACCGTTTGCGGGCTTATGTAAGCCAGGCTTGCACCGGCAGCGGACAAATCCCCCATATGATGAAAGGCTAGGTTTCATATAGGCGAGAACGGTCCTCCTCGCCGGGCCCCGCGGCCACCAGCGCTTCGACTCGCTCGCCATCGATCCGTAGGGCCAATTCGCGCCGCCACCCCCGGTCTCGAGCTCAATCAGCCGCCATAGAAAACCGGCCCCAAATCTGATGGCGGCGCGGATGCGGCACCCAGGGGCGATCGCCGCGGCCCGCGTTGGCGCTCTCGACGGCGACGCCCGAGGGGTCGAGCCATAAGGCGACGGCACCGAGCCGCCACGAGTTCGATCCGGTCGATGACCGGGATCACGGCACGGCAGCGAAACCCAGCCGGGACCTGGGCCACGATCGCGTCGAACGCGTCGCAGTCGAGCGGCAGCGCGGCGCCGCCGGTGACGATCGCGACCCGCCGGCCGCGCGCGCCGTAGCGGCACAAGTCGCCCTTACACTCGAGCCCGGCATTTGCCGCCGCCGGCGACGACCACGGCGACAGCGCTTCGCCGGTATCTTCGGCGAGAAAGGATCCGGCGATGTCCCCGCCGTGTCCGGAGATGGCGATATAATGCCCGTCGGCGGCGCGCAGCGCGACAAAGCGGCCGATATCGGCGATCACGACATCGGGCGGCCGGGTCAGGGCCATGGTGCCAAGCCCGGCGGCGACGGCGAGCGCACCCCATCGCCGCCAGCCGCCGCGCCAGAGACCCAGCCACAATCCGCCCATTGCCACGAGCACGAGCCCGGCCGTCGGCAGGCGCGGCATCGCCCAGAGATCGCCCGGCAAGCCCGACACCGCCTCGGCGACCCAAATCGTCAGATCGATCCCCGAACCCATCGGTGCGAGGGCGAAACGCTCGAGCCCGAACGGCATCAACAGGCAGGCGGCGACACCCCAGGGCAAGGTCCATAAGGCGCTCACCGGCACCGCCACGACATTGGCGAGCGGCGAATAAAGCGCCAGCCGGTGAAAATGGTAGACCGAGAACGGCAGGGTTCCGATCGTCGCGACGAGCGTCGTCACGACGACGGCGCCGCAATAGCCGAGGATCTGCCCCGACAGCGACCGGCGGTGCAGCAACCTCGCGAGCCGCGCGCCAAAGGTCTCGTACACGGCGATCAGCGCGACGACCGCGCCAAACGACATCTGAAAGCTGACGCCGACGAGGCTCACCGGGTCGATCGCCAGCACCGCCGCCGCGGCGATGGCGCAGATCCGCATCGAGATCCGCAGCCGGTCGACGAGGATCGCGACAAAGACGAGGCCGTTCATGACAAAGGCGCGTTGCGTCGGGATCGCGGCGCCGGAGATCAGCAAATAGCCGGTCAGAACGGCGAGGGCGGCCGCCGCCGCGATCTTCTTGATCGGATAGCGCAGTGCCACCGGCGGGATCAGCGCCAGACCGCTGCGCACGGCGAAGAAGACGAAGGCGGCGACGAGGCCGAGATGCAGACCGGCGATGGCCAGCAGATGCGACAGGCCGGAATTGCGAAAGGCTTCTTTGACCTCTTCCGCGACCGCGCCGCGCTTCCCCGTGATCAGCGCCGCGGCGACGCCGCCGGTCGAGCCGGGGAGCACCGCGGTGATCCGGTCCGTCATGTCGCTGCGCAAGGATCGCAGCCGCTCGCGCCAGCCGCCCGCCGCCGAACCCTCCGGCGCGGCGATCCGGCGCCCGCCGCCATAGCTGTAGCCGACCGCGCCGATCCCGGCGAAATAAAGATCGCGCTGCATGTCCCGGCTGCCCGGCGGGATCGGGCCCGGCACTGGATAGAGCACCGCCTTCAGCGCCACCCGGTCGCCCGGGAATAGCGCGTCGCTCGCGGGCGGAATGTGCAGCCGCAGATGCGGCAGCGGGCGCCGCGGGTCGAGGCCGGGCAATGAATTGGGGGCGACGACCAGTCGCCAGCCTTTGCCCAGAATGTCGACGTCGACGACCCGTCCGGTGATATCGACCGGTCCGAGGCGGCGTTCGAGCATCGCCGTCCGGCGGTCTCGGGTCGTCTCGCCGGCGAGGGTAAAACCGGCGGCGACGAGGACGATGGCGAGAGCAGCCTCGCTGCCCCAGCGGTGCCGGCGCAGCGCCCAAGCGAGCGCGCCGGCGGCGACCGCAGCGACCGCACCGGGCCACAGCGGCGGCTCGACCGACAGCGAAAAATAGACCGCGATGCCGACGCCGAAGAACACCGGCAGCCACAAGAGGCGGCGCTCGCCCTCGGCCTCGAACCGGGCGGCGACGGCGGCGAGGAGCCCGGCGCCCCGCCACGACGCCGATCCGAGCCCGCCGCCCGCCGCCGCATCTGCCATGTGCCGCCCCGCCCGCCGGTGGCGAGGATCAGCCGGAGGCCGGGGCGCCCCGGAAACTCAGCGGATGCGGATCAGATCTCGCCCTCCTGCCGCAGCATGCGCAGGCTCAGGCGCAATGCCCGGATCGTATCGTCGAGCTCGGGCGTCGCGTGGGTCGCGGAGACCATGCCCCCCGGACTGCCGCTGAGATCGACCCCGTTCACCATCATCGCCAGGCGCAGCTTGTCGACAAGGGCGGTTTGGCGCTTCCCGGCGAGGCTCGCCGCCGGCTGCTGATGCGGGTCGAAGCGCGTCGGGGCGATCGCAACCCGCTCGGGATTGGTGAAAATGTGAAACATCGAAAACGTGCCGTAGGCCGCCCACGGGACTTTTTCCTCTTCGAAGACCTCGTTGGCTCGGCGCCGCAAGGTTTCGCCAAAGCGGTTGGCGCGGACGCAGGCGTCGCCGGCGGCGACGATCTGCAATGTCGCGATGCCGGCGGCGGCCGATAAGGGGTTGGCGTTGTAGGTGCCTTGATGGGCGATCTTCTCCCGGCCGGCGGCGCGCGCGACCTCGAAGTCCAACAGGTCGAGGATGTCCTTGCGGCCGGCGACGGCACCACCGGGCAGGCCGCCCGCCATGATCTTGGCCAGGGTCGTCAGATCCGGGCATATGCCATATTCCGCCTGGGCGCCGCCGGGTGCCACGCGAAAGCCGGTGACGACCTCGTCGAAAATCAGGAGAACGCCGCGGTCCCGGGTTTGCTCGCGCAAGGCTGGCAAAAATTCGGGCCTGATCGGCAGCCGGGCGCCATGCGCCCCGGTCGGCTCGATAATCGCAGCGGCGATGTCGTCGTGCCGTCCGAGAAGCTCGGCGAGGCCCGCTGCATCATTCTGCTCGGCCAAGAGGACGTTGTCGGCAACGCCGGGCAATACCCCGGTCGTCGCTGTGCCGTCGAAATGGCTGGCGAAGCCCGACGTCATGTGGTCGTGCCAGCCATGAAAATGGTGCTTGAAGCGGATGATCTTGGACTTGCCGGTGAAGGCGCGGGCCAGCCGCAGCGCCATCAACGTCGCCTCGGTGCCGGAGGAGGTGAAGCGCACCCGCTCGGCGCTCGGCACGAGACGCAGGATCCACTCGGCCCAGGCGATCTCGCGCTCGTGCGAGGCGCCGAAATGGGTGCCGCGCTCGATCTGCTCGTGCACCGCCTGAACCACCTGCGGATGAGAGTGGCCGAGCAGCAGCGCGCCGTGACCGCCGAAATAGTCGACGTAAAGGTTGCCGTCGACGTCCCATTTCCGCGGACCCTTGGCCCGGTCGATATAGAGGCCATAGGGCTCGAGATACCGGCTGTCGTGGGTGATCCCGCTCGGAAACAGGCAGGCTGCCTTGGCCGAGGCCGCCGCCGAGCCGGGGGTCGCGGCGCGATAGGCGGCGATGATCGGCGAATTCGTCGTCAAGCTGTCGGGCATCGGCGGGTTCCTCGGTCGCGGCGGGCTCGCCGCCGTTGTAGGCGCTGGCGCGGCCCGGGCCAAGCCTGGCGCGCCGTGCCCGCTGGCGATTTCCGACCGCGCCCTTCCTCGACTATGCTCGGGTCCGTGATCTTCGGAGCCGCCTCGATGTCCTACTTGGCACCCCTTGCCGACATGCGCTTTGCCCTCGAGGAGTCGGCCGGGAACGCCGAACTCGCAGCACTGCCCGGGTTCGAGGCGGCGGCACCCGAACTCGTCGAGACGATCCTCGGCGAGGCGGCGCGGCTCGCCGAAACCGTCCTGGCACCGCTCAACCAGCCGGCCGACCGGGTGGGCAGCGTCTTGGAAAACGGCGTCGTGCGCACCCCGCCGGGGTTTCGCGAGGCCTATGCCCGGTATGCCGCGGGCGGCTGGAACGGGCTCGCCGGCGATCCCGAACATGGCGGTCAGGGCATGCCGGTGGCGCTCGCGATGGCGGTTTCCGAGATGTGGAACTCCGCCTGCATGAGCTTTGCCCTCTGCCCGCTGCTCACCGCCGCCGCCATCGAATTGCTGCAGGCGCGCGGCTCGGCCGAGCAGCAGCGGCGCTATCTCGGCCGGCTGATCGCCGGCGAATGGACCGGGACGATGAACCTGACCGAGCCGCAGGCCGGGTCGGATCTCGGGGCGCTGCGCTGCCGGGCCGAGCCGCGCCGTGATCCCGCCTGGGGCGACCACTACCGGATCGCCGGGCAGAAGATCTTCAGTTCCTGGTGCCGAAGTTCCTCCCCGGCGATGACGGCGCGCCCGGGCCGAAGAACGAGATCCGGGTGCTGAGCCTCGAGCACAAGCTCGGCATCCACGCCTCGCCGACTTGCGTGCTGTCCTACGAAGATGCCGTCGGCTGGCGTATCGGCGAGGAGAACCGCGGGCTCGAATACATGTTCACGATGATGAACCACGCCCGGCTGCATATCGGATTGCAAGGTGTCGCGATCGCCGAGCGCGCCCTGCAGCAGGCCCGCGACTTTGCCCGCGAGCGGGTGCAGGGCCGGCCGCTCGGTGCGCCACCCGATGCCGCGGCGCTGCCGATCGTCCATCACCCCGATGTCCGGCGGATGCTGTTGTGGATGCGGGCCGCGACCGAGGCGATGCGGGCGCTTGCCTATTACGCGGCAGGGCTCGTCGACCGCGCTCACCACGATGCCGATGCGGCCCGGCGCGAACCGGCCGGGCGTCGCGCCGATCTGCTGATCCCGGTGGTCAAGGCATGGTGCACCGATCTCGCCGTTGCCGTCGCCTCGACCGGGCTGCAGGTGCATGGCGGCATGGGCTACATCGAGGAGACCGGCGCCGCCCAGCATCTGCGCGACGCCCGCATCGCCCCGATCTACGAGGGGACGAACGGCATTCAGGCGAACGATCTCGTCCTGCGCAAGCTCGCCGCCGACGGCGGCGGCGCGGCGGCGGCGCTCGCCGCCGAGATCCGGCTCGACGCCGCGGCATTGGTCGAGGCGGCTGCCGTCGATCTTGCCGCGATCGGCAGGGCCCTCGGCGACGGGGTCGCGGCACTCGAGGCCGCGACCGCGTTTCTCGTCACCGCCGACGCCGCGACGGCGGCGGCGGGCTCGGTCCCGTATCTGACCCTGCTCGGCACGGTCTGCGCCGGCTGGCTCTTGGGTTGCCAGGCGCGGGCGGCGCGGCTGCGCGCCGCCAAAACCGGCGATGCCGCCGGCTTTCTCGGCGACAAGGTCCGCACCGCGCGGTTTTACGCCGAGCATTTCCTGGCGCCGGCGCCGGGGCTGCTGCCGGCGGTCCGCGGCGGCGCCACCGTCCTCGGCTTCGCCCCCGAGCGCGTGTGAGGGTTGCGATGGCAGCACCGCTCGTACCGCGCAGGCTGCTCGACCCGGTCGTCAGATACTTCAAGCCGCAGCGGGTGATCCTGTTCGGCTCGCGGGCGCGCGGCGAGGCCACCCGCGACAGCGACATCGACCTGCTCGTGATCCTCGACGATGACACGCCGCCCGAGAAACTGTCGCTGAAGGCGATGCACGATGCCGCGAAGTCGTACCCCCGCGCGGCCGACGTCATTCCGATGCGCGCCGCGACCTTCGACCGCTACCGCACTATTGTCGGCACGCTCGCGGCCGAGGCCGATACCGACGGCATCGTCGTCTATGGCTCGCCGCAAGGACCGCCGCCGATGAAGGCCGCCGATCCCAGCGCGCGCTGGGAAGCCGTCGAGCGCTGGCTGGCCAAAGCCGAAGCCGACCGCCGGGTCGCGGTCAGCTGCATGGCAATGGTCCCGCCCGAGCCGGGATCGGCCGCGTTCCATTGCCAGCAGGCGGTCGAAAAGCTGTTGAAGGGCTTTCTGGTGCTTGCCGGCAACAGGTCCCGCAAGACGCACTCGCTCTCGCAACTCGGGGCGCTGGCGCAGCCGAGCTTTCCCGACATCGCCGATCTGGTGGCGGCCGCCGCCGACTGGAGCCGCTGGGCCTTCGACTTCCGCTATCCGTCGGAGAACCCGCCGCCCGCGCCGAGCGACGAAGAATTGCGCCGGGCGCTCGCCGTCATCGACCCGCTCGCGGCGCGGCTGCGCGCGGCCCGGCCGGCGGATTGAGGAAGGCAATAGCGGTTACCGCCGGCGCGGCGCCGTCATGCGCCGATCTCTCAATCAGACATTGCATCAATGTTTTCCGTTTGCTGCATCAGCAGAGACTCTGCAGTAGAAATTGTCGCTCCTGTTGGTGAGCCGATCGTCATGGGCCTGCCGGACCGGCGCTTCTCGAATCGCTGCCCTCGCGGTAGCATGCGGCCCCTCTAAGTCGCCATGTCGGCCCGACCGTGATGCCTTCATTCTTATAACAGCAATTATCCCGTTGCGTCAATAGCAAATCGCGGGCAGGAAAGGAGCGCGACGCCGGCATCGGTGCCGGCGCGCCCCGACACGCCATGCGGCTTCAACCGGCATGGTCGCCCGGGCAGCCTCGGCATCAGCCTCCGTGTGGGGCTCCGGCGGGGCCGAACGAACCTCCAGTGAAAACGGATTGGACAGCAGAAGGTCATGACGGCGATCGCGAATTCGGCCATTCTCGCGGGCCCGCGCTGACCCGGGCGCCATCGCCGGCGGCGGCATGACAGCGCTCGCGCCGCCCGCTAGGATCGCCGACGAGCACCGCCGTCCGGCAGATCGGAGGGACGAAAGTGGCCACCAGCGCCCCGGCGACCGAGCCGCACCCGGTCGAGGCCGGCTTGGAGCAGCGGTTCATCAATCGCGAGCTTTCTTGGCTCGCCTTCAACGAACGGGTGCTCGCCGAAGCCGAGAACCGCCGCCACCCGCTGCTCGAGCGGCTGCGCTTCCTGTCGATCTCGGCAAACAATCTCGACGAATTCTACATGGTGCGGGTTGCCGGGCTCAGAGGCCAGCTGCTGGCCGGGATCAAGACGACGAGCGAGGACGGACTGACGCCGGCCCAGCAGCTCGATGCCATCCGCCGGCGGGCCGGCCGGCTGATGGCCGATCAGCAGGTGACCTGGATCGCGCTGCGCCGCCAGCTCGCCGAGGCCGGCGTGGCCGTCGTTGAGCCTGCCGAACTCGAACCCGACGATCTCGTCTGGCTCGAAAAATGGTTCATGGCCGAGATCTTCCCGGTGCTGACGCCGCTGGCGATCGATCCCGCTCATCCCTTTCCGTTTGTCGCCAATCGGGGCTTTGGCCTGGCGCTCGAACTCGAGCGGCTCAGCGACGGCGCCCGCGTTAATGCGCTGACCTTGATCCCGGCCTCCGCGCGTCGGTTTGTTCGCCTGCCGGGCAGTCGAATCCGGTTTCTGCCGATCGAACAGTTGATCGGCCTGTTGCTGGATCGTTTATTTCCCGGTTTTGCGGTTGTCGCCCAAGGCGTGTTTCGGCTGCTGCGCGACAGCGAGGTCGAGATCGAGGAAGAAGCGGAGGACCTTGTCCGGCTCTACGAGACGGCGCTCAAGCGGCGCCGGCACGGCCATGCGATCGATCTCGCGGTTGATGCGTCGATGCCGGTGGAGTTGCGCCGCTTTCTGATGGAGAAGCTCGATGCGGCGGCGGGCGACGTCTTTGCCACCGAGGGCATCCTCGGCCTCAGCGACACCGAGGAGCTGATCGTCGACGACCGGCCCGACCTCGTCTTCAACCCGTATAATGCGCGGTTTCCCGAGCGCATTCGCGATTTCGGCGGCGACTGCTTCGCGGCGATCCAGGCAAAGGACATCATCGTTCACCATCCCTATGAGAGCTTCGACGTCGTCGTCCAGTTTCTGCGTCAAGCGGCGCGCGACCCGGCCGTCGTCGCGATCAAGCAGACGCTTTACCGCACGAGCGAGGACAGCCCGATCGTCCGGGCGCTCGCCGAGGCCGCCGAGGCCGGCAAATCGGTCACCGCGCTGATCGAGTTGAAGGCGCGGTTCGACGAGGAGGCAAACATCCGCTGGGCCCGCGACCTGGAGCGCGCCGGGGTGCAGGTGGTCTATGGCTTTCTACAATTGAAGACGCACGCCAAGGTCTCGCTCGTGGTGCGCCGCGAAGCCGGCGAACTACGCTCCTACGTCCATTTCGGGACGGGAAATTATCATCCGTACACCGCGAAGGTTTACACCGACCTGTCGTTTTTCACCTGCGACCCGGCCTTGTGCCGCGATGCCGCGCATCTGTTCAACTACATGACCGGCTATGCGATCCCGGCCAGTCTGGAGAAGATAGCGGTCGCGCCAATCGATTTGCGGACCCGGCTTTGCGCGTTGATCGAGGCCGAGATCGCCCACGCGCAGCAGGGAAAGCCGGCACAGATCTGGGCCAAAATGAACGCCCTCGTCGACCCGGCGATGATCGATCTGCTCTACCGCGCCTCGCAGGCCGGGGTCGTCATCGACCTTGTCGTGCGCGGCATCTGCTGCCTGCGACCCGGCGCCGCCGGGCTCTCCGAGAACATTCGGGTCAAGAGCATCGTCGGGCGCTTTCTAGAGCACGGCCGCATCGTCTGTTTCGGCAACGGCCGGAAGCTGCCCTCCGACCGGGCCAAAGTATTCATCAGCTCGGCCGACTGGATGCCGCGCAATTTCGACTGGCGGGTCGAAGCGCTGGTGCCGATCGAGAACGAGACCGTGCATCGCCAGGTATTGGACGAGATCATGGTGGCGAATTTGCGCGACAATGTGCAGAGCTGGAAACTTTTGCCGGACGGGACTTATGCCCGTATGCCGGCGGACGAGGAGTCGTTTTCCGCGCACACCTATTTCATGACCAATCCCAGCCTGTCCGGGCGCGGCAGGGCGGTGCGGCGCGGCCATCCGAGGCTCGTCGTCCGCTGAACCCGGTCGAAACGAGCGGCGCCGGCGATACGCCTCGCCGCATCGGCGTCATCGATCTCGGCTCGAATTCGTTGCGCCTCGTCGTCTTCGAACGGGTCGGCGCTGCCCTGTTTCCGCTGATCAACGAGAAGGTCATGTGCGGACTGGCGCGCGGCATTGCCACGACCGGCCGGCTCGACCGCGCCGCGCTGGCTCCGGCTCTGGTCAATTTGCGGCGCTTCACGGCACTGGCCCGGGCCCTCGGCGTCGAGCATCTGGCGGTGCTGGCCACGGCCGCGGTCCGCGACGCCAGCGACGGTCAAGACTTTGCCGACGAGGTCGCGCGCGACTGCGATGTTCCGGTCAAGATCCTCGACGGCTCGGAAGAAGCACATCTCGCGGCGGCCGGTGTCCTCGCCGGGATCCCGGAAGCGGAGGGTCTCGTCGGCGATCTCGGCGGCGGCAGCATCGAGTTGGCCGAAGTCGGGCCGGATGCGGCCAAAGCTGGCGACGGCCGCCGGATCGGCCGCGTCGTTTCGCTGCCGCTCGGGCCGCTGCGGCTGGCGGAACTCGGCGACAGCCCGAGGAGCGTTGCCACGGCCGTCGAGCGCAGCCTGGCCTCGGTACCTTGGGCGCTAGCGACGGCCCGGCCGAGCCTTTATCTCGTCGGCGGCGCGTCGCGGGCGATCGCCCGGCTGCACATGGAGCATATGGCTTATCCGCTGCACATTGTTCACCAATACGGGCTCGGCCGCGGCGAGGCCGAGGCCTTTTTCGAAATTGTTGGCCGGTTGTCCCGCAGAACCTTGGAGCGGATCGTCTCGATCCCGAACCGGCGGCTCGAGACGGTGCCGCTCGCCGCTTTCATCCTGCGCCAGCTGATCGCCGCCGTGGCGCCGCAGCGGGTCGTCTTTTCCGCTTTCGGGTTGCGCGAAGGCTATGCCTGGAGCCTCCTGCCCGCCGCCGAGCGGCGGCAAGACCCGCTGCTCGCCGCCTGTGCCGCGCTCGCCCGCAGGGAGAGCCGCTTTGCTCCGGACGGCGAAGGGCTGCAGGCCTGGACGGCACCGCTATTCCCGACCATGACGGCGACGGTGCGACGGCTGCATCTGGCTGCCTGTTGGCTCGCCGACATCGGCTGGAGCGACCATCCCGACTACCGTGCCGAGCTCACCTTTAGCCGCAGCTTGCGACTGCCCCTGCCGGCGTTCGCCCATGTCGAGCGCGCTTTCGTCGCCGCGGTATTGCACACGCGCTACGGCGGCGCGGCCGATCACCCGGTGCGGGCCGCCACCGGTTCGCTTTTCGGGCCGCACGCCGCTAATGACGCGCGCGTCCTCGGTTCGGCGCTGCGACTGGCACTGACTTTGTCTGGTGGCGTCGTCGGCTTGTTGTCCGAAACCCGGATCAGCCGCGACCAGCACCGCCTCGTCCTCGAAGTTCCGGCAGTTGGCCTGTTCGGCGGCGAGACGGCGCAGCGCCGGCTCGACGCCCTCGGCCGGGCGCTCGGCCTCGGTGCGATTTTGCGGCGGATCGCCCCCGCCCCACGGTAATCACCGCGGATGCCGGTAAAGACCGGGCATCAACGCTCAGGCGGCGTCCGGCAGCCCGCGTTCCAGCAGGCCGGCAAGGCGGCGGGCGAAGGCCGGCGGGTCGGGCAGCTGCTCGCCTTCGAGGATGCGCGCCTGATCGAGCAGCACCCAGGCAAATTCGGAGAGCTGATCCGAGGCCCCGGTTTCGCCGACCGTCGCGGCCAGCCGCTCGATCAGTTTATGTCGCGGGTTCAACTCGAGGATGCGCTTCGAGACGGCATCGAGCTGTCGATGCGTCTTGAGCAGGCGCTCGAGATGCATGTCGATGTCGCCTTCGTCGGCGACGAGGCACACGGCACTGTCGGTTAGGCGTTCGGAGCTGCGCACATCCTTGACGGCATCGCCGAGCGCCAGTTTGAAAATCGCGATCAGGCTCGAAAGCTTGGCCGGTGGCTCCGGCGGTGCCGCCTGGCGATCCTCGGACAGCGCGATCTTGTCGAGATCGACGCCGCCGCGGGTCGCCGACCTGAACCGTTTTTCCTTGTAGGCGCCGATCGACGGCACCCAGAATTCGTCGATCGGATCGGTCAGCAGCAGCACCTCGACGTTGCGGCTGCGAAACCCTTCGAGCTGCGGGCTGCGTTTGGCGACCTCGAGGCTGTCGCCAGTGATCGTGAAGATCGCCTCCTGACCCGGCCGCATCGCCGCGACGTAATCGTCGAGCGAGACGAGCCCGTCGCGCGCGGTCGAATGAAACCGCGCGAGCCCCAAGAGCTCGTCGCGCTGATCGCGATCCTCGTACAGCCCCTCCTTCAAAACTGCGCCGAAATCCGCCCAGAATTTCGCATATTCCTCGGCAGCATCGCTTGCCTTCTTGCCAAGCTCGGTCAACACCCGCCGCGTCAGCTGCAGGCGGATGCGCGCGACCATCGGGTTTGATTGCAGCATCTCGCGGCTGATGTTGAGCGGCAGATCCTCGCTGTCGACGATCCCGCGCAGAAAGCGCAGATAGGGCGGCAACAGGTCGTTCGCCTCGTCGGTGACGAAGACCCGGCGGACGTAGAGCTTGATCCGGCTCTTGCGCTGCGGATCGAAAAGGTCGAAGGGCTTGACCGACGGAACGAAGAGAAGACTCGTATATTCGAGAACGCCCTCCGCCTTGCTGTGTATGCTTAGCCAGGGATCGTCAAAGCTGTGGCCGACATGGTGATAGAATTCCTTGTACTGTTCTTTGGTAATTTCGCCGCGAGGACGCGTCCACAAAGCCGACGCGGTGTTGATCGTTTCTTCCTTGCCGCCGTCCTCGAGCACGATCGGCAGCCCGACATGGTCGGAATAGGTCCTGACGATCGTCTTCAGCCGGCTCGGGTCGAGATAATCGTCTTCGCCCTCGCGCAGATGCACGATGATCGTCGTGCCGCGGCCGAGACCCTCATGGGGCTCGGTCGAAAATTCGCCTTTGCCGTCCGAGGCCCAGCGCCAGCCCTCGGCCTCGCCGGCCTTGCGGCTCAAGACTTCGACCTCTTTGGCCACCATGAAGGCCGAGTAAAAACCGACACCGAACTGACCAATAAGGCTCATATCCTTCTTCGCGTCGCCCGACATCTGGTCGAGAAAGGCGGCCGTCCCGGAGCGAGCGATGGTGCCAAGATTGTCGATCAATTCGCCGCGGTTCATGCCGATGCCGTTATCGGCAACCCGAAGGGTGCGAGCTCCTGTATCGGGGGTCAGCACGACCCGATAGGCGCTGTCGCCTTCGGCCAGGCCCGGCTCGGTCAGCGCCGCATAACGCAGCCGGTCGCAAGCATCCGACGCGTTCGATATCAGCTCGCGCACGAACACGTCCTTCTCGCTGTAGAGCGAGTGCGCGACGATATCGAGAAGGCGGCTCACTTCCGCCTGGAAGCTTCTCTTTTCCTGGGTCATCGGCTGCGGTCGCAGGTGTTGGCGGAACGGCGAGGATATGTGGCGCGTCGCGACGCCGCGCAACCCCCGAGTGCGAACCCGATTTGCGCTTGCGTTGCTGCCGCGGCGAGCCAATAGATTGTCCATGCCCATGTTCAGCCCCGGGCCGCGGCGCGTTGCGGTTCTCGGGCCGACCAACACCGGCAAGACGCATCTCGCGATCGAGCGCATGCTCGGCCACCGGAGCGGGATGATCGGGTTTCCGCTGCGTCTCTTGGCGCGCGAAAATTACGACCGGATCGTCAAGCTCAAGGGGGCGCGCACCGTCGCGCTGATTACCGGCGAAGAGAAAATTCTGCCGCCGCACCCGTCCTACTTTGTCTGCACCGTCGAATCGATGCCGCTCGATCGGGCCGTTGATTTTCTCGCCGTCGACGAGATCCAGCTCTGCGCCGACCCGGAGCGGGGCCACGTCTTCACCGCCCGCCTGCTACACGCCCGCGGCATCGAGGAGACGATGCTGCTCGGCGCCGACACGATCAAGCCCTTGCTGCGGCGCCTTGCTCCCGAATTCGAGCAAATCGGCCGGCCGCGCTTTTCGAGGCTCACCTATACCGGCCACAAGAAGGTGACCCGGCTGCCGCCGCGCAGCGCCATCGTCGCTTTCGCCGTCGCCGACGTGTTCTCGCTCGCCGAACTCGTTCGCCGCCGGCGCGGCGGCACCGCGGTCGTTCTGGGGGCGTTGAGCCCGCGCGCCCGCAACGCGCAGGTCGGCATGTTCCAGTCCGGCGAGGTCGACTATCTCGTCGCCACCGACGCGATCGGCATGGGGCTCAACATGGATCTCGACCATGTCGCCTTCGCCCGCATCGGCAAGTTCGACGGCCGCGCTCAGCGGCAGCTGAGCGCGGCCGAGATTGCGCAGATTGCCGGCCGGGCCGGTCGGCACATGAGCGCCGGCACCTTTGGCACCACCGCCGAGGAAGGCCCGCTCGATCCGGCGATCGTCGAGGCCGTCCAATCGCATCGTTTTGACCCGCTGACCCGGCTCAACTGGCGCAATAGCCGGCTGCGCTTCGACTCGATCGACGCCCTGCTGCAGAGCCTCGACGCGCCGCCGTCGATACCCGGTCTCGTCCCTGCCCGCGAAGCGGATGATGAGCGCGCGCTGCGCAGCCTGGCGCGCCAGAGCGAGGTCACGGCCCTCGTCCGCCACCCGGGAGCGGTGCGGCTGCTGTGGGAGGTCTGCCAGATCCCGGATTTTCGTAAGGTGATGAGCGACAGCCATTCGCGGCTTTTGACGCAGTGCTTCATCCATCTCGCCGGTCCCGACGAGCGGCTGCCGACCGCTTGGATCAAGCGGCAAATGCAGGCTCTTGACCGGACCGACGGCGACATCGACACGCTGATGGCACGCATCGCGCATATCCGGACCTGGACCTACATCGCCCATCGCGGCGACTGGGTCGAGGCCGCGGCGGAATGGCAGGAACGAGCCCGCGGCATCGAAGACCGGCTCAGCGACGCTTTGCACGACCGCATCACCGAGCGCTTCGTCGACCGCCGCTTGACCTTTCTTGTCCGGCGGCGCGGCTCCGAAGACGCAGTGCGGGCGGCGGTGTCGCCCGCGGGCGAGGTCACCGTCGACGGCGCCTATGTCGGCCGGCTGGAGGCGCTGCGCTTTGCCCCCGACGCCAGCGACGGGGCCGAGATCCGGTTGCTGACCGCCGCGGCGAGCCCAGCCCTGCGCGGCGAACTGCTGGCGCGGATCCATCGTCTGCTCGCCGATCCGGACGACCAATTTGCGATCGACCAAGCGGCGATGCTGCGCTGGCGGGGCGGCGTCGTCGGCCGCTTGATTGCCGGACCGGCGTTACCGGCACCGCGCGCCGAGCCGCTTCTCGACGATTCGGTCGAGGGCGCCGCGCGCGATCGGGTGCGCCATCGGCTGCAAGCCTTCGTGAAGGTTGACATCCGGCACCGGCTGGCGCCGCTCTTTACGGCGCAAGACCTGCCGCTCGGCGGCCCCGGCCGCGGGCTTGCCTTTCAGCTCGCCGACGCGCTCGGCGCATTGCCGTCGGCGGCCGCGGCCGCCCAGGTTGCCGGGCTCGATCCGCAGGATCGGGCAGCGCTGTCACGGCTCGGGGTCCGCTTCGGGGCCGAAACCGTGTATCTCGAACCGCTGCTGCGGCCGGAAGCGCTACGACTGCGCGCCCTGCTCTGGGCGGTCCGGCACCGGCGTCCGATACCGGCATTGCCGCAGCCGCGCCGTCCCGGCCGGCCTATCGCGGTCGATTCAGCGCTGCCGCCGTCGTTTTATGCCGCCCTCGGCTTTGCCGTATTCGGTCGCTGGGCGTTACCGCCAGACCGGCTGGAGCGCCTTGCCGCGGCAGCGCGGCGGGCGGCGCGACGGGCGCCGTTTGCCGCCGATGCGGCGCTCGCTGCCGCCGCCGGCGTCGACCTATCCAGATTGCCCGCCCTGCTGGAGGCGCTTGGCTATCGCGCCGTGCGCGACGCCGCAAGCCTGCGCTTTATGGCGCCGGCGCGGCGCCGGCGCCGGCCGGCCGCCGGGCGCCGGCCGGGATCGCCGGGCGACGGTCACCCGTTCGCCAAATTGCGGGAGCTGAATCTCGCTTGAGCGCCAAGCGAGAGACAAGCGCCAAAGCGGAACGGCGGCTCGACCAGTGGCTGTGGTTCGCGCGGCTCACCAAGAGCCGCTCGCTGGCGGCCAGGCTGTGCGCTGCCGGAACCGTTGTCGTGAACGGCCTGGTCGCGCGCAAGCCGAGCCAGGCGGTCCACGTCGGCGACGCCGTCATTCTCGCGCAAGACCTCAGGCGCCGCACGATGCAGGTGCGGGCGCTTGGCCAGCGTCGCGGTCCGCCCGCCGAGGCGCGATCGCTCTACGAGGAGACAACCCGGCCCGCCGCGGCATCCGATCCCGCCGATCTGTGGACGCCGCTGTTGATCGACGAGATCGCCGAGTTTGGCGCCGATGCCGGCGACTGCCGAGGCTTCTGATGCCGGCTACAGCCCGGCTGCCGCCAAGAGCGCGCCGAGAACCCGGTCGGCGGCAAAATATTCGCCGGCAATCGCTCGTGCCGCGCGGCTATGCCGCCCGTAATCGGCGGCGATCGCGTCGATCGCCGCAAGCGCTTCGTCTTCGGTTGTATAGTCGAACAAGCCCTCGCCGACCGGATAAAATTTCGCGAACCCGGTACGCATCGTGACGACCGGCCGGCCGGCGGCGAGATAGCAGACGCTGCGGTCACTGAACCAGCCGCTGTTCGGCCGCACATAAATGTCCTTGGCGACGGTGAATTCGCCGCGCGCGCCGGCGATGAACGCGGCATAATGTCCCATATCGGCGGAAATCGGGCGCGGATCGACGATGTGCCAGCCGCCGGCCTCGACCGCTCCGCGCACCTTCTCGTCCGGCGGCTGCACCGCGATCTCGAAGCAGGTCTGCGGCCGGCGCCGCGGCAGCCCGAGAAAGCGCAGAAAGTTCACGTGCTTCGACCAGACATAGCGGACCCCGCCGAAGTCGATGTCTTTGCCCTTGTTCTCCCAGGTCCCGATCGTGCCGAAGCAAGGCGGCGCACCCTCCGGCCGTGGCCACGCGGCCGGGTCCACCGGCGGCCGGGTCGGGCGCCAGTCGATGCCGGCGAGCGGCACCGGGCAATCGGCGCCGCCAAGGTTCTCGCCATAGCTGAAGAAATGCGTGTGCGCGTTGAGATAGGCTCGGGCCGCCGGATCGGCGCGGGCATATTTGATCTGCTCGTAGACCGGATCGGTGTCGATCATGATGCGGACCGGGCAGGAAAGGTGCTCGTCGCGCAGGCGGGTCGCGCCGCACAGGTTGATCAGACCATCCGCCTCTGCGTAGAGCGCACGCAGGCGGTCGCGCGAGAGCCCGTGATGCACGTCGTTGATCGCATCCCAATAAACCCAGCGCTCGCCGAAGCCGTAGCGCGCCATCGCTCGGCGCAGAAAGGCGAGATTGTAGTCGCACGCCATCGCGACGCTGTCGGCGCGCGGGTCGTAGGGGTTGGCCCCGCTGTCCTCGACATACCAAGCGTCCCAGCCGAGTTGCCGCAGCCCCAGCAGATAATGCATCGCCTGCCAGGCGATCCCGCCAAGCGGCATCCGCCCGGCAAAATGCAAGAGGATGATCTTGCCGCGCGTGCCGAGGCTGCTCACGGATCGCACCCCGCCCCCGAACAGGTTCGATCCCCAAGAACGGCCGGGACCGGGGGTCGCTTCCCCGTCCTGCCGTCGGCCAAAGCCCTAAATTGCATGGGGTTGCTCCGGCAATGGCGCGCATGTTAGTGGTGCGACCCCAACGGGCGAATCCGATCCGGTGGCCGAAACGGACGACCACCGCATTGATCGGGTGGGCCGATTGACGAAACGCTCGGGAAAGCCCGGCGACTCGATCGGGACGACAGGGCAAAACACGCCATGATCGAGAACATTCTGGGCTGGCTGAGCCGTCGCGCACCCGCTGCGGCGGATGCGCGGGACGAGCTTCGGCCCGCCCTGTCGGCGCTTATTGTCGATGTCGACCCCAGCGACGGCCGCAGCGCTGCGTGCCAGGGCGTCCGCGCACGGTACCGGCTCGAGCGGACAATTCGCCCCTCCGCTGCCGCGCCGCCTGTCGAAATCCAGGAGAAGAAGCCGCCGCCATGACCTACGTCGTTACCGAAGCCTGCATCCGCTGCAAATACATGGATTGTGTCGAGGTGTGTCCGGTCGACTGCTTTTACGAGGGCGAGAACATGCTCGTCATTCACCCCGACGAATGTATCGACTGCGGGGTCTGCGAGCCGGAATGCCCGGTCGACGCGATCATTCCCGATAGCGAGGGCGAAGCCGAGCGCTGGCTCGAGCTCAATCGCGAATATGCCGCGAGTTGGCCGAACATCACCCGCAAGAAGCCCTATCCGGCCGACGCCGACGAATGGAAGGGGGTCGCCGACAAACACCAAAAGTACTTCAGCCCGAAGCCCGGCGGCAGCAGCTGAGAAGAGACTTACGACGGCAAAAGAGAGGTTGCGACCGAGTATGCGCGTGGAACATGGCCGAGTTGCTGGCATCGACAGGGTTGTCATGCTATTGTCGCTATTGACGCTTCCCCCCTGGTTCCGCGCCGATCGTCGCGCCGTGGGCGGCTGCCGGGGCCCGATGCAGCGACCGATTGAAGCGACCCGAAATTAGCACTCGGGTCGGTTGTGAGTGACGGATATGACGTTGGAAAAGGTTTCGTTCGCCACTGGCGATCTCGTCGTCTATCCCAGCCATGGGGTCGGCCGGATCACCGGCATCGAGACGCAGGAGATTTCGGGGCTGACCCTCGCTGTCATCGTCGTCCTCTTCGACAAGGACCGGATGACATTGCGGGTGCCGCTCGCAAAGGCCAAGGTGTCCGGTCTGCGCCGGCTGTCGAGCCGCAAGGAGATGGACGCGGCGCTGGCCAAGCTGCGCGGCCGCTCGCGCGCCAAGCGCACGATGTGGAGCCGGCGCGCCCAGGAGTACCAAGCCAAGATCGCCTCCGGCGACCCGGGTTCGATCGCCGAAGTGGTGCGCGACCTTTATCGCAACACCGGTCAGCCGGAGCAATCCTACAGCGAGCGGCAAATCTACCAGGCAGCGCTCGACCGGTTGGTTCGTGAATTCGCCGCCGTCGAGCGCATCGACGAGACCACCGCCACCCAGCGCGTCGAGCAGATGCTGGCCGCTTGACCGCCGGCGTCGCGCGGGCAAGCGGATCGGCGGGTGAACGGGGCGGGAGCGGACCAGAGGCTCGCCTGCCTCAAGGGCGCCCGACGGGTATGGGCGATCGGCCCCGTGCACGGCGAGGCACGCCGGCTGGCACGGCTGCACGATCTTGTCGGCGAGCGGTTTCGCGACGGCGATCGGGTTGTCTATCTCGGCAACGTCACCGGCCATGGCGACGCGGTCGTGGCCGCCATCGACGAGGTCCTCGACTTTCGCCGGCGGGTGACCGGACGGCGTGGCGGCTTTGCCTGCGATGTCGTCGTGCTGCGCGGCGCCCAGGAAGAGATGTGGCAGAAGCTGCTGCAACTGCAATTTGCCGCCAATCCCGACGAAGTGCTGCGGTGGATGGCCGATGCCGGGGTCGAGGCGACCTTGCGTGCCTATGGCGGCGAACTGCGGCAGGGCCTCGCCGCGGCCCGCGCCGGCCCGCGACCGATGACCCATTGGACGAGCGCCCTACGCAACGCCATGAACGCGACGCCCGGCCACAGGATGTTGTTCTCGACGCTGCGCCATGCCGCCTTTACCGAGGGGCGCGGGCTGTTGTTCGTGCATGCGGCGGTCGACCCGTCGCGACCGCTCGACGCGCAGGGCGACGCCTTCTGGTGGGGACGCCGCGACATCCTCGAATTCGACGCAGCGTTCGACGGGTTCCGGCGGGTCGTATGCGGCGGCGACCGGCGCCAACGGGGGTTCGTCGAGGGCAAATTTGCGGTCTCGCTCGATGGCGGCCGCGGGCGTCTTCTCGCCGCCTGCTTCGACCCCGAGGGCACCGTGCTCGACCGGGTCGAAGCCTGAGTGCACGTCCGACGGAGGCGAGGTCGGTACGTCGTTTGCCTGCCACAATGGCGGTGTTGCGCTGAACAAGAAACAAGGTCACACCGGCTTAGTCTCATCGTCATGGCGAGCGCAGCGAAGCCATCCCGACCCTCGCGACTCCGCGACGACGAGATCGCCACGGCGCCGAGCCTGCCCCGGCCCCCGGGTCCGGCCTTCGGCCGGCCCGAGGACAGGCTCCGGCCGGGGGCGCCTCGCGATGACAGCCGGTGAGTTTCATGCTCGGCGGGTCGGCACCGCCGGTGGGCGACTAAAACGAACCAGATCTAAACCCGATCCGAGGCTCGGGCGCGCGGCTCACTCCCCGGCGCCGATGAACCCTCAAATCACGCGGTCGTTCCGCGGATTGATGAGGTGCAACTGGTTGAGATCGGCGACGAGCGGCATCTGCTCGCCGGCATTGCCGGCCGCCGCCGGGTTGACCCGGGCGCAGACCTCGACCCCGTCAATGAGGAAATAGACCATGGTTTCCATGCCCATCGGCTCGACGACGTCGAGCGGCGCGGAAAACCTTGCCATGCCCGGCGGCAGCTCGCCGCCGCGCACCTCGGTGATGTGCTCCGGGCGCAATCCGAAGGTCAGCTCGCTGCCGACATACGGCCGGTAGCGGGCCGCCTGCGACGCCGGCACCGGAAAGGAGAGCCAGTCGGCAAGCTGCACCGACAGTCCGCCGCCGTGCTCGACGAGACGGCACGGCAACAGGTTCATCGTCGGCGAGCCGATGAAGCCGGCGACGAATTTGGTCTGCGGCGCATGGTAGACCTCGTACGGGGTGCCGATCTGATCGATCAGACCGTGGTTCATGACGACGACCCGGTCGGCCAGCGTCATCGCCTCGACCTGGTCGTGGGTCACGTATACCGTCGTGGTCGTGACCTGCCGGTGCACCTTCTTGATCTCGGTGCGCATCTGCACGCGCAGCTTGGCGTCGAGGTTCGACAGCGGCTCGTCGAACAGAAAGACCTTGGGGTTGCGCACGATCGCGCGGCCCATCGCCACCCGCTGCCGCTGCCCGCCGGAGAGCTGCTTCGGCCGCCGGTCGAGCAGGTTCGCGATGTCGAGGATGCGGGCGGCGGCCTCGACCCGGCTCCTGATCTCGGCTCTGGGGAACTTCTTCAGACGCAGACCGAACGACATGTTGTCGTAGACCGACATATGCGGGTAGAGCGCATAGTTCTGGAACACCATGGCGATGTCCCGATCCTTGGGCGGCACGTCGTTGACCAGCTGATCGCCGATGTAAATCTCGCCCGAGGTGCATTCCTCAAGGCCGGCGATCATGCGCAAGGTGGTCGTCTTGCCGCAGCCGGAGGGACCGACCAGCACGACAAACTCGCGGTCGGCGATGTCGAGATCGATCCCGCGCACCGCCGGGGTCTTGTCGAAGGTCTTGTGGATATTGCGAAGCGCAACCTGCGCCATGTCCTCTGCCTTTCATAGTGCCGGAAAGATCCCGGTCGACCGGAGGCCAACCGCTGCCTGGGGCACGTCCGGCCGCGCGCCGCCGCGCACCGGTTCCGCCTCGGATCGAGGTTTATTTTAGCGACGTGAGGCGTAATTGCCTCGCCTATTTTGTCTGCCGCGAGATCGCCGCGTCGGCGGCGGGGCTGAAGATGCCGGCATCGTCCTGCCGGGCGCCGCGATGCGCCTCGAGCTCGTGGGCGTAGCGGCGCAGCGCATAGGCTTCGCTCACATAACCGATGATCCGACGATGTTCGGCGCTGTCGAGGACCGGCAGCATCTCCTGCGCCGTCTGGCTGAACCGGTCGAGTGCGGTGCGCAGATCGTCGCCCGGTAACAGGAATGCGACCGCCTCGCCGACGAGATCGCCGATCGTTTTGGCCTCGCCGTTTTCAGCCCCCATCGGGTCGACCGAGCCGATCAGGCGGCCATCGCCATCAACGACAAAGACCTGCTTGACGCTGCCCGCCGGAAACCGGCGCCGCAGCTCCTCGACCGGCAGCGCTGCAGCGATCACCGCCGGGTCGCGGCGCATCATCGGGCCGATCAGGAGCTCGTTGATCCAGCCGACGTCCTCGGGGCTGCGGATCTTCAGCCCGCGCAGATGAAAGCGCCAAGTGGCAAAGGAGTAGCCGAACCAGTGGCGCACGGCGAAGGAGGCGGTGACGACCCCGACCATGACCGCCATCGTCGCCGAAAAATCGCCGGTCGTCTCCAGCACCAGCATGATCATCGTCACCGGCGCGCCGACGATCCCGGCCGCGACCGCACCCATGCCGACGAGCGTATAGACGAGCGGATCGGCGGCGGAACCGGGCGCGAACTGTGCCAGTGAACCACCTGCCAGGCCGCCGAACAGGCTGCCGAGGTAAAGCGACGAACTGAACATCCCGCCGCGGAAGCCGGAGCCGATCGAGACCGCCGAGCCGATGATCTTTGCCCCGAGAATGCCGGCGATAAGCGGCAGATCGAAGCCGGGCGAATGCAGCTGGTTGACGATGCCGCCATGACCGCTGCCGAGAATCTCCGGAAACGGCAAGGCAAGGAGACCGACAATCGTCCCGCCGACGGCTGGCCGTAGCCAGCGCGGCACGGCGCGCAGGCGAAACAGGGTCTCGGTCGCGGTCACCCCTTTCATGACGACGATCGCGAGCCCGGCCGAGGCCAGGCCGAGACCGAAAAAGGCGAGGTAGTCCGAGGGCCTCAGCGCGATGTCGTGCCACACGTCAAAGATCGGGCTCGAGCCGACCAGCTCGCGCACCACCAGGTCGCCGGTCAGCGCGGCGATGCCGACCGGCGCCAGGCTCTGCAGGGTGTAGGTGCCGATGATCAGTTCGAAGGCATAGAAGGCGCCGGTCAAGGGCGCGTTGAACGCGGCGGCGATGGCGCCGGCGGCGCCGCAGCCGACAAGCGTGCGCACGTCGTCGCGGCGCAGCTCGACGCCGCGGCCGAGGCGCGAGCCGAGCGCGGCCCCGAGCTGGGTATAGGCCGCCTCGAGCCCGACCGAGGCGCCGAACCCGCCCGAAAGAATGGTCGCGCCGACCAGCCCGATGCTGTCGCCGAGCGACATCCGGCCGCCGATCAGCGCATTCGCCTCGATCGCATCGACGACCTCGCGCGGCCGCCAGCGCCGCAACAGCATCAGGGTCAGCCCGACGAGGAGCCCGCCGACCACCGGCATCAGCACCACCCGCATCGGGGCGAGATTGGTCGCGCTGCTCAGATGCTCGCCGGCCGGGAGTGCGAAGGCCAAATGCCGCACCAAGTCAAGCACCAGGTCGATCGCCACGACGCCGAGGCCGGCCGCGACCCCGGTGCCGAGCGCCAACGCCAGCAAAAAGAGTTCGCTGTCGCGCAACCGCGCAGCGGCGCGGCGGACGCCGGGCTCGGCCTCCTCGCGCTCATCGATGCCTGCAATCTCGGCCACCCGTCTGCGATTAGGCGCTTCGACCGGAACTGGCAAGATCCGGTTTTCGCTAGATGTCCACATCTTGTCGCGCCGCCCGTCGCGTCCGATGCCTGGGCCGGGGAGTGCAGAGATATGCTATGATGGCCTCAGTGCAAGGAGGGCCGAGCCGGGCACATGAAGGAACCGGCCGAAAGCGCCGTCGGGCCGCGCGAGCGGAACCGCGCCGCCTCGTTGCCAATTCGGTTGTGTGCCGTCATCGTCGCCGCCACGGTTGAGGCGCCGCGCGTCTTGACCGTGCGTATCGGGCGCGCTCCGGCCGAGGCCCTGCCCGCCGGGCCGCTCGAGGTCGAGCATCGCACCCTCGAAATCGGCTTGCGCGCATGGGTCGAGCGGCAAACGCGCGAACGGCTCGGCTATGTCGAGCAGCTCTACACCTTTGGCGACCGCGACCGCGTCGAAACCGACGCGGCGCAGCCAAGGCGCGCCCTCACCCTTGCCTATCTGGCACTCGTGCGCGAGGCGCAGCCAAGCGCCGCCGCCGAGGCAGCTTGGCAGAGCTGGTACCGATATTTTCCCTGGGAGGATTGGCGGCTCGGCAAACCCGCCGACTTGGCGCCGTTGGCGGAGCGCCTCGCCCGCTGGGCGCGAGCCGGCGCCGGCGAGGCCGAACGCCGGCTGCGCGCGGAACGGCTCGGGCTCGCCTTTGGCGCCCCTTGGGCCGCGTCGTGGAACGAGGAGCGGGTGCTGGAACGCTACGAGTTGCTCTACGAGGCGGGGCTGATCGAGGAGCGCCAACGCGATCTCGGCCCGCAGACGCGACCCGTCGAGGGTCCGACCTTCGGCGTGCCGATGGCCGCCGACCACCGCCGCATCCTCGCCACCGCGATGGGCCGGCTGCGCGCCAAGATCAAATACCGGCCGGTCGTGTTCGAACTGATGCCGCCTTCCTTCACATTTTTGCAGCTGCAGCGCATCGTCGAAGCGTTGTCGGGCGTGCGTCTGCACAAGCAGAACTTCCGCCGGCTCGTCGAACAACAGGGCCTTGTCGAGGAAACCGGCGGGATCATCGCCGGGACCGGCGGCCGGCCGGCGCGGCTCGTGCGCTTTCGCCCCGAGGTGGTGCTGGAGCGCCCGGCGCCGGGATTGCGACTGGGGGCCCAGCGGCGTGTGACGGTTTCTTGACCGTATATCTTGACAGCCGGCGCACACCCCTTATACTCATATCCAGCATAACGAAAGCCGGGCCGTCGGCCCGGCTTTTCCGGAACTGGAAAATACTCATTTTGAGTATAAGGAGGTTGTCGTGCCGGAAACCGCCCTCTCCTCGCCAGCCGTCGCGCGCGCGGCCTTCCCGCTGCCCGAACTCTACCACCGCGTCGAGCGGCATATTCCGCCCTTCGAATGGCCGATCCTGGCCGACGACATCGCCGCCATCCTCGAGCTGAAGCGGCAGCGCGATGCGGTCGTGCTGGCGCACAACTACCAGACCCCCGACATCTTCCATACTGTCGCCGACATCGTCGGCGACAGCCTCGCCCTGGCGCGCGAGGCGGCGCGTACCGAGGCCCGGGTGATCGTCCTCGCCGGCGTCCATTTCATGGCCGAGACCGCCAAATTGCTGAACCCGGAAAAGACCGTGCTGATCCCCGACCGCGACGCCGGCTGCTCGCTCGCCGCGTCGATCACCGCCGCCGACATCCGGCTGTTGCGTGAACGCCATCCGGGCGTCCCGGTGGTCAGCTATGTCAACACCTCGGCCGCGGTGAAGGCCGAATCCGATGTCTGCTGCACTTCGAGCAACGCCAAGAAGATCGTCGAGGCGCTCGGCGCGCCACGGGTCATCATGCTGCCCGACGAATACCTCGCCCGCAACACCGCGGCACAAACCAAGGTCGAGATCATTGCCTGGATGGGCCATTGCGAGGTGCACGAGCGGTTCTCGGTCGACGACATCAAGAGCCTGCGCGAGAGCCATCCCGGGATCACCGTGCTGGCCCATCCGGAATGCCCGCCCGAGGTCGTCGCCCTCTGCGATTTCACCGGCTCAACCGCGGCAATGGCCGATTACGTCGGCCGCGAGCGGCCCGCCCGCGTCGTCTTGCTGACCGAATGCTCGATGAGCGACAACGTCGCCTTGCAATACCCCGAGCTCGAATTCGTGCGGCCGTGCAACCTCTGCCCGCACATGAAGCGGATCACCCTGCCGAAGATCCGCCGGGCGCTCGAAACCATGACCCACGAGGTCACGGTGGCGCCGGCGATCGCCGCCCGCGCCCGCCGCGCCGTCGAGCGCATGCTGGCGCTCGCCTGACGCCGCGAGCAGCGAGATCGAGCGCGCCCGCGGCTGTGGTCGCAACCCTCGGTGCGCGTACCTCCGCCCGAGCGACACGGCGAGGCATCGAGCCGCTCGCGGTCCTCTGGCGCCGGCTCGGCCGACGCATCGCATTGCGCGAGCAGCTCGTCGAGCGTGAAGCGGCGGCGCCGTTGCGACACGGCGAGGCATCGAGCCACTGGCGGTTCTCTGGCGCCGGCGCGCAAGTCCAGAAGGTCGAGAACAACGGGCGGAACGGCCAGCATGACCGAGCCGCAGACCTTGCGCAAATTCGTGGTGTGCATTGCGACCCGCATTTAGCGTTCTGAACCATAAGTTCGCTTCATAATTAACAGGAATTGTCATTGCGAGGAGGCCGGAGGCCGACGAAGCAATCTCTACCGCATTCGGTCATTTGTGGCACGAGATTGCTTCGCGGAGTTTATCCTCGGGCCGCGCCCCCGGGTCCGCGCTCTGCGCGGCCCGAGGGTAAACTCCGCGCGGACCCGTAGGGTCGCAATGACAGCACTCCTATTGTGCAATGAATTTCTGATCTACTACATTAGTTATATCTTCATATAATATCTCACACGCCTGCCAAAAGGACAGGCTCCATCCGGGACCCATTTCCGCGATGGATACTCGCTTTCGCAAGTATGACGAAAGAGAATGATCGGGTTTTAACTTCAATTCAACGAATTGGCGGTCCGGCGCGTCAGGCTTCGCTGCGGATCGAGCGGACGACCTCCTCGATCGTCGTGTCGCCTTCGATGACGGCGAGCAGGCCGCTGTCGAAGATCGGCCGCATGCCGCCCGTGACCGCCGCCCGCTCGATCGCCGCATCGTCGGCGCCGTCGAAGATCAGGCGGTCGAGCGCCCGGTTCGGCACCAACAGCTCGGCGATTGCCCGCCGGCCGCGAAAGCCGGTGCCGCGGCACGCGGAACAGCCTCGCGGGTGGTAGAGGCTAATGTCGCTTGCCGGCGCCAGCCGTTCGAGGCCGTGCCGTTCGATCAGCGCCGCCGGCGCACGATCGGCGGTCTTGCAAACCGGGCAGAGCCGGCGGACCAGCCGCTGCGCCAGCACCGCCTTCAGCGTGGCCGTCAAAAGATAATCTTCGAGCCCCATGTCGCGCAGCCGCGTGATCGTCGCCGCCGCCGAATTGGTGTGCACCGTCGACAACACCAGATGCCCGGTCAACGCCGCCTGAACAGCAATCTGCGCGGTTTCGAGATCGCGGATCTCGCCGATCATGATCACATCCGGATCCTGCCGCAGGATCGAGCGCAAGAGGCTGGCGAAATTGAGCCCGATCTGCGGCTTGACCTGGATCTGGTTGATCCCCGCCAGCTGATATTCGATCGGGTCCTCGACGGTCACGACATTGCGCGCCACCGTGTTCAGCCGCAACAGTCCGGTGTAGAGCGTCGTCGTCTTGCCGCTGCCGGTCGGGCCGGTGACCAGCACCATCCCGTTCGGCAGTTCGAGCGCGCGCTCGATCCCGCCGCGGATATCCGGCGGCAGACCGAGCTTCTCGTAGTCGAATTCGACGGCGGTGCGGTCGAGCACCCGCAGCACCACCTTCTCGCCATAGAGCGCCGGGATCGACGATACCCGGAAGTCGATCTCGTGGCCGCGCACGGTCAGCTTGATCCGCCCGTCCTGGGGCAATCGTCGCTCGGCGATATCGAGCCGGGCCATGATCTTGACGCGCGAGATGACCGCCGCCTGCAGCCGCGCCGGCGGCGGCTCGACTTCGTGCAGCACGCCGTCATAGCGGTAGCGTATCCGCATCCGATCCGGAAACGGTTCCAGATGCACGTCCGAGGCATGGGTCTCGACGGCGCGCGCAATCAGCTGATTGACGAGCCGGATCACCGGCGCCTCGCTCGCCAGATCCTTCAGCCGCTCGGCATCCTCTTCGGCCGGTTCGCTGTCGGCGACCACCTCGTCGAATGCCGGTTCTCCGGCATCGCCTTCGCCGGGCTCCGAATAGAGCCGATCGATCGCGGCTTCGAGTTCGATCGGGACCGCGACCGCGACCGTGACCGGGCGCCCGATTGCGGCGGCAACGGCGTTACGGGTAAAGACATCGAGCGGATCGGCCATCGCTAATGTGGCGCGCTCTTCGCTGGCGGCGATCGGCAATACGTGCGCCCGGCGCAGGAACTTGGCATGCAGGCAATCGACGAAATGGGCGTCGTCGGGATAGTCCGAGGCGGCGGCGATCGGCGCCCCGAGCAGGCGCGAAAAGGCTTCGGCCAGACCGCGTTCGCTGATCAGGCCGAGCTGGGTGAGCACCCGGTCGAGCCGGCGGTCGGTCTCGGCGGCGACGCGGCGCGCCCGTTCGAGGGTGCGCTGGTCGATGGCCCCGCTCTCGACCAGCGCCGGACCGAGCTTGGCCAGCGCTTCGGCGGCATCCTCGGCGGTTGCACAGCTGGCGGGCTCGAAGGTCATGACGCGGCGCCTCATTCTCGCAGGCGCCGGGGCCGGGCGAGCGCCTGCCTGCCAGCATAACCGATTGGCGGCCGGAGCGAGAGCCCATGTTCGAGGCGCCATGGCTCGACTTCTTGACGGGCATCGGTCCGCCCGCCTGGGCCATGATCGTCGCCGCCCCGTTTGTCGGCAGCTTTCTCGGTGTTCTCGTCCGCCGTCTGCCGGCGGGCCGACCGATCCTCTGGGGGCGCTCGCGCTGCGAGACCTGCGGTACGGTGCTGGCTGCGCGCGACCTCATTCCCCTCGTCGGCTGGCTTGCCGCCGGCGGCCGGTGCCGGTTCTGCGGCGCCCCGCTCGGCTGGTTCGATCCGGCGATCGAGCTTGCCGCCACCGCGCTCGCTCTCGCCGCAGTTGCGGCCGATGGCGGCCCACAGACCTGGCTCGATTGCCTGTTCGGCTGGTGGCTCTTGGCGCTCGGTTGGATTGACCTGCGCTCTTGGCTGTTGCCCGATGCGCTCACCCTGCCGCTCGTCGTCGCCGGGCTCCTCGTCGTGCTCTGGCTCGAACCGGCGATGCTGACCGCGGCCGCGCTCGGCGCCGCACTGGGCTATCTCGGCTTGCGCCTCCTCGGCTCGATTTATCGAATGCTTCGCGGCCGCGACGGCGTCGGCGAGGGCGACGCCAAGCTGTTGGCGGCATCGGGCGCTTGGCTCGGCGCCGCGTTGTTGCCGCAGGTGATCCTGTTGGCCGCGTCGACGGCGCTCGCCGCGGCCCTCTGTCTGCGGCTCGCCGGCAACCGGCTCAGCGCCCGTTCGGCCTTGCCGTTCGGCCCGTTCCTGGCATTCGCAACCTGGCTGCTCTGGCTGTTCGCGCGCTAGGCTTCGCCTTGCAACTCGCCCGCCAATTGTCATATTGAATGCGACACTTGGCGGAGGGCGGCGATGGTAACGCGGACCGAACGGGAGGCCTCGGCGCCCGAGCTTATGGTCATTGACCGAACTGTGGAGCTGCTCGGGGGGGCCAGAATTATTCAGAGCCGGCTACACGGCCCACTGGATGTCCATGAAGCGCTGAGCCGCGGTCTGCCGCGTGAGGCGCTGGTCCACCTCATTGGCAACGTCAGGGTTCTTCGCGACCAGGCTCTGGTAAAATCGGCCATCGGCGTGAGCCTGCGCACCTCCCAGCGCGCCAAGGTCTCGCCCGGCAAAACCCTCAACAGGGAGCAGAGCGGACGGCTCTGGAAATTCGCCGAGATTTTGGCCAAGGCCGCCGACGTGCTTGGATCGCAGGCGGCGGCCGAACGATGGTTGGAACGCCCTGCCATCGGCCTCGATCAGCGACGCCCGATCGACCTGTTGTCGACCCCTGTCGGCGTGAAGCTCGTCGAAGAGTTCCTCGGTCGGATCGAATACGGCGTCTACGCTTGACACCGCTCCCGCCACCCCTCGGTCGGCCGGAGATGGTCGCATGGCGGCTCGACCAAGCTCAATTCCGCGCCAATTGGGACGATGGCGAGGGTGCCTACCGCTTCGGCGGGCGCTGGAACAGCAAGGGCATCCGAGCGGTCTATTGCGCGCTCGATCCCGCGACCGCCATTCTGGAGGTCGCCGTGCACATGGGCTTCGGGGTGCTCGACACGGTGCCGCACGTGCTCACGGGGGTGACGATCACGGACGCGACCAGCATCCGCGTCGTCGATCCCGCAGCCGTGCCCAACGCTAACTGGCTGCGGCCGGGCATTCCCAGCGCCGGTCAGCAGGCGTTCGGCGATAGGCTTCTTAGGAGCCACAGGTTTGTCGTGATCCCCAGCGCCGTGTCGACGCACAGCTGGAACATGATTTTTGTCGCCGCGGCAGCAACGGGTGCCTACACGATCCGGCTGCAAGAAGCCTTCGCGCTCGACCCCCGGCTCCATCGGCCGATTTGAGACCTGTGGCATCGTCGGTGGGCCGTTGCCTGCAGGTCCAGGAGCTGCTCTGGATTTGACGTTGCTCCGACAGGGGCGCAAACTGCCCGGGTCGAAGAGGGAGTAGGAATTTTATGGGCCGGGGGACTTACATTGGCGGCTCGACGATGATCCGTATCGGACGGAGCGGAACCCTATGGCCCGGGGGCTGGGTGAACCAGTCGCGAGGGTTCGCAAGACCCCAAAGAGCGGTGTCGTAAAGAAGAGAACACCTTCGTCACCAGAACTGGCCAGGACTATATATTCAACGTAATTCATGCCAAAGCAAAGGGAGCAAACCAACCTCCCAATGCTCCTGAAGTGATCCGCAAGGACGTCGAGGCGGCAGGCGGCTTTGCGATATGGTGTCAGGCGAATACCGAACGACGCAAGCGGTTGGAGGAGGCAACAAATCGAGTTCGAAAGCGGGCGGAGCGTGCCGGGGCGGCTATGCCTACAGAAGATCTTGGCGGTCCTGCCAGCGCCAACCTGGCAGCACTGCTACGTGAATTTTCCGCGCTACGCGCTCGGCTGCGTGTCGAGCGAAGTCGATGACGACTGCTTAGAGGAGCTACGTTGGTTCCACGACCAGCGTGACTTGCCGAAGATACGCGACATCGCCCAATGGTTCGCCAAATGTCAGCACCGTAGATCTATGGGGCGGAAAAGCAGAGCGCATTCCGCCACCTCCACCATCGCCGAGGCCGATTGGCGGAATGCGCGCTTCGCGCTATTCCGCCCTACTCGGTTCTGTGTTTTTTTGTGACGCCCGGAACGACGGAGCCGGCTGGCAGGTCAGGCGGCCGCTCGCTATGGCGATCGGCGCCCAGGTCGGCATGGATCGCTTCGTGAGCCTGCGTGCCGAAGACCTTGCCTCAGCCGGCCTGGCGGCCACGGAACGGCTCGACGAACTGCGCCGCGTCGCCGACCGCTTCGCTGTGGCGCTCACCGAGGATGTCGCGGCGCTGATCGACCCCGGCGATGCGCACGACCCGATCGCCGCGCAATTCGTGCCGAGCGCCGCCGAATTGGTCACCGCACCCGAAGAGCGGACCGACCCGATCGGCGATGCGCGCTGGTCGCCGCTGCCCGGTGTCGTCCATCGCTACCCCGACCGGGTATTGCTGAAGCCGACCCTTTTGTGTCCGGTTTACTGCCGTTTCTGCTTTCGCCGCGAGCAAGTCGGCAAGGCGCCCGCCATGCTCGATCCGGCGGCGCTCGAACGGGCCTTCGACTATATCCGGCAACGGCGCGAGATTTGGGAGGTGATCGTCACCGGCGGCGACCCGTTTGTGCTGGCGCCGCGCCGGCTCGCGGCCATCGTGCAAGCCCTCGACCGGATCGCGCATCTTGGTTCGATCCGCTTCCATACCCGCGTTCCGGTGGCCGATCCGCGCCGTGTCGACGATGCGCTCATTGCGGCATTGGCGGCCGACAAGGCGGTCTATGTCGTCATCCATGCCAACCACCCGCGCGAGCTGACCCCGGCGGTCAAGACGGCGGCCACCCGGCTGGCCCGCGCCGGCATCCCGTTATTGTCGCAAACCGTTCTGCTGCGCGGCATCAACGATGACGCGGCGGTGCTCGAAGCGCTGTTCCGCGGGCTGGTGGCGATGCGGATCAAGCCCTACTACCTGCATCATGCCGACCTCGCCCCCGGCACCGCGCGTTTTCGCACCGGCATCGCCGCCGGGCAGCGGCTCGTCGGCGCCTTGCGCGGCCGGGTCTCCGGGCTGTGCCAGCCGACTTATGTGCTCGACATTCCGGGCGGCTGGGGCAAGGTGCCGCTGGCGCCGAGCGCCGCCGGTCGCGACCCCGTATCCGCGGGTTGGATCATCGGCGATCCGGCCGGTCGCCGGCACCATTACCCCGCCGATCCGGTGGGCGCGCACGATGAGGACGGTTGAGAGTGGCGGCCGCCGAAGCCGCGATCATCGTCGTCGGCGGCGATATGCTGGCCCTCAACACGGTCCAGGAGTTGTGCGCATTGCGGGGGCACCGCGTCGTCGTGCTGTGGCGCGGCGACCCGGATTTCGTCCGCGCGGTCGAGGGCATCGGCGCCGTCTTCATCGCCGCGCCGACGCCGGACAGCGCCGAGGGTTTGTGGCGCGCCGGCGTGCGCGATGCGGCAACCATCCTGGCGCTATCGCCCGACGATCAGCTCAACCTGCATGTTGCACTGCTCGCCCGCGATGCGAACCCGGGCATCCGCATCGTTCTGCGGCAGTTCAATCGGACCCTTGCCCGCAAGATCGAGCAGAACCTGCCGAACTGCTCGGTGCTGTCGCTCGCCTGGTATTCCGCCACCACCTACGCCGCCGCCGCACTCGACCCGACCTGCTTTCACGGCCTGCAATTTCCCGACCGCAACGGTCCGCTGACCGGATTTGCCACGCGAACCGCCGAGAACTGCGGCGTTCAGGATTTGACCGTCGCCGAAGCCGAGCGGGTGCTGGGGGCTCGGATCATCGCCGTCGACGGGGTGACGAGGCTCAGCCCCGAGGCGCCGCTTGCCGGTCGGGCGGAGCTCGTCGTCTATGGCGAGATCGCAAGGCTCCAGAATACCGTTTCGCGGCGGCCCGAGCCGCGCCGCCGGTCCGGCGTCGGCCACCCGCTGCGCGCGCTAACGCGGCGCTTTCGCCATCGGCGCCGGTTCAATGTGATCCTGGTGCGGCTGGCGCTCTCGGCCCTGGCGGTATTCCTGCTCGGCACCTGGTATTTCCACCGGGTGCTTCATGATTCCTGGATCGACGCCGCCTATTTCGTGATCACCACGATGACGACGACCGGGTACGGCGATGTTACGCCGCACCGCAACAGCCTCGCCGAAGTCCTCGCCGCCATGGCGCTGATGCTCGGCGGGATCACCCTTTCCGGCCTGTTCATCGCCTTCGGCGCATCGCTCTTGACGCGGATTCAGTGGGTGAAGATGCAAGGGCTGCGCCCGGTGCGGCGACGCGGCCACATCATCGTCTGCGGCGCCGGCAGCATCGGCAGCGAGGTGATCGGCTTGCTGCTCGATCTCGGCAAGCGGCTCGTCGTGGTCGAAGCCGCACCCGATCCGGCGCTGGTCGAACGGGCGCGCGAACAACGGTTCGATCTCCTGACCGCCGATGCGAGCCGCGACGAGACGCTCGATCTGTGCGGGCTCGAGGCCGCAGACGCACTCGTCGCCCTCACCACTGTCGACACCTTGAACCTGGAGATCGGGCTTGGCGCCCGCGCCCGCAACCCGACCTTGCCAATCGTGCTGCGCATCGCCGACGCCAGTTTCGCCGCCTCGATCGCTCGCCATTTCGAATTCGAAACGACTTTTTCGGCGACGGCGCTGGCCGCCCCGGCCTTTGTCGGGCTGACCTGGTTCCCCGGGGCGCGCGGCCGAATCGCCCTCGCCGAGCAGCAATTCGCCATCGCCGAGATCGATGTTCCCGAGATCATGCGGGCGAGTTTTCACCGGGATGCGATCCCGATCGCCGTTGCGCGCGACAATTCGTTTGCCCTGGCGCGCGATTACGCGGATCTGGGTCCGGGTGATCGCCTGCTGGTGATGGTGCCGTTGACCCCGTTCCGCTATCCCGCCGACAGCCTCCCGGCGACGGCGGAGCCGGCGCTCGACGGCTGAGCACGCTCACCCCGCGAGTTCGCACCAGATCGGGGTGTGATCCGAGGCGCGCTCCTTGGCCCTTGGCCCTTTATCGATGTCGCAGGCGGCGACCCCATCGGCGGCGTGCGGCGACAGCAGCAGATGGTCGATCCGCAAGCCTTCGTCCCGAGGCCAGCGCCCGGCCTGATAATCCCAGAAAGTGTAGCGGTGCGGCTCGCGATGGAAGACGCGATAGCCGTCGGTCAGCCCGAGATAGACGAGGGCACGAAACCGGGCCCGCGACTCCGGCCGGCACAGCGCGTCGTCGCGCCACGCGACCGGGTCGTAAACATCCGCGTCGGTTGGGCAGATATTATAGTCTCCGGCCAGCACGAACGGCACCTCGCGGCGCAGCAATTCCCGTCCGTGGGCGATGAGCCGCTCCATCCAGGCGATTTTGTAGGCGAATTTTTCGGTCCCGACCGGGTTGCCGTTCGGCAGGTAAAGCGAGGCGACGCGGACCGCGCCGAACGCGGCTTCGAGATACCGTGCCTGGGTGTCCTCCCCGTCGCCCGGCAAGCCGCGGACGAGATCGTCGGCCGGCCGCTTCGAGACGAGTGCCACGCCGTTATAGGCGCGCTGCCCGATGGTCTCGACGTGGTAGCCGAGCGCCCTGACCTCGAGCATCGGGAAGTCGGCAGCAAGGCATTTTGTTTCCTGCAGCGCCAGGACGTCCGGCTGCGCCTCGCCGAGAAAGGCGAGAAGGTGCGGGAGCCGCGCCTTGACCGAATTGACGTTCCAGCTCGCGATCTTCACCGGCCTGACGGTACCCGGCTCAGCCGATCGAGAACGAGTTGCCGCAGCCGCACGACGAGGCGGCGTTCGGATTGCGGATCTGAAACGCCGCACCCATGAGATCCTCGACGAAATCGACCTCGGCGCCACTCAAGAGGCCGAGCGAGACCCCGTCGACGACGACGGCGACCCCGTCGCGCTCGAACACGACATCATCCGCGTTGCGTCGGTCGTCGAAGCTGAAGCCGTACTGAAACCCCGAGCAGCCGCCCCCCGAGACGGCGATCCGCAGGAATGAGTTCAGGCCCCCCTCGCGAACCCGCAACGCGGCGATATGGCGGGCCGCATTCTCGGTCACAACGATGCGCTGCTCGCCGCGCTCACCGATCGTCTCGCTCTCTGCCATATCTTGCACCGCTCGCGCCACCCGCCGTCCGGAAATCGGCGGCCCAACGGAACATTTAAGCAGCCGCGCGCGCGGCGTCAAATCGAGGGCGGCGGAGGGCGGCGATTCTTTGCCGGAGATCGGCTAAACTCGTCCATTCGATCGGGAGTCGAGCGATGCTGCAAACCCTCGAACGCGACCTCAGTCGGGAAGCGGATGTCGAGCCTGCGGACCGGCTGGCTTGCCTCTCGGCGCTGGAACGCAAGGTGCTCTGGCTGTCGACCTGGATGATCCACCACGCGAACCACCTGCGGCCGAGCCGGGACGGCCTCAAGGTCGGCGGGCATCAGGCCTCGAGCGCCTCCGTCGTGACCTTGATGACGGCGCTTTATTTCGATGTGCTGCGGCCGCAGGACCGGGTGGCGGTCAAACCGCACGCGGCACCGGTCTTGCACGCGATCCAATACCTCTTCGGCCACCAGACGCGCGCCAAGATCGAGGCGTTTCGCGGCTTCGGCGGCGCCCAATCCTACCCCTCCCGCAGCAAGGACGGCGACATCGTCGACTTCTCGACCGGGTCCGTCGGCCTCGGCGTCGGCATGACGCTGTTCAGCGCGATCGCTCAGGACTACCTGAAGTTGAAGGGACTGGTCCCGCCCGAAGCGGCGGTCGGCCGCATGATCGCCCTCGCCGGCGATGCCGAGCTCGACGAGGGCAACATCTTCGAGGCGCTGTTCGAAGGCTGGAAGCACGATGTCCGCAATCTCTGGTGGGTGATCGACTACAACCGGCAAAGCCTCGACGCGGTGGTGTCCGATCGGCTGTTCGGGCGCATCGATGCGATGTTCGAGATGATGGGCTGGCGTGTCGTAACCCTGAAATACGGGCGGCTCTTGGAAGCGGCCTTTGCCCGCCCCGACGGCGAGCATCTGCGCGAGTGGATCGACGGCTGCCCGAATTCGCTCTATTCGGCGCTCGTCTACAAGGGGGGCGCCGGCTGGCGCGAGCATTTGAGCCGCGACCTCAACCGCTATCCGGGCATTCGGGCGATCCTCGAAGCGTGCGACGACGTCGCCTTGCAGCGGCTGATGACCAACCTTGCCGGCCACGACCTGGCCTCGGTTCTCGCCGCCTTTAACGCCGTTTCCGACGACCGCCCGACCTGCTTCATCGCCTATACGATCAAGGGTTACGGGCTGCCCTTTGCCGGCCACAAGGACAACCATGCCGGGCTGATGAACCTTGACCAGATGGCGTTGTTCCGGCGCCAAATGGGCGTGCCGGAAGGCGCCGAGTGGGATCGGTTCGCCGGTCTCGAGGTGCCGCCGGAGCGGCTTGCCGCCTTTCTCGGAGAGCTGCCGCTCGCCGGCTCCCTCAGCCGCCGGCACGCCGCGGCGCCGGTCGAGGTGCCGCCCGTTCTGCCGGTGCCGCGCGGCGCCCGGCTGTCGACGCAGGAGGCCTTCGGCCGGCTGCTCGGCGACATCGCCGCCGGCGACAGCGCCCTCGCCTCGCGCATCGTGACCACCTCGCCCGATGTCACCGTGTCGACCAATCTCGGGCCGTGGGTCAACCGCCGCGGCCTCTTCGACCGCGCCGATCGGGCCGACACGTTCCGCGAGGAGAAGGTGGTTTCGGCGCAGCGCTGGGCAATGTCGCCGAGCGGCCAGCACATCGAGCTCGGCATCGCCGAGAGCAATCTCTTTCTGCAGCTCGCGGCGCTGGGTCTTTCGGGACCGCTCTTCGGCGCCCGGCTGTTGCCGATCGGCACCCTCTATGATCCGTTCATCAAGCGCGGCCTCGATGCGCTCAACTATGCCTGCTATCAGGATGCTCGCTTCATCCTGGTGGCCACACCCTCGGGCATCACCCTCGCACCCGAAGGCGGCGCGCATCAATCGGTCGGCGAGCCGCTGATCGGGTTGGCCCAGCCGGGGCTCACCTGTTTCGAGCCTGCCTTTGCCGACGAGCTGGCGGTGCTGTTGCGCTGGGCCTTCGCCGAGATCCAGCGGGAGAGCGGCGAGTCGGTCTATCTGCGGCTGTCGACGCGGCCGATCGAGCAGCCCAAGCGAACGGTCGACGCCGATCTGGCCGCGGCGATCATCGCCGGCGGATATTGGCTGCGGGCGCCAAAGCCCGGCGCCGATCTGGCGATCGTCTATTGCGGCGCCGTGGCACCCGAGGCCCAGGACGCGCAGGACGCGCTGGCGCAGGACGTGCCCGAGACCGGGCTCCTGGCGATCACCTCGCCCGATCGGCTGCATCGCGACTGGCGCGCCGCCCAGAAGGAACGTCGAACCGGCGTCGCCGAGCGTCTCCTCTCGGGGCTGCGCCCCGGGGCGTCGCTGGTCACCGTCGGCGATTTTCACCCGGCGACCCTGTCCTGGCTCGGCGCCGTCGCCCAAAACCCGATCGTCCCGCTCGGCGTCGACCGCTTCGGCCAATCGGGCGACATCCCCGATCTCTACCGCGCTTATGGGATCGACGCCGAGGCGATCCTCGACGCCGCCGCCGGCGCCTGCCTGTTGGCGCTGCGCCGGCGCCCAGATTGACCGGGATCGCGGTGGCGCGGGGCATCCGGTGAGATGATTTCGTACGGGAGGCACCAATGGCGGGCAAGAACTGGCAGATTGAAGGCAGATACGTCGAATACTGCAGCTGTGATCCCGGCTGTCCCTGCGAGTCGATGGCTGACCCCACTTACGGCTTCTGCACCGGGCTGCTCGCATTCAAGATCGATCGAGGCCATTGCGAAGAGGTCCGGCTCGACGACCTCGCGGTCGTGGCCACCTTTTATTTCCCGCGGGCGCTCCATCACGGTCAGGGCGTGCTTCAGCCGATCCTCGACGAGCGTGCCGACGAAGCGCAGCGCAACGCCCTGTTTTATATCCTATCGGGGGAGGACCAAGCGGTCGGCACGATGTTTCAGATCTTTTCGGTTCTCATCGAGACGATCAAGAGCCCGATCTTTGCCAAGATCGAATTCGACTGGGATCTCGACAGGCGGCGGGCGAGGGTCGAAGTCGCCGATGTGCTGCGGGCGCGCAGCGAGCCGATCCGTAACCCGGTAACTGACCTGGAACACCGAATGATCGCGGTGCTGCCCAACGGCTGGGTGTTCCACGAGGCCGAGAATGCATCCGGCTTTGCCAAGGGCCTGGGGGCCATCAAATTCGATTTGAACCGGCGTCACAGCTCGCTGGCGCATGTGGCGTGGAACCAGAACGGTCTCGTCCACACCTATGACGAGTACAAGCAGAGATTTGGCCGCCCCTGAGGGCAGCCCTGGCGATGACCGTCGCTGATCCGACCATCCTCGAAAACCTGCTGCGCCGCGACCGTCTGATCGTGATTGCCGCTCTCGTCGCGGTCGTTGCAATCGCCTGGGTTTGGCTCGCGGTTGGCTTCGCCGGCATGACCCGCGGTTCGGGGATGTCCGGCATGGGCGAGATGATGATGCAGCCGCCGGCGTGGACATGGGGATACGCCGGCCTGATGTTTGCGATGTGGTGGGTGATGATGGCCGCGATGATGCTGCCGAGTGCTGCCCCGATCCTGCTTCTGTTCGCGCGGGTGAACCGTGCGGAGAAAGCCCGCGAACGCCCGTACGTGCCGACCGCGATCTTCGCCGCCGGCTATCTGGCGGCCTGGGGCATATTCAGCGCGCTCGCCGCCGCTCTGCAGTGGGGATTGGCGCAACTCGGGCTGATGTCTCTTATGATGGCGACGCCGAGCTACAGGCTGGGTGGTTCGATCCTGATCGCCGCCGGTCTGTGGCAACTCACCCCGATCAAAGGCGTGTGCCTGCGACACTGCCGCTCGCCAATGGGCTTCCTTGCCCAGAGCTGGCGGCCCGGCCGGCTTGGCGCGTTCCGCATGGGAACCCGGCACGGCGCGTATTGCCTCGGGTGCTGCTGGTTGCTGATGAGCCTGCTGTTCGTTGGCGGGATCATGAACCTGTTTTGGATTGCGGGCCTGACCGGCTTCGTCCTGTTGGAAAAGACCATCCCCATGGGCCACTGGTTCGGGCGGATCGTCGGCATTGCGGTCGCGGCCTGGGGCGTGCTGATGCTCGTCAACGCACCCGGGGCCTCGTAGTCGGCGCAAGGCGCCGCGCGCCGCGCTCTGTACCGAGCGCGGCAGTGGTGCCGAGTTGCGAGGCCGAATTTACGCCGCGTCGTGGAAGATGATGCCGAGCGTGTAGCGCCGGCCGGAGCGGATGCGGCTGACGCCGTGCCGCATCGTCGCGCGGGAGAAACCGCGGGCGGTTTCGACCGGCCGGTGGTGCACCGGAAAGATCACCGCCTCGCCCTCATCGAGCGGCACAACCTCGCCTCGCGACTGCAGCCGTGGGCGCTGCTCGACCAGGAGGAACTCGCCGCCGGTGAAGTCCTGATGCGGATCGCTCAGCAGGATCGTCAATTGCAGCGGAAAGACGAGCGCACCGTAGAGGTCCTGGTGCAGGCGGTTGTAGTCGCCGGCCGCGTATTTGAGGACGAGCGGGGTCGGCCGGGTTTGGCCGGCAGCGTGGCACAGCGCGAGATAGGCGTCGAGCGTCGGCGGAAAGCGTTCTTCCTGCCGCAGTCGCTCGCGCCAGCAATTGGCGATGGGCGCCAGGCGGGGATAGACCGCCCGGCGCAACGCCTCGACCGGCGGCGGCAGCGGATAGCGGAAATATTGGTATTCACCGCTGCCGTAAGCGTGGCGCTGCATCACGATGCGGCGGCGGAACGCGCCCTCCTCGGCATAGAGCGCGACGATCTCGCGGCATTCGGCGCCGGTCAGCAAGCCGGCGGCGGTTGCCCAGCCGCGCTCGGCGAGCGCCGCCGCGACCGCCGCCCAGTCGACCGCGGCGACGCGCTCGGCGACCGCCTCAGGCGGCGGCCGCATCGCTCGCGGCCGCGGCCCGCTCCCGCTCCAAGAGCGCGCGCTTGCGCGCGAGCCCCCAGCGATAACCGCCGAGATCGCCGTCCTTGCGCACGACCCGATGGCACGGCACGAGCACGGCCAGCGGGTTGGCGGCGCAGGCGCCGGCGACGGCGCGCACCGCCTTGGGCCGACCGACAGCCGCCGCGATCTCGCTGTAGGTCGCGGTCTGCCCGAGCGGGATCTTCTGCAAGGCGCGCCAGACCCGCGCCTGGAACGCGGTGCCGCGGATGTCGAGCGGGAGATCCGGAGTTTCGCCGGGCGCGGCGATGCAGCGCAGGATCTGCCGGGCCCATTCGCCGAGCCCCGCATCCTCGCCGGTGATCGCCGCCCCCGGGAAGCGATCCCGCAACGCCGCAGCGAGATTGTCGCGGTCGTCGGCGAGCCCGGTCATGCAAATGCCGCGGCGGCTCGCCGCGACGAGCGCCCAGCCGAGCGGGGTGGCGACCGTCGCAAACCGGATCGTCTCGCCGCGGCCGCCGCGGCGCCGGGCGCCCGGGGTCATGCCGAGACCGGATCGTGCCGCCTCATAGGCGCGCGAGCTCGACCCGAACCCCGCCTCATAGATCGCAGCGGCGATCGGCCGGCCGGCGTCGAGCTTCTCGCCGAGGCGGGCGAGCCGGTGGGTGCGCGCGTACTCGCTGGGCGTCGCGCCGACGATCGCTTTGAACACCCGGTGGAAGTGAAAGCGGCTGATCGCCGCGGCGGCGGCGAGTTCGGCGAGCGAGGGCGGCGTCTCGCTCGCCCGGATCAGCGCGCACGCCTTTTCGATCGCGGCGACGTGGCGGGCGTCGGGCGAGCCGTCGTCGGGGCGGCAACGCTTGCAGGGCCGCAAGCCGGCCGCCTTCGCCGCCGCGGCCGTCGCGAAGAAGAGCGTGTTCTTGCGCAACGGCAGGCGCGAGGCGCAGCCCGGCCGGCAATAGACGCCGGTGGTCGCGACGCCATAGAAAAACGTGCCGTCGGCGCCCTTGTCGCGGCCTTCGACCGCCGCCCAGCAAGCCTCGAAATCGAGCATCGTCCCTCTCCTGAGCATCATCCTTCGGTCGAAGATGGCGCGGCAGGGACCCTCGTTCTATCCGCCGATTGCTTTCTAATTCGTCCCCGGCCGTTGTCATACAGCAGCAGAGCTTGGCATGCTTCGCTCATCGGCTCGGCTCCCCGTCCTCTCCGCCGCCGGCGGCGATATCCGGGGGGGAATGCCGCACGACGTCGCAGACGAACGCTGCAACGGCCGCCAATGCCTCGGCAACCTCGGTCGCTGTTGGCGGCGGCGCGCCGAGACCGGGATACCGCGTGGTGACGTACCACTGGCTGACGACCGCCAACGGAAAAGGCGAGGGCAGGAGCTGCGGCCAATGCGCCCGCGCCGACATCGCGAGAGCATCGATGTCGTGGGTGCGGCGCACGTCCTGAGCCGCTGCAACGAGGAGCGCCTTCAGCGTCTTTTCGACAGCCTGCTGAACGAGAAAGGCAGCAAGTTCACTCTGATCGCCGGAAAGCAGGGTTCGGGCGCCGGCGATGTCGGCCTCCGCCTTGGCCAGCCACAACAGAGCCTCGCGCCATTGGATCAGCGCTTGCCGGTCACCGCCGCTCATATACCGTGACGCCCTCGCGCAGCACGATATCGGCGAACGAGCCCTTCGCGCGCGCGCGCGCCGCCAGCACCGAGGCCCGACACGGCAAGATGTCGGCGGCACCATGATAGTCGCGGCGCGCCTCGTAAACCGAGCGCGCGCCAAGGACCTCGGGCGGCGTGTCGTCGTCGACGACGACGAGCAGATCGATGTCGCTGTCCCGCCCGGTTTCACCGCGCGCCGTCGAACCAAACAGGATGACGCGCTGCGGGGCGAAATGCGCGACGACCTTGTCAAGCAGTTCCGGGGGGACGATAGCCGCTGCCATGGGCAATCCTAGCGCGTTCGCAGAATTCGATAAACCGCCGTGCCCGGACGGCTGATCGGCGGCGAGGAATTCGTGCGATCCCGCGGAGAGCGTCGAAGGGAGGGATTTCTTCCGCGGCGGGCCGCGGACATGCGAACGACCCGAATTCGCCCGACAACCGCTGGCTCCGGGAGGCCATGGAGCGGCAGGTCCCGGTGATCTATTTCCTCGGGACATCGCCCGGTCGGTATCAGCCGATTATTCCGACATTCATCGTCGGATGGCATCCCGAGCGGCTGCGGGTCCAGCTTGCCTTCGGGGCGATCGTAGGAGCCTCGGCTCAAGCCACCCTCCCAGCCGCTCCAGAGCGACGCTACGCGCTTCGCGAGGTCAAGGTGCGGTTACCGCGCATCAGGCATCGTGCCGAGATGCTGTCCTGGCCGCTTACGGAAGCCGCTGTGCGATTTCTCGAGTACCGGAACCTCGGCTCCTCGATGCCGCTCACATTGTGATGGATGCTGACGAGGAATTGGGCCAGCCGATCGGCAAGAAGAAGGGTGCGGACAACGGGATCGACGGCAAGGTGTTCTTCAAGCCGGACGGCAAGCGGACCGAAGTGGCCATCGTCTCCGTCAAGAGCGGTGGCGTCGGCGTCAACATGATCAGGGAGCTAAGTCGGCGTTACCATGATCCGCGAGCTAAAGAGCGTCATCGAACGCGAGAAGGCTCCGATGGGTTGTTCTTGACACTCGCACCGCCGACCGATCCGATGCGGGTAGAGGCAACGGCGACCGGGTTCTACGAGACCCTATGGGGCCGGCACCCCCGGATACAGATTTTGACGATCGCCGAGTTACTGGACGCGAAGCGACCGGATATGCCGCTGATAGATGTCGCGGCGGCGTTCCGGCCAGCCCCAAAAGAGAGCCGGGAGGGCGAACAACACGAGCTTACCGTATGATTTGTCTATACCCTACCGTCCGCGCGCACGCGACACGATCCATGGAACCCCCCGGTTCAGGAGAAACCGAGCCATGCCCAAATTGCACGTATCAAATGGGTTCAATAAGCTCCTACCCGGCCTTGGCCGAATCACACCGTTTGATGAGCTTAGCGAGAAACGCGTATCGAAATGCGTAAGGGAAGAGGCATTGCGGCCCCACTATGGTGACCGCAATGTGCACGTGACGTGCACTCCGAAATACGACGGAACTTGCTGGAGAGGAGAATGTAAGATTAACGGAAAGCAGGAGGCATTTTGGATTTCTCGATGACTGGTAGAGGCGCAGGACACTCATTACGATTGAGAATCACCTCTTGTAAATGAAGGCCAAATCTCCAAACAGAACGAGTCAGGCAGCGAGGGCATTCGTGACCCTGGTGGACCGCTATCGATACCAGCAGGGTCCTGAGGCAAAGCCAATGCCCCTGACGGACTTTACGTTCTGGGCCGGTGCTGGCTTCTCCAAGTCGTGGGACACGGCTGCCCCTGTTGCAGATCAACTATTTTTGCTCGGACGCGAGGAGTTGAGGGGGATGGTCGACTCCATCGCGTTCGCGAGCTTCCTTGGAGTGGACGAGGATCTAATCACGCCCGATCGCGTCCGACAGATTGTCTATCAGCTTGACATGTATGACCGATATTCGGATGTGCGCTCGCGATATCTCGACCCACAAAATATCAAGCTCCTCCGCGCAGGGTTGCGCGCTGCTGTCGTGCGGCGGTATGACACTCTTACTCAACTAAATTACTTCGACTCTGAAACCCAAAAATTCCCACTGGCGTCACCAACAAGTGCCCAAAAGTCGATTTTGCACTTCTTTAATTACCTTCGGCATTGCGCCGATGGCTCTACGGATTTCTGTGAAGGTATTAAGTATCATTTTGTGACTACGAACTATGATTATATAATTGAAACCATTCTTGATAACGTTAATAACGATCCGAGTGACTTATTATTTTTGTATACGTATCGTGGCTTTTCTCCTACACGCATCTCCAGCTTCAGGAACCCCGTTATTACGCATCTACATGCGTTGACGCAACATCTTATCAAGATCAACGGAGGATTTGAAATATTGCGCGATGGTGACAACTACTATCTCGATTACAACAATCGAACGCAAATACAGATTACAGATCAACCTCCGATTATCATGCTTCCTTCGCGAGAACAGGATTATACAAACTCATATTTTCGCACGATCTTTCCGAAAGTTGTTCGGCTGATGCGGGATACGAAAGTGCTCGTGTTGGTCGGCTACAGTCTCCCAGACGATGATGCTCTGATACGATTTATCCTTCGGCAGTTTGCTGAGGAGCCGGAAGACGCTCGCCAGAAGGCAATTTTTTATATTGACCCGATGAACCGGCGGAAGAAGCTTACAAAATTGGAATCCATTTACCCATCGATTGATACATTGGAAGTCCCGCGAGTGGAAACTTTTGAAGGAACCTTCGACAAATTTGCCGCTGAATGCGTGTCGCTGGATAAAACGACGCAGAGGTTTGGCTGAGATGGAGGAGTTATCGCCGCTAGCGGCAATGCTCAACGGCGTCCCACGATCGCCGGACGCGAGAGCTGGCAATGTCCGCTCTGCCAGATCCGTGCGATACAATCGGAACAATATAGTTTTACACGGAAGCCGCCTCAAACTTGACCGCAAAAACCCCGTAGAAGCCTGTATGACACGCAAAAGCTGGCACCCGTCTCCCCCATGAACGACAGCCGCCCTTATCGCCTCTTGCGCGCCATCGCCGCTATAGGCTCTGCGAGCCTACAGACTTGCAGCGATTGGTGGTCCTTCCACATGGGAAGCCTGGAGATCTGGCTTGACCGCACCCCCGAGACCCCGGAGGATCGCGCCATCCGCCTTGAGGGCGAGCGGATCAGACGACGAGCGTTTCCGTGGCATCCCTGCACGAGGAGAACCACGAAGAACAGGCCCGGAGCGCGCTCCGGGCCTGTATTCGACAATGGGCCGCCGACCCTATTTGCCGAGCCGTGCATGAGCTTGAGATCGCTCGGTGCACGGCTGCCCTTGCGGGTCTTAGAATGCCGATCCATTGTTCCGGAGAGCGGCTGACGCCGCATATTTAGCTTATTCTAAGTGTTTTGTCAAGCTGGCAAGTCCTAAAGCCCTCAAAACACAAACTCTCACGTTTCGTAGTTCTGATGCGCTAAGCTCAATTCTGCCATAGATCCGTTTCTTATCTTGATTACGACCACATCTTATTAATTCAAGCCGATGGTATGCGACCGAATATATCATATCTCCCTTTACCCAATTCGGCCCTTCATGCCAGGGCTCTGGTAGTGATATGTCAAGCTCAAAATGATATTGCAATATTTTGCGTGGCGGTTCTGTGCTCAAGGCGACAACAGTGCATAGATCGGCTCTTGCTGAAATTTGAGGGCTTATCACAACGACCGGTCGACGCTTCACCATTTCTGGCTGCTTGAAGCCGGAATCGAAATTACAGATCAAAATGGTGCCCTGCTTCGGGTGAAATTGTATCGGCATTATTACGCCCGCCTATCTGACCAAACGCGCCGGCTGAGCGTATTGCCCATTCGGCTATCGTGCAGCTCCGCACACACAAACCATATCGCTGTCTACACCCTTGTGCAAGCGTGTTTCGTATGTTATCTGCTACACAGATCACGATGGAATTGACGATGGTCAGGGACACAAGACGCAGTGCCAAAACCGAAGTGCTCTCGATGCGCATGGATCCTAAGACGCGCTTTGTCGTCGAGTTTTTAGCTCGCGTGCGTGGTCAAAGCATCAGCACAGTTGTCGAGCGCGCTATCCAGGAAGCGGCCGACAACACCCTAATCCCAATAAAAGACCGACATGGAAACACCTATGATAATACATGGAACGATTACTGGCATGTTAGCGAAGGAATTAGGTTCTTGATGGTGGCCTCCGATAGGCACCTATATTCGACATTTGATGAGGAATACAGAGCGACATTTGCGAAGACGCATTGGCCATTCTTTTATATAAGTCAACAATGTGACAGATATAAAGAATGGGCCATTGAGGTGATATGGCCACGCATCGACGAATTCGTCGATTTGTGGACGAGAACCAAGGCTACCGACTATTTCGCCGCGGGAAAGGCTATGCAGGAAGCGATTCGGCAAGCAGGACTAAAGGCTCCCGATTGGCCGGTTAAGCGGAGCCTCGACGACGATGTTCCGTTTTGAAACCGAATCTTGCTTCCCGGTTTGCCGCCCGCCTTCGACGGACCCAATGTTATCACCAACGGTCATCCGGGTGTCCGGTTCAGAGTCTTGTAGCCGCCATCCCCTGTCGCACCGTGAAGGGGAAATCGGAAATCTCGTCGAGGACGAGGCACGCGGCCATGGTTGAGATTTCGCCTCACAGCCCCGGCTTACCACCGGTTTACCTCGTCGAACCCGGAAGACCTGACCCATTGGGTTGAAAGGTATCTTTTCTGATTGACTTGGTTGTGCACCAAAATCGACCCTCGGTGCGCGCCGATACCGACCTCCCCGCGTCCTCAGAACTTCCGTTTCGCTTCCGCTAGCCGAAGCGCGAAATTCCGCCCGGCATCACCTTAGGCTTTTTTAGCATCGCGTGGATGCCCTTGTTGCCGTCGACCAGCTGGGTCACGCGCAGATCGACGGCAAGGCTGCTGAACATATAGGCGTCCTCGGCAGCGAGGCCGAAGCGTTCGCCGAGCAGCTTGATCATCTGCCGCAACGCGGTCTTGGCCGCGTCGTCGAGATCTTCGTCGAAGCCCATGGTGATGAAGTGCGTGCGGGTCTCGGCCCGCGGCAGGCCAAAGGCGAGGTCCTTGCGCAACACCAGGCGGAAGGTGCCGCTGAGCGCCGTCTCGAGCGCCGTCACGCAGACCTCGCCGTCGCCCTGAACGCCATGGCCGTCGCCGGCCGAGAATAGCGCCCCGGGCGCCCAGACCGGCAGGTAGAGGGTGCTGCCGGCGGTCAGCTCCTTGAGGTCCATATTGCCGCCGAATTCGCGCGGCACGATCGAGGTCACGGACCCGTAATGGGGTGGCGGCGCCACCCCCATCACGCCGAAAAACGGCGCCAATTCGAGCTCGGCACCCCACGGCAAGGTGGCGGTGCCGGCCTGCCGGTCGATCGCGCTGTGCCAGATCCGGCGCACCGGGAAATCTTCGGGCAGCGTGCCCGAAAGCGGCCGGATTCGGGTGTAGCCCCAATTCTGCCGGCAATCGATCGACAGGATCTCGATTTGCAGAACATCGCCGGGCTCGGCCCCGGCGACCGCGATCGGCCCGGTCAGGATGTGGGCGCCGAGTTGCGGCGCCAATACCCGATGGATCGCCAAATGCTCGGGCAGAATGGCAAAGCGCCCCGCCGGCGGCAACACGTCCGGGCCGCCCGAGACGCTGTCGAGGGTCACCGTGTCGCCCGAATCGACCGTCAATATCGGCTGCAACCCCGCATCGAAGAAGCCCCAGTGGCACGTCTCGGGACCGGCGCGCAAACCATGGTGCCGCGACATCGTTCAATTCCTCGCGCTAGCAGCCGCGGCCAATTCTATCCCAATCCCTGGCCTTGGAAATCCAACATTTTGGGACCGAGTTTCCCCGTTGTCGGCATCCCGGCGCAGGAGGCTGTAAGGAAATTGGGGCGATGCCGAATGCAGGGCTGCATCGCTGCCGTGCGGGCTTCGAGACGCGCCCGGAGCCTGTCCTCGGGCCGCGCCCCCGGGTCCGCGCTCTGCGCGGCCCGAGGGTAAACTCCGCGCGGACCCGGGGGGCCTCAGCACGAGGTAAGCCTTTGATGGCATTAAAGGAGCTCCTCATCCTGAGGCGTCTCGCGCCCCCCGGAACGGCCCGCAGGGCCGGCCGTCCGGGGGGCGGCCGCGAAGGACGAACGGCGCTGATCCAATTGGATTACAGCCTCGCAGGCCGGGATCTTATGTCCGCCATGATAGGGGTAGGGAGCGCCGATTGGGTTCGACACCCCCTCCCTCCGAACCGGACGTGCGGATCTCCCGCATCCGGCTCTCCGGTCGATGGTTCACCTGCAAGAGGACTGGCGGACCTGCGCATTGGCGTCCCGCAAGGTGAGAAGCCCATGCGCAGCAAAGAAGGCAACGGATCACCCGCTGTGAGCCGGTACGCCCTTGCCGCCGTTGACCCCGGTAACGAGGGCCGCCAGCATCCGCTCTGTCCACACCTACGGTTCGGCGCCCAGTTTCGGGGTGCTCCCGATCGGCCTCTCCGACGTCGGGACGCCTGTTTGCGCAGGCAGTGCCGTGACTAGCCCTTGCGGGCAATACCGTCGGTCTCTTCCGGTGGCGCAACATCGCGTCTCCATCTTCCTGCACCCCTTGGCTCCCCCGGCATTACCCGGCTTCATCGCTACTATGGGTGCTGTGACTCCTGCCCGCCCAACTGGCTTGCGGACGAGCAGGTCTCCCTGCTTCACGCAACCGACCTTCCGAGCCCTCTGTCTCCAACCAGCGACCCGCTCCGATGGCCGCTTTATCACCTAACCCCTCAGCGCCACCGGCTTCCCCTGCTCGCGCAGAGGTCTGGGCTTCACCTTTGTACCGCAGGCTCGCCAGACGGTACGGCCGAATTGAGTTTCTCATCGTACGGATGGCTCGTTCGCCTCCTGTTGCTCCCCACCCCGCCTCGCGGCGACGCAGTTACAGTCGGCTACAGGCCGGAGTAGGTATACCTGGGGAAGACTTGCACCTCCCTGATCAGTTACGCTTGCAGGCGCACGGCACCGGCCTTCGCCGGTGTAACGATTTAATTTGGTAACATCCATACAAATTGCCCCGCTACAGATCCAAATTGCTCCGCTACAGATCGGTCTCGACCGATTGGCCGGGAAACAGCGTGGCCCGGCTCCAATCCGACCAGTCGCCCTTGACCGGGTTGTTGGGGTCGCGGTCATGCCGCCAGCAGATCACCTCGGCATTCGGTGCCACAATGTCGTGGTTGTGGTTCTTCGTCATTACGAATTCCTGGGTGCCGACGTAACCCGGGCCGCGCTTGTCGCAGTCGGTGCTCGTGGTGAGCACCGCCTGAACGTTGACGTGGGCCCAATAAGGATTCTTCAGGGTCAAGGTGGCCGATTGGTCCCCACTAGACCCGCACGCCGTCAGGCAACAGAGTGCGGCCACCCCACCGAGACGTCGCATCCGTCGTTCCTCTCTTTAGCGGCCAGGAAATATTGCCGCGGTGCGAGGTCGGGCAAGCGGAATCATCGACGGCGCCGGCACGGGAATAAACCCGGACGGGGCGCGGTCTGGATCGGCGCAACCCACCACCCATCAAGGAGAGACCAGATGGCCGATCGCGACCAAGAGAAAGTGTCGGGTGCGGCAGGCATCGACCGCCGCCGCCTGTTGCAGTGCATGAGCTGGGGCGGCACCGGCGTCGTTTGGGGCGTCGTCGGCGGCGTCCCGCGCACGATCGGCCTGATCGGCTCGGCCGCCGCCGCCGAGATGCCGCGGAACGGCCTCTTCTTCGTGCAGATCAGCGACAGCCACATCGGCTTTCACCTGCCGCCGAACCCGAACCCCGTCGCCACCCTCACCGAGGCGATCGGCAAGATCAAGGCGATGCCGACCCAACCGGCTTTTCTCGTCCATACCGGCGACATCAGCCATCTCTCGAAGGAAGAGCAGTGGGACACCGCCGACGAGGTCATCAAGGCCGCAAACAAAGAGGTATTCTACATTCCCGGCGAGCACGACGTCGCCGACGCCGACAACGGCAAGGCCTATCTCGCGCGCTACGGCAAAAATACCAGGGGCAAGGGCTGGCACAGCTTCGACGTCGGCGGCGTGCATTTCGTCGCCTTGATCAACGTCTTCAATTTCCAGCCAGGGTTCAAATCCGCGGGCCTCGCCGTGCTCGGCGACGAGCAACTCGAATGGCTGGAAAAAGACGTAGCGCATCGCTCGGCGAGCACGCCGATCGTCGTCCTGGCGCATCTGCCGCTGTGGACGATCTACGAGAAATGGGGCTGGGGCACCGCCGATGCCGGCCGCGCGCTCGGCTATCTGAGGCGCTTCGGCTCGGTGACGGTATTGAACGGCCACATCCACCAAATCATCCAAAAGGTCGAGGGCAAGATCACGTTTCACACCGCGGCCTCGACCGCCTTTCCGCAGCCGGCGCCCGGCACCGCGCCCGCACCCGGCCCGATGAAGGACGTTCCGGCCGGCGCTCTGCGCCGATATCTCGGCATCCGGGACGTCGATTTCGTGACCAGCAGGGGCGCTCCGGCCCTGATCGACGACTCGCTCGTCGCCTGAGGGGAAAGGCGATGTCGATAATCGGGACTGCGGCGCCACGGCGCCGCTGGATCGCCCGGCTCTGCGCTACCGCCGCGGTGATGGCGCTGTCGACCGCGGTATTGCCCGATCGCGGGGCCGGGCACGAGACGATGGTCAAGGTGGCGGCGACGCGCGCGACGGTGACGATCGACCATCATGCGTTTGCCCCGGCGGCGCTGACCATCGCCGTCGGCACGACGGTGAGCTGGAAGAACGCCGACGACACCCCGCACACGGTGCGCGCCAGGAACCAGGCCTTCGCATCGGGCGCACTCGACACCGGCGACAGCTTTTCGCACACCTTTACGACGCCGGGCGACTACACCTATTTCTGCTCGCTGCACCCGTTCATGGTCGGCGAGATCGTCGTCAAACCCGCCGGGAAGCCGCTCTAAGGCGGGATCGGGATGGCCAGCGGCGCTTCAGCGGGCGGCGTCGCGCGCCGCCAGAACCAGCGCCGACAGCGCTTGCCGGCACAGGGTCTCGGCCGGAAACCCGGTCTGCTTCATGTTCAGCTCGGCGCCGGCGAGCGCGTCGAGCTGAACCCGCAGCCGGGCTTCGCTCCAGCTTGCGAGCTGGCGCCGCATGCTCTCCTGATGCTGATAGAATACCGGCGGGCGGGCATTGCGCAACGCCTCGGCGATCGGCGTTCCTTCCGCGACCACGGCGGCGAGCGCGTGCAGCCGCTGCAGATGACGCAGCTGGGCGCGCGCCGCCGCGACCGGCGATATGCCCTCCTGAAAGATGCGGCCGAGAACGCGTTCGAGCCGGGCGGCGTCGCCTTCGGCCGCGGCCATGACCATATCGTCGAGGTCGAGAGCGGCGCTGTCGCCGACCGACAGCCGGGCGTCATCGAGCTCGACCCGGCCGCCCTCGCCGGCATAAAGCGCCAGCTTTTCGACTTCACCGCGGGTCAGCAGGCGATCGCCGCCGAGATGCTCGACGAGATAGCGCTCGGCGTCGCTGCTCACCTTGATCCGGTGGGCGGCGAGGCTCTCGCGGATGACCGCGCCGCGTTCGCGCTCGCTGTCCGGATAGCAGCCGATCGCCGCCGCCCCGGGTGCCGCCTCGAAGGTCCGGCGCAACGCCGAGCCGCGCGCCAGCTCCCCCGCTTCGACCACGACCAGCGCCTCGCCCCGCGCACCGCCGAGAAAGCTCGCAAACAGCCTCGCCAGGCCATCCCCGGCGCCGCGCACCCGAACCACCCGCCGACCACCGGCAAGGCTCAGCTGCGCCGCTTCGTCGGCGAGGCGCGGCGGATCGTCGGCGAGGGCCGGCCCGCTCAGCTCGGCGACCCGGAACGGATCGGCGAGCGCGCGGCAGACCGACCGCGCCAGCCGATCGGCGCGCTCGCGCACCAGCCCTGCATCCGGGCCGTAAAACAGCACGGCTCGGATTTCCCGGTCGGGGCGGTCGAGAAAGGCGGCGATCCGCGCCGTCGGCACCTGGACCATGGCTCAACCGGGCTTTGCCGTCCGGGCGCGGTCCTGCAGGAACAACGTCAATCGGGTCACCATCTCCTCGTTGAGCTCGACCGCGCTGCGCACCGCGGCATCGTACTCGCCGACCACGGTCGAGTATTGGTTGGGGTTGAGGGCGAACGAGTTTTGCGAATGCACGGTGTTGGTCAGCAGCACCGCACTGCTCTTCAAATCGATCAGTTTATAGGTCGCGACGAGGTCGACCCGGCCGATCGTCGAGGTGCCCGCCGAGATCAGACCGAGGGCCCCGAGCGAGAACCGCAGGCTCGTCTGCAGCCGGTAGCGCTCCTTGGTCGGTATGCCGGTCGGGTTGAGCGCGTTGCGCAAGGCGAGTTCGAGCCGCTGGCCGATGCGCTCGGGGATCGGGTCGACGTGGATCGCGCGCAGCTCGGCGCTTGCCGGACCGCTCTGCGGATCGGCGTAGAGCGGCCTCCAGCCACAACCGGAGAGAGCCAGCAACAGGGTAATGACGATGGTCGGCGGGGCCGGCATCTCGCGCCGCCGCCGTTCACGCCACGATGCTGACGATCCGGTTCGGCACGACGATCACCTTGCGCGGCGCCTGGCCCCCGAGCCAGCGCGCCACTTGCGGCAAGGCGAGTGCCGCCTCTTCGACCGCGGTGCTCGCAGTGTCGGGCGGCAATTCCAGAACCGCCCGCAGCTTGCCGTTGACCTGGACGGCGATCGTCACCTGCTCGTCGCGAGCGAGTTCGGGGTCGGCCTGGGGCCACGGCGCCTGCGCGAGCAAGCCGTCGCCGCCCAGCATCTGCCACATCTCTTCGGCGAGGTGCGGCATCATCGGCCCCAACAATCGGGTCAAGGCTTCGAGCCCTTCGCGCCAGACTGCCGGCGCGCCCGGTTCCTGCGTCAGAACATCGGCCGGCAACTCGTCGAGCGCATTGGTCAATTCGCGGATCCGCGCGACCGCGCGATTGAACCGGAATTTGTCGAGATCGTCGGTGACCGCGGCGATCGTCCGGTGGGTTGCCCGGCGCAGGCCGGCAAGGGTCGGCGCCAGCACCGCCGGCGGCGCCGTTTCGCGCGGCGGCAGCGGCACCGGCGGCTCGCCGACCATCCGCCACAGGCGGTTGACGTAGCGCCAGATCCCCTCGATTCCGGTCTCCGTCCATTCGAGGTCGCGCTCGGGCGGGCTGTCCGACAACAAGTAGAGCCGTGCCGTATCGGCGCCATAGGTGTCGACGATCGCATCGAGGCTGACGACGTTTTTTTTCGACTTGCTCATCTTCTCGTGCCGGCCGGCGATCACCGGTCGGCCGGCGGCGTCCACCGCACGCCCCAGGGCATCGCTCCTGACCTCTTCCGGGAACAGCCACTCGCCGTTCGCGTCCTGATAGGTCTGATGGCAGACCATGCCCTGGGTGAACAGTCCGGCGAACGGCTCGTCGAGATCGAGATACCCGCAGCGCGTGAGCGCCCGGCTGTAAAACCGCGAATAGAGCAAGTGCAGCACGGCGTGCTCGACGCCGCCGATATATTGGTCGACCGGCATCCAGTAATCGACCGCCTCCCGGTCGAAGGCGGTGGCCGCGCGCGCCGAGCAGAAACGCAGGAAATACCACGACGATTCGAAGAAGGTGTCGAGCGTGTCGGTCTCGCGCCGGGCCGGCCTGCGGCATTTGGGACAATCGACGCGAGACCAGGTCGGATGGTGTTCGAGCGGATTTCCCGGCACCGCAAAACTGACGTCCTCGGGCAGGGTGACCGGCAGATCGGCCTCCGGCACCGGGACGATCCCGCACTCGCCGCAATGGATGACGGGGATTGGGCAGCCCCAATAGCGCTGGCGCGACACCCCCCAATCGCGCAGTCGATAGGCAGTCGTGCGCCGGCCGCGACCCAGCGCTTCCAGCCGCTCGCCGACCGCGCGCTTCGCTTCGGCGACCGAAAGCCCGTCGAGAAAGTCCGAGTTGTAGAGCGTGCCATCTTCGACATAGGCATCGCCGGCGATCGCGAGCTGCGCCGGGTCAGCGCCGGGCGGCAGCACGACCGGAAGTACCGGCAATCGGTATTTGCGGGCGAATTCGAGATCCCGCTGGTCGTGCGCGGGACAGCCGAAAATCGCCCCGCTGCCATATTCCATCAGCACGAAATTGGCGACATAGACCGGCACGCGGCGGCCTTCGTCGAGCGGGTGGACAGCCTCGAGCCCGGTCGCCCGTCCGCGCTTCTCCGCCGCCTCGATCGCCGCTTCGCTGGTGCCGAGACGGCTGCATTCGGCGATGAAATTGGCAAGGCCGCGATCGTGCGCGGCGAGGCGCTGCGCCAGCGGGTGGTTGGGCGAGAGTGCGAGAAACGAGGCGCCGTAGAGGGTGTCCGGCCGCGTCGTGAAGACCTCGATTGTCTCGCCCGGCAAGCCGGCGATCGCGAACGTGACGCGCGCTCCTTCCGAGCGCCCGATCCAATTCTCCTGCATCAGCCGCACCCGCTCGGGCCAGCGGTCGAGCCGCGACAGCGCCTCCAGCAGCGCCTCGGCATCCGCCGTGATCCGCAGAAACCATTGCGCCAACAGTCGCTTTTCGACCGGCGCCGCCGACCGCCAGCCGCGGCCGTCGATCACCTGCTCGTTGGCGAGGACGGTGTTCTCGACCGGGTCCCAATTGACCCAGGCTTCCTTGCGGTAGGCGAGGCCGGCCGCGAGGAAATCGAGAAACATTTTCTGTTCGTGGCGGTAGTACTCCGGATGGCAGGTGGCGATCTCGCGCGACCAGTCATAGGCAAAGCCCATGCGCTGGAGCTGGGCGCGCATCGTGGCGATGTTGCGGTCGGTCCAGACTGCCGGATGCATGTTTTCGGCGATCGCAGCATTTTCCGCCGGCAGGCCGAAGGCGTCCCACCCCATCGGATGGAGGACGTTGAACCCCTGCGCCCGGCGGTAGCGGGCGACCAGATCCCCCATCGTATAATTGCGGACATGGCCGACGTGCAGCTTGCCCGACGGGTAGGGAAACATTTCCAGCACGTAATATTTCGGCCGGTCGGGCTCGGCGGCGACCGCGAACAGCTGGCGGTCGCGCCAGATTCGCTGCCATTTTGCTTCGGTTTCGCGAAAATTATAGCGCGCCATCGGTTCCTGCGTTGTTGCCCGCGCCGGTCGGCGGCTGACGCGTTCAACTCGACGACGGCGCCGTCCACTCCCGTTTCAGCTGACGCGCGCGGTAGAGGATCTTGGTCTCCAGATCTTCCTGGACTTTTCTGTCGACCGTGCTGTCGACCCATTCTCCGGTCGGCCGGCGCTCCTGGCGCTCGACCGTCACCGCGACCGAATTGGAGGTCAGGTGGGGCGACAGGATGAAAACGTCGATCCGGAAGCGCTCGTCGGGCTTGTCGCGCGGCGAGTACCAATCGGTGACGAGCGAGCCGCCGAGCGGGTCCTCCGAAGCGAGCTTCGCGAACTTCAGGGTGTCGAGCGCCGCTTGATACAGCACCGGGCTGACCTGGCGCCCGGTCTGCGGCCCGGGTGGCCGCTGGCTGCCTTTCTTGGCGAGACCCAACACCGTCCAGAGGGTCGCCTCGGTGTCGATGTCTTCGGGAGCCGTCGCCGCCGTCTGCTGCCCGCCGGCCTTTGCCGCCCCCGGCTGTACGGCCGCCGGCGCGCAGGCGGCGAGGATCAAGGAAAGACTTGCAGCAAGCCCGGTCGAAGGGCGGTAATGGACGAGGGGCATCGGGCGAACCTCGGCGGAGCGGCGTTTTAGAGGCGCAGACCGTCCCAACCTTGTGCCAGGAATGGAGCGCCTATGGAAGGGGTTATCGCGGCCAACCTTGACGCCGTCCGCGCCCGGATAGCGGCCGCGGCGCGGGCGGCGGGGCGGCTGCCGTCAAGCGTCGCCCTCGTCGCCGTCGGCAAGACCCATCCGACCGCGAGCCTGCGCGCCGCGCTCGTCGCCGGGCACCGCCTCTTCGGCGAAAACCGGGTGCAGGAGGCGCAGGCGAAATATCCGGCGTTGCGCGAGGCGTTTCCCGATCTTGCCCTGCATCTGATCGGGCCGCTCCAAACCAACAAGGTCAAGGATGCCGTCGCCCTCTTCGACGTCATCGAAACCGTCGACCGGCCGCGGCTCGCGGCAGCGCTGGCCAAGGAGATGGAGCGCACCGGGCGCCGCCCGCCCTGCTTCGTCGAGGTCAATACCGGCGAGGAGCCGCAGAAAGCCGGGGTTCTGCCGGCGGATGCCGACGCCTTCATTGTCGACTGCCGCGACCGGTTGGGGCTGCCGATCAAGGGCCTCATGTGCGTGCCGCCGGAGGACGAAGCCCCGGCGCCGCATTTTGCAATGCTGCGCGAGATTGCCCGGCGCAGCGGGCTCGATCTCTTGAGCATGGGGATGAGCGCCGATTTCGAGGCGGCGATCCGCTTTGGCGCCACCCATGTGCGGGTCGGCACGGCGATCTTCGGCCCCCGCGGCAGCGCCGCCTGAGCGGCGGCGAACCGCCCGCCTCAGAGGAGATGGCCGCGCCGCGTCGCCTTCGTGCGCAAATAACGCTCGTTGTGGCCATTCGCGGCAAAGACATGCGGCACGCGTTCGGCGATGCGGATGCCGTAACGCTCGAGCGCCACCATTTTCTCCGGATTGTTGGTCATCAGGCGGATCGTGCCAAAGCCGAGCCGCCGCAGCATCTGCGCCGCCGGAAGATAGACCCGCTCATCGGCGTCGAAGCCGAGCTGCTCGTTGGCGTCGAAGGTGTCGAAACCGGCATCCTGCAATTGATAGGCGCGCAGCTTGTTGACCAGTCCGATACCGCGTCCCTCCTGCGCGAGGTAGAGCAGGACGCCGCCGCCGGCTTCGGCGATCGCCTTGATCGCGCCGCGCAGCTGATCGCCGCAGTCGCAGCGCAGACTGCCCAGGAGGTCACCGGTAAAGCATTCGGAGTGCAGCCGAACCAGCACCGGCGCCGCCGCATCGGGCCGGCCGATGACAATGGCGAGGTGCTCGACGCCGCCGTCATTGGGCCGAAACGCGATCAGCCGGGCGTCCTCCGCGTCGGCGAGCGGCACCCGCGCCTCGGCGACGCGCTCGATGCCGGCGGCCGGAGCATCGCGCTTCAATATCGTCTCGGCATCGATCGCCGACAAATCGTTGCGCCCTGCGCACCGCGCGGTCTCCGCCGGGCCGAGCCGCGACACCAGCGCCGCCGGCAGCAAGGCGGCGAGCTTGGCCAAGGCCACCGCGGCCAGCGCGCCGCCCTTGGCGGCGACCGGTTGGGCGCCGAACCAGGGCGGTTCGGCCCCGAGCGAGGCCGCCGGGTCGGCGAGGTTGCGGATGACCGCCACCGGCAAATCGGCGGCCACGGCGATGGTCACGGCACCGGACAATTCGGTGCGTGGCGCCAGGCCCAGCGCCACGGCGCGCCGCCGGGTCAGCACCACCCGCGCCGGCGCTCTCGAGACCTCGCGCAGCCGCGCCAAATTCGCTTCGGTCGCGAGCTCGGCGGCGATCGTCAGAACGCTGATTTCGGCGTCTCGGATCAGCACCGGCTCGCCGCGCCGCAACGCCGCGACGGCGGCGCCGAGGGCGCGAGCCGAAGCCGCGGGCGGCGCCGCGGCGCTGTCGCAAGGAGTTGGGATGATATCGCGATCGGGCACCGTGTTCCCTCTGCGCAGGAGCGATCCTCTTATGCTACGCTCTAGGCCACGGCCGGCAACCGCATTTGCCGCGGCGCTGCCCGGCGGTGCGGCAACGGCGGCGGTGGCGTTCGGCGTCAGCGTGCGCCGGCGGGGCTGGACATTGACGCGGGGCGGTAATGCGGGCTGGGCGCAAGATCTTGATCGTCGACGACGACGGCGCACTGCGCCAAACCTTGACCGAGCAGCTCGAGCTGAACGGGGAATTCGTTGCCGTCGCCTGCGACAGCGGCGCGCGGGCGATCGAGCTGGCGGACGGCCGGCGGTTCGACGCCATCTTGCTCGATGTCGGTTTGCCCGACATGGATGGGCGCGAACTTTGCCGGCTGTTACGCCGCAGGGGGATCCAGGTGCCGATCATCATGCTGACCGGCGCCGACAGCGAAGCCGACACGGTTCTCGGCTTCGACTCCGGGGCCGACGATTATGTGACCAAGCCGTTCCGCCTCAGCGTGCTGTTGGCGCGGCTGCGCGCCAATCTGCGGCAGAGCGAACACAGTGACGATGCGGAATTCGCCATCGGTCCCTATACCTTTCGCCCCAGCGCCAAGCTGTTGACCGACCCGAGGGGTGGTCGAAAAGTCAGATTGACCGAGAAAGAGACGGCGATCCTCAAATACCTCCATCGGGCCGGCGATCAGGCGATCGCGCGCGACGTGTTGCTCGGCGAAGTGTGGGGCTACAACGCCGCGGTCACGACCCACACGCTGGAAACCCATGTTTATCGCCTGCGCCAAAAAATCGAGCGCGATCCGGCGCATGCCGAGATCCTGGTGACCGAAACCGGGGGCTATCGCCTCGTCCCCTAAACCGAAACTGGCCGGCGGGACCGCGCCGGCCCCCGTTGTCATTGCGAGCGAAGCGAAGCAATCTCGGCGAACGAGACTCTGCAACGTCGGGATCGCCACGGCGCCTGACGGCGCCTCGCGATGACAACGTGGATTTCATCTCTTGCGGGTCGGTAAAGCCGGGTGGGGGACCGTCGCCCGGCATGTAATAAAAAGTTAACGTGCCTCGGCAACAGGCATGTGGCCTCTTGCCCGCCCGGCTGCCGACGCGACTGCGGCTGCGCGCCGGATCGTCAGTCGGCGAATTTCGCGCAATCAGGAAGGCTCGGGCATGGCCGATATCGCGCGGACCGGGCAGGCGCCGGCCCTCAGCAAGACGGTGCAGGATTATATCGACGAGCTGCCGGCCTGGGCCGACGGCACCGCGCTCAGATCGGCGCCGATGACCGGCATGCAGTGGCTGATCTGGTCGCTCGCCGCGGCCGGCAAGTTTTTCGAAGGATATGTGGTGTTCCTGACCGGCGTCGCGCTGCCGCTGATCGTGCGCGACTTCCATATCGGCGCGGCCGAGAAGGGCATTGTCGGCGCCGCCAGCCTGGCCGGCATCCTGTTCGGCGCGGTCCTCCTCGGCGGGCTCTCCGATTATTTCGGCCGCAAGCGGATGTTCATCGTCGAGATGATCATCTTCGTCGTGTTCCTCGTACTCCTGACCCTGTGTCAGAACTTCCTGTCGCTGGCGATCTGCCTGTTCGGGCTCGGCCTGGCGCTCGGCTGCGACTATCCGACCGCGCATATGATCATTTCGGAGAATATCCCGAGCGCCAACCGCGGCCGGCTCGTGATCGCCGCCTTCGGCTTTCAGGCGCTGGGGGCGCTTGGCGGAACCGCGGTCGGCTGCCTGGTGCTGAGCATGCTGCCGTCGTTGTCGACCTGGCGCTGGATGTATGCCACCGCGATCTTGCCCGCGGTCGCGGTGACGATCGGCCGCTTTTTCATCATCGAGAGTGCCAACTGGCTGGCTGTGCGCGGCGCTGTCGAGGAGGCCGAAAAAACGGTGACGAAGCTCCTCGTTCGCCGGCCGCAATACCCCACGACTGTCACTCTCGCACGCGCCGCCTGCGGTCGGGCCAGCGAAGAGCAAGGCGGCGCCTCCTTCGCGGCATTGTTCAACTCCGACAATCGCCGCGCCACGATCTTCGCATCGGTGCCGTGGTTTCTGCAGGATCTCGGAACCTACGGCATCGGCATTTTCACGCCGACGATCCTCGCCGCGGCCCTCGGCGGTCCCGCCGATCACATCCGCAGCCTCGGCGATTTGATCTCCGATGTGATCCTCGCGGCCAAGGGTTCGGCAATAATCAACGTGCTGCTGATCGTCGGCATCGTCTTTGCCGTGGTGCTGGCCGACAAGCTCGGCCGGATCAAGCTCCAGATCTTCGGCTTCATCGGCTGCGCCGTCGGTTTGCTGATCGCCTCCTTCTCGATCGATTTTGCCGGGTCGACCCAGATCGCGCTGATCTTCATCGGCTTCATGCTGTTCAGTTTCATGACGAATATCGGCCCGAACGCGCAGACCTACCTGCTCGCCGGCGAAGTGTTTCCGACCCGGGTGCGTGGCATGGGGGCGGGCTTCGCCGCCGCGTTCGCCAAGATCGGCGCGGTAGTGACGGCGTTTCTGTTCCCGATCCTCCTCGCCGCGATCGGCACGCGCCTACTGCTCTACGGCTTGGTTGTCACCTCGCTGCTCGGCGCTGCGGTGACTTGGCTCTACCGGATCGAGACGACCGGGGTGAAGCTCGACCGGATCGGCCACTAGGGGGGCTGGCCCCGATGCAGCGGCGGTTGCGGCCCGGCCGGGCGTTCGCAACGCTGGCGCTGGCGCTCGGCGTTTGGGCGCTGGCGCCGGCGGCCGCGCCGGCGGCGGACATCGTGTTGCACGAAACCGGCTCGACCCTACTCTACCCATTGTTTCAACTGTGGCTGCGCGACTACCCGAGCGTCGCACCCGGGGTCGCGCTGACCGTCGCCGCTACCGGTTCCGGTGCCGGCGAACAGCAGGCGATCGCCGGGCAGGTGCAGATCGGCGCCTCCGACGCCTACCTGTCCGACGAGCAGGCCGAGCAGAATCCGTCGATCAAGAACATCCCGCTCGCGATCTCGGCGCAGATCGTCACCTACAACCTCCCCGGCCTGAACGCCGCGGCGATCAAGCTCGACGGCCCGACCCTCGCCGGGATCTATAGGGGCGAGATCACGCAATGGGACGCCGCGCCGATCGCGGCGATGAACCCCGACGCAAAGCTGCCGCACCGGCGGATCGTGCCGGTGCGCCGCGCCGACGCCTCAGGCGACACCTTCATTTTCACCCAGTTCCTCGATTTCTCGACCCAGCGCTGGGCCGACAGCATCGGCTACGGCACGACCGTCGATTGGCCGTCCGGAGCGGAGCTGCGCACCGCCCCCGGCAACGACGGGATGGTCGCAACAGCTGGCGCCACACCCTATTCGGTCGCCTATATCGGCATCAGCTTCGGCGAGGCGATCAAGAACGCCGGGCTCGGAACGGTGCTTCTGAAGAACCAGAACGGCAAGTACCTGCTGCCGACAGCGGAGACGATCACCGCCGGTGCCTCGGTGCTCGATCCGCGGACGCCCTCCGACGAGCGGTTGAGCCTCGTCTTCGCGCCAGGCGACAATTCCTACCCGCTGATCAATTACGAATACGTCGTGGTCTCGATCCGGCAGCCCGACCCGGCAACCGCGGCGGCGCTGCGTCATTTCCTCTTCTGGGCGATTTCGCCGACCGGCGGCAACGCGCCCAAATATCTCGACAAAGTTGGTTTCATCCCGCTTCCGGACTTTATTCGCGGGTTGAGCGAGCATCAGATCGCCCTGATCGAATAGCTCGAACCGCCGCCGGTCTTCGCCGTTCATTCGAGAAAGGCTGCACCCCGATGCGGTCGCGGTGCGCTCGGGTAAAGCATGTCCTACCCGAGGGGCTTTGGCAAAAGCCGGCTGTCTGGCACGATGTTTTCGCGGAACGGACCGAGAAAAGAAAGGCGTGGGAATGGCGGCGGATGGATTGATTACGACCCTGAGCAGTTTTGGGGCGAAGGAGACCTTGGATCGGCTGACCACCGAGGTTGAAGCCAGAGGCATGACCGTGTTTGCCCGCATCGATCATGCGGCAGGTGCGGCGGAGGTTGGTCTGCCGCTGCGACCGACCGAGGTTGTGATCTTTGGCAATGCGCGGGGCGGGACGCCGCTGATGCAGGCCGACCAGGCGATCGGCATCGACCTGCCATTGAAGGCGCTGGTCTTCGAAGATGAAGCCGGCAAGACACGGCTGGCTTACAACGATCCGTACTGGCTGGGGCGGCGGCACGGCATCACCGCCGCGGCCGCTACGTTGATCCAGGCGATGGCCGTGGCGCTCAACGCCGTTGCGACAAAGGCGACGACGCCCTGAAAGCAGGCAGAGCGGCAGGAGTGGGTCGGCCATCATAACGTCAGGCCTGCCCCTATCTTGAACCCGCCTGGCCGGACGATGCGACGCTGGTTTCTCAGCTATAACTCGCAGGACGCCCGAATTGCCGAGGCGCTCGAAGGCGAGCTGCGCCGTCAAGACCCCGGCGCCACGATTTACTTTGCGCCGAAGGCATTGCGCCCCGGCGCCTATTGGATGCCCGCGCTCGCCGAAGAAATCGCGCAGGCGACCGGCTTCGTCTTGCTGGTCGGGCCGAACGGTCTCGGGCCTTGGCAGACGACCGAGTATTACGAGGCTTATGGCCGCCGCGTAAAGGAACGCGATTTTCCGATCATCTTGATTTTGCTCGACGGCCAACCTGCACCGGGCCTGCCGTTTCTGCGGCAATTGCATTGGATCGTGACCGCCGACCCGACTTCGGAGAAAAGTGTGGCGCAGCTCCTCGCCGCGGCAAGCGGCGGAGGCGCACCGTCCAGCGAATTGTGGCGTCACAACGCGCCCTATCGCGGGCTTGCCGCGATGACCGAGGCGGACGCCGATTTCTTCTTCGGCCGCGGTCGCGAGACGGTAGAGGCGGTCGGTGCGCTGGCGGCCGCCCCCGATCGGCTCGCGTTGTTGCTCGGCAATTCGGGTGTCGGCAAGGTGGAGGCGCCCGCCGCCGCGTGGCCGCAGGTCCTCAACGACAGCCGGCGCTGGTGTTTCTTGAAGCTCAGCCCCGGCACCGAACCGGTGCGCGCACTGGTCGAGCCGTTCCTGCGCACCTGGCAGTTCGATGCGGTCGATCCCGCAAGGGCACGCCTTTTGTCAGACTGGACCGCAAATCTCGTCGCCGGTTCGGTGGGCCTGCGCGATCTCCTCGATGCAACCGAAGCGCGTTATCGCGACGACATCAAGCAGACGGCCCCGCCGGCCTTTCTGCTCTACATCGACCAGGGCGAAGAGCTCTACTTGCGCGCCGAGGAGCGGCAGCGCCGCCGCTTTTCGGAACTCGTCGCGGTCGGCCTCGGCGACCGGCGGCTGCGCGCGATGATGAGCCTGCGCGCCGATTTCTTCGGCGAATTGCAGAAGGACGAAGCGCTCCACTCGGCGCACCGGCTGATCGACGTGCCGCCGCTGCGCGAGGCCGCCTTGCGCACGGTCGTCGGCCGTCCGGCGAGCCTGTTGCAGGCGCGCTTCGAGAGCGAGCGGCTGGCCTCGGACATCGCCCGGCGCACGGCGGAAAACTCGGCGACCGACGCCGGCGCGCTGCCGCTGCTGTCCTATCTGCTCGACGACATGTGGACGCGCATGGTCGAGCGCGGCGACGGCGTGTTGCGGCTGCCGGCGCAGGCGATCGATCTGGGCGGTGTTCTCGTCGAGCGCAGCGAGGCCTTCCTATCCGCCCATCGCGACCGCGCGGACGCGATCAAGCGCATCCTCACCTTGAACCTCGCGACCGTGCGCGAGGACGGCCAACCCGCGCGCCGCCGCGCCCCCCGTTCCGAGTTCTCGGATGACGAATGGCGGCTGGTCGGCGAGCTCGCGGATCATCCGAACCGTCTCGTCGTGACCGCGGTGCGCGAGGCCAGCGAGGCCTATGCCGAGATCGCGCACGAGACGGTGTTCCGCCGCTGGGACAGGCTGCACGACATGCGGCCAGAGGGGTGATCTGGACGGCGTAGCCGAGATTTTGCAAGCGCGTGACGAGGCGGTGGGTGTTTGCGGCTTTGGCCCTGTCGAAGTGGTGAGGGCCGAGATCGCGATAGAGTTCGCCGCTGATCAGCATGTGGTAGACACTGGTGAGGATGGAGGCGGCGAGCGCGCCGAACGCCTGTTTGGCGCCGCGGCGGGCGCGCAGGCGGTGGAACTGCGCCTGGAGATAGCTGTCTTTCTTGCGGGCGGCGGCCTGAGCGCATTGCACGAGCGTGGTCTTGAGCCACGGGGCTCCCTTGCGCATCCGGGTAGATCGGCGCTTGCCGTGGGCCTTCAGCCCACGGGCTTGACCCGTGGGGCTCTCGTCGTTTTTCGGGCACAGGCCGGCCCAGGAGATCAGGTGCCCGGCGGTCGGGAAGCGGCTCATATCGCGGCCGATCTCGGCCAGGATGATTTCGGCGCTGAGGACGCTGACGCCGGGAATGGTGGTCAAGAGTTGGATGGCGGCGCGAAAGGGCTCGACCTCGGCGTCGACCTCCTGATCGATCTGTTCGATTGCCGCGTTGATCGCGTCGATCTGCTGCAGATGCAGGCGCAACAGGAAGCGATGATGCCGGGTGACGCGACCGCGCAAGGCTTCGCGGAGCATCGCGGGCGTCGCCTTGATGCGGCGATGGGTCAACTGGGCCAGCCGTCCGGGATCGCTTTCGCCGGCAATCAAGGCTTCGATCATCTTCCGACCGGACAGGCCCATGACATCGGAGATGACCAAGTCGAGCTTGATGTTGGCGTCCTCCAGCGTCTTCTGCAGGCGCTGAACATGGCGGCTGCTCTCGCGCACCAGCTGCTTGCGGGTGCGCAGCAAGGTGCGCATCTCTTGGGTCTGCTCGTCCGGCACGAAACTACCTCGGATCAGGCCATGCGCCAGAAGGTCGGCGAGCCAAGTGGCATCGTTCACGTCGGTCTTGCGCCCGGGCACGTTCTTGACGTGCGCCGCGTTCGCCAGCACCAGCGTGAAATCGCCGTCGCTCAGGATGTGCCACACCGGCTCTTCCAATAGACGCCGGTCGCCTCCATCGCGAGGTGGGTGCAGCCCTCGCCGGCGAGCCAGTCCGACAGGGCCAGCAGCTCCTTGGTTGTTGTCTTAAAGGTGCGCACCTCGCGCCGCACCTCGCCGTTCGCCCCCGGCCTACGCCGGGGCAGGCTATGTGTCTCACGCAGGCCACGACGGTATCCTTGTGCACGTCGAGGCCGGCGCAACGCGGATACAGAACTTCCATAGCCCCTCCTGCTCTTGCGCCGCCCGGCGTGGGATCCCGTCAAACGAACTCTAAAAAACGCGCTCCCGAGCCGTTGCCGGCCCGTGGCGCAATTGGGGGTGCTCGGGAATCCCCGGTCCAACTAACAAACGGGCTGCCCGCACCAAGCAAAACCCGACCTCTGTGCCGAGGGCGCTGTCTCGGATATTATCAACTTCGCCCCCGTTTCATCCATGGCGGGTCGGCGCAGCCGGTGGGTAACTAACAAGAAACCTCGGCAATGTAGCATGATGGTAGCGTCAAGCTGCCTCGGCGAGGGGTTGGAGTTGTGCTGCGAAGCCGAGCTTGGCGAGCTGGGCTACCAGACGCTTGGCTTTGGCTTCCGGTGCGCGGCGGTCGAAGTAGTCGGCGCCGAGGTCGCGATGCGGCGCGCCGGATTTCAGCATGTGGTAGATGGCCGTGAGGATGGAAGCGGCGACGGCGCAGATCGCCTTCTGCCGTCCGCGCCGGCCGGACAGGCGAAGGTACTGTGCTCTGTAGTAGCTGTTCTTGCTGCGTTTGGCCGCCCACGCACATTGCACGAGCATCGTCTTGAGCCAGGGAGCGCCTTTGCGCAGGCGCGTGGATTTGCGCTTGCCGGCACTCTCGTTCTGGCCGGGGCAAAGCCCGGCCCAGGCGACGAGGTGGCCAGCCGTCGGGAAGCGGCTCATAGCCTGCCCCGGCGAAGGCCGGGGTCGCGGCCGATCTCGGCCAGGATGGCGGTCGCCGACAGCACGCTGACGCCGGGGATCCCGCACAGGCGGTTGATCAGTTCGCGAAAGGGCGGCGGCCCGTCGACTGCCCCCTCGTCGACGCGTTCGATCTGGTCAGCGACCTGCGATCGATCTGCCGGATCGCGGCATCGAGCGCATCCCACTGCTGGCACCGCCGGGTAGCCGGTCTTGATGTCCATAAGGAGACGGTCGTGGCCTGCGTCCGACTGATGGGTGGTCGCAGGCCGACGCGCGAATGCCGCACCTCCTCCACAGCCGCGCCGCCGGGGTGGGAGCCTCCAACAAAGCGAAATCTAACAAGCGCGCTCCGGGGCGTTGCCGCCCTTGGCACCAGTGGGGGTCTTCGAGGCTCCGCGGGTCCAACTCGCAACCGGGCTCTCCGGCTCCAAGGAGCGTCGACCTCTGGCCGACGGCAGGGCCATTATAGCGCCGCCGCAGGCCTTGCCGCCGGTTTCATCCAGGGCGGGTCGGCCGCAGGCCGGTGGGTAACTCGCAATGACCAAAGGGGTAGGCGGGCGCGGTCGGGACGACCAGTCGTTGTCTCTTTAGATCGCCTGAAACGGCTGGCCCTTTACCGCATCGACGAGCTGGTAGAACACCTCGTTGACCTTGGGCCAACTCGGCAGCTTTTTCATATTGTCGAGCCACCGCCTCACGTTGGGATAGGGTGAGAAGTCGCAGCGGATGACCTCGCCGAGGGTGACAATCCCCGCCCCGAAATAGTCGGCGATGGTGATCTCATTGCCGCACAAGTATTGCTTGTTGGGGCCGATCCAGTAGTCGTTCAGTATTTTCAGCCACTTCTTGGCATTCTGCTGGCCGATTTCAATGGTCGCGGCCTGGGCCTCGTCGCTGCGCCGCTTGAGGTGCGGGAAAAGCTGAGGATAAGCGAGATTGTAGCCCCAGTCGCGATAGAAGTTGGTGTTGATCCAATCCATCATCTCGTTGACTTTGGCGCGCCTCTTGAGATCCTTCGGATAGGCAGGCGAGCCGATCTTGTCGGCGAGATATTTGAGGATGGCTGAGCTCTCGGTGAGCCGCAGATCGCCGTCCTCGAGCATCGGGACGAGGGAGTTCGGATTGAGCGAGGCGTAGGGCTCCTTGAGATGTTCGCCGGTCATCAGGTCGACGAGCTGCTCCTCGACGTCGATCTTGTTCTCGGCCATGAACAGGCGCACCGGTCGGCTCGTCATCGACACCGGGTGCATGTACAATTTCATTGCCAGCCTCCGATAAAGCGCACCGCGACTGTGCGCTTGCCCGGCGCTCGGCGCAAGCACGCTGTCCCGACCCCCTCACGGCGCGGGGTTGCGGTCGGCTCCGCCTGCGGCAGCACGGCGAGCAGCGGGCCGAGGTGGCGCTCGTACCAGGTGCTGGGCGTGTTCACCGCGCGCTCGGTCTCGTAGAAATTGAGGCAGGCCGGGTCCCAGTCCAAGCCGATGAAGTCGATCAGACGGCGCGCCTGTCCCTCCAGATCCTTGACCAGCTCTTCGTATTGCAAGTCGAAGATCGGCACCGGCAGGACCCGGCGCCAATGGTCGGCCATGCGCTCGGTCTCGACATGGCGCCGGCCGCAATCGGCGAGGTCGGTGGCGAAGGCCATCTCCGGCGCGAACCGCTGAAAGAAGCAGGACAATGCGTTGTCGCGCGCATCGCGATGACAGCAGATGATCTTTGCGCGAGGGAACAAGATCGCGATCAGCCCGAGCGAGAACACGTTCTGCGGATGCTTGTCGACGACGCGGACCGCACCGCCGCCGATCGTTCGCAGTGCTTCGATGTGGCGCGCGGCGAGCTCGACTTATTCCGAGGAGCGCATCGCGCGACGAGTCCGTCCGGGGGTCGCAGGGACAAAGGCGAAGCTATGTCCGACCGGGTCGGAAGCTGGCCTCATAATTCGACCGCGGCGCACTCGGGCCGAGGCCGGCGCGCCGCCTTGCTTCAGCGCGCGAGGTCGCTGACCAGCGAGAAGGCCGAACTGCGGCCGAGCTGGCCGCGATAGACCTGCAGATTTTCGAGGACGCGCTGCACATAGCTGCGCGTCTCGGCGATCGGGATCAGCTCGATCCAGTCGACCATGCCGATGGCGCCGCCGCGCGGATCGCCGTAGGCCTGCAGCCATTGCCGGACGTGGCCCGGGCCGGCGTTGTAGGCGGCGATCGCAAGCGCGTAGGAGCCGCCGAAATCGTCGAGAACCTGCTCGAGATAGGCGCGCCCGAGTTTGATGTTGTAGCCGCTATCGGTGGTCAAAGCCGCGAGCGAGAACGGCAGCTGGACCCTGAGGGCGACCGCGCTCGCCGTCGCCGGCATCAGTTGCATCAGGCCCAGCGCGCCCGAGCGGCTCACCGCATCGATCTCGAAGCCGCTCTCCTGGCGCACCATCGCGTAAAGCAGCGCGTGCTCCGCATTGCCGCCGGTCGGCAAGTCGACGGTCGGGTAGCCGTGGATCATCAGCGGCGTTCCGGCCCCGATCGCCCGCTTGGCAACGGCGATCGCGAGATCGATCCGGCCGTTCTGCTGAGCGAGATCGGCGACCATGGCGAATTCGGTCGGGGTTGCGGCGTGGTCGGCGAGATGCAGCAGAAACCGCTTGCTGTGCCGGCGGTCGCCGAGTGCGAAGAAGATCCGGGCCGCGCGAACGACCTCGCCGGCGTCGAACCGGGCGCGGTCGGCGGCGCTCGGGACCGGCTCCGGCAGCGGATGCGGCGGCGCGTCGTCGCCGAGCTGATGCGCCGCGAGCTGGCCATAAAAAGTGGCCATGTGCTTGGCGGCGGCAGCATACCATTTGGCGGCAAGGCTCGGTTTTCCTCCCGCCGCGGCGGCGCGGCCGCCCCAATAGCCGGCCCGCGCCTTGGCATAGGGGCCGTCGGCGCGGCTCAAGATGCGCGAGAAATCGTCGAAGGCCTGGGCCGGGTCATTGATATGGCGGAGGACGATGAAGCCCTGCAGAAACAGGGCGTCGGCATAAGCGTTGCCGTCGATCGCACCATGCCCCTCGACAATGCGGTAGGCCCGTCGAAAGTCGCCCGCGGCCAGGAGTTGCCTGGCGACGGCCTGCCGCTCTGCCGCCCATTCCGCCGGATGAACCGGGTCGCCCGGATGATCCAGCAGGATTTGCGCCGCGGCGTCCGTCAGGTCCTTGCGGCGCAGCCACCGCAGCTCTTCATAGAGCAATCCCGCGTCGGAATGCAGTCGCGGCGGCACCTTGGTCAGCAACGCGGCGTTCGCCACCCCGGCGGCGAGCGCCAGCCGGGCTTGCGCCAATGCCCGCTGATCGGGCGAGACCCGCGCCAGCATGCGCAATGCCGCCTCGCTCTTGCGCTGCCACAGCAGCCGATCGAGCCGCTGCCAGTCATCCTCGGGGCGAATTATGCCGCCGTGCTTGACGACAAAGGCTTTTTCGTCGGCCGGGGCGAACTCGGCATCGACCCAGGCCGCGCGCAACGCGGCCGTGCCGCCCGCGGCATGGCCCGCACCGAGCAGCAGCTCGGCGGCACGGACCTTGCCGGCGGCACCGACCGGGGGATGCTTTTTCAGCCAGTCGGCGGCCACCGGATCGGGCTCGGCGGCGAGCGCCTCCTCGGCATGTTCGCGCAGTTGCTTCTGCCCGGGCCAATCGGGGTTCGCTTCGAGGAATGCCGCGATCTCGGCAAAACCGCCGGGCGCCCCCGGCCGGGCGTAGTCGAGCCAGTGCAGGATCTTGTCCGGCAGCGGGTCCTTGATGGCCGCGGCGGCGGCAAAGGCCGCGTTCCAATTGCCGGCATCGGCGGCGGCGACGGCGGTGTGCAGCGCGGCGAGATCGGCGCCGGACAGCGCCTCGCCCCGCGCCTCGGCCGCGCCGATCGCGGCGACGAGGACGACGATACAGAATCGATCGAGACAGAAGCGAACGAGCAAAGTGGATCCCCAGACCCCGCCGAACGCGACGATTGTGGCTAACCTCATAACGGGTATCGCCGCGCCTGGGCAAGCAGGCAGGCGGCGCCGCGGCCTGTTGCCGGCTTCGGCCGCCGGGGTTATCGTCCCCCGGTGGCGGTGAAGCCGGGGAGGGTGCGATGTTCAAAGGCTCGTTCGTCGCGTTGATCACGCCGTTCCGCGACGGCAAGGTCGACGAAACCGCGTTTCAGGAGCTGGTTTCCTGGCAGCTAGGACAGGGCACGCACGGCCTGGTGCCGTGCGGCACCACCGGCGAATCGCCGGCCCTCGCCGATGACGAGCACGAGCGGGTGGTGGCGCTCTGCGTCGAGGCGGCAAAGGGACGGGTGCCGGTGGTCGCGGGCACCGGCAGCAACTCGACGCATCACACGATCGCCTTGACCCGGCAGGCGAAAGCGGCCGGCGCCGATGCCGCGCTGATCGTCTGCCCCTACTACAACAAGCCGACGCAGGAAGGGCTCTACCAGCACTTCAAGGCGGTGCATGACGCCGTCGACCTGCCGATCGTGATCTACAACATTCCCGGCCGTTCGGCGGTGGACATGACGAATGCGACGATGGCGCGGCTCGCCCAATTGCCGAACATCGTCGGGGTCAAGGACGCGACCAACGATCTCGCCCGGCCGCTGCGGATGCGGGTCGAGATCGGCAGCGAATTCGCGATGTTGTCGGGCGAGGACGCGACCGCGGTCGCCTATCTGGCGCAGGGCGGCGACGGTTGCATCTCGGTCACCGCAAATGTCGCGCCGCGGCTCCTCGCCGACATGCACGAAGCCTGGCAGCGAGGCGAGATCGCGACCGTGCGGCGGATCAACGAACGCCTGATCGCGCTGCACGACGCATTGTTCGCCGAGACCAGCCCGGCGCCCGTCAAGTTTGCCGCCTCGCTCCTCGGCAAATGCGAAGCCGCGGTGCGCCTGCCGCTGTGCCAGATCATGCCGCAGACGCAAGAGCGGGTGACGCAGGCGATGCGCGGCGCCGGGCTCCTCAACTGAGGCGACGCGGGCGCGCGACCGGCGATGCGGACGGCCGATCGCTATGTCGCGCAGAACCGGCGCGCCCGCCACGATTATGTGATCGAGGATACGCTCGAGGCCGGCCTCGTCTTGCGCGGCAGCGAGGTCAAGGTGCTGCGCCGCGGTCAGGCCAGCATTGCCGAGGCCTATGCCGACGAGCAAGGCGGCGAGCTGTTTTTGGTCAACGCCAATATTCCCGAATACGCGGCCGCGGCGCATTTCACCCACGAGCCGCGGCGGCCGCGCAAATTGCTGCTGCATCGCAAGGAGATGAACCGGCTGATGGGGGCGATCCGCCGGCAAGGGGCGACGCTCATCCCGCTGTCGATCTACTTCAACGAACGCGGCCGCGCCAAGGTAGCGCTCGGCCTCGCCCGCGGCAGGAAGAAGGCCGACAGGCGGCAGGCCGAGAAGGCGCGGGACTGGCAGCGCGACCGTGCCCGGATCCTGCGCGCCCGCAACGCCTGATCCGCCGTGCGCCCGACCGTCGCGCTCAGAGGATTTCGTATTCGGCTTGCCAACGCAGGGTCTCGCGCGGCGCCCACGGCCGGATGCCGAACAGCACCCCGGCGTTCCATTTGAGGGTGCCGGGACCGAGATTGCTGATGATGCCGAAGAGCTGCGGGCCGACCCGGTTGTCCTGCGGCCAGCCGGAGTTGAACCCGGCAAATCTGCTCGGCTGGCCATAAGCCTGGAAACCCGGCTCGACCGGCGTGCCGAGCGCCAACCGCGTCTCCCAGGCGTACAGAAATCCCGGTCGGCCCGAGGAATTGGCGCCGATATCGGTGGTCAGGAACAGGTTGACGGTATTGATCGTGCCGAAGATTTCCTTGCGGAAGATCGGCCCGGAGGTGGTTTCGTTGGGCGTATGCGGCAGCGTTGTCCAGCCGAATTCGGCAAAGAAGCCAGCATCCACCCAATATTGGCCGCGCTCGGTGAATTGAAAGACGTTCTCCGAGGTGACCTGAGTGAACTGGAACGTTTGCCCCGGCCCGGCGTCGCGCTCTTGTTCCAACTCGAGCTCGGTGCGCCAGAAGCCGTTGACCCCGTATTCGAACTCCTGAACCGAGCTCAATTCGCCGCTATGGGCGGGAAGCGGGTCATGGCCGATGTCGCCGATCGGTTCGACGGCAATCTCCCCGGTTTCGGCATCGGGCATCTGAACCTTGAAATCCGCCATCGCCGGCAGCGCGGCCGCCACCGTCAGGGCAAGGCCGGCGAACGTAATCATCATGGGTCGCATTAGGATTCCCGACGGGCGCGCCACGGAACGTTCGCCGCTCGGCTCAAAACGGGATGGTCAGGGTGTTGAGCACGGTGAGCCGCGGTCCGTATGCCGCCTGAAAGATCCCGATCCCCTCCGCCGGCCGGATCAAATTAACCCGATCGAGGAGGTTGAGGACGGTGAGGCGGTCGGTCACCTCGCCGATCCCGGGTACGCGAAAGGCTATCTGGGCTCCGGCATTGATTTGGAAGACGGTCGGCAGCCGCTCGAGGTCGGCGAAACCGGCACGCAATCCGCTGCTGTATATGGCGTCAAGGCTAAAGGTAAATGGTGCCCATTTATAGGTCGCGCCCGCCGAAGCGCCGTACAAAGGCTGGTGATCGAGCACGATATAGTGGCCGTTGATAAAGGCGAGTTCGTCGGCTGGGAAGTTGAATTGGCCGGTCGCGACTCCCTGCTGTAAGTTTCTGCCGATCGTAATGTTGCCATACACCGATAACTTGTCAGTTTTATAATTAATCGCCGTCTCGCTTCCCCAGATAAAACCGTGATCGTAGTTGAACGGCGCAAATATCGGCACAACGCCGAACTGGCCCGTATCGAGATAATGTTGTGTTATCTCATAGAAATTGTCTTGCGACAGGGTAAGGTTCGGGGTCAGGTGGTGGACGAGACCGACATCGAATTCGAAATCGTCCTCGGTGACCGGCGTCGAGATCCCGGGTGGACCGGCCGCCGTAGTCCCGGCGAAGGCCGCCGAGGCGGTCGGCGAAATACCCTGGAAACTCGGCACCTGCATGTAGCGGGCAAAGCCGGCATGCGCCGTCGTCTCCGGGGTTGGCGAATAAGACAGGTTGATCGTTGGATCGAATTGGTTGTTTCTGGTGAACCCGGTCAGAATATCCCAGCGAAGACCGTAATACAGTTTCAGCTTGTCGTTTATCTGCCACAAATCGTCGATGTAGATCCCTGACACCATGTTGGTGGCGTGGGCGTTGTTGACGACCGTGATCGGCGTCGTGCTGGTCTGATTGCCATTGGCGTCGACCGGAAAAACCAGAGATGTGTCGTCGACGATGACGCGGTATTCGCCGAGATAGAAACCACTGCCGACGGTGTGGCTTCCGGTCTTGTACGTCAGATCTCCTTGCAAGGTGTTGTCGAGGTCGCTGTGCGATGCGGTCGAGGCCACGCCCTCGAAGATCAGCTCGCCGGCATTGTCGGGCTTGAACTCCTGCGAGATCCAATGCGCCGCGTAGGCGAGCTGATAGCTCAGATCGGCGCTGGGCGTCATCTTCAGGGTCACCATAGCGAGGTCGTCGCGGAAGTTCAGATAGGAATTGATTGCCGCTGAGTTGAAACTCGGAACGCCGGCCAGCGCATATTGCGGAGCGAGGTTCGGAACATTCGGCAGCTGATTGTTGCTGGCGGCGGACGAGAAGACCACGCCGAGCTTGGTTATGTCGTTGAGCGGGTCGGAGAAATAGCCGAATGCCTGGCCCTGGTTGGTCCAATCGTGGATCGCGTTGGGGGTGGGGGTGGCCGGGCTGAACGCGGTGTCGCTCTGACTGTAAAGGCCGCTGACGTAATAGCTCAGCTTGCCGTCGCAGCCGGCGTATTGCACGCTCGGCTGGAGCGTGCCGCGCTGGCCGGCGAGGATCGAGAAACTGCCGCCGGGATCGCTGCATTGCCCTTCTTTGGTTTGGATGTCGACGACACCGCCGGTCGCATAGCTGTAGCGCGACGGCAATACGCCATCGAGCAGATCCAGCCTCGACACAAACATCGAATTGAACATCGAGATGAACGGCGGGTTGGTATTGATATCGAGCGGGACCAGGGCGCCGTTGATCTGATATTGGAACTGCGGACCTTCGGTATTACGGATATGGATCTGCTGGTTCTGATCGATCGCGACGCCGGGCATCTGGGCAAGAACGTCGGTGATCGTGGTGCTCTCGCCGGCCGGCATATTCTTGATGTCGTTGGCGTTGACCCCGTAGCTGTTGGCGCCTGTCGGCGACACCCCGGGGCCGCGGCCGCTGCTAAGGGTCGCTTCGACTTCGACCTCGGGTAGTTCGACCGCCCCGCCCGGCGCCGCCCCCTGCTCGGTCTGGGGCGCCGCGGGTGCTTGTTGGGCATCAGCGGGCGACAGCGCGCCGAGGATGAGGAGCGCGCTGCCGGAGAGCGCGGCAAGGACCGCCGCCGTGTCGATGCCCGCTGCACGGCGCGCCCGCGGTGTCGCCGCCATCGCTCTCATCCGAGACGCCTGTCGATCGGCGTGCCGAGCCGCGATGCGTGCTAGTGCCTCGCATTCGCATCGGTCCATCGCGATCTGCCAATGAAGCGATCAGAAGCGAGTCGAGGGTCGAGGTCAGTTGGAAAGGGTCGCGACTATGCGCGTCGAAGTCGTCGGTTCGTGCGCGAGAAGCCGCATCAGGCCGCCGATGATCAGGAGTGTCGCGAGATAGAACACCACCTGGATGCCGGCCGGCTGCGCCGAGTAGCCGATCAATACGTGCAGCAGAAACCCGAGCGGGCTATTCTCGCTCAGCAGCGACGAGGTGTTCCAGACATTGTTGCCGAGCGCCGGCAGCAGGTTCGCCTGCATTAGAAAGGCGGCACCCTGCGAGGCCATGCCGGCGGCCAACAGCAGAATGAGCCAGCTTGTGACCGTAAATAGCCGACGCAACGGAATGGCAAGGAGGCCGAGATAGATCAGGGCGCCGATGGCGACACCGCCGGCGAGACCGACGAGCCCGCCGGCCAGCATGCCGATCGCGCCCGCTCCCGATGCGACCGCGATGCCGTAGAGAAAGAGCACGATTTCCGAGCCTTCGCGCAATACCGCGATGCCGACGACCAGCGCCAGCGCATAAAGCGGACGGCTGCCGCCGGCCACCGCCCTGCCCAGGGTGGCGGCTGCCGCGGCCAGTTCGCGCCCGTGCCGGGACATCCAGATGTTGTGCCAGCCGAGCATCGCCACCGCGGCGAACAGGATCGCGGCGTTGAACAGCTCCTGGCCGACACCGTTGACCGCCGCGGCGATCGCATCGGCGCCGGCGGCGACGACAGCAGCGCCAAGGACCCCCGCAGCGACCCCGCCGCCGACCCAGACCGCGCGGCGCGGCACGCCCCGGCTGGCGGCCAGCACGATGCCGACCACCAGCGCCGCCTCGAGCACCTCGCGAAAGACGATGATTGCGGTCGCCAGCATCTCGGCCGCTACTTTACAACCAGACGGCCGCGGGTTTGCGGGTGGAAATCATCAAAGAACTCATAGCTGCCCGGATCGAGCGGCCCGACAAAGACGGTGATTTCCTGACCTGGGTTGACGACCTTTTCGCGATGGAACTGGATGCTTTCGAATTCCGAGGGGACCGGGTTTTCGTTGCGCACGATGAGCTTCACCTTGACGCCGGCCGGTATTCGGACCTCGCTCGGCACGAACTGGTTGCTCTTCAGCATGATCGCAAAACTCGGATCGTCGGCAAAGGCGGGAGCCGCGACGACCGACGCGAGCACTGCGGCAACCCAGGCGATGCGCGCCATTCGAGCCCCGTTGCGAATGAGAACTCCTCGCAACCGCACCATCGCCGAAGCGGCGTTGCAAATCAATCGCAAAATACCGGCGCTTTTCGCGGCCGAGGCATGCGCCATGCGCAGCCCTGCGCCGGCGCTCAGAGATCGAGGCGGTCGCGCAGGACCTGGAACACGGCCTCGAACATCGCCGGCGTCAGCCTTCCGGTATTGGTGTTCAGGCGCGAGCAGTGATAGCTGTCCACGAGCCGCCTGCCATCCGGCAGCAGATGCGCGCGGCCATGTGCGAACGGAAAACAGCGCCGTCGCAGCGCCAATGCGGCGAGCACGGTGTGATGGGCGATGGCGCCGAGCGCCAAAATCGCCTTGAGGCGGTCGAGCTGCGCGAGCTCGACCGACAGAAAGCGCCGGCAGGTTGCAATCTCCGCGGCGGCCGGCTTGTTCTGCGGCGGCACGCAGCGCACGGCGTTGGCGATCCGGGCCCGGCGGAGCACCAGGCCGTCATCGGCGCGGGCGGCGTAGTCGCCCTCGGCAAAGCCGAATTTTCGCAACGTTTCATAGAGTAGCGCGCCGGCGTAATCGCCGGTGAACGGCCGCCCGGTCCGGTTGGCGCCACCGAGCCCGGGTGCCAGTCCGACGATCAGCAACGTCGGCCCGGCGTCGCCGAAGGATGGAACCGGGGCGTTGAACCAATCGGGATGCGCCGCGCGCTGCACCCGGCGAAAGGCGGCAAGACGCGGGCACAGTTCGCAGTCCCGCGGTGGCGCCGCATCCGCCAAGCCCCCGGTGCCGCAAGCGGGGGCGGCGGCGGGGCGCGCGGCGCCGCTCACGCCTCCTCTGCGGGTTCGCTCCGCGCGCGTGTCGCCTCTTCGCGGACATGGTGATTGCGGCTGATGCTCGGCGCGAGATCTTGCAGCTCGATGAAATTGTCGGCTTGGCGGCGCAGCTCGTCGGAGACCATCGGCGGCGAGGAACGGACCGTCGAAACCACCGAGACGCGGACGCCGCGTCGCTGCACCGCTTCGACCAGCCGCCGAAAATCGCCGTCGCCGGAGAACAGCAGGGCATGATCGATGTATTGCGCCATCTCCAGCATGTCGATCGCCAACTCGATATCCATATTGCCCTTGACCCGGCGCCGGCCCGTCGCATCGGTGAATTCTCTGGTCGGCTTGGTCACCATCGTGTAGCCGTTGTAATCAAGCCAGTCGACAAGAGGTCTGATCGGGGAATATTCTTGGTCCTCGACCAGCTGCGTATAATAGAACGCACGGATCAGCCGTCCCTTGGCCGCAAAAAGATCGAGCAACCGTCGGTAGTCGATATCGAACGCCAAGCCGCGAGCCGCGGAGTATAGGTTAGCGCCGTCGATGAATATCGCCATTCGTTCTTCAGGATAGAAAATCATCTGCTGCGAATGCTCCATTAGCGATGTCTGTGGGAAGTGTCATACAGCGGCGAGGCTTGGTCAAGCCCACCCAACGACCCCTGCGACCGCCGATGCGCGCGGCGCCGCTTTGGCCCTTGGTTCGATCGTGGTGCTGATCGGGCTGGGCGGCAATCTGCCGAGCGCCGTTTACGGCGCGCCGCGGCGGACGTTGACGGCAGCGCTGGCGGCGCTCGCCGGCGAGGGGATCGCGGTCGCCGCCTGCTCGGCCTGGTACAAGAGCGCGCCGCTGCCGCCGTCGGACCAGCCCTGGTACGTCAACGCCGTGGCCGCGCTCGCAACCGGGCTCGCCCCCTTCGCGCTGCTCGCCGCCCTGCAGCGGGTCGAGCGGCGGTTCGGCCGGACGCGCGGCGCCCCGAATGCGGCGCGCACCGTCGATCTCGATCTGCTCGACTACAACGGCCTGGAGGTTGAAACGGCGGTGCTCGTCCTGCCGCATCCGCGGCTGCACCAACGCCGCTTCGTGCTCGCGCCGCTTGCCGAACTGGCGCCGGATTGGCGCCATCCGCGCTATCGGCTGACGGCGGCGCAACTTCTCGCGGGGCTGACGACGCCGCAGCCAATCTACCGCCTCCCCCTCGCCCCGGACGATCGGCCGGATGGCTGATAGTGGCTTGAACTCCGGTCGGCGGCGCTCGGGATGCTCGGGCGGTGCTCGCGCGCCGATCGGCACGCCGGGCCGGCGACGCCGCAAGCGGGAGGAACGAGCCATGCTGGTCATGAAACTCATAGCCGAGATCCTCAAGCGAGAGGGCATCTCGACCTTGTTCGGCTATCCGACGACGCCGATCATCGAGGCTGCCGCCGCAATCGGCATCCGCCCGGTGATCTGCCGGCAGGAGCGAGTCGGCGTGCACATGGCCGACGGGTTCGCGCGGGTCGCGAACGGGCGGCCGCCCGGCGTCTTTGCCATGCAGTATGGGCCCGGCGCCGAAAACGCCTTTGCCGGCGTCGCCACCGCCTTTTCGGATTCGACCCCGGTTCTGTTCCTGCCGCTCGGCCATCCGCGCGAGACCGCGCAATTGTTTCCGATGTTCAAATCGAGCCGCAGCTACGCCGCGATCACCAAATCGGTCGAGGAGGTGCAGCTGCCGCACGAGGTGGGGAACATCATGCGGCGCGCCTTTGCGCAATTGAAGAACGGCCGCGCCGGCCCGGTCATGGTCGAGGTGCCGGCCGATGTCATCGGCCTCGAGGTCGAGCTCGACCCGAACGCGCACCGGCCGATCCGCGCGACCCGCTCGGCGGGCGCGCCGGGCGACGTCGAGGATGCGGCAGAGATGCTGCTCGCCGCTTCGTGCCCGATGATCCTCGCCGGGCAGGGTGTGCTTTATGCCGAGGCGACCGAGGAGCTGCGGCGGCTCGCCGAGTTGTTGCAAGCCCCGGTCATGACGACCTTCGACGGCAAGAGCGGCTTTCCCGAGGATCACGCCCTGTCATTGGGACCGGGCGGCGGCACCTTCACCGGCCACGGCCGCCATATCCTGCACAAGTCCGACCTGGTGCTGGGGGTCGGCTGCAGCTTTACCCGCCACGGCATCGCCACCCCGGTATTGCCGCCCGGCAAGAAGATCGTCCACGCGACCAACGACGCGCGCGACCTGCACAAGGCGTTTGCCGCCGATCTCGGAATTCTCGGCGACGCCATGCTGGTGCTCGGCCAGTTGATCGACGCGGTGCGCGATCGGCTGGGCGGCAAGGAGCGCTCGAATGGCCTCGTTCGCGAGGTGAGCGAGCGGCGCGAGGCATGGCTCGCCCGCTGGCAGGCAAAGCTGCATTCGAACGAGACGCCGATCAATCCCTACCGGGTGATCGCCGAGTTCATGCGCGTCGTCGATCCGGCCGAAGCGATCGTCACCCACGATTCGGGCAGCCCGCGCGAGCAACTGAACCCGTTCTACCGGGCGACCCGGCCGCGCGGCTATCTCGGCTGGGGCAAGTCGCACCAGCTCGGCACCGGGCTCGGGCTCGCGATCGGCGCCAAACTCGCGGCCCCCGAGAAATTCTGCGTAAACTTCATGGGCGACGCCGCCTTTGGCATGACCGGGCTCGATTTCGAGACGGCGGTGCGCTGCGGCATCCCGATCACGACGATCGTCCTCAACAATTCGTCGATGGCGATCGAGACCCATGCCATGCAATTGTCGCACGAGCGCTATCGGACGCGCGATATCGGCGGCAATTACGCCAATATCGCCCGCGACCTCGGCGGCTGGAGCGAACGGGTCGAAGACCCCGCGGCGATCGGCGCGGCGATCGTGCGCGCCCGCCGGCAGAACGACGATGGGCGTGCCGCACTCCTCGAATTCGTTACCAGCGAGGAGCAGGGTTTCTCGCACCGCCGCGGCGCCGCCGAATAGCGGCGCGTCCCGGAGAAGAGCGATGGCGCTGCGCATCGGATACCTCTTGCCGACCCGCGAGGCGGTCATGCGGGGCCATCCCGAAACCGGGCCGCTCTTGGCGTTGGCCGAGCGGGCCGAGAGCCTCGGCTATGATTCGGTCTGGGTCGGCAATTCGCTGTTGGCGCGGCCACGCCACGACCCGCTAACCCTGCTCGCCGCGGTCGCCGCCCGCACCCTCAGAGTGGAGATCGGCACCGCCGTCCTCCTGCCGGCTCTGCGCAACCCGGTGATCCTCGCGCACCAGCTTGCCACCCTCGACCGGATCAGCGACGGCCGGCTCGTCCTCGGCGTCGGGATCGCGAACGATCTCGCCAATATCCGGGCCGAATTCGCCGCTGCCGGGGTTCCGTTCGAGGGCCGGGTCGGACGGATGATGGAAGGCCTGCGCCTCGCCCGGGCGTTATGGACCGGTGAACCGGTCGATTGGCAGGGGCGCTGGCCGGTCAAGGACGGCGTCCTCGGCCCGACGCCGCATCGGCCGGGTGGGCCGCCCCTCTGGCTCGCCGGATCGGTCGGACCGGCATTGCAGCGCGCCGGCCGGCATTTCGACGGCTGGTTCGCCAACGAGCCGGACCTCGACCGTTGGCGCCGGCAATGGCAGGAGGTGCAGCAGGCGGTGCGCGACAGCGGCCGCGACCCCGGCGGGTTTGTCGCGGCGGTCTATCTGACCCTGGCCATCGACGACGATCCGGGCCGGGCCGAACAGCGGCTCGATGCCTTTCTCGAAACCTATTACGGGCTACCGGCGCCGGCGCTGCGGCGTCGCCAGGCCTGCTATGCGGGCTCCGCGGCCGGCGCCGTCGAGTGTCTGCAGAACTACGGGGCGGCCGGCGCCGCTCACCTGATCCTGCGCTTCAGCGGCGAGCACGAGCGCAATCTGGAGGCCGTTGCCGCGCTGCGCGTCGAGCTCGGCCGGTGACGATGGGGGAACGATGACGATCGACCGGTTCCAATGCCATCGGCGCAGTGGCGCCAGGCTCCGAGGACAAACAGCCGCCTTACTGGCTGCTTTCCTGCTGTCGGCCTGCGTCCCGCAGAGCGCCTACGACGCGCTCGAGCGGGAGAACGTAAAGCTGCGCGCGAAAAACCAGCAGCTCGCGGCGCAGCTCCTGGCATTGCAACAGGAGGCCAGTTTTGTCGAGGCCGGCGACTTCCTGTTCCCGCTCGGCGGCTTTGAGCTGAGCCAAGCCGGCGAGGCCGAGCTGCGCAGCAAGATCGTGGCCATCCTCAAAGACCTGCACAACGCCAAGGTCGTCGTCTACGGCTATACCGACAATACGCCGGTCGGGCCGCCGCTGCAGCACCAGGGGATCAACGACAATCTGACCTTGTCCTCACGCCGCGCCGGGGCCGTGGTCAGCTTCCTCGTCGCCCAGGGGGTCGATCCGAACATCATATCGGCCAAGGGGTTCGGCGAGACGCATCCGGTGGCGCCAAACGATACCCCGGCCGACCGGGCGCGCAACCGGCGCATCGTTATCACGATCCAAGGGCCGGGCGCGCCCCCCGGTTGAGGGCCGGCGAGAGGTGAGCATGACCGCCGCAACCGCAGCCAAGACCCGTACCGCTGGACCCGCAGGCAAATCCGTGCGGCAGTCGGTCGGCCAAGCCATCCAGGACGCGGCGGCGACCGCGTCGGTGCACGCCGCCAGGGTCAGACAATCGGCCGGCGAGGCCGGCTACGACGCGTCGCAGACGATCTCGCGCTTCCTTTACACCGGCGCCTACGCGCTGGCGTACGGCGTTGTCTATGCCGCGGTCTTCGCGGCCCGGTCGCTCCCCCAGGAGAACCCGGTAATGCGCGGCTTCCATGACGGCGGGCAGGCGGCGCGGGAGCGGCTCGAAACGGGCACGGACTGAAGCTTTCGATCAGCCCGAGCTCTCGAAATAATAGGCGAGCGCGAACAGCACATAGACGCCGACGAGGAGCAGCCCTTCGAACCAGGTGGTCTCGCCATCGGCGGCGATCAGCCGGACGACGAACGCGGCGGCGGCGATCGCAAAGAGATCGAGCGGGCTGCCGAAGACGAGGTTCATCGGGTAGCCGATGATCCAAGATGCCAGCACGAGCACGGGGGCGACGACGAGGGCGATCTGGATCGCCGAGCCGATGCACATCGTGAATACGATGTCCATCTTGTCCTGGCGTGCGAACACCACGGCAGCGAAGAGATCGCTCGCGGTGCCGACGAGCGCCAGCACGACGACACCGATGAACACAGGCGTCAGCCCGAGTTGCGTCGACGTGGCCTCGAGGGCGGCCGAGGCAAGCTCGGCCTCGATCGCGATCAGGACGGTACCGGCCGCCATGACGGCGAGAGCCCGAGCCGCACTCCATTCGGGGTTGCCGCGCGGCGCGTCGGCGGCGAACACGTCGCGATGCGTGATAAGGGTGTAGACGAGATTGGCCGCGTAGAGCAGCAGCAGAACCACCGAAACGCCGAGGCTCAGCCGCTCGTCGAGCAGGGAAATGTCGGCGTTCGGTGAAGCCCGGTGTTCGGTCAAGTCGAATACCGCCGGCAGCAGGATCGCGATTACCACCAGGAACAGCAATGTCGACAACAGACCGGCGTTGGCCTGGTTGAAGGTCTGTCGGGCGCGTCCGAAGCCGCCCACCAGGGCCGAGATGCCGAGAAACAAGAGTGTCGTGCCGATGATCGAGCCGGTAATTTGCGCCTGGACGACGCGGGTTTGCGCGCGCGCGAGGATAAAAAGCGCGAGAAGCAACTCGGCAGTGTTGCCGAAGCTGACATTGAGCAGACCGCCGATGGTGCCGCCGGCGTGCTCGGCGAGCTGTTCGGTGGAACGCCGGATCCAATTGGCGAGTACGGCGATGGCGACGATGCTGGTCAGGAAGACCCAGCTCGGCCGCGCCTCGACAATGTAGCGTAGGACAAGCGAGAGCGGAACAGAGAGCAGCAGCGCGTAGGACATCGCCGCACCAATAGCCTACCAGCAAAGCCGCGGACAATCTGTTCGCCAAGGCTCGGGGTGGTCCCGCAGAGAGCGGTTGCCTTTTCCCTCTACGAGGACAACCGTCCGACGGCGACATCTCGCGGCGTGGCTCGCGGCGCGCTGCGCCGATGGAGGCTGGCACATTGACCTCCCCGATCTCCCACTCTTCCGGCACCCATCTGCCATGGTTCATCCGGAGGCCGAGCAGGATCGTCGCGGCGATCATCGTCGCCGCCGTCGCCTATCTGCTGACCTGGGAACTGCCCGACGAGCTCAACCTGCTGATCCCCTACGATCTTGCCGTGACGGTTTATATCGGGCTGGTCGGCGTCTTGATGAACCGGGCCTCGCCCGCAGATGCAGCCGAACTCTCGCGCCGCGACGAGCCGAACACCGGGCTCGTGCTGACTATCGTCATCGCGCTGTCGGTGGTCAGTCTGGTCGGGGTCGCCGCGATGCTCAATCACCCGCCCGGCCGGCCGCGCTGGGAGAGGCTTATGCCGTTGTCCCAGGTTCATCAACATCTGGGGTCCGATGGGTCGGCGAGGCCGAAACGGATCGTCGCACGGGTCTCATAGGGTCCTGCCGTATTCCGTCCGCGGTTTTGCGCCGCCGTGGCTAGCGCCGCACCGTGGCGGCTCCGCTGCGCGGGTTGTCACGGCCGATGATGTCCCAATAGCTCGTCGGCTGCTGGCGAGAGGCGAGCCCCAGTACGGTCCTTCAATGGGCGGGCGTGAGCTCAGAATACCATATATGGGCCTACCTGGGACAACGGCATAAGCCTCCGCTGGGAGATCAATCTCCACATGACGGCGTCGCTGCTCGCGGTGATCCTCTCCTGGTTCCTGGTTCACATTTATTTCGGTTTCCATTACATGCGTCTTTATTACGACGATACACTCGTCGACGGAAAGTTGATTTATCAAATGGGGCTCGAGTTTCCCGAACGCTCGACCGCCGACTTTTGGGATTTCATGTACTACTCATTTACGATCGCCATGTGCTATCAGACCTCCGACGTTTCGATCACCTCGGTCAGGATCCGCCGCGCTACCTTGCTGCACTCGATTTTTTCGTTTCTGTTCGTTACAGCGATCATCGGCTTCGTGGTCAACGTCATCTCGAATGTCACATGAGCGTTCGCGAGCGGTCGTCCCGGCTTGTGTGGCTCTGATCGCGATTACTCTCGCCGCGAGTTCGGCAGTGGCGCAGTCGCCAGCCCAATCCGGTGATGGTTTCGTCGGACCAACCGAAGCACGCCCCAAACACAAACCTATCAACTTGGAGCTCGAAGCGCCGTCCCGCTACTTATTCCCGCATCTCACCAAGGACCTCAATGGCCTTCACGACCGATACCGTCGGTTCCAAAAAAATTACGACGTAATTATGATCTTCAATATTCGATGACGGTATCGGTACTTCCACAATGGGGGAAGCCGAACGGTGGACCCGGCGTGGCGTCTCTGCTCTACACCCCAACCGTCACGTGGAACCCGTTTACAAATACAGCGGTCGGATCGGGGTCATTCGCCTTCGCGATGGTGCAAACCCAGTTTTGGACCAGGACAGATGGCGCTTCGCAACAAGCTCGTCTCGGTCTGATCACTCCACTCAGTGTTCAGACCACCATTCTCACTGAATATAATCAACTGATGTACACGCACACCTTTCCCGGCACCTGGAGTTGGTTGTCGATTACATTCGGTCAATACACTTTTGCTGCTTACGACAGCAATGAATATGCCGGAAATGCGCAGACCAACTTCATCAGCTATCCGCTGGCGCAGAACGGCACCCAGACTTATCCGAACGGTGGGGTCGGTGCCTATGCGCAGGCCGCCTCGCCCGACGGGCAATTCACTTTCGCAGGAGGAGCCCAAGGCGCCAATAATCTTCTTGGCAACGCGATCGCGGTGGGCGGATCGTCGGCGGACAAGTATGCTTATTTCATCGCCGGAGAATGGGCCCCGAATTTGTTGGCTGGAGGGGCCTACAGCCTCCTCGGCTACAGCCAGCCCTCGGTGCCGGAGCAGCCAAGCAGCAGCAAAGGCCTGTCTTTCAACGCGGTTCAGAATATCAATTCGACATGGGGCCTGTTCTTGCGTGCCAACGGTGCCAGCGGAACCGCGATCCCGATCGAGGCCTCGGTCGCGTGGGGCGGGGTCTGGAACAACCCGTTCCACCACAACAAGCTTGACCAGCTTGGGCTCGGCATCTTTTGGAACAAGACCAACCTCAACGCATTGAGCCAACCCGCGCGGAATGCCGAATGGGGATCGGAGTTCTACTATAATTTCACGGTCTTCAAGGGCCTGCGGCTCACCCCTGACATCCAACTCTATTTCGACCCGGCACTGCACCCAGGCTCCGGCCCGGCCGCGGTCTTCACCTTCCGTACGACGGCTTTCTTCTGAAGCGTATTAGTCGCGCACCGGCGTTGCCGACCCGCAGGAGATGAAACCGCGTCGGCATCGTAGGGCGGATGAGCGGAAGCGAAATCCGCCACCCGAGCGCCCCGATTTGGCGGAATGCGCGCTGCGCGCTGTTCCGCCCTACGTCGTCCTTGTTTCTTTCTAGTCCCCCACCGGCGGCGCCGACCCGCAGGGAATGAAACTTCACCCGCTGTCATTGCGAGGCGCCGATAGGCGCCGCGGCAATCGCGGCGTCGCGGAGTTTGCGGCGTCGAGATTGCTTCGCTGCGCTCGCAATGACAGCGAGGGTCGGCCGACGCGGTCGCGCCGACAGCGTTTTGTTAACGGTGGCCCTGAGGTCGGCGGTACGAGCCAAACTCGATATAGCCGCGCAAATTCATGTAGATCGAGCAGCGAGAGGCCGGAATTCCCGCCAATCTGCGGCCCGACCCCGCGCGCTACGCGTTCGGCCCAAGACATCGGAAGCTGTCCGCTATCTGCCGTCAACTGCTGATGGGATTGCCCCACCGCGCCAATGTTCCCCGTGACCAACTGTGATGCCGAGAGGTCCAGATGCGAGTCGATCCGGTTCGTAGCGCCAGCATCGATTGCACCATGACCCATGCCGATAGTGGAAAGGCCGATCGGGGTTGTTGGCTCCCTGCCGGAATATCGCCCGCCGAACCCAGCCAACGGGCCGATGCGAACGGTCGCCGAGGTCACCTGTCGGCGGGTGCGAAGGCAGGCGAGACGCTCAGACGCGCTCAGATCGTCGAGTCGGCGGGTGGGTCGGCCGGGAGTCGGATAGGAGATCGCGCGATGCGCAAGGCTTGCCTGCCGGCCGCCGGCCTGCCGCTGCCGCGGTTGTCGTTGCCAGCGGCGAATGCCTGCCGTTATAAGTCTTGTTCCGATCGTATCACACCACGAACCGCACGGATTACGAGGAGCGAGGGAGATGAGCGACCTCCTGGTAATCGCATTCCCGACCGAGGCAAAGGCGGAAGAGGTTCGCAAGAAACTGCTCGACATGCAGCGGGAGTACTTGATCGAGCTGGACGATGCCGTCGTCGCCCTGAAGCAGCCGAACGGCCACATCAAGCTCAATCAGCTGTTTCACCCGAGAGCGGCTGGGGCCGCAGGCGGCGCCCTTTGGGGCACGCTGATCGGCATGCTGTTCCTGATGCCGCTGGCCGGGGCCGCCCTTGGCGCCGGTGCAGGGGCGCTCGGCGGCGCCCTGACCGATGCCGGGATCAATGATGGGTTCATGAGGGACGCGGCCCAGACCTTGCAATCGGGCGACGCCGCCTTGTTCCTGCTGATCCGCAAGATGACCACGGACAAGGTGCTGGCGGCCCTGCAGGGTGTCGGCGGGACGGTGTTGCGCACCTCCTTTGACCATACCAGAGAGGAGGCGTTGCGCCAGGCGCTGGCGGGGCATGCAGCGGCTCAACCGGCCGGGCCGGCGACTGAGGACGGCCTGACATGAAGCGGCCGGACGCCTCCTCCGGCATCGGCCGGCGTCTCCGGCTTTCGCAGGCGGAGCCCTCCGCCGGCATTCGGTCGCGCGGTTCCACGTCGAAGGCGCGGCCGGCGCGCCGGCGCCGGGGCTCGCTGTCCAGACTGATGGTATGCTCGGCGCTGCTCGCCGCTTCCTGTCGCCAGGGCGTGCTCGATCCGCAGGGACCGATCGCCGCGGCGGACCGGCTCCTCCTGATCAACTCGACCGAGATCATGCTGGTGGTCGTGGTGCCGGTGATCCTCGCGACCCTGGGGTTTGCCTGGTGGTACCGGTCCTCCAACCCCCGCGCCAGCCGGAGCGCGGGGGAGGGCTATGAGGGCCGCATCGAGTTTGTTACCTGGTCGATCCCGGCGCTGGTGGTGATCCTGCTGGGCGGGGTCATCTGGATCGGTTCCCATCAGCTCGATCCACGCGCGCCGATCGCCGGCGACGACAAGCCGCTCCAGGTCGAGGTCGCTTCGCTCGACTGGAAGTGGCTCTTTATCTACCCCGAAGAGGGGATTGCCGCGGTCAATCAGCTGGTGGTGCCTGCCGGCAGGCCGGTCAGATTTCGTTTGACCTCGGCGACGGTGATGAATTCCTTCTTCGTGCCGCAGCTCGGCAGCCAGATCTATACGATGCCGGGCATGACCACCCACCTGAACCTCCTGGCCGACAGGGCCGGCGAGTATCCGGGCCTATCGGCGAATTTCAGCGGCGACGGCTTTGCCGACATGCGGTTCACGGTCAAGGCGGTGGCGGCGGAGGCGTTCGGCGCCTGGGTCGCGAAGGTGCGCGGCTCCGGATCGGCGCTCGACATGGCCGGCTATGCCGCCTTGGCGAAGCCGAGCGAGGCCGTCCCGCCCAAGACCTACCGTTCGGTCGACCCGCGGCTGTTCGGGCGCATCGTCGACCAAACGGCGCTCGATCCCAAAGAAAGGCGGGCCGGCGGGGCCTGGTGTCCGCCGCTGCGGCAGGCGGGAGGCTGAGATGCTGGGTCAACTGAGCTGGGCCGCAATCCCACTGCAACAGCCGCTGCCGCTCTTCGCGATGGGGGCGGTCGGGCTCGTCATTCTGGCCGTGCTCGGGTTCGTCACCGTCAAGGGGTGGTGGCCCTATCTGTGGCGCGACTGGCTGACCAGCGTCGACCACAAGCGGATCGGCGTCATGTATCTGGCGCTGGCGCTGATCATGCTGCTGCGCGGCTATTCGGACGCGATCATGATGCGCTCACAGCAGGCGATCGCGATCGGCGGCCCGCGGGGATACCTGCCGCCCGACCATTACAACCAGATCTTCTCGGCGCACGGCACGATCATGATCTTTTTCGTGGCGATGCCGTTCGTCATCGGACTGATGAACTTTGTCGTGCCATTGCAGCTCGGCGTGCGCGACGTCGCCTTTCCCACGCTCAATTCGGTCAGTTTCTGGCTGACGGCCTCGGGCGCGCTCTTGGTCAACGTGTCGCTCGTCGTCGGCAATTTCGCCCGCACCGGCTGGATGGGTTACCCGCCGCTGTCGGAGCTCGCCTACTCGCCCGATGTCGGCGTCGACTATTACCTCTGGCCCTTGCAGATCTCGGGCATCGGCACCTTGCTCACCGGCGTCAATTTCGTCACCACGATCCTCAAACTGCGCGCCCCGGGTATGTTCTATTTCCGCATGCCGGTGTTCTGCTGGACCGCGCTCGCGGCGAACATGCTGATCGTCGCCGCCTTTCCGATCCTGACCGCGACCTTTGTGATGCTGCTGCTCGATCGTTATTTGGGCATGCACTTCTTCACCGCCGGCGGCGGCGGCAGTGCGATGATGTATGTCAACCTGTTCTGGGCCTGGGGCCATCCCGAAGTCTACATCCTGATCCTGCCGGCGTTCGGCGTCTTTTCCGAAGTGATCGCGACCTTTTCCGGCAAGGCCCTGTTCAGCTACCGCTCGATGGTTCTCGCAACTTTGGGAATCTGCGTCCTCTCCTTCATGGTTTGGCTGCATCATTTCTTCACGATGGGCGCCGGCGCCAACGTCAACGCCTTCTTCGGCATCATGTCGACGATCATCGCGGTGCCGACCGGGGTCAAAATCTTCAATTGGCTGTTCACCATGTTCCGCGGCCGGGTCGTGTATCGGACCCCGGTTCTGTATTCGATCGGCTTCATGGTCACGTTCGTCATCGGCGGCATGACCGGCGTGCTGCTGGCGGTGCCGCCGGTCGACTTCGTGCTCCACAACAGCGTCTTCCTCGTCGCTCATTTCCACAACGTGATCATCGGCGGCGTGCTGTTCGGTGCGCTGGCCGGTTATAATTACTGGTTCCCGAAGGCGTTCGGCTTCAGCCTCGACGAGTGGTGGGGCAAGGCCAGTTTCTGGTGCTGGTTCGTCGGCTTCTATCTCGCCTTCACGCCGCTCTACGCGCTCGGCCTGATGGGCATGACGCGGCGCCTTCAGCACATTTCCGATCCGAGTTGGCGACCGTTGCTGCTGGTCGCGGAGGTCGGCGCCATCGTCATTTTCCTCGCCATCCTCTGCCAGGCCGCGCAGCTCTATGTCAGCATCCGCACCCGCGAGAGCCGCCGCGACCTGACCGGCGACCCGTGGAACGGCCGTACCCTGGAGTGGTCGACCGCATCGCCGCCGCCGGCCTACAATTTCGCAGTGCTGCCCAGGGTCGAGACGATCGACGCCTTTTGGGAGATGAAACGGCGGGGACCGGCGCCGGTCGAACCGACCTACGAGACGATCGAGATGCCGCGCAACAGCCCGATCGGCTTGGTCATCGCCTTCTTTGCGACAGCGGCCGGCTTTTCCGCGATCTGGCACATCTGGTGGGTCGTGATCCTCGGTCTCCTCGCTATCGCCGTCACCGTCATGGTCTTCGGCTGGAGCGAGAACCGCGAGCGCGAGATCTCGGCCACCGATCTGGCGCGAATGGAACGGGCGCGGCTCGGCTTCGGGGGGGCGACATGAGCATCGCCGCGATCGAGGCGGTTCGCCCCGAGCTGGTGCGCGGGCGGGGCGGCGGCGGACCGGCGCCGACACGGATCGTCGTCGCCTATGGGTTTTGGATCTTCCTGCTCAGCGACTTCATCCTGTTCTCCGGCCTGTTTGCCGCCTATGCGGTGCTCTCGGGCAACACTGCCGGCGGACCGACCGGGCGCGAGCTGTTCAATCTTCCCAACGTCTTTATCGAGACCATGTGCCTGCTGGTGTCGAGCTACACCGCCGGGCTCGGGGCATTGTCCGCCGAACGGCGGCAGCCGGATCGTTTTTTGATCTTCGCCGCGCTCACTTTCGTGCTCGGCGCCGCCTTCCTCATCATCGAGATCTCGGAATTCGCCCGGATGATAAGGGCGGGTGCGGGGCCCTCGCGCAGCGCCTTCCTGTCCGGATTCTTCACCCTGGTCGGCACGCACGGCGCGCATGTGACGAGCGGCCTGCTGTGGCTCGCCTACATGACGGCGCAGGTCGTCGCCAAAGGCCTGCGGCCGCATGTGCTGCGGCGCCTCCTGTGCTTCAGCCTGTTCTGGCACGCGCTCGACATCGTCTGGGTCGGGGTGCTGACACTGGTCTATCTAATGGGAGTAGGCTGATGGACGGTGACGATCGCCTGTTCGACCGCACACCGGGCGTCGAACAACAGGAGTTGACGGCCAACTTCCCGTCCTATACGGTGGGATTGGGGCTCGCCGTCCTGCTGACGATCGCGTCGTTCGTCGTGGCGCAGACGAGCCTGCTGTGGCCGCCGGGGATACCGGTCGGGCTCGCGGTGCTCGCCTTCGCGCAGATCGGCGTGCACCTCGTTTTCTTCCTGCACCTCGGCAGCGGGCCCGATCACACGAACAATATCCTCGCCCTTGCCTTCGGCCTGTTGATCGTCTTTCTGGTTATTGCCGGCTCCGTGTGGATTATTACCAATCTCAACGCCAACATGACGATGAACATGGCGCGCTGACCCCCGTTGATCGCGCGCCAAACAGTCCACTATTCGCGCTGCCGGGAAGATTAACGCCCGACGCCCGCCTTGGCGGATGGCGTCCGCGGGCAATGCCAATCGGTGCCACATCCGAAGGCCCAGCGTAGATCGTTGCTACCGCGAGGAGCCCTCGCACCGACGGCCCGGCTCGGGCGCATCGAGCCGGCAGCGGGTCCGCGGCTGGTGTGGCTTTCGAGGGTCGGAATGGATATCGATCGGCAACAGCACAGGCGCCTTGGCCGCGTCCGGGCGCTCGCCTCGGCGCTGCTCGCCGCGAGCGGCGCGACCTTTCTGGCGACCCTGCTGGTTCCCGAGCCCGGGATCTGGCTGATGCTGCTGCGATCGATCGCCGAAGCCGCTCTTGTCGGCGGACTGGCCGACTGGTTCGCCGTCACCGCGGTGTTCCGCAGGCCGCTGCGCTTGCCGATCCCGCACACCGCGATCGTCCCCGCGAACAAGCAGCGGATCGGCGAAGGCTTGGGGCGTTTCCTCGATCGGCATTTTCTGACGCGCGACGTGCTGATACCGGAACTCCGCTCGCTTCACCTCGTGGAGCGCGCCGCCAACTGGCTGGCCGATCGACGCAATGCCCTGGCGTTGGCGGCCGAGATTACCAAGGCGCTGCCGGTCCTCCTCCGCGCGGTTGACGATCGCCAAGTCAAGGGGTTCCTCGCCCGCACCCTCGGCGTACAGCTGCGCCGCGTTCCCGTCGCTTTGTTGATGAGCCATCTCATGCGGTTGCTGTCGGCGGCGGGTCACCACGAGCGCGTTCTCGACAGCGCTCTCGATTTTGGGCGAGCCTTTCTGGCGCAAAATGAAGAGCGAATGCTGGCGGCGGTCGCGCAACGGCGACGGCGATGGATACCAAGGACCATCAATCGTGAAATTGCCAGGGCGATGCTTCGAATCGCGGCGGAATTACTCGAGGACTTGCGCAAGCCCGACGGCGCCGCGAGGCAAAGCCTTCTCCAGAGCATCGACGAATTTGCCGCGGAACTCGCTGCATCATCGACGATCGTCGGAGGGCGATCCGGAATCGTCCAACGACCCGAGATCCAAGCCTGGATCTCCGATGTCTGGGATAAGGTTCGTGACGTTGTGCTCCGCGATCTCGCGGCGCCTTCATCTCGGGTGCAACGCGCGCTGGCTGCCGCCATCGGCTCGGTCGGCGAGGCACTTTCCGCCGATGCCGAGATGCGCCAGCGATTGGAGATCGTGATCGAGAACGTCGCAGCGGAGGCTCTGCCGTGGCGCGCCGAGCTTTCCCGCTTCGTGTCCGAAGTGGTGCGTCACTGGGAGCCCCGGAGCTTTTCCGATCGGATCGAGGCTGCGGTCGGCGCGGACCTGCAATTCATCCGGATCAACGGAACGATCGTCGGTGGCCTGGTCGGAGGCGCGCTCTACGCCATCTCGCTGCTCGCTCGTTGAGCCGTCTGGGCAAATTCGCGCGACGGCCGCGCCGCCGTTTGCCCGCAATCGCCAGCGGCCAAATGACGATTTCCCGACCGGCCTATGGGCGAGCCATCGATTGCGCCGACCGCCATCCACACGCCCCCAGCGGGGCGTCTCTCCCCCTCGGCTCGGGAAGACGCCGGCTTAAACGAAGGTATAATCGCGGGCGGCTTGGTTTTGTCTTACCGCGATCGCCGATGATCCGGTGTACTTATCGCCGGAAGACCCGGCCGGATACGGAGGTCAAGCGCCTTCAGACTCTGACCCAAAATGAATCGATTTATTTCAGAACCTTATATCGTCATTCCCGCGCCAGCGGGAAATCCAGGGTCGAAGTCCTGTCGCTCGCCCGGGACTCCCGCTTTCGAGGCTGTCAGGAAATTGGCCAAGGCGGCAAAAACAGCGCTCCATCGGCGTGGTGCGTGCTTCGAGACGCGCCCGGAGCCTGTCCTCGGGCCGCGCAAAGCGCGGACCCGGGGGGCGCTCCTCAGCATGAGGGAAGCCATTGATGGCATTAAAGGAATTCCTCGTCCTGAGGTGCCTCGCGAAGGGAGGCCTCGAAGGACGCATGGCATTGATCCAGCCGCTCGGCAATTCGATTACAGCCTCTTTCGCGGGGGTGACAAGTAAGTTATTGATCCACCGCGTGTCATTTTCGGTCCGGCTCTAAAACTCTATCCGCCTCGGCACGCTTCGCCGCGCGTAGATGTCGCACGTTTGACGGATATACCTAGCATCATAATTTAGGACGCGCTATCAGTAAGAAGGGAGGCGACGCCGGTAGCCGGACACTGCTCTGCGATGGGCGGCAGACCGTTCAGACCCGACAAATATTGCCATCGATATGCACAGCACATTCGCATGTATTCGGCAAGTAGTTATCGGCGGTTCGACGAAACTCGGGGGAGACATGTCGTGACGGACGCATTAGGTGGGACCGCCGGCGCCGACGAGGCCGCGATGCACTCGATCGCCGCGGCGATGCGGGACGCCGCGGCAACGGCGTCGGAGCATGCCGCCGCGGCGAAGCAGCTGGGGAACGAGGCCGGCCCCAAGGCGCTCGAGACGATCTCGCGTGCGGTCTACGCGGGCTCCTACGTCTTGGCCTACGGCGTTGTCTTTGCTGCGGTCTTCGTCGCCCAATCGCTGCCCCAGGAGAACCCTGTCATGCGCGGGCTCCGCGACGGCGGGCGGGCTGCCATAGACGAAACCGGCGAGGTCTGAGCGACGGCGGATGCCAAACCGTGCGTAGCGATCCGACTCGCGAAACACTTGCTGCAGCGGAGAGCCTGAGCTCGCCGGCCAGGGCCGAGGCGGCTGCGGCACCGCGGTCGCTTTGGCTCGTCATCGCGAATATCGGGCCCGGCATTCTCGTCATGCTCGCCGATACCGATGCCGGTAACGTGGTCACCGCCGCGCAAAGCGGCGCCCGGTGGGGCTACCGGTTGTTGCCGCTGCTGCTGGGCCTGACCCCGGTCCTGTACATGGTGCAGGAACTGGCGATGCGGCTCGGCATCTTTACCGGCCTCGGTTATAGCGAGCTCGTCCGCCACCGGTTTGGCAGCGCGTGGGCTTGGACCATGGCGGCAGGCCTCGTCGTGGCGGTGGCCGGGTCGATGACCACCGAATTCGCCGCCGTCGCCGGCATCGGCGAGCTCTATGGCGTGTCGCGCAATCTCACGCTGCCGATGGCTGCCTCGACGCTGCTGGTGATTATCGTGAGCGGGTCCGATCGCCGGGTCGAGAGGACGGCGATATTGGTCGGCGCGTTCGAGCTTGCGTTCTTGCTGGTCGCGGCAAGGACGCACCCGAATTTTACGACGATCGGACATCAGTTGCGAGACCTGCCGCTCGGCAACAGCGATTTCTGGTTTCTGGCGGCGGCCTTGATCGGAGCGGTGTTCAATCCTTGGATGGTGTTCTATCAGCAATCGGCGATGGCCGAAAAACGACTGGATCACCGACATTACAACGCGGCCCGTGGCGATACCGCCCTCGGGGCGATGCTTACGCAGGTGGTGAGCGCCTCGGTGCTGTTCGTCGCAGCCGCGACCCTCGGCAGCGGTGACGCGCGCATCACGCTGAGCAGCGTTGGGCAGATCAGCGAGGCATTGACGCCCCACCTCGGCGCCGCGGCGGGGCGCCTGGTCTTCAGCCTTGGCGTGCTGGGCGCGTCGATCGTAGCGGCGATCGTATGTTCCCTCGCCCTTGCCTGGGCGCTCGGCGAAGCGGCCGGATATCGCCGATCGCCCGAAACCCGGCTGTTTCAAGCACCGTGGTTCTACGCTGTCTATACGGCGTGCGTCGTCGGCGGAGCCCTATCCGTTTGGGCGGTGCCGAACCTGATCTGGCTGACTGTCTGGGCACAGATCGTCAACGCCTTCCTGCTGCCGATGGTCGTGATCTTCCTGGTGGCCCTTGCCGTTTCGGTATTGCCGCACCCGCGACGGCTGCGCGGCTGGTACCTGTACCTCGTCGTCATTGCCGCGACGCTGACCTGCGGCGGCGGCATATTCGGCGCGATCCACGGTCTGCTTTAGGAGGACGATAGCGATGGCAGCCACGAGCCGCACAACCCACACCCACGAAAGCGGGTCGCACCCGACCGCTGCGGCCTCGAGCGAAACCACCGAAACGGCTGCGGAGCGGGGTGCTTCGCCGGATGCGGCTGCGGCCGAAGGCGGGTCCGACATGCTGCAGACGTTGTCACGCATGACCTATAGCGGGGCATACGCGCTCGCCTATGGCGTCGTCTACGCCACGGTGTTCGTTGCCCAATCGCTGCCGCAAGAGAACCCGGTCATGCACGGTTTCCGGGACGGCGGGCGCGCCGCGATGGACGAGCTGGGCCGAAGCTCATAGACCGCCCGCGACGATGATCCGGCGACGGCGTCCGCAAACGGCCGTTGTGGCGCCCGCAATGGTGTCGGCCGCGGGAGCGTCAGCGCCCAGGTTGGAGACGCGAACTCATGTTTGACCAGCCTGTTACCGGTGACATGCGTCCCTCTATCGATGTCGAGATCGTCCTCTGCGACGAGGGCGTCATTCGGGTGGCGAGCGGGGCGTTGTTCGCCGAGCCCGACAGCTCGCTCTGCCGGCGGTTTGTCCAGCGCGCCTTCGCTGCCGAGGAGATCGAGGCGGTGGTGATCGCGGGCTCGCCCAAGGCCGGGAACGGCAAGCCGGCGGCCGAGTTGCGGTTCGATGCGAGGCAGTATAGCCGGCGCCAGGTGCTCGAACATGTCGCGGCGTTGCTCGCTGCTGCGCCGAACTCCGATGACGCGGTGGCGCTGCCCCCGGCCGGCACGGCGCGCGACGGACACGGAGTGGTCCGCTATCACCGCTATGGGCCGAGGGTTACCGGCTGGCAGGTGGTAAGCGAGCGCATCGGCGCGATCAAGCTCAAGAACCCGGTGCTCTATCGCAGGGCCGCCCTGTGCGAGGCCATCGAGCGCGAGCTGATGAGCGTCCTCGGAGTCGATCGCTACGAGACCAGCTCGCTCGATTGCCGGGTCAAGATCGAGTACGACCCGCGCCAGCTCCGCCCGGTGCAGATCATCGAGGTCCTCGACGGTGCTTTGGCCGGTGTCGAGCATCCCGACCGGCTCGATCGGATCGATCTCGACCTCGCGATCTGCACGGCCTCGCTGCCGGTCGCCGCGATCGCCCAGTTCGCGATGCCGGCGCTGCTGCCGGGGTCGGCGGCGATCTTCGCCTATACCGCGATCCCAAGCTTCCGCCGCGCCTACGAGGTGCTCGTCAACGAGCGGCGCCTCGGTGTCGACCTCCTCAACTCGGTCGTCATACTGGGCTGTCTCGCGACTCTGAACGTGTTCCCGGGCGCGGTCCTCGCCTGGTGCCTGTCGCTCGGCCGCTACCTGGTGCGCCGCACCGAGGACAACTCGAAGAAGCTGCTGCGCGGGGCGTTCGGCAAGCAGCCGCGCTACGTCTGGCTGGTCAGCGACGGCGTCGAGATCGAGGTGCCGCTCGATCGGCTCGACAGGGGCGACATCGTCGCGGTCCACACCGGCGAGATGGTGCCGGTCGACGGCATCATCGTCGAGGGTCTGGCGATGATCGACCAACAGGCTCTGACCGGCGAGTCGGTACCCGCCGAGAAAGGCGTCGGCGATCGCGTCTTTGCATCAACGGTCATGGTCGCCGGCAAGATCCAGCTCGCGGTCGAGAAATCCGGCAGTGAGACCGCCACCGCGAAGATCGCCCAGATCCTGAACGACAGCGCCGGTTACAAACTCGCTTCGCAGCACAAGGGCGAGCAGCTCGCCGACAAGGCGGTGATCCCGACCCTTTGTTTGGGTGGTCTCGCCTTTACGACGTTGGGCCCGACGGGCGCGGTGGCGGTTGTCAACAGCGACCTCGGGACCGGCATCCGCATGGCGGCGCCGCTGGCGATGCTGTCGACACTGGCGCTCTGCGCGCAAAAAGGCGTCCTCGTCAAAGACGGGCGGGCACTCGACCTCTTGTGCGAGATCGACACCGTGCTGTTCGACAAGACCGGCACATTGACGCGGGAGCGGCCCGAGGTCGGGCGGGTGATCGCCGCCAACGGCCTCGGTCCGTCGCAGCTGCTGCGCTTCGCCGCAGCCGCGGAACGGCGATTTCATCACCCGATCGCGCTCGCCATCCTGCACAAGGCGGCGGAGCAGGGACTGCGCCTGCCGCCAACCGATGCGACCCAATACAAGGTCGGCTATGGCATCACGGTCGGCATCGACGGGCATTGGGTGCGCGTCGGCAGTCGGCGCTTCATGGAGTCGGAGGGTGTGCCGCTGACGCGTGAGGTTGAGGCGGCGCTCGACGAGGCGCATCGCGAAGGCCACACCCTGGTCATGGTCGCGGTCGACGACGCGCTCGGCGGTGCCATCGAACTGCGCGCGTCGGTACGGCCGGAGGTTCGTGGCATCGTTGGCGGGCTGCGGGAGCGCGGCATCAAGCACATCGCGATCATTTCGGGCGACCACGAGGCGCCGACCCGTAAGCTGGCGGAAGAGCTCGGGATGGACCGCTATTTCGCCCAGGTGTTGCCGGCTGACAAGGCCGACTACGTCGAGAAATTGCAGAAGGAAGGCCGCAAGGTCTGCTTTGTCGGCGACGGCATCAACGACTCGATCGCCTTGAAGAAAGCCAATGTCTCGATCTCGTTGCGCGGCGCAACCTCGATCGCCACCGACACGGCGCATATCGTGTTCATGGAACAGAGCCTCGGCAAATTATGCGAGCTGCGCGACATCGCCCGCGACCTTCAGCGCAATGTCCGCAACAGTTGGTTGATGATCCTCGCCCCCAACATCACCTGCATCGCCGGGGTTTTTACCTTGGGCTTCGGCATCGGCGCCTCGGTCTTCACCAACAATGTCGCGGCATTGGCAGCACTCGCCAATGGCCTATTGCCGATGCGCCGCGTTGCCGAGCTCGAGGTGGAGCGACGACACATGCTCGAGATGGAGCTGAGGCAAAGCGGTTTTTTGCAAGAGGCGAGCTCGCAATTGCGACAGCCGGGACTCGGTACCGGTCCGCCGCCGGCGGCGGCGCGGACGGCATCCGGGGACGCGGGCGATCCCTAACCATACCGCCCTCGCCGCCGATTGACAGCGCCATGAACATCCCGTTTACTGGAACATCGCAGGAGTCGTTGGATGATAACGCTAATCGTCATCATCGTCGTGGTTTGGACCCTGGTCCGGATCGTGCAGTTCGTGACCCGGCTATGGAGAGGTACTGATGGCGCGGGCCCCGCGAGGATCGGGGTCGACGCGGCGGCCTAGGGCTGAGGCGGGGACGCCGGTCGGAATTAGTCGGTCGCGGCCGACAGCGCAAGCGGCAAGGTCGACGGCAGCGGGGACACCGCGCGACACCGGCGGGTCGCGCCCGACGAAGTCACGGGCAAGCCCTACAGAGACGCTGGCCGCTCCCCCGGCGTCATCGGCTTCGGCGGAGGCTGCCGTGCCGCAGGAAATCGTCGGCGCCGAACCGCCGGCCGTCGCGGCGCCAAGGCCGGAAGGTGGGGAGGGTCCCGCCTCGCCGCGCTTTAGGGTCTTCATCGTGGATCCCGGCTGGGATTCGCCGGCGCACCGGGTCCTGCAAGCGAATTTCGGACTGATCCGGCAGTTGCAAAAGGATGACCCGATCTATGTCCTCGGCCGGGACAAGTCGATCGCGTTCTTGCGTCGTCACCAAGAGCGGATCGGCCGGGAACCGCTCATCGCCGTGCACGACATGGCGGCATTGCGCAAGGACGGAACCCCGGACCCGGACTTCCATGGCTTCCGGCTGCACCTTGGCCTGATGCGTACGCATAAGCAGGCCCTAATGGCATTGCAGAATTTTGTGCGTTTCCTAACCACGCATCGCCAATCGGTCGATCTGGAGGCGGAAATTCGCAAGGACCTCCGTCGCGAAGGACTCTCGGGCGCGATCGAGATCATCCTGCATCATGAGGCGCGCGAGATCGGTGAGTGACCCACAGCAGGAGAGGTCGGGATGCCGGAGAAGTGGTCGGATTACGTCGCTATGTTCATGGGTGCGCTGGCGGTGGGCTATCTCGTCTACGAAATCGATCGGCGACGACGCAAGTTGCATGACGTCTTCGATGTGCTTGACGAAGACGACGTGCACATCACGAAGAGGCTCGAAGACATGGTGGCGAGCGGCGAGCTTCAGCCCTACGCCGGAACCGCGCTCGCTTGACCGCAGGGGTCGCGCGCGCGTCCGCGAGATCCCGTCCGGGCATCCTCGAGGTTACCGACGAGCGGGTTTTCGGGCCGGGCGGCAAGGCGCTGGCGCGGCGCTTTGCGCGCCGCGTTTTGGGGTTTGATGAGGTCCGCACACTGGTGCTCGACCCGGCCCGGGCGACCGCGACGGTGAACTACCGCTTGGCGAACGGCGTCGCGGATACCTTCCCGATTCGGCTCGCCGATGCCGTCGCAAAGAGCCCTGCCGCAAGCGTGAGCGAAACCGAGCTGCCGCACTGGACCGATGGCGAGCCGGTTACCCTCTATCGGCACGCCGGTGTCATTTCGATCTTCGCAGAGCTGAACATGGCGAATGGCTGCCTGACGGCACGCCACCCGGCATTGGAAAGCAATCCACCAGCCGCGCGTCGGGTCGAAGTAGCACTGCGGGCCTTGCCAGGGGTGATCGAGGTTGCCGCGAACGCACAGCTGCATGTGCGCTTCGATCCGAATGCCGTTGCGGCACCGCAGCTGATCCGGATCGCAGAGCACGAGGTCCTCGAGCGAGAGACCATACACCCAGTCCCCTCGCCAGAGCCGGTGAATTTCCAACTCGAGAACATCATGGTCGGCGCTGCCGCCGTCGGCGAATTCGTCCTGCCTCTGATGGCGCCGGTCGTCTCGGGCCTGCTGGTCCTCGCCAGCCTCGGGACCTTTGGCGCCGCCGCTTCTCAACTTCGCGAGCGCAGGATAGGCCTCCCGCTGCTGTACAGCTGTGCCGTCGGCGCGAGGCTCGCCAGCGGCCAATTTCTGGCCGCCTCCTTGTTGTCGTGGTTGTTCCGCTACTGGGAACAGCGCTATCGACAGGATGTCGCGCTCGAGAACCGCAACTTGCTCGACGAAACCGCAGGCCTGCCCAAACAGGCGCGAGTTCTGACGGGCGAAGGATGCTGCGCCTCGTCCCCAGGGCGGAAGTGGCCCCCGGGCAGCAGGTTCGCGTCCTTGCCGGCGAGTACGTCCCAATCGATGGTCGGGTGATTGCCGGCGCGGCGCTGGTGGATGAAGGTTTTCTCGCAGGACAGCCAGATCCGGGGCGCCGGTTTTCGGGCGATTTGGTCCTCGCCGGCAGCAGGCTGATGGCCGGCGCGCTCGATGTCGAGACGTTGCGCGCAGGCAACGATACGAGGGCGGCGCGGATCGTGCGGACGCTGATCGAGACCACAATCCCGACGGCGCATCCAGAGGCATTGAACCGGGATGCCCGGGATTTCGCCGGTCAGGCAGTGGCGCCGACATTGCTCGCCGCCGGCGCCGGGGTCGTCCTCGGCGGCGTGACGACCGCCGCCGCCATCCTGAGCCCCGATTATGCTTCGGCGGTTGGCCTTGCGACACCGCTCGAAAGGGTGCGCGGGAACAAGTCCGCCCTCCGCCTGGGCGCTTTGATCCGTGCCGGCGACGCCTTGGGGCGGCTCGCCTCGGCGTCGTGGATCGTCCTCGATGACCACGAGGCATTGCATCGGACCGGCTGCGAGGTCGCGGGGCTGGGCGCGACGCGGCTCGACGAGAAACGGCTGCTGCCTTTGATGGCTGCCGCCGGCGTCTGGCTCGGCGACGAGCGCGGACCGGCGCTCGTTCGCGCTTGCCGGGCGCGCGGGCTCGTCGTCCGGCGCGCCCAGCTGCGCGAGATCGACCGCGATGGCGTCGCCATTCGCCTTGGCGCGCATGACATCCGGCTGCGCGGGCGTCCGGTCGTCGCGGGGGCGTCGCCGCCGCCGCTGATGGTCGATGTGGACGGGGTGGAGGCAGCGGGCGTGCGCTTTCGCCGTACCGGGGTACCGGAGGCGGCCGAGACCATCCAGCGACTGCAGCGGGATGGTTTGCGCGTGTTGCTTGTATCCGAGCGGGCAGCCAACGCCGCCGCGCGCTTCGCAGGGCGGCTCGGCGTCGACCGGCATTGCGGCGTAATGCGGCGCGACGACAAGATTCGGCTGCTATGCGAACTGCGGCAACGGCGGATCGCCGCGGCCTATATCGGCGATGCTCCGCTTGAAGCCTCGGTGGTTCGGGAAACGCAACTGTCGATTGCGCTGACGGGCGCCGACGGGCCCGGGCTTGGACCCGCGGACATCGTCCTGTTGCGATCGTCGCTTGCGCCGCTGCCGGCCCTATGCGCCCTTGCCCGCGACAGCGTGAGCCGGATGAAGCGGGTGCGGCAGATGGCACTCGCGCCCAATCTCTTCTCCGTCGCCGGTGCGTTCGTATTCGATTTCACTGCGATGGCTGCCGTGCTCATCTCGAATCTGGCTACGAGTGCGGTCTACAATCAGGCACGGCGCTCGCTTACCCGGGCGGTGAGCGCGCGATCATGAGGATTTCGGCATGAGCGAAGCGGAGGCGAGGGAAGCGAGCGAGGGCCGCCCGCCGGGCGTGATCGATGCGCCTGCGTCGGGCAAGACCGTAATCCGGGCGCTGCCCACTTTGACGCAAACCGCGAGCCCGGCCGACGAAGAAGCCTTGCGGCGCTTCGTGCAGCTGCCGAAAGAGGCAGGCTGGCTTCTGATTACCGCGGGCGTGGTCGGGCTCGTCGTGCCGGGTATTCTTGGCACGCCGTTCCTGCTCGCGGGCGCCGCCGTGGTCGTGCCGGGCGGGCCAAGGCTGCTCTCGCGCTGGCTCGGCCGCGACCCGCCCAAAATCGTCCACTCCGCGGTGCGGCAAATCGGTCGCTTTATCGACGACCTCGAGCGCCGCTATCCCCGCCGCTGAATTCCGCAGCGCAAAATTGGAGGCGCACAAATGCCGACCACCCGCACATTTTCCGGCATCTCTACGGAGATCGTGGGCCGGATGAAGGAGTACGGGCGATCGCAATACGGTATCGTTTTCGATCCGCCCGAGGGTCCAAAGAGCACCGCCACCAGCCAGACCCCGCTTGGCGAGTGCGTCGTCGAGTTCGCATACGACAGCCAGCGGGCCGAGCTTGCTTTGACCATTGTAAAGAAGCCGTGGCTGCTGCCGGAAAGCCTGCTGTGGAACAGCTTCCAGACGACCCTCGAGGCCTGCCGCGACAAAACTTAGGGCGTGTCGTCAATTGGCAGCCTCGAAGGTGCACAGAATGCAGCTGCGGGGCGACGGTCAGGCCGAGGTCGGAGATGACCGCCGGCGCTTGTCGCCGCCGGCCTGCTGGGGCAAAGAGAAGGGCTGAATTGCCAGGAGGTTCCAATGGGGCCGAGGATCGTTGTCGGCGTGTTCGAATCCAAGGGTATTGCCGAGGATGCGTGCAACCGTCTCAAGACCGAGGGGGTGGCGGCTGCCGATATCGTTCTCAAAGTGCTGAAGGAAATCGGCCCGGTTCCGGAAACGATGGAACCTGAGCTCGAAGCCGGGTTTCTCGGCCCGTTTATCCTCGGCAATTTTCGCGATAGTTTTGCCCACTACATCCGCAACGGAGAGACGCTCGTCTGCGTCCAGGCGCCGACCGATGCGCTGGTCGAGACGGCGGCCGCGGTTCTGAAACTGTACACCCCGATCGAGGTCAAGGTCGTGCCGATGGCCGAGAACCCCGCTCGGTGATCCCGGGTCGATGCGGCGCTCGGGGCAGCTTCCGGCATCAGGCAAGGCGGCGCGCTGGTGGTTCGCGCGCGAGCCGCCGCATAATACCAATCAACTCGGTGTGTGCGATGTTGGTCGGATCGCCGAATTCGTCGACCGAGTGGGCATCGGCCAGTCGGCTCAGGCGGAGAAGTTCGCGAATGCGCTGCCGTCGGTTGAGCTGCAGCTCGGAGGGGCGGTAAGTGAACAGAATCCGTCGCAACTCGCCGCCGCCGAACAGATAATTGAACTCGGCGGCGGTGACGTAGACAAAAAACAGAACCAGGATCCAGATCTGGACCGCCGCGAAGTGGTGCCAGGAGAACGTGGTGATCAGGTGCGGCAGGAAGCTCCCGAGCGGATGGTGCTGGACGAGCCAGAACCGGACGAACTCTTCGAGCAGGCGGGCGACGAACACCACCGCCCAATAGACGATGGTCTTGAACAGGATCGGCTGGATCAGCGGTGCGCGATCGTACCGGCGAATGAACGACATGGCGTCGGCAACGAGGACCGATTTTGCGACGATGAGGGCTCCGCCAGTCGCGAGCATGAAGTTGCCGACGGCAACGGAATAGTCGGCGAGAATCAGAATTCGTCGTCAGTACGATCAGGTTGAAGCCGACAAAAAAGAAGATCGTCGGCGGTAGGATCTCGTAGAATTCATTCAGCAACCAGGCGCCGGCGGACCGAACACCCGATGCATGCGCCGGCGCCGCGGCGGTTGCCTGATTGTTGGAAGATATCCTCGTGTCGCCGGCGACCGTCTCATCCTTCATAAGCTGTCCTTTTCCCTTATATCTGCGGCCGTTCCGGGTCGCCTACGCGCAGCCGTGGGCGTTCAGGTGAGACGGAACAGCACGGTGAACAAGGCGAAGAGACCGATGATGATAAGGAGAGCCGCAACCGCCATGACCGGCGATTGCATTCCCTCCGGCGTGCCGGCGAGCGGCGCGAACGATCCACCCCGCAGCTAGCGAACCGTCCACCGGTACTGCCAAATTGAGATCACGAGCGCCAGGATGCCGCACGAAATCAGCGCCAACCCCAGATATTCCGGCGCGTGTGGAAGATATGCGGGGCGGGTTCCCGGGATCTGTTCGAGGTGGGTGATGTATTGAACGATCGCGAACCCGAAGCCGATCAGTGCGACGGCGGTGCGCAGCCACGACATCATCGTGCGTTCGAGGCTGAGGCGGGTGCGGATCCAGCTGAAATGACTGTCTGCGGTTGTCCTTACCTCGAACCTGCCGGCGCTCGGGGGCGGATCTGCCATGGCGGTGCCCTTTGCCGAGGGTTCAAGGCTGAACCGTGGTGACGGGAGCCACGGCTTCGGCGGCTCCCCTCACCGTTCCCGATGCGACTACTGCCGGGCCATGGCGATACGGATGGCCTCCTCCGGCGAGACGAGGTGATCAAAGCTCTCGGCCGCCTCGCCGATGGCGAGCTGCACCCCCTTGACCGTTCCGTTGAAAGCATTGCCGCGCGAGCCGTAGTCCGGGGACACGGGGGCGCCGCTGTCCTCGCCGATGTCGCAGCCGTCGTCGGCGGAGAAGATCATCGCCTGCGTCATCGGGATGGCCCCTTCGCCGACCTTCTCGCCGTCGACATAGAGCGTCACCTGGCCGCCCTTGCCGAGACCGCCGCCGGCATAGGCAAACTCCATGCGTACCTGGTGCTCGCCCGCCGGCAATGCCCGCGCGGCTTCAACGTAGAAGTAATTCACCCCAGCCACGTTGTAGCAGTATTTGAGCTTGCCGTTCTTCGCGTAGAACTCCAGCCGCCGATGTTGGCGCCCTGGGCGATGATCACGCCCTCGGCCCCCTTTTCCGGGACCTCGATCTCGGCGGTGACGGAGTGGGACTTGTTTTTAAGGTTCAGAACGCAGTTCTCCGAGAGGCGCCCCATGCCGCCGAACAGCAGCTGGGTCTTCCCTTTGATCAGCACCGGCCTGCCGGCGGTGTCCGGATTCAATTTCTCGGCAACCCGGTCGTCGATCGGCAACACGTTGTAGCGCGGCGCCTCGATCAGCCACAGCCGCTGCAGCTCCCGGAGCTTTTCCGGCATTTGCTTGGCGAGATCGTTGGCCTGGCTCCAGTCCTTGCTGGTGTCGTAGAGCTCCCAGACGTCGTCGTCGAGGGGCACGGTCTGCTGGCCCATGAGCAGCCACGGGGTGCGGTGCTTCGTCACGGCGGTCCAGCCCTTGTGATAGATGCCGCGGTTGCCGAACATTTCGAAGTACTGCGTCTCGCGCCGCTCAGCGGCGTTGGCGTCGTCGAACGAGTAGAGCATGCTGACGCCCTCGATCGGCTTCTGCTGGACGCCGTTGACCGAGACCGGCTCGGGCAGCCCGGCGGCTTCGAGGATCGTCGGCGCCACGTCGATGACGTGGTGGAATTGCGAGCGGATTTCGCCTTTGGCCTTGATGCCGTTGGGCCAGTGCACGACGAGACCGTTGCGGGTGCCGCCCCAATGCGAGGCGACCTGCTTCGTCCACTGGTAAGGGGTATTCATTGCATGCCCCCAGCCCACGGCGTAGTGGTTGTAGGATTCCGGTCCGCCGAGCTTTTCGTACCGTTCCATCAGGAATTCCGGGGTCTCCAAGGCCGCCAGGCCGTTGAAGTTGGCCATCTCGTTATAGGCGCCGTGCAACGTGCCCTCGGCCGAGGCGCCGTTGTCGCCGGTGATGTAGTAGACGAGCGTGTCGTCGAGGATGTTGAGCCTCGTCAAGGTGTCGATCAGGCGTCCGATATGGTGGTCGGTGTACTCGAGGAACCCGGCATAGACCTCCATCTGGCGGCGCAGGATCGGCTTTAGCGCCTCCGGCATCTCGTCCCAAGCCGGGATCTCGGCGTGGCGCGCGGTAAGCCGGCAGTCCGACGGGATCACCCCCAGCGCCTTCTGCCGGGCGATCGTCTCCTCGCGCAGCTTGTCCCAGCCCTGGTCGAACTTGCCCTTGTACTTGTCGGCCCACTCTTTCGGCACATGGTGCGGCGCATGGGTCGCACCCGGCGCGAAATAGACGAAGAAGGGCTTGTCGGGCGCCAGCGCCTTTTGCTGCGCGACCCAGGCGATCGCCTTGTCGGTCATGTCCGCCATGAGGTGGTAGCCCTCTTCGGGCGTCTTCTTCGGCTCGACCGGCGTGGTGCCCTCGTGCAAGGTCGGGTACCATTGGTTCGCCTCGCCGCCGATGAAACCGTAGAAGTATTCGAACCCGCCGCCGCCCGATGGCCATTGGTCGAACGGTCCGATCGGGCTCGTCTGCCACACCGGCACTTCGTGGCATTTGCCGAACTGCGCGGTCGAGTAGCCGTTGAGCTTCAGCGTCCGGGCGAGCGGCGAGATGGTATTGGGCAACACCGAGTTGTAGCCCGGCGCACCGGTGGCGACCTCGGTGATCCCGCCCATCCCGGCGGAGTGGTGGTTGCGCCCGGTCAGCAGCGCGGCCCGCGTCGGCGAGCAGAGGGCGGTGGTGTGGAAGCGGTTGTACTTCAGCCCACCCGCCGCCAGCTTCTCGGCGTTCGGCGTCTGGCAGGGGCCGCCAAAGGCGCTGTTGGAACCGAACCCGGCATCGTCGATCAGGATGAGCAGCACATTGGGCGCGCCCTTGGGCGGGCGCAACTGCTCGATTGGCGGGAATTTGGTGTCCGGATCCCTCGCATCATAGGTGATCAACCCGGTTCGCTCCGGCGTGGCGATCGGGAGATGCGAACGGTGTTTCTTGTCTTCGCTGCTCATGGTCTGATCCTCCTTTTTGCGTGGTGGGTCCGAAGACGAGAACGTCGGTGCTTTCACGAGATCCGATGCGGGGGTGGGTTACCGAGCCACCGGCGCGCGATCCGCGCCGCCGGCCCGCGGAGGATCAGGTACGGGATAAATGCGAGCAGCAATGCGACGACGACCGCCTCGTTCGGATAGAACCTCTTGAGTACGATGACCTGGTAGACCGCATCCACAGCGATTCCGAGGAGAATGATCCTGGCGGTCGCGTTCAATCCCTCCTGCAGGCGTTCGACGCGCTTGCCTGGGTTGCCGATCACGGTCCAAAAATACGGCGAGCGACCCGTCCGCGTGTCCTTGAGACCATCGCGGACTGCGACGACCGCCGCCATCAGCGGCTGCAGAATAAAGCGGAACCGCAGCGGCGCGCCGGGCTTCTCGACCAGGTCGCGCCAAATGTGGCGGAAGGTTGCGACGGTAACGCCATGCCACACGACGCCGGCGACGATCAGCGCGATGATAAAGGCGACAGCTTCGCCAGCAGGCTCAGTTTCTGCGGATGGTCATCCGGCATCGCGCCTCCCCCTTGCCGGGTGTCAGGTTCTCACGACACAGCGGAAACCGACATGGCTCGTCGAGGTGTCCACCGGCTCGGGATGGCGCGCGGCCGGGCGGTAACGGCGACAGTAATTCGGCGCACACAGGTGCGAACCGCCCTTGAGCACCTTGCGCGGGATCCTGATTTCGGGCTGGCAGGGATCATGGCTCGCATCCTCACGGCCGCCCCGCGGATCGATCGGGATGCAGCAGGCCTTGTCAGGATCGGCCTCGTGCCCGGGTGAGTACCAGTCGCTGGTCCATTCCCACACATTGCCGATCATGTCGTAGAGGCCGTAGCCGTTCGGCGGGAACGAGGTCACCGGCGAGGTGCGCTCATATCCGTCAAGCCTGAGGTTTTCGTGGGGAAACCTGCCCTGCCAGGTGTTTGCCATCTGCCTGCCGCTCGGGGTGAATTCATCTCCCCAGGCGAACTCGGCGCCGTCGAGCCCGCCGCGCGCGGCAAACTCCCATTCCGCCTCGGTCGGCAGGTCCTTTCCCGCCCATTTTGCGTAAGTCAAGGCGTCGCGGTAGGCGACATGGACGACGGGATGGTCGTTCAGCCCGCTGAGCGAACTGCGCGGTCCGTAGGGCCGCCTCCAGTTGGCGCCAAACTTGAACGTCCACCACTGGCTCCAGTCGCGCAGATCGTCGATCCGACGCTTTGGCGGGTTGAAAACCAGGGAGCCGGGTTTGAGCATGTTCGGCAGGGCGCCGGGATAGTCCTTCGGATCGGGCGCGATCTCGGCGAAGGTGACATGGTCGGTTGCGCGGACGAACTCGCGGAATTTGCGATTCGTCACCGGAGCGCGATCGATCCAGAAGGCGCCGACCGTCACGCGATGGACCGGCGCCTCTTCCTTGTAATGCTTGTCCGACCCCATGCGGAAGGTGCCGCCGGGAACCCAGATCATATCGGCGTGGGCCGCGGCCGCATCCTGCGGCCGAACCGGCGTGATAGCGGTATCGATGGTCATGGTGAGCAGCCTGCCAATACCGATGGATGCCCCAACAGGGCGGTCACAAAAGGATCCCGACAAGGCCGAATGCGCCGATCACCAGCAGCACGATCGCTACCGTCACCGTGATCGGTTGCATCGCATTGTAAGCATAATCCGGAGCGTCGAGCCGCGGCAAAATGCGGGTGTGCTGAATGATTGCAGCAATCAGAGCGAGCATCCCGAGGCCGATAAAGCAGCTGCCGAAAATCAAGGTGCTGCGGATCGGATCGACGGGGTCGCGGATTCCGGCCGACTTCAGATAGTCGTAGGCCTTGCCGATCCCGAACCCGAACCCGATAAGCGAGAGGGAGGTGCGGATCCATGCCATCAAGGTCCGGTCCGCCGGCAAGCGATTGCGCTCCTTGGTGAGCTCGGTGGCCGTGTTCCGTCCAGAGGGGGCACCGCCCGCCGTCGATGCCGGCTCCCGCCCGAGAGTCTGGTTCCCGCTCATCGCGCATCACCGGCAAGATCGCCACCCTGACGATATTACTCGCTGACACCGGCGGAGATCGCGGCGGAAGAGATCGGCGTGATCAAAACCGAGCCGGGTGGCGCGAACGCGCGTCGATCTCTCCGATGCCCCCCGTTCGCTTGCGGTCCAGGCCACACCGCGACCGCTGCCAGCCAGCCGAGGGATGCGATTGGCCGAACCGACGCGAGAGGAACGCGTCGCCGACGAAGATACCGTGATCCGTCGCGGGCGTGGTCGGGCTCGCCGATCTCGAGCCCCATTACGCGTCGAGGCGAATTTGCTCTGGCGACGCACAGATTTCTGGTTGAATATAAGAAGCCCGCCGATGAGCCACCCGCACATGTTCCGGTATCTCCGGGGAGATCGTGGGCCCGATGAAGGAGTACGAGCGTTCGCAAAGCCGCATCGTTTTCGATCCGTGCGGGGGTGCGAACAGCACCGCCACCAGCCAGACGCCGCTCGGCGAGTACATGATCGAGTTCGCGCAGGTCGGCCCGCGGTCCGAGCTCACCTTGACCCTCGTTGAGAAGCCGCAGCTGGGGTGGAAAGGCTTTCTGACGACCCCTCTGGGGCGATGACGGCGGGACCAGGGGGAATCCGTCGGTATTCGCGCAACGGGCGCGTCGGCACGGCAAACATCCTTACGACCCGGTCGTCCCGGCTCGCCGGGGTGCTGCTGGCGCTCGCCTGCGGCGGCTGCATGGTGGGGCCGGATTTCAAGAGCCCGTCCGCTCCGGTCGCCGAGCAATGGCTCGAGGCGAACGATCCGACGGTGCGCACCCGGCACCAGCGATACCAGAACTGGTGGACGGTGTTTCACGACCCGACGCTCGACCGGCTGATCGCCCTCGCCTACGGCCAGAACCTGACCCTGGTCGCCGCCGGCACTCGCGTCCTGCAGGCCCGCGCCGCGCTCGGGGTGGCGATCGGCGAATTCTACCCGCAGTCGCAGCAGGCGACGAGTTCGATCATTTATCTGCGGCCGAGCCACGCCGATCCGACGGCGGCGCCGGAAAGCCTGATCGGCAATTTCTGGCGCGCCTCGCTCGGCGCCGCGGTCAATTGGGAATTGGATTTCTGGGGCAAGTTCCGGCGCGGCATCGAGGCCGCCGACGCCGCCTATCTCGCGTCGATCGCGAGCTATGACGACGTCCTCGTCACCCTCTTGGGCGATGTCGCGACGAGCTATATCGGCATCCGCACCCTGGAGACGCAGATCGCGATCGCCCAGGACAACATCGTCAAGCAGAAAAAGGCGCTGGCCATCGCCCAGGATCGCTTCAAGGGCGGCGTCGCGACCAAGCTCGACGTCTATCAGGCGCAAAACGTCCTCGGCCAGACCGAGGCGGCGGTGCCGCAACTGACCGCTCAGCTCGACCAAGGCAAGAACGCGCTCGCCGTGCTGCTCGGCATGCCGCCCTCCCGGCTCGACGATCTGCTGCGCGGGCCAAAAGCGATCCCGGTCCCGCCCCTCGACGTGGCGGTCGGGATCCCGGCCGACCTCGTCCGCCGCCGGCCCGACATCCGCGCCGCCGAGCTGGCGGCGATGTCCCAGAGTGCGCAGATCGGCATCGCCAAGGCCGATCTGTTTCCTGCCTTCAGCCTCTTGGGCAGCTTCGGCACCGTTTCCGCCAGCATCGGCAACGCCCAGCTGAGCGATCTCTTCATGGGCAGAGGGATTGCCTTTGCCTTCGGCCCGACGTTCCAGTGGAACATCCTGAATTACGGGCAGATCACCAATAATGTGCGGGTCCAGGACGCCAAGTTGCAGGAGCTCCTGGTCGATTACAGGAACACGGTGCTGACGGCGCAGAAGCAGGTCGAGGACGGCTTGGCGAGCTTCCTGCAAGGGCGCCTCGCGGTCGGCGATCTCCGGGGCAGCGTCGCCGCCGCCAACGCCGCGCTCGGTCTCGCTTTTATCCAATACCGGTTGGGTACCCGCGACTTCACCACGGTGCTGACCGCCGAGCAGAACCTTTACACCGCGGAAAACGATCTCGCCCAAACCGAGGGCGGCGTCGCGACCGGGCTCGCCAATGTCTATCGGGCGTTGGGCGGCGGCTGGCAGATCCGCGAGGGCAACGAGTTCGTGCCGGCGGCGATGCAAAGGGAGATGACGACGCGCACCGATTGGGGGAACGTGCTGCCGCCGGCGGGGCAAAAACAGCCGCCGGCGCCGGGGCTGCCGACGCCGGCCGAGGTCAGCTCCAGGCCTCGGCCGCCGCAATGGTGAGGGTGCCGTGACCAGGCTTCGCACGATCGCCCGGCGGCGCCGGGCATGGGCCGTCGCCGCACTCGTCGCGGCGGTCATCATCGGCCTTGGCGTTTCGAAGATCCCGCATGGCGCTGCCCAACCCGCCCAACCCGCGCCGGCGACGGCGCCGATTCCGGTGGTGCTGCCCAAGCTGCAATCGGTCACCAATTACGTCGAGGTCACCGGCAACGCCGCGTCGGTCAATGACGTAAAGCTGCTCGCCCGGGTCGAAGGCTATCTCGAAAAGATCCATTACGAGGACGGCGCCTTTGCCAAAGAAGGCGATCTGTTGTTCACGATTCAGCAGGACCAGTACAAGGCGCAGCTGCAGCAGGCCCAGGCCCAGGTGTTGAGCGCGCAGGCATCGCTCAAATATGCGAAGACCGAGTTCGCTCGCTATTCCGCACTCGTCAAAAAGGACGCGGCGACCCAGACCGAAGTCGACCATTGGGTCTACGAGCGGGCCAGCGCCGAGGCGGCATTGCTGAATGGCGAGGCCCAGGTGGCGATCGCCGAGCTGAACCTCGGTTACACCGAGATCAGGGCGCCCTTCGCCGGGATCGTCGGCAAGCACCTGATCGACCCCGGAAATGTCGTCGGCGGCGGCGGCCAGCAGGCGGCGCTGGCCGAGATCACCCAGCTCGACCCGATCTATGTCGTCGCCAATCTCACCGAGCAGACCGTCCTCAAAATCCGCGAGAACCTCGGCCAGCACCGGCTCACCCTCGCCGATCTACACACGGTGCCGGTCGATGTCGGCCTGTCGAACGAGCAAGGCTTTCCGCATCGCGGAACGATCGAATATGTGGCGCCGCAGCTCGACCCGGCGACCGGGACGTTGCTGGTGCGCGGCATCCTCGACAACCCCGAGCGCACGCTGCTGCCGGGGTTTTTCGTGCGCATGCGGCTGCCGATGGGCAAGGTCGACAAGAACGCGCTCTTGGTGCCGGACCGTGCAGTCCAGACCGATCAGGGCGGGACTTACCTCTTGGTCCTCGACGGTGGCGATGTGGTCCGGCAGCGCTACGTCCAGCTCGGATCTGTGATGGGTGCGCTGCGCGTCGTCACCTCCGGTCTCAAGCCGGAAGACCGGGTCGTCGTCGGGGATTTGTGGCGCGCGACGCCGGGGACTAAAGTGGTGCCGCAGACGACCACGATCGAAGCCGTCGCCGGGTCGCAGCCATGATGTCGAAATACTTCATCGAGCATCCGGTCCTCGCCAACGTCCTGGCGATCGTCCTGGTCCTGATCGGCGCCATCTGCGTGTTCCGTCTTCCGATCGCACAGTATCCGAACATTGTTCCGCCGACCGTCCAGGTCACGACGCGCTACCCCGGCGCCGGCCCGCAGACCGTCGTCGACACCATCGCCTTGCCGATCGAACTGCAGGTGAACGGCGTGCCCGGCATGATCTACATGCAGTCGACGAGCGCCTACGACGGAACTTATACGCTGACGGTCAGCTTCGACATCGGCAGCGATCCCAACATGGATCAGGTGCTGGTGCAGAACCGGGTGCAGAACGCGATGGCCCAGCTGCCGCAGGCGGCGCAGGCCCAGGGGGTGGCGATCCGCGCCAAATCCGCGTCGATCCTGGAATTCGTCACGCTCAATTCGCCCGACAAGTCGCGCGACGCCTTGTTCCTCTGGAATTACGCGACAATCAATCTGGTCAACGATTTGGCGCGGCTGCCCGGGGTCGGCAATGTGACGGTGATGGGCGCCGGCGAATATTCGATGCGGATCTGGATGGACCCGCAAAAGCTTTATTCGTTCGGCCTCGTCCCGTCGGACGTGGTTCGGGTCATCAGGCAGCAGAGCCAGGAGGTCGCGGCGGGTCAGGTCGGCATGCCGCCGGCGCCGACCGATCAAGCGTTCCAATATACCGTCGACGTCAAGTCACGCTTCACCGATCCCAAGGAATTCACCGACATCATCGTCAAGGACCAGACGGCACAGGGCGGCCGCCTGGTGCGGGTGAAAGATATCGGGCGCGTCGATCTGGGGGCGCAGACTTATTCCCAGGATTTCAAGCTCCATGGCAATCCCGCTGCCGGTATCGCGATCTATCAGACGCCCAACGCCAATTCGCTGAAGGTCGCTGCAGAAGTCGCCGCCAAGATGGAGGAACTCTCCCATCATTTTCCGCCGGGAGTACAATATTCGATCCCGTACAACACGACGATTTTCATCAGGGATTCGATCAACGGCGTCTACACGACTTTGTGGCAGGCTGGGCTTCTGGTATTGATCGTGATCCTGTTGTTTCTGCAGAACTTTCGCGCCGTCCTGGTGCCGGCGACGACGGTGCCGGTCACGATCATCGGTGCCTTCGCCGGCATGGCGGCCCTTGGCTATACCGTCAACCTTTCCACTCTGTTCGCGCTGGTTCTGGCGATCGGCATCGTCGTCGACGATGCGATCGTCATCGTCGAGGGCGTGTCGAAATACATCGAAGGCGGGATGTCGGGGCACGACGCGGCGGTCCGGGCGATGAACGAATTGTTCGGACCGATCATCGGCATCACCCTCGTCCTGATGGCGGTGTTCCTGCCCGCGGCCTTTGTCCCGGGGCTGAGCGGGCAGATGTTCGCCCAGTTCGCGCTGGTGATCGCCGTAACCGCGCTGATCAGCGCGGTTAACGCCGCGACCCTGAAGCCGACCCAATGCGCGTTGTGGTTGCGAACCCCCAAGCCGGTCGACCAGCGCAATTTTTTCTTCCGCGGTTTCGAGCACGGCTTTCAAGCCGCCGAAAGGAGCTATACGGCACTGATCGGGCGCATGGTGCGCGTCAGCGGGTTGATGGTGCTGATCGGGGTCGGCTTGGCGGCTGTCGGGATATGGGGCATCGCCCGCCTGCCGACCGCCTTTATCCCGAACGAGGATCAGGGTTATCTGATGATTGGCGCGCAGCTGCCCGATGCCGCTTCGCTCGGGCGGACGACGGCGGCGCTCGATCGAGCGGCCAAGCTTGCGCTCGACACCCCGGGCGTCGAAAACACGATCGCGATCTCCGGTAGTTCTGTGCTCGACAATTTCGCCGATCTCGCCAATGCCGGCGTCATCTTCGTTACCCTCAAGCCGTGGGATCAGCGCGGCAAGGCCAAAGGCACCGACATTCTGTCGATCGCCGAGCACCTCCAGGCCAAGCTCAACGGTGCCCCCGATGGCCACCTGTTCGTGCTCGCGCCACCGCCGATCCAAGGGATCGGCAACGCTGGCGGCTTTCAGATGCAGACCGAAATGCTCGGGGGCAGCTTCGACTACCGAACGCTCAGCGAGGCGACCGAGGCGGTGGTCAAAAAGGCCAATGCCGAGCCCGGGTTGCAGCACGTCCTGACGACCTTCCGCCCCGGCGCGCCACAAGTCACGCTGACCGTCGATCGCGACCGGGCCGAGACCTTGCGCGTCTCAGTCGGCGACATATTCAATGCGCTGACCGATTACCTCGGCTCGACTTATGTCAATCAGTTCAACAAATACGGCCTGACATTGCAGGTCTATGTCCAGGCGGATTCGAAATTTCGGCTGCATCCGGACGACCTGCTCAAGCTTTACGTCCGCAGTCAGGACAACCAGATGGTGCCGATCGGCGCGGTGGCCCATCTCGGCTCGAGTTTGGCGCCGCCGCTGATCACGCTCTACAATCTCTTCCCGTCGGCGACGATCGTCGGCGCCCCGGCGCGCGGCTTCAGCTCGGGCCAGGCGCTGTCGCAGATGGAAAACATCGCCGACAAGACCCTGCCGCCCGAAATGTCGTATGAATGGACGACGATGTCGTTCCAGGAAAAGCTGAGCGGCAACCAGCTTTATTATCTCTTCGGCCTGTCGGTTCTGCTGGTTTATCTTGTCCTTGCCGGGCAATACGAGAGCTGGATCCTGCCGCTGGCGGTATTGTCGGCGGTGCCGCTGGCGCTCCTCGGCCCGGTCGTGGCGCTGACCAGTCTCGGGGTCGCCAACAACCTTTATGCCCAGATCGGCCTCATTCTGATGATCGCGCTATCGGCCAAGAACGGCATTCTCATCGTCGAGATGGCGCGCGAAGGGCGGCTCGTCCACGGATTGTCGATCCGGGAAGCCGCGGTCGAGGCCTCGCGCCTGCGCTTCCGGCCGATCCTGATGACCTCCTTCGCGTTCGGGATGGGCGTCTTGCCGCTGGTACTGGCGACCGGCGCCGGCGCCAGCGCCGATATTTCGCTCGGGCTGAGCGTGCTTAGCGGCATCATCGCCTCGACCTGCCTCGCCGTCCTGTTCGTGCCGTCCTTCTTCGCCGTGTTGCAAGGGCTGGACGAGCGCCGCAAGGCCCGCAAAAAGCCGCTGGTGGCGGTGCCGGCCGAATAATCGAGGGAGAAGACCGATGGATTTGAATGGCGCGGTTGCCTTGGTGACCGGCGGCAATGGCGGGCTCGGGCAGCGCATCTGCCATGCGCTGGCGACAGAGGGCGTGCACGTCGCCGTCGTCTATGCCAGGAGCCGCGACCAGGCGGAGGGGGTGGCGCGCGAGCTCACCTCGAGACATCAGATCCACGCCGCCGCCTTTGCCTGCGACGTCACCGACGGCGCCGCCGTGGAGCGGGTGGTCGGCGAGGTGAGCCGGCATTTCGGCCGTCTCGACATCCTCGTCAACGACGCCGCCTACAACCAGTCGATCCCTTTTGCCGACCTCGACAACCTGACGATGGAGGTGTGGGACAAGATCCTGGCGATCAACCTGACGGGACCGATGCGGCTGATGAAGGCGGCGGCGCCGGGCATGAAGGCCCGGGGCCGGGGCCGCATCGTCAACATCGCATCGGTGGCCGGGCTCGGGCCGACCGGCTCCTCGATCGCCTATGCGGTGTCGAAGGCCGGCCTCATCCACCTCACGCGCTGCATGGCGGTGGCCTTGGCACCCGAGACGCTCGTCAACTGCGTGGCGCCGGGTCTATTGGAGGGCACGCGAGCGACCTCCAATCTCCGGCCCGAGCAGATCGAGCGCTCCGCCGCCGAGTCGCTGCTGAAGAAACCCGCCGACAAGGACGACTGCGCCGCTATGGTGGTGACGATGTGCCGCACCGACACGATGACCGGCCAGACAATCGCCATCGATGCGGGCCGCTACTTTCATTGATGCATTGATGCGACCAAACCGAATGTCGAAATGGCTGGGATCGGGCCTGCTCCTCGGCGCCGCGATCGGCAACGTCGCCTGGGCGCAGGGCTCGACTATGTTTGATGGCCAATACATGGGCCAACTTACGCTCACGACGGTCGTCAGCGGTGACTGCACCGAGCCGCCTCCAGGCGCGCTTTATCCGCTGAGAATATCAGGCGGCCAGGTCGAATTTAAATATGTCCCGCGATTCGACACGATATTGCGCGGTATGGTTGATGACAATGGAACTTTCAAGGCCTCTCAACGAGTGCGCAGCGGGCTGGTGAGCATGGCAGGGCGCATTCGCGGAAATAATGTCACGGCTTACATCACCTCTCCAAGTTGCAGATACACCTTTAAGACGCAATACTAGGCGCCTACCCCGTCGCCGCTCGCTCACTCTGCGGGTAGGCCCGCCTTGCGCAAACCGGCGAGGAAGCGCTCGCGATCGGCGGCGCGGGCGAATGGCCGGTTGAGGCGTTCGTCGGCGACGGTCAAACCCGGCATGCGCCGCAGCATTTCGCCGAGCGTCGACCGAGCCGCCTCGACTCTGCCCAATTGCCCTTCGGCCGCCGCCCGAACGGCATAGATGTCCGGAAACTCCGGGTTGGATGCTGCGGCGCGGATCGTGAATTCGAACGCCTCCTCGTAGCGTTCCGCGGCCAGCGCCGCCCATCCTTGGGCCAGGTAAAAGATGATCAGCAGCGGGTCCCGCGGGCTCAGCCGGATCGCATCGACGCAGTGCGCCAGCGCCGCCTCGGTCTCGCCGGCAAAGGCATGGCTGACGCCGATATATGCATGCGCGAAGGCGCAGTTGGGATCGAGATCGATCGCCCGCCGCAAGCGGCGCCTGGCCTCATCGTGCCGGCCCGAGAACATCTCGTAAATCGCCAGGACCGTGTGCGCGGTGGCGTCGCCGTCATCGAGGGTGACCGCCTGGCGCGCCGCCTCGCCGGCGCCCGCATGCGCCTCGGCGGCGCTCTCGCCCCAGCCGAAGCAGGCCTGGAAATGGCGCAAAAAGGCAAGATCGCTGAATGCCGTCGAATTGGTCGGATCAAGGCCGATCGCCTCGGTCAAGAGACGCCTCGCCTCGGCGAGATCGGCCTGGGTGAAGCGTCGGATGTGCCAATGCGCACGCATGATCCGGTCCCAGGCGTCGAGCCGATTGGGATCCTTCTGCTGAGCATGGCGGATCTCGGCGGAAATTATGCCAGGCGCGATGGCGCCGGCGATGCGCTGAGCGATCTCGTCCTGAACGGCAAAGACGTCCGCCAGGTCGCGGTCATAGCGGTCGGCCCAGAGATGGTGACCGGTCTCGGCGTCGATCAATTGCGCGGTGATCCGCACGCGATTGCCGGCGCGGCGCACGCTGCCTTCGACCACATAACGGACACCAAGCTCGGTCCCGACCTTGGCGACATCCACGGCCGGACCCTTGTAGGTGAACGAGGTGCTGCGCGAGATCACAAAAAACGCGCGGTTGCGTGACAGGTTGGTGATGATGTCCTCGGTTACCCCTTCCGAGAAATACTCCTGCTCGGCGTCGCCGCTCATATTGGCGAAGGGCAGCACCGCGATCGACGGCTTGCGCGGCGCCGCGCGCGGCGGCGGTCGGGCCGGCTCGTCGGGCCGCGCCTCGACGGCAGCTATCTCAGTGGTGGGACCAAGCAGGATGCGGTGCGTGCGCACCGGTCGGGCGATGTTCTTGACCTGCTGTTCGCCCGTGTCCTCGAAGAAGAAGTCGAGCTTGTCGCGCACCTGATCGCGCACCACGCGGCTGGCGCAGATGCCGCCCGGCTCGGCCAATGCCTCGAGGCGGGCGGCGATGTTGACGCCGTCGCCGAAGATGTCGCCGTCCTCGACGATGATGTCGCCGAGATTGATGCCTATGCGAAACTCGATCCGCCGTTCGGGTGGCGTATTGGCGTTGCGGAGCGCCATTTCGCGCTGCACATCGACCGCGCAGCGCACCGCATCGACGACGCTGGCAAATTCGACGAGGAGCCCGTCGCCGGTGGTCTTGACGATGCGGCCGCGATGTTCCTTGATCTTGGGGTCGCCCAGCTCGCGGCGGATCGCCCGCAACGCGGCGAGCGTCCCTTCCTCGTCGGTACCCATGAGCCGCGAATAACCGGCCACGTCTACGGCCAATATTGCTGCCAACCGGCGCTCGGCCCGTTGCTCGGTCATCTCGACTGCCGGTCCCGACCGGAAATTTGCGACACATGGTATGACGGAACTTAGCCCGACGCGAGCCTCCCTTCAGCGGCAGAAGTAAACCGAATGTCGGCTCTCCACCCAACCCGGTCGATCCTCGGGGCGACTCGACGCATCGGCGGCGCTGCGACAAAGTTCAGCCCAATATGGCGCACGCTCGCGGGGCGGAGATGGCGGCTCCCAGCACAGCAATTTCTAGGCTTTTTCTTTCCTTACAAAATACCAGTATACGCTAACTGTCAGGAAATTGATTAAAACCGCGATCAGTTCCAGGCGATCACCGGGCGCGGGAGGATCAATAATCCGTAATAGATCCAGATGATCTGAAAGATGCCCATGATTGTCGCCATCATCGGAGCCATGCCCGCGCTCGAGCGGCGTTTGAGCATCTTGATCAAATCCGGCACGGCCGCCAAAGTCGTTCCCAGGCCCGCCACGAAACCAACGATCTCCGAACGCTGAAGCCAGGGGAGCAGCAGACTCTGCGTGTCGTGTGGAACGAAGCCCTGACAGCCCGCGAGCGTGATCGTGCTCAAAACAAGAACAACAAGCGCCGGTTTGTCTGATCGACCCATGCGCACCCGACAGGGCTGGTGGTCTTTGGTTTCGGGATGGCTGATTTGGATATTCCTCAAATCGGCTCTGCGCGGTGGAGACGATGACCGAGGAAACGTTTCGCTTTGCTAATCCGGCCTCTTTAGTAGGGGGGTGGGTAGCTGGGCGGTGGGCAGTTATAACCCGGGGTGCAGTAATAGGGCGGCGGGTAATAATAGCTCGAGGCCGCGGCCGCCGCACCGGCCGCGACCCCGACGGCCGCGCCAGCCGCGACGCCGGCCGCGACCCCGCCGCCATAATAGGCGCCGCCATAAGAGCCGCCGCGATAGACGGTAGTCCCGCCGTAGCCCGGGCCGCGCACCGCGGTGTTGCCGGCAGGACCGCGAACTGCACCGCCGCCATAGGGTCCGCGAACGGCCCCGGCCCCCGACGGCGTGCGCACCGCAGCACCGCCCATCGGGCCGCGATAGGCGGCACCGCCGCGCGGTCCGCTGACAGCGCCCCAGCCAAAGGCGTCCGAGCCGACCGATGTGGCCAGCAATACGCTCATAGAGACAGTGGCCAGATATTTCATCTCTTGACTCCCGGGGTCTTTGGCTTGCCCGCTGGCGCCGGCGCGGCGGGGGGCTTCAAGGCTACCTGCACCGCGCCCGGCGGCGGCTGAAAGGCAAAGTCCGCATCCGAGGGGTGGACCGAAAAATCCCATTTCGACATCGTCGCTATAAAATTCGGTTCACCAGGGAGCGAGCGGTAGGTCACAATCAGCCGGCGCGGCAAAGATTGATCGTTCTTTTCCACCCACAATTCGAGCTCGATTCCGGGCGGCTGCGAAAAAAACATATGCAGGCAAGGAACGCCGTCAATCGCCATGGTATTGACGACTTCACCCGCGATCACTCCGCTCAGAAATGACTCGCTCGGCGCGTTGGTCAGAAAATCGGCGAGCGGGAAGTCGACACCGAGCCGGCCCATCGCCTCCTTCATCATGCCCTGGATCGTGTCCGGCACGGGGATGGTCGCGAATTTGTTGGCGTTGCCGATGTAAATAACCAGGGTCTTGCCGTCATAGACGAGCTTCCCCGGCCCGTCGTCGCCGTCCCTCAGTACCAGCAACCGGTTGGGCCGGCGCACCGTTATATCGAGAGTGTGAAAGATGTGCAGCGGCTCGCCCTTGGGGCCGGCATAGACGCGGATCGTCTGCGCCTGAAACGCGAATTGCGGCGCGCGCAGGCTGTCGCCCATGCGCTTGAGCACCGCGCGTGCGTCTTCGCTGATTGACGGCTTCGCCTTGCCGGCGGGTTCCGCCGCAAGAGGCGCAACCGGCGCGAGGCCTGCCAAGCCGCCAGCGATCAAGATGCCGAGAAATGCCAGAATTCTGAGCTTCACCGATTCCTCCTAAGGCATTGCTTCGGTCAAGTATGGCCCGGCGGCCTCCAACGCGGTGGATTGCCGGTCCCGCAAGGGAACCTTCGACCTAGAGTATCGTGGAACTCGGCCCGAAGCGAGCCTCCGTTCAGCGGCGGAGCGAAACCGAATGGCGGCTCTCCACCCGACCCCGGTCGATCATCGGAGCAACGCGATGCATCGGCTACGATGCGAGAGAAGCTCAGCCGACGCGGCCATACGCTCGCGGGGCGGAGCGGGCGCGCCCGGCGGGGCGACGCCCCTACTCAGCGGGTGATCGGCCAACCATCTCCTGACCGGCTCTGAAAACCTGTCAAACTATCAACGGTGTGGTGCGGCGCAACCTTACAGGTCATCGTCACCACCCCGAGCACGGCGGTGGCGACCAAGACGCATCGACGCCACCTTCGACCGCGGTCGCGCCCCCGGGTTGCGGCGAAGATTTCATGGAGCGAGGGCGCTAGGGGGCGGAGGCGTTCCTCGTATTCGCTCATGCTCATGGTGGCCTCTCGACAATCAGCTACGGTCGAGCCTTCGGATGTTTCGGGGCTAACTCCGGTTGTCTCCCAAGGAAAGCCGCCTTGATGTCCTTGCCCACCGCGTCAGCTATGATCGAGCGGCACCTTGCTCGAACGACGTTTGAGCGAGCCGGGAACCGACAAGATGCTGAAAAAATCCGCCGTCCGGTCACAGATCATCCCTGTCGGACCCTCGACAAGCCCGCCAAGACCGCCGGAAGCGGGTCGGATGATCACGAGATCGTTACACGCGGCGGCATGAGCCCTGAGCGCTCAACGCGATTTGAAGCGATCGAGCGGTGGCCCCAGACCGGCGCCGCCCCGCCAGCCCTCAGAGCGATGAAGCCTCGGAGGGTCGCGCCAGCCGCCCGACGATCTCGACCAACTCGCGGTGGGCGCCGCTCGCGGGATCGCGAAACTCACCGACCGAATGCGCATCGGCGAGCCGACTGAGGCGCAACAACTCGCGCGCCCGCTGGCGTCGGTTCAGTTGCAGCTCGGATGGACGCGAGGTGAAGAAGAGCCGCCTGATCTCGCCTGGGCCGAACAGCCGGCCGAATTCGGTGGCAGTCACGTAGAGCAAGAAGAGCATCAGAATCCACAGAGAAATTGCCGAAAAACGGTGCCACGAGAAGGTGGTAATTAGATATGGGAAGAATTCGCCGGGCGGTTTGCGCTCCAGCAGCGAAAAGTGCACGAAACGCTCGAGCAGCCGGGCGAAAAAGACGATGACCCAGTAAAAACACGTCTTGAACAGGATCGGCTGGATCAGCGGGGCGCGATCATAGCGCCGCAAGAGCGGCATCGCATTGGCAACCAGCACCGCCTTGCCAACGACCAGTGCCGCCAAGGTGGCGAGCATGAAGCTGCTGACCGCGAGGGCATAATCGGCGAGCAGCAGGTTCGTCGTGAAGACGACGAAGTTGAACCCGGCAAAAAAGAACAATGTCGGCGGCAGCGCTTCCCGCGCCTCGTGCAGCAGCCTGGCGCCGATCCGGCTGGCCGCCCCGGCGCGCTTCGCAGGCTCGCCAAATGCCGGGTGCTCGCCCTCGTACAGTGTGGATTTAGTTCTCATCTGCGCTCTCTCGAACGATTGCGCTCACTGGTTGGCGGGGATCGTGACGACCGGCGCCGCCTCCTTTACGCCGGTATCGGCGATCGAGAACATCAGCATGAGGATCCCGAAGGTGTATTTCGACTGGATGTCGGTATCCGCGATCCAGAACCAGCGGTTGTCGTATTGCACGGCGACATGGGCATTCCTGGGGGGCGTATCGGCGACCAGGACCCGCAGCGGCGGACCGTTCGGCGCTCCCGTGTCGCTGAGCCCGGCAGTGGCCTTGCCTTGTTCCACGTCGGACGCGGGCACCCGGATGACGGCGGCGAACTCGAGCATGATCAGCAGCATCGAGCGCGTCATCATGTCGATCTCGTCGTCTCTCCCTGAGTAGCCGCCATAATTTACCCTGAGTTGCCGCAGGTCGGGCTTGATTCCGAGGATGCTCTTGATTTCTCTGCCTTTGGCGGCGAGTGCCGGGTCCCCGCTCGGTCCGAAAATGAGCACCGAACTCTCGGCGCCACCCTTCGGACGCTCGATCCGGATCTGGATCGCGCCGGCGAGCTGACCCTCGCGCATCAGCTCGACGAGCCTTGTAAATTTCGGATCGGCCGGCCGCTTGAGCCGGTTCGACCCATTGTTGATTCCGTTGATCGAATCCAACACGATCGGCATGATGCGGTCCGCCGAATAGCCCGACTGGAGCAGGAACAAGACCGAACTCGGCCGCATCGGCGTCATCAGCCGCTTCAGGAAATCCACCCCGGTCAGCGGCGAGTAGATCACCGTGGGCCGATCGGTATAGGTGCCGGCGGCGGTGGCGGTACCGGCTGCGGCCAACGGACCGATGATCGAGGCGTTGAAGTTGCCGGCGGTAAAGCTGCCGCCGATGGCGCTCTGCAGCTGGTAGCCGGCGATGACCTGGGCGACATCAAGAAAGATCGGCATGTCGCCATAGCGCAGCTTGACGAGGTTGAGCAGCGTCTGTTCCTTCCAGGAATTGCCGATGGCGGTCGCATAGTCGATCCGATCCTGCGGGACCGTGGCCGGACCGATGCTGCTGCAGGAAGCGACCGCTAGGCCGAGCAGCGCCCCGACAAGGTTCCGGGGCATCGCCGAGGCTACCGGATGTCGAGCGCAAACAGGTTGAAATGCCACGGGGGGTGGTCGATGTAGAGGCCGGCGCCGACCAGTTCGCCGCCGTCGCGATCGTAGATTTCGGGGCCGAGCAAATCGGTCAGACGAACCTGCCTGCCATTCAGCTCGGGAAACGGCAGCGGCAGGCGGCATTGTCCTTGGGTGTCGGCATAATTGACCACGACGACGTAACGGCCCCCCTTGTCGCCGGCCCAGGCGCAGGCAATAAAGTTGTTCGAGGTCCCGTTGCCCGGCCAGGCCGGTTGCGGCTGGATCTGCGACCAGGCGCCGTCGCTAAGGGCGCCGGTCTGTCTCATCACCCGCAGCAGCCGCTCGTAAAAGCCGGCGATCTCCGGGTCGGCCGGCTCGACCGGGCCGCGGCAGAGATGCACCGGGATGCGGATGTGCGCCCCTTCGAACTGGCCCTGGTGAAAGAAGCGCAATCCCGGCGCCAGAAAGGTGACGATCGCCGCGGCCCGGTGCTGCGGTGTAGCAAAAACCGCCGCGGCGCGCGGCTCGTCATGGTTTTCGAGAAATCGCGCGAGCTTGTCCTGATAATCGAGGCCGGCCAGCAAATGGTCGCAGATCGGCCGGACCAGGCCTGCTCGCAGCCGATCGTAGAGCCGCTTGTCGTAGCAGTAGTCGAAGCCCTCGTGCTGCAAGGTCCATTCGAGGTCCCAGTAGACCTCGGCCATGAAGGTGAAAGCGGGATATTTCGCCCGGACCGCGGCCGTCGCCTTCGGCCAGAACGGCTCGGGCGTGCGCCCCCACGTGCGGTCGAAGATTTCGGGCAAGAGCAGCATCGCCATATCGCAGCGCACGCCGTCGCATTGGCCGGCGACCGCGGTCAATTCGGCGATCTGCGCCCGCTGCAATTCGGGATTGGCATAGTCGAGCTGCAAAGTGTCCGGCCAGCCCGGAAAATTTGGGTCGCGGCCATATGCCAGGATCATCGGCCCGCGCGCGGTCGCGGCCCGCAGGTAATTACCGGGTGCCGCCGCCATTTCCGCCTCGCTGCCGGCGACGTAATAGTCGGGATGCGCCCCGACCCATGGATGGTCGGGGGCGGTGTGATTGGGCACGAAGTCGAGCATCAACCGGATGCCGCGCCGCGCCAGCCGCTCGCGAAAGCGCGCCATCCCGGCCTCGCCGCCGACCGCATCGCTTACGGTATAGGCGGTGACGGCAAAGCCCGAACCGCAGATGTCGTCCTCGCTAAGGTCGGGCAGCACCGCCTTGAACTCGGCGCGCCATTCCGGGTTGCTACGGGAAATGGCGCGGCCGGCAGCGCCGGTCTGCCAAACGCTCAGCAGCCAGATCCAATCGAACCCGCTTGCCGCCCAGCCGTCGATCGTCGCGTCATCGACCTCGGCGAGGGTGACCCGCTTGCCAGCTTCATGCGACAGACGCTCGAGCCAAACCCGGGTGTTGATCTGGAACAGGCAGGGATAGCGCGGGGTCGCGGCCATGATTTTTCCCCTACGCCGTCGCTGTCTCTCGTCCGAACGCCGCCTCGCGCCCGCCTTGCAAAAGGGCCTCTGCGTCGAGCTTGCCGAAGATCTCGATCAGCTCGGCGACGATCCCGGTCCATCCGGTCTGATGGCTGGCGCCGATGCCGGCGCCATTGTCACCGTGAAAGTATTCGTAGAACAGCAAATGGTCGCGCCAATGCGGATCCCGCTGGAATTTTTCGGCGCCGCCATAGACCGGTCGGCGGCCGGATTGGTCACGGAGAAAGATGCGGGTCAGCCGGTTGGCGATCTCGCGGGCTACCTCGAACAGGTTCATCGAGTTTCCCGAACCGGTCGGGCACTCGATCTTGAAGTTGTCGCCGTAATAGGAAAAGTAGTGCAGCAAGGCGCGAATGATCAGCGCGTTGACCGGCATCCAGATCGGCCCGCGCCAGTTGGAGTTGCCGCCGAACATGCCGGTATCCAACTCCGCCGGCAGATAGCCGACGCGATACTCCTGGCCGCCGGCCGAGAAGACGTAGGGATGCTCGGCGTGGTAGCGGGATAGCGACCGGATCCCGTAGGGGCTCAGGAATTCGCCCTCGTCGAGCATCCGGGTCAGGATGCGGCGCAATCTCTTCTCGTTGACGAGACCGATGATGCCGCGCTGCGCGATCCCGAAATGGCCCGGCCCGGTCGCATGGATCGACTCGCGCAGCTCCGGCATGCGCCGCCAGCGCTCCAAGAGCGTCGCGTTCAGTCTGGGGACCCGGTCGCGCTGCCATTTGTCGACCGCCGTCGCGGCGCAGAGCGGCAACAGACCTACCATCGAGCGCACCTTGAGGCGGCTCGCGGTACCGTCCGGCAGGCGGAGCACGTCGTAATAAAAGCCGTCCTCCTCGTCCCACATTCCCTGCGGACCGATCGCATTCATCGCCCGGGCGATAAACAGGAACTCGATTGCGTAGTTCGACGCCAGCTCTTCGTAGGTCCGATCATGCGCGGCGAGCTCGAAAGCGATCTCAAGCATGTTCTGACAGAAGAGCGCGACCCACGCGGTGCCGTCGGCCTGCTCCAGATGGCCGCCGGTCGGCAATGGCGCGCTCCGGTCGAAGACCCCGATATTGTCGAGGCCGAGGAACCCGCCCTCGAACAGGCTGCGGCCAAAGCGGTCCTTGCGATTGACCCACCAGCCGAAATTCGCGCTGAGCCGGCCGAAGACCCGCTTCAGAAAATCGAGATCGGTCCGGCCATGCAACGCCTGCTCCATCCGGTAGAGAAAAATCGCGGCCCAGGCCTGCACCGGCGGGTTGACGTCGCTGAAGTTCCATTCATAGGCCGGGATCTGCCCGGTCGGATGCAGGTAGACCTGGCGGAGCAGCAGGTCGAGCTGATCCTTGGCGAAATCGATGTCGACCGTCGACAGCGCCATGGTGTGAAAGGCAAGATCCCAGGCGGCGAACCAGGGATACTCCCATTTGTCCGGCATCGAGATGACGTGGTCGCCGATCATGTGAAACCACTCGCGGTTGCGCACTTGGCGAGCGAACGGCTGCATCGGATCGGCGCCATGCTCGGCGAGCCATTTGTCGGTGTCGTAAAAGAAATACTGCTTGCTCCACAGCATCCCGGCCAATGCCTGCCGCATCACGTTCGCCGCGTCCTCGCCGACCCGGGTGGGCGTGATCGCGCGATAGAAGGCGTCGGCTTCGCGCCTGCGGTCTTCGATGATCGCGTCGAACCGGCTGCCGAATGGAGCCGGCGATGCGGCATTGCTCAGTCGCAGCCGGATAGTCGCGGTTTCGCCCGCGCCGATGTCGATCCGATAGTGGGCGGCGGCCTTGGTGCCGGTCTGGTTGGGATTGACGGCCTCTCGCCTGCCCGACACGACGTAGTCGTTGATCCCGTCTTTGACATGGGGCGTCGGGTTGGAACTGCCGAAGAGACGCTCGTTGTTGGTGTCGTTTTCGGTGAACAGCAGGCTCGCGTTGCCATCGCAATGCAGAAGGAATCCGCCGAGTTCGGCGTGCGACGCCTCGATCGCGACCGTGTTTGTCCCCGGCAGCTTTCGCAGGGACGGTTTCGGCTGGTCCGGCCACCAGGCCCAGGTGTTGCGGAACCACAAGGTCGGCAATACCTGCAGGCCGGCGGCATCCGGCCCGCGATTGGCGATGCCGACTCGAATCAGGATGTCGGTCGGAGTTGCTTTCGCATATTCGACGAACACGTCGAAATACCGGTTGTCGTCGAAGACCCCGGTATCGAGCAGTTCGTATTCCCGGTCGTTGCGGCCGCGCCGCCGGCTCGTCTCGATCAGATCGGCGTAGGGATAGGCATTTTGAGGATACTTATAAAGATATTTCATGTAAGAATGGGTTGGCGTGCTGTCGAGGTAGAAATAATATTCCTTGACGTCTTCTCCGTGATTCCCTTCGCTATTGGTCAAGCCGAACAAACGCTCTTTGAGGATCGGGTCCTTGCCGTTCCATAGCGCGAGCGCAAAGCACAGCCGCTGATGGTCGTCGCTCAATCCGGCGAGGCCGTCCTCGCCCCAGTGATAGGCGCGCGAGCGGGCTTGGTCGTGCGTGAAGTAATTCCAGGCGTCACCGTTCTCGCTGTAGTCCTCGCGCACCGTTCCCCATTGGCGTTCGCTGAGATAGGGCCCCCATTGCTTCCACGGCACGCCGTTCTCGCGTGACTTGTCGAGGCGCAACTCTTCCGCGATCTTTGCCGGTTGCGGACCCGTCTCCTCAGGCATTTTCTCCTCCTGCGTGTGATTCTTCGCCATGCACCAAACCCGGCGTCAGCTGTCGCCGGGCGAAGCCGAAACTTCGCTCTCCGCCCCGACTTTGGCAAGGAGCGTAACGACCGAGCGCGGCTCGACCCGGTAGGTTGAACCCGGCAGCGCCGAGGCGTCGGCCCAGCCATGGATGTCGTCCGGCGGACGGCGATCGGTATCGATGCATCGCCGCCATCCTTCTCGCGGACCGAGGGCGGGGAGTGCGAAAAGAGCGGATAACCGAAGAGCCCAGCCGTCGCCGCGAGCGTGTGCGACCCGTTTTTGCTAAGGATCGCCGGGGTAGGCGCGGATCGGTAAGTCGGAACTGTTTTCAGCCGTCGCCAGGCGAAGCCGCAACGTCACTCTCAGACCCGACTTTGGCAAGGAGCATGACGATCGAGCGCGGCTCGACCCGGCAGGTTGAACTCGGCAGCGCCGGGGCATCGGCCCAGCCATGGATGTCGTCCGGCGGATCGCGATAGGTATCGACGCATCGCCGCCACCGTTCTTGCGCTCCGAGCGGCGGGACTTCGAATTCGAGCGCCTGCCAATAGGCGTTGACGATGAGGTGCAGCAGCAGCGGATGGCCGATGAGCCGGATCGTCGCCGCGAGCGTGTGCGACTCGTGACCCCAGTCCGGAGCGTTCAACCTGATCCCGTGCCATTGGAAGGGCTGTCGGCGCAGAAGCTCGTTCAAGGTCATGTCCAGCCGCTCGACCGGCAGGTTGCGGTTCATACGCAGCGCGATCAGTTCTTTGGCAAAACGGTGGATATCTGCGTGCTTTTCGAGAAGGTCCCAGTCGAACCAGGAAATCTCGCTGTCCTGGCAGAAGGCGTTGTTGTTGCCGCACTGGGTGCGCCGCACCTCGTCGCCCATCGGCAGCATCGGCGTCCCGGTCGCCAGCAGGGTCAAGGTCAGGAAGTTCTTGACCTGGCGGTTGCGCAGTCGCTCGACCTCGGGGTCGGCCGTCGGGCCTTCGACGCCGCAATTCCAGCTGAGATTGTGGTCTGCTCCGTCGCGGTTGCCTTCGCCGTTCGCCTCGTTGTGCTTGCCGTTGAAGGAGACCAGATCGTTGAGCGTGAAGCCGTCGTGGCAGGTCACAAAGTTTACGCTCTGCTCCGCTTCGCGCTCTTCGCGGCGGTACACGTCCGGGCTGCCCGTCAGCCGGAACGCCATGGCGCCGGCAGTGCCGTTGTCGCCTTTGAGAAAAGCCCTGACATCGTCGCGAAACCGCCCGTTCCAATCCTTCCAGCTGTCGCCGACAAAGCGGCCGACCTGATAGAGCCCGGCTGCGTCCCAGGCTTCGGCAATCAGCTTGACGTTGGCGAGCACCGGATCCGATTCGATGTCCCAAAGGATCGGCGGCGAGGCCATCGGGCGGCCCTGCTGGTCCCGCGTCAAAATCGAGGCGAGGTCGAAACGAAAGCCGTCGACATGCATCTCGCCGACCCAATAGCGAAGGCTGTCGATGATCAACCGCCTGACGATCGGTTCGTTGGCGTTCAGCGTATTGCCGCAGCCGGTAAAATCGGCGTAACCGGCCTTGTCTTCGTTCAGGATGTAATAGGTGTCGTTGGCCAACCCGCGGAAGCAGATCACCGGGCCGTTTTCGTTGCCCTCCGCGGTATGGTTGTAGACGACGTCGAGGATCACCTCGATGCCGGCGCGATGCAGCGCCTTGACCATGTCGCGAAATTCATCGAGTGCGCCGAGCGGGTCCGGGCGCGAGCTGTACCCGCTATGCGGCGCGAAGAATGACAGCGGTTGATATCCCCAGTAATTGCCGAGGCCGGGCGGACCATCCTTCTCGTCGAAGGCAAAGACCGGGAGCAGCTCGACCGCACTGACGCCGAGATCCCGGAGGTAAGGTATCCTTTCGATCAGCCCCGCATAGGTGCCGCGCTTGGCCGGAACGACGCCCGAATTCGGATGCCGGGTAAACCCGCCGACATGCATCTCGTAGATGATCGTCTTGGCAAAGGGCCGGCCGAGCGGGACATCCCGCTCCCAGTCATAGGCGCCCGGGTCGGCGACCACGCTTCTCAGCGCCGTAGCGGCATTATCGCCCGGATGCCGTGCCGCCTCGCGGCTGCGTCCCGCCGGCCGGGCGACGCATTTGCCGTAAGGGTCGAGCAGTAGCTTGTCCGGAGCGAAACGAAGCCCTCGCTCGGGATCGAAAGGTCCGGCGACGCGGTAGCCGTAGACCTGGCCCGCGCCGATGCCGGGCACAAAGACATGCCAATAATGGTAGGTCCGGTTGGCCCGCGGGTCCAAATCGATCACCCGCGACGGCCGTGGGGCGTCCACGTCGTCGAACAGCAGCAACTGCACCGCCATGCCGTGCTTGGTGAACACGCTGAAATTGACGCCCCCCGCGGCGAGCGTCGCGCCTAGCGGGAAGCTCTTGCCCGGCTGGTGCATCGTGCGGTGCCTTGACGCCGTGATCTGCTACGGCACCGGACAAGGCTTCACATTCCAGATCTCGGCCGCGTATTGAGTAATGGTACGGTCGCTGGAGAACTTGCCGGAGTCGGCGACGTTCAGGATTGCCATGCGCGCCCACCCGGCCTTGTCGGCGTAGAGTTCGCAGAGCCGCCGATCCGCGTCGAGATAGGATCGGAGGTCCGCCAGGTGCATGTAGTGATCGCCCTGCGCCAGGAGCGCGTCCAGCAAGGGCCTAAAGATGCCGGGCTCGTAGCGGCTGAAATGGTCGGCGGCGATCAGGTCCAGTGCGGCTCGAGCTTCGGGATCGTGGTCGTAATGCCAATGCGGGCTGTACCAGCCGCGGCTGTCGGTGACCTCCTTGGCGCTCAAGCCGAACAGGAAGAAATTTTCCTCGCCGGCTTCTTCGGCCATCTCGATCGTCGCGCCGTCGCGCGTGCCGATGGTCAGCGCGCCGTTCATCATGAATTTCATGTTGCTGGTGCCGCTCGCTTCGTATCCGGCCGTCGAAATCTGGTTGGAGACCTCGGCCGCCGGAATCAGCCGCTCCGCCAGCGAAACGTTGTAGTCGGGCAGGAACACGACCTTGAGCCGGCCGCGCGTCGCCGGATCGCCGTCGATCTTGCCGGCCAGGTTATTGATGAATTTTATGATCAGCTTGGCGAGGTGGTAGGCGGGCGCCGCCTTGCCGGCGAAGAAAAAGGTCCGCGGCGGCATTTCGAGACCGGGATTTTCCCGCAGGCGATTGTAGAGAACGATGATCCGCAGCGCATTCAGGAGCTGCCGCTTATATTCGTGGATCCGCTTGATCTGGCAGTCGAAAATCGTGTCGGGGTCGACCGCCTGGCCGGATGTCGCGTTGAGCCAGCCGGCGAACCGCGTCTTGGCCTCGCGCTTGGCCTTGTGGAACGCGCGGCGGAAGCCCTTGTCTTCGGCCAGCGGCTTCAGCCCGGCGAGCTCGCTCAGATCCGTCACCCAGCCGTCGCCGACGGCCTCGGTGATGGCCCCGGCGAGCCCCGGGTTTGCCAGCCGCAGCCAGCGCCGCGGCGTGACGCCATTGGTCTTGTTGTTGAACCGCTGCGGCAACATCTCGGCGAGGTCCCTGACCGTCACCGTCCGCAGCAGGCCGGAATGGATCGCGGCGACGCCGTTGGTGCTGTGCGATCCGACGATGGCGAGGTTGGCCATGCGTACTTTGCGTTCTGCGCCCTCCTCGATCAGGCTCATGTTCCTGGCGCGCTGCTCGTCTGTCGGATAACGGGCGCGGACACCGTCGAGGAAGCGGCGATTGATCTCGAAAATGATCTCCAAATGACGCGGCAATAGTGTCTCGAACCAGGCGAGCGGCCATTTTTCGAGGGCTTCCGGCAGCAGCGTGTGGTTGGTGTAGGCGAGGCTCCGTTGCGTCAGCGCCCAGGCCTCGTCCCATCCGAGGCGCGCATCGTCGAGCAGGATCCGCATCAATTCCGGTACCGCCATCGCCGGGTGCGTGTCGTTCAGCTGGATCGCCACCTTGTCGGAAAATTGCGCGCCAATCGGCGTTGCGTTGACGAAAGCGCCGCACGAGATCGGCGAGCGAGCGGCTACCAGAAAATATTCCTGCACGAAGCGCAGTGCCTGCCCCACGCTGGTGCTGTCGTCGGGATAGAGCACCCGCGTCAATGACTCGGCGGCGAGGGTCCCGGCCAGCGCGGCGACGAAATCGCCGCTGCTGAATTCCTGAAAATTGAAATAGTCGGGCGAAGTGGCGGCCCATAGCCGCAGCGTATTGATGTTCTTGCCGCCATAACCCACCACCGGCCGATCGAACGGCAGGCCGATGATCGTCGAGGGTCTGCCGGGGATGGCGCGCAGGGTTCCATCCTGCACCGCGAAGGAGCAGTTGAGCTTGACATTCGACCGTTCGTTTGGCCGCGGGACCTCCCACGGGTCCTGCTCGCGCAGCCAGTTGTCCGGTTCCTCGATCTGCCAGCCGTCCTGGATCGTCTGTTTGAAGATGCCGTATTCGTAGCGCAGCCCGTAGCCCATAGCCGGGAGCTGCATCGTCGCCATCGAATTGAGGAAGCAGGCGGCAAGGCGACCGAGGCCGCCATTTCCGAGCCCGGCATCGTGCTCCTCCTCGATCAGGCTGTGCCGGTCGAGCTGACGCAGCTCGGTGGCTCGCTCGGCCCAAGCGGCTCGAGGCAAGAGGTTGATGATATTGTTGCACAGCGACCGACCGATCAGGAATTCCATCGACAGATAGTAGACCCGCTTTGGGTTCTCTTGGTCATAAGTCGCCTCGGTTGCATCCACCGTTGCGAGAGCACATCTCTGCATCGCGCGTGCGGCTGCCCATGAATCGCGCGTGTTCACCGGCCGCGCTCGGATCGATGACGTCGTCGAACAGCAGGTGGCGCTCATAGAGGGCGTCATTGATGCCGGAGAACCGGATCGGACCGCAGCCATATTGGTCGAGCAGGTCGGCCTCCGTCTGTTGCGCGCTTTGCATCCTGGCGACTGGTTTTCTTGGTTTTGCTCATGGCATCCTCTCCCGCGTCTCTGCCGCTCGATCAAAGCGCTTCAGGCGATGAGCGGCCCGTTCCAGATCTTCACCGCGGGGATCTCGCGGTAGTAGCCGAGAACGCACAGGGTACCGGTGTCCAGCAGGAAATGCTGGCCGGCACCCGCCGGCAATCCGATCCAGCGCGCCGCCAGCACGCGCAGCACGTGGCCGTGCGCGAACAGCGCGACATCGCCTTGCGCCGCGCGCGCCGGAGCGATCACCCGATCCACCCGCGCACCGACCTGTTCCGGCGTCTCGCCGCCCGGGCAGCCATCCCGGAAGATCAGCCACCCCGGTGCCGTCTCATGGATCTGCTTGGGGGTCAGCCCCTCGTAATCGCCGTAGTTCCATTCGGCGAGGTCCGGGTCGATGACGGCGCCGTCGCCGAGGCCCGCCAACTCGCAGGTCTCCCGCGCCCGCTGCATCGGGCTGCAGAGGACGAGCCCGAAGGCGTGCCCGGCGAGCACCGGCCGCATCCGCTCGGCCAGCCGGCGGCCATTGTCGGTCAGCGGGATGTCAGTCGTCCCGGTATGCTGCCCGCTGAGGCTCCAGGCCGTCTCTCCGTGCCTGATCGCGAAGACCTCCACTTTTGGCTCCTTCACAGTCAGACGTTGTCGGCCTCGGTCGAGCCGACCGCCGCGGACGCCGCTTCCTGCCCCCACCGCCAGTCGGTGATCTCGGGCATATCGTCGCCGTACCGAGCGATGTACTCCTTGTGCTCGATCAGCTTGTCACGGATCGCCTGCTTGGCGTAGGCGGCCCGCACCGCAACGTTCGGCACGCGGTCGATCACGTCGCCGACCAAATGGAGGCGATCGAGCTCGTTCAGCACGCACATGTCGAACGGCGTGCTGGTGGTGCCCTCCTCCTTGTAACCGCGCACATGCAGGTTCTTGTGGCCGTTGCGGCGGTAGGTCAGCCGGTGGATCAGCCAAGGATAGCCATGGAAGGCGAAGATGATCGGCTTGTCGGTCGTGAACAAGCGCGTCGAAATCTTGATCCGCAGAGGCCGTGCGGATGCTCGCTCGACGGCTGCAAGCGTCATCAGGTCCACGACGTTGATGACGCGGATCTTTAGATCGGGTGCATACCGGCGCAGGAGGTCGACGGCGGCGAGGGTCTCCAGGGTGGGCACGTCGCCACAGCAGGCCATCACCACATCCGGCTCCCCGCCCCGGTCGTTGCTGGCCCATTCCCAGATCCCGAGCCCGGCGGTGCAGTGCTTTACCGCCTCCTCCATCGTCAGCCATTGCGGCGCCGGCTGCTTGCCGGCGACGACGACATTGACGTAGTTCCGGCTGCGCAGGCAGTGGTCGGTGACCGACAGCAGGCAATTGGCGTCGGGCGGCAGGTAGACGCGGACGACCTCCGCCTTCTTGTTGACGACGTGGTCGATGAACCCCGGGTCCTGATGGCTGAACCCGTTGTGGTCCTGGCGCCAGACATGGCTCGACAACAGGTAGTTGAGCGAGGCGATCGGCCGCCGCCAGGGAATGTGATTGCACACCTTCAGCCATTTGGCGTGCTGGTTGAACATCGAGTCGATGATGTGGATGAACGCCTCGTAGCAGGAGAAGAAGCCGTGCCGGCCGGTCAGCAAATAGCCTTCGAGCCAGCCCTGACACTGGTGCTCGCTGAGCATCTCCATGACCCGCCCGTCGGGCGCCAGATGGTCGTCCCATGGCAGGGTCTCGGCGACCCAGGCGCGGTTGGTGACCTCGAGCACATCCTGCCAGCGGTTCGAATTGTTCTCGTCCGGGCTGAACAGCCGGAAATTCCGTGCCTCGAGGTTCAGCTTCATCACGTCGCGCAGAAACCTGCCCATGACCCGCGTCGCCTCGGCCGTGACCGCGCCCCGCGCCGGCACCGCGACCTGATAATCGCGGAAAGCGGGGAGGCGCAGCTCGCGCAGCAGCAGGCCGCCGTTGGTGTGCGGGTTGGCGCTCATCCGGCGGGCGCCATGCGGCGGGAGTTCGGCGAGATCGGGACGCAGATGGCCGCTGTCGTCGAACAGCTCCGCCGGCCGGTAGCTCTTCATCCACTCTTCGAGGATGCGGACATGGGCCGGGTTCTCGTGCATTTCGCCCATCGGCACCTGGTGTGCGCGCCAGTAATCCTCGGTTCGCCTGCCGTCGATCTCGGCCGGGCAGGTCCAGCCCTTGCGGGTGCGGAGCACGATCATCGGCCAGCGCGGGCGCTCGCGGAAACCGTTGCGGCGCGCATCGGCCTGGATGCGCCGGATCTCGCCGATCACGGTGTCGAGGGTGGTGGCCATCAGCTCGTGCATCTTTTCCGGCTCGTGCCCCTCGACGAAATACGGCGTGTAGCCGTAGCCGCGGAACAGATGGTCCAATTCCTCATGGCTGATCCGAGCGAGGACGGTGGGGTTGGCGATCTTGTAGCCGTTGAGGTGCAGGATCGGCAAAACCGCCCCGTCGGTCACCGGGTCCAGGAACTTGTTGGAATGCCAACTGGTCGCCAGCGGTCCGGTTTCGGCCTCGCCGTCGCCGACGACGCAGGCAACGATCAGATCGGGGTTGTCGAAGGCGGCTCCGTAGGCATGCGAGACGGCGTAGCCGAGCTCGCCCCCCTCGTGGATCGAACCCGGCGTCTCCGGCGCGACGTGGCTGGGAATGCCGCCCGGGAACGAGAACTGGGTGAAGAGGCGCTTCAAGCCCTCTTCGTCGGCTGAAATGTTCGGGTAGACTTCGCTGTAGGTCCCTTCGAGATAGGCGTTCGCCACCAGACCGGGCCCGCCATGGCCGGGGCCGGTGATGTAGATCATGTCCAGGTCTAGCTTCTTGATCACCCGGTTCAGATGAGCATAGATGAAGTTCAAACCCGGCGTTGTTCCCCAGTGGCCAAGGAGCCGCGGTTTGATGTGCTCCTTGCTCAGCGGTTTCTTCAACAACGGGTTGTCGTAGAGATAGATCTGGCCGACCGACAGGTAGTTGGCGGCCCGCCAGTATGCATCGATCAATTCCCGCTCGCGATCGGTCAGCGCTGCCATTATCGCCTCCTCTGATCCTCTGTATTCGACGCCGGCGCGGTGAGACGGCCGCGCCGATCAGTCGTCGCGCCAGTCGCGGCGATGTGGTGGATCATCGGCGCCCGGCAAACCCGTCTCCATCTCATCCGTATACTTCCCGACAGTCGCCGCCCCATTACAGCTGGCCCGATGGTACAGGGCGCGCTGGCCGGCCGACAGGTTCTCTTCCTGCCCATGCCACGCCTCCAGCGCCGGATCCTGCAGCGCTCGCCCGTAGGAGAAACTGACCTTCCACGGCTTCGGGCCCGGCAGCCGGTTGATCGCGTTCAGATGGGCGGTCGCCAGGCGTGCATTCTGGCCGCCGGAGAGGAAGACGATGCCGGGCACGGCGGCAGGCGCGTGGCGGCGCAGGCAACGCAAGGTTGCCGCCGCGACCTCGTCGATGGGAGCCTGGCGGCTGCACTCCTTGCCGGCGATGACCATGTTGGGCTTGAGCAGCATCCCCTCGAGCCCGACGCCCTGCTCGAAGAGGGCGCCGAACACGGCGTGGAGGACGGTGCCGGTGATTTCTTCGCAGCGCTCGATCGTGTGCGATCCGTCCATCAGGACTTCCGGCTCGACGATCGGCACCAGGTTCTGTTCCTGGCAGAGCGCCGCATACCGCGCGAGCGCGTGTGCGTTCACAGCCACGCAGTCGGGGCTCGGCAATACGTCGTCTATGTGGATCACGGCCCGCCATTTTGCGAAGCGGGCGCCCATGCCGCGGTACGCCGCGAGGCGATCGCGCAGACCGTCGAGACCCTCGGTGACGGTCTCGTGAGGCGAACCGGCCAGAGGCTTCGCGCCGATATCGACCTTGATCCCGGGAAGGATGCCCTGTCCCGAGAGGACCTCGCCGAGCGGCATGCCGGCGGAACTCTTCTGATGGATCGTCTCGTCATACATGATGACGCCGCTGATGAACTCGGCGACGCCCGGGGTGGTGAACAGGATCTCCCGATAGGCGCGGCGGCTCTCTTCGGTCGACCGCATCCCGAGCGAGTCGAACCGTCTCGTCAGGGTCGGGACGGACTCGTCGGCGGCGAGGATCCCCTTCCCTTCGGCAACCAGCGTCAGCGCGACGCTTTCCAGGTCGTGGCCTGTCATGCGGATTCTCCGTCGGTAGTCCCGCTATCGACGCGACGAATGGTATACCGGGCACCGCGAACTTTCCGCAACCGACGCAACAGCCCATATCGGGTTGAACTCATGCCGAGACGGCAGCCCGAGTTCCCTTGGGTTTGCGGGGCATGCGGCCGGCTAGTTCGATATCACCTTTCCCCCGCTCGGCATTCGCAAGACCGGGGTCCCGCCCACGTCCTGCAGATCGGCGAGCTCCTCCCGGTTCAATTGGTCGGCGGTGCTTCCCCGCGACGCCGCGGCCTGATGCACCCCATGATGATGCACCGCATGATGGTGTGTCTGTGCGTGGGTTGGCGATGGGCCCGAATGGGTGCTCGGCGGGGTCGTACTCGCCGGAGTTTGTGCCCGCACCGGTGCAGCGATCGCGCCGCGCCACGGTCACCACAGCGACCAGGAATGACCGCTTCATTCCATAACCCTCCCGTTCGATGATCAGCGACAGAGGGGTGACGAGACGGTTGCGTCACCCTGCAAGGTACGCGCCTAAGTCAGTCAAGGTGGGGACCGCGTTCGAAGGACTCGCGACCGCCTCGAGCCAGGCTCCAATACCGAATATAACGCGCTGCCGCGACGAGCGCTCGATCCCCACCGCAGGTCACAAAAAATTCACGCGCCTAGCAGCCTGTCGGACTTAGCCAAAAATCCGCCAATTTTGGGATTTTATGTCTCGTGACGGCTGTAACAAGCAATAAACCATGCGAGTTGTCGGCATGATGTTACCGATAATTGCGCGAAATCGTTAAGTCCGACAGGCTGCTAGCGGGAGGGCCCTTGCCGGCAAGGCGACGGCCGGGCCGCCCATTCTGAGTGAGCACCGCAATTGTGGTTGTCGCGACCGAGCGTGGCGGGTGGACGGCAACAGGACGTCCGGCGTTTATGCCGGCGGCTCGCTCGCTCATTACCGGTCCCTCATCCGGTGCCGGCGAAATCGAGGACGGAGAGCAACAGGAGCCCGCCGACGATTGCCAAATGCTCCAGGCTGGTCGTCAATTCGCGTCGGTATTCCGCGCCGCGCCGGAGCCAGAAGCGGTGCCCGACCACTGTTGCCGCCACGGTGAAGCCGGCCAACAATAGGGCGCCGAGCCAGGCAAAGAAGCCGGTGGCCACAAGGCATCCGCCGACGAGCTGCGTAGCGACGGTGGCGCCGGCGAAGGCCGCCGGCCAGGGGAGTCCGTCGCCCTTGACCTCTTCGACGCTTGAACGCCAATGCCACAGCTTGTCGACGCCGCTGTATAGAAACACCGCCGCGAGACACAGCCGGGCAATCAGCAACCCATATCCGATCATCCGTTTGCCCTCCCTTGTGCCGCTATCAAATGCCTGACCGCCGGCGTGCCTTCCGCTGGGAAACGATCCGCAGCGTCCTGCAGCACCCGATCGGCATTGGTCACGCGTTGATGCTGCCGCATGTGGTCGAGCCAGGAATTGACACAGAATGTCTCGACGAAGACTCCCTCTTTTGAGGCGTCTTCGTAGAGGCCCCATTCAAAAGCGCCATCACGCCGGCGCTCGCTCGCCAACTTCGCCATCGCCGCGAGAAACGCCGCGCGATCGGCCGCAGCGACGGCGTATTCGACGGTGACCAGCACCGGACCTCGGTCGGGCTCGATGTCGTGCGCGAGCAACGCAGCGGGCCAATGCATCGACGGCGCGAGATCGAGACCGGCGGCGGTCTGTAGCTTCCAGCGCCGCAGCAGTGGGATCGAGGCGACCAGCGCGATCGCCGCGATGATGTGAACGGCCGGTAGCCCGATCCCCTTCGCCGCCTGTCCCCAGACGATGCTGCCGACGGCCAAGCCGGCGAACTGTACCGTTGCGAACATCGCCATCCCGCGCCCCCGGACCCAGCCCGGCAGCGCAAACTGGGCCGATACGTTCAAGGTGGAGATCGCGGCAACCCAGGAAATTCCGGCGAACACACAGGCGATCAAGGCGGTTGCCGGCTCACGAGCGACGGCGAACAGGACGAGCGCGAGTGCCGTCCCGACCGTCGCCCCTGTCACCACCCGATCGGCACCCAGCTTTGCCGCTGTCGGCAATACGAATGCGCCGCAAACAGCGCCGGCGCCGATTGCACCGAGGAGTATGCCGTATGTCTCGGGGCCGCCCCCAATTCGGGCGCGCACGAGAAGCGGCAAAAGCGCCCAATAGACGCTCGCGAGCGGGAAGAAGCCGGCAGCCCGGATCAGCGTCGCGCGCAAATCTGGATTATAGCGAGCGTAGCGCAAACCGCTGCGAATAGCGTTGACGATGCGTTCGGCGGGTAGGGATTGTGTGATAGGCTGGGGAGGGCGCCACCAGATCAGCGCGGCGATCACGGCGAACGTGCTCAACGCATTGATCCAATAAGGTGCCGCCATGCCGAGTGCGCCGATCGCCACGCCGGCCAACGCCGGACCGATAGCGCGGCTCATATTCAAGCCCACGCCGTTGAGCGCGACCGCAGCACGTAGCTCTTCCTTTGGCACGAGCTGCGGCACGATAGCCTGCCACGCCGGCATCGCCAGAACCGTCGCGATCCCCGACAGGAAGATAAATGTCAGCAGCCAGTTCGGCGTCACCCAGTCCAGCCATACGAAGGTCGCGAACAGGGCGGCGATTGCTACCGCCGCGATCTGCACTGCGATAAGAAGACGGCGGCGGTCGACGATGTCGGCCAATGCTCCGGCAGGGAGGCTGAACAGGAACATGGGCAAGGTCGTCGCCGCCTGGACGAGGGCCACTTCGAATGGATCCGGGCGGAGGCTGGTCATCAGCCACGCCGCCGCGGCGTTCTGCATCCAGCTGCCGATATTGGAGACGGCCGTCGCCGTCCAGAGCACAGCAAAGATTGCGTGGCGGAACGGGCTCCACGCCGAACCCTGTACGTCGGCCGTGCCGGGCGAGCGCTCGTCGGTCTTCATCTCACCATCCGAAATCGAGTTCGACACCGAGATAGTCGCTGTTATGCCCGCCAGCGCGGCGGATGGCGCTGCCGACGTCAAAATACACGGCTTCGACGGCGCCCGTCAGATGGCCGTTGAATGCATATTCGGCGCGAATTTGTCCATAAGCGCCAGTCCAGCTCCCCGCGGAATCCGCTGTGCCGGGAACGGGAATATCGGGTATGACATAGACGGCATCAGCCGTCGTCTCGCGCCACTGTAGGCCGGCGGCGGCGAGGAACGTCAGGTTGCTCGTTGGCTTGACGGCCACCGAGGGCTTGACGTGGATCAGATTTGCATAGGTGGTGAATCCAGCCAGGGTGAAGTAATAGCCGTTCGGGAAAAGCGGATTGAAGGTTCCGAGCGTACTGGCGCTGGGGTTCCGGTCACCCGACGCCGCGTCGACCTGAAGCCCCAGACGGGGGCGCCAGCTCGCATCGGCGAATGTGAAGCCGCCCAGCGTTCCCAGCCCCCAGGCGCGGGCCGTTTTGGCGCCGACGGTTCCGGTCTGGACCATTGACTCGAGGTCCCAATCCCACCCGGCGTAATCGCCGGCATAATGCACATCGAAGATGTCGCGCCGTTCGCGGCCGCTGGCAAAGAGAAAATGCGAATTGTCGAGATCGTAACGCGCATAATAGGCACTGAGGTGTCCCGGTCCGACGTCTCGCCGCTCAACTCTGAACCCGCCAAATTGGAATTGGCCATTGGAGTAGTCGTTGAAGACGCCCTGGGGGACATATATGACAGGCTCACTCCAGAAGCTGATGATGCGCCATGGGTCCTTCTCCCAATCGAACCAAGCCGCATCGTAAGCCTGACGCACATTGGGACCATCCCGGATCGAGACGAAACGCTGCAGGTCGAAGGCCATCTCCTGGCGCCCCACGCGGACCTTCACTTCGCCGCCCGCCAGGTCCCCCGTATAGGCGATGAAGCCTTGCGCAAGGTCGAGCGGGTCCCGGTCAACCGGAGTGATTATCGATTTCCCCGGCGCGTAGTCGTCCTGGAGCTGTATGAAGATCTGCCAGTTCTCGTTGGGCCGGACATCGGCGTGAATATACTCACGATCCAGCACATAGTTCTGAACGGGGATCCCGCCGACGCCGAAAGTAGATGCGTTGAGTGATTTCGAAGCGCTCGCGCAGATCGAGGCCGAGCGACACATAGCTCTGCGGATCATCCGGAGACAGTGGAATGTATTTCAAATCGTCGAAGGGCTCGGTACGTAGGCTCGGATCAGCCAATACCGACCAGTCTTCCTGCCACCGGTTCATTTCGATCGTCGGACGGGCGGGCAAACCCATCGCCAGCGATCCCGCGTCTTGGGCAAACGCCGCCCCGGCGGTCGAGGCCGCGATCGACGCCAACAGCGCCAAAGACGCGAGCCGCACGGCAAGCGTTCACTTGTGCGAGACTGCATGAACCTCGGCGATGTAGCCGCCTGGGAACCGCAGGATCGCGGCCTCGCGGTCGCCGGCGATGTAGGATTTAACCAGCACAACTGCGCCTGCGCTCTCAGCCTTGCCGACCGTCGCAGAGAGATCGGAGACCTCGTAGCCCGTCACCTCGCGTCCATAAGGATAGGGAAGACGGCCATCGGTCACCAGCACGGCCACGCGGCTGAAGGCGGATTCGATGCGGACGCGTCGGTAGGTATCGGTTGGCCGGCCGATCTCCACGCCGGGCGCGTTGCGGTCGTCAGAAACAATCTTGCCATGCGCGAAAGCGACGAAATCGCGGATGAAGGCATCGGCCGAATCCGGCGAGACGTAGACCCGGTTCTCGGGCACGGTTTGCAGCGGCGGATAATTCGGCGCCGTCGTGTGCCAATAGAGTTGCATATTGACGCCGCCGCGCCATTGAATGATGGCATCGCGGCCGATCGGGTCGGGAAATGTCGCGACCGTCAGAGCGGCGCCGTGGGCGCGTGCGGCCTGAACGGCCGCGTCTATGTCGGTTACGAGATAGCCGGTCCGCTCCGCGCCGAAGGGATAGGGAATCGGCGTCTTGAAACCAAAGATTGACAAAGTCCCTACCGGGGTGAGGACAAGCTGCGACATGGTAAGGCTGGGTGTCGGTGTGACGGTGAACTCGCCTTCCTTGGATGTTGTCCCGCCAAACGTCGTGACGAGGCTGGCGACGAACCGATCGAAATCGTCCGGCGCGACGTAGACATGGGTTGTATCGTATTGCGGAGCGACCGCGACGGCGGGTGTCTGGGTTGCGGCAAATACCTGCGACACCGGCACGCTCGCCAGACTTCCGCAAAGGACGGCCGCTAAAACGAATGTCTTGATTATGCGCATGGCAGGCTCCCAAAGCTAAGAGCGGCAACGCCAGGCCAGACGAGGCGGCCCGAAATCACTCGGCGGGCCCCCAACAAGTCCGGTGCTGGTCGCCAAGCAGACCCAGAGCCACCCCGGAAAAAGACCGAGCTTAACCTGCTCGGCGGCAGCTGCCGAAAAGTCGTGGCCCGTGGTCGGGCCGCCTGGCAGACGGGCGCTGGTCAGTCCGATACGGGCCGCGAACCAAGTCCATCGCCCATCGAGTATGGCGTTAATCCGACGAACCGCGTCTCTCTCGCAGTGTGCCGCAACGTTAAAATGCCCAGCAAGAGCAGCCGAGCGCGCCCCAGAAGGATCTCAAATCGCTGACTGGCAGACGTGCCGACCGGGCGGCCGCGTGGTCGTGGCCGTGGATGCCGCAATGGTTCGCACAGCCGCACGCGGCGGCAAGCGACCGCCGTGCCACGGCCTCTCTGGAGCCGCTGGAGTCGCCCCAAGCAGCATAGCCACCGAAGCGCCGAACCGGCGACCAGTCGGGCATGGCCGGTGGCGCCGCCGTCTCGTCGAAAGCGGCAAAATCGCCGGCGCCGTAGACCACCTTGCCGCCGACGATCGTCAGTTTCGCCGCGATGTCGGCGATCTGGTCCTCGGAGCAGGAGAAGTAGTCGCGGTCGGGGACGACCAAATCGCCGAACTGGCCGACCTCGATGCGGCCCTTCTTGCCCTCCTCGTTTGAGAACCAGGTGACGTTTTCGGTCCACATCCTGAGGGCCGTCTCGCGGTCGAGCCGGTTGCGGGCCGGGTAAAGGCGCAGGCCGCCGACCGTCTTGCCGGTGACCAGCCATGCCAGCGAGACCCACGGATTGTAGGAGGCGACGCGGGTGGCGTCGGTGCCGGCCGAGAGCGGTAGGCCCGCCTCAAGCATCCGGGTAATGGGGGGTGTCGCCTCGGCGGCGCCAACGCCGTAGCGCTCGACGAAATATTCGCCCTGATAGGCCATCCGGTGCTGCACGGCGATGCCGCCGCCGAGTGCCGCGATGCGCTCGATCGACCGCGGCGAAATCGTCTCGGCGTGATCAATGAACCAGTGAAGACCATCGATTGGGATGTCCTGGTTGACCCGCTCGAAGGCGTCGAGCGCGCGCGAGATTGTTTCCTCGTAGGTCGCGTGGAGCCGCCACGGCCAGCGGTTCACGGCCAGGATACGCACCACCGCTTCGAGCTCGCTTTCCATTTCCGCCGGCATGTCGGGCCGCGGCTGGCGGAAATCCTCGAAATCGGCAGCAGAGAAGACCAGCATCTCGCCGCCGCCATTGTGGCGGAAATAGTCGGTGCCTTGCTGGTATTTCGAGGTCTTTGTCCAGTTGAGGAAATCGTCCTTCTCGCCTTTGGGTTTCTGCGTAAATAGGTTGTAGGCGATGCGAACGGTGAGCTGGCCTTCGGCCGCGAGCTTTTCGATGACCGCATAGTCTTCCGGGTAGTTCTGGAAGCCGCCGCCGGCGTCGATCGCGCCGGTTACGCCGAGCCGGTTCAGTTCGCGCAAAAAATGCCGGGTCGAGTTGACCTGATAGTCGAACGGCAGTTTCGGGCCGCGCGCGAGGGTCGCGTAGAGAATGCCGGCGTTCGGCTTTGCCAGCAGCAGCCCGGTCGGATTGTCGTAGCTGTCGAGCACCATTTCGCCGCCCGGCGGCACCGGCGTCTCCGCGGTATAGCCTATCGCGCGCAATGCCGCCTTGTTCAGCAGTGCGCGGTCATAAAGGTGCAGGATGAAAACCGGTGTCTCCGGAGCCGCCGCGTTGATCTCGTCGAGCGTCGGCAGCCGCTTCTCGTCGAATTGATGCTCGGTGAAGCCGCCCACCACCCGCACCCATTGCGGTGGCGGCGTCACCGCCACCTGTTGCTTGAGCATCGCCATTGCATCGGCCAGCGAGCGCACGCCGTCCCAGCGCAACTCCATGTTGAAGTTGAGCCCGCCGCGAATGATGTGCAGGTGATTATCGATCAGGCCCGGCAATACGCGTCTGCCATTGAGGTCGATAATCCTGGTCTTTTCGCCGGCGAGGTTTATGACCTCATGGTCGTGCCCAACCGCCGAGAATTTGCCGTCCGTGATCGCAACGGCAGTGGCGGTCGGATTGGCGCGGTCGAGTGTCGTGAACAGGCCGCGATGAAGGATAAGTTCGGGTGGAGTATTCGAGCTGTTCATGAGCGTGCCCTATCGATTAAGGAAACGACGCAGCTGGCGAAGCAGCGTAGGGCGGAATAGCGCGGCGGGTATTCCGCCGACCGCGCGGCGGTGCGGTACATGCGGAATGCGCTCCCGCTTTTCCGCCCTACGATCTCGTCCGCGACGCCACTGCCCTATCGTGCAGGCGTCTTTGCCGCCTGTTGCGCCATTTGGTAGCTCTCCATGACCGCCCGGTAGTTCGGGGCGACCATCGTGTACAGCTGTGCGAGTTCTGCGGCTTCGGGACGGTTCCAAGTGCGATGAATTTCGCAGATCACGGCATTCGCCGTCGTCGGCACGACGCCACCTTGAACGAAGCGGGCGAGTGTCGTTCTCGACGCCATTTCGCTGGGGTCGCCCGACGCATCCATCACGGCGTAGACCTTGAACCCGGCAGCCGTTGCATCGAGTGCCGGGAACATGACGCAAACGCTGGTCCACACGCCGGCCATGATCAGCGTCTTCTTGCCGGTATCGCGAACGGCCTTGACAAAAGCCTCATTGTCCCAGGCGTTGACCTCGCCATGGCGCGGAACGTAGTGCGCGTGCGGCGCAGCCTCTTGGAGTTCCGGCATGGGCGGGCCATTGGGTCCGTCGGGTACCGAAGTGGTCGTTATGACCGGCAATTTCAGCAACGTCCCCAATTTCGCCAAGGCCGTCGTATTGGCCCGCAGTTCCATCACGCCTATGTCTTTTACCGTCTGAAAAAGACCCGTCTGGTGGTCCAGCAACAATATAACAGTGTCGGCTGGGTTAATTAATGCCTTGCCGCCACCGGTGTTAAGTACAGACGACTGCATTTGATCCTCCTTTGGTTTTACGCGAGTTGAATTGCAGTTGTTTGAGCTACCTGGCCTTCTTGTTCAGCGTATCGATCAGAAGCTTGGCAGCCGGGCCCGACGAGGCCGGATTCTGGCCGGTGATCAGCTGCCCGTCGGCGACTGTGTGAACGCCCCAGTTCTTGACCTTGGAAAAGGCGGCACCGAGGCTCATCAGTTCGTCCTCGACAAGGAAGGGTACCACCTTCGTCAATCCTACCTCTTCTTCCTCGCCATTGGTGAAGTCGGTCACGGTCTTGCCCTCTACGAGCAGCTTGCCGTCCGGGGTCTTGACATGTCGCAGCGCGCCGGAGGAGTGGCAGACCAAGGCGAAGGTCTTGCCGGCGGCGAGGAAGGATTCTACCAGCTTGATCGAGTTCTCGTCTTCGGCGAGATCCCACATCGGCCCATGACCACCGGGGTAGAAGACGGTGTCGAAGTCCTCGGCCTTGACGCTGTCGAGGCGAAGTGTTGTCGCAAGCTGCGCTTTTGCGCCTGCATCGGCTTCGAACCGGTGCGTAAGGTCGGTCTGAAAGTTTGGCTCGTTGCTCTTCGGATCGAGAGGCGGTTGGCCGCCCTTCGGCGAGGCAAGCACGATCTCCGCGCCGGCTTCCTTGAACGTGTAGTAGGGGGCGGCGAACTCCTCGAGCCAGAAGCCCGTCTTGCGGCCGGTGTCGCCGAGCTTGTCGTGCGAGGTCAGAACCATCAAGATCTTCATAATTTTCTCCTTTCGACAAATCGCTGCGTTCGCTCCGGCGTTGGTCTGTTCAGGCCAGGCGGTAGTCGCGGATGACGTCCGCGCGTGGTTCAAGACCGAGCCCCGCGCTCTGAGGAACGGCGATTGCGCCACTCTTCGGGATGATGTCGTCGCCGTAGAGCTGCGCCTCGAGGTCGAAATACCGCCATTCCACCAGGGCTCCGGGTCCACCGAGAGCCGCGCTCGCGTGTACCGCGGCCAGCAGGCCCGGGCCGTCATAAAAGGTGTGGACCATCACCGTGGTGTTGTTGGCGTTCGCCAGGGCAAACACGCCGCTCAGCTCCGTCAGGCCGCCCATCTTGGCGGGGCTCGGCTGGATGAAGTCGACAGCCTTCGCCTCGAAAAGGTGCTGAAAGTCCATCAACGTCGAGGCATTCTCGCCGGCGGCGATCGGGATGCCTCCTTCCCGCCTGATCCGCGCCAACCCGGAATAGTTTTCCGGGGGCCAGACCGGCTCTTCGAGCCAGCGCAGATTGAAGGGGCGCAATTTGCGCGTCATGTCGAGGGCTTCGCGCACCGACCAAGGGCAATTGACAGCATGATGTCGATGTCATCGCCGGCGGCGTCACGCGCGGCGCGTATGCAGTCGACCTCGATCTCATGCAGTTTGAGACGACGAAAGCCGCTGTGCAGCGCGCGCGCCACGTTCTCTGCGACCAGCTCGGGATTGGAGTACCGGGTCAGGCTGGCGTAGCAGGGAAGCGCCGTCGCGTCACTGCCTCCAAGGAGCTGATGGACCGGCTGCTTGGCAACCTTGCCGGCGATATCCCAAAGCGCAATGTCGATCGCGGAAAGGCCGTAGATGAGGGCGCCGCTCCGTCCGAAGACATGGAACTTCTTCTGCAGATCGAGCGTGAGCTTGCGAATTTGCCTTGCATCCCGGCCGACGCATTCGCGGGCAAGCACGGCGTCGATCGCGGCCTTTGCGACTGGAACCGCGGTAAAGCCGAATGTTTCGCCCCAACCGACAACCCCGGTGTCGGTTGTGACCGCGACGATCAACGAGTCGACTGTTTGCAGACCCGCCCCGCCCCACGCTCCCTCACCCGATATCCCACCGGCCGTAAACGGAATTCGCAGCGGTATCGACTCGATTCTGGTGATCTTCATGGCGTCACCACGAAATCCGGTGGGTCAATCTCAGCGGGCAGGTCCGGACTGCCGAGCTTGCGCGCGCGGATCGTCGTCGGGATCGTGATATTCAAGGCCGAGCGGGCCGATCGCCGTCACCTGCGTGACGTACTCGCCGGATTTCGCCCAATGGAAATGCCAGGTTTCGCCGGGCAGAACGATGACGCTGCCCGGCGGGTAGGCCTTCACCTTGTCGCCGTCGAACTCTTCGCCAAGCCCAATGTAGAAAACGCCGGACATGACCGTGTAGATGCGGTCCTCCGGATGCTTGTGCGGCATCAATTTCGCGCCCGACGGCACCTTGACCCTGATGACGTAGGGGCCAGGCTTGGTCGGCTCCCCAACCAGCACGGCCAATCGCATCATCGGGGGGAACGCCGGGAACGGTTGCCAGTCGATGTCTTCCGGCAGGATCTCCCTGAATTCGGACTCTCCGGGCTGATGGGGTCTCGCCATCGTGGCTCTCCTTCTCGCATATGAACCGCTGTTGCCCACCTATTGGGGCCTTTCAGCGCGCTGGCATCGACCGGCATCTTGCGCAGGCGCCTGCCGGTGGCGGCAAAGCGGCTGTAATTTGGCACGGTGTTCGACACCCGTCGGGTTAACAGGTATAAAATCGGGTAAATTCTGAGCTTGTATTGCCGAAATCCAGGCGCGGGTTGCGAAGCAGGTCATAACCGGTGGGATGCTGGGTTGGTTCGGTCATTACCCTGCCCCTGTCGATTTACGCGAGGGTCCGATACTCGGGCTTGTAAAGGTGCCGGCGAATGAATTCCTCGATATCGGCCGGGCGGGCGACGCGAGCGAGGCCGGCATCGAAGACGAGCCTGGCGACCCGCGCGGCGGTCCGAACCTCGACCTCCAGGATGTCCGACTGCGGCGGAAACAGCATCCCGAGCTTCAGCTGATCGGCGGTCACCTGATCGGCTACGGCATGCGCCGCCTCGATGAACATCTCGTCGGTCGCACGCTTTGCATTCGTGGCGTAAATCGCCATGCCGACGGCGGGGAAGATGTAGAGATTGTTGGCCTGCGACGGCAGGAACGTCTGGCCGCCGAGGTGAACGGGCGGGAATTGCACGCCACCGGCATAGACCGCCTTGCCCCGGGACCACGAGTAGGCCTGCTCGGGCAGGCATTCGTGGTGCTCGGTCGGGTTCGATAGGGCAAAGATGATTGGCCGCTCGTTGTAGCGCGACATCGCCTCGACGACCTCGCGCGAGAACAGTCTGCCCACACCAGCGCCAAGCGCCTTACCGCTGACGCCGATCAGGGCCGTCGGCTTGAAATCTTCGATGGCCGCGACGATCTGCGGGCACTCGCTCGCCGGGTCGAGATGATTGAAGGGTTTGCTGGGGGGCAGCTTGTGCGCGTAGGGCCGCTTGTGCGCGGCAAGGCCGGGACGCCCCGCGACCACCAGTCCCTGGGTGTCGAACATGCGGATCTGCTGCCGTGCCGTCTCGGGCGTCACGCCCTGCTCACCCATACCGGCGACGATCAGATCGGCGAGGCCGATCGCGGCCGACCCGGCGCCGAGAAACAGAACCCTCTGCTCCTTGAGTTGGCCGCCGGTGATCTTGAGCGCATTGATCAGTCCGGCGAGTGTCACGCCGCCCGTGCCCTGGATGTCGTCGTTGTAGCAGCAGACCTTGTTGCGATAGCGGGCGAGAAGGGCAATTGCATCCGTTCCGGTCCAGTCCTCGAAGTGGATGCAGCAATTGGGGAAGACCTCCTGAACCGCCTCGACGAACTCGTCCACAAAGGGGTAGAGCTCCTCGGTCGAGGGGCGGTGCTGCCGCAGGCCGAGATAGAGCGGGTCGCGAAGATAGGTTTCGTTGTTCGTGCCGGCGTCGAGATACATCGGCAATAGGCCTTCCGGCGGTACCCCCGCCGCCGCGGTGTAAAGCTGCAACTTACCGATCGGAATAGCCATGCCGTTGGCGCCCAAATCGCCGAGGCCAAGGATGCGGCCGCCATTGGTCACGCAGATGAAGCGCACGTCTTTGACCGGCCAATTGCGCAGCACCTCCCTGACGTGCCCTTTGCGGCTAATTGACAGATACATCCCGTGCGGGCGGCGCAGAATTTGGTCGAACTTCAGTGAGGCTTCGCCGATCTCCGGATCATACACGATCTCGAGGAAGCGAGCCGGGTCCGACATCAGGGTGCGGTAGAACAGCGTCTCGTTCGTCTCCAGCAGATTCATCAGGTGAATGAAACGTTCGAGGTCGCTGGGCTTCTCCTTGAGCTGCAGCAAGACGCGAGCGAGCTGGGTCTCGATCGTCTCCGTCACATCGGGAACCAGCCCGACCAGCCCGAGCGCCTGACGTTCGGCCTCGGTAAATCCCGTGGATTTGTTGAACCTGGGATCGTGCAAAAGGTCGATGCCGCGTTTGGTCGTGCTGGTATTGGCTGCAGACATTGTATTCTCCTCTGTTCAGGTGTGGATCCCGGCGTTCGCTTGCTCGCCCTTGGCTACGTAGGGCGTGACCATTTTCGCCGGATCGACGACGCGGTCGAACAGTTCCTCGGTCACGAAGCCCAGCTTCAGTGCGGCTTCCCGCAGCGTCAGGTCGTTATCCATCGCGTAGTGGGCAATTTTTGATGCTTTGTCATAGCCAATGACCGGCGACAGCGCCGTCACCAGCATCAGGGAGCGGCCGACATATTCCTTGATCTTCTTCAGATTTGGCTTGGTTCCCTCGACGAGGAACCTGCGGAAGTTCATGCACCCGTCGCTGAGGATCGTGATCGAGTGGGCGATGTTGAAGATCATCAGCGGCTTATAGACGTTCATCTCGAGATAGCCGCCGGCGCCGCCGAAGCCGACCGCCACGTCGTTGGCCATCACCTGCACCGCGATCATGGTCAGCGCCTCGGCCTGGGTCGGGTTCACCTTGCCCGGCATGATCGAAGAGCCGGGCTCGTTCTCGGGGATCAGCAACTCGGCAAAGCCGGCGCGTGGGCCGCAGGACATCAGCCGGATGTCGTTGGCGATCTTGTAGAGCGATACCGCCAAGGTGCGGAATGTTCCGGACAGCTGCACCAGCGCATCATGCGCGCCCTGCACGGCGAATTTGTTCGGTGCGCTGACGAACGGCAACCCGGTGAGCTTCGCGATCTCTGTCGCCGCGGCTTCGGTAAAGCCGGGCGCCGCATTGATGCCGGTGCCCACCGCCGTACCGCCGATCGCCAGTCGATATACGCCCTTCAGCGCATCCTCGATCCGCTCGACATTGTCGCTGAGCATCCCGGCGTAGCCGGACCATTCCTGTCCCAAGGTGATCGGCGTCGCGTCCTGCATATGAGTGCGACCGATCTTGACGATGTCTTTCCATTCCTGGGCCTTGGCCGCGATCGCGTCGCGCAGGGCGGTGACGGCCGGCAGCAGCCGCCCCTTCACATTGACAGCGGCGGCAATGTACATCGCCGACGGAAACGAGTCGTTTGACGATTGCGACATGTTCACATGGTCGTTGGGGTGCACCGGCGTCTTGCTGCCGAGCGCAGTGCCGGCGAGCTGGCAGCAGCGGTTGGAAATCACCTCGTTGACGTTCATGTTGAATTGCGTGCCGCTGCCGGTCATCCACACATGCAGCGGGAACATGTCGTGGTGTTGCCCGGCCAGGATCTCGTCGCAGGCCTGCACGATCAGCCGATGAGTGCGCTCATCGAGCCGCCCGCCTGAATGGTTGGCGTTGGCCGCCGCCTTCTTCAGTATTGTGTAGGCGGTGATCATCTCGCGCGGGATCAGGTCCTGGCCGATGCTGAAATGCTCCAGCGAGCGCTGCGTCTGCGCTCCCCACAGCTTGTCGGCGGGCACCTCGACGACGCCGAGGCTATCGGTTTCTCTGCGAACTTCGGCCATAACCATTTCCTTCCCCTGGTCGCGGTACTCCGTACCCTTTTCAGCGCCCGTCGTTGAGGCCCGCATGCGCCGCTCGCGCAATTGGCAGCACGGAGAGCGAACGCACCCCTTGGGCGCCATGGATCAGCACACCTTCGATGTCGGCAGTTGCGGACGGGCCCGTGTGGAACGAGGCATAATGCCTGTCGCGGAATTCCGGCCGGCGATAGGCGTGATGCAGGTTGACGACAATGTCGGCGGGATCGAGCAATACGATCAGGTGCTGCGCGAGATATGCGACCGCGTTGGCATGCAGATCGGCGTCGCTCAACAGGACCGAGCCGGTCTCGGCGACGCCAAAGGAGGCGCGGACAATCGCGAAATCGACATCCGCCAGGTCCTGCGGCTTGTTTACCGTAGCAATGTCACGGTTGCCCGCGATCTCCGGCACCGTCGAGCACACGATCTTGGCGTCCGCGATTTTCGCACGGACCGGTGCCAGGAGATCGCCCGAGGCAGGCGGATCAAGAAACACCCCGCCCATCCGATGCAGGCTCTCCTTGAAGGCAGCGAGAAGCGACACCGGCGGGCTGGCGTCAAACATTGGGACCGCCGGAAGCGGCCGGTCTACCCGCGGCAGGTTCGCCCGAACCGCTGCCAGGATATCATCGCGGCTGCTCATTTCTTTTCTCCGCGGTTGGCCTGGTACCAGGCATGAAAGGTCTGCTGCGGCGGGTGGGGGATTTCGCGGTGTTTGCCCCAGGCATTGAGGCCGTTGTAGATCACCCACCGCGGCAGATGCGCCAGCGCCATATCGGCGGCGGCAATCGCGGCGCGATAAGCGGCTGGGTGTGACAGCAATTCACCAGCCGCTTTCATCTCCGCCCGCTTGGCGAGCGGGGTCTCGTGGTGCTCGACGAGCACCCGTCGCCACGCGTAGATCTGCTCGTGGATGTTGATCTTGACTGGGCAGACATTGCTGCAGCTGCCGTTCAATGTCGAAGCGAACGGCAGGTTGCTGTATTTTCGCTGGCTGAAGGTCGGATCGATGATCAGGCCGATCGGGCCCGAATAGGTCGCGCCATAGCTGAGGCCGCCGCTGCGCCGATAGACCGGGCAGGTGTTCATGCAGGCGCCGCAGCGGATGCATTTGAGCGAGGTCCAGAACTCCGCCATGCCCAGGCGCTCGGACCGACCGTTGTCGACGAGCACGAGGTGCATCTCGCCGCCTTCTCGCGGGCCGCGGAAATGCGACGTGTATTGCGTGACTGGCGAACCCAGCGCGCTTCGCGACAATAGGCGCACGAATACCGCGAGATGCTCGAGGCGCGGGATGATCTTCTCGATGCCGACCGAGGCGATGTGCAGCTTCGGCACATTGGCCGACAAATCGGCGTTTCCCTCGTTGGTGCAGACGGTGACGCCGCCGGTTTCGGCGACCGCGAAATTGCAGCCGGTCATGCCGGCGTCGGCGGCGAGGATCAGCGGGCGCGTCGCCTCGCGCTGCGCTGCCGCGAGATAGTGGACATCGCTGTTGGCGGGATCGGTGCCGATCGTTCGGGCGAACACCTCCGCCACGTCGGTCCGGAGCTTGTGCACCGCGGGCACGACGACGTGGCTCGGGTCCTCGTTGTCGAGCTGTTGGATGCGCTCGCCGAGATCGGTTTCTATGACCTCGATCCCGACCGACGCCATGTAAGGGCGGAAGCCGCACTCCTCGGTCAGCATCGACTTGCTCTTGATCAGCGACTTGGCGCCGTGATCCGCAAGGATGCCGTGGACAGTCTGATTGTGCTCAGCGGCGTCGCGCGCCCAATGCACATGGATGCCGTTCGACCGCGCATTCGCCTCGAACTCTTCGAGATACTGGTCGAGATGGGTAAGGGTGTGCTCCTTGATTGCCGAGGCGAGCGCGCGCAGTTCCTCCCATTCGGGGATGGCGTGCATCTCGCGATCTCGCTTCTGCCGCAGATCCCAAAGCCGCTCGTCGTGCATCTTCTCGTGCTCGGGCGCGGCGATGAAACGCGCGGCGGCCTCCGCCTGATCGATCGGCCGGTTGCCGTGGACCTTGGCACCGCGCGGCTGCGGCTCCGGCCGCGAGCGCAGCGGTTTGGAGGCGCCTTCGGCGTGATCGAGGCGATGGCCGTCGCGGAGGATGGCGTGCGTGTCTTGGGGGGCGAGCAGCTCGGGATACAGCATCGCCGGAGGGGTGTTCATCGGTTGGTTCCCTGCATAGGTGGGCGCACGGAAATCAAATAACCGGTCCCGGTAGTCCGCTGACTGTAGGGGACCCGCGGTCCAGAACCGGCGTCGGCGCACGGTTGGCCAGGACCCAGCGAGCGATCTCGTCCTTGCGGCCAAACCACACGTTCGGTCTGGAACGGGCATGGCGGAGAAAGCGATCGAGCACCCTCACACGGCCGGCATGGCCGGAAATGCGGTCATGGAGGCTGATCACCATCATCCGACGCCGGTGCGCGCCTTCTTCGTAGAGCTGGTCGAACTCGTCGCGAAGAGCCTGCTCGTAGGCCGCCGGGTTCCAGCCGACAAAGGGGTACGAGACGATGTCGTTCATATGAAAGGTGTAGGGCACTGTGACGAAATCCTTGCCGCGGACGGTCACGATGAAGGGCTCGTCGCGGCTCGGCTCGTCGATGTGGTAGAGAAAGCCTAGCTCCTGCAATATTTCCAGGATATGGACGGAACTGCGCATCCAATAGGCGTTCCAGCCCACCGGTCGCTGACCCGTCACCTTCTCGATCGTCTCGACACTGTCGGCGATAAAGCGTTTTTCCTGATCTCGCGGCAATTGATAGCTATTGTCCCAGATGCGACCGTGCGCCGCAGCTTCATGACCGCGCCGCACGATTTCCCGCGCCACATCTGGCGAGGTCTCGACGGCCTTGCCGATCATGAAGGAGCTGAGTTTGATCTGATGCTGATCCATCAGATCGAGTATGCGGGGAATGCCTTCATAGTAGCCGTAGGCGAAGAACGCATTGGTAGGAAGATCCGGGACCCCCTTTTCGATCGGGTCCGGAATGACCCCACCGGCTCCTGAAATCGGCTGGCCTCCCCCTTCGAACATAAGCGAGATGCTGACCGCCAGGCGAGCACCATTCGGCCAGAAGACGTGCGCGTCAGCTTCTGCCAAGCCACTCATGCGCTGGCTCCATTCAGGATTTGGGCGATGTGGATGAACGTGATCGGCACGCCGATGCGCTCGGCGCAACCCCGCTGGTGCATCAGGCAAGAACTGTCCGCCGAGACGATGTATTCGGCGCCGGCCCGGGCATGATCGCTGACCTTGTCGTAGCCCATCTTGGCGGAAACGGCTTCGTCGAAGACCGAAAAAGTGCCGCCGAAGCCGCAGCATTCGTCCGGCCGCACCGGGGTGACGAACTGGATCCCCTCGACTTTGGAGAGCAGATCCATCGGCTTCGAAAAGAACGGCTCGTGCAGCTCAGAGGGTCTTGCATGCTTCAGGCGGCGCAACGACACGCATTTGTTGTGGAGCCCGACGCGGTGCGGGAACTTGGCCCATGGAAAGGCGTCTGCCTTCTCGATGTCGTGCAGGAACTCGACGAGCTCGTAGGTTCGCGCGCGAACCTCCTTCACCTGATCGGTCTGCTCGACCGCATCGAAATTGTCACGCACGTGGTGAACGCAGCTGCCCTCCGGCGCGACGATGTAGTCGAAACCGCTGAAGTTGCGCACGAACAATGCCTCGGTGTCGGCGGCCTCGGCACTGAAGCCGTTATCGGCCATCGGCTGCCCGCAGCAGGTCTGGTCGCGCGGGTAGACCACCTGATGACCGAAGCGCTCCAAAAGTTCGAGGGTCGCGACCCCAACTTCCGGGAAGAAGGCGTCGATAAAACAGGGGATGAACAGCCCGATGCGCATGTCACCTCTCTCGCTCGCCGTTGGCCGGCATGGCGATCTCGCCCACCGGATCGCTCTCGCGCCGCATCCCGGTCGCGCGCTTCACCCCGGATAGACCGGGCGGTAGGCGCGGGCGCGGATCAATGCACCGACATCGTCCGGGCGCGGCACCCGCGCCAGCCCGTGGTCGAAGATGCAGGTGGCGACCCGCTCGGCCACATGCAGCGAAGCGTTCAAGATCCGCTCCCGCGGCGGGTAGATGAGCCCGGCCGCGAGGCTTTCCTCGCTGACCTGCTCGGCGATGGCCTGCGCGGCGGTGAGGAACATATCGTCGGTGACCCGCTTTGCCTCCGTGGCAAAGAGCGCCATGGCCATGGCGGGGAAGATGTAGACGTTGTTGCCCTGGTTCGGGACCAATCTCCGGCCGCCGATGTCGACCGGTGGAAACGGGCTGCCGCTGGCAAAAATGGCGCGACCGTCGGACCAGCGATAGGCCTCCTCGGCCGAGCATTCGGAGCGCGAGGTCGGATTGGAGTAGGGAAAGATGATCGGCCGTCGATTGAGTTCGGCCATGGTTTCGATCACCTCGCGGTTGAACAGCTTCGGGACCGCACTGACGCCGATGATTCCGGTAGGCTTAAGCGCCTTCACCGCCTCGACGAAGGTCGAGATCGGTGCGCGGTCCTGCGCAAACGGCTTCTGAAATCCCGCGAGATCCTTACGAGATGTGACGAGCAGGCCATTGACATCGAAGAGGGCGTTGCGACGCCGCGCTTCGCGTATATCCATGCCAGTCCCGGCCATGGCTTGGCTGATCAGCTCTGCGATCCCGGTCCCCGCCGAGCCGGCACCGAGAAACAGGAACCGCTGATCGGTGATCTTCTGTCTTGTGATGCCCAACGAGGCGAGGATCCCGGCAAGGGCGACTCCCGCGGTGCCCTGGATGTCGTCATTGAATGTGCAGATCTCGTTGCGGTAGCGCTCGAGGATCGGCACGGCGTTGGTGTTCGCGAAGTCCTCCCATTGGATGCAGCATTTGGGATAGAGCTGTTGCACCGCGATCACGAACTCGTCGACGAATTCAATGTATTCGCCGCCTCGGACGCGGTCCTGCCTGAGGCCGAAGTAGAGCGGGTCGTCGAGCAGAGCTTGGTTGTTCGTGCCGACATCGAGAACGACCGGCAGGCAGTGTTGCGGCGGCACGCCGGCACAAGCCGTGCACAGGGCGAGCTTCCCAATCGGGATGCCCATGCCCCCTGCCCCGAGATCGCCCAAGCCGAGGATGCGCTCGCCGTCGGTCACCACGATAAAGCGCGCGTCCTTGTCGGGCCAGTGCTGGAGAATTTCGCGAACCCGGCCACGCGCGGTGATCGGCAGATAGATGCCCCGCGCCTCGCGGAAGATGTGAGCGAATTTCTGACATGCCTCACCGACCGTCGGCGTGTAGACTAATGGCATGTAGGTGGCGGGATCCGACATAAGGACTGCGTAGAATAGCGTTTCGTTGCGGGTCTGCAGGTCCGACAACACGAGGTATTTCTGCAGATCGTTCTCGAGATTGGCGATCTCGGCGTGCCGGCGCGCCACTTGCAGTTCGATGGTGGTGACGGCCGGCGGCAGCAAGCCTTCAAGCCCATAGGCGTGACGCTCCGCCATGGTAAATGCCGTGCCCTTGTTCAAGCGCGGGTTACGAAGAAGGTCATAACCGACGGGGTGTTCTTTGCTTGGTCCGGCCATCGATCGATCTCCGATAGGTGCCTGGTCGCAATCCGGCCTGGGAAGTCACCCGCGCTCGGCCATCATTCGTTTGGTATTAGCGATCGCGCGCGCCGGGTTGAGCCCCTTCGGGCACGCGCTGGTGCAGTTCATGATCGTGTGGCAGCGGTAGAGCCGGAACGGGTCCTCCAGCCGATCGAGACGCTCGCCAGTGTGCTGATCGCGGCTATCGGCGAGCCAGCGGTAGGACTGCAGCAGGATCGACGGGCCGAGATAGCGGTCCTGGTTCCACCAGTAGCTCGGACACGAGGTCGAGCAGCAGAAGCACAGGATGCACTCCCAAAGCCCGTCGAGCTGCGCGCGCTCCTGCCGTGACTGATGGCGCTCGCGATCCGGCGGCGGCTGGTCGCTCTGCAGCCACGGCTCGATCAGCTCGTACTGCGCATACAAGCCGGTCAAATCCGGGACGAGATCCTTCAGCACCCGCATGTGCGGCAGCGGCGTGATCCGGCTCGTCCCTTTCTTCAGGCTGTCGATCGGGGTCAGACAGGCGAGCTGGTTCTTCCCGTCGATGTTCATCGCGCAGGAACCGCACACGCCTTCCCGGCAGGACCGCCGGAACGCCAGTGTCGGGTCGATCTGATCGTTGATCTTCACCAGGGCGTCGAGGACCATCGGCCCGCAGTGATCGCGATCGATGTCGAACGTATCCATCTGCGGGTTGGCGCTCTTCGCCGGGTCCCAGCGATAGATCCTGAAACTCTTGACATGTTCGGCCGGTTTTGGCAGCGGCCAGTGCTTGCCCTCGCCGACCTTCGAATTCGCAGGAAGAGTAAATTCGGACATTCAGGTCGCCCGTTCGTCTAGTGGGTGCGTTCGGCGGGCGGGAAGCTCGGCGCCTCGTTGGAGAGCGCGTGGAGATGCACCGGGCGATAGGCGAAGCGGACGTTCCAGTCCTCGTCCTTCCACGCGCAGGTGTGCTTCAGCCAATTCTCGTCGTCGCGCTTCGGGTAATCCTCGTTCGCGTGCGCGCCGCGCGAACTCGGTGCGGGCGCAGGCGGAGTGGGCGATCACGACCGCCTGCTCCGCCAGATTGGCGAGCTCCAGGGCCGAGACCAGTGAGACGTTCCACATCAACGAAGCATCATCGACCGTGACATGCTCCAGCGGGTCGCGCAGGGCCTCGAGCTTCTTCAACCCCTCCTGCAATGTGTCGCTGCGGCGGAACACGGCGAAGCTCGACTGCATCGTCTCCTGCATCAGCGGGCGAACCTCGCCGGCCTTGTTGCCGCCTTTGCTGTAGCGGATCCTGTCGAAGCGCGCTATCGCGCGCTCCTCGGAGTGACCGTTCGCCTCCGGCACGCGTGATCCCGGCTTGACGACCTCCGCCGTACGCAATGCCGCCGCGCGCCCGAAGACGATCAGGTCCAAGAGGCTGTTGGTGCCTAGCCGATTGGCGCCATGTACCGAGACGCACGCCGCCTCGCCGATCGCCATCAACCCCGGCACGATTGCATCCGGCTCGTCCTCTGTCGGGCGGACGACCTCTGTCTTGAGCGTGGTCGCGATGCCCCCCATCACGTAATGGACCGTCGGGATCACCGCGATCGGCTCTTTGTGCGCATCGACGCCGGCGAAAATGCGCGCCGTCTCGGTGATCCCGGGTAGGCGGTGATCGAGGACCTCCGCGGGCAGATGCTCGAGGTGCAGGTGGATGTGGTCCTTTTTCTCGCCGACGCCGCGCCCCTCGCGAATTTCGATCGCCTCGGCCCGGCTGACCACGTCGCGCGAGAACAGGTCCTTCTCGTGGGGTGCATATTTGGCCATGAAGCGCTCGCCCTCGCTGTTGGTCAGATAGCCGCCCTCGCCGCGGGCGCCCTCGGTAATCAAGACGCCCGCGCCATAGACCCCGGTCGGGTGGAATTGGATGAATTCCATATCCTGCAACGAGAGCCCGGCGCGCAATACCATGGCATTGCCGTCGCCGGTGCAGGTGTGCGCGGAGGTGCAGGACTGGTAGACCCGGCCGCATCCGCCCGTCGCTATGACGGTCATATTGGCGCGGAAGCGGTGGATCGACCCGTCTTCCAGACACCAGGCGAGCAGACCATGGCAGGCGCCGTTTTCATCCATCAACAGGTCGATCGCGAAATATTCGACAAAGAAGCGCGCCTGGTGCTTCAGGCACTGCTGGTAGAGCGTGTGCAGGATCGCGTGGCCGGTGCGATCAGCGGCGGCGCAGGCGCGATAGGCCATATCGCCCTTGGCATATTCGGTCGTGTGCCCACCGAAATCGAGCCGACTGCGAGCCAAATGCCGGTGAGCCGGTGCAGGATCGACAAGGCCGACGTGATCTGAAACCGGTACCACATCGGAAACATGAAGGGCGACAGTGGGCGTTCCATGGCTACGTCTCCTCCTCTCGTCTAATAGTGTCCGGCCGTTGGCCTGACCTTGCCTCCAAAGACACTGTAGCTGATGACCGTGTAGAGCAGCATCAGCGGGAAGACGAAAGACCCTCGCCCCGGAAGATGAAGGTGAAGAGTGACTGGATTCTTGAGCTGCGGGCGCTCACGCCACGCATGCTCGCACGGTTGAAGCGCGCCGAGCGTGAGGACGTTCATGTCGGTGGCTCCCACGTTTGGGTTGCCGTGACCTGTGAGCGCCAATAATCAACCGCCCGTAACGGCCAACACCGCCTCTTTGATCTTGGCGCGCGCGACCTGCCCGAGCAGCTCAAGGTCGAGGTGCGGCACGTTGGGAAGCTCGTTGCCAACGACCGCGGCGTCGACGATTGCCGGTCCGTCAACCGCCAGGGCATCGGCGATCGCTTTCTTCAGCTCGTCGGGCTTGCGCGCCGTGAAGCCGTGGCCACCGGATGCACGCGCGAATGCGGCGAAATCCGGATTGGGAAATTCAATGCCCTGCCGGTAGGGCGGCACCCCGATCGAACTCGGCCTCCAGCCGGATCAAGCCAAACGCGGCGTTATTGTAGATGACAACCTTGACCGGCAGCTTGTGGTGAACCGCCGTGAGGAACTCGCTCATCAGCATGTTGAAGCCGCCGTCGCCGGTCAACACGATCACCTGCCGCGCGCGGTCGAGCGCCTGGATGCCGTTGGCCTGCCCGAGCGCCGTTCCGACGGCACCATTGTTGAACGACCCGATGATGCGCTGCGATCCGCTTTGTCGGATCCAGTTGGCGGACCACAGCGTATTGAGGCCGGTGTCGAGCACAAAGACCGCGTCAGGGTTGGCGAGATCGCTGACCGCGCGGGCGACTGCCTGTGGATGGATGCGATCGGCGCTGCGCGCGAGATCAGCCTGCTGGTCGAGTTTGCGGTCCCAGGCGCGGCGTTCCTCCGTGAGCCGGTCCCAATAGCTCGTGTCGGTTTTCGGCGCGACCTGATCGATGAGCAGTTTGAGCGTCGGCCGCGCCGAGCCAACCACGCCAAGCGCGGTTGGCGCGCGGCGGCCGAGCACTTCGGGCCGCTCGTCGATCTGCACGGCCACCGGCCGGTTCGGCAGGAAATTCGAATACGGATAATCGGTGCCGACCATCAGCAGCAAGTCAGCACTCATGACCGCATTATACACCGGCTTCGAGCCGATCATGCCGATGCCACCCATCCAGCGTGGATCATCATAAGGCATGATGTCCTGGCCCTTGACGGAATGGATCAGCGGCGCCTTGAGGCGGTCGGATAAGGCCTGCAGCTCCGCTGCGGCTCCATGGCAGCCGGCACCGCACATGATGAGAACACTGCCGGCGGCGTCAATCCGGCTCGCGATACGGGCTACGTCCTCCGCACGCGCCGCGATCTCTGGGCGCGGTTGCAGAGTGTCCACGCTGGCAACCCCGCCGTGGGTCCGTGCCGAGATGACGTCTTGCGGCAATGTGAGATGAGCAACGCCGCGGCCCGCATAGGCCGCAGCGATCGCCTGATGGATGACGGCGGGGGCCTGCTCCGGCGACGTGATGGTTTCCGTGTAGAGCGACACATCGCGAAACAGCAGATCGGGCTTGGTGGTTTGGATGTAATCGAGGCCCTGCATTTTGCGCGGCATGTCGCCGGAGAGCGCGAGCACGGGCGCGTGGTCGCGCGCCGCTTCGTAAAGGCCCGCGACCAGATGGGTACTGCCCGGCCCCGTGGTGCCGGCGCAGACCGCAAGACGGCCGGTGAGCTTGGCCTGACCGGACGCCGCGAGCGCCGCGCCCTCTTCATGGCGAACGCCAATCCATTCGATCGAGGAGCTTCGCACGGCATCGGCCAGCGGATTGAGCGAGTCGCCGATCAGAGCAAAAATCTGCTTGACGCCGATGTGCTCCAGCACACCGACCAATGTTTCCGCGACTGTTTGAGCCATGTATTCCTCCAACGTATTGCTGGCAGCTATCGCCCTGGTCCACGGGATCGCCAGCGGGGTTCATATGTCGCTCCTGGGGCTTACCTTTAGTAATGGTTCGTCGTAGGCCGGACCTTGCCTCTGAAGACCGTGTAGCTGATCGCGGTGTAGATCAGCATCAGCGGGAAGACAAACAGGCCCTCGCCCCAGAACATGAAGGCGAGACTGGAATGCGGCGCCGCCGCTTGCTCGATCGTGATCGAGAACGGGATCATGTAGGGCCAGAACGAGATCGCCAGAGTCCCGAATGCCGCGGCGAAGATGATCGCGACCATATAGAAGGGCACCCCGTCGCGGCGGCTGCGAACGCTCCTGGCCGCCACCAGCGCCGCGATGACGCCGATAACCGGGAAAATCAAGAGATACGGCCGCTCGAGCCATCGGTGCAAGACGTGCAAGTTCTCGGCGAGCGCATAGCCGAAGACGACGACCAGGAACGCGAGCAGCCCGATCGCTAGGTAGGGTATCAAGCGATAGGCTTCGTCCCGTGTCTCGCCCTCGCATTTCCTCACCAACCAGCAGGCGCCGAGTAGCGAATAGCCGAGGCACAGGCCGATGCCGCACAATACCGCAAACGGGCTGAGCCAGCCAAATTCGCCCCCGACGTATTGCCCGTCGGCGATCGGCAGCCCCTCGACGAGGGCCCCGACGGTCAGCCCCTGCATGAACGCGGCGACGAGCGAACCGCCGGCAAAACCCGCGTCCCAGACCCACCGCAGCCGCTCGGTCTTGTGGCGATATTCGAAGGCGACGCCGCGCAGGATCAGCCCCGCCAGCATCAACAGGAGCGGCAGGTAGAAGGCCGAGAACAATGTCGCATAGACGACCGGAAAGGCGCCCCAGAGGATCACCCCGGCGACGACCAGCCAGGTTTCGTTGCCGTCCCAGAGCGGCGCCACCGCGCGCAGCATGTCGCGCCGGCTCGTCTCGCCACGCACGGCGGCGAACAGGATGCCGACGCCGAGATCGAACCCGTCGAGCAGCACATAAAGCAGGATGCTGAGGGCCAAGACGCCGACCCAGAACATGACCACGACTATTCTCCTGCGGCGAGGTGGGGAGTGGACGGGGCGAGGCGGTGCTCGGCGACGACCGACATCGGGCGGTTCGGAACGGCGGCTGCAGGCGGTTGAACCAGGCCCTCTTCCGGTCCGGCACGGAGTAGCCGGTGGATGTAATAGATGCCAAAGGCAAAAATGAAGCTGTAGACGACGCCGTAAACGATCAGCGATGTCGCTGCCGTCGGCGCCCGCAGGAACGGCGTCATCGCCTTTGCGGTGCGCAGCACGCCGTAGACCGTCCACGGCTGGCGCCCGACCTCGGCCGTGAACCAGCCCGTGAGGATCGCGATCCAGGGCAGCGGGAAGGCAAGAAACACCGCCCACAAGAGCGGCCTGTTCTCCTCGATCCGCCCCTTGATGCTCGACCAGGAGCCGGCCCAGGCCAGCGCCAGCATGACGAGCCAGCAGCCGACCATGATCCGGAAGCTGAAGAACGGGATCTGCACCGGCGGCCAATTCTCTGGCGGGATGCTGTCGAGACCCACCTCTCCCGCGGCGAGGCTGTCGGAATCGATCAGGCTGCCCAACGGCGCAGGCAGCGTGATCGCGAAGAGGTTCCGCCGCCTCTCGACGTCCGGCCAGGCAAAGAGCACTTCGGCGGCCGGCTTCTCGTCATGCCATCGGGCCTCGATCGCCGCCATTTTCGACGGCTGGTGGTGGACGACGTATTCACCGTTGAGATGCCCCAAGAAGCCCTGGATCGGCACCAGCACGGCCGCGAGATAAAGCCCCATGCGCAGCATGATCCCGGCCTCGGCATGGAAGACCCGGCGCAGCAGGTACCAGGCGCCGCTCGCGGCGACGCAGAACGCGCCGGTCAGGTAGGAAGCGAGCAGCATGTGCGGAAACCGCACCCAGAGCACCGGGCTGAACAGGATCTTCAGCCAGTCGTTTGGCACGAACGTGCCGTTCTCGATCGCATAGCCCAACGGCACCTGCATCCAGCTGTTGTTGGCCATGATCCAATAGGCCGAGAGCGTCGTGCCGAGGGCCACCATGCCGGTCGAAAACAAATAGAACCACGGCGGCACGCGAGGGCGGCCGAACAGCAGGATCCCGAAAAAGCTCGCCTCGAGGAAAAAGGCGGTGAAGGTCTCGTAGGAGAGCAGCGGGCCCTGGATCGGTCCCGACATCCGAGCGAGCACGCTCCAGTTCGTGCCGAATTGGAACGCCATGACGATCCCGGAAACGACGCCAAGCCCGAATGCGACGCCGAAGATCTTGAGCCAGAACTCGAAGACCTGACGGTAGGCGGGCCGTCCGGTCCACAGGTGCAGCGCCTCGAGCACGGTCAGCCACGCCGCCAGCCCGATCGTGAAGGACGGAAAGATGATGTGAAACGAGACGGTGAATGCGAATTGAAGCCGTGACAGGAGGAGCGCGGTGAGGTCCATCGGCATTTCCTCCGCGTAGGACGTTATCCGCTCCGGATGGGCGAACACCTCGAACGAGAGCATCTACCTGCGCCATGATGTCGCAGGAGGGATGTTATCCGCTCGGGATGGGTGAACACCTCGAACCCATCGTCGCGGGCGACGCCGACGAGGGTGAGGCCCGCCATCTCGGCAGTGCGGACGGCCAAAGCCGTCGGCGCAGAGACCCCGACGATGATGGCCGCCCCCATCATGCCTGCTTTTTGCACAAGCTCGATGGAGATCCGGCTTGACAATACAATGACGCCCTCGGCAGCGGACCAGCCGGTGTGCAGCAATGCGCCCGCTAATTTGTCGAGCGCATTGTGCCGCCCTACGTCCTCGCGGAGAACCAGGCCCTGATCCGGCTGCCAGAACGCAGCGGCGTGAACCGCGCGCGTCTGCATGTTCAACTGCTGTCTCTCCGGCAGTGCGGCCACAGCCTCTGCGATGTCCTGCCGGCTCACCTGCAAGTCATAACTCACCGTCGGGATTGCGCGATTGGCTTCGGCCAAACTCTCGAGTCCGCACATGCCGCATCCGGCCGGTCCAACAAAGCGACGGCGCCTTGCGGCGAACGCATCAGACCGGTCGCCCGTCAGCCATATCCGCAACACGATCCCGTCCGCAACACTGACTACGGCCAGTTCGGCTATTTCAGCCGACGCGGTAATAATTCCTTCGGTGTAACTGAAACCGAGCGCAAAATCCTCGAGATCGTCGGGTGTCGCCATCAAGACGGCGTGCGTCGCACCGTCATAGCTGAAGGCGACCGGCACCTCCTCGGCCAAGGTGCGTTCGCCGAACAGCGTGGAGCCATTGCGCCACGCGTGCCGCGGGACGCATCGCGCCGGCGGCGGCATCACGCGCGAAGCCTCCAACGCAGACATTTTTACTTACCGGAAGCGAGTTGCGGCGCCTGCGGGCGAACCAAGACCGGGATCGATTTTGCCGCCGGTGTCCCGCTCTTCAGATCATGGTAAGCGAGCGGCAGCAGCGGATTGGTCTCCGGATAATAGGCGCCGATCGAGCCTACCGGGATACTATGGGGTTTTACCCAGAACCCACTCACAACTCGACGCTTACCGTCCTCGGCGAGCAATTCAATCTCGACCTCGTCGCCCTCCGCGAGACCCCGTGCCTGCATGTCGGCTTCATTCATGAACACCACCATGCGGCCCCCGAACACGCCACGATAGCGGTCGTCGAGACTGTAAATCGTCGTATTGTACTGATCGTGGCTTCTGAGCGTCGCAAGCCGAAGCATTGCGGGGTCGGCGACCGGAAGGTCTTCGTCGACCCCTGGAAAGACGAGAAAATTGGCGCGGCCTGTGGCGGTGTTCCAGACCCGTTGGCGGGGCGGATTGGTGAGGTGAAACCCGCCCGGCTGGCGGATCCGCTTGTTGAAATCGGCAAACAGATCCGGGAAGACCTCTTCGATCTTGTCGCGAATCCGGTTGTAGTCCGCGGCAAACAAGTCCCAATCGATGCCGCAATCGGGCAAGGTGGCTTTCGCCATGCCGCAGACGATGGCGACCTCCGACTTCAGATGCTCGCTCGGCGGTTCGACTAGACCGGCTGATGCGTGCACCATCGACATGCTGTCCTCGACGGTGACCGATTGGCGTCCGCCTGCCTGCATGTCGATATCGCTGCGCGCCAGACAGGGTAGGATCAGCGCCTGCTCGCCATGAACCAGATGGCCGCGGTTGAGCTTGGTGCTGACGGCGACGGTCAGCCGCAAGCGGCGCATCGCGGCCGCGGCCACGGTCCAGTCCGGGACCGCTCTGACGAAATTGCCGCCGAGGCCGATAAACACCTTGGCCCGCCCGTCCACCATTGCCTGTACTGCATTGACGACGTGGTGCCCGCGGGCACGCGGCGGCTCGAAGCCGAATACTTTCTTGAGCTGATCGAGGAATTCCGGCTTTGGCTTTTCGTCGACGCCCATCGTGCGGTCGCCTTGCACGTTCGAATGGCCACGTACCGGGCAGATCCCCGCTCCGGGCCTGCCGAAATTGCCGCCCAGCAGCAACAAATTCACCATCTGCTACACGTTATCAGTGCCGAGCCGATGTTGGGTGATCCCCATGCCGTAGACGACGATAACGGCGCGCGCCCGCATGTAGACAGCCGCCACGCGCGCCAGCTGTTCGCGCGGCAGACCGCAGACGCGCAATATGTCTTCCCATTTTGTCCGGCGGAGATCGTCCGCGAACGCCTCGAAGCCGTGTGTGTGGTTGGCGATGAAGTCGAGATCGAGGACTGGTTCAGCTCTGTTGCGAAGCGCCTCGTCATGCGCCTCCAGCACCAGCTTCATGACACCCTTGAGGGCCGCGACATCGCCGCCGTTACGGACCTGGCAGTACTCGCTGGCGATCCTCGTCTCGCCCAGAGTCGCCATCTCCACGGGGTCCTGGGGTGCGGCAAACCGCTCGAGTGCGCGCTCACGCAATGGGTTGAACACGACGATCGGAACGTTGCGGCGCGACGCCCGGTGCAACTCGGTCAGCATCCGTGGGCTGTTGGTGCCGGGGTTCTGACCGAGGATGAAGATCGCCTCGGCGTAGGCGAAGTCGTCGAGCAGCACGGTCCCCTTGCCGATGCCGATGCTTTCGGGAAGACCGACGCTGGTCGCCTCGTGGCACATGTTCGAACAATCCGGGAATTAGTATAATCAGTCAAGCCACGGAATTGCCACGACCTCGAAACCGTTCCGTTGGAAAACCGATCCGCGCCGCTGCCATGTGAACTGGGTTGTCTGCGACAGCGACTGGGAAGCTGAATTTTGCCGAGTTGCCGAAGCCCATCCTCGCGTGCGGGCTTATGTGAAAAATCAAAGCCTCGGCTTTGAGATCCCCTACCTGCTGGGCTCAATGCCGAAACGATACCTGCCTGACTTCATCGTCCAGCTCGACGACGGCCATGACGATCCGTTGAACCTGATCGTCGAAATCAAGGGCTATCGCGGCGAAGACGCGAAGGAGAAGGCCATCACGATGGACGCCTATTGGGTGCCGGGCGTCAATAACCTCAGCAGATACGGTCGTTGGGCCTTCGCCGAATTCACCAACATTTATGCAATTCCGGCAGGGTTCGATGCGCTGATCGAACAGTTCGTCGCCGGTCGAGCGGCATAAGGGAACCCGATGGCAAGAAGGCAAATTGAGGTCGCCGCGCTGCGTCACAAAGAGAAGCGGCGCAACATTCCGACCGCCGAGCTTGAACCGGTGATGGACGAGAAAGACAAAAGCCCGATCCGCATCGCCTATGAACGGCGCAACCGCGATCTCGACCCTCAACTCGTCTGGCGCGGCAAGGACGATCAAGACTGGTCCGATCTGATCGTTCAGGCTCCACCCCTCTACATCCAAGAAAAGATCCACCCAAAGGTGCTGGTCGACGATTTGCTGCGGCAAAGCCGTGAGCGGCGGGAGGAAGCGAACCCGCCGATGCCGGACCTGTTCACCGATTTCAACGGCCTCTCCGACAGAGATGCCCGCACTGGGGCCTACGAGCACGCTAACTGGTCGAACCGCATGATCCTCGGCGACAGCCTGTCGGTAATGGCGAGCCTCGCCGAGAGGGAAGGGCTGCGCGGCAAGGTGCAGTGCATCTACATCGACCCGCCCTATGGCATCCGTTTCAACTCGAATTTCCAGTGGTCGACGACAAGCCGCGATGTGAAGGACGGCAACAGGGACCACATCACCCGCGAGCCCGAGCAGGTCAAAGCCTTCCGTGACACGTGGCGTGACGGCATTCACTCCTACCTGACCTATTTGCGCGATCGACTGACCGTCGCCCGCGATCTGCTCGCGGACAGCGGCTCGATCTTCGTGCAGATCGGCGATGAGAACGTGCACCGAGTCCGAGCCCTGTTGGACGAGATCTTTGGTGATAAGAATATTGTATCCCTGATCACGGTACAGAAGGCAGGTTCCACATTTTCCCAATATCTCGGCGGCATATCAGACTTTGTGCTATGGTATGCCAAAGATTTAGTTAAGCTCAAGTATCGTGAACTATTTTCCAGCCGCGCTATTTCCGAGGACGACACGGGGCGTTTTACATTCGCCCAAATTCAAGTTGGGAAACGTGTGCCGGTGCGAGAACTCGACCGGGCGGCCCGAGACGATGAATTGATCGCGCCAGATCCGTTGCAATCCGCCTCTATCGGCAGGGACAAGGGTGAGGGTGCCGCAAGCTGGTTTCCGGTCCAGATCGCTAATCGCACTTTTCGCCCTACAATGCAGAGTCGGTGGAAGACAAACGAGAAAGGGATGGACAGGTTAATCAAATCGGATCGGGTCCTGGTACAAACTAACTCCATTAGATATGCTCGTCGATATAATGACTTTTCGGTAGCCGTCCTGACGAACATTTGGTCGGATCTGGCAGGTGCGACCGATAAGATCTATGTTGTCCAGACAAGCTCCCGCATCGTCGAACGTTGCATTCTGCTGAGCACCGATCCCGGCGACCTTGTACTCGACCCGACGTGCGGCTCCGGTACGACCGCCTATGTCGCCGAGCAGTGGGGACGGCGATGGATAACCATTGACACCTCGCGCGTTGCATTGGCTCTCACTCGCGCCCGGATCATGGGCGCACGTTATCCATATTACCTCCTGGCCGACAGCCCGGAAGGGCAGCGCAGAGAAGCCGAGATTACCGGCTTGCCGCCAAAGGAAACTTTGACGCACAACGACATTCGCCAGGGCTTTGTGTATGGACGGGTGCCACATATCACCCTGAAATCGATTGCCAACAACGCAGAGATCGACGTGATCTGGGAACGCTGGCAGGAGACTTTGGAGCCGCTGCGGAACCGCTTGAACGCTGCGCTCGGTCAATCCTGGGAGGAGTGGGAAATCCCGCGTGAAGTCGGCCCCGGACCGGCCCGCAGAGGCGTCGAAACTGCACGCGGAATGGCAGGCCGCACGCATCGCCCGCCAAAAGGAAATTGACGCTTCGATTGCCGCCAAGGCCGAGTTCGAATACCTTTACGACAAGCCCTACCCCAACTCTTCGCGTATCCGGGTCTCGGGGGCATTCACTGTCGAGAGCTTGTCGCCACATCGGGTGCTCGCCGTCGACGCTGATGACAGCCTGATCGACACCCTCGCCGAAAACGGTCCGGAGTGGGGAGAAGGCACGCCGGACTTCGCCCAGATGGTCCTCGAAAGCCTCAAGACGGCTGGTGCCCAACAGGCCCACAAGGAAGACCGCATCGCCTTTACTTCGCTCGCGCCGTGGCCGGGCGAATTGATTTGCGCCGAGGGCCGCTACCTGGAGGGCGAGGCTGAACGCCGTGCTGCGATATTCCTCGGTCCCGAATTCGGCACCGTCGCGCGCCCTGATCTCGTTGCCGCCGCCCGCGAGGCGGCCGATGCCCGGTTCGATGTCGTAATCGCCTGCGCCTTCAATTTCGACGCCCACTCAGCCGAGTTCGACCGGCTGGGCCGCATCCCAGTCCTCAAGGCCCGAATGAACAACGACTTGCATATGGCAGATGCGTTGAAAACCACGAGCAGCGGCAACCTGTTTGTCGTCTTCGGCGAGCCCGACATTGAGATCCAACCGGCCGGTGACAATCATATCCGGGTCGCGATCAAGGGTATCGATGTCTTCCACCCGCAGACCGGGGAAGTCAACTCGGGCGGGCCGGAAACGATTGCGCTGTGGTTTGTGGACACTGACTACAACGAAGAAAGCTTCTTCATCCGGCACGCCTATTTCCTGGGTGCCGCGACAGACCCGTACAAGGCGCTGAAGACGACGCTCAAGGCCGAGGTCGACGAGGAAGCGTGGGAGAGCCTGCGTAGCTCGACATCGCGCCCCTTCCCGAAACCAAAATCGGGCCGCATCGCCGTCAAGGTCATCAACCACCTCGGCGACGAGGTTATGAAAGTGTTCTCGGTGCGTTAGCCCCGCGCTGGAGCAGGCCAACCGGCGACCCGCGACAAACCGCGATGGTCGCAATTCGTTCGTGCTATACTCCGGCGTTCGCCCACCACCGCGTGCTGCGCGTGTAACCCGATGACCGATCCCATCCAATTCACGATCAGGGGACACAGCGCGGTGACCGATGCTCCTACGGTCGAGGATCTTGTCGCACAAATCGAGGATTGGTTCTCCATTCTACAAGGGGTCGAGGAAGCAATAGCGGAGGACAGCATCCGCGAGATCGAGTGGCGCGTGACCGGTGCGAGCATGAACAGCCCGCTCGCATTCGAGCTGACCCCATTTCCACGTCGCCACGGTATGAACATCGAGCGCCGCGCCCGGGAGGTCAAAGAAAATATCGCCACCGGATTGTCCGTGCTCCGGTCTAGAGCCGAACGGCCAAGCTATTTCACGGATCCGGTTCTCGAACGCGCAGCGAAGCTTTTCGAGCGCGTCACGAACGGGCTAAGCCTGACCAGGATCGAATTCGGCGATCACCTGCCGGAAATCGAGATTACGCCGACCAACGCGCGCACCGCCGCCAGGAACATCGCTTCCGTCCGCAAGCCTAAAGAAAAGCCGTATCAGGAAATCGGTTCTGTCGAGGGAACCCTCCAGCGAGTTGAGCGCGACGGCTACGGCCGGCCCCTTCTCTACGTGAAGTTGCGGCTCGACAGCGAGACCGTCAAATGTCTGGCTCGCGACAGCGCGCGGAGCGAGGTTGAACGCCACGAAATAGCCGACATCTGGAAAAATAGGCGCGTCCGCGTGTTCGGGACAATTTACTATAGAGCGCTCGGCCACATTACGCAGCTCGAAGCCGACGCTGTTCAGTTCCTCAGACCTAGAGAGGAACTACCTAGGCCCGGTGACATCGTAGATGAAAACTTCACCAATGGCCTAAACTCTGAAGAATATTTAGAGAGGTTGCGAAATGGCGACCTCCCCTAGCCGGGTCGCTTGGGATTCATGTAGTTGGATCGCACACATCCAGCGCGAGCGGATTCTAGGCCCCGACAAGAAAACAGTAGTCGAGGATCGGGGCGCGATGTGCCGTCCTGTTCTCGAAGCCGCCGAAAGGGGCATCGTCTCGGCACTTTGTCTGGTCGAGGTTCTGACCCGCAATCGGTCGAGCGGAATAGACGACCAGAAAGTCCGCGACTTCTTCGATAACGACTACATTCTGCTCGTCAACCTTGATAAGCAAGTCGGAGATCTCGCAAGGCGGCTGATGCGGGCTGGACATGGCGGCCTGAAACCTCCTGATGCGGTTCACCTTGCAACCGCGTGCATCGCGAATGTCGCCGAGCTTCATACATTCGATCGCCGACTGCTCGGGCTCGACGGGCTGATCAACAAAGCTGATGGTACGCGGCTCGTCGTAAAGAAGCCCGCCGTTCCGGCCCCGCCCGCACCCTTGCTTGACCATATAGAACGGGGCCGGGGCACAAGATGATTGCCTCAGGCGGGACTAACGGCCGCGGTCGGACCTGACCGTGGAATTCCGCATCGCCGACACCTTCACTGCCAGCCTCGCCCGCTTGAACGGCGCGGAGCAGAAGGCGGTCAAGACGACGGCATTTGATCTGCAACTGGACCCGTCTAGTTCTGGTCTCCGCTTTCATCGGCTCGACCGAGCGCGCGACCCGAATTTCTGGTCAGTTCGTGCCAGCGACGACATTCGCCTGATTGTTCATCGGACGCCTACGAGCCTCCTACTCTGCTTTGTCGGGCATCACGACGCGGCCTATGCCTGGGCTGAGAGACGCCGGATCGAACGCCACCCGATGACGGGTGCAGCGCAACTCATCGAACTTCCCGAGCGGGTCGACAGCATCCCTGCGGCGGCCATTGCGACGGCCACGCCCGCACCGAAGCCGTTTCTGTTCGATGGGTTCTCGGACGATATGCTGCTCGGCTGTGGTGTGCCGACGGAATGGCTCAACGAGGTTCGTCGCGCCAACGAGGACAGCCTTTTCGAAATCGCCGAACATCTGCCGCAAGAGGCTGCGGAGGCCCTCCTTGGTCTTGCGACTGGCGAGAAGCCCGCGTTTCCTGTCGAAGCCCCCCGCCCCTTCGTAGCCGCCCGTATATCCGGCCGCAAATTCGAAGCAGCCAGCATAGATCGGGCTGAGTTCTTAGCGGCCGCAGACCCGTTCAATCACCCGGACGCCCAACGCCGGTTCCGCCTGATAGGTGATCTCAAGGAACTGGAACGCGCGCTCGATTACCCGTGGGACAAATGGGCGGTCTTCCTGCATCCGGCGCAGCGGCGGCTCGTCGTGCGCGACTACAGCGGCCCGGCACGCATAGCCGGTAGTGCAGGAACGGGAAAGACCGTCGTCGCGCTACACCGGGCGGTCGCCCTGGCCCGACGATACCCGCAAGCGCGTGTGCTGCTGACGACCTTCTCAAAGGCCCTGGCAAACGCGTTGCGGATACGGCTGCGGACCCTGACCGGTAACGAGCCGGACATCGCCAGCCGGATTGCTGTCCATCCAGTGACGGGGATCGGATACGACCTTTATACGGCGACATTCGGTCAGCCGAACATCGCGCCGCCTTCACTGATCGAAGCGTTGTTGCACCAAACGGCGACGGATATTGGCGGGCATCGATTTTCGCTGCGGTTTCTGATCGGCGAGTGGCGCGATGTTGCCGACGCTTGGCAACTCGCCTCTTGGCAAGATTACCGCGATGTCGCCCGGCTCGGTCGCAAGACCCGTATCGGCGGCAAGCAGCGTGAAGTTCTGTGGTCGATTTTCGAGCGGGTGCGGGCCGGTTTGGCCGAGCACAAGGCTGTCACATGGCCCGGTCTGTTCGGTCGGGTGACCGCACATATTGCCGAGGGAAAATCGGCGTTCGATTTCGTCGTCGTCGACGAGGCGCAGGATGTCGGGGTCGCCGAATTGCGCTTGCTCGCTTCGCTGGGTGCGAGCCGCGCTGACGGGCTGTTCTTTGCCGGCGACCTCGGCCAACGGATCTTCCAGCAACCGTTCTCTTGGCGGTCTCTCGGCGTCGATGTTCGGGGCCGTTCCTATACCCTGCGCATCAATTACCGGACCTCACATCAAATCCGAACTCAGGCCGATCGGCTGCTGCCGCCCGCCTTGGCCGATGTTGACGGCAACTCGGAGGATCGACGCGGCACGGTTTCAGTGTTCAACGGTCCCGCACCCACGATCGAGACATTCGACGACCCGGAGCAGGAGTCGGAGGCGGTCGGTGCATGGATCTCGGGCCGGGTCACGGACGGAGTTCAGCCGCACGAGATCGGTCTGTTCGTCCGCTCGACCCGCGAGCTTCGCCGGGCGCGGAACGCCGTCAAACAGGCCGGCGTTCAGGCGATCGAACTCAGCGACAAGATCGAGATCACCCCGGGCAAGCTGTCGATCGGCACCATGCATCTGGCGAAGGGGTTGGAGTTTCGCGCAGTTGCCGTCATGGCTTGCGACGACGAGATCATCCCGTCGCAGCAGCGCATCGAGAATGTCGCCGACGATGCCGATCTCGAAGAGGTCTACGACAGCGAGCGGCACCTGCTCTATGTGGCCTGCACCCGCGCCCGCGATCATCTGCTGGTTACAGGGGTCAAGCCAGCGTCCGAGTTCCTTGATGATTTGAATAGGTAAGGTAGTCGGGCCGCGTGTCGATCAGATGGGGAAAGGACGTAGCCTGACCGCTAACGATATGGCGGTAGGTGCTGGCAAGCGAGAGGACGCCACAGTTGACGTGGGATGACATACAGGGCCGGAAATACCCGCCGGTCGGACGGTGCATATACTGCGGTTCGGACGGTGGCTCGGATGGGCTGCAAGACGAGCATATCGTCCCGTATTCGCTCGGCGGCCACGCCGAGCTTCGAGAGGCGAGTTGCCGAGGCTGCGGGACGACCACCAGCCAAATCGAACTCTATCTCGGCAGAAGCATCTTCCATGAGTTTCGGTCCCATGTCCGGGCACCGTCACGAAAAAAAACGCTCCCCTCGACGCTCTCGGCAAACGTGTCTGTAGGAGATCAGGAAATCACGCACGAGTTTCTGGCCGCAGACCAACCGTTCTCTCTCAAGCTGCCAATATGGGATCTTCCCGGAATCATGCGGCGGGTTCAGCCAAGTCCTGACTTTCCAGTGTGCAATGTGCGCGCCTATAACTTCATGCGGTCTACCCTCCGGGAGACTTTGGGTTTGCCAGGCGATGCGCCAGACCCGATCGTGCACATCGCTTCCGGCACGATCGATAATACGACTTTTGCCAGGGCGATTGCGAAGATCGCCTACTGTGGTGCAGTCGCAAAATATGGAATAACCGGATTTCGGCCCTTGGTCCTACCGGACATCATCCTTGGCCGATATCCCTATGTTCCGTATTTCGTAGGGAGTGATCCGGGGGAACCACCCCCGCCCCGCCCAGGACAGCGCCATGCGATCGAAATAGCCACTGCGGTAAGCGGAATCGGGGGTCTCAAGCTGTTGGTGGCGGTTGTCCGGCTATTCGCGCACAGCGGCACAGCGGCACACGGTACGCCTATTTATCGGGTGGTCGTGGGAGCGCCCCGCTGATTACGCCCTCAATAGCAGGTCGGTAAGCAGCCTGGCATTAATCGAGAGACCCCCCGATTGTTCGGGGCGATTTGGCTGGGCGCGCGTCGTCGTCTACGGGTCGGACTGCTGGAGGGCGGAGGCGATCATCGCCTTCACGGCTTTCTTGAAATCGGCGCGGCTGTTGATTGTCCAATAAGCGTCGAACCAGACGGCCTCATGGGCAGCATCGACCATCGTCTCGGAAGGATGCAAGAGCGGCTTCAAGGCTGCTGCGGCCAGGCTGCGATAACGAACCTGATCGGCTTGGAAATCGCCACCATCGGCAACAGCAATGGCTTGGCCGATGCGGTCGATCATGCTCTCCGAGGCTACGATGCGTCCTGGCACTTGGTGCGTCCTCTGGCTTTAGGCCCGTTGCTCTATCAGTCCTGATAACTCCCACCTGCCGACTACTCCGCCGCCTCGCGTATTTCCTCGTCGATCGCATGAATGTCGGGGCCATCGAGTTCGAGGAGTGAGACAGCTTGGGCGTCCGGCAACACCTCGATCTCGCGCAATTTCCGATCCATTGCTCGGCGACGAACCCCGACCTCGCTGTCGAGGACGTCCTGGGTCTCCCGCAGCTTTTTGCCGACCTTGTCGAGGATGCCACCGAATTTTCCGAACTCGGTCTTCACCGCCGCCAGCACTTTCCACACCTCGTTCGAGTGCCTCTGGATTGCCAGCGATCGGAAGCCGACACGGAGCGACACCAGCAGCGAGACGAGGGTCGTAGGCCCGGCCACCATGATGTGCCACTCGCGCTGAAGGGCGTCGACGAGGCCCGGCCGGCGAACGACTTCTGCGAACAGCCCCTCGGTCGGCAGGAACAGGACGGCGAAATCGGTCGAGTGCGGCGAGTGGATATACTTTTCACAGATCGTTCTGGCTGAACCCCGAATCCCCAACTCGATAGCCTTTGCCGCGATCTCGACCGCATCGACATCCCCACGCTGGCTCGCGTCGACAAGGCGCTCATAATCCTCGACCGGGAACTTGGCATCTACCGGCAGCCAGACCGGAACGTCGCTGTCGCCGGGTAGGCGGATCGCATATTCAACTCGTTGGTTGCTGCCTGGAACGATCTCGACATTCCGACCAAACTGATCGGGGGCCATCATCTCTTCGAGCACATTGCCGAGGGCGACCTCGCCCCAGGTGCCCCGAGATTTCACATTGGTCAGCAGCCGCTTGAGATCGCCGACCCCACTAGCGAGCGTCTGCATTTCGCCCATGCTCTTGTAGACCTGCTCCAGCCGGTCAGCGACGATCTGGAATGAAGCGCCGAGCCGCTGATCCAGGGTGCTTTGGAGCTTTTCGTCCACGGTCTGCCGCATTTGGTCGAGCTTCTCCGTATTCTCCTTACGAATGGCGTCGAGCCGTTCCTCGACGGATTTGCGCAATGCCTCCTGCTGGTCGCAACTCCGCTGGGTCAACTCGATGACGCCGGTCGATACCCGGTCCAGCCGCTCCCGTTGCGACTGCGAGATCTGCTCGATGTTTTGGGAGAGAGCACCGCCGAGATTTTGCAGGTTGGTCGAGACCTCCTCACGCAAGGCCTTCGCGTTCAGCCCCGCCTCGGTCTTCAAGTCGCCGAGTTTGGCCTCGACACTGGCTCGGAGAGCTTCCTGCCGACGCTCGTTGCCCTCGGTCAACGCGGTAATCTGGCCGGTGACGGCATCGAGTTTCTCGCCTTGGGCCGCGACGAGTTCGCCGATCCGATTGCCAACTGCCTCTCCCAACTGGCTCAAGGTCAATTGGATCTCCTCCCGCAGGTTCCGGGCATCTGACGCCGATGCGGTTTTTGCTTCGTTGAGGCGGACAGCGAAGGTTTCCAACCGAGCCTGCTGACCCGTCGAGAGGTCGGTGAGCGAGGCCCGCAGAGAAGCGGCGAGCCGTTCAAATAGGCCCGTAACCTCTTCCCGCAGCGACCTTGACGCTTCACGGGTCTCGTCGCGGCCCCTGCCGAATTCCTCGCGGACAGTCGCATCCGATCGTCCGATCGCCCCCTCGATACCCAGGAGGCGTTGTTCCAAGATCGGTGACACGGCGGAAGGGGTTCGAGCCGATCTGTAGAGGATGCCAAGGCACAGCACGACCGCGACCGCCGACAAGATCACGGTAACGAGCAAAAGGGCCTCAACCGGCATCAATGAGCATCTCCCGATCTGCGTAGCTGAGAATCCATTATATCAAAACCAGCGGACTCTGGCGGCAAATAGTGTAGTTAACACTATATCCGACCCACTGATGCGATAGGAGGTTGGTGGATCAAACTTCTCAGGGAAAACCGGATGAGCGTGGCGGCGAATCGGATGTGTTGCGGTGGCTTTTCTCTGGAGAATCACACGGACGGGATAGCCAGCGAGATGTGTGCCCAACGCATCGAGTTTCTCGACCTTCCACGGCCCGCCAAACCGATGCGCTTCCATCATCGCCTTCTGGAGACGTTCTTAGTATGTTCTCGCTACGACAGCAACGGAAATCGAGCACGCCAGTGCGGCGCAACCGAGCTTTTTGAAACCCACTGGCCCTCTGGGATGGGCGCAGTTTCGAGCTGGCCTTTCCAAGGGTATCTCGGCTAAGATAAAGGATGGCAAAGCGAGTACTATTTGTCTGTTCGGCGAACCGGCTGCGGAGTCCAACGGCTGAACTGCTGTTCTCTTCGTGGCCGGGGCTGGAAGTGTCATCGGCGGGAGTCGATCCCGAGGCGGTGAGGCGTATTGATGAGACGATGGAAGGCTTATGCCGTTGTCCCAGGTTCATCAAGATCTGGGATCCGGCGGGGCGCCGAGGCCGAAACGGATCGTCGCACGGGTCTGACAGCGTCCTGGCGCATCCCGTCCGCTGTCTTGCGCCGACGTGGCTGGCGCCGCACCGTAGCGGCTTCCTCGCGCGGGTTGTCACGGCCGATGATGTCCCAATAACCCGCCGTCTGCTGGCGAGAGGCGAGCCCCAGCCCAGAATACCACATATGGGCCTACCTGGGACAACGGCATAAGCCTCGACGATGGTGGCCGAGGCAGATATTATTTTCTGTATGGAGCGGCGTCATCGCGACAAGTTGCGCAGGCGATTTCGGGCGGCGGTGGGTGCGCGTCCGGTGATCGTGCTGGGAATACCAGATGAATATGAGCGAAATCAACCGGAGTTGATAGAGTTGCTGCGGGAGAAGGTAGAACCATTTTTGGAGTGAGAGGACGGCTGGCGATATGGTTGCGGCTTCGGTCACAATTTCAATCCTTTCTGACAATATGGCACCGCCGCGTTAATCCTGTCCTGCATCCCCTCCCTGAACTGGTCGACAATCTCACGCCCCGACGTAGGCCACCAGGTTGTCAGCCCGGTCTTAAACTCCCTGTCCGGGTCCATATCAAGGAAGCGTTCCGCTAAATCACCATCTCGACCTGCCGGCTACCGGAAGCCCGACTTCCGGTTAAACCAGATTGCGCAAGCCTATTGGGTCGCGCCGCCAATGTCCGATTCCGAGCCGTTGGCGCAGTCTTTTGTCATAAACCGTCTCCCCACGATCCGCGACGGTTATGAAGATTGAAGTGCAGTAGAGAATGGACGATTTTACAGCCGATTTTCGATGAGAACAATGAATTGCAATGCCCCACCGATCTCAGTATTGACTTTCATAATGGTCGTCTCTCATACTTTGTCGTGGTTGGAAAGGGCACTCTGGTAACCACCCATATGAGTGAATTCAACCTTACTCGTTCTTTGCTCGCGATGCTGGAACGCATCGAGCGGTATAGCGGGACACTTCTGATGCTGGCCGTCACCGCCAGCGGCGGCCGTGAATACGGCAAGCTCAGCAAGCTGCGAGGCGCGGGATACGTCGTGAAATGCGACCACCCGAGCGTCACCGAAGGAGCCTGGCCTGCCGAGGCACTGGCGATCACCGAAGCCGGTCGGGCGGCCCTCGCCAGACACCGTGCTGAACTGGCGGAGAAGAAGAGCCGACGTCAAAGCCGAGGAAAGGCTCGATGAGGCGAGACCAGAGGGCGACACGGACACCCTCATCACCGGGTCGCCGGTCTGATGTTCGAGTTCTGCGAGCCGATCGGCAGGAAGCCGCATGCCGGCGGCCTGTTCACCTTGAGCCGCGCTCATCAATCACGAGTTCCGGCCAGCGGCGTTGCACATCCACGGCGGTGCGGGCGAAGTGCACTGTCTTCCGGCGAGGATTGAGCCGCAGCCGCCAGGGCGAACAGATCGGTAAGACCGAAGGGAGCCTCGATGTGCAGCCGGTCGTCAGGTTCAAGTCGGACGCCGACCGCGAATGTCGCCGAGGTAAATCGCTCTAATGCCTCAGCCGTGTAGGAGAGTGGCGGATACGGCTCGCCAAACTTCGCCTCGAACCAGAGATGGACGCGCGCTTGGTTGCGAACCTCGACCACGCTCCGCAGTGGCTGCTCGAAGGCCGCCCTGGCCCGGCGGATCACGAGGTCCTCGGCCTCGTAGGAGGGGTCAGATGCGTCGAAATAGGCGAGGTCGTAATCCTTGATCCCATGGTCGAGCGGGCGGCCGGTCAGATGATTGAGCACCGGTTGGTAGACCGAGCCCGAAAACACGAGCCAATCCGGGAGATTCATGTCGCGGGCGACCGTAAGCACTTTCATCAGCGGCCGCGTCGCGCGCAGGATCGTGGTCAAACACTCGCGTAATTCGCTCTCGCTGGCCTCGGCACTCGGCATCGACATCCGCGACTTCGTTTCCGCCTCCGTATCCTAACCTGCGATCTGATCCTGGCCCTCCCGTGGCTCCACACGAGCGTCTCGGTTTGCCTTCCCCAAACTCCGTTCGAGATCGAGATGCTTCACGTGTAGCCCTTGGCGTGGCGTTCAGTCTGAAACGGTTTGAGCATCCAGCCTATGGCAATGTCCAAGAGCCGGAACGCTGTGAGCCGCGCTCGCTAAAAACTCACCCGCTCAACCCGCCGCGCGTTCGATGACGCAGCAACAACATTTTATGACGCTGAGCGACGTTTTGGCAGCGGCGCAGTCGGAAACCTTCAGGTGGTGGACGGCATCACGCAAGGCGGTGATTGTCGAGGCCGTGTGCGACGGCAAGCTGTCGGGTGCCGATGTCGAAAAGCTGTTGGGCGTGTCGGCGGAAGAATTTGGCTCGTGGAGCCGGAGTCTCGACAGGCACGGCGTTCCCGGTCTGCGGTTACAGAAGCTGCAAGCATATGAACCACACCGGCGCAAAGCCGTAGGCCCTGCTCCTCATCCCGCCGCCGCCGTGGTGCCGAATCGGGTGCCTGTGGGGCAGTATGCCGAAGACTGGCAGACGCGGCGGGCTATCATGCGGCAGCGATTTGGCTAATCAGACATCTTTTACTTTCGCCCGCACACTCACACTTTGTCTAATAGGAAACGCATTTTTACTTCAGGCATCAACGCATCAAAGAGTCTGGATTTTCCTCGCCATTGAGCGATTGAACCAGTCGTTGCGGCCACTGGTTACCGAAGACGACTTTGAGCCGATCAATAATTTCCCGCGCCGTGTCGTCGCATTTGCGCCATTGGCTGCCTCGACGTGGCTGCTGTTGGCGAGCAACAGGCGAAGCGACATTGCCCGGCCGATACTGTCGCTGGGCTCAACCAGCGAAGCGGGATCTATCATTTCAGGGGTGAGCGCTGGTACGGTCGGACCCGGAGTGGCGCCTATGTCTGTGAAAAGGACGCCGATCAGGCAGGCGACCGCGCCACCAGAGATGGTCATAAGGGGGGCTCATTCCGTCCGGCTCCTTTCCGCTAACGCCCGTATCCACCTGTGGCAGCGCCGCGGTCTCAGCCTCGCGTTCGAGCCGTTCGACCAACGCGATAAGAACCCAGTCGGCAGTTGTGCCGCCCTGTGTCGGCACGCTCGCCACCCGCCGATAGAGCGCCGCCTTCCGCCTAAGTTCCTGTCCATGCGAAGAGATTTCGCCGTTCATCAGTGGGCTCTTTCGTAACGAACTTTTGACGATTTTCAGGACGATTGGCTGACGAAATCATAATTAACGTGTCGCCGCAACGCGAATGGAACGAAGACCGATGGATACCAAGGCCCTAGGCGACACTGGACCGCCTCCAAACGAAGACGGCGGCGAGCTGTTTCTATCGCTACCCCTACCGGCGGCCGATTTCCGCGCGGCTGCGGCGCGAGCCAGGGCGCTTCAGGCCATGACCACTACGCCAAGGCTGAAGCGGTATCTCGGGGAAATGATCGCCAGGTATGAAGAGCGAGCCTTCGATATCGAGGGCTCCATAAAGGCTTGACGTTATCGCCGCTCGGTCCCGGTAACCACAAAACCAATCTGCCGGCTGCCACATGCCGAGCAGACACGCCGGCGGTGCCAGTCGGGAACGGTGGTTTCGGTGCCGTAGCGCTCGGGCTTCTCGGCCAGGTCGTGCTCTCTCAAAACAACTTGTGCGGCCTAGCTTGAACGCGCGGTATCGGCCGTTCCCCACGGACCCGGAATGCTCCGTTGCCAATCTCGACCCTCGATCCGGCGCACCAGCGGGACACCAAGGCAGCAGCCAACGTCGCATCGAGGAAATGGATCGCCACTGCGTCGTTGACCACGCCGCGGAACCCGGCCGGCATCATCGCCCATCTGTCGGCGCCGCAATTCTCGTCGGGCCGCCAGTGGATTTCGGTAAGCTGCTCTTCAAAGCCCGCGGCAAGGGATGCGGAGCAGCTCTACTGACAGCGGGCGTGACACCATACGCCCTGATCTTTGCGGGAGACGGGATGCTTGTCGACTTTGCGTGGCGGACAGCTCTCCGCCTTGCTTTTCCCTTAGCCCGGATCTGGTGGCGCCTGACGGGTGCGCGGAGTGAGGGCGCATTAGTGGCGGTTTATGTCGGCGCTGCGCTGTTGTTGGTGCGCGTCTCGTATCGGACCGGTTGGCATTTGCCCGGTGGTAATGTCTTGCCTGGTGAGACGCCAGTGGCAGCGGCGCGGCGGGAGCTGGCCGAGGAGATAGGGCTAGCGGCGCCAATGCTGCGTCCTGCTGGGGAGGACTCCGGCTTCTGGGACGGACGGCGCGATCGGGTTCACTTCTTTGAGCTGCGATTGATGGAACTACCCGAGTTGAAACTCGACAACCGAGAGATCGTCGAGGTTCGGCTGATATCGCCCGACGAGCTGCCCAGCATGATGCTAACCGGAGCGAGCGCTGCTTATCTCAGCAAAGTTGACAACCCGCCTCGGTAACCTGGAACTGCCGCTCCCGGCGATCCAAGCCTGGAGACGCGTTACCGAGCGTCATCGGCGGGCCGCGGTAGGCATTCATCTTGCCTATAAGCCAAGCTCAGCGCCATTAATCGGTTTCTCTCGCAATTCCGACATCTTGTGGCCCTCTGGCGTGAGGCTCCACAGCCCGCGTCGAGAACTATCCAACCATCCGAGTTCGACCAATCGCTGTCGAGCGAACTGTACGAGCTTATGCCAACCCGGCTCATCTCCGCGGCTTGGGTAAGGCGCGCGTCCTTGATCCTGAGTAAGCCCAAAATCATCCGCTAGCTGGCCATAAAGTTGTCTTACGTCTCGGAGCCGGCGGAGGAGGACCCCGATCCCGAGCGCCAGCGCCTCGCCGCCTGAGAGAGGAAGAACTGACGGCCGCGGTTTTTGCCGGTGAAACTGCCGCGCCTCGTCGCCTGGCGCCGCTCCCGCCGAGTGCATAGCCTGCGGCGGCGTCGAGGTCCTCATCCTGAAATGCGAGTTCTCATACACCTCACGGGAAAACCGTTGCTCTGCAGTGACGGGCGGGTCAGGTTTCCTTCGCCCCTTACCGTCTGGATTATAATCTGGAGCGATCCATTCCCGAAGATGATTGGTCATCAATATCAGGGATATCGCCTCTGCAGTGTGGTGTTCCTGATTTTCACTCCATAATTTATATTCGGTTTTGAGAATCGCGAACAAGTGCCGCGCGTCGATTACATCAAAAATCATTTACCGCTCACTACGCCCCTAGCCCGGTCAGTTCGGCCGCCTGCCGCGGCAGCAGGACCTGCGAGAAGTCAAGGGTGGGCATGGCGCCTCGCATCTCCATTCCCCCAAAAAATTGGCGGATGTAGCGCACGGGCGGCGATTACGCGCGATCGGGGCCGGCTAGGCAAGAGGGACGCCCTACCCGAGCCGGATCACGTTGTCGGCACCCGGTACCGCGATCCCGCACAATCCTGCCGCGAGGCGGAGGGCCTTCCGCCTTCAGCCCAGGCAAACCGCGGCATATAGAGCAAATATGCTCTCCTACCCACACCCCGACCCACAGAGCGGTTCATCGAGGAAGCGCTGATTTGATCAGCGCCGGCTCGTCGGCGGGGTGTCGCCGGTTCGAGCTTCGGCGATCTTCCTGGCGCCGCCGCGGGTGCGGTCGGGACTGTACCCAGCCACAGCCGTCTCAGCACGGTTTGGCGCGCCTCAAGCTCGGCCTTCAGCACCGCCTCATATGCCGAGCGGTTGAGCCGCGCGGTGATCGCGACATCTTGCGTTCTTGCGCGTCGGGCCGCCCACGTCAATGGCGATAGGTGAGCGCGACAATAAGTTGTTCACCAAGGCCTTGGAAGAAAATCAACAGCCACGTTGAGAATGCAGGATCATCTACCGCCCGACCGCAGAAATATTGAAACGTCTGTCCGTCACCAATCAGTACACGACGCAATGTCAAAAACGACGATAACGCCTCTTGCCACTGGGGTCGCCTCTTGTCGATGAAAGTCAGTGATATATGAATATCGGTGCTCAATGAATTGTTGAAGTGATGCCAGTAGAGGCCTCGCACGATGCGTTTGATGACACGTTCCTGAACGCCTGCCGTGAGCGGCACAGCATAGCCGTGGCCGAGGTAGATTCCGCCCGTAGAGTACCGTTCGACCAATCGAGCGCCCGTGACCATTCGAGTGAGCGTCGCTCGGTTGCGCCGTATCGCGCGCATCGTCGGCCGCAACCGCTCGGCGGCGTTCATCGATTCCCGGAAGCTCCGGCCATGATGCTGAGTTCATTCCGGAACACCTCATCATCTCGGGACGCGCCATTGTTGCACTCGTCGCATGCGGGCACGGTGATGGGATTGTCGGGGAGCGGCGGCGTAAATAGGCACTCAGGCGGAATGTGATCCCGCGTTGTCGCCGGGTTACCGCAATAGGCGCATAGTTGTTGGTTCATCGAGCTTTACGCAGCGGCGGTCGTCAGGTGTCGCCCAAAGCCGCGCGGCGGCTCCACGCTCTCAAGCTCGGATAGGTCGATCTCGCACAGGGCAGCGCGGCGCACAGACCAACCTGTGGGCGGCCCAGCAGCAATTGAGCGACGCAAAGGCCGACCTCGACCGTACCCGGCACGCCGGCAGGCAGAGCTTGGCGTTCAATTTCGTCGAAGGGCTGCCGTTCGACGTGGCCGTTGTCACCTCCGCCCAGGCGGCGGTCGAGGCGGCCGAGCGCTCGATCGAGCACTGGGCAGAGGTCGAGGCGGCGTGCAGCGGCGAACTGGCCGGCGCCGAGCGCCGCATCAACAGGCGCCGCCCCGAGTGCAACGAAGCCGGCGCCGAGTTTCTAATTGCCTCGGATGAGTTCGCGGCCTTCATGAACCGCCTCGATGCCGCCTGGGCGACCTTGCGGTCGTCTATGATCGTCGGCGAAGACCTCATTGGCGCCTGTCACGGTTACGCGCCCGCATCGGTGATGTCGCGGCTGCGGCGCAGCGAGCCGCTCCTTGAACGGGTCGGCTATGCCGTCGACAATGCGCTCATTGAACAGTGGCGCCGGGCCTTCGCCGAGCTTGCCGCCGGCAAGGCCGACGTTCAGCTACCGTGAATGAGCGGCTTTTCGGTCCTGACCGGCAACTGGACAATTGTCCAGTTGGCTAACCGTTACCACCATGGTGGTATGGGCTGAAAGACCGGCTCATTTGGGCAGCGGAAACGGAACCATGGTTCCCCTTGGAACGGCTCAAAAGTCGGGAGACTTTCTCGAATGAGATCCACGGCGCATCGGTCGCTCGCCGATGACGCCGCGGACTGCCGGTGCTCCGATGGGCTTGGCACACCGGCGGCGCGGTTGCGGGTGCCGCGACACCAATATCCCGCTTCTCCATCGATGGAAGCGATGGGAGGCGGCCCGGCTTCCGAGTAGCTGGGCCGCCATTTTTCATTGAGCAATGGCGAAACTCGATCTGAAATCGCTCACTCGCGCCGAGTTCGATGTCCTCGATCGGCGGGCCCGTACCGGGCGTTCAATCGGGTTCTGCTTCTACCCGCGTAGATGAGACGGCACCGGGGATGTTGAACCGGTCGCCGGGCGACGGGATCGAGCGGCGGGAGCCGCTAGGCGGACTGCCCGACCCTCACCGACGCCCAAGCCAAGACCGTCCTCTTGACCTGGCTCAAAAACGCAACGCTTGAAGCCCGCGAATATGACGACCCGGTCGTCCGCAAGAAATGCATGGGCCTGTTCGTGATCAAGAGGCCCGGATGACGCTCGAAACCGAAAACGTCGTCTTCGTCGCTTCGACCTGCCCTTTTGAGAGTGCGCCATGAAAAAACTCCTATCGCGCAGCATGGCGCAACCGGCCGCCGATGGCGCATAGGCTGCGCCGCCGGGGGGCCGAGGGGCTCGCCCGGCGCGGCGCCGGCACTGAACGACATGTTTTGCTACGGCTCAGCCAGAAGGAGCGGCGCGCGCCGCTCCTTCTGACCAATCTCTCGTTGGAACTTCGCTCGGACGCTCGGTCCTTAAACGCGCAGGAAGTCGGTCAACGACCGGTGGTAGGTGGCGGTGGCGGTGGCGAGCCGTTATCGAGCGCGAACGCGGTAGGAACCGGGATGCTGTTGTTAAATGGGGCGGCTATGTACTCACGATCCGCAGCGCGAGGTTGTGCACCCTCGGTCGTGATGACGAGGCCCAGCAAAGTGGCCGGCCCAAAGCTGTCGCTGATCCCCGATAGCGGGATCTTGATCGCCTGGCCGCTGACGAAGCTGCCCTCCGCGGTCCCCTGCGACCTCTGGTTCAGGCCGGCGTTGAGCTTGGTTATATCGACCCTTTGCCAGCAGACGAAATTGGTTGTAGTGGAGGTCGGCACTTGTTTTGCATTGTAGAAGGTGAACTCCGCGAACGTCGGATTGTTCGGAAAGCTCGACTGCACATCAAGGGTGAGCAAGACCAGAAAGGTGTTGTTGTACAGAGGCGCGACCGTGGTGTTGTCGAACTTGACGTCTCCCGACAGCTGCCCGGTAAGCACGGCATAATGGCCGATGACGCCATCGAAGATGAGCGTCGATTGCCCCGTGAATGGATCACTGCCCAGCGTGATTAGGTGGCCCGTGTCGGCGGCAACGGTATCGGCAGCCTGGACCGGGACGCCGTCATAGGCCAACTCGGCGCTCGGGCTCAGCCGCACCACCGCATCGCCGATCAGGCCGTCGAACTTGATCGGTTGATCCAATAGGTTCACGACAAACGCCACCAGATAGCCCTCCGGGCAAGGGGCCACGGGGATGTTGCCGATGCTGGACTGCCCATTTGGGTTTACGGTGATTTTGCCATTTACGGTCGTGAAGAGGACGAAATTCGTCTCCTTGCAGACAAAGCTCGCTACCGGTCTCTCCGATCCGGGACAAACCCAGTGCGCCTCCAACTTGATTGGCAGGCTCTCGGGGCAGGTAAACCCCGTCGGGCAGGTAACGCCGATGTGGATCTCGGTGGCGGGCAACGCTTGATTGCTGACACTTACGGTGCCGACCTTGAAGTAAGGAAATACGATCACGCTGCCGGGCTCTTGCGAGTCGTTCAGAGGCGCCGCTTGCGCAACTGTCAGACTCGGCACCAGCAGTAGCGCGATCCATGCGTGTTTCACGGCTCGAATTATTGAGGACATCATTCCCTCCAAATCCCCTGTGCAGTTCGCGGTGTGGGTCGCTTTTACGACCCTTTGCGCTTGCCAGCGTAATCGTCCCGCCACAATGCGAATCTCGTTTTAGACGTATTTTGGACGAAATAGGGACGTTGTCCGTTATCATGCACCTTATGAGGGAGTTTCGCCCGCTTCGAGCGGCCATTCCTCGGCGGTCGGCCGAGATCTTTCTCGGCGGTTCGGCCGAGATCTCTCCAAAAAGAGAGGGTCGGCCGCAGACGCGCGCCGACCAAAGGTTTGGAGGTAAATGATACCGGCGGAGGTTCGCCGGCGCCCTTGCCGCCGCCAATGACCGAACCCGAGGCGGTCATATGACCGAACCCGTCATATGACCGAACCCGTCATATGACCGAACCCTAGATACGAGGTCGACTGCGCCGCTGGCCTCATTGAGGTGCATTGCACTCGAAATCGACGGCTTGCCCTCCATACCGAGCAATCATCTCGCCGAGATTTCGCTTGAGCCTTGGTGTCGTGGTCATGGCTTGAAGCGCCCTGGCACGCGCCGCAACCGTCCGACAATGCGCAGCAGATCGCGGCGTCAACGGAAACGCCTCGGCATCGTCATCGAATGAGTGTTCTGCGCTCGCGTGTCGCGCCCGCTCGCATGGATATCCAATACACGCTGCTTAATTGATCGCCGTTAATATTTATTTTATTCCATCTTAGTACTTTGTTAAATGTGTCTCAACCAAATATTCCTCATCTTTTTTCTTGCCACGGTTTGCCAAAAACGACAAACTTATGTCATCAGCGTGTCAAGTATGGGGTCGAGCGCAGGTGCGATTAGGGTGTTTGGCCTCAAAGTTTCACCTGCAGCACATTTGAGGCGCGCTGAAGGTAGGGCATCAACTGTAACAGACTGTTGTCTGTTAGAGAATCTCTTGGAGGAATGGATGCATACGTTCATACGCAGCTTCAAATACGCCTGCGTCGCCATGCTGTTGGGACCCGGGCTGAGCCTGGCAACTGCCACCGCGGCAAACGCGCTGAGCAACTCGCAGGAACCGGGAAGCGTGATCATCTTTCCCTATTTCACGACCGGTACAGTAACCCCCGATAGTGCGGTCCAGCCCAAGACCGAGATTCACATCGGCGTTACGTGCCCCGTTGGGGTCACCTGTCCCGAGGGTGAACCCGTCAAGCTGGAAGCTCATTGGGTTTGCCCCGGGTCGGAAAACCCGAGCACGAGCTTCGTCTGCAAGGAGAGCGACTTCGTCCTCTTCACGACAGTGAACGGCAAAATCACCGTGAACCCGAACGGTCAGTCCAGCGTAGGCAACATCCCTGCGCCGCCGTGCAACCATGGCTATCTAATTGCTTGGGTGGTCAACACTTCGGATCAGCCGATCAAGTTCGACGGTCTATTCGGCGATGCGGTGGTCCGCAACAGCAGCACTGCCGAATCGGCATATGACGGGATCCCGGTCCAGGCAGCCGATACCGATCCCGCACACACGGGCAACCTGATCACGACCGGCGTTGATCTAAACACCGGGGAACCAACGCTGATCTTCGACGGCGTTGCGCCCCATTACACGATGCTAACCGGACAGCTGACAGGAGATGTCAAATTCACCAACACGGTCGACAAGGTCGGAACGGTGGACCCCCGCACTTCTCTGGTTTTTCTGACCGTCGACGTGCAGTCGAACTTCCCGAACAACCCAACTTTCGTGCCGCTAACCTTCTACAACGCGAAAGAGGTCCCGACGTCCACCAGCTTTAATTTCGTGTGCTGGGGAGCAGTCCCAATTACGAAGCTCAACGCGAGCCTGACCCAGACGGCGCAGGGCACCATCGAGGGAAGCTTTGCTTCCGGGCAGGCGGTGAAGGTGCAAATCTCCGGAATCCCCGACAGCAGCGGGCCGGCCACTCTGCTGGGTCTCGTCATCACAGCCGAGGGTACCCCGCCCCCCACAATCGAACGGGAATATATAACCCAGCCGTTCAACAACAGCGTCGGAATTCCGACAGCTTTCGGGTTCGATTGAGGTCTTGCGCGACAGTCTGAAGAAGTTGGTCAAGCGAGGGCGGCGGGCGCCGCCCTCGCCCAACTTCAGGCACCGGAGCGGATCGCGTTCGGCGCAATCCCGTGCCGGCGTGCCACCAGCGACACCGACCTGCCCGGCGCGCAAGTATCGCGGCGCTCGACATGCGCCGATTTTGGGAGAAGGGGCATGGTCGCAGGAAAGCGGGAATGGGCACATCGAGCACGCCGGTTCCTGCGAGCCGAGATTAAGCGGGCAGAGGTCGGCTATGCCGAGCTGGCGGAACGGCTCAAACAGCATGGCCTAGAGGAAACGGAAGCCTCGATCGCGAGCAAGCTGAGCCGCGGCACATTCGCCGCGACTTTCTTTCTGGCTACGATGAAAGCAATCGGTCGAGATCATATAAATTTGGCGGATCTCTAGACTGTGGTGGAGTTCGGTGAAGCTCTTCGAGCAGATCATACCCAGCATGGGGAAAGTGCGACAGCGCACCAATGACCATATCTCGGTTTCCGGCATGCCGATCAGATCCGGGGTCACCGACCATGGTCGGCGCCGAGGCTCCAAGACGGCCGCCAGTGCGCGAGAGCGGTCGCCCGCTCTCCTTGTTTGATCACCATGCAGCGGAAGCGGGGAGCTTACGGCTATTTTTCGGGCCAGCGGTTCGGCACCAAGGACGGCAGCGAGGTAATGGACGAGATCGCGTTGAACCCGGCGCATTTCAAAAGCCGCACGACCGAGGAAAGCCTTTCAACGCTTGTCCATGAAATGTGCCACCTTGAGCAGCATCATTTCGGCAAGCCGAGCCGCAGCGGCTATCACAACCGGGAATGGGCCGGAATGATGAGGGCTATCGGCCTGATGGCGAGCGCCACCGGCCTGCCGGGCGGCAGTGAAACCGGCCAGAAGGTGACCCACTACATCACGGGCGGCGGGGCTTTCGACCGCGCTTGTGCCGAGCTTGTCAAATCCGGTTTTGCCGTACGCTACGTCGAATTGCGGACGCGGATCGCTGGAAGAAGGCCGCGAGCAAGACGAAATACAGCTGCCCAAGCTGCGGGCTCAACAAAATAAGAGACCCCAGGAGTATGCAATTTGCGTCTCCGTCGTTCGGGTCTGAAGATATCATAAATTATCAATGCCAGCGTCATTGCGCCTAATATGGCAATATGGCGGCTATCATTCCCCAGTCAATCGTTTGGCTCATGACGACACCGTAGACTGTATGCCCTGCAAGCTATAGATACCCCGCGCTCGGCATGTTCGAAGAAACCGCCATCCGCGGCGTGTTCGGCCGCGAGCTTCAAGACCTCGATCAGCGATGACAACGCCCGCTCGGGATCGAGATCCTCGGGCAGCGGCAGAATGATCAGAGGCGCCCAGATCTCGATCCCGTCGGGCAGCGGCACATAGACGGTTCCGTCGCTCGTGGCACGGCTCGACCTATGTGGTCAATTGCTGGAGGACTATTCGGGATATGGCCGCGGCTTCATCCACGCCGTCGCCGAGAGCATACAAGCGGTCGACCCGCCGCCGATCCCCGATCCGTGGGGCAGTGCTTAAGTGCTTTTTTGCAGCTTGCCGGCGATCGTGCATTCTATGGTCATGTTCGCTGAAGATGCGAGCGGGGTCACGTCTACCAAAGGTTTGTGACCGGCGGCGGACACGCTCAGGACCCCGAAGGTCGCCTCGTAATAGGCTGTGCCATCAAAGAAGACGCCGAGACCGTTGGCCACGAACGTCTCCTGCTCTCCTATCAACAGCACTACGAAGGGAATAGCAGATCCGACCGTGGCAACGATACATGACACATGGGAAACGACGAGGGAATTGCCGCTCGGCACGGCAGGGAAGGTCGCAGTGCAAGTCTTGCCGGTGGTAAGAGAAGGGCAGCTGGCGAAGGCGCTTGCCATATAGACACCGGCAATATTGGTCACTGGATTGGACGGAGCTTCAGATAGAAGCTGCGGCAGCAGCTGATCTGCCGAACCCGGCAGCGGTGCGATCGTGAGGAAACCGAAAAGCCCCAGCGCCGCGGCGAGCATATGCTTCATGATCATGTTTCCTTCATAGAGGGTTCAGATCCGCGAGGCGAGCACCATACGCTCGACCTCGGTCAATTGCCAGCCGGCGCAGACCAGCCACAAATCCGCCTTGCCGATGCGCCGCAGCAATAGCGGATCGACTGGTGGTGCCGGCCGCCACTTTGAGCCATCGTGCTGCCTCGCCGCTGGTTTGGCGGCCTGCTCCATAATTATACGCGGTCGCCAAATAGGGGCTGCGGACGGGCTCAAATGAGGCTCAATTGACCACCGCCCTAACTAAGTAGTGCGTTCACACTAGCACGTTACTATGATCACTGGATATTTTCTGAAGGAACTCTGCCGAATAAGGAAAAGCGGTCGGTAAGCGCGCCAATGAGAGGGTTCTAGCGATCGCCGCCCGCTGGTACGGGAGAAAGCATGCCACCGATCGCCCTTGCAGGGTTACGTGGTCGGGCAATGCCGCGGCCGGGGTCGCGCGATCCGGCATAGTTCACACGACCCGGCGGGGTCGAGATGGTCAATAGTTCCCAGACGGTGCTGACGGTACAGCCGATGCCAAAGCGCGACCACATCAACTCGGCCAATTGTTTCATTGAACTGCCGTTGAGCCGGCTCAAGCGCAATTCCAGGCCGATCTGGTTCAATAGATCGGGGTCGATCTCATGTTCCATTGGCGTCGCTCAAATCGGTAGAGTGGTACGCGCGCGAACATGTTGCTGGTTGCTGGCGTTTCGGAAGCGACTTTCATCAGCGGCCGCGTCGCCCGCACAATCGTGGTCAAACACTCGCGTAATTCGCTCTCGCTGGCCTCGGCACTCGGCATCGACATCCGCGACTTCGTTTCCGCCTCCGTATCCTAACCTGCGATCTGATCCTGGCCCTCCCGTGGCTCCACACGAGCGTGTCGCCTTGCCTCCCACTTCTCCGCGCCGGACCGCAAAAACCCGTTACGTGACGGGTAAGGATAGGACCATGAGCCGGGGACCGAAGCCACAGGGCGACAGGGCAATTACAGGAGCGGAGCGGCAAGCCGGCTTCCGGCAGGCCCACGCGGACGGCAGCCCGAAAAATCCGCTGCCGGCGACCGGGCGACCGTCGCAGCCGACCGTAGCGATGGCGTGACGCCGTGGCCGAGCTGGTGACGTTGCAGGCCGAATATCGGGACTGGCTCGACACCCTGCCCAAGAACCTTCAGGGCAGCGCGACGGCGGACGCCTTGCGCTCGATCTGCGATCTTGACCTGTCCGACCTTGAGGGTGTCGAGCCGCAGCGCGGTTTCGGGCGGGACTGATCCGGGGATGTGGCCGGAATCCCGAAGGGCGCGCTTATGCAAACTTCGTTTGCGCGCGGACAGGCTTCAGCGGTAGCGAACAATGTTTCCGTGGGACGGAAACGCCCGGTCGGGAGGCACCCCCGACACCCCGCCGCAGCGTCGAAATGACTGCGCCGAACAGCGCCGCTACCGCGTGTGGTTGACGGTGATGATTTTCATCGATCCGCGAAGCTCATTCATCCAGATTTCGCCGTTGCCGATCATGACGCCTTGGTCGCGGGCGAACAGATTGTCGGCCTTGGCGGCAGCGACGGCGGCCTTGACCTCAGGCGTGAAGACCCGCGCATAATTAGCGCTCAGGGCGGCGGCGTTGCGGTAGGTCATGGACCGCCCTCCTGATGAATAGACCGTCAACGGATAGTTGACCATTGCCGCTACGGCCGCGTGATCGTCGGCGGCCACGGCCTGCTTCAGCCGGGCGAGAAATTGCGTGACGTGCGCCGGATCAGAGATGCCAGCCGCGGCATACGGGTTATCGGCGAGGACGGGTCCGGACGTGACCAAAAGGGCGATCAGGGCGAGGACGACGCGCATCGGTCCCCTTTCGTGACAAGGAGGGTCGAGGATTTGCCTGTGCGGCGAGCACCCGCGCAACCCACCTGAATCCCAACGACCGCTAGGCCCGTTCTTTTCCCGTACAGTGGCCTGAAATTTTTCCCTTGCCGAACTGCCTCCGGGATCGTCGAGGCCATTCAGCGCCCGCCGCAGCGTGGCGGGATCGACGCCAATCATCCGGGCGGCGACCGCGCGGCCCCTGCCTTCCTCAATCAGCCGCCGCGCCAGGTCGAGCTTCTCCGGGGTGATCGATGCGGGCGTCCGAGACGCCTGCCGCGTCGCCGCGCGGCCTGCATCCCCGCTCTGGTCCGTTCCCTTGTCAGCTGGCATAGGCGATGCTATTCAATCGGCCGCCTTGGTCGTTGGCATTGCTCCTTATCGGTGATCACGGAAGCCTACGCGGCTTAGATCGTTCCATACGACCGGAGGTTTATCCGGCCCGCGCGGCCCCGCTTGGTCAGGGGAGGCTCGATGGGTCCCCTCTCGATCGCGGTCAATCCGAACCGTGCATCCAGCAGGTAATCTTCCGGGGAGTCGAGACGCCGCAGCACTGGCCCTTGGCGATGAGCGGCGCAGAGGCTCAGGAGATTGCCCCGACACGCCGACCTGTCAGTAGCGTGACGAAAGTCGGCATCGCGCCAAACAGCACAAACATGAGCAGTGAGATGACGCCGGGCGTGGTCGCAAAGCTCGCCAGATACCCTCGTGGCGACAAACCTCGCACCCACAGGGCACCCGCGATTTCGGCGGGCAGCAATATCGCGACCGCCACTAGCCCCATCCCGATCGTCGCCGGGAGCGACCGACCCACATCGAACCGCCGGATGACCCACCGGGCCGAGATGAACATCGCGATCAGCATAATGACGGCTTCGAAGAGCAGGGGCGTTAGGCGACCGAAATGTGGCACTGCCCAGAGTACCCGGATCGGTCCCAAAACCCACCCTAAAGCAAAGACGGGCAGGAAATAGATCACGCCTGCTTCGACGGTATGCATCCACGATCCTCGGATCGTTCCTATGGTCGGTTCACGACCGGTTAGACGACGACGAGATCGGAATGGCCGAACCCCTTGGTGTAATCGAGGACGGAGATCACTGTCGGCGTCACCCGGAAGAAACGGATCTCCTCCGGCGAGGGCGTCGGGAACGCCGCATATTCAGGGTATTTCACGAGCAATAAGCCCTGCGCTTTCGCAAGCTCGCTGGGATCATCCACGGCCTGCGTATGTGCTGCCATCGAGAGCCCGGTGATCGTCATCGGGTCCGACGTGTCATGGTCGATCGTCAACGAGATCCGGTCGTCCCGTGCAAGGTTCTGGGCCTTTTGGCTCTGCGGGGCACAGAGGAAGTAGAGGGTTAGCCCATCGTTGGCGTAGCCAACTCTGGTTACCTGCGGCCAACCATCTGGCCGATTGGTCGCCACTGACATGAGCCGATGCTGATCGAGGAACTCAAGGATCGTCGTTCGAAGCAATGCATCCATGGAGATCAGCCCTCGTGCTCGGAAGTCCGGCGACGGTTTACCTCGCCCCGGAATTAGCCCTCATTTGACGCAGGTCAAGCGAGGACGAACCGATGGACCTCCTGCAATTTTTCTTCCCGAGCACTGCTTCCACGGCTCCCCGACCAACGAATTTCGAAGGTCGTTGCCAGGGCCTGGCAAATGAGCAGACAATCGACGTCGGTGGCCTCGCGAAACTGCGAGCCCGATCCCAACATCATGGATGACATGAGAACAGGACCAGATCAGCGGTCTCGCGGCCGCTTCACTCCAAACCGGCCTTTCCGACAGCAGCCACGATTTCCGCAATCCAATCAGACGTTTGATAGCAACGGCCCCGATGTCAGGGTCCGTGGCACCGCCCAGCAAATCTTCGAACGGTATGTCGCCCTGGCACGGGAAGCGGCGACCACCGGGGACCGGATTGCCGCCGAAAATCTCTACCAACACGCCGAGCACTATTTTCGGATCAGCAACGCCAGCCGCGACCGTGATTCGCAGCCAGCACCACGCCCGATCACGTCGGCCGATGTCGCAGCACACACTTCCGAGACCGGACCGAACGGGGACGGGATAGACCGCGAACAACCCACGACGGACGACGGCCACGCCGACTTTTGACTCTGAATTTGGTGCGGTGCGCTCAAGACCAGTCGAGAATGCGCACCTGGTCGGGCTTCCCGTGTTGGACGCCGCGATTGGGTGGATTGGGTAGACCGTGGTTGCACCCGGATTTCTAACGAACCCCGATGTTCTCCGTTGGCTGAACGGTGTCGAGCCGGTCTGGACGGTCCTCGAATACGACAGCTACAACGGCCTTCGTGATGAACCTTCAGCCAGCAATCGGGCAATCCGGCTCGAACCGAACCTGACATCGACAGACCTCTCGGGATCTGCGATTGCGCGCGATGCCGTGCTACTGCTCCGACGAGCGGCCGACACGGACGGGCTTAAGCTGACCGCGACAGGCAACCTGTCCCGTGCCATGGTCGCGGAGATGTGCCGGACCATTGAATGGCCCGACTACGACAAGGAGGAATTGTTTGGCTTCAATAAAGTAATCAACGAGCCTGACTTTCTACCTCTGCATTTTGTTCGCGTGCTGGTGCAGGAAACAAAGTTGCTGCGAATGCAACTTGGAAAGCTGGTGGCGACCCGTTTGGGGAAGAGCCTGCTGGTTCCAGAACAATACGGAGCCTTGCAGGCGGTTCTCTTCCACATCGCGTTCTGGCACATCAACCTTGCTTATTTCGACCGACGTCCGCTCAACTCTTGGCCCCAGAGCGATGTGGGTATTGTTCTTTGGGCGCTGTCTGCGTCGGCGAACGATTGGTTGGACCGAGAAACCCTCACGCGTCTCTGCACGGTTCCGGTCATCGGGGTTCTGGAGGCGGCGTGGGATCTTGGGTCCAGCCTCATGGAGGCCCGCATTCTGCGACCGCTGATGTGGTTCGGGCTGCTCGAACATCGCAGCGAACCAGGAGCCGGGCCGGTCGAGCGGCATCTCTTCCGGAAGACGCCGCTGTTCGATCGCTTCGTGAAATTCGAGGTTCAGATCGAGAGGCCGGCTACACGCCACTGACCGCAGCACCTAGTGTACTGCTGCCGAAATAACTAGACATTTGGCTCGCCTTGTGGCCTACTCAGCGGGTGAGCAGGAATCGGGTAGCCACTCTGGAGCTGAGAGCCGAACAGCAGGAACTGCTGCAAGGATGGGTTCGGGCGCATGGCACGCCGCAGCAGGTGGTGAAGCGCTGCCGGATTGTTTTGCTGGCGCATGAGGGATACGCCGACGTGGCAATTGCGCAGGAGCTTGGATTGAATCGGCACACCTGTCGGCTGTGGCGGGAGCGCTTCGTCGCCGCGGGGGCGCAGAGCTTGTGGGCGGTGGCCGAAGGACGCGGACGCAAACCCCAGCCGGGCCTGGCCGAACGCATTGTGAAGGCCACGCTGAGCAGCAAACCGCCTGGGCAGACGCACTGGAGCACTCGGGCGATGGCCAGGGCCCAAGGCGTGGACGCGAGCACGGTGTGCCGCATCTGGCAGGAGCACGGCTTGCAGCCGCACCGGCAGGAGACGTTCAAACTCTCGCGCGACCCGCAATTCGTGCCGAAGCTGCTGGATGTGGTGGGCGTGTACTTGCATCCGCCGCAGAACGCGGTGGTGCTGTGCGTGGATGAAAAAAGTCAGATCCAGGCCTTGGATCGCACGCAGCCTGGGCTGCCGATGAAGCGGGGACGTTGCGGCACCTGGACGCACGACTATGTGCGCCATGGCACCACGACACTTTTTGCCGCGCTGAACGTGGCGGCCGGAACGGTCAGCGGGCGGTGTTTTCCGCGCCATCGGCATCAGGAGTTCTTGCGCTTTCTGCGCCAGATCGATGCCGAGTACGCGCCGGAGTTGGATTTGCATCTGGTGTTGGACAACTACGGCACACACAAAACCGCACAGGTCCAACGCTGGTTGAAGCGCCATCCGCGCTTCACGGTACACTTCATTCCGACCAGCTCCAGCTGGCTGAATTTGGTGGAACGCTGGTTCGGCGATCTGACCGGCAAAGCCGTGCGCCGTGGCAGCTTTGCCAGTGTCCCGGACTTGGTGGCCGCGATCGAGGACTTCATTGCGGCTTGAAATCGCGATCCCAAGCCCTTTATCTGGCGGGCGCAAGCCGAAGATATCCTCGCCAAGATCGAGCGCTGTCGGCGGCGGCTGGAAGAGATTCAGCCCGGCTGCACCGTGCGTCGTACGCGAAAGAAGGCAGCGTGACATGTGTATAGTTATTTGCGCATCATAACACTAGTGTGATTTTGGATCGCGGTGACGCCACCACCTTACCCGCGCCGATCCCTACGCTAAAGCGCATGACCTTTTCCTGAAATCCAGAAGCAACATCACGACGCGGTTGTGGGGACATCCCGCTCCGGGGGCGGCGTTGTCAAAAATGCCCGTGACTGAGGGCGTGAAATCGGAGACGAGGGTCTCCACCTAATTTTTCCCAGATTTGCTCCGTTTAGTGTCATCATTGGCGGGCCGCCGGATATTTCACGACTATCTCGCCGGCAATGCCGTTTTGCCGGCGGGGTACCGATTACTTCGGAAGATCTGCACGTGTCGACGCCGACGACAACCCCGCAATAGGCTAACAAGATGTATCCGGCATCCGAAGGGCAGAAGCCGCTATTCGACCAACCCCTGCCCAGCCGATTAGCTCAACAAATTTATCAGAGACCGTTTGAGAACCCATTCAACGGCGGGTTCGGTCGTGATTCAAGCTTGGGATGTGGACCCCAGCGACGCGTGGCCGGATGGCCGAATTTGAGAAGAAGACCAAGCGCCACTCGCGGAAGTTGGACCGCGCCAGAGTCCTGACGCCTATGTATGTGGCGCGGTAAATGACTTCTGACCCCTATTCTCTCTGCTCCCGCGAGCTGCTGCCGGCCGAGGTCAGTCCTTCGTGACCGCCACGCAATCGACCTCGACGTCGAAGGGCCCGGTCCACTCAGGCACGCAGAAGAAGATGCGGGCTGGGGGGTTTTTCGGGAAGTAGCGCTTGTAGACTTCGTTGAAGGCCTTGAACCGGTCCGCCGAGATGCACAGCACATTGCACTTCAGCACATGGTCGAGGTCCGACCCGGCGGCCTCCAGCGCCTTCTTCACCTGCTCCAGGATCAGCTCAACCTGGCGCTCGAACGGGGCGTGGACGAGGATCTCGCCGGTCTCAGGATCGAAGGGCGGCATGCCCGAGACGAACACCATGTTGCCGGCGCGGGTGCAGGTGGACACCGGCGCGCCCCACTTCTCGAAATTGCTGTCAATCGGCTCGACCCGGATGATCTCTCGTTGCATGCGTCCGTTCCTGGTCCATGTGTCGCCAATCTAAGGTCTTAGAGACCGTTGGAGAGCCCATTGAACGGCAGGTTCGGCGTGATTCAAGCTTGGGATGTGGACCCCAGCGACGCGTGGCCGGATGGCCGAAATTGAGAAGAAGACCAAGCGCTACCCGACGGATTTGACCGACGAGGAGTGGGCGCGGATTGAGCCGTTCCTGCCTGGCGCGGCCAAGAGCGGGCGGCCGGCCCGGACGGATTTGCGCGAGGTTTTGAACGCGATCCGCTATCTGGCCCGCTCGGGCGGCGGCTGGCGGATGTTGCCGAAGGACTTTCCGCCTTGGCCAACTCTACTGGTGGTTTCGCCGGTTCGTGCGGCGCTTCCTGTTCCAGACCATCCACGACGTGGCGCTGATGCTTGACCTGAGCGGGTCGGACGCGAGGCGAGCCCGACCGGCGGCGTCATCGACAGCCAATCGGTCAAGGCTCCTGAAGCGAAAACAAGAGGTTATGACGCTGGCAAGAAGATCGTCGGACGCAAGCGACATATCGCCGTCGACACCGACGGTCGTCTGCTGATGGTCAACCTCACCACCGCCGACATCTCTGACAGCGCCGGCGCGCAGATGATCCTCGACAGCGTGCGCAAGCGCTGGCCCTGGCTCAAGCACCTGTTCGCCGATAGCGCCTACGACCGCACCAAGCTCATGGACAAGGCCGCCTTCCTCGACTTCACCATCGAAATCATCAAACGGTCCGATACCGCGCAGGGCTTCGAAGTCCTTCCACGCCGCTGGGTCGTCGAGCGCACCTTCGGATGGATGACCCGGTGGCGCCGGCTCGTGCGGGACTACGAGGAGCGCATCGACTGCTCCCAGGCCATGATCCATGTCGCCCTCGGAAGTATCCTCCTCAGACGCATCGCTCACCAATAGACGTTCTCAAACGGACTCTCAGACAAAAAATGCGCAGGTTCAGGCCGACTCGGACGTTGCCCGCTTCGAAGCCAACCACGGCATTGCTACGAACTTTGCCGTAGGCGCGCGTTGAGTCACTTCGAGGAGGCCAGGCCATGAGCCTTCCCAGGAAGGCAGGCGACCGAGATCAAGATCGCGAACGCGCTGGTCGTTATCATCAGTCACCCGTCGTGAAGGCCGGTGCCGGTCTCGGCCTCTCCCTACGACCCGCAAAAGCCCCGTTCGGGATTTCGATGGTGTGCTTGTGGCCACCAAGATAGCCTTCTGCCGAACCGCCGCCTCATAGTCCGGGGAGTCGGGGAGCCACTCGACGAGGGAGGGGGGAGATGACCACAACACCGGCCCGTGGGGTCGAGGCCAATTTGCTGGATCTGTTTCAAACTCTGGGGTTGAGCAGGCCCACATCGCAGCCGGTGGACCTCCGGCGCTCACCGACTGGCACGGTCTGGCGATCCATCATCCCGAACGGATTGCCTCCCTGACCCTCCCTTCTCCGCCGATCCTCGATACAGCTGAGCTTTCCGACGTGGCGTCCCGCCTGTTGGTCCTGGCAGGAGACCAGGGCGCGTCTGCTCAGGGTGCGACCAAACTGCTCACGGATCTGCCGAGCGCGGCATCACATTTCCTGCGCGGCTACGAGTGGCTGCCTTGGTCGGATGTGAATGTCGATCGCGGGTCGGAGGTCGGGGCAGCGATGCTCGACTTTTTGGGCCGTCATCCGGTCCCGGCAGTCGGCTTGCCCGAAGGAGAAGGAGAGACCGCGGGGATCACCTATCGCATCCGCGGAGCCGGCCCGCCTCTTGTTCTGATGCCGCTCTCACTGGCACCGTCGCAGTGGGAACCACTGATCCCCGGGCTCAGTGAACACTACTGCACGATCAGCTTGGGCGGACCCCTTCTCGGCATCGTCGGCACCCTCGAAGAGCGCGGCCGATCGAATTACCTGGTCATGGGTGCGAAACGTCCTCGATGTGGTCGGCATAGGACCGGGCGAAGTCGTCCTCGAAGTCGGCGGCGGGTCGGGCGTCGTCGTGCGCGAGATCGCCCGGCGGACAAAAGGTGCCAACCGCATCATCGACGTCGACATCAATCCCTACCTGCTCCGCGAAGCGGCGTCTTTGGCCAAGCAGGCCGGATTCTCTAATGAGATCTCCTTTCGGGAAGGCCACGCCGAGGCGATCCCCTTGCCCGAAAACAGCGTCGATGTCGCGCTCTCATTCACGGTGATGGAGGAAGGCGACGCCGACCAGATGCTCGCCGAATTGCTGCGGGTGACGAAACCCGGCGGACGGGTCGCCGTCATTGTTCGCGCTGTCGATATGCCCTCCTGGGTGAACGCACCGCTCAGTGCTGCTGTGCGGGCAAAGGCCGATCAGCCCGGCATGCTGAGCGGTGGTGTCGCCGCCGCAGGGTGCGCAGACACGAGCTTGTACCGACGCTTTCGATCGGCGGGACTGACCCGTCTCTCATGCTTTCCTCAGTTTGCCGTTCTGAGCCCTGCCGAGGTCTCCCGGATCACCTTTATCAAGCAGCGAATTCTCGCCACTCTTACCGGCGAGGAAGCCATCGAGTGGCGGTCTGCCGTTGTCCAGGCCGAGGCTGACGGCACATTCTTTATCGCTGCGCCCTACCACTGTGCGGTGGGCACCAAGCCGGCCTAGCCGTTGCGCCAGGCAATGTCCGCCGGAACTGAGATCCGCGATCTGTTACCTCCGGCATCGGGAGGACGCAGCCGTGCAGGTCTGGCCGTCGATCGGATTCGCCGCCCTCGGGTCCGGCTCCCCACCCTAGTCTCAGCCTGGCAATTTGGCGAAACGTTGCATGTTGCCGCCAAGCTGCACCCATGACAAAGCGTCGTCGCAGAAGATCTCTACTGTCGGCGTCATCTGGGCCGGGTCGTCAAGCGTGCCGACATTGACGACCACGTGGCCTGACAGGTTCGCCGTCTCCTCGGCAATCGACGAGCCGCATTCGGGGCAGAAATGGCGCAAGATCGGCTTGCCGCTGCCGCCGAGGCTGGTGAAGGTTTTTAGTGCGCCGTCGATCGTCAGCGCTTCCTTCGGCACGCCGACCATCGCGCCGAACGCGCTGCCGGTGAACTTCTAGCAATCGCGGCAGTGGCACACGCCAGCGAAGACCGGCTCCGCCTCGCCGCTATAGCGCACCGCTCCGCAAAGGCAGCCGCCTTCGATCTTCATTCCCGCGCCTCCCGTCCGTGTTCGATCCGACATTCCCCGGATTCCGGGGCTGTTCATCCTGATCCTCCGTCCCTGGAGGTTCTACTGCAACGAAATTCGAGCACGACCGGCTCTGTTGGTACCCGAACCCGCCGGGCTGCCCTCCGCGAATCCAGAACTCGCCGCTTTTCCGTGATCAAGGCACACCTCTGCCGTCGTCGTCTGTCGCAATGGTGGCCCCAACGATGCTCAGTCTCCCTTCGCCTCGCCGCTGTAAGAGAATTCCTATTCTCTTATCAGTCCAGGAGATCTGCGCCTCTTAACGATGCTTTGGATTGATCTGTAGTTTAACTGATAATATAATCGAGCCTAACGATCAAAAGGTCCGGTGGCACTCGGCAAGCAGGCGAAAATTCTCACTGACAAGCAAGTTCGAGCCGTCCTGGCGGAACTCGACACCAGGCGCTACCCGTTCCGGGATCGGGTCATATTTCTGCTATCAATCAAAGCTGGTCTGCGGGCGAAGGAGGTCGCGTCGATCACCTGGGCGATGGTCACCGATGCCGAAGGCGAAATCGGCGAGGTCATCGCGCTGGAGAACCGAAGCTTCAAAAGGCAATGCCGGCGGTCGCCATATTCCCATCCACCCAGAACTCAAGGCTGCGTTGACGGCGTTGCACAGACAGAGAGGCGAGAAGGCTCGACCCGATATGCCGGTCATCCATAGCGAGCGCGACAGAGGTCTGTCGGCGGGGGCTGTCGTCGTCTGGTTCCACCGTCTATATGCCGATCTCGGGAGGGTCGGCTGCTCAAGCCATTCCGGCAGGCGAAGTTTCATCACTCGCGCCGCACGGAAAATTGGCGAGGTCGGCGGCAGTTTGCGAGACATTCAGGCGCTTGCGGGTCATGCGAGCCTCGGGACGACCGCGAGGTACATCGAGGCCGACGCGGAAGCTCAGCGCAAACTCGTGATGCTGATTTGATCGCCGCTCGGAGCGATTGCTCGAAGGTCATTTCGTCGAAAAACCGGGGTAGTCGTATGGAAAACGGGTCCCCTATTCGATGGAACGATCCATCTCTCGTAGCCCAAGCGAGGCTCGCGGGTCCCATGAGCGCGGCTCCCCCGAGAAGTGCAGCTTCGTGGTGAGGGCCATATAAAAGGGGGGCGTCGACCGTTGACGGGTCCCATACCACCAGGAGGTAGGCGAGAAGCTCCTTGCAACCGGATTTTCGAGGCGACCTCGGCACCTGGTTCCGTAGGCCGAAGCATTCCTGGCGAGGAACGCACCACTTCGGCGGGTTTAGAACAACCGCCAGGCGATGCGGCGAGAACTCGTGGGCGCCGCGGTATCGAGAGCGAGGCGAGAAGGCTCGACCCGATATGCCGATCCTCCAAATGCTCTTTTCACCGTGTCGGGACGGCGGGCTGCCTAGTCGTCTCGATGCCGCAATAGGTGCCGAGGAGCCGGTCCCAAAAGAAATCGATCACCGCGAAATTGCAGTCCCCATGGCGGTGGTGGATGAAATGGAGTTGCTGCTTTTGCCGAAACCACGAAAAGCGGCTAAGCCATGATCCCGCAACATGATATTGGTTGTCGATATAATAATGGCCACAGAATGACGCCAACATTGCTGTGAGGCTGACCATGCGTGATCTCCGGCATAATGGTCGTGGTGAAATTGGATATGGTTCTTGAAGAATCTTCCGCCGAGGCGGCCATGGCCGAGATATCTATGAAATAGTGTCTGGCCAAGCGATATCAAAAAATGGGCTGACATTGCAGTGAAGCCATATATGAGAAGGCTATCCAGTCCGGCCTCGGGCATGTGAGTGACTTTACGCCGCCGCGACCGACCCACTTTCGAGGTAACCGGACCCGATTTGGTTCCGCTTGACATCTGTGGCCACGATCTCGGCATCGAGTTCTTGATTGGCGGATGCGGTCGGCTCGCAGGGCATTTGATGTCCTCCTAATCTTCGGGCAGGAAAATACCACACCCGGCGCAATTCTGGGCGGCGGTTTAGGATCCATTAGGTATCACGTCGCTTCGCTACCATCCCAGCGGTTCCGCCTTCCCACAAAACGCCCCCAGTCTTTCCCGCGCCTTCGAGGTCTGCGCCGGTCCCGAACGCCACCTGACGCGCCGGCTCGATCCCGGTAGCTGCCCAGCATCTTAAGCGCCATCATACCATGATGCCGCAAGCACCGAGGGCGAGCGTGCCAACTGAGGTCCTGGCCGGGCTCGTCGAGCGCGTCACGTTTCACAACGAGGAGAACGGTTTCTGTGTTCTCCAGGTGAAGGCCCGCGGCCAACGCGACCTCATCACCCTTCTTGGTCACGCCGCGATGATCTCGGCCGGCGAGTTCGTCCAGGCGAGCGGAGCCTGGGTCAACGACCGTACGCACGGCGTGCAATTCAGAGCCTCGTTCCTCAAGACCATGCCGCCCACGACGGTCGAGGGGATCGAGAAATATCTCGGTTCAGGCATGATCCGTGGCATTGGCCCGGTTTATGCGAAAAAGCTCGTGCGTGCCTTCGGCGAAGCCGTGTTTGACGTCATCGCGCAAGAGCCGGACCGACTGCGCGAGGTAACTGGCATCGGACCGAAACGAGCGGAGCGGATCGTTGCGGGTTGGGCCGAGCAGAAGGTGATCCGGGAGATCATGCTGTTCCTGCACAGCAACGGCGTCGGAACCTCGCGTGCCGTGCGCATCTATAAGACCTATGGCGGCGACGCGACGCCGTTCAACTCATCTCCGAGAACCCCTACCGCCTGGCCCGCGACATCCGCGGCATCGGTTTTCGCACGGCCGATCAGATCGCGGCCAAGCTCGGCATCGAAAAGACCGCGCCGATCCGGGTGCGTGCCGGCATCTCCTTTGCGCTCGCCGAAGCAACGGACGAGGGGCATTGCGGTCTCCCCGTCGAAGAACTTGTCCCCCTCACCGAAAAGCTGCTCGAAGTGCCAGGGGCACTCGTCGAAACAGCCTTGAAGATCGAACTTCAGGACGGCACGGTCATCGCCGACGATCTCGATAGCCGGCGCTGCGTGTTCCTCGCAGGTCTATATCGAGCCGAACGGGAGATTGCCGAGAGGCTAAAGGCGCTGGCCGTAGGAAAGCCCCCTTGGCCGATGATCGATGCCGACAAGGCGATCCCATGGGTCGAGAAGCGAACGAAGCTGGCGCTCGCTGAAACCCAGAGCGAGGCCGTCCGTATCGCGCTCGGTTCCAAAGTGCTGGTGATAACCGGCGGTCCAGGTGTCGGCAAAACAACGCTGGTCAACTCGATCCTCAAGATCCTGCTCGCGAAGACCGTATCGATCGCGCTCAGTGCACCGACTGGCCGCGCCGCCAAACGCCTGACTGACAGTACCGGGATCGAGGCGAAGACGATCCATCGCTTGCTGGAGACCGACCCTCGGACGGGCCAGTTCCGGCGTACCGAGGAGGCACCGCTCGATTGTGATCTGCTCGTCGTCGATGAGACCTCGATGGTCGACGTGCCGCTTATGCGGTCTCTGCTGCGTGCCCTACCGAAGCAGGCAGCGCTGCTTCTCGTCGGTGATGTCGATCAACTCCCCTCGGTCGGACCAGGGCAGGTGCTGGCCGACATCATCTCGTCGGGTGCCCTGCCGGTGGTTCGCTTGACCGAGGTTTTCCGCCAGGCTGCCGAGAGCCGAATCATCACCAACGCCCCCATCGCATCAACCAGGGCTTGACGCCCGATCTCGCCCCTGTCGAGGGTGCCGACTTCTACTTTGTCGACGCGGCCGACGCCGATGAAAGCGTGCGCAAGCTGCTGGCAATCGTCCAGGAGCGCGTCCCAAAGCGCTTCGGGCTCGATCCGATCCGCGACATTCAGGTGCTCTGTCCTATGAACAGGGGCGGCCTTGGTGCTCGTTCGCTCAATATCGAACTGCAAAAGGTGCTGAACCCGCCGGGCGAGATCCGCATCGAGCGTTTCGGCTGGACCTTCTGCCCAGGCGACAAGGTTATGCAGGTGGAGAACAATTACGATAAGGAGGTCTACAACGGCGATCTAGGGATCGTTTCACGTATCGATGTAGCGGAAGGCGAAGTCGTAGTCGTGTTCGACAACCGCAAAATTACCTACGGCTTCGGCGAGCTTGACGAACTGGTGCTCGCTTACGCGACGACGATCCACAAGAGCCAGGGCTCGGAATATCCAGCGGTGGTCATCCCGCTGACTACCCAGCATTATCCCATGCTGCAACGGAATCTGGTCTATACCGGCGTGACGCGCGGCAAGCGCTTGGTAGTGCTCGTCGGGCAACGCAAGGCGCTGGCGATTGCTGTCAGAGGGAAGCAGACGCGGCGGCGGTGGTCGAAGCTCGGAGAGTGGCTCAGGCGGCTGGCACCAGACTAGTCCCAGCGGCAGATCGATGCCGACGTGACCCTCTAAACCATTCGGGTATCCCGTTGTGTCCCTAGCCGGACCGTCCCGATTTATCAGGAGGGTAAGGCGAGACACGCCCGGTCCGCGCTGATCTAAATCGGAGTCGTCGCGGCCTACTCTGGTCTGGATTTCTGCGGCGGGTATCGCTCGATCAACTTGCCGGTGTCACGGTCGACGATCTCCGCTGCCTCCCCGGCGCTTGCAACTGCCCGTGCGGCCAACTGCGCTTCACTAAGCTGGTCAGTCAGCACGAGCGGCCGGAGCCCCGCGCGTACCTCAAATGTGGCCCTAACCAATCCGTTGCCTCGCGTCGTGCTCTCCTTTGTCGAAGGGGTATGGGTCGCAGAACCCGGCTCGAATAGTCCGGTTCCCCTGGGTTCCGCACCATCAGCACGAATGTCTCCGACCACGCGTGCGCCCCCCGAGGATCGCCTCTCGCCACCAATTCAGCGTCCTCGCCCGCACCCGCACCGACCTGGGGTTACGGTTCTACGGTCGGCGAAACGTTCTTCTCTGGCTGAGCAACCCGACGCGATCGGCGGGTCCTCGTCGGCTTAGCCTCGACGACCGGGTTGCTCACAACAGCCGCAGATTTCGGCTCACGACGGGCTCCCCGTCGCGGAGCGGGCTTAGCCTCGGCCTCGACCGGAGCCGGTGCCTGGCCTGGCGTCTCTGGCGGAGCCGTCTCGGTCGGAGCCCTGCGTCCGAGCCCTAATCCCTTCGCCATTGCCGCCCGCCGCTCCGAATAGGCTGGGGCCGTGAGCGGATGACTGCTCTTGAGTCCCCACTGCTTCCGGTATTCGTCTCGGCTCAACCCGTGCCGAACCCGAATATGACGACGTAGCGTCTTTCCCCTGTAGCCACAATTCAAGCAGATCACGAGGTCATTCTGAACAGATCGCCGCACAGATACCGCAGGAGTCCGGACCTCTTCCGGCGCGGCCGGGCGGCCCAACTGCCCGATTGCCTGATGTATACTGGCGATGAGATCAGACAGTTGATTTACTGCCAGCTTGTGGTGGCCAACATATTTTCTGACGATCTTCGCCGTCAGTTGCGTACCGCTTTCGATGGAGTTCATGGCGACATCCCAAGGAGATTTCCGTATCCATATATGACGAGTTGGAGCCGGCAGAAAGTGTTTAGCTGAGTTAGCCGCGATTTATTTGTTCGCTCGGACGTTGCTGGTACCCTGATGTCAGGGGAGTCGTTCGCTGTAATTGCAACGCCCTGTTGTGCCCACTGTTTGAATGGTACATCAGAGGTAACAGGGAGGTCTCGATTGACCGTTGTCGGCCGCGATCAAAAAGCAGCGTAAGGCAGAGCTTACGCCCGTCAGATCAATCCATTGCGCTCGCCGCGATCTTTGCGATCACAAATTTCTCGACACGGAGGCGCGATCTCTTGGCTGACAAGAGTGGATAGCGGTTCATCGGGCGTCTGGTTCTCCGTTCCCGCTGATAAAGCACCAGCCGACTAATCCTTGGCGGCGGTTAGGATCTCCATATTCATAACGTCGGTCCGGTTACCATCCTTGTCGGGTTCCGCCCGCCCGCCCCAAAGACCGGACCGGCATTCCCTGAGCAATTCGACCGGGAGGTAGAACGCGAAAGTCTATGCGGGAGGCTGTTTCTCGAAGACCTCATCGCCCTCGGCGAACGCGATCCAGGGCTGCTTGCTGCGGGTCCAGATGTGCCTTGTCGGCCGCAGCCAGGACGTATCATCCAGGGTGCCGGCCCGCACTCGGTGCACCCCATCCCTCGGCATGCCGCAAACCCACGTGCCGCACTCCGGGCAGACCATTCGGATGCTGATGCGCCCGCTGTCGGCAGTCCGTTGTAGCTGACGCGGCTCGATGCCGCTGAGGCGGAGCCCCTTCTCGGGAACGACGACACCGATGCTGAACGCACTGCTCGTCAGGCGTTGGCAATCGATGCAGTGGCACGTGTAGACCAACTGCGGTGCTTCGGCGATCTCGTAGCGGATCTTGCCGCACTGACAGCCGCCGGTTTGTGGGATTTTCATGCACCCCGCCCTGATGCCGCAGCCCTGGCCGAAAATTCTGCAGACATCATAATAGCTCCGCCTTGGGAAACGCGGCAAACACGATCTGGAACTCTGCCGCCATTAGCACCATGAAAGCGACCGCGCCCATTGCGGATCGAACGCGGATCACAAGCATGAGTGCGACAGTCGGGACTCTCGCTTGGCAGTCTCAACCTGATCGAGCGCCTTCTCGTAGAAGAGGCTCAATTCGATCCTGTGGGCCGGCATTATCGCATAGGGACCGAAGGGACCACGCTGCCGAAACCCGGTGCTCTCGTACAGGCTGATCGCCTCTTTCTGATGGATACCAGTTTCAAGGCGCAACGCTGATTTGCTGGCAGCCCTTGTCCTCGATCGTCAGCAGCAGAGCTTTCGCAATACCCTGGCCGCGAGCCGCTGGTCGCGTATACATGCGCTTGACCTCGGCGTAGTCATCAAACAACGCGACGCCGCCGCAGCCGACCTGCGAGGCCGTCCAATCGCACGAGAAAGTAGCGCACGTTCGGTGCGAACAGTTGGGCGATGGCGAGGCCGTGCCGCTGATGGGCCTCATAGGCTGCACCGAGCACGTCGTTCAGTTCGCCGATCAGGTCATGCACTTCGGGTGTCGCCTCGACTACCCGTTCGATAGTGATGCTCATCCTTGACGATCCGAATTACCGGCCAAAATCAAGCGGCGGACCTCGTGCAGATCACGGCCGACAAAGGCGCAGAGGCTTCGAATTTCGTCCGTCGGTTCGAGAAGGTCCGGCACCATTATGGTCATCATGCCGGCGGAGGACGCGGAGCGGACCCCGTTATGGGAATCCTCCAAGGCCAGACATAGCCGAGGCTCGACGCCTAGCCGCTCCGCAGCTTTCAGGAAAGGGTCGGGTGCAGGTTTGCCAGCCGTATAGTCCCCATGTCCGACAATCTCGTGGAACCGCCCGACCAGATTATGGACTGTCACGTGGTGGTGCACGGTATGGTGAGCCGAGGACGTAGCGATGGCCCGAGGGAGCCGCAAGTTGTCCAACGTATCGAGCAATTCGATCGCGCCGGGCTTCAACGATAGCCGCGTTGACGCAATTAGATCGAAGTGCCGCACCCATGCCGCCACGAATTCATCCGCCGGGAAGGCGTCGCCAAAATGGCCCAGGAGTAGGCTCCGACTTTGGGGCCACGGTAGACCTATCGTGCGGTTGAAGATACCCGAGGTCGCATCGTGCCCACCCTCCGCTGCTGCTGCCAGGGCTGCCTCTTGGTAGAGCGTTTCAGTGTCGAAGAGCAGACCGTCCATGTCGAAGACAATGGCGGTTGGCATGTAGGGGAGCTTCGTCATGCTCGGGTCCCAGTCCACAAGGGCAGCATCGCCTCGGTAGATCTCGGGGTGCGCCGCTGCTCGGAGTTCACCCTTGTATCTCACGGGCAGTGATTCTCGACATTCGCGGCGAATTTTCCCCCCGTATCTTTCGAGCGCACGACCCTAAATGAAATCGGCCGGGCGGCAATACGTTCGTCGGGCATGCTAATTCGGCCTCCCCATGGGCACGGCCAGCAACTCGACGATCGCCCGCCTGATCCGAAACCAAACCAGTTGCCCATCAGGGTCGCCGCGATCGAGCATCAGATCGGCGCGCTTTGCCGCCTCAAGCTCGGCGTCGGCACCATGCTTGCGGATCAGCAGAGTGGCGGCGCGCCAGATGTCAAGTTCGGAGATCATCGCGGTTCGCCATCTTTGGCGGCGGAGATCACCGAAGCGGCTTCGGGTGGTTGAAATCGATTTCTGGAACGCTTTGCGTATTCGCTCGCCCTCTTCCCGGATGGCGCGATCGGTCGGGGTTTCGGGGAGCGGTGCCACCCAATCGAGGACGGTCAGCCGCGTCAGCGTCAGCAGGTAGTCGGTCGGGTCGAGCAATTCGGCGCAAAGACGGCGGAGCATGGAAGCACCATATCACCCCACGTGACGCTCGACCTTACCGACGATGAGACGGTTGCCCTCTCCTCAGCTTCTCCGGCACACCATCGATGAAAACCGCTATCCGCTGTCGCCGCGGCTGGTGCCCTTAAGGGCGACCGCGACTTCGGCAACGGGCTCGAAACCGTGCTCCGGGACCTCAACGAAGCGATCTGGGGTAGCGCGGCCCGCGTAGGCTCGATATGGAGGCCCAAGACGGCACGATGTATCCTGCGGTTACCGACCGCGACGTTGCCGGCGGGGCAATTCCTCTCGCACCGCTGCCTGAACATCGGCGCATCGTGGCTAAGCTCGATCACTTACTCGTGCGCACCGCCCGCGCACGCGTTGAACTCGACCGCATCCCGATCCTCGTCGCCAAATACAAAGGAGCCCTGCTCGCTGCCGCATTCTCCGGCGAGCTGACGCGGGATCAGAGGAATGAGCAATCGAGCGCTGACTGGGAATTCGTAATGGGCAAGCGGTAAATTTTTACCGAAGAAAGATCAAAGGGACGGTCCGATTCCTGTATTTGGAGGCATTGGGGTCAATCGCCACCACGACCACGCCCTGTATAGCCAACCGACAATTGTCATTGGGCGCGTTGGTGCTCACTGCGGCAATGTTCATCTCACCCAGGGGCCAGCTTGGATCACGGATAACGCTATATACGTGACCTCTATTGATGATCGTTTAAATCCTAACTTTGTGTTCCTTGTCCTGCAAGAATCACACTTGAACACAAGATCTGGCGGAACGGGGCAACCATACGTGAACCAAGAACATCTAAACGCCGTCACCTTTACGCTACCCCCAATGATCGAGCAGGACGAAATCGTGCGACGCCTCGATACTGCTTCTGTGTGGCTTAATGCGGTTGCCGGTGAGCACGGTAACGCGGTCCGTCTTCTGCCAAAGCTGGATCAAGTGATCTTGGCGAAGGCCTTCCGTGGGGAACTCGTGCCCCAAGACCCGGGGGATGAACCCGCTTCCGAGTTGCTGGCACGAATTCGCGGGACGCAGCGAGCTGCCAAACCGGAGACGGGCGCGTAAACCCGGCAGTGATGTCGTGCCTCGCGCACCTCGCAAGAGAGCAGCTATGACCAAGAGCCGCTACGACGACGATGTGAGGAACAAACCCTACCTTGCCGACCTCCTGCGGCAAATAGCAGGCTCGGGCAGTGTAGAAGATTTGTTCAAGCGCGCAGACTTGCGGTCGCCGAGTTCTACAAGCAGCTCAAGTGGGAAGTGGACAGCGGCCACATCCGCGACGGGGAGCGGCTGGAAGCCGCCTGATGCGTCTCGACCGCGTCTTCATCGATGGGTTCAAGAACTTGAACGGCGTCGAGGCCGATTTCGACCGAAACCGCCTGACGACCGTGGTCATTGGCCAAAACGGGACCGGCAAGTCGAACCTGATCGAAGCAATCACCGATGTCTTCCGCTTCGTCGACATGAACCGTGACGCGCCGCGTTATCGGTACGAGATAGACTACCGGATCGGCAATCACGCGGTCCGCCTGTCGAACCGCAACGGCAGGCCTACGATATGCGCCGATGGTAAGTTGCTCACCCGCGCCACGTTTAATCGGGATGGGGACAACCTCTTCCCGGATCTCGTCTTCGGCTATTACTCCGGCGGCAGCAGACGGCTCGAAAAGCTCTTCGATAGTCATCAGCGGCGGTATGACGACGCGATCAAAATCAACGCCGCCGTAGTCGACGAGCCTCTCTGTCGACTTGCGGGTTCGAGCCTTAATTAAGCCAGCGGATGGTCGGGAGGATGAGCCACCCACGGTCGGCAAATCGGATGGTGAAGGGACCCTCGCCGGAACGCACGGCAACGGGGAAGATGCGCCGTTTGCGGCCATTGGTCGACATCTTTTAACCGGCTCACGTCGACGACCCCAAGCGGCATTCGGGCGACAGGAGGCGCCCCCGGTCCTGGCGCCGCGGCAAGAGATCAAGGCATGTCTGTTCGGCGGCATCAAACTGGGCTACTGTCGCCGTCCCTACGGCTTCTTGGAGATGGATCATGAAATCGCGATACATCAGAACTGCCGTCGGGGTATTCGCCTGCGGGGTAGTCGGCTTGCTATCCGCAGCTCGTGCTGCCGAACCTGCCAGCCCCACACAGCCAGGAATCAGCGCAGAAGCCACCGCGGCAATACACCCAAATGAGTAAGACGCTGTCAGCGAATGAGTTTTCATTCCAGGCACGTACGATCCGGGTCTACCAGGACAGCGAGGGACAGCCGCTTCATATTTTTCACGCCATGAAGGTCATCGTACACCGGCCGGACCGGCTCGCCGTTCACGCCATCGGCGACGATGGGGAGAACGACCTGTTCTACGACGGCAAAACGGTCACGGTCTTCGGGGCTGCTCAGAACAAGTACGCGACGATTGCCGCGCCGAATAACATTCAGGCGACGTTGGATGAGGTATCGGACCGCCTCGGGGTCGAGTTTCCGCTCGCCGATTTCCTCGACACTGAGCCCGGCAAGGCGTTCTTGTCGGGTGTGACAAGCGGCAGAGAGGTCGACACCGTCACGATCGACGGCAAGCCCTATCGTCATTTGTTCTTCTCACAGACGGGCGGTATCGAGCTGGAGGTTTGGCTCGACAAAACCGAGCAGGCAGTGCCGCGACGGTTGATTGTGACCTACCGCTTGTTGCCGGGGCAGCCGAGCTTTATCGCCGAGTTTTCGGATTGGAACTTCTCGGCCCATCCGTCGGATGCGGAATTCGCCTTTAAGCCGCCGGCCGGGGCGAAGGAGGTCGAGTTGAAAAAGACCGAGGCTCCTGAGAAGGGGGGGAATAAGTGATGAAACGCCTCCTAGCCTTGGCTTGCCTTAGCCTATTCGCGGTCACTGTGGTGCCGGACGCGTTCGCCTGGCGTGGCGGGGCCGGCGCTGTTCGCGGTCCTGGAGGGGGCGGTGTTGCTCGCGGCCCCGGAGGCGGAGCCGCGTATCGCGGCCCTGGAGGCGGCACTGCCTATCGCGGAGGCGCTTACGGTGGTGGTGCTTACCGCGGCGCCTATTACGGCGGTGGTGCTTACCGCGGCGCCTATTACGGCGGCGCCGGGGTCGTCGCTGGCGCAGCGGTCGGTGTCGCAGTCGGCGCTGCGGCGGCTTCGACCGCTTACTACCCGGCGCCCTATTACACCGCGCCGACGTATTGCGGCTATGACGGCTATCCACCCTGTTAATTAGATCGGGTTTCCGGTGCGGATCGCGATCGGCCTGTTGGAAGATTTCTTCCGGGTAATGCGCGCAGAAACGTACAGCCAACCATCACGGACGCACGGGCAATTTGCGCTGGCACAGATGGGTAAAAGTGGCCGAACCGGTGGCTCCTTTGCCGCGCGAATGGCCACTTCCAAACTGTCCTCGGAACCCGGACAAAGGTCGGCTCACGGGCATGAAGAGCGGTTCCCGCCGCCAAGGCTGGGCGGCCGTTCATTGGGAAAGCTGACATTTGGACCTCTCCACCCGCCGGGGTCAGTTCGGTTTGCCAGACGGCGGCGCCCGCACCACCTCAACCGCCCGCCTGATCCGCTGCCACAGGTGCCGTCCCTCGTCATCGCCGGTCGAGCATCAGATCTTGCAGGCGCGCAGCTTCAAGCTCCGCCTTCGCGCCATGCTTCCGGATCAGCAGGTTGGCGGCGCGCCAAATGTCGGGTTCGGAGATCATGCCCGTCCCGGATCAACGATACGCCTTGCGCAAATCGCCGAGAAACGTCGCCTGCGCAGCCGGTAGCGCGATTTCGCCTGCGCAGACGGCGCGGCATAGGCGCCGCTCCAGCTCATCTTTCCGCTCCGCTTGATCCCACGGCTCCGGCCAGTGGTTGAGCGCTGAGCCGTTGTCGCCGCCGAGGCATATCGGAACCCTGTCGTCGTCCTGGTATTGGCCAGCTTCCGAAGGCGGGATGCCGTACTTGGCGAGCGTGCCCGCCTTGTCGTGCCACACCCGGTGCGAACGGGAATATCCGGGCGCGCAGATGACCGCCGGGTCCGTATCGGCGACCGCACCGGGTGTCAGTTGCGGGTCGGGCATCGAGGGCGGGGCACCGGCAAGCGCCGCGAGGGGAAAGAGCGCGGGCAGCGCAACAATGCGGAGGAGACAATCGGCCGCCCTTCGAACGATCCCCATATCACGTGATTATGACGCTTGATCTTACCGATAACGAGACGGCAGCCCTCGCGCGGCTTCTCCGGCGCACGATCGATGATGACCGCTACCCGCTTTCGCCACGCCTTGCGACACTCAGGGCGATCCTGGCGAAGCTCGATCCGCCGCAGCCCCGTCACGAGCTGCCACCACCACTGAAAGCGCACGACGCGCCCTCTGCGGCCGGCCGGCGTCGGCGACGGGGATGAACGCGTATCGCGGGCCGCCGATGACGCTCGGGAACGCCGCGGCAGCGAAGGTCCGGCTGATCGTGTGGTGTCGAGATTGTTGCCGGCAGGCTAGTGCGGCCTGACCCGCGCCCGGGCTGTTCGTCTTTCCGCTATTTATGTGATCGGTATCGCATCGAGCATGCTCGGCTCCTTCCTCGCCGAAGGAATGGCGTCATTGCGACTGAGCCGGCGGCGGGCCCTCGCATCCGGCCAGGCCACCGCGATGCTGCATCACATAAGCGCGGATTTGCTCCCGGGTGATATAGCCGGTATGGTTTGCGTCGATCGCGTCGAAGCGTTAACTCGCCGCCACCGCAGCACGCTGGACGTATTGGTCGCGGCTGATCACCCCTGGCGGCAGGCCGGCTTGGGCGAATGCGACCCATGGGATCAGGGCCAAAGCGAGAACAAGTCCAATAGGAGAACGCATGGGATGACTCCTCTTCGGCCGAGGCAGCGCGACTGATGCGGCATTCGTCCCAGCCGGGTGGTTGGCGGCCGATAGTCTCAGTTCGGCTGTCCATGGGGCGGCGCCTGTAGCGCCTCGATCGCTCGCCTGATCCGCACCCACAGGAGCTGCCCCTCGCGGTCGCCGCGATCGAGCATCAGATCGGCACGACTTGCAGCTTCAATCTCGGCGTCGGCACCGTGCTTCCGGATCAGCAGATTGGCAGCCCGCCAGATATCAAGGTCAGGGATCACCGCGGCGCCTTCGGGTTCGGATGGTCGAAATCGAGTTCTGGAAACGCCTTGCGTAGCCGCTCGCCTTCTTCCCGGATGGCGCGATCGGTCGGAGTTTCGGGCATCGGCGCCAGCCAATCGAGGACAGTCAGCCGCGCCAGCGTGAAAATGTAGTCGGCCCAGTCGAGCAATTCGGTCCAGAGACGGCGGAGCATGAAAGCACCATATCACGCGATCATGATGCTCGACCTTTCCGATGACGAGAAGCACGCGCTCGCCGAGCTTCTCCGGCGCACGATCGAGGACAGCCGCTATCCGCTCTCGCCGCGGCTGGCACCGCTCCGGGCGATCCTGGCGAAGCTCGAACCGCCGGGACCCCGGCACGAACTACCGCCACCGCTGAAAGCCTACGACGCGCCAAGGGTTAGGCTGGGCTAGCGGGCCGTACAGGCGCGAAAGGCCGGCGGGACGGTCTGCGGTGCCGCCGACGCTCTTCGCGCGTCCTGGGGCTTCCCTGAGGCTTTCTGGAGAGCCCTCGAAGGGGCGCCATCCGCGTCGAGAACCCGGCGCCGAAAAGATCGGCGCTGGGGCGCCGCCAGCGAGCGAAAGGCATGGCAGGCGCACAACGGCTTTCGCACATCCTGAGGCTTCCCTGGGGGCTTCTGTCGGGCGCTCAAGGATCGTCGCCGCGCCAGGGCAGGTCGCCCGTGTTGGGGAGGCTGCCGGTACGGGGCAGGTTTGCCGGTGTTCGCGAGGTTGCCGGTGCCGGGCAGGTTGCCCGTGTTGGGGAGGTTGCCGAGATCGCGGCCAACCGGATCGTTGCCGGGTTCGAGCTGCACGGCGACGGCGGCGCCACGAGGCCCTCGACGACGCCGCAGAATGTGCAGCACTCGCCGCGACCGGCGCCGGGCGATGAGGCGCGGCAGTTTCACGACGGGCAAAAACCGCGGCCGTCAGTTCTTCCTCTCTCAGGCGGCGAGGCGGACCTCGTTATCGGTCCATATCCGGTCACGCGGCTTAGTGCCAGGGCGCCATCCGACCACCGCGCGTGCCATTTGGAATAGGTCGGGCGGTCGGCCAGGACCTGATCGAGGTCGACCCGAGTTCGGGAGTTCAGAAACCGCTCAAGAATGTGCCGAGCCGCGACCGGTTCCTCGACAACGACGAGATCGTCTCGTTTTGGGCCGCGTGCGAAGCCTTGGGATGGCCATGGGGCAAGGTCTGCCAGTTGATGCTGCTGACGGGACAACGGGAGTCAGAGGTCGGCGGCATGCGCTGGCAGGAGCTTGATCCCGATAAGCGGACCTGGAGCATCCCCGCCAAGCGCACGAAGAACGGCAAGGCGCACGACGTTGCATTGTCGGACCTCGCCTTCTCGATCATCGACAAGGGAGTGCCGCGGTTCGAGGCGCCGGCAGGGAAGGATTTCCTCTTCAGCATGCGCGGCCATGCCGCGGTGACGAGCTTCGATCATGCGAAGCTCAAGCTCAATGAGCGGATGGCGCTCAAGCTGCCGTGGCGGCTGCACGACCTTCGGCGCACCTGCACCACCGGGCTGGCGCGGCTCGGCATCCCGCCGCACGTTGCCGACAAGGTGCTCAATCATCAAAGCGGCGTCATCAAGGGCGTCGCCGCCGTCTACAACCGCTTTCAATATCTCGACGAGCGGCGCGCCGCCCTGCAGGCCTGGGGCGGGTGTATCGGCAGATGAGCGCCGAGCAGGATTGCGTGGTGTAGTGCGGGACTCAAAAATCCGCGTCGAATCCGGGATGCGGTGGCAAGAAAACTTGCAATGGAGAAATGGACGTGCTGTTCGCTCTATGGAGAAGGGGTTTGATTGTCGGTCTGCCACCATCTTCGAGCTAGCCGCCGAGACGGCCGTACTCGATTGGCGCGATCGGCTTGAGCCAGAGCCCGCGCCGGCCCCCACGCTGTAGCCGACATCGAGCCGCTCGGAGACAACACCCTCGCCCGTGGCGATGATCCTTTCTCGGAGGGCCGCCATTCAAGCCGCATGTTCGAGCTTCGCCTTCCGACCCATTTCGGGCCTTCCAGCAATCCGGACCTCTTGCGGAAATCACCGCACCGAAACCGAGATCGAGGTCCAGCACACCGCATTCGGCTCAGCGCGGGGCGAGTTCTCCGATCAGATGGTTGACGACGCCTGCCATTGCCATGGCCGCACCGAAGTCGAATTTGTTGATGGCGACGAAGGCGCCAATCCTGCGCGTCGGCGCGAAAGCCGTGTAGCAGAATATACCCTGTAGGCCGCCGGCCTTTTGCAATATTAGCGGCAGGTCCCCGTGCGGCTCCATGATGACCCAACCAGGACCGAGAGCATCCATGTGACCGGATTCGTCGAAGCCGTAAACCGGATTGAGGCCATCGCGCTGAAGATACGCGGTGTGATCGAGGAGCCGAACCTCCGCCGCTTTCGACGCAAAACGATCGAGGTGCCAAGACAACCAGCGTAGGATGTCTTCAGGAGTTGAATAAATTCCGCTGGCGCCCCCAGCGATCAGCGGCGTCTTCACGTCGGGCAGCGGCTTCCCATCGAAATTGTGACCCTGGAGGAGACGAGCGTGATCGCCCGGACGCAGCGCAAGCACCGTGTCGTTCAGGCCGACCGCGCCGAGGACGCGCTCCTTGAGCAGGGCGTCATACGGCTTGCCTGCGGCGTGCGACAGTGCAGCCGAAAGTACGTCAAATCCGAAATTGGAATAAATCGCACCGGTGCCCGGCGCGAAGACCAACGGATCGGACGCCAGTGCCTTACGGTAGGCTTCCGGCGTGAGGGTTGAGAAAGGGTCATCGGGTGGGCCCGGTCTGCGCTCGACCTCTCTCGGAAGGCCCGACGAATGTGTCACCAAATCTATCAATGTTATCTGATGCCCGTCGCGGCTGAGGATCGTGACGTTCCAGCCGATGCGATCCTGCAGCCGGTCGGTAAATTTGACCGTCCCGTCCGCCACGAGGCTGGCAAGAACCTGTCCGGTAAATGCTTTGGTCAACGAGCCGACGCGAAGCATCGTGTGTCGGTCGGGCGGCTTGCTCGATCCATCTGAGGTTTCGCCGAAGCCAAAAACGGCAGTCTTGCCGTCGCGCACAACTCCGATCACCAGCGCAGGGACGTGGCTCTGCAGGAAGAGCACCGTTCCGGTGAATTCAACCGTCTCTTCGAGGAGCTTGTCATTCGCCTGGGCGCTTGCCGCGCACAGAGCGAACTCCGATCCCCATGATGGCGAGAAGACCGATCGGTGTACGAGGTGTTCGGCTCATCGGTTCAACCTGATGACAGCGGTAAAGCGAGTTTGCCGTGAATGTGCGCGTCAAGCGCATGAATACCATGCCGATATCTATTTCTCGGGAGAAAGGTTCCGGCCGCGCGATCTCACCTCCGGACGACGCCCGTGCCGGTAGCCGCCAACGGGGACGCTTGGGACACCCCACAAGCTGCTGATAATAAGAGGTTGCGGCCTAGCTGGTTCGGTAGGGCCGCAACCCGACATCGCCGGTCAAACTGCACAACCGGTACCGGGCAGACGGTTAGCCTCGGCCGAACCACCGCAGTCGACCCTAAGCAGCCAGTCGTTGCGGGTGAGAACATCAGTCGGCCGCGATCGAGAGCGGACGATCAGGTTCGGTGATCAGAGGTAAGCATCCGAGGGGCTTCGGCGGACGGTTACTCATGGCTCATGGCTTATGGGCATCGCCCGTGAGAACAGCCTCTGCTCGGGCCTTGATGATGCCATCGATGAACTCGCGATTGTTCATGCCCCATTCGCAAAGCCAAGCGATCGGCTCCCTCAGCTTGTGACCGTTATCCGTGAGCCGATATTCGGTTTTCGGTGGCACCTGCTGATAGACGGTGCGTTCCAGAAGCCCGTCGCGTTCGAGGTTGCGCAGAGTCTGGATCAACATCTTCTTGGAAATATCCGGAATCTGCTTCTGCAGCTCGTTGAAGCGTCGGTGTTCCCGGATCGATAGGCAGTAAAGGACGACGGTGGTCCACTTGTCTCCGACGATCGCAAGGATGCGCCGTGTTGGGAAGCTGACGTCGAGAGCGTCAGGCTGCGCGTCAGCCGACATCAGACTGTCCTGGACAACCGAGCGGCGCCGGAGCCACGGTTGCTCGTGCTCGGGATCATGCCGTTTCCTCCAGGTACAACTCGCACCTTGGGGTCGCCGTTCCGGATCTCGTCAGCCATACGGTCTCTCCTCGCTCACGTCAGAACACGTCGAGTTCAGGCCGCCCACCGTCGCCCCAGCGCCACGCCGTAATCGACCAGCTCCCGGCCGAACTCGATCTGCATCTCTTCGAAGCTGCTCAGGCCGGCGTCGACGTTCCGGCCCGCCCGCTTGAGCGCTCGCGCCAAGGTCATCGCGTCTTGAGCGGCCTTGGCGGTCGCGCCGGCCGTGTGCGGCCGGACGACGAACGCCGCGTCGCCGAGAAGGCACACGCGGCCGAACACCGTGCGTGTCGGGACCACGTCGACGATTGTCTGCAGAAACGGCTGTGGCGTTGCGGCAACCAGGGCCGCCAGCATCGGGTGTACTTCGCGCCGGGCGAGATCGCAGAGGTCGGAGATGGCCGAGTCCGGCGTGCCGCCGAACGGAAGGGAGGCGTGGTGCTGGCGCCCGTCGCGATCGACCAGGACACGGGGTAAATCGGCCTCGCCGACACCCACGTACCAGACCCAATTCAGGCGGCGCTTCCCGGGAGTGGTGTCGGCGCCGTCGCCGGGGATGAAGTAGACCAGGATATGCCCGGCCGAGCGAGCCTCGGAGAAGGTGAACGCGTCGTCGAAGAAGCGCACGAGATCGGGCGGAGCATCGGCCTCGTCGAGCGTCCCGCGCCAGGCGACGTAGCCGGCGTAGGTAGAGCTGAGGTCCGGCAGGAAGCGCCGGCGGGTGGGTGACTGCGCGCCATCAGCGGCGACGAGCACGTCCGCCTCGACCACCCCGTGCCCGTCGATGTGCGCCTGCACCGCGCCCTCACGGTTGCCGAAGTCCGTGAGCGTTGCGCCCCGATGGTAGCGGTCGGCGGGGAAGGCAGTAGCGAGCGTGCGATAGATCGCCTCCCACGAGGTGAAGTCCTGGGGCGCGCGTTGCACCTTGCCTTCACCGCCTTCGGGGCTGAGAAAGCGCCGCACCGTACAGTGCGTCATGGGCAACGCGCCCGCGCCGTGAGTCCGCAATAGGCCGATCAGTTCGCCCTGCACGACGATGCCGGCGCCGCGCGTCTCCATCGGGCCGGCGACGCGCTCGTAGACCTGCACATCGAAGCCTACCCCGCGCAACGCGAGCCCTGCGCAGAGCCCGCCGATGGAGCCGCCCGCGACAGCGATCCTGAGCAGCCCTTCAGCTCCTAACATGGCCGGCCGCCTTTCGTAGCTCGTCTTCCATTAGGTCCGAGCGGATTGCGCCGGAGAAGAGGGGGATGCCGTCGACAAGCACGGTCGGAACGCCCGACACATGAAGGTTCATGGCGCGCTGCAGCTCTGACCGTACCTCGGCCAGGCCTTCGTCCGTCGCGAGCATGGCCAGAATCCTGACGCGGTCCAGCCCGGCTGCGGCGCCAACGTCGGACAGGACGGCGGGATCGCCAACGTCACGCCCTTCGTTGAAGTAGGCGGCGAACAACCCCTCGACGATGACGGCCTGCTTGCCTTGCTGACCTGCCAGCCAGATCAGGCGATGGGCGTCGACGGTGTTCGGGGTGCGCTCCATCTTGTCATGGTTGAACACGAGCCCCTCCGACCGCCCTGCCGCGGCGACCTGCGCGTCCAGCGCCTGGGAGTGCTGCCAAGACCAGAACTTGGCCGAGCGGTAGGCGCGCCGGTCCACTCCGGCCTTGGGCATCTCGGGGTTCAGCTCGAAAGGACGCCAAGTGACGGTTGTCGTGACCTCCGGCGCGAGCGCCGCGATCGCGCTATCCAGTCGCCGCTTGGCAACCCAGCACCAGGGGCAGATAGCATCGGAAATCACCTCGATCGCTAGCGTCGCTTTAGCCCCGGACGCCGGCCCGACGTGATCCAATGCGGCGGGAGTGCACCCGTCGACGCCGCAAACTGCACCTTCCAAAACTTCGCTCATGCCATGCTCCGCTCGGTCTTGTGAACTTCTGGCATGAACATGCGGAGCCAGTCTCTCTAGGGCAAGTAGTCACCTTCTAGTAACCAGCCGCCTTTGTCCAAGGCAATAGCCGGTAAGGTCAGCGCGCGGGATTACTGGCGGTCGGAAAACCAATCTTGAAGGTTAGACTGGGTAATTGACAGTCAGTGAGCCCCCACGGGGTGCGGTGTCGTTTGTGCAAAGGTCCGCTTTTTAGGTATGCGCATCACAGGCCAAGAAAATTGGGAACGGCAGCTCACCACCCGACGGGGACAGCCGCAGCTGAGGAGAGGAATGACCGGTGTGGGTCGTTATGGAAAGCTTTCCATAACGACCCTAATGCACAGAACCCACTTATGCACAGTTTTTGCCTCGGCCCCAGTGCCGGTGAGGACTGGGGCCGTTGGCACTCTGCATAATTACAGCGCCTGCAGAAACTGCATCAATGCATCAGGCGGGTGGTAGCGGCGCATCTTCGTGTCGGGTTCCTGAAGTCTGGCCAATGCTTTATCTTTCATTTCCAGATTGGCCTCGACGTATCGGTGCGTCGTGGTCGTACTCTCGTGTCCGAGCCAGAGAGCGATCACGCTGAAAGCCACGTCGGACTGAAGCAGATGCATTGCTGTCGAGTGGCGGATCGTGTGGGGCGAGATGCTTCGTTTGGCGAGACTGGTATCCACCTCGGCGGCACGTGCGACGGCGATGTCCAGACGTTGCGTGACGTTGGAGCGTGTCATCGCGTGGCCGTCGCGGTTCGGCAGCAAGGCGGCATCCGCACCCAGCTTTGGGTTGCACCGCAGCCAGGCCCGGATTTCCTGAACTGTGGTCTTCCACAGGGGTGTCGAGCGTTGCTTGCGGCCCTTGCCGCGAAGGTGAACACAAGGCGCACCGTCCAGAACCACATCTGCCACCCGGACGCCGATGATCTCCGAGACCCTTGCTCCGGTGTTGTACAGCATGGCCAGCAGCAGATGGTCGCGCTGAGAGGTCCAGGTGTCGCCAGGCTGGCCGATCACCGTCAACATCTCCTCGCGCGACAGGAAGCCGAGGATCGGCCGCTCGAAGCGCTTTGTCGGCACGCCGAGTGCTCGCTCGATGACGTGCAACGACGATACGTCGCGCCGCGCCGCGAACTTGAGGAACGCCCGCAGCGCCGCCAGCCTCAGGTTGCGGCTCTGCACCGAGTTCTGCCGGTGCTGCTCTAGGTGATCGAGGAACGCCAGCACCAAGTCGGGTTCGATGTCGGCCAGGCACAGCGCCGTGGGCAGTTTGCCCAGTCGGTTGTGCGCGAAGTCCAGGAACAGCATCCAGGAGTTGCGGTAAGACGCGATGGTGCGGGAGCTCAAAGCACGCTGGGTGACCAGATATTCAGTGAAGAACTGCTGGACCAGCGATGGGAACGAAGGTGGCGGCGGAGCGGTAGCGTCACGCATGGGGCACCTCCGGCGACGGCATGAACGGCTCGAATTTGGACGCCGCCACCGCCATCAACTCGGGCACGCCGGTGAGGTACCAATAGGTGTTGGTCACCATCGCGTGGCCCACATAGGTCGACAGCGCCAGCATCGCCTGATCGACGTCCACGCCTTGGGAATGCCAGAGCATCACGCGACGGACGATGAATGTGTGCCTCAACTGGTGGATTCGCGGGCCATCTGGAACGCCGCGGTTGCGCCACCCCATTTGATCGCGCAAGCCGAAAAAGACCCGATGCACCTGACGCAGGCTCAGTCCATATCCCCGGCGCCGGCCCCGCGTGCTCACGAAAAATGGCGATTCGTTGGTGATCTCGACATGGTGATTGCGGAGCGAGCGATAGCGCCTCAAGGCATCCGTCGTGCTCGGGTGAACGGGCACTTGGCGCGATTTGGCGAACTTGGTCCGCCGTATGGTCATCATGCCCGACTTCAGGTCGACATCGGCATCCTGCAGATGCACCGCTTCGGAGACCCGCAGACCGGTCGACGCGATCAGGCCGAACAGGGCCTCGTAGGTCGCCCCGCGTAAGCCTCGCACGGGGCCGAGGCGGCGCGCTGCCGCCAGCAGGTCGACGATCTCCTGGTCGCTGTATATGTGCGGGGCGAGTCGTTGGCCGATTTTGCCAAAGATGGTGTCGTCTGGCACCTCGGTGTTCGGGTCGAACTGCTGCAGGTATCGGGCAAACGAGCGAAGCTTGTACAGGCGCCGCGCCCAAGTCGCAGGCTTGTTGCTGTTACCTTTGTCACACCGGGCCCAGTCGGCCATGACCTCGACGGTCAGCGACTCGTGATCGCCAAGTTCATCGATGTAACGTGCAAAGCTCCTTATCGCGTAATCTGCGTTGCGCAAGGAAAATCCAAGTTGGCGGCGCCCGCTCAGATAGTTCTCGGCGTGCGATTGCATCGTGATCGTGTTCATGCTGTGCACCCCGGCCAAGGCAGCGCGACTGCCGCAAGATTATTGCTGTCGAGTTTGGCGTAGATCAGCGTCGTGTTCAGCGAGCGGTGCCGCAAGACATCGGCCACCTCCTTGAGCGAACTCCCACCTTCCAGCAAGCGGCTGGCCATGGTGTGGCGCAGAATGTGGGCCCTGGTGTACGGCAGTCCGGCCCGGGCATAGGCTTGGCGGATCACCTTGCGGACGAGATCGGGGCCAATCGGTTGGTTGCGTGGTGCAACGTGACGCACGAACACCGACCGGTTGATCGTCTTCGGACGTCCGAACTTCAGGTAGTCTGCAATGGCGCGACCAGTCGCTTCCGGCAAAGGCAGAACATCTTCACGTCGGCTCTTGGTTCTTCGCAGCGTGACGGTGCCGGCACGCCAGTCGATGTCGTCGAGGCCGAGCTTGGCGACTTCACTGCTCCGCAAGCCAAGGTCCAGCGCGCAGCGCACGATGGCCTCGGCACGGCGTCCCGATGGGCCGCCGTGGCCAAGCGATCCCAGCAGGCGCTCGACCTCGGCAGGGCTCAATGCCTTCGGCAGGGACGCCAATTGCCAGTTGGCCGGATAGGACACCACGCCGATCAGGCCATGCACCTGATCGCCACAGGTGGCGCGGAAGCGGAAATAGCCGCGCAAAGCCGAGGCCAGCGCACCGGAGCTGGCCGGCGTGCTGTACCGTACCTGGCAGGCTGCGATGAACCTGCGTACGTCGTCTGGCTTGATCGCCGAGAAGACGACAGACCGTTCGCCAAATTGATTGAGCAGCAGGAGGCGCACTGGATGTAGAGCCATCCTGCGCGTCTTCGGCGCGAGCCCACGAACATCCTTCATATGGTCGTCGAAGCGGCGCAACTCCTTGTCGACCGGGGTCATTCCGGGAAGGTGTTCAGCGATGACGGAGTTGGTGCGCAGCACGACGAGCAGATGTCCGAGCGCCGCACGCAGATGGTGGTGCGTCCTTTGGACCGGCCGCGCACAGTTGCAGTGCGGCAAGTGGTCGTCGAGAAATCGTCGGACCAGGTCTTCGTCGATCCCATGGATGTCCAACCGGCACCGGCTCGTCCAACGCGCAAAGTGCGCGATGCATGCCAAGT
>CAVYWO010000010.1:0-545423 GCA_963772295.1 uncultured Alphaproteobacteria bacterium
CCGTAAGAGGCGTAGGCGCCATCTGCAATACAGGCAGCTCGGCCTCAGCAAATGCTATCGAGCACACACTCCCTGACCAAGCTGCGCATATATGGTTTACTGACCCTCCCTACTATGACGCTATATCCTACGCTGACCTTTCGGATTTCTTCTTCGTCTGGCTGAAGTGTGCATTGCCGCTGAACGCGCTTTTGCATGATCCATTTGACGCTGAAAATCCATTGACCCCGAAGGCGGCCGAGATAGTGCAGGACGGGACGAAATCGGTCGGTAACCGACCCAAAGACCGCGCTTCTTCGAGCACGCGATGGCGCTCGCGTTTGCTGAGGGCCGGCGCGTTACATGCGAGGACGGGATCGGGTCAGTTGTATTCGCTCACAAAACCACCGAGGGCTGAGAGGCGCTGCTTTCTGGTCTGAGTAAAGGCGGCTGGGTGGTAACCGGCTCGTGGCCGATCGCCACCGAGGCAACGACGCGCCTGCGAGCGCGTGACAGCGCTGCGCTAGCGACGAGCGTCCATCTCGTCTGCCGGCCGCGTACCGAGGAAATCACCGGCGATTGGGGGGATGTTCTGCGAGAGCTGCCGAGGCGCGTAGGCGAATGGATGGGGCGTCTGGAGCGTGAGGGGGTGCACGGCGCTGATCTCGTCTTCGCCTGCATCGGGCCGGCATTGGAGATCTTCAGCCGCTATTCGCGCGTCGAAACCCCCGAGGGCCGGGAGGTGCCACTTCCCGAATACCTCGAAAAGGTCTGGGAGGTCGTCGGACGGGAGGCCCTCCACCAGGTACTCGGCACCGCCGAGGCACAGGCGCGCAACGGCGGCGCCGGCGCGCTCGAAGAGGACGCTCGCCTTACCGCGCTGTTTCTGTGGACCATTCGCTCGACCGCCGCAAACGGGGTCGGCGAGAGCGCCGCCGAGGGGGATGAAGAGGAGGCCGAGGACGCCGAAGACGAAGAAGACGGGAGCGGACGAAAAGCGAAGGGACTTACGCTGATCTATGACATCGTCCGCCGCTTCGCGCAGCCGCTCGGCATTCATCTCCCGGATTGGGAGGGACGGATCGTCGCGACTGTGAAGGGCGTGGTCCGGTTGTTGCCGGTGGCCGAGCGCGCCAGCCAGCTCTTCGGCGCCGATGGCGCCGCCGGACTCGCAGACCGCATCGAGCGCTCGCCCGCAACTGCGCGTCAACTCGAACTCTTTCCAGGGGCGCATGAGCCGGTGGAGCAGCCGCGCGGAAGGCGCCGGCGATTCGCCGCTGCGACGACAACGGGGCCGCGAGAGGCAACGACCCTCGATCGGGTTCACACCGCAATGCTCCTGCAAGCGAGCGGTCGATCGAATGCTCTGCGCGCGCTGCTCGCCGCCGAACAGCAGCGCGGCCCGGATTTCTGCGCCTCGGCAACGCGCTGACGGCCTTATATCCTCACGGCTCGGAAGAAAAGCGGCTCCTTGACGCCATGCTGCTAGGTGTCCCACGGTGACCCTACGGGGTCCGGAGGACATTCGATGTCGCGTGAGACCGAACGAAGCGTTTGGCAGGTTGGAGGAGGTCCGTCAAATCGTCTCTTCGTCGATGAGTTTATCAAATTCGGCGTCGCCTTGATCGGACCCGCTGACGCGGGCGAGTGGAACTCCGCGTTGCCCGATGAGGATTTTGGCGGAAGCGGCGTCCGACGTTTCGCCACAGAACCTGCACTCGGCGATATTATCTTGTTGCGCTCCGGACAGTCTACAGTTCACGCAGTCGGGCTGATCACATCCGATTACATTTATCTGCCACAATTCAATGACGTGAACGGCTGGGACTTGCAGCACGCTAGGCGGGTGGCGTGGTACCGGCTACCCGCGCCCTACGTATTCGAGACCGCCGTCTTCGGCGCTAACCCGAGACGATTTTCACGCATCTATAACGATGCGGGCATTTCCTATGCTCGAAGTTTTATTCGATCACCACCGACTGATTGGCAGGTCGCACCCCTTCCCGCGTTGCCTGACGCTGAGCCGCCCCTATCCTCGGTCCCAGAACCCATTGCGGGAATCGTTGCTCTGGCAGCGGATCTTGGGTGGAGTTATTGGGACATCGAGCGGTTCGGCGAACGCCCGAGCGAAGACGAAATGATCGCTCACTACGCGATCCCGCTACTGCGCGCGATGGGTTGGTCTCCGGAGCATATCGCTGTTCAATGGCACAGCATCGATGTCTGCGTCTTCCGGGCGTTGCCCCGCGTGGCTGAAAACGTCCAATTCATCGTCGAGGGGAAGCGGCTCGGCGACGGCATAGAAGGAGCGCTCGGGCAGGCCAAGGGGTACGCTGCGGCTATGGGGATCTCTTGCGACCTGATCGTGACCGATGGTCTGCGTTATCGATTATACGAATACGACGAAAAGACGATGGATTATCTGCCCGCCGCATATGCCAATCTGTTGGTCCCCAAGCAGTCCTCGGCAAGGTTTTTTACCAGAATAAAACGATCGTAACGCCGGGCTTGGAAAAAGGGAGGACTGACCGTGGACCCTTGGTACAAGCACGTTACGCCGCGGCGCGAGGTCCGCGAGGGGCGATCGTTCAGCCCCGACGAATTCGCCATCGCCCTCGAACAGGTCGTCGCCGGCACGGCGCCTGACGATTATACAAAGCCCGAGCAGTTCTTCTCGCGCACCTGTTTCACCCGCGCGCTGAAAGAGCATGCCGGAATGGTGCTGCGGCGCCTTTCGGGGGAGACCAGCAACACTGCGCCGGTCTTGACCTTGATCACGCAGTTCGGCGGCGGCAAGACCCACACCTTGACGGCCCTCTATCATCTCGGCAATGCCGGGCCGCGCGCCAACGATTTCCCGGGCGTTCCGGAGTTGCTCGAGGCTGCCGGATTGGCGGCGGCGCCGTTCGCCCGCGTCGGGGTTTTCGTCGGCAACGCCTGGGACCCGCAACCGGGGCATGAAACGCCATGGATCGATTTGGCGCGACAGGTGGCCGGCGATGCGGGCGTGGCTGCCCTCGGCATGGCGGCTGAAACAACGCCCCCCGGCACCGAGGCGATCGGCCGGGTGTTCGCCGCCGCCAATGCGCCGGTGCTGCTGCTCCTCGACGAAGTTCTGAACTTCGTCAACCGCCATCGCGGCATGGCCGACAGCCTTTTCGCCTTTTTGCAGAACCTGACTGTCGCGGCGACCGGTAATCCCCGCGCCGCCGCGGTCATCAGCCTTCCGCGCAGTCAGGTCGAGATGACCGAATTCGACCAGGAATGGCACGACCGCATCACAAAGGTGGTGCGCCGGGTCGCGCGCGACCTGATCGCCAACGACGAAGCCGAGATCGCCGAGGTCGTGCGGCGGCGGCTCTTCGAAGACATCGGCGACGAGCGGCTGCGCAGGAGGGTCGCGAGGGAATATGCCGATTGGTGCTTCGAGCGCCGGCATCAGCTGCCGCCGGAGTGGACGGCGGTCGACTCCGCCGCCACCGAGGCGAACGCGCGTGATTTTCTACGCGGTCGGTTCGAGGCGAGCTACCCGTTCCACCCGGCCACCCTCTCGGTGTTTCAGCGGAAATGGCGGGCGCTTCAGCAGTTCCAACAAACCCGCGGTACGCTCGCGATGCTGGCGCAATGGATCTCCCTTGCGGCCCGCGAGCAGTTCGAGAAAGCGCGGCGCGAGCCTTTGATCACTTTGGGATCGGCGCCGTTGCAGAGCCCGGAATTTCGCGCCGTCGTTCTCGGCCAGCTCGGCGAAACCCGGCTCGACACCGCGATCCTCGCCGACATCGCCGGCGAGCCGTGCCATGCCGGCGCGTTGGACGCCGACATTAAGGGCGCGCTGCGCGATATCCACCGCCGGGTCGGAACCGCGATCCTGTTCGAATCGTCGGGCGGCCAGATCGACAAGGTCGCACACCTGCCCGAGTTGCGCTTCGCGCTCGGCGAACCGCCGGAGGTCGACACGGCCTCGATCGACACCGCCGCCAACAAGTTGGAAGCGGCGAGCTTCTTCATTCGCAATATCGGGACCGACGGCTTTCTCATTCACCATCAGGCGACCTTGCGGAAGGTCGTCAACGACCGGCGTGCCTCGCTCGATGAAGAAACCGATGTGCTGCCGGCCCTCAAGAGGCTCGTCGAGGCGGAGTTCGAACGTGGCGCCAGCATCCCGGTGGTCCCACTGCGGGAAGATCGAGACGCTATCCGCGATGCGCCCGGTCTGGTTCTCGTTCCGCTCGATCCCGATACCGGGTGGCGAGAGGGCGACGCTATCGCCGAGCGGATCGGGCGATGGACGCGCGAGCGTGGGCGCTCGCTGCGCCTCTATCCGGCATCCCTGATCTGGTGCGTAAAAAAGCCGGGTCGCGAGTTGCGCGAAGCGGTCGAGCTGTGGCTTGCGTGGCTCCGGGTCGCAAGGGAGGTCGCCGAAGGCGTGCTCGGCACCGAATACAACCGTACCGATCGCGCCGAAGTTCAGACTCGAGGTGAAGGCGGCCGAGGCCGTAGCCAAGGACGAGGTTTGGAGCGCGTACCGCTTCGTCGTCCTCTTCGAGCCGACGGCGCCGAACAGGCTGAAGGTCATCGACCTCGGGGCGGGCCACGCGAGTGCTAGCCAAACCCTTTGCGGGCGCGTTATCGCTGCGCTCAAGGGCGAAGCCCTTCTGAACAAGTTGGTCGGGGCCGGCTATCTCGACCGGCATTGGCCACCGGCGTTCAAGGACAGCCGCGCTTGGCCGCTCGCCAGCTTGCGGCAGAGCTTTATGAACGGGACACTTACCCGCCTCATCGACCCCGACCGTGTGCTGAAGACGCGCATCGTCGAGTTTGTCGCCAAGGGCGAATTCGGGCTTGCGTCAGGCCTTGATCCCGCCGGCGCCGGCTTTCGGCGCGTCTGGTTTCGCGAGGACATCGATTCGGCCGATGTGGCGTTCGAAGCCGATGTCTACCTGCTTGCCGCGGCCGTCGCCACCAAGCTCAAGACGCCAGAGGTCGTGCCGACACCTGGCTCCGAGCCGTCGCCACCGGTGGTGCCCGAGGCTCCCCAGGGACCGAGCGAACCGGCCGAAACGCCGGTTTCAAACCTCCCCGCACTCATCAGCGTCAGCGGGACTATACCGCCAGAGCAATGGAACCGAATTGGCACGCGGCTGCTCCCGAAAATGCGCGCCGCGGGCGCCGTGACCGCCACTATCCGGCTTGAGATCGAGATCGATCAGACCAAAGCAACTGCTCTCTCAACCGAGCTGCGCCAGATCGTCGAGGAGACCGGTCTCTCCGGCACAGTCCGGATCGATCAGCGATCGTCCGGTTGATCGGCGCGGAAGTGCGCAGCGGTGCTCGGCATGGGCCGTGCGATCAGCAGTTGGCCAGCCGGCCAGATATCAAGATCGGAGATCATCGCGCCGCGTGATCATCCTCGGATGGTCGAAATCGATTTCGGGAAACGCCTTGCGCAAGCGCTCGCCTTCCTCCCGGATGGCGCGATCGGTCGGAGTTTCGGGCATCGGCGCCAGCCAATCGAGGACGGTCACCCGCGCCAGCGTCAGCACGTAATCGATCCGGTCGAGCAATTCGGCGCAGAGACGACGGAGCACGGGAGCACCATATCACGCGATCATGACGCTCGACCTCACCGATGACGAGTTGGCTGCCCTCGCCCAACTCCTCCGGCACACGGTTCGGGCCGCGGCTCCGGCGGTTCGAGCTTCGCCAGGATCGCCTTCAGGGGCGTCAACCGCGGCGACAGCGGGTAGCGGGCTTCATCGGGCCGAGGATCAGGCACCGCCGGCGATGAAGTACAGCGGTCCGCGCCCATGACGCTCGGCAGCGCCGCCAAGGCGGGGTGCGGTTGATCGTCTGGTGTCGAGACTGCGACCGTCAGGTCGAGCCCGACCCTTTTGAGATGGCCGAGCGATACGGGGCCGAGACGCCCATCCCGATTGGTCCAAGCGGCTTGCGTGCTCCGGCTGCGGCAGCCGACGGGTGGATATGGTCGTCAGCGGGACAGAGCGGCGTTAGGCGTTCTCTGTTTCTGCGAACTTAAAGCGGGAATCGGGGCACGTCCCGCGCATCGCTGGCCCATACCAAGGAAGCCGCGTGGCGCGAGGATCACCGGAAAGAGCCGAACGGCTTCCAGGTCGATCGGCTCGTCACTTTGGCGATGGCGGCGCGGCTGAGCGTTGATTTCTGCGGGTACTGGCAAGGATCAAGGCCGGCGTGATATGAAGCCCGAGGCGGCGGGCGCGGGGTCCGATCCCTGCCCGCCCCTTTGGCCGCCCGGCCCTTACCTCGGCTTGTGAAGCATAACATGGCCGAGGCGTTGAGTCATGACCAAAATAACCATCATTCCGAACGTCGATCAGATTCGCTATTATGTAAATTCGGCGCTTAATGCTTTTACGCTATTGCCGACAAAAGAGGCCATAGAATCTAATACGGATGACTTGCGCGCCCTCCTGAAATATCTCGAAAGCCTAGATGATGCAGCGAACATCGTAGTAGCGAGCATCTCTAGGATTAAAGGAGGGATCAGGATTGAACGGTCGACTCGTGATGGTGATATTTTTGATTTGAGCTACAGATACCTCAGTCATTCCAATTCCCGGCCGGACTCCACGCAGGGATCTACTCCCCGAGAGCGTCACGAAGAGAATGTGCGGCTGCATGACGATCTGAGTGCCGCCGACAGTGAACTCGATCTCGACAAGTCTCGCAATGGCATCGCAGATTTCCGCCTCCCACGGTAACGGCGGAAGTTGCGGCGGGGGCTGTGCCATGGACATTCGCTCCCTGGACTGAGTGGCATCGACCAGGATAGCGAATTCGGCGGCCGAGCGCTAAGCTCCGGTCGCCGTTTCTTCAGACTGGTAACGGCGGTTCCCGCTCGGCGAGCTTCCCAGCGCACGCCGCGCCCCGATCCGATCTTCTCGACCGTGCCGCGCCGCAAGAGGTCGTACAGGGTGTTGAGAAACCGCACCGCGAAGTCACGGCGAACTTGGTCATTCGGGGATTGTTCCGCGGGGCTTCACCGTATCGCCGATTGCGGAGGCCGCGACCACCTTGACTGTGCCGCTTGGCGTCGAAAGGCTCGCCGTGTAGTGCCGCGCGGGACCGGGCGGATCCTTGGGGGGCCGGATGACGATGGCGGTCCCGCGATCTCGGTGCGCCGCGTCCCGAGGACCTGAGCAGGCCGCGGATTGGAAACGTCTGGCGAACGTTTGCTACCGAAATTGCTACCGAACTCGGTAGCACGGAGCGGTACGAGATGGGATGGAGAACGTTTCGGGGGCGAGAAAAGCCTGCCATCCCGTCACTCTCCGGGACCAGATGATATGCGCTGGGATGACCATACGCGAACAAGAAGATCGCGGCGGCGCGACGGCATTACCCAGCCGGGCGTCGCGTTTCACCGCTCCGCAACGTCGGCTTCGAAGGAAACAGCTGCCGACGGTTTACGGCCGATGGGCCGTTCGGCTAGCTGAACGTAGCGGGATCACCTTGGCGTCTGCCCTGCTATCCGGGCCGAGCGGACCCGAACAATCTCGGCTTGCCCGCTCTTCATGGCGCCGGCGATCCGCTCGGCGACTGCCGCGGCCGCGGCTTTGACCGGATCGCTTGCAAGATGCGCGTAGCGTTGCGTTGTGGCCTGTTGCGTATGCCCGAGCATCTTGCCGATGATCGGCAGTCCAAGCCCGCTCGATGCCGCGACGCTGGCGAAGGCATGCCTTAGGTCGTGCAGCCGGACATCATCGAGCCCGGCCGCATGGCGAATCGTGCGCCAAGGGATTTCAATGAAGCTCTGGCTGCGGCACTTCCCGTCCGCCCCATAGCCGAGGACGTAGGGTCCGACCCGTGGCAACTCGGCGAGGACGGCAAGCGCCGGCGCCGCGAGATGAAGCGTCTTGGCTCCAGTTTTGCTGTCGGGCAACCGCGCTTCGCCCCGCTCAAAATCAATCCACTCCCAGCAAAGCCCGAGGATTTCGCCGAGCCTTGCACCAGTGAAGACCAGCAACCGGATGGTTGCGACGTGCAACCCCGAGCCTCCATAGCTCGCCAGCGCCTCTCCGAGCCGAGCCAATTCATCCGACGACAAGAACCGCTCGCGCGCCTTCTGACGGAAACGCTCGACGTAGCGGCAGGGATTAGAGCCGTCCGGCCGCATCCCCCAACGCTCGGCTTGCGTCATCATCGCCGATAGGCACGCCACCGCTCGATTGGCTTCGGTAGGAGTTGCCCGGCGCGCATGGTGCATCGCTGCTACATCCTGGCGGGTCACATCGGCAACCTTGCGTTCGCCGATAGCCGGCAGAACGACGTGTTCGAGCAAGCGACGGTATTCTCGCGCGGTTGATGCCTTCCGTTTCGCCTCGACATGCTCGGCGAGGAAGCGACTTGCACACTCGGTGACCGTGGGGGCGCCCTTCCGGGCATCGCGGGCAGCCGCAGGGTCGTGGCCGCCAGCTACCAGACCTAGCAACCGCCGAGCCTCGCTGCGCGCGTCCTCGATGCTCAAGACGCCATGCCGGCCGATCGTCAGCCATCGTTGCTTGCCACCGGACCGGTATTTGAGGACGAAGGCAACCACACCTCCGCTCTGCCGCCTGGCACCGAAGCCGGGCAGCTTGTCCCATACGATTTCGCCGGCCACGAGCCTCGCTACGTCGCGCTCACCGATCGCCCGGTTTGCCATGTCCGCCACCCTCGCATTTGGTTGCTAGGCTGGTAGCTAGCTACCGATCAGCAACCAAATCTGCAATCGTACATGGCCGTTCACTGCTGTCCAATCAAGTCCAATTTCCTGTTTTTTTAAGCTCTTCCCGGGGTCTGCCGGATGCACGTGGACCCCAGCGGATGCGTGGAAATCAAATTAGGAAACTGTTGCTCTATCCGCCTGAGCTACGGGGACGCTGGCGTCACCATAGCCGGACCCGGCGCACCCCGCCAGCAGCCCTTTTCCCCGCGATCGCCGGAATTCCGCGACCGGGACGGGACGCGCTGGTAAGCCCGCTTATCATTCCGGTTGCTCACGAAATCGCAAAGCTGCAATGAACAAACGGTCGGTTGCGAGGCCCGACGCTGTAGCGATAGGCTCCACAGGGCGTCACCGGAGGGCTGCGGCGATGGCGACGATTGCGGGCTGGACCGAGACGGCCGTCGATGTGGCGGGGGTAAGGCTGCATCTCGCGCGCGCCGGCAGCGGCCGGCCGGTCCTGGTGCTGCATCACGACATCGGCAGCCCCAATCGGCTCGACTTTTACGACGCGCTCGCCCGGCGCTTCGCGGTTCTGGTGCCGCACCATCCGGGCTACGGCAAGTCGGAGCGGCCGTCTTGGCTGCGCAGCGTGCGCGACGTCGCCGTCATCTATCAATGGCTCCTCGGCGACCTCGCGATCGAGCGGCCGTCGCTCATCGGGCTCGGTTTTGGCGGCTGGATCGCCGCCGAGATGGCGACGATGGCGCCGACGGCGCTGCACCGCCTGGTCCTCGTCGGGGCGATGGGGCTGAAGCCGCCGGAGGGCGATATTTTCGACCAGGCGATCGTCAACTACATCGACTATGCGCGCGCCGGCTTTCGCGATCAGGCGGCGTTCGCCCGGATCTACGGCGAGGTCACGACCGACCAGCTGGTCGCCTGGGACATCTGCCGCGAGATGTGCTTCCGCATCGCCTGGAAGCCTTACATGTACAGCCACACCCTGCCGCATTTGCTGGGCGGGGTGAAGGCGCCGGCGCTCGTCGCCTGGGGCGACGACGACAGGATCGTGCCGCGAAGTGCCGGCGAACTCTACGCCGCGGCATTGGCAAACGCTCGGTTCGAGATCGTGCGGAAGGCCGGGCACTGGGTCGAGATGGAGCAGCCGGAAACCCTGGCCGGGCTGGTCGGCGGCTTTATCGCAGAGAACTGAATTTCGCCGCTGTCGAACCGGGGCGCGGGGCGCAGGAGGAAATCATGCATGTGATGTACTTCACCGAGCAGCCGATGTCGGCCTATCCCGCCGAAATCGGTCTCGAATTCGGGGCCACGGCGCTGATGTTCTCGAACAAATACTTCGATCCGGTAGCCGGAAGCCGGCTCTATAACGAATATCTCGAACAATACATCTATGCCGAGGAGATGGGCGTCGAAGGCTTCATGCTGAACGAGCACCACAACGCTCCGTTCTGCATGCAGGCGAAATGCAACATCTTTGCCGCAATCCTGGCGGCGGTAACCAAGAAGGCGAAGATCGTGCTCCTCGGCAACCCGCTGCCGTTGGCCGAGAACCCGGTGCGGCTTGCCGAGGAGCTGGCGATGATCGACATGATCTCGAAAGGCCGGCTGGTCTCGGGCTTTGTCCGCGGCGGCGGCCAGGAGCAGCTGGCCGCCGGCGTCAGCCCGGCCTACAACCGCGAGCGCTTCGAAGAGGCGCACGACCTGGTCGTCGCCGCCTGGACCCGGCAGGGCCCGTTCCGCTGGGAGGGCACGCATTACCAGCACCGCGTCGTCAATCCGTGGGCGGCGCCGCTGCAAAAGCCCTATCCGCGCGTCTGGATCCCGGGCGTGCTGAGCAAGGAGACGATCGTCTGGGCGGCGAAGCAGCGCTACCCCTATATCGCGCTCAACACCTCGATCGAGGCGACAAAGAACATCTGGCAACTCTACGACAGCGTGGCGCGCGACACGGGCTATGAGGCGGGGCCGCAGAATCGCGGCTATCTGCAGCAGGTGCACGTCTCCGACAGCGAGGAAAAGGCCGAGAAGAACGCCCGTCAGTTTCTGTGGATGCAAGGCGAATTCACCGGGCTAGCCCATCCGGTATGGTCGAGCCCTTCGGGCTATTCCTCGCCCGAGCATCGCCGCCAGTTCGTCGAGTTTGCGGTCGGACGGGCCGAGAGCCCGCGCGGCCGCCCGACCTTCGAAAAGCAGGTCGCCGACGGGCGGGTCATCTACGGCACGCCAAAGACGGTGATCCCGAAATTGCGGCGCGTCCTCGAGGAGACCCGCCCGAGCATCTATGGCTTATGGGGCAATGACGGCAACGTCAGCAACGAGGATGCGCGCACCTGCATCCGTCTCTTGGGCCAGGAAGTTATGCCGGCGATGCGCGAGATCGGCAAGGAACTAGGTCTGACCGACCCGTTCGAGGCCAATGCCCCGGTGCATCTGCGCTATTCGACCGACCTCAAACAGCTGCCGCAGGCCGCGGAGTAGGCCCGCCGGCGATCGCCATCCCGGTCTTGGCGGCCTGCGCCAGCACCGCGATCTTGACCGGACGGCGGGCGAGGATGCCACGCTGCCATTCGGTTGCCCGGTCGGCGCGCGAGCGGCCGTTGCGGATGACGGTGCTGGCGCTGAGCGCCAGCAGTTTTCTGAGCCGGATGTCGCCCTGGCGGCTGATGCCGCCGTCGCGGCGTTTCAAGCCGCTCGAAGCGCCCCGCGGGGCCAAGCCGCACCAGGCGGCGAAGTCGCGGGACGAGGCAAATTGCCGGCCGTCGCCGATGGCGGTGACGATGGCGTGTGCGGTCAAACCGCCGACGCCGGGGATGGTAGCAAGCCGCCGCATCGCCGGATCGGCCTTGGCCACGGCCATGATCTTGGCCTCGATGGCGGCGCTGGCGGTGCGCAGCTGGTCGATCTGCTGCAGCATCAGGCGCAGGATCGAGAGCAGCAGCGCCGGGATCCGGTCGTCCTCGGCTGCGATCAGCTGGGCCAACTCGGCAAAGCCGCGTCGCCCTTGCGCCGCGATGATCCCGAGTTCGGCCAACTGGCTGCGCACCCCGTTCATCAGCCGGGTGTGCTGCCGGACCAGCAACTCGCGCGAGCGCTCGAGCCCGCGCGAGGCCTGGCTCTCGACGCTCTTGATCGCCACAAAGCGCATCTCCGGCCGGCCGACCGCCGTGGAGATCGCCGCCGCATCGCGCGCGTCGTTCTTGTTGCGCGCACGAACGGCTTCACGTAGGCCGCCGGGATCGGTCGCGCCTCGTGACCCAGCGCCCGCAGCTCGCGGCCCCAGTAATGCGCCGATCCGCACGCCTCGATCCCAATCAGCGCCGGTTCGAGCCCGGCGAAAAACCCGAGCACTTGCGAGCGCCGCAGCCGCTTCTGCAAAATGCTCTTCCCGCTCGCGTCTTCGGCGTGAACCTGAAATACCGATTTGGCGATATCCAGCCCGATCGTGATACGCTTCATGGGGACGGTCTCCGTCGCTGGTCGTTCATTCGACCCCAGCTTTGGCACATGGATGCCGTCAGGGGGCCGTCCACCCAGCTTTCCTGGCGCACAAGCAATCTCGATGCCGCAGACTCCGCGACGACGAGATCGCCACGGCGCAGCCTGCCCCGGCCCCCGGGTCCGGCCTTCGGCCGGCCCGAGGACAGGCTCCGGCCGGGGGCGCCTCGCGATGACCGCGGGCGAGTTTCGTGCCTAGCGGGTCGGCAACGCCGGTGGCGAACTAAAACTAAAAACAGGCGTGCCGACGATCGCCTCCGCGTTTCATCAAGGCGTCAGGTTGGACGCGGCGATCGACGTCGCTGCGGCCAATAGCGCCGCGCCGAGCGGCCGGCTCAGCCGCGCCCCCCAGCGCGCGTTCTTTTCCAGCGCCATCAGTACGCCGAGGGCCAGCATCCAGCCGATATTGCCGGTGCCGACGGCGAACAGCAGCAGCATGATCGCCCAGCAGCAACCGAGGCAGAACCGGCCGTGGTCGAGCCCGAGCGCCAGCGCGTCGCGGTATGGCCTCGGCCCGCGCCAGTGTTTGGCAATAAAGCCGTACGGCGCGCGGCACCGGGCGAGGCAGCGATATTTCAGCCGGCTGAACTGGAAGAGACCGGCGACCGCGAGGATCAGCACGCCCACGACCCAGCCGTTCAACGAAAGCCACAGCGAGCGCCGGGCCAGTTCGTGCAAACCGGCGTCGGCGAAATGCGCGGCAACGCCGAAGCCCGCCCACACGGCGAGATAGCCGCCGATCAAGAGGGCCACCAGCCGCAGCCGGTCAGGGCGCTGCTGCACGAGCCGTTCGAAGCGGTCGACGAGAGGCAGCGTCGTCGGCAGCATCATCGCCGCGGTCATCAACAGCCAGCCGCCGGCGTAGAGCAAGAGCGGCAAGACCACAGTGCCGGCCGGCAGCGCTCGGCACAGCGCCGCAGTCGGGCCGGCATCGGTCCATCGCCCATGTTCGAGATAGCGGCCGTACGGGCCCTCGCCGCATAGCCACAGCGCGCCCCAGCAAAGGGCGATAAGCGCCGCGAGGATCGGCACGGCGCCGCGCCGCGCGCCGGCGCCCATGGCCGGCCGCCGCTCCGGGTCAGCCATCAAAAACGAAGGTGCTCTGCAACGCGTTGTGCCCGCTGAGATCGAGGTCGTGGCCGAGGGCGGCGTGCCGCGAGCGATAGCGGGTCGCCTTGGCGACAAAAACCGGCGCGCCGGGCACGGTCGAAAAGATCGTGTTGCTGAGCGTCGTGGTCGCCCCGTCCGGGCCCTTGTAGGGCTCGAGCTCGGCATGGCTGACATCGCCGATCGAGAGCGTGCCGCGGCCGCCCTCGACTTCGAACCGGATCGCCGCGCGCTCGACCCCGACGACTTCGCCGACGAGCTTTGCCAGCTCGGCGGCCGGCCCGCCGAGCTTGCCGGTAAAGACGTTGAGCAGCGCGTCCTGCTGCGCCTCGGAGGCGCCGTCATCGAGATAAAGCGCGACGCGGAAATTGCCGGCGAGGACGTTGCCGGGAATGTGCGCCACCATCGCGATGGTACGCCCGGCGACGTCGACCCCGTCGACCGCGCCGGCATCGAAATGATAGGCGAGGACCGAGTCGCAGGTGCCGTTGTCGGGATCCTCGCCGATCCAGCACGGGCACAGTACCCGGCAGTCGCAGACTTCCAGGAGACGCCCTTCGAGATGATAGGCCACACGCACCTCCCCGCAAAGTCGGTGGTTCGCTCGCCGATCGTGGGCCGCCGGCAGAACCCGGTCAATGCCGGAGGCAAGCGCGCCGGCCGCATCCCGGTCGGCTCAGCGCTCCTCGTCCTCGACGTTCTCGATGACCTCGGCCATGTCGTCCTCGTCCTCGCCGAGCTCGGACGCATCCTCGAGCAGTTCCTCGTCTTCCTCTTCGGCCTCTTCGAGCGGGACCGCCTCCTCTTCTTCCTGGACCTCTTCCGCCTCTTCGGGTTCGAGCCCGGTTTCGAGCTCCTCGGCGCCGGCCGGTTCGAGGTCCTTCTCGGCCGGAGCGGCGGGCCGGGTGCGACGCGATTTCAGGAACGCTTCGGGATCGAAGGGCGTGCTGCATTTCGGGCAGAGCACCGGCTTGCGCAAGAGATCGTAATAGCGCGTGCCGCAACTTGGGCAGATGCGCTTGGTGCCCCATTCGGGTTTGACCACGCTTGGCTCCATTGGCGGATCATCGGATCGATGAGGCGCGCGATTGCCACAGCGCCGCCACCCTGTCAAAAGGGAAACGCACGGCGCGGTCGGCGGCCGCCGCCGCAGCCGTCGCATCGTCGAGGTGATCGCCGCCATGGCTCCTGCCTCAGCCCCGCCGGGGCCGGCTCCGTTATCGTCGGCCCGGTCCGCCGGGCCGCTCTCGGGCCGCATCCGCGTGCCCGGCGACAAGTCGATCTCGCATCGCGCGCTGATGCTCGGGATGCTGGCCGTCGGCAGAACCGAGATCACCGGCCTCCTCGAAGGCGATGACGTGCTGGCGACCGCCGCCGCGGTCAATGCGCTTGGTGCCGTCGCGGCGCCCCTCGGCGACGGCAGGTGGACCGTCGACGGCGTCGGCATTGGCGGCCTCGTCGAGCCACAGGATGTGCTTGATCTCGGCAATTCCGGGACCTCGGCACGGCTCCTTCTCGGCATTCTCGCGACCCATCCCGCGACCGCGTTCGTCACCGGCGACGCCTCGCTGCGGCGCCGGCCGATGGGCCGCGTCGTCGAACCCCTCGGCCGTTTCGGCGCGCATTTTGTGACTCGCGAAGGCGGCCGCCTGCCGCTCGCGGTTAGCGGAGCCACCGATCCGGTCCCGATCGAATACCGGCTGCCGGTGCCGTCGGCCCAGGTCAAATCGGCGGTGTTGCTCGCCGGACTCAACGCGCCCGGGGCGACGACGGTGATCGAACCGCAGCCGACCCGCGACCATACCGAGCGGATGCTTCGTCATTTCGGCGCCGCCGTCGCGATCGAGCCGGTCGAAGGCGGCCGGCGCATCACGCTCGTAGGTCTCCCTGAACTTTCGGCGGCGCCGATCAGCGTCCCTGGGGACCCGTCTTCGGCCGCGTTTCCCGTCGTCGCAGGGTTGCTCGTCCCCGGTTCGGAAGTGACGGTCGAGGGGGTCGGCGTCAACCCGCTGCGCACCGGGCTGTTCGAATGCCTGCGCGAAATGGGCGCCGACATCGCCCTCTTGAACGCGCGAGACGAGGGCGGCGAGCCGGTCGCCGACCTCGTGGCCCGGGCCGGTCCGCTCGTCGGCGTCGATGTTCCGGCCGATCGGGCGCCGCGCATGATCGACGAATACCCGGTGCTGGCGGTCGCCGCCGCCTGCGCCCGCGGCCGCACCGTCATGCGCGGCCTCGCCGAGCTGCGCGTCAAAGAGAGCGACCGTCTTGCCGCCATCGCCGCGGGGCTCGGTGCCTGTGGCGTGCGGGTCGCGGTCGACGGCGATATTTTGACAGTCGAGGGCGACGGCCGCCCGCCACCGGGCGGTGCGATGATCACAACCCGGCTCGACCATCGGATCGCGATGGCGTTTCTGGTCCTCGGCCTCGCCGCCCGGCAGCCGGTGCAGATCGACGATGCGCACCCGATCGCGACGAGCTTCCCCGGCTTCGTCCCGTTGCTGCGCACGCTTGGCGGCGCGATCGCTTGAGCGAGCGGCCGTTTGTCGTCGCCATCGACGGGCCGGCGGCCTCCGGCAAGGGCACCTTGGCGCGGCGCCTCGCCGCGCAATTCGGCTTGGCGCACCTCGACACCGGCAGGCTCTATCGGGCGACCGCGCGCCTCGTCCTCGCCGAGGGCGGCGATCCGGCGGATCCGGCGGCTGCCGAACGGGCGGCGCGGCGGGTCGAGGCGGGCCTCTTGTCCGACCCGCGGCTCGGCAGCGGGGCAGTCGGCGCGGCCGCTTCGGTGGTCGCGGCGATCCCGGCGGTCCGGCAGGCGCTGCTCGCCCTGCAGCGGGATTTCGCCGCCCATCCGCCGGCGCCGGCCAAGGGTGCGGTGCTCGACGGGCGCGACATCGGATCGGTCGTTTGCCCGCGCGCGGATGTCAAGTTTTTCGTCACCGCCGCCGCTGCGGCGCGCGCCCGCCGCCGGGTCGAAGAGTTGCAGCAAGCGGGCGAAACGGCTATATACGAAAATGTCTTGCAGGATCTCAACCAACGCGACGCGCGCGACCGCGAGCGTCGATTGGCGCCGCTGGCGGCGCCGCCCGGTGCCGCAATCATCGACACGACGACGCTTGATGCCGATGCCGTGTTCGAGCTAGCGGCGGCGGTTGTCGCGCGCATCTACCGCATCTACAAGGAGAAGGTATGACCGCTCTGGAACCGCAACCGCACGAGACGCCGGCAAAGGAGAGCTTCGCCGCGTTGCTCCACGAGTTCCTTGGGCATGGCCGCCGGTCTCGAAGGCACCGTCGTCAAAGGACGGGTGATCGCCCTCGAAAACGACGCCGTGCTGATCGATGTCGGGCTCAAGGCCGAAGGCCGGGTACCGTTGAAGGAATTTGCCTCCGGCGGCAGTGAACCCGATCTCCATGTCGGCGATACGGTCGAGGTTTACCTCGAGCGGATGGAGGATAAAAACGGCGAGGCGCAGCTGTCGCGAGAGAAGGCGCGGCGCGAGGAGGCGTGGACCCAGCTGGAGAAGAACTTTCAGGCGAACGAGCGCGTGACCGGGGTGATTTTCGGCCGGGTCAAGGGCGGGTTCACCGTCGATCTCAACGGCGCTGTCGCCTTTCTGCCCGGCAGCCAAGTCGATATCAGGCCGGTGCGCGACATCACCCCGCTGTTGGGCTCGCCGCAGCCGTTCCAGATCCTCAAGATGGACCGCTCGCGCGGCAATATCGTCGTCTCGCGCCGCGCCGTGCTCGAGGAAAGCCGCGCCGAACAGCGCTCGGAGTTGGTCGCCAGCCTCAAAGAAGGCCAGATCCTCAGCGGCGTCGTCAAGAACATCACCGATTACGGTGCATTCGTCGATCTCGGCGGGGTCGACGGGCTGCTGCACGTGACCGACATCGCCTGGCGCCGCATCAACCATCCGTCGGAGGCGCTCAATATCGGCCAGACGGTCAAGGTCCAAGTCATTCGCTTCAATCCCGAGACGCAGCGCATCTCGCTCGGCATGAAGCAGCTCGAAGCCGATCCGTGGGAAGGCGTCGAGCTGAAATACCCGGCCGGCGCCAAGTTCCGTGGCCGCGTCACCAACATCACCGATTACGGCGCCTTTGTCGAGCTGGAGCCGGGGGTCGAAGGCCTGGTGCACGTTTCCGAGATGAGCTGGACCAAAAAGAACGTTCATCCCGGCAAGATCGTCTCGACCAGCCAGGAGGTCGAGGTCATGGTGCTCGACGTCGATCCGCAGAAGCGGCGGATCAGCCTCGGGCTGAAGCAGACTTTGGCCAATCCTTGGGAAACATTCGCCGAGGATCACCCGGTCGGCAGCGAGATCGAGGGCGAGGTCCGCAACATCACCGAGTTCGGTCTCTTTATCGGACTGCCAGGCGACATCGACGGCATGGTCCATTTGTCCGATATCGATTGGAACCGGCCGGGCGAGGATGCGATGGACAACTACCACAAAAGCGAGACGGTGCGCGTCAGAGTGCTCGACATCGACGTCGAAAAAGAGCGGATCAGCCTCGGCATCAAACAGCTCGCCGCGGATCCGTTCGAAGCCGGCATGGCCAAGCTGAGAAAGGGCGCGGTGGTCACCGGAACGATCGCCGGCATCGCCGAAGCGGGGATCGAGATCAATGTCGGCGACGGGTTGCTGGGCTTCATCCGCAAGTCGGAACTGTCGCGCGACCGGAGCGAGCAAAGGCCCGACCGGTTTGCCGTCGGCGAAAAGGTCGACGCCAAGATCACGGCGCTCGACCGCGCCACCCGCCGGGTGACCTTATCGATCAAGGCACGCGAGATGGACGAGGAAAAGCGCGCGATGGCGGAGTTCGGATCATCCGATTCGGGCGCCAGCCTTGGCGACATTCTTGGCGCCGCGATCAACCGCGCGCGCCGCCAGGATGCCGATCAACCAGAGGCGGCCGAAGAAAAGGGCTGAACCGCGCCTTTGGCCGGCGTGACCTCTCGCTTGACGCTCGGTAGGGGCTTTGGCACGCTTTGAGATCCGTTCCTGGCGCAAGAGCGACGACCGCGATGACCAAATCGGAGCTCGTGCAAAGGCTCGCCGAAGCGAACCCCCACCTTTACCAGCGCGACGTCGAGGGGATCGTCACCGCGATTTTCGATGAGATCGCCGCCGCCCTGGCGCGCGGCGACCGGGTCGAGCTGCGCGGGTTCGGGGCGTTTTCGGTCAAGCGTCGGGAGGCCCGCATCGGCCGCAACCCACGCACCGGCGGCAGTGTCGAGGTCGCAGAAAAACACATCCCGTTCTTCAAAACCGGAAAGCAACTGCGCGACCGGCTGAACCAGAAGGCACCGGAGGCGTGAGCCGGCCTCGGCGCCGACAGCGACCCGGCCGATGCGGATCGTTCATTGGGTTCTGATCGCCGCGGGGGCCGTGGTTTGTGCTGCCTTCGCGATTTCTAACCGACCCATGGTTTCGCTTGCCCTATGGCCGTTGCCGTTCGCGATTGACTTGCCGCTCTATCTTTTGGTCTTCGCCGCCCTGTTGATCGGCTTTGTCCTGGGCGTGATCGCGACCTGGTTGGGCGGCCGGCATCGACGGCGCGAACTGCGGCGCTCACGCCGCCGGATCGGGGCGCTCGAAGGCGAACTGGCGGCGTCGCGGCGGCGGCTCGGCAACGAGGCGGTCGCGGCCGGACCGGCGCCGGCGGGCGATTAGCCGATGGATCTGCCTCTGAGCGTGGCCGCACTCGAAGCTCGGCTCGACGGCAACACCGAGTTCCTTCCCGACCCCGAGCTGTTTCACAGCCCGCAGGTGTTCGCCGCCGAGCGTGAGCGGATCTTCGTCCGCTCCCCGATCGCGATCGACCATATCTCGCGCCTCGGCGAAACTGGCCGGTACATCCGGTTCGATAGCGCCGGTCGCTCGATCCTGCTGACCCGGGCTGCCGACGGCGCCCTCTATGCGCTGCGCAACCTGTGCCTGCATGCCGGCTACCCGATCTGCGACGCCGAAGAGGGGGCGGGCGAGCGGATCATTTGCCGGTACCATGGCTGGGAATATGCGCCCGACGGACAGCTGCTCGAGCCGGCGCTGTCGGCGCGGATCGATCCGGCGCGGCTGCGGCTCAAATGTTATCCGGTCGAGGTCCGCGACGGCTTGATCGTCGTCGATCTCGGCGGTGCCGTCGGGTCCTGGCGGCGGGCCGGCGGCACCCTGCCCGCTTGGTTGGCCGATGCGACGGTCTCGCAGCGGGTGCGCTGGTCGACGACGTCGAACTGGAAAATCGCGCTGCAGTTCGTCAAGGGCTCGCCGCAACTGTTCCTCGACGAAGCCGGCGCGTGTCTCGGCTGGCGCGAGATCGGCCCGCTCAGCCTGATCCTCACCCGGCGCAATCGGGCGGCGCTCTTGCAGGTCATCCCGAAATGCGCCGGGCGCACCGATCTCCGGCTGATCGAGATGACGGCGCCCGGCGCGCTGCCGGCGGCCGCGGCGGTCGAGGACAGGGTCGGCGAAGGCCTGCGGCGCGCCGCCGCGGAAGCGGCGCCGCGGCGTCTCGACCGCGCCTTTATTGCCTGGTATTGGTCGCTGATGTCGGCCGTCTGAACCATCTGCCCCCGAGGTCTTTCGGACGATGCGGATTCGCACCTTGGCAGCAGGGCTGGCCTTTCCGGAAGGGCCGGTGGCGCTCGCCGACGGCTCGGTTCTCGTCGTCGAGATCGCTGATGGCAGCCTGACGCGCGTCAGGCCCGACGGGACCACGTCACGCGTAGCGCGGCCGGGCGGCGGACCCAACGGCGCCGCGATCGGGCCCGACGGCAAGGTTTACATTTGCAACAACGGCGGCTTCAAATGGCATGTCGAAGGCCGCCATCGGCGCCCCGTGCAGCAGGCCGACGACTATCGCGGCGGCCGCATCGAGCGGGTTGATCTTTCGACCGGTGTCGTCGAATGTCTCTACGGCGCCGCCGGCGAGGTGCCGTTGAAGGGGCCAAACGATCTCGTTTTCGACCGCCACGGCGGGTTTTATTTCACCGATCCGGGCAAGGTGCGGGCGCGCGAGATGGACCGCGGCGCGCTATACTATGCCCGGGCGGACGGTTCAGCGGTCGGCGAGGTGGCGTTTCCGCTGGTGACGCCCAACGGCGTGGGTCTCTCGCCCGACGAAAGGACGCTTTATGTCGCCGAAACCGAGCCGGCGCGGGTTTGGGCCTTCGACATCCTCGAGCCGGGCGTCGTGCGCAAGCAGCCTTGGCCTTCGCCGCATGGCGGGCGGCTCGTCGCCGGGGTCGGCGGCTACCAGCGCTTCGACTCGCTCGCCATCGACGCCGAAGGGCGAATTTGCGTCGCCACCCTGATGAATGGCGGGATCACCGTGATCGCGCCCAATGGCCGCCATATCGAGCACCATCCGATGCCGGATCCGCTGACCACCAACATCTGCTTTGGCGGCCCGGATCTGAAGACCGCCTTCATCACCTTGTCGTGGACCGGGCGGCTCATTGCGGTCGAGTGGCCGACCCCTGGTCTCAAGCTCAATCAGCCGCCGTAGAAAACCGGCCCCAAATCTGATGGCGGCGCGGATGCGGCACCCAGGGGCGATCGCCGCGGCCCGCGTTGGCGCTCTCGACGGCGACGCCCGAGGGGTCGAGCCATAAGGCGACGGCGCCGAGCCGCCACGGTCTCGTCGATCAGCGCGATCGGGGCGTGTTTCTCGCCCCGTCGCGGACCGCCCTGGCCCTCTCACGCACACACGGGGCCAAAGAAAGGTCAAAAATTCCCGTTCAACGGGAATTAATCGGGAAAATCTCTGTTCCCGCCTCCCTCTATCGCAACAAAATACTATCTCGATCAATGGCTTTCGAGGCAAAGTCGGTGCCGGAACACGGGAAATTTTTCGCCTCTCAACGGGAATTAAATCGGCCGAAACGGGAATTTCCGGGAATTCCAAAAATCGCTGCAAACGACGCCGGGCGCCGCCGTCGCGAGGGCTCCTACCCCAGCCTGAACCATAGGATAGCCGACGATCTGGACTCAAATATGGCGACGATCCATAGACGGAGTAATCCCGGTGCCCACATGCCTTCTAGCATTTCTCTTGAGAGCGACGCCGCGCCCGGTGATGGCTCTTCCTTTGCCCCTTAAGAGACCTTGCCGGCGCGATGGGGAACGGCGGGTCGGGTGGATTCCTGCCGTTCCCGATTTCGCGGCCTGCGATGCTCGTGGCTCAAAAGCGGTCATTTACTGTATCGTCGTTCATGAGGGGTTGCCGCTCCTCGGAGCCGAGGATCACCGCATGGATGTAGCGGTCTGGCTGCGCGGCCTTGGTCTTGAGCGTTACGACCAGGCGTTCCGCGATAACGAGATCGACGAAAAAGTGCTCTCGAGCCTGACGGCCGATGATTTGAGGGATCTCGGTGTCACCTTGGTCGGGCATCGCCGGCGGCTGCTCGACGCTATCGCCGCGCTTGGTGCCGCAGTGGCCACCGCCGCGGCTTCTGCCACCGTTGGGGCGGCGGGCCCTGGTACACCGGTAGAAAGCGGCGCCGAGCGGCGGCAGCTGTCGGTGATGTTTTGCGATCTGGTCGGCTCGACGGCGCTGTCGGCGCGGCTCGATCCCGAGGATATGCGTGAGATCATCGGCGCCTATCATCGCTGCTGTACCAAGGTGATCGGCCGGGGCGGCGGCTTTGTCGCCAAGTATATGGGCGATGGGGTGCTGGCCTATTTCGGCTATCCGCGGGCCGACGAGCACGACGCCGAGCGCGCGGTGCGCACGGCGCTGAAGCTGGTCGAGAAAGTGTCCGGGCTCGACACCCTCGCGGCGGCGCCATTGCAGGTGCGGGTCGGCATCGCCACGGGCCTCGTTGTCGTGGGCGATCTCGTCGGCTCAGGCGAAGCGCAGGAACGCGGGGTCGTTGGCGAGACGCCCAACCTCGCGGCGCGGCTGCAGGCTCTGGCCGAGCCGGGGACGGTGGTGATCGCGCCGAGCACCCGGCGGCTGACCGGCGGTCTGTTCGAGTACGTGGATCTGGGTGCCGTCGAGCTCAGGGGCCTGGGTGCACCGGTGGCGGCGGCGCGGGTGGTGCGCGGGGATGCCGCCGAGAGCCGCTTCGAGGCGCTGCGCGGGGGAGAGCTGACCGCGCTCGTCGGCCGTGACGAGGAGCTGGCGCTATTGCAGCGCCGCTGGCAGTAGGCCAAGGCCGGCGAGGGCCGGGTGCTGGTGCTGATTGGCGAACCCGGCATCGGCAAATCGCGTCTCGCGCAGGCGATGCTGGAGGAGGTGGCGGGCGAGCCGCACACAAGGCTGCGGTATTTCTCCTCGCCGCACCATCAGGCGAGCGCGCTCCATCCCTTCATTACCCAGCTCGAGCACGCCGCCGGCTTCAGCCGCGAGGACATGCCGGCAGCGCGGCTGGCCAAGCTCGAAGCGCTGCTCGCCCGGTCGAACGCCGGCGTCGAGGAGATCGGGTTCATCGCCGAGCGGATGTCGATCCCGATCGGCGACAAATACCCTCTCCCGGACCTCACGCCGCAGCGGCGCAAGGAAAAGACGCTGGAAGCGCTGCTGGCGCAGATGGCGCGGCTGGCGGCGCAGAAGCCGGTGCTGATGCTGTTCGAGGACGCGCACTGGATCGACCCGACCTCGCTCGAGCTGTTGACCCTGACCGTGGCGCGGGCATCAACGCTGCCATTGCTGCTCCTCGTCACCGCGCGGCCGGAGTTCACCCCGCCCTGGCCCGGCGAGGCGCATGTCACCACACTGCCGCTCGCCCGCCTCGGCCGCCGCGAGGGCGCGACCCTGGTCGAGCGGTCCGCCGGCGGCAAGGCGCTGCCGGCCGAGATCCTCGAGCAGATCCTCGCCCGCACCGACGGCGTGCCGCTGTTCCTCGAGGAGCTGACCAAGACCATTATCGAAAGCGGCCTGCTGCGCGAGGAGGACGGGCACTACGCGCTCGATGGCGCACTGCCGCCGCTGGCGATCCCGACCACCCTGTACGACTCGCTGATGGCCCGGCTCGATCGCCTGGCGCCGGTACGCGAGGTCGCCCAGATCGGTGCCGCCATCGGCCGCGAGTTCTCCTATCCGTTGCTCAGCGCCGTGGCCCAACAGCCCGATGACCGGCTGAAGGAGGCTCTCGACCGGCTCGTCGGCTCGGAGCTGGTGTTCGGCCGCGGCGAGGTCCCCGACGCGGTCTACACCTTCAAGCATGCGCTGGTGCAGGAGGCGGCCTATGCCAGCCTGCTGCGCGAGCGCCGGCGGCAGCTCCACGGCCGGATCGCCCAGGCGCTCGAAGGCGAGTTCGCGGAAGTGGCCGAGACCCAGCCGGAACTGGTCGCACACCACTACGCCACCGCCGGGCTCCCTACTCCCGCCATCGATCATTATCGCCGCGCCGCGGAGCGGGCGATGGCGGCCTCGGCCGACGCCGATGCGATCGCCCATTTGACCAAGGGCCTCGAGCTGATCGCTTTGCTTCCGGAATCGTCCGAGCGGATCTCGCGGGAGATCGACTTCCGCCTCGCGCTCGGCACCCCCCTTACTGCCATACGAGGGTACAGATCTGTCGAGGCGCAGGCCGCCTACACCCGAGCCAAGGAGTTGTGTGCGGGCGCCGGCGAGACCCCTGAGCTCTTTCGCAGCCTTTTGGGGTTGTGGAACTATCATCTGAATCAAGCAGATATGGAGGCCGCGTCGGAGCTTTCCCGGGAGCTTTTCAACCTCGCAGCAAAGCTCGGGAGCAATGAGTTCCGTTTGCTCGCCGAACTCGCCGCTTGCGTCACTTGCTTCATCTCCGGACGATACACGAGTATGCTGTCTCACGCCGCTCAGGTGCGAGTCCTGTACGACCCGGAGCGCCACCGCGGGCCAAAGATTTACATGAACGACCAGGCGATGGTGGCCCTGGCTCTTGAGTTGCGGGCCTTGTGGTCCCTCGGCTATCCCGATCGCGCGTCCGAGCGGGGGCTCGCCGTCCTCTCTCTGGGCCAGACGGTGGCTCATCCGTTCAGCCTGTGCTTCGCTTTGCGGTGCGAGGCTTTGCTCAGGATCCACCGGGGGGAACCCGAGCTGACGGCCGCGCGGACCAAAGCGCTTCTGGCGGTCGCAACGGAGCGGGGGTTTGCGTATGACTGCGCCGGGGGTTCGATGCTCGAAATCTGGCACGACGCCTGGGTGACCGGGCAGTGCGCAGACGATCGCATATACTCTTTCCGGAGCGCTCTTGCGGATTGGCGAGGGATGGGGGGCCGGTTGGCCCTGGGTTTGTGGCATGTCCTATTTGCGGAATGCCTTGAAAAACACGGGAATACCGATGAAGCCCTGGCGGCGCTCGAGGCCGCAGTCGTGCACTTCGAGCGCCGGGGCAGCGACGCCATATGGGAGCCGGAAGTCCATCGGCTGATGGGCGATTTGCTCCTCCGGCGGGACCCGAGCGCTCCGGATCAAGCGGAAGTTTCCTATCGGCGGGCGATCGAGCGAGCCCGCTCCCAAGAGGCGAAGTCGTGGGAATTGCGCGCCGCCACCAGCCTCGCCCGGTTGTGGCGCGACCAAGGCAAGCGCACTGAGGCGCGCGATCTTCTCGCCCCGATCTACTGCTGGTTCACCGAGGGCTTCGGGGGCGGAATTCGTCGTCGCTCGGTTCCGGTGACCGCGAATTCAACCTGCCGGGCTGCCGCACCCGGAGCAGACAAGCCGGTCGCGCCACTCGGGAACAGCCGTCTCGGCACCGTAGCGCTCCTCTATCTCCGCAGGGTCGGGCTCGACCTGCCGACCGCAGTCTCGACCTCCGCCTTGGCCGCGTTGCCGAGCGTCACCGGTGAGCCGCTGTTGTTTCATCGCCGGCGCCTGCGGGCCGCAGAGGGCGCCATGCCGGCTTTGAGCCGTTGCAAGGACTCGGGCGGCGGGAGCGGATATGGATCGTTGTCGATCGCGCGCTCGAGCCCGCGGTGCTCCCTCGAAGATAAGCCTGGTTGATTTAACGATGAATATCGATAATTAACTACAAATATTCGCAAAGATTTGCCATTACCGGTGGGCACCGCGAATTTCGAGGTCCCCCGCCCCCTCGCCGGGTCCTCTTTCGAGCCTCCCGGCTCAATGTGCCTCTGAGGGGTCCCAAGGCTGTCGAGTTGACTTGCATCGCAACCAGAGACATCGAGACCAAGACCTGGGAAGTCGCGTTGTCGAACGGTGCGTCTACGCGTCGCTTGTGCTGTCGCGTATTCAATGTCGCATAACGACGATCGGCGACGAACTGGATGCGCGAAAATGGCGTGAAGGCCCTCGGCTGCCCCGCCAATAGGGTCCTGTCACCGGTTTTGGAAGGTGCCTTTGACTTCTTAAGACCCTTGTGGCAGCCCTACCGGGCGCCCTGCTGGATCACCTCCGCCCCGCGACCGGCGCTCCCGCCCGCCAGCATTAGCTTCAGTGCCGCCTCGATGACCGCCAAGTCTTCCGGCGTGTACGCCCGCGGATCGAACGAAAGGAATGGCGTCATTGCGACGCCGGCGGGCCCTCGCATCCGGCCAGGCCACCGCGATGCTGCATCACATAGGCGCGGATTTGCTCGCGGGTGATATAGCCGGTGTGGCTTGTGTCGATGGCATCGAAGCGTCGGCTCGCCGCCACCGTGGCGCGCTGGACGTATTGGTCGCGGCTGAACCCCCCGGGCGGCGACGGGCCCTCGCATCCGGCCGAGGCACCGCGACGCTGCATCACATAAGCGCGGATTTGCTCGCGGGTGATGTAGCCGGTGTGGTTTGTGTCGATCGCGTCGAAGCGTTGGCTCGCCGCTACCGCAGCACGCTGGACGTATTGGTCGCGGCTGATCACCCCGAGCGGTGGGCCAGCTTGGGCGAATGCGACCCATGGGATCAGGGCCAAAGCGAGAACAAGTCCAATAGGAGAACGCATGGGATGACTCCTCTTCGGCCGTGGCACGCGCGGCCGATGCGGCATTCGTCCGAGCCGGGTAGAGTCGGAATGTGGCGCGGTGGCCTTAGGTCAGGCATGCGTGTTGCCGCCTCTTTCGTTTGGCGGTGCCTTAGTGGCTCGACCATAGCTCCGTTTCCACATCCCGCTCATCGAACCGGACATGCGGATTTCCCTGCATCCGGCTCTCGGACAAGACCTCACGCCTTCGTCCACGGCACGTCGTGCCCAAGCCGGGTCAGACGCACGAGCCCGAGGGTCTCGTAGAGGTGCGAGAGGGGATAGCTGCCGCCCTTACATCGTCTGGTCTTGTGCTTGAAGCGCAACCACCGACGCAACCGCACAGCCGTGTAGTTGTCGAGCGCCCGATACGCCGGATTGACGGTGCCTACCGAGAAGTAGTTCGCCCATCCGCGAAGGGTGCGGTTCAACTTACCCACCAGCTCTGTGGTTTCTTGCCAGGTATGTGCTCGGACGGTCAGCGCATGGACCTTGTCGACCACACGCTTGATGCTCTTCTTCGATGGCCGCTGTCCCAGGCGAGCCTGGCCGGTTCTCGGAGAATACATCCGCCCGAACGTATAACCCAGGAAGTCAAACTCCCCGTCCGGAACCTTGCAGATCCGTGTCTTCTCCTCGTTCACTGTCAGCTTCAGCTTGCCCATGATCGCGCGCAGGTGATGCAGCGCAGTCTCCGCGCTGCCCCTTCGGCACAGGATCACAAGGTCGTCCGCATAGGTGACGAGGCGAGTGCCGAGGCTTCGCTCAAGGCCGAACTTCTTCCAGCCCAACACGAACCGGCGCATGTAGAGGTTCGCCAGTAGTGGTGAGAGGGGCGAGCCCTGCGGAATGCCGCGCCGGTGGTCTCGCGCCTCGGTCGTGCGTGTTGTCCGGCCCCGTTGGTCGGTTTCTTCCACGGGGCAGTCCAGCCACATCTTGATCAGATGCAGCACGCGCCGGTCAACGATCCGGCGCGCCACCGACTTTAGGAGGTCGGTATGCGGAATGCTCCCGAAGTAGTCCGCGAGGTCGGCGTCGACGACTTCCGGGTGGCCACGGAACAGCCGCTCCTCCACCTCGACGACTGCCTGCTGGGCGTTGCGCCCAGCGCGATAGGCGTAGATTTCCGGCGGAAGATCGGCTTCGAAGATCGGCTCCAGCACCAGCATCGCTGCGGTCATGCAGACCCGATCCCGCACCGTCGAGATGCCCAGCGGCCTGAGTTTGCCGTTGGCCTTCGGTATAAACACTCGTCTGATTGGCTCCGGCCGGTAGCTCTCCTGCCTGAGCGCAAGCGCCAGTTCAGCCAGCCACCGTTCGACCCCATAGGCCTCGATGTCCGCAAAGTCCTGACCGTCTATTCCCGGCGCCCCCTTGTTGGCGCGGCACTGGGCATAGGCATGCGCCAGAATGTCGTCGCGGCTGATCTTGTCGTACAGGGCATAGAAGCGATAGCCGGCTTCTGCCTTCGCTTTCGCGTGTGACGCCCTCTGCAGCTTCTGAACACTCTTCGGAGTTGATAGGTTGCCCAATCTCCAGGTCCCTCACTACTTCCTGCGTCTGTCTTGAACCAAGGCCCCTTCCCTCCACCGGCATTACCCGGCTTCACCGGTACTACGGGCCTCTCCGCCACCCCATTGCGCCCGGCCTGTCCCTCGCGGGCGTCCGGTTGATCATCCCTGATCACGCATTGGGGCTTCCCGTGTTGCGCACGCTTTCCTTGTGTACATGCTGCCGCCACTACCCCGGTGCAGCAGATGGGCCTACTCCTCGCTCAAACTCGCCCATCCGTATCAGCCTTCCCCGAAACCACTATCGGGTCGGCCTGCACATCGACCTTTTCGAGGATTGCTCGGCGTTTACTCACGTTGCGGCCTGCACACTCGCGCGGTCACCAAAACCGTGACCGTTATCCGAAGGCTTCAGACATTTCGTCTCCTCCATGCCTGCTCCGGCTGCTTCCGGCTGGAGCGGTCGCCGGGCGGGGCTTGCACCCGCTGGAAAAGCGCCGCCTTGTCACGGCGCACATGGAGATCCGGTCATCCTATCGGCGAGTGCCTGGCTCGATCGTTTTCGCCCCGTCGAGCAAATGACTTGGGCACCGGGTTTGCCAGAGGCGATCCGCGATCGGCTGATCCTCGAAGGCGGCTGGATCGCACGTCCCGGCGCCACCTGTTTCAATCTCTACAAGCCGCCGGTAATCGCGCCCGGCGACCCTACCAAGGTCGGCCTTTGGCTCGATCATGTGCGATATCTTTACCCCGACGAAGCCGAATATATTGTCGATTGGCTCGCCCATCGGGTCCAGCGACCGCAGGAAAAGATCAACCACGCCTTGGTACTCGGCGGCCTTCAGGGAATCGGCAAGGACACCGTACTTGAGCCGGTCAAATACGCTGTCGGCGCGTGGAATTTCCAGGAAGTTTCGCCGACACAAATTCTCGGTCGGTTCAATGGGTTTTTGAAATCCGTCATTCTGCGCGTCAGCGAAGCTCGCGATCTTGGCGAGTTCGATCGATACCAGTTCTACGATCATCTGAAAGCTTATACGGCGGCACCACCCGACGTGCTGCGCGTAGATGAGAAGAACCTGCGCGAATATCTAATTATCAACTGCTGCGGCGTGATCATCACCACAAACCATAAGCTCGACGGCATCCACCTGCCCGCTGATGATAGGCGCCATTTCGTCGCCTGGTCCGACCGGACGAAAGAGGACAAGAGATTCGCGGGCGAATATTGGAACATGATCTGGAATTTTTATGCCGAGGGTGGGCTGCAAGATGTCGGCGCTTACCTTCGACAGCGTGACCTCACCGGCTTTGACCCGAAGGCACCACCACCGAAAACCGCCGCCTTTTGGGTCATCGCCGACACCAATCGGGCACCCGAGGAATCGGAGATAGCCGACCTTCTCGACGGCCTCGGCAGCCCCAAGGCCGTGACCCTCAGCCGCCTTCAACTCGCGGCCAAAGGCGATTTCGGCGACTGGATCAAGGATCGAAAAAATCGCCGAGCTATCCCTCACCGACTTGAAAAATGCGGGTACACGCCGGTTCGGAATCCAGATGCCACTGATGGCCTGTGGAAAATCGCCGGGAAACGCCAGACCGTTTACGCAAAGGCCGGCCTATCAGTGCGCGACCAAATCGCTGCGGCAAGGGAGCTGTTCGGTCAGCGCAGTCAGTGAAGTCAGTGATCCGCCACTTCCCTTCGCCGCTTCTCCACCAGCATCAGGAGTGGTCGATTCATCACGCTCATTCCGTATTTTTGCAAAGAATGCACGCGCGAGAGAGGGAGGAGTCTCCTTTCTATGGAGGGAGATTTTCACTGACTTCACTGACCTCACTGACCGAACTCGACGTGCTGGGGTCGTGGTGTCACGGCGTGGGCCGCATGCCTCCAGCTTCCCGCGCACATAAGTCCGGGCGAACAAATCGATGGCGGAGCGGCTGTTTTGTGAGCACGGTTCGTGATGGCCGCCTGGGCGAGAGCCTCACTGATCGTGATTGATGCGGTGCTGCCTGATGTCGGGGAGAACGACCCGGCACCGGATAGGCACCGGGTCGCATCACTGGGCGCGGCCATCGGCGTCCCCGCCTGTACCGCGGTGTGATCCTAGCTTTCTCATCATTGGGCTGCAAATATCCCGGGGGTTTGGGGGCAGAGCCCCCGAAGCCGACCGAGGTGGGCCCTCTTACGGCAAGCCTTCGGTGGGTGGATCAGGCGGGTCGAGGCGGTCGATGAGCCTCTGGAAGATATCATCGAAGCCGGGCTCGTAGATCTCCGGATGCTCGCGGACAAAGGCGATGACGTTGCGGTAGCATTCGGCTGCGCGGCGGTTATCGCCCCTCGCCTCGTAGACCATGCCGAGGCGGTCGTAGCCGTCATGTACCTGGGGGAAGCGTTCGAGCAGATCACGGGCGGCGCGCTCGGCCTCGTCGAGTTGCCCGGCCTTGACGAGATCGATCACTGCATTGGAGGCGGTGGTCAGTTCGTCGTCTTCGTCGTCGCCCAAGGCGAGATCGGCCAACGCCGCGAGGTTAGCCGGGGCCGCGCGGTGCGACGGCACCGGCGGCGGCGCAGCGGCCCGGGCCGCTGCCGCGTCCTTGGCGAGGCAGCATTGCTTATATTTCTTGCCGCTGCCGCAGGGGCAGGGATCATTTCGGCCGACTTTGGCCATCTCGGCAACTTCCATCGGAAGGAGGGATCCTTGTACCGAGAGCTGCTGGGCGATGCCAGGTTTTACGACCTTCTGCTCGCCTTCGATCGCGATCTTGCGGCGACCGCCCGGCGACGGCGCTGTGCGCATTGCGGCGGCGCGATGCACGCCGCACCCTTCATGCGCAAACCGCGGGGCCGGCTGATTGTTCTGGATCAAGAGCACGACCGGCGTTTCAGCTTCTGCTGTGCGGTGGACGGGTGCCGCAGCCGCAACACCCCGTCGTCGATGAGGTTCCTCGGGCGCAAGGTGTATCTCGCCATCGTGGTCGTTCTGGTGGGCCTGATGCAGGGCCAAGCGACGGCCGCGCAACTGGACCGGTTCACGACGCTCCTTGGGGTCAAGCGCCGGACGGTGGGGCGCTGGCGTGAATGGTGGCTTTCCGCGTTCGCCGCCAGCGGCTTCTGGAAGGCGGCTTCCGCCTTGATCATGCCGCCGGTCGAGGTGTGCACCCTTCCCGCCTCGCTGTCCCAGCGATTTGCCGTGGGCCTTCAGCCCACGGGCTTGTCCCGTGGGGCCGCCGAGGATCGGCTGGTCGCCCTGCTGCGGTTGCTGGTCGAAACGCCCAGGCCCGCGTGCGCCATAGCCGGATTTCTATGGCGCGCCATGGCGCAGAGGCGTTGCGCCATGATGATGGCGCGCCTATAGGGAAAAGCATGGCGCAATGGCGCGCGCCATGTTTTTCCCACCTTGGCGCGCCTTGGCGCAAAGAGCGTTGGACTGTGCCGGCCCGGCGCCGCAGCGGTCAAAGCGCCTGGTGCCCTTCGATCGAGCCAGGTAGGGCATCGTGCCGACGAGCATAGGCGGTTGCTGTCGCCCCTACCGCGTTCGGCTCGCCCGCGGGGTCGGCCGATAAGCTCGCCGAGCCCCGCGATCACGCGAAGGGTCCGTAGCGATGGGCCATTAGAGCAAGAGGCCTGCGCCGCGAGACGATCAGGCAAATATAGGGACCAGAATTTCGGGTCGCGCATCGGCGATCCGAAAAACCTCGACCTCGCCCCTCGCGAGGCGCTGTGATAAATTCCTGCCATGAACGGCAAGCCTGCGTGTAACGGACGAGACGAACGAGGCCGAGTTACGGTCCTGCCGCCAGCGTTGCGCGAGCACATGTTCAAAAAAGGAGAGGTCCGCAATCCACGTGGACGCGGCGGAGAATACCAGCGCTGTCTGATGCTCTGCCGCGAGGCGTCTTACGCAGCCGCGCTGGAGATCATCCGCCTCTCAAAAGAAAGCGAAGATGATCGCGTCCGATACATGGCTGGGACGTGGGTCTATCAGTATGCATGGGGAAAGCCCAAGGATTATGACCAGAAGGCTGAAGAAGCTAAGAAAGAGTCACCATTTAATCCCCGCGACTATTCCCCGGAGCAGTTGAATGTTATCGAACAACTGTTGAAAATTTTATCGAATCCACTAGGAAAACGCTCCAGCGCCGAAGCTACCTCGCCCAAGGTCCGATAGGATCTTCACGGTCATCTGCCCAGAAGCCGCTGCACTTGAACCGCCTGCCATTTGCCGCCGCGAGCCGTGGGAATTCTCCGCTCGTTGAGCGCCTTGGCGATCCCCGTTGCGCTAACGATGCCCTCAGCTCGAATTGCCGCGATGACCGGTGCTAGGTAGGTCCCTTGCGCGCGCCGCGGTCTTGCCACGTCGTGCTTCCGCCGCTCTTTGCCGACCGAGATCCGTGTTTTTGAGATTTTCCAGTCGGCCGCCGAGCTTTACGCCCCGCGCCTTGGCTGCAGCGAGCGCTGCCTTGGTTCGTTCGGAAATGGCGTGCCGTTCTTCCTCGGCGACCATTGCCATGATGCCCACGGTCAGCCAATTCGCATTCGGCATGTCCGCTGCCGTGAACGCGATGCCCGAGCGCTGCAGTCCTAGCAGGAAGTGCGCATCGCGAGCGAGGCGGTCGAGTTTAGCGATGACCAGCGTGGCCCTTCGCAGGCGGCATTCGGTCAACGCTCGCGCAAGTTCCGGGCGATCGCTATGCTTTCCGCTCTCGACCTCGACGAACTCAACCAGCGGCACGGCGCCGAACCCGGCAAGGTATGACGCCACCGCGGCCCGCTGCGCCTCGATGCCAAGCCCGGAACGGCCTTGCCGATCGGTGGAAACCCGGAGATAGGAGACGAAATTATCGGCCATGATCCTGTCCGAACTCCAATTACGAACGGCCTAACGACCGTTTGACTATATGTAATAGAGCGATCAGGCATATCAAGGCAGGCCGGAGTTTGTTGCGGCTCGTGGCTGTCGAGCCGCCGAATTTTACTCCTGAACTCACTCAAGTCACCCGGTCCGGCGGTGTGGTGAGTTCGACAGCCCGAGCAAATTCGGCTCCCGGGGAGAAGCTGTCTGGACGCTTAACCCCATAGTCACCTGCCAAAATTTCGACGGGGACCCCATTGGCGTGGCTGCCGAGGACACCTTCACGCCTGTCTGTCGCCGGCCGCATGTCGCGAAAGATCGTTGCCGTGGTGTCGGCCAACTTCATCGGCACGCACGGGCGGTCGGACCGGGCGAAGGTAGGAACCGTCGTGGCCGACGGTTCGCCCCAGCGGGAAGCGCAGGGCGACCGCGATGACGGTGGCCCTTCGGCGCGCGATCCAGACGGCAGCCTTGAAAGAGGACCCCCGAGGTGGGCGGGGGGAGCCCGGCTGAGCGAATCTGAGTTACGGTAGAATATCTATTAGGGGTTCGAGGGTATTTAAGCCGTGCCGAGTACCGCCGCCCGGGCGAGTCCGGGCGGGCGGTGCAGGCGCTGGTCTCCGGACCAAATGAGCGGGCACGCGAGACGCTGGCGTCAGTCGTCGGGCCGATGTCGTCATTCCGCTTGGTCGAGGACGGGCTATCGTCTGTCGCCCCGGAGCCCGTCCCCCCCGAATTGGAGCCGGCGGTCGGGGTTGCCAACGAGCCTGAGGTTGCGCCGGCGCCGCCTTCCGAAGTCGTGGAGGCCGAACCGCCGCCCGCCGCGGCTGCGTTTCGGAGTGGGATCCTGCCGCCGGATTTGCGCGCCTGGTCACGCGAGCGTCGCCGGGCAGCCGGCGTTTCGCAGGAAGCGGTTGCCCGAGGTATCGGGATCAGCCGCCCGCAGCTCGCCAACGCCGAGGCCGGCAGGTTCGGCCTGTCCACGGAGGCTGCCGCCAAATTCCTGGCGACGATCGCTGGGCTGCCCGAGCGTCAGGCCGGGCTGCGGTTCTAAAGAGGGGCGGGATTCGCTTTGAGGGCGACATTCTATCCGCGCAAAAAGCCAGGATCATGTGGCGGCCGGCGTCAAAATCAGGCTTGAGGGCAGCGCCAAATTCGCCGGGCGGACCCTATTGGCGGGGCAGCCGGTCGTGCCTCAATCGCCGGAACCGGACAGGCCGAGCGCTCTGTAGATCGTCGCCCGGTTCACACCGAAGGCTACCGCGACACTCCTGATCGTCACGTGCCCTGTCGGCGATGAGCTTGCGCGCGTGCTCGATCTGCGCTGCGGTGATCTTCGCTTTGCGCCCGCCCTTGCGACCTCGAGGTCGAAGGGTCAACGGCTTGGTCTTCGACAGTCGGGGCGCGTGGCGCCGGAAATCCCGGCGACTGGGACCCCTCTTGCGCGCGAGCGATTGGCAGCGCCGAAAGAGGACCCGGAGGTGGGCGGGGGGGCCGCGGCTGGGCGATCGGCCGCGGCTTCGGCCGTGAAGGCCTGGCTGCTTGCCCAGATTGAGATAAAGACGAACCGCGGAGGCAGGTATCGGGCAAGCGGCACCGGATGAGCTATTGTCCCCCGAACGCCTCGCCGCCTGACGATCGCCCGCGATCCGGCGAGCGCCGTAAAAACCGCCCTGGGGCGCGCTAGAATCTGAATACCAGCTGCCTCCGCCATGTTTCTTCATCTTCCGCGCCGCAGGCGCCGGCCCGGGATCGGCCACAGGCAATGCCGGCGCAGTTTGTCGCAGCGCCTCAATCCTGCTCACGCACAGATCCTCGGCGTCGCCGGGAGCGAGGCCGCTCCGTGAGGCCGTTCTGGCCGCTATGTCGCACAGTCAACCAACAACGGGAGACCTCGCATGGAGACGGTGCGCAACTTCGCCTGTCCGCTCGGCGGTCTCTGCCGCGACGGGCGGTGTCGTAAGGGGCTATGCATTCCTCAGCGAGAAGCGGAGAACGATGCCGGCCGAGCGATCCGCACACAGCGCGATCTGGCACGCTCTGCCCGCCATCGATTGGATGCGCCGAGCAGCAGAGCGGATAGACCCGCACCCGGCCCCGGCCTGCGAAAGCGCCAATCAACGAGCGCGGACCCGAAAGATTGAGCTTTGCCGGGTCGGTCGGTCCAGTTTTGTTGACGCCTCGTTCGCCGATCATCCCGCCTCGTGGCCTCTCCGAGCGTCTCCTCGCGCATTGGGAGATCCGTCGCGATCAAGCCGCCGCGTGATCGCCGCCCCTCCCCTCGAAAGGGATCGACGATCTTTCGCTGAAAGAGCAGAGCGGAGCGGTCACCGTTTACGACGGTACGGCTAGCCGACAGGAGCCGCTACCGCTTGATCAGAACAGGGCTCGTAGACGTGGAGCCACCGCGGCCGGGCCCAATGGAAGAAATCCACCCGGTGAAGCCATTCGCGGCCCGTCGAGATCGTCGACCGCCTTCGACCCCGAGCCAACGGCTCAAAACGACCCTAATGCACAGAACCCACTTATGCACATTGCACAGGTTCTAGGCGTCTGTGCACGGCGGTTTTGCTCGGGTTTTGGCCAAGTGGGCGACGGCTGAACTCGACATAATTTCGTCGGTGTTCGGAAGTGGTCTCCCCAGTTCAGGAGACCGCAATGAACTCGACCAGAGAACTTCACTGCACTTGGACGGACCGGATTTTTGAGAGCCAACTGGCGCCCTACGTTGATGCTTTCACGCATCATTTGAGCGAGCGCGGGTACTCATCCCACACCGTTGGCAATTACTTGGCATGCATCGCGCACTTTGCGCGTTGGACGAGCCGGTGCCGGTTGGACATCCATGGGATCGACGAAGACCTGGTCCGACGATTTCTCGACGACCACTTGCCGCACTGCAACTGTGCGCGGCCGGTCCAAAGGACGCACCACCATCTGCGTGCGGCGCTCGGACATCTGCTCGTCGTGCTGCGCACCAACTCCGTCATCGCTGAACACCTTCCCGGAATGACCCCGGTCGACAAGGAGTTGCGCCGCTTCGACGACCATATGAAGGATGTTCGTGGGCTCGCGCCGAAGACGCGCAGGATGGCTCTACATCCAGTGCGCCTCCTGCTGTCGTCTTCTCGGCGATCAAGCCAGACGACGTACGCAGGTTCATCGCAGCCTGCCAGGTACGGTACAGCACGCCGGCCAGCTCCGGTGCGCTGGCCTCGGCTTTGCGCGGCTATTTCCGCTTCCGCGCCACCTGTGGCGATCAGGTGCATGGCCTGATCGGCGTGGTGTCCTATCCGGCCAACTGGCAATTGGCGTCCCTGCCGAAGGCATTGAGCCCTGCCGAGGTCGAGCGCCTGCTGGGATCGCTTGGCCACGGCGGCCCATCGGGACGCCGTGCCGAGGCCATCGTGCGCTGCGCGCTGGACCTTGGCTTGCGGAGCAGTGAAGTCGCCAAGCTCGGCCTCGACGACATCGACTGGCGTGCCGGCACCGTCACGCTGCGAAGAACCAAGAGCCGACGTGAAGATGTTCTGCCTTTGCCGGAAGCGACTGGTCGCGCCATTGCAGACTACCTGAAGTTCGGACGTCCGAAGACGATCAACCGGTCGGTGTTCGTGCGTCACGTTGCACCACGCAACCAACCGATTGGCCCCGATCTCGTCCGCAAGGTGATCCGCCAAGCCTATGCCCGGGCCGGACTGCCGTACACCAGGGCCCACATTCTGCGCCACACCATGGCCAGCCGCTTGCTGGAAGGTGGGAGTTCGCTCAAGGAGGTGGCCGATGTCTTGCGGCACCGCTCGCTGAACACGACGCTGATCTACGCCAAACTCGACAGCAATAATCTTGCGGCAGTCGCGCTGCCTTGGCCGGGGTGCACAGCATGAACACGATCACGATGCAATCGCACGCCGAGAACTATCTGAGCGGGCGCCGCCAACTTGGATTTTCCTTGCGCAACGCAGATTACGCGATAAGGAGCTTTGCACGTTACATCGATGAACTTGGCGATCACGAGTCGCTGACCGTCGAGGTCATGGCCGACTGGGCCCGGTGTGACAAAGGTAACAGCAACAAGCCTGCGACTTGGGCGCGGCGCCTGTACAAGCTTCGCTCGTTTGCCCGATACCTGCAGCAGTTCGACCCGAACACCGAGGTGCCAGACGACACCATCTTTGGCAAAATCGGCCAACGACTCGCCCCGCACATATACAGCGACCAGGAGATCGTCGACCTGCTGGCGGCAGCGCGCCGCCTCGGCCCCGTGCGAGGCTTACGCGGGGCGACCTACGAGGCCCTGTTCGGCCTGATCGCGTCGACCGGTCTGCGGGTCTCCGAAGCGGTGCATCTGCAGGATGCCGATGTCGACCTGAAGTCGGGCATGATGACCATACGGCGGACCAAGTTCGCCAAATCGCGCCAAGTGCCCGTTCACCCGAGCACGACGGATGCCTTGAGGCGCTATCGCTCGCTCCGCAATCACCATGTCGAGATCACCAACGAATTGCCATTTTTCGTGAGCACGCGGGGCCGGCGCCGGGGATATGGACTGAGCCTGCGTCAGGTGCATCGGGTCTTTTTCGGCTTGCGCGATCAAATGGGGTGGCGCAACCGCGGCGTTCCAGATGGCCCGCGAATCCACCAGTTGAGGCACACATTCATCGTCCGTCGCGTGATGCTCTGGCATTCCCAAGGCGTGGACGTCGATCAGGCGATGCTGGCGCTGTCGACCTATGTGGGCCACGCGATGGTGACCAACACCTATTGGTACCTCACCGGCGTGCCCGAGTTGATGGCGGTGGCGGCGTCCAAATTCGAGCCGTTCATGCCGTCGCCGGAGGTGCCCCATGCGTGACGCTACCGCTCCGCCGCCACCTTCGTTCCCATCGCTGGTCCAGCAGTTCTTCACTGAATATCTGGTCACCCAGCGTGCTTTGAGCTCCCGCACCATCGCGTCTTACCGCGACTCCTGGATGCTGTTCCTGGACTTCGCGCACAACCGACTGGGCAAACTGCCCACGGCGCTGTGCCTGGCCGACATCGAACCCGACTTGGTGCTGGCGTTCCTCGATCACCTAGAGCAGCACCGGCAGAACTCGGTGCAGAGCCGCAACCTGAGGCTGGCGGCGCTGCGGGCGTTCCTCAAGTTCGCGGCGCGGCGCGACGTATCGTCGTTGCACGTCATCGAGCGAGCACTCGGCGTGCCGACAAAGCGCTTCGAGCGGCCGATCCTCGGCTTCCTGTCGCGCGAGGAGATGTTGACGGTGATCGGCCAGCCTGGCGACACCTGGACCTCTCAGCGCGACCATCTGCTGCTGGCCATGCTGTACAACACCGGAGCAAGGGTCTCGGAGATCATCGGCGTCCGGGTGGCAGATGTGGTTCTGGACGGTGCGCCTTGTGTTCACCTTCGCGGCAAGGGCCGCAAGCAACGCTCGACACCCCTGTGGAAGACCACAGTTCAGGAAATCCGGGCCTGGCTGCGGTGCAACCCAAAGCTGGGTGCGGATGCCGCCTTGCTGCCGAACCGCGACGGCCACGCGATGACACGCTCCAACGTCACGCAACGTCTGGACATCGCCGTCGCACGTGCCGCCGAGGTGGATACCAGTCTCGCCAAACGAAGCATCTCGCCCCACACGATCCGCCACTCGACAGCAATGCATCTGCTTCAGTCCGACGTGGCTTTCAGCGTGATCGCTCTCTGGCTCGGACACGAGAGTACGACCACGACGCACCGATACGTCGAGGCCAATCTGGAAATGAAAGATAAAGCATTGGCCAGACTTCAGGAACCCGACACGAAGATGCGCCGCTACCACCCGCCTGATGCATTGATGCAGTTTCTGCAGGCGCTGTAATTATGCAGAGTGCCAACGGCCCCAGTCCTCACCGGCACTGGGGCCGAGGCAAAAACTGTGCATAAGTGGGTTCTGTGCATTAGGGTCGTTATGGAAAGCTTTCCATAACGACCCAAAGCAGACCCTCAGCACCTCTGATCGCATGCAAGCCGCTCGCGGTAGGCTGAAAGCAAGTATTTAGGCGAGTCGACGCGACCCAGAGCCGGGCAGTTGCCCAAACGTTCACAATGCGCTCTTACTTCTTCAGGAGAAACTTCCTTAACTCCCCAAGTGCAAAGATGTATGGGTCAAGGGGATGATTCCGACAATAATTTTCGAGCCACGCCATTCTGCCGTTTAGATCGGTATGTTCTCCTGCACCGCGTTCGCTTGGGTCCGAGTAGTTGGTGCCTGACAAGAACCCATCAGCAAAAGCTGCGAAACCCAAGAAGTTCGTATCGTAAATTACATCTGATCTGGCATTTGCTGGCCGACGCTTCCTTTCGGCGTCCGCGCTTCTGAGGAAGTCGCCGCAGCTTGATGTACCGTTACCTAACGAAAAAAATGCCTCTTCGGAGCTTACATAATTGGGTGTCAGGACCAGTGCCATGACCAGCCAAAGATGAGATGGAAGCCCGAGCAGCCCCCAGAGCTTCATAGGCGATGGTCTGCAATTGCAGCCTCTATAGTCCTTTTCATGTATGGACAATCATTCGGGCCCGACAGCCGCCGCCGCTGTTCTTTTACGAACAAACACAGACGAACGAAATCCTCTAACCCCACAGTCGTCTCCATCTGATAGCTTGGAATGCTCTGGGCATATGTCACGGTCGCTTCGACCAGCAAGCCGCAACTGCTACAGGAAATCTGAGCCATTCGCTTTTCTCCTCAACTTTCCCGGTCTCTGCCCAATTACGGTCGATGCGGGTAAAGCTCGGCCCGCAAATCGAGGCTGGCATGCTCGCACATATCGAGGCCTCCGTCGCGTGACGCCGCTCGATGCTGCGATCGCGACCGACGCGAAAAGGCGCGGCGATTTACGGGCCACATGACCACGCCTGTTGCATTGCCATAGCAACGAGGCCGGGAGCAGCGCCAGCATCTCGGATAGAAGGGTTGTCACGAAGGAACTTAATGACGACGTCGACCGCCTGGCCCGCTGTTACTGTTTCTCGTGGGCACCATCGAAATCCCCCGAGGGTTTCCTCGTTGGGGCGTTTCATCGGCCCTTTTGCCCCCTGTTGAACCCAAGCGAAGGCAGCCTCGGTCCCGCCGGCATCTAAGATGCCCATGACATAGCCGATGCATTGCGCACGGTCGAAAGACGCAAAGGACGTGCACTTCGCGTAGAGGTCGTTGCCGTCAAAAAACGCGCCGCTCGCCCGATCCATCATCGCCAAGAAGACGATGATTGCCGCCGTAATGCTACGGAGGCTTTGCTGGCAACTCATACCGAGGCCTCCGCCGCGTGCCGCCGCTCGATGTCGGGGAGGAGCTTCGACGGATCGAGCCCGCGATGCAACCGGTTAGGGGTCGCGATCGATCACCCGCCCGCAGGTGCCGTGCCAGTTTCATCATGGGTCCTCGCCGGCTCGATCGCCGGCTTCGTTTCGGCCCCACCGGCTTCGTGCTATGGCATCATTAAGCCGTCCTCCTCCAAAAAGAGGAGGCGAAAGGTGATTGAGGCCGTACATGAACGAATTTCCGCAGCGCACGATCGAGGAGATCATCGACAGCGAAAGGGAGATGGTTATCAGGGCGTCGGAGCGATACGGCGAATTTTACGATACCGCATTGCAAGGCTCTCTGCTCCTGAGCCGGTGCATCAAGGAAATAGGCCCGGATGGGTGGATCTTCATCAGCTTTCTTTCGCAGACAAAGAAGCATCACACCCTGGCGCTGTTTTCGGCCGTGCGGCTGCACAAAGTCCAAGCGATGATGAATTTACGGCAGGCTCTCGAAGCCGGCGCGGCGGCCGCGTTCGCCCTTGCCAACCCCGAGCCTCATCATTTCATCGTTGCCGACGAGCATGACATTCGCGATCCCGTACCTGCAAAAAAGCGAAATGTCTGGCTCGACCGTAACTATCCGGAGGGCTCGGCCGCCATCAAGGAAGCCAAGGACCAGATCAACGTGGCCGAGGCCCACGCCAACCTCATAACCTCGCATCAGACCTTTCGCGCTAATGATCAGGATCGCTCGTTCGCCTCGCCTTTCTTTGACATCGAGGACGAGCAGCACATCAAAACCGATCTGTGGCGCGTAGCGCAAGCGGCGCTCGTTCTCATGCACGTCTTCGCCGAAATAAATGAAGGCCGGAACGTCATCAAATTCGCCGATGATTTCTGGCCGCTAATCGAAATGCTGCGCCGCCGCAATAATGCCCTGCGCGAGGAAATGATGTCGTCCGACCGCTTTAAACGCGCGAGGGCAATCGAAGAGATTCGGCAAGCCGCCAAAGCGAAAAACGCTCCGCCCAGGCCTCCGGAGTCCGAGAAAGGAAAGACGCCTCGATAAATTCGCCGAGACGACCAACAGCGGCGTGCCCGTCTCCGACAGACCATGAATCAGAAGCAATGCGCCTATTGCGGGCGGCCCGCGACCACGCGCGACGATGTTCCGCGGGAAAACCTTTTCACGCGATCGAATTGATCGACAAGGGCAAGACCGCCCAGCGTTATGGCGAACGCTGTTTGCCCCACATGGCGCGTGGCGTAAAGGCTTGCCGCCAACCCAGAGCCCGGCCGATTGGCTCGATTGGAAGCGGCGATCGCGGTCAATGTGGTGCTGGTAGGGTGCAACCTCCAATGTCTCGGCGGCCAGCCGCTTGGCGGGGTGTGATCGATGATCGAGGACCGGAGTCTCAATTTGATCAGACCAACGCCAACGCTATTGCTGACTACCATCTTCATTAAGCCGCAGTCCTCGGACAACCACAGTTGTAAGGCATTGGATGAGAAACACGGCAGAGAACCGTTCGGCGAACGACCGGAACCGGAGCGACCTCGCCGTTCGCGGTCGTTTCGGCGAAGGACCGGAATCCACGTGCGCCGTGACAAGGCGGCGCTTTTCCAGCGGGTGCAAGCCCCGCCCGGCGACCGCTCCAGCCGGAAGCAGCCGGAGCAGGCATGGAGGAGACGAAATGTCTGAAGCCTTCGGATAACGGTCACGGTTTTGGTGACCGCGCGAGTGTGCAGGCCGCAACGTGAGTAAACGCCGAGCAATCCTCGAAAAGGTCGATGTGCAGGCCGACCCGATAGTGGTTTCGGGGAAGGCTGATACGGATGGGCGAGTTTGAGCGAGGAGTAGGCCCATCTGCTGCACCGGGGTAGTGGCGGCAGCATGTACACAAGGAAAGCGTGCGCAACACGGGAAGCCCCAATGCGTGATCAGGGATGATCAACCGGACGCCCGCGAGGGACAGGCCGGGCGCAATGGGGTGGCGGAGAGGCCCGTAGTACCGGTGAAGCCGGGTAATGCCGGTGGAGGGAAGGGGCCTTGGTTCAAGACAGACGCAGGAAGTAGTGAGGGACCTGGAGATTGGGCAACCTATCAACTCCGAAGAGTGTTCAGAAGCTGCAGAGGGCGTCACACGCGAAAGCGAAGGCAGAAGCCGGCTATCGCTTCTATGCCCTGTACGACAAGATCAGCCGCGACGACATTCTGGCGCATGCCTATGCCCAGTGCCGCGCCAACAAGGGGGCGCCGGGAATAGACGGTCAGGACTTTGCGGACATCGAGGCCTATGGGGTCGAACGGTGGCTGGCTGAACTGGCGCTTGCGCTCAGGCAGGAGAGCTACCGGCCGGAGCCAATCAGACGAGTGTTTATACCGAAGGCCAACGGCAAACTCAGGCCGCTGGGCATCTCGACGGTGCGGGATCGGGTCTGCATGACCGCAGCGATGCTGGTGCTGGAGCCGATCTTCGAAGCCGATCTTCCGCCGGAAATCTACGCCTATCGCGCTGGGCGCAACGCCCAGCAGGCAGTCGTCGAGGTGGAGGAGCGGCTGTTCCGTGGCCACCCGGAAGTCGTCGACGCCGACCTCGCGGACTACTTCGGGAGCATTCCGCATACCGACCTCCTAAAGTCGGTGGCGCGCCGGATCGTTGACCGGCGCGTGCTGCATCTGATCAAGATGTGGCTGGACTGCCCCGTGGAAGAAACCGACCAACGGGGCCGGACAACACGCACGACCGAGGCGCGAGACCACCGGCGCGGCATTCCGCAGGGCTCGCCCCTCTCACCACTACTGGCGAACCTCTACATGCGCCGGTTCGTGTTGGGCTGGAAGAAGTTCGGCCTTGAGCGAAGCCTCGGCACTCGCCTCGTCACCTATGCGGACGACCTTGTGATCCTGTGCCGAAGGGGCAGCGCGGAGACTGCGCTGCATCACCTGCGCGCGATCATGGGCAAGCTGAAGCTGACAGTGAACGAGGAGAAGACACGGATCTGCAAGGTTCCGGACGGGGAGTTTGACTTCCTGGGTTATACGTTCGGGCGGATGTATTCTCCGAGAACCGGCCAGGCTCGCCTGGGACAGCGGCCATCGAAGAAGAGCATCAAGCGTGTGGTCGACAAGGTCCATGCGCTGACCGTCCGAGCACATACCTGGCAAGAAACCACAGAGCTGGTGGGTAAGTTGAACCGCACCCTTCGCGGATGGGCGAACTACTTCTCGGTAGGCACCGTCAATCCGGCGTATCGGGCGCTCGACAACTACACGGCTGTGCGGTTGCGTCGGTGGTTGCGCTTCAAGCACAAGACCAGACGATGTAAGGGCGGCAGCTATCCCCTCTCGCACCTCTACGAGACCCTCGGGCTCGTGCGTCTGACCCGGCTTGGGCACGACGTGCCGTGGACGAAGGCGTGAGGTCTTGTCCGAGAGCCGGATGCAGGGAAATCCGCATGTCCGGTTCGATGAGCGGGATGTGGAAACGGAGCTATGGTCGAGCCACTAAGGCACCGCCAAACGAAAGAGGCGGCAACACGCATGCCTGACCTAAGGCCACCGCGCCACATTCCGACTCTACCCACTGCGGACCTTCCGTTTCGCGTTTCGTCGTTCTTATTTGTTCGGCGGGAACACTTCGGTGCACGACGGCGGCGGCTGCCAAAGAGGACCCGTGGACCGGGCGGGGTGGGGTCCGCTGCACAATTCGCGCGATCTCCTCTTTGATCCACGGTGCGCGGGTCAAGGCTGCCTGACCAGCGTGCGCGAACTTGCTAACCGGCGTGTCGACACGGGCCTGGGACCCCTATCGGCTCATGGAATTGCCGAATGCCCGAAAGAAGGTTCCGAAGACGGGGCGAGGGGCCGCTCTGTGCGCGACGATCAATTCGTGGGGGTGAAGCTGCCGTATATGAGTTGAACCGAGAAAACGGACGAGCGTCTTCGATGGCTGATGGCGAATTTCCGCTCGCGAAATACGATGCCATGTGCCGGGCGATCGCTGAAGCGCATGCGGTCGACGAAGTGAAGGATATCCGGGATAGGGCGCGAGCGATCGAGATTCGCATTCGGGCCGAGCGCCGATGCGGCGAGTTGTTGGCAGAAACTGAGCGAACGCAAGGCAAACGGTCGGACCTCGTCACTTCGTCTCAGGCTGAGGCAAAGTCGTTCAAAGACCAGCGCAATGAGTACGGAATTTCGCGTGCTCAAGCAGAACGCTGGCAGAATCTCGCCGAGGTGCCGGAGGAGGAATTCGAGGCGACTTTCGCCCGGTCCGAGAAGCCGTCGACGACCGGCATCATCAACAGGGGTTCATCCGAAAAGAAACGCGACGTGGTTGATGCCAATGCCCTGTGGCTCTGGGGCAGGCTGCTCGACTTTGAGCTGCTCGGTGCCGATCCTGAGGAAATCTGTGCTACCATATTTTGCGACAGCGGCTACCGCAAGCCCGCCGCCGGCACACATCATCGGCATCCGAACTGCCCGCGACCCCGACGGTTGGGACCCCTTCGACGCGAGATCGGACGGCAGCCTCGAAAGAGGACCCGGAAGTGGGCGGGGGGGAGCCGCGGCTGGGCGATCGCCCGCGGCTTTCTTCTTCGGGCAACCGCTCCCGGTTTATCCCGACCAGGGAGTGTCAAGCACACCCCTTGTTGAGCTCTCACCTGCGCTTGATCAGATTGCTTCGGCGATGATCACGCTGGCGGGGCCGGCTAGTGGTATCCGTTCGAGCGGGCGCCACGCGGTTTGCGCCAGCCACTCACGCGCCGCGTCCTCGCCATAGGCTTGGCCCTCACCGGAGATGACTAAGAACTCGCCCGACATCAGCGGCGCTGCCGGCGGATCCTTGTGCGTCGCATCCATCCACAGATCGACCAGCAGCAGCTTCGCGCCGGTCGATGCATGCGCCCGCATGTGTTTCAGCAGCGCCAAATTGTGTGCCGCCGAGAGGGCATGCACGGTGTTCGCGACGACCAGCGCGTCATGGCCGCCGGGCAGCGGGTCCTTGAAGAAATCGCCTTCGACGACCGTAACCCGTGGCCCTTCCGGCACACCGGCCAGCCGCTGGCGCGCCACAGCGCAGGCTCCGGGCAGCTCGAACAGCGTCCCATGGAGCGCCGGGTGGCGGCGTAATATCGGGATCAGGAACGAGCCGGTGCCGCCGCCGACATCGAGCACCCGGCGATGCCGGCCGAAATCGTAATTTGCCGCGAGCGCCGCCGCCGCACCCGCCGAAAACGCCTCGACGCCAGCCGAGAAGATCTGCTGCTGCTCTTCGCTGAAATGGTGAAACTGCCGCTGTCCCTCGCCAGCGCGCACCGCGCCTTCGAGGTGTGCCCACAAGCCATAGCTGATGTGGTCCCAGAAGCGCAGCATCGGCCGAAGGTCGGGGCCGGCCGCGCCGGCGAGAAATGCCGCGGCGGCCGGACTGTTGCGGTAGCGGTCCCCGTCGCGCTGGACAAGGCCAAGGCTCACCATCGCATCGATGCTGATGCCCAAGGTGCGGTGCGGGAGGCCGCACGTGGCGGCAACCTCGTCGAGTGTCGCCGGGCCGCTCGCCAGCGCCTCGAACAGCCCGAGGGCGCTGGCAACGAAGAGATGCTTCGACGCCATGAAGCCCATTGCGATCCGCATGATCGGATCGGGCGTTACATCGGCCATGATCTCTGCTTCCTCCCTTTCGGGTTTAATCCGCCATATTCGAGGCGCCGCTTGAGGGTACCCTTTTAGGCAAATCGAGGAGGGTCGGAATCCGCCCGGCTCGACACCTACGCGGCTGTGCGGTTGCGTCGGTGGTTGCGCTTCAAGCACAGGACCAGACGAAGCAAGAGCGGCAGCTATCCACTCTCGCACCTCTACGAGACCTTCGGACTCGTGCGTCTGACCCGGCTTGGACACGCCGTGCCGTGGACGGAGGCGTGAAGTCTTGTCCGAGAGCCGGATGCAGGGAAATCCGCATGTCCGGTTCGATGAGCGGGCTGTGGAAACGGAGCTATGGTCGAGCCACTAAGGCACCGCCAGACGAAAGGGGCGGGAACACGCATGCCTGACCTAACGCCACCGCGCCACATTCCGACTCTACCGTGGCAGTCGTTCGCGACCCATGTCCACGACCCACAGCGCCTGCGGACCGGTCAGAGCTTGCCGAGGGGTGCTCGTTGCGGGTCACGCTACGGTAGCCCGCCTTGCTTGGACCGTCGAGGATGGGGTCAAGTGAGTGAGCAAGAGCGGGGCGATGGACGTCGTCGACGTCGTCATAAGCTCGATATCGCAAGGAGCTTGGCACGAGACCCACGGCGTCATCGCCGGTCCTGGCCTCCACCCCTATGCGCCCGAGCCCACCGGCTCGACCATGATCCGCTACCCGAAAGCGGGCTCCACGATTTGCGGTTGAGGGAGGCTGATCAGGATTGCCGAATTTTCGTTTTCCCTCCCGCCGCTATCGACCAGATGCGCCCGGCGCGGGATTGCCGATAACGTGCCGTCACCGGGCCGCGCTGAGCCGCTCCCTGACGGCTTCAATCGAGTGGCGCAGAGCCCGCATTCTCGGCCTTGAAGGCCGCGGCCTGGGCCTCCAGCGCCTCCACAGCGCGGCGCAGAGCCGCATTCTCGGCCTTGAAGGCCGCGGCCTGGGCCTCCAGCGCCTCCACAGCGCGGCGCAGATCGGCGTTCTGCAGGCGCTCCGCCGTGATCTCCTGCTGCTGCTCCTGAATCGACTTGACGATCGGCGCGAACAGTTCGCCGTAGGAAAGGCGATAGGTGCGATTTTTGTCGTTTTGCCGTTCGATCAGCGCAAGCCCGCGGTCGGGTTCCGATCTCTCGATGGTGTCGTGCAGCGATGCCGGCAGGGCCTGTTCGAGGTCCTGCGCGATAAAGCCATAGCGTTCGGTCTCGTCGCCATCGTTGAAACGATAGGACACCGGCTTCAGCTTTTCGATGAAACCGAGGCCGAGACCGGAATCGAGCTTCCTGATGTCCTTCTTGCGCCGACGGTCGGAAATGGCGGTGATCGACGTGACTTTGGCGTAGATTTTGCGAATTGACGTGTTCCCAAGAACGATCGAGTTGGAAGCGGTCAGCCTCGCCCCGGAGCCGAGCGCGGTTCCATTCGTATAGTCTCCATTCGTATCGGCTTGATAGCCAACGAAGGTATTGTAGGTTCCACTCGTGAGCGATTCCCCGGACTCTGACCCCAAGGCGGTGTTGCGGCGGCCCGTGGTGTTGGCTACGAGCGCCTCGTCGCCAGAGGCGGTGTTGTCGCTGCCCGTGCTGTTGTCCAAGAGCGCCTCGTAGCCGCTGGCGGTATTGTGGAGGCCCGTCTTGTTGCTATCGAGCGCCGCAAAGCCGCTTGCGGTATTGTAGTAGCCATCGGTGTTGCTGTAGAGCGCCAGGTAGCCACTGGCGGTATTGTAGGCGCCCGTCGTGTTGCTGAAGAGCGCCTCGTAGCCAAAAGCTGTATTGTCTAGGCCCTTGGTGTTGCTGTAGAGCGCCCCATAGCCGCTGGCGGTATTCTCGTGGCCCGTGGTGTTGCTGTAGAGCGCCTCGAAGCCGGAGGCGGTGTTGTTGGCGCCCGCGGTGTTGCTGTCGAGCGCTCCGTAGCCGCAGGCGGTATTGTTTTGGCCCATGGTGTTATGGACAAGGGCGTACACGCCGACTGCGGTATTCGCACCGCCGGTGGTGTTGCTGAAGAGCGCCTCGTAGGCAAATCCGGTATTGCCGCTGCCCGTGGTGTTTTTCCCGAGGGCGGCGGTGCCGCCCGCCGTGTTCATGAGGATGTCATCACTAGGCGTCCTGTTCGGCGGGGGGCCTGCCCAACTCAGCCCGCCTCCGAGTAACAGCACCAGGCCAGCGATCCCAAGCGTGCGACTCCGTGCGCGGTGCATGCTGTCCTCCTTGTGTCGTGTTGAAGATGCGTAGCCATCTCGTCATGAGCCGAGACGGCGAGGTGGTGAGGTGTACCCCGTTGGTAGGACCACGAGATTTTTTCTCGTTGATGTGCGGAGGGAGGCGACGCCGAGAGCGCCTGGGAGGCGATCGAGATCATCGTCGAGGCGATGGTAGCAGCGATCGAGGCGATAATCGCTCAAATTTAGAAAGGAACAGCCGAGCTACCGAGCACGGCGCGCCACGACTTACGCTCCACTCCTCTATCGGCGCCAACGGCGACGGTGCTTTCCCATTGGTACCCCGACAGCCCAGCGATGGCGACGCATGCGGATGTTGCGGCGGCTACAATGCGGGTCGCCGTCGAAACACGAGCTGATCGTCGAGCAGCAGGTCGCTAGATCCTCTGGTCGACGGCCAGCCCGATGTCGCCTTCAGTTCCTCCAACGCTTTCGCCGCGAGGTACGCGAAGGTATCTCGCACTTTGCGCCGAGATGGCCGTACCCGATTGGCGCGAAAAGCTTGTGCGCCCCGGTTGCGGCGGCCGGCAAGTTGAATTCGTGGTCACCGGAACCGAGCGAGGCCGAACGCCGCCCGATTGAGGCACTCGGGTCCCGGGCTGCAGCCGGCATCGAGCCGCTTGGAGCGATGCCCTCGACCGCCTCGGCTCCCATGGTAACGATCCATTCTGTAGTCCGCAGGCCGTCAAGCCACATGTTTGAGCTTCGGCTTCCGACCCTCAAGAGCCATTCCTGACCACCGCCAGCGGATGGTCGGGTCGGCAGAAAGCGGGACGGTCGCACGGGACCCTTGCGCCTAAGAGGCCATCTCATCTAGGCGCGACGGTGCAGAGTCGCCTCGGAATATGCCGTGCAGCCGCTGCAGGAAAACATTGTCAGGGACAGCGCGGCGGGGGCCGTCGCTGCCGCTCGTCGAAGGGAACGGAAAGGCCTTCCGTAATCGCTCGCCCTCTTCCCGGATGGCGCGATCGGTCGGGGTCTCGGGCATCGGCGCCAGCCAATCGAGGACGGTTAGCCGTGCCAGCGTCAGCAAGTATTCGGCGCGGTCGAGCAATTCGGCGCAGAGACGACGGAGCATGGCAGCACCATATCACGCTGTCATGACGCTCGACCTTACCGACGACGAGAAGCACGCGCTCGCCCGGCTTCTCCGGAGCGCGATCGAGGATGACCCCTACCCGCTGTCGCCGCGGCTGGCGCCCCTGAAGGCAATCCTCGCGAAACTCGATCCGCCTAAACCCCTTGCTGATCTGCCACCACCGCTGAAGGCATACGATGCGCCAAGGGTCAGGCGGCGTCGGCGATGAGCTACAGAGGCCCGCCGATGACGCTGGAGAACGCCGCCAAGGCTGGCGTCAGGTTGATAGTATGGTCCGGGAGTGCGATCGCCAGATTGAGCCCGACCCCGGCGAGATGGCGGAGCGATACGGCGCCGAGATGGCCGTACCCGATTGGCGCGATCGGCTTGTGTGCTCCGGCTGCGGCGGCCGGCAAGTGGATATTGGTCGTCAGCGGGACGGAGCGACGGTAGACCCCCGTTTGTGGGGCCGCTCTCGACCCAATGCAGACCTTCATCACCGCCCCAGCGGATAGTGGGATTTGGTGTCAAGCGGACATTCGCACCGAGCTTCTGCGCATGATAATCTCAAGCTCACGCCAAGCGGTCGAGCAGCGCTTTGGCATCCTTCAGATCGGCGGTGTCGAAGCCCTCGGTGAACCAGCCATAGATCGGGGTGAGCAGCTCCCGCGCCTCAGTGCGCTTGCCTTGGTCGCGCCACAACCGGGCGAGGCCGGTGGCGGCGCGCAATTCCCACGACTTCGCCTCCTGGGAACGGGCTCGCTCGATCGCCCGCCGATAGGAAGCTTCCGCCCGGTCCGGAGCGCTCGGGTTCCGCTGGAGGAGCAAATCGCCCATCAGCCGATGGACTTCCGGCTCCCATAGGGCGTCCCCCGTGCACTTGAAGTGCACGACCGCGGCCTCGAGCGCCGTCAGCGCTTCATCGGTATTCCCTTGTTTTTCAAGGCATTCTGCAAATAGAACATGCCAGCAACCCAGGTTCAATTGGAACCCCATCCTTCGCAGCTCGGCCAGAGCGCTCCGGAAAGCTTCTAGGCGATCGTTTGCGCACTGCCCCGTCACCCAAGCGTCGTGCCAGATTTCGAGCATCGGACCCACCGCGCAGTGCCACGCGAACCCCTGCTCCCTTGCGACCGCGAGAAATGCTTTGGTCCGCGCGGTCATCAGCTCGGGTTCCCTCCGCTCGATCCTGAGCCAAGCCTCGCACCACAAAACCCAGCACAGGCTGAACGGATGAGCCACGGACTGGCCCATCGAAAGGGCGGCGAGCCCCCGCTCGGACGCGCGCTCGGGATAGCCGAGGCACCACAAGGCCAGCGACTCGAAAGTCAGGGCCGCCATCGCCGGGTCTATCACGAAAATCTTTGGCCCGCGGTGGCGCTCCGGGTCGTACAGGACCCGCACCCGAGCGGCGTGAGACGGCACACTCGTGTATCGTCCGGACCACGAGCAAGTGCAGCAAGCGACGTATTCGGCGAGCAAACGGAAGTCGTCATTCCCGAGCTTTGCGGCGAGGGTGAAAAGCTCCCGGGAAAGCTCCGACGCGGTCTCCATATCCGGTCTAGTCAAATGAATGACCCACAACCCCACGAGGCTGCGAAAGAGCTCGGGGGTCTCGCCGGCGCCCGCACACAACTCCTTGGCGCGGGTGTAGGCGGCCTGCGTCTCGACAGAAGTCCACCCTTGTACGGCAATAAGGGGGGCGCCGAGCGCGAGGCGGAAGTCGATCTCAAGCGAGATCCGCTCGGACAATTCCGGCAGCGAGTCGATAAGCTCGAGGCCCTTGGTCAAATGAGCGATCGCATCGGCGTTGGCCGAGGCGGCCATCGCCCGATCCGCGGCGCGGCGATAATATCGGATGGCCGGAGCGGGGAGCCCGGCGGCGGCGTAGTGGTGTGCGACCAGTTCCGGCTGGGTCTCGACCACTTCCGGTAACGCGCCTTCGAGCGCCCGGGCGATGCGGGCGTGGAGCTGCCGCCGGCGCTCGCGCAGCAGGCTCGCATAGGCCGCCTCCTGCACCAGCGCATGCTTGAAGGTGTAGACCGCGTCCGGGATCTCGCCGCGGCCGAACACCAGCTCCGCGCGGACGAGCCGGTCCAGAGCCTCCTTGAGCCTGTCGTCGGGCTGCTGGGCCACGGCGCTGAGCAACGGATAGGAGAACTCGCGGCCAATGGCGGCGCCGATCTGGGCGACCTCGCGCACCGGCGCCAGGCGATCGAGCCGAGCCATCAGCGAGTCGTGCAGGGTGGCCGGGATCGTAAGCGGCGGCAGTGCGCCATCGAGCGCGTAATGCCCGTCCTCCTCGCGCAGCAGGCCGCTTTCGATGATGGTCTTGGTCAGCTCCTCGAGGAACAGCGGCACGCCGTCGGTGCGGGCGAGGATCTGCTCGAGGATCTCGGCCGGCAGCACCTTGCCGCCGGCAGACCGCGCGACCAGGGCCGCGCCCTCGCGGCGGCCGAGGCGGGCGAGCGGCAGTGTGGTGACATGCGCCTCGGCGGGCCACGGCGGGGTGAACTCCGGCCGCGCGGTGACGAGGAGCAGCAACGGCAGCGTTGATGCCCGCGCCACGGTCAGGGTCAACAGCTCGAGCGAGGTCGGGTCGATCCAATGCGCGTCCTCGAACAGCATCGCCACCGGCTGCCGCGCCGCCAGCCGCGTCATCTGCGCCAGCAGCGCCTCGAGCGTCTTCTCCTTGCGCCGCTGCGGCGTGAGGTCCGGCAGACGGTATTTGTCGCCGGTCGGAATCGACATCCGCTCGGCGATGAACCCGATCTCCTCGGCGCCGGCGTCCGACCGGGCGAGCAGCGCTTCGAGCTTGGCCAGCCGCGCTTCCGGCATGTCCTCGCGGCTGAAGCCCGCGGCGTCCTCGAGCTGGGTGACGAAGGGATAGAGCGCGCTCGCCTGATGGTGCGGCGAGCAGAAATAGCGCAGCCTCGTGTGCGGCTCGCTCGCCGGCTCCTCCAGCATCGCCTGCGCCAGACGCGATTTGCCGATGCCGGGTTCGCCGATGAGCACCACCACCCGGCCCTCGCCGGCCTTGGCCTGCTGCCAGCGGCGCTGCAATAACGCCAGTTCTTCGTCGCGGCCGACAAGCGCGGTCAGGTCGCGCCCGTGCAATGCCGCGAAGCGGCCCTCGACAGCGCTCCCGCGCAGCACTCGCGCGGCCATCACCGGCGCGCCCAAGCCCTTGAGCTCGACCTCGCCGAGATCCTCATAGTCGAACAGCCCGCCGGTCAGCCGCCGCGTGCTCGGCGCGATCACCACGGTTCCAGGCTCGGCCAATGCTTGCAACCGCGCCGCGAGGTTCGGCGTCTCGCCGACCACCGCCTGTTCCTGCGAGGCGCCCTGGCCGATCAGATCCCCGACGACCACCAGCCGGCGCGCACCGCGCGCTCGGCATCGTGCTCGTCGGCCCGCGGATAGCCGAAATAGGCCAGCACGCCGTCGCCCATGTACTTGGCGACAAACCCGAAGCCGCGCCCGATCACCTTGGCGACGCAGCGGTGATAGGAGGCGCCGATCACCGCGCGCAGATCCTCCGGGTCGAGCCGCGCCGACAGCGCCGTCGAGCCGACCAGATCGCAGAACATCACCGTCAGCTGGCGACGCTCGGCAGTCGTCGCAGGCGCCGCGGTTGCAGCGACGTCACTCGCCGCACTCGCCTCAGCAACGGAAGCGGGGGCCAGTCTGGTGATGGCGTTGCGGATTCGGAGCCGATGCCCTGCGCTCGATACGCCGATATCTTTCAGCAGCTGATCGTCGATCTGGGCAAGCAGGTCGGTGTCAATGTCGTTAGCTTCGAACGCGTCGGCATATTGACCAAGACCGATCAAGTCCAACCAATCCCGCACTGCGCTCATGCTGCCAGCTCCTCGAGCAGCGTCTTAGCCTCTTGCAACACGGGCGTCCCGAAGCCCTCGGTAAACCAGCCGTAGACCGGGCCGAGCAGTTCGCGCGCCTCTCTGCGCTTGCCCTGGTCGCGCCACAGCCGAGCGAGGCTCATGGCAGTGCGCAATTCCCAGAGCTTGGCGCTCTGCTGTCGCGCGACCGCCAGCGCCTCGTGGTAACGGGCCTCGGCTGTCGCGGGATCTGCCATGGCCAACAACACATCCCCAGTCAGGCGAAATGTCTCGGCCTGACCCCATCGATCCTCTGTCTCCTCCGCCAGTTGGCGGGCCTGGGAGACATGCCCGAGCGCAGCTTGCCAGTGCCCCGCCATTCGGCAAGCGTCTCCAAATAACGTCAGAACCCACGGCTTCCAGATCTTGAACCCGAGCTCATCCCAGGCACCCAAGCCGGCGGCAAGGAGCGCAACTCCCTGGTCCGCGCGCCCCAATGCCGCCAAACACCACCCGCGCCAGATAAGAGCCATCGCGCGTATGAACCCCAATCCATGCTCGGTGGCGAGCGCCAGCGCTTCGTCAGCGTAGCGCAACAACGCTGCAGTCTCCTCGCGAGCGAACTGCCCTGTCCACCAGGCCCAGGTCTGCGCGAAAGCCAATGTGAGGGGATGGGAGAGTCGGCGCGCCTCCTCGAGCGCCGCGTCACGCTGGAACATTGCTTGATCAAGATGCCCGAGGCACGCGAGCGGCCAGGACAAATTTGCCCGTACCATGACCCGCGCATCTTGGGGCAATACCTCCGCGTAGGAGGACCGATGCGCCGGATCATAGAGAGTAAGTGCCTTCTCGAGATATGCCTTACCTGCAATAAATTCCCCGAGGTTCGAACAGGTATACCCGCCGGCCTCGCAGCCCAGCACTTGCATGGGGACATCGCCAGCGGTCTCAGCCAGCTCTCGCAGCTCCGCAGCCAGCCGTCGCGCCCGCTTGAGATCGGCTCGACCGAAAATGCTGTCGTTCCACTGGCCCCACAGCGCCGACAGCAGCGCGCGCGGCCGGTTCAGCGTCAATGCGAGCCCCCTTGCCCCGGAATATATCTCCTCCAGCTCCGGCTCGCCCCAGCCCCGGCTCGCGGTGAGCGCCTGGCCGAGGGCGATGCGCAGATCGAGCTCGGCTTCCCGGCGCCCATCGCCGTCGGGCAGAGCCGGAACGAGCCTCAATCCGCGGCGGAGCAGCGCGACGGCTTCCGCCACGGTCGAGCGCCCCCACGCCTGCCGGCCGGCGGCGAGCCAATATCCGACCGCCTTCTCGGTCAGCCCCGCTTCCTGGCAATGGTGCGCGAGCAATGCCGGCTGCGCCGTGACAATCTCCGGGAACCTTTCTTCGAGGGTCGCGGCGATATTGACGTGGAGCTGCTGCCGGCGGCTGCGCAGCAGGGTGCTGTAGGCGGCATCCTGCACCAGCGCATGCTTGAAGGTGTACTCGGCGTCGGGCGAGGTGCCGCGCCGGTAGATCAGCTCGGCATCGACCAGCTGCGCCAGGGCCTCGTCGAGTTTCGCCGACGGCATCCCCGGCCCTGACCCGGGGATCGCCACGGCCGCGATCAGCTCGTGCGAGAACTGCCGGCCGAGCGCCGCCCCAATCTGCGCCACCTCGCGCACCGGCGCCAGGCGGTCGAGTTGGGCCAGCAAAGAGGCTTGCAAACTCGCCGGAATCGCTAAGGGCGCCACTGGCCCCACAGCGGTATAATGGTCGCCGGCATCGGTCAATATGCCGCTCTCGACCACCGTCTTGGTCAATTCCTCTACGAAAAGCGGCACGCCGTCGGTGCGATCGACGATCTGGTCGGCGATCTCCCTGGGCAATGCTTTGCCGCCGGTCACACCGGTGATCATCTCGGCCCGCTGCCGCGGCGCCAGGCGATTTAGGCCAAGCGACGTGACGTGTGGACGGCCAACCCAAGGCGGGGTGAATTCCGGCCGGAAGGTCATGATCAGCAAGACCCGTAGTGCTGGCGCCTGGTCGATGATCAGGTCCAGCAGCTCGAGCGAGGTCGGATCGCTCCAGTGGGCGTCCTCGAACAACATCAGCACGGGCTGCCGCGCCGCCAGCCCTTCGACCTGCGCCACCAGCGCCTGAAGCGTCCTCTCCCTCTGCTTCTGCGGGGTCAGGTCGAGCGGCGGATAGCGCTCGCCCGCCGGTATCGAGAGCAACGCCGCGAGCAGCGGCACGACCTCGCCGAGATCGTCAGTCGCCTGGGCGAGCACCGCTTCGAGCTTGTCGAGCCGCGCATCGGCCGTGTCCTCGCGCCGGAACCCGGCCGCCCGCTCAAGCTGGGTGATGGTCGGATAAAGCGCATGGTCCTGGTGGTGCGGAGAGCCGAAGAGGCGCAAGCGGGTGTGCGGCTCGCCAACGAGCCGTTCTACGAGGCTCTGGGCAAGTCGCGACTTGCCGATGCCAGGTTCGCCGGAGACCAGCACAACGCAGCCTTCGCCGGCTTTGGCCTGTTGCCAGCGCCGCTGCAACAGCGCCAGCTCCTCGTCGCGGCCGACCAGCGGCGTGCGGGTCGCGCGCAGCGCCTCGAAGCGGCTCTCGGCGCCGCTCTCGCGCAATACCCGGGCGGCCGCAACAGGCATCTCCAAGCCGCGGATCTCGACTGCGCCGAGATCGTCGTAGTCGAACAATCCGCCGGTCAGCTGCCGGGTGCTCGGCGCGATCACGACCGTCCCCGGCGCGGCCAGCGCTTGCAACCGCGCCGCGAGGTTCGGCGTCTCGCCGACCACCGCCTGTTCCTGCGAGGCGCCCTGGCCGATCAGATCCCCGACGACCACCAGCCCGGTGCCGATGCCGACCCGCACCTGCAGCGGCACCGCCGCCGCGGTGGCGAGCCCGGCCACGGCCTCGACCAGTGCCAGCCCGGCGCGCACCGCGCGCTCGGCATCGTGCTCGTCGGCCCGCGGATAGCCGAAATAGGCTAGCACCCCGTCGCCCATGTACTTGGCGACAAAGCCGCCCCCACGCCCGATCACCTTGGCAGAGCAGCGATGATAGGCGCCGATGACCGCCCGCAGATCCTCCGGGTCGAGCCGCGCCGACAGCGCCGTCGAGCCCACCAAATCGCAGAACATCACCGTCAGCTGGCGGCGTTCAGCATCGGCGGGCGCCGGTGCATCGCCGCATGCCGCCGGCACCGTGGCGGCGGGTACCGCGGCGCGGAGCGCGGCAATGGCATCAAGGAGCTTGCGGCGGTGGCCGACCGCTGCAACGCCGATGTCCCCGAGGTCGTCGGAACTCAGGTTCGGCAGCACCTCCCAATCGATCTCGTTATCGCGGAACGCTTGCTCGTAACGCTCAAGACCAAGGCCGCGCAGCCACGCCGCTACGTCCATGCGGTGATCCTCGGCTCCGAGGAGCGGCAACCCCTCATGGACGACGATAGACCTTTGCCCCTTGCGCTACCAGCGGCAGCGCTGAAATAGGCGCAATGTCAGGTGTATAGTGGGCTTGAGGCAGTAAATGACCGCTTTTACGCCACGGGCATCAGAGGGCGGACAAATCGGGAACGGAAGCTCACCACCCATTGCGGACACTGTCGCGTGTTGCGAGCCGCCGCTTCCTGTGGTCCTCCGGCGGATGCTTACGGTCTAAAAGCGGTTCGAGCGGGTGCTTCGCTGAGTCTCTCTGAGCCGGCGCTCAAGCTCGTCGAGCGCTCGTTGATTGCTCTCGTCTTTGTGTGAACGCAGATGAGTTTTGATCTCGAACGGCTGCCTGCGCGAGGGGCAGGTGCCCCGCGCGGCAAGGGATTCCGTGGATCGCCGCGGACCTCGCGCGCACATGACGCGCGCCGCGAGTCGACGCAAAACAAGCAAAGTTTCAGCGGCGGCTGACGATCTCGGTCAGCAGCCGGCGGCCGGCGGGGCGCGACACCGGCCGCGACACGAGACGCGCGGCGCGGCCGGGCGGCGCCCGCAAGTTCTCCTCGAGGGCCCAATTCTTGAGCTGGCCGCGGACCTCGGCGATGCCGGCGGCGACCCGCTCGACGGCTTGGACGTCGGGACCGCAATAGCCGGGCAGGGCCGCCGCGGTCTGCAGCAGCTCGAGCGCCTCGCGCCAGGCGGCGTCGGCCGCGGTCACGCGATAGCGGACTCGATTGACCGTGCTGACCGGCCCAACTCCTCATTGCGTCACTCCCCACAGCGATTGCCCCAAAAACATTAGCATCACCCGGTGCCCGTGGCGTTGCCCCGCAGGGATCGATATACCCGGTATCCCGAGGATCAGCAGGCATCGGCCACCGGCGGCATGCCGGCTGCCCCTCTCGTCAATTGCTGGGGGAATGCCCGGCACGGCTGGCCGACAAGCCGGAGAACCAGCCTTTCCGCCGGTTTCGGCCGCGCCCACGCTGATTATCGATCAGCGGGGCGGGCCAATAAAATCGAGGTTTTCCGCCACCCGCCCAACTGGCGGGTCCGACTGGCGGTCGCCAGGCGGCGACCGCTCCAACCCTTAGCGATAGGCGCTGCTGCTTGCGGGCGAAGGTGCTAAAGGAGATAGGGCGAGGCGAGCCGGTGCTCCATCAGGCGCTGGCGGAGGCTGCGGAATGAGCGAAGCCGACGACGAGGCTCTACGACATGGTCAACATCTACCCGAGCGACAGCGGTTTGCCGATGACCGTCAGGGCCGGGCCGCGCGGCAATACGCGGCATGATGTCCGGGTCAAGGTCATAGCGCATGGCAATCAGATGTCGATCAGTGGCAATCAGATGTCGATCAGCAACACCGCCGTCGTCGCCGTGCGCCCGGCGCCGCACGTGATCGTCGGCTGGCTGTCGTCGGCCGATCTCCAGGCGGTCAGCGATTGGCTGCGGCTGAACGAGGCGGCGCTGGTCGAGCATTGGGACGGCCAGATCTCCGGTGTCGAGCTGGGCCGGCGGCTGCGGCGGCTGCCTTGATCGAGCGTCAGATGAGTCTACCGGAACCAGCGCCGCCACCATGTCGGGGGGCGATCGGTCAGGATCCTGACCAGGCGCCGCCGTTCCTCGGTCAGCTCGTCGATCCGCCGGTTGGCGATGGCGAGCTGGTCGACGAGTGCGGCGATCGCCGCACTGACCGCAGCGGCGTTGGGGTGATCGGCGCCGTTCGGTCCGGTCTCCATGTGTGCGGTGAACGTGCGCTGATCGGGCGCTGCACGCGGCTGCACCGCGATCTCGGCGGGCACCAATACCATTGCACGACCGCCGATCGCGTTCGGCGTGCGGCGCTGCCAGCCGCGCCGCCTGGCGTGCATGCGGGCAGCGGCGGCGGTGATCCCCAGCAGCTCGCCGATCTCGGCATAGCTGAGCCAGCGCTCCTCGTCGGTCTCGGGCATGGTCTCCCCCTGCACAGTTCGGCGAACGGCCGCCGAACGCCCCCGCACGGCGAGGCGGGGGGAGCACATCGCCGTGCCGGAACCTCGAAGTTCTGCCGGGCGGCAGGGGGAATGCCGGGACCGACGTTTCGGGGCAGTAGCACGTTTTCGCCGCCAGCGCGCGATCGGTGCATGATCGAGGGCGTCAACCCCGGTTCTGTGCGCCTGAAGGCGGCAGCCAGTCGAGGTCGTCGGACCCGTGATGCCGGCGTCACTGCGCCATCGCTGCGGCGTCTCGTGCACCTCGCGCCAGCCGCGTAGCTCCCCAGACCGGGGTTGGCACCGCCGGCGATCTCGCCCAGGATGGGGGCGGCGGCGCCGCCCTCCGAAAGGTTGCCCGCCGACAAGGGCATGGGCGCGGCCCGCTGGATTGCCATACCCCGGCGGGTCGCGTTTTTGCGATGTTTCACGAAGCCATGTCGCGGCGGCGGCGATGTCCAGGACGTACCGGAGTCGATCGGCCGCCTGCAGCGTGTCGAAGTGGCGATGCAATTCGATCAATCGGCGCAACGCGGCGGTACCGCCGCCGGCCTGCTGATCGACGACGAGCGGCACCAACCCGACGCCGCCGGCGAGGATCGCGGCCCAAATGCCGGCGGGCGAGGCCCGGCGCAACGTGTAGGCGACCCGCACCGCGCGCAGCATCTCGCCCAGGTCGCGCAGCAACAGCAGCTCGTCGTCGATGATCAGTTCGTTGGCGTGGAGGATGCCGGCGACGTCGACCAGCTCGATCGGCCCGGAGTAGCCGTTGGCGACGCGGGACTTGCGGTAGAGCAGCTCGGGCCAGCCTTGATCCTCGACCGGCGCGCGGCCTTTGAGGGTGGTCTGGCGCCGCCGGGGCGTCGGCCTTCGCTGGTCTGCCGCGGCGGCCGCGCCAGGCCATGCGCCGGGCCTCAGGTTCGGGCCTCGTCGTCGTGCTCGGGCGAAGGCGTGGCGCTGCTGGTGAGACGTGGCGACGACATCGACATCGATGGGGGGGCGGCCCGGCTAAGGTGGCGCCGCAAACGTCGAGCGTCCTAGCTAGCAGCCTGTCGGACTTAGCCGAAAATCCGAAATTTTTGAAATATAGAGCCTCTTGCAGAATAAAAACCTTGGCGTATGATTTTGGAAGCGATTTATATAGTCAGAGCAGTGAGCATTTCAAGTGTTGTGCGGATAATATTTCGATAATATTTCTAGTGCTGTAGCATGAGTGGCGGTGTATTGCTGTTCGATGTCGGTGCTGAGGCAGGATCGTCGCATGGCTGGTTTTGGCGATGATGTAATTCGCGCGATGGTGGCACATCCAGAGCAGCCTGTTTCCCTGGCTGCGCGAAGAACTCGACCCGGTCACCGCCGCCTTGGAGCAGTTGATTATCGTTCTCGACACCATCGGATTGGAGGCCTTCGTGCCCGGGCCACCGCGGCACGGACGCGGCCGCAAGCCCGAGGATCGCCGCGCCTTGGCGCGGGCGTTTGTCGCCAAAGCGGTATTGGGCCTGCCGACCACGGCAGCGGTGATCGAGCGGCTGGCCATCGACAAATCGCTGCGCCGCATCTGCGGCTGGGAGAGGGTCCGCGAAGTCCCCAGCGAAGCCACGTTCTCGCGCGCCTTTGCCGAATTCGCCACGAGCGAACTGCCCGATCAGATGCATGAAGCCCTGGTCAAACGCCGCCTCGCCGACCGCATCGTCGGTTGTGTCGCGCGCGATGGCCACCGAAATCGACGCGCGCGAGAAGCCCGCCAAATCCGGTCCTGATGACGGCGCGCCGCCGCCGCCATCCGCTACCCCGCCCGCAGCAGCAGAACTGCTGGCACCGCGCCGGCGCGGCCGTCCCAAAAAGGGCGAGGAACGCCCCAAAGTCACCACCCGCCTGGAACGGCAAGCCACACAAAGCCTGCCCGAAATGCTGGCCGAACTGCCCACTGGCTGCGATGTCGGCAGCAAGCGCAACCAGCAAGGGCTACAAGCACAGCTGGACCGGCTACAAACTCCATATCGATGTCGCCGATGGGCAGATCCCGGTCGCCTGTCTGCTGACCTCGGCCTCGGTCCACGACAGCCAGGTCGCCATCGGAACGCTTGTCCCTGCTGCGGCGGGCGTATGATCATCATCGAAACCTTCGAACCCGGCTGCCAGCCGCGGCTGTGGCCTATCCCATCGATCGGGCTCGACAGCTCATGACCATCACACCGCTGTCGCCATCCCCCATCACCGCTTCCGTCCGACGCCGCTATCTCACCGGCACCGGCCACGCTTTGCCGACAGCACCCGTCAGCGCAGCCTTCGGCCGGCAAAACCTGAAGCATCGAATCCCAGATCACCCGGCCGATCGCATCCAGGGCGGCCAAAACCAGCGCCCCGCTGGTCACTCAACCGTCGTCCTGTCCGGAACCGACAAATCAGATCAAGCAGCGGCGGCAAATTCCCCATAGATCGACACCAGCGTCGGTGCGAACTCCCCCCGCGGTTTCCTCCATCGAGGCTTTTCGGACGCCTGCCGCCGCGCCCTCCATCACGCCCGTGCCCGGCAGGCGTCCGAAAACCCTTAACGACAGCGGTAGTTCCCGGCAAGGGTCGATCCGGTGACCATCGGCACTCGGAGGGTTTAGTGGCGGTACTCTGATTCCGGTAATGTTGCTCTGCCCGTCGTGAGACGCGCGACCCGGAGATGGACCGAAGATGGCCGTCTATTTCGGAAACACCGAAGCCCTCGGGAAGCTCCTGGCGCCTGGGGGCTTCAATCCTCGCCTCCCGCCTGGTCTGCCGGGCTTTGTCGAGTTCGGCGATGCGACATTTCGGGCGGGCGCTTCCGAGGCGGAGAAACCGCGCCACGAATCGGGATTGCTCGGCTCGCTCGTCTATTGGCCGATGGTGTTTCGGCGCAACGATGTCGCATCGCTTGCCGCGTGCGCCTGGCGCGCCGGCGCCAAGGCTGACGACATCACCGCACTGAAACGTGCGAAGCGGGAACTCGACCGCCGACTGATCGACGGAGCCGCCGAACTGGTGGCCGGCCTCGTCCACCAGCTCCGCGGCGATCGAGCCGCCGAGGCGTTCACGAGCGTCCCCTGCGGCCACTCGCGCCGGGCCCGGAGTGACAGGCCGTCGCCGCGCAGTTCGAGGATGCGCCTGATGGCGCGCTGCTGTCCGGGATCTTCGGAAAGGGCTCCGTCTTCGCCGACCTGCCAGCCGAACGGGACGATGCCGCCGAGATACCGTCGCCGCTTGCGCTGATCGGCCTTCACGTCCTGGATGCGCTCGCGAATCCGATCGCGCTCCGCTTTGGTCACGGCCGAGAGGATCGTGAACACGAGCTTCGAGATGCCGTTACCGGGTCACGTCGCCGCCGAGGTCGATCATGTGCAGATTGACGCCCCGGTCCTTCAGCTGACCGAGGACATCGAGCGCGTTCAGGGCGGAGCGGAACATGCGGTCGAGCTTCGCGGTGATCACCGTCTCGCCGGATTTCAGGTCGGCCAACAGACGGGCGCCTTCGGGCCGACGCCGTTTTTGTCGAGCGCGGCGTTTCGGGATCGAAGCCGCTTCGCGAACGGCAACCCCTGCATCATCGCATAACCCTCGATCACGGACTGCTGCGTGCCGAGGCTCTCGCCGTCACCGGCCTGTCGCTCCGTGCTGACCGGCACATAGCCGTAAACCGCCATCCGATCTCTCCTGTTCGGCGGTGTCGACCACGGAACTGCGCGGACGGCTCGGGTCCCCTTCGGGCCTGTCGCCCGCCTGCCATTAAAAGAAGGTTCCGAAAGGGTCGGGGGGACCCCAGCCTCCACGAAAGCAGACGAGCGATTGCGGCTGATCGTCGCCAATTTCATGGTACCCGCAGCACGGCTGCGCACGGGTTGAGGAGCGCGTTCCTCGCTTCAAGTGATGCAATGCCTGCAGTACGGTTGGTTTTTGAGCAGCAAGCATGCGGACGCCGCGGGGCGTCGGAATAGGTTGGCGATGACGCGAAGTTCCTGTCCCGAAGCGGCGTGAGATGGGCCGGAAAACAACCTCCGATCCCAGCCTCGCCCCCGCCGGTACGGCAGTCTGCAATCACCTTGATCTCCGCCAAGAGGAGCGAATCCCGATGAACGAAGTTTCCCCACGCTCGCCGATTTTTCGCCTTACGGAATTGGCCCATGGCGGTGGTTGCGGGTGCAAGCTGGCCCCGGCCGTTCTGGAGCAGCTGCTGACGGGACAGGCGTCGGCGCTCTTCCCCCAGCTTCTTGTGGGCACCGAGACGTCGGACGATGCGGCCGTTTGGCAGGTGAGCGAGGACCAGTGCGTCATCGCCACCACCGATTTCTTCATGCCGATCGTCGACGATCCCTACGATTTCGGACGGATTGCGGCCACCAACGCGATCAGCGACGTCTATGCGATGGGCGGCACCCCGATCATGGCGCTGGCTATCCTTGGTATGCCGCTCGGCAAACTCCCGATAGAGATCGCGCGCGACATCCTGGCGGGCGGAGCGGCCGCCTGCGCCGGAGCGGCCATACCGATCGGCGGCGGGCACTCGATCGACACCGCCGAACCGATCTACGGCCTTGCCGTGATCGGCACGGCACGGCCGGAGCAGATCCGCCGCAACGTCGGGGCGCGGCCCGGAGACGCACTCATCCTGACCAAGGCAATCGGCGTTGGAATATACGCCAATGCCCTGCGGAGTGGTGCATTGGACGAGGCCGGTTACGCCGAGATGCTGGCCTCGACGACATTATTGAACCGCATCGGCGCCATGCTCGGGACCGATGCGGCGGTCCATGCGATGACCGACATCACCGGCTTCGGTTTGCTTGGCCATGGGCTCGAGATGGCGCGCGCGAGTTCTGCGACCCTCCGCATCGACGCGGCGTCCGTGCCTTTGCTCAGCCAGGCAAGGCAGCTGGCCGATGCGCGGCACGTGACGGGTGCCTCGCATCGCAACTGGCAGAGCTATGGCGCCGAGGTCACTCTGCCCGACGGGACGCCGGATGCGCTGCGCCATCTGCTGACCGATGCGCAGACCTCCGGCGGGCTGCTGATCGCCTGCGCGCCGGAGGCGGCACAAACCCTCGTGTCGCGCATTCGTGAGGACGGGTATCCCTCGGCCGCTATCATCGGCAGCGTCGCCGGCGGGCCGGCGCACATTGAAATCAGGAGCTATTAAGCGGCGCGAACCGAGGCTTCGACGTCGGAGATTGCGCGCGATCGACCGGAAGCTCAGAAGCTCGAAAGAGGACCCGGAGGTGGGCGGGGGGAGCCGGGCTGAGTGATCGGGGCCGCGGCTCCTCGAGTCGATGCCGCTCAGGAGATCATCAGGCTCTCGTCCCAGAGCGACGACGATCGTGTGCGCTACATGGCATCGGCATGGGTGTACGAACATGCTTGGGGCAAGCCGAAGGATTACGACCCAGCCGCCGAAAAACCCAAGGACAGGACGTTCGACCCGCGGGACTACCCGCCCGCTGCACTAGCGCTCATCGAGGAAGCCCTTATCCTGATGTTGCCGCCGGAGGAACGCGAGGCAAGGCGCCAGTTCGCGGTCATCTCGCCTGCCCTGCGGCAGGAGCACGACCAGCAGCACGAAACGCGGTAGCTCTCCGCAGAGCCAGTCGGGGTGTCGACCACGGACCTGCACGGACGGCTCGGGTCTTCTTCGGGCCTGCCCGCCTGCGTGCCTACGCCAACCCCGACGGCCGGATGCCATATTCATCGAGCAACTGCTTGGGCGCCGCACACCCCACCTGACCAGGCCGCGGTCCCCAACCCGGCACCCACATTTTCCGTCGCAGGTACAAATCCAGTCGCGGCGCCCACAACTCAACGGGGTCGATCTCAAACGGCCGCGTCGGCCCAGCCCCTGGCTGGGGCCACCCGGGAGGATGCTCCTCGACGATTTCGGCCGCGGTCGCGGGCCACCGGCTACAGGCATCCAGCCCAACGCTGCCAAATCGGAGATCTCGCTCGATTCGACTTTCGGCTCACGATCGCGTCGCCGTGGCGGCGACGCTCTCGGGATTTCCGCATACGGGCCGCGGCAGCCGACGGTGCCGACACGGCCGAGGCTCGGTTCATCGGAAAGTCACTCCTCTCGGCTCACATGCCTAACAATCCTTCGTCGAGCCTATAGCCGCCGTCTCCTGTTGGAAGATCCACAGGCCGTCGACATGACATCGGTAACCGCCTCGGCGCGGTTCCGTTCAGTCGTAAGCCCAAGCGGCCGCGATTTCTACTCCCACATGTTATCGAAACGTCCTGGTCTTAGCCGTGTGTAACCGACGGTGTTTTGGATATTCTTGTGCCCGAGATAATCCTGGATCTCGCGCACATCCTTGCCGCGGTCGGCGAGCGCGAAGCCGCAGCTGTGGCGTAGCATATGCGGATGCAAGTCCGGCAGGTCGCAACTGTCGCCCGCCCGTTGCATCATCCGCCTGAAACCGTCGGCGGTCATCGGCGCGCCGCGCTCAGTCACAAAGATGAACTGGGAATCCTCCTCTTGTTCCCGCCGCAGTTTGCGCAATTCGCGTAATTCGTTGCCGGGAATGCCGTGCGTCGAGCCGGTCGATCCCTTTAGCCGATGCACCGTTAGCCTCGCCGTCGTGAAGTCAACCTGCGACCAGCGTAGGCCGATCAGTTCGGAAACTCTGAGGCCATGCCGGTAGGCCATCAGGATCATCAGCCCGTCCCGTGGGCCATGTCGCCCCCGCTTCCGGGCTGCCTTCAACAGTTTCTCGATCTCGGCAGCCGTCAGATATTCGCGGTCGCGATAGTCGGCGTTGAGCCGCCGGCCAGGAGGCTGCCGATGCCCGTCGATCGTCACTGTTCGTAAAACAGTTCTCGGCGCGCGGCCGGAGCCGCTTGACAAGCCCATGGAAACCCTCACATCGTTGATGAGGACTGTTCGTAATAGGCTTCGTCCTACCGCGCGAGTGGGCTAGGTGCGAATTGCCGACCGATCCCGTCGCGTCTGGCGGGATGACCTCGGGCTCGGCTGGCGTCGGCGGGTTTGACGAGCAAGCGAAGGGTGCGCTCGATCACGTCCAGCCGCTCAGTGAATAGGTTCGAGGGTCGAACTCGGGCGTTGCGGGCTTCTCGCTTGCGGGGTCGTACTCCCGCACCTTTCCCATCGTGCGCTCGACCTTGACCGGACCGCGGCAATCCCCAAATATCATCGAACGACGCGCGATCGGACGGCAGCCTTGAAAGAGGACCCGGAGGTGGGCGGGGGAGCCCGGCTGAGTGATCGGCCGCGGCTTTGCACATCGGTGTCCGGCCGAGTTCCTTCTAAGTGGTTTTTTCAGCCAATCCGGCACTGGGAATGCAGACCACCTGGCCGATGGTCAGGTTCTCCGCCTCGTGCTCCGTGAACCGGGTGCCGTCGGGCTTGGTGAGCTCACGCCAGAGGTTGCCGTTGCCGAGGAACCTTTGGGCAATCGCAAAAAGGGTATCGCCCGCTATTATGGTGTAGGATTGTCCTGGACAGGCCAGCGGCACATCGAGTGCTGCTCCAATGCCGTTCCCCCAAGCGCCACCTTGATCGAGTGCAAACTCCCAACCCATCATACCACCAAATTGAACACCGAAGTTCGATTGCAGTGGTTTGACGACGCGTTGAAGCACATCGGGCAGAGGAATGTACCCCTCACTAGCGCCTGCCGCTGCGACAGGGACGCCCATCAACAGCTTTTCTGACCCTGTAATGGCGACAATGTTCCGATACCAGTGCACCTTCAGTGCAGCGGTGTGATCATAGTCCCCGTTGTTGTAGAACTGGTTGTTGATCCACGTGATCTGACTACCCGCCTTCTGCCATATCTGGGTGTATGCGTTGTCGTATCCTCCGTTTGGGTCCCAATAGGGTGTTGCCGGGGCATGGGTGATGATGTTTTGCCCCGCTGGCAGCTTTTCAGCAAGACCGCTCGTCAGCGCAATTAGAAATGCGACGCCGTTATATGTGCCCGTAAATCCAGCATCGTCTTCGTAGTCAATGTCAACTCCATTAAAACCATAGTTGGTCACCCAGCTGACCAGCTGATTTACCAATCCGTTCGGACCCTGGGCGTAACCTTGCCAGGCAGGGGACGGCGTCGGCCAATATGGGAAGAATGATGCCCCTCCAACTGAAATCAGAACATTCTTGCCCGCGTTTTGCAGCGCCAGGATGTTATTTTGGAGATTATCGTCGAAAGCGCCTCCAGATCCTACTAAATTCAAATTGCCATCCGGAATCAAGAATGCGATAATAACGTCAGTGTAAGACAGGTTGGCGATATCTGCCAAGGATATTTGGTTAGCATTACTATTGTAGTAGATGACGTTGCGTGGTGGATCGGTGCCTGCCATGTCTTTCCCCATGATCTGAGCTCGACCTCACAAGGCCGGAGCCGCGTTTTGGTGAATTTTTTGGTAAATGGGGTTCGCTGTCGCCATTGCAAGCTGCCTGATGACCGCGGAAAGAGCGCAGACGATCATGGCTTCGTCTGCATCCATGATTCGGCAACGTCCTCGGTCTCATCCGCTTGGCGCGCCAGGTGCGCGACCAAATCCTGACCACGCCGGCGCCGCATGCCGCCATACTCGCCGCCGCCTATGGCTTGCCGCCAGTCGCCCCTCGCCGTCGCGCTGGAAACCGTGCTGCGGGCCGAACTCCCTGTACCCTTAAAGCGGTCGTGAACCGGTCTGCTTTCAGACTGGCCGGACCGGGCCGACCTGCCGGGAGTAGCCGAACTCTCCCTGTGGCTTGACCACCTGGCGAGGACCTGCGCCCCGGCAGGTTGGCCGCGACGGAAGTCCTGTGGGAGGTTGCGCTTCGAGCGCCAGTACAGGGACTGACGTTCGTCGCGGTGGTCCGGCTGCGCAAGGAGGGAGTGACCATGACGGAAGAGATTGAGTGGTTTGCCGGCATCGACTGGGCCAGCCAGACGAACCAAGCCTGCCTGGTCGATGCCGGCGGCAAGATTCTCGGCGAGCGCGCCTTTGACCATGACGGGACCGGGCTGCTGGCGGAGCTCTGCGCCTGGTTGTTGTCGATGACCGGCGCCGAGCCGGCGGCGATCGCGGTGGCGATCGAAGTGCCGCACGGCCCGATCGTCGAAACCCTGCTCGAACGCGGTTTCCAGGTGTACGCGATCAACCCCAAGCAGCTCGACCGGTTCCGCGACCGCTTCACCGTCGCCGGCGCCAAGGACGATCGGCGGGACGCCCGGGTTCAGGCCGACAGCCTGCGCACCGATCGCCACGCCTTCCGGCGCTTGTCGGTCGATGACCCGGTGATTGTCGAATTGCGCGAATGGTCGCGCATGACCGAGGATCTGCAGCGCGAACGCAGTCGGCTGGCCAACCGCGTGCGCGAGCAGCTGTGGCGCTACTACCCGCAGATGCTGACCCTCGGCGACGACCTCGGGGCCGCATGGTTTCTCGAGTTGTGGCGCCAGGCGCCGACCCCGGCGAAGGCCGCCCGGCTGCACGCGACAACCATCGAGCAGCTCCTCAAAGCCCACCGTATCCGCCGTTTGCAGGCTGCTGAGGTGTTGCAGGTCTTGCGGCAGAAGCCGCTGTCGGTGGCGCCCGGCGTGGTCGCCGCGGCGACGGCCCATATCGACGCGGTGGCGGCTCGCATCAAGCTGGTCAACCAGCAGCTCAACGCCGCACACCGCAAGCTCGACCAGCTCTGCGACCAGCTCATCCCGCCCGCGGAAGCCGCACCGGCGGAAGGCGGCGAGGAGAGCGCGCCGGGGCAGCGTTGCGAGCAGCGCGACGTGGTGATCCTGCGATCCATGCCAGGGCTCGGAAGAATCACCCTCGCCCTCTGCAGCGACGAGACTACCACGCCTTGCGCCTGCTGTCCGGGGTGGCACCGGTGACCCGACGCAGCGGTAAGAGCTGCATCGTGGTGCGCCGCTACGCCTGCAACAAGCGACTGGATAATGCCCTCTATCATTGGGCGCGCGTGGCCACCCAGCACGACGCGCCGAGCCGCGATCGCTATGCCGCGCTGCGCGCTCGCGGCCATAGCCACGGCCGCGCCCTGCGCACCGTCGCCGACCGCCTGCTGTCGGTGGCTTGTACCCTGCTCGAACGGCAAACCCTGTTCGACCCCGACTACAAGCCGCCGCAGGCCGCCGCCGCATGAGACTCTCGCCGTCATCCCTTTGTTCGATCGAACGGGACCATCCCTTCGTCCCGACCTGCCGATCGGCAGAGCACCGCGCGCAGCGGCCGTCAAGGATGCCGCCGGCGAAGCGGCGGCACCGGCAAAGCCGGCGCGCCGCGTCCTTGACAGAGCGAGCACGGTGCTATGCTCCCGGCGCGGGACGATCGCTCAGAGACACCGCGCTGCCGCAGCCTCGCGCCGGCGTCTCCCAGCTCCTATTGGCAATCGTTACGTCACGTTTCCCGATGCCCGTAACGGTTGCTTCCTCGCAGCCTTGCCGGCCCAAAGACCGGCCAGGCATCGGCCCGGTCTGGACCTTCAGCGTTCGCCCCTCTGCGGGGTTACCGCCCCGCATTTTTCGCTTGATCATTGGTAGGGGGTCCTCGCCCGCCCGAAACCCTAGGATTTTTCCAAGCTTGGCTCTGCTGTCGAATTTCGGTCCCTATTGCCCCCGCCGACTATCGCGCGCGCGGACAGGACCCGCCCGCGCCGATGGGATACAGGATACATACCTTGATCGCCCCTTACTAAACTTGTGGCGGCAGCTGGCCAGCAGCCTCTCCTATGATCTTAATTTCTAAAAACGGGAGTGTCGGATACAGGACATGATCCTATATAGACCCACAGGTAGGGGTATTGAACTGCGCCCCGTTTCGCCCGGACACCAGCATTAGCCGGTCGAAATTGTCAGGGACGCGGAGAGCTCGTCGCCGCCGGCGATCTCGCCGCCGGCCAACACGTCGGCATAGACACCCATATTGATGTGGCTGAAAGGCGCGCTCGAGACGGGCCCACTCAATCGTCTGGATCTGACGCCTGATGCCAAATAAGTGCCGGCTTCACCAGCACCGGGTTTTCTGGCGATTTGCGGCTGCCCGCGGCCGGCTTGGCCGGAGCGCGAGAAAATACCCTCTTATCGGGTCAATCTCACCGAGCTCAGTCCTCAGCAAAAGTGCGGCAGAAACCGGTTTCGACTGCAGCGTCGGGCCGTACGGCGTTGCGCGTCGCTACAGCTAGCGGGTAGTCCCGGGGGTGCAGGCAGGGTGGGGCGATGCGCGCCACAAGCAACCCCGGAGGAGATCAATGCCGACCAAAATGCGGGAGAACAAGGCCAGCGAAGGCAAGGTGAATGCTTTGCAGAAGCCGCTTCAGCTGTCGGAGGAGTTGGCCGCGGTGATCGGCGCGGGCCCGCTGCCCCGGGGCCAGGTGGTGAGCAAGATCTGGGAGTACATCCGCTCGCACAACCTGCAAAACCCGGAGGACCGCCGCGAAATCGTGGCTGATGACCAGCTCCGGAGGGTCTTCGGCAAGGACAAGGTGACCATGTTCGAGATGAACAAGCACCTCGCCGCGCATCTGACGTGATCGGGTGGCGAAACGTCAGGCGGACACCAGCTGGCGGTTGAGCATGCTGGCCTAGACCAAGCCTAGCAGCCTGTCGGACTGGAGTTTAGTGGATCCGGTGATGGAGCGCCGGGATGCATTCGGTCAGGTGGTGGCGGATGGGTTGAATAGGTTGGCGGCGTGGCAAGGGTGCCGGCGGCATCGGCTTGATCCCGCCAAGGTTGATATCTGGACGCTCCATGCTCTCTTACCGAGCATCGAGAGCGAAGATCCGCTTCACGTTCCAGGCCATCGTCACCAGGCTCCACTCGCCCCGGACCTTGTCGAGCCCGCGCAGCAGGAATTGGCGAAAGCCGAGAACCGATTTGACGATGCCGAACACGGGCTCCGGGGTGTGCTTTCGCCGAGCGTAGAGCTTCTTGCCTTCGGGGGTGGCCAAGCGGTGCGCCATGGCTTCGAGCGGGGTCGGGTTGTCCCGTGCGGGCGGTGCCGCGGCAAAGCGCTCGTCCAGGGACGGGTGATGCGGGGTCCGGCCGAGCGCCAGCAGCGGCTCGATCCCGGCCGCAGCACAGGCCGCCACATTGGCGGCGCTGCAATAGCCATTGTCGCCGAGCATCGTTTGCGGCCTGCCGAGATCCGCCGGCAAAGCCGCCAGCTTGCCCAGCATCGGCTCGAGTTGCTGCTTGTCGTTGGCAGCTTGCACGACATCGGACGCGATCACCAACAAACTGCCGGCCGTCACCACGGCTTGCGCGTTGTAGCATTGCTCGAACCCGCCGCCCGCCACCGGCATGATCCGCGAGTCCTCGTCGGTCAGATTAATCTGATCGCTGGGCCCGGGACCCGCCACCGGCGGCGCCGGCGGCTTGCCGCCGGGCTCCTTGCCGCTCGCCTTGGCCTTGGCCTCACGCGCCGCGATCTTGGATTCATACTCCGCCTGCTCGCGGGCAAAGCGCTCGCTGGCGCGCGCTTCGATCTTGGCACGCGCCTCGGCCAGCCTCTTCAGTCGTTCCTCGCGCCGCTCCAGTTCCTCCGGGATCGACATCCCGTCGGGAACATCCGCCTTGTCTGCCGCCTCGGCCTTGGCCAGCAACTCCCCCACCTCGGCCTTCAGCTGCGTCTCCAGCTTGCCCGCGTACTCATAAGAAAGCGCGCTGTGCCGGCTCGCATTGGCATGGATCTTGGTCCCGTCCAGCGCCACCGTGCCCAGGTTGAGGACCCCCATCTCGCGAGCCAGCAACAGCACCTTGACGAACAGCTCCTCGATCTCCTTCAAAAACCGCCGCCGAAACGTCGCGATCGTGTCGTGGTCGGGATGGTCATTCGCCGCGATGAAGCGAAACGCCACCGAATTGTACGTCGCTCGCTCCAACTTCCGGCTCGAAAATACCCCCGTCGCGTAGCCATAAACCAACAGGCCCAGCAGCATCTCCGGGTGGTACGATGCCGAACCCGACCCGCGATAGCTGCCAATAAACGCCCGCAGGTCCAGCCCTGCAATCACCTCAACCACAAAGCGTGCCAAATGCCGTTCCGGCAGCCACTCATCTACCGATGGCGGCAGCAGAAACCCCGTCTGCCGGTCCACCTGGCGAAAGTTGCTCATCGCCCCAACCGTTCCTGGTATCCCCTCCCACCAATCCTACCACATTATGCGCCCGCTCCCACCTAAGTCCGACAGGCTGCTAGACCCAAACATTTATGGCGCTGTAAGCCCAGAGATCGCGAAACTGTGCAAACCGCAATCTGCTTGGCAGAAATGCTGATGTCTTACCCGGCGCGGCCGGCCACGTCCTCGATACCAACCCTAACGTCCTGTATCCCGCGTAAGTTGATCACGCTCTGTTTTACATGAACGAATTGGAGACGGCGGGGAAGGGGCGGCGCGTCGCGGGTTACGTCGGTGCGAGGTGCAGGCTGCGGTAGCGGCCAAAAACCGGCCGCTCACGACGACGACGACGGATCGAACGAAGGCGCTGCGTCGACAGTCGCATGCGACGGCGGTTCGAGATCGACCCCGCCGAGCGGCGCGAAGCGCCGCCGGATGGCCTCGGCCAGGTTCGGCTCGACTTCTCTCTGCGCCTGCTTGATCAGCCGGTCGATATCGGCATCGGTAAGACCGGCGGCGACAACGCGCACCCGCGATTCTCGTCGCGCCAGCGCCAGCCCCTCGGCCGGCTCGATGATGATCGACACCGGCTCGTCGGGACCGACGCCCCGGCGCAGCAACTCGCCGGTGACCTCGGCGACGGTTGTCTCGATGATGTCGGCGGGCGGCATCAGACCTTAGCCTGGCTTGGCTTCCAAGGCTCGGCGCACGCCCTCCGGGTCGTGCGCGATCACGGCGAGATAGGCGCGCGCCGGCTGGTCGGGTTCCGAACGGCCTTGCTCCCAATCGCGCAATGTGCCGATCGGGATGTGATAGCGTCCGGCAAATTCTTCCTGCGTGAGGCCGAGCGCGCGGCGCAGCGTCTTGGCGCGCGGCACCCGTCGCACCTTCGCCAACTCTTCGGCCGGGCCGCGCATCGGGATCGGCAGCGGCCGCCGCTTCGACTTCCTCTGGCGTCATCGGCGCAAGCGGCGTAACCGGCATCACCTCTTCGGTGCCGTCCGGCTTGACGCGCACGAGCACGCGGTCACGGCGCATTCTGGCGATAGTAGTAGTCTCGTTCATGACGTGTTGCTCTCCAAGCCGATGCGATCACCGCGCTCTGTGTAAACGACGGTCAGCAACTGACCGCTGATCATGCCGAGCAGGACAGACCGTTCCTCGCCGTAGGCTTCGCGCTCATCGATCCACTCGACGGCGAACGGGTCATTGAAGGCAAAGGCGGCTTGCTCGAAGCTGACGCGATGGTCGCGGAGGTTCGCCGCCGCCTTGTCATCATCCCACTCAAAATCCTCATCCTGCATATATTACGGGATACCCGTATATTTTGCAAGTGTCCAGTGTGGTACGTGGTGGCCGATGCCTACCCATAAAGGGTAGCTCCGTCCCCTCCCCTCTCGCCCGCCGTTATTCTTGATAACAGATTTATTCGGGAGGGCAGGGGAACCACAGTACAGGCCGAGAGTTAGGCTCGGCGCTGTGTGATCGGCGGAATTGCTCCCGTACCCCCCGGCCGGCGAGAGGCATGTTAAGATGTCCTGGAGGGTCCTTCAGCGAGCGCGCGAGACGGTCGATGCGTGTGACGACGAGGGTATCGCCGGCGCGCAGAAAGTCGAGTTCGAGCGGCACCTGCAACTCGGTGCCGCCCATTCGCGGCGCGCTTCGCTCGCCTTTTCGGCACGGATCACCTCGCATCCCACAAACAAGGCGCTGCCTCTCGCGCCTGCCGGGAAATTTTCCTGTTACAATGTCGTCGCATGAGGAGGAAAAGTTCAATGCAACGATGGAGAAAGCGATGGGAGCAATGACAACGAGCCGCTATGCAGCAATCGTCGGGACGATGGCACTCGCATTGGCGACGGTTTGCTTTGCGCCGTTGGTCGCGGCCGCTGCTACGGCCGATGAGGCAGCGATCAGAGCGCTCGAGGACAGGTTTGCAGCGGCGGTCAACGCCGGCGACGTCAACGCGATCATGAAGAGCTACGTGCCCGACCAAAGCCTAGTCGTCTTCGACGTCGTGCCCCCGAGGCAATATCTCGGAGCCGATGCGTATCGCAAGGATTGGGTGGATTTCTTTGCGACTTCAAAGGTCCTCCGAAGTTTGACATCACCGATCTCGCCATCGCCGTTGAAGGCAATCTCGGCTTCAGTCACAGCATCCAGCGTGTGAGGGGCACGGATACTAAGGGTCAGCCGCTCGATCTAACGGTTCGCGTCACCGACGGATATCGCAAGATCGGGGGCGACTGGCTGATCGTCCTCGAGGATGTCTCGGTTCCCGTCGACCTTGCGACCGGAAAGCCGGACCTTTCCTCAAAGCCATGACGCGCTGCTTGACGCTCGGCGTGGCCAACTCGCGCGAGCCGAGGCCAGGCGCGTGCCGCTCGCCGCAATTCGGCATCTAGGGCTGGGCCACGAGCGTCGGCAGCAGCACGTTCATCACCGGCGATCCCATGCCGGTCACGAGGTCGTAACCCTTGACGGCGCAGAAGTCCTGAGTGCAGCCGCCGATATCGTCGTGGAAGTTCTTCGTGTAGGTCGTTGATTGCAGGATCGGATAGATCCGCGGATTGAGCTGCCCGAGCGGCTTTTTGCCGGCGGCGATCCGCGCCTGGTTGATCAGCGATACCATGCCCGCCCAGATCGGGGTGGATGCCGAGGTGCCGCCGATGTTTAGCTGCTTCGAACCGTCGAGCACGATGACGACGCCCGTCTTCGGATCGGCGTTGGCTGCGACGTCGGGAACAACGCGGGCCGACGCTCCGAGGAACGTCTGGTACGATGGCGCCGAGAAGACCCGGCTAAAGCCGCCGCCGCTGCCGGTCCAACCTGTCTCGCTCTCGATCTTGAGCTTGGTGCTGCTGATGATTTGCGCGATCAGGTGGGTGCCGCCGACGGCGGTTACGAACGGGCTGGTGGATGGCCAGGAGGGGTTCGGCGGATTGCTGTTGCCGCACTCGCGCGAGCCGTCGTCGCCCGACGCAATGAAGATGCTGACGGTTTTCGCGGCAATCAGGCTCAGAAGGTTCTCTTCCGTGTTGACTTCGACGCGTGGGGTGCACAGTTCGCCGAGGCCCAGGCTCACCGACATCTGTTCGATCTTTACGCCGTGCTTGAGGTCGCTCAGGATCGCCTGATAGCCGGTGTTGAGATGCGGGAAGCTCAGATCCTTCGTCGCATAGACGCGCACTTTCGAACCATAGCCGATACTGCTTGACCACTCCGTGTCGAGGCTTTCTTCGCCAGAGGGTGCCGGCAACGCGCCGGCGACGGTCTGGATGAAGGTGATATTATTAAGCGATTGCGGGATGCCGGTGAGCTTCCAGAAAGCCGTGACGTCGCTCGCGTGCGGGAAGGTGTCGATAAGGATCGCGGTCGTTGTGCCCCGTCCGCTCTGCTTGAGATAGGGGAGCGCCTGGTAGACCTCGAGAATACCGGCTGGAAAGTAATTGCCGGTGATCACAGCCTCGGGAGTGATCGCGGGAGCCGGCGTCGTCACCCCGAAGCGGATCAGCTTGTTCAGATGCCGATAGGGCTGCAGGCCACTGATGCCCTCGATCACCGCGGCGATCGCTGCCGGCACCACCGGCGCGGCATCGGTGGCGATATATTCAGCGCCCTCGACGCGCACGCGCTTGAACGGCACATGCAACGTCGCGCGCACGGCGCCGACCGAGCCGGCGACCTCGACGGTGACCCGGTTCTCGTATGTCCGCGTGACGGCGAGGCCGCTCGCCGTGAGCCAGGTGATGACCGCCTGGTAGCTTGCCGCGGTTGGCAGGTAGCGCGCTTCGAGATCGTCATCGGAAATCTCCTCGCCACGGCCGAGCCGGGCGTGGAATTCCTGGACGTTGCGCAGCTTCAGGGCGACTTGGAACTCGAAGCCGGCCCGGTCGTCGGCAGCACCGACGACGGTGACATCGGCGCCGAAAGGCTGGGCGCTCCGGACCAGCACCGTGTCCTGCTGAGCGGCGGATGGGGTAACCGCGGTCGCACACACGAATATGGCGGTAAGGCCCAATGCCGCGACCGCGTTGCGGACGAATGTGTTCACTGGAATCCTCCTGTGGATTGGTTTTCGGCGGCGTCGATGACCCGCTGCATCGTGGCGTCCCCCCGAACCTGACCGATAACGTCAACATACGGATCTCCGAGACGGGCGAGTGTGAAATTTCTCACACATTCTCAACTATCGATCGGCTATTGGCCGTTTCGCACCAGCAGCAAGGGAAGAAAGCTTGATGATCGGAAGAGGTTTGTCGCCGGCGGGCCGGTCGCTCGTGACGGCGGCCGCGTTTGCCGCGCTGCCGCTCGCGGGCGCATCGGCTCAGGGCGCCGGGCAGCTGCTGCGCAGCGGCGCGTCCTCTCGCGGCCGCGGGATCGCCGCGGCATCCACGCGGATTGCGCCGTCAGATGCCGCGCCCGCGATCGACTGCTCGCCGACGCGAAAGTCATTCTTCGAGAACGTGGCGACGAGATAGGAGATCGGTGCGGCAGCCGCATCGCGATCGCCACATAGCACGGGGTCCGCGATCCGTCACACCGTCACATCCCGCAGAATGCCGAGGTTTTTGGCCGATCGCCTCCGTCACAGTCGGATGGGGGTGCGACGGATAGATCCTCCCGAGATCGGAGGAATCTGCCGCTTGTGACGGGGTGACGGATGCACGGAGGGGAGAGACAGCAACTCAACGGGTCCTCAAGAGCGCCCGATCCCCCCGCGTCTTGGTCGTCGGTCACGGCTGGGACCCCTCTTGCGCAGCGCTGGCTGGTAGTTCCGAAAGAGGACCCGAGGTGGGGCGGGGGGCCGCTGCTCGGCGACCGTCTTCTGTCGAATGGAGCGACCAGCGCAAGATAGCATCTGCCCGATAGCGGGGGTTCGCTGGAGCCGGCACCCAAACGCCTTCGGAAGGGGGTGCCGCTTTGGACCGAAACGGCCTGTCGGTTTCAACCGAAACCGCCTGCCGCTTTCAGCCGAAATCGCCTGTCGGAAACTCCGAAATTTGCACCGTGTGAAACGGAGAGCAGCGGATCGCCACCCAAATGCGGTCCTTGCCGCTCGTCTCCCGCAACCCTTCCACGAGGCGGGACTTGCCGACCCCGGCTTCCCCCTGGATCAGCACGACCTGGCCGCGGCCGTGGCAACTGCCATCCCAGGCCCGCAGCAGCAGCCCCATCTCCTCCTGGCGCCCGACGAGGGGTGCCAAGCTCCCGGTCCGCGTTGCGGCAAACCGGCTCTCGACATCCCGGGCCGATAAGACGCGCCAGACCGGCACCGGCTCGGCGAACCCTTTCAGCTCAGATGCCCCCAGATCCTCGAGGGCAAAGTGGTCGCCGAGCATCGCGCGCGTGGCCGAGCTGACGACGATCTGGTTCGGCTGCGCCAGCGCCTGCAGACGCGCCGCCAGGTTCGGGGTCTCGCCGACGACCGCGGTCTCCTGCGCCGTTCCTTCGCCGATCTGATCGCCGACGATCACCGGTCCGGTAGCGATGCCGATCCGCACCGCGAGCTCGACACCGAGCGGCCTCGGAACCGCGGCATTCAGCTCCGCCATTGCATCGACGATATCGAGAGCCGCCCGCACCGACCGCTCTGCCTCGTCCTCGTGGGCGCGCGGGTAGCCGAAATAGACAAGGATGCCGTCGCCCATGTACTTCGCGACAAAGCCCTCGTACCGCCGGCTCGCTGCGCTGCACCGGCGCTGATACGACGCGATGACATCGCGCAAATCTTCGGGGTCCATCCCGGTGGAGAGCGCGGTCGATCCCACCAGGTCGCAAAACATCACCGTCAATTGACGGCGTTCGGCCTGGGCTGGCGCCGGTGCGGGAGGCGGCACCGATGCCGGTGTCGCTGTCAATGCTGGGGCGGGTGCGGCAGCGCCGAGCGCGGCGATGGCGGAAAGGAGCTTGCGGCGATGGCCGACCGGGGCGACGCCGATGGCGATCAGGTCCTCAGCCGTCAGGTCCGGCAGGACGTCTCGGTCGACTTCGTTGTCGCGGAACGCCGGCTCGTATTGCGCAAGACCGAGCTGCTGTAGCCAACTCGCGACATCGATCGCCATCTCAGGTCCCCCCATGAGGGTGACCCAGCATCCGCCGCTTGTGCCGCAACAGCAATAGGGCCGTTCATCTTGACTGCAATCGCCGCGATGAGACCAGGGCCGCTCTGGTCGAGGCGCTCAAACTGAAATCGAAGTTGAACTCCCTGGCACGAATGCAGCCGCATGATGCGATCCTTGCCACTGAGGTGTGAAGGTCCGCTTCGCCGCAGAGGCCGTGACGTCCAAGCAGATCGGGAAGGCCCGCTTTCCACCCACAAGCGACCTTAGAATGCGGCGTCGGTGCAGAATTCAAGATTTTCGGCAGTCTCCGAGAAATCCTCGGGTGAAGGTTAGAGAAGCAGAGAACGTCAGCGCCTCGTTTCGTCGGGCCATGAAACGGCGGTCTGAAACGCGGGCCTCGCTGATAGCCGTCGATACCAGTCCTCAACTAGCGGGCGCCGGCTGGCAGACCAGAACTCATCCGCTCCCAATGCGGCAAGGCGGAACATGTACGGTGCGATCGCGATCTCCGCGAGGCTGAATTGCTCCCCAATGATCCACGGTCCAGGGACAAGGGTCCGCTCAAGAAGGTCAAGCAAATCTTCAATGGTGGCCCGAGCGTCCACAATTTCGGCGTCTGTGATCTCACCACGCACTGCGCGGCCGTGAATATCCTGATAGAATCTCGTCGGACGCCGAGCGGCCTGTCTGCGCAGTTCGGGCATCTCCCCAACGGTTACGCAGCTTTGGGAGGATATATCGGACCATGGTGAGCTTCACGATCGCCGAGAACCCCTCGTCGCACGCATAGGCAAACTCGCGCATGCGTGCCGCCTTGAGGGGATCACTCGGCGTGAGCTTGCCTCGAAAGCAGCATCGATGTACTCATCTACGACCAAGGATTTTCGGATTGGTTGGCCGTTGTGGACCAATGTCGGCACCACGCCCTTAGGGTTGATCGCAAGGTATTCAGGCCGTAGCTGGTCGAAGGCGAAAAGATCGATGTACCGGCTTGTCCAACCGACTCCTTTTTTCCTCGAGCGCCATGCGACACCGCACCGAGCATACCGAGCTCCAGAAGTGATAGAGTTCCACTGTCGCCATTCTGATCTCCTGCCGATCGTCAGACCGAGTTCATCCTTGAATTTTGACGTGGATTGGCGACCTCCGGCAACATGTGCAGGAGTTAACACTCCCGGAGGTTCTGAAGTTATGCCCGGAATCCTCGGGCATAAGAGCATCAGTCGGCGGGCGTGCCGTTGACCTGAGCTTCTCACGAATTGGCGACCGCCCGGCTCAGGCAGCGGGGAGAGACACCACGTGGTCGACTTGGTCCTTTTGTTGTAGACAGGTGGAGTGCCAGCCGCAGCCGGCGTCGCCTAGCCGAGATCGACGCCGGCATTCGAGTGGGGTGTGCGGGGTCACAGACGACTGTACAGAAAGGGCGATCTCGTGAGAGGTACTGGCCTGAGCGACAAGCGCGAGGAAGTGTTCGCCCGAGCCGACGCTCTTGCACCCGAGTTCCGGGCACGCGCGGCCGAGGGAGAGACAAACCGAACAATGCCAGCGGACTTGGCGGCCAAAGTCAAGAAAGCAGGCTTGTTCCGGCTGTCGCTTCCCGCGTCTCTCGGGGGGTGGGAGGCGGATCCGGCCATCGGCGCCGAATAGCCAGCCGTGATAGCAGCAGCGGATGCCGTCCGCGCCGACGAGGCCGAATTCGAGCGAGGTGCCGCGATGCGGGCAATGGAGCTCGAGGAGGCCGACCGTGCCGCGTTTGTCGCGGTAGGCGACGAGGTCCTCGCCCAGCATCTGGACCTTGAGCGGCACGTCCTTCAGATCGTCCGAGAAACAGACCGGCTGCCAGAAGCGGCGCAGATATTCGCCGCCCGGGGTGCCGGGGCCGACATGGGTCAACTCGGTGTCCTCGGCCGGAATGTCGCGATGGAAATAGCCGCCATAGCGCTGTTTCAGAAACCGGGACCGCGCCGTCGCCATGCTCAGCCCTCCTGCCGCAATTGCCTCTGCCGAGCGGCGTTTTCCGCCGTCTCGCTCGGCGCCGAGGATAGGGCAAATGCGGCGGTGCAGCACGGCAAAAAACCGCCGCAACGCTATCTCACCGACGTGCTCGCTCGCATCGCCGATCACCCGGCACGGCAAATCGCCCAACTGCTGCCGTGGCATTGGAACTTCTCGGTCAGTGGAAGGATGCGCTCGGCAGGGCGTGGCGCGACGTGCAGACGCTGCTGTTTCGGGCCGGGATCAGTGAGCCGGAACGCAAGGCAATCGAAACCGCCCTCGCCCTCATCGAGGCCGTGCGGCAGGAGATGCGCGCGCGCATTCATACCAATGAAACCGCGCATAACCGGTCATCTGGAAAAAGTCCGGAAATGCGGGAAGCCCACGCTCTCTTGATGCGCCTAATATCGGAGGATACCGTTGCTCGCATTCTTTTCACGCAAGGCAACTAGCAAGGCTTGCACGTGCCCACTGTTACGCTCCACGACTGAGACCAAGTCGGAGCGCTCCAAGATGGCCATGTTGATGCCATCGATGATCAAGTTGGTCACCTTGTAACCATTGTCAGTCGGTTTGAGTTGCCAATCGATCGGTACAACACCGTTGATCCGGCTCGTGACGATGACCCCTTCGTCATTGGGCTGGCTCCCCAGCACCGTGAAGCTTGCACCACCGAAATGGGCAAGGAGTGTAGAATAGACGATGATGACGTAATCCTCGTAACGGTTGGCATACTCCTGCTGCTGCTGTGTAGTCGCGGTTTGCCAATGCGAGCCGAGAGCAGAACGAGCACAGGCTTCAGTGTCGAAATATTGACGAAATATCTGGCGGACCCGCCCCTGTACAGCCGTCGTATCCCCGTTTCGCATCGCTGCGAGAGCGCGAGTTCCAAGATCGCCGACAATGCTCGCCGGATCATCCGTGGCGGCCAAGCTTCTCGGGGGATCCCCCGATGATGCTGGACAGCAGAACGAAAGCCGATAGAAGTAAAGAACGTTGTATCATTTGACGCTCCAGCATCAAAATGAGAGGCGTGCGCGAAGCGCTCAGCACTTCGGCGCTATCTCCTCGCGTGGGGTCGTCTTCACGTGAGATCGCCGAGCAGGTATTAAGGGCGAAAACCTCGTCTCTTAGGCAACCCTCGGAAACTACTCAGAGACGAATCCGTGTCGCGGGGCCGGCGCTTACAGGCAGGAGGTCTGTGCGCGTTCGGCTGCCCGGCGTCAAACTCAGGTGAGGGCGCTTGTAGGAAAATTCAGAGTGCACTGTCGCTAAACCTCCAAACCTACTAGATGTTGTAACTTACTCCGCGCCGCCGCTGTCATGCCCCGCCGCATAACCGCCATTATCAGACTCCCCACATAATATTCCGCAGGTACTGGCCGCCCCCCTTGCGCGGCCTGCCAATATAACCATGGCGAGGGCAGTATTCGTGGCTTCCGGCAGGGCAGCTACTATTAAGGCTGCCACAATTGTTACGTGGCCGTCCGCAGCACAAGATATAGGTCGCGCCTATCCCCAAATTCCGGGGATAGCTCGGCGGAAAACCGCGGCGCGGGCCGGGGCCGCATAGGCCTGATCGCTTTGCCCAAAATTGCGGCAGCGCTCTAGCCGTAGGTGTAGTGGCTTGCAATCCTAGGCAGCGCAGCTGCCGCTCAAGCGATGTTAAACGGGTGTATGGACCGAGGTCCCGCGTTATAAGCCATAAGCCGCTTTCCGTCGGTGTCTTGTTGCTCGACCTGCCGGCCCGCCGCCACCAGCCCGATCTGTTCGAGCGCCAGAAACGCCAGAAACTGTCGCCGCTCATCGACCAGATCAATAACCGCTACGGCCGCGGCGCCGTGGCTTTGGGCTGTCGCCGCCCGACGTGCGGGCGTTCAGAGGACACGCCGCATTTCATCGGGTGCCCGGAAGCGTGGGAATTTTCGCCTGGGCTTGAGAGCCTGCCTCGAATTGGCGCGCAACGGGGTTGAGCCGAGTTCGAAAATCGGGCTGAACTGCCACATCGATCGCGGAATACTAAACTCGGTTGAGGAGGAACTGTCATGCCGTTCTATCAAAAAGGCGACGTCCGCATCCGCTACGAGGAGACGGGCTCCGGCTTTCCGCTTTTCGTGACCCCGGGCGCCGGGTTGAACTCGCGGGTCAGCAATTGGCCGACCGCGGTGTTCAACGCGATGGAGGCGTTCAAGAACGACTTCCGCTGCATCACGATGGACCAGCGCAACGCCAATGGTGGCGAATTGACCGGTCCCGTGCCGGTCGATAACATGCGTTCGCCGACGACCAGCTTGGGCTGATGGACCACCTCGGCATCCGTGAATTCTTCTACATGGGCTACTGCATCGGCGGCTGCTTTGCCGGGAAGCTGATGCAGCGAGCGCCCAACCACGTCGTCGCCGCTGTCTTCTGCCAGAGTGTCGGCCATCGGCCGGAAGACCCGATCATCATGTACCGGCATGGCAAGGAAAACTGGGTGCCCGACTTCATGAAGCGACGGCCTGACGTGTCGATGGACACGATCGAGAAATACCTGCGCAACCTATACGCAGTACAGCCGGATTTCCTGTACAGCGTGTCACGCGACTTCATCAGGAACTGCCGCACGCCGATGCTGGTGCTGCCCGATGACGTACCGGCGCATCCGCTGCAGACCTCGATCGATGTCGCCTCGCTGGCGCCGAACGCCGAGATCACGGTGTACCCGTGGAAGGAGCCGGAGGAGCTGAAGCAACGCACGATCGACCGCGTGCGCGGTTTCCTAAGGGCGCACGTGCCGATGCGCGCGGCGGCCCAGTAAACGTCAGTTTCGAGCGCCGCAAGGCGCCGGCGCCGCAACAACTGCCGGGTGGGCCGGCGCGCATGATCGCCTGTGAGTGACAGCGCGGCACGTGAGGGCGCCCCAAAATCCGGGCCGTCGATCCGCCATAGACTCTGGGCGAGCGCGCCTTCTGACCGCTACGCGGCTGGTCTGCCAGATCAGACCCCTTCGAGCACCACTTCGTGGTCGAGGATGACGCGGCGGCGCTGGAACAGCCATTGGCCGCCGATCCTGGCTAGGTCGCATTCGTAGCGGCCCGGGGCCAACAGCCGGCTCTGGCCATCGCGAGTGATGACGTTGAGAAGATAACAGCTCGCCTTCGCCCGGTCGCCGTCGAGGGTCACGACGAGGTTGGAGATGACGTGCCGCAATTGCGCGCCGCTTTGGCGAAATCGGGCGAAGCGCCGGGCGAATTCACGGATCGCCTCGCGGCCCGCATAGGTCCCGACGGTCGGGCTTTCGAGCAACCCGTCTTCGGTGAAGCAGCCGACGATCGTCTCGATGTCGCCGGCGTCGAGTGCCGTCGTATAGCGCACGAAGAGATCGTTGATCGCCAGCCGGTCTTCGATCGAGGTAGTGGTCATCCCCCGCCCCTGCTGTCTTTGCCGTCATCACGAGACGAGATCGTATCCGGGTCCGGAAAAATCGATCAGGTCAAAGCCCTTGCCAAAGGGATCGGCCATGTTGGCGATCCGGCCATACTCGCGAACTTGCACTTGATGATCGAGGTTACCGCCCTTGGCAATGAGCCGCGCCAGCATCCGGGGTCGCGCTATAGAACGGGTGCTGGATTTCACTCTAGCGAGACGAAGCAGGAACGTCGACTGTCTCAATTGAACGACCCGGGCCTCATCGAGCCGGTTGTTCTTCGATGAGAGAGGGCCGATGCGTGCGGTGGAGGCCGATGATAGGCTTCTGCCTGACCCCGGATCGCGAGTGATCAAACCGATGCCCGAAACGGAAACTGCAAAAACGGTGCAGCTGCTCGATCTCATGCTCGAATTTTTTGCCGACGACGGCCACTGGACCCGCGGCTGTTATGACGACGGCAATGGCGGCCGCTGCCTGGTCGGCGCCCTTTTGCTTCTGAGCCGCAAGCATCGCCTTCCGGCAGCGCTAGCGATCTCGCTCCTGCAGGATGCCATGCCCCGCCCCGGGCTTCCGCTCGTCCACTTCAACGACAATCGTTGCGGTAGTATCGCCGAACTACGCTCGGTCATCGTCAAGGCGCGCCTTCTCGCACACGATCATGCGGAGCGAAACCGGGCTGCCGCTGCCATGAAGGCCTGGCTGCTCGCCCAGATCGAGAACAAACGAGCTGCAGCGGCGGCGGCAGGGGAAGCGATGCCACAGGAACCGCTCGCCTGCGAACGCCTCGCCGCTTAGTGACCGTCTGCCGCCGATGAGCCCGCGTCATACCCCCCGCGATCCGGCGAAAGCCGTGCAAGTCCTCGATTTGGAACTGATCAGCACATTCTACAACTGCAGCGCGACTTTGCTCCGAGCTACCGAGCTACCGAGCTACCGAGCTACGCAATCGTGTGGTTGCGGTCCTCGCGGATACGAGAATGCGTTTCGCCAGCAGGTGTGGTCTCACTCGGCGCACACCGTCGAATCCTGTCGACGCGATCGAAAGAGCCTGGCAATTAAAACATAAAACCGGCCTCAATCTTAACTTCATCTTGCGCCCCGGCTTTTGGGCGTCTCCCTCGCTGCGCTCGGGCCGCGCTCTTACGCATCCCGCTGTAGTGAGGGCGCGGAGCCGTGCCTCTTTGCGGATTCCCTCTTCCGGGACACGTCTCCGCCCTGACGGGTTGCGCTCGCGTCTGCAATCGATTGTCGCCGTCAAGCCGCCAAGCCCCCTCGAATTTGGGATTCCCACGCAAGCCGGTCGCTCGGTCGGCTGGCCCAACCGAAAGTCTCAAATCGACCCTTAAGAGCCATTCGCGACCACGCCAGCAGACTGTCGGGTTGACCAGGAAGCGGTCATTCGCGCCAGACTACTCGTCACGCTGACGACCAGCTCATGCCAACTCGTCGAGCAGCGCTTTGGCATCCTTCAGATCGGCGGTGTCGAAGCCCTCGGTGAACCAGCCATAGACCGGCGCCAGAAGGTCGCGCGCCTCGGCGGGCTTGCCTTGGTCGCACCACAGCCGGGCGAGGCTGGTCGCGGCGCGCAATTCCCAGGATTTCGCCTCTTGCGAGCGGGCTCGCGCGATCGCCCGCCGATAGGAAACTTCCGCCCGATCCGGAGCGCTCGGGTTCCGCCGCAGCAGCAAATCGCCGATCAGCCGATGGACTTCCGGCTCCCATATGGCGTCAGTGCCCCTGCGCTCGAAGTGCACGACCGCGGCCTCGAGCGCCGTCAGGGCTTCATCGGTATTCCCTTGTTTGTCAAGGCATTCTGCAAATAGAGCGTGCCAGAAACCCAGGCCCGCCCCGATCATCCTCCGCAGCTCGGCCAGAGCGCTCCTGAAAGCTTCTATGCGATCGTCTCCGCACTGCCCCGTTATCCAAGCGTCGTGCCAGATTTCGTACATCGAACCCACCGCGCAGTGCCACGCGAACCCCTGCTCCCTGGCGACCGCCAGAAATGCTTTGGTCCGGGCGGCCATCAGCTCGGGTTCCCTCCGGAGGATCCTGAGCCAAGCCTCGTACCGCAAAGCCCAGCACAGGCTGAACGGATGAGCCACCGTCTCGCCCATCGAGAGGGCGGCGAGGCCCCGCTCGGACGCGCGATCGGGATAGCCGAGGTACCACAAGGCCAGCGACTTGAAAGCCAGGACGTTGATGGGCGGGTCTATCATGTATATCTTTGGCCCGCGGTGGCGCTCCGGGTCGTACAGCATCCTCACCCGAGCGGCGTGAGACGGCACACTCGTATATCGTCCGGACCAGAAGCAAGTAACGCAAGCGACGAGTTCGGCGAGCAAACGGAACTCATTGCTCCCGAGCTTTGCTGCGAGGTTGAAAAGCTCCCGGGAAAGCTCCGACGCGGTCTCCAGATCTGGTTGATTTAGATGATAGGCCCACAGCCCCGCAAGGCTGCGAAAGAGCTCGGGGGTCTCGCCGGCACTCGCGCACAACTCCTTGGCTCGGGTGTAGGCGGCCTGCGCCTCGACAGATCCAAACCCTTGTATGGCAACAAGGGGAGTGCCGAGCGCGAGGCGGAAGTCGATCTCGCGCGAGATCCGCTCGGCCGATTCCGGGAGCGAGCCGATCAGCTCGAGGCCCTTGGTCAAATGGGCGATCGCCTCGGCGTTGGCCGAGGCCGCCATCGCCCGCTCCGCGGCGCGGCGGTAATGATCGATGGCGGGCGGGGGGAGCCCGGCGGCGGCGTAGTGGTGCGCGACCAGCTCCGGCTGGGTCCCGGCCACTTCCGGGAATTCGTCTTCTAGCGCCTGGGCGATGCGGGCGTGGAGCGTTCGCCGGCGCTCGCGCAGCAGGCTGGCATAGGCCGCCTCCTGCACCAGCGCATGCTTGAAGGTGTAGACCGCCTCCGGGACCTCGCCGCGGCCGAACACCAGCTCCGCGCGGACGAGCCGGTCGAGAGCCTCCTTCAGCCGGTCGTCAGGCTGCTGGGCGACGACGCTGAGCAACGGATAGGAGAACTCGCGGCCGATGGCGGCACCGATCTGGGCGACCTCGCGCACCGGCGCCAGGCGATCGAGCCGGGCCATCAGCGAGTCGTGCAGGGTGGTCGGGATCGCCAGCGGCGGCAGCGCGCCATCGAGCGCGTAGCGGCCGTCCTCCTCGCGCAGCAGGCCGCTTTCGATGATGGTCTTGGTCAGCTCCTCGAGGAACAGCGGCACGCCGTCGGTGCGGGCGAGGATCTGCTCGAGGATCTCGGCCGGCAGCGCCTTGCCGCCGGCGGACCGCTCGACCAGGGTCGCGCCCTCGCGGCGGTCGAGGCGGGCGAGCGCCAGCATCGTGATGTGGGCGTCGGCCGGCCAGGGCGGGGTGAACTCCGGCCGCGCCGTGACGAGCAGCAGCAATGGCAGCGTTGATGCCCGCGCGACGGTCAGGGTCAAGAGCTCGAGCGAGGTCGGATCGATCCAGTGCGCATCCTCGAACAGCATCAGCACCGGCTGCGGCGCCGCCAGCCGCGCCATCTGCGCCAGCAGCGCCTCGAATGTCTTCTCCTTGCGCCGCTGCGGCGTGAGGTCCGGGAGAGGATATTTGTCGCCGGTCAGGATCGACATCCGCTCGGCGATGAACCCGATCTCCTCGGCACCGGCGTTCGACCGGGCAAGCAAGGCTTCGAGCTTGGCCAGCCGCGCTTCCGGCATGTCGTCGCGGCTGAAGCCCGCGGCGTGCTCGAGCTGGGTGATGAAGGGATGGAGCGCGCTCGCCTGATGGTGCGGCGAGCAGAAATAGCGCAGCCTGGTGTGCGGCTCGCCCGCCGGCTGCTCCAGCATCGCCTGGGCGAGACGCGATTTGCCGATGCCGGGCTCGCCGATCAGCACCACCACCCGGCCCTCGCCGGCCTTAGCCTGTTGCCAGCGGCGCTGCAACAGCGCCAGCTCCTCGTCGCGGCCGACGAGCGGGGTGGCGGTGGCGCGCAATGCCTCGAAGCGGCTCTCGGCGGCACTCTCGCGCACCACCCGCACGGCCATCACCGGCATGCCCAGGCCCTTCAGCTCGACGGCACCCAGATCCGCGTACTCGAACAGACCGCCGGTCAGCCGCCTTGTGCTCGGCGCGATCACCACCGTCCCCGGCTCGGCCAGCGCCTGCAGCCGCGCCGCGAGGTTGGGCGTCTCGCCAACGACCCCGCGTTCCTGTGCTTCGCCCGAGCCGACGAGATCGCCCACTACAACGAGGCCCGTGGCGATACCGACCCGCAGCTGCAGCGGCGCCGCCGCGACGGTGTCGAGCCCGGCCACCTTCTCTACCAGCTTCAGCGCCGCGCGCACCGCGCGTTCGGCGTCGTGCTCGTCCGCCCGCGGATAGCCGAAATAGGCGAGCACGCCGTCGCCCATGTATTTGGCGACAAACCCGCCGCCGCGCCCGATCACCTTGGCAACGCAGTGGTGATAGGCGCCGATCACCGCCCGCAGATCCTCCGGGTCGAGCCGCGCCGACAGTGCCGTCGAACCGACCAGATCGCAGAACATCACCGTCAGCTGCCGCCGCTCGGCGCCGGTTTGTACCGGTGTACCAGGGCCCGCCGCCCCAACTGTGGCAGAAGCCGCGGCGGTGGTCACTGCGGCACCAAGCGCGGCGATAGCGTCGAGCAGCCGCCGGCGATGCCCGACCAAGGTGACACCGAGATCCTTCAAATCCTCGGCCGTCAGGCTAGAGAGCACTTTTTCGTCGATCTCGTTATCGCGGAACGCCTGGTCGTAACGCTCAAGACCAAGGCCGCGCAGCCATGCCGCTACGTCCATGCGGTGATCCTCGGCTCCGAGGAGCGGCAACCCCTCATGGACGACGATAGCAGTAAATGACCGCTTTTGAAGCTCGGGCATCGCAGGCCGGGAAATCGGGAACGGCAGGAATCCACCCACTGCGGACCTTCCGTTTCGCGCCTCGTCGTTCTGATTTGTCCGGGGAGAACACTTCGGTGCACCGAGATGCACGCCTGGCTCGACGAAAATTGTGGCGCCGACAGATGGGCGATGACACCGGGCGGGCTGCGCGGGGTCGTCAATGATGCGGTGGCGATCCACTTCTTCGATGCGACGTTGGCCGCGGCCTTCGTGTCCCGCTGGTGCGCCGGATCAAAGGTCGATATCAGCGAAGGGGCCTTCCGGGTGCGCGAGGATCGGCCGGCCGCGCGCTTGCAGGCTAGGCCGCATAAGGCGTTTTGAGACAGCGGCAGGGTGCCAAGGGGTCGGCCCCGGCCCTTACTGACCATTCCCGGTGGCACAGTCGCCCGGCTGATCGGCTGTCTTCTCGTAGATGTGAAGACCAAAGATGTTTCTTGTTGGGGTTGGGAGAAGCTCTTTCAATTCGAGACCCACTGGGCACCTGCCACCAGCCCCCTTTTACCGGCCGCTTGCGCCGGACCCGATTACTGGCAATTGCCTCCCCATTTTCCCGTATTCGTCTTGCCGTCGTCCAAAATGGGTTCTGACCAGCCGGAGCAATTTTTGCCGGCGAATTCCGCCTGTTCCCACTAACAGCTTCCAGGTGCCGCGCGTAGCACCCGGCTCCACAGACCACGTGTCGCTCTCACTGTCCCCGTCTTTACCTTTTCGCGAGCAAATGCCGCTTGACGAAGTCTTACCACCCGGCATGGTTACAGTGTAACCACCGCACTCTCCGACCAGTGCATTGGCGGGCGCAAAATTATCACTAACCGAACTGGTACGCGTCACAAAAAAAGTCACCGAGTGACCTTTTGCAACTTCAATCGTCTCAGTTGATACTACGACGTTAGTGTATCGACCAGAGATCTCGCCGCCAACCGCTGCGTTTGAGGCGACGAGCGCCGCCGCGATCGATCCGAGATAGGCGAGCTTGCAGGTAGTTTTCATGCGATCCTCCCCACGTGCTTACTGCGGCGGATTGCCGCGTGCAATTTCGCGCATCAAAGGGGGTTCGTGTCAACAAGGTTAAAATTCACTGATAGCTGCTAAGTCGTCGCCGAGCGCCGTCAGACCGAGAACTTCGCGATCCCGGATGGTTGACCGCGCGATCAGGGAAGAAGGCGAGCGGCTCGCAAAGCGTTCCCGACGATTGATTGTCGTAATCGCGAGCCACCCCGGCCCCCCCTTTCGCTTTTCCGCAACCCCCCCCGGCCTCATCCGTGCGAGTTGTTGTCCTCATGCTCGATAACAGCCACGGTGGGCCGCCTGAGATCACCAAGCATTCGCAGGCGAGCTGCCTCTAAGCGATCGGCAACGCGGTCGGAAAAGTCATGCACGACTTCCGCCCGGTCCTTGAAGCGCTCAGGACGGCGCGCCTTCAGCAAGGGTGATCAGCAACGTGTCGGAATATCGCCGGACACGAGTTTACGAACTGCGCAAAGCGGATGAGGAGTTCGCTGCAGCCTGGGATGAGGCCGAAGAGAAGGCCGCCGACGCACTCGAAGCGGGAAGCCTGCCGTCGTGCCGTCGACGGCGTGCCGGAAAACCTCTGGTAAGCGCCGGCAAGGTGGTGCGTGACGATGATGGGGCAGCCGCTTGCGATCCGGCTGGTGCCGGCGATCTCGGCAGCGAGGGTGACGATCCCCGTCTCGGCGAGAGCCGTCAGGAACCGCTTCCGACGCTCCCTGGTACACCGCAGCTCGACCGGCTTCCCGGCACGCAGCGCGCGCCGCACCGTGTCCTCGGTCCCGCCAGTGCGATCGGGTGCCACGAATGCGATAAGCGTGTCCGCATCGTCGACGATGCGCTGGTTGCGCGCGTAGTAGCGCTCAGCCGCTTCCCATCGGGCGTGCACGCCGCCGAGATCCGGGCGGTACACGACGACTTCGAGTTCGCGCCCTCGGGCTGCCTCTTCCGCCCACCGGTCCGGGCCGTCCGCGCCACCGGTAACTACGATCGACCCCGCCGGAAGCTCGCCAATGGCGGCCTCGACGCTTTCGCGATCGGTGCGGCGACGGCTGCCGACCATGGCGACCCTCACGTGACGGCTCCGGTAATCCGCTGCCGTGAACGCGATGCCCGAGCGCTGCAGTCCTTCAAAAGCCGCGGCCGATCGCTCAGCCCGGCTCCCCCCGCCCATCGTCGGGTCCTCTTCGAAGCTGCCGTCCGATCTCGAGTTCGAAGGGGTCTCAACGTCACCGCGGTCGGCCTGCGCTTCCCGCTGGGGCGAACCGTCGGCACGACGCTTCCTTCGCCCTCGGTCCGACCGCTCGTGCGTGCCGATGAAGTCGGCCGACACCACGGCAACGATCAGTCGCGACCTGCGGCCGGCGACAGACCGGCGTGAAGGCCTCGGCGGCCACGCCAATAGGGTGGTCCCCGTCGAATTTTGGCGCTTGCCTTGCGTCTAAGAGCTTGTGGCAGTGCTACCCTGCCGGTCGCCGGGCGGGATCACCTCCGGCTCGGCCGGCGCCGATCCGCCGGCCAACATTAACTTCAGCGCCGCCTCGATCACGGCCACGTCTGCCATAAGGGCTTCCTCTGAGCCAGATGGGTGTTCCACAGCGGTCCCCCCGCCCGTCTCCGGAACCTTCTTTCGAACGCGGCAGGACCTCGTTGACCGAAGAGAGCCCCGGGGATTGCCGGCGCGAGCCCCAGCACCCAACTGACGGGCCCATCCGCCTTGACGGTCTCGACGCGCACCGGCTCGCCGAATTGCGGGCCGGTCAGGATCCCGCGGAATTGTTAAGGCCACCAGGCAGGCCGCCCCGCAAAACCTAACGGCGCCTCGGCCTGTCGATAACACGCCCTTGCCAACGCCGGGCAGCTCGGTTCTACTCGAATTGCGGCATCCCGCGGGAAAAATCGGCCGGGACTTGAGCAGCACCTCCGTCGTCAGTGAAGGCCAAATCGTCGGGACGAATTTGGCCGCTCGCAGCGGAGCCCGAAGACCATCGACGTAGCGCATCGGCCAACTGGCCGACGATCTTCAGACTGGCATAGTAGACACCTTTTTCGAGCTGCGCGAGGTAGATGCGGCTGATCTCTGCCTCGTAGGCCAGGTCGTCCTGCGAGAGCCCCTTTTCGTGGCGCAGGCGCCGCAGATTGGTGGCGAACACCTCCCGCAGATCCATGCAGGAAAGCAGGAAAGCGCAGCCGCGCGACGTAGGTCGTAACGCCTAGGCTCGCCTCCGCCGACCGCCAGGCAGCGGCATCGGCGGGCGCTCTCCAGGAGCCGGAACGGCGAAAAACTCGACGATCGCAGCGTTGAGAGCTTCCGCAAGCTGATCGAGAACGGCGACAGTCGGACTTTCGAGGCCACGCTCCAAGCGGCTTACATAGGTGCGGTCGATACCGGCGACGACGGCCACATTTTCTTGTGAAATGCCCTGGGCAACCCGCAATCGTCGAAGATTCCACGCGACGAGTGCCTGCGCCTTCATCGACGCAAGCGAGCAGCTTGAGGACCATCAAACCACGGAGTATAGTCCTATGCATCATTCTGCTAAGGGCATTGGTGCGCTGACAAGCGACCGGAAACCTCGACATTGAAGCCGGAGCCAGGACATGGACTTCAAGACACCATACCTCCTGGCGCTGGCGGAGCGGGACCCGAAGCTGTTCATGGAGCTGCGCCGCTCGGGCCAGCTGGACGACCACCTGCGCCAGAAGCAGCTCCAGGCCCGCGAGCTGAAGGCGCAGCTCCTGGCGCGCCACTCGCGCCCGAGCATGGCGGAGGAGAGGGAGGCGGAGGAGCAGGTTTTCGCAACGCTGATAGATTTTCCCTCGGCGGAGGATGAGGAGGACAGCCCGGGGCGGCCCGACCGTCTCTCGTTGGCAGGCGAAGGTTCAGCAAGGGATCATTTCCCACTTACCGAAGACGATTTCCGAGGGGCTCGCGCTATTGCGGAGCTTCTGAGATCTCGACTGGCGACGATGACTCCAGAAGAACTCCGGTCTTTGGCAGCATTGTTGTTGGCGCTGGAACGGCTTCCCTGTGTGACACCTGGAGTTGACGTGAGCATAACTATTAGTCAACCAAATTTGGATGGCAATTACGGCTGGGCGAATTTGTACATTAGCGAGACGGAGTTTCGCCTCGGAACAGGCGAACATTTTTATGATCCGAGTGTTGGGGGCGATACCGAGAGCCGAACCTTATATGAGGCCTGTGCCGGCGACGACGCAGCCGAGGGGGATGTAGATCTTTGGTTGTCATACGCAGAGGCGCGGAGCGCGGACGGCTCAGTGTTAATTGATGAGGACAATTCGGATTTAGAAGTAATTGATTGGGATGTGACGACGAGAAAAGAATTTCACGACTAGGACCTGCCATTCCCACGTAGCAGGCGACGAGCCGGTTGCGGCCGTCGACGATCCGCTCGCCTTCCCGGTCGAGGACAATCGTAAGCGTCGCGTTGGCCCCACCTTGCCGGGGGTGAAGCGGGTGGGATGATGGGGGCCTTGAACGGAGGCCCTGGCATGGACGGTTTGCCCAGTAGTTTGCAAACGGAACGCGACACTTTCCGACGCGTCGAAGTGATCACCGGGGTGGCGCGCCGCCGGCGCTGGACGGCGGCAGAGAAGGCGCGAATTGTCGCCGAGAGCTACGCGCCGGGGGCGAGCGGGACAGCAGTCGCGCTGCGCTACGGGCTGCACCGCAATCAGATTTTCACGTGGCGGCGGCAATTTCGCGGCGGCATGGCGCAGAGCGATACCGGCTCGGCCAGCTTTGTTCCGGTGGCGATTGCCGCCGCGGGCGGCGAGGCGGGGCGGATCGAACTGATCTGCGGTGGGGTCACGATCCGGCCGAGTGCTGGCTTTGATGCCGGCGAATTGCGTCGGGTGCTGCAGGTCGTACGAGAGCTGGCATGATCTCGCCCGCCGCCGGGGTGCGGATCATGGTGGCCAGCCGGCCGGTGGATTTCCGCAACGGCCTGGACGGTCTGGCGGCGATGGTGCAGCAAGCGCTGCATGAGAGCCCGTTTTCTGGCGACCTCTTCGTGTTTCGCGCCAAGCGGGCCGATCGGGTGAAGATCCTTTATTGGGACGGCACCGGGCTGTGCCTGTTCCATAAGCGGCTGGAGAAGGACCGCTTCGTGTGGCCACCGATTGTGGACGGGACGATTCGCCTGAGCGCCGGCCAACTGGGCTTGCTGCTCGAGGGTCTGGAGTGGTCGCGAGTACGGCCGAAGCCAGTGATTGCGCCAATCCTGGCGGGCTGACCAGACGGTTGTATCGTATTACCGACGATCCCGGTACAAGCACCACATGCTGCTCGGTACCGGCGTACCCCTACAAAATCCTGTCCAGCTTCAGGCTCAGCTGGCGGCGGTGACGGCTCTGCTGGAAGACCCAGGCGAGCGCTGTCGAGCGGCTGCGGGCGGAGCGCGACAACTTGCGTGCCGAGCGGGACGCGGTCCAGGTGGAGCGCGATACGGCGGCTGCCGAGATCGACAAGCTGCGACTGATGATCCGGCAGCTGCTGCGCGCGCAATACGGGCGGCGCTCGGAGACGCTCGATCCGGATCAGCTGCAGCTAGGGCTCGAGGAAGTCGAGCAGTCGCTCGGGACCGCACAGGCACCAGCACCGGCGGCAACGAAGGCGCCTGGGGTACGCCAACCGGCGCAACGCAACCGCGGTGCGCTGCCGCCGCATTTGCCGCGCTACGAGGTGATCGTTGATATCGCCGACAAGAGCTGCCCGTGCTGCGGCGGACCGCTGCATGTGATCGGCGAGGACGTGTCGGAGATGCTCGACATCGTGCCGGCACAATACCGGGTCAAAGTGATCCGGCGCCCGCGCTATGGTTGCCGCGGCTGTGAGAGCGCGGTGGTGCAGGCGCCGGCACCGGAACGGCCGCTGACCGGCGGCATCGCCACCGAGGCGGTGCTGGCGCAGGTGCTGGTGGCGAAGTACTGCGACCACCTGCCGCTCTACCGCCAGGCGCAGATCTTCGCCCGCCACGGCATCGATCTCGACCGTTCGACCCTGGCGAATTGGGTCGGAAGCGCCTGCTGGTGGCTGCGGCCGCTGGCGGAATTGCTGCTCGGCACGATCCTCTCTTCACCCAAGATCTTCGCCGACGACACGCCGGTGCCGGTGCTCGATCCCGGGCGCGGGCGCACCAAGACCGGGCGGCTGTGGGCCTATGCCCGTGACGATCGGCCATGGGGCGGGCCGGCACCGCCGGCGGTCGCCTACGTCTACAGCGAGAACCGCCAGGGGGCGCATCCGCGCAACCACCTCGCCGAATTCGCCGGAGTATTGCAGGTGGACGGCTACACCGGCTTCGACCGGATTGCCGGGGATCGCCCAAAGGGCACCGTCAAGTTGGCGTTCTGCTGGGCGCATGTGCGGCGCAAGTTCTACGACTTTCATCAGGCGACCGATTCACCGATCGCGGCCGAGGCGTTGCGCCGCATCGCCGAGATCTACGCCATCGAAGCGCGCATCCGCGGCCGACCGCCCGACGAGCGGCGGCGCCTCCGGCAGGCCGAAACCAAGCCCTTGGTCGAAAGACTGAAGACCTGGCTCGAAGCGGAGCTCGCACGGATATCGGCCAAATCGGGACTGGCCGGCGCCATCCGCTACGCGTTGCGGCATTGGCAGGGGCTCGTCCTTTTCCTCGATGACGGCAGCATCGAGACCGACACCAACACTGTCGAGCGCAGCATCCGGCCACTCAAGCTCGGCTGCAAAAATCACTTGTTCGCCGGCTCCGACGGCGGCGCTGCGTGCTGGGCGACCCTCGCCTCGCTGATCCAGACGGCAAAACTCAACGACGTCGAGCCGTTCGCTTATCTGCGCGATGTCCTCGAACGCATCGTCTCCGGCAAGACCAAAGCCAACGACCTCGCCGCCCTGCTTCCCTGGGCGTGGAAAGCCTCAAAGGCTCAGCCCGCAGTCAACAGCTAAGGGCGTGGGGCGGGGGCCACGCTTACGGACAATCGAGTAGATGAGCCCTTTCGCCTTGACATCGGCTGCGAGCTCGGCCAGCTCCTCGTCCGCCATCAACGACGACCGTCAGGCATCAACCTGAACGCCACGGCCGATCGCTCAGCTGCGGGTCCCAGCCGTGACCGACGACCAAGACGCGGGGGGATCGGGCGCTCTTGATGACCCGTTGAGTCGCTGTCCCTCCCCTCCGCGCATCCGTCACCCCGTCACAAGCGGCAGATTCCTCCGATCTCGGGAGGATCTATCCGTCACACCCCCATCGGAGTGCGACGAAGGCGATCGCCAAAAACCTCGGCATTCTGCGGGATGTGGCGGTTTGACGGATCGCGGACCCGTGCTATGTGGCGATCGCGATGCGGCCTGCCGCACCTATCTCATCGCCACCTTTCTGAAGTCAAAGCGTAAAGACTGGCAGCCGACGGTTGTACACAACAGCTAATGCCGGAGCCGCTCGACCGCTCGACCTCGACCGGCTAGCCAAGCTATCCGGACGTGCGCTGTGCGCCGACAGCGGACCCTCAGGGTCATCTCTCGAAAGCCAATCGCCCCAAAGTCGAGCCGAGGCGCAAGAGGCGAGCCGACGCCAACTTCGTCGAAGTTGCCCATCAACTCATTAAGGTGCTTATGTAGCGTTGATTAGCCGGCTGCACTGCTGTCTTGAGGCGCGCGACGGGTCGGAATGTCCGATACAGAGCAGATCCCGCAGCCAAACCTAGCGCTCGTAGCTGGGGCCAATGACGGATGGAGCCCGACGCGCTTTGCGGTCCGGGGGTTGCTTGCGGATAACGCCCCAGCATTAGTGGGGCTCTACGAGGCGGCGGTTCGAGTGCTTCACGATGAGCGATTTCCCGCAAGAAAATATCTAATCGCTCACTGTGTCAGAGAGATCGCGAACAGCTTGCCTTCGTCCTTCGACGGCGCCGTTGGAGGTCACGTCGAATATCAAGCGCTAATCGACCCGATTGTCGAGCCATGGACCGAAGTCGGTCTGCCGATAGGAGCGGAGGCCGCGCCGGTAATCGTAGCCGAGGGGGACGACGGTAGCACCGGCCCGATAATCATGGTTCCGGAGCCGATAGTGCGGCAGCTTGGAAAGATGCTGCAAGCGCATAGAGCGGTTTCGGGGCGGCGGCGGCACAATGCGACCGTGCTGTTTCATGCCTTGTCACCCGACACGGAGGGAGACTCCTACCATCTAATGCCCACGATTAATCTGTGGCTCCAGACCTGTAACTGGTTCCAAAGCCGCGTGCACTACAACCGGAGCCCCGAGGAGCTCGCGGATAATGCGCTGGATGCGGAGTTCGTTGCGAACTTTGAGCGGTTCGAGGGACTGCTGCACCAGATGACCGAGCCGTTCTTAAACATCGCGAATAGTCTTGATGAAGAGCTGGACCAAGCCAACTCCTGAGCAGGTTGACCGTGTGATCGGGAAGCTCGCGCGACCCGGAGCGCACCGGTATTTCTTTGCGAAGCTGCAAAACCCGGAATGGGTGGAAGCGCTTCGCGCGAAGGGCTTTTTTGCGTCTCCCCCACCGGTATCGAGAGATGACGAAAAAGGGGTGATGCGGATACCCGATTGGCCGGAGGCAGACTACCTCGCTCGTGTGGCGGCGGAGGTGCCGGAGTTGGCGGCCGATATCGTTTTGAAGATGACCGAGACTACGAATGATCGGGTGCATCAAAGCCTCACAACTCTTGCGTTGAACCTTCCTCCCCAACTGGCAGCGCGATTGATCGACAAGATTGTGACGTGGATGCCGAGCAGCAGGCTGATGAGCCTGTCGATGCGCTTGCCGCATCTGGTGTCTCACCTGGCGGCGGGCGGACAATCGGCGGAAGCCTTGCGGCTGGCGAGAGAGTTGTTTGCTTTCGAGGAGGCATCAGAGGGCGACAGCGGTGCCTCGTCTCTTGACAGGCCGCTCCGCGCCGCCTCGCCGCAGGCGGGCATGGACCTTTGGGAATACAATGAAGCCTTGAAGATCTGTATGCCGGCGCTGGCGAGAGCACGTCCGCTGCCGACGATTTATCTGCTCGCCGATCTCTTGGAATTGGCGCTTCGCGGTTCCGATCTCGTTCGCTCGGGGGAGCGGGAAGTCGACGTTTCGGGCGCACGGACCTCCGATCTTGACGCACCTGACAAGGCCCATCCGACCAGTTTTGAGGGGCTCCTCGCGCGGACCCTCGCGAGGGCGGCGGCTACCGTCGTCAGGGAGGGAGGGGCGGACGCCCAGAAGGTCGTTTACGCCTTCGCAAAGCGAAAGTGGCTGCTGTATCGCGCTATTACGCTTCACGTCCTGGCGGAGGTGGCGCCGCTAGGCGCTGCGGAAGCCAAGGCAAAGATGTTGGATCACACTCTGTTTGAAAGCGGAGAGTGCAAAGATCAGTATGCCCGCCTCGTCCGGCTAAGGTTTGCCGAACTCGCCGCCGATGAGCGAAAGGCAGTCATCGAATGGATATCCGAAGGACCAGACCTCGAAATTCGGGCCAAAAACTACGAATGGTTCTACGGCAGGCCGCCAACGGCAGAGGAGTTGGAGCAAGGCCGCAAGGCCTGGACTCTGCGACAGACTTTCTTGGCTTGGCGCCGATAATTTGCCGACGGATAAAGCTGAGCAACTGCGGCTACTGGTGGCGGAGTTAGGTGAGCCGGAACAGGAGCCGCTCGGCAAGTCGTGGTGGGGACCATCGAGCCCGAAAACGGACGAGGAGTTTGAGGCGATGCCTTTGCCAGCGCTCGTCGACTTTCTCAGGTCGTGGGTGCCGAGCGAGGACGGCCAAGCCTCTCGCGCGGGCTTGGGACGCCAATTACAAGCAGCCGCGCGAAGCCGCCCCGCCGAGTTTTCGGCCGCAGCGGACATGTTCATCGGCCTAGCTCCGATATATGTCCACCACGTGATTTGGGGTCTTGATGAGGCCGCGCGGCTGGGCACCACCTTCGATGCAGTTGGTGTCCTCGGCTTATGCGAGTGGATGGTCGGGCAACCGAGGGGCGAGGAGCCCGACGCTCCGCTTCCCTTCCATTTGGACGAGAAGAGTTGGGCTGGGGCAAGGCGCGCATGCGCTAGCTTGATCGGAACTCTACTCGACCGGAACCTTCCGTCGCTTGAGTCCCGAGATACCGTCTGGAGAATCATTCGCGAGCTGACGGAAGACCCCAATCCGGCGCTCAAGGATGAGCGCGAGCCCGGTTTCGAGGCAACGACTCGGTCGCTCAATTCCATCCGCGGTCAGGCGATGCACGCCGTGATGAAGTACGGCCGCTGGCTGTGGCAAACTTGGGAGAAGGAAAGGGATAAGCGGAATCATAACTTCGACCAATTGCCGGAGGTCCGCGACGTGTTGGAGCGGCGTCTGGATCGTTCGGTGGAAAGCAGCCTGACCATACGGTCAATCTATGGTCAGTATTTTCCGTTGGTGACCTATTTCGATCCGGGGTGGGCTGCCGGCGCTGTAGAAGCCATTTTTCCTGAGGACGATCCGGAGTTGTGGTGGAGCGCCTGGGTACCGTACATGCAGTTCGGCGGCGCCTACGACAACGTCTTCAAGCTTTTGCGGCGGCAGTACGGCATCGCCGTCGCCAAGCTGCCGGCTGAGGGGGCAGGGGAGAAGCGCGATGGTTGGGTGGAGCACCTCGGATCGCACCTAATGGTGTTTTACTGGCGTGGTCTGATCGGCCTTGGGGAGGACGACCTCATCGCCTGCTTCATGCAACGAGCGTCCCCGCGGCAGAGAAAGCAGGCGCTGGAATTCGTGGGCCGGAGCCTCCTTAACACTGCGGATGCGATCCGTGGAGAGGTCCTGGAACGGCTAAAGGCGTTATGGGAAAGCCGGGTTCAGGCGGCAAGAGTGGCGTCGGATCGCGAGCCGTACCGGATCGAGCTCGCGGGCTTCGGCACGTGGTTTTTGTCGGCCAAGTTCGAGGATGCGTGGGCGATCGATCAGCTACATCAAGTGACGGATCTCATCGAGGGGGACGCGATTAACGCATTTCCGTTGATCAAGCGCTTGAGCGTACTGGCTCCTCGAATGCCTGACGAAGCGGTCAAAATTTTGGAGCGCATACTGTTCGGTCCTAAACGACATTGGCAGTACGTGGCGAGCATGAGCGAGGTCGGCGAGATCCTGAGGGTGGCACTGGGCGGCAGCAACGCCCAAGCGGCACAAGTTGCCGTCCGTATCGTGGATAAGCTCGCCGAGCGCGGCGACATGACCTATCGGCCGTTGGTAACGCCGGTAGCTCCGACTTAGTCCGGGGGCACACCGTGCAAGCTCGGCGAGGGCGATCAATGCTCCACGGTCGCCGATTTCCAGCCTCGTGTAGGCCGCCGTCGCAGCAGCCGTCCAGCAAGTCGAGCATCTGGCGCTGTGCAAGGAACACGGCCAGCGGACACCGCTCGTGATGGCGTCCTCCGAAGCCACCGGACCACCGCGATGAGACCATCCATGGCGCTGCGGCTAGGTCGGTTATGGGGCAATAGCGAACCGTGCCCTTGGGTCGCGGCCCTGGCTCCGCAGGGCCGCCGCGGCAGTTTCGCTCAGAGCTCGACCTGCTCCGAGATGGTGAGCGCATCGTCGACCTCGATCCCGAGATAGCGAACGGTGCTCTCCAGCTTGGTGTGGTCGAGCAGCAGCTGCACGGCTCGCAAGTCTCTCCCTGCAAATTTGAGCCGCCTTCGTTCGGCGCAACGAACGTGTGCCGTAGGCCGAACTATCAAGACCGGCGCGCTCCACCCATCGATGGGCGATGCGCGCGTACTGCTGCGTCGAGAGATGCGGCTGCTGCCGAAAACGGCTCGGGAACAAGTATCAAGTATCGACCCCGGCAGGTGTCGAAAGCGGCCAGCCAGTCACCGATCGGCTCCGGGCTTGCTCGGTGATCTCAAATTGAACCGGCCGACCGGTCTTCTTCTGGATCACCGTCGCTCGATCGCGAACTCTCCCGCCTGGCGAATACGTCGTCGACCCTCAGCCGCACGAGGTCGCAGCCCCTGAGCTTGCTGTCGATGGCCAGATTGAACATCGCAAGATCGCGCTTGCGGCCCTCCAGTTGCAGGCGGACACGAATTGTCCAGACGTCCTATCGGTTTCAACGGGCGCTTCTGGCCGTCATGCGACCCTTGTTCCAGGGGTCGCGCTGCCGAGAGGGAATGGGCTTTTCGGCGGTCATGGTCGTCTCCGGCGAAGCCGACCCCTTCCACCTCAGCGCCGGGTCGCCGTCGACCGGCCAGCCAGCATATTCGAAAAGGCCCTGATGCGCCGATAGCTGCCGTTCAAGCGCTCTAACGGTAGTGTCACTCCCAGTTGATTTTCAGAACATCCCAAACAACGTACTTGGTTATAACATGATCGAAAGCGATGGTTACTATGCTCGGAGCCAAATTTATCGGACGATTGGATCCAGCACGGAGCCGCTTGATATCCCACTGAGGCGAGCGTGCAAGCCGACGCACTCGGCTTCAGTTAAACTGGCAATACAATCTGTCGCAAACCTCGCCGGGGTTGTCCCTCCCATGTCCCAAAGATAGCGAAGGCGTGTCGGAAGAAATCTAGGCGGCTCGTCGGCAGAGCTTCCCTGAATGATCCAATCAAACAATGCTCGGATTATTCGCTCGTGTCCTTGTCGCTGTCCTGCCAGAGAAGGGTTGTTTATGATATAATCTCTAGTAATCTGCTTCAGGACCAAGCATTCGTCTGATTGTTCTCGCGCGATTTCAACAGATTTACCGGCGGCGTCGGGCTCTCTGAGGCGTGCTGCCCGAATGTAGCGCCCGATCAATTGCGAAGTCATCGTCCGGAGCTGCTGGCGCTGATGACGTGCACCTTCGTACGGCTCGGAAATCAACTCGTCGAATGTCCCCCGGAGAAAAACCTCAAGGCTGCGCAACGCCTCCCGGATTCTTCCCGCCGCATCGGTCGGCGCCCCATACCAGTTTCCGACCGCACGACGAACAATCTGCTCGCTGTGGTCGCCACCCAGAATACGATGCCAGGGCAGAAGGCCTACGCGGTGCAGGTCCTCCAAGTCATGGACCGAGTACGCGATATCGTCGGCCCAGTCCATCAACTCAGCTTCCGCCGTTTTCGATTCGTGTGATAGCAGCTCTCGCGCGAATCTGAAATCTGACTCTTCCTGCTTATATGCGCCCCATTTTTTTTTACGTCCTGGATTTCCTTCATCGCGTAGCCAAGGATATTTGAGGCACGCTGCAAGCGTAGCACGCGTTAGATCTAACCCTGGACATTCGTCGAAACGGACCGCCAATTTCGTCAAGATGCGGAATGACTGAGCATTCCCCTCAAATCCTTCCTCCCCATGCTTTCTTGCAAGTTCATCAAGGACGTGCTCGCCCGCGTGGCCAAAGGGGGGATGACCAAGATCATGAGCCAAGGAAGCAGCCTCGACGACCTCGGGGTCCAAGCCTAGCTTCGCACTGAGCGCAGACTGATCCCTTAAACACTTTTGGGCTAAGCGGCGGCCAACCTGCGCGACTTTGATCGTATGCTGCTGGCGCGTGTGGAAGACATCGGCCTCGCCGGCGCGAACAATCTGGGTGATACCCGAGAGCCGCCTGAACGCCGACGAATACAGGATACGATCACGATCTCGCTCAAACCGGCTGCGCTGGTCATCGGGAACAGCGCTGTGCCGGCGCCGGCTTCGGTCCTCCAAGGTCCATGACATAGGAGGGCGGAGTTTAGGCGGCTGTCCGCCTCCGGAAGCGGAAGCGCGGACCCAGCTCAATATCTCCCTTATCCAGAGCATACCGAATCGCCCTTTGGACGCTGTCACGTCGATAGCCCCGCGAGACCAATTTCTCCCCCAACGTAGCAGCGTCGATCCCTTCGGCGTGGCGCGAAACCTCCGTCACCACATCCTCAGTTGTCGCCTCATGTTGCTGTGGCATCGCGCTCTCCCGACGACAGGCCCGGACAAGGATATGCTAATGGGAGCAACACGCAATCAGGGCGACGCGTCGCACATCGGGCCACCGGTACAGCGCTGATCGGCACGCCTTTGCGAAGCGCGGCCGTCGGTCTAATTGCAGGTTCCCCGCGATTTGCTGGATGGCCTCACCCACCATGAACCAGCGCCTCGAATTTCCGCCAACCGATCTCCGGCGGGCAGACTCAAATGTCGGCATCGGGGCAGCAAGAGCCATTCGATCACGACACCTGAACGCCGCGGCCGATCGCTCAGCCGGGCTCCCCCCGCCCACCTCCGGGTCCTCTTTCGAAACTTCCTGCCGGTCCCACGTCGAAGGGGCCTGGATGCCGACGCTGCTCGACGCGATCGATGCAAAGGGCAAGCTCGCGGTCGACGATGCAGGCCGGATCGTGCGCATGTTGATGAAGTCCGCCGGCACGCCAAGGTACCGCGGCAGCCCATCGAGATCGACGGGCAGCGGCAGCCGCCTGGCCGGCGGCTCAATGCCGACTATCGAGACCGGGAATATCTGACGGCTGCCGAGATCGAGAAGCTGTTGAAGGCCGCCCGGAAGCGCGGTCGGAACGGTCTGCGAGACGGGCTAATGATCCTGATGGCCTATCTGCATGGCCTGCGGGTTTGGAGCTGATCGGCCTACGCTGGTCGCAGGTCGACTTCACGACGGCCCGGTTGACCGTGCATCGGCTCAAGGGATCGACCGGCTCGACGCACGGCATTCCCGGCGACGAATTGCGCGAGTTGCGCAAACTGCGGCGCGAACAAGAAGAGGATACCCAGTTCATCTTCGTGACCAAGCGCGGCGCGCCGATGACCGCCGACGGCTTCAGGCGAATGATGCAACGGGCAGGCGAGAGTTGCGACCTGCCGGACTTGCACCCGCGCGCCACAGCTGCGGCTTCGCGCTCGCCGATCGCGGCAAGGATGTGCCCGAGATCCAGGACTATCTCGGACACAAAAACATCCAGAACACAGTCGGCTATACGCGTCTTCGTCCTGGCCGCTTCGACAACATGTGGGAGTAGAAATCTCGATCGCTTGGGCTTACGACTGATCGGAACGGCGACGAGGCGGTTACCGATGTCATGTCGAGGCCTGTGGATCTTCCAACAGGAGACGGCGGCTACAGGCTCAACGAAGAATTGTTAGGCGCGTTTGCCGAGAGGGGTGACTTTCCGATGAACCGAACCTCAGCCGTGTCGGCGCCATCGGCTGCCGCGGCACGCATGCGAAAATCCCGAGAGCTCCGCCGTCAGGGCGACGTGATCGTGAGCCTGAAAGTCGAACTCGACCGATATCTCCGATCTGGTTGCGCTCGGCTGGATTCCTGCAACCGATCCCGCCGAGAAGGACGCCCTTTGCGGCGCGCTCATCGAACTGATCAGGCAGGCGATCGCGTTGCGCGTAACCCCCTCGACGAAAGGCACCGGAGGGCGCCCGCTTCGTGCCGTTGTGCGCAACCGCGGGGCCCCCAGCCGCGGCTCCCTTCCCCCGCCCACCTCCGGGGTCCTCTTACGAGGCCGCGAGCTCACCTCGGATAGGAAGAGGCTTCAGCGGGCGATCCGCCAGAACCGAGGCAACCAAGAAGTCGGAACCCCGAGGAGATCGTCCGACGGAGGCGTTGAGGCAGTCGCCCTGGGGTGAGGTGTGGAGCTCGACCTCCCCGGTCGGACCGCATCGCATTCCGATATCTCGGCCAGCGCCGAGACGCAATTCGCTGGTGACGCACAAACGGTGATTTGTGCCGACGCCACACCTCTCGACCACCAACCGCGGCTTCAGCGGCGGAAGGTCGGCCGGCGCGCCCGGTACCGCGGCAGCTGATCGGTGTGGCGTTTCCCCGTTGCATTATCCCGGATGCGATGAGCTTGTGGCAGTGCTACCCTGCCGGTCGCTGGGCGAGATCACCTCCGGCTCGGCCGGCGCCGATCCGCCAGCCCGCATCAGCTTCAGGGCCGCCTCGATCACGGCCAGGTCTGCCGGGCTGTAAGCGCGAGGATTGAATGCGGGCCGATCAGCATTCTCCGGCTCCGGCTTGTCAATGGGACGAATACCAGCTCGGTCCAGGACCGCCACGAGGCAAACAGAACGTACGCGCTCGTCCTCGGCATTCTTCGCAAGATCAATGAGGCCGAGCATCATATCAGGTGAAGCCTCATGTGCCAGCTTGCGGCACTGGTGATGGAATTTCGATTGACCGTCGGGATTGCCCGAGACACCCTTCGGCCATCGAAACGCCTTGTTCCGCGCCCGCATTACCGCCAACGATTGTTCGGTCACGACCACGATCCCTTCGTCGGTTCAAGCCCAGGACCGCCGAGGATTATAACCCAGCTGCGACTGTAGATCATCGCCGATCACGACATTTCGAAGCTATTGTTGATCCGGCGCCCTCGCGCGCACGCGCGCGAAGCTGGAGGCATGTAGGTACCCCAAGCCGCGGCCGATCGTTCAGGCCGGGCTCCCCCCGCCCATCGCCGGGTCCTCTTTCGAGCTTCTGAGCTTCCGGTCGATCGCGCGCAATCTCCGACGTCGAAGCCTCGGTTCGCGCCGCTTAATAGCTCCTGATTTCAATGTGCGCCGGCCCGCCGGCGACGCTGCCGATGATAGCGGCCGAGGGATACCCGTCCTCACGAATGCGCGACACGAGGGTTTGTGCCGCCTCCGGCGCGCAGGCGATCAGCAGCCCGCCGGAGGTCTGCGCATCGGTCAGCAGATGGCGCAGCGCATCCGGCGTCCCGTCGGGCAGAGTGACCTCGGCGCCATAGCTCTGCCAGTTGCGATGCGAGGCACCCGTCACGTGCCGCGCATCGGCCAGCTGCCTTGCCGGGCTGAGCAAAGGCACGGACGCCGCGTCGATGCGGAGGGTCGCAGAACTCGCGCGCGCCATCTCGAGCCCATGGCCAAGCAAACCGAAGCCGGTGATGTCGGTCATCGCATGGACCGCCGCATCGGTCCCGAGCATGGCGCCGATGCGGTTCAATAATGTCGTCGAGGCCAGCATCTCGGCGTAACCGGCCTCGTCCAATGCACCACTCCGCAGGGCATTGGCGTATATTCCAACGCCGATTGCCTTGGTCAGGATGAGTGCGTCTCCGGGCCGCGCCCCGACGTTGCGGCGGATCTGCTCCGGCCGTGCCGTGCCGATCACGGCAAGGCCGTAGATCGGTTCGGCGGTGTCGATCGAGTGCCCGCCGCCGATCGGTATGGCCGCTCCGGCGCAGGCGGCCGCTCCGCCCGCCAGGATGTCGCGCGCGATCTCTATCGGGAGTTTGCCGAGCGGCATACCAAGGATAGCCAGCGCCATGATCGGGGTGCCGCCCATCGCATAGACGTCGCTGATCGCGTTGGTGGCCGCAATCCGTCCGAAATCGTAGGGATCGTCGACGATCGGCATGAAGAAATCGGTGGTGGCGATGACGCACTGGTCCTCGCTCACCTGCCAAACGGCCGCATCGTCCGACGTCTCGGTGCCCACAAGAAGCTGGGGGAAGAGCGCCGACGCCTGTCCCGTCAGCAGCTGCTCCAGAACGGCCGGGGCCAGCTTGCACCCGCAACCACCGCCATGGGCCAATTCCGTAAGGCGAAAAATCGGCGAGCGTGGGGAAACTTCGTTCATCGGGATTCGCTCCTCTTGGCGGAGATCAAGGTGATTGCAGACTGCCGTACCGGTGGGGGCGAGGCTGGGACCGGATGAAATTGGCGACGATCAGCCGCAATCGCGAGGCTGGGGTCCCCCCGACCCTTTCCGAACCTTCTTTTAATGGCAGGCGGGCGACAGGCCCGAAGGGGACCCGAGCCGTCCGCGCAGTTCCGTGGTCGACACCGCCGAACAGGAGAGATCGGATGGCGGTTTCCGGCTATGTGCCGGTCAGCACGGAGCGACAGGCCGGTGACGGCGAGAGCCTCGGCACGCAGCAGTCCGTGATCGAGGGTTATGCGATGATGCAGGGGTTGCCGTTCGCGAAGCGGCTTCGATCCCGAAACGCCGCGCTCGACAAAAACGGCGTCGGCCCGAAGGCGCCCGTCTGTTGGCCGACCTGAAATCCGGCGAGACGGTGATCACCGCGAAGCTCGACCGCATGTTCCGCTCCGCCCTGAACGCGCTCAATGTCCTCGGTCAGCTGAAGGACAACGGGGTCAGCCTGCTCATGATCGACCTCGGCGGCGACGTGACCCGGTAACGGCATCTCGAAGCTCGTGTTCACGATCCTCTCGGCCGTCGCCGAGGCCGAAAGCGATCGCATTCGTGAACGCATCCGCGACGTGAAGGCCGACCAGCGCAAGCGGCGCCGGTATCTCGGCGGCATCGTCCCGTTTGGCTAGCATTCTCGAACTGCGCAGAGAGGGCCTGTCGCTGCGAGCCATCGCCGCCGCCATTGCCGCTGAAGGCGTCAGGCTATCGCACGAGGGTGTGAAGAAGGTCCTGGTCTCGGCCGTGCCGGCGGCTGCGTGAACCCGGCCGATGGCGTTCATTCGGTGAGCCTCGGCGGGCGTTCCCTCGCGCATATCCCTGTGTCCCAGGGCCTTGCAGTTTTTTAACCAAATCAGGGTTCTGTGTTGGCATGACCTCCGATGTTCCAGACGCGGGGCGGCATCTTCCGCAGCCTGGCGTTAGCTCGCTCGGCGGTTCATTGCGGAGGATAAATCCGGGCATTCTGAGAAGCGCCGCCGTATGGGCAGAGCGGATCGCGTTCGCGATGCTCGGATGGACGAGCCTCAAGATTGCAGATTTGCCTTTTAGTCCACTTCTGGTACCAACCTGCACGTTCGCAGGAACTACGATCCTTATTCTGTTCATTCTCCTGACGCGCCTGCGCGAAGGCGAGCTTCAGCGGTTCATCGATCAGTCGCTGTCAGACCGGCTCAAGAAGATCGCGGTTGCTACCCTTCTCCCGTTTCTCGTAACCCTCGGGCTCACGCTCGCGGTGTTCCCGGCAGACACGCGAGGATATCGCACAGGGTTTGTGCGATGGCAGTGGATTTGGCCGTTTTGCGCTCTAGGATTGATGACGATCGGTCGGCTGGCGCTCGCCGCGCTGATCCGACGTTGGCGGTCGCAGGGCCGTTTGACCTCGCGGATTGCGATCGTGGGTTACGGCATGTTATCGGAGCGGCTGATCCAGTGGCTGAACGAGTTCTGTGCTGGGTTGATCGAGCTCGTCGGCATTTTCGATGACCGCGCGCGCAGCCGATTGGCGGACTCAGACCTTCAACCGCCGCCGAGCGGTACGATCGAGGACCTCGTCGAGCTCGCGAAAGAACACGAAATTGACCGAGTGATTGTCGCTCTGCCGCATTCCGCCGACCAGCGGATCCTTGCCATCCTTCGGAGACTGAAGCAGATCCCGGCCGACATCAGCCTGGCGCCCGACATGGCAGGCTTTGCGGCTGCCAGGGGCCGGAACGGCGAGTTCGGCGGGCTACCCCTGGTGAATGTCTTTGGTCACCCGCTGCAATCGTCGCAGCGTGTCATTAAGGACTGCTGCGATCGTATCATCGCCGGGCTGGCGCTGCTGGTTTTATTCCCGCCGCTTCTTTTGATCGCCATGGCGATCAAGCTCGACAGCAAAGGACCCGTAATGTTCCGGCAACGCCGATTTGGCTTTGGCGGCAGGATTATCGACGTGTTCAAATTCCGTACCATGTATGCCGAGCGGGCCGATTACGATGGTCGACAGCAAACCAAACGCGATGATCTCCGGATCACGCGGGTGGGCCGGTTGCTGCGCAGAACGAGTGCAGATGAATTGCCGCAGCTGCTAAATGTGCTGCGCGGCGAAATGTCTCTCGTCGGTCCCCGCCCATTGGCGATTCAGATGCAAGTCGAAGAGCAACTCAATCACGAGATTATCTCCGATTATGCGCTGCGCCACCGCGTCAAGCCGGGCATAACAGGTTGGGCTCAGGTGAACGGCTATCGAGGCGCTGTGTACAGCGCCGAAGCGCTTCGAGCGAGGGTCGTTTACGACCTGTCCTACATCGAAAATTGGTCGTTCTGGTTCGATCTGCAAATCCTGCTGATGACAACGCGGGCATTGGTCGCAGGCGAGAATGCGTTTTGAAAGAACGCAATCTTGGGATATCCGTCTTGCCCGCGCCGCATGACCCGGCCGACGGCTCTTTTGCTCAGCGAGCCTCCCCCGGCGCACTCCTTCGCGCACGCGGGCGTGTCCCGCGCGCTCCGCAAAATCCCGGGCTCGAGCGCGACAGCGTCCGCTCCGAACGTCAATCAGGTTGGGCAGCTCGCTGGAGGGGAGATTGCACCGATCACGAGCTGAGCGTGTTCTTGTAAATCTTACCATCTTTCATAATCATATGAAAATTCTTCACCGGATTCGCTATCAGTTTGATGTCCTCGAGGGGATTGCCGCCGACAAGCAACAGATCGGCAAGCGCGCCTTCTTCGACGACGCCCAGCTTTCCGGGATACGGGTTGCGCGGACCGGACAGAGCGAGCAACTCGCCATTAGCGGCGGTCGCCATAGTTAGCGCTTCGGCTGTGGTGTACCAGCTGGTCAGATGGGTCAACATCACGCCCTGACGCGGTGTCAGCTCCGCGGAGAACAGCAAATCCGAGCCGAATGCCGTTTTGATTCCGTGAGCTTTTGCGAGCCTATATGCCCGATCCGTGCCGGCAAGAACCTGAAGCTGGTCAATTCGGCTCTGTCCGGTCAAACAAATCGAAGTCGTCGTCCCCGACAAACGGTTGAATGCTCAACCACACACCTTTGTCCGCCATCAGCCTGGCGGTCGCTTCGTCCATCAGGTGACCGTGCTCGACGCACCCGGCCCCGGCGGCAATCGCCCGCTGGATCGGACCTGGCGGATAAGCGTGCACCGTGACGTAGGTGGCCCAATCTCTGGTGGCTTCGACCGCCGCTCGCAACTCGGGTTCGCTGTAGGTGAACGCCTCCAGCGGGCTGCGCGGCGAGGAGACGCCGCCGCTACCCACCAGCTTGATCTGCGAGGCTCCCTGCAACAGCTGCTCCCGAACGCGCAGCCGCACCGCATCCGGCCCGTCGGCGATGATGCTCCCGCCGGTCTGCTCGATCCGACTGAGGGTACCGCCGATACTCGGCACGTCCGACAGCGGGCGCAGATCGCCGTGACCGCCGGTCGCCGTTACCATGGCGCCCGAAGGATAAATGCGCGGGCCCGAAACAAGACCCGCGTCGATCGCCTGCTTCAACGCAAAGGCAGGGCCGCCCAGGTCACGAACCGTCGTGAAGCCGCGCATCAGCGTGCGCTCCGCCTCGGCGCTCGCGGCGAGATAGATGTACCCGACATCGGCGGCCATGAGTGTCGGGAGCGGAAGCGCCGCAAAGATCGAATGCCAATGCGCGTCGATTAGGCCCGGCATCAGAACCCTGCCCCCGCAATCAATCACTCGCACGCCATCGGGTGGGGGCGGGTTGCCTTCCGCTACGGCTTTGATCCGGTTACCGTCGACGAGCACGCGGACCGCTTCGCGCAGCGCGCTGGACTTACCGTCGAATAACCGCAGATTGGTGAAAAAGGTAGCCGGGGACGGAGTGCCTGGCGCGGGCGTCTGGGCCGCGGCGGGCCTAAGCAGGCCGAGCGATGAGATTGCCGCGGCCATTCCGGCGACGAGGCTGCGCCGCGATAGCTCGGCGCCGATCCGCCGCGAAAGAGACTCGAACTCCGGCCGGTGGCAGAGGCAACCGAGGTGGTCGCCTGAGGGGGTCTCGTTGGACAATGCAAATGACGGCATGCAGACCTCGAAGTTTGGCTGCGGGGATATCGGAGGCAGGGTGCTTGAGCAAGTTGGCGCAGCCTCGGGCTCGCCAACGTACCTCGCCATCCAGAGCCTCGGTGGCGCCCATTCTAATGCTTCGTGTATTTTAGGGCTTCGCCCCCGAGTTCGGCTGCATCCAGGCAGGACCACGTCCTTTCGATCAGCAGATATCAAGCTCGGGCAACTTCGAACGTGCTGCGAGGTCGGGAAGATGACCCGTTTCTCCGAGGAAGCCTGGAAGCGCACAGCGCAACTGCGCGAGGCTATCTTGGGGCTGCCCTTCAACACCGAACTCGCCGCCGGCGCGTTGGCGCGCGACCGGTTCCAATCCTACATCGTCCAGGACGCGATCTATCTCGGCCGTTTCTCGCGGGCTCTCGCAATCGCCGCGGCGAAGGCCCCCGACATTGACACGATGCAGTCTTTTGCCCAGTCGGCGTTGCGGGCGGTGGCCGTCGAGCAGGTGCTTCACGGCCGATATCTACGGGAGTTCGGCGTCGATCCCGCCCCGATCGTCGAGACCGAAGCGTCGCCGGATTGTCACGCGTATACGAACTATCTGCTTGCCGCGGCCTACCATGAGCCCTGGGAGGTTTTGATTGCGGCTCTGCTGCCCTGCTTCCGGATCTACTGGGAGGTCGGGTGCGCCATCGCACAGAAGGCGGCTGCCGCCAACCCTTACCGCGCATGGATCGACACCTACGCCGACGAGCGATTTGGCGAGGGCGTGCGGGCGGTCGTTGCCATCGTCGATCGGGCCCACGCCGCGGCCGGCGCGGCGACCCGCGCCAGGATGCTCGCGGCGTTCGTGCGCGCCTGCCAATACGAATGGCTCTTCTGGGACGGAGCGTACCAGCGGCGCGGCTGGCCTTCTCTCGACTGACGGGCCCCTCCTTAGAATGAAGCCAGCGGGTGGTCGGGAGGATGAGCCACCCAAGGTCGGCAAATCGGATGGTGAAGGGACCCTCGCTGGAACGCGAGGGAACGGCGAAGATGCGCCGGAAGCGAACCGCGGCCGTAGCACACCACGCAGGCAACTCCTTGGCAAAACGTCATCCCGAACCACGAGCGCGCGTCCATCCGGTCAGGCTGAAGCTTTCGAGGCGGCAGGCCGACGATCGTTTGCTCCGTTTGCAGTTCGCGATCATCATCGCGCGGGGTAATCTGCGACCGTGTCGGGGCCAAAGTTATGTGCCGGTGATCGGGCTGCTCCTTCCGGACCGGACCTGAATGCTCTGTATCTGGCCCAAGACCTCACAGCGTGAAAGAGGAAGTGGACGATGAAAGCTGGTGTGGTTTATCCGCAGATCGAACTTGGCGGCGATACGGGGGCGGTCAAGGCGTTTGCCCAGGCGGCCGAAGACCTGGGTTACGACCATATTGTGATCTACGATCATGTCCTCGGCGCCGTTCATGAAGGCAGAGAACCGAAGTTGACCGGCCCTTATAAAGAAACCGATCCGTTCCACGAGCCGTTGGTCACCTACGCTTACCTCGCCGGCGTCACCAAGAACCTCGGATTGACAACGGGCGTGATCATCCTGCCGCAGCGACAGACTGCCCTGTTCGCCAAACAGGCTGCGGATGTTGACCTGTTCTCAGACGGCCGGCTTCGCTTGGGCGTCGGGGTCGGCTGGAACTGGGTGGAATACGACGGTCTCGAAATGTCCGGACATTTTCGCCGCCGCGGCAAGCGGCAGGAGCAGCAGATTGCCTTGATCCGTAAGCTGTGGGAACAGCCTGTGGTCGACCATGAGGATTCCGACCACCGGATCGACAGAGCCGGGATATTGCCGCGCCCGAAACGGAGGATCCCGATCTGGCTGGGAGGTTTCAGCGAGGCCGCGTTCGACCGGGCGGCCAGGATCGGGGACGGATTCCTGTTTTCGGGCCGGACTCAAACCGAAGCGATCCAAATTAAGGCGAGGATCGCGGCTAAGCTGATCGAGTTCGGAAGGGATGCCGATGCATTCGGCTTCGAGTCCATCCAGCAATACAGTCGCGGGGACAACCAATGGCCTGGCGATATTGCGGCGTGGCGCGAAGCTGGTGGGAGCCATATATCTGTCGTGACGATGGGCGCGAACCTCACTACGGTGGACGGCCACATCGAAGCCATCAAGCGTTGGCGCGACGTCTACAACTCGGTCCGCTAGAGTTCTGCAGCAGCAAACAACGCCCTGGGCCTGTAGTACAGACACTCGCTGGCAGCAAAATCAGGTACGCTGATGAAGCGTCGACACGGGGGCTTGACGGCGGCGATCCGATTACAGAAGCGATCGTTACCCGAAGGGCGGAGACAGTCCCTCGGCAAGGGGAAAAGGGGACGGCTCCGCCGCCCCTCGCGAAAGCGGGGGGCGGTAGAGCGCGGCCCGACCCCGGCCCCCGGGTCCGCGCTTTGCGCGGCCCGAGGATAAACTCCGGCCGGGGGAGGGAGACGCCCAAAGTTGAAATGGGCTTTCTCCGGCACACCAGGCAGAAAGGAAACAGACCCTGCGTTGTAAACAAAAGTCTTGTCGGATTTGCGCGCGATTATTGACTGGTCTATAAAGTCATGACGATAAAGTCTTGCCTATCGTCTACAAAATGCCTCGCCTTTCGATTACAGCGGAAAAGCAAGAAGCGATTGTTGCCGCGCTGGACCGGGACTCCCATGCGTCGCGGGTGGCGCGTGCCCTCGGCGATGTCAGCTATGCGACGGTGTGGCGGGTCGCAGCAAAGGCTGGGATCGATCTGACGGCGGGCCGCGCCGCCAAGGGTTACAAGTGCCTGCCGGCCGAGCGGCGGGCAAAGATCGAGGACGCGGCGCGTGCCCATCCCGAGGCGACGCAGGAACAGCTCGCACGCCAAACCGGGGTCAGCCGCTCGACCGTCGGCCGGGTGATGCGCGCGCGCCGCCAAGCCTTCGCGTCGGCCGGATGACGCGCATTTCCGCAAGCGGGAGCTCAAGGCCGGTCGGGCTCGCGTATTTCATCCGCCGCTGCGGCGACGAATGCGCGGTGATCGAGCTGCAGTCCGGCGATCGCGAGGAGGTGATCGCGAGCGCCCTCGCACCCGGCGCGGCCGAGGATCTGTGCGCGAGCAGGATCGAGGCGCTGCCGAAAGCTGCGCCGGCGGCCCCCGGGCCGATCCCGGACCGGTGCCTGCGGGGCGCCGACGGATGAAGAAACATGGCCGGCGGCAGTTGGCGTTCAGGTTCTAGCGTAGCCCTCGGTGTTTCACGGTTTTTCCCGGATCGCGGACAGGTCGTTCGTTTCCTTGCTGCGGGCGGTCGCTAGGCGGCGCGGCGTTCGGAGGCGAATGGCTCGTTCGGCGCCGGTTCCCCGATACTCGCCCTAGCGGCTCGTTTTTTCTCGATCTTGGGCGAGCAGCCAGGTCTTCACCGCGGCGGCTGACCGCTCTCTCTCCACATCGTCCTCGCCCGCACCGACGGCGTGCCGCTGTTCCTCGATGCATATATCTCTCTTAAAGCGAGATTCTCCCCGCGGCATGTCCCGTCTAGTCGATCGAGAGCCAAGCCCGCTAGCACCTTAGCCTGCTGCGGCCGAGTCATTCTGAGCCTGACTTAGGGGCGACCCCTTGCGCTGAGCGAGCGCCATCAGGTAGCGTCCTCCGCTCGTATTTCTGGGGGAAGGTCGGGGGTCGCCATGGGGAGATTGGCTGGTCTGTGGACTGCTGCCGCTCTGGCGCTCGGCGTCGCCGGATGCGTCAGCCCCCAACAGCAGGCGGCGCAGAAGGAGGATCTGCTCGCGGCGGCCGGGTTTCAGGTCAGGCCAGCGGATTCGCCGCATCGCGTCGAGGCCATGAAAAGGCTCCCGCCCAACAAGTTCGTCACCAAAGTGGTGAACGGGAACCCGATCTATCTTTATGCAGACCCGCTCGATTGCGACTGCGTCTACTTCGGCACCCAGCAGAACTGGGACACGTACAAGCAGGAGATGTTTGCCAAGCAGATTACCAACGAGCAGCAGATGACAGCGATCATCAACCAGGAATCATGGGATTGGGGACCGTGGGGCTACCCGTGACGCGCCGCGCGCCTATTGGCGATCCGCGCCGAAAAGCTGCCCTTGGGCCTCAGCGTGCCAGCGCCCGAGGTAATCATCAGCTTCTGCACGTCGAACACGGAAAAGCCGTCGAAGACGGCGTTAGTTGACGTTCCATAATACCCTGAGATGCAGATTTATGCATCGAACCGGCCTCGACTGTCATCGAGGCGGCGCTGAGGATCGTCGCGAAGCGGCAGCAGGCCGAGCCGGAGGTCATTTCGCCGAAGGAGTGGCGTCGGAGAGGATGAGGATACGGAATTCCGACCGCGTGGTCGGCTCGGGCGGCGTCCTCGATCGCGGCCTGGGACCCCCTTCGGCGCACGCGATCACCGCTGCCGGAAAGAGGACCCACGGACCGGGAGGGGGGAGCCGCTGTGCAGCACGTCGCCGCCAGACGTGCGGGCGTTCAGCGGACACGTCGCATTTCGTCGGGTGCCTGGAAGCGTGGGAATTTTAGCCTGGGCTTGAGCGCATGCCTCGAACTGGCGCGCAACGGGATTGAGCCGAGTTCGAAAATCGGGCTGAACTGCCCATCGATCGCGGAATACCAAACTCGGTTGAGGAGGAACTGTCATGCCGTTCTATCAAAAAGGCGACGTCCGCATCCGCTACGAGGAGACGGGATCCGGCTTCCCGCTTTTGGTGACTCCGGGCGGCGGGTTGAACTCGCGGGTCAGCAATTGGCCGACTGCGGTGTTCAACGCGATGGAGGCGTTCAAGAGCGACTTCCGCTGCATCACGATGGACCAGCGCAACGCCAACGGCGGCGAATTGACCGGTCCAGTTCCGGTCGATAATCCATGGGATGCGTTCGCCGACGACCAGCTTGGGCTGATGGACCACCTCGGCATCCGCGAATTCTTCTACATGGGCTACTGCATCGGCGGCTGCTTTGCCGGGAAGCTGATGCAGCGAGCGCCCACCCGCGTCGTCGCCGCCGTCTTCTGCCAGACCGTCGGCCATCGGCCGGAAAACCCGACCGTCATGTACCGACATAGCAAGGAGAACTGGCTGCCCGACTTCATGAAGCGTCGGCCCGACGTGTCGCCGGACACGATCGAGAAATACCTCCACAACCTGTACGCAGTGCAGCCCGATTTCCTGTACAGCGTGTCGCGGGACTTCATCAGGAACTGCCGCACGCCGATTCTGGTGCTGCCGGATGACGTGCCGGGGCATCCGCTGCAGACCTCGATCGATGTCGCCTCGCTTGCGCCGAATGCCGAGATCACGGTGTACCCGTGGAAGGAGCCGGAGGAGCTGAAGCAACGCACGATCAACCGCGTGCCCCGTTTCTTGCAGGCGAACGTGCCGATGCGCGCCGCAGCACAATAGGCAGACCGCAAGGCGGGTGACTGCGCTAGCATTACCACATGCGTGGCCGCGCCCGTCTTTCCTCCGATGTCAGCGAGATCCGGCTCCGCTTCGCAATTCCGCCCGGGCGGCCGGCGCCGAATTTCGCCGCGAGTTGGAACGTGGCGCCGACCGATCCGCTGCCGGTTGTGCGTCTCGATGCGAAGGCGCACGAGCGCAGCCTCGATGTCAGGCGCTGGGGCCTGCTGCGGCTCTGGGCCAAGGACGCAAAGTCGGCTATTCGACCCTCAACACCCGCGCGAGACCGCCCCGGCAGTTTTGCAGGGCCGCCGATTGCGGTGTCTTTGCTATGCACTATGACCCCCTTTCCTGCGCCGCCTTCTGCAGGGTTCTGCTGTAGATGCGGCCCTGATTGCGGAGAGCTTGCCACAAGGATAATCGTCACGCCCTTGTCCCTGCCTGGACGGCGGCGGCGGATTAAACAATGCCGGAGGAGATTGATTTGCCTATCGACTTCGAAAAGCGCGACGGGGTCGCCTATATACGGCTCAACAACCTCGACAAGGCGAACATCCTCGACAAGCCGACCTCGGACGCGATCTCGGAGGCCTGGATCGACCTGTGGGAAGACCACTCGATCCGCTGCGCCGTCCTGACCGGCGCCGGTGACCGGCATTTCTGCGGCGGCCACAACCTCGCGCCGCGCGAGGACATCACCGAAGAGGAGCGCGAATATCTGCGCACGCAGCGCATCTTCTGGCCGCTCGCTGGCACCGTGCACGGCCAGAAGACCGGTGTCGATGGGCGAATGGGCGACCATTACCCGCGCATCTGGAAGCCGGTGATCGCCGCGGTCAACGGCTGGGCCGCGGGCGCCGGTCTCTACATCCTGCTGTCCTCGACCGATATTCGCATTGCGAGCCGCGAGCACGCGCGCTTCAAATTCGCGCTTTTGTCGCAGGGCTGGCTCGGCCACGGACCGGGTGCCACGTTGCTGGCCCGCCAGCTGCGCTATGCCGACGCGATGAAGATCCTGCTAACCGATGAACCGTTCGACGCCGCCGAGGCGCTGCGCATCGGGCTTGTCAACGAGGTCGTGCCGCATTCTGAGCTAATGGCGCGGGCCGAACAGATCGCGCGCCATATCGTTAGGCTTCCGCCAGTCGCGGTCCGCATGATGAAGGAGTTTGTCGTGCGCTTTGGCGACCTGCCGACCGACCAGGCCTGGCACATCCAGACTCTGATCAACTCGCTGCTGATCCAGACGACGACAGACGGCGAGGAAGGCCGCCGCGCGTTCAACGAAAGGCGTCCGTCCGACTTCACCGGGGCTCTGCGGCGTCGCGGCGAGGCTTGGCCCGAACCGTCGCCTGAGGATCAAAAACGGCTCGATGACGCCTATCGCAGCGGCGAGTTTTAATGGGCGGCCGATGGCTTTCACAGCTGCATGCGCAATCGGGGCCTTCTAACAAGGGATGGCCTCTCTCCGTAAGTACTCCCAAACCAAGGGAAACAACTGTCTCTGGGTCCGGCGAGAGCCTGCACCCACAGTGGAAGTGGACACTGGCTTTCGCCGGTGAAGCGGGGGCTCGCGGTTTCCACGGTGAACTTTAGGCAGATCCACCAGACTTCGGAGGTTAGCGGTGTCGTCGATCGTCGGAACCTGGAAACTGGTGCGGGCCACGGCACGCAACGCTGAGGGCGCCGAATTACCGCCGCCCTATGGCGGGCAACCCCTGGGCCGTGTCACCTTTACCGCCGATGGGCGGATGATGTCAGTCGTTTGCGACGGGCGGTGCGAGCTGCCGCCCGGCGCGCGCCGTGAATACAGCTCTTATTGCGGCAATTACACCTTTGACGGCGAGCGACTTGTGACACTGGTTGATGCAGCCTCCGACCCGAGCCGGATTGGCGGCGAGCAGCCGCGCGGTGTCCAGTTCGAGGGCGAATTTATGATTCTGTCGCCGCCGCCGCGCGGGTCGGGCGCTGCGGCCGAGTACCGCGAGATCACCTGGGAGAGGATCGCCTCCGAATAGCCTCGCTTCACCGTCAGCCGAACGCCCCGGCCGCGCGCAAGGCGCCGATATCAGCAGCGGTGTAGCTCGCCACATCGCGCAACACGGCCTCGGTGTCGGCGCCGAGACCCGGGGGCGGGCCGTTCGTGCGGCCGAAACTCGCGCGCCATGGCAGCCCGGGGATGACGCTGCCGTTATACGGGTCCCAGAAGCCGCGCGCGCACAAGTGCGGGTCTGAAACGAGGTCGAGGGCGCTCGCGAGCGCCGCCGCCGGCACGCCGGCATCGCGCAAGCGCCGGGCTGCGTCGGCAGCGCGTTGGGGTGAGAGCCAGGCGGCGAGCGCCACGCGGATCGACCGGCTCCGCTCGCGGCGCTCGGCCAATTCCCATTCTGCAAATGGCGTCAGCGGCGGAGCAAGTGCACACAACGCCCGCCATTCGTCATCGCCGGTCGCCGTCAGGGCGAGCCAATCGTCTTCGCCGGCGCAACGCCAGGTGCCGTGCGGGGCGCAGTTGTCGCTGGCGTTGCCGCGCGGCTGCGGCGGTGCACCAAGCTGGGTTTGCAACAAGGGCTCGGCCATCGTCCACAGCATCGCCTCGATCATCGAAAAATCGATGCGCGCGACGGCGCCGCTCCGCCGCCGTTGCCATAGTGCGGCCGCGACGACAAAGGCGAGCATGAGGCCGCACATCGGGTCGAGCCAGGCAAAGCCGACCCGCGGCGGCACGCTTGGATGGCGGTTCAGCCCGGCAAATCCGGCATAGCACTGCAGCAATGTGCCATAAGCGACGGCGTGCGCCTCGGGCCCTGTGCGCCCGAGCCCCGAGGCCGAGACATAGACGAGATCCGGGTTAACCCGGCGCAACGCGTCGGGGCCGAGGCCCAAGCGCTCCATCGACCGCCGATTCCCAATTTCTGGAATGACCGGCGGCATCTCGCCCCCGGCGAGTTGGGGAGGCGGACCGTCGGCCGTCACTCGTCATTCGCGCGCACCAAACGGCTTCCAGGTCGACCGCCTCGTCCGCTGGCGACGGTGGCCGCGTGCCCGAGTGTCGATTTCTGCCGGTTCTGGCAGCGAGTTTTCTTTCTGGGGCGGCGCAAGCGACGGGTGGTGGCACGATCTCGCGGCACCAGCGGCCCGACGCCCCGCGCGCGTGGCGCCTGCGGGCAGAACTGATGGCCCGCTGACCGTCGTCTGACCGTCCTGGCACCGACGCGAGACGGGCGGTCTTATCGCTTGGGCGTGGGCTCCCAGGGACACCTTGCAAACCTGGGGCGTCTTCGTGTCTCCTTTCTTTCGGTGACGAGGTGCGCGAGATTTGGCTTTTCGCGGGTGGACCCCATGATGGTTGCGGCAGCGTTTGGGATCGGAGAGCGACTGAAAACCGCGAGTTTCGCTTCGTCGGTTGCAATATGGTTGCACTGCCGCACCAGCCGGGCGGATGCGAACCGCGCTAGGTTTATCAAGTGCTTGTTTTAATTGGTGCGGGCGAGAGGACTTGAACCTCCACGTCCTTTCGGACAACAGATTTTGAGTTTGCCGCGTCTGCCATTCCGCCACGCCCGCGCGCCCCCGACTATAATCGCCGAGGTCGGGCGGTCAACCGCGGGCAAGGCCCGCACCGCGCGCGGGAGAGGATGATGGCGCAGCGCATCAACCGGGCGGTCGAACTGTTGTCGCAGGACCAGGCGATCTATTACGTCGGCGGCCACAGCGGCCATGTCCTGAGCCGGGCGCAGGGGCGGGAGGATGCGGCGACCTGGGCCGACTACATCAATGTCGGGATGGAACACGGCGCATTCGACATGGCCGGCCTCGGCGAATACATGCGGGGGCTCGTCGAGGCCGGGCCGACGCGTTCGGGCCATCCGACCCCGGCGGTGATCGTCGAGGCGCCGGTCAACGGCACCGACGCCGCCAACATCCGCGCCAACGCCTGGCAGTTCCGCCAGATCCTCGGCCGCGGCGTGCACGGCGTCATCTTGTGCATGACGGAATCGGCGGAGGCGGCGCGCGCCTTTGTCGAGGCCTGCCGCTACCCGCATCACTCGGCCGGGGTCGACCCCGCCTTGCCGTCGCCGATCGCGCGGATGCGCGGCGCCGTGCGGTCCGCCGGCGCGCCGCTCGGCATCGGCACCCGCGGCCGCGGCTCGGAGGCGACGGCGGCGCCGATCTGGGGCCTGTCGCAAGAGCAGTATCTCGATCGCTGCGATCCCTGGCCGCTCAACCCCGAGGGCGAGTTGCTGCTCGGGGTCAAGCTCGAAAGCCCGGAGGGGATCGCCCGATGCGAGCGCATCCTGGCGGTGCCGGGGCTCGGCTTTGCCGAAGTAGGCCCGGGCGATCTCGGCCTTTCGCTCGGGTATCGCGCGGTGCCGCGCGAACCTTATCCGAGCGAGATGCAGGAGGCGCGCAACCGGGTCTTCGCCGCCTGCCGCAAGCAGCGCGTGGCGTTTCTCGAAACCTGCCATCCGGCCAACATCGTCGCCAAGCTCGACGAGGGGGTGCGGGTCGTCGCCGGGCACGACGAGGCGACGGCCAAAATCGGCCGCGCCCACCAGAAGCGGACCATGAAGGTGTGACGCGATTGCGGTCGATGCCCGATGCCTATGCACTCGTTCGGCCGCTCCTCTTCCGCCTTCCGGCCGAGCGCGCCCACCGCCTGGCGCTCGGCGCGGTCGAGGCCCGGCTCGACCGATTGCTGCTCGGCCGGACACCGCGGCCGGCGCCGCCGATCCTGGCGCAGTCCTTGTGGGGCCGTGAATTTCCAAACCCGATCGGCCTCGCCGCCGGGTTCGACAAGAATGCCCGGGTCGCCGATCACCTGCGGCGCTGGGGCTTCGGCTTTGTCGAAATCGGCACGGTGACGCCGCGCCCGCAGCCCGGCAACCCGCCGCCGCGCCTCTATCGTCTCACCGAGGATCGGGCGATCGTCAACCGCATGGGGTTCGACAGCGACGGCCTCGCCGCCGTCGTCCGGCGGCTGGCGCGGCGGCGGCAGCCCGGGGTTCTCGGGGTCAATCTCGGCACAAATCGCGACACCGCCGACGCCGCCGCCGATTACGAAGCCGGCATCCGCGGCGCCGCCGGGCTGGCCGATTATCTCGTCGTCAACGTGTCGTCGCCGAACACGCCGGGGCTGCGCGATTGGCAGCGCCGGGCGCGGCTCGAGGCGCTGCTCGGCCGGTTGATCGTGGCGCGGAACGCCACCGCGCCGCGGTCACCGCTGCTGCTGAAGATCGCCCCCGACCTCAGCCGCGCGGAGCGCCGCGACATTGCCGAGGTGGCGTGCGCCACCGGCATCGACGGCCTCGTCGTCGCCAATACGACGGTCGCGCGGCCGGCCGGGCTCGAGAGCCGCCACGCGTCCGAAGCGGGCGGCTTGAGCGGCCGGCCGTTGTTCGCCCCATCGACGGCGTTGCTCGCCGAAATGCACCGGCTGACCGAAGGGCGGCTGCCGCTGATCGGCGTCGGCGGCATCGCCGATGCGGCCGACGCCTATGCCAAGATCCGCGCCGGCGCCAGCCTGGTGCAGCTCTATACCGCCCTCGTCTTTTCCGGTCCGGCGCTGATCCGGCGGATCGAACGCGACCTCGCTCGGTTGCTTCGGGCGGACGGTTTCGGCTCGATCGTCGAAGCCGTCGGCGCCGCCAACCGGCCGAGCGCGCCGCCGCCGGCGCCGCGCGCGACGGCCGCCGCCTGAACCGCGCTCAGTCTTTGCGCTCGCCGCCGGGCGCCGCGTCCGGCCGGCGCGACGCCGCCTCGACCAGGCGCAGAAATTCGTTCAGGGTCTCGCACAGGCGGACCTTCCGGCGCGGGTCACGCGCGGCCTCGCCAAGGAACGAGCGCCGATCGTGCCGCGCCTCCTCGATCCGCCGATAGCCGAACGAGCTCTTCAGCCCGTCGGCCACGGTAAAGATATCGTAATAAAACCTGCCGCCTCTTTCGATCAGCGGCCCGATCAACAGCTCGTCCGCCGTCATTCTGCCTCGTGTCGATGTCGTTTCCCTGCGGTTTCCTAGGCAGGCAACCGGTAAACAAATAGTAACCCCGCCGAGTTTGCCATCGGCGGCGCATCACGGCAACCGGCGTTGCCGGGGTGCGACCTTGCGTCGACGGCGCCGCTGCCGCCTTGACCGGAAGCGCCGGATCGCCGAGTTTGCGGCGGACCATGCCGATCCCGTTGATCGCCGGCCTCGGCGAGCTGGCACCGCATTACGACGGCTTCGTCGTCGATCTGTGGGGCGTCGTCCATGACGGCACCGAACCGTTGCCGGGCGCGGTGGCGTGCCTCTCCGCCCTCATCGCCGCCGGCAAGCGCACGGTGCTGCTGTCGAATGCGCCGCGCCGCGCCGGCAGCGTCATGCGGCGAATCGCCGCCCTCGGCGTGCCGCCCGAGAGCTACCACGCGGTGATGTCGTCGGGCGAGGAGGCGTGGCAATGTCTCCACCGGCGCGAGGATCCGTTCTACCAAGCGCTCGGCCGCCGCTGCCTGCATATCGGCTCGGACCGCGACCTCGAGATCCGCGACGGGCTCGAGCTCGATTTCACCGACATGCCCGAGGCGGCGGAGTTCATTCTCAATACCGGGCCCGCCGGGTGGGACGACACGATCGCGGATTATGCGCCGGTGCTGCGGCGCGCCCTCGCGTGCCGGCTGCCGATGGTCTGCGCCAACCCCGATCTCGTGGTCATGCATCAGGGAAAGCTCGCGCTCTGCGCCGGTGCGCTGGCCCAATGGTATGCCGCGGAGGGCGGCCATGTGCGCTGGCACGGCAAGCCCTTTGCCTCGGTCTACGAGGCCTGTTTCGGGCTCCTTGGGATCGGCGACCGGTCGCGGGTCCTCGCCGTCGGCGACAGCCTGCGCACCGACATTGCCGGCGCCGCCGCCGCCGGTATCGACAGCCTCCTCGTCGCCGGCGGCATTCACGCCGAAGAGTTCGGGATGGGCGAGGACGGGCCCGATCTCGACCGCGTCGGGTCGGCGCTGCGCGCCGGCGGGTATCGGCCGGTGGCCGTCGCCGGCCGCTTTTGCTGGTGAGGCTTCAATACGAGCGCGGCAGCCCGAGCACGTGCTGGCCGATATAGGCGAGGATCAGGTTGGTCGAGATCGGTGCGGTCTGGTAGAGCCGGGCTTCGCGCCATTTGCGCTCGATGTCGTACTCCCTGGCAAAGGCAAAACCGCCATAGGTCTGCATCGCCGCCTCGGCGGCGTGCCAGGTCGCGTCGGCGGCGAGCAGCTTCGCCATGTTGGCGTCGGCGCCGCATTCCTGTCCGCCGTCGAACAAGGCGGCGGCCCGGCGGCAGATCATTTCGGCCGCCTCCAACTCGGCATAGGCGCGCGCCAGCGGGAACTGGACTCCCTGGTTCTGCCCGATCGGCCGGTCGAACACGACCCGCTCGTTGGCGTACTCGATGCCCTTCCGCAACAGCCAGCGGCCGTCGCCGATGCATTCCTGGGCGACGAGGATGCGCTCGGCGTTCATCCCGTCGAGGATGTAGCGAAAGCCCTTGCCCTCCTCGCCGATCAGCGCCTCCGCCGGCACCTTTAGATTGTCGAAGAAGACCTCGGTCGTATTGTGGTTGATCATTGCCGCGATCGGCCGGATTTCGACGCCGTGGCCCAGATCCTCGCGCAGGTCGATCAGAAACACCGAGAGCCCGTCGGTGCGGCGCTTGACCTCGTCGACCGGCGTCGTGCGCGCCAACAGCAGCATCAAATCGGAATGCCGGGCGCGCGAGGTCCACACCTTCTGGCCGTTGACGACATAGTGATTGCCGACGCGCACGGCGCGGGTCTTGAGCCGCGTCGTGTCGGAGCCGGTCGTGGGCTCGGTCACGCCAAATGCCTGCAGCCGCAATTCGCCCGAGGCGATCTTCGGCAGATAAGAACGCTTTTGCGCGTCGCTGCCGTGCCGCAGCAAGGTGCCCATGATGTACATCTGGGCGTGGCCCTGGCTTGCCGTGCAGCCCGCGGCGTTGATTTCTTCGAGGATCACCGCGGCGGCCCGCAGCGGCAGCCCCGCACCGCCGTATTCCTCCGGGATCAGCGAGGCGAGAAAGCCGCCCTTGGTCAGTTCGGCGATGAAGGCGCTCGGATAGGCCTGCTCGGCTTCGAGCGCGCGCCAATAGGCGCCGGGATAGCGCTCGCAGATCCGGCGAATCGATTGACGCAGCTCGGGGTAGTCCTCGCCGAGCGCGAGCATGACGCCAGCGGACATCGCGGCACCTCCTCTCGAACGCGGCCCGGAGTTTAGCGCATTTTCCAACCGGATTGACCCCCCTCACCCACCCCCGGAAACTCCGCAGGGCCGGCCGTCCGGGGGCTTCTCAACCCTGCCATGAAAATACCAAAGGTAAGCTGTTGAAAACGCTTTGCGTTGTTGCTTACTGCTTCACCCCCTCCCGGCGCGGAGCCTGTCCTCGGGCCGCGCTTCGCGCGGACCCGTGGGCGCCGACCTCCCCCATCGAGGGGGAGGTTGATCCCGGTTCGGCCGAAATCTTCGCCTCCCCCATCATGGGGGAGGCCGCGACCCCCGGATCGCAGTCCGGGGGGAGCGGGTGGGGGTGCCGCCGGGCGACATATTTTCATCCCCGGTGGCGCAAGCCGCGCTTGCTGGGCGTCTCTCCCCCAATTCGGGGGGAGAGGGAAGCCCCCGGACGGCCGCCCGCCAGAGCCTGCCCCAGGCCCGCCCGCCCTGGCGGGCGGGCGGAGGGGGCGGGCGTTCCGGGGGGAGGGGGGCTGCTCCACGGTGCAACCCGGTCGGAAGCCGCTGTAGCCGAGCCGGCCGACAAATTCACCGGGCAGACAACCGGATCGCCGCCGACCTATAAGGGTTGCGGCAGTCGCCGCTGCTCGCTGCCGGCCCGCACCCGTGGTGAACCGATGTCCAGCCCCCGCCCGCTTTCCGGTCTCGTCGTCGTCGAAATCGGCCACAGCGTCGCGGCACCCTATGCCGGGATGATCCTCGGCGAGTTGGGCGCCGAGGTCATCAAGGTCGAGAACCCCAAGGGCGGCGATCCGGCGCGCGGCTGGGGCCCGCCCTTTGCCCTGGGTGCTGCAAGCGCGTTTCACGCCTTCAACCGCGCCAAATTCGGCATCGCCGTCGACCTCGCCGACCCTGCCGCGGTCGAACCGTTGCGCCGGCTGATCCGGGCCCGCGCCGACGTCCTGATCCACAATCTGAAATTCGGCACCCTCGAGCGCTACGGTCTCGGCGCCGCGGCGCTCTTGGCCGAGAAGCCGAGCCTCGTCTGTTGCAATATCGGCGCCTTCGGCCGGGTGGGGCCGCTACGCGAGCGGCCGGGCTACGACCCGATGATGCAGGCCCATGGCGGTCTGATGAGCCTGTTGGGCGAGGAAGGCCGAAGGCCGGTGCGGGTCACGGTCTCGATCATCGACATCGCGACCGCGATGTGGGCGGCGATCGGGATTTTAGCAAAGCTCGCCGAACGCCGAAAAACCGGCAAGGGCGGGGTCGTCGACACGTCGCTCTACGAAACGACATTGGCCTGGATGAGCCTGCCGATCGCTTCCTATCTCGCCAGCGGCGAAATGCCGGCGCGGCACGGCTCGGGCATCGCGCAGGTCGTGCCCTACCAGGCCTTTGCCGCCAGCGACGGCGATCTGATGGTGGCGGCCGGCAACGACAGCCTGTTTCGCCGGCTGGCCGATGCGATCGGCCGGCCGAGCCTCGCCGCCGATCCGCGCTATCGGCGCAACGCGGACCGCGTGCTCAACCGCGGCAGCCTGATCCCGATTCTGGAAGGCGTCTTCGCGACCGAACCGATCGCGGTCTGGCGCACCCGGCTCGATCAGGCCGGGATCCCGAACGCGCCGATCCGCAGCATCGAAGAGGTGGTCGGGGATCCGCAGACGGCAGCGCTCGGCATCATCCAGCGCTGGCCGGGGGACGCCGCGGCGGACCCGCTGTCGCTGGTCGGGGTGCCGCTCTCCTTTGACGGCGTCCGGCCGCCCTTCGATAAGCCGGCGCCGCGGCTCGGCGCCGACGATGCAACGTTCCTCGCTCCCGCGACATGACCCCGCGGCGGAGCCTTGCCGCGCTGCTGTCGGGCGCGGCGCTTTTTGCCTGCGCCCCGTTGCTGCCGCCGGCATCGCCCGCGCCGACAGCCGACGCGGTAGAGCCGGCGCAGGCGGCGGTGAGCGGGCCCGTGGCGCCGGCATCGCCCGCGCCGACAGCCGACGCGGTAGAGCCCGCGCCGGCGGCGGTGAGCGGGCCCGTGGCGCCGGCATCGCCCGCGCCGACAGCCGACGCGGTCCAGCCGGCACCGGCGGCGGTGAGCGGGCCCGTGGCGCGGTTCATCGGCTTTGTCGGCCCGCGGGTGCAGCACGACCCGCCGTTTCTCGGCGTCCCCTACACCAATTTCTATTGCCTGCGCAGCTTTCTCGACCGGCAGACCGGCGAGACCGCGCACCAGCTTTACGTCGCCGACAGCTATTTCGGCGACAAGCGCGGCTGGGAGGCGGCCCACGATGCGGCCGGCAACGCGCTGCCCTTTGCCGCGATCGGCAGCAACGAGATCGCTTGTGACAACGGCTGCGCTTACGCCGAGGAATTCGCCGCGACGATCCCGGCGGCGGCCCTGCAGGCGAGCACCAACGGCCTCGCGGTGACCTTCACCGCCCGCTCCGGCAAGACGATGACGATCGCGCTTTCCGGCGAAGCGATCGCGAACCAGCTCGCCGTGGTCGATGCTGCGCGCCGCCGGGTAGGACCGGCGGCCGATCAGGCCACCTTGGCCTCGACCCCGGAAGCGGCGCGGACGAGCACGACTTTTTCCGCCGATCTGCCAAAAAAGTGATAGCCCGATCCGCCCTCGGCCAAGAGGTCGAGGAAGGCGTCGGGCTCCCAGATCCGGATCGAGCCCAGCACGTCGGCGCCGCGGGCGAGAAAGGCGTCGGGCAGCATGCCGACGGTCGGGCCGACGACGGCGACGCGGGCCTCGGCCCGGGCCAGGGCCAGCAGATCCTCGAGCGTGGCGTTGACCAAGGTCGCGCCGGTAATCAGCACCACATCGGCCTCCGGCACGATCTGCGCCGCCTCCGCCGCCGGGCGAAAGAACGGCAGCTCGTCGGCTTTGAGGGTTGCCGGGTCCTGCTCGAGCACGACAAAGGATTGCCGGCGCCGCTTCAGCTCCTTGAGGAACGGAACAAAGGCGCCGACCACGACGACCTTGTCGCCATGGCGGATTTCGGCCGCGTCGAAGGCGTCGACGCCGGCGATCAGCGTGACGCCGGGATGCGGCCGGCGCCGCCAGCAGCAATCGGCGAGCGCATTGACCGCGGCGATCCCGACGGCGCGCCGGATGCCGTGGCCGGAGAGCGCCTCGCGCGCCAGCTCGCCGGCCGGCCGGCCCTTGAGCTTGCCGGGAAACGGCATCGCCAGCGCCGAACTCGGGCAGCAAACCGTATGCGCGAGGGTCGCGAGCGGCGTCGCGCAGGCGCCGGCGACGCCGTTGTCGAGCTTGACCCCGGTGAAGAACAGCCCGACCACGACCCGATCGACCCTGATCGCCTCGAGGCCGGGACCGAGGATGCCGCCGATCGCCGCAATCGTCTCGGCGAGGATCGGACTACCCATGCTCTCGTTCGTTCGGTCCATAGTGCTGCCCGCCAAGCGTGATATCCGAAAGATAGATCGGGCGGCGCCGGCGGCAAGCGCTATGCCGGCGCGGCGCCGGTCAGGCGACGACCGCGACCGGACTGCCGATCTCGAGCCCCAGCGCCGCGTCCGCCCGGCCGCCATTGACCGCGACCTCGGCGAGCCCATTGCCGTTCTCGTACCAGAAGGCCTGGCCCGGCGGGACGTCGGCAAAGGTTCGGGCTTGCGCCAGCAGCCGCCCGCCGGCCGCGAGACGCGCGCCTCCCGGCAGGGCGGCGGCGCGGATTCCGGTCATGGCATTGCCGTAATGGTCGAGATAGACAATCTCGGGCAACTCGTCCGGCCAATACGCCCGCCGTTCGATTTCATACGCATCGAGCCAATCGGACGGCGCCGCGTCGCGCGCCAATCGCGCCGCGACCGGGGCGAACAGGTCGCGACCGTGGAAGCTTGCCGACAGCCCCGGCGGGCGCCAGCAGATCCGCCGGAAGCGGATGGTTTTGGCGCGCCGCACGACCAGTTCGAAGAGGCCGTTGTCGGGGCCGACATAGCGCCGACCATCGGCCTCGACGACGATCGCCGCGCGGCTGCCGCCGACACCCGGATCGACGACCGCGAGCAGGACGCTGCCGGGCGGAAACCACGCGGCATAGGCGGCGAGCAGATAGGCCGAAGGCTTGGGCCTCGCCGCCGGCGCATCGGCGAACAAATCGACGACCGGCACGCCGGGTGCCTCGCGATAGAGCACCGCCTTCATTTGGCCGACATAGGGGCCGGCAACCCCGAAATCGGTGAACAGCACGATCATGCTCCCTCTCTCACACAGCCTGGTCGTGTCTTGCGGCTTCGACCGCTTCACGAGACGCGCGAGCCATGACCTGCTTCCTCCATCATCGTCAGCAGCCCTACGCCGAAACCGGCCGTGCCTAGATCTCTCGCATTACCTGAGCATACGAGATCAGCGCAAACAGTGTGATACCTCCGACCACATTGCCGAGGCGGCCTCGGGTGGCGCAATGTTGTATCCCAACTGGCGTTTTCGCTGGTTCGCCGGGGCGGCCGACCGTATAATCATGACATTTATCGGAGCAGGACGTTTGGCGCGCCGATTTCCGAAAACGACCTCGGCTGTGGCGCTCCTCGTGCTGGTCGCGTTGCCGGCGAAGGGCGCGGCGGCCAGCCCGAGCTTGGCCACCCTCTTCAGCTTTACCGAGCCGGCCAGCGGACAGGAACCGCGGGGCGGGCTGCTGTTAGGCCGTTCCGGTGTACTCTACGGGACGACATCTGGCGGCGGCAGCAGTTGCGGTTGCGGCACGGTGTTCGCGCTTACCCCGCCGACAAGAAGGGTCGGCGCTTGGACCGAGACCGTACTGCATCGGTTCGACGGTGCCGACGGCAGTGGCCCGGTCGGCGATCTCGTTTCCGACGCCTCGGGCGCGCTTTACGGAACGACGCCCACAGGGGGCAAGTTCGACCACGGCGCGGTATTCCGGCTGGCGCCGCCCTCAACGCCCGGCGCACCCTGGACCGAAATCGTACTACACAGCTTCACCGCGCTGGCCGACGGAAATGATCCCGGCCCGCGCGTAATCCTCGACAAATCCGGAAGTCTCTATGGTGTCACCCAGTTCAACAGCACCGGCGCCGGAAACGTGTTCGAGTTGCACGCCGTCCCGGATGGTCTCTGGCAGTTCGATGTGCTCTGGACATTTGGTGGCGACGGGGATGGCGCCAACCCGCTCGGCGGCCTGATTTTCGGCAAAGACGGTGCGCTCTACGGCACGACCTATGGCGGCGGCGCCTTTGGTACCGGCGCCGTGTTCCGTCTTGCGCCGCCGACGGGCGCGGGCGGCACCTGGAGCGAACAGGTCATCTACAGTTTTCCGGCATTGCGCGGTGGCGGCGCCAACCCTTATGACGGCCTGGTCGCGAACATAACCGGCGCGCTCTTCGGTACGACGTTCATCGGTGGCAAATACGACGACGGGGTCGCCTTCGAGCTGCAGCCCTCCGCTAAACCCCGCAGGTGGACGGAGTTGGTCCTGCATAGTTTTGCCGATAACGGTAGCGACGGGTTCAATCCGGTGGCCCCGCTCGCGTTCGGGCGGTCCGGCGAGCTCTACGGCACGACGCCCGTCGGCGGCCTCAGCGATGCCGGGACGGTGTTCGAACTGCTGCCGCCATCACATGCCGGGACTACCTGGACCGAGAAGGTGCTTTGGAGCTTCCACGGCCTGCCGGTTGGCGGCAGTGGTCCGACCGGCGGTCTGATCCGGGATCCGGCGGGCGCGCTCTACGGTACAACACAGCTCGGTGGCGAAAACTGCACGCCGCCGACCGGTTGCGGCGGTACGGTATTCATGCTGTTGCCTTGAACTCGGATTGCCGTGGGTCATTTCGACAGGCCATCTATGCACAAATTCGGAACCATCCCAAAGCCGGTGTGCGCGGCACTTCTACTTTTGCTCGCGCTTCTCCCGCAGCCGTCGGCCGGCGCGCAGCTGACAACACTCTTTGACTTCCCAGGCACCTCTCCAAGCTCGGCGGGCGGAATAATTCCGCTCGGTGCGCCGCTGTTCGATGCCAGCGGTGCGGTCTACGGGACGACCTCGCTCGGCGGCACCGGCTGCAAGCCGCTCGGCTGCGGCACAGTATTCAAATTGACACCGCCAACCACGGCCCGCGGCCGATGGCAGGAGTTGGTGCTCTACAGTTTCCGCGGCGGCTATCTCTGCGGGCAGAAGGTCTGCTTCGACGGCGACGGACCCGCCGGCGACTTGGTGACCGATTCCTCCGGAACGCTCTACGGCACGACGGTGCAAGGCGGCACCGACAATGAAGGCACGGTGTTCAAGCTGTCGCCGCCGACCAAGCCCGGCGGGAAGTGGTCCGATACCGTGCTGCACAGCTTCACCGGCAATCCCGGCGGCGACGGCGGCATGCCCGGTCCAAGCCTGGTTTTCGACCGCGGTGCGCTTTACGGCGTCACCGCCAATACCGTGTTTCAACTTCTGCCGCCCAATCCTTCGAACCCTGTCTGGGCGCTGAACGTGTTGGCTGATTTCAGTGGTGCCGGTCCCGTCGGTGGAGTCACTTTCGCTAAAAGCGGCGTCCTCTATGGCGCGCTGTCGGCGGGCACTGGAGCTGTCAATGGGGCAATATTCAGCCTGACCCCGCCCGCTCAACCCGGCGGCGCCTGGGCCGAGAAGCTCATCTACAGCTTTCCGCCGAACGGGAGCGGCGGCATCAATCCGGCCGGCGGCGTGATAATCAGTCCGGCAGGCACCTTGTTTGGCACGACTTGCGACGGCGGTACCGATAATGACGGGGTCGTGTTCGCGTTGACCCCGCCGCCGAGCAGCAACCGTGCCTGGAGCGAGAAGGTGCTGCACAGCTTCACGCCATCACCCGACGGCCGTTTCCCGAATGCGCCGCTTACCTTCGGCCGGTCTGGTGCGCTGTACGGGGCGACCAGTACCGGCGGCGCGTCCGGCCAATTCGGCACCGTGTTCGAGGCACTGCCGCCGCCGGCCGCAAACACCCGCTGGAGCGAAAAGGTGCTGTGGAGCTTTCAGGGTGTCAGGCCCGAGGCGAGCGCTCCCAATGCACCAGTGATCGTTGACACGGCAGGGACCATCTACGGTTTCACTGCCCAGGGTGGCGCTCACTGCCAATGCGGCACATTCTATATGCTGGCGCCATGATGTCAGCAGTGCTACCGGCGTTAAAGGGATTGTGAACAACCCGCGCTGCCCCCGACCGCAAAGGCGGCAAAGCTGCCTTACCCTGCCGCTCGGCTTAACAGGGTGCGGAAAAACTCGGCCGTCATTCCGGGACGGCCCGTCAGGGCCGGGCCCGGCCCCCGGGTTACGCTGGCGACGGTCCGTCGGTCCTCAGCCCGGGGGCAAGAACACGGGCCAAGCCATTGATTGCACAACCCCGTGTTCATGGATTCCGGATTCGCGGGCAAAGCCCGCGCTCCGGAATGACAATCTTCTAGCGTTTTTCTGCACCTTGTTAAGGGATCGTGTCCAGCTTCGGATCGTAGGACGCCGACCAAATCAGGTGGTCCCCAAGCGTACATTGGGCGTCGGCCCCAGTCAGCTGGAAGATGCCCCAGAACACCGGACAGGAACATTGTGCGAAGCCTGAGCTGGTCATTTGGCACGGCGCCGTCATGCACCCGGCATAAGGCGCCTTCGGGCAAATCGTCAGCGCCGGCTTGTTCGGCGCAATTAGGTGCGACTCGGCGAGAATCGATGCTTGGCCTGTGCTGAAGGTCGAGATGACGTCGGCGCCCGGGATCAACTTGCCTTCCTTGATCGCCTTGCAGACCGGCGCCTTGTCCGGGGTCCGAGCGCAAGCGCTGCCGTCGGCGCCGCATACTTTTACGGTTTCCTGATACACCCGGTAATTCAGTATTCCGGTTATCAGCACGTAATTCCGACCCCTCTGCACCGTGCATTTACAGTCGGCAAAGCGGCCGTCAGGGCTATGTTTGCACGGCAGCGGCTCGGGCCCGGAAGCGAAGCATAAGGCATACTGGCCGGTGCACGGCAGGAAGTTCGAGGCCTCCTCTTGCGTATCGCGATAATTCGGGCCGTAATTCGTTGACCAATTCTTTGAAAAATCCCAGAACGCCTGCGAGTTCGGCACGAAGTGGACGGCGGCGCCGCTCGCGGCGGCGTCATCGGCGGGCGGCGCATAGGCGGGCGTCGAAGCGAGGCAAAGCCCAAGCAGCACGACAGCAAAGAACGAGGTCACCTGTTTTGGTCTCATGAAAATCCCCTTCTGCGATGACCGCGGCTCGACGAACACTCGACAGCCGCCGGCGCTCCGAGACGTCCGTCGACCGGCTGACTTCATCGAGGACGTAAAAAGGGATGCGTCAGAACGTCGTCAGAGGCTGTCTCGAAACTCGCCGAAGCGCCGGTAACCACCAGCTTACCCGAGCTCTTCAAGCAGCGCCTTGGCCTCCTTGAGGTCGAGCGTGTCGAAGCCCTCGGTGAACCAGCCGTAGACCGGGGCGAGCAGATCGCGCGCCTGGGCAGGCTTGCCTTGATCCCGCCATAGCCGGGCGAGGCTCGTGGCGGCGCGCAATTCCCACGACTTTGCCTCTTGCGAACGGGCCCGCTCGATCGCCCGCCGATAGGAAACTTCGGCCTGATCCGGAGCGCTCGGGTGCCGCCGGAGGAACAAATCGCCCATCAACCGGTGGACCTCCGGCTCCCATTGGGCGTCGCCGGTGCGCTCGAAGTGCACGACCGCGGCCTCGAGCGCCGTCAGGGCTTCATCGGCATTCCCTCGTTTTTCAAGGCATTCCGCAAATAGAACGTGCAACAAACCCAGGTGCAACTCGACCTCCATCCTTCGCAGCTCGGCCAGAGCGCTCCTGAAAGCTTCTATGCGATCGTCTCCGCACTGCCCCGTTACCCAAGCGTCGTGCCAGATTTCGAGCATCGAACCCCACGCGCACTCATACGCAAACCCCTGCTCCCTGGCGACCGCCAGATACTCTTTGGTACGCGCGGCCATCAGCTCGGGTTCCCTCAGCTGGATCCTGAGCCAAGCCTCCCACCGCAAAGCGAAGCACAGGCTGAACGCATGAGCCACCGTCCGGCCCATCGAGAGGGCGGCGAGCCCCCGCTCGGACGCGCGCTCGGGGTAGCCGAGGGTCCACAGGGCCTGCGCCTCAAGAACCAGGGCCCGCATGGCCGGGTCTATCATGAAAATCTTTGGCCCGCGGTGCCGCTCCGGGTCGTACAGGGCCCGCACCCGAGCGGCGTGAGACAGCGCATCCGTGTAGCGTCCGGAGTAGAAGCAAGTGCTGCAAGCGGCGTATTCGGCAAGCAAACGGAAGTCATCGCTCCCGAGCTTTGCCGCGAGGTCGAAAAGCTCCCGGGAAAGCTCCGACGCGGTCTCCATATCCGGTCGAGTCAAGTGATACAGCCACAACCCCACGAGGCTGCGAAAGAGCTCAGGGGTCTCGCCGGCGCCCGCGCACAACTCCTTGGCTCGGGCGTAGGCGGCCTGCGCCTCGACAGATCCCCACCCTCGTACGGCAGTAAGGGGTGTGCCGAGCGCGAGGCGGAAGTCGATCTCCCGCGAGATCCGCTCGGACGATTCCGGCAGCGAATCGATCAGCTCGAGGCCCTTGGTCAAATGGGCGATCGCATCGGCATTGGCCGAGGCCGCCATCGCCCGCTCCGCGGCGCGGCGATATAAGCAATGGCCGGAGCGGGAAGCCCGGCGGCGGCGTAGTGATGTGCGACCAGCTCCGGCTGGGTCTCGGCCACTTCCGGGAACTCGCCTTCGAGCGCCTCGGCGATCCGGCCATGGAGCGTTCGCCGGCGCTCGCGCAATAGGCTGGCATAGGCCGCCTCCTGCACCAGCGCATGCTTGAAGGTGTAGACCGCCTGCGGGACCTCGCCGCGGCCGAACACCAGCTCCGAGCGGACGAGCCGGTCGAGAGCCTCCTGCAGCCGGTCATCGGGTTGTTGGGCCACGGCGCTGAGCAGGCGATAGGAGAACTCGCGGCCGATGGCGGCACCGATCTGGGCGACCTCTCGTACCGGCGTCAGCCGGTCGAGCCGGGCCATCAGCGAGTTCGTGCAGGGTGGTCGGGATCGCCAGCGGCGGCAGTGCGCCGTCGAGCGCGTAATGCCCGTCCTCCTCGCGCAGCAGGCCGCTCTCGATGATGGTCTTGGTCAGCTCCTCCAGGAACAATGGCACGCCGTCGGTGCGGGCGAGGATCTGCTCGAGGATCTCGGCCGGCAATGCCTTGCCGCCGGCAGACCGCTCGACCAGGGTCATGCCGTCGCGGCGGCCGAGGCGCGCGAGCGGCAGTGTGGTGACATGCGCGTCGGCGGGCCAGGGCGGGGCGAACTCCGGCCGCGCCGTGACGAGGAGCAGCAATGGCAGCGTTGATGCCCGCGCGATGGTCAGGGTCAACAGCTCGAGCGAGCTCGGGTCGATCCAATGCGGGTCCTCGAACAGCATCAGCACCGGCTGCCGCGCTGCCAGCCGCGCGATCTGCGCCAGCAGCGCCTCGAGCGTCTTCTCCTTGCGCCGCTGCGGCGTGAGGTCCGGGAGACGGTATTTGTCGCCGGTCGAAATCGACATCCGCTCGGCGATGAACCCGATCTCTTCGGCGCCGGCATTGGACAGGGCGAGCAAGGCTTCGAGCTTGGCCAGCCGCGCTTCCGCCATGTCCTCGCGCCTCATGCCCGCGGCGTGCTCGAGCTGGGTGATGAAGGGATGGAGCGCGCTCGCCTGATGGTGCGGCGAGCAGAAATAGCGCAGCCTGGTGTGCGGCTCGCCCGCGACCTGCTGCAGCATCGCCTGCGCGAGGCGCGATTTGCCGATGCCGGGTTCGCCGATCAGCACCACCACCCGGCCCTCGCCGGCCTTGGCCTGCTGCCAGCGGCGCGTTAACAGCGCCAGTTCCTCCTCGCGGCCGACGAGCGCGGTCGGCTCTCGCCCGTGCATGCCTCGAAGCGGCTCTCGGCGGCGCTCTCGCGCACCACCCGCGCGGCCACCACCGGCGCGCCCAAGCCCTTGAGCTCGACGGCACCCAGATCCGCGTACTCGAACAGACCGCCGGTCAGCCGCCGCGTGCCCGGCGCGATCACCACGGTCCCCGGCTCGGCCAATGCCTGCAGCCGCGCCGCGAGGTTCGGCGTCTCGCCAACGACCCCGCGTTCCTGCGCTTCGCCCGAGCCAACGAGATCGCCCACGACGACGAGGCCCGTAGCAATGCCGACCCGCACCGAGCACGATGCCGAACGCGCGGTGCGCGCGGCATTGAAGCTGGTGGAAAAAGTGGCCGGGCTCGACACCGTCGCGGCGCCACTGCAAGGTCGGCCCGCGGATAGCCGAAATAGGCCAGCACCCCGTCGCCCATGTACTTGGCGACAAACCCGCCGCCGCGCTCGATGACCTTGGCAACGCAGCGGTGATAGGCGCCGATGACCTCACGCATGTCCTCGGGGTCGAGCCGCGCTGACAGCGCCGTCGAACCCAACCAGATCGCAGAACATCACCGTCAGCTGCCGCCGCTCGGCCTCGCCGGCCCCGACGCCGGCATTTTGCCCTGGTTGCACTGGCTCAGTCGACGCGATCGGCGGGCCGGAGCTCGGGAGGTCCGGTCGCAACGCGGCGATCGCGGCCAGCAGCTTGCGCCGATGGCCGACAAGATTGACGCCCAGATCCTTCAGGTCGTCGGCCATCAGCTCGCGCAGGACCTCGGCATCGATCGCGTTATCGTGGAATGCCGAGGCGTATTGTTCGAGCCCCAGCCCTCGCAGCCAATTGGTGATATCGATCGACATTGTCGGGGTTTGCGATCACCAGCCGAGGCGTCGCCGCCCGGGGCTATTCCGCGCGGCCATTCCCGATATCAACGCAGCCGAAGGCAGTCTGGAGGGCACAACGCGGACTCCGATCACCCGGCGGCAACATAGCCGGGAACACCAACCTTACGGAAGCGATCTGACCGACGCCGAGCGGGCGATCATCGCGCCTTTGCTGCCGCCGCCGGGGAAGACTGGTCGGCCGCGGCGGTGGCCATGCGCGATGTCATCAACGCCATTCTCTTGCAGGGTGCGGAAAAATAGGGATCTCGCCGCTTGCCCATCCTTCGAGACGCGGCCGAAAACGGCCGCTCCTCAAGATGAGGCCAAGTTTTGCAAACACTTACCTCACCCTGAGGAAGCCGCCCCCGGGTCCGCGCGGAGTTTACCCTCGGGCCGCGCAGAGCGCGGACCCGGGGGCGCGGCCCGAGGATAAACTCCGCGGCTGTCTCGAAGGGTGCTCACACGGCGAACGCGAGTTTTTCTGCACCCTGCTAAATGTGCGGCGCTCGGGTTGCCCGTGCCGCATGGTACCGGAGAGCTTTGCTGCGCGCTCGACGGTTTGCCGCTGGTTCATCCGGCTACGGGATCAGAGCGTGTTCGAAACGAGAGCGGGTGGGTCGTGAGGCTAGTTTGACAGAATCACTCTCGTATAGATAGTAATTGATGTGTTTGTGATTGTAAGTCACGGTTATTGCAAGAGTTGGTCGTAGCGGTGGCGGGATCGGATTGCCCCGCGGCGGCGCTCGTGGCGCTGGTTGATGCGGCGTACCAATGCCGCGGTGCCCTCCGCCTTGCGCGGCAGGATCTCGGTCAGGATCTCGACGATGTCGCGCGATGTCAGCAGATCGATTTCGTCGTGATGAGCGGCGCGTTGCTGAGCGATAAACAGCATCGCCAGGATGACCATGGTAACATGGTGGTGCCAGGCCCGCCAGCCGAGCGCCTGATAATCGGCCAGACCGCACTCACCTTTCGCATCCTCGAAGACGCGTTCGACCCAATAGCGCTGCCCCTGCATCTGGGCCAAGCGCAAACGCGGCGTCTCGGCCGGAGCGTTGCTCAGGCTGTACTTGATCGTCTTGGGCGATCCGACTTCCCGGCGCACGATCAGGTGCCAGCACCGCGGATTGGCTTCCGCACCGTCCCACAGCCAGACCCGCCGGCAGGCGACATCCACGCGCAGCGGACCGCGCGTGCTGTCGCGCAGGACAAGGCGCGCCCAATCCTCCGCACGAAAGCTCCGCGCCAGCTGCTCCACCGTGACCGGACTGTGCGATGCCCGCCTCCTTGTCGCGCGCCGACCCTTGCCCGGCGGTCGCGTCGGCAGCGCGAGCTCCGGCTCTTCCTGCCACACACTCTGCGTGCGGTGCACGTCGGCCGCGAACACCACCGTGTCATCGTCCAGCGCCCGCAGAAATGCCGGTTCCTTGCCGTAGCCGGCATCAATGCCCACCCACCCGAAACGCACCGCGCGAGCCCGCGCTGCCCGCACGATATCCAGAGCATGCTGACTCTTCGATTTCAGCTCCCGCGCGCTCGCCGGAACCCCCCGCCAGCGTGCAGCGCGCCTCATCCTCGATCCACCTGCGCGGAAGGTAGAGCCGCATATCGATCGGCACGTTCTGTCGTCCATCCGACAAGACGGCAAACACCGCCACTTGGCAGTTGTCCACCTTTCCCAGCCGCCCGGACCACTGACGGGCAACGCCAACCGAACGCTCACCCTGTTTGATGAAGCTGGTTTCGTCGATGATTAGGCAACTTTCCGGCATCCCGCCGACAAGCAAATCCGCATCTCGGGCGACCTGGGCCAGCACCGCCTCGTGATCCCATGGCGAGTTGCTGATGAAATGCTGAAACTGTTGTGGGCAACCCGCTTCGACCACCGCGGCCATCCCCTCAAAGGTGCATTCGCTGGCCTGCGTCAGACCCCGCAGATACCGCTGCGCTACCGCCGAATTGTCGCGTGTCCGGGTGGCAAAGAACTGCCGGTAGTGCTCGGTAAAACCCCCGAATGCTCTCACTATCCTCTCCACCAACGATCCAGATCGCCAAATACAAAGACATGACGAACCGCTTGCATCGCGTCGCCTCGCTTCCCGATTTCTTACCAGTGGTGAAACCTGATATGCAGAAAATCGTAGTCAACCGAAATTCTCTTACTGGCTCTGGCGCTCGTCTGGCGATGACAAGCATCCGCTGCGTAACTCGCCGTCGGTCCGAATCGCCCTCGCGAAGGTGGCTGGGATGAATGTGACTTTCTCAAACTAGGGCCTGTCGTCAATTGAGCGGACGCCCCGTTCCGATTACATCCGATTACCGTCTTGCCCGGCCTTGGGCCGGGCATCCACGGGAGCCCGCGAAGGCCTGTGCCGTTTCTCGTGGATGCCCACGGATCAAGTCCGTGGGCTGAAGGCCCACGGGCCGAGCCCGGCCAATGCGTTGATATATGTGAGTCAGCGCTGCTAATTGACGACACGCCCTAGTGTGGTGGATCAGAAATTCGTTTCACAATACGAGTGCCGTCATTGCGACCCCCGGACGGCCGGCCCTGGCGGGCCGTTCCGGGGGGAAGCAATCTCGTGCCACAAATGACCGAATGCGGTAGAGATTGCTTCGTCGGCCTCCGGCCTCCTCGCAATGACAATTCCTGTTAATTATGAACCGAACTCATGATTCAGCACACTAGCCCGTCGGCGGCTGTGCTCGACAGCCAGAGTGTCAAGACCACCGAGCCCGGCGGGCCACGCGGCGGCGCCTGTCCTCGGGCGCGGCGACGCCGCGACCCGGGGGTTCCCGGCAAAAAGTGAAGGGCCGCGAGCGGTGCGCTGTCAATCTGGCGGATGCAAGTCTTTGCTTGGGGCTCATTCGTGCGCCAACGCGCGCCAGACCGATCATGCCGGACATCACGCGCCTCGGCAGCTTTGTCGGCACGCCCATCTACTCTATTAACTCCGTCCGAACCGCCTTTCACCATCCGCGAGATACTTCTTGGCTTCGGACTACAAACGCACCATGAGCCCGTCGGACGCTGGGTGGCAACAATTGATCTCCGCATTGCACGTGTCCGGTCGCAAGGCTGCGCTCGCGATCACCGGAGGCGGCAGTGGGGCGGTCGGCGAGTTGCTTCGTGTTCCCGGCGGCTCGCGGCTACTGATCGAGGCGCAGGTTCCCTACGACGCGCTGGCGCTTGCGACGTTTCTCGGCTTCGCGCCGGCACAGGCGTGCAGTTCGGACACCGCGATCGCGATGGCGCGAAGCGCACGGGAACGTGCTGCAAGGCTGGTGCCGGCGGGCAGCGATCTGGTGGGCCTCGGCGCGACGGCGGCACTGGTGAGCGATCGCCCGCGTAAAGGCGAGCATCGGTTTCACATCGCATTCGCCAACACCGCCGGCATCGCGCACTGCACGGGCGTGATGGCCAAGGGCCGACGTGATCGCGCCGCTGAAGAAGACCTCGTTTCGCGCGCGATCGTCCTGTGGCTGGCCCACGCATGCGGGATTGCCGCGCCGTCGCCACGCAGGCTGCTCGATGCGGATGAACATTTCGCGGAGACGGTCGTCGCGACCCTGGATACGATCGATCAGCTCGTGGCGGGCGAGGTCGATCGCGTCACCGTCCAGCCCGATGGCCAAATGATGCGGTCAGCGCCGCGCTCCGTTGTGCTGTTGCCAGGTTCTTTCAACCCGGTGCATGAGGGGCATGTGTTGCTGGCGCGGGTCGCAGAAGAGCTCAGGCAGCAGCCCTTGGCGTTCGAAATCTCTGTCACGAACGTCGACAAGCCGCCGCTGGCGGGCGAGACGGTGAGACACCGGCTCGCGCAATTCGCCTGGAGGTCGGCGGTCGAACTCACGAGAGCGCCCACTTTCGTCGACAAGTCGCGCCTGTTTCCGAGGACTACGTTTGTGATCGGCGCGGATACGGCGGAGCGGCTGGTTGCGCAGAAATATTATGGCGATGACGAGGTCCGGATGCATGTCGCGCTCGACGAAATCGCTAATTCCGGGGGCAGCTTCCTGGTGGCCGTGCGCATCGACGCGGCGGGGCGCGTACGCACGCTGAACGACATCCCTGTGCCGCGGCGCTATGCCGATCTCTTCACGGAAATCCCTGAGCACCGTTTCCGCATTGACACCTCCTCATCCGAGATTCGCGCACGGGGACGTGCAGTTGGTAATTCATGGCGAGCCCCATAGACAATCTGCCCGTCGAAGTCCGCGCCTATCCGCGCCCGCTGCCGAGGCCGGAATGGCTCGGCAAATTGACCGAGGACATCCTCGAGCCCGAACTTCCGATCGTCGATCCGCACCATCATCTGTGGGATCACCCGGGCAGCCGCTATCTGCTCGACGAGTTGCTGGCCGATGTCGATTCCGGGCACAACATCGTCGCAACCGTCTTCATCCAATGCGGCTCCGGCTACCGGCAGACCGGTCCCGAAGAGATGCGGCCGATCGGCGAAAGCGAATTCGTCCGGGCGATCGCCGAGGAAGGCGATCGTCGGGGAACCAGGACGAAGATCTGCGCCGGGATCGTCGGTTTTGCCGATCTGCGATCGGCAAACCTCGAGGCGGTGCTCGAAGGGCAGATCGAAGCGGCCGGCGGGCGCTTTCGCGGCATCCGCCAGATCGCGGCGCACGACCCGGCGATCATCGGCGCGTCCTCGTATGTGCCGCCGCCGGGGCTGCTGGACGATGCGAATTTCCGCCGCGGCCTGAAGCGGTTGCCGGCGTACGATTTGACCTTCGAAGCCTGGATCTACCACCCGCAGATCGAGACCCTGACCGAGGTGGCGCGCGAATGCCCCGAGGTAAAGATCGTGCTGAACCACTTTGGCGGTCCGCTCGGAGTGGGCCCCTACAAGCGTGACGCAGTGTTCCCGGTCTGGCGCGCCGCCATCAGGGAACTGGCCGCCTGCCCCAACGTGCATGTGAAGCTCGGCGGGCTGGCAATGTCGTCAACGCCTTCGATTTCCACCTGGCGCCGCTGCCGCCGTCATCGGGCGAGCTGGCCACTGCGTGGCGGCCCTATGTCGAAACCTGCATCGAGGCGTTCGGCGCGAACCGCTGCATGTTCGAGAGCAATTTTCCGGTCGACAAGGGCGCGTGCAGCTATCCGGTGCTGTTCAACGCATTCAAGCGGCTCGCGCGTGGCGGCTCGGCATCGGAGAAAGCCCTGCTGTTCGCCGGCACCGCCGCACGGTTCTACCGATTGGGCAATATCGGCCGGTAGCGGCCGGCCGGACGACCGGGAGTTGGGAGGAGGACGCCATGGATTGCTGCGGTCACGGCCGCCTCGTTGCGCCCCAATCCTGGGGGTCGGGCACGCCGCCGGCCTCGGTCGGGGCGATGCTTGCCGGTGAGGCCGGACCGCGCGGTTCGACGCAGGCGGCGCGGACCGCCGAGACCGCAGCGGCGGCGCTCGCCGTCCTGGGCAACGCCATTTCCGTCGATGTCCATAGCCACGGCGGCAAGACCGGGATCGTCTCGAAGGCGCCGCCGAGCCGCGATCTCGGCGACGCGATGCGGGCGGGGTCGCTCGCCGTCGCCTGCCTCGCCGACGTGCCGGACTGGCCCGTGCTCGGCCGCAGCGCCGCAGGGATGCTCGCCGCAACTCGCGCCCCGGAGCCGGGCGAGCTCTACCGCTACCACCTCGATCGCCTCGCCTGGATCGACGCGCTGGTCGCCGATCATGGCGTGCGCCGCGCGCTGAACGCCGCCGATCTCGAAGCGGCGCACAAGGCGGGAGAGCCGGCGATTATCGCCGATGTCGAGGGGCTCGACTTCCTCGAGCGCAAACTCGAACGGCTGGAGGAGGCGCATCGGCGCGGCATCCGGCATGTGCAGTTCGTGCATTACACGCCGAACGACATCGGCGACTTCCAGACCGGCGCGATCGCGCATCAGGGTCTCACCGATTTCGGCGCCGAGGTGATCCGCGCCTGTGATCGGCTCGGCTTCGTCTGCGATGTCGCGCACGCCACCGAGGCCATGGCAAAAGCGGCCGTCAAAGTCGCAACGAAGCCCTTGCTGCTGTCGCACACGGCGCTGTTCGGTTCGCGCGCGATGGGGCCGACGCCGCTCGGAGGCCGGCAGATCAGCCCCGATTATGCGCGGGCCATCGCCGAGACCGGCGGTTCGGTCGGGATCTGGCACTTCTTCCCGAGCCTCGACAGATACGTCGACGGCCTCAAGGAAATGGCCGAAATCGTCGGCGTCGATCATGTCAGCATCGGCACCGACCAGTTCGACGCGCGGGGTTGCCTCGAGGATTACACCCGCTGGCTGCATCTCGTCGCCGCGATGCTGCGCGCCGGCTTCACCGCCGAAGAGGCCGGCAAGATCGCCGGCGGCAACTACATGCGCATCTTCCGCGCCGCGGTCGGCTGACCGTCTCGCGCCCTCAAGCACAGCGGCAATGGCTCATAGACACGCCGAAGGGGAGAGGGGCCGCCCGGTCGCAGCGTTGCGTCGCGCCGGGTGGCTCAGGTAGCGGTGCATTGCCGCTTGTCAATCTTTGGTTGGGTCGCGCCAATGCCAGGCCGCGTCTATTCTTGCCGAGCCGATCGCGTAACGAAATCGCGATGGTTTCTCCTTGAACAACCGCGGCTGCGGCGTATGCTGGTTTTCCGTACACCGACATCGGGGGGAATACCATGGGGAAGTTCGCGTTGGCCGCGGCGCTGCTCGCCGCCGCGTCTCTGCAAGTTGCGTCCGCCGCCAGCCAATGTTCGATATCCGACCGTGAGGCCGAGCAGGCACTGATATTCCAAACCAATCTGATGGTGGTCAGCTCGGCCTGCCGCGATCTAACCTATGCGCAATTCCGCTACCGGAATAAAGACGCGATCATTGCCTATCAGCGCGCGATGATCGCCCATTTCCGCCGCGCCGGGTTTCGCAACGCGCAGGCCCAGTTCGACCGCTGGAACACCAGCCTTGCCAATCAGATCGCCCTGAAGCAGGGCCAGATGCCGACCGCCGAAGTGTGCCAGCAGGCGGCGCCAATGCTGCAGATGGCAAGCACCCTCGACGGCAAGGGCTTCCACGCCTACGCCGTCGCCCATGCGGCAAAGCCCGACCCCGATGGGTACGCGTTGTGCCGCTGACGAGCAGCCCTCGTTGCCGGCGACGCGGCGCCGCGCCGCCCGGCGCTGCGCGGGCTGAATAGTCAAGTCGCGGTCTTCGGACTGGGCCGCAATCGGGCGTCTCGGCCGCGGCGGCCGCCATTGATGGAGCATTGATATCGGCGCCGGACGCGCCATCTCTGGCTTTTGCTGCGCGGCCAGATATGAGCCATTCGATTCCGCGGCACATCCGGCTCACGTCCCACCCGGGCGACAGCGGCGAGGGCGGCGTCCCGCTGCGCTGGGGGGCGGCCGGGGCGGCGGCCCGCGGTCCGGTCGTGGCCAGCCCGGCCGAACCGCGGCAGCGCAATGCGATCGGCGCTTATTCCGGCGCCTACGCGATCTACCGGGCGCTGGCGGTCGCCACCCGGGCGCTGGCGCGCGATCACCGACCCGACTTGACCGGCACCGGGCCCGCAGCCTCGATTGCCGTTCGTCCGCAATGGAGCGACCCGGCCAAGATCGTCTCGCTCGACCCGTGGGGCCACGTCGTCGGCGAGGTCTTCGCCGATTGGATTCGCGCCGGAATTGACGCTCGCCCGACCATTGCGGTGACCACCGCCCGGATCATGCTGCCGGAACTGCGGTCGCTCCTCGCCGAGGGAATACTGGGCGCGGACGGCGCGGTGTTGCTCGCCGATGGCGAGATCCGGGTCACCAAGGCGGCGATCGATCCGGTCTGGCATTTGCCCGGTCTCGCGCGGCGGTTCGGCGTCGCCGAGCCGGATCTTCGGCGCACCTTGTTCGAGGAAACGGGCGGCATGTTCCCGGAGCTCGTCACCCGCCCCGATCTCGAGGTCTTTCTGCCGCCGGTCGGCGGCATGACGGTGTATCTGTTTGGTGCGGTCGAGCGGCTGGCCGAGCCGGCGACGGCCATCGCCTGCCGCGTCCACGACGAATGCAATGGTTCGGATGTCTTCGGCTCGGATATCTGCACCTGTCGCCCCTATCTCGTCCACGGCGTCGAAGTTTGCGTGGCCACCGCCCAGCAGGGCGGCGTCGGCATTATCGTCTACAACCGTAAGGAGGGGCGCGGGCTCGGCGAGGTCACCAAGTTCCTCGTCTACAACGCGCGCAAGCGGCAACCGGGCGGCGACCGCGCCGACACCTATTTCCGCCGGACCGAATGCGTCGCCGGGGTGCCGGACATGCGCTTCCAGGAGCTGATGCCCGATGTCTTCCACTGGCTCGGGGTTGGCCGGATCGACCGCTGGGTTTCGATGTCGAACCTGAAGCGCAATGCGCTCGAAGCCCAGGGGATCGAGGTGGTCGAGCAGGTGGCGATCCCCGATCGGCTGGTGCCGCCCGACGCCGCGGTCGAGATCGCGGCAAAACGGGCGGCCGGCTATTTCGCGCCCGACGGGGTTCCCGATCGGCAGCAGCTGGGCCGCGCCGAGGGCCGTGCCCTCGGATCATGAGGCGAGGGCGGCGGCCGCGACGCTGTTGAGTGCCGCGGCGGTGCGCGAGCGCAGCGCCATCGTCTTCGCCGCGGCGGAGCGCGGCGAGACCCGGCATTTTCGCCTCGTCCTGCGCCGGTTCGACGAGGCCGTCCGGCGCGTCGCCGAGATCACGCGGCGGCGCTACCCGGACCTCGAGGTCCCCCCGCACAGCCGTTGGCGGCATTTCTCGGCAGGCGGCACCGACCGCGCCGGCCTCGTGCCAGCCGGCGCCGGGATCGCGGAAAGGGCGCGCGCCCGGATCGATCTGGCGGTCGTTTCGGTGCTGCTCGACGCCGGGGCGGGACCCGCCTGGCATTATCGTGAAGCCGAGACCGGACAGAGCCTCGGCCGGTCCGAGGGGCTCGCCGTGGCGAGCCTGCGGGCCATGCAAGCCGGGTTGTTCTCGGCGGATCCGAGCGATCCCTGGCGCGCCGATGCGGCGGCATTGGCGCGGTTGACGCCGGCCCAGCTCGCCGGTGCCTTCCAGCACGGCGCCGGCAACGCGCTCGCCGGGCTCGAAGGCCGCGCCTCGCTGTTGCGCCGCTGCGGTCGGATCTGCGCTGCCGACACCCTGCATTTTGGCCGGGCGGCGCGGCCCGGCGGTCTCTATGATTACTGGCGGAGCACCGGCAAATCGCTCCGCGCCGCCGATATTCTCAAAACCCTGCTGCTGGCGTTCGGCCCGATCTGGCCGGGCGGGACCAGCCTCGGCGGGGTGGCGCTTGGCGATTGCGCCCGCCACTCCCTGGTTCCGCAGGATGGCCTGGTGCCGTTTCACAAGCTCAGCCAGTGGCTGGCTTACTCGCTGGTCGAGCCGCTGCAGCAGGGCGGTGTCGAGGTCGTCGAGCTCGACGGGCTGACCGGCCTCGCCGAATACCGCAACGGCGGGCTGTTCCTCGATTGCGGCGTCATCGAGCCGTGTGACCCGCGGCTCGGCGCGCGCCGGCTGCTGCCGCGCAGCGAGCCGGTCGTCGAATGGCGCGCATTGACGATAATTCTCCTCGACCATCTCGCCGAAGCGGTGCGGCACCGGCTTGGCAAAAGTGCTGTGGCATTCCCGCTCGCCAAGGTCCTGGAAGGCGGCAGCTGGGCGGCCGGTCGGGAGATCGCCGGCGAGCGCCGGCCGGACGGCGCCCCGCCGCTCGCCATCGTCGCCGACGGCACCCTGTTTTAGGAGCGAAACCGATGCCGCAGCCGGGGTCGGGCTTGATCGTCGTCAGCCATCCGCTGGTTCAGCACAAATTGACGCTGATGCGAGACCGCAATACCTCGACCGCAGAGTTCCGCCGGCTCTTACGCGAGATCAGCCTCTTGTTGGCCTATGAGGCGACGCGCGATCTGCCGCTCGAATTAACCGAGATCGACACGCCGCTCGAGCGGGCTCACTGTCCTCGGCTTGCCGGAAAAAAGCTCTGTCTCGTGTCGATCCTGCGGGCCGGCAACGGCATTCTCGACGGGATGCTCGATCTCCTACCGTCGGCGCGGGTCGGCCATATCGGCATCTATCGCCAGCCAAAGACGCTGCAGGCGGTCGAATACTACCTGAAATTGCCGGACGATCTTTCTGAGCGCGACGTGATCCTCGTCGATCCGATGCTCGCGACCGGCAATTCGGCGGTGGCGGCGATCTCGCGTCTTACCGAATTGAACGCGCGCAGGATCGAGTTTGTCTGCCTTGTCGCCGCCCCCGAAGGCATCGCCAACCTCCGCAGCGTGTTTCCTCACGTTACCGTCGTTGCCGCCGCGGTCGACCGCCGTCTCGACGCGCATGCTTACATATTGCCCGGCCTCGGCGACGCCGGCGACCGGCTCTACGGCACGAAATAAGGGTGAGGGACGGACCGGCCGATTTGCGCCCTAATTCTGCCGGCGCTCGAACACCAGGGCCCAGGGCGGCGGCCCCTGGTGCGCAACCTTGACAAATTTTGCCCGTTGCTCGGGCGACAACTTCTTCAGAAACCCGATCGTCAAAGTCGTGATTTGGGCCAGGTGGGCGCGGCGCACCTCTACCGCCCGATCGAGGTACTGCATGACCTTGGCCTCGTCCGGCTGCGGTCTCGACACCTCCGCCCAGGCGGCGCGAACCAGCGGCTGGACCAGATCGCGCATCTCCTCGAGCTGCGTTCGCATCGTCTGCGAATAGCTCGCGAAGGCCTGCCGCTGCTGCGGATCGAGGGCAAGCGCCGCCGCCATCTCGTCAAACCGCGCCTCGCGCGTCAGCGGCGGCGGCACGTGCAAGCGCGTCCACAGCGCGCCCGCGACGAAGAACAGGTTAAGCGCCAGCGACAGCGCGACGGCGGCCCACCAAATTTGCTGCCGGACGCTTCTTCCCGCCAACGCGGTATCGACGATCGTCATGTCTGAATCCCCCCCGGCAGATCGTGTAGAAAGCCGGTCCCGGGGTCGAACAACTCGATCGTCGTGACATCGTCGCCGCCGAGCTTGGGTTGGCCCAGGGCAAACGACGCGCCGCTCCCCATGGTGAAGCCGAGCCACGCCGCGAGACAGATCGCCGCCGCGAGGCTGCCCCATTGCGTCAAGCCGTGGAGCGGAATGCGCCGCCGTGCGCGGAAGAACGAGATGACGAGGCCGCGCTGCGGCGGGGCGGCGGGACGCAACGCGCCGGCCCGGGCGACGATGCGATCGATCTCGGCCGAGCTTGCGCCGCCGCTGCCGGCGAGCGCCCGGGCCGCGGCGACGTCGGCTGCGGCAACGGGATCGGCGACGAGCCGCGCCGCGATCCGGTCATGCTCGTCGGGGTCGAGGCCGCCCTCGGCAAAGGCCGCAAGGTCGAGAAAGCCCAGGGTCTCGTCTGCGGGCGCCTCGGCCGAGCGGCATTGCTGCCACAGCGCGCGACCGAGCACGCGATCGATCGGCTCGTCCATCTCTTCGGGGGTGGGGTTCATGGCAATGTTCTCTGTGTTACGCGGCGTCTGTCGCCGTCATCCCCGCAACTTTCTGGTTTCCCCCGTCGGCTGACGTGAAGCTTCATCGCGTTTCTCGCTTGAAGTGGGCGCGCAGCTTGAGCATCGCCTTGTGGTGGGCGCTGCGCACCGTCTGCGGGTCGATCCCGAGTGCCGCGGCGATCTCGGCAACCTCCATCTCGCGATCGTAGAGCATGGCCAGGATTTCGCGCTGCCGCGGCGACAGCAATACTTCCGGCAGCTTCAGCTTGCGCACCGGCTCGACCGGCTCGACGGCGAACCGCGCCTCCGGCACCGCCTCGATCGGCACCGTCATCGGCCGGCGCCGCCGCAGCGCGTCGCGGGCGGTGCTGCGCGCGACGATCGTAATCCAGGTCGACAACCCGGCCCGTGCCGGGTCGTAGCTGCGCAGCAGGCGGAAATCGTCTTTGCACAGGCGCAGGAACACCTCCTGAGCCAGATCCTCGACCTCGCCGGGGTCGCGGGCAATGGCGCGCACGGCGGCGGCGACCAGGCCGGCATAGCGTCGGACGAAGGCCTCCCACGCTCCCTTGTCTCCGCGTGTGAGCGCATCCGGCACCCCTTCTTCGGCCAATCGGGAAGCCCCACATCCTGTCGTCGCCGATATTCAGGCGAGCGCGTCGAAAAAATCGTTTCCTTTGTCGTCGATGACGATAAAGGCGGGAAAATCGACGACCTCGATCCGCCAGATCGCCTCCATGCCGAGTTCCGGGTATTCGACCACCTCGATCTTGCGGATGCAATCCTGGGCGAGGCGGGCCGCCGGGCCGCCGATCGAGCCCAGGTAAAAGCCGCCGTGCCGGCGGCACGCGGCGCGCACCTCGGCCCCGCGGTTGCCTTTGGCGAGGGTGATGAAGCTGCCGCCCGCTGCCATGAAAGGATCGACATAGCTGTCCATCCGCCCGGCCGTCGTCGGCCCAAACGAGCCCGAAGCATAGCCGAGGGGGGTCTTGGCCGGGCCGGCATAGTAGATCGGGTGGACCTTGACGTAATCGGGCAAGCCTTCGCCGCGGTCGAGTCGCTCCTGCAATTTGGCATGGGCGATATCGCGCGCCACGATCAGCGTTCCGGTAAGGCTGAGCCGGGTCTTTATCGGATATCGAGAAAGGGTATGACGGATCTCGGCCATCGGCTGCGACAGATCGAGCGCCACGACCGGACCGCCGAGCGCGCCGGCGTCGATTTCCGGGAGAAACCGCGCCGGGTTGGTCTCCAGCGCTTCGAGGAACACGCCTTGGGCGGTGACCTTGCCGAGGATTTGGCGATCGGCCGAGCACGAGACGCCGATCCCGATCGGCAGGCTGGCGCCGTGCCGCGGCAAGCGGATGACACGGACGTCGTGGCAGAAATACTTGCCGCCGAATTGCGCACCGATGCCGAGGCGGCGGCTCAGCTCCAGCACCTCCGCTTCGAAGCCGCGGTCGCGATAGGCCTGGCCCCAGCGGTTGCCTTGCGCCGGCAGGCTATCGAGATAGCGGCAGCTGGCGAGCTTGACCGTTTTCAAATTCATCTCGGCCGAGGTGCCGCCGATGACGATCGCCAGGTGATAGGGCGGGCAGGCGGCGGTGCCGAGCGTGCGGATCTTGTCATCGATAAATTTCGACAAGGCTTTCGGGTTCAACACCGCTTTTGATTGCTGATAGAGAAAACTCTTGTTCGCCGAGCCGCCGCCCTTGGCGATGAACAGAAATTTGTAGCTGTCGCCGGGCTCGGCGAAGAGGTCGATCTGCGCCGGCAGGTTGTCGCCGGTGTTGACCTCCTCGTACATCGACAGCGGCGCCAGCTGGCTATAGCGCAAATTGGTCTCCGTATAGGTGCGGCGGATGCCCGCCGACAGCGCCGCCCGATCGTCGCCCTCGGTCCACACCTGCTGACCCTTCCTGCCCATGACGATGGCGGTGCCGGTGTCCTGGCACATCGGCAAAATCTTGCCGGCGGCGATGTTGGCATTCTTCAACAAGTCGAAGGCAACGAATTTGTCGTTCGCCGAAGCTTCGGGATCTTCGAGGATGGCGCGCAACTGCGCCAGATGCCCCGGGCGCAACAGATGCGCACAATCGACAAATGCCTGGGCGGCCAGCATCGTCAAGGCTGGCGGCGCGATCTTGAGGATGCGCCGGCCCTCGAATGTGCCGGTCGAAACGTGGTCGTCCGTCAACTTGCGGTAAGGCGTGTCATCGGCGCCGAGCGGAAAGAGCTCGTGGCAAACAGGATCGCTCATGTCTCACTCCGGTCAGCGCCGGAGAAACGCCGTTTCCGCGCCGCCGTCAAGCGCGCGGGGCGGCCACCGCGGATCGTCATCCCGATTGCGCGGGAACGCGCCTATGCTGTGCCCCTTTGGGCCGCGCCGGAGGAGGTTGCGATGTCGGGCTGTGCCGGGCCGGGGACGGTGCGGGATCGGGTCTTCGACCTGTTCCGCGCCTTTGGGACGACGACGATCTTCGGTAACCCGGGCTCGACCGAATTGCCGATGTTCCGCGACTTCCCTGCCGATTTTCGCTATGTGCTCGCCTTGCAGGAGGTGGTGGCGGTCGGGATGGCCGACGGCTATGCCCAGGCGACGCGCAACGCCGCCGTGGTCAACCTGCACTCTGCCGCCGGTCTCGGTCACGCCTTGGGGGCGGTGTTCACCGCCGCCAAGAATCAGGCGCCGCTCTTGATCATCGCCGGACAGCAGGCGCGCTCGATACTGCCTTTCGAGCCCTTCCTGTTCGCCGAGCGGGCGGCCGAGTTCCCGCGGCCCTACGTCAAGTGGAGCTGCGAGCCGGCGCGCGCCGAGGATGTGCCCTTGGCGATCGCGCGCGCCTACTACACCGCAATGCAGCCGCCGTGCGGGCCCGCCTTTGTCTCGGTGCCTGTCGACGATTGGGATCGTGGTTGCGATCCGGTCGAACCGCGTCGGCTCGGCAGGATGCCGCGCGGCGACCCGGATTTGCTGGCGGTTGTGGCCGAGGCCCTGGCCCAATGCGTGCGGCCGGCCTTCGTCGTCGGCGCCGCCGTGGCCCGCGACGACGCCTGGAACGAGATCATCGCCCTCGCCGAACGGCACCGGGCGAAAGTCTGGGCCGGCCCCAATTCGGGCCGCAACGGCTTTCCCGAGGACCACCCGCTGTTTGCCGGCTTCCTCGCCGCCGACCGCGAGAAGATTGTGGCGAGCCTCGCCGGCAACGACTTGATCCTGGTGCTGGGCGCACCGGTCTTCACCTATCACGTCGAGGGTTTAGGCCCGCACCTTCCGCCGGGCGCCCGCCTCTTCCAGCTCGTCGACGACCCGGCGATGGCGGTCTGGGCGCCGGTCGGCGCCGCGGTCGTGACCAACCTGAAATCCGGCATCGTCGACCTGTTGGGCGGACCCGATCCCCGGCCCCGGCCGGAGCCGGCGGCGCGCGTGCCGAGCCCGCGCTTGTCGGGCCCGGGACTGACCGACGCCTATCTGATGCAACAGGTTGCCCTGCTGCGGCCGAGAGGCAGCATCATTGTCGAAGAGGCCCCCAGCAGCCGGCGGGCGATGCATGATTATCTGCCGATCGTCGACCGCGACGGCTTCTACACCTGCGCCAGCGGCGGTCTCGGCTATGGCCTGCCCGCCGCGATCGGCGTTGCCCTGGCGCGCCGGCGCGAGAAGGTCATCGCTCTGCTTGGCGACGGGTCCAGCATGTATGCGGTCCAGGGACTGTGGACGGCGACCCAGCTCGGGCTCGGCGTCAGCTTCGTCATCATCAAGAACCGGAGCTACGAGGCGCTGCGCGAGTTCGGCCGCCACTTCGGACTGCAGCAAACCGTCGGCACGAGCCTGCCCGATATCGATTTCTGTGCATTGGCGCAGGGCCAGGGCGTCGGTGCGATCGCCGTCGATCGCACCGACATGCTCGACGAGGCGTTGCACAGCGCCTTCTCCGCTCTCGCCGAACCCACCCTCGTCGAGGTCGCCGTCGACTGAGACGCGTTTACGCGACGACGGCGCGGTAGAGGTGCCAGGTTGTGTGACCGAGCACCGGCAACACGACGATCAACCCGACAAACAACGGTACCGAGCCGACGGCCAGGCACGCGGCGACGATGAGGCCCCAGGCCGCCATCGGCCCCGGATTGGCGGCGACCGCCCGGAACGATGTCCGCACCGCCGTGTCCAGCCCGGCTTCGCGATCGAGCAGCAGCGGAAACGACACGACGCTGATCGCCAGCACCAGAAGAGCAAACAGAAAGCCGACGCCGACCCCGGCGCCGATCATGATCCAGCCGCGCCCGGTCGTGAACACGTCCCGCGCGAAGCCGGCGAGCGATGCGGGTGGGGCCGGGCCGAGGGTCAACGCATAAATCGCCCAGGCGGCCCCGAGCCAGGCCAGGAAGATCGCCATCAGAATGAGGCCCAGCAACACGATCGCGCCGATCGCCGGCGAGCGCACCACGCCGAACGCGTCGACCCAGCCGACCTCCGCCCCCTGTTCGCGCCGCCGGCTCATCTCGTAGAGACCCACCGCGGCAAACGGCCCGACGAGCGCAAAGCCGGAGGCGAGCGGGAACAGCAACGGCAGCAATCCTTCGCCGAAGGCGAAGCGGGCCAGAATCAGACCGAGCACCGGATAGATGACGCAGAGGAAGACGACATCGGTCCGGCAGGCGGCGAAATCATCGAGGCCGCGGGCCAGGGCCTCCCTGATGTCGGCGATCCGGAGGTGCCGGATCGCCGGCGCCGGCGAACGCCAGTGCGCGCGGGTCTGGCGGCCAGCGCGGCCGACCGATTCGACGGCCTCGGCCGCATGCTGGAGCTGAGAAACACTCCATTCAAGAGGGTTGCGGATGGTCAGCATATCCCTTTCTCCCGAACCCGGTTGGTCGGGGTCGCTGGCCGCCCGCGACAGCTTGTTACTTCGGTCGCCGATCGCGAGCGACCTCGCGACCCGCCTTGCCGATGGATATGGGCCTTTATCGCCGCCGCGACAGGGTCACCGCGACCAGTCGAGCTCGCCGCCGGGGTCGGCCAATAGCGCTTTCTGGCAGATCTGCCGGCAGCACCCCCCTCGCGTAAGCCTGATCTTTACCCATATGTGTGCATCGGACAGTCGGTTTACGGCAGATTTGGTATGGGCTCGGCGAGGTCGGTTGGCGCCGGGCTAAGGGGGCAGTGGGTAGGCGATAGCGTAGCTGCGGAAGGCGGCGGTGATGTCGTCCAGGCGCTGCAGGCCGCGCCAGAGGGTTTGGGGACCGGGTTGGCCGTCGGATTTGCGGGCGAGGAAACCGCCGAGTTGGGCGATCAAGAGGATCATCTGGCAGAGCGAAGGCGGTTGCGCCGGCGGCGGCTTGCGGGTGTGGAAGACGACCAAGGCCTTCCACTGCTCGGGCTCGAAGGCGACGGTACAGGGCAGTTCGGGGGTGGCCCGCCCGAGCCAGGTGAGATAGTGGATGCGCCAGGCGACGACCATGTCGATGGCGAGGCAGGTTTCCAGACGGTCGGCGGTTTCGAGCTGGCGATCTTCAATGCGGCATCCGCTCTTGAGGATGCGGTGGAAGACCTCGATCCCCCAGCGCCGGGTATACCACTGCATGCGCTGGAGAGCGTCGTCCAGCGAGGCGACCGGCACGGTGGTCAGCAGCATCCAGTCGAGCGGCTTGATGTCGGGTGGCGGGTTTTCTTCGCGGCTGCGCACGACCCATAGCCGCAGCGCCGGGAGCTTTGCCTCGTGTCGCGGCGGCGACAGGGTGACCTCGGCGAAGCGCACGCTCATCAGGGCGGTACGGGCCGGCTGGCGGCCGCGGAGGGGCACCTCGAGTGCGATCTGCCCGGCCGCCGGCAGGCTTTCCATAAAAGGCCACAAGCGGCGCACCTGCTCGTCGCCCGGGTCAGGCTGGAGAGCACGGTCTTCGGTGGCCCTGACCAACAAGTCGAGGTGGGCGCTGTCGGCTTCCTGCAGGAACTCGAAGACATCGCACTCGCGATCGGCGACGGTGACGATGCGCGTGTTCGGGCATCGATCGGCGGCGGCCCGGATCTCCGTCAGCGGGCGGATCCATTTGTAGCTCTCCTTCGCCGCGATCGGCCTGGTGTGGCGCTGATGTTTCTTGCCGAAAGTATTGGCATCGCGCGCCCAGCACTGGACATCGAGCAGGCCGAGGGGCAGGCCATCGGGACGCAAGGCCAGGGTATTGTGCAGGATCAACCCTTGGGCGCCGTCGCGCCGGCTGCCGATCGGGCCGAGGCCTTGGGTCTGCGGGTGCTTGGTGTAGTTGAGGCTGGAGCTGTCCTGCACCGCCAGCACGATGACCTCCTGTCGCATGCGCGCGACGGTGGCCTGATGGTGCGGTTCGAGTACAGCGTCCATCGTGACCCGCTGGTGATCAAAGAACCGGTAGGCGGCCTTGGTTCGGGCCAGCGAACCGCAGGCTTGCGCGATATTGGCCATGGGCCGGGCAAAGAACGCCCCGGCCAGATCCAGCAGTCGCCGCTGCAGCCGGCGATCGCCGAGCTTGGCACCGCCGAATTCCTGCCGCACCCAGTTGGGCTCGGGCGCCGGCCGCGCCCCGCACAGGCGCTTGAGGGTCGGCCGGGACAACGGATAGAGAAACACCCGCTTCGCCGGCAAGTGCGCCGTGCCGGTCCGATCCTGGCGCCCCCGACCGGCGGTCATGCCGACTTCGATCCAGTTGGCGGCACGATAGGCGGTGCCCGGGCGAGCGGCCTCGACATAGCTTTCCATCAGCCACGGCCGGACCGCAAAGGCTTGCTGCCAATCGCCGACAATCCGCCGCGTTAGCTGCCCCAAAACATGCGAAGCGAGATGTGCGACCCGGACCGTCGGCAGGATCAGAAAGCGGCTGTTGCACACAACTCCCGTCAGGTTGGCGCCACGCTTGGCGTCGTCCCAGCCCAGCCACTCATCGCGCCCCCGCAGCCGCCACGCGGCGGCACTGACCGCCAGCCCGCCGAGCACACCATGCCGCGCGCCGCAAATCAGATAGCGAATTCTGCTCACCACACAACGACGCGCGACCGCAGGGATGGTGCGCCGCCATCATCGCATCCCAGGTCCGGCTCTCCGGCGTCCCGCCGCTGACCCGCTGCAGCGTGACCGCCCCCAGATCGGCCAAGCGACCGCTCACTTGCGGGGCCGGGCAAACCTCGGCCGGACGCCGCTCCGGCGGCCGCCGACGGGCCGCCGGAAGCACGATCGCACCGCGCCGCTCAAGCCCAATCAGATGCTTGCGGCAGGCCATCTCCTGCGCGCGACCACGGCGATCCTTCCAGCCCAGCCGTTCGCATACCTCCTTGGCCAGCCGATCGCGCGACAAGCCCGCATCCGCGCCGACGCGCGCGCGGATCCATGACAGATGCTCTGCCGCCTCCAGCTGCTGTTTCGGGCTAAGGGGCCCCATGCCCCCTTGCTCGCCCATTCCGTTTTCTGTGTCCAGAGGCACTTATGGGCAAAGATCAGCGCGTAAGCGGGGGCGTAAAAGCGCGGCCCGAGCGCAGCGAGGAAGACGCCCAAAAATTGAAGCGAAGAATGAGATCAAAATTCAGGCTGAACGTGCCGAGCGCTGCGATCGGTATCGACATGGCTCGGCGCTACTCGCCGGCATCGCCGGAGAGAAACATGACGGGGGCGATGATCGAAGGAAACGAGCTCGGCGGCGTACAGGAAAGTACTTTGGATAATCCGGGCGCTGTATGGGCCAAGACAGGCGAATTTGCCGCCCGCATCATTGTGCGCTTGCTGATGAAGCGTCACGCTTCACTGGTGGCGCGCGAGGAAGACGTGAGTTTTGCGACGGTGTGGCGTCTCGCCGAACGGGAATGCATCGATCTGGCGGCGGGGCGCTGCGAGGGGCTATTGGCGGCTCTCGGATGAACGGAGGGCCGCCGTCGTCGAGGTGCGGCGGCTGAACCCGAAGGCGACGCGGCAACAGATCGCGGAAGCCAGCGGCGTCAGCCGGGCGACCGTGAGCCGGATCGAGCGCGGCGAACGCCACTCGAGAAAGTCTGCCGCGAGGAGCTGGCGAAGGGACAAGCCGGGGATCGGTGAAAGGGCGCCGCCCGCATCTGGAGGAATTCTTGCACCGAATGGACGCACCACACCTTCAATCCCTGCTGGGGCTGTACGAAGGTGTCCACAGCATCCCAGCACAGTTGCGCTGAGGCCTGGTCGAAGCGAGATGATCGCTCGGTATTGAAGGGCGAGCCGGCGATGTAGAGGACCCGCCAAGGCTTGACGTGCGCGGTTAAACCGTCTTGGTCCTGCAGACGGCTCCCTGGGTGCGCTACCTGTGGCCGCCACCGCCCCCGCGGAAACCTCCGCCAAAGCCGGCGTGACCAAAACCGCCAAAGCCGGGGTGCATAAAGCCGGCGTGAGCAAAACCGAAACGGCCAAAGCCAGGGTGAACAAAGCCAAAGCGGTTGAAACCTGGGCCGAAAAAGCCTGTTCGAAATCCGCAGTTGAAACAGCCGGCAAATCCGACTCCGAACGGCGGTCCCCACCCCCACGGCGCGCCCCAGCCCCAGGGATAGCTAGCCCAGTACCAGGGAGGAGGAGCCGGCACCTGCGCTTGGACAGAAAGGGGCGTTACTCCGACGAGCATGGCTGCGGTGATCAGTGCCGCTGCGCTTCTGATCAGCAGATTCGACCAGGTGTTTGCACTTGCCGACACCACGCCCCCCCTCTCCGTCAAGCGGAAATGGCCGAAACACTCGCACGGCAAAAAAGCATGCGCCATGCATCATTAAGGACTCTGGTGACGGACGATTATTCCGTGGCTTTTCGAATTTGACAAAGTCGGGTCTCGCGATCCCCCGGCGGGTTCGGCATCCTCAACTGGCAGGCGCCGCTGCCAGACACGGCCGCTGAGCGGGCGATCCGCGAGGAATAGGCAATGACGACGCCAAGAAGCGCGCCGAAGGGCTTGGGGCGGCGCTGGCGCAGATCAATGTCGCCAAGAGCTACGATGTTCGCGCGGCACCCGCACGTTGTCGGCATCTTGCGCCGAGCTCGATGCGGCCGATCGGCGCAAGATCGTCGCCGTGCAGAGCCCACACCGAGCCGTCGCCGCCGTTCGCGACATAGACATTATCGGCAAAGGGGACATAGGCGACGCCCTGCGGCTCGCTCACCCCGACGATTGTGCGCAGCACCTTGCTCGCCGCCAGGTCGACCACGCCCAGGCTATCGTTGCCCAGCTCGGCCACGACCAGCCTCTGCCGCTTCAGGTGCCCTCGGCGTCGGATGCGCAGCACAGCCGCGTGCTTGTCGAGTACGGCAAAGGGGCGATTGCGCTCATCGATCCGGCAAGCCGGACCAAGGTCACTGAGATCCGTCTCAAGGGCCACCCCGAGAGCTTCCAGATCGACGAGACCGGGAGGCGGGTTTTCGTCAATGTGCCGGACGCCGGCGAAATCGAGGTTATCGGCCTCGCCGCCGAGGGAACCCGATTCTTGCCGACCGAAGGTCTGCGATGACGATCGACCGTGACGCGCGTCGGGTCCTCGTCGTCTTTCGCAGCCCGCCGACGCTGATGACGCTTTCCATTCGGGATGGACGGGTCGCAGCCAGAATTGACACCTGAAGCGACGCCGACGAGGTGTTTGTCGACGGTAAGCCGCGGCGTCTATGTGAGCCGCGGGGAAGGCGTCGTCGATGTGCTCGAGCAGCGCGCCACCTGTTACGGGCGGGTCGCGCGTGTGCCGACGGTTTGGGGAGCGCGCATCTCGCTGTTCGTTCCCGAGCTCGACCGGCTCTATGTCGCGGTGCGGGCGCGTTCGCTCGAACCGGCCGCGATTTGGGTGTTCCGGCCGGCTCCATGAAGGCGATAAGCGGCGTAGCGGCGCTGACGCCGGCTACCGTTCTTGCCTGCTGGTGCGGTACAGGGAGGCGCATAGGATGCCGGCGACCTATTTCGGCGGTCAATTACACGAAGCGCCGGTTAGAATTGAAAGGAGGCGGCGAGGATCGGGCCCTTCATATGGACATTGAACCCGAGGCCGCCGCCGGCCGCTGTGTAGTCGAAGTTGAGGCTGCGATAGCCGATGCGCAGCGTGGCCCAAGATTTTAGCTGGTAGTCGATCGTGCCGATCACCTGCTAGTGTACTGCTGCCGAAATAACTAGACATTTGGCTCGCCTTGTGGCCTACTCAGCGGTGAGCAGGAATCGGGTAGCCACTCTGGAGCTGAGAGCCGAACAGCAGGAACTGCTGCAAGGATGGGTTCGGGCGCATGGCACGCCGCAGCAGGTGGTGAAGCGCTGCCGGATTGTTTTGCTGGCGCATGAGGGATCCGCCGACGTGGCAATTGCGCAGGAGCTTGGATTGAATCGGCACACCTGTCGGCTGTGGCGGGAGCGCTTCGTCGCCGCGGGGGCGCAGAGCTTGTGGGCGGTGGCCGAAGGACGCGGACGCAAACCCCAGCCGGGCCTGGCCGAACGCATTGTGAAGGCCACGCTGAGCAGCAAACCGCCTGGGCAGACGCACTGGAGCACTCGGGCGATGGCCAGGGCCCAAGGCGTGGACGCGAGCACGGTGTGCCGCATCTGGCAGGAGCACGGCTTGCAGCCGCACCGGCAGGAGACGTTCAAACTCTCGCGCGACCCGCAATTCGTGCCGAAGCTGCTGGATGTGGTGGGCGTGTACTTGCATCCGCCGCAGAACGCGGTGGTGCTGTGCGTGGATGAAAAAAGTCAGATCCAGGCCTTGGATCGCACGCAGCCTGGGCTGCCGATGAAGCGGGGACGTTGCGGCACCTGGACGCACGACTATGTGCGCCATGGCACCACGACACTTTTTGCCGCGCTGAACGTGGCGGCCGGAACGGTCAGCGGGCGGTGTTTTCCGCGCCATCGGCATCAGGAGTTCTTGCGCTTTCTGCGCCAGATCGATGCCGAGTACGCGCCGGAGTTGGATTTGCATCTGGTGTTGGACAACTACGGCACACACAAAACCGCACAGGTCCAACGCTGGTTGAAGCGCCATCCGCGCTTCACGGTACACTTCATTCCGACCAGCTCCAGCTGGCTGAATTTGGTGGAACGCTGGTTCGGCGATCTGACCGGCAAAGCCGTGCGCCGTGGCAGCTTTGCCAGTGTCCCGGACTTGGTGGCCGCGATCGAGGACTTCATTGCGGCTTGGAATCGCGATCCCAAGCCCTTTATCTGGCGGGCGCAAGCCGAAGATATCCTCGCCAAGATCGAGCGCTGTCGGCGGCGGCTGGAAGAGATTCAGCCCGGCTGCACCGTGCGTCGTACGCGAAAGAAGGCAGCGTGACATGTGTATAGTTATTTGCGCATCATAACACTAGTCGATATGCGCACCAACGCCGAAGCCGCCGAGATCGCCATAGGTGGTGAACCCGAAGCCGTTGCCGAAATCGCGGTGATAGCGGGCGGCGATCAGCGGGTCGGCCCAGGTGGCGGTCGGCGAGACATCCACTGTCCGCACGATCCGCCCGTTCAACGTCAAGTCGGAGTAGAAGTCCCAGGCGCGAAAGCCGAGGCCGGCATCCAGCGACTGAACCGGCTCTTCGAGCGCGTGGTACAGCAGCAGCGCGGTGCCGGTGTTGACGTTCAGGGCGGCACTGCCGCCCTGAAAAAAGATATTGTGCGTGGTGATGCTGGTGTCGACCGGGACATGCAGCACGTCGCCCGACAGGCTGAACGGGCCGTTGCGCAACTCCAACGCTCCCATGAAGGGTATGCCATTGACGTCGCCCAAGAGCTGGAAGGCGCCGACGCTGGTATCGACCAGCGGCGCGCGCCGTAATGGCGTATCGATCGCGGCGTTGATGCCCGAGAGCCAGAGATAGGGCGTCACCGTCGCCTGCAGGCCTGACGCAAGCGCGCTCGGAGGCGGCGGCCCGCCTGGCAGTAGCGGCGGAGGTCCGGCCGGCGGCGGCGGTTGCTGCGCGTCGGCCGATCGGGACGCGGTGCCAATCAAGGGGAGTGACAGGGCAAGACCTGTCAACACTGTGACGATCGCGTGCCGGTTGGGTCGCATCAAACGTCCTCGAACGCCACCTGCACCCCCGGCGAGCGCATTTCGGCATCGCGTCGGCATGAACATACAATTCCCCAGGGCTCTATCGCTATTCGAAGGCGGGATGCACCGCATCGTCCGCTTCGATCGCGGCAACGATCGCCGCGAGTTCGTTTAGGGCCGCATGGCAACCGCTGGAAGATGTTTTTCTGTTCTGCTACAACGTGTGCGTCATTGGGGAGTAGCCGCCCGCGCGTGACGCGGGGCTTGCGTCAACACACTTGGCTCCGGCCATGGCGCAGGCGACCGATGGGCTTGGCGAGACCTTTGGCACCGGTTCCCTGCACCCGGGTTGGGCAGCGGGAGCCGTGCCAAAGTTCACCTCCTGCCCGACCCGACGGCATCTTTCGTGGAAGCGTTCCTGGTCTCGGCTCTTGTCGTAGGTCTCGCCGAAATCGGCGACAAGACACAAATCCTCTCCCTGATGCTCGCCGCCCGCTTTCAGCGGCCGGTGCCGATCCTCTTCGGCATTTTGTTGGCCACCCTCGCCAATCACGCGGCGGCCGGCCTCGCCGGGACGCTTTTCGGTAGCTGGCTCGCTGGCCCGTGGTTGCGCTGGATCCTCGGGCTGTCGTTCCTGAGCGTCGCGGTGTGGGCGCTGTTCCCCGACAAGTACGAGGGCGGCGACAAAATGGTCAGCGGAGCAGGAGCATTCACCACGACCCTGGTTGCGTTCTTTTGCGCCGAGATCGGCGACAAGACGCAGATCGCGACCGTGGGCCTCGCCGCGCGGTTCGAGGCTTTTTATTTCGTCGTCATGGGCACGACGCTCGGCATGATGCTGGCCAACATCCCGGCGGTTGTCATTGGCGACAAACTCGCGGGCAGGCTGCCGGTAAAAGCTATCCAACTCACCACCGCCATTGTTTTCGAGGCGCTCGGAATTATGACCTTGAGCGGGGTCCGGCTGCGATGATCGCTTGTTTCTCGGCACCAATGACGCACCTCGACCATCGCTCCAGAGCGCAACATCTTGCGGGGTAATCGAAGCGGCGCGGGCCTCCGCCAACGGGCAATGATAAGTTCACAGCGGCCCTTCAGTCACTCGCTGTTCGCCTTTCGGCTCTATCTTGGCCTTTCACGTTTCGGTGAGGAGGGCTGTGGCGATCCTTTTCGTGGAATAACTCCGCTGCCGACGAGTCGTAACGATTGAGCGGTTGGGATCGCGCGCCGTCGAGCCCCGTCTCGCGCGGGCGACGGTCCCGGGAACCGGGCGAATTTACGGGAGGAGAGCCTGATGGAAAATTGGTGCGGGAGATCAGGGGTCACCGTGCTCGCGATCTCGGTTGCCGCAGCGACTGCCACCTTGATCGCCGTCACCGCCGCAGCGGGCGACGCGCCGCAACCGTTTCTGCCGGACATCATCATATCTTCCACGGTGCCACCGAAAGGCGACCTCAATCCTTACGGCGTGGCAATCGTGCCCGCGGGCTTCCCGTCCGGCGGAAAGATCGTGCCCGGCGATGTCCTGGTCTCGAACTTCAACAATAAAACCAATGCCCAGGGCACCGGCACGACGATCATCAAGCTGACGCCGAACAGGCTGGTGGCGCCTCCGGGGAAAGCGACCACGTTCTTCCGGGGGTCCGGTCTCGGGCTCACCACTGCTTTGGGCATCCTCCGGCGTGGGTTCGTGCTAGTCGGTAACGTCCCGACCTCGGGCGGCGTGATCCAGAAGCCGGGCTCCTTGCTCTTTCTCGATCGCAACGGCAGGGAAGTCGCTCCCTCTCCCTACACCAAGCGACTCAACGGTCCATGGGACCTGACAATTCATGACTTGTTCGACCACGCCCTGGTGTTCGTGTCGAATGTCAACACCGGCACCGTAACGCGCTTGAACCTGGCGATTTCGCCGACCGCGGTCACCGTGCTGAGCGCGACCGTGATCGCCTCGGGCTACACGGTCATGCCCAATCCTGCAGCGCTGATCCTCGGCCCGACCGGGGTCGCGTACGACGTCGGGACCGATGTCCTCTATGTCGCGTCGACGGCTGACAACATGATATTCGCGGTCTCTCATGCCGGATCGCGGACAGGTTCGTCGGGTACCGGCAAGGTGGTCTTCCGCGACGAGCATTTGCGCGGGCCGCTGGCGCTGGTACTCGCGCCCAACGGGGACTTGCTCACGGCGAATGGCGATGCGGTCAATGCGGATCCGGCGCAACCCAGCGAAATCGTCGAATTCACCAAACAGGGCAAGTTTGTTACCCAGTTCAACGTCGATGCGGGGCAGGGCGGCGCGTTCGGCATCGGTGTGGCGGAGGTCAGCCCCGACATCGTCCGGTTCGTGGTCATCGACGACAACGCGAACGACATGACGGTGCTGGACCGCCCGGTACAGCCAGGCGACTGAGCGGGCCGGCGCGAAATCCGCTCCCTCGGCAGGCTGCATCCCTGCCCAGCAGAGCTCGCCTGGATGAATGACCGTGAGCCCTGACCGTTCGCTGCGGCGGCAATCCGGGAGCGAAGTGCAATGGCGGGTTCTTGGCGTCTGATTTCAGCCGGTGTCCGGGTTCTGCCCGATGCGCCCACCAGATGTGATCACATTTACGTGATCGTCCCTGCCCCTTCCGGTCCTGTGACCTTTCAGTGACAGCCCGGCACGCCGCACTGCACCGGATTCATTGCCGATTCGCGACTTCCAGGTATGGGCGCGCCTGCCGAACGCGTTCACCCGATAACGGAATAATCCCTATTTCTGCGAGTTGTATAGACAAGAGCGGACGCTTTTCCTGCAAGAGCGAGTCTTCTCCCTAAAACTTGAGTAGAAATACCAGACGTCCTGAAAGGATAAGCATGTCGTACCAGCTGAAGAATTGGTCAGCGCCGTGCTCGCGTCGCTGCCTGTTGCTGGGCGCAGTGGCCGCCGTCAGCACCGCGACCGTTGTCGGCACCGATCCGGGCACAGCCGCCGCCGCATTGAAAATCTCTCAGCCGGCTGTCGCTTATCAGGATCATCCGGATGGCGACAAGCAGTGCAGCAAGTGCGGGCAGTTCCAACCGCCGAGCAGCTGCAAGATGGTCGACGGCACGATCAGTCCGCATGGCTACTGCCGGATCTTCGCGCCGCGCCAATCGGCAGCGGCTCGCATGCGCACGTTGCCCTATACCGGCTGAGGCCTCCGACGCGGGGTGTCGGCCCGCATTTAGCGTAACGACCGGATCCCGGTGTTCCCGGATCGCTGGCTGGGCAGTCAGCGTCAGGGGGATGGCTGCGACCGGATCGGAGCGCCGGCGAACGGGATTGGTCCCAACAAAAGAGGGAATTCCGCACGTGCTGCGACAAGTTGCAGGAAATCACGGCCTCGCGCGATATTCGCTGCGCGAAATCCGGACAACCTTTCTGATTCTTTGCAATACGGCAGCGTTCCTTGTTATCCTTGCCGTTGTCCTGTCGTCGCGATGCGCCCACGCCTTACCGCTCTATGCACGTCAGACTGGGCAACCCTGCGCGACTTGCCACACCGCCTTCCTGGAGCTGACGCCATTCGGCCGCCGCTTCAAGCTCGGCGGTTACACTCTGGGCGGCGGCGATTGGAAGGGTCCGCCGTTTGCGGTGATGTTGCAGCCGACGTTTACCAATACCCAGGGCGCCCAGCCCGGCGGGGCCGCGCCCGGTTTCGGGGTGAACAACAATTTCGTCATGGAGCAGATGAGCCTCTTCACCGGTGGAAAAATCACCGAGAACATGGGTGCCTTCATACAGGGAACCTATGACGGCGTCGCCCACAACTTCAGCTTGGACAATACCGACGTCCGCTATGCCCGCTCGATCAACATAGACGGCCATACTCTGTTGTGGGGCGTCGACCTCAACAACAACCCCACCGTGCAAGATGTCTGGAACACGATCCCCGCCTGGAGCTTTCCGTACATAACCTCTGAGCTCGCGCCCTTTCCCACCGCCTCCACCTTCATCGAGCAGGTCTACGCGGCGCAGGTGCTCGGGCTCAGCGCCTACGCATTTCTCGACGACACCTTTTATTTCGAATTCGGGGGCTACCGGCCGCTGTCGAACAACACGCAGCTCGCGCTCGGCGTCAGTCCGACCGGCGAGAGCCCGATATCCGGGATCGCACCCTATTGGCGGATCGCGGCCGAGAAGAACATCGGCAACCATTCCTGGGAAATCGGCACTTTTGGTCTCGCCGCGCAGGTCTCGCCGATGGGGCTATCGCAAGCCGGCACCGATTCGTTCACCGATGTCGGCATCGACACACAGTATCAATTCCTCGGCGATCCGCACATGGTGACCTTGCGCGGCGCCTGGATCCACGAGAACCACGATACAAGCGCAAGCCAGACCCTTGGGCTCGCCAGCAACTCCAACGACCGGCTGCAATCCTTGAATGTTTCGGCATCGTACATCTATGACCAGACCTGGAGCCTCAGCGTTGGCCGGCTTCAGGTCGGTGGCACCCCCGATGCGGCGCTTTACGGTACGACGTCCGGCAGCCCGAACAGCGCCGGCTGGATCTTCGAACTCGCTTATCTTCCATTCAGCCATGGCGGCCCGTCATTCTGGCCATGGCTCAATTTCCGCATCGGGCTGCAATACACGAAATGGAGCAAATTCGACGGCGCCACCACGAATATCGACGGCATGGGGAGAAACGCCAACGATAACAATACGTTTTTCATCTACGTCTGGACCATGTTCTGACTGCACCGGGCCGTCGTGAGCGCCAATGCAAGGATCGGCCTTTGAGGCGCTTCAAAAGGCGGCTGTGCCGGCATCATGCGGCGCATGGGCCGGCTCGCACGGCGCTGCGGAAAAACGGGGTCGCTGTGGCGTTTCTGACAAAAGAGTCATAGTGCCGTGAATTGTGGACGACTATTCGTCGGCCGGGCCCCCGGGCAGCTAGACGGGAGGATCGGGCGCCCCTGTCTAGCACCCCATCCAACACAGCGGTTATTTACAAACGCCGTGCTCAATCTGTCGCTGCAGTTGATGGGTCGTAGCCTCGCGATGTTGTGATGGCGCCGCCCCGCAAAGCTACGGTATCGTTGCGTTTGCTGCTTTGGGATTGCCGATGGAACCGCTCCCGCGCATTGCCGCGATCGCGACCGCCGTTCCGTCGCACCGCCTCGATCAGAGCAATGTCGTCGCGCGCGTCGAACAGCTCTTCGGGCGCTCGCCGGACTTCGAGCGCCTGATCGCGGTCTACGCCAATAGCGGCATCGCTTGCCGCTACTCGGTTGTGCCCTTCGAATGGTTCAATGAGCCGCACGGCTGGGCCGACCGCAACCGCGCCTATCTCGCTGGCGCCCTCGATCTGATCGAGGCTGCCGCTGGCCGCGCTCTCGACATAGCCGGCGTTGGGCTTGGCGAGATCGGCGGCATCGTTGTGGCCTCGACTACCGGGGTCGCGACCCCGAGCCTCGACGCGCTGTTGATCGAGCGGCTGCGTCTGCCGCCGAATGTGCAGCGCCTGCCGATCTTCGGCCTCGGCTGCGCCGGCGGTGCGCTGGGGCTGGCGCGCGCCGCGACCCTCGCCGCGTCGATGCCTGACAAGGCGGTGCTGTTCCTCGTCGTCGAACTCTGCACCCTGCAGTTCCGCCGCGACGATCTCGCGCGCAGCAACATCGTTGCCACCGCGCTGTTCGGCGACGGCGCGGCGGCGGCGGTGCTGCGCGGCGACGGCAAGACGGATGGACCAGCGGTCGTCGCCATCGGCGAGCACACCTGGCCGCACAGCCTCGACATAATGGGCTGGGGCGTCGCAGAGGATGGGCTCAAGGCCATCTTTTCCCGCGATATTCCGCGCCTGGTCGCGGCCGAGCTCGGCCGCGTGCTAGGGGATTTTCTCGGCCGGCACGGGCTGGCGCTGGGCGATATCGGCCGCTTCGTCTGCCATCCCGGCGGACCGAAGGTCATCGATGCGTACGAGACGGTGTTTGGAGTGGGTTTTCCCGGCGCGAGCGAGGCCCGCCGCTCGTTGTGCGACTACGGCAACATGTCGGCCGCCTCGGTGATGTTCGTCCTCGAGCGCGTGCTGGATTTGGCGCTGGGTGCGGGCGAGGAGTGGGGGCGCGCCCTGCTGACCGCGCTCGGCCCCGGCTTCAGCGCGGGGTTTGTGGTGCTGGCTCAGCGGTGACGATTTTCCATGCGGTGCTCGCGCTCGTGCTGCCGCAGGGCCGCGGCACCGCCTCACTGGCCGCTGCTTGCGGTGTTCTTCATGCCGAAGGTGGGTCGCGTCTGGGTCATCGCCGGCCTCGGCCGGCGCTGGACGACGCGGCTGATCGTGTGTCCCGGCGCAGGGCTTGTCACGAGCGGCCTCTATCGCCTGCTCAGCCACCCCAACTACCTGATCGTCATTGGCGAGCTAGCGATTTTGCCACTCGCCTTTGACGCCCTGCCGATTGCGGTCGGGTTTTCCGCCTGCAATGCTGTAGTGCTCTTACGCCGCGTCCGCCTCGAGCGTGCGGCACTCGGTTGGGGCACCGATCTTAGAGCGCTGCTCTCCTCTCCTGGATCTTGCTTCGGCTACCAGAGGCGCGCTCCACCAGCGCGCCGAAGGTGGGTGAGGCTTGAGGGATTGTGGGGTGGGGTCGGAACCGATCGCCACAACGCGAGCCGGCATAGCGCATTTGACCCCGAAGCCGACAGCCGGCAAGCGGTCGGGATTGTCGGCGGGCGCAAACGTGACCTCCGGGCGGGTGAATTATCGTTTGAAATGTCACGGCACCGTTTCATTACTCTCGGCTCATAGCGCTGCGCCGGGGAAATTTTCGGGAAGGACGGCATGAGACGATTTGGTTCAATGCTCTTGCGCCTCCTGGCAAGTGCGATGCTTGCCGCATGTGAGACGGCGACGCCTACGCCCGCGGTGTCCTCCGCGGCACCCAAACCCTCGGGGCAAATGACCGCCGACCGGTCCCGGGTCGAGACTGTCTCGCTCACGCTGTCAGATTTTCATTTCTCGCCGGACGATCTCGAACTGCAACGGGGCACGCCCTACCGCCTGCATCTCGTCAATGCCTCGACGAGCGCCCACACCTTTGCCTCCGCACCGTTTTTCAAAGCCATCGCGGTCCGCCGCTCAGCGCAAGGAACGGGCGCCGGGGTCCCGGTGTCCCCGGAGGGCATCGAGGTCGGGCCGGGAGAGCAGAAAGACCTGGATTTCGTGGTCGCGACGCCGGGATCGTATGATTTCGAATGTTCGAAATTCCTCCACTCCACGCTGGGAATGACCGGCAACATCGTTGTGCGCTAACCCAGCGGACCGCTCAACATGCGGACCTGGGCTGGCTTCGTCGCGATGAGCATCGGCATGTTCATGGCGGTGCTCGATATCCAGGTCGTCGCCAGCTCATTACCCGAGATCCAGGCAGCGCTGCAGATCCCGCTCGATCGTCTCGGCTGGGTGCAGACCGCCTACCTCTCGGCCGAGATCGTGGCCATACCGCTCACCGGCTGGATCACCCGCGCCTTGTCGACGCGCGGTGCCTTTGCCGCCTGTGATCTCGGGTTCACCGCGTCGAGCGCGGCGTGCGCGGGCGCCAGCGGGTTCTGGTGGCTGGTTGCGGCGCGTGTCGTCCAGGGGTTTTTCGGCGGGTTCCTGATCCCGCTGGTATTCTCGGCCGTGTTCCTGATGTTTGCCGACGGTCCCGCGCGGGTGCGGGCGACGATGATTGCCGGCCTCATGGCGATGCTGGCACCGACGCTCGGACCGACGGCCGGCGGCTTCATCACCGATCGGTATTCATGGCATTGGTTGTTCCTGATCAATGTTCCGGCCGGGATCATCGTGGCGGGGGTCGTCGCCTTCATGGTTTCGATCGACCGAGCCGAGGGGCGTGGGGGTGGCGGGATCGATCTCGCGGTGGCGCCGCTGCTGGCCGTGTTCCTTGCCGGGTTGCAGGTGGTGCTGAGCGAGGCGCCGGCGCAGGGCTGGCGCAATCCGGCCATGCTCGCAACGATGCTGCTGTGCCTTTGCAGCGGTGCGATCACCGTGCGCCGCTGCCTCACGCATCCGGCGCCGCTGGTGCGTCTGTCGGCCTTCCGGCGGCGTAATTTCGCCCTGGGCTGCGCGTTCAGCTTTGTCCTCGGCGCCGGACTTTACGGCGCGACATTTCTGTTGCCGCTGTTCCTTGGCATCGTCCGCCATCACGACGCCTTCGAAATCGGCCTGATCATGACGGTGACCGGTGGCGCGCAGCTGATAGCCGCACCGATAGCGACGCTTCTCGAACGGCGCAGAGATGTGCGACTGCTGACAGCCTGTGGTTACGGGTCGCTTGCCATCGGGCTCATCGGCAACGGGTTCCTGCAGCCGTCCGATGATTTCTGGGGGTTGGCGTGGCAGCAGGCGACGCGCGGGGTGGCGTTCATGTTCTGCCTGCTGTCGACCACCTCCCTCGCCCTGGGCGCGCTGCCTCCAGCCGAGGTGGCAAATGCGAGCGGCCTCTTCAACTTGATGCGCAACCTTGGCGGTGCGATCGGCCTGGCTGTCATCGACACACTGATCCAACAGCGGGTGCCGATCCATATCGCCAAACTGGTCGAGCGGCTGCAGGCGGGCGATCCTCAGACCGCGCAATTCGTCGGGTTGCCGCTGGAGCAGTTCGCCGGACGGCCGGTCGGCCCAGTCGACCAGGCGACCCGCGACCTTGTCGCTCCGCTGGTCGAGCATGCCGGCCTCACCCTGGCGCTCAACGAAGCTTGGCTCCTGCTCGGAGGCGTTGTCCTGCTGTCACTGATCGCCACGCCGTTCCTGCGCCAGCAAGAAACCAACGGCAGAGGCTCATGAAATTCCGGCGTTTGCCCTACCGCCCAGAACGCGAGAGATGGTGCTCAAGACCGCGGTCGCCCTAAAGGGTTTGCGCAGATACGCAACGTAGCCGGTGCATTTTGCGGCAAGCACGTTCTCCCCGAGAGAACTCATCATAATGACGGGGATGCGCCGATAAGCCGGCTCCGCCGCCATGGCGGCCAGCATTTGAGCGCCTCCGAGTATCGGCATCATGAAGTCCAACAGGACCACGTCGGGTTATTCCGCCGACAATCTTTCGAGCCCTTGCTTGCCGTTGCACGCGGTCAGAACCCGATAACCCTCGTAGGTGAGGACGGTCTCCAGTACGTTGACGATGCCGAACTCGTCGTCGACCACGAGCACCGTTGGCATGATTACTTCCCGGGCGGGTGCACAGCCGCCTTGTCCGCAGTCAGTCCTTCGGGCGTCAGTTGCGGGAAGCCGCTGAGGATCGCCTCGGCGCTGTGGAACGTCTGGGCGAGTTCGAAACCGCGCCCGGTGATGCGGAACTCCCGCAGCGACGAGTTGAAGTCGCTATCCCGCATCTTGACGACGGAGATCAGCCGGCGGAGTTGCGACCTGATCTCGACGTAGCGCAGCAGGATCAGGTTTTCGGCAATTGTCGACAGGCCGATTGTCGGCCCTCGATCGCGCCGCCGATGAGGTTCCATGTCTCCGCCGTGTAAAACGTGGTCACGTTCAGCGCGCGCAGCTCGTTTGCCAGCGCCGTCAAGAAACGGCCGATCCGATACGGTCGATCGGCAGCAATCTCCTCGAATCCAAGAAGTCCATCGACGACGAGCCGCTTGACGCGGCGACGCCGCGCCGCCTCGATGAGGCGATTGCCGAGCGCGTCGAGGATGTCCTCGGTCGGCGGGTGCCAGAGGATCTCCAAATGACCTTGCTCGATGAGGCCGTCGAGCGCGATGCCGATACCGGCCGCCTTCACCCGCAGGCGTAGCGGCGTCTCGTAAAAACCGAAGAAGAGGCCGGGCTCCTCGGCGGAAGACTGCGAGAGAAAATGCAGGCCGAGGCTCGTCTTTCCCGAACCCGAGGCGCCAAGCACGAGCGTTGTGGTGCCGCGCGGGATACCGCCGCCGATCATCTTGTCAAGCTGGTCGACGCCGATGGCACAGCGCTCGTCGGGCCATTGGTCGTCGCCCGATGGACGGGCGAGCAGCGCCTCGATTTCGGGGATAGACGACGATGCCCTGATTTGTGATCCGGAACGGATGCCGACCGCGCAATGCGTCGGTGCCGCGGAGCTTGCGCACCTCGATTTCACGCTCGGCCTGGGTGCCGAACAGCACATCGTGCAGTTCGATGAGCCCGTCGACCATCGTGTGCTCGGGGTGATAGGTGTTGCGACGGCCATTTGTCAGCAGCAGCGCCGTGCACCCTTCAATGGCTATGTGGGCCTGAAGCTCGTGGATGAACTTCTTGAAGTCGCGCTCCGATTGGCTCGACTCCTCGGTGGCGATCAGACCGTCGAGGACGAGCAGCGTCGCATTATGCGCCCGAATTTCGCGCCGCAATAAATTGATGAACCCCTTGAGGCCGTTTTCCTCGAGGACACGGAAACCGTTCACGTAATAAAGACCATCGGGTATGCAGGTCGGGTCAAAGAACGACATTACCTGCATGTGCTGCATCATGCGGTCGTGCGTTTCCGCCAGCAGAGTGACGTAGACCGCGCGATGTCCGGTAGCGACATGATTGAAGCAGAACTGGTTTCCGAGGATCGTCTTGCCGGTCCCGGGCTGGCCGCGCACAATATAAATGCCCGCTTTGAGAAAGCCGCCTCGCAAAACGATGTCGAGGCCCGGGATGCCGGTCGACAGGCGCTCAAGCGGTGTAAGCCGGTCGGCATCGGTCGGGTTGTTAGCCATCGGTCCCCTTACATTGGCGAAAGCGGAAGGGTCACGGTGAAGGTCGATCCTTTGGCACGGCGGCTGGTCACATGGATCTCGCCATGCATCGTATCCACCAGCTGGCGAACAACCCAGAGGCCGATGCCGAAGCCGCCGTGCTCGCGCCGGGTCACGGCGCGCTCGAAGGCGTCGAAGATGCGAGCCTGGTCTGCTTCCGAAATGCCGATCCCGCGATCCCGAACCGTCAATTTCGCCCTGGCGCCGTGGCGAACCAACAAGACCTCGATCGGCTCTCCCGCACCATACTTGATCGCATTCGCCAGCAGGTTATCGGCGATCTGCTCGACCGCCAGTCGATCGAGCAGCCCGGACACGTTGTCCTCGATGCTCGGCCGTAGGCGGCAACCGGAGCGCTCGGCCTCCGGTCGATGCCGTTCTACGGCTTGTCGCATCACCCCGGAGAGCTCGACTAGCGAAAGTTCGGCGCGCAGCTTTCCTGCGGTAATGCGCGAGACATCCAGAAGCGTTGTCGCTCGCTTGATATAATCGCCTATCAGGCCGACCAGGCGCGCCAGCGCGACGATAATCGCTTCGGGGCACGCGCTTTCCGGGCGCCGTCCGACCGCCAACAGATATTCAGCATACCCGAGGATCGGCGTCATCGGATTGCGCAGCTCGTGAGCGGCGATCGCTATGAATTCGTCACGCGCCCGTACCGCCTGCGCCAGCTCCGCAGCAAGACGCGCGTCGTGGTTCTCCGGCGCAGTCAGGGCGCACTTGCCGTTCAACCCGCGAGTTTTGGTAACAAGCAGCGGTGCGTCTTGCATGTTCTTCTTCAATCCGACGGCTGTTCAACAAAGGGGGTAGGTTGACGTATCGATCGGTCGGCGATAGCCTACGCTCACAGCTCGGAACCTTGTTGGCGCAGGCCCATTACGCGGTCGCATAGCTTCTCCCGGCGCCAAGCGTTAACCGTCCATAAACAAAAAGCTGAAGAGGCGTCATAAAAACGTCCGTTGAAATAACGGTAGGACAGCACCCTGCTTGGGCTGACGGCAGTTCCCCCGCACCGGCGGCACGCCCGCGCCGCGGCTCACGCTCTGCATTCTGCGGCTTCTGAACCGGTCTGTCCGCTTTGGAGCGGAGGCGTATGGGTATCGGTCATTTGGCTCAAGGCGGGTTGGGCCAAACACGGACATTCGGCGGTCTCGATGACGTTTTCCAGTTGGAAAGAGCGCGGCGCTCGCGCGGCAGGCGCAGCACACGTTCGCATGACCGGAAAATCATGGTCTGGAAAACGCAGGCTCGGTGTGCCACGCTGGGGCCGAAATAATCGGAGGTGTGCCATGAGCCAGCTCGAGGTCGCCGACAACAACGTTGCGGCGGACACGGAGAGAGCGTCGTCGGCCTATGTGCCGCCGCTCCAGCGCACGGCAAGGGCAGCCGCCGCCCATCGCGGCGAACGGCGGCCTGTCCTACATGTCGTTCGACCGGGAGGGCGATGCGGGAACCGCCGCGGCGCTCGAGGACGCGCTCGCCCAGATCGCTGAGGGCGAGGGCCAGCGAGTTATCGACATGATCGACAAGGCGCCACCGGGGGCCCCGATCGAGACCCGGTGGGGCCTCGGGTTCCGCGACTACGACGAGTGCATGGACTACATACGCGCGAACGGCATCAAGGCCCCCGAAGGCGGCCTGGCGCTGCCGCTGCCCTATACTGTCTACGAGCGGCCGACCTACTCCGTCGTCCCGTCCAACGCTCTCTGGCGGGACCCGGCGCGCGCCGACGTAGCGGAGATCCTGCGCAAGAACGAGGAGGACAACCGGCGGCGGGACCTCTATTTCCCGCAGGTGATGCGCGACGCGCGGCGCATCGGCGAGTACTACCCGGGCCTCTCGCCCAACAGCCCCGAATGCATGGACCGGCTCGGTGTCTCGCTGGCGCACCTCGAGTCCGCGTGCTCGAACTTCTACAATTCGGCGGAGGTGGAGCGCGTGTTCTACCCCGAGATCGAGAAGCTCCTCCTCGAGTTCTTCCCGGACGCGACCGATGCACTGGTCTACAACCACGACGTCTTCGACAAGGACTACGCGGGCGACCGCACGGAAGACCAGGACAACAAGAACCCGGGTGTGAACGCCCGTTACGCCAACCTTGTGCACAACGACCTGAACGACAACAGCGGCCGCGTGCGCTGCCGCGAGCTGCTCACCAGGAACCTGCGGAACTTCGGGCGCGCGCAGCACTACACCGAGGAAGAGGCCGACAGGAAGATGTCGCGGCGGTTCATGTCGATCAATCTCGCCAAGCCGATGGAGACAGTCGAGCAGTTTCCCTTCGTGCTCTGCGCCTGGCCCTCCTTCGCCGACCAGCCGTACATCACCAACTACCGGATCTACGACGACCGCGTCGGCGAGACCACCCGCTTCACCTACCGTCCCGACCACGAGTGGTACTGGTTTCCCCAGCAGAAGCCCACCGAGGTCTCGATGCTCAAATGCTATGACTCTGTGACCGACGGCTCCGTCTCGCGCTGGTCTTTCCATACTGCCTGTGTCGACCCGACCGCGCCCGCCGACGCCCGATGCCGCAAGAACGTCGTGGTCCGGTCCTTTGTCTTCTTCTAGCAGGGTGCGGAAAAACGCTAGAATAGATTGTCATTCCGGAGCGCGGGCAATCAATGGCTTGGCCCGTGTTCTTGCCCCCGGGCTTGGCACCGACGAACCGTCGCCAGCGTAACCCGGGGGCCGGGGCAAGCTCTGACGGGCCGTCCCGGAACGCGGCCGAGTTTTTCCGCACCCTGCTAGTTCCTCTACCGGCGCCGCCGACCCGCCGGAGGTGAAACCGCGTTGCCACCGTAGATGCTATGGGGCGGAAAAGCGGAGCGCCTTCCGCCATCTGCAGCACCGCCGCGGCCGATCCCCGGATCAAGTCCGGGGACCGGAATGCGCGCCTTGCGCAAAGGCGTCCGTCGAGGTCCTACCATCCTATGGTAGGCTCCCGGTCCACCAGCGCCACCTCGGTCAGCCGGATCCATTCGATGACGGCCTGAATCTCATCGGAACACAGGTGCCCGGCGATCAGCTTCGGCGTAGCCTTTGTCATTGACAAATCCCGATGAATCCGATATCTTATTGCGATAATCGCATTGCTGGGCGTCCCGATGAAGCATTTCCCAGGTGTTTCTCTGATCCGCGGATTTAATGCCCTGTTCGGCGCAATTATTTCCCTGTTTTCCCGGTAGGCAAGCGGTTGATTTTGGCTGATGTTTTTTGTAGCGCGCGACCGGAATCGGCGATTTTCCCTGGATTTTCCGTGCGACCAGGGAATTCCGCGCCGGCTCAATCCAAAGGCGCCCATAGCGCTCTGCGATGTCGGATCACGAGCAACATGCTACCCGCCTCGCCGCGGGGCCAGCTCACCGCGACCAGTCGAGCTCGGCGCCGGGGTCGGCCAACAGTGCCCTCTGGCAGGTTCGGGCGATATGCGCGTGCGGCACGCCCGAATGCTCCGTCCGGTAGCGCCGCCGCAGCACGCCGGCCAAGACCGGGCCAAAAGCCGCGAGTCGCCTGTCGATCAGCGCCTGGAGCTGGCGCGAAAACGGGCCGGTCTGCTGTTCGATATAGACGACGCGCAGCGCGCCGGGACGCACCGGTTCACGAGCCAGGCGCTCGCCAAGCCAGCGGTCGAGCGTCTCCAAACCTTGCATCGGGTTGCCGCCGGCGGGATCGCGGCCGTAAAGTCCGTCGAACACCAAGAGTTCGTCGGGCGGCCGCCGGGCGCCGGCCAGCGCATCGAGCGCCGGCATGCCGCCGCCGGAATGCGCCGTCAGTATCAACCGATCGATCGCGGGCGCTCTCGCCGAAGCCGCGGAAAAGCGCTCCACAGCGTAATCGACCAAGCGATCGATCCCGCCCGCGAGCAGGGCCGGGAAATCGTACCAGCTGTATCTAAGCCAATTGCCGCGCGGGACGAGCGCTAGGGTCGGCCGGCTTCGGTCCCCCAGATCGAGGCCGGCGCGCGCTACCTTTTCGGAGAGCGGCATCGTGGCGCCCGCGTGGGAAAAGCCGTGCAGATGAACAACGATGTCGAGGGCGGTGGAATCACGCGGGACCGCATTCCAGCACAGATAGAGGTCGGGCTGGGTCCCGGCATGCGGGCGCAGCACCGGCGTGTCGCAGAGATACGCCTCGCCAGGCGCGATGCCGTCGCGCGAGACGATGACCGGCAGTTCGGACAAGGCGGCTCAGGATCCCGCCCGCGGATAATGCATCAGCCCGCCGCCGGACCGCGGCGGGTGGGAGCGGATCGCCGCTTCGTCGGGCTCGGTGCCCCAGCCTGGGGTGTCGGGCAGGATCAGATGCCCGGCTTCGAATGCCGGCACGGCGGTGAAGATCTCGTGATCCCAGGGCAGGCGGTCGATATCGATTTCCATGATCCGCAGGTTGGGTACCGCGGCGGCAAAATGCGCGCTCATCATCGTCGCCAGATGGCCGTAAAAATTATGCGGCGCGACATTTACCTCGAACGCCTCGGCGGCGGCGGCAATCTTGAGCGACTGCCACACCCCGTTCCACACCGCATCGATGATCGCGACGTCCATCGCCTGCTCGCGGAAATACGGCAGAAACTCGCGCAGACCGAGCAGAGTCTCGCACGAGCTGATCGGGTGCGGGCTCTGCCGGCGGATGTAGCCGAGCGCCTCGGGGCTGAAGCTGTCGATCTCGACCCAGAACATGTCGAGATCGGCAATCTCGTCGAGGATTTTCAGATACCCTTCGGTCTTGGCATTGAAATTGAGGTCGAGGAGCAGCCCCATGTCCGGGCCGGCGCCGGCGCGGATCGCTTCGAGATGCGCACAGAGATCGCGCAGCACCTTCTTGTCGACATTGAGCTCGGGCTGGAACGGCACGCCAAAGCCGGGCCGCCAGCCGCACGGCACGCCGTCGTCATAGATGAAAAGATTGGTCTTGAGCGCCATGAAACCCTTGTCGCGCGCTTCGGCGCCGATCGCTCGCACCCCGTCGAGACCGGTGATCGCCGGCTGGTAGAACCGGGGATGGTTGATCCGCCAGGTGGCGCAATGCGACCAATAGACCGGGATGCGGTCGCGCAGCTTGCCGCCGAAGAGGGCATGGCAGGGAACGCCGAGCGCCTTGGCCTTGGCGTCGAGGAGGGCGTTTTCGATCGCCCCCAGCCCCTCGGCCACGACCCCGCCCGCGCCCGGGCGGGTCAGGCAATAGAGTTCGGCGTAAATCCGCTCGTGGTCGGAGACCTCTTGGCCGACCACGCGCGGCGCCAGCCGCTCGACGACGGCGCCGACCCCCGGCGAACCGAAGCCTTCATCGAATTCGCTCCAGCCGACGATGCCGGCATCGGTCGACAGCTTGAGGAAGTGGTAGTTCCGCCAGCCGGCGTCGCAGCGCAGGGTTTCGAGACCCGCAACCTTCATCGTGCCCTCCCCGTTTGGTCGTACCGCCGGGCGTCACATCAGGAAGACGCCCTTCCCGGTGGTCTGGGTGTCGAACTGCCGATAGGCCTCCTCGGCCTGGTCGAGCTGCCAGCGGTGGGTGAAGAGGCGATCGACGTCGATGTTGCGCTCGACGCAGAATTTTGCGCATTCGGCCTGGCCCTGCCACGAAAAGGTCCAGGAAGCGACGATCGTCAGCTGTTTGCGCAGCATGTCGGGACTGACGTCGATCGTCACATTCTTGCCCTCGCCGACAAAGCACACCGTGCCCCAGACCTTGGCGCTGCGGATCGCGGCGATGCGCCCCTCCGGCTGGCTCGAAGTGTCGAGCGTGTAATCGGCGCCGCCATGGGTCAGATCCTTGATCGCCCCGACCGGATCGTTCGACCGCGGGTTGACCGTCTCCCAGGCGCCGAATTCCTTCGCCCGCGCCAGCCGTTCGGGGCTGACATCGAGGGCGATGACGCGTGCGCCCATTGCCGCCGCGAGCTGCGTTGCCGACAACCCGACCGGCCCCTGGCCGAACAAAGCGATCGTGTCGTTGCCGGAGAGGTCGAGCCGGCGCAGCGCGCCATAAGCGGTGCCGGTGCCGCAGGAGATCGCCGCCCCGGCCGTGAACGACAGCGCCTCGGGCAGCGGCACCAGGGTGAAGGCCGGCACCTTCAGCCAGCGGGCGTGCCCGCCATGCGCGTTGTTGCCGTAGACCAGGACCGGCTGCTCCTGGCACAGCTGCGACCAGCCCGAGCGGCAATGGCTGCACACCGTGCAGCCCTTGTAATGATGCACCATGACGCGCTGGCCGAGCGTCGCCTGCCGTTTTTCGACGCCGGGGCCGATCGCGGCGACGATGCCGCAGGGCTCGTGCCCGCCGATAACCGGCTCGGGGTTGACCGCCAGGCCGCCGATCGAGGCGCCGCCGGATTTCGGGCGGCGGTACTGGTGCAGGTCGCTGCCGCACATGCCCGAGGCCTTCATCTCGACGACGACCTCGCCCGGTCCCGGGGCCGGATCCGGAAAATCCGATATTTCGATCTGCCGATCGCCCGCGAAAACCACGCCGCGCATCGTTCCCTCCGCCTCTTTGTCGAACGCTAACCCGATCGGACGAGCCTACCCCCTTTCAGGGCGTTCTGGTACCGTCGCGACCGCCGATCGGCCGGGAACCCAGGACATGTCGAGCAAGCAAGCGGCCGCGCCGCCGCCCAGGCCGCGAGCCGCGACAAGACGCTCTCTGGCGCCGTTTCGGTTGCCCCGCGGCCTCGTTGCCGGGGCGTTGGCGTGGCTTGCGGCGACATCCGCCCTGGCCGGCTCGCCGACCTTGTGGGTGCAGGACCACCGGCTCGCCGACGGCGCCGGCCGGGCGGTGCAACTGCACGGCGTCAACCGAGCAATCTTCGACAGTCGCTGCATCTACGACAGCAGCGGCGTCGCCGACGGTCCGGCCGACCAGGTCTCGGTGAGCGCCATCCTCGCCTGGCGGGCCGACGTCGTGCGGGTCACCCTCAACGAGGATTGCTGGCTCGGCATCAACGGGCTGCCGCTCGGCGGCAACGGCGCCGGCTACCGCGCGGCGGTGGAACGCTACGTCGGCTTGCTTCGTCGCAACGGCCTTTACGTCGTGCTCGTGCCGCTCTTCACGGCTCCCGGTGGACATCCCTCGACTGCGATCGACTACATGCCCGACAGCGACCACATGCCGGCGTTCTGGCGCTCGGTCGCCGCGACCTTCGCCGCCGACCACGGCATCGTCTTCGATGCAGTCAACGAGGTCGCGATGGCCGCCTGGAACAATCCGCATCCCGACCCGCCGGGCGAGTGGAACTGCTGGTTGAACGGGTGCACGCTCAACTCGGTGTATGGCGGCCGTTTCCGCGCCGCCGGCCTACAGTCGCTCGTGAATGCGATCCGCTCGCAAGGGGCAACGCAGCCGATCCTGCTCGGCGGGATCGACTACAACGCCGACCTCAGCCAGCTGCTCGGCCATCTGCCCGGCGATCCCGAGCATCAGCTCGTCGCCTCCGCCCATGTTTACGATTTCGCCGAGGGCAGCGGCATCGACGCGATGTTCACCAGCCAACTCGAGCCGATCGCCCGGCAGGTGCCGGTCATTCTCGGCGAACTCGGCGAGCGTTACTGCAATTCGGGGACCGCCGCCTACACAAGTCACGTGCTCTCGCTCGTCGACGGCGAGGCGACCAGCGGGAACCTGTTCGGCGTCCTCGGCTGGACATGGAACGCGCGGACGAGCACCTCGACCGGCTGGCGCTGTCCGACGGGGCCGGACGGGCAAGGCGGTCCGCTGCTGATCCGCAACTATGCCGGCACGCCCACCGTCATGGGCGCAGTCCTGCGCAGCTGGATCCGTGGGAGAGCCGGCAGCCGATGAGATCGAGGCCGTGTCCGGTTGCGCCGGCCGTTCCCGCCCGCAGATCGGCGTGCCGGCGCGCCGGTCACGAGATAGATCTATTCGCTTGGCCCGGCCCGGCTTGCAGGGCCCGCCGCACGCCCTCGGGATCGCGCGCAATAACCGTGAGATCCTGCTCGGCATGGTGCCCATGAGATCGCGTTGCGGCAGGTGGCCTATCTGGGCCGCGGTCGCGGCCCTTGCCGCTGCTGCGCCGCCCGGCTTCGCCGCGGACCTGCCGCGATACGAGCACATCATCGTCGTGGTCGAGGAGAACAAGGATTTCGAAGATATCATCGGCAACCCGGCAGCACCCTATCTCAACAAACTAGCGGCCGAGGGCACGGTCCTGACCCGGATGTTCGCCGAGGAGCACGGCAGCCAAGGCAACTATTTCTGGCTGTATTCCGGCAGCAACCAGAATGTCGGGTACGACAACAGGGTGCCGGCCCGGAAATTCGCCGCCGCCAACCTCGGCGCGGCGCTCTTCGCCAAGGGTCTTACCTTCAAGGGGTATTCGCAGTCCTTGCCAGCGATCGGCGCCGATGTCGAGACCGCGCCACGGGGCTGTCTCTACCCCTGCCTTTACGCCCGCAAGCACGTCCCGTGGATCAGCTTTGCCAATGTCCCGGACGGGACGACGCTCGAAACCTCGGCGAATTTGCGGTTTGCCGATTTTCCGGCCGATTTGACTGGGCTGCCGACGGTCGCCTTTGTCATCCCCGACATGCAGCACGACATGCACAATGGCGCGCCGAGAGACAGCATCCCGGCTGGCGATCTATGGCTGCGGCAAAACCTCGATCGCTATTACCAATGGGCGAAGGCCCATGAGGGGCTGCTGATCGTGACTTTCGACGAGGATGCCGACACCAGCGGCTATCGGGGCCCGACCGACCCGGCGATCAATCCCGACCATGACCGGCGCCGCCGGGACTTGCAGAACCGGATCGCGACGATCTTTGCCGGCGCCCATGTCGCACCCGGCCATGCCGACGCCGAACCGATGACCCACGTCAATATCCTGCGCACGATCGAGGCGATCTATGGCTTGCCGAAAGCGGGGGCGCAGCAGCCGAACGCGTCGCGCGCCGGCATCGCCGACGCTGCGCTCGCCGCGGGCGCATTCGCGACGGCCAGATAGCCTGCAACATCCTGACACCGCCGAACTGCGGTCGCCGCGGGCGCCAGTGCCTCACGCGCGCGGCAGGGAGCCCTTGATCGCGTCGCGGATCTCGGTCGGCTGCGCCTCGACCGCCTCGCACAGCCGGCGCAGCTGCCGGCGCAGCTCGTAGACCTGGTCAATAAGCCCGAGAACGAGCGGTATCGCCTCGTCGTCGAGCGCCCATTCGCGGCGGATTTCGAAGATCAGTTCGACCCGCGCGATGTCGACGTCACGGAACACCCAGCTGCCGCCCTGCCGCTCCGGCAGTACCCAGCGGTTCTCGACCCAGCGCAACAGCTCGATCCGGTCGAGGCCGGAAAATTGACCGAGGAGCGCCTCGAGAACAATCATGGCAAGCCGATTTCCTGGCGCGGGTCAAAGCGGCGATTGCGGGACCACTCTTCGACGAACTTCGCCAGTTCGGGATCGCCGCTCGAACCGATCACGACCTTCAAACGCACGTACTGATCGCCTTCACGCCGCGGGCGCTGAATGCCCTTGCCGCGCAGCCGCAGCCTGGCACCGGTGTCCGACCCCTTCGGGATCGTCATCGTCACCGGCCCGGTGACCGTCGGCACCGTCACCCGGGCGCCGAGCACCGCCTCGGCCAGACTGACCGGCAGCTCGATCTCGATGTCGTCGCCGTCGCGGCGAAACCAAGGATGCGGCGCCACATGCACCTCGATCAGCGCGTCGCCGGCGGGTCCGCCGCCGAGACCCGGGCCGCCCTTGCCGCGCAGGCGCAGCACCTGGCCGTCGTTGAGACCAGCCGGGATCGTCACGTCGAGCCATTCCTCGGGGGCGAGCGAGAGCCGCTTCTTGGCCCCGGTCGCGGCCTCGACGAAGTCTACGGTCAAGCTGTAATGGCGATCGCCGCCGCGCAGTTTCAGCCCTTCGCCGCCGTGTCCGCGCCGCCCGGAGCCGAAGACCGCGAACAGGTCCTCGAGGTCGCCGAAATCCGTCTCGCCTTCGGGCCGGTATTTGCCGCCGCCGGGACCCTCGGCATAGCTGCGGTAGGAATAGCGCGGCCGTTCGAAGCCGCTCTCGTCGATCTCGCCGCGGTCGTAGCGGGCCCGCTTTTCGGGGTCGGAGAGCAGGTCGTAGGCGGCGGAAATCGACTTGAACCGCTCCTCCGCTGCCGGCTTCCCGGGGTTGAGGTCGGGGTGAAACTGTTTCGCCAATCGGCGATAGGCCTTGCGGATCTCGTCGGCGCTCGCGTCCTTCTTGACCCCGAGCTCCGCATAAGGGTCGCGCGCCGCCATCGCGGCTCAGCGTTCCCCGACCCGCTCGCGTCGGTCCGCGAGTTGCGCGACGCGGACCGGCACGGTGCTTTCGGCGCCGTTGCGCTCAATGGTGAGCGTGACCGTAGCGCCGATCTGAGCCATGCCGAGCCGATTGCGCAATTCGCTCGCATTGCTGATCGGTACGCCGTCGACCGCGACGACGACATCCGAGGGTCTCAGCCCGGCGCGCTGGGCCGGCGAGCCCGGCTCGACCCGGGCGACGACGGCACCGCCGGTCCGCTCGGTGCCGAGCGCGCGCGCCAAGTCGGGCGTCAGGTCCTGGATCGCGACGCCGATGCGGCCGCGGCGGACGACGCCGTTGGCCAAAAGCTGGTCCATGACCCTGCGCGCCATATTGATCGGCACGGCGAAGCCGATCCCGACATTGCTGCCGCCGGGCGTCAGGATCGCCGTGTTGATGCCGACGATCCGGCCCTCGAGATCGACCAGCGGGCCACCCGAATTGCCCGGGTTGATCGAGGCGTCGGTCTGGATGAAATCCTCGTAGCCTTCGATGCCGAGCCCGCTGCGGCCAAGCGCGCTGACGATCCCCGAGGTCACGGTCTGGCCGAGCCCGAACGGATTGCCGATGGCCAGGACGAAATCGCCGACCTGAAGTCGCGAGGAATCGCCCATCGGTACTGCGGTCAGACGGCCGGCTGGAATTTGCAGCACGGCGATGTCGGTATCTGGATCCCGGCCGATCAGTCTTGCCCGAAAGCGGCGGTTGTCCTTGGTCGTGACCTCGATGTCGTTGGCATGCTCGACGACATGACCGTTGGTTAGCACATAGCCGCGCGCGGCGTCGACGATCACCCCCGACCCGGTCGCCTCGGTCTCGCGCGCGATCGGCTGGTCTCCCTGCAGGCCGAAAAAAGCGGCGGAACATCGGGTCCTGCAGAAGCGGGTTCTCCATCCGCACCTCGCCCTTGACCGAGATGCCGACAACGCCGGGCGTGATCCGCGCCACGACCGGGGCGAGGGTCTCGACCCCGGCCGGTATCGGCGCACCGGCTTGGACCGCAACGGAACTCGCCGGCGCGAGACCCGCCATTGACAAGATGACTGCCGTGAGGATCCGACGCATAACCCGCCCAACCGCAAGAGCGAACCCGGAACCTGCCCGCCCGCTCCCGACACCCGGGGAAACGTCGTTCGCGCCGGGCGGTGCCCGCTCGCAGTATCTAACGCGTCGCCCGACCGCTTCAAGAGATCGAAATGCGGCCCCGAGGGTCGCGCGATTTTGCTGATTATGCCGAGGCTTGGCAGCGGCCCTCGGATTCGCCGCTGCGCCTATTGCCGGCGGAGCGTATGGTCGACGGCGGACGCTGCCACTAGAACCCGCGGAGCGATCGGATGCCGTTCACCAACACCAGCGCGGCGGCCTATGGGCTGCTGGCGATGCATGCGATGGACATGTACCGCGCGGCGCCGGGTTCGCTGACGCCGCCGCCCGCGCCGGGATTGACGGCTTCGGGCTGGAACGTTGTCGGCTATGTCGTCGGCACCGATACGGCCATGCCGCGCGGCGTTCGCGGACCGCTGCGGATGGCCGCTCAGACCGTCTGTTACGGGTTCGCGGCGCGGAATGCCGCGGGCGAGCCGGTCGTCGCGATCCGCGGCACGGACGGGTTTGTCGAATGGATCGAGGATGCGGAATTCGTCCCGATCCCCTATGCGCCGGCCACCGCGCTCCCGGCCGGTGGCCCGGCGATAACGGTCGAGCAGGGGTTCTGGGGCATTTACGCCAGTCTGCGGCTCGTCGACCCGAAGGGTGCGGCTCTTGGGGTCCTGGCTCCGGCCGTTGGCCAATTGGCCGGCGCCGCCGGCCCGGTGACGATCGTCGGGCACAGCCTCGGTTCCGCGCTTGCCACCTATCTGACCCTGGATCTGGCGCGTGCGGTGCTCGGCGCTCGCGTGGCGGCCTGCCTCTTCGCGTCGCCGCATCCCGGCAATCAGGGTTTCGCCGCATTGTTCGACCGCACGGTCGCCGACTACCGCCTGTTCAACTACATTCTCGACATCGTGCCGCGCGTGCCGCCGACGGGGCTTGGTTATGCGGTTCTGCCGCGACGCACCGTGCTCCGGCCGTCGACCGCCGAGGCGGCGATCCGTTTCGACATCGCCTGCAACCACCATGTCATCTGTTATTGCGCGATGCTCGACTACGACGAGACGAACAAGGCCACGACCCCGGTGCCGCCCGGCGAGGAGGATAGCAAACCCTGCATTATCGGCCCGGAAACCGGGGCACCGAGCGTGGCCAAGGAGTTCCTGAGCTTCCTCGCCGGGGCAATGCCGGTTTGACGGACGGCGTTTGGGCTGGTGGTGCTCACCCCGCCTTGAGCTTGCGGGCGGCGTCGAGGGCGGCGTAGGTCAGGATGCCGTCGGCGCCGGCGCGTTTGAAGGCGAGGAGGCTCTCCATCAGCGCCCGCTCGCCGTCGAGCCAGCCGTTCAGTGCGGCGGCCTGCAGCATCGCGTATTCGCCGCTGACCTGATAGGCGTAGGTCGGCACCCGGAACGCCTCCCTGACCCGGCGGAGCACGTCGAGATAGGGCATGCCCGGCTTGACCATGACCATGTCGGCGCCCTCCTCGAGGTCGAGCGCCACCTCGCGCAAGGCCTCGTCGCCATTGGCCGGGTCCATCTGATAGGTGCGCTTGTCGGCGCTGCCGAGGGCCGCCGTCGAGCCGATCGCGTCGCGGAACGGCCCATAAAACGCCGAGGCGTATTTCGCCGCATAGGACATGATCCGGACATGCTGAAACCCGGCCTCGTCGAGCGCCGCGCGGACCGCGCCGACCCGGCCGTCCATCATGTCCGAGGGGGCGATGATGTCGCAGCCGGCTGCGGCCTGCACCACCGCCTGGCGGCGCAGGAGCGCCACCGTCTCGTCGTTGTCGACATAGCCGTCGCGGATCACGCCGTCATGGCCGTGCGCGGTGAACGGATCGAGTGCGACGTCGCACAGCACGCCCAATTCCGGCAGTGCCCGTTTCACCGCCGCGACGGCGCGGCAGACGATATTCTCGGGGTTCAGCGCCTCGCTGCCCTCGGCGTCCTTGAGCGGCGGCGGCACCACCGGAAACACCGCGATTGCCGGAATCCCCAAACCGGCCGCCTCGCCGGCAGCGTCGACCAGCGCCGGAATCGGCAGCCGGAAGACGCCGGGCATCGAGGCGACCGGCGCCTTGTGGCCCTCGTCGTGGACGAAGACCGGCCAGATGAGATCGCCCGCGGTCAGCACGTTCTCGGCGACGAGCTTGCGCGACCAGGCGTCGCGCCGGTTGCGTCGCATCCTGAGCTGCGGAAAAGGGGCGAGCGGCGGCAGGAACTCGGTCACGAGGCACCCCGGCGCAGTTGCGGCGGCTGCCGCCAACATATGCCCGGCGGACCATTGCTGCAACGTGGCGCGAACCGCCATTCGAGCGCGGGAGCCCGGCGGGTGGGACGCTCAAACCGTGCTGCCCTTTTGCGCCGGACGGCGATAAAATGACCGCGCTATTGGCGCATCGCGGAGGTCGGCAATGCTGGTTTTCCGACAATTGTTCGATCCGGCGTCGTCCACCTATACCTACATCCTCGCCGACCCAAAGAGCGGCGAGGCGGTCGTCATCGATCCCGTGTTCGAGCAAGTCAGGCGCGACGCGGCGCTGATCGCCGAGCTCGGCCTGCGCCTCGTCTGCGCGCTCGAGACCCACGTCCATGCCGATCACGTTACCGGCGCCTGGCTGTTGCAGCGGCGGACCGGCTGTCGCATCGCGGTGTCGGCCGACAGCGGTGCGCAAGGCGCCGACCGCTACCTCGTGGCCGACGACGTGATCGCCTTCGGCGCCCGCAATCTGCAGGTCCGCAAGACGCCGGGCCATACCAAGGGCTGCCTGACCTATGTGCTCGATGACCGCAGCATGGCGTTCACCGGCGATTGTCTCTTGGTGCGCGGCAGCGGCCGCACCGATTTCCAGGAGGGCGATCCGGCAGCGATGTATCGCTCGGTGCACCAAGAGATCTTCACCCTCCCCGACGACTGTCTCCTCTATCCGGCCCATGACTACCGCGGGCTGACCGTCACCAGTGTCGCCGAGGAGCGGCGCTTCAACCCGCGTCTGGGCGGCGAGACCGGCGAATCCGACTTCACCGGCTATATGCGCAATCTGCGCCTCCCCCATCCGAAAAAGATCGATGTCGCGGTCCCGGCCAACCTCTGCTGCGGCCGGCCGTCGACCGAGGTCGATGCGGCGGCCGACCCGCAATGGGCGGCGCTGCGCTACAGCTTTGCCGGCATCTGGGAGATCGACCCGCACGGTCTCGAAGAGCAGGCGTCGGCGGTGCAGATCCTCGACGTGCGCGAGCCCGAGGAATTTTCGGGGCCGCTCGGCCATATCCGGGGCGCCGTCCTGATCCCGCTCGGGGTCCTGGCCGAACGCGCCCCGGAGCTGGCGCGCGACCGGCCGATCGTCGCGGTGTGCCGGGCCGGCAGCCGCTCGGCGCAGGCGACGGTGATCCTGCGCGAGGCCGGCTTCAACGACGTCGCCAATCTCGCCGGCGGCATGCTGCGCTGGCGCGCCGAGGGCCACCCGGTCGAAGGCGGCGGCGCCCTCGAATACGTCGCCGAATATTCGATCTGAACCGCGCTTTTTTCGGCGACCGGGTGCTACACTTTTTCGCGGGCTGCAACCACCAAGAAAGAGGCGAAAATGGCGTTTGACCTGCTGATCAAGAACGGCCGCATCGTCGACGGCTCCGGCATGCCGGCGTTTTGCGGCGATGTCGGCATCAAGGACGGCAAGATCGTCGAGCTCGGCAAGCTCGGCGGCCCGGCAAAGCGGACGATCGACGCCGGGGGCCGGGTGGTGGCGCCGGGCTTTGTCGACAACCATTGCCATTACGACGCCCAGGTCACCTGGGACCCGCTGTGCTCGTTCTCGCCCGATCACGGGGCGACCACCGTCGTCTTCGGCAACTGCTCGCTGTCGTTGGCGCCGGTGCGACGCGGCACCGAGAAGCGGGTCGCCGAGTTTCTGTCCTACGTCGAGGCGATCCCGATGGAGGTGCTGAGCACGGTCGAGGTCGATTGGGAGACGGTGCCACAATATATGGACCGGCTCGACCGACATCTCGGGGTCAATGTCGGCAACCTGATCGGTCATTCGGCGGTGCGCTATTACGTGATGGGCGACGACTGCCAGAAGCGCACCGCGACCGACGGTGAAATCAAGGCGATGCAGGACGTCGTGCGCGACGGCATCGCGGGCGGCGCGCTCGGCCTTTCGGTGTCGCGCAACAAGGGCCATTACGACCCGCAGGGCGTGCACATCCCGGCGCTCTGGGCCGACGAGAGGGAGATCTTCGCGCTCGGCGACGTGTTGCGCGAACTCGGCACCGGCATCATCCAATCGGGCGGCGGCCGCAATGCCGAGCTGAACGGCGGACTGATGAGCCGGCTGTCGGCGGCGACCGGCCGCACCGTCATTTACAACAATCTCGGCCAGACGGTGCGCGAGCCCGATGCCTGGAAACAGCACATGGCGCGGGTCGAAGAGACGGCAAAGGCCGGCATCCGCGCCTATCCGTTGTGCAGCCCGAACCGGGTGACCCAGGCTTTCACGATGAAGAACTGCCAGGTGTTCCGCGGCTCGCCGACTTGGCATCCGATCCTGTTGGCGGCCGACGACGAGAAGCTCGCCGCCTATGCCGACCCTGCGGTCCGGCAAAAACTGCACGAGGAGGTGGTCGAGCATCGGGTGGAGGTGCCGGCGGCCGGCTATTCGCGCGAATGGTACAATTACCTCTGGGTCGAGGCCCCGGCCCTGGAAAAGAACCAGGGGCTCAAGGGCAAGACGATCGGCCAGATCGCCAACGAGCAGGGCAAGCGGGTGATCGACGCCTTCCTCGACCTCGTCGTCGAGGAGAAGCTCGAGACGCTTTTCATGCAGTCGGAAAACAATGTCGACGACGCGGCGATGGCCGAGATCCTGACCTACCCGAACGCGATCGTCGGCTTGTCGGACGGCGGCGCCCATGTCCAGTTCCATGGCGGCTACGGCTATTCGACGCGGCTCTTGTCGGAATGGGTGCGCGACAAGCGGGTCATGAGCCTCGAACATGCGGTGCGGCGGCTGACCTTCGATTCGGCCTCGGCATTGGGCATCTACGACCGAGGGCTGCTGCGTCCCGGGATGGCGGCCGACGTCGTCATCTTCGACCCCGATACGGTGCGCCCGTTGCCGGAGGAGATCGTGCACGATTTCCCGGCCGGCGGCTGGCGGATGAAGGAGCCGGGCGGCGGGCATTCATATGACGATCGTCAACGGCCAGGTGCTGATGGAAGACGGCAGCCACACCGGGGCGCTCCCCGGTCGCGTCCTGCGCAACACCTATTGGCACGCGCAGCACGGCTGATCCGATCCATAGACTCGCGAAAGCCTCCTGCCGTTCGCGGGCGGCTTTTGCTTTTGGCAGGCGAAGCGGACCGAGCGGACGCCCGCCGACCGTTGCGACCGGCGCCAACGCCGGCCGGAGAGCGCCGGGCAATGATCCAGATCATGCCACCATGGCGATTGCCGGTTGATCGAGCTCAATGCCGCTGCTGCAAATCGTGGCCGACGCGCCCACGGTCGGTCCGGGTTTATCGGTCCCCTCGCAGAATTGTCGGTCACAGCGGGGAACGGCTCTGGCGTTGAGCGACCCCTGCGCGCCGATTACGGTCGTTCCGCAACTGGAGATGAGCCGCCCGGTCCGGGCCTTTGCAGTCATTCGCCACCAGCAGCTTTGGTCCGCGGCCGGCCAACCGCCGGCTTCGATCGCCCTTTTCTCGCCACGACGGCGAATTCCCGTTGCCGTTCAAAGGCGCAATCCTCTTTCCGAAACCGCCAGAATCTGGCGAATGTCGGTTAATTCTCGCACACGAACCCGAAACCAAGCTTGCGGTTGCGAGTGCGACGAGACCTCAGCCTAATGCTTGGTTCAGATCCGCGATTAGGTCGTCAGGATCCTCAATCCCGACCGAAATGCGAATAAGCGTCGGCGTGATACCCAGCCGCAACCGTTCTTCTTCCGGGATGTCCGAATGGGTCATCGCGGCAGGATGCGAAGCGAGAGTCTCCGTACCACCAAGGCTCACCGCGAGCTTGATCACCTTGAGTCGATCCAGGACGGCAAAGGCTTCGGCCTCACCCCCCCTCACTTCGAAGCTGAAAGTGGAGCCTGGACTTTTGCATTGGCGCTCGAAGACTGGACGATCGGGATGCGCCTCCGGCAAGAATGCCAGATACCAGACCGACGCGACCTTCGGATGAGTGTTGAGGAAGGCTGCGACCTTGCTGGCGCCTTCCGCTGCGGCCGTCATTCTGAGCTTCAGGGTCTCGAGTGAGCGCATCAGCAACCAACCTGTATGCGGATCGCACATCGTGCCCAGGATCGTGCGCATGCCACGGATCGGTTCGAGCATAGCGGCCGCTCCCGAACATCCGCCGGCAATCAGGTCGGAGTGACCGCCGACATATTTAGTAAGCGACGTGACGACCACATCAGCACCGTGTGCCAAAGGGACCTGATAGATCGGTCCCAACATTGTATTGTCAACGATGATAACCGGCCGCTTGCCGTCCGGACCGTGGAGGCCGGACACGATCTTCCGCGCACGCTCGAGATCCACCATTCCGTTTGTGGGGTTTGCTGGCGTTTCGATATAAAGCGCCGCAATCGACCCCTTGCCGCGCGCCGACTCGACGGCTTCTTCCATCGCCTTGTCACCGCCCTCGCTAAGAAAGCCGATCGAAGTCACACCGAATTGCGGCAGGATCTTCTTGAGCAGGAAATCGGTGCCGCCATAGACGGGGCCCGAATGGATGATCACCGTGCCTGGGCGCGCATACGCCCAGAGCGTGGTCGAGATCGCCGCCATGCCCGAGGCGAAGACGAGACTGGCTTCGGCCTGATCCCAGATGGCCAATCGATCCTCAAGCATCTCGAGGTCGGGATTATTGATCCGACTATAGATCAATCCAGGCTCCTCATTCGGGCGCTTTTGCCGCAAGCCGTAGGCCAGCTCGAAGAACTCCTTCCCGTCGTGAGCCGATCGAAACACGAAAGTTGAGGTGTGGAAGACCGGCGGCTTGAGCGAGCGCTCGGACAGAAACGGATCGTAGCCATAGCCCATCATTAGGGTTTCCGGTGACAGTGCGCGATTCCCGAGAAATCTATTGTACGCGTCTGTCATGAGCGTCGCTCCGGATTACATTTCAAGAAGAAGATAGAAACCGGCAGGGGTCCTTTCGAGAACTCCGACTCGCAAGCAGCAGGCAACCGAAAAAGTGTGACCGCAAACCAAAATTGACGGCATTTCAGCGGTCCCGGCCGACCCCGTGGAACTGCTCTGGAGAACCGCCTTGGGGCATCAACGCGCATCTGAGCGGCGGTCACCACCCTGGCCCAATTACGAGCACAATGCAATCGGCGAAGCAGCGTCTTCTTCTAAATCATAGAACCAGATTAATGACGGCCGACCTCGGTGCGTGCTAAGTAGCCGCCTAGCGAGGACCTGGACCGCTGCCGACAACAGCAGGAGCCGACAGCGCCCGCCGATCCGAGACCGCCGGCGCAAGCGTTGCGCCGCCGGCCGTGCTCGCCGGCACGATGCCAAGCGGACGAGGTTGCGGAGCTGATCCGGCGCCGGCATCGCGGATCGCCGAGAACACGTCCGTTCCGCGAACCTAGGAGGATGCGCCTTCGCCTGGGGTTGGCGCATCCCGTTCTGGCTCAGCATCATAATGGTCGCGATCGGGCTCTACATCCGGCTCGGCATCCTCGAGACCCCGGTGTTCCGCCGCATCGTCGCCGAGGAGCGGGTTGAGCGGGTACCGGCGATCGAAGTGCTGCGGCGTCAGCCAAAGCAGGTATTCCTGTCGATGTTCGCCCGCACCGCTAAGCAGGCGCCGGCCTACATCTATCTGGCCTTCGTATTTACTTACAACAACCAGGTCATGCACATGCCGCGCAACTTCGTGCTGACATCGCTGATCTGCGCGGGCTTGTTGTCGTTTGTGATGATCCCGGTGGCCGGCGCCTTGTCCGACCGCTTCGGCCGCAAACGCATCTACATCATCGGCTCGATCCTGACGGGTCTTTACGGCTTCCTCTATTTCGCGCTCCTGAACTCGCTGGTGCCGGCGCTGATCGTTATCGCAATCATCCTGGCCTTCGTCCCGCACGACATCATGTACGGGCCGCAGGCGGCGCTGATCGCCGAAGGCTTTACCCCGCGGCTGCGCTATAGCGGGACGTCGATTGGTTACCAGCTGGCCTCGCTGACCGCCGGCGGGCCGGCGCCGATCATTGCGACGGCATTGCTGGCGGCCTATCACTCGGGCTATGTCATCGCCGGCTATATCGCGGTGTGCGCGGTCGTCAGCATCATCGCGACGGCGCTGATGCCCGACTACACTGGGCAGGACATCTCAGCCGAGCACAGCCTGTCGCAACCCGACGCCATGCCCGCACGACCGTAGCAGCCCGCATCCGCTGGCACGCGTGCCCGGCGAGGGCCCATCAACGGCCCTGCCGGAGGGTCGCGGGCTCCGAGCACCTGCGGAATGGCAGGTTTGGGGGCAAGGGCAGCCGTCCGAATCACCGCGGCCCTGGGCGTGCCAGGACCGCAAGTGCTTCCGGGTTGGCGAGGGCGTCATCCACCGCGATCCCGAGATAGCGAACCGTGCTCTCGAGCCTATGGCCTGCAGGCCATAGGCTGGACTATCTCCCGCACCGGACTATGTCCCGCCTGGCCCTCGCACCGCACGAGTTCGACGCGAATGGTACCCGAGCGGGACATAGTCCGTATTGTCAGAGGCTATTGAGAAATGCGAGAAGCTTGTCGTCGGGTCGATAGCGTCCAGGCTTGCCGTTTGGAGGTGAGACGGCATCGAGGACTCGTTGCTTCAACTCAAGGTCGGCGTCCAAGTAGATCTGGGTCGTCTCGATCGACTCGTGGCCAAGCCAGAGCGCAATGACCGACAGGTCGACACCCTGCTGCAACAAGTCCATTGCGGCCGCGTGGCGAAGCACGTGGGGACTCACGCGCTTGTTGCCCAGCGATGGGCAAGTCCGAGCGGCTACCGCGACATGCTTGGCTAACAAATAATGCACGCCGTGCGCACTCAACTGACCGCCGCGAGAGTTTGGGAACACTGCCTGATCCGGTCGGCGAGGCGGTTCTCTCAGCCAGGCCACGAGTACGGAGCGCGTGTTTTTGCTTAGCGGTGTGCATCGTTCTTTGCGTCCCTTACCCATCACGCGCACGTGGGCACCGGTTTCCAGGTGCAGATCGTGGCGGCGAAGACCCGTCAGCTCCGACAACCGTAGTCCGGTCTGCACGGCGAGCAGGATGAGCGCATGATCGCGCCGTCCTGACCAGGTCCGCTGATCGGGTGTCGCGAGCAGCGCATCGACTTCGGCGCGGTTCAGGAACGGCACCAATTTCCGGGCGAATCGGTTGGGCGGGATGGCTAGGACGCGCTGGATCTGCGCTGCGTGCGCAGGGGCTTCGAACGCCACGTAGCGGAAGAACGAATGGATGGCGGTCAGGCGCAGGTTGCGGGTTCTCGGCACGACCTTGCGAACCTTCTCGAGCTCGTCGAGGAAATCGATCACGACGGGCGCGTCGACGTCTTCGAGCGAGAGTGCGCAGGGCGCCTTGCGAAGACGCTTCTGCATAAACTTCAACAGCAGCCGAAACGTGTCGCGGTACGACGCAATCGTATGAGCGCTGGCCTGCCGCTGCTGCATCAAGCGCTGCGTGAAGAAACGCTCCAGCATCAAGGGGAAAGTTGGTGTGCTCATCATCACGGCTCTCCCATCGCCGATCGAGCCGCCTCATCGCCTGTACCATCAGTTCCGGGGAGTTACTCAGATACCAATAAGTACCGGCGACATAGACGTGCCCGAGATAGGTCGAGAGGACTGGCAGTCGCCGTGCTGGATCCTCACCCAACTCTGTACCAGCGGGTGAGTGCCTGAACGGCAAAGCGGTGTCGGAAATCGTGCAGCCGGGGGCCGTTGCGACTCCCGAGCGCCCGCAGGCCCGATTGCCGCGAAAGCGTGTAGAAGGCTCGCCGAACGCGCCCACCATCGAGTCGGGTTCCACGGTTGGAAATGAACACGAAATCCGAACGTCGTAGACCAAGGAACTGTTGCCGCCGCTGCAGATAATCGTCGAGTACCGTGCGTGTGGTGGGATGCAGGGGTACGAGCCGGGAACGCCCGAACTTGGCTGACCGAATGGTGAGCAGGCCCTGAGTTAGATCGACATCTTCAAGCTTCAGATCGAGCGCTTCGCTTATACGCAGGCCTGTAACGCTGAGCAAACCAAGTAGGCAATGAAAGACCCAGGGCCGCAACGGTGTCGACGGCCATGCCGTTGGCAGGCACAGCGCGGCTGCCAGTAAATCTTTCACCTCCTCCTCGCTGTAGAGATAGGGCCGGGCGCGGGTCGATCGGTACGGACAGAGTTCTCTCGGCGGCACCTCGGTAAGCGGATCGGTCGCGCTGCGATGGCGAGCAAATCCACGTATGAAGCCCAGTCGCCGCGCGCGCTCGGCCGGCAGGACCGTCTGGGCCTGCTGTACCCATTCGAGAGCAAGCTTTGTCGTGATATGCAGTGCTTGGCGATCTTCCATGAACGCGACAAACCGGGCGAGCACGCGCGCCGCGTCCTGCAGTTTGAAACCGAGACTTCGGCGTAGGGTGAGATACTCCTGCAGAGCATCGCGCATGGTGTTCATCGCCCACCTCCCGGCCACGGCAGGGCGAGCGACCGCAATGCGTCGATGTCAACCCGAGCATAGATCGAGGTAGTCTGCGGACTTTGATGCCGAAGGACTTCCCCGATCTCCTTCAACGAAGCCCCATGCCGCAGCATGCGAACTGCCAAAGCGTGCCGGAACTGGTGGGAGCCGCGGTGCGGTGCATCGACCCCGGCTCGCCCGAGCGCGCGGCGCACGATCGTCCCAATCGCGTCTGAGCCTGCCGTCAGACCCCGGATCGGAGCCTGAGATCGCAAGAACACATGCCGATCGTGAGTCGCGGGACGTCCGTGCTGCAGATAGGCGGCGATGGCTGCGCCTACCTCGGTAGGCAGCGGCAAGAGCTGTTCACGGCCTCCCTTACCCCGCACACGTAGATGGCCTCGACGCCAGTCGAGATCGCTGAGTTCCAGCCCGATGATCTCGTGAGCGCGAAGGCCCAGACGTGCCAGAAGCAGCAGCACGGCGCGATCGCGTAATCCGACACCGGTATCGAGATCGCAGCTGTCGATAGCGCGCTGCGCATGCTCCGGCGATACCGCCTTGGGCAAGGCAGGCGTCGTGCTCCACGCCGACACGGTCGGCACCGCGGCGGCGAGCACAGCTGGCGCTTCGCCTCGGAACTGCGCGTAGCGCAGAAACGAGCGCAGGGCGTTCACGACGCACTTGAGCGCCGGCGGCCTTAGGCGGCGCCCCTCACTCTTTATGAACGCAATTGCATCGCCGGCGCGTAGCAAGTGTCGATCCACCGCGCCGCGCCCGAAACAATGGTGGAGAAACTGCTGGGCGACGCCGCGGTAGCGCTCGATCGTTGCGGCTGCGAGTCCTTGCTGATCTTGAAGATGTTGTCCGAACTGAGCTGCTAGATCCTCAGCCGCAGTCGTCGCAACGTCGGCTTCGGGACAAATACCCCTAACCCGCAAGAACTGTAGCAGTTGCGTCAACGCCTTCCACTCGATGCGCTGCGTCTCGGCACGAATGCGTTGGTGTCGACGTCGAGTGCGGTTCTGATACTGGACAATCTGTGCTTCACAAAGATCAGCCAACACGATTCGGCGCTTTGTAAGCCAGCGGTCGAAGGCCAACCCGTGCCGAGCCTTGATGTAAATGACACTCGGCTGGTACTGCTGTTCGATCAACGACGTGATAAAGGGATCAATATGCCTCGCCAGCGGGCCGGCAGCACGATTGACGAGCGCTCTGGCGCCTTCATAGGTTCGCTGCATGGCGTTCTCCTCGTGGGCGAGCAGCGCCCGACAAGGCTATGTCCCGTGCTTGAAGCATCAACAAACCGTGCGATGCTCCTCTCCTGGTTGAACGGGACATAGTCCGGTGCGGGAGATAGTCCAACTTCGTGTGGCCGAGCAACAGCTGGACCGCCCGCAGGTGCCGAGAGCCACGCCCTCGCGCAGCTTATTCGGCGGACGATCGATCCGCTGGAGACAGCGGGGCCCCGGGCAAGATACCCAAGAGACGGGGCTGGAGCGAATATCTGAGGCTTGGTACTGTATCGGGCGACCAGGTCGAGAATTCTCAACCCGCTAGGCAGCCGACGACATGTCCGCAACAAATTAACAGGGAGATGCCCGTGCGCAGGTTCAGCTTAAGCAATCCGACCGCGCTCCGGGCGACATTTCACCATACCTCTCAGGGTCTTATTCGGCGAGCGAGGCTCGCCAAGGTCGCGATAGCATCCCTGATGTCGGTGCCGGCCGCCACACTGTGCGTGTCCCAACCGGCACATGCCGCAAAGATCACCGTAGCTATCACCGGCACCGTAAGTTCCGGCACCGATACGACCGGCGTGTTTGTCGGTGCCGGTGCCAATCTTGCCGGATATCCCTTCTCGCTCGTCTACATATTCGACAGCACCAAAGGCCAGAGTTGTGGTGCCGTATACTCCTGCATCGAAAACGCTGGGGACGACGACAATCCCATAACGAAAGCCGTGATCACGATTAATGGCAATGAATTTACTTATGGAAAATTAGAAGCTATCTATCCAGAGTCTTGGGGGTTACGCCGCATAAATTTTGCTGGATATCAAGTTTACCTTAGTTTCTATGATCTTGAGCAGTACACAGGCCTTCCCTATACGTGGGGAGGTAGCAACGTTCGGCTCGATGTGGATATAAAAAAATATCCGTGCACAGTGAGTGCTTCTTGGGACGGGCCGCTAAACTATAAACTCGGACCGAAGGATTTATATCCGAGCTATGATAGTTTCACCCTCTACCATTTTTTTACGAATACCGACGGGCAACAATATGGTCGGCAAGAAGCTAGCGGTACTCTCGCACCAGAAGCTATAAAAATCAGCGTAGAGCATGCCGGCCCAGCTTGCGGGGAATGATGCGCGTGCGATCCACGGCGCGAAGAGCGGCGGGCCAATCTCCTGGTGGGCCCCCGTCGTCAAAGGAACCTTCTTTCGGGACCGCCCGACCGATGGGGGCGGAGCGGGTCACCAACCACTAACTTGAGTGGGAACCTCTGGGAAGCGATCATCCCGATCCCTTAAAGGACTGACCTGCAAGGGATTATGGCAATCAGCGTCGAACGTCGGGCGGCGGGCAGCCGCCCAACATCGCGTTCGAGGGGATGGTGCTACCTGCGACGGCGCAGGTATTGGCTCAGGGACGGCACTCCCGTCCGGTCGAGCAACGTTCGCAGATGCATGTCCCCCCGGCATCCCTGGGCAAAGTCGCCGCCGTAGGTCTCCCGCAGGGTATCGACGCGCGTGTTGCCGTTCTTCTGTCGAATCTGACCGTCCTGGTCGCGGCAACGGTCATCAAGTCCCCGGTCGCATTGCTGTGTCATCTTCGACCGCCCAATCAAAAATTATACCAGATCGTCGGCGTCGGGCATGGCGGTGACAAAGGAATAAGAGAACCGTTTGTCCAGGTGTGCGAGCATCGCCTCGATAAATCCGCCATGGTAGATGGCGTAAATCTCCCTAGATAATTTTTGATTATTTGGAAGCCGAACGCGAATGGTCCACACATCCTTCGGCTTCAGCGGACGCTTCTGGCCGATCAGGCGTTCCTTGTTCCAAGGTGCGCACTGTCGAGCGGAAATGGGGTTTACGGTCGTCATCGTCGTCTCCGATGCTGGCCCCGTCCACCCCGGCGCCGGGTCACCGTCGACCGGCGGCGGAGCCTACCCCCAAATTCGTTTTTCATGATTCAGGTCGTGACGAATCGTGTTGCAACTTGCGATCATCGGTCCAGAGGAGGCAGCCATGAACCACGGAATAGACCAGACCAGCCGCTCGTCTCAGCACAGCGGATCTGGAGTCGTCGAGGACGTCGACAGCGTAACGGATGTCGTGCTTCGTGCCATGTCGCGCACCCCGAACGCGCGGCTTCGCGAGGTCACAGAGAGCTTTGTCCGCCACCTTCATGCTTTTGCACGCGAGGTGCAGCTAACCGAGGCGGAGTACGACGTCGCAGTCGACTTCCTCAACCGAATCGGCAAGGCGACAAACGACGCCCACAACGAAGGCGTCCTGTTTGCCGATGCACTAGGATTTTCGACCCTCGTCTGCCTGCTCAACAATGGCGCGCATGGTGCGCCGCAAACGGCCGCGGCGCTGCTCGGTCCGTTCTGGCGCGACAACGCGCCTTTCACGCCAGACGGGGCTAGCATTGTGCGTTCGCCCACCCCCGGCCCGGCGCTCTTCGTGACCGGACACATCCGCGACCCACAAGATCGGCCGATTCCGGCGGTGGAAGTCGATGTCTGGCACTCCTCGCCGGTCGGCCTCTACGAGAACCAGGATCCCAACCAGGCCGAAATGAACCTGCGCGGGCGCTTGCGCACGCGAGAGGACGGCGTCTTTCATTTCCGCTCCGTGAAGCCCGCCGGCTACCCCGTACCGACCCACGGCCCCGTCGGCGATCTGCTGCGTGCGCAGCTTCGGGAGCCCTATCGGCCGGCGCACCTGCACGTGATGGGCTATAAGCCCGGCTACAAGACGCTGATCACGCAGGTCTTTGTCCCTGACGACCCGTACATCGAAAACGACGTCGTGTTCGGAGTCACGCGCAAGCTCATGGGAAATTACCGTCGCCACGACGACAGCGAGTCCGCGTCGCCTGATGTCAGGCCGCCCTGGTACACGCTCGACTACACCTTCGTGATGGAGCCTGGCGAGGCCAAGCGCCCGGTGCCGCCGATCAAGTAGGACAAACCGGCTAACATCCCTCTTACATCGGAGCGTCCCGTGACAGACACGGCCGCCTCGGTTCGCAGGGAGCATTGCAGCGCTGCGAACTCGTCGGCAACGGCTAGAGCTAGAGCGCGCTGAAAGCGGCCATGAAGTGAACTCCATAGGCATCGACGGCAGGACGAACCGAAGCGTTTTGGGACTTCGGCGGTATCAAACCCGCGGTAGGCCAGGCGTAAATGCGCGCGGCATTCCGATCCGTCAGGCGCTGGAAGAAATCCAAGCTCAATCGAACCTGAACTTGCCGTCGAATGGGAATTGCACAATTGTGCATGATAGAAACGCGCCGTTTCTGTGTGCGATTGCGCGGTTGCGAAGTCGGTAGCCTTGATCATAGTGCTTTCTAGCGGTCGGGCGGTGGATGCGCTGCATCCAGTGCATGAAGTTCGTCCGGTGTCAGCGTAAGTGAGAGCGCTGCGGCGTTCTCCCGTGCATGTTCGGCCGAGCCGGATTCGGGAATCGCAATGACATTACCATTGCGGATGGTCCAGGCCAGCGCGACAGCGGCTGCCGAGCAGGCATGTGCAGCGCCGATACGTGCAAGCGTGGGATCACGCAGCAGGCGAGCGCCGGGGCCGCCGAGCGGTGAATAGGCCATCACCGGCATGCCGTGCTGCTCGCACCATGGCAGCAGCTCATGCTCGATGCCGCGATTGCCGAGGTTATAAAGGACCTGATTGGTCGCGCAGTGATCGCCGTGTGAAACACGGAAGAGGTCTTCCATGTCACCGACCTTGAAGTTGGACACCCCCCAGGCGCGAATCTTCCCCGCCGCTCGCAGACTTTCGAACGCCGCCACAATGCTGGAGAGCTCGGCGTACCGACTTGGCCAGTGCAGCAGGTAGAGATCGAGATGATCGGTGCCGAGGCGGCCGAGGCTCGCGTCGCAAGCCCGCGCGATGCCGTTTCCGATCACGTGATTGGGCCACACTTTGGAGACCAGGAAAACGCGGTCGCGCTGACCGGCAATCACGCGGCCGATCAATCTCTCGGATCGGCCGTCGCCGTACACCTCCGCCGTGTCGATCAACGTCATCCCGAGCGAAAGGCCGGTGCGCAGCGCTGCTTCCTCAGCGGCTTCCGGATGTCTCCCCTGCCCGAGCTCTGCCGCGCCCTGGCCGAGCGCCGGGACAATTGTTCCATCGTGAAACTTTACCATAGGGGTCGCAGCACGAGCCGATGCACTCGATAGCGCCACAATCGTTGTGCCCAGCGAAAAGGTCGACGAGCCAAGCGCCGCGCAAAGTCCATTGAACTCACGCCGGTTCAGCAACTGCTTGTTCATGCTTCACTCCCAGAGGCGGTCCGCGGCGGACAACAGATCATCCTGCGTTGTCCTCCGCCGGCTTCTTGATCTCATCATAACGGCGATGCTCCGTGCCGTCCGCCTCCCAGATCAAATCGAGGTCGTCGATCCCCTCCGGTCGCGCCAGCGCTGCAGCACCATGCCGGTCAAAGTGATCGAACGGGCGGCTCAGGATGACGACCGCCTGATAGCCGAACCCTTTGATAGCGCTGATGCCGTCGGACATACGACGGGTGCCCTAACCGCCATTTGGCTTCGGTTATTTGCGGCAGGACGACTCGGCCGGATCTGAGCAACCGTCCAACCCGATGCCTTGGACGTTCGCCAGGGCGATCGATGAGCTCTCGAAGCTCCGCTAGCAGCCTGTCGGACTTAGCCAAAAATCCGCCAATTTTGGGATTTTATGTCTCGTGACGGCTGTAACAAGCAATAAACCATGCGAGTTGTCGGCATGATGTTACCGATAATTGCGCGAAATCGTTAAGTCCGACAGGCTGCTAGGGGAACCGCTGCGGCCTCGACCGACGAACAACTAGGATCAATCCTATCGGAGCGCCGAAATAGACGAACGGGCCGCCCACACTTGAGCGCCGCGCGGTCGGGGGGCCGAGGCCGAGGCGCGCCTATATCGCGAGAGCGCCGCCGTCCACGTGGATTTCCGAACCTGTGATGTAGGACGACTCATCGGAAGCCAGGAACAATATGGCGTATGCCACCTCGTCGACCTCTCCCGGCCGGCGCATCGGTATGACCTGCATGCGCTTGGCCCGCACCGCGGGATCGGCGGTGCGACCGGATGCGCGCATCGGCGGCATGACCCCGGGATGAACAGAGTTGGCGCGGATCTTGTCTTTCGCGTGCTGTACCGCGACCGATTTGGTCATCACCCGCACCGCCGCCTTCGAGGCGTTGTAGGCCATATGGACGTGCTCGCTGCCGATGATGCCGGCAATCGACGACAGATTGACGATCGACCCGCCGCCACTGGCGATCATGGCTGGGATGGCGTGTTTGATGCCAAAGAATACACCGGTCGCGTTGACCGCCATGATCCGATGCCAAGCTTCGGTGCTGTAAAAATCCTGTACGGCGCTGCCCGAGATGCCGGCATTGTTGACTAGCAGCCTGTCGGACTTAAGCGTTGGACGCAACATTCTTACGCTGAGATGGCGAACTACGTAAGAATATTCCGCATGAGGAGTTTGATGAGAAACTATATATCAAAAAATTCGAATTTTTGGCTAAGTCCGACAGGCTGCTAGCACATCGAGCTTGCCGAAGTGCCGCGTGGTGGCGGCGACGACGGCGGCCCAACCCTCCTCCTTGGTGACATCGAGCGGTTCGAAGCGCGCCGAAGCGCCGATCACGTCGGCTACCTGGCGGCCTTCGCGCTCCAGCACGTCGGCGATCACTACCCTGGCGCCCTCGCGCGCGAACATGCGCGCCGTCGCCGCCCCCATGCCGGAGGCAGCGCCCGAGATGATGGCGACTTTGCCCGCAAGTCTCATGGATTTCTCCCTGTTGCTCGCCTCGCCCGGCGGTGTTCCGGCTCGACGCCGATAACCATTCGCCGGTCAGGAGCAGGCCGCAATCCCGGCCCCCAGCATAGCCTCGGCTCCCGCCCGAAGCGAGCGTGCCGGGCGCGGCCGGCGCTTCGCATTGACAGGTTCAGCTCGAGGCGGGTGCGGCGTCGGCGATCGCGAGTTGCACGGCATCGCTGCCGCGCCGGGGGTCGCGGCGCAGATGGCCGGCGAGGTGAACCGCCGCCCCGCGGGTTTCGCCGAGGAAGCGGGCAAGCGGCGTTGCCGCCGCCCGGAAGGCAATCGCGGCGAGCTGTCGGCCGTCGAGCGGGTCGGCCAGGCGGCAGCGCAGATGGCCATTGCCGACCGCCTCGGCACGGACCACGCGCAACGCCGGAAAGACAAAGCTCGGCTCGGGATTGGCGGCGCCGAACGGAGCGAGCCGCTCGATCTGGCCGATCAGCGCGACTTGCGCCGCGGCGAGCGACAATGCCCCGTCGACGCGCAGCTCGGGAACCAGCGCCTCGCCGCCGAGCTCGTCGCCGAGCCGATCGGCGAGGAACGCCCGCAGCGCATCGAGCTTGTCGGCCGCCGCGGTGAACCCCGCGGCCATCGCGTGACCGCCGCCGTCAAGCAGCAGCCCGGCCTGGCGTGCGGCGATCACCGCCGGCCCGAGTGCCAGGCCGGGAACAGAGCGGGCCGAGCCGCGGCCCAATCCGCCGCTGAGCGAAACGACGCAAGCCGGTCGCTGATAGCGTTCCTTCAGCCGCGCGGCGACGATGCCGATGACGCCGGGATGCCAGTCTTCGCCAGCGGCGAAGACCAGCGTGTCGGACTGCGCCGCAGCTTCGACGACGCCGATCGCCGCGCTCAAGACGCGCGCCTCGATGGCGCGCCGCTCGGCGTTCAAGCCGTCGAGGCGATGCGCCAACAGGACGGCGAGCGTCGCGTCGTCGGTCGCCAGCAGGCGGGCGCCGATTGCGGGATCAAATTCGGTGGAGCCGGCGCCGACCCGACCGCCGGCATTGACCCGCGGTCCGATCACAAAGCCGAAATGGTACGCGTCGATCGGTTCAGTGACGCCCGCCACCGCCGCCAGCGCCGCAATTCCGGGGTTGGCGCCTTGCCGCGCCACTCTGAGGCCCTGGGCCACAAAGGCTCGGTTAAGGCCGCGCAGCGGGACCACGTCACACACCGTTCCGAGCGCCACGAGATCGAGCCAACGCAAGAGATCCGGCTCGGCGCGGCCACCCAGGTACCAGCCGGCCTGGCGCAGCGCCCGGTTGACGGCGACGACCAACAGGAAGGCGACCCCGACTGCGGCGAGAGAGCCGTGCGGGCTCACCTCGTCGAGGCGGTTCGGGTTGACGACCGCCGCCGCGCGCGGCAGCGGCGGCTCGGCGGCGTGATGGTCGACGATGATCACTTCGAGCCCGGCATCGGCCGCCGCGGCGAGCGGTCGATGCGCATTGGTGCCGCAATCGACGGTGACGACGACGCTGGCCCCTTCCTCGCGCAGGCGCAAGAGGGCCGGCAGGTTTGGCCCGTAGCCCTCGCGCAGCCGATCGGGCACATAGACCCGGCTCGAGGCTCCGACCGCAGCGAAAAACCGCGACAGCAAGGCGGCCGAGGTCGCGCCGTCGACATCGTAATCGCCAAACACCGCGATCGTCTCGCCGCCGAGCACGGCGCGGGCGAGACGCGCCGCGGCGGCGTCCATGTCGCGCAGATCGGACGGGTCGGGCAGCCCGTCGCGCAGGCGCGGCGCGAGAAATGCCGCAGCATGGTCGAGGCCGATATCGCGCTGGGCGATCAGGCGTCCGACAATCTCGGGCAAACCCAGCCGGGTGGCGATCGCCTCGCCGTCGCGGCCATCGGCCGCCCGCAACCGCCAACGTCGTCCGCAGGCCGAGCGCTCGACGCCGAGAAACTCGGCCGAAGCTGCCCCTGCGATCGATGCGACACGCGCCGCGCCATCCATTTCCGCGCCCGAGCTCAAGATCCGCCGGCCGATCGTCGCGCCGGCTCCGATCCCGGTCCAGGAGCGGAGCGCAAGCGCCGGAATGCCGTCAGGTTCCGTCGACGCGGCGGCGCGGCCGCGGTGCGGCCGCCGGCAAATCGGCGCGGCGCCGGTCAGCGGGCGAACGGCGCGAAGCTTTGCTTGCGGGTGAAATCGTGATGGGCCTCGATATAGCGCACGGTGCCGGTCTTCGAGCGCATCACCACCGAATGGGTAAAGGCGCCGGTCGGCGTCCGGCGCACGCCTTTCAGCATCGTGCCGTTGGTGACCCCGGTGGCGGCGAACATGACGTCGCCCGAGGCGAGGTCGAGGAGGTTGTATTTGCGGTCGAGATCGGTGATGCCGACGCGCTGCGCCCGGCCGCGCTCGGCGTCGTTGCGAAACAACAGTCGTCCCTGCATTTGGCCGCCGATGCAGCGCAGCGCCGCGGCGGCCAGGACGCCTTCGGGCGCGCCGCCCGAACCGACATACATGTCGATCCCGGTCTCGGGGTCGGAGGTCGCGATCACGCCGCTGACATCGCCATCCGAGATCAGGGCGATGCGGGCGCCGGCGGCGCGCAGCTTGGCGATCAGATCGGCGTGGCGCGGCCGATCGAGGACGCAGACGACGAGGTCGCCGACCTCGGCGTTTTTGGCCTTGGCCAGGTTGCGCAGGTTCGCCGCCGGCTCTTCGTCGAGATCGACGAGATCGTCGGGCAGCCCCCCGCCGACCGCGATCTTGTCCATATAGACGTCGGGCGCGTTGAGAAAACCGCCGGCATCGGCCATCGCGATCACCGCCAGCGCATTGGCGCCGCCCTTGGCGGTGATCGTCGTCCCTTCGAGCGGGTCGAGGGCGATGTCGATCGGCGGGCCGTTTCCGGTGCCGACCTTCTCGCCGATGTAGAGCATCGGCGCCTCGTCGCGCTCGCCTTCGCCGATCACGACCGTGCCGTCGATGGCGAGCGAATTGAGCGCCGCGCGCATCGCGTCGACCGCGGCCTGGTCGGCCGCCTTTTCGTCGCCCCGCCCCATCAGCCGCGAGGCCGAGAGGGCCGCCGCCTCGGTCACCCGGACGGCCTCCAATGCGAGGTTGCGATCCATCTTCGATGTCTCGGTCACGGCTTTCCTCCTGGTATCGATCAGCAGACCCGTCGCCCGAGCATTCTGGCGCCGCCGAGCTCACTTCGGCTCGACGACCCTGCGGGCGCGGCTCGCCCTTTGGCGACGGCCGGCCGGCGGCCGGCGATCGGCCGGCGAAGAAAGGCTAAGCGCCGGGTCCGGCGCCGTCAATCCGGCGCCGCCGCCGCAATCGGGACGAGTTCGACGGCGAGGGTCAGAAATCCTCGATACGGATCATTCGCGGCGGCTCGAGCACGGTGTCGAGCGCCGCGATCTTTTCGAGCGCCCGACGCATCGCGGCTTCGACCGTGACGTGCGTCGTCAGCACCACCGGCACCGCTTCGCCGGGCGCCCGACCGCGCTGGATCATCGAGGCCATCGACACCTGCTCGTCGCGCAGCGCCGCGGCGACATCGGCGATGACCCCGGGCCGATCGACCACCATCAGGCGGATGTAATAGGCCCCCTGGTGCCGCTCGATCGGGATCTCGGCGATCGTGCGCAAATCGGCGGTCGGGATGCCGAACGGGGCCGCCCGCCGGCCGGCGGCGATGTCGACGAGATCGGCGGCAACCGCCGAGGCGGTCGGTCCGGCGCCGGCGCCGCGACCTTGCAAGACCACCCGGCCGACGATGTCGCCCTCGGCGACGACCGCATTGTCGACCCCCTCGACCGCCGCGATCGGGGTCGTTCGCGGCACCATGCAGGGATGAACCCGCTGTTCCAGACCGCCGTCGGTGAGCCGGGCGATGCCCAAGAGCTTGATGCGATAGCCGAGCTCTTCGGCAAAATCGATATCGAGCCTGGTGACGTGCCGGATGCCCTCGGCATAGACCGCCGCGCAGTCGATCGGCCGGCCGAACCCGAGGCTGGCCAGAATCGCCAGCTTGTGCGCCGCGTCGACGCCGTCGATGTCGAAACTTGGATCGGATTCGGCATAGCCGAGCGTTTGCGCCTCGGCCAGGACCTCGCCAAATTCGCGTCCGCTTTCGCGCATCGTCGACAGGATATAGTTCGAGGTGCCGTTCAGGATGCCATAGACGCGTTCGAGCCGGTTCCCGGCGAGACCCTCGCGCAGCGCCTTGATGATTGGGATCCCGCCGGCGACAGAGGCCTCGAAGGAAAGCGCCAAGCGCTTTTCCTCGGCGCGGGCGGCGAGCGCCGTCCCGTGCTGAGCGATCAGCGCCTTGTTCGCGGTAACGACGTGCTTGCCATGGTCGAGCGCGGTCTCGACCACCCGCCGGGCAATCCCGTCGGCCCCGCCGATCAATTCGACGACGACCTCGATTTCGGGATCGGCGGCCATCGCCGCCGCGTCCTCGTACCAGCGCACGGCGGACAGCTCGATGCCCCGGTCGCGGCGCCGGTCGCGGGCCGAAACGGCGGCGACGATGATTCGCCGCCCGCCGCGCTGCGCCAACAGCTCGGCTTGGCGATCCAGCAGGCGCAAAATCCCGGCGCCGACCGTGCCGAGGCCGGCGACGGCGATCTTCAGGGGCGGGCTCACGGAGGCGGGCTCGGTTGCATCGTTTCGACCGTTTTCCGCAACGGTTTGGCCGGCAGCGCTCAATGCTCGAGCAGCACCTCGACATGATCAGCCGCCGCCGCGGCCTTCGCCGGCGTTGCCTCGGCGGCGATCTTGGCGGCCGGGATGCCGGTCTTGGCGAGCGCGGCGGCAACCGCATGCGCCTGGTCGAGGGCGGTGCCGAAGGTGGCCAGCGGGTCGGCGGCGCCGACGACCCACACATAACCGACGACGCGCAGCTTGCCCGGGTGTTCCTGGTAAAGTGCCGCGGCCTTCTTCAAGGCTGCCATGTCGCTGTCGCTCAGGCTCTTCGAGCCGGCGGCGAAGGTGATCTCGGCCACCGGCGCGGCCGTCGCCGCCGGCGCCCCTTTGATCTCGCCGGTCGGCGTCGTCATCGCCGTGCGGGCCGGCGCCGGCGATGGAATGGCCGCCGGCGGCGGTGGTTGCAAGGGGACGCCGACCGACGGCGGCGGCGGTGCGGGCGGGGGCGGCGGCGCAGCGCTGCCGTTCGCCGCCGGCAGCGCGGCAAGACGCGCCGGCGGGGGCGGCGGGGCGGGCGGCTCGGGCTGCGGCGTCTCCGAGATTTGCGGCGGGACGAGCCTCAATTCCATCGGGCCCGGTGCGGGCGGCTGGCCCGGTTTGCGCAGGCCGCTTGCCATCCCGTTCAGGGCATTGCCCGCAGTATCTGTCGTGGCGGGCTTGCTCGCCGTTGCGCTCGCTTCGGGTGCAGCCGCCGGCGATGCCGGGCCCGCGGCCTGGTTGGCGCTGGCGACGGCCGCTTGGACGATCGGCGGCGGCGCCTTCGCCGCCGGCATCGGCGTCGCCGGCACCGGTGGCGAGGCCGCCAAGGTGACCCCGGTGGCGGCGGCGCCGGCCGCCGGCGCCGGTTGGACGGGCGGCGGCACGACCGCTGCAGAACCGCCGCGCAGCACTTGATCGGTGTATTTGGCGTTGGTCCGGTCGGCGACCAGGCTCTGGGTCAGGTGCTGCAGCTCGGCCTCGGTCAGCTCCCGGGTCGGAGGCGGCGGCACGGTCGCGAGGTTCGGATAAGGAGAAGCCTCCCCGGCCGCCAGATTCTTGCTGTTCGGCGTCGTCGCCGGATTTGGGTCGTGGCTGCTGGCGCCGGTCAAGTTGCGCCAGGCCGCGACCGGGCTGCAGGCGCCGAGGACGACGAGCAGCGCCAGCCCAGCCGGGCCAAGGCGGGTTGTGCCCGCGCCGCCGCCACGGGCCGAAGGGGTCGCACCGTTCGCCATGACCGCTTTCCCGACACCGTAATCGCCGGGGGTGTATTAGATCCCCGCGCAAGCGTCATTATATTCTGAGCGCTGGCGACCCGGAAATCACGATGAACGATGCGATGCGCAGCAAATCCAGCGGGGCGGCCGATGCGTCATCCGGCAAGGGTACGGCTGGAACGGCTTTTCTCGATGCCGCCGAATTGTCGCGGCAGCTCGCCGAAGTCGCGAGGAACAGCGAGCACCTCGTCGCCGATTTCCTCAAGCGGCAAGGGATGTCGGACGGGATCGGCCTGGCCAACTCGGCGTCGATTGCCGCCGCTTTTTTCGAGATGACGGCGCGGATGATGGCCGACCCGGCGCATCTCGTCCAGGCGCAAGTCTCATTGTGGAACGACTATATGGGCTTGTGGCAGCGCACCGTGCAGCGCTTCCTGGGCGGCCGCGCCGAGCCGATGATCGAGCCGCCGGCCGGCGACCGGCGGTTCCGCGATGCAGCCTGGGACGACAATACGCTCTTCGACTTCATCAAGCAGAGCTATCTGCTGACGGCGCGCTGGTTGCAACGGACGGTGCGCGATGTCGACGGCATCGACGAGCACAGCGCGCGCAAGATCGACTTCTATACGCGCCAGTTCGTCGACGCGCTCGCACCTTCGAATTTTCTGTTGACCAACCCGGAGGCATTGCGGGCGACGATCGAGAGCCGCGGCCAAAACCTGTTGAACGGGCTGAAGAACCTGCTCGATGACCTCGACCGCGGCAACGGCCGGCTGGCGATCGGGATGACCGATTTGACGGCTTTCCGCCTCGGCGAGAACATTGCCGCGACGCCGGGCAAGATCGTCTATCAGAACGATCTCTTGCAGCTGATCCAATACGCGCCGTCGACGGCGACGGTCAAACGCCGGCCGCTGCTGATCATCCCGCCGTGGATCAACAAATTTTACATTCTCGATCTGCGCCCGGAGAATTCGTTCGTCCGCTGGGCGGCGGCGCAAGGCCATACCGTCTTCGTGATTTCGTGGGTCAATCCCGACGGGCGCCTCGCCGCCAAGACCTTTGCCGATTACATGCTCGAAGGACCGCTCGCCGCACTCGATGCGATGGCCGCGGCTACCGGCGAACGCGAGGCGAACGTCATCGGCTATTGCCTCGGCGGTACCCTGCTCGCAGCGACCCTCGCCTATATGGCGGCAAAGCACGACCGGCGGATCAAGAGTGCCACCTATTTTGTCACCATGGTCGACTTCGCGGAGGCCGGGGAACTCTCGGTCTTTATCGACGAAGAGCAGCTTTCGGCGCTCGAAGAGCGGATGAAAGACAAGGGTTATCTCGAAGGCCGCGACATGGCGACGACCTTCAACATGCTGCGCGCGAATGACCTGATCTGGTCTTTCGTGGTCAACAACTACCTGTTGGGCAAGTCGCCGTTTCCGTTCGACCTCCTTTACTGGAACTCCAATTCGACACGCATGCCGGCGGCGATGCACAGCTTTTATCTGCGCCAGATGTATCAGGAAAATCTGCTGGTGAGGCCGGGCGGCATCAGCCTCGACGGCGTGCCGATCGATCTCGGCAAGATCCGGACCCCCTCTTTCCTCTTATCGACCCGCGAGGATCACATAGCACCTTGGCGGTCGACCTATGCCGCGACGCAGCTTTACAAGGGACCGGTCAAGTTCGTCTTGTCCGCTTCGGGTCACGTCGCCGGCGTCGTCAACCCGCCCGGCAGCAAATACGGACATTGGGAAAACCAGGCGAACCCGCCCTCGGCCGAAGCGTGGTTGGCCGGTGCGGTCCAGCAGCCCGGTTCCTGGTGGCCGTCATGGCAACGCTGGATTGCCAAATTCGGCGGCGGCGAGGTGCCGGCCCGCCGGCCGGGCGACGGCAAGCTAACGCCGATCGAGGACGCTCCCGGCTCCTATGTCAAGGTTCGCGCCGAGGCTTGACCGGAAGCCCGGCTGCGGCCGCCTCTTCAATGCAACTGGGTTATGAAGGTCCCCCAATTGGCAAAGTCGCTACCGCTATGGCCGGGGGTGAACTCCTTCGGATCCGGGATCATTTCGTTCGCGGCATAGAAGAAGCCGGTGGCCGCATCGACGGTGGCCCCGTCGGATCGAAGAAGACTTGCGGGTCGCTCAGGTTGAAGCCGCCGGTGTCGAAGAACGCCGAATTGGCGATCGGGCCGGTCAGCGGCGCGCCGATGTGGCGTTGAAAAAGCGCGTGACGTTATTGTTGATTTCGGCGGCGACATTGTTGTTGACCGCCAATCCCTGGTCGGGGGGTTCGAGCTCGTAATGATTCGCGGTGACGTTGTCGCCTGCACGGATGCCGGTGAAACCCTTCCGACTGGAAAACGAGGAGCCGAGCCCCGACCATCGCGTGACCGCATTGGGCTCGGCGGCCAACGGCAGCGCCTCGAGCATCGTCCGGCCAGGTGCCGAGGTCAGGCTGCCGTCGGGCAGGCGATGCCGCGGCTGCTCCACCGGCGGCGCGTTCCGCAGCGATTGCAGAGCCTGTCGGTTGGCTTCGCTCTCGGCCCGCTGCGAAGCCGAGAACACCCGCACCGGAGCGACGGCAGAACCAGCGGCCGGCGCGACCGCTTCGTCCGATCGAGCCGGCGCCGGGAGCGACAACAGCGCGATGGTCGCGACAGCCGCGGCCACGCCCGCGCATGTATTCCGCTGCGCGACGCCGGCGGCGATCACGGGAAGAGGGCTCGGTGGTCGAGGGCCGTCGTCTCGGGCAGGCCCAGCATCACGTTCATGTTCTGGATCGCTTGCCCCGAGGCCCCCTTGACCAGATTGTCGATCGCCGAGATGAGGATCGCGCGGTTCTCGACCCGATCGCGGCTGAGCCCGATCAGGCAGAGATTGGTGCCGCGCACATGGCGCGTCGCCGGCAGCGCGCCGTCCGGCAGGACGCGCACGAACGGCTCGCCGCGGTAGGCCCGTTCGAGCACGGCGCGCAGATCGCCCAATGTCGCGCCGTTAGCGAGCCGGACGTAGATCGTCTCGAGGATGCCGCGGTTGATCGGCATCAGATGCGGGGTGAAGCTGACGACGACGCGGCGCGCGGCGGCTCTGGCAAGGCCCGCTTCGATCTCCGGCGCATGGCGGTGACCGGCGACGCCGTAGGCGTGGATGCCTTCGGCGACCTCGCAATAGAGGCTGCTCTCGCGCGCCGCACGGCCGGCGCCGCTGACCCCGGATTTGGCGTCGATGAGGATGTCGTCGGGGTCGATCAGGCCGGCACCGACCAACGGCGACAGCGGCAACAGCGCCGCCGTCGGGTAGCAGCCCGGCGTGGCGATGAGCCGGGCGCTCCGCACCGCCTCGCGCGCCAGTTCGGTCAGGCCGTAAACGGCCTCTCGCTGCAATTCGGGCGCGCGGTGCGCATGCCCGTACCACTCGGCATAGGTCTCGGGGTCGAGGCGGAAATCAGCCGAAAGATCGACAATCTTCAAAGCTGGGGGCAGCCCGGCGACGACCTCCTGCGTCGTGCCGTGCGGCAGCCCGCAAAAGACGAGATCGAGCGCCGACCAATCGACGGCGGGGATCGCGACGAGATCGGGAAGACCTTCGCCGGCGAACTGCGGAAAGATCGTCCCCAACGGCTTTCCGGCTTGCCGATCGGCGGTCAGCGTTCGGATTTCGGCATTCGGGTGATAGCGCAGCAATCGTAACAGTTCGGCCCCGGTATAACCGCTGGCGCCCAGGATCCCGATGCGAATTTTTTCCCGTGCCGCCATCGCCACCCTCGCCCCGATTGCCAGCCTGACGCCTAGTAGCCCGTTTGTCGGGCTCTGCAAACCGGTTTCGGCGCGGTGCGCCGCAGCTTGCGAATCCGACATTTTCGCAGGCGCGGCCGGTGCGCTATCGTGCGGGATCGATGTCGTCGCGGAGGGCAGGACGATGGACGGAACAGCGGCGCCGCTCAAGTGTCTTGCTGGGATCAGGGTGCTTGACCTGACCCAGTTCGAGGCCGGACCGAGTGCGACGGAAGCGCTCGCCTGGCTTGGCGCTGAAGTCGTCAAGGTCGAGAACCCGAAGGGGGGCGAGCCCGGCCGCACCGCCTTTGTCGGGCCCGAGGGCACCCCGGACTCGTATTATTTCCTCGAGTTCAACGCCAACAAGAGATCGGTCACGATCGATTTGAAATCGGAGCGCGGCCGCGCACTGGTCGAGGACATGGCGCGCCGCGCCGATGTCATGATCGAGAACATGGCGCCCGGCACCATCGAGCGCCTGGGCCTCGGCTATGATCCGATCCGGGCCGTCAACCCGGGCATTATCTATTGTCAGATCAAGGGCTTCGGAGAGGGCAGCCCGTACCAGCACAACCTCGCCTTCGACATGATCGCGCAGGCCTGCGGCGGCACGATGAGCATCACCGGCGAGCCCGACGGCCCGCCCTGCAAACCCGGCCCGTCATTGGCCGACACCGGCACCGGCATGCTGATGGCGATCAGCATTCTGGGCGCGCTTTACGAGCGCAAGCAGACCGGGCAGGGCCGTCGCTTGCAGGTCGCGATGCAGGACGCGATGCTGCATTACATCCGCATCGCCTTTCAGCAGCAGGCGGTGACCGGCGAGCCGGCGGCCCGCACCGGGTCGCGCAGCATCACCGGCGCGCCGCCGCCCGCCGGTCTTTTCCCATGCGCACCCGGCGGGGCGAACGATTGGGTCTATGTCTTCGCCCGCCAGACCGACCACTGGCACAACTTGTTGCGTGCGATCGGCCACGCCGAGCTGATCGGCGACCCGCATTACGAGACGATCGAGGCGCGCCGAGAGCGCGGCGACGAGGTCGAGGCGCTGGTCGCGGCCTTCACCCGCCGCCACGACAAGCACACCGCGATGCGCCTGATCGGCGCCGCCGGGGTGCCGGCGGGCGCGGTGCTCGACACGATGGAACTGCTGGACGAACCGAGCTTCGCCCGGCGCGGCATCCTGCAGGTCATGGAGCATCCCTCCGGGCCGTTCAAGATGCCGAGCTGGCCGGTCCGTTTCGACGGCGCAGCGCCCAAGCTCGAACCGGCGCCGCTCCTCGGCCAGCACGCGGCCGAGGTCTTTGGCGAATGGCTCGGGATGAGCGCCGGCGATGTCGAGGCCTTGCGGCGTGAAGGCGTGATCTGACGGAAGTCGGCAAAGGAGCCTCGGCAATGGCGGAGATGGCCGGGTACGAGATCCTGGCAAAGAGCCTGCAGGCGCAGGGCGTCAAGGATCTGTTTTTCATCATGGGCGGGCCGATGCGCCGAGACCGCCTGCATCAACGCCCGCATTCGGCTGATCGACACGCGCCACGAGCAGGGTGCTGCCTATATGGCGCAGGCCTATTCGCGGGTGACCCAGGGGCCCGGATGGCGGCGAGCGGGCCGGCCACCCTCAATTTCGGCACCGGCCTCGCCAACGCGCTCGTCGATTCCTTTCCGGTCGTCGCGATCAGCGGATCGACCGCGTGCACAATCTGAAGCGCATCCCGCAGCAGGTCAACTTTCAGAAGGCGCTGAACGGCAAGCCCGGCCCGGTCTGGACCTGCCCCGGGGACGTGCTCTACGCCAAGATCGGCGAGGCCGAGGTTGACTGGAGCTATCTCGGCCGGCCGATCGTCGAGGCCCGTCCCTACGCCGAGGATCCCGTTTTGCACGACCCCGCAAGGCCGCGGCGTTTCCCTATTCCTATTTGTCGATGCGCTCGACCGCTTTCCGCGAGGCCGATCTGATCGTCATTCTCGGCGCCCGGATGAACTACGTTATCGGCCATGCCGCACCGCCGCGCTTCAACCGTGCCGCGACGATCGCGCGCATCGAGATCGACCCCGAACAGCTCGGCATGTCGGCGCGCAACGTCGATATCCCGGTGGTCGGCGATTGCAGATCGGTGTTGCAGCAATTGATCGAGGCGATCGACGGTCGCATCGCCGACCGTTTTGCGCCGTGGCGCAACAGGTTGCAGGAAGGCGAGATCGCCAAGCGCACCGGTACCGGCGGCAACGATCCGACCGACGGCGATATTCACCCTCTGCGGCTGTGCAAAGAGGTCAGGAACCTACGCAGAGGATGGCGTCGCGCCGCATGAAGGTACGGTTATACCATTAGGTTCGGCAGGGATCGGCGCGGACAAATGGTAAAGGGTTGGTTCGGGCTGTATTACGACGCGTGCGGACGAAACGGGCGGTCACCCATTTGGCTCCATGCCACTAGCACTAGCGCGCGGTGGCGGTCACCGAGCGCTCGAGGGATCGGCGCGAAAGAAACCGGCCGGTTCGGCACCGAACCGGCCGGCCACATATAGGCGCGCGGGGCGACGTCAGAAGTCCATGCCGCCGCCCGGAGGCATCGCCGGCGGCGTCTTTGGCTCCGGCCTTTCCGCCACCATCGCCTCGGTGGTGATCAACAGGCCGGCGATCGAGGCCGCATCCTGCAACGCATGGCGCACGACCTTGGTCGGGTCGATGATGCCGGCTCGCATCATGTCGGTAAATTCGCCCTTTTGCGCGTCGTAGCCGTAGTTCGTATCCTTGCTGTCAAGGAGTTTGCCGACCACGATCGAGCCGTCGGTGCCCGAGTTCTCGGCGATCTGGCGCGCCGGGTAGAGGAGCGCTTTCTTGACGATTTCGACACCGACCTTTTGATCGTTGTTTGCAGGGCGCAGATCGTCGAGCGCTTTTATCGCATAGAGGAGTGCTACCCCGCCACCGGCGACGACACCCTCCTCGACCGCGGCGCGAGTCGCATGCATCGCATCGTCGACCCGGTCCTTCTTTTCCTTGACCTCGACCTCGGTGGCGCCGCCGACCCGGATCACCGCGACGCCGCCGGCGAGCTTGGCCAGCCGCTCCTGCAGCTTCTCGCGGTCGTAATCCGAGGTCGTCTCCTCGATCTGCTGGCGGATCTGGGTGCAGCGTCCCTGGATGTCGTCCTTCTTGCCGGCACCGTCAATGATCGTCGTGTTCTCCTTTTCGATCCGCACCCGCTTGGCCTTGCCCAGCATGTCGAGCGTGATGTTTTCGAGCTTGATGCCGAGGTCTTCGCTGATCACTTGGCCGCCGGTCAGGATCGCCATGTCCTCGAGCATCGCCTTGCGCCGGTCGCCAAAGCCCGGCGCCTTGACCGCCGCGACCTTGAGCCCGCCGCGCAGCTTGTTGACGACGAGGGTGGCCAGCGCCTCGCCCTCGACATCCTCGGCGACGATCAGCAGGGGTTTGCCCGACTGGACCACCAATTCGAGCAGCGGCAGCATCGCCTGCAAACCCGACAATTTCTTCTCGTTCAAGAGGATGTACGGCTCGTCGAGCTCCGCCACCATCTTCTCGGCATTGGTAATGAAATAGGGCGAGAGATAGCCGCGGTCGAACTGCATGCCTTCGACGACGTCAAGCTCGGTTTCGAGGCTCTTCGCTTCCTCGACCGTGATCACGCCCTCGTTGCCGACCTTTTGCATCGCTTCGGCGATCATTTCGCCGACCTCGCGCGCGCCATTCGCCGAGATCGTGCCGACCTGCGCGATCTCCTCGTTGGTCGACACCTTTTTCGAGCGCTTCTCGATGTCTTTGACGACCGCATCGACGGCGGTGTCGATGCCGCGCTTCAGATCCATCGGGTTCATCCCGGCAGCCACCGCCCTCGTCCCCTCGCGCACGATGGCCTGCGCCAGCAGGGTCGCCGTCGTGGTGCCGTCGCCGGCCTGGTCGCTGCACTTCGAGGCGACCTCGCGCACCATCTGCGCCCCCATGTTCTCGAACTTGTCGGCGAGCTCGATCTCTTTGGCGACGGTAACCCCGTCCTTGGTGATCCGCGGCGCCCCGAAGGATTTGTCGAGCACGACGTTGCGGCCCTTGGGCCCCAGGGTCACCTTGACCGCATTCGCCAGCGTATCGACACCGCGCAGCATCCGTTCGCGCGCATCGGAATGAAACTTGACGTCCTTGGCTGCCATCTCGTGCTTCTCCTCAGGCGGCTTTTCTGGAGGCGTGGTCGATGACGCCCATGATGTCCGACTCTTTCATGATGATCATGTCTTCGCCGTCGAGCTTGACCTCGGTGCCCGACCATTTGCCGAACAGCACCCGATCGCCGGCCCTCACCTCCATCGGCTGAAGCTTGCCGTCTTCGCCGCGCGCGCCCGGTCCGGCGGCGACGACCTCGCCCTCCATCGGCTTTTCCTTGGCGGTGTCGGGAATAATAATACCGCCCTTGGTCTTTTCTTCCTCCGCGACGCGCTTGATCAGCACGCGGTCATGCAGCGGACGAAACTTCATCAATACCTCCTCGAACCCGGTTGCAATTCGACGATTGGCACTCTCGCGGCGAGATTGCTGCCGACCAGATAAGCGGAGCGCTATGGCTTGTCAAGCGGCGCGCAGAGGCCGCATCGGCGAGGGGTTTTGACAAGCGGGCGGCTGCGGCGCAATGTCTGCGCGATACGATCGAACCGGTTGCCACCAACGAGCCGCTGCCATGCCGCGCAATATCGAGTGGGAGATTCCGGCGGAGATCCAGCCGAAGCCCGCCGAATGCAGCTTTGATCTGGACCGTGCCCTGGCCGCCGTCCTCGGCCTGCAAGCGACGGTGCCGCAGGACGCCTTCACCGCCGGCACGCTCGGCACCGAGCGCGCCGGCAGCGGCGTGTTGATCCGCCGGGACGGCCTGGTTTTGACGATCGGCTATCTCATCACCGAAGCCGAAACGATCTGGCTGACCTCGGCGGGAGGCGGGGCGGTGCCGGGCCATGTCCTTGGCTACGACCAGGAAACCGGGTTTGGCCTGGTTCAGGCCCTGGGGCGATTGAACCTGCCGGCGCTCGAGCTCGGCGCCGGTCGGCGCGTCGGCGCCGGCGATCGCGCGATCATGGCGGCCGAGGGCGGGCGGCGCCACGCCATCGCCGCGCGCGTCGTCGCCCGGCAGGAGTTCGCCGGCTATTGGGAATACGTGCTTGACCGGGCGATCTTTACCGCGCCTGCCCACCCGTTCTGGGGCGGCGCCGCCTTGATCGGTGCCGATGGCAGCCTGATCGGCATCGGCTCGCTGCAACTCCAGCATTCGAGCGGGCGCGAGTTGCGGCGGGACGTCAACATGGTGGTTCCGATCGACCTGTTGCCGCCGATCCTCGACGACCTCTTGACCTATGGCCGGCCGAATCGCCCGGTGCGGCCCTGGCTGGGGCTCTACGCGGCGGAGGTCGATGACGCGATCGTCGTTGCCGGTCTGGCCGAGCAGGGGCCGGCGAGCAAGGCCGGCCTGCAACCGGGTGACCGCATCCTCGCGGTGCGCGACGACCCGGTCGCGAGCCTCGCCGGGTTCTGGCGCAAAGTTTGGGCCGGCGGCTCCGCCGGCAGCGAGGTCGTGCTGCAGGTAGCGCGTGACCACGAGACCTTGCTGGTCCGGGTTTTGTCGGCCGATCGCTCGCGCTTTCTCAAGGCGCCAAAGTTGCATTGACGGTCGGCGCGCGCGGCGCGGTTGACATTGCCGCGGCTTGGCCCTAACGGGGAGGGGCCGGCCCGGTCGGCGAAGGAGTTGATTTGTCCGCCATTGCCGAGCTCTTCCCGGGCGCGCGAAAGCTGCCCAAGCATCTCACTCGTCTCGAAGCCGAATCGATCGCGATCATGCGCGAGGTCATCGCCGAGTTCCGCAACCCGGTGATGCTCTATTCGATCGGCAAGGACTTCGAGCGTGATGCTGCATCTGGCCCGCAAGGCGTTCTTCCCCGCCCTGCCGTCGTTTCCGCTGCTCCATATCGACACCCGGTGGAAGTTCCGCGAGATGATCGCCTTCCGCGACGCGACCGCTCGCCGTCTCGGGATCGAGCTTCTCGTGCATACCAACGAGGATGGGGTTCGCCGCGGCATCAATCCGATCGCCTCGGGCTCGGCCTTGCACACGGCGGTGATGAAGACCGAGGCATTGAAGCAGGCGCTCGACCGCCACGGCTTCGACGCCGCAGTCGGCGGCGCCCGCCGCGACGAGGAAAAGAGCCGGGCGAAGGAGCGGGTCTTCTCGCTGCGTGGTGCCAATCACAGCTGGAACCCGAAACGCCAGCGGCCGGAATTGTGGCGCCTCTACAACACGCGCCTCGCCGACGGCGAGTCGATGCGGGTGTTTCCGCTATCGAATTGGACCGAGCTCGATATTTGGGAATACATCGCGGCGGAAGCAATCCCGATCGTGCCATTGTACCTTGCCAAGCTGCGTCCGGTCGTCGCGCGCGACGGGACCTGGATCATGGTCGACGACGATCGCTTGCCGCTCCGCCCCGGCGAGCGCCCCGAGTTGCGCCGGGTCCGTTTCCGCACCCTCGGCTGCTATCCGCTGACCGGCGCCATCGAGTCGGAGGCCGCGACGCTCGCCGACATCGTCGCCGAATTGCGCGCGGCGCGGCGCTCGGAGCGACAGGGCCGGTTGATCGACAGCGACGAGGAAGCGGCGATGGAGCGCAAAAAGCGCGAGGGCTACTTCTGATGCCCGCCGCTGCCGACGGGTCGCGGGGGCCGCCGGAAAAGGAACTGCTGCGCTTCCTGACCTGCGGTTCGGTCGATGACGGCAAGTCGACACTGATCGGCCGCCTGCTGCACGAATGCTCGCTGATCCTCGACGATCAGCTCGCGGCCCTCGAGCGCAAGTCGCGCCGCTTTGGCACCACCGGTGGTGATCTCGATTTTTCGCTGCTGCTCGACGGGCTCGAGGACGAGCGCCAGCAGCGGATCACGATCGATGTGGCCTACCGGTTTTTCGCCACGCCGTTGCGCGCGTTTGTCGTCGCCGATACGCCCGGCCACGAGCAATACACGCGCAACATGACGACCGGCGCGTCGAACTGCGAGCTCGCGGTGATCCTGGTCGACGCGCGCAAGGGCGTTCTCGCGCAGACCAAGCGGCACGCTTTTATTTGCTCGCTGCTCGGCATTCACCGGCTGGTGCTTGCGGTCAACAAGATGGACCTCGTCGGCTTTGCCGAAACCGCCTTCACCGAGATCGCGACGGCGTTTGCCGCGGTGGCGGCACGCCTGGGCGAGGTCGCCGTCTGCGCCATCCCACTGTCGGCGCGGCACGGCGACAACGTCACCCAGCGTTCGCGGCGCATGCCGTGGTACCGCGGCCCAACCTTGCTCGAGCATCTGCATGCGGTCGAGGTCGCGGACGCCGCCGAAGCCGGATCCTTCCGCTTTCCGGTGCAATGGGTCAACCGCCCGAACGCCGAGTTCCGCGGCTTTTCCGGCACCGTCGTGGCCGGCTCGATCGGACCGGGCGATGCCGTGCTCGTCGCCGGCTCGGGACGCGTGTCGACGGTCAAGGAAATCGTCACCTTCAACGGCACCCTGGAGCGGGCACGGGCCGGCGACGCGGTGACCTTGACCTTGGCCGACGAGATCGACGTCGCGCGCGGCGATCTGCTTGCCGATCCTCGCGATCCGCCCGAATTCGTCGACCAATTCGCCGCCCACGTGATCTGGATGAGCGAGCAGCCGCTGGTTCCCGGCCGCTCCTATCTGATGAAGATCGGCACCCGCAGCGTGCCCGCCACCGTCACCGCGCTCAAGCATCGGATCGATGTCGACACCCTGGCCCACCTGGCGGAAAAGACGCTCGGCCTGAACGAGATCGGGTTTTGCAACCTGTCGACGGCGGCACCGGTCGGGTTCGACCCCTATGCGGTCAACCGCGACACCGGTGGCTTCATCCTGATCGACCGTTTCACGAACGACACGGCGGGCGCCGGGATGATCGCCTTCGGGCTGCGCCGGGCCAGCAACATCCAATGGCAGGCGCTGAGCGTCGGCCGCGAAGAGCGCGCCGCGCTCAAAGAGCAGCGGCCGGCGGTGCTATGGCTGACCGGGCTGTCGGGTGCCGGAAAATCGACGATCGCCAATCTGGTCGAGAAGATGCTCTTGGCCCGCGGCCGCCATACGATGCTGCTCGACGGCGACAATGTCAGGCACGGGCTCAATCGCGACCTCGGCTTTACCGACGCCGACCGGGTCGAGAACATCCGCCGCGTCGGCGAGGTCGCCCGACTGATGACCGAGGCCGGGCTCGTCGTGATCTGCTCGTTCATTTCGCCGTTTCGCGCCGAACGGCGGATGGTGCGCGAGCTTACGGCACCCGCTGTCTTTCTCGAGATCTATGTCGACACGCCGCTCGAGGAATGCATTCGGCGCGATCCCAAGGGCCTTTATGCCAAGGCGAAGGCCGGGCGGATCGAGCATTTCACCGGGCTCGACTCGCCGTACGAACCGCCCGCGGCGCCGGAACTGCATCTGGCGACCGCCGGCGCGACCGCCGAGGAGGAGGCCGAGCGCATCGTCGAGGAGCTGCGCCGCCGCCGGATCATCTGAGCCGCCGGGCGCGACCCACCGGTTGTTCCGGTGCTCGCAACTGCCGAGTGGGAGCACAGTCCGATGTCAACTGCGGGGGTTGCGGCGGCCCGCTGCCCGAGACTGATCACCGCGCGCAGCTGCGGCGGGCGGCGATCGCAAGCACGGTTGGCACCACCATCGAGTGGTATGATTTTCTGCTTTATGGACAGGTAGCCAGCATTGTGTTCGCCAAGCTCTTCTTCCCGAATTCGGCACCGTTGGTGGGTACCCTCTAGGCTTTTGGCATCTATTTCGTCGGCTTTGTTGCCAGGCCGATCGGCGCTGCGATCTTCGGCCATAAGGTGACCGCATCGGTCGCAAGGCTGCACTCATCGCAACCTTGCTATTGACCGGCCTCTCGACGTTCGCGGTGGGTCTGGCTCCAACCTACGAAAAGATCGGCATCTGGGCTGCCGTTATTCTGGTGGTGCTGCTCCTGATTCAGGGCATTGGGGTCGGCGGCGAATGGGGCGGCTCGGTGCTGCTCGCGATGGAGTGGGCACGAACCAACAAGCACCGCGGCTTCATCGCCGCTTGGCCGCAATTCGGCAGCCCGGCCGGGCTGTTCCTGGCCAACCTTGCGGTACTAGCGTTCAGCGCAATTTCTGGCCCCGAGTTTATCAGCTGGGGCTGGCGTGTACCGTTTACTTGAGCTTGGTCATGGTCGCCGTCGGGCTCTACATCCGCCTCGGGATTCTCGAGACCCCGGTGTTTTCTGGTCTGGGCTGGTTGCGGCCAATCGGCTGGAGAAAGTGCCCACCATTGAAGTATTCAAACGCCAACCGAAGGAGGTCATCCTCACGGCGCTGGCACGCTCGGTCGAGCAGGGACCGGCGTATATCTACTTCTCCTTTGTATTCGTCTAAGGCAGCCTGGTGCTGCATGTCTGGCGTGAGCTGCCGCTCAGCGCTCTCTTGCTTGCTTCCTGCATCGATTTTTTGCTGATCCCACTTACGGGCCACATATCAGACCGTTACGGTCGGAAGCGCACGTTTATCATCGCCGCCGCGGCGGCAGGTCTTTACGGTTTCCCCTATTACGCGCTGATGAACACCGCGCAACCAGTCTTGATCGTGCTGGCGACCGTGTTCGCTTTTATCTTTCACGCCTTCGTCTACGGGCCGCAAGGGGCACTGATCGCTGAATGCTTCGCCCCGCGACTGCGCTACAGCGGCACCTCGATCGGCTATCAGCTCGCCTCGACCACCGCTGGCGGACCCGCGCCGTTGATCGCGACAGCGTTACTCGCGAAGTTTGCATCGGGCTGGCCGATTGCGGGTTACATCCTTTTCTATGGGGTGGTCAGCGTCGTCGCGACCGCCCTGCTGCCCGACTACACCAATCGCGACATATCGGAGGGGCAACACGGAGTTTAGTCTACGTTAACCTTGGTGCCGCCGGAAAAGCGCCTTGGGGGTGCGGCACGGTCACTCGTTGGCCAACAGCGTGAAGGCCGCGGTAAATCCCGGGCCGAGCGCAGTAACCAACGCCCGCGCCCACCTCTTCTCGTCGCTTCTCGCCCGCGCCAGCAGGCGTTCGAGCACGAACAGCACGCTCGCCGCCGACATGTTGCCGAAGTCGCGCAAGACCGCGCGTTCGTCGGCCAGGATGCCGGGCTCGAGCCCCAGGGCCCGCTCGCAGGCGGCGATGACTTTCGGTCCGCCGGGGTGGCAGGCGAAGCGGTCGATCGCCGGCAGCGAAAGCCCGTGAGCGCCGAGAAAGGCGCGCGCGACAGTACCGAGATCGGCCGCGACGAGACGTGGGATGTCGCGCGAGAACAGCGCCTTCAGTCCATCGGCCGCAACCTCCCAACCCATGACGTCGAGGCTTTGCGGCCAAGTGTGCTCGCCCGCGGCCGCGATCATGGGGCCGGTCCCGCCGCAACGCACTACCGCGCCGGCGGCCCCGTCGCCAAACAGTGAGGTCGCGACGATGTTGCTTTTCGTCGGCTCCCGGTGGCGGAACGAAAGGGTGCACAATTCGACGACCAGCAATAGCACCGCCTTTGCCGGCATCGCCGCCGCCAGCGCTGCGGCCCGCGCCAGACCGATCGCGCCGCCGGCGCAACCGAGGCCAAAGATCGGCAGGCGTTGGATCGTACGCGGCAACCGCATCCGCTCGAGCAGCATCGCGTCGAGGCTCGGCGTCGCGATCCCGGTAGTTGAAACCACGATGATCGCGCCAAGCTCCTCCGGCTGCATCGCGGCCCGGTCGAGCAGACGGCCGGCGACCACCTCGAGAAGGGTAACGGCGGCGGTCAGGTATGAACGGTTCCGCTCCGGCCAGGAATGCGGCCGATCGAACCATTCGGGCTCGACCGCCGAGTAGCGCCGGCGCACGCCGGAATTGGGGAACACTGGCAGCAAGCGATCGAGCTCAGGCGACCGCCCGAATACGCTTTCGAGGCGGCCGATCACGTCTTGCTGGTCGATCGGATAGGGCGGCACGGCGCTGGCGATGGCGGTCAGGCGCGGCGGCGAATGCATGCGCTTCTCCTCGACCCGTACCGCGGTCAGGCGGCACGGCCGGCCGCCCGCGGTTCCGGCATTTCCCGATTGAACGCTCGGTTGCCGCCGTCGTCGCCGCTCACCTCCGGCTCAGCAGCCGGCGCCGGCGACGCCGGTGCGAGCGGCGGCAACAGTAGCGGTAAATCGGGACCTTTCCATTGGTGTCTCCACGGCCAGCGAGGTTCGGTCGGCTCCGGTGACGGCGAAAAATTGCCGGCGCCCGCCGCAAGGGCCTCTCCGGGCTCACGGATCAGTAAGACAGCGGCAGCGCCGGCTTTATTCCGGGAAAATGGGCGGCGCCGGCGCCGCCGGCCTGCTCATCGTGAGCGCTCCCCGCCGCGCCGGCCGGCAAAGCCGCACCCTTAACCGCCCTTGCAAGCTATTCAGTTTGGCGGATCACTTTTGCGATATTTCCGGCGGCCAGCCTCGGCCCGGTCAATTGTCGGCGGTCCGCGATGCGTTCGTCGGCAGCGCCGCCCCGGCCGAACGGGCTTTGCCGACCTTGCGCCCGGATAAGAGATCGTCGAAATAGGCGATGGTGCGGGCCAGGCCGTCCTGCAACTCGGTACGGGGCTGCCAGCCGAGCAGCGCCTGCGCCTGCGCGATGTCGGGACAACGCTGGATCGGATCGTCGGCTGGCAGAGGAAGGCGGGTAATTCGCGAGCGCGAGCCGGTCAGGGTGATGACGCGCTCGGCGAGTTCGGCCACCGAGGTCTCAACCGGATTGCCGAGATTGATCGGTCCGGTGATGTCGTCCTCGGCCGCCATCAAGGCGAGAAATCCGTCGATCAGGTCGTCGACATAACAGAAGGCGCGGGTTTGCGTGCCGTCGCCGTACAAGGTGATCGGCACGTTGGTGAGCGCCTGGACAATGAAGTTCGAGACGACGCGGCCGTCATTGGGATGCATGCGCGGCCCGTAGGTGTTGAAGATGCGGGCGACGCGGATTTTGACGTTGTGCTGCCGGAAATAGTCGAAGAACAGGGTTTCGGCGCAACGCTTGCCCTCGTCATAGCAGGCGCGCGGCCCGATCGGATTGACGTTGCCGCGATAGAATTCGGGCTGCGGGTGCAGGCTAGGGTCGCCATAAACCTCTGAGGTCGAGGCCTGGAAGATCTTGGCCTTCACCCGCTTCGCCAATCCCAGCATGTTGATGGCGCCGATCACGCTGGTCTTGGTCGTCTGCACCGGGTCGAACTGATAGTGGATCGGCGAGGCCGGGCAAGCGAGGTTGTAGATCTCGTCGACCTCGACAAAGAGAGGATGCGTGATGTCGTGCCGCATCGCCTCGAAATTCGGCTCAGGTAACAAATGGGCGATGTTTTCTTTCCGTCCGGTGAAGTAGTTGTCGACGCAGAGCACGTCGGTGCCGCTGGCGACGAGGCGCTCGCACAGATGCGAGCCGAGAAAGCCGGCACCGCCGGTGACGAGAACCCGCTTGGCAACGATCTTGCTCATTCGTCGATCCGGTTGGCGTCACGCAAGGGCCCGCAATCCGGGCCTGAGCAGACGCGGCCTGCGGCCGATGCTGACATAGGAGAGACCGGCGGCGGCCATCTCGTCGGCACGGTAGACGTTGCGGAGATCGACCACGAGCGGCGCGGCGAGCAGGTTTCTGACGCGGCCGAGATCGAGCGCACGGAAGGCGTTCCACTCGGTCAGGATGATCAACGCGTCGGCCGCCTTCATTGCCGCGTAAGCGTCATGGCAGTAAACGAGTTCGGGCAACAGCGCCTTGGCTTCGGCCATGCCCTCAGGATCGTAAGCCCGGATTGCCGCACCGGCGGCGATCAGGGCCGGCAGGATCGACAGGCTCGGGCTGTCGCGCATGTCGTCGGTATTGGGCTTGAACGTCAAGCCGAGCACGGCGAGCGTCTTGCCGGCGACGCTGCCGCCGCAGGCGGCGACAATCCGATCCGCCATCCGCCGCTTGCGCGCATCGTTGACCCGCACCACCGCCTCGACGATCGCCAACTCGGACTGCGCCTCGCGCGCGGTGCGGACGAGCGCCCGGCAGTCCTTCGGAAAGCACGAGCCGCCGAAGCCCGGACCGGCATGCAGAAACTTGCCGCCGATGCGGCCATCGAGGCCGATCCCCTTGGCTACGTCCTGGACATCGGCGCCGACCCTTTCGCACAAATCGGCGATCTCGTTGATAAAGGTGATCTTGGTCGCGAGGAAGGCGTTGGCGGCGTATTTGATCAGTTCGGCGGTCTCGATGTCGGTAAACAGCATCGGCGTTTCGAGCAGAAATAGCGGGCGGTAGAGGGCGCGCAGCACCGCCTCGGCGCGCGGGCTGTCGCACCCGATCACCACCCGGTCGGGGCGCATGAAATCGCTGATCGCCGAGCCCTCGCGCAGAAACTCCGGATTGGCGGCGACGTCGAACCCGCCTTGCGGCCGCATCCGCCGCAAGATCTCCGCGACCCGCCGGCCGGTGCCCACCGGCACCGTCGATTTGGTCACGACCACCGAATATTGCCCGAGCCTGCGGCCGATCTCCTCGGCCGCGGCAAAAACATAGGATAGGTCGGCATGCCCGTCGCCCCGTCGCGATGGCGTGCCGACCGCGATGAAGACGGCGTCGGCTCCCTCCAGTGCCGGCCCGGGATCGGTAGCAAACGAGAGCCTGCCGGCCGCCGCATTTTTCGCCACCAGGGCGTCGAGCCCCGGCTCGAAGATCGGCATTTCGTTGCGCTTCAGCCGTGCGATCTTCGCCGCATCCTGGTCGACACAGGTTACGCTAACGCCAAACTCGGAAAAGCACGCCCCCGAGACGAGACCCACGTATCCCGTGCCGATCACCGCGATGCGCATTCGTCCGACCTCCGCGCGAATGCCGCAAGAACGCCGCCTGCGCGCTTCTATTCCGCACCCATCGAGCGGCGTGTTGTCAATGGCGTCGAAAACCGCGATTGCGGGGAAGAAGCGTGCCGCCTGCGCCGTTGTGCCGCCGTCGACAAGATCCAGGCAATCGGCCGAGCATCAGGGATGTCCGAGGCGGTATTGGTCACGGGCGGTGCGGGCTATATCGGGGCTCACGCCTGCAAGGCTCTGGCGCGCGCCGGGTACCGCCCGGTGGTCTTTGACAATCTCTCCCGCGGTCACCGCCGGGCGGTGCGCTGGGGGCCCCTCGTCGAGGGTGAACTCGCCGATCGGCAACGGCTGCGTGCCGCGATCGAGCAATACCAGGTGGCGGCGATCATGCATTTCGCCGCCTATGCCTATGTCGGCGAGTCGGTGGCCGATCCGGCGCTCTATTACCGTAACAATCTCATCGGCAGCCTGTCCCTGTTCGAGGCGATGCGCGAGAGCGGCATCGGGCGGATCGTGTTCTCGTCGACCTGTGCCACCTATGGCATTCCAGACAGCATTCCGATTGAGGAGACGGCTAGGCAATTGCCGATCAACCCCTATGGCGACACCAAGCTCGCGATCGAGCGGGCGTTGCAATGGTATGGCGAGGCCTACGGGGTGCGCTCGGTATCACTACGCTACTTCAACGCGGCCGGCGCCGATCCCGAGGGCGAGATCGGCGAGTGTCACGCGCCGGAGACGCACCTCGTGCCGTTGGCGCTGCAGGCGGCACTCGGCATCGGGCCGCCGCTCGAGGTGTACGGCACCGACTATCCGACGCCGGACGGCACCGCAATCCGTGACTACATTCACGTTGCCGACCTCGCCGCGGCCCATTTGCTGGCGCTCGAGCATCTGCTCAAAGGGCACGGCAGCGCTGCGCTCAACCTTGGCACCGGCCAAGGCCATTCGGTGCGCGAGGTGATCGCCGCCGTCGAGACCGTGGTCGGCAAGGGGGTCCCAAGGCGCGAGGTGGCGCGGCGTCCAGGGGATCCGGCGACGCTCGTCGCCGATCCGGCATTGGCCGCCGATCGGCTCGGTTGGCGTGCGCGGACATCGGATCTCAAGACGATCATCGAAAGCGCGTTCGCTTGGCACGCCAGCCAATCGAGGTGACCCCGTTGCCCGCGCCGCGCGCCGGGGTTCGGTTCGTCACGGCAGCGGCCGCGGCGAAAGGGTTAACGCCGTGACGATGCTGGTCGGCGACGAAGTCGCAGCGCCACCCGTTGTGCCGCCGCCGGCCGCGGCCGCGGAACCGATCCGGGTATACGGCAAGTTTTTCTTCGCTGGCGGGCGCAAGCATTTCGTCAAAGGGGTGACCTATGGCCCGTTTCGGTGCGGCAGCCACGCCGCGCCGTTCCCCGAGCGCGACGCGGTCGACGCCGATTTCGTCGCGATGGCCAAAGCCGGGGTCAACACGGTGCGCGTCTTCAACGTGCCGCCGCGGTGGCTCCTCGACGCGGCCGAGCGGGCCGGATTGCACCTCCTCATCGGGCTGCCCTGGCCGCAGAACGTAACCTTCCTCGATAGCCCGGCGATCCAGGCGACGATCCGGGAGGCGGTATTCGAGGGCGCGCGTGCGTGCTGCGGCCACCGCGCGGTGTTCGCCTACCTGGTCGGCAACGAGATCCCGCCGGACATGGTTCGCTGGCACGGTGCCGAACCGGTTCGCCGCTTTCTGCGCGGCCTCGTCGCATTGGCCAAGGCGGCGCATCCCGGCGCCCTCGTCGGCTATGCGAATTTCCCGTCGACCGAGTATCTGAGCGTCGATTTCACCGATTTTCTCTGCTTCAACGTCTATTTGCACGAGGAGACCGCGTTCCGCCGGTACCTTGCCCGTTTGCACAACCTTGCCGTCGACCGGCCTTTGCTGCTGAGCGAGTTCGGCATCGATTCGTCACGCCACGGGACGGCGGAGCAGCGCCGCATCCTGTCGTGGCAGGTGCGCACCGCATTCGAAGCGGGTGCCGCCGGCACCTTCGTCTTTGCCTGGACCGACGAATGGTTCACCGGCGGCTACGCCGTCGAGGATTGGGCATTCGGCCTCGTCGATCGCGAGCGCCGAGCAAAGCCGGCGCTGGCCGCCGTCAGCGAGAGCTATACCGGGGTGCTGCCGCCGCCGCTGCCGCGGCATCCGCGGGTCTCGGTCGTCGTTTGCGCCTATAATGCCGAACGCACGATCGATCGCTGTCTCGCCTCGCTCGCCGCGCTGAACTATCCCGATTACGAGGTGATCGTCGTCAATGACGGCTCGCGCGACCGCACCCTCGAAATCGCCCAGCAACACGGTTTTTGCCGGATCGTGAGCCAGCCGAACAAGGGCCTGAGCGTCGCGCGCAATGTCGGCGCCGCGGCGGCGACCGGCGAGATCGTCGCCTATACCGACAGCGATTGCGTCGCCGATCCCGACTGGCTCGCCTATCTCGTCGCCAAGATGGAAGCGAGCGGTCTCGCCGGCTGCGGCGGGCCGAACTTCCCGCCGCCGGAGGATAGCCTTGTCCCCGCCGCGGTGGCGGTGGCGCCCGGCGGTCCAACCCATGTCCTGCTGAGCGACGAGATCGCCGAACACATCGCCGGCTGCAACATGGCGTTCCAGCGCGAGGCGCTGTTGCGCCTTGGCGGGTTCGATCCGATCTTTCACGCCGCCGGCGACGATGTCGACATCTGCTGGCGCTTTCAGGATGCCGGCTACGTCATCGGCTTTAGTCCCGCGGCCGTGGTCTGGCATTTCCGCCGCAACACCGTGCGCGCCTACTGCAACCAGCAGCGCGGCTACGGCAAGGCCGAGGCGCTCGTCTATTCGAAGCACCCGCTCCGCTTCAACCAGTTCGGCCAAGCCAAATGGCTCGGCCGAATCTACGGTGACCTGTCCGCGGCCCTGCTGTTGTCGCGCCGGCCGGTGATCTATTCCGGCGTGTTCGGACGCGGGTTGTTCCAGACCTTGTACGAGCCGCCGTCGACATTGAGCGCAAGCCTGCCGCTGACCTTCGAATGGAGTGCCGCGGCACTGGCCCTCGCCGCTGGCGGGTTGGCCGCGCGGGGCTGGTGGTGGCTGCTTGCGGTGCCGTTGCTCGCCACCGTGGTCATGTGCGTCAACGGCGCCCGCAAGGCGCCGATCGACAAGCGCTTTGCCGGGCTCGGGGCGCGCGCATTGATTGCCCTGCTGATCTATCTCGGCCCGTTGCTGCGCGGCTGGGAGCGCATCAAGTGGCGCCTCAGGGAGACGCGAGCGCAGAGCCGGATCGGCGTGCCCGAGAGCCCGCAGCGCGCCCCCATCGCTTGGGCCGAGCGCGCCCTCCACCTGGCCTATTGGAGCGAACAGGCGGCCGAAAAAGAGGTTTTGCTCGGCGCGTTGATCGATTTTTTGCTGCCTCACAAATATGTCGTCGCGATCGACAACGGCTGGAGCGGCTGGGACCTCAAGATCGCGCGCGGGGTCTGTACAGCCGTGCCCTGATCCTGGTCTGCGTCGAGAATCACGGCGGCGCCAAGCGGCTGTTGCGGGTGCGCTGCAAGATGCGCTTCTCGCATTTCGCCTTGTTTCTGCTGCGCGGCTGTGCCACCGGGACGGCGGCGGCGCTGATCCTCGGCTGGCCGGCAGCGGCGGTGGCCGCGGCAACGGCAGGGCTGACCGCCTTCGCGGCGATGAGCCGGCAGCTCCTCGGCTTTGCCAGGCTGATGCATCGCATCATCGAAGCCGTTGCCCGGCAGTCCCGGCTCGTCGCCGTCGAGCCGGAACCGCCGCGCCGTGCCTGAAGGGCGCCGGCGGTACGGTCGACACCCCGGGCGCGATCGATCCTAGGCGGCAAATCGTGGCGGCGAAGCTTCTGCCCTATATGCGGCCGTATCGCTGGCAGATCGCCTGGGTGCTGCTGCAGATCCTGCTCATTACCGGCTTCGAGCTGTTAAAGCCGTGGCCGCTGCAGATCGTTATCGACAACGTGCTCGGCGGCAAGCCTTCGCGGTTTGCCGGCTTCACCGGCGCGTCGGGGCAAGAACTGCTGTTGTTTGCCTGCCTCGGCATCATCGTCGTGCATTTCGGCAGCGGCGCCTTGACGCTGTCGCACAACTACGCCGCGATCCGGGTCGGGCAGCAGATGGTCAACGACCTGCGCGGCGCGCTTTACGCGCATCTGCAGCGGCTGTCGCTTGCGTATCACGGCCGGCAGCGGGTCGGCGACCTCCTGTACCGGATTACCGCCGACAGCTTTGCCGTCCAGACGCTGATCATGAACGGGGTGCTGCCGATCGTCTCCGCCGCGATCCTCTTGACCGGGATGCTGGCGGTCCTCTGGCCGCTCGATCCAGCCCTGACCTTGCTCGCCCTGGTCGTCGTTCCCGTGCTCTTTGCGCTGATTTCGGGGTTCAACCGGAAGATTGTCGACATCGCCGCGACGGTGCGCATCAGCGAAAGCCGCGTCTATTCGCTCGTCCAAACGGCGATCGCCTCGATCAAGATCGTCCAGGCCTTCACCAAGGAGGACGACGAACAGCGCCGCTTCATGGGGGCGAGCGGAGAGAGCCTGCGCGCAACCTTGCGGCTCTACAGCTGGCAGACGCTCTATTCGGGCAGCGTCAACGCGGTGATTGCCGCGGGCACTGCGCTTGTCGTCTACGCCGGCGCCAACGCCGTGCTGTCGGGCGCGCTGACGATCGGCCAGCTGATCGTCTTCATCTCCTATCTCGCCCAGCTTTACGCGCCGATCAACACGATGACGCAGAGCTGGGGCCTGATCGCGGCGGCGCGGGCGGGCGCGCGCCGCGTGTTCGAGGTGCTCGATACCGAGCCCGACCTCGCCGATGGGACGCGCCGCTTTCCGGTGCAAGGTGCCAAGGGCTCCGTCGCCTGGCGCGGTGTCGCCTTCGGCTACCGGCCCGGCATTCCGGTGCTGAACGGCATCGATTTCGAGGCGGCCGCCGGCGCCAAGATCGCCATCGTCGGCCCGACCGGCGCCGGCAAGTCGACCCTGCTTGGCCTCTTGCCGCGCTTCTACGACCCGACCGCGGGAGTGGTCGAGATCGACGGTGTCGATCTTCGCCAGTACCGGCTCGAAATCGTTGCGCCGCCAAATCGCCCTGGTCCTGCAGCCGCCGCTCGTCTTCCCGCTGTCGATCCGCGACAACATCGCCTATGGCCGCCCGGGGGCGGACGATGCGGCGATCGAGCGTGCCGCTCGCCTCGCCTGTATCGACCAGATGATCGCGGTGCTGCCCGAGGGCTACGACACGATCATCGGCGAAGCCGGGGTCGCGCTCTCCGAAGGCGAAAAGCAGCGCGTCACGATCGCCCGGGCGCTCTTGCGCGATGCGCCGATCCTGATCCTGGACGAGCCGACCTCGGCGCTCGACGTCGCCACCGAGGCGCTGGTCATGGCCGGGATCGAGCGCCTGATGGCGGGCCGCACGACCTTCGTCATCGCCCATCGCCTGTCGACGGTGCGGCGCTGCGAGCACATCGCCGTGGTGCGCGACGGGCGGATCGTCGAAGCGGGCAGCCTCGCCGAATTGCTGCGCCGCGACGGCGTTTTCGCCGATTATTACCGCACCCAGTTTGCGCCGCAGGAGGCCGCCGCCGCGGCGGTCCCGGCCGACCAATGACCGGCCGCGCCCTCACTCGAGGGGCAGCGCGACGACGAGGAAGAACCCGTTCAGGGTCAACAGCACGGCCAGCGCGGTAAGCACGCCGCTCAGCCCTACCAGCCACCGCGCATCGGCGACGATGCTGACGGTGCCGAGCACGATCGCGATCTGGAGCAGGGCCTCGGCGAAGTCGAAATTCGGATCCTGCCGCGCCGCCCGATCGCGCTTTTTTTCCCAGTCGCGGGCTTTGGCCAGCAGTTCCTGCTTGCCGGTACCGCTCTTCGGGTCGCTTTCAAAGCTGTCGGCCCGCCCTCGGTAGCGCGCGACCTCCTGTTCGATCTTGCCCCGGCGATCCGGGGCGAGGTCGGGCTGCGCCGCCAACACCGCCTCGAGCTGGTCGGCGACCAGCCGGTAGGTCGTCTGGCGCAGATATTTCGCCTGGTAGAAGGCAAAGCTGTCCGAGGCCTGGATATTGGCGTTCAGCATCGCCTTCGTCGCATTTGCCCCGCCGAGCGAGGCGATCGCCAACAGCATCGCGACGATGCCGATGTAGATCGCCGTGAGCTTGCGGGACCGGTCACCCGCGCGCCCGTCCTCAGCTTCCTCTCCGCCGACGATTGCCTCGCGAATTTCGCTCGCCTCCACCGGAATCTCCATCGGTCAAAGCACCGCAAGCGACAATCGCCATTCGCGGTTCGGGGTCAAGTCCGATCCGCCGTCACCCCATAACGGATGACGACATCGAGGCTGCTTATGATCAGCAACTCAGAAGCGGTCGGAGCGATGCCGAGCGAGCGGATGCCGAGAAACAGCCGCGCGATCAGGCCGAATGTCCTGACCCCCGAGCCCGAGCCTTCCCGGCGACCTCGCGAGGGACCCGCACGTCGCAATCACGCGAGGTCGAACCGATCGAGGTTCATCACCTTGTTCCGTGCCGCGACGAAGGCTCCCTCCGCATCGTCGGTCGCGTAGGCCTCCGCGAGCCCGCCCGCCGCGTTCGCAAGCGATATCGGATCGAACTGGGGCGTTCACTCATGTTACGATGATAAAATATGGCGACCCGCATCGAGCAGCATATCGCTGACCCACGCCCCTTGCATCACGTCCCGTTGCATCGTTCGCCCAGCCTGTCGGATACGATGTGTGATTTCCTGCATTGTCTTGACAACTTCCGGATGATCGGGCTGGCCGGGATAGCCAAGACTTTGGGCAAAATCGTTTGGGCCAATGCTGTACAGGTCGATGCCCGGCACCGAGAGAATGGCGTCGAGGTTGTCCAGGACGGCGACATCTTCCAGCAAAGCGCATACCAGCATCTGTTCGTTTGCCTCACGGTAGTACGCCGTCTTGTCTGCAATCCCGGCATTGTAGTCGGTGCCCCGGTTTGCCCCGAATGATCGCTCACCAAGCGGACCGAAGTAGCACGCCCGCACGAGCTGGCGGGCGTCCACCTCGGTGGCGATGTGTGGGCCCAATATGCCCATGATCCCACGGTCGAGACAGCGCAGGATGGTTGACGAGCCGATGTCCGGCACCCTGGCGATCGTCGTCACGTTATGGCGTTCGGCGGTCCTGCACAGGTCCTCAAGTTGGTCCAGGCCGAACGGTCCATGCTCGCCATCGATGAAGACGAAATCGAAGTCGAGCTTCCCCAGAATGTCGATCACCCATGGGGATGGGAAAGAAAGGTTGTAGCCGTACGCCTTGCGTCCGGCACCCATGGCGGTTTTGATCCGGTTGGGTTGCTTCATCGCATGTCCTCATGTGCGCGGCGATTGCGATCTGATCGTCCCATCCTGTCGATGTTTTGGCCCGTTGATAGGGGCCCACCTCTGCACCGGGAGAAGCCGGTCCTCCAAGATGAGATGCAAAACGCCGAATGGGCAGCGGCATCTATGCGCCGATCCACCCATTCGACGGCCAACCCAACTTGACCCGCCGTCGACCGACTGGAATGTCAAGTTTCTAGGCCCGGTCCCTGTTATTCGTTCGTCACGTTGACACGTGACCACGAGAGGTCCGGATCGAATGTCGTCATTTCCCTAGCGATGCGCGCCGTTTGAGGTCCGAGGTCGTTCTGGTACACGTCGCCGTCCGGGCCGACGATGAACGTCATAATACCGGTCGACCCGAACACGGCAGGCCAAGCGATCAACGCAAAACCGCCGGTCATGCGACCCGAGTGGATGTAGCTCTTGGCGCCGCCATCCCCGTTTGGACCCTGCTTGCCGAGGACGCGGAAATAGTAGCCTTCGTACGGGATCGGCTTGCCGCCGACCAACTCGCCCGGATAACCCGCGTCCCGTGCCGCGTCTATCAACGGCCCCAACGGGCTTTCGCTCTCGCCCTCGCCCACAGGCCAGTAAAGGCCATCATGGTGCCCCTGGGTGCTGACCAGGCGTGTGGCATAGACGCCCGTTCCATTTGTTTGCTTGGCGCGATCGAAATAATCGCGCTGAGCGTCGACCCCGGCGAGCAGCGTGCGGATAGCGGACAGTTCGTTGCGGCCGATCCGCCGGTCGACGATGGTCTGTGCCCCTGACTTCGTATCGAAGCTCCAGCGCCCGTCGCTCTCAACGAGCGGGATCGGAAGCGGCCAGTCGTCCGGGCCGACGTCCAGCTCTGCGCGTCCGGGACCTTTCAGGTCGACCGCGTGCTTCTCGTCGTAGAGAGCGACGAAACGTTGATGGAGTTCGCGGTCGGCGTATCGGTCGCCGGAATCGAAGACACGGTCGCCCTCCGGCCCCAGGATGGCGCGCAAGTCAGCTTCCTTCTGGTCGCGCAAGGCGGCGACGAATGCGGTCACGGCTTCCTCGGGAGATCCGAAGCCGCGCTGCTGTTCGGGCGCGTTCGCGGGCGCCGCTTGCGCGACGCCGAGCCAGAACATCGCAGCCGCGATAGAGCAAGACCGAGTGTTTGGGATTATCATTGGAGATCTCCCTAACGCCGACCGCCGCCGCGTCCGCCGCCGCCGCGTCCGCCGCCGCCACGTCCACCGCCGCCACGTCCACCGCCGCTGAAGCCACCGCCGCCGCGACCGCCGCTGAAGCCACCGCCGCCGCGACCGCCGCCGAACGACCGTTGTTGAGCGAACGACCGGCTCTGCGCGCCGCGTTGCGCGAACTGTCCAGCCCGACGTCCACTGCCCATATCGCCAAAGGCACCGCCTGGGCGTTGGGCGCTGGCGAAGCGCTGGCCGCCGCCAATACCGCCCGCGCCCCCGGGTCGGCCAGGCCGACCCGCGCCGCCGACGCCTCCAGGCCGACCCGCGCCGCCGATACCGCCGACGCCTCCAGGCCCGCCCGGCCGACTCGCGCCGCCGACGCCTCCAGGCCGACCCGCGCCGCCGACGCCTCCAGGCCGACCCGCGCCGCCGATACCGCCGACGCCTCCAGGCCCGCCCGGCCGAACTCGCGCCGCCGACGCCTCCAGGCCGACCCGCGCCGCCGACGCCCCCAGGCCGACCCGCGCCGCCGACGCCCCCAGGCCGACCCGCGCCGCCGATACCGCCGACGCCCCCAGGCCCGCCCGGCCGACCCGCACCGCCGATACCGCCGGCGCCCCCAGGCCCGCCCGGCCGACCTGCACCGCCGATACCGCCCACGCCTCCAGGTCCGCCCGGCCGACCCGCACCGCCGATACCGCCCACGCCTCCAGGTCCGCCTGGCCGACCCGCACCGCCGATACCGCCGACGCCGCCAACACCGCCGGCGCGAGTTGGGGGTCGCACGGCGCTTCCCGGCACCGACACCTGGGAACGGCCAGGCAGTCCGACCGGGCCGCTGGGCGCGCGGGCGAAGTTCGCAGACCGGTTGCCCGCGACGTTTGCCTGGAACCGGTTCGACGAGATCTGCCCGCGGTTCACGTTGATGTTGTTCCAACTGTTGACGTTGACGTTGGCGTAACCCCCGCCCCATGCGGGCCTCGCCCAGCCCCATAGGCCGCCTACCACCGCGGCACCGGCAGCGAAAGCAAGCCCGGTGGCCAACGCGGTGCCGAAATAATAGCCGGTAGGCGGAGCAGCGTTGTACGGCGGATATGAAGCATAGGGCCAGTCGCCATAAACCGTTGTCGGATTGTAGCTCGGCACATAGACGGTATCGGCCTGAGCCGGGTCGATGACGATCACCTCCTGTTGAGTCCCCGCCTGGCCACCGGTCACCGCGCCGCCACCGCCGCTCGGCTCGACTGTCACTTTCTGCACGCTGACGACTTGCTGCGGCGACGTTTTTAGGTGACCGCTGGCCTGCGCCCGCTGGCGAAGGCGTTGGATCGAGGCGAACACGTCGGCCTGTTGTGTCGCGAACGCATACCCGAGCTGCTGCAGCCAAGGCAGGTTGTTGTTTAACGTCCCCAGCACGACAGGGAAGGGCACTAGCGACTTGACGCTCGGGTCCCACGGCTCGGCCTCGAGTGCCTTCACCAGCGCGTCGCCCGTCAGCGACTTGTGGGTCGGATCTTCCACCCAGCGCGTGGCGGTGACGACTTCTAGCGGGAACGTGGAGGCCATCAGAAGCTGGGTCAGGAGGTCATCAGGGTACAGCGCGATCGAGGCCAGCAATGCGTCGAGCTGTTCCGCGTTAAACGGCTGAGCCGGCGCTGGCTGGGCGACGCTGACCGGGGTCGTCACGGCCAGCGCGTCCAGCGGGAACGTTGCGTTGAGTAACAGCCCGCTCGCGAAAAAGCGCATAAGCCGGCTTGCCATGCTTCCCTCCCAGATTTCTGATTGGAGATAGCTGCAGCTGATCTGCTTTTTAGTCCTTGATCCGTGTCAACAAGCTTGGAAACTTGCGAGCTTCTCCTCGTCGATCGTTATTCCTACCGGCTGTCGCGGCGATCCGGATGAGAACCAGCGGACAATCAGGATGAGAAGCCGGTGTCGCGGCGCTCGGCATGATCGCCGCGGCGCAATTCCCGGGCAGGCGGGCTTCCGCGCGCTGGATCTCCCGCTGCAGCTCGTTGCTGTTCTCCCGCACTGCGTTCGTTCCGTCCCTCCCCTAATCTAGACTAAGTCAACTGACCGCAATTTCGGTCGAACTCGCCTTTCATGAAGTCCATGATCTCACCACTACCTGAGCTACGCGGCAATGGCCGGTAAGGGGCAACTCCTGTCGCTCGGAACGGGCAGCGACGAGGAAGGTCGGGCTCTCAAATCGACGTGATGGATAACGGGGCTTTTGCGGCCGCCTTCCGACTAGAGAAGCAGCGACCCCAACGCCGATACCGGGCGCGGGACACCGAGCAGCCCGATTGCCGCCCAGGTGGCGGTTGGCCGCCCTCCGCCGGGTTTACCCGCGCCCGACGAACGGCATCTTGGTCGCCATCACGGTCAGGAACTGGACGTTCGCCTCGGGCGTCACCGTCGCCATGAACACGACCGCGCGGGCGACGTTCTCGACGTTCATCACCGGCTCCACCATGACGGTGCCGCTGGCCTGCGGGACCCCGCGCTGCATGCGCTGGGTCATCTCGGTGAGCGCGTTGCCGATGTCGATCTGGCCGCAGGCGATGTCGTATTTTCGGCCGTCGAGCGCGGTCGATTTGGTGAGCCCGGTGATCGCGTGCTTGCACGCGGTATAGGCGACCGAATCGGGCCGCGGCGCATGGGCCGAGATCGAGCCGTTGTTGATGACCCGGCCGCCCATCGGCTTCTGGTCCTTCATGATCTTGAAGGCTTCCTGGGTGCATAGGAACGAGCCCGTAAGGATCGAATTGACGACCGCCTGCCAGCGCTCGAAGGCCAGTTCCTCGATCGGCGCCGCGGCACCGAAACCGGCGTTGTTGAACAGCACGTCGAGCCGGCCATAGCTCTCTCGGATCCTGGCGAACAGCGCTCGGACGGCATCGGGGTTGCCGACATCGGTCGGCACGCCCAGCGCCCTCCCTTGCATACGTTCGATCTCGCCGACGACCGCCTGCAACGGCTCCGGCCGGCGCCCGGCGATGACCACCGTGAACCCCTCCCGGGCGAGCGCCATGGCCGAGGCCTTGCCGATGCCGCTGCCGCCGCCGGTGACGAGCGCCACCTTGTCGTTCGAGTTCATTTGTCTCTCCTTTGCTGGACGCCGGATATCGCCGGGTGGAGGATACCAGCTTGTCGGCCGCACTCCAGCGTGTCGCGGGCGACGATCCGCCGAATCCGGATGGGCTAATGGTGCCACCACGATGAGCGTCGAAGACTGGTTGCGGAGCTTGGGTCTCGAACGTTACGCGGCGAGCTTTCTCGACAACGAGATCGACGAACAGACGTTGCCAAAGCTCACCGCCGAGGATCTGAGGGATCTGGGGGTTGTCCTGGGCAGCCACCGCCGCACGCTGTTGGCAGCGATCGCAGCCCTTGGCGCGGCTCCGCCGCAAGCCGCCGCAGAGGCGGCATCCGCGGCCGAGGCCAGCGGTGCGGCCGAACGCCGGCAGCTGAGCGTGATGTTTTGCGACCTGGTCGGCTCGACAGCGTTGTCGACGCGCTTCGACCCCGAGGATCTGCGCGAGGTGATCGGCGCCTATCACCGCGCCGTCGCAGCGACGATCGGCCGCTTTGCCGGCTTTGTCGCCAAATACATGGGCGACGGGGTTCTTGTGTATTTCGGCTATCCGCAGGCGCACGAGGACGATGCCGAGCGGGCGGTGCGGGCCGGGCTCGCTGTCATCGAAGCGGTCGGCGGGCTGGCGACCCCGGAACCGTTGAAAGTGCGGCTCGGCATCGCCAGCGGCCTTGTCGTGGTCGGCGATCTGATCGGTGCCGGTGCGGCGCAGGAGCGATCGGCCGTCGGCGAGACGCCGAACCTCGCCGCCCGGCTGCAGGCGCTCGCGCAATCGGGCACACTCGTGATTGGCGAGAGCACGCGGCGGCAGATCGGCGCCTTGTTCGAGTTGGCAGATCTCGGCGCGCAGTCGCTCGCCGGTTTTTCAGAGCCGCAGCGCGCCTGGCGCGTGGTCGCCGAAAGCGGGGTTTCGAGCCGCTTCGAGGCGCTCCGCTCGGCAGCGGCGCCGCTCGTCGGGCGCGAGGAGGAGCTCGATCTCATGTTGCGCCGCTGGCAACAGGCGAAAGCCGGCGAAGGGCGGGTGGTGCTCATTTCGGGCGAGCCGGGGATCGGCAAATCACGGCTCACCGCGGAGCTCGACGAGCGCATCGCGAGCGAGCCGCATACGCGGCTTCTGCTCACCCCATCATCAGGACAGCGGGCTCTACCCGTTCATCGTGCAGCTCGAACGCGCCGCCGCTTTCACGCCCGGCGACACAGCCGAAACCAAGCTCGGCAAGCTGCGGGAATTGCTGGTTCGGGGGGCGCGCGGCGATGACGAGATCACGCTGGTGGCGGAGCTGCTTTCGCTGCCGAGCTCGGCCGAGGATTTGAACCTGAGCATGCAGCGCAAACGCGAGACTCTGTTCGAAGCGCTGCTGCATCAGCTCGATGCGCTGGCCGGCAGCCGACCGGTCTTGATGGTCTTCGAGGACGCGCATTGGATCGACCCGACCTCGCGCGAGCTGCTCGACCTGACGCTCCATCGGGTTTCGCGAATTCCCGTCCTTGTCGTCGTCACCTTCCGCCCCGAGTTCCAGCACGGCTGGAGTGGCCAGCCGCAGGTGACGGTGCTGGCGATGAACCGGCTCGGCGAGGATGACGGTGAGGCGCTGGTCGAGCGGCTCGCCGGCAATGCCGGCCTGTCGCGCGAGATTATCGGCGAAATCGTCGCGCGCGCCGACGGCGTGCCGTTGTTTGTCGAGGAGCTGACCAAGGCGGTGCTAGAAACCGACGATCGAGATGATCGGGTCGCCGCGGTGCTGGCGGCGAGTCCGCTGCCGGAGGCGGCGATCCCGGCCACCCTGCACGCCTCGCTGATCGCCCGGCTCGATCGGTTGGGGCCGCTCGCCAAAGAAGTTGGGCAGATCGGTGCGGTCATCGGCCGCGAGTTCGACTACGATTTGATCGAGGGGGTGGCGCAACGGCCCGCCGCCGAGCTGCGATCGGGGCTCGGCCGGCTCGCCGAAGCCGAGCTATTGTTCTGCCGCGGCACTGCGCCGCTTTCCACTTACCACTTCAAGCACGCGCTGGTGCAGGACGCGGCCTACGGCACGCTGTTGCGCGCCAGGCGGCAGGAATTGCATGCTCGGGTCGCGGCGGTGCTCGAACAGCACTTCGCCGATCTCGTCGAGCGCCAGCCCGAACTCCTGGCGCATCACCTGACCGCCGCTGGCCAGGCCGAACGCGCCGTCGACCAATGGCTGAAGGCCGGCCAACACGCCGCGGCGCGCCTCGGGCATCTCGAAGCGATCCGCCATTTCGAGCGCGGTCTCGCGATACTCTCAACTCTGCCGGAAGGTCTCGCTCGGGACGGGCGGGAGGTCGAGCTGCAACTGGCCCGCGGCCTGTCGCTGTTTACCGCGGAAAGCTATGTTTCGGCACAGGCGGCCGTGGCCTATTCCCGCGCCCGCGAGCTGACCGAGCGGCGGGGCGAACCGCGCCAGCTTTTCCTCGCGGTCTACGGCCTTTGGCAATCGGCCAACGGCGCCGGCAGGATCCGCGACTGCCGAAGACTGTCCGACCGGCTGCAGCAACTAGCCGCGGCCAGCGCGGATGACGGTCTGCAATTGCAGGCGCACTATGGCGGGCACGACCCCGGCGTTTGCGCCGCCAACACCGGGGCAAAGGTCCACTGGCTGCTCGGCTATCCTGAAAAGGGCTTGGCCCTCGGCAGCGGCGCATTGGCGCTGGCGGAGCGCATCGCGCATCCGTTCAGCCTCGTACTCGCCCTGCAATTCAATGCGCTCCTTTGCCTCGATCGCGGCGAGCCGGACGAGGCATTGCGACGGATCGGCGCGGCCGAGGCGGTTGCCACCGAGCAACGGGTTGCGTTCACGTGGGAACCGCGGTTGTTGCGCGGCGCGGTGCTGATGGCGCAAGGGGCATATGAGGAGGCTGTCGCGTGCTTGCGCGAGCGGCTGACCGGACGGCTCGGCGCGACGCGGTCGCGCCTCTATGGTCTTCCGCTGCTGGCCGAAGCGCTGGCGCGGCAGGAGGAGCACGCAGCGGCCCTTGCCGCGGCGAGGGAGGGGCTGGCGGCGCAGGAACAATCGGGTCAATGCCAGTATGGTGCGGAACTCCATCGCCTCGAGGGCATCGCGCTGTCGGGTCTCAACCGAAAGGATGAGGCGGAGACTGCCCTCGCAAAGGCGCTGGGTGTCGCGCGAGCGCAGCAGGCCAAGGCCTACGAGCTGCGCGCCGCTGCGAGCCTCGCCCGGCTCTGGGGCGAACAGCGGCGGCGGACCGCGGCGCGCGACCTGCTGGCGCCGGTTTATGGCTGGTTCACCGAGGGCTTCGACACCGCCGATCTCAGAGAGGCAAAAACACTGCTCGACCAGCTGGCCTGAGCCCGACCTCTACCCATCCGCGGCCGTCGCGGCAACGAGGACGGTGCGAAAGCGGCGGGCCGCTTCGGCAAGCCGCGCGTACACGTAATCGGCCAGTTGCTCGTTATAGGTATGGACCGTGTAATTGCGCAAAACTGTCAGATCGATCCAGAATGGATCGTTGTCGATGACCCCGTGTCTGAATGCTGCGCGAAAGCATGTCCGAGGCGAGGTGCATACGGCGTTATGCTGCTCTTCGAGATGCGCCTTGAGGAATTTCCAGCATAGCTCAAACGAAATCTCGAACCGCTGGATTGCCGAATCCCGCACGATCGGGTCTTTCGGCAGAGCGAGAGCTTCATCAAGCCGCGCGATCGCGCGCGCGAAATCCGTTCGCAACGATTGCGCCTTCCTCACAACGGAATGCGCGGCTGCGCGACCGTGTCAAAATTCTCGGGCACGCGGGCGAAATCGACGACATCGATCGTATAAAGGGTCGGCGCTTCCTCGATCTCGTCCTCTATCGCCGCGAGGGCCGAGCGCGGCACCGGGCCCGGTCCCTCGATGCCGATGTCGACATCCGAGCGCTCCGCCGCCCCCTCGGTCGCGCGCGAGCCGAAGAGAAAGACGCGATAAGCGGGATCGGGCAGATGCCGCCGTATCACCTCGGCGGCGAATTTCGCGGCGTCGGCAGAATTGCTGATCGCCCGCATTCGACCCTCCGCCTCATTCCACGGCCTCAATTAGGCGATCGGGTGTCCGTTCGCAATCCGCGTGCGGCTCTGAGATCGGTTCCGCCACGCGGAGAGCAGATCGGCAGCGATGCCGCGAGCGGCTGCGCAAGCGCCAGGAAAATCGAGGCGGCGCTGCCGCCGCTTCGATCCCGCCCATCACGCCGATTTGACTTCGATTTTCTTGACCGGTTTCTGGGCCTCTGCGGTCTTCGGCAGCGTTATCGTCAACACTCCCTTGGAGAAATCCGCGGCGACCTTGTTCCGATCGACGCTGCTCGGCAGCTCGAAGGCTCGCTGGAACGAGCCATAGGTGCGCTCGGAGAAATGATAGTTCTTGTCCTTCTCTTCCTTCTCCTGGCGCTTTTCGCCCTTGAGGACAAGCATGTCCCCGGTCACCGACACGTCGATGTCCTTGGCGTCGATGCCCGGCAATTCGGCCGAGATTTTGTAAGCCTTCTCGTCTTCGCTCAAGTCGATTGCCGGCACGGAGAAGGTGAATGAACTGCGCCGCATCGGTTCGATGTCGAACATCCGGCGCAGCGACGGGAAACCGAACCCACCGCCGAACCGGTCAAAGAGCCGGTCCATTTCGCTGCGGAAGGATTGCCACATATCGGGGACGTTGGTCTGCGCCGGGGGCGCTTTCTTCACTTCGACGGGTACCTCTGCCATTGCTGTCTCCTTCGGTCATGGAAAGCGAGCGCATTCGTACTGGTCCTCCCGTCCGGGGGGCGTTGATCCAGCACAATCGGTCGTGCTCCGCTCCGATCGCCGCGGTGCAGGGGAACGATGTCGTTTCGCTGTTGTCGTCGATCAACACGAGAGCGGCTACCGCGGTTCCTCGCAAGACGAGCGCCGCGCCGCTTCATTCGGCCGGCGAGCCCGGCCGCGTTCGCGGATGCTGCTGTCGGGTGTGTTCAGCCGATCAGGCCGACCGGACGACGCGCGCCGGCCGTTTCGCGCCGCCCGCGGTCGCGGTGCGCAACGTCCCGGCCAAGGTCACGGCGACGCCAATCGCCAGCACGACGGCCGCCGGGCGGACCCCGGTGGCGAGCGAGAAGTCGGCGTCCAGCACGCGCAACATCGGGGCGCCGAAGGCGAGCCGGAAATAAAGGGCCTCGCCGAGGGCGGTGCCGGCGGCGGCGGCGAGGCTGAGCCCGGCGACCCACGGGAGGGCCAAGCCGCGGCGAGCGCCGAGCTGGAAGGCCAAGAGCCGGTAGCCGAGCAGCCAGGCGAGGAGACCGGCCATCACCGTCGGCTCCCATTCGTCGAGCTTCGTCTGGAAGCAGTTATGGATGACGGCGAGCACGCCGATCCCATAGACGAGCCGGTGCAGATGCTGCCAGCGTTTGCCGCCGAGACGGCGGACCATGCCGTCGGTCGAGGTTGCGGCGAGCGAGGCAAGGCCCAAGAGCGCGGTAAAGCCGATCGTCAGATAGACCCGCCGCACGATTTCGCTTGCCACCTTTTCGAAATCGAAGGTTTGGCTCGCGACGTAGAGGCTGAAATGGGTCATCACATAGAAAAAGGCCGCGACCCCGATCATCCGCCTGATGATGATGAGGCGCGGCCATTGCAGGACCTCGCGCAACGGCGTCACCGCCAAAGCGAGAAAAATCAGACGGATCGTCCACAACCCGATCATGTGGATCGCGGCGTTGAGCGGGCGCGCGCCGAGCTGCCCGAAACCATAGGCGACGGCCACCCAGCCCGCCGGTATGAAAAGCGCGACGAAGACGGCGAGCTTGAACGGCGAGAAGCGCCCACCATAGTCGTACCAGGGATACATCCGCGCGCTCCGGTACCTCCCGGCGCCGTTACATCGGCGGCTTGATCCCGTCCTTCTCGACGTAGAGTCGGCTCGAGGTCAAGCTGCCGTCGGGCGCTTTCAGAGCGAGGACGAAGACGGCGAGGCCCGGCTTCAAGAGGCTCGCGTCACCCTGCACCGGCGCCAAAATCGGCACATCCGGACCGACAATGTATTCGGATTCCCCGCCCTTGAAGGTGACATGCAGCACCTCGCCCTCCGGGGTTTTGGTGACGGTGCCGACCGTGGCGTTGGTCATCACGCTGTCCGGCGTCAAATCCCATGGGAATTGCCTGCCCCCAGGCGGAAACGCGCTCGGGAAGATGCGCGCTTCGATCGCGTGAATCTTGCCGTCCTTGCCTCTGATCCCGGTCGAGGCGACAAAATCGCCAGGCTTGATGTCGGCAAGGGTTTTCTTGACCAAATATTGGATCGTGGCATTCGGCGCCAGCGTTAGCGTCGCGATTTGACCATCGCGCCGTTTGACCGACAGGACTTGGCCGTCGAGCTTTTCGATCGCCCCGCGAACCCGCGTCGGGGTGCCGGCCGGCGGTGCCTGCGCGAATGCCGGGGCGGTCAGTGCGGCGATGACGATCACGGCGAAAAACGAATTCCAGCGCATGGTTGCTCCTCCCTTGCGGTCGTCCGGCTGCCTGCCGGGGGCTAGAGGTGCCGCGGATGGCTGTCGCGCGCACCTCACATTTCGGTGACCGGCGAGTGGCATCGCCGACACCCCGGCGCTAAGCTTCGCCGTCCGCCCCGCCGGCAACAGGATCTCCGATGTGCGCCGCTCCGCCGATAATCGAAAGCGAAGTCTTCGCCGGCGTTCCCGACCGGGTGCGCGCCGGGGCGAACCTGAGACGACAGAGCGGGGTTCCCCGCGACTGCTTTCTCGAAGGCCCGTCCTTCGACCGCGCCGGCGACGTCTATGTCACCAATATCCCCTACGGCCGGATTTTCCGCGTCTCGCCGCCGGGCGAGTTCACGCTCGTCGCCGAATGCGACGGCGAGCCGAACGGGCTCAAGATCCATCGGGACGGGCGCATCTTCATCGCCGACCACAAACACGGGCTGCTGAGCGAGACCGGCACGATCTTCTGCGCCCGACTCGAAGTGCCGGGGAAGGCGATGTACTCGCATGCGTAAGCCAGGGAATGCGCTGGGCTACGAAGAAGACTTCGTCGCCTGGCTCGAAGACCAGGCGCGGCACGCGCGCCGCGGCGAGATCGATGCCCTCGACCTCGAAAACATCGCCGAGGAGCTCGAAGGTATGGCGCGCAGCGACCGCCGCGAGATCCGCAACCGGTTGACCGTGCTCCTCGCGCATTTGCTGAAATGTCTCGTGCAGCCACGCAAGCGCTCGTCGAGTTGGCTCGGAACAATAGCCGAGCAACGCTTTCAGATCGCCGAGCTTCTGGCCGACAGTCCGAGCTTGCGCAACTATCCAGCAGAGATCCTCGACCGCTATTATCCTTTTGCACGGCGCAATGCGGTGCGGCAAATGCGGCTCGCCGAAAGCACCCTCCCGGAACACTGTCCGTTCGGCATCGAGGAGATCCTCGACAGCGCCTGGCTTCCATGACGGCGCTGAACGAGCAGGTCGGGCTCATCACCGGCGGCGGCGGCGGCATCGGCCGCGCGATCGCGCGCCGGCTGGCGCGGGACGGGATGGCGGTCGCCGTGCTCGACCGCGACGCCGCGGCGGCGCAGACCGTCGCCGACGCGATTGCCGGGCTCGCGGTGACCGCCGACGTGACCTCCGAAATCGAGGTCGGGCGCGCCGTCGATGCGGTGCTTGCGCGGTTCGGCAGGATCGACCTCTTGGTCAACAATGCCGGGATCGCCTGGACCGGCCCGGCGCTCGACATGCCGCTCGAGACCCTCGAGGCGATGTTGCGGGTGAATGTCGCGGGCGTCTTTATCACCAGCCGCGCGGTGCTGCCGCAGATGATCGCGCGCCGCACCGGGTCGATCGTCAATCTCGCTTCTTGGGCCGGCAAGACCGGGAACGCCTATTTCGCCGGCTACAGCGCCTCGAAATTCGCGGTCATCGGTCTGACCCAGGCACTGGCGCGCGAGATGGCGCCGCACGGCATCCGGGTCAACGCGATCTGCCCCGGCATCGTCGTCGATACCGCGATGCGCGCCGCCCTCGAAGCGCAGCAGCGCCATTACCGTCTGCCGCAGACCGCCGAGCGCGAAAAGCTGATCCCGCTGGGGCGCGTCTCGGTGCCCGACGACGTGGCGCGGGTCGCGGCGTTTCTCGCCTCCGACGAGGCCGCTTACATCACCGGCGAGTCGATCAACCTCTCCGGCGGTCTCCTGATGGATTGAGGATCAAGGGATGGCGAAAGCCGGTGCCCTTTATGACCGGGATTTCGTGCTGTGGACCGAGGAGCAGGCCGCAGCGCTGCGCGGTGCCAAGGGATCGAACCTGCCGCTCGACTGGGAGAACCTGGCCGAGGAGATCGAAAGCTTGGGCAAATCCGACCGCCGCGCTTTGTCGTCGCAAATCAGGCGAATCCTTCATCGTCTATTGAAGATCGAGGCTTCTCCCGCGGCAGAGCCGCGGGCCGGATGGCGATCGACGATCCGAAGCGCAAGGGCCGAGATCGAGGACATCCTGCGCGACAGTCCGAGCCTGCGGCGTCAGGTCGACGCAACCATCATCGAACAAACCGGCATCGCCGCAAGATTGGCCGAGGATGACCTTGCGCAGCACGGAGAGACGGTCGAAAGAATTCGTGCCCGGCTTCAAAAAGTCGGGTTCACCGCCGAGCAGGTTCTTGGCGACTGGTTTCCCGAGCCGTGATCGTTTGGGGTCAGCGCGCGGCTGCGGGAAGCGGGTGCTTGCGCAGAAAGTTGAAGTCGCAGCCACGGTCGGCTTGCAGGATCTCGCGGCGGTAGAGTGCGGCATAGCCGCGCTCCGGGAAGGGCGGGGGCGAGACCTGACGGCGCGCGAGTTCCTCCGGCTCGACCAGCAGATCGAGGCGGCGCTCCCGGACCGAAAGCCGGATGCGATCGCCGGTCCTGACCTTGGCGAGCGGGCCGCCCGAGGCGGCATCCGGGGTCACGTGCAGAATGATCGAGCCGTAGGCGGTGCCGCTCATCCGCGCGTCGGAAATCCGCACCATGTCCCTGACCCCGGCGCGCGCCAGCTTTTGCGGGATCGGCAGATACCCGGCCTCGGGCATGCCCGCGGCCGAGAGCGGTCCGGCATGCTGCAGGACAAGAAAATCCTCGGGGGTTGCGTCGAGGGCAGGATCGTCGATGCGCGCCGCCAGGTCCTCGAGCGAGGTGAAGACAACGGCCCTGCCCACCCTCTCAAAGAGCTGCGGATCGGCCGCCGATCGCTTGAAGATGGCGCCGCGGGGCGCCAGCGAACCGAACAGCGCGACGAGCCCGCCCTGCCGTTGCAGCGGCTCGGCGAGCGGCCTGACGACGGCGCGGTCGACCGGACCGGCGGGTGCCGCAAGGCGCTCGCCCAGGCTCTCGCCGGCGACCGTCGGGCAATCGAGGTGCAAGAACGGCCGCAGCTCGCGCAATACGGCGCCGATGCCGCCGGCGGCGAACAGGTCCTCCATGTAATGCGGTCCGGTCGGCTTGAGGTCGACGAGGACCGGGGTCGCGTCGCTGATCGCGTTGAGGCGGCCGAGGTCGAGATCGATGCCGGCGCGGCCGGCGATCGCGGTCAAGTGCAGCACCGCATTGGTCGAGCCGCCGATCGCCATCAGCAGGCGAAGTGCATTCTCGACCGAGTGGGCGGTGACGATCCGTTCCGGCGCGATCCGGCTGCGGGCGAGCTGCATCGCCGCCCGGCCGGTCGCCTCCGCGGCGCGCAGCCGGTCGGCATGCACCGCCGGGATCGCCGCGGTGCCGGGCAGGATCATGCCGAGCGCCTCGGCAATCGACGCCATCGTGCTCGCCGTTCCCATCACCGCGCAGGTCCCGGCCGTGGTTGCGAGATTGCCCTCGATCTCGGTGATCGCGTCGGCGCCGATCTCGCCGGCCCGATATTTCGCCCAGAAGCGGCGGCAGTCGGTGCAGGCGCCGAGCCGCTCGCCGCCCCAGCGCGCGGTCAGCATCGGCCCGGCCACCAGCTGGATCGCCGGGCGGTTGGCCGAGATCGCCCCCATCAGCTGGGCCGGCACGGTCTTGTCGCAGCCGCCGACCAGCACCACCGCGTCCATCGGCTGGGCCCGGATCATCTCTTCGGTGTCGATCGCCATCAGATTGCGGAACATCAGGCTGGTCGGCGACAGGAACACCTCGCCCAGCGAGATCGTCGGAAAGCTCAGCGGCAGCCCGCCCGCCGCCAGCACGCCGCGCTTGACGGCCTCGATCAGCTCGGGGAAGTGACGGTGGCAATTGTTGAAGCCGGAACCGGTGTCGGCGATGCCGATCACCGGCCGCCCCAGCATCTCGGTCGAATAGCCCATCGAGCGGGCAAAGGAGCGGCGCAGATAGAGGGCGAAATCGGGGTCGCCGTAGAGGGTGAGGCCGCGCGCCAAACCGACGGATCGCGTCATCTTCCCTCTCTCGTCTTGTCGGCCGGGCGGCGGCCGAGCATCTGCGGCGGGCGTCCCAAGGAGCGGCCCGGTCAACATCTATCATGTCCAGTGCGACCGCTCCCGATCGGGTGCGCCACCGCGGCGAAGAAAAGCTCTAGGACCGCCGGTGTGCGCCGCGGCATCCTGGCGTCGCACGAGCGTTGAACCCGGCTCAGGACGAGGTATCGACGCTTTGGGACCTTTCTACCATCGATACCCAAGCGGGAGGCAGGAAGATGGAGTTCAAAGGCGGCTGCTTATGCGGCGCGGTGCGGCACACGGCGGAAGCCGACCCGATGTCGGCCACGATCTGCCATTGCCGCGATTGCCAAAAATCTAGCGGCAGCGCGTTTGCCGCGCTCGTCCGGGTGTCGAAGGAGAAATTGGCGATCGAGGGGGCGCTGAAAACGTTCCGCAGCCTCGGGGGCAGCGGCAACCCGATCCTTAGGCATTTCTGCCCCGAGTGCGGCTCGTCGATCGCCGAGGAGCCTGGGACGCGGCCCGACATTATGGTTCTCAACGTCGGAACATTCGACGATCCGACCATTGCGAAACCGGCACGAGAGATTTTTCGCGAGGCCGCGTTGCCGTGGGTAGAGGTCCATGGCGACATCCCGCGCTTCGCAAAGCGGCCAACCTGAGGCAGGTCTGATCGTCGACACCCTGTCGCGTCGTTGACAAGCGGCGGCACGGCTGGTGTATGGCCGGCGATGATGCGCATTGGGTGGCTCGGAGTTGGGATCTTCGCGCTGGTTGTCGCGGCGGCGCCCGGGGCCGCCGCAGCCGATGCGCCGCAGCTCGATATCTACAACTGGTCGGACTACATCGCGCCCGACACGATACCAACTTTCGCCAAGGAGACCGGGATCCGGGTCACCTATGACGTCTACGATTCGAACGAGGTGCTGGAGGCGAAACTCCTGGCCGGGCAGTCGGGCTACGATCTCGTGGTGCCGACGGCGAGCCCGTTCATGGCCCGCCAGATCAAGGCCGGCGTCTACCAGCGGCTCGACCAGAGCGCCCTGCCGAACCGCAAGAACCTCGACCCGCGCATCCTGGCGTTGGTCGCCGGCGCCGACCCGGGCAATGCCTACGGGGTGCCTTATCTCTGGGGCGTCACCGGCCTTGGCTACAATGTGGCGATGGTCCGGGCGGCGCTCGGCGAGCGCGCGCCGGTCGACCGCTGGGCCCTGTTGTTCGATCCCGAGAATGCGAGACGGCTCGCCCCGTGCGGGATCTCGCTGCTCGACACGCCGCAGGAGGTGTTCCCGGCGGCGCTCGTCTGGCTCGGGCTCGATCCGAAGAGCCATGCCGAAGGCGATCTCGACAAGGCCTACCGGGCGCTCGCCAACATTCGCCCGTACATCCGCAAGTTCCATTCGTCGGAATACATCAACGATCTCGCCAACGGTGACCTGTGCCTGTCGCTCGGCTATTCGGGCGATGTTGTCCAGGCGCGCAATCGCGCCCGCGAGGCCGGAAACCATGTCGCGATCGACTTCCGGGTGCCTCGTGAGGGGGCGCAGCTCGGCGTCGACATGCTCGGCATCCCGGCCGATGCTCCGCACCCGCAAAACGCGCTGCGGTTTATCGACTACCTCTTGCGCCCGCGGGTGATCGCCGACATCACCGACGCGGTGTCCTATCCGAACCCGAACCTGCCGGGCACCGCCCTGGTTGTGCCGGCGATTCGCGACGATCCGGCGGTTTACCCGCCCGAGCGGGTCCGCGAGCGGTTTTTTGTCGACCTGCCGGCACCCGCCGATTACGAGCGGGCCCGCACCCGCCTCTGGACCCGGCTCAAGACCGGCGAATGACAAGGGCATGCCGCTCCTCGAACTTGCCGGGGTCAGCAAGCGCTTCGGAAGGGTCGCGGCGGTCGACGACGTCAGCCTCTCGATCGAGCGCGGCGCCCTCTTCGCGCTGTTGGGACCCTCGGGCTGCGGCAAGACCACCCTGTTGCGTCTCGTTGCCGGTCTCGAGCGCCCCGACCTTGGCCGGATCGTCATCGACGGCGCCGAGGTGACGGCCGTGCCGCCCTATGAGCGGCCGGTCAACATGATGTTCCAGTCCTACGCCCTCTTTCCGCATCTCGACGTCGCCCAAAACGTCGCCTTCGGCCTGCGCCAGGAACGGATGGACCGCCGGCGCCGCGCCGCCCGCGTCGCCGAGATGCTGGCGCTGGTGCAGATGTCCGATTTTCGGGCGCGCCGGCCGCACGAGCTGTCGGGCGGCCAGCGCCAGCGCGTCGCCCTGGCGCGGGCGCTCGCCAAGATGCCGAAGCTGTTGCTGCTCGACGAGCCGCTGGCGGCACTCGACCGCAAGCTGAGATCCGAGACCCGGCGCGAACTGATCGGCATCCAGGAGCGGGTGGGGACCGCCTTCCTGATCGTCACCCACGACCAGGAAGAGGCGCTCGGCATGGCGACGCGGATTGCCGTGATGAACGAGGGGCGCATCGAGCAGATCGGCGCCGCGGCCGACATCTACGAGCGGCCGCAGACCCGCTTTGTCGCCGATTTCGTCGGCGAGATGAACTGGTTCGAAGGCAATACCGGGGTCCGGCCGGAACAGCTGATGCTGTCCCTCGCACCGCCCGCTGGATTTGCCGTGCCGGCGCGGGTGACCGCCGTCGACTATCAGGGCGGGGTTTCGATCGTCCGCCTCGAGGATCGAGAAGGACGGGGCCTCGTCGCCGTCGTGCCGAGCGCCGAGGCACGGGCGTTTGCCCGCGGCGCCGCGGTCTGGGCGAGCTGGCGGCCCGACGACGCGGTGGCGATCCGCCGGTGACCGGGCTCGGCCGGCGCCATCGGGCGGTGCTGATCGGCCTGCCGTTCTTGTGGCTCGGCCTCTTCTTTCTGGTGCCGCTCTTGATCGTCGTCAAGATCAGCCTCTCGCATGCGACGATCGGCATTCCGCCCTATCTGCCGCTCCTGCACCGCGGCGTCCACGGCCTCGAACTCGATGCGACCCTGGCCAATTATCTGCGCCTCGTGCGCGACGGGCTCTATTTGCGGGCCTATCTCGGCGCGCTCGCCAACGCCGCGCTCGCGACCCTGCTCTGCCTCGTCCTCGGCTACCCGGTCGCCTATGCGGTGGCGCGCGCCCCCGGCGTCAGGCGGCAGGTCTTCCTGTTCCTGGTCATGCTGCCGTTCTGGACGAGCTTTCTGATCCGCGTCTATGCCTGGATCGCGATCCTGCAACCGACCGGCCTGCTGAACCGGGCGCTGCTGGCGCTCGGCCTCGTCACGGCACCGCTGCCGCTCATCAACAACGGCTTTTCGGTCGAGCTCGGCCTCGTCTATTCCTATTTGCCGTTCATGATCCTGCCGATCTGGGGCAGCCTGTCGGCGCTCGACGAGAGCCTCGGCGAGGCGGCGGCCGATCTCGGCGCTCGCCCGCTGCGCGCCTTTCTCGCCGTGACCCTGCCGTTGTCGTTGCCGGGAGTGGCGGCCGGCGCGCTCCTCGTCTTCATCCCGGCGATCGGCGAATTCGTCATCCCCGACCTCCTCGGCGGACCCAACACTCTGATGATCGGCAAGGTGCTGTGGGACGAGTTCTTCGAAAATCACGACTGGCCGGCCGCGGCGGCCGCGGCGACGGTGCTGGTTGCCGGCTTGGCGGTGCCGGTCGTGCTGGCGCAGCGGCTGCTGTCGCGGCCGCGAGGCGCATGAGAGCGGGCCGCGGCGGCGGCGCGTTCCGCGCCGGCGCGCTCGTCCTGGGGTTTGCCTTTCTCTATGCGCCGATCGTGTTGCTCGTCGTCTATTCGTTCAACGCCTCGCGGCTGGTCACGGTGTGGGCCGGGTTTTCCACCCGCTGGTACGGGGCGCTCATCCGCGACGACGGGTTCCGGCGGGCCGCCCTGACCAGCCTCGAAGTCGCCGCGATGGCGGCAAGCCTGTCGCTGCTGCTCGGCGGCTGCGCCGGCTTGGCGCTCAACCGGTTCGCCCGTTTTGCCGGGCGCCAGCTGTTCGGCTTTCTGGTGCTGGCGCCGCTCGTCGTGCCCGAGATCATCCTCGGACTGTCGCTGCTCTTGTTTTTCGTCGCTTGCCAGGGCTGGATCGGTTGGCCGCATGGTCGCGGGATCACGACGATCACGATCGCCCATGCCACCTTCGGCGCCTGTTTTGTCGCGGTTCTGGTGCGCGCGCAGCTCGTCTCGTTCGACCGCACCCTCGAAGAGGCGGCGCTCGATCTCGGAGCGCGGCCCTCTACGGTGCTGGTCCGCGTCACCCTGCCCGGCATCCGCCCGGCCCTCGTCGCCGGCTGGCTCCTGGCCTTTACCCTGTCGCTCGACGATCTCGTGGTCGCGAGCTTTGTCACCGGCCCGTCGGCAACGACATTGCCGATGGCGGTGTTTTCCAGCGTCCGCCTTGGCGTCAGCCCGGAGGTGAATGCGCTGGCCACGCTGTTTTTGGCCGTCGTCTTCGTGCTGGTCGCGCTCGCCGCCTGGTTCCTGGCCCGGGCCGAGCGCCGCCGGCGCGGCGCCGCCGGCATCGGCGGCTGATTGATGACCGCCGCCGGACGGCCGCCCGCAAGAACGGCGCGTCGCCCGAATGCGCGATGCGAGCCGGTCCCGCGTATGGCATTCGAGAACGGCGACGCCGAGGCGTCGGCAGACGCCCCGCTCACGCCAACTCATCCAGCAGCGCCTTCGCCTTTTTCAAATCGGCGGTGTCGAGGCCTTCGGTGAACCAGCCATAGACGGGGCCGAGAACGCCGCGCGCCTCCTCGCGCCTCTCTTGGCGCGCCCAGAGCCGGGCGAGGCTCGTCGCCGCCCGCAGCTCCCACGATTTCGCATCTTGCCCGCGGGCGAGCGTAATCGCTTTGCGAAACGAGGCTTCCGCCCCGCCTTCGTCAGGCTCCGCCGAGGCGAGAACGAGTTCGCCTTCGAGCCGGTCGAGCTCCGCCTCATAAAAGCGGAACTCGATCTCCTCGGCTTTGGCCAGCGCTTCGCGCGCGGCCGAAAGGCCCTCCTCGACCCGCCCGGCGGCAAGGCACGCCTCGGCCAGGACAGGGAGCGAATACAGGGTCAATAACCTGGCGCCCATCGCGCGAGCGGCGTCGATGCCCGCGCAGAGCCGGCGAAGTCCTTCTCCCGGTTGGCCCGCTTTGACCAAAGCCCAGCCGCCAAGCACCAAGGCGTGCGCGGCGTAAAACGGAAGCATCTGCTCGCTCGCGAGCGCGAGAGCCGCCTCTGACCTTTCCAGGCAGAGCGCGTCCTCGCCGCGCAATTGGTGGATATACGCCACTAAGGAGAGGGCAAGGGCTTCGCTTGAAGGATGGGCGGCGGCGCGGGCAGCGGCAATCCCTTCCTCCGCATGGCGAAGCCCGTCGTCGGGAAAGCCCTCCTTCCAGCGCACGAACGCCAGGAAGAGGTGGCAAACCGTGCAGACATCATAGCCGAGGCGGGCAGCTTGGGCCCGATCGCGCTCGGGATCGTAGAGCGCGAGACCCATTTCGAAGTGCCGGCGCGCCACGGCGAGATCACCCAAATGGAACGCGAGCTCGCCCAGTGTCGAGGTCGACGCCGTTCTCGGCGAAAACCCGCACGTATCGCTCGAGACCGAGCCCCTCGAGCCATACCGATAGCGAGTTCCATCCGGACCCCCGGCTCCTCATTCCGGGCCGCGGATCGGGCCGAACGGGACCCACTCCACGCCGTCGAAGCGAAACATCTGGAACTGCTTGATCGGGTAGTAGTCGGTCGGGCTCGTCGTCGCGGTAATCCCCGGCAAGAGCATCGGAAACGCGACGTGGTCGAGATGCGTCGCCACCCGCATCACGTTGGCGCGCGTAAGCTCGTCGCCGCAGCGGCGCAGCACGTACTCCAATGCCTGCGCCACTTGGTACCCATAGGCCACGATCCCGTCCTCGGCGTTGCCGCCGGGGAACCACTCCTTGGCCCAGGCAAAATAATCCTTCATCGCGGGATCATCGCGCAGGCGCCGGAATTCGGGCGATTTGGCGTAGTAGGCGGTGATGAGGCCGACCACCGTCTGCAAGCCGGCGGGTTTGAGGATGCCCTCGGGCGAGGCTCCGGACACGGCGGTGTAGATCTGCGGCCGCCAGCCGATCTCGTAAATCTTGCGGTAGGCCTGGCTTGCGAATTTTCCTCCCGAGGCCAGGAAAAACGCATCTGCGCCGGATGACCGCAAGGCGAGGATCTGCGAGTCGACGGTGGGATCCGTACTCTCGTAGGTCTGCTCGCCGACGATCATCGCCAAGGCGCGGGCGCCGAGACCGTCCTTGAAGCCCTTCACATAGTCGCGCCCGTAATCGTCATTGACGGAGAGAATTGCGATCTTGGCATTGGGGCGGTTGGCCAGGATGTGCTCGGCGTATAACCTCGCCTCCGCCTTCAGGCTGCTCCCCCAGTCCATCGTCCACGGATAGTGCTTGTAGTCGCCGCCGGCCGTATCGCCCGCAAACACGAACAGCTGCGGCACTTTCCTGGGATTGAGATATCGGCGCACGACGATATTGGTGGCCGGCCCCGGCGTGGCGAAGATCAGAAAGACCCCGTCTTCCTCCACCAGTCGACGCGTCTGCTCTAATGCCTTGGCTGGCAGATAGCCGTCGTCGAGGCCGATCAACCGGATGTTGCGCCCGTTGATGCCGCCCTCGGCGTTGAGCCTGGCGAAGTAGGCCTGTTGCGCCTTGCCAGCCTGGCCGTACACCGAGTACGGGCCGCTATAGATCATGGTCTGCCCGATCGTGATCTCGGTGTCGCTGACCCCAGGATCGTACTTCTTTTCGGCCGCGGCGGCACCTACGACCCAACCCAATGCGATGATCAGTGCGATTGACCCGAGCCAATGCCCCCTCATGTCGCCCTCCCTGATGCATCTCCTCGCAAAGTCTCCTCGATCGGCAGCCCCCTCGTCGCCTATGCGCCGTCCGCGCCGCCTCCGCGCGGCTGCAAGGCCGGCGCACCGGCCAGCTCGTCGAGCAGCGCCTTGGCTTCCCTCAGGTCCTTCGTCGCGAAGCCTTCCGTGAACCAGCCGCGGACCGGCGCGAGCAGTTCGTACGCCTCGCCGAGCCGGCCCTGGTCGCGCATCAGCCGCGCATAGCTGGTCGCGGTGCGCAGCTCCCAGGATTTCGCCTGCTGCGTTCGCGCCCAGTCGAGCGAGGCCATATAGCTGCGCTCCGCCCCCTTGGGATCGCCCTTCAGCGAAAGCAGCCAGCCCTTGGTCCGTAGGATTTCGGCATAGTAACACCGCTCTTCCCAGCCCGGCCTTTCGACCTGCGCGATGATCTCGTCGAGGAGATCGAGCGCCCCGTCGAGATCGCCGAGTTGCGCGATACCTTCGGCCAGCACGTATTTGAGATAGGGGCTGTTGACTCGACCACCGCCCTGCTCCCAGACAGCGATGCCCTTCTTCAGCGAAGCCGTCCCGTCGTGGGTTTGGCCCGCCCGGATCAATGCTATTCCGGAGCAGGCGGGCACGAGGACGTCCATCAAAAAGGGCAGGCTGTTTTCACGACCGAGCCGCTCGGCCTCTACCAGACGCTTCAGCTGCTCATCCGGCTCGCCGCGGCAGTCGAACAGCTTCACCGACCCCTCGGTCAGAGCAAAGCCCAGGTCGACGGAATGCCCAAGCTTGCGGGCATGGGCCTCGCTCTCGTCTCGAAGCTGCGCAGCTCGGTCGGGATAACCGAGCATCCAGGTCGAAACTGCCGCAAAGTACAAACAGGCTGCTTTCGGGTCTTGGTACCGCACCAGGTGTGACTGACCCTCTTCGCTGTACAGCGCCAACACGCGATCTGCATGCTCGCTGGCTTTGATCGGATCGCCGAGCCAAAAATAGGCGCTCGCCGCAGCGTTGTGCCCGACGATCAGGAGGTACGGGTCGTCGTGGGTCTCGGCAGCGTTCATTGCCTCCTCTACCCAGCGCAGCGACTCGGCCACCCGTCCCCTGCACAATACGTGAACGAACAGTCCCCAGAGTATCGGCACCAGGGCATCGTTGCGGCGAAGCGAGTTCGCCAGCTCCAGCGCGGGATGCAGGCTGTCCCAGACCTCTTGAACCTGCCAACCCCTGAGCGCCAGCCACGCCGTGCCCAGGAGGCTGCGCAGATCCAGCTCCATCCCGTCGCGCTCCGCTGAAGGCGGCAGCGCGGCGACCAGCTCCAGACCCTTGTTGAGGTGCGCGATCGCTTCCGCGAGCGCCATGCGCTTGAACGCCAGGCTGCCAGCCTGCTGCCAGAGCGGGATCGCCTTCGCGGGCTGTTTCGCCTCGGTGTAGTGGTATGCCAATAGCTCGGGCTCGGTCGCCACAATGTACGGCCAGCGCTCCTCGATCACCCTGGCGATCTTGCCGTGCAATTCCTGCCGGCGCGCTTTGAGCAACGAGTCGTAGGCGGCGTCCTGCACCAGCGCGTGCTTGAAGGTGTAGACCGCATCGGGCGGCGTGCCCTGCTGGAAGGCCAGCCCGGATTCGACTAGCTGGGCCAGCGCCTGGTCCAGCTCGGGCCTCGAATGCGGGGCGACGGCGGCGATCAGCTCGTACGAAACTCGCGCCCGATCGCCGCACCGATCTGCGCGATCTCCTTGACCGGCGCAAAGCGGTCGAGCCGCGCCATCAGCGAGTTGCGCAGGGTCAGCGGGACCGCCAAGCTCCCGGCGCGCCCGGCATATTCCCAATGATCGCCGGCATCCCGGAGGTCGGCGGATTCGAGGATCGACTTGGTCAACTCCTCGACGAACAGCGGCACGCCGTCGGTCTTGCCGAGGATTTGTTCGAGCAGATCCGCGGGCAGGGCCTTGCCGCCGGCCAGCCGCGAGACCATCGCGCTGCTCTGCGGCCGGGTGAGCTTGTTGAGCGTCAGTGCCGCGACGTGGCCGTAATGCGACCAGCGCGACGAAAACTCCGGCCGGTGGGTGACGACGACCAGCAGCGGCAGGTTCCTGACCCGGTGGATCAGCAGGTCCATGACGTCGAGCGTGGTCGGATCGGCCCAGTGGATGTCTTCGAACAGCATCACCGTCGGCTGAAGGCGGGCGATCGCCTCGGTCGTGTCGGCGAGCGCGCGCAAGGTCTCGTCCTTGAATTTCTGCGGCGTCATCGCGATCGCCCCGTAGCGCTCCTCATAGGGGATCGAGAGCATCGTGGCGATGAACCGCAGATCCTCGCGCGGCCTGCCGTACTGACCGACGACCAGCGCTTCGAGCTTGTCGAGCTTCTGCTCCGGCGTGTCGTCGCGCGCGAAGCGCAGGGCGCGCTCGAAGTTGTCGATGATCGGGTAGAACGCGCTGTTGACGTAGTAGGGCGAGCACTGCAGGCGCAGGCTGGTCGCGTGCTGCGCCTCGAGACGGCTGCGCAGTTCGCTCAGGATGCGGCTCTTGCCGATGCCGGGCTCGCCGGACAGCAGCACCACCTGGCCTTCGCCGTCCCGCGCCAGGTTCCAGCGCTCGAGCAGCAGGCCGAGTTCGTGCTCGCGGCCGACAAAACCTGTCAGCCGGCCGCTGCGCACCGCCTCGAACCGGCCCTCTGATGCCGCCGCTCCCTCCACCGCCCAGGCCTCGACCGGCTCGGCAAGACCCTTGACCTCGTGCCGCCCGAGGGAGTGCAGCCGGAACAGATTGCCGAGCAGCCGGCGGGTAGCCGAGGCGACAACTACGGCGCCGGGCACGGCCAAAGCCTGCAACCGTGCGGCCAGGTTCGGCGTCTCGCCGACCACCGCCTGCTCCTGCGACGCGCCTTCGCCGATCAGGTTGCCGACGACGACGAGCCCGGTGGCGAGGCCGATGCGCACCTCCAGCGGGTCCCCGGCGGCGATGCCGCGCACCGCCTCGACCACCGCGAGGCCGGCGCGCACGGCGCGCTCGGCATCGTCTTCATGGGCGCGCGGATAGCCGAAATAAACCAGCACACCGTCGCCCATGTATTTGGCGACGAAGCCGTCAAAGCGGCGCACCGCTTCCGCGACACAGCGGTGATAGGCGCCGATCACCTCGCGCAGCTCTTCGGGATCGAGCCGCGCCGACAGCGCCGTCGAACCGACCAGATCGCAGAACATCACCGTCAGCTGCCGTCGCTCCGCCGCCGAGCCGGCTGCGGGGGCCTCCGGTGCCGAGACGTCGGGAGCGGCAGCAGGCCCGGTTCGCAAGGCGGCAATCGCGTTGAGCAGCAAACGGCGGTGGCCCACCATGCTGACGCCCAGATCCTTGAGGTCCTCGGCCGTCAGTTCCGGCAGCACCCGGATATCGATACCGTTGTCCTGGAATGCGGGCGCGTATTGCTCGAAGCCAAGCGACCGCAGCCACTCGGCGACATCCATCCCCGCCTCCCGCGGCAACGGATCGCAGGTTGAACCCGCGCGGCGGGCTTGTCCAGTTTGACGCGGCCCGGTCAAAGCCGGTGTGCGTCCCGAATAAAGGCGGGCACAAAAGGCCGATCAGGCAGGGCCGGGCATCCCCGAGGGATTGCGCGCCGCGTGCCGGATGGCGTGAATGATGATCTCGGTCTCGGTGACCTCGTAAAAGATCAGGTAGGGATAAGGCGTCGCCGTCATCCGGCGGATCGGCGGATCGTTCGTGCGGCGGCCAATGTAGGGATGCAGTGGCAAAAGGTCGGTCAGGGCCTTGATGCGGGCCTGAACCCGCTGTGCGCCCTGGGGCGAACGGGCGGCGATGTAGTCGAGGATCGCGGTGAGATCGGCGAGAGCCGGGAGCGTATAGCGCAGCCTCACAGCCCGCGTTTGGCCCACACCGCGCGCACCTGCTCATCGGTCGCAAATTCGCCGCGGGCGGCGGCGGCCTTGGAAGCGGCGATGGCGGTTTGCTCGTCGTGCGTGAGCGGCACCGGCGGTTCATCATCTGCATCGGCCAAGCGGAGGACAACATGCGCGATGTCGTCTTGCGCCTCCGGAGGGAGCTTTCGCGCGGCTTCGAGCGCTCGATCGAGCAGTTTTGGCATAGGCGGCACCCGACGATCTGGGGGATGCAACGGTAATGCTCATGCGCCGGTCCGACCAGCACCGAGACAGACGACTGCCCTCCAATAGTAACATGGTGCTGGATGCGCGGCGCCATCCCCAATTCCGCCCGATGCGGGTTTGATCCCATCCGAGTCGGCGCTACCCGCGGGCTGGCTCGGCGGCAACCACGGCTTCCCCGCCGACACCGGCGGTTAAGCCATCGCGCAACTCGTCGAGCAGCGCCTTGGCGTCCTTCAGGTCCTTTGTCGCGAAGCCTTCGGTGAACCAGCCATAAATCGGCGCGAGCAGGTCGCGGGCTTCCTCCAACCGCCCCTGGTCGCGCAGCAGCCGTGCATAGCTCGACGCGGTGCGCAACTCCCACGATTTCGACTGCTGCGCTCGCGCCCAGTCGAGCGAAGCGATGTAGGCGCGCTCCGCCCCTGCCGGATCACCGTTCAGCGAAAGCAGCGAGCCTTTGATGCGCAGCGCCTCGGCATAATAGTAGCGCTCCTCCCGGTCCGGTCTCTCGATCTCCGCGATGACCGCGTCGATAAGATGCGCCGCTCCGTCGAGATCGCCGTGCTGGGCCAGGCCCTCGGCGAGGACGGATCGCAAATAGGGAGTGCCGAGGCCACCACCGCCCTCCTCCCAGACGCCGAGGCCCTTCTCGAGCAAAGCGATGCCTTCGGCGGTTTCGCCCTTATGGATCAATGCAGTTCCGGAAGTGATCGGCGCCATGAACTCCGTCACAACTGGCAGGCTGTGTTCGCGACCCAGTCGCTCGGCCTCTGCGGCGCAGTTCAGATGCTCCTCGTGCTCGCCGAGATGATCGAAGACGAATGCGCCGTTCGTCAGTGCCCACCCCAGGTCGAATGGATGCGCCAGTCGGCGCGCATGGTCATGCCCCGCGTTCATCATTTTCATGGCTTGCTCGGGGTAGCCGAGCATCCAGACAGCCGTCGCCCCCCAGCATAGTGCGAAGGTTTTCGCATCCTGGTTCGTGATGCCCGCCAAATGGCGGTGCTGCTCTTCGCTGTAGAGCGAGAGTATTTGGTCCGCGTGCTCCCGGGATTTGATCGGATCGCCGAGCCAAAGGTAGGAGCACATGGCGCACCAGTGCTCTTCGATCACGAGATCGGGATCGCGGTACGCCGCGGCAGCGTCCGATATCTGCGTGACCCAATGAAGGGACTCGGGCAGCCGTCCGAGACAAAATGATTTGTTCCACAGTCCCCAGAGTATCGGCAGCAGGGCATCGTTGCGGCGGAGCGAGTTCGCCAGCCCCAGCGCCGGATGCAGGCTATCCCAGACCTCCTGCACCTGCCAGCCTTTGAGCGCCATCCACGCGGTGCCCAACAAGGTCCGCAGGTCCAACTCTTGGCCGTCGCGCTCCGCCGAAGCCGGCAGCGCCGCGACCAGCTCCAGGCCCTTGTTCAGGTGCGCGATCGCCTCGGTGAGCGCCATATGCCCGAGCGCCAAGGTCCCGGCCTTCTGCCACAGCGGGATCGCCTTCGCGGGCTGTTTCGCTTCGGTGTAGTGGTGCGCCAATAGCTCGGGCTCGGTTGCCTCGGTGTTCGGGAAATGCTCCTCGATCACCCTGGCGATCTTGCCATGCAATTGCGTTCGGCGCGCTTTCAGCAATGAGTTGTAGGCGGCGTCCTGCACCAGCGCGTGCTTGAAGGTGTAGACCGCATCGGGCGGCGTGCCCTGCTGGAACGCCAGCCCGGATTCGACTAGCTGCGCGAGCGCCTGGTCCAGCTCGGGCTTCGCGTGCGGGGCGACGGCGGCGATCAGCTCGTACGAAAACTCGCGCCCGATCGCGGCACCGATCTGCGCGATCTCCTTGACCGGCGTAAAGCGGTCGAGCCGCGCCATCAGCGAGTTGCGCAGGGTCAGCGGGACCGCCAAGCTGCCGGCGCGCCCGGCATATTCCCAATGATCGCCGGCATCCCGGAGGTCGGCGGATTCGAGGATCGACTTGGTCAACTCCTCGACGAACAGCGGCACGCCGTCGGTCTTGCCGAGGATTTGTTCGAGCAGATCCGCGGGCAGGGCCTTGCCGCCGGCCAGCCGCGAGGCCATTGCGCTGCTCTGCGGCCGGGTCAGCTTGTTGAGCGTGAGTGCCGCGACGTGGCCGTAATGCGACCAGCGCGACGAGAACTCCGGCCGGTGGGTGATGACGACCAGCAGCGGCAGGTTCCTGACCCGGTGGATCAGCAGGTCCATGACTTCGAGCGTGGTCGGATCGGCCCAGTGGATGTCCTCGAACAGCATCACCGTCGGCTGGCGGCGGGCGATCGCCTCGGTCGTGTCGGCGAGCGCGCGCAAGGTCTCGTCCTTGAATTTCTGCGGCGTCATCGCGATCGCGCCGTAGCGCTCCTCATAGGGGATCGAGAGCACCGTGGCGATGAACCGCAGGTCCTCGCGCGGCCTGCCGTATTGGCCGACGATCAGCGCTTCGAGCTTGTCGAGCTTCTGCTCCGCGGTGTCCTCGCGCGCGAAGCGCAGAGCGCGCTCGAAATTGTCGATGATCGGGTAGAACGCGCTGTTGACGTAGTAGGGCGAGCAATGGAGGCGCAGGCTGGTCGCGTGCTCAGTCTCGACACGGCTGCGCAACTCGCTGAGGATGCGGCTCTTGCCGATGCCCGGCTCGCCGGACAGCAGCACCACTTGGCCTTCGCCCTCCTGCGCCAGGTTCCAGCGCTCGAGCAGGAGGCCAAGCTCGTACTCGCGGCCGACAAAACCGGTCAGCCGGCCGCTGCGCACCGACTCGAAGCGCCCCTCGGAGGCCGACACCCCTTCGATCGCCCAGGCCTCGACCGGCTCGGAGAGACCCTTGACCTCGTGCCGGCCGAGGGCGCGCAGCCGGAACAGATTGCCGATGAGCCGGCGCGTGGCGGGGGCAATCACCACCGAGCCGGGCTCGGCCAAAGCCTGCAATCGTGCCGCCAGGTTCGGCGTCTCGCCGACGACCGCCTGCTCCTGCGAGGCGCCTTCGCCAATCAGGTCGCCGACCACGACGAGCCCGGTGGCGATGCCGATGCGCACCTCCAGCGGGTCGGCGGCCATGCCGCGCATCGCCTCGACCACCGCGAGGCCGGCGCGCACGGCCCGCTCGGCATCGTCTTCGTGGGCGCGCGGATAGCCGAAATAAACCAGCACGCCGTCGCCCATGTATTTGGCGACGAAGCCGTCAAAGCGGCGCACCGCTTCAGCGACACAGCGGTGATAGGCGCCGATCACCTCGCGCAATTCTTCGGGATCGAGCCGCGCCGACAGCGCCGTCGAACCGACCAGGTCGCAGAACATCACGGTCAGCTGCCGCCGCTCCGCGGCCGAGCCGGCCGCGGGGGCCTCCGGTGCCGAGACCTCGGGAGCGGCAGCAGGCCCGGTTCGCAAGGCGGCAATCGCGTTGAGCAGCAAGCGGCGGTGGCCGATCATGCCGACGCCCAGATCCCTGAGGTCCTCGGCCGTCAGTTCCGGCAGCACCCGCATATCGATGCCGTGGTCCTGGAATGCGGCCGCGTATTGCTCGAGGCCCAGCGCCCGCAGCCACTCGGCGACATCCATCCTCGCCTCCCACGGCAACGGATCGCAGGTTGAACCCGCTCCTTCGGCTTGTCCAGTTTGACGGCATGGGGCGGCTTCGGCTGGCCTTTTGCAGGCCGATGATAATATATTCTCCGGAAGGAGAACGATTATCATGGGCCACGACACCCTGTTCACACCGACCGAAGCTGCCGTCCTGACCGGCTCGCCGCTCAAGGCCGTGCACAATGCCATCGACAAGGAGATTGTGTCCGCAGTGCCCGGGGAAGGCGGAGGCCGCTTGCTCGACGCGCGCGCCCTCCTATCGCTCTCGCTCGAGCGCCGACTTTCGGAGCGCGTCGCGCCCGAATTGCGGCGCAAGGTCTTCGACGCACTCGCGGGAACCCGGCGCAATGTCGTCTCGCTTGAGGGCGGGCTACTCAAGATCGATCTGCGCGAACCTCGCCGCGAGCTTGCCGCATCGTTGCGCGACCTTCGCCGGGCCCGCCGCCTCGTCGTCAGCGATCCTGAAATTCTGGGCGGCGATCCGGTGTTCCGCGGCACGCGGGTGCCGGTGCATCTGATCGCCGAGCTGGTCGCTCAAGGCGCCAAGCCCGCCGAACTGATCGAAGGCTATCCCCGCCTCACGGCCGAAATGATCCGGTTGGTGCCGATCTATGCCGCCGCCTACCCGCTGCGCGGCCGGCCGCGCAAGCAGCCGTGGCGCGATCAGCAGCCAGTCCGCCGCGGCCGCCGGCGCCTCGACGCCATCGCGGCGTCGTGAGGTTTCTGATCGACGAATGCCTCAGCGTCGACCTGATCGCTGTTGCCGGCGAAGCGGGTCATGAAGCCCGACACGTCGCACATATCGGCCGGGCCGGCTGGAAGGACTGGAATGTCTTGCGCTGCGCCCGCGACGGCGATTTCGTCCTCGTCACCAACAATGCGAGCGACTTCCGGCAGCTCTACGCCGCGCAGCCGCTCCATGCTGGCCTTATCATTCTGATCCCGGCCGTCAACCGGGGCGACGCAGCGGCGCCTGTTCAGGGCCGCGCTCGACGAGCTCTCCGTCATCGGCGAGCCGGTCAATCGCGTGCTCGAAATCGATCTCGACGGCGGCGAGGTGACGATGACGCTCTACGACTTGCCGTCGACCGGGCCGAATAGTGAAGTCTGATCGCCGGCGAAATCTCGGCGCCCCTCTCCGCGCCTTGACTTCAGTCGGCGCCCCAGACCAGGTCAGGCGGGCATCGGCGCGAGTGATGTTTCGAGCTCGTCGAGCAGCGCCTTGGCGTCCATCAGATCCTTCGTGCCGAAGCCTTCGGTGAACCAGCCATAAACCGGCGCGAGCAGGTCGTATGCTTCCCCTGCCCGCCCCTGCCCGCGCATCAGCCGGGCATAGCTCGTCGCGGTGCGCAGCTCCCAGGATTTCGCCTGCTGCGTTCCCGCCCAGTCGAGCGACGCGATGTAGGCGCGCTCCGCGCCTGCGGGATCGCCCTTCAGCGCCAGCAGCCAGCCTCTGATGCGGAGGGTCTCGGCATAGTAATAGCGCTCCTCCCGGTCCGGCCTCTCGACTTCCGCGATGACCTCGTCGATAAGATGCAGCGCGCCATCGAGATCGCCGAGTTGGGCCATGCCCTCGGCGAGGACGGATCGCCAATAGAGGCCTAACCGACCACCGCCCCCCTCCCAGACGGCGAGGCCCCTCTCGAGCAAAGCGATGCCTTCGGCGGTTTCGCCCTTATGGATCAATGCAGTTCCGGAATTGATCGGCGCCAGGAACTCCGTCAGGATGGGCAGGCTGTGTTCGCGACCCAGTCGCTCGGCTTCCGCAGCCCAGATCAGACGCTGCTCCTGCTCGCCGAGGTGATCGAAGACGAATGCTCCGTTCGTCAGTGCCCACCCCAAGTCGAATGGATGCGCGAGTCGGCGCGCTTGGTCAGTCCCGGCTTCCTTCATCTTCACGGCTTGGTCGGGGTAGCCGAGCATCCAGGCAGCGAGCGCCCCCCAGCATAATGCGCAGGTTTTCAGATCGTCGTTCATGATGCGCACCAAATGGCCGTGCTGCTCTTCACTGTAGAGCGAGAGTGTTTGGTCCGCGTGCTCCCGGGCTTTGATCGGATCGCCGAGCCAAAGGTAGGACACAAAAGCGCAGTAGTGCGCGAGGATCACGAGATCGGGATCGCGGTACGCCTCGGCAGCGTCCGACATCTGCGTGACCCAATGAAGGGACTCGGGCAGCCGTCCGCGACAAATTACATTGACCCACAGTCCCCAGAGTATCGGCAGCAGGGCATCGTTGCGGCGAAGCGAGTTCGCCAAAGCGAGCGCGGGATGCAGGCTGTCCCAGACCTCCTGAACTGCCCAGCCTTTGAGCGCCATCCACGCGGTGCCCAACAAGGTCCGCAGGTCCAACTCTTGGCCGTCGCGCTCCGCCGAAGCCGGCAGCGCCGCGACCAGCTCCAGGCCCTTGTTCAAATGCGCGATCGCTTCCACGAGGGCTAGGCGTCCCAGCGCCAGGCTGCCCGCCTTCTGCCAGAGCGGGATCGCCTTCTCGGGTTCTCTCGCCTCGGAGTAGTGGTATGCCAATAGCTCGGGCTCGGTCGCCTCGGTGTGCGGCAAACGCTCCTCGATCACCCTGGCAATCTTGCCGTGCAATGCCTGCCGGCGCGATTTGAGCAGCAAGTCGTAGGCGGCGTCCTGCACCAGCGCGTGCTTGAAGGTGTAGACCGCATCGGGAGGCGTGCCCTGCTGGAAGGCCAGCCCGGATTCGACGAGCTGCGCCAGCGCCTGATGCAGCTCGGGCCTTGCGTGCGGGGCGACGGCGGCGATCAGCTCGTAAGAGAATTCGCGCCCGATCGCGGCGCCGATCTGCGCGATCTCTTTCACCGGCGCAAAACGATCGAGCCGCGCCATCAGCGAGTCGCGTAACGTCAGCGGGACTGCCAGGCTGCCTGCGCGCCCGGCATATTCCCAGCGGTCGCCGGCCTCAACGAGGTCGCCGGATTCGAGGATCGACTTGGTCAACTCCTCGACGAACAGCGGCACGCCGTCGGTCTTGCCGAGGATCTGTTCGAAGAGGTCCGCGGGCAGCGCCTTGCCGCCGGCCAGCCGCGAGACCATCGCACTGCTCTGCGCCCGGGTGAGCTTGGTCAGCGTCAGCGCCGCGACATGGCCATAATGCGACCAGCGCGAGGAAAACTCCGGCCGGTGGGTGATGACGACCAGCAGCGGCAGGTTCCTGACCCGGTGGATCATGATGTCCATGACTTCGAGGGTGGTCGGATCGGCCCAGTGCGCGTCCTCGAACAGCATCACCGTCGGCTGCCGACGGGCGATGGCTTCGGTCGTATCGGCGAGCGCGCGCAAGGTCTCGTCCTTGAATTTCTGCGGCGTCATCGCGATCGCGCCGTAACGCTCCTCGCACGGAATCGAGAGCATCGCGGCGATGAACCGCAGGTCCGCGCGCGGGCGCCCATATTGGCCGACGACCAGCGCTTCGAGCTTGTCGAGCTTCTGTTCCGCGGTGTCGTCGCGCGCGAGGTGCAGCGCGCGCTCGAAATTGTCGATGATCGGGTAGAACGCGCTGTTGACGTAGTAGGGCGAACAATGCAGGCGCAGGCTTGCCGCGTGCTGCGCCTCGAGACGGCTGCGCAGTTCGCTGAGGATGCGGCTCTTGCCGATGCCGGGTTCGCCGGACAGCAGCACCACCTGGCCTTCGCCATCCTGCGCCAGCTTCCAGCGCTCGAGCAGCAGGCCGAGTTCGTGCTCGCGGCCGACAAAACCGGTCAGCCGGCCGCTGCGTGCCGCTTCGAAGCGGCCCTCGGATGCCGCCGCCCCTTCGACCGCCCAGGCCTCGACCGGCTCGGAGAGACCCTTGACCTCGTGCCGGCCGAGTGCCTGCAGCCGGAACAGATTACCGAGCAACCGGCGCGTGGCGGGGGCGATCACCACCGAGCCGGGCTCGGCCAAAGCCTGCAATCGGGCGGCCAGGTTTGGCGTCTCGCCGACCACCGCCTGCTCCTGCGAGGCGCCCTCGCCAATCAGGTCGCCGACCACGACGAGCCCGGTGGCGATGCCGATGCGCACCTCCAGCGGCTCCGCGGCGATGCCGCGCACCGCCTCGACCACCGCGAGGCCGGCCCGCACCGCCCGCTCGGCATCGTCTTCGTGGGCGCGCGGATAGCCGAAATAAACCAGCACGCCGTCGCCCATGTATTTGGCGACGAAGCCGTCGAAGCGGCGAACCGCCTCCGCCACGCAGCGGTGATAGGCGCCGATCACCTCGCGCAGCTCCTCGGGATCGAGCCGCGCCGACAATGCCGTCGACCCGACCAGATCGCAGAACATCACCGTCAGCTGCCGCCGCTCCGCCGCCGAGCCGGCCGCGGGGGCCTCCGGTGCCGAGACGTCGGGAGCGGCAGCAGGTCCGGCTCGCAAGCCGGCAATCGCGTTGAGCAGCAAGCGGCGCTGGCCGATCATGCCGACGCCCAAAGCGACCGCAGCCACTCGGCGACATCCATCCTCGCCTCCCGCGGCAACGGATCGCAGGTTGAACCCGCGCGGCAGGCTTGTCCAGTTTGACGCGGCCCGGTCAAAGTCGGTGTGCGTCCCGAATAAAGGTGGGTACAAAATGCCGATCAGGCAGGGCCGGGCCTCCCCGAGGGATTGCGCGCCGCGTGCCGGATGGCGTGAATGATGATCTCTGTCTCGGTGATCTCGTAAAAGATCAGGTAGGGATAGGGCGTCGCCGTCATCCGGCGGATCGTTCGTGCGGCAGCCAATGTAGGGATGCAGTGGCGAAAGGTCGGTCAGGGCCTTGATGCGGGCCTGAACCCGCTGTGCGCCCTGCGGCGAACGGGCGGCGATGTAATCGAGGATCGCGGTGAGATCGGCGAGAGCCGGGAGGGTATAGCGCAGCCTCACAGCCCGTGTTTGGCCCACACCGCGCGCACCTGCTCATCGGTCGCAAATTCGCCGCGGGCGGCGGCGGCCTTGGAAGCGGCGATGGCGATTTGCTCGTCGTGCGTTAGCGGCACCGGCGGTTCATCATCTGCATCGGCCAAGCGGAGGACAACATGCGCGATGTCGTCTTGCGCCTCCGGAGGAAGCTTTCGCGCGGCTTCGAGCGCTCGATCGAGAAGTTTTGTCATAGGCGGCACCCGACGATCTGTGGGATGCAAGGGTAATGCTCATGCGCCGGTCCGACCAGCACCGAGACAGACGACTGCCCTGCAATAGTAACATGGTGCTGGATGCGCGGCGCGATCCCCAATTCCGCCCGATGCGGGTTTGATCCCATCCGAGTTGGCGCTACCCGCAGGCTGGCTCGGCGGCAACCACGGCTTCCCCGGCGACACCGGCGGTTAAGCCATCGCGCAACTCGTCGAGGAGCGCCTTGGCTTCCTTCAGGTCCTTCGTCGCGAAGCCTTCGGTGAACCAGCCGTAGACGGGCGCGAGCAGGTCGCGGGCTTCCCGCGCCCGGCCACGCATGAGGCCCGCATAGCTGGTCGCGGTCCGCAGCTCCCACGATTTCGCTTGTTGCGTTCGCGCCCACTCGAGCGAGGCGATGTAGCTGCGTTCGGCCCCCGCCGGATCGCCATTGAGCGACAGCAGCCAGCCCTTGATGCGGAGGGTTTCGGCATAATAATGGCGCTCCTCCCAACCCGGCCGTTCGATCTGCGCAATGACCTCGTCGATCAGGACCAGCGCCCCGGCGAGATCACCAGCTTGGGCCATGCCCTCGGCCAGAACGGATTTTAGATAGGGACTGTGGACCCGACCACCGCCCTCCTCCCAGACGGCGATGCCTCGCTTGAGCAAAGCCATTCCTTCGGCGACCTGGCCCCTCCGGATCAATCCGATTCCAGAATGCCAGTCCACCAAACACTCCGTTAGGAACGGCAGGCTGTTTTGACGACCCACTCGATCGGCCTCCGCGGCCCGCTTCAGCAGCTCGTCGGGCTCGCGCAGATGATCGAAGACCGTGGCCCCGACGGTCAGCGCCCAGCCCAGGTCGAAGGGATGCGCCAGTCGGCGTGCGTGGTCAGTCCCGGCGTCGTTCATCTTCACGGCTTGCTCGGGGTAGCCGAGCATCCAGGCAGCCGCCGCCCCCCGGCATAATGCGAAGGTTTTCGGATCGTCGTTCATGATGCGCACCAAATGGCGGTGCTGCTCTTCCCTGTAGAGCAACAGTATTTGGTCCGCGTGCTCGCGGGCTTTGATCGGATCGCCGAGCCACACGTAGGATAGCTCGGCACAGCAGTGCCCTAGGATCACGAGATCGGGATCTCGGTACGCCTCGGCAGCATCCGATATCTGCGTCACCCAATGAAGGGACTCGGCCACCCGTCCGAGACAAAATACATAGGCCCACAGTCCCCAGAGTATCGGCACCAGGGCATCATTGCGGCGAAGCGAGTTCGCCAGGTCGAGCGCGGGATGCAGGCTGTCCCAGACCTCCTGAACTTGCCACCCTTTGAGTGCGATCCACGCCGTTCCCAACAGGGTGCGCAGATCGAGCTCCTTGCCGTCGCGTTTCGCCGACGGCGGCGACGCCGCGACCAGAGCGAGGCCCTTGTTCAGATGCGCGATCGCCTCGGCGAGGGCCATCCGTCCGAGCGCCAAGCTGCCCGCCTTCCGCCACAGCGGGATTGCCTTTTCGGGCTGTTTCGCCTCGGTGTAATGGTGCGCCAGCAGCTCCGGCTCGGTTGCCTCGATTTGCGGCCAGCGCTCCTGGATCGCCGAGGCGATCTTACCGTGCAATTCCTGCCTGCGCGCTCTCAGCAGCAAATCGTATGCCGCGTCCTGGACCAGGGCGTGCTTGAAAGTATAGACGGCGTCAGGCGCCACGCCCTGCTGGAACGCCAGCCCCGAGGCGGTGAGCTGCGCCAGCGCCTGGTCCAGCTCGGGTCTTGAATGCGGAGCGACGGCGGTAATCAGCTCCCAGCTGAATTCGCGGCCGATCGCGGCGCCGATCTGGGCGACCTCCCTCACCGGCGCGAAGCGATCGAGCCGCGCCATCAAGGAATCGCGCAGGGTGAGCGGGATCGCCAACGCGCCGGCGCGCTCGGCATATTCCCAGCGATCGCCGGCATCCCGCTTCGGACCACTGATAGCGCCACGGCTTCTTGCGCTGGCGGGCGTTCTCGGCCCCGTCGTCCTGCCATTCGAGTTCGAATTCGCAGGTCGGGCGGATGTCGGCCCAGGCATAGGTGTCGAGGACTGCGCGGTCCATCGCATCATGCAAACGCCGCAATTCGCCAATCGCGTTCGACCGCTCGTCGGGATCGTGGAAGCGGTTGTACATCGTCGTCAACCCTTCGTTGCGCTCGGTCATGAGTGCGGCGCGGAAATCGTAATATTGCTTGCCAGAAGATTCGATTTGGGGATCGGCTTGAAAACCAGGAGGAAATGGGAAGGTTTCGAAGCAGTCGGTTGGGGTATACCGCAGCCGATCCTCTAGCGAAGATGCGAACAAACGCGCCCAAATCTCGTGCACTCGAGACTGCAACAGCCCGAATAATGCAATCGACTCTGATGCAAAGACTACAAGCATGTCGTTCAAAGCCATTTCGCTTTTGACGAACGTCAATCCGAATGTTTTGCTCACTCGGGCCATTACGAGGGTGTGTTTTAACGGTCGAACAGCTTCGAAGAGATCGGGAGTAGGGCGGCCCCACCTCCACCAGTAAGTTTTGCGGCGCTTTGCGTCGGGGGTGTCACCAAGCTGCATCCTCTCCGGTTTGACTTTTTGTTCAACGATTCCGAGAAGATCCGGCCAATCATTGCCTACAGCGCCCGGATAGTCTGTTGGGACTACCCCTTGGCGCAGCATTCCTAGCCGGATCTTCTCATCGCAGCGATCCCAGCTCGGAAGGCCATCATTTCTGGTTAAAGGATAATCTTCGAAATTGATCGCCCAACGATGCGCGCTCTGGTCAGGGGTCTCGTTGACTTCTTCGCCGCCGATATACGGAACGATGCGCTCTGCATTTCGCCGGTCCTTTGCGATAAGCTCTCGCATTAGCTGAGTTGAATTGGCAACACCCGTCTTATCGGTGTCGTCGAATGTAAATCCGAGACCATAAAGTTCCGCACCTCTGTAACAGAGCCCCGCAGTTGCGCGGAGCGATCGCGGATCATCATCTCCGCCGTCGTAAAAGAGGAATGCCGTGATCACGGGCACCGACCGGCCATCGAGCCGATATGGGCCTGCAACAAAGCCCTTCGCGATGTGCACGAGCGAGACAGTAACGGCAGCTTCACCCGGCCATTTGCAGCGCCGGCGCGCCATGTAGACCGTGCCGCCGGCCTGCCGGATCGGCCGCAGGCCCGTGGCGCGGGTGTCGCCCTGGCGGATCGTGTTGGTGGCGAGGAGGCCCAGGCAGCCGCCGTCGCGCAGCAGACCGTAAGCGCGGCGGAAGAAATGCGCGACGATATCGGAATTGCCGTGCGCACCGGGATGCGATGTCTGGAGCCAATCGACGTAGTGCTCGGCATTGACCGCGATCGTCGTGTTCTTGCCCGCGAAAGGCGGGTTTCCAACGACCGCGTCGAAGCCGGGATTGACGCGGTCGAAGACCTCGGGGAATTCGAGCGGCCAGTGAAATGGTACGATCCTCGCCTGCGCGGGGACTGGCGTGCTGGTGCGCAGCCGATCGACTGCCGGGAGAAGCGCTTCGAGCCGATCCCGACCGCCCTGCTCAATGACCGCGCGAACCTCGAGCCGCGCCTCTTCGCGCGCCCGCGCTTTATAGGCCGAGAAGAACGCAGCAATTACCGCGTCGCCGATCAGCTTCGGCTGCGAGAGCGCGCGCTCGGCGCGGGCGAGCACGAGACGCAGCTCGTCCTCATGCGCGTCGTCGAGGGCGGCGCGGATATGCTCGCGCTCGCGCTCGATCTCGGCGAGCCGGTCGCGCAGCAGCATGTGCAGGAGGTCGAGAGGCGCCTCGTTGGTTTGCGGCGTCCAGGAGAGCGCCTCGATCTGCCGCCGGTCGAGCCCGACGAGCGAGTCGCCGTGGCGGACGCAATGGTCGAGAAAGCTGAATTCGTGGTCGCGCGCCAGGGTCGCGAGCCACAGCGACAATTTCCCGAGTTCGGCGGCGAGTTCGTTGCGGTCGACACCGTAAAGGCAGCGCTGCACAACGAGCCGCTTCGCATAGAGCAGCGCGTCTTCGTCGCGTGGCACCTCGGGCCTGACGCCATGCACGTCCCACGCCGTTACGAGCGCTTCGGCGAGCTGGCGGGAGGCCTCGACGAGAAAGGCACCCGAGCCCATTGCCGGGTCGAGCACCTTCAGCGCCAGGATCTCGTCCGGCGTTGCGCGCGGGCCCAATCGTCCGAGGATCGGGCGCAAGGTCTCGGCGACGATCGGCTTGGTCAGTGAGCGCGGCGTGTAATGCGAGCCGGAACGCCGCCGCTCGTCCGTCGCCTGCAACAGCGGCTGCCCGGCCGGCATCAGCGCCGGGGTCGCATCGGCGTCGAGCTTGCCGGCGAGCGCTTCGGCCAGCACCTCGACCGTGCCGGCCTCGGCGACGGCGCGTTCCTCGCGCGCGGCGAGCGCCGCGACTTCCAATCCGCCGAGCCGCTTTTTGCGATCCGCCGGACGATCCGCCAGCAGCGCGTCGATGTCGACAATGACGCCGGCGCCGTGATGGCTCTTGCTGCGCAGGATCAGCGCGCGGCCGGGCCGCCGCTCGATGCGGAAGCCCATCACCGCCTGGTAGACCGAGCCGATCTCCTCGACATCGAGCGTGCGGTAGGAGAGCCGTTCGCCGTCGAGCACCAGGAGCCGCTCGAGAACGCGCCAGAGCGTGCCGTCGGAAAGGAGCGGCAAGGTCCCGACCGGATCGGCGGCAGCGGCGCGGCCTTCAAGGAACGGGAAGCGGTCGGGGTCGAAGAGCCGCCCCTTGCGCGGCGTAAAACGGAAGGCGTCGCGGCCGCCGCCCGAATGGATCAGCCGGAACAGCGCCAAGAGGCGCGCCCAGGCGCCGTAGCGGCGGTCCATCAGATCCTCGCCGTGGCGGGCGGCATCGTCGCGCAGTTTCTTGAAGAGGCCGCGCAGCCCGTAATTCTCCTCATAGAGGCGGTCTGCGGGCATCAGGTCGCGGTCCTCGGCGTAAAGCACGAAGACGAGCCGCATCAGCACCGTGACGAGCCCGGCGTAAAGAAACTGCGGGTCGTCGGCCGCGAGCCGGGCGATCTGCCCCGGCGTCGTGGCCGCAGCGTCGCCGGCCCGTCGAAAATCGGTGGCGACGAAGCCGCGCAACAGCGCGTGCAACGCGCCGAGCACCTGGCGCGCAAGGCGGGTCGAGACCGTGTTTTGCGCGATGCGGCTCTCGGCGAGCAGGCCGGTCAGGCGCTCGGCCGGCTCGGCCCGGAACATGCGAAATTCGCCGAGCAGCAAAGTGAAGGCGGCAAGGATCGGCCGGCCCATGACCTGTGCCATATCGGCGATGCGAAACGTGAGGTGCCCGGAGGTTTCTCCGGCCGGCGCATAAACGAGCCGCACCACTTCGGGCGTGCACAGCAGCCCCGCCGCAATGCCGGTTTCGCGAAGCAGCCGCTCGAAGCGAAGCTGCGGCGGCGCCGTCCAGCCGTCCCCCGAGCGGCCCTGGCGGGCCGCTCCGGGGATTGCCGCATCGACCGGATCGTCGAGCGCTGTCCCCCCTGGCTCGCTGCGGATCAGCAGCTGTGCCGCACCCTCCCGGTCCTTCACTTGCCAGGTCGGCTCGAGCGTCACTTCGAGCTCGGGCAGGCGGATCTGCTGCGCCGGATCGGGATCGGCAAGGTCCTCCTCCTCCCAGCCGAGCAGCTCGACAAAGACCGATTTGATGTCGGCGACCGCCGCGTCGTCGTCGTTCAAGAGCGCGTCGAGGCGCTCCTGATGTGGGCGGATGTTGCGGTCGATGAGGACGCCGCGCGCGACCAGCACTGGCGGGGCCACAACGAGCCCGACCGGCTGGACGAAACCCAGCCACTCCTGGTGCGCGCCGATCGCGGCGCGGGTGACGGGATCGATCGCCATCAGCCGGTCGCCGGCCAGAGATAGACGATGCCGACCGGTTCCAGCCGTTTGGCGCGGACCTGGTAGCCGTCGAGGATGCGGGCCGGCTGTTCGTCGATCTCGCGGCCGATATCGGCGAGCCGGCCGCGCCACGCCCGTATGTCGAGCTCGCGCTGGCGCCGTTCCTCCGGCGCGTCGAGATCGAGCCGGAGCTGCGGGTCGTCGAGCCGGCTGAGATCGCGCTCGATCCGCCGCCGCTGCTCCTCGAGCAGCGCCCGCAGCGAGGCCGCCTCGGCCCGGCCGCGTTCGGCAAGCCGGTTCCGGGCGGTCTCGACCGCCGCCGCGGCGCGCCGCTGCAATTCCGGCAGCAGCTCGGCGACATCGCGCGACACCCCGGAGAGCAGCCGGTGGCGCACCCCTGGTGCCACCGCGAAGCGGCGCGGCTCGTCGAGCGTGCCGTCGAGCGACACCATCGTCTGCCGCTCGGCCTCGCGGCTGTAGGGCTGCAGCCCGGAGCGGCGGATCTCGGGCTCGACCCAGCGTGCGGCAACACGCACGATCTCCTCATGCAACCGGGCCGCACCCGCGCCCCACAGCGACAGCCGGCCCAGCAGCACGAACCGCGGCACCGCGTCGGGCGCCACCGCGAGACAGGCCCGCGACAGCTCGTGATGAACGAGCCCCTGGTTCGCGAAGCGGTCGATCAGGCGTGCGACCAGCGGGTGTTCGAGATGGAGCTGCACCGTCTCGGCGTCGGTGTCAGCGGGGGGGTCGAACGAGACCGGCCGCAGCGGGCCGGTGCCGAGCCGATCCGTCGGGTGGCGCAGCGCGGCGAGGATGCGGCCGAGACCCTCGTCGCGGACGGCACTGATCTCGGCGGGATCGAACGCGAACCGCGCTGGCCCGTCCTCCGCGGCCGCCCGATGCAGCGGCGGCGCGCCGGCGAGCCGCAGGCCGTAGGTCACGACGCGCTGCAGCTGCCTCCGGTCGACGCCGACGCGGTCCTGCGACCGCTGCAGCTGCGAGCGCAGCTGTTCGAGGCGCCGGACCAGCGCCGCATCGGCCTCGCGCACCGGTTCGAGATCGTCACGGGCGCGCCGCTCGGCCGCGGACTGACCGATCCGGTCGATCTCGGCCGCGACGAGATCGGCGCGGCCGCGCTCGATCCCGCCGGCGAGGAGTTCGGAGATGCGGGTCTCGATGACCGGCGAGGCGCTGCCGAGCTGCTGGCGGATGATCTCGGTCTTTTCGACCAGCCGGCGCAGCACGCGATCCTCCGGGCGCTGCGCATAGATGAAATAGCGGCAATGGACGCGCGGCGCCGGCTGCAGCTTGCGGTCGATGCGGCCGTTGCGCTGCTCGAGGCGGCTCGGGTTCCACGGCAGGTCTAGGTGGAACAGGTCGCAGCAATGGTGCTGAAGATTCAGGCCTTCGCGCGCGGCGTCGGTGGCGACGAGGATGCGGAGCGGATCGACGGAGGGTGGCGCATTGAAGGCCCGCTTGATCTCCTCGCGGCGGTCGAAGGGGGTGGCCCCGGTGAACACCGCGATGCGTTCCTCGACGCGGTCGGTATCGGCGATCGCGTCGCGCAGCAGCCGCTCGACCCAGTGCCGCGTATCCTCGTATTCGGTGAAGAGCAGCAGGCGGCGCCCTGTCCAGGTCCGGCCGCCCTTGCCGAGGTCGGGCACCATCTCCCGGCCGATCCAGTCGATGAGCCTGATGATGCGGGCGTCGGGCATGGCGCGGGCGCCGTCGGCGATGCGCTTCATTTCGCCGACCGCGACGAGTTCGGCCTCGATCTGCGCCTGCCAACCGCTACCGGCGCCCGACGCGCCGGCCAATGTCGCGGTCTCGAACGCCTGGTCCTCCTCGGCCCGCAGCTCGTCATCGCCGAGGAGAGCGGCATCGTCGTCGGCGCCGACGCCGGACAACAGGGTCATCGTGCGCTTGTTGACCCGCGCCGGCGGCGGCGGTCCGCGCTCCAAAACCCGGCGCAGCGCCGCCTCGTGCACCGCCAGGGTACGGGCGAACGCCTCGATCGACGACAAGAGCCGCTGCTGCAGACCGATCCAGACGAGTTCCGCCTGGGCGCGGCGGCTCGTCGTTTCTCCTTCCAGACGAGTGCGCCGAAGCTCGCGATAGTCGGCGAGCTTCGCGGCGAGGACGAGTTCCGGCGCAGTTTCGGGCAGGCCGTCGATGACGACCGGTTCGATGACGCGCTCGGGGAAACTCTGGCCGAGGCGGCGCAGATCCTCCTTCAGGCGGCGCACCATGACCGCTTCGAGCTGCGCCGGCTCGACCTCCTGGCCGCGGATGAACCGCTGCGGATCGAGGATCTCCATCAGCGCGGCAAAGCTGTTCGGGTGGCCGTTATGCGGCGTCGCGGTCAGGAACAGACGGTGCTCGAACTTCGGCGCCATCTCGCGGATCGCCTTCGTGATCTGCGAGTCGATCGCGTATTTGCGGCCGCTCGCCGGCGCCGCATGGTGCGCCTCGTCGAGGATCAGCAGCGAGCCGGGGCGAAAGTCGCGCAGCGCGTCGATGAGGCCTTCGGTGTAGGTCGGGTCGACCAGCAATCGATGCGAAATCAGGAACCGGCTGGCGGTCAGCCACGGGTTGACGGCAAAGCCGCGCTCGCGCCGCATCGTCGCGAGGAAAGCGCGATCGAGGATCGTGAAGCGCAGGCCGAAGCGCGTCTCCAGCTCGTCGGCCCATTGCCCGAGCATCGACGGCGGGGCGGCGACGACGACGAAATCGATGCGGCGGCGCAGCAGCAGCTCGCGCAGGATCAGCCCGGCCTCGATCGTCTTGCCGAGCCCGACATCGTCGGCGATCAGGAGGTTGACGCGCGGCAGCTGCAATGCCTTGCGGAGCGGCTCGAGCTGATAATGTTCGAGGCGAATGCCGGCCCGGAACGGCGCCTGAAACAGGCTCGGATCGGTCGCCGTGACGCAGCCCCAGCGGACCGTGCGGGCATAGGCGGCGAACAGTTCCGGATCGTCGAACCGCTCTTCGCCGACGCGGCGCCAGCCGTCGTCGGCGATGACCCGGGCGTCGAGTTCGTGTTCCCAGAGCACCGAGATCGGTTCGCCCTGCGCATCGTCGTCGACGCAGGCGGCGCGGACCAGCGTTGCTTCGCCGAACCGCGGCGCCGTCTCGACGCCCTCGACGAGCCAGCGGCGTTGCCGCAGGTGAACCAGCTGTCCGGGTTCGGGCAATGCGGAAGGTGCGTCCAAACGGGGAAGCTCGAAACGGTGTGGATCCAGCCAAGGATAGCATGCACACAAGCAAGGCCGCCAACCCCGACGAACGATCCTCGATAGCGCCGCTCCACTCTTACTCTTATAGGCTGCGAACCAACCGCAGGTATCTCGCCCTACAGGAAACTGTAGGGGTCGATGTCGACCTGGAGGCGGGCCGAGCCGGCAAGCCGGACCCGCGCCAGCCATTCGCGCAACACCCTCTGCAAATTGACCGTTCGCTCGGCCTTGACGAGAAAGCGGCGGCGATGACGACCGCGCAGGATGGCGAGCGGAGCCGGTGCCGGGCCCAGCACGTTGACGCCGGGCAGATGCGGCGCGGCGCGGGCGAGTGCGGCGGCCGCGCCATCGGCCGCTTCCGCATCGGCGGCACTCAGGATCAGCGCCGCGAGCCGGCCGAAAGGCGGCAGCCCGGCCGCCGACCTGGTGCAGGAGCTGATAGGTTCGCTCCGCCGCCCGCAGATCGCCGCCGACGAGCCCCAAATCGGCATCGAAGGCGCCGATCAGGGGCCTGACGTCCGCGTGCCTTGCGCACGAGTTGACATTCGCGCAGAAGAGCGCCTCCATTGCGCAAGGAACAGTCTTCTCGACCACCCATGTTTGAAATCGGGCTGCACAATTTTCGCTCGTTTCACGAACCTGGTCCGGCTCAGATAAAGCCGTTAACCGTCGTCGTAGGCGAAAACAGCACTGGCAAGTCCTCGTTTTTGGCAATCCTCCGGATCGCGTTAGAAATGATTGCGGGAGATTTACAACCTAACTTCAATCGCGATCCATTCTTTCTCGGCTCTTACGATCAGATAGCTCACTATCGCGGCGGCCGCGGTGGTCGTAGCTCTTCCTTTTCGTTTGAGTTGTCCACTGATGTTCAACGGCCTTCTTTTCGTCAACTTCAAGGTAAGCGAGCAATTCCAGCTTCTTTTCAAGCCTCATACAGAGCCGAATTCGTCAAATCTGTTTCTCAGCCAGCGGTAAGCAAAATCGAGGTATCTTGCGAAAAATTTAGGATACGTATTAGAAATTTGCATACATCGGAGTCGCAAGTATCTTTCTTGCTGCCGTCATCACAAAATGAACTCACAAAAAATATAAATATTCGCGAAAGAATTGGAATTTGGCCTCTAGAATCGTTCGATATAACATACATGATGTTCTTAACAATACAGCAGGAAAAATTGCCCAAAGATAGTGCTACTATTCAAGAATCTCAGGTAGTGCGAACGGAAGTCGAGACGTTTGGCCGAATGTGGCGGTTGGCGGCGATGCGATTTGCACCATTTCCGGTTGCTGTCGCACCGGTCAGAACCAAACCGGAGAGGACCTACAACCCCATCGAGGATAGGAGGACGTCGGAGGGGTCTCATATCCCAATGTTGCTGGCCAAGACTTACTTCGCTGACCGTGAAAGGTGGGCGACGCTTCAGACGTCCCTAAATCGCTTCGGAAAGCTGTCGGGATTATTCGATCAGGTCGGCCTGAAGCCGCTTGGACGCGGCCCGGGCGATCCTTTTCAGATAATGGTGAAAATGGCGGGACCGAGGTCCAATTTGATCGACGTTGGTTACGGTGTAAGTCAAGTTCTACCAATTGTCGTCGATCTTCTGATGTCCGATTCACCGCGGACCTATCTTCTTCAGCAGCCGGAGGTCCATCTGCACCCTCGCGGTCAAGCCGAACTTGCGTCCTTTCTCGCTTCTGTCGTAATGGAAACTAATAATTATGTAGTGATTGAAACGCATAGCGATTACATTATCGATAGACTTCGATCCGATATTCGCAAGAAGAAACATATCACGGCTGACATGGTGTCGATATTATTTTTCGAGCGAGTCGGAATGGAAACGGTGGTTCATCAGATGAGCATTGATGAAAATGGGAACCTGGAAAACGTGCCGGCCACTTATCGGAATTTTACCATGGAGGAAGAGCGCAGGCTGCTTGGGATCGAGGACGAGGATCTGGGCGCGGCACCCGCGTAGAATATGTGCATCATCATCGATGCGAATGCGGCGCATGAGATAGGCTCTGCCCCGATCCACCCGGACGCAAGGCCGGTGCTGAGATGGTTGTCCAGCAAGCGGGGCACTCTGGCATTGGGTGGAAGGCTCACGGAGGAACTCTACAGGACGCCGCTCAGACGGTTGTTGGTGGAGCTTACGAGAGCAGGTGCTGCGAAGCTTTACCAGGCTAGCCTGATCCATGAAACGGAGAGGCGCGTGCACGCAACAGGGGCCTGCATCTCCAACGATCTGCACATCCTCGCGTTGGCGCTCGTCTCTGGTGCTCGATTGCTGTATTCGAGAGATCAAGCACTTCACACCGACTTTAGACACCCAGAAATAATTAACGGCCCCCGCGGGCATATTTACTCGTCACTTGACCATGAGCACCTTTTGCAGAATGCGGTTTGCGCCCGGCAGCCGCCGCGGAGAGATGGTTATTGACTTCGTTGCCGAGGCTCAACGCTCAACGCGAGATCAGCGTGCGGCTTTCCGGGACGGCCGTGGATATCGATAAGCTCGCTCGGTCTCCGAGCTTGGCTCGGGAACGCTCGATTGAAGCGATTGAGCGGCTGAACGGCATCCGCGGCCGTCGCGCTGCGCCGCTGCGCCGTGTTCGGAATGGGATTATCGGAATGGAATTATAGGATTACAGGAAACTGTAGGGGTCGATGTCGACTTGAAGGCGGGCCGAGCCGGCGAGCCGGACCCGCGCCAGCCATTCGCGCAACACCCTCTGCAAATTGACCGTTCGCTCGGCCTTGACGAGAAAGCGGCGGCGATGACGACCGCGCAGGATGGCGAGCGGCGCCGGTGCCGGGCCCAGCACGTTGACGCCGGGCAGATGCGGCGCGGCGCGGGCGAGAGCGGCGGCCGCGCCATCGGCCGCTTCCGCATCGGCGGCACTCAGGATCAGCGCCGCGAGCCGGCCGAAAGGCGGTAACCCGGCCGCGCGCCGCGCCGCCGCTTCGGCTTCCAAAAAACGGTCGCGGTCGCCGGAGGCAAGCGCTTTGATGACCGGCTGCTCCGGCAGGTGGGTCTGGATCAGCACCCGCCCCTTGCGCGCCGCGCGGCCGGCCCGGCCGCCGACCTGGTGCAGGAGCTGATAGGTTCGCTCCGCCGCCCGCAGATCGCCGCCGACGAGCCCCAGATCGGCGTCGACGGCGCCGACCAGGGTCAGCATCGGAAAGTGATGCCCCTTGGCGACGATCTGCGTCCCGATCAAGAGATCGTAGCGCCGCGCCGCCATTGCCTCGGCCATTTCGGCGGCGGCCCGCGGGCCGGTCAACAGATCGCTCACCATCAGCGCCGTACGGGCGGCCGGAAAACGCTCGGCGACCTCCTCGACGAGGCGTTCGACGCCGGGACCGCAGGGCACCAGCGTGCCGGCGGTCAGGCATTCCGGGCAGAGCGGCGGAACCGGCTCGGCGTGGCCGCAATGGTGGCACAGGAGCTGCCCGGTATAGCGGTGCTCGACCAGCCAGGCGGTGCAGCTTGGGCATTGCAGGCGGTGGCCGCAGGCTCGGCACAGGGTCAGCGGCGCATAGCCGCGCCGGTTCAGAAACAAGAGCGCCTGCTCTTCGGCGGCAAAGGTCTCGGCGAGCGCGTCGACGAGCGGCGGCGCCAGAAAGCGGCCGCGCGCGGGCGCTGCGCGCCGCAGATCGACGATCGCCACCTCGGGCAATGCCGCGGCCGCGAGCCGACGCGGCAAAACCACCCGCTCGTAGCGGCCGCGGGCGACGTTGACGATCGTTTCGAGCGATGGCGTCGCCGAGGCGAGCACGATCGGAATGCCGGCCAGCGCCGCCCGCAATACCGCCATGTCGCGCGCCTGGTAGACGACCCCGTCTTCCTGCTTGAACGACGGATCGTGCTCTTCGTCGACAACGATCAGCCCGAGCTCGGGAAACGGCAGGAACAGGGCGGAGCGGGCGCCGACGACAACGGGTACCCGGCCGGCGGCAACGGCCCGCCACGTGTCGCGCCGCTCGGTCTGCCCGATATCGGAGTGCCACTGCGCCGGCAGCGCACCGAAGCGGTCGCGAAAGCGCATCAGCCACTGCGCACCGAGCGCGATCTCGGGCAGCAGCACCAGCACTTGGCGACCGCGTTCGAGGACCGCCGCGATCGCGGCGAAATAGGTCTCGGTCTTCCCCGAACCCGTGACCCCGTCGAGCAGGGTAGCGGAAAATCGACCGGCCTGCATCAGCGTCACGAGGCGCTGCGCCGCCGCCTGCTGGTCGGCCGACAATGCCGGACCCGAGGCCTGCCATTGCGGCGCCGCTGCCGGGCCCGGCGGATCGGCGGTACCGAGGAATTCCTCGACGAGCCCGCGCGCGATCAGGTTGCGCACGACCCCGCCGCCGCAACCGCTTCGACGCGCGGCCTCGGCCGCCGCCAGTGGCGCGTTGCAGAGCGCCGCCATCACGCGTCTTTGGGGGGGCGTCGGCACCCGCTCTATGGCCGATCCGGCGAGCGCGGCGCGGCCGGCCTGCGAAATCGTGCACAGCCGCTGCGGCCGCGGCGGCTGCAAGGCTTCGGCGACGCTCATCGCCATGCGCAGCACCATCCCCGGCGGCGCCATCGTGTACGCGGCGACGCGCTCGATGAAGCGGCGCAGCTCCGGGCGCAATGGCGGCGCCGGCAACACGTCGAGAATGGGCTTGAGCCGATCGGCCGGCAGCGATCCGTCGGCCCCCTCCCAGACGACGCCGACGAGACGGCGGGGACCGAGCGGCACCCGCACAAAGCTGCCCGGTGCGGGTGCGGCGCCGGGCGGCGGCAGATAATCGAGCGCCGCCGGCAACGGCAGCGGCAGCAGCACGCAGACCGGCCGGCCGGCTTCCGGCGTTCTCAGGAGTTTATCCGGCTCTGCGCGAGCGGGGGAACTGGCGGGGCGGTCGGGCATCGGCTAAACTCGCTCCGCCGGCGGCGCCCGGCAAGCCGGCTCAGCGCCGTTCGGCAGCGTGTCGAAATCGGGTTCAGGCGACTCCTCGTGATGGCATCAGACGCGGCTGCCGTGCCTCTTTCCCGCTCGCGCCCGGTCCGAACCGGGCGCAGGTGAGCCGTCGGTGGCCGATCGTCCGCAGGACCAGCCAAAGCCGGCGCGCAGCGGGTCGCCGCCGTCGGCACGGCCGAGCGAAATCGGTGCGCGCGAGGTTATGCTCTACCTGCGCGACCATCCGGATTTCCTTGACCGCCATCCCGATGCGCTGTGGTTGCTGCGGCCGCCCAGCCGGCGCGAGGGCGACGGCGTCCTCGACTTTCAGCAATTCATGCTCGAGCGCCTACGCCGCGATTTGCTGCAGCTGCACGATCAGCAGGCGAGCCTGGTGGCAACGAGCCGCGGCAATCTCGCGAGCCAGGCCCGCGTGCACCGAGCGGCGCTGGCGATGTTTCGCGCCGGCAGCTTCGAGCAGCTGCTGCAGATCGTCACGACCGACATCGCCGTGTTGATCGATGTCGACGTCGTGACCCTCGGGGTCGAGAGCGCGGCGGCGTCGACCATGCGCCTGCCGATGCCGGGCATCCATCTCTTGCGCTCGGGCACGGTCGATGCGCTGCTCGGGGCCGGACGCGACGCGCTGCTCGCCACCGGCATTAACGGCGACCCGGCACTGTTCGGCGCCGCCTGCGGCCTCGTCCGCTCGCAGGCTTTGCTGCGGCTGTCCTTCGGTCGAACCGCGCCGGTCGGGCTGATGTGTTTGGGCACGCGCAATCCGGAAATGTTCTGTCCGGGTCTCGGCACCGAATTATTGAGCTTTCTCGCCCGCATCCTCGAAATCGCCGTCGCCCACTGGCTGCAGCGCGACCGTTGATCGCGGGGAGGGCGCAGCCTGGGTCGGCGCCGCCGCCCGCTTTGCCGACGCGGTTTGCTGCTGGCGACGATCTGCGTGCGGCGATCGGGCTGTGGCTCGCCTGGATGGCGGGCGAGCGCCGGGCCTCGCCGCATACGGTCGCGGCATACGGTCGCGACCTCGCCTTCTTTATCGATTTTCTGCGCGAACATCTGGGCGGGCTGCCGAGCCTGGCGGCGATCGATCGCCTGCGCCCCGCCGATTTTCGCGCCTATCTCGCGCGCCGCGCCGGCGAGGGCCTCGAGCGCAGCTCGCTCGCCCGCCTGTTGTCGGTGCTGCGTGGGTTCGTCCGCTTCCTCAACCGGCGCGGGCTCGCTTCGACCGCAGCGTTGGCGGCGCTGCGCGGGCCAAAACTGCCCGCCGCCGTGCCGAAACCTCTCGCCGTCGGCGACGCCGCCGCAGCCCTCGCCGCGGTCGACGGCCTCGCCCCCGGCGGCTGGCAAGGCAAACGCGATGCGGCGGTGCTGAGCTTGCTCTACGGCTGCGGTTTGCGGGTCTCCGAGGCGCTCGGGCTCAGCCGCGCCGAGGTGCTAGAGGGCGACATGCTGACGATCACCGGCAAGGGCGGCAAGCAACGCCTGCTGCCGGTCCTGGCGGCGGTGCGGGAGGCGATCGGCGCCTATCTCGCGGCCTGCCCGTACCCGCTCGACAGCGCCGGACCGCTCTTCGTCGGGGCGCGCGGCGGCCGGCTCGGTCCGCGGCATGTGCAGCGGCAGATGGCGGCGCTGCGCGGCGTCCTGGGCTTGCCCGAGACCGCGACCCCGCATGCGTTGCGGCACAGTTTCGCGACGCATCTCTTGGCCGGCGGCGGCGATTTGCGGGCAATCCAGGAATTGCTCGGCCATGCCAGCCTGTCGACGACGCAGCGCTACACCAATGTCGAAGCCGAGCGGCTGCTCGCCGTCTATCACCGGGCGCACCCGCGCGCGCGGCTGGCGCCGCCGGAAGCGTAGGCGACCGGGCCTCCTCGACCGTGTGTTGTCGCTCGCTGTGATCGCATTTGCCTCCGCTGCCATATTTCCGGAACTTTCCGGACGGAATCGCTCGGGCGCGCCGCAAACCGCGGCCTGGGCAAAGTTGCTCACACCGCCACGGGTGCAAACGGGTCGAGAAGACGACTACGTTCTGCGCGCCTCGCCGTAACATGCCGGCTGCGAGCCGGGGCGACGGACCGGGGCAAGCGGCGCGATGGGGTCTCCTTCGGTCGGTCAAAGCCTATCGGGGGCCGTTGCCCGCCGCCGCACAAGGAGTCGAGTTCATGACGGCGACCCCCGACCATCAATTCCCCGTACAACGTCTTTTGGTACGAGGGTAGTCCAGGGGTAATGGTAAGGTCGCAGAGCTTCGTCGCGATCCCGGTGACGATAACAATGAAGGTGCCGTGATGACCGTCAGACAGGTGCCTTTGGATGACCTCGGACCCGTGGATTTCGTGCCGCAGGCGGTCGTACGCGGTCCGATCGCCTATTTCTCCAATCGTCTGGGATATACGTTCCTGACGGAATGCGATGATCTGGATGAATACCAAGGGGCCTTCTTTGAGCTCGACAACGAAATTCCGTTCGCCTTGATCCATTACCGCGGCAATCCGGACGACCGGACGACAATTTATATGAACCGGACCTTGTCCGGTGAGGGCGCCCTTCGGATAATCCGCCGCATCTTGAACGATTTCCACCTTCCGGATGCGGCAACCGAGTGGGTACGGCGATAGCCCACGCCGGGTAATTCGTCTGAAGCGCGATCAGCCCGACGACCGCGGCTGGTCAACGCTGCGGCCGTTGTCGTGGGCGGGCGGTTCGGGCCTACCGGGTAGCCGTCTCCGCGAGTTTCGCGAGGCCTAGGGACGACCTCATCCGCGAGATGAAGTTTCTGGAGCGGTACGTCCGCGGAATGCCAGAAGCCGAAACGCTGCTCAGTGAACTGCGGCGGGCTCTTCCCACGGTTCATAGACCTCGGCGTGAACGGCAGTCGGGCTTCGGCGCTGCTCAAAAACATGAAATCTTCAAGGATCTTTAGAAACTGAAGCAGTCAGAGGCTGATCACAAGCTGATGCTGGTTACGGACACGGATACATTCACCACCCTGTGTCGGGGCAACCTCTGAATTAAATCGATTCACTTTGGGTCAGCCGCTGCGGCCGGTGCCGGTCGACACGGCGCCCCCCGGACGGGTTTCGAATTGACCTGGGTCAATTCCGTCTGGCGCCGAGCAAATGCATACGAACCGCTCGCTTCAGCGGGTTTGATACGGCAACATTGCGCATCCGGCATTTGAGAAGGTGTAGCATACTATGGAAACCCTGAATGGCTTCTTCATCTTTCTGCTCGTCGTTCTCTTTGTAGTCGTCGTGGTTATCGCCCGCGGCGTTCGGACTGTCCCGCAGGGATACCAATGGACTATCGAGCGTTTTGGCAGGTACCGAACCACCCTGCTGCCGGGTCTACGCCTGATCAATCCGTTCATCGACCGCATCGGCCACAAGGTCAACGTTCAGGAGTCGGTGCTGGAAATCCCGGCGCAGAACGTGATCACCAAGGACAACGCCAATGTGGTCGTCGACGGCATCGTGTTTTATCAGGTCATCGATGCGTCGCAAGCCGCCTATGAAGTGCGGAATTTGGAAGTTGCCGTCAGCAACCTGACCATGACCAATATCAGGACGGCGATTGGCGCCCTCGACCTCGATGAGACGCTGTCAAAGCGCGATGAGATCAACGAGCGCCTGCTGCGGGTTCTCGACGCCGCCACCGAGCCCTGGGGGACGAAAGTCACCCGGGTTGAGCTGAAGGACGTCCGGCCTCCCGCGGATGTTCAGGAATCGATGGCGAAACAGCTCACCGCCGACCGTGATCGGCGTGCCGCCATCCTCCGCGCCGAAGGGGTCAAGCAGGCGGCGATCCTCGAGGCCGAAGGCGCAAAACAGGCGCTGCGGCTTCGGACACAGCCAGATGCTCGCGCGCGTGCGGGTCGTTCCGACCGCGCAGTTCCGACCCGACGCCCAGGGGAGAGCGAGCTGTGCCGCGCAATAGCAAGCTGGTCCTCGCGCATCTTTGGCTCGCCTTTGGCGTTTTCGCCGTCGCCGCGGTGCTCGGCGTCTGGCAGATGTGGGTGCGCAGCCCTTTGCACGCGCCCTATGAGAACCCGCAGAATTATTTTCTGTCGGTGACCGCGCACGGCGTATCGATGGCCTATCTGCTGTCGACGTTTTTTGTCATGGGTTTCGGATATTTTGTTGCGGAAACCAGTCTCGGGCGCGAGATCCCGGCGCTCCGATGGGCCTGGGCGGCGTTCGCGGCCGGTGTGGTCGGCGCCGCGGTAGCGGCGCTGACGATCCTGGCCGGCCGCGCTTCGGTGCTTTACACCTTCTACCCGCCGCTGACGGCGAGCCCGCTCTTCTACATCGGGTTGGTCCTGGTCGTCGCCGGGTCTTGGGTCTGGTGCGCGATCATGATCGTGGCGATGGCGCAATGGAAAGAGGCCCATCCCGGGCGGCCGGTGCCGCTGGCGATGTTCGCCACGGTCGCCAATGCGATCATGTGGCTGTGGACCACCGCGGGCGTCGCCGTCGAGCTCCTGTTTCAGATCATCCCGGCGGCGTTCGGCTGGACCGATACGGTCGATGTCGGATTGTCGCGCACGTTGTTTTCATGGACGTTGCACCCGATCGTCTATTTCTGGCTGTTCCCGGCCTATATCGCCTTCTACACGATGGCGCCGGAGGCCGCGGGCGGCCGGCTCTACAGCGACACGATGGGCCGTCTTTCGTTTATCCTGTTCCTGCTCTACAGCCTGCCCGTCGGCCTGCACCATCTGTTCATGGATCCCGAGCAGTCGACCGGGTTCAAATTCGTTCAGATGACGTTGACGGCGCTGGTCACGGTGCCGACCTTGCTCACCGTGTTCACGATCACCGCGTCGCTGGAGATTGCCGGGAGGCTCAACGGCGGCGGCGGCAGGCTCGGCTGGCTGTGGACCGTGCCCTGGCATCGGCCGATGGTGCTGGCGACCGGGCTCGCCTTTGCCATGCTCTGGTTCGGCGGCGGCGGCGGCCTCGTCAACATGAGCTACGGCATGAACGCGATGGTCCACAACACGTCCTGGGTGACCGCGCATTTCCACCTGATCTTTGGCGGCACCGTGATCATGTATTTCGCGATCGCCTACGAGATCTGGCCGCAGCTGACGGGTCGCGCCGCCGCGGCCGAGGACCTCGTCTGGCAATGCCGGCAATTGTGGCTGTGGGCCGTGGGCATGATGGTGATGACGCTGCCCTGGCACTGGCTCGGCCTCCAGGGGCAATGGCGGCGCGTCGCACATTTCGATTACGCCGACCCGCTGATCGCCTGGAATGTCAGCCTGTTGGGCGGCATCGTTCTGCTCGCCAGCGCGCTGCTGTTTATCGCCAACCTGGCGAAGCTGCACGGAGGGCGGCCGATCGGCGAAGCCGAGCCGCGCCCGATCCGTTACTCGGTCGCGCTGCATCCGGTGGCGCGTCTGCCCGCGGCGCTCAATGGGTTTGCGCTGTGGAATGTGCTGGTCTTGGTGCTGATGGTGGCGGCCTACGGTTGGCCGCTCGCGCAATTCATCGCGAAGCCGTCGCCGGCCGCGATCGTCCACCACGTCGACCGGCCGGGCTAAGCGCGATGGACCGCGCCTGGCGCCTTTGGGCAACATTGGGCGTGCTGGCGGCGCTGGTCCTCGGCGGCGCGCTCGGCTTCATCGTGTTGCCGATCGTCCAGGGTCGCGCCGCCGGGATCGACGCTTTTACCGCGATCTGCCGGGCGGTCGGCATCCTGCCCGGATCTCCGGCCCGACCGACGCCGCCGTCGCGGGCGGCGCCGCAGCCGGTAACCCTGGTGTCATGGACCCCCAAGACCTTCGCCGAACTCTATCGCGCCGACCGGGCGAGCGGCGCACGCCTCGCCAAGGCGCGCTGCGTCATCTGTCACACGGTCGAGGGCAACACCCCCGACCCGACGATCCCGCGCAATGCCGGCCAATCGGTCTTCGCCCTCTACAAGCAATTGCACGATTTTCGCAGCCGCGCCCGCGTCAGCGCGACGATGTCGCCGCTGGTCAAGGATCTCGACGACCGGCAGATCGCCGATCTGGCCGCCTATTACGGCCGGCTCTTCCGCGGTTCGATCGAACCCGGGGAGAGCGGGGTCTATGTCGGGATCGACATCCAGAACATCGTCAGCAACGGCGACGTTGCCCGCGCTCTGCCGCCCTGCTCGGCCTGCCACCGGACCAATGCCGGCGGCCCGATCGAGACCCCGACCCTCACCGGCCAATATCCTCAATACCTCGAGGCGCAGCTGGCGGCCTTTGCCAGCGGCGCGCGGCACAACGACATCTACCACCGCATGCGCAATGTCGCCGCCAAGCTGACCCCCGATGAAGCGAAGCTGCTCGCCGTCTATTACTCGCGGCAGTGATCGGCAACGGACGATCCGCCGGTGCGGCCGACAAATGCTGCCCCGGGTCGGATTTGAACCATCGACCGACCGCTTGCGAAGCGGTTTCGGCAGGAGTTTACGGGATGTTGCGGCCCGCTGTGGCCGTTGCGTCGTAGCCTTGCGCTAGCCGCTAGCCACTTCTTGCCAGCAGGGCGCGCCGCGCTGGCCTGCGGCCTCGATCGCTGGATCCGATAGTCGCGGGGTCGGGTTCCCTGGTTTCTTTCGGGGCTTGGCTGCTGGTGTTAGTAATCCCGGCGCGCGTCCGCGCGCGGAAGCGCGTGGCGGGCTCGGGCAAGTCCGGCCGGGCGCGCAATCCGCCCCGAACCCACGGCGGGAGGACTGTGCGTCATGAGGCCTTCGGACAAGGTCGCCGAGGCCGTCTATGCCGAGCAGGTTGCGGCGGTTTTCCGGCTGATGCCGATCGCGCTGATCGTCAATTTCGTCAACGCCGCGCTGACCGCGAGCGTGCTGACGCCGGTCGCCCGCGGCCCGTTGCCGCTCTTGTGGTTCGGCAGCGTCGTCCTGGTGACATCGGCGCGATGGCTGCTGTGGCGCCGCTATCGGCTCGGCCGGGGCAGCGGCGAACCGCGCCGCTGGGCCGGCCTCGCCGCCTACGGCTCGCTGTGCGCCGGATTGTCCTGGGGCATCGGTGGCGCCGTGCTGTCGACGATCGTGCCGGCAGCGGCCCAGGCATTCCTGATCATCGTGGTGTGCGGCATGTGTGCCGGAGCGATCGTGGTCAGCGTCTCGCATCTGCCGACCCTGCTCGCCTTCGTGCTCTCGGCCAGCGTGCCGATTGCCGTCCGGTTCGCCGTCGAGAACTCGGCGATCGGCCATGTGCTCGGCCTGATGACGATCGTCTTCGCGGTGGCGGTGGCGCTCGGCGGCCGACAACTCAACCGGATCTTTGCCGACGGGGTGCGGCTGCGCACGGAACTAAATGAGGCCAACCTTCGTTTGCAGGCCGAGGTGGCCGAGCACCGGACGACCGAAGCCGCCCTTCGCCAGGCGCAAAAGTTCGAGGCGATAGGTCATCTGACTGGTGGCATCGCGCACGATTTCAACAACCTGTTGACGGTGGTGATCGGCAATCTTGTGCTGGCGCAGGGCCATGCCGGGGCCGATCCGGCGCTCGCGCGCCTGCTCGACCGCGCCTTGCAATCGGCCGAGCGCGGCGTCGCGTTGATCCAGCGCCTGCTCGGCTTCGCCCGACGGCAGCGCCTCGACCCGCAATCGATCGATCTGCGCCGTCTGATGACCGGCATCGAGCCGTTGCTGCGTCAGACTGTCGGCCAAGCCATCGATCTGGTGATTACGGCGGCTGCCGATCTCGTTCCGGCGCACGTCGACGCGAACCAGCTCGAACTCGCAATCCTCAACCTCGCGATCAATGCGCGCGACGCGATGCCGGAGGGCGGATCGTTGCGGATCGGGGTGGAAAACCGCAATGCCGATAGCGCCTCACCGCCGGAACTGAGGCCCGGGCCATACGCGGTGATATCGATCGCCGACAGCGGCACCGGAATGGACGAGGCTACCCTAGCGCGCGCGTTCGACCCCTTCTTCACCACCAAGGCGGCGGGTGCCGGTTCCGGCCTCGGTTTGCCGATGGTGCAAGGCTTTGCCGCGGAATCGGGCGGTGCGGTACAGATCCGCAGTCGGCCGGGTTCCGGGACCACGGTCGAATTGTGGCTGCCGCAGGCGGACGAACCGTCGGCCCCGACCGACGGCCCCGAGGCTCGCGAAACCGAAGTGCCTGCCGGCACTGCCCACATTCTCTTGTGCGACGATGATGGCGATGTACGGCGCTTCATCAGCGAGTTCCTCGGCTCGATCGGCTATCGGGTGCATGTGGCGAATGATGGGGAGTCGGCATTGGAGCTCCTGGAGCGCCGTAAGGAGATCGAATTGCTGATCGTTGATTACGCGATGCCAGGAATGAACGGTCTCGAAACGATCCGACAGGCGCGGCAACGGCGGCCCCGCGTGAAGCGGTTATTGATCACCGGTTATGCCGGGGCGATCGCCGGCAACACCGCAGGAATTTCGCTGTTACGCAAACCCTTCTCCCCGGCCGAGTTGGCGCGCCGGGTGGCCGCGATCCTGACGGCGTAGATTCTCGCTTAACGGCCCATTTGACGGGACCGGTTGGTAACGGACAACGCCATGGGTCGCCCAGCGACCGTCGGTCAGGAGACTTCCCTCGGAGGAGAGATCGCTGGATGGATCGCCGGATGCGGCATCGAACGGGAGGGTCGGCCATGGGTCGCGCGGCAGGTCAGAAAGGCGCCGCACTGAGGCAACAAGGCGCGCTTCGCCGGGCCTTGCTGGTCGGCGCTCCGGCGGCGGCCTTGCTTTCGCGCCCGGTGATTGCGGCAGCGGAGATTGCAGGCTACGTCGAAGAAGTCCGGGGACAGGTGACCGCGGAGCTGGCGGCGCAGCGTCGCGTCCTTGTGCCGCGCGGCGACATCTTCCTCGGAGACGATGTGGCGTCGGCCGAGCACTCACGAGCCGAACTGCAACTCGGGCACGACACCTCGCTGCGGCTCGGCGCCAACGCGCGGGTGCGGATTGACCGCTTCATCGTCAACGCCGGCGGTGTTTTGACCTTGGAGGACGGTCCGCTGCTGCTCGACAAGGCTCCCGGAACAGGCGGCGCGCTCTTTATCCGCGGCCAGTTCGGCCTGATCGCCATCCGGGGCACCCGAAATCTTCGTAGGGCCCAGCAACGGCGTGATCGGCATCTTTGTCGTGCATGGCCTGATCGATGTCACCTCCGGCGGCAAGAGCATCGTGCTGCAGACTGGCGAAGGCACCAACCTGGTGGCACCTGGAGCTCCTCCGACCGCACCGGCGCGTTGGGGCGAAGGCCGCATCCGCGCTGCGCTCGCCAGCGTGAGCTAAGGCTTGGCCGTGGCGTGGCCGACGGGAAGCCGCCCCCGCCCAACCGCGCTCGTCGCCGGCATCGTTGCGGTCGGACTGGTCATAACGGGGATCACACTCCTGCCTGCGCCATCGCGTCAGGCGATGCATGAGCGCATCCTGGACACGCTCTTGGCCCTCGCCGAGGTGCTGCATCCGGGGCGCGCTCCCGGCGATCGGATCGTGGTGGTCGATATCGACGCGCGCAGCCTCGCCGCCTACGGCCCCTGGCCATGGCCGCGATCGCGCGTCGCCGATCTGGTGGAGGCCGCCGGCAACGCCGGTGCGGCAGCAGTCGCGATCGACATCCTGTTCGAGGGCCCGGATGCGAAATCTCCCGCCACCCTGGCCCGCCGCCTCGGTCGCGAAATCGGTCGCGCGGACATCACCGCCTGGGCCGACGCTCTACCGGACGGTGACCAGCGGCTGGCCGCAGCGCTCGCGAGAGTTCCCGTCGCCCTCGGCTTCGCCCTCGATCCGATCGGTACCGCGACGGTGCCCAGCGTACCCTTCCTCACTCGCGGCGCCGTCGCTTTGCCGCATCTCTGGCGCGCTCCAGGCGCGATCGCACCGCTCGCCGACCTGGTCGATCATGCCTCCGGTCTCGGCGGCCTGGCGCTCCCCGGCGACGGGGACGGCATGGTCCGCCGGGTGCCGCTGCTGGTGGGTGTCGGCGACCGCGTGCGTCCGGGGCTCGCGGCAGAGGCGGTGCGGCTGGCGCAAGGGGCATCGGCCTATCAGCTCGACAGGACGGCCGCGATGCTCGGTATCGGCGACCTGATCGTGCGGCTGCCGCCCGACGCCATGCTTCGCCTGATACCGGAGACCGCCGGGGCGGTTGCTGTCAGGATTTCGGCCTTTCGCCTGCTGACCCAAAAGGAGCTTGCGCCGCGGCTTCACAAGGCAATCGTGTTGATCGGCAGTTCCGCGCCCGAACTTGGCGGTCTCCGCTCGGCACCCGGCGACCCGCTGATGCCGACCGTGATGTTGCATGCCGCGGCCATCGACCAGTTGCTGCGCGGTCGCGTACCGGTTGCGGTGCCCTATGAAAACGCGCTTTCGGCGCTGCTCGACCTGCTGGCGACGGTCGCGGGACTGCTGGCGGCGCTGCTCCTCCGGCCGGCGCTCGGCGCGCTGACGGCGGCGTGCCTCGTCGTGCTGATCGCCGCCGCCGCCGTTGTCGCCGCCATCGGCGACTGGATGTTCGACCCGCTGCTGCCGATCATCCTTCTCGTGACATCCTTCGCATCCGCCACGCTGGTCAGGGCGGCACAGACGCAACTGCGCGAGACACGCCTGCGCCAGCGCTTTGCTCAGCATCTGGCTCCGGCAGTGGTGGAGCTGATCGCGGCCAGCCCGTCCGTGCTCAAATTGCGTGGCGAGCGTCGTCAGATCACCGCGCTGTTCGCCGATATCGAAGGCTTCACCGCGATGACGCATCGCGCGGGGCCGGAGGCCCTGGTCACTTTGCTCGACGAATATTTCGAAGGGGTGGCGCAGATCGTCATCGATCATGGCGGCATCGTCGACAAGCTCGTCGGCGATGCCGTGCATGCCCTCTTCAACACGCCGATCGATCTCGTCGACCACCCGGTGAAGGCAGTGCACTGCACCATTGCCATTCGGGCGTGGACGGAAGCCTATCGCCAGACGCCGCGAGCCGTGGCGCTTGGTCTTGGCCGCACGCGCATCGGCGTCGAAACCGGCGATGCCGTCGTTGGTGACGTCGGCATCCGGGCCAAGCTCGACTTCACGGCATACGGCGACGCGGTGAATTCCGCGGCGCGGCTCGAGGCGGCCAACAAGGAGCTTGGTTCGGCGATCTGCGTCGGGCCGACGACGGCGTCGTACTGCCCGCCCGGCTTGTTATGCCGGACCGGCATCGTCACCCTTCGCGGCTTTACTGAAGCGGTGCCCACCTACGAACCGCAGTGCAGCAGCACCGATCCGACGGTGGCGGCCTTCTCCTCGCCCCGCGTCTCGGCATCCTCCGTGGGCACCGACGGTCGTTGAGCTATTTGCCGAGACTTCGGAAAAGGGAAAAAACGTCGAACGTGATCGGCGTCACACAGTCGCCGGCTAGGCACGCATAGGTTCTTCTGTCGTCATTGGGCTGAACCGGGGGTACGGCTTTGACCCTATAGCGTTGAAAGATCTGGTGCCCCGGGTCGAATTTGAACGAACCTAACAGCCGCGCGGCGGTCGCAGGGTTAATTTTTAGTGGTCGCCGGAACCGGCAACGCTAAAATCCCACGGAGCCTCTAACCCTCGCGGCACCCGACGTCATGCTACCAGCACGTTAGCAAAGGCGCGGAACAGTCAGGTTGGGCGGCCCGGTTCGTCAGAACACAATGGGTCACCACCGGCTGTTGGCGATGATCGCGGCGGACCGGCTTGGCCGCCTCTGGGGCCCGCGGCGTCGCGCGGGCGCAGCAATATCCGGCGGCCCTCTCCGGATTCAACGAGACCGGGCCCTTGAACAGCGAGACAGGAGCAATCCTGACTCCGGGCACCGGGACGCTTTCGCTCGATCTCGACAAAACAAGTCAAACGGCCACCTACTCGCTGACCTTTTCGCGCGGGGGCGTTCCTTTTTTGCTCGCCGGGCTGCGCATCGGTGCCCGCAGTCAAGGTGTTCTTCCTTTACCGCGCCGATCATACGGTCGTTCCCAAGGGAAAGCGCGGCGGCAACTCCTGCGCCTGTGAGCCGATCGCCGGAAGTCCGAAACGAACGAACCTGGGCATCACGGTTCGTGCGGTTGAATTGGTCGCCGGGCGCGCGGAGGAACCGCGTTCGCCGCCCCGCGGTGGCCTAGACGCAGGAAACGACTTGTCAGCACTCGCCCCGCTCCGGCGGGGGTTTTTTTGCCGGCGACCGCGGGCTTGCAACCCTGCTATGCGTTTCTGCTTAAAAAATTGGCTGGAAATCCGTCCGAACACCGTCGGTCGGGGATCCTAGTTTCCTCTTAAGTCTTTGAAGATCTGGTGCCCCGAGTCGGATTTGAACCAACGACCTACCGCTTACGAAGCGGTTGCTCTACCGCTGAGCTACCGGGGCGCGACCGACATTCTAAATCCGTTCCGCCGTCGCCGCCAAGCCGGGTCTACTCGGCCGCAGCACTTGCCGCCGGCAATTGGGCGGCCGGCGCTGCCGCCGTTTGCGGCGCCGCCGGCAGCGGCGTGCCGATCAAGCTCGCGGCGGGCATGCGCCAGGTGAGCGTGTCGAAATTGCCGCAATGCGGGCACCGCGAGCGCCATTCCAGGCTTTCACCGCCGCAATCGCCGCAGACATGCCGCGGATCGGGCGGTGCCGCGACGGCGCGGTCGAGCCATTCGCGCACGCGGGCGAAATCCTGGTGTTCGGCCTCCTCGAGCCGCGCCATCATCAGGCAAAGGCGTGGGGTCGGGGCGGCACCCCCGGGCGCCGGCGGGGTCGGTTCCGCCGTCAGCGCCTGCTCGAGCCGGCGGCGGGCCTCACCCCAGAGCTGCGCCGCAAGCGCCGCCTCGGCCAGCGCCAGATGGCTTTCGCGCGCCTCGGGGTTCTGCGCCGCCAGTCGCTCGAAGCGCTTCAGCCTGGCGAGCGGCGGCGCCGTGCGGTAGATCGTGCCGTAGATTTGCGCCAGCTCGGGGTTGGGGGCGGTGCGCCAGGCGCGCTCGACGGCCTTCGCCGCCGGCCCGGGCTGCCCGGCTTCGAGCAGGAGCCGGGCGTGATGCGCGGCCGGTGCGGCAAGGTCCGGCGTCAGGCGTTGCGCCTGCGCCGCCAGTTTTGTCGCGCGCCGCCGGTCGCCGTCGACGATCGCCGCTCGGCTCAACTCGTAAAGAATGACGCCACGGTGATGGCGGCCGCGATCGCCCGGGATCAAGCGCCGGTTGACCATCCGCGCCAGGGTGTCGCGTGCCGCCTGCCAGCGACCTTCGCGGATTTCGAGGTCGAACAGGCTCTGCGTCACCCAGCGCGTATTCGGACGCAACCGTCGGGCGCGTTCGGCAAGCTCCAGCGCTTTGCCGCATTCTGCCGCCCGCAATGCCTGATTGATCAGGCCGCGCAACCCGAGAAACTCGGTTTCCGGCCGGCCGAGCATTGCCGTGAAAAATTTCTTCGCCGCATTTTCGTCGCCGTCGAGCTGTGCCGCCTGCGCCGATAGCAGCAGGGTCAGCGGCGGATCGGCGAGCAGCGCGTCGGCGCGCCGGGCATGACGCTGGGCCTCGCGCGGTTCGCCGGCGGCGACCGCGACCATGCCCTGGCTCAATGCCCGATAGCCGGCGCGGCGCCGGCGTTCCCGCCGCCAGCGCGAAACCGCCCGTGGGCTGCGCCTGATAAGCCGCAAGAGCCGCAGCAGCGCGGCCACGACGAGCGCCAGCAAAACCGCGGCCGCCGCCAGCACGCCGACCGAGGTTTCGACCTGCCAGCCCTGCCATACGATCACCACCTGCCCCGGACGGTCGGCAAAAAAGACGGTGACGGCCACCAGCACGGCAATAATGACGAGGCCCGCCGCCACGCGGATCACGACCGCACCCCGGGCTTAGCCGCGAGCCGCGCCGTCAGCAGCTCCTGCAGTCGGGTCAGCGCGGCCTCGGCGGCGAGCCGCGCCCGCGCCGCTTTCAGCCATTGCTGGGCCGGCTCGGCGTCACGCCCGGAGAGCGCGCCGAGCGCGGCGACGGCACCCCCCAGATCGCCGGCGGCGAGGGCGGTTTGCGCCCGCTCGACCGCCGCATCGGGGCCGCTCGGCGACGCCCCGATCCGGCGTACCTTCACCAATTCGCGCAGCCGGGCGACCGCCTCTTCCCACCACTTTGCTTCAGCCGGCGGCGGCGGCGCCGCCCGCAGCCGATCGGCGAGCTCGGCCAGACCCTGCCGCAGCGCTCTCCGGCTCTGGATCCCGCCAGGTGCGGCCACGGCGAGCGGCGCCGCCGCGGCGGCAAGGTCGGGCTGGTCTCGCGCCAGCGTTGCAAACCCGTCATATTCCGCGACAAAGGGCCGTCCGGCCTCGACCGCCTCGCGCAGCTGCAGCAGCGACAGCAACAGCGCCGCGCCGGTCCGGCCGGCGCCGCCTTCGGTCTCAAGCCGGGTTTCGAGCCGGCCGACCCGGTCGCCCAGGTCCGCCGCGAGCTTGTCGAGGCGGGCGAGGTGCTGCCGCGTCTGTTGTAGCTCCTCTGCGGTAGCCGCCGATTGGGCATCGGCCGCGTCGCGCCGCTGCCCAAGGCGCCGCAATTCGCTCTGGGCCGCGGCGACGCCGGCCGTCAATTCCCCCGTTTCGGCTTCCAGCCGATCGAGGCGCTGCGCCGACGCGGCCGCGGTTGACCGGATCGCGTCGAGCGGCCCGCCGGACGACGCCAGACGCTTCTCGACCGCTGCGAGCCGCGCCGCAACCGCGGCATCGTCGCCGGCCGGCGGGGCGGCGAGCCGGCCCCACGGCAGCAGCGGCGTGATCGCCGGTGCCCAGAACGGCGACGCCGCGACACCGGCGATCAGCAGGACGAGAAGGGCGGCGAGCCAGGCGATCGCTTGCCGGCCAGACCCCGCGCGCCGGACCGCCGGCGCCGGCGGCTCGGATGCGGGTTCGGCGGGCTCCGGTATGGGTTCGGGCGGCGGTATCGCGGCGCCGGCCGCCTCGTCGCGGTCCTCCCCACTCGGCGTCTCCGTCATCCGCCCTCATTCCATTCGGTTGGCCGAGCGGCGCGATCCCGCCGACGTTCCGCGAGGCCTTGGTCGAGCGCATCGAGCAGCGCCGCCTCGGTCGGACGCCCGGCGACGCGCCGCTCGCGCCATGGCAAAGGGGCCAGCTCGGCGTCGGCCGCAGCACTGATCGACAGCGCGGCGATCGCACCGCAGCACTCGGCGACCGCCGCGGCAGCGGCGAGCCTAACAAAGATCGCCCCGGTGCGCGGCGAGAAAAACAGCGCGAAATCGACGTCGCCGGCGCGCAGCGCCTGCACTGCCGCCGGATCCAGCGCCCCGACCGGTCGCGCCTCATAGAGGGTCGCCCTCGCGACATCGAAACCCTGCCGACGCAATGCCCCAGCGAGGTCGCCGGCGACCTCGCTGCCGGCGGCATGGACGAGGCGCCCGTCCCGCGGACGCAGCCGCGCCGCGGCGAGACGCGTGAGAGCCTCGACGTTGCCATCGGCGGCGGCGACGGCCGAAAAGCCTTCGGCTCGGGCCCGCGCCGCCGTCGCCTCGCCGACGGCAAACAGCGGCAACCGCCGCTCGGGAGTGATCCGCGCCAGGGCTTGGACGCCATTGGCGCTGGTGCACAGCACCGCCTGCACATCGGCGAGGTCGAGCGTCACCGCGTCGCGGTAGTGGATCTCGACGAGCGGCGCGATGATCGCGCCGATGCCGCGCCGGGCGAGTGCGGCGGCCAGGCCCTGCGCCGCGTCGCGCGGGCGAGTGACGAGCGCCCGCATCTTGGTCTCGGTCGCGGCCTCCAGCATCTTGCTGTCTTCGCCGAAATGCGCGGCCGGGACAACCCCCGGAACGCCCGCCGTCGTGTCGAGCACGCGGCAATCCCTTGCGGGCGGCCGTCCGGGGGGCGGCGTCATCCGCCGGCGAATTGGCATAATGGGGGCAACCGGGTTAGACAACGGGCGGTGGCAACGCGGAGGAGAGGGCCGATGCGGGCGCGCTGGCTTCTGCCGATGACGATCGCCGCGGCGTCGAGCGCGCCGGCGCTCGGCCAAACCGTGGCGGCGCCGACCGTCTTGCATCTGACCCAGTCGGCCGAGCAAAAGGTCGTCCGCAATCAGTTGCGCCTCGAATTGCGGGTCGAAGAGAAGGGGCCGGATGCGCTCGCGGTGCAGACCGCGATCAACCGCCGAATGGCGGCCGCGCTCGACCGGGCGCGCCAGGTGATCGGGATCGCGGTCGAAACCGGCTCGTACCAGGTCGGTGAGGAGGAGCCGACGCACGGCGCATCGTATTGGCGCGGCAGCCAGTCCCTGATCCTGACCGGCACCGCGACCGACGCGGCGCTGAAGCTCGCCGGAGAATTGCAGGAACAAGGGCTGCTGATGTCGGCGATGGCCTACGAGGTCTCGCCGGAGACGGTGCGCGGCGCCGAGGAGGATCTGACCGCCGCGGCATTGGCCGGGCTCGGAGAGCGCGCCGCCACGATCGCCGACCGGCTGCACCTCGCGGTCCTCGGCTACCGCGACCTGCGGGTCGGCAACGCCGAGACCAGCCCGCCGCCGATCCCGCGCTTTGCCGCCGCGATGGCGATGGCGGCGCCGGTCGCCGAACCCGGCCAGGCGGTGATCCGGCTCAGGGTCGAGGCCGAGGTCCTGCTCGGTCCGCCGCGGCCAAAGGCAAACCCTTGAGGCGGCTGCCGGCGCCGCCGCTCCTGCTGATTTCCGACCGGACCCAGGCGCGGCGGCCGCTCGCCGCGATCGTCGCGGCCGCCCTCGTCGGAGGCTGCCGCTGGTTCAGCCTGCGCGAAAAGGACCTGCCGCCGGGCGAACGCGGGCGGCTGCTCGGCGAACTGGTCGAACTCGGCCATCGCTGCGGCGCGATCGTGACCGCGCACGCCGATCTCGAAGCGGTCGTCGCCACCGGGGCCGACGGGGTGCATCTCTCGGGCGGCGGCGATCCGGCAGCGGCGCGCGCCCGGCTGCCGGACGCCCTGATCGGCGCGTCGGCGCATTCGGCGGCCGAAGCCGCGGCATTGCTGCGCGCCGGGGCCGATTACGTGACGCTGAGCCCGGTCTTCGCGACCGCGAGCAAGCCCGGCTACGGCCCGGCGCTCGGCCTCGGCGGTCTGACCGAGGCCGTCGCCGGCGCCCCCGGTCCGGTCATCGCGCTCGGCGGGATCACCGCCGCCAACGCCGCGGCCTGCGTCGCAGCCGGCGCGGCCGGTGTGGCGGTGATGGGCGAGGTCATGCGCGCCGCCGACCCCGAAGCGGTGGTGCGTACGCTCCTTCGCATCCCCGGCACTAAGCCGGGCTGAAGCCCGGTTAGGGACGATCAACCGGCGGCGAGTTTCTTGATAAACCCTTCTATATCGAGGCCTTGCGTCTGAACAGAGCGAAACAGATCCGAAATGCCCTCCACGCCGGGAAATTCAAAACTGACATTACCTAGCTCATCTCTCATGTCGAGGATATAGGTGTACCGATCAGGTGCCAGCGGCATCATTGTGGATTCATATTTTGTGATCCGCAAGATTCTGTTGTCGTACACCGCTTCGAAGGCAATCTTGGCTGCCCGAGTCATCTCCGCCAGCTTGCTTGGCGTCGGTGGGCTCGACTGCGACCATTTTATTACTTGACGACGGGTAAGATCGTTCAGCCTTGCCACCGCGCTTACGAAATCTTCCTGCGTGATCTCCTTTGTTCTGACATGTTAGCCAGATGTTGGCAGACATGCTGTAAACGGCCACAAACTTCGTGGGCATTTGGCGTTGTGACTCAGAGCCCGACCGAATATGACACACGTTGGATCAACAACTTACTCGGCACCCCCGCGATCCCCGGAACGGCCCGCCAGAGCTTGCCCCGGCGAAGGCCGGGGGCCGGCCGTCCGGGGAGGGATTCATTGCCTGCCCCGGCGGAGGCGGGTGTCAGGAAATTGTCCGAGGCGCCAGAAACAGGGCTGCATCGGCGTGGTGCGTGCTTCGAGACGCGCCTGCGGGCGCTCCTCAGCATGAGGGAAGCCTTTGATGGCGTGCGAGGAATTCCTCATCCTGAGGTGCCTCGCGGAGCGAGGCCTCGAAGGATCCGTGGCATTGATCCAGCCGCTCGGCAATTGGATTACAGCCTCGAAGGCCGGGGGCAAGCGACGAGAATTCGACCCTGGATTTCCCGCCGGCGCGGAAATGACGATATAAGCGTCTGAAATAAATCAATTCATCTTGGGCCAGGGTCTCAAGAGAAGACGGGCTTTTGAGCCTCCCTGCCGGCCGTGGCGCCGGCGATCCGGCCGAAGACCGCGCCCGAGACGAGGCCGGTGCCGCCCGGATAGTTGAAGTAAAACAGGCCGCCGACCAGTTCGCCGGCGGCATAGAGGCCGGGGATCGGCTTTTGCGCGGTGTCGAGCACCCGCGCCTCGGTGTCGATCTTCAAGCCGCCAAAGGTGAAGGTGACGCCGCAGGTCGTGCAGTAGGCCTCGAAGGGCGGCTTTTCCAACGGCATCGCCCAGTTGGTCTTGTCGATCGCCAGACCCCTCGTCCGACGGCCGTCCTTGACCGTCGGGTTGTACGGAATGTCGCGGACGACCGCGGCGTTGAAGGCGCGCACGGTTTCGACCAACCGCGGCTTATCGACCGGCGCGTATTCGGCCATCTTGTCGGCCAGCTCCTCGATGGTGCCGGCGACGACCTTGGTCACCTGCCGGATCCGGTATTCGTCACGTTGCAGATGCACGACTTGCTGGTCGAAGATCTGCCAGGCGAACTGGTGCGGCTGTTCGAGGATCAGTCGCCCGTATCTGGCATAGGTGTAGTTGCGGAAATCGGCGCCTTCGTCGCAAAACCGCTCGCCGTTCGCATTGACCATGATCGCGAACGGGTAGCTGTGCTTCTGGAAATTGTCGCCGACCGCGAGATCGCCGAACTCCGGCGCATTGTAGTCCCAGCCGACGGCATGACAGCCCGACCAGTTGCCATACGGCATGGCGCCGATCTCGAGCGCCATCCTGATGCCCTGGCCGGTGTTGAAGCGGGTGCCGCGCACCTTGGCGAGGTCCCAGCCGGGGCCGAGATAGCGGGTGCGCATTTCGGCATTGGCCTCGAACCCGCCGCAGGCGAGCACGACCGCCTTGGCCCGGATCTCTCGGGTCTTGCCCTCGACCTTGGCGACGACGCCGTGCACGCCGTCGTCGTCGGCGATCAGCCGCTCGCCGCGGGCCTCGTAGAGGATCGCGATCTGCCGCTCCGCGGCCGCCTTGAACAGGCCCTCGACGAGCCCCGGCCCGCCGCCCCAGGCTTCGAGCGCCAGCCCGCCCCAGAATACGAACCTGCCGTCGTGCTTGAAGGCCTGGCGCGAATACATCGGCGCAAAGCGGATGCCCTGCTCGCGCATCCAGAGGAGCGTCTCCTGGCTCTTGCCGATCAGCAATTCGGCGAGGTCGGGGTTGCTGCGGTAATCGGTCAGCCGGCCGAGATCGTCGTAATATTGGCCCGCGGTGTAAGCGCCGAAATCCGATGTCGCGAGTTCGGTTTCGCTGAGGTCGCAGAGCTTCAGCAGGTCGTCGACACCGTTATAGACAAAGCGCAAGGCCCCCGCCGTAAAGCGGCTATTGCCGCCGCGCTCGTCAAAGGGGGCGGCTTCGAGCACCAGCACCCGGGCGCCTGCGCCGCGCGCCGCCAGCGCGGCGCACATCCCGGCATTGCCGGCGCCGACGACGACGACGTCGACCTCGCCCGAAATCATCTCGTTCCCTCCGCTCTCGCCGAGGACGGAGTAGCGCGCCGACGAAGGCACTGGCAAGCCCGCGCGGCCGCCGGCTGATCGGCGGTCAACGCAGCGCCACCGCCCGGTCCTCGGCCCGGCAGACATCGACGCCGCGGCTGACACGCTCCGAACCGTCGTCGAGCAGGATCTTGACGTCGACCCGACAGCCCCCGTTGCGGTCGGCGATGGCGACGAGCACCGACTTGCCGGGCGGCAGATAGTCCAAGCCGAGCAGATCGCCCTGCCAGTCCTCGCTGCCGACAGTGGAGACATGCAGTTCGACGATCGGTTGCCGTGTCTCGTTGGTGAAGCGGACGAGCCGGTCGCTGCCGCGCGGCGGCGGCCCGGTCGCGGCGTACGCGAGGACAAGCAGCGATCCGGCGAGGGTGGCGGCAGCGGCGGTCTTCAACATCGTTCGTCTCCGCCGCGGAGCGTCAGAAATTCGTCCGCGGCACGAGGCCAAAACTGCCAGCCCGCGGTGCCCGGAGTATGTGAACTGCGTCACACTTGTTATGAAATTTTCAGGATATTTTGCGGCAAGCCGCCCGGGTGTCGCGCCGGAAGCTGGCCCGGGCTGTCAGTCTCCCTCCGACCGCGCGGGGACGGCGATGTCGAGCCAGCCAAGGGCGGTCGCGACGGCCTCATCGCCGGCGCGCAGCAGCACCGTCGTCATCGCCCCCTCGACGAGCGCCGGGCCCCTGATCGGCTGGTGCGGCGCCAGCGCGTCGAGATCGTAGACCGGCGCCGCAACCCAGGCGCCGCCGAGCCGGATCGGACGCATGCCGCGCGGCGCGGCCGGGGCCGCGGCCGCCAGCGCCGGCTCCCGCGGCAGGGCGGAAAGGATGCCGGTGACCGCGACGCGGGCGTTGACCAGCACCGTTTCCTCCTCGGGCAACGAATAGGTGAAGAGCGCCTCGTGCGCGGCGTGAAAGCGCCTGATGATCTCGGGCAGCGGATCGGCTGCCCTCCAGTCGATGTCGTCGAGCGCGACGGCGATCTCGAAAACCTGCTCGCCGTAGCGCATATCGGCCGAGCGCGCGATCCGCACCGGCCCGTCGAACGAGGTGCGCAGCCGCGCGAGCCCCGCGGCCGCAAGCTCGTCGAAGAGCCGCTTGACGGCGGCGCCGTCGAGGCTCTTGGTGTCGCCGATATGGGTGCGCGCGACCTCGAAGCGCAGATCGGTCGCGAGCATCCCCCACGCCGACAGGACGGCCGCGGCGCGCGGCACGACGACGCGGGCGACGCCGAGCTGGCGGGCGATGTCGGTGGCGTGCAGCCCCGCAGCCCCGCCGAAGGCGAGGATCGCGAAGCGCCTGACGTCGACGCCGCGGCGGACCGAGGCGAGCCGCACCCCCTCGGCCATGTTGGTGTTGACGATGCGGTGAATGCCGGCCGCCGCGGCCAGGCGGTCGATGCCCAATGCCGCGGCGACGCGGTCGACCGCCCGCTCGGCCGCGGCCCGGTCGAGCCGTTTTCGGCCGCCGAGAAAACCCGCCGGATCGAGGTAGCCGAGCACCAGATTGGCGTCGGTGACGGTGGCCTCTCCGCCGCCGGCGCCATAGCAGGCCGGACCCGGATCGGCGCCGGCGCTCTCCGGCCCGACATGCAGGATGCCGCCCCGATCGACCCGCGCGATCGAGCCGCCGCCGGCGCCGATGCTCGATATGTCGAGGCTGGGCAGCGCGATCGCCTGGCCGCCGACGCGGCGGTTGGCGGCGAGGCTCGGGCGGCCGCCGACGACGAGCGAGATGTCGGTGCTGGTGCCGCCCATGTCGAACGGGATCAGATCGGCGCCCGATCCGAGAGCGCCGATGAGGCGCGCGGCATGGACGCTGCCGGCGACGCCGCCGGCCGGCCCGGACAGCACCGCCCCGGCGGCGAGCCGGCCGGCCTCGGCGATCGGTGCGATGCCGCCATGCGACTGGATGACGAGGATCGGCCCCCGATAGCCGGCTTCCGCCAGCCGGCGCTCGAGCCGCGCCGAGATAGCGCGAGAGCGCCGGGCCGACATAGGCGTTGACGATCGTCGTCGAGAACCGCTCGAACTCCTTGATTTGCGGCAGCACCTCGGAGGAAAGCGAGACGTAGAGCCCGGGCAGCGCCGCCAGCACCCGCTCGCGGGAGAGCTGCTCGTGGCTCGGGTCGCGCCAGGCGTGCAGATAGCAGATCGCCACCGCCTCGACCCGCTCGCGGCGCAAGGTTTCGATCGCGGCGTCGAGCGAGGTGCCATCGAGCGGCGTCTCGACCCTGCCGTCGGCGCGCATCCGCTCGCGCACGCCGAGGCGCAGCCGGCGCGGCACCAGTTGCTCCGGCGGCGGCAGGCGCAGGTTGTAGCGGTCGTCCTTCAGCCCTTCGCGCATTTCGACGACATCGCGATGGCCCTCTGTCGTCAACAGCCCGACCCGCGCACCGTTGCGTTCGATGAGCGCGTTGGTCGCGACCGTGGTGCCGTGCACGATCCTCTCGGTCCCCGCCAGCATCGCCGCCGGAGCGACGCCCAATGCCGCCGCCAGGCGGTCGAGCCCATCGACGACGCCGAGCGACGGATCGGCCGGGGTCGACGGCACCTTGGCGAAGGTCGCGCGGCCCGCCTCGTCGACCGCGACGAGATCGGTGAAGGTGCCGCCGACATCGATGCCGATCCGGTACAAAGGCACTCCCATTTTGACCCGCCACCCCTCAGGGTTATGCCCAAGCAGCCTGGACAAAATGCTGCGCCGGGGTTGTAATGGTTACAGCGGTTCCGCTTCCGGGCAACTGCAATGGATGTGGCCGAATGGCTGCGCGAGCTCGGGCTTGAACAATATGCGCTCGCGTTCCACCACAACAACATCGACGGGGAGGTGTTATGCCGGCTGACGGCCGAGGATCTGCGCGATCTCGGCGTCGCGTCGATCGGCCACCGGCGTCGCTTGCTCGACGCCATCGCGGTCCTCGGGGAGCATCAACCAACCGCCGAAGCATCGCGCACGACGGCCCGATCTTTCACCGCCTCCGGCGAGGCCGAGCGGCGGCAGCTGACCGTGATGTTCTGCGATCTGGTTGGCTCGACCGCTCTCTCTAGGCGTCTCGACCCCGAGGACTTGCGAGAAGTCATCGGCGCCTTCCACGGCTGCGTCGCCGATACGGTCGCCCGCATCGACGGTTTTGTCGCCAAATACATGGGCGATGGCGTGCTGGTCTATTTCGGTTATCCCGAGGCTCATGAGGATGACGCGGAGCGGGCGGTCCGGGCCGGGCTCGCCGTCATCGGCGCGGTCGGCGCGCTGACCACGCCGGAGCGGTTGAGCGTGCGGATCGGCATCGCCAGCGGCCTTGTCGTGGTCGGCGATCTGATCGGCGCAGGCGCGGCGCAGGAGCGCGGGGTGGTCGGCGAGACGCCGAACCTCGCCGCCCGGCTTCAGGCGTTGGCCGCACCGGGTACGCTCGTCATTGCCGAGAGCACACGACGGCAGATCGGCGCCTTGTTCGAGATCCAGGATCTCGGACCGCAGCCGCTCGCCGGCTTCGCCGAGCCGCAGCGCGCCTCGCGCGTGCTCGGCGAAAGCGGCGTCTTGAGCCGCTTCGAGGCGCTGCGCTCGGAGGCGACGCCGCTGATCGGGCGTGCCCAAGAACTCGATCTGCTGCTGCGGCGGTGGGCGCAGGCGACGGCCGGCGAAGGCCAGGTTATGCTGCTTTCCGGCGAGCCCGGCATCGGAAAGTCGCGCCTGACGGCCGCGGTGCAGGAGAATATCGGCGCCGCACCGCATATCCGCATCCGCTATTTCTGCTCCCCGCATGACCGTGACAGCGCGCTCTATCCGGTCATCGCGCAGCTCGAGCGCGCCGCCGGGGTTCGAGCGCGACGATGCGGCCGAAACCAGGCTTGACAAGCTCGAAGCCCTGCTCGCGCCGGACGATCCCGCCGACGGCGACATAGCGCTGATCGCCGAACTCTTGTCGGTTGCGGGCGGCGAGAGGTATCCGCCCCTCGATCTCAGCCCTCAGCGCAAAAAGGAACGCCTCTTCTCCGCGCTGCTCCGTCAGCTCGATGGCCTCGCGCAGCGGCAGCCGGTGCTGATGATCTTCGAGGATTTGCACTGGGCCGACCCGACGTCGCGCGAAATGCTCGACCTGATGATCGATCGGGTCGCGCGGATGCCCGTCCTGCTCGTCGTTACGTTCCGCCCCGAGTTCCAGCATGTCTGGAGCGGCCAGCCGCATGTGGCGATACAGACGCTGAACCGGCTCGGCAGCCCCGACTGCGCGGTATTGGTCCGGCAGCTCGCCGGCAATGCCGGCCTCTCCCATGACACCGTCGACGAGATCGTCGGCCGCACCGACGGCGTGCCGCTGTTCGTCGAGGAGGTGACGAAGGCGGTCGTCGAGGCCGGGGCCGATCGCTTGGCGCTCGCCTCGATCCCGGCTTCCTCTGTCGCAGTGCCGGCGACGCTCTATGCGTCACTGTTGGCGCGCCTCGATCGCCTCGGCTCTGCGGTGAAGCAGGTGGCGCAGACCGGCGCTGCGATCGGCCGCGAATTCTCGTACGAGTTGCTATCGGCGTCTATCGACCGGCTTGGCGAGCGCGAGCTGAATGATGCGCTGCATCGACTCGTCGCGGCGGGTGTGCTGTTTCAGCGCGACGCACCGCCCACCGCGGAATATTTGTTCAAGCACGCCCTGGTCCAGGACACCGCCTACGGCACCCTTTTGCGCGGTGCGCGCCGGGACCTGCACCGCCGCATTGCCGAGGCGCTCGAAACGCGGTTTCCGGGCTTGTTGGAGGTGCGGCCGGAGATCGCCGCACACCATTTCGGCGAGGCTGCACAGGTCGAAAAGGCGGTCGCGTACTGGCGGCGCGCGGGCGAGGTATCGGTTGCCAAATCCGCCGTGCGGGAGGCCACTGCTCAGCTGCGCCGGGGTCTCGACCTGCTGGCGAGCTTGCCCAAGAGCCCCGACCGCAATCGGCTCGAGCTCGATCTCCACGTTACGCTGACTGCGGCATTGTGGGCCAAGGGCTATGCGGACCCGGAGGTCTCCGCGACATTGGAGCGGTCGCGGCGGCTCGTGACCGAGACGGGCGGCGCTGGAACGCTGCTGCACTTCTCGGTGCTTTACGGAATTTGGTCTGTCGCCTATGTTAGCGGCAACGCCAAGCCGGCGCTGGACCATGCGACCGAGTTCCTGTCACTGGCAGAGGCCCAGCCGGCCTCCGGCCCGCGCCTGATCGGGCATCGCATCCGTGCCGCCTCGCTGATGATGGGCGGCCATTACCGGGAAGCCCTGCCCCAGAGCAAAATGGCCGCGTCGTTGTACCGGCCCGATGAGCATCGCGAATTCGCGTATCGCCATGGCCAGCACTCGGCGCCAGCGCGCTTTGCTGTTTGTTCCGCGCGCTGTGGCATAGCGGCTACCCCGATCAGGCGATGGAAACAGCGGATCGAGCGGTCGTCCATGCCCGCGAATTCGGGCACGCCCACACGCTTGCCCATACCCTGTGGCACGCGGCAACGGTGGCCGTCTTTGCCCGAGACCTGGCGGAGGTCGAGCGGTTCGCGAATGAGTTGTCGGCGATCTCAGCCGGACACGGCTTTCCCCTCTGGTCCGCTTTGAGCGAAATATTTCTGGGCTGGGTTGCCGCTCGACAAGGACGCGCGTCCGACGGCATCGTTCGGATGCGGGCCGGCCTCGCCGCAACAAGGGCGACGGGCACGCGGCTCAGTGAGCCCCTTCACCTCGGGCAGATCGCCGAGGGCCTGGCGCTCGACGGGCGCGCGAAGGAGGGGCTTGCGGTCCTCGACGAGGCGTCGTCCCGGGCCGCCGAGACCGGCGAGGTGGCGGCCGAAGCCGAGCTCCGACGGCTGCAGGGCGAATTGCTGCAGCGCCTCGGAACATCGAACGCCGGCGCGGCGGAGGCGGCCTTTGCGCAAGCCGTCAGCGAAGCCCGCCGCCAAGGCAGCCGTGGCTACGAACTGCGCGCCGCGACGAGCCTCGCCCGGCTGTGGCAAGATCAAGGGCGCCGCACCGAGGCGCGCGACCTGCTGGCTCCGGTCTACGGCTGGTTCACGGAGGGCTTCGATACCGTCGATCTGAGGGAGGCGAAGGCGCTGCTCGCCGAGCTTGGTTGAGCCGGCTGAGCAGCGGCGAGCTCACTTGCCGCCAGCGGTGACAAAGCCGTTTTGGCGGTCACAGGCGATGGCGGCCGGATCGCGCTCGGCCGGATCGCCCCAGCCGCCGCCGCCGCCCAATTCGAGCGCCAGGACATCGCCCGGCCGGATCACGAGACCGGTTTCCTTGGTCGCGATCGGACGCGGCGGCCGGCCGGCGGAATAAAGCGTATAGCGGTGCGGTGCGCCGTCGGCGCCGCCGGCGATGCCGCAGGCGCCGTGCCGCACACCGTCGCCGGCGGTGTTGGCGAGCGCCGGCTCGCCGGTCTCGACGACGATCTCGGCGATCCCGCCCGGGCCGCCGCGGTATTTCCCGGCGCCGCCGGAATCGGGGCGGAACTCGTGACGGCGAAAAAACAGCGGAAAACGGGCTTCGGTCACTTCCAGGCTGCCGAATTTGATGCCGCCCGCCGCCTGCCACTCGCCGGCGCCCGGCCAGCCGTCGCCCGCGGGCGAGGCGCCGCCGCCGGGCCGCGCCTGGAAGAAATGCCAGATAAACGGCTTGCCGCGCGGGACATCGCCTTCGGCGCGACGGGCGCCGGCGCGCGGGTCGCGGCCCTGGACCGCGATCCGGAACCGCCGCCCCCAGCCGGCCATCGCCCGCTCCGGGCAGGCCGGCGCCAAGGCCTTGACGATCGCCTCGATGATCTCCTGGCCGCAATGATTGGTGGCGAGGGTCACCGGCATGCCGGGATTGGCCCAGACGATCGTCCCCTGTTTGGCGACGACCGTGATCGGGCGGAACGTGCCGTCGTTCTTCGGCGTGTCGGGATCGATCAGATAGGCGAGGGCGACGACCACCGCCGAGCGCATGTTCGGATAGGAGGAATTGACAAAGCTCGCGACCTCCGCATGCGATTGCGACAGGTCGATCAGAAGATCGCTGCCGCGCTTTTGGACGGTGGCGCGGATCGCAATGTCGTCATGGCCTCGGCCGTCGTCGTCGAGCCATGCCTCGCCGTGATAGATGCCGTCGCGCCAGCCGGCGATGACGGCGCGGGTGCGGCGCTCGGCGCCGTCGAGCACGGCCTCGATCGCGGCATGCGCGAGCGGCCAGCCGAACTCGGCGGCCAATGCCAGCAGCCGCCGCTCGCCGACATGGGCCGAGCCGATCATCGCCGCGAGATCGCCGCGGAAGTCGCGGGGATGGCGCACATTGGCCGCGATCGTCGCCAGCACGTCCTGACGCAACTTGCCGGCGTCGCAGAGCCGCAGCGGCGGGATGCGGATTCCCTCCTGCCAGATATCGGTGGCATCGGCGTTGTAGGCGCCGTGCGTCGCCCCGCCGATGTCGCTCTGATGCGCCCGGTTGATCGACCAGAAGCGCGGCGCCTCATCCTCGAACACCGGCACGAAGACGGTCAGGTCGGGCAGATGGTTGCCGCCGTGATAGGGATCGTTCAGCAGAAAGACGTCGCCCGGCCGGATCTCGCCGGCGAAAAATTCGCTGACCGCCCGCGCCGCGTAGGGCAAGGCGCCGACATGGATCGGCACGTGCTCGGCCTGCGCGATCAGCCGGCCGTCGAGATCGCAGATCGCGGTCGAGAAATCGCGGCTCGAATTGAGGATCTGCGAATAGGAGGTGCGCAGCATCGCCTCGCCCATCTCGGCGACGATCGCCAGCAGGCGATGCTGGATCACCGAGGCGACGATCGGATCGACGCGATTTGTCAAAGGCTCGGACGCCGAAGCGCGGCTCAACGATTTTGTCATCGGTTGCCCATAGTGGCTCAGGCGCGGCCCCACAGCGTCCTCGTCGCCCGCCGCGCGCCTTCGACGAGGGAGGCGAACTTGGCCCAGCAGATCGAAGGATGCCCGACCCGCGGGCCGAGCCCGCAATCGGTGCCGGCCAGCACGTTCTCGCGGCCGACGAGCCGCGCATAGCGCACAAGCCGCTCGGCGACGAGATCGGGGTGCTCGATGAAATCGGTGCAGTGACCGACGACACCCGGCACCAAGGTCGCACCCTCCGGCAGCCGCACCGTCTCGAACACCCGCCATTCGTGTTCGTGGCGAGGATTCGAAGCCTCGATCGAAAAGCTCCCGGCGTTTACCCTGAAGATCAAATCGATAATGTCGAGGAGCGGGATGTCGTCGTGGTGCGGGCCGTGATGGCTGCCCCAGCAGACGTGCAGCCGCACCTTGTCCTTGGGGATGCCGGCGAGCGCATGGTTCAGCGCCTCGACCCGCAGGGCCGCGTATTTGCGGTATTCGGGCGGGGTGATGTCCGGCAGGCAGTTCCAGCCATCCGGTAGATCGGGGTCGTCGATCTGTAAGAGAAAACCCAGCGTCGACGATCGCCCGGTACTCCTCGCGCATGACTTCAGCGATGGCAAAAAGGAATTCTTCGTCGCTTTATAATATTCGTTTGCCATCCAATGTTCGATCGTACCTGGGGTGTTGGCCGGCATAAATCCTTCGGCGACGCTGACGGTCGCGAGCGCCGCCTTGAAGTTGGCGAGATCCGCCGCGACATCGGCTTGGCCGACATAGCGCAATTTCTCGACGCAGACCGGCATCGTCGGCGGGCCTAGCGGTCGGGCGCGCGGATTGGCCGCGAAATAGCCGGGGAATTTTGCCTCGTCGCGCGCGGTGATGCTGAGCCGCCGCGGACCGGCAGAGGGCCGCGCTACATAACCGGCGATCCGCCAGCGCACATAGTCGGTAAAGTTGGTCTTCGACAGCTCGCCGTCGTTGACGCAGTCGAGGCCATATTCGGCCTGCTGTCGCACGAACTCGGCGACCGCCGATTTGAGCCGGGCGGCAAGTGCCGCGGGATCGTAGGGAGCGCCGTCGGCCTTGGCGAGGACGAGGTCCCCGAGATCCGGGGGGCGCGGCAACGCACCGGCATGGGTCGTCATGATGCGATCGTTGCTGTAGAGCATGGAGCCCCCCCGATGCCGTCTGCTCAATCCTCCAGCGCGCGGCCGCGGCGCCCACCGACCATCGCCAGCGTCAGCATGTTCAGGTGGTTGAAATAGACTAGATATTCGTCGAGGGTCGCGGGTCGGTCGGCCGGGAAATTGCGCCCGGCGTTGAGCGGTACGGGAGCCGCCGCGCCCCAAACCGAAGCCGGCCGCCGCGCAGCCGCTGCTCCGCCGGGCCGGAGCGCGAATTCAGGTCGGGGCTTGCGGCACCGGCGGCGGGACCGTTTCGGCGGAATCTGTTCCAGAATGCCGCCGCCCCGATCTCGCCCTGAATTAGCATTTGCTAATCTGACTACCATGAGGTATCCCGATTCAGGAGCCTATTGCATAATTCTCGATAAAGTGTTATACGATTTTTAGAATTATATTTGGTTGGCTCACGCGTGTCAGCAACGGTGGACGGGCTTTCCGGCGATCTGTGCGTTGCGGAGCGGACCAGGTTCAGCCACGCGCAAAACGCGACTACGAGGACGCGGCGGCGGTTCTGGCTGCGCCCGGCCACGGTGAGCGTGACGGCGGCGATAGCAGACCTGTCGTTGGTGCTTGCAGGTACGGCGGCAGCTGCCTGGACGTATTCGGACGGTGCAGTTTCAGGTGCCTCCAGCGGCTGGTTCATGACGGCGATCCTGGCAGCGATATTGTTTGTCGGCGGGTTCGAACGCATCGGTGGCTATCGTCTGCGCTATCTGCGAAATCTAGGTTGGCAGACAACGCGCACAGCCATGTCTTGGGGCGCCACCGCGTCATGCCTGCTGCTGATCGCTTTTGTCGGGGAGAGAACAGGAATTTCTGCCCGCACCCCGGGGCTTTTGTGGCTGGCGGCAGTGGCTGCGGCTTTAGTCGCAAGAGCCTATTCTTTTTATGTTGCGCTTACCCGCTGGGGCGGAAGCCGCCGCCTTGCGCGCAACGTCGTCGTCGTTGGAGCCGGAGCCGAAGGCCGACACCTGATCAGGAGACTGCAGGCTTCCGACGATCACGACATCATTATCCGCGGGGTCTTTGATGACGAAGCCGAGGGGCTGCCGGCGTCGATTTCTGGGGTAGAGGTACTGGGCACGACCGACGATCTAATAAAATTCGCGCGTCTCAACACGATTGAAGAAGTGATCGTGGCCCTGCCGCTCAGCGCCGACAGAAAACTCAAGCAAGTTTGCGACAAGATGAAGGCGTTGGCGATCGACGTGCGCGTCAGCATTGAGCCGTTGGCTGAGACGGTCCAAGCGCGCCGCGCCAGCTACGTTGATGGCATCCCGGTTCTGGAAGTCGTCGATCGACCTCTAAAAAATTGGGATGGCGCGATCAAATGTCTTGTAGACAAGATACTTGCCATCTTTTTACTTGCCCTGCTCGGACCGTTGATGGTTATCGTTACGTTATTGATCAAAATCAGTAGCCCAGGGCCTGTCTTGTTTGTACAAGAGCGGTTTGGTTTCAATGGCGAAATCATTCGGGTGCTAAAGTTTCGCACGATGCGAAACGATCGCGGCGATCTGTCGGGTGCGCAGCGTACGGTGCGGAATGATCCGCGGGTCACTTGGCTAGGCCGCATGTTGCGCAGTCTGAGTCTGGACGAATTACCGCAGCTCATCAATGTGGTGCGCGGCGATATGTCGCTTGTCGGCCCGCGTCCACACGCGGTCCAAATGAAGGTTGGTGGACGGCTTTACGCCGACGCGGTTGAACACTATGCGCATCGGCACAGAGTTTAAGCCCGGGATTACCGGCTGGGCCCAGATAAACGGGTTACGGGGCGAGGTCGATACGCTCGATAAGGGGCGCGCACGAGTAGTGCATGACCTATATTATATCGAACATTGGTCGCTGTGGCTCGATCTGCGAATATTGATCCGGACTGTGCGTATCGTGTTGTCCGGCAAAGGTGCGTGGTGAGCCTGCTGACTGCGGCCGCGCCCCCCGGGCTTTGCCAAAGTCACCCATCCCCGGGCCGATGCTGTCGTCTGCGGAGCCGATGTCCGCGACAGCGGACCGGGAGCGGGTGGCCGAGGACCCGATCGAGATCACGGCCGGGTTTCACCGACCCGCGGGACGCCGCTCGACCCGTCGATCACCGCGCGCCGGCGACATGATCCAGCAGATCGTCGGCGTGGTCATCGCGCGCCGCGCCCGCCCGACGCCGAGCCCAATCGCTTTCCGGATCGCTGTCCGGTCTGCGGCAGCCTCGCCGTTCGCGAGCCCGACATGACAGCGCCGCACCAGCGCATCCTCGAGCGCGAAGGCTGGAGCGGGGTCAGCGCCAGAAAGCCCATCGCCGCGATCGCTCCGCCAGTTGCCGGCAGCTTCAAGGCCGGCCGGCGGCACCTGTCAGGAAATCGCCATCAAACGCCAAACAGAGCCCTTTCCGAGTACGCCACATCCCCAAGCCTTGGTTGATCAGGACCCCGGAAATATTTTGGGAACCCGTCGTCGTATCTGCCGACCAGCCCGGCCACAGGGCCATTGGCGTCAACGACAACCAGAACAATTCCACGCAATGCGAGATATCGCCCCAGCGGCCCGGCCAATCGAACGAAGTCATCCAGATGGCGACAGTAAATGAGATAGGCGAATCGCACCAGCCCGGCTCTGTGGCGAAGCTGAAAGACAAACGGGTGGCGCCGATTCAGCAGACGGCAGGTTACGCTGATGCAACCGTAACTTTGGTGGTCCAAAAGGAGTTGAGTTTCGAATGCCGACAGGTCGTCATTCTCCGCGATGTCGCCGGCGGCAGCGATCCGGACGCGGACCCCAGGCTGCCACGCAGAAAGCGCCGGAACCGCCAAAAACCGGCCGCTGCAATAGCGCGTGTACCCCTCGGCCTCCAGCACCGGCCAGGTTTCGCGCGCCGGCGTAACATTGTAGAAGGTCACCTCCTTTTGCCGGAATACACCCGACGGCAGCTGACCGGCGTAGGCTCTAAATGCGGGCTCGACGTACCACGACGACATGTTACAGCGGATATGCGGCCTTCCGCCAGAATTCAGGGTTGCGTATATCATGAGCGTGACCCCGACCGGGGTGCCGTCGCACTCCAACAGGTACCCATACTTTGGATATCCCGGCGGTGTCCGATGCTCCGACAGACGTGCGAACGCGCGCACCCAGAAGCAACGTTTTCGGGTGCGAAAGCCGCTCGTCAATAGGTCGACGATGCGGCGGACATCGCTTGGACCGATTTCCCGACGGCGAATCCGCGGCGGCGGAGACGACATTGGCGATCAGCCGTAAAAATTGTTGGGGTAGCCGTTCCGGATCAATTGCGTGCCGAACATCGAGCTGCGTCAACCAAATTCCGTTGTTGCGTGAGCTGGGATGGCGCCCCGCTGTGCTCGCGACGGAGGGACGGCGGCGAAGCCGGTCGAACAACGGGATGAGCCTTGCCCGCGCTCACGGTCTTGCTCGGTCAATTGGAGCGAATGGTGCGTTCCGGACCCACCATGTGGCCGCGCCAACGCATTCCGCGGATTCGCCCTCTTGACGATTTCGGTGGAATTTGACAAACTTAAATAGTTTGTAAATAGTTTCGGTGTGACACCTCGTACGACGCTCCCCTTGCAACAGGACTGGAAAGGCTGCGTCCGCAGTTGCGCGACCTTGATCATCCGGTAAAGAGGGTATGCGCCGTCGGCCTCGGCTATGTCGGTCTGCCGACCGCCGCCGCCCTTGCCAGCAACGGCGTCGATGTCATCGGGGTCGACAACGATCCCAAGGTCGTCGCCGCCGTCAACGCCGGGCAGCCCTATTTCCGGGAACCCGATCTCGACATGCTGCTGCGTGCCGCGGCGACGCTGGGCAAGCTGCGGGCGAGCGCCGAGCCGGAAGCTGCGGACGCGTTCATCATCGCGGTTCCGACGCCGTTCAACCCGGATCGTTCCCCAAACCTCTCCTTTATCGATGCTGCTACGGATGCGATCGCTCCGGTTCTGACGCCCGGCAATCTCGTGATCCTTGAAAGCACCGTGCCGGTGGGGACAACCGCGCGCCTGGCAGCCAGGCTCGCTCAGCTGCGCCCCGATCTGCGATTTCCGCCCGAGCATCGCCAGGGCGAGCCGCTCGACGTGCACGTTGCGCACTGCCCTGAACGGGTGTTGCCCGGACGAATTGTCCGCGAGTTGATTGAGAATGACCGTATCATCGGCGGAATGACGGAAGTCTGCGCGGAACGTGCCGAGGCGGTCTATCGCGTCTTTGTTCGCGGGACGGTGTTTCGAACCGACGCACCGACGGCCGAACTGGTCAAGTTGGTCGAAAACGCCTATCGCGACACCAACATCGCTTTTGCCAATGAATTGTCCTTCGTCTGTGACGGGCTCGGTCTCAACGTCTGGCAAATCATTGAGCTGGCCAATCGCCATCCGCGGGTGTCGATATTGCAGCCGGGCGCCGGCGTTGGCGGTCATTGCATCGCGGTCGATCCGTGGTTCATTATCCATTCGGCGCCGGAACGGTCGCGGCTGATCCGCACCGCGCGCGAGATCAACGACGAGAAGCCGCGGTTTGTCGTGGCGCAGATCCGCGAACGGGCCGAACGGCTGAAACAGCCGGTGATTGCCTGCCTCGGCGTGACCTACAAGCCGGATGTTGACGATTTGCGCGAAAGCCCAGCGCTCGACATCACTGCCCAGTTGGCCCAGAATGACGGATGGCGGATTCTGGTGGCCGAACCGAACTTGCGCGCGCTACCGGCGGCCTTGGCACGGCTGTCGAACGTCGTGCTGTGCGAGACGCTGCCAGCGGTGCGCGAGGCGGATATCGTCGCCATCCTCGTCGCGCATTCGCCGTTTCGCAAGATTCCGAAGGACGAACTGATGCGGCGCATTGTCATCGACACGACCGGACTGACCCGTGGCTTGAGCTGAATGCGGCATGAGGCTGCTTTTCGTCCTCGGCACGAGGCCTGAAGCGATCAAACTGGCGCCGGTCATCCGGCAATTGGCCGAACGATCGGGGTTCGAATGCAAGCTCTGCGCCACCGGCCAGCACCGCGAGATCCTGGCTGACTGTCTCGAATTGTTCGAACTGCGGCCGGATTGGAGCCTGAACGTTATGCGTCCCGAGCAGGACCTCGCTCACCTGACCGCCGCGGTGCTGTCGGGGGTGAGCGCGGTGCTCGAGGCCTGGCGGCCCGATCGCGTCATCGTGCAAGGCGATACGGTGTCGACCCTGGCCGGGGCGCTTGCGGCCTTTTACCACAAGGTCCCGGTTGCGCACGTCGAGGCGGGGTTGCGCACCGGCGATATTTACGCACCTTGGCCCGAAGAGGTGAACCGCCGGCTGGTTGCCGGTATTGCCGATTTGCATTTCGCGCCGACCGCGCGGGCGCGCGAAGCGCTGTTGCGGGAAGGGGTCGGTGAAGAGCGCATACTCGTGACCGGCAACACCGGGATCGACGCCCTCTATTGGATTTCAGGCCGGCTGGACGCGCATGCCGGGCTGCGGGCGCGCACCCGGGCGATGCTGGGCGAGGAGGTTGCGCGCGAGATCGAGGGCAAACGGCTCATTCTGATCACCGGCCACCGCCGAGAGAGCTTTGACGGCGGGCTCGCGCGCGTCGCCGCCGCGATCGGTCGGATCGCACTCCGGCCGGATATCACGGTCGTGTTTCCGATTCATCCGAACCCGAATGTCCGCCGTGCATTCGCGCCATTGTCAGGGCAGCGGAACATCCTGTTGCGCGAACCGGTGACTTATCCCGAACTCGTCCATCTGTTGAAATGCTGCCATTTCGTGGTCACCGACTCCGGCGGGATCCAGGAGGAGGCCCCCTCGTTCGGCAAGCCCGTCCTGGTGACCCGCGAAACCACCGAGCGCCCCGAGGCGCTCGAATTGGGTCTTGCGCAGCTGGTCGGAACGGACGAGCAGCGCCTGTACCAAGCGATGTGCGCAGTGCTCGATGATCCCGAGGCCTATCGACGGATGAGCCGAATGGCAAACCCCTTCGGTGACGGCAAGGCGGCAGGCCGGATTGCCGACAGGCTTACGGTCGAGCAGTCACAACTGCCGGCCACGCCTCCAGTTGAGAGGCGGGGATCGACGGTCGGGCGGGGAAGATCGGCACTCGCCTTCCCGAATGCGGGCACCGCGATCATCGAAGCGGGACCTCTTCGACCTTAGCCTGCGGCCGCTCCCCGGCAGTTCGCGCGATGGAGCGAGGCAATTCCCCGGCAATGTGGTCGGCGAGCCGCAAGGCCAGGGCCACTATGGTAATCGTCGGAAAAATTGCGCTCGCGGTCGGAAATACCGAGCTGCCGCCGATATAAAGATTTTCGATCCCATGCACGCGGCAGTTGGCGTCAACAACGCCGAGCTTGGGCGAATCATGCATCCGCGTCGTCCCCATATGGTGCCAGGTACCTTCGTCGGAGAAGCCATCGCGCCACTCGCTGTCTCCGATCGCCGGATCGAGCGAGACCTCGGCCACCCCGGCGCGAGAGAGTTCTTGCCCGATCAGAAAGCAGGTCCGATCTGCAGTTCGCTTCACCAACGAGCCAAGGCGCCAGCGCACCTTGACCCGGTTCATCCCAAGCTTGTCCCTCTGTTCCGATAACGTGATCCGGCTTTCCGGATCGGGGTCCGGCTCGATGAGGAGGTGAAATCGGGCGCCGCAAACCAAGGACCGCAACCGCAGGTAGCGGCTGGCGGCGAACCCGGCGCAGTGTAGCGGGTGAGCAAGCAGCGTCAACAAGTCGCGCCCGGTGCTGCTGTGCCCCGGCGCCTTTCGCTGCCGGGCCCGACGCTTCAGCCGGACCAGGGCTTTGCCCGCTTCCGATATCTCCCCATGAAAGATCGACTCGAGCGAAACTAATGCGTTTAGCAACTTTTCCCGTGCCTGAACATCGGGTGAGAGCATGAGTTGAGCAGCAAAACGCGTACCATATGCCGATATGGCCGGGTTATTGTGGTTGAACTTGCAATCATAGAGCTCATCTTGCTTTCCAATGTTGACCAACCGTACTTGCCCGGTGGATAATTGGACATGATCCATGAAATACCGACCGACAAGATCGTTTTGATTACCGAGACCTGCCGGATGGGTCCGGTTGGAAGCCAGCAGCAAGCGGGGGTTCTCGATCCCGCCTGCGGCCAGGACGAAGACCATCGCCTTTGCCCGTGCCGTGCGCCCGGTCAATGTCGCGAGCTTCACCGCCTGTACCCGGCATCCGCTCGCGTCGGTTTCGATCTCGATCGCATTGGCATAAAGGAAAACCGTCAGATGTTGCGACCGGCGCAACGCTGCTTCGTAAAAGCGACCGAATTTCAATGGGGGGCTGAACTGCGATATTGCGTCGATCACGTCGCCGGTGACGAACGGCATGCGGCGCACGCCGGCCCGGCCAATTGCCGCGACCCAGAACTCGGGATCGTACCGATCGGGGCCGATTTGGAGAACGTCGCGACTGCGGTCATAATAGGGGACGAGTTCGCGTTTCGGGAAGGGCCAACCGCTGTAGGGCACCCAGTCCCGCGCCGCGAAATCTTGCTCGTCCATCGGCCGGCACCACCCGCCCCAACAATTGCTGCTGCCGCCGAGGAAGCGGCTGCGACAGCCATCGTCAAAGCGGTACGGCAACCCGACATTCTCCCCCCGGTTCAAATCTCGGGTTGCAGGGTCCGGGCGGAATCCACCGCTCTCCAGAACGCAGGTTCGGATGCCCCTTTTCCCGAACTCGATGCGCAAGCGTGATGCCGGCCACGCCGCCGCCAATGATGCAGACATCGGCTTCGATGGTTGCGTCGTTATCCAACCGTCGAGCATCGACAAACATTACAATTTTCCTGCTCTGCCTGACCGGGCTTCCGCGCCATCGCCGCGGCCTTCGCTCGCAGCCTCGCCGCAGTCGAATTGTACCATATCACGCGATCTCCGAGAATGCCGATACTTGCGTTGTTCCTGAGAGCCCGCGACCCTTTTGCGGACGGCGAGGAATTGCCACACCGGCAGCGGGCACAATCGCTTGGTGCCCAGGAAATAAAGGCTGAGGGGCCTGGAGTTTGAAACAAAAAATGTAAGTTATCCCGGGATTCTGATCAATGTTAAAATTTATTCACACCCTTCTTTAATTTAGACCGGAGTTGCTTCGAAGTCAAAACATTTTCCGTCGCCGTTTAAACCGCTCTGCAATCATACCGGGAGCGTATGGCGATACAATTACGTAAACGTGTGGGATCTCGCAATGATACGACACGGCGCCATCGGCTTGGTCTCGTTTCTCCCTCGCGTGCGACCGATACGCAGCCTCCTGGTCCCGCTCCCGCTCGTATTGCTGCTATACGGCAACGGATGTCTGGGGCAAACGCAACCGGTCTCCTTGTTCAGCAATGTGTTGCCGGCAAACCCCGTGGACCCGTACTCCGGCCCCACAACGCTTGGGGTGAAGGCAGGGATCAAAAGATTAGCCTCGGTGCGCATGGCATCGGAGTTGGGCCCCGTTCCGGGGTGGCAGACGGCGCTCTTCCCGGTCCCGATATCAATCGCAGCGAACACGACCTATTTGGCGGCCTACTACGCGCCCTGCGGCCAATATTCCGAAACATGGCACGGCTTGGGGCAGACCGTCTCGAATCGGCCGTTGAGTGCTCCCGCCGCCAGCCTGGTCGGCGGTAACGGTGCTATGGTTAGGGGTCTCGACTACCCGACCAACGATTATCTCGACGGAAACTTTTTCGTCGATGTCGCTTTCACGCCAGGGCTGCCGTACCTGAGCATAGTCGTGACCCCGCCAAATCCGAGCATTCCAACCGCCACCCCGTTGGGGGCCGTGGTGGCGAACGTTGCAGCGACATGGAGCGACGGCGCCCCGTTCACCGGCGCCTTCTTGTTCGTTGCGCCGAATTTCAACCACGGCGGGGTCTATGCGCTCGACAGCAACAACAACCTCATGATTAACCCTCTCGGACCACCGGTTGGCTCCGCCGGCGGGTCAACCGCGACGATCACGATCGGCGCAACACAGTAGGAGGATCGACCAATGCTCCGTGCCGCTTCCGTCCTGCTGTGGGCTTTCGCAGCGCTTCTGGCCGCCACGGGCATCCCAGAAGCAGCGAAAGTCTCGCAGAATATCGCTATCACGATCACTCCGGCTACCCAATCGGTCGGCTTCGATCCGGCGGGTTTCACCTTCGCTTCACGAGCTACCGGCACGGCGAGCCCCGAGCAAGCGCTCACGCTGACCAATACCGGCACCGTATCGCTTCCGCTGGCGAACGTCACCATCACCGGCGCCGATGCCGGCGATTTTTTTCAGACCAACAACTGTCCGAACCCTTTGGCGGTGAGCGGCAGCTGTCAAATCTCCGTGATCTTCGTTCCAATGGGGACGAGCACCAGGACGGCTTCGGTGGTTGCGACCGCGTCCGGCGGCCGCACGTATGCCGCCTCGCTGAGCGGCACCGGAGCGCCTGGCACGACGCTCATGCCGGCATTCTATGTCGCCCCGAACGGCAGCGACAGCAATCCGGGGACGCTCGCGGCCCCCTTTGCCACGCTCGGCAAATGCCAGGCGGCGATGCAAGCCAATGGCACCATCAAGGCCTGCTATTTGAGGGCGGGGACATACACGCTCCCCCCGAGCGGTCTCGTTTTGACCGGCCCGGCAGACAACGGCGAGACGTGGTCTTATTATCCGCCGGACGGTGTCAACACGCCCATCCTTTCCGGTGCATCGCTGAGCCCTAATACTTTCTCAATCAATACCTCCGCTATAAATGTCACCTTTACTGGTCTAGCGTTCATGGGTAACAACTATATCGTAGTTTTCAGCCAAGGCGATAATACGAACTGGATAAACAATCTGATCGACGGCGGCGGGACCAATCCGTGGTATGGTCTCGACATCTACGGCAACAATTTGCTTGTCGCTGGAAACACGATCCAGGGACTGAGCGGCTCGGGCGCCTACGGGATCGAGTTCAACGGCACCGGCGTCACCAACTCAGTGATTAAGAACAATACTATCCAGTGTCTTTCCCATTACGGGATGCAAATCCTCGCCAATTCGACAGGCAACATCATAGCCGGGAATCAAGTCCTCGGAATTGGCCATGTTGGTGGAGCGCCGCCAGGCTGTGGGCCGCAGGTCGACCCGTCCGGCACCGGCATCGACGTCGAGAACACCCAAGGCAACCTTTTCGTCAACAACACGATCCAAGGTGTCGAGGGCTACGCGATCGTCATCAGCAATGGCGGCGGCGGCAGCTTTATCAACAACAATGTTCTTCAATCAAACAGCGATCCGATAATCACCCTCAACGGCGGGCCGGGGACCGTCATAACACATAACACCGTAACTTCGCCCGGCTCGGTCGGCTTCAACCTCGGCGACGAGCACGACGCCTGCCCGCGCTCGGCTACGTCGAATAACCTGCTGGTCACGAACAACCATTTCAACACCGCCTACGAGCCGATTTACCTCAGCGCGACGCAGAACAGCGTCATACAGGGCAATGCCGGTAATATCGGAACACAAACCGCCGGCAACCCCTCGCCGCATTGGCCGGCGGGGATAAGCGTCGTCAACTGGGCGGCCGATGCCGGGTGCGCAGTCGTCGAGAATTCAACGAATAACATAATCCAACTGAACAGTTTTTCTTCGAATGCCGCGGCGGCGCAATACGGCTCATATTTTGAGTCCAACCAGTCGGGCAACACGCTGGCCTACAACGTGCTTTATCCTTTCGGGTCACCGGGCGGCGCGGCGGTCCAAAACAATTCGGGCGGAGCGGAGACCCTGACGAACAATCAGACCACCCCCTCGACTTCGCCTTTGAACAACGCGCCACCGGTCGCCGATGCGGGCCCGGGGGTTGTCGTCGGACCGGGTCAAAACGTCCTCCTGGACGGCTCGGCGACCCGCCTGATGACGGGGGGCACCGCGGGCGTCAGCTATGCGTGGACCCAGATCTCGGGGCCGCCCGTGACGATCGCGAATGCAGGCTCGGTGCAGGCATCTTTCACCGCACCGGCCGTCAGCCAGGCGACGATCCTCGGCTTCCGCCTGACCGCGACCAACGCCGGCGGATCGGCATATGATCAGGTATACTACGGTGTCGATCCGTCGATATAAAGGGGGGCCGGTCGCTGGCGACGCTGCTTCTACCCCGGTAAAAAACAAGCCAACAAAAGGCGATGAGCGTCGAGCGCGGGTTGCTCATCGTGCCCAGCATCCCCCTGCCGAAGCGATGGCGCGCGCAGCTCTCACGCTTGCGATGTCATAATTTTGCCCCAACCACACCTGCCGGTTTAAATCCATAGTCTGGGTTGCGTCGGATCTATCTTACCGCAGATTGACGCAAGATCGCCGGGGTGCAACGCCCCGGGCCGCCAGCACTATTTCAGGGGAAGATTGTGATGAGGGGATGCACCATTACGCTCGCGCGTCAGTGCGCGCAGCGGGGGAACGCGTTGCGCTTCGCCGAGACCGGTTCTGCGACGATGCCTCGGGCGGCGAAGATCCGGACCGATCGCAAGTCGGTCGCGGATCGGGTCGATCGCATTGTCGCTCGATGGCTCGTCGGCGCCCGCGAACGCCGCGACTTCAATCCGTTCCGCCGTCTCCGGAGCGCGAGCGCCGATGGCGGCTGGCGCCGCGCCGCTAAAGCTGCTTTTCCGTCGGGCGCCGGCGCCGGGCTCATGCTGCTCTCGATGGTGGCCGCACCGGCAGCCGGCAATACCCAGAGCTTTTACGTTGCCACCAACGGAAGCGACAGCAATCCCGGCACGCTTTCGGCGCCGTTCCTGAGTTTCGGCCAGGCGCAAGCCGCGATGCAGGCGAGCACCACGAAGACCGTCACTATCCTCGGCGGAACCTATTCGATTGCGGGCGGCCTCGTATTCAGTCCAGCCGACGCCGGCGAAACCTGGATCCCCTATCAAAACGCAACCGTCATACTCGACGGTGGCGGCTCCGGCTACGTTTACACCAATTTTGCCAACAATCTGACGATAGAGGGCTTGACTTTTCAAAACCTTGGCGTTGGCGTGAACGTAAATGGCGGGTCCGGGCTGGTGCTTGCCGGAACCAGTCTGACCATTCGCTGGAACACCTTCCTCAATTGCAACCAAGACTGCATTTCCGGAAGCACTTTGTACAGCGTCATCGACAGCAACACTTTCAATGGGCAGTCGCCAGGCAATCCGCCGGGCCAACAATACGTCGGTGCTTACTCTGCGATACAGCTTTCCAGCAGCCCAAGCAACAATCAAATAACACATAATCTAATCGAAAATGCGCAAGGCGGCGGGATTGCTTTGGACGGCGATTACAACAGGCAGATGGCGAATAATGTCATCGATCGAAACATCCTGGTAAATGTCAACAGCAATGTGGTTGATTCTGGTGCGATTTACCTAATTGATACACCCCACACCGCGGCCGGCAACGTGGTCACCAACAATATCATCAATGGGTACGGCGGCACTGCCTATCAATCTAACGTTACGAAGGCGATTTATCTTGATAACTACATGTCCAACGTGCTTGTTTCGGGAAACATCGTGAGCGGCAGCGGAACTTTTCCTCTCCTAATCTACGGAGGTAACAATGTCACATTCAACAACAACATATTTGATATTTCAACACCGGTAAATCAGTGGGACGGCGGGCAATTTGCGTACCAGGACTCTGAGACGGGCAGCGAATACGGAATGAGCGCGAATTCGTTTAACCAGAACATAGTCTACTTTTCTGGAGGACCGGTACCCCCGTTCCTGTGGTGGACTGACATTCCAGCGAATGCCACACCGCCGAACGTCGCGAACAATTTGTATTTTGCGGTGTCGGGAGCGGCGGTGCCCTCAACCCCGGACGTGAACCCGGCGTTTGCTGATCCGCAATTTGCGAACGAGCCCGCCGGCAACTATTCCATGCCCGCCGGCGGGCCGGCATACGTTTTGATCAACTGGACCACCCTTCCCACCGACCAGGGACCGGTCGCCAATCCGTTCCAAGCACAGCAGCCCCCACCGCCGACATGCCAAGACGTCAACGGCTTTTTGCCGTCGCGTCCGGCCCGCGGTGGTCCCCTTGCGCGGCGGCCTCCTCACACGATTTCCTACCGGACGGTGGGCGTGGCGCCAGCTGGCGGCAAAGGAACGTCGACCAGTCCTGACCCGCGCGCGGTGGGCCGCTAAGCTGTTGTTCCGAGGACGTTGTTCCATGGGTCAGCCAAGGGTCGCTCGTTGAGTGTGTGATCGCCGGTTGGGACCGCCGCAAGGACGCTGCGCGCCGGATGTCGCCGGTGGCCTTTGGCGATCCTTGCCCCGGCCCGAACCGGCGATCGTTGCCGGAGACGGGTCGAGACAAAGCGACGGTCCGATCGGTCGAACCACGCAACAAGGATTGGCCGGGTCGGACGGCCGGCGGCGCGGTGCTGTAAGGGCCGGTGATGCGATGGCCGATGGCCATCGATAAGGCCGAATTTCTTGGTGTCCAGACGCAACAGGGCAACCGCCGGCGAGCTGATCCGCGCGCGGCGCCATCTTTCGATCTCGGTGACCTTCTCCGCGGCCGTGCCGCACGGCCCATCGGGGGTCGACTTTATGGGGCGGTGCGCGCATCCTTGACGGTTGGCCTTGCAGCGCGTTGATGTCGGGGGAGTACCCGTTCAGCGCGCGGAGGTCGTGGGTTGGCCGTGAGGTCGCATGTGACTCGGTTCGCTGCAGGGCATCGGACCGATCCGGGGGCGGTGGTACTGCGGCCGCAGCGACCCGCTGGCGCAGCGGCAAGCGATCGCCAGGCGCTTTCCCGCGCCGTCGGCAAGATCAGCGCCGCCGCCTCTCGCCGCCACGATCGGAACCCGCGAAAAGCCGTGACTTTCTGCCGAGCGCAACACCCCGCAAAGCGCGCTCGGCGGCATTGTTCTTCCATAGGCAGATGCCGGCGTTGTCGAGTTGTCGAGGAAGCGGGTGAGGGCTGGGCAGCGACACGCGGGCGCGCTCGGTGCGCATCCCGTTTTTTGGCGATTCACGCACGAATCGCGATGATCGACTTGGTCATACCAAAGAATTTTTCCCGGTGAATCTCAGCATCGGGGAAGAGGGTATGCATCTCTTGACAATCAAGCAAACGTATTTCGGCCAAGAGCTCGTCTATTTGCTTTTGTTGCGGCTTAGTCACTAAGCCCCAGAGGCTAAAATATCGCACCAGTTTCCGGCGTATAGAACACGGGAGATAATGGATAAAGGCAGTAAGAAGGTGTGGTTCAACAAAAAACCACCTATTAGGCGTCTGCACCCAATATCGGCGCGCTACGCGCGAGATTTCCCGGGCAAACGCCATTTGATCGGAATATGTTCCGACATGTTCGATCACCGAATTGGAGAAGGCGATATCGAATGAATTGTCGGCAAACTCTAGCAAACGTCCATCGCCCTTTATTTTTTTTAGGTTTCCCTCTTGCCATGTCTCGTCTTCCAAATTTACCATAAGAATGTGCGGTGCGAGACCGATTGACGTCCAATAATACGGTAATCCACCAACGTCGATAATCCTGTCAGAATCGTGTACCTTTAGAAGGGTCAGAAATTAACTCATTCGCTTCCGATGATAGGATCGTCCAAAAACGCGGTAGATCGTGTAAATGTTCATGGCCGCCTCTCACCATGTTCTATCGACAGCCCGTGCACAGCCGAGCCCAGCCGCAACCGGTTCGCCAAACCCGCGCGCTGGCAGGCGGCAGGGCACTCGCGAACCTCCGCTCAGGGTGAACCGGGTCGAACGCTTCTTCACCAACCAACGGAAACGCAGGCCGCCGCGGCGTCCCGTCGCTCGAGTGCCGAGCCAGAAGTCCTGTGGTCGTCGCTGACATTAAAGTCGTTAATGCTGACCTCAAGCCGTTCGTTCAAAGATTGCCCTTTTGGACAAGTTTGGCAACGACAAATCGCGCTCCCACGCCCGGCCGGGTTCGGCACGCCGCCGAGCTTGCTGACTTGTCCCGTCTGTGGGACGCGCCGGCGCGGCCGCGCGCCATGCGCGGTCGGCGGGACGGGGATCGGCCGATCTCTCTCATCTTCCTGGAGTCTATGCCGCCGCAACCACGGCAGGCTTGATCTGCCCGAACACCGGTTCGAGGTAAGCGGCGGCAGTGCGTCGCTGGACTGGGGATCGCGGCCGCGGTCTCGGGTTTTCCCGACCGCGTAGGAATTGAGGATCTGCAGCTGGCTTTCCGCGTTATCTTAACAACAGTCGATCTTGACCCGCTCGCGGCGGTCCGCTAATTACGTCCGAATACCCGTTTAGCGCGCGGAGGTCGCGCGTCTTGGTGAACGAATATCGGAGTCGGTTCGCGGCAGGGCATCGGGTCGACCGGGGGGCGATGGCAACGCGGCGGCGACCCGAGGCGCTCGCTCGCGCCGTCGGCAAGAGCAGCGGTGTTGCGCTCGTCGCGCTGATTGTCGCGAACATTTTCTCGCCGGACGGCGAGCTGATGCGAAGCTGGTTCGGCCTCTTTCCGCTGTGTGGTCTGCTGTTCGCCAATTGCTTTCTCACACCCTACGCGCTGCGCTGGCCGAGGATCGAGCCGTTCGACTTGCTCGCGCTGGCCTTTGTTGCGATCGGGGCGCTCTCCGTCGCGGCGTCCGCCCTCGGGCTCTATCCGGATATCCCGCTCCTGCCGCGCCGCGCGGACTACGTTCTTCGCCAAAGCTACTTCGTATTCCTGCTCCTGCCCTTCATAATCGGCGGCTATCATATCTGGTCCGTGGGAACGGCCGGCGTCATCAGATTCGCCCAGAAATTCGGGATGGCTTTTCTGGCGCTTCTGCCGGTTGTAGACATTGTCACGGCCTATTTCTTTGGTGAATCGCAGGACGACTATACGTTTTTCCTCGATAGGGGGCAGACTGCTTTCCTTTATTATATCGTGTTTTCGTTCTACGTGGTGTTCACCGGGAAGCGAATGCTTCCCTTGCTGTCGATGATCGTATATCTTCTGGCTTGCCGGATATTGTCCTACGGCTCGCTCTTCAACTCGGTGGGCGCGCTCCTGATGGCTCTCATCCTTGTCATCCTCAGCATGCCCCGAATTGCAGCGAGCGCTCGCGCCGTGGTGGTGACGGCGATCATTCCGCTGGCACTGGCCGTGATGGCGGTCGAGACCGCGGTGCCATCACTCTGCCGCGCCCAGGAACAGGATGCGTCCCTCATCTTCTCGCATGCCGGGAGCACGGCTTGGCGCTGCGAGACCTGGCACAGCAATATGGCCGAGCTTGTCGACAGTTATCTGATCGGGGTCGGCTATGGTGTTCCGTATTTTCCTTTTACGTCCGAGAACTGGCGCACCGCCGAGGACTTTGCCCAAGAAATGGACATACCCTCTTCCGCACCGGCGACGGAGGTGCTCTACATCCGCGGTAATCATTCGTCGCTGGTCAATGTGTTCTATCGCCTGGGACTGGCCGGCGGCGTGGTCTTCCTCCTGATGAATTGGATCCTGCTGCTGCGGCTCGCCCGGGGGTCCGCAGGTGACGGCCTCCTCGCGCGATTGAGCCTGATCTCGTGCGGCCTGCTGGTCCTCGCCTTTCTTCAGATTAGTTCGAATGTCGGTTTGGAATCGCCGCGTTATCTTATCAACTACGCGCTCGCTGTCGCATTTGCCGTCGTTTGCGTAGAGGCGGACGCGGCCGAGCGCAGGATCGTGCGGCTATCGCAGCGCCGGACATGGTACCGTGGGCGTCGGGGTGAGGAGCTCACCTCGGCGTAAAGCGCAATGGCGCAGGCCGCGGGCTTTGCCGGTGATGCGCCCACGGAATATGAGACGAACAACAGTCGCCCGTCCGATTGTCGGCGGGCGGAAAGCCGCGGCAAGTGCCGATGGAGTTGCACTCCGCTGCCAGGGTCCGAAATGATGAGCCAAGCGCGGGTCGCAGCCATAGAAGACCAGATTGCCGATTTCTGGGAAGAACATCCGTGCGGCGATCAGTTCGTCGCCGCAAGTCCGGAAGATTATGCTGCGTTCTTCTCGCGCTACGACGCCTATCGGTACCGCACCGAGGCCCACATTCTTCGACGGCTCGACGCCCTGGCGCCTGCCGGCAAAAGAACTTTGGAAATCGGGCTTGGTCAAGGCGCCGACAGCGAGCAGCTGATCCGGCGAGGCGCAATCTGGTCGGGCCTCGACCTGACCGCGGAATCGGTGTCGCGGGTCCGCCTCCGGATGCGGTTGCGCGATCTGCCCTACGAGGCCATCGAACAGGGCAGCGTGCTCGACATCCCCTATCCATCCGGCCATTTCGATCTCGTGTACGCGCACGGCGTCCTCCACCATGTGCCGGAAATTATGCAGGCACAACGGGAACTTCGCCGGGTATTGAAGCGTGACGGTATGCTCGTCACTATGCTCTATGCCAAGTACTCTCTCAACTACCTGCTGTCGATCTGCGTAGTTCGGCGCCTCGGCTTGATGGTCCTATTCGTGCGAGGGAAAGCAAGCAGAGTTTATGCCGAGCACCTGGCGAAAGCGCGCCAGCAAGGGCTGATCGAATATCTGCGCATGAGGAACTTTATTCACCGCAACACCGACGGTCCCGACAATCCATACAGCAAGGTCTACACCACCGCCGAGGTGGGGCGGGATTTTCCGGACTTCAGGATCGTGCGGGTCCATAAGGAATTCATGCACGCGCCGCCGCTGCCGGTTCACGGCTGGCCGGGATCCGGCCTCCTCGGCTGGCATCTCTGGGTGCACGTGGTGCCGCGTTGACCGGAGCCCGGCGCCGGCCGGGGTCGCTCGCGCCATCCGCCGCAGCCGCTCTCGACCGGCTCGAACGCTACTGCCGCGCCGAGGATTACCAGGGTTGGGACCCGTTCGACGGACTGAACAGCGCTCTGTTCAATTCGCTGCCGTTCAGCCGCGGCCGCATCTTGCAGCTCGTCTGGCTGCAGACCTTCAAACGCTCGCCGATCAATCTCCGGTCGGTCGCGCATGTACCGAAAAGCGAAAATGCAAAGGCTCTCGCCCTCTTCGCCATGGGCTATGGATTGCTTGGGCAAACCGATCAGCAAAGCGCGCTGCTGGAGCGAATGGTCGGGCTTCGCTGCGCGGCGGGGCGGCGGACGGGCAGCGCCTGGGGCTATCCCTTCCCGTGGCGAGCGCGCGCTTTCTATGTTCCGGCGATGAGCCCGAATGCGGTGTCGACGGCTTATGCCGTGCAGGCGCTCGCCGGAGCGGCGGCGGCAGAGGCGGCCACCCGGACGCCCGTGATCCTTGCCGCCGCCGAATTTGTCGAGAGCGAGCTGGTGCGGCGCGATGCGCAGCAACGGCCTTACGTAGCCTATGTACCGACCAGCGACGCGGTCGTCCACAACGCGAACCTGTGGGGCGCCTACGTCCTGGCCGAGGCCTATCAACGGGGCGGGCCCGCCCGCTGGAAACGGCTGGCGAGCGCCGCGCTTGAATATACGCTCGCGCGACAGCAACAGGACGGGAGCTGGTCGTATGGCGGTCGGCGGCACCATCGCTTCATCGACAGCTTCCATACCGGGTATAACATCTGTGCGCTGGCGCGGCTGGCGGCGCTGTTGTCGACCTCCGCCTTCGACGAGGCGATCACGCGAGCTCTTGATTTCTATGCCGCGAAATTCTTCGCGCCGGACGGGTGTCCCGCCTACTACGTCCACCGGCGCTGGCCGATCGATGCCCACAGCGGCGCGCAAGCGATCATCACCCTGCTCACCGTGCGGCCCGACGCGTTTCGGGCGCGGCTCGCGGCGCGCGTGCTCTGCTGGCTCCTGGAGAATATGTGGCTGCCGGAGAAGGGGCGGTTTGCCTATCAGCGCACCCCTCTCGGCCTGAACACCGTTCCCTACATGCGCTGGACGCAGGCATGGATGTTCCTGGCGCTTGCTACTTGGTCGGCGCGCGCAGCGGGCGCGGGCGCCGCGCCCGCCCGCGCCGCGGCGTCATGAAACGCCGCCGGCTGGCTCTGCCGGTGCAATTTCCCGCTGGGCGCGGAACCACAGTTCAAGCGTGAGGAGGTGCCAAAGGCGTTGCGCGTGATCGCGCCGTCCCGAGCGATCCTCGGCGATCATGCGCTCGATCGCCCGGCGATCGAGCAGGCCGCGCGAGCTCAGCCCGTTGCCCAGCAAGAGAGCGTCGACGAGATCCGCGAGATCCCGCCGGATCCAGGCCCGCAGCGGCGCGCCAAAACCTGCCTTCGGCCGGTGAATGATCTCCGGCGGCAGCCAGGGTCGAGCGGCCTCTTTCAGGATCGCCTTCCCCGCCCGACCGCTTATCTTGTGCCGACCGGGCACGGCAAACGCCGCCTCCGTTACCCTGAGATCAACAAACGGAACGCGCAGCTCCGTCGAGGCCGCCATGCTCGCCCGGTCCGAGTAGGTAAGGTTCAGCCCGGGGAGGAACATTTTCACGTCGGTAAGACACATCCGGTTCACGTGATCGTCGGCCGGCCCCGAGGCGTAGACCTCCCGGTGTTCATCGAGCAACGGTTCGACGAAGGGCCACAGCTCCGGTGTCAGGAGGCCGGCAAGTTCGGCCTCGTCGTAATAGGTGTAGCTTCGCCGGTAGGCGGCCTCTTCTCCGAGCGATGCGAACTGAACAAACCGTTTCGCCCACCGTGCCCAGCGATAGCCGCGCGCACCGCTGGCGACCGGGAGCCGGTTCACGAGCGGCGCGATCACGGCGGCGCGCAAGGCGCGCGGCAGGCGCCGATAGCGGCCGGCGAGGAGGTTGGCATAATGACGGCGGTAGCCGCCAAAGAGCTCGTCGGCTCCCATCCCGGAGAGCAGCACTTTGACCCCGGCGTCGCGCGCCGCCTTGCAGATGAGCAGCGTGTTTATCGTGGCCGCGTCGCCGACCGGCTCATCGAGCACCCGAACGAGTTCGGGGAGGAGGGCGCTCAATTCGGGAGCGATCTCGATCTCGTTGAGCCGGAGGTCATGGCGCTGCGCCAACTTCCTGGCGTAGGACAGGTCGTCGGGCATCGCCTCGAAGCGCCTGTCGTCGCCGCGGAAGGCGATCGTATAGCAGTCGAGCCGCGGAACATGCCGGGCGGCGAGAACGGTCACAAGGCTCGAATCGAGACCGCCGCTGAGGAACGCCGAGACCGGAACGTCCGCGACCGTGTGCGCCGCAACCGAATCTTCGAGAATTTGGCGCAGCGGGGCGACCGCCATCGGCTGCCGCGACGCCTCGGCCGCCATCGCCGCCGCATCGAAATAGCGCGTTTCGCGGTACTCACCGTTCGGCCGGCACTCGGCCCAATGGCCGGGCGGCAGCTTTCGCATGCCTGCATAGACGCAGTGCTCCTCGGGAATAAAGACATAGAGAAGCGATGCGACAATCGCGGCGAAGTCGGTTTCGAGTGGGCCGGTCGCGCGCAGCAGGGCCTTCGGCTCGGAGCCGAAGATCAGCCCGCCGCCGCGGCGGAAGACGAAGAGTGGCTTGATCCCAAAAGGATCGCGCGCGAGGTACAGCGTCCTTGCACGCTCGTCATAGAGGGCAAATGCGAACATGCCCCGCAGCCGGCCGAGGCAGGCCGGGCCCCAGCGCCGCCAGGCTTCGAGCACAACTTCCGTATCGGATTGGGTTTTGAACGCGACGCCGGAGCCGCGCAGTTCGTCGGCCAGCTCGCGGTAGTTGTAGATCTCGCCATTATAACTGATGACAAGACCGTCCTTCCGCAACGGCTGATCGGAGCGGGTGGAGAGATCGATGATCGACAGGCGCCGATGCCCCAAGGCGACCGTCCCGCCGCCTTCCGCGTCGAGGTGCCGGGGGTGCCGATATTCGCCGCCGGCATCCGGGCCGCGATGGGCGATCGTGTGCAGCATCGCGGGCAGCAACGTTGCCGGCGCCGCCCAGTTGTAATATCCCGCGATGCCGCACACTGCGTCGTCTCGTCACCGGATCAACGGGTCGCGAAGGCGGCGCCCAGCCCCGTTTACCATCACGGTCGGAGATCGATGGAGGTGCCGCTCCTGATCGCCTCGACGACGGCAAGCGTCGCTTCGGAAACGCGGAAGAGATCCGCGAGCGGCACCAGCGGTTCAGTGCCGGACAGCGAGGCCAGGAACGACCGCAACATGTCTTTGTGACCCTTGTCCTGGATCCGCGTCTTGATCGAGCGCATGCCGCTTGCCGCATGCAGGTCGGCGCGCTTGAAATCGTCGATCACCGCGCTGCTGCCGCCGCAGAAGACCTCGATCCGTTCCTTTGGCATCGTCGCGCCGCCGAGCGCGGTGTAGAGGATGCTGACAATGCTGCCGTTGGCCATGACGAGGCTGATTGCGACGTTCTCCGCGAGCAGCGGCGGGCAGTCGGCGGGCAGCCATGCCGTCGCGCTGACGCGCACCGGAAGGCTGCGGCAGAGGACGGCAGCGAGGTCGACGAAGTGGCAAACCTCGCCGATGATGCGGCCGTGCCCGATATCGGGGTCCTGGATCCAGTGCGACGGCGCGACCGCGCCGGCATTGACCCGGATGTCGACCACCGCGGGCGCTTTGACCGACGACGTGAAATCAAGCACAGCGCGCGTGAGCGGCGCAAAGCGCCGGTTGAAGCCGACCAGCAGGTGGCCTGGTGCCGCCGCAGCGACATCCTCGATCCGGTGCAACTCTTCGCGCGTAACGCCAAGCGGTTTTTCGACGAAGACATGCTTGCCCGCCTCGAGCCCGCGCAGGGTAAGCTCGGCGTGAGAATCATGCGGCGTCACGACAAACAGAACTGCGGTCGCCGGCGATAGCAGATCGGCTGTGTCGCCGGTGCAGAACCGGAATCCGAACCGGTCGGCGACATCGCGCGCCCGCATCCCGGCCGAGGTGCAGACACCCTGCAGCGCGACCCCGGGCATTGCCTTGAGCAGCGGGAGCAATCGGCGCGTCGCGTAGTTGCCGGCGCCGATGAAGGAAACGCCGAGCGATCCCGCATCGAGCGGTCGACGCGTCCCGATCGACGCTGCCGGCGGCGCCGGGCGCTCCTCGGGATAGTCGAGGAGGACACCCAGATAGCGCGCGCCGCTGCCGCCACGCAGCAGGTCGTAGGCCTCGGCCGCTTGCGCGATCGGGAAACGGTGGGTGATGAGGCTGTCGGGATCGACACGCTTCTCGGCGACCAGCTCCATGAAGGTGACCATATTGCGCTGCTCGGTAAAGCGGACATAGCCGAACGGATAATCCTGGCCGCCTTCTTCGTAGCGCGGGTCGTACCGCCCCGGGCCGTAGGAGCGCGAGATGCGGAGGTCGATTTCCTTGAGGTAATAGGGCTCGCGCGGCAGCGTCATGCCAACCAGCCCGACGACGACGACCCGCCCTTTTTCGCGGGTCACCTGGCCGGCAAGCGCCACCGGCTCGGAACTCGGCGTGGCCGCCGTGATCAGCACGCCGTCGACGCCCATGCCGCCGGTGTGCGCCTCGACCGCCCGAGCGAGATCGGTCCCGGATTTGAGGCCGATCGCGCCCGACGCCTCCGCGCGCGCCACCAGATCGTCCAGCAAATCGACGGCCAGAACGTGACAGCCATTGGCGCGGAGCAGCTGGACGGTGAGCTGACCGACCAGCCCGAGGCCGATGACGAGGAAGGTCTCGCCGATCATCGGCGCCGCGACCCGGATGCCCTGCAGCGCGATGGCCCCCAAGGTCGTGAAGGCGGCGCCGTCCCAGCTCACCTCGGGGCGGATCGGGACGACGAGGTTCTGCGGCACGGCGACAACCTCGGCGTGATTGGCGTAGCCGGCACCCGCCGCCGCCACGCGATCGCCGGATTTGAGGTTTCTGACGCGATCACCCACCTCGACGACGATCCCCGCGAGACTGTAACCGAGCGGGTTCATCGCCTCGAGGCGGGCCCGAACCGTTTGATAGGTCGACAGCAAACCGTCGCTTCTCGCACTGTCCAATACCTTGCGCACCAGGTCGGGACGCGCCTTGGCCTTGTTGAAGAGCGAGCTGTCGCCCAAATCCACCTTGGACTTTTCCGTTCCGGCGCTGATCAGCGACCGTTTCGTGGCGATTTTGACAAAGTTGCTGCGGACCAGCGGCTCCGGCACGTCCTGAACCGAGATCGCGCCCGTGCGCATCCGCTGCACCACCTGCTTCAACGCGCCGCCCCCGCCGTCGCCCGATCCGCCCGGAGGGCGCACCGCGCCAGTTCGCGCCCCATGAGGCCAAGGAAGATCGTGTTTGTGCGGAAGTAGCGCCACCACATGCGTCGAGGTTCCTGCGCCACCCGGTAGGCCCACTCGAAGCCCGTCATCTGCATCCGCCTCGGAGCCCGCCGGACCCGCCCGGCGAGGACATCGATGCTGCCCCCGACGCCCATCACAAAGGGTACGGCGGTCTGGCGCGCATATTTGCAGGTGAACCGCTCTTTCATCGGGCTCGAGATCCCGACGAACAGGCAATCCGGGCGGGCGGCCCGGATCGCGCGCACGACCTCGGCCTCCTCCGAGGGGGTGAAGTAGCCATTCCGGCAGCCGGCGATTTCGAGCGACGGATAGCGCCGCGCCAGGTTGTCGATCGCCTGGAGCAGCACGCTCTGACGTGCCCCGAGGAAATAGGGTCGAAACCCGTTGTCGCTGCAGAGACGCAGGACTTGCTCCATCAGGTCGATCCCGGCGACGCGTTCGGGGACGGGCAGACCGAGCAGCCGGGCGCCCCAGACCACCCCCATGCCATCGACGCTGATGACATCGCTGCCGCAAACATCCTCGCGCAGAAGCGGGTCGCGCCGCATGTTGACGAGCTTTGCGACATTGACGACGACGTGTCGTGTCGGCGTCCGCTGCCGCATCGCGCGCTCGGCGATGCCTAGCGTTTCCTTCATCGTGTGGAGGTCAATCGGGCAGCCGAGGAACATCTCGCGCCGCCTGGTCGTCGTCTCTCGCCCCTCCGCCGTCATTAACGTTCTCAGCAACCCGTTCGGCACGGAGGGCATTTCAGAGCGGCCGCGCGTCTCATGCCGTCTTATATTATTATTTTTCATTGACGCGAGCAAGACAAAACGCCGCGCGGTCGACTACGCCGTCGCCGCCAGGTTTCCGTCGCCGGCAAAGAGGGCCACCACGCGGTCGCTGAAATGCTCGACCGTGTATTGCGCCAGATACCTGCGCCGGGCGACATCGCCATCGCGTGCCAATCGGTCGCGGTGCCTGTGATAATACGCCATGCGCTGCATCAGCAGCAGCTCCAGACTCGCGTCCGGGGCCGCTTTCGCCATTACGTTGTCAGCCAGCTCAGGCCCGACGATTTCGGCAACTCCGCCGCTGTCCAAGACGATCGGAACCAAGCCGAGAGCCATTGCCTCGAGCAGCACGAGCGGCGCATGGTCGTGCCGGCTCGGATAAACAAAGAGGTGCGATCGCGCCAGCGCGCGATATTTTTCATCGCCGTATAGCGGCCCGTGGAGCGTGACCTGCCGGGCAAGGCCGAGCTCCGTGATCTTGCGCCGCACCTCGGCGAGCGTCAGGAGGGCAGTCCCGTCGCCGATCAGATGTGCGCGAAAGGCGATCGGAATGTCGGCAAGCCTGCGTAAGGCACCGAGGAGCAAATCGATGCCCTTGGCCGGCTGCATGTTGGCCATATAGGCGATTTCCAGGAGGGCATCGCGGGACCGGGCGGTAACCGGCCCCGGGTCGGGAACGCCGTTGGGGATCTGCCACACGCGGCCAAAGAGCCCGGAGCGGGTCGCGGCGTCGGCGGTCGACTGGGTGATGGCGACAACCTCGCAGCCGCGCAGCAGGGCCCGCAAGAGGCGCGCGCGCGCTGAGCCGCCTCGTGTCAGCTCGCCGAAGCCCTCGCCATGGATATGAAGCAAGACGCGTCTGGCGGCCAGCCGGCTCGCCGCGGCCACGAAGGCGTCGCGCAAGCTCGCCGAGCCGGTCGGAGAAAAGGACAGATAGGCGACTGCTGCGGGCCCGTTGCGGCGGCGGCGAAGCAGCGCGAGGACAGTGGCGCCCAGGTCGATGAACTTGGCAAGATTGGGCCTCCCGATGTCGTCGATCGTCGGTGCCGAACCAACCGGCAGGCGGACAATATTGCTGTTCCCTTGTCGGCTGAGAGCATCAAGCACCTGCTGGTTGACCATCGTCACGCCATGCACCGGCGGCGGCGTTTGACACAGCAGAAGCACGTCCCGACGGGGTCCCGCGGCGCAGCATCGCCCGGCATGGACCCTCATTGAACGCATCTGGCGCTTGTCAACGGTCCTCGTGCCCCGACCGAGAGTCGAGCGCGGCGTCGCGCTCCCTCTGAACTCTGCGCCTCCCAGGCGCAATCGGGTAAGGTCCTCGGGCAATCCCGGCGAAAAGCACGATGGCCAATTTGTGGCATCGCCCGGGTAGGGTCAAGCGTGCAGGCGTTGCGTCGGCGCAAATGCCAGTGCCGGCAGGCGGACTGAGGCGACGCAGGACCGGCGGCGGACCCCTCGCGGGTGGCGAAATCGGAGGCTAGTCGTTGCCGACGATGGGTGCTATCATGGAGCAGCCGGAAGTGCATGTCTCGGGTCTGTTTCAACGAATTCGGTAGCCATGATTGGAACCGGCTTTTACAAGCACAAGCTGCAGGCGGGCCACATCGAGAAAGATCGTGACAGCCTCTTGATTCGCTTGTGCGAAGGGAAGAGCGTAATTCATGTGGGGTGCACTGATTTCCCCTTGACGAGCGAGCGCATTGACGAAGGGCGCGATCTGCACAAGAAGCTGCTTGGCGCGACGCAGTTCCTGATCGGGGTGGACATCGACCGGGCGGGGCTGGCGCGAATGGAGAAAGAGTATGGTGGGGAGTATGTCTGTCATGACCTTTCCTGCGATGGCCCGCCGCCCCCCGCTCTGATCGCCTGCTCTCCCGATGTCATCCTTGCGGCCGATGTCATCGAACACGTCGGGGCGCCGGGCCCGTTTCTGCGCGGCCTGGCCTCAGTCGCCCGAGAGACGGCCAGCGACCCTTGCATCGTTGTTTCGACGCCCAACGGTCTTGCCGCGCGCCCCGCCATGTATACGGCGTTTGGCGTCGAGATGATCCACCCGGATCATCGGCTCATTTGCACGCCGCGCACGCTGACGGTCCTGGCGAACGATGCCGACCTCACGCCCGTCGACTGGTACTTCTACAATACGAGGACGGGCGATGGGGCGGCTCCGCAACTCGCAGATCGCATGCTGGGCGCCCTCACCCGCTTGCGTATGGCTTACGCCGACGGCATGACGGCGGTCTTCAAGTTGAAATCGGATCTGTTACGCGCGCCCCATTGACAGAGAACCGGCCCCGCGCTCCGCTGGGCGGCCCCGTGCGAATCAAGCGATCGGGCTGCGCCCCGTAATTTTTTCGAAAACTCGCCCGTCGATTTGCAAGTTATTTATGTTGAAATCGAAAGTTTCTTCCAAGGTCCACATTCCACGATTAATCGAATCCAGTCGGTGCGGCGCATACTGATGTCCCGGGATCGAGTTTGAGATGGTGTGGAAGCCCAGCCCGAGACAATAAGTGCGCAGTCGCCGAGAAAAATGCCGTCGCATTCCAAAAGGGTAGGCGAAATCTACAACCTGATGTCCGATTATTTCCTCTAAAGCCGATTTCGACCGGTCAATTTCGCTCCCCCAACGCGACCGGGCAAGTTTGGTCAAATCCAAATGGGAGTGAGAATGACAGCCAATTCTGTGCCCGGCGGCTGCAAGCTCGCACAGTTCCGTCGTCGATAAGCTGATGCGCTCCCCATCGTGCTTAATGCGGTCAAAATAATCATTGATTGCTGTCGTGGTAGCGACATCGCGAAATGGCACCGTGTTAACGAAAAAGGTGACGGCAATCCCGCAGTCATCGAACAAATTCAATAACTTTGTCCAACTGCCATAATTGTCGTCAAAGGAAATGAATATACGTTTGCCGCCGCCCAAGGCACATAATCCCGCTGCGTCTACAAATACGTAACCATCGGCTTTAAAAAACGCTATTAAGTCCGAAAACTTATCGTAGTCGGCGGTCGGTACCTCGTGAAAATAGATCGCCAACCGTTCACTGAGTTCGCGTTTGAGGAAAATTTCATGAAACCGGCGAATTGCCAGATGGACCCGTCTCTTATAGTGCGGAGGTTCGTTCGGCTCGCGAGAGCGATGCCGGTGTGGTTGGAGGCGGGGTGATCCCAGGCGCGACCCGCTGACGGGACGCCGCGTCTGAAGGCCTGCCAACAATATGAGCAACACGGCGGCGCCCGCAGAAAGCGATCCCGCATAAGAAAGCAAGGCGTAACTCAAAGGGCTGCGCTGTTCGAACCACAGGGCGCCCAGTCCCGCACCGAGCAGCACGGCCAGGCCGGCGGTCGGCGCGGCGACCCGGATGAACTTCCGGTTGAGCCCAAGTGCAAAGGACGAAAAATGATGGAGCAAATATTCGGCCATACAGATCACGCCGAGGAGCAACCAATACCGAGAGAGTGCAGAGAGCATCCCGGCAATTTCCAGGTGGGTAAACAAGGGCCTGCCCAATTCGATGGCCCATCCGCCCGCGACGGCGACGACGGCAACTGCGCATCCGATGACCAATCCCTGCTTCGCCAACGTGATCAGGTAAGAAGATGATACGCGGGCGTTATAGTAGTACGTCAACTGCGCCTGGAGCGATACGCCGATGGCCGCCCGGGAAACACCCAGGATGCGTTGCAGGACTCCCAACACTGCGGTCTCGTAGCTGTAGCCGGCGGCCTGAAACCATAGCACGAGAAAGCCTTCCCACAGCAATGTCAGGTTCTGCTCGACCGCCAGGAGAATGGAGCGGCGAATGGTGCGGAGCAACGCGCGGAGCTGGCGTCGCCGCAGTCTTCGCGGAAGCCGCAGCGCTGCACGCCATTCGCGGCCATTCCGACAAAGCGCTACCGCGATTGGGAAAGCGATGGCGAAGGATGCGAGATAGATAGCGCCAACGATCCCGATCGTTCCTCGACCCGAGCGGGCGTCGGGAACAAGCGCGGCATAAGTCAGGATCAGCAGGACGAAGAGCGTCGGCTGCAGTCCGGCGATCGCCACCGCGAGCGAGACGCGGTTTCTAACCAGCAGCACGCTGGCGTTGAGCGAGGTAAGTTTGTGAAGTGAAGACGCGGCAACTGCGCCAATCAAAAGCAGCGCAGGCACGTGCATGAGAGCGGCGGTTCCGGTCGCCAGCACCAGGCAAACGACGATGCCGCCCAAATTGACAGTCAGCGCCGCGCCGAATACGCGGTGTGGAGCTACGCCGCGGTTCAGGTAGCGAAACGCGTATTGGCAGAACCCAAAATCCGACCCTGAGGCGATGACATTCGCAGCCGCGACAACAGCGAAATAGATCGCGACCTCAGCGACCGGCATCGTCTGCACGGCAAGCACGGTTCCCGCCATTTGCATCGCCAACCCGACGCCGCGCGCAAGCAACGGGCCACTCAGCCGCCTCACCAGCGAGTTCATCGGTCGCGGTTGTCGCGCAGCGGCTCGGTCGGGCGCGGCGGAGATCGCCTCGGAGCGGCTGTCGCAATCCTCTCTCATCGAAACCTGCAGGCCGGAGATTGCAAAGGAGCTTTCTTCGGTCTAATCTGCTTCTGAGCATCGGCTCTGCTCGGGCTGCATCCGCGCGGACCGTGTCCTGCATTGATTTCTTCAGCATAATTATGATACTATGAATGAGGGCCGAGATCAAGTACCATGCGGCTGCGTTGGTTTCGCCGCCTGCCCCGATCAGCTAAGATTGAGACTCTCGGGTGGGTCGCCATGGCCGCGAACTGGTCCCCGCCGCGCTGATGTGAAGCAGCTTGCAAGCTTCCCATTTGCGGGCCAATTAGGAGCTGATGTGCCTTTCGACCGAGACGAGGATCGCTCGCGACACGGGAAGGCGGCGCCAAGATCGTCCTCTAGCGCATAAGGGCTAAGCGGATGGAGCCATTCGACCGGCCGTTGCCCGACCGCAACAGCTCTGCACTGAATGTGGACGAAAGTATGCGGCAGGTGTTGCGGATCGAGGCCAGCCGCGCCGGACCCAGCATACCTGCTGCGGCCAGCCACGCTGGCCGCAGCAGGTATGAACCAGGGTTGGACGACAGTATAGATCCGCGCGAGGTGTTGGCAAAGTTCTGGGCGCGCAAACGGCTTGTTTTCGCCTCGATATTCATTTGCGCCGGCGTGGCGTATCTGGGCGCGAAGCTGGTCACGCCGATCTACAACGGATCGGCCTACGTCATGGTGGTCGCGCAACAGCCCGAAGGAGCCGCTGGCGGTCCGAACCCGGCGGTCGCGATCGCGGCCGGGCCCGACCTGACCGGCGCGGTGCAGACGCAGGCGTTCATCCTGCAATCCCGTGACTTGGCGGCTGAGGCCGTGGCGCGCCTGCATCTCGATCGCGATCCCGAATTCAACCCGCTGCTGCGCGGGCCAAATCCATTGCTGGCACCGGTTCGGCTGATTTCGGGGCTCTTTGCCGGGCTGGCAGGGCGGGCGTCGGACAGCTTGGGCGGTTCGGCCGATCCGTCACAGGGCGGCGAGACACCGGCGACGGCAGAAGTGGCGCACCAGCATCCCGATCGCGATCCGCAATTCAACTCGGCGCATCGCGAGCCAAATCCGTTGCTGGCGCCGGTTCGCTGGATTTCGGCACTGTTTGCCAAGCTGGCAGGGCAGGTCTCGGACAGCAGCGGCGGTGCGGCCGATCTTGCGCCGGGCGGCGAAGCACCGGCGACGGCAGAAAAAACCGGTGCCGTTCCCGGCACGCAACCGTCTACGGCAGCGGTCGACGAGTTCATGAAGCGACTGCATGTCGCGCCTCAGGAGCATTCGACGGTCATCCAAGTCTCGTTCGGTTCGTCATCGCCAAAGACGGCCGCGCTGGTGCCAAACACGTTGGTCGAGCTCTTTCTGGAAAATCAAGTTACTAATAAGACCAATGCGCTGAAGGGAGAAATCGCCTGGCTGGACAAGATAGTCCCCGAGCTGCGGCAGAAAATGATCGCCGCGGAATTGGACTTAGCCGAGTATCGGCAGAGGTACGGGGCTGCCAGCGAGAAAGACCCGACAATTGCCGCGCAAGAGCTGGCGCAGATCAGAACCGAGCTGGCCGCTGCCGGGGCCCGCAAGGCGGACGCCGCTGCCCGGCTAGGACAGGTCAACGCCCTGCTGTCGCCACGGCAGGGCCGATCTGCTCCCGCTGGCGCGACGGCCGCGACCGCGACGGATTTAGCATCGCCGGTGCTCGAACATCTGCACGAAGAGGAAGCCGCGCTCGTCGCAAAGCTGGCGGCGAGCAGCGGGCTGTTAGGCAGTCGCAACCCCGAAATTATGGGGCTCGAGGCGCAACGGGCTGCGGTCAAGACCGGCATCCGGTCCGAGGCCGCGCGAGCAACCACGCGGTTGCGCGCCGACCTGGCGGCGGCGGCAGCGACCGAGGCAGTGCTCGAGCGGCAGGAGAAGGAGCTGACGCATCAGTTGGCGCAGGTGAGCGGCGGGGATCCGCGGCTGGCCAGCCTGCACGACGCGGCCGGGGCGGATCGGAAGGTCTATGAGAAGTACATGACGCGCGCGAACGAAGCCCGCAACGAGATCGGCAACCTGGGACCCGATGCGAGGATCGTCTCGGCGGCGGCGGTGCCGCTCAAACCTGTCTTTCCCAACACCAAACTCCTGGTTGTTGTCGGCGCCACCATCGGCGCCGGCGTGGGCGTCGTTTTGGCGGCGACGATCGGCGGGTTGCTCGGCGGGCTGCGCAGCGCACGCCAGGTCGAAGACGTGGTCGGGATCAGATGCTTGGGCTGGCTACCGCGGCTCACCCCGCGGCGCCGGAGGCGTTCTTTCGCCGCCGAGGTGCGGCGAGCGATCGAAGATCCCGCTTCGGCCGGTGCTCGGGTGACCGCCTTCGGCCAGGCGGTACGGAGCATTCAATTCAAATTGGTCGGCGTCGAGCGCGGCAGCCGCTCTCAGGTGGTTCTGGTGACCGCGGCGCTGCCCGGAGAGGGCAAGAGCTGGCTCGCGGCGAGCTTGGCAACATCGCTGGCGACCGAGGGATTTCGCGTGGTCCTGGTCGACTGCGATCCGCACCGGCCGGTGGTTCACCGCATGTTCGACGGCCCGCGCGGCCCTGGCTTGACCGACTATTTTGCCGGCGGTGCCGGGATCGACCAGGTCGTTCATCGCGATGTTGCCTCCGGGGTGGAGTACGTCCCGATCGGTACGGACCGGTCGCGGGGGTCCTGGTACATAACCTTCGATCGCTTGCACGGGCTTCTGGGACAACTACGGCAAACGCACCGCTTCATCATTCTCGAACTCGGCACCGGTTTTGGCCGTTTCCGAGACCGCGATGCTGTCGCAACTCGCTCACAAGACGATCCTCGTCATCCGTTGGGGCCGCACCGGCGGACAGATTGTATGCCACGCGGCGCGACAGCTGTTCGACTCCGGCGCAGCAGAAGTGGCGGCGGTCTTGTCGATGACCGATTTCAGAATTGCGGCAAAATACGGCGATGCGGTCGCCGGAACCTATTCGCGCATGGAGAGTTACTACACCGGGCGAGCGCGACCGTCGACATAACCGCCGATTTTGCCCCCGTCGCACCATCGGGCGACCGCGGCGGGCATCGTCAAATCACAGACCAGGCTGCATCCACTCCGAGTCCTGCCTCAAGGTCAATCAACCGAAAGCGGCATTCGACCGCAAACCGCCTCCTGCGTCACCCGCGTCCCCGCCACCCCTTTCGCGTTCTCGCCGACAAAAGGTTCACAGGCTCTCAGTTCAATCCGAGCCCCGCCTTCCTCGGCGATGGCCACCGGCACAAACCGCGGCCCTGGCCTCGCACTCTCGCCGGCGCCGCCGCGAAACTCCCGCCGCCAGGCGAAAAGCTGATTGCGATGAAGCCCGTAGCGCAGCGCGACCGTCGTCCCGCTCGCTCCCAGGGGCTGGCTAGCGATCCTGGGTCGACCGTGAGGCGGATCTTCTACGGCTAACTCTAGATAAGGGCTTTATATCAGCGTGTTAGAAGGCACGGTTCGGGCGTTGGCACGGTGGCGGGGTCTTCGGCGAGGTTTTTGGCGTGGCGGCGTGGGTGGCGGCGGCTGGGCACTGCGGATGAGCGGCGGCAGGGCGATACCGAGCGTCCTGAGGACGGTGCCGGCGCAGCCGGGGGCGGCGTTGCGCAGGATGTAGCGCTTGCCGTCCTGTTCGATCTCGGTCTCGCTCAACCGTTCGAGGTCCTGCACGATATCCGCCCATTCGAAGGTGTGTCCGGCCGCGGCCAAGCGATCCTCGAGCTCCTTGCGCAAGACCAGGGCGAGGAACGAGCAGAAGATGTGGCCACGGATGGTTTCGTCGTATTTGTGGAAGATCGGGCGGGTGGCGAGCAGCGATTTTGCGGTGCGGAAGATGTCCTCCACCATCCTCCTTGACGAGCAGATCGGTGCTGCCGCGCCCGGCCGCTTTTGGGATCGAAAGCGGCACATAAGGCGTGGGATCGGCGATGACGCCGCGGATCTCCTTGGTGGCGCGCTCGCGCACGCCGAGAATGTAGTCGATGTTGCGGGCTTCGAGGTCGTCAAGGGTGGCAGCGCTGATCATGCCGCGATCGGCGACGACGCCGATGCGGGCGATCAGAAAGCGGGTCTTGAGCCGCTCGATCACCGGCAACAGGGTGGTGACATCGGTGGTGTTGCCCGGCCATAGCTCGGAACAGATCGGCCGCCCGCTGCCGTCGATGACCACGGCGAGCACGACCTGCTTCAAATCCGGGCGGTGGTCCTTCGAGTGGCCGTACTGGCCGAGGGCCTGGCCGCCTGCGCCCTCGAAATAGAGCGAGGTGGTGTCGAGGAAGACCAGGCTCAACTCACTGAACAGGTTGTTGCGCAGCGCGAACAGCCGCTCCTCGACCAGGTCCTTGGTGGTGCGCGGGCCGAGACCGCGCCCGCGCTGGTCGGCCAGTTCGTCGCCGAGCCAGCCCATGGCGCGGTAGAGCTGATGCAGTTCGAGGTCGCCGGCGCCGTTGATGACCAGCCCGTGGCGCCACTTCTCGGCGGCGCGGTCGGAACCGGGATCGAACAGCCGGTGCAGCACGGTCAGAAACACCGCGCGCTCGAGATCGAATTGAAACGCGCGCTCGCCGGCCAGCTCCCGGATCACCCGCTCGCAACCGGTTTCCCGCCACAGCCGTTCGACGGCGAGCGCCGGGCCAAGCTGGCGGGTCGCCACTTTGGTGGCCTCGCCCCGCTCGGAGGCGGTTAGCACCACCGCACTGTGGGTAAAGCGCGCGCCCGAACGCAACAGCCGGTCGAGGGTGCCGTCCTGCGCCAGTTCGTCGACGCGGCCGAGCGTGGCGACGACCGATTGCCGCGGCTTGCCGTCGACGCGCTCGTTCTTGACGATCTGCAGGTACTCGGTGCGACCGGAGCGTTTGTGGCGGAAGAACATGGCGGCCTCGCCTTCGACCACCACGCGATAACGGTATTATGCGCCCTGTGCAAGCACAAAATGCCTGCTTTGTGGCACTACGTTATTGCCAAATTCCTACGACACCTCAACAAAATCAACCGGTTGTAGGCTGCCAGTGGCCGCTCACTGTAGAAGATCCATGAGGCGGTCGGCCCGTCCTTGGCGATGAGGACCATCGCGCTGTCGCGAGGCCGGCACCGCCGGACGCCCAGACTGCGTTACCCGATAGCGTAAGAACGAGCTTCGCCAAGCCTTACGAGGGGCTCACCATGCTCAAGCATCTTCTTGTCGCAATCCGCCACTATCGTAATCTTATATGATTTTGGTGCCGTCTTAATTCGTCGGCGGCCACGAATTGGTTATATCTTGGGTGCTCAAAGTCATGAAGAACGTACACTTGTTTTGGCCAGTACGATTGATGCGCGTAGCGCATCTCCACACTATGCTCTCGTGAGATCTTCCTAAATTTGTGTTTACTATTAAATTCTTCAATAGCGAGCCTTTCGCCGGTGAATTCGTTGCAAAGCCATACGTCGTTGCCAATGATATCGTCGAAATACATCAATACCCGCGGCAAAACGTGTGATGGATCCGCATCAAAAAGTGTAAGCGCGTCGCGCGTCGACGAGTAATAGTCGAGATCCCACAGTGCACACCCGATAGGTGCCGGATTGTATTTTTCAAAAAATGTCACGACTGTATCCTTAACATTCCCGATTACAAGCTTGGCTCGTTTCAGCTTCCGCTCCACGGACGGTCGGTCCATTTCAAAGATGCCACCCTTGAAATAGTGCGGCATGTCGCGGTAATCTTGTGGATGCGGCAACCCTGAACCCATGTCAAAGCCATAGAGCTCGATGTCAACCCCGAAGATTTTGATCACTTCGCTGATATGCATCTCGGCATTGAGGAGGCCATTGCCCCCGCCACAGCCAAACTCGATGACGCTAATTCTCGGATACCCGAGCGAGCGCGCCAATTTTGCCGCCTGAAAAATACAATAACCATAGTAAGGACGATCGATCGACCCGATGACGAGCCGCTCCTGATAGGAGAACAGTGGAAGTCTCCCGAAAACTCTCCTCATCAACTCGACCCGGAGAGGCAATGGGTATGTCAGAATTTTCAACAGCGTACGCTTCATGTTCGCACGCCACCTGACGAGCGGGCTCAACCAAAGAATGGGCCGGTTGACGCCCGGCTGCAAGTGCGCCGGTGATTGAAAGATAGTGAACGGCGTCGTCAGGCCGCCAACCCGGTAGGGGTGAACGGGCCCCGGCGTCCTGATCAAGATCCGCAGCGACCGGTGTATTGGGTCGTCTCGCCAGAGGGCGATATCCGCTCAGCTCCCGCGTCGCATATGAACGAGCGGCGCAACCCGCGTTTTAGGCGCGGCAAAGCCCTTTGCTCGGCCGAGAGGCCGTTGTTCTCGCGCTCGATTGCGAAGATCGGATCGATGCGCCGCACCACCGCGGCGGCGAGCGGCGATTTGCCGGCATCGGCGACGGTCATCCTCCCCCAACAAAATCATACTTTGAGCAAGGCATCGTCAGACCGCGGACGATGCTTCCAGCCAGGCCAAGGTCACGGTGAGACCACTCGCGACATCTGTAGGCTCGGCAAGCCCAAGGGCCTGCCGCGCTGCCGTCGGGTCGCCGCGGGAATGCCGGATTTCGCCGGTGCGCTCCGGCCTGAAGCAGACCTCAAGTTTTTGCCGACAAAGTGGCGTTTGCTGCGTTCGACCGAGGCGACCGCCGCCAGGTGAAAACAGCCGTCGACCCCGCAGAGAGCGCGGCGGACGGCCGCGAGATCGGCGACATCGCCCTGGATGAGGCGGGTCCCCGCCGGCAGGCTGACGGCGGCGCCCGTCGAAAGGTCGTCAAGCACCCGGACCGCGTCGCCGCGCGATACCGATGCGCGACAGAGGTTTGAGCCGATGAACCCGCATCCGCCGAGAAAAGTCCGCATCGCCGAACCACTCACAGGGGACGACGCTCCGCGTCTGCCCTGCGCCACTCTAGCCTGGCGGCGGCCATATCCGACGGATCGATCCGTCGCAATATCCGTTTCGGGGCGCGAAAGGGTTCGACGTGGTATCGTCGGAACACCTGCCTGCGGGGTGCCCCAGCGAGCGGACTTCGGAACCGTCCGGCGGTGGCCGAGGGTCGATCACACGATCGCTGGCTGGCGCCGCACAAGAACGTCCCTTTCGATGTCACCCCGAGCCACGCCTCCTGACAGCGCACCATTCATGCGACCGCGCGCGCCACGAGTTGTCGATACCCCCCGTTCTCGGACCATTTGGGTCAGCCGCTCTATATCAAGGATCGTCACGCAATTTCTTTCCACGATGGCAATACGGTCGTCACGCAGTGATCTCACCACACGGTTTACATGGATGACGCTCAGGCCAAGATATTGGGCGATGTGCCGCTGAGTTAGCGGCATGTTGTAAGCCTTCCCGTGAACGAGATTGCGGGCACTCAATCGCTTATGGAAATCAAGGAACATCATCCCCAAACGTGAGCGTGCATCACAACAGGAAAGGGCGCTCAGAAGGCGATCGGCCCGCCGCTGTTGCCTTCCAAGCAGCCACGCAATGTACAACGCCGTGCACCTGGACCCCATAAGTTGAGGAAACGCGTCTTGGGCATCAATTGCCACGATCTCAACCGCGGTCAGTGCCATCACGTTTTCCACCGGCCTGGTCCTGAAGAGTGTATCAAGTCCGACAATGTCGCCAGGCAAATATATATCGATAATCGCTTGACGTGCGTTAGGAAATTGACTGAGCTGACACGCCCAGCCGGCCTCCAGTCGATAAATCCGATCATGTACTCCTGCGGTTGTCACGAACATATCTTTCGTTCTCAACGACAGATGCAGGGCATTCTTAAATCTCGTATCCAGCTGTTGCCTGCCGTTTGCGAGAACCCCTCGCATCTGGAAGGACTGCTGTTTCGAGTCATCGCGATTACACGAAATTTGTGAATCGGACGCGGAGGTATGGTGATCTGGAGCGAAACATCGCGTAGTCGATCCCCAATTCAAGGAAGTAAATCTCCTAGGTGATTGTGTTAGGTTTGTTTGACGACAGCACATCACGTGCTACAATGCGCGCCGCGCCAACCAATGATCAAGCGAGACGCTGGATGGTACCGCCCCTTCGAACGTTACGGCGTAGTCTAATGCATAACAAACACGGGAGAAACGCAATACAAATTTTGCGAGAACGGTGCGCGATCGCGATCCAGGCCAACACCTTGGTTAACAGATCTACCAATCGCATCGGCGCTTCGCTCAATCCCCCACGGCTTCCGGAAATTTGATCCTGAATTCGAGCTGCATGCTCGGCCCCTGGAACCATTGCGGCAGCGGCGGGAAGCGGCCGACCGCGTGGATCATCGCTTCGACTTGCCGGTCGATGTCGGGATAGCCCGAGGTTTGCCCGACCTTGAGCGTCGCCACGGTGCCGTCGTCGAGCACCTGGATGTCGATCACGGTCTGGCCGCGGCGCCCGCCGACCATCGCCAGCGTCAGCATGTTCAGGTGCTTGAGGGTCAGGTATTTGAGGTAGGCGAGATATTCGTCGCGGGTCGCGGCCGGCCCGGGAAATTGCGCCGGGCGCGCAGCGAGATGAATTCGCGCTGCGGCCCGGCGCAGCAGCGGCTGCGGCGGGGCTGGCGGTTTCATTTTGGGGCGCGGCGGATCGCGGACGAGTTTTTCGTGCCGCAGGTCGGAGGCTCCCGGAGCCGGTGCCGGCGGGATCACCGCGGCGATCTTTTCCTCAGGCGCGCGGGGCGCAATCTCGGTCGCTGCCGGCTTCTCGGCGGCGGCCGCCTCGCTCCTCACCGGGTCCTGCCCGCGGGTTTTCGTATCGCCGATGTCATCGGAGGCGAGGCGGCCAGGCGGCGGCCGCACCTCGGGCTTTGGCCGCGGCTGCGGCGGGCTCGGTTTCGCCGGCGGCGGTGGCTGGAAGACGATCCGGACCGGGATCGGCGTCACCGCGGCCGGCGGCCGCCAGGGCCCGTTGAGCAGCAGCAGCAGCGGCAACAGGTGCAGGAGAGCCGAGCCGAGGGGTCCGAACGGCCGGGTTTGCTGGCGCGAGCCGACCGGCGGCGCGCGCTCGGGCGGCTGCGATGCCGGCGAGGCGTCCGGCCGCGCCGGTTCGCAACGGCCGGCGGCATCCCCCGCGATCGGCCCGGAAATCGACGCGCGGCCTGCGGGCGGCGCCGATGCCGAAAGCGGCGAGATGAGGGGCTCACTGCGGGCCTCAGCGACCGGGGCGTCGATGCGAAACACCGGCCGCAATCACCCCGCGGCGGCGGGCTCGTTGACGAGGGCCAGCCATGCCGCTTCGTCGAGGACGGTGACGCCGAGCGCCGCCGCTTTTGCCGCCTTCGAACCGGGATCGCCGCCGGCCACGAGAAAGTCGGTTTTGGCGGAGACCGAGCTTGCGACATTGGCGCCCAATGCCTCGGCGCGTGCTTTCGCCTCGGACCGGCTCATGCTGTCGAGCGACCCGGTGAAGACGATCGACTTGCCGGCAAGCGGCGAGGCCTGCCGCACCGGCGCGTCGTAATCGAGCACGGTGACCTCTTTCGCCAGATCGTCGAGCACCGCCCGATTATGCGGCTCGGCAAAAAAGCCGATGATGTCGGCGGCCATGTCGGGCCCGATGCCGTGGACCTCGAGGAGCGCCGCCCGCGCCTCGAGGTCCGGCTCCTGCGCCGCCTCCATTTCGGCGCGCCAGCGCGCCAGCGAGCGGTAGTGCCGGGCCAGGAGCCGCGCCGTCGCCTGGCCGACCTGCGGGATGCCGAGCGCATTGACGAAGCGGTCGAGGGCGATCCGGCGGCGCTCGTCGATTGCGGCGACGAGCTTCTTGGCGCTGACCTCGCCCCAGCCTTCGCGTAGGGCGATGCGCGCCGGGTCGAGGCGGAAGATGTCGCCGGGCCGGCGGATCAGCCCGTCTTCCCAGAAGGCCTCGATGTGCTTGGCGCCGAGACCTTCGATGTCGAAGCCGTCGCGGGCAACGAAGTGCTTCAATCGCTCGACCGCCTGCGCCGCGCAGATCAGCCCGCCGGTGCAGCGCCGCGCCACCATGCCGGGCTCGCGCACCGCGAGGCTGCCGCAGACCGGGCAGCGGTCCGGGAAGCGATAGGGTTCGGCGTCGGGCGGGCGGCGCTCGGTGACCACGCCGACGATCTGCGGGATCACGTCGCCGGCGCGCTGGACGATGACGGTGTCGCCGATCCTGACATCCTTGCGCGCGATCTCGTCCTCATTGTGCAGCGTGGCGCGCTGCACGACGACGCCGCCGACGGTGATCGGCTCGAGCGCCGCGACCGGGGTCAGCGCCCCCTGCCGGCCGACCGAGATCAGGATGTCGCGCAATTGCGTCTGCGCCTGCTGGGCCGGGAATTTGTGGGCGAGCGCCCAGCGCGGCGCGCGGCTGACCATGCCGAGCCGCTCCTGCAGCTCGAGGTCGTTCACCTTGTAGACGACGCCGTCGATATCGTAGGGCAGCGCCGCGCGATCGGCGGCGATCTCGTGGTAATAGGCGAGCACCGCCGCGACGCCGCGGCAGAGCCGTGAGCGCTCGTTGACGGCAAAGCCCCAGCGGCGGAATTGCGCCAGCGCCCCGGCATGGGTATCGGCGAAGGCGCCATCCGCCTCGCCCCAGGCATAGGCGAAGAATTTCAACGGCCGGCGCGCCGTGATCGACGGATCGAGCTGGCGCAGCGAGCCGGCGGCGGCGTTGCGCGGATTGGCGAAAGCCGGCTCGCCTTCCGCCATGCGCTCGGCGTTGAGGGCAAAAAATCCGGTTCGCTCCATATAGACTTCGCCGCGGATCTCGATCACGGCGGGCCACCCGGTCGCGGCCAGCAGTGCCGGCACGCTCGGCACGGTGCGGATGTTGTCGGTCACGTCCTCCCCGGTGACGCCGTCGCCGCGCGTCGCCGCCTGCACGAGGCGGCCCCGCTCATAGCGCAGGCCGAGCGAGAGCCCGTCGATCTTCGGCTCGGCCATGATCTCGATCGCGTCCTCGGCGACCCGCGCCCGGTCCGCCGGCCGGCTGAAGAAATTGCGAATGCCGGCGAAGAAGTCGCGGACGTCGGCCTCCTCGAACGCGTTTTCGAGCGACAGCATCGGCCGCGCATGGGTCACCTTGGCAAAGCCGGCGGCGGGTGCGGCACCGATCCGCCGCGAGGGGCTGTCGGCGCGGACCAGCTGCGGAAAGCGCGCCTCGATCGCGGCGTTCCGGCGGCGCAGCGCGTCGTAATCGGCGTCGGAGATTTCGGGCGCGGCCTCGACATAATAGAGCCGGTCGTGTCGCCGGATCTCCTCGGCCAACCGGGCGAGCTCGGCGCGCGCCTCGGCCTCGCCGAGCGCCTCGACCGGCAGCGGTGCTGCGGCGGCGCCGCGGCGGCGCGCGGCGCTCATGCCCGGCCTCCGGCGACCAGGCTCGCATCGATCAGGCTGGCCGCCGCCGCCCGCGCCTCGGCCGTGACGGTGCGGCCGGACAGCATGCGGGCGATCTCTTCCTGCCTGGTGTCGCGATCGAGTTCCTCGACCCGGGTCACGGTGCGCCGCTCGCTGAAGAGCTTGGCGACGCGCCAGTGCCAGGCCCCGCGCGCGGCCACCTGCGGCGAGTGGGTCACCACCAGAACCTGCAGGCTGCTGCCGAGGCGCGCCAGGCGCTCGCCGACCGCCGCGGCGACGGCGCCGCCGATGCCGCTGTCGACCTCGTCGAAGATCAGGGTCGAGGCCGGCGAGCCGCCGGCGACAACCAGCTTCAAGGCCAGCATGAAACGCGACAGCTCGCCGCCCGAGGCGATGCGGGCGAGCGGGCCGAACGGCGATCCGGGATTGGCGGCGATCTCGAAATGAACGCGCTCGACGCCGTGCTCGCCCCAATCGGGCTCGCCCTGCGGCGTCAGCACGGTGCGAAACCGCGCCCGATCGAGCCGCAACGGTTCGAGCTCGGCGGCGACCGCGGCGTCGAGGCGCCGCGCCGCGGCCGATCGGGCCTGCGACGCCGCCGCCGCCGCGGCGATGAAGCGGGCCCGCGCCGCCGCGCTGTCGCGCGCCGCCGCTTCGACCGCCTCGGCCCCCAACTCGATGGCGGCGAGCCGAGCCGCGAGATCCGCCTGCAAGGCCGGCAGGTCGGCGACCGCGACCCGATGCTTGCGGGCGAGCGCGCGCAATGCGAAGAGCCGCTCTTCGACGGCCTCGAGCGCGCGCGGATCGAGCTCGAGCCGGCGCCCCGCGGCTTCGAGGGCGGCGAGCGCCTCTTCGGTTTCGGCGGCGGCGCGCTCGACCGCCGCGGCCGGCGCATCGAAGAGGCCCAGGGCCCGCTCGCGGGTTCGCTCGAGGCGCCGGGCGGCGCGCGCCAGGGCGGCGCCGGCGCCGGCCTCGCCGTCGAGTTCGGCGATCGCCTCGGCAAGGGTCTCGTAGAGGCGTTCGGCGTTCTGTAGGAGGATACGGCGGGACGCGAGGCGCTCCTCCTCGCCGGGCTCCGGCATCAGCGCCTCCAGTTCGTCCAGCTGGTGGCGCCATAATTCTTCGTCGCCGCGGCTCGCGGCCTGGCTCTGCGCCGCCTCCGCCTGGCACCGCCGGGTGCAGCGCCAGGCGTGCCACGCCCGCGCCAAAGAATCGGCGGCGAGCGCATCCCCGGCATAGGCGTCGAGCAAGCCGCGATGGGTGGCCGGGTCGAGCAGGCCGCGCTGCTCGAACTGGCCCTGGATCTCGACGATGCTGTCGCCGAGCTGGCGCAAGAGCCCGATGCTCGCCGGGCCATCGTTGACAAAGGCGCGGCTCTTGCCGTCGGCGCGCACCAGCCGGCGCAGCACGATCGCCTCGCCCTCGGCCGGGAGCCCGGCCTCGCGCAGGATCGCATGCGCTGGGTGTTGGCACCCGACCGCGAATTCGGCCGTAACCGCGGCCTCGACCGCACCCGTCCGCACCAGGCCGGCCTCGGCCCGCTGGCCGAGCGCCAGGCCGAGCGCGTCGAGCAGGATCGACTTCCCGGCACCGGTCTCGCCGGTCAAGACGCACAGTCCCGGACGAAAGGCGAGATCAAGCCGGTCGATCAGGACGACGTCGCGGATGGCGAGCCCGAGCAGCATTGCGCCAATGATATAATACGCGTCGCAAGCGAGACAGGATCAACGGCGCGCCTGGGGCATCCGCCCTCCCGCCGGGTGTGCGGCAATGCGCAGGATCTCATTACGGCAAGGAATCATCGCCGGACAGCCTCCCCGACCATCATCTGGCCGTGGACGAGGAACAGCGTCACGGCGCGTTCCGAACTCCTATTGCTACCACCCGTCCCCGCCGCCGTCCGCCTCACCCAATCCGCCATCATCCCGGACCTTCCCTCACCGAACTGCTCCCTCGTTGTCGCAAGCTGGTTCACAAGGGATAAGGCACCAACCTCCTGTGCGGAAAGAATTTGCACATGACCTTGAGCGTGTCGTCAATTGAGCCAGATTGCAGCGGCGGCGAGTTGGATCGCGGCGAGGAAATTTCTTGCGGTTTTGTCATAGCGGGGGGCGATTGCGTGGAACTATTTGAGTTTGCAGAAGAAGTTTTCGATCAGATGGCGTGCCCGGTAGGGCCCTGGTCGAACTGGCGCGGCGCGGTTCGGTTTTGCCTGGGCGGGATGACAGCGGCTTTTCCCGCGGCGGTGAGCGGCGCGATCACGCGCGCGTCGGCATCGTAGGCTTTGTCGGCGATCAGCAGGTTGGCGGTCATCTGCGGCAGCAGAGCGTCGGCCCCGACGAGATCGTGAACCTGGCCTGAGGTCAGGAGAAAGCGCAGCGGGTTGCCGAGGGCGTCGGCCAGGGCGCGGATCTCAAAGAAGCAAACGCGCTGCTCGACGGGCTGTCGGACCCGGTGAGGGTGCTCACATCGCGGTCAGGGCGAGGTGAAGCTCAACCGCGCGCCTGAGATGCCGAACGTGATCACGAGAGCCACGAACCCGGCGGCGGTGGCGCCGCCGAGCAGAAAGCGGTCGGCGTAACGCTGCCGCACCCCATGCGCCAGCATGACCGCGCGAGCGCCGGCGGCAAGATGCGACAGGACGAAGAAGACGCCGAGGCCATAGTGCGGCACCAGGCGAATGTTCCAGGCGTCCTTGATCAAGCCGGCGGGCGCGCCGGTGGCAAAGCCCCAATCGCTGTCGATGCCGAGATAGAGCCGCGCGAAGACGAAGACCGAGTTCATGTGGCCGAGGACGTAAGCCGCCAGAAAGATGCCGGTGCCGACCTGGAAGGTGCGGAAGCGGTCGATCGGCCGAGCAGCAGTTGCGCGCGTGGCAAGATAGACGCCGCTGCCGACCTGGAACAGGAACAGCAGGACGAGCAGCGGCTGGAGGACCTCCTGCCGATAGACATGGCGCACGGCCTTCATCACCGCGCGATAGGTCACCGGCCCGAGGATGAATGTCAGGTGGTTCGCGAGGTGCAGCGCCAGGAAAATGGCGATAATGCAAAGGGCCGAGATGCCGTGCGCGACCCGCAGCCGGGCCGGAGCCGGGCGGACGACCGGCGGGGCGACGGCGCTGCCGCCTGGGGACGCGGCCAATGCCGACATCACCACCCAGAAGGCGCTCCACACCCAGACATCGGGCACCGGGTCGTGCAGCATGTAGAGCTCGACCCCGAGAAACACGAACAATGGCGGGCTCGCCACGGCGAGCAGGGCAATGGCGCGGGCGCGGCGCTGGGCCGGGCTGGGCTCGGCGATCTCGCCCAGCGACATCGCCGCGAGCAGCGCCACGATCGGCACCGCAAAGGCCAGCAACAGGAAGCCGGCGGCGGCTGCCGAGCGCAGCGCCGGCTGCGCGGCGTGGCCGGCGAAAACCGGCGCAACGCTGGCGTGAAACCCTTCGAGAAGAAGCGGATAGACGAGACCGGCGAGAGGCGCCGTCAACAGCGTGAGGCGGCCACCGAAACTGCTGCGTTCCGCTAACTGCGCAGGGCGTCCAGCAGCAAGCTTTTGTCCGAAAATGCAAGCCTCCGCGGCATGCCGAACCCAACCCCGGGGCGGCGCGGGGAGAGGGGAGTGCCGCAACTTGGGCGACGGCGCGGGCGACTTGTCAAGCGCCGGCAGAGCGGCTAGGCGCGGATCTCCTGGCGCTGGAAGAGGACATAGGCGCCGGCGAAGACGAGGATCATCTCGGCGACGAGGCCGGTCAGCTGCGGCCAGATCAAAAGGAAACTCTGCGCCGTCGGCAGCGGCGTGCCGAGCAGCGCCCCCTCGATCTGGCTGTAGAGCACGGGGCCCAAGGCGCGCGTCGCCGGCTGCAAGAGCGCGAGCGCGATCTCGGCAAAGAGCGTGTTCGGCGAGATCCGGTCGATCGCTTGCACGGCCTCGAGATAGGCGAGATTGGGGCCGAAAACGTCGTTCGCCGGCCCGGCGACGAGGGTGGCGATGATCGGCGACAGCACCGGCCAGAAGAGCGCGAACAAGAGCCACACGCCGAGGGCGGCCAGCGCCGCCGTCGCCGCCGCCCGGAACACCACCGAGAACAACAGGGCGACCGCCAGCCACACCCCGCCAAAGGCCAGCGCGGCAAAGAGAAAGCCGAGCATGCGCAGCGTTTCCTCGGTATTGGGCGGCAGCCCGAGCAGCAACAGACCAAGACCGATCGTCAGAAACCAGAGCGAGACGAGGCCGATGCCGAGCGCCACCAGACCGGCGAGAAATTTCCCCAGGAGCAGCGCATCGCGATAGATCGGCTGGGCCAGGACGCGGCTCATCGTCCGGCGGTTGAGCTCGCCGTTCACGGCGTCGAAGCCGATCGCGATCGCGACCAGCGGGACCAAAAAACCGAGCAGCGAGATGAACGACGGCAACGGCTCCTGGGCCATCGTGAACAGCCGCAGAAACAGAAACGGGCTTTCGCCGATGGTCACGCGGATCGCCAGGATCGCGGCATAGGCGGCGGCGAGTGCCGTCAGAAAGACCAGCGCTTCGAGCAGCCACAGGCGGGCGCCCGACAGGTAGTCGGCCGCCTCCTTGGCGAGAACGATCCCGACCCCGGTCCACGGCGAGCCGCTACGCCGCATCCCGCACCTCCTCGAAATATCGGGCGTAGACCTCGTTCAGGCTCGGGGCGGCAAAGCGGATGCCAAGGAGTTCGCAGCTCGGCGCCAATTGCCGGGCGATCTCGGCCCGCAAATCGTCGACGCAATCGAGCCGGTAGCGATCGGCGGCGAGGGTTTGCACCCGCACCACCCCTTGCAGCCGAGCGAGCCGGTCGGGGAGCCCGGCGCCGCGGGCCTCGACATCGATGACATGGCCGCCGCCGAGCACCCGTCGCGCCAGCTCGGTGACGCTGCCCGACAGCGCGATCCGGCCGAGATTGAACAGCGCCACCCGGTCGCACACGCTCTGCACCTGATCGAGGTGATGCGACGACAACAGGACCGTCGTGCCGTCCGCCTTCAGCTCGCGGATCAGGCCCAGAAACTCCTGGGTCGAATGCGGGTCCAATGTCGCCGTCGGCTCGTCGAGGATGGCGATGCTCGGCTGCTTCATGATGATTTCGGCAAGGCCGAGCCGCTGCCGCATGCCGCGCGAAAAGGTCCCGACCCGGTCGCGGCCGACATCGGGGAGCCCGACCCGAACCATCGCCGCCTCGAACCGCGCATCGATCTCGCGCCGCGGCAGGCCGGCGAGGCGGCCGGTATAGGCGAGGTTGTCGCGCGCCGACAACCCATCGTAAAAGCCCACCTGGTCGGGTAGATAGCCGACCCGGCGCTTGACCTCGAGCGGCTCGCGCAGCGGGTCGAAGCCGGCGACTTCGGCCTTGCCGGCGCTCGGCTCGGTCAGCCCCAAGAGCATCAGGATCGTCGTCGTCTTGCCCGAGCCGTTGGGCCCCAAGATGCCGACGATCTCGCCCGCACGGACTGCGAGATCGATATGGTCGACCGCGACCGTCGCACCATAGCGCTTCGTCAACCCCTCGGTGCCGATCACGACGGCGCCGGCCATGCCGCCCTCCTCAGCGCCGGCCGAAGCGCGCGACCGAAAACACGACGACCAAAAGGGCGATGGCGATGACCGCGATCCCGACCATGCCCCATAGGGTCGGGGTCAGCACGGTGATCCGGAAATTCTCCGACGCCGACTGGCCGTCCCCCGAATCGGCGCTGACCGTCGCCTGATAGTCGCCGGCGATGGCGCGCGGCGACGGGGTCAAGGTCAGCTGCACCGATCGCGACTTGCCGGCCGCGAGTTCGGCAAGTTCCTTTGGCGCGAAACTCGTCTTCCAGTCCTCAGGTGCGGTTGCCGCGAGGGTGATCCCGCGCGCCGCCTCGGTGCCGTCGTTGTGCAGGACGATGGTCAGCGGGCTCGCTTGGCCGGCATAGGCGTTGGCGCTCAACCGGCCGCCCTCGCCGGAAAGCGACAGCCGCGGCTGGCCGACGACGCCGATGGCGAGCGGCAGCTCGGCCGCGGCGGCTTCGCTCTTGGCATGCAGGACGAGCCGGTAATCGCCCGCTGGCGTGTCGCGCGGCAGGGCGACGGTGGCGTCGATATCCTTGGTCTTGCCGGCCTCGATCGGCAGGCTGCTGACCTGCTGGCTGCCGAAGGCTTCGGTAAAGGTCACCTGAAAATTCTTCGGCGCCGTCGCGCTCAGATCGATCGTGGCGTTGCGGCCGCTGTCGTTAGCCGCCGTCACCGTGAACTTGAACGAGGAGGTCGCGGTGCCGCGCAGCGCCGGCAGGCTGGTGCTGAGCTTCAGCTTCGCCGGCAGCTCCTTGCCGACGGTCAAGTCGATCGGCAGCTTGAGGTCGATCGGCTGCTTGAGGTCGCTCGCCCCGCCGCGCGCCTCGACGACGAAGCGGTATTCGCCAGGCCCCGCGTTTGCCGCCGGCTCGAGGCGCAATTGCAGCCGTTCCTCGCTGTCGGGCGTCACGATCGCCGAACCGACCGGCTGGCCGCCGCCGAGGATCGCCGCTTTCCAGCCGGCTGCCGCCTCGGGGACCGAGAGCGCCAGCTGCTGCGGCGGCAGGCGGTAGTTGCGCAACGCCATGTCGATGGTCGCGGTTTCGCCGACGCGGACGGTCAGTGCCGGGTATTGCGTCGTCAAATAGAGGCCGGTGATTGATGAGGCATCGGCCGCCGGCTTGTCGGCCGCTATCGCACTCGCGGCCAGCAATGGGAAACCGGCCGCCAGGATCAGAAACCGGACCGCGATAAGCCGCCGCACCATCAGGGGACACTCCGATCGACGCCGACGGCGAGGGAATAGCCCAGCCTGCGGCTCGGTCGTAATTAACAATTTTTAATGTTGCGAGACGCTTAGGCCCTGTCGTCCATTGAGCGGACGCCCCGTTCCGATTACATCCGATTACCGTCTTGCCCGGCCTTGGGCCGGGCAAGACGGGAGCCCGCGAAGGCCTGTGCCGTTTCTCGTGGATGCCCACGGATCAAGTCCGTGGGCTGAAGGCCCACGGGCCGAGCCCGGCCAAAGCGTTGATATATGTGAGCCTGCGTTGCTAATTGACGACACGCCCTAGTGCGGTTTCCGATCAAATTGCATCGCGGTGAGCCCCTCACCCCGGCCCGCGGGGAGAGGGAGGGACCCGCGGATCCCCGGATCAAGTCCGGGGAGGAGGGTGAGGGGCCACCCGCCGACGCGCGGGTCGAGCCGATCGGAAAATGCTCTGGCGGGTCGGGAGAGCGCTCAGAACATGCTGCCGAGCACCCCTCGGGTCTTGGCGCCAAGATTGCCGCTCTTGGTCATCAGCTCGTAGCCGTCCTCATACCACTTGCTCCCCGGATAGTTGTATCCAAGGACCGCAGCGTTGCGCTTGGCCTCGTTGGTGAGACCGAGCGCCAGGTCGCATTCGATCAGGCGCTCGAGCGCCTCGGGAACATGCGTCGTCGACTGGTAGTCGTCGACCACGCGCTTGAAGCGGTTCATCGCCGCCAGGTATTGGCCCCGCTTCAGATAGTAGCGACCGATTTCCATCTCCTTGCCGGCGAGGTGGTCGCGGGTGAAATCGAGCTTGAGCTTGGCGTCGCGGGCGTATTTGGTGCCGGGGAAACGATGAACGACGTCTTCGAGGGCCTTCAACGCCTGTTCGGTGATCTTTTGGTCGCGGCCGACGTCGACGATCTGCACGTAATAGGATATCGCCTTCAAATAATAGGCGTAGGCGACGTTGTGATTGCCGGGATGGAGCTGGATGAACCGGTCGGCTTCGATGATCGCCTGCCCGTAATCGGCGTTTTCGAAATAGGCATAGGCCGACATCAACTGGCTCTTGGTCGCCCATACCGAATAGGGATGCTCGCTTTCGACCGCCTCGAAGGTTTTCGCCGCCTGGCCGTAGTGCTTTTCGACCATTTGGTCCATCGCCTGATTGTACACGTCGTCGACCGGCTTTTCGATATAAGCGTCCTTCTTGTCGCCGGCGCAGGCGGCCAGCACCGAAACCAGCGCGACGACGCCGAGCCGGGAAAGCACCAACCTTCGCCGCATCGCCCGTTCCCAAATGCCTCGGCGCGAGAATAACACGGAAGACCGCCCAAGGCGTCGGCGTTAAGCGCAGGCGCGGCGCGGTTCGCCGCGCCATTCGCGCCCGTTGGCCTGGCCCAGCCACTGGAACGGCCCCCGGCACCAGGCCTGGTCGTCGGCAAATAACGCGCCGAGGACGCGCCTGGTCAGAGCATGGCCGGAGCGAACCCCGCGGAAGTGTCCGACGATCGGCGCCTCCGCCAGATAGAGATCGCCAAGGGCGTCGACCAGCTTGTGCCGGACGAATTCATCGCCGTAGCGCAAGCCGCCGCGGTTCAGCACGTGGCTGCCGCTGACCACGATCGCGTTGTCGAGCGAGCCGCCGCGCGCCAGACCGGCGGCGCGCAGGCGATCGACGTCGTCGATGAGGCCGAAGGTGCGCGCTCGGCTGAGCTCCTCCTTGAAAGTGCCGCGATCGAAAGCAAGACGAATTTCCTGGCGGCGGATCAGCGGATTGTCGAAATCGATCCGGAAGCTCATCGAAAAGCCGGCGGACGGGAACAGCGCCGCGGTTGCGACGCCGTCGCGCAACACGATCGGCTTGAGCACCTTGATCGCCAGCCGCACCCCATCCTGGGCGACGACGCCGGCGCGCTCGATCAGGTCGACAAAGGGTGCGGCACTGCCGTCCATGATCGGTACTTCGGGCCCGTCGAGCTCGACCGCCACATTGTCGATCTCGGTGCCGGCAAGCGCCGCCATCAGGTGCTCGACCGTGCCGACCGTGTCGCCCGCCGGGTTCGACAACACGGTGCAGAGCGACAATTCGATCACATTCGCCCAGCTCGCCCAAATCTCTGCGCCGACGTCGCGGCGGCGAAACACGATTCCCGACCCCGGCGCCGTCGGCGCCAAGGTCATCTCGATCCGCCGACCCGAGTGAAGACCGACGCCGCGACAGCCGACCGCCGTCTTGATCGTCCGTTGCAGCACTGTTGCAAGATCCCCCGACATGCAACCGCCTTCTCGAATCGTTGCCCCCAATTCGCGGAAGAACTAGCGCTGGCCCGGGATCGCCTCAAATCACTCTTTGTTGCCGATTGTTGCGGCGGCGATGCCAGAAGGCTTTGCAAAGCAATTACTTAGAAGAGATGTCGCGGCTTCGCGGGCAGGTTGCGGCGCGCCGCCAACGGCAAACCAGGAGGCCCCAGCTTTCAGTTGGCCTGGCGTCGCAGGAAGGCGGGAATATCGAGAAGTTCTTCTTCCCTGCTCGAACCCGGCCGGTCATCGGGCTCGAGCGCGGCGAGGCGAGGCTGCACCGGCTTGCCGGCGGGTCCGGCCGGCTGGTGCACCGGCCGCTCCGCCGGCGGCGGCACGGTCCGGGCGCGGCCAACGCCGGTGACGCGCTCGATCAAGCTTGGCATCCGCCCCTTCGGCTTTGGCGCCGGTTCCGGTGCGGCGGGAGCCGGAGGTACCGCCGGCTGCGACAGCGGGATCGAGCGGGCGGCCCCGGCGTCGGCCGGCCGCGGCGCGACGAAGGCGCCGCTGCGCAAGGCCGCGGTCTCGGCCGCCTCGGCCGCCTGGGTCAGGGCGTTGTTGCCGCCGTCGGCGTGCCATGCCTCGGGGCGCGCGATGCGTCCGGGATCGGCCGCTGCGGCCGCGTTATGCGTCAGTATCGGCTGCGTGTAGGCCGCCGCCGCGGTATCGCGCACCGCCGCCGGGACATCGTGGCTGCTGACCAGACTGATCGCAGGACGCGCCCGGGCGAGCGCCTCCGCGTCGATGCCGGTGGCGACCACCGAGATCCGCATCCGGCCCGACAGGTTCTCGTCAAAGGTGGAGCCGAAGATGATGTTGGCGTCGGGATCGACCTCTTCGCGAATCCGGTTGGCAGCCTCGTCGACCTCGAACAAGGTCATATCCGATCCGCCGGTGATGTTGATCAGGATGCCTTTTGCTCCCTTCATCGAAACGTCTTCCAGGAGCGGGTTCGAGATTGCTGCCTCGGCGGCGTCGATCGACCGGCGGTCGCCTTCGGCCTCGCCGGTGCCCATCATCGCCTTGCCCATCTCGCTCATGACGGTGCGGATATCGGCGAAATCGAGGTTGATCAGCCCCGGCATGACCATCAGGTCGGTGACGCCGCGCACCCCGGAATGCAGCACATCGTCGGCCATCTTGAAGGCATCGGCGAAGGTGGTGCGCTCATTGGCGACGCGAAACAAATTCTGATTGGGAATGATGATCAGGGTGTCGACGAATTTTTGCAGCTCCTCGATGCCGCTGTCGGCAACGCGCATGCGATTGGTTCCCTCGAAGTGAAACGGCTTGGTCACCACACCGACCGTCAGGATTCCCAATTCGCGGGCGATCCGGGCGATCACCGGGGCGCCGCCCGTACCGGTGCCGCCGCCCATTCCGGCGGTGATGAACACCATGTTGGAACCGTTCATGGCCTCGAGGATCTCGTCGAGCGCCTCTTCCGCGGCGGCGCGGCCGACATCGGGGCGCGACCCGGCGCCGAGCCCGCGGGTGACGCCGATGCCCAGTTGTATTTTGCGCGGCGCCGCCGATTGCTGGAGCGCCTGGGCATCGGTATTGCAGACGACAAATTCACACCCCACCAGGTTGGAACGGATCATGTTGTTGACGGCGTTGCCGCCGGCGCCGCCGACCCCGACCACGGTGATCCGCGGCTTCATCTCCTGCTCGTCCCTCGGGATGCCGAGATTGATCATGTGATTGTCCCTCCTCAGCGGCTGGGCCGCGTCATGCCCGGCGGGCACCGGGCTTCCCCCTCGTTTGGCTTGATCTCGATCTAGCCGTTTTTGGGCAATTCGGATAGCGAGGTCGGCAACCAAGCTGCAATTCATCTTCAAATGTTCTCGCGCAGCCAATGGCCGACGCGCCCGAACAGCCAATTCGCCCTTCGGCTGCGACCGCGGCCCAAGCGGGTCCCCTCCGCGCGCTCCGACAGCGCGAAATGCAAGAGCCCGACGGTCGTCGAGAAGGCCGATCCGGCGGTCGCTTCGGCAAGCCCCGTGACCCGCAGCGGCCGGCCAATTCGCACCTGCTTGTCGAGGATCAGGGCGGCGAACTCGCGCGCGCCCTGCAGTTGACAGGCACCGCCCGTCAGTACCACGCGCCGGCCGGCGATCTTGTCGAAGCCGCTCGCTTCGAGGCGGTCGCGCACCAGTTCGAAGGTCTCCTCGATGCGCGGGGCGATGATCCCGACCAACAGCGATTTCGGTACGTGGTTGACGTGGCCCTCGTCTTCTTCACCGATCTGCGGCACGGCGATCGTTTCGCGCTCGTCGGTGCTGGCGGAGATGGCGCCGCCAAACAGCGTCTTCATGCGCTCGGCATGGGCGACCGCGGTCGACAGGCCGCGGGCGATGTCGTTGGTCACGTGCCCGCCGCCAACCGGAATGGAATCGGCGAAAATCAGATTTCCATCGAAGAACACGCCGATCGTCGTGGTACCGCCGCCCATGTCGATAACGGTGACGCCGAGTTCGATCTCGTCTTCGACGAGGCATGAAAGACCGGCGGCGTACGGACTGACGACGAGCGCGTCGACGGCGAGATGCGCGCGGCCGATCGCCGCGCTGTGATTGCGCACGCCGGCGGCGTGTGCGGTCACCACGTTCATGTTGACGCCCAGCCGCTCGCCGAACATGCCGCGCGGGTCGCGGATGCCGCGACTGTCGTCGATCGAGAACCCGACCGGAACCGAATGGATGATCTGGCGGTCGCCGGGCTCGCGCAGCAGGTAACCTTGATCGAGCACCCGCTGCAGCTCGGCATCGCCGATTTCACGCCCGGCGACCCCGATCTCGGCCTTGATGATGCGCGAGGCGGAAAAACCGCCCGACAGATTGACGACGACCCGCTCGATCGTCTCGCCAGCCATCTGTTCGGCGGCATGAACCGCATTGACGACCGAAGCGCCGGCAGCTTCGAGATCGACGATCAGCCCGCCGCGCACGCCGCGAGAGATTTGGTGACCAATGCCGCGGACCCACGGCGTGTCGGCCTCGACTTGGGCGATCAGACAGCAGACCTTGGTGGTGCCGATGTCGAGCGCCGCGATCGTGCTGCCGCGCGGGCGAATCGGCGCCCGCCGCGGCCGCGCCTTGTCGTCGGCCGTGGTCGCTGCGGCCGGCCCTTGGGCCTGGGCGCGGGCCGGCGCCGTCGCCGTCATATGTTCCGTGCCGGCTGGCGGCCCTTGCCGGGCGCCGGTGCCGCTTCCCTTGCCGCCGGCGGCGAGACCCGCACCACGAGGCGGTCCGGCAGCCGCATATCGACCGCCTGCACATCGCGATCGAGGATCGCGCTTGACCGCTCGAGGCGAGCGAGGGCCGCGATCGCCCCCTCCGGGTCCTCGGCCGGGAGGAGAATGTCGATCTTGCCGTCGATCCGCAAATTCCAGCGGCGGCCGCCGACCCGGACCGCCGCGGTGACGCGGGTATCGAGATCCGGTTCTTTCGCCAGCATCGCCCGCAGCTCCGCGGCGTGGCTGGCGGCGTCGGCGCCGACGACGAGCGTCAGCTTGGCAAACCGGTCGAGCCGGGTCACCGGAATGATCGCGCCCGCCTTGTCGATCAGCTGCAGTTTGCCGTCATGCTGCCACAACGCCAGCGGCGTGCGTTCGACCAGGCGGACATAAAGGGTATCGGGCAGATGCCGTTCGATCACCGCCGCGCTGACCCACGGCAGGGCCTCGAGCCGCTTTTCGGCGCGCACCGGGTCGACCGCGAGGATTGGCGTGCCGAAGCCGGCGCCGAGTGCGCTGAGGATTGTCGCCCGGTCGGTCGTGCCGCGGCCCTCGACGCGAATATCGGCAACGCGCAGACCGAGCGCCGCCGACCGGTCGATTAGCCAGGCCTCGGCCTGTTGCCTGATCGCCTGTACCGGCGGCCAAAAGCCCGACCGGACCGCGCCGGCGGCGCCGCCGGCAGCGAGCGCGGCAACGGCGAGCCAGCCGACGACGCGATAGACCCGTGCCACGGCCGCCCCGCGGCGCGGCCGGCGCCGCGGGGCGCCGCTCACCCGTCGCATGTCGCGTTCTCCACGAGCCAGGCGACCAACGCCTCGAAACCGATCCCGGCATGGCGTGCGATGTCGGGGACCAGCGACGTCGGCGTCATCCCGGGCTGGGTGTTGACTTCCAGGAGATAGAGCCGAGCGTCCGCGCGGCTGTCGTCATAGCGGAAATCGGCCCGGCTGACGCCGCGACAGCCGAGCGCCCGATGGGCGCGCAGGGCGATGTCGAGCGCGGCTTCATATGCCCGCGGCGGGATCGGCGCCGGGGTGCGGTGAACCGAGCCGCCCGCCGCATATTTGGCCTCATAGTCGTAGAAGCTGCCGCGGGGCTCGATTTCGCAGGCGCCGAGCGCGCGATCGCCGAGGATCGCCACCGTCAGCTCGCGCCCGGGGATGTAGCGTTCGACCAGCAATTCGGGGCCGAAGCGCCACGCCTTAACGTCTTCGCGCCACGAATTGTCGCCGCAGCGGACGATGCGAACCCCGACGCTCGACCCCTGATCCGTCGGCTTGACAACAAATGGCGGCGGCAGCGGATCCGCCTTGGCGAGCTCTTCGCGGCGAGCGACAAAACCGTCCGCGACCGGTAACCCGGCAGCGCGGAAGATCATCTTCGCGGTCGGTTTGTGCATCGCCAGCGCCGAAGCGAGCACGCCCGAATGGGTGTAGGGGATGCGCAGCATTTCGAGCACGCCCTGCACCGTTCCATCCTCGCCGCCCTTTCCGTGCAGGGCGTTGAAGACGACGTCCGGACGCGGCTCGAGGGCGCGCAGCAGCGCCGGCAAGTCGCGCCCGACATCGGCAGCCCGCACCCGATAGCCGCGTTCCCGGAGAGCCTTGGCGCATTCCCGCCCGCTCGACAGCGAAACCTCGCGCTCGGCGGACCAGCCGCCCATCAGCACCGCGACGCTCTTGCTCACCGCCCCCAAGCCTCTCGACCGCCGGGGCCGGCGATCGGCAGCGGGCGGCCGACGCGCCGAATTTCCCATTCGAGCAGGATCCCGCTCATCGCCAAGACCCGCTGCCGCACCTCTTCGCCAAGGCCTTCGAGATCGGCGGCGGTAGCGCCGCCGGTGTTGATCAGAAAATTGGCATGCTTTGGCGAGACCATCGCACCGCCCCGGACGAGAGCGCGACACCCGGCCGCATCGACGAGCCGCCACGCCGCATCGCCCGGCGGGTTGGCAAAGGTCGACCCGCCGGTGCGCGCGCGCAGCGGCTGGCTCGCCGCGCGCGCCGCGCGGATCGCCGCCATGCGCTTGACGACTGCCGCCCGCTCGTCGGCAGCCGCGCGCAATCGGGCGGCAACGAAGATCCAATCCGGAGCGACCGCGCAATCTCGGTAGGAAAGCCGCATCGCCGTGCGATCGATCTCCCGGAGCGCGCCGCCGCGGTCGAGCGCCGTCGCCGAAATCAGGACATCCTTGATCTCGCGGCCATAGGCGCCGGCATTCATCCGCAGACCGCCGCCGATCGTGCCGGGGATCCCCGACAGAAATTCGAGCCCGGCGAGCCCCGCCTCGGCCGCGGCCCATGCGACGCGCAGATCGGGCGCCCCGGCGCCGACGCAAATCGTTTCGGGCCCGACGACAATGCCGGCAAAGCTGCGGCCAAGGCGGATCGTGACGCCGGGGATCCCGCCGTCGCGCACCAGAAGATTGGCGCCGCCGCCGAGCACCGTTACCGGAATTTCCGGAGCGAGTGCGGCGAGAAATGCGGCGAGATCTTCGCAATCGGCCGGCTCGAACAACATCTCGGCCCGACCGCCGGCGCCGAGCCAGGTCTGCCGGCCGACCGGCGCGCTCGGCGTCAGCCGGCCGCGCACCACGGCCAGCGCTGCCATCGGCGATGCCATCAGCCAAGACTCCGCGGCCGGCGTCGCGCCAATTCGTCCGGCAGGCTATTGGCCCAATGGGTGATCGAGCCGGCGCCGAGACAGACGACCATGTCGCCCGGTCGCGCCAGCTCGCCGATCAACACCGCGAGTTGTTCCGGTTCGGTGACGGCATGGACCTGGCGATGGCCGCTTTCGATCATCCCCCTGACCAGCGCATCGCGATTGACGCCGTCGATCACCGCCTCGCCCGCCGCGTAGACATCCGCGACCAGCACGATATCGGCATCGGTGAAGCAGGTGCAGAACCCATCGAAAAGGTCGCGCAGGCGGGTGTAGCGATGCGGCTGGACGACGGCGATCACCTGACCCGCGGCGATCGCGCGCGCCGCCTGCAGGACCGCCGCAATCTCGACCGGATGATGGCCGTAATCGTCGATCACAGTCACCCCGTTCCACTCGCCGGTTTTGGTAAATCGACGCCTGACGCCCTTGAAATTGCCGAGTGCCGTGCGCAGCGCCTCGTCGCCGAGACCGAGCGCTTCGGCGACCGCCGCCGCCGCCAGCGAATTCTGCACGTTGTGCCGACCAAACATCGGCAGGAACAGGTCGGCAATCGTGCGCCCGCGCTCCGCCAGCCCGTCCGAGATGACGATATCGTAACGGGCGCCGGTGCGACCAAGCCGCAGATCGACGGCGCGGATGTCGGCCTGCGGGCTCATGCCGTAGGTCAGGACGCGGCGGTCGGACAATTTCGGGATTATCCCGCGCACGACCGGATGGTCGATGCACATCGCGGCAAAGCCGTAAAACGGGATATTTCCGGCAAACGCCTCGAAGGCTTGGTGCAGCCTCTCGGAGCTGCCGTAGAAATCGAGGTGCTCCGGATCGATGTTGGTGACGACCGCGACCGTTGCCGGCAGCCGGGTGAAGGTGCCGTCGCTTTCATCGGCTTCGACCACCATCCAATCGCCGGCCCCGAGCCGGGTGTTGGTGCCGTAGGCGTTGACGATGCCGCCGTTGATCACGGTGGGATCGAGCTGGGCCGCTTCGAGCAACGCCCCGATCATCGACGTCGTCGTCGTCTTGCCGTGGGTGCCGCCGACCGCAACCGACCATTTAAGCCGCATTAGCTCGGCCAGCATTTCGGCGCGTCGGACGACCGGCAGCCGGCGAGAACGCGCCGCCGTCACCTCCGGATTGTCGGGCTTGACCGCCGACGAGACCACGACCACCTCGGCGGTTCCGAGATTGGCGGCGTCATGACCGAGCGCAACCGGTATCCCCAGCTCGACGAGCCGGCCGACATTGGCGCTGTGGGCGAGGTCGCTGCCCTGAACCCGATAGCCGAGATTGTGCAGGACCTCGGCGATGCCGCTCATGCCGATGCCGCCGATTCCGACAAAATGGAGCGGCCCGATCGTCGCCGGCAGCGCTCTCATGCCGCGCGTTCCTGCCCGATGTGGCCCGGTTCCAGCGCCAGCGCGAGCAGTGCCAGCCGACGGGCCGCATCGCGACGGCCGAACCGCAATGCCCGCTGCGCCGCTTCGGTCAGCCTGGCGCCGTCGGCGAGGAGCCGCCCGAGGCAGCCGGCGAGCGCGACCGGGTCGAGATCCGCTTGCGCCATGGCCCATCCGCCGCCGGCCTCGGCGAAGGCCCGCGCGTTCGCCGTCTGATGGTCGTCGGCGGCATGGGGGTAGGGAACGAGCAGCGCCGGACGGCCAACCGCCGCGAGTTCGGCCACGGTCGAGGCGCCGGCCCGGCAGATCACCAGATGGGCTCGCCCCAGCCGGTGCGGCACGTCGACGAAGAAGCTGTCAAGCTCGGCGGCGACGCCGGCTTCGGCATAGCGCCGGGCGGCGGCCGGGAGGTCTTCGGCGCGGGCTTGATGGCTCACTCGCAGTGCCGTCCGCAGCGGCGCCGGCAACTGCGCCAGCGCCGGCGGGACGAGCTCGCTGAAAATTCGCGCGCCTTGGCTGCCGCCCAGGACCAGGAGCTCGACCGGGCCGCGCGAAGCGGGTGGGCGATACCCGGCCTCGGCCGCGGCGAGCACTGCCGGTCGTACCGGGTTTCCGGTGTAGGTCGCCCGGGCGCGATCGGTCGGGCGCATCCCGTCAATCGACGGAAAGCCGGTGGCGATAGATCGCATGCGGGACGCCAGCAGGCGATTGGCCCGGCCGAGCACGGCATTTTGCTCGTGGATCAACGTCGGCAATCCGAGACAGGCGGCGGCGAGCATCGGTGGTACCGAGGGGTAGCCGCCGAAGCCAATGACGCCGGCCGGCGACAGCCGGCCGAGCAGTCGGCCCGCGTGCACCGCGCCGGCGGCCAGCTCAACCAACGCCCTGGCGTTGCCGATTGGTCCGCCGCCGAACCGGCCGGCGCGCACCCGATGAATTTGGAGTCCTGCGAGGGGACCGGCGAAGGCGTCGGCCCGCGCGTCGCTCAATAGATGCACCACCCGGCCTCGGGCGATCAGTTCGCCGGCGAGGGCCTCGGCCGGGATGCGATGGCCGCCGGTGCCGCCGGCGGCGAGCACGAAGGGCCTCATCAGAGCATGGCTCCCGCCAGTCGCCGGCGGGTGAGGGCCAGCGCCATCCCCATCGCGAACGCCAGCGCCAGCATCGAGGATCCGCCATAGGATAAAAACGGCAGGGTCATCCCTTTGGTCGGGATCAGCTGCAAGCTCGAGGCGATGTTGATGAGGGCCTGAAGCCCGAACTGAACGAACAGGCCGGTACCGGCGAGCAGCACGAACAGGTCGCCTTCCTGCGATAGCCGGGCAAAGCCGCGCAGCACGAGGAAGCCGAACAAACCGACCACGGCGAGGCAGACGGCGAGCCCGAATTCTTCGCCGGCGACGGCGAAAACGAAATCGGCGTGGGCATCGGGCAGATGGTATTTGGCCGTACCTTCGCCCGGACCGCGGCCCCATAAGCCGCCGTTGGCGAAGGCTTCGAGGGAACGGTTTACCTGATAACTGTCGCCGGCGGCCGGGTTGATGAACTCTTGGACTCGCAGTCTGACGTGCGGCAGCCAGAAATAGGCGCCGGCCAGTCCTGCGAGCCCGGCGATGCTGCCCAGAACCACCCAATAAATCCGCAAACCCGCCATGTAGAATTGGGCGAACCAGACAAGCGCGACGACGACGGCCATGCCGATGTCCGGCTGCTTGACCAGCATCCCGAGGATGGCGAGGAGCAGCGCGGCGGAAAGCAGGTTGCCGGGAAACCCGGGGTTGAGCTTTTGCGAAGCAAACAGCCAGGCGGCGACCACGGCAAAGGTCGGCTTGACGAATTCCGACGGCTGCAAGGCCAGCCCCGGAAGTTCGATCCAACGCCGCGCCCCCTTGATCTCGATGCCGACGACAAAGGTGAGCGCCAGCATCGCCAGCGACACGACAAAGCCGATGACGGCCAGCCGGCGCACCGTCCGCGGCGGCTGCAGCGAGACGATAAAGAGCAAGCCGACCGCAAATGGCAGCGCGGCGACGTGGCGACGAAAGAAGTGCAGCTCGTCATAGCCCAGGCGCTCGGCCACGGCGGGGCTTGCCGCGAGGCTCAAAACGACGCCGAAGGCGATCAGCCCGCCGAGCGCCACGAGGCTCAAGCGATCGACGGTCCACCACCATCGCGCGATCGGGCTCTGATCGATGCGGGCAAACCTCAAGCCGCGGGCTCCTTGCCGCCGGTCCACCGCCGGTGCTCGAACGCCGGCGATGAGCAAATATAGCGAGGTTCATTGAGCCAAACCACTACCACTATGAGTTGACACCGGGTCATAGCGCGCTATTGCAGCTTCAGCGTGGCCAGACCGGCGATCGCCAGGATCCAGGCGATGATCCAGAAGCGAATGACAATGGTTGGCTCCTCCCAGCCCTTTTGTTCGAAATGATGGTGCAGCGGCGCCATCCGGAAGACGCGCCGGCCGGTCACCTTGAAACTGGCGACCTGAACGATCACCGAGACCGCTTCCAAGACGAACAGGCCGCCGACAATCGCCAGCACCAGCTCGTGCTTGGTGATGACGCTGATCACGCCGAGGGCGCCGCCGATCGACAGCGAGCCGGTGTCGCCCATAAAGACCATTGCCGGCGGCGCGTTAAACCAGAGAAAGCCGAGGCTCGCCCCGACCATGGCGCCGCAGAATACCGCAAGCTCGCCGGCGCCCGGAATGTGATGAAGCTGCAGGTAGTTGGCAAAAGCGGCGTTGCCGACGAGATAGGCGATCAGAGCAAAGCAGCCGGCGGCGATCATCGCCGGCACGATCGCCAGACCGTCGAGACCGTCGGTCAGGTTGACCGCGTTGGAGGCGCCGACGATCACCAGGACGGAAAACGGCACGAACCACCAGCCCAGTGCCAACAGCACATTCTTGAAAAACGGCACCGCCAACGCGTTGGCCAGGGGTGCCGGCGTCAGGTGGGAGAGCACGAGACAGGCCGCGGCGGCAAGCGCGATTTCGAGCAGCAGCTTGATCCGCCCCGGCAAGCCGCGATGCGAGTTTCGGAAGACCTTGCGATAGTCGTCGCAAAACCCGATCAGCCCGAAGCCGACGGTTATGAGCAACACGATCCAAATGAAGCGGTTGGTCAGATTGGCCCACAGCAAGGTCGAGACGGTGAGCGCCAACAGGATCAGAAAGCCGCCCATGGTCGGCGTCCCTCGCTTGCGGATCAGGTGCCCTTCCGGCCCGTCCGGGCGAATCGGCTGGCCATTCGTCTGCTGTGCGCGCAGCCAGGCGATGATCCGCGGGCCGCAGAGAAAACTGATCGTGAGCGCGGTGACGCAGGCGCCGCCCGAGCGAAAAGTGATGTAGCGGAACAGGTTGAAGCCTTCGAACCAGGGTGCCAGAGGAAACAGCAGCGGATAGAGCATGGGTCAATTCCGGGGCGGCGAGCGCAACCGCTCGACGATGCGGTCGACACGGGCGGCGTGCGAACCCTTGACCATGACGACATCGCCCGGTCGAAGAAATTCGAATAGCGTCGGGATTGCCGCGTCGGGGCAGCGCCACAGCCCGGCCCGCAGCGGCTCCGGCAACACCTCGGAGAGTGCGGCCATTGCCGTGCCGACGAGGAACACCCGATCTACCCTTGCCGCCGCCAAAGGCTGGGCCAGTGCGCGATGGAGGTCCTCGGTCGCCGCGCCGAGTTCGAGCATGTCGCCAAGCACCGCAATTCGCCGCCCGCCGGCGGCGGGCTCCGCGGCCCCCAGCACCGCCAGCGCGGCGGCCATCGCCGGCGGGCTTGCGTTGTAGCTCTCGTCGATCAATGTCAGGGTGCCGCCGCGCCAGGCGAGCCGACAACGCCGACCGCGTCCGGGCAATGCCTCGAACCGCGCCAGCGCCGCCGCGGCGCGGCCGAGACTCGCGCCGACCGCGACGGTCGCGGCGAGAACGGCAAGTGCGTTAGAAACCCAATGCCGGCCGGCAACCGGCAAGCGGCAGCACAACGTGGTTCCGCGGCACTCGACCGCGAACCTGCTGCCTTCGGGATCGAGCCGGAAGCGGGCGAGCCTGACCGCGGCTTCGGGATCGGTCCCGAAGCCGATCACTTCGACTGCACCTGCGCGCAGCGCTGCGGCGGCGAGGCGGGAGTAATGCCGATTGTCGCGGTTGAGCACGGCGATGCCGCCCGGTTCCAGCCCGGAAAAGATCTCGGCCTTGGCATCGGCGATCGCCTCGACCGAGGCGAAAAAGCCAAGATGAACCGGCGCGACCGTGGTGATCAGGGCGACATGCGGGCGCACCAGCCGGGCGAGGCCGGCGATCTCGCCGGGATGGTTCATTCCGAGTTCGAAGACCCCGTACACGGCCTCGGGCGGCAGGCCGGCGAGCGAGAGCGGCACGCCCCAGTGATTGTTGAGGCTGCCGCCTGAGGCGAAGGTCGGCCCGCTGGCGGAGAGCGCCAGCCGCAGCGCCTCTTTGGTTCCGGTTTTGCCGACGCTGCCGGTAACGGCGACGATCCGGGCACGGCTGCGGGCGCGTGCCGCGGCCCCGAGCGCGTTCAGCGCAACCAAGGTGTCCTCGACGCGCAGCAGGGGCGCCGCCGCCGGCAAGCCTGCGATCTCGCGGTCCACCACCGCCGCGGCGGCACCCTTTTCGAGCGCCGCGCCGACAAAATCATGGCCGTCGAAACGCGGGCCGCGCAACGCGACAAAGAGGTCGCCGGCGGCCACCGTACGGCTGTCGATCGACACCCCGGAGGCCAGCCACTGCGCCCTATTCCGGCCGCCGCACGCGGCCACCGCATCGGCGGCGGTCCACAGCGGCGTCATCGGCAGAGCCGCCACAATTCCAACCGCGCGACAATGTCGCGGACGACTGCGGCATCGTCGAAGGGGAGGGTGCGGTCGCCGACGATCTGGCCGGTCTCGTGTCCCTTGCCGGCAATCACCAGCAGGTCGCCCGGGCCGAGCCCGGCGACAGCCGTCTCGATTGCGCGCCGACGATCGCCAATCTCGATTGCGCCCGGTGCCCCGGCGAGGATGGCGCTACGGATCGCCGCCGGCGCCTCGCTGCGCGGATTGTCGTCGGTGACATAGATCCGGTCGGCGGCGCCGGCGGCCGCCAAACCCATCAGCGCGCGCTTGCCGGGATCGCGATCGCCGCCACAGCCGAACAGCACAGCCAGTCTACCCTCGGTATGCGGGCGCAAAGCAGCGAGCACGGTAGCGAGCGCGTCGGGGGTATGGGCGTAATCGACGACGATCGCGCCGCCGGCGCGATGCTCGGCGACGAATTGCAACCGGCCGGGCGGTCCCGTCAATCGGCCGAGCCCGTCGAGCAGCGCCGCGGCCGGAGAGCCGGTCGCGAGCGCCAGCCCGAAGGCCGCGAGCGCGTTCATCGCCTGAAATTCGCCGGCGAGCGGCAGGATCAGCTCGTGCCGCTCGGCAAAAATGTCGAGGAGGACGGTCTGGCCGCCGGCGCGCGGCCGGCGGCGAATCAGCCGGAGATCGGCGGCCGGGTCGCTGCCATAGCCGAGAATTGGCGATCCCTGCTCCCGGCACAGGGCCCGAAGTCGAGGAAATTCAGCGCTGTCAGCGTTGATGACCGCGGTGCCGCCCGGCGCCAAGAGCTCGCCGAAGAGGCGTTCCTTGGCCGCCCGGTAACGCCTCATGTCGCCGTGATAGTCGAGATGATCTCGAGTGAGGTTGGTGAAGGCCGCGGCGGCGATCGACAGACCGTCGAGCCGATATTGCGCAAGCCCGTGGCTCGACGCCTCGAGGGCCGCGTGCTCGATGCCGCTCTGCGCGAGAGAGGCAAGAATATGGTGCAGCGCCACCGGGTCGGGTGTCGTCATGACGCCGGGGCGGCGATCGCGGGATGTTACGAGCCCGAGCGTGCCGAGGCTCGCCGCTGGCAGGCCCTGCGCCGTCCATAGCTGGCGCAAAAACTCGACGACCGAGGTCTTGCCGTTGGTGCCGGTGACCGCGGCCACGGTGTGCGGCGGCCGGCCGCAGAATCGCGCCGCGAGAAGCGAGAGACAGCGATGCGGGTTGGCATCGACGACAACGGCGACGCGCTCGCGCTTCGCCGGCGACAGCCCGAGGGCATCGACCCGATCGGTCAGGATCGCAACCGCGCCGCGGGCAACCGCCTCGGCGGCGAAGCCCCGCCCGTCAAGCTGGGTCCCGGGCAGGGCGGCAAAAAGATAGCCCGGCCGGACCCGGCGCGAATCGGCGGTGAGGCCGGCGATCTCGGGGTCGAGCGGCGGCAGCGTCGCGACCGCGGTCGCGCTGAGGAGCTCAGTAAGATGCAATCCGCTTGCCTGTCAGGCTCTCGGGCATCAGCGCACGAGCGACTTCCGGCGAGGATTCGTCGATCGGCGGCACGCCGAGCAGCGGGGCGATGCGCACGATGACCCGGCCGACGGCGGGGGCGGCGGTCCAGCCGGCGGTGGCATAGCCGTGGCTCCACTTGTTGGGATGCGGCTCGTCGACCATGACCAGCACCAGATATTTCGGGGCGGTCATCGGAAACGCCCCGACGAAGCTCGACAGCAGCTTTTGGTCGGCGTAATGCGCGCCGACGACCTTGTCGGCGGTGCCGGTCTTGCCGCCGACGACATAGCCCGGCGCGTCGACCATCTCGCCGGTCCCGTATTGGACGACGAGCCGGAAGAGCTGGCGCATCTGCGCCGATGTCTCGGGTGAAATCACCTGCCGGCCGGGCGGGGCTTCGCCCGGCCGCAGCTTCAGCAGTGTCGCCTGGTGCAGGACCCCGCCATTGACGAGCGCCGCCGCCGCGGTGGCGACCTGCAGCGGCGTCTCGGAAATGCCGTGGCCAAAGCCGATGGTCATGACGTTGACCTCGCGCCATTTTGCCGGGAAGTGCGGCTTGCCGACCTCCTTGATTTCGATCGCCGGCGAGGTCAGCAGTCCGAACCGCCGCAGATATTCCTGCTGGCGCGTGGCGCCAACGGCCAGCGCAATCTTGGCCTCGCCGATATTCGACGAATACATCAAAATTTCGGGCACCCTTAGCCGGCGACGCTTGGGGTGGTAATCGGAGATCGTGAAGCGGCCAATATGGATCGGATAGGTCGCGTCGAACACCCCGGTCATCGTCGTGGCACCCGAATCGAGCCCCATCGCCGTGGTGAAGATCTTGAAGACCGAGCCGATCTCGTAATCGCCCTGGGTGACGCGGTCGAACATCCGTTCGGCCACCGACAGATTCGGATGGTCGGGGTCGGGCGCATCGGGGTGGTTCGGGTCGAAATCCGGCAGCGACTCCAGCGCCAGGATCTCGCCGCTGTTGATGTCCATGATCAGACCGGCGCCGCCCTTGGCCGTGAAGTCGTCGACGACCCGCCGCAATTCCTCGTGCAGGATGTATTGCATGCGAATATCGATCGAGAGCTGCAGCGGCGCACTTTGCCCCAAAAGGGTGGCGTCGAGGCCGCGCTCGATCCCGCCGAGCCCCTCGCTGTCGATCCCGACATAGCCGACGGCATGGGCGACGAGGTCGCCATAGGGATAAACGCGGCGGGTCTCGCGCGCGAACTGCAGCCCAGGGATCCCTAGCCGGTTGACGGCGTATTGCTCCGGCGGGGTCAAATGCCGCTTCAGCCAGACAAAGCGCTTGTGTGAACTGAGCTTGGCGAACACCTCGGCCCGGTTGAGCGCCGGCATCACGGTCACCAGCTTCTGCGCGACATCGGCGGCGTCGAGAACCTGCGTCGGATCGGCGTAGAGCGAGGGGGTGTCGAGAGTCGCCGCCAGCAATTTGCCGTTGCGATCGAAGATATCGGCGCGCGCCGGGGCCGCCGCCGCCGGGGCGCGGACGGCCCGCGGCAACGCGGTTCCCGCCGGCCACAACGTGACCTCCGCAAGCCGCAACCCGACCACGAGAAAGGCGGCGGCGAACAGGAGGCCGGCGGCGAACAGGCGGGAATGGCGCCCGTCGATAGCCTTCTTTGCCGGACCATCCGGGATCACCGGAACACAAGGCGGCGGCCTGAAATGCCGGGGCCGGCACGGGTTGTCGTCAAATTGTGGAAGTGCCACCATCACCGGGCCGCGACGATGCGGGCGATCAGCCGGTCGAGCGAGCCGCTGTCGACCGATCCGAACCGCGCGGGCGGCGGACCCGGCGGGGCGGTCGCCTTGAGCGGCAACGGTCCGGCCCGCGGCGACGCGGTCGCCGGCTTATCCGGCGCCGCAGGCCGCTCGAGCGATGCCGCAACGACCGGCGACGGCTCTCCCGGAGGTGATGGAGCGGCGGCTCTGCCCGGCCCGGACCCCGTGTCGAGTGGCGGCGGTGGCGCCGCTGGCGATGGTGGCGCCGTCGGCGATGGTGGCGCCGGTGGCGCCGCCGGCGATGGTGCCGCCGGAGCCGGCCGCATCGGGATTTCGTCGGCCGCGGTTTGCAGCTGCTTTCGGGTGATCGGCGCCAGCGACAGAAAGCGCTGGTTCATTGCGGCGAGGGTCTCCGGCCGATTGAGATAGGCCCACTCGGCGTCGAGGACGCGCAGCTCTCGGCTCTCCGCAGCGGTCGCCTTTCTGGCCTCGGCGAGCCGGACGTCGAGCGCCTGGACTTCGTATTTGACGGCAAAGGTGGCAAGCGCGGTCGCCGACACGAGAATGAGCCAAAACACCGAGGCCAGCCTGATCATCCCGGGTGTCTCCCACAACGCTGCCGGCAGTGAGCGGCAGCCCAAGCCGGGGCGGCCGTCCGCCTCGCCGCGCGCAATCGGGCCGATCGCGCACGCGGGTTTTGGGCGAGTTCGGCGGCGCCCGGCGTGATCGCCCGCCGATGCAGCAACTCAAAGCTCGGCGAGGGCGGGGCGATCGGCCCCGGTTCGTGGCGCGAGCGGCGCGGCGCCGTCGCGCTGCGCTTACGCAAGAAATCCTTGACCTTGCGATCCTCGAGCGAATGAAACGAGACGACGGCGAGGCGGCCGCCCGGCATCAGCAACTGCTCGGCCGCGGCCAGCCCGCGATCGAGCTCGCCAAGCTCGTCGTTGACGGCGATGCGGAGCGCTTGAAAGGTCCGCGTCGCCGGATCGAGACTGGGCTCCGGCCTCGGCACCGCGGCGCGCACGATCGCGGCGAGCTGGTGGGTGCTGCGGATCGGCGCCCGGCGCCGCGCCGCGACAATCGCGCGCGCGATGCGACGGGCGAAGCGCTCCTCGCCAAAGGCGTCGATCAGGTCGCAAAGCTCCGCTTCGGACAGGGCGGCCACCAGCTCCGCCGCGTCCGATCCGGCGCTGCTCATCCGCATGTCGAGCGGTCCGTCAACCCGGAACGAGAAGCCGCGGGCCGGGGTGTCGAGCTGGATCGACGACAGCCCGAGGTCGAACGCGATGCCGGCGATCGGCGCGGCGATGTCCGGGCCCAGCAGTTGGACCATCTCGCCGAAGCGCCCTTCGACGACCCTCAGCCGTCCGCCATAGCCCTGTGCCAAATCGCGCCCGCGGCGTACCGCGTCGGGGTCGCGGTCGATCGCCAGGACCCGACAGTGCGCGCTGCCCAGCAACGCCCGGCTGTGGCCGCCGCCGCCAAAGGTCGCGTCGACGTAAAGCGCGTCGTCGCGCGGCGCCAGTGCCGCCACCACCGCATCGACGAGAACCGGAACATGAGCGGCGGGGCAACCGTGATGGGCCGCCGCCGGCGGGGGCGCAGCTTGCGCTCGCGGTCGTCCCGGCCGCTGCCGATTCATCCTCGACGCCCGGCCGCGCCGCCCTCGAGCGGCCCCATCTTGACGCTCTGCCGGAGCATGCGTTCTTCCCAACGGGCGTCGTCCGCGGCGTGACGATCCGGCTCCCAGATCTGGAAGGTCGGGCCGCGCCCGACAAAGGCGGCGCTCTCGGTGATATGAGCGTAGGCGACAAACCGCTCGGGCAGCAGGATGCGGCCCTCCGGATCGAACGGCAGCAACTGCGCGTGGCTGAGAATGAAGCGATAGAGCTGCCGCTGCTCCTCGGGCTGCTCGGGGTCGTCGCTCGCCGCCGAGATGGCCTGCATGCGGTCGATCCCGGCCGCTTCGAGGACATCCTCGCCGAGCAGCGGATAAGCGGCAATTCCCGGAAAACTCGATCCGATCAGCTGGGCGCGAAAGGTCGCCGGCACCGAAACTCGCCCCTTGCGGTCGACCTTGTTCACGTAAGTGGACATGAACAGCGCCACTTCTTCCCCCAACGCTCGCCCATAGACTCTCGGCAAGGGGCGCCCGATGGATGCCACCGAGGTTCCCCCCTCTCGGCAGATCCGTCCATGGGTTTATGTGGTTTAGCCTGGTTGCACATGGGTGTCAACACCCAATTGCAATAAAACTTCAGATTTATAAAATATGAAAATTGATCAGCGCCAGACACATCATCTAGCCGCTCAACTCCCCTCGACCGCAACGGGTTTTGCCCGAAACCAACCTTCATCGCGCCGCCGCCGGGGCCGAAGAACGGCCGGACGGCGCCTCGATCTCCGCCGACGGCGGCAGGTTCAGCCTTCCTTCCGCGATCAGGAGATTGCAGTGGTCGTAAATAACGATCCGCGCCGCCGCGGTTCGATTGTTGCGGTAGACTCCAAGTTCGACCAGGCGGTCGAGGTACCAGATGGCTCGAGGATTGAGCGATACTGTGACCGGTTCGGTTCTGAGCGGATTTGCTTCTTTTTGCCATGACCTTCGTGCACCGAACCGCGCGATGGGCGAACCGGGCCGGTCTGGTCACGAGAAGAATGTCGCGGAATTGGAAACGGACGGGCCGGTGCGTGACATCGCCAGGGGGGCCGGGTGGGAACGGGCGACCAGCGCCGGTCGCCCGTCTCCCCATTGCCTGCGGTGGAGGCTCGCACCCCCCAATTGGTCCCGCTCCTCCGACCGGTCACCTCGGCAAGCCCGACGGCGCCGACCGCGGCGCCGGCGACGATAACCGGTGCGCCATTACCGACAATCGCCAATTCGATTATCCACTCGGTTGTCCCCGACAAAGTTTACTTATCCCCGTTCGATCCGCCGAATCCTCCACCGCCGACGCGGCGGCGCCAGACGGCGCGTAAGCCGGGTTCTGTCCCGCCCACCGCGTTGCCGCCGTGGCTGGGGATGGCCATTCCTCTGGGACGCCCGTCGCCGGGCGCCTCGTGCGACCGACCCGAGCGGCGGCGCGAAGGTCCGCCCGGCATCTCGGGGATTGCTCCCCGGTGCCTGCCGCTCCTACTTGGTCTTGCTCCCGGTGGGGTTTGCCGTGCCGCCGCCGTTGCCGGCGGCGCGGTGCGCTCTTACCGCACCGTTTCACCCTTGCCGCCCGTCCGGTACGCCGGCACAGGCTTGGCGGTGTACTTTCTGTGGCACTTTCCCTGGGGTCGCCCCCGCCGGGCGTTACCCGGCACCGCACCTCCGTGGAGCCCGGACTTTCCTCTCTCCGCTACGGGCGGAGAGCGGCCATCCGGCCGTCTGGCGGCTAAGATTTGGGCGCCCGCCTCCGATCTGTCAAACCGCCGCGCGTGCCGCGTCCTAGGGAAGCGTGCCTACCCCGACCGCGGCCGCGAAGTTGCGCTTGACGCTGCCGGCGAACAGCGGATTGACGAGTTCGGTGGCATTGCCCGCCGTCGCGTCGACCCCGGTCGGGCAAGCCATGTAGGGCGACACGAAGGTGTTGTGGGCCGCTCGCGGCGAGGTGATCACCAGACACCTCGGCGCCACTTCGAGGTCCATCGCCTCGATCGTGTTGGCAAAACTGTAGCCGTTCTCGATCAGCAGGGCCGCACCGCCGGGCGCGCTCGCCGAACCGGCGCCGCCGAGCCGCGAAATCTGGGTCTGCTCGAGGGCGATGCCGGCCGCACCGCCGGCCGAGTCGGAAACCGCAAAGATCTCGGAGTTCAACACATAGTTGAGCTGCAACCCGCCCGCCCGCGCGCTCGAACTGGCGTTGTTGACGATCAGATGGTCGATCTTGGTCGCGTTCTGGGCGTCGGCGAAGTCAATCCGCCCGATGACGACGGCGTAGGCGTCGGTATCGGCATCGACAAACAGCGTCCCTTCCTCCTTGAAATAGAAGCATCCCTTCGGCGCGGCCCGGGTGCCGCCGGAGCAGGCCACCTCGAGCACCGGCCCATGGGCGATACTGCGGCCATCGAGGATGGCGCCGAACGAGATCAGGCGAAACCCGGTACTGGCCCGTGCCGCATAATCGATGACCAACGGGCGCGTCAGCTTGTACGTCCCGGGCGACAGGAACAGCGGCAGGTCGCCGGCAAGTGCGGCACGCATCGCGTCTGCGATCGCCGCGGTATCATCGGTGCTGTCGTTGCCGGCGGCGCCATAGCAGCGCACATCGATCCACGGATTGCCGGCGCATGCCGGCGGCACCGGCGCCTTCGCGCTGCGTCCGGCGGCCTGCGCGGCCGGCGCCAGCGCCATGAGCGCGACGAGGAGATACGACGCGCAACAGGATCGGCTCGTCAGGCCGTGCTCCTTCCGATGCCGGGGCGGCGCTGAGCACGACTAGCTGCTTGGGGTTAAGAAACTCTCACGAATTGCGGCTGCCGCGTGATCAGCGATCGGCGAAAACCGAAAACTTCTTGGCCCGCCGGCGGTGGATTGAGCCGGCGTCCGGCGGCCCTATAATCCAACCCGAACGATGGAGGAAAACGCGCCATGCCCGTCATTCTCGGAACCGACGGCTTTCGCTACGAGGTCGTCGGGGATTGGGCGAAATTGCCGCCCGGTTATGAATTCAACGCCGATGTCGCCGCTGTCGGCGTCGACCGACACGACAACGTCTATGCCTTCAGCCGCGGCGCCCATCCGGTCTGCGTCTTTGACCGCGCCGGCAATTTCCTCCGATCCTGGGGCGAAGGGCAATATCCGCGCGCCCATGGCCTGCATATGGGGCCCGACGACACGATCTGGCTGACCGACGACGGCGGTCATTTCGTGCGCAACTGCGCGCTCGACGGCAAGGTGTTGCTCGAAATCGGCATCCCCGGCAAACCCGCCCCCTATATGAGCGGCGAACCGTTCCACCGCTGCACCCACACGGCACTGTCGCCAAAGGGCGAGATCTACGTGTCCGACGGCTACGGCAACGCGCGGGTCCATAAATTTTCGCCCGACGGCAAGCCGCTGTTGTCCTGGGGCGAGCCTGGCACCGATCCCGGCCAGTTCAACATTCCACATAACATCTGCTGCGATCCCGACGGCTGGGTCTATGTCGCCGACCGTGAGAACCACCGGGTGCAGGTCTTCGACGGTAACGGCAAATATGAGACGCAGTGGAACAACATGCATCGCCCGTCGGGGCTGTATATGGAAAGCGGACGCCGGCACCCGCATTTCTACATCGGCGAGATCGGCGGCGGCATGGGCGTCAATTACGACTTGCCGAATATCGGGCCGCGGGTCAGCATCTACACCGACAAAGGTGAGCTTCTGGCGCGGCTCGGCCGCGGCCCCGAGGGGCTCGAGCCCGGCCGGTTCGTCTCGCCGCACGGGCTCGCGGTCGATTCCCGCGGCGACATTTATGTCGGCGAGGTGTCGTTCACCCATTGGGGCAATCGCTATCCGGGCGAGGGCTTCCCGGCCGGGCTGAGGAGCCTGCAGAAGTTGGTGAAGGTGGCGTGAGCGCTGATCGCGCGAACGGAGATCAAACAAATGCTTGAAAATCCGCGCTGGAAGCGCCGCCCGCCGGGCTCGACCTGGGGTGATTGGGGGCCGGACGACGAGCTCGGTCGGCTCAACCTCCTGACCCCCGACAAGGTCAAGCAGGGGGTCGCCGAGGTCAGGGAAGGCCGGACTTTCTGCCTCAGCCTGCCCCTCGACTATCCAGGCGGCAACGTCGTCAACCCGCGCCGCCACCCGCCGCGGCTCAGCGCCAACAAGCGCCAGGGCATGCCCTACATCGCCTATCCGCTGGCCCGCGAGGATCCGCGCCTCGTCGACGTGATCTGCGACGACATCGTCGAGATGACCCTGCAATATTCGACGCAGTGGGACAGCCTCGCCCATGTCGGGCAATTGTTCGACGCCGACGGCGACGGCACCCCCGAGATCGTCTTCTACAATGGCTACCGCGCCGGCGAGCACATCATTGGCCCGATCGATTACCGCGGCGGCCAGGCGATCGAGCGCGGCGAGCATGTCGGCGCCAAGGCGCTCTCGGTCGACAACATGGCGGCGCACCCGATCCAGGGCCGCGGCGTGATGATCGACCTCGAAGCCCATTTCGGCCGCGCCGGCACTCTTGTCGGCTATGACGCGCTGATGCGGATCATGGCCGACGACAAGGTTGCGGTCGAGGAGGGCGACCTCGTCTGCTTCCGCACCGGCTACGACCGGGTGATCCTCGGCATGAACAAGCACCCGGACGCCCAGGTGCTGCAGGCCAACCCCTGTGCCGCGCTCGACGGCCGCGACGAGCGCATCCTCAACTGGATCACCCGGTCGGGCGCGGTGGCGCTGATTTCCGACAACCGGGCGGTCGAGGCCTCGCCGTCGCGGCCCTGCGAAGGCGAGGATCGATGCGCTTCCTTGCCGCTGCACGCGCACTGCCTGTTCAAGCTTGGCGTCTATCTCGGCGAGATCTGGTGGCTTTCCGAACTCGCCGATTGGCTGCGCGCCAACGGCCGCTCGCGTTTCCTCTTGACTGCGCCGCCGCTGCGCCTGCCGGGTGCGGTCGGCTCGCCGGCCAATGCGATCGCGACGGTCTAATCCTCGCCGTGTCGATCAGCGAAGGCGCCGAAGTGGGCAGGCTGGCCAATGGCGGAAGAGCGGTGTCGAGGTGTCTCGCGGAGCCTCGCCGTGGCGATGCGCGGCTTGACCTAAATCAAGGCCGTTTGATGCTCGCGGCCTTGCCGTTCCCTCTGCGGGAGGGGATCATGGATCGCAAACCGTCGCGGGTGCCGATCCGCACCATCCGGATGCCGCCGGTCGGGCCCGACGGCATCCTCGGCGTGCCGGCTGCGGCAAAGGGCATCGTGCTGTTCGCGCACGGCAGCGGCAGCGGCCGGCTCAGCCCACGCAACGCCTTCGTCGCGCAGCGGTTGCGCGACAGCGCTCTGGCAACGCCGCTGTTCGATCTGTTGACGATCGATGAGGAGATCGACCGGCGCAATGTCTTCGATATCGCGCTCTTGTCGGAGCGCTTGCTGACGGCGACCGCCTGGGTTCGGCAGGACCCGGAAACCGCCGGCCTCGCGATCGGCTATTTCGGCGCGAGCACCGGTGCCGCCGGGGCGCTCGTCGCCGCGGCGGCCGAAGGCATGCGGGTCGCGGCGGTCGTGTCGCGCGGCGGCCGCCCGGACCTCGCCGGGCGGGCATTGGCAGCGGTCACCGCCCCCACCCTCTTGATCGTCGGTGGTGACGACGATGTTGTGCTTGGCCTCAATCGCGCGGCTCTCGACGAATTGCGCTGCACAAAGCGGCTCTCGGTCGTTCCCGGCGCGACGCATCTCTTCGAGGAGCCGGGCGCGCTCGATGCGGTGGTCGAGCACGCGCGCGACTGGTTCTTGGCACATCTCACCGAGGCTCCGCCATGAAGTTCACGGACCGCGCCGATGCCGGCCGCCGGCTCGCCGGCAAATTGGCGCATCTGCGGGACCGGCGCCCGATTGTGCTGGCGTTGCCGCGCGGCGGCGTCGCGGTCGGGTTCGAGATCGCGCGGGCGCTCGAGGCGCCGCTCGACATCGTTCTCGTGCGCAAGATCGGGGTGCCGTGGCAGCCCGAGCTGGCGCTCGGGGCGGTCAGCGACGGCCCCGAGGCGGAGACCTTCATCGACGTTGCGCTGGCGCAAGAATTACCTCTGCCGGCGCGCTATGTCGAGGAAGAGACGGCGCGTCAGCTCGAGGAGATCGAGCGCCGGCGCAGCATTTACTGCGCCGGGCGCCCACCGCTCGACATCAAAGACCGAACCGCGATCGTCGTCGATGACGGCATCGCCACCGGCGCGACGATGCGGGTGGCGTTGCGCGCGGCGCGGCGGCGCGCCCCGGCGCATCTGGTTCTGGCGGTGCCGATAGCGCCTCCCGAGACGCTTGCGGATCTCGGCCGAGAGGCCGACGAGGCGGTCTGCCTCGACACGCCCTCGATGCTTGGCGCGATCGGGTTCTACTACCGCGATTTCCACCAAATGAGCGATGCCGAGGTGACCGATATGCTGGCCCGGGCGTCGCAGCCGACCGCGCCGGCAGCGCCGGACGGGGCTGCGAAGAAGCCTTCATAGGGGAGACGATGGCCGAGACCGCCGCTGGCGCCGCCGAATGGAACGTCGTCGTGACGATCCGCGAGGCGAGGTTCCGGGAGGCGCGCAAGTTTCTGCGTCGCTGGGGCGAAGTGCGCCGCACCGGTCATTTCCACGTCGTGGCGATGCGCGCCGATGATCCTGAAGGCTTCCTCGCGGAGATCGGGGAGGCCGCCGCGGCCAGGCCCGGGATCCACAACGTCCTCTCGCACGTGATGCCGGCGCAGCGAACCTTTGTCTTCGCCAGCGCCGATGAGTTCGAAGCGAAAGCCCGCGACATCGCCCTGCTTTGGGCGCCGATGCTCGCCGGCAGGAGCTTTCACGTGCGGCTCCACCGGCGCGGGTTCAAAGGGATATTGTCGACCCCCAAGGAAGAGCGGTTTCTCGACGACGCCTTACTCGACGCGCTCGAGGCGGCGGGCGCACCGGGGCGTATCGCCTTTACCGATCCGGATGCGATCCTCCAGATCGAAACGATCGACGGCCGCGCCGGGATCTCGCCGTGGCGCCGCGAAGACCTGCAGCGCTACCCATTCCTTGGAGCCGCGTGACCCCGACGAGGCTTGCAACCATTGATTTATGAATTATTTATATCGTCGAATACCAAGGCTTTGGGCTAACCGCGGGCGGGTGGATGCGCCGGTCCGCCGCGGCCGTTCCGGCGCGCCGTTTGGGGTGCCGGGCAAGCTTTCAGCAACCCAGGACAACAGAATGTGAGCGAGAGAAGTTTTCGGGAACCGCGACGGCGCGGTTTCGACGACCGGTCTTTGCCCAGGGCCGACCCGACCGGTACGGCGCGCCGCTGCCCCGGCGCCAGCTGCCGGTGGGTCCGCCGACCGGCGCAACGGTGAAATGGTTCAGTCCGGAGAAGGGGTTTGGTTTTGTCGTGCTCGGCGACGGCTCCGGCGACGCGTTCCTGCATACCAGCGTTGTCGAGCAATCGGGCCAGGACGCGGCGGCCCGGCAGCCGGGCGCAGCATTGCGGGTCCGAATCGGCCAAGGGCTGAAGGGCCCGCAGGTCAGCGAACTCCTCGAAATCGACACCGGCAAGGCCGGTTCGGCTCCCGAACCGCAGCCGGATCGGCGCGAGCGTCAGGCGGCCGATCGCAAGTCGACCCGGATGACGGGGTCGGTGAAGTGGTACAGCCCGGTCAAACGCTTCGGGTTTATCGCCGTCGACGGCGGGCGCCAGGAGGTGTTCGTGCATGCCGGGACCTTGCAACAATCGGGCGTCCCCAACCTGTTCGAAGGCCAGCGCGTAGAGGTGGACGTCGCCGAGGGCCGAAGGGGCCTCGAGGCGGTATCGATCAGCCTTCGCTGAAATCCCGTCCGCACAAGAGCCCGCTGCTGCGCGGCGTCGTCGAGCAGGCGCCCGGCGCCTGCGAGGACAGCGCTGCTGTCCTTGAGGCCGCCCCCGGCGTCTGCATCAAAGGCTGAGGGCGCCGCCACTTTGAAGCGAGCTGCATGATCCCCGCGACCGAGCCCGTTGCCATCGCCTGGAACGAGATCGAGGAGAGCTTTGTCCGCGCCGGCGGGCCGGGCGGACAAAATGTCAACAAGGTCGCGACCGCCGTGCAGCTGCGCTTCGACGCCGAGCATTCGCTGAGCCTCGACGAACGCGTGCGGGCGCGACTGCGCCGCATCGCCGGGCGGCGGATGACGGAAGAGGGTGTGATCGTGATCACGGCGCGCAGATTTCGCACCCAAGAGCGCAATCGGCAGGACGCCTATCGAAGGCTGCTCGAGCTCGTGCGGCGGGCCGCAGCGCCTGCGAAGCCGCGCGTGCCGACGCGTCCGACCGCGGCGTCCCGTATCCGCTCCCGCGAAACAAAAGCCGCGCGCAGCCGCGTGAAACGGCTGCGTCGAGGCGTCGATCGCCAGGCGGAATAGCCTAATTCGGCAAACGCGGTTTGACCGCGGCGCCGCTCGGCAGGTCCTCGGCGGCTGCGGCAGAGGGTGATCCCCGACCGCGCGCCTCCGCTCAGCCGCGCGTCAGGGCGTAGACCTGGGTGCCGCCCGGCGGCGGCGGTAGCGCCGTCCAGCTGACGCCGCCGTCCTGGCTGTCATAGACCTCGCCGCCGTTGGTGGCGCAGGCGATCGATGACGGCCGGCGCTCGTCGAAGGCGAGCACGAACATCGTGTGCGGCGGCTGGAGCCCCATATCGACCCGGTGCCAGCTTTCGCCGCCGTCGGGGCTGTGCAGCAGCACGCCGTTAGTGCTCTGAAATCCGCCGCCCGCCGCCACCCACAATTTGCGCGGATTGCCCGGCACCTCGCGGATGTCGCGGCAATAGATCTGGCCCTTGGCGTTGAGCGGATCGAGCGGCACCGGCCGCCAGTGGTCGCCGCCGTCGGCGCTCGAAAACATGCCGGCTCGACCGATGGCGTAGACGGTGCCGGGCTTCCAACGGCTCGCCAAGACGCCGTGCATGTCGACGTTGTCGTCGTTCAGATACTGGCCGTGGCTCAGATTCTCCCAATGCCGGCCGCCATCCGTCGAGCGCAGGGTGCCGCCGACCTCGATCGCGGCATAGAGCAGGTCGGGCTCGCCGGTGCCGGCATCCATCTTCAACACCCGCTTTGCCGGGTTGGCGCCGGGCTGGGTGGTGACCTCGGGAAACCGCACATTGACCGGCAGCCGCCGCCAGCGCCGTCCGGCGTCGTCGCTGCGGTAGATCTCGCAGTTCTCGCAACCGGCAAGGATGGTATCGGGATCGTGCGGGTGGAACAGCACCGACCAAACCGGCAGGCCGTGGTCGGGCATTTCGACCTTTTCCCAGTGCTCGCCGCGGTCGGCGCTGCGGTAGAGCCCGCTTTGCGTGCCGGCATAGACGATCTCGGGCCGTTGCGGATGAATCGCCAGGGCGCGCACGGCGGGCGCCTCGGGCAGCCCGTGGTCGAGCGCCTCCCAGGCCTCGCCGCCGTCAGCGAGGCGGTAAAGGCCGGAATGCGCGACCCGGCCGGCCCCGGTCTCCCCCGCCAAGCCCAGATAGATGTAGGATCTCGCGTCGCTGTTCATCGCCCCGACTCCCCGGTCGAAATCGCCGTCGCACTCGCCGGCAGCATAGGCTTTGCCGGGGCGATCGGACAAGCGAGCGCAGGCGGGGGATTGACCGGCGCCGGCGCAGAGTATCCCATCCGCGCCGGCGCCATTCGCCTCGAAGAGGGAGAAGAGCCGGCGATGACCATCAAGGGCAAAGCCAATATCGTCGGGGTCTACGAGCACCCGACGCGCAAGGCCGACGACAAGTCGCTGTTCCAACTGCATGCCGAGTGCGCCTTGGGGGCGCTCGCCGATGCCGGGCTCGGCAAGAGCGACATCGACGGCTATTTCTGCGCCGCCGGCGACACGCCGGGCCTCGGCGCGCTGTCGATGATCGACTATCTCGGGCTGAAGCTGCGCCACTGGGATTCGACCGATACCGGCGGGTCGTCCTATATCTTGCAGGTCGGCCATGCCGCCGAGGCGATCGCCCTCGGCAAATGCTCGATCGCGCTGATTACCCTCGCCGGCCGGCCGCGCACCGAGGGCATGGCGACCGGCACCGCGCCGCGCGTGGCGGCGACGCAATCGGCCGAAACCGCGTTCGAGAACCCCTATGCGCCGGCCACCGCCAACATGTATGCGATGTGCGCGATGCGTCACATGTTCCAATACGGCACGACCAGCGAACAGCTCGCCTGGATCAAGGTCGCGGCCTCGCACCACGCGCAACACAACGAGAATGCGATGCTGCGCCAGGTGGTCACGGTCGAGGACGTCGTCAACTCGCCGATCATCGCCGACCCGCTGCACCGGCTCGATTGCTGCGTGATCAGCGATGGCGGGGGCGCCATCATCGTCGCCAGGCCGGAAGTGGCAAAGAGCCTGAAACGGCCCGTGGTCAGGGTGATCGGCGCCGGCGAGGCGCCGAAGCACCAGATGGGCGGGCGGCTCGATCTCACCTATTCGGCCGCGGTCTGGTCGGGGCCCTTGGCCTTCGCCGAAGCGGGGGTCAAGCCGGCCGACATCAAATACGCCTCGATCTACGACAGCTTCACGATCACCGTCCTGATCCAGCTCGAGGATCTCGGCTTTTGCGAGAAGGGGCGAGGCGGCCGCTTCGTCGCCGACGGCAATCTGATCGCCGGCACCGGCAAATTGCCGTTCAACACCGACGGCGGCGGCTTGTGCAACAACCACCCGTCAAACCGGGGCGGTCTGACCAAGGTGGTCGAGGCGGTGCGCCAGCTGCGCGGCGAGGCGCATCCCAAGGTCCAGGTGGCCAATTGCGATCTCGCTCTGGCGCACGGCACCGGCGGCTCGCTCGCCACCCGGCACGGGGCGGCAACCTTGATCATGGAGCGGGAGTGAGCGCGATGCAGAGCCAAGATCGCAAGATCCAAGCGCCGCAACCCAATCCCGAGACCAAAGCGTTCTGGGACGCCGCGGCCGTCGACAAGCTCTTGATCGGCAAATGCAACGCTTGCGGTGAGACCCACTATTATCCGCGCGCGCTCTGTCCGTTCTGCTTCAGCGAACGGACCGCATTGCAACAGGCTTCCGGCAACGCCACGATCTATACCTACAGCGTGATGCGCCGCACCCCGATCCCCTATGCGATCGCCTATGTGACCCTGGCCGAGGGGCCCACGATCATGACCAATATCGTCGATTGCGACTTCGACCGGATCCGCATCGGCCAGGCTGTCCGCCTCATCTTCAAGCCGAGCGACGGCGGCCCGCCGGTGCCGATGTTCACCCCCGTCTGACGCCGCGAACTGTTGCCATGAACCGGCGCGACAGGGTTGTCCTCGACCCCGCGATCCGCGACGGCGACCCGTGCATCAAAGGGACCCGCGTGCCGGTAAGCGTCGTCGTCGGCAGCATCGCCGACGGCGATACCGCTGCCGAGATCATCGAGGCCTGGCCGCAGCTCAGCGAAGACGACGTCACAGCGGCGCTCAAATTCACGGCGGAAGCGGTGAACAATGCGGATTTCATCCCGCTCGTTCGCCAAGTCGGCCAGTGAACGTCCGCGTCAAGGTGGATGAAGACCTGCCCTGGCAGGTCGCGGACATTCTGAGCAGCGTCACGGTGTGGGGGCAGGGCTGGCCGGGCGCCTCCGACGAGGTGCTCTGGCGTCGCGTTCAGGCCGAGGGCCGGTGGCTCGTCACCGCTGACAAGGAATTTGACAAGGAATTCGCTGATTTGCGCCGCCATCCGCCCGGGAGTCACGCGGGCGTAATCTGCTGCGACCACCCTGAGCGTCGCTTTGCGACGCATCATGTGTTTCCATCAGACGCGTAGATATCTATATCGATATCAGCGATGATGCAACAATTGCTGGTGCGGTTGCCGGAAGAGCTGGTCAGGCGGTTGAGGCGAGCCGTTGCGCCGCGCCAACGCAGCAATTTCATCGCGCAGCTTCTCGATCAGGCGTTACCGCCGGATCAGGTCAGCGAGAGCGATCCGCTGTACCAGGCGGCTCTCGCGGTTGAACAGGACGAAGCTCTGGCGGCCGAGATGGCGGAGTGGGAAGCGGCCACGATCGCTGACGGTTTCGCGCCCGGCTCATCCGCGCGGGCGCCGGAATGACGGATCCGCCGCCGGCGGTTGCGCCGGTGCATCGCGGAGAGATTTGGCGGGTCAATTTCGATCCGGTTCAAGGCAGTGAGATCAGGAAGACAAGGCCTGCCATAGTCGTGACCGCGGACGGCCTGAACCGCGCTCGGCGGACGGTGGTCGTCGTGCCGTTGTCCACCGGCCCGCAGCCGCGCCCGCCGCTTGTCGTGGCAACGCCTTCTGCCGGGCCGGGCTCGGTCGCGGTCTGCGATCAGATTCGCGCCGTCGACAAGCGCCGTCTGACCCGCTGCGAAGGGCGGCTTGCGGCGGCGGATGTGGGCGCCGTCGAGGACGGCCTGCGACGAATTCTCGAACTCTGACCCTAAGGGCCTCAGGCGAGGCTCTTCGACGCCATCTCGTGGGTGTTGGGGCTGAGGCCCTCGGCGGCGAGGATGCGCTCAAGCGCCTGGCGCGCCGGGTCGTAGCGGCGCCAGGCCCCGAGCGGCTGGACGAGCCGCGCCGCCGTCGTCGGGTTCCGAGTGCAAAAGCATCGCCGGCTATGCGTGGAGTGCCTTGAGCAACGCTTTCGCCTCCTTAAGATCTGGCATGTCGAAGCCTTCAGCGAACCCGTCGAAAACCGGCGCGAGAATGTCGCGTGCCTCCGCGCATCGGCCGAATTCGCTCAACAGGCGGGCGAGACTGACGGCGGCGCGCAACTCGAACCCCCGGCTGCCTTGCTCGCGCGCGACCGCAAGCGCCCTGCGGAAACAGGCCTCGACCTCGGTGAATTCTGCTGATGGTAGGCGCCGCAGCAAATCACCGCGCAAGCGATGCAGCTCGGCATCGGCCCCCCTGGCGCCGCTCGCCTCAGCCACACCGAGCGCTTCGGCCAGAACCTTCAGCCCCTCGTCGATCGCACCGGTCAAAGCGAGAGCATCGGCCAACAAGCCGAGGAAGCCCGGTTCATGGGGGCTGCGCCGTCCCGTCGACTCCGCTGCCGCCAGACCGCGGCGGAACCGCTGCACCGCGGCTCGACCTCGTCCGCGCTGGGCCAAGGCGCAGCCTTGAAAGATATGGCCAAATCCCGAGAAGAACGCGAGGCGATGTTGGTCCGAAAGGGTGATCAACTCATTCGCTAGCTGTTCCGTTTCGGCGGTTTTCCTCGCCGAGATCGTGGTAAAGCCGATGATGAGAAGCGCATAGGCGAGAGTAGGGGTGTGGCCGAGTTGTCGAGCCCGCTGCAGTGCCTCATCGGCCGCCTGGCGTGCCTGATCGGGGCAGCCCCGATGCCAGAGTGCCAATCCCCAGACGGCGAGCGCGATGACCCCGATATCGGCAAAACCCATATCTGGGTCGAACATCCAGTTCTTCTCGGCCCGGTATGATGCCACCGCAGTTTCGAGGTGCGAGATCGCCGCCGGATAATCGCCGATTGCGGTCAGCACCCTGCCGACGAGCCAATGGCCCATAGCCGGTAGGCGGGGATCCGCCTGGGACTGGGCGAGGGACAAGAACTCGCTGGCGTGGTCGAGCGCCGCCCGTGGCTTTCCACCGACAATGTCGGCCGACCAGAGCGCGCGAAGCACCAAAAAAATGGGTGCGCGTACCCGCGCGCCCCGTTTCCAGGATCAAACGGCGCGCCCGGGTGCACGACGCGGCTACCTCGGGATGGGCATATCCTTTGACCACCTGCAGTACACCAATAAGAGTTACCTGGAGTTCGACCTCTTGCTGCTTGCGCTCACCCGTGTCCGGCAGGTCGGCGATGACCCGCAGCCCCGTCCTCAGCTGAGCGATCGCCTCGGTGAAACCCGATTTTGCCACGGATTGGCGGCCCGCACGGCACCAGTATCCAGCCGCCTTCTCGAAGAGACCGGCTCCGGTAAAGTGGTGCGCCACGGTTTCGGGCCAGGTCCGCGCCGCGTCGGGAAACTGCTTTTCGAGCGCAACGGCGATCCGTGCGTGCAGTGAACGGCGCGGGCCGCGCAACAGCATGCCGTAGGCGGTATCTTGCACCAGCGCGTGCTTGAACAGGTAGGTGACCTGCGGCGGCACGCCGCGTTGGAACAACAGCCCGGCATCGACGAGCCGGCCGAGCGTACCCGCCAATTCCCGATCGTCCCGCTCCCCTACTGCAGCCAGCAACTCGTAGGGGAAATCGCGCCCGATCGCCGCGCCGAGCTGCAAGACCTCCTTCGCCGTAGAGCCGAGCCGATCGAGGCGTGCGATCAAGGAAGCATGCAGGGTCGGCGGGACTGTCGGAGAGGTTGCCGGAATGGATGGGACCGTCGTATTCCGGAGATCGGCGCCTGAGATCGACGCCTCGGCCACCGCCTTCGTCAGTTCTTCGATGAACAGCGGCACGCCATCACTGCGCTCGACGATTTCCGCCAAGATCTCGCTAGACAGTGCTGCGGCAGTGCCAATGATCCCGCGCACCAGTTCGCCGCTCTCTTCTCGTCCAAGGCGACGCAGCGGCAACGTTTCGACATGCGGTTGGCCCGTCCACGGCGGCGCGGATTCGGGCCGGAACGTCGCGAGCAGCAGCACAGGCATTCTCGCAACATGTTCGACCCACAGGCCGAGCAGCTCACGAGAGGTGGGGTCGGCCCAGTGCAGATCCTCGAAGATCATCAGGACCGGTTGCCGCCCCGCCAAGCCAGCGAACTGCCGCCATAGCGCGGCGAACGTCTCGTCCTTCTTTCGCTGCGGCGTGAAGTCGAGCGCGGGGTAACGATCGTCGAAGGGGAGAGACAAAAGCTCCGCCAACAACGCCGCGTCGCATTCCGCGGGCGCATTCGGCGCCAGGAGCGCTTCGAGCTTGTCGAGCTTCGCCGCCAGCGCGTCGTCGGGCGCAAAGCCGGCCGCCCGCTCGAGCTGGCCGATGAACGGGAACAGGGTGCTGTCCTGGTGATGGGGTGAGCAGAAATAGCGCAATCGTGCATGCCGCTCGCGCTCTACACTGTTTCTAAAGGCCTCGGACAATCGCGATTTCCCGATCCCGGGCTCGGCCGAGATCAGCACCACACGCCCAGAACCCGCTTTCGCCTGCGCCCAACGACGCCCCAGGAGCGCGATTTCCTCCTCGCGTCCGACAAGCGGGGTCAGTTGGGCTGGATGCAGCGCCTCGAACCGGCTCTCTGTGACCCTCGGTCGGAGCACCTCATAGGGGCGCACCGGCCCGGCAAAACCCTTTAACGGGACGGCGCCAAAATCGCGGTATTCGAACAAATTGGCGAGCAGGCGCCGCGTTCTCGGGTCGATGACGACCGTGTTGGGTTCGGCGAGGGTCTGCAGTCGCGCGGCGAAATTGGGGGTCTCGCCAGCGATATCCCATTCTTCTGTCGCGCCGGTACCGGGAAGGCCGCCGACAACAACCAAGCCCGTAGCAATGCCGATTCGAATTTCTATCCGTTCGCAGGTTTGCAGATGGCGGATGGCCTCGATCTGAGCCAGGCCTGCGCGCACCGCGCGCTCGGCATCATCTTCATGGGCTTGCGGATACCCGAAATAGGCCAATACGCCATCGCCCATGTATCTGGCGACGAAGCCGTCGTAACGGCCGATCGTCTCGGCGACGCAGTTCCGGTACGCACCCAACACCTCACGCAGGTCCTCGGGGTCGAGGCGGGTCGAGAGCCCGGTAAAGTCGACGACATCGCAGAACATCACCGTGATCTGCCGTCGCTCGGCAGCGGGGCGGACCCTTCCCGCAGCGCGGCGCCGCCGACCACCCTCACTGCGCAACGCCGCGATCGCCGCAAGTAGCTTGCGGCGATGCCCGACGAGATTTACGCCCAAATCCTTGAGGTCTTCCGCGGTTAAGTCGGTCAATACTGTGGCGTCAATCGCGTTGTCGCGAAAGGCCTGCTCGTACTGTTGCATCCCGAGCTCGTGGAGCCACGCCGCGATGTCCACGCTCGCCTCCCCGACGCTTGTCAACGCCGCGCGGGGCTATTGTACCCCGAACTGTTGCTGCCCGCGAATACTGCGATGCAGGTCGTTGTTGGTTCGGCCCCCCGAGGAATCAATAAAATGCGTGCGCACCAAGCGGACGCACCGTTGCCGCCTGCAAATTCGTGCCTCGGCCTCAGGCGAGGCTCTTCGACGCCATCTCGTAGGTGTTGGGGCTGAGGCCGGGGGCGGCGAGGATGCGATCGAGGGCCGCGCGCATCAGCGCCTGGCGCGCCGGGTCGTAGCGGCGCCAGACCCCGAGCGGCTGGACGAGACGCGCCGCCGTCGTCGGGTTCTGCGGGTCGAGGGCGATGACCTCGTCGGCGAGCAGCGCATAGCCGGCGCCGCTCGGGTCGTGAAAGCGCAGCGGGTTGCCCTGCGAAAAGGCGCCGATCAGCGCCCGCATCCGGTTCGGGTTCTGCCGCGAGAAGGCCGGATGGCGGGTCAGCTCGCGCACCCGCGCCGCGGTTTCCGGCAACGCCGAGCGCGCCTGGATGGCAAACCATTTGTCGACCACGAGATCGTCGTGCGCCCAGCCGGCATAGAAACGGGCGAGTGCCGGCGGACGCTCCGGGCGGTCGAGGTCGGCAAGCACCGCGAGTGCCGCCAGGACGTCGGTCATGTTGTCGCCGGCCTCGAACTGCGCCGCGGCAAGCGCCGCCCCCGCCTCCGGTTCGGCTGCGGTGAGATAGGCGAGGCAGGCGTTGCGCAGCGCCCGGCGGCCGACCGCGACGGCGTCGATCGAATAGCGGCCGCGATCGGCCAAGGTTGCGTAGGCGGCGGCGAATTCGTTCCGCAAGGCCCGTCCGATCGCGCTCCGCGCCGCCTCGCGAACGGCATGGACCGCATCGACATCGGCGATTGCGAGCTGGTCGGCGAGGAACGCCTCGCTCGGCAGGCTGAGCGCCTCGGCGGCAAAGGCCGGGTCGCGATCGGCATCGGCTAGGGTCCGGCGCATCGCCGCGACGAGGTCGGCGTCGAGCGGCGGCATGGCGCCGCGCCGATGGGCGGCGACGCCGTCGAGCAGGATGCGGGTCGACGCCTGCTGACCCGCCTCCCAGCGCGCGAACGGCTCCGGTTCGTGGAGCGCGAGGAATTTCAGCCGCTCGAGCGGCACGCCCGATAATCTGACCGGCGCCGAAAAGCCGCGCAGCAAGGACGGCACCGGCCGCACCCCGAGATCGACAAAACGATAGCGTTGCTCGGCTTCGCCGATAACCAGGATCCGCGTCCCGGTCCGGCTTTCCGCCTCGCCGTCTAGCCGGGTCGGCAGCTCGGCGCCATCGGGGGCCAACAGACCCATCGACAGCGGGATCGGCATCGGCGATTTTTCCGGCTGGCCCGGCGTCGGCGGCACCTTCTGCACGATGTCGAGCTCGTAGGCGCCGGCCTCTGCCTCCCAGCGCTCGGCAATCGCGATTTCGGGCGTCCCGGCCTGCTCGTACCATAGCTGGAAGCGGCCGAGGTCGACCCCGCTCGCATCCTGCATCGCCGCGACAAAGTCCTCGATCGTCGCGGCATGGTGGTCGTGGCGGCGGATATAGAGATCCATGCCGCGGCGGAACCCGCCCGGGCCCAGCAAGGTGTGGATCATGCGGACCAGTTCGGCGCCCTTGTTGTAGACGGTCGCGGTATAGAAATTGTCGATCCGCAGATAGCTCTGCGGCCGCACCGGGTGGGCGAGCGGGCCGTCGTCCTCGGGAAATTGCGCGGCCCGCAAGGTGCGCACCTCGGCGATCCGGCGCACCGCCGCGCTCCCTTGATCGGCCGAGAACTGCTGATCGCGGAAAACGGTCAGCCCTTCCTTCAGCGACAGCTGAAACCAGTCGCGACAGGTCACCCGGTTGCCGGTCCAGTTGTGGAAATATTCGTGAGCGATCACCGCCTCGATGTTCTGGAAGTCGGTATCGGTCGCGGTTTCCGGCTTGGCCAACACATAACGCGTGTTAAAAACATTGAGGCCTTTGTTCTCCATTGCTCCCATATTGAAGTCGCTGACCGCGACGATATTGAAAACGTCGAGGTCGTATTCGAGGCCGAACACGTCTTCGTCCCAGCGCATCGCCTTTTTCAACGACGCCATTGCATGGCCGCATTTATCCTCGTCACCGCGCCGCACCCAGATGGCGAGTGCCACGCTCTTGCCCGAGCGCGTCGTGAACCTGTCGCGAACAGCGACGAGATCGCCGGCGACGAGCGCGAAGAGGTAAGACGGCTTGGGGTGCGGATCGACCCATTTCGCCCAGTGCCGGCCGTCCCCGGCCTCGCCTGCCCCGGCCGGATTGCCGTTCGACAGGAGGACCGGGAAGCGGGTCTTGTCGGCGGTGATGGTCGTCGTATAGCGCGCCATCACATCCGGCCGGTCGATGAAATAAGTGATCCGGCGGAAGCCCTCGGGCTCGCATTGGGTACAGAAATTGCCGCCCGACATGTAGAGGCCGCTGAGCGCGGTGTTCCGCTCGGGCCGGACCCGAGTCTCGAGGTCGAGGGTGAAATGGTCTGGGACATCGGGCAATTCGAGCCCGCCTCCCGGGGTCGGGCGCCAGCGGTTCTGTCCGAGCGCCTCGCCATCGAGCGCCAGCGCGACGAGTTCGAGCATGTCGCCGTCGAGCCGGAGCGGTGCGGCGCGATCGTTGGCCACCGGGTTGCGGCGCAGCCGCAGCCGCGATTTGACCCGCGTCTCGGCATCGCCGAGGTCGAAGACGAGGTCGACCGCGTCGATCAGAAAATCGGGGGGCCGGTAGTCGGCGAGCCGCACCGGCAGGGGAGGCGCGAGATCGGGCACGGTGTCGGGCATCGAGCGGGACCGCGATCGACAGGATGATCCGCCCAACCTAGCGCGCCGCCCCTTCGGTGGAAATGCCCTCGGCGCCGGGCTAGGCTCGCGCCCGCGCAATGGGGGAACGAGTTTGGCGAAAGCAGCGGGAGAGGCCGCGTCCGGGCCCGGATTGAGAGCGATCTTCGGCGCGTTCTTCTGGCTCGGCGTCACCAGCTTCGGCGGCAACACCGCGGCCTGGCTCTACCGGGATGTCGTCGAGCGGCGGCGTTGGATCGACGACGCGGCGTTTCTGCCAGGGTTGGCGCTGAGCCGCATCTTGCCGGGGTCGAGCGGGGTCAGCCTGACGGTCCAGATCGGCCAGCGCCTGTGCGGCGCCGCCGGGGCGGTGACAGCCGTGGTCGGCCTGTTGTCCGGCCCGCTGTTGATCGTCCTTGGGCTGGCGGCGGGCTGGCGGCGGATCGAGGGCATTGCGGCATTGCAGGCGGCGCTCGACGGGATCGGTGCCGCCGCCGTCGGCCTGACCTTTGCCACCGGGCTGAAACTGATGCCGCGCGCCGCACCTGGCGCCGCTCCGCTGGCGATCGCGGTCGTGATTGTCATCGCCGTCGGCGTCCTGCGCTGGCCGATGGTGCCGGTCGTCCTCTTCCTGGCGCCGCTCAGCATCGGCCGCGAAATGCTCGCGCAACGCCGATCAAAAGCGGGCGGCGATGCCTGACGGATGGCGCCCTCTTGTGAGTCTGGTGATCGTATTCTCGCCGCTCTCGTTGTTTTCGGTTGGCGGCGGCGCCTCTCTCGTCGCGGAGATCGCGCATCAGGCGATAACCGTCCACGGCTGGACGACGCCGCGCGAATTTGCCGACCTCTTCGCCATTTCTCGCGCCGCCCCTGGGCCCGGCACGATGCTCGGGGCGTTGATCGGCTGGAAGGTGGCGGGTGTGCCAGGCGCCATGGCCGCGTCCTTGGCGCTCTATGTGCCGTCCTCGCTCTTCGTCTACGCCGCCGCCCGGTTGTGGGACGATGGCGCGGCTCGCCCGCGCAGCGCGCGGTCGAACGCGGCTTGGCGCCGATCGCCGCCGGGCTCGTCCTGGCGGGTGGGTTCGCGGTGCTCAGGGTCGCCCGGCATCGCCGCCGCCCCTGGCTGGTGAGCGACGGGAGGAAACGCGATGAACGAGTCATTGCCGGGCGGCTTGGTCGAGCGGCTGGCGATCGAGTGTCCCGATGCCGTCGTCTTTGCCGACGCGGCGGGTAAGATCCGGTTCTGGAACGCGTCGGCGACACGGATTTTCGGCTTCGAAGAGGCGGAAGCGCTGGGCCGGACCCTCGACCTGATCGTGCCGGAGGGTCAGCGCGCCCGCCATTGGGAAGGATATTATCGGGTGATGGCCGGAGGTGCGAGCCGCTACGGCGCAGGCGACGTTCTGGCGGTGCCTGCGATGCGCAAGGACGGGAAGCGGATCTCGGTCGAGTTTACGATCCTGCCGGTGCGCGACGCTATGGGCACGATGCTCGGCATCGCCGCCTTCCTGCGCGACGTCACCCCGCGCTTCGAGGAATTGAGGGCGCTGCGCCACGAACTGGCGGCGCTGAAGGCGCAGACCGACCGCGGATGAGCAGCATGCCGGACTTCGCGCTCGAATGGCAGCGCTTCGCCGGGTTCTCGACCGAACGCCTCTACGAGATTTTGCAGTTCCGGCAGGCGATCTTTGTCGTCGAGCAGCGCTCGCCCTATCCCGACCTCGACGGCTTCGATCAGGAGGCCTGGCATCTGTTGCTGCGCCGAGACGGCAGGCTCGGCGGCTGCCTCCGGGTGCGGCCGCCGCCGCATCTGCGGATCGGCCGGGTCGCGGTCGCGGCGGATCTGCGCCGGCTGGGATTGGCCCGCCGGCTGATGACCGAGGCGCTGCGGCTGTGCCGCGAGCGCTGGCCCGGGCGGGCCATCCACTTGACCGCCCAGCTGTCGCTCGCCCGGTTTTACGAGGGCCTCGGGTTCTTGCCGATCTCGCAGCCCTACGCGGATTTCGGCGTGATCCACCTGCACATGCGCCTGCGGCCGCGGTGACGGACGGCCCACTCATTTGCGCCTTCGGCGGTGACCGGCGGACGCGCGGCGAGCCGGCTGAGCCAGTGGATAGATCGTCAACATCAAGCCCCGGTACCTGTCATTCCGCCGTCAGTCGGCCCTGCATACATCATGCTGTCGACCGGCCCCAGGCGGCCCGCGATATTGTGGATAACCCTGTTTGCAACTTACGCCGAAAACCTCCGGCCGGTGCCGCCGCGACCCCGCATCCAACCGGGCTCAATCCCCATAAGCGATTGAAAAGAATAAGCTGTGCGCGTCGTGCCCGGGGGCCTGGCTCGGCTTCGCACGATTGTCACATTCTCTGTGAAGAAACTACCATAGCGTGCAGCCAGGGTCCGGGCGGTAGGTTATGCCGCCGGTGGCACTCGCGGAGAATTGAAACTTTGTCGGCGTGAAATGGTTCACACTTGAAGATCGGGCGGTGCGCTATCCCTGGCGACGGTCTTGCTCGGTTGGGAAGGTCGCGACTGCCATGCCTCTAATTCGGGATGTCAAAGGATCGATCGACGGTCGGTGTGGGCACAAACAGGAAACTTGCGGCTCGCTTCCAGCGATCGGCTGCGTCACGTTCCGGTTGCCGGAACCGCGCGACGAACGCAGCGCTGTGCGCCTCGGGCCGCCTTGGCAATCTTCCCGCATGAGACCGCAGCAACACTCGCCGTGGCGCCTGCAGCGACGGCGGATTAGCTATCCCGCGATGAACAGGTCAGCTACCCTTGGTTGTGTCATCGTCTTGCACACTCGCAACTTAACTCGCCGATAACGGCATGTTAACTACTTATGGTAACCGTTGACCACGCCTTGACCGGCAAAGTTGCCGCATCTCTTCCCCGGAGGCCTCCCATGCGCGTGCTCCTCGTCGAGGATGACCCGTCTACCACCGCCAGCATCAAGTTGCTGCTGAAAAAGGAGAATTTCATCTGCGACACAACCGATCTCGGGGAGGACGGGCTGGAGATCGGCAAGCTTTACGACTACGACATCATTCTGCTCGATCTGATGCTTCCGGATATCGACGGCTACGAGGTATTGCGCCGGTTACGCGCGGCACGCGTGCGGACGCCCATATTGATCCTGTCGGGCCTCGGCGAACTCGGTCACAAAATCAAAGGGTTGGGCTACGGTGCCGACGATTTTCTCACGAAGCCCTTCGATCGACGCGAGCTGATCGCGCGCATCCAGGCGATCGTTCGGCGCTCGAAGGGGCATGCCGAACTCGGTCATTCGAACCGGAAAGCTCGTGGTGAACCTCGACACCCGCGTTGTCGAGGTCGACGAACGGCCGCTGCACCTGACCGGCAAGGAATACGGCATTCTCGAGCTGCTGAGCCTGCGCAAGGGTACCACCCTGACCAAGGAAATGTTCCTCAACCATCTCTACGGCGGGATGGACGAGCCGGAACTCAAGATCATCGACGTTTTTGTCTGCAAGCTGCGCAAGAAGCTGGCCCAGGCGACCGGCGGAAAACACTACATCGAAACCGTCTGGGGGCGCGGCTACGTGCTGCGCGATCCGCTCGAACCGGCAGTTGCTCCGGCCCCGGCGCAGCCCGAATGGGCGCCGGCCAATTCCGAAGCGCATCAGGGGTCGGCGGCGGCATAGTCCGCGGCGGCAGCGCCGATCCGGATCCCCCCCGCCGCGGCGCTGTCGGCGCGCAACCGGCAGCCGAGCATGCGGGCGAGAAGCCCGGCAAAATAGGCCTGCACCGTGCCAGGCGTTAATGCCGCCGTCGGCAGCGCCAGCATCAGCGCCGCGGTCGTTTCCGGCGCCAGGACAACCGCCGCGCCGGCGGCATCGACAACGAGACCGCCAGCCCCCGCATCGACCGCGAGCGTGCCGCCGCGCGGCAGCAAATCGGCCCCGACCAGCAATAGGTTGCAGGCGAGCTTTTGCCACGCCAGCGGCAGCCGCCGAGCCGCTGGCGCGTAGTCGCAAGAGATCGTCGTCGTCTCGAAGAAGTGGACGGCGAGCTCCGCCGGCGCGCCGATTGCGGCCGCGCGATCGCCGCCACAGGCGTAGGCGAACCGGTAGAACCGCAGCCGATGGGCGGCCCGGATTGCCGCCTCCGCTACCAACCGCAGCGCCTCGCACGTCAGGTTCTCGTCCTCGGCGAGCACCTCGGTGCCGTGGCCGACGGCGGCAATCGGGCCGGCCAGATCGTGGCACAGTCGCGCCATCAACAGCTCCAGGACCCGCATGTCGAGACGGCCGGCCATCGGCCGACCTTGACACGTCTTAGCCGTATACGCAATCGTTAATGCACGCTTACCGTGAACCGCCGGACCCGCGCCGCGGCTTCCGGTTCGTGCTTGGGAGGCGTGGTGCCGCCGCCGATCTACGTGATCAAGATGTTTCGATAGCGGCAAGGAGCTCCGCCGCAGTGTCGAGGTCCGGCGGGCGGTTGGCGTTGAAGAACGGGTCGACCGGCCGGTCGTCGAACGGCACGGTCACGAGCTTATGGCGCGCCGTCCACAAATCGACCTTGCGGATGCGATCGCCGACGAGGGCATCGCGGAGGTCCTCCTTGAGCCGCACCGGCCACAGTCCGAAGACCGGGTGAGCGCGGCCGCCGGAGGCGGCGCAGGCGAGATCGGCATCGGCCTCGGCCAGCGCTGCGACCAGACGGCTGACGAGATCCTTTGGCAGAAACGGTGCGTCGGTCGCCACGCTCGCGACGTGGGTCAAATCAGGGCGGTGGGCGGCGGCCCAGTCGAGCCCGGCCAGCACCCCGGCCAGAGGTCCGGCGAAATCGGGCACACCGTCGGCCACGACCGGCAGCGCGAAGTCGGCGAACCGCGCCGGGTCGCCATTGGCGTTGATGACAAGCGCTGCGACCTGCGGCCGCAACCGCTCGACGACATGGCCCAGCAGCGTTCGCCCGCCAAGCCGGCACAACGCCTTGTCGTCGCCCATGCGCCGCGATCGCCCGCCCGCCAAGACGAGGCCGGCGACCTTCACACCCGATCCTCGGTCGCGGCTTTGCGGACGAACCGCGCCGGCTCCTCCGCGACCGCGCGCGGGTCGCCGTCGAAGACGATGCGTTCGCTGCCGCTGAGCGCCACAAAGCGCCTGCCTTTGGCGCGACCGACCAGGGTCAGCCCGGCCTCGCGGGCAAGGTCGACGCCCCAGGCGGTGAAGCCCGAACGCGAGATCAGGATCGAGATCCCCATCTGCACGGTTTTGATCACCATCTCCGAGGTGAGCCGTCCCGTCGTGTAGAAGATCTTGCCGGCCGGCGGGATGCCGTGGCGGTGCATGTAGCCGGCGATCTTGTCGATCGCGTTGTGCCGGCCGACATCCTCCATATAGACGAGCGGCCGGTCCGCCTCGCACAAGACGCAGCCATGGATTGCCCCGGCGGCGAGATAGAGGCTCGGCACGGTGTTGATCTTGCGCATCAGCGCATAGAGCCACGAGGTGCGCAGCACCGCCTTCGGGTCGAGCCGGACGCGATCGAACTGCTCCATCAGGTCGCCGAAGACGGTGCCCTGAGCGCACCCCGACGTGAGCGTCTTCTTGCGCAGCTTGTCTTCGAAATCGGTCTCGCGCTCGGTGCGGACGACGACGGTCTCGAGCTCCTCGTCATGATCGATCGCAATGATCCGATCATCGGGCCGCAGCATGTTCTGATTGAGCAAATAGCCGACCGCGAGATAGTCGGGGTGATCGCCGATCGTCATCATCGTGACGACCTCCTGGCGATTCAGGAACAAGGTCAGCGGCCGCTCGACGACGACCGCGGTCGCGACCGGCCTGCCCTCCTGATCGATGCCCGATACGGTGCGGGTCAGCCGCGGATCCTCGGGCGATGGGCGGACGGCGAATTCCTCCATGACCCGATGATGGGTTGCCGCGGAAGCCGCGGCAAGGCCCGCAGCTTTCCGCCGGTTCGAGGTATTGGTACGATAAGCCGCCGACGGGAGAGGTCATGACGGCGCTGAAAACCCTCTACGAAGAGGACACGGTGGCGTGGGCCGAGCAGCAAGCGGCGGCGCTGCGGGCGGCGGCGCGCGGCGGCTCGAACCAGGCGCTCGATTGGGAGAACCTCGCCGAGGAGATCGAAAGCTTGGGCGCTGCGCAACGATCGGCTCTCCGCAGCCATCTGATGCGAATCATCCAGCACCTGGTTAAGCTTGAATATTCTTCCGCGGCGGCGCCGCGCACCGGCTGGCGGCGGACAATTCGTCTCGCCCGAATGCAGGCGCGAAGGCGCCTCGAGGACAGCCCGAGCCTGAAGCGGGAACTCGGACCATTGGTCGCGGCGGAGACCGCGCGCGGGATCGAGCTGGCGATCGGCGATCTCGAGGAGCACGGCGAGACCGACGAGGTCGACGCGCAGATCCTCAGGCGGGCGCGGTACACCGAGGCGCAGGTGCTCGGCGATTGGTTCCCGGAAGAGCCGCGCGGCTAGCGTGCAAAGCCGATAAGCAGATCGGGGGCGACAACCGTCGCCGGCTCGCCTATCTTGAGGAGATCCGGTGCGAGCGAGCCCAGCATGATCGACCCGTTTGGACGCACCATCACCTACCTACGCGTATCGGTCACCGACCGTTGCGACTTCCGCTGCGTTTATTGCATGGCGGAAGAGATGACGTTTCTGCCCAAGGCCGAGCTGTTGACCCTCGAAGAGCTCGACCGCGTCTGCGGCGCCTTCGTCGGGCTCGGCGTCAGAAAGCTCCGCCTGACCGGCGGCGAGCCGCTGGTGCGGCGCGGCATCATGACCCTGTTCCGCTCGCTCGGCCGCCACCTCGCTGCCGGTGCGCTCGATGAATTGACCCTGACGACGAACGGCAGCCAGCTTGCGCACTATGCGGGCCAATTGCGGGATTGCGGGGTGCGCCGCGTCAATGTCTCGCTCGACACCCTCGACCCGGCGAAATTTGCCGCGATCACCCGCCGCGGCCGGCTCGATCAGGTCCTCGACGGGCTGAAGGCGGCGAAGGCGGCCGGTCTCGCGGTCAAGATCAACACCGTGGCGCTGCGCGGCGTCAACGACGACGAGCTCGACGATCTCGTCGCTTGGTGCGGCGAAGAGGGCTTCGACCTGGTGATCATCGAGGTCATGCCGATGGGCGATATCGGCAGCGAAAGCCGTCTCGACCAGTACCTGCCGCTGTCTTTGGTGCGCGCCCGGCTGCAGCGGCGCTGGACGTTGGACGAGACCGACTATCGCACCGGCGGCCCGGCGCGCTATGTGCGGGTGCGCGAGACCGGCCGGCGGCTTGGGTTTATCACGCCCTTGACGCACAATTTCTGCGAAAGCTGCAATCGCGTGCGGCTGACCTGCACCGGGACCCTCTATATGTGCCTCGGTCAGGAGGACGCGGCCGATCTGCGCACGCCGTTGCGCCAATCCGAGGGCGACGAGGCGCTGCTGGCGGCGATCCGCGAGGCGATCGGCCGCAAGCCGAAGGGCCATGACTTCATCATCGACCGCCGCCACAACCGGCCGGCCGTGTCCCGCCATATGAGCGTCACCGGCGGGTGAGCGCCGCCCGGCCGCCGCCGAAGATCGCGGTCGTCGCGGCCGAGACCGAGGCGGCGCAGCAGGCTCTCGCGGAACTGCAGGCGGTTTATCGTTGCGTCGATCCGGGAGCGGCTGAAATCGTCATCCCGCTCGGCGGCGACGGGTTTCTGCTTGAAACGTTGCATCGCTTCCTGCCGCGGCGGGTGCCGATCTACGCCATGCATCGCGGCAGCATCGGCTTTCTGACGAACCCTTATCGGCCCGAGGGGCTCGTCGAACGTCTGGCGACGTCGCAACCCGTCTTGCTGCACCCGCTCGAGATGATTGCCCATGACAATCACGATCTCCGCCACCGCGCGCTTGCCTTCAACGAGGTGTCGCTGTTGCGCGAGACGCGCCAGGCGGCAAAGCTGCGCGTCGCGGTCGACGGGGTCGTGCGCCTCGACGAGCTGATGGCGGACGGCATCCTGTTGGCGACGCCGGTCGGCAGCACCGCCTATAACCTCTCGGCGCACGGGCCGATCATCCCGCTCGGCGCCGGCGTGCTCGCCTTGACCCCGATCAGCGCATTCCGGCCGCGCCGCTGGCGCGGCGCCTTGCTGCGCCACGCGGCGCGGGTCCGGATCGACGCGCTCGAAGCCGACAAGCGGCCGGTCAGCGCGGTTGCCGATTTCACCGAAGTGCGCGACGTCGTCAGCGTCGAGATCCGCGAGGACCGCGAGATCGCGATGACCCTCTTGTTCGACCGCGACGCCAACCTCGAAGAGCGCGTCTTCAGGGAGCAGTTCGCGGTCTGAAGCGGCCATGGTCGGTCGCCCACACTTTCGGGAAACCGCTGGCTAAATGCCTTTTCGGCGGGAACAGCAGCTCCCGACCAGTGCGGCAATACGTTAGTTAACCGACCGCCGAATTTTTGCACTTGAATGCCGCGGATCTTGATCTCGCCTCCTACCTTGGGTTCGACCGCAGAGCCGAGCGGCTTGGGCTCTCGTCGCTGTTGGACCGCTAAAAGTAGCGTTCAAAGGCTCCGAACATAGGCGGCAACCTCACTAATCTGCTCCGGAGTCAAGTTTTTCGAATTCTGGTGCATGATGACGTTGGCGCGCGCGTTCGACGCAAATGCGTCCAATTGCCGTTCGATATAGGCGCTATGCTGCCCGGCAAGCCGCGGAAACGCGCTGTTTCCTTCCGCCTTCGTGCCGTGGCAGGTCATGCAGGCGGGCACGTCTTGGGCGGGAATACCCTCGGTATAGATCTTGCGTCCTGCCTGTGCCTCCGACGAGTTGTCCGGCGTACCGGGGGTGGGCGGCTGCGCGGCGTAATAGGTCGCCAGCGCCACAATCATCGGGTTGCTCAGGCGCGCCGCCATGCCCCACATGTAGGTTTGGGCGTGCGGATCGGCGCGTTTCTGGTCGCGAAACGCCGTGAGTTGCGCAACCAGATAGTCTTTTTGCTGCCCGGCGAGCCGGGGGAATGTCGAAGAGATGCTGTGCCCACCCGGCCCATGGCACGAAGAGCAGACATGCACAGTGCCGGCAATATCGGGCGGAGGTTCGCCTGCCGCCTGGGGCGCTTGGTTTGTGCCGCCGCATGCTGCGAGAACGAGTGCCGCGAGGAACAGCACGGCAAGCGGAATCCCGACCATCCGAGCCACGCGATCTCGATGTCGAGTTCGAGCCCTTAGGGCTATCGATCGGTTTGGCCGCATTTAAAATGCAAACCAGGCAAAAGCGAACAGCGTGTCGTTGGCGGCGGCATTCCTGCCCGTCCCGTCATAATTTGTGCTGGCGCCATCGAACTTGTTGTAATGGACAAATTGGAGGCCGAATTTCACGTTGAACCATGGCCAGATCGACGGACCGATATTGTTGAACGGGATATAGTCGAGCTCGAAGGTCCAACCGTTGGAATTAGGACTGTTGTTTATCGAGACAGGACCGTAGACCAGCGGGTCGCTGCTGCCCTGGATATTGAAATAATCGACGGTAAATCCGATCGTCTGCTTGTAGTAATAGGTGCCCTTGATAAGAAGGCTGTGCAGATCATTGTGCGAGTTCGTCGAAAGACCGAGGGCCTGGCTGGCCGGCAAGTTCTGATATTCGGTGATGTAGCGGGCTTGCAACGAGAAGCTGTCGCGGGCGCCGAGGAACTCATACTGCGTGTCGAACCCGAAATCCGTTACATGGTTGGTGCCGGCGCCACTCATCCGCTGTGGCACCAGCGAAGCGGCCAAGCCGAAGGTGCCGAACTCCCAGGTGTTGTTGCCCCAGGCCGGCTCGATAGCGAACCGCCAGGTCGGCGCGATGCCATCGATCGAACTGGTTCCCGGCGGCGGTATCCCCAAGGCGCTCAGCTGCCCCGGCGACAACGTGCGGTACCCACCGACCTCGGCATAAATCAGCCGGTTCCAGTAGATGTACGGGTTGAGGCCGACCACCTGCTGGGCAAGCCCACCTTCGATCAGGGTGAGCGCCACCGGCACGGGTGCCAATTCGGATGCGATATAGGGGTAGCCCCAGGCCGGCGTCGAGTTCCAGACATCCTCGACCGTCGGATTGTTGTTGACGCTCAAGCCATAGACCAGCTCCTTGTCGGCGAACTGGCCGGTATTGGCATAGCGGACATCGGTGTTGTCCCAGTGAATGGCGTTCGGGACGTTGTCGTAGGTGCCCTGAACGAACGCGCCGACGTGGTCAAAGATCTTGCCGCCGTAGAACAGGCTGCCGGTGTAGGCCCAATTGTTGTTGTAGCCGAACCCCGGCGCCGCCCCGCCCGGCACCCCTTGCGCCGTATGCGTGTAGGTCGGGATGTTCATCATGGAGATCGGCGGGACGTTAACACTGCTGTCGGGAAAGCTTTTTGGAGGTCCACCGGTAAAGGTGTAGCCGTTGAGCTTGAACAGCCGCCCATAGGGCGTCAGCTCGGGAAAACCGTTGTGGCAGGCAGCGCATTGCTGCCCGGTCTGTCGGGCATATAGCGGCAGCGCCTGCGCCGGCCTGACGCCCAGGATGGAACACGCCGCTGCCATCAGGAGCGTCACGCGCGAAAGCAACGCAAGCGCAGCGCGAACGCTTCTCGATCCTCCCTCGGATGCAGACTCCCCTTCGGGCACCTCCCGTTCCCACTGCCCGTCGAAAACGCGATTTATCAAAAATGCACGAAACTTCCCATTGATGCCAGGTAAAAGGATCGCGCACGGTGACTCTGTCCGGTGAAGGGCTCGCTGCGCCTTAGCGGGCCTTATCGCGGCTCGTTCGCATTGCGACCGCCACCCCTCAGGACCCTGCGTGGAGCTGAGCCCGACACCTCGGTGCGAACTGCCCGGAGGAGCCTCACGCACGGACGGTGGGGTTGCGCTTACGATTTCTGCGCCCACAAACTGCACCATCCGGCGGGACTGATTGGTCCCTCAACGACCTTACAGCCATTGGGTGGTTGGAAATACTGGCAGTTTGCACAGGAGTGCCCCTCCTTCGGGGTGCTCTGGTAGGCAACCAGCTTTTGCGACGCTTTGGTTTGTGCCCTCGCGACTGGCGGCAACGAAAACGCGCCTGCCGCGCCGGCCAGCGTGAAGGTGTGCTGGAGTAGGTAACGGCGCGAGATGGCCATCGATATCTCCGCATGGTCAACGGCAGATACGCTACTCGTGCAACGAGCTTGCTTCCGCGTTGATCCACGTCAACGATTTTTCAATTTTTCTTAGCGCTGTCAGCACCCCCGCTCTTGACCCCTTCAACTCCAGCGGCAGGCCATGGCGTCCTGGCGCGTACGGCCGGCGACGTTGCCAACATCGCGGGCCGGCGGACGCTGCGTCCTGCCGCGGAGCGCCTAACGCGAGGAATAGGGCACCGTAGTGCTCATCAAGCGATGGGAACGCCTTCCTCCCGGACCGCCCGGTCAGCTCCCGCCGCCGGTCGAGACCCTCGGCGCGGTCGCCGCCCAACGCCGCCGGCACGGTCATTGCCGCGCCCGCGAGCGGCACCTTATGCGGCCGGCCGATTTCTGCGGTTCGCGCGTTTCCGGTAGGTTTTTGCCGAGGTTGAACGGCGGGTCCGCGAACACTGTGTCAGCGAGAGAAGACCGGAACCTGCTTAGGTGATCGAGACAATCGCCTCGAAAAGCACCCCCATCAGCGGCATAGTAAGAGCGGTGCGGGTCGCTGTTGCGCGAGACGCGCCAGGCGGCGAAGCTGCGCGTCGCGGTCGACGGGGTCGTGCGCCTTGACGAGCTGATGGCGGACGGCATCCTGTTGGCGACGCCGGTCGGCAGCACCGCCTACAACCTCTCGGCGCACGGGCCGATCATCCCGCTCGGCGCCGGCGTGCTCGCCTTGACCCCGATCAGCGCATTCCGGATCGTCGCGCTCGAAGCCGACAAGCGGCCGGTCAGCGCGGTTGCCGATTTCACCGAAGTGCGCGACGTCGTCAGCATCGAGATCCGCGAGGACCGCGAGATCGCGATGACCCTCTTGTTCGATCGCGACGCCAACCTCGAAGAGCGCGTCTTCAAGGAGCAGTTCGCGAGCTGAAGCGGATCCTAATAGCCGCGCTCCCAGTCGATAACGTTGCGCAACGGTCGGCCGTCGAGATAGGCGCGCAGGTTGTCGCAGAACAGCTCGATCGCGCGATGCCGGTCGTCGTCGCTGCCGCCCGAGACGTGCGGCGTGATCAAGACGTTGGATTTAGACCAGAGGCGCGCCGGCGGCGGGTGCTCGAACTCGCCGTCATAGACATCGAGGGCGGCGCCGCGCAGATGGCCCCGCTCCAACGCCTCGGCGAGCGCGTCCTCGTCGATGATCTCGCCGCGGGCGACATTGACGAGAACGCTGCCCTGCCGCATTGCGGCAAACCGCCGTCGGTCGAAGAGGCGGGTCGTCTCTTGCGTCCATTGACAGGAGATGACGACAAAATCCGCCTCCGGCAGGAAGCGGTCGAGATCGGAAGCGGGCCCGAGCGCGGTGAAGCCCGCAGGCAGCGGCTCGTCGGGCGCCACCACGCGCCGCGTGCCGACGACCCGCAGGCCAAGCGCGGCGCAGAGCCGGCCGGCCTCGCGCCCGATACCGCCGGCGCCGACGACGAGGGCGGTCTTGCCTTCAAGCAGCAGCGGCCGATAGGCGCGCGGCGCGAAGGCGCCCGCCACGCGGTCCAGCACCGCCCGGTCGAGGCCTCTGGCAAAATAGAGGATCCCGGCCAGCGCATATTCCGCCATCGCGAGCGTACTGCCCAAGCCGCGCGACGTCGTCACGACGACGTCGCTGCCCCAGAGATCGCCGCGCAACAGGTTGCTGGCGCCGGCCGGCCGCTGGTGGAACCATTTGAGGCGCGGCGCCCGCGCGCGCAGATCCAGCGGGAACGGCCAGCCGCCGAGGATCACCTCGGCCGCGCCGAGCAGCCGGTCGCGTTCGGCGCGACCCCCCTGGCCCATCGCACCCGGCGCCAGATAGCGCCCCACGGTGTAGGCCGGCCAGGTTTCGTGATACTCGCCGTCGAACCAGCCGCCGGCGTCGGTCAGCCGGACCGCCGGATCGACGGCCTCGATCCGCCGCCGCTCGGCGGCACGGAGGCGCTGGATGGTGAGCACGTCGATCCGTCGCATCGGGCGCTTTCCGCAGGTCGTTTTCGACGGGCAGCCGGTGGCGACAACGAAACCGGCGCCGAAGATCGGATCTTAATTACCGTGGCACCGCGATCGGCGAAAATCTTAGTGCGGTTTCCGATCAATTCGCATCATTCCCCTTTCGGTCATGCCCGGCCTTGTGCCGGGCATCCACGTGGATGGCCGGGCCCGACCCGCGGGCCGCTTTGCGCCCGCGGGCTAAAGGCCAACCGGCCATGACCGGGGGGAGATGCCGCAAGCTGATAGAAAAGCGCACTAGCGCCCAACGGGCCGGTCGGGCGGGCACCTCGCGGCTCTTCCCCGCGAGAAGTATACCATCGCATTCTCGGATAATCTCGGCGGCGCGGACCATGGCAACGCGGCCTTTCAAGTGATTGGTGTCGCCCTCGCCTTGGGCGAGCCGGCATGAGCCTGCGCGCCGAGATCGTTCGCGTCGGCACCCGCTCGCTGTTGAAGGGGCGCAGCCGCCCCGGCGAGCCGGTGGCGCAGAAACGGCGGCGCCTGGCGATCGCCGGGCGGCTGATGGCGCCGACGCCGGCGGCGGCCCACACCTTCACCATCGACGCCGGCGGCGTCCCGGCCGAGCGGATCATCCCCTACGCCGCACCCTACGACCGCCACGTCCTTTATCTGCACGGCGGCGGCTTTATCGCCGGCTCGCCCGCGGTCTACCGCCATCTTGCCTGGCGCATCGCGCTCGCCGCCGGCGCGCAAGTCCTGTCGCCCGATTACCGGCTGGCGCCGGAACACCCGTTCCCGGCGGCCCTCGACGACGCGGTCGCCGCCTATGAATGGCTGCTCGCCGAGGGGGTCGAGCCGCAGCAGATCGGGCTGGTCGGCGATTCGGCCGGCGGCGGGCTGGCGTTCTCGCTGTTGCTCAGGCTGCGCGACGCGGCGCGGCCCTTACCGGCCGCCGTTGCCGCCTTGTCGCCGTGGACCGATCTGGCGCTGACCGGCGCCTCGTTGCGGCGCAATGCCGCGGCCGATCCGATGCTCGACGTCGCCGAACTGCCGGGCGTCGCCCGTTCCTATCTCGCCGGCGCCGATCCGTGCCATCCCTGGGCCTCGCCCATCTACGGTGATCTCGCGGGCCTGCCGCCGGCGCTGATCCAGGTCGGCGGCGACGAGATCCTCTATGATGACGCGGCGCGCCTCGCCGCGCGGCTCGATCGGGCCGGCGGCCGGGCCCGACTGGAAATCTGGCCGCGGATGCCGCATGTCTGGCATTTGTTCGCACCCGTCCTGCCCGAGGCGCGGCGCGCGATCGGCCATATCGGCGGCTTTTTGCGCGAGCCGCGGTAGGCTATCGGACCGGGGCAAGCGGCGGCATCAGGGCCAAGACCGGGCCGTCGATTAGCGCACCGAGGTGCTGGAGCAAGGGCTCGACCGCCGCGATCGCCCGCCCGATGCCGCCCATCCCGCCGACCCCGTCGCCCCGGCGCCCGGTAAGGCGTTCGAAGAGGAACGCGATCGGCCCCGCCGGTCGCGGATAGACGACGAGATCCACCGGTGCCGCGGGCGGGATCTTGGCCGCCTGCCGCGCCAGGAGCAGCGCCGTCCGATAGCCGCCAAGCGCGTCGACGAGGCCCCGCGCCTTGGCCTGCTCGCCGGTCCAGATGCGGCCTTGCGCAACCGCCTCGACGGCGGCGGCGCTCATGTGGCGGCCGGACGCGACGCGGTTCTTGAAGCCCTGATAATCGGCGTCGAGAAAGGCTTCGAGCCGGGCATGCCCCGCCGCCGAAAACCCGGATGTCGACTCGAAAATCCCGGCATTGGCGCCGAGCTGCGCCGAACCGGTGGAGATGCGCAATTTTTTGAGCAAGTCGGCGATCACCAGCTTGCCGGCCAGGACGCCGATCGAACCGGTCAGGGTTGCCGGCTCGGCAACGATCTTGTCCGCCGGCGCCGCGACGTAATAGCCGCCCGAGCCGGCCACGTCGCCCATCGAGACGATGACCGGCTTCTTGTGCTGCCGTGCCGAAGCGACCGCGCGCCAGATTGTCTCCGAGGCGACGACCGAGCCGCCCGGGCTGTCGATCCGGAACACGATCGCGCGCACCCGCCGATCGCGGACCGCATCGCGAAAGGCGCGCGCGATGTCGTCGGCGGCCATTTCCGCAGCGCTAACCAGCGGATTGGCGGAGCCGCCGCCGCGCTCGATCAGCCCGGCGCCGTAGATCAGCGCGATCCGCGGCCCCGCCGGGTGCGGCCTGGCGGCAGCGAGATAGGTCGACAGCCGGACCAGCTTGGCGCCGGCACCGGCGCGCCGAAGCGCCTCGGCTTCCGCCGCGTCGCGATAGCCGAGACGGTCGACGAGCCGGGCCGCAATCGCCTCGCTGTCGAGCAACGGGCCGCGATCGATCGCCGCGCGCACCCCTTCGGGCGCGAGCTTGCGATCCCGGGCGATCCCGCCGACGATCTGGTCGCCAAGCGAGCCGATCAGCCCTTCGGTCTCTTCGCGCTGCGCCGCGGTCATCGCGGTTTCGGTCAGGCTGTTGGTCGCGGTCTTGAATTGTTCGCGATGGTCGAATTGCGGGGCGATCCCCAACAGATCGAGGGTGCCTCGGAAGAACGCGATCTCGGCATAGAGGCCGGTGAGGCCGACGCTACCCATCGGCTGCAGCCAAATCTGGTCGAAGGCCGCCGCCAGATAATAGGCGCGGGTGCCGGGGCTGAATTCGCCAAAGCTGTCGGCAAAGGCGACGGCGAATTTGCCCTTGGCGCGGAACGAAGCGATCGCGTCCCGCACTTCCTGGGTCAAGCCGAGACCGAGATCGTCGTTGCCGAGGTTGACAAACAATCCGCTCACGCGGCGATCGGCCGCGGCAAGGTCGAGCGCGTCGAGAAAATCGCGCAAGTTCGGCTTGGCGCCGCCCAAGAGTCGCAGCAGCGAAAGGTCATCCGGCCCATCGGCGAGACCCCGCGTCAGATCGACCTCGAGGACGAAGTTGTTGGGCAACGACGGCGCCCTCGGCTTCAGCCAGAAGACGGCGACGCCGGCGAGCACGAAGAGCAGCACGACGAGCGCGCCGATCACCGCGAGCGAGCCGACAACCAGGCGACGCATGACTTCAGACGGCGCCGCCGAGGGCGCGATAACGCAACAGATGATCGGCGAGAACACAGGCCACCATGGCCTCGCCGACCGGCACGGCGCGGATCCCGACGCAGGGATCGTGCCGACCGTGGGTCGCGATCTCGACCTCGTGGCCCTCGATATCGACGCTCTTGAGCGCGGTCGGTATCGAACTCGTCGGCTTTACCGCGAAGCGGACGACGATGTCCTGGCCGGTCGAGATGCCGCCGAGAATGCCGCCGGCGTGGTTCGACAAAAACGCGACCTCGCCGTTCCTGATCCGCATCTCGTCGGCGTTCTCCTCGCCGCGCAATGCCGCCGCGGCGAAGCCGGCGCCGATCTCGACGCCCTTCACCGCGTTGATCGTCATCAAGGCGCGCGCGAGATCGCCGTCAAGCTTGTCGTAGACGGGTTCGCCGAGCCCGGCCGCAACCCCGCTCGCAACGATTTCGATGACCGCACCGGCCGAGGAGCCGGCCTTGCGCACCTCGTCGAGATAATCGGCCCAGCGCAGCGCCGCCGCGACGTCGGGGCAGCTGAACGGATTGTCCCCGATGGCCCGCCAATCCCAGGCGGCGCGGTCGATATGGTGCGGTCCGACTTGCACGAGGGCACCGCGGATCGTCACCCCGGAGCCGAGGAGCCGGCGGGCGACCGCCCCCGCCGCGACGCGGGCGGCGGTCTCCCGCGCCGAAGCCCGGCCGCCGCCGCGATAGTCGCGGATTCCGTACTTCTTCCAATAGGTGTAATCGGCATGCCCCGGGCGGAAGCGGTCGGCGAGGTTGCGGTAGTCCCTTGGGCGCTGGTCGGTGTTCTCGATCAGCAGCTGGATCGGGGCGCCGGTCGTCAGCCCGTCGAACACGCCCGACAAAATGCGCACCAGATCGTCCTCGCGCCGCTGGGTCGTAAAGCGCGACTGCCCGGGCTTGCGCTTGTCGAGCCAGTGCTGGATGTCGGGTTCGGCGAGCCCGAGGCGCGCCGGCACGCCGTCGACGACGACGCCGATCGCCGGCCCATGGCTCTCGCCCCAGGTGGTGAATCGGAACAGGGTGCCGAACGAGTTGCCTGCCATCGGCCCCCTCCCTAACCCTCCCCCGCGCGTGGGGGAGGGAAGGGTGGGGAGAACGACCGAGATGTCGGGGGCGTCGACCGCCTTCATGCCGACGACGTGGTAACCGCAATCGACGTGATGGACCTCGCCCGAGACCCCGGCCGCTAGATCGCTCAAGAGATAGACCGCAGCACCGCCGACATCCTCGATCGTGACGTTGCGCTTCAACGGCGAGTTTAGCTGGTTCCATTTCAGAATATAGCGGAAAGTCGCCGATGCCCGCGGCCGCCAAGGTCTTGATCGGCCCGGCCGAGATCGCGTTGACGCGGATCCCTTCGCCGCCGAGATCGACCGCGAGATAGCGCACGCTCGCCTCGAGCGCCGCTTTGGCGACGCCCATCACGTTGTAGTGCGGCATCACCCGCTCGGCCCCGGAATAGGTCAGGGTCAAAAGACCGCCGCCCGCCGTCATCAGCGGCGCCGCGCGGCGACAAATCTCGGTAAAGGAATAACACGAGATTTCCAGCGTTCGCAGGAAATTGACCCGCGTCGTCTGCAGGTATTTGCCCTTGAGCTCTTCCTTGTCCGAATAGGCAATCGCGTGCACGACGAAATCGAGCCGGCCGCAGCGGCGCGACAAATTGCCGAACAGCGCATCGAGGCTCGCCTCCGAAGCGACATCGGCCTCGGCGACGAAATCGCTGTCGAGGCTTTCGGCGAGCGGCCGCACCCGCTTGCCGAGCGCCTCGCCTTGATAGCTGAAGGCGAGATTCGCCCCCTCGGCGCGCAAGGCCTTGGCGATGCCCCAGGCGATCGAGCGCTCGTTCGCGACTCCCATGATCAGGCCCAGCTTACCGGCCATCAGCGGCATCGGCTTCCCCACTCCTGCGGCCGCGCCTATCCTACACGAAGCGAAAGCAGCGGGCCAATCGGTGCGGCCCGCGTGAGAGGCTCGCCTTGTTTGCAGGCCGCGCTGGACTTAGCTTCGAAACATGACGGTCGAGGACGACATCGCGACGACAAGGCGGCGCGGCCCGCTGCGGGGGGCCGGCGCGGCGGCCGGCGGCTTTGCGCTTTATGCCTTGCGGCGGTTTAACGCCGACGGCTGCTTTGCCGCCGCCGGCGCGCTCAGCTACACGACGCTCGTTTCGCTGGTGCCGCTCGCCGTGATCGGGCTCGGCTCGCTGTCGGCCTTCCCGATTTTTGCTCCGGTGCGCGCCGAGTTGCTGGCGCTGCTGTTCAAGAGCTTCGTGCCGTCGGTCGGCGAGCAGGCAGCCTTATGGTTCCGGAGCTTTGCCAATTCGGCGACGCAGACGACCGCGATCGGTTTTGCCGGCATCCTCGTGACCGGGGTCCTGTTGCTGGTGACGATCGAGGATCAGCTGAACCTGATCTGGCGCGTCCACCGGGCGCGGCCGTGGGCGCAGCGCGTCCTCGCTTATTGGACCTTGATCACCCTCGGTCCGCTCTTGGTCGGGATCAGCCTGACCTTGCCTACCTATGTCGAGGTGGCGGCGCAGCGCACCGGCTTTGGCGACGCGGCGATCCTGTGGCTGCGCGACGGCTGGGCGCATGGGTTCGCCCGCGGGGTGCCGGTGCTGCTCGAACTCTTGGCTTTCACCTTGCTCTATTGGCTGATCCCGAACTGCGCGGTGCGCGGACGGGACAGCGCCATCGGCGCGCTCGTCGCGACCTCGGCGATCGAGATCCTGAAGGTCGGGTTCTCGTTCTATATCGCCGCGGGGTCCTATTATCAGACGGTTTACGGGGTGCTCGCCGCGATCCCGATCTTTTTGTTGTGGATGTATATTTCGTGGCTGACGGTGCTGCTCGGCGCGGTCGTCGCCGCGGCCCTGCCGATCTGGCGCAGCGGCCGACGCCTCGGCCTCGACGCCTCGGCCGGCACCCGGCTCGGCCTCAGCCTGGCGCTGATCGCGGCGCTGGTGCGGGCGCAGCGGCGCGTTGGGGCGGTGACGCATCGGGCGCTGGCCGGCGAACTCGGGATCCCCAGGGCCGCGGTCGACGAGCATCTGCGGCCGCTCGCCGATGCCGGCTTCGTGGCCCGCACGCAGTCGGGCCTTTGGGTGCTGACCCGAAGCCCCGAGACTGCCACCCTGCAGGACCTTCACGAAGCGCTGCGGCTGCCGCTCGCCGCCGGCTGGAGCGCGCGCGTCGCGGCCCCGTGGGAGCGCGCGGTGGCGCCGGCGATGGAGCGCATCGCCAAGGCCGAGAGGGCGGCGTTGGCGGTCAAGATCGCGACGCTGATCAGCGACGCGGTCGCGACCGCGCCGCGCCGCCGCCGCTGGGCGTCCGCCGCGACGCTTGAAGAAAATGCGCCTTCCCGATAGCCCAAGCGGAACGCCGCGGTTGGACGAAATCGCCGAGCCGGAGCCGTTCGCGCCTTTCGGCCGCTGGTTCGCCGAGGCGGTAGAACGCGAGGAGCTCGCCGAGGCGGTGACGCTCGCCACCGTGGCCGAGGACGGCGCGCCGTCGGCGCGTCTCGTCCTCTTCAAGGGGTTCGATGCGCGCGGCTTTGTCTTCTACACCAATCTCGAAAGCCGCAAAGCGGCCGAGCTGAAAGGCAATTCTCGGGCGGCGCTGTGCTTCTTGTGGAAGTCGCTGCGCCGCCAGGTGCGGATCGAGGGAACGGCGCTGTCGGTAGCCGCGGCGGAAGCGGACGCCTATTTCGCCGGCCGGCCGCGCGACAGCCAGATCGGCGCCTGGGCCTCGGACCAGTCCCGCCCGCTCGCCAGCCGCGAGGCGCTGGAGCGGCGCTTCGAGCGGTTCGCGCGCCGCTTCGGCGAGGCCGCGGTGCCGCGGCCGCCCTACTGGTCGGGCTTTCGGATCGCGCCGCAGCGCATCGAGTTCTGGCAGGAGCGGCCGTTTCGGCTGCATGATCGGTGGCTCTATCTTCGTGACGGCGAGGCATGGCAGCGGCAGCGCCTCTTTCCGTGATCCCGCGGCCGGCGGCGGACCGCCTGCGGCGTCGGGCGACCCAGGCCGCGGTCGCAGTCGCGGCCTTCTTGATTGCCCTCAAATTCGCCGGCTGGCTCGTCACCGGATCGGTCGCCTTGTTGTCGAGCCTCATCGAACTCGCTGCTCGACTTCGCCGCGTCGCTGATCAACCTCGTCGCCGTCCGCCATGCGATGAGCCCGGCCGACCGCGAGCATCGTTTTGGCCACGGCAAGATCGAACCCTTGGCCGTGCTGGGTCAGTCGGCCTTCATCACCGGCAGCGCCCTGTTGGTCCTCGCCGAAGCGGTGCGGCGGCTGATCCGGCCGGTTCGGGTCGACAACCCGCCGCTCGGCATTGCCGTGATGATCGTTTCGATCGCCGTGGGGGTCGGGCTCGTCGCCTATCAGCGGCATGTCGTGCGGCGTACCGGGTCGATCGCGATCGGCGCCGACGAGCTGCACTACCGCGGCGACATCGTCTTGAACGCCAGCGTGATCGCGGCACTCGCACTCGGCAGCCTGTTCGAACGGCCGATCCTCGACCCGCTGTTCGGCGCCGCGATCGGGCTGTGGATCGTCTACGCGGCGGTGCGGCTCGCGGCGCTGTCGATGACCCAGCTGATGGACCGCGAATTGTCGGACGAGGAGCGCGAGAAGATCCGGGCGATCGCCCAATCGCATCCGGAGGTCGTCGCCGCCCATGATCTGAAGACCCGCGTCGCCGGCCCGACCGCCTTCATCCAGATCCATCTCGAGATGGATGGCGGCATGAGCCTGGCACGCGCGCATCAAATCGCCGACGAGGTCGAGGCGCTGTTGCACGCCGCCTATCCGCACGCCGAGATCATGATCCACCAGGATCCGGCAGGCATCGACGAGCCGCGCGCGAACTTCCCGCGGCGGGTCGAGGTCTCATGACGAACGAACACAAAGTGCTGCTGCTGACCGGCGCCAGCCGCGGCATCGGCCACGCGACGGTCCGGCGCTTCAGCGACGCGCATTGGCGCATTGTCACCTGTTCGCGCGAACCGGTGCCGCCCGAGTGCAAGCGCGATCCGAACTGGACCCACCACATCACCGCCGATTTGGGCGATCCCGCCGACCTCGAGCGCTTTGTCGCCGAGGCCGGGATGTTCCTCGACGGCCGGCTGCACGCGCTTGTCAACAATGCCGGCGTGTCGCCGAAGACGCCCTCGGGCGACCGCTTCGGCGTGCTCGACGGCGAGATCGCGGACTGGCACCGGGTGTTTCATCTGAATTTCTTTGTGCCGCTCGTCCTGTCGCGCGCCTTTGCCGAACCGCTCGCGCGCGGCAAGGGTGCGGTCGTCAACGTCACCTCGATCGCCGGGCACCGGGTGCATCCGTTTGCCGGCTCGGCCTATTCGACCTCGAAGGCGGCATTGTCGGCATTGACCCGCGAGATGGCGGTCGAGTTCGCCCGGCTCGGCGTGCGCGTCAACGCCGTGGCGCCTGGCGAGATCGAGACCGCGATGCTGTCGCCGGCGACGGCGATCCTCTTGCCGCGCATCCCGTTGAACCGGATCGGATCACCCTCGGATGTCGCCGGCACGATCTTCTTCCTGTGCAGCGACGATGCCGCCTATGTCACCGGCACCGAGATCTTCGTCAATGGCGGCCAGCACGTCTATTGAGCGCCGGATCGAGGAGAAGCGGGCGCGTCTCGAGGCGTCGCGGCCATTGGCCGGGCGCAGCCTCGCCGCGCTCGCCCCCTGGTACGATGTCGAGCTGACCTGGAGCTCGAACGCGATCGAAGGCAATACGCTCTCGCGCAGCGAGACCGCGATCGTTCTTGAAAAGGGGATCACGATCGGCGGCAAGCCGTTGAAGGACCATCTCGAAGCAATCGGCCATCTGGATGCGCTCGGCTATGTCCGGGCGCTCGCCGCGGAAACCCGGCCGATCCGCGAGAAGGACATTCGCACGATCCATCGGCTCGTCCTGCAGCGGGTGGCACCCGAGGATGCCGGCCGCTACCGCGCCCATCAGCGGGCGATCGCCGGCTCGCCTCTTGTTCTCCCGTCGCCGGCCGAGATCCCGCCGCTGATGGGCGATTTCGCGCAATGGCTGGCGACCGCGCCGCCGGGTGCCGACTCGGCGTTCGCCGCGCAGGCGCGGCTGGCGGCGATCCACCCGTTCAGCGACGGCAACGGCCGCACCGCGCGGCTGTCGCTGAACCTTCTCTTGCTGCGCGCCGGTTATCCGCCGCTTGTCATCGCCCCGGAACATCGCGCCCGCTACATCGATGCGCTGCAGGCGATGCAGCTGCACGGCGATCCGGCGCCCTACGAGGCGCTGATGGCCGAGCGGCTGGAGGCGAGCCTCGACCACCACCTCGAACTCCTTTCCCGCGTCGAGAACGAAGCGGGGTAAGAGGAGCCGCTAGAGTGGTGGATGAGAAATTCGTTTCACAATACGAGTTCCGTCATTGCGAGCCCACGGGTCCGCGCGGAGTTCATCCTCGGGCCGCGCAAAGCGCGGACCCGGGGGCGCGGCCCGAGGATAAACTCCGCGGTCGCGGTAGGGACTGGCCTCGCGGCCAGCCCCCCGCGCAGATCCCGGCGTGCGGCTTTCCCGCACCGGGCTCCTGTCTCGGGTGATACCGTTGCGCCGTTCTGGGTTTGGGCGACCCATGCAGTGGCGCAACGGGACCGCGCCGGCGCAGGTGACACGCCAACCCGGTTCGGCGCCCGGAGCGTGCCGTGCCGGCCGGTCTCCCCTTGACCCGGTGCCTTCCCTCCATCCACTCCGCTGCCGCGGGCGCGGCATTGTTCGCAGACTTCCGCGGTACTACGCACCGGTCCGACGTCTCCGGCTGGTGCATCATCGGCTACGGCTCCTCACCTTCCCGATGCGGACCGGGCGGCCGCGCCGAGCCGGTCAAGCCGGAGACCTCCCAGGTTCCGACGCGATCCCTTTCTGCGTGATGGGGTCTTCGACCCCGGCAGAGCGACGGCCCCTCGCCTAGCGGTGCCGCACGTGTTGCCTTCGACGTTGCTTACCGCCTCGGCCTCTGCGAGCTTCGAGATTTCGTGGCTCAATAGCACACCCCACAGAATCGCTGTGTACGCTTCGCGGCCGCCGTCGCCGACGACCCCGCAACACTCACTACCGGGCGCCCGCTACGGCTTACCCGGGCCGGTCTTGCACCGGCTGGATCACGCCAGCTTTCCTGGCGCACAAGCAATCTCGTGCCACAAATGACCGAATGCGGTAGAGATTGCTTCGTCGGCCTCCGGCCTCCTCGCAATGACAATTCCTGTTAATTTTGAAGCGAACTTATGTTTCAGCACACTAGGGCGTGTCGTCAATTAGCAGCGCTGGCTCACATATATCAACGCTTTGGCCGGGCTCGGCCCGTGGGCCTTCAGCCCACGGACTTGATCCGTGGGCATCCACGAGAAACGGCACAGGCCTTCGCGGGCTCCCGTGGATGCCCGGCCCAAGGCCGGGCAAGACGGTAATCGGATGTAATCGGAACGGGGCGTCCACTCAATTGACGACAGGCCCTGGAGTGCGCGCTAGGGGTTCGGGCTCGGGATCGGCAGCACCCATCTGGCGCGGACGCGCACTCGTTGATTTGTCGACGACGTGGGGACGCGCGTTCAATCGCTGTTCTACCTCGACGCGGCCGACGCTTTGGGGAAAGCGCTGAGCGAGACGTGAACGACCAAGCGCGCTGGCGTGGCCGGGGTGGTCTAGCGACTGGACCTCTGAAGCTCGAAAATCGATGGACATCAAATCCGCGCAGAGGTCCGCACAGCTTGGGACCTTCCGGGTTATCGCCTCCGCGCATGCCAGGCGCCCATGCCAGCCACGAATTGATCGCTGATCCGGCCTTGGAGGCGGAACGCTCGGAGTTCCTCGCGTAAACTCGCGACGCAAGAGGCGTGTTCTGCTTCCCGGCTCATTCTTGACAAAAGCGCTTCCCATGCCCCCTTAGCCGCTGACGGGGCAAATAAACTCCTTTGGTCGGATCTTCAACCGCCTTTCCTATCACCCGAGCCTTCCGATGATGCTTCTCCAGTATCGATAACACCGAATCCACGTCATTTTCGCTGGACACCACGCAAAAGCCGACCCCCATGTTGAAAACTTCGAACATCTCTGCATCGCTGATAGGATAATATTCCTGAATCATTTTAAAAATTGGCGGCGTTTCTGGCATTTCCTCGATCAGGAATCCTATTGTCTGGTTCTCAACCCGACTTAAATTGAGAAGCCCATCGCTGGTTATATTGATTAAGGCCTTGATGTTCGGTATCCGCCTTACAATTTCCATCACTTCTCGAACATAGATTAGAGTGGGTCGGAGCAATTCTTCGCCAAGACGTGTACCCGTGCCCGGAACAGGACAATCCAACGGAATGGGGGTCGCTCGCTTAAAGAAAGCTTTACGTGCCAACGTTAGACCATTGCTGTGGATGCCGCTGCTTTGGATTCCGATAATCGCGTCTCCGGGTTCGATGTTGCGGCCAGTGATGACCTTGTCTAGCCGGACCGTTCCGAAGGCGGTACCAGCCAAGTCGAAGCCGTTGACTACATCTCCCAGTTGAGTGATCTCGCCGCCCGATATCGAAATTCGCGCCTGCTCAGCACCCTCCGCGAGCCCGACGCCGATGGCCTCCAGGATTTCGGCGCTGACGCGCTCAACTGCGATGTAATCAACGAGTGAAACAGGTTGCGCGCCTAAGCAGATCAGGTCATTCACATTCATTGCAACGCAATCGATCCCGATCGTATCGTATCGATCCATCATTTGCGCAATGATCGCCTTAGAGCCTACACCATCCATACAGATGGCGACGCCCATTCCCCCACCGATATTGATCACGTTGGCGAAGTAGCCGATTTCGAGCTGCACGCCCCCGAACTCGCCGCGGGTAGGCCAAGTGCGGGTGATCTGCTTGACCAATCGGTGGAGGCCGAGGTCGGCTTCATCTGTATCGACCCCGGAGGCCCGATAGGCGGCGTGTGACGATATCAGGTCGTTGGCGGTCATTGGTGGCGCTCTCGTGGCTTGCACACCTTATCTCCAAATCGGAGCTTCAAGGGCGTCGCGCCGGCAGATCGGAGTTAGCGCTCCTTGCGTGGCTTTCGAGAAATTCCGCAAGCGCGCGACGGATGATGCGGGCGGTAGGGGTCTCTTCGGCTCTCGACAGGGCGACGAGTTGCTCGTAACCCGGCTCCCCACGGCTGCCGATACGCTCCACCTCTTGTTCCCGAGCTTTAGGCGCGGCACCGCTTGTTCCCGGTGTGCTCGCTAAGTCTCATGAAGTCTCATGTAAGATACACCACTTTATCCGGCAAGGCGGCGGTCTGGCCACCGACAGACAGTCGCAGCGACGGTCGGTTCCAAACTTTGGCGCAGCACCAATGGTTTCAGATCAACGCTCTTGTTTTCGCATTGTGATAGCTCGAGGCGGGCATGCGCACGAGAGCGGCGAATTGGGGCCAATCGGTGTCAAGGGTTCTCAGCAAGTCGTCCCGCTTGGAGCGCCGAACTGTCGACAACGATCACGCCGGCAGGCCGTTCTCGTCGTACAGATCGGCATCCGTCAACAATTCATGGCCTTGCAGCCGCGCGGCGCTGCGCAGGCTGATCGCGCGCAGTTCTTCGTAGAGGGCACGCGCGTCTCGTCGATCCCGCGCCTTATGAGGCGCTGATGGCCGAGCGGCTGGAGGCGAGCCTCGACCACCACCTCGAACTCCTTTCCCGCGTCGAACACGAAGCGCGTTGAGGGAGCCGGCCGCTGCGGTAGGTCGAAGTCCCCGCCACGGCCCCCAGCCCGTTCTCGGAATTCGCGGTGTTATTTCATCGTCGTAATCAATTGCCCCGCGTCCTTCGAGGCCTCGCTGCGCGAGGCGCCTCAGGATGAGGAAATTCAATAATGCCATCAACAGCCTACCTCATGCTGAGCCGGCCGCGAAGCGGCCGTGTCGAAGCACGCACGGCGCCGTTGCAGCCATCGTTATCCGATCCCAGCCATCCGCAGATCCGTTCGCGAAAAATCCGCGCCCTTGCACAGGAGCGGCAGGTTGCGCTGTTTGGCGAGAGCGTAGGAGGCGCAGTCGCCGAGATTGAGGGCGGCGGGATGGCGGCCTCTCCCGTAACGCAGAAAGGCCGCGCGTGCGGCTTGGACGAGTTCCAAGTCCTGCGCCACCACCTCGATCGCCGCGCGGGCGATCAGCGCATCGAGCTCCGCCCATGACGTTGCGTCTCCGGTGCGTCCGGCCAAGACCATGCTGGTTTCCAAGAGGCTCACCGCGGAGAGCAGGCAGCGGCCTGCTTCGCTGATACTGTGGAGGAAATCGTCGGCCTCCGGCTCGCGGCGCAGGCATGAGCGGAAGATATCTCGCGGGAGCGGTTTCGTTCAAGGCCGGAGGCCCGAGAATTGCTCCACACTGCCGGTCACCCGCCGGCGGATGCACCTCAGGCGGCGCGGGCGAGGGTCAACCGCTCCCAGACATCGGCGAGGCCCTTGACGAGCGCGTCGATGTCGTCGTCGCTGTGCAGCGGCGTCGGGGTCAGGCGCAGGCGCTCGGTTCCCCTCGGCACGGTCGGGTAATTGATCGGCTGGACATAGATCCGATGGCGCTCGAGCAGCGCATCCGAGGCCAGTTTGCAGCGTGCCGCGTCGCCCACCATGACCGGCACGATGTGGCTTGGCGATGGCATCACCGGCAGCCCGGCCTCGGCGAGGCGGCGCTTCAACCGCGCCGCCCGCTCCTGCTGGCGGTCGCGCAGGGCCGCCCCGCTCTTCTTCAGGTGGCGGATGCTGGCCAGCGCCCCGGCGGCGAGGGCCGGCGGCAGCGAGGTCGTGAAGATGAAGCCCGGCGCGTGGCTGCGGACAAAATCGACGAGCGCCGCCGAGCCGGCGACATAGCCGCCGACGACGCCGAACGCCTTCGCCAGGGTGCCTTGGATGACGCTCGGGCGGGCCATGATGCCCTGGGATTCGGCGATGCCGGCGCCGGTGGCGCCATAGAGCCCGACGGCATGCACCTCGTCGAGATAGGTCAAGGCACGATAGCGGTCGGCGACATCGCACAAGGCGCCGATCGGCGCGATGTCGCCATCCATCGAATAGAGCGATTCGAAACAGACGAGCTTCGGCCGCTCGGGCGCAACGCGCTCGCAGAGGCGCGCCAAATCGGCCGGATCGTTGTGCCGAAAGACATGCTTCTCGGCGCGGCTGTTGCGGATGCCGGCAATCATCGAGGCGTGGTTATTGGCGTCCGACAGCACCACGGTGCCCGGCACTTCACGCGCCAGGGTCGACAACACGGCGTCGTTGGCGACATAGCCCGAGGTGAAGACGAGGGCCGCCTCGCGGCCGTGCAAGAGGGCAAGCTCCTCTTCAAGCAGCAAATGCAGGTGGCTGTTGCCCGAGATGTTGCGGGTGCCGCCGGCACCGGCGCCCTGCGCATGCAATGCCGCTTCGATCGCCGCCAGCACCGCGGGATGCTGGCCCATGCCGAGATAGTCGTTCGAGCACCAAACCGTGACCTCGGCGCCGATCCGGTGATCGAAGGCGCGCGGAAATCGGCCGCAGCGCCGTTCGAGGTCGGCGAAAACCCGGTAGCGTCCCTCGGCGCGCAGCGCGTCGAGGCGTGCTCGGAAAAAAGCTTCGTAGTCCATCCTCGCCACCGGCCGCTGCACCAGGATGAGGATAGCACAGTCGGCGCTCCATGCGGTCAATCGCCGCGATCGTCCGGTCGGGCCGGCGCGCCCAATGGCTTGTCGCCGAGCCGCAGCAGCGGGACCAGGAGAAAGATCGCCGCCGTCGACGCCGCCGAGACTAGGATCAGCGGTGCCAGCCGGTTGTGAAAGGCGCGCTCGTAAAGAAACGCGCCGATATTGTTGGAGAAGGCCGAGGACAGGTTCAACAGCGACATCAAGAGGGCAAAGGCGAAGCCTTCGGCCCGCTTCGGGCAATAATCCGCGGCCAGGGTCAAGGTCGCGACAAAGGCCACCATCCCGGCCGCGCCGCTGGCAAAATTGATGATCGCCGCACTTGTTTTGCCGGCCAGCAGCAAAAACGCCGCCGTCGTCGCGGTGCCGATCAGGATGCTGAGATTGACCAGCCCCTTCGATGTCGTCATGCCGCGCAGCTTCTTGTAGAGCACCGCGCCGACGACCCAGCCGGCCGAGTTGATGGCGCCCAGGACGCCGATATATTCCTGCGAGAATTTGAGCGTGTCGGTCATGTGATAATACAGCGGCAGCCCGAAACCGGGATTGAGGTAATAAAGAAACAGAAACAGCCCGATGATCCAAAACTCCCTGTGGACGAAGGTCGCGCGCAGGCCGCGAAAAGCATTCTTAAGCTCGGCGAGGTCGAGCCGGCTCGGCGCCTCGTCGATCAAAAACACGGCGCCAAAGATCGCGGCGAAGGGTGCGGCGGCGACGACCGCCGCCGCCGCGTGCAAGGCGCCCCGCGCCGAGAGCCGTTCGATCAGCACGCCGCCGAGATAGGCGCTCGCCATCGCCGCGATATTGAACCATAGCCATTGCTGGTTGACGAAAGCATCGCTGCGGCCGAGCCGCTGGCCGTTCTCGACCAGCACGGCGCCCGCCAGGGTGCTCGAAATCGCCATCGCATAGGCGGACGCGAGCAGCAACAGGATCAGCGCGCCCGGATCCGCCAGCCGGGCGGTCGCGGCATAGGCGGCGGCGGCGGCGACGTTGGCGAGGACGAGATATGCCTTGCGTCGCGATCCGAACAGCGGGACGAAATCCGAAACGATCCCATAGAGGGGCTTGATGACCCAGGGGAGGTTGAGCACGGTCAGCGAGGCGGTGACCTGAACCGGGGTCCAGCCGTAGACCTCCTTGAGGTAGTAGTTGAGCGGCTGGGCAATCAGCCCGCCGGTCTGGCCGAAGCCCTCGACGAGATAAACGAGCGCGAAAAAACCCATCAACCGGCGGACCTGCCGGCGCTCGTCCGAACCGCCTGGCGCCGCGGTATGCCGGTCCCCGCCGGCCGGTGGCAACGGGCGGCCCGCCTAAAGCACGAGTTGGGTCTGCGTTACCAGGGCGAGCAGCCGGCCCTCCGGGTTCGACACCCGGGTCTGCCAGACCATCGTCCGCCGGCCGCGGTGCAGCGGCGTCGCCTCGCCGAGGATTTGGCTGCCGGCTGGCGCCGGGGCGAAGAAATTGGTCTTGCTCTCGATCGTCGTCGTCCCCGAACCCGGCGGCAGATTGACGAGCGTGCCGGCGGCGCCGAGCGTATCGGCGAAGGCCATCATGGCGCCGCCGTGCAGGACGGCGGGGCGCGTGCAGAGCTCGTCGCGCACCGTCATTCGGGCGGCGATGCGATCGATCGAGGCGCTGACGAATTCGATGCCGAGCAATGCGGCAAAGGGCAGCATCTCGGCATTGAGGCGTTGGCAGAGATCCATGCGGGGTGCTCCGGAACGAAAATCCGCGGCGCAACTCCCTTCGCCGCCATGGCATTGCCGCGAAGGGTAGGTTAGGCTCGGCGGCGAGCCGGTTCGGCCGGCTAGGGTTGCTGCGGAGGACGAGGCGCGTGCGCAAATTGGCAATGGCGATCCTGTTGGGCGCGGTGGTGCTGCCCGGCGGCGCCGCACAGTCACAGAACGGCAAGGATACGGTCTACGACGAACTCAACCTGTTCGACCAGGCCTTCGAGCGCATCCGCCAGGATTCGGTCGATCCGGTCGGCGACGGCAAGCTGATCGGTGCGGCAATCGCCGGCATGCTCGCCGGGCTCGATCCGCACGCCGCCTACATCGATCCGGCGCATCTGAAATCGTCGCCAAATGCGGCCGACGAAGACGAGCCGGGGATCGGCCTCGTCGTGACCATCGACAACGGCGAGTTGAAGGTGATCTCGCCGCGAGACGGGTCGCCCGCGGCGCAGGCCGGTATCGAGCCGGGCGATCTGATCTTCGCGATCGGCAAGGAGCCGACCTACGAGCTGACCCTGGCCCAGGCGCAAGAACGGCTGCGCGGCCCGGCCGGCAGCACGGTGACCCTTTCCTTGCGCCGCGGCGGCGGCGCCCCGATCCACGTCTCGGTCAAGCGCGCCGTCTATCAGCCCCAAACCGTGTCGTCGCGTCTGCTGCCCGGCGCTATCGGTTATCTGCGCATCGCCGGCTTCGACGGCGGCACCCAAGCGGCCGCCGCCGCGGCGCTGCAGGACCTTCGGCAAAAAGCCGGCGGCAAGCTCGCCGGGCTCGCTCTCGACCTGCGCAACAATCCCGGCGGCAATTTCGACGCTGCGGTGAAACTCGCCGACGCCTTTATCGACAAGGGCGACGTCGCCGTGATCAAGGGGCGCGATCCGGCCGATGCCAAACGCATCGCCGGCATTCCGGGCGACCTCGTCAAGGGCCTGCCGATCGTCGCCATCGTCAACGGCGGCACGGCGCGCGAGGCCGAGCTCGTCGCCGGCGCGTTGCAGGACGACCATCGCGCCGTGCTGCTCGGGACCCGCACTTACGGTGACGGCAATATCGAGACCCTCATCCCGCTCGACAGCGGCGGCGCGATCCGCCTGACCACCGCCCGCTTTATGACCCCCTCGGGTCGGCAGATCCAGGGCAAGGGGCTCGTCCCCGATCTCGTGGTGACGCCGATCAAGGTCGAAAAGTTGGCCGTCGGCGAGGGGCTGCACGAGGCCGATCTTCCCGGGGCGCTGAAGAACCCGGATCAGCCGAACTCGGGCGCCGCGGCCGCGGCGCCGTCCGCCCGCCCGGCGCCTTCGGTCGCCACCGGCGAGATCGGCGCGGCGGATGACGAGCAATTGACCGAGGCGGTGGACATCCTGCGCGGGCTCGCGGTGTTCAATCCGCGCGCCGCCGGCTGAGGCCGCGCCGAGAGCGGCGAGTGCGGCTGGCGGGCGATCAGCCGTCAAGCGGCGCGCCGTAGCGGTGGATGTGGTAGGGGGCACGGGCGAGGCCCGGGCAGTGGCTGCCGACCACCGGTTCGAGCGCTTCGTAGAGACGGCGGTTGGCGGCGGCGAGCCGCTCGCGCGCGGCTTCGGCGCGCTGGCGCAGCCGGGCGAGATCGATGCCGACGACCCGGCGATTGTCGACGACGAGGCGGCCGCCGATCATGACGCTCGCCACCGCGGTGCCATCCTCGCTGTGCACCAGCTGATTGACCGGATCGTTGAGCGGCAGCCAGTTCGGATGGTCGAGATCGAGCATGACGATGTCGGCCTTGCAGCCGGGCATCAGCCGGCCGATCCGGTCGCCGAAGCCGAGGGCGCGGGCGCCGCCCTCGGTCGCTGCCCGTGCCGCCTCGCGGGTCGAAAGCCAGCGCCGCCAATCCGGGCCGCGCACCTTCGAGACAAAGGAGGCGAGGCGCATGGCCTCATACATGTTCTGATTGTCCGAGCAATTGGCGCCGTCGGTACCGATGCCGAGATTGACCCGCCGCTCGAGCATCGCCCTGGTGTCGGCGAGCCCGCTGCCGAGCCGCATGTTGCTGCCTGGGTTGTGCGCGACCGAGGCGCCGTGATCGCCGAGCCGGCGCAGGTCGTCGTCGTCGAGCCAGACCCCGTGCGCCACCGTGAAATGCGGGCCGAGGACGCCGAGCGCGTCGAGCTTTGCGGTTTGCGTCATGCCGTAGCGGCGGATGCCGGTCACCGCCTGCACCTTCGATTCGCCGACATGGCTGTGCAGCCCGGCCGCGAACTCGCGCGCCAGATCGGCGCAGCCGCGGATGAAGTGGTCCGAGCAATGATGCGGGATCGTCGGCGCCACCGCCGGGCGCAGCCGTTCGCGGTCGAAGCTCCAGCCGGCGAGGGCGGCGCGCACACCGTCGAGGGTCGCCGCCGCCGGCGGCAGGCGCAGCGCGGCGGCGCGCCGTTGCAGCGCCGGCGGCAGCGCCTCCATCAGGCCGGGGATTGCCTCGAAAAAGCTGCGGTCGGCGACCATCGGCGCCAGCACCGCGCGCATGCCGAGATCGGCATAGGCCCGGGCGGCGCAGGCCAACCCCTCGGCGGTCGGCAACGGCCATTCGAACGAGAGGTCATAGCAGGCGGTGCAACCCTTCATCACCATCTCGACGGCGCCGATCTGTGTCGACAGATACCGGTCGTCGAGGCTGCGGTTGCCGGTGATCCAGGGAGCCGCGGTCAGCAGCAACTCCAGGGTCCAGCGGTCGCCCATCCCCTTGGCGAGATTGCCGTGGCCGTGGGTGTGCGCGTTGACGAGCCCGGGGTGCAGCAGCCGCTGCTGCGCCGAAACCTCGAGCGCATCGGTCGGCGCCGGCAGCCCCGGCGGTCCGATCTCGCGGATCGTGTCGTCCTCGATCAAGAGATCGGCGAATTCGGCGGTATCGGCGGCAATGTCGAGGACGCGGCCGCCGCGCAGGACCGTCCAGGCCATGCTATGCTCCCTCGAGATCCGGCATAGAATAGCCCGGACCGGGAGCGGAGCCGAGCCATGCCGGGGGTGAAGGTCGTGCGCAATGGGGCGGTCTGCGAGATCGTCCTCGACCGTCCCGAGGTGCTGAACGCGGTCGACCCTGCGACGCTTACCGCCCTCGCCGCGGCCGCCGCCGAGGTCGCCGAGGATGAAGCCGCGCGGGCCGTGCTGCTGCGCGGCGACGGCCCGCATTTTTGCGCCGGCGGCGACATCCGGATGTTCGGCGCGCTGGTCGATCTGCCGGCCGAGGCGCGGGCCCGCGCGCTGCGCGAGATCGTCGACACGCTGCACCCGCTGTTGACCCGCCTGCGCCAGATGCCGAAGCCGGTGGTCGCGGCGGTGCAGGGGGCAGCGGCCGGGTTTGGGCTGAGCCTCGTTCTTGCCGCTGATCTCGCCCTTGCGGCCGAGGATGCGGTCTTTGCTTCGGGCTACATCCACCTCGGGACGAGCCCGGACGGCGGCATGACCTGGACCCTGCCGCGAACCGTCGGGCTGAAGCGCGCCGCCGAGCTGATGTTTCTCGGCGACCGCTTCGATGCGCGGCGGGCGCTGGAACTCGGCATCGTCAACCGCGTTGTGCCCGCTGCCGCATTGCTCGACGCGGCGCGGGCGCTCGGCCAGCGGCTCGCCGCGGGGCCCTCCCGCGCCTACGCCGCGGGCAAGGCGCTGCTCCAGGCGGCGGTCGGCGAGACCCTCGACCGGCAGCTGCGGCTCGAGGCCGAGAGCTTCGCCGCCTGTGCCGCGACCGGCGATTTCGTCGAGGGCGTGCGCGCCTTTCTCGAAAAACGCCGACCGGATTTCTCGGGTGTCTGAGGGGGGCGCGGTGAACCGGCGGCGATTGCGGTGGGCGGCGCTTTTCGCGCTGGCGGGTGCGGCGGCATTGTCCGGATGTTATTACAATCCGTACACCGGATATTTCTCTCCCTATCCTCCGCCCTACCCCTATGGCACGCCGGCGTTCTACTACCCCTACGGCGCGCCGCACGCCTACCCGCCTGCGCCGCCGCCGCCGGCCGGCAATGCGCCGGTAGAGCAGATGCCGCTGCCGCCGCCGCAATAGCGGAGCGGACCGCCCCCGGATCGCAGGGCTAGCCAGGCAAGGGCTTCTCGACTAATGCCGCCGCCGGTGGGCGGCCCGGGCGCCGGGATCGGCAGACCCTCCTCGCGCGCCACGGCGAGCCGGGCTTCGACCCGGGCGGCGCCCGGGTCCGACCAGAACCTGGTTGATATGACCGTCGTCAACCCAGAAGGCCGCGCTCTGTACGCAGGAAAATGCCGGGCGCCCTGCGGCCGATCATTGATAAGGCTTGGCTTCCCGATTTCGAGGTTGCAGACCGAGCGGCCGTGTCGCCTTCGGATGCGTGTAGATGTAATGGCTACCGCTGATCCGGCGTAGCCTAAAGCCGAAGCTTTCGATGAGCCACCGGAATTCGACGAAGCCGACATTGCGCAGATCGCCCGAAGCGAGTCCCCGCCAGAGCTGCGCTCTGCGTGAACGAGTTATCGCGTCCGACCGAGCGGGCGGCGCGGCGCTTGGCGAGCGTCGCGGGATCCCACCAGCGTCGTCTTGCGGACTTCATTCGCCGAGGTCGGCCGCCGCCCTGCGCAGGGCGCGCATGACCCGGAGCCCGTCCGCGAGCGCGCCGGGATCGTGGGTGCGGATAAAATCGGCGCCCGCCGCCGCCGCATAGAGCTCGGCCGCCAGGGTCGCGGCGCCGAGTTCGCCGGCGGCGCGGCCGGTCAGCGCCCGCAGAAAGGATTTGCGCGACACCGAGACCAGCACCGGGAGCCCGAAATCGCGTTTCAGCCGGCCGAGCCCGGCCAGCACCCGCAGCGATGCTTCCGGCCGGCTGCTGAGGAAGAACCCCATGCCCGGATCGAGGATCAGCCGGTCGCGGGCGATCCCGGCCCGTTCGAGCGCGGCGACCCGGGCGGCGAAAAATTCCTGGATACGACGCCAGACGGCGTCCGCCGAGAGTGGCACCTGCTGCGCCCGGCCGGTTTGCTGTATCGCATGCATGACGACGAGCCGGCATCTGGCGGCGGCCAGCTCCGGATACCGCGCGGCGTCCGGAAAGCCCTGGAGGTCGTTCAGGAAAGCGACGCCGCGGGCGATCGCAAAGCGCTGTACCTCGGGACGAAAGCTGTCGACGGAGACCGCGATGCCGTCGCCGGCAAGGGCGGCGATGACCGGCTCGAGCCGGCGGATCTCCTCGGCCGGATCGACCGGCTTGGCCATGATATTGCTGGCGGCGGCGCCGAGATCGATGACCGCGGCGCCGGCGCCGGCAAGCGCCCGGGCATGGGCGATCGCCGCCTGCGGGTCGAGATAGCGTCCGCCATCCGAAAACAAATCCTCGGTCAGGTTGACGATGCCGAAGAGGCGCGGAACCGTCATCCGGGATCGCCGCGGGTCCGTTCGAGGATCGCGCCAACTCCTTCGGCATCGGCAAAAACGTCGAGCTTTTCGACCCAGACGCGGACCCGCTCGACCCGCGGATCGGCAAGACAGAAGCGGCAGATCCGCTCGGCGAAGCCCTCGCACAGCTCGATATGGCCGGCGCCGGCGATGCCGCGGATCGCGCCCACGATCCTCTCGTAATTGATGACGCGGCGCCGATCCTCGCCGGGAAACGCGGCATCGGCCGTCGCCGCCACCTCGACCGAGACGCGCACGCGCTGCTTTTCCAAGCGCTCGCGTGGGCGGATGCCGATGCTGCAGCGGACAACAAGACCGCGCACCGTCACCGTGTACGCCGCACCCGGCACCGAACCGAGCATGGTCATCGCCCGGGTCCGTCGCTGCGGCGATGCACCCTCATGCGGCGCGTGCTATGGTCGCACCCGAGTGTTGCGATGCCGGCGGAGGATGCCCGACCGTCGGCGCCGCAATCTTGGCGGAGCGGCGGGCGATGGCGTTGTTGTGGTTTGTGCTGGGCGTGCTGGTCGGCCTCTTCGGGCTGGTTCTGCTGCCGCTGCTGATCGCGGTGCTGGGCTCGGCCTTTGCCTTCGGGCTCGTCATCATCCTGCCGCTCCTGCTTGCCGTCTCGATCCTCTTCGGGATCCTCGCCGCGGCGCCCGCCATCGCCTACGGGCTGGCGATCGCCGCGGTGCTGATCCTGTTGTGGGCGAGCGACCGCAAGGGACGGCAGCGACACTGAAGAAACCGACGCTTGCACTGTCGTGATCGTTCTCCTGGGCGCGGCAGCGGGTGCAACCCCCTTGCCGGGCCGCGCCATTCTCCAATAAAGCCAAGGCCTCGACAATCACCCGCTGGAGCGGCGCCATGCCACCCCTGCCAGACCCCGCCGATTTAGCCGCCTTGCGCGCCTTCGACACGCCGACGATCTGCAACGCCCTCGAACTCGTGGCGCCGGCACGGCGCACCACGGGCTTCAACCGCCGGCCGCTCCTCGCCCCGTTCCCGGCGCTGAAGCCGGTCATCGGCTTTGCCCGAACCGCCCATATCCGCTCGCGCGAGCCGAGCCCGCGCAGCCGCGAGGCGGCGGCGGAGATGCGGCTCGGTTATTACGCCCACATCGCCGCCGAACCGTTGCCGAGCCTCGCCGTGATCCAGGACATCGACGCGCCCGACCAAGGGTTCGGCGCGTTCTGGGGCGAGGTGCAGACCAATGTTCACCAGGGTCTCGGCTGCGTCGGCGTCATTACCGACGGTTCGGTGCGCGACCTCGACGCGATGGCTCCCGGCTTCTTCGTCCTCGCCGGCTCGATCATGCCGTCGCATGCCCATGTCCATCTCGTCGATTTCGGCGGCACGGTCAGTGTCGCCGGCATGCTCGTCTCGCCGAACGACGTGATCCATGCCGACCGCCATGGCGCCGTCGTCGTTCCGCCCGAGGCCGTCAAGGAAATCCCGGCCGCGGTCGATTTGTTGACGCGGCGCGAAAAGGTGATCATCGACGCCGCGCGCGCCCCCGGCTTTTCGGTCGAGCGGCTGCGCGCCGCCTTCGCCGAGCAGGATGAGATCCACTGACGGTGAGGGCGCTGCAAGCCTTCGCGGTCTACTGATCCTTCCTCGTCGGCGGACGCCCGTGGTCGCGGTCATCGAAGCCGAGGAAGAGGCCGGCGGCGCCCGCTACATCGAATTCAAGGTGCAGCGCAGCCCGACCGACCCCGGCCGGGTGCTCGGCAGCTGGCGGTTCGCGCATGGCGCGTCGAACCTCGTCGATCAGAGCCGGGATGACGCCGCGGCGGCAGACGAGTTTCGGCTCGTTCTCGACTGCGCCGATCAGAACGGCATTCCGTTCGTCTGGGTGAACGATCCCCTATCGCTGTTCCCGCCGTGGGAGCGGCGCTGAAGCAGCCGACTGTCCCAGCCCGGTCAGATCTCGACTTCGAGACCCACCTCCACGACCTGTCCCGTCGGGACGCCGAAATAGGCGGCCGGAAGGTTGGCGTTGAGGTGCATTGCCGCGAAGATCCGCTCGCGCCAGACCGCCATCCCGGGCACCTTGCCGGTGGCGACGACCATGATTCGGCGCGAGTAAAAGGTGATCCGGTTGAGGTCGATGTCGCGCAGCGCGGGATCGCGGCAGGCGAGTTTCAGCCCCTCCATGATGTTGGGATGTTCCATGAACCCGAAGTGCAGCAGCACGCGGATGATGCCCGCGCCGATCGGGATCAGCTTCACCCGCGCTTCGGGGTCCACCCGCGGCGCATCGGTCGTCGTCGCCGAGACGAGCAGCATGCGCTCGTGCAGCACGCGGTTGTGCCGGAGGTGGTGCGTCAGCGCGAGCGGGATCCCCGAGCTGGCCGCGGTGAAGATTGCGGCCGCCCCCGGCAACCGGATCGGGCGGCTCTCGAGCACCCAAGGGATGAATTCGTCCTCTCGCTGGCGCAGGCCTGATCGCTGCTGCTCGAGCAACCGGTACCCCGTTCTCCAGGTCAGCATCAGGAAGGCGACGACGCCGGCCATCAGCAGTGGGAACCAGCCGCCGGCAAAGAGCTTTGTCGCGTTGGCGGCGACGAAGATCAGCTCGAAGACCAGGAAGAATCCGTTCACGGCGGCGACGAGCAGCGGATTGTAGCCCCATTGCAGGGCGACGAGAGCGGCCAGAACCGTGGTCACCGCCATCAGCATCGAGACGGCGATGCCGTACGCGCCGCCGAGCGCGTCGGAGGAGCCAAACCCGATTACCGCCCCGAGCGTGCCGGCGGCGAGGAGCCAATTCACGATCGGCATGTAGATCTGCCCCCTCTCCTCGCTGGCCGTATGGAGCACCCGCATGCGCGGCAGAAAGCCCAGCTGGATCGCCTGCTGGGTAAGCGAGTACGCGCCGGAAATGATGGACTGGGAAGCGATGATGGTGGCGATCGTAGCGAACGCCACCATCGGATAATGAAGCCACCCCGGAGCGAGCAGATAAAACGGGTTGGCGATGGCCTTGGGGTCGGAGAGCAGCAAGCCTCCCTGCCCGAAGTAATTGAGGAACAAAGCGGGAAAGACGACGGCGAACCAGCCGAAACGGATCGGCAGGCGGCCGAAATGGCCCATATCCGCATACATCGCCTCGGCGCCGGTGAGCGCTAGGAAGCCGGCGCCGAGTACGGCGAAACCGATGCCCAGTCTCGCACGAAAGAGATAGATCAGCGCATAATGCGGGCTGAGTGCGCGCAAAACGCCGGGCGAGGCAATGATGCCGCGCAGGCCGAGCAGGCCGATCGCGATGAACCAGACCAGCATCACCGGCCCGAAGATGTTGCCGATGAAGGCCGTTCCCTTGCGCTGAACCAGGAACAGGCCGACCAGGATCGCGACGCTCATCGGAACGACAACGGGTGCGAGCCCGGGTGCGTCGAGCTTGAGACCTTCGACGGCGCTCAGCACCGAGATTGCCGGGGTGATGACGCCGTCGCCGTAGAGCAGCGCAGCGCCGATCAGCCCGACGATCAACAGCGAGGCGCGCCAGCTTCCGGCCGGCGCATGGCGGAAATCGAGAAGCGCCAACAGCGCGAGGATGCCTCCTTCGCCGCGATTGTCGGCGCGCATGATCAGGATCGCGTATTTGAACGAGACGATCACGATCAATGACCAGAGGATCACCGACAGAATGCCCATGATGGCCTCGGGCGAGAGCGTTCCGCCGGCGTCCGCAGCCTGCTTGAATGCGTAGAGCGGGCTGGTGCCGATATCGCCGTAGACGATGCCGAGCGCCGCGAGCGCGGTTGCCGCGGGCACCAGCCGCACGGAGCGCGGCCGCTTCAGGGGTTTCTCCATTTGCGCGTCCTCGGCACGGACTTGAAGCAGCCGAGCCTGAAGGGGCGGCCCGGCGGCGAGAAAGCCGGATTCGATCCGACGATTCTAGTAGGCCGACGGCCCCGGTCCAGCGCCAAAGGCATACTGGCCAGCCGAGAGAGGAGGGCCCCGTGCAAGAACCTCCCCCTGGCTCTCGCCAGGTCCGGTGCGCAGGGTCCGCTTCTTCCAAGGGGAGAAGGAATTAATCGGGTCTTGATGGTCCGGCGCGGAGCTTGTCGGCGAACTCGATAAAGTAGTCGATTAGGGGGCAGTGCGGCAGCTGGCGATTGTGATAGCACCGTTATCGAAGCGTCTCGGGTTGAGGAGCTCCGCCAAGGTCGTCGTATAGCCTTTCGTTCGTAACAAGCAGCGCGACATTATCCATCGGAATCGTCGGGTGATCATCGGTGGGCCCGGACTTCCGGATCATCGTCGGGGTCGGTTAGAATAGACAACGCCACCGTCGTATTTTCCAGCGCAGGACACCACGACCAACAGCATTGTGCCTTAAAGATACGTCGCTTCCAGTCATCCGGCGCCGGTGCAAACCTCAAGACTTTCGGCAAATTCGCCCGGTTCAATCAGATCAACGGCTTACATTTGCCGTAAGATATGACCGAAACTCACCCCACAAAATAACCGCGGTTGAGGCCCGGCGTGTGATCGACGCCGCGCGCGCCCATCTATCGGGCATGACCGACGAGCCGCCGACCTATCTCAAGCGCATACCGCCAGCCGTCCCGCCCGACCGGGTTCTCGTTCACAACAACGTCAGGCCCACGCGACCGCTCGGCCAGCGCGGCTTTCGCGCGTGGCTCGCACTGCCCAGCGCCGCCCTTGAAGTCTGCGCTTGCGGATGGGCACCGGAACTCCCCGAACATTACCGGGTGCGCGGCGTGGACTGACCCATTTTTTCCGGCAAGGCGAAAGGGGCGCTTCGTCTCCCGGCAGGGCCGCGCATCGCCAGCCAGTTCTCCACGTGATAATCTGGTTTATTGCGTTGGGCGCGGTCGCGGAAATCACCACCATGCCCATATATCGGATAGGGTGTGGGCCGCAGCGGAAGCTGCGGCCCACGGGCGACGTGCGTTACCCTGGAGACCTCTCCGGCAATTCCGAGGTCAGTCGGCGCCGGCTGTTTCTACTGTACAGAGCACCCGCGCTCGGGGTAGTTGCCCCGGCGCGGCGCACGTCTAACTCATGCGTCTCCACGCCGAGCGCGCATGCCGGGCCGGGTTACCGCCTGACGGCGAGCCTTGACCTCTTCTTCGACAGCGCGGAATTCGGGCTCAAGCTCGCTCTTGGAGACGTTTTACGAGGCCGGAAAAGTCATACTCGTTGCTCAGCTTGCCCCGGTGCGCCGCAGTGCGCGGAATGCGATCGAGGAGCCCGGCCGCTTGAAGTTCGGCGATGTATCGCCGGACCTGGCGGGCGCTCAGCTTGAGCCGCTCGCCGAGCGTCTTCATTTTCGGGTAGGGCTTGCGCTCGGCGTCCCACCAGTAATCGGCGAGGTGCATCAGCACCGCGAGCTGTGTCGGATTGAGGCCGAGCCTCGCTTGGGCGCGAAGGAGTAGGGACGGGATGATGCAGAACCCGAGGTCCATCACCGCCTTGCCCCATTTGCGCTCGGACGCTTTCTTAGCCTTCGCCGGGTGAAGCTGGATCACCTCGGCGCCGGGTACCACATCGATGTCGTCGCTCATTTGCGCTGTTTCGCCTTGTGCTCGCGTCTATAAGGATGAAAATAGGGCCGGTTTCCGCGAAAAAAAAGGCCAAGCCAGCGGAAACATATGACCGGAGGACTCTGGCCAATTTCGACCGGAGCTGTCCGGTCAAAAGCGGCCAATGAATGGCTGGTACCGGTCGCGAGTGACCGATGGTCAAATCACGATCCGCTCGACCTCATCGACGCTCACCTCATCGCGCCGGCGATCATAGAGCTGCGTCGTGGGGGTCGAGGCATGGTTCGCCATCGCGGCGGCCTTTTCGAGCGTACCGCCGTTCTTGAGATACGCGGTGATCCCTGTCGCCCGGAAGCTGTGGTTACCGAGCTTGGTTTCAATGCCGGCTGCGGCAGCGCGCCGGCGGATCATGGCATAGGCGTTCGCCTGCGCCAGAACCGTGCGGGTGAGCTTGCCGGTGCCGCGCCCGATCGCGCGGAACAGCGGCCCTTCGCGATCGCCGCGCAGCCCGGCGCCGTCGAGATAGGCGGTGAGGTACTCCTCGAGGTTATGGTGACACGGCATCGCGTGCCGCTTGCCGCCCTTCTCGCGCAGCCGCACCCATAGCCGGCGGTTCTGTGTGAAGACATCCTCGACCGCCATCCCGAGCGCCGCGCCGATGCGGGCGAAAGAATAGACCATCAGTCTGATCAGCGCGCGATCACGTAGACCGGCGACGATCGACGTGTCGATGCTATCGAGCAGCGCGCGCGCTTCCGAAGGATCGAGCACCGGCGTTTGCCGGGACGTCACCACGTGCCGGGGCCCGCGCACCGACGCGGCCGGGTTGACCGGCACGACCTGGCCGGTGACCAGCCAGTCAAACAGGTGCCGGATCGCGGCGAGCCGTTGCTTGACGCTCGGCGCGGCGAGCTCACGCGTCCCGGCTTCGATCCACGTTGCGATGTGCACCGGTTGCACGGCGCCGATCGACGGCACGTCGACGCTCGCGCACCAGGCCAGGAATTCATCCGAGGCGCGGCGCGTGTGCGGGTTGCGGATGTTGGCCGCGAAGAACTCGAGGAAGCGCAATGCCGGTGCGCTCGCCGGCGGCGGCGACAAGCGCCGGAAGTGCCGATGCAGTGATTGGCAGCAGCTCGTTCACCTGGCGGCCTCCTGAATTGCTGGCCTGCATACCCTTTCGATTGCCTCGACCATACCGTTCAGCTGCTGGTGCACTTGGTCGTTCTCCGACATTTCCCAGATCGTCTTTTGCCAGTGCTCTATCGAGGCGGGATTGGTGCCTAGTTCTCGTTGACGGTGCGTCATCAGAAGCATCCGCACATTGACGAGGATTTCGCCGTGGATTTTGCGGAACGTCATGTATGGCTCGGCCGCCGGGAGCCCAAAGTGCGCGATAAAGCGATACCTACGGGACTCCAGTTGAGCGAAGAACTCTGTTTTTTTCGAGAGCCGCTCAGCCACACTGAAGTACGCGTTTAGGGTGCGAGTGTCGGCTTCCGTTTCATCTGGGCTCTTCGCCCGACTGTCCCCTTCATTGCTCAAGCTTCCCGGCATCCGAGCAGCGTGGATGATTTCGCGTGCCTCATAAAAGTCGGCTAGCCTGGATTTCCACGGAACGAAACCGGAGCAGGGTTGGCCTAACGCCCAACGTCTGTCGAGCGGCTATTCGACGAGGCGCAGGGGTCGCCCGTTCCACCACGGTACGGCGAGGGGTTTATCGAAGAGACCGGAGGCGAGGACAATCGGAAGGTGGGCGCGGCGATGGAAGCGCACTGTGACTTCGTTCTCGGTGATGACGACATTGGCCGGCATGTCGATCAAGTCGCGGAAGATTTGGCGTGCCTGAGCATCATCGTAGCCCCGCATACGGCGCGCCATCAGGCGATAGAGGCCGCTGGCCAGGACGAGCAGCGCCATGTCGAAATCGACTTTGAAGCCGACCGAAGAAGACAAGGCGTCGCTGTGAAAGAAGCGCACGGCATCGGCGAGAGCATTTTCGATGAGCATGCGTTTGGCGTAGCGGGCGACGAGTTGGCGGGCGGTGGCGTCGGTGTCGTTGGTAAGCAGGATAGTGGGCTCCTCGTGGCCGAGATCCTTGATGAAGAACTGGCGGTAGATGCGCTGGCGGGGCTGGACTTTCTGTTCAAAGACGCGCGGCGTGCGGTATTTGCGCTGGGGAAGATCGAGGGTGATCTGGCGCCAAGCCGAGGCGGGGAGCTGAGCGACCTCGGCAAGCAGGCTGGGGGAACGCCGCCGCAAGGTAATGAGGGTGATCTGCGCCTGATCAAGCCGGTCGAGCCCGTCATAGGTGGTCAGCTTGGAGTCGAAGACGAGGTGCTGTGGCGGACGGCCGTGCTGACGGGTCCAGAATTCGATAAACCGGAAAATCTCCTGCGCTTCCTCGCCCTTGCGGATGTCGGCGTTTGAGTAGCAGAAGACCTGGCTGTCGGCGTCCTGGGCGAGAAAGGTAAGGATGCTGGGCTGGCGCCGACTGCGTTTGGGCAGATAGTGGGATTGTACGAGCGGGTGCTCGCCGAAGTAGGGCACGGAATGGAAGTCGAGATTGAGCGACTCGCCGGCGAAGAGGGTTTCGCCGGCGAGCTTGCCGTGCCAGGCGGCGAGCAGGAGCGAGACTTTCTCGGGCGTGATCCGAGACGAGTATTCGGAGAGGAAGCTCTTCTTGGGCATGGCATTGAGGCCGCAAAAGAGCCCTAGCCCGTCGTCGGCGACCAACGCCATGATGTGGCTCTTGCGCTCGATCGCCCAGAGTTTGAGCGCCAGTGAGGCGCGCAGCGCGTGGCCGGCCGGGATCATGCTGGAGCCAGGGAGTTTGGCGCTGTCCGCCAGGGCGTCGCTGTCGAGACGGATCAGATCGGCTATAAACAGGAAGAGCCCTCCGACCCGCGTGGAAAATTCGCGTGGATTGAGTGCAAAGCTGCGGACATCGGCGACCGGCTCGGTCGTCGGACCGAGGCGGGCGGGACGTTCGTCGTCGAGACGCCGAGGCAGGGGAGCAAAGCCGTCTTGAGCCAGAACCTCACGTACCGCGGTGACGCTGAGCTCAACCCCCTGCTCCTTGAGCGCCTGACTGATCTCATAGACCGAATAGTTGCGTTTGCGCAGCGCCACGATCTGCTCCTGGGCGCGGGTCTTCTTCGGCTGAGCCTGCGGACCGGGGCGCGCAACGGCGAAGAATTCCGGTAGCTGATCGCGGCGAAAGGCGTGGCAGAGCACGCGGAAGGCGCCTGGGGTGTAGCCGAAGCGGCGGGCGGCCTCAGCCGAGGAGAGTTGGTCGAGGAAATAGGCGCGTAGGGCCTCGTATTGGCGCTGGCGCGGGGCGGCCGGTTCGTTGAAGAAGCGGCGGCAATCCGTTAGGTCTTTTGGTGTGCTGCCATTCACGCATGCACAATGTCAAACTCAAAATATGGGGTCAAGGCTGCACCCGATGCACCAGGGCTGCGATCCGAAAAGCACGTTCCACCAATGGTTTAGAGTGGGCGCGGCGTCGACGCGGGCGACGGCGACCAGGTCGGGGTTAAACAATGACTGTAGAATCGCCCAATCGGCGCACCAAACCCAATAACATAATCCTGGCATCTCCGCAGGAAATCCGCCCGGCGCCGCTGGGACAGCGTTAGCTAGATTCTGTTTCGTGGAAATCCAGGCTAGCACTTCCTCGGCGAGTTCGGCTTTTCGTTTACCGATCGTCTCGGCGCGCCACCTTTCGAGACCGCGATAGCCGATGTAGGCACCGAAGCACGCCGCGCCGGCCGTAAAGACCGGCGCTATGGCTTTGACGGCCTCGGCAACATCAACCCACTTCATCCCCCTCCCCTCGCACACAATATCCGATAAATTATCCTATATAGCCACCAGGGCTTGTTTGGTGTCGATGTCAGCGCTTCCTCCTGGTGGCGCATAGCGCGATTTACGTTGCGAGGACGTCCCCGCAGGATCGATCCTGGTCTTGTAGCAACCCGCGATCTGGGGTCGGCAGAATATGTTTTCGGGGATCATCCTAACTGATCCAACCAAGCTGGGGGGCGAGCCCGATCTTATTTTGCGACCCGTCCGGCTCGCCTCCGGCAGCCGTGACGAAGCATGGCTCCGCGACTTTCTCAAGGAACTACTCTGTACAAATTGCCGCAATCGAGCAAAGATCGACTTTTAGAGAGGTCCAGGGCGCGGAGATTACCGGCATTGAATTGGAGCTCTTTGGCGAATTTGCAAGGCAACGCCGGATCCGTTCCGTTGATTTGGTGCGGGCGCAGCTCCGCCGGGCCGCCGCTCAGCTCGATACAGCGATGCGCGAATCGGAACAGCGTTACCGTGCCTTGCTGACGAAACTCCGCACTTTTCGCGTTCTCGACCCGGCCTGTGGGTCCGGCAATTTCCTATACCTTGCCCTGCTTGCGCTGAAGAATCTCGAGCATCAGGCCATGGTCGAAGCCGAAGCCCTCGGTCTGCAACGCGAGTTCCCGCAAGTCGGCCCGGAGGCGGTTCTTGGGCTGGAAAGAAACCCATAATTGGGATCGGGTCAGCAATCGTGTCCTTATCTCTCGAACCTCTTCGACCAATTCGGTGTGTTGCGCGGCGCTAGCCAATGCGCCGTCCAGTGCGCGGCGCGCCTCGTCCAGGATCGCTGCGATCGAAGCTTTGACATTCTCCCACTCGGCGAGGAGGGGACGGTGCACCACAGGATCAATGATCCGCTCGATCATCTCGCGCGAGGTATAATGGGCGCCGAGCTGGCTCCGCTTGTCAGGGTCCAGACCACGCTCAAACAACGTACCGAAAATGCTCGGGTCGATGTCGGCCCAATCTAGGGTTGCTACCCTTTGCAATAGGGCGATGTCATCCGCTTGAAGCGGTAAGGTCGACGAGTCCTCGAACAATCCGCCGTTGAACCACGGAACCGGGGTAAAATCGACCTCGCCGCCTTGCTCCGCCATCGCGCCGAAGAGGCGATTCACATAACTTTCAAATCGCGCCGGGGCCTTGCGTGCTGCATCGAGCATACGTTCAAATAGGTTCAGCGGGAGGAGTCCCACATCGTCGGCAAAAAGACAAAACACTAACCGGTTGACGAAATGCGCCACGATGTGCGCGTCATGTCCACGACCACGAAGTTGTTTTGCAAGCTCCGCAAACTCCGATGCGGCTTCCGCGGTGAGCGACGCGCGTGTTTTGTCGGGGCGAAGGCGATCGGGATCGGAAAAGACCGCCTTCAACATGCTGAGGCGGGCGGGATCGGTCATTTCCTCAAGCCGAACCTCGTGCCGCTCTGAAACAGTGTTGCTCCAGTTGGTACGGATACTGATGCGCTCGATGTCCGAAGTAACAAGAAATGGTGGGTTTCGAGCGCTCCGGCATACTGTAGAAGCTGCCGATGGGCCTCCTCTAGATCCTTGTGTTTACCCTTGTATTCCCACGCAAAGCGTCCGCGCCGCCATACATCGGCCCAGCCATCGCGGCCGCTCGCTTTAATGGCGCCCTTCTCGAAGGCGTAGGTCGCGCCGGTCGGATCGGAATTGGGCGTGGGTTCATCGAGAAGCGCACAAAGGTCCAAGAAGTGCTCTTGGGCGGCGGCGCGTTCATTCCTTGCATTCGCGCGCCACTTCACAATGAAAGCAGCAGGATCTAACATATTGCTATCTATGTATGGATCTCCGCCTTGGGATGGCGCGTCGATAGCGTTCTATGGCGTGGATCAGCGCAGGCGGCGGCTCAGGTGGATTGTGAGCAGCGCCTCCGCCAGCAATCGCCGGTCCTCCGCCGACAGGCGGACAACACCGGTATCCTCTTCGATCGGCTCCTTGGGTCTCACTGCGATCCTCGCTTTCTTAAGTCTATTTGTACGTCATTTTCGAGGATATTTCGAGCGCTCGGATCGATCTGGACGGTGAAAGCTTTGGCACACGGCAGCGTGGCAGGGAAGCCACTGTGCTGACAAAAACGCACCGGTGAACGCCGCACGGATAGAGCTACATAAAGGACGTTATGTTATAAGCCGATTATTGTTATAGAGCAATACCTTAGGGGTGATTTTTGTTACACGATCCCGGGCCGTTCAGCGGCCGCCGAGGGCCACGCGATCCGGCTATTGATCCGGGGCGAGCGGGTCATCTTCAACAAAGAAACTATCCGGCGGGTCGGCATCGAGCGGTGTCAATCGAGGATCGAAACGGAACCGCGTCCCGCAGTAGGGACAGACGATCGTGTCCGCCCCGCCCATATTGATGTAGATATGCGGGTGGTCCTGCGGCGGGGTCACGCCGATGCACTCGAATTCCCTCACCCCAATGCAGATTTCGGGGACGCCGCGGTCGTTCCTGAACTTCAGATAGCCGCTGCCGGACATCGATTCAGGCCGTTGTGATTGCCGGGGGCCTCGACAGTCCGCCGCCCCCGGTTAGGTGAGGGTCGGATTAGTTTCGGTGACATGATGTCCTCGTTTGTTAGTTGTCGCGCGGACCGCTCCAGCGAGCGAAGACGGCGTTCAGCTCCGCGGCGTGAAACGACCATGCGTCCTGACCGTCCGGATCGCCCGCGAACCGACCGAGACGTCGGGCGCAGTCGAAGAACCCGCGCGCCGGCAGGCCGCCACGCGCCTTGCTGATGGCGAGCGCCGCGATGAACGGGTGGCCCGCTGCTGCGTCCTCCTCCATCAGGCGCTCCAGGGCTTCCGTCACCTGATGGATGGAGTGAGGCGGCAAGATCTGAAGAGCCTTCGCCAGCTCCTGGTAGGTAATAGGGATTCGGCGTTTCGCGAAGTTCTCAAGGAATGCGCGTACCCTTGCATGCGTCGGCAACCGATTGTCCTTTCCCAAAGCTCGGCATTGTCACGATCGGGCATAGTCACCTCCTCGCGCTGACGATCCTGATCGGCCCAGCACGCTCGACGACTATCTGTTTGCCTTTAGCATCTGTGCCCCGTACCCCGTAGCAGCCCGTCTCGTCGTCGGCCCAGACTATGTCCGGGATGTCGGCGTGGGTAACGAGCGATACAACGCGGTGGCGGCGAGCGGTAACGGGGTCGGTTCGGAAGTCGATGGCGGTCACTCCAAATCCTCCTTGGGTCCGGGGTTTCGTTTCCGAGCGAGCATGCTCACAGCCTGATCCTCTCCATCTCGTCTTGGGTGAGCCGCTCCTTGGTGCGGTCGTAAAGCTTGGTCGTGCGCGGGCTCTCATGCGCCGCCATTTGCTGGGCGTGCTCGAGCGCGCCGCCGTTGCCGAGGTGGCGGTGATCCCGGCCGCTGCGGCGCGGCGCCGGATCATGCGCCAGCGTCGGGCTAACTCATCGCCCGGCCGGACAGCGGACTATAGGCGCGATGGTTTTGGCGAAGCTGATGTGGACTAGATGCCGCCAATTGTCAAACGGCGGCAGCAGAACAGCTGAACCGGATCAGCGGCTCAGGCGATCGTATCGTCCGCCCCGGGAGCCTCGCCGCCCTTGCGCCGCATGAGCCGGTCGAAAGCGGTAAAATCGGCCCGCTCCCGCCGCTCGGCAAAAAACTCCGCGGTACCCATGGCGGCCAGCTTCTCGGCAACCGCGGTCGCGACGAACTGGTTGACGCTGATGCCGTCTTGCTTGGCGCGTCGTTCGACCTCGGCTTTCACCGAGCGCGGCAGGCGGAGAGGGTAGGTGCTTTGGTTCTTCATTTCCTGATCCTCCGGATCGCTTCGGCGGGTGTCAGTACGTCAATTCCAAACCCGGCAGGCGCCGCGCTAAAATCTCGCCGGTTGAACGTCACGATCGCCGCCGCCTGGCCGTTGACGGCAGCTTCGAGTACGAGCTCGTCGGCCGGATCGCGCAGCTGTGGCCGCCACATGAAATGCGTCTCGACCAACTCGACCATGGCCAGCACCGCATCGATGAAGATGCCGACTTGGGCGAGATCGAGCCCGGCTGCCAGGCGGTGCTCGGCGAGCTGGCAGGTCGCTTCGTATTCGAGCGCCAACGCGACATTGGCGAGCATCGTGATTTCCGAGCGGCGCGCCGCCACCAACAACGCCGCTGACGCACCCGTCGGACTGCGCATTGCCGCGACCACGACCAAAACCCCGCCGCCGCGGTGCGTGGCCCCAAGCACGTCGTCAAAAAGGGCAAGACCCCTGTTCTCGACGGCGACGAGGCGCGCAAGCTCATCGACAGCATCGATGTGACGACGATTGTCGGATTGCGCGACCGGGCGCTGGTGGCTCTCCTTATATGTAGCTTCGCGCGCATCTCCGCCGCCCTCCACATGAACGTCGAGGACTATTACCCCCAGGGCAAGCGCTGGTGGGTCCGGCTCCACGAGAAAGGCGGCAAGCAGCACGAGATGCCCGCCCACCACCTGCTCGAGGGTTGTCTCGACGAGTATGTGAAGGCGGCCGGCATCGGCGCGGAGAAGGCCTCTCCCCTGTTCCGCACGCTCGGCGGCCGCGGCCGCAAGCAGCTGACCGGCGAGCGCATGACCCGCCAGGACGCGCGGCGCATGATCGTCCGTCGCGCCTTGAAGGCCGGGATCATCACCCGGCTCGGCTGCCATACCTTCCGGGCAACCGGGATCACAGTCTTTCTGCTCAATGGGGGGCTGCTCGAATATGCCCAGCAAATGGCAGCGCATGAGAGCGCCCGCACGACCAAGCTCTACGATCGTCGCAACGACCAAGTCACGCTTGATCAGGTCGAAAGGATTGTGCTGTGACCGGTTCAAAACACGCGGGAATCGTGTTAACCCAGGGTTAGCGACGCCGCTCATTTTTTGAGCAGCGCGGTGCGGTCCGCGCCGCACGCCGACCCGCACCAGTTTTCAGGCTGCGAGCCGGGAAATCGTCGCCTGACTGAGGCTGCGGATGATTGTGATTACCGGGATTGGTTGTCAATCACCAAGCCATCTTATAAAGCCCATGGTTGTAATCAGGAAAAGTCGGTTGGTTAAAGACCTCATAGGGGATGAATGCTGACTTAAAGGAGAATATACAAAAAAGCCAAAGTTAATAGGTCAGGGAGAGCACAATGGCAGAGCAGGACTCGCCGCCGGTCAATCTCGATTCGATCGCGCGCATCGTCAGCAGCTATGTACGGCATCACCAGATCGAACCCGACCAGCTCGCAGGACTGATCGTCGAGGTACATCGAGGGCTCGCCAGCCTCGGGCGTGGCACCCCGTCAGTGCAGGTGCCGCCCCAGCCGGCTGTTTCGATCCGTCAATCGGTGCAGCGCGACTATGTCGTCTGCCTCGAATGCGGGTTTCGCGGCCAGGCGCTGCGGCGCCATCTGCGGGGTGCAGCACGGGCTTGAGGTTGCCGCGTACCGTGCCCGCTGGAAACTGTCGCCCGATCACGCGCCGAACGGCGCCAGCCTATTCGGCGCGCCGTTCGGCGATGGCAAAACAGCTCGGGCTCGGCCGCCAGCCGGCCGCGGTCGAGGCCACACCCGCGCCAAAGCGCCGGGGACGCCCGCGGTGGCCGACCGCGAGGTAGCAAGACCGGCTCCCGCGCCGGCCGCACGGTTTAGCGGCCCCCTTCCCTCTCGGTCAGTGCACCGGCCCCGGCGGTGTCGCGTTGGCAAGCTGCGCGACGGCATCGGTGATGCGGCGCCAGACCGCGACACCGTCGTGGGCGCCCACGGCCGCCAGTTCGTCGGTGCGCGTGACGCATTCCGCCTCGGCCTTCTCGCCGGCTGCGGCTCGGGGCTGACCGGAGTTTTGGTCTCCTCGTGACGGTGGGGACGTGCCTCGCACGTCAGCGTCCCCTTGGCTTCATCAAGCCGCTATCCTGATGATCGACGCTTAGGTGGGAACCAGGATCCATGTCTGAACGCTTCACCGAAACCTTGCGCGCCGTGAGCGAGCCTGGCTGGTCGCATGCCGTCGGGCATCGCTTCGTCAAGGAGCTGTTCGCCGGAGCCGTGCCCGATGCGGTGATGGCGCGCTATCTCATCCAGGACCACCGCTTCCTCGACAGCTTCATGACGCTGCTCGGGGCGGCGCTCGCCAGCGCTGACACGTTCGAGGCCAGGCTTCGCTTCGGTCGCTTCATCGGCATGGTGTCGAGCGAGGAGAACACCTATTTCCTCCGCGCGTTCAAGGCACTCGGCGTCACGGAGGACAGGCGCGCGGCCGATCCCGATACGCCGCCGACCGCCGGCTTCAAGGCGATCATGCGCGAGGCGGCGCAAACGCGCAGCTATGCCGCAGCGATTGCAGTCCTCGTCGTGGCCGAGTGGCTCTATCTCGACTGGGCCTCCCACGCGCCAAAGCCGCTGCCGGACAACTTCGTGCACGCCGAATGGATCACGCTGCACGACAATCCGGATTTTCGCGGCTTCGTCGATTTCCTGCGCGCGGAGTTGGACCGGGTCGGCCCCGTACAGGAGGATCTGTGCCGCGACTTCTTCCGCCGGGCTGTCGCCCTCGAACTCTCCTTCTTCGAAGCCGCCTATGCCGACCGGACCTGACGAGGTCGAGAGATTTTGTTTCTAGTTCTACTGTCTCCATGTCGGGCGTCGGAGAGTTAGTAGACAATTTTCCCCTCATACGCTGATGTGGGTGGCAAGTCTTGGCTCATCCACGACCGCAAGAAACCTAACATATTGTTCAGTACGCTACCTTGAACGTGGGGCTGTCCTCTGGCCGGGTCTTGCGGTGATCGTAGATGCGGGTGGTGGCGATGTTGGCGTGACCGAGCCATCCCTGAACCTTGGCGATGTCGGCCTGGTGGTCGAGCGCGTTGGTCGCGGCGGTCGCCCGCAGCGCATGGGCGCCGATCTCGAACCCGAGCTCCGCTGAATACCCTCGCACCAGCCTATAGACCATGTCGGGATCGAGCGCCTTGTCGATACGGCCGGTGCGGTTGTTGCGGATCGGCCGGAAGAGGGCTCCGTTGTCGTCCGCGCCGTGGCCAGCGGCTTCGAGGTAATCGTGGATCAGCTCGTTGGTGCCGGGGTGCAGCGGCAAATACCGGGTTTTCTCGCCCTTGCCGGAGACCCGCAGATGCGGGACGCCCCGCCGCGCGTGCCGGAAATCCCGAACCTTCAGCTTGCACAGCTCCTCGCGCCGCAGCGCGTGATAGAGCAGCGTCGACAGGATCGCGCGATCGCGCTTCTCCTTGACGGTTTCAGCGCCGGGCGCGGCGAGCAGCTCGCGAGCCTGATGGTCGCCGAGCGCCGGCGTCTTGCCTTCGCCGCTTTCGGCCTTCGGCCGCTTGACGCCTTTGACCGGGTTGTGAGTGACGGCGTTCTTCTCGCAGAGATATTCGAACAGCGACGACAGCGCCGCGTGGCGATGGCGGATCGTGGCGCCGCCGAGCCCGCGCCGCGCCAGGTCATCCCGCCAGGCGATGACATGCGCACGGGTCACCGTGCGAAATTCGTCCGGCCGGACGATGCCCGTGAACTTCATGAAATCGCGGATCGCGTTCTGGTAGGCGCGCCGGGTGCTGCGATTGCGGATATTGGCGAACCACTCGATCTCCGGCGGGACGTCGGCGAGGCGGTGAAACTCGGCGGCGGTCAGCAGCCGCTCGCGCTGGGCGTCGGTGTGCGGGTCGGACATGGCGGGATTTTATTCTTGATAAAATCTGTTATCAAGAATAACCCCGGCGCGAGCGGTGAGGGGAGAGCTACCATTTATGGGTAGGCGCGGGCCGCGATGTATCACACTGGACACTTGCAAAATATACGGGTATCCCGTAATATATGCAGGATGAGAACTTTGAGTGGCGCGCCGCGAAGGCGGCCGAGAATCTGCGCGATCACGGCATCACCTTTGACAAAGCGGTCAAGGCGTTTGCCGATCCGTTCGCCGTCGAATGGATCGACGAACGCGAGGCTTACGGCGAGGAGCGCTGCAACCTCCTTGGGATGTGCGAGGGTGTGATCCTGCACGTCACCTACACGGAGCGCGGCGAGCGGATCAGGATTATTTCAGCCCGGCGGGCGGAGCGACATGAGCAAGACCGATACTATCGCCAGAATGCATCGTGACGGCACCGTCGCTGAGGTGCTGCCTGACGGCACCGAGCGGCCGTTCCCGGACACGCCTATGCGGCCGATGACCGAAGCGGAGGTCGCGGCGGCGGCCGCCGCCGATCCCGACGCGCGGCCGATAACCGAGGAAGAATTCCAACGCGCGCGTAAGGTGCCGCGCGCCAAGACGCTGCGCCGGGCGCTCGGCCTTACGCAGGAAGAATTTGCCGGACGCTATCACATTCCGATCGGCACGCTGCGCGATTGGGAGCAAGGCCGCTCGGAACCCGACCAACCGGCGCGCGCCTACCTCACCGTCATCGCGCGCGACCCGGAGGGCGTGCGCCGAGCCTTGGAAGCCAAGCCAGGTTAAAGTCTATGCCGCCGCCCGACTGTCATCGAGACAACCGTCGCCGAGGTGACCGCAGAGTTGCTGCGCCGGGCCATCGCTGCTGATGAGCTGGTGTCGATAACAGATTGCGCGGGCCGCCGGCGTCAGTCGGCCAACGATAAGCCGGATCGAGCGCGGCGACCGTCGCGGCGCAGCGGTGCCGAAAGTGGGATGAGAATGCTCAATTTCCACAATGCCTAGCGCGGTTCTTCCTTCTCTTCCGCATAACGATGCGGGGCAATAACTTGCGTTGACAGGCTTAGAATGCCTCTGTCGATCCGAAATCTCCGGGTGATCGTTTCGACGCGATAGTGGCGGTTCTTGGCTATAAAATTCGCCACCCACTTCTCGTCATTTCGATAGAACACAATATCCTCTGCGCACTGAACGATGCGTTGGTTTAATTCTCTCACTTCAGCGTGACGCAATCGCCGTACATTGTAGGAGAATTTCGAGAACGTGTAGTCATCCTTGCTCCTTGCCAGTCTCAGGTCCGGAATGATGCGAACGGCGATATCCGGCGCCAGCGGGACGATCCAATGCACAATTCGAGGGTCATCCGCTGGCTCCATCGCAAGCGGGTAATCGCTGGTAAAAAATGGGCTTGTCGGATGCTCGTTCAAAAGGATTTCCCACCTGGAATTTCCGAACTTGGACAATCGGCCCATGATCGTCGTGACGCCAAGCGCTTGAGGGTACTTCGGATCGACCATGCACTTGATCGCCCCTTCAGCAATGAGCGCGGTCAGGGATTTCCCGCCGAGCTGAGCCGGGGATAGTGGTATCGAACCTCGCGCGTCCGCCATTTCGGCCGTCGTCTCCAAACTGCTGCGAAGAGGTTCAGAAAAAATTCGCATGCCCGCAGGAGAGCAGGTTTGGACATAAGCGATAAATCCGCCGATCGCAAAAACGGTTCGGTGCTCTATAGTGTCTGCTCGTAAGTTAGCGACAGACGCGTTGTAATACGGCTCTACTTCTGTCAGAAAGTCCTCGATAATTCGCGGCTCTTTCAAATAGAGATTTGTGCTGCCGGCCTCGATCCGGCACACATCTTCTGACCTGCACGGAAATGCGCTAAGGTCGGATTTCCGGAGGGCATACATGTTTCTCCCCAGTTCAGGGGAATAGAAATTTCTGAGATGCACCTGCGATACATAGTGGTCGAGCGCCATGCCTGATTCTGAATAGCAGTTACAGCGCGATAATGTCTAGCGCCAGGTCGCCGTGGCGTTTCGTCGCCTGAAATATTCCTACACCCGGAAATGCCTGCCTCGCCTCCTCTACGAATGTCTGCACGCCGTCGCCAAAGCCCAAGCCGATGAAGATCTTCGTTACGCACTCTGTGGATATCGGGCACTTAAACACTGGCGACGGGGTTGCCCGGCGTCGCCACATCAGCCGCCACTCGTTCTCGCTTTTCCATACATCGCTTTTGATGATTGCCATGCGCTTATAATAATCAGCGCGCCTACCTGTCTCTTCGACAAGTGCGGATGTCCGCCGTGTTTCGCGGTCTTTTTGCTGCTTCAGAAATTCGAACACGTCGGCGGCCGTTATGGGAGGAAATGTCGTAGCATATTCGACTTTGCTCCACACGGTGCGATCTTTCAGCGGCGTGTTGTTTTCCCTCTCGTGATGTTCGATAACCGACGCGGCAAGCTTTTCGGTATCGAATTCTATCGCGACGCCGCGATGACCGTTTCCGTAATGTGCCCACATATAGAGATTATCTTTGGGATGCGCGTCTGCGAGCGGCGCGCTGGTCGATAACATGAAAGTGTGCTTCCTGTAGTCGTCGAGGTGAGCGCGCAGTTCGCGGACGGTCTTTCCCCAGCTTAGAGGCGTCACTTGTGCCCGAAACCATGGCATGTGTTTCGGGTGATGCTGTTGCACGTATCTAAGCAAATTGTTGGTATTTGCCCTCAAAGTCAATCTCGAAAAAACAATAAGGATCAAATGGGTCATTTAACAATGAAACGTGAACAAAGGCGATTTCTCTGTTTCTGATGAGATCAAAGGCGTAATCGATAGTTCCATAGAAGCGCGTAACTGTGGCCGGTGCTGTTATATCGAGGGTCTCTCGCCTTTATCTCGGCGCTTAATGTTTCAGCGGGCCGCATATAGATTGCGGCAGTGCCGTTCCTCGGTTTCTCGCAATCGCTGCACATGGCTGACCAACCGTGCATCGTCGTCGAGAGCGAAAAATTTCGACGGGAGCGCGCCGATCACTCCGCAGCGTCTCATGGGCTGCGCAAGATCATCGACCAGGAACAGCGTATCTCCACGCACGGCGAGCGGATGATTTTGCGGATTAGGATGAAACGGGGTCACGTCTAATAGATAGCCGCTCGGCGCGTGCCAAACGGCATGGTGAATGGCGATGAGATAGCCGTGGCCGGGGATCGCCTGAACGAGCTTATATTGGAACATCCAGCCAAACTGTGCTTCACCGCCGCTGTGATCCGCCTTCCGGCGCGCGTTCTCGAAGCACAGCCTGATGTCCGCCCAAGGTTCGGGGGCATACTTCGCGAGGCCGAGCGGTTGCCCGCTGATCGTCTTGGCAAATCTCTCGATGCCGTCGTGCAGGATGGATTGCTCGTCGTTGTTCGGGACGGTCTGCATCTTTCGTTCGCTTAGTACGTCGCAAAAAAACTCGACGCCTTCTCTGGATTGTAGCCGCGGCGATCATACAATTTTGTCGTGCCCGGGTCGCGGTGCCCGGCGGCCTTCTGCACGTCCTCGAGCTGGGCACCGTTGCGTGCGGCATGGTCGTGGCGGACCAGGTGCTTGTAGAGAGAAGACAACGCCGCGAGCCGCCGGCAAATCGTCGAGGCCGCTGCGTGCTCGGCCTCAACTCGGCCGGCGTGGTGATGGCGAGTGTGTGCATGAAGTGCTGGACGTCGAGCCGGTAGGCGCGGCGGGTCTGCGCGCTCTTTTGCTTCGCCAGCCAGATTTCTTCTTCGGGGATGGTGGCGAGGTGGTCGAGCGTCGAGACCTGGCGACGGCCGGTCGCGATCGTCATCGGCAAGCTGGTGTCGTCGGTCATGCTGCCCTCGCGTGTCTCTCCCTTATCACGTGGATCGAGGCGCTATGCGCAAAAGCCCGACCGAGTTGTTCCACGTTGTACCGAACGCCCTTGACAGATTTTGCAAGGGCGGGATATAAGGTGGCATCCTATGGTACAACGCGGAACAACACCATGGCTTCACCGCGCTACAGTGCGTCCAAGTCGAAATCCCAGAACCGGCCTGGCTGGTCGGTCAGCTTTCGCCACCCGCTTCGGAATGACACGCAGGGGAAGCCGGGGCTGAAAATGCGCCGAGGCCTCCGCACGGATGATCCAGCCGAGGCCGACAAGCTCGTGGCCGAGATGAACGCTATCTTAGGTGATGAAAGCTGGTGGAGCGCCGCGCGGCGGCAGGAGGCCGTCCGACGCTTTTCCAGCATCGTCGTCGACGCGTTTTTCGACGAGATTCAGGCCGGCCGTCCTAACTCGTCGCGGCTGCGCGAAGAACGCCTGCCGCTGCCCGGTGCGGAGCTGGGCTATTCAAAAGTCTTGTTCGTGGGGACGACTGGTGCCGGAAAGACGTCCCTGCTGCGGCATCTGATCGGTTCCGATCCTAAGCTCGATCGTTTTCCCTCAACATCGACCGCCAGGACGACCATCGCTGATATTGAGGTGATCGCGGCCGAGGGCGCCTTCGAGGCGGTAGTCACATTCGAATCGGAGTTCCTGGTCCAGGCCAGTGTCGAGGAATGCATTGCCGACGCATGTGCCGCGGTTTGGGACAAAGCGAGCGACGCGAAGGTGGCGGACCGTCTCCTCAATCACCGCGACCAGCGGTTCCGCCTCGGTTATGTGCTCGGTGGCTGGACCGCAGATACTGGTGCCGAGGATGATGATTGGGCGTTTCAAGGCGATACGGCGGAGCTGGAGCTTCTTCCCGAAGAAGAAGACGCCCCCTCCCCCGAGGAGCGAGCACAAAATCGCGCCGCTCTTAAATCCTATATCGGACGTATCCGCGGGTTGACCGACAACGTTGCCGCTAGCCTGTCTCAGCAGCTCGGCGATAACGTCAGCCGCCTTAGCGGTGCGGACCGCGATGCCGCACAAGAGCTGTTCGAGGAGCGTCTTCGGACCGAGGCGGCCTTCGACGAGGTCGTTCAGGATGTGTTGGACGATGTCCGACGGCGCTTCGATTTTGTGACGGGAGGGGATCTTCAGCGGCGCCGCTCCGGCTGGCCTGAGCTCTGGATGTACAAGACCGAGGATCGCGGCGAGTTCATACGTCAGATCCGATGGTTCTCGAGCAACTACGCGCCGCAGTTCGGGCGTTTGCTTACACCGCTGGTGGACGGTGTCCGGGTCAAGGGACCGCTCCATCCGGCATTCGATAGTATTCAACCAAAGCTCGTTCTGCTGGACGGCCAAGGGCTGGGGCACACCCCCAACTCCTCGGCGAGCGTAACGACACACATCACGCGACGGTTTGGCGGTGTCGACGTGATCCTGCTTGTCGACAACGCACAGCAGCCGATGCAGGCGGCGTCCCTCGCGGTGCTCCGAGCCGCGGCATCGAGCGGGCACTATCAAAAGCTGGCGATTGCCTTTTCGCATTTTGACCAGGTGAAAGGTCACAATCTTCCGGGCTTTGCCGAAAAGCGGGGCCACGTTATGGCGTCCGTGACGAATGGCTTGTCCAACCTGACCGAGGTTCTGGGTGCTCCGATCGTGAAGTCGATTGAACAAATCCTAGACCGTCAGTGCTTTATGCTGGGCGCGCTGCAGGAAGGGAGCCTTAAGTTGCCCGGCGGGGTGATCAAAGAACTGCTTCGCATGGTCAGCTTCTTTGAGAAGGCGATCGAGCCGCCCCCACAGCCCGAAGCCACTCCGGTTTACGACACTACTGGATTGCTTTTCGCTGTTCAGGCTGCTGCGAGGGACTTTCAGCGGCCTTGGGCTGCACGGCTGGGGATCACTTCACAGGATGGCATTGCTCGCGAGCACTGGACGCGGATCAAGGCGCTCAATCGGCGGATCGCCGGCGAGCTCGATGACGAATATCACACGCTGCGTCCGGTCGCCGATCTTGTCGCTCGGTTGACGGAGCGGGTTTCGCTCTTCCTTGATAACCCGATCCGGTGGACGCGGGATCCAGTTGACGACGAGGAAGCCCAGGCGGCCATCTCGAGCATTCGCCGGGGGGTATTTGCCACGATCCACGAGTTTGTAGCCAATCGTCTGATCGAGAAGCGCCTGCCGGACTGGCGCGGTGCTTTCGCGTACTCGGGCAGGGGTTCGACGTTTGATCGTGCCCGCGATATCCGGGACATCTACGAAGCGGCCGCGCCGGTGCCCGGTGTGGTCGTGACACAGGTATCGGTCGAGTTCCTCAGGGAGGTCCGCAACATTGTTCATCGGGCAGTGGAGGATAATGGCGGCCAGCTTGAACTGGCATCGGTAGCGTGAACGTCCTATGGTTAGAAGAGGGTGCCTCGCGGGACGCTCGAAAAGGATTGCAAAAATCGGAGCAAACCGGCACCTGATTTCGGTCGAAATCGGCAGGTGATTTCGGCGGAAAGCGGCACCTGATTTCGCTCCAATCCGGCACCCGATTTCGGCGTTTTCGGCACCCTGGTTCGGCTTTGGCGTCGCCGCCGCGCGGCAAGTAATGGCGGCTAGCCTCGCGCCTTTTGGGGGGCGCGGGGAATGCCGAGACCGAGGATGGCGATGCGGCGGATCAAGGAAGTGCTGCGGCTCAAGCAGGTGCTCGGGCTGAGCGACACAGCGGTGGCGCGCGGCGCGCGGGTGGCGCGGTCGACGGTGAAGCAATATCTCGACCGCGCGGCGGCGGCCGGTCTGAGCTGGGAGACGGCAGAAGGGCTCAGCGAGGAGGAGTTCGACCGTCGACTGTTCGCGGTTGCCGACAGGCGCGATGTCGACCGTCCGCTGCCGGATTGGGAGGTGATCGAGAAGGAACTGCGCGGCCGCGGTGTGACGCTGCGGCTGCTGTGGCTGGAATATCTCGCCCGGCACCCGGAAGGTTACCGCTACACCCAGTTCTGCGAGCATTTTCACGCCTGGCAGCGACGGGCGCGCCCGCCGACGATGCGACGGGTGCATCGCGCCGGCGAGGCGCTCGAAGTCGATTGGGCCGGCATGACGCTGGCGGTGATCGATGCCGGCGTCGCCCGAGAGGCGCAGATCTTTGTCGCCTGTCTGCCGTGCTCCGACCTGGTTTATGCCGAGGCGACCTGAACTCAGGGGCAGGAGGATTGGCTGGGGGCCCATGTCCGCGCCTTGGCCTATCTCGGCGGCTGCGCCGAGAAGCTGGTCCCCGACAACACCAAGACCGGGGTGACCGAGGCCAATTACTGGGACCCGGTGCTGAACCGCAGCTATCACGAGTTGGCCCGCCATTATGGGGTGGCGATCGTTCCGGCCGGGGTCCGCAAGCCCCGCGACAAGCCGACGGCGGAGAATGCGGTCCGGCTGGTCGAGAGGTGGGCGCTGGCGCCGCTGCGGCACCGGCAGCTGTTCTCGCTCGCCGAGGCCAACGCCGCGCTCGCCGAGAAAGTCGAGGAATTCAACAACCGCCCGTTTGCGCCGCCGCGCGAGGGCAGCCGGCGCTCGCTGTTCGAGGCGATCGAGCGCAGCAAGCTCAAAGCGCTGCCGGCGGAGCCTTTTGTCGTCGGCCAATGGCTCACGGCGCGGGTCAATATCGACTACCACATCGCCGTCGGCGGCCACTTCTATTCGGTGCCGTACCGGCTGCTGCAGCAAAGGGTCGACGTCTTCCTGACGGCGACCGCGGTAACGGTCTTCCACCGGGGCGAGCGGGTCGCCAGCCACCCGCGCAGCGCCGCCAAGGCGCACCACACGACCCTATCCGAGCACATGCCCCCGGCGCACCAGGCGATCGCCAAGCGCACGCCGGACAGGCTGCGCGCCGATGCCGCCGCGCTCGGGCCGGCGATCGGCGCCTACGTCGACCGGCTGCTCGGCGCACGCGAGCATCCCGAGCAAGGGGTGCGCGCCTGTCTCGGGGTGCTGCGGCTCGCCAGCGCCTACGGCAAGGCCCGGCTCGAACTCGCCTGCGAACGCGCCCTCGCCGCCGGGATCGCCTCGTCGCGCTATGTCGAGCGCCTGCTCAAAGCCGACCGGCTGCGGCCGTTCCTCGACGGCGGGGCGGAACAGAGCCTCGGCGCCCACGCCAATCTGCGCGGCCCGGCTTACTACAACTGAGGTCTAGCGGGCCACTGGATTTGCGTTACGTGACGAAATAGAGGGGAAGTCATGACACTGACACGAGGACACAAGCCGCAGGGCGATCGGGCGCTGACCGGGGCCGAGCGCCAAGCGCTCTATCGAGCCCGCCACGCCGGCACGCCGATGGTTCGCTATCGTCGGCCGGCCGATCGCCGCAGTCGGCCGCAGCGCTGGCATGACGCTGTCGCCGAGCTGGTTGCGTTGCAGGCCGAATACCAAGCCTGGTTCGAGGCGCTGCCCGAAGCCACCCGTGATGGCGCCACCGTGGGCCTTCAGCCCACGGGCTTGACCCGTGGGGACGCCCTGCAGGCCATTCTCGATCTCGATCTCGACGAGATCGCCGCGATCGAGCCGCCGCGCGGCTTCGGGCGCGATTAGCCGACAACACGGATCCGAGGGAATGATGATGATCCATCCGACGATTGCGACGTTGCGCCGCCTGCGCCTGACCGGCATGGCCAAGGCGCTCGAGGAGCAGCAAGGCCTGCCCGAATGCGATCGGCTCAGCTTCGACGAGCGCCTGGCGATGCTGGTCGACCGCGAGGCCGTCGAGCGCGACAATGCGGCGCTGGCCCAGAGGCTGCGCCTCGCCGGGCTGCGCCAGGCCGCCTGTCTCGAGGACCTCGACTACCGCGCCCCGCGCGGTCTTGATCGCGGCCTGATCCAGGCCCTCGCCGCCGGCCGTTGGCTGTACGAGCACAACAACGTGCTGATTTTAGGCCCGACCGGCGTCGGCAAGAGTTGGATTGCCTGTGCCCTCGGCAACCAGGCGGCCCGCAACGGCTTCTCGGTGCGCTACCAGCGGCTGCCGCGGCTCCTCGACGAACTCGCTCTGGCCCGCGTCGACGGTCATGCCGCCAGGCTGCTCGCCCGCCTCGCCCGCCTCCAATTGTTGATCCTCGACGACTGGGCGATGGCCAGGCTCACTGCCGAACAGCGGCGCGACCTGATGGAGGTGATCGATGATCGGCACCAGCGCGCCTCGACCATCCTCGCCACCCAGGTGCCGATCGAGCGCTGGCACGACATGATCGGCGACCCGACCTACGCCGACGCCATCCTCGACCGGCTCATTCACAACGCCTATCACATCGACCTTAAGGGCGACTCGATGCGCCGGCGCAAACCGAGCCTCCCTGTGACCGAAACGAATTAACCAAATAAAATACTTACAGTACTTATCCCCATTACTCACATAATCCACAGCAGCCCGCCACAACTACTGAAATAAGCAATATCGACGAAAGTACTTGCTTTCAGTGACCAGCACAAGATAGCATCTGCCCGACAGCGGTGGTTCGCTGAAGCCGGCACCCAAACGCCTTCGGAAGGGGGTGCCGCTTTGGACCGAAACGGCCTGTCGGTTTCAACCGAAACCGCCTGCCGCTTTCCGCCGAAATCGCCTGTCGGAAACTCCGAAATTTGCAAAAAGGATCGCCGGCACAACAAGGTCGGCCTTGGTGCCGCCACTGGCAGCCTCTTCGGAAACACCATTATGGGCGATATAGTAAAGCTCACTCCATCTCTCCTCTCGATGCTGGAGCGCATCGAGCGGCAGAGCGGAATCCTGCTGCTGGTCAGCGTTACAGCTAGCGGTGGCCGAGAATACAGCAAGCTCAACAAATTGAGAGGCGCTGGATACGTCGTGAAGTGTGATCACCCGAGCGTAATGGAAGGGAAATGGCCGGCTGAGGCTCTGGCAATCACCGAGGCTGGTCGGGCAACGCTCGCCAAACACCGTTCCGCGCTTGCTGATAGGAAAGGGCCGCATCGTCCGGGGCAGACCTCGCCTAACCTTGCGTAGAGCACCGATGGTTTTACCATCGGCATGTTTTTTTACCAGGGATACAGGACGTTATCATTGGTGAGATTCGGAAACATGGCGGGGGGCTGGGTCGGACGTTACGGCTGGATCGATAGTCCGGACGGGCAGTCGAGGGGTCGGACTGGGCAACAACCCCAAGCGGTCGCCATCCCGCACGATCGGCCGCGGCTGCGGCAAGCTCATCCGCACCGTGCCTACGGCAAGCGAACGCCTATGCGATGATCAAGGGGAGCTTCCGCCGCCGTCTCGCCATTTACCTTTCCGCCAGGCATACACAGGCAGGCCAGGCCGTTTGTCCGCATAGAATTGAGGCGCATCGCACCCTGACGGACGAGGAGGTCCGGAATGCCCCGCCGCAGCCCGCCCGGCAAAGTCACATATTTCGAGCCGGTCCCGCCGCGCCTCGCGCGCAACACCGTCATCGTGTCGACCTTCGGGGTCGGCCACCGCTTTCGCTGCACGATGCGCGTCGATTGTGGCCAGCTCGACCCCGGCTCGGTAATCCGGCCAGTACCCGGCGAATGGCACCCGCGTATGCCCGATCGCCTCGACGACGAGGAGCTTGCGGACTGGCGCGCTGGCCGCGATGCCGTCTATCAGCTCGCCGCACTGACAATCGGCGCGCGCCTCGCGGTCGCCGACGCATAGCAACCGCACGGGCGATGAGATCACGCTCGATGAGGTCGAGCGCAATCACGATTTAGCGCCCCCTTCCCTCTCAAGGCGCACTCGGCGGCAATTCGTTTGACAACATCCTCCGCGGTCACATTGCGCCTCGGCCTTCTCGCCGTAGCGTTTGAGCATCAGGTTGGCGGCTCGCCAAATGTCGATTTCGGGAATCACGCGGCAAGTCGTCGAGAACCCGTCTGAGGGGAGCGCCGGATGCCGCCGATATTGACCGGGGCGCCGTTAGCATTCGGCTGAAACCGGCGGCGGCGATCGTGCGGCAGGGGGATCGTGCGGCAATATGGCGAGCAATTCCGCGCGGCGCCTCGCCTCAAGCAGAGTCGGCAATCGCCGAAGGCCCCTCCCCTGTTGTGATCAGCTAACTGATCCCGAGGGGCTGCTGTTCCGCACGATCGGCCGCCAAAACGGCCGGTCTATTGGTGAATTTTTTGCCGGATGGCGCGCAGCAGACGATGCCGACCGCTGTCGCCGAACCGGCCGGGCCCGGCGTGATCCGGAAGCAGTGGGTGGGGCTGCGTTGCCGATCTCGCCGATGCCTGAACGCGCTCACGCCGCAACTCCTCCATCCGGGCGCGGATCGCCGGGAAATCGTCAGCGGCGCGCACGCGGGTCAGCCGCTCGCGCCGCAGCTCGTCGATTCGCGCGAGGATCACGGCAAAATCGTCGGCGGCGCGCGGTCGGGTCATGTTTCCTCCGGTCGAGTGTGTCGTGAACGTGGCTGGTTGGACGGCCTTTAACTATACGGTCAGTGGGATGGGCACGAGGAAAATCGCCAGTGCTGTAGTGGCCCGCAGGATCAAGTATCAACGAACCGGCAAATGTGCCGGTGCACTACCGACCGCAGGTTTCTTCGAATGGGTGGCGGCGGCTCTAACGATACCGGTTCGACAACTCCGGTCTCGATCACTGTTCTCTCGGTGACCCCGATGCGGGCCGGAAAACTCTTCGCGATTGCCGCAGTCGAGATCGACATCGACGGTGTGCTGATCGAAATCCATGGCATCCGCGCACTGCACGTGCCGCCGGCCGCGACCCGGATCGAACTCCCGACCTTCCGGAACGCCGCCGGCAGGTCGCAGGCCGCGGTCATCTTGCCGGAGGAGGTGCGTGGGCCGATCGGTGACGCCGTGCTGGACCAGCTCGTCGAAATCGGCCTTGCTGTAAAGCGGCCGGCATTGACCGCATCGCAACTGCCCGACGCACGCGCGGTTTCATTTGGCGGCTGATCCCGCACGCTGTTGTTGTGTGTGTGTGTCCACCAAATAGAGATGTCACTCTTTCTGCCATTTAGAAATGTCACTGTCGGTTGGGGGCGGGCGGCGGGCGGGCGCGCAGCCCCGGCGTAGCGCAGCGCCCGACCGCCGCCCGCCCGATGCATGGACGCTTGCAGCCGCACCGGTTGTCTACCGAGCGGGCGTCAGCACGCTCGGCTCGTAGAAGAACCCGGGCGGACAGGCAGGCTCCCGTTGCATCAGTCGCGACCAAAGCCGCGCGGCGGCTCGACGCTTTCGAGATCGGAAAGATCGAGATCACAGATCGCCCGCAGCGCCTCCGCCGTGGCGCTTGCCTCAAGGTTCTGCGGCAGCGCCTGCAGCCACGTTCGGTAATCGTCCTGTAAGGCGACAAGCTCGGCCACGGCCGCGCGCCATCGCTGCGCCCGGCTGCGCCGGTCGGCGGGTCTTCGGTATATGATCCTGGACATCCCCGTCGGTGTGCGTCGCGCGAAACCGGGCCTGCCGCTCGGCTGTCGTCATCGCCTTTTCACGCAAGGGCTTAGGGCCTCGTTGTGTGTATAGGGCGGCCCTGCTCAGCTCGTGAAAACGCTCAGCCGACTTTGAATAGGCGCGCGTCGCGCTGATCGCGGCGGCGCGGCGCCTTCCTGCTGCGGACCTCTGCCCGTTCGATCTGCTGCTCGCGGATGAAGGCGAGGACGGCGCCGAGCCGCTTGTTCTCGACAATCGCAGCCTGCGGGACGTGGCGCAGCTCATCGAAGGTGCGGTAGGCGAGCGCGACGCCCTTGTAGCGGATTGATAGCCGGCCATCGGGATAATCGACGACAGTGACCCGTTTGCCGATCGCCGCCTTGGCCTGGTCGCTCGGTTCCAGGATGAAGATCACCTTGTCGTATTGCAGCGTCAGCGCTTGCGAAAGGGTGCGCTCCTCCTTCCAGGCAAAGGCGTCCTCCAGATCGTCGCCGGCACGCAGCGGCCGGTGCAGGTCCTTCGCGTTCGCCGGCGGCTTGCCAAAGCGGGCGTTGTAGTCGGCCATGAAAGCCGGCAGCAAGGCGTTCCCTTCGGCCAGGCTGCGCGCGCCGGCTAGCCGCAACTCCTTGACCAGCCGATCCTGCAAGGTCTTGTTCGCCCGCTCGACCCGGCCCTTCGCCTGGCTCGAATTGGCGCAGATGATGTCGATGTTCAGAGCATGCAGCGCACGCCCGCACTGGGTCATCCCGTCACCACCGCTGGCACCCTCGTGGTTGACGCGAAAGACCCCGTGCTTGTCGCTGTAGAAGGCGACCGGCTTGCCCCAGGCCTCCAGATAGGCGCGGGCGGCATGGAAATAGGCGAATGTCGAACTCGCTCTCGACGAACTGCAGGTGCATCAGCCGGCTGGTCGCGTCGTCGACGAAGACGAGCAGCGTACATTGCGGGCCGCGGTCCTCGAACCACCAATGCTCGCTGCCGTCGACCTGCACCAGTTCGCCGACACAGTCGCGACGATGGCGCGGCTGGTGGACGCGCTTTCGCCGCTGCTTGCGATCGAGCCACAGCCCGGCCTCGACCATCCATAGCCGCAGCGTCTCGCGACCGAGCGTTATCCCGTGAACCTCGCGCAGCTTCTCGGCCGCCAAGCTCGGGCCGAAGTCCCAATACTGCTCGCGAATGATCGACAGCACCTTGCTCCGAAGCGCCTCGGGCTTGCGCCGGTTGCCCGGACCGCCACGCCGCTTCGAAATCAGGCCAGCAGCGCCCTCGATCCGGTACGCCTTCAACAGCCGGAATACCTGACGCCGCTCGAGCCTCAGCAGCTGCGCTGCCGCCTCGGTCGTCAGCCGCCGCTGATCCAAATCTCGCAGCACCTCGAGCCGCCTCAACTCGCCATCGCTCATCAGCCGAACCGTCACCCTTGACACCCCCCGGAAATCCGCCCGGGAGTGTCATCTCTAATTGGCAGGCGAGTGACATTTTGATCCGGCGCCTACAGTGTGTCGGCGCATAACGCGGGTTCGGGAAAATGAGCCCGGCGGCACATTGCACGAGCGGAACCTTCTCAGTGGGCCGTTGAATACCATTTACGACCGCATGCAAAGACATGAAAAACCGCAGCCGGGGAATCCGCACAACTTGGCGATCAATCTGCATGTGTTCCCGGTCGCAAGCATCGTGCGGTTTTGCAACGCCGACGGATACGTTCATTTGCACGACCTGATGCACAATCGGGTCCGCCGGGCTTGGCCGAAGGACCGCATGTTCTGTGCGCGCCGGGCTTGGGACCACGGCTCTGAGACAAGCTTCATGAAGAAGATCGAAGACGCATTTCAGGACCTGGCTGAGAGGATCATCGGGGGAGGGACGATGACGATCGCCGGCGACGATAAGCGCGTCGTCGATGAGTTTTTTGCGCTATGGTACTGGCGCTCAAGGCATCGGATGCTGGCGACACAGGAGATCCAGGCGAGGGGCATCACGGGCGGGGGGCTGTCCAGGGACCAGGAAGAGTTACTGGAAAAACGCCGGATATTGTTCGCGAGACGTGGCGGGCGATTTCTCGCCCGGCAGCTCAATGGAGTGCAGCTTCGGATGCGGACCTATCGCTACGCCCAAAACGAGCTGGCTGTGACGCGATGGGGGATTATCGAGCCGCAGGAAGGCGAATTCGTCGTGCCAGATGTGCCTTGGCCTACCGTCATTCCGATCACACCGACGCGCTGCCTAGCGTCGCCGGCGCCGAACGGGATGATAACCCGGCAAAACCTCGTCGAGATCAACCGCAATGCCATCGCAGGCAGCCAAGCGTATTTCTTCGCTCGCGATTTCCGCGCTTGCGCTGTTTGGCGGGCACCAGGAGCCGGTCGGCTTAGGCTCGCCATCTTACCCTCGGCCGGACCTAAGTTGTAGGGCGGATCTATATGTGATAATGCAGAGCGTTTTTAGCGTAGCGTCGCGGCGCACGAATTTTCAGGGAGAGTCGAGAAAGGGCCGGGCCGCGACGGTGCGCTAAAAACGGATTGGACTAAACCGTGGCACGGCGGCGCGAGCTATGGGGATCGAATGGCGCCGGCGATGGTGAGCTAGGGTTGTCGGGCGGGTGGAGCGTAAGCTTTGAAGCGCAAGCAGGCGTCATGGAACGCGCGGTAGGTCGCCGCGGTGCCGGTGCTGGAATGCGGCGAGTGGGCAAAGCGTTGTCGGCCGGTTCGGCAGCGACAGCCCTGCCGTGGCTTGGTCGTGCCAAGCAGGTCTCTCCGAGGCGTTCGGGGCGTCAGCGGGCGTCATGAGGTGTCGTCGATCGGGCGGCATGGTTTGGCGGGCTGGAGCACTTCGATGATGACCATATGGCCGTGTTGACAGACGGGGCACTGTGTAAGGGAAGCACCGGTGAGTTCCTCGTATTGGTCGCGATAATCCCCGCCGACTTGGTCGTCCGGTGCGACAGGCTGAGGCATGGCGAGAAGTTGACGACACCGCGCCAGCTTCTGCTCGCGGTAGCGATTGGCGAGGAAGCCGTAGTAGCGGATGCGTTGAAAGCCGTCGGGCAGAACGTGTAGCAGGAAGCGGCGAATGAATTCGTCGGCGGAGAGCGTCATCGTCTTCTGCCGGTTATCGTCCCGATAGTCCTTCCAACGGAACCGGACCTTGCCCTCCTGGATGTCGAGAAGGCGGTTATTGGAGATGGCGACACGGTGGGTGTAGCGCCCGACATAGTCGAGGACCTGGGCTGGCCCGGCAAAAGGCCGCTTCGCGTAGACCACCCACTCGATGTTCCAAACCGGCGCCAGATACCGGCGGAACGCAGCTGGTTCATGAAGGTGGCGGTGCGCGGTGAAAAAATTCAGTTCCCCAGCGGCGAACGCCTTCCCTGGCCGGCAGGCGACCCAGCTCTCTCCGCTCGGCGCGATCCCGCCGCCAGGAACCAGAAAATGAACATGTGGGTGGTGTTGAAGGGACTGCCCCCAGGTATGCAGCACACCCAGGAAGCCGATCTCCGCGCCCAGATGTTTTGGATCGGCGGCGATCTTGCGCAACGTCTCCGCCGCCGCCCGGAACAAGATATCGTAGACGACGGTCTGGTTCTGGAAGGCGATGACCTCGATCTGCTGGGGCACCGTGAACACGACGTGGAAGTAGGGAACGTCGAGCAATTCGGCCTGACGGTCCGCGAGCCATTGGGCACGCGCCAGGGACTGGCACTTTGGGCAGTTGCGATTGCGGCACGAGTTGTAGGCGATGCGTTGGTGGCCGCAGGCATCGCATTGCTCGACGTGGCCGCCGAGCGCCGCCGTGCGACATTGCTCGATCGCCGTCATGACACGACGCTGCGCCGTCGACAGCGAGCAGCCGTGCTGTTGACGATAGGCGTCACCGTAAAGGCGGAACACGTCCGCCACTTCCGCCGCCCCGCGGGGCATCGGGGTGACGCTTAGCCCTGGTCAGGCGGGCTCGGCTCGGCGGGAGGCGACGGGTCTGGCAAGTCGAATGGGCTGGTGGTGGCGCAGACCGTGGCCGCCGCAATCTGCAGGTATCGGGCCGTGGTGCTCAGGCTACGGTGGCCAAGGAGCAGCTGAATGGTGCGCAGGTCGGAGCCGGCTTCGAGCAGGTGAACCGCGAAGGCATGGCGTAGCGAATGAGGGCTGATGGGTTTCGAGATGCCTGCGCGAAGGCGCGCCGTTCGGCAGGCATGCTCGACGGCGTGCGTGGTGATCGGTCGGCCGAAATAGCCGGGGAAGAGCGACTCCTTGGACCGCACGATCCGCCAATAGTCACGAAGCGTGTCGAGCAGTTTCGGCGAGAGCATGACATAGCGGTCCTTGCGGCCCTTGCCCTGGGTCACCCGGATCACCATCCGCTGGTTGTCGAGCGAGCTGGCCTTCAAGCGCACGGCTTCGGAAATGCGCAAGCCGGCGGCGTAGCAGGTCGTCAGGATCGCGTGGTGTTTGATGTCGTCGACGCAGCCGAGAAAATGGAGAACCTCCGCTCGGCTGAGAACGATCGGCAACTTCTTGGGCTGCCTCGGAGCGGGGATGCTCGCTTCCAGGTTCCAGCCTCTCTTGAGGGTAACATTGTAGAGGAAGCGAAGGGCAGCGGTGGTGACGACGATCGAACTCGGCGCCAGCTTCCGTTGGTTCGTCAAGTATAGCTGATAGTCACGTATCTCTTCCGGACCCAGCAGTTCCGGCGATTTACGAAAATGGCGGGCGAACAGGGAGACATGCAAAATATACGTCGCCTGGGTGTGCGGCGCCAAGTTCCGCACCTGCATATCCTCGATCATGCGTTGCCGAAGGGGTGTCATCGAAAGCTCCTGTGCGAGGTGGAATGGGCTGCACATGCAGCCACCCCAGGCTCTCGCAAATGGAGCCTCTCAGGGGCACGAACTCTCAGCCGACGAGCGGAACGACGCCTCTATCGACCCTCTCTCGTTGACACTGCTCCCTACCGCGAAGCGGTTTAGTCCAATGTCGTTTATCGGATACCCGTACGGGCGAGCGAGGGAACACAAGTTCGTGGATAGCCAAACCCCAGAAACCGGCCCGCAATTTTCCCGGCGCACCGTCCTTGCCGCGATCGATCTTCTGAGCAGCCGCCATACGCATGCCGGCTTTACTCGATACCTGCAAGGCTTGGGTCAAGAGGTCGAGGCGGCGGTCAGAACGGAGCCGGCGACCAAAGCAACGCGATTGACCGACTTGATCCGGTTTGTCGATCGTGCTCCGGCTTGGTTTAAAGTTGAGGGGAAATCACTAGTGTACTGCTGCCGAAATAACTAGACATTTGGCTCGCCTTGTGGCCTACTCAGCGGGTGAGCAGGAATCGGGTAGCCACTCTGGAGCTGAGAGCCGAACAGCAGGAACTGCTGCAAGGATGGGTTCGGGCGCATGGCACGCCGCAGCAGGTGGTGAAGCGCTGCCGGATTGTTTTGCTGGCGCATGAGGGATCCGCCGACGTGGCAATTGCGCAGGAGCTTGGATTAAATCGGCACACCTGTCGGCTGTGGCGGGAGCGCTTCGTCGCCGCGGGGGCGCAGAGCTTGTGGGCGGTGGCCGAAGGACGCGGACGCAAACCCCAGCCGGGCCTGGCCGAACGCATTGTGAAGGCCACGCTGAGCAGCAAACCGCCTGGGCAGACGCACTGGAGCACTCGGGCGATGGCCAGGGCCCAAGGCGTGGACGCGAGCACGGTGTGCCGCATCTGGCAGGAGCACGGCTTGCAGCCGCACCGGCAGGAGACGTTCAAACTCTCGCGCGACCCGCAATTCGTGCCGAAGCTGCTGGATGTGGTGGGCGTGTACTTGCATCCGCCGCAGAACGCGGTGGTGCTGTGCGTGGATGAAAAAAGTCAGATCCAGGCCTTGGATCGCACGCAGCCTGGGCTGCCGATGAAGCGGGGACGTTGCGGCACCTGGACGCACGACTATGTGCGCCATGGCACCACGACACTTTTTGCCGCGCTGAACGTGGCGGCCGGAACGGTCAGCGGGCGGTGTTTTCCGCGCCATCGGCATCAGGAGTTCTTGCGCTTTCTGCGCCAGATCGATGCCGAGTACGCGCCGGAGTTGGATTTGCATCTGGTGTTGGACAACTACGGCACACACAAAACCGCACAGGTCCAACGCTGGTTGAAGCGCCATCCGCGCTTCACGGTACACTTCATTCCGACCAGCTCCAGCTGGCTGAATTTGGTGGAACGCTGGTTCGGCGATCTGACCGGCAAAGCCGTGCGCCGTGGCAGCTTTGCCAGTGTCCCGGACTTGGTGGCCGCGATCGAGGACTTCATTGCGGCTTGGAATCGCGATCCCAAGCCCTTTATCTGGCGGGCGCAAGCCGAAGATATCCTCGCCAAGATCGAGCGCTGTCGGCGGCGGCTGGAAGAGATTCAGCCCGGCTGCACCGTGCGTCGTACGCGAAAGAAGGCAGCGTGACATGTGTATAGTTATTTGCGCATCATAACACTAGGTCAGACTCTTGTCGATGATGCGATTTCTCTTCTGCCGCCCCCGGCCGAAAGACCCGGTTGGCTCACGCCCGAGGAGATAGAGGAGAAGATCAAGCGGGAGGCCGAGACGCCCGAGGGGGTTTTTCGGCGCGTTCTTCAGCTTGATGGTTTCGTGGTCACGGATGGGGTGTTGAGGCGGGAACTCCCCGTCGACGTCGGCCTCCCGGCCGCACTAACCGAGGTCGACCGATTGCTTCTAAAGCATGGTCTCAACACGCCCAAGGGTCACCTGAACCAAGCGCTTGATAGCCATGCTCGCGGAAATTGGGCCGCTGCAAACAGCCAAATTCGCGCATTCTTCGACGCGTTGCTGGACGAGATTGCTGAAAAGCTCGATGCCTCAGCCGCAAGCCTCCCGAGCGGACAGGCCCGCCGGGGGAAACTTGCCGCTCTTGGGTTTTTGAGCCGTGATCTAAATATCTAAATGAGTGGGCTGACAACGGAACCGGCTTCATCAACGGGCTTGTGAAGCGCCTCCACCCACAGGGGGCGCACCCCGGTCTGTCGGACGAGGAAGACAGCACCTTTCGGCTTCACGTCATCCTGCTCACCGCGCGACTGTTGGCAACCCGGTTTGATGTGCGGGTCATGCCATGACGGTCGCACTTACCGTCCTAGTGTCGCCGCCATCTCCCCCAGCGCTCGTCGCCGCCGCCGGCGTGCGCGCCTCGATGCGCTTCCTCGAATTCTTCGCGGCCAACATCCGCAACCCGCACACGCGCCGGGCCTATGCGCGGGCGGCCGAGGAATTTCTCGGCTGGTGCGCGAGCGTCGGCGTGCGATCGATCGCTGACGTCCAGCCGGTGCATGTCGCGACCTGGATCGAGGCCGGCACGCGCGAGCTGGCCGCGCCGAGCGTCAAGCAACGGCTGGCCGCGATCCGTCACCTGTTCGATTGGCTGGTGACCGGCCAGGTCGTGCCGGTCAATCCGGCCGGTTCGGTGCGCGGGCCTCGGCACGTGGTCACCTGCGGGCAAACCCCGGTGCTTGATCCCGCCGAAGCACGGACGTTGCTCGACAGCATCGATGTCGCGACGCATGCGGGTCTGCGCGATCGCGCGCTGATCGGGCTGATGGTCTATTCGTTCGCCCGGATCGGCGCGGCGCTCGGTATGGCGGTCGAGGATGTCTACACGCAGAACCGCCGGCTATGGGTGCGGCTCCGCGAGAAGGGCGGTAAGCGCCACGCGGTGCCGTGCCACCACAACCTCGATGAATACCTCGTCGCCTATCTCGACGGCGCGGGCCTGCGGGACGATCCCAAGGGGCCGCTGTTCCGCACGATCGGACGCGGCACTGGCAGGCTCACCCGCACGGTGCTGCCGCAGGCGAACGCCTATGCGATGATCCGCCGGCGGGCGGCGGCGGCCGGGATCGCAACCAAGCTCGGCAATCACAGCTTCCGGGCTACGGGAATCACCGCCTATCTGAAGAACGGCGGCACGCTCGAAAAGGCGGCTGCGATGGCGAACCATGCCTCGACGCGCACGACGCAGCTCTACGATCGCCGGCGCGACGAACTCAGCCTCGATGAAGTCGAGCGGATCGTGATTTGAAGGAGATTAAACGATTATGGCTCGGTATTTGTTGGGGATCGTCCAGTCACCAGACAATATTCCGGCGATGACAAAAGAGGAGCTTGCGTATGCGCTGTTGGAGGACATGCAAGCCCGTCTGCAAAATTCCATCATCGGAATGGCCAATCGAGACTCTTTGGCAGAAAGCCTTTTTTCCGTCGGAATTTATCACTCAGGCGGGCCGCACATGCATGAGCGCGCTAATCGCATCAATAAAGCAGGCCGAGACGCGTACGCCCTACTTGAAAAATGGGGCCTTGCAGAAGCCGCCGATGGAATGAACGGAAGAAATGGGTATGTAGTATTGACTGAGAAGGGAAAAGCTACGACAGAGCGAACCGATTTCGAGCGCGTCCGAGTCCGTGGCTTGCTCAGAGAGGAAATGCTGCATCCGCTGCTTCACGGACGAATATTCGGCTACTTTACCACTGATGATCTCGGGACCGCTGTATTCGAGGCGTTCAAAGCCGTCGAAATCGAAGTGCGGACCGCCGGCAGCTGCGCGACCAAAGAGATGGGAAAGGCCCTGATGTTCAAGGCCTTCGCACCCGGCGGTCCGCTGTCGAAACCCAGCGATGATAAAGCCGATTGCGAGGCTCTATCGGGGTTGTTTGCCGGTGCGCTCAGCCGCTTCAGAAACCCCGGTGCGCATACGAACCGGACATTTGAAGATGTTTTGGAAGCGAAGGAAGAGCTGATGCTCGCGAGCCGGTTACTGCGCATTATTGACGAGAGACGAGCGACGTGACCGGGCGCCGCCCACGCGGTAAACTGGACACGTAGAAGACGGGCGGCCGAGCCAGCCTGCTCGCCGCGAGTTTTGCATCAGACTTTTGCAACGAAAAAGCGTAGTCGGTTCAAGGGGCCGCCGTCGTTGCATATGTCTTGATTTATGCAACGCGCGGGCCGGGCATTGGGGAAGGAAGTGCCCCGAAAGCTGGCGCGTGTCAGAGTGGCCGGCATGGCGAGGCTCAGGGTCAGCATCGTTTTTGATTCCGGGGCGCGGATCGGCCCCGGCAAAGCCAAGCTGCTCGAAAGCATCCGCGACAGCGGCTCGATCTCGGCTGCCGCGCGCGACATGGGCATGTCCTATAAGCGGGCGTGGGTGCTGCTCGACAGCATCAATCGGGCGTTCACCGCGCCGGTCGTGACGGCCGCGCCGGGCGGGGCCGGCGGCGGGGGTGCAAGCCTGACGCCATTCGGTGCCGAAGTGCTCGAACGTTACAACCGCATCCTCGACCGTGCCGCGACCAGTGCCGTCGATGATCTGGCGGCGCTCGCGCGGCGCGCTCGCCCGGACGCCGGGCCGAAGGTCTAAAAGTTTCGCTATGGTTGATATGCCATAACGGCTACGGTGCGCTATAGCCTAATTGCCATAGCGCGGCCGAACCATGAGCAATCGAGAAACCGCGACGGGGTTGATTGGCGAGGCAACGGTTGCAGGGCGCAGCACGCCGGCAGCCTTCGGTGGCGGTGCTGTGATCGGCGCGCTCGGCGGGCTGATCGGTTTGGGCGGCGCGGAATTTCGGTTGCCGCTGCTGATCGGCGCGTTTCGGTTCGCGGCGCTCCAAGCGGTGATCCTCAATAAAGCGATGAGCCTTGTGGTCGTCGCTTCGGCTTTGCCGTTCCGCGCGGCGACGGTTCCCTTTGCGGCCGTCGCGGCGCATTGGACGGTCATCGTCAACCTGCTCGCCGGCAGTCTGCTTGGGGCGTGGTTCGGGGCAGGGTGGGCAACCCGGCTCGCATCGCAGACGCTTTATCGCGTCATTGCCGTGCTGCTGCTGTGCGTCGCGGTCGTGCTCGTGCTCGGACACAACACGGGGCCGGCATCGGGCGCGCTGCTCGCCGGCGCGCCGCAGATGGTCGCCGGCATCGCCGCCGGGTTTGTCATCGGCATTGTCGCCGCCCTGCTCGGCGTCGCCGGCGGCGAATTGCTGATCCCGACGCTCGTGTTGTTGTTCGGGGTCGATATCAAGCTTGCCGGCAGCTTGTCGCTCTCCGTGAGCCTGCCGACCATGCTGGTCGGCTTCTTCCGCTACAGCCGGGATGGTAGATTCGTAGTGCTCGGCGAGAACCGCCGGTTCGTGCTGGTGATGGCCGCCGGCTCAATCGTCGGCACATTCATCGGCGGCCGGCTGCTCGGTTTCGTGCCGAACGCCGTGCTCCTTCCTCTGCTTGCCATCATACTCGTGCTGTCTGCCGTGAAGGTCTGGAAGCACAAATGAGAGTTCTACATCTTGTGTTTCTTGCGCGTCGAGGCGGCGCGGTCAATGCCGCATAAGCCGAATTCCGGAAACCCTACGGCAGTCCTCGCCAAATCGTCGCGGCGGCGTGAAAGAGAAGACTGGACGGGGCATGCTCTCGACTGCCGTAACGATGGGGTCCGGCCGGGACGAATACTCTACTATCTCAGCTTCTACTTGTCCACGTTGAACACCACATATAGGTGCAAGTCGTCGGTTGAGGCTTGCACCTCGGCCCTGACGCCGTGCGGAACTCGGGAACCGCCACCTGATCGGTTTGGGCTCCGGCCCACGGCTCGGGCTGGCTCGTGATTTCGCCCGCACCCCGGCTCCGCCCCGCCTGACAGTTGCGCCGCCGCGACCCTGGCTCGCTGGCGCTGCCGTGCCGCAGCTGCTCGGCCCGGCTCGATACCCCAGCTCACCCCGGTTGTGTCTGGCTCGGCCGGCCTCGCCGCATGGTGGCGGCCGCAGGGTTTATTGCGGCCCTATTGGCGTTACCTTCCGATTGCGTCGGCGTTATTGTGCGTTGTCTGGCGCCGGCGTAAGCGTGTGGCAAAGCGGAACACCGGCCGGCTGTCGCCCCGGCACGCGCATCGGCGCGCGCGCAGCGAACCGGAACTCGAACCCGGCTATCGGAACAAGGTGCGTCGGCGGCATGGCCGGCCTCCCGGTCGAAATCCTAGCCGGAATCCAGCCCCGCCGGCAAAGCCGGATTTCGTTGACAAGCTTGCCGGTCGTCGTCATGCGCGCGCTCGATGGGGCGGCGGCCGGGCCGGCGGAATCCGCGGCTTGTGCTATGGTGCGCTTCCGGCGCCGGGGAGCGACACGGCCGAGACGGCCGCCGCCGACCGGGCGACCTATTTTGACGAGGACGAGAGAGCAATTCATCCTCGATTGCAGCGCTTTCCAGTCGGTACGGGCAAGCTCCATGCCGGTTGCAGCAGTCAACGACCCTATCCTGAGGCGCTTTCGCGCCGCGCTCGACGAGATCTACGGTCAGCGGCTCGAGCGTGTGGTGTTATTCGGCTCGCGAGCGCGCGGTGACGCGCGCGCAGATTCGGACTACGACGTAGCGGTGTTCCTGCGCGATCTCAGCGATCGCCCGGCCGAGCTCAACCGGCTGGCCGATCTCGGCACGGACATCCTCAACGAGACCGGCGAATTCATCCACGCGATGCCTTACCGCGCCGGCTCCTACGCGGAGCGCACGCCGCTGATGCTTGCCCTCCGCTCGGAGGGGGTCGATCTGTGAGCCCCGAGGCCTCCGCCTGCCTCGACAAGGCTCGCGAATTTCTCGCCAAAGCGGAGGACATGTTCGCCGACGGTTGGCCCGACGAGGCCGGGCGGGCCGCGTATCTCGCAGGGCTGCACGCGGCCCAAGCCGTGATCGTCGAGCGCACCGGCCGAGTCATCCGGCGTCACCGCGGCGTGCGCAACGAGTTGTGGCGCCTGCTGAAGGACGATCCGCGCTTCGACGCGGAATTGTCAGGCTTTCTCGGCCGCGCCTATAACTTGAAGTCAATTGCCGACTACGAGACCGGCCCCGATGCGCGGGTCGAACTCGAGCTCGCCCGCGCGACAATCGAGACGGCGCGCCGTTTTGCGTCATCTTGATCCAGAACACGCGGCCGGCACCAATCCATATCGACGCAACGCCAAAACCTCACACGGGAACGCGCGGCCGGCGCCGCGCGCGATCGACCATTCCTATGCGCAGTCCGCGCCGCAAGGTGACGGATGGCATCGTCTCGCGCACATTTAGGTTCTCCGCCAGCCAGCCGGGGTTGCTGGGGACCGAGGGTTTATCTCTCGGCAGATACTACTGAATTTCGTCCAGCCCGGTGTAGCGGTAGACGACGACCGAGCCGACCCAGGCGGCGATGAACAGACCGATGACGGCAACGCCGAGCGCGGTGAAGTTGCCGTTCAGCGCGTCGACGCCATCCCAGAATGCACCTTTCAGCGCGAACCGATCACCCATCAATCCCAGCGCTTCAATGCCCCCAATCAGCAGCGCGACCACGACCGACACGAAGGTAATCGTCAGGTTGTAGTAGAGCTTGCGGATCGGCTTGATGAACGCCCAGTCGTAGACGCCCAGCATAAGGATGCCGTCGGTCGTATCGATCAGCGACATGCCCGCGGCGAACAATGCCGGGAACACCATTATGGCCCAGACCGACACTCCTTTGGCGGCCGCGGTCGCCGCAACGGCGAGCAACGCAACCTCGGTCGCGGTGTCGAGCCCGAGTCCGAACAGAAACCCGAGCGGATACAAGTGCCAGCTCTCGCTGACGAGCCGAAACAGCGGGCGAAACAAGCGCGCGAGCAGGCCCCTGCTGCTGAGCAGCAGATCGAGATCCTCTTCGACGTAGCGGCCGCCCCGGCGCACGTGCTGGAAGGCCCGCCAAACACCGCGCAGGATGATCAAATTAGCCGCGGCGACGGCGAACAGGAACAGCGCCGAGACGCCGGTGCCGATGACGCCGCCGACCGCCTGGAGCCCGTCAAACGACCCGGCCAGCGCCATCGCAGTCCCGGCCACGCCTGCTGCGGCCAGGATCACGACGGTCGAATGGCCCATCGCAAAGAACAAGCCGACCCCGACCGGCCGCTTTCCCGCTTGCATCAGCTTGCGGGTCGCGTTGTCGATGGCCGCGATATGATCGGCATCGACCGCGTGACGCAGGCCGAACCCGTACGCCAACAGCGCGGCGCCGAGGAGGACCGGCCGGTTCCAAAACACCAGCGCTGCCCACGCCCACACCGTCAGATTGGCCAGAATCAGCAGGACGTAGATGCCGACAATCGGCCGCCGGAGGGCCGCGGGCTGCCGACGAGCCTGGCTCAGCAAAGCTTGCATGGTCGACGAGGGCATAGTGGAAACGACCCCTGATCCGCGTGCGCATGCCGGCGGCCGAGGCATCAATCTTGACCCGACCGCCGGCTTCCTACGTCGGTTACCGCCAGTCGACAGTCACCACCTCACCCCCGACGACAGCGACGGTGCCGCTGGGGTTCGCGGGGTTTTCCCAAATCTCGTAATCCCCCTCACGGAGCCCTGGAAAGACCGCAGCGAAGACCGCTTGGCCCTTAATTCTGCGTTCCAAGACCTCGACATGGACGCGTGTCGCGCTGCCCCGTGGGCTGACCTCGATTTCCCGACCGTGCTGCTCCGGCGCCGTATAGATGATCAGCGCGCCAATATCCTGCCCAATATCGAGCACAACACTTTCGGGATGAACCCGGTCGGAATATCGCTCAACCATTGTCTGATCTCCTCTTTTCGCCAGGGTTCTGCTTCCGGATTTGCGACATCTCTCGTAATTCCGGGCGTAGAGCTCTTGCGCGCGATCGTAAACGCGAAAGACCTACTATCAACTCGGGTTGTCGAAACCGGAGTATGGTATTCCGAGATAAGGGAAAGTCGCCAAGAAGCCGGAGCTGATGTCGCTCGGGGTGAGGCCATCGGTGACCGCGGACGCGGCCCCGTCCGGGGTGAAAGAAGGATCGACCAGAGGGATCGTGGCGCCGGCGAGGGCGCGCAACTCGATCGTAAAGACGTCATCGACCACGCGGCGCCCATTGGGAAACCCGGCGAGGTCCCCTCCCAAGATCCCGAGGATCTTCGGCGCTTTCGTCGGCGGAATGGCCATGTTCAGCCGCAGCAGATCCGCGAACGTCCCGCCGGTGAAATTTTGGAAGCCGCCGATGATCCCCGTTGGGATTCCGGTGAGGAGAATGGCGACGAGGTCGTTCCGGGGTTTTTTGTAGGCGGCCAAGTGGGGGAAAACTCCGGGATAGTACTCCGTCAGCCGTTGCGGGAACTCCGGGTGCGTGACCTGATTCAGGAAATTCTTGTCGCCACCGGGAGACGTCGAGTTCCACAAATCCTTGAGCCCGAGCGGGATGATGACCTCGTTAAACAAGGGATTGCCGAGCCGAGACACCTGCACCCATGGTCCCATCTCCTCGATCTCCCCACCAGCCTTGAGGATCGTGGCCTTTTGCCGGCTGGCCGAAGCATAGACGCCGATGACCGAGCGAGGATCAGTTGGGCTGGTGGGATTGGAGCCATCGTGGGTCAACATCCGCTTTGGCACTTGCAGGGCAATGGTGTGGATGTTGAGCCGGTTTGTCCCATTGACGCCCGGGGCGACGGCCATGGGATTCACATGCAAATTCTGAAACGGCCGCAGATCGACGAGGTCGAAGACCGAACCCAAATCGACATAGAACCCCTCGGCGCGCTGGCCCGCAAACACCTTTTCACCGCTCGGCAAATGATGGACAGCTTCCTGGGCGAGCGCGTCATAGTCAGGTGTGGAAAAGGGGCCTATGTTGCACGGTGGAGAGGCCAGCGCCTCGCCCAACATGGTCTTGCGACCGTTCTTCACTCGGGTTACCGAATACACCTGTCGCTTGTTCCAACTCGGATCGTCGAGAGAGTTGATTGGTCCAGTGTTGTACAAAAAGGTGTTGGGATTTTGCAGCGTGGTTGCAAAACTGAATTGATAAATGATGTCGTCTACCCCATCTCCGTCATTATCGATGTGGATCTGATAAAGCACATCATCGCCGAACTCATAGAAGTTCGGTCCGCCGGCCGGCTCCTCCAACGGAATGTAGTTGGCGATCAGGGTAACCGTATCAGGACTGTCGGGGCTCACAAAGGCGTAGACATCAGTGTTGTCGGCTACCGGGTCCTTGGAAATCTCGGGCGCTTCGCGATGGGATGACATGTCACCTCCTCTCGGTCGCAACAGCGACCGGGTGCTCAGGTTGGATACGGCAGGGTTTGGCCCGCTCTAGCGGGCAGCTTCGATGAAGTACGCGACGAGCCGGGGATCGTGAAGCACGACCTCCCGCTCGCCCACGAGGAGGGTCATCGCGCCCGTGGCAACATCGTTGACATGAACCACCATAGAGCCAGGACCCGTGGTCGCCGACCGAGGCGCCGCTGCTTTCGGCGGGTGACCGATGGCTGCCAGGGCGGGCATCGCCGGCAACAAGCCGAGGGTTGCCGCGGTAACCGGGGTGCGCTGCATAAACGAGCGTCGGGTCAAGTTTGTCACAGTCCTCTCCTTTCGTTGCGGCGTAGTACGACCCCGGCCGTCAATTAACCTGGCGACATCAGGCGGTGGAGAGGGTGGCGGAGGATTGAAACAAAAAGACCCCCTTATCGCGATAGTCCCCTTATCGGCGGCGGCACGAGTGGTCGCTCCTCCCCTATACGGCTCAGGAGTTGCAACGGATGCCGAAATTCGGAACTTTTTGACCGCTGCCCTTCACAATACCGTGATTGCGGTCCGTGGACCGCATCGCGCGGCAAACGCCCGGTCAGCAGCGGTGGGTGTGTGGCAATTGCAGCAGGTGCGGAAATCCTGGGCGATTAGGCGGCGGCAGGCTGCGCGTTCCAGTGCAGAAAAAGGAGCCCACCGCCGGCGGAGCGGATCGCGTCGTGGCGAGTGCCGGCATAAGCGATGGTGTAGTCGCCGCGGCTATATTCCTGCCCACCGATATTCACCATGCCCTCAAGTACAAAGCACTCCTCGGCTTCGGGGTGGTGATGCTCGGGAACGACGCCGCCCGGGCCCATCCGCATCAGGCCGCTGCGTTCCCCGGTTACCGGATCGACGTGCAACATCTTCAGTTGCACCCCCGGTGCGACGTCGAGCCAAGCGCCTTCCGATTGTCGCCGCGAACTGGAGGGCATCGGCTCGCCGAGGCGGCTTCGGATCGCTGTCCAGACCGATGCGGGGGGCATCGCCGGAGGTACTCCATCCAAAAGCGGCATCAGCCGACGCGACCAGAAATCGACGGCGCGGCGAAACTCAGGTTCGTCGAGCATCCGGCGCTCGACCATCATCCGCTCCTCCCCTTCGAGCGCGCCAAGCGCAAATTCGCCGGCCAACTCGGGCATCTCAGGCATTCGCATCACCGGCTTCGAGACATTCTCTCAACTTTCCGAGCGCTCTGCGTATTATCGATTTCATCGTACCAAGAGGCAGCGCAAACTTTTCGGCCAGCTCAGCATGCGACAGACCATAGTGAAAAGCCATCAGGATCGCCTTCGAACTCCATGCCGTCGAGACACTTCATCCTAAATCCGGCTGTTGCGGGCGGCTCACCAGCCGCCGCGTCATCGCTGCTCAACCTTGGGTGGTAGTCTCAGGCCGGCAGTAAAACTGGCGGCGGCCGTGGTTTTTGGCCGCGAAGATACTTTTGCAGGGCTTCCCTGAGGATACAGGCCCATCTTTGGGCATCGGTCAACTGCTCCGCAGTTTTCCGAAGCGTAGCGAAGAACCTGGCAATCCTTAGCAGAGCCATTCTCGCATGCTCGCGGCGACCGTGGCTGGAGGTCACCGTCAGGCGGGTCTGGCCGGCATGCCGGGTCTGTCGCGCCACCGCGTTGAGCAGCAGGGAACGGGTGGTCAGCGCTTCGTGGTGATGATCGGGGTCGGACAGACGCACGTACAGCGTCCACCAATTGTAGACCAGGGCGATCAGCCGAGCCATGATCTGGCAGCGCGTCAGGTCCGACGTCGTGAACCCCGCCCAGCCCCACTGGTTCTTCAACTCGTCGAACGGGTTCTCGCTGTCGGCGCGGTCGCGATAGAGTTGGGCGAGCGCGCGAATTTCCAAATCCACCGAGGTGACCAGCACGGCAAACTCCCAGATCTCGGCGCCCGACTTGGTGCCGGTCCAGAACAGATCGGCTTGGTCGTTGTCGCGCGAAACCGTCACCGCCAAGCTCTGCGGCAAGCGCCGGCGCAGCATGACGACGCGCCGCGAGCGACCCCAGCCCTGCAGGCGCAGTTGCGCTTCATGACCTTGCCAGCCTTGCCCGGCATCCACCCAGCCGCCGCGCCCCATCATCTTTTCGATGCCGCGCTTGACCCCGCTCGTCAGGCGCAGCTTGAACAGATAAGGCATGCCTTCCTGCTCGCACCGCGCCATGTTGCGCTCGTTGCCCCAGTTCTTGTCGCCGCGCACAAAATCGGGCCAGCACCCCCGCGGCAGCGGCTCCAGCAGCCCCCACAGATGCGGCTCGGAATGCTTGGAGGTGTGCTCGTTTCCCGGCCTTACCACCACGTCCAGCGCCAGACGAGCCCCACAGATCTGGAACGCGTGATAGGCGTGCGACGGGCGCCCCGGCTTGTGCGGGTTGTAGCCCACAACCGCCCCCTCCTGATGCCCGTAGAGCGGCTTGACCGTGGTGTCGCAATCCAGGATCCACGGCGTGCTGAGCAGCGGCTCCACCGTGTCCTTCAGATGCCGATGCAGCCAAGCCTCGCCCGCCGCCGCATCGATCTTGGCAAAGCCGCGACGCACCGCGTCCTCGCTGACCACTCGGCTCATCCCCAACAGGGCCGCACTGACCAAATCGCCCCGCAGCGCCGTCAGATGCGCGTAGCGCCAATGCCCGGCCAGGATGCCCAGCACCGCCGTGCCGATCACGTCGCGCACCGCCGGCGCGTTGCCGCTCGTGTAGACCAGCGGACAATCCGCCAGCAGCGCCTCAAACCGCCCGCTCAGCTTCAAGTATTCGGCAAAAAAAGCCAAGTGGCCGAGCGGCGTTACCGCAGCATCTGCATCCCACTCAACCCGCACCGGTCCCGCGTATGTGTCGACCACCACCGGGCCGTCGGCAAATTCCCCCGCAACCATAGGTAGCTCACCCGCCGGGTGGACAGTCTGAGGCAGATTCTCATTCGACATGCCCAATTATATCAAATCTCTCCTTCTTACCGAGCCGCGCGAACTGCGCTTTTTAGGTTCATACAGCGCTCAATATCGACTGAAATGATGTCCTGCGGCGGGACCGCCTCTTCTATTGCTTCAAGGTACGGATTCGGTGAGAGCCGGTTGGCGCCGAGTCTCAATAAATCGATGCAGATGTGGCGGACAATGGCGGACATCCAGTGAATTGGCTGCCCCTTTCCGGCCTCATACTGCCCGGACTGGGTCCAAATCCGCAGATACAATTCCTGCAAGGCCTCGCCGGCGGTATCGGAGTTGACGAGCATCCGCGAGGCAATCGCATAGAGCTTACCGCTGGTAAGGCGGTAGAGCTCGGCAAAAGCCATCTGGTCTCCTCCTGCGGTCGCGCAGAGCAGCTCCGCGAGGAGGTCGGCAGGCCGCTCTTCCGACATGTCTCGATCCAGCGATCGCCACCCGGTCCAGATAGCTCGTCAGCCGCATCGGCGCACGTGCGGCGAACCGGAACTCGGTTCCGGCTGTCGGCAAAAGGTGCGTCGCCGGCATGGCCAGCCTCCCGGTGGAAATTTTAGCCGCAGTTTAGCCCGAACAGCAAAGCCCGATTCGGATGGCAAGCTTGCCGGCCGAAGGCGGCCTTTTCGCCAAAGCGACCGGCGGCGGGTGGGGCGGCGGTTCGTGCTATGGTGCGCTTCCGGCTCCAGGCTGCGCGCGGCGGCGACCTCGCTTGAACAGGGACGGCAGAGCGATGAACCCTCTCTTGCAGCGCATCTCGATCGACCCGGCGGTCTGCGGCGGCCGGCCTTGCATCAGAGGGGCGCGGATTTGGGTGTCCCTGATCCTCGATTTTCTCGCCGAGGGGATGACCGAGGCCGAGCTGTCGGCAGAATATCCGCAACTCGCCCATGAGGATATACTGGCGGCGATCGCTTACGGAGCCGAGGCGGCACGGGATTGCTTTATCCCGGTAACCGGCAAATGAGGTTCAAGCTCGACGAGAATCTGAGCCGCAGCGTCGCCGAAGCGCGGGCGCTGGTCACCCTCGATCGTGATCTTGGCCAGGTATTGCAATTCCCGCCGGGCGCAACCTCCGGCATCATCGTGATCGATCCCGGTCCCCGCGCGAGTCATCGGGGTTTGCTCGAACGCACGCGCGAGCTTTTGGCGATGGTCGAGACGCGCTCGCCGGCTGGGGCCCTGTGGATCGTCGAGGCGGGCCGGGTGCGCATTCACCTCGCCAACGGCGACGAATAGCCCGCCAGCGCGGTTTTGCTGATTTCGAGCGCGATTGCGGGTCAGGCGAGGAGCCGCCGCGCCTCGTCCAGCTGCGCGCGCATCGATTGCAGGAGCCGCGCCTCCGGGGCCGGTGCGCAATTCGCATAGCCGGCGCCCAGGCCGCGCTCGCCGTCGGGCATATAGCGCACCGCCCTGACCGCGGCGCGCGCGGTCGCGGCGTCGCCGACATGCTGCGGCACCTGGATGCCCGCTACCCCGATGTCGAGGAGGCGCAGGATGAAGGCCGGGTCGAAGCCCGGGGTGCGGACGATCGGCGTGATCCCGACCCGCTCGGCCATCACCACCATGCGCTGCACATCGTGCAGGTCGAAGCTCGTATGCTCCAGATCGATAAAGGCGGCGTCAAAGCCGGCCAGGCCGATGATCTCGACGATCTGCGGGTCGGCGATGCCGCCCGTATGCGTCCCGAGCGCCAGGCCGCCCTCGCGCAGGATCCGCTTTACCCGGTTTTCCCTCATGGCAACCCCTCCCTTCCCGCATTCCGCCACGTCACGACCCGGCGCGGAGTTTATCCTCGGGCCGCGCGAAGCGCGGACCCCGGGGCGCCGACCTCCCGCATCGAGGGCGCATCGTGGGGGGAGGTTACCCCGACTTCGCGGCCCCCTCCCCCGCTGGGCGCTGATCTTTCCCCATATCTATGCATCGGACAATGAACGACGACGGTCGACCTCTCCCCGCACGCGGGGAGAGGGAGAGAAACGCCGGATCGCCCATCGATGCCGCGTCGAAGCGCACGGACGCACTGCCCCAGCGGTAGTGTCGAGAGGCACTTATGGGCAATGATCAGCGCTGGGCGGGGGAGGGAACCGCTTTTGTTCTTTCACTTCAATCCCGAAATTCCGGAAGCCGCCGGCCAATCCGCGAAGTCGGGTGAGCCAAGCCAATCAACGCATAGCCCCTTGCGCTCCGTCTCGATCGGCTGCGGACGACGCGGCGGCGGCATCGCCCCCTGCACGGGACCGATGAATTGCGCTCCCGCCCCCTCGATCCCCCCTCGATGGGGCGGGAGAGCGCTGTTGTCAGGCGGCGCGCGCCGGCCGCGACCGCGCCAGGCCCCGGATGATCATCTCGGTGTCCATGACGTCGCCGAAGACGCTGTAAAAGGCGGCGAGTGCGGCGTCGTGCTCGGCCTGGGTAAAGGCGGCGTTGCCGTCGCTGACCATGATCACGCGGAAGTTCATCATGTTGGCGTCGCGGGCCGAGCTTTCGCAGCAGACATTGGTGACGGTGCCGGCGATCAGCACGGTGTCGAAGCCGCGCGCCTTGAGCCGCTCCGGCAATTCCGAGGTCCCCGGCATAAAGGCGCTGTAGCGGTATTTCTTGACGATCTCGTCCTCGGGCCGGACGTCGAGCTCGGGCCACAGCTCGTGCCCCAACCCGCCCTCGGAGAGGGCGGCGATCCGCTTCTCGCGGAATTCGGGGGTGTGGAGGTCGTAGGCGACCGACCAGTCGTCGAGGCAGTGCTGGTCATGCGTCATCTTGATCCAGAACACGCCGCCGCCGACGGCGCGCAGGGCCGCCGCCAGACGGTTGACCGCCGGCACGATCGCGCGCGCCGCCGGCACCACGGCAAACCCGACCGCGTCGTTCATGAACGCATGCTGGAGATCGATGACGACGAGTGCCGTGCGCCGCGGGTCGAGATCGGCAAAGGCGTGCGGCGTGCCGCGGCGGGCGATGACCCGCTCGGCAATCGCGTCCGGAATGGTGGCGCCCGTCAGCTTCATCGCTCCGCTCCCTGCTATGATGACGTCGATGATCTTGGTCTTCGGCTCGATCAATGTCGATCTCGTCGTCCCGGTCGGACGGCTGCCGCGGCCGGGCGAAACCGTGCTCGGCGGCGATTATGCGGTCTTGCCCGGCGGCAAGGGCGCCAACCAGGCGCTGGCGGCGCGGCGGGCCGGGGCCGCGGTGGCGCTCGCGGGCGCGGTCGGCGCCGACCGCTTCGCCGCCATCGCCCTCGACCCGCTGCGCGCCGCCGGGATCGATACGAGCCTGGTGCGGGTCGCCGAGCGGCCGACCGGTCTCGCCGCGATCATGGTCGGCGAGTCGGGCGAGAACCTGATCGCCGTCGCCTCGGGCGCCAATTCGCGGGCAGCCGCCGCCGCGGTTCCGGCGGAACATTTGCGCCCCGCCACCCTCCTCGTCGCGCAGCTGGAGGTGCCGCCCGCCGAAACCGCGGCGATGATCCGCCGTACCAGGGCAGCGGGCGGGCGGGTGCTCTTGAACCTGGCGCCGGCGCTGCCGCTCGATCCGGCGCTGTTGCCGGAGATCGACCTCCTCGTCGCCAATGCCGGCGAGGCGGCGGCGCAGGCACCGGAGCCGGCGGCGCTGGCGCGACGGCTGCGGCAGGGGCTCGTCGTCACCCAGGGCGCCGCGGGTGCCACCGCCTATCTCGCCGACGGCAGCCGGCTCGCGGTGCCGGCGTTGCCGGTCGCCGCGGTCGATACCACCGGCGCCGGCGACGCCTTTGTCGGGGTGCTCGCCGCCGCACTCGATCAGGGGGTGCGGCTCGAAACCGCCTTGCGGCGCGCCGCGGCCGCCGCCGGTCTCGCCTGCCTCGCGCGCGGCGCCCAGGCGGCGCTGCCGGACCGGGCGGCGATCGATCGGGCGGTGGCGCGGTTACCGCCCCGCGGCAGCCTCAATTGACGTTTGCCCGCCGCTCAGCGACACGCCGCGCAACAGGTCGACGGCGCGGGTGAGCTGATAATCGGCGGCCGAGCCCATCAGCGACTGCTCGACCGGGGCCTCATCGTCAGGGGCGCCGGCGCCGCGGCCCGCGGCCGGTTTCGACGCGTCCGCATCGGTCTTGGCGGCGTCCTTCTCGGGCGGCGGCTTGATCCTGGCGGCGGCGACGGTGATGTCGGGCTCGATCCCCTCGGCCTGGATCGAACGCCCGGAGGGCGTGTAATAGCGCGCCGTCGTCAGCCGCATCGCGCCATGCCCGGGCAGCGGGATGATCGTCTGCACCGAACCCTTGCCGAAGGATTTGGTGCCGAGCAGCACGGCCCGGTGATGGTCCTGCAAGGCGCCGGCGACGATCTCGCTGGCCGAGGCCGAGCCGCCGTTGATCAGCACCGCGAGCGGCAGCCCGGCGGCGATCTCGGCCCCCGGCCGGGCATCGAAGCGCTGGGCATCGTCGGCATGCCGGCCGCGGGTCGAAACGATCTCGCCCTGGTTCAGAAACGCGTTCGAAACCGAAACCGCCTGGTCCAACAGCCCGCCCGGATTGTTGCGCAGGTCGAGCACGATGCCGCGCAGCTTGTTGCCGGCCTGCTCCTTGAGGCTCTTGATCGCCTGGTTGAGGCCTTGGTCGGTCTGCTCGCTGAAGCTCGTGATCCGGACGTAGCCGATATCGTCGCCGATGAGATGCGAGCGGACCGATTGGATCTTGATCGTCGCCCGGGTCAGGGTCACGTCGAACGGATTGCGGCCGGCCCGCCGAATCGTCAGCTTGATGTCGCTGTTGACCGGGCCCCGCATCTTCTCGACCGCCTGCGGCAAGGTCATGCCGAGAACCGGCTGGCCGTTGAGCCGGGTGATCAGATCGCCGGGCTTGAGCCCGGCGCGCGCCGCCGGGGTGTCGTCGATCGGCGACACCACCTTGACCAGGCCGTTCTCCATCGACACCTCGATGCCGAGCCCGCCGAACTCGCCGCGGGTCTGCACCCTCATGTCGTTGAAGTCTTTTTCGTTCAAATAGTTCGAATGCGGGTCGAGCGAGGTCAGCATGCCGTTGACCGCGGCTTCGATCAGGGTCTCGTCGTTGACCGGCTCGACATAGGCGGTGCGGGCGCGCTCGAACACCTCGCCGAAGAGATCGAGCGCCTTATAGGTATCCGGCGAGTGGGCGGGTGCCGCGCCGACATCCTGGCGCAGCGAAAACACCACCACGGTCGCGGCGGCAATCAGAACGAGACCCAAGCGGTTCATGCAATCAACCCCATTCTGCCGCCATCAAGCGCGGTCGGCAGTCATCAAATGATAGCCGCCACCCGACCCGCCGATCAAGATGGGCGCGCGGCCGGCGTCTTCCGAAGCATCAGCGAATGGCCGGTCATCGCCGCCGGTTGCGGCAGGCCGAGGAGCTCGAGGAGGGTGGGCGCGACATCGGCCAGCCGGCCGTCCTCGAGCCGGGCGATCGGAAAGGGCGGATTGACCACGACGATCGGCACCGGATCGAGGGTGTGCGCGGTATGCGGCTCGCCGGTCGCAGGGTCGCGCATCATCTCGGCATTGCCGTGGTCGGCGGTCACAACCAAGGTGCCGCCCCGCGCCTCGACCGCCCGCACCAGCCGCCCGAGACAGGCGTCGATGGCCTCGACCGCCCGGATCGCGGCATCGATCCGCCCGGTGTGCCCGACCATGTCGGCATTCGCGTAGTTGAGCACGATCACGTCGGCATCGCCGGCCTCGATCGCCGCCACCACCTTGTCGGTGACCTCGGGCGCCGACATCTCGGGCTTCTGGTCATAGGTGGCGACCTTCGGCGACGGGACCAGGATGCGCCGCTCGCCCGGAAAGACGGTTTCGCGCCCGCCGTTGAAGAAGAACGTAACATGGGCGTATTTCTCGGTCTCGGCGACGCGCAGCTGCTTGAGGCCTGCCTTGGCAACAATCTCGCCAAAGGTGTCGTCGAGGTCTTCGGGCGGGAACACGGCGGCGATCAACGGGTTGAGCGCGGCCGAATACTCGACGAGCCCGAGGGCGGCGGCAAAGACGATCCGCCGCCGCCGCGCGAAGCCCGTGAAGTCGGGGTCGAGCAAGGCCGCGGCGAGCTCGCGCACCCGATCGGCGCGGAAATTCGCGACGAACAGCCCGTCGCCGTCACGCATCCCGCGATAGAAGGCGATCGCCGTCGGCGCCACGAACTCGTCGCTCTCGCCGCGGGCATAGGCGGCGTCGAGCGCCGCAGCCGGGTCGGCGGCGGCGGCGCCGGCGCCGTCGACGATGACGGCATAGGCCCGTTCCACCCGGTCCCAGCGGCGGTCGCGGTCCATCGCCCAATAGCGGCCGCAGAGGCTCGCGACGCGCACCGTTGCGAGATCGGCGATGGCGCGCGCAAACGCCCGAAGATGGAGGGCGGCGGATTTGGGCGGCGTATCCCGCCCGTCGAGAATGGCGTGCACCGCCACCTCGAGCCCGGCCGCGGCGAGGATGCGGGCGAGGGCCGCGATCTGGTCCTGGTGCGAATGCACGCCGCCCGGCGACACGAGGCCGACGAGATGGGCGGTGCCGCCGGTTTTGCCGACGCGGCCGATAAAGTTGCGCAGCGCCGGCAGGTCGGCGACGGCGCCTTCGGCAATCGCCTTGTCGATCCGCGGCAAATCCGGCGGCACCAGGCGCCCGGCCCCGAGATTGGTGTGGCCGACCTCGGAATTGCCCATCTGGCCGGCCGGCAGCCCGACATACTGCTCGCTCGCCTGCAGCCGGGCATGGGGCCAGCGCGCCTTCAGCCGGCGCCAGTTCGGCACCCGCGCCGCCGCGATCGCATTGTCGGCCCCGTTCGCGCGCTCGCCCCAGCCGTCGAGAATGCAGAGGACCAGGGGCTTGGGGCGCGCGGCGGCAGGCATCGCGAAGACCTCGGCGGTGAAGGTGCGGTGGTTTGTCGCTCTCTATAAGCGAAATCGCCGGTGCCGGTCACTCCCGGTGATAGGGGTGGCCGGCGAGGATCTGCTGCGCCCGGTAGAGCTGTTCGAGCAGCATGCCGCGCACCAAAAGATGCGGCCAGGTCATCGGTCCGAGCGACAGCCGGGCATCGGCGCGGTCGAGGACCGCGGCGGTCGAGCCCCTCGGCGCCGCCGATCGCAAAAGCGAGTGCGGCGAACGCCGCGCATCGCGCCAAGGGCCAAGCGGTCGGCGAAACCGCGGCTCGACCACATCTCGCCGCGCGTGTCGAGCGCGACGAGGCGGGCACCGGTCGGGCAGTGCCGCGAGGATCAACTCGGCCTCGCGCGGCTTCAGCCCGGCGGGCGTCAGGCGCTGCCGCACCTCGAGTTCGACGATCGCGGCCGGCGGCGCGAGCCGCGCCGGCATAGAGCGCTGCCAGCGCCGCGAACGGTCCCGCGGCGGAGCCTGCCGATGGCGAGGAGGCGATAGCGGAGCGTGAACGAGCTTCCTTTGCCGCGGACGCCTCTCAGCCCGCCCCCGCTTCGGGGCAGGCACGATGGCGTCCGGCAGCGCCTAGGCCCACATCTTTTCCAGATTGTAATAGGCGCGGATTTCCGGCCGGAACAGGTGCACGATGACGTCGCCGGCATCGATCAGCACCCAGTCGGCCTGCGCTTGCCCTCGACCGCGAGGCGCCCCGCCGCGGACGGCGCCGCTCGAGATGATCGGTCAAGGCCAGCGACCTGCCGCGCCGAGCGGCCGCTGGCGATCACCATGTAATCGGCGATCGTGGTCTTGCCGGCGAGATCGATGGTGACGATGTCCTCGGCCTTGCCGTCTTCGAGGCTGTGGACGATGGATCGGCGAGCGCCTGCGGCGCCCGGGCCCGGCCCGCCGGCGCGGGCCGCAGGCGCGGGCGCGGCGTCAAGGCGGCGATCGTCGACTTACCGGTGGCCGCTCTCCATCAAGGGTGCGAGGAGGGTGTTCGCTCGGCGCGGATTCGGGTGGCCGAGCCGGGTCGAGCTAGGCTGTGAAAAAAGACCCAGACCGGCGGCGGCGTCTCGGCCAGCCGGCGCGCCGCTGCCGGCGGGAGGCGCTTGCGCGCAAAGCGGCGTAGCGGCGATTCCGGCGAGCGCCCGCAGCGAGTAGGCGGTGCGGTCGAAGACGGCGATCGGAGCCGTGCGGAAAATCTCGGTCCAGCGCTCCCAACGGCGGCAACTGCAGGAGGTTGTCGCTGCCCATCAGCCAGACGAAACGCAGCCGCGGAAAGCGGCGGCGCAGCGCCGTCAGGGTATCAGCGGTGTAGCGCGAGCCGAGCCGGGCTTTCGAGGTCGCTGACGCCGGATGCTTCGGTGCGGCGGCGGCGACCCGCCGCGCCTGCTTCAGGCGCAGCGCGAACGGCGCCATGCCGGCGACCGGCTTCAGCGGGTTCTGCGGCGAAACCAGCCACCAGACGGCGTCGAGCTCGAGACGCCGCAGGGCCAGGAGGCTCAAATGCAGATGGCCGCTATGGGCCGGATTGAACGAGCCGCCCAGGAGCCCGATGCGGCGATGCCGGCGGCGCTGCGCGCCGCCCTCGGCGCCAAGAGGTTGCCGGCGGCGCTGCGCGCCGCCCTCGGCAAGGGCGCTCAGGGGCGCACCTGGCCGCTGCCGCGCACGAGGTATTTGTAGGTCGTCAATTGTTCGGCGCCGACCGGGCCGCGCGGCGGCAGCCGCTGGGTCGAGATGCCGATCTCGGCCCCCATGCCGAACTCGCCGCCATCGGCAAACTGGGTCGAGGCGTTGACCAGCACGATCGCGCTGTCGACTTCGCGCAAAAAGCGCTCCGCCGCCGCCCGGTCTTCGGTGACGATCGCATCGGTGTGGTGCGAGCCGTAGCGGTTGATATGAGCGATCGCGCCGCCGACGCCGTCGACGACGCGCACCGAGAGGATCGCGTCGAGATATTCGGTGCGCCAATCCTCTTCGTCGCCGGCTTGACCGTCGGATCGAGCGCCCGGACCGCCGGATCGCCGCGCAATTCGCAGCCCAAGGCGCGCAGATCGGCAAGGATCGCCGGCAGCATGCGGCAGCGACGGCGCGGTCGACGAGCAAGGTTTCGGTGGCGCCGCAGATCGACACCCGCCGCATCTTGGCGTTGATCACGATCGCCCGCGCCTTCTCCGGGTCGGCCGGCGGCGTCGACATAGGTATGGCACAGCCCTTCGAGATGGGCGATCACCGGGATGCGGCTCTCGCGCTGCACCCGATCGATCAGCGACGGCCCGCCGCGCGGCACGATGACGTCGATGGTGCCGGCCAGCTCGAGCATGATCCCGACCGCGGCGCGGTCGCGCATCGGCACCAGCTGGATCGCCGCAGCGGGCAGGTCCGCCTGGCGCAAACCTTCGGCGAGGGCGCCGACCAGGGCTTGCGACGAATGGAAGCTCTCCGATCCGCCGCGCAGGATCGCGGCGTTGCCGGCTTTGAGCGCCAGCCCGCCGGCATCGGCGGTGACGTTGGGCCGACTCTCGTAGATGATGCCGATGACGCCCAAGGGCACGGCGATGCGTTCGATGTCGAGCCCGTTCGGCCGCGTCCAGCGGGCGAGCGTGCGGCCGACCGGGTCGGGCAGCGCGGCGATGTCCTCGAGCCCCTTGGCGATCGCCTCGACCCGCTCGCCGTCGAGCGCCAACCGGTCCTCGAGCGCCGCCGACAGGCCCTCGGCCCGGGCCTCGGCGCGGTCGCGCGCATTGGCGGCGAGGATCGCATCGCGGCGGTCGCGCACCGCCTGCGCCGCGGCGCGCAGGGCGCTCGCCTTTGCCGCCGACGGCGCCAGCGCCAGCGCGGCCGCGGCCGCGCGGGCGCGGCGGCCGATCGCCGCCATTTCGGCGGCAAGATCCGGGTTCGGCGTCATCTCGGTTCGGTCACCACCAGATCGTCGCGGTGAATGATCTCGTCGCGCCCACGGTAACCGAGGATGGCGGCGATTTCATCACTCTTGTGCCCGGCGATGCGGCCGATATCGGCGCTCGAATAGGCCGAAAGCCCGCGTCCCGCCTCGACCCCGGCGCGATTGCGCACGATCACCGCGTCGCCGCGCTCGAAGGCGCCCTCGACCGCGACGATCCCGGCCGGCAAGAGGCTCTTGCCGCGGCGCAGCGCGCCGAGCGCGCCGTCATCGACGGTCAGCGCGCCCGACGGGTTGAGCCGCCCCGCGATCCACGCCTTGCGGGCCGAGCGCGGCTCGCCCTGCGGCAGAAACAGGCTGGCCCTGCCGCCCGCCTCGATCGCGGCGAGCGGCCCCGGCGGCAGGCCGGCGCCGCGCGGCAGACCGCGTGCAATCAGCATGTGGCAGCCGGCCTGCATCGCGATCCGGGCGGCGGCGAGCTTGGTGACCATGCCGCCCGAGCTGTAGCCAGGCGCGGCCTCGCCGGCCATCGCCTCGATCTCCGGCCCGATCTGGCGCACCACCGGGACATGCCGGGCGGCGGGATCCCGGCGCGGATCGGCGGTGTAGAGGCCGTCGATGTCGGACAGCAGCACCAGCATGTCGGCGCTGAGCATCTGCGCGACGCGGGCGGCCAGGCGATCGTTGTCGCCAAAGCGGATTTCGGCAGTGGCGACGGTATCGTTCTCGTTAACCACCGGCACCGCACCGAGCGCCAGCAGCTGGGCGAAGGTGGCGCGCGCGTTCAGATGGCGGCGGCGCTCCTCGGTGTCGTCGAGCGTCAACAGGATCTGGGCGACGGTGATGCCGTGGCGGGCGAGCGCCTCCTGATAGGCATGGGCGAGGCGGATCTGTCCGGTCGCGGCGGCGGCCTGCTTTTCGTCGAGGCGCAGCCGCCGGCCGGAAAGGCCGAGATGGCGGCGGCCGACGGCGATCGCGCCCGAGGAGACGATGATCGCCTCCTGGCCGCGGGCGCGGCAGCGTGCGACATCGCCGGCGAGGGTGTCGAGCCAGCCCTGGCGAACCTCGCCACGCTCGGCAACGAGCAGTTCCGAGCCGATCTTGACGACGAACCGGCGCGCGGCCGCGAGCGTCGCAGCCGGGGTCGGGGCAGCCGCCGCTTCGGCTTGGTTCATTGCAGCCAGGCCCGCACCGGTTCGGCCGGCGGCCGCGCCGCGTCGATCGCGGCGCCGAGCGCCGCCAGCACCTCCGCTACCCCGGCGCCGGTGGCGCCCGACAGCGGCAGCACCGCACCCCCGGCGCCGACCGCCCGCCGCAAGCGCGCGCAGCGCGCGGCGATCGCCGCCGGGTCCAGCGCATCCGCCTTGTTGAGCCCGACGATCTGCGGCTTTGCTACGAGGCCGTGGCCATAGAGCGCGAGCTCGCGCCGGATCTTCAGATAGGCGGCGGCGACATCGTCCAGGGTGGCGTCGACGAGATGCAGGATCACGACGCAGCGTTCGACATGGCCCAAAAACCGGGTGCCGAGGCCGGCGCCTTCGCTGGCCCGCTCGATCAGGCCGGGAAGGTCGGCGAGCACGAACTCTCGGTCGCCATACCGGACCACGCCGAGCTGCGGCTGCAAGGTGGTGAACGGATAGTCGGCGATCTTCGGCCGGGCCTCCGAGACGGCGGCGAGAAAGGTCGATTTGCCGGCATTGGGGAGGCCGACGAGCCCGGCATCGGCGATCAGCTTGAGGCGCAGCCACACCCAGGCCTCGCGGCCGGGCCAGCCGGGATCGGCGCGGCGCGGCGCCCGATTGGTCGAACTCTTGTAGTGGGCGTTGCCGAAGCCGCCGTCGCCGCCGCGCAGAAAGGCGAGGCGCTCTCCAGGCCGGGTCAGATCGGCGAGCACGGCGCTGTTGCTCTCGTCCATGATCTGCGTGCCCACCGGGACCTCGAGGACGAGACCGGCGCCGTCGGCGCCGGTCCGGTTGCCCCCGCCCCCCGGTCGGCCGGAAGCGGCCCGGAAATGCTGGCGGTAGCGATAATCGATCAAGGTGTTGAGATTATCCACCGCGGCAAAAGTTATCGCACCCCCCTTGCCGCCGTCGCCGCCGTCGGGGCCGCCGAATTCGATGAATTTCTCGCGGCGAAAGCTCGCCGCACCCCGGCCGCCATCGCCGCTCCTCAGATAGATTTTGCACTGGTCGAGAAACTGCATCGGTAAACGACCGTCGCCCTCGGCTGCACCGCCCTTCGCGCCACGGGCTAATGCAATGTCCGATCGAAAACTGCGCTTCGCGCGCGAGGGGCTATTCGCCGGGTTCGGCCGGACCGGGGGACGCCGGCGGGATCACCGACACATAGGTTCGCCCGGCGAGACCGGTGTGGAACCACACCGCGCCGCCGATGGTCGCGAACAGCGTGTGGTCGCGGCCGATGCCGACATGGGTACCCGGATGGAATTTGGTGCCGCGCTGCCGCACGATGATGTTGCCGGGGATCACGATCTCGCCGCCGAACTTCTTGACGCCGAGCCGCCGGCCGCGGCTGTCGCGGCCGTTGCGCGAGGATCCGCCCGCTTTCTTATGCGCCATCAGTCGCCTCCTCTCCCGGCGGCGCTGCGCCGGTCCGGATCTCGGTGATCCGCAGCACCGTCTCTTGCTGGCGATGCCCCTTTTTGCGGCGATAATTGTGCCGCCGCTTCTTCTTGAAGACGATGATCTTGGCGGCGCGACGCTGGGCGACGACCGTGGCGCCGACCGCGGCGCCGGCGACCAGCGGCGAACCGGTCGCGATTTCGGCCCCGTCGGCGATCATCAGGACCTCGCCGAATTCGATCGCGGCGCCGGGCTCGGCCGCGAGTTTTTCGACCGCGATCACGTCGTCCTTGGCGACTTTGTATTGCTTGCCGCCGGTTCGGATCACCGCAAACATGTCACTCGCCGATGTCGATCGCGCGGCCCCGCCGCGGGCGCGCACTATAGCCGCGGCCCGGACCCTGTCAACGCGGGCGGTCCGCGCTCAGGCGGCGTCGACGAGCACCAGCCCGGCTCTGCCGAGCCCGCGGATATGGTGCACCGCCTCGCCGCTGATCGCCGTCGCGCGGCCCGCGCTCGCCGAGGGTCAAGGGTGCGGGATTTACCCGCACCCGAATAGGAACACTGCGAGCCGGGCGCTGTTTCGCCTGCGCGGTGCCAGACACCACCGCTCTTTTCGGCAGCCCTGCCTGACCGCAAGCAACATCGTCGGTCTTTATCTCCGGAACAAGGCGGCTGTGACGGAAGTCGGCGGAATGCGCTGCGCTTTTCCGCCCTACGCCTACGTCGGTACCCCGTCTCGAGAAATGCGGCCTGGCTGTCGCTTTCCGATGCAGACTTATGGCTAAAAACCAGGCGCGGTGGGACCGTTGGCCGCAAAGAGGAGCGGCTCTGGCGTCGGGTGACCCCTGTGCGCCGAAACCGGACGACAACCTGGTCTACACAGAACGGCGACCACCAGCAATATCGATCCGGGGAGTCATGCGATCGGCGCACCGCCCCACTCTTCGCAGGCGTCGCGGTTCGCGCGGCGCGTCGCCGCCGGCCACGAGGCATCTGCGCGCCGGCGAGGCCGACGCGCATGTCGGAGAACCGACGCATGGCTGGGCCATCCTCCGATAGCCCCTCTTCGGCGGTTGGCGGATTGCCGCCGCGCCGTCGGCGATCCCGGCAGCGCCTCTCGAACTATCAACCACGAATTGCACAGTGCCATTCCGCTTCCTGCATCTGCAGAAAATCTACAGGAGAATTTTTCTTCCAAGTTGAATAAGGACCCTTCGACGGATTGTCTCGCCGGCAACCGTCGGCCGGCGCCGTCTACGGGTCGCAATCGTCGATGGCTTCGGCATCGCCGATGTCCTCGTCCCCGTCTTCGACATCGTCGCCGGCCGTCAGGATCTGCAGCAGATTGCCGCGGGCGACCTTCTCCTTGGCAGTGCCGGCCGTTCGCACGAAGGTCTCGTAGACCCCGGCGATCGTTGCCGCCTCGCCCGGCGTGATCTCGCCGCACGCGAGCGCCGTCGTGACCGCATTCATCGCTCGCGACACGTTCTGCGCCGACGGTTCGTCAATTTCGCCGTTGCCGATGGCCGCGAGGGACGGCAGAGAGAACGTGACCGGGCGTTCACGGCACCGCGGCAGCACCCGTTCGAGACACAGCCTCATCGCCAACATGTCGCCCGCGAGCGCCGCCTCGACGGCGCTGCGCGTCAATCCTAGCGCTTCGCCATCGAGCAAAGTCGCCGCGGCGAGCGTCGCCTTGTTTCGGGACCCCCGCCGCCGGCCCGCGGGATTGCCCGACTGCCCCGGTTGGAACGGCCGCCTGCGCCCGCGCGCCGGCGGCCGCGGCACAATCTCGTCGCTCATCGGGTTGCTTTCGCGTCGTTGCGTATTTCGCGTCTATATATACAGAATATGGTATTGCGTCAATAGCAATCGCGACCTCGGCCGCTCATCACCCGAGCCAGATCCACCCCACACCCCCGGGCTGTGCACGGCATTCACAGAGCGAGATCCCGCTCGGGCCCGTTCGAGGTCACGGCGGCGGTGACGCCCCGGAAAACCGCCTGATCGGCGATGCTGTGATCGGCGTCGGCGACCGCCTTCGTTGTTTCCGTCGATCCGCGCTGGCGGCGCTCACCCATCTCAAACCCTCGGTTCCATCGAGAGGAAAAGAATACACCGGCCAAACTGGGCCACCCAAGAGCTCCGGACCGAGACGCAGAAATCAGCCGCGATCGCCCGTCTCTTTCGCGCCGACAGCGGTCATTGGCGTGCCCGCAATCAAACCGCCGGGATCGACCCCCAAGGGGCCGTTCGCCCGGACGGCGGCGAAAGACTGCACTCGACCCCTTATTTAGCCTTCAAAGCTTCGCCCAAGATACTTTGTCGCCGTTCCCATTCGACGCTCAGAAACGGTACTTTGTTGAAAACCCGTAAGCCGTGAAACAGAACCCGCTTTCCCAACCTACGGCGACCCAGATGACCCAAAAGTAACGCGGATATGTAAGGAGGTTCACGATCGCGAGAATACTGACAACAACGCAATACTGCGCGAGGTGGATATAAAACCCCTCGACCTTGCGGACATGTGCGAGGGCAAGTGGCTCTTCGGCGCCGACGCCTTTGGTCATCGGCGTATCCCGCGCCGCGACGGCAGGCGCCGTCGCGGGCGGCATAGTTTTCGGAATAGGCGGTTTACCTCGCTACTGGACCAGCGGTTTTGAGTGCGATCGCGCTGCGGTAGTCGCCGCGGATCTCGGCGATGGCTTCGGCGAGCTTCGCCCGGATCTCGTCGCGGCACACGGCAACCGGCAGCTTCACCGTGATCTCGCGGCGTACCGTCACGACTTGGCCGTCGCGGTTCCAAACCGAGTGGTAGCGCAGATAGGAGTTTTCGACGGTCTCGCCCCGCGGCAGGAAACGGATGTCCCGGCCCGGCGGCAGGGTCAACGACAGGTCCTCGACCTGATGGCCCGAGAAGCACGGCGTCGGCTGAGTTTTTTCCGACGTCCAGGAACCAAGGAGAAACATGCCCGGGCGAGCGATCAGGAGGAGCCCGGCGGGCGGTGCGAATCCCTTGCCGTCGAGAAATTCGGGCCGCTCGTCGAGCTGGAAGAACCCCGAAACCGTATAATTAGGGACCAGCCGATCGCGCGGTGGATCGAACTGGAAACTGCCTTTGCCGGACCAGCCGAGGCTTCTGAGTTGCGCCGCAGCCATCTGCTCACGTCCCTTCGACTCAATGACAGCGGCGGCGCCGCGAAGGTCGATGCTGAACGGGCCGGAGGCGGTCGTCGTGGACTGGCCCGAGACGGTGCCGTCCGTCATCAGTTCCGCCGTGGTCTTAAACGTCTCCTCATTCTCTTCGACGGCGAGCAGCGGCAGGGTTCTGAGACCAGCCGCCGTCTCGGCGGCAACGGCGATCGCCTTGTCGTACTCGGTCGCCGGTAATGTCCCGAACGGCGCCACTCCGACTGTCGAATCCACGTAAAGATCGAACTCCGGCAGATAGCTCATGACGTGGTTGAAAGCATCCGGCGCCGCCGCTTCGGGTAGCCGGTAGCGGTTCCCGGTATTGATCAGCACCGGTACGCTGACGATGCCCTTGGCCTTGAGCAATGCCCCGAGCAAGACGACATGGTCCTTGCAGTCGCCGTAGCCGTTTTCGAGGATCTCTGGCCGCGTCGTGCGGCACGTAGCCGCCATTGCTAAGGAAGACCGCCACATAGCGGATGTGCGTGGAGACCCAATCGTAGATCCGGTGCGCCTGCTCCCGCCGGTCGGCCACGTCCGCGGTGATCTTGTCAGCGAGCGCCTGGATGCGCGGCGTCACCGCCGCCTTGCCGATAGAAATCTGCCGGTAGGCGGAAGCGACCGCAGCGTAGTCGGGAAAGGTCGATAGGGTATAATGCGGATCGGTGTCCCACGGCGACAGGGCTGCGGGTTCCGCCACCGGCGGCCGCGGGTTGCTGTAGAGGAAAGTGTGGGTGACAGTCTGCCCGGCTTCCTCGACTTGGTGATCGACACCTCGCGCCTCGACATGGGCCGCCATCTCCTTGGGCAGCGTGATCTTCCGCCGCACATCCTCGAATGCCACACCGCGCTGAAAGACACCCCCGGTGAAGAACTGTCCCGCGAAGAACGGTTTGTGGGTCCGCTTGATTGTCCAGACCACCATGTCTCCGGCGTCCACGTCCGGAAAGACGATGACCTTCTGCTTGCGGTCGCTGAACATCGGCGCCCGCGCCGAGCCGGGCGGTGCCTGAGGGAAGATCTGCGTCCGATCGACCTCGAGGACCCTGCCGTCCGCCTTGCGGGTAAAGGCTTCCAGGACCTCCGCCGTCTCCATGCTCGCGCTGTACTCGACCGGATTTTGCGCGATCTTTTGTGCCGCACTCTGATTGGTCGCGAGCATCTCGGCGTGCAGGATCGTGGTGTAGCTGCCATCGGCCTGGACGACCTCGTCCGCGGTCGCGGTCTTCACGATTACTACCGGTGTCGGCGACGCCGTGTCGGCCACGACGCGGCCCGGCAGCACTGCTGCGAGGGCCAGCGAAAGAGCGAAGAGCAACTTGGGATCGGGCATAGCGCGCTTCCCACCCGCTGTTTCGCTATCATACCGCATTTCGATGGTATTCATGTAACCCGCACCCGGCCAAAAAATGTGGCGCCGCCGAATGGGGTGTCATGTTTTTCGGGCTAGTTCTCGGCTTAAGGCCCGTTTTCCATCCAGCCCCGCCGTTGCTCCCTCGCGCTGGCGAGGTCCGCAATGGGGCAACTCCTGGCGCTCGGAACGCGGCGGCGACGACGAAGTCGGGCCCCGAAATTCGAGATGGTGGATAACGAAAAGGGGGCCTGCCGGCAGCCGTCCGATTACGGAAGCGTTCCCCTGATGCGGATTCGCACCGTCACGGCGCGGCGAGCGAGCGGCGCATCTCTGACGGGTCGTCGAATACGGTCCCGGCACCACGGTCGCGATCAAAATGCGCGCGCGGCGGCCGAGCTGCCTGCCTTCCTCACCGAGGACGAGCCGCGCGGCGCCGCACGCAACCGCGCTACGGCACCCTGACGCGCTTTTTCGGACCGGAGACCGCGTACCGGCGGGCACGCGGCCTCCGGCTTTTGCACGCCCACCAACCACCAAAACGACAACCACAGGGGAGACCGCCATGACCGACACGACCGGAACGCAATCCGCCACGCCCGTCGACGGGCGTGCCGCGGTCCGGGGTCCGGGCGTGGTGAGGCACGGTCAATCTCGCCCAAAGCCGCGCGGCGGCTCGCTGGCGACGATCTCATCGAGGTCGAGATCGACGATCGCCTGCAATGCCTCGCCGGTGGCGCCCTCGCGTTAAGCCGCGGGCAGAGCCTCGAGAGGCGGCATATTCTGCCTGCAACGCGACAAGCTCGGCGACCGCCGTGCCGAGGCGGAAACGCATCTATCCCTCGCGCTGGCCGAGGCGTCAGAGCGCAGCCGTTAGGCGGCCTTCTGTGCCGCCTCGCGATCATCCACTGACGCGGCCGCGAACGGGGTCATTGGCTGCGAGCGCAGGCTTATCTCATAGCGGCCACCCAGAACGGTAGAGCGTGACAGCTCGTTTGCTGTTAGTCTTTCGCGTAATACGCGCTACGGGGAGAGAACATGCCCTGGAGACGCATCGGTGTAGCAGTAGCCGTCGTCGTGGCCGCCCTTTTAGCGTTGGCGGGTGCCAGCGGCTTCGTGGTCGACTGGGCGTGGTTCTCGACGATCGGCTATGTCGGCGTCTTCTGGACGGTTTTCGCCACGAAAGCTGTTCTTTTCATCGCGGTCTTCGCGCTATCGACCTTGCTTCTCTGGGTGAACGGAACGCTGGCCCTGCGGTTTGCGTCGCGGCGACGATCTCGGCTGCCGGCGGTGCTCGACCCAGGGTTCGCAACACACCGGGCATTGCCCGGGGCGCCGACCGAGTTGTTTGCAGCAGCCTCCCCGATGTTGCCATGGCGATTGATCATCCTCGCCGCCGCCCTCGTCGCCGGATTGGCGATCGCGATCGGCGAGACCGGTAAATGGGACCTGATCCTCCGATTCATCTACCAGGTGCCGTACGGCCAAAACGACCCGCTGTTCGACAAGGACATCGGCTTTTACCTCTTCTCGCTGCCGGTCTACATCGCGCTCAAGAACTGGATGCTATGGATCCTGTTCCTGGGCGCCCTGATGGCCGGGGCAGTGTACTCCCTGCGCGGCCAAATCAATCTGGACCCCTGGCGCATTTCTTCCGCCGTCATCGCACACGGCTCCGCGCTATTGGGTCTCTATTTCGCAGTGAAGGCCTGGTCTTACGCGTTGGACCGCTTCCTGCTGCTGTACGACGACAACGGCGTCGTGGTCGGGGCAGGCTACAGCGACGTCCATGTTGAGCTGCCCATGCTCTGGCTGCTCATTTGCGTCGCCGCGGCCGCCGCCGTCCTCGCAGGGGCCAATTTACGGCTGCGCACATATAGGCTGGCGATCGCCGCGGCGGTGCTGGTCTTCGGCAGTTCGCTCCTATTCACCGAGCTGTTTCCCGGGCTGTTCGAGCGCTTCTTTGTGGAGCCGAGCGAGCTGCAGCTGGAAGCGCCGTACATCAAGCGGAACATCGCCCTCACCCGGGAGGCGTACAATCTTCGGCAGATTACCGTGAAGCCGTTCCCGGCGGAACAGGGGCTGAGTTTCCAGTCGCTGCAGCACAACCGCGGCACCATCGATAACATTCGGTTGTGGGACTGGCAGCCGCTAATGGACACCTACGCGCAACTGCAGGAGATCCGCACCTATTACAAGTTCCTCGATGTCGAAGTCGATCGCTACCACACCGACGGCTCATATCAGCAGGTGACGCTCGCGGCCCGCGAGCTCATGCCGTCGCTGCTGTCGGCGAACGCCCAGACCTGGGTCAACCTGCACCTGCTGTTCACCCACGGCAATGGGGTCGTCATGTCGCCGGTCACCCAAAAGTCGGCGGAAGGCCTGCCGATTTTCTACCTGAAGGACATCCCGCCTGTCGCCTCCGGTGGTCCCGTCATAACCGAGCCACGCATCTATTTCGGAGAGGGGCCTGACGAATACGTGATCGTCAAGGGCAGCACGCCCGAATTCGACTATCCCAAGGGAAAATACAACGTCTATGCGGCTTACGATGGGAAAGACGGTATCCCGATCGGAGGGGCCGCCTGGAAGGCGCTGTTCGCCTGGTATTTCGACGACGTGAACATCCTGCTCAGCCGCTACATAACCGGCGAGAGCAGGATCCTCGTCCATCGCAACATCCAGGACCGCGTCCGGACGATCGCGCCGTTCCTGCAGCTCGACCGTGACCCCTATGTGGTGATCAGCGACGGGCGGCTCTACTGGATGCAGGACGCCTACACCACGAGCCGCTGGTTCCCCTACGCCCGGCCGCAACCCGAAGAGGACACCAACTACATCCGCAATTCGGTCAAGGTGGTCATCGATGCCTATAACGGGACGGTCGCATTCTATGTGGCCGATCCGGCCGATCCGGTCGTCGCGACCTACCGGCATATCTTTCCCACACTGTTCAAGCCTTTCGATGCGATGCCGCCGGATCTGCAAACGCACATCCGTTACCCCGAGGACCTGTTTCGGATCCAGGCGCTGCAGTACCGCGCGTACCACATGGTCGCGCCTGAGGTGTTCTACAATCGCGAGGATCTCTGGCAGTTTCCACGCGAGCCGACCGCCCCCGACGGCATCGATGGTCGCAACGCCAAGATGGCTCCATACTACATCATGATGCGCCTGCCCGGCGATCCACTCGCCGAATTCTTCCTGATGCTGCCGATGGTGCCGAGCCAGCGGGAGAACATGATCGCCTGGCTGGCCGCGCGCTGCGATCCGCCCGACTACGGCAAGCTCATCGTCTACGAGTTCCCCAAGGAAAAACTCGTCTACGGGCCGTTCCAGATCGAGGCGCGCATCAACCAGAACACCCAAATCTCGCAGCAGATCTCGCTGTGGAACCAGATGGGCTCGCAAGTCATTCGAGGAAACCTTTTGGTTGTCCCGATCGAAAACTCCATCCTGTACGTAACGCCGCTATATCTGCGTGCGGAATCGGGCCAGTTGCCGGAACTCAAGCGGGTGATCGCGGCTTACGGCGACCGGGTGGTGATGGAGGACACCCTTCCTGAGGCTTTGGCCGCGCTGTTCAAGGAATCCGCCCCGGTTGCCTCCCTGCCGGTACGCGCTGTGGCTTCGCCCTCGGGCCCCGCGGACGAGCGCGCCCGTGAGGCACTCGGACATTATAATCGGGCAATTGGTCGCCTGAAGGTCGGCGACTGGGCCGGCTTTGGTGCCGAACTGGACGCGCTGAGACCGCTGCTCGAGCAGCTGGGCCGGCAGCCAGCTGCGCATTAGGCTCGTTTGTGACTGCCGGTTGGCGCTGCGGCAGCTGGTGCGGTTGGAAGCGAGCTGCGCCTTGCGGACGCACAGGATATCGGGCACCAACCGAGCAGATCCGGTTGCCTGCCGGCTCCGCCTCTCTCTCCCGAAGCCTCGCACCCTTCATCCCCTACCCCGATCCGAAATCGAATGTCATTGCCACGGCATGGCAAATGAGCAGACAATCGTCGGCGCAGGCCTCGCGAAGCTGCGGGCCCGATCAATCCCAACAGTACGGATGCCATGAGATCAGGACCAGATCAGCGGTCTCGCGGCCGCTTCAACCCAAACCGGCCGTTCCGACCGCAGCCACGAGTTCCGCAACACAATCAGACATTTGACAGCAACGGCTCCGACGTCAGGGTGCGCGGCACCGCCCAGCAGATATTCGAGCGCTACGTCACCCTGGCACGGGAAGCGGCGACGATCGGCGATCGGATCGCCGCCGAGAATTTCTACCAGCACGCTGAGCACTATTCTCGCATCAGCAACGCGCGCCGCGAGGGCGGTCGGCAGGGGACACCGCTGCGGCCGACCACGTCGGTCGATGTCGAGGGCAACGCATCCGAGGCAGATGAAAGAGAAGTCGATGCGGGCGGCTTCGAACCCCAATGGGACGGCGATGATTCCGTCTCCTTGGAAACTTCAACCAACTGAACGCAACCGCTCCGCGCGTCGCCGCCACGTCCGGGCCGGCCGACACCCCGATCGATCGCGGCCTCACCCTCGGCGAGACCGCTTTCCGCCTCCGCCAAGCGCATTTCATCCGTTGCGATCGACGAATCCAGGCGAGGGCCGCGCTCCGATGGCAGGATCGAGGTGGATGGGCCCGACCATAGCTCACAGACAGACGATCCGGGCGAGGCCGACAACCGCGACCCGCCCGCATGTCGACGCGGGCGCTTACGCCAGCCAGCGCTTGCGGCGGCGGTAGTGCTTGACCTCGCGGTAGTTCTTGCGCCCGGTTGCGCCGAGGCCGAGATAGAATTCCTTGACGTCCTCGTTGGCGCGCAACGCCGCGGCGGCACCCTCCATCACGATCCGGCCGTTTTCGAGGACATAGCCGTATTGGGCGTAGCGCAGCGCGATGTTGGTATTCTGCTCGGCAACGAGAAAGCTCACCCGCTCCTCGGTATTGAGGCGTCCCAAGATCTCGAAGATCTCCTCGACCAGCTGCGGCGCCAGGCCGAGCGACGGCTCGTCCAAGAGGATCATCTTGGGCCGCGCCATCAGCGCGCGGCCGATCGCCGTCATCTGCTGCTCGCCGCCCGAGGTGTAGCCCGCGAGCGCCTCCCGCCGCGCCTGCAACCGCGGAAAATAGGCGTAGACCTTGTCGAGATCGGCGGCGACGCGAGCCCGCCCGTCGCGCCGCGTATAGCCGCCGGTCTGCAGGTTTTCGGCGACGGTCAGATGCGGGAAGCAATGCCGTCCCTCCATGACCTGAACGAGGCCGCGCCGGACGACGGCGGTAGCACCCAGCGCGTCGATGCGTTCGCCGGCGAAGGTGATCGAGCCCTTCGTCACCTCGCCGCGCTCGGCCCGCAAGAGGTTCGAGATCGCCTTGAGCGCGGTCGTCTTGCCTGCGCCGTTGGCGCCGAGGAGCGCCACGATCCCGCCCGCCGGCACCGCGAGCGACACGCCCTTCAGCACCAAAACGATGTGGTTGTAAAGAACCTCGATGTTGTTGACGGCGAGCAGCGCCGCCGCCGGCGCCGAGGGCGAGACCGGCGGCGGCCGAGGGCTCACCGGACTTGCGCGAGCTTGGCGCAGTCGCGCGCAGTCATTCCCTTCTCGCTGGCGTATTTGAGGGCAGAGGTCTTGTACATCTCTTCGATCATCGCGTGGTCCGGCGGTTGGATCCAGTCGGAGATCGCCTTCCAACGGCTGCCGTCCCATTGCTGGATCCGCGCCTCGCCGCTGCCCTCGTGATCGGCGCAGGAGAGCCGGATCGGGATCATCAGACCGGTGGCGCCGAGCTGGGCGACACGTTCCGGGGTGATGCTCGAGATTCTCATAGCCCCATCGCACCTCTTCGCCGGTCAACGACTTCTTGCCGAATTTGCCCTGCGCGGTGCGGATCGCCTCGAGGTCGTAAGCGGCGTTGACGACGCCGCGGTTGTAGAGGACCTCGCCCACCTTGTCGCGCGTCGCGTGGCCGCCGCCGCGGCCATAGACGATTTTGAGGATGTCCCGGATCACCGGATAATCCTGGCCGACGCCGTTGAAGCTCGCCGCCTTGTAGCCGGCCGCCGCCTTGCCGGCCGGGATCACATCGGGCTCGGCCCCCGACCACCACACGCCGATGAAGCGATCCATCGGGTAGCCGACCGAGGCGGCCGTCTTGATCGCGGTCGAGTTCATCACCCCCCAGCCCCACATCAGGATCCAATCCGGCCGCTGCTGGCGGATCTCGAGCCAGGTCGCCGTCTGCTCGATGCCGGGCGGCGACACCGCGTATTTGATGAAGGTGAAGCCGTATTTTTTTGCCAGTTGATCGAGCGTCGCGATCGGCTCCCTGCCGTAGGCGACGTCGATATAGACGAGGCCGATCTTCTTGCCCTTGAGCCCGTTCATACCGCCGAGCTCTTCGCCGATATAGCGGACCATATCGTCGGCCTGGTCCCAATAGGTCGTCGGAAAGGTGAAGACATAAGGAAACACCGCGCCGTAGCTCGCATCGGCGCGGCCGTAGCCCATCGAGACGACCGGGATCTTGTCGGCGGTGGCGCGCTCGATCAGCGCATAGGTGATGCCGGTCGACAGCGGATCGACGAGGCTCGCCCCGGTCGGCGGATGGTTTTTCAGCCGTTCGTAGCACTCGATCCCCTTGTCGTTGTTGTAGCCGGTCTCGCACTCCTCATAAGTGATCTTGACGCCGCCGACGCCGCCGTCGCGCGCATTGATCATGTCGACATAGTCGACATAACCGTTCGCGAACGGGATGCCGTCCGGCGCGTAGGGCCCAGTACGGTAGACGAGCCGCGGGATGAACTGCTCCGGCTGCGCCGCCGCAGCCGTCCCGGCGCCGAAGCCGCAGCAGAGGACGGCGAGCACAGCCGCCGTCGGCAACGAACGTGAAAGCCTCATTGCTGCCTCCCGATTTTTTCGCCTGCGTCAACTCTACCGGCGCGGTCGATCCGGCGCAATCAGTGCGGGAACGGCCAGAGCCGCAGCTTCTCCTTGCCGATCTGCCAGAGCCGGGCGAGACCGCGCGGCTCGGCGATCAGAAAAAAGACGATCAGGGCGCCAAAGATCATCGATTGCAGATTGCTCACCAGATTGACCGGGAGATCGATGCCGACGAGCGGCGGCGCGCTTTCCAGAAAGATCGGCAGCAGCACGATAAAGGCGGCGCCGAGAAACGAGCCGAGGATGCTGCCGAGACCGCCGATGATGATCATGAACAGGACGTCGAACGAGCGTCCGATCTCGAAGGCGCTGGCATCGACCGCTCCGGTATAGATGAACGCCCAGATCGCTCCGGCGACGCCGCAATAGAACGCGCTGATCGCGAAAGCGAGAAGCTTGCACCGCAACGGCCGGATGCCGATCAGCTCGGCGGCGATGTCCATGTCGCGGATCGCCATCCACGACCGCCCGAGGCGACCGCGCACCAGGTTCTTGGCGACGAGCGCCAGCAGCAGGACGACGCTCAGCACGAACAGATATTTCGCCCGCGGATCGGCCTCGGCGCCGGTGACGAAGAACCCGGCAACAACGGCGCGCGGCGGCGCGCTGATCACGCCCGAGGCGCTGTAGTTGGACCACCACGGGAATTTATTGAACATCCAGATCAGAAAAAACTGCGCGGCGAGAGTCGTCACCGCGAGGTAGAAGCCTTTGATCCGCAGGCTCGGAAAGCCGAACAAGACGCCGACGAGCGCGGTCGCGATGCCGGCGAGAAAGAGGGCGAGGACGATATTGAGGTCGGGGAAGGCGGTCGCAAGCTTGTAGGTGGCGAAGGCGCCGACCGCCATGAACCCGCCGGTGCCGAGCGAAACCAGCCCGGCATAGCCGGTCAGGAGGTTCAGCCCCAGCGCCGCCAGCGCATAGGCGAGAAACGGGATCAAGATCGTCGTCAGCCAGTATTCCGAGGCGACGAGCGGGACCACGAGATAGGCGACGGCGAGGCCCAAGAGTGCCAGCCAGCGGTCCTGCCGAATGGGAAAGATCGCCTGGTCTGCGGCGTAGCTCGTCTTGAACTGGCCGACCTCGCGGTACAGCACCCCTCACACCCTTTCAATGATGCGCTCGCCAAACAGCCCTTGCGGCCGAAACAGCAGAAACACGAGCGCCAGCATATAGGCAAACCAGTCCTCGATGGCGCCGCCGACCGCCGGCCCCCAGAACACCTCGCCGAGCTTTTCGCCGACGCCGACGATCAGACCGCCGACGATCGCGCCCGGCACCGAGGTGAAGCCGCCGATCATCAGCACCGGCAGCGCCTTCAGCGCCACCAGCGAGATCGAGAACTGCACCCCGAGATTGCTGCCCCACATGATGCCGGCGACGAGGCCGACAAAGCCGGCGACCGACCATACGATCACCCAGATGAAGCCGAGCGGGATGCCGACCGACTGCGCCGCCTGATGGTCGTCGGCGACGGCGCGCAAGGCCCGCCCGATGGCGGTGCGCTGGAAGAACAGGGCGAGAGCCGCGACCAGCGAGCCTGCCGCCGCCGCGGCGACGAGGTTGAACTGATTGATCAGCACGCCGCCGACGATCAGCGGCGCCTTCGGGATGCCGATCTCGAGCGGATGCACGTCGCCGCCCCAGATCAGCTGACCGAACCCGCTTAGAAAAAACGATAGACCGATCGTCGCCATGAACAGGACGATCTGCTCCTGGTTGACGAGCGGCCGCAGGATCAACCGCTCGACCGCAACGGCGAGCGCCACCATCACCGCGGCGGCGGCGAGGAACGCTCCGGAGATCGGCAGGCCGCGCTCGATCAGCCCGACAAAGGTCAGCGCCGCGAACAGCACCATCGTGCCCTGGGCAAAATTGAACACCCCCGAGGCCTTGTAGATCAGGACGAAACCGAGTGCCACGAGGGCATACATGACCCCGCTCAACAGGCCGCCGATCACGACCTCCAGGACGAATCCCGGATTGCCCCACATGGTCGCGAACGGCGCGACCAGGATGGCGTGCAGGAACTCCACCGCCGCCCGCTAGCCCTCGGCCGCGACCGCCGGCCGTTGCCCGGCGGCGCCCTCCTCCGCGTACGGAAGACCGAGATAGGCGTCGATGACGCGCCGGTCGACCCGTACCGCAGCGGGCGGGCCGTCGGCGATCTTGCGGCCGTAGTCGAGCACGATGACGCGGTCGCACAGATCCATCACCACGCCCATGTCGTGCTCGATCAATGCGATCGAAGTGCCGAACTCGTCGTTGATGTCGAGGATGAAGCGCGACATGTCCTCCTTTTCCTCGACGTTCAGGCCGGCCATCGGTTCGTCGAGCAGCAGCAGAAGGGGCTCCATCGCCAGCGCGCGGCCGAGTTCGACCCGCTTCTGCAGGCCGTAGGAGAGCTGTCCGACCGGAATCTTGCGGATCGCCTCGATCCCGAGGAAGTCGATGATGCGCTCGACGGCGGCGCGATGCTCGAGTTCCTCGCGCTGCGCCGGTCCCCAGTAGAGCGCCTGCCACAGGAAATTGCGGCGCATTTTCAGAAGCCGCCCGGTCATCAGGTTGTCGAGCGTCGACATGCCGCGGAACAGCGCCAAATTCTGGAAGGTGCGGCCGATGCCGCGCTCGGCGGCGTGCCAAGCGCGCACCCGGTGGCGGATTTCGCCCTTGAATTCGATGACCCCTTGCTGCGGCGAGTAGAAACCGCTGATGACGTTCAACAGCGACGTCTTGCCCGCACCGTTTGGGCCGATGATGCCCAGGATCTCGCGCTCGCGAATTTCGCAGCTGATTTCGGAGAGAGCGCGGATACCGCCAAAGGCGAGGGTGATCCTGTCGGCTCTCAGGATCGGCGGGCCGATCGCCTTGGCGTCGGCCGCGTTCATGAGGAGGAGGGGCTCGGCGCCGACGACGGCGCCTCCCAGATGCGCAATTGCGCCGCGATTTTGCTGGTCCGCCCGTCTTCGAAAGTGATTTCGGTCGCGATCGCCGCCGCCGCGGCACCGGAATAGAGCGCCTCGACGAGGGCGCGGTAACGCTCGCCGATGAGCCGCCGGCGCACCTTGCGGGTGCGGGTCAGCTCGCCGTCATCGGCGTCGAATTCTTTCGGCAGAATGACGAAGCGCCGGATCTGCGAGCCCGCGAGGTGCGGCTCCGCCGCGAGATCGCGGTTGACCGCCGCGACATGGCCCTTGATGCGCTCGCCGACGGCGTCGAGGAGCGCCAATTCCTGATAGCTGCCATAGGTGATGGCTTGGCGCTCTGCCCAGTGGCCGAGCGCCAAGGCGTCGATGTTGATGAACGCCGCGGCATAGGGGCGGTCGGCGCCGAACACCACCGCCTCCTTGATGTCGGCAAAGAATTTAAGCTTGTTCTCGACGTATTTCGGCGCGAACAGCGTGCCGTCGGCGAGGCGGCCGACATCTTTCGCGCGGTCGATGATGCGCAGCTGCCCATCCGCACCGAAAAACCCGGCGTCGCCGGAATGCACCCACCCCTCGGGGTCTTTCGCCTCCTGCGTCGCCTGCGGGTTCTTGTAATATCCGGCGAACACCCCCGGGCTCTTGTAGAGCACCTCGCCGTCCTCGGCGATGCGGATCTCGACGCCGTCGAGCGGCTTGCCGACCGCCTCCGGCTTCACCTCGCCATCCTTCTGCAGGCAGAGGAACACCGAGCACTCGGTCTGGCCGTACAATTGTTTGATGTTGACGCCGAGCGAGCGGTAGAAGGCGAAGGTGTCGGGCCCGATTGCCTCGCCCGCGGTGTAGGCGACGCGGATGCGACTGAAGCCGAGCGTGTTCTTCAGCGGTCCGTAGACGAGCGCTTCGCCGAGCCGGTAGAGCAGCCGGTCGCCGGGCGGCAGCGGCAGCCGGTCGCGTCTCCGGGCGCCGACGCGGCGCGCGACGCCGATGAAATAATGGAACAGGGAGCGCTTCAGCCAGCCGGCGTCCTCGATCCGGATCAAGACCTGCGTGAGGATGCTCTCCCAGATCCGCGGCGGCGCGAAGAAATAGGTGGGGCCGAGCTCGCGCAGGTCGGTCATCACCGTCGCCGCCGATTCCGGGCAACTGATGGCGAAGCCGGTGACATAGGATTGCGCGAACGAAAAGATGTGGTCACCGACCCACGCCATCGGCAGGTAGGCGAGCACCTCCTCGTCTGCGGTGATGCGATCGGCGGCGATCGCCTTCTCGACGGTCAGGATGATGTTGCCGTAGGTCAGCATCACGCCTTTCGGCGTACCGGTGGTGCCCGAGGTATAGAGGATGCCGGCGACGTCCTCGCCCCGACCAAGGGCGATCTCGGTGTTGAGCCAGCCCGGCCGGCGCGCCGACCAGACACGGCCCTCCTCTTGCACCAGGTCGTAGGCGTAGAGGTACGGTTCGGCGTAATGGCGCAGGCCGCGCGGATCGTCATAGACGACGGCCTCGAGCAGCGGCAGGCGGTCGCGGATGGCGATCAGCTTGTCGACCTGTTCCTGGTCCTCGCAGACCGCGAAACGGACCTCGGCGTGGTCGAGGACGAACCGCATCTCGGAAGCGGCCGCGTCCTGATAGACCGGCACCGGGATGCCGCCGAGCGACTGCGCCGCGGTGATCGCCCAATAGAGGCGGGGCCGATTATCGCCAATGATCGCGAGCTTGTCGCCGCGGCGGAAGCCCAGCGCGGCGAGACCGCAGGCGAAGGCCTCGACCTCGCGCGCCATCGCTGCCCAGCTCCAGCTCTGCCAGATGCCGTAATCCTTTTCGCGCATGGCAGGCCGGTCGCCCCGCCGCCGCGCTTGCTCGGAGAGCAGCTTGGGAAACGTATCCAATATCGAATTCATCGTCCCCGGCCCTTCGGTCGGGTGATGCGGTCGGCGGCTCCGTCACGGCATCGACGCTTCGCGCGCCGCTCTTTATGTCAACTCCGACGCGCTTGCGCGGGGTTAGATAAACGATCGCTGCGGCCCGGTCAAGCGAACGGTGCAGCCAGGGCTCAGGCGGCGTCGACCAGCACCAGTTCGGTGTCGCCGAGCCCGCGGATAAGGAGCCTCGCCTCGCCGCTGACCGCGGCGCCGTCGCGCGCCTCGAGCTTGACGCCATTGACCTCGATGGCACCCCTCGCCGGCACCAGGTAACCGTGGCGCTCGCGCCCGAGCGGATAGTCGACGGTCTCGCCGGCCGGCAACGTCGCGCCCAAGACCCGCGCGTCGGTTCGGATCGGCAGCGCCTCGGCGTCGCTGGCGAAGCCGCTTGCCAGCGCGACAAAGCGGCCGGAACGCTCGCCCTTCGGGAACGGCCGCGTCCCCCAGGCGGGCGGCCCGCCCGTTACCGTTGGCAGGATCCAGATCTGGAACAGCTTTGTCGTTTCGCGCTCGCGGTTGTATTCGGAATGGCGGATGCCGGTGCCGGCGCTCATCACCTGCACGTCGCCGGCCGCCGTGCGCCCCCCATTGCCAAGGCTGTCGCGATGGGTGACCGCCCCCTCGGTGACATAGGTGATGATCTCCATATTGGCGTGCGGATGCAGCGGAAAGCCGGTGCCGGACGCGATCTCGTCATCGTTCCATACCCGCAGGCGGCCCCAATGCATCCGCTCGGGATCGTGGTAATCGGCGAACGAGAAATGGTGCCTGGTGGTGAGCCAGCCATGGTTCGCCCCGCCCAGTGTTGCGAAGGATCTCTTTTCGATCATCTTGGCCGTCCTTAAGAGGGTGCCGCGGCTTCGCCGCCGCCGATATGAGCGGTAAGATCGGGTGTTCGGCGCCCGATGCGAAGGCCGGCAGAGCAGCCCTGCCCGGCGCGCAGGCCGCCCAATTCAGGGCACGAGCAGGATCTTGCCGATGTGCCGGCTCGACTCCATCAGCCGATGCGCCGCGGCGGCCTCGGCCAGCGGAAAGGTCTGGTAGGTAAAGGGGCGCAGCTTGCCCACGGCCCAGAGCGGCCAGACCTTTTCTCGCAAGGCGGCAATGATCGCCGCCTTCTCTGCCACCGGCCGCGGCCGCAGGGTCGAGCCGGTGATCGTCAGATGCTTGCGCTGGACCACCCCGAAATCGGCCTCGACCCGGCTGCCGCGCATCAAGGCGACAAAGCAGAGCCGCCCCTCGGGTGCCAAGAGATCCAATTCGCGCGGAATATAGTCGCCGCCGACCATGTCGAAGATCGCGTCGACGCCGCGCTCCTTGGTGAATTCCTTGCCGACCGCGACAAAGTCCTCGGTGCGGTAGTTGATCGCGAGATCGGCGCCGAAATCGCGGCAGGCGCGGCATTTCTCGTCCGACCCCGCGGTCGCCAGCACGGTGGCGCCGAACGCCTTGGCCAGCTGGATCGCGGTGATGCCAATGCCACTCGACCCGCCCTGCTGCAAAAACACCTCGCCGGCCCGGAGATGAATGCGGTCGAAGATATTGGTCCACACGGTGCAGAAGGTCTCGGGCAGGCCGCCGGCGTCGACGAGGCCGACGCCGGCCGGCACCGGCAGGCACTGCACCGCCGGAGCCGCGGCGTATTCGCCGTAGCCGTCGCCGATCAAGAGGGCGCAGACCTCGTCGCCCTCGCGCCATCGGCTGACACCCTCGCCGATCCTCACGATCGTCCCCGAGCATTCGAGCCCGGGGATGTCGGGGGCGCCCGGCGGCATCGGATAGCGGCCCAGGCGCTGCAGGCAATCGGCGCGGTTGACCCCGGCGGCGGCGATGCGGATCAGGACCTCGCCGGCCTTCGGCTTGGCGACCGGCCGCGTCGCCGGCACCAGGACTTCCGGTCCGCCCGGCTCGCGGATCTCGATCACGGTCTGGGTCGCTGGAATACTGGCGCGCACGGTCCCTCCTCGCATCGCTGCACGGATATTGCTCGAACCGCTCGACGAGGACCATCCTCCCGCCAACGCGCTGCAAGCTTTTGGAGAAAGGACCGGCGGATGTCCATTCCAAAGGCACTGAGAACGAGCCTGGCCATTCTCTTTATGGGCGGTCTCGCGGGCTTTGCCCCGGGGCTGGCACCGCCAGGCCGTGCGCAGGACCTCCCGCAGGCCGGAGTTGGCGAAAACGCGACCGCGGCGCTGGCTCGCATGACCGAGACGCTGCTCGCAAAGCAGTTCTCTTTTAATTCACGCACCTTTCGCGCCTATGCTGGGCCGAATGGAGAATTGCTCCACATCGCTCACCAGACGAAGACTGTGTTTCGTCGTCGATCGAGATTTTCTATGATGGCAAAGCCATCGTCTTGTACGGCGTCGAGGAAAAGAAATACGCGAGCATCCCGGTGGCGGGCGGGATTTTCAAGGCGCTGCAAGCCGTCGAGGAGACTACCGGAACCGATTTCCCGCTCGCGGATCTGTTGAGCGATGATCCCGGAAGATCGGTTCTTTCCGGGGTAACGTCGGGTGGTCAGGTCGGTATGGCGACCATCGACGGGGTTCGCTGCCGTCATTTTTTCTTTGTCCAAGCAGCCGATGATCTGGAGTTTGAGCTCTGGTTGGAAGACAACGAACAGTCGTTGCCGCGGCGCTTTGTCGTGACCTATCGCTCGCTGCCGGGCCGTCCCAGGTTCTTTGCCGAGCTGTCCGACTGGAATTTCTCGATCGAGGCGCCCGACGGCCAATTCGAAACCAACCCGCCCGCGGGCGTGACCCGCGTGGATCTGCAGGCGACCCCATCGGCCCCATCGAAATAGACAGGAGGCTCATCATGAACCGGATAGCCTTGGTCTTGCTGAGTTCCCTTCTGGTCAGCTCGTTGGTGACGGATGCGGCTGCGTTTCGTGGTGGCGGCGGTGGCCGAGGCGGTGGCGGCGTTTATCGCGGCGGCGGCGGTGCCGGGGCAATCCGCGGACCGGGCGGCGGCGGTGCGGTTCGCGGCCCGATGGGCGGCGGCGTGGCGCGCGGGCCGGCGGGCGGGGCCGCCGTGCGTGGACCGGGGGGCGGTGCGGTCGCCGCCGGTCCAGGCGGCAACGTTGCGGTGCGCGGTGCGGGCGGCAACGTCACGGTGAGCAATACCAATGTTTATGGCGGCCCGTATCGTCCCTATTATGGCTACGGTGCCGCCGCGGCCGGCCTCGCCGTGGGGGCTGCGGTCGGCGCCGCTGCCGCCTATCCGTATTCCTATCCGTCGCCCTATTATCAGAATCCTTGCGACCCGTCATATTCTTATTATTCGCCGAACTGTCCTTACCCTTCCGCTATCTCGGCACCCCCGAACTCGATCGGCGGAATGCGCGCTCCGCGCTATTCCGCCGATCTACTTGGTTCTATCTCTTTCTACCGCATCATCGGAGTTTTGTCTCTTTCTAGTCGCCCACCGGTGGTGCCGACCCGCCGAGCATGAAACTCACCGGCTGTCATCGCGAGGCGCCGACAGGCGCCGTGGCGATCTCGTCGTCGCGGAGTCGCGAGGGTCGGGATGGCTTCGCTGCGCTCGCCATGACGATGAGACTAAGCCGGTGTGACCTTGCTTCTTGTTAGCCCTTACCCCAGGTTGCATCATAGATGCACCTTCCGATGATCCGACCCACGAGCCCACGGGTTTGGCCGGTTCCCACAAACTGTCCCTGGAACGTTTGCCCACCCTCGCTCACCATTGATAATTTGCCGTCTGGAGTTACGTATCCGTGAAACGTGAGATTAAGCGCCCTAAACTCCGCGGCGCCATTTTGTATGTGCAAAGCCGGAGCTACCGGAATATTTGGGCATGGCTCATTGGTCGGCCCAGGGCTCGTCCTGATCGAGGTGCCAGAATAGGCTCCATCGTAGTAAGTCGTCGTGTTGGTCGGCGATCCCGCCGGGTTCTCCGCGGGTGCTGGATGAGCGGCGCAAACCGCGAGCGCGAGGACTGAGATTCCCAATACGCACGACTGCTTCATTTCTCCCTCCCGTAACCTCATGGGACCACCGCCCACGGTATCGCCAAATATGCCAGCGACATCGATCGAGATCAACCGTATCCATACCCGCACGGATCTAGACGCCAAGCCGCCTCGACCGCGAACGAATCTTCTTGCGATGGCGGCTTGACGGGGCGCAAATTACCGATCGGAACCCCTGGGCAATTTCACCGCCGACGCCAGGCTTGCCGCGATCCGTCGGCAACCGCCCGTGCGATCGGCAGCCCTCGCGCCGCCGGCGGCTCGGCGACAAAGTCGGCGCAAAGCTCGAGCACCAGCAGCACGGTGAGGGTGGGGCCTCTGATCCGGTCCTGCCCGGTACGAACCCAGCTCCATCCATCACCGATGCCGGGGCCGCGCTGAGCAGCCCCGTCAATGATCGGTGTCTTCGGCTCCACGACTTCGCCTCGCCCCCCGACGGCTCACAACATCACATGAATGAACCTGGATGGGCGGAGGCAACTGACTTAGCAGTAAACGCCCGCTGCGCAGCGCCGCGCGGTCCGTCGTGCGACACCGGCGTAACTCATCGGCGTCAGCGGTCGGCCGACGACAGCCTCGGCGCGGGAGATAAGGCTGTGCACGCCCGGAATCGCGAATCTCTCGCCAAGTTCGAGACTGAAGGCACAGATGATCGCAAACAGCACAAGAACGCCGATTCGCTTGAACATGGTCATTTCGCTCCTTTTCGCGAGAAAATTCCAGGGATTTCATTGAGATCAGGGATTTTCTCCGGGTCCAGTTTCTTGGCGTTCGGCGGGATCTCCAATTTGAAGCTGTCGGACGCGACCTCGCTGCCCGTCTTCCATCCGCTGACGTCGAGGCTGTATTCCGGCGACCCCGCAACCTTCGGACTGGTGATGACATAGCGGCAGGGATAGGGCCGGGCTCCCTGCGCGATCCAGATCTGCCAGTCAACGTCTTTTGTCCTGAACGCAAGGTGATCGCATTCGGTGCCGCGGATCACACCGCTGCCGAGGTCCTTGACGTCCTGAACCAGGGGCATAAGCTCTTTATAGGGATCCGGTACCAGCAAATCCGCTGCCGGAACCGGCCTTTGGTATTTGTCGCGCAACTTGTCAGCCAGGTCCTCGATCGTGCCAGGCGCTTCGATTTGAGAATAGAGGTTTGCGTTCTTGCCGAGTAACGTCAGCGTTTTCCCGTCAAAGACCATTTCGACATTCGTAAATCCGCCCATGCGCGTTAGGTGAAGCTTGTCAGGGCGATTGAGAACCAGTGTGCCGGAACTCGCCAATCCCAACTTCTGCTTCTGGGCGGTGACGATTTCGAGGGTTGTGTCGTAGTCGAACGATATCGCCTTCTGCGCGCCGAGATAGTCGGACATGGCTTTGAGCAGGCTCTTGGCCTGCGCCTCGTCGGCACGAGCAACCGGGATGCTCGCCACGCCTGCTGCCGCAACGGCAAAAGCGATTGCCCACAGCTTTGCGCTTCTCATAGGGTGCCTCCAAATCCGTGCGGGAGATCGTGGTATTCCGTCCAAATGACTGAGATCAGGATTCTCGCGGCGCCATGCTGCCGGCCGTGGCCATCTCTTCGGTAGGATGGTCGGCGACGGCGGCGCGCCACGCTTGAAGTAAGGTGAAGAAGATGGCGATCAAGGTCGGCCCGATAAACAGGCCGAGGAAGCCGAAGGCGACAAAGCCGCCAAAGACGCCGAGGATGGTCGGCGACATCGGCATCTCGACGCCGAAGCCGATGAGCCAAGGCTTGATGATGTTGTCGACCGCGCTGACGATCACGCCCCAGACTATCATGAACACGCCCCAGCCGGTGTGGTCCTGCGCGAACAGCCACCAGGCCGCACCGCCCCAGATCAGCACGAGCGCCGGTCCGCCGATCTGGCTGATCGCCAGCAACAAGCCGACGAAGCCGAGAAGCGCGGCGCCCGGGACCCCGGCGACGGCGAGGCCGATAACCAGCAATACGGCCTGGACGATGGCGGTGCCGACGACACCGTAGGCGACGCCGCGGATCGCCCCCGCCGCGACGTCGAGCGCCCGCTCGGCGACTGGACCGCCGAGCCGCCGCAACGCGTCGTGCAACAGCGCCACCCGCGCGCCGCCATCGCGCGTTGCTTCGAAGTCGGGGTGGCCGGAGTTCGTCTGCCATAATTTGGCTATCCTGCGCCGATGTGGCGGCTCTTCACAAGGTCGAGGGATACATCGGACATTCTGTCGGGCAACGATGTGCCGGCCAAGCTGCGGCACCGCGCGAACGCTCGGCACGCTAACCTAACGCCGACCGTGAAGTTGCCATTGATCTGGATCAATCGCCGTGCGGGCTTTCGCTCGGGAAGTCGGGTGGTTGACGAGGCGCGTCGCAGGTAGCGGACCAGCCCGATCTATGCAGGAGTGAAGTACATTTATGGTGTTTGTTGGCGGCGCCCGCGTGATCGGAGCGCCACTGCAGCTCGCCGTCGCCGAGCCCGCCGATCGGTCGGCCCAGCCCGTCCCTGATATTGGACAGAACCGTCACCTCCGGCTCGCTCGGCGAGGCCTAATCGCGTCGTACGGTCCGCTCCAGCGAGCCAAGCAGAGCACAGAAATCGACGAACTACCGCTCGCTCAGCGCTTGGCGTGGAAAGACCAGGACGCCGTGGCGCACGTAGCGGTCGCGCAACTCTGCTATAGTCGGCTCGTCGAGCTTCTCCCATAATTGAAGGCCGATGACCTGGCAAGCGAGCGTCGAGTGCAACAGGCGTGTCTCAAGCGGCATCGCTGTAATCCTCCGATTGTCGTCGCGTGAGTTCCGGCAGTCGTGAAGATCGGCCTATTCGGCTGGTCGATAGCTCCGCTATGTCGCTTCCTCACACGGGTATGTCGCCCTGCAGTTGCAAATGCAGCCTCCCGGTCTCCGGGTAGATGATTGGGTGCAATGGCTGGCACGCGCGACCCGGCAGCGGTCCTTTGAAACAAAGCCCGGCGGATCGCCGGCGGCAATCGCGGCTTGTCCGCCGGAGCCGGCTTCACGCTCGCACCGGTTTGCGCCTCTGCCGAGCCGCGGTCGCCCTTGGTCCATGCTCGGGCACGCTCGCGGCGCAAAGCCCCGAGACGGGCACGGATTGGCGCGAAATCATCGGCAGCGCGAAGGCGGGCCACTCTCCTCCTGTGCCGGTGCGATCAGGGCCACTGATATATCCAATGACACATAACGACCACCTCGACGTGGTCCAGCTCCACGCCGTCGCGACAGACCTTGCAGAAGCAGGGCGCTCGGCGCGCTGCTGGAACTCAAAGAGGTCGGCAAAGTCAGTGGGCGAGGATATGCGGCGAGAGACCGATAACTCCGACTAGGATCAAGTAAATTGCGATGACGTAGTTAAGTATCTGTGGCAATAACAAGATCAATATGCCGGCAATTAGCGCGACGAGTGGTTGTATGGTGACTATGTCTATAGCCATCATCGGTCAAACTCCGTCAAAGGTTGGCGTCCACTACTGGGATCACTGTCATGCCGAAGGGACCACTTAGCCCGTCGGGACACCCGATTGTCATGTAACAGGAAGAAAAGGCGAGACCGGGGATGAGTGTGATATGGACCTCGTGCGCGGCCGGATGATAATGATGAAAGCCGTGCACGCCGTTCCCCACAGTGGCGGCCAGCCATTGCTTCGAAACAGCCGCTCGAAGCCTGACGTCATTTCCGACCCGGTTTCGGGGCCGCGCGTGCTCCCGATATTGGCAACAACAACGCAGGCTGCCGCGGCGCGGCGGCGGCCGCCGGCCGGCGGGGACGGAGGGCAGGTGGCTCGTTCCGAAATTGCTCGCCGTACAGCCGGACGATGGCAATTGCCGGTTTGAGCCGGATGCCGACGCTGCCGCGCTCGTCCACGAAAGCGCACTCTACGGCGATCCGACGAACGACATCTTCCGCCGTCAGGATCGGCCGCCGGGGTGGCGCGTCGTCGGTCATGGGCGAGAAGTCTGCCACTTGCGCCGCGGCGCTGTCAAAACTTGACGCGTGATCCGATCCGGATTTTGTAACGCGTGATCAGTCCGCTCGGAGAGGGAGCGGAGATTGGGCGGGGCGGCGGTGCTGCAACGGATACGACAGATGCGGTTCGAGAGCTTGCTCGACCGGCACGAGTGCGGCAAGTTGAGCCAGATCGAGGCGGCGGATATGCTGGGGATAACCGAGCGCAAATTTCGACGCTGGCGGGACCAGTTGTGGGACGAAGGGCCGGTTGGCCTGCCCGACCGGGGGATCGGGGAGCCATCGAGTCGGCGCGCGGCCGTCGAGAAGATCTTGCGGATGCTGGATCTGTACCGGGATCTCTTCTCCGACTTCTCGGTCGAGCATTTTCACGAGCAGCTGCAAAACCGAACCCGTGGTCGCTGACCAGCCTGCGCGAGAAACTGATCAAGATCGGCGCCGAGGTTGTCAGCTACGGGCGCTATGTTCACCGACATCCTGGGACTGATCACCCGCTGCGGACGGTGCCGGCGTCGGCATGACGGGCGCCGAGGTCGAATGCGACGAGGAACCGGTGGGCGAGATACGGCCCCTTGGCGCGGGCAAAGCGCCCCGTGCCGCCAACCGACCGCTTCGTCGCCTCCGGTTCGCGGCGAGCGCGATTTGCTGTTGCCCCTGCCGGTCAAGCGGGCGATCCTGGCCTCAGGATGCCGGGAATGTGGCGGGGGCCGGCCAAAATGACGTTTTCGCCTTTGCCGGTTGCTCAACATCAAGGATGTCGAAAAGGTTTAGTGCGAGTTGTCGACCCGGTCCGTCCGGGGGAGATGTTCATCGGCATCGAGCATCTCCCGTCGCGCGGCCGTCCGCCAATGCAGGAGTTCGCTGTTTCGATCGAGGCCGCCCCTCCCATCCGCGGTGGAGCGCTGGCCCAAGGGCCGAGGGCGGCTGCATCAGGGTCAGCCGTCCTGGGTTCCGTTCGGCGGTGGGTCTCGAACTCCGCAGCCCCAAAACTCTCCATCTATCGGGAAAGGTGATCGTAATGAGCCTTACAAAATGTACTGCGGTGGCGTTGCTCGTATATCTTGCGACCGGACCGGCTCCGTCCAAGGCGCAGACAAGCAATGGGCCATCGGTTCAAATCGAAGCAACGTCGTTCATGATTGGCATCGGCGGGCAGGGCGGGGACGGTCAGCTCTACCTGCCAAACCTTGGAACCAATTGCGTCTATCCGTTCAGCGTCAGCGGATTTGGTGCCGGCGTGCAGGTCGGCGTGTCGAGAATCTCGTCGTCCGGCCCGGTCAACAATCTGACGAGGCTCGAGGATTTCCCGGGAACTTACAGCTCAACCCAGCGTGAAGCCACCGTAGTTGCGGGCCGCGGCAGTATGACGCTGAAAAACAATGCCAATAATGTGTCGCTCGCGCTTGCTTCGCAGACGGCCGGCATTGGGCTTGGTATATCCGGAAACCAACTGACGATCGATATGCCGCAACCGCCGGTGAATGCACCTCGTGTGTATGTGGTGGAGTTTGGCTTCAATAAGGATTTTGTCAATGCGGATAGCCGCAAAACGCTGAACGAGCTGATGGATGCCTGGAAATGCCGCTACGTGAACATCGAGGTGGCGGGGCATACCGACACGGTCGGGAAGGAAGCCAACAACCTCGACTTGTCGGAGTTACGCGCGCTGGCCGTCCGCAATTACCTCGTGGGTGCCGGTGTCGTTCCCACCCGCATCACAACTCATATCATGGGGGAAAGCGAGCTCCAGGTGCAGACGGCTAACAACGTCCGCCTGCGTAGTAACCGCGTGGCCATTGTGACGATCCATTAAGCAACGCTCGCAGAGGCGCCGCCCGTCGACGGGCGGTTCTCCCCCGGGGGGCTTTCGGCATATGCGCTCATTGTTTGCGTTCGCCGCCCAGCCACAACAACCGCAACCCGCACGCGATAACTCTATAAAAATGTACTTTGCTCGCGCATAGATCGGGCTAGGTGTCGCAAGCGCCGAGCAATCCGTCGAGCGTGTCGGCCCGATCGAGCCCCCCGACTTTTTCGTCGATGCCGTCGGCACGCAGTAGATCGCGCGCGCGTCCATGAGCCCCGACGATCCGCAGCGCGATGCCGCGGCCGGCGAGTTCGCGGTGCAGCTCGTGCAGCATGCCGGAGCCGGCGAGATCGAGATAGGGCGATGCGGACAGGTCACAGACCACCATGTGGATGTCCGACGAACCGGCCAGACGGTCCAAAACGGCTTCCAGGATCGCATCGGCATTGACGTAGATCAGCGACGCTTCGGGACGGAAGGCGACGACCCCGGGTAGCGCCTCGTTTTCGGGATGGCGGGCGATGTCGGAATAGCTGCGCGTGCCGGGAATGCGGCCGAGGAACGCCGTGTGCGGACGCGACGCACCGACCAGCAGCATCAGCAGAGAGGCGAGCGCCGCGAGCAGGATGCCCTGCAATATTCCCAGGAGCAGAACCGCGGCGAGGGCGATCGATGCGGCGTAGAAGTCGAACCGGCTCGCGCGCCACATGCGGATCAGGGCCGGAAAATCCAGCAATCCGTATACTGCGGTCAACACCACCGCGGCCAATACCGCCTTCGGCAGATTTCTCAACAGCCCGGTGAGGAATGAGAGGCACAGTGCGAGGGAGACCGAAGCAAAGACGAGAGCCAACGGCGAGCGGGCTCCCGCCTTGTCGTTGACGGCCGACTGCGACAGCCCGCCCGCAACCGGATAGCCGTGCCCCAGTGCGGTCAGGAAATTGGCGGCGCCAATACCGAGAAGCTCCTGACGCGGGTCGAGGACATAGCCGTGCCTTGCCGCAAAAGTGCGGCCGGCCGAGACGCTCTCGATGTAGGCGAGGAGCAGGCAGCCGGCAGCGAGCGGAAAAATGCCCTCGGCGTCGCCGAGGCGCAGCGCCGGGATTGCCAGCGTCGGCAGGCCCGGCGGAATCTCCCCGGTCGTCGGCACGCCGAGAGCGGGAAGGCCGAGCACGGAAGCCACGAGGATCGAAAGGGCAACGACCCCGATCGCGACCGGTTTTCCCGGCAGGCACCGCTCGCCGAGCACGAGCAGCACAAGAGCGACAATGCCAACGGCAAGCACGAAATAGCGCGTCTCGCCCAGTTGACCGGCAAGCAATAGGGCTCTCTCGAAGAAGTTGTGCCCGCCACCCGCGGTACCGATCAGGCTCGGCAGCTGGGTCATGGCTATCGTCAATCCGGCGCCGGCCTTGAAGCCGACGAGGATGCTGTCACTGACCAGCTTGACCAGTGCGCTGAGGCGCAACACCCAGGCGATCACGCACAGCGCGGCCACCGTCAGGCCGGCGAGGCCGGCGATCTGCGCGTAGCGTTGCGCGTCGCCGCCGGCCATCGCCCCAACCGTTCCGGCAATCATCAACGAGATCGCGGAGGTCGGCCCGATCGCCAGTTGCCGCGAGGACCCCAGCAGCGCGTAGCCGAGACCGCCCAGCGAATAGCCGTACACGCCGACCTGCGGCGGCAGGCCGGCAAGACCGGCATAGGCGAGAGCAACCGGGATCGCGTAGGCCGCCAGCGTCACGCCGGCGACCGCGTCTTCGCGCAGCGACGCCGGATGATAGTCCGTCAGCCACTGCACCGGCGGGAAATACCGCTGCCAGCTGCGGCTATTCCAGCGCACGCGAGGAGCCGTTCCGCTCAGTTGACGATGTCGACGCGCGCCCAGCTCAGATCCGGATCGAACAGCTTTGTCCGCGCCGCGACCGCCGCCGTGTCGGGGCCCAGACCCTTTTGGAAGACGATGCCGTCCTGGTTGAACGTCGCGCCGCGTATCGGATTTCGTCGCATTCCGCTCGCCGCCCCCTCATACCGCAGGCCGCGTGCGCACCTCGTCCGGCACCTTGCGCGGCAGGAACTGCCCGTCTTTGAGGTCGCCCGAAAAGCTGCCGTTTTCGACGACGACCTTGCCGCGCAGGATCGTCATCGAGGGCCAGGCGGCAAGGTCCCGGCCCTCCCACGGCGAGTAATCGGCTTCGTGCATCTCGGCGGCGCGCACGATGTGGCGCCGGCGCGTCTCCAGCACCACGATGTCGGCGTCCGAGCCGACCGCCAGCGCCCCCTTGCGCGGGTAGAGCCCCATGATCTTGGCGGCGTTCGACGACACGAGCCCGACAAAATCAGTGAGCCCGCGGCCGCGTTTTTCGACCGTCTCGGTGTAGATCAACGAGAGCCGCGGCTCGACCCCGGCATTGCCGCCGGTCGTGTCGTCGATCCGCCTTCCCTGCAGCTTGATCCGCAGCGGGCAGCAGATCTCGTCGGTGGCGACCGCCTGGATGGCGCCGTGATCGGTCGCCGCCCACAGCGCCGCCTGGTCCTCGCGGAATTTGAGCGACGGATAGGTATGGTAGATCTGGCCGTTCGGCCGCCGGTAATCCTCGGCCGTGTACATCAGATACTGATGCAGGGTCTCGCCGTAGATCGGCACGCCGTTGGCGCGCGCCGCCGCGATCGCCCGGACCCCGGTCGCCGCCGAGGTGTGCATCATGTAAAGCGCCGCCCCCTCGATAGTGGCGGCGAGCCGGATCACCCGGTTGAACGACAGATCCTCCGACAGGGTGGTATGGACCTCGGCCATGTTCTCGAAGCCGGCGCGGTCCTCGCGCAGCAGCTTTTCGTACATGTGCATGACGAGATCGTTGTCCTCGGCGTGGATCGCGGCGATGCCGCCGGCCTTGGCCAGCACCTGCAGCACCTCCCAGATGTCGCCGAAATCGACCATGCGGCCGCGGCGCGACGGGGTAATGTCGGTGGTGAAGATCTTGACCGAGGGGTGCCCGGCCGCCACCGCCTCGGCGAACTGCGGCAGGACCGCCGGCGCGAGCCTGCCCTGCACCATCGTGTGGAAGGCGTAGTCGCAATAGCAGTCCTGGGCCCATTCGCGCTGTCGGCGCTCGATCGCCCGCTGCACCGTGTCGCCGTCCCCGACCAGCGCGAAATCGATGATCGTCGTCGTGCCGCCATGGAGCCCCGCCTCGCTGACCCGCGCCGGCCCTTCGGTCATCTGATGCTGGGCCGTGCCGGGCACGACGATCGGCCAGCGGCAATGCACATGCGGATCGATCCCGCCGGGTATGACGGTCTGTCCGGCGGCGTCGACAACCCGGCCGGCGCCCAAGCCGGCGAGGCTGCCGGGGGCGCCGATGGCGGCGATCCTGCCCTGTGCCACGCCGATATCGGCCGGCTCCGGCCCCGAGGGAAGGACGGCGAGCCCGCCGGCGACGACGAGGTCCAGCATCTGAGCCTCCTATGATGGCGCCCGCCACAGCCTCGGCAGGGCAAAGGCGAAGTGTTCGAGGATCTCCCTGCGCGGGATATCGTGCACGACGAAGACGAGGCGGCCGGCGCCGGAGCCCGCTGGCCAATCGGCCGGCCAGCCGTCGAGCCATTCGGGCGCGAACAGCGTGTGCTGCGCCGCCTGCACCAGCGCCGGCCGCTCGGGCCGGTCGGCGAACGCGACGATGCCCTTGACCCGCAACAGATCGGTGCCGCGGGCGCCGGCCAATTTGCCGAGAGCGCGGGCGAAGTCGAACCGGGTCATCGGTCCGCTAAGGATCACGGCAAAAGCGTCGATGCCGTGGCTGTGGACGGGATCGGGCGCCGGTGCCGGCGCCGCAGCGGCCGCGGTTTCGCCGCTTGCGAACAGGACCGCGCCGGGATCGAGCGGATCGGCGGCGAAAAGCCGGGCCGCCGCCGGGTTCAGCGCGTCGAGCGTGCGCACGAGATCGGGACCGCAGGGCGCCAAATCGGTCTTGCTGATGACGAGCGCATCGGCCAGCGCCACCTGCCGTGCGGCTTCCGCAAAGCGGTCGAGGCTCGCGGCACCGGCAACGGCATCGACGATGGTGACCACCCGCGCCGGCCGCAACAGATGGTCGAGGACCGGATCGGCGCCGAAGGTGTAGAGGATCGGCGCCGGGTCGGCGAGGCCGGTGGTTTCGACGGCGAGCCGCCGGAATGGCCGGACTCCGCCGGCATCGCGGCGCGCCAGCAGATCGCGCAGGGTGCGCGCCAGATCCTCGCGCACGGCGCAGCACAAGCAGCCGCCCGGCAATTCGACGACGCTGCCCTCGACAAAATCGACGAGATGATGGTCGATCGCGATCTCACCGATCTCGTTGATCACGACGGCGGTGTCGGCGAGGGACGGGGCCCAAGCGCGCGGCGCAGCAAGGTCGTCTTGCCGCTGCCGAGAAACCCGGTCAGGAGCGTGATCGGCAGGGCTTCGGGTTCGCGCATGTCAGTCGACCACTACGTTGCCGGCCAATCCGACAGCAGGATGGTTTCACGCCGCAGGCGCCGCGGCAAGTCCCGCCGGCGGCTCCGCCATTTTCCGCTTGCGCGACGGCCGGCGTCCGCCCAAGAGCTTGGCAAGCGCCGGTATTCGAGGAGGTGCCGCAGATGAGCAATGATCCCGCGCCCGCGCCATCACCCGGCAGGGCGGCGCCGAGCTATGCCCATGGCGCGAGCCGAACGCCGCTGATCGGCCAGACGATCGGCGTCTATTTCGATGCGGCGGTGGAGCGGCTTGGCGGACATGACGCACTGATCGTGCGCCATCAGCAGATCCGCTGGAATTGGCGGCAGCTGAAGGAGCGGGTCGACGCTTTCGCCGCCGGACCTTGGCGCTCGGGCTCGAACGCGGCGAGCGGATCGGCATCTGGTCGCCGAACACTGCCGAATGGACCGTGGCGCAGTTCGCCACCGCCAAGGCCGGGCTGATCCTCGTCAACATCAACCCCGCCTATCGCGCGACCGAACTCGAATATGCGCTGAACAAGGCCGGCTGCGCCGCGCTCATCACGGCGGCGCGGTTCCGGTCGAGCGACTATTTGGCGATACTCGGCGAGCTGGCGCCGGAGCTGGCGGCGGCGTCACCCGACGGCTGGCGCGCGGCGCGCCTGCCCGATCTGCGCCTCGTGATCGCCATCGGCGCGGCCGAGGTGCCGGGGGCGCTGCGCTTCGATGCGGTTTACGATCGCGCCGGCGCGGCCGAGCGCAACCGGCTCGCCGATCTCGCCGCGGAATTGCAGTTCGACGACCCGATCAACATCCAGTTCACCAGCGGCACCACCGGCTTTCCCAAGGGCGCGACGCTGACCCACCACAACATCCTCAACAACGGCTTCTTCCTCGGCGAAGCGATGCGGTTCAGCGAGCGCGACCGGGTGTGCATCCCGGTGCCGCTCTATCATTGCTTCGGCATGGTGATCGGCAATCTCGGCTGTCTCACCCACGGCGCCGCGATGGTCTATCCGAGCGAGGGCTTCGATCCGCTGGCGACGCTCGAGGCCATCGAAGCCGAGCGCTGCACCGCGCTCTACGGCGTGCCGACCATGTTCATCGCCGAGATGGACCATCCCGATTTCGGCAAGTTCGATTTGACGTCGCTGCGCACCGGGATGATGGCCGGCAGCCCCTGCCCGATCGAGGTCATGAAGCGGGCGGTCGAGCGGATGCATCTGCGCGAGCTGATGATCGCCTACGGCATGACCGAGACGAGCCCGGTGAGCACCGCGACGACGACCGACGACCCGATCGAGCGCCGCGTCTCGACCGTCGGCAGGGCGCTGCCGCATGTCGAGATCAAGATCGTCGACGCCGCCGGCCGCATCGTGCCGCGCGGGGTGCCGGGCGAACTCTGTCGCGCGGCTATCTCGTCATGCAGGGCTATTGGAACGACGAGGAGAAGACGCGCGAGGCGATCGACAGCGCCGGCTGGATGCAGACCGGCGATCTGGCGACGATGGACGACGACGGTTATTGCAACATCGTCGGCCGCATCAAGGACATGGTGATCCGCGGCGGCGAAAACGTCTATCCGCGCGAGATCGAGGAGTTCCTCTACCGCCATCCGAAGATCCAGGACGTGCAGGTGATCGGCGTCCCCGATCGGCGCTATGGCGAGGAGTTGTGCGCCTGGGTCAGGCTGCGCCCCGGCGAGATCGCGACCGCCGAGGAGATCCGCGCCTTCTGCGAGGGGCAGATCGCGCATTACAAGATCCCGCGCTACGTCAAATTCGTCGACGCGTTCCCGATGACGGTGACCGGCAAGATCCAGAAATTCGTCATGCGCGAAGCGACGATCGCCGAACTCGGCCTGCAGTTGGAAAAGACCGCCTGAAACCGGCTGGTCCGCCGGGAAAGCCGCGAGAGGAACGTTAGTCGGGCGGGATCGCGGCGGGCCGGAATTGCGCGGCAGGAAGGATCGACCGTGAAGCAGCCTTGGCTGGCGCAAGGGGCACTGGCCGCCGGTTTGTCGGCGATTTTGGTCAGCTGCAACCCCTATGATCCGGCGCAGCGCGCGGTCGGCGGCGGGTTGATCGGAGCCGGTGCCGGGGCCGCGATCGGCGGTGCGGCGGCCGGCGGGGCCGGTGCCGCGACCGGAGCCGCCGTCGGCGGCGCGGTTGGCGCGTGACCGGCGTCCTCACCACCCCGGCGGCGCCGGCAGCACCGCCGCCGCCACCGCCGCCGGTCATATCGATAGATCGCGCCCGACCGCACCGATCAGCTCGACGGCGCGGCCTTGATCAGCGCCGCGAGGCGCGCGACGGCCGCTCTTCGCGCCGCTCTTGAAGCGATGTCGGGAGCGGCCTCGGCCTCGATGACGCGCGGCGCCTTGGGCCGCATCGCCGGGACCGGGGCGGGCCGGCGCAATCGTCGGGCCGCCGATGCCGAAGCCCGAACCGGGCGGACAGTTGCCGGATTTGCTGAACTTCACTTGCGGCTTGGCGCCAGTCCCCGGATCGAAATAGGAAAAACTCTCGCTGCAGAGGCCGGTGCCGCCCCGGAAGCGGTGACGACGAAGCCCGAAACCTGGTCGCTCCCGGAGCCCGGCGCGGCAAGGGCCGCCTCGATCTCCGGGCTCGGCCCTAACAGCCAGATCGGCGCATTGGCGAGCCGCCGCGCCGCGGCCATCTCTTGTGCGAGGGCGGCCTCCTGGGCGGCGGCCTGATAGAGGGCGGTGGCGGCGGATGACGAGGGCGAGCCCTCGCGCGTCCACAGCGCCGGGTCGCCGCCTAACGCGCCGGCGCCGGGCAAGACCACGAGGATTGCGGCCGGCGGTGCCACGCGGCTCGGATAAGCGCCGGGCGGCGTCCAATCATCGGCACGGCAATCGGGCTCGCCGACGTCTGCGAGCCTGCCGAGACGCCGGCGGCGCAGCCGAAGAGCGGCAATGCCGCAAGACAGCACCAGAGGTCGCGCACGTCGCATCACATTGCTCGATCTCCTCCGAAAATCGAACCTTCGGTGTTGATGGCGGCCGATTCGGGCATTTTTTGGTCCGGCGGGGCGGCCGCCGACGTCACCGCTCGGAAGAAGAATGCGACGGAACACCGATGGCAGACCGCCCGCCCGCATTTTGTGGAGCAGCACCGGAAACCCGTCCGATGCTGTTGCGCGGGCGCTCGGCATGACGCCGCGCCACTTCAGCCGCGCGCTTCACAAGATCAAGGCGGCTAACGACCTTTCCGCCGCCGATCGCGTGGTCATATATAGCGACGGCTCGGTCACCAATGAGAAGGGCGAGACCCTTGGCAACCTCTACGATGAAGACTGAAGTGGATGCCCACCGCAAAGCCTCCGTGACCTCGCGATTTGCCGGGACGCGTCGAGCCCCGAGGAAATCTCGGCGGTCCGCCTGTCGAACCGACCTGCGTCCATCGCAAAGGCGAAGAATTCGTTGCCGGAACCCATGTGGGCAAGCTCCGCGGTCGGACCGGAATGTGGTTTCTCGCCCACGGACAAACTCGTGCCGGGCGATGATCTCTATGACCATTTGGGCTTCGCGCAGAAGCCGCTTTATCCAGCGCCGGGCGATGACAGCCGGATGACGAAGCTCCGCACCATCTTGGAGCGCAGCCATGTTCGCGCTCACATCACTTGCTTTGGCGCGGCGACCCCGGCGAAACCGACCGCTTACCCCGCCTCGATTTAAGTCAGCCATCGACCCCTAAGCCGCCGACATTGAAACTGATTTCGCAGCCGGCTGAAATCGTGGGGTGGCTTGAGCCAAAGGCGAGAGGCCTTGCGGGCGTTCGACGGGTTTCCCTTCCACTCAACCCATCCTCAGCGCTCACATCACCTGCTCCTGGCGCGGCGACTCTCCCTCCTTTCAAAACCACGGGCACAAAAATCCACGGCGTGTCATTTGGGTCGATGGTTTCTACGGATGCCTCGCATGACGCCATGAAATATTCCGGAGCAGTGGGGGGTCCTCGCCTGATATCAATACGGTATCTATACAACGCGCGGGCACCGGCCTCGCAGAATTTTGCCATCACGTCGTCGATTGCTGCCATTGGACCTCTCCCGGTTCGCCCCAAAGTGCTGCGACGCGGACCGTCATCGGCGATTGCCGGGGTCTCGATCGGCGCGCAGTTGCTGCGCCCCGACATCAGGCAGTCCTCGCGCTGACTTTCCTCGCGCAGCGCGTGCATCAGGTAGACCGCGGCGACGGCCAGCACCGCCGCCACGATCAGCCCGATCACCGCTCCCCTGCGCGGCGGCGGTCCTTCCTCGTCGGCCAAGTTCAAACCTCCGGCCGCTGGTTATAGGCCCGGCAACCGGCCGGCATAGCTCGTGCCTTGTCAAGCGCGGCACCATGCGCGAGAGTTCCCGATGATCCGGCACCAGGCAAGAGCTGAGGCGAGGCTGCGATGACCGACCCGAGTGCCGCCACCGTCATCGAGGTGGCCCGGCGCATCGCCGACCGGCAGCTCAGCGCCGAGGCGCTGGTGGCGCGTATCACGAACGCATCGAAGCCCGCGAAAGCATCGTCGGCGCGTGGCAATATCTCGATCGCGAGCGGGCGCTGGCGGTCGCCCGCGCCCGCGACGCCGAGCCGCCGCGGGGTCCGCTGCACGGCATTCCGATCGCGGTCAAGGATCTGATCGATACCGCCGACATGCCGACCGCCTACGGTTCGCCGATCTACCGCGGCCACCGGCCGGCCGCCGACGCCGCCTGCGTGGCGCGCGCCCGCGCCGCCGGCGCCATCGTTCTCGGCAAGACCGTCACCACCGAATTTGCCGCTTTCACACCGGGCAGGACGGCGAACCCGCGCCACTCCGGCGCATACGCCCGGCGGCTCGTCGAGCGGCTCGGCGGCGGCCGTCGCCGACGGCATGGCGCCGCTCGCGCTCGGCACCCAGACGGCGGGGTCGGTGATCCGCCCGGCGGCCTTTTGCGGCTGCGTCGGCTACAAGCCGAGCTTTGGCCTCATAAGTCGCGCCGGCATCAAGCCGCCGCCGAATTGCTCGACACCCTCGGGATCTTCGCCGGCAATGTCGCGGATGCGGCGTTGTTCGCCGGATTCCTCGCCGAACGTCCGGCCTTGCGTCATCTGGTGCTGCCGTCGCCGCCGCCCCGCTTCGGGCTCTACCACACGCCGATGTGGCACGAGGCCGAGCCGGCGACGGCGGCGGCGCTCGATCGGGCGCACAGAGCGCTCGAACGGGCCGGCGCCTTGGTCGAGGAGCTGGCGATCGCGCCCGAGCATCGCGGTCTGACGGCGGCGCAGGACCGGATCATGTTGTACGAGATGGCCCAGGCGCTCGCCTATGAGCGCCTCGAGCGCGGCGCCGAGCTGTCGCCGCGCCTCGCCCAGATGCTCGATGCCGGGCTTTCCGTCGGGTCTGCGGATTATGACGCCTGTCTGGTCGAGGCGGCCGTCGCGCGGGCCGGGCTCGATCGGTTTTTCGCCGGGTGCGACGCGGTGTTGGCGCCGGCGGCGCCGGGCGAGGCGCCGGCCGGGCTCGGCTCTACCGGCGACCCGGTGTTCAACCGGATGTGGACGTTGCTCGGCGTGCCCTGCGTGACGGTGCCGGCGCGCTGGGCCGAGAGCGGTCTGCCGACCGGCGTCCAACTCGTCGGGCGGATCCGCGACGATGCTCGGGTGATGGCGGCGGCGGCGTTTCTCAACGCGCCCTCGCCGAGCCGGCATGAAAAAGGCAGGCGCGCTGCGGCTATCGCCGTCGCCGCAGCGATCGCCGGCTGCTCGTCACTCGAACCCTATGCGACCTTTCCGCGCTATCCCGAGACCGATACCCACGAAAGGGGCCGCGCGTCGCGATCTGCTATGACGCACTCGTCAGCCCGGCTGCCCTGGTGCAGCAGACGGCGCAACAGGAATGCCCCGCGAACAGCCTGGCGACCCGCGTCGATACCGATATGCTGCTGCAATACTGCCCGCTGCTGTTGCCGGCGCGGGCGACTTTCGTCTGCACCCGAAGACCAAGCAATAGTTTATCCGGCGGGCGGCCCGGTGCGGCGCCGCTTGCAAGATTGCCCGACTGCCGGCCGGTTCGTCGGCTGGACTGCGGCGGTGAAAGGCATCTTTTCAGAGACTATCGACGGCGCCGGCTGGCAACCCCTGGCTTCTGGAAAGTAACGGAAGGAACAAGGACCTTGTTCGTTCATACGTCGTGCCCGACGTCATTCTGTTTGCGTGGAACGCGCCTTCTTTCTGAACCCCACAGTGGGCGGTCATCGAATTTTTCCCTAGGTTCCAACGGACCGCTTATTTGTCACTTTCCGGCCGAATTGCAACGAATGGGGGTGGCATTTCTTTTTGGCCGAGCGTGTCGGGCGTGGAGACGCATTTCTCGGTTTTCTGCGAAGCGACTGCAGGATAGCCCCGCCGCGCTTTGCGCGCGGCGCGCAGCAGCGATCTGAGCGCGCGGACCACGCGCGCGCCCGCGCGGCGGCATCCGGCGCCCGTGGCGATTGACGCGCGCCTCGGGCTGAGCTTGCGCCAGGGTATTCTTGGACCACGGTGAACAGCGAAGACTTCGTTCGGCAAACACTGCGTGCCTCGGCGGCCCGTTCGTGGATGAACAAGCAGGACCCAGCACCACGCACGCTGGCATATATAGAGCGTGGATCAGCCTGGGAGGATCGGGAAGCCACGAAAATCCATCGTTGAGAATGCCCCGTCCCAAAAAACGCCTGAGGGCTCCGCCGTGGAGTTTATCCTCGGGCCGCGCAGAGCGCGGACCCGGGGGCGCGGCCCGACCACAGGTCTGGGCGGCCCGCTTCCCAGGCGGCCACCCTCGGTCCGCGTCCTGCCTCCCAAAATGCCGCGACCCCCTCGCAAACCGGGTGTCTGAGCCTTCGGCTGTCAGTCACGATTGTTATCGGCCGTCGCTGGTGATCCGCGCAGACCTTGATGTTTAACAAGATCCTGATCGCCAATCGCGGCGAGATCGCCGGCCGCATCATTCGCACCGCGCGCGAATGGGGATCGCGACGTCGCGGTCTCTTCCGACGCCGACGCGAGGCCCTGCATGTCCGCAGGCGGACGAGGCGTCCGGATCGGACCGGCGCCTCGACCGAGAGCTATCTGCGCATCGACCGGATCGTCGAGCCTGCCGTGGGACCGGCGCGGAGGCCATCCATCCCGGCTACGGCTTCCTCTCGGAGAACGCCGGGTTCGCCGAGGCGCTCGCTCGGCAGGGATCGCCTTCATCGGCCCGCCGCCGGGGGCGATCGCGGCGATGGGGGACAAGATCGAGCGAAGCGGCTGGCCCACGCGGCCGGAGTGCCACCGTGCCCGGCCATCCGACACCATCCCCGACGCCGAAGCGCGATCGCGATCGCGCGCGGATCGGCTATCCAGTGATGATCAAGGCCTCGGCCGGCGGCGGCGGCAAGGGGATGCGGATCGCTGAGACGACCCCGAATTCCGCGAGGCTTTCTTCGGCCGCAACGAGGCGCGACGAGTTCGGGGACGACCGCGTCGTTCATCGAAAGATGCATCGACGAGCCGCGCCACATCGAGATCCAGGTGCTGGCCGACGCCACGGCAACATCGTCCATCTCGGCGAGCGCGAATGCTCGATCCAGCGCCGCCACAGAAAGTGATCGAGGAGGCGCCGAGCCCGTTCGTCGACGCCGCTACGCGCGAGCGATGGGCCGCAGGCGGTCGCGCGGCCCGGGCGGTCGATTACTGCTCGGCGGGAACGGTCGAGTTCATCGCCGACGCGAGCGCAACTTCTATTTCCTCGAAATGAACACGCGGCTGCAGGTCGAGCATCCGGTGACCGAGCTGGTGACCGGGCTCGACCTCGTGAGCTGAGATCCTGGTGGCGGCCGGCGAAAAACTGCCGTTCGAGCAGGCGACGTACGGTTTGGGGCCCGGCGGTGGAAGCGCGCGTCTATGCCGAGGACCCGCGCGGGACTTCCTGCCGTCGATGGCCGCCTGGTCCGCTACCTGCCGCCCGAGGGCGACGGGGTGCGTGTCGATACCGGGGTGTTCGAGGGCGCCGAGATCACCCTCCATTACGATCCGATCATCGCCAAGCTGGTCGCCTGCGCGCCCAACCGGGGCGAGGCGATCGAGCCCCTGCGCGCCGCGCTCGACGCCTTTTACCTTTCCGGGGTCCACCACAATATCGCCTTTCTCGCAGCAGTCCTAGCCAAGCCCCGCTTTCTCGATGGCGCGCTGTCGACCAATTTCCTCGCCCAGGAGTTCCCAGGCGGATTCGCGCCACAGGCCGGATCGGCGCCCGCGGATCAGCTCATACGGTTTGCTGCCGCGGTCGCTGAGCGCGACTCCGCGAGCGGGACCCGGCGATCGACGCCTCGCCGCCCGGCCGAGCGAGCGCCCAGGCGCGTCATCTGGCCCGACGACAAGCGGCTGGGATCCTGGGTGAGCAGCCGCACGCCGCCGCTAGAGCGTCAAAATCGACGGTGACGCCACCCCCAACGACCGGGCGCCGGCCCGGCCGCGGCTCCTGCGGCTCCTGCATCCACCATGCGGCGGCCACCGTGCAGATCGAGCCGCCGCCGGGGCTTCGCTCCGGCTGACGCATGGCGGCGTGGTGCGACGGGCTGGGGTGTGTCGCCGCGCGCCGCCGAGCTCTTTGGGCTGATGCCCGAAAAGAGGCGCCGGACACCTCGCGCCTGGGGCCGTCGCCGATGCCGGCCTGTTGACGGCGGTCGTGGCGCCCGGTCAGGAGATCAAGGCCGGCGAGCCGCTCGCCACCGTCGAGGCAATGAAAATGGAAAACGTGCTGCGCGCCGAGCGCGACGGCCGGTCGCCTCCATGTGCGCCAAACCGGGCGACAGCCTCGCGGTCGACCAGGTCATCCTCGAACTCGAGTGAGCGCCCGGTGCCATGCTGTGCGCTGCTGATTACCGGGCGGGTGCAAGGGGTCGGCTACCGCGCCTGGGCGATCGAGACCGCCCGCCGGCTCGGGCTGCGCGGCTGGGTGCGAACCGCGCGGACGGCGCGTCGAAGCGCTGGTCGCCGGCGCGGAGGAAGCGGTGAGCTTGATGATCGAAGCGTGCCGCCGGGCCCATGCGGCCCGGGTCGCCGCGGTCGGTCGACGACGCCGACGAGGATGGCAGCGACGGCTTTACCGCGCGGCCCTCCGAATGATCCCGACGCGCGGGAAGGGTTAGAAGCTCGTTCCCTCGTAATCGCGTTCGCGGAAAAACCCGGCGTGATGCTCCGTCATAGTTTCCACCAACAAGCTGCGGTCGAGGAACAGGTTCCGCGCCTCGCAACTCGTCTCGGCGATCAGCAGGCAGCCACGGCAGGCGGCGCCGTGTAGGGCGCGGTCGTCTGCGGTTGAAGTAGGCTCGTGATCGGCGCAAATCGGGTCGTTCGAGCACAATTCGAGGCGCTGCAGAGCCGAGTGAAGGATGCGTCCGAAGTGTCTTGCTGTCGCGACGAGGCCGCCCAGGGTGCCCTGGTTACCGGCGGTTGCCGTGTAGATCAGGATTGCAAAGCGACCGGCTGAGCCGAACCGAGCGGGATCCCACAGCGCATAAATACGCTCCTTCAAGGCGCTGGCCGGATAGCCGCATTCAAGCGCGATCTCAGCCATCAGCGCGTGAGAGAGCCCGTGCAGCATCGTGTAGGCGGCTCCGCGGTCGTCGAGCGCCGATCCCTGCTCCCGTTTCCATAATTGAAAGCCGGCGAGGAGTTGTTGAGCGCGATCCCTCACGGCCTTACGGGCAAACCATTCGGTGACCGCCGCCTCGTCGAACTCGATGAAAAGGCCCTCGCCAAACTGCTCGACAGCCGGCAGCCAATCGGCCCCTAAGCTCAGTGGCGCGCCATGCACCGCGAGTCGGATGTCTTCCAGGTCGCCATCCGCTGCGGTCGGTGCCGCCTCGAAGCGGGTGAAGCCGTAGAGGCAGCACACTTCACGCAGCCGATGAACAATGACAAGGTTGCGGACGGGCTTTAGAACCGAATCGTCGTCCGGGTCCCACACAGCCCGGGGCAGGGTTTCGGCATACAGCAGCGAGCCCGGCTGGTTGTCGCCGATGGTGGGTTCACCGCTCGCGAAGACGTCGAACTCTGCGAGCTTTGGCGGCAGCGACGAATCCTGGTCATGGCGGCTGCGGAGCTGCTGGAGCCGGGCAAAGACATCCTCGTCGGAGTACCCCTCGAGCGATGCGCGCAGAGCGGAATTGAAGCGGCGCGCCTGCGCGATGTCGGCCGGGCTCTGCGCCGCATCGAGATCGCTGAAATGGCCTTGCACCAGCGCCGACAGCACATCCTCGGCGCTGGGGAGCGAGATTACCGCGGCGACCTGCGGGAAATAGGTGTTGGTGGCTGTGCGGGTCAGCAGGCGAAGAAAAAGATCGCAACCGGCCGGGTCTCTGTCGCCGAGCCATGGGCGCTCGCCGTGACAGCGACCGAGACGACCTCGCTGGAAAGCCTGCTCCAAAGACAGCGAACGTTCGCAATCGCACACTACCCGCGTATCGCGGGGGTCGGCACTCGTGCCGGTCTCGACGAGCCACATCGGCTCACGGCAGATCGCATCCCCGTGCACGACACGGCGCCAATCAATGTCCTGCAAATGGCCTTTCTCACAACCCGCGACGAACCGAATGGGTGTGACGTCGACCTTCTTGCCGTTTTCCAGCGCATAGCGCCGACGACCTCCCGCCGGATCGAGCTCCGACCATCTCACGACGGCGCCGGCGCACTGCCTCTCCGCCTGCGCCATTTCGGCCTCGCAGACGAACCACGTCGGAAAGACAGTGACCGCCACGCCGGGCGGCCCCGCCCGCACAAATCCGGCGCGAGCGGCGGCGTTCGGAGTGAGAGCGAGCATCCGGGATCAAGCCGATCAGCGGCCTTGAGCATCCGCTCGATCATCTTGGTAAGCCGCGGTTCCTCTACCGGCTTGAACGCGCCCTGCCGCATTTCCCAGCGCTCGAGCCCGCCGACGAGCACCGAGCGCGTCGGCAAATCGAGCATCGCACCAGGGCCGAACGTACCGACGAGATTGCTGAGACGCTGAAGGTTGCGGGCCATGCCGGTCCCTACACCCCGTCCTCGGCGCCGGCGATCGGATTGTTATAGGGATCGCGGAGCTTCAGCACGGCGTTCGGCTCGACATCCCGCATCGAACGACCAGCGACAAACCGCTGATGAGCCCTCGACAAGTTCGGTATTGCCGGATCGAGCGGGACATGCAGAAGCCGCTGCGCCGTTCGCCCGTAGTAGAAGGGACCGCCATTGGCCGTAAGCTCCGCCGCGGTCGCAATCCAATCCTCGATCAGGTCATCGACAGCCCGGCCGAGTGCCTGCCGGCCGCCGACGACGGCATGTTCGGGCGCGCGGTCGAGTATGGCCTCGCGCACCCGAATCCGAGTTTCAGGTCGGTTAGCCAACTCGGTCACGGCTCTTTCCGGCGTCAAATCGGGATCGAGATGGCGCGCAATGGACGACCACCGCTGCGAGCGCACGGTCCAGGGCGCGTGCTGCCCAGGGCGTCACACTCGTGGCCTCGACCGCGCGGTAGAAGGTGCGGTGGAACTGCCCGAACTGTTCGTAATGCGCGCGGTCGCGCGGCTTGTGCAGGTTGAGCACCGTGACGACCAGCCCCGGCCGCTCCGGGTCGCGCCCTACCCGACTGGTGGCCTGGATATACTCGGCAGCGGTCTTGGGCTGCCCTTGCACGAGCATCAGGCCGAGCGGCGGAGGATATCGAGCCCGACAGAGATCATGTTGGTCGCGAGCGCCACATCGACAGTCTTTCGCCGCTCGCCTCGAAGAGGGCTCTCGAGCCGCTGCTTGGCCTCGGCAACCTCATCGGTCGAAACGCAGATGTCAGCTCCAGCGGCTGTTTGAGACGACGGTCGCAAAACCGGTGCATCGTTTGGCGAAACACGGCGGCGTTCGCTGCCGTAGCGTTTCGCTCGGTCGATAACCTCGTCTTCGACGATCCGCCTTGCGCCGCCAAACTCGCGCAGCGCGTTGAAATAGCAGACCGCAGTCATGAAGGGGTCAGCCGGGTTGCGCCCTTCGCCGGGCCCAAGTTGCGGCCGTTTCGGCCTCATACTCCGCCTGGGCGGCGGTCACCAGGGTTGTCAGTGCGCGCAAGAAAACCAGCTTGGGGGGCCGCGCCCCTGAGCAGCAAGACCCAGGTACCAGCGCGCCGGGCTCTCCCTCGCTCGACAGCGTCTGCGCGAAAAAGCTGTCGCGCCGATCGATCCCGGGTGGCGGGAAGACGGCCGTTTCGGTATCGAACGGACCGACAGCTTCTTCGCTCGGACCTTGCCGAGCAGCGAGAGCCCGGCGCGCTGGTATCTCGGCCTCGCGGCGCAGGGCCGGGGACCCAAGCTGGTCTTCCTGCGCGCCCTGACGACGTTGGCGGGCGCCGCGGCGGCGCAGTACGAGGCCGAAACGCCGCATCTTGCCGCCGAAGAGCCCAACCCGGCCGACCCGTATATGACGGCGGTCTGCTATTTCAATGCGCTGCGGGAGTTGGGCGGTGCAAGACGCATCGTCGAAGACGAAGTGACCGAGCGCGCGGCCCGCTACGGCAGCGACCGGCGCCGCGTGGTGCCGCGTGACCGGCCATTTCACGATCGCCGGCTCCGTGAGCCGATGGAGCTTACCTCTCGCGTATCAACCGATGATGTCGCAGAAGCCCGGAAGCGGCTGGAAAGCGTATTCGGCGGCAAGAACCCGACGGTCGATATTGCGCTCGCGACGAACATGATCTCGGTCGGGCTCGACATCGCCCGGCTCGGGTTGATGCTGGTTCAGGGGCAACCCAAGACCGCGGCCGAATACATCCAGGCACCAGCCGGGTCGGGCGAGCTTCGGAACGCCCCGGCCTCGTCGTGACCGTGCTCAACCTGCACAAGCCGCGCGACCGGACACATTACGAACAGTTCGGGCAGTTCCATCGCAGTTTCTATCGGGCCGTAGAGGCGACTAGCGTCACCCCCTGGGCAGCGCGCGCCCTCGACCGGGCGCTCGCGGCGATCGTCGTCGCGATTGCCCGCCATATCGACCCAAGCCTGGCACCCGAGCGGGCGGTGACCGAGTTGCGCGACCGGCCCGACACTTGCGCGCGCGTGCGCGAAGCGATCTTAATGCGCGCCCCTGACGAGCTGATCGCCGGCGGGCGCGCCGCGCTCCGCGCCGCGATCGACGGGCTACTCCAGGATTGGATGCCACGGCCGAGGTTCAGACGGCGACCGGCAACCCGTTCTATTACGGCCGCCGGGCGCAGCGCCTATTGCATGTGCCGCTCGATCCGGCCTTGCCGAACCTGTCTCCTGAACATCGGCGCTTCATCGCCGGCCGCTCGACGCGCGACGTAGAGCCGAACGCAGTGCTCAAATTGCGCGATCCCTACAACAACCCGATCGCGGGGGCAGAGGACCTGTAGGAAGAGGCTCGCGATGGCGCGCAATCTGCAACGGCTCAGCTACCTTGTCGGTAGTTTCGGCCCGGGGGCGATGCTCGATCTGCCGACCCGCTCAGTGCTCGTCGGCGGCCTCGAGCGGTGGGAAATGCGCCAGGGTGCCTTTAAGCCTATCGAGGAGCCGCGACTCGCCAAGATGATCGAGCGCATGCTGTTGGCGACGGGCCGGATCGAGGAAGGCCGTTCCCTGTCTCTCCGCACGCCGCCGCTTGCGGTCGATATCTTCAACAAGGAGCCGCCCGGCGTCGCGGACACTGTGTTTCCGACCTGGTTCGTGTGCGCTGCCGATCGGACCGAGCTTGGCGGAGCGGGAGTGCGTCGGCGCCGTCTGGTGCGGTGGTCGGATCTCGATCCGGCCGGCGGCCGCCGCCGCTACGTGCTAGACGACGGCAAAAAGGCCGAGGTGACGCCGATCCGGTTTGTTGCCGGCTGTGAATTGGGGCATCTGCAGGACATCGACTGGCGCTGGGTCGTGCACGGCGACAGCGAGGCGCGGTGCCGGGAGCCGATGTGGCTCGCCGAAACCGGCACCAGCGCCGATCCCCGCGACACACGCGTCGAGTGCGATTGCGGCCGCTCGCTATCACTGGAAGAGGCGTTTCAGCGAGGTCGCCTCGGCCATTGCCGGGGCGAGCGCCCTTGGCTCGGCGAGCGCGACCCGGCCGGTTGCGACAAGCTGCTGCGGTTTTTGACACGTACGGCGACCAACACCTATTTTCCGCAGGTCGCCACCGTGATCTCGCTGCCGAGCGCCGAGGACGCCTTATCGGCCTTGGTACAAGGGCATTTCACCGATCTCGCCGATGCGCACAGCCCCGCCGACATTGCACAGGCGCGCCGCTTCAACGGGGCACTGCGTGCGTCCCTAGAAGGCTATGCCGATACTGACGTGTTCGCGCGCTTGCAGGTCCTCCGCAACCGTCGTGACCAGGATGCTTCGTTGCGCCGAAGCTCGCCGAATTCGACGTGTTCGCGAGCGGCAATGCAACGATCGGCGACAACCAGCCCGAACTCTTTGCTGTTCGCTGAGACGCTAGGCCGTCGAGTGTGGGACCCGGACAGCGATCCGCTTACGGCTTCAATAGCGAGCCTCGTCGTGGTGCACCGCCTCCGCGAAGTTTCCTGTCTTTATGGGTTCACGCGCTTCGAGGCCGCGCCGACCGCCGCCGACGGCGAGCTCGAAGATATCCGGATCGCGGTGCGTGGCGCGCCGCTCAGCCTCGGCGCCGATTGGCTGCCTGCGGTTGAAGAGTTCGGTGAGGGACTGTTCATCCATTTCGATGGCGCCGCCGTCAGCGCCTGGATCGAGCGAGAGGCGGTGAAGGCGCGAGCGAAGCAGCTGCTGGCCGGTTTCGATGCATGGGAGCACCAGCGTCAGACCGGTCTCGGTTATCCCGGTGTCGCCTACACGATGCTGCACGGGCTGTCGCATGCGTTGATGTCCGAGATCGCGCTCGAATGCGGCTACCCGGCGAGTGCACTCAACGAACGCGTCTATGCCTTATCGGAGCATGCGGGGCGCGACGGAGCTTCGCGCTATGGCGTGCTGATTTATACCGCCACGGCGGGAAACCAGGGGACTTTGGGCGGCCTGGTTGCCACGGCGCCGAATTTCGCGCGGATTCTCCGCTCGGCGCTGCAACGGCTCGCAGTATGCTCCAATGACCCGATCTGCTCCGACCACGAACCCGCCTCGACCGCCGACGATCGCGCCCTCCACGGTGCTGCCTGTCACGGCTGCCTGCTGATCGCGGAAACGAGCTGCGAAGCGCGCAACCTTTTTCTCGATCGGAGCCTGCTGGTGGAGACGATGGCCGGGCGCAATGCCGGGTTTTTCCGCGAACGCGATTACGAGGGAACGAGCTTCTAACCACACGTCGGGATCATTCGGAGGGCCGCGCGGTAAAGCCGACGCTGCCATCCTCGTCGCCGTCGCCGACCTCGACCGCGGCAACGCGGGCCGCATCAGGGCCGCGGCGGCAGGCTGCGATCATCAACGCTACCGCTTCGGCAGAGCCGGCCACCAACGCTTCGACCGCGCCGTCCGAGCGGTTCCGCACCCAGCCGCGCAGTTTGAGACGGCGGGCGGTTTCGATCGCCCAGGCGCGGTAGCCGACCCCTTGCACCCGCCCGGTGATCAAGAGCCGCACGACCGGCACCGGGCGCTCACTCGAATTCGAGAATGACCGCGTCGACCGCGAGGCTGTCGCCCGGCTTGGCGCGGATGGAGGCGATCCGGCCGTCGCGCTCGGCGCGCAGCACGTTCTCCATCTTCATTGCCTCGACGACGGCGAGCGGCTCGCCGGCCTTGATCTCCTGAGCGGGCATCACCATCACCGCCACCAGCAGGCCCGGCATCGGCGACAGCAGCAGGCGCGAGGTGTCCGGCGCCTGTTTTTCGGGCATCAGCCCAAGGAGTTCGGCGGCGCGCGGCGACAACACCCGCACCCGGCGCACGGCACCGCCATGCGAAAGCCGGAGCGAAGAACCGGGCAAAGGCTCGATCTGCACGGTGGCCGCCGCATCGTCGATGCAAAGCTTCAGGAGCGGCTGGCCGGGTCGCCACCGGGTCGATAGGCGAGCGCATTCACCGTCGATCTCGACGATGTAACCGCGACCGTCCGGCCTCACCTTGGCCCGGAGCCGCCCGTCGTCGAGCCAGATGACGCAATCCTGGGCGATCTCGATCGGCCGGCCGCCGATCCGGCCGTCGATCGCCGCCTCCCGCTCGCGGATGCGGCGATAAGCGAGCGCGGCGGCAAACCGTATGACCCGATCGGCGGCCGCCGATCCGGCCTGCGGCGCGAACCCGACCGGGAACTCCTGGGCCAGGAAACCGGTCGACAGCGCGCCTTCGCGAAACCGAGGCTTGGCCAGGACGGCTGCCAGAAAGGCGATATTGTGCTGGACCCCGACAAGGTAAAAGCCGTCGAGAGCGGCGCGCAGGCGGTCGATCGCCTCGCCCCGGTTGGGCGCGCAGGCGATCAGCTTGGCGATCATCGGATCGTAATGGAGGCCGATCTCGGCGCCTTCAGAAACGCCGCTATCGAGACGCAACCCGTCACCGACGGGCGGCAGATAACGGACCAGGCGACCGATCGACGGCAGAAAGCCCCGCGTCGGGTCCTCGGCATAGATGCGCGCTTCAACCGCCGAGCCACCAAGCCGTACATCGCTCTGCCCGAACGGCAGTTTCTCGCCGGCCGCCAGGCGGATCATCAGCTCGACGAGGTCGAGACCGGTCACCAGCTCGGTCACCGGATGCTCGACCTGCAGCCGCGTGTTCATTTCGAGGAAATAAAAATTGCGGGAGCGGTCGACGATGAACTCGACCGTGCCGGCCGAGCGGTAGTGGACGGCGCGGGCCAGCGCCACCGCCTGACGGCCCATTCGCTCGCGCGTGGCATCGTCGAGCAACGGGCTCGGCGCCTCCTCGATGATTTTCTGGTGGCGGCGCTGGATCGAGCATTCGCGCTCGCCGAGATGGACGATGTTGCCGTGCGCGTCGCCCAGCACCTGGATCTCGATGTGCCGCGGCTCCTCGATGTATCTCTCGATGAACAACCGATCGTCGGCGAAGCTCGATCGCGCTTCGTTGGCGGCAGAAGCAAAGCCGTCGCGGACTTCGCGGTCGTCGGCGGCGATCCGCATCCCCTTGCCGCCGCCTCCGGCCGAGGCCTTGATGATCACGGGGTAGCCGATGTCGCGGGCAATCGCGATCGCCGCTTCGGCATCCGGGATGATGTCGAGATGGCCGGGCACGGTCGCCACACCGGCGGCGCGGGCCAGCTTCTTCGCTTCGATCTTGTCGCCCATTGCCGCGATCGCCGCCGCCGGCGGCCCGATAAAGACGAGACCTGCCGCAGCGAGCGCCTCGACAAAGCCCGCGTTTTCCGAGAGGAAGCCGTAGCCGGGGTGGACCGCCTCGGCGCGCGTCGCCCGGCAGGCGTCGACGATACGGTCGATGCGCAGATAGCTTTCGGCCGAAGGCGGCGGTCCGATACGGACCGCCTCGTCGGCCTTGCGCACATGCAGGGCCTCAGCGTCGGCATCGGAATAAACCGCGACCGTCGCGATCCGCATTTTCTTCGCGCTGCGAATGATGCGGCAGGCGATCTCGCCGCGATTGGCGATCAGGATCTTGTTAAACATCGCGGTTCTGCGCGGATCACCAGCGACGGCCGATAACAATCGTGACTGACAGCCGAAGGCTCAGACACCCGGTTTGCGAGGGGGTCGCGGCATTTTGGGAGGCAGGACGCGGACCGAGAATGGCCGTTTGGGAAGCGGGCCGCCCAGAGCCTGTGGTCGGGCCGCGCCCCCGGGTCCGCGCTCTGCGCGGCCCGAGGATAAACTCCGCGCGGACCCGTCGGGCGTCACCGGGGACGGGGCATTCTCAACGATGGATTTCATGACTGCCCGATCCTCCCAGGCTGATCCACGCTCTATATATGCCAGCGTGCGTGGTGCTGGGTCGATCTTGTTCATCCACGAACGGGCCGCCGAGGGCGCATGTTGCCCGAACGACTTTTCGCTGTTCACCGTGGTCCAAGAATACCCTGGCGCAAGCTCAGCCCGAGGCGCGCGTCAATCGCCACGGGCGCCGGGATGCCGCCGCGCGGGCGCGCGCACCGTCACCGCGCGCTCAGATCGCTGCTGCGCGCCGCGCGCAAAGCGCGGCGGGGCTATCCTGCAGTCGCTTCGCAGAAGACCGAGAAATGCATCTCCACGCCCGACGGCGCCCCGCTCGGCCAAAAGAAATGCCACCCCCATTCGTTGGGATTGGCGGAAAGTCGTTAATAAGCGGTCCGTTGGAACCTAGGGAAAAATTCGATGACCGCCCTGTGGGGTTCAGAAAGAAGGCGCGTTCCACGCAAAGCTGAATGACGTCGGGCACGACATATGAACGAACAAGGTCCTTGTTCCTTCCGTTACTTTAGAGAAGCCAAGGGGTTGCCAGCCGGCGCCGTCGATAGTCTCTGAAAAGATGCCTTTCACCGCCGCAGTCCAGCCGACGAACCGGCCGGCAGTCGGGCAATCTTGCAAGCGGCGCCGCACCGGGCCGACCGCCGGATCAACTATTGCTTGGTCTTCAGGGTGCAGACGAAAGTCGCCCGCGCCGGCAACAGCAGCGGGCAGTATTGCAGCAGCATATCGGTATCGACGCGGGTCGCCAGGCTGTTCGCGGGGCATTCCTGTTGCGCCGTCTGCTGCACCAGGGCAGCCGGGCTGACGAGTGCGTCATAGCAGATCGCGACGCGCGGCCCCTTGTCGTGGGTATCGGTCTCGGGATAGCGCGGAAAGGTCGCATAGGGTTCGAGTGACGAGCAGCCGGCGATCGCTGCGGCGACGGCGATAGCCCGCAGCGCGCCTGCCTTTTTCATGCCGGCTCGGCGAGGGCGCGTTCGAGAAACGCCGCCGCCGCCATCACCCGAGCATCGTCGCGGATCCGCCCGACGAGTTGGACGCCGGTCGGCAGACCGCTCTCGGCCCAGCGCGCCGGCACCGTCACGCAGGGCACGCCGAGCAACGTCCACATCCGGTTGAACACCGGGTCGCCGGTAGAGCCGAGCCCGGCCGGCGCCTCGCCCGGCGCCGCCGGCGCCAACACCGCGTCGCAGCCGGCGAAAAACCGATCGAGCCCGGCCCGCGCGACGGCCGCCTCGACCAGACAGGCGTCATAATCCGCAGACCCGACGGAAAGCCCGGCATCGAGCATCTGGGCGAGGCGCGGCGACAGCTCGGCGCCGCGCTCGAGGCGCTCATAGGCGAGCGCCTGGGCCATCTTGTACAACATGATCCGGTCCTGCGCCGCCGTCAGACCGCGATGCTCGGGCGCGATCGCCAGCTCCTCGACCAAGGCGCCGGCCCGTTCGAGCGCTCTGTGCGCCCGATCGAGCGCCGCCGCCGTCGCCGGCTCGGCCTCGTGCCACATCGGCGTGTGGTAGAGCCCGAAGCGGGGCGGCGGCGACGGCAGCACCGGATGACGCAAGGCCGGACGTTCGGCGAGGAATCCGGCGAACAACGCCGCATCCGCGACATTGCCGGCGAAGATCCCGAGGGTGTCGAGCGATTTGGCGAGCGGCTTGATGCCGGCGCGACTTATGAGGCCAAAGCTCGGCTTGTAGCCGACGCAGCCGCAAAAGGCCGCCGGGCGGATCACCGACCCCGCCGTCTGCGTGCCGAGCGCGAGCGGCGCCATGCCGTCGGCGACGGCCGCCGCCGAGCCGCTCGACGAGCCGCCGGGCGTATGCCCGGAGTGGCGCGGGTTCGCCGTCCTGCCCGGTGTGAAAGCGGCAAATTCGGTGGTGACGGTCTTGCCGAGAACGATGGCGCCGGCGGCGCGGGCGCGCGCCACGCAGGCGGCATCGGCCGCCGGCCGGTGGCCGCGGTAGATCGGCGAACCGTAGGCGGTCGGCATGTCGGCGGTATCGATCAGATCCTTGACCGCGATCGGAATGCCGTGCAGCGGACCCCGCGGCGGCTCGGCGTCGCGGGCGCGGGCGACCGCCAGCGCCCGCTCGCGATCGAGATATTGCCACGCGCCGACGATGCTTTCGCGGGCTTCGATGCGTTCGTGATACGACGCCACCAGCGCCTCGGCGCTGAGCTGCCGGTCGGCGATGCGCCGGGCCACCTCGATGACGGTGGCGGCACTCGGGTCGGTCATCGCAGCCTCGCCTCAGCTCTTGCCTGGTGCCGGATCATCGGGAACTCTCGCGCATCGTAGCCGCGCTTGACAAGGCACGAGCTATGCCGGCCGGTTGCCGGGCCTATAACCAGCGGCCGGAGGTTTGAACTTGGCCGACGAGGAAGGACCGCCGCCGCGCAGGGGAGCGGTGATCGGGCTGATCGTGGCGGCGGTGCTGGCCGTCGCCGCGGTCTACCTGATGCACGCGCTGCGCGAGGAAAGTCAGCGCGAGGACTGCCTGATGTCGGGGCGCAGCAACTGCGCGCCGATCGAGACCCCCGGCAATCGCCGATGACGGTCCGCGTCGCAGCACTTTGGGGCAAACCGGGAGAGGTCCAATGGCAGCAATCGACGACGTGATGGCAAAATTCTGCGAGGCCGGTGCCCGCGCGTTGTATAGATACCGTATTGATATCAGGCGAGGACCCCCCACTGCTCCGGAATATTTCATGGCGTCATGCGAGGCATCCGTAGAAACCATCGACCCAAATGACACGCCATAGATTTTTTGTGCCCGTCGTTTTGAAAGGAGGGAGAGGTCGCCGCGCCAGGAGCAGGTGATGTGAGCGCTGAGGATGGGTTGAGTGGAAGGGAAACCCGTCGAACGCCCGCAAGGCCTCTCGCCTTCGGCTCAAGCCACCCCACGATTTCAGCCGGCTGCGAAATCGGTTTCAATGTCGGCGGCTAAGGGGTCGATGGCTGACTTGAATTGAGGCGGGATAAGCGGTGCGGTTTCACCGGGGTCGCCGCGCCAGAAGCAAGTGATGTGAGCGCGAACATGGCTGCGCTCCAAGATGGTGCGGAGCTTCGTCATCCGGCTGTCATCGCCCGGCGCTGGATAAAGCAGCTTCTGCACGAAGCCCAAATGGTCCTCGAGATCATCGCCCGGCACGAGTTTGTCCGTGGCGAGAAACCACATTCCGGTCCGACCGCGGAGCTTGCCCGCATGGGTTCCGGCAACAAATTCTTCGCCTTTGCGATGGACGCGGGTCGGTTCGACAGGCAGGACCGCCGAGATTTCCTCGGGGCTCAACGCGTCGCCGGCGAATTGCAAGGTCACGAAGGCTTTGCGGTCGGCATCCACTTCAGTCTTCATCGTAGAGGTTGCCAAGGGTTTCGCCCTTCTCATTGGTGACCGAGCCGTCGCTATATATGACCACGCGATCGGCGGCGGAAAGGTCGTTAGCCGCCTTGATCTTGTGAAGCGCGCGGCTGAAGTGGCGCGGCGTCATGCCGAGCGCCCGCGCAACAGCATCGGACGGGTTTCCGGTGCTGCTCCACAAAATGCGGGCGCGCGGTCGTGCCATCGGTGTTCCGTCGCATTCTTCTTCCGAGCGGTGCCGTCGGCGGCCGCCCCACCCGGACCAAAAAATGCCCAAATCGGCCGCCATCAACACCGAAGGTTCGATTTTCGGAGGAGATCGAGCAATGTTGATGCGACGTGCGGCGACCCTCTGGTGCTGTCTTGCGGCATTGCCGCTCTTCGGCTGCGCCGCCGGCGTCTCGGCAGGCTCGCAAGAGACGTCGGCGAGCCCGATTGCCGTTGCCGATGATTGGACGCCGCCCGGCGCTTATCCGAGCGGCGTCGCACCGCCGGCCGCAATCCTCGTGGTCTTGCCCGGCGCCGGCGCGTTAGGCGGCGACCCGGCGCTGTGGACGCGCGAGGGGCTCGCCCTCGTCATGCCGCCGCCAACCGCCCTCTATCAGGCCGCCGCCCAGGAGGCCGCCCTCGCACAAGAGCTGGCCGCGGCGCGGCGGCTCGCCAATGCGCCGATCTGGCTGTTAGGGCCGAGCCCGGAGATCCAGGCGGCCCTTGCCGCGCCCGGCTCCGGGAGCGACCAGGTTTCGGGCTTCGTCGTCACCGCTTCCGGAGGCGGCACCGGCCTCTGCAGCGAGAGCTTTTCCTATGTCGATCCGGGGACTGGCGCCAAGCCGCAAGTGAAGTTCAGCAAATCCGGCAACTGTCCGCCCGGTTCGGGCTTCGGCATCGGCGGCCCGACGATTGCGCCGGCACCGCCACCGGTCCCGGCGATGCGGCCCAAGGCGCCACGCATCATCGAGGCCGAGGCCGCTCCCGACATCACTTCAAGAGCGGCGCAAAGCGCGGCCGTCGCGCGCCTCGCGGCGCTGATCAAGGCCGCGCCGTCGAGCTGATCGGTGCGGTCGGGCGCGATTTAGCGATAATAGACCGGCGGCGGTGGCGGCGGCGGTGCTGCCGGCGCCACCGGGGTGGTGAGGACGCCGGTCACCGCGCCAACCGCGCCGCCGACGGCGGCTCCGGTCGCGGCACCGGGCCCGCCGGCCGCCGCACCGCCGATCGCGGCCCCGGCGCCGGCTCCAATCAACCCGCCGCCGACCGCGCGCTGCGCCGGATCATAGGGGTTGCAGCTCACCAAAATCGCCGACAAACCGGCGGCCAGTGCCCCTTGCGCCAGCCAAGGCTGCTTCACGATCGATCCTTCCTGCCGCGCAATTCCGGCCCGCCGCGATCCCGCCCGAGCTTAAGTTCCTCTCGGGGCTTATCCCGGCGGACCAGCCGGTTTCAAGCGGTCTTTTCCAACTGCAGGCCGAGTTCGGCAATCATCGCTTCGCGCATGGCGAATTTCTGGATCTTGCCGGTCACCGTCATCGGGAACGCGTCGACGAATTTGACGTAGCGCGGGATCTTGTAATGCGCAATTCGCCCCTCGCAGAAGGAGCGGATCTCGTCGGCGCTCGCGACCTCGCCCGGGCGCAGCCTGACCCAGGCGCACAACTCCTCGCCATAGCGCCGATCCGGGACGCCGATCACCTGCGCGTCCTGGATCTTCGGATGGCGGTAGAGAAACTCCTCGATCTCGCGCGGATAGACGTTTTCTCCGCCGCGGATCACCATGTCCTTGATCCGGCCGACGATGTTGCAGTAACCGGCGTCGTCCATCGTCGCCAGATCGCCGGTCTTCATCCAGCCGGCGCTGTCGATCGCCTCGCGCGTCTTCTCCTCGTCGTTCCAATAGCCCTGCATGACGAGATAGCCGCGCGACAGGAGTTCGCCCGGCACCCCGCGCGGCACGAGGCGGCCGGCGGCGTCGACGATCTTGATCTCGACATGCGGCAGCGCCCTGCCGACGGTCGAGACGCGGCGCTCGATCGGGTCGTCGGTCGTCGTCGCGGTGCTGCCCGGGCTCGTCTCGGTCATGCCATAGGCGATCACCAGCTCGCGCAGATACATCCGCTCAACCGCCCGCTTCATGACCGCGATCGGGCAGGGGCTGCCGGCCATCACCCCGGTACGCAGCGACTTTAAATCGAACTTGTCGAAATCGGGATGGTCCATCTCGGCGATGAACATGGTCGGCACGCCGTAGAGTGCGGTGCAGCGCTCGGCTTCGATGGTTTCGAGCGTCGCCAGCGGATCGAAGCCCTCGCTCGGATAGACCATCGTGGCACCATGGGTGAGACAGCCGAGATTGCCGATCACCATGCCGAAGCAGTGATAGAGCGGTACCGGGATGCACACCCGGTCGCGCTCGCTGAACCGCATCGTTTCACCGAGGAAGAAGCCGTTGTTGAGGATGTTGTGGTGGGTCAGCGTCGCGCCCTTGGGAAAGCCGGTGGTGCCGCTGGTGAACTGAATGTTGATCGGGTCGTCGAACTGCAATTCCGCGGCGAGATCGGCGAGCCGGTTGCGCTCGGCCGCGCCGGCGCGATCGTAAACCGCATCGAAGCGCAGCGCCCCCGGCACCTCGGCCGCGCCGATGGTGATCACTAGGCGCAGATCGGGCAGGCGCGCCGCGCGCCAGCCGTCGGGTGACGCCGCCGCCAGCTCCGGCGCCAGCTCGCCGAGTAGCGCCAAATAGTCGCTCGACCGGAACCGCGCCGCCGTGATGAGCGCGGCGCAGCCGGCCTTGTTCAGCGCATATTCGAGTTCGGTCGCGCGATAGGCGGGGTTGATGTTGACGAGGATCAGCCCGGCCTTGGCGGTGGCGAATTGCGCCACGGTCCATTCGGCAGTGTTCGGCGACCAGATGCCGATCCGCTCGCCGCGTTCGAGCCCGAGGGCCAAGAGTCCGGCGGCGAAAGCGTCGACCCGCTCCTTCAGCTGCCGCCAATTCCAGCGGATCTGCTGATGGCGCACGATCAGTGCGTCATGTCCGCCAAGCCGCTCCACCGCCGCATCGAAATAGACGCCGATCGTCTGGCCGATCAGCGGCGTTCGGCTCGCGCCATGGGCATAGCTCGGCGCCGCCCTGCCGGGTGATGGCGCGGGCGCGGGATCATTGCTCATCTGCGGCACCTCCTCGAATACCGGCGCTTGCCAAGCTCTTGGGCGGACGCCGGCCGTCGCGCAAGCGGAAAATGGCGGAGCCGCCGGCGGGACTTGCCGCGGCGCCTGCGGCGTGAAACCATCCTGCTGTCGGATTGGCCGGCAACGTAGTGGTCGACTGACATGCGCGAACCCGAAGCCCTGCCGATCACGCTCCTGACCGGGTTTCTCGGCAGCGGCAAGACGACCTTGCTGCGCCGCGCGCTTCGGGCCCCGTCCCTCGCCGACACCGCCGTCGTGATCAACGAGATCGGTGAGATCGCGATCGACCATCATCTCGTCGATTTTGTCGAGGGCAGCGTCGTCGAATTGCCGGGCGGCTGCTTGTGCTGCGCCGTGCGCGAGGATCTGGCGCGCACCCTGCGCGATCTGCTGGCGCGCCGCGATGCCGGCGGAGTCCGGCCATTCCGGCGGCTCGCCGTCGAAACCACCGGCCTCGCCGACCCGGCGCCGATCCTCTACACCTTCGGCGCCGATCCGGTCCTCGACCATCTGTTGCGGCCGGCGCGGGTGGTCACCATCGTCGATGCCGTTGCCGGTGCCGCGAGCCTCGACCGCTTTGCGGAAGCCGCACGGCAGGTGGCGCTGGCCGATGCGCTCGTCATCAGCAAGACCGATTTGGCGCCCTGCGGTCCCGATCTCGTGCGCACGCTCGACGCGCTGAACCCGGCGGCGGCCCGGCTTTTCGCCGCCGATCCGCTCGATCCCGGCGCGGTCCTGTTCGCAAGCGGCGAAACCGCGGCCGCTGCGGCGCCGGCACCGGCGCCCGATCCCGTCCACAGCCACGGCATCGACGCTTTTGCCGTGATCCTTAGCGGACCGATGACCCGGTTCGACTTCGCCCGCGCTCTCGGCAAATTGGCCGGCGCCCGCGGCACCGATCTGTTGCGGGTCAAGGGCATCGTCGCGTTCGCCGACCGGCCCGAGCGGCCGGCGCTGGTGCAGGCGGCGCAGCACACGCTGTTCGCGCCCGAATGGCTCGACGGCTGGCCGGCCGATTGGCCAGCGGGCTCCGGCGCCGGCCGCCTCGTCTTCGTCGTGCACGATATCCCGCGCAGGGAGATCCTCGAACACTTCGCCTTTGCCCTGCCGAGGCTGTGGCGGGCGCCATCATAGGAGGCTCAGATGCTGGACCTCGTCGTCGCCGGCGGGCTCGCCGTCCTTCCCTCGGGGCCGGAGCCGGCCGATATCGGCGTGGCACAGGGCAGGATCGCCGCCATCGGCGCCCCCGGCAGCCTCGCCGGCTTGGGCGCCGGCCGGGTTGTCGACGCCGCCGGACAGACCGTCATACCCGGCGGGATCGATCCGCATGTGCATTGCCGCTGGCCGATCGTCGTGCCCGGCACGGCCCAGCATCAGATGACCGAAGGGCCGGCGCGGGTCAGCGAGGCGGGGCTCCATGGCGGCACGACGACGATCATCGATTTCGCGCTGGTCGGGGACGGCGACACGGTGCAGCGGGCGATCGAGCGCCGACAGCGCGAATGGGCCCAGGACTGCTATTGCGACTACGCCTTCCACACGATGGTGCAGGGCAGGCTCGCGCCGGCGGTCCTGCCGCAGTTCGCCGAGGCGGTGGCGGCCGGGCACCCCTCGGTCAAGATCTTCACCACCGACATTACCCCGTCGCGCCGCGGCCGCATGGTCGATTTCGGCGACATCTGGGAGGTGCTGCAGGTGCTGGCCAAGGCCGGCGGCATCGCCGCGATCCACGCCGAGGACAACGATCTCGTCATGCACATGTACGAAAAGCTGCTGCGCGAGGACCGCGCCGGCTTCGAGAACATGGCCGAGGTCCATACCACCCTGTCGGAGGATCTGTCGTTCAACCGGGTGATCCGGCTCGCCGCCACTATCGAGGGGGCGGCGCTTTACATGATGCACACCTCGGCGGCGACCGGGGTCCGGGCGATCGCGGCGGCGCGCGCCAACGGCGTGCCGATCTACGGCGAGACCCTGCATCAGTATCTGATGTACACGGCCGAGGATTACCGGCGGCCGAACGGCCAGATCTACCATACCTATCCGTCGCTCAAATTCCGCGAGGACCAGGCGGCGCTGTGGGCGGCGACCGATCACGGCGCCATCCAGGCGGTCGCCACCGACGAGATCTGCTGCCCGCTGCGGATCAAGCTGCAGGGAAGGCGGATCGACGACACGACCGGCGGCAATGCCGGGGTCGAGCCGCGGCTCTCGTTGATCTACACCGAGACGGTCGAAAAACGCGGCCGCGGGCTCACTGATTTTGTCGGGCTCGTGTCGTCGAACGCCGCCAAGATCATGGGGCTCTACCCGCGCAAGGGGGCGCTGGCGGTCGGCTCGGACGCCGACATCGTGGTGCTGGAGACGCGCCGGCGCCACATCGTGCGCGCCGCCGAGATGCACGAAGCCGATTACTCGCCGTGGGAGGGCCGGGACCTTGCCGCCTGGCCCTCGATGACGATCCTGCGCGGCAAGGTCGTCGTCGAAAACGGCAGCTTTTCGGGCGACCTCAAAGACGGGCAGTTCCTGCCGCGCAAGGTGCCGGACGAGGTGCGCACGCGGCCTGCGGTATGAGGGGGCGGCGAGCGGAATGCGACGAAATCCGATACGCGGCGCGACGTTCAACCAGGACGGCATCGTCTTCCAAAAGGGTCTGGGCCCCGACACGGCGGCGGTCGCGGCGCGGACAAAGCTGTTCGATCCGGATCTGAGCTGGGCGCGCGTCGACATCGTCAACTGAGCGGAACGGCTCCTCGCGTGCGCTGGAATAGCCGCAGCTGGCAGCGGTATTTCCCGCCGGTGCAGTGGCTGACGGACTATCATCCGGCGTCGCTGCGCGAAGACGCGGTCGCCGGCGTGACGCTGGCGGCCTACGCGATCCCGGTTGCTCTCGCCTATGCCGGTCTTGCCGGCCTGCCGCCGCAGGTCGGCGTGTACGGCTATTCGCTGGGCGGTCTCGGCTACGCGCTGCTGGGGTCCTCGCGGCAACTGGCGATCGGGCCGACCTCCGCGATCTCGTTGATGATTGCCGGAACGGTTGGGGCGATGGCCGGCGGCGACGCGCAACGCTACGCGCAGATCGCCGGCCTCGCCGGCCTGACGGTGGCCGCGCTGTGCGTGATCGCCTGGGTGTTGCGCCTCAGCGCACTGGTCAAGCTGGTCAGTGACAGCATCCTCGTCGGCTTCAAGGCCGGCGCCGGATTGACGATAGCCATGACCCAGCTGCCGAGCCTGATCGGTACCGCGGGTGGCGGGCACAACTTCTTCGAGAGAGCCCTATTGCTTGCCGGTCAACTGGGCGAGACGCGCTATTTCGTGCTTGCCGTTGGCATTGTCGCTCTTGTGCTGCTCGTGCTCGGCGAGCGGTGCCTGCCGGGAAAACCGGTCGCGATCGGGGTCGTTGCCCTTTCGATCCTCGTGGCTTCCGTGCTCGGCCTTCCCCGCTCTCGGCGTGCCGACGACCGGGGAGATTCCGCCGGGCCTGCCGACGCTGGCAATCCCGGCGCTGCGCCTCGGCGACGCCGAGGGCATTTTTCCGCTCGCTGCCGGCTGCCTGCTCCTCGCCTACATCGAGAGCGTCTCGGCCGGCCGCACTTTTGCGGCAAGGCACGGCTATGTCCTCGACCCGCGTCAGGAGCTTCTCGGTATTGGCGCCGCCAATTTCCTGACCGCACTGGGGCACGGCTATCCGGTTGCGGGCGGGCTGTCGCAGTCGGCCGTCAACGACAAGGCGGGAGCCCGCTCGCCGTTGGCTCTCGTCTTTGCTTCGGTCTCCCTCGCACTGTGCCTCTCATTCCTCACCGGGCTGTTGAGAAATCTGCCGAAGGCGGTATTGGCCGCGGTGGTGTTGACCGCAGTATACGGATTGCTGGATTTTCCGGCCCTGATCCGCATGTGGCGCGCGAGCCGGTTCGACTTCTACGCCGCATCGATCGCCCTCGCCGCGGTTCTGCTCCTGGGAATATTGCAGGGCATCCTGCTCGCGGCGCTCGCCTCTCTGCTGATGCTGCTGGTCGGTGCGTCGCGTCCGCACACGGCGTTCCTCGGCCGCATTCCCGGCACGCGCAGCTATTCCGACATCGCCCGCCATCCCGAAAACGAGGCGCTACCCGGGGTCGTCGCCTTCCGTCCCGAAGCGTCGCTGATCTACGTCAATGCCGATGCGATCCTGGAAGCCGTTTTGGACCGTCTGGCCGGTTCGTCGGACATCCACATGGTGGTCTGTGACCTGTCCGCATCGCCCTATCTCGATCTCGCCGGCTCCGGCATGCTGCACGAGCTGCACCGCGAACTCGCCGGCCGCGGCATCGCGCTGCGGATCGTCGGGGCTCATGGACGCGCGCGCGATCTACTGCGTGCCGACGGCATCGACGAAAAAGTCGGGGGGCTCGATCGGGCCAACACGCTCGACGGATTGCTCGGCGCTTGCGACACCTAGCCCGATCTATGCGCGAGCAAAGTACATTTTTATAGAGTTATCGCGTGCGGGTTGCGGTTGTTGTGGCTGGGCGGCGAACGCAAACAATGAGCGCATATGCCGAAAGCCCCCCGGGGGAGAACCGCCCGTCGACGGGCGGCGCCTCTGCGAGCGTTGCTTAATGGATCGTCACAATGGCCACGCGGTTACTACGCAGGCGGACGTTGTTAGCCGTCTGCACCTGGAGCTCGCTTTCCCCCATGATATGAGTCGTGATGCGGGTGGGAACGACACCGGCACCCACGAGGTAATTGCGGACGGCCAGCGCGCGTAACTCCGACAAGTCGAGGTTGTTGGCTTCCTTCCCGACCGTGTCGGTATGCCCCGCCACCTCGATGTTCACGTAGCGGCATTTCCAGGCATCCATCAGCTCGTTCAGCGTTTTGCGGCTATCCGCATTGACAAAATCCTTATTGAAGCCAAACTCCACCACAT
>CAVYWO010000011.1:0-421583 GCA_963772295.1 uncultured Alphaproteobacteria bacterium
CGGCCAGAGCGCTCCGGAAAGCTTCTAGGCGATCGTTTGCGCACTGCCCCGTCACCCAAGCGTCGTGCCAGATTTCGAGCATCGGACCCACCGCGCAGTGCCACGCGAACCCCTGCTCCCTTGCGACCGCGAGAAATGCTTTGGTCCGCGCGGTCATCAGCTCGGGTTCCCTCCGCTCGATCCTGAGCCAAGCCTCGCACCACAAAACCCAGCACAGGCTGAACGGATGAGCCACGGACTGGCCCATCGAAAGGGCGGCGAGCCCCCGCTCGGACGCGCGCTCGGGATAGCCGAGGCACCACAAGGCCAGCGACTCGAAAGTCAGGGCCGCCATCGCCGGGTCTATCACGAAAATCTTTGGCCCGCGGTGGCGCTCCGGGTCGTACAGGACCCGCACCCGAGCGGCGTGAGACGGCACACTCGTGTATCGTCCGGACCACGAGCAAGTGCAGCAAGCGACGTATTCGGCGAGCAAACGGAAGTCGTCATTCCCGAGCTTTGCGGCGAGGGTGAAAAGCTCCCGGGAAAGCTCCGACGCGGTCTCCATATCCGGTCTAGTCAAATGAATGACCCACAACCCCACGAGGCTGCGAAAGAGCTCGGGGGTCTCGCCGGCGCCCGCACACAACTCCTTGGCGCGGGTGTAGGCGGCCTGCGTCTCGACAGAAGTCCACCCTTGTACGGCAATAAGGGGGGCGCCGAGCGCGAGGCGGAAGTCGATCTCAAGCGAGATCCGCTCGGACGATTCCGGCAGCGAGTCGATAAGCTCGAGGCCCTTGGTCAAATGAGCGATCGCATCGGCGTTGGCCGAGCCGGCCATCGCCCGATCCGCGGCGCGGCGATAATATCGGATGGCCGGAGCGGCGAGCCCGGCGGCGGCGTAGTGGTGTGCGACCAGTTCCGGCCGGGTCTCGACCACTTCCGGTAACGCGCCTTCGAGCGCCCGGGCGATGCGGGCGTGGAGCTGCCGCCGGCGCTCGCGCAGCAGGCTCGCATAGGCCGCCTCCTGCACCAGCGCATGCTTGAAGGTGTAGACCGCGTCCGGGATCTCGCCGCGGCCGAACACCAGCTCGGCGCGGACGAGCCGGTCGAGAGCCTCCTGCAGCCGGTCGTCGGGCTGCTGCGCCACGGCGCTGAGCAATGGATAGGAGAACTCGCGGCCGATCGCGGCGCCGATCTGGGCGACCTCGCGCACCGGCGCCAAGCGATCGAGCCGGGCCATCAGCGAAATCGTGCAGGGTGGTCGGGATCGCCAGCGGCGGCAGCGCGCCGTCGAGCGCGTAATGCCCATCTTCCTCGCGCAAGAGGCCGCTTTCGATGATGGTCTTGGTCAGCTCCTCGACGAACAATGGCACGCCGTCGGTGCGGGCGAGGATCTGCTCGAGGATCTCGGGCGGCAGCGTCTTGCCGCCGGCCGACCGCTCGACCAGGGTCATGCCGTCGCTGCGGCCGAGGCGGCCAAGCGGCAGTGTGGTGACATGCGCCTCCCCGGGCCAGGGCGGGGTGAACTCCGGCCGCGCGGTGACGAGGAGCAGCAACGGCAGCGTTGATGCCCGCGCCACGGTCAGGGTCAACAGCTCGAGCGAGGTCGGGTCGATCCAGTGCGCGTCCTCGAACAGCATCAATACCGGCTGCTGCGCCGCCAGCCGCGCCAGTTGCGCCAGCAGCGCCTCGAACGTCCGCTCCTTGCGCCGCTGCGGGGTGAGGTCCGGGAGACGGTATTTGTCGCCGGTCGGGACCGACATCCGCTCGGCGATGAACCCGATCTCCTCGGCGCCGGCGTTCGACCGGGCGAGCAGCGCTTCGAGCTTGGCCAGCCGCGCTTCCGGCATGTCCTCGCGACTGAAGCCCGCGGCGTCTCGAGCTGGGTGATGAAGGGATGGAGCGCGCTCGCCCGATGGTGCGGCGAGCAGAAATAGCGCAGCCTCGTCTGCGGCTCGCCCGCCGGCTGCTCGAGCATCGCCTGCGCGAGACGCGATTTGCCGATGCCGGGTTCGCCGATCAGCACCACCACCCGGCCCTCGCCGGCCTTGGCCTGCTGCCAGCGGCGCTGCAACAGCGCCAGCTCTTCGTCGCGGCCGACAAGCGGGGTCGGGTCGCGCCCGTGCAATGCCTCGAAGCGGCTCTCGGCGGCGCTCCCGCGCACCACCCGCGCGGCCATCACCGGCGCGCCCAAGCCCCTGAGCTCGACGGCACCCAGATCCGCGTACTCGAACAGCCCCCCGGTCAGCCGCCGCGTGCCCGGCGCGATCACCACGGTCCCCGGCTCGGCCAATGCCTGCAGCCGGGCCGCGAGGTTCGGCGTCTCTCCCACTACTGCCTGTTCCTGCGACATGCCCTGGCCGATCAGATCGCCGACCACCACCAGCCCGGTGGCGATGCCGACCCGCACCTGCAATGGCGCCGCCGCGACGGTGTCGAGCCCGGCCACCTTCTCGACCAGCTTCAGCGCCGCGCGCACCGCGCGCTCGGCATCGTGCTCGCCGGCCCGCGGATAGCCGAAGTAGGCCAGCATCCCGTCGCCCATGTACTTGGCGACAAACCCGCCGCCGCGGCCGATCACCTTGGCAACGCAGCGGTGATAGGCGCCGATGACCGCGCGCAGATCCTCCGGGTCGAGCCGCGCCGACAGCGCCGTCGAACCGACCAGATCGCAGAACATCACCGTCAGCTGCCGCCGCTCGGCAGACGCTATTGCGAGCGGTTCGCTCGCCGGCTCCTTTGGCGAGGACGATGCGCCTGCCTCGCGCAACGCTGCGATCGCCCGCAGGAAACGCTTGCGATGGCCCAGAAGCACACCGAGCTTCTCGAGATCGGCCTCGGTCAAATCGGGCAGGATCTCTGCCTCGATGGCGTTGTCGCGGAACGCCGCCGCATACTGCGCCAGATCCAACTCCTTCAGCCAGGCGGCGATGTCCATATGGCGCCCCGTCGCCTAGCCGCCGGCCCCGCCTGCGACCACTGAGACCCCGCTCGCCGGCAAGGCTGGCGCATCAGCCAAGTCCTCGAGCAGCGCCTTGGCCTCCTTGAGGTCGAGCGTGTCGAAGCCTTCGGTGAACCAGCCGTAGACCGGCGCCAGCAGCTCGCGCGCCGCGGCGGGCTTGCCTTGATCGCGCCAGAGTCTGGCCAAGCTGGTCGCGGCGCGCAATTCCCAGAGCTTGGCGCTCTGCTGTTGTGCAATCGCCCTTGCCTCGTGATAGCTGGCCTCGGCCGCTTTGAGATCGCCTGTTGCCAGGAGCACGTCGCCGCGCAGCCGTACCGCCTCGGCCAGAGCCCATCGATCCCCTGTCTCCTCAGCAAATCGGTGTGCCTCGGCGAGGTGGCCGAGGGCGGCCTGCCAATCCCCACCCATTCGGCAGGCGTCGGCAAGAAGCGTTAGCCAGAAAGGTGTTTGGAGCATGAAGCCGGCGTCGTGCAACCCGGCCAAGCCGCGGGCAAGGAGTTGGATCCCGTCCTCGCAATGCCCCGATGCCGCCAGGCGCCAGCCGCGCGCCCAAAAGCTCGCGACCCGATAGAGTGCGAGCTCATGCTCGACCGACACGGCCAAAAGCTCATCGGCCCATTGCGATAACAATTCCAACTCCGAGCCAATGCACCAGCCTGTCATCCAGGCCCACGCGAGGGCGTCCACCAAGGTATGGGGATGTGCAATCCGGCGCGCCTCGGTTAGGGCCATGTCTGCTCTCGATGAAGCCAGTTCGAGATGTCCGAGGCAGGCCGAGGGGATCGTCGAATGCTCCAATAACACGACCAGCATATCGCTGGGCATCAGCTCCGCATAAAACGCGCGGTGCGCCGGATCGTAAAGAGCGAGGCTCTTTTCGACGTACTTCCGAGCTGCCGGAAACTCTCCGAGGGAACTGCATGTATAGGCACAAGCGTCATAGCCCATCACTCGCGTGGGAATGTCACCGCTAGTCTCGCCCAGGTCTCGTATCTCCGCCGCAAGAGGGCGCGCTCGATCAAGATCGGCGCCGCAAGCGTGGTAGACATATTGGCCCCACAGTGCGAACAGCAACTCGCGCGAGCGGTTCAGCGCCACCGAAAGCTCGCGAGCCCGGGCGTAAGTCTCGCCCGCCTCGGGCGCGCCCCAACCGCGGCTCACCATCACCGACTGACCCAAGGCCAGCCGCAGATCGAGCTCGGTCCCCCGGCGCCGATCGCCGTCTGGCAGGGTGGAAAGCTGTGCCAGCCCGCGGCGGAGCAGCGCGGCGGCTTCTGTAGCCGAGCGCCCCCAGGCCTGGCGCCCTGCGACGAGCCAACAATCGACTGCCTTCTCGGCCAGACCGGCTTCCGTGCAGTGGTGGGCGAGCAGCGCCGGTTGTGCCGCGACAATCTCCGAGAACCCGTCTTCGAGGGTCGCAGCGATGCGGGCGTGCAGTTGCTGCCGGCGGCTGCGCAGCAAGGTGCTGTAAGCGGCGTCCTGGACCAGCGCGTGCTTGAAGGTGTATTCGGCGTCGGGCGGGGTGCCTCGCCGGTAGATCAATTCGGCGCTCACCAACTGCGCCAGGGCGTCGTCGAGTTGCGCCGGCAGCATGGTCGCCACCGCACCGATCAGCTCGTGCGAGAAACTGCCGGCCCAACGCCGCCCCGATCTGCGCTACCTCTCGCACCGGTGCCAAGCGGTCGAGGCGCGCCAAGAGGGATGCCTGCAAGCTCGCCGGGATCGCCAGCGCCGGCACTGGTCCCGCCGTGGTGTAGTGGTCGCCGGCGTCACTCAGCATGCCGGCCTCGATCACCGCTTTCGTCAGCTCCTCGACGAACAGCGGCACGCCATCGGTGCGGTCGATGATCTGGTCGGCGATCTCCGAAGGCAGGGCCTTACCGCCGGTTACGGCCGCGATCATCTCGGCTCGCTGGCGCGGCGCCAGCCGATTTAGAGCGAGCGATGCGACATGCGGCCGGCCGGTCCAAGGCGCGGTGAACTCCGGGCGGAACGTGACGATCAGCAGGAGAGGCAGCGCGGGCGCCCGTTCGATGATTAGATCCAACAGCTCGATCGAGGTCGGGTCGCTCCAATGCGCGTCCTCGAACAGCATCAACACCGGCTGCCGCGCCGCCAGCTTTTCGACCTGCGCCGTCAGCGCCTGCAGCGTCTTCTCCTTTTGCTTTTGCGGGGTGAGGTCGAGCGGCGGATAGCGCGCGCCAGTGGGGATCGACAGCAGCGACGCGAGCAGCGGAGCGGCCCCGCCGGGATCGCCGGTTGCCTGCGCGAGCACCGCCTCCAGCTTGTCGAGCCGCTGCCCGGCGGTGTCCTCGCGCCGGAACCCGGCCGCTCGTTCGAGCTGCGTGATGGTCGGGTAGAGAGCGCTGTCCTGGTGGTGGGGTGAGCAGAAGAGGCGCAGGCGGGTGTGCGGCTGGCCGCTCAGCCGCTCGAGCAGGGTTTGGGCGAGGCGCGATTTGCCGATGCCGGGTTCGCCGATCAGGAGCGCCACCCGGCCCTCGCCGGCCTTGGCCTGTTGCCAGCGGCGCTGCAATAGCGCCAGTTCCTCGTCGCGGCCGACCAGCGGCGTCAGGTCCGGGCCATGCCGCGCCTCGAAGCGGCTCTCGGCCCCGCTCTCCCGCAGCACCCGCGTGACGATGACCGGCATGGCCAAGCCCTTGATCTCGACCGCCCCCAGATCTTCGTACTCGAATAACCCGCCGGTCAGCCGACGCGTGCTCGGCGCGATCACCACGGTACCCGGCTCGGCCAATGCCTGCAGCCGCGCCGCGAGGTTCGGCGTCTCGCCGACCACCGCCTGTTCCTGCGAGGCGCCCTGGCCGATCAGATCCCCGACCACCACCAGCCCGGTGGCGATGCCGACCCGCACCTGCAATGGCGCCGCCGCGACGGTGTCGAGCCCGGCCACCTTCTCGACCAGCTTCAGCCCCGCGCGCACCGCGCGTTCCGCATCGTGCTCGCCGGCCCGCGGATAGCCGAAATAGGCGAGCACGCCGTCGCCCATGTACTTCGCGACAAAGCCGCCGCCGCGCCCGATCACCTTGGCAACGCAGCGGTGATAGGCGCCGATCACTGTCCGCAGGTCCTCGGGATCGAGCCGCGCCGACAGCGCCATCGAGCCGACCAGATCGCAGAACATCACCGTCAGCTGGCGCCGCTCGGCTTGGGTGGAGGCTGTCTGCGGGGCGGGCGAGGTGTGGTTCGGCTCGGACCGAAGCGGAGCGGCATCGCGGAGCGCGGCGATCGCCTGGAGCAGTTTCAGGCGATGCCCGAGGGGCAGCCCCAGCTCCTTCAAGTGCGCGTCACCGAGCGCCGGCAGCACCGCTGGGTCGATGGCGTTATCGCAGAACGTCTGGGCGTATTGCTCCAGCCCGAGCCCACGCAGCCACAGCGCGCTGCCAGCCCAGTGTCCGTGCGGTCGCGGATCGGATCGCGTTCCATTCGGGCGAGCGCGACCATGACATGAAATAAAAACCGCCCTTATGTCGCGCGGGCGTCGACTTGGGTGCGACCTTGCTTTGTGGTATTCGCGCGAAGTTCTCGGCGGCGCCACCTACGCCACCGCCCGTGAGACCGCCGACGTCAGAAAAGCGTCGACCGTGCAGACGCCAAGATCCTTGAGATCCTCGGCCGTCAATTCAGGCAGGGACGGCCTCGGTGATGTCGTTCTGGCCGAATGCCGCCGCGTACTGCTCCAGGCCCAAATCCCGCAGCCATACCGCGACGTCCATGGTGGGCCCCTTCAGGCTATCCGGTAACCCCAGCGGCGCCTGGGGTCCCGGCAGTCGATTGACCCGGTATATCGCGCAGCTCCTCGAGCAGCGCCTTGGCCTCCTTGAGGTCGGGTGTGTCGAAGCCCTCGGTGAACCAACCGTAGATCGGTGCCAGAAGCTCGCGCGCCTCGGTGCACTTGCCTTGGTCGCGCCACAGCCGGGCGAGGCTGGTGGCGGCGCGCAGCTCCCACGACTTCGCCTCTTGCGAACGGGCTCGCCCGATCGCCCGCCGATAGGAAACTTCCGCCCGATCCGCAGCGCCCGGGTTCCGCTGGAGCAGCAAATCGCCGATCAGCCGATGGACTTCCGGCTCCCATGGGGCGGCGCCCGTGCACTCGCAGTGCACGACCGCGGCCTCGAGCACTGCCAGGGCTTCATCGGTATTCCCTTTTTTTTCTAGGCATTCTGCAAATAGAACATGGTAAAAACCCAGGGTAACCCCCTGCCCCCTCCTTCGCAGCTCGGCCAGAGCGCTCCTGAAAGCTTCTATGCGATCGTCTGCGCACTGCCCCGTTACCCAGGCGTCGAGAAAGATTTCGAGCATCGAAGCCACTACGAAGTTAAACGCGAACCCCCGCTCCCTTGCAGCCGCCAGAAGCGCTTTGGTCCGCGCGGCCATCAGCTCGGGTTCCCTCCGCTGGATCCTGAGCATAGCCTCGCAAACCAAAGCCAAGCACAGGCTGAACGGATGAGCCGCTGTCTGCGCCATCGAGAGGGCGGCAAGCCCCCGCTCGGACGCCTGCTCAGGATAGCCGAGGCACCACAAGGCCAGCGCCTCAAAGGCCAGGGCCATCATGGCCGGGTCCATGATGAAAATCTTTGGCCCGCGGTGGCGCTCCGGGTCGTACAGGGCCCGCACCCGAGCGGCGTGAGACGGCACGCTCGCGTATCGTCCAGAGAAGCAGCAGGTGACGCAAGCGGCGAGTTCGGCGAGCAAACGGAAGTCATCGCTCCCGAGCTTTGCTGCGAGGTTGAAAAGCTCCCGGGAAAGCTCCGACGCGGTCTCCAGATCTGGTCGCACGTGATGATACACCCACAACCCCATAAGGCTGCGAAAGAGCTCGGGGGTCTCGCCGGCGCCCGCACACAACTCCTTGGCTCGGGTGTAGGCCGCCTGCGCCTCGACAGATCCGTACCCTTGTCTGGCAGTAAGGGGGATGCCGAGCGCGAGGCGGAAGTCGATCTCAAGCGAGATCCGCTCGGACAATTCCGGCAGCGAGGCGATTAGCTCGAGGCCCTTGGTCAAATGGGCGATCGCCTCGGCGTTGGCCGAGGCCGCCATCGCCCGCTCCGCGGCGCGGCGATAATAATCGATGGCGGGAGCGGGGAGCCCGGCGGCGGCGGCGTAGTGGTGTGCGACGAGTTCCGGCCGGGTCTCGGCCACTTCCGGGAACTCGCCTTCGAGCGCCTGGGCGATCCGGGCGTGGAGCGTTCGCCGGCGCTCGCGCAGCAGCCTGGCATAGGCCGCCTCCTGCACCAGCGCATGCTTGAAGGTATAGACCGCCTCCGGGGCCTCGCCGCGGCCGAACACCAGCTCGGCGCGGACGAGCCGGTCCAGAGCCTCCTGCAGCCGGTCGTCGGGCTGCTGTGCGACGGCGCTGAGCAAGCGATAGGAGAACTCGCGGCCGATGGCGGCACCGATCTGGGCGACCTCGCGCACCGGCGCCAGCCGATCGAGCCGGGCCATCAGCGAGTCGTGGAGCGTGGTCGGGATCGCCAGCGGCGGCAGCGCGCCGTCGAGCGCGTAATGCCCGTCCTGCTCGCGCAAGAGGCCGCTTTCGATGATAGTCTTGGTCAGCTCCTCGAGGAACAGCGGCACGCCGTCGGTGCGGGCGAGGATCTGCTCGAGGATCTCGGCCGGCAGCGCCTTGCCGCCGGCAGACCGGCTTCGCCAGCCGCGCTTCCGGCATGTCCTCGCGGGTGAAGCCCGCGGCGTGCTCGAGCTGAGTAATAAAGGGATGGAGTGCGCTCGCCTGATGGTGCGGCGAGCAGAAATAGCGCAGCCTCGTATGCGGCTCGCCCGCGACCCCTGCTGCAGCATCGCTTGCGCCAGACGCGATTTGCCGATGCCGGGTTCGCCGATCAGCACCACCACCCGGCCCTCGCCGGCCTTGGCCTGCTGCCAGCGGCGCTGCAACAGCGCCAGTTCTTCGTCACGGCCGACGAGCGGGGTGCCGGCCGTGCGCAGCGCCTCGAAGCGGCTCTCGGCGGCGCTCCCGCGCACCACCCGCGCGGCCATCACCGGCGCGCCCAGGCCCTTGAGCTCGACGGCGCCCAGATCCACGTATTCGAACAGACCGCCGGTCAGCCGCCGCGTGCTCGGCGCGATCACTACGGTACCCGGCTCGGCCAGCGCCTGCAGCCGCGCCGCGAGGTTGGGCGTCTCGCCGACCACCGCCTGTTCCTGCGAGGCACCCTGGCCGATCAGCTCCCCGACGACAACAAGGCCGGTGGCGATGCCGACCCGCACCTGCAACCGCACCGCCGCGACGGTGTCGAGCCCGTTCACCGCCTCGACGAGCTGCAGCCCGGCCCGCAGCGCGCGCTCGGCATCGTGTTCGTCCGCCCGCGGATAGCCGAAATAGGCGAGCACGCCGTCGCCCATATACTTGGCGACAAACCCGCCGCCGCGGCCGATCACCTTGGCAACGCAGCGGTGATAGGCGCCGATGACCGCGCGTAAATCTTCGGGATCGAGCCGCGCCGACAATGCCGTCGAACCGACGAGATCGCAGAACATCACCGTCAGCTGCCGCCGCTCGGCCTCGACCGACGGGTGCGATGGACGGGCGCAGAGCCGGCGGCGCATCGCTCGCGGCAAGCCCAGCGATGGCATCGAGCAGCATGCGGCGATGACCGACCGTTGCGACGCCGAGATCCTTGAGGTCCTCGCCGGTCAGCTTGGGCAGCAGAGCCTCGGTGATGTCATTTTCGCGGAACGCGGCGGCGTACTGCGCCAGCCCCAAGCCCTTCAGCCAGCCGGCGATGTCCATACGGTGATCCTCGGCTCCAAGAAGTGGCAAGCTCCTCATCGAGGAAGGTATCCCTTTGCGCTTCCAGCTGCCAGCGGTAGCGCTGAAATAGCCGCAGTGTCGGGGATTGTGGCTTCAGACAGTAAATGACCGGCTTCAAGCCATAGGCATCACAGGCCGGGCAAATCGGGAACGGCAACTTCCCACCCAACCCCGGCAGTCGCCGCCGCTATTGTCCGGCGGCAAGCATCGTCCGCGCCGTGTCGAGCCCGCTGGCCAGCGCCGCCTCGACCGTGCCCATTTCGGCGCCGGCATAGAACGCCTCGCCGGCAAAGAATATTGACCCGCGATCGGGTTCTCTCAGGGTCGACTGCGCTGCCCGCGTCTGCGGCGTCGCATAGGAATAGGCGCCGCGCGCGAACGGATCGTTGCCCCAGTCGATCGCCCGCGACGCCACGAGATCCCGCCGGATCCGGTCGGGAGGCAGATCGAATATCTCGGCGAGCGAGGCGAGACCCATCTCGACGAGGTCCGCCGCGCTGAGCAACGAGACGCGATCGGCCCTGGGCCCCGCTAACCACCCCGTCAGCACCGGATGCCCGCGCGGATGCTGCGTCCACCAGGTCGGCACCGCAGCGTCGGAAATGACGAACGACAGGCCGGCCAGATCTCGGCCGCCGCACGCGGCCCACCAGCTCGTGGCGAAACGCAGGAGAATCTTGGCGACGTTGCCGAACCCGATATCGCCGGCAGCGGCTGCCGCCTGCGCCCGCGCCGCCGGCGGAAGCTCGATTTGAGAGAGCAGCGGCAGCGGTACGGTAAGGATCGCCGCATCGGCCTCGAACACGGCACCGCCCTCTGAGCGTGCCGCAATCCGCCCGCGCCTTTCGTCGATGGCGGTTACCGAAGTGCCGAGATGGATCGCGGCGCCGTGCCCGCGGCAATCGGCTTCGAGATAGTCGACGAGGGCGCCATAGCCTTCCGCGATCCGCCCGTGCTGCCCCTCGTCTCGGGCCATCCATTCCTCGCGCAATGCGAGGGTGCTGGCACGGCGCGGGTCGGCCGCGTCGTAGCCCTCGACCGTCCGCGTGATCGCCCGCCGCAGCCGCTCGTATCGCCGGTCGGGAAACTGCGTCTCCAGGAATTCGGCAATCGGCAGATCGACTTCCACCCCCCGCAAGGCGCGGTAAAACCGATCCGCGTGCGGAATCCCGGACGCGTCGGGCGATAACGCCCCGCTGCGGGTACTCCATCTGGTCCCGGCGGTGGGCAACAACGAGAGTCGCGCTTCGCGCATCAAGCCGCGCGTCAAGTGCGCGGCGCCGTGCACAAACTCGGCGCCGCCCTCCGCCGGATAGCCAAATTCCCGGGCCGGCAGCGGCCAGATGCGCCCGCCGCATCGGTCGCGCGCCTCGACGACAGTCACTCCTTTGCCGGCCCGCGCCAGCTCGCGCGCCGTCATCAGGCCCGCGGCGCCGGCGCCGACGACGAGAAAATTCGTCGGCTGCGGAAGGAGCGTCATGCGCGGCGACGCCGGGCGCGCCCCGCGGCCGGCCAGCCGCCCGCCGTCACTGCAGCGCGTAGAACCCGATCGCGCCGCCGGCCAACACCTGGCGCCTCGCCTCCGCCGACAACGGCCCGAGCCGGTCGCGGATCATCTGCGGCGCTCCCGGGAAGAAGCCGTCCTGATGCGGATAATCGGTCGCCCACATGATCTTGTGCGGGCCGATATAGTCGGCCAGGACGGCGATGCTGCCCTCGACCGGCTCGAACGAGATCCAGCAGTTGCGCCGGAAGAGTTCGCTCGGCCGCGTCTTCGGGGCCGTGTCGTTGAACCCCTGATCGTCGAAATGCCGGTCCATGCGGTCGAGCCAGGGGGCGATCCAGCCGCCGCCCAATTCGAGGAACGCGACGCGCAGGCGCGGGTGGCGATCGACGACACCGCCCCAGATCACGCTCAACGCCGCCAGCATCATCTCCATCGTGTGCGAGATCATGTGGCGCGCCGCACGGTCGGCGAAGCGGTCGACGCCGACGGTCGGCATCGCCGTGGTCGAGCCCTCGTGAAAGCCGATCGAGAAATCGAGCGCCTCGGCCATTGTCCAGAACCGCTCGTACAGCGGGTCGCTGATCATCTTGTTGTCGTGGTAGGGGTTGGGCCGCAGAAATCCGCCGCGCATCCCGAGCACTTCGCGCGCGTGGCGCATCTCCTCGACGGCGAGATCGACCGACTGCATCGGCAGCATTGCGACCCCGAACAGGCGCTCGGGATAGGGCTTGCAGTAATCGGCGAGCCAGCGGTTGTAGGCGCGGCACATCGCCGCCGCGAGCCCGGGGTCCGCGACGGCGCCGGCGAACAGGCCGAGGCTCGGGTAGAGGAAAGCGGCGTCGATGCCGTCGAGATCCATGTCGGCGATGCGGGCGTGCGGGTCGAACCCGCCCTTCTTCCCTTCGGCGTAGCTGAGGCTGTCGGGCTTGACCGCGCCTTGCCGGACACCGACGGCGCCGAGGCTGCCGATCCCCCGCGGATTGCCCAGAAGCTTGCCCTCGACACCGAACCGCTCCTTGCCGTTCTCGTCGATGACCAGCCGCGGGCGCCGCTCGCGGAACGCCGGGTCCATGTATTCCTGCCACAGCGAGAACGGCTCGAGGACGTGACCATCGGCATCGATGACGTTGTAGGCGAGAGCCATGACCCTTTTTCCTTTCCGCTGCGTGCGACGCGATGATGCTAGCGGCCGCGCGGCGCCGGCGCGAGCCCGAAGTCGTCAAAGACGACTGTATCGGAGAGGGCGAAGCGCGCATTCTCGGCGGCGATTGCCGCGGGTGCAGACCGCGAGCATCGCGTTTACCGTGGGGCAAGAATGCTCTCTCAGCAAAACATTTCCGCCGCGACGCCGACCGGCGCGATGCTGGTGGCGGGTGGCGCCACCTTCCGGGTTTGGGCCCCGCGCGCGACGGCGGTCTACCTGAACGGCCGTTTTGCCGGCGCGGTCTATGACGAGCAGACGGAAGACCGTCTTCTCGGCAAAACTCCCGACGGTTATTGGACCGGGTTCCAGCCGGGGGCTCAAGACGGCGACCCATACCGCTTTTGGGTCGTTGGTCCGGGCTCGAGCGGCTACAAACGCGACCCTTATGCCCGCGAACTCGCAGGCGCGAGCGACTTCCCGGACTGCTTCGCGGTGCTGCGCGCGTCTGACGCCTACCCCTGGCATGACGGCGGCTTTCGCACCCCGGATTTCTCCGACATGGTCATCTATCAGGCGCACATCGGCACCTATGCCGTCCGCAGCGCCGGCGTGGCGTCGAACTTTCTCGACGTCGCCGCCAAAGTTCCCTATCTCGCAGCACTCGGCATAAATCTTCTGCAGCCGCTCCCGATAGACGAGCAGGAGGCGAGCCCGTCGCTGGGCTATGGCGGGGCCGACCTGTTCTCGCCCGATTTTCCATACCTAGCCAATACCGCAGATCTGCCCGGCTATTTGTCGACAATAAATGGCCTCTTCGCGGCAAAAGGACTGCCGCCGCTGACGATCCAGAATATCGAATCGGGACCCAACCAGCTCAAGGCACTCGTCGATCTCTGTCACGTTTTCGGCATCGCGGTTGCGTTCGACGTCGTCTACAATCATGCCGGCGGCTTTACGGTAAATGGCCAGCTGGACGACAATTGCGTTTACTATTTTGATCGCGTTGCCGATCATGGCAACAATAACGACAGTCTCTACTTCACCGATCAGGATCGCGGCACCGGAGGACTGGCATTCGCGATGTGGAATAACGAGGTCTGTCGATTTTTAATGGATAACGCCCGGTACTATGTGGAAGAGTTCCATGCCGACGGATTTCGCTACGACGAGGTCAGCATCCTCTTGTCCACCAACCAGGGAAACGGCTGGGAGTTTTGTCGCGCGCTGACGTCCGAGCTGCGAACCCGGCAACCGCGCGTCCTGCAGAACGCGGAGTTCTGGCCCGGCGAATTCTCCGACATCCCGTCGACCGTGCTGCCGATCCTGGGACCGGCCGCCGCGGGCGGCGCGGGCTTTGATGTCGTGCAGCACGACGCCTTGCGCATTGCGCTGCGCAACGCCGTCGCCACCGCTTCAGGCGGTGCGCAGGCGTCAGCTTCGATTTCTGCAATAGCGTCGGCACTCTACCCGCCGGGGCTCGACCATGCCTGGCGCGCCGTTACCTGTATTGAAAATCATGATCTCGTCATGGCCGGGCGCAGTCCGCGCATCCCGGCGTTGGCCGATCCCTCCAATCATCGTTCCTGGTACGCGCGCAGTCGCAGCCGGTTCGCCACCGCGATTCTGCTCACGGCGCCCGGAATCCCGCAACTCTTCATGGGTCAGGAGTTCCTTGAAGACAAGCAATGGGACGCAACACCAAACGGTCTCAATCTCTTGTGGTGGGATGGTCTGAATTCCGGCGTCGACCGGGCGATGATCGACCATCTCCGTTTCACCCAGGATCTGATCCGTCTCCGGGCGAGCCAGCCGGCGCTGCGGGGCGACAATGTCCGCGCCTACTATGCCTCGGACGGCGACCGCGTTGTTGCCTTTCACCGCTGGCTCGACGGGACCGGCGAGGACGTGATCGTGGTCGCTTCGCTCGCCGACAGCACCTGGTGGAGCTACGATTTGGGGTTTCCCGCCCCGGGCTTTTGGCGGGAAATATTCAATAGCGACGTTTACGACAATTGGGTCAATCCGTGGGTTGCCGGAAACGGAACCGGAGTTCATGTCGATGGCGGCCCGATGCACGGCTTTGCCGCGTCCGCTTCGGTGGTAATCCCGGCCAATGCCGTCCTGGCGTTTGCCAGAGGTTGATCACCGTGGTTTCCGAACCGGCTGATACGAAAAAGATTTCCTCGAGGACGCCGGGCCGGAGAGAGTTGACCTGACCTCGCCCAATCCGTCACGGCCAAGCTGCTATCCTTGATGGAAACCCACGGCCAGCGCCGGACGCAGCCGTGGATCGGCGGCGGCTTGCACCGGAACGCCGTCACGCAAAAGCCCTATCGCGGCATCAATGTCATGCCGACCGGCGCGGCCGGTTTCGCTTCGCCGTTTTGGGCGACCTTCAATCAGTGGCGCGACCTCAAGGCGCAAGTACGGAAGGGCGAACACGCAACCCTGATCGTGTTCTGGAAGCCCGTCACCGTGAAGGCGAAGACGGAAGAGGACGAAGACCGCGATATTCTCATGAGCCGGTTCTATCCGGTGTTCAATGCCGAGCAAGTGGACAATGCGCCGCCCCTTCTCATCCGGCCGCGGCCACCCCTTGAGCGCCACGAAGAATGCGAACGGCTGATCGCGGCGACCGGGGCCGAGATCGTCTTTGGCGGCGACAAGGCTTATTACAATCGCGCGCTCAGCTCCCCGATGGATAGTTGCAGGACCAGGCGATCACGGGCGGTACGACGAACCGATAGACGAATTCGAGACCCTCGGCCGTGATGTGCGGCGTCCATTCCGTTAAAGGGCCCTTGTATTGAATGTCGCAGATCGGAGCGATGTAATCGGGTGGCTTGCCATTAACCGACGTTCTCCGGATTCCCGGCCCGTTGGACGTGATCTTCCGTCCCTGGGGGTTCCGCGGCAACGAAATTCGATCGCAGCCGACCCGCTGACAGCCAAAATGGCGAGACGCTGGGCCTCGTGGGGCCGGAACTGGGCGGTTTGCCTTCATCAAGGCGCACCCCTAGCGTCGTCGTCTGTCGCATCTGCCCCGGTCTCCCGTTCATGCTGGCGCGGGCGGCGCCCGAAGGCGCGCGATGAGCGACAGGCTGTCCTGGAACATCTGCCGTGGCACCGCGACTTCGGCCATTTGGAATGTAACGTAGCGGCCATGGCTGACGATCTTGGCGCCGATCTTGATCAGCTTCTCCCGCAGGCTGGCCAGCGACCACGGCTCCCCGGTCTTCGGCATCGCCAGCGTCCGCATGAAATTGCCGAGGTTGTAGGCAAGGGCATGGAGCTGAAGGCGGACCGCGTTGGCGGCGTGGGAGCGGCACGACAGCCGGGTCCACTTGACCGCGCCCTTGCCCTCTTTGGTGTACTGCTCGCAGGTGCCGCGGTGGTTGTAGAAGGCGACGATGCGCTCCGCCGGCCGCGCCAGGTTGGTGACGATGAAGCCGACGCGCGGGCACAGCTCGCCGGGGTGCCACTCGACCTTCGCCACCACCCGCCGGGGCTTGCTCCATGATCCGGCTTGGTAACGGAAGCTGGCGTAGTAGCGGCGCACCTCTTCCGGCGGTCGACCGACCGGACGCTTCAGCAGGTATCCGATCTTGCCCTGCAAGACGGGGTTGGTCGGCAGCCGGATCGCATAGCCGTAGCCCTCGGCTTCGAGGAACTCGTAGATCTCCGGGTTGGCGAAGGCTGCGTCGCCGCGGAAATAGCGCCGCTTCACCGTGCCCCGGTAGCGGGCGACCACCGGCTCCAGAACGTCCCGCCAGCCGGCGGCGCTGTGGGCGTTGCCGGAGCGCAGGGCACACCGCTCCAGATCGCCGAGTTGGTTGAACACAAACAGCGGATGGTAGCAGGTGCAGCCGAAATGACTGTTGTAAGCGCTTCCTTCTTGTGCGCCGTAGGTCGGGCTCTCGCTGGAATCCATGTCGAGCACGATGACGCGCGGCTGACGCCGCTGGTGCACCGCGTCGATCCACTGGCCGGGCAGAGCGGCGAGGGCGGCGAGGTTCTCGGGCCGGGCCAGCCACTCGGTTGACAGCCCGACCTGAATATGACGCGATTGCGGCGCCGTGTTTCCAGAACGGTCAAGCGAGGCGTGCATGGCCGACACCTCTTCCCCCGCGACACCGCCGACCCCGACGCCGCCGACCCCCGCAACGCCGCCGCCCTCAGAACCATTTTGGGTCAAGCCGAGCATCGGCATTTTCTCGTTCGTCATCTTCGGCGCGGCTCTGGTCGTCACCCGGAAATATAACCAAACGGCGGCCTTCAACCTGCTGATCGGCGCCGTGATCGCCAGCGTGACGACCGTGATCGGCTACTATTTCGGATCGTCCAGTGGTTCCACGCATAAGACGGCGCTATTGGCAGCGCTACGGCCGACGGAACCCGGGCCTGGCTGACGCTTGCGGTAACTGCGCGACGGTCCGCGGAGGTTGCCATGGCCGAACCCGAACGCATCGATCGGCGCCGTGCGGCATTGATCGCTTACGACGTTTGCCGGCGCGCGCTCGTTCCGGCGGATCCGGCGCGAAGGGCGGCGATGCGCCCCGTGCTCGACGCCTGGTTGCGGATGATCGCCGCGGCGCGCGCGGCGGGCGTGCCGGTGATCTACACAACGCCGGTCAGCCGCGCCGACGGCGCCGACGTCGTCCTGCTGCCGACCGACCTGTCGGCGGAGACCGGCGTGCCGCCACTCACCAACGCGATCGAGGGCACGGCAGAAGCCGGCTTCCCCGACGAGATCGCGCCGCGGCCCGAGGATTACGTCTTCCTCAAGCGCCGGCCGAGCGCCTTCTACGGGACGGGCGTCGCCGAGCTCCTGCACATGCTGCGGCGCGACACGATCATCATCGGCGGCGGCGCCACCAATCGCGGCGTCGAGACGAGCGTCCGCGAGGCCTTCAACCTCGACCTCGCATCCGTCGTCGTGCGCGAATGCTGCTGGAGCAGCGACCTGGCCGCCCATGCCTACAGCCTCGACAAGGCGATGAAAATGTACGCGCGCATTCGCCGCCTCGACGAGGTCGCGGCGATGCTGCGGCAGTGATTGTCCGGCACCGCGGGAGCCGCCGATGATCAAGACGATCGTGATCGGTGCCGGCGTGATCGGCGCCTCGGTCGCCTACCGCCTGGCTCAGGCCGGCGCCGCCGTCACGGTGCTGGAGGCGACGCGGATCGGCGGCGGCACGTCCGGCATCAGCTTCGCCTGGACCAACGCGCACAACAAGCCGCCAAAGCCCTATCACGATCTGAATGTCGCCGGGATGAGGGCGCATGCGGCATTGGCCGACGAGTTCGGCGTCACGCCATGGTGGCACGGCGGCGGCAGTCTCGAATGGGAAGCCGAGCCCGATCGCCCGGCGCAGGCCGAAAACCTCGAGCGGCTGCGGTCCTGGGGCTATGCCGCGGAATGGATCACGCGGCGCCAAGTGCAGGAACTGGAGCCCGACCTCGATAGGGCGGCGATCGGCGATGCGCCGGTGGCGTTCTTCCCGCAGGAAGGCTGGCTCGATCCGGTGGTCTACGCGCAGGCCATGCTGTCGGCCGCGCGGCGCCGCCATGGCGCGGTGGTGATCTGCGGCGCCCGGGTCGTGGACCTCAGCATCGCGGCCGATCGGGTGACCGGGGTCCGCCTCGCCGACGGCCGGCACTACGATGCCGACACCGTCGTCAACTGCGCCGGCCGCTGGACCAACGAGGCAATCCGCGACGCGGGTCTGCACTTGCCGCTCGCCCCGACCGTCGGGTTTCTGGTGCTGACGCCTCCTGTCGCCGCCGGCTTGCGCCGCGTCGTCCGCACCAGCGTCGTCGACGCGCGCCCCGACGGCGCAGGGCGCCTGATGCTGCACTGGAACCCGACCGACGCGATCCTGAGCTTCGACACGCGGCTCAGCCCGTCGATGCCGGAGGCGCGCGATCTGGTGCGGCGCGCGCGGCAGCTGCTGCCCTCGATCGGCGAGGTCGAGCCGGAGGCGGTCCGCATCGCCATCCGGCCGATCCCCGGCGACCGTCTGTCTGCGATCGGACCGATGCCGCGGATTTCCGGCTACTATGTCGTCGTCACCCATAGCGGCGTGACGCTGGCGCCATTCCTCGGCAGGGCGGTGGCCGACGAGATCGTCGGCGGCCGGCAACGGCCCGAACTCGCGGATTTCCGGCCGGCGCGCTTCTTCAATTGACCCGGCGCAGCAGGCGGGGCAGTTCGGCGGCGCTTGCCCATTCCTCGCAGCGGTCGATCGCCTGCTCGACCTCGCCGACGAGATCGGGCGCCAGCACGGTTGCCGCGAGCTGCCGAAATTTGCTGCGGATCTCGGATTCGGCGAAGGGTTCGTTGAAATCCCCGCGGTGGCTGTTGCGCGAACGCGTCGCCTGCCGGCCATCGGTCAGTGTCACCGTGACGCGGGCCGGTCGCAACCGCGGCGCCACCGCGGTCATCGCCGGATCCTCGCCGACCTCGACGCGATGCCGCAGCGCCGCGATCATCGGGTCGGAGAGCGCCGTATCGTCGAGCTCGGAGAAACCGGCAGCACCCCGCACCACCATCGTCGCGGCGGCGTGCGGCAGCGAATATTTCGAGGCGAAATAATTCGGCGGATCGGGATTGCGCATCACCGAAGCGAACCCATAGGTCGCGACCTCGATGCGCTCGATCTGCTCCGGCGCCGGCCGCAGCTCGGCGAGCGCCGCCGCCAGGCAGTCGAGCGCCGGATGAATCGGATTGCAACAGGCATGGAGCCGGAAGTAGTTGCGGGTGATCTCCCAGCGCGCGCCGATCTCCGCGAGCAGGTTGTCGGGCGAGAAGCCGGCGCCGACCAGCCGCCCGAGCGCTTCCTCGACCGCATCCTCTTGCCCGGTGAAGCCGGCAAGCGCCAGTTCGGGGGCGAGCGTCCCGGCGACGCCGCTCATGCCGCCGGCGACATTGAGCGCGGTGGCACCCGCCACCGCATTGGTGTAGCTCGGCGTCAACAGCAACGTCGTGGCGATGCGCATCGAGCGGCTGATGCCGGCGGCGTCGAGCCCGGCCAGACGCGCTCCCGCCGCCGCCGCCGCAAGCAGCGACACCTGCCCGTTCTGATGCGCCAGCGGACGCGGGGCAAAGCCAAGAGCCAGCCGCCCGGCAACCTCGTAGCCGACGACAAAAGCGGCGAGCAATTCCGTGCCGCGACGCCCCGCATTCTCGGCGACGGCGAGAGCCGCCGGCAACACCTGTATCGCCGCCTGCCCGGAGGCCAGGCGAAGACCCTCGCACAGCTCGATCGACCTCCCCGCAATACCGTTGAGCAGCGCCGCGGTGCGCGGATCCCGGGCAGGCCAGCCCGGCGCATAGACCGTAGCGCCGCCATCGCCGGCGGTCCCCAGCCTCTGCCTGAGCTGACGGACCTCCGGCCGCTCCGAACCGGCAAGGATCACGCCGAGCGTATCGAGCACGACGAGCCGCGCGTGCCGCCGCACCGGCTCCGGGATATCGGCGATGTTGGTGTGCGCGGCGAACCGCACCAATTCCTCGATTTGCCGGCCCATCCGTCATCTCTCTCAGGAGGAAGACATGCCGTTTATCGCGTCGAATGGCCGCACCGAGGCCGAGACCAGCAGGACCATCGCGGCCGCAGGCATCTCGGTGCACTATCACGAGCTGGGCGCCGGCGAGCCGGTGCTGTTCCTCCACTCCTACGGTCCCGGCACCACCGCCTGGATCACGTTTCACAAAACCGTCGGCGCGCTGTCAACGCACTTCCGCTGCATCCTGATGGACCTGCCGAATTTCAGCAAGACGGGCCCGATCGTCTACCGCGAGGGGGTGCACGCCGTTCAGGCAAGGACCGCGGTGGCACTTCTCGACGCCCTTGGCATCGCGCGGGCGCACTGGGTCGGCAACTCGCAGGGTGGGCAGTCGGCGATGGTCGCGGCCATCACCTACCCGGAGCGGGTCGGCAAGTTCGTCATGGGCGGCTCGCACATCGGCACCGGCGGCGATCGCTACCTCTTGGCCAACCGCCCCTCGGAGGGCAGCCGGGCCACCCGCCGGGCGCTCGACGACCCAAGCCGAGAGAACATCGCCCAATATCTGCGCGTGCACATCGACGACGAGCGCCTGGTGACCGATGAGCTCGTCGACCATATCCACCGCGCGCACACCTGGTCGCCCGCGTTCATCGAGGCGCGCCGGCAATCGGTAAGCCTGCCGCACGACTACACCCCCGACCTCGCCGGCATCCGGGCGCCCGTCCTCTTGATCCACGGGCGGTACGACCGGATGGTGCCGTTCGAGGTCTCGATCGTGATCCTCAATCACATTGCCGATTTGCGCCTCGTGCTGCTCAACAACTGCGGGCACTGGCCGCCGTTCGAGAAGCCGGCCGAGTGGACCGCACAGGTCCTCGCTTTCCTGCAAGGGTATTGAGTAACGTTCTGGTCATTAGGGCAGTAGGGCGGGATAGCGGAGCGTATCCCGCCAGCGTTCGGCCCGATAGCTCGCCGCCTCAGAATCCAGGGGTGAAGGTTCTGTCACCTGCCCTGGACCCCCGCTTTCGCGGGGGTGACGATTAAGTTGTTGATTTACCGCGCGTCATTTTGGGTCGGCTTTTCAGAAATCCCAGGGACAAATGAGTTCAAGGCCTGTCGTTTCGAAGTCCGCCGGGTTCCGGGTCGCCAAGCGGCCACCGTTGATGCGCGCAGTGGCCGCGAGCATTCCATCCGGGGCGGTCATGGGTCGGCCCTGTCGAGGCGCCAGGCTCATGATCTCGCCATAGGCGAGCGCGTGAAGGGTAGATCCGGTCGGCAAAACGGTGGCGCCAGGAGGCCAAGCCCTGCCCCAAGCGCGCGGTCCTCTGGTCGGGGCGAATCTTCCCGATACCAAAGGCGATCTCGGCAATTGTCACCGTCGGCAATGCCAGCTCTGCATCGTTCCGCACCAGCCAGGGGTCACGACATAGAACCGGCAGGATAGCACGCTTCGCGGCACGGACCGGGAACACAGGCGGGATGCGTTGGCAGGCTCGGTGGCCGCAATGGGTAGAGTCGGAATGTGGCGCGGTGGCCTTAGGTCAGGCATGCGTGTTGCCGCCTCTTTCGTTTGGCGGTGCCTTAGTGGCTCGACCATAGCTCCGTTTCCACATCCCGCTCATCGAACCGGACATGCGGATTTCCCTGCATCGGGCTCTCGGACAAGACCTCACGCCTTCGTCCACGGCACGTCGTGCCCAAGCCGGGTCAGACGCACGAGCCCGAGGGTCTCGTAGAGGTGCGAGAGGGGATAGCTGCCGCCCTTACATCGTCTGGTCTTGTGCTTGAAGCGCAACCACCGACGCAACCGCACAGCCGTGTAGTTGTCGAGCGCCCGATACGCCGGATTGACGGTGCCTACCGAGAAGTAGTTCGCCCATCCGCGAAGGGTGCGGTTCAACTTACCCACCAGCTCTGTGGTTTCTTGCCAGGTATGTGCTCGGACGGTCAGCGCATGGACCTTGTCGACCACGCGCTTGATGCTCTTCTTCGATGGCCGCTGTCCCAGGCGAGCCTGGCCGGTTCTCGGAGAATACATCCGCCCGAACGTATAACCCAGGAAGTCAAACTCCCCGTCCGGAACCTTGCAGATCCGTGTCTTCTCCTCGTTCACTGTCAGCTTCAGCTTGCCCATGATCGCGCGCAGGTGATGCAGCGCAGTCTCCGCGCTGCCCCTTCGGCACAGGATCACAAGGTCGTCCGCATAGGTGACGAGGCGAGTGCCGAGGCTTCGCTCAAGGCCGAACTTCTTCCAGCCCAACACGAACCGGCGCATGTAGAGGTTCGCCAGTAGTGGTGAGAGGGGCGAGCCCTGCGGAATGCCGCGCCGGTGGTCTCGCGCCTCGGTCGTGCGTGTTGTCCGGCCCCGTTGGTCGGTTTCTTCCACGGGGCAGTCCAGCCACATCTTGATCAGATGCAGCACGCGCCGGTCAACGATCCGGCGCGCCACCGACTTTAGGAGGTCGGTATGCGGAATGCTCCCGAAGTAGTCCGCGAGGTCGGCGTCGACGACTTCCGGGTGGCCACGGAACAGCCGCTCCTCCACCTCGACGACTGCCTGCTGGGCGTTGCGCCCAGCGCGATAGGCGTAGATTTCCGGCGGAAGATCGGCTTCGAAGATCGGCTCCAGCACCAGCATCGCTGCGGTCATGCAGACCCGATCCCGCACCGTCGAGATGCCCAGCGGCCTGAGTTTGCCGTTGGCCTTCGGTATAAACACTCGTCTGATTGGCTCCGGCCGGTAGCTCTCCTGCCTGAGCGCAAGCGCCAGTTCAGCCAGCCACCGTTCGACCCCATAGGCCTCGATGTCCGCAAAGTCCTGACCGTCTATTCCCGGCGCCCCCTTGTTGGCGCGGCACTGGGCATAGGCATGCGCCAGAATGTCGTCGCGGCTGATCTTGTCGTACAGGGCATAGAAGCGATAGCCGGCTTCTGCCTTCGCTTTCGCGTGTAACGCCCTCTGCAGCTTCTGAACACTCTTCGGAGTTGATAGGTTGCCCAATCTCCAGGTCCCTCACTACTTCCTGCGTCTGTCTTGAACCAAGGCCCCTTCCCTCCACCGGCATTACCCGGCTTCACCGGTACTACCGGCCTCTCCGCCACCCCAGTGCGCCCGGCCTGTCCCTCGCGGGCGTCCGGTTGATCATCCCTGATCACGCATTGGGGCTTCCCGTGTTGCGCACGCTTTCCTTGTGTACATGCTGCCGCCACTACCCCGGTGCAGCAGATGGGCCTACTCCTCGCTCAAACTCGCCCATCCGTATCAGCCTTCCCCGAAACCACTATCGGGTCGGCCTGCACATCGACCTTTTCGAGGATTGCTCGGCGTTTACTCACGTTGCGGCCTGCACACTCGCGCGGTCACCAAAACCGTGACCGTTATCCGAAGGCTTCAGACATTTCGTCTCCTCCATGCCTGCTCCGGCTGCTTCCGGCTGGAGCGGTCGCCGGGCGGGGCTTGCACCCGCTGGAAAAGCGCCGCCTTGTCACGGCGCACGTGGATTCCGGTCCTTCGCCGCAACGACCGCCAAGGGCGAGGGGGCGCCGGAAACCGGACCTTACGGCGGTGGCGGCGGAGCTACCGGGGTGCGCCGATTCCCGCCGGCTCCGACAGCCGTACCGTCGCGAGCTGGCAGAAAATGCAGATGTACCCACCGAAAATGTACATGAATTATACAAAAATAATTCCTGGTTAATCAGGCTTGTATAACGCATTTAATATTCAATTTCAGAGAAAGGGTTGCTAAATCTTTTTTAAGATATACATACGTACTTGCATCCAATTCGATGCACATCATGAATGGATTTACGCCATGACGGTTCACAACCCAAAGGAATTATTTGTCAAAATGCTGAGCGACGTCCGCCAAGGGACCGAACATACCACAAAGATCTATGAGGAACTGAGCGGGGTCGTTCAGGATCCAAACATCAAGGAAGCTCTGCAGTCGCGTGCCTTCCTCCAGGATAAGATCCTCGGTTCGCTGGACCGCTGCTTCAAACTCATCGGCGAGAAACCGGTTCCGCCAAATGGACGCCTACAAGAGGTTTTCGTCGAGGAATGCCGACGCGAGCTTGCCGAAATCGAGAACCCGCAGGCAAAGGCCCTCTTTGTGCTCATCAAGGCGAACCACCTGATCCACCTACGCATCGCCGAGTACGTGGCGCTGATCGCGATGTCCGATGTAACCGGGCACTTTGGCGTCGGTGTGCTTCTTGAGAGTTGTCTCGCGGACAAACTCGCCTTCGTCGAGCGGACCCGTCGCTTGATCCGGCACGCAATCGAGGTCAAGCACGCCATTAAACTCGCAGCCTAGGAGAAGGTTGCGGGGAGCATGGAAAGGGCCGGCTGGGAGCGATCCCATGCCGGCCTCGGCCTCACGTGAAGCGACAACTTGCTTGCTGCCTTCGCTGAAGCGCGGCGCCCGCAATTGGTACCGGCACACACCATACGGAACGCCTCTTCATTGGACCATTCCGAGCACAGAACGCTTGCGCACAATCAGCGGCGCGCCGTGCGCCTCCGGGAGACGGCGGAAGCCGCTCCCGCCGGCAGCCCCTTGAGGGAGAGGCTGTTAGACCTTGCCCTTCAATACGGGAAATTCGACCCTTAGCGGGCCTCAGGTCGCTCGACAGCGACGGCCGGTTATGCCCGATTGTGTGGAAAATCTCTGCAGCAGAGTTGGCAGGGAAATATGGATTCATTACAGGACCGTTTACTAAGAATTACGTCAGGTCCGTGCGAATGTACAATATTACCTAAATCGTGACGCCGTCGAGCATCGGACGACTTCTTCAACACAATCGCCCCTCTTCAGACATTGCTGCCGAGGCGGAGCAACGGCGAGGTCGGGTGGAAAGCGCGAGCGAATGCGCGATCACGCGATGTACCGCATGTCGCCAACGAACTTTCAGGCCAACTACAGCGCTCGGCGCTGGCACGCGCGCGCTCGCCGTGTCGCATTGCGCCCTCATGAGCGCAGGGAGAGTTGTGTCGAAGCACGTCGTTCGCCCGGCCATAGTAGCGCCGTCATGCACAGAGTGTACCCGACCGCCAGCAGGACGTAGCCGATCCGGGTCGCGAACAACTTCGGCGTCGTCGTCGGCAACGGCGATATGCCCGATCCGAACAGAATCAGGAATGTCGTGAGCGCTCCGGCATACATCCTGGCACGACCGGCTGCCGCCCGCCCGCCCAGGATCAGCCCGACGAGAAAGATGGTCAGGAACAGGAAGGGCAGCGACGGGCGCAGTTCGACGAATGCAAAGGCCAGGGAGGCAAGCACACCACTCAGCAGATTGACGGCGACAGTGCTAAGAGCGGAGCGGACGCTGGTTGCGAAATCAAACTGAAGCAGCACGGAAGCGACGGTGATCGGAAGGACGAGCGCTAGGGAGAGGGCGTTGTTGGTCAGGCAGAGCGTCATGGCACCGAGCAGGATAGCCGCATTGGCAAGAGCCCGGATGGCAGGCCTGTCGGTGGCCGGAGCCGCCTGCGGCGCGTCCTCGGTCGCATCGTGGGTTGGCAGGACCGCATGGGCGAGCCACGACAAGACCACGGCGCTCAGGTAAGCTTGAAGCAATATTGCAATTATACTTGTGTCTAGCGTGGCGTGCACGCGATCGAGCAGGGTAACCGTGATCGCGATCACCAAGCAGAGGAAGATGACAGGGCCACCCTGCCCCCGCGCCTGTACGAAGAAGCATACGAAATAGAATAGACCGAGCAATGTCAGCAGCTGGACCGGTTGGTCGCCAAAGATGCCGTTAAGAACAATGAACGCCTGTCCGACGACCAGCACGAGCCCGACGAACGCGACGGCCTTCGACAGCGGCAGGGGCCCGGCGTCGAAAATCAGGAATTGCACCGCGAGGACCGGCCCAAAGAAGGGGATGACCTCGCCCGTGGCGAGGTTCAACGTAAATCCGGCAGCGACCGCGAGCGCGACCCGCAGCCCGATGCGGCGCTGGCGTGACAGCACCGCCGCCGCGGCGCCGGAAGCATCAGCTGGCATAGGTCAGGATCGAGATGACGCGAATAAATACTGCACCCAGGGCGTCCGTGACCGGATTATTGCCGGTGTAGACGACGACATTCACTTGCGAACCGAACCGCACGCTGCCCCGCGGCGGCGTCTTCTCGACGATCAAACGCACCGGAAAACGCTGCGGGTCGCGCACCCACCCCGTGGCGTTTTTGATCGTTGGCAGGCCGGTATTGGGATCAACGCTATTCTGGGAGACGCCCCAGCCTATGCTCTCGACGTGAGCTTTGAAGACCGAGCCTGGCAACGAGTTCGAATACTATTTCGGCCCGATCGGACGGAGACATGTATTCGAGGCTATTCTCCTTGAAATCCGCCGAAACCCAGACCGTGCCCGTGTCGATGAAGGTAAGGGCCGCTTGCCCTACCCCTATGAACTGGCCGGTCGCAAGTTGGAGATTGGAGACCACGCCGGCGGCAGGGGCCTTGACCGTTGTATAAAGAAGATTGAGCTGCGCACGCCCCAACGTCGCAAGCGCCTCCTTGAGCTGGGGATTGTCAGCACCCTTAGGGCCAAGCTCTTCCTGCGCCTTGGCAAGGTCGGCCTGGCTGGCGGTCAGCACCGCCCGTGCGGCCTCCTGCGTGGCGCGGGCTGTATCGGCCTTGGCAGGGGGGTAGACGCCCCGTTTGACAAGTTCGAAAACCCGCGCCGTTTGGGCCCGAACGTTCTCGAGTTCGGCGGCTTCCTTGACGACGCGCGCCTGTGCCGATTCCACGGCGGCCGTAGAGGCTCCCAGCGTCTGACCGATCTGCTCGACCTGGGCCTGCGCCTCGGCCACGGCAAGTTCGAACGGGCGTCGATCGATGCGGAACAGGACCTGTCCGGGGTCGACGCGGGTATTGTCGGCGACGTCGACGCCTACAACACGGCCCGCGACTTCGGGAGCCATGCGGATAACATACGCTTGTACGACCGCTTGCGATGACAAAGGCGTGAACCGCTCCATGACGATCGACAAGGCAAACAGCAGAATGGTCACGGCGACGACAATGAGCGCCGCCCTGCGCAGTGGGTTCGCGGAGCCAGTGTCCGCGGGAGCGGGCTTCGCGGGAGTAGGTTTCTCTATCACAATTTTGTTGGTGTCAGTGCTCATCGAGACAACACGCGTTTGGCAGCCCTAGCACCGATGCCAGCTTGCTCGAGCCCGAGGCACGCCGACCGCAAAAGTCGCATTTTACGGCGTCCGATCGGCGGTCGGCAGCCCGCTCTGGGCGCGGCGCTGTCGCATCCATTCAACGAGGAGCACATAGCCGACTGCCAGGACGACAGGCCCCACAAACAGGCCGAGAAGGCCGTCGGCTATCATGCCGCCGATGACGCCAATCAGAATTACCGGCATCGGCACTTCCAGTCCGCGGCCGAGCATCAATGGCTTTAGAATATTGTCGCTAAGCCCGGCGACGAGGGTCCAGACCAGGAAGATGATAGCCGGCTGCGTTGCTTTCGTCATAAAGACATAGACTATGATCGGCAGCGTCACCAGTACCGCCGGCACCTGTACAACAGCAAACAAAAGTGTCACGACCGTCCAAAGGCCAGCTGCCGGAAGGCCAATGGCAAAGAATCCGACTGCGAGGAGAAGCGACTGGATCACCGCTACGCCGACAACGCCTAGCGCCACGCCGCGGATCGTAGAGGCGGTCAGCGTAACCAGATGGGCCCCCTGCACCTCGCTGCCGGTAAAAAGTGCCAGCAGACGCCGAGCGAAATCGGCGGCGCCCCTGCCATAGGCGACGAGTACGGCGGCAATCGCGAAAGAGAGAACGAACGATAGTTGGCCGGCGGCTAGGCCACCGGCAGACGACACCAGCCGTGCCGCTGGTTCGCTCAACGCCTCGCCGTATTTGGCCAACGCCGCCGGCATGTTGGTGGCGACGAGCACCCAGATCTCCGTCAGTTTCCGACCCACCACCGGGAGCTCGGCAAGCCGTGGCGGCGGCGGTGGGACGGTGAGGCTATGATTATGCAAGCCCACGATTAACGAATACAGGGAAGACGCAAGCGATGTCACCACCGTGACCATCGCCACCAACATCACCGTGACCCCGACCAGCCCGATCAGCAGCGCCGACCAGCGATTGCCGAGCCGGCCGGCCAGGCGGAGATGCAGCGGATACAGCATCACCGCTAGAATTGCAGACCACAGCAGGAGGTCGCTAAAAGGCGATATGAACCGGCTGCAGGCGTAGACCAAGACGCCGATCAGTCCGATTTGAAGCGCAACGTCGAGGATGGTCGAGCGCGCAGGCGCATGATCGGTGTTCAACACATTCGGGTCCATGATTTCCTTCCCTCTTTCCCCTTCTGAAACACGGACGCCAGATTGAAGGCGAGCTCGGCGGGCGGCCTGTTTCAATCTGGAGACTTGCGGACCGTCACCTGGAGGGCCTGCACGCTAACCGCCGCGACGAGGCCGGTCAGCATGATACCGGCAAGGCCAATCACTATCGCGAGCAATCGCGACACGACATGCCGGGGAGTCAGATCACCGTAACCGATGGTGAGACCGGTCACAAAAGTGAAATAAAGAGCGTCAACGATGCGCCACCCCTCTATTTGCCCGATCAGAAGTCCAGGTCCGACCATTGCAAAGAGAACCCCGGAGAGGATCGGCCAGACTACGCGAACAAGCTGAAAGACCTCTGCGAAGAAGATGCGCCTGATTTGCCGTGGTCGCATTAGGGCCTGTCGTCAATTGAGCGGACGCCCCGTTCCGATGACATCCGATTACCGTCTTGCCCGGCCTTGGGCCGGGCATCCACGGGAGCCCGCGAAGGCCTGTGCCGTTTCTCGTGGATGCCCACGGATCAAGTCCGTGGGCTGAAGGCCCACGGGCCGAGCCCGGCCAAAGCGTTGACATATGTGAGCCAGCGCTGCTAATTGACGACACGCCCTAGCCTCCCACCAATCGATTTATCGCTGAGGAGACAGCCCCAGCGTCCGCCGGCACCCCAGGCAAGGTTTTCTCCCCCGAACGCGCCGTATCGACATCGCTCCTTGAATGCCGCGCTGTCTGATTCCCGTTTGCATCCACCTTTCACGCTTTTTCGGGACCGGTCAGCCTTTGACTTATCTCGCCGTCCAAAAATCCGGAGCCGCCGCAGTAGCCGGCGATCTCGGCAGCGAAGATCGCTGCCAGCTTGCGTTCGATTGACTGAACGGGCACCCCAGCTCCTCCTCGACGCAGGAGTATAGCGGGCCGCACATCGGCGCGCGAGCTTTCAGCCGTGATCTTCCGCTTTAGACCGACCGGCTCTCCGACCGCGTTGACCAGGTATGGCCCTTTAGGCCCGAGAGCAGCGATGCGTTCACAAATCGGTCGGGCATCGCGGCTGGGTCGCTGAGCCATCGATGATTATGCTGCAGTCTGTCTGACAGCATCGACACCGGGACGGCGACCGGCCACTTCTTCTTCCACGGCATGGCCGCGCTCGCCGAAATCGAGCGCGAGCTGATCCGCGAACGAACCAAAGCCGGGCTCGCCGCTTCGCGCGCTCGAGGCTCCTCGGCGGGCGACCCCAGACCGCGCAGCGTCAGGACTCCGGGAAATGTCGGGCCGAAAATCGATCCCGGTCCCTTTGCGAGCAGCCTCCTGCTCACTCGGGCGACCGCCTCCCGATTTGGCCGCGGCGAGATAGGCGGGAATTACCCATCCGGCGGATCGGGCCGACGGGGCGGTGCCGGCGAGAAGAATATTCCGCCGGGTTCGTGTCTACGCGCGCTTGATCAGCCGGAGAAGAGCGAGGAGGATGACCGCGCCCACGACGGCCGCAATGATTGAACCGATCAAACCATAAACGGCGATGCCCAATACGCCGAATACCCAGCCGCCGATCAGCGAGCCGATGACGCCGACGACGATGTCACCGATAAGGCCATAGCCGGCCTTCATGATCAGCCCGGCGAGCCAGCCGGCGATGGCACCGATCACCAAGAAAATGATGAGACCTGTGAGCGACATGTCGCCTTTCCTTCCCCTGGTAGCGCAACCTCTCGCGGTTCGGTGTTGCCATACGATAGTGCCATGCAACCCCTAGCGTTGTCACGCTGGCTCCGTGTTCGAGGACTATCGACGTGGCCAGTCTGAAGCTGGGCGCCTCGGATCGCGCGAGGACCACGCGGCCGCGCCCGTCGCGAAGCGTCAAAACAAGCGATGCATTCGCCACGAAGCCGGCCGATATCGGCGCCGAGATGGCGTCTGCCCAACATGCGCTCTTTTCGACGACGATCCGCGCTGGCCGGACCCGGCCTTGCCGCCGCTGGAACCCAGTGCTACCCATCTGCGGCATGGCAACGGGTACCCTCTTACGGGAGTTGTACGAGGGTGAGAGCACGCGTGCCGTGCGGTTCCGTTACGGGCTCCTGCTGTTCGATCTTTTGACAATCATGTTCTTGGCGGTAACCTCGTTCGTCGCAGGGAGCCCCTTACTCGAACTTGCCGATGCAGCCATCGGGCTCGTCGTGCTCGGCGAATTTGTTGCCCGCCTATCGGTGAGCCGCCGCCCTTTCCACGACCTGCTTCACCCACTCGGCCTTGCCGATGTCGCGGTCATCGTCTCGTTCCTGGCTCCGGTCGGCGGGCATGGTCTCGGCTTTATTCGGGCACTCCGGGTGCTTCGCTTGTTTCGCTCCTATCGCATCGCCAGCCGCATGAAGCGCGACTTCCCGTTGGTCGCGCGCAATTACGATACGATTATCGCGGGAACCAACCTCTTCGTCTTCCTCTTCGGGATGACGGCCGTCGTTTATGAAACGCAGCATGGGCATAACCCGGCGATCGCCAACTATATCGATGCGCTTTATTTGACGGTCGCGACGCTGACCACGACCGGGTTCGGCGACATCACGCTTACCGGGACGGCGGGACGATTGCTCGCGATCGTGATGATGATCGTCGGTGTCAGCCTGTTTGTGCGGATGGTTCAGGTACTGTTCCGGCCCAGGAGGGTGCACCACAGGTGCTCTTCCTGCGGGCTTTTCGCGCATGAGAGCGACGCGGCCCACTGCAGGCGTTGCGGGACGCTGCTCCCCTTGGAACCGGGGAGGAGCTGATGAGCCGTCTCGGTGGGCGAGCGTAAACTGGAAACGCGGTCCTGACCTGCATCTGGCCGCTCTCCAGCGGCACCGCCGAGCGATAGTCGATCGCGTGCCGCGTGCACAACATCATCAGCGGGTGAGCAAGCCAACCACTTCGATCGCCCAGAAATCGGTACGAATGTCCGCTTTCCACGGAGGCGGTCGCTCGTTTTGAATAGCCGCAAAAGGTCGGCTGGTGGTGAACACCCATTCCCAGGGCGAAGGCTGAGGGTCTGTGTGGGTCGGATCCGGCCAACCCTGGGCTGCTTGCGAAAGCCCGCCTCGCGCCGGAGTGACCCGTCCCAATTGAACCCTCGCCGCCGAGTTCATGCCAAGTCATTGTTCCTGCTCAGGCCGCGGGAGCAGCCGATCCGCGCCCGCGATGACTGGCTCTCCGCTTTTCCCGAACCGGAAGTTCTTGATCCGCTTCAACGGGGATAAAACTGGATGCTGCCGGCCACCGCGTCGGCGACGTGCTCCTTGGTGATGACACCGAGAATGTCGCCGGGGTGCGGAAGGCGCGGGCGCTCGGCGCTGGCAATGACGAGCGCCATGACCGCGTTCCGGCGCCACAGTCGGCGGATCACGTCAAAGGCGACGTCGTCCTGGCGCACGAGCGTGAAGTTCCGCTGCGCGACATCGCCGAGCGTGACCCCTTTCTCGCTATCGGCGATGCCGAGCCGCAGTCCGGTATTGATGCGTACGACCCCGAGGATCCGATCGCTCCGCGCGACGATGACATGGCGCATGGCACCTTGATGCTCGGGCCGTCGCACGAATTGGTCGAGCGGGGTTGCGGCCGGCTCGACGGTGAAGTCGCGCAGCATGACCTCGTGCGCGCGGCGCACCAGAAACATGTTGGCGTGGAGGGCCTTGGGGATGTCGTGGCCGCGCCGTGCCAGCTTACTCGTGTAAATGCTCTCGCGCGACAACAGCCGGCGTACGCCCAGAGCGGTCGCAACGGCGAGGATCATCGGCAGAACGATGGCGTAATCGCGGGTCATCTCGAAGATCATCGTGACCGCGGTCATCGCGGCGCCGGTCCCGCCGCCAACCATCGCCCCCATCCCGACCATGGCGAAGGACGGAACGTTCAACGGCAACGCCGGAAAAGCGGCCGAGAGCAGGCCGGCGAAGGCGCCGCCCAAGGTCGCCCCCATAAACAGCGCGGGCGAGAAAATGCCGCCCGAGGAGCCGGAGCCCAGGCTGATCGACGTCGCCGCGAGCTTGGAGACGAACAGCAGGATCAAGAAACCTGCCGTCGGCGCCAGACCGCCGGTCAGGATCGCCTGGATCGTGGCATAGCCGACGCCCTCGACGAAATAGTGACCGAAGCCGCGGTAGAGCCCATACATCAAGAGCCCGACCAGCAGCATGCCGAGCATGTGCCTGATATAACGGCCCGGGATCTTGTCGAACGCGTCCTCGACGAGATCCAGGCCCCGGACGAAACCGGCCGCGGCGACGCCGGCCAGCAGGCCGAGGACCACATAGAGCAGCATGACCGCCGCCCCCAGGCCGGGATCCTCGGGGAGCGGTACGACGGTTGGGACATGAAAGGCCGGCTGCGGCCCGAAAAACAATCGGCCGATGAATGTCGCGGTGCCGGTCGCGACCGCGACCGGCAGGAAGGTGTTGACGCTGATCTCGGGCAGCATCAGCTCGGCTGCGAACAGAACCCCGCCGATCGGCGTGTTGAAGGTCGCCGCAATTCCAGCCCCGGCGCCGGCCGCGATCAGCGTGATCCGCTGGGCCGGGTTCATCGGGATCAGCTGGCCCAGGGTCGAACCGAACGAGGAACCGATCTGGATGATCGGCCCCTCGCGCCCGACCGCGGAACCGCTGCCGATCGCGATCGCCGAAGCCAGCGATTTGACGACCGCTACGACGGGACGAATCACACCGCCCCGATAGTAGATCGCGTCCATGACCTCGGGGACGCCGTGTCCCTTGGCCTCCGGCGCGAAATTGGCCACGAGAAAGGTCACGGCGACGGCACCGGCGACCGGGACCAGAATGACGAACGGCCCCCACGGGCTCGCCGGAGTAAACAAGCTCGCATCGTAGGCGAATGCGAGCTTCTGCAGAAACAACACGTTATGCACGAGGCCAATCAGCTCGCGGAAGAGGAACGCGCCGACCCCCCCGACCACGCCGACCGCGAAGCCAAGCAGCGACATCGCGAAGAGACCGAGGCGCGGCACCCCGACACCCCAGCCTTCGGAAACGGAGGGTGCGGTCGCTGGCGGAAGCGGCAATTTGTCGGCGGGGCTGCGCCTGGAGCGCACGCCCTCGACTGCCGTCTCGCCGTCACGCTCGCGCATCGGGTTGGCGGCGCCGGTTGTCGGGTTCGGCTAGAGGAAGACGCTGAGGTTCTTGTCGAGCAGCACGTTGGCGTCGAGCACGATCGTGCGCCGCCTTACCTTCCACGCGCCGTTCGCTTTCCGCAACACGTCCTCGCGGCAACCGGAGAGGAGCTGATGATCCGTTTCCAGATGCGAGCGGTAGACCAGAAAAGCGGTCTTGGCCTGCACCTCGCCGTTCTCCAGCGGTATCGCCTCGAGATTGCCGATCAGGTGACGGGTACGTGAAGGGGGATCCTCGGCCCAGGCCATTCCGGTGTCGAGTTGGGCCACGCGCATCTCGAGATAGCGCCGGTCTTCCTCGAGGATCGCCAGATCGCCGGGCGGTGTGAGCTCGCGGTGCAGTTCCCGGCGCAAGACGTTCTTGCGGCGGGGCATGAAGTAAAGGATATCGTCGGTGAAGAGATCGAGCCACTCCTCGAGCTTGCGCTCGTCGAGCAGCCACGCCTCCCGGATGTAGAACGCCATCAGCTCGAGCCATAGCGCCTGCTGCGCCGTCAGCGCTGTCGTCAGCGCTGTCGTCAGCGCCACTGGGCGGGCTGCTTCCCGCGTGCGCTTCGTCTTCACCCGTTCGCCGTCCATTAGTATTCAGTGCCTGGAATCGTTGATCGTTGAGACGCAGCTCGTCACGGCGCCCGCCAAACCCTCTCCGCCCCTTGGGGCGGAGGGAGTGCCTCGCGACGGTCGCATGCGACTAGCCCTCCAGCGATAGCCGGTGTCAGCCCCGCATCGTCGCGGTGCCGTCGAAGCGGGCCCGGATCGGGTCGAGCGGGATTTCGGCCCAGCTCTCGGCGTTCATGAACTCTTCCCAGCGCCGATAGAAGAGGCGCTGATTGCTCTCGGAGATGTAGCGCTCGGAGACGAGGCCCGGGTAATCCGGATGCGGCCCCGCATGCCCCAGGCCCATCGACAGCTCCTGGGGGTGCCGGCGCCCGAAGCGGCTCGCGCTCGCGGCGGTCACCTGGCGCCAGTTGTCGACGTCGTCCTGCTCGAACATGCCGGCCGCACCGTTGTTCGCCTGGCTGCCGATGCGGATCGCGCGCTTGATCTCCTCGGGCGCGTCGCGCTCCAAGAGCACGAAGTGCCAAAACTCGGTCTTGAGCGGGCCGCGCGGGAGGGCGAGCCGCAGCCCGAGGATCCCGTTCGGGAAGATCGAATGGTTGCCGAGCTGCACCCGGCGCGCGCGGAATGTGCCGAGCCGCCGCTCGACCTCGGGCATCGTCGCCTCATGGTAGTCCTGAAACATCCGGAACGTCTCGTTCGTGATGCCGTGCACGTAGCGCGGGGTATTGTCGTCGGCGTCGCGGAAGGTGATCGAATGCCCGTTGACAAAGACATGCCGGTTGGGGCTCGCGAACTGGTCCTCGTGCGACAGCCGCGGGCGGCCGAGCCAGCGGGTCTGGACCCGGGCGCTGCCGAGATGGCTGGTGGGGACGTGGTAATTGTCCGAGCAGTTGTCGACCAGCGTCTTCCAGTTGACGGGTTCGAGCCATTTCATCGGGCCCAGGGCCTGCATGCCGGCGTCCCGCCGATTGAACACGGTGTCGAGATACCAGCGGGCATCGCCGAGATAGGCCTCGAGGCTCGGGGCGTCCTTGGCCCAGGTCGCGAAGACGACGCCGGCGTAGGTCTCGACGCGGGCCTCGATGAGACCGAGCGACGACCGGTCGAGCGCGTCGTAATAGGCCTCGGTCTCGCCGGGGACGTGGTCGAGGGCACCGTCGTTGCGGTAGGTCCAGCCGTGATAGGTGCACATGAAGCGCTTGGCGTTGCCGTCGTCGACGCGGACCACGCGGTTGCCGCGGTGGCGGCACATGTTTAGGAGCGCGTGCAGCCGGCCCTGCCCGTCGCAGGTCAGGATGACCGGGTCTTCGCCCATATAGGTGTGGAAGAAATCGTCGATCCCCGGCACCAGGCTCTCATGCCCGATCATCAGCCAGGCGCGGCCGAAGATCCGCTCCATCTCGTCGTCGTAGATTGCCTGCTCGCTGAAGATGCGGCGGTCGACTTTGCCGGTGGCGGGGTCGATGACGGCGTATTTCCGATTGGCACCCATAGTCCTTTCCTTCGCGGTCATCATAGCAGGGAGCCGGGGCGGATCATAACGCGGGGTTTCATGTCCCCGGCCGCGGGCTCCAACCCAGCCACCGGCAGACTGCCTCGCCCATGACCAGCTCGAGATCGCGGCCCGTCAGCCACGGCAGCTCCTCGGTGAACAGGGTCACGCATTGCCGCCAGGAGCACGGCATCCGGGTGATGTCGGTGCCCCAGAACATCCGTTCGGGACCGAAGGCATCGAAGCAGCGATGGAGATGCGGGTGGAGGCTGCGGAACGGATACTGGTCCTCGGCATAGCCCGCTTGACCCGTTGCCTTGACGGCAATGTTCGGGTATTTGGCGAGCGCCAGCAACTCCGGCTGGAACCGGTAGGCCTGCTCGCCCTTGCTGGCCCTGGGCACGCCCATGTGGTCGACGATCAATTTGAGGCCGGGGTGGCGCTCGGCGATCTTGCCGACCGCCGGCAAAAACATGGCCGCGGCCAGCGCCACCGGGACGCCGGCGCGCTCGGCCGCGGGCCACAGCCAGTCGAGGGTTCCGTCGGTCACCCAGGACTGCTGGTGCCGTTCGTTGAAGTAGAAGCGAAGTCCGAGCATGCCCGGACGCTGCTTCCAGCGCCCGACGAGGGCACGGTTCTCCGGCTGATCGAGGTAGAACCAGCCCATGACGGCGAAGCGGCCGGGGTATGCCCGCACCGCCTCGAGCGCCAACTCGTTCGAAGTCCGGATCCCACATCACCGGGTGGATCAGCGCGCGATCGACGCCGGCGGCATCCATGCCGGCGATCGCCTCTTCCGCCGAATAGGGCTCCTGACGATGGTGGGCGGAGGGCGTTCCTTTTTCCCAGAGATGGATTTGAGCATCGACGATCAGCATCGGCGGCGTCCTCTGCGGCGACGAGCGAATTTACCAGCAAGCCGTCACCGGGTTAAGTTGGCGGTCAGTCCATGGAGGAAAAGAGCGATGATGATCGACATGCATACCCATTGGCGGCCCGCCGAACTCGCCGACGCCCTGCGCGCCCGGACGCGGGAGCCGCGCATCTCGCGCAACCCAGAGGGCGCCGAGGTGCTGAAATCCGGCCGGATGGGCGAGGAGCCGCTCGCCACGGCCTTCGACGACGTCGATTTCCATCTCGCGCGGATGGACCGCCAGGGGGTCGAGACGAGCGTGCTCTCCCTCCTCGGCTCGTTCTGTTGGATCGAGGCCGAGCCGCCGGAAGCGGCCCTGCCGCTGTGCCGGATCGTCAATGACGGGCTGTCCGCGATTTGCCGGAAGCATCCCGGGCGCTTTGCCGCCTACGCGGCCGTGCCGCTGACCGATATTGCCGCTGCCGCCGCCGAGTTCGAGCGGGCGCTCGGGCTGCCCGGCATGATCGGCGCGCAGTTGCCGGGCAACGCGTTTCTGACGAAGAAGGACGCCGAAGCGATGCGTCCGCTCCTGGAGGTCGCGAACCGGCACCGCGCGGTGCTCTTCATCCACCACGGGCCGCGGCCGGGCGACGCGTTCCCCAAGGTGGCGGGCGACGCCGACAATGCGGGCCGCCGCAACGGCACGCTCGAGATGCAGGCGAGCCTGTCCTCGGTGATGGTGACGCTGTGTCTCACCGACACCCTGGCGGCCTACCCCGAGGCGAGGATCCACGTCCACAACCTCGGCGGCAACATTCCTTACGAAGTCGAACGCATGGACCACCGCTGCCTGCTCGACACGCCCGAGGAAGAGTTGCCGTCGGCGCGCTTCGGCAAGGCGACGGTGTATGTGGATTGCAACTCGTTCGGCCCGCGCGCGATCGAGGCGGGCGTGCGCGCCTACGGCGCCGAGCGCATCCTCTGCGGCACCGACGGCACCGAGTTCGGCTGCGACTGGACCCGGAAGGCGCTGGCGGAGGCGGAGATCGGCGAGGCGGCGCGCGAGCAGATCCGGCACCGCAATGCGGCCACGCTGCTCGCCCGGGTCAATACCGCGCAGCGCGAAAGAGCCGCCGCCTGACCCTCCTGCGCCCGGCCGCGGCCCCGGTGCGCAAAGTCGCGGCGCTCGCGGGCCGCTGGCGATGAAGGCGATCCGCTGTCGCGCCTGGGGCGCGCCCGACACGGTGCGGCTCGAAGAGGCGGCGCGTCCGAAGCTGCAACCGCACCAGGTGCGCATTCGCGTGCGTGCGGCGGGCGTCAATTTCGCCGACACGTTGATGGTTGGCGGGAGCTATCAGGTAAAGCCGCCATTCCCGTTTACGCCGGGGCTCGAAGCCGCCGGCGAGATCGTCGAGGCCGGCGCCGCCGACGACGACCTGCCGGTCGGACGACGCGTCCTCGCGGTACTGCGCTATGGCGCCTACGCCGAGGAAATCGTGGTCGACGCCGCCGCGGTGGTGCCGATCCCGGCGGCGATGGATTTCGTCACCGCTGCCGCGTTCCCGGTCGCCTACGGCACCGCGCATTTCGCGTTGACCTGTCGCGGGCACTTGCAAGCGGGCGAGACGTTGCTCGTGCTCGGCGCCGCGGGCGGGGTCGCGTTGACCGCGGTCGAGATCGGCAAGGCCCTCGGCGCGCGCGTCATCGCCGCGGCGGGCGGTGCGGCAAAACTGGAGGTCGCGCGCTCGCGGGGCGCCGACGACCTGATCGACTACCGAACCGAAAGCATCCGCGACCGCGTCCGCGCTCTGACCGACGGCAAGGGCGCCGACGTCGTCTATGATCCGGTCGGCGGCGACGCGTTCGACCAGGCGCTGCGCGCGGTCAACTGGGAGGCGCGCATGCTGGTGGTCGGCTTCGCCGGGGGCCGCATTCAGGCGGTGCCCGCCAATCTGATCCTCGTCAAGAACATCTCGGTCATCGGCGTCGTCTGGGGCGCGCAGGCCGAGCGCGATCCCGCGCTGATCAGCCGCAACCTTGCCGAATTGCTGCGCTGGTGGCAGGCCGGCCGTCTCAAACCGCTGGTCGCGAAGGTCTTTCCGCTGGCCGAGGCGGGCGCGGCGATGACCGCGCTGCGGTCGCGCCAATACGCCGGCAAGATCGTCCTCGAAACCTAACAATTAACAAGGTCACACCGGCTTAGTCTCATCGTCATGGCGAGCGCAGCGAAGCCATCCCGACCCTCGCAACTCCGCGACGACGAGATCGCCACGGCGCCTGTCGGCGCCTCGCGATGACAGCCGGTGAGTTTCATGCTCGGCGGGTCGGCACCGCCGGTGGGCGACTAGAACAGGCGTTCATGCCAGGGCTCCACCAGCACAGCTTGTCCGACCTCTTGCGGCGTACCGCCCGCCGCGTGCCGGACAAGGTGGCGATTGCTTGCGGTGAGGTTCGCTGGACCTACGCCGAGCTCGATCTCTTGTGCAGCCGCCTGGCGCAAGGGCTGCGAGAGCAAGAAATCGGTCCCGGCGACCGGGTCGCGGTGCTGTCGCGCAACTCGCACGCCTTTGCCGCCCTGCGGTTCGCGCTGGCGCGCATCGGGGCGGTTCTGGTGCCGATAAATTTCATGCTGAACGCCGAAGAGATCGCCTTTGTTTTGCGCAGCGCCGGCGCGATCGCATTGGCTGTGGGCGCGGAATTCGTCGAGGTCGGACGCGCCGCGGCGGCCGGCGACACCAAGGTTGCAGAAATCTATTGGCTGCCGGGCGAGACGGTCGCACCGGCGCCGGGGGCGATGATCTCGTTCGATGACCTCTGCCGCGGGCCGCCATTGGCGGCGCCGATCGGCGTCGACGCCAGGTCGCTGGCGCAGATCGTCTACACGAGCGGGACGGAAGCGCTGCCGAAGGGCGCCATGCTCACCCACGAGGCCATCATCTGGCAATACGTCAGCTGCATCATCGAGGGCGAGATGGCAAGCGGCGACGTCATGTTGCATGCGTTGCCGCTCTACCACTGCGCGCAGCTCGACGTTTTTTTTGGCCCCGCGATCTACCTCGGCGCCGGCAACGTCATCATCGGTCAGCCGTGGCCCGATGTCATTTTGCCGCTCATCCCCAAGCACGCAATAACGTCGTTTTTTGCCCCGCCGTCGGTCTGGATCGCATTGCTGCGATCGCCGCTGTTCGCCGCCACCGATCTGTCGACCCTCGAGAAGGGCTATTACGGCGCCTCGAGCATGCCGATCGAGGTACTGCGCGAGCTGCAGCAGCGGCTGCCGGCGGTGCGTTTATGGAATCTCTACGGGCAGACCGAAATCGCCCCGCTCGCCGCGGTGCTCAAGCCCGAAGATCAGCTGCGCAAAGCGGGATCGGCCGGCAAGCCCGCGCTCAATGTCGAAACCCGCGTGGTGAACGACCTGATGCAGGACGTCCGCCCGGGCGAAGTCGGCGAGATCGTTCACCGCTCCCCGCAGCTGCTGCAAGGCTATTTCAATGATCCCGAGAAGACGGCGGCGGCGTTCGCCGGCGGCTGGTTTCACAGCGGCGACCTCGCGACGATCGATGACGAGGGATATTTGACGGTCGTCGACCGCAAGAAGGACATGATCAAGACGGGCGGCGAGAATGTCGCCAGCCGGGAAGTCGAAGAAGCGATCTATCGTCTGCCCGAGGTTTCGGAGGTGGCGGTGATCGGCTTGCCAGACCCGATCTGGATCGAAGCGGTGACGGCGTTCGTCGTCCCCAAACCAGGCCGATCGCTCACCGAAGGCGCGGTGATCGACCACTGCCGGCAGCATCTCGCTCGCTTCAAGGTGCCAAAGCGCGTCATCCTCGTTGACAATCTGCCGAAAAATCCGAGCGGCAAGCTGCTGAAGCGCGAACTGCGCGAGCTGTATCGAACGGGCAAGATGCGATAAATGGCTTCCCAGACGTCACCAGCGAATACCAGTAGATCGGCGGGGCGCAATATCCTTTTTTTGGTGCGAGCGCCCTGTGCTGCATGCCCGGGACTGCATTTGCCCTCCTGCCGCGACGCGGCGCCAAGGCGGCGCGGCGAGGGTTGCGCATCCGGTTGCGCGCAGCCGTAAGCTGCCTTTGGCATCAGGAGCGGTCCGATGGTCGACATCACGCGCTTGCTCGCCGCGCCGGCAGCAGGGCTCGCGTGCTTTCTCTATCTCTTGCTCGGCGGCGCCAACCCGGAGTGCGTCATGACCGTCGCCAGTGGCCCAGTCATGGGCAAGGGCTACGAAATCGGCGGCATCCCGCCGCCAGTGCAGCGTGTACCGTGCCCACCTGCCTTTCTTGCCCGGTGGAACGGTTATGTGGTCAACGCCGTACCCGAGGGCACGAACGTCGAGTTCCACGGCCTTCCCTGCGCGCCCGGCTTCTGAGGGGCACCGCGGTGAGCCGGTATCGCGCCGCGCGAGACGGGTGAAGCGCGAAACGGGGATCAGCCGTGGACCAGCCTCTCGTGCCATCGGTCGATCAATCCCTGGCGACGACGCTGCTGTTGCCGACCGTGCTCAGCCTCACCGCTGGAAGTTGCGACATCATCACGTTTATCCGGCTTGGTGGCCTGTTTACCGCGCCACATCACGGGCAATCTTGTTCTCATTGCGCGGATCGTTGCGGATGATCGCGGCGATCGTAGAGCCAGCGCCGCTCCTGCAGACAGTCGTTGTCGAACTCGGCGCGGCACGTAATCGAGGGCGTTGCGCAGGAAGTGTACATAGCATCGCTGGTAGGCCGCCTCGGGCAAAACCTCGCGCAGGGCCGCCCCAGCCCGACGTGATCCCCGGGTCAAGCCCGGGGACCGGCCACGACGAATTCGACGCCGTTCAGGCCGCGGCCTTTCAGCGCCAGCAGAAAATCGCGCCAGCTCGACCGGCTCTCGCGGTTGGCGAGCTCGACCGCCAGCATCTGGCGCCGGCCGTCCCAGTCGATGCCGATCGCGATCGGCATCGACCGGTTCGAGATCACCCCGGCCTCGCGCACCCGCTCGTAGCGCGCATCGAGGATCAGGTAAGGAAACGCCTCGGCCAACGAGCGCCCGGCAAATTGCGCCAGGGCCTCGTCCAGCCGCGGTTGATCGCGCTGATCGACGCGGCCGAAAAACTGTGGTCGCACAACTTTTCGGTGATCGCCTTCACCTTGCGCGTCGAGACCCCCCGCACGCACATTTCCGCCAGCGCCGCCACCAGCGCCCGCCCCGAGCGCTGATAACGTTCGAACAACTCGGTCGAGAACCGGCCGGCCCGATCCTGCGGCACGCGCAGCTCCCGCTTGCCGTTTCGGGTGATCAGCCTCCGCCCGTTAGCCCAGCCGCGCCGGCGTCCGCTCCCCCTTCCCGGCCCCCAGCGCCTCGGCCATCTCGACTTCGAGGACCTCTCGCAAGGCCGTGCGCATCAGCGCCCGCAGGAACTCCGCCTCCCCTGCCAAAAGCGCTTTTACGTCGATCGTCCAGGACTTACCCTTCCTCTCGGTCATGATGTGCTCCCTTCCGACGGGTGGGAGACTTCGACATCACCGGCATACCATGACCATCTGCGCCATAACGCGACCCTTCGGCCGGCGCGCTCAACCCTTTTGCAGAACCTTTGGAACACTATCAGGCGCTTGCAATGACCTTCCGTGAGAGACCTTTGTGCGTTACTGGAACGGATAGGCGCGTAGGCTGAGCATCAAGATGTGCTCGTTTTGCGTCGGCGAGCCGCCGATGCCCGTGAAGACCCTCTTGCGCACGTAGGAATACTGGGTGCCAAGCGCCATCGTGCCCCACCGCCCGCTCAGCCAGCGCCACCACTGGCCAACCGTTCCTTCGGTGAGGCCCGATGTGTTGCCGACACAGGAAAGCGCACTGAGCACCACGCCGCAGCCCAGGTTGCTATAGAGCGGGCTACCGTAGCCGAAGCCCTTGCCCGCGACCTCAAAGGATTGTTTCGACGCCTGCTCGGTGCCGACATAGGCATACAGGTCGATATTCGGGCTTGGATGCCCGACCAGGCCGACCAGGGCCTGCAATGCGGGTATCGGCACCGGCTGGCCATTTACGCCCACCGTCGCGTCGGGCAACTGGCCGCTGCCATATGAGCCGATGCCGGCGCCGTACAGCGCGCTTCCCTGCAACTGCACCGTGTTATGCAACAGCGGCAGGATGAATCCGCCGCCGCCGCCGCCGCCCCAGGCGGTCTTGTTGACCGTCGACGGCGTGAGTGTGACGTTGTCTTTCTCGATCCGGGCAAGGCCGAAGAGTTCGTAGTGCCCATAGCCTGGATCGAACGCCGCTTTGAGCACCATGTCCGGCGCGATGTTGCTGCTGTACGTCGTGCTGGGATCTAGCTGCGATACCCCCGGAAAAGTGGTCGTCACAACCTCCGCCGTCTGCGGGACAGCGCCGTTGGGGCCGACAAAGTACGTGGTCGCGGGATTTTCCAATGACAGGCCGAGCCAGATTTTGTGGTCATCGAACTCCTGGGCAAGGCTGATTTGCGGTATACGTTTCCAGGTGAAGCCCACATTGTACTGTGCGTCGATGGTCAGCGGCACATTTTCCTGGCGCGGTATCAACCCGACTTTATAGAGCGTGGCCATGCTCCACATCTGGCCAAAATCCAGGTGAAAGCCCCAGTCGGAGCGGTCATATTCGCCGAAGAACTGGCGCAGGCGCGGCGTGTAGCTGTTGCTTTCGTTGTTGTTGGCGGTCGGCGCGGCGCCCAGGAAATCCGCCTCGACGTAAGTCAGAACTTTCGTCACCGGATCGGGCAGGCCTTCCACCAACCCCGCGACGCGGCTCTGCTGGGAGGTGAACATTAGGTTGCCCTGGTGCCCGCGCACGTCGTTGTTGAGCGGAATGCCGGAAAAATTCGTTCCGGTCGACGTGATCTCTTCCGGGTTGCGGTAATAACTTTCAAGCGCCGCGAAGCCGCCGAGCGAAACGGTCATCCAGCCCACCTGGAACACTGGGCGAGGCACGGTCTGCGTAATCAGCGCCGGGCTCGGTCCCGCCATCGAGGGAACGCCGGGCTGGCCAGGCACAAGTCCGGAGATTTGTCCGGGGGGCGGCGGCGGGGGCGGCGCGGGAGAGGGTCTGACCGGAATGCGCTCGACCTCTTCCTGCGCCTGCTGGGCCCGACGTTGCGCCCGCGCCGCCTCCGCCTGGGCCGCACGCACCTGCGCATCGCGCGCCGCGAGCTCCCGTTTCATCTGGGCCAATTCCCGCTGCAGTTGCCGAATTTGGCGCTCGATCGCGTCGATCTGCGCGCTCGATTGCGCCTGGACAGGACCCGCCGCCAGCAGTCCCGCAAGTGCAGTGATGCCGGCGAGCAAGCATACCGTGCCTTTCCGCGCCACTTGCAACTCCCATTTCCTTTGGTCGCACAACTGGACCGTTGACGCGGCGGACTCTAAATTCGTTCTTCGGTAGAGGCTGTTACAGTTTCGTGAATTTTAAACCCCGCATCGCCTAAAAAGCATGCAACTCGCTGGCATTTGGCCGGGTTCCCGCGCTCCGTCGTGCGCGGTGTCGGCGTTTTCCGTACGCGGCGGCGGTCCGGTCGCGGCTGGCTCGACACCAGGGTGTTCGACGAGACCGGCGATGCCGCGAAGGCGCAGGGCTGGACCCGGGAGGCGCTCGCGGAAGCAGGGATCGGCGAGGACGCGCGAGCAGATCCGGCACCGCAACGAGGCCGCGATGCTCGCCCGCGTAAATACCGCGCAGCGCGAAAGAGCCGCCGACTAGTCCTTCGGGGAGTCGGCCCCGTTACCGATGGGGCGCGCTGTTTCTGCTTTTAACCGGCCCAAGGTATAAGACCACAAGGCCAAGGTACCCCTTGCCTTTGCTCTGCCCAACCTGTTAACTAAGCCGTTAGGAGTTGGGAACCCTAGTGGCGACCGGCGCAACCTTTGTCGAACGATGCCTTGCCCGGCTGTTTCAGGGTCTTGCGGGGCTGTTTACAGCCGACTGGACCGGCAGCGAATTCCGACCCGATGAACTCGACGATCCGATCACGGAGCCTACGGTAGAGGCCGCGGACATCGTTCGAATTGAACTATTGGATGCCACCTTCCGGCACGCTCCGATCGCAGTCGTCGTAAATATCGTCAATACGGGAATTACTGCGGCCGTACTCGCCACGATCTCGTCTACAAGGCTCCCGTTCCTGTGGTTTGGCGCCGCGGTGCTGGTGTCGGTGGGCGGATGGCTGCTCTATCGACGGTATAAGCGTGCCATTCTCCATGCTCCAAGCGTCCGCGGTTGGGGAACCCTGGCGGCTGTCGGTTCCCTCCTCCTCGGTCTGTCCTGGGGTGTCGGCGGAGCGGTGTTGTTGCCCGCGATCCCGGGGTTTGGACAGACTTTCTTTATCTCTGTGCTTGGCGGGATGTGTGCCGGCGGCGTGGTGCTCGGTGTGCCGCACCTCCCGACGCTGCTGACGTTTCTCATTTCAGCGACCCTGCCGGTGGCATTCCGGCTATTCGCGACCGGCTCAACCGCGGATGCGGCGCTGGCGGCGATGATCATCGTTTTCGCGGTGGCGCTCTCTCTCGCCGGAACGCACCTCAACCGCCTATTTACCTCGGGGCTACGGCTTCGGTTCGAGTTGAACGAGGCCAATATCCGATTGCGGGCAGAAACGGCCGAGCGTCGGGAGACGGAAGCGAGGCTGCGCCAGGCTCAAAAGCTCGAGGCGGTTGGTCAGCTGACCGGAGGGATCGCCCATGACTTCAACAATCTTCTGACCGTTGCCTGCGGCTCCCTGGAGCTGCTCGAGGCGCGTACATCGGACGAGGAGAGTCTGCGTCTTTTGCGGACCGCACAAAGGGCGATGTCGCGCGGCGCCAAACTCACGGGGGCGCTGCTTGCCTTCGCGCGGAAGCAGCGCCTCGAGCCCGTGCTGGCCGATCTCAATTGCGTCGTCGCCGAGATGACCGATCTCCTGCGTCACTCACTCGGAGCGACGGTCGAAGTGCGACGCGCTCTCGCCCCCGCGCTGTGGCCGACCCTGATCGATACCAATCAGATCGCAACGGCGCTCCTGAACATTGCGATCAATGCGCGCGACGCAATGCCCTCGGGCGGGGTAGTCGTGATCAAAACCGCGAACATCCCCGCCGGCGAAGACGATATGCCGGAGGAAGTTGCCGACAACGATTGCGTTTACGTGTCGATGACCGATACCGGAACGGGCATGAGCCCCGAGGTAATCGAGCACGCCTTCGAACCCTTCTTTACAACAAAAGGGGTCGGCAAGGGCACCGGATTAGGCCTGTCTACGGTGTTCGGGTTCGTGCGGCAATCCGGCGGAGCGGTCCGCATCCGAAGCCGCGTTGGCGAGGGGACGACCGTGGAGATTTACCTGCCACGTGCCAAAGTTGCCTCGCCCACCGAGGAGGCGATACGATCTGCGGCCGGACGAGCGGCATGACGACATCTCCGCAGCGAACGCCAACGCGACAATCGTAGGCCGCCGCCGATACGGGCTGCTGTTCGATCAGACTATAATCGCCTCCGGCTGGGTCACGAATCCCGGGTATCCGCTCCGGAGGCAAGGCCTGGGCGATATCGTCCAGACCTCGCTTTCCTCGAAGCGCTCTGATTATGCCGCACCGCCGCATGGCTTGGGGGCGCTCTCGGGCTCTTCTCAGGTCATGCGGCATAATCCGGTGCTCGGCATTATGGGGCAGGTCCTGCCGTTCGGTTGCGGTCGGCTGGCGTTCAGCGGGCTGCCCGATCATCGGTTCGAGCTCGACACGGTGTCCGGATGGCGACGCGGCCGGCGCTTGCCTCGTGGAGAAGGGTACGAGGGGCCGCTCGGCATCTAGGAGTGGGATTGCCGCCGCGCGCCCCGAGCCGGGGCCGCTATCCGAGCGGCCGGCGGTCCTCGATGACCTTGCCGTCCTGCGGCAGGCTATCCCAGGCAACGCAAGCCACGGCGGCGCGCAATTTGGTCACGGCCTGCACCGTCGCGGCGACGGCCTCGGCCTCCTCCGGCGCCGAGGTTTCGATCATCAGGGTCATTTGATCGGCACTCGCCGGCCGCTCGATGACGAGGCGCGCGCGGCGCATGGCGGGATGGCGTCTGGCGATCTCGCCGATCTGGTTCGGGTGGACGAACATGCCGCGGACCTTGGCGGACTGGTCGGCGCGGCCGAGCCAGCCTCTGATCCGCTGGTTGGTGCGCCCGCACGGGCTCGGCGCGACGAGCAGCGCCGACAAATCGCCGGTGGCAAACCGGATCAGCGGGTATTCCGGGGTCAATGTCGTGACCACGACCTCGCCGACTTCCCCGGCGGCGACCGGCGCGCCGCTGTCGGGCATCACGATTTCGAGGATGACCCCCTCGTCGACCACCATGCCGTCGCAAAGCCTGCCGTCCGCCGCCATCGTCTCATAGGCGACGAGGCCGAGATCGGCGGTGCCGTAGCATTGCAAGGCGTTGATCCCGCGCTCGCGAAACTCGGTGCGCAGGGCTGCGGGAAAGGCCTCGGCCCCGACCAGCGCTTTCCCCAGCGAGCCGATGTCGCTGCCGGTTTCGGCCGCGCGGTCGATCAGGATCTTCAGAAAGGATGGGGTGCCGACATAAGCCACGGGCTTCAAATCGGCAATGGTCCTGAGCTGCTGTTCGGTCTGGCCGGTGCCGGCCGGGATGACGGTGCAGCCGAGCGCCTGCGCCGCGCTTTCGAGCATCGCCCCGGCCGGCGTCAGGTGATACGAAAAGGTATTGTGGATCAGGTCGCCGGCGCGGAAACCGGCGGCATAGAGGGCGCGGGCCATGCGAAAGAAATCGGGCCGGCGCGCCTCGATCTCGTAGATCGGACCGGGCGAGGCGAAGACCCGCGCCGCGGCGCCGATCGGCACCGTCGTGAAGCCGCCGAAGGGCGGGTTCCGCCGCTGCAACTCGGTCAATTCGGATTTGCGGGTCAGCGGCAGCCGGGCAAGCGCTTGGCGACTGGTAATCTCTTCCGGGCGGATCCGGGCGAGCCGCTCGCCATAGGCGGGTGCGGAGCGTTGCGCGGCAGCGACAATTCCCGCCAGCGCCGCCATCAGCGCCGCCTCGCGTTCGGCTGCACCGCGGATTTCGTCCGGGTGGTAGAAAGCTTGTTCCATTCCGGCTCTCCCTGCCGCCGCAAGGGTGTATACCCTCGGTCGCGACGACGCCAGAAATCGCGCTTCTGATCACCGCCTTGTTGTGCCCCGGCCATATCCGCCGCATGATGCCGGCCGCCGATGACCCCAATTAATGGGGGCGCACAGCCGCCCGTTGGGCAGGGAGCCGGAGCTTATGTCATTCGCCGAGGTGAGCAGCGACCCGGGCCGCCGAGGGTGCGCCGTGAATGGCGGCTCGACGCTGCCGCAGCTGTTGCGTCAACGGGCCGAGCGGACGCCGGACCGACCGGCGATGCGCGAGAAGGACCGCGGCATCTGGCAGCCCTACAGCTGGCGGCGCTATTGGCAGGAGGTGCACGATTTCGCGCTCGGCCTTGCCGCCGGGGGCTTCGGACGCGGCGATAAACTGTCGGTGATCGGCGAGAACCGGCCGCGGCTCTATTTCGCGCAGCTTGCGGCGATGAGCCTGGGCGGCATCGCCGTGCCGGTCTACCAGGACGCGATCGCCGGCGAGCTCGCCTATGTGCTCGACCATGCCGAAATCTCGGTCGTCGTCGCCGAGAACCAGGAACAGGTCGACAAGATCCTGTCGCTGAAGGACCGGCTGCCGCACCTGCGACGGATCGTCTATGACGACCCGGGCGGGCTGCGGAATTATCGCCATCCGCTGTTGCAGTCGTTCGAGGCGGTGCAGGCGGCGGGGCGCGCGTTCGGCGCCGCGCATCCGGACTATGTCGCGGCCGCGGTCGCGGCCGGCGACCCCGACGATTTGACGCTGTTCTCCTACACCTCGGGCACCACCTCGCGGCCGAAAGGCGTGATGCTGTCGCACGCCAATCTGTTGATCCCGGCGGCAAGCGTCGCGGCGTCCGAGGGGCTGCGGCCGAACGAGGAGCACATCGCCTTTCTGCCGATGGCCTGGATCGGCAACTCGCTGTTTTCGCTGGCGCTGCATATGCAGGCCGGCTTTACGATCAACTTTCCGGAAAAGCCGGAGACGCTCGAGCGCGATACGCGCGAGCTCGGTCCGACGATCGCGCTGGCGCCGCCGCGCCTCTGGGAGAACGCGCTGGCCCGGGTGCTGGTCATGGCCGCCGACGCGAGCCCGCTGAAACGCCGGGTCTTCGACTTTTTCCGTGGCGTCGCCGAGCGCGCCGAAAGCTGCCTTGCGGCCGGCCGGCCGACGCCGGTGGCGTTGCGCCTGTTGCGCCCGTGCGGCGAATTTCTGGTCTACGCCCCGATGCGCGATCGGCTCGGGCTCGCGCGCACCCGCGTCGCCTATACCGGCGGCGCGCCGCTCGGCGCCGATACCTTCCGCTTCTTCCGCGCGATCGGCGTCAATCTGAAGCAGGTCTATGGCGCGACCGAACTGTCCGGCTTGTGCGCGGTGCAGCCGGATGGCGAGGCCGACCCCGAAACCGTCGGGCGGATGATCCCCGGCGCCGAGCTCCGCGTCGACGAAACCGGCGAAGTGCTGGTCCGCTGCGGCGGCGTGTTTCAGGGCTATCACAAAGAGCCCGAGGCGACGCGCGGGGCGCTCGGCGAGGATGGCTGGCTCAAGACCGGCGATGCCGGGTTTGTCGATGGGCGCGGCCATCTCGTCATCGTCGATCGCGCGGGCGATGTCGGCAAGCTCGCCGACGGCACGGCGCTGGCGCCGCAGTTTCTCGAAAACAAGCTCAAGTTCAGTCCCTATATCGGCGAGGCGGTGGTGTTCGGCGACGGCCGGCCGTTCGTCTCCGCCATCATCGCGATCGACGCCGCGACGGTCGGCAACTGGGCCGAACGAAAGAACCTCGCCTACACCTCGTTCCAGGATTTGTGCGCCCGCGCCGAGGTGCGCGAGCTCGTTCGCGGCGAGATCGAGAAATGCAATGCGGGTCTCCCGGCCGCGATCCGGGTGCGCCGCTTCCTGGTGCTGAACAAGGAATTCGACCCCGACGACGACGAGATCACCCGCACCCGCAAGATCCGCCGCCGCTTCGTCGCCGAGAAATACGCCGCGATCGTCGAGGCCTTTTACCGCGGCGCCCCCGAGGTCGAGGTCAGCGCCCAGATCACCTACGACGACGGGCGCAAGGCGGTGTTGCGCTCGACGATCGCGATCGGCGATCTCGAACCGGCTTCGGCCGAGCCGGTACGCGAGGCGGCCGACGACTGAGCCGCCGCGGCGATCGGTTGAGGCTGAGGCGGCAAACCAACTCGCCAAGTAGTCTGACCCCAGCCTTTGCCCTCGCGCCGTTACGAGGCCCTGACGGCGCGAGGCCCCGCCACGGCAGCCTGAATTTTTCAGGCTGCCCAAGTTTAGTGGTGCGCAAGCGATTGCGTTTAATCAGCTTTGCTTTTTCCTGTTGAACAGCTCAGATTTTTTCCCAAAATCGACGAAAAATATGGCTGCGGCACCCAGGTCCTGGGTCGTTTTTGGATGCACATGGGGGAGTGAGGCGATGCAAGGACGTTCGCATGGCACGGACCAATCGCTCGCAGCCTCGCGACGTCCGATTTTCGCCCGATCCAGCATCAACGGAAGCCAACGAGACGAGGCTAACAATCCCGTCCGGCATGCGGTAGTTAGCATGAAAAAATTTTTGGTCAATTTTCTTATATTCGCCGTCAGCCTGATCTGCTCAGATACCAGCACCGCACAGCAGATGTATACAATATTTACGTTTTCCGAAAATTTTTCAGGGTGGGTCTTCGAGCCTGTACAATACCTCGTACCACCAACTCCTCTGCCGAATTCTATCTTCCCCTGGTATGAAAATGTGGTTCAAGGCCAAAATGGGTGTCCGGACCCGACCCCTGGCCGCACTGATGGCGAGGTGTTCACAACAACTCTAAAATCGATATACGTATCGGACAGTCTTCCGAGTGAAGGGCCATTAGCACCGGTTTATTGTGACGGTCACATAGTACAATATTACGCTACGACATCTTACGAGGCTGGCTTATATAACGGGCCGGCTCCGTCTGGTACTTATTTTTATAATGGTGTCAACGGACCGCCGCCGTCGGTGAGCCCGCCCAACAATCTAGGCGGCTCGTCACCGCCGAGCTTGCCCGCCAACCCGAACGCCGGATGCACCCCGGCGGGCGGATCCGAGCCGACGCCGGATACCTCCTGCGGTGACCCGATCAATGCCGCAACCGGCAACAAGTTTCAGGTGGAGAGGGATTTCATCGCCGCTCCTATCACCGGTCTCGAGCTGACGCGCTACTACAACAGCCAAGATACGACCAGTTCAGGGTTCGGAACGGGCTGGCGCGGAACCTGGCAGCGCGTTCTGGACCCGGTCTCGTCGACGACCGTGTTCGTAACGCGCGCCGACGGTCACGCCGACACCTTTACGCTGATGGCGGGTACCTGGCAGGCCAGCCCCGATGTGACCAGCCGGCTGACGGAGTTACTCAATTCGAACAAGAAGCAGAGCGGTTGGCAGGTCGTGACCGCCGACGATACGACCGAGACTTACATGCTCGACGGCAAGCTGTCGGCGATCACCACCCGCGCCGGCCTCACCACAAAGCTTGCCTATGACGCCAGCGGCCACCTGACCACCGTCACCGGCGCGTTCGGCGATACGTTGAGATTTGCGAACCACAATAACGGCCGCGTCGCCAAGATGACGGTGCCGACCGGCGAGGTCTACGCCTATGCCTATGACGCCGACGACAATCTTGTTTCGGTTACCAACGCGGACGGCAGCACCCGCAAATATGTCTATGGCAACGCGAAGTTTCCGCACGCCCTGACCGGGATTGTCGACGAGAACGGCAGCGCCTACGCGGGTTGGGGTTATGACGGAAAGGGGAGGACCGTTTCGAGCCGGCATGCCCGTGGGGCCGACCTGACGACCCTGGCTTACAACGCCGACGGCACGACATCGGTCACCGATGCCGACGGCAACACCCACAGCTACCTGTTGCAAACCCAGTTCGGTGTTGTCAAGCCGTCGGCGCTCACGGGCGCACCCTACCCGGCGGCCGGCGGGGAAGCATTCAGTTATGACGGCAACGGCTTCGTCAGCGGTCGCGCCGATTACGACGGTAACGTCGCGAGTTACACGCACAATTCGGCCGGCGAGCAGACCTCGCGCACGGAAGCTTACAACAAGCCGACCGCGCGCACGATAACGACAACCTGGCTGTCGAATTACCACCTGCCGACAAGCATCACCGAGCCGGGCCGGGTCACGAGCTTCAGCTATGATGCAAAGGGCAACCTGCTGAACAAGACGGTCACCGCCGGATCGCTGAGCCGCAGCTGGACCTATACCTACAACGGCGCGGGCCAGGTACTCACCGCCACGGATCCGGTCGGCAACGTCACAACCTATACCTATGACGTCACCGGCGACGTCGCGACGATTACCGACGCACTCGGCCACGTCACAAGCTACACGAGCTACGATGCAGATGGCCGGCCGCTCGGCATGACCGATCCGAACGGGCTGGTCACGAAATGGACCTATAATTTCCGGGGAGAGATTACATCGAAGAATTTCGGCGGCGAAATCACAACCTACGTTTACGATCCGGTCGGACAACTCATCAAGGTGACGCAGCCGGACGGATCCTATTTCACCTACACCTATGATCCGGCGCATCGGCTGATCGCAGTCGGCGACGCAGTCGGCGACAGGATCGCCTATACCTACGATCCCGCCAGCAACGTCACCAAGATCCAGGTCTTCGGTCCCAGCAACAATCTCGGCCAAATAGGCTCCTACACCTACGATACGGCAAACCGTTTGGCGCAGACGATTGGCGCACAAGGGCAGACGACGAACTTTGGCTACGACCCCAACGGCAACTTGACCGCGCTGACCGATCCGCTGAACCACATGAGCAGTTTCGGATATGATCCTCTCAACCGGCTGATCCAGGCCACCGACCCGAACGGCGGTGCGACTGCCTACGCCTACGACCCGCTCGACCATCTGACCGGCGTCACCGATCCGCGGAGTCTCCAGACGAGTTACACCTGGAACGGGCTCGATGACCAAACCGCGGTTTCAAGCCCGGATAGCGGCAGTACCGCGCGGACCTTCGACGCTGCCGGCAACGCTCTGACCTCTATAGATGCGCGCGGGCTGACGACGAGTTACAAATACGACGCGATCAACCGGCCGATCCGGGCGACTTACGCCGACGGGAAGAAGGTCACTTGGCAATACGATCAGGGTCAGCACGGCATCGGCCATTTGACCAAAATGACCGACCGCAGCGGCAATACGAGTTGGACTTACGACCAGTTCGGCCATGTGCTGGCCAAAAGCCAGACCACGGCCGGCAAGACCTTCACGACCGCGATGACCTACGACGTGGCCGGACGGCTCGTGGGTATCACCTATCCGTCTGGCTCGGCGATCAAGGTCGCCTACGACGACGCCGGCAGGGTCAGCGGTTTGAGCTCGGGCGGCAAGGCCTTGATCAGCGGCGTCACCTATCAGCCGTTCGGCCCCGTCTCCAGCTGGACCGAGGGCAACGGCGCCGCCTACACCCGGACTTTCGACCAGGACGGCCGAATCACCGGCATCGGGCTCGGCAACGGCACGATGGCGCTCGCCTACGATGCCGCCAGCCGCATCACTGGCATCAGCGAAACCGGCATTTCGGCCAAAAGCTTCGCCTATGACGCGCTCAATCGATTGACCGGCTACACCAGTGGGTCAACGGCGCTGACTTACGCCTACGACACAAACGGCAACCGGACGAGCCTCGCCGGCGGATCGACGACGACCACCTACAACGTCAGCGCGACGAGCAATAGGCTGCTAGGCAGCAACGGCGCCGGCACGCGAACCATCAGCTACGACGCCGACGGCAACGCCATTACCGACAGTCAGCCGTTGACCGTGTTCGGCTATACCTATGACGCGAGCGGCCGTCTGGTTCGGGCCAAGACCGGCGCGCTCGCGACCACCTACACCAATGACGGGCTCGGCGAGCGGGTCGGCCGCAGCGGCTATGGCGCCTCATCATTCCCCGGCGGCAAAGAGGAATTCGTCTACGATCCGGCGGGCCATCTGCTCGGCGAATATGACTCCAATGGCAAGGCGATCGAGGAGACCGTCTGGCTCGGGGACCCTGCGTCGGGTCCGGGGCAAGGGCTGCCGGTCGCCGTCCTGATCCCCGGCCAAGCGCCTTATTACGTAGCTCCCGATCAGCTCGGCGGGCAGCACCAAATCGCCGACGCCACGGGCAACACAATCTGGCATTGGGAGCACGACCCGTTCGGCAACGGAGCGCCAACCGGCAGCATCACCTACAACCTTCGCTTTCCAGGCCAGTATTATGATCAGGAAACCGATCTTCATTACAACAGCTTGCGAGATTACGATCCGAGCGTGGGGCGCTATGTCCAAAGTGACCCGATTGGCCTCAGGGGCGGGTTGAACACATATTCGTATGTGTCTGCAAGTCCGCAGAAATACGGCGATCTAAAGGGTCTATTTGTCGCGCAGTGCGCAGAATATTTGTGGCTGCTTTGTGAAACCTACCCACAAATTTGCTCCGCAGCATTCGCTTGTGCAACTGACCCTACATTAGGGTGCCAAGAGTCAGTGATATATTGCGCAGGCAGTATCATATTCGGGGGAACCAAGGGTCCCTCCACACCGTCAAACCCATTTAAACAGAACCCTCTCGCTGCAGCGTGCAACGCGATAAGTAATGCTAATTCTATATATAATTATTTCTCAACATTACCTCCCTACGAACCGGCAGAAGTTCCGTTCTCGCCATCTCCAGTTGTAAACTCTCCGGGCTCAATTGTAAATCCATTCACGGGAACTACGTACAGCCCCGTTAGTCCGTTTGGCGTTCCTTATCCTTAACCTGGATTGGGGCGCGGTGATCGGAAAAATAGGGAAGGACGATACGTCAGCTCCGGGTGGCGGAGCTCGGGATACGAGTACATCCGGCCGAGGGTTAACGAAAAAATCAATCGGTTGTCGAAATGGCCTGATACTTGAAACACTTGAAACTTGCGCTCGAATCGCATTGCGGCGCCGATCGCGACGTCGTGACGGGAGCGAACGTTATGCGCAACACAACTCTCTGGGCGTTTCTCCTGGCGGGTCTAATGACGGCCGCAGCGCTCGTGCAGATCTTGAGGCAAATCTCAGAGTGGTGAGGAACCCCCTGCCCTTGCGTTCTCATCTCACGCATGATAACGTCCTTTCTCAATCGTCAGTAGTGAAGTTTCAGAACGCCATGACCGTACCTTTTGCTGTTAGCGAAGTTGCAGCGGGCGGCGCACGGGGCGGATTTATTCACTTTTCAGAAAATCGCGCCGGCGCAAGAAATCAGAGATTTGAATACGAGTGGTGGAAAAGCAGAAAACTTCGCGCCTCGAGCAAATACAAGGTCCAGGCTCCTACCGAGAAGTCGTGAAAACGGTGCGAGGCAGCACATGAAACGCTTTATCTGGACGACACTGATCCCTATGCGTGGGGCTTTCGGCTCACTTTGTCAGCGACGTTGCGAAGACCGTACTCGGCGGCTTGCGCACGCGTGTGCACGGGCATGCTGTGCCTGGCGGACCGGCGGTTCTTCGGCTTCGAGTTGTGGCGGCAGGCACGGGGCACCGGCGCCATCAATGCCGTCCTTGCGGTTCGCAGTTCCAGGAGGAGCAGGCTCGCGAGTGACGAGGCTACTTGGTATAAAGATGCCGGCGAAAAATTCACCGACCATCCAACTATTGTCCACAGTGAACGAGTTCGACGCCTTGGCGAAGGAGATACTTTCCAGAATTTCTCCATGGCAGCGGAGACCTCGCTGACCATCTTACGAGATACGATGCCGTCCTCATCGTGGCGCAAATCGAGGAAATATGAGGCGTAAGCTTCTCGTCCAGCTTCGATCATTTCTCCGGTGATGTCGACCACCGACGCGGCCTCCCGGTTCAATACGGATGTTCCATCCATCGATTGCTCTCCCGATCAGCCTTGTGGCGTGAACATATCGGCAACGCGCGCATTTGTCAATATCGCAACTAAGCCTGTCACGCCGACGCTCACAGAGCGCTTCCAGCCCCGCGCGCGATGCGCGCGGATGTTTCACCAAGGGAAGCTCCGGCAACCCATACGGTCGTCCGCGCGGTATTCGCAATCCCAAGCGGCGCATCCCCCGATCCCGTCGCGCGGCCGCTGAGCGGAGAGGCGTTGTCGGCCCTGCTGGACCGCACATCGCGCGATTGCGGCGCTGCGCCGCGGCACGCATCTTGGCTTACTTGCGGATCAGAAAATGAATGACGGCATCCCGGTGACCGCGCCTGCCCTCGCCGTTCTCGCGCTCCGCTTCGACTGCGATGTGCTACCGCTCCGGGTTGAGGCAAGCCTCATGCTGACGCCGCAGCGCGGATGGGCCTGGACCCGATCCCGCGGAGCTTGCTGGGCTTGTCGCCCCCGTTGTGGTATCGGCCACGGCGATGATCCTGACCCCTAGCTTTTCCGCCAGGGCACCCCGGCTGGCCGATCGTCTGGAGGCCTGGGGAGCGGCATTTTTTTTCGGCGTGTTCAAGCTTTTCCCGCTCGACTGCGCTTCCGCCGTCGGCGGTGCGCTGGGGCGCTGCATTGGCCCCTTTCTCGGCGTTTCCAGGCATGCTCGGTGCAACATCCGCTCCGCCTTTCCCGAACTTTCCGAGACCGAGATCGCGGACCTCATCGGCAGAATGTGGAGCAATCTCGGTCGCGTCGCGGCCGAATACCCGCACCTGCGGAAAATATACGTCTTTGAACCGGGCGGGCGCGTCGAGACCCATGGCTTCGAACATGTCGATCGCGCGGTCGCCGCCGGGCGGCGGATGATTGTCTTCTCCGGCCATATCGCCAATTGGGAGATCGGCATGCTTGCCGGGGCGCAGCACGGAATCACAGTCGCCCAAATCTACCGCGCTCTCAACAATCCGCTGATCGACCGCATGATCGCGCGGTTCCGCGGCGATCGCGGCGAATTCATTCCGAAAGGCGCAATAGCCGCACGTCGCGCGATTGCGGCGCTGCGCCGCGGCACGCATCTGGGCATGCTTGCGGATCAGAAAATGAATGACGGCATCCCGGTGCCGTTCTTTGGCCGCCCGGCGATGACCGCGCCTGCCCTCGCCGTTCTCGCGCTACGCTTCGACTGCGACGTGCTGCCGCTCCGGGTTGAGCGACTGGATGGCGCCCGCTTCCGCGTCACGGTCTTTCCGCCGCTGCCCTTGCCACGCAGCGGCGAGCCTCATGCTGACGCCGCAGCGCTGATGGCCCGGGTCAATGCGACCTTGGAGGCGTGGATCCGTGACCGCCCCGAGCAATGGCTCTGGCTGCACCAACGCTGGCCGGACTAGCCGCTGCCATGGCCGGCGGCGCGCCGCGGAGGCCTCGGCGGGCGGGTCCTTCTATTGGTCGATATTCAAGACCGTAAACCGCCGAGCAAGAATACAGGACTGAGAGTTATCATACGCATTCGCGCCGTCAGCGGACCTCAGGTGATTCCCCCGGAGGCATGACGACGCGCCTCCGCGTGCTAGGGCGTGTCGTCAATCAGCGGCGCTGGCTCATATATATCAACGCCTTGGCCGGGCTCGGCCCGGCCATCCACGAGAAATGGCACAGGCCTTCGCGGGCTCTCGTGGATGCCCGGCCCAAGGCCGGACAAGACGGTAATCGGATGTAATCGGAACGGGGCGTCCGCTCAATTGACGACAGGCACTAGGCTACCCGCTCATAACCCTCGACAACTCGGCGAGTTGCCGCCGCCGGCGGGGATCATCAATTTGAGAACTCGGGCATGTTCCCTATTACTCCTAAATGACCAGTCGATGCAGCGCTCATCGTAGCACGGGCGGCGGCGATTGCGCCGATGCAACTCGGCTGCTAATCGGCGGGCGAGGAGCATCACTGAAGCGGCGTAGAGGAAGGCCTCGCTCGAAGCAATGCTGGCTTCGAAGTCCTTGGCGAGCCGACGATTGCGGTTAATCCGCGCGAAGAAGCGCTCGACCGCCCACCGGCGGGGATGGACGGCGAAGCCGATTTGATCCGGATGCTTGCGGACGATCTCGATGGCAATGCGGGTTACGTGCAAACCCCAGTCTGCTGCGTCGGCGCTGTCCGCGAAGGCGCATTCGATGAACGGGAAGGCTTGACGCGAGGCCTCGAGCAGCGGCAAGGCGCCGTCGCGATCCTGGATCGAAGCAGCATGGGCCTGGAGCACAAGTGCCCGCCCATCGGTATCGACGAGAGCACGACGTTTGCGGCGCTTCACCTTCTTGCCGGCATCCCCCGGGTCGCGGCGTCGCCACGCCCGAGGACAGGCGCCGCCGCGAGGCCCGCCGGGCTCGGTGGTCTTGACACCCTGGCTGTCGAGTACAGCCGCCCCGATCGCGGATTAGAAGATGATGGTTGATCGTTTCGAACACGCTCTGATCCCGTAGCCGGATGAACCCAGCGGCAAACCGTCGAGCGCGGAGCAAAGCTGTCCGGTACCATGCGCCATGGGCAACCCGAGCGCAGCACATAGAGAATGGCGTTGATGATATCGCGCATGGGCCAGCGCCGCGGCCGACCAGTCTTCCCCGCCGGCGGCAGCAAAGGCGCGATCATCGCACGCTCGGCGTCGGTCGGATCGTTTCCGTAACGTTGGTGTTCCCGGCTATGCTGCCGCCGGGTGATTGGAGTCCGCATTGTGCCCTCCGGACTGCCTTCGACCGCGTTGATACCGGGAATGACCGCGCGGGATAGCCCCGGGCGGCGACGCCTCGGCTGGTGATCGCAAACCCCGACAATGTCGATCGATATCACCGATTGGCTGCGAGGGCTGGGGCTCGAACAATATGCCTCGGCATTCCACGATAACGCGATCGATGCCGAGGTCCTGCGCGAGCTGACGGCCGACGACCTCAAGGATCTGGGCGTCAATCTTGTCGGCCATCGGCGCAAGCTGCTGGCCGCGATCGCCGCGTTGCGACCGGATCTGCCGAGCCCCGGCACGCCGATCGCGTCGACCGAGCTTGTGCAACCAGGGCAAAATGCTGGTGTCGGGGCCGGCGAGGTCGAGCGGCGGCAGCTGACGGTGATGTTCTGCGATCTGGTTGGCTCGACGGCATTGTCGGCGCGGCTCGACCCGGAGGATCTGCGGGCGGTCATCGGCGCCTATCATCGTTGCTGCGCCGCGGTCATCGAGCGCGCCGGCGGGTTTGTCGCCAAGTATATGGGCGACGGCGTGCTCGCCTATTTCGGCTATCCGCGCGCCGACGAGCACGACGCCGAGCGCGCGGTGCGCGCCGGGCTCGCGCTGGTCGAGGCGTTAGCACGGCTCGACAGTGCGACGGAGGCACCTTTGCAGGTGCGGGTCGGCATCGCCACAGGGTTGGTGGTCGTCGGCGATTTGATCGGTGAAGGCTCGGCGCAGGAGCGGTCGGTCGTCGGCGAGACGCCCAATCTCGCTGCCCGGCTGCAGGCGTTGGCCCAGCCCGACGCCGTCATCGTCACCGCGGGCACGCGACGGCTGCTCGGGGATCTCTTCGAATATCGCAATCTCGGCGCCGTCGAAGTGAAGGGCTTTGCCGGACCGGTGCAGGCTTGGCAGGTGCTGCGCTCGAGCATTGTCGAGAGCCGCTTCGAGGCGTTCCATGCCGCTTCGCTGACACCGCTCGTCGGCCGGGAGGAGGAGATCGAGCTGCTGCTGCGTCGGTGGGCGCGCGCCAAGGAAGGTGATGGCCAAATCGTGCTCGTTTCCGGAGAGGCGGGTATCGGAAAATCGCGCATCGTCGCGGCATTGCAGGAGCGGCTCGGCGGGGAGCCTTACACGAGGCTGCGCTATTTCGGTTCGCCGCATCATGCCGACAGCCCGCTCCATCCGGTCATTGCCCAGGTCGAAAGGGCTGCCGGCTTCGCCCGCGAGGACGCGCCGGGAACCAAGCTCAACAAGCTCGAGACGCTGCTGTCACAAGCGGGCGAGACCTCGCCGTACGCGGCTGCCCTAATCGCCGACCTCCTGGCCGTCCCGAACGATGGTCGGTATCCGCCGCTCCCGTCCGACCCCCGGCGCCAGCGCGAGGATACATTCGCAATTCTGGTTCGGCAGTTCGAGGGTCTTGCCCGCGCACAGCGGGTGCTGGTGGTTTTCGAGGATGTGCACTGGTGCGATTCAACCTCGCTGGAGCTCCTGGACGTCATCCTGGAGTGGGTGCCGCGCTTGCCGGTTCTGGTCGTGATAACGTTCCGCCCGGAGTTCCAACCGCATTGGACCGTCGAAGCCCATGTGACGCTTCTGACGCTGGGCCGGCTCGGCCAGCGTGAGACCGCAGCGCTGGCCGAACGGGTCGCTGGCGGCAAGACGTTGTCGGCCGAGATCCTCGTTCAAATCGTCGAACGCGCGGACGGCATACCGCTGTTTACCGAGGAGCTGACGAAAGCGCTCCTGGAGGGCGGTCTTTTGCGCGAGCAGGACGGACGCTACCTTTTCGAGGGTCCGTCGCCCTCATTCGCCATCCCATCGAGCCTGCATGCATCGCTGCTTGCCCGGCTCGACCGCCTCGCCCCCGTCCGGGAGGTGGCGCAAATCGGGGCGGCGCTCGGCCGAGAATTTTCGTACGAAAAGCTGGCCGCGGTAACCGGGCGGTCGGACGGCGAACTCAGGGATGCGCTCGATCAGCTGGCCGGCGCCGGGCTCATATTTCGCCGCGGCACCTCGCTGCAAGCCACTTTCGTGTTCAAGCACGCCCTGATCCAAGACACTGCTTACAGTACCCTGTTGCGCGGCCAACGCCAGGCTCTCCATGGCCGGATCGGGAACATGCTGAAGGAGCAGTTCCCCGAAATCGCGGTCACCGAGCCGGAAACCCTGGCGCATCACTATACGCGGACTGGCCTCCTTGATATCGCTATCGATTATTGGCACCAGGCTGGCGAGCGAGCGCTTCGGCGCTCGGCCATGGTCGAGGCGGTCCAACACCTGACGCACGGCATCGAGCTGACCCGCTCGCTGCCGGCCACGCCCGCACGCGACCGGAGGGAGCTCGACCTGCATTTGGCTCTCGGCCGGTTCATCCGGATCGTAAAAGGGATGGCGGCGCCGGAAACCCTGCAGGTCTTCACGCGCGCGCGCAGACTCCTCAACGACAGTACGACCGTGACGGAGCAGATGACCGTGCTCTACGGTCTGTGGGGGGTTCACTACGTCCGTGCCGAGCATGTCGAGGCGCGAGAAGTGGCTCAGCAATGCCTGGACCTCGCGGCACGGCACCAACACAACGACGGGGCGGGAGTGCTTGCGAACTATATCATGGGCGACACCCTCTGGGCGACGGGCACGTTCATCGAGGCGCGGTACCACCTGGAGCGGACGCTCCAGCTCAGCGCCGCTGCCGGCGCGGGCAGCGCCGTTGCGCGTGACTTGCAAAACCATGATATCTCCGCGCTCTCGTATCTCGCCTGGACGCTCTGGCCGCTCGGTTACGCCGCCCAGGCCACTGCCACCGCCAAACAATCCGTCCAGCGTGCGCGGGACACCGGGCACGTTCCGTTGATCGCCTTCGTATCGTTCGTGGACGCTTTTCTGGCGGCCGCATTCGGTGCCGACCGAGATCGGCTCGAGGCGCACTTCGACGAGGTCGTGACCTATTGCGTCGAGCACGGCGTCAAGGCCTACGAGCTGTGGACCCGGTTCTGCCAAGGCATCGCGGCGGCGCGCGGCGGCGATACGGAGCGCGGAATCGCGGTCATGCACGGCACCATGGTGGAGGTGCATACCATCAAAATACTGCGACCGCTTCATCTGGGCCATCTCGCCGCCGCTCGCGCGAGCCTCGGCCAAGCGGACGCGGGGATTACCCTGATCGAAGAGGCCATTTCGACGCTGGAGAAGACCGGGGAGCGGCTGTTCGAGGCCGAGCTTCATCGTCTTCGCGGCGAGCTATCGATAAGCCTGGGCAAGACGGATCAGGCGGAGACGGCACTACTGCGGGCTTTGACGGTTGCGCGTGGTCAACAGGCGCGAATGTGGGAACTGCGCGCAGCCGTGAGCCTCGCCCGGCTCCGCCGCAACCAGGGTCGCCGCGCCGAAGCCCGCGATCTCCTCGCGCCGGTCTATGGCTGGTTCACCGAGGGGTTCGACACCGCCGATCTGGAAGAGGCCAAGGCGCTGCTCGACGAACTGGCGTAAGGTGGTGATTACCGGCGCTTCGGCGAGTTTCGAGACGGCCTCTCAACGACGACGGAAAACGCTGGCTGGCCACAACGCCGAACTGCCGCCGTTTGGGAGATGGGCCGAGTGTCAAGACGACCGGGCGGCCAAGACAACGCCGTACAAGATTGCTGCGTAGTGAAGACCGGCAGCGCTAAGCAACGAGCTATGCCAGATGGCATCGTGGAACGGGAGCCGGCGCCAGCGATGGATACAGGCGCCAATTGTGTAGATCACCCCTCCGGACACAAGAAGGATGAGGATTGGTTGATCGAGAGCCGCCAGCAAGGTCCGCATGAAGATAATCACAGCCCAGCCCATGACCAAATAGACTGCAGTTGAAGCCCACTCGTATCGACGTGGATAGGCTAATTTGACGGCGACGCCCACCAGCGCGGCGAGCCACATCGAGCCGGTCATCCACACCGCGGATGAACCGCCCAAAATACACACCGTAAATGGGGTATAAGTGCCGGCGATCATCACGAATATCGCCGCATGATCCAGCCGGCGCAAAAGGTCTCGCCGCTCCGAGGAGCGCCGGAGGTGGTATGCGGCGGAGCAGCCCAGCATCGCCACCAAGCCGGCGCTGTAGGCAAGAACGGAAGAGAAAACCGCCAGATTTGTCGATGTTGCCGCGAGCGCGATCAACACCACCGCGCCGATCGCACCAACCATCGTTCCGACGAGATGAACCGCGAAATCGGCTTCGATCTCACCCGCGTGATATCGCCTCATGGAGCGCGGGACGACGAGCGGCGCTTCCAACCCGGAGCTTATCGACGGCTGTTGATCTCGCGGGGTGTGCCCTCCGCTCCGCATTCTCCTCTCAGAACGTTGCAGCGTGGCATTGATGCCGTTGTCGCGCCCAAAAACTTGCGTGGCGAGACTGCCATTTGATCGGTTTCGGCGCCCGCCTCGGCGCCAACGGGGGCGCTACGCTGATCGGGCTTCCGTGCCGACAGGCTAGGCCTGCCGTAGATTTACCGCGGAGGACTTGCCCTGGTTCCCGCGTTCGACCGCCGAAATCTGTACAAACACATCTTTCGAACCGTCCTCCGGCTGAATGAAGCCATACCCCTTCTGCCTATTAAACCACTTTACGGTTCCGATCATCATTGTGGCCCTTTACATTGTGGATTATCGCGGACCCAATTGGGTTTCCGGGGCTATCCGTTCGTGCCCGTCGGCGGTGTTTTTGAGCCGATATTGAGCCGTGCCCCGCTCATCGAGGGGGAGCAGCCTAATGATCGTATAACGGCCTCGGCTCCCCCGATCGACGCCGGGTTCGGGGAAAAATTCAACGGCCTGCCCGACGTGAAATTTATGCGACATCGGCGACTGCCGGGAAAGAGCGGGCGCCGCCGGGGCTGCCTGCTCTTTGCATTACGCGGTCTTGAGGTCGACGGCCGAGGTCTTGCCCTGCTGGCCGCGCTCAAGCTGATAGCTAATCCGCTGGCCTTCGACCAGGTGGCCGAGCCCCGAACGCTCGACAGCGGAGATATGGACAAACACGTCCTTCGAGCCGTCTTCAGGCTGGATGAATCCATAGCCCTTTTGCGTATTAAACCACTTCACGATACCGATGGTCATCGAGCCTCCTCAAGAAGAAATCATGTGCCGGCACCCTCGCCGGCCCATATCATATTTCAATTGCGGGAGGCGCTACTCGGTTTTGCCCGTGAGCACACCGTAGCGAGCCGTGCCCTGGTCGAAACACGATCTTATCCATATGGGGCTCCTGAAGGGTGTGTTCAACGGAGGACCTGGCCGAAGATGAGCCAGACGAACAGCATCCGTTTGGAGCGAGGCGCTGTTTGACGGTGGGCTTCGCCTGCAGGGCCTCGGTACAGGCGGCCACGAACGGCTTGGCACGTTGCGGCATCACATTTCATGCCCGCCACGCCGGCTACCGCACGGTCTTCCTCATTCTGCTCTCGCCGTTGCGCAAAAGGGACCTGACGCCGCCGGTTGCGAGACAAAGCTGTGATCGCGTTGGCAGGCTTGAGGAAGTTACAATCAAGCGCACATCGGGCAAGCGCACACCGGGCGAGGCCTCACGGCCCGCCGCGGTCAACCGAGACCTCAGACATCGAGAAAGCTCCGGAGCCGGCGCGAGTTTCGGGGCTGCGCAAGTTTACGCAGCGCCCTGGCCTCGAGTTGGCGAATGCGCTCGCGGGTCACCGAGAACTGTTTTCCGACCTCCTCGAGGGTTTGAGAGGATTTCATGCCGATACCGAAGCGCAGGCGGAGAATGCGCTCCTCGCGCGGTGTCAGGACGGCCAGCAAGTCTGTGGTGGCTACCCGCAGGTCGGCCGCGACCGCCGAATCGAGCGGCGACAACGAATGCTCATCCTCGACCAGGTCCCGCAGGCGAGCGCTGTCCTCCTCGTCGCCGATCGGCATGTCGAGGCTAAGCGGTTCTCGAGCGATCTTTAGCGCTCGGAGCACCTTTTCGAGCGGGATTTTCATCTTGTCGGCGAGTTCCTCGGGCGTCGGCTCGCGGCCGGTCTCGTTCACCATCTGGCGCGAGGTGCGCATCAGTTGCGTCATGGCTTCAATCATGTGCACCGGGATGCGGATCGTGCGCGCTTGATCGGCCATCGAACGGTTGATCGCTTGACGGATCCACCAGGTTGCATAGGTCGCGAATTTGTAACCGAGCCGGTATTCGAATTTGTCGACTGCCTTCATCAGCCCGATATTGCCCTCTTGGATCAGGTCGAGTAGCTGCAAACCGTGACCGGCGTATTTCTTGGCGATCGAGACGACCAGCCGCAGATTGGCTTCGACCATTTCCTTCTTGGCCCGCCGGGCCTCGCGCTCGCCGCGCTGGACGGTCTGCACAACTCGGCGGAAATCGGCAATCGGCAGTTTCGCCTCGGCCACAAGCGACGCGACGACGGCACGGTGCCGAGCCACGTCGGCCTGCTTTTCGGCTAGACGCGCCCAGCCGGCACCGGGCAGATCGGCGGCGCGGTCGAGCCAATCCGCGGCGAGTTCGTTGCCAGTATAATGCTTCAGAAAATCCTGGCGTTTGATGCCGACACTTTCGGCGAGGCGCAGCAGCTTTCCCTCCTCGCTGAGCAGGCGACGGTTGAGGTCGTAGAGTTGCCCGGCCAGATGTTCGATCCGGGCGGTGTGCAGAGGCAGCCGTTTGATCAGCTCAATGCTCTTGAATTTGAGCTCCTCGTAGCGGCGCTCGGAAATTTGCGGAATACTCTCGCGCTGGCGCATCGCTGCCATACGCTGGTCCTGCAGCCGGTCCAGCTCTTCGTGGATGTCGGCGATCGCGTCGAAGGCGGCGAGCACGCTCGGCCGCAGCTGGGCCTTGACTTCTGCCGAAGAGATCGAGCCTTCGGTCCTGTCGTCGTTCCCGCCGCCCTTGACCCGGGACAGGTTGCCACCAGCACCTCGGTCATCGGCGGTATCCTTGGCCGTTGTCGCGACGGCGGGTTCGCCGGCCGCGCGGAAGCCGTCGCTGCGCGACAAGACGTCGAGATCGATTATGTCGCGCAGCAGCATCTTTCCGTCGCTGACCGCGTGGCGCCAGGTGATGACCGCGAGCGTCGTCAGCGGGCTCTCGCAGATGCCGCCGATCATCATCTGGCGGCCGGCCTCGATGCGCTTGGCGATCGCGATCTCGCCCTCGCGCGACAACAGCGCGGCCGAGCGGATCTCCCGCAGGTATAGGCGCACCGAGTTCGTCGGGGCGGGCCGCGTCGTCGCGGAGATTGCCGCGCGGTGCGGGGGGCGCGACCGCCGGCGCCGCACCGTCGCTGTCGTCACCATCGAGCACCTCTATCCCGAGTTCGGAGAGGCTCGCGATCGTCTCTTCGATCTGCTCGGGCGAGACTTGATCAAAAGGCAGCGCGGCGGTCAGTTCGGACAAGACGACGTAGCCCTGCTCCTTCCACCGCGCTACCAGCGGCTCCGCCGCGCTGAAGCCCGCCTCGGCAGACAAAGCCACAGCTGCACCCGCTGCAGGTGCTGCCGCCGTACCGTCGTTCCCGACCCCTTGGTCCATGCCTCGCTGCCGCTACCCCTCGGCCCGCTGGTTGCGATCGGGGGGTGTTTCGGGGCTCGCTGCCGGCGGTTGCGCGCCATCGTCGATGCGTTGGGTTGCGCGGTCCTGCTGCCGCCTGAGCTTCTCGTCCTTTCGGGCCTTTTTAGCGCGGTCGCGCTCGGCGCGTTCGATACGATAATTTGGTTTGAAGCGCATCAGCAGACTCCTCGATGGGTTGCGGCATCCCTGCACGTGGTCCCAATATCATAATGGTGTCGGTCTTCGCCGTACCCGAGCCCGTGGCTTCCGTCGCGTCCCGCGATCGGCCCTTCGCGATCAGTACCCTTCACGCTCGAGCCGCTTCCGCATCGCCTTTCGGTACCGGCGGACCCCTTCGACCCTTTCGCGCGCTCGACGCTCCGACGGCTTCTCATAGGAGCGGCGCCGCTTCATTTCGCGAAAGGTGCCCTCACGTTGCATCTTTTTCTTCAAGACGCGGATCGCCGCGTTGACGTCATTATCGCGCACATAGACTTGCACCGGCGTTGGTATCCTTTCCTGGACGTGACGGTCGCCCATGCGACCGGAAGATCTCCGCGCCTCGCGGTTCGCCGCGGCGGAACGTTATTCGCGTCTTCGGCCTAGCGGCGTGGCGCGCGGGTCAACGATTTGATCGGGGTTCGGGGTCGTCCTGAGACCTCCGCAATCTTTCGATCCTGGGCCTCAATATAGGCCTTGGCCGGCCGGTCTCCGTCGATTTCGTTGAGCTCCAAACTCGGCACTTTGCGGTTGGAAGTCCGTGTATTGTCCTCGTAGAGGACATCATAGAGCACAAAATCGCCGATTTGGTGCAACTTCCCACGTTTGCCCATCTCATCGTCTCCAAGTGCGGACACGCTGACCCTAGTCCGCGCCGGCCGGAGGGGTTCGCGCCCAGGTCTCCTCGACGCCGTCTGAGATCAGCATGTCGCGGTTCCTCGTTGCTTGCGGCTAACGGACACCGCCAACCCGAGGGACAGAGGACGGCTCCGAGGTGTGCTGCGGTGCCTGCTCGACGCAGGCGTCACCGGCAGGCGCTCCAGGCGCTGCCGCAGGAATGCCGGTATCGAACCGGCGGCTCCCGCTTTCCCTCGGCGCTCGCTGCGATCTGAGGTCTGCCGCCGTATGGCACCGGTTCGGCCGCGCTCCGGAGCCGGTTTCGACAATGATTGACCGAGACGCGGCAAGATCGTTTTCGGCGGCGGGTTCGCCGCGGCGCCGACCGAAACCGCCGACGGGACCGGGATTACGCGGATAGAGACCCGGGTCAGCCTCTCGATCTCGCGCAAATAGGAGCGTTCCTCGTCGCTGCAGAACGCAATCGTGACGCCGGGGGCACCGGCCCTCGCGGTTCGGCCAATGCGGTGCACATAGTCTTCCGGGACGTTCGGCAAATCGAAATTGATAACGTGCGACACGCCGTCGACATCGATACCGCGGGCGGCGATGTCGGTGGCAACGAGGACGCTCGCGCGACCATCGCCAAAGTTGGCGAGCGCGCGCTCGCGCCGCGGCTGCGATTTGTTGCCATGAATTGCGGTCGCCTCGATGTCGGCGTCGACCAGATGGCGCACGACGCGATCGGCACCATGCTTCGTCCGGGTGAACACCAGCACGCGCTTGAACGCCGGATCGCGCAAGAAGGCTGTAAGCAGATCCCGCTTGCGATCGCTTGATACGAAAACGACCTCCTGCTCGACACTCTGCACCGTTGTCGCCGGCGGCGTCACCGCAACCGTCACCGGCTCAATGAGGAAATCCTCGGCGAGAGCGGCGATACTCCGCGGCATCGTCGCCGAGAACAGCAGCGTTTGCCGCTGCCGCGGCAGCAGCTTCACGATGCGCTTGAGCGCATGGATAAAGCCGAGGTCGAGCATGCGGTCGGCCTCGTCGACAACCAGAACCTCTACGCTCGATCTCGATAAGGCGAGCGATCCCGAGTTGCTCAGGTCAAGCAGGCGTCCCGGCGTGGCGACGAGAACGTCGACGCCGCGAGCCATCTGACGCTGCTGCGGTCCGATCGAAACACCGCCAAAAATCACTACCGTCGAAATCGAGACCCGGGCGCCGTACGAGCGAAAACTGTCCGCAATCTGGCTCGCGAGTTCCCGGGTAGGGCTCAGCACTAAGGCGCGGCAGCTTTGTGGTGCCGGCCGCTGCGGAGCGGCGGACAGGCGCTGAAGGATCGGCAGAGCAAGGGCGGCCGTCTTACCGCTCCCGGTCTGCGCGATGCCGCACAGGTCGCGTCCGCCGAGCACCGTCGGAATTGCTCGCGATTGGATAGGTGTGGGAGTAGTGCAGCCTCCGGTGGCCAGGGCGCCGAGAAGCGGCGCAGCAAGTCCAAGATCGGCGAAATCGGGCAAGGCGCGTGGCCCCCTCCGGTTGGAAATCCCGACGCACGCACTCGCGTGAATGCATCGCTTGGGTCAGGAGACGACCCGCGCGATTGGGTTGTCCAGCTCTCGACAGGGGACAAAGACCGAGCCAGCTTCCCTCTTGCCGGGGTCGCTCACGCAGGCTCGATCACGTGACTCAATCCTAGAGCACGAACACTGCGTAGCGCATATGTGGGTGCGAATGGCAGCGGTCAAGGGGGGCAAGGCCGCCAGGGCAGGAGACCGATGCCCCGGTTCGCCGGTCGAGGCTGAGGGCCTGACCCAAAAGCCTAGGTACCCTAATCGTCGCCAGCAAAGGGCCGCATTTCGAAACCCACATCGGCCGCTCACCCTTGGCCGTGGGAACCGCTATTCTTGCCCTATAGCCGCCGCTGTCCATCTTCGGCTTGAGGATCGGCCCGGTCGGGTGGAAAAAATCGGACTTTCGCCCGTGGCAGGCTTCGGTCAGCTAAATGACCCATTTAGAGAAACTCGGGGGAACCCGACGAGCGCTCGGTAACGTCGCGGACGTCGCGGGAGATGGCGGGATTACGGCTCACACTGTCAATATTTACGCGGGGAAACCCCCGGCGACGCCACATCCGACGCCATTTCCGGCGGTGGAGCCGAAGGACGGCCTGGCGAGATTTCGAGCATTGGGCGCCCCCCTTGGCATTCGCGACGATCCCTTCTTCGTTGGTGCGCGAAACAACGTCGTCCTCGCCGCGGGCCCGGCAATGTGGCTTCGCCTTATGCCGCCAGTTGATCCTGGCAAACGGTGGACAAGCTACGATCTGAAGACGGTCGTCGGGCATGGTCTCACGTTACAGCCACTCCTCTGGGGCAGCATCTCCGGCTATGGGGGTCTCTACAGAATTCGCGCGGAGGACGGGGTTGGCTGCTGCTCCCTTCTTTCCCGCGACGCGCGGGAAACGAGCTCAGTTGCATTCGCCTTCGAGACCGGGGAAGTGTGGGCGATCGATACGTCGCTTTTGGGAAGCTATCCAACCGATCTTCTTGTCATTGAGATAGAAAAACTATGCTCAACGGTTTCGAGAGTATGCATCTTTTCTCGCAAGTTTAGGCTCACAACCGCCGTATCGGTGGATCGCCGGCCTTATCGGCGTGCGGAACCGCCAGCTACGAAGTCCCCCTCCTGAAGGACAGGTGAGAATGCCTGGTTGGCCCGGTTCCGAGTGCCTATCCGATCAAATCACCGCATCCGGATTATATCAAGGCAGGGAATCGCCGACCACCGCTTTAATACCGTTCTTCACCGAAATCTATAACAAATGCGGGGTCCCGCGGCCCGACTATCTCACGCAATGACGAAATGACGTGCTCTGATATTAGGCTCGTTACCTACACGTCGACCGGTTCGTCCATGCTGCATCTGTTCGGTTCAAGAAAGCGCGAAAGTGACGCTGACGAGCTTGGTCTCTCGCGACAAAGTCGCGGACACTGCGGCCGGGTCGCCGAGTTGTGTTTCGATGACAGCGCGGGTGATGTTGTCCGGCAGGCATGCGGAGAACTTCAGCGCCCGTCCCAGATCGGCGGGCAGTTCGGGCCACGCTTCGGATAGCTCGATTGATACCAGGGCCGCAGCAACCTCTTTGGCGGCGGACCTGCCGAGGCTGATTGAGAAGTCGTCCCAATCGGCGACGGCGAGACCTCGCAATCGCAATGCGCAGGCGAGCACCGCGGAGGCGAGCCCGCCCGCAAAGCACCAGACCCGTACTCGACCGTTATTGTCAAATACGATCGGCAGCGCTCGGCCATCGACAAAAGCCAAGCGCTCTCTGATTTCGTCGAGTGCGGCTGCGGCACGGCGCGATAACGCGCAAGCCGGCTCCGCTCCGGCGATGATCCGTTCGGCGCTGCGGCACACCTGCATCGATTGGCTTCTGCCCGCGCCGAGCCACCGGCATTTGCCGCCTCCAGGTGCCGATGCGACCGATATTCGACGGCGAGGCCAATCGACCTCGATAACCCGCCAGCTTCTGCCGCCAAGCAGAAGTGTTGGAGGCCCACCGTCGGCGCTTCGCGCCAAGCTCGTCGGGTGGACAGCGCCGAGCTCCGCTGACCCGTGGAAAACGCTGAGCAGCAAGGGGCTGCTGAAGGCAGCGACAAGATCGCTGAAATGGCGGCGGCCGAACTCGCGCTCGCCACGACTTCCCATGCCAAGCACGCCGCCGTCCTCAGCGAGCACCCCCGATTTCGATCATGTGCCGCAATACCGCCACTCGGTCGGACGCGGGCACTTCCGCGACAACCGTACCAAGCCATCGATCGATGTCAGGCCGAGCCAAGCCAGCGCCATCACCTGCTGGGCGTAAATATGCGTTGGTCGGGCGGGCGGCACGATCTCCTCGACGAAGCCCTCGCGCGCCAGTGTTGCCATAGCGAGGTCGGCGAGGAACTCGTTCTCGTCCATCGCCAGCAGAAGGAGGTTGCGCCGTGAACCGGCGCGGCGGCCGCTGCGACCCATGCGTTGCAGAAGCGCCGATACGCTCGGCGGCGCGCCTACCTGAACGAGATCGCCGACATCGATTCCGAGTTCAAGAGTCGAGGTCGCGACGATGGCGCAATCCGGCTCGGCCGAAAAGGCCGCTTCAGCCGCGCGGCGTTCGTCCGCGGGGTCGCGCCGTACGGGATGGTCCGGGATTAAAAGCCGCTGTTGCGGTTCTCCTGCGGCACGTTGGACCCCGAGAGGGGACGCCGAAACAGCGGGTTATGCGCTGTATCGAACAGCCCGGAGAGGCCAGAGAGTTGTCCCGCCTCCGAGAAGCTGGCGATCAGGTATTCGGCGTCGGAATCGTGCGGGCGCATCCGAAACCAGGCCTCCTGTCTCTCTCGTGCCAGCTCCAATCGCTCGCCGGGCCCGGAGAGGATCGGCCGCTCGATCAGCTGGTTATCTTCGATTAAGCGGATGAACGCGGCCGCCAGAATCCAGTGGACCGACGCCTGATCGATTGCAGCCTCGAAAAACGTCGCGAAAGGTTCGGCTGTCCGTTTCGTAGCGAAGGCTTCCTGCCATTCCGCTTCGGTCGCATCGTGGCCAGGGCTCGCCGCGTGGTGGCGGCGCAGATCATCCTTCAGCTTGCCATGCAGGCGCTTGAGGTCGGCGAGAAGGCGCCTGGGGTCAAATCATGTCGTCGGCTCCCACGTCCGCGTTCTGCGCCCCCTGGATCAGGCGGCGGTGCGGGCCCGTCCGCCGGAACGGTGGGCGTTGGCGGTCCAGGTATCGGTCAACCGCGCCCAATTTCCGGAAGAAATTACGGGCAGCGCCGCGCCATCGATCCGCGGCATCCCGGCGTCGGATTGCGGGATGAGCAACCACAGGCTCGGCGGGCCGTCCCTGGTGCCCGAGGCTTGGGAAAAAGAGTCAGCATGTCCATCAGCTCATAGCGGGCGAGCAGCCCAGGGCGGATCAGCAAGGCTGGGCTGCGCAACGCCAGAACTTGGTCCCGCACCCCCGGTGCCGCGCGGGAAGCGTGGCGGAGCAGGTTCTGGAACTCGCGGCTGCCGCGGGTGGCGGCATCCGCGGCGAGAACCTTCGGCCAAGGGACACGCCGCGCTTCGGCCTCGACGCGCATGGCCTCCAGCATCAGGCGTTCGAGATTCATGACCTCGCGCGGAAATCGCCCGACCAGCTCGGCCTCTGCCTCTCGGAGCCGACGGGGTTCGACCGTCAGGGCGAGAAACGCGCCGGTCCTGACGGCGTTTGCGATCTTCTCTTCGAGGGCGCGGGCATCGAGGACTTCGGGCGTCATCTCGGGCGGCGGCGACAGCGTGCCATAGCGCCCGAAGTCGGAGGTGCTGGTAGCGGTAGGCGTGGGAAGGTGCGGGTAGTATCCCGGCCCGGCCGGGCCAGTATCCTGCCAGACGCGCTCGGCGCCGAGCCGGTCGAGCAGCGTATCGAGCTCCGGCCGCAGCGGTAACGGTGCCGCAGCCGGGAACCGGCCTCGCACGCGTCCTCGCAATGCGTCTTCGGTCAGCATTTGCGCTCCGGAAAGGGTGCCGAGAGAAAGGCGCAAGGCGTTTTCCGCCGGCATGCCGCGCGGGTAGAGTTCCAACCGCGCGGAGAGTAAAGAGCCTGTCGAAGCGGCGGCGGCAAGGCGCAAAAGGCGGCCGGGGAGCAATGACGGCGCGCTCTCTGGCGCCTGCACCATCTCCAGTTCTTCCTCGGCACGGCGGCGATCGGCCTCATGGCCGAGGCGGCGGGCGTAGTCGGCGAGCTCTGGCCCGGTCGCGAGGAGTGTAGGCGCGGCCTCCATATAGGCCGCAAAACGAGATCCTGACGGAGCTGAGCGAGACGTTTGGCCCGCTCCCGGATCTCCTTGCGGATGCGGTCTCCGACTCCGCGCAGATAGCGGAAGCGGATCCGATCGACGGCGAGCAACTGCTCGACATTGTGAACCCCCATGCGGTCGAGCACGTCACGCGCCTCGACCCCGTAGCCGACCTCGGCGATGGTGCTGCGCCGGTCGAGCCGGCGGGCGATCACCTCGATGCTGTCCTCAGCGATAATTCGGCGATCCATCGGCTCGAAGGCATGCTGCCAGGCGCGGAGCATCTCCTCGGCATTGCCGGAGCGCTCGGCCGGGTCGCGCCGCAAGGCTCGACCGAAAAAGGCGGTCAGACCGTCGCGCAGCACCGGATCGAACCGTTCGCTCGCAACCGTCGCCTCGTCATCCGTAACAAGCGGGTCGGTGATGCCGTCGCCGAACACAGGCGGTGAGCCCGCCATCATCTCGTAAAGCGTGACGGCGGCCGCATAGCGTTCGGCGTATAGATCCCACCGAGCGGGCGGGCTGCGATTGACAAGAAACGGATCGAGGTAGGGGCGGGTGCCGGCCTCGATGTTTTCGGGCCGGGTGCGGGACAGCGAGAAATCGAAGAGCACCAACCGATAGGCGCCGCTGCCCGGAGACTTCGCGACGCCGAGATTGTCGGGCTTGATGTCGCGGTGCGAAATGCCGTGCTCCTCGAGGTAAGCGACAACCTGGAGCAGCTGCTCGCCGAAGCGACGCATCAAATCGAGCGAAAGTTGGTCACCGTCGCGCAGCCAGCGGGCCAAGGTCTTCTCGCCGGCCCACTCCATCAGGATACCGGGTCGTCCCGAAATCTCGATCTCGGCGTCGAAACGCACGATGTTCTGATGGCGCAGGCGGCGCAGGATATCGGCTTCGGCGCGGACCCGGTCGGCATGCGCGGCGTCCACCGCAACCTTGAGGACGAGCTCGCCCTCGGTCCCCTCGCGCTTGACCAGCAGCGCATCCGCGGTGCTGCCGCGGGCGACCCGCTTGACAACGGTCAGTCCGCCATCGAGCACATCGTCGGTGTTGGCGGTGCTGGGATCGGCTGTCTCGACCTTGGGCTCGGTTGGCCGGCGTTCGGATTCAGCCTCTTTCAGGTAATCAAGGAACTCGGCGACGGTACGGATGCGCTGGCCCACGATCGGGGCGGTGCTGGCGCGCACCATCTCCTGGAGGAATTCGCCGACACCGTCGACGGCGTCGGAAAGCAGCAACCCGTTTCCCTCGCGCAGTCGGCCGGGCAAATCGAACCGGTTGTCGGCAGGCGGACGCCCCGCGATCAGGTAATAGGCGATGGCGCCAAGCGAGAACACGTCAGCGAGGATGCCGCTCGCGTCGTCGTCGCCGGAAAGAGCCTCGGGGGCCAGATAGACCTTCGCCGGGTCCGGAAAATAATCTTCGAGGTGCAGGGTCCCCGCCGTAATCGGATAGGCTGGAGCGCTGCCCTCCTCACGGCTGGCGACGAGCCAGTTGGTCACCAGTAGACGCGGCCGATCGCTGTCGGCATCGCGAACCAGGATGTTCTGCGGGGCGAGACCGCGATGATAAAGACGCTTGCCATGTGCATAGGCGATGGCCTCGGCGAGTTGCCGGAGCAAGGCAAGGCGCTGATCGAGGGAAAGCTGCGCGCGATGCGCCGCCAAAAAACGATCGAGGCGAACGGCCGAAGGGTCATGGTCGAACACCAAGGCCGGGCCCGTCTCGCTTTCGCGAAAGTCGAGAGCCCGCAGAATGCCGGGATGATCGACGCCTTCGAGCACTTTGAATTCGCGTTGGGCGGCCCGGGCCAGCCGATTGCGGCTTTCCGGTGAGGCCGAAAGGGCAAAGGAGTAGATCCGCACGCGCCGGGCGACGCCGGTGCTGACAGGCTTCGCGGCAAAATCCTGCCAAGCTCCGCCTTCGGCGAGAAGCTCGCCGAGTTCGTAGTCTCCGATCCGGCGGGCGCGCTTGGCCGCCCGAATGCCGGCCTGTTCCATGGCCAAGGCGGTGGCGCGCGCGACATTGCCGTCGATGAGCCCTCTCCGGGCCAAACCGAGCCGATCCGCATGCAGCAGCGCGCCGATGATCCCGTTATCCTCGGGGCTGGCGGGATTGCCGCGTAAGAACACCTTGCGGACCGTGCCGGGGTCGAGCTTCGGCGGTTGCCGCAGCGCCGAGAGGAAGATGACGGGCTCGATCCAAGGCACAACGTTGCGCAGCCGGCCGCGACCGAAAGCATTCTGGTCACGGAGGAGCGAAGCGAGGCGTTTCGCCTTGCGGTTGGCGAGGAGCAGCGGATTGTCGACCTCGATCGCTCTTCCCTCGTTGACCCATTTCCAACCGGAAGCATTTCCTTCGAGGGTGCCGCGCTGTGACTTTATTTCGACGAGGACGAGACAAGCAGGTGTCAGAATCAGGAGATCGACCTCGCTGACCCGACCCTCATCATCGATGAATTCGAAATTCGCCCAGGCACGCCACGGCTCGTGATCGGGAAGGTGCGCGCGCAGGAACTCGAGCGCCTCGTGCTCCCACTCGAATGAAGACCGACTGACGGCAATCCACTTCGGCTGTTTCATCGAGGTGCGTGCTTCCCGTCTACCGCATATGCCAGATTACTCCGAATGCCCCGGCGTTGGCACGCCGATCCGTGTGACGCTCTCCTACGAACAGGCTAACGTTCACCAAGCGCGTTCAAATCCTTTCCACGCTCTGTGAAGGCTCGTCCATGCGGGCGATCACGCGGGTAACCGCTGTCTCCCTCAACAACGTACCCAAGCTGCTCGTCGACGCCGGGAAGGCTTGCTGGGTCTATCACAACGCGCATGTGTGCGGCTTGAGGCCAACCCGCATGCGGTGGGATGAGATTGGACTTTTGGCTGCTCGAAACAGAGGAATGTTCGAATGTTCTGACCGCAAAGGCTTCAGCGTTTCAGTGTCGCAGGCCGGTAACGTATGGACGTGGACGGCCCTAGAGGCGTCAGGCAAGCTATTGGTCAGTTTTATGGTCGGCGATCGCGACGGCGAATATGCCCTGGCGCTGATCGGTACATCACACGTTTATTCGGTCAAGCAATCTTTCAGTTTCAAAGCGGCATGAGGCGCGCTAACTCCCACCATATGCGTTCGCGAGCTTCGGCATATCGAGTGATCGTGTGCTTGAGCAATTCGCAGCGGTAACGCCGCCCAAGGATCATACCTCCCTCTGGCTCAGCGAAGTCCTCTGTCATATATCCCTTGATGTCCGCCGCCTCTGGAAACGACAAATGGAATGCCCGAGACTGTAAATCGCCGCCCTCCAATAATCCGATTAAAGGTATTGGTACAATGGTTTCAGGGCTTGTGTTTTCGATCATGCTCTCAAGTTGAGCAGCCTCTTCAGGCTGAAAGGTTACATCACTAAGGATATCATCTGCCCTTTGCCATTTAATATTTGCCCCTAGCGCATATTGTGAGTGCACATGCGCCCAATCGTACATTTTTTTTACCGATGCAAGGCCTATATCGCGAGCAAATTGTGCCAGTTGATCGGGGTCGCTGACGCGCATCATCTCAAATAATTTTGCAATTGCCTGGTACAGTTCGCCTTTACCGATCAAAACTCGTTCCCGCGGCATTGTGAATACAAAGCCTACGGATCTTGCATACGAATATCCGAAGTCCAACGTGGACAAAATTGTGTTTTCGGCTGAAACACGGGCACGAGTTTTCGGCCTATCACTGCGAATTGCATCGAAAACCGCCGTAAGCCAGGACTGAAACGAGCGCAGCGAATTTGCCAAGGCGTTCAGTGGAAATTTGCCATCGCCTCTATCCAGAGAATATCGAAAGACGTCGACGCCTCTGGCGTCGGCCTCAGCGGCAAACTCCCGTTCTAACGCTTGCTGGCGGTGTTCGAGCGACTTCAACATCAAGACCAAACCCCTGTCCGAGGGGGCTTCCACCAATGCCTTTTCCATCGTGGCGATAGCGGCAGTTGTATCCTGGAGTTTCTCAGAAAGATCGATCAGGTCGGTCATGTGATCGGAGTCCTGACGACAGGAAGGCCCTTCATCTGGTTGCTTCGAGCAAAACCAAATTGCCGTAGCCAATAGGCGTGCATATATTCGCCGAGCCAAAATTTGGGATGACCTTGCGGATATTCAACATTGATATAACTGTCGCATTTTATGGGGAATACGTATCGCTGTTGCGCGATGCGATTCAGAACTCGTTGCTGGGCCGGCGTATCGTTTTTATTTACCTCGAAGATCACAACCAGCAAATCTACGTCGTCAGGTTCGATCTTCTCGGTGACAAAGCTTCCGTCTATCCGGACGTCGGCTCGCAACAACGCTACCGAAAGGGAGGTAAGCATGCCCTGCAATGCACGCATGATCGGCTCGCGACGCGTTGAGAGCGGGAAAGCATCTACGCACATCACAGATAGCTCAGGGATCGTCTTAGGGTGCAGTCCCGGCGGAAGTAGGGGCGGATATTCCCGCTTGGCTGATAACGCCACGCTGTCGGGCGCCTATCCCCTACCACATCCTGCTGGGGCGGCCTTGCGGGCAATCTCGCTCCGTCGTTCCGGCGACAGCTTCTCGGCTCTCCCCTTTCCTCCCTCGGGTCCGCCGAAGCGGCCAAGCGATACGGCTTTGGGATTTTTTGGCTTCTGCTTTTTGTCGCTATGGACCACTTCGCCCGCGGCGATATCCACGATACGCTTGGCAAGTTGGTTCGCATGGCGCGGGCGTGTGCTTGAGCGGCCAAGCATGGGCGCATCCCATGCGCAATTTCATGCGGTGTCAACATTAACGCGCTTCAGCCGTTCCGACTATTGATTTCAAACTGTGGCAGTACCCCCCCGCTGGGATCTCCCTCTTCGGCCGGCTAATACGCGGTAATCAGCAGACGCGCCGTGTTCTCTAATTTCTCGCGCCACGCGAGTTGGTCGAGCCAGCGCTGCGGTATCGTGCTTTGGCCCCAGAGCGCGCCGGCGATCTGTCCGGTAACGGCCGCCACCGTGTCGGCATCGTCGGCGAGATTGGCGGCCAGCAGTATCGCTTGCGAAAACTCGTCGGTGCGATTTATGCGCCACAGTGCCGCTTCAACGGTGTGCACGACATAGCCGCTCGAACGGATTTCCCGCCGCTCTTTGTCCCGCCAGGATCCCGCGCCGACTGCCGCTATCGAAGGTTCGCTTGAGGCGCGAGGCCTTAGTATGGCCTCCTTGTCGCCGGTTGCTATCGCCTGCGTCATTCATCAGCCGCCGCGTGATCTGCAGCCGCTCGGCGGGAATACGCGGCGTGTCCGCCGCCAGGTTTCGGATCCATTCATCGTGGATCGCATCCGTCCAGCGGGCTTCGACCAAGCGGTCTACGGCGGCTTGGACAACGATGTTCCGGAGATGGAAGGGATAGAGAATGCAGGCGTCGAAGACGGCGACCGCGGGCTCAAACGCCATAGCGCTGCTCGAGGTCCTCCGCGTCCTCGGCGAGCGCGGCCATCACCGCCTGCTGGGCGTCGATCTTTATCTTCAATGCAAGAACATCTTTCAGCCTGGCACGGCGATGCTTGCCGACGTAGCGGAAGGGCAGATCGCCGATTTCCATGCGATGAACGACGGACGGGCGGGAGACGCCGAGAATGCCGGCCGCATCATTCGGGCTTAGCTCCTTATCCTCGGCGAGAACGGCGACACGTTCTCCCCGGAGAAGACGGCCGAGAACGGCTTGAACGAGGGCCGCGGCCGTGGGTGGCAGGGATACGGTCTCGTCCTCGCCGGACTTCGCGCCGGAGCCGGATCTCGACCCGATCTCCCCTGCCGAACTCGGCCACGGGCTGCGCCTCTCTGCGGTCCTGATCGGAGAGTTCCACGAATTCGAGTACATGGACGGTCATGGCGAATCCTTTCCACGCCGGATATCGGGTCTGGCTGCTTTAAGTGCAATAACTGGAACCGCGGCGCCGCCCCGTCTTCGCGCCCGGCCGCCTTGAACCAGTCGAGCATCTGCGCGGTCGCCCCCGGAACAAGGTGTCCGGGGGGACCTGGTCGTCGTGCCTTCCATAGAGGAAGCTCGAGATCTCGTGGAGATAGAGGGCGAGCCACGGTGCCTCTTCGGGCAGATGGACGAAGCCGTTCTCGATCCCCGGGTCGAGCCCGGGGACCGCGGTCGGCGCGTAGATCCGCATGATCTTGTCGGCCTGCGGCCGGTAGCTGGCGGCGTGCAGCCCCTCCTCGACGAGTTCCTGGATCAGCCGGGTGCCCGGGGCCTTGTCTTCGATCAAGACGACATCGTTCCCGGGTCCCTCGCCTTTCAAGCGTCTTAAATCAAAGGCCTTCGTCCGCGATTTCGGCGATTCTGTAGCTGGTGTTTTTGCTGCCGCCCTCGTTGCGGACGAGCAGCCCGCGATCGCTTAGATCCTTGATGTCACGTTGCGCGGTCGCCACCGAGCATTTGGCCAGCGCCTTCCACTTCTGCGCCGTGAGCTTGCCCTCGAAACCGTCGAGAAGCCGGTTGAGCACCGTCCGCTGGCGCTCGTTCAGGGGCGTGAGCGCATGCCGCTGCCGGAAGTCGGATTTTCGCAGCACGCCCCGGCAGGCTTCCTCCGCCGCGTCGAGCGCGCGCGAGAAGCAGCCGACGAACCAGAGCAGTCTTTCGGTGATGCCGAGATCGCCCTTCTGCGTCTGTTCGAGCGTCGCGTAATATTGCAGGCGCTCGTGACGGATCGCGGCCGCCAAGCTGTAAAACCGCTGCGGCGAATTCTCCGACCGCGCGAGGCTCATATCGGCGAGCGCCCGCGCAATGCGGCCGTTGCCGTCATCGAACGGGTGGATCGTCACGAACCAAAGATGCGCAATGGCCGCGTGGACAATACCGTCGATCGTCTGCGGCTCCTCGAACCAGGCGAGAAACGCCGCCATTTCCGCCTCGACCCGGGCAGCGGGCGGCGCCTCGTAATGCACCTTCTCCTTGCCGGTGCGGCCCGACACGACTCGCATCGGCCCGCTCAAATCGTCGCGCCAGCCACCCAACCTTATCCGTTGCAGCCCGGAATAGCCGGTCGGGAACAAAGCCGCGTGCCAACCGAAGAGGCGTTCGCTCGTCAGCGGCTCGGAGAATTTCTTCGCCGCGTCCAGGGTTATGCTGACAATGCCCTCGACCTTGCGGTCTTCCGGCGCCAGGGCCGCCTCCGGGATCCCCAGCCGACGCGCGACCGACGAGCGCACACTCTCACGGTTCAGCATCTCGCCCTCGATCTCCGACGAGTTGAGGACCTCTTCGGTGATCGCCCCGACCTCCGCCGTCAGCTTCAGTTCGAAACCGAGGCGGGCCATGCTGCCGAGCAGTCTGCCTTCCTTGCGGTGGGCGGTGCCCAGCGGCTCCAGCAGCGGCCCGGCGTCCCAGCGAAAATGCGGCCATTCGGGCAATTCCCAGATGTACAAATTCGCCTCACCTCCTGATGCGAATATCGGAGGGCTCGCCGCAGCTTGCAAGGTTATTCGCGTCATATTCTGATGCGAATAGTCCTTTATTCCCCTCACGTCTCCAGCGCGGCTGACCTGACCCGCCACGCTGCCTTTCCCAAGCCGTTCAGCGCTCGGCATCGGGCTCAGCCACGTTCCTGGCCGCGGCGCTCCTCGCAGAGCAGGCGGTAATAGGCGTAGATGCCGTCTTCGCGCCCGGCCGCCTTGAACCAGTCGAGCATTTGTGCGGTCGAATCGACCTGGTCGTCGTGCCTTCCGTAGGGGAAGCTCGAGAGCTCGTGGAGATAGAGGGGGAGCCACGGTGCGGTTTCGGGCAGATGGACGAAGCCGTTCTCGATCATCGCGGTCTGCGCGTAGATCCGCATGATCTTGTCGGCCTGCGGCCGGTAGCTGGTGGCGGCGTGCATCCCCTCGTCGCGCAATTCCTGGATCAGCTGGGTGCCCGAGGCCTTGTCCTCGATCAGGACGACATCGGCCCGCCAGCGGCGCTGCTCGTCACGCACCCGGCGCTTCAATTCGGGATAGTCGAAGCGTTCGCGCACGACGTCGAGGAGATAAAGGTGCTTGGCGCTGATGCCCCAGCTCGTGCAGACGCTGAAATCCGAAAGCTCGGTCGCCTTGTTGGCGGTATCCCAGCTCTGCACGATGCGCTCGAATTGGGCCGGCAGGTCTGCCGGCCGGTAGCGGGCGAACCAGGCGCTTTTGACGAGCCCGCCGCCCAACGGCGCCGGGGCCTGCTGGTACTGGCCGGCGACCCCCGGAACGAAGTGTCCGGGGGGTATTCGCCGATGGTGCGGCGGATCCGGGCGAGCAGCGCCGCCCCTTCGCGTTCCGGCTGCAGCGGCGCACCGCGCGGCCGGACGATCCGCTCGCACCCCCCGAAATGCTCGAGGGCATGGGATTCGTCCGCCTCGGCGAGCGCCGAGAGGCGCAGCTGCTCCCATGCTTCCTGCGCCAGCACATGGCCGGTCAGGTCGTCCTCGTGCAGCCGGTGCATGATCAAGACGATCGCCCCCTCCTGCTTGTCGTTGAGGCGGCTGTAGAGCGTGTGGTCGAACCATTCGTTGGCCGCCCGGCGCTGGGCCTCGGACAACGCCTCCTCGGGTTTCAACGGGTCGTCGATGACGATCAGATCGGCGCCGCGCCCGGTCAGCACGCCGCCGACCGAGGTGGCGAGCCTGAAGCCCCGCGCCGTCGTCTCGAATTCCGCCATCGCCTGCCTGACGGCCGAGAGCCGGGTCGGGAACAGCCGCCGGTACCAGGGGCTGGCGACGATGCGCCGGCAATCGCGCGACAATTTGTCGGCCCCGGCAGGCGGTCGTAATAATGCCACCGGGAGGGGACCCCGGTTTTCGGCCGCGGACGGTGCGCGCACCTCTGGCGGAGTGCTTTTCTGCGTCTTCAGGAGTGTGATGCTCCACAAAGCTCAGAAATCGGCACCCATCAAACAGCTCGCGCAAAAACGTCCGAATGGGCCGCCATTTGTTCTGCGATCTCGCGGTCGTAGCGGATCACGACGACCCGATAGCCGCGGCTCACGAATTCGCGCCTCGTCTCGGCATCGCGCGCGGCCTGCGCCGGTTCGTCATGTACGGATCCGTCGCAGAATACACAGACATTCGGCGTATAGAAGAAATCGGCGATGCAGCGGGGCTCAGTAATCGCCCGCTGCGCCTCGTCGGGCAGGCGGTGATGGCCGGCGGCGAGCAAATCGAGGAAGCGGCGCTCCAGCTCCGATCGCGAGTCGGTGAGGGAACGGAGCCAATCAAGGTGGGTCGCCCAATCGCGTCCGCCAATGCGTGGAAGTGTCTGGCTCGCAGCGAGATCCAGCAATATCTCTCGGATCGAATGTCGATCGAGGCGCAACGCCTCGTGCTGGTTGTTGAAGCTCATCAGGCACTGGTAGCACGCGGCGTGGCATTCAGGTTTCTGATCAGCGCCGTGTTCATCGAAATGACAGCGAGCGAGCGCGGCCCGAGCCACACGTGACATTACCTCGGCATTCTCAACGAGCCGGCCCAGCACGCCTGCCCCGCCCTCGCTGGCCTCGTAGAGCAGGATCGCCCGGTGCTCGCCGTCGCCAATCCGCCTCGCGCCGAGCTCCAATTCTTCGAGCTGGAAGATCTCTTCGCACCCGCGCTGCAGAGCGTATTGCAGGCTGGTCTGCGCACCATCGTCGTTGCGGAGCTCGGGCCGGCTGAACCGGATCAGAAGAGCATTGTGCGTGCCTTGGACAGCAAGACGGATGTTCTCGATCCGTCGGACCCGCGGTGGGCCGTTCCGGGCGGCTTGCTGCGGGTCGAATTCGCCGCTCTCGAAGTCGACGAGGAAACCGGGCCGGTCGGCAGCACGAAAACCATGGTTCACCTGCAGCAACGTGGCGGCTGGCGCGTACACGAGCCGCAACAGCGGGTTTTCTGCAAGACCCACGTCGGCCTCGACAATGCGCGGCCTGCCGTCCTGTTGCGCGAACCGGAACCAGACATCGATGTCGTAACCCCGACGGATGCGCTCCTCTTCTTCGCAGGTGATGCGTTCCCGCCGCCGCACGCGGACGTTCGGCATATCGAGGGTGCTCGCGAGCAGGCTGTTCTCCCCGTGAAACCGGGTTCCGCACACGGAGCACAGATCGTCGCCGGCATCGCAATGCGCGCCACAGCCCTTGCACAGCCGCCTTTGCATGCGGCGCTCGTCGAGGCCGCCAGGCGGTGCCTGAGCGGACCACACCTCCCATTTGGCGCCCTCGTGATAGATCATGTTCCCTGGTGCGAACTCGCGCAGCGCCAGAAAGCGAGGCCGGGCGATGAACTCGCCCCTGCCGCGCGGCACCCAGGCACGCACCGGCAACGCCGGAAAATTGTAGCCGGGCAGAAAGCCTTCACTAGCGAGATAGCGATAGGGGTAGAAGTCGCTCTCTTCGCGCGCCGTGTCGCGTTGAAGCAGCAGATTTCGTTGATGTAGAGCTTCGATCTGCCGGGCCTGGGCGCGCTGCTGATCTTCCGCAGTCCGCGCCCGCAGCAGTTCACTTTGCGCCGCGAGCAGTTGACGGGTCGCGGCGCCGAACAGTTCGCGCCATCGGTCGAACGCCCGATCGAATTGCACCGGCGCCTCATCCAGCACCCGATCGATCCAATCCTCATTGAACCAGCCCGACGCCGCCAATAGTGCGCCGTCAGCCGCGAGCACTCGCCGCGCCCGGTCCCCCGCCTCCTGCCGCGCAGCATCGCCGAGAATGATCTGCCCGGCTGCGTTCTCCCTGAGCGGCAACGCATCGGCATCGGTGTCGACCACCTCTTCGACGGACTGGCCGAGCGGCAGGCGCACCTGCCCCAGCCACACCGCATGGATGTGCGCGCGGACGAGAGCCTCGTTGGCGAGGTCGAGGCGCGGCGGGCGCACGCTTCCGGCAACCATCTCTTCCTGGCGCTGGAAAAAGTATTGATCGTGGCTGTTGATCGCGCCGCAATAAGTGAAGATCAGGCCGGGCTGGCCTTGCCGCCCCGCCCGGCCGCTGCGCTGAACGTAATTCGCCGGGGTCGGCGGAACATTGCGAAGGTGGACGAGGTCGAGATCGGCGATGTCGACGCCCAGTTCCATCGTCGGCGAGCAGACGAGATAGGGCAGCCGACGCCCGAGCTCGGCCTCCTTGCGCGAATCGCTGTCCTCCCAGCGGAAGCGCCGTTCGCGCCGCTCGCGTTCGCCCGGGGTCACGACCTGGGCGGTGTGCTCGCGCCCCTCCAGCGCGGCGAGCGCCGCCGCCGGCTCGCGGTAAAAGCGCTGAATAAACGCGTTGACCGGCGGTGGCGGGTCCCTATAACCCGCACCGCTGGCCCGACGCGAATAAAGTGGGTCGGGCGGTGGCGCCCTGCCGTCCCCCGCCCGCCACAAGATGCTACTGGCTTCGAGCTGATAGAGCTGGTGATCGTCCACCGGATCGAGCCGAGCGAGCATCCCCTGCGCGACCAACAGGGAGAGCAAGGCGTCGAGGAACGCGGGATAATCGGCGGTGGAGATGCCGATCCGCGTGCCCAGAAATCGGCCAAGCGCGCTGCGCTCGCTGAGTCCATAGCCATCAGCAGCACGGCTCGATCTCCCCAGCCGGACGAACCGGTTCGCCGTCCGCAACTCGTTGATCTCGGGATCGACGCCCCAGAAGTCATTGAGATGTTGCTCGACCCGGCGACGGATTTGTTGCTGCTGCGTTTCCTGCAACACACGCGCATTGATCGCCAGCTTGCGGCGGAACTGATCGAGGAACACCCGGACCAGGGTCTCCCGCTCGGCAGCCGGCTGACCCGCCAATGCCAGATTGAATTGCCAGGCCACGTCGTTTCGGCACAGTTCGTCCAAGCCGCGATACCCGACACGCAACAACCCGAGCTGCTCGAGATTGGGCTGCACCACTCGCCAGGCGCGGCGCAAATCCTCGTACAGCCGGTATTCGGTCAACTCGGCGAAGGCGCGCCAGGCGTCGCGCGCCGCTGAAGAGTTGGGATCGAGCTCGGCACTTCGAGCGATGTCGCGGATCGTCAATCCGGACAAGCCGACCACCTCGGTCGCGACCCGATCAAAGGTCAGCTCGCCCTCTCTCTGCAACGCCGCATTAAGCGCCGCCCGCAATAGCGACGTGTGAACGAAGTCGTTGAAATGGCCGGCCTGCAGCGGAGCGTCCTGTCGATTGTCGGTAAAGGACAGCATCTTGTCGCGCGCGCCGAAATCCGCCGCATGACGCAGCAATCCGCCGGCGAGCACCGTGGTGGCGCTGCTGCGCGCCTCGCTCGAGAGCGATGCGAGCTTGCGAAATTCCTGCTCGCGGCCGAAATAGAATTCGCCGCAGTTCAAGCACAGCGAAAACGGCGCGCGCTGCCACCAGGCCTTGACGGTCCCGTCGCGCGGGTTGGCGGCGAAGCTCCCGTCGGGGGCCACCCAAAGCGCTTGCGGGATGCGGTTGCGCCAAGTTTGCTTTAGCCGCCCGCGCGCATCGTACCATTCCTCCGGGACGCGGTCCTCGCTCCAGTCGTTCTCCGTCGGCGCCAGCATCAGGTACCCCGGCGAGACCTCGTCGTCGTCGCCCTGGGTGCCGATCGGATGCGGGAGGAACCCCTGATCACCGCGCAGGACGTGGTAATAGTCCTGGCCGCACTGCCGGCAGAACTTCACCGGCATGAACAGCCGCCCGCCACCGGCGCGGAGCTGGCCTTCGATCGAGAAGTCGCGGCGATCGCCGGCTTCGAGCGTCGCGAACAATGTCCTTCCCTGTCCGATGAACTGGTGCAACTTGAAGCTGAAGGCGCGGCCGCCGTCCGCTCTCGGCAGATCGCTCGCCCAATTCAACAAGTCGCGCAAGCGCCGCGCGCAGAGAGTGCTGCCGAGTCCACTAGCTACGGCGAGCTGCTCCGCGGCTTCGGCCAATGTCCGGGGAACGCGGCGTTTCCATCCGCCCGCGTCCTCCGGTTCGATGCCGAACGCCGCCTCGGCCCACCGCGCCAGCGCGTTGTTGCGAAACTCCTGCTCGGCGGTGGGCAGGACACCGGTCAGCGCCGCTGCCAGCTCGCTTCGCCGCGGCGTACCGCCCTCGGTGTAGGGGACGAGCTGCTCCTCGGTAATCTGAGTGGCGGAAATAGGATCTCCGAACAGGCGGCTGGCGAAATCGGCCACCGCGGCGCGGCGAACCTCGGGCGAGGCGGCGCGATCGGCGACCATCGTTGCGCTGGTCCCGACATGCACCAATCCCGGCGCGGCGCAGCGTTCCTTCAACCGGCGGATCAGCATCGCCACATCGGCGCCCTGCCGGCCGCGATAGGTGTGCAACTCGTCGAAGACGAGAAAGCGCAAGCCTCCTGTATCGAGAAAGCGCCGGTCCTCGGGCCGCACCAGCAGCAATTCGCCCATCACGTAGTTGGTCAGCAGGATCTGCGGCGGGTTCTGGCGCATCCGCTCGCGCTCCGAGCCCGGGGTCTCGCCGGTGTATTTGGCAAACGACACCGGGAACGGTCGGCCGAACCGGCCTTCGTAGCGCTCTTTGAGATCGGTCAGCGCCTGCAGCTGCGAGTTGACCAGCGCATTCATCGGATAGACGACAAGCGCGGCGACGCGGTCGCCCGTTATCGGATCGCGCAACAGGCTGTCGATCACCGGCAGGAAATAGGTCAGGCTCTTGCCGGAACCGGTGCCGCTGGTGACGATATAGCTCTCCCGCCGGCTCGCCTGCTCGACCGCTTCAGTCTGGTGTTGAAACAGCCGGAACGGCTCGCCCTCGGGCGTGCGAAAAATGCGCGCGGTTTCCGGGTGCAGCACGCTGCGCGCGGGCAGCTCGTCCACTGTGGCCGTGCGCACATAGGAGGGGCTGACCTGGAGCAAAAAGTCGGACCACAGGTGGCGCTCGGTGTCGAGCGCGCGATCGATGAACTCGCGGGCCCGCGGATCGGCGATCGTGAAGAAAGAGCGGACGAAATCGCGGTAGTCATCAAGGACTGACGCATACAGATCGAAGATGCTCACGTTAATCTCCCTGCCATTCGAATCGCGTCGCGAGCGCGCGAAGCATATCGAAGGTGTTGGTGTACTCGACCCCGAAAGCGTCGCATATATTGGGGATCGGGACCTTTCGTTGGATGTTCGGATTGGCTATCTCCAATGTCACGACGGTACAGTCAGACGCCCGCGCATATGCAACGAGCCAGCCGTCGCCCTTGGTCGCGAACTCGGCTTTGGCTGCAGCAGAAAATTGTGGTCGCGATTGCACCCAGGACATCATTTGGGCGAACCAGCCGGTAATCGAGGGGCCGTCGGTATTGGCAAAGAACCTTTCCGGCACCGCTTCAGCGACCCAATCCGCCAAAGCGTCCTTGCCCGCAAGCAACTCCCCTCGAATTTGATCGATCGAGCAAAGACGGGCGGCGCTATGGTGAGCAAGCAGGGCTTTCCAGTAACCGGGGCAAACGTCAAAAGCGTAGTAGGTGCGGTGGGCTTGAATGAACACGTTGGCATCGAGGACAAATCGCGCTTCAGCCGTCATCAGCCGGCTGACGCCTCCAGACTCGCAATATACCGGTCGAACGTCGCCCCGCGCAGGCCGGTGAGGTCAAAAGCGTCTCGATAGAGCAGCCGGCCTTCCCTTACGGCCCGCGCCACCGCCTCGGCGAAGGATCTCCCGATCCGGGAATTCTGCGTCGCGTAAAAATTTCCGCCCGACTGCGCCGCCGACCGCCGCCGCTCATCCTCGCTGTACTCGTTGTAGAACGAAAAGAACGCCTCTCGGGTGATCAGCCCCAGGTCCAGCGCCCGGCGGGCGGCGACCAGCTCGCTGACCTTGAAGCGGCGAGCAAGGAGCTGGAACCGTTCGGGACGAGACCCAGCCTCTTGCCACGCTTTGCGGAGTTCGGCCTCCGGTATAAGGAATTCGGCCGCCGCCGCATTGCAGAACCGCTCGCTCGGATGCGGCGCCGGCTGCAGGTCATGAAGGTCGAACACCGCCGGTTGGCCAGCCCAGACATGCGCCAGTTCGTGCGCCAGCGTGAACATCTGTGCCGCCTTGCCGTCGGCGCCGTTCACGAAGATCAGCGGCGCATATTCGTCGATCAGCACGAAGCCGCGGAATTCTTCGGGGTCGAGCTTGCGGTGGTTGTTGTTCCCAACTACGCCGTTGACCACGACGATGATGCCGACTGCTTCAATCCGATCGCGCAACACGCGCAAGGCGTCCGGCCAGGTACTGTGGACATCTGCCCACCCGGCGCTCACCCCCAGCGTCCGGCGCATAGCGGCGGCGACCTTTTCGGGCGCTGCATCCGGCGTGGCCGAGCCGACGAAAGGGAGCGCACCCAGTCCCTCCTCGATCCGCTCCTCGCGGAGCCAAGCCTGGCGGCGCTGCATCTCAAAGACGGTATCGAGAAGGTTGGGGCTCGGCCGGCGCACCGGTTTGTCGCCGAGAGTGCGGAAATCAGGGATCGGCAGCGCCTCTTCGGGCGGCTCTGGGAGAAACAAGTACCCGAGCGGCGTGGTCGTCGCGTTGGCAAAATCTTCGAGCTGGCGAAGCGTCGGCTTCGCGGAGCCGCTCTCCCACTCGGCGAGCCGGGGGAAGCGCTTGAGCAGTGCCTCGGGCGGCAGCCGGGCGCGCTCGCGCGCCCAGCGAAGTAACTCTGGTCTGACATCCACCCGCGCCATGCGTTTTGGAGACCGATCAAGAGAAGATGTTGATCATTCTGTATTGGAAGGCTTGGCGGCTCACCCGAAACTTCTTTGCCAAATCGGCGACTGACCGATCGTCGTCGATGTCAATCGAACTCGCGTTCCAATACTCGGTGAACTGCCCACTCTGGCATGAGCAGCTCAGCTGCAAATCGGTTTGCTTCGATTTCGAGTTTATCTGTGCCAGACGCAGAGTCAGGATCTCGCATTAGCGTCGGGGAACTCCATCTTTTTCTTGCGTTATCAAAAGGCGGCTGCTCTCGAAAGTAGGCATCAAATATAATGGCCGGATCAACGTTGGAAACGCTCAAACGCGTGCAGGAACCAGCTTCTAGGTGGCTTTCAAACTGTGTGGACAATTTCTCTGTAAGTTGGTCGGCATTGGGTGGAGATCTGAAGACATCGAGGCGACTGTCTGTTATCGACTTCAAAGGCACTAGAGTTGATTTTTTCAGATCGTCACACGCATCCTTTATTGAGCGTCGAATCAACGTCCGAACTTCCAGAATGGACACGTCGGTTTGTAGTAGCGTTATCGATTCCCTAGAGCTCAAATCCGCGAGGGCAGTGAGGCGGCTCCCAGAGAAGTCGAAGGCGTTTCGACGGTACTCAGATGGGTCAACGAACACGCCGTAGGTATGCATTAGGAATGTCCGGGAGATTGCATAGCTCGGCTCATGATACGTCGGCTGCTCCCTCTGGCACACGTAAATTCATCTCAACCCCCTCCCTCAGCTGCGATTTCGAGCATTCCGGCTGGACCGCTTTGGGGCAACAACTGACCCTCACGCCGAGGGCGCCCCCCGAGTGCGTCCCGCCCCCGGCAATTTCCCGGCGGCGTCAATCGTGGCACGGACGGAAGGCGCGACGGCGCTTGATGCCGGTCCGCGGGCTCAGCCACGTTCCTGGCCGCGGCGCTCCTCGCAGAGCAGGCGGTAATAGGCGTAGATGCCGTCTTCGCGCCCGGCCGCCTTGAACCAGTCGAGCATTTGTGCGGTCGAATCGACCTGGTCGTCGTGCCTTCCGTAGGGGAAGCTCGAGAGCTCGTGGAGATAGAGGGGGAGCCACGGTGCGGTTTCGGGCAGATGGACGAAGCCGTTCTCGATCATCGCGGTCTGCGCGTAGATCCGCATGATCTTGTCGGCCTGCGGCCGGTAGCTGGTGGCGGCGTGCATCCCCTCGTCGCGCAATTCCTGGATCAGCTGGGTGCCCGAGGCCTTGTCCTCGATCAGGACGACATCGGCCCGCCAGCGGCGCTGCTCGTCACGCACCCGGCGCTTCAATTCGGGATAGTCGAAGCGTTCGCGCACGACGTCGAGGAGATAAAGGTGCTTGGCGCTGATGCCCCAGCTCGTGCAGACGCTGAAATCCGAAAGCTCGGTCGCCTTGTTGGCGGTATCCCAGCTCTGCACGATGCGCTCGAATTGGGCCGGCAGGTCTGCCGGCCGGTAGCGGGCGAACCAGGCGCTTTTGACGAGCCCGCCGCCCAACGGCGCCGGGGCCTGCTGGTACTGGCCGGCGACCCCCGGAACGAAGTGTCCGGGGGGTATTCGCCGATGGTGCGGCGGATCCGGGCGAGCAGCGCCGCCCCTTCGCGTTCCGGCTGCAGCGGCGCACCGCGCGGCCGGACGATCCGCTCGCACCCCCCGAAATGCTCGAGGGCATGGGATTCGTCCGCCTCGGCGAGCGCCGAGAGGCGCAGCTGCTCCCATGCTTCCTGCGCCAGCACATGGCCGGTCAGGTCGTCCTCGTGCAGCCGGTGCATGATCAAGACGATCGCCCCCTCCTGCTTGTCGTTGAGGCGGCTGTAGAGCGTGTGGTCGAACCATTCGTTGGCCGCCCGGCGCTGGGCCTCGGACAACGCCTCCTCGGGTTTCAACGGGTCGTCGATGACGATCAGATCGGCGCCGCGCCCGGTCAGCACGCCGCCGACCGAGGTGGCGAGCCTGAAGCCCCGCGCCGTCGTCTCGAATTCCGCCATCGCCTGCCTGACGGCCGAGAGCCGGGTCGGGAACAGCCGCCGGTACCAGGGGCTGGCGACGATGCGCCGGCAATCGCGCGACAATTTGTCGGCGAGCTCCTGGGCGTAGGAGGCGCACAGGATCTGCAGGCTCGGCTCGTGGCCGAGACACCAGGCCGGAAACGCGACACTGGCCAACAGCGATTTCGCATGCCGCGGCGGCAGGTTGACGATCAGCCGGCGGATCTCTCGCCGGCCCACCGCCGCCTCCCCGGACGGCCGGCCCCCGGCCTTCGCCGGGGCAAGCTCTTGCGGGCCGTTCCGGGGATCGCCGCGATCAATTCGAGATGCCAGGCGGGCGCGAACCGGGTCTGCGGATAAAGCTCGGCGAAAGCGGCCTGCGCGAAGCTCGCGAAATCGACGCGCAGCAAGGCGGCGATTTCCTCGGCCGAGGCGGCCGGCTCCGGTCCCGCCGGCCGCGACGCCGTCACGCGGCCTCCCTGCGTCCCCGCCGCGCCTAGCCGTCCGCCGCCGGCGGTGGCGCGGCCGGGTGGGTGCCGCTCGCCGCATCGGCGCCGGCGATCTCGGCGCGGTATGTGCGCAAGAGCCGGGCGACGAGATTTTCGAGGATCGCTGCGTCGGAGCGCAGAAGCGGCCGCGTCTCGAGCCCGCGGTCGGGCGGCGGCGCCAGCTTCTTTTCGATGTCCTTCAAGAGGTCGATCAGGAGCTTGGTGGCGCTGAGGTCGGCGCCGGCCGACTTGTCGACGAGCCCTTCCACGATCGCCTCGCGCTTGCTGATCCGGCGGCGGCGCCCGTCCTTGTCGACCGTTACCGTCTCGTTCAGCGCCGCCAGCAACAGCGCCGGCAGGTCCTTCCTGCGCGGGCCGGCGGGGTTGCCGGACCGGCCCTTCCGGAAGCGGGTGTGCAGCGGCGGCTTGCCGCGGCCGACCCGGTATTCGCCTTCTTCCCGGTATTCGCTTTCTTGTTGTGACATGCCGATCCCAGGCTTGTCCCGCCGCAATGCCGGACCCATATAGCGGCTCCGAGCGAGTTTGGCAATTATGGAATCAGAATGCGTATATCGCAACGACCGATCGGCTTCGCTGCCATTTCCCTGCCGGCTACCGCGGCAGCGAAAAAACCTTCCCTGCCGGATGCCGCCAAATTGCCGCAACCCATTGGTAGGACGCGATTGTCGGCCGCGGCCGGCGATTTTTACCCGGCCCTGGGCCGGCGGCAGGGAAAAACCGCACCAAGGGCAAGCGCAGGGATGTCGGGCGAGGCGGCCGCTGAGCGGAGAGGCGTTGTCGGCCCTGCTCGACCGCAAGCCGCAGCTGCTGCGGCCGCTTGCCGCGCAATTGATGCCGCCGCCCGTTGCCGCCATCGACCCGACGCAGCGGCTCGGGATCGATTTGGCGTTGCCGCCGACGCCGGCCGATCTGCAGCGGGCGCTGTCCGCCGTCTTGACGGGCATCTGCGCCCGGATCGCACGGTTGGGAGGCTTCGAGCGATCGGCCGAGTTGGGCGCGGTTGACCCGGCGCCGGTTGGATCAACGCCGCTTATCCGACCCGTATCCGCCCTGCGGATTGCTTTTCGAAATGCTGCGGGTTTGACTTAGAACGCCTCGGGCGGAGAACGGTGGACGAGATGAGCGCAGCGGACATGACCGACGGCTTTCACCTGGTGGTGGAGGCGCTCAAGCTGAACGGCGTCGACACGATCTATGGCGTGGCCGGCATCCCGATCACCGATCTGCTGCGGCTGGCGCAGGCCGAAGGCATCCGCTACCTCGGTTTCCGGCACGAGCAGTCGGCCGGGAACGCGGCCGCGATCGCCGGCTATCTGACGCAGCGGCCTGGCATCTGCATGACCGTCTCGGCCCCCGGTTTCTTGAACGGGCTGGTGGCGCTCGCCAATGCCACGACCAATTGCTTCCCGATGATCCTCGTCAGCGGGTCGAGCGACCGGGCGATCGTCGATCTCGAGCAGGGCGACTATGAGGAGCTCGACCAGTTGAACGCGGCACGGCCCTACGCCAAGGCGGCCTACCGCATCAACCGGCCGCAGGACATCGGCATCGGCGTCGCGCGGGCGATCCGCGCCGCGCTGTCGGGCCGCCCGGGCGGCGTCTATCTCGACCTGACGGCCGAGGTGCTGGGCGCGGCACTCGACCGGGAGACGGCGAAGAAGTCGCTGGTGCAGGTCGTCGATCCGGCGCCGCCGCAGCCCCCGGCGCCGGCGGCGGTCGGCCGCGCCCTCGAATTGCTGGCGACGGCCGCGCACCCGCTCGCGATCCTCGGCAAGGGTGCGGCCTATGCGCGGGCGGAACAGGAAATCCGCTCGTTCCTCGAGACGACCGGCATCCCGTTCCTGCCGATGTCGATGGCCAAGGGCCTGCTTCCCGACGACCATCCGCAATCGGCGGCCGCGGCCCGGTCCTATGCGATCGGCAATGCCGATCTCGTGATGCTGGTCGGCGCGCGCCTCAATTGGCTCCTGTCGCACGGCCGGCCGCCGCTCTGGTCCGAGGGCACGCGGTTCGTGCAGGTCGACATCGCGCCGACCGAGATCGACAGCAACCGGGCGATCGCGGCACCCGTCGTCGGCGACATCAAATCGGTGTTCGCGGCGTTCAACGCGGCACTCGGGCCCGGACGGATCGAGCGCCGGGCGGTCTGGCTCGACGAGATCGGCAAGCGCAAACAGCAGAACATCGAGCGCATGGCGGCGCGGCTCAACGCCGACCCGAGCCCGATGAACTTCTCGAGCGCGCTGCGCGCCGTGCGCAACGCGCTCGCCGGCCACCGGGACGTCTACATCGTCAACGAAGGCGCCAACACGCTCGACTTCGGCCGCAACATCATCGACCTGTTCGAGCCCCGCCACCGGCTCGACAGCGGCACCTGGGGGGTCATGGGCATCGGCATGGGCTATGCCATCGGCGCCGCCGCCGTGACCGGCAAGAGGGTGGTCGCGATCGAGGGCGACAGCGCCTTCGGCTTCAGCGGCATGGAGATCGAGACGATCTGCCGCTACGAGCTGCCGGTGGTCACCGTCGTCTTCAACAACAACGGCGTCTACCGCGGCGATCCGCCCGGCGGCGCCTACTCGCCGACCGGGCTCATCCGCGACGCGCGCTACGAAAAAATCATCGAGGCGTTCGGCGGCGCCGGCTACCACGTGACCGACACGCCCGCCCTGACGAGGGCGCTGAGCGAGGCGCTCGCCTCCGCCAAGCCGGCGCTGATCAACGCGGTCATCGACCCGACGGCGGGCACCGAGAGCGGGCACATCCAAAATCTGAACCCGCGCAGCGCCGTTGCCCGGTAACAGCCGTGACAGAGGGCGGCGAGTTCTGCCATCCTCGGGCCGCGCCTCAAATAGCCTCAAATCCAGGGGGGCGGCATGATCGAGCCCTATAACGCGGTCGGATTGATCCCGAGCTTCTGGGGCATCCGCCGCCGCGCCGACATCGAGAAGAACCTCGAGCACCTCGAAAGCATGACCAAGGCGGCGTTCTGGCTGTCCAGCCTCGACATCCCGGTGCGCCTGATCGCGATCGCCGAAGGCGCCCTGCAAGGCTTCAACGACGAGGTGCTCGACCCCGATCACGCCGAGTTCGCGCGCACTTGCGCGATCGACATCCCCGGCCCCGAAACCGACCGTCTCGGCCGGCTGGCGCGCAGCTGGGGGGCCTTCATCATGGCGCAGGCCAAGGCCCGGCACGAGGATTGGCCCGACCGCTTCTTCAATGTCGGCTTCATCATCGACCCCGACGGTGCGGTCATCTTGAAGCACTACAAGATCTCGGCGCTGCTGCCGTGCGAGCGCTCGGTCTCGCCGCATGACCTCTACGACTGGTGGATCGAGAAACACGGCCGCAGCTTGCAGGCGTTCTGGCCGGTGGTCGACACCGCGATCGGGCGGCTCGGCATCATGATGGCGATGGAAGGCTGCTATCCCGAAAACGGCCGCGGCCTGGCGCTGAACGGCGCCGAGGTCGTCTACCGCGCCTCTTTGCCGGCGCCCTTCACCGAGAACGACTTCTTCGAGATCACCAACCGGGCGCGGGCGCTCGAAAACAACATGTACATCGTCGCCCCGAACATCGGCGGCTACCACCTCTACCCGGACAGCGAAACGCCGATCGACGCCGGCGGCGGCCAGTCGATGATCGTCGACTATCGCGGGCAGATCGTCGGCAAACAGCGCGACACCAACGGCTCGACCTACGTTGCCGGCCCGATCAACATCGAGGCGCTGCGCCACCACCGGCAGAACGCCCAGGTCACCAACTGGCTGAAGGACATCCGGGCGGAGCTGGCGCAGATCATCTATGAGCAGCCGATCTATCCGAAGAACCTCTACGCCGAGAAACTTCCCGGCCGGCACGCCGAGTACAAGCGCGACGTCATCGATCGGCAGGTGCGGCTGATGCAGGAACGCGGCATCTGGAAGCCGCCGGCGCGCGGCTAGCGGCAGCAAGGAAAGGGAGGCCATGACCGATACGATCAGATATGTGCTCGACGAAGAGCAGATCCCGAAGGCGTGGTACAACATCGTCGCCGATCTGCCGCGCCCACCCGACCCGGTGCTGCATCCCGGGACCTTGCAACCGGTCGGGCCGCAGGATCTCGAACCGCTGTTTCCGATGGCCCTGATCCTGCAGGAGGTGGCCACCGACCGCACGATCGATATCCCCGAGCCGGTCCGCGCGGTCTACCGGCAATGGCGCCCGACGCCGCTCCACCGCGCCCGCCGGCTCGAGCAGGCGCTCGATACCCCGGCGCGGATCTATTACAAATACGAAGGGGTAAGCCCCGCCGGCAGCCACAAGCCCAATACCGCGGTGGCCCAGGCCTTCTACAACAAGGAGGCCGGCGTCAAGCGGCTGACCACCGAGACCGGCGCCGGACAGTGGGGCTCGGCGCTCGCTTTCGCCGGCGCGCTCTTCGGGCTCGAAGTGCGCGTCTTCATGGTGAAAGTCAGCTTCGAGCAGAAGCCCTACCGCAAGGCGCTGATGGAGGCATGGGGAGCGCAATGCGTCGCCAGCCCCAGCACCGAGACCGAGTCCGGGCGCCGGATTCTAGCCCTTCATCCGAACTCGCCGGGAAGCCTCGGGATCGCGATCAGCGAGGCGGTCGAGGTCGCCGCGCAACACGCCGACACCAAGTACTCGCTCGGCAGCGTGCTCAACCACGTGCTGTTGCACCAGACCGTCATCGGCCAGGAAGCCCTAGCCCAGTTCGAGATGGCCGACGACTATCCCGACATCATCGTCGGCTGCACCGGCGGCGGCAGCAATTTCTCGGGCATCGCCTTTCCGTTTATCGGCGCCGGGCTGCGCGGCGGGCCGCGGCCGCGGGTCATCGCCTGCGAGCCGTCGGCTTGCCCCTCCCTGACGCGCGGCAAATACGCCTACGATTTCGGCGATACCGGGCATCTGACGCCGCTCGTCAAGATGCATACCTTGGGCTCGACCTTCGTGCCGCCCGGCTTCCATGCCGGCGGGCTGCGCTATCACGGGATGGCGCCGCTCGTCAGCCTGCTGCAGGAGCTCGGGCTGATCGAATCGCGCGCCTTTACGCAGACCGCGTGCTTCGCCGCCGGCGCCCAATTCGCCCGGGTCGAGGGCATCCTGCCGGCGCCCGAAGCCAATCACGCCGTCCGCGGCATGCTCGACGAGGCGCTGCGCTGCAAACAAGAAGGCGTCTCGCGGGCAATCCTGTTCAACCTGTGCGGTCACGGTCATTTCGATATGCAGGCCTATATCGACTACATGGCCGGCACCCTCGAAGACCGCGCCTACGATCAGGCCGCGCTCGACGCGGCCCTGGCCGATCTGCCCAAGGTCGCTGCGTAATCCAAAGCCTGGGCGGCATGCCGGTCAGCCCGGACATGGCAGCGCCTCGGAGGCGTTCCGGCTCAGGCTGACCTCGTTCGGCGGCCCGATCGCGCATCTCGGCTATTACGAGCGCACCTATGTGCGGCAGCTGAACGGCTCAGCGCCGCGCCGGCTGGGGCGGCGCCCTTGCCGTCTTAAGTCGGGCGAGGACGTGTTCTCGCCGAGGTTTGACACCGATACGGTGCCGAGTGATCAGAACAGGGAGAAACAAATGGAACAATTCCTCATCCGTCCGCCGAGCACTAGAGGAAGCTTGGCATTGTCTTGCTTAGTCTGGGTTATCGCCAGCATAGCGCCGCCGGCGTTATTCGCGACGGTGGCCCACGCCCAGGCGCAACTCTCGAATAATGCGGACACACTTGGCGTGATGACCTATAATGTATACGAAGGGACCGATTTCACCCAATTGGCCGATGCCGAAAACCTGTCGCAGCTTCTTATCGCCGTCGGGCAGACCATTACGCAAGTGGGCGCGACCAATCCGCCCCAAAGGATGCAAGCAATCGCACAGCAGATCCTTTCTGCCGGGCCGACCCTTGTCAGCTTGCAGGAGTTGGATCAGTGGTACACGGGACCGTTTGATGTTACGCGACTGAGCTGTGGACCCATGTCGCTGGAATTCGACATGCTCCAGGAGCTCCTCGACGCGCTGGGTTCGGCTTATCAACTTGTCTATCAGGCTCCGCAATATCAACTGCCGCCGGTGCCGGGGCTGATCCAATCTACTCAGACATTCCTGTGTGTGCAAATGCGCGATTACATCGCGATACTGGCGCGGACGGATCTGCCCTCGTCGACATTTCAGTTGGGCAACCCGCAATCGGCGCAATACAAGAGCAAAGCATATTTCAAGACGCCGCTGGGGTCGTTTCCGGAGCCGCACGCTTGGATCGCCGTCGACGGGGTTCTCAATGGCGAAAAATTTCGCTTCATTGGCACGCATCTCGAATCAAGCGATGCCAACGTCCGCCGATCACAAGGCAGCGAGCTTCGCGCAGGTCCGGCAAATACCACCCTGCCGCTCGTCGTCGCGATGGATTCCAACGCTCAAGCGGCACCGCCACCGCAGGACCCCACCTACACGGATTTCATTGCCGCAGGCTACAGCGACGCGTGGGCGGCGATTTTTCCACAGAAGTCCGGTTACACCTGCTGCCAGGCAGACTCGGTAAGCAATCGCGCATCGCAGCTCTCCCGCCGCATCGATTTGATCCTCACTTTGGGAAATCTCGGCGCGGTCAAAATCGGCTTGTTTGGCGCCACGGCGAAGAGCAAGACGCCGGACGGGCTCTGGCCGTCGGATCATGCCGGTATCGCGGCCCAGACCGACATTCTCGCGCCCTGAACCCCGCCAATCTCGCGCCGGCGCGGAAGCCGACGAAGCGGCAGCGCGCCAATCGCCAATCCTCGGGCTCGTCCCGCGCCTCGGCGAGCGGCGGGCGATTCGCGCCTCGGCGGCGGTGGGTTTTGGCGGCACCGGCGACGGCCCTTCCGTGTGCGGCGGTTTGCGCCATGACCGGGATGACCATTGTCGTCGCCGCCGGAAGGGCGTAGGCACGCGGGCGCGATGGGGGCCGAGGCCATGGCGAGGGGATTTTTTGCTGCGCTCTTTTTGCTGTTCGCGATCGGCAGCGCCAGGGCCGAGCCGTCGGCCAGCCTGTCCCTCGAGGATCTGACCTGGACCGAACTGCGCGCCGCGATCGCGGCCGGCAAGACGACGATCATCGTCCCGATCGGCGGCACCGAGCAGAACGGTCCGCAGATGGCGCTCGGCAAGCACAATGTCAGGGCCAAGCTGCTTTCCGACCGGATCGCCCGGGCGTTGGGCAACGCGCTGGTGGCACCGGTCGTCGCCTATGTGCCCGAGGGCGAGGTCGACCATCCAAGCGGTCATCTCAAATTCCCCGGTACGATCACGGCGCCGACCGGCGCGTTCGAAGCGACGCTCGAGGCGGCGGCGAAGAGCTTCCGGCTCGCCGGGTTCCGCGACATCGTCTTTCTCGGCGATCACGGCGGCTACCAGAAGTCGCTCGAGGCCGTGGCCCAGCGGCTCGATCGGGAATGGGCGGGAAGCCGCTGCCGCGCCCACGCGATCCTCCAATATTACCGCGCCGCCGAAACCGAGTTCGGCCGCTTGCTGAGGAGCAAGGGCTACGGCGAGAGCGAGATCGGGACCCATGCGGGGCTCGCCGACACCTCGCTGATGATGGCGGTGGATCCGGGCATGGTCCGCACCGACCTTCTCGGCGAAACCAAGCCCGGCGACGGCGTCCACGGCGACCCGCGGCGGGCGAGTGCCGCACTCGGCAAGCTCGGCGTCGACCTGGTCGTGGCGCGCACCGTGGCCGCCATCAAACAGGCCACGGCCCGACAGTGAGCCGTACGTTTTCCGGCGCCGCCGCCGGCGAACGATTCCTCACCGGTCTTCGGAGGTTCGAGTGCAGCTGCGTTGGCCATATCTTCGCGCCGCCCTGGGGTTTGGCCCGGCAGCAGGCCTGTGCCTGTGGCTCGGCATCGCGGCATTGTGGCCGTCGGCGAGAGCGGGCGAGGAAGACGAGGTTCTCTGCTCCACCGCGGCGCCGAGCTTCCGGCTCGCCCAGGCCGCAGCCGCGCCGGGCGCGGGAGGGGCGCTCGATCGCGTCAATCTCTACAGCGCCGCGCGCACCGACGCCTTCGGCCCGGCCACGGCCGGCGCGCTCAATCGGGTCTATGTGCCCAACCGCCAGTCGGACAGCGTCTCGGTCATCGACCCCGCACTCTTCGAAGTCGTGGCCACCTTCAAGGTCGGCATCAGCCCGCAGCACGTCGTTCCGTCCTGGGATCTGAAGACGTTGTGGGTGGCGAACAACGGCCTGAAGGCACGCGGCGGCAGCCTGACGCCGATCGACCCGAAGACCGGCGAGCCCGGCCGCGCGATCCCGGTCGACGACCCCTACAACCTTTATTTCACGCCCGACGGCAAATCGGCGATCGTCGTCGCCGAGTCGTTGAAGCGGCTCGATTTTCGCGATCCGCACACGCTGGCGCTGCAGCAATCGCTGCCCACCTCGCAATGCGACGGCGTCAACCACGCCGATTTCTCCGGCGACGGACGCTACGCGATATTCACCTGCGAGTTCAAGGGCGGCGGTCTCGTCAAGATCGACCTGGTCCATCGCCAGGTGATTGGATATCTGCGGCTGTGGCTGCACGCGATGCCGCAGGACATCCGCATCGCGCCGAACGGCAAAGTGTTCTACGTCGCCGACATGCATGCCGACGGCGTGTTCCTGATCGACGGCGACAGCTTCACCAAAATCGGCTTCATCCGCACCGGGATCGGCACGCACGGCCTCTATCCGAGCCGCGACGCCAAGCGGCTCTATGTCGCCAATCGCGGCTCGCACAGCGTCGTCGGGGCACCGCACGGCGCCGGCAGCATCTCGGTCATCGATTTTGCAACCCGCCGCGTGGTGGCGGCCTGGCCGATACCCGGCGGCGGCAGCCCCGATATGGGGAATGTCAGCAACGACGGCAAGACGCTCTGGCTCTCCGGTCGCTACGACAACGTCGTCTATGCAATCGACACCGGCTCGGGCGAGGTGCGCCAGATCCCGGTCGGCATCGAGCCGCACGGCTTGACGGTCTGGCCACAGCCCGGCCGCTACTCGCTAGGCCACACCGGCAATATGCGGTGAGCCGCAAGCTCGGCGCCACGGGCTCGTCTGTCGCCGATGGCAGACCCTCGGCTTTCGCGCGCCGGCAGGAACCGGTATGGTGCGGCACCGGGCCGCTCGGATCTTGCTGCGCGGCAGTTGCACAAGCCTCCGCGAGGGTGAAAAAATGCCGACTTACGAAATCACCACCGAAGATGTCGAATATCTGCGCCACGGCGAGCGCAGGCTGATCGCCCGTCTTTACCGGCCAAACGGCGACGGGCCGTTCGCCGCGGTCGTCGATCTGCATGGCGGCGCCTGGACCAGCGGTGATGTGACCGGGACTCAAGGCCTCGATGAAACCCTGGCGAAAAACGGCGTCGTCGCTGCTTCGCTCGAGTTCCGGCACGGCGCCGACGGCTACCCGGCATCGCTCGTCGACATCAACTACGGGATCCGCTGGCTGAAGGCGCATGCCCGCGACCTCAGGCTCGATCCCGCCCGGGTCGGCATCGCCGGCCAGTCGAGCGGCGGTCACCTGGCGATGCTGGTGGCGATGTGGCCAACCCACGCGCGCTATGCCTTGCGGGCACTGCCGGCCGGGTCGCCGACGGTCGAGGCGAGCGTTCGGGCCGTCGCGATGTCGTGGCCGGTCATCAACCCGCTATCGCGCTATCGCCACGCGCAGAAAGCGGCAAGGCTGCCGAACCCGCCGGCCTTTTCGATCGGCATGAAGGAAAAGCACGACCTTTATTGGAAGACCGAAGCGGCAATGGCTGAGGGCAATCCGATGCTGACCCTCGAACGCGGCGAGAAGGTGGCAATGCCGCCGGCCCTGTGGGTGCAGGGTCGGCCCGACATCGTCCACGACTACCACGACGACGAATTCGAGCTTCCCCGGCAACGAGCCCGAGCGCTTCATCTCGAATTACCGCAAGGCCGGCGGCGATATCGAGATCCTCTACGTCGACAACCAGAAACGCTCGACCGGCGCCTCGTTCGACCCGATCGCGGCCTTCTTCAAGAAGCATCTCGGGTAGCGGCGCCGGCCTCGCCCGGCGCTCAGCGCTTGAACAGCGCCTCGGCGCCGCGGCGCTGGCCGAGCTTGAGCGCGATCTCGGCGCGGGCGCGCCCGATCTCGGCCTCCAGCTCGACGATATAGGCTTCGAGCTCGGCCACGCTCATGACGCCGAGATCCCTCGGCTGGGCCGGCTTGCGGCGCGGTTCGAGTTCGGTCTCGTCCATGACCCCTCCATGCCAGGGCGGCTGCTTTCCGTACAGACCTCGGCAATTATATATTCGTCACCGTTTTGTGACCCCCGGGCCGCACCGCCCCGTCGAAAGATCGAGATCTACCATGCACGCTCCGCTAATGCCCAAGGCGACCGCCGTCTGGCTCGTCGAAAACACCTCGCTGACCTTCGAGCAGATCGCCGATTTTTGCGCATTGCATCCGCTCGAAGTGCAGGCCATCGCCGATGGCGAGGTCGCCAGTCAGATGCATGGCCTCGACCCGGTGGCGAACGCCCAGACCACGGCAGCGGAGATCGCCCGCTGTGAAGCCGATCCCGAGGCGCGGCTCGAATTGTCGCCGCAGGCAACGGCGCCGCAGCGCGTCCGGCACAAGGGCCCGCGCTATACGCCGATCGCCAAGCGCCAGGACAAGCCCGATGCGATCGCCTTTCTGCTGCGCAATCATCCCGAGCTGTCGGACTTGCAGATCTCGAAGCTGATCGGCACCACCAAGCCGACGATCGCGGCGGTGCGCGACCGCACCCATTGGAACAGCCCCAACATCAAGCCGCGACATCCGGTGGTGCTCGGCCTGTGCAGCCACGAGGAGCTCGAACAGGCGTTGAGCCGCGCACGGGCGCGACATCGCCCCGAGGATATCGCCGAGGCGAGCGCAGCATCGGAACGGCTCGAGAGCTGAGCGGCTACGGCGTTTTTTTCGCAACCTGCGGACGAGGCGGGCGTCGACGATGGCGCGAAGCTCACGGTCTGTTGAACCGCGGCGCCGCCGATCCGTGGTAAGCTGGCGCATGAATAGGATGTGGCTCGTGTTGTGGCTGCTGCTCGGCGCCGCGCCGGCGGCAGCCGGCGAGCGGCCGGTGGTTGTCGAGCTGTTCACGTCCGAGGGTTGTTCGTCCTGTCCGCCGGCCGACGCGCTGCTCGCCGAGCTGGCGGCCCGCCCCGACCTATTCGCCCTGTCGTTTCATATCGATTATTGGGATCGCCTCGGCTGGAAAGACCCGTTCTCCAGCGCCGCGGCGACCCGACGGCAGGATCGCTACGCCCGGCTCCTCGGTCTTGGCACCGTCTACACGCCGCAGATGGTCATCGACGGGCATTGGCAGGCGGTCGGCTCCGACCGGGAGGCCGTGGCCGAGGCGCTGACCCGGGCGCGGCACGCTGCCGCGGCGGTGCCGATGACCCTGGCGCTCGATCACGGCACCGCACGCGTCGCGCTCGGCGCCGGCCGGGCCGGCATGTCGGCCGCGGTGCTGCTCATCGGCTTCGACCGCCGGCATGTCGAACGGGTCGGCGGCGGCGAAAACGACGGACGCACGCTGACCCATGTCGACGTCGTCCGCGGGTTTGCCGAAATCGGCCGCTTCACCGGCGCCGCCGCCACGATCGCGGCGCCGGTGCCGTGGCCGGCGGACCGCGTCGCGGCGCTGTTGCAGGCCGATGACGGCCGCATCATCGGTCTCGCCTTCGCCGACGGCGAACCTTCCGGCTAAACTGGGGCCGGCACAATCGCCCCGAGGAGGGGTGGCGCATGCGGATCGAACGCCTCGATCACCTCGTCCTCACCGTCGCCGACATCGACCGGACCTGCGCGTTCTACACGCGGGTGCTGGGCATGGAGGTCGTGAAATTCGGCGACGGCCGGACCGCGCTCAAATTCGGGCAACAGAAGATCAACCTCCACCCGGCCGACAACATCCCAAGCCTCGTTGCCGACAAGCCGACGCCGGGCTCGGCCGATCTCTGCTTTATTGCCGCGACGCCGCTCGCCGAGGTGAGGGCGCATCTCGAAAATTGCAGCGTGCCGATCGTCGGCTCCGGACCGCGCGCCGGCGCCATCGGCACGATCCAGTCGGTCTATGTCCGCGATCCGGATCGGAACCTGGTGGAAATCTCGAACTACTAGCGTCCGGTATCTCGCGTTGCCGCCGATTTATGCGGCAGTCTGTCGCATAGTTCGCCCACTTCAACCGTATAGCTTCGCCCTGCGGTTTCAGTGGCGGCAAGCGCGCGCGGCCGCGACCTCCGGGTGCGCCCGCGGCATCCGGTGGATCCGCCGGCAGCATGAGTTTCGAGGTCCGCGAGGAGAACAAGATGGCCGACGCCCGCCCCGGTATCGGGCAACGCATCATCCAATGGATCGACTATCGGTTGCCCTTCGTCGAGGCCTCGCGGCGCGAGCTCTACGATTACCCGACGCCACGCAACCTGACCTATTGGTGGAATTTCGGCTCGCTGGCCGGGATCATGCTGGTGGTCATGATCGGCACCGGCGTCATTCTGGCGATGCAATATACCCCGAGCGCGGCGCTGGCCTTCGATTCGGTCGAGCGGATCATGCGCGACGTCAACTACGGCTGGCTCTTGCGCTACGCGCACGCCAATGGCGCGTCGATGTTTTTCGCCATCGTTTATATCCATCTGTTTCGCGGTCTTTACTATGGCTCCTACAAAAATCCGCGCGAATTCCTGTGGATTCTCGGGGTGATTATTTTGATTTTGATGATTGCCACGGCATTCATGGGCTATGTCCTGCCCTGGGGGCAAATGAGCTATTGGGCCGCCACCGTCATCACCAGTTTGTTCTCGGCGATCCCGGTGATCGGCCACGGCATCGTGACCTTCCTCTGGGGCGGCTTTGCCGTCGGCGACCCGACCTTGCACCGGTTCTATTCGCTGCACTACCTGCTGCCGTTCGTGATCCTTGCCGTGGTCTTGCTGCACCTGATCGCGCTGCACACCCACGGCTCCAACAATCCGCTCGGCATCGACGCCAAGGGACCGCAGGACACGATCCCGTTTCATCCGTATTATACGGTCAAGGATTTGTTCGGGCTGACCATCTTTCTGCTGATCTATGCCTTCTTCGTATTCTATGCACCGAATTTCCTTGGAAACCCGGACAATTACATCCCGGCGAACCCGATGCAAACGCCGGATCATATCGTCCCGGAATGGTATCTCCTGCCGTATTACGCGATTTTGCGATCGGTCCCGAATAAACTTTTGGGCGTGATCATGGCCTTCGGCTCGATCTTCATCTTGTTCGTCGTGCCTTGGCTCGACACGTCGCCGGTGCGCAGCGCCCGCTTCCGGCCGGTCTATAAATGGGTCTTTTGGCTTTTGGTCGCGGCCGTGGTGGCGCTCGGCTGGGTCGGCGCCAACCCGCCCGATGGCATCGCGGTGAAAGTCGGGCGGATCAAGGTTTCCTATTTGACCGTCGGGCGGATCGCGACGGTTTACTATTTCCTGCATTTTCTCGTGCTGTTCCCGCTGCTCGGCAAGCTCGAACGCCCGCGCCCGCTGCCGGCCAGCGTCGCCAAGGCGGTGCTTGCCGGCGGGCATGAGCTCGGCCCGGCCGGTGCGCCGATGGCGAGGCGCTGACATGTCGCGGCGCCTGCTTTGCGCGGTCGCGCTGGCGGCGGCATTGTCGTCGGGGTCGGGCCCAGCCGGTGCCGCCGATGACAGCCCGCCGCACGAGCGATGGTCGTTCGACGGCCCATTCGGCACCTACGACCGGGCGTCGCTACAGCGCGGGTTCCAAATTTACACGCAGGTCTGCTCGGCCTGTCACCCGGTCAAGCATCTCCGTTTCCGCGATCTGGCCCAGATCGGCTATAGCGAGGACGAGGTCAGGGCGTTCGCCGCCGCGGTTCAGGTTACCGACGGGCCCAACGATCAGGGCAAGATGTACCAGCGGCCGGGCCGGCCTTCCGATCCGTTCCCCGATCCGTTCCCGAACGACCAGGCGGCGCGGGCGGCGAACAACGGCGCGCTGCCGCCGGACCAGTCGCTGATCATCAAGGCGCGCCCCGACGGCCCCGATTACGTCTATGCGCTGTTGACCGGCTACACGCCGGGGCCGGCCGGCTTTGACCTGCATTCGGGGATGTACTACAATAAATACTTTCCGGGGTACCAGATCGCGAATAAATACTTTCCGGGGCACCAGATCGCGATGCCGCCGCCGCTCGCCGCCAACAGCCTGAAATTTGCCGACGGCACTCCCGCGAGCCTGGAGCAGATGGCGCATGACATCGTCATGTTTCTGACGTGGGCATCGGAGCCGAACCTCGAGACGCGCCACCGCGCCGGGTTCGCGGTGTTCTTCTTTCTGATCGTCACGGCCGGCATATTCTACCGCGTCAAGCGCAAGATCTGGTCGCGTCTCGAATGAGCCCCCAAATGACCGTTCCTGTCATTGGCGTGATCGGAGGCAGCGGCCTCTACGACATCGACGGGCTCGCCGATGTCTCTTGGCGCCGGGTCGACAGCCCGTTCGGACCGACCTCGGACGAATTCTGCTTTGGCACGCTCGGCGGCGCCCCGGTCGTGTTCGTTCCGCGCCACGGCCGCGGCCATGTGCTGCCGCCTTCGGAGATCAATTTTCGCGCCAACATCGACGCGCTGAAGCGCTGCGGCGTCACCGACATCGTTTCGCTGTCGGCCGTCGGCAGCCTGCGCGCCGATTTCGCGCCGGGCGACTTTGTCGTCGTCGATCAGTTTGTCGACCGCACTTTTGCTCGGCCGAGGAGCTTTTTTGGCGCGGGCTGCGTCGCCCATGTATCGATTGCCCATCCGGTTTGCGCTCGGATCGGCGATGCGCTCGTCGCCGCCGAGCCGGGGCTGAAACGGGGCGGCACCTACCTCGTGATGGAGGGACCTCAGTTTTCGACCTTGGCGGAGAGCGAGCTCTACCGCACCTGGCGCTGCGACGTCATCGGCATGACCAACATGCCCGAAGCAAAACTCGCCCGCGAGGCGGAGATCTGCTATGCGACGGTTGCCATGGTCACCGACTATGATTGCTGGCACCCCGACCACGACGCGGTCACCGTCGGCATGATCATCGCGACGCTCAATGCCAACGCGGCAAAAGCGAAGGCGCTCGTCGGCCGCGTCGTGCCGCTGCTCGCGGCGCAAGAGGGGCCCTGCCCGCATGGCTGCCGCCATGCGCTCGACTATGCGCTAATCACCGCACCCGAACGGCGCGATCCGGCGCTCCTCGCGCGGCTCGACGCGGTCGCCGGGCGGGTCTTGCGGGGCACCCCGGTCGAGCCGCCAAAATGAACGTCGGCGGCCGGCCGATGCGCACGATCTGGCTCGGCCAAGACGGAAAGACGGTCGAGATCATCGATCAGACCCGCCTGCCGCACGAGCTCGTCATCGCCCGTTTAGCCTGCGCCGCCGATGCGGCGCAGGCGATCGCCACCATGCAGGTCCGCGGCGCGCCGTTGATCGGCGCCACGGCGGCCTATGGCATGGCGCTCGCCGCCGCCGCCGATCCGTCGGATGACGGACTGGAGCGTGCGGCGGCGATGCTGGCCGCGACCCGGCCGACCGCGGTCAATCTGCGCTGGGCATTGGCCGAGATCGGGTCGGCGCTCGCCGGCCTACCCGAAGAACGCCGCTACGACGCGGCCTTGGCGCGGGCCGCTGAGATCGCCGAGGCGGATGTCGCGATCAACCGCGCGATCGGCGAGCACGGCGCCCCGTTGATCGACGCGGCCTGGCGGCGCAAGGGGAAGAGCGCGCCGGTCGACATCCTTACCCATTGCAACGCCGGCTGGCTCGCGACCGTCGATTGGGGCACCGCACTCGCCCCGATATATCGCGCCCATGCCGACGGCATCCCGCTGCATGTCTGGGTCGACGAGACCAGACCGCGCAACCAGGGGGCCGGCCTTACCGCCTGGGAATTGGGCCAGCACGGCATCGCCCATACCGTCGTCGTCGACAACGCCGGCGGCCATCTGATGCGGCAGGGCCGGGTCGATCTCTGCATCGTCGGCACCGACCGCACCACCCGCTGCGGCGATGTCGCGAACAAGATCGGCACCTATCTGAAGGCGCTCGCCGCGAATGACAACGATGTTCCGTTCTACGTCGCGCTGCCCTCGCCGACGATCGACTGGGAGATCGAGAACGGTGCCGAAATCCCGATCGAGCGGCGCGACAGCCGCGAGGTCACCCATATCGAGGGCTGGAGCGACGACGGTCGGCGCCTCGCCGTCCGCCTGACCCCGCAAGCGAGCCCGGCCGCGAACTATGCCTTCGATGTGACGCCGGCGCGGCTCGTCACCGCACTCGTCACCGAGCGCGGCGTCTGCCCGGCCTCGCGCGCCGGGCTCCTCGAACTGTTCCCGGAACGAGGGCGCTGACCGGCTTTCGCAAAAAGTGAGCTAATGGGTACGCCGTCGAGCCGCGGCTCGGGCGTCTTGCTGCCTGCCAGGTCGCAAGGTCCGAATTGGACGACGTGTGGAGTGAATTACGAACTGAGCGGTCCGATCCGGAGCTTACATCCCCTCGCAAACTGGAAGCGCTGGCGGGCTACGATCCGGGCGAGGCCCCGGAGGCGCTGATCGAGGCGCTCCGGACGCGGGCGGCGATCGACGGGCCCACGGCAATCAACGAAATCGCCGCCGGTTTCGGGGGCGACGCCGCCTCGGCGATTGACACAATTGACCGGGCGCTCGGAGCGAATGGCGTCGAGTTCCGCAGCGACAGCATCAGAAAGCTCGCGCAGGCCCGCCGCCGGTGGCAGGCGGCCGGAGCACCGCACGAACGGGCGGCCGCGGCCGGGCACCTGGCGCGCCAGCTTTGGAGTTTGCAGGGTGCGGCTCCGGTGTCGGACAAGACCTTGGCAGATATCGTAGGCGCCGATCTGAAGCTGTTGAGCGAGCCTGGCGACATCCCGATCCCGGCGGCGCGGCGCGGCGCATCCGCGCGCCATCCGTGGCGCGCGCTGTTGCGATCGCGCTATCGCGAGGGCCGCCGCTTCGAACTATGTCGGCTGATCGCCGATGCCGCGGATCTCGCCGAGGGCGAATGGTTGCTGCCGGCAACGACGGCCAAGACTAGCCGCCAGAAGTTTCAGCGTGCCTTCGCTCAGGAATTCCTCTGTCCGGTCGAGGCCCTGATCAGATCGCTCGGCACAAACCATCCGGAAGACGAGGAGATCGAGGCCGCGGCGGCCCATTTCCAGGTGTCGCCGCTGCTCGTCAGAACCACCCTCGTCAACAACAAGATTTTGCCGCGCGACGAACTCGCGCCGTGACGCCGGCAGGCTGGAGGGTCGATACCAGCGAAGGCGTTTACATCAAGCCGCGCGCCCGCGGCTCGCGTTCGATCTCGCCTCAGGGGGTCCTCAGCTACGCGAGCTTGCTCCAACCGCCAATTTCGGTCCAAACGCTGATCACGTAATCCATCATTTGTTGGAAGTGCTCTCGCAAGGCCAGAGGATTCTCAAGCTCCCACGAGAAGCCGCACTGTCGCTCTTCGCCATAGTAATAATAGTAGTCCCGCTCACGAACGCCCGGTCCGCGGAACGCTGACTTCACCTTTTCAAAGTCCGCCGCGTAGCGGAAGTTTTGAGACATGAACGTCACATATGGTGTCGTCGAGTTGGAGACCTCGCTTCGCTCAAAGCTGAGGCCAAGATGACAATCGCACCCCCGAGCCGGCAACCGGATGCGGCCCGTGAGCCAGCCCCAGCTCCCATCGCAACCGTTTGCTTCTATGCCGTCGGGATCGCAATATCGGTACACATCGTTGGGTCCCACTGCTCCTGAATCCGATTGCGCTCACCAGCTCAGGAAGGCGAGCCTTCAACACCGCGACTGCGGTGTCCGTGACTTCGCGCTTAAATCGGTGGAGGGCGTACATCGCATCCAGGTAGTCGGCGCAGCCGTCGCACAGCAGCAGACCGCGCAGCGCGCCGATCTTGGCGTCATCATTCATAGCCTGCTCTTTCGATAAACACTCTCAGGTGCTCCAGTGCCGAGGGCGTGAAGGAGCTCTTCTGTGCCGACAAACGAAGTAGATTGGTCTCAATCGCACCCGCGACCATAAGCGTGGCAGCGGCTGAAAATAGTCGGGGCTGTTGGGCGCGCATCCAATCAATTGCTAAGCGGCGAAGATTGCGACAAAATGTCGGATAGAGTCGAACGTCGAAGCAATCTACAACCTTTTGGTTGGAGCTAGCCTGACTTCGCCGATTGAGACCCGAGTTTCGCAAATTTTCGCGGATCGAGGGACGGCTAGACAAGGGCTTAGCGTAGCCCGAACAGCCGGAAGTTGCTGTAGTGCCGACCAAGGCCATTCCCAGGATCGCATTTGTGCGGATACTGGGCAGCCATCATGTTCCTGGGTTCGAAGATTCGCCGGAAGGATGGCAAGTGTGGTGGAGAACCGGCGCGTCGCCGGCGGGCGGGTTGTGCAACGCCACGTTTTGACGTGCTGCTCTATGATCTGACCAGCACCTATTTCGAGATCGACGCGGCGGCGCTGCCGGAAGGTGCCAAGCGCCGGCATGGCTACAGTCGGGACCGCCGGTCGGATTGCCCGCAGCTGGTGATCGCCTTGGTGGTCACCCCCGAAGACCTGCCGCTGGCCTACGAGGTGCTCCCCGGCAACACCAAGGACAGCCAGACCCTGCGGCAGTTTCTCGCCAAGATCGACAACGCAGTATGGCAAGGCGCGACGCGTCTGGGTGATGGACCGCGGCATTCCAACCGAGGCGATCCTGGCCGAGATGCGACAGAGCGATCCGCCGGTGCACTACCTGGTGGGCACGCCAAAGGGACGCCTGACCCGGTTGGAGAAGCTGCTCCTCGACAAGCCCTGGCAGGAGGCGCGCAAGGGCGTGCAAGTGAAATTGCTCGCCCAGGACGGCGAGTTCTACGTCTTCGCCGAGAGCGCCGACGGGGTCTTGAAAGAGCGGGCGATGCGCCGGCGGCAGCTGAAATGGCTGTGGCGGCGCCTCCATGAACTCGCCGCGATGAAGCTCACCCGCGAGCAGTTGCTGATGAAGCTCGGCGCCGCCCGCGCCAAGACCCCGGTCGGATGGCGCCTCATTGACGTCAAGCTCGACCCAGCCTCGGCCGACTTCACCTTTGCTCTCAACCGCGGCAAGCTGCGCCAGATCCGCCGCCGCGAAGGCCGCTATCTGCTGCGCACCAACCTCACCGAAAGCGACCCCGCCACCCTCTGGCAATACTACATCCAGCTTGTCGCCGTCGAAGAAGCCTTCAAAAACCTTAAAGCCGACCTCGCCATCCGTCCCGTCTTCCATCAACAGGAACATCGGATCGAGGCCCACATCTTCATCGCCTTCCCGGCTTATTGCTTATACGTCACGTTGCAGCGCCGCCTGCACGCCCTGGCGCCGGGGCTCACCACGCGCAGCGCCCTCGAGAAGTTTGCCGCCGTCCAGATGATCGACGTCCATCTCCCGACCACCGACGGACGCGAACTCGTCCTGACCCGCTACACCCAGCCAGAACCCGAGCTGACCAGCCTGCGCGACAAGCTGATCAAGATCGGCGCGAAGGTGGTCAGCCACGGTCGCTATGTGACATTCCAGGTGGCCGAGGTCGCGGTGTCGCGTCAGATGTTCTTGGAAATCCTGATGCTCATCGCCCGACTGCGAGCGCCACCGGCGCCAGCATGAGGGGCCAGCCAGGGAGAGCAAATGCGGCAGGCGACGAAAGCAGAGGCATGCCTCGACGCAGGCAAAACGATGCGTATCAGCGTTTCGGGGCCACTAACCGCCGGCTTCGAGCGCCTCTTGCTCGGGACGAAGGCAATTTGCCGTTGCCCAAGCCAATCGAAAGGACGATCCTGGCCTCGAACCCGCCAGAAATCTGGCGAATGTCGATTCCATTTGATGTCGCGCCCAGTTGAGCGAAGATCCCGCGGCATGGAGAGGCCTGCCGCGGCCAGGCAAAAGTGCGGCTGTCCTCGTTCGCAGCCGGGTCGCGCCGCGGTCGGGATCGGGGCACTGGTTTACAGGTACCAAACGGCCTTCATGTAACGCAATATCGGCTTCAATCGCATATTGTTGTCGTAGGGGAGGAACCGGAGGGGGCCATGGAGACGGGGACCTGCTTTGAGTTTCGACGGGCGATCGCCGCAACGGCGCTGTTGGTTGCGGGGCTGGTCGGCGCTGGTGAGGCGCCCGCGGCCGGTCTAACGTGTACCGGAGTCCCAAATGCAGGCGGTGTGACATCTGAGCCGATCGAATGCAGGGTTTCCTGCAGCGCGGGCGGCACGATAGCGTCGGCGGTTGCACTGGCTCCGCGTACCACCGACCGTCTGACCATACTTGTCGAGGGGACATGCTCCGAGGCAGTCAGTGATGGCGGCCACAGCCGGATCACGCTCCAAGGCGTCGGTGCGGCGGGCAGCGCGATCACGGCCCCCAGCGCTTCCACCAATCCGGTCGTCAACATTTCCGGCCAGCACATTCATTTGAGCAATTTGAAGATTTCCGGCGGTGTCGTCGGCGTACAGGGCAACGTCGGAGCGCAGTTCAGCGGGACCGACCTGTTTATTTTTGGCGCCTCCAGCGCGGACCTGCTGATGAACGGCGCGACAGCCGACCTCACCGGCGCCATTATAACGCAGTCCGGCACCGACGGGATCGACGAAAATCAAGGCGCCGTGCTGTTCTTCAACGGCGGCGATATCGGGGGAATGTTCGATACGGTGCCGACGTCTCGGGCGGCTCTAGTCTTAATGTGTCTGCCAGCGCCGGGATTGACGGCAATGGCAGCACCGGCGCGATGGCGTCCGACGCAGGATCGATACTTGTAACTGCCTCCACGATTGTTGAACAGAACGGCATGAGCGGAGTCGGCAACGGATTGGAGGCCGGCGTAGGCGGTCATGTTCGCGTGGAGGGCAACGCCGAAATCATGTCCAACTCCGTGCACGGCATCGCCGTCGGTGGCGGCGGCACCGCGGTTGTCGACGGTGGGGCAAGTATCTCGGGCAATTCCGCCGATGGAATTCACGTTGAGGACGGCGGCGCTGCCATAGTTCAGGGCGGCTCAATTATTTCAGGAAACGCCGAAAACGGAATATTCGCCGAAAACGGTAACGTGCACATCGGAGATTCTGATGGTCCCGCCACGATCGAGAATAACGGGCTCGATGGGATCTTTTTGTGGTTCTACAGCATCGGCAAGTTCAACAACGCCTCCAACCAGATCATCAACAACTCCGCCTATGGCGTCTATTGCTTCGGTCCGGGTACGCCGCCGTCGAACCCGATGATCTACAACACCATCGGCACCTTCGGGACCGTGTCGGGCAACGTTTTGGGGCAGATCTCGTGCAACTCCTTCGGTGCTGCGAAAGCCACCCGGAAAGCTGGCGGTACGCGATAGCCGCAAGGCGATCGCGAGTCTCATCTCAAAGCCTCCGCACTTTACCGCGCGGATGAGCCGGCTCGGCGCAAAGCGGATGATAAAGGTAAAGTGCTTGCCCACTAGCCCCGGAGTAGGGCCAAGATCACTTGTTATTATGCCGGTGGCGGTGATCGTCACGCCGGAGGTGTCATCGCCTCGTGCCGGGATGGATAATAACCAGATCGGATTCGGAAGGGACTTTAATTTAACAGGCCGCCATAATTCCGTCCGGATCGCGGCGTATAATTTTAAGTACATTTGGCAAATTGTGGGCGTCGTGTCGCGGAAGGGCCGGAATTTCCCGGCAATTCCCTGTTCCACCGATTTAATTCCCTGTTCAGAGCGTTTTAATTTCCTGTTTCGGCCGCGGGAATTTGCCGCGCAAGCGATTGAGCGGACTAGCATTTTTGTCGCGGAACGAAAAATCTTTCCTGTTATTTCCCTGTTACCATGGAATCTAGAGCGTTCTATCGGGTCGCGACGCGAGGATCGGGGCGGCGTGGTATTGCCGCTCGAAAAGCGGTGCCGGCGCTGCCGGGCGATGGCTCCACGCTGCCGTTGGGGTCGCCTTCAAGGAATTCGGCGACCGCCTTTTAGCGTGCACGGAATCCGCCAATGGCAAGCGTCTTTCTCCGGCGCATAGTTAACGCGCTCGGACTTCCCTTTTTTGGGCTCGTCAAACGTTGAACCGGAAATACATGATGTCGCCGTTGCGCACCTGATAATCGGCGCCTTCGAGGCGCATCCGGCCGGCATCCTTGGCTCCTTGCTCGCCGCCATGCGCGACGAAATCGTCGTAGGCGATGGTCTCGGCGCGAATGAACCCCTTTTCGAAGTCGCTGTGCACGCGGCCGGCCGCCTGCGGCGCCTTGGTGCCGCGAGCGACGGTCCAGGCATGCGTCTCCCTGGGGCCGACGGTAAAGAAGGTGACAAGATCGAGCAGCGCGTAACCCGCGCGGATCACCCGGTCGAGCCCGGGTTCAGCGAGCCCGAGCGCCAGCAGGTATTCGCGCCGTTCGCCGGGATCGGCGAACTGCGCCACCTCGGCTTCGAACGCGGCCGAGATCGTCACCGCGCCGGCGCCGCGCGCCGCCGCATAATCGGTGACCCGGCGGGTCAGGGCATTGCCGCGGGCGGCGCTCGCTTCGTCGACATTGGCAAGGTAGAGAACCGGCTTGGCGGTGAGCAGTTGCAGCGGCGCGATGCGGTGGCGTGCGCCGCGGTCGTGCGTCACAGCGCGGGCCGGCGATCCCGCGCGCAGCGCCGCCAGCACCGGCTCGATCAGTGCCAAAAGGGCGCGCGCTTCGGGGGCGCCGCCGCGCGCCCGCTTCTCCGCCGCCGCGGCGCGCCGTTCCAGGCTTTCGAGATCGGCGAGCATCAGCTCGATCTCAACCGTCTCGGCGTCGCGGATCGGATCGATCGAGCCTTCGACATGGCTCACATCGTCGTCGGCGAAGCAGCGCAGCACATGGGCGATCGCATCGACCTCGCGGATATGCGCGAGGAACCGGTTGCCGAGCCCTTCGCCCTTGGCGGCACCGCGCACCAACCCGGCGATGTCGACGAATTCGAGCTGGGTCGGCACGATTCTCGCCGATTTCCCCAGGCGAGCGCAGACCGCGAGGCGCTCGTCCGGCACCGCGACGCGGCCGATATTGGGCTCGATCGTACAAAACGGATAGTTCGCCGCCGCTGCCGCCGCGGTCGCGGTCAGGGCATTGAACAGGGTCGACTTGCCGACATTCGGCAAACCGGCGATGCCGCAGCTGAAGCCCACGCCTCAGTACCGCGCCGCGCCGTCGGCCAATTCGGGATCCGGCAAGAGGTCAGGTGGGCGGAAGCGGCGCGCCACCTCGCTCATGAAGGCATCGGGCATATCGGACAGGAGCAGCGCGATCGTCTCGGCCACGGCAGAGAGCAGCGGCTTGACCCAAAAACTCACTTCCTCGGCGGCAAAGTCGTGCAGCAGATAGGGTTGCACCAGCTCCCGGACACCCGGATGGCCGACCCCGATCCGCACCCGCCAATAATCGGGCCCGATCTGCGCGTCGATCGAGCGCAAGCCGTTATGGCCGGCGTTGCCGCCGCCGCGCTTGACCCGCAGCTTGCCCGGTCGCAGATCAATCTCGTCGTGGATCACGGCGATTTCCGCCGGCGCAATCTTGAAAAACCGCGCCAACTCGGCAACCGAATCGCCGGAATCGTTCATAAAGGTCTGCGGCTTCAGCAACAGCCGGCGCTCGCCGCCGATCGGCGCATCGGCCAGCTCGCCCTTGAACCGGCTGCGAAAGCCCACGACCCGGTGCTGGCGGGCGACGGCATCGATCGCCATGAAGCCAAGGTTGTGACGATTGCCGGCATAGCGGGAACCCGGGTTGCCGAGGCCGACGAGGAGGCGCATCGCTTTTCGATCGCGACCCTCGAGGCGCCCAATCGGGTTCAGCCTGCTGCCGCAGGCTGGGTCGCCGCCGGCGCCACCACGGTCGCCGCTTCTTCGCGCAGCGCCGAGGATGCGGCGATGCTGGCAATCGTGAAGTCGCGGTCGGTGATCCGCGGGCGACAGCCTTCCGGCACGGCGACGGCGCTAATGTGCACGCTGTCGCCGATGTCGAGCCCGCTGAGATCGACCGAGAGCCGGTCCGGGATCGTGGCAACCGGACAATCGAGCTCGATCTCATGGCGAACGATGTTGAGGATGCCGCCGCGGCGCAGCCCGATCGACATCTCATGATTGACGAAGGCGACCGGCACTTCGACGGTGACGCGGGCCGTCGCTCCGATCCGCATGAAATCGACGTGCAGCGGCACCGCGGTCACCGGATGGTATTGCACCTCGCGGGGCAAGGTCCGGTGCCGCTTGCCCTCGATCTCAAGATCGACGAGCGTCGCAAAAAAGGCTCGCCTGGCGAGCAGCCGCGACAATTCGCCCGGATCGAGGCTGATCGGCGCGGACATCTCGCCGCCGCCGTAGACGATCGCCGGCACGCGGCCTCGGCGCCGCAGCGCCCTGGCGGCGCCCTTTCCGGCATGTCCGCGAGGCTCGGCGCCAAGGGTGGCGATTTCGGGCATCGACGAGGGCTCCTCGATAAAATTGCGGCGCAAGCCGACAAGAGATGGGCACGGAACGGCCAAGCGCCACCCGGTCGCGACGATCCGGCCGCGGCAGCGTTCAATCGAAGAGGCTCGATACCGAACGCTCCTCGCTGATCCGCCGAATCGCCTCGGCCATCAGCGGCGCGATCGTCACCTGGCGAATATTATGCGCGGCGCAAACCGCCTCGGTGGCGACGATGCTGTCGGTCACGACCAGCATCTGGATCGGGGATGCCGCGACCCGCGCGACGGAGCCGCCCGAAAGCACGCCGTGCGTAACATAGGCAGAGACCGCTGGGCTGCCGCGGTCGATCAACGCCTCCGCCGCATTGCACAAGGTGCCGGCGCTGTCGACAATGTCGTCAACCAGGATGCATCGCCGCCCGGCGACGTCGCCGATAATGTTCATCACCTCGGAGACACCGGCTCGCTCGCGCCGCTTGTCGATGATGGCAAGGTCGGCGTCGAGCCGCTGGGCAATCTGACGGGCGCGCACGACGCCGCCGACATCCGGCGAGACGACGACCAGATCCTGCCGCGCGTGGTGTTCCTGGATGTCTTTGACCAGCACCGGCGCGGCAAAGAGGTTGTCGGTCGGAATATCGAAGAAGCCCTGAATCTGCGCGGCGTGCAGGTCGAGGGTCAGCACCCGGTCGGCGCCGGCGGCGGTGATCATGTTGGCGACGAGCTTCGCGGAAATCGGCGTGCGTGGGCCGGATTTCCGGTCTTGCCGGGCATAGCCGTAGTACGGGATGACCGCGGTCACCCGCCGCGCCGAGCCGCGTTTTAGCGCATCGAAGCAAACGAGCAGCTCCATCAGATGATCGTTCGCCGGATACGAGGTCGACTGAACCACAAAGACATCCTCGCCGCGCACGTTTTCCAGGATCTCGACAAACACCTCCATATCGGGAAAGCGGCGGACGCTCGCCTTGGTCAGCGGCAGGTCGAGGTAGGCCGCGATCGCCTCAGCGAGCGGCCGGTTGCTGTTGCAGGCGAGAATTTTCATGTCGTGGCCAACGCGCTGCCGACGGGCCCGGCCCCGCGACTTCAGAGGTAAGCGATAGTGTAACAATCGGCAACTGGCCTGGCAATCAGGGCTTCCCCCGTCAAGATCTGCGGCTCTGCGGCGGCGCGCCGCGGGCGACCAGCGCCATGATGCCGTCCTGCGCGAGGACGGCGACGGTATAGGCGACGTCGCCCCAGGCGCCGTCCAAGAGCCCGGTCGGAACGTCGTTCTCCTGTGCGACGGTGCCGATCTCGTCGCCGTTCTTGCGCCGCACGTGCCAGACGATCTTGACGTGCTGCCGGCCCGCCTTGGGCGGGTCGAGGGCGACATCGGCGGCGAGGACGAGATCGGCGCTGGCCTGCGGATCGGTCACGATCGCGACGTCCTGCCGCTCGAGGAGGAGGGTGATCGCCGACTCCAGCGCCTTGGCGCCATCGCCCGGCGCGCCAGCGACGCCGCCGATCAACAGCCGGGTTTGGCCGCCGACCGCCGCCTCGGCCGGCGCCTTGTCCTGGATCAGCCCGGCGAGCTGATCGGCGCCGGCCGCGGCGAGCCGGCGGATGGCGTCGTCGTTGCCGGCTTCCCATTCGCCTTCCTTGGTCACGACCCGCGCGGCGCCCGCGCCGAGCCGCTTTCCGGACCGGTCGCGCAGTTCCCAGAGCACGACGAGTGCGGCCTTGCCCCGCGCCGGCGGCATCGCCTGGATCCGGCCCGCAAGCGTATAGCTGTCGAGGCCGGCGGTCCCGGTGCTCGCGGCAATTTCGCGTTCTCGCAACGCCTTGGCCATCGCCGGGCCGAGCTTCACGGCGGCCGCCCGCGGCCCGCCCGTGAGCGGGGCGATCGACACGATCGCCATGTCGGGCAGGGTCAGAATTGACGACCCGGGCGGCGGCACGTCATGGGCAAAGGGGTGCGGCAATGGCTGGCAGGCGGCGGCCAAAAACGGGAGGATCGTTGCTGCGGCGGCGCGGCGACCGGCGCGCCGGAAGGCGGTGCTCATTGGATCGGACCGGTCTCAAACCGCCGCCGTGACCGCGACCGCGAACGGCGCGACCGGCGCGGGCTTGTCTATATCTATTCTTCGAGGATGATGGCGGAGAGGAGAAGACCGAAGGCGGGTTCGCCGCGGAGGCAGGCGCGGCGATAGCTGAAGAATTCTTCCGGTTCGGCCACCGTGTCACGCGCCGCCTGCTCGATCGCTCCGGTCCCGCAGCGCGCCAAACGATGCGCGAGATAGCCGGAGAGGTCGAACAGCGACCGGCCCGGGCGCCGGGCTGGGGCAAAATACGCTGCGGCGGTGGCATCCTCGGCGACGATCGGCGGCGGAAACTCGGGCCCGACCTCGTACGAATCGCGCCCAATGCAGGGACCGATCCCGGCGCAAACCCGCCCGCCCTCGGCACCGAGCGCTTCCATCGCGGCGATCGTCGCTTCCGCGATCCCGGCCAGTGCGCCGCGCCAGCCGCCGTGCGCCGCCCCGATGACCCGGGCCACCGGGTCATAGAGCAGGATCGGTGCGCAATCGGCGGCCAGCACCCCAAGTGCCAAGCCCGGGACGCGCGTGGCCAAGCCGTCGGCGCGCGGCGCATCGTGTCGATCCCACGGGCGGTCGACATTGACCACCCGAGCACTGTGGATTTGCCGGCAGGTCAAGAGCCGCCCGACGCCGAGGCCAAGCCGGCCCATGGCGATGGCGCGGTTGCAGGCGACGCGCTCGACGACGTCGCCGGAGGCGAACCCGCAATTCAACGATTGGAACAAGCCCTCGCTGACCCCGCCGCGGCGGGTGAAATAGGCGTGACGAAGACCCGGCTCGGCGGCGAGCGCGGCGAGCGCGATCATCGCTCGAGCACGGCGCCGCCGAACCCGGCAGGTGCGGCGAGACCGGGCGCTGTCAGCGCCATCGCCTTCCATCTCTCACCCATCGCCGCGGGATCGACGAGGCGCGCGAGGCCGCGCTGGATGGCGTCGCGCTGCGCCGCCGAGGCCCGCGCACACAGCAGTTCACAGCGCGCGGCAGCGCCCAGCGCCGCGAGGAACCGGCCTTGCGCCACCGGCCCGTGGACTTCGGCCCCGGCGGCACGGGCCGCCGCGGCGACGGCGGCAAAATCGACATCGGCGCTCAAATCGGCGGTTCCCGGCCGCGACAGCACCGACGCCGGGCGATGCCGGCGCACGGCGCGCAGCGTCGATCCCGGCGCCTCCCCGCAATAGCCGTAGTCGATCAACACCGCGGCCCCCGGCGCGCGCGTGAAGCGCCGGCCGAGGAACGCCGCGAGGGCGAGAGCGGCCGGGCAGAACTCGACGATCGCGCCCGGTGGCGAGCGCCGCAGCCGCTCGGGAACAAAAAGCGCCGCCGCGGCACTCGGCGGGCCCTCGGCGAATGCGAGCCGCCCGGCGCGGTCGAGCGCCACCAGCCGCTCGGCCCAGCCGCTCTCGGTGCGCACCAACTGCCGAATTGGCAGCGCGTCGAGAAATTCGTTGGCGACGACGAGCATCGGGCCATCCGGCAATTGGTCGACGCGCTCGAACCAAATGGGCTCGGCCCGAGCGAGGCGCCGCTCCTGCTCGGCCCGCAGGAGAGGGCTCGCCTCGACCAAACAAAGGCGCAGCGCGCGGCGAAACTCCGGGACGACGGCAGCGGCCCGCAGCAAATCCTCCGCGAGCACGCCGCGCCCCGGCCCCAGTTCCGCGAGCACGACCGGATCGGGCCGCCCGATCTCTTCCCAGGCCAGCGCGCACCATAGCCCGACAAGTTCGCCGAAGATCTGGCTGATCTCGGGGGCAGTGATGAAGTCGCCGGCGGCGCCGATCGGCCGACGCCGCACGTAATAGCCCGAGGCCGGATCGTGAAGCGCCATCGCCATGAAGGCGGTAACCGGCAATGGCCCGGCCGCCGCGATCCGACGGGTAATCCGGCCGATGACGTCATCGATCGTCATCGGCGGCCCGCCGCCGGGATCGTTTGCGCCCACCAGATCACCGCGATGCCGGCAACGAGCACGGGGATCGACAGCAGCTGACCCATCGTCGCGCCGAACGTCAGATAGCCCAATTGCGGGTCCGGCTGGCGAAACATCTCGCCGAAGATGCGGGCCGCGGCGTAGCCGACGAGAAAGATCCCGGTGACCGTGCCGGGGCGGCGCCGGGCGCCGCGCCGCTCGGCGATGAGCAGCAGCAGAAACAACAGGATCCCCTCGCAGAACGCTTCATAGAGCTGGCTCGGGTGGCGCGGCACCGGCCCGCCGTTCGGAAAGATCATGGCCCAGGGGACGTTGCTCGGCCGTCCGAACAGCTCGCCATTGATGAAATTGGCGATCCGGCCAAGGAACAGGCCGATCGGGATCGCCTCGGTGATGATGTCGGAGAAGGCGAACAGCGGGATCTTGCGGATCGCGGTGAACAGCAGGAGCGCGAGGGTGACCCCGATCGCCCCGCCGTGGAACGACATGCCGCCCTGCCACACGAACAGCACCTGCCGCGGATGGATGAGGTAATAGTGCGGGTTGTAAAACAGCACATAACCGATGCGTCCGCCGAGGACGACGCCCAAGGTCGCCCAGACGAGAAAGTCGTCGACATCTCGGCTGTTGACCAGATAAGGCTGGCGCCGGGCGAGGCCGAGGCAATAGCGCCAGCCGATGACGAGGCCGGCGATATAGGCGAGCGCGTACCAGCGGATGGCAAACGGACCGAAGGAGATGGCGACCGGATCGATCGCCGGAAACGGGATTATCATGAGCGGCATTGGCGGCCCTCACTCCGCACGCGGCGCCGCGCGGGCGGTGCGCCGCTCGCCCTCGGGCTTATAAGCGGCGTCGCGCTCGACGCCAAGAACCCCACCGATGCCCCGGTGCCCACGGCCCGTCCAGGGATGGCTGCCTATTCCGCGGTCAAACAGGCGCTAAATCCCGGCATACCAGGCATAGCCGAGATCCTCCCAATAACCTCCCTTGCCGCCACGGATCGAGGCGAAGCTCTCGACCGCCTCGATCCGCGCGATGTATTTCGCCATTTTGTAGCCGAGTTGGCGCTCGACGCGCAGCCGCAGCGGCGCCCCATGGCGGACGTCGAGCACCTTGTCGTTCATATCATAGGCGAGGATGGTCTGCGGGTGCAGCGCCTCCTCGAGGTCGATGCTTTCGTAGTATTTGCTGTCCGGATTGCCGAGATCCATCGGGTCGGCGCAATAGAACATCAGATAGCGCGCCTGCGGCCGCAGCCCGACCTGCCGCAGCAGGTCGGCCAGCACGGCACCTTTCCACTTTCCGATGCAACTCCAGCCCTCGACGCAATCGTGCCGGGTGATCTGAGTGCGCGACCGCAACGCCCGCAGCGCGTCGAGCGAGAACTTGGCCGGACGCGCGACGAGGCCGCCCACCTCGAGCGTCCAACCGGCGAAACCCTTGCCGGCGAATTCCTGATAGTCGTCGTCGTCCGGGTTGACCGTACCGTTACCCTTGAAATCGGGCGACAGGTCGGGCTCGGTATATTCGCGTGCCAGCGCTGCATCCCCCGTTACCAGGCGCTGGACCCGCGCCGTCAACCCCTCGGCGCGGGCGAGAACATTCTTGACCTGCTCGCTTTGCGCAAGCCGGTCGCAGCCGCCGAGCAACAGCGCGCCGGCGGCGCCGGCAGCCCCCCGATCAGCTTGCGGCGGTCCAAGCCGGGCCCGCTACCCATCCGAGCGGTCGGTCTCGATCGCATAGCGCCCCGTCACCATCGACCGGATGTTGTTCCAAACGCCCGAGATCAACACCATGAAGATGTGCACCAGCGCGAAGCCGACAACGGCAAAGGCGGCGATGAAGTGGATGGTCCGCGCCGACTGCCGGCCCCCGAACAGGCTCGGCAGTTCCGCAAACCCGGCGTCGAGACGGGGCGACATGGCGAGGCCGGCCAGCGCCAGCACCGGCAGGAGGACAAAGATCACGGTGAGATACGAGAGCTTCTGGAGCACGTTGTAGTGCCTCGCCTGCTCCCCGGACGGGAAGCGCAGGCGCAGATGATCCCAGACCGTGCGGCCGATCCGGCCGAGCTCGTGGCGGGTCGGCACCATATCCCGCCACACATGGCCGTTCAGCAGACCATAGAACAGGTAGACGAGCCCGTTGACGACGAGGACCCAGGCGAAAAAGAAGTGCCAGAGCCGCCCGTCGGCCAGCGATTGCCAGGACGGCAGCGTCGCCCAGGCCGGAAAGGCGCGCTCCGCACCACCCCCGGCGCCATCCGACGACCAGCCGAGCATCCCCGTCGTGTCCAGCGCTCGCCCGGCCAAGGTGGTAACGCCCCTCGGCAAGCCGTCCTTCCCCTTTTGCCCGGTGATCGCGAAGAACGGATGGCCGAAATCGGAGGTTTCACCCCAGTAGAGCGCCGGATGGGCGTTGAAGATCTGCAGCCCGCTCGTCAGCAGAACCAACAGGCACACGACGTTGATCCAATGCGTCGCCCGCACCAGTACCGAGTGCCGGTGGATCAGCTGGCGACGCGGCCCGCGCGCTGACCGCCGGTCCCAGCCCGGGCGGGCTCGCGCCTCACCTCGACTGCCAGTGGCGATGTCCCGCTTCGTGACGAACCTTCCCGCTCACATCGGCGGTTTCACCCCTTCGGCGCCGATCACCACGGCCGCGGCGACCAAGCTGCCGTCGTCCAGCTTCTTCGTAACGATGAAGACATTACGCCCGGCCGCAAGCTGGCCGGGGGTCGCCTTGTCGATAAAGACTACCGCGGCATCGGCCGGAACGGTAATGGTCTGCTCGCCGCCGCCCTTGTAGTCGACCTTGAGCACGCGATCGGCCCCGACCTCCTCGACTTTTCCGATATTGCCGTTGGTCATCATGTTGGGCGCGCCTTCGAGGTCCCAGGGGTAGTGGCCCTCGCCGACGCCGCGCAGCGCTTCGGCGAAAACGTGCACCTCCACGGCGACACGCTTGCCGTCCTTCTCGACCGAGGTGATGCCGACGAATTTGCCCGACTGGATGGCGCTCATGTCGGATTTGGTGACCAGAAAGAAGCCGGCTTTCGGGGCGAGCTTGATCGTTTCGGTCCCGCCCTTGGCGGTCTCTACGCTCAGCGTGACCGAGGTCAGCGTGCCGCGTATATGAGGCGCCTGCGCCGCAGCAGGTGCGGCAAACCCCAGCAACGACGAGACCGCAGCGACCGCGGTGAAGGACCTGGCGAGCCGAGATGTCGACATCTGGATTTCCTTTCCTCCCATGGGCCTGGCAAAACCGATCCGCTGCCGTCGAGCACCTCGCGTCGCGCTGGTGCCCCGCCGCAAAGCGCGCGGCGCATTGGTATTGGGAGCATTACACGTCTTAGGCTGCGGCAGGTCAATGGCTAAGCGGAGCCTGGCGGCCGGACCGACCCCTGCCGCATCGCCCGCAGAAGCTCTTCGGGGCGCAACGGCGTAGCGTTCACTTCGACGGCGAACGGGGCGAGCGCGTCGCAGACGGCGTTGGCAACCGCCGCCGGCGGGGCGACGGCGCCGCCTTCGCCAACGCCCTTGACGCCCAACGGATTGAGCGGCGAGGGTGAATGCTGATGCACGATCGCCATCGCCGGGACCCCGAGCGCGGTCGGCAGCGCATAATCCATGAGCGAACCGGTCAATAATTGCCCGTTCGCATCATAGGCGATCCTTTCGCCGAGGACGCCGCCCAACCCTTGCGCGGCGCCGCCCATGATCTGCCCCTCGACCAGCATCGGGTTGACGACGACGCCGCAATCATGCGCCACCGCGTAGCCGTCGATGAAAACCTGACCGGTGTCGCGGTCGACCTCGACGGCAGCCACGTGGACGGCATAGCTCCAGGTGACGGTTTCCGGCTGCCAATAGGCAATTTCTTCAAGACCGGCCTCGACACCTGGCGGGCGCGCCACCTCCCAGCCGGGCCGGGCCGCCTGCGCCACCGCGGCGAGGCTCACCTCCGCTCCCGGCACACCGACGACGCCGACGCTGCCGCTGCGCAATTCGAGGTCGGCGGTCGCGCATTCCAAGAGATTGGCGGCGATCGCAAACACCTTTTCGCGCAGGCGGGCGCTGGCGACGTGCATCGCCGCCGCGGCGGTCACCGTGCTGCGGCTCGCCATCGTGCCAAAGCCGATCGCGATCGCGGCGGTATCGGCAAAACTGAGGACGACGTCCTCCGGCTTGACCTGCCACAAATCGGCGACGACCTGGGAAAAGATCGTCTCCATGCCCTGGCCTTGCGGGGCTGCACCCGAGGCCACATAGATTTTGCCCGACGGGTCGATGCGGACAAACGCGCTCTCGAACGGCCCGACCCCGGTCCCTTCGATATAGCAGCCGATGCCAAGGCCGAGATGCGGCCCGTCACGGCGCGCCGCCGCCTGGCGCCGGCGGAACGCGGCGAGCGCCGCCCAGCGCGTCGAGCGCTTTCGCAGCGCGCCCGGGTAATCGCCGCTGTCATAGACGATCGGCTCGCCGTCGCGATACGGGATGCCGACGCGGTAGGGCATCTCCTCGGGGCGGATCATGTTGCGCCGCCTGACCTCGGCCGGCTCCAGGCCCAAGCTGCGCGCCACCAGGTCGACGGTCCGCTCCATCGCAAAGGCGGCTTCCGGCCGCCCGGCGCCGCGATAGGGCGCGTTCGGGACCTTGTTGGTGACGACGATCTTGCCCGACGCCGCCAGGTTCTCGATCCGGTAGGGGCCGGTCAGGTGGACCGCGGTATTGTAGGCCACGCCCGAGCCGATCGGGTTCCAGGCGCCGCAATCGACGACGTAATCGTCGCGCAAGGCCAGGATTCGGCCGTCATCGTCAAAGCCGACCTCGACATCGTGCAACTGGTCGCGCGAATGGGTGGCGCTCATCAGATGCTCGCGCCGCTCCTCGATCCAGCGCACCGGGCGCCCGAGCCGGCGGGCGAGAAACGTGACCAGGAGATCCTCGGGGTAGACGTGGCCTTTGCCGCCAAAGCCGCCGCCGACATCGAGCGCGATGCAGCGCACCCGCGCCTCGGGAAGGCCCAGCAGCGCCGCGGCCTCGCGGCGCACCCAATGCACCACCTGGGTCGACGACCAGATCGTCATCGATTGGGTGCGCGGATCGTAGGCGGCGACGACGCCGCGGCACTCCATCGGGACCGCCGCATAGCGGTGGTGATAAAACCGGCGGTCGCAGCCGATGCGGCGCCCCGGCGAAGCACGGCCCCGAAATCGCCTCGGCCGACCGAAAAGGCGCCGATCAGATTGGTGCTCGAAGCGGTCATGGAGGATCGGGCTGTCGCCGCGCAGCGCCGCCTCGGGGTCGACCACCGCCGGCAATTCTTCGAGAGTCGCAGGTCGCCCGCTCGGCTGCGTCCTCGGCCGCCGCACGGCTTTCGGCGACGATGATCGCGATCGCCTCGCCGACATGGCGCACTTTGTCGTGTGCGAGCAGCGGCTGCTGCGGATTGAGGAATTTGTGCTGGATGACGCTCGTCCATTTCTTCGGCATCGCGATCTGGCCTTCGGGCACCGGCGGCAGCAGCCGCAAGAGATCGGCGCCGTCTGGTCGCGAAGACGACACCCGGCATCGCCGCCGCGCGGCTAAGATCGACCGAGCGAATACGGGCATGCGCAACTTGGCTGCGCACCACGAACGCGTGCAGCATGCGCGGCAAGACGAGATCGGCGATGAATTGACCCTGCCCGGTCAACAGCCGGCGGTCTTCGCGGCGCAGCAGCGAGCGCCCGATAAACGGCAGCCTGGTGTCGTCCATTGGTCAAACCCCGGCGGTGGCCGGCGAGTTTGGGCGAAGCGCCGCCGGCGGTCCAGCGCTCGAAGATGCCGGGCTGGTTTGACGCGGCATCAGCCGCCGCTATTGAGCCGCGCCGGATCGAGGCGAAAGACCAGCGGAAAGAACGGGTAGCGCAGCGGAAGGTGACGCGATCCGGCCTCGGAGACCGCCCACAGCCGGCCCGACGGGTCGAAGGCGATGCCCTCGATGCCGCCCGGCGCCGGATAGCGGGCCGCAACCCGCCCGCTCATCGGATCGAGCCTCTCGAGAGAGCCCCAGGCGAGATCGCTGCGCGCAATCCACAATGATCCGGCGGGATCGAGGGCGGCACCCTGGGCATGGCTCGGGATCGCCCAAGCGCGCGCGGCGCGTTTTGGCTCGACCGCCGCGCCGGGCTCGAGCGCGTCGAGCGTTGCCGCGCGAAATTCGAAGATTTTGCCGTCCCGCGATTGGCTATAGGTGCCGAGCCACACGGCTCCCCGGCCGGCGCCGGCGAGGGCGCCCCCGACGCCGCGGGCGAGCGCGAAGCGGCGGAACTTCGGCCTTGCCGTGAATGCCGCATCGAGGGCCACCGCAAACAGGGTGCTGGTATCGCCGACATAGAGCGTACCGTTGCCGGCATAGGCGAGCCCGCCCGCGTGGCCGCACGGCGGCGGCACGTCCACCCGGCCGGTCTCCCGGCCGGTCGCGGGATCGAGCCGAAACACCCGGCAGGGTCCCCGGTACCGATCGAAGCGGCGGCTGCGGTAGGCCGAGACCAGGAGACTGCCTTTGGCCACCGCCAAACCTTGCGGGTCCCAGCCCGCATCGAGCCCCGGCATCCAGATCAGCCGGTCGATTGCCGCGAGGTTCGGCACCGTGCCGGTCACCGCCGTACCATAGCTCGGCCTCGTTCCGAGGATGGCGCCCGCGTCGATGCTCCGAATTTCGAGCGAAACGCCCGACGCGCCGACGAGACCGACGGCGGCGATGATCCGCGCCGCCCGCCAGGCCCCTTCGCGGCTCGCGCGGCGCCGCCGGCAAGATCCGGGGTCCTCGACCGGCGCCGCTGCGTTTCTGTCCATGCCGCTTTCGCCCGCCCCCGCGCCGGATCAGACCGCAAACAAGTCGAGCAGAGGCTGGACGCTGCTGAAATGCTGCTCCCAGCTCGGGGGACGCCAACGGGTCAGCCGGGCCAGCTGGGCTTGCCGGCGGATCGAGGCGCTCCAGGCGTAGTCTAGCACCGCATCGCGCCAGGCCCGTCGATCGAGCGGGTCGAAATATTCCGGCACGTCGAGGCCGATCTCGCGCAACTCGGGCAGGTCGCTGCACAGCACCGGGACGCCGAGCGCCAGGGCCTCCGCGACCGGCAGCCCGTAACCCTCGGCCAGCGAGGGGTAGAGCGAGGCCTGTGCGCCGGCGACGAGCCGGGCGACGGCGGCATCTGGCAGATCGTTGTGCTCCTCGACCAGGCCGCGCGCCAGACCGGAGCGCTCGATCGAGTGGACGATCCGCCGGCTGCGCAAGCCGCGCCGGCCGATCAGAACGAGGCGCGGGGCGGCGCCGCCGGCTGCCGCAAGCTGCCGCCATACGTCAAGGAGCAGGCGATGATTCTTTCTCGGCTCGATCGTCGCAACGTAAACGAAATACGGGGATTGGTCGACCGCAGCAGGTGAGCGCACCGACCGGCGCAAATCGATCCCGAGCGGCGCCACCCGGATCGGCGCGGTGCTGCCGGCCCCGGCAAAATGCCGCGCCAATTCCGCCGCCGTGCCCGCGGAATTGACGATTACCCGGTCGGCGAGACTGGCGACGGCAGCCATCCGCCGCCGGTGCCGCCATGCATCGCCCCAGCGGACATAGTCGGGGTGCTTGATCGGGATCAGATCATGGACGAGGCAGACAAAGCGGGCGCCGGTACGCGCTTTGAACCGGATCAAGGCCGAGGGCCGGACGAGACCATGATGCGAGACCAACAGATAGACGAGGCCGGCGCCGCGCGCTCGGGCGCGACGATAAAGCGGCGCCGGGCCGCGCAGCAGCAGCTCGATGCGCAGGCTGCGCGCCAGGACTGCAGCCCGCGCCCGCGCGGCTCGGTCGATCGAGGCCCCCGACCAGACCGCGTCGAGCGCCTCGATGAAAGCTCTCGATGGATCGTCCGGCAACAGGCCGAGCCTTCCCCAACAGCCGGCAAAGCTGACGGCATCGCGCCGCGTCGCGATCAGATGCCTGGCATAGGCGAGTTCGACGCGATCGATGCCGGTCGGGCCAAACCGCTCGGCGCGCCATAACAGCCGCGACAGGTCGAGAAAGATATGCATCCCCGACGGCCGCGGACCTCAGACGCGGCGATCGGCAAAGCCGCAAGCGCATCGGGCTAGTGCAACCGGGCCAGATCGGCCGGCGCGTCCGGGGTCGAGGTGCCTGCATCGCGCCACGGGTTCCTCCCGAAACCGAGCCGCTCGACGAAATCGGCCGCCGACCAGGACAGCCGCACCGCTCGATCCTTGACGAAAGGCAGCGCGACCGGGTCCCATCCGAGCCAAGGAATGAACGGATTACGGCGCCCGTAGGCCCAGATTTCGATGCGCGCCGACGGGCTCTTGCTCGGCCCGCGGGCGTGAAAGCCCATCGTGTCGGCGACGATGAGCGTATTCGCCGGCACCGCGAAGCGTCGCGCCGGCGGCAGGCCGAGCCCCTCGATCTCTCCCGGATCGATGCGGAAAGATCCTTCCTGGGTCTCGGCGTCGTCCGCCGCCCGCGCGGCGATGCTCTTGCGCCATTCCCAATCGAGCCGCTCGCGAGTCACGCGATGCGAACCCGGCACATAAGTGAAGGGCCCCGCATCCTCGCCGACATCCGTCAGGAAGAACCATGCCTTCACCGTCGCATGAAAGGTGTCGGCGTGGAGACGCAGCTGAGGGTCGGCGGAACCGGGGCCAACTCGGGCAAAGATCGTCTGGAGATAGGCGACCGGGGTCAGCGCCGAGGATCCGGCATAACGCAGCAGATTGAGCCATTCCCCGCTCTCGACCAGAGCGCGCACCGCCGGCAGGCGCGCCAACGTCGCGCCGTCGAGCGCAATGCGCCGGGTGAGCGCATCGCCCTGGAGCATGCCCCGCGCCGGCGCCGACAGGGCAAGCGCCTGCGCCCTCAGCTCGGCAAACAGCTGCGGCGACAGAAAGTCGGGCTTGAGGATGAAGCCGTCGCGGTCGAACGCCGCGATGTCTGCGGCGGGCAGCCGGTGGGCCAGACGGCGGCGGCGCCAGGCCGCCATCGCCGCCGCGAGCCGCATCCGCCCGACATGCAGGCCCGCCCGGTTGAGAACCGGGCTGCCGAGGATCGGATTGTCGCGAAACGACTTCGCCGCGGTTGCGAGCGCCGCCGCGTGCACCGGTGCCAAGAGCCAGGAACGCCAAGTGTTGCTCATCGCGTCTCCTGCATCTTAACCCGGGCCGACCGGTCCGGTCCCCGATATTTGCGCCGATGGCGGGCGACTGGGCAGCGCGCCAAGGGGCTGCTCCAGAGCGCCACCATGCAAAGCGGGACCGGTCCGGTCGAAAAGGATGGTTCCCGACGCTTCACCGGTAGCCCTCAGATTCCCTGTTCGACGGGAAAATTCAGCGAAAAAGCCCGGTTGCGGCTCGAACGCGAGTAAACATATCATTTTCGGTCAAGCGCTTGCCGGACCAATTCCCTAGTCAGAAAACAGGGAAATAATTCGCCGGAACAGGGGATTGAATCGGCGGATCAGGGAAATAACAGAGAACCGCGGACCCGGCCGGCCCCCCTGCGCAAAGTGCCAATACCATCCCCATGCTGACCGACATCATAGCGGTCGATCCGGACAGAAATAGGGCGGTGATCGCCGACCTCGCATTTCGCCGTAGCCGCAAGATGCCCTGCTATAAAGCACGCGAAATACTACCGGCAGCCGGCTAGCGAAGCTAGTCTTAGTCTAGTTTACCGTTCGCCCGCATCGGCGCGCTCTACCTAAAAGCGCCCACTAGGGAGGCTTTCCCGGCCCCGGCGCGGCCCGCTGCAACGCTTCGCGGATCGCGGAATCGGCCAGGAAGGCGTGGCCGACCGCCAGATACGCCTTGGCGGTCGGCGGCGCATCGGGCTCGACAACGATTTTCACATGGGGCAGCCAGCGGCAGAACGTGCGGCTCTCGCCGCCGCGCCGCAAGGCTTTACCGGCAAGCAATGCGGCCGGCAGAAGCTCGGGATGCAGGCGCTCATGCGTAATGCCGGCCCACGCGAACAAGCCCTCCGCCTTCTGCGGCAGGCACAGATTGCCCTGGCGCAACCGGCCGATCAGCTCGACAAGCGGGGGGCCGGAGCCGGAGTCGAGCTTGAGATACAGCTCGATGCCGAGCTTTGGCGCGATCCGGCCGTCATCGCGGACGTCGAGATCGAGCGCCACATGATCGATCGCCGGCGCAAACGTTATTCGCAGAATTAAGGGGCGATACCACCTGTGACTGTCGTGCAACGTCTCGTTTATGGCGTTCCACACAACCCATGATTGCCTGGTAATTGGCCCGCACGTCGCGCGACATCGGCAATCAGCGGGCGCGGCTGCGCTTGGTCGACTTGACGCTCAACCGCTCAACCGCTGTGATGACGAGGGGGCGGCGCGTTTGGGCGCGGATCAGGCGGGCGATTGACGCGCTACGGGTTCCCATCCCCCGCCGGGTCGCTCGCTCCGTGTGTGGCGTTTGCGATCGCCTTCTCGATTTTACCATCGCGGCCCCACGCCCGGAGACCCCCGACCGGGCGATCCGCGAGGCAGGCGAGCAACTGCGCGGAGCGTTCCCAACGATCGATTTCGACAATCCGGGGCCGCGACCCTCCCGGTATACCGACGCTCGGCATCACTGACGCCCGGTAGTCCGCCGGCCTCCCGCCAGATTGCTTCCCACGACGGAGCCGGAACTGAGAGTTCGCGAGGCGCGCGGCCAAATTTAGGCCGAGCCAGGTTCATTCGCCCGCAACAAGGACCGCCCGGAAAGGACGGCCCCTCCTCGGTTTTGATCTGCGATCTCTCAGCTAGCTGGTATGCGATAAACTGCGCACAGTTTGTTGCCATCGGGATCGCGAAGATAAGCGAGATATATCTCGCCGGAGGCTCCTTGGCGCACGCCAGGCGGGTCCTCGATCGTCGTGCCGCCATTCGCGACGCCGGCTTCGTGCCATGCGTCGGCCTGTTTGGGATCGCGCATCGAGAAGCCGATGGTGCCGCCGTTGGCATGGGTGGCCGGCTTGCCATCGATGGGTTTGGACACCATGAAACGCCCGCCATTGTGCGCGTAAATCAGCCTACCCTTGGCGTCCTCGACGCCGGGCGCACCGCCCATCGCGAGAAACAGGGCATCGTAGAATTTCTTCGACCCGGCAACGTCGTTACTCCCGACCATAACATGGCTGAACATTCCGTTCTCTCCTCGATCAGCATCACATGGGCGCGGCCCGAGCGCCTCCGCCTCACGAGCGCAAGACGGTTTACAGGCTGGGGTCAATATCGGCAACGCTGCATCAGGTTCCAGCCGGTCGCCCGACATTCCGGGCGGGGCGGCACGGTGCTCAAACTGCTGCCCTGACCCCTGCCGCCGGTTCTCCGTTCAACTTCATCCGCCTTGGCGTGCCAACTTGCGGGATCGAGGATGTCTGCGGAGAGGTTCCCGCATATGATCGTCCATCTCTGCCGCGCCAATTCGATGGCTGCCAAGAAGCAGCTCGATGCGATGACCGGCGCCTGGGAGCGCGACCTCGATACGGATTTGAGTGCCATCGCCAATTGGGGCGCCGGGGCCGTCATCGGGTTCCACGGCAGGTCGTAGTTGATCAAGAGATCGGCGCTTTGCAGGTTGAGCCCCTCGGCGGCGGCGTCGGTGCAAACGAGGATGTCGATCTCGCCGCGCATGAAGCGGTGCTTAACCTGGTCGCGTTCGACGCCGACCCACTCACGGGTCGCCGGAGCGACGAACCGGCCGCCGAGCCCGGAATAGGTGCCGATCAGGAGGCTAGTGCTGACGCCGCGCAGGCGACCGACGATATCGTCGAGGGTATCGGTGAATCGGGTGAACACGACCACCTGTTTGACCCGGCCTCCGGCCAACCGCCGCTCATCGAGGACCCGGAGCAGGTGTCGGACTTTCGATGGTGTCTCGGTGAGGTTCGCAAGACGCTCGATCAGACCATCGAGCGTTCCGAGCTCCCAGGCGAGATCGTCCGGGGTGCGGTCGCGCAACAGCTCGCCGATCGCCGCTTTGTCGTCTTCCGCATCGCCGGCAATCTGGTCTTCTCGATCGGTCTCGCTGGCGCTTTCGCTGCGCGCCAGCGCGTGACGGGTCTCCTCGACGCGGATGCGCCGGCGTCGCAAGGTCTCGCCGATCGCGTAGAGGCCCGACGCGAAGCGCAGGCGCAGAAAGCTCAGATAGAACCCGAGCGATTGCGCCCGCGCACTGTTGGGTCGCCCGCCGAGCTTTGCGGCGAGCCCCTCGCAATATTTTTCCAGTCCCTCATAGACCGCTTTCTCCGCGTCGCTGAAGACAATACGAGGCAGCGGCAGGATCTCGCGCCTGGCGAGATTGTCGGCGAGACGGCCGCGCTCGCGGTAGATCTCGAGGAGCGGACGCGTGTGCCGCAGCATCACCCGCGACAACGGCGACGCGGCAAAGATCAGCCGGCGCATATTCCGGCGGTCGAGACCGGTGGGCGTCGTCCCGTGGTCGAGCCAGCGCCGGGTCGCGATGCGCATGCGCGCATCGACGACATTGGTTGCGAGCCAGTCCCACAGTAGCGGGTCTTGCTGTTCGACGAGCCGAACCGACTGTCGCAGAAATTCCCATTCGACCCGCGACGAGTTGCGATTGTTTACCAACCCGCCGAGCGCGTCGTAATAGCCGATCAATAGACTCGGATCTGCGAGGAACGGCCCGGCACGGCGGGTTAACGAAACGAGATCGGTCGCCTCGATCGGGTCGAGCTGCATCGGCGTCGCGGTTGCGAGCCAAAGCGCCTTTGCCTTCTCGCGCAGCACATTCGCGAACAGCTGATGGATCGTGTTGAAATCAGGATCAGCGCGGGTGCCGCCTTGCGGGTTGCGCCGCCGAACATAATGGGCCTCATCGAGCAGGATTACGTCGAAAGGGCGCGCCCGGCGCAATTCCTCCCGCCGGTCCTGTCGCACGAGAAGCCCGGTCGAGACGATCGCGAGGTCGGGCTCGCAAAGAGACGCCGCCGGCCGATCGGTTACGCTTGGCAGGATGTATTCGTGGCGCAAAGGACTGCCCGACCGGGCGCGGCCGAACGGCAGCAGAAATTTCGAAGCCATCTCGCGCTGCCATTGCCGGGTCAGGCTCGCCGGCGCCGCGATCAATATCCGCTTGGCGATGCCGGAGAGGTAGAGCGACCGGAGCGCTAAACCGGCCTCGATCGTCTTGCCGAGGCCAACTTCGTCGCAGAGCAGCCACGAGAACGGAAAGCTGTCGATCAATCGGCGGGCGACGACGGCCTGGTGCGGCCAGGGCTCGATCGCCGCCGTGGCGATCCCGACCGCACGACCGTTCGGCAGCCGGGGACCGTCGCGGAGCAACGCAAATCGGAGACGTTCGAGCGGCGAAACCGCAGGCCCTTCGGCGAGTTCGCCGGGCTCGACCGGTTCATCGACAGGCCGCAATCGCGGCGGGTTGGCAAACTCGATCAGCCGTTGCCGCACCGCTTCGGGGAGAGGCAGCACCCGCATCGCCGCATTCCGATCGCCCCACAACAAAAGAAAGCGATGCTCGGCGTCGGCGACGCGCGCGGCGGCATCCTCGCCGCGCCACGAGCAATGGACATCGATATTTTCGGCGTTCAGATGCAGCGCAGTGCGCAACTCGTTCAGCGAACCGCTGATATAGAGCCGGGCGCCCAGCATGTCGCGCAGCACCGCGAATTTCATATGGACGTAGCCATCGGCGACCGAGTCGGCGGTCAACGGCCGTCCCGATCGGGCATGCACGCGAAAGGCCACCCTATCCAGGCGAGGAGGCTGACGCCTTCGCGGACATCGTCACCGGCGCCGATCTCGATCCGGCCGACGTCGCCGCCATTCTGCAGGGCGAAGCGGCGCGGCGCGACGCGGCGTTGCTCGCCGCCCTCGGGCTGCCGGAGGAGTGGCCCGACGGAGCCGGATCCCGCCTTGATGCCGGACGAACGCCTCGAAGCCCTGCGCCGCGGCGGCGAGCGAGGTCGACCGGAAATAGCCGGCGACCCGGTCATAGGCGACCGCGCGCGACAACGCCGGCAGATAGAAATCGCGCAGGATGTCGACCGGCGTCCCGTCGGGACCGGGCACGCCGGTGTCGTAGGTCAGGCGCCAAGCGACGGAGCGAAAACCGTCGGGATCGCTGCCGCCGGCCGGCATGGCGTCGGTTGCCTATGCCGCCGCCCGGCGCAGGCCGAACCGGATCAGTGCCGCCTCACGCTTCAAATCGGGATCGCCGATTTCGGCCGCCCACACCTCGAGCAAGTCGAGGATGCGTTCCTCGCGATCCGCAGCAATCCGATCGAGGTACGCGCGGGCGACCGGCGTATCGCCGCGGCGGAATTCCGCGATCAATCCCTGTAGGCGATCCCAATCCGTCTGCGGTGACGCAAGCCGGCGCGGGTCGCGCTCCTCGGGAAGGGCGAGGCGCAGTTTGGAGCCTCTACGCACCAGCGGCGCTGCGAAGCCGTGCGCCTCTTCTTCGGCGCCGCGGGCGCGCCGGGCGCGCCCCTCGGCCGCGGTGTTGACCCCGATGCCGCTGCTGCCGACCTCATAGCCGCCGGCGGCATTGTGCAGGCCGATGCCGAGCGCCTTCGATAAATGCAGCGCCTCGTCGAACGCGAATTCGGCGAAGCCGAAAATGCCGAACATGGTCAGCCCCATCCTGGTCTCGCCGTCGAGTTCGGCGACGCTGATCCGGCCCTTGGTGATGCGTGCGATCTGGTTGGCGGCAACGACGCTGGAGGCTTCGTTCATCGCCCGCAGCGGGCTGACCGGCGCGTCGCCATCCATGACCGGCCAATGCTCGGAAAGCACCTGCAATGCACGCCCGTAGCAGGCGACCATCTCATCCACAGGCTGAAATCCGACCAGCTGGAACTCTTGCAGAGCCTGTTTGACAGCAACGCGGATGCGCTGTCGCACCCCCAAATGCCCGATGCCCGTCCATGGAGCAGGCGCCCGCGTTTCTGTACGACGCTTTCGGCATGAGATGAAGATAGAGCTTTGCGCGTTGCCACTGTCCTCCTTCATGGCAGTGGTTTCCGATTCTACCGGGAGGGTCGCAGTCATTTGCCACCCACCTTCGATTAAGGAGGTGGTGATGGCCTGCCAAGCCTCCTGCGACGTGTGCATAAACATCAAGGTCATGATTCCGCTATCCTTGAGCACACGCCGGCATTCTCGAAATATATCGCCCATCATCCGCTCGTAGACACGATGAGCTTGCTCTCTAGATCCATCCCTTGCTGTGCTGGCAACCGCCTCGTCCGTTTTATTCGTCAGCCGGCGGTCAAAAATATCCGGATAAAGGAGCCTGAGCGCACGCCTTTGCCACACATAGAAGAAATCAGATAGCTCTGCGTATTGTCTGTTGTTGTAATAGGGGGGGTCGATACAAATGAGATCGACAGATCTATCAAAGACTGTAGGTAAATACGTAGCTGTGCCATGCAAGATCGTAAGAGGCAGGCTCGCGCCCTTTAGGACGCGTCTATGGACCGGCTCGACCAGTTCGCTAATTGCAGTATATGCTTCGATTATCTGATCGAGCGCCCACACAACACCAGAGCCCGGTCCAGTCAACACTATTTCTGCGAACATCCATCGCAATCGGTAGTCTCCGCCGCTGAATGTATGTCGGACTCCTCTCCCGCTCGTGTCCCAAAAAGACAATCTGCTGTCGTAATCGATGATTTTATCAATCGCAAATTGAAGGTAAGTTACGACCGCACGACCTCGCTCTTCTCCGAGGGCTCCGATAATCTCAGCGGTGGTCGATCGCAGCTCCTGAACGAGGATCAGGTGCCCAAGCAGTTGGCGCGGCGTGAACAGGTCGCACCAACGCGGCATCCCATACCTGATCGGCCGAGGGTCGTTCACGTTCTCTGGGATGGTCTCGGTCGGGATTAGGCCAGCATTGTCCCAGTCTGACCATTTTTCTGCCAGCCGCCGTTCCGCGGCGACGAGAACATCGAGATCGTGGTCATTGGGAGCGCGAAAGAAGCGCAGCCGGCGTGTCTTGATTTCGCCCTTGTGCTTACCGCTCTTGTAGCGGTCGGGGTGACCATTTTCGTCGAGCTTGGGCTCGAATCGCACAGCAGCAATGCAATAGAGCCGGTCCGTCCAGCGGCCGTGCTCCGACCGCCCATTCGCCTGATCCTCAATCTCCTCCGCGCTGATCGATTGGTGACAATGAATGCAGGTGCCGACCGCATCGTTGACGGTCGCGAAATCGGGGTCCTGGCCGTGGGGCCCCCGGCCGCCGGCCAGGCGGTAGGTCTCGAACCGCACTTTACCGCCGCGTTTCCGGCCTTCCGGAATGACCCGCACGGCCCAGGGTTCCTCGGCGTCTTTCGCCAGCCAGCAGGAATTGAGCAGCGGCGCCTCGCCATTGCATGTGGGACAAATAACCTGCCGGCAGAAAAGCTGGCCGACGTGATCGTGCTCTGGAACATCGAACGCCGGCAGCAGTTCCGGGCATTTCCGAAGGTTTCGCCGCAGATGCTCGCGCTCTTGTTCTGGAAGTTCGGAGAACGCGACGAAAGGTGCCGTCGCCTCCTCGACTGCACGAACCAACCGAACTCCCCAGTCTCGGATATCGGCGACGAGGGCCTTCCCGAACCGGGCCGGATAATCGAGCGTCGCATAGAGAATCGATGCGGCGACCGGGTTCAGTTCGTTGGCGATAATTCGATGTCCAAGGCGTAGGGCCTCGAAGGGGATCGAGCCGCCGCCCGCCGTGGGGTCGAGCACGACCAATTCATTTGGTTGCCCTTCAGCGCTTTTCGAGAAGGCCCGCTCGTATCCGTAAAGATCCTCGGCATCCCATTTGAGAACGCCGCCACTCGCGTGCCGGACCGCTTTCGATTTGGCGAATTCGATGCGCTCGGCAATCAAGGCTGGGTCGCCGGGTCGTCGCTCGACGGTCAATTCCGTTCCGTGTCTCACCCACTGGCCGGCGAGCGGTCGGCAGTCTTTTTTCCATCGTACCAATATAGGATCGGTCGCCAGAGCTGGGTCTGCCTGCTCAAGCTCGGCGGCGACTGTTCGCGCTTTTGCGCGCCGCTGCTGTTCCTTCTCGAAGCGGCGGATCACGACGGCATCGACCGGCAGCTTCTCGCTACCGTCCCCGTCCCTGCGAACCCGGTCGAGCATTTTCCCGGTCAACACCCAGGCGTCGTCGCCGATCTCGGCGACGCGCTGCTCGATACCGAGTTGGCGCAAGAATTCGTCGGGCGGGAGATCGGGCGGGGAGAGCGAAGCGAGGATCGCGGCGCGGCTCGGCGTCAGCGGGCGCCGGGCCCACCAGACGTGAAGGAAGTAAAGCGGCGGTAGGGCCGAACTCGCGCCGCGCTCGCGCCGCGTTTCGGCACCGATCTGGTGACACGGGAAACCGCGCTCGATCAAGCGCGGGCCGGCGAGCGGCGTCAATGTATCCATCGGACGGTCGTCCTGGGCGTCTGGAAGAGCGTCAGATTCCGCGCAAGCGGTTGAGAAACTCTTTAACCACGGGGTCCCCTGGCTGACCGCCGAGCAGGATGCGCAGGCCGGCCATCGCCCAGCGGTTCGCGGCCGGGTCGAAGCGCGTCATCCGCGACAGGAGATAATGCGCCTCCTCCTGCGTAAGCCGCTCGGCGCGGCGGGCGATCAGTTCGACTTGGTCGAGATCGGCGATCCGCTCGTGCAGCCGAAAAATGATCGCGAGCTTGGCGCCGGCTTCCTCGTCGAGCGGCAGGGTCACAATCTGCCGCAGGCCCTCGATGGTCATCCAGCGTTCGAGATGCAGCGGGACGCCAGCCGCGTCGCGCACCCGCCCTAGGATCGATTTGAGGACCGGCAGCACGCGGCGCTGCGGCTCGCCGGCGATATGGCCGCGCTCGGCGAGACCGGCTTTTCGCGCCGGACGCAACGCCCGCACGACCGCGCTGTCCGAGGCGGCGGGTGCTTGGTTTCGCGCGCTCCGCTCCCTGATCACCAATACCGGTCCGCTCAACTCGCGCCAGCGGGTGATGCGCAGGACGAACGGGGCCGACCGGGTCAGCCCGGCCAGACGGCGGCGATAGAGATCGTCGAGTGGTTCGCGCCTCAGCGCCACGGCCATCTAGCGCGCCCTCCGCTCCTTCAGCGCCTTGATGAGCGGGCAGGCGTCGTCCGGCTCGGCGATGTCCAATTCGACGATCGTGTCCTTGCCGGGCTTGGCGACCGTCGCCAGCACCTCGAACAATTCGCCGAGCCGCTTCATCGCGGCCGGCGTCCCGTCCTGCAGCGACAGCCGCAGATGCCCGCCGCCCTCGACTTCGAGGTCGGCCAGATCGAGCAGGCCGACGGTGGTCTTGGCGCCCCGGTTGTAGAGGCTGCCGAGCTGCCCGAGGATCGGCAGCACGCGCGCCGAGGCTTCGGCCCCGGTCAGGCGATAGCCGACCTCCTCCTGCCTTACCCAACCGCGCTTGGCGGCCTCGGCGGGCGTAATGAGGGCGTCGCCCTCCACAACCTGGTGCAGGGTCGCGGCGGTACCGTGGAGCAGCTGTTCGGGTTTCGCCTTCTGGGCCGGGTTACCGACAAAGGTCATCGCCCGGTCGGTCCTGACGATCTGATCGATGGCCTGCATCACGATGGGGACCGGGACCTCGCCGTGCTGTTGCGCCACTGTTTCGGCAATGGCTCCAGCGGTTATCGCACCCGACTCCGCTATTGCCGAGGCTGCCCACGGCACGACGGTCGAGACCTCGATCCGGGTCTCGGCGCCCCAGCCGCGCTGCTTCGCGCCGGCGGCGCTGACCAGCGACCATTGGGCGGCGTTGAGGTCGATGTCGAAAGGGACTTCGCCGGTCTCGCGACTGTAAAAACGCTCAGGCTTGACGCGCTCGCTGGCGCCCATGTCGAAGAGGCACCAGAAGCCCTTGCCGACGCCCTCGCGCACGATCTGATCGAACAAGGCCGGTTGCTCCAGCACCGGCCACCGCCTGTTGCAGAGGAAAGCCTCGCGCAGCTTGGCGAGCGTCGGCGTGCGGCCGAGATCGAAGAACAGCTTGCCGAGGCCAATCAGGACTTCGTTCGTCGTTACGCGATCGGCCCCGATCAGCTCGCCGTCGCTCCTCAAGAGTTTCTGGATCTCGGCGAGTACGGCGGCGCCGCCCTCGCCGGCCGCCGGGCTGATCTCCTTGTGGACCACCGCACCCGACGATGCCGAGGCGAAGCAAAGCACCCGATGGAGGCCGGTCACCGCGGTTTGCAGCGCCAGTTCGCGTTCGCGCATCCGCGCGTCGAAATCGTCGCGCAGCAGCTGTTCGGGACGGATGCCGTAATCCTCGGGCTTGGCCTTGAGGCGGCGCAGCGCGAGCACGGTGCGTGCCAGGTCGGCGATCCGGTTGCGCGCCTCGCCGGATTTCTGGACGCGATCCTCCGACCATTGGTCGCCCTCGAGAAACACCGTCTCGGGGACAAGCAGGAAAACGATATTCTGCTGCACGCGCGTTTCGTGCGGTCCTTTGGTCTCGATGACCGCCGTCGGATCGAGGCGATCGGCGTCGAGCGACACGATGCCGAGCACCTGCCGGCCGATGTTGTCGGTGACGTGCTCCGGTGCCGCGACATCGGGAATGACGCGAAACAGCCCGTTCTCGGCGGCGACCACCTTGCGGGCGGTCGCGGCGAGCAGCTGGTTGATCGGCTCGTCGCGCAGCCCGTCTCTGATCTCGGCGAGCGCGCGATTGATCGACGGTTCGAGGCTCGCGAAATAGCGGCCATTGTCGCCGTCGAAGCGCAGATAGAACGCCGTGTTCTCGATCTCGCGCAGCGCCGCTTCGACCTGCGGCGGGGTGAGACCGGGAAACGCCGTCTCGAACAGCGCGTCGCGTTCGGTAATGCCGAAGAGCTTCGAGCCGAGCCCCTCGGCCCGGCCGACGAGGCTGTGCAGAAAGACCGTGCGCCACGCCAGCTCGTGCAGCGGATAGCCGGCCGGGTGCGGGTTGCGGCGATCGGCGATCTCGGCCCGGCTATGCCCCGCCGCGAGCATGCCGGTATCGGGGCCGCCGACATCGGTGTCGAGTACGGTCTTCAGCTCACCCGACCGGGTGCGGCCCAGGATCTCGTCGACGATGCGCGGATCGCGCAGATCGACGTGGGCGGTGTGCACCATCGGGACATTCTGCTGCTTCGTCCAGATGTCGCGCACGAGCAGGGCGAGCAGGCGCAGGACGCCGCGCGTGCCCTGGAAGGTTTCGACGGTGGCGAGCTTTGTATTGAGGAAATGGAGGAACCGCGGGTGGAACGGGTAATAGGCCTGAATGCGCTCGCGATAGTCGGCCTGAACCGCCTCGTCGGGCAAGGCCGCCGAGCTGCGCGCGTAAAGCTCGGCGTAGCTTTCCGCCGCCGCCCGAGCGGCTGACGGATCGACCGACGCGAACAGGCGCTTGCCGAGGACCCGGGAAAGCTCGGCGGCCTGGACCGGAACGACGGCCGTCGCGTCGCGTGCAACGACGCTTTGCGCATCGCGCGAGGCGCGCTCGGCAATCGCTTGCGCCTCGGAGTCGCTGAGCGGCGCGCCGCGTATTTGCGACAGCAGCTCGACAATCCGCCGCGTCTGCCTGGCAAAGGCATCAGCCTGGCTGGCGAGCGTCACGACCACTACGAGCCCGGCATGGGTTCGGGCGTAGCCGTGGAGCGAAAGGAGGAACGCGGCGAGCTGCTCGGCTCCGTTGGGCCGGGCCGCTTCGAGCCGAGCGGCATACTGGGCGAGCTCATCGAGCATGACGAGGGCCTTACGGCCTTTGAACACGGTATCGAACCAGGTCGAACCCGGCGCCGCCGTCGCCGTCGCGTCGTCGCCAACCGCCCGGTACAGCGCCTCGCCGCCGATCTGAAACGCGATCTCGCCCCACAAGGTGTGGGGGACGAGTTCTGCGCCTTGCGGGCGATGCACCGGCAACTCGTCGCCGGCCACACCGGCGACGCTGCATTCGCCGAGCGATGGCAAAGGCGCGCCGTCGAGCAACGGAGCGGCAAGCGGGGCAAGTTCGGTGCCGCGCAACGCGAGATGCGCAAGCGCGATCAGCGTGTGCGTCTTGCCGCCGCCGAACGCCGTCTCGAGCCGGTAAATCGCCGGCGCCAGATTGTCTCCCGACAGGCGCAGCATCGCGCTGCGCACGACAAACCGGATGCCGTCGGTCGGCGCCGTACCATCGCGAAAAAACTGCTCGCCATCGGTGTAAAGGTTGTCAATCCGGCCGCCGCGGCCGCGATAGTGAGCGATCACCTCGGAGAGGCTGGCGGTGAAGATTTCCGGGTTGAAAGTGCCCTGGAGGATGCCCTCCCGCGGCTGACAGCTTTCGATGATGCTGCTCAAGGTCCGACCCCCCGTCTCGCCCGTCCCCGCCGCGTTACGTTACTCGAAAACCTCATGGAGCCGAAACGTTTTGCGATCCGCAGCTGCCTGGGCGGTGACGTATGTGCTCCACCTCGGGCCTGCGGGTGGGGTGATCCGCCGCGCGTCCGACGGTCCGGTTCGATGGGCCTGCCGGGGCAGCGCGATCGCCAGGTCCGCGGTCAGGATGGAGCACGGGACGGCAAGGGAAAAGGACCGCCGTCGGTCAGGCGTCATGTGGCTGGTTCGCTTGAGAATTTTTGACGTCGGTCATTTCCGGCCTGCTGGCGTCCCCCCGGAAACGTCAAGCATTTCAACGTGTCGGGCGCCGTCGCAGTCGCCGACGCCCGCCGTCGGTCCGCCACAACCTGCCCAAGCTCTGTGGTCGGTTCCCTATCTCTTTGAGAATAATGGTGGGCGCGACTGGGATTGAACCAGTGACCCCTACGATGTCAAGATATCGGAAAGTAAGCAAAATCAGCGACTAAGGCGCACACAACCGCCCAAAACCGCTCACCGGAATACACGACTTAGCGGGCCGTGCGTGTTAGGTTAGCTGCGTGCTAGAGAAACTCAGCGTCGCGCACAGCCAAAACGCGTTACGAACCGATCGGTCGCGTTACGCGTCGTAACGCCTGCGCCGTCAGCGCGGCCGCAGGTGTTGCGTGTCGGCTAACCCGAGCCGGAATTGGGATGCGCTAGGACACACGTTCCGGCCCTACCCCTCCCGCTGGTAGCCCCGAACGGGATTTATCATCACGCGCGACCACCCGCGCGCGTTGACGGCGCTGCGACCGGGCACTGGCCGAACCTGACGCGGCGGGTCGAGGGGTTGGTTGCGACGCACCGGTCCTCGATCCAGCTGGCTGGTCCTCGCCCTGCTGAACCGCGCCCAAGTTATCGACGAAGAGGTGGGCGAGCGGCTGCGGCGGCGCGGATGTTTCAGGCTCGCCCCAGGAAGCCTCACAGGGCCGCGCGGTCCCTGCGCTCCGTCTTGCGACTCCGCATTATCAATTTTTCGGCCGGAATTAATAAGCGGGCGCGCCGACATGTCCCATCTGCCAGCAGAATACCAGCCTGCTTAGCCCTCCCGCAGCGTTAATGCCAATCGAGGCCGTGCTGATGGCCGTCATCTTACTGCTGCTGCTGGCGGTTTTGGTCTGCATCGGTGTGATCTACCGAATGGGACGAGCAGGCACGACGGTATCGCCAATTCTCGATCAGCCGGCTCCTCTCGATTGAAGGCTCAATCAGCCGGTCCAATTCGACGATCCGGGAGGAGTTCGGGCGAGGCCGGGACGAGACGCGCGAAGCGTCGAGATCCTTGCGTGAGGAGGTGACCGTGCAATTCAGGGCGCTTTCCGAATCCGTGCGGGGCTCTATTAGCGATCTCACCACAGTGTCAAAACACCCGGCTTGCCGATTTCGCCGAAAGGCTCGACGGGGCCAAGAGCGCGGCAGCAGCCGATGCGAAGGCGCTGCGCGAAGAGATCCAGGGGACATTGCAGCGCTTGGGCGAAAACGTCGGCAACCACATCGGCGAAATTCACCGCCATCCAGGGCGAGAAGCTCGACGGTGTGACCGGTCAGATCAGCGCCCTGACCGAAGGGAATGAACGTCGCCAGGAGACCCTCCGGGCAAACGTCGAGGCCAAGCTGGTCGAACTCAAGACCGATGCTGCCACGAGTACAAGAGCCCCTCGGGAAGAGGTCACCCAAAATCTACAGACCCTCGGTGGGACGCTGACCCAAAGTGTCGAGCAGATCTCCCAGGCCCAGGAGGAGCGGCTCGACCGGGTCTCGGTCGGTATCACCGAGTTGACCCAGGGCAGTCGAGAGCAGCAGGAGGCCCTACGGACGACGGTCGAGCAGCGCCTCGACGCGATCCGGGCCGAGAACACCGAGAAGCTCGAAAACATCCGGCAGACCGTCGACGAGAAGCTCCAGAGCACCCTGAATGAGCGGAGGTGCCCAGGCTCGAAGCGCCGGTCGGCAAGGACTTCCTGTTCAGCGTGCGCGGCTTCGCCGCGGTGACGAGCTTCGATCACGCCAAACTCAAGCTCGACGAGCGCATGAGCGTGAAAAGGCCCTGGCGTCTGCATGACCTCCGGCGGACCTGCACGACCGGGCTGGCCAAGCTCGGCATTCCGCCGCACGTCGCCGACCGTATCCTCAATCACCAGTCCGGCACGATCAAGGGCGTCGCCGCGGTGTACAACCGGTATCAATATCTCGACGAGCGGCGCAAAGCCCTGGAGGCCTGGGGGCGGTATGTCGAGACATTGCTCGACCCCGAGGGCGCCGCGGACAACGTCGTGACCTTGCGGGCCTGAGAGTGGGAGGATGAACGGGCGCCCGTTCCGAGAGCCCGGCGCCGTCGCGGAGCCCCAGCCGCCGGCGACCGCTCGGGGCGTCGTGAAACACATGAGGGCCGCTTCCGTGCTGATGAGCCATCCGTGTGCGCCGCGCCAACACCCGCCGGGAACGCTTGGCCTCGCCGCCGCCTCGTGCTCGCCCGTGTCCGATTGATGATCGCCGGGGCTCGGGAAATCGGCTTGCGCCGGCAATCGGCTTGCGCCGCGCCGCTCGCGAGGCCGATACCCGCCCGGCGATCGGCTGGCGCGCAGCACCTTCGACCTTTCGGCATCGTCAAGCAGATCGTGGACGCCAAGGCACAATTTGGGTTACTGGCCGAGCCGTGGGCCGACACCGGCCCCAGCACCGGGCGGTTGATGCTGGCAGTGTTGGGCGGCCTCGCCGACGTGGAGCGCGATCTAATTCGCACCCGGACGGCGGAAGGCAGAAGCCGCGCCAAGGCCCAAGGAGGGGTCGCGCCATAGAACGGGTGCTGGATTCACGCTAAGCGGACAGACCGAGAACATTAGGCGGTATGGGGTGACGCCATAAAACGGGCGAGTAGGACCAGACCCGGTTCCGTGTGACGATCTCAAAGGCGGTGTTTTTGCTCTGCCCAATTCGCCGACCATCGTTTCTTTACACCCCGGAAGCGCTGAGCGAGCCCATTATTACTAGAATAACCAACAAATCAGATGCATCTTATTTTGGTAAGAATCTTATTGCACTACTCGGCACAACTTGCCGTATCCAATGCTGAACGGGGCGAGGCGGATCCGATATTAACTCTTCATAAATATCGGCGCCCGACACTTAGCGGCTGTTCGTTTTGGCACCGAAGGGCCTGGCCCTCCTGCTGCCGCGTGTTCAGCTGCGGGAAAGGCAAGGGTTTGAGGCCGGAAGAAACGTCGAACAGCCAACCTATGTACAAGTGAAGGAAGACGGGAAAACACAGGCAGAGAGGAACGTCAGATGGCGACGCGCACTTGGTCCCGAATGGCCCTAATTGGTATTGGGCTGGCGGTTATGCTCATCCCGGTTGGTCTCAGGGGGGCCTCCGCACAACCGGCTGACCTGGACGCGGCCGCCGCGGCGAAAGCCGCAGCCGGTCGAAAGGCGTTGGCCCATCCCGCCACCCCAGGCTCCGTCGGCAACTTTATCAGTTTCGATGCCCCGGGCGCTGGCACAGGCTCAGGTCAAGGCACCTATCCCTCCAGCATCAACCCGGCGGGTGCGATCACGGGACACTATGTGGATGCAAACTCCCTGTCTCACGGCTTCCTGCGAGCCAGCAACGGCATCATCACCACCTTCGATGTCCCCGGCGACGTCAACGGCACCTATCCCTCCAGCATCAACCCGGCGGGCGCGATCACGGGAACCTACTATGACGCGAACTTCGTCGGTCACGGCTTCCTACGGGCCAAGAACGGCACCTTCATCACGTTCGATGCTCCGGGCGCCGTGGCCACCTTCCCCTACAGCATCAACCCGGAGGCCGCGATCACGGGATTCTACGCTGACGTAAACGACGCGAGTCACGGCTTCCTGCGGGCCAAGAACGGCACCTTCATCACATTCGTAAGCGTGGCCCCCGCCCCACGCCCTTAGCTGTTGACTGCGGGCTGAGCCTTTGAGGCTTTCCACGCCCAGGGAAGCAGGGCGGCGAGGTCGTTGGCTTTGGTCTTGCCGGAGACGATGCGTTCGAGGACATCGCGCAGATAAGCGAACGGCTCGACGTCGTTGAGTTTTGCCGTCTGGATCAGCGAGGCGAGGGTCGCCCAGCACGCAGCGCCGCCGTCGGAGCCGGCGAACAAGTGATTTTTGCAGCCGAGCTTGAGTGGCCGGATGCTGCGCTCGACAGTGTTGGTGTCGGTCTCGATGCTGCCGTCATCGAGGAAAAGGACGAGCCCCTGCCAATGCCGCAACGCGTAGCGGATGGCGCCGGCCAGTCCCGATTTGGCCGATATCCGTGCGAGCTCCGCTTCGAGCCAGGTCTTCAGTCTTTCGACCAAGGGCTTGGTTTCGGCCTGCCGGAGGCGCCGCCGCTCGTCGGGCGGTCGGCCGCGGATGCGCGCTTCGATGGCGTAGATCTCGGCGATGCGGCGCAACGCCTCGGCCGCGATCGGTAAATCGGTCGCCTGATGAAAGTCGTAGAACTTGCGCCGCACATGCGCCCAGCAGAACGCCAACTTGACGGTGCCCTTTGGGCGATCCCCGGCAATCCGGTCGAAGCCGGTGTAGCCGTCCACCTGCAATACTCCGGCGAATTCGGCGAGGTGGTTGCGCGGATGCGCCCCCTGGCGGTTCTCGCTGTAGACGTAGGCGACCGCCGGCGGTGCCGGCCCGCCCCATGGCCGATCGTCACGGGCATAGGCCCACAGCCGCCCGGTCTTGGTGCGCCCGCGCCCGGGATCGAGCACCGGCACCGGCGTGTCGTCGGCGAAGATCTTGGGTGAAGAGAGGATCGTGCCGAGCAGCAATTCCGCCAGCGGCCGCAGCCACCAGCAGGCGCTTCCGACCCAATTCGCCAGGGTCGAACGGTCGAGATCGATGCCGTGGCGGGCGAAGATCTGCGCCTGGCGGTAGAGCGGCAGGTGGTCGCAGTACTTCGCCACCAGCACCTGCGCCAGCACCGCCTCGGTGGCGATGCCGCCGGTCAGCGGCCGTTCCGGTGCCGGCGCCTGCACCACCGCGCTCTCACAGCCGCGGCAACCATAGCGCGGGCGCCGGCGGCAGCTCTTGTCGGCGATATCAACGATCACCTCGTAGCGCGGCAAATGCGGCGGCAGCGCACCGCGGTTGCGTTGCGCCGGTTGGCGTACCCCAGGCGCCTTCGTTGCCGCCGGTGCTGGTGCCTGTGCGGTCCCGAGCGACTGCTCGACTTCCTCGAGCCCTAGCTGCAGCTGATCCGGATCGAGCGTCTCCGAGCGCCGCCCGTATTGCGCGCGCAGCAGCTGCCGGATCATCAGTCGCAGCTTGTCGATCTCGGCAGCCGCCGTATCGCGCTCCACCTGGACCGCGTCCCGCTCGGCACGCAAGTTGTCGCGCTCCGCCCGCAGCCGCTCGACAGCGCTCGCCTGGTCTTCCAGCAGAGCCGTCACCGCCGCCAGCTGAGCCTGAAGCTGGACAGGATTTTGTAGGGGTACGCCGGTACCGAGCAGCATGTGGTGCTTGTACCGGGATCGTCGGTAATACGATACAACCGTCTGGTCAGCCCGCCAGGATTGGCGCAATCACTGGCTTCGGCCGTACTCGCGACCACTCCAGACCCTCGAGCAGCAAGCCCAGTTGGCCGGCGCTCAGGCGAATCGTCCCGTCCACAATCGGTGGCCACACGAAGCGGTCCTTCTCCAGCCGCTTATGGAACAGGCACAGCCCGGTGCCGTCCCAATAAAGGATCTTCACCCGATCGGCCCGCTTGGCGCGAAACACGAAGAGGTCGCCAGAAAACGGGCTCTCATGCAGCGCTTGCTGCACCATCGCCGCCAGACCGTCCAGGCCGTTGCGGAAATCCACCGGCCGGCTGGCCACCATGATCCGCACCCCGGCGGCGGGCGAGATCATGCCAGCTCTCGTACGACCTGCAGCACCCGACGCAATTCGCCGGCATCAAAGCCAGCACTCGGCCGGATCGTGACCCCACCGCAGATCAGTTCGATCCGCCCCGCCTCGCCGCCCGCGGCGGCAATCGCCACCGGAACAAAGCTGGCCGAGCCGGTATCGCTCTGCGCCATGCCGCCGCGAAATTGCCGCCGCCACGTGAAAATCTGATTGCGGTGCAGCCCGTAGCGCAGCGCGACTGCTGTCCCGCTCGCCCCCGGCGCGTAGCTCTCGGCGACAATTCGCGCCTTCTCTGCCGCCGTCCAGCGCCGGCGGCGCGCCACCCCGGTGATCACTTCGACGCGTCGGAAAGTGTCGCGTTCCGTTTGCAAACTACTGGGCAAACCGTCCATGCCAGGGCCTCCGTTCAAGGCCCCCATCATCCCACCCGCTTCACCCCCGGCAAGGTGGGGCCAACGCGACGCTTACTCACATTCGATGCTCCGGGGGCCTGCACAACATGCCGGGGGCGACTTCGAGGCACCAAGCCCGTCGCCGTCGATCCGCAAGGGGTGATCCTGGGAAGCTACTTTGACGCAAACTCTGTAAATCACGGCTTCCTGCTGGCCACCGACGGCACCTTCATCACGTTCACAGTCCCAGGTGGATTGAACACTGCAGAGTTCTCTGCCCCATTCTCCTTCGGACCCGACTTATCGATGAACCCGGAGGGGGTGATCGCGGGGACCTACTTTCAACCCATCTCGGGAAACCCCTTCGGGGGCAATTATCAGGTATTTGTGCGGGCCACCGACGGCACATTTACCACATTCGATGCCGCGAACTATCCGCCCTGCTGCATATGGTCGTTCCCCTCCGGTATCAACCCGGCAGGGGAGATCACAGGATCCTTCAACGACGCCTATACCATCAATCACGGCTTTCTGCAGGCCAGCGACGGCACCGTGACCACGTTCGATGTGCCGGGCGCCGGCACCGGCTTCAACCAGGGCACCGCGCCCTTAGGCATCACCCCGGGGGGCGTCATCATGGGGCTCTACATCGACGCAAACAATGTGTATCACGACTTCCTCTCGCTACCCCAATAAGAGCCAATCGTGCTTAGAGTAACTAACGGCGCCAGTAATCGGCGGCGGCCTGTCTGCATTGCGCAAGTCCGAGGCGCATCTTACCTATTAGCTTAGGGAAGCGTCGAGCGCCGCGACGTGATGCCGCCGGGGTGATTGGACCAAGGACGAATCAGGGGCAAGTCAAGGCGTCTGCCCAGTGACCGCGAACCCAGGCATGGTCGCGCATGTCGTGCAGCACACTATAGCGCAAGCGCCGCCGCCGCCGCAGTCGCCAGTAGAATGCCAAAGCCGCAGAACAAGACACGCTACCGCCGCTTTCACTTCCACCTACGCCGTAGCCGATTTTCCAGAACCGGCCTTGATCGGGATAGGGGGACACCTTGCGGTGCCACCCCTCCCACACCACCGGGCATACGGGTCACGTACCACGGCGGTTCGACCGGGTTAAGCGTGGACAGAGACATGGAGTCGGGGGAGAGCCAGCAAGTCGAAGTAGCGGTTGGGCAGTGCTTGTTGGACCGCCGGATGTCCTGACATGCGCCAGAACCCGGTCGGCGAACCGGCCGCGACCGCTGCATTGAACTTCGGTACGCCGCGACGGCGCAGTTCGTTGAAGCGGTTGTGCCCGTTCTGCCACTGCCGCCAAAGATACAAGCGCAATCTTCGGCGGATCCACGCTTCCAGGTTCGTGAGCACACGTGGGGTCTGGCAGAAGCCGAAGTAGCCGCGCCATCCGATGAGGTATGGCGTCAGGTCCTCGATCAGCTGCTGTAGGCTGATCCCCCGTGTCCGGCGGGTCCTCTCCCGGACTTGCGTCTTGAATTTGTCGAGAGCTTGTGGCGCAATGCGCCGCTCGCTCCCGTCATTCGAGATGCTGAACCCCAGGAACTTGCGCTCCTCCGGTCGCGCCACCGCGCTTTTCGCCTCGTTGACCTTCAGCCGCAGCTTCTGGGTCAGGAACCGGCTGACCGAGGCCATGACCCGTTCACCGGCGCGGCGGCTGCGAACATAGATATTGCAGTCGTCCGCGTATCGGCAAAAGCGGTGACCTCGTCGGGCCAGCTCCGTGTCGAGATCGTCGAGCACGAGATTGCTTAAGAGGGGCGAGAGCGGGCCGCCTTGCGGGGTCCCCTCATCCACCGGGCTGACCAAGCCGCCTTCCATCACCCCGGACTTGAGAAACGCCCGAATGAGCTTGAGCACACGTTTATCGGGCACCCGTGCGGCGACCCGCGCCATCAGGCTGTCATGATTGACTCGATCGAAAAATTTTTCGAGATCAAGGTCCACCACGACACTATAGCCTTCGGCAACGTATCGTTGCGCTTGCGCCACCGCCTGATGGGCGGAGCGTCCCGGTCGGAAGCCGTAACTATGCTCGGAAAACGTCGGGTCCCACCGCTCCTGGAGCACCTGCAGCAAGGCTTGCTGGATCAGTCTGTCGACGACGCAAGGGACGCCGAGCTTTCTGATCCCGCCGTCCGGCTTGGGGATCTCGACCCGCTTGACCGGCTGCGGCTGGTAGGTTCCATCGAGCAATTGACACCGAATGCTTGGCCAGTGCTCACGCAGGTAGTCCTTAGCGTCGTCGATAGTCATCCCATCCAAGCCAGGACCGCCCTTATTCCGTCGAACGCGTTTCCACGCTCTTACGAGATTCCCTCGGTCGCACACCTCCTCCATTAATTGTTCCGTCAAAGCCGGGCTTTCGGGTGCTGGCTTCGCCACGAATGGTTCGGCCCCTTGGTGACCGCTGACCCGGGCTTCACCCCGATCATCCGGTTCCAGGGCCAGTGAGTACTGGATCTTCTGCCGCGTTCCACTCATGAGTCGCCAATCCTACTTGCCACTCCCAATCGTTCGGGCCTTCGGCCATCGTTTCCGGCTCGGCCTATCTGTTGCTCCGCCTTTCGGCCTTGGAGTGCCTCACTAGCCTTGCCGACGGCTTGACCTACTGTGCCGTCTGCTGACTCCTGCGCCGCGATCAGGTCACCTCGCGGTTCCCTCAGTTCCGAGATCGGAACACGCCGCAGGCCTCCCCAGGTAAGTTCGATCGCCTTCCCCGCACCCCCGCCGGATCTACAGCCCTGGTCCTTGATGGATATGGACTTCGTGATTAGTCGCCCACTCGTCCGGCCAGGGATGCCTGATATCCGCTTTCTGTTCGTCAGGTCGCGGTTTTGCTCCGCACTGCCTTCAGACGCCACCTCGCGATGACGCCCTTGTGCTTCGCTAATCCTTCACCTCCATCAGGTTGGATAGGGGACTTCCACCCCCAAGCTATCGAACATGCTGGGCTCACGACTAAGCCGCTTCGCGGCAGTACCGGCGAGAACCGTTGTCATTCGCTCTTGCATTCCGCCATCGCTGCCTTCACCCTCGCCCTCGAAGACGCCGAGTTTTCCACGGCGTTGCGTCGGCGATGGCACGGGGCTTTTTCAGCTTGTTCTACCTAACGTTCTCCCGTCCGTCTTCTTTCCACGGTAACCCATTGACGCCACAGAGCCCCAAAACAATTCAATGCCCATGAGCTCAAAATCCGTGCCATTCACCTGACAGTTGAGATCACCTCGCCCGCGCCGACCGGGCCAGGCTTAGTCCAATCCGTTTTTAGCGCACCGTCGCGGCTCTTACCTCTCGCACCCCTCCCGAGACGTCGTGCGCCGCGCCGCCACGCTAAAAACGCTCTTCATTCTCTTCATTATGCGACATTGATTTGTAGATCACCAATAGAAACGTCACCGGCCGCACGGATCAGACATCAGCACGCGCACCCGCGCGACCCGGCGGAAACGCGCTCCCCGCCGGCGCCGCGCCGGCGACCTTGTCCGATCGGTTACCGCGAGCCCGTTGACCTCCGAGCCCGGCGGCGTCGACGATGCCCGATCGCGGCCTTGGGGACTTCGCCATGGCGTTCGACAATTACGATCCGCCGAAAAAAGCGTTGCTGTGTGATCCGCCTCACATTGAAGTCGGCGGCGCCGCATTAGCAAGTTCCAGCCGGTCGCTCCGGCTTGGGGACGCAGGGAGGAACAGTCATGCCGCACAGCAAATTTCCGAGAGATCATGCCGCCGCCGGGGCGCTGCCGCGCCTGTCGATGAAGCGAGCTGCCGGTCTCGGCGTAGCGATCGCCTTGACGAGCCTGATCGGCCTCCCGGCCGCGGCGGCACCGCAGGAGACCGTGCTCTATTCGTTTTCGGGCGGCGCCGACGGCGGCCATCCCGAGGCCGGCCTCGTTATGGACGGCAACGGCGCACTTTATGGGACAACCCGGGGCGCCGGCGGCGGCACGGACGGGACGGTGTTCATGCTGGCTCCGCCCGGCCCCGGTAGGACCGGGTGGAGCAAGACCACACTCCACCGCTTCACCGGCGGCGATGACGGAGGCGATCCCGAAGCCAACCTGATCATGGATGCGAGCGGCGCCCTCTACGGCACGACCGAGCATGACGGCGGCGCCAACTCCGGCACGGTGTTCATGCTGACGCCGCCGGTGTCGGGCGAGACCCGCTGGACAGAGACGGTGCTCCACGCGTTAAGGGGCGGCGCCGACGGCGCCAAACCCTCAGCCGGCCTGATCATGGACGCGAGCGGCGCCCTCTACGGCACGACCTCGCAAGGGGGCGGCGGGGGCTGCTTTGGGCAGCCGGCAAATTGCGGTACAGTGTTCATGCTGACGCCGCCGGTGGCCGGCGAGACCCGCTGGACCGAGACGGTGCTCCACTCGTTCACGGGCGGCGCCGACGGCGCCTATCCCCATGCCGGCCTGGTCATGGATACGAGCGGCGCCCTCTACGGCACGGGCAAGGGGGCGGCGGTCGCTGCTTCACGACCATCAAGAGCCGGCTCGTCCAGGTCGGCTGCGGCCCGGTGTTCAAGCTGGCCCCGCCGGCGGCCGGCGGGACCGACTGGACCGCGAAAGTGCTGTACGGGTTCACGGGCGGCGGCGATCCCGAAGCCGGCCTGATCATGGATGCGAGCGGCGCCCTCTACGGCACGACCGAGCATGGCGGCGGCGACGACTCCGGCACGGTGTTCATGCTGACGCCGCCGGTGGCCGGCGAGACCCGCTGGACCGAGACGGTGCTCCACACGTTCACGGGCGGCGCCGACGGCTTCGCTCCCTTAGCCGGCTTGATCATGGACGCGAGCGGCGCCCTCTACGGCACGACCTGGTCCGGCGGCCCCGGCTGCGTTGGCGCCAACTGCGGCACGGTGTTCAAGCTGACGCCGCCGGCGTCGGGCGAGACCCGCTGGACCGAGACGGTGCTCCACTCGTTCACGGGCGGCGCCGACGGCGCCGATCCCGGGGCCGGCGTGATCATGGACGCGAGCGGCGCTCTCTACGGCACGACTGTGAATGGCGGCGGCCGCGCCCCACGCTGCGGCACGGTGTTCAAAGTGGTGCCCTGACCCCTGCCGCGCGCGGGTGCCGCCGGCCGGCTCAGGCCGCGACGCCGGCCATGCCGCAGATCACCGCCCATTCGCGGTCGCCGATCGGACAGACCGAGAGCCGCGACTGGCGGATCAGCGACAGGCCGGCGAGTTCGGGGTTGGCCTTGATCGCCGCGAGCCCGACCGGGGGTTTTGACCGGCATGACCGGGGCGATGTCGACCATGCCGAGCTTGCCGCTCTGGTCGTCGGGATCGGCGTAGAAGCCAACGGCCTACTCGCCGCCGATCGGACGGGCTCTTAACGGCGCCGCGCGCGGCTGCGACGCTTCCTCCGGGCCCAACCAGCCATGACCGGCCAAGCCGGCGATCGCGGGCACTTTCTTGACCGGGTATAAAAAGCTCGACTCCCGCGGCCCCGTCACCGCCGCTTCTCGTCGGTGATGATGCCTGCGGTCCGCAGTTTCTGCGCGTCTTCGATCCGGTTGCGGTTGATGGGGTCGCTACACGATTTGCTCAAAACTGCACGTTGAGCCGGATCGGTGCATAGCCGCCGTAGTAGGTCGCCTCCAGGCCCCGCTCATAGTGGCGTTGTAGCGCGACAATCAAAAAAACATGTCCGCACAACAATCTGGACATCCCCCATCAGCGCTGAGCGCTCTAGACGCGACCCTGCTGCCGTTTCAACTTCTTGTTGCGGTGACGCTGGTAGGCTTCGATCTCGCGCGCCAGCGGAATGTTTCGATTGAAGGTCAAGTGGGTTATCGAAACAAGATGCGCTACCGCTGTATTAGCGCCCCCGATATCCAAGCAGCAGACGATGCCTCCTTCGTCCCCGCTATAAAGAACGTCAATGACATTGCATTGTTCGGCAATTGGAATATTCGGCGACTGCGATGCTAATTTTTCCCCAAGATATCTTGGAATATTAGTTTGGATTGGCAGTGTGAATTTCAGCATGGTTATGAGCCTATCGGTCTTCTGTGGGTCGTCAATCATTAATTACCCCCTGATTTCGGGGACGGATGCCCCTTCATCGTCCCCACGATGCTGCTTCCGCTTCGAAGAGCGCCGCCGCTTTGGCCGCCTCGAAGGAGTCGGCAGTGCCCTGGGCGATGACGTTCCATTCGCTCCGTTCCCCTGTCTTCTTGCTGATCTCCCAGGTCGGCACGCCATCGTCCGTAAACGCCTCAAGGAGTAGGTTTCCCGCCTCCACAAAGACAGCAGGGGGAGTCCAAAGCCCTGCGGGGAGTGGTTTCCATTCGATATCAGCCATGCGCCCCTCCGCCGCCAGATCGCGCTTGGCGCGCCTGCCAGTCATTGCCGGTCCTCGTCGATGCTGCGAAGCTCCCAGCCCTCCTGCCTGAGGAGGTTATTGGCGAGCGCGGCGGCGCGCTCCCACTCCTCATCATAGTGCAGCCCGTATTCGCCGAGGGCATAGTTGAATATCGAGGCTGCCGCCCACATCCTGATGCCGTGATCCTCGATTTTGTCGAGCGGCGGCAATCGGTGCCATGCCTCGATCATCTCCCGATAGGTCTGCATGGCGCGCATGCCGCGCGCCACCTCGGCCGGCGTCGGCGGCCTCTCTTTGGGCGCCGAGAACGGGATGATGGGTGTATCAGCCATTGGCCTCGCCCTCGATATCCTCGACGGCCTTGACCACGCGCCGGATCTGATACAGCCGGCCGATTTCGGCCGCGGCAGCATCGTCCCATTCGAGATATCGATGCAGCGGCGAGGTCGGGTCGCGGCGGGCGTCGGCGACCACTACGCTGTAGTGGAGCGAGCCGTCCTCGTCTTCGAGCGCCGCCAGCCGGGCGCGGATCGCCGCGGCTTCGGCGTCGGTCATGTTGTCGGGATTGGGAATATTGTTAGCCATTGTCCTCGTCCCCCCCGTCCTCGTCCTCGTCTAGGAGCCGCAGGTGCAGATCCTCCGGCAGGCGCTGGTTCACGTCATCGACAATGTCCTCCCGATCACCGCGGATATAGCGGCTCTCGTAGGCGTCGATCATCTCGACGAAGACACGGGTGGCGATCCGCATCCGGGCGATGCCGCCCGACATGTTGACACCCGGCAGGCGCTCAAGCTGCTCGTTGATCTTCGCCAGGACATCCTGTTCGAGCGCATAGCGGGCCTTGAGGCGGGCATGCCGTGCGGCGGGGTCATTGTCGGCCTTCGGCAGGTCTCTGGCGTCGACGTGCATATTCCGGGGGAAGTCGGCCGGTGATTCCGGAACGAAGTCGGCCACTGATTCCGATTTGATGTCGGCCATTCCGATTTGAAGTCGGCCACCCCCCGGGAGCGGATCACCGCGATCAGCAAGGCTTACGGCGTGCCCTCCGCGTTCTCGCGCTGGAACCGACATCAGCGCATTCGGCGAGTGGGAGATCAACTGGGGCGCTGACTTCGACCGCTGGTCCGCCGCGATTCGCGGCATTCGAGACCGACCCAAGGGCGCCGCTTCCCGATCCGCCGGCACGACAGCCGCTGCGGCCCGCAATCTCCCCGAGCGGGCCGCCGCCGGCTACCACCCCCGGCAGCGGGACGCTGAATCGCGTCCGACGAGCGCCTGCAGGCGCTGCCGGTACGCGGCCTCGACGCCGACGTTCGGGCGGGTGGCGCGGAGGCGCTTGCGGCCCTCAACGCGGGCGAGGAGCGCGGAAGCCGGGGTCGGGCGCGCCGATGTCATCGGGCTCGCCTTCCTCGTCCCGCTTTCGCCGGATGATCTCGTCGAGGGTCGGACCATCGCCCTCCTCCAAAAGTTCCAGATCCCCTTCCTCGTAGGTGAACTTGTCCAGATCGTTCTTCGCGGCCGGTTTCGCGGTGCCCTTCGAGGCTAACAACGCCCGCTTGTACTTCGCGACCATCTTCGCGTAGGTGTTGATGCCCGGCGTCGGGTAGGCCGCGACCTTGTCCCACTCGCAGGCCTCGGCGTGCTTCTCCAGCGCGTCGAGGTGCTTCTGCTTCTCTTTGTTGTTCGGCGAGTTCGCCTTGATGACCGGCTTCGCGGGCAGCGTCGGTGCGGCGCCCTCGCCGGCGCCTTTCGGGGCGAATTCACCGGTCTTCTTTCGCGGGTGGTCGGTCTCCTCCCACTCCGCGTCGTAGGCGGCCAGGTCCGCGGCGCTGAAATCCTCGAACGAGCCGTCGGTCCAGACCGCCGCGTCCGCCCCATAGTGGTGGCGGGCCACCAGCGCGTGGAGATGCTCCATGCGAGCCGCCATCGCCGCGTGGAAGGCGGCGCTATACGACTTTCCAACGTCCGGGTTGTAATGGACCTCGTCGTCGGGGATCGGCGTGCCGTCGGCAAAGCGCAAGGTCACGGGGTCGCCTTCTCCGGATGCTCCTCCAGCGCCCGCATCGCGAGGCACACGACGCGCGGCGGCTCCTCGTGGCCGCCGTCTACAGCTGCACCTGGCGGCGGCTGCGCCCCAAGGCCGTCGCGGCCCGGCGCTGGGTCAGGTTGAGCCGCCGGCGATCCGACCTGCGCCGACCATTGGCGCGATTTGGCCGGGTATGCCTGGCTCGCCGGGCGCGATCTCGCCGAATAGCGATTCCGGTCTGGCGCTCCGAGCGGCGATGCGGCCAGACTGCTCGCGGAGACCGAAAGATGCCCGGCAAAAAAGATGGGTCAGCCGCGAAAACGGCCGACCCGAGGCTCTAGGGAGGTAAACGCCGGCAAACCGCCGGCGCCCATTTGCCGCCGCGTGATGCGAGCGACGGCAAAGCCCGACATCACCGGAGAGTAAGACGCTGACACTCGGCGCGTCTTCCTCGGCCCTGCCATGCCGCAGATTTGTCACGGCGGTCGCATCGGCTCGTCCGGCATCGCAACTTCTGCTAGCAGCCTGTCGGACTGGAGTTTAGTGGATCCGGTGATGGAGCGCCGGGATGCATTCGGTCAGGTGGTGGCGGATGGGTTGAATAGGTTGGCGGCGTGGCAAGGGTGCCGGCGGCATCGGCTTGATCCCGCCAAGGTTGATATCTGGACGCTCCATGCTCTCTTACCGAGCATCGAGAGCGAAGATCCGCTTCACGTTCCAGGCCATCGTCACCAGGCTCCACTCGCCCCGGACCTTGTCGAGCCCGCGCAGCAGGAATTGGCGAAAGCCGAGAACCGATTTGACGATGCCGAACACGGGTTCCGGGGTGTGCTTTCGCCGAGCGTAGAGCTTCTTGCCTTCGGGGGTGGCCAAGCGGTGCGCCATGGCTTCGAGCGGGGTCGGGTTGTCCCGTGCGGGCGGTGCCGCGGCAAAGCGCTCGTCCAGGGACGGGTGATGCGGGGTCCGGCCGAGCGCCAGCAGCGGCTCGATCCCGGCCGCAGCACAGGCCGCCACATTGGCGGCGCTGCAATAGCCATTGTCGCCGAGCATCGTTTGCGGCCTGCCGAGATCCGCCGGCAAAGCCGCCAGCTTGCCCAGCATCGGCTCGAGTTGCTGCTTGTCGTTGGCAGCTTGCACGACATCGGACGCGATCACCAACAAACTGCCGGCCGTCACCACGGCTTGCGCGTTGTAGCATTGCTCGAACCCGCCGCCCGCCACCGGCATGATCCGCGAGTCCTCGTCGGTCAGATTAATCTGATCGCTGGGCCCGGGACCCGCCACCGGCGGCGCCGGCGGCTTGCCGCCGGGCTCCTTGCCGCTCGCCTTGGCCTTGGCCTCACGCGCCGCGATCTTGGATTCATACTCCGCCTGCTCGCGGGCAAAGCGCTCGCTGGCGCGCGCTTCGATCTTGGCACGCGCCTCGGCCAGCCTCTTCAGTCGTTCCTCGCGCCGCTCCAGTTCCTCCGGGATCGACATCCCGTCGGGAACATCCGCCTTGTCTGCCGCCTCGGCCTTGGCCAGCAACTCCCCCACCTCGGCCTTCAGCTGCGTCTCCAGCTTGCCCGCGTACTCATAAGAAAGCGCGCTGTGCCGGCTCGCATTGGCATGGATCTTGGTCCCGTCCAGCGCCACCGTGCCCAGGTTGAGGACCCCCATCTCGCGAGCCAGCAACAGCACCTTGACGAACAGCTCCTCGATCTCCTTCAAAAACCGCCGCCGAAACGTCGCGATCGTGTCGTGGTCGGGATGGTCATTCGCCGCGATGAAGCGAAACGCCACCGAATCGTACGTCGCTCGCTCCAACTTCCGGCTCGAAAATACCCCCGTCGCGTAGCCATAAACCAACAGGCCCAGCAGCATCTCCGGGTGGTACGATGCCGAACCCGACCCGCGATAGCTGCCAATAAACGCCCGCAGGTCCAGCCCTGCAATCACCTCAACCACAAAGCGTGCCAAATGCCGTTCCGGCAGCCACTCATCTACCGATGGCGGCAGCAGAAACCCCGTCTGCCGGTCCACCTGGCGAAAGTTGCTCATCGCCCCAACCGTTCCTGGTATCCCCTCCCACCAATCCTACCACATTATGCGCCCGCTCCCACCTAAGTCCGACAGGCTGCTAGCGGGTGGATTGGTCGCGGCTAATGCCAAAGTCGGATAATGTCGGAGCATCCGACGTTTTCGCTGGACGACTGCGCTCGGCACGCTCTGTCGTCGGCGAGAGCCGGCGAGCAGGGCGGCGCCAGCTCCGGCACGAGCCGGGCGACGTCCCGGATCGCCGAGACGGCCATTTCCACATTGATCGGGTCGACGTCAAGCCTTCCCACACAACGAACACGCGAGGCAACCCCGCCACCACATTACGTGTTCGCGCGTATTCAACTTCGGGAAGTTAGGGCTGAAGCTTCGGGATCGGTGCACGGCCAGGATCGAAATGTCTTCCCCGTCCAGAACTTTCGGCGAAGCACCGACGGCTCCCGCCCCGCCCCTCCCGCCGACCGTGGCGACGCGATGGTCGCCGCGGCGCAAAGCCGAGGTCGTCCTTGCCGTGCGCAGCGGGAACATCAGCCGCGAGGAAGCCTATCGACGCTATTTGCTGTCACCTGAGGAACTCGCCGCCTGGGAGGCGGCGCTCGATCAAAACGGCATCCCCGGTCTGCGCAGTACGCGCCAGCAGAGCTATCGCCTCGCGCTGCTGGGCAAGAGGGGCCGCCCCAGCGCGAGAAGCGCGACACACGCCGGGGCCGGGCCGCCCGAGGGTCCGGGCATGTGAACAGCCGCAGATCACCGGCGCCGGGTCCGGGCAGAAGGCGTTTGAAGCGCCGCGGTTATGACGCAGCCGTCCGGCGCGGCAACGTCAAGGCTTGGAACGCGCTTCGGCTTTCTCTGCGAGCTGGCGCCACAGCGCGGCGACGTTGTGATCATGGCCTCGCGAGGCGCGGGAGCCTCGCCCAGCCGCCGAACCGTAAACACGCGCACCATACGTGGTCGCCCGTATTGTCCCCACGCGGCAAAAGCTGCTCATATCCGCGCCGAAGGGGGTGCGCCCGTCACCGCAAGGATCGTCCCCTACATTCGCGGACGCCCTCCTTCGGCGCCCTCCGGCGGGCCGGCGCCGGAGCCCCGCACATGAAACCATAGCACCTTGCCGGCACCAGCACCTCGGGCGGGCGTGATGACCTGATCCAGGCGCTCGAACGCACTGGCACGATGATATACCGGGTGCATTTTGTCGATCACGGGAACAACGTCCGCAGCGTTGAATACATCGAGCGCGCGACGGACGCCGAGGCCATTGAGGCTGCGCACAAGATGAACGTCCCAACGTTCATCGCGGGCTTCGACGTGTGGGAGGACGATCGGCTCGTCCACCGGCACCGAAAAATACCAGCGGAGCCCGCCATAAAGCTTCATCCACGTTGCCGGCGCCGCTTGACTACACATGGCGCATCATAGGCCTTGAGAGGCCGACGGTGGCACGGGCCGAGGCTTCGGCGGATCGAACTTCGCCCCAGGATCGCTTTCAACGGCGCCAGCCGCAGCGAGAGCGGGTAGGGGTCATCGTCGATCGCTGGGCGGAGAAGGATCGCGAGCGAGCGCGCCTCGTCATCGGTAAGATCGAGCGTCATCTCCGGAACATGGTATCGTCGGCGCGTGATTTCGGAACTCGACATTTGGCGCGCCGCCAACCTGCTGATCCGACAGCACGGCGACACCGCTGAAGCGGCTCCCCTTCAGGATCTGATGCTCGACCGCGGCGATAATGAAGGGCGGCTCGTATGGGCACGGATCAGGCGGGCGATCGAAGCGCTGCAGGCGCCGCGCGGTTGGCAGGCCACATTAGCGGTGCGATGCCGACGGGTGAAACGCTGGGAGCAAGGCTCTTCGCGCCCTAAGCCCGGCTGTTGACGCGCTAGAAGGGCCGGTCGACCATGTCCTGGTGCCAGCTGCCGTACCAGGCTTGGGCATAGGGTTTGACGCGGGCGAGGAGATCGGCGCGAGCCCGCTGCTCGCGAGTCAGGCCCTTGGCGCTTCACCGACGGGCCAACAGCCGAGGTCCGCAGCCCGGTGCGGCTTCTTGGACGGAGCCGCCGCGCCGTGCCGCGAACGTGCGCCCGCACCACAGGCAAGCGCCGCTGCGGGATCGCCACTCCTAATGCCATCGACGCTCAGCACGCCGCCTTGTTGAGCGCAGGTCACGTCAGAGGCGCGCCTACACCGACGAGGCGCCCGCGCCTGCTCCTTTTGCTTGTGGCGTCACCATCTCCGGGGGCACGCAATTACTGCGCCACCTACGGTAGTGTGACAGGAGTACCGCTTACCGAGCGGCACCTCGTTCAGCTATCTGACTAATGGCATGCAGGCCGACCCCTGGCATTCGGCGCGGCTCGACCGCATCGCCAATCTCGTGCACGCGGCGATCGACTGACCCCGGCAGCGCTTCGCGGCGCCGGGCTGCCCCGACGGCGGCGCGCGCAACCCGTTGCCGCGCGGCTATCAATCTCGTCTGCGGCTCGCCGTGAGGTACCGGCGCGCGAAGCGCGCCGTGTCGTCGAGAATGCGCGAGCCGTATTGCACCGAAGGTTCGAGTTCGCTGCCCTCGTGCCACTCGTTCCACGAGGTGATCAACACATAATCGGGCGCAGCGGCGATCGCCTCCTGCCACAGCGCCGCATACGTCTCGCCGCCATAGCGGTCGGTGACCGGCCGCGGCGACGGCCGTCCGACATCGCGGTCGTCATAGCCGGGGATCACGGTCACGGTCGAAATCTTGCCGCGGGCGGCCCTGACCATCTGCGGGTAGGCCGCATGCGCCCAGGCGCCGATCTCGGCCGGCTCCTTGTGATGCGTCTGGCCGGTGATGTTGTAGGTGCTCGCGCCGTCGAAGACGGCGACATAATCGGGCGCGAAGGAATCGGCAATCAGCGAGACGCCGCCGGGGTTGTCGCGGCGCACCTGCGCGATGACCGCGGCCCAGTCGGCAGGTGGGAGGGCGTGCAGGGCGCGGCCGTAGACGAAGATGACCGGCTTGCCGCCGGACCGCAACCAGGCCTTGTCGCCGCCGTATCGCGCGAGCAGGTAGTCGAGATCGGCGGCGGCGGCAACGCGCATGGGGTTGTTGTCGTCGATCTTCTCGTAATAGGCCGAGACCCCGAGCCGGTGCCTGGCCGCGGCGGCGAGCAGCAACGGCATGCCGCGGTCCTCGAAGCTGCCGCGTCCCCACCAGCTGGCGATAAAGCCGGTAATGCCGGCCGCGCGAGCCGCCGCCGCCTGGCGGTCGAGGATGACCGGATCGTGGCTGTCATAGGCGCCGTACTCGGGGAAATCCGTCGCGTTGGCAATGCGCTCGCCCGCCGCATCGACGCCTTGCCAATGCACCCAACCGCCGCTCGTCGCGGGATTGCCCCACCAGCCGTAGTAGAAGGCCAGGACTTGATGCGGTACGCTTTCGGCATGCGCTACGCCAGCCAAGACTATAGACAGACCGGCGAGCGCAACGAGGACCCCCGGATGAAATACCTGCCAATATTTTGCAAATTTGACGGCCCCCAACACGTCTACGTCAGCTCCCCCGCGTATAAGAAAGGAGACGGCGAGGATCTACCATCGTATTCCGCTCGGAGGGTCAGGCGTCCTCGGCTCGTGCCCTGGCGATGCAGCAACCTTATCTGGCCAAAGCCGACACGAGCAAGGGTCTGCTCGACCCATTTTATAGATGGCCAAACCGGCGAGGTCAAATCCGGATGGATCTTGCCGTCGTAGTTAAAGACAATCGTCGGCTCGTCGTCGAGCTGTGGAATATTGTAGTATTCAGAACTCCAAAAAAAGCAACGCGCCCTCATTGCAAACGCTTGCCAACCGTAAGATGTGCTCAAACGGGTACATCGTATGGTACAATACCCCGAAATAGAAAAGGATATCGAATCGACCTAACTCGCCAAATGATGGGCTTAGTAAGTCCATATTAAAAAAACGGAATTTTGGCTTTAGATGTCGCCTTACAAATTTTAGACCGTCCCTGTATACCCCGTCGATGCTGGTTACATTGGCCCCTAGTTTTTCGGCTCTGAGCGACATGAAGCCATCGTTGCAGCCAATATCGAGAACCCTTTTTCCCGGAGGATCTCGGCCGTGAGCTGAAGTCGATCAAATTCGGCTTCCAGAACCTCGACCGATTTGACGCCCGCTGTGAAAAGTCCGTTTCTCAGGTCTATCGAGTGAAACCAATTGATCTCTTGATGGTTCTGCGACATTACATCGCTCAATTCGTTAGCGGGCGCTGCGGCTAAACGTGGTGTGGTCGGCACCTCGGGTTGTGAAACGGACATTTGCGTTCACTTCCAGGCATGCACTATCGTTCTTGCGTTAACGGCTTCTGCCGGATGCTCGGGTGGTGTGAATTTGAAACGTCTAAATCCAACCTCCCTGAGCATCCCCTCAAGGCACGCGTGATTTGGCACAAAGAAATTGGTAGCATCGTTATTAAGCGTGCGTCCCTCATAGAAGCGAAGTACCGCGTTCTCATTTGTTAATTCGGTAACCTCGGTCTCGATGACCGCGAGGTCGTGCGTCATTCTAAAAACCTGCTTGAGACCACCCAAGGGGTTCTCCAGATGATAGAGGACGCCGAGGAAGAGGCACACATCAAAGGTCCCTAGCATTTCGGGGTCAAGGTCAAAAACATCGATGTCGAGCGATTTCACCTGAGATCCGAGCCTCGCGTGGACGTATTCGAAGCCGGCCTTAGTACCCCAGCCGGGACCCGACCATGAAAAATGGTCGGTCGCGAGCACGTACGACGCCCCCCGTTTCTCGGCTTCGAAGGAAAAGTAGCCGTCCCACGCCCCAATGTCCAAAACCATCTTATTTTGAATGGGCTCGCTAAAAACGGCCTCTGCCTCACTCTGGAGGGTTGCCAGTCGCTTTATCCCGTTAATAACCTCGCCGTTGCCAAAATCAAAGGAGTGAAAGTATTGGATGGAACGCGCTGGCCCAGCGCCGGACACCGGAAGATTGGCCGTCCCCGCTGCTCTCGCTGCAGCCGGTGCAATTACCGTCTGCTGAAACTCTTTGGATGATACCAACGACTTCACAGCGCGCTCCAGGCTCGCCGAGGCCGAGAGGCCCTCTACAAGCTCTTTGTACGCTTGAAGCCCGCCTGGATCCGGCCCTCGACCCAAGACCGCCTTGTAGGCAACGGTTATAATGTCTTCCACCGACATTTCGCCGCTGTGTTGATCGGCGCGGGGCGCAGCCGAACGCTGTGTTGCTACCGGGAAGGCCGTTGTGCTGTTGGCCCCTATAGGTTGGTTGCGCGATTTGGACGTCGCCAATTCTCGATCTGCTACAGCGGTAGGCCCCATGCCGGTCGGTCCCCGATCTCTCTTTATAACCGCCTCGACGTCCCTCCGTATTCGTGCCATCCGCTCTACCGGGCTAGGGGCATCGGCGTGCAGAATTTGACGAACAAATGTCCCCTGGGGATGGTTTAGTAATTCGCGCGGGACGCGCCTCATCGCTCGAACCAAGTGGTGATTTTCGCGAAGGATGCGATGTAGGCGATCTTGATCACCCGTGACGTCGTCCCACTCCCGGGCGAGACGCAATTGTTCTTCGGGCGTCGACATAAAATCTTCATACCAAAGGGACGCTATCTCTCGTCCGGCTTCCGAGCCTAGGTTTAGCAAGAAGACACCATCGTTGATATCCCATTCGTTACCGGGAAGGCCGGCCGCCACGATAGCCAGTTCGCTCGACAGGAGCGTCCAAACATCGTAGTCTAAATCGTTTATAAATGCATCGGCGTCGAGGTAAAATACCCATCCGTTATACCCTTGGGCCATCAACTCGTTGATCATACAGATCCTATTAAAGGAGGCATGCCAAGGGAAATAGCCTCTTTTTATTCCCAAGAAACTTAAGTATTCAATAGCTTTCCGCTCGCAGTATGTTTTGTTGACTGCGGCGGTGATGCCGAGCATCTCCGCATATCTTTCAGTGTCTGCGGATTGGATCATTTTAATTGGCATCTGCGCCATTTTGGCCGTTAGAACGTGGCGGGTGGATCATTGGTGGGTTGGTCAGAGCAGAAGCGAATACAAAGCATCCAACCGCGCCTTCAGGTCGTTCTCCGGCACGACGACCAGGCGCTCGAAGCCGATCGTCGGAATCCGCGCGTCGATGGCGGCGATCTGATTGCGCAGTTCCCGGGTTAGCGTCATCTGCGCGCGGATGCGCAACCGCCAGCCCGAGGGGCCGGTTACCTTCGGGCGCACCCGCAACATCAGGTTGCGCGTGTGCGGGCCGATCGCGCCCTCCCACGACACATCGCCGTTTGCCGACAAGCTTACCGGCTGCTCTATCACCGGGCCGCTGGTGCGCAGGCGCATCAGCGCGTAATAGACCCGGCTCGGGTTTGGCGGCAGAGCCAATGCGAGTTCGCCGTCACCGTGACAGGCCCAGGTTCCCCACTCCTCGGGATAAGCCCATGACCCGCCGGAGCGCGCTTCCTCGCCGCGCACAAAGGCTTGCTCGTCGAGCGGGTCGCCGAGCAGCAGCCCTTCGCGTGGCCCGGCGATCCGCGTCAGCAGCAGTTCGCCGGTGCCGTCGGTGTTTCGGTCCAGCCGGGCAAAGCTGATCTCGGACGAATAGGGAATGGCGGTGTACGGGTAGGGCTCCTGCCATGCTACGCCGGGCGCCGCGAGGCACGTCGCGACGACCGTTTCCGCCACCGAATGCCAGGTGACCGGCTTGTAGCCGCGGCGGATTTTCGCTTCCAGCTTGCCGCGCGCCGCGGCGTCGGAGATCAGGTCGCGGATCACCGCGTGCGACTGCTCGGAATCGGCGATGTCGATATAGACGCCGAATTCACCGGCGACCTCCGGCAGCGACGCCCGGTCGCTGCTGACGCAGATCCTGCCCAGCGCCAGCGACTTGCCCACCGGCAGCCCCCAGCCCTCATAGAGGGTCGGGTATACCGTGAACAGGCAGCAATCGTAAAGCAGGCGCAGATCGGCGTCGGAGATGTCGCGCAGCAGCATCACCCGGCCGCCCAGGTAGTTGGTCTCGACCAGCGTGCTGACGAAGCTGCCCGACTTCCAGCCGAGGCGGCCGACACAGATCAGATGCGGCGGGTCGTCGCCGTCGGCGATCATCCGCTGCCAGATGTCGAGCATCAGCTGATGGTTTTTGCGCCCCTCGATCGTTGCCACGAACAGCACGAAGCGCTCGGGGAGATCGCTTGCCCGCAGGTCGCCGAGCGAGGCCGGTTGCGGCAGGAATTCGGCAAACGACGAGCCGTTCTTCGTCACCGTGATCGGCGGCTCGGCCACCGCCAAGGTCTTCACGTACCGTCTGATGTCCTTGGCGGTGTTTTCCGAGACGCTGAGAATGTGGTCGGCGTGCGGCAGCGCGCGGCGCATGAACTCGCTGAACAGCCGCACGGTGTCCTGATCGCAGGTCTCGCGCAGGTAGATCGGGATCAGGTCATGGACCGTCATCACAAAGCGGGTGCCGAAGCGCCGCTTCAGCGACAGGACGCGGTGAAGGTAATCCTGGTGCACCCAGGCGGCGCCCAACAAGCACACGACCGAGGCGCTGCCGTCGTCGAGAATGCCGGTCCCGTCAAAGTCCTCGGCGCCCGGTAATAAACCATATCGCGCCTCCTCGGCTGGGAAGTCCACCAATCGTTGCGACTCCGGCAGAAACAGGTCCTGCAGCAGCGTCTCCAGGAAGCCGGTCGCGATGTGCACCCAGTTCCTGGTTCGCGCGTTGAAGCTCAAAAAAACGCACTGCTCGCGTGGTAATATCTCGTTCGTCAAGATCGACAGGACGATGCTCGATTGGACCCGCTGAATGCCGGTGGGGTTCGCATGCTCGCCGATGTAATAGACGAGGTCGGAAATATCGAACAGCAGGTGCGTGCCGACGCCGGCGGGCCGGCGCCTGGTTGCAGCCCGCCCCGACAAGCTGTGCTTCGCCTCCCCGATTGGGGCGCGAGCGAGGTCCGACCGGGCCATCGTGGGCACCGATTTGAAGTCTAAGCTCCGCGTTTTCGCTCCTGTTCAGCGCGGTGGACACCAGCCCGGCGAGGTCGGCGTTGTCGGAGCTGCGGCGTGGCTTAGCGCGGACGCCGAGCGGTCTGCCTTCCGCGAGGCCGTGCCTAGCGAAATGATGGTAGGCCGACTTGAACTCGCCGCGCGTCAGCGCCGCAAGGACATCCGGGTTCGCGGCGAGATACGACCTGGCGTCAAAGCCCGCCGGCTCGCCAGGCTCGGGGCTTACCGCTTCATTCGATGGGCTGGGTCGAGAGCCCGCATCGGGCTGCGTTGCGGCACTGTCGGGCGGCCCCAAATTATCCCTGTCATTGAGGTCATTGAGGGGGGGCAGACCCGTAGTCGCCGCGCGTGGCGTTTCCGCGTTGTTGGGCGGCGCGGGCTCGCTCTCGCCGTTGGGTTGAGCCAGCTGTGGCTGATCTGTGGGTATGACCGGTGCGCTCGCGCTTATTGCCGACGATGTTTGCCCCATCCCCCCCCCCGCTTAGAGACGGTTGCATCCGACACCTCGGCAGGGAGCAAAAAAATCGAACCGCCCGCCGGAACCCGTCGTCTGGCATGCTACCGCAGTTCAGGTGAGAATTCACGAATTCGCGACCGTCGAGCGAGCCGCGGGCCGATCGCTGAGCAGCGGCTCCCCCGGCCATCGTCGGGTTCGCTTTTGAGCCTTTCGTCCGATCGCGTATCGGCCGGGTCCCAGCCACCGGAGGGCGCCCGCGCTTCGAGCCGGGCCGCTGTCGCAGACCGCGCGGGGTCGGCGATGATGTGCAATAGGGTAACGGACGGCGTTTCATAAACGCCCGTCTGTGCGACTTCGGAAGGTCTGCCGTGGCGACGGACGACATGACCGAATGCCGGCTCCGAAGGGCGACGCTGGTTATCGCCAAACTCGACCGCCTCGCCCGCGATGCGCTTTTCCTGCTCGGGCTGGAGCGCTCGGGCATTGCGTTCACGGCGGCGGACATGCCGAATGCAAACCGGTTGACGGTCGGCATCATGGCGATGGTCGCCGAGGAGGAGCGTCGCGCGATCTCCGAGCGCACCAAGGCGGCCCTCGCCGCGGCCAAGGCGCGGGGCGTGAAGCTCGGCGGGCCGGCCGGAGAGTCTGAAGAACACCGCATTAGGGCGGCAAAGAGCGACGGAAGCGCGACGCGCGAAGGCTGCGGCGGGGGCGGAGGATCTGGCGCCGGTCATCGAAGCCATCCGTGCGCAGGGAATTACGAGCGCAACTGGCATCGCGAAGGCGCTCAACGAATTCCTACGGCTCGCGGCGGCAAATGGCAGGCGGTTCAAGTACAGCGCCTCCTACGCACATGACCGGTCGGCCATGGGGGCTTGAACGACGAGGATGCGCCGTAACCGGGGCATTCTGACAACCCTCGACGAGCAGGACGGCAAAATCACCTGTCGATTTCCACCGAAATCCGCTGCCGGTTTGCTCCGATGTTTTCGCCCGCGGGCGGCGTGTGGCTCAACCCCGCCCGTCGACCAGCTCGACCGCGGCCGGCGCCGTCGGCTTCTCGTCGGGCTCGCGCTGCGTGGGATCGACGATGACGTATTCGACCCTGGGGATGTCGCCCACCGCGGCGCGGCCGGCGGCGCGCGGGTCCGAGGCGGACGGCGCCAGGCGAAGCTCGCGGAGCGCAAGCCGGAAGGCGTTCTGCAGCCCGCCGAAGGTGCGCTGGTCATGCGGCGTCCAATTGCCGGCTGCGAGCTTTTCGTCGAGCGCATCGAGCTGCAGGCGGGTCTTGATGGCGCGATCGATCAGAAGCCGCTGGGTTATCGATGGCGCGCCGCCGATGTGCTCGATCAACTGCCGCTCCAGATCGCGGATCAGCCGGCCGCGCTCGCTCCGACCGTCAACCAAGATCCCGATGGCGCCGCGGCGAAGCGTGCGCGAATGTCGGCGATCGAGGATCTCAGACGGGGCGGCGCAGCCTCGGGCTCGTGCAAACCGCGCACCAATCAACCGGCACGCGACGCGGGTATCCGTGCCGTACGGCCGGCAGGTCCTTCACTCGCCACCGCCCCCGTTTTATCGAATATGGTTTAAAATGTATTGACACGAATTCGTATTTAATGTGATATTAACTTGTCGTACATTCGAACGAGGAGAACGTTATGCGCAGATTGCCTGCCGTCATCGTCGCGGTCGTCGGCCTGGCCATTTTCTTTTCAGCGGGCGGCGGTCGGGCCGAGTCGCCTCGCGACACCGCCTCAGCGGGTAGTGATTATGCTGCGTCGCCGAACGCCACCGCCGGCCTGGCCGCGACGAAATCGGCGATCCCTGTCGATTGCCCGATCGGGCTCGCCATCAACAGCCGCGACGAACTGTTCGTCGCCAATCATTTTAGTGCCAACGCCGCATGTGGCTCCACTCCCGGCCAAGTCCTCGTCTTCGACAGCACTGGCACGCAACTGACCGATCGGACGATCACGGCCGGGCTCGTCAATCCGGCGGGGCTGGCCTTCGACGCGGACGACAATCTCTACGAAAGTGATTACGCATAGCAGGAGGTGAGAGTCTATAGTCTTGCCGGCAAGTTTATCCCCGACAAGCTATTGCACACCGATAAGAATTACAACCCGTCGGGCGTCCAGATCGACAGCAAAGGCGACGTCTGGGTCGCCAATCGCACGAACGAAAATATCACGCTCGGCGAAATCGAGATTTTCCATAAAGGGCGCGGCGTCCCCGAGACGATCACCGAATCCCTCGTCTACCCGCTCGGCATCGTCTTCCAGGCGAAGACCGGCAATGCCTTTGTCGCCAATGCCGAGACGCCGTCGGGGAATTCGTTCACCGTGTTTTCGCCGGACGGCCGGTTCCTGGACCAGATACCGACGCCCTTCACGCCGGGCTATCTCGCTTTCCACGGCAAAAACGGCCTTCTCTACATCACCGGTCCCCTTAGCAGCCAACTCGGCATTTTCAGCGCATCCGGCCATCAGATCGGCAGCACCATCACCGCTGGCCTCGACCTGCCCTATGGTATCGCCTTCGACAGCGCCGGCGATTTCTTTGTGGCGAACGTAGGGAACAGCACCATCACGAAATACAGCCCTTCGGGCAGGCTGCTCTGCACGATCACGACGACCGGGTGCAAAAAATAGAACCCGGTGCCAGCCGCTATTCCTTCGCTGTTCTGCGCCGCCGCTACATCGAAAAAGCCCTTGGAAAAGCTCTGTTCCGGATGCGGCCCGCCGGTCGGCACCATCGAGAAGTATCGCTCGTCCGTGGAACTCGTGATTGACTGTCGAGAAGACCGCAACGACCGGTTGATCCGGGATGCCAGCGCCGATCAGCACGCGCGCCAGGGCGTAGGCGGCGCCGTGCCGGCTCTCGGCTGCATAATCGTGGCCACCGATCCGACAGAACCGCGGCGGAATTTCGCAGCCCGGTCGGGCGACCGGCTGTTCGCCACGATGCGCTGCGTGATGCGGATCACCGGGCTCCTCCCTCGCTCCAGAACGATCCCCGCGCACCGGCAACCTGCCGTGGACCTTGCCTTGGCGCGGCGACGAGGTCGTCGCCGCAGATTTTTCAGTTTCATGCCGTCGAAAAACGCCGTCCGTCAGTTTTTCAATCAAGCGGCGCGCCGCTGCCGGGGGTGTCATTTCTACTTTGCGCGCCGGTGACATTTGTACCTTGCGCCATCACGTGCGGCCGATCGTTCGGGCCGGGCCCCCCGCCCGTCTTCGGGTCCTCTTTCGGAGGCTGCCAGCCGGCCGGTAACCAGAAGGGACCCCGGCCGTCGGGATTGAGCTACTGTTGTCGGCGACCGGTGAAGCGGAAGCGGGCTCTGCTGGGGAGCAACCCGCCGAGGAATAGCCGGTCGGAGACTCACTCCGATGGGACCGGGAGCCGGTCGGAACTGGCCGGCTCCTGGCACTCTGACGGATATCTTGAGTTCCGCGCCGACGACCATCCAAGGTCGCCTGTGGGTGGATTCCTGCCGTTCCCGATTTCCCGGCCTGCGATGCCCGTGGCTTAAAAGCGGTCATTTACTGCTATCGTCGTCCATGAGGGGTTGCCGCTCCTCGGAGCCGAGGATCACCGCACGGACGTAGCCGGTTTGCAGATGCGCGGAACTGATCGTGCCGACGATGGTCGTGTCCAGATCCGGGTTGGTGAAGGTGAAGCGGAGAATGAACTCGATCGGGCTCATGCCGTCGAGCAGGTCGTCGAGGGCTGCCGGGCGTGTGTGTGCTCTCCCAGCCGGAGGTCGTGATGCCCGTCCTCGCGCTATTCGGGCTCAGCATCATCATGAGCTTCGTCGCATCAGGGATTGTCGCCTGGTTTTTCCTTTGGCCATGGCTGCGTGGTATGCCGCGCGACGATGCCCTCCTGCGGCTCCTGGTGCCGCACACCTTCCGCTTCATCGGGCTGAGCTTTCTCGTCCCCGGTGTCGTGTCGCCAACGCTGTCGCGGGCCTTCGCCGCGCCGGCCGCTTACGGCGATCTCATCGCGACAGTTCTCGCGGTCGCCGCGCTCCTTAGCCTCCACGCCCGGGCGATCTGGGCGGTTCCGCTCATCTGGCTGTTCAATCTGTGGGGCACCGCCGATCTGCTCAACGCGTATTATCAGGGTGCGCTGGGCGCGCGCATCGCTCCCAGCGCACTCGGCGCGGCATTCTTCATCCCGACCGTGCTCGTACCTCCGCTGCTCATTATCCACGCGCTGATTTTTCGGCTACTGTTGCGACCTGCAGCGCACTGAACTCGCACCTCCCTCTTGGCGGCGGTGCCGCTGGTGATTGACTCGCTCGATACACTGCGGATCATCGTCTCGACCACATCGACGAACGCCCTCTGTAGTGAAGACTTTTCGGTCTAACTTGTTGATCTATCATTCGGTGGAAACTCAAAATGGCTCGAAATCGGCGAACACGGGCTAGCTCGCCAGTCCAGCGTTGAGATCCGCGTCGGCATCCTCGGCAATGGCGGCAAGCTCGTTGCGCCAGGCCTCGACGAGGTTCTCCTCGACCGGATAGCCGACAATGTTCGCGGCGAGCGGTTCCGAGCGCTGCATGTTGCGCATCAAGGTCGCGCTCAAATTGCCGTGGACCGCTTCGAGCACCATGTCGACGACGACCCGCAGGCTTCGCAGGTGTATCCAGGCGCGGTCTATGGCGTCGAGCAGCCCGGTAAATTCCGGGCTGGCGACGACGAACGCCGCTATTGCCTCGTGCCGCTCGGCGCGCAGCTGGGCAAGCCGGCTCTCGGCGCCTTCCAATTCCTCGCGCACTGCCTGCTGTAGCTCGGTCAGATGCTCGATGTCGGCATTGGCGGCGTCGATCTTCGCCTGGGCGTGCGCCGCATCCTCCCGGTTGCGCGGGATGTTTTCGAGGAACCCCTCGACGAGGTTGCGCCGGTTCGACCCGTCTCGCCCGCTCTAGCAGCCTGTCGGACTTAACGATTTCGCGCAATTATCGGTAACATCATGCCGACAACTCGCATGGTTTATTGCTTGTTACAGCCGTCACGAGACATAAAATCCCAAAATTGGCGGATTTTTGGCTAAGTCCGACAGGCTGCTAGCTCCTCGACGGCGCCGGCATGTTTCTCGCGCGCCGCCCATAGGGCATCCAGGGCCCGCCGCTCGGCGCCGGCAAGTTGCTCGATCCGAGCTTGCTCGGCAACGAGCCGGGCAATTGCCAGACGAAGGCGGCCACGCTCCGGCGCCGGATTTTCCGGCGCAACGAGTCGTTGCCGTTCTCCTCGCCCTCCTGATCGGCTTTGCAGGGTAACCGATTTCTGACCGAAAATGGCCAGTTTCCGACCCGCTGAAGCGGCCTGATTGCGGGCGTAGGATCGGCTTCGGAAAATTCGATTATAGTCGAGATTGCCTTACCAACCGAACGGCTCGCCCGCGAAGCAACCCGTCCCCTTCGACGCGTCCATAAAATGCATTGCGACGACCCACTTCCATTCTCTTCAAGCTGATCAACACCTGCGCGGCTTCCAAGTCCTCCCGAACATCGGCATAGCTGCCCTCTAAGCGATCTAAATCAGCTATTGTGCCGTGTTCTCCTAGTAATTTGCGACACACGGAGCGGAGATAGGACGGTCGAGATAGATCGAAGGTCAGTTGCCGAGCCAATGTCAATAAACCAGATAAGGGACTGCATGGAACATTTCCCACCCACCTAAAGATTTGATACCTCTGATATTCGTAAATATTGTCTTGAGACTGTAGGAATTTCAAAATCGCTGCTTGCGCCTCATCGTGCGCACCAACTAATGCGATATACTCCAGAATAGGTTGCGTTTCTTGAGGTTTTATGTAAAGTTGTTTGAGGCAATAATTCAGTGCAAATTTTGCTCTATGATCGGCCAGTCGTTTCAATATATAGTGAAATAGCGACGTATTAAAATGGGTGTCATCTTTTAAGAAATTTTCCACAAACGCTTCCTGCACTACGAATAAAGGCGCGTCATTCGGATCATCTATTTCCACTAGCGGCAGATACGGATCAATGTTTCCAAGGAGTTCTTTCATCAACTTTCTGTATCGTTCTTGAACTGTTTCAATTACAGGTATCACCCCTTCTATCCGGTTTTTGGCATCGCTTCGCGGCATCATCTCCGTCTTGGAGGTTCGCAGATTGAGACCCCTCCGCCGCAATGCCTGAGTCATAAAGAGTAGTGCTCTCCTGCAATCCGCAAAGCCTTTGCTGAAAACACGCATATCGTCCACATATCGGATGTAGTCGATTCCCTCGTCGACTATCGCTCTATCAATAGCATTTAAGTAGACCTTAGCAAGAATGTCGGACGCGGAGCACCCTTGCGGTATTCCTCGTCCCGGAATTATCGCCCATCTATAGAGGCAAGTTTACAGAAGCTGGAGAATATCGCCGTCACACCCGAGCGACCGCAAGTCGGACATGAGGGTCGGTAAATCAATATTTTCGTAAAATCCGGTAAGATCGGTGAATACCACATGAGTAATTTCTTTGTTCGCAAGTTTCTCCATCTGCACGCATCGAAAATTTGCCCACCCATTATACCTATTTGTGAACAAATTTGGTCTATCGTGTCTTTCGGCCAACTGATATGCGAAATCGACGGTTCCCTGAGCCCACTTCAGGCCCGAGTATATCGTTGGGACTAACGCTCCTACCAAATCTGCGTAGACGGTCCGATCCTCCAGCGATAACAGTGCGGCCGGTCGGATAGCCCCATTTCCCTTTGGGATATCCGCAATAGTCGTAGAACCGGGGCGGTATCCCTCTGATATTCGTTTGTTTAGCAGAGATACCCATTCACTGACATTTTCGTCGATGAGATCTATTTCGTATGGTGTGCGAACAAATACACGGTCGGACTGGGCATCCAACTTCGTCCGACGCCACGCGAGGCTAAGATTCGGTTGATAGGCCATCTGTCAGTCGCTCGCGATGACATAGCAATGCAGCGGAAACCGCCGCAGCGTATCATATGCGCGCCAATCGAGTGCGTTAAAGCGGGACAGGTGTTGACCAAGTGGTCGACCACTTTTCTTCGGGCCAGCTTTCTGTGCCCACCCGAACAACTCCGTGCGTCCTGAGGGCTCCCTGTGAGGGTTTTCCCGGAGCCCCCCGCCGGCCGGTCGGCGCCGCGGCTCCAGGGAAGGCCGCCAGTGCGCGAAGACCGGTCGATCGATCCTCGACCGGTAGACAGAAATTGACGCATGGGAAATTGTCTCCCATGCAAGGATCGAAAATTTCGGCGAGGGTCCCGCCGCCTCAGCAGAGCCGCCGGGTCGAGCCCTCGACCACGGTGACGCCGGCCAGCCCAGCGCAAGGCCTCGAAGGTCCACACCACCTCGACCGGCTGATCGCGATACTCGTTACCGTCGATCTGGTTGACCCCTCCGCAGTCTGGGAAGGCTGATCCTGATGAAGCCGTCATTTGCCGACAGCCGGCTGTCCCATGACGGGAGCAGCTTCTTGGCATATTGGAGCAGCTTCATCATAAGAGACTTCATTGGCCATCCGATGTCTGGAGATCGTCGATGACGGTGCTGGTCTTCATGTTCGAGACCCGGACTCGGGTGTAGCCGGCGGCGATGAAGGCCCGTGCCACCTGGCGCGCCCAGTCGAGGCCGACCACCGTGCCGTAGTGCTCGATCTCGGCGGTGCCGATCTCGATCATGCACCAGACCGAGCGCGGGTCGGCAAGCGCGGGCCGCAGATCGGTCACAGTCACGCTGCCGAGAGGGGCGGCGTCCACTCTGGCCATATGCCCGCTCAGCAACGCATCAAGCTTGTCGCGGCGCCGCGGGTCCGGCGCCGCGCCGCCGATCGCCATCGAACTGATGCCGAACCGGCCAATGGTCCACCAGCGGGCTCCGCAGAGAGGGTTTTGGCGCCGGGGTGCCCCGGCGCCGAGACAGCTATTTCTCGAACCAGTATTCGGCTTCGGCCTTAGTCTCGTTCAGGCCTTTGTCCAGATCGAACAACGCGTGGTCCCACTGAATGCCCCGTACTCCCTGGTATTTGCCGGTACCGTGCGTCCACCGCGCCGTCCCCTCAACGCTGCTCTTCTTCGAGCCGTCAGCGGCGACACGGGTCTGGACCGTCCCATTAAACTCTGTGTATATCTTGTCGCCGTTTTCGAGCGTCACCACCGTGTATCCCCAGGTGTGGCCGTTACGATCGACATAGTCGCTATAGCCGCGCGTCCAGGATTCGGTGAATTTCAGCCCCTCGCAGTTTGGCTTGATTTTCGGAAAGACGCGATGGATCTCGTAAACGCGGACCTGATGGCCGGGTATATCACCCACGTCGAGCGCAAGCTGTTGGGTATATTTGCTGTCGGAGGCCGCTGCCTCCCAGCTCATTTTACACTTCTGCTGTGCCGATGCGTCCGAGAGTGCGAGCATAGCAATCGCCATGCCGACAGGCGCGGCAAAGATCGCCGACGATTTCATCGTTTCCTCCCCGTCTGAGCCATCCGACTTTTCCACCAGGACGACCAGATCGACTGCCCAAGGTTGAGGCTACGCCCTCCTTTTGGGCTGCACAACGGCCTAATTAAGCCGCGTTCACCATAGAGGGCTGCCGCGGGCCTCAATTGAGGTTCGTCCGGAGCCAATGAAGGTTCAACGGGTCACGAGCCGAACTGGGTCCGGTCGCGATAATGCCATGTGTGGCGGTACCATCTGTCGCCCTTGCGGCGCGGGTTGCGCGGACGATATCTGCGGCCGGGATCGCGAGTGACGGCATAATTGACGCGGCCGGGCGGGGTCGAGAGGGTCAGGCTCTGCCAGACGGTGCTCGGCGTGCAGCATCGTTTTTCACCGAGAACAATATTATATTGAGCGTCCGGGGTCTCTGCCAAGTTGGGCGCGCTTCTGCATTCGACCATTTATTCCTCGGGTTCCTCACCTGCGCCCGAAGCCATCTCTATAGAGAAATTTGCCGTCGCTGCCCGGTCTTGCACCAGCGGGTGAGCCGGCAAGCGCGTGACCTGGGATGGGCGCAGTTTCGAGCTGGCCTTTCCAAGGGTATCTCGCCTAAGATAAAGGATGGCAAAGCGAGTACTATTTGTCTGTTCGGCGAACCGGCTGCGGAGTCCAACGGCTGAACTGCTGTTCTCTTCGTGGCCGGGGCTGGAAGTGTCATCGGCGGGAGTCGATCCCGAGGCGGTGAGGCGTATTGATGAGACGATGGTGGCCGAGGCAGATATTATTTTCTGTATGGAGCGGCGTCATCGAGACAAGTTGCGCACGCGATTTCGGGCGGCGGTGGGTGCGCGTCCGGTGATCGTGCTGGGAATACCGGATGAATATGAGCGAAATCAACCGGAGTTGATAGAGTTGCTGCGGGAGAAGGTAGAACCATTTTTGGAGTGAGAGGACGGCTGGCGATATGGTTGCGGCTTCGGTCACAATTTCAATCCTTTCTGACAATATGGCACCGCCGCGTTAATCCTGTCCTGCATCCCCTCCCTGAACTGGTCGACAATCTCACGCCCCGACGTAACCACCCATATGAGTGAAATCAACCTTACTCCTTCTTTGCTCGCGATGCTGGAGCGGATCGAACGTCATAGCGGCTCGCTTCTGATGCTGGCCGTCACCGCCAGCGGCGGCCGTGAGTACGGAAAGCTGAACAAGCTGCGTGGTGCGGGATATGTGGCCAAATGCGACCACCCGAGCGTCACCCAAGGAGCCTGGCCTGCCGAGGCACTGGCGATCACCGACGCCGGCCGGGCGGCTCTCGCCCAATACCGTGCCGAGCAGGCTGAGAAGAAGAGCCGACATCAGAGCGGAGTGAAGGCCCGATGAGCAACTGATATGGGGCACCCCATTACCGGGTCGTCAGTCTGAACTTCGAATTCGACAAGCTCTATCGGCGGGAAGCCGGATGCCGGGGCTCGGTTCACCGAGAGAGCTATGGCTCGTCATCAATCACAATTCTGAGCCCTACCAAGGCTCCAGACGAGCAGCTTGATTTGCCTTACCAAACTCCGTCGGAGGTCGAGATGCCGCACCAACGGTCTTCGGCGTGGAAATATCGACAATTTCGTGCGATCGGGTTGGGCGTCGGCACTGGTCTCAGCGTTGATCACCCCCACTCTCCTCCGAGCGCGGGCTGGTCCCGGACAAGACGCTTCCACGCGCAAGGGCCTGGAAACGCGGCCGGATGAAGCCCTTTGGGACTCCGGTCAGATCAGATGGAACGATCCAGCCCCGTAGCTCAAGGAGAGGCTCAATGGGTCCTTCGCGATCGTGGTCATTCATCCTCTAGCTCCGAGGAAGAGGCCCAGGCGGTTGGCGCATGGATCACAGGCATGGTCGAACAAGGAGTTCCACCCACACGAGATCGGCCTGTTCATCCGCGCAGCCCGCGAGCTTCGCCGGGCGCGGAACGCCGTCAGACTAGCTGGCGTTCAGGCGGTCAGACCGTTGTCCGGAGGAAGGCGATAGTGAACGCCCATGAAAGAAACCCTGCTTGCTGCCTGTCTCGCGCTTGCCGCGTGTGCGCCGACGCCCCGTCCAATCGTTGTGCATCCGTCAACACCCGATGCACGGACCGCCCAGCGTCTCTGCCTCGATTACACGATGCGCGCCGTGCCCGCTATCGGACTGGCTGAGGCCATTGGCGTGGCGCATGAGCGCCAAGTCGTGTTCGATAGCTGCTTGGCAGCGCGTGGGTGGGCGGAATAGCCCTGACGAGGCATACATCTTCGCTGGCGCTTGCCAATTGCGGCGAGGACATGGCCCCCATGATTTCGCTGGTGGATCGCGCATCGAGGCTCCGGTCTGGATCGTTCGCTGCCTCGAAGGAGGCACCCCGACCCGCACGTCAGGGTACCCGGCTTTAGTGGCAGGTTTTTCGTCACTGCTGCGGTCCACCATCGGAAGCGATATTGCCTCCGGCCGACGGTCCGCTTGGGGGAACTTATTGGAGGTACAACATGGATGAGCTGGATAATAATAAGGTTAGCCTCGACCAAGACACCATAGACTATGCCGTGAACATTGGTCAGCCTAGTTGCTTGGGCGACATCAACTTTGGCGCAATGACGTTCTGGAGAAACAAGAACCCGAATGGTTTAGCCCCCACGCTTCACTCCGATGATGAGGAAGGCCCCTGGCTCAGACTGGCCGTGGCAAAGGACGCGTACCCAAAAGCTACGGCCGGTACTCCCGAAAGATGCGACCGCTGCGAGTTGCGCGATAAGAAGGTGCACCTCGGCACGCCGGTTTCGTACACTTTCGATATCCGCGCCGAGCAAGGGTTTCCCATCGTCGATGCCCCCCTCCTTGCACTACGGATCGACAGGGGTCGCTATATCGCGACAGTTGAGCATGCTGATATCTTCGCGTGGTCCCAATTCACGGTACGTGTCGCGCCGACGAGGATCAAAGACGAAGATGGAATTCTGGAATTGCTGGTCAGCCATCCGCCGGGTGTCGAGGAGAGGCTCGTAGCTTGGGCGAGAGGGGAGTTCGGTCACGCCGGATATCCTGATCCCAACATCAATACCGGGCCGGTACCGGGGCAGGGTTTACAGTATTTCAAAATTGGACCGTACCGAGACAAGCTCAAGACTTGGGGTGATGAAACGGCAGCAATTCATATGCGCAACATCAAACGGGCTTATTGGGAACACGGGGCCGAGTTACGAGAGGTAGGCTGAGCCGGAAACGGGTCCCTCGCGGATCTGGCGATGGCCAAGATCGTGCTACCATGCCGAGATGCTCGGCCGGCTCCACCAACGACGTAGCTACGGTCCACCTGGGCCATGCTCGGGGCCTATTCGCGGACGCCGATGCGTAGGGCGAAACTTACGGTCCGCGGTAGCGGCGGCCCTTGCGCTGTGGGCTCTGCCGAGCAGCGCGGCAACCCTGAACCCAGATGATGCGTCGAAGCACATTGGTCAGAACGCTACGGTCTGCGGCGTGGTGGCCTCGACGAAATTCGACGCCCATTTGCGCTCTCAGCCGACCTTCCTCGATTTCGGGAAGCCGTACCCCAACCAACCCTTTACCGCAGTCATCTGGGGCAGCGATCGGGCGAAATTCGGGACACCGGAGACGACCCTGCAAGGGAAACGGGTGTGCGTCTCCGGCACGATCCGCGAGTACCGGGGCAAGCCCGAGATCATTGTCAGCGACCCGAACCAGCTTACCCAATGAAGTCCCTCGCAAGCCGCTTCTGGGCAGTCCTTGACTACGCCGAGTATCTGGTGACCTTCGCGCGCCTTGCAGTGCTCGATTGGCTGGCGCCGTTGCCGGAGACGCCTGTTGACCGGACGATCCGCGAGGAAGGCGAGGAGAAGCTGCGCAGGGCGTCCTCGTGGCGCTTCGGAGACTAGACGCAGATGCCCATAACCCGACGGATATTCGAGTGGCGCGGACTTCTACTCGTGCCCACCGACCCCACCAACCCACATCCCGAATGGTTTAACAACCTCCCGATGGCGCGCAAGAAGGAGGTCATGGCCGGCGGGCTCGGGGCTCGCTTGTTGCAAGAAGGGTTGGCTTACGTGATGCCGATCTTTTGGGTCGGCGTCGATGATGAGACGGGCGCAAAACTCACCAGCGGGTCGGGATTTCTCGTTGACTGCGGCCAGGGCGTGTTCGCGGTGACGGCCGCACACGTGTTCACAGCGTATTGCGAGGCGAAGCGCAACACGAATGAGGTTGTCTGCCAAATCGGCGACATGCTGTTCGAACCCGAGGCCCATTTGATCGACTGCGATGACCGTGAAGGCGGCAGCGACATCGCGACGTTTCGGCTTTCGCCGGATGACATTGCCAAGATCAACAAGCCGGTCCTCCGCTCCAACCGGGGAGAGTGGCCGCCGCGCCCGGCCGATGCAGGCGACTTTGCTTTCTTTGCCGGCTATCCAGGGACGACCCGCGGCATGTCGCCCGGCGGGCACTACTTCGCTGCAGATCCTTACAGCGCGGTCACGCCGATCACCACAATCAATAGGCACCAGATCACGTGTCGATTTGATCGGGACCGTATGCTTGATCTTGGCGAGCAGGGATTGCCGCCTATCGGCCACGACATAGGAGGCATCAGCGGCGGCCCCTTTCTCATTCCGACACTTGAAGCGAGCAGCATACGCTGGCAAGTGGGAGGGGTGATCGTCCAGGCAGCGACGGGCGAACTGTTCGAGCAGGTTATCGCCGTTCGTGCGGATTACATTCTTCCCGATGGTCGATTGCAACGCGCGATGTGACGGGTGAGATCCCGTGACTACGAAATCAATTTGTCGGCCGCCGCAGCTGGAGCAGACAAGCCAGTCGCCAGCGGCCGTTTCGGGACCTTAACTTAAACCGCCGGCCATCTCAGCTGCATGGCGCCCGGCCATATCGCTGGGGGCGGCTTCCCTCAGAACGTCCAATATGGCCTGTCCAGAGCCCGCGTTGTCGGCTGATCCTCGCGCACCTGAAACGCTCCCTCGCTGACCTCGATCTTCGATCCGGCGCACCAGCGAGAGACGAAGGCCGCAGCCAACGTCGCATCGAGGAAGTAGATCGCGACCGCGTCGTTGACCACGCCACGTAACCCTGCCGGGGTCATCGCCCAGCCGTCGGCGCCGCAATTCTCGTCGGGCCGCCAGTGGATTTCGGTAAGCTGCTCTTCAAAGCCCGCGGCAAGGGATGCAGAGCACCTCTACTGACAGCGGGCGTGACACCATACGCCCTGATATTTGCGGGAGACGGGATGCTTGTCGACTTTGCGTGGCGGACAGCTCTCCGCCTTGCTTTTCCCTTAGCCCGGATCTGGTGGCGCCTGACGGGTGCGCGGAATGAGGGCGCATTAGTGGCGGTTTATGTCGGCGCTGCGCTGTTGTTGGTGCGCGTCTCGTATCGAACCGGTTGGCATTTGCCCGGTGGTAATGTCTTGCCTGGTGAGACGCCAGTAGCAGCGGCGCGGCGGGAGCTGGCCGAGGAGATAGGGCTAGCGGCGCCAATGCTGCGTCCTGCTGGGGAGGCCTCCGGCTTCTGGGACGGACGGCGCGATCGGGTTCACTTCTTTGAGCTGCGATTGATGGAACTACCCGAGTTGAAACTCGACAACCGAGAGATCGTCGAGGTTCGGCTGATATCGCCCGACGAGCTGCCCAGCATGATGCTAACCGGAGCGAGCGCTGCTTATCTCAGCAAAGTTGACAACCCGCCTCGGTAACCTGGAACTGCCGCTCCCGGCGATCCAAGCCTGGAGAGGCGTTACCGAGCGTCATCGGCGGGCCGCGGTAGGCATTCATCTTGCCTATAAGCCAAGCTCAGCGCCATTAATCGGTTTCTCTCGCAATTCCGACATCTTGTGGCCCTCTGGCGTGAGGCTCCACAGCCCGCGTCGAGAACTATCCAACCATCCGAGTTCGACCAATCGCTGTCGAGCGAACTGTACGAGCTTATGCCAACCCGGCTCATCTCCGCGGCTTGGGTAAGGCGCGCGTCTTTGATCCTGAGTAAGCCCAAAATCATCCGCTAGCTGGCCATAAAGTTGTCTTACGTCTCGGAGCCGGCGGAGGAGGACCCCGATCCCGAGCGCCAGCGCCTCGCCGCCTGAGAGAGGAAGAACTGACGGCCGCGGTTTTTGCCGGTGAAACTGCCGCGCCTCGTCGCCTGGCGCCGCTCCCGCCGAGTGCATAGCCTGCGGCGGCGTCGAGGTCCTCATCCTGAAATGCGAGTTCTCATACACCTCACGGGAAAACCGTTGCGTCTGCAGTGACGGGCGGGTCAGGTTTCCTTCGCCCCTTACCGTCTGGATTATAATCTGGAGCGATCCATTCCCGAAGATGATTGGTCATCAATATCAGGGATATCGCCTCTGCAGTGTGGTGTTCCTGATTTTCACTCCATAATTTATATTCGGTTTTGAGAATCGCGAACAAGTGCCGCGCGTCGATTACATCAAAAATCATTTACCGCTCACTACGCCCCTAGCCCGGTCAGTTCGGCCGCCTGCCGCGGCAGCAGGACCTGCGAGAAGTCAAGGGTGGGCATGGCGCCTCGCATCTCCATTCCCCCAAAAAATTGGCGGATGTAGCGCACGGGCGGCGATTACGCGCGATCGGGGCCGGCTAGGCAAGAGGGACGCCCTACCCGAGCCGGATCACGTTGTCGGCACCCGGTACCGCGATCCCGCACAATCCTGCCGCGAGGCGGAGGGCCTTCCGCCTTCAGCCCAGGCAAACCGCGGCATATAGAGCAAATATGCTCTCCTACCCACACCCCGACCCACAGAGCGGTTCATCGAGGAAGCGCCGATTTGATCAGCGCCGGCTCGTCGGCGGGGTGTCGCCGGTTCGAGCTTCGGCGATCTTCCTGGCGCCGCCGCGGGTGCGGTCGGGACTGTACCCAGCCACAGCCGTCTCAGCACGGTTTGGCGCGCCTCAAGCTCGGCCTTCAGCACCGCCTCATATGCCGAGCGGTTGAGCCGCGCGGTGATCGCGACATCTTACGTTCTTGCGCGTCGGGCCGCCCACGTCCCATCGATGGAGAAGCGGGATATTGGTGTCGCGGCACCCGCAACCGCGCCGCCGGTGTGCCAAGCCCATCGGAGCACCGGCAGTCCGCGGCGTCATCGGCGAGCGACCGATGCGCCGTGGATCTCATTCGAGAAAGTCTCCCAACTTTTGAGCCGTTCCAAGGGGAACCATGGTTCCGTTTCCGCTGCCCAAATGAGCCGGTCTTTCAGCCCATACCATCATGGCCGGAGCTTCCGGGAATCGATGAACGCCGCCGAGCGGTTGCGGCCGACCCATGGTGGTAACGGTTAGCCAACTGGACAATTGTCCAGTTGCCGGTCAGGACCGAAAAGCCGCTCATTCACGGTAATTGAACGTCTGCATTGTGCGCGGCAAGCTCCCGGAAGGCGTTGCGCCAATGTTCAATGAGGACGCTGTCGACGGCATAGCCGACCCGCTCGGCCAATGGCTCCGACCGGTGCAATCTCGACATCACCGAGGCCGGCGCGTAGCCTTTGCACGCGCCAATCACATCCTCGCCAATGATCATGAATGAGCGCAGGGTCGCCCATGCGGCATCGAGCCCGTCCATGAACGCGGCAAACTCGGCCGAGCCGATGAGAAACTCGGCGCCGGCTTTCTGGGCCGCTGTTGATTGCTGCCGCCATTGGGATAGAACGTCCCGTCCTCGCCGGTCAACATTTGGTTCCGATAGCCGCCGCGCGGCGGCATGTTGTTATCGCGAGCCATCACAAACCTCTCGTTGTCCATTGCCAATTGAGAAGGGGTACCGTCGATGATCCAACTCAATGCCCGCTTGTTGCCGCCGACCTCGCGGCCGACACTGTCGGGGCCAGGGCAGATGTCGAACGCCATTGTCGGCGCATTGAGTTCGCGCCACGCGGCGGCGCGCAGTTCAGCCGAGATCTCCATTCAGGACCTCCAAGACCACGAGGTGATTTGGGGGCGCCGATACCGGCGAGATCGAGCGTCGCGATACCGGCGAGATCGCGCCTCTCGATAGCGGCCAAGCGTCGCATCCTGGCCGATCACCAGGGTTGCGAAGAGAGGGGCGGGAGGCGCTGGCGGGTGCTGCGGCATGGGCTGGGCTCGGCCTTGCCACGAGGGTCGAAACCACTGTAGCGCAGACCGCAGCCGCCCCATCACGAAATTTCCCCGGCCGGGGCCTCAGGGAGGCCCGTGGACGCGCAAGACGCCTCGTGGTGGTGTTCCCGTGGCCCCTCTCTGTGGCCCCTGTGGCCAGCCGGCGCGCTGCGCGCGCCTACGGGCTTCTGTGGAGCTTTCCCGATGTCGACCCTCTGGGGCTCATCAAATGACGTCTTCTGCGCTCGCGTGTCGCGCCCGCCCGCATGGATATCCAATACACACTGCTTAATTGATCGCCTTTAATATTTACTTTCTTCTATTGTTCATACTCTATTAAATGTGTTTTAACCAAGTAGTCATCATGTGTCAACCAAATATTCATCACGTTTTTTGTTGCCAAGATCTGCCAAAAATGGCAAACGTATGTCATCGGCGCGTCAAGTATGGGGTCGAGCGCAGGTGCGATCAGGGTGTTTGGCCTCAAAGTTTCACCTGCAGCACATTTGAGGCGCGCTGAAGTTAGGACATCAATTTTAACAGACTGTTGTCTGTTAGAGAATCTCTTGGAGGAATGGATGCATACGTTGATGCGCAGCTTCAAATACGCCTGCGTCGCCATGCTGTTGGGACCCGGGCTGAGCCTAGCAACTGCCACCGCGGCAAACGCACTGAGCAACTCGCAGGAACCGGGAAGCGTGATCATCTTTCCCTATTTCCAGACCGGTACAGTAACCCCCGATAATTCGGTCCAGCCCAAGACCGAGATTCACATCGGCGTTACGTGCCCCGTTGGGGCCACCTGCCCCGAGGGTGAACCCGTCAAGCTGGACGCTCATTGGGTTTGCCCCGGGTCGGAAAACCCGAGCACGAGCTTCGTCTGCAAGGAGACCGACTTCGTCCTCTTCACGACAGTGAACGGCAAAATCACCGTGAACCCGAACGGTCAGTCCAGCGTAGGCAACATCCCAACGCCGCCATGCGCGCATGGTTATCTAATTGCTTGGGTGATCAACACTTCGGATCAGCCGATCAAGTTCGACGGTCTATTCGGCGATGCGGTGGTCCGCATCAGCAGCACTGCCAAATCGGCATATGACGGGATCCCGGTCCAGGCAGCCGATACCGATCCCGCACACACGGGCAGCCTGATCACGACCGGCGTTGATCTAAACACCGGGGAACCAACGCTGATCTTCGACGGCCTTGGGTCCGATTACACGATGCTAACCGGACAGCTGACAGGAGATGTCAAGTTCACCGACGCGGTCAACAAGCCCGGAACGGTGGACCCCAAGACTCTTCTGGTTTTTCTGACCGTCGACGTGCAGTCGAACTTCCCGAACAACCCAACTTTCGTGCCGCTAACCTTCTACAACGCGAATGAGGTCCCGACGTCCAGCAGCTTTAATTTCGTGTGCTGGGGAGCAGTCCAAATTACGAATCTCAACGCCAGCCTGACCCAGACGGCGCAGGGCACCATCGAGGGAAGCTTTGCTTCCGGGCAGGCGGTGAAGGTGCAAATCTCTGGAATCCCCGACAGCAGCGGGCCGGCCACTCTGCTGGGTCTCGTCATCACAACCGAGGGTAGCGCGCCCCCCGCAATCGAACGGGAATATATAACCCAGCCGTTCAACAACAGCGTCGGAATTCCGACAGCTTTCGGGTTCGATTGAGGTCTTGCGCGACAGTCAGAAGAAGTTGGTCAAGCGAGGGCGGCGGGCGCCGCCCTCGCACAACTTCAGGCACCGGAGCGGATCGCGTTCGGCGCAATGCCGTGCTGGCGTGCCACCAGCGACACCGACCTGCCCGGCGCGCAAGTATCGCGGCGCTCGACATGCGCCGATTTTGGGAGAAGGGGCATGGTCGCAGAGAAGCGGGAATGGGCACATCGAGCACGCCGGTTCCTGCGGGCCGAGATTAAGCGGGCAGAGGTCGGCTATGCCGAGTTGGCGGAACGGCTCAAACAGCATGGCCTAGAGGAAACGGAAGCCTCGATCGCGAGCAAGCTCAGCCGCGGCACATTCGCCGCGACTTTCTTTCTGGCTACGATGAAAGCAATCGGTCGAGATCATATAAATTTGGCGGATCTCTAGATTATGGTGGAGTTCGGTGAAGCTCTTCGAGCAGATCAAACCCGGCATGGGGAAAGCGCGACAGCGCACCAATGACCATATCTCGGTTTCCGGCATGCCGATCAGATCCGGGGTCACCGACCATGGTCGGCGCCGAGGCTCCACAGACGGCCGCCAGTGCGCGAGAGCGGTCGCCCGCTCTCCGGTTACCGGCGCCGGTCGACCCTGCCCCGTCTTTGAGGCCTCCGCGCGGCCCAGGATCGAAAATTTTCGGGGGGCTGGCGACGCCGGGGAAGCCATCACGCCCGACGCCGCGCCAGGATCACGGCGTTGGGGGCGTTGAGCGCGGCTGGCGCCGTTGTGTATCGGAACGATACACACACCGGAGGCACCCCATGACCGACCCGACCCGCACGACCTATCAGGGCTTGACCGAGGCTTACGATTTTTTCAATGAGCGCCTATTCGGCGGACGGTTGCCGCGCTGTTTGATCACCATGCAGCGGAAGCGGGGAGCTTACGGCTATTTTTCGGGCCAGCGGTTCGGCACCAAGGACGGCAGCGAGGTAACCGACGAGATCGCGTTGAACCCGGCGCATTTCAAAAGCCGCACGACCGAGGAAAGCCTTTCAACGCTTGTCCATGAAATGTGCCACCTTGAGCAGCATCATTTCGGCAAGCCGAGCCGCAGCGGCTATCACAACCGGGAATGGGCCGGAATGATGAAGGCTATCGGCCTGATGCCGAGCGCCACCAGCCTGCCGGGCGGCAATGAAACCGGCCAGAAGGTGACCCACTACATCACCGGCGGCGGGGCTTTCGACCGCGCTTGTGCCGAGCTTGTCAAATCCGGTTTTGCCGTACGCTACGTCGAATTGCGGAGCGCGGATCGCTGGAAGAAGGCCGCGCGCAAGACGAAATACAGCTGCCCAAGCTGCGGGCTCAACGCATGGGGCAAGCCGGAAATCAACCTTGTATGCGGAGATTGTCGCGAACGCATGGGAGCCGGCGACAGCGGCGAGCCCGAGGCCGACGGGCTATGATTGTGTGAGGTGGAATGATGATTTCTCGGACTATGTGCTCGATTTCATTTTGAAAAGCATATGCACATTCGTGATGTTCAGATGAGGGGACGACAAAATAAGAGACCCCAGGAGTATGCAATTTGCGTCTCCGTCGTTCGGGTCTGAAGATATCATAAATTATCAATGCCAGCGTCATTGCGCCTAATATGGCAATATGGCGGCTATCATTCCCCAGTCAATCGTTTGGCTCATGACGACACCGTAGACTGTATGCCCTGCAAGCTATAGATAGCCCCGCGCTCGGCATGTTCGAAGAAACCGCCATCCGCGGCGTGTTCTGCCGCGAGCTTCAAGACCTCGATCAGCAATGACAACGCCCGCTCGGGATCGAGATCCTCGGGCAGCGGCAGAATGATCAGAGGCGCCCAGATCTCGATCCCGTCGGGCAGCGGCACATAGACGGTTCCGTCGCTCGTGGCACGGCTCGACCTATGTGGTCAATTGCTGGAGGACTATTCGGGATATGGCCGCGGCTTCATCCACGCCGTCGCCGAGAGCATACAAGCGGTCGACCCGCCGCCGATCCCCGATCCGTGGGGCAGTGCTTAAGTGCTTTTTTGCAGCTTGCCGGCGATCGTGCATTCTATGGTCATGTTCGCTGAAGATGCGAGCGGGGTCACGTCCACCAAAGGTTTGTGGCCGGCGGCGGACACGCTCAGGACCCCGAAGGTCGCCTCGTAATAGGCTGTGCCATCAAAGAAGACGCCGAGACCGTTGGCCACGAACGTCTCCTGCTCTCCTATCAACAGCACTACGAAGGGAATAGCAGATCCGACCGTGGCAACGATACATGACACATGGGAAACGACGAGGGAATTGCCGCTCGGCACGGCAGGGAAGGTCGCAGTGCAAGTCTTGCCGGTGGTAAGAGAAGGGCAGCTGGCGAAGGCGCTTGCCATATAGACACCGGCAATATTGGTCACTGGATTGGACGGAGCTTCAGATAGAAGCTGCGGCAGCAGCTGATCTGCCGAACCCGGCAGCGGTGCGATCGTGAGGAAACCGAAAAGCCCCAGCGCCGCAGCGAGCATATGCTTCATGATCATGTTTCCTTCATAGAGGGTTCAGATCCGCGAGGCGAGCACCATACGCTCGACCTCGGTCAATTGCCAGCCGGCGCAGACCAGCCACAGATCCGCCTTGCCGATGCGCCGCAGCAATAGCGGATCGACTGGTGGTGCCGGCCGCCACTTTGAGCCATCGTGCTGCCTCGCCGCTGGTTTGGCGGCCTGCTCCATAATTATACGCGGTCGCCAAATAGGGGCTGCGGACGGGCTCAAATGAGGCTCAATTGACCACCGTCCTAACTAAGTAGTGCGTTCACACCAGCACGTTACTATGATCACTGGATATTTTCTGAAGCACCGAATAAGGAATCACTGGATATTTTCTGAAGGACCGAATAAGGAAAAGCGGTCGATAAGCGCGCCAATGAGAGGGTTCTAGCGATCGAAACGCCGCCCGCTGGTACGGGAGAAAGCATGCCACCGATCGCCCTTGCGCCGCGGGTTACGTGGTCGGGCAATGCCGCGGCCGGGGTCCCGCGATCCGGCATAGTTCACACGACCCGGCGGGGTCGAGATGGTCAATAGTTCCCAGACGGTGCTGACGGTACAGCCGATGCCAAAGCGCGACCACATCAACTCGGCCAATTGTTTCATTGAACTGCCGTTGAGCCGGCTCAAGCGCAATTCCAGGCCGATCTGGTTCAATAGATCGGGGTCGATCTCATGTTCCATTGGCGTCGCTCAAATTGGCAGAGTGGTACGCGCGCGCGAACATGTTGCTGGTTGCTGGCGTTTCGGAAGCGACTTTCATCAGCGGCCGCGTCGCGCGCAGGATCGTGGTCAAACACTCGCGTAATTCGCTCTCGCTGGCCTCGGCACTCGGCATCGACATCCGCGACTTCGTTTCCGCTTCCGTATCCTAACCTGCGATCTGATCCTGGCCCTCCCGTGGCTCCACACGAGCGTGTCGCCTTGCCTCCCACTTCTCCGCGTCCGCGCCGGACCGCAAAAACTCGTTACGTAACGGGTAAGGATAGGACCATGAGCCGGGGACCGAAGCCACAGGGCGACAGGGCAATTACAGGAGCGGAGCGGCAAGCCGGCTTCCGGCAGGCCCCACGCGGACGGCAGCCCGAAAAATCCGCTACCGGCGACCGGGCGACCGTCGCAGCCGACCGTAGCGATGGCGTGACGCCGTGGCCGAGCTGGTGACGTTGCAGGCCGAATATCGGGACTGGCTCGACACCCTGCCCAAGAACCTTCAGGGCAGCGCGACGGCGGACGCCTTGCGCTCGATCTGCGATCTTGACCTGTCCGACCTTGAGGGTGTCGAGCCGCCGCGCGGTTTCGGGCGGGACTGATCCGGGGATGTGGCCGGAATCCCGAAGGGCGCACTTATGCAAACTTCGTTTGCGCGCGGACAGGCTTCAGCGGTAGCGAGCAATGTTTCCGTGGGACGGAAACGCCCGGTCGGGAGGCACCCCCGACACCCCGCCGCAGCGTCGAAATGACTGCGCCGAACAGCGCCGCTACCGCGTGTGGTTGACGGTGATGATTTTCATCGATCCGCGAAGCTCATTCATCCAGATTTCGCCGTTGCCGATCATGACGCCTTGGTCGCGGGCGAACAGATTGTCGGCCTTGGCGGCAGCGACGGCGGCCTTGACCTCAGGCGTGAAGACCCGCGCATAATTAGCGCTCAGGGCGGCGGCGTTGCGGTAGGTCGTGGACCGCCCTCTTATGAATAGACCGTCAACGGATAGTTGACCATTGCCGCTACGGCCGCGTGATCGTCGGCGGCCACGGCCTGCTTCAGCCGGGCGAGAAATTGCGTGACGTGTGCCGGATCAGAGATGCCAGCCGCGGCATACGGGTTATCGGCGAGGACGGTTCCGGACGTGACCAAAAGGGCGATCAGGGCGAGGACGACGCGCATCGGAGCTGCCTTTGAAGTGCTACCCCCGGTTTAGTTTAGCAGAAACCGCCACGGTCCCCTTTAGTGACAAGGAGGGTCGAGGATTTGCTTGTGCGGCGAGCACCCGCGCAACCCACCTGAATCCCAACGACCGCTAGCTAGGCCCGTTCTTTTCCCGTACAGTGGCCTGAAATTTTTCCCTTGCCGAACTGCCTCCGGGATCGTCGAGGCCATTCAGCGCCCGCCGCAGCGTGGCGGGATCGACGCCAATCATCCGGGCGGCGACCGCGCGGCCCCTGCCTTCCTCAATCAGCCGCCGCGCCAGATCGAGCTTCTCCAGGGTGATCGACGGCGGGCGTCCGAGACGCCTGCCGCGTCGCCGCGCGGCCTGCATCCCCGCTCTGGTCCGTTCCCTTGTCAGCTGGCGCTCGAATTCGGCATAGGCGATGCCATTCAATCGGCCGCTTGGTCGTTGGCATTGCTCCTTATCGGTGATCACGGAAGCCTTACGCGGCTTGGATCGTTCCATACGACCGGAGGTTTATCCGGCCCGCGCGGCCCCGCTTGGTCAGGGGAGGCTCGATGGGTCCGCTCTCGATCGCGGTCCATCCGAACCGTGCATCCAGCAGGTAATCTTCCGGGGAGTCGAGACGCCGCAGCACTGGCCCTTGGCGATGAGCGGCGCAGAGGCTCAGGAGATTGCCCCGACACGCCGACCTGTCAGTAGCGTGACGAAAGTCGGCATCGCGCCAAACAGCACAAACATGAGCAGTGAGATGACGCGGGGCGTGGTCGCAAAGCTCGCCAGATACCCTCGTGGCGACAAACCTCGCGCCCACAGTACCCGCGATTTCGGCGGGCAGCAACATCGCGACCGCCACGAGCCCCATCCCGATCGTCGCCGGGAGCGACCGACCCACATCGAACCGCCGGATGACCCACCGGGCCGAGATGAACATCGCGATCAGCATAATGACGGCTTCGAAGAGCAGGGGCGTTAGGCGACCGAAATGCGGCACTGCCCAGAGTACCCGGATCGGTCCCAAAACCCACCCTAAAGCAAAGACGGGTAGGAAATAGATCACGCCTGCTTCGAGGGTATGCATCCACGATCCTCGGATCGTTCCTATGGTCGGTTCACGACCCGTTAGACGACGACGAGACCGGAATGGCCGAACCCCTTGGTGTAATCGAGGACGGAGATCACTGTCGGCGTCACCCGGAAGAAACGGATCTCCTCCGGCGAGGGCGTCGGGAACGCCGCATATTCAGGGTATTTCACGAGCAATAAGCCCTGCGCTTTCGCAAGCTCGCTGGGATCATCCACGGCCTGCGTATGTGCTGCCATCGAGAGCCCGGTGATCGTCATCGGGTCCGACGTGTCATGGTCGATCGTCAACGAGATCCGGTCGTCCCGTGCAAGGTTCTGCGCCTTTTGGCTCTGCGGGGCACAGAGGAAGTAGAGGGTTAGCCCATCGTTGGCGTAGCCGACTGTGGTTACCTGCGGCCAACCATCTGGCCGATTGGTCGCCACTGACATGAGCCGATGCTGATCGAGGAACTCAAGGATCTTCGTTCGAAGCGATGCATCCATGGAGATCAGCCCTCGTGCTCGGAAGTCCGGCGACGGTTTACCGCGCCCCGGAATCAGCCCTCATTGACGCAGGTCAAGCGAGGACGAGCCGATGGACCTTCTGCCATTTTTCTTCCCGAGCACTGCTTCCACGGCTCCCCGACCAACGAATTTCGAAGGTCGTTGCCAGGGCCTGGCAAATGAGCAGACAATCGACGTCGGTGGCCTCGCGAAACTGCGAGCCCGATCCCCAACATCATGGATGACATGAGAACAGGACCAGATCAGCGGTCTCGCGGCCGCTTCACTCCAAACCGGCCTTTCCGACAGCAGCCACGATTTCCGCAATCCAATCAGACGTTTGATAGCAACGGCCCCGATGTCAGGGTCCGTGGCACCGCCCAGCAAATCTTCGAACGGTATGTCGCCCTGGCACGGGAAGCGGCGACCACCGGGGACCGGATTGCCGCCGAAAATCTCTACCAACACGCCGAGCACTATTTTCGGATCAGCAACGCCAGCCGCGACCGTGATTCGCAGCCAGCACCACGCCCGATCACGTCGGCCGATGTCGCAGCACACACTTCCGAGACCGGACCGAACGGGGACGGGATAGACCGCGAACAACCCACGACGGACGACGGCCACGCCGACTTTTGACTCGAATTTGGTGCGGTGCGCTCAAGACCAGTCGAGAATGCGCACCTGGTCGGGCTTCCCGTGTTGGACGCCGCGATTGGGTGGATTGGGTAGACCGTGGTTGCACCCGGATTTCTAACGAACCCCGATGTTCTCCGTTGGCTGAACGGTGTCGAGCCGGCCTGGACGGTCCTCGAATACGACAGCTACAACGGCCTTCGTGATGAACCTTCAGCCAGCAATCGGACAATCCGGCTCGAACCGAACCTGACATCGACAGACCTCTCGGGATCTGCGATTGCGCGCGATGCCGTGCTACTGCTCCGACGAGCGGCCGACACGGACGGGCTTAAGCTGACCGCGACAGGCAACCTGTCCCGTGCCGTGGTCGCGGAGATGTGCCGGACCATTGAATGGCCCGACTACGACAAGGAGGAATTGTTTGGCTTCAATAAAGTAATCAACGAGCCTGACTTTCTACCTCTGCATTTTGTTCGCGTGCTGGTGCAGGAAACAAAGTTGCTGCGAATGCAACTTGGAAAGCTGGTGGCGACCCGTTTGGGGAAGAGCCTGCTGGTTCCAGAACAATACGGAGCCTTGCAGGCGGTTCTCTTCCACATCGCGTTCTGGCACATCAACCTTGCTTATTTCGACCGACGTCCGCTCGACTCTTGGCCCCAGAGCGATGTGGGTATTGTTCTTTGGGCGCTGTCTGCGTCGGCGAACGATTGGTTGGACCGAGAAACCCTCACGCGTCTCTGCACGGTTCCGGTCATCGGGGTTCTGGAGGCGGCGTGGGATCTTGGGTCCAGCCTCATGGAGGCCCGCATTCTGCGACCGCTGATGTGGTTCGGGCTGCTCGAACATCGCAGCGAACCAGGAGCCGGGCCGGTCGAGCGGCATCTCTTCCGAAAGACGCCGCTGTTCGATCGCTTCGTGAAATTCGAGGTTCAGATCGAGAGGCCGGCTACACGCCACTGACCGCAGCACCTAGTGTGATTTTGGATCGCGGTGACGCCACCACCTTACCCGCGCCGATCCCTACGGTAAAGCGCATGACTTTTTCCTGAAATCCAGAAGCGACATCACGACGCGGTCATGGGAATAGCCCGCTCCGGGGGCGGCGTTGTCAAAAATGTCCATGACCGAGGGCGTGAATTGGAGACAAGGGTCTCCACCTAATTTTTCCCGAGATTTGCTCCGTTTAGTGTCATCATTGGCGGGCCGCCGGATATTTCACGACTATCTCGCCGGCAATGCCGTTTTGCCGGCGGGGTACCGATTACTTCGGAAGATCTGCACGTGTCGACGCCGACGATAACCCCGCAATAGGCTAACAAGATGTATCCGGCATCCGAAGGGCAGAAACCGCTATTCGACCAACCCCTGCCCAGCCGATTAGCTCAACAAATTTATCAGAGACCGTTTGAGAACCCATTCAACGGCGGGTTCGGGCGTGATTTAAGCTTGGGATGTGGACCCCAGCGACGCGTGGCCGGATGGCCGAATTTGAGAAGAAGACCAAGCGCCACTCGCGGAAGTTGGACCGCGCCAGAGTCCTGACGCCTATGTATGTGGCGCGGTAAATGACTCTGACCCCTATTCTCTCTGCTCCCGCGAGCTGCTGCCGGCCGAGGTCAGTCCTTCGTGACCGCCACGCAATCGACCTCGACGTCGAAGGGCCCGGTCCACTCAGGCACGCAGAAGAAGATGCGGGCTGGGGGGTTTTTCGGGAAGTAGCGCTTGTAGACTTCGTTGAAGGCCTTGAACCGGTCCGCCGAGATGCACAGCACATTGCACTTCAGCACATGGTCGAGGTCCGACCCGGCGGCCTCCAGCGCCTTCTTCACCTGCTCCAGGATCAGCTCAACCTGGCGCTCGAACGGGGCGTGGACGAGGATCTCGCCGGTCTCAGGATCGAAGGGCGGCATGCCCGAGACGAACACCATGTTGCCGGCGCGGGTGCAGGTGGACACCGGCGCCCCACTTCTCGAAATTGCTGTCAATCGGCTCGACCCGGATGATCTCTCGTTGCATGCGTCCGTTCCTGGTCCATGTGTCGCCAATCTAAGGTCTTAGAGACCGTTGGAGAACCCATTGAACGGCAGGTTCGGGCGTGATTTAAGCTTGTGACGTGGACCCCAGCGACGCGTGGCCGGATGGCCGAAATTGAGAAGAAGACCAAGCGCTACCCGACGGCTTTGATCGACGAGGAGTGGGCGCGGATTGAGCCGTTCCTGCCTGGCGCGGCCAAGAGCGGGCGGCCGGCCCGGACGGATTTGCGCGAGGTTTTGAACGCGATCCGCTATCTGGCCCGCTCGGGCGGCTGCTCTTCGAGGACGCCAGGCCATGAGCCTTCCCAGGAAGGCAGGCGACCGAGATCAAGATCGCGAACGCGCTGGTCGTTATCATCAGTCACCCGTCGTGAAGGCCGGTACCGGTCTCTGCCTCTCCCTACGACCCGCAAATGCCCCGTTCGGGATTTCGATGGTGTGCTTGTGGCCACCAAGATAGCCTTCTGCCGAACCGCCGCCTCATAGTCCGGGAGTTGGGGAGCCACTCGACGAGGGAGGGGGGAGATGACCACAGAAGCGGCTCGGAGGGTCGAAGGAAATTTGCTCAATCTGTTTCAAACTCTCGGGATTGAGCAGGCCCACATCGCAGCCGGTGGACCTCCGGTGCTCACCGACTGGCATGGATTGGCGACCCTTTACCCCGAGCGGGTGGCGTCGCTGACCCTCCCCTCTCCTCCGATCATCGACACGGCTGAGCTTCGCGGCTTGGCCTCTCGCCTGTTGGTCTTGGCCGGAAACCAGGGTAGCTTTGGGGAAGGTGCGACTAGGCTGCTCGCAGATCTTCCGAGCGCGGCATCACATTTCCTGCGCGGCTACGAGTGGCTGCCTTGGTCGGATGTGATCGCCGATCGCGGCTCGGAGGTCGGGGCAGCGATGCTCGACTTTTTGGGCCGTCATCCGGTCCCAGCCGTCGGCTTGCCCGAAGGAGAAGGCGAGGCGGCAGGGATCACCTACCGCATTCGGGGAGCCGGCCCGCCTCTTGTTCTGATGCCGCTCTCATTGGCACCGTCGCAGTGGGAACCACTGATCCCCGGGCTCAGTGAACACTACTGCACGATCAGCTTGGGCGGACCCCTTCTCGGCATCGTCGGCACCCTCGAAGAGCGCGGCCGATCGAATTACCTGGTCATGGTGCGAAACGTCCTCGATGTGGTCGGCATAGGACCGGGCGAAGTCGTCCTCGAAGTCGGCGGCGGGTCGGGCGTCGTCGTGCGCGAGATCGCCCGGCGGACAAAAGGTGCCAACCGCATCATCGACGTCGACATCAATCCCTACCTGCTCCGCGAAGCGGCGTCTTTGGCCAAGCAGGCCGGATTCTCTAATGAGATCTCCTTTCGGGAAGGCCACGCCGAGGCGATCCCCTTGCCCGAAAACAGCGTCGATGTCGCGCTCTCCTTCACGGTGATGGAGGAAGGCGACGCCGACCAGATGCTCGCCGAATTGCTGCGGGTTACGAAACCCGGCGGACGGGTCGCCGTCATTGTTCGCGCTGTCGATATGCCCTCCTGGGTGAACGCACCGCTCAGTGCTGCTGTGCGGGCAAAGGCCGATCAGCCCGGCATGCTGAGCGGTGGTGTCGCCGCCGCAGGGTGCGCAGACACGAGCTTGTACCGACGCTTTCGATCGGCGGGACTGACCCGTCTCTCATGCTTTCCTCAGTTTGCCGTTCTGAGCCCTGCCGAGGTCTCCCGGATCACCATTATCAAGCAGCGAATTCTCGCCACTCTTACCGGCGAGGAAGCCATCGAGTGGCGATCTGCCGTTGTCCAGGCCGAGGCTGACGGCACATTCTTTATCGCTGCGCCCTACCACTGTGCGGTGGGGACCAAGCCGGCCTAGCCGTTGCGCCAAGCAATGTCCGCCGGAACTGAGATCCGCGATATGTTACCGTCTCCTCGGCAATCGACGAGCCGCATTCGGGGCAGAAATGGCGCAAGATCGGCTTGCCGCTGCCGCCGAGGCTGGTGAAGGTTTTTAGTGCGCCGTCGATCGTCAGCGCTTCCTTCGGCACGACGACCATCGCGCCGAACGCGCTGCCGGTGAACTTCTGGCAATCGCGGCAGTGGCACACGCCCGCGAAGACCGGCTCCGCCTCGCCGCTATAGCGCACCGCTCCGCAAAGGCAGCCGCCTTCGATCTTCATTCCCGCGCCTCCCGTCCGTGTTCGATCCGACATTCCCCGGACTTCGGGGCTGTTGATCCTGATCCTCCGTCCCTGGAGGTTCTACTGCAACGGAATTCGAGCACGACCGGCTCTGTTGGTACCCGAACCCGCCGGGCTGCCCTCCGCGAATCCAGAACTCGCCGCTTTTCCGTGATCAAGGCACACCTCTGCCGTCGTCGTCTGTCGCAATGGTGGCCCCAACGATGCTCAGTCTCCCTTCGCTTCGCCGCTGTAAGAGAATTGTTATTCTCTTATCAGTCCAGGAAATCTGCGCCTCTTAACGATGCTTTTGGTTGATCTGTTATTTAACTGATAATATAATCGAGCCCGACGATCAAATCCGTATCACTTTTATGGAGGTCCGGTGGCACTCGGCAAGCAGGCGAAAATTCTCACTGACAAGCAAGTTCGAGCCATCCTCGCGGAACTCGATGCCCGGCGCTACCCGCTCCGGGATCGGGTCACGTTTCTCCTCTCAATCAAAGCTGGCCTGCGGGCGAAGGAGATCGCCTTGGTCACCTGGGCGATGGTCACCGATGCCGAGGGCGAAATCGCCGATGTGATCGCGCTGGAGAACAGGGCGTCCAAGGGCAAAGGCGGCGGTCGCCATATTCCCATACACCCGGATCTCAAGGCTGCGCTGATCAAGCTGCACCAAGAGCGAGGCGAGAAGGTTCGACCCGATTTGCCGCTCATCCATAGCGAGCGCGACCGGGGCCTGTCGGCGGCTGCGGTCGTCGTCTGGTTTCACCGGCTGTACTCCGGTCTCGGCATGGTCGGCTGCTCAAGCCATTCCGGCAGGAGAAGTTTCATCACCCGCGCCGCCAGGAAAATCGGCGAGGTCGGCGGCAGTTTGCGAGACATCCAGGCGCTTGCGGGTCATGCGAGCCTCGGGACGACCGCGAGGTATATCGAGGCCGACGCGGAAGCTCAGCGCAAACTCGTGATGCTGATTTGATCGCCGCTCGGAGCGATTGCTCGAAGGTCATTTCGTCGAAAAACCGGGGTAGTCGTATGGAAAACGGGTCCCCTATTCGATGGAACGATCCATCTCTCGTAGCCCAAGCGAGGCTCGCGGGTCCCATGAGCGCGGCTCCCCCGAGAAGTGCAGCTTCGTGGTGAGGGCATATAAAAGGGGGGCGTCGACCGTTGACGGGTCCCATACCACCAGGAGGTAGGCGAGAAGCTCCTCGCAACCGGATTTTCGCGGCGACCGCGGCACCTGGTTCCGTAGGCCGAAGCATTCCTGGCGAGGAACGCACCACTTCGGCGGGTTTAGAACAACCGCCAGGCGATGCGACGAGAACTCGTGGGCGCCGCGGTATCGAGAGCGAGGCGAGAAGGCTCGACCCGATATGCCGATCCTCCAAATGCTCTTTTCACCGTGTCGGGATGGCGGGCTGCCTAGTCGTCTCGATGCCGCAATAGGTGCCGAGGAGCCGGTCCCAAAAGAAATCGATCACCGCGAAATTGCAGTCCCCATGGCGGTGGTGGATGAAATGGAGATGCTGCTTTTGCCGAAACCACGAAAAGCGGCTAAGCCATGATCCCGCAACATGATATTGGTTGTCGATATAATAATGGCCACAGAATGACGCCAACATTGCTGTGAGGCTGACCATGAACAAGTCCAACCTCAGGACAAAATAACTCATAACGACGAGCAGGGCGATCGGCGTCAGAAAGAACAGCGTATTATTGTCTCTGCTATCGAGATAATAGGTGGAAACGACGTGATCTCCGGCATAATGGTCGTGGTGAAATTGGATATGGTTCTTGAAAAATCTTCCGCCGAGGCGGCCATGGCCGAGATATCTATGAAATAGTGTCTGGCCAAGCGATATCAAAAAATGGGCTGACATTGCAGTGAAGCCATATATGAGAAGGCTATCCAGTCCGGCCTCGGGCATGTGAGTGACTCTACGCCGCCGCGACCGACCCACTTTCGAGGTAGCCGGACCCGATCTGGTTCCGCTTGACATCTGTGGCCACGATCGCGGCTTCGAACAGCAAAATACCAGAACCGGTGGGATTCTGAGCGGCGGTTTAGGATCTCCATTAGGTGGCACGTCGCTCCGCTACCACCCCCAGCGGTTCCGCTCCGCCACAAAAGACCCCGACCCTTCCCGCGCCTTCGGGGTCTCCACTGGTCGCACCTGAACTCGGCTCGATCCCGGTAGCGGCCCAGCATCTGAAGCGCCATCATACCGTGATGCCGCAAGCACCGAGAGCGATCGCGCCAACAACTGAGCCCCTGGCCGGGCTCGTCGAGCGCGTCACATTCCACAACGAGGAAAACGGTTTCTGCGTTTTGCAAGTGAAGGCCCGTGGCCAGCGCGACCTCATCACCGTCCTCGGCCACGCCGGGATGATTTCGGCCGGCGAGTTCGTACAGGCAAGCGGTGCCTGGGTCAACGACCGCACCCACGGCCTCCAATTTAGGGCCTCGTTCCTCAAGACCATGCCGCCGACGACGGTCGAGGGGATCGAGAAATATCTCGGTTCGGGCATGATTCGGGGCATTGGGCCGGTCTATGCGAAGAAGCTCGTGCGGGCCTTTGGCGAAGCCGTGTTCGACGTCATCGCGCAGGAGCCGAGCCGGCTGCGCGAGGTGACCGGCATCGGACCGAAACGAGCGGAGCGGATCGTTGCGGGTTGGGCCGAGCAGAAGGTGATCCGGGAGATCATGCTGTTCCTGCACAGCAATGGCGTCGGCACCTCGCGGGCGGTGCGCATCTACAAGACCTATGGCGGCGACGCCATTCAAGTCATCTCGGATAACCCCTACCGCTTGGCCCGCGACATCCGCGGCATCGGTTTTCGCACGGCGGATCAGATCGCGGCCAAGCTCGGCATCGAAAAGACCGCGCCGATCCGAGTGCGTGCCGGGATTTCCTTTGCGCTCGCCGAGGCGATGGATGAGGGGCATTGCGGCTTGCCGCACGAGGAACTTTTCGTCCTCGCACAGGCATTACTCGAAGTACCGGCGGGGCTTATCGACACGGCGCTCGACCTCGAATTGCAGGAAGGCACCGTCATCGCCGACGATCTCGATGGCCGGTGCGGCGTGTTCCTTGCCGGCCTATATCGAGCCGAACGGGAGATTGCCGAGAGGCTAAAGGCGCTGGCCGTAGGAAAGCCCCCTTGGCCGATGATCGATGCCGACAAGGCGATCCCATGGGTCGAGAAGCGAACGAAGCTGGCGCTCGCTGAAACCCAGAGCGAGGCCGTCCGTATCGCGCTCGGTTCCAAAGTGCTGGTGATAACCGGCGGTCCAGGTGTCGGCAAGACAACGCTGGTCAACTCGATCCTCAAGATCCTGCTCGCGAAGACCGTATCGATCGCGCTCTGTGCACCGACTGGCCGCGCCGCCAAACGCCTGACCGACAGTACCGAGATCGAGGCGAAGACGATCCATCGCTTGCTGGAGACCGACCCTCGGACGGGCCAGTTCCGGCGTACCGAGGAGGCACCGCTCGATTGTGATCTGCTCGTCGTCGATGAGACCTCGATGGTCGACGTGCCGCTTATGCGGTCTCTGCTGCGTGCCCTACCGAAGCAGGCAGCGCTGCTTCTCGTCGGCGATGTCGATCAACTCCCCTCGGTCGGACCAGGGCAGGTGCTGGCCGACATCATCGCCTCGGGTGCCCTGCCGGTGGTTCGCTTGACCGAGGTTTTCCGCCAGGCTGCCGAGAGCCGAATCATCACCAACGCCCATCGCATCAACCAGGGCTTGATGCCCGATCTCGCCCCTGTCGAGGGTGCCGACTTCTACTTTGTCGACGCGGCCGACGCCGATGAAAGCGTGCGCAAGCTGCTGGCAATCGTCCAGGAGCGCGTCCCAAAGCGCTTCGGGCTCGATCCGATCCGCGACATTCAGGTGCTCTGTCCTATGAACAGGGGCGGCCTCGGTGCTCGTTCGCTCAATATCGAACTGCAAAAGGTGCTGAACCCGCCGGGCGAGATCCGCATCGAGCGTTTCGGCTGGACCTTCTGCCCAGGCGACAAGGTTATGCAGGTGGAGAACAATTACGATAAGGAGGTCTACAACGGCGACCTCGGGATCGTCTCACGCATCGATGTGGAGGAAGGCGAAGTCGTAGTCGTGTTCGACAACCGCAAAATTACCTACGGCTTCGGCGAGCTTGACGAACTGGTGCTCGCTTACGCGACGACGATCCACAAGAGCCAGGGCTCGGAATATCCAGCGGTGGTCATCCCGCTAACCACACAGCACTTCCCAATGCTACAGCGAAATCTGGTCTATACCGGCGTGACCCGCGGCAAGCGCCTGGTCGTACTCCTCGGTCAACGCAAGGCGCTGGCGATCGCTGTCAAGGGGAAGCGGACGCGGCGGCGATGGTCGAAGCTCGGAGAGTGGCTCAGGCGGCTGGCACCAGACTAGTCCCAGCGGCAGATCGATGCCGTCGTGACCCTCTAAACCATTCGGGTATCCCGTTGTGTCCCTAGCCGGACCGTCCCGATTCATCAGGAGGGTAAGGGCGAGACACGCCCGGTCCGCGCTGATCTAAATCGGAGTCGTCGCGGCCTACTCTGGTCTGGATTTCTGCGGCGGGTATCGCTCGATCAACTTGCCGGTGTCACGGTCGACGAGCTGCCTCCCCGGCGCTTGCAACTGCCCGTGCGGCCGACTGCGCTTCACTAAGCTGGTCAGTCAGCACGAGCGGCCGGAGCCCCGCGCGTACCTCAAATGTGGCCCTAACCAATCCGTTGCCTCGCGTCGTGCTCTCCTTTGTCGAGGGGTATGGGTCGCAGAACCCGGCTCGAATAGTCCGGTTCCCCTGGGTTCCGCACCATCAGCACGAATGTCTCCGACCACGCGTGCGCCCCCCGAGGATCGCCTCTCGCCACCAATTCAGCGTCCTCGCCCGCACCCGCACCGTCCTGGGGTTACGGTTCTACGGTCGGCGAAACGTTCTTCTCTGGCTGAGCAACCCGACGCGATCGGCGGGTCCTCGTCGGCTTAGCCTCGACGACCGGGTTGCTCACAACAGCCGCAGATTTCGGCTCACGACGGGCTCCCCGTCGCGGAGCGGGCTTAGCCTCGGCCTCGACCGGAGCCGGTGCCTGGGCTGGCGTCTCTGGCGGAGCCGTCTCGGTCGGAGCCCTGCGTCCGAGCCCTAATCCCTTCGCCATTGCCGACCGCCGCTCCGAATACGCTGGGGCCGTGAGCGGATGACTGCTCTTGAGTCCCCACTGCTTCCGGTATTCGTCTCGGCTCAACCCGTGCCGAACCCGAATATGACGACGTAGCGTCTTTCCCCTGTAGCCACAATTCAAGCAGATCACGAGGTCATTCTGAACAGATCGCCGCACAGATACCGCAGGAGTCCGGACCTCTTCCGGCGCGGCCGGGCGGCCCAACTGCCCGATTGCCTGATGTATACTGGCGATGAGATCAGACAGTTGATTCACTGCCAGCTTGTGGTGGCCAACATATTTTCTGACGATCTTCGCCGTCAGTTGCGTACCGCTTTCGATGGAGTTCATGGCGACATCCCAAGGAGATTTCCGTATCCATATATGACGAGTTGGAGCCGGCAGAAAGTGTTTAGCTGAGTTAGCCACGATTTATTTTGTTCGCTCGGACGTTGCTGGTTCCCTGATGTCAGGGGAGTCGTTCGCTGTAATTGCAACGCCCTGTTGTGCCCGATGTTTGAATGGTACATCAGAGGTAACAGCGAGGTCTCGATGACCGCTGAGGACCGCGATCAAAAAGCAGCGTAAGGCAGAACTTACGCCCGCCAGATCAATCCATTGCGTTCGCCGCGATCTTTGCGATCACAAATTTCTCGACACGGAGGCGCGATCTGTTGGCTGACAAGAGTAGAGTCGGAATGTGGCGCGGTGGCCTTAGGTCAGGCATGCGTGTTGCCGCCTCTTTCGTTTGGCGGTGCCTTAGTGGCTCGACCATAGCTCCGTTTCCACATCCCGCTCATCGAACCGGACATGCGGATTTCCCTGCATCCGGCTCTCGGACAAGACCTCACGCCTTCGTCCACGGCACGTCGTGCCCAAGCCGGGTCAGACGCACGAGCCCGAGGGTCTCGTAGAGGTGCGAGAGGGGATAGCTGCCGCCCTTACATCGTCTGGTCTTGTGCTTGAAGCGCAACCACCGACGCAACCGCACAGCCGTGTAGTTGTCGAGCGCCCGATACGCCGGATTGACGGTGCCTACCGAGAAGTAGTTCGCCCATCCGCGAAGGGTGCGGTTCAACTTACCCACCAGCTCTGTGGTTTCTTGCCAGGTATGTGCTCGGACGGTCAGCGCATGGACCTTGTCGACCACACGCTTGATGCTCTTCTTCGATGGCCGCTGTCCCAGGCGAGCCTGGCCGGTTCTCGGAGAATACATCCGCCCGAACGTATAACCCAGGAAGTCAAACTCCCCGTCCGGAACCTTGCAGATCCGTGTCTTCTCCTCGTTCACTGTCAGCTTCAGCTTGCCCATGATCGCGCGCAGGTGATGCAGCGCAGTCTCCGCGCTGCCCCTTCGGCACAGGATCACAAGGTCGTCCGCATAGGTGACGAGGCGAGTGCCGAGGCTTCGCTCAAGGCCGAACTTCTTCCAGCCCAACACGAACCGGCGCATGTAGAGGTTCGCCAGTAGTGGTGAGAGGGGCGAGCCCTGCGGAATGCCGCGCCGGTGGTCTCGCGCCTCGGTCGTGCGTGTTGTCCGGCCCCGTTGGTCGGTTTCTTCCACGGGGCAGTCCAGCCACATCTTGATCAGATGCAGCACGCGCCGGTCAACGATCCGGCGCGCCACCGACTTTAGGAGGTCGGTATGCGGAATGCTCCCGAAGTAGTCCGCGAGGTCGGCGTCGACGACTTCCGGGTGGCCACGGAACAGCCGCTCCTCCACCTCGACGACTGCCTGCTGGGCGTTGCGCCCAGCGCGATAGGCGTAGATTTCCGGCGGAAGATCGGCTTCGAAGATCGGCTCCAGCACCAGCATCGCTGCGGTCATGCAGACCCGATCCCGCACCGTCGAGATGCCCAGCGGCCTGAGTTTGCCGTTGGCCTTCGGTATAAACACTCGTCTGATTGGCTCCGGCCGGTAGCTCTCCTGCCTGAGCGCAAGCGCCAGTTCAGCCAGCCACCGTTCGACCCCATAGGCCTCGATGTCCGCAAAGTCCTGACCGTCTATTCCCGGCGCCCCCTTGTTGGCGCGGCACTGGGCATAGGCATGCGCCAGAATGTCGTCGCGGCTGATCTTGTCGTACAGGGCATAGAAGCGATAGCCGGCTTCTGCCTTCGCTTTCGCGTGTGACGCCCTCTGCAGCTTCTGAACACTCTTCGGAGTTGATAGGTTGCCCAATCTCCAGGTCCCTCACTACTTCCTGCGTCTGTCTTGAACCAAGGCCCCTTCCCTCCACCGGCATTACCCGGCTTCACCGGTACTACGGGCCTCTCCGCCACCCCATTGCGCCCGGCCTGTCCCTCGCGGGCGTCCGGTTGATCATCCCTGATCACGCATTGGGGCTTCCCGTGTTGCGCACGCTTTCCTTGTGTACATGCTGCCGCCACTACCCCGGTGCAGCAGATGGGCCTACTCCTCGCTCAAACTCGCCCATCCGTATCAGCCTTCCCCGAAACCACTATCGGGTCGGCCTGCACATCGACCTTTTCGAGGATTGCTCGGCGTTTACTCACGTTGCGGCCTGCACACTCGCGCGGTCACCAAAACCGTGACCGTTATCCGAAGGCTTCAGACATTTCGTCTCCTCCATGCCTGCTCCGGCTGCTTCCGGCTGGAGCGGTCGCCGGGCGGGGCTTGCACCCGCTGGAAAAGCGCCGCCTTGTCACGGCGCACGTGGATAGCGGTTCATTGGGCCTCTGGTTCTCCGTTCGCTGCTGATAAAGGACGAACCGGCTAATCCCAGGCGGCGGATAGGATCTCCATATGCATAACGTCGATCCGCCAACCATCCTTGTCGGGTTCCGCCCGTCCCAAAGACCGGACCGGCCTTCCCTGAGCAACTCGACCGGGAGGTAGAACGCGAAGGTCTATGCGGGAGGCTGTTTCGCGAAGACCTCATCGCCCTCGGCGAACGTGATCCAGGGCTGCTTGCTGCGGGTCCAGATGTGCCTTGTCGGCCGCAGCCAAGACGTATCGTCCAGGGTGCCGGCCCGCACCCGATGCATCCCATCCCTTCGCATCCCACAAATCCAGGTGCCACACTCGGGGCAAACCAATCGGATGCTGATGCGCCCGCTGTCGGCGGTCCGTTGTAGCTGACGCGGCTCGATGCCGCTGAGGCGGAGCCCCTTCTCGGGAACGACGACACCGATGCTGAACGCACTGCTCGTCAGGCGTTGGCAATCGATGCAGTGGCACGTGTAGACCAACTGCGGAGCCTCGGTGATCTCGTAGCGGATCTTGCCGCACTGACAGCCGCCGGTTTGTGGGATTTTCATGCACTCCGTCCTGATGCCGCAGCCCTGGCCGAAAATTCTGCAAACATCATAATGGCTCCGCTCGTGGAAACGCGGCAAACAGATCTGGACCTCTGCCGACCCCGCCCATTGCCGATCGAACGCGGATCACAAGCATGAGTGCGACAGTCGGGGCTCTCGCTAGGCAGTCTTAACCTGATCGAGCGGCCCAAAATCAAGCGGCGGACCTCATGCAGATCACAGGCAACGAAGGTGCAGAGACCTCGAATTTCGTCCGTTGGTTCCAGAAGATCCGGCACCATTATGGTCATCATGCCGGCGGAGGACGCGGAGCGGACCCCATTATGGGAATCCTCCAAGGCCAGACATAACCGAGGCTCGACGCCTAGCCGTTCCGCAGCTTTCAGGAAGGGGTCGGGTGCAGGTTTGCCAGCCCTGTAGTCTCCATGTCCGACAATCTCGTGGAATCGCCCGACCAGATTATGGGCTGTCAGATGGTGGTAAACGGTATGGAGAGCCGAGGACGTAGCGATGGCCCGAGGGAGCCGCAAGTTGTCCAACGTATCGAGCAATTCGATCGCGCCGGGCTTCAACGATAGCCGCGTTGACGCAATTAGATCGAAGTGCCGCACCCATGCCGCCACGAATTCATCCGCCGGGAAGGCATCGCCAAAATGGCCCAGGAGTAGGCTCCGACCTTGGGGCCACGGTAGACCTATCGTGCGGTTGACGATACCCGAGGTCGCATCGTGCCCGCCCTCTGCCGCTGCTGCCAGGGCCGCCTCTTGGTAGAGCGTTTCAGTATCGAAGAGCAGACCGTCCATGTCGAAGACAACGGCGGTTGGCATGTAGGGGAGCTTCATCATGCTCGGGTCACAGTGCACAAGGGCAGCATCGCCTCGGTAGATCTCGGGGTGCGCCGCTGCTCGGGGTTCACCCTTGTATCTCACGGGCAGTGATTCTCGACATTCGCGGCCAGTTCCCCCCGTAATTTTTTCCTGACGATCTAAATGAAATTGGTCGCGGCGATATGTTCGTCGGGATTGCTAATGCGGCTTGCCGGAGGGCGGTGCCTGTAGCGCCTCGATCGCCCGCCTAATCCGCCTCCATAGGAGCCGGCCCTCGTCGTCGCCGCGATCGAGCATCAGATCGGCGCGCTTTGCCGCTTCAAGCTCGGCGTCGGCACCATGCTTTCGGATCAGCAGAGTGGCAGCACGCCAGATATCGAGGTCGGAGATCATCGCGGCTTCGCCATCTTTGGCGGCGGAGTTCGACGAAGCGGCTTCGGGTGGTTGAAATCGATTTCGGGAAGCGCCCTGCGTAGCCGCTCGCCTTCTTCCCGGATGGCGCGATCGGTCGGGGTTTCGGCCGCCGGCCCGGCAAGCCAATCGAGGACGGTCAACCGAGCCAGCGTCAGCAGGTAGTCGGCCCGGTCGAGGAATTCGGCGCAGAGACCAGAGAGCATGAGACAGCCTTCAACGGCCGATCGAAGCACCATATCACGCGATCATGCTGCTCGACCTCAGCGGTGATGAGACGCAGGCCCTTGTCAAACACCTGAAGCACGCGATCGACAACGGCTCCTATCCACTACCGCCACGGCGGCTACCCCTAAGGGCGATCCTAGGGTTGGGCGGTTCGAGCTTCGCTAGGGACCCGAAGCGGTATTGCCGGGTGAGGGCTCTAGCAAGAGACCCGCACCGCAGATTCTCGATGCACGCAAGGGTAGCTATTTGCTCACATCACATATGACCATCGTGCGACAGCGGCCCGGTTTACGGGAGAAATGATCAATTATAAGAAAAACATCGTTCATTCAATGTGTTAGCCCTTATGCCCAAATTTTAGGCGGCAGTCAGAAACATCAATGTCGATTGGATTTTGGATGATGAGTGATGACACTTCTCAACAGAGTTATCCACGAAAATGTGGATATCCTCTACCCGAAAGGAAATACGGTGTAGATTGAATTGCGTGACGATCCATTGCTAAATCTGAGACGCTGAATTGACGGCTTATCCACCGGAGAAGAAAGCCCTGGTATTGGTGGTTTCCGGCAATTGAGCCCTTTTACACGTCTCGGTTTTGCCACTCTCCCCGTGAGGAGGCTGGCGAGTTTCGCGCTGAGTAGGACAACTGCGATGAATCACCGGGGAATGTGCGAGCAACCGGGATGAAATACAACGGCTCGCCGATGACGCTCGGCAACGCCGCCAAGGCGGGGGTCCGGTTGATTGTCTGGTGTCGAGACTGCGGCCGTCAGGTCGAGCCCGCCCCCGGCGACATGGCGGAGCGATACGGTGCCGAGACGACCGTCCTCGAATGGCGCGATCGATATGGTCGTTAGCGGGACGGCGCGACGGATTTCTCGCGGTTGAGGAATTTTGATCTTGAGCCAGAGCCCGCGCCGGCCTCCAGGCTGTAGCCGACATCGAATCGCGACGATGCCCTCGACCCTCTCGCCCGTGGCCATGATCCTTTCTCGGAGGGCCGCCATACAAGCCGCATGTTCGAGCTTCGCCTTCCGACCCATTTCGGGCCTTCCAGCAATCCGGACCTCTTGCGGAAATCACCGCACCGAAACCGAGATCGAGGTCCAGCACGCCGCATTCGGCTCAGCGCGGGGCGAGTTCTCCGATCAGATGGTTGACGACGCCTGCCATTGCCATGGCCGCACCGAAGTCGAATTTGTTGATGGCGACGAAGGCGCCAATCCTGCGCGTCGGCGCGAAAGCCGTGTAGCAGAATATACCCTGTAGGCCGCCGGCCTTTTGCAATATTAGCGGCAGGTCCCCGTGCGGCTCCATGATGACCCAACCAGGACCGAGAGCATCCATGTGACCGGATTCGTCGAAGCCGTAAACCGGATTGAGGCCATCGCGCTGAAGATACGCGGTGTGATCGAGGAGCCGAACCTCCGCCGCTTTCGACGCAAAACGATCGAGGTGCCAAGACAACCAGCGTAGGATGTCTTCAGGAGTCGAATAAATTCCGCTGGCGCCCCCAGCGATCAGCGGCGTCTTCACGTCGGGCAGCGGCTTCCCATCGAAATTGTGACCCTGGAGGAGACGAGCGTGATCGCCCGGACGCAGCGCAAGCACCGTGTCGTTCAGGCCGACCGCGCCGAGGACGCGCTCCTTGAGCAGGGCGTCATACGGCTTGCCTGCGGCGTGCGACAGTGCAGCCGAAAGTACGTCAAATCCGAAATTGGAATAAATCGCACCGGTGCCCGGCGCGAAGACCAACGGATCGGACGCCAGTGCCTTACGGTAGGCTTCCGGCGTGAGGGTTGAGAAAGGGTCATCGGGTGGGCCCGGTCTGCGCTCGACCTCTCTCGGAAGGCCCGACGAATGTGTCACCAAATCTATCAATGTTATCTGATGCCCGTCGCGGCTGAGGATCGTGACGTTCCAGCCGATGCGATCCTGCAGCCGGTCGGTAAATTTGACCGTCCCGTCCGCCACGAGGCTGGCAAGAACCTGTCCGGTAAATGCTTTGGTCAACGAGCCGACGCGAAGCATCGTGTGTCGGTCGGGCGGCTTGCTCGATCCATCTGAGGTTTCGCCGAAGCCAAAAACGGCAGTCTTGCCGTCGCGCACAACTCCGATCACCAGCGCAGGGACGTGGCTCTGCAGGAAGAGCACCGTTCCGGTGAATTCAACCGTCTCTTCGAGGAGCTTGTCATTCGCCTGGGCGCTTGCCGCGCACAGAGCAACTCCGATCCCCATGATGGCGAGAAGACCGATCGGTGTACGAGGTGTTCGGCTCATCGGTTCAACCTGATGACAGCGGTAAAGCGAGTTTGCCGTGAATGTGCGCGTCAAGCGCATGAATACCATGCCGATATCTATTTCTCGGGAGAAAGGTTCCGGCCGCGCGATCTCACCTCCGGACGACGCCCGTGCCGGTAGCCGCCAACGGGGACGCTTGGGACACCCCACAAGCTGCTGATAATAAGAGGTTGCGGCCTAGCTGGTTCGGTAGGGCCGCAACCCGACATCGCCGGTCAAACTGCACAACCGGTACCGGGCAGACGGCTAGCCTCGGCCGAACCGCCGCAGTCGACCCATTTGAGACCTTCATGCTCGCGCCAGCGGATCGTCGGCTTGCTGGCGAAGCGGTCATCCGCCTCAGACTTTTGGTCATGCTGGCGGACCAGCTCATGTCAGTTCGGCGAGCAACGCCTTCGCCTCTTCCAGAACCGGCGTGCCGAAGCCCTCGGTGAACCAGCCGTAGACGGGCGCCAGCAGGCCGTGGGCCTCGGTGCGCTTGCTTTGGTCGCTCCACAGCCGGGCTAAGCTGGTCGCGGCGCGCAATTCCCAGAGCCTGGCGCTCTGCTGCTGCGCGAGCGCAGTTGCCTCGCGATAGCTGGCCTCGGCTGCCGCCGCATCCCCCATCGCCATCAGCACATCCCCGTGCAGCCGCAGCGTCTCGGCCTGATAAAACCGATCCCCTGTTTCCTCGGCCAGGCGCCGCGCCGCGACCGCGTGTTCGAGCGCGGCTTCCCGCTGTCCGGCCATCCGGCAGGCGTCGCCGAGAAGCGTCAGAACGCACGGCCTCCAGATTATCATTCCAATCTCGTCCCAGCTGGCGATGCCAGCGGTGATGAGCGAAATTCCCTCGTCACAGCGCCCCAATGCCGCCAGACACCATCCGCGCCAGAAGAGAGCCATCGCCCGGATGAACCCGAGGCCATGCTCGGTGGCGAGCGCCAGCTGTTCATCGGCGACCTGCAACAGCGATGCAGGTTCCAAGCTCGCGAACCAGCCCGGCCACCAGGCGGAGGCTAACGCGTAGGCCATAGTGAGGGGATGGGAGAGCCGGCGCGCCTCGTCCAGTGCCGCGTCACGCTGGAAAAACGCTTGATCGAGATGTCCGAGGCACGCGAGCACCCAAGCTGAATACGTCCGTGTCATGACGCGCGCATCGTTAGGCAGCAAGTCGGCGTAGAAAGGACGATCCGCCGGATCGTAAAGGGCAAGGGCCGTGTCCAGATGTGCCCGACCCGCGGCAAACTCCCCGACGTTGAAGCATGTTAGCCCGCTAGCTACGCACCCCAGGACTTGGGTGAAGGTGTCGCTAGCGGCTTCGCCCAGCTCTCGCAGCTCCTGAGCGAGCCGGTGCATCGGCTTCAGCTCGGCTGGAGCCCAGTGCCCCTGCCACTGGCCCCACGTGGCGAACACCAGCGCGCGCGGCCGGTTCAGCATCGTCGCGAGCACGCGTGCCCGGGAGTGTACCTCGGCCACCTCGGGCACACCCCAGCCCCGGCTCGCGATGAGCGCTTGATGGAGCGCGATCAGCAGGTCGAACTCTCGCTCCCGGCGCCAATCGCTGTCGGACAGGCGGGGAACCAGGGCCAGCCCGCGGCGGAGCAATGCCACCGCTTCCGCGAGCATGGCGCGCCCCCAGGCCTGCCGGCCGGCGGCGAGCCAATAGTCGACCGCCTTTTCCGTCAGACCCGCTTCCTCGCAGTGGTGGGCGAGCAGCGCCGGCTGGGCCGCGACGATCTCCGGGAACCGGGTTTCGAGGGTGGCGGCGATGCGGGCATGAAGCTGCCGGCGCCGGTCGCGCAACAAGGTGCTGTAGGCGGTATCCTGCACCAGCGCGTGCTTGAAGGTGTATTCGGCGTCGGGCGGGGTACCGCGGCGGTAGATCAACTCGGCGCTGACCAGCTGAGCCAACGCGTCGTCCAGCTGCGCCGGCGGCATCGAAGCCACCGCGCCGATCAGCTCGTGCGAGAACTGTCGCCCGAGCGCCGCCCCGATCTGCGCCACCTCCCGCACCGGCGCCAGACGGTCGAGCCGGGCCAACAGCGAGGCATGCAGACTCGCCGGGATCGCCAGCGCTGGCACTGTCGCCGCCGCGGTATACTGGTCGCCGGAATCCGTCAGCATGCCGCTCTCGACCACCGCCTTGGTCAGCTCCTCGACGAAGAGCGGCACCCCATCGGTGCGGTCGATGATCTGCGCGGCTATCTCCTCGGGCAGGGCCTTGCCGCCGGTCACGCCCGAGATCATCTCGGCCCGCTGGCGCGGCGGCAGGCGATTGAGACCGCGCGAGGTGACATGCGGGCGGCCGGTCCAGGGTGGGGTGAACTCCGGGCGGAACGTGACGATCAACAGGAGCGTCAGCGCGGGCACTCGGTCGATGATCACGTCCAGCAGTTCGAGCGAGGTCGGATCGCTCCAATGCGCATCCTCGAACAGCATCAGCACCGGCTGCCGCGCCCCGAGCCCCTCGACCTGCGCCACCAGCGCCCGCAATGTTCGCTCCTTTTGCCTCTGCGGCGTCAGGTTGAGCGGCGGGTAGCGGTCGCCGATAGGAAGCGAGAGCAATGCCGCGAGTAGCGGGGCGGCCTCGTCGAGATCGCCGGTCGCCTGAGCAAGCACTGCCTCCAGCTTGTCGAGCCGCTTCTCGGTCGATGTCCTCGCGCCGGAACCCGGCCGCCCGTTCGAGCTGAGTAATCGTCGGGTAAAGCGAGCTATCCCGGTGGTGCGGCGAGCAGAACAGACGCAGCCGGATATGCGGCTCGCCGCTTAGCCGCTCGAACAGGGTTTGGACGAGGCGCGACTTGCCGATGCCCGGCTCGCCCGACACCAGCACGACAGAGCCCTCGCCGCTCCGGGCCTGCTGCCAGCGCCGCTCCAGCATCGCCATCTCTTCGTCGCGGCCAACGAGCGGTGTCAAATCCGGCCCGTGGCGCGCCTCGAAGCGGCTCTCGGCCCCGCTCTCGCGCAATACCCGTGAAGCGACGACCGGCGCGGTCAATCCCTTGATCTCGACCGCCCCGAGATCGGCGTAGTCGAACAGTCCACCGGTCAGCCGCAGAGTGCGCGGCCCGATCACTACCGTGCCGGGCTCGGCCAGCGTCTGCAATCGCGCCGCCAGGTTTGGCGTCTCGCCGACCACCGCCTGCTCCTGCGCCGCCCCCTGGCCGATCAGGTCGCCGACGACCACCAGCCCGGTGGCGATGCCGACCCGCACCTGTAAGGGCGCCGCCGCGACGGTGTCGAGCCCGGCCACGTTATCGACCAGCTTCAATGCCGTGCGCACCGCACGCTCGGCATCATGCTCGTCGGCCCGCGGATAGCCGAAATAGGCGAGCACACCGTCGCCCATGTATTTGGCGACAAACCCGCCGCCGCGCCCGATCACCTTGGCAACGCAGCGGTGATAGGCGCCGATGACCGCGCGCAGATCCTCCGGATCGAGCCGCGCCGACAGCGCCGTCGAGCCGACCAGATCGCAGAACATCACCGTCAGCTGCCGCCGCTCGGCCTCGGCTGGTGCCGGCGCATCGCCGGATGCCGCCGTCACGGCGGCGGGTACCGCGGCGCCGAGCGCGGCAATGGCATCGAGGAGCTTGCGCCGGTGGCCGACCGCTGCAACGCCGATGTCCCTGAGGTCGTCCGAAGTGAGCTTCCGCAGTACCTCCCAATCGATCTCGTTATCGCGGAACGCTTGCTCGTAACGCTCAAGACCAAGACCACGCAGCCACGCCGCTACGTCCATGCGGTGATCCTCGGCTCCGAGGAGCGGCAACTCCTCGTCGACGATGATATCCTTCTGCCTTCCGGCCTACCAGCGGCAGCGCTGAAATGGCCGCAACGTCTGTGTCTTGGCTTCGGCCAGTGAACGACCGCTTTCAATCGACGTCCGCCGCCACGAACCACTATCCGCTCAGCGCCGCCAATGGCGCGATCCCTGTGCGGAGTTGAACGGCTTCCATCGCCGAAGTTGGAGAACTTCCTCCTATCACGCTGTAAGCGCCGATCTGCTGGCTCGGACGCGGCGGCCCGAAGCGGCCCGCCCCCACTGCAGGGACCTCGCGCTCGAACCGAACTCCGCAGGACACTCAGCAGCGACATCGGGTTTACGAGGACATGGAAACGTGCATTGGCGTCCCGCATTTTCTCGCGACGCAATATCTCCGCACGAAAGGTATTAAACCTCAGTTCCCGCATGGGATCGTCAGTTCCGTCTCGTTCGTGTCCACCACGAACACCGCGAGGAGCTTGGCCGGCTTCGTCTTGCTGGCATTGGCGCTGACGCCGTCGCGGTCGCCGGGCAGCTCGGAGAAGCTCCGTCCGGCCTTGTAGGTCGTCGTTGACCTGACTGCGGATCGCCCCCTCAAGCACCGTCGCGTAGATGAAGGCGTACTTGGCATGCGTGTGACCAGGCGAGTAGCCGCCCGGGCCGTATTCGACGAGCACGCCCTTGATGCTCTTGCCGGGAACGTTCGGCAGCTCGTGCTGGTAGACGAGGGTCACCTTGGCGTTCTTCGACTTCGGCGCATCCGCGAGGACGCTGCTGAACGGCAGGGTGGCGACAAAGCGGACAGAGGATGCGTTTCATGGAGCCCCTATCCTTCGGTTGGCGGATTCGGGATCAGGCTCCTGCGCGTGAGCGGCGGAGCCATTCGTCTAGACCGATGCGGCCGAGGCGCGCTTCGCCCAACGGCACGAGCGAACGCTCCTCAACCCGGCCGCCGAAGTATCGGGCCTCGGGGTCGCGCACGACCTCACGCGGGTCGCCGACCGCCTTCAGATAGCGGGCGACGATTTCGTTGAACGGCGCTCGTTCCGGGCCGGCGATCTCGACGATGCCGTTTCGTGGCGCGGCGAGCGCCACCTGGGCGACGATAGGAGCAACGTCGTCCGCCGCGATGGGCTGGAACAGGCCGGGCGAAAGCCTGACTATGTTTCCATCCGCACTTGAAGCGGCGACGCCGCCGAGGAATTCCATGAACTGGGTCGCGCGGATAATGGTGTGGGGGATGCCGGAGGCCTCGATCAGTTTCTCTTGGGCGACCTTGGCGCGGAAATAGCCATTGTCGCTCCGGTCGGTTCCGACGATGGATAGCGCGACGTGGTGCCGGACGCCGGCTGCGGCCTCCGCCGGGAGAAGGTTGCGCCCGGAAGTCTCGAAGAATTCCAGCACCGCCTTGTCTTCAAATGAGGGCGAATTGGTGAGGTCGATCACTACCTGCGCGCCGGCCATGGCCTCTTTGAGCCCCTCGCCGGTGATGCTGTTGATGCCGCTTTTGGGCGAGCCGGCGACGACCTCGTGGCCGCCCTGGCGCAGAATGGCGACGGTCTTCGAGCCGATCAGGCCGGTGCCGCCGATGACGACGATCTTCATGGTTTACCCTCGCTTATCGACAACTCAAAGCTGCAACCCTGGCGCACAATCGCCCGTCGCGTCGCGCAGCAACGTAAACACCGAGGCGGTCGGCTTGGTTCAACTGAAGTCTCGAACGCTCGGGGTATTCGCGGTTCGTGCGGCGGGAATGTATCGATAGAGCGTCGCCGGCGAGACGCCGAGCCGTCGCACGATTTGGGTGACGCCGATGTCGGGGTTAGCGAGCAAATGCTCGTCCAGCTTCAAGGTCGTCCGCTGTCAATTTTTGGCGGGCCGCCCTCCGGTGCGGCCAACACGACGGGCGGCAGCTCCGTGTCGGGTCGCATAATGGTCCGGAATGGGGCATGAACAGCGGTTTCCACCACCAAGGCTGAGCGGCCGTTCAATGGGAAAGCTGACATTCGTACCTCCGCACCCACCGGGGTCAGTTCGGTTTGCCAGCCGGCGGCGCCCGCATCGCCTCAATCGCCCGTCCTATCCGCACCCAAAGTACTCGGCCCTCGTTCATCGCCGCGGTCGAGCATCAGATCTTGCAGGCGCGCAGCTTCAAGCTCCGCGTCGGCGCCGTGCCAGCGGATCAGCAGATGGGCCGCGCGCCAAATGTCGAGATCGGAGATCATGCCCGTCCCCGATCAACGACACGCCTTGCGCCAATCGCCGAGGAAGATCGCCTGTGCAGCCGGTAGCGCGATTTCGCCTGCGCAGACGGCGCGGCATAGGCGCCGCTCCAGCTCATCTTTCCGCTCCGCTTGATCCCACGGCTCGGGCCAGTGGTTCAGCGCTGAGCCGTTGTCGCCGCCGAGGCATATCGGAACCCTGTCGTCGTCCTCGTATTGGCCAGCTTCCGAAGGCGGGATGCCGTACTTGGCGAGCGTGCCGAGCTTGTCGTGCCAAACACGATGCGAACGGGAATAGCCGGGTGCGCAGACGATCGCCGGGTCCGTGTCGGCGACCGCGCCGGGTGTCAGTTGCGGGTCGGGCATCGAGGGCGGGGCACCGGCAAGCGCCGCGAGGGGAAAGAGCGCGGGCAGCGCAACAATGCGGAGGAGACAATCGGCCGCCCGTCGAACGATCCCCATATCACGTGATTATGACGCTTGATCTTACCGATAACGAGACGGCAGCCCTCGCGCGGCTTCTCCGGCGCACGATCGATGATGACCGCTACCCGCTTTCGCCACGCCTTGCGACACTCAGGGCGATCCTGGCGAAGCTCGATCCGCCGCAGCCCCGTCCCGAGCTGCCGCCACCACTGAAAGCGTACGACGCGCCCTCCCGGCCGGCGACTGCGACGGGGATGAACGCGTATCGCGGGCCGCCGATGACGCTCGCGAACGCCGCGGTAGCGAAGGTCCGGCTGATCGTGTGGTGCCGCAGGTGCGGCCACCAGGTCGAGCCCGATCCCAACAAAATGGCGGAGCTTTACGGCGCCGAGATCACTATTCCTGACTGGCAAGCTCGCCTCGTCTGCTCCGGGAGCGGCAGCCGTCAGGTGGATATGGTCGTCAGCGGCACGGAGGGGCGGTTATCATAACGCGGGATCGGGATTGCAAATTTCTCCCCCATCCCGCCGCTTGCGAGCACCCGTCTGTCTCGAAGGGCTCCCGAGAAGGAAACGTCTGCAGAGGCCCGGCGAGCCATAATCGAAATGATGTCATCGACAAGCTTTATCGGCTCTGCGCCTCGATGTATTCCACCATCCGGCTCAGCACATCCTTCGCCATCTTTGCGAGATCCGCTTGTGCGGCCGGCCAATCGGCAGCGTTGAACCGCGCAATTGCCACATTTCGGTCTTGAAAATTGTTGCTGACCAACTGCCTATTAAGAAGCGGAACCGCAAACATTGGTATCGGATCTGGAACGCCATACTTCGTCGGTGTCCCGAAGATGTATCCGCTTTCGTTACTCAGATGCGGGGTGTACTCCGTAAACTGGTAATAAAACGGCAACACCGCCATTCTAGGGTTCCCCGGCGTACCTAGGTAATTGGGATCTGTCGCTGAAAGCGCGTACTGGACCTCGGAACAAACGACCAATCGGAGGGCGTGTGTCCTGCGGCGGGGGTCACTCGGCAATCGCACCTGGATCGCTGCATAAGTCTGCTCTTCGAGGAGCGTGTTGTTCCCCGTGTCCACTTTCAGAGGACGCAATGGTGCCCTGATCGCGTTGGCTTCCACGCGCACGAACAACACGTCTCCGGCTCCAATCTGCGCTTTCGTCTCTTCCAAGAGGCTTACCAGCCACGCGGACACGCTCGCACTGACATTATAGATGCGCTGAATATCCAGTGTTCTTACCTCATCGAACGTCAACCTGCGCTGGATCTCTTCGGCCTCGCGCTTTTGTAACTGTCCAGTAGCAGCCAGCCCTCTCATATCCAGCAGACCACTAATCGCTGTCTGCTCCCAATCCGCTATCTGTTCCAATTCCCGAATAACGACATCCATTTTGGTGTATCGAGTCGCCAGAGGTGCGACCATCTTGCTGAGGAGCAAACGCAATAACTTGTGGCGTGCCCCTTTGGCAAAGAATTCCGCATAGCGGTTGTCGAAGACATTCTCGCGCGCAATCCGCCTTCCGCCGCTCAACATGTAGAAGATTAGCTGGCCGAGGGAGTAAATATCCGCCGCCGGCGTGACGTTCGCCGCGGCACCTTCGTCGAGTTCCGGCGCTATGAAAAAGCGCGGTCCGACTATCTCTCCATCGGGAGTATTGCGCAGGGCGGTCCGGTCGAACGACAGCCCAAAATCAGCCACCCACACCTTATGGCCGACCTGTGGGAACAGGATATTCCCCGGCTTCACGTCCCGATGGACAACTCCGGCCGCGTGTGCATGTTCAAGCGCCTGGGCGATCTGAGCGGCCACTTGGATGGTGCTGTCGATGTGCCCCGTATAAATACCCAGGCGCGCATCAAGATCGCCGTGCTCTGCTATAGGCATGACGAGAAAGCTGGCGTCATCGCCGCCGTCCTCAACTACCTGGGCATCGACGAGCGTGATGATATTTTCGTGCCGCAACCGCCGCAAAATTTCGACCTCTTGTCGAAATCGGCCGACGCGGTCTTTCCGTCTCAGTCTCTTCATCGCCCATTGGCCGCTCAGCTCCCCGGTCCTGTCAGTGACGCGATACACGTCACCCTGGCCCCCGGCACTAATGGTGCTGACGATCGTCCACCGGCCGCCGTATGTTTTTGCCACCGGACGCGCCTTCCAGCTCTGCTTCGAAAGGGTCGAAATGCCCTCGTATATAGGTCGCCCAGCCCCAGCAGGAGGCATTTTTTGCCGTCCCGACCGCGCGCGCCGTCAATCGACGGGGCTCTGCCTGTGGGCTGTCGCGACCGTTGCGGCGCCCATAACCCCCGACGGGCGAGAAGCCACATCGGCCCAACTGCCACGGTCTGCGGCGTAGTCGCCTCGACGAAATACGATGCCCACTTACGTTCGCAACCGACGTTCCTCGACTTCGGGAAGCCATACCCCCATGAGATCTTCACCGCTGTCATCTTCGGCCACGATCGGGCGAAATTCGGGACGCCCGAGACCACGTATGAGGGAAAGCGCGTCTGCGTGACGGGACAGGTCCGCAATTATCGCGGGAAGCCGGAGATCATGTGAGCGATCCGAGCCAGTCGGGCGAATAGGAAATCGGACGGGAGCGGAATCAAGAAGAGCGATCGAGAGGCTGCTGCGATCTTCTTGATCGCCCTCGGCCGTCCCGCCTAGTGCCGGCTGGTAGCGCATAGTGTTGGAATTGTTTGGTTTTTCGGCGTCGCCCGTCGTGTGGTCAGCCACGGCCGGTACGTCACTTTCCAGATCGCCAAGGTCGCGGTGCCGCGACAGATGTTCCAGGAAATCCTGATGTTGATCGCCCGACTGCGGACCCCGCGTATCGGGCGCTCGACAACTACGCGGCTGTGCGGTTGCGTCGGTGGTTGCGCTTCAAGCACAAGACCAGACGAAGCAAGGGCGGCAGCTATCCACTCCCGCACCTCTACGAGACCTTCGGGCTCGTGCGTCTGACCCGGCTTGGGCACGCCGTGCCGTGGACGAAGGCGTGACCGTCTTGTCCGAGAGCCGGATGCTGGGAAATCCGCATGTCCGGTTCGATGCGCGGGATGTGGAAACGGAGCTATGGTCGAGCCACTAAGGCACCGCCAGACGAAAGGGGCGGGAACACGCATGCCCGACCTAACGCCACCGCGCCACATTCCAACTCTACCCCGTGCAGCCATTCGAAGTCCGTCGAGACCACGGACCGCTGTCGAGCCGAACCAACGGCTCAACTCGACCCTGAGCCGCCGTTCATGACCGCGCCCCAGCGGATGGTTGGGTCGATCGGGAAGCAGCCATTCGCTTCGGGTCTCCAGCAGCTCAGGTTAGTTCGTCGAGCAGCGCCTTCCCCTCTTCCAAGTCGGCGGTGTCGAACCCCTCGGTGAACCAGCCGTAGACCGGCGCGAGCAGATCGCGGGCTTCGGCGCGGCGGCCCCGGTCGCCCCACAGCCGGGCCAGATCGCGGGCAGCGCGCAATTCCAACGATTTTGCTTGTTGGGCCTGCGCGATGCGGATCGCTTGCCGGAAGCAAGCCTCGCTCTGACCAAACTGATTTTTCGCCATCAGCACGGTCCCGTGCACGCGGTGCCGGCTTCCCACCAGCGCTCACCGGTGGCCGCCAGCGTATCGAGGCCTTCCCCTACCGCCGCAAGCGCCGTCCGATGCTCGCCCTGACGCGTCAGCGCTTCGGCGAGCGAAGCGAGCCCGAAGGATCGGTACAGCGTCGCGCCGCGCTGATCCAATTGAGCGAGCGCCTCCTGAAGGCACCGCACTGCGTCGTCGGTTGCGCCCTGCATGGCTAGTGCCGTGCCGCGCAAAAGGCCTCTCTGGACGCGCTCCGCAAAGCGTTGCTCGGCGGCGAGGGCGGCGGCTTGGTCGACCAGATGCAGCACCAGTTCCGGCTCACGACGGTTGAGGTGGAGCGTCGCAACAAAGCCGAGCGCCACGTAGAGGCTGAACGGGTGGGTGATGCGCCCCGCCAGCTCCAATGTTTCGCGGCCGAGCGCAAGCCCCTTGTCCGGGTAGCCGAGCAGCCATCCCGAATTCGCGCCGACCTGTCGGGCGCAAACACCGGGATCGTGTCCGCCGTACAGGTGTCGGTGCGAAAGATGCTCCTTGGCATCGTAGAGATCGCGACCGGCCTCGGCATGCCGGTCCGCGCTCACCAGCTCGCCGCTCCACCAGTCGGTAGTCCAGGCGCTGTGATGCGCCTGAAGTCGCAACCCGCGATCGGCGCCGAGATCGGTCAACGTCAGGAGTCGGTCCGAAAATGGTCGCGCCGTTCGCACCCGACCGGACGACGCATGGGTCTGCCAGATCCCATGAACGGCCTGAAATAACTGGCGTGCGTCACTCCGCATCTCGGCAAGTTCGGAGGCTCGCTCGTAGGCTTGCAGGGTCTCGCGTGAACTGGCCCCCCGCACCGTCATCGACGACAAGCCCAATGCCAGTCGCAGATCGACCTCCCGGCCGATCCGCATCCGATCCTCAGGCAATGCACCGACCAGGGCGAGGCCGCGCTCAAGATCGGAAATTGCCTCCGTATGAGCAGAACGTGCCGCGCGCTGTCCGGCCTTGAGCCATTGATCGATGGCTCTTTCTGTGTCTCCCGCTGCCGTCAGGTGATGGGCGAGCAATTCAGGCTGACGTTCGACGAGATCGGCGAAATGCTGTTCCAGCGCCACCACGACGCGCGCGTGCAATTCCTGCCGCCGGCCGCGCAACAGGGTCGAGTATGCCGCGTCCTGCACCAGCGCGTGTTTGAACAGGTACGAGGCATGCGGAGGGACGCCGCGGCAGAACAGCAACCCGGCCTCATTGAGCTGATCCAATGCGGCATGCAGCTCTCTCTCGGGACGCTGTGCCACCGGCTCGATCAGCGCATAGCCGAACTCGCGGCCGAGCACCGCGCCGATCTGCGCGATCTCCTTGGCCGCCGGCCCGAGCCGGTCGAGCCGCGCCATCAACGAGGCATGCAACGTCGCCGGCACCGACAGCGCCGTCTGCGATGCCGTTCCGAGCACCGCGGCAACACGGTCGCCCTGTCCGGCGCTTTCCAGCACCGCCTTGGTCAGCTCCTCTATAAACAGCGGCACCCCGTCGGTCCGTTCGACGATCTCCGCGACCATTTCGGCGGTGAGCCCGCCATTGCCGGCCAGAGTTTGCACCAGCGCCTCGCCGGCGCGCTCGCCGAGCCGGTTGAGCGCCAAGCTCGTGACGTGGGCGCGCCCGCCCCAGGGCGGCTGGAACTCGGGACGAAAGGTGATCGCCAGCAGCACCTGCAGCCGCCGCACCCGGTCGGCGGCCAGATCCAACAGCTCGCGTGAGGTGGGATCGATCCAGTGGGCGTCCTCGAACACCATCAGCACCGGCTGATCGCGCGCCACCGCTTCGAGCTGGTTGAGCAATGCCTCGAACAGCTTCTCGCGCTTGCGCTGCGGACTGAGGTTGAGGTCCGCGGCACAACTTGGCAGCGACAGCAATTCGCTCACCAGCGCGATATCGTCGCCATCCGGCGCGCCCGGCGCGAGCAGCGCCCGCAGTTTGCCGAGCTTGGCTTCGGCCGTGTCGTCGCGGGCGAACCCGGCGGCGCGTTCGAGCTGCGATATAAAGGGATAGAGCGCGCTGTCCTGGTGGTGCGGCGAGCAGAAATAGCGCAGGCGGGTATGCGGCTCGGTGCCGATGTGTTCGGACAGCGCCGCCGTCAGCCGCGACTTGCCGATGCCCGGCTCGCCGGAAATCAGCACCACCCGTCCTTCGCCGCTCTTTGTCTGCTGCCAACGGCGGATCAGCAGCTCGACTTCCTCCTCGCGACCGACGAGCGGCGTCCCGCCCGAGCGCAGGGCCTCGAAGCGGCTGACCGCGCCGCTCTCGCCCAACACCCGCCAGGCGCGCTGCGGGTCGGCGAAGCCGGCAAGTTGTTGCGGCCCGAGGTCTTCTAGATCGAACAGCCCGCCGATCTGTTGCCGTGTGCTGGCGGCGATAACCAGTGTGTTCGGCGCGGCCAAACCCTGCAGCCGGGCGGCGAGGTTTGGCGTCTGGCCGACGACCCCGCGCTCCTGCGCCGCGCCTTCGCCGATCAGATCGCCGACCACCGCGAGCCCGGTGGCGATGCCAAGCCGCATGCGCAAATCCTCGCGCGCCGGTAATCGGCCGACCGCCTCGATCACCGCCAGCCCGGCGCGCACCGCCCGCTCGGCATCGTCCTCATGCGCCTGCGGGTAGCCGAAATAGATCATCACCCCGTCGCCCATGTACTTGGCGACAAACCCGTCGAAGCGGCCGACCGTCTCGGCGACAGCGCGATGGTAATCCCCGATCAGCTCGCGCAAATCCTCCGGGTCGTGACGGGTCGAGAGCGCGGTCGAGCCGACCAGATCGCAGAACATCACGGTCAACTGCCGGCGTTCGGCCTCGATTGTTGGAAGTGAGGTGGGAGCAGATGCCGCGCTCGCGGCTGGTTGGGCTAAATCACGCGTCGGCTCCACCCCCAGGGCGGCGATCGCGGCCAACAGCTTGCGGCGATGACCGATCGCGGTGACGCCCAAGCCGATCAGGTCCTCGGCCGTTAGGTCGGGCAGCACATCGGCATCGACGAAGTTGTCGCGGAATGCAGGCCCGTATTGTTCGAGCCCCAACCCGCGCAGCCATGCCGCAATGTCCATGCGGTGATCCTCGGGTCCGAGGAGCGGCACCCCTCTTGGACGACGATAGACCTCTGCCGCTTGCGCTACCAGCGGCAGCGCTGAAATAGGCGCAGGTGTTCGCGGCGTCAGGCAGTAAATGACTGCTTTCACAGCTGGATATGACAGGCCGGGCAAATCGGGAACGGCCGCTATCCACGTGCGCCGTGACAAGGCGGCGCTTTTCCAGCGGGTGCAAGCCCCGCCCGGCGACCGCTCCAGCCGGAAGCAGCCGGAGCAGGCATGGAGGAGACGAAATGTCTGAAGCCTTCGGATAACGGTCACGGTTTTGGTGACCGCGCGAGTGTGCAGGCCGCAACGTGAGTAAACGCCGAGCAATCCTCGAAAAGGTCGATGTGCAGGCCGACCCGATAGTGGTTTCGGGGAAGGCTGATACGGATGGGCGAGTTTGAGCGAGGAGTAGGCCCATCTGCTGCACCGGGGTAGTGGCGGCAGCATGTACACAAGGAAAGCGTGCGCAACACGGGAAGCCCCAATGCGTGATCAGGGATGATCAACCGGACGCCCGCGAGGGACAGGCCGGGCGCACTGGGGTGGCGGAGAGGCCGGTAGTACCGGTGAAGCCGGGTAATGCCGGTGGAGGGAAGGGGCCTTGGTTCAAGACAGACGCAGGAAGTAGTGAGGGACCTGGAGATTGGGCAACCTATCAACTCCGAAGAGTGTTCAGAAGCTGCAGAGGGCGTCACACGCGAAAGCGAAGGCAGAAGCCGGCTATCGCTTCTATGCCCTGTACGACAAGATCAGCCGCGACGACATTCTGGCGCATGCCTATGCCCAGTGCCGCGCCAACAAGGGGGCGCCGGGAATAGACGGTCAGGACTTTGCGGACATCGAGGCCTATGGGGTCGAACGGTGGCTGGCTGAACTGGCGCTTGCGCTCAGGCAGGAGAGCTACCGGCCGGAGCCAATCAGACGAGTGTTTATACCGAAGGCCAACGGCAAACTCAGGCCGCTGGGCATCTCGACGGTGCGGGATCGGGTCTGCATGACCGCAGCGATGCTGGTGCTGGAGCCGATCTTCGAAGCCGATCTTCCGCCGGAAATCTACGCCTATCGCGCTGGGCGCAACGCCCAGCAGGCAGTCGTCGAGGTGGAGGAGCGGCTGTTCCGTGGCCACCCGGAAGTCGTCGACGCCGACCTCGCGGACTACTTCGGGAGCATTCCGCATACCGACCTCCTAAAGTCGGTGGCGCGCCGGATCGTTGACCGGCGCGTGCTGCATCTGATCAAGATGTGGCTGGACTGCCCCGTGGAAGAAACCGACCAACGGGGCCGGACAACACGCACGACCGAGGCGCGAGACCACCGGCGCGGCATTCCGCAGGGCTCGCCCCTCTCACCACTACTGGCGAACCTCTACATGCGCCGGTTCGTGTTGGGCTGGAAGAAGTTCGGCCTTGAGCGAAGCCTCGGCACTCGCCTCGTCACCTATGCGGACGACCTTGTGATCCTGTGCCGAAGGGGCAGCGCGGAGACTGCGCTGCATCACCTGCGCGCGATCATGGGCAAGCTGAAGCTGACAGTGAACGAGGAGAAGACACGGATCTGCAAGGTTCCGGACGGGGAGTTTGACTTCCTGGCTTATACGTTCGGGCGGATGTATTCTCCGAGAACCGGCCAGGCTCGCCTGGGACAGCGGCCATCGAAGAAGAGCATCAAGCGTGTGGTCGACAAGGTCCATGCGCTGACCGTCCGAGCACATACCTGGCAAGAAACCACAGAGCTGGTGGGTAAGTTGAACCGCACCCTTCGCGGATGGGCGAACTACTTCTCGGTAGGCACCGTCAATCCGGCGTATCGGGCGCTCGACAACTACACGGCTGTGCGGTTGCGTCGGTGGTTGCGCTTCAAGCACAAGACCAGACGATGTAAGGGCGGCAGCTATCCCCTCTCGCACCTCTACGAGACCCTCGGGCTCGTGCGTCTGACCCGGCTTGGGCACGACGTGCCGTGGACGAAGGCGTGAGGTCTTGTCCGAGAGCCGGATGCAGGGAAATCCGCATGTCCGGTTCGATGAGCGGGATGTGGAAACGGAGCTATGGTCGAGCCACTAAGGCACCGCCAAACGAAAGAGGCGGCAACACGCATGCCTGACCTAAGGCCACCGCGCCACATTCCGACTCTACCCCGTGCAGCCATTCGAAGTCCGTCGGGATCACGGACCGCTGTCGACTCCGAGCCAACGGCTCAACTCGACCCTAAACCGACCCTCGTGGCCTGGTCGGGGCCGGTTGCGTCGACCAGGAGCCCGTCGAGCCGTTGGTTTGATTTGAGCGTCACTCGGCACGCCTCAGGCAACTACGGACTGTGCGCGGCCCGAGCCTGCCTGCTGCACCGTTGATCGGTTTCCGCCCGAGGCGCAGAGTGATGCTTGTGCTATCGTCGGCTGCCAAGGCTTGCGAAGGGCTGGGAGGAACCTTTGAGCGGAGAGCGGGTCGAACGGCGACTCACGGCCATTCTCGCCGCTGATGTCGCCGGATATAGCCGCCTCATGGGGCTAGATGAAGCCGGCACTCTCAAACGGCTCCGAGCACATCGCCGCGAGTTCATCGACCGCAAGATCGCCGAACACAAGGGCCGCATCGTCAAAACGACTGGTGACGGCATTCTGATCGAATTCCCGAGCGTAGTTGAAGCGGTCGCCTGCGCGGTCGCGCTGCAGCGCGGGATGGCCGAGCGGAACGCCGGGACGCCAGAGGAACAGCGGATCGTATTTCGGGTCGGCGTCAATCTCGGTGACATCATCATCGCGGAGGACAACGACATCCACGGCGACGGGGTGAACGTAGCGGCGCGGCTTGAGGGTTTGGCGGAGCCGGGTGGGATTTGCGTCAGCCGTGTGGTGCGCGATCAGGTCCGCGACAAAGTCGATTTCGCATTCGAGGACATGGGCGAGCAGGCCCTCAAAAACATAGCCCGTCCGCTGCGGGTCTACCGGGTGCGGTTCGCCGCCGGTGGGAGAACGCCCGAGGTCGTGCCAACCGAGAACCCTCCCGTGCTCGCGCTTCCTGACAAACCCTCGCTGGCGGTCTTGCCGTTCCAGAACATGTCCGGTGATCCCGAGCAGGAGTATTTTGCGGATGGAATGGTCGAGGAGATCATCACCGCCCTGTCGCGCATTCGCTGGCTCGTTGTCATCGCCCGCAATTCGAGCTTCACTTACAAAGGCCAGGCGGTCGACGTGAAGCAGGTCGGCCGCGAACTGGGCGTGCGCTATGTGCTCGAAGGCAGCGTGCGCAAGGGCGGCAACCGCGTGCGCATCACCGCGCAGCTGATCGATGCGGAAACCGGCGCGCATCTGTGGGCCGACCGGTTCGACGGCTCGCTCGAAGAGGTGTTCGATCTTCAGGACAAGGTCGCGACGAGCGTGGCCGGCGTCATCGAGCCGACCTTGCAGGCGGCCGAGGTCCAGCGCTCGTCGCGGCGGCCGGTCAAAGATATGGGCGCCTACGACCTTTATCTGCGCGCCTATGCGATGATGCTGTCGCCGGCGCGGCGGGTTGTCGAGGTGGCGGGCCTGCTCGATCGGGCGATCGCGTGCGATCCCGATTTCGGGCCGGCCCTCGGCTTGGCTGCGGCCTTCCATATGAATAGTCACGTCTTTCACTGGAGCGAAGATCCGGAAGATAACCGCCGAAAGGGGCTGGAGCTTGGGCGGCGGGCCTTGCTGGTGGCCGCGGACGATCCCACCACCCTCGTCAATGCCGCATTTGCGCTCGGCTATTTCGGCGACGACATTAATACCATGATCGCGCTGGTCGACCGGGCGCTGGCGCTCAACCCGAGCTTCGCGCGGGGCTGGCACGCCAGCGGTTGCCTCAGGCTGTGGGCGGGCCAGCCCGATCTCGCGATCGAGCACGAACGGACCTCGCTGCGGCTGAGCCCGCGCACTCGGGTGGGTTGGGCCTTGAACGTTATCGGCTACGCACATTTCTTCAGCAGGCGCTTCGAGGAGGCGATCGAAACCCTGCTGCTGGCGACCCAAGAGGATCCGAACGCGGTCGGCTCTCACGGCCTGATCGCCAGCTACGCTCATCTGGGACGGCTGGAGGAGGCGCGCGAGGCGTTGCACCGGCTGCGGCTGATCGATCCCGTCGTCATGCCCCCGTATCTCCACGCGGCGCGCATTCCGCAGCATCGCGAGCTTCTTGTTTCGGGCCTGCGCCTGGCGATGGGCGAAGAGGCGCCATGAGCCAAACCCGCCGCTTTGCCGCGATCCTCGTCGCCGATGTGCGGAGGGTCCGTTTTCAAAACCTGGGCATCAGAGACCAGGCAAAATCGGGAATGACGCATTTCCACCCGGTGAAGCCATTCGCGGCCCGTCAAGCTCATTTACCGCCCTCGACCCCGAGCCAACGGCTCAAACCGGGAAGGGTTTCGGAGGCCGGCCGGGCGTGAGCGGTGGAGCCGGGTCGGAGGCCGGCGTCCGAAAGCCTCCCGAAGAACGAACCCGCGGGAAAGCGGCGTGTGGGAGTGGTATCCATGTCATGGGCATTTGGTGAGGACGCTACAAGAGGGCGGCGGGAGTTCATCGCGGTTCTCGATGCATAAGCTCCACGACGCAGAAATCGCCAAGCGGCTGCTGTATCATCTGGCGCTCGCCTTCGGGTGCCCGGACGCGGTGTATCTAGCCGGGCCAGTTCGCATTCAGGGCGGCTTTGACGCCGCGATCTTTGGCTTCACACTCGATCGTGTCCCGCCTCCTTTGGCGGGGCCGTTGATCCTGCGCCTCGGTCACGCCAATGCCGATCCGGGGCGGGTGAAGCTGGAAACCGTTGTTCAGAATACTCTCGCCGAAATGGGCTTTCCCGCACCCCGCGTGATGGTGACGGAAAGTGATCCAGGCGTCCTCGGCGGACCCTTCATGGTCATGACGCGGCTGTCCGGGCAAACCCTGGCCCACGGTATCGAGGGTTTCGGCGCCGGCACCTCTCTCGTCGGACAGCTGCAGCTCTTGTTGAATCTTCCAGCCATCCTCGCCCGGACGATCGACCAATGGGTCCACATGCAGATCCGCCTGCATCAATTGCCGGCCGAACCGCTGCTGCGGGCGGTAACGACGGCGGGCATCGACGCGGGAGCCATCACCTTCGAGGGCCAGTTGGCACGGCTCAGGACGATTGTCCAGCGGTCCGCTCTCACCGGACTGGAGCCCGGCCTTGCCTGGCTGGACAATCATCGACCTCCGCAGCCTCGGGAGGCGGCGATCTGCCATGGCGACTTCCATCCGCTCAACATCCTTGCAGACAAGAACCAGCCCACCGGAGTTATCGACTGGGCCAATGCGGTCGTTGCAGAGCCCGCCATGGATGTTGGTTCGGCGATCGCCAACATCTCCGCCGTTCCGCTCAGCCTGCCAAGAGCATTGCGCGTTGCGGCACACGCGGTTATCGGCGCGGCTCTACGACGCTACGAGCGCGCCTATCGGGGGGTCCGGCCGCTCGACCATCACGCCGTGCTCTACTATGAGGTCTTCCGCGCCGTCGCCCAGCTGGTTTGGGTCGGTCAGGCGAGGGCCGCCGGACGTGTAGGCGGCGGCGCCTTCCATTCGGCAGCCGGGGCCGGCAACCTGATCGCTTTCATCAGGAAGCTGAGTGGTGTATCATTGCGGCTCGTCGAGGATCGTGTGCGTCTGCCCGGAATAAAATGATAGGCCTCGGGTAGAATAACCTTGGCATAGGGCGTCAGCCGCTCCAGCCGACTTCGCGTCCCGTAGAGTTGAGTAGCACGTCACGGTCACCAACAATCGCCAGCACAGGTGGAAGACCGAATGCGGGGCGGAGGCATCAACAGTCACACAGACCGGGAAGGTCCGCTGTCCACCCGGAGAAGCCGTTCGCGGCCCGTCGAGCTTATCGACCCCCCTCGCCTGGCGCGTCTGTGCGGCTTTCCCGAGGGCGGCGTGGAACACGGCTTTCGCCCCGCTTCGGGTCCTTTGCACATCGCGGATTTTTTGCGGCGCGGCAGGGCGCTGCCGGGCGCCGCTGGCAGCGCGATCCTCTCGGGCGCTCAAGGATCGTCGCCGCGCCAGGGCAGGCTGCCGGTGCCGGGCAGGTCGCCCGTGTTCGGGAAGTCGCCTGTGTCGGGCAGGTTGCCGAGGTGGCGTCCCACCGCATCGTTGCCGAGTTCGAGCTGCACGGCGACGGCCGCGCCACGAGGCCCTCGACGACGCCGCAGAATGTGCAGCACTCGACGGGACGGGCGATGAGGCGCGGCAGTTTCACGATGGGCAAAAACCGCGGCCGTCAGTTCTTCCTCGGATCAGGCGGCGAGGCGCCGGCGCTCGGGATCGTCCTCCTCCACCGGCTCCGAGACGTAGAGCGGCGGCAAGCGTGGCCCCAGGCCCCAGGCCACCCAGGCGAAACCCCAGCGCGGATTGCCGATCGTCTCTGGAATCCACACCGGGCGCCAGTTGCAGTGCAGTTCGAGCGTTGCCCGGTTCAGCGGCGCGATCTTGGCGCCCGCCATCAAGTGATCATGCCGCAGCAGCAGCACGAGGCCGCAGATCCGCCCGGCGTCCAGGAGTTCGAGCCCGCGGGCGATGAATTCATCGGACTTCGAAAAAGGTCCGTTCGTGACGACGTAGGCGCGGCGCACCTCGCGCGGCGGATCGTCTTTCAAGAAGTCGACCGGCGCCGGCACCTCGCCGCGCGGGTAAGCCTCCGCCTGCGGGTAAAGGTCGGTGCCGACGACTCGCGCAAACCGCCCCGCGTTGTGCAACGCCAGTTCGAGGCGCCGGTCGCCCGTGGCGCACTCCCAGACGATCTCGCGCGGCGGGAGCTTCGGGACGATCCGCTCGACGAGGGCGTTGATCAATCCGCGCGGCGTCGCCCAGTAATCCGGGCCCTCGCGGTTCGGTTGGCCGCGCGCCGCCGCCGGGTCGGCGAGTTCGAAACCGGCCTCTTTGCGCGCCTTGAAGATGATCGCCGCCCGGTACTCCTCCTCATCGGCCAGCCGGGTGCGCCAGCGCGACACGTGCTGTTGCGTGAGGCCGCTGATCTTTTCGGCCTCGGCGACGGTCAGCAGGTCGGCGGACACATTGGCCTGACTACCTCGCGGTCGAACATTCCGGTCCCACCAGTTGACAAATTCCCGCTGATTGGCCAGGAGCGCGTCGACCGCTTTGTTGAGTTCATCCCAATCCCGGATCACGCTGCCGAGCCGCGCGAGATTGGCGTTATTGCGCGCAGCGAAATTCTCGACCGCACCGGGCCGCACCAGCCGCACTGGCATCGAATTCCTCCTTCGCCGAAACAGATTCGTGCAGGCTAGGATAGCCGCCCGGCGGCCCGGTACAAGGGCAATCGCGCTTTGGCGGGCGCGCTGCACGAATCTCGCCGCGCGCCAATGCCGTGCAGACGGTTTCGTGTCGATGGCGGTCTGCACCCGCGTAAATCCGGCGCGTTAAATGCGGCGGCGGACGATTTTGGCGGCCGTCCTGGGTCTGCTGATTTGACGGCCGGGTGTCGCCTGGACGCGGGCTGACGCGGCCGGAGAGAGCGGGGTAAGAGCTTGCCGGTATCGAGGGCAAGCACGGCGCCGATCCTAAACTTGGCGGTTTTGCTCGACGCCGTGCCCCACACCGTGCTGGGCACGCATGCCGAGCCAGTATCCCGGCAATCGAGGCGTTGGTCCACGGGAGGTTTGCCGATCGGGCCATGGCGATGCCCGGTCAGCCCGGCTGTTTGTGTGCGCGGGCTGTCGCACCCAGGCGCTGATCTGCGGCCGTTGCGACCGTGGCCAGATCTACTGCGCCGGCGCGTGCGCGCGTCGTGCCCGCCGCCGGACCCAACGTGCCGCCGGACGGCGCTATCAGACGAGCCGCCGGGGGCGGCTGGCGCATGCGGTGCGGGCGCGGCGCTACCGGGCGCGGCGCAAAAACGTGACGCATCAGGGTTCACCGCACCGTCGCCTGATGATCCGCTGCCGCCCGGCTCGCTGGCGATCGCGAGCGAGGCAACAGCCTCGGGTGAGCGGCCGCGACGATCGGGCCCGCACTGTCACTGGTGCGGGCGACGGTGTCCGGATCTCGTCCGTCAGGGGTTTTTGCGCCGCCGGGCGCGTCAACCGCGGCTTTGGCGTCGGTTTCGGCGTCGGTTTCGCCGAAATTTTCGCCGCGATGCCGAGCACCCGCTGGCTCCGGTTGACGACGTTGCGGGTCTGTCCGCTGCCGCGGCGCTGCTGCGGCGGCACCGCTTCGGCGTCGAGGATTTGATACAGCGTTTGCCCGGCGAAGGGTCCCTCTTCGAGCACGTAGCGGTCCGGCACAAGACGACACAGCCACCAAACCCCGGGCCCCATCAGCCGCAGTTGCGGCGCGAGGTCGACGAGGCGCTCCAGGTCGCGGTCCATGGCGCGCGACAGGTCGGCTCCCAGCCACAGGATATCGACGCCCTGCGGTCTCTGGCACACGTGCAGGCGACCGCTCAAGCAGCAGCCGAGATGGCGGCGGAACTGCCGCCCGCCGGTCTTCAGGTCGACGAACCCCTCGACGCCCTTCCGTCGGGCGAGTTGCGTGATTAAGCAGGAACGTACGTCAACCTGATCACGTCCTCGCCAATTAGATCGCTGGCCACAAGGCGGAGCGGCGGCCGGGGGCCGGCGAAGAATGGCTTGCCGCGACCAAGCACGACGGGGTGGAAGTAGAGTTGATACTCATCAATAAGACCAAGGCCGGTCAGGCTTCGTGCCAGGTCTGCTCCGGAAACTGCAATCTCCCCAACGAGCTGAGCCTTCAGCCCACGTATCACCGCCTCGATGTCATACTCGACGAGTGTGGCGTTGGGGCCGACTGACTTCAGCGAGCGCGACACGACCCACTTCGGTTGGCGCCGCCACGCCGCCGCGAAGTCGCGTTGCTCCGCGCTCCACTCAGGACGGTCTTCGTCCCAATAACGCATTGCCTCGTACATGCGGCGACCGTACACACTCCCGGTCAGGTCGCGCACGTGCTCGGTGAAGTGACGAAAGAGCGAGGGACCAGTTGTTGTCGCAAATTCCAGGTGGTCGACATAGCCGTCCAGGGACTGGTTCATTCCGAAGACGAGCTTCGCCATGCTACAAAATCTCCACTCCAGGAGGTTCTTCAGAATAGCATGAGCCCGGTTACGCAGAAGTGAGGTTGGCCACAAACTGCGCGCCGCTTTGTCGGTGTGGCGAATAACCAGAGGTCCGCTAACCACCCGGTGAAGCCATTCGCGGCACGTCGGAGATCATCGACCGCCCTCGACCCCGAGCCAACGGCTCAAACCGACCCTAATGCACAGAACCCACTTATGCACAGTTTTTGCCTCGGCCCCAGTGCCGGTGAGGACTGGGGCCGTTGGCACTCTGCATAATTACAGCGCCTGCAGAAACTGCATCAATGCATCAGGCGGGTGGTAGCGGCGCATCTTCGTGTCGGGTTCCTGAAGTCTGGCCAATGCTTTATCTTTCATTTCCAGATTGGCCTCGACGTATCGGTGCGTCGTGGTCGTACTCTCGTGTCCGAGCCAGAGAGCGATCACGCTGAAAGCCACGTCGGACTGAAGCAGATGCATTGCTGTCGAGTGGCGGATCGTGTGGGGCGAGATGCTTCGTTTGGCGAGACTGGTATCCACCTCGGCGGCACGTGCGACGGCGATGTCCAGACGTTGCGTGACGTTGGAGCGTGTCATCGCGTGGCCGTCGCGGTTCGGCAGCAAGGCGGCATCCGCACCCAGCTTTGGGTTGCACCGCAGCCAGGCCCGGATTTCCTGAACTGTGGTCTTCCACAGGGGTGTCGAGCGTTGCTTGCGGCCCTTGCCGCGAAGGTGAACACAAGGCGCACCGTCCAGAACCACATCTGCCACCCGGACGCCGATGATCTCCGAGACCCTTGCTCCGGTGTTGTACAGCATGGCCAGCAGCAGATGGTCGCGCTGAGAGGTCCAGGTGTCGCCAGGCTGGCCGATCACCGTCAACATCTCCTCGCGCGACAGGAAGCCGAGGATCGGCCGCTCGAAGCGCTTTGTCGGCACGCCGAGTGCTCGCTCGATGACGTGCAACGACGATACGTCGCGCCGCGCCGCGAACTTGAGGAACGCCCGCAGCGCCGCCAGCCTCAGGTTGCGGCTCTGCACCGAGTTCTGCCGGTGCTGCTCTAGGTGATCGAGGAACGCCAGCACCAAGTCGGGTTCGATGTCGGCCAGGCACAGCGCCGTGGGCAGTTTGCCCAGTCGGTTGTGCGCGAAGTCCAGGAACAGCATCCAGGAGTTGCGGTAAGACGCGATGGTGCGGGAGCTCAAAGCACGCTGGGTGACCAGATATTCAGTGAAGAACTGCTGGACCAGCGATGGGAACGAAGGTGGCGGCGGAGCGGTAGCGTCACGCATGGGGCACCTCCGGCGACGGCATGAACGGCTCGAATTTGGACGCCGCCACCGCCATCAACTCGGGCACGCCGGTGAGGTACCAATAGGTGTTGGTCACCATCGCGTGGCCCACATAGGTCGACAGCGCCAGCATCGCCTGATCGACGTCCACGCCTTGGGAATGCCAGAGCATCACGCGACGGACGATGAATGTGTGCCTCAACTGGTGGATTCGCGGGCCATCTGGAACGCCGCGGTTGCGCCACCCCATTTGATCGCGCAAGCCGAAAAAGACCCGATGCACCTGACGCAGGCTCAGTCCATATCCCCGGCGCCGGCCCCGCGTGCTCACGAAAAATGGCGATTTGTTGGTGATCTCGACATGGTGATTGCGGAGCGAGCGATAGCGCCTCAAGGCATCCGTCGTGCTCGGGTGAACGGGCACTTGGCGCGATTTGGCGAACTTGGTCCGCCGTATGGTCATCATGCCCGACTTCAGGTCGACATCGGCATCCTGCAGATGCACCGCTTCGGAGACCCGCAGACCGGTCGACGCGATCAGGCCGAACAGGGCCTCGTAGGTCGCCCCGCGTAAGCCTCGCACGGGGCCGAGGCGGCGCGCTGCCGCCAGCAGGTCGACGATCTCCTGGTCGCTGTATATGTGCGGGGCGAGTTGTTGGCCGATTTTGCCAAAGATGGTGTCGTCTGGCACCTCGGTGTTCGGGTCGAACTGCTGCAGGTATCGGGCAAACGAGCGAAGCTTGTACAGGCGCCGCGCCCAAGTCGCAGGCTTGTTGCTGTTACCTTTGTCACACCGGGCCCAGTCGGCCATGACCTCGACGGTCAGCGACTCGTGATCGCCAAGTTCATCGATGTAACGTGCAAAGCTCCTTATCGCGTAATCTGCGTTGCGCAAGGAAAATCCAAGTTGGCGGCGCCCGCTCAGATAGTTCTCGGCGTGCGATTGCATCGTGATCGTGTTCATGCTGTGCACCCCGGCCAAGGCAGCGCGACTGCCGCAAGATTATTGCTGTCGAGTTTGGCGTAGATCAGCGTCGTGTTCAGCGAGCGGTGCCGCAAGACATCGGCCACCTCCTTGAGCGAACTCCCACCTTCCAGCAAGCGGCTGGCCATGGTGTGGCGCAGAATGTGGGCCCTGGTGTACGGCAGTCCGGCCCGGGCATAGGCTTGGCGGATCACCTTGCGGACGAGATCGGGGCCAATCGGTTGGTTGCGTGGTGCAACGTGACGCACGAACACCGACCGGTTGATCGTCTTCGGACGTCCGAACTTCAGGTAGTCTGCAATGGCGCGACCAGTCGCTTCCGGCAAAGGCAGAACATCTTCACGTCGGCTCTTGGTTCTTCGCAGCGTGACGGTGCCGGCACGCCAGTCGATGTCGTCGAGGCCGAGCTTGGCGACTTCACTGCTCCGCAAGCCAAGGTCCAGCGCGCAGCGCACGATGGCCTCGGCACGGCGTCCCGATGGGCCGCCGTGGCCAAGCGATCCCAGCAGGCGCTCGACCTCGGCAGGGCTCAATGCCTTCGGCAGGGACGCCAATTGCCAGTTGGCCGGATAGGACACCACGCCGATCAGGCCATGCACCTGATCGCCACAGGTGGCGCGGAAGCGGAAATAGCCGCGCAAAGCCGAGGCCAGCGCACCGGAGCTGGCCGGCGTGCTGTACCGTACCTGGCAGGCTGCGATGAACCTGCGTACGTCGTCTGGCTTGATCGCCGAGAAGACGACAGACCGTTCGCCAAATTGATTGAGCAGCAGGAGGCGCACTGGATGTAGAGCCATCCTGCGCGTCTTCGGCGCGAGCCCACGAACATCCTTCATATGGTCGTCGAAGCGGCGCAACTCCTTGTCGACCGGGGTCATTCCGGGAAGGTGTTCAGCGATGACGGAGTTGGTGCGCAGCACGACGAGCAGATGTCCGAGCGCCGCACGCAGATGGTGGTGCGTCCTTTGGACCGGCCGCGCACAGTTGCAGTGCGGCAAGTGGTCGTCGAGAAATCGTCGGACCAGGTCTTCGTCGATCCCATGGATGTCCAACCGGCACCGGCTCGTCCAACGCGCAAAGTGCGCGATGCATGCCAAGTAATTGCCAACGGTGTGGGATGAGTACCCGCGCTCGCTCAAATGATGCGTGAAAGCATCAACGTAGGGCGCCAGTTGGCTCTCAAAAATCCGGTCCGTCCAAGTGCAGTGAAGTTCTCTGGTCGAGTTCATTGCGGTCTCCTGAACTGGGGAGACCACTTCCGAACACCGACGAAATTATGTCGAGTTCAGCCGTCGCCCACTTGGCCAAAACCCGAGCAAAACCGCCGTGCACAGACGCCTAGAACCTGTGCAATGTGCATAAGTGGGTTCTGTGCATTAGGGTCGTTATGGAAAGCTTTCCATAACGACCCTGAGCCGACCTTCGTTTCCCTCAACGGCAACGACGGCCCATGCCCCCAAGCTGCCGTTCCAATGTGTCGCTGGCCAAGTTGAGCGGCATCCGCTCGGTCCGTAACGGCAGCAGCCGCCGAAGAAGATAGCAGCAACGCCGCTGTAAACGGACTGCTGCCCTCGGGATGCGTCCAGGGGGACGACAACGAACTCCTCCCGATTCAGGTATTTGGGTGTCGGGGAAGATTTGTCATTGCCAGTAGACGGTCAGAACCCTGGCCATCCGAGTCGCCTGGGTTTAGATGCCGGTGTCAATGGCGGTTGAAATCTGGTTCCTTTGGCTTGCGTCAACGATTAAATCGCGACTTAATTTGCCAGCATGCCAGCCTTCAGGGTGGACACGTCGTGACGTAGCATCGCGAGATAGTCGGGTGCCTCGCCTCCCTCGGGGGAGAGCGCATCGCCATAGAGCGTGCCCCCGATCGCCGCCCCGGTTTCGCCGGCGATACGTCGCATCGCACGTGGATCGGTAATGCTGTCAAGGAACAGTGCCTTCACCCGCTCGATCCGGATTTGTCGCGTGAGCTTCGCCAGTTCCTCCGCCGACGGCTCGCTCTTATTGGTCCAGCCGACCACCGACAACAGCGTGATGCCGTACGCATTGGCGAGGTATTGCAGCGAATCGTGTGAGGATAGCGCCCGCCGGTTTGCCACCGGCACCTCGGCAATCTGCCGACGCGCCCAGTCATCGACCGTCTCGATCCTTTTGATGTAGGCCGCCGCGCGCGCCTGGTAGCCGGCGGCGTCGGCGGGGTCGACGCGTGTCAGCGCTGCGGCAACGTTGCGCACGTAAATGACGCCATTCCTCGGATCAAGCCAGGCGTGCTGGTCGACCGCCTCGGGCAGCAGCCTGCCGGACACCGGGTGCTCCTCCTCGGCGGTCAGCACCCGCACATTGCGGCTGACCACGACCTTTGTTCCCTTGAACTGGGCCTGCTTCAAGAGCGGCTCCAGCCAGGGCTCGAATTCCTCGTTGAGGTCGTTGAGGAACACCGCCCGCGCCGGCGCGACCGTCGCCACGTCGGCGGCCGTCGGTTGATATAACTCGCTGTCTCCACCAGCCTTGACATGGTCTTGATGTCGAGACGATCGCCGCCGACGTTGGCGAGCATGTCGGCGATCACGCTCAACGTGGCAACCACCGCGACCCGTTCAGCGGCGTCTGCGGCGCCAGCGATTAGGAGTACCGTGAGCGACAATTAAGCAGCGCAGCATCACTACTCCCTCCCGATCATCATCCGCCTGAGGTGCTGCCGGGCGCCGCCAACAACGACCGATACGCCAAATAGCAATCCGCCGCCAGCACGATCACACGACCGCAGGAAAGATTGGCGTGATCCGAAATTCGGGCGGTTGCCGGCACCCTCGATGCGCCTCGTCGAGCGCTTGGCGCGCGCCGGCAAATCGGCTGCATCCCGCCGCGGCCAAACCACCTGACCCCGCGCGAATTCGACCGGGAACTTTATGAGGAGCGCCAATGACGCATTTCGGTGCATCCTCCTCGTTGCCGGGCGCTCCAGACGTTGGCTCGGCTGACGGTCCTCGATTGGCCGTCGCCACCGCAGGAGACCCCGACCGATCGGGCAATCCGCGAGGAAGGCGAGCGCGAAAGGCGTTCCCGTCGCTCGACGGAGCGCCGGCGAAAGCCGGTTGTGCGGCCAGTTAGGCTAGGGGCATGGCCAAGCCTCGCGCAGGGCAGCAATGACCCCGATAAATGCCTTGTCACCCCATCTCTCTGGGTGCCTCTGTGCCCAGTTTTTGAACACTTGCAATGTAGCACCGTAGGTCGGTGCTGGCTTACCGGGACAAAAGGCTAGATGATTGAGATTGGTCATCCCCTCGTCATATTTTGCAATCAGCAACCCATTAAGGCCCATCATGTCACCGATCCCACTGATATAGCCAATGCAATGAAACCATTCAAATAATGGGCTGTCTGTGCTCCCAGCGCTACATTCTCGTAAGAGTTTCTCAACATTATCCTCAGCCGCCGCATGGAATGGAAATAAACCTACACCTGCAACTACCAAACCAAGAGCAACTGCAAATGCTGTTGATCTCGAGAAGGCTGACATTGCGATCGAGCGTTCACAGGTCAGAGGATGCATGTTGAGGTTCCTGGCTAGTGTCCTTGGCGGGGTCATATCAGGTGGGGTCGGCTTCGTGTCCGCCTATTTACCGTATGTCCTCAATAAATGCCCGGCGCGTCGCCGCAGACAAGTTGCGAGCGGCGTTCGCCCCCGAACTGGCGCATGGGATTGGGTTCTCGATCAGGTGATCGCGGCCGGACAACCGCGCGAGGAAGGCGATCGGCTGCGCGGGGCGTTCCCAACTTTCTGCGGGCGGCCGATCAGTTCCGGCTCGACATCGACCTGATCTTCGTCGATACGACGACGGTCTATTTCGAGATCGACGCCGCCGATGAAGCGGCTGAGGAATGGGCATCAACGGCGCCACTTCGATGACCGGCCGATAGAAAGCGCGGGGAGACGCATGATATCGACAAGGGTCCCGCTGGGCGACATCGCGGCCCTGCTCTGCTTCCTGCTCATGCTCGGCGCCGAGGGCCTGGCAATGGCGGCCATGATCGAGGGCGTGACCAAGGACACGCGAGGTCATCCGCTGCCGGGGGTGCAGCTGACCTTGCGCACCCAAACCGGCCAGATCGGGGCGCGGGTGACCAGCGCGACCGGCGGCCATTACCGGTTCGGCGGGCTCGCCGCCGGCAACTACTCGCTGGAGGGTGCAAAAAGCGGGTTCGCCGCGACGACGGCTGCGGTCGCGCTCGGACCCGCGGAGCGCATTTCTGCCGATCTGACGCTCGCGGCCGCCGCAGCCGGCGCGTCAGCCCCGACCAACCCGGCGGTGCTCGAAGAGGTGAATGTCACGGCAAGGCGGCTCGAAGCCGCCCGCGCCGCGATCGAGCCGCAGGTCGGCGCCTCGGTCTACACGGTGACGAAACAGGCGATCGAGGCACAGCCCGGCGGCGAAAACAACACGCTCAACCAGGTTCTGCTGCAGACCCCAGGGGTGAGCCAGGACGCCATAGCGGCCGGCGGCATCCATGTCCGCAACGAAATGCAGCCGGAGGAGTTCCGGATCAACGGCATCCCGCTGCCCGTCGGGCTGAGCTATTTCGGTCAGGGCCTCAGCCCGCGCTTCGCCAACTCGATCAGCCTGATCACTGGCGCCCTGCCGGCGGAATACGGGCTCAGCACCACCGGCATCATCGATATCCAGACAAAGAGCGGCCTGTTCGCGCCCGGCGGCTCGGTCACGATGTATGGCGGCAGCTATGCGACATTGCAGCCGAGCTTCGAATACGGCGGCTCGGTCGACGGCTACAATTATTACGTCAGCGGCGATTTTCTCAGCACCGACCGCGGCATCGACGCGGTGACTGCGGCGCCGACGCAGATCCACGATTTCTCGACGCAAGGGCATGGCTTTGCCTATCTCAACAAGGTCATCGATGCCGAGAACCAGGTGACGGCGATCGCCGGGCTGTTCGACGGCCACTTCGAGATCCCGAACAATCCCTTCTCACCCCCGTTCCCCGGAATGACGTACTTCGAAGGCATCCCGGTTACCGCCTACAACCCGTCATTGCTCGACGAGCGGCAAGACGAAGCCGCCGAGTTCGCCGTGCTGTCCTATCTGCATTCCGGACCCGAGGTTGATTTCCGGGTCTCGGCCTTCGCCAAATACAGCGCGCTCGACTTCCATCGCGACCCGATGCTCGCCGACCTCGTCTTCAACGGCATTTCCCAGAACGCCGACTTGAAGGACTTCGCCGGCGGCGTGCAACTCGATGCCGCCGGCAGGATCGGCCTCGACCACACGGTGCGCGCCGGCATGTTCGCGGCTGGCGAGCGCTTCACCTCCAGTACCGTCTCCTCGGTGCTGGTGCAGGACGGCAGCAACCCCTCCGGCCCGACCTTCGGCAGTACGCCGGCAACCTCGTTTCCGACCGAGATCGACGCCAGCCTCGGCCAGGACGGCTGGTCCTACGCCGCCTGGCTGCAGGACGAGTGGCGGGTCCTGCCGACGCTGACTGTCAATTACGGCCTTCGCTTCGACACCGTCCACCAATTCGCCGTCGGCAGCCAGCTCAGCCCGCGCCTCAATACGGTATGGCAGGCGACGCCGACGACGGTCCTACACGCCGGCTACGCGCGCCTGTTCACACCGCCGCCGTTCCAGGCGGGACCGGCGGAAAATCTCGCCCAGCTCAACAACTTCAACAATACCGGATTGACCACGTCAGGGGCCACGCCGTCGACCGAAAACAGCCCGGTGCAAGTCGAACGTGCCAGCTTGCTGGATTTCGGTGCGGTTCAGACGCTGTTCGGCGGCTTCAAGCTCGGCGCCGACTTTTACTACAAATACGCGACGAACGGCGTCGATTTCGGTCAGTTTGGCGCGCCGATTATTACCATCCCATTCAACTACGGCTTTGTCATCAATCGCGGCGTCGAGCTGACCGGGACCTATCAGAACGGCCCCGTTTCCTGGTACGGGAACCTCGCGCTGGCGCAGCAGCGGGCAAAAGGCATCAGCTCCGCCCAGTTCAATTTTTCGCCGTCCGACCTTGCCTATATCGATTTCGACCTCGATCCCGACCGACCACAGCCAGCTGGCAACGGGATCCTCCGGGGTGGCCTACCAATGGGGCAATACGCGCTTCAGCGCCGATATGCTCGGCGGCACCGGCACGCGCACGACGCTGCCCGGCGGCACGCCGAACGGCGCCAGTCTGGCGTCTTACGTCCAAGTCAATCTCAGTATCCAGCAACAGTTCAACCCGCCCTTTGTTGGCCCTTTCAAGCTCCGCTTCGACCTGATCAACCTGTTCAACGCGATCTATCTGTTGCGCAGCAGCACCTCGCTCGGCGCCTTTACCCCGGCCTACGGTCCGGGCCGCTCCTTCTTTGCCGGCCTTACCAAGGAGTTTTGAGATCCGCGCTGCTTGCGCCCCCTCAGCGCGGCGTTGACAAGCAAGATGCCGGCGACGGCGCTCCCATTTATCTCAGAGCAAGATACACCGAGCGAACGGCCGGTTTCGGCGCGGCCTTGCCGTTGGCCCGGCCGTCGGCGAAGGGCCGTTGTCCACCCGGTGAAGCCATTCGCGGCCCGTCGAGATTATTGACAGCGCTCGAACAGAGCCAACGGCTCAAGTCGACCCTAATGCACAGAACCCACTTATGCACATTGCACAGGTTCTAGGCGTCTGTGCACGGCGGTTTTGCTCGGGTTTTGGCCAAGTGGGCGACGGCTGAACTCGACATAATTTCGTCGGTGTTCGGAAGTGGTCTCCCCAGTTCAGGAGACCGCAATGAACTCGACCAGAGAACTTCACTGCACTTGGACGGACCGGATTTTTGAGAGCCAACTGGCGCCCTACGTTGATGCTTTCACGCATCATTTGAGCGAGCGCGGGTACTCATCCCACACCGTTGGCAATTACTTGGCATGCATCGCGCACTTTGCGCGTTGGACGAGCCGGTGCCGGTTGGACATCCATGGGATCGACGAAGACCTGGTCCGACGATTTCTCGACGACCACTTGCCGCACTGCAACTGTGCGCGGCCGGTCCAAAGGACGCACCACCATCTGCGTGCGGCGCTCGGACATCTGCTCGTCGTGCTGCGCACCAACTCCGTCATCGCTGAACACCTTCCCGGAATGACCCCGGTCGACAAGGAGTTGCGCCGCTTCGACGACCATATGAAGGATGTTCGTGGGCTCGCGCCGAAGACGCGCAGGATGGCTCTACATCCAGTGCGCCTCCTGCTGCTCAATCAATTTGGCGAACGGTCTGTCGTCTTCTCGGCGATCAAGCCAGACGACGTACGCAGGTTCATCGCAGCCTGCCAGGTACGGTACAGCACGCCGGCCAGCTCCGGTGCGCTGGCCTCGGCTTTGCGCGGCTATTTCCGCTTCCGCGCCACCTGTGGCGATCAGGTGCATGGCCTGATCGGCGTGGTGTCCTATCCGGCCAACTGGCAATTGGCGTCCCTGCCGAAGGCATTGAGCCCTGCCGAGGTCGAGCGCCTGCTGGGATCGCTTGGCCACGGCGGCCCATCGGGACGCCGTGCCGAGGCCATCGTGCGCTGCGCGCTGGACCTTGGCTTGCGGAGCAGTGAAGTCGCCAAGCTCGGCCTCGACGACATCGACTGGCGTGCCGGCACCGTCACGCTGCGAAGAACCAAGAGCCGACGTGAAGATGTTCTGCCTTTGCCGGAAGCGACTGGTCGCGCCATTGCAGACTACCTGAAGTTCGGACGTCCGAAGACGATCAACCGGTCGGTGTTCGTGCGTCACGTTGCACCACGCAACCAACCGATTGGCCCCGATCTCGTCCGCAAGGTGATCCGCCAAGCCTATGCCCGGGCCGGACTGCCGTACACCAGGGCCCACATTCTGCGCCACACCATGGCCAGCCGCTTGCTGGAAGGTGGGAGTTCGCTCAAGGAGGTGGCCGATGTCTTGCGGCACCGCTCGCTGAACACGACGCTGATCTACGCCAAACTCGACAGCAATAATCTTGCGGCAGTCGCGCTGCCTTGGCCGGGGTGCACAGCATGAACACGATCACGATGCAATCGCACGCCGAGAACTATCTGAGCGGGCGCCGCCAACTTGGATTTTCCTTGCGCAACGCAGATTACGCGATAAGGAGCTTTGCACGTTACATCGATGAACTTGGCGATCACGAGTCGCTGACCGTCGAGGTCATGGCCGACTGGGCCCGGTGTGACAAAGGTAACAGCAACAAGCCTGCGACTTGGGCGCGGCGCCTGTACAAGCTTCGCTCGTTTGCCCGATACCTGCAGCAGTTCGACCCGAACACCGAGGTGCCAGACGACACCATCTTTGGCAAAATCGGCCAACAACTCGCCCCGCACATATACAGCGACCAGGAGATCGTCGACCTGCTGGCGGCAGCGCGCCGCCTCGGCCCCGTGCGAGGCTTACGCGGGGCGACCTACGAGGCCCTGTTCGGCCTGATCGCGTCGACCGGTCTGCGGGTCTCCGAAGCGGTGCATCTGCAGGATGCCGATGTCGACCTGAAGTCGGGCATGATGACCATACGGCGGACCAAGTTCGCCAAATCGCGCCAAGTGCCCGTTCACCCGAGCACGACGGATGCCTTGAGGCGCTATCGCTCGCTCCGCAATCACCATGTCGAGATCACCAACAAATCGCCATTTTTCGTGAGCACGCGGGGCCGGCGCCGGGGATATGGACTGAGCCTGCGTCAGGTGCATCGGGTCTTTTTCGGCTTGCGCGATCAAATGGGGTGGCGCAACCGCGGCGTTCCAGATGGCCCGCGAATCCACCAGTTGAGGCACACATTCATCGTCCGTCGCGTGATGCTCTGGCATTCCCAAGGCGTGGACGTCGATCAGGCGATGCTGGCGCTGTCGACCTATGTGGGCCACGCGATGGTGACCAACACCTATTGGTACCTCACCGGCGTGCCCGAGTTGATGGCGGTGGCGGCGTCCAAATTCGAGCCGTTCATGCCGTCGCCGGAGGTGCCCCATGCGTGACGCTACCGCTCCGCCGCCACCTTCGTTCCCATCGCTGGTCCAGCAGTTCTTCACTGAATATCTGGTCACCCAGCGTGCTTTGAGCTCCCGCACCATCGCGTCTTACCGCGACTCCTGGATGCTGTTCCTGGACTTCGCGCACAACCGACTGGGCAAACTGCCCACGGCGCTGTGCCTGGCCGACATCGAACCCGACTTGGTGCTGGCGTTCCTCGATCACCTAGAGCAGCACCGGCAGAACTCGGTGCAGAGCCGCAACCTGAGGCTGGCGGCGCTGCGGGCGTTCCTCAAGTTCGCGGCGCGGCGCGACGTATCGTCGTTGCACGTCATCGAGCGAGCACTCGGCGTGCCGACAAAGCGCTTCGAGCGGCCGATCCTCGGCTTCCTGTCGCGCGAGGAGATGTTGACGGTGATCGGCCAGCCTGGCGACACCTGGACCTCTCAGCGCGACCATCTGCTGCTGGCCATGCTGTACAACACCGGAGCAAGGGTCTCGGAGATCATCGGCGTCCGGGTGGCAGATGTGGTTCTGGACGGTGCGCCTTGTGTTCACCTTCGCGGCAAGGGCCGCAAGCAACGCTCGACACCCCTGTGGAAGACCACAGTTCAGGAAATCCGGGCCTGGCTGCGGTGCAACCCAAAGCTGGGTGCGGATGCCGCCTTGCTGCCGAACCGCGACGGCCACGCGATGACACGCTCCAACGTCACGCAACGTCTGGACATCGCCGTCGCACGTGCCGCCGAGGTGGATACCAGTCTCGCCAAACGAAGCATCTCGCCCCACACGATCCGCCACTCGACAGCAATGCATCTGCTTCAGTCCGACGTGGCTTTCAGCGTGATCGCTCTCTGGCTCGGACACGAGAGTACGACCACGACGCACCGATACGTCGAGGCCAATCTGGAAATGAAAGATAAAGCATTGGCCAGACTTCAGGAACCCGACACGAAGATGCGCCGCTACCACCCGCCTGATGCATTGATGCAGTTTCTGCAGGCGCTGTAATTATGCAGAGTGCCAACGGCCCCAGTCCTCACCGGCACTGGGGCCGAGGCAAAAACTGTGCATAAGTGGGTTCTGTGCATTAGGGTCGTTATGGAAAGCTTTCCATAACGACCCATACCCGACCTTAGCCCAACTCGACGTGTAACTCGGCGCGGGGTTGGCGAACTTTGCCCCGATCTGCGATGCCCGTTTTTCAAAAGCGGTCATTGCCTGACGAAGTCACGACCTCGGACGTGGCGTCTATTTCGGCGCTGCCGCTGGCAGGTCGACGGGCAGAGCGATATCCTCGAACAAGTGGAGGTGCCTCTCCTCGGAGCCGAGGATCACCGCATGGACATAGAGGCGTGGCTGCAGGGTTTGGGCCTTGAGCGCTATGTGCCGGCCTTCCGCGACAACGAGATCGATTGGGAGGTGCTGCCGAAGCTGACATCGGAGGATCTCAGGGAGATTGGCGTTGCAGCGATCGGCCACCGGCGCAAGCTGCTGGACGCCATCGCTGCGCTCGGCGCCTCAGCGCCCACCGCCGCGCTGAGGGCGGCGGTCTCCGACGCATCGGCTCCCGCCGATGCCGAGCGCCGGCAGTTAACTCTCATGTTCTGTGATCTGGTCGGCTCGACCGCGCTGTCGGCGCGGCTTGACCCGGAGGATCTGCGGGCGGTGATCGGCGCCTATCATCGCTGCTGCGCAGAGGTGATCGGCCGCGGCAGCGGGTTTGTCGCCAAGTACATGGGCGACGGGGTGCTGGCCTATTTCGGCTATCCACGGGCCGATGAGCACGATGCCGAGCGCGCGGTGCGTTCCGGGCTGGCGCTGGTCGAGGCGGTGGCCCGGCTGGACACCGTCGCGGCGCTGCCGCTGCAGGTGCGGGTCGGGATCGGCACTGGGCTGGTGGTGGTGGGCGATCTCATCGGCCAGGGGGCGGCGCAGGAACAGGCGGTGGTCGGCGAGACACCCAACCTCGCGGCGCGGCTGCAGGCACTGGCCGAGCCGGGCGCGGTGGTGATCGCACCGAGCACGCGGCGGCTGACTGGCGATTTGTTCGACTACGAGGATCTCGGCGCGGTCGAGATCAAGGGCTTTGCCGCGCCGGTCAGCGCCTCGCGGGTATTGCGCGAGAGCGTCGTCGAGGGCCGGTTCGCGGCATTGCGCACGGCCGGCACGCCCCTCGTCGGGCGCGACGAGGAGCTGGCCTGCTGCAGCGCCGGTGGCAGCAGGCCAAGGCTGGCGAGGGCTGCGTCGTGCTGCTGTCGGGCGAGCCCGGCATCGGCAAGTCGCGTCTGGCCCAGACCCTGATCGAGCGGGTGAGCGGCGAGCCGCTCAGCCGCTTGCGCCTCTTCTGCTCGCCGCACTACCAGGACAGCGCGCTCTACCCGACCATCACGCAGCTCGAACGGGCAGCCGGGTTCCGGCGCGAGGACACCGCCGAGCAGCGGCTCGACAAGCTGGAGTCGGTGCTCGCCCAGGCGACCGGCGATCCCGGCGAGGCCGCTCCGCTGCTCGCGGCATTGCTGTCGCTCCTCGCCGGCGAGCGCTATCCGCCGCTCAACCTCACCCCGCAGAAGCAGAAAGAGGCGACGCTGCGGGCGCTGGTGGCTCAGGTCGAGGGGCTGGCGGCGCGGCAGCCGGCGCTGATGCTGTTCGAGGACGCGCACTGGAGCGACCCCACCTCGCTCGAGCTCTTGGATCTGATCATCGACCGGGTGCCCGCACCTCGGATCCTGCTGATCATAACGTTCCGCCCGGAGTTCACCCCGCCCTGGACCGGCCGTCCCCACGTCACCTCGCTCGCTCTCAATCGCTTGGCACCGCGGCAGCGGGCGGAGATGATCAAGGGGGTGACCGGCGGCAGGGCCCTGCCCATGGAAGTTGCCGACCAGATCATCGATCGCACCGACGGTGTGCCCCTGTTTGTCGAGGAATTGACCAAAGCGGTGGTCGAGAGCGGCGTGTTGACCGATGCCGGCGACCGATATACCGCCGCGGGCCCGCTGCCCGCGCTGGCGATCCCGGCGACATTGCAGGCCTCGCTCTTGGCCCGCCTCGATCGCCTGGCGCCGGTGCGCGAGGTGGCGCAGACCGGAGCAGCGCTGGGCCGGCAGTTCTCGCACGAGCTGATCGGCGCCGTGGCGCCAATGCCGCAACCGCAATTGGACGACGCGTTGGCGCAGCTCGTCGGCGCCGAACTGATTTATAGGCGCGGCCTCCCGCCCGATGCGGAGTGCACCTTCAAGCACGCGCTGGTGCAGGACGCCGCTTACAGCACCTTGCTGCGCAGCCGTCGCCAGCAGCTCCATGCCCATATTGCCGCGACCCTCGAAGACCAGTTCCCGGAGATCGTGGCGGCCCAGCCGGCGCTGCTGGCGCACCACTGCAGCGAAGCCGGTCTGACGGAAAAGGCGGTCGATCATTGGCTTGCCGCCGGGCGGCAGGCCTGGGGGCGATCGATGCTCGCCGAGGCGGTTGCGCTGCTCCGCCGCGGGCTCGCGCTGGTTCCCGCCCTCCCCGACGGCGATTGGCGGCGAGAACGCGAGTTCGATCTCCAGATCGCGCTTGCTCAGGCGCTGATCGCAAGCCAAGGCTGGGGTACGCCAGAGACGGGCGAAGCCTACGCTCGTGCGCGGCAGCTCGCGGCAACGATGAACCGTCCGCGCGAGCTGCTGTTCCCACTATGGGGCCAGTTTGTTTATCACTGGGCTCGAGCTGATCTGAGGCGGGCGCGGCAGCTTGCCGAGGAAATGGCAGGCCTGGGCGAGGACAGCGGCGACGTTCCCACGCAGGTGATGGGCTGCGATGCCGGCGGGTTGGCGTGCTTCTTTGCCGGGGAGTTTACCGCCGCTCGGCAGCACGTGGAGCAGGGCCTTGCCGGTTATGATCCGGCGCACCGGGTCTTCTACGGGGAGCTGCTGCCCAACGACATGCTGGTCCAGTTACTGGTTCATTCGCCGCTCCCCTTGGTCTGCCTCGGACATATCGATCAGGCGTTGTCTCGGCGGGACGCGGCGTTGGCGGAGGCGCGCCGGCTCTCCCATCCCCTTACGCTGGCTCTGACGCTGCGGTACGCGTGGGTAGCGGACTGGTGCATTCGGTCGGAGACCAGCTCATTGTTGCAAAGCGCCGATGAGCTTCTGGCGCTCGCGGCCGAGCATGGGCTCGGACTTCATTTGAGGGCCTTGGGTCCTGTGCAGCGCGGCTGGTGCCTGGCGGCGCTGGTGCCTGGCGGCGCTGGGGCGTGCGGATGAGGGAATTCCGCTCCTTTCCGCCGGCATGGCTGGCTGGCAAGAGCTTGGATTTTTCCTTACCAGACCGTGGGATCTCACGCTTCTTGCGGACGCCTGCCGGATCGCTGGGGAGTTGCCAGAGGCGCTAGGGCACGTCGCCGAGGCGCAGCGGTTGGCGGAGGAGACGGAGGATCGGTGGGCTCTGGCCGATACGCTTCGGCTGCGCGGGGATTTGCTTCTGTCCATGGGCGATCCTGTGGCGGCCGAGACCAGCTACGGCGAGGCGCTTGCGCTCGCTCGGCAGCAGAGCGCCAAGCTCTGGGAACTGTGTGCCGCGATGAGCCTCGCCCGGCTGTGGCGCGACCAAGGCAAGCGCGCCGGGGCGCACGAATTGCTTGCGCAGGTCTACGGCTGGTTCAGCGAGGGCTTCTGCACCCCGGTTCTGCAAGAGGCGAAGGCGCTGCTCGATGAGTTGGCATAAGCGGGGCGACGGCATGTCGACCAGTCTGGCGCGGATGACCGCTTCCTAGGCAACCCGACGAGCCTCGCGTGGCGAGGAATGTCTCTTGAGGGTCCAAACGTTGCGGCTCCATTGCGGTCCGGCCAACGGCTGGAATCGGCCCTACTTCGCCGTTGGCGAGTGCGCGCGAAGGATCGGTATCCACCCTCGAAGCCGACGCTCAACGGCACCTGTCCGAACCATCTCTGGGGCGTCCGGTCTTTGGGGAGCGCCCCTCGCAAACGCCCCGGGCCGTCACATATGGCGCCAGCTACTCCGCCGCCGCCTGCTCCCGGTGCCGGCTCAAGACGAAACCCTCATAGCTGTTGGCGGCGATCTCCGCGCAGCGTTGGCGATAGGGACCTACGCCACCCGCATAGGGGAAGAACACCCGCGGCTTGCCGGGGATGTTCGCGCCCATGTACCAGGAATCCGCCCGGGGAAACAAAGTGGCGGCGGCGGTCTCGGCCACGTGCGCGTCCCACGCCTCCTCGGCTTCGCACAGCGGCTCGATCTGGTTGAGGCCGCGGCTTCGCATGTAGCCGAGGCAGTCGGCGATCCACTCGACATGCTGCTCGATCGACACCGGCATGTTGCTCAGCACCGAGGGGCTGCCCGGCCCCGTGATCATGAACAAGTCGGGGAAGTCCACGGTTGCGATGCCGAGATAGGTGTGCGGCCCGTCGGCCCATTTCTCTTGCAACAACATCCCGCCGCGCCCGCGGATGTTGAGCCGGAACAGCGAGCCGGTCATGGCATCGAAGCCCGTGGCGTACACGATGGCATCGATTGGGTATTCCCGCTTGGCGGTGCGGATGCCGCCGGGCGTGATCTCCTCGATCGGGTCCTCGCGGATGTCGATCAACATAACGTTCTCGCGGTTGAACGTCTCGTAGTAGTCCGTATCGATCGGCGGGCGCTTGGTGCCGATCGGGTGGTTGTAGGGCAAAAGCTGCCGCGCGGTCTCCGGGTCCTTCACGATCGCCCGGATCTTGCGGCGGACATATTCGGCGGCGGTATCGTTCGCCTCTGGATTGGTGATCAGATCGTGGAAGCTCGACAGCATGAAGCAGAACCCGCCACGATCCCAAAGCTTCTGGTACACCTTCTCGCGCTCCTCGGGCGCGACCTCCAGCGCCGATTGCGTCGGGAAGTCGAACGGTATCCCGAACACGGACTCGCGCGTCTTCTGCACGATCTCGTCATACCGCGCCTTCACGTCGCGCTTGAACTCGGCCGGCATCGGCATGTCGCGCGCTGGCACTGTGTAGTTCGGCGTGCGCTGGAACACCGTCAGATGCGCGGCCTGCTTTGCGATGACGGGGATCGCCTGGATGGCCGTCGATCCGGTGCCGATGATGCCGACGCGCTTGCCGGTGAAATCCACGCCCTCATGCGGCCACTGCCCGGTGTGATAGCTTTTGCCGCGAAACCTCTCGCGTCCCTTGAAGTCTGGGATCTGCGCGGTGGAGAGGCACCCGACCGCGGTGATGAAGTAGGTGGCCGTCAGCCGGTCGCCCCTGTCGGTCTTGATCACCCATTTGCCGCTGGGCTCGTCATAGCGCGCGCCGATCACACGGGTGCTGAACTGGATGTCGCGCCGCAGGTCGAGCTTGTCGGCGACATAATTCAAATACCGCAGGATCTCCGCCTGCTTGGGATAGCGGCACGTCCACTCCCATTCGAGCAGGATCTCCTTTGAGAAGGTGAAGCAGTAGTAGTAGCTCTCAGAATCACAGCGCGCTCCGGGGTAGCGGTTCCAGAACCAGGTGCCCCCCACGCCGCCCGCCATCTCGATCACCCGGGCGCAGAGGCCAAGCTCGCGCAGCTTGTGCAACATGTAGAGGCCGGAGAACCCGGCACCGACAACCACTGCGTCGTAGTCGGCACGGATTGGAACGTTTGTATCTGGCATGGACGTGCCTCCAGTATTTTCGTTGTGGTTTGTATGCGCCTAAATGCCGGCTCGCGGTACGCTCGCCGTCATGGCCGCCCCCGCGCAAGATGGGAAGGAACGATTTTTCATCTCGTCCGCACCAAAAGCGTCGCGAGCCGGCGAATGGAACTGCCCTACCCTCCCCAGCGCCGGATCTCGTCGCCCATCTCCGCGATCAGGTCGCGACCGCGGTCGATCGCACCGGCCGTCCAGAAGAAGCCGTAAATCAGTCCTTCGTAGTGGGACGTCTTCACGTCCACCCCGGCCTGTTGCAGCTTTTGAGCATAGGCCGTGCCTTCGTCGCGCAGCGGATCGAACTCCGCGGTGATCACCATCGCGGGCGGCAGCCGACTGTGATCGGCAGCAAATAGCGGCGAGGCATAGGGGTTCCGGCCCTCATCCTCGGTGTTCAGATAGTGGTCCCAGAACCACTCCATCGCCGCGCGGGTAAGCAGGTAGTTCTCGGCATTCTCAGTGTAGGAGGCGAACGTCGTCCCCTTCGCTGGCGCGGTCACGGGATAGATCAGAAGTTGGAAGGCGAGCTTCGGCCCGTTGCGGTCCCGCGCCATCAGTGCCACGGCAGCCGCAAGGTTGCCGCCCGCGCTGTCCCCGCCCACCCCGACGCGCAGAGGATCGGCGCCAAGCTCGGCGGCGTGCGCGGCGAGCCAAGCGGTCGCCGCGTAGCAGTCCTCCACCGGGCCGGGAAACTTGGTCTCCGGGCTGAGCCGGTAGTTCACCGAGGCGACGACGCAGTGCCCAGCATTGGCGAGAGCGCGGCAGGGCCGATCCACCACCTCGATATCGCCGATCACCCAACCGCCGCCATGGAAGTACACCAGCAACGGCAGCTTCTCGCCCGGCCCAGGATGATAGACGCGCACCGGCAGCTTGCCGGCGGGGCCAGGCACCAGGATGTCGCGGACTTCCGCAACATTCTCCGGCTCACCCTGCAGATCGCGGAAGCTCATCGCGACGACGCGGGCGAAGGTGGGGCTCATCTGCTCGAACGGCGGCAGCCCCTGTTTGCTCATTTCCTCAAGCAGCGCCTGGGCCTGGACATTCAGCGGCATTGGACGATCCTCTTTCGCTTGGTGGTAATGCATTCTTGGCCGGCGCAGTGCCCGTGCGGAACGCACCCCTGCATAGGCCTGAAAACCCGACCGGGGACCTCAGCCCATATGTCAGCCGGGAGTCGCCTGTCCCCACCACTCGAACTTGGCGGCAGCACTTTGGCAAAGGAGCACCGGAGAGCCAAGAGGGATTCATGGACAGAACCAGACTTTCACCTGGTCGAAACCCTAAGCGGCAGAGACGTCGCCGCCGGTGGGCGCCGCCATTTCCGGCCGATATCGGCTGTTGCGGGTCCAAGATCGCGCCGCCGGGCCACCGGCGAGCGGGTTCAATGCCACCATCCGGTCCACCCGTTCGGCGCCGGCGGCGGCGATCCGGTCGGAAGGCACAGGTCGCTATCGAGAATGAAATCCAACACCGCATTCCGGACTCCCACGAGCAAATCTAGCACTTGGGAACGCCGAGAACACCATCAATAAGTGTGCCCTCGCTTCTGTCGATTGCGGTGCTCTGGCGCTGGTTCTCTCACCGGCAGCAGCTCTTGCCAGCGGCAGGCGGATTTCGCACCAGCGCCTCCCCGCCGAGGTTCGGTACTTCGGGGACCAAACAAACGGCCGCTATCGGCGCTCAGCGGGGCTCGACCATTCTCGAGGACGGAAGGGATCAAAGTCATCGGGGCGCGCCAGCCTGAGCCTGCGGCGACACGAATTCGATGTAGGCGCGCAGTTTCGTTGGCAGCAGACTGGCCGTCGGACGTCGGATAGACGGGGCGCAGGTTCGAATTTCGACGGGCATGAGCGGCAACCATGCGGCCGCACGGAGCCTCGGTCGGCACGAGGCTGCAATGCCGATCATGTTGCACAGCGAGTTCTGCTCGGCCGTGAAGTCTCCCGCGCGTCATCGGTTTTCGTTTCCAGCGCTCCTGGCGCCAGACCGCCGGCGATCCTCGGCTTCAGCGCCACATGCTTCGTAGGCGGGCGCCAACATCAAGCCGCACACCCTGCGGGGAAGGCCTCGCAGCCGCGGGTTCAGAAGCAGCGGCCGGCCAAGCCCTGCAATCGAACAGGCCAAGCAGATTGTCGGGAACGAAACGGGTCCGAGCGGCGTAGACGTGCCGATCGCCGTACGCGGCCTGGCCATAGGTAAAGAAACGCTGTGGCACGATCAGGTGGAGTTCATCCCTCGCGCGCGTCATGGCGACATAAAGAAGACGCCGCTCCTCCTCGATTTCGGCGTCTACCCCTGTTGCAAGATCCGAAGGGATGCATCCGTCAACGACGTTCAGCACGAAGACTGACCGCCATTCCTGACCCTTGGCAGAATGTATAGTTGAAAGGATCAGGTAATCCTCGTCCAAGAGCGGGACCCCGGCGTGATCGCTGGTTGCATCGGGCGGATCGAGTGTGAGCTCGGTCAGAAAGTGCTCTCTGGACCGATAGCCGGCAGCGATTTGCTCAAGCTGGATCAGATCCGCCCGGCGCGGAACGGCGTCGTCGTAAATTCGATCGAGATGAGGCTCGTACCAAATGCGGGCGAGCCCCAGTTCGGCCGGCCACCCGGCCCGCCCGGCGCGGAGGCCAGCCACCACCTCCAAGAAGCTGGTCCAGTGCTCGCCCGCTCGAGGCGGTCGCGGTGCGTTTGCGAGGACCCCGAGCGGGTCCGCCGCGGTGATGACGTAATCGAGCACCCGCTGTGCCGAGCCTGGGCCGACGCCGGGGACCAGCTAAATCACCCGAAATCCGGAAATGCGATCGCATGGGTTCTCGACGAAGCGCAGCACTGCCAGGAGATCCTTGACATGGGCTGCATCGAGGAATTTGAGCCCGCCGAATTTGACGAATGGGATGTTCCGCCGAGCCAGCTCGACCTCAAGAGGGCCGCTATGATGCGACGCCCGAAACAGGACCGCCTGCTGCCTCAGGGTCAGGCCGGCTTCGCGGTTTTCGAGGACACGCCCCACGACATATCGTGTCTGGTCCACTTCATCGCGAACCCCGACGAGTTGCGGCAGTTCACCGATGGTACGATCGGTCCAGAGGTTTTTTGTGTGGCGTTCGCTTGCCAGTTCGATCACCGCGTTTGCTGCAGCGAGGATGGGCTGCGTCGATCGGTAATTTCGGTCGAGTGTCACGATGTCTGCCGGCGGGCTGAACTGCCCTGGGAAGTCGAGGATGTTGCGCACAGTCGCAGCGCGAAATGAGTAGATCGACTGCGCGTCGTCGCCGACCACCGTGAGGCCAGAGCCGCTCGGTTTCAGCGCCAGCAGGATCGAGGCTTGAAGGCGGTTTGTATCCTGATACTCGTCAACGAGGACATGATCGAACCGTTTGCCAATCTCGCTGGCAAGCCCGGGATCGGTCATCATCTGCGCCCAATAGAGCAACAGGTCGTCGTAATCGAGCACCGACTGCCGCTGTTTGGCTTCGACATAATCGGCAAAAAGCTTTTTCAGCGCATCCCCCCAGTCGGCGCACCACGGGAACGATGTCCGAAGCACGTCCTCGATCGGCGTTTCGGCGTTTACGCAGCGCGAATAGATGGCGAGGCAGGTACCTTTGGTCGGAAATCGAGCTTCCGTCTTCGAATACCCGAGCTGGTGCCGAAGAAGGTTCAGGAGATCAGCGGAGTCCTCGCGGTCGTGAATCGTAAAGGCCGGATCGAGCCCGATCTGATCGGCATAGCTCCGCAACATGCGGGCCCCGATCGCATGGAAGGTGCCGGCCCAGTTCAGCGCTTCGGTCACACTGGGGCCGCTCGGGCTGATCACCGTGCGGACGATCCGTTCCACTCGTCGAATCATCTCGTTGGCGGCCCGTCGCGAGAAGGTCATCAGCAGGACCCGTCGTGGATCCGCCCCGTTGACGACTAGATGCGCGACCCGATGCGCCAGCGTGCTGGTCTTGCCTGAACCCGCGCCGGCAATCACGAGGAGGGGCCTGCTCGGCCTAGCACCTGCATCTCTGACGCCGTGCTCGACGGCGCGGCACTGTTCCGGGTTTAGCCGTTCGAGATAGGCAAGGGACATCAGTCGCGAATCGCCGAAGCAGGGCGGTCACCCAACCACGATTCGTGGTTTGTTCGCAACCTCTTTGCACAGCACCTGGTCGAGATGTGCCTCGCCTGCGGGACGGCGCTGGCGCTGGACCCGGCCATGATCCGTCGATTTCGGCAGCCAGGTGACCCAGCTGATCGCGGCCGGTGCGCGAGAGGGGCATCTATTGCATGCAGTGGATCGTGCCTGCTCTGTGCTTGGGGGTGGTCGTCCTCACATGATGCTCGCGGTTCGCGTACGAGAAGCCGCGATGCCGGGCATGAGCCCACCGGTGACCGGCGTGGGTACCACCTCGGTTGCAGAAATCTTTTCGATCTGCTGAAGGTAGCAGCTATCTCGCCGACCGTGGCCGCCGAGCGTTACGGCAAACCATGTCCCTTAACCCTGATCGTTAGCTCAAAGAAACGCCGGCGCCGCTGTCACTGCGGCAACAGCAGCACCGGCTTTATGACAGTGCCCGAGGTGGCGTCGGCGGCAGCGCGGTTGATGTCGGCAAAGTCGTAACGCGTGATCACCCGGTCGAGCGGCATCCTGCCCGCCATGAAAAGATCGACGAGGCGAGGGATGAAGTCTCGCGGTCGACTGTCGCCCTGGATCACGCCGCGGACGATCCGGCCGCCCTGCAGCCACGGCATCTCGAAGCTGACCTCCGTGCCGGCACGAGCGCTGCCGACCAGGATGCAGGTGCCGAGACCTCGCAGCCCGTCTATAGCCAGCCGAAACACGGCCGGCACGGCCGACGTCTCCAGCGCGAAATCGGTGCCGCCGCCGGTGATCTTGCGGATTTCGGCGAGCGTCTCGGCGCCGCGGCTTTCGAGCGCATGCGTGGCCCCGAGTTCGCGGGCGAGCGCCAGCCGGCCCGGTAGCCGATCGACGGCGATGATCGGATCGCAGCCCGCGATCCGCGCCGCCATCAACCCGGCGAGGCCGACCCCGCCGACCCCATAGACAGCGATCGACTGTCCCGCCGCCGGCTGCATCACATTGAGCACGGCACCGGCGCCAGTCTGCAGGCCGCAGCCGAGCGGGCCCAGCATTTCGATTGGCGCATCGCGGCGGATCTTGACGACATTCCTGGCCGGGGCGACGGCAAAACTCGCGAACGAGGATTGCTGAAAGAAGCAGGAATAAACCGGCGCGCCGTTGCGGCTCATCGGGATCGAGCCGTCGGCGCGGCGGCCGCTCGATTTCAGCGCGCGGCCACGCTCGCAATAGGAGATGCGGTTGGCGCGACACGGCCGGCATTCGCCGCACCATGGGAACGAGATCACGACCGGGTCGCCAGGCGCGAGTTCGGCGACGTCCACGCCGACCTGCTCGATGATGCCCGCACCTTCATGGCCGCAAACGACCGGGTAAGGCAGGTTCGGGAAATAGCCGTCGCGGGCGTGCAGATCGGTGTGGCAGATGCCGCTGGCCACGACCCGCACAAGTACTTCGTCGGCGAGCGGCGCCGCGAGGTCGAGCGTCTCGATCTCGAACGGAGCTGACCGGGCCGGCACCACCGAGGCGGTGATCTTCATGTGAGCGCTCCTCAACCCTCTCGGAGAATCCATTCTCCATGCCCGGCTTTGGACCGGGCGTCCACAGTTGCCCCTTAGCTGCCCTTGCCTGCGCCCGCGGGCGATTGGTGAAAGCCCATTTGGGATTCGCGACCCTATCGTCGCGGTTCATGCGGTCAACCAGCCCTATCAAGCGGCGGCGGAGCGACGCTGGCGAGCACGAAGTCGAGAAAGACTCGTACCTTGGCGGGAGGCAGATGCCGTGAGGGGTGATAGGCATAGAGCGGAAAACGTTCTTGCGCCCAATCCGAGAGGATTTGCACCAGTTCGCCGCTCGCCAGCAAACCATCGAGCCCGAGAGCGAAAGTTTGCGAGATACCGTGCCCAGCCGCGCAAGCGGTGAGCTTGGTGGCGAGATCGTTGACCACCAGCTGACCGCTGACCTTGACCTCGATCACCTCGTCGTCGCGGTGAAACTCCCAGGGAAATGGCCGCCCGGTCACCGGGTCTCGAAACAAGAGGCATTCGTGCTGCCCGAGGTCTCGCGGATGCCGCGGCGTGCCGCGCCGGGCGAGATAGGCTGGGGCGGCACAGGTCAGGATGCGCGTCTCCAGCAGTTTGCGGGCGATGAGACTGGACGGCTCCGGCTCGCCGAAGCGCACCGCGGCGTCAGATCCTTCCGCTATGAGATCGCCCAGCGTATCGCGGATCACGAGCTCTAACGAAAGCTCGGGGTGTTCTCGCAAGAAGCCGGAAAGCCGCGGGGCAAGCACCAGTCGCGCGAACCAGGGGTCAACATTCACCCGCAACCGGCCACGTGCCTGCGCGGTGGCACCGGCTGCCTCGCCAGCCGCCTCCTCGATGCCGGCGAGCAGCGGTCTGGTCTGAGCATGGAAGCGGCGCCCTTCGTCGGTCAAGGTCACGGCGCGCGGCGTCCTGTCAAACAGGCGAATGCCGATGCGCGCCTCTAGCCGTGCCACGGCACGGCTGACTCCCGACGACGTCAGCCCGAGCGCTTCGCCGGCCCTCGCGAAATTGCCGCTTTCCACGATCGCGTCCAACACCCCGACGCCGGCGAGCAATCTCGCGTCAAAGGTCATGATGATTATAAGTCAGCGTCATGCTTCCAAATATGCGCTAGCCGCAATGCGTCGACGAGCCCAGATTTGCCCCATCACGCTGATGAGGAGGCCATCATGATCTTGCATGAAAAACGCGTCGTGGTGCTGGGCGGCAGTTCGGGGATCGGGCTGGCCGTTGCGCAAGCGGCGGCGCGAGAAGGCGCCGCCGTGGTCATTGCTTCGAGCCGGCAGGCGCGGGTGGAGGAAGCGCTGAGGACCCTACCGCAACGCGCCGAGGGTCATGCACTCGATCTATCCGACGAGACGGCGGTAAGGGCATTGTTCGCCCAGCTCGGCAGCTTCGACCATCTGGTCTTCACCGCCGGCGAGAGCCTTCAGCTCGAGTCGCTGGCCAGCACCGATGTCGAGGTGGCACGACGTTTCTTTGGGCTGCGTTACTGGGGTGCCTTTCTCGCTGCCAAGTACGGCAGCCGGAACATCCGCGAAGGCGGCTCGGTCGTCTTCACCTCAGGTACCGCCGGTCAGCGGCCTCGCTCGGGCTGGTCGGTAGCGGCGAGCATCTGTGCGGCGATGGAAGGGCTGACCCGCGCGCTCGCCGTCGAACTGGCGCCCGTCCGTGTTAATATCGTCTCACCAGGTTTGGTCCGGACGCCTCTCTGGGCGGGGATGCAAGAGGCAGAGCGCGAGGCGCTATACCTGCGGGCGGCCGAAAGGCTGCCGGTAGGCCATGTCGGCGAAACTGACGAAATCGCGGAGGCTTACCTCTATCTGATGCGCCAGAGCTACGCGACCGGTCAGGTAGTGGTTGTCGACGGCGGCGCCGTACTCGTGTGAGCGCCACTGGGTTCGGGGTCGATCCCGGGTGACCGTCTTCGCTCGACGAACGGCCGCTTTCGTTAAGGGTTTTCGGACGCCTGCCGGGCACGGGCGTGATGGAGGGCGCGGCGGCAGGCGTCCGAAAAGCCTCGAAGGAGGAAACCGCGGGGGAGTTCGCACCGACGCTGGTGTCGATCTATGGGGAATTTGCCGCCGCTGCTTGATCTGATTTGTCGGTTCCGGACAGGACGACGGTTGAGTGACCAGTGGGGCGCTGGTTTTGGCCGCCCTGGATGCGGTTGACCGGGTGATCTGGGATTCGATGCTTCAGGTTTTGCCGGCCGAAGGCTGCGCTGACGGGTGCTGTCGGCAAAGCGTGGCCGGTGCCGGTGAGATAGCGGCGTCGGACGGAAGCGGTAATGGGGGATGGCGACAGCGGTGTGATGGTCATGAGCTGTCGAGCCCGATCGATGGGATAGGCCACAGCGGCTGGCAGCCGGGTTCGAAGGTTTCGATGATGATCATACGCCCGCCGCAGCAGGGACAAGCGTTCCACTCGCTGCCTTCGTGGGGATTTTCGGTGCCGTCGCTGTCCCCGCTTGACGGCGGCGGGTCGGGTACGCCGAGCAGTCGGCGGGCCAATGCGATATTGCCGGCCCGGTTGGCATTGGCGAAGAGGCCGTAATGACGGATGCGGTGGAACCCGTCGGGCAGGACGTGGATCAGGAAGCGGCGGATGAACTCGTCGGCGTCGAGCGTCATGAGCTTGTAGCAGGCGTCGCGCTTATCCCGGTAATCCTTCCATTTGAAAGTTACGCGCTCGCCGTCGAAGGCGACGAGCCGGCTGTTGGCGATAGCGATCCGATGCGTGTAGCGGGACAGGTAGGCGAGGACAGCGTCGGGTCCGCCAAAAGGTCGCTTGGTATAGACCCTCCATTCGACCTTGCGCAGTGCGGCGAGGAAGGTTTGGAAGGCTGCCGGCTTGGCGAGGGCGGCCTGGTCGGCGAAGAACTCCAGCCGCCCGGCTTGGTACGCGGCGGTCAGGCTTTCCAGGAACAGGCGACGGAAGAGGCGTGAGAGCACCCGGACGGAGAGAAAGAAGCTGGGCCGGCAGGTGATCCAGCGCTGGCGGTCGGGCGAAAAGCCGCCGCCGGGAACGATGATATGGGCGTGCGGATGGTGGGTGAGCGCCGATCCCCAGGTGTGGAGTACAGCGGTGAGCCCGATGCGGGCGCCGAGGTGCTTGGGGTCGTGGGCCTTCAGCCCACGGGCTTGTCCCGTGGGGGCGATGGTGATCAGGGTCTCGGCGGCGGTTTTCAGCAACAGGTCGTAGACGACCGCCTGGTTCTGATAGGCGATGTCGGCGATCGGCCGCGGCAGGGTGAAGACGACATGGAAATAGAGCCTGCCCCGGCGAAGGCCGGGGGCACGGGCAGCAGCTCGGCCTGGCGGTCGGCCAGCCACTCCTTGGCCGCCACGGCTTGGCACTTCGGGCAGTGCCGGTTACGGCAGGAGTTGTAGGAGATGCGCAGGTGCGCGCAGTCCTCGCAGCATTCGACATGGCCGCCCAACGCCGCCGTTCGGCAGCGCTCGATCGCCGACATGACCTTCAGTTGGCCGAGGCTCACATGGCCGGCATGGGACGCACGCCAAGCCGGCCCGCGGTGGCGGAAAATATCCGCCACCTCGACCATCGGTCGCGACAACGGCCGCGCGTCAGCCGGGCATCTTCAGCAGGAAGTCGAGCGGGCTTGTCACCTGGCCGAGCGCGCTGATCGCGACGCGGGTGTAGAGCGCCGTCGTGTCGAGCTTCTTGTGCCCGAGCAGAACCTGGATGACCCGGATATCGGTTTTCTGCTCCAAGAGATGGGTGGCAAAGCTGTGCCGCAGCGTGTGAACGCCGACACGTTTGGTAATGCCGGCACGCCCCGCCGCCAGGCGAACGATCCGGTGGAGCTGGCGCGCACTCGTATGCTGGCCGCGGTAGCCGGGAAACAACCAGGGCTGACCGGGAGACATCCATCCCTTCTTGCGCGCGACGCGCCACCATTCGCGCAATATCTCGAGAAGCTTGGGCGAGAGAATGACATACCGATCCTTCTTACCCCCCGCCTTCGCGGGGGCAGGCTCTTGCCCTGTTCGACCCGGATGACCATCCGGTCACGGTCGATGTCGGTGAGCCTGAGCGATACGACCTCCGAGGCTCGCAGGCCGGTGGCGTAAGCCAGGCTCAACAGCGCCTTGTGCTTGATGTTTCTCGCCGCGGCGAGCAGCCGACCGACCTCTTCCGGGCTCAGAACAACGGGCAGGCGGCGCGGCTCGCGGGTCGAGACGACCTCCTGGGCAAGATCGTGGCGCTTCAACGTGACGTTGAAGAAGAACCGCAGGGCAGTGGCACTGACGTTGACGGTCGGTACCGTCGCCCCGATCGACGCCAGCCACAACTGATAGCGATGGACATCCTCGGCGGTAGCCTTGTCGGCAGACCGGCCCAGAAAATCGGCAAACCTTTTGACGTGGCGGATATAGTCGTGCTTGGTCTTGGGACCAAGCCGGCGGATTGTCATGTCCTCGATCAGCCGCTGGCGTAACGGGCTGATGGCCTTGTCGGTCATTGGGGGCTCCTGTCTTGGGTGAGGTTCTTGGCCCCTCAATCTCAAGACAGGACGCCTGCCTCCCGCTAGCTCCCAAACGCTTGCCGTCGCCACAAATTACCGCGACAGCGGTTTCGTCCTTCGGCGCGAAGCCGCCATTAAGAAATCGGGGATGTTCGTCGCGCCGACCAGCCGGGCGTCACCGGCATCGGCCAGAACCTCGACTGGCAGGAGCTTCTCGGACAGTACCCGCTGTGACTATGACTAGGATCTCGCATGCGGCAGCGGTGTGAGCGACATCGGCATTGTCTTCCCGTGGTGGTTCACCCTCGGCGCGGCGCTGGTGATCGCACTGCCGGTTACGACCGCGATCATGGTAGGGCTCGGCGTGGCCGCGTTCCGCGCCCGCCACCTAGGCCATGCCCGCCGCCTTGCGGGGCTCAAATGGAGCACGTCCGTCGTGGCTACGTTCTGGACTCCTCGGGCTCGGCCTCGGCGGCTGGGCCATTGTCAGCGAAATCCACAAGCAAATCTACGAAGTACGGCACTATTTCACGCTCGACAAGGCACAGGAGGTCGATGGCATTGCTTTTCCTGCCGGCACCAGGGTCGAGTTCGACGACGACGAGGCCCTCAAGGCGGCCGAGTTGCCGGCCAGCGCGCCGGTGACGCTGCGCGCGGCTGCGTGGCCGGGCAAGCTCGAATTTGCCGCGCCAGTGTATGCCCCAAACGCGGCGCACGGTCGGATCACCGATAGCACGCTCGCCGCGTCGACGGCATTCGACGGCATCCCCTGCCAGGCGGAGGATCGGGCAACGTTTTTCTGGGATGGCCAGTTGATGGAATGCACCCTGTCGCGAGATGCCGATCTATCGACCACGATCACCACGCCTGACGGGGCAACGCAGGTCCGGAAATTGCGCTGCATGGCCGGCGACACGATACACATGGCGGGCTTGCGACCCGCTGAGGTCGAAGGGTGTCGGCTCGCCCAACCGGTCGATGTCGGACGCGGTCGTCTGCGCCGAGCACGAACGGATTCTCGTAATCAACGGCAACCTTTCAGCCTGCACCTTCGCCGAGCCAGCGCGCTTCGGGCGCTCGCCCTGCCGGCGGGAACCGCGGTCACCTATTACGATCGGTACCCGAGCGCGTTCAAGCTGCCGCCACGGGGCGCGTCGGTCGACGCGTTCGGGCTCAGCCTGCCGGCTGGAACCGAGGGCAGTTTCTGCTATCGCAAGGAGGCGCTCGAGCACCTCTCGGTCAACAGGACCGCCCATGTCGTGATCGGGGGCGTGAAGCTGACCGGATGGATCGACTTTGATTGCGGCTCGTTTCGCAGCGGCCAGTTGTTCGAGGATACGGTGGTGGCGGGGCGCCGGCGACAGCATGGCGAACGGGTGTCGCGTGAAGACCTGTCTTGGCAGAATGGCGGCCAGGAATGCCGGCATTCGAGGCGCGGTCGGTCATCGGCTGGCCGATATTGCACCAAGACCGCATCGGCGTTTACAGAGCGCGCGGAGTTTTCCGCGGGATTGCGGAGCCTGGTGGTATTCGGGCAACCGGGTTGGTGTCGTATGCAGCCGGCCGCTGCTTGAATATCTGCAAAGGGTCAAGCCTGCGGCTCGGCCGCACATGACGCTTGTCGGCGCATCCCAATCGTTCGAGCCAGCCTGAGGACCGACCCGCTCAGCACCCCTCCGCCTTCAGCGGGCTTCGAGCCGGTAGCTGCCGCCGCGGAGCATTATGACTGAAAGCCGGCCGACTCACTCCAGCGGGTCGGCCGGCACCTTCGGGAGGCCAAGTTCAGTCTGCCGCTTGTGGCTTCTCCGGCGCGGGCGGAGTCGCAAACAGCTTGCCATCGCGCTCCTGGATCCGACCGGCGCGGATATGGCGTTGCACTGCCATGCCGATAACGTTCGGGCGATCGTTCGGGCACGCCAAGTAAAGTTCCCGTCGGGTCTTGCCGGTAGCCAGGGCCAGGAGGCGATCGCCGAGGCTCGGTGCGCTGGATCAGCGATGGGCCAACTTGCCTGGGGCCCCTGCTTTTCCGGCGGCAGCCGGTGCGGGTCTCCGAGGTAGCGGGGTCTTGTTGATGCGCGCCAGCACGTGCTCGGCGGTCTCAAGCTCGGCCAACTCGGTTGCGACCTGTGCGCGGTCGGCATCGAGGCGGGCAAGCCGCTCGCTGAGCTTCGTCTTCTCCGCGGTGATCTGCTCCAGTATCGTCGGTGTCGTGGTCGACATTGTGGCCTTCAATGATTTCAAGTTGACCGGTATGGTCAGTCTTGCTGGCATCTATCACCGCAGTGCGGGCTCTTCAACCGTAGAATGGTTGATAGACCGCTATCGTTGTGGCGACCGGGAGCGAGATCGCCGCGTGGGCCTTTCACCCACCGGAAAGGTGCCGCCTTTCCACGGCGCACACCCATTGCAGACCCTTCATCACGGACATTCGCACCGAACTTCTGCGCATGATAATCTCAAGCGCACGCCAGGTGGTCGAGCAGCGCTTTGGCATCCTTCAGATCGGCGGTGTCGAAGCCCTCGGTGAACCAGCCGTAGACCGGGGCGAGCAGATCGAGCGCCGCGGCGGGCTTGCCTTGGTCGCGCCACAGCCGGGCGAGGCTGGTAGCGGCGCGCAGCTCCCACGACTTCGCCTCTTGCGAACGGGCTCGCTCGATCGCCCGCCGATAGGAAGCTTCCGCCCGATCCGGAGCGCTCGGGTTCCGCCGCAGGAGCAAATCGCCGATCAACCGATGGACTTCTGGCTCCCACAGGGCGTCGCCCGTGCGCTCGAAGCGCACGACAGCGGCCTCGAGTGCCGTCAGGGCTTCATTGGTATTCCCTTGTTTTTCAAGGCATTCCGAAAATAGAGCGTACCAAAAACCCAGGGCCGCCAGAGGCCCCATCCTTCGCCACTCGGCCAGAGCGCTCCTAAAGGCTTCTATGCGATCGTCTGCGCACTGCCCCGTCACCCAAGCGTCGTGCCAGATTTCGTAGATCGAACCCATAGCGCAGTCTTGCGGAAAGCCCTGCTCCCTTGCGACCGCCAGAAGTGCCTTGGTCCGCGCGGCCATCAGCTCGGGTTCCCTCCGCTGGGTCCTGAGCACAGCCTCCCCCAGCAAAGCGAAGGACAGGCTGAACGGATGAGCCACCGTCTGGCCCATCGAGAGGGCTGCGAGCCCCCGCTCGGACGCGCGATCGGGATAGCCGAGGCACCACAAGGCCCGCGACTTAAAATGCAGGGCCGCTATGGCCGGGTCTACCATGTAGATCTTTGGCCCGCCGTGGCGCACCGGGTCATAAAGGTCCCGTACCCGAGCCGCGTGAGACGCCGCACTCGCGTATCGTCCGGACCACGAGCAAGTGCCGCAAGCGGCAAGTTCGGCGAGCAAACGGAAGTCGTCGCTCCCGAGCTTTGCTTCGAGGTTGAAAAGCTCCCGGGAAAGCTCCGATGCGGTCTCCAGATCTGGTTGAAGCAGATGATAGAGCCACAACCCCATAAGGCTGCGAAAGAGTTCGGGGGTCTCGCCGGCACTCGCGCACAACTCCTTGGCTCGGGTGTACGCGGCCTGCGCTTCGACAGATCCCCACCCTTGTGTGGCAATGAGCGGGGAGCCGAGCGCGAGGCGGAAGTCGATCTCCCGCGAGATCCGCTCGGCCGATTCCGGCAGCGAAGCGATAAGCCCGAGGCCCTTGGTCAAATGGGCGATCGCCTCGGCGTTGGCCGAGGCCGCCATCGCCCGCTCCGCGGCGCGGCGATAATAATCGATGGCGGGAGCGGCGAGCCCGGCGGCGGCGTAGTGGTGTGCGACCAGTTCCGGCTGGGTCTCGGCCACTTCCGGGAACGCGCCTTCGAGCGCCTGGGCGATATGGGCGTGGAGCGTTCGCCGGCGCTCGCGCAACAGGCTGGCATAGGCCGCCTCCTGCACCAGCGCATGCTTGAAGGTGTAGACCGCCTCCGGGACCTCGCCGCGGCCGAACAGCAGCTCGGCGCGGACGAGCCGGTCGAGAGCCTCCTTCATCCGGTCATCGGGCTGCTGGGCCACGGCGCTGAGCAAGCGATAGGTGAACTCGCGGCCGATGGCGGCGCCGATCTGGGCGACCTCGCGCACCGGCGCCAGTCGGTCGAGCCGGGCCATCAGCGAGTCGTGCAGCGTGGTCGGGATCGCCAGCGGCGGCAGCGCGCCGTCGAGCGCGTAATGCCCGTCCTCCTCGCGCAGCAGGCCGCTCTCGATGATGGTCTTGGTCAGCTCCTCGAGGAACAATGGCACGCCGTCGGTGCGGGCGAGGATCTGCTCGAGGATCTCGGCCGGCAGCGCCTTGCCGCCGGCGGACCGCTCGACCAGGGTCGCGCCCTCGCGGCGGCCGAGGCGGGCGAGCGCTTGCACCGTGACGTGAGCGTCGGCGGGCCAGGGCGGGATGAACTCCGGCCGCGCGGTAACGAGGAGCAGCAATCGCAGCGTTGATGCCCGCGTCGGGTCGATCCAGTGCGCGTCCTCGAACAGCATCAATACCGGGGGCGGGTCCGGCCCCGCAGGATGCGGATTATCTCCGGTCGCGCCCGATCCGGCGGCTGACTGGGGCGCCGCTTCCGGTGTAGTATCGGCGGCATGCCGCGGCTCAGCGTCAACCTCAACAAGATCGCCCTCTTGCGCAACGCGCGCCGCACCGGCGTGCCGGATGTTCTGCAATTCGGCCGGATCGCTCATGATGCCGGGGCCGACGGGCTGACCCTGCATCCGCGGCCGGACGAGCGCCATATTCGCCGCGCCGACGTCTTTGCCGTCGCCGAGTTGATATGCCCGTGGCGCCCGGCCTTCGAGCTCAATATCGAAGGCTATCCCGAGCAGCGCCTGCTCGATCTGGTGCGGGCGGTGGCGCCGGAGCAATGCACGCTGGTGCCGGACGCGCCCGAGGTGCTGACTTCGGAAGAAGGCTGGAAGCTCGGGCCCGACCAAAGCCGCCTCTTGGCGCCGGCGATCGCCGCGCTGAGGGAGACGGGCACGCGCGTCATCCTCTTTGTCGAGCCGGAGGCGGCGATCGTCGACCGCGTGCGCGACGCCGGCGCCGACGGGATCGAAATCTATACGGGCGGCTATGCCGCGGCATTTCGCGCCGGCGAGCCGCAAGCAATGCTTCGGGCCTGCGCGGCCACGGCGGCGCGCGCCGCCGACCTCGGCATGACGGTCAACATCGGGCACGATCTCAATTGCGACAACCTGCCGCCGCTGGTTGCCGCTCTCCCCGCTTTCGCCGAGGCCTCGATCGGGCACGAACTGACCGCCGATGCGCTCATCGCCGGTTTTGCCGCGACGGTCCGCGCCTACAAGGCGGCGCTCGAAGGCCGGTCGGCGCCAACGAGCGGGCCCTGATCCGCCGCCGCCGCCGAGCAGGTCGATGCCCAGGGGCTATCTCAGTCGGATTCTGAAGCCGAACGAAAGCGTCGTCTACGCGACGCGGCTGCATTGGCGGATCTACACCCGTTGCGCCGTCCTGTTGCTGATCGGCGCCGCCTTCGCCGTCGCGGCGCGCAGGTTGCCCCATCGGCAGCCCGAAATCGGGCTCGCCTCGTGGATCCTGGCCGGGATGTTTCTGCTGCTGGCGCTGTCGGCCGGGCTGCGCGCCCTGGTTCGGCGGGCGACGACCGAACTCGCCATTACCGACCAGCGCGTCATCTACAAGACCGGCCTGATGCGCCGGCATACGTTCGAGGTGAACCGCGCCAAGGTCGACATGGTCGATGTCGACCAGTCGATCCTCGGTCGGATCCTCGGCTATGGCACGATCATCTTGCGCGGCACCGGCGGCAGCCTCGAACCGATCCGCGACATCGCCAACCCGCTCGGTTTCCGCAGCCATATAACAGCGGCGGGGTGAGGTGCCGTCGGGCCGCCGCGGCCGCGATTGCCCGGATCGTCCCCATCTGACATCATCGCGCCCGCGGCGCAGCCCTTGACTGCGGGGTGTCATGAGAGGCGGAACGGGAGCCGATGCTGCTTGATTTCGGCTGGTCTGAGCTAATGCTGATCGGGGTCGTGGCGCTCATCTTCATTGGGCCCAAGGATCTGCCGAAGGCGCTGCGCGTCGCCGGCTTCTGGGTGCGAAAGGCGCGTACCCTGTCGCGCGAATTCCAGAGCAGCATCGATCAGATGATCCGCGAGGCGGAGCTCGACGACATTCGCCGGGATTTGAAGCAGGCGAGCGAGTTCGATCTGAACCGCGAGTTTCGCCAAACGGTCGATCCGACCGGCAGCCTGGAGGAGAACCTGAAGCCGCCGGAGTTGCCCGATTTCTTCAACCTGAACCGGCCGGCCCCGGCGGCGGATCAAGCGGCACCCGAGGCACCCGCCGAAACCGCGCCGGCAGCGATCGAGGCGGTGCCTCCCGAACCGGGGCCTGCCGAGCCGGTGGCGGCCGCGCCATCGGTCGTCGCCGACGACGACGTCGCTTACGACGTCCTGGCGTCAAAGCGGTAACGGCGCGATGGCCGAGCCGGATCGGGAGGCCGAACTCGAGGGGGGCCGAATGCCGCTGCTCGATCATCTGATCGAGCTGCGCAACCGGCTGATGTGGGCGATCGGCGCGATCATGGTCGCGTTTCTGATCTGCTATCAGTTCAAGGTCCGGATCTACGGCTTTCTGGTTCACCCGCTCGCCGTCATCTTTGAAGGGCAGACCGGCCGGCACCTGATCTACACCGGCCTGACCGAAGCGTTCTTCACGTATGTCAAGGTCTCGTTTTGGGCCGGGGCGTGCATCTCCTTCCCGATCGTCGCGGCGCAGATTTGGAAGTTCGTGGCACCCGGCCTCTACAAGAATGAGCGCAAGGCGTTTCTGCCTTATCTGGCCGCCACCCCGGTGCTGTTCGTGCTCGGCGCCGCCCTCGCCTATTTCGTCGTCATTCCCTATGCGTGGCGATTTTTTGTCAGCTTTGAGCAGGCGGGCCGACCGGGCACCCTGCCGATCGTGCTGGAGGCCAGGGTCAGCGAATATCTGTCGCTGGTGATGACCCTCCTGTTCGGGTTCGGCATCGCCTTTCAGCTGCCGGTGCTGCTGACCCTGATGGCCCGGGCCGGGCTCGTCAGCTCGGCCGGCCTTGCGGCGAAGCGTCGCTATGCGATCGTCATCATGTTCGTCATCGCCGCGGTGTTGACGCCGCCCGACATCGTCAGCCAGACGAGCCTCGCGATCCCGCTGATCCTGCTCTTCGAGGCCTCGATCGTGTCCTGCCGCATGGTCGAGAAGGCGCGCGCCAAGCGCGAGGCGGAAGAAGAGGCCGAGCTCGCCGGCAAAGGCAAGCCTGCCGCCGGGATCTGAACCGCCGACCGGCCGCCGGCCCGATGGACGCGCCGCCTCGGCGCCGCTATATCGCAGCGGTTATGCACGACCTGCGTTGGCTGCGCGACCATCCGGCGGAATTTGACCGCGGGCTGGCGCGGCGCGGGCTGCCGCCGGCCGCCGGCGCGGTCCTGGCGCTCGATCGCGACTGGCGCGCCGCGGCCACGCGCGCCCAGGAAGCGCAGGCCCGACGCAACCGCCTCGGCCGCGAGGTCGGCGCCGCCAAGGCCCGCGGCGAGGCGGTCGAGAGCCTGTTGCGGCAGAGCGCCGCCGATCGCGAGGCCGAGGCGGGCGCCGCCGCCGAGGCGGCCCGCTTGCGCGCCGAGATCGACGAGATCCTGGCCGGATTGCCGAACTTGCCGGCCGAGGATGTCCCGGACGGTGCCGACGAGACGGCAAATCTGGTGCTGCGCCGGAGTGGCGAGCCGCAGCACTTCCCCCCGGACTGGGACCCGGGGGTCGCGCCGCTGCCGCACGAGGCGATCGGCGAGCGGCTCGGGCTGATGGATTTCGCCCGCGCCGGCCGCTTGTCGGGCTCGCGGTTCGTCGTGCTGAAGGGCGCGCTGGCGCTCATGGAACGGGCCCTCGTGCAGTTGATGCTCGACATCCACACGCGCGAATTCGGCTATCTCGAGGTCTCGCCGCCGCTCCTCGTCCGCGAAATCGGCCGTATTCGCCGTCGGCCAATTGCCCAAATTCGCCGAGGATCTGTTCCGCACCACCGACGGCTACTGGCTGATCCCGACCGCCGAGGTGCCGCTGACCAATCTCGTCGCCGGCGAGATCCTCGACGAGGCGGCGCTGCCGCTGCGCTATACGGCCGCCACCGCCTGCTTCCGATCGGAGGCGGGGGCCGCCGGCAAGGATACCCGCGGCATGATCCGCCAGCACCAGTTCTTCAAGGTCGAGCTGGTATCGATCACTCGGCCCGACAATTCGCCGGCCGAGCACGAGCGCATGACCGCCTGCGCCGAAGAAATCTTGCGGCGGCTCGGCCTCGCCTACCGCGTCGTCTTGCTGTCTACCGGCGATATGAGCTTTGCATCGCAAAAGACCTACGACATCGAGGTCTGGCTGCCGGGCCAGGGGACCTATCGCGAAATCTCGAGCTGCTCCAACTGCGCCGCCTTCCAGGCGCGGCGGATGGAGGCGCGCTATCGCCCGGCCGCGGGCAAGAGCCTGCCCCAGGCGCGCCCGAAGGGGGGCGCAGAGGGGGGACGGCGCCGGTGCACACGCTGAACGGCTCGGGCCTGGCGGTCGGCCGGACCCTGATCGCGATCCTCGAAAATTTTCAGCGGCAAGACGGCTCGGTCGTGATCCCGAAGGCGCTGCGGCCCTACATGGGAGGGATGGAGATCATCGCGTGACTTCCGGCGAGGCCGGCCTCGCGCAGAAAAAGCTGCGCCTGCTGATGGAGCTGCGCCGCGCCGGGATCGGCGATGCGCGGGTGCTCGGCGCGATCGAGAGGACGCCGCGCGAGCAGTTCGTGCCGGCCGCGTTCGAGGACCGGGCCTATGAGAACATCGCGCTGCCGATCGGCGATGGGCAGACGGCCAGCCAGCCCTATATCGTGGCGCTGATGACCGAGGCGCTGATGCCGGACGAGCGCCACCCGGTGATCGAGATCGGCACCGGCTCGGGTTACCAGACCGCGGTTCTGGCCCGGCTCTGCCGCCGCGTCTTTTCGATCGAACGGCATCGCGGCTTGCTGCTCGAGGCCGAGCGCCGTTTCGCCGCGCTGCGGCTGACGAACATCGTCTGCCGCCTCGGCGACGGCGGCAAGGGCTGGCCCGAGCAGCTGCCCTATCAGCGGGTCATCGTCACCGCGGCGGCGGCCGAGGTTCCGGCCGCGCTCGCCGACGGGCTGGCCGTTGGGGGCGTTCTGATCGTGCCGGTCGGCCCCGACCATCAGGACCAGAAGCTGTTGCGGATTCGCCGCGACCCGCGCGGGCTTTCGACCGAGGAGCTGGCGCCGGTGCGGTTCGTCCCGCTGGTCGCCGGGGTGCCGGGGCGTCACCCGGTGCAGACTTGACATGATTTGGCCGCGGCGATCCAACTCGCCGGGCGGTTTGCGCGTCGGGAGGCGTGCAACGGGGGAAGGATGGACAAAAGAGTTGGCGGAACGTGCGGCCCGAGCGCTGCAGCGGCCGCGGTCACGCTGATTGGATTGCTGGTCGGTTGCGCGCCTTCGGCGGAGCCTCCGGCGCCGGTCGCCGTCGCGCCGCAGACGACGATCACCATAGCGGCCGGCCAGACCCTCTCCGGGATCGCCCGCGAGTATGACGTGCCGATGCAAGAGCTCGCCGAGGCGAACCATTTGTCGCCGCCCTATCGCATCCTGGCCGGCGCGGCGTTGGTGATCCCCGGGCCGGGCGCCGGCCCGCCGGCAGTAGCGGCGCCTTCGCCGGTCGCGGTCCCGCCTCCGCCTCCGGCGCCGGTCGCGGTGGCGGCGCTGCCGCCGCGCGCGGCGTCACCGCCGGCGGAAACCGTCTCTCCCCCGGAAGCGACGCCGCCGCCGCCGGTCCGATCCGTCCCGTCGAAGCCGGCGGCGCCGACATCGGGCCCGCCCCCATCGAGCCCCACCGGATCGAGCCCCACCGGATCGAACCCGGCGCCGCGGCCGGCGGCACCGCCGCCGCCAGCGGCCGCCCTCGCCCCTCCGCAACCGGCGGCCCCGGCCCCGGCCGCCGCCGCGGCGGCGCGCGGCGGCGACACCTTCCTGTGGCCGGTCAAAGGTCGCATCGTCGAAGGCTACGGCGCCGGGCCGCAAGGCACCCGCAATGACGGGATCAATATTGCGGCGCCGCGCGGCGCCGCGGTCGAGGCGGTCGACGCCGGGGTCGTCGCCTATGCCGGCAACGAGTTGCGCGGCTACGGCAATCTTCTTCTGATCAAGCATCCCGGCGGCTGGATCTCGGCCTATGCGCATTGCGACGCAATTCTCGTCAAGCCGGGCCAGAAGGTCGCCCGCGGACAAGTGGTCGCCCGGGTCGGCGCCAGCGGCAATGTCGCAACGCCGCAGCTGCATTTCGAGCTGCGCCGCGGCAACAAGCCGGTCGATCCGCGGGCCTATCTCCCGCCGCCGCCGAGCGCCGCCGCCCCGCCGGCACATTCGGGCTGACGCCGCCGGCCCTCACTCAAGCTTTTTGCCGAGCCGGCCGACGAGGTCCTGAACGTATTGCCAGGCGACCCGACCCGAGCGCGACCCGCGGGTGATCGCCCATTCGTTGGCTTCGGCTTCGATCTGTCCCGCCGGCAATTCGAGGCGGTAGCGCTCGGCGTAGCCGCGGACGATCGCGTGGTAGGTGCCCTGGTCGATGTTGTGAAAACCGAGCCACAGGCCAAACCGGTCCGACAGCGACACCTGCTCCTCGACCGCCTCGGCCGGGTTGACGGCCGTCGAGCGCTCGTTGTCGGCCATCTCGCGCGGCATCAGATGGCGACGGTTCGAGGTCGCGTAAAACACAACGTTTGCCGGCCGGCCCTCGATCCCGCCCTCGAGCACCGCCTTCAACGATTTGAAGCTGGTGTCGTGCTGCGCGAACGAGAGATCGTCGCAAAACAACAGGCAGCGCCGCGAACTCTTGCGCAGGATCGACAGCAGCTGCGGCAAGCTCGGGATGTCTTCGCGATGGATTTCGACCAGGACAATGGCGCGCGGGAGCGCCGCGTTGACCGCGGCGTGCACGGCCTTGACGAGCGAGCTCTTGCCGGTGCCACGAGCGCCCCACAAGAGCGCATTGTTGGCCGGCAGCCCGGCGGCGAAGCGCCGCGTGTTGTCGATCAGGATGTCGCGAACCCGATCGATGCCGCGCAGCAGGTCGAGCTCGACCCGGTGCACCTCGCCGACCGGTTCGAGCCGGCAATCTTCCGCATGCCAGACAAACGCGTCGGCGGCGTCGAGATCGGCGGCCGGAGGCGGCGGCGGGGCGAGACGCTCGAGCGTCTCGGCGATCCGCAACAGCAGCCCCGGCAAATCCAGATCGTTGATCGGCGCGGCGCGGCGCATGTGGCGGCGACGCTAGCACAGAGCAGCCGGCCTTGAAACGCCCGCGGCACCCGCCCATTGTTCTTTGACCGAGCATCGCGTACCAATCGGCCCGCCGCCGCGGTCCGCCGCCGGCTGCGCCGCGCGCCTTCGGGGGTCGGCCCGGCGAACAACTTCGAGGCTCGATGCCGATGCTGATTTCCACCGCCTATGCACAAGGCACGGGCTTACCCAGTTTTCTCGACAGCCAGAACGTGTTGCAGTTTCTGCCGCTGGTATTGATCTTTGTCGTCTTCTATTTCCTGTTGATCCGGCCGCAGCAGAAGAAAGCGAAGGACCATCGGGCGACCCTCGAGGCGCTGCGGCGCGGCGATCGGGTCGTGACCGGCGGCGGCATCATCGGCACGATCGCTCGAATCGACAGTCCCGAGGAGGTCACGATCGACATCGCCGAGGGCGTGCGGGTGCGCGTCGTGCGCAGCACGATCACCAGCGTCCTTGCCAAACCCGATCCGGCGGCGGCGCGCGAGGCGGCGCGGCAACGGGAACAGCCGCGCGCCAAGGCCGAGACCAAGGATTGAGCACTGCGGTGCCGGCAGGATGGCTGTAACCAAATCGCGCAACCGGACAAATCGTCGCCCCCGCGAAAGCGGGGGCCTAGGGCAAGCGACTAAAAACCCTGGGTTCCCGCCTGTGCGGGAACGACGGAACAAACGACGGGACACATAAACCCGGGGGATTTCAGGGAGGTGCGGGGGTGAGATGCTGTATTTCGCGAGCTGGAAAATCGCCCTGATCTGCGCCGTTTGCGCCTTGGGCTTGGTGCTTGCGGCGGAGAACTTGTTCAGCCCGGCGGCGCTCGATCGACTGCCGGATTTCGTGCCGCGCAACCAAGTCGCCCTCGGGCTCGACCTGCGCGGCGGCTCCTACCTCCTCCTCGAGGTCGACGTCGCGGCGGCGGAGCAGGAGCGCCTCAACTCGATGATCGACAATGTTCGCCATGCCCTGCGCGATGCGAATATCGGCTACCTCGGGCTCTCGGTCAAAGCCGATGCGATCGTGTTCAAGGTTCGCGAACCCGGGCAAATCGACGGGGCGCGCCAGGCGCTGGTCAAGCTCGACCCGGACCTCGCGGTCAAGATCGCCGACGACGGCGCGGGGACGGTGCGCTTCACGGCGGTCGCCACCGAGGCGCGGCGGCGCCAAGCCGTGGAACAGTCGATCGAGATCATCCGCCGGCGCATCGACGAGACCGGGATCAAGGAGCCGACGATCTCGCGGGAGGGCGCCGATCGCATCCTTGTCCAGCTGCCGGGCGTCGGCGACCCCGAGCATGTCAAATCGCTGCTCGGGCGCACCGCCAAGCTGACCTTTCAGCTGGTCGATACCGGCGTCCCGCTCGCCGAGGCGCGCGCCGGCAAGCTGCCGCCAGGCGACGTGATCCTGCCGGCGGCGGAGGGTCGGGCCGCTCAGTACGGGCTCGATGCCTATGTCGTCCAGCGCCGCGTGATGGTCGGCGGCGACACCCTGGTCGACGCTCAGCCCAGCTTCCAGACCAACGAACCGGTCGTCAGCTTTCGCTTCGATGCCGAAGGCGCCAAACGCTTTGGCGAGGTCACCCGGCAAAATGTCGGCAGGCCGTTCGCGATCGTGCTCGACAACAAGGTCATCAGCGCGCCGGTGATCCGCGAGGCGATCCTCGGCGGCTCGGGCATCATCTCCGGCAGCTTCACCGTACAGACGGCGAGCGACCTGGCGCTGCTGCTGCGGGCCGGGGCGCTGCCCGCGCCGATCACGATCCTCGAGGAGCGGACGGTCGGCCCCGGTCTCGGCGCCAATTCGATCCGGGCCGGCGCGCTTGCCAGCATTGTCGGGGTGACGCTCGTCGTCGTCTTCATGGTCCTGTTTTATGGGCTGTTCGGCGTGTTTGCCGACACCGCACTGTTTTTCAACCTATGTCTGATGCTCGGCGCCCTGTCTTTGCTCGGCGCCACCCTGACCTTGCCCGGGATTGCCGGCATCGCCTTGACGATGGGCATGGCGGTCGATGCCAACGTGTTGATCTACGAGCGCATCCGCGAGGAGGTACGGACAGGCCGGACGATGCTGTCGGCCCTCGATGCGGGGTTCAAGCGCGCCTTTGGAACGATCCTCGACAGCCATGTGACGACATTGGTCGCCGGCGCGCTGATGTTCTGGCTGGGGTCGGGCCCGATAAAGGGGTTCGCGGTGACCCTGTCGATCGGCGTCCTGACCTCGCTGTTCTCGGCAATACTGGTGACGCGGCTCTTGATCGTGACTTGGCTGCGCCGCTGGAAACCAAAGGCGATACCGATTTGACGCGCGTTTGCCCCACGGAGCTCGGACGCTGAACGATGCGACCGCTGATCGTCATCCGGCGCACGCCGAAGATCGACTTCATGGCCTGGCATAAATTCGGCTTTGCCTTGTCGCTGCTGCTGACGCTGTCCTCGGTCGTGCTGTTCGCCGTCCAAGGGCTGAATTACGGGATCGACTTTCGCGGCGGCATGCTGCTCCAGGTGCGGGTGACGTCCGGTCCGGCCGATCTCGCCCAGATGCGCAACAAGCTCGATGCGCTGCATCTCGGCGAGGCCTCATTGCAAGGGTTCGGTCAGCCGACCGACGTCTTGATCCGATTGCCGCGCCAGCCGGGCGGCGATGCGGCGCAGGAACGGGCAGTGGCGGCGGCCAAGCAGGCGCTCGGCCCGGGCATCGACTACCGCCGCATCGAGGTCGTCGGCCCCTCCATCGGCGCCGAGCTGGTCCGCGCCGGCGTGATCGCCACGGTGCTCGCGCTCTTGGCGATCGCCGCCTATATCTGGTTCCGTTTCGAATGGCAGTTCGGCGTCGGCGGGATGGTTTCGACCCTGCACGACGTGGTGACCACGGTTGGCCTCTTCGCGCTGCTGCGCCTCGAGTTCGATCTGACGATCCTGGCCGCGATCCTGACCGTCGCCGGTTACTCGGTCAACGACACGGTGGTGATCTACGATCGGGTGCGCGAGGCGATGCGCAAATATCGGACGATGCCGTTCCGCGACCTGATCAACCTCGCCCTCAACGAGACGCTGTCGCGCACGATCCTGACGGTCAGCACCGTGGCGCTCGCCGTCTTGTCGCTGTTGTTTCTCGGCGGTCCGGTGCTTCGCGGGTTCAGCATCGCGATGCTGTGGGGCGTCTGCATCGGCACTTATTCGTCGCTGTTCATCGCGGCGCCGATCCTCTACTACGTTCAGCCGCGCCGCGCCGCGGTCGCCCGTGCGGGCGAGGAAGCCAAGATCGGCGCTTCCCGCGCACGCTGAGCGGACGCGGCGCAATGCAGCTGATCCCGCTTCGCGCCCCCGGCCGGCAGCTGATCGAGCGCTACGGACCTTCCGGATTTCGTGTTGCCGGGGTGATCCACCACGGCCCGATCCTGGTCTTTCCCGACCGAACGCTGGCCTGGACCGCGACCTGCGCCGCGGCCGTCACCTGGGAGAGCCTCTTGCCAGTCGTCGAGCACGGTGCGGTAGAGATCCTGTTGATCGGCCTTGGCCGCCGGATCGAGGCGACGGCACCGCCGCTGCGCACCGCGTTGCGCCGGGCCGGGATTGCGGTCGAGGCGATGGACACGGGTGCCGCCTGCCGCACCTACAACGCGCTCCTCGCCGAAGACCGCCAGGTCGCCGCGGCGCTGATCCCGCCGACCTGAAGCGGGACCGCCGCCGGCGCTCGACGCCTTGCCGCGGGATGCCGCGTCAGCCGGCCTTGGCCAGGTTCTGCGCGGCAAAATCCCAATTCATCAGGTGGTCGAGAAAGGCCTGCACGAAATCGGGCCGGCGGTTCTGGTAGTCGAGATAATAAGCGTGCTCCCAGACGTCGCAGGTTAGGAGCGGCGTCTGGCCCTCGGCGAGCGGGGTCACCGCATTGGCCGTGGCGACGATCTTGAGCTGGCCGCGGTCGGCGACGAGCCAGGCCCAGCCGCTGCCGAATTGGCCGACCGCGGCCGCCTTGAAGACCTCCTTGAATTTGTCGAGGCCGCCGCAATCGCGGTTGATCGCCGTATTGAGCGCGCCCGACGGCGCGCCGCCGCCCTGCGGCTTCATCGAGTTCCAGAAGAAGGTGTGGTTCCACACCTGAGCCGCGTTGTTGAAGATGCCGGTCTTCGAGGTGTCCTTGTAGGTCGATTTGATAATCTCCTCGAGCGGCTGGCTCTCCAGCGGTGAGCCCTTGATCAGATTGTTGAGATTGGTGACGTAGGCCTGGTGATGCCGGCCGTGGTGGAAATCGAAGGTGTTGGCCGATATGTGCGGCTGCAGCGCGGTCTTCGGATAGGGCAAGAGCGGCAGTTCGAAAGCCATGGCGATCATCCCGGGTTATGGTGGCGAAATTTCCTGGAGAACGTCCGTTCGCATCGCGCGTTCCAGCGACCCTGAGCACCTGTCGTCGATCGCGGCGATCGTCCGCCGCTGGGATCGCGACCGGTTTCAGACGGCGCTGTTCGCGCCGGCCGCACGTCGCGACGCGCTGTTGGCGCTTTACGCCTTCAACTGCGAGATTGCAAGGGTGGGGGAGCGCGTCACCGAACCCGCTCTCGGCCGTATCCGGCTGGAATGGTGGCGCGAGAGGATCGCCGCCGCCTATGCCGGGGCGCCGCCGCCGCGACATCCGGTTTGCGAAGCGCTGACGCAAGTCATTGGCACCTTTGTCCCGGCGCGTGAGCATTTCGACCGGATGCTCGAGGCCCGCGCCGCAGATCTCGGCGACGCGCCGCCGGCGAACCTCGCCGCGCTCGAGGAGTATGCCGAGGGCACCTCGTCGCGGCTCATCAATTTGGCGCTGGCGGTGCTGGGCGCGCGCGATCCGGCCGCGGCCGAGGCCGGAACCCATGCTGGCATCGCCTATGCGCTCGCCGGTCTGTTGCGGGCGCCGTCGTCGGCGGCGCGCCGCGGCCGCCCGATCATCCCGGCCGAGATCGCCGCGCGCCGCGGGCTCGGCCCCGAGGATTGGCCGGCGCGCCGCAGCACCCCCGCCTTGCGCGCCGCCGTGGCCGACATCGCCGCCGCGGCCGGCGCCCGCCTCTCCGCCGCCCGCGCCATGCACGCCGCGGTGCCGGGTTCGGCGCTCGCCGCCATGCTGCCGACGGTCATCGCCGCGCGCACGCTCGACCGGCTCGCCGCCGCCGGCCACGACCCGTTCGACCCGGCGCTGGCGCGGGCCGACCCCTGGCAGAGCTGGCGCCTCGCCCTTGCCGCGCTGCGCCGCCGCTTCTGAGAAAGCCGATCAGCCGATCACCGTGCGTGAAAGTCGGGCAGGCGACGCTCGGCCATCGCCTTTTCCTTGGTGCGGGACCGTGACGCCGATCAGTGGGCGATCCGACCTCCGCGGGTGGCAATGGCGTACCGTCTGCAATCGCCGAAACCGGACGACAACCTGGTCTACCCAGAACGCGAGGCGGCCGACCGGCGGGCGGTTCGCGCGGCGCGTCGCCGCCGGCCAGGCGACATCTGCGCGCCAGCGAGGCCGAGGCGCATGTTGGAGTACCGACGCATGGCCGGGCCATCCCCGATAGCCCCTCTTCGGCGGTTGGCGATTTGCCGCCGCGCCGTCGGCGATCCGCGCGCCGCTTTTTATCAACCACGAATCGGACGGCGCGATACCGCTTCCTGCGTCTGCAGAACATCCTGCCCGAAGTGGCGATAGCCGGGCGAAGGGGTTGGGTAATGCGCTCGCCAGGCGTCAACCATCTACGCGACCTTGGCGAGGCGCCCATTGCAAAAGCGCCAGAGACAGCCGGTTGAACACGGCAAAACCGATCGAAGTGTAGATAACGATGAGTAGCGCGACAAAAAACATCCGGTCGAGATAGGCGAACTGTTCGGAATACACGATGATGTAACCAAGCCCCGACTGGGCGCCGAGGTATTCGGCGCCGAGAACGGTGCCCCAGCCGATCCCGAGGCTCAGCATGATCGTCGAGCGCGTCTCCGGCAAGATCGCGGGCAGGACCACGGTGCGATAAAGCTGCAGCTTGGTGGCGCCGAGGGTCCGGGCATTGTCGATATAAATCGCCGGCACGTTCTTTACCGCGTTGACGATGCCGGCGAAAAAGATCACCCCGACCCCATAAGCGACGAACGCTATCTTGCCGACGAAGTAAGTTCCGAACCACAGCTGGAACAGCGGCACCATCGCCAAGAGCGGCAGGGTGCGGATGAACTGGAGCGGCAGCTCAACGAACCGCCGGCTCCAGCGCGACCACGACACCGCTAACCCCAACAGCGAACCCGTCACGGCGCCCAGGGCCAATCCGACATAGAGGCGCACGATCGTGTCGAGGGAATTGCTCAAGACCGACAATGTCGCGGCGAGATAATTCGGGGTGCCGCCCGCCGACACCGGGGTGACGCCGAACCCGCCATGCCAATAATCGGACAGCGACAGGAATGTCGTCGTGAAGAGGACCTGCCAGCCCGGCACCATCGGCTCGCCGGGCTGGGCTTCCGCGCGGAAGAGCATCGACAACACCTGCCACAGCGCGACCAGCAGCAAGAGGACACTGCCGGCGATCCAGCGGCTGCGCGTCCTCCGCCGGCTGCCGGTCATGCGCGGGCTGCGACCGGCACGCGCGGCGCCGGACCGCGCTCGAGCCCGAGGTGGGCGAGCAGCGTATGCTTGTGGGCCACCAATTCCGGCAGCATCAGACTGTCGGAAGTGCGCGGGCGGCCCGTCCACACAGCCAGATCGTCGACCTGCCGTCCGTCGCGGATGACGAGAATACGATCGGCCAGGGTCAGCGCCTCGTCAACATCATGGGTGACGAACAGCACCGTCCGTCGGTTGGCATCGCCGCTCTCCTCCCACAAGCTGAGGAGCACATCGTGCAGTTGATGGCGCGTCACGTAATCGAGCGCACCGAATGGCTCGTCCAGCATCAGCACGCTGGCGCCGTTGGCAAACACGGTCGCCACCGCGACCCGCTTCAGCATGCCGCCCGACAACTCGCGCGGCCAGGCGCGCTCGACGTGGCCCAGCCCCACTCGATGGAGGTAGAGGCGGGCGATCTCGCGCCGTTCCCGCTTGGCGATCCCGCGGCACTTGAGGCCGTATTCGACATTGTCGATCACCCGCATCCAGGGAAAGACGCTGTCTTTCTGGAACACCATGCCCCGCTCGGGGCCGGGACCGACCACCGGCCGGCCGGCAATCTCGATCGTCCCCGAGGAGGGAACCAACAGTCCCGCCACCAATTGCAGCAACGTGGTCTTGCCGCAACCCGACGCTCCGACGAGGCAGACGAATTGTCCGCGCGGAATATCGAGCGAGATATCCAATACCGCGTCGACAAACTGACCATCGGCGCGGCGGAAACGGCGCGTGACGTGGGAAAGTCCGATCATCGGCCGGCCCGGATCGTCGATCATCGTTCTCACCCGCCGCCGGGCTTTGCTGACGCGCTCCAGGCGGCGAGGCGAGAGATCGCGAAGGCGGCGAGCGCGTCGGCACCGACGGCGACAAGGCCCAGCACCAGCAACGCCGCCATGATCCCTTCGGCGTCGGTGCCGCCGGCCAGAACCTCGATGATCTTGCCAATTCCCTGCTGCGACCCAAGGAGTTCGGCGATCGCCTCGAGCCCCCACGCGCCGGCGAGCGCGATGCGAATCCCGCCGAGGATCTCCGGCACGGTGGCCGGCAGCAGGATGTCGCGTATCATTTGACGCGGGGTGGCCCCCAGGGTACGGGCGGACTCTTCGTAGACCGGATCGAGATTGTCGGCAGCACGCTGGGCAAACACGTAGAGGATGACGACGACATAGAACACCACGAGCGCGACCGCACTGGTCCGGCCGACGCCAAACCAGATCAGCAGGAACGGTGCCGCTACCAGGATCGGCACGGTTCCAGCGGTGAACATGATCGGATCGATCACCGCGCGCGGCAGGTCGAACCGGGCTGTGGCGAGTCCGGCCAAGACGCCGATGGCAGTGCCGATCGCCAGCGCGATCAGCACGTTCTCGGTCGTGTAGATCATGCTGCCGAACAGGCTCGCGTCCCCCAGTCCGTAGAAGCTGAGCTCGGGCGCAGAGAAGAAATCGGCGAAGACGCGGGCGATTACATGCGCCGGTGCGGGTAACAGCGACGGAGGAACGACCAGCGTCAGCGCCTGCCATGCCCCGATCAGCAGCACCACCCCAAGAAGCCGCAGCGGATCGATCGCGGCGATCAGCCGGCGGAGCGACGGAGCGCCGCGCGGCAACGCCACCGACGCCGATCGCCCTACGCCTATCGAGAGCCCTTCCGCCATGCCGCCCGGCCGTTTACGACGCCTGGTCGCCTCAATGCGAGGCGGCCAATGCGAGGCGATACGCGTCGAGATAGTCGTACCAATCATAGTACTGCTTGGCCTTTGCCAGGAGCGCCTTCTTGCCGCCGTCAAGGCTCTCCTGGTCGAGCGCCTTGATCATCGCCGCGGCTTTGTCGCGATAGCCGACCATCTGATGCCAGATCGCCGCCCCCCAGAAGAATTGGTCCGGCGTCACCGCGCCCTGTGGAATGATACTATGCTTCTCGTAGTTGCCGATCCATGCATCGTAGACGTTCCTATAATAGAGCACATTATTTGGTTCGTCGTAATACGTCTTGTCATATTCGAAGGGCGAGAACGGGTCCAGAAGATTCACCGTATTCTCTACTCCCTTCCCATCGAGACTGGTGCCGGCGAAGCTGTTGAGATAAGGCGCTTGGAGATCATACAACGACGCGTCGTTCTTGACCGCGGCGAAGATGCGCCATACCACCGAAAGAAAGCGCAGCGTCGTGTTTTGGTGGGAGTTGACATAGGTGCCGTTGGCCCCCACCCCGACGATGCCGACCAGCGGTTCAATCGGCGAGTGGACGCCGCCCGGTCCGTATTTGTAGAGGTCGCCAATGTCGATGAGATCGGTCCAGCCGGCCTGACGCAGGGTATAAACGATCGGCGCTCCTTCCGGATTGACAAAGTCCTCGCGCCCCGATTTGGCCAGCACCAGCGATTTGGCATCGTCAATCACCTGCAGGTTCCAGTGTGCCTTGGCGAATTTGGCGACCGCCTCCTCGAACGGCCGGTCGCTCAGTTCCGGCGCCCCGACCAGCGTCTTGCCGTCGAGGGGAGCGAGAGCGGCATGGATTGCCTGCTCGAAATTCATCCCCTGCTTGATGTAATCCTTGAAGGATTTGAGGTGCAGCTTGGGGTTGGCGAGGATCGCGTTGCCCAGAAAATTGTCGGTGAGCGCAATGCACTTCAGCGTCTTGGCCGATTTGTAGGTCGGCAGCATCAGCGGGCAAAATTCACTGATGATATCGAGTTGGCCGTTGAGCAGAAGCGTTGTTACATTTGTGTCGTTGGCCTGCAGCCCGTACGGCTCGGGGGAGAACGAGATACCGACATCCTTGAACCACCCCTTCTTCATGCCGATGATGTAAAACGTGTTGTCGGCATAGGGCCGCATCCCGAATTTGATCGTGGCGGCAGCAACCGCGGTGTCGGGTTCAGGCGGCGCGGCAATGTATTTGTCGAGCGGCACCTCGGCGGCGGAGACCGTCCGTCCCGCCACGTCCAACCCAAGGCCAAGGCGAAGGATTGCGGTGATCGCCAGCAAGGCGATCCGCCGCCATCCCGCGTGTCGTGTTGCTGCGCTGCGTGCCATGGTGACCCCTTCAACCGGATTGCTGCTGCGGCCCCGCCCTCTCTCGCGGCACCGAAGTTGCGAGGACCATGCCATAGCCGTAGCGGCGAGGAAATTGCCGGCCTTGCGGAGCGGCGCATGCTGGGTTCTGCACACAAACTGGGCAGTCGAGGCGTTGCAGGGCAGTCGAGGGGTAACGGGCCCGGAAATCGGGTTCAACGGCCACGGCGGACAAGAAGAGCGGGGGATGGCAGCGCCATATGATCTGGTGATCCGGGACCACACCAGCATCCGCACCGAGACCGACGAGGCGTTTGGTCGGCTGTTTGCCAAGACCGAAGACTTCGGCGCGTGCTGGCCCAGCTCGCCGCCGGCGACGTCCTGATGGTGACCCGGCTCGACCGGCTGGCGCGATCGAAGCCGACAGGAAAGTTGCCGACCGCGTCCGCCGAGGCGGCCAAGGCCCGAGCCAAGGCCCGTGGCCTCCCCCCGTGCCCAGATTGGGCTCGCCTGGCTGCTGTCGAAGCCGGTCATCACCGCGCCGATCGATTTCAGGGCGGTTTCCGCCTTGCAGAAGGTTTGATTTGTGCAACTCGATCTAGGCCGGGCCGGTGCCACATCGGTTATCTCTCAGGCAAATTTTCTGAGACGAACTCATCTCCCGCGATTTAATGGCAGATGCCGGGCCTTCAGTTCCTCGGGCAGCCGCCGACACGCCTCGGAGATGATTTCGAGACAGCGGGTGACGGCATAAACCCGAAGCATGTGGTTCCCGCCACAAAATTTTGCGCCAGCGTAATATGATGCTGGATGTCGATCAGCCAGCGCCTTGTACCCTGAGCGTCAGAATGCATAGGTGGGCTGATTGAGAGAATTGGGCCAACTCCGAAGGCGCTCAGACACAAGGAGGACGCGTGGTATCATCGATTGAGCAACCCGGCAGATTGGCGACTTCCGGGTCGGGCGGCGTCCGGTGCAAGCGGCCAGCGGAATAATGCGGGCTGTCATCTTCATCGCCTGGCTGCTGGCGCTCGGGCTCGGTTGCGGCAACGCCTTTGGCGAGGACAGCGCCGCCGCGGAGGCGGCGCACCGCGCCGCGGTACGCGCGCGTCTGCCACCCGATGCCGCCCAGGTTCTCTTCGGCAACGAGGCCCTGCCGGCGGCGGGCCCGCCGGAGGCAATCGGCGCCTACAACCGCGGCTGCCTCCAGGGCGGCACCGCGCTGCCCGCCCAAGGCCCCACCTGGACGGTGATGCGTCCGTCACGGAACCGCGCCTGGGGTCACCCGGTGCTGATCGCCTGGCTCGAGCGCTTGGCGCAAACGCTGCCGGCGGAGGCCGGCTGGCCGGGGCTCCTCGTCGGTGACATTGCGCAGCCGCGCGGCGGGCCGATGCTGACCGGGCACGCCTCGCATCAGATTGGGCTCGATGCCGACATCTGGCTGACGCCGATGCCGAGCCGGTCGCTCGGTCTCGCGGAGCGCGAAGAGATGTCGGCTACCGATGTCGTCGCCGCGGACGGCGAGGATGTCGATGCCGCGACATGGACGCCGCGGCACCGGCAGCTGCTCGAGGCGTTCGCGCGCGAACCCGGTGTGGCGCGGATCTTTGTCAACCCGGCGATCAAGCGCGCGCTGTGCCGCGAGGCGGGGGCGGACCGCGCCTGGCTGGCCAAGATCCGGCCATGGTGGGGTCATAAAGAACATTTCCATGTCCGCCTCGCCTGCCCGAGCGGCCAATCGGAATGCCGGGGTCAGGCGCCGCCGCCGCCTGGTGACGGTTGCGGCAAGGAACTCGACTGGTGGTTCACGCCGGAGGCGCGCCTGCCGCCGCCGGGACCGTCCCGGCCGCTCCGGCTCGCGGATCTGCCGCGCGCCTGCGCCGCGCTGGTCTCGTCGCCGTAAACGCCGAGCCCGCCGCTTCCGAGCCGCCATTGCCGTGACGGCTGCGAGCTGACTGGGCGGGCGGTAGTGACTTGGTTTGAGGTTCTAATCGCGTCCGTCGCAGCGGTTTGCGGAGTGACAGGCTGTCCGCTCCCGTAACTGACAGCGAGGGCCATCAACGGAGCAGGTCAGCTTTTGGCACATGTGGGACGACCATCACGCACGCTCGGGCCGCGCCCGCTTTTGGGTTGTCGTCGATATAGTGGAGGCAACCCGATGCCGCCGCGCCACCTCGGGTTGGGCGGGATCTGGCGCTGCCTCTGGATCAATATGTAAGTCGACAAATTCCCGCCTGCGGGTAATTGGACCGAGCCGGGGTAAGACATCGGCTAGGTTAACCTTTGCGCGATGCAAATCGACCGCTCTCTGAAGGTTTAGCCACATCAAAGCTGACACACGCGTGACGGCTTCCAGTCTCAGGGCCATCTCGGCGGTGACGGTGCGTCGATCATTGGCGATCTCGTTGATCGTCAGTCGCGACACACCCATGATCGCTGCAAGGTCGCTCTGTGTCAGACCCTCCGGATCCAGTACCCTCTCACGCAAGAACCGCCCCGGCGTAATGGGCTCAGCGACGGAACTCCGGCCCGAGCGCCGTCTGGCGGAGGCGGACGATGCGGACTTCGACTGCGTCATGGATGCGCCATCGGAACGAAGGCCAGTACGTGCTTCCAACATCGACGTAGTATCGGCGCCTTCGTCGCTCGATTACACGAAGGGTGCGCCGCCCTGCATAGAGTGTGTCTTCTAATGCTGCCATGTACAGCATCCCGTAGCGCGGGGACTGCGGCGCGAGGCACGCCGGGCGGCCACTCTCCGCGTTGTAGCGCCTCGACGCGCTCGTCGTCGGTAACAATCATTCGCTCCTCTGAACCGGAGACGGCCCATTTTCAGCGAAATGGCAGTCAAGGCCGTCACCGGCGGGCAGAGGCTCGTGATCAACATATGTCTTCGTACGAATTCATCGACCTGGTCTTGCGTCCGCCGGTCGAACTCATGCGACGCACTCTCGGCCCAAGATTTCGAGCACGGCGCTTAGCCCGACTTCGCCGATTGGCCGTCTCGCCGACCTTTCGCAAGCGTCAACTCGTTGTTCTCTGTGACCATCCCGGCGCAGGCCGGGATCCATGCCAGCGATGGGCACCGGCCTTCGCCGGTGTGGACTCCAAAACAAACAACGGTTTACGCCTACGGACCCGTCGAATGGGCGAAGACGGGTTAGCCGCGATCGGATATGGTCGAGTTCTCTCGGCGCGGGTTTTTTTGCGGTCATCGCGACGCAATGTAATCCCACGGATTGCATCATTCAAGGATTCAAGGGGACCCAGCTTGCCAGTGTTCCCTGCCCTTGGGCGCCACGATCACGCATGATAACGGGTCATGGCCAACACCGGCGAGCCGGCGCGTGCCGGGATATCTGGGATGGCCCTTGCCGAGTTTTACCAATGACGCGCCGCCGCTTCCGAGCTGCCGGGGGCGGTACTTTTCACCGCCCGTGAAAGTCGGGCAGACGGCGCTCGGCCATCGCCTTGACGCCTTCGCTGAAATCCTCGGTGCGGCGCAGCCAGTCCTGCTCGACGAGCTCGCGTTCGGTCGCGGCCTCGATCGCCTCGATCAGCCCGCGGCGCAAGGTCGCGCGCGTCGCCACCACGGCGAGCGGCGCCGATTGCGCGATCTCGAGCGCCAGCGCCTGCGCCGCGCCGCGCACTTCGGGCTGCGGCACCAGGAGATCGGCGAGCCCGATGCGCCGGGCTTCGTCGCCGGAGATGCGGCGCCCGGTGTAAAACAGCAAGGCCGCCTGCTGGGCCCCGACCAGGCGCGGCAAGGTGGCGGTCAAGCCGAAGCCCGGATGAAAGCCGAGCCGGTTGAAGTTGGCGCTGAACCGCGCCTCCTGGCAGGTCACCCGAAAATCGGCGACCAGCGCGAGCCCGAGCCCGCCGCCGATCGCCGGCCCGTGCACCGCGGCGACGATCGGCTTGGCCGTCCGGAAGAGGCGGATCGCCTCCTTGTAGAGGTGGCGGCCGGCGGCGCTGCGCGTGCCCTCGGCGAGCGTGCCGGTCTCCATCCGCCGCGAAAAATCGGCGCCGGCGCAGAACGAGCGGCCCTCGGCGGCAAGGACGATGGCCCGGCATTGGGGATCGGCGTCGAGCCGTTCGAAGGCGTCGGCGAGCTCGGCTACGAGATCGCCGTCGAAGAAATTGTGCGGCGGCCGGCGCATTTCGACGGTCGCGACATGACCGTCGCGGCCGACCCCGATCTCGCGGTAGCTCTTGTCCATTCAATTCTCCAGTTCGGGTCGGGCTCCGGCGCTCGGCTTGAGGATCAGGGCATCGACGATGCTGAGGCCCTCTCCCTGCGGGTGAACGATGACCGGGTTGAGGTCGATCTCGGCGATCTGGTCGGCATGGTCGGCGGCGAAGCGCGACAGCGCCGCGATCAATTCGGCGAGGGCTTCGCGGTCGGCCGGCGGGGCGCCGCGCACGCCGTCGAGGAGTGCCGCACCCTTGAGTTCGGCGAGGAGGCCCGGCACTTCGTCGACCCCGATCGGTACCGGTGCGAAGGCCACGTCGCGCAGCACCTCGACATGGAGGCCGCCCAGCCCGACCATCAGCATCGGGCCGAATTTCGGGTCGCGGCCGACGCCGAGAATGATCTCGAGGCCCGGGGGCGCCATCCGCTGCACCAGCACGCCCTCGATCGCCGCCCCCGGATGTGCGGTCTCGGCATTCCGCAGCACCCGCGCATAGGCCTCGCGCACCGCCCCTTCTCCGCTGACGCCCAGTGCCACGGCGCCGGCCTCGGTCTTGTGCGCGATGTCGGGCGACTGGACCTTGAGCGCGACCGGGCCGCCGATCCGAGCGGCAGCGGCGACCGCCGCGTCGGCGCTGGCGGCGAGCGCTTCCGGCGGCCGCGGAATGCCGTAGCCGGCGAGCAGCCGCTTCGCCGCAACCTCGGTCAGGACGGCGCCGGCGTCGGCGAGCGCAAGTGCCGTCGCCGCGCGCACCGCCGGTGCCGTCGCCGGCGGCGCTGCGCGGTGCCGTCGCTCCTGAAAGCGGGCGTAGTCGACAAGCGCCCGGATCGCGCGGGCGCAGCCCGGCATCGAGGTGTAACAGGGAATGCCGGCCGCGGCGAAGGCCGCCATCGCCGGCACCGAGGCGCCGGTATAGGTGACGAGCAGGATCGGCTTCTCGCGCGGGCCGCCGAGTGCCGCCAGCTCCGCGGCGCCCTGCGCGGCGGTCGCCTCGTTGGCGAGCGAGCCGATCAGGAGGATCGCGTCGATCCGCCGTGATTCCCGGACGATCTCGACGAGCCGCGCATAGCCGACCTCGTGGATCGCCTGGGCGGTGGCGTCGACCGGGTTTTTCGCCGAAGCGTAGGACGGCAGCAAGGCCAGGATGCGGCGCTGAATGTCGTCTTCGAGCAGCGGCACTTCGAGACCGTGCGCCGCGAGGATGTCGGCCATCCATACGGCACTGCCGCCCGACCCGGTGATGACGGCGACCCGGTTGCCCGCAGGCAGCGGGCAAAAGGCGAAGGCGGCGGCGACATCGAGCATGTGGTCGAGATCCTCGCCGCGGATGATCCCGTGATGGCGAAAGATCGCGTCGTCGACGGCGCCGGCCGCGGCGAGTGCGCCGGTATGCGAGGCGGCGGCGCGCCGTCCTGCGGCGGAATGCCCGACCTTGGCGACGATCAGCGGCCGGCCGGCGGCGGCCGCCTTGTCGGCCACCGCGCGAAACCGGTCGGGCGCTGCGATCGCCTCGAGATAGAGAAGAAAGATGTCGGCGCCACCGTGATCGAGCATCCAATCGACGTAGTCATGCGCCTCGAGGATCGTCTGGTTGCCGGCGCTGACCTGATAGGTGAAACGCAATTGCCGGTCGCGCCCGCGGTTGAAAAAGGCGAAGGTCAAGGCGCCGCTCTGGCAGCTGACCGCGATCGGCCGGCCATCGGGCGTGTCCGGCAACAGGCGGCGCCCGTAGTCGTGAAATACCGGGCTGAAGGTCGCGACGAGCCGCGCGAGCGGGTTGACGAGACCCTCGGAATTGGGGCCGCAGACGAGGATGCCGTGCCGCCGGGCGATCGACCGCAACTCGCTCGCGCGGGCCTGCGCCGCCTCGCCCGCCTCCTCGGCAAAACCGGAGCTGATGACGATGGCGGCGCCGATACCGCGGCGGCCGCATGCTTCGAGGGTGTGCGCCACCACCGCCGCCGGCACCAGGATCACCGCGAGATCGGCGGCTTCCGGCAGATCGGCGACCCTGGGGTAGGCGCTGAGGCCGAGGACTTCGCCGTGGCTGCGGGTGACCGGATAGACCCGCCCCGGATAGCCGTGGCCGATCAGGGCGCGGGTCAGCCGGCCGCGCAGGGTTTCGCCGTCGGCGGAGGCGCCGATTATGGCGATGCTGTCGGGCGCCAAAAGCGGTCGCAAATCAGGCATTCGTATCCGCGAGGTACACCCCCACCCGCGACCCCCGGGGGTCGCGGCCTCCCCCATCAAGGGGGAGGCAGGGTCTTCTCCGGTTCACCTCCCCCATCATGGGGGAGGTCGGCGCCCACGGGTCCGCGCGAAGCGCGGCCCGAGGACAGGCTCCGCGCCGGGAGGGGTGAGGCCAGACATTCGGCGGTTGAAATTCGGTCTTCAGCGCAGGCCGAGGCCGCGCGCGATGATGCCGCGCAAGACCTCCCGGGTGCCGCCCTGGATCGTCAGCTTGGGGGCGATCAGGGTGGCATAGGCGAGCGCCTCGGCAAAGCGGTCGTCGTTGGCGCCGGGCTGCGAATCCCCGGTCTGCGGCGCCAGCAGGCGCACCTTGTCGGGCAACGCCTGCTCGAAATTGGTGCCGAGGTCCTTGACGACGGCGGCCTCGACCGCCGGCGTCTTGCCGGCCTGCAGCATGCCGGCAACCGAGAGCGACATGCGGCGCAGGGTGGCGAGATGCGCGACCTGGCGGCCGATGCCTTCGGCCAGCCGCTCGCCCGGCGCCTCGCCCGCCACCCGGACGAGCTCGGTCAAGCAGGCGAGGGTCTCGATCCAACGGTCGGGGCCGCTGCGCTCATAGGCGAGTTCGTCGGTCGCCTGCTTCCAGGCCATGTCGACTTCGCCGATCAGATGCGAGTCGGGCAAGAACGCGTCGTCGAACACGACCTCGTTGAAATCGTGGGCGCCGGTCAGATTGAGGATCGGGCGGGTCGCGATCCCCGGAGTGTTCATCGCCACCAGGAACTGGCTCAGCCCGTGCCGCCGGTTTTCCTTGGTCGGCGGCGAGGTGCGCAAGAGCGCGATCATGTAATCGGCTTCATGCGCATTGCTGGTCCAGATCTTGCGCCCGTTGACGCGCCAGCCGCCGTCGGTCTTGGTGGCGCGGGTCGAAGCGGCGAACACGTCCGAGCCGGAGTTAGGCTCGCTGAGCCCGATGCAAAAGCACAACTCGCCGGCGGCGATCCGCGGCAGGATCTGCCGCCGGATCTCCTCCCGGCCATAGCGCAGGATGACCGGGCCCGATTGCCGGTCGGCGGTCGAATGGGCGCGGGTCGGCGCCCCCGCCGCCAGCATCTCCTCGATCACCACATAGCGTTCGAGTTGCGAGCGCGCTTGGCCGCCATAGGCTTTCGGCCAGGTCATCCCGATCCACCCGCGGGCGCCGACCCGGCGGCTGAACGCGCGCGAAAACCCGCCCCTGCCATGCCCCGGCGAAAAGCGGCCGGCGTCCGCCTCCTCTTTGAGAAAAGCCCGCACCTCCTGCCGCAACTCCTCGGCTTTGGGCGGCAGTTCGACCGGATCGAAGCGAAAGCTCGTCGTCATCGGTGCCTCCGGGTCTCTCGCGTTCAACTGCGCTCGGTGACGAAGGGCCAAAGCCGGTCGGCGCCCGCGGCCGCAACCATCCGGCCAAGGCGCGTCGCCCATACCGTCTCGTTGCCGAATTCTTCGCGCCAGCTCCACAACCGGCGCGTCCGGTGGTGCAGCGAGTGCTCGTAGGTAAAGCCCATCGCCCCATGCACCTGATGCGCGACCGCCGCCCCGGTACCGGCGGCCTCACCGCCGCGCACCTTGGCGATCGCGATCTCGGCGGCACCGGGCTCCGCCGCGGCGCAGGCTTGGGCCGCGAGATCGGCGGCCGCACTCGCCGCCGCGACCTCGCCGGCCAAGGTCGCAAGGTTGTGCTGTACCGCCTGAAACTTGGCGATCGGCCGGCCGAACTGGACGCGGTCGAGCGCGTATTCGACCGATTGCTCGATGATCTTTTCGAGCGCCCCGGCGATCTGCTGCAGCCGCACCGCGGCGCCGAAGCGCTGGATCGCGTCCTCGTCGATCGCGGCAGCGCCGACCGCCTCGGGAACCGCGCCGTCGAACGCGACGTCGTCGCGCGGCTCGCCGGCCAGGCTCCGGTCCTGGCGGATCCGCAGATCAGAGGTCGCGACCAGCGCCACGGCGCGCCCGGTGGCGGGGCGCACGAGCACCGCGATATGGCGAGCATCGCGGGCAAACGGCACCCGCCGCGCCCGACCTTCGAGCCGGCCGTCGGCGCGCAGCGCGATGTTGCCGTCGGCATGCACCGGGGCGATCGTCATCGGCCCTTCCGGCACCGCGATCGCGGCGCGCGCCAAGAGCCAGCCGGCCATCAAGGTCTCGGCGAGCGGCACCGGGGCGGCAAAGCGGCCGGCCACGCGCAATACCGCAAAGCCGTCGGCCATCGCCGCACCGGCGCCGCCCAATTCCTCGGGCACCCAGGCGCGCGGCAGCCCCGATTCTTCGAGTGCCGACCACAGGGCCTGCGGCCAGACGCCGCTCTCGGCCTCGTTGACGGTGGCCGGTTCGCACAGGTCGCGAAAGATCCGGGTCGCGGTATCGACGATGATGTTGTCGCTATTCTCGCTCATCTCGGTTCCGGCCGCTCCCTCTACGAGGATCGTAGAGCAGCCGGCGGAACACGGGAAGCGCGCGTCTCCATCGATGGCAGCGCCGCCGTTCCCGCGATCGCTTTCGCGGTTGCGCCAAGCGGCCCACGAGTTCCTCCGAACGCGCCACCCCACGGTACCCCCGCTTAGGCAGCGAAACCCGCTTCGCCGCTCGTTGCCGGCTCATTCCATCAATTCGTCGAGCTGCGCCTGCCCCGGTTCCATTTCGGCGCGCGCCACCGCGTCGATGACGACGCCGGCCGCATCCCGCGTCCGATGGCTCCGCTGCGCGGCCGCCACGAGCCAGTCGTAATGGTCGGCCGACAGCAGACGAGCTCTCTGCGCCCGTGCCGGGTGATCTCGACCGGCTCGTGTCGCGCCATGTGCTGAAACTCCGCGAATTTACGCTCGACGGCCGTCGTTTGCGCCACGATCGCCTCGAATGCGACAAATCAGAATATCTGATTTATGCAGATCTTCCGAGATCGGGAAGGGCAGGATTTGCGGTCATGTCCGGCGCCGTCAAGCACGCGCTCGTCAGAGACGCCGCCTATGGCAGCCTGTTGCGCCGCCGCCGCGAGCAGCTTCACGCCCGCATCGCTTCTGTGCTCGAAGCCGATTTTGCCGACGCCGTCGCGGCCGAACCCGAGCTTCTCGCCCGGCACCTGACCGAAGCGGGACTTCTCGAAAAGGCGGTTCGCTATTGGCAACGCGCCGGTGAGAGGGCGACCGAGCGTTCGGCAAACCTCGAAGCCATCGCGCATCTGAAGCGAGGCATCGAAATCCTTGGGCGGCTTCCCGAAAGCGCCGGGCGCGATGAACAGGAGCTGCTCCTCCAGGCCGCTCTCATAGCGCCCTCTATTGCGAACGAGGGCTATGCCTCGGCGGAGGCAGGGCGGGCCGCGAGCCGGGCGGTCGAGCTCGGAGGGCCGGTCGGGGCGGATTCGTCGGCGCAGCCTCAGGCGGTTTGGGCGCGTGGGTGGCTCGCGAACGTCGATTTGCACCGGGGAAAATTGAGTACCGGGCCGGCGCTGGCCGAGGCTCTGGGCCTCGCCGAACGCCTCGGAGACCCGCTTGTTCTCAGTTATCTTCACTTCTTTATGGGCCTGCTCCATCGCTTTTTGGGCGACCTCGCTGCGGCGCGCCGCCATTTCGAAGAAGGCTTGGCGCTTTACGATCCCGAGCGCGACCGCGCCGAAGCCGCCCGTTATGGCTTCGTCGATAGCGGCACGGCTTGCCACTCCCACTTGGGGTGGGTCCTCTGGCATCAGGGCTATCCCGACGAGGCGCTCCGCCATGCGGAAGAAGCGATCGCCGCGGCCCGCGCCGCCTCGCATCCCCTGAGCGAAGCCTGGGCCCTCTGCCGGGCGGCGGAGGTTCATCAATTGCGCAGCGAGGTGGCGCTCTGCCGCGAACTGGCCGAGGCGGCGCTCGCCCTTGCGACCGAGCAGGTGCTTCCGTATTGGGCCGCGATCTCCACGGTGCTTTCCGGTTGGGCTCTCGTCAAACAGGGCCAAGCCCAAGAAGGGCTTGCCCGGCTGCGCGCGGGGTTCGGCGCCTATCGCGCGACCGGCGCCAAAGTCTATGAGCCGGCTTGGCTCGGTCTTCTCGCCGAGGCGTGCGTTGCGGCCGGCCGGATCGAGGAGGGGCTCGCGGCCGTGGGCGAAGCGCTCGCGGTAGTCGAGGAGACCGCGGCCCGCGTTTACCAGGCGGAACTCAACCGGCTCGAGGGCGAACTCCGGCTCGCCTCGAACGAGCCCGACGAGGGCGCAGCGGAAGCCTCGTTTCGCAAGGCGATCGCGATCGCCCGCGGACAAGGGGCGAAGTCCTTCGAGCTGAGGGCTGCATCCAGCCTCGCCCGGCTCTTGGCGCGCCAGGGGAAGCGCGAGGAAGCGCACGATCTCCTCGCCCCCGTCTACGCCTGGTTCACCGAAGGGTTCGACACCGCCGATCTCAAAGCGGCGAAGGCTCTCCTCGACGCGCTGGGAGATCCTGCATGACGTAGCTGCGTGGTTGCGCAGCCTGGGTCTCGGACGCTAGCCAGACTTCGCCCATTCCACGGGTCCGTAGGTGTAAGCCGTTGTTTATTTTTGGAGTCCACACCGGCGAAGGCCGGTGCCCATCGCTGGCATGGATCCCGGCCTGCGCCGGGATGGTCATAGAGAACAACGAGTTCACGCTTGCGAAAGGTCGGCGAGACGGCCAATCGGCGAAGTCGGGCTAGACCTTTCGTCGGCAACTGCCGTTCGCGACGCTTGATGGCGATCTACGATCGGCCGCTGCGGCGATCGGTGTTGCGGTTCCTGGGGGCTAACCCTCTCCTATCCGTTTTTGGTCAGCTCGCCGCCCGCGCCTGCCGATACCAGTCGAGGATCTCGACCCCGTTCCAATGCAATACGCCGGCATGGCGATTGATATGGTCGTAGACGGCTTCGAGATATTTGATGCGGTGCGGCTGGCCGCTGATATAGGGGTGGATCGCGATCGCCATGATCTTGGCGCGCTCCGCCCCTTCCTGATAAAGCCGCTCGAAGCTGTCGCGGCAACGGGTCGTGAAATAGGATGATTCGTGGTGCTGCACCAGCATCATCGGGATGTCGTTGAGTTCGACCGAGTAGGGCAGAGTGACGAGCGGTCCGCTTTTGGTGCGGATCTCGGTCGGCTCATCGTCATAGACCCAATCGCCGATGTATTCGATCCCGGCCTCGGCGAGGAGTTCGGGCGTCTCGTAAGTTTGCGTCAGGCCCGGGCCGAGCCAGCCCCGAGGCCGAGCCCCAGCGAAACGTTCGAGGGTGTCGAGCGACTTGGCGATCATCGCGCGCTGGTCGTCGACCTTATGGATCGGCATCTGCTCCCAGGCGTGGCCCATGAATTCCCAGCCGGCTGCGCGCGCCGCCGACGCCACCCGCTCATAGGCCTCGCAGACCCGCGCGTTGATCGATAGGGTCGGGCGGATGCCGAGCCGCCCGAACAGCTCGAAAAAGCGCCAGAACCCGACCCGCATGCCGTATTCGTGCCAGGCCCAGTTCGGCACGTCCGGCAGCAGCGGCTCACCGGTCGGCGCCGGCAGGACCTGGCGCGCCATCGGCCGCGCGATCGACCAGAATTCGAGATTGACGACGGTCCAGACGACGATCCGCGCGCCGTTCGGCAGGGTGAGCGGCGGCCGGTCGACGATCGCCGAATAGGGGGCGCGCTCGCTCGGGGTCATGCGCCGGCCTCCATCGCCCGCGCCGCGCGCCGGCCGATCTCCTCGGGCGAGACGTCCTCGATATGGGTCGCGATGTACCATCGGTGGCCGAACGGATCCTCGATCTCGCCGAGCCGGTCGCCGTAGAACTTGTCCTCGACCGGGTGGACGAGGCTGGCCCCGGCGCCGACCGCGAGGGCCGCCACGGCGTCGACATCCTCAACATAGAGGTGCAGGCCGACCGGCGAGCCGCCGTAGGCCGCCGGGCCGCGCGCCGCCAGGGGCGGATATTCGTCGGCCAGCATGATCACCGAATCGCCGATCACGAGCTCGGCATGGCCGATCTTGCCGTCCGGCCGATCGAGCCGCAGCCGCAGGCTCGCCGCGAACGCCTGCCGATAAAAGGCGATGGCACCGGCGCCGTCGGCGACGATCAGATAGGGCGTTATCGCGCGATAGCCGTCCGGGATCGGCTTTACCGGCGTCATCCGTAGACCTCTTGCGTCGCGGCAGGGGATGCTGGCGCGGATCGGCGCGGTCGCGCAACCCCTTCCGCGACGATTGGTTCCGTCTTGCATGCTGCAATACAGCGATGCATATCGAACAATCGCCAAGCCCGGCCAAGCTCGCCATGCTGGCTCGGCGCCGGGTGGGATGGCCGGGTGGGAGAGAGTAGGCCATGCGTTCGAGGATTTTCCGCGGCAATGTGTTTGTCGCGAACCTACCGCCGGAGCTTTCGGACGACGCGCTGGCCGAGGCCTTCGATTCGTTCGGCATCGTGCTGAGCGCCCATGTTGCCCGCGATCCGGCGACCGGCGAACGCCTGCGCTACGGCTTTGTCGACATCGCCACCGAGCGCGCGGCCGAGCGCGCCGTTGCCGCGATGAACGGGGTGGCGCTGGGCGGGCACGCCCTCGACGTACGGATCAGCGAGCGTGCGGCCGGCAAGAAGCGCGAGGCGGCAAGCGGCGGGCCGCGCCGCACCCCGCGCGCGCCGACGCTGCACCACGGCGTTCTGAACCCTGCCGGCGAAGGCTTCGCCGCCGTCCCGCCGCAGCGGCGGCAGCCGACTTTCCAGGTCGAGCGCCGCTCGCTGCCGCGGCGGTCGGCGCCGCGCTGATCAGCGGCTCAGCGCCACGCCCGCCTCGGTCATCGCGCGCAGCGCCCGGTCGAGCGAGCCATCGAGGTCGATGCCGCGGCAGGCGTCGATCGCGAGCGCCACCGCAAAACCCGCCGCGCGCGCGTCGATGGCAGAGTAGAAAACGCAGAAGTCGGTCGCCAGGCCGCAGAGGGTCAGGCGCTCGAAGCCGCGCTCGCGCAGATAGGCGGCAAGCCCGGTCGGGGTCCGCCGGTCGTTCTCGCAAAACGCCGAATAGGAATCGATCTCGCGCCGAAAGCCTTTGCGGAGCACGAGCTCGGCATGCGGCACGGCGAGCGCCGGGTGCAAGGCCGCCCCGCCGGTCTCTTGAACGCAATGTTCGGGCCACAGGGTCTGCGTGCCGTAGGGCGCCGCGATCGTCTCGAACGGCCGCCGGCCGAGATGCGAGCCGGCAAACGACGAATGCCCGGGCGGATGCCAATCCTGGGTCAGAACCACATGGGCGAATTGTCCGGCGAGCCGGTTGATCGCCGGCACCACGGCGTCGCCGTCCGGCACCGCCAGCGCGCCGCCCGGACAGAAATCGTTCTGCACGTCGACGACGATCAAGACCTCGCGGTCGCCGCGCCGCCCATCGCCGGTCGCCTCGCTCATTTTCTCCTCGCCGATCGCCGCGCCGGCCGCTAACAGACATCGCGACACCGCATCGCGCAAGGGGCAGGAGGGCCTTGTCGGCACCCGATCCCGGCGATCTGCGCCGGCTGATGCGCCTCCTCAAGGCGCTGTGGATATTGCGCCCCCCGGGCGAGCCCGAGCCGCCGGCCGCGCGGCTGCTGCGGCGCTGGCGCGAAAAGCGCCTCTTGGCGCGGCTCGAGCGGGAATGGCCCGGCGGCCTCGCGCGGCACCGCAGCGGCGACCTCGTCTACGTGCCCGCGCCGCTCGACGCGCGCGGACGGCACGCGCTGCTGCATCCGCCCGCCGCCCATCCGGCCGCCCTCGCCCGTCTCGCGCCCGGCGCCGTCGCGATCGACATCGGCGCCAACCTCGGCGAGTGGACCCTGCCTTTCGCCGCCGCCGTCGGTCGCGGCGGACGGGTGCTGGCGGTCGAGCCGGTGCCGCGGAGCGCCGCGGCCCTCGCCAAGACGCTCGCCGCCAACGCCCTCGGCCAGGTCGAGCTCGTCCGCTGCGCCGCCGGCGATGCGGACGGCGTCGTCGATTTCGCCGTGCCGCTGGTGACCTCGGCGCGCAGCGACACCGGGACCGCCCGGATCGGGCCGGCGATGACCGGTCACGAGACGCTGCGCGTGGCGCTGCGCCGCCTCGACACGCTGGTGGCCGAGTACCGGATCGAGCGGATCGACCTCGTCAAGATCGATGTCGAAGGCCATGAGCGGCGGGTGCTCGATGGCGGTGCAGCGGCACTCGCCCGGTTCCGCCCGGCGCTCGTCATCGAAACCGGGCACGAGGCCGAGGGCGACCGCGCCGCGATCCATGATCGGCTTGGCGCGCAGGGTTACCGGATGCTCGGCCTCCTCCTCGATCACGGCATGGCCGACGCCGATTGGCCGGCCTACCGCGCCGCGGCGCCGCCGTTTCGCCCGGGAGAGGCGCACAATCTGCTGTTGGCGCCGGGCTGAGGCTCAGGTGCCGACCGCCAGCGGGCTCGCCAGCTTTTTCAGCGCGGCGACGACCGAGAGCGGCGTCAGCCTGCCGGTCCGCGGGTTCTCCGAAGGCACGTTCTCGATCCGCATCGAGAAGCGCGCGGCGTCGGCTTCGACCTCGATCTGATGCAGATTGCGGGTGATGCCCGGATCGGCCCAGATCTCGATCGTGGTCCGCTCCGGACCGATCCCGGCGAGCGCCAGCGCCGCCGCGACGTTGACATTCGCCGGGAAGCCGCGTGCCGCCGCGCGCGCCGTGCCGGCAAAGACCTGCTTTGGCCGGTCGAGCCCGGCGACGGCGATGCCGTGCTCTTCGAGATAGGGTGCGCCCGCCAACCCGGCAGGGGGTTTGCGGGTGATCATGTGGACGCGCGCGATCCGGCCTTCGGCCGCCGCGGCGACCGCGTCGAGGCCCAAAAGCGCGCCTGACGGCACCAGAATCCGACCGCCATGCCGCCGGGCGAGTTCGATGAGGTCGCCATTGTCGAGGAGCGCGCCGCAGCTCAGCACCATCACCCATCGCGCATTGGCGAGCGCCGGCTCGGCGATCTCGCGCAGCAAGGCGGCGGGCGCGCATTCGACGACGATGTCGGCCGATTCCCAGAGCCGGGCCAGCGGCACGACCGGCACCGGCCGGGCAAAATCGGCCATCGCCGCCCCGGCCCGCGCCGCATCGCGCGCGGATACGGCGGTCAGTGCCAGCCCGTCGATGCCGCGATCGAGCCGCCGCGCCACCGCCGCGCCGATCGCGCCAAACCCGCCGATTGCCACCCGCAACGCCTGCTCGCGCGTCATGCCCGTCTCCGCTGACACCGGAACGATATCATCAAATTAACAGGGTACAGAAAAACTCGGCCGTCATTCCGGGACGGCCCGTCAGGGCCGGGCCCGGAATCCAAGAACACGGGCCAAGCCATTGATTTCACGACCCCGTGTTCATGGATTCCGGATTCGCGGGCAAAACCCGCGCTCCGGAATGACAATCTTCTAGGGCGTGTCGTCAATTAGCAGCGCTGGCTCACATATATCAACGCTTTGGCCGGGCTCGGCCCGTGGGCCTTCAGCCCACGGACTTGATCCGTGGGCATCCACGAGAAACGGCACAGGCCTTCGCGGGCTCCCGTGGATGCCCGGCCCAAGGCCGGGCAAGACGGTAATCGGATGTAATCGGAACGGGGCGTCCGCTCAATTGACGACAGGCCCTAGCCTTCTAGCGTTCTTCCGCACCCTGTTAAAATCGCCGGGCCTGAAGCCGCGAACCGGCGGAACAGCCGGCGTTCGGGGTTGTTTCGACCCGGAATTTCGCCGTCCGCGCGGGCGGCGGGTCTGAGCGCCCGCCTCGGCCCTTGAAACCAGCCCCGAAGCGAGCGCAACGTGTTTCGCGATCACCCCGCCGATCCGCCAGCGGGGGCCCGCCCGATCTTCGCGAGGCAAATCCATTAGACCATGAGTGCGACGATACTGGGTCCGGATGGTCAATCGCGATGCCGCTGGAGCGGCGCCGCACCGGAGTTTCTCGGCTATCACGACACCGAATGGGGTTTCCCCGTTAGTGATGATCATCGCTTGTTCGAGAAATTGTGTCTGGAGGGTTTTCAATCCGGATTGAGCTGGCGCACGATCCTCGCGAAGCGCGAGAATTTCCGCGCCGCGTTTCATCATTTCGATTTTGGCAGGATCGCGCAGTTTACCGAGCGCGACCTCGACCGGCTGCTTGGGGATGCGGGTATCGTCCGCCATCGCGGAAAGATCGAAGCGGTCGTCAACAATGCACGGCAGGCCCAGTCGCTGGTGCAACAGGAAGGCTCGCTTGCCGCCTTCGTCTGGCGTTATGAACCGATGAACCCGCTTGCGAAACCGCCGGCGGCGTCGACCTCCGCCGAGTCGATCGCGCTGTCGAAGGACTTGAAAAAGCGAGGCTGGAAATTTGTCGGGCCGACCACGGTCTATGCCTTCATGCAGGCAATGGGACTGGTCAACGATCATGTCGAGGATTGCGTGATCAGAGCGAAGGTCGAGCGCGTCCGTAAAGATTTCAGGCGACCGCAGCACTGACGTTCAATACGATTTCGGCAGGCCGAGCACGCGCTCGGCGATGTAGCTGAGGATCAGCTGGGCGCTGACCGGCGCCAGACGGGCGATCTGGATCTCGCGGAAATAGCGCTCGACATGGTATTCGCGGGCATAGCCCATGCCGCCATGGGTCAGGAGCGCGGTCTCGCAGGCGCGAAAGCCGGCCTCGGCGGCGCAATATTTGGCGGCATTGGCGAAGGCGCCGGCCTCCTCGCCCGCATCGTAGGCGGCGGCGGCGCGCCGCACCATCAGCTCGGCCGCCTCCAATTCGACCCAGCGCTCGGCGAGCGGGTGCTGGATCCCCTGGTTCTGCCCGATCGGCCGGCCGAAGACGACGCGTTCCTTGGCATAGCGGGCGGCGCGGTCGAGTGCCGCGCGGCCGAGCCCGACCGCCTCGGCGGCAATCAGGATCCGCTCCGGGTTCATCCCGTGCAGAATGCACTGGAAGCCCCTGCCCTCCTCCCCGATCCGGTCGGCCGCCGGCACCTCGAGCCCGTCGATGAACAAGAGGTTCGAAATCGACCGCCATCCGACCCATCTTCGCGATCTCGCGCACCTCGATCCGGCCGCGGTCGAGGTCGGTATAGAAGAGGGTCATGCCGAGCGAAGGCTTCGCCACCGCGTCGCGCGGCGTGGTGCGCGCCAGGATCAGCATCTTCTCCGATACCTGCGCGGTAGAGGTCCAGATCTTGCGGCCCGAGATCAGGTAATGGTCGCCGTGCCGCACCGCCCGGGTCGAGAGCCGCGTCGTGTCGAGCCCGGCGTCGGGCTCGGTCACGGCAAAGCAGGCCTTTTCATGGCCGGCGATCAGCGGCGGCAGAAAGCGCCGCTTCTGCTCGTCGGTGCCAAAGACGACGACCGGGTGCAGGCCGAAGATGTTCATATGGATCGCCGAGGCGCCCGAAAACCCGGCCCCCGACTCGGCGACCGCCTGCATCAGCACCGCTGCCTCGGCGATGCCGAGCCCGCTGCCGCCATAGGCCTCGGGCATCGCCACGCCGAGCCAGCCGGCCTCGGCCATCGCCCGGTGGAACTCGTGCGGGAAGCCGCCCTCGGTGTCCTTTTTCAGCCAGTAATCGTCGCCGAACCGCGCGCACAGCCGCAGCACGGCGGCGCGGATCTCCTCCTGCTCGGGGGTCAGCGCATACGCCATCGGCTTACACCTCATCGACAATCCCGCTCGACTGGCGGCGCCGCTTCCGGTTTTTGCCCGGCCGCGGCAAGCGCGGTGCTTTCGCCGATCGCCGCCGGCAACGGAAGTTCCAGGCCTGCGCGCGGCTCGGCCTTATCATCGTCCTTTTCCAAAGCCCGTTCGAGCACCGGATAGGCGAGTGCCGCGATGTGCGAGTGCACGCGCCGCAAGTCACGGATGATGCGCAGGAAATCGCCGTTGTCTGCGACCTCGGCTGCAGCCGGCGTCGGGCGGCTTCGCAACCCCATTGCCTCCAGCTCCAGCCGGCGGAGGAGCCGCTTGCGGGTCATCAGGAGACGTGCTTCGCGCAGCGCCGCATCGCCGCGCAGGAACACCGTCAGTCCGAGCCGCAAGCTTTGCACGAGCTCGGCATGCATGGCGCCGATCGCCTCGAGTTCCGGCGGCGCGAAACCGGCGCCGCGCCGGGCCCGCCGGGCGGCGAACTCCAGGAGGTTGTTGGCGACGATGTCGGCCGCGTGCTCGAGATTGATGACCGCCGACAGGATCTCCTGGCCGCGCCTGCCCTCATCCTCGTCGTCGAGCGGCTGCGCGCTGCCGATATCGGCGAGATAGCGGCGGATCGCCACGCCGAGCCGATCCATGATCCGCTCGCTGCGCGAGATTTCCGCGGCCCGATGCCGGTCTCCCGATTGGAAGACCTCGATCGTCCCGCGCAGCAGGGTCTCGAACATGTCGGCCATGCGCAGCGTCTCGCGGGTGGCGTTGGCCAGCGCCACGCCGGCACTGTCCAACGCCGCCGTTTCGAGGTGCACGGGCTGGGCCGGATCGGCCGGGGGCGCCGGATCGGGGAACAATCGGTAGAGCAAGCTCGCGAGCTGGCTGGTGAAGGGAAGGAACCCGATGACCAGAACCAGGTTGAAGGCGGTGTGGAAATCGACCGCCAGGCGTGCCCCGGCCGGCTCGACGTGCCGGAGCAGTCCGGCGATCGCCGGCAGGAACGGCAGCACGACGACGCAACCGAGCGCGCGCACCAGGAGATTGCCGAGCGGCAGGCGCCGAGCCCGCGCCGAACCGGCCTCGACCAGCGGCGGCAAGGTGCCGCCGAGATTGGCGCCGAGCACCAGCGCCAGCGCGGACGCCGGAGAGATCGCGCCGGCCGCGGCGAGCGATGCGATCAACAGGACGACCGCCACGCTCGAATGGCACGCCCAGGTCAACGCCGCGGCGATCAACAGCGCCAGCACCGGCTCCCCGGACAGCGATCCGAGCACGACGCGCAAAACCGGCGCCGACCCGACCGGCGCCAGCGTATGGACCAGCGCGCCGAGCGCCAGCAGCATCAGCCCGAGCCCGATCGCGACCCGCCCGAGGTTCTTGGCGCGGCCGTTGCCCGAGGCGCGAAACAGAACGACGCCGGCCAGCACCAGCGCCGGCGCCACCCTGGCGATGTCGAACGCCAAGAGCTGGGTGATCAAGGTGCTGCCGAGGTTCGCGCCGAGCATGACGGCGAGGGCCGGTGCCAGATCGATCGCTCCCTTCGCGGCAAACGAGGTCGCCATCAACCCGGTCGCGGTGCTGCTCTGCAATATGGCGGTGACCGCCAGCCCGGCGAGCACGGCATAGAACCGGGCGGGCCGGCCCGGACGCGACAGGCTGCGGCCGAGCCACAGGCGCAGCTCGGTGCCAAACCCGCGTTCGACGCCGGTGGTGACCATGTGGCTGCCCCATAGGAGGAGCCCGACATAGCCGCCCAGTTGCACCAGGATCAGGGTGCCCGACACTCGCTCTCACCCCTGCGTCTTGCCCCGCGCAGCGCCAGCGCGACAATGCGCGCAGGGACGAGCCGGCGGCAACGACGAGCTAGCCGCGCCGCCCGATAAGCCAAATCGGCGCGCCGGCGCCAGGCGGTCGCGGCGCCAGGTCGCCGAGCGGCGGCGCGCGCCAACCGGCCCGGCCGATCCGATTGGTCCAAGCCGCCGGCGGCTCGGCAGATTGCCATGACCCACCGGGATGGTGAGCATTCGGCGCCACGATAGCTGCGCGACAAGCGCGCTCTCGTCAATCGCGTACGCCGGTTGCGTGGTCAGAGCCTGTGATATCTTTCCCTGGGCTGTCGGGAACGGTTCCGCTCGTCCTTCGAGACAGCCGCGGAGCCTGTCCTCGGGCCGCGCGAGGTCGTCGTCCCTGGGTATCTATCGGCGGCGGAGGGCGCGAAGACGCCGAACGATTGTGGCTGCGGCGCCGCGGCGAAGGCGACGAAGTTGGCCGAGGGCACGGCGCGGGAGCCGATGCTACGAAATCGTTCTTTGACGCGATGGCGGATGATTTCGACTACATCGTGGTCGGCGCCGGCTCGGCCGGCTGCGTATTGGCGAGCCGTCTGACGGAGGACGGCAAGTCCCGCGTGCTGCTGCTGGAATTTGGCGGCTCGGATCGCTCGTTGCTGATCCAGATGCCGGCCGCGCTGTCGATCCCGATGAACCTGGCGAAATACGACTGGGGTTTTGCCACCGAGCCGGAGCCGCATTTGGGCGGGCGACGGCTCGCGACGCCGCGCGGCAAGGTGCTGGGGGGTTCGTCCTCGATAAACGGCATGGTTTGGGTGCGCGGCAACCCGCTCGATTTCGACGGCTGGGAAAAACAGGGCGCCGAGGGCTGGGGCTATCGCCAAGTGCTGCCCTATTTCCGCCGCGCCGACGCCCATGAGGGCGGCGATCCGCAATACCGCAGCAGCGACGGTCCGATGCGCAACTGCTATGGGCGCCTGGACAATCCGCTACACCACGCCTGGCTGGAGGCAGCACGGCAGGCCGGCTACCCGGCCACCCCGGACCACAACGGCTACCAACAGGAGGGGTTCGGACGGGTGGCCATGTCGGTGCACCGGGGACGGCGCTGGAGCACCGCCAATGCCTATCTCCGCCCGGCGCTGCGGAGGAGGAACCTGTGCGTTCTGCTGCATGCGCACGCGACCCGCGTGCTGTTCTCCGGCAGGCGTGCCTCTGGTGTGGCGTATCGTTGGGGTGGCGAGGAGCGCGAAGTGCACGCTGCACGCGAGGTGATCCTGGCGAGCGGGCCGATCAACAGCCCACAGCTGCTGAAGTTGTCAGGGGTCGGGCCGGCTGAAGAGCTGCGCGCGCTCGGCATCGAGGTGGTGCAGGAGCTGTCAGGTGTGGGCGAGAACCTGCAGGACCACCTGGAATTCTATTTCCAGGTGGAGTGTCGGGAGCCGATCACGCTCTATTCGGCGATGAGCCCACTGGTCAAGGTGCGGATCGCCTTGCGCTGGCTGCTGCGCCATGACGGACCGGGTGCCACGAACCATTTCGAGTCAGGCGGCTTCGTGCGCAGCCGCAGCGGTGTGTCCTATCCGGATTTGCAATACCACTTCCTGCCACTCGCAGTGAGCTACGACGGCAAGTCGCTGGCACGGGGCCACGGGTTTCAGGCGCACGTCGGGCCGATGCGCTCGCCCAGCCGCGGCTGGGTGCGGCTCGCTTCGGCCGATCCGGCAGCGGCCCCGCGCATCCGCTTCAACTACATGAGCCATCTCGACGACTGGGCCGGCATGCGCGCAGCGGTGCGGCTGACGCGCGAAATCTTCGCGCAGCCCGCCTTCGACCGCTACCGCGGGCGGGAGATCCAGCCGGGCGATACGGTGCGGACAGATGCCGAGATCGACGCCTTCGTGCGCAAAAAAGTCGAAAGCGCCTATCATCCATGCGGCACTTGCCGGATGGGACGGGCGGACGATCCGCGGGCGGTGGTCGATCCGGCCTGTCGCGTGATCGGGGTGGAAAGGCTCCGGGTCATCGATTCCTCAATCATGCCGACGATCACCACCGGCAACCTGAACGCGCCCACCATCATGATCGGCGAGAAAGGTGCCGACCACGTGCGCGGGCGTGCCTTGTTGCCGGCAGCGAATGTGCCGGTGTATTTGGCGGCGAACTGGCAGACGGCGCAGCGGTGATCGTGGATTTGTCGCGGCGCACCGCATGGCCGTGGAGAAGGTTTATATGCGGACGCTACCGCGCGATGAGCTCGATCGCCCGCCTTATCCGCGCCCCTATGAGCCGGCCCTCGTCGTCGGCCCGGCCGACGCCTCCGAATGTGAGGGCCATTGCCAGCACTTCCCGCAAGCCAAGCGGTTCCGTGAAGGCGGCCATGGCACTCGACTTGCTGTGCAAAATCATTCAGGCGTGCATTCGAACGCCCTTGGTAATCTTCTCCGCGATCTTCCCCCTATCCTGGCGCACGAAGGATTGCAATTTTGGTCTCAAACATCGGGATCAGCGCGCTGTCGGTTTATTAAATGGCAAATAGGTCCGTCCGGCAAAGGCTCCCCCGTTGACGGCGAGCACCTCACCGGTCACGTAGTCGGCCGCCGATGAGGCCAAGTACAGCGCGGCCTGCGCGATCTCCGCCGGCGTTCCGAACCGCCCCCACGGAATATTCCTCAGCATCGCGTTCTGGAAGTCCGTATCCACGGGCGCGGTGTCCAGCTTGGTATTGATATAGCCGGGCGCAATGCAGTTCACGTTAATGCGCCGCTCGGCTAGCTCCATGGCCAGCACCTTGGTGAACATGACAATGCCGGCCTTCGAGGCGCAGTAGTGCGAGCCGCCGAGCCGAGCGCTGGCGTAGGCGCCAGACGAGATCGTGATGATCTTGCCGCTGCGCCCGCCGGTCGTCATGCTTTGCGCCGCCGCTTGGCACGTAAGGAACGTCCCGCGCAGGTTGGTCTCCATCACGCGGTCCCATTCCTCGACCGACATGTCGAGCACGGGACAGTTCGGAAAAATGCCGGCGTTGGCCACAGCGATCATAACTGAGCCCAGCGCCCGCTCCGCCCCCGCGAAAAAAGCCTGCACCGATTTCTCGTCCCGCACGTCGACGATGTCGGCGAAAATCCGTTCGCCGCCCAGCCCGGCCGCCGCACGCTCCAACGCGTCCTTGCGCAGATCGCCCAACGCCACCCGACCGCCGGCAGCGTGGAACGCCTGCGCGATGCCCAGGCCGATGCCTGACGCGGCCCCCGTGACGACGACCACGGCATCGTTGAAATCGAAGCCGCTCGTTCCCGCTACTTGTTGTGCCACCGCGCTGTCTCCTTGCAGGTCGTGAACGAGATGCTGCTCCGACGCCGCGTGTAGTGTTTCCCTGATGCGGCTAGTTCGCCATGTAGCCCCCATCGACGGTGAAGGCGCTTCCAGTGACGAAGCGTGAGCGATCAGACAACAGCCAGCAGGCCATCTCGCCGACATCCTCCGGTTTACCGAACTCGCGAAAGGGCACCCTGGCCAAGAGCTCGTCACCACGCTGGGCTATCGTCGCGGCGGTCATGTCCGTCGTGATCCATCCTGGGCAGATGCAGTTGACGCGGACCTTGGGGGCATACTCGATTGCTGCGGTCCTGGTCAGGCCGACAACGCCGTGCTTGCTCGCGGCGTATCCCGCGGTGGTCCGGAAACCAGTCAGAGCTGCAAGGGAAGCGGTGTTCACAATTGAACCGGAGCCTCGCTCGACCATGTGCTGAATTTCTGCCTTCATGCACAGCCAGGTGCCCTTGAGGTTCACCGCGATAAGCCTATCGAATTCTTCTTCGGTCCACTCAGCCGTGAGCTTGCCGCGGGCGCCGGCCTGAGCGCCGTTGATACCGGCGTTGTTGAACGCACAGTCGAGCCATCCGTAGGCTTGGAGGGCCTGCGCCATCATGGCCGACACGTCGGCAGGCTTGGTCACGTCGACGATGACCGCCGTCGCCTCGCCTCCGGCTTTGGTGATGAGCGCCGCTGTCTCCTGACGCCGTCAGCGGAGAGATCGGCGACCGCGACGCGGGCGCCTTCGCGGGCGAGTAACAGCGCCGTGCCGCGACCGATGCCGCGAGCGGCACCGGTCACGAGAGCGACTTTTGCCTCAAGCATCGCTGCCACAGCTGACTCCTCTATAATCGGTAAGCGTCTCCAACATCTTCCTCGTGGGGCTGAGAACAGAACTAGCAGGCGCCGCGGTTTCTGATTAGATAGGATGATACGTATAAACCTATGAGCCCGACTAATGAATGGGTGCGCAGCCCGCCCGAAACCGGTGATCGCCCGTGACATGCAGCGCGCCGGCGCGGGCCTGCGTTCGATTGCCGAGCCGGCTGTCGATACGACCTCGAATTTTGCCGAGCTTTTCCTCGCCATGCTCGGCGTCGCGGCAACGCTCGAACGCCGGCGCATCGCCGAGCGCACGGCGCGGGGCCGGCCCGATTCCAAGGCGAAGGGCGTCAAATTCGGCCGAAAGCCCACGCTCACCCCGCACCAGCAGCAGGAGGCTCGCGAACGCCTCGCCGCCGGCGAGACGCAACGCAGCGTCGCCCGCAGCTACAACGTCAGTCAGAGCACGATTTCGCGATTGTCGGCTTGACTTCGGAGCTTAGGAGTCGTCGTTTTCGTCGGATTCCTCGATAAAGGCTTTAAGCTTTTCCTCAGTAAGATCATCAAGGGAAAGCCGGTAAAGCTTGCGGTCGATATGCTGAATGCCGAGTTGATACTTTAGGAGCAGCTCTGCAAAAGTTTGACCACTAATTAGGGCTATCGGTGCTTTCGCCGGGTCTTGCGCTTCCTCACGTGCCTCATCGCTGAATCCGCTCGACGTGACAACAATCCCAACCTCGTGAGCACCGAGTGAGCGACGAAGGTTCTGTACGACCGGGCGGCCTACGAGGGTCTGCTGCCGCTTCACCTGAATGCAGGTCTTGATGTTCCCAACGCCCTCGGCAACCAATACTGCCTTGACATCGATCCCGCCGTCACCGCTTCGTTTAGTGACAACGACATTCTTGTAGCCAAGCTTCATAAAAAGAACACTGACTAGCAATTCAAATGTTAGTGGATTAACTTCTGTAATGTAAGCGCGGAGTGCATTTAGTGTTTCACGCGCGGCATTTTTCAGTGCAGTTTCGGCGTGTTTTATTGCGTCGACGGGTTGGACAAGCTCCCCTGATACCGGAATCGGAACGAGACGAACCGCGATGTTCTCCTGTATCGCGGCAATGATCGCTGGATCGCTTAGCGCGAAATTCGTGCCCCGCCATCCTTTGAACGGCACAAAGTTGCGGAGTGTTTCGTTTGCTAATACTTCATCTTTGCGCAGCGGCGGAACAACTTTGTGTGTAAAGGCAACATCTACCCAATATCGGCCAAATGCGGAATCCTCCTGTTCATAAACAGGCGAAATGACCTGACCGATAGCTAGCAATTGTGCTTCCGCACCAGTTTGCCAAAAATAAACACGATCTCCCGGAGAGACAAGGGTTCTGCCTTGTCTCATATTCCACTCCTCGCGGGTGCCTCCGCCTTCAAGAAAAGCCGCAAGATCGAACCGTGTGGGGTTACATTGAAACAGCCAGTCCATGGATGCCGCCTTCGTTTTGCGAGAGCGTCACCAAGGGGAGCCGGGATGGAACGGCCGCGAAATAGCCGCGCTTTCGAGAAGGTCATTTGATTCGCTGAACCAGCGCCGATTTTCCAGAACCCGCGTTATGCGCCAAACACATGTAGGCGCCGGATCAAAATGTCACTCGCCTGCCAATTAGAGATGACACTCCCGGGCGGATTTCCGGGGGGTGTCAAGGGTGACGGTTCGGCTGATGAGCGATGGCGAGTTGAGGCGGCTCGAGGTGCTGCGAGATTTGGATCAGCGGCGGCTGACGACCGAGGCGGCAGCGCAGCTGCTGAGGCTCGAGCGGCGTCAGGTATTCCGGCTGTTGAAGGCGTACCGGATCGAGGGCGCTGCTGGCCTGATTTCGAAGCGGCGTGGCGGTCCGGGCAACCGGCGCAAGCCCGAGGCGCTTCGGAGCAAGGTGCTGTCGATCATTCGCGAGCAGTATTGGGACTTCGGCCCGAGCTTGGCGGCCGAGAAGCTGCGCGAGGTTCACGGGATAACGCTCGGTCGCGAGACGCTGCGGCTATGGATGGTCGAGGCCGGGCTGTGGCTCGATCGCAAGCAGCGGCGAAAGCGCGTCCACCAGCCGCGCCATCGTCGCGACTGTGTCGGCGAACTGGTGCAGGTCGACGGCAGCGAGCATTGGTGGTTCGAGGACCGCGGCCCGCAATGTACGCTGCTCGTCTTCGTCGACGACGCGACCAGCCGGCTGATGCACCTGCAGTTCGTCGAGAGCGAGTCGACATTCGCCTATTTCCATGCCGCCCGCGCCTATCTGGAGGCCTGGGGCAAGCCGGTCGCCTTCTACAGCGACAAGCACGGGGTCTTTCGCGTCAACCACGAGGGTGCCAGCGGTGGTGACGGGATGACCCAGTTCGGGCGTGCGCTGCATGCTCTGAACATCGACATCATCTGCGCCAATTCGAGCCAGGCGAAGGGCCGGGTCGAGCGGGCGAACAAGACCTTGCAGGATCGGCTGGTCAAGGAGTTGCGGCTAGCCGGCGCGCGCAGCCTGGCCGAAGGGAACGCCTTGCTGCCGGCTTTCATGGCCGACTACAACGCCCGCTTTGGCAAGCCGCCGGCGAACGCGAAGGACCTGCACCGGCCGCTGCGTGCCGGCGACGATCTGGAGGACGCCTTTGCCTGGAAGGAGGAGCGCACCCTTTCGCAAGCGCTGACGCTGCAATACGACAAGGTGATCTTCATCCTGGAACCGAGCGACCAGGCCAAGGCGGCGATCGGCAAACGGGTCACTGTCGTCGATTATCCCGATGGCCGGCTATCAATCCGCTACAAGGGCGTCGCGCTCGCCTACCGCACCTTCGATGAGCTGCGCCACGTCCCGCAGGCTGCGATTGTCGAGAACAAGCGGCTCGGCGCCGTCCTCGCCTTCATCCGCGAGCAGCAGATCGAACGGGCAGAGGTCCGCAGCAGGAAGGCGCCGCGCCGCCGCGATCAGCGCGACGCGCGCCTATTCAAAGTCGGCTGAGCGTTTTCACGAGCTGAGCAGGGCCGCCCTATACACACTCGTTACGTAACGGAATAGCGAGCCTATGAAACGAGGCCCTAAGCCCTTGCGTGAAAAGGCGATGACGACAGCCGAGCGGCAGGCCCGGTTTCGCGCGACGCACACCGACGGGATGTCCAGGATCATATACCGAAGACCCGCCGACCGGCGCAGCCGGGCGCAGCGATGGCGCGCGGCCGTGGCCGAGCTTGTCGCCTTACAGGACGATTACCGAACGTGGCTGCAGGCGCTGCCGCAGAACCTTGAGGCAAGCGCCACGGCGGAGGCGCTGCGGGCGATCTGTGATCTCGATCTTTCCGATCTCGAAAGCGTCGAGCCGCCGCGCGGCTTTGGTCGCGACTGATGCAACGGGAGCCTGCCTGTCCGCCCGGGTTCTTCTACGAGCCGAGCGTGCTGACGCCCGCTCGGTAGACAACCGGTGCGGCTGCAAGCGTCCATGCATCGGGCGGCGGTCGGGCGCTGCGCTACGCCGGGGCTGCGCGCCCGCCCGCCGCCCGCCCCCAACCGACAGTGACATTTCTAAATGGCAGAAAGAGTGACATCTCTATTTGGTGGACACAACACATGTCGGCGCAAGATAGAAATGTCACCCGGCGCGCAAAGTAGAGATGACACCCCCGTTGCCGCCTCGGACATGACCGGGGCGACACGGCATCACAGCCGAACGCCGGGTCGGGATTGAGCTACTATTGCCGGTGACCGGCGAAGCGGAAGCGGGCTCTGCTGGGGAGCAACCCGCCGAGGAACTGATCGGGATCATCCACACCTGCCCGACCTGATCGCGGCCCCTTCGGGACGCGCGGGTAGGGCCCTACCTGCCGCGGTCGATCCCTGGTATCTTCGCGGCCAAATCGTTGGGATCGGCCCGTGGCTCTCGACCTCGTGCCCAGCGTCTGCCCGCATGACTGCCCGAGCGCCTGCGCGCTCGAAGTGGAGCGCTTGGACGGCGGGCGGATCGGGCGGGTGCGCGGGGCGCGGGCGCAGAGCTATACGGCGGGCATCGTCTGCGCCAAGGTCGCCCGCTATGCCGAGCGCCAGCATCACCCCGACCGGCTGTCAACGCCGCTGCGCCGGGTCGGCGCGAAGGGCGTCGGCCGCGCCGCCTTCGTCCCGATCTCCTGGGACGAGGCCCTCGACCGGGTCGCCGAGGGGTTGACCCTGGCCGCCCTGCGGCACGGCCCGGAGGCGGTCTGGCCTTATTACTACGCCGGAACGATGGGCCTCGTGCAGCGCGACGGGATCAACCGGCTGCGCCATGCGATGCGCTATTCGGGAGAGGATCTCTCGATCTGCACGATGCTTGCCGATGCCGGCTGGTTCGCCGGGGTCGGCGTCAAGCGCGGCGTCGACGGCCGCGAGATCGCCAAATCCGACCTGATCGTCGTCTGGGGCGCCAACCCGGTCTCGACCCAGGTCAACCTGATGCGTCACGTCGCGATCGCGCGCCGCGAGCGCGGCGCCAAGCTCGTCGTGATCGATCCTTACCGGACCGCGAGCGCGGCGCAGGCCGATCTGCACCTCCCGCTCCTGCCGGGCACCGACGGGGCGCTCGCCTGCGCCGTCATGCATGTGCTGTTCGAGGAGGGCTATGCCGACCGCGCCTACATGGCGCGCCATACCGACGATCCCAAGGGGCTCGAGGCGCATCTCGCCAGCCGCGGCCCGGCCTGGGCGGCCGCGATCACCGGCTTGTCCGAAGCCCTGATCCTCGCCTTCGCCCGGCTCTACGGGCGCACCAAGCGCAGCTATCTCCGGCTCGGCTACGGTTTTTCGCGCTCGCGCAACGGTGCCGCCCAGCTGTTTGCCGCAAGCTGCCTGCCGGCGGTGACCGGCGCCTGGCAGTACGAGGGCGGCGGCGCCCTCTATTCGAACCACGGCCTCGTCGATCTCGACCGCACCCTCGTCGAAGGGCTCGACCGGCAAGACCCCGGCATACGGGTGCTCGACCAGTCGCGGATCGGCGCGGTGCTGACCGGCAACCGCGACGACCTCGGCGGCGGGCCGCCGGTGACGGCGCTCCTTGTCCAGAACACCAACCCGATCGTCGTCGCCCCCGAATTGGGGCTGGTGCGCCAAGGCTTTGCCCGGGACGACCTGTTCCTTTGCGTGCACGAGCAGTTCATGACCGAAACCGCGGCGATGGCCGACATCGTCCTGCCGGCGACGACCTTTCTCGAGGACGACGATCTCTACACCGCCGGCGCTCACACCTATTTGCAGCTGGCGCGCGCGATTCTGCCGCCCCATGCCGAATGCCGCTCGAACCACGATGTCGTCTGCGCCTTGGCCGCTCGCCTCGGCGCCGATCATCCGGGCTTCCGGATGAGCGCGCTCGACCTCATCGACCGGACGCTCAAGGCGAGCGGCCTGCCCGGCATTGCCGAGTTTCCCGACGACGGCTGGCTCGATTGCGCGCCGCCCTTTGCCACGTCGCATTTTCTCGACGGTTTTGTCCATGCCGACGGGAAATTCCACTTTCGCGCGAACTGGGCCGCACTCGGGAGCCGGCACCAGGGCTTGCCGCCATTTGCCGACCACGTCGCGGTGCTCGACGACGGCGACCCGGCGCGGCCGTTCCGCCTCGTCGCCGCCCCGTCGCGCTCGTTTCTCAACACCTCGTTCAACAACACGCCGTCGAGCCTCGCCCGCGAAGGCCGGCCGACGGCACTCGTTCATCCCGAGGCCTTGGCGCGGCTCGGGCTCGGCGACGGCGACCGGCTGCGCATCGGCAACGCCAAAGGTGCCGTCGTCGTCCGGGCCCGGGCCTTCGACGGGTTGCAGCAGCGGGTCGTGATCGTCGAGGGGATCTGGCCCAACCATGCCTTCGAAGGCGGCATCGGGATCAATCTGCTGACCAGCGCCGATCCCGGCCTGCCGCGCGGCGGCGCCGTATTTCACGACACTTCGGTCTGGCTCGAACCGGCATGAGGAGCGCATGAGCGGCGACAGCAAGGGCCTCCCGGCGGAAACCGGCTCGCCGGAGATCGACGCGTTCCTCGAACAGCTCAGGCAGGCGCCGCCGGCGCCGAAGGGCGGCGGCCGCGGCCGGCTGATCTTTGCCCTCGACGCGACGGCGAGCCGCGAGCCGACCTGGGACCGCGCCTGCCGGATCCAGGGCGAGATGTTCGAGGCGACGGCCGGTCTTGGCGGGCTCGACATCCAGCTCGTCTATTATCGCGGCTTCGCCGAGTGCAAGGCGAGCCGGTGGGTGACGACGGCGGCGGATCTGCACCGGATCATGCGCGCCGTGTCCTGCGTCGGCGGCGAGACCCAGATCGAACGCGTGCTGAGCCATGCGATCCGCGAGACCGGCAGGCGCCGGGTCAACGCCCTCGTCTTTGTCGGCGACGCGATGGAGGAGGGCGTCGATCGGCTGTGCCGGCTCGCCGGCGAACTCGGCCTCCTCGGCGTGCCGGCCTTTCTCTTTCACGAGGGCCGCGACCGCGCCGCGGCGGCGGCGTTCAAGCAGATTGCCGCGCTCTCGCACGGCGCCTATCTCGCCTTTGACCTGGCCAGCGCCGACCGGCTCAAGGAGCTGCTGGCCGCGGTCGCGGTCTATGCCGCCGGCGGCTATCGCGCGCTCACCGCCTACGGGGCGCAAAAGGGCGGCGAAATCTTGCGGCTGACCGCCCAGCTGCGCCGCTGACGGCGGGCGATGCTCTATCTGGTCGGCGGCTTTCTGGTCCTCGGCGGCTTCCTGCTGCTCGTCAATCTGTTCGTCAACGCCGATCCGGCGCGGCTCGCGCGCAATCTCAAATGGGCGGGGATCGCGGTCGGCGCCGTCGCCGTCATCGCGCTGATCCTGCTGCCGCCGGTGCGCGAGTTTGCCGCGCTCCTGCTGCCGCTCGCGATGTCGATGCCGCTGCTGTCGCGGCTTCGCCGCCTCTTCGACCGCTACCGCAACCCGGCCGGCCCCCGGACCTCGGAGGCGCGGACCGCTTTCCTGCGGATGACGCTCGATCTCGACACCGGCAGCATGAGCGGCACGGTGTTGCACGGCCGGTTCGCCGGGATGCGGATCGAAGAGCTCGCCCTCGCCGACCTGTTGGCGCTGCTGCGCGAATGCCGGGCCGAGGACGAGAAGGCGGCGCGTCTCGTCGAAGCCTATCTCGACCGTCTTCATCCCGATTGGCGCGAGGCAATGGCCGGCGGGTCGGGCGGATCCCCACCCTCGGGCGGCGGCATGACCCAAGACGAAGCCCGTGCGATCCTCGGCGTCGCGCCCGGCGCCGGCGCCGACGAGATCAAGGAGGCGCATCGCCGGCTGATGGTCAAGCTGCACCCCGACCACGGCGGCTCCGACTATCTCGCGACCCAGATCAACCGCGCCCGCGACGTCCTGCTCGGCCGGAAATGATGATCCACCGTGTCATTGCGAGCTCACGGGTCCGCGCTCCGAGGCTGGGCAAGAAATGCGCTGCATCTGCCCCGTACGTGGTTCGAGACGCGTCCGTCCCCGGACGGCCGCCCGCCAAGGCGGGCGTTCCGGGGATCGCCGGGACGCTCCTCACCATGAGGTAAACTTTGATGGCATTGTTCAAAGTGCCTCATCCTGAGCGCGCGCGAAGCGCGCAGACGAAGGACGTACAGCGGCGATCCAGACCCGATGACGATACTTGCCCAGCGTCTCCGCGCGGCCCGAGGATAAACTCCGCGAAGCAATCCAGACTCGGGTGAGTGGTGCCGTGGCCAGGGGATTGCTTCGTAGCACTACGGGCCACCCCGCAATGACAGCCCCCTCCTGATGCCCATACTCAGGGGGGTTCAGAGGCAGTCGAAAAAGGCAAAGCGCTCGCCGACGCCGAGCCCCTCGTAGTAGGTCTTGCGCAACTTCGCGACCTTTCCGTATTGGCCGCAGCTCGATTGCGCGAGCCGGGTCGCCGCGTCGAGGCCATTGGCGACGCCGTCGTAGCGGATCGAAACATGGGTGTCCGAACCTTCGACGATCTGGACCGGGTCGCAGCCCGCCAGCATCGGCTGAAGCCCGATCAGGACGGCGCCGGCACAGATCCGCAACCGACCCCCGCGGCCAACGCGGTTCCGCCGCGGCGGCGCATGCATTACATCTCGTATATGATATACCAACATCATCATAGGTCGGCTGCGATCCTGCGGGCGCAACCGGCGGCCGGCGCCGACAGCTTTGCCGGCTCGCGTTTTCTTTGGCAAGCGGTGCGGGAGCGGCGATGCGGCTGAACCTCAGGCACCGGTCGCTGGTGCCGTTCGTCGTCGCCTGCGCGCTGTTCATGCAGAACCTCGATTCGACGGTAATCGCGACGGCGCTGCCGGCGATCGCCCGCTCGCTCGGCGAAAGCCCGCTGCGCCTCAACCTGGCCATCACCTCCTATCTGCTGAGCCTTGCCGTCTTCATCCCGAGCAGCGGCTGGGTCGCCGACCGGTTCGGGGCGCGGCGCGTCTTTACCGGCGCGATCGTGGTCTTCACGCTGGGCTCAATCGCCTGCGGGGCGGCGCATTCGCTCGCCGAACTCGTGGCGGCGCGCATCCTGCAAGGCGTTGGCGGGGCGCTGATGGTGCCGGTCGGCCGCCTCGTACTGGTGCGCGCCGTCGAAAAGTCGGAGCTGGTGCGGGCGATGTCCTTTGTCGCGGTGCCGGCGTTGCTGGGACCGGTCATGGGACCGCCGCTCGGCGGCCTGATCGTCACCTACGCGTCGTGGCGCTGGATCTTCTTCATCAACATTCCGATCGGCGTGCTCGGCATCGTGCTCGTCAACCTGCTCATCGGCAATCTGGGGGAGACCGGGCGCCGGCCGTTCGATCTCGCCGGCTTTGCCCTGACCGGGATCGGGCTCGCCTGCCTCGCCTTCGGCTTCGAGACCGTGGGCCGCGGCGCCCTGCCGATCCTGGCCGTGGCGGGATTGCTGGCCGTCGGCGCCGCGTCGATCGCGCTCTATGTCGGCCATGCCCACCGCGTCGAGCACCCGATCATCGATCTCGCCTTGCTCGGCATCCCGACATATCTGGCGGCGTCGGCCGGCGGCTTCCTGTTTCGCATGGGGATCGGCGCCTTGCCGTTTCTGCTGCCGCTGATGCTGCAGATCGGGTTCGGCCTCAGTGCCTTGCATTCCGGCCTCCTGACCTTCGCCAGTGCGGCCGGGGCAATGGTGATGAAGACCAGCGCCGTGCGCATCCTGCGCCGCTTCGGTTTCCGCCTCGTGCTCGTCGTCGACGCCGTGATCAGCGCCGGATTTCTCTTCGGCTACAGCCTGTTCCGCCCGGATACGCCGCATTTCCTGATCTTTCTGGCGTTGCTCGCCGGCGGGTTCTTCCGCTCATTGCAGATGACCAGCATCAACACCTTGGGCTACGCCGACGTCCCGCCCGCGATGCTGAGCCGCGCCACCAGCCTCAGCAGCATGGCGCAGCAATTGTCGCAGACCGCCGGGGTCGCCACCGCCGCCCTGCTGCTGCACCTGGTGCTGCTGGTGCGCGGCGGCGATGCCCTCGCCGCCGCCGATTTCTACCCCGCCTTTGTCGGCATCGCGGTGATTTCGCTGTTCTCGGTGCCGTTCTTTCTGCGGATGCCGCCCAATGCCGGGGCCGAGGTCAGCGGCCACGCCCTGGCGCGGTGATCACCGCTCCCACAGCCCACGCCCGGCCAGACGGGCGTTTTCCTCCGCGTTCTGCAGTTCGGCCGGCGCCTCCGGCGCGGCGCGGCCACCGCCGTTGAACAGCACCGCTTCGGCGAGATCGTATTGGCCGATCTGACAGCGATATTGCGAACCGGTGGCGTCGGCCGGGCGGCAGGTGACCTCGCGCCCGCCGATATAACGCGCCAGAGCGCGCGCAAACTCACCATTCTCGCCGGAGACACCAAAGAGATGAACGAGGCGGCCTCGGATTAGCAACGTCGCGGTGTCGACGATGACGGGGACGCCTTCCATCACCGACGCGTCATCGTCCGAGCCCGCAAACGGGGTCAGTCCGGCGGCCGCGAGCGATCCATTTTGGACTGTCGGCGCCGTACCGCTCGCCTTGATCCGCTCGGCTGTCGCGACGAAATCGTGCCAGATCTTTGCCGGCAGATCACCGCCGACAACCTGTTGCATCGGGGTGTCATCGTCGTTGCCGGCCCACACGCCGACGACGAAATCGGTGGTGAAGCCGACGAACCAGGCATCCCGGTAATCCTGCGACGTCCCGGTCTTGCCGGCGACCGGACGGTCGAGCCGCGCCGCCTTGCCGGTGCCTTCGCTTACCACGGCCTGCAGCAGGTTCATCATCGCCACCCGGTTCCACCCGGGCGCCTCCACCGTCGCCGCGGGATGCGCATAGAGCGGTGTTTTCCCAATCGCTCGGATCGCCTCCACCATGTAAGGCTCGATCGATTTGGCATTTACCGCGATCGCGTCCATCGCGGCGGCCATCTCGAGGAGGGTGACCCCCGCAGTCCCGAGCGCCAGGCTCGGTACCGCCGGCAGTTCGGATCTGACGCCGAGGCTTCTAGCCATCTCGATGACGCGCTCTACGCCGATCTGCTGGACGAGCTGCACGGAAATCGAGTTGATCGACTGAGCGAACGCTGTCCGCAGTGACACCGGACCGCGGAATCGGCCCCCGTAATTTGTCGGTTCCCAATCGCCGATATCGACCGGCCGGTCGACGAGCGTGCTGTCGGGTGTGAAACCGGCCTGAAAAGCGGCGAGGTACACAAAAATCTTGAAGAGCGAGCCCGGCGGACGGTGCGCCTGTGTCACCCGATTGAACTGGCTCTCGCTGTGGTCGCGGCCGCCAACCATCGCCAATACCGCGCCGTCCGGGGCGAGCGCCACCAGCGCTGCCTGCTCGACATGGCGCGTCCGTCCCGCGGTGGCAAGCCAATGCGCCACGACGCCCTCGGCCGCACGTTGCAAAGCAGGGTCAAAGGTCGAGCGCACCGTGAGGTCGGTCGGCGGCGACCCGAGCAGCCGCTTCACTTCGGATTGGGTGGCGTCGACAAAATAATTGCTGCCGGGGTCGGTCTCGGGTGCGATCGCGAGACGCGCCGGATGAGCGCGCGCGGTGACGGCCTGCGACTGGCTTATGAAGCCGGCGTCCACCATCGCCTGGAGCACGGTCTCGGCCCGCTGCCGCGCGGCCTCGGGGTCGCGGATCGGCGAAAGTTCCGAGGGGGCGCGGAGGAGACCTGCGAGCATTGCCAATTCGGCGAGATCGAGCAACTCTGCGTGCTTTCCGAAATAGCGCATGGCAGCGGCATCGGCGCCATAGGCGCCGGCGCCGAAATAGGCGGCATTGAGGTAGCGGGCGAGGATCTTCTGCTTGCTGAGCCGGGTCTCAAGCCAGATCGCCAGCATCACCTCCTGCACCTTCCGCCGGATCGACCGCTCGGAGGAGAGGTAGGTCAGCCGCACCAGCTGCTGGGTGATGGTGCTGGCGCCCTCGCGCGCCGTGCCGCTCTCCAGATCGCGCAGCGCCGCCCGCGCCATAGCCCACGGATCGATGCCGGGATGCTCGGAAAAGCGCCGATCCTCGATCGCGACCACCGCATGGGCGAGATTGACCGGCAGTCGGTCCGCCGCGAGCGGCTCGCCTCGGAAGACGCCGCGGGTCGAAAAGACCTTTCCATCACCGTCTTCGACGACAATCGCCGGCGGCGAAGGCTGGATCGCGAGGCCGCCGGAAAGCGGCAGGGTATAAGCGCAGTAAGCGAGAAACCCGCCACCACCAACCGACACCAGTGCGACCGTCCACAGGATGCCCGAGGCGATCGCGCGGTGACGCCGGCGGATCAACCGGGAAAGATCCAGCGCCGGCAGCCGCGGTGCCGCGCATCGGAGCCTGGCGGCGACCGCTGCGCCGGAGCCGAAGAGAGCGGCGCCGCAATCGAGCCCTTGCCGAACTGCCCGCCAGGCGTCAGCGCCGGCCTCCGGGGCACGGCGCAAAACAGCCGCACCCAGCGCCTGGCCGCGGCGCAGACCCCGGTGCAACAGGCCCGCGATCGCCAGCGCCAGGACCCGCAACGCCGGTCCCAGCTCGGGGACGACCTCCGCGGATCGGTCCGCCGCGGCTGTTTCGGGAACGATGTCCCGACCCGACCCTGAGAAGTGGTCCATCGCCGAGTTCAGCGCGCCGGCTCGTCCGGATCAACCCAGCGAGTAGACGAGCCTTCGGTAGCCGGATCCGGAGCCTCCGGCGCCGCCGACGGCGAAGCAATGGCGGGCGGCGCCGGCTCCTCCGCATCGGGTGGAACGGGCTCGGGCCGGACGCTGTCGCGGTAGCTTTGCCGCGGCACCGGCGCGAACGAGCGCAACACCAGTCCGGTCAGCGCCGGCGGCAGCATCAAGAGCGGCCCGAAGGGCTGCCGCCGCCAGCCCCAATATCGGTGCCCGCGGACCGCGACCGTCGGCAATTGGCGCAGCTGTGCATTCGCGCGCACATGCGGCAACGGCTGCCAGGACGGCTCGGCGTGCAACGGTATCGCCGCTACGGCAAAGCCGGCGGCGACGGCAACGACGGCAAGGACAATTTGCTTCATCCGACCTTCCCGGGCAGGGATTGCCGATCGACCTCTCCCTGACGCTAGCGAACGGCGAGATCGGGGGGTTTGTTCCCCGGACGGGCTCGCCGTCCGGGACCTCCGTCCCTCGCCGCCGTTTTTCGCCGAGGTCAGCGGCCACGCCCCGGCGCGGGTCGCCGACCGCCGGTAGCGGGTCGGTCGCCGGCCAAGCGGTCCAAGGATCGATAACGAGGCGCCCGCCGCCGGCGAATTCGGCGACATTGCGGGCGGAGCATCCGCGGCCGCGAGGGCGCTCTCCCGGATGCGCCGCGCCTCGGCCTCCATCATCCAATGCCCGCCGTGGTTCGTCACGCGGCCCGTTGCGCCGCGAACGTGAAATCGAACTTGATGGTCTTGTAGGGCAGGACCATTCGACCGTCTTCGGCTTTGTCGATGACCCCGGCGCGATGGAGAAGCTGCACGTCGCTGTGGACCGCGCGCACGTCCCGTCCGACGCGTCGGGCGATCTCTCGGATGGGGAGCGGCCCGGCTGCGGCCATCGCGTGCATGATCGCGCGCCGCTTGGTGCTCAGCAGCTTCCACGCATCATCGAGGCTGACGAAGTCGAGACGCGCCGCCCGCTCGGCCTTGCCGGTTTTCCACACCCGCAGCACCGCTCTTTGACCTGCCGCACGGACTGGTTACCGATGATCAGCGTGCGCATCGAGATACCTCCTGACGCTGGTAGCGGACCCCTGGCGCTTTAATCCCCGGCGGCGCGGATCTCCGGCCGGGCGCCGGCCAGCTGATGGCGGATGAGCCGTGCGTAGAGGCCGTTCCTGGCGAGAAGCTCGGCGTGCCGGCCGGTCTCGACGAGACGGCCGCGGTCGAGCACCGCCAAGAGATCGGCGCCGCGCACCGTCGACAGCCGGTGGGCGATGACGATCGTCGTGCGGTCGCGCATCAGCGCGTCGAGCGCGCCGCGCACCTGCGCCTCGCTGACGGCGTCTAAATGCGAGGTCGCCTCGTCGAGCACCAGGGTCGGCGCATTCTTCAGAAAGGCGCGGGCAATGGCGACACGCTGGCGCTGTCCGCCCGAGAGCTGCACGCCGCGCTCGCCGACCTGGGTGTCGAGGCCCGCAGGCAGACTGTCGACAAAATCCGCGAGTGCCGCCTGTTCGAGCGCATGGCGGATCTCCGCTTGGCCCGCTTCCGGCCTGGCGAGCGCCACATTGGCGCGCAACGTGCCGGTGAAGAGATAAGTGTCCTGCGACACCAGCGCGATCCGCCGGCGCAGATGATCGAGCTCGAAATCTCCGAGATCGACGCCGTCGATCGTGATCCGCCCGCGGCTCGGGTCCCAGAAGCGCATCAAGAGATTGGCGATCGTCGTCTTGCCGGCGCCCGAGGGGCCGACCAGCGCCACGGTGGCGCCCGCCGGGATGTCGAGGCTGAACTCGGTCAGCGCCGCCCGGTGCGCGCCGGGATAGGCGAAGCTTGCCGCCTCGAACCGGATCGCCGAGCCGCCCGCGGGCGGCGGCGGACGCAGCGGCCCATCGACGACCGCCGGCGCCTCGCGATGCACGGCGTAAAGCCGGCGGGTCGAGGCGATCGTGTCGGCGAGCTGGCGGCTCACTTGTGCGATCTCCGAGATCGGCAGAAACGCCGCCAGCGAGATCAGGATCAGGAGCGGCAGCATGGTCGGGGCGAGGTGATGCCCGGCGGCAAGCCGCGCGCCGATGACCGCCACCGCCAGCCCGCCGAGCCCGGTCACGGTTTCGAGCCTCGCCGCCTGCGCCGACAGGTCGCGCAACAGCCCGAATCGGGTCTCCTGGTAGCCGCGCACCAGATCCATGAAACCTCGGCGGCGTTCGTCCACCGCCTGCAAGGCGACGAGATCGGCGAGACCCTGGATCGTCTCGCCGGCATAGGCGCCGAGGAGGCCGAGAGCATCGCGCGCGGCACCACCCAGCCGGTCGATGCGCGAGCGCGCCACCACCGGCGCCAAGGCCGCAATCAAGACGAACGGCAGCAAGGCGAGCGCCGCGGGCCAGGCGGTCACGGCGAGTGCCGCCAGCACCGCCGACGGCACCAGCACCGCGACCAGCGCCGGGGCCACGGTATGAGCAAAGAAATACTCGATCGTCTCGACATCATCGTTGGCGAGGGCGACGAGGTCGCCCGAACGGCGCCGAACCAGATAGGCCGGCGCCAGGCTGTCGAGCTTGCGGAACAGCGCGATCCGCATCTCGGCCAGGAGGCGATAGGCGACATCGTGGGCGAGCCACGATTCGAGCCAGTGCAACAAGCCGGCAAGCGGTGCCGTCAAGGCCAGCAGGATCAACAGGCGGCCGAATGGCGAGCCGGTCTTGACCGCGGCGACGGCGAGCGCGCCGAGCACGCCGACGCCGATGAAGGCGGCGACCCGCGCGATCCCGGAGGCGACGACGACCGCGAAGCGCCCGCGCCAGGGGGCAATGATCCGCCACAGGGTCGCCAGCGTGTCGCCCCAGCCGACCCGCGCCGCGGCGGCTGCCATCGCATCGGTCGCCGCCTCGCCCGATAGGCCGACCGCGTCGCCCTCGCTTGGCGCCGTCAGCACCAGGCGATCATCGGCGGTTTGCGTCGCCTCGCCGCGCTCCTCGGCCTGGGCGCCCATCAGCCGCCGGTAAGGGCCGTCGTGCCGGATCAGCTCGCGGTGCCGCCCGGTTTCGACGACGCGCCCGCGGTCGAGCACCAGGATGCGGTCGGCGGCGATCACGCTCGACAGCCGATGCGCGAGAATGAGGGTCGTGCGGCCGCGCGACAGCCGGTCGATCGCCTGCTGGATCATCGCCTCGTTCTCGGCATCGACCGAGGACAGCGCCTCGTCGAGGATCAGGATCGGCGCGTCGCGCAAGAGCGCACGGGCGATCGCCAGCCGCTGGCGCTGGCCGCCCGACAGCAGCACGCCGCGTTCGCCGATCATCGTCCGATAGCCCTGCGGCAAACGGGCGATGAACTCCTCGGCGTTGGCGTCGCTTGCCGCGGCAGCGAGCTCGGCAGGCGAGGCGTCGGGCCGGCCGAGCCGCAGATTCTCTTCGACCGTACCGTGAAAGAGGTAGGTGTCCTGATGCACGATCGCGATCATCCGGCGCACCGCCTCGGGGTCGAGGCTCTTGAGATCGCGTCCGCCGATCAGCACGCGACCCCGTTGCGGGTCGTAGAGCCGCAGCAACAGGCGGGCGATCGACGATTTGCCGGCCCCGCTCGCCCCGACGATGCCGATCTTCTCGCCGGCGCCGACGGCGAACGACAATCCGTCAAGTGCCGCATCGCGCCCGCCCGGGTACGAGAAACCGATCGCCTCGAAAGCGATCGTCGGGACGAGTGGGTAGCCCGTGGGAATGGCCTTGTTCCGGGGATCCGCGGGTCCCTCCCTCTCCCCGCTTGGGGGGAGAGGGCCGGCCCCCGGCCTTCGCCGGGGCAAGTTCTTGCGGGCCGTTCCGGGGGGAGGGGCCGTGGTCCCCGCCGAGGGCGGCGAGGGGATGTGCGGCGGCACCAATGGCCGAGCGGCCAAGAGTGCGGTGATGCCGGCCGCGGCCGCCTGCCCGGCCACGCCCTGGTGCAGCACCATGCGCAGATCGCGCAGCGGGCGGAACACCTCGGTCCCGGCCATCAGCACGACGAGCAGGGCCGGCATGCTCATCAGCCCGTGCGACACCCGCCAAACGCCGAGCGCCAGCGCCGCGGCGGCGCCGATCGCGACCCCGCAATCGGTGATGCCGCGGGTCATGACCGAGGTCGAGACCACCCGCAGGGTGCTGTCGCACAATGCCCGCGCCTTTTCGGCAAGGCGGCAGCCGAAGGTGCGGCTTTGCCCGAACGCCTTCAGGGTCGGCAGGCCCTGGACGCCGTCGAGGAACTCGGAGGCGAAGGCCTCGAGCGCCTGATGGCGCCCGTGGCTGGTGCGGCGCTCGAGATTGAAGAACGCGACCGGCGCCGCCAATGTCGCCAATGCCGCGACCAGCATCACCACCGCGACCGGCATGTCCCAGCAGCCGATAAAGGCAAAGATCGCGAGCGGCGTCAGCACCGCGATCGCGACCTGCGGCACGTATTGGCCGAAAAAGCTCTGCAGCTGCTCGACGCCGTCGACGATCGACAGCATGACCCCGCCGGTGCGCTCGCCGGCGAACCAGCCGGGGCCCAATTCGGCGATCTTGTCGTAGAGCCGGCCGCGCAGGGTCTCCTGCACCTGGAGCGCGGTGCGGTGCGAGATCATCGCCCGATGATGCTCGATCGCAGCGCGCAGCACGACCGCGGCGGCCACCCCCAGGGCCGGCAGCGCCGCCGCGGCAAAACCGCCGCCGGCAAAGACCCGCGACAACAGGATGCCGAGGAGGGCAAAGCGGGCGATGCCGACGACCGCGGCCGCGAGCCCGAGGAAGATCGCCAGCGCGACCCAAAGGCGCAGCCCCCGGGTGTATTCCCACAGGCGCCGGTCGAAGAACATCAGCGCCACTTTTCTTCGATGCTGCCCTCGAGTTGCTCGCCCGTGAGCGTTCGCGGGTCCTCGACATCGACGGTGAGATGCTCGGTCGGCTTCGGCGTCGCCGTCATCACGGTCACCCCGTCGGGCGACACGAAGCGATGCCACGTCCCCTGCGGCACGATGACCATCATGCCGGCGCCGAGTGCCAAAGATTGCAGCCCCGCTGCGGTCATGAAGTGCAGGGTCGTCGCGCCGTCGACGATCTGGACGAGCTCGTCGCCGTTGGGATGGCGTTCCCAGGCGCCGGCGCCGGCAAATTTGGCGCAGAAAATATTGCCGTCGCGGAACGGAGCCAAGGTGGCGAAGGCCCCGGTTCCCCGGCGCTCGGTTTCGGTCATTTGCGGCGTGCGCCCGCGCAGCAGCGAGAGCTTCGCGAGTTCCGCCTTGACGTCGATGATCGTGATCACATTCCCCTCCCTTGCCGATGAGCTGGAATCCGCGGCTTCCGGTTGCCGCGGGCGCCATTATAAACAGAGATGCGTATGATGCGGGATGACGAGCCGCGGGCTCTTGCGCAAGCTGCGCCGATCGGGCGCTCGCATTGTCACCGGACGCGGAGGATGAGAGGGTATGGCAAAACGCGACGGCCTGCCGCTGGCCTATCCGGCCAAACCGGACCCGGAAGAGGATGGCGGATTTGTCGTGACCTTTCCCGATTTCGGGGTCGGGGCCACACAAGGCGAGACCCGCGAAGCAGCGCTGAAGCAAGCCGCCGATCTGCTCGAAACGATGCTCGCCAATTACCTGGCCGAGGGCTGGGACCTGCCCGATCCGTCACCGCCGACGGCCGGCCGGCCGCTCGTAGGCTTGGCGCCGCTCGTCGCCGCCAAGGCGGAACTCTATCGGGCGATGCGCAAGGCCGGGATCGACACGGAGGAGTTGGCGCGCCGAGTCGGGATCTCGCCAAAGCAGGCTCAGCGGCTTTTCGACATCCATCACGCGTCGCACCTCGGCCAAATCGAGGCCGCGATGCGCGCTCTCGGCCGCCGTCTCGTCGTGATCTCGGACGCGGCCTGACAAATTCAGCCGCGATACAATGTGGTGATTTTGTCGCTTTCGATAGTATAAAAACCAGCCAACCCAGGAGGGTCATCATGAAGGTGGTCACGCTGAAAGACATCCCCAACGTCCCGGCCGAAGGCGCTGCGGAGCGGATCGAAGGGTGGACGGGACCGGTTGCGCGGACCCGTCAGACGATCATCCGGCCCGGGGATTCGGCGAACTACAACTGCAGCGTCGTGAACTTCAGCCAGGGTTGCACCACCGGATGGCATACCCATGACTGCGACCAGGTGTTGATCGTGACCTCGGGCTCCGGCATCGTGGCAACCGAGCACGAGCAGCGCGCGATCAATGTCGGCGACGTCGCACATATCAAGGCCGGGGAGCGCCATTGGCACGGCGCCAAGGCCGATACGACGATGGGGCACATCACGATCACGCTGGTCGGCAGCAAAGCCACCTGGGGTTGAGCGCCGCTGAGACCCAGAAAGAAACAACGAGTGGTCGTCCCGACCGCGCCCGCCTACCCCTGTGGTCATTGCGAGGAGCGGAGCGGTCCCGGCCCCCGGGTCCGGCCGTCGGCCGGCCCGAGGACAGGCTCCGGCCGGGAAGCAATCCCGACCCTCGCGACTCCGCGACGACGAGATCGCCACGGCGCAGCCTGCCCCGGCGAAGGAGGCTGTAATCCAATCCCGCTTTTTGGGCAGGGCGTGTGTCGTTTTTGGAAGCTCAACTTAAGGGTGTGGCAGTTTGGAGATACTTGACCTGGGGGATTGGGCTGTGGCGCCGTGTTTGGACCGTGGCGCCGTGAATGTGGTCGCGGAGGGCACTGCTCGGGCCTGCTGTGGTCATGCGGCCGCCGGTATCGCCATTGCTGCCGCCGCGGCAGTACGGCGGCGCAACGTATTGGCCCAGGATAGGTTGAGGGCCAGTGCCTGCAACAGACAGACGGACCGGACTTTCTCGCGGCCATGTACCAGGAACCGGGTCATTCCTCGGGTCTTGATGATGCCGTGCGCCCGTTCGGTCAGCTTGCGTCGGCGGTAGACTTCTTGGCCTTCCTCACTCGCCATTCGCGCTCGCCATGCCATGACCGGCGGCGGCTCATGGCGCCGTCTCCAGCGCCGCGTGTGCAGCGTCTTGGCGGTGAGGTTCGGGCGTTCCGACGGCGGCGGGCTATAGACGGTCAGATCGGGATGCTGCTCGGCCAGTTTGACGATGTCGTCCTGGGTCATCGCCGTGGTATCGGCCAGCAGCCGTTGCGGCGCGCGGCCACAACGCTCGGCAACCTTCTCCACCAGTCCCGGCGCCGTGCCGCTGTCCTGGCGCCGATCCGTCGGATCGATCTCCACGATAAAGCCATTGGCGGTCGCCACTTGCACGTTCCAGGCGGGCGCGGCGGCACCGTCGGGCAGCCGCATCAAGCGAGCGTCGGGGTCACTGACCGAGACTTTGGGTTCGCCTTTCTTGGCTTCCTCCGTGGGATGTGTCTTTGCCCGTTCGGCCTTCTCCTGCTCCAATTCCGCCAGCTTCTGCTGCGCCTGCTTGACCCGCCGAGCCCGCTCCTCTGCGGCTTGCAAGGCGCGCCTCTTGCACCGCCGCTCCGGCTCCGCGGGATCCGTGTCGAGCTCGCTCTTCAGCTCCGCCACCCGTTCCGCCACCGCCTGCTCGATGCTCTCCAGCCGTTTGCGCTTGCTCATCGAACCCCGGCCGGCGTGAGCGCGCACCTTGGTCCCGTCAATTGCCAGCTCTTCCAGGGTGACCAGTTTTTCGGCGATCAGCCCAGTCACGCTCTGGGTCAGCAGGCGATCCAACAACGCCGCATTCTCGCGCCGAAACTCGGCCAGCAGATCGTGGTTGATCGGCGCACCGCCGCACAGCCAACGATAGGCCGCGTGCTGCTGACACAGGCGGTCGATCGCCCGCGCCGAACCGATCCCCTCCAGCGTCGCGTAGAGCCAGACCGCCAACACCACCTGCGGATCCGTTGCCGGCCGTCCGGCAACCGCGTCACGCGCCTTGATCCGGTCGTAAAACTCGCTCAGATCCAAACTTTCAACAAACGCCCAAACCAGCCGCGCCCGATGGTCGTCCGGCAACTGGCTGTCCAGATCGACCATGTCCCAGCGCAACTGAGCCCGGTCCGGACGGATCACCCGCACACCTTCGCTCATAGCGGCCCCCCGCTACCCCCACTAATAGGGTTATACAGAACGCGCGGACCAAAACCTAGCGATAAGACCCCGAATTCCAATTTTTTTCGGGATTGGATTACAGCCTCGAAGGCCGGGGCCGCCTCGCGGTGACAGCGGGGTGAGTTTCATGCCTGGCGGGTCGGCACCAGCCGGTGGGGGACTAACAGGGTGCGGAAAAATAGGGCTCTCGCCGCTTGCCCATCCTTCGAGACGCGGCCGAAAACGGCCGCTCCTCAGGATGAGGCCAAGTTTTGCAAACACTTACCTCACCCTGAGGAAGCCGCCCCCGGGTCCGCGCGGAGTTTACCCTCGGGCCGCGCAGAGCGCGGACCCGGGGGCGCGGCCCGAGGATAAACTCCGCGGCTGTCTCGAAGGGTGCTCACACGGCAAACGCGAGTTTTTCTGCACCCTGCTAAACCGTTCACCCGCGCCCCCGGAACGGCCCGCCAGGGCCGGCCGTCCGGGGGTGGCCCGCGGGTCCATGGATGGCCGGGCCCGACCCGCGGGCCGCTCCGCGCCCGCGGGCTGAAGGCCAACCGGCCATGAACGGGTAGGAAACGGCCCGATCCGGGTAGAAAACGCGCTAGCGAAGTTAGGCTACGTCTACGCAATAGGATGAATTGTGATCAAAATCGGCCTTCGGCCCTGTTTTTGAGGGTGATTTTTTCGTTATGACGTCATCAGTTTTTCCGGCAGACTCGGGGTTGCCCATCATCGACTTTGGTGCTGCCCGAGACGATCCTTCGGCTCTCGCAGCTGCCGAAAAGATCGACCGCGCTTGCCGTGAGACGGGATTCTTCCTGCTCACCGGGCACGGGATATCGTCCGCGTTGGTGAACGACTGGTTCGATGTCAGCCGAGAATTCTTTGAGCTCTCGGTCGAGACGAAGGCTGCCGTGGCGCCCGATGCCGACAGCCTGCACAACGGCTACCACGGAATGAATACGACAGCCTTGGCCAAGGGCGAGGGCGAGGTGACGCCCCCCGATCTGCGCGAATACTTCATGGTGGGGCGGCCAGACATCGACGCGGCATACTATCGGACCGATCGGGCGCGTCGCTTCTACCACCGCAACAAATGGCCGACCATCCCCGCGAGATTCAAAGCCGCGGGCGAAGCGTACTATCGTGCCGCCGAGCAATTGTCGGGCCGCATCATGGGATTGTTCGCAGCATCGCTCGGTCTTCCGGAGGCCTACTTTACCGACAAAATCAATCGTCACTTTTCGGTTCTTAGTTCGATCTACTATCCCGTGCCGAAACAGCCCCCGCTTCCGCGGCAATTGCGGGCCGGAGCGCATACGGACTATGGCAGCCTGACGATCCTCGCACCGACGGATGCGCCCGGAGGATTGCAGGTGCTCACCAAGGCCGGCGGGTGGCTCGACGTGCCATACGTGCCGGACGCATTCATCATCAATATTGGCGATATGCTGGCCCGCTGGAGCAACGACCTCTGGGTCTCCACCCCCCATCGGGTGGTCAATCCGCCGACGATTCCCGCCGCGTGCAAACCTCGCCAGTCGGTCGCGTTCTTCCTGCATCCGAACTACGACGCCGTGATCGAGTGTCTGCCTGACTGCTCCGGACCCGGCAATCCGCCACGTTATGCGCCGATTTTGGCCGGCGACTATATGATCGGGAAGGAAGCAAAGATCAATGATCGCCAGCCATAGCGTCTGAAGCATTGCTTGGGGTGTCAACCGGCTTGCCGCTCCATTCGGTGTCGCCGGCCAAGGGGTCGATCGCCCCGACCTCGAGCATCGAGCCGATCAGGCGGCGCGGATATCCTTCCCGGGCCAGGGTCGCAATCGTGGCCGGCGCGTCAAGCCTTTCCCAAACACCAACTTCCGGCGCGGTGGCCGGCCGGCAGAACTGGGCAAGGCCGGGCGCGAACAGGACCGGAACGCTCTCCTCCGCAAGCGGCGGCAGCAGCTGTCTGGCCGAGACGCATGCCAGGAGGCGCTCGGGCGGTGCGAAGAACCGCACCAGCGCCGCCCCGCTTCCGCGACCAACAACGGCTCCCGCTTGATCGAGGCGCGACGGGTCGGGGGCAACGAAGGCCAGGACGGCGCAGTTCGCTCGCAAAGCCGCCTGTTCCATTCGGCAGATCGTCAACGCATGCGATGGATCCTCGAGGTAACCGGCGGCGAATTCAAAAAACCCTTCGGCTTCGCTCATCGGATCCAGCGACGCACCGCCGCCGCGGGCGACCCAGTCGTCGACGAGTTGCCGGGCCGCCGGTTCGGGCAACACCGACAATGTCAGCCGCGCCAGCGCGTTGGTTCGCCCGACGCACCAGGAGTGCCGAACGGACCTGGTAAAGGCAAAGTCCGGATCGGCGATAAGTTCAATCAGCTGCGCCGGCTGACCGGCGTCGGCCGCAGCCTCGGAACCGGGCTCGGCGCCGATTGCCGGTATCGCCGCGCCGGGATTGATGCGCAAATGGCGGCCGAGGGTCATCTGATGCGCGAGCAGCGCCGCCTGCGAAATCATGTTCCGGTCTCTCCCGTCGCGCGGTGGCGCCGTTCCCAGACCCGGCGCGCCTTCGCCAACTCTTCGGCAATCGCGTCGGGGGTCATTTTCGCGGCGTAATAGTTCATCAGCTCGAAGACGACGCCCCCGACACGGGCACACTGCGGCAGCGTGTAGTCGAGCAGTTCCCACACCGCCGACGGCACCCGCCCGTCATGGGTGTCGTTCCAATAGCCCGACTGCCAGCATCCGCCCGCGATATGAATTTCTCCGACCCGCTCGAGATCAATGCGATCGACCGCGGCGAACGGGTCGAAGCGATGATTGACGGCATTGCAGTAGAGATTGTGCAGATCCAGCAATTGGCGGCATCGCCCGCTCTCGGTAATGGCAGCCATCAGCCCGATCTCGTCGCCGATTTCCGGATCGTAGGGCAGCGTTCGCAAATAATGAGCCGGGTTTTCCAGCAGAAACGGGACGCCGTAATGGCGGCCGATCGCGGCCGCCCGATCGCCGACCAGGCGCACGGCCTCGTCGGTTCCGGGCAGCGGCAGCGGGATGCCGATGTCGACCGGCGCGCCGCCGTGGCCGGGCATCGTCTGATAGCTCAAATGCTCGCTGTGCCAGCAAAACGGCCACAGCCGCTGAAACCGGTCGAGCATCTCGAGATAATGCGCGTTGCAACCGACCGCTGAGCCGATCGACAGTTCGACGCCGTGGACGACGATCGGAAGGACGCCGACGACGGCGCGGGCGCGGTCGAATTTGTCGGGGACGAGGGTCAGATAGCGACGCTCGCCGTCCCGCCGCGTCCGGCACAGCGTTTCCGGGGTCACTTCGACAAAGTCGAGCAGATCCGGCCGATAGAGCTCGGCCGGAAGCTCGACGATATACGGGAACCCGATCCCGAGGGGCGGCAGGGAGCCGAACCCCTCGGTCGTTCCGGCGGCGGCCGCGGCGGGAACGGGAAGCATTTTCAATCAGCCGTCTGGCCGTAAGGCGTGACGCCGCAAAGCGGCAATCCCGCTCACGTCTCGCGGTAGGGACCGCCGATGCCGCAAGTGCAACAGACCCGCCCGGTGATCCCCCCTACGGTCACAGTCAGACCGCCGGCAATCTCCTTCGCCTCATCCGCAGTCAGCTCGACCGGGGTCGGCGAAGGCTCTTTGGCGGAGGTGTTGTCGAAGTTTGTGCGCTTATCCATAGTCGATCTCCTTTACTTGGGGTAGCGATGTCGGCTCGACCGGAGCCGGCAGGCCCGTCCGTCCGATATCTTCTCGTGAGCGATACGACGGTCGGGCCATTGCGGATCATCGTGCCATCCCGCCGCCCAAAACTATGAGCCCGACCTAAATTTTCCCAAATTCTCCAAAATCCGCGGCCTTCGGCGCCGTGCTTCGGGATCGACGGGGGGAATTACACGAGAACCGGGGCAACCAGCGCCGGCGTATCTTGAGCGCTGGTATCGACGAGCCGGATCGGCGATCTGCGCGCCGGCGAACCATGGCCGCGAGCGTCGATCAGGCAGCCGCCAGACGTCCGTGCAGGTCGCTCAGCCGACCGCCGGCGAGCACGAGCCGGCGACCGGCCGAAGCGATAGTTTCCGGCCGATGCGCGATAATAATCCGCGTCAGCCCCAGCGATTTTATCGCAGCCGTGACCTGCCGCTCGGTCGCGACATCGAGATGAGAAGTGCCTTCGTCCATGAACAGAAGGCGAGGTCGGCGATAAAGCGCGCGCGCCAGCAGCACGCGCTGCTTCTGTCCGCCCGACAGCGAGGTGCCCATATCGCCAATCAGGCTGTTGTAGGCCATTGGCATCCTGCAGATCTCGTCGTGGATCCCGGACAACCCTGCGCAATGCGTCATGTGCTCGAGATCGAAGCTTTCGTCGAAAAAGCAGATGTTGTCGGCGATCGAACCCGACAGCAGCTGGTCGTCCTGCATGACGACGCCAATGCTCTTGCGAAACGCTTCGTGCCCGAGAGTGCTCAGCGCTACGCCATCGACCACGATCTCGCCGGAGGTCGGTTTGAGCAGCCCGAGGATCAGCTTGAGCAAGGTGGTTTTGCCGCAGCCGGACGGCCCGGTGATCGCGACATAGTCGCCGGCGCGGACGCTGAGATTGACGTTGTCCAATATCAACGGTTCACCGTCGGCGTAGCGAAAGCAGAGCGCGCGCACCTCGAGATTTCCCTCGATCGGCGTCTGGTAGGCGACCGGGCGGAGATGCCGCTCTTCCGGCGCGGCGCTGGCGATGTCGGCCAGCCTTTCCAGATGCAGATCGAGCATCCGGAATTCGATCGCGCGCTCGATCAGCCGCGCGGCCTTGTCGACAAACTGCTGCTTGTACGAGAGGAACGCAAACAGCATGCCGACGGTCATCTCGCCGGCCAGCGCAGCGTGCGCGCCGAGATAGACGATCAGGACGTTCTCCAACCCGAATATCGCGTCGTTGGCGATCCGAAACGCCTGCTTCAGAAACCCGTTCGTCGCTTCGGCGCGCACGACCTCGGCATAGCGGTTCAGCCAAACCGCCTCGCGCTCGGTCTCACGGGTAAAGATCTTGATGCTCTGAACGGCCCGCATGGTTTCGATAAAGGTCGTGCTCTCGCAACTCCTGGCTTCGATCAGGTCGAGGGAACGGCGGCGCGACAGCTGGTAGAAGGCGATGCGCAGCCCGAAGTAGAGAGCGAGTGCGGCGATTGCGACAAGAGCCAATGACGGCTGATAAAGAAACATCATGACCACGGTCAGGCTCGCCATCGCGCCATCGATCAGCGCGGTGACCAGTCCCTCGGCCAACAGCGCGCGAACCGGCTCGGTCGAGGTGAAACGCGAGACGAGATCGCCGACATGGCGCTGTTCAAAATACGACATCGGCAAACGCAGCAAATGCCGGAACAGCCCCGCGCCCATCTGGAAGGCCAAGGTGCTCTGCACCTGCGCCAGCAACCTGGCGCGGATCAGGTTGGCGCCGGTGTTGATCAGCAAGAACAATGCAAAGCCGCAGGCGAGAACCAGCAGCAGATCGTGGTCGTCCTTGGCGATCGCATTATCGACGACGATCTGCATGTAGAACGGGCTGGCGAGCACATAGAGCTGCAGGATCGAGGAGAGAACCAGGATTTGGGCGAGCGCAGGCAACAGCCCGGAGATGTGGCCGAAAAAATCGAAGAGCGACAGTTTGGGCGCGGCGCGCCGTGGCTGGAACGTGGTGTCCGGCATCAGTTCCAGGGCGACGCCGGTAAAATGCTTCGACGCCTCGGCGAGACTGCAGCGTCGCGCGCCGAAGGCCGGGTCGTGAATGACAAAACCCTGCCGGCCGGCTTGGCGCATCACGACAAAGTGGTTCATGTCCCAGTGCAATATCGCCGGCACGCGCAAGCTCCGCAGGTGATCGAGTTCGAGCCGCAGCGGACGGCTCGAGAGACCGAGCCGAGCGGCGATCTGCATGACCATCGCTAGGGTTGCGCCCTTCAGCGACACCGGATACTCGCGTCGCAGCGTGCCGAGATCGGTCTGCCGGCCGTAATAGGACGCGACCATCGCAAGGCAAGCAAGGCCGCATTCGCTGGCCGCGGCCTGCCGGATCTCGGGCAGGCGCCCGGAGAGACCGAGCAATTTCACGAGCGCCTCCACACGCTCAGCACCGGATCGAGCAGCCAAGAGAGGAGGCTGCGACGTTCCGCGACAATGTCGGCCTGCAGTTCGAGATCGGGTTCGAGCGGCAGCTCGGCGCCATAAGCCCTGATCGTCTGCCGCGCGAGAGCGACCTCCACCCGATAGGACGGCTCGCGCACCAGCACCGGGCCGACGATCTCGTCGGGTTTCAGCAATGTGCGCGAGACCGAGCGAACGGTGCCGCGGGCAAAGCCGAATTGCTGGAACGGAAACGTGTCGTAGCTGATGTGCACGGTTTGGCCGCCGGCGACAAATCCGATCGCCCTCGCCGGGACCAGCAATAGGGCCTCGAGAACGTCGCCCTCGGGGACGATGGACAGCACCGGAAGCCGAGGATCGGCGCTTTTGCCGACCCACGCCTGTAGCGCCGAAATCCGGCCGCTGATCGGCGCCCGCAACTGATACCCGCGCTCCCGGTCGACGTCCTTGAGCCGCGCCTCGATTTCGGCAATCTCGGCCCCGCTCCGCGCCACGCTCTCGGCCCTCGTAATCGGCAACTGCCGCGCTCTGCCCTGCAGTCCGGACAACTCGGCCTCTTGCGCGAGCCGCTCTTTGGCGAGCGCGCTTTCGCTTTGCTGCTCGGCCAGGTAGGCGTCCTGCCGGCGGCGCAGTTCGACCTGCGACAGATAGCCCCTGGCGGCGAGTTCGACGGCCCCGTTCAGCTGCCGCCGGGCGATCTCGATGCGGTCTGCCTGGATCGTCTCCTGATGCCCGAGCTCCCCGATCTCTCCCTTGGTGGTCGCGATCTGCGATTGCAGCTGTCGGGCTTCGAGCCGAGATTTCTCGGTCTCCAAGGCGATTTGATCCCGCAGGCGATCGCGCTGCGCCTGCAGTTCTGCAGCTTTTGCCGCATCGACATTTTCGCCGCGTTCGGAGGTCTCGGCATTGCTGACGGTCAATAACAGAGCGCCGCGCTCGACATGTTGACCCTCGCGCACCGCAACGTCGATGACGGTACCCGGGCGCGGCGGCGTGATGCGCGCGACGCCGGCGCTCGGCACGAGGAACCCCGTCGCGTGCTCTTTGCGCGCGTAGGTCTGGGTGCCAATAAACAGCGCCGCTGCGAGAACCGACGCCGCGATAAAGCCGGTCACGAGGGCGTAGGACGTGGGCAGGGCCAAGGTGACCTCGCCCCAGATCCGCAAGCGCTGGTGATCGATCGCTTGCCGGCGAAACAGCGCGACGGTCATCGTCTGCTCCCCGGCTCAGCCTGCGACCGCGCTCTGCAGATGGATATCGAGAATGGGTGTCTGCCTGTGCCCGGCATGGCCTGCTCCCCGCGTGCGGCCGATCAGCGGCGAGCAGCCCCCGACGGCCGAGCCTGCGCCGCGGCCGCCGGGGAATTTGCCGCCTCGGGTCAAAATGGGCTAGGTGGCGCCGTATTCCGGATTGCCCGGCGTGTTGTACGGCGCCGAGCCGGGGCCGTTGTTGGACTTCTTGATCCTGCCGCCGGAGACTTGTTCCGTCTCCGTCGGCGAAAGGATGAAGGGTCCCGACGGGAGCGGGCGCTTCAGGTCGGGTGCGATTCCACCGTGTGACATGGATCGATTCCTTCTTTCGCCAGGGTTTTCGGTTTTCGTCGGGCTCCGTGGCAGCCCTATTCGAGCCTATCGCCGGGAGGCAGCGGTTGCGGGTTCAGTCCACCCGACACCTGCTTCAACTGGCCCGCGGTCAGCGCGATCGGCTCCGGCGTCCGGGGCCGATCGCTTCCGATGATCGGCTGCAGCGTCTTTTTCATTTCTCTATCCTCGCGATGCTCGTTGCGGTGATCGGAGGGAGCCGGCCAACGGCTCTCGGGATCGCCGCCGACAAGCTGGGGCTTGCAGGGGAGTGCCGACTACGAGCTCGCTGTAAATTTTTCCAAATCGCGCCAAAGGCCGGCGCGGCAGCCGCAAAAATGCCGCCCTGAACCGCGGTCTGTGAGGCAGCTCACATCGGGGAGCCGGCAAACCCTGTATAAAACGAACTAGAGTTTGCGCGCCCGTTGAGGGCGCGCAGGCTCGGTTGAACGAGGCGGCGATGAGCACACCCGGTTCGGTCGACACGTTTCTGATCGATGGTTTCCGGTTTGACCGCAAGGCCGGCGGCCTTTTCCGCGTCGACCCTGCCGGCAATTCAACCTCGGTGCCACTCGGTTCCCGAGCCCTCGACTTGCTGGCGCTCTTGGTGCTGCGCCGCGGCGAGGCGGTCTCCAAAGACGAGATTTTGAATAAAGTGTGGGCGGGACGCGCGGTCGAGGAAGCCAACCTCAACGTGCAGATCTCAAAGCTGCGCCATGTTCTCGACCAGGGTCGGGCGCAGGGCAGCTGCATAGAGACAATCACCGGCTACGGTTATCGGTTTGTCTCGGGCGCGAGGCCGGGTGACATCGTTGCCGGGCCGCCCGACAAAATCCCCGACATCGACACCGGCAAACCCGCTCAAACAGTCGGGGAAGGGCGCCCGCCGGGGGTTCGGGCCGGTGCGGCCGGCGAGGCGCCGCGCGCGCGGCAATGGCCTCGACGGTGGCCATTGTGGACTGGGCGTTACAGCCCGGCACTCGGTGCGTTGGGAACTCCTGGTGTTGTTGATGATGCCGGCCAATTGGCGGGTCTTGTGGACGCGCGTCCCGCTGGCGGCAGCCTCACCCCAGTCGATCGTGGTTTTGCCGTTTACCGACTTCAGCGACGACCACAAGCAGCGGAATTTGGCAGACGGTATCGCCCAGGATTTGACGACCGATCTGGCGCGCGCCAACCAGATGACCGTGATCGCACGCGGTACTGCCTTGGCCTACGGCCGCAAGTCGCTTGACACAAGGATCATCGGCAGGGAACTGTGGGTGCGCTACGTTCTTGAGGGAAGCGTCGAAGGGACCGGCGATCGGGTTCGCGTCGCCGCGCAATTGAGCGATGCCGAGACCGCCGCAATTCTGTGGGCCGAACGTTTTGAGGGCGCCGCCCTAAACCGCCTCGAACTTCAAGGCGAGATCGCACGCCGCATCGCGGCGGCGCTGCGCCTCGTTACTGTGAGGGCGGACGCGGCGCGCGCCGCCAATCACCCGGGGCTGCTCGATTTGATCCTGCGCGGCCGGGCGCTGATGACGGAGCCCGCAACCGCAGAAGGCCGGGCCGCGGCGATCGCGGTGTTCGAAAGGGCGCGGGCGCTCGATCCACGGTCCGTTGCGGCACTGAGCTGGCTTGCCCGGGCGCTGGCGTCGCGGGGCCCTGAAGCGACCGCTCCGGCCGACATTGCCCGCGCCATAAATCTCGTCGAAAGAGCCTTGACCGAAGCGCCGGGCGATTTGCTCGCGCATTATGCGCGCGGCGCCGTGTTGCGGGCGCAAAACCGTTTCGAGGAGGCCATCCCCGAGTATCAGATGGCGTCCGACGAAGATCCCTCCTGGCCCGATGCCTACGCCAATCTTGGGCAATCAAGGTTCTATACCGGTGCCGTCGTCGAGGGGCTCGCCCTTCTTGAGCGGGCGGTGCGGCTCAGTCCGGGCGACCCGCTGGTCGGCATATGGTACGCCCGGATCGGGCTCGCCCATCTGCTGCTGTCACAGATCGACGATGCCGTTTATTGGCTCGACAAGGCGCGCATTGCAGACCCTGCGCTGCCTTATGTTTACGCGCGCCTCGCCGCGGCCGAGGCCCTCAAAGGGGATGGCGAGCGCGCCGCAGCAGCACTGGCCGAGGCCCGCCGGCACAGCGCCAACGGTGACTATCTCAGCATCGCCCGCCTCAGCGCCGGATACCTCGGGAGCCCGAAAATTCGTTCCCTCTACGGTTCAGTGTATTTCGCCGGCTTGCGCATGGCCGGCCTACCAGACAAATGACCAACGAAAAACTGCACCGGCACCAGCGCTGCCGCCGCCGGGTGCGGCTCAAGCCGGTCGGCTCGGCCTTCCGGTGTTGCCCACCGCGATCCGCGAAGACGGTCGGTGCGCGGCCGTTTAATCGGGGGAACTGAACAACGGCTCCCAGGCATGCGCCGGTCGCGAAATCGAAAGCCACGACCTCGTCCTGTGCGGCGCAGTAGAGAATGCCGTCGGGGCCGAAGCGCAGGCCACGCGCCTTGCAAAATCCCGCCGACCCGCCTGGAGACAAGACGCGGACAAGGTGTCCGTCGGCGATGTCGTATTCACGAGGGGTTGTGACGGCATCGGGCGCCCCGAACGGACGCTCGCTCGACACGACGATGTTGTCGTTGGGCGCGATTGCGAGGTCGAGCGGGCTGAGTTCCGGATCCCTCACCGCCCAAGACCGCTGGATCGCTCCGCCTGGAGCGAACGCGACGATGCTGTCGTCCCCCTGGCCATTCGGGCCGATGCCGGAGGCGAGGAACAGTCTGCCGTCGCGGCCGAAGGCAAAACCGCGGGGAAGGGGCACGATGCCGGACGGGAGAACATGCTCCCCGACCGCGCCGACCTCGACCGGAAAGGCCATGATCGTACGCGCGCTGCGCAATCCGACATAATAACGGCCGTCCGGCCCGAAGTTGCCGCCGCCCGGGTTCAGCCCGTCGATCGAGCCGGTGTCGCGAACGACCTTGCCGTTCCGGTCGAGCGCCAGCACCCGATCGGCGCCGCTATTCAAGAACAGCAATTCACGCTTCTGATCGACTGCGACGCCGCGCGGATCGGCGAAAGCGAGGAGCAGGCCATAGCCGTCGCCATTGGCACTGGCCGCGCTAGTGACGAGAAGAGGCATTGCGAGTTGCTCCTTCGCGACCTGGATGGATCGGCGTGCCTCAATCGACGCCGCCGTAAGCCTGTTCTCAGACCTGAGCGGCGCCGCCGTCGACAAACAGCTCAATACCGGTGATGTAGGCGCTGTCGTCGGAAGCAAGGAATACCGCCGCCCTGCCCAGATCGTCCGGAACGGCGAGGCGGCCGAGCGGAACCGATGCAACCATGGCGGCCCTTTCTTGATCCGTCACAAAATGCGCGAGGCCCGGCGTATCGGTGTATCCGGGGCTCAACACGTTGACGCGGATGTCGCGCCCCCTTGAGGTCGACGATCCAGGTGCGCGCGAACGAGCGGACCGCAGCCTTTGACGCGTTGTACACCGAGCACGCCGCGAAGCCCTTGATCGACACCATCGAGCCGGTGAGGATCCCCGAGGAACCCTTGCTCAGCAATGGCAGCGCCTTTTGTACGGTGAACAGCACGCCGCGCACGTCCGTATTGAACGTCCTCTCGAACTGCTCCTCGGTGATCTCCCCGAGCTTGCCGAATTCATCAACTCCGGCATTTACCGCCAGCACATCGATACGCCCGGCTCGCGCCTCAATGGTGGCGTAGATGCGGTCGAGGTCGGCGAGGTTGTCGATATCGCCCTGGATCGCTGCGGCATCGCCGCCGATCGCAGCGACTGCCTCATCCAGTTGTGATTGACGGCGCCCGCCCATAAATACTCGAGCGCCTGCCGCCGGTGACGAGTGCCACTTTGCCTGAGAGCTTGCCGGTCATCTCAAACTCCTGCCGAATTGGGATGAAACGCAGGCCTGTCATCGCCAGGCGCCCTCAGCCGGTCCTGAGGAGCCGCCGCGAGGCGGCTTCTGGAAGGGGGCGATCTCGGCGTCGCGCAGCCCTCGGCGGCCGAGATTGCTTTGTCGGCCCGCGGCCTCTCGCGGTGACAACACCGCTAGCTCGAGTTCGTTTCCTTCTGGGCTCCAGCCATTGCGCCGACGAAGCCGGCACGTTCGCGAACAGCGGTCCCAGCGACTGCCACCATTGCTCTCTCGGCTCTCGCGGCGGCGCGGAGTCTGGCAAAGGGAGCCGTGACGGAGTTGGCGACGGCCGCGATTTCGAGCTGGGCTAAGGTCGGGTATGGGTAAGCAAACGTGGCTCCGGACGAAGGCGTTCAGCGCGAGGAGCCGGAAACGACAGCATCGCGCCGATTTCGAACCTGTCCGCCCAAAGATGCGCACCAGTTCCGGCCTCGATCAGCTGGGCGGTGATGCGAACGCGTCCTCCACCCTTGCGTACCGAGCCTTCGAGCAAGTAGCGCACGCCCAGTTCGCGGCCGACCTGCTTCACATCGACCGTCAGGCCCTTGTAAATGAACGAGGAGTTGCGCGCGATGACGAACAACCAGCGAATGCGACTGAGTGCGGTGATAATCTCCTCGACCATGCCGTCGGCGAAATATTCCTGCTCCGGGTCGCCCGACATGTTCTGGAACGGCAAGACCGCGATCGAGGGCTTGTCGGGCAGCACCAGGGCCGGCGCCGCCAACGGCAACTCGCGCGACCGCGCTGCGGGAGCCACGCCGTAGGTCCGCACCGGGCGGGCAATGTTCTTGACCCGCTGCTCGCCGAGATCCTCGAAGCCGATGTCGAGGCGGTCGCGGACCTGCTCGTGAGCTGCGGCGCTGAGGCAGATCCCGCCCGGCGCGGCCAAGGCTTCAAGTCTGGCCACGATGTTGACACCGTCGCCAAAGATGTCGCCGTCCTCGATGATGATGTCGCCGACATTGATGCCCATGCGGAATTCGAGGCGGCGGCCCGCCGGCACGGCGGCGTTGCGGGCGGCCATCTCGCGCTGCACCTCGACGGCGCAGCGCACCGCGTCGACGACGCTGGCGAACTCGACGAGCAGACCGTCACCGGTGATCTGGTCCTCGGGTCAGGCCCGAGGATACGGCCCCGATGCTCGGCGATCTTGGGATCGCCAAGCTCGCGGCGGATCGCGCGCAGCGCGGCCAGCGTACCTTCGTCGTTCTCGCCCTTCAGCCGCGAATAGCCAGCAACGTCAGCCGCCAAAATCGCCGCCAGCCGGCGCTCGACCCGCTCTCCGCTCATCTGGTTGCGGTTCCGAAGGAGAGTTCTGCAATCCAGGGTACGCCCAAACTCAGCTCGAACGCGAGCGTTTCGTTGAGCGACACCCACCAATTGAGTGACGACTTTGCATCCGACTTTGCTGCTTCTCGGCGCAACCCTGGAGGGGCAACTTCAGCCGAGTAGCGCCGAGGGATGCGCGGCGGGGCCTAACCCGACCGAGACCCCTGTGGGCATCGGCTGCAGAGCGCCGAAAGCAGTCGCTCTGGGCGACCTCGGTCATGGCCGAAAGCAGTCGACGCCTGGAACGCTCTTCTCGCCCAGTCCCTCTGCACCTATCCCTGGATCAGACACGTCGCTTCGCCGCTATAAGCTGCCCTGCGGATGCGTTTGTCCGAAGATCGCGACGCCCGGAGCTTGGCAGTTTCGCAAGATCGTGTGGTCGATCAATTGGCCTTGGCCCGAATATCAAAAATCGAAACCCCGCCGAAGCGGGGTTTCTCTGAAGCCCGGCCTTTGTATACTCGCTAATTCACACGTTCAAAGAATGGGTGTGTAGAAGCTCACTATCCTGCTCGCAAGCGGGTTCATTTCAGTCCCTTCACGTCGTCCACGGTTTTATCCGGTTCAGGCCGGTAGCGATAGTCCGGGTCGACATCGACCGCCCGCACGACGCCCTTGATGTCGACGACAAACCGGCTTGGCATCGGCAGGGTCCAGCTGTCCTCACCATTGCGCGCGGCGAGATCGATCCCGAAGCTCAGGTAGACTTGCTTCAGATCATCCGGCAATTTGAAGCGAATGCCGAGCTTCGCTGCATACGCGTTGCCGTGGTCGGATAGCAGGTCGAACGTGATCTTATGCTTCTCAATAAGGGGGCGGCTAGCCTCCTGCAGTTGTGGCGTGATGGCGCAGATCGTTGCGCCCAATTCCTTCAACGTCCCCGTCACTTGCTGCAAAGCATACAGCTCTGCGTTGCAATAGGGTCACCAGGCGCCGCGGAAGAAGGTCAGGACCAACGGACCTTTGGCGAGGAGGTCAGCCGAGAGTACCTCCCGCCCGTAGGCATTTGGCAATGCGAACGGCGGCAGCGGGTCGCCGACCTTGATCACCCGGTCCATGATCCCAGAAGCGCGCAGCTCCTCTGTGGCGCGATGCATGACCGCCGCGCTCTCCGGCGGGATGCGTTTTGCTGAGGCTTCCCTGATCCCTCTGAGTGTGTCTTCCAGCGACATTGATCTTCTCCTCGCTAGGTCGATTTCGATGATAGCAGCGTACTCCCGAGCCAGTACATGTCTGGCAGTGCTGGACGCGTGAACCCTTGCTTAGCTACGCAGCGGCAAGCTTGTCCTGCGTCTTCGTTTCGAAGTCGCCGGCGTCGTGTCGCTCGTGCAATTGGCTCGACGGCTCGCCGGAGGTGCGGTTGACCATGCGCCCGCGCTGCACCGCCGGCCGCTCGTAAATCAGGTCGGCCCAGCGCTGCACATTATTGTACTCCTGCACGCTCAGGAATTCGGCCGCCCCGTAAAGCCAGCCCTTCGCCAACCCGCCATACCATGGCCAGATCGCCATGTCAGCGATCGCGTAGGCGGGGCCCGCGACATATTCGCTCTCCGCCAGGCGGCGGTCGAGCACATCGAGCTGACGCTTCACCTCCATCGCGTACCGATCGATCGCATATTCGATCTTGATCGGCGCGTAGGCGTAGAAATGGCCGAACCCGCCGCCCAGGTACGGCGCGACGCCCATCTGCCAGAATAGCCACGACAGGCATTCGGCGCGCGCCACCGTCTCCGTCGGCAGGAACTCGCCAAACTTCTCGGCGAGGTAGAGGAGGATCGCACCCGACTCGAAAACCCGGATCGGCTCGGGGCCGCTTCGGTCCGCCAATGCCGGGATCTTCGAGTTCGGGTTCACCGCGACGAACCCGCTGCCGAACTGATCGCCCTGGCCGATCCGGATCAGCCAGGCATCGTATTCCGCGCCGTTGTGGCCGAGAGCCAGCAGCTCTTCAAGCATGACCGTGACCTTAACGCCATTCGGCGTGCCCTGCGAGTAGAGCTGCAGCGGGTGGCGGCCGACCGGCAGCTCTTTCTCGTGTGTCGGGCCGGCAATCGGGCGGTTGATGCTGGCGAACCTGCCGCCGCTCGGCTTCGTCCAAGTCCAGACCTTGGGCGGTGTGTAATCGGACGTTTCGGTCATTCCTCCCTCCAACCGTCGCGGAGTGGGCGCGGACGTGCGCAGCATGGCCAGAGTTTTTGTAGCACCCGTTTCAAAAATTTGCCAACCTGAAAAAAGGCGGCACGGAACGGCCTGGGATGGGGCGACCGCGCGAATTTGATGAGCCGGCCGCACTCGATGCGGCGATGGATTGCTTCTGGCGCGAGGGCTACGAGGCGACCTCGGTGCGCGATCTGGCGGCGCGGATGGGTATCAGCGGGACCAGCCTTTACAACGCGTTCGGCGACAAACGCTCGCTGTTTTGCGCGGTACTGCGCCGCTATGCAAACCAGTCGACGCGCGAGCGCATTGCTCGCTGCGAGACGACGCTGCCGCCAAAGGAGGCCATGCGCGCCTTTCTCGGCGAGATTGTCGAGCGGTCGGTTACGGGCGACCGGCGCGGTTGCCTGTTGGTGAATACGGCTCTCGAAGTGGCGCCGCACGACCGAGAGCTTGGCGCCGAGGTGGCGGCCTATCTCGGGGAAATCGAGGCGTTCTTCCGCCGTGCGGTAGCGGCGGCGCAGACGGACGGCTCGGTTCCGCCGGGCCACGATCCCGCTGATCTTGCCCGGTTGCTGCTTGGCGTCACCTTGGGCCTGCGGGTGCTGGCTCGCGCGAACCCGCAGCGAGAGCTGCTCGAAGGCGTCGCTCGGCCCGCTCTTGCCCTGTTGGATTGGCCACAATACGCGGCACCCGTCGCGCAGGACGAAGGAGGTATCCGGTGACCCGATTGACCGATCTGCCGCCGGCGCAGGCCAAGCGCCTGGCCGAAGTCGAGTGCCCGGTCTTCGCGACTCGGCCCTGGATATCCGGACCGCCGCTGCCGCAGCGACGCGTCGCGATCGTCTCTTCGGCTGGCCTCTTCCAGCGTTCTGAGAACCCGTTTCGCGGCCGCGATGCCGACTACCGCGTCATTCCCGGCGACATCGAATGGCCGGACCTGCTGATCAGCCATATCTCGGTCAATCTCGACCGTACGGGCCTGCAGGAAGATTGGAACGTCGCTTTCCCGCTCGACCGATTGAAGGAGCTGGCCGCTCAGCGCGTCATCGGCTCCGTCGCCGACACCCATTACTCGTTTATGGGAGCGAGCGACCCGGTTCCAATGGAACCTCATGCCCGCGAACTCGCCGGCCGGCTGAAGCAGGATAAGGTCGACGCCGTCCTCCTCGCCCCCGTTTGACCGGTCTGCAGGCGCGCCGTGAGCGCGCTCGGACACTATCTCGAGGAAAGGGGACTGGCGACGGCCGCGATCAGCTTGATCCGGCCACAGACCGAGAACACCAAGCCGCCGCGTGCGTTGTGGGTTCCGTTCGAATTGGGACGGCCGTTCGGACCGCCGAGCGACCCCGCTTTTCAGAGGCGCGTGGTTCTCGCCGCCCTGCGTCTGCTCGAACGCGAGGACGGGCCGGTCCTGATCGAGGACTCTTGGGATGACGACCCGCGCGCGCAGCCTGACCCTGCCTGGCAGCCGCCGTTCATCGCAGCGGCTGTGGCCGCCGGTCCCCCAGAGACGCTTGCATCCCGTTTGGAGGCAGAGATCCTGCTGCTGCGCGGAGCACACCAACGCTGGAGGGAGCACCACCGCCGTACCCGCGATGACAGCGTGGTGAGTTTCATGCCTGGCGGGTCGGTAACCCCGGTGGGGGACTAACAAGAAACAAGGTCACACCGGCTTAGTCTCATCGTCATCGCGAGCGCAGCGAAGCCATCCCGACCCTTGCGACTCCGCGACGACGAGATCGCCACGACGCCGAGCCTGCCCCGGCCCCCGGGTGCATTGCGCAGCGCCGGCACGAACTCGACGCTTGGCTGGATTTCGTGCCAGCGCTGATACGTCTACGGGCGCGGTACGTCGCGACGAATCGATCACCAGCGCCACACTGAGTCGCAACGGGATCGCCTGGGATGCGGTCATCCCTTGCGAGATGCTGCGCGTGTACAAGCCTCCGCCGCAGGCATACCGGCTTGCCGCGAAGTTCCTCGCCGTACCACCCGGCGAAATTCTGATGGTGGCCTGCCACAATTTCGACCTCGATGCAGCCCGCGGCGAAGGCTACAGGACTGCGCTGGCTCGCCGTCCGGCCGAATGCCGCTCCTGCTGGACCGAGTAAACAGCTTGCACAGATGGGCGCAATCGCCCCAATTCTTCCGAGACAGGGGGTTCGAATCAGATGAATTCAACCGACTTCGTTGTCACCGAGCGTCCTCGGCTTGCCGCGTTCAAGCACTTCCCGGTGGTGGAGTTTGCCGCCTACGAGCGCCGCTTAGCCGAAATGCAGGAAACCCTGCAGCGCGTGCAGCAGGCGTACCTTGGCACATCACATCGCGCCATCATCGTGCTGGAAGGCTGGGATACCGCAGGCAAGGGCGGCGTTGTGCGCCGGCTCGGCTGGGCGCTCGATCCGCGCAGCTTCAAGGTGCACGCGATTGCCGCGCCCACCGGCCGGGAAAAGTCGCTGCACTATCTGCAGCGATTCTGGGAACGCCTGCCGGAGCACGGGCAGATCGTCGTCTTCGACCGTTCCTGGTACGGCCGGGTGTTGGTCGAGCGTGTCGAGGCCTATGCGACGCCGCCGGAATGGCGCCGCGCCTATAACGAGATCAACGACTTCGAGCGAATGCTGCTGGAAGACAACACGCGGCTGGTCAAAATCTTTCTGCACATCACGCCAGAGGAACAAATGCGTCGGTTCCGCGCCCGCCTGACCGATCCACTGAAACGCTGGAAATTGTCCTACGAGGATTTTCGCAACCGCGGTCGCTGGAAGGATTATGAGGCGGCGATCGAGGACATGGTCGAGACGACGTCCACCAAACGCGCCCCTTGGCATCTGGTGCCGGCCAACAACAAGCCGTTCGGAAGGCTGGCCGCTCTCCGCATCATCGCCGATCGGTTATCGAACGGGGTCGGTTTGGAACCGCGCGCGCTCGATCCCAAGGTGGCGAAGGCCGCCGAGAAACTGCTCGGCATTAGGCTTCCACCGGGCGGTCACTGACCCCGGCGGTGCGGCACGTGAGATGCGATCCCTGGGGTCTGCGGCCAGCAGAGCCCCCCGATCGGGCACGCCGAGCGAGCTCGGCCGAGCGCGAGGATCACCGGCGGGGAGCCGAACGGCGGATAGTTGACCGGGGATGGCGCTCGCCGAGCGTCCATTTCTACGGTTGCTGGCCGTGGACGCGTGCGGCTTTGTGGTCAGAGTTGTCGGCGAGGATGTCGCCGCGCACCGGCCCGGCCCGCGGTTCGACCAACGATCGGGAGGCGTGCGGGGCGCAGGCTCCGGCTCGCCACGCCGATGCCTGCTGCTGAGTAGTTCCCGATCCGTGTGGTGGATCAGAAATTCATTGCACAATACGAGTGCCGTCATTGCGAGCCCTCGGGTCCGCGCGGAGTTTATCCTCGGGCCGCGCAGAGCGCGGACCCGGGGGCGCGGCCCGAGGATAAACTCGGCGGTCGCGGTAGGGACTGGCCTTGCGGCCAGCCCCCCGCGCAGATCCCGGCGTGCGGCTTGCCCGCACCGGGGTCCTGTCTCGGGTGATACCGTTGCGCCGTTCGGCGTTTGGGCGACCCATGCAGTTGCGCAACGGGACCGCGCCGGCGCCGGGGACACGCCAACCCGGTGCTGCGCCCGGAGCGTGCCGTGCCGGGCGGTCTCCCCTTGACCCGGTGCCTTCCCTCCATCCACTCCGCTGCCGCGGGCGCGGCATTGTTCGCAGACTTCCTCGGTACTACGCACCGGTCCGACGTCTCCGGCTCGTGCATCATCGGCTACGGCTCCTCACCTTCCCGATGCGGACCGGGCGGCCGCGGCCGTGCCGGTCAAGCCGGAGACCTCCCAGGTTCCGACGCGATCCCTTTCTGCGTGATGTGGTCTTCGACCCCGGCAGAGCGACGGCCCCTCGCATACCGGTGCCGCACGTGTTGCCTTCGGCGTTGCTTACCGCCTCGGCCTCTGCGAGCTTCGAGATTTCGTGGCTCAATAGCACACCCACAGAATCGCCGTGTACGCTTCGCGGCCGCCGTCGCCGACGACCCCGCAACACTCACTACCGGGCGCCCGCTACGGCTTACCCGGGCCGGTCTTGCACCGGCTGGATCACGCCAGCTTTCCTGGCGCACAAGCAATCGTGCGACAAATGACCGAATGCGGTAGAGATTGCTTCGTCGGCCTCCGGCCTCCTCGCAATGACAATTCCTGTTGATTATGAATCGAACTTATGGTTGACCACCCTAGGGCTCGGTCCGCCATATTTGAATCGATCGTTGAAGTTGTGTGGTGAAAACTCTGACGCTTGAACCTTGCGCTAGCGTCGGTTCCGATGGCGGAAGCTATGCGGGCGCCGCGGCGGAAACTTACGCCGGGGCCAAGCAGAACGGGTTGAGCGTGACAGCTCTTTGCTGTTAGTCTTTCGCGTACTACGCGCTACGGGGAGAGAACATGCCCTGGAGACGCATCGGCGTACCAGTAGCCCTCGTCGTGGCCGCCCTTTTAGCGTTGGCGGGCGCAGCCGGCTTCGTGGTCGACTGGGCATGGTTCTCGACGATCGGCTATGTCGGCGTCTTCTGGACGGTTTTCGCCACGAAAGCCGTTCTTTTCATCGCTGTCTTCGCGCTATCGACCTTGCTTCTCTGGGTGAACGGAACGCTGGCCCTGCGGTTTGCGTCGCGGCGCCGATCGAGTTGTTTGCACCAGCCTCCCCGACGTTGCCGTGGCGATTGATCATCCTGGCCGCCGCCCTCGTCGCCGGGCTGCTGATCGCGATCGGCGAGACCGGTAAATGGGACCTGATCCTCCGATTCATCTACCAGGTGCCGTACGGCCAAAGCGACCCGCTGTTCGACAAGGACATCGGCTTTTACCTCTTGTCGTTGCCGGTCTACATCGCGCTCAAGGACTGGATGCTGTGGATCCTGTTCCTGAGCGCCCTCATGGCCGGGGCGGTGTACTTCCTGCGCGGCCAAATCAATCTCGACCGTCGCCCCTGGCGCATTTCTTCCGCCGCCATCGCACACGGCTCCGCGCTATTGGGTCTCTATTTCGCAGCGAAGGCTTGGTCCTATGCGTTGGACCGCTTCCTGCTGCTGTATGACGACAACGGCGTCGTGGTCGGGGCAGGCTACAGCGACGTCCATGTTGAGCTGCCCATGCCCTGGCTGCTCATCTGTGTTGCCGCGGCCGCTGCCGTCATCGCATGGGCCAATTTGTGGCTTCGCACATACCGGCTGGCGATCGTCGCGGCAGTGCTGGTCTTCGCCAGTTCGTTCCTATTCACCGAGCTGTTTCCCGGGCTGTTCGAGCGCTTCTTTGTGGAGCCGAGCGAGCTGCAGCTGGAAATGCCGTACATCAAGCGCAACATCGCCCTCACCCGGGAGGCGTACAATCTTCGGCAGATTACGGTGAAGCCGTTCCCGGCGGAACAGGGGCTGAGTTTCCAGTCGCTGCAGCACAACCGCGGCACCATCGACAACATTCGGTTGTGGGACTGGCAGCCGCTCATGGACACCTACGCGCAGCTGCAGGAAATCCGCACCTACTACAAGTTCCTCGATGTCGAAGTCGATCGCTACCACACCGACGGCTCATATCAGCAGGTGACGCTCGCGGCCCGCGAGCTCATGCCGTCGCTGCTGTCGGCGAACGCCCAGACCTGGGTCAATCTGCACCTGCTGTTCACCCACGGCAATGGGGGCGTCATGTCGCCGGTCACCCAAAAGTCGGCGGAAGGCCTGCCGATTTTCTACCTGAAGGACATCCCGCCGGTCGCCTCCGGTGGTCCCGTCATAACCGAGCCACGCATCTATTTCGGCGAGGGCACTGACGAATACGTGATCGTCAAGGGCAGCACGCCGGAATTCGACTATCCCAAGGGAAAATACAACGTCTATGCGGCTTACGACGGGAAGGATGGTATCCCGATCGCAGGGGCCGCCTGGAAGACGCTGTTCGCCTGGTATTTCGACGACGTGAACATCCTGCTCAGCCGCTACATGACCGGCGAAAGCAGGATCCTGCTCCATCGCAACATCCAGGATCGGATCCGGACGATAGCGCCGTTCCTGCAGCTCGATCGTGACCCCTATGTGGTGATCAGCGACGGGCGGCTCTACTGGATGCAGGACGCCTATACCACGAGCCGCTGGTTCCCCTACGCCCGGCCGCAACCCGAAGAGGACACCAACTACATCCGCAATTCGGTCAAGGTGGTCGTCGATGCCTACAACGAGACGGTCGCATTCTATGTGGCCGATCCCGCCGATCCGCTCGTCGCGACCTACCGGCGCATCTTTCCCGCGCTGTTCAAGCCTTTCGCTGCGATGCCGCCGGATTTGCAAAAGCACGTCCGTTACCCCGAGGACCTGTTTCGGATCCAGGCGCTGCAATACAGCGCGTACCACATGGTCGCGCCTGAGGTGTTCTACAATCGCGAGGATCTCTGGCAGTTTCCGCGCGAGCCGGCCGCCCCCGACGGCACCGATGGTCGCAACGCCGCCAAGATGGCTCCCTACTACATCATGATGCGCCTGCCCGGCGATCCACACGCCGAATTCTTCCTGATGCTGCCGATGGTGCCGAGCCAGCGGGAGAATATGATCGCCTGGCTGGCCGCGCGCTGCGATCCGCCCGACTACGGCAAGCTCATCGTCTACGAGTTCCCCAAGGAAAAACTCGTCTACGGGCCGTTCCAGATCGAGGCGCGCATCAATCAGAACACCCAGATCTCGCAGCAGATCTCGCTGTGGAACCAGATGGGCTCGCGAGTCATTCGAGGGAACCTTCTGGTGGTGCCGATCGACAACTCGATCCTGTATGTAACGCCGCTCTATCTGCGTGCGGAATCGGGCCAGTTGCCGGAACTCAAGCGGGTGATTGCGGCTTACGGCGACCGGGTGGTGATGGAGGACACCCTGCCTGGGGCTTTGGCCGCGCTGTTCAAGGAAGCCGCCCCGGTAGCCTCCCTGCCGGTACGCGCCGTGGCTTCGCCCTCGGGCCCCGCGGACGAGCACGCCCGTGAGGCACTCGGACATTATAATCGGGCAATTGATCGCCTGAAGGTCGGCGACTGGGCCGGCTTTGGTGCAGAACTGGACGCGCTGCGACCGCTGCTCGAGCAGTTGGGTCGGCAGCCAGCATCGCGTTAGTTTAGCAGAGTGCGGAAAAATAGGGCTCTCGCCGCTTGCCCATCCTTCGAGACGCGGCCGAAAACGGCCGCTCCTCAGGATGAGGCCAAGTTTTGCGCACACTTACCTCACCCTGAGGAAGCCGCCTTCGGGTCCGCGCGGAGTTTACCCTCGGGCCGTGCAGAGCGCAGACCCGGGGGCGCGGGCCCGAGGATAAACTCCGCGGCTGTCTCGAAGGGTGCTCACACGGCAAACGCGAACTTTGCTGCACCCTGTTAGACCCGTTTGTGACTGCCGGTTGGCGCTGCAGCAGCTGGTGCGGTTTGAGGCGAGCTGCGCCTTGGGGACGCGCGGGATATCGGCAGCAGATGGACGACCCGGTCGGCATCGCGCTCGTCGGGGATTACCCGCTCGAACGCCCCGCCAGCGTCTGTCGCTGCGCGCCATCTCGGCGTGACCCCGCCCGATACCATTCGCTCGGCAAACCCCGGCCGGCACCCTCCGTCTCGCGGAGTGATCTCCCTCGTAGCCCAACCGGCAACACGATAACAAGTTGATATCAATACCACATTCGACGATATAAATACACGATACGCGGCCTCATATTAAAATATCGCTTGTAATCGCGGCCGGCTCCTCCACGTAAAGAACACCAAGGCAATCGGCAATTCGAATATTTCTTTCTGGTCTGCCGGCCACGTGTCCCGATTCGGAGCTAACTTCGACAGGGCCATGGGGGTCACCGTCGCTGCTGGACATTATCCCGTCACTCCAAGCGAGGAAACCATGATCATCGAGATGCGGACTTACACCGTCCAGCCGGGCTCGGTCCCGACGGTTGAGGAACGGTTCGGGCAGGCGCTTCCGACGCGGGCGAAGCTCTCTCCGCTCGCCGCGTTCTGGCACACCGAGGTCGGCCCGTTGAACCGGGTCATCCATGTGTGGGCCTATGACAGTTTTGAGGAGCGGACCCGCATCCGCGCCGAGGCGCAGAAGCTCGAGGGCTGGCCGCCTAACATCCGCGAATTTATCACCGAGCAGAAGAGCGAGATCTTCCTGGCGGCGCCATTCTCGCCGAAGCTCGAGCCGCGCAAGCTCGGCAACCTCTACGAGATCCGCACCTACACGCTGAAGCCGGGCGGCATTCCCGGCCTGATCGACCGCTGGAGCACACAGATCGCCGAGCGCATCAAACTGTCGCCCTTGGCCGGCGCCTGGTATTCCGAGCTCGGCGGACTCAACCGCTGGTGCCATATTTGGGCCTACAAGGATGCCGCCGAGCGCTTCGCCGTCCGCGAGCGTGCCCGCAACGAAGGCGTCTGGCCGCCGCCCGGCGGCCAGCCTGGCGTTACCCTGAAGCAGGAGAACATGCTGGTCGTCCCGGCATCCTTCTCGCCCCTGCACTAGCGGCCGAACCCCCCGGCTGGCCTTCCGGTACTCGACGGGAGGCCAGCCCCGGGCCCGCCAGGCTGCTCGATAATGTCGACCGCTGTCCCGATCGGCGTTACAGCCTTTCAAATCGCGCGTGTTTGATTTAGATCAATGAACGTATTCGTTCTGAGGCTTCCTTGCTTAGGCATGACTTGATGATCATGAAGGAATCCGACATCATGGGCATCGTCTCGGGTAGCGCTGCCGCCGCGAAGACGAACTGAAAGGGAAACGATAATGGCTGCCAAAGATATTCGGCTCGGTACCGATGCACGCGAACGGATGCTGCGCGGCATCGACATGCTCGCCAACGCGGTCAGGGTGACCTTGGGGCCGAAGGGCCGCAACGTCGTTCTCGACAAGAGCTACGGCGCGCCGCGGATCACCAAGGACGGTGTCACGGTCGCCAAGGAGATCGAGCTCAGCGACAAGTTCGAGAACATGGGCGCACAGATGGTGCGCGAGGTGGCCAGCAAGACGAGCGCGGAAGTCGGCGACGGCACGACGACGGCCACCATTCTCGCCCACGCGATGGTGCGCGAAGGGGTCAAGGCGGTGGCCGCCGGCATGAACCCGATGGATCTCAAGCGCGGTCTCGACATGGCCGTCGAGGCGGTGGTCAAGGACATGCAAAAGCGCTCGAAGACGGTCTCCACAAACGACGAGATCGCCCAGGTCGGCACCATCTCGGCGAATGGCGACACCGAGATCGGCCGGATTCTGGCCGAAGCCATGAAGAAGGTCGGCAACGAGGGTGTCATTACCGTCGAGGAAGCAAAGTCGCTCGGAACCGAGCTCGACGTGGTCGAGGGCATGCAGTTCGACCGCGGCTATATCAGCCCCTATTTCGTGACCAATGCCGAGAAGATGGTCGCCGAACTCGAAGACGCCCACATCCTGCTGCACGAGAAGAAGCTCTCCGGCCTGCAATCGCTGTTGCCGATCCTCGAAGCCGTCGTGCAAAGCAGCCGGCCCCTGCTGATCGTCGCCGAGGACATCGAAGGCGAGGCGCTCGCCACCCTCGTCGTCAATAAGCTGCGCGGCGGCCTTAAGGTGGCGGCGGTAAAGGCACCGGGGTTCGGTGATCGGCGCAAGGCCATGCTCGAGGACATCGCGACCTTGACCGGTGGTCAGGTGATCTCGGAAGAGCTTGGCATCAAGCTCGAAAACGTCACGCTCGACATGCTCGGCCGCGCCAAGCGCGTGTTGATCGAGAAGGAGAACACGACGATCATCGACGGCGCCGGGAAGAAGGAAGACATTGTCGCCCGCACCGACCAGATCCGGGCGCAGATCGAGGAAACGACCTCCGATTACGACCGCGAGAAGCTGCAGGAGCGGTTGGCCAAGCTCGCGGGCGGGGTCGCCGTCATCCGGGTCGGCGGCAGCACCGAGGTCGAGGTGAAGGAGCGCAAGGACCGCGTCGACGACGCCATGCACGCGACCAAGGCCGCGGTCGAGGAAGGCGTCGTGGCCGGGGGCGGCGTAGCGCTCTTGTTTGCGAGCAAAGTCCTGGCAGCGCTCAACCCCGCGAACAGCGATCAGAAGGTCGGCATCGACATCGTCCGCAAGGCCATGCAGTCGCCGGTACGGCAGATCGCCGAGAATTCCGGCGTCGAGGGCTCTGTCGTGGTCGGCAGACTGACCGACAAGAACGACCCGAATTTCGGCCTTGACGCGCAGTCGGGCGAATACAAGGACATGGTGGCCGCCGGGATTATCGATCCGACCAAGGTCGTGCGGGTGGCGCTGCAGGATGCCGCCTCGGTCGCGGGGCTGCTGATCACCACCGAGGGGATGGTCGCCGACAGGCCCGAGCCCAAGAGCGCGCCGGGCATGCCGCCGGGCGGTATGGGTGGAATGGGCGGCATGGATTACTGAAGTTTCCGGCTGCATTGGCGCGATGGACCGGGCAGCGCATCCCGGCAAAGACCGGAGAGGCGATGGCCTTTTGCCCATTAGGTTGCAATCGCGACGGCGTCGACGCCTGAAAGGGCGGTTACGCCGACGACACGGAGCGGTTGGCGATCGCGTCGCAAAGAAGCAGCCACCGCATTGAAACTGCGCGGGTTGATAGCGGCCAGGCATTCGGCGATCTCGCCAGGGCGTCGGTCTTTCCGGATCTCGTTTGACATCCGGCGACTTGATACCGATCAAACCCGCTGCTGAGGGGAAATGGCATCGAACCTAACCGGCCAGCACGGTGCACACCGTTCTTTAGTTAGTGCCAGACGAGGAGCGGCCCATGGAAGCGCGATCGGCCAGGAGCACCCTTCTCACTGCCGCCGCCCTTCTCACAGCAGGCTGGCCGAGACTGCATTGCAGTGCTTCGCGCCGATGGGATTGCTGTCAAGGTGTTGACGAAGACGCCCTTGCCATTCCCCGGTTCCGTAGAAAAAGAACAGAACGAGCTATCAAATTCACTCAATTTTCCCGTTCCCGGAAAAATAAACGTTGTAATCGGGCGAGCTAGCCCCAGTTGGTAAATTTGCAGCCCAGGTGCCAAAGGCTGGATTCAACGAGTTAGAATGTCGATGCGCGGCGGCGTGTAATCATCGGTGCGGCCGAGCATGGGTACGATTGCGTTTCAGGATTGTGTCAGCCGGAGGTATTCGTTGTGAGGCATTCGCTGTTGGAATCGCCCCAAATTACAAGGCTAAACAATCCAGCCGAACTGCGCAGCCTCGCCTCATGGTATCGGGATCAGGCTGAGGCGTCAGAAAATCCCTCTGTCTGGGAAGGTCGACATCGCACGGCGAGGGAGCTCGAAAGGATGGCTACGGCCGCCGAAGCTCGATCGCTGTCTGACGTGTGGCGCGACCAAAATCCCGCATCGCTGCGCGAGGACGTTATTGGGCAAAAGTAATCTGAAATCTCCAGCGTCATTGCCGACGGCGTCGCCGTTGCCATCGCGAGCCGAACACTGGCCGGACGCCGCTTGGTCGGCCGTCCAGGATCGAACATGACGCTACCCGCCCGATTTTCGCTGCTCCATTCGGATCTGAACGATTTTCTGTTCGCCGCGGTTGGCGACGAAGCCAATGGCATGCCGCTCAATGTCGTGTCGGCGCTGACGCGGCTCGGTGTGGATCCTTGGGACGAAGCGGCGCGCCTCTCGACCCTGCCAAAGGCTGTCGCCATCGCGACGCTTGCACCGATGATCGCCCGGTTGCCGATCTGTCGACCGCCGCGGTCCGACGATTGGGAGATCAGCCATAGATTGGTGGAGCTCCTGCCGGCGCGTGGGCAGGCGGCGCAGCCGAATTTGGAGCGAGAAGCGGCGAAGGACAGGCAGCGCCTTCGCCTCGCGATGGTTCTTGCCGCTCTGATACTCGCGGCAGCGGTGCTTGCCGCGATCTGGTGACCCCGCTGGGCTCTTCCGCAGGCGCCGATCGAGGACGGAAAAATGCGGCCGTTTGACTTTGACAGGAAACACCATGAAATAGCTGGTGCCGCCGATTGTCATCCCGGTTCTTTTTGTTGATCGGGATCGCCGCCTACGCGCTGCTCAAGCCGCCGACCATCGTCAGCCATTCGCCCACTGCTGCCGTGAACGCGAAGCTGCGTTCGCGATCGATCTCCTCAGCATTAGGGTTTTCCAATGCTTCTAAAACCTCTCTGCAGGAGATCGGAATTCGCCCTTTGTCGATCTCAGTATACTCTAGGCATTTGCGATGAGAATAATTTCTTATCTGGGATGCACTGAGTTTCCCGAAGCGCGTCCAAATCCGATTGCAAACTGCAATCTCGGCGTCGCTGAGTTCATCCAAATCTTCCCGGCGGAACCGCCTCACAGGCAAGATTTCATTGCCGTTGCGCACGATAAATTGGTCCCAAACGTCTTCGTGAATGACACCATCGATCCCGTTCAGCGTAGCGGAGCAAATCGGACCATGAGGTAACGAGTAGAACTCGTCAAACAGCATCGGCTGTTCATGCTCTTCTAAGAAGCGCCGTTCTGCCCTTTGTCGCCAAGCCTAGGCACCCTGCTTGCGCCATTCCCCGGTAAGCGGGACTTCCGCTTCGGTGCACCGGTTATATAAGACGCTCAATTCCCTCGGCTAGGGAAAAGTATGCCGCACCCGGAACACAGCCCCTCGCGGTTTTTTGCTAAAACCCATGCTGGTGCTGGGGCTCATGTTGGACAGGCCTCAGTTGCTGGCGTTCCGACGATTCCCACGGAGAACGGCGCGTCTACCTTCGCTGCGCGCAATCCACCTGCCGTCCCGGCCCAACAACCGCGCCCCCACCCGCTGCGGTAGGACGATCGGCGGTTCAGCGCGGTCGCCGCGCAGGAACAGGATATCGCCGTCGCCGAGCCAGCGATCGAGCATCGCAAAGCCCGCGCCGTTGCCGCGCGCCTCAACCTCGCTGCAAATTTCGGAGTTTCCGACAGGCGATTTCGGCTGAAAGCGGCAGGCGGTTTCGGTTGAAACCGACAGGCCGTCTCGGTCCAAAGCGGCACCCCCTTCCGAAGGCGTTTGGGTGCCTGCTTCAGCGAACCGCCGCTGTCGGGCAGATGCTACCTTGCGGCGGTCGTTGAAAGCAAGTACTTTCGTCGATATTGCTCATTTTAGTAGTTGTGGCGGGCCGCTGTGGATTATGTGAGTAATGGGGATAAGTACTGTAAGTATTGTATTTGGTTAATTCTTTTCGGTCACAGGGAGGCTCGGTTTGCGCCGGCGCATCGAGTCGCCCTTAAGGTCGATGTGATAGGCGTTGTGAATGAGCCGGTCGAGGATGGCGTCGGCGTAGGTCGGGTCGCCGATCATGTCGTGCCAGCGCTCGATCGGCACCTGGGTGGCGAGGATGGTCGAGGCGCGCGCACATCGGCATTGCGGTAGCTGTCCGTGTCGCCGAGGTAGGCCATGATCGGGTCGATGACGCGGGCGCCTCTGAGGACCAGATCCCCGATATGCGCGCCTCAGATAAAAGTGGGTGACGGCACCAGGGCAGGATACCCGTGTTCGAGAAGGGCGGCGCGGACGATTCGGCCGCCGGTCGCCAATTCGCTCTTTCCCTTTCCCGACGTCGGGATCGGAGGAAGTGGGTTAATTCGACCTCACACACGCCAGGGTGCTCGACAGCATCCCTCGCTCGTTGCACGACCGCATGTGGAGGTCATCGACCGGCCAGGCGATCCAAGGACGATTGCTACTGCGAGCACGAACACGCACCCACTCGGCACCCCGAAGCTACGACTTATAACGGGCGCACCGCACCGGGATGCAGAACGCGAATGGTTATGCGCTACAGACGCCGCAGGAAGTCGATCATCGCGGTATTGACCTCCCCTGCTCGCTCCTGCTGGGTCCAGTGGCCGCAGCCCGGCAGCATGATCGTCCCGCGCAGCTGGGGAACGAAATTCGACAGGTTGGGAATGAGCTGGTCCATGCCGGGGAACGCCAACACGGGGTCGCGGTCGCCGACGACGTAGAGTGCGGGAACGGTTACCCGCGCCCCGGCAAAGGGCGCGAGGAGCTCCCAGTTGCGGTCGATGTTGCGGTACCAGTTCAGACCGCCGCGAAACCCGGTGCGAGTAAATTCCCCGGTGTAGAAGTCGATATCGGCCTCGGTGAGCCAGGACGGCAGAGAGGCGGGGTTGGTAATGCGAGCGAGGGAGCCACCCTGCCGGGGCACCATGGCCACGGCCATGGCATTGCCGTCGCGATGCGGCGCATCGCCCGAGATCGAGTAGAGAATGCTGCGGATGGTATGCCGGACGTCACGCTCATACTCCGCCTCCGCCACGCCCGGGGCCTGGAAATACAGCTGGTAAAAGACGGCGTCGTCGGTCTGCGGCATGACCGTGGTCGGGCGGACCCGTCCCCGCGGGTGGAACGGCACGCACAACCCGATCACGCCGCGGAAGCGATCGGGGCGCAAAAGAGCGGCGTGCCACGCCACCGGCGCGCCCCAATCGTGGCCGGCGATCACCGCCCGCTCGGCACCCAGAGCGTCGAGGAGGCCTACCATGTCGCCGACCAGGTGAAGGAGCGTGTACTGGTCGATCTCCTGCGGACGGTCGGTCCGGCCATAGCCGCGCATATCGGGCGCGACCGCGTGGAACCCGGCCTCGCCGAGCGCCGGGAGTTGATGGCGCCAGGAGTACCAGGACTCGCGAAAGCCGTGGCAGAGTACGATCAGCGGGCCCGAGCCCGCTTCGGCCAGGTACATGCTGATGCCGTTCGTCTCGATGGTGCGTTGCGTCACCTCGGTCATTGCACGATATCCTTCACATCCCTTTCCAGAAGACATCTCATCCGACATTCGCCGGATTCGCGGCGGTTTCGAGCCCAGCCTCGTCCTTTTGAAACGGCTTGGGCAACGGCAAATCGCGTTCAGCGCGGAGACGATCGAAGCAGGCGATGGATTGCGCTGGAACCCTGCAACGCGCTGGTCCACCTGCGCCAAGGCGCGCCTTTGCTAGCGCCGCCTGTCCCATTTGACCCGCTGACCTCATGCGGGATTATGTGTCGTTGCAGCTAACGTTTTGAGGGCAACATCGCCTCCCGAGTAGTGACCACAATCCGCACGCATCACGACATCCGCGCCATCATTGCATGATGGCGATCGGGATCTGGGGACGCCAGGCAAATCAAGCTGCCGCCCAACACCCCAACCGATGACCAAACCGCTTCTGCGCCGGGCTTCTCTTCGGCTTCCACCCTTCAGCGCACGATGCCGCGCTCGCACAGCTGCGTGGCACCGCGATTTCGGCAGGGCGAACAGCCGTACCCGGAGAGCACCTCATCGCGGTGCTGACCGAAGGTCGGCGAGGGGCTCGGCGTCGGCCCCGGCGGATCAGCGAATTTGATGGGCTTGGTCATCGTGCGATAGCGGCCGACCACCGGGATCGACCTCGAAAGCCGAGCGCGCCTCGTCGTCGGTAAGCTCGATGATCGGCTTGTTGAGCAGCGGGTCGCCGATCGTCACGGCCAGGTGATCGAACCAACTGGAGTCCGGCAAGGAACCGCTCCAGCATAGACTTGCAGGTGACGTCGACACACTCGCCGCTTACGGCATTGCCGAGCCGAACGAGCGCGGACCGCCTTGCCCGAGCATCAAGGGCCCGCCAAACATCGATGACGCAACCTTGTCGGTAATTCCGCTCGACGGCATTGCCGCTTCTCGTCCTCTCCCGGGGGCAGCGCGTTGGCGATGCCGCCGGCCCGCCGACGGGCGCCGCGAGAGCCTTGGCCGTTGGCGGCTCTCCGTTGAGCCGCGCGCCGGTCTCGGCGGCCGCACCACCCATTCAATGATAGCGGGATGGGGCCGTTGTGCGGTGTGGCGCGATCGCTGAGGTCGAGCATGATCTCGTCAATGTAACACCACCCCCAGCCTTCAGGCGGGTCATAGCCCTCGATGATCGGATGGCGCGTCCTGTGAAAGTGCTGCGTCGTGTGGCGGTTCGGCGAGTCGTCGCAACAGCCGACATGACCGCAGGTTCGGCAGAGGCGCAAATGCGCCCAAGGCGAGCCGATCTCGAGGCATTCCTCACAGCCGAGCGCGCTCGGGGTCACGTCTCGGATCGCGTCGGCGTGAGCGCATTCGTCCGACATCATCTTCTCCCGGTGTTGACGCCGAGCGCGGCCTTGTCGCCAGCCTCGGCGAGAAAGGCATGCAACGCGGCGACCACCTGGGCGCCCTCGCCAACGGATGCCGCAACGCGCTTGACTGATCCCGATCGCACGTCGCCAATCGCAAATACGCCGGGCACGCTGGTTTCGAGCGGTCTGCGAGGGTTTCCGTGGGTGCGAAGCCCGTGTCGTCGAGCGTCACGCCCGAGTGGGACAACCACCCGGTGTTCGGCTCGGCGCCGATGGACAGAAAGAGGTGGCGGATCGCGAACTTCGCCTCTTCGCCGAGTGGGTGGGAGCGACAGCGGATCGCGTCGAGAATGCCGTCCTGCCCTTCGAGAGCGGTGACCGTCGTCTCCGTCAGAACCTTGACTTGACGTTCGGCCTTGCGGCAACACGGTCGACCAAGTAGCGCGACATGTTCGCACCGAGACTGGGTCCACGAATAATCAGCCAGACCTTGGCGACCTGGCTGGACAAATACACTGCCGCCTGGCCCGCGGAGTTGCCGCCGCCCGCCAGCGCCACTTCCTGCCCCGCGCACAGCCGTGCCTCCAGCGGCGACGCCCAATAGTGAACGCAGGAGCCCTCGAAGGACGCGACATTGTCGACATCGAGACGGCGATACCTGGCGCCGGTGGCGATGACGACAGTGTGCGCGCGAACGCACTCGTTGTTCGCCAGCGTGAGCAAGAAGCGCCCGGCATCCGCATCGGTCTGGCCTTGCAGGCTCGTCACCTCGTCCGGGATCGCCATGCCGACGCCGAACTTCAGCGCCTGGTTATAGGCTCGCGCCATCAAGGCGAGGCCGGTGATGCCGGTCGGAAAGCCCAAATAGTTCTCGATGCGCGCCGACGCCCCGGCTTGACCGCCAAAAGCACGACAATCCAGCGCCAACGCCTCCTTGGCGTAGGCATCGACGAGGGACGGCCGGTCGGATAGTTGCGCAAGCTCGCCCATGAACGAGCCCGGGCCATGCGTCACAATAAGCTGGGAGGGTCCCAACCCGCCGCCCTGCAGGACATCAACCCGGCCTTCCAGAATTACGAAGGCGCCGGGCGCGCTCTCGCCCGTCGCGACGAGGCGTTCGCCCGCGGCATAGGATTTGCGCCGGCCAAACCTCGCCAAGCGATCCAGCTCCGCCGGTTCCAGCACGGGAAACATCTGATCGCGTCGGGCTTCGTCGTCAGCTCGGCCACGCGCGCGATGCTCGGCGACCACGAAGAACCTCTGGAACGGCCCGCTAATAAAGGCGCTCGGTCGACCTCTTCTCGGCCGTGGGATTGGCGCAGGTGTCGGGAGAAGGTTCCGATGACGGGGGGATTGCTGAAGATCGCGGACGTCGGGGGATTTTTTGCCTGTTCTTGAGGGAAGCATGTCGCAGTCTCTACATCCGCTGATCGATCTGGTTCGGCTGCGCCAGCGCCTGCAGACGCGCCGCCAGGTTCGGGGTCTCGCCGACGACCGCGGTCTCCTGCGCCGTTCCCTTCGCCGATCTGATCGCCGACGATCACCGGTCCGGTAGCGATGCCGATCCGCACCGCGAGCTCGACACCCGGGCGGCCGCGGAACCGCGGCATTCAGCTCCGCCATTGCATCGACGATATCGAGAGCCGCCGCACCGACCGCTCGGCCTCGTCCTTGCCATCGATTATCTCGGCCGGCCCCGGCTCGATCCCGCCAAGGTCAGGGCGGCCGCCAAGTTCGACGACAAGTTCGTCGTCATCACCAATGACGACACGCTGTCGGCCGAAGACGTCGTCCTCGGCTACAAAGGCGCCTGGATCCTCGTGGGCGCGCGGGTAGCCGAAATAGACAAGGATGCCGTCGCCCATGTACTTCGCGACAAAGCCCTCGTACCGCCGGCTCGCCGCGCTGCACCGGCGCTGATACGACGCGATGACATCGCGCAAATCTTCGGGGTCCATACCGGTGGAGAGCGCGGTCGATCCCACCAGGTCGCAAAACATCACCGTCAACTGGCGGCGTTCGGCCTCGGCCGGAAACGACGCGGAAGGCGGCACCGATGCCGGTGTCGCTGTGAATGCTGGGGCGGGTGCGCCAGCGCCGAGCGCGGCGATGGCGGAAAGGAGCTTGCGGCGATGGCCGACCGGGGCGACGCCGATGGCGATCAGGTCCTCAGCCGTCAGGTCCGGCAGGACGTCTCCGTCGGCTCTGCCTCAATCCGCAAGAGGCCGAGCCCAGCGCCGGCACCGCGAGCAGGTGCTCGACGAACTTGCCGCCGAACTCGACCGGCTCGCGGCAGGCGAGGCCAATCACCCCAAGGCGGCCTGTGCGCTCATGGCCTCGCGCCGTTATGGCCGCTACATCGAATCCTGCTTCCGCCGGCTGAAGCAAACCGGCCTTGAACCGCGCCCGATCTTCCACTGGTCGCCGCGCCGCATCGAGGCGCATGTCAAGCTCTGCGTCCTCGCCCTGCAGGTTCAGCGTGCCGCCGAGATCCGCTGCACCCAGCCCTGGGCTCGCATCGCGCACGAACTCGCCGCCCTCAAGGCGATCCGCTGCCGCTCCCAGGGCCGGGCTATTGTTCAGCGCATGAAAATCCCGGAAAGCCTCGCGGAAATCCTGAAAAACCTCGCCATATCAACGCCGAAGAAGGTCATGTCGGTGGCCGAGCCGGCCTCCGACCCCGCCCCGGCATAGACACACGCCTGGAATCCGCCCTTCGTAAGCCCTTGCTTGAAACAAGGGCAATTCAAGGCGTCTGCCCAATGACCGCGAACCCAGGCCAGGCGTCGCGGCGAAGCTCGAACGCCGGCGCATCGCCGAGCGCACGGCCCGGGGCCGGGCCGACGCCAAAGCCAAAGGCGTCAAATTCGGCCGCAAGCCGACGCTCACCCCGCACCAGCAGCAGGAGGCCCGCGAACGCCTCGCCGCCGGCGAGACGCAGCGAAGCGTTGCCCGCAGCGACAACGTCAGTCAGGCGACGATTTCACGGTATGTAAAGTTGCGGTTGCGCCGCTGGCCGCCACGCGGGAAACAGATCAGGATCGGGAAAAACGAGGCACCACGAAGGGAAGGGAGATACGCAGTTATGCTCATCCGCCACAATGTGCCGACGCCCCATTGCTTACGATAATCGCAACCATCCTGTTCTGCGACTCTGCCTTTTCATCGGCAGTGGATACAAATGGTAGGCGCTCGCCGGTCCAGCGCAATTGCACCCGGTTCTCTGGCACCTTGTTGGTATAAACAAGAGCCTCGAATACCGCTTCGGCGCGTCGTTGCGATAGGTGTTCATTAAAATCCGCAGAGCCAACCAAATCGGTCTTGCCAACGATCGTGGCGACGAAGGCTGGGGTGCTTTGCATCATTGTGGCCACGTCGCGTATATGGTCTTGGTCTTCGGGCGTTAACGCGTGGCTGCCAGTGGAAAAATAAACAAAATTGGTCGGACACGTCGGTGGCGGATTCTGCGTCTGTTGTGCTGTCGCAGCATTAGCTGCATAAAGGCCCATAACCGCCGCAGCTGCAAGGCTCTTCGTTACTATGCTTCTTGACATTGGACGCTCCCTTTTTCTGATTTGACCGGGATGGCCCCTATAGCCGTCGATCCCCAGCCTTCTTGGTAACCATAGCCTTCGCCCAAGTCTCTTTCCAGCGATTTTGTTGGCGAGCGCCCTCCAGTTTTCCGCGCAAAGTCCGGCACAGCGGGAGCGCGGCCTGTTCGTTGACGGTCATATTGACGCCAACCCCCAAATCGGCGCAAGCAGAGTCCGGGGGGATCACATGGCCGATAACTTCAAACCGCTTCGCGCCGCTTTCACAAACCCAGATGATCACGCTAGTGTACTGCTGCCGAAATAACTAGACATTTGGCTCGCCTTGTGGCCTACTCAGCGGGTGAGCAGGAATCGGGTAGCCACTCTGGAGCTGAGAGCCGAACAGCAGGAACTGCTGCAAGGATGGGTTCGGGCGCATGGCACGCCGCAGCAGGTGGTGAAGCGCTGCCGGATTGTTTTGCTGGCGCATGAGGGATACGCCGACGTGGCAATTGCGCAGGAGCTTGGATTAAATCGGCACACCTGTCGGCTGTGGCGGGAGCGCTTCGTCGCCGCGGGGGCGCAGAGCTTGTGGGCGGTGGCCGAAGGACGCGGACGCAAACCCCAGCCGGGCCTGGCCGAACGCATTGTGAAGGCCACGCTGAGCAGCAAACCGCCTGGGCAGACGCACTGGAGCACTCGGGCGATGGCCAGGGCCCAAGGCGTGGACGCGAGCACGGTGTGCCGCATCTGGCAGGAGCACGGCTTGCAGCCGCACCGGCAGGAGACGTTCAAACTCTCGCGCGACCCGCAATTCGTGCCGAAGCTGCTGGATGTGGTGGGCGTGTACTTGCATCCGCCGCAGAACGCGGTGGTGCTGTGCGTGGATGAAAAAAGTCAGATCCAGGCCTTGGATCGCACGCAGCCTGGGCTGCCGATGAAGCGGGGACGTTGCGGCACCTGGACGCACGACTATGTGCGCCATGGCACCACGACACTTTTTGCCGCGCTGAACGTGGCGGCCGGAACGGTCAGCGGGCGGTGTTTTCCGCGCCATCGGCATCAGGAGTTCTTGCGCTTTCTGCGCCAGATCGATGCCGAGTACGCGCCGGAGTTGGATTTGCATCTGGTGTTGGACAACTACGGCACACACAAAACCGCACAGGTCCAACGCTGGTTGAAGCGCCATCCGCGCTTCACGGTACACTTCATTCCGACCAGCTCCAGCTGGCTGAATTTGGTGGAACGCTGGTTCGGCGATCTGACCGGCAAAGCCGTGCGCCGTGGCAGCTTTGCCAGTGTCCCGGACTTGGTGGCCGCGATCGAGGACTTCATTGCGGCTTGGAATCGCGATCCCAAGCCCTTTATCTGGCGGGCGCAAGCCGAAGATATCCTCGCCAAGATCGAGCGCTGTCGGCGGCGGCTGGAAGAGATTCAGCCCGGCTGCACCGTGCGTCGTACGCGAAAGAAGGCAGCGTGACATGTGTATAGTTATTTGCGCATCATAACACTAGATCAAGAGACATACGGCGGCTGAACGGAACGGCTGCGCCGTAGGGAGTGGCGGGATCGCCTAAGGCAGGCGGCAGTGCCGCGACTAATTCTGGCGTCCCGTCTGTTTGCAGTTGCGCTTGTCCGCGCCGACGGCCCCATTCGCCTGACGGCAGTTCTGCCGGGTGTCCCGGCGCTCCTGGCCGTTGGTTTGGGCGATAGTGAACGAGCCGTCAGTTGATGCTTTATCCATCACCTTGACAGGTTCTGCGTTCGTCGAGATGGACATGCCAACGATCATGCCGAAAATGATCATGGATGATCTAATGATCATGAACGATCTAGAGACGGATTCAGGTGTCACGTCTTGGTCCTCCTTTGGGGACGTTCTTGCGGCCTTCGGCCAGAACACATTCATCTGGAATTGTAGTTTCTTGGCATCATCGGCTGCGGTTAGCCTCAGCTGATCCGGTATTTCCCCGATGAACAACGAATTTGGCGGCCGCGAAGGCAGGATAGCCCCAATCCGAGCGTTCTGCAAGGGCTGGACGCCCGCGGGACCAGCTGGAACCTTGCCGTTTGGTAGACGATCGCTGTGTGGGCGAGGATCTGGGATTAAGGCGGATCGAGGGACGAGCGCGAAATCATACATTAGCCGCAAGCCGGTCTCGCCCATGTGCTGATTACCCAAGCAGCTCCGCAAACCCGAGCACCAGGAACTGTTACTGTCTGGCCTTCGGATCGCGATGGGGCGAGGGCTACATTGAGCCCGACCCGCTGCTTCGCGCCGCCGATCTGTGAAGGTCCACTTTCGGGTTAGCGGTATCGCGGGCCGAGCAATTCGGGAATAACCGCTGTCCACCCGACCTCGTCGTTCGTGAGGGTGATCATGAGTGTCGGCTTCGGGGAGAGGAGGAGCCACTCACGGGCGACGGGCCTGCGCACCAAAGGCTGAGTTGCCCGAAGACGCCACCACTCGGCTGCCGACGATCTGGCTCCCCCTCCTCGTGCGCAATATCGTCGCGCTCTCCCGACAACAGCGGCAGTTTCCACTAACTAACGGCGTGACAGGCATCCTCAAATGGCGGATTGCCGGCGGCCCGATCGATCTCGACGGTTGCCAGCTGCGAGCGGTACGGAATCGATTTCTTCGGGGGAATTGTGCCGCTGCCGGTCACGTGACCGTGCGGGTCATCGCGCCGCCGCTTTACGGCGAGCTGCCGGGCGCGGCGTCGCTTTCAAGAGAAATGCTGCAAGGGCGTGTGAGCACCGGAGTTTCTCCGTCCATGGATCGCCGCCATATTTGGGGTTTATCCCGTTAACAGGGTGCGGAAAAATAGGGATCTCGCCGGTTGCCCATCCTCCGAGACGCGGCCGAAAACGGCCGCTCCTCAGGCCCTGAGGAAGCCGCCCCCGGGGGCGCGGCCCGAGGATAAACTCTGCGGCTGTCTCGAAGGGTCACACGGCAAACGCGAATTTTGCTGCACCCGGTTCCCGGTGATACGGGAATTTTTGCGGCTTCTTTGCGATCGCGGCGCGTCACTCGACCGTGACTGATTTGGCGAGGTTGCGCGGCTGGTCGACGTCGGTGCCTTTGCTGACCGCGGCGTGGTAGGCGAGGAGCTGGATCGGGATCGCGTAGAGCAAGGGGGCAACGAACGAGTCGCAGCGCGGCACCGCGATCCCGAAAGCGAGACGGCCCGCGAGCCGGGCGACGCCCGCCGCGTCCGAGATCATCACCACCCGGCCGCCGCGCGCCATCACCTCCTCGACATTGCCGAGGGTCTTTTCGAAGAGGTCGTCATTGGGCGCCAGCACGACGACCGGCACGGTCTCGTCAATCAGCGCGATCGGCCCGTGCTTCATCTCGCCGGCGGCATAGCCCTCGGCGTGGATGTAGGAGATCTCCTTCAGCTTCAAGGCGCCTTCGAGCGCCAGCGGGAAGGCGCTGCCGCGGCCGAGATAGAGCACGTCGCGCGCCTCGGCGATCCCGGCCGCGATCGCCTGGATCCGCTCGTCGTGGTGCAACACCTCGCCCAAGCGCGACGGGATCTCGGTCAGATGGCCGACGAGCTCGGCCTCGCGCTCGGCGCCGATGACGCCGCGGGCTCGCGCCACCGCCACCGTGAACGCAGCGAGCACCGCAAGCTGGGTGGTGAAGGCCTTGGTCGAGGCGACCCCGATCTCCGGCCCGGCCAAGGTCGGCAGCACGATGTCGGCCTCGCGGGCGATCGAGCTCTCCGGCTGATTGACGATGGCGAGGATGTGCTGCTGCTGCGCCTTGGCATAGCGGAGCGCCGCCAGCGTGTCGGCGGTCTCGCCCGACTGCGAAACGAAGATCGCCACACCGCCCTTCGGCATCGCCGGCGCCCGGTAGCGGAATTCAGAGGCGATGTCGGTCTCGACCGCGATCCGGGCGATGCCTTCGAGCCAGTATTTGGCGGTCATGCAGGCGTGGTAGGCGGTGCCGCAGCCGACCAGCGTCACCCGTTCGATCCGGCCAAGCGCAAACGGCAATTCCGGCAGATGCACGGTGCGCGTTGCCGGGTTGATCAACGCCCGGAGCGTGTCGCCGATCACCGCCGGCTGCTCGAAGATCTCCTTCTGCATGAAGTGGCGGTAGTTGCCCTTGCCGATCAAGGCACCCGACAAGGTCGAGGCGCGGACCGGCCGCTCGACCTCGTTGTTCGCGGCGTCGAAGATCGTCGCCCCGCGCGCCGTGACCACCGCCCAGTCGCCCTCTTCGAGATAGGTTATGCGGCGGGTCAAGGGTCCGAGCGCCAGGGCGTCCGAGCCGAGAAACATCTCGCCGTCGCCATAGCCGATCGCCAGCGGGCTGCCGCGGCGCGCGCCGATCAAGAGGTCGTGCTCGCCGGCGAACAGGAAGACCAGGGCAAAGGCGCCCTCGAGCCGGCCCAGGGTCTTCGCCACCGCTTGCTGCGGCGACCGCCCCTGCTCGAGCCAATGGGTCGCCAGGATCGCCACCGCCTCGGTGTCGGTCTCGGTCTGGAAGGCATGGCCGAGGCCTTCGAGCTCGCTCCGCAAGGCCTGGAAATTCTCGATGATCCCATTGTGGACGACGGCGACCCGTTCGGTCGCGATCGGATGGGCGTTCGACTCGGTCGGCAGGCCGTGCGTCGCCCAGCGGGTGTGGCCGATGCCGATGGCTCCCTGGACCGGCTCACGGTCGAGCCGCCGGGCGAGGTTGCCGAGCTTGCCTTCGGCCCGGCGGCGCTCGATCCGGCCGTCGACCAGGGTCGCGATCCCGGCCGAATCATAGCCGCGGTATTCGAGCCGGCGCAGCCCTTCGAGCAGCCCTGCCGCCACCTCCTCCCTGGCGATGATACCGATAATGCCGCACATCAGTCATGCCTCCGCTGCCGCGCCCGGATCGCGGCGGCGCGACCCGGCTTGTCGACCTGCCATCCGCGCGCCACGGTCAGCGCGTCGGCCGGAACATCGCGGATGATGACGCTGCCGGCGGCGACGATGGCGCGGTCGCCAACCGTGACCGGCGCCACCAGCGCGGTGTTCGAGCCGATAAAGACGCCGTTGCCGATCACCGTCCGGTGCTTGCCGACGCCGTCGTAGTTGCAGGTGATGGTACCGGCGCCGATATTGGTGCCGGCGCCAATCTCGCTGTCGCCGAGATAGGAAAGGTGGTTGGCCTTGGCGCCGCGGCCGAGATGCGCGGCCTTGACCTCGACAAAGTTGCCGACATGGACCGCGGCGTCGAGAATGGCACCCGGGCGCAGCCGGGCATAGGGGCCAACGATGCAATCGGCGCCGATCGCGGCCCCTTCGAGATGCGAGAAGGCGCGGATGCGCGTCCCCTCCCCGACCGTAACGCCGGGGCCGAAGACGACGTTCGGCTCGACCGTGACGTCGCGGCCGAGCCGGGTGTCGGCGCACAGAAACACGGTCTCCGGCGCCACCAGTGTCGCGCCCCCGGCGAGCGCCGCGCGGCGCAGCCGGGTTTGCATCAGCGCCTCGGCTTCGGCGAGTTCGAGGCGGCTGTTGATCCCGACCAGCTCCTCCGCCGGCAGCTCGACCATCCGGCAAGAGAGCCCGTTCCCGGTCGCCAGCCCGACGATGCCCGTCAGGTAGAATTCGCGCTTGGCGTTGTTGCGGTCGAGTGCCAAGACGAGCCGGCGCGCGTGCCGCGCCTCGATCAGCATCAGGCCGCCCCAAACCAGCCCGATCGCCCGCTCCTCCGGTCCGGCGTCGGCGGCTTCGACGATGCGGTGAATAGTGCCGTCCGGAGCGGCAACGAGCCTGCCGTAGGGGCTGGGATCCGCGGGCCGCATCCCGGCCAAGAGCACGGCGGCCGGCGCCCGCCGCTGCTCGTCGAGCAGCGGCGCCAGGCTCGCGCTTGTCAACAGCGGGGTGTCGCCATAGAGCACCAGCACCGCGTCGACCTCGCCTTCGGGCGCCAGGCGGTCGCGGAGCGCTTCGAGCCCGACGCGGACGGCGTCGCCGGTGCCGAGCGGCGGGTCCTGCACCGCGGTCTCGATCGGCGCGACAAAACCGGCGACCTCGTCCATCCGCGGGCCGATTACGGCGACGGTAGCGGCAGGCCGCAACGGCTCCAGCGCCGCCACGACGTGCGCGATCATCGGCCGGCCGGCAACCGGGTGCATGACCTTGGGTATCGCGGATCGCATGCGGGTGCCGCTGCCGGCGGCGAGAATGAGGGCGGCGAATTGGGGCTGGCGCATCCCTGGCTCTGATACGGGCAAAACGGGTCGCCGGCATAGTCGCCCGCACCGCCACCGGCTCAACACAAGATTTGTTGCAATGTATAGCACAACAACGCAGAGTTGGCCACGGCCGGATGCAGCGCATTGCCGCCGAGAATGCCGCACGGTTTGCGCCCCGGGGCGTCGCAGCGCACAGTCATCAGGCGATGACGGATATTCTGTTGATCTTCGACCTCGACGGCACTCTCGTCGACAGCGCGCCGGACCTCCGGACGGCACTCAACGAAATGCTGCGCGAGCGCGGTCGGCCGCCGCTGTCGCCGGCGCAGGTGCGGCGGATGATCGGCGACGGCGCGCCGGCGCTGGTCGCCCGCGCCCTCGCCACGAGCGGTGCAGCCGGCGCCGCCGACGAGGCGGCGCTGCCACGCTTCCTCGAGCTCTACCAGGCGAATGCGACGCGGCTGACGCGACCCTATCCCGGGGTGCCCGAAACTTTGGCGGCCTTGCGCCGCGCCGGCTACCGCACCGCCATCTGCACCAACAAGCCGCAGCGGGCGACGCTCGGGGTCTTGCAGGGTCTCGACCTCGCGCCGCTGTTCGACGCGGTCGCCGGTGGCGACCGGTTTGCGGTCAGAAAGCCCGATCCGCGCCATCTCTTTGGCCTGATCGGCGAACTCGGCGGGCAGAACGGGCGCGCGGCGTTGATCGGCGACAGCGAGATCGACGCGGCCGCGGCTCGCGCCGCCGCGGTGCCGCTCGTGCTGATGCGCTACGGCTACGCCCGCGTCGACCCCGAAGCGCTTGCCGCCGATGCGCTGCTCGATCATTTTTCGGATCTGCCCGAGGCACTCGGACGGCTCGGCCTAACGCCGTGAGGGACAGACCAAGAAAGCGCGAGGCCCAACGGCATGCTGTGCCGTGACGTAGAACCTTTCAACGCCGTCGGCGGCGCTCCGACCGGCAGTGGCGGCAGCCGGGGATCGGCCGTCGAGCGGGAGGTCCGCGCGGGCCGGCGGTGGCGGCGATGGCTCTGGGCCGGGCTGGGCCTGGTGCTCGCCGGCGGCTTGGCGGCCTCGATCGCCTGCCCGGTCGGTGATTGGATAACGTCGTTTCAGCACTGGATCCTCGGCCTCGGACCGTGGGGTGTCGCGGTCTTCGCCCTGCTCTTTGTCGCAACGACCCTGGTGCTCGCCCCGGATTGGCCGCTGTCGATCGCCGCCGGCTTTGTCTACGGCTTCTGGGCGTTGCCGATCGTCCTCGTCGCGGCGACCGGCGCCGCCACATTATCGTTTCTCGCGGCGCGCTATCTGTTGCGCGATCGGGTTCGGGCCTGCTTCGTCGGCCGGCCGCGGCTCCTTGCGATCGACCGGGCGGTTGCCGAGGAAGGCTGGAAGATCGTGGCCCTGGTGCGTCTCAGCCCGGCGGTGCCGTTCAACCTGCAGAATTACCTGTTTGGCGCGACCGCGATCCCGCTCTGGCAGTATGTCGCGGCGACCGCGATCGGGATCGTCCCGGGCTCGCTGCTCTATGTCTATCTTGGGGTGCTCGGCAAGGCCGCGCGCCATGGCGGCGGCGGTCTCGAATGGCTCTTGTCCGGCATCGGCCTCCTCGCCACCCTCGCCGCGGTGATCCTCGTCGCGCGCAAGGCCAAGGCCCGGCTCGGCGAGCCGGCATTGCTGCCGGCCGGCGAAGCGCGGCCGTGAGCGGCCTCATGGCCGCGGCGCAAAGCCGGTAAAGGCGTGCGGGAGGCGGCGGATATCGGCGACGAGATCGGGCGGCACGGCCTCGGCCCCGTCCCCGCGCAGGGTCAAGGCGTCGACGAGGCCGCCAAAGCGCTCCTGGATCGCGGCAACGATCTGATCGTGCCGCCCGACCGCGGCAAACAGGCGGACGACATCGTCCGGTACCTGGTTTGCGAGCTCGCCCCATTTGCCCTGCCGCACCAGGGCGTTGAGCTTGAGGCCGAGGTCTTCGAGCCGGTGCGTCGCCAGCACCGGGCAATAGGCCGGGGTCGAACCGTAAAACGCGACGCGCTGGCGCACCCATTCGAAACGGCGGGCGACCGCCGCGTCGTCCGGCCCGGTGGCGAGAAAGCCGCCGCCCGAGATCTCGAATTGCGCGCGCGCCCGCCCGGCCTTGGCCAGGCCCTCGGCAAGACGCGGCATGACCGCGTCGGTCAGATAGTTGCGGGTGCAAAAGCCGTGCAGCTTGACCCCGTCGCATTCTTCAGCGGCGGTTTTGAGCATCGCCGGCCCGACCGCAGCGATCATGACCGCCGGCGGCGCGGCGTCGATCGGCTCGGGGGCGAAGTTCGGGGTCATCAGCGTAAAGCGGTAGTGTTCCCCTTCAAAACCGGGCCTTTCCCCGGTCTTCCAGCAATCCCAGATGGCGCGCAACACCCGCACATATTCGCGCATGCGCGGCGCCGGCGGCGTCCATGGCACCGAAAAGCGGCGCTCGTTATGGGCCCGCACCTGCGATCCCAGACCCAGGACGAAGCGCCCGCCGGTCGAGCCGGCGAGATCCCAGCCGACTTCGGCGACCGCCATCGGGGTGCGGGCAAAGGCAATGGCGACGCCGGTGTGCAGTTCGACGCGCCGGGTCGCGGCCCCGGCGACCGCCAGAGCCAGAAACGGGTCGTGCTTGTTCTCCATCGCGACGATGCCGTCGTAACCCTCGGCCTCGATCGCCTGCGCCACGGCCGCAACCCGGCGCAGATCCTCTTGCGGCACGGTCGCGAACACCCGCATCGGCAGCTCTCCATTCCGGTGGGCCGGTAATCTATGGGTGGCAGCGCCCGTTTTCAAAGGGAACGCGATCGGGGTCAACGCTCCAGGCTCTGGCCAAGCGCCGCGGCCCGCTCTATGATCCATCGGCAACGGCGCCATCGGCAATCACGGGAGGAAAATGTGGACAAGACGATGTCTCGGCGGGCGGTACTGGTCTTGGGCGGCGTGGTATCGGCGGCGGCGGCGATTGGCCTGGCCCAGGCCGCCCCGCAATCCCTCTCCGTCGCGCTGTCGGGCGCCCAGCAGGTTCCGGCCGTGACCAGCCCGGGCAGCGGCACCGCCAACTTCACCTTCGATCCGGCGACCCGCGTCCTCACCTGGTCGATCACCTACAGCGGCCTGTCGAGCCCGGCCACGATGGCGCATATTCATCACGGCGCGGTCGGCAAGAACGGTCCGCCGGTGATCTGGCTGAGCGCCCGCGGCGCCGCGCCGACAAGCCCATTCAGCGGATCGGCGAAACTGACCCCGCAGCAGGTGGCGCAGCTCAAGGCAGGCGACTGGTACGTCAATCTGCACAGCAAGGACCATCCGGCCGGCGAGCTGCGCGGTCAGGTGATGCCGCCCGGCGGCTGAGGCACCGCTCAGATCAGGCTGGCGAGCGCCGTCGCCGCTGCGGCGGCGCACAGCAGCGCGGCGAGCGCGCGCGCCATGCTGGCCATCCGCGGGGGCGGCACGCTGTCGGGCAGCCGCTTGCGGCCGGTCACCATCGGCAACAAGAGATTGTGCCGCTTGACCGCGAAATAGATGAAGATCGCCAGCAGGTGGAGGACCACCGCCGCCAGCAGCGCCTGCCACAACAGCCGGTGCAGCGCGGTGATCAGGTTCGCGATCGGCGCCGGGGTCAGCTCGGTCAGCGGCCCCTCGTCGGCGACGTCGTTGCCGACATAGATCCCGGTCAGGGTCTCGCCAAGCAGGAGGGCGAGCAGCACCAGCACCATCCAGCCGCCGGCCGGGTTGTGGCCGGGTTCGCGGTCGGCTTCGCGCCGCCGGATCTGCGCCAGATGGTGCCAGGCGGCGCGCGGCGAGGCGAGAAAGCGCGCGAAGCGCGAGGTGTCGCTGCCGAAGAACCCCCATAAGAGACGCCACAGGACCAGCGCCAGCAACGCTTCGCCAAACCAGGCGTGCCAATCCATCCAATTGAGCCGCCAGGAGAGATAGGCCGCCGCCACCAGCGCCACGACGAGCCAGTGGAAGAGGCGCGTCGGCAGATCCCAGACCGGCACCCGGCGCCCGGGCTCGCCGGTCATGCCGCGGCCCCGATGCGCCGCGCCGGAGTTGCGCCCGGCGGCGCCGGCATCGCATCATCGCGGGGCCGGCCGGGCCTGCTCATCGGCGCCGCCTTCTCGCCGGCCGCGGCCGCAGCGCAACCTTCGCGGGGGAGCGAATGTCGAGGACTGTCGCCATCGGGCTCGGCCTGATGGAGTTTCCATTCCGCGGGGCCGGCGGCTTCTGGCGGTGGGTCGATCTGTGCGAACAGGGCGGCGTCGACTCGCTGTGGCAGACCGACCGCATCGTCAGTCATGAGCCGATCCTCGAATGCATGAGCGTCATGGCCGCGCTCGCCGGCCGCACCCGCCGGATCAAGTTCGGCGTCAACGTCGTTTCGGTCGCGTTTCGCGACCCGGTCCTGCTCGCCAAGCAATGCGCCACGATCGACGTCCTGTCGGAAGGGCGGCTGCTGCCGGCCTTCGGCATCGGCAGTCCGCTCGCCCCCGAATGGCGGGCCCTCAATCTCGACACCGGCACGCGCGGCCGCAAGACCGACGAGGCGCTGGAGATCATCGGCCGGCTGTGGCGCGAGGACAAGGTCGATTTCGGCGGCGTCCATTTTCATCTGGCGGGCGCCTCGATCTCGCCGAAACCGGTGCAGCCCGATCTGCCGATGTGGATCGGCGGCTCGTCGGCAGCCGCAATTCGCCGCACCGCCCGCTTCGGCACCGGCTGGCAGGCGGGCGGCGAGACGCCGCCCGAGGCGGGGCTGGTCGTGGCCCAGATCCGCGAGGCGGCCGCGGCCGCCGGCCGGGCCATCGACGACGATCATTTCGGCGCCGGCATTCCGTTCCGCTTCGGCCGGGCCGACGACGCGGCGCTCGAAGGATTGTTCGACGCCTATCGCCGGCGCACCGGCCGCGACCCGCTGCGGCATTTCGTCATCGGCGACGCCGAGGCGATCGTCGAGCGCATCGCACTCTACGTCGCGGCCGGCATCTCGAAGTTCATTCTGCGCCCGGCGGCGCGCGGCGACGACGAGATGCTGGCGCAGTCGCGCCGGCTGATCGAGGAGGTGCTGCCGCGCGCCGCCCGGCGCTGGCCGAAGCCGCCGCCCCGCCCTCTCCGGGCCCGAGCCGGGGGCGGTGCCGGATGACCGCCGAACCGCTTGCGGGGATCCGCGCCTGCGTCTTCGACGCCTACGGCACCTTGTTCGATGTCGCCGCCGCCGCCGCGCGCTGCCGCGACGCGCTCGGCGGGGAGGCGGAGCGGCTGGCGGCGCTGTGGCGCGACAAGCAGCTGCAATACACCTGGCTGCGCGCGGCGCAGGGGCGTCACGCCGATTTCTGGCTGGTGACGCAAGACGCGCTCGATTTCGCGCTGGAAAGTTTGGCCCTGAGCGACAAGGGTCTGCGCGAGCGGCTGCTGCAGCTCTATCGGGTGCTCGACGCGTTCCCGGAAGTGACGCCGGTGCTGCGCCGATTGCGCGGCGCCGGTCTCAGGTTGGCGATCCTGTCAAACGGCACCCCCCAAATGCTCGCCGCCGCGGTCGAGAATGCCGGGCTTGGCGGCGCTTTCGACGCGGTGCTGTCGGTCGAGGCGGTCGGCGTCTACAAGCCGCACCCCAGCGTCTATCGCCTCGCCTGCGAGCGGCTCGGCCTCGCCGCCGGCGCCATCGCCTTGATCTCTTCGAATGCCTGGGACGCCCATGCCGCCGCCGCATTCGGGATGCGGGTCGTCTGGTGCAACCGCTACGCTCAGCGGCCGGAGCGGCTGCCGGGCAGACCCGACCGGGAAATCCGCTCGCTCGCCGAGTTGCCGATGCTCGTCGGCATCAATTCGCCTTGATCGTCGGCCCGACGCTCGTCGCAAGCCGTGCCGGGCTGGCCCACCGGCGCGGCGATTGTCGGAGCCGCGGGCCAACGCGCCTGCAAATCGCCGAAGAGCGGATGGGCGATGCTGGTTATGAGCGCCCGCAGCCGCCCTCAAAGCCGGGCCAGCCGTTCGCCGGCGGTCGCCATGATCGGCGCGATCGATATCTCGCGCGTCGTTTCGTGCTCCTGATCATCCGAGCCGGAGAAGACCCAAACAACGCGGGCGGGCCCGAACAAGGGCAAGGAGTGGCTTGCCGGCCGCCGCGGCGCGGTCGGCCGGTTGATTTCCGTCCCCGGCCGCTTTAGATGCTGCGCAGCGACCGCTTTGTCCCCATCGTCTAGAGGCCTAGGACATCGCCCTTTCACGGCGGCAACAGGGGTTCGAATCCCCTTGGGGACGCCATTAATATCATTAGCTTGAGACAAGCGGCGCTCGAACTTCCCAAAATTTTCCCAAAAAGCCATGGTTGGATGGCTGCGGGCGACGCCGGACCTCGGCAGACGAGATCACGCCGGAAATAGCGTTGCGCGGCCGGCTGCGATCGGCTACATAAGCCTGTCGTGTTCTCCCGGGCCGGGAGAGCGAACACCCGATAGCCTCGCGTGCCGCGGTGGGATCGGCCTCTCGGAGGTCCGTCCCAAATGCCTCTTAGCGCGTCGGGCGGCGGCGACGATCTCGACGCCCTCGACATCCCCACGGTGTGCCGGCGTTCCAAGACAGGCCGGTCCTTCGTTTACGGGGAAATTCGCGCCGGCCGCTTGATCGCCCGCAAGCTTGGGCGACTGACTCGGATTCTGCGAGCCGATTTCGAGGCGTGGCTCGCCGCGGCTCCGCCGATCTCCCCCTTACCCCGTGCGAGCACTACCGGCGGTCCGAGGCCGGCGCCCGTGCTTTCCTCGGTGCCGAGCAATGTAGGCGACGCTCTGCCGGCGAAGCTGACCGATCGGGCCGGAGTTGGGCAGAATGGCGGTCCGCCGCTTGAGTTGACTGAAGGATCCCGACAGCGGCGCGCTCGGTCGGGAGCACGCCGATGACCGCGGGCGAGATTGCCCGCGCGCTTGGCGGTGCGTACCGATCTGGCACATGGTGGCGCTGCCGCTGTCCGGCGCACGGCTCGCCCGGCGCTACCCTGGCGTTGCGCGATGGCGACCGAGGACTGATCGTCCGTTGCTGGGCCGGGTGCCTGCCGCGTGAAGTGCTCGCCGAGTTACGGCGGCGCAGCTTGCATGACGACAACGCCGACGACGCCACCGAGCTGCCCGATCCCGCGGAGGAGCAGCGACGGCGCGAAGCCGAAACGGCCGATCGAAGGCAGCGTGTCAACTTGGCGCGCGACATGTGGCAATCCGCGCTCCCCGCGAGTGGAACCGTCGTCGCGCGTTATTTGCGGTCTCGCGGTATCGAAATCCCGGTGCCGCCATCGATACGGTTCATCGGGATGTTCACGGCTTACGGTTGGCACGGGCCTTCCCGCGATCAGCGGCCGGTCATGGTGGCAGCTGTAGAACATGTCGAGCACGGTTTCGTCGGCGTCAGTCGAACCTTTCTAGCAATCGACGGCTCCACCAAGGCGTCACTCGATCCGCCGCGGCTATTTACGGGTCCGGTAGCCGGCGGGGCGGTCCGTCTCGCGCCGGCCGCCGAGACGTTAGTCGTCGGCGAGGGCATCGAAACCTGCCTCGCGGCGATGCAGGCCACGGCGATGCCCGCTTGGGCAGCACTCAGCACGTCGGGGCTGGTCGCGCTTGTGCTACCGGCCATCGTCCGCGCTGTGATTATCGTCGCCGACAATGACGCGAACGGCGCCGGCGAGCAGGCAGCCCGTAAGGCAGCGGCTCGATGGCGTACCGAGGGCCGACAAGCGCGCGTCTACATGTCGCCACGTGTCGGTGAGGACGCAAACGACTGCTTGTTATCCGCCGGCGCAGAGGTGCGCGGTGCCGCCTGACGGCGCCGACGGCTTGCGCCGCATCGGCATGGGCGACCTGCCTCCCGACCTCGAGCTGCGGCGGGCGTCCGATATTCAGCCGCAGCCCGTTAAGTGGCTGTGGCCGGGCCGAATCGCTCGCGGCAAATTGACAGTTCTGGCCGGGCATCCAGGGCTTGGCAAATCCCAGGTCGCGCTCGACTTCGTGGCGACCGTGACGACCGGCGGCCGGTGGCCAGACGGCACTGACGCCGAGCGCGGCTCTGCCTTAATCTTGTCCGCCGAGGACGACCCCGAGGACACTATCCGGCCGCGCCTGGAGGCGGCCGGCGCCGATCTGACGCGCTGCTACATCGTCGGGGCGGTGCGCAGGCCAGATGGCGGTCCGCGCGCATTTAGTCTGCAGGACGATCTTACCCGCCTCGCTTCAGTACTCGACGACATTGGCGACGTCGCGCTGATCGACATCGATCCGATCACTGCCTATCTCGGCGGCGAGATCAACTCTCATCACAACGCGGAGGTGCGAGCGGTACTGGCGCCGTTCGCCGAGTTGGCAGCTCGCCGCCGCGCCGCTGCTCTAGCAGTTTCGCACCTCCGGAAATCGATCGAAGGCGACGCGATCCTGCAGGTCTCCGGCTCGCTGGCCTTCGTCGCTGCGGCACGTGCCGTCTACTTGGTCATCTCCGACCCCAATGCCCGTGGCCGCCGGCTGCTCCTGCCGGCGAAAAACAATCTCGGGATCGACAGCACCGGGTATGCCTACCGGGTCGTGCCGTACTGGCTCGGCGACTACCGCATCGCGACCTGCCGCGTGGAATGGGAGCCCGAGGAGGTGACGATCTCGGCGGACGAAGCGCTCGCCGCGGCCGGCGGAAATCGCGCGGAGCGCCCCAAGCTCGACGCCGCGATGGAATGGCTCGGCGAGCTGCTCGCAGCTGGGCCGCGGGCGCAGACCGAGGTGCAGGCGGCAGCGTTGGCGGCCGGGCACGCCTGGGCGACGGTGCGACGCGCCGCCGACGAACTCGGCGTCACAAGGGAAAAAAGCGGGTGGTCCGGCGGGTGGGTGTGGTCCCTCGGCGGCGACTTATCCCCGGAGGCAGAGGTGGAGCTGTGACCGCAGCATCGGCGATCCTGGGCCGACTAACCGCGATCGGCGCTCGCGTCGAGTGTCGCGGTGACCGGGTTGTTGTTCACGCCGGCCGACGCCCGGTGCCGAGGCTGCTGATCGAAGAGGCCCGGAAGGCGAAGGTCGAGCTGGCGGAAATGCTCAGCTCGCGCGCGCACGCGCGCGGGGCGGTGGAGGACGATGAGCATCTTCGGGCGCCCGAAGTTCAGAAAGCCTCGGAATCCTTGGGTTCCGTCGAAGATGCTCATCTGAGCACTTTCGATGAGCATCTTCGGCAAAACAGCCCCTCCCGCGGCGTCGAAGATGCTCATTCCGACACGACGACGGGCGCGTGCGACAACGAGCATCATTGGCCTGTGAAGCCGAGCGGCGGTGGCGAATTCGTCGATGAGTATCGTCAGGCGGAACGGGCAATTCTGACCGAAGAAGCCCATGCTGCCGGGAACGATGGGCACCTTCGACGCGGCGCTGAGGATGTCGGTCTCGGCAAAGATGATGAGCACCTTCCTGGTCCCCAGGTCGAAGATGCTCATCCGGATCGAGATCATGAGCATCTTCGACGAGAACCAGGAATTCTGCGGCCCCCCGAAGGACCGACCGCCGAAGATGCTCATCACTCTGGAACACCCCCCGCGCGTGCGCACGAGGCCTGGCCCGAACCCGGGGATGAGCGCGCTGCGATCGGCGAGCATGACGGTGGCGTTCCGCGCGCCTGGGCCGAGGGCTTCGCCCGGCTCGACTGCACTCGCGCGCCCGCGGACGTGCCGCCGCGCCGTTGGCGGCGCTTTGTCGACGATGTCGGCCGCTTCCTCGACAGCGGGTTTGCAGCGCAAGCCGCGAGGCTCGGTTGGGGAGCGTTTGACCTGTTCGGCTGTGACCGAGAGAAGCCATTCGGCCGGATAGACCAATACGGTTTGCTCTGGTTGATCGACGGCGACCGCCTCGTCGCGCTGTCCGAGAACACGGCGACGATCGAGACCCGGACGCGCGCGCGGCAGACCTGGCGGCGCCGGCCCGCCGAGCCCGGACGCGCGCTGGCCTGGGAACTGGTCCCATGATGCGCCGCCGGCTGCCGAACCGCCGCCGCTCCGAAACGACTGAGATCGAAGTCGGCGGCCACCGCCTCGCGGCGATGGTCGGGTTCGACGAGACCGGCCGTCCGGTGGAACTGTTCCTTTCCGCTGGCAAGACCGGCTCAGCGCTCGACGCAATCCTGGGCGACGCCGCGGTCGTCATCAGCATCGCGTTACAGCACGGCATTCCGGCCGCGGCGTTGCGCAAGAGCGTCAGCCGCCTGCCTGAAACGCTCGACGGTCCGGCTGAGCGGGCCGCGTCGCCGATCGGCGCGGCGCTCGCCCTGATCGCCGAGTACGAGAGCCACGAAGCGTCATGAACAGTTGCGCCACGGCTTGCCTCTGGTGCCAGCGCCTGTTCCATGCCCGCACCACCGGCGGGTCGCCGCAGCGTTTTTGCTGTGCCGCATGCCGCACGATGTTCCATTCCGGGTGCCGGCTGTGGACCGAGCTTTGTGTCGCCTCCGGCCTGGTCACGATCGCCGATCTGCATACCGCCGTCGCAGCGTGCACGCCCGTCAAGGCCCGGCCTTCGTCCGCGCGCGACCCCTCCTCGCGCGGCTGTGCCCGGTCTCAAGGTGACGCAGCGGCCGGGACCCCGACGGCTGGGACCCCTCCGGCGCGCGATCGGAAGGCGGCCTCGAAAAGAGGACCCGACGATGGGCGGGGGGAGCCCGGCTAAGCGAGCGGCCGCGGCGCGGCTGGGCGATCGCCCGCGGCGTTCACGTGGGCGCGTAGTGGGTGCGGTCGGGGGTCATTTAAGTTGGCCCGCAATCGTGCATTGCATGAGCAACGATGACGAAGTTGCAAGGATAATCGCTTTCACGGAAGGTTGTTGTCCAGACCCGTACACGCTCTCTACCGAGAAAGTCGCTTCGTAGTAACCTGTGCCATTATATTCGACACCCATTGCATCCGTCACATTTGCCAAGTAAGTCGTCTGTTTTGGAGTTGTTAAATCTAACACGAATGGAACCTGAGGCGTTGCGTATATTCCGCAAGAGACATGTGAAATGATAAGGGTGTGACTACTCGGTGCTGGAGGGAAAATTGCAGTGCAAAGGCCCTCGGGACCAAGAGAAGGACATGACGCCTGTGTACTCGCCATGTAGTAGCCCGCGATGTTGGTGACCATCCCAGCGTCATCGTGCGCATTGATATTCCTGTCGCTTGCGGTCAAGACGACGCCAGAAAGCAGCGCCGCGCGACCGATCAACTTAGCACTTCTCTGCATTTTCCTTCTCCCTGTCTCCCTCGGCACGGCCGGCGGCGGCCGGCAAAGGCCGCCCCCTTAAATCCGGGTACACCATCTCCCGATCGACTAAAGTTGCTTTGCGCGGCTCCGTCGTCCATCAAGGAACCATCGGCATGATTTGTACCCTAACGGGTGATCCCAACCTCGACATTTGGCGCGCCGCGAACCTCCTGATCGGTCGGCATGGTGCCGATGCGGATCTCGAAGCTGCGCGGATGGCCGACGCGATGCTCAATCGCGGCGACATCGAGGGGCAGCGCGTGTGGATGCGAATCAGGCGTGGCATCAAGGAGCTACAGGCCCCGCTAGACGGAACTTCCCCGGCATGCACCGCGGGCTCTTAAGCGATTTCAATGGCTTAAGTAATCACCCCCGCTTCCTACTGGGTACAGTAGTTCTCTCGCCGTCGAAATCGTGGAGAGAGTACCGCACAGTTGAGCTCCAGTCAAGATTTCGGCGCAGATGGCACCCGTACATGGGTACGGCCTAAGCTCGATCTTCAGCATTATCAAGTGCTTAAGGCGTTTTCTCCGGGAAGTTCCGGCTAGAGGGCAAACCGAATTAAGCCGACATTCGCCAGATACCAGCGATTTTGGACCGAGGATCGCGCCTCTGACCGGCTCGGGCAACGGCAAATCGCGCCAAGGGTCGGCAAGAGGCGATCGAAGCTGGCGATTGACGGGCACCGAAACGTTGAGTCGCACCGCTTTGCCGGAACCGAGGCACGGCTTTCCCGCTGGCGCCCCCGACACCTTGACCTTTCCGCTCATGCCGGCGCGGGCGGCGCCCGGAGCCGGGCAATCAGCGCCAGGATGTCCGCGAACATCTGGCGCGGCACGGCGACCTCGGCCATCTGGAATGTGACGTAGCGCCCGTGGCTGATAACCTTGGCGCCGATCTTGATCAACTTCTCGCGCAGGCTGGTCAGCGACCACTGCTCCGCCATCTTCGGCATCGCCAGCGTCCGCATGAAGTTGGGGTCACTACACGACAAGTGCTCTGAGTGTACGACATCTTGGACGAAGCATGGTAAGCGTCGCGTTGGCCCCACCTTGCCGGGGGTGAAGCGGGTGGGATGATGGGGGCCTTGAACGGAGGCCCTGGCATGGACGGTTTGCCCAGTAGTTTGCAAACGGAACGCGACACTTTCCGACGCGTCGAAGTGATCACCGGGGTGGCGCGCCGCCGGCGCTGGACGGCGGCAGAGAAGGCGCGAATTGTCGCCGAGAGCTACGCGCCGGGGGCGAGCGGGACAGCAGTCGCGCTGCGCTACGGGCTGCACCGCAATCAGATTTTCACGTGGCGGCGGCAATTTCGCGGCGGCATGGCGCAGAGCGATACCGGCTCGGCCAGCTTTGTTCCGGTGGCGATTGCCGCCGCGGGCGGCGAGGCGGGGCGGATCGAACTGATCTGCGGTGGGGTCACGATCCGGCCGAGTGCTGGCTTTGATGCCGGCGAATTGCGTCGGGTGCTGCAGGTCGTACGAGAGCTGGCATGATCTCGCCCGCCGCCGGGGTGCGGATCATGGTGGCCAGCCGGCCGGTGGATTTCCGCAACGGCCTGGACGGTCTGGCGGCGATGGTGCAGCAAGCGCTGCATGAGAGCCCGTTTTCTGGCGACCTCTTCGTGTTTCGCGCCAAGCGGGCCGATCGGGTGAAGATCCTTTATTGGGACGGCACCGGGCTGTGCCTGTTCCATAAGCGGCTGGAGAAGGACCGCTTCGTGTGGCCACCGATTGTGGACGGGACGATTCGCCTGAGCGCCGGCCAACTGGGCTTGCTGCTCGAGGGTCTGGAGTGGTCGCGAGTACGGCCGAAGCCAGTGATTGCGCCAATCCTGGCGGGCTGACCAGACGGTTGTATCGTATTACCGACGATCCCGGTACAAGCACCACATGCTGCTCGGTACCGGCGTACCCCTACAAAATCCTGTCCAGCTTCAGGCTCAGCTGGCGGCGGTGACGGCTCTGCTGGAAGACCAGGCGAGCGCTGTCGAGCGGCTGCGGGCGGAGCGCGACAACTTGCGTGCCGAGCGGGACGCGGTCCAGGTGGAGCGCGATACGGCGGCTGCCGAGATCGACAAGCTGCGACTGATGATCCGGCAGCTGCTGCGCGCGCAATACGGGCGGCGCTCGGAGACGCTCGATCCGGATCAGCTGCAGCTAGGGCTCGAGGAAGTCGAGCAGTCGCTCGGGACCGCACAGGCACCAGCACCGGCGGCAACGAAGGCGCCTGGGGTACGCCAACCGGCGCAACGCAACCGCGGTGCGCTGCGGCCGCATTTGCCGCGCTACGAGGTGATCGTTGATATCGCCGACAAGAGCTGCCCGTGCTGCGGCGGACCGCTGCATGTGATCGGCGAGGACGTGTCGGAGATGCTCGACATCGTGCCGGCACAATACCGGGTCAAAGTGATCCGGCGCCCGCGCTATGGTTGCCGCGGCTGTGAGAGCGCGGTGGTGCAGGCGCCGGCACCGGAACGGCCGCTGACCGGCGGCATCGCCACCGAGGCGGTGCTGGCGCAGGTGCTGGTGGCGAAGTACTGCGACCACCTGCCGCTCTACCGCCAGGCGCAGATCTTCGCCCGCCACGGCATCGATCTCGACCGTTCGACCCTGGCGAATTGGGTCGGAAGCGCCTGCTGGTGGCTGCGGCCGCTGGCGGAATTGCTGCTCGGCACGATCCTCTCTTCACCCAAGATCTTCGCCGACGACACGCCGGTGCCGGTGCTCGATCCCGGGCGCGGGCGCACCAAGACCGGGCGGCTGTGGGCCTATGCCCGTGACGATCGGCCATGGGGCGGGCCGGCACCGCCGGCGGTCGCCTACGTCTACAGCGAGAACCGCCAGGGGGCGCATCCGCGCAACCACCTCGCCGAATTCGCCGGAGTATTGCAGGTGGACGGCTACACCGGCTTCGACCGGATTGCCGGGGATCGCCCAAAGGGCACCGTCAAGTTGGCGTTCTGCTGGGCGCATGTGCGGCGCAAGTTCTACGACTTTCATCAGGCGACCAATTCACCGATCGCGGCCGAGGCGTTGCGCCGCATCGCCGAGATCTACGCCATCGAAGCGCGCATCCGCGGCCGACCGCCCGACGAGCGGCGGCGCCTCCGGCAGGCCGAAACCAAGCCCTTGGTCGAAAGACTGAAGACCTGGCTCGAAGCGGAGCTCGCACGGATATCGGCCAAATCGGCACTGGCCGGCGCCATCCGCTACGCGTTGCGGCATTGGCAGGGGCTCGTCCTTTTCCTCGATGACGGCAGCATCGAGACCGACACCAACACTGTCGAGCGCAGCATCCGGCCACTCAAGCTCGGCTGCAAAAATCACTTGTTCGCCGGCTCCGACGGCGGCGCTGCGTGCTGGGCGACCCTCGCCTCGCTGATCCAGACGGCAAAACTCAACGACGTCGAGCCGTTCGCTTATCTGCGCGATGTCCTCGAACGCATCGTCTCCGGCAAGACCAAAGCCAACGACCTCGCCGCCCTGCTTCCCTGGGCGTGGAAAGCCTCAAAGGCTCAGCCCGCAGTCAACAGCTAAGGGCGTGGGGCGGGGGCCACGCTTACGAAGCATGAACGGGCTGCGCGCTGGTATGTCCGCTGCACCCTTAAGTGCCAAGAGCCGACGTTCTCCGGGCCTCGCTCAAACCGCCGCAGTCGACCCAATTTGCGACATTGGCCGCGCGAGTTCGGGGCGTCCGCTACCTGATCCGACAGCGGGCCTTTGGGCCTTGAGCGTGCTTGCGAAAGATCGGGCCGTCCTTGACCCAAAGCGGATGCCGTTGGTCGCCAAACATCGGCTGCCGCTCTCGCACTCAGCTTCCAACAGCGAAACGAGACGGCTCCGTTTCCTTTGCTCGCTAGCCCATCGACCGTTGCAGCCACATCCCGTTCTGTATCCAACTCAGAGGTGTCATGCGGTTGATGTCGATGATCCGGGCAGGTGCTTGGCGATCGCGGTCAGCTGCGATCGTTGACTTACGGCAGCTCAAAGAGCTGCTCCGGGCAGCGGGGCCGCCGTTGCTCTTCGGCCTGCGGCTATGGGCTTTGGTGTGCCTCGCGCTCTACGTCGCGTTCTGGCTCGAACTCGACACCCCGTCCTGGGCCGGGACGACCGCGGCCATCGTCTGTCAGCCCCATCTCGGGGCCTCGCTGCGCAAGGGCTGGTTTCGCATGATCGGCACCGTGGTGGGCGCAGTAGCGATCGTGGTGATGACCGCCTGCTTCCCGCAGGACCGCATCGCCTTTCTGGTGACCCTGGCGCTGTGGGGGGCCGCATCCGCGCTCGTCGCCACGCTGCTGCGCAATTTCGCGGCCTATGCCGCGGCACTTGCCGGTTATACGGCGGCGATCATCGCCAGCGACCAGCTCGGCGCCGTCGGGGGCCTGAACGGGCAGGCCTTCATGCTGGCCGTGAACCGCGCCAGCGAGATCATCATCGGCATCGTCTGCGCCGGCATTATTCTCGCCTTGACCGATTTGGGCGGCGCCCGGCGCCGGCTCGCCACCCTCATCGCCGCCATTTCGGCCGAGATTGGCACCCGCTTCATCGGCACGTTGGCCACCGCCGGCGGCGAATTTGAAGGCACCCAGACGGTCCGGCGCGAGCTCGTCCGCCGTGTCATCCTGCTCGACCCGGTCATCGACGAGGCGCTCGGCAAATCCGCGCAACTCCGCTACTACTCGCCCGTCTTGCAGAATGCCTTGGACGGTTTGCTCGATGCCCTCGGCGGCTGGCGCACGGCGGCGGTTCTGCTGGCGCGAGCGCCGGATCAGCGGGCTCGTGAAGAGGCGGCGACGGTGCTCGCACGGGTGCCGGAGGAACTTTGCCTCGGGCCTGAACAAGACGAGGCGACACGCTGGATCGCCGACCCGACCCGCCTGCTTCGGCTATGCGACGCAGCGGTGCGCAGGTTGATTGCCCTGCGGGCGGGCACACCGTCGCTGCGGCTGCTCGCCGATCAGACGGCTGAAGTGCTGGCCGGAATCTCGCGCGCCCTCGATGCGCTGGCATTGCTCATAGCCGATCCTGCCCGACCGGTGCCGCGCAGTCTCGGCGTGCGTCGCCTTCGCATAGCCGATTGGCTTCCTCCCCTCGTCAATTTCGGGCGGGCATTCGTCGTGATCGGCGCCGCTGAGCTTTTCTGGATAGTGACCGCATGGGCCGACGGTACGAATTCGATTACCTTCGCCGCAATTATCGTCATCCTGCTCGCACCGCGAGCCGATCAAGCTTACGGCGCCGCAGTCGGCTTCATGATCGGCAGCATCCTGACCGTAGCGATTGCCGCAACTCTTGATTTCGCGGTGCTGCCGAACGTCGAGACCTTCGCCGTTTTCAGCCTGGTAATCGGTATCGCTCTGGTGCCGGTGGGTGCATTTCTCGCCTTGCAGTGGCAACCGGCCATTTTCACTGAAATCGTGGCGCCCTTCATACCGCTTCTCGCGCCCGCCAACCCTATGACCTACGACACCGCGCAATTTTACAATGGCGCGTTGGCGATCATCGCAGGCGTGGGTGCCGGGGTCATTTCGTATCGTTTGATACCGCCGCTATCCCCCGCGTTTCGGACGCGCCGGTTGCTGGCGTCGACATTGCGCGATCTGCGGCGCCTGGCGACGGGTCCTATCCCGCGGACGCCCGAGGGTTGGGAGGGCCGCATGTATGGCCGGTTCGCGGCGCTGCCGGATCAGGCGCAAACGTTGCAGCGCTCGCAGCTGATGGCGGCGTTCTTGGTCGGTACCGAGATCATCCAGCTGCGCCGCATCTGTCGCCGGTTCGATCCGAGCCCCTGGCCTCGACGCGGCGCTCGGGGCGGTCGCGGGCGGCGACAGCGCTGTGGCGACCGCAAGGCTCGCCGATCTCGACGCCGCGCTCACCTCTCGTCCGGGTACCGCCGCGCTTCGGGCGCGCGGCCTGATCCTTGCGCTCTCGGAGGCGCTCACCCAACATGCCTCTTTTTTCGACGAGGGGACGCCCGGGTGAGGTTTACCGAGATCAACCTGTCTGGCGTCTATGTCGCGCTGATCTCGGTGATCATGGTTGCCGCCTGGCTTGTCACAATTTGGTTGGGCCGGATCGCCGCCCGTTTTGGCTTATTGCGCCACGTCTGGTACCCGGCTCTGTTCGTTTTCGCGGGCTACATGATCGTGCTGTCATCGATCGTGCTCGCCGTCGCGCGCTGAGGCTGCCACGTCCGAGGTCGAAGCCAAATCGAAGCCGGAGACGATCGCAACCAACCCTGAGGTGGCATGCTCGCCTCACCGGCTTCCCACGCGGCGCCGAAGCGGCGCCCCGTGGAATACGCCTGTGGAGCCGCTGATTTGTAATTACTCACCCCTCTGCGGCAATCGCCGGCTCAGTCAGTTCGTCGAGCACCGCCTTGGCTTTTTTCAGGTCGGCGGTATCGAAGCCTTCGGTGAACCAGCCGTAGATCGGCGCGAGAACATCGCGGGCCTGCTGCCGTTCGCCCTGATTGCGCCGCAGCCGGGCGAGGCTCATCGCCGAGCGCAGCTCCCAGGACTTTGCTTTCTGCGCGCGGGCAATGGCGATGGCGCGTTCGAAATGCGCCTGCGCTTTCGCCGGGTCGGGCTCGGGCGACATCAGCGCGATTTCGCCGGCGGTTCGGTGGATCTCCGCCTCGCACCACTTTTCCTTGGTTGTCTCCGCCGCTGTCATCGCTTCGCCAATGCAGCGCCAAGCCGCCTCGAATTGCCCGAGCTCCGCATGGGCGCGGGCCAAATGCGGCAAAAAGAATGGCATCCAAAGTGTCGCTCCTGTTGTCCGCGGGGCGGCCATCCCGGAGATCAGCATTTCGGTCGCGTCCGAAGCCCTGCCGGTCAGGGCCAGCACCGAACCTTGGCTCACCATTCCGTACGCCTTCCAAAGCAGGGAACCTTTTTCTTCGGCCAGAGCGACAAGCTCTTGGGCTTGCGCGGCTGCCGCGGCGCGATTGCCGCAGAGGGTATACGGTATCGAGGTATGGAATAAAGCGTGCATCAGCGTGGCGGCCTGACCTATCTCTCGGGCATTCCTGAGCGCGTCGTCGGCGTCTCTGAGCGCAGCCTCGGGATGGCCAAGCAACCACAAAGTCCTCGACCGGTAGCCTAACGTTGCCACCCCAACGTCTTGGCCAAATCGCGTCGCCAGCGGACGATGCTCGGCAGGATCGTAAAGCGCGATCGCCTGACCAAGGGGTCCCAGGGCTTCCGTGATGTCTCCCGTAACGAATAAGGAAGTTCCCATCAGGCGATGCCCAACCATGAGTGGGATTGTCGCCCTCTGCTTCTCCGCCAGCGCCAGGAACTGCGTCGCGAGATCGCGGCAGGCATCGCCATTGAATGCCACTTGGTTCGCTACCCAGAAGGCGTAGAGGACCGAGAACAACAACAACGGATCTTCGGGAGGCTCTCCCAGCGCTTCGGCTTGCTCGATCAGCAAACGTGCCTGCTCGGCAGCCGCCTTGGGTTCGGCGGCGGCATAGCCTTTGACATGCATGAGTGGGGTGATGAGCGCGACCTGAAGCTTGATCTGCTCGCGACGCAACGCCGCCGTGCCGGGCAGGGTCGCGATCTGCTCGTTGGCAAGGGTGAGCTGGGCCGCGGCTTCGACCAGCGCCGAGCGTGCCTGTGACCGCTGTCCCGCCTTGCCCCACAGACCCGCGGCCTTCTCGATCTGCCCAGCCTCGGTGCAGTGATGCGCCGGGATCTCGGGCTGACTCTCCGCGATCTCGGCGAACTGGCTTCAAGGGTTTCGGCGATACGGGCGTGAAGCGCGCGCCGCGGCTCGCGCAGCAGCGTGCCATAGGCCGCGTCCTGCACCAGGGCATGCTTGAAGAGGTAGCTCGCCTGCGGCGGGACGCCCTGCCGGGACAGCAAGTCAGCCTGAACAAGACGGTCGAGCGCCGATCCCAGCTTCGCCTCGGGCTTGCGTGCCACCGAGGCCAGCAGCGCATGCGAGAACTCCCGGCCGATCGCCGAACCGATCTGCGCCACCTCCTTGGCCGGGCCGAGCCGGTCGAGCCGCGCCATCAGCGAGGCGTGCAAGCTTGCCGGGACCGCCAAGGCCGGCGACGGAGCCGCCGCAACCGTGCGCCGTGCCGCGCCCTCGCTCTCCGCCTCTAGCACCGCCTTCGTCATCTCCTCGACGAACAGCGGAATGCCGTCGGTGCGCTCGACGATGTCCGCCATCACATCCGCCGGCAGCGCCTGGTTCCCGGCCAGGCGCACGATGATCGCGGCCGCCTCGCGCTCGCCGAGCCGGTTGAGCGTCAGGCTCGTCACATGCGACCGTCCCACCCACGGCGCGTTGAACTCGGGGCGGAACGTCAGGATGAGCAGTGCCGGAAGCGTTTTAATGCGGTCCACGGTCCGGCCGAGCACTTCCAGGCTCGTGGAGTCGATCCAGTGCACGTCCTCGAAGATCATCAACACCGGTTGCCGGCGTGCCAACCCAGCGAGTTGCGACATCAGCGCTTCCAGCGTTCCCTGCCGGCGCTGCTCCGGGGTCAGATCGAGCGCGGGATAGCGTCCGTCATTCGGCAGCGACAGCATCTCGGCGAAGAGTGCGGCATCCTCGGGCGAGGTCGAGGTCTGTGCGAGCAGCGCATCGAGCTTGTCGAGCTTCGCCTGCGGTTTGTCGTCGTACGCCAGTCCGGCGGCGCGTTCCATCTGGCCGATGATCGGGTGGAACGCGCTGTCCGTGCGCGGCGGCGAGCAGAAATAGCGCAAGCGCGTGTGCGGTTCGGCCGCGAGGCGTTCCATAAGTGCCGCCGTGAGCCGCGATTTCCCGATGCCTGCCTCGCCGGAGAGCAGCACCACCTGGCCTTCACCCGTCTTTGCCCGGGACCAGCGCCGAAGCAGCAATTCGGATTCTTCTTCCCGCCCGACGAGGGCGGTCAGGCCGGTCGTGTGCAGGGCGTCAAAGCGGCTCCCCACGGAACGCGCCCGCAGCGCAGCCCAGGCCCGCGCCGGCCCGGCGATGCCCTTGAGGTCCCTGGCCCCGAGGTCCTTCAGCTTGAAGAGATTGCCGAGCAGCCGTCGCGTGCCGTCGGCGATGACGACGGCGTCAGGCTCGGCGAGAGCCTGCAGGCGCGCCGCGAGGTTTGGCGTCTCGCCGACGACCGCCTGCTCCTGTGCGGCACCCGCGCCGATCAGGTCGCCGACCACGACAAGCCCGGTGGCGATGCCGACCCGCACCTGCAAGGGAACGCCGGCGGCGGTCGTGAGCTGCGGCGCGGCCTCGACCAGGGCAAGCCCGGCCTGCACAGCGTGCTCGGCGTCATGCTCGTGGGCCAGCGGATAGCCGAAATAGGCCAGCACCCCGTCGCCCATGTACTTGGCGACGAACCCGCCGGCCTCGGTGATGAGATCGGCGCAGCAGCGGTGATACGCGCCGATGACCTCGCGCAAATCCTCGGGATCGAGCCGCGCCGACAGCGCCGTCGAGCCGACCAGATCGCAGAACATCACCGTCAGCTGGCGGCGTTCGGCATCGGCAGGAGCCAGTGCACTGGTGGGTATCTCCGTAACCGCGGCGGCGGGCACCGGGGTAGGCCTGGGTGGTGCTACCTCGGCCAGCGCCGCGATCGCGTCCAACAGGCGACGGCGATGCCCGATCGAGGCAACCCCGAGTTCGCGCAGATCCTCGCCGGTTAGCCGCAGCAGAACCTCGGCGTCGACATCATTGTCGCGGAAGGCCGGCGCATAGCGCTGCCCAAACCCTGTAGCCACGCCGCTACGTCCATGCGGGAATCCTCGGCCCCGAGGAGCGGCAACCCCTCGTGGACAACGATATCGCTCGGCCCGTCGACTTGCCAGCGACCGTTTTCGAAGCGCGCGCATCGCAGGTCGGGGAAATCGGGAACGGCAGCTCACCACCCGGTGAAGCCATTCGCGGCCCGTCGAGATCATCGGCCGCCCTCGACCCCGAGCCAACGGCTCAAACCGACCCGCTGCGGTCACTCGCGTGGCCGCGCGGCTTCGGGCGCTACTTGCCCCACAGCAGTCATTCCTCGCGGGGGCGGCGATCCCTACCGTGTGGGAAGCTGACATCGTTTAGCCGGAACTTTACCGGTGGCAAACGACGAAAGCCGCTGATCGCGCGGGTTTGCGCGGGACGGAGCGGTGGTTTTATGACTACAGGTCGGCGGCCGGCGCGATCCCGAGCAGGTCGAAGGCGTGCTGTTGGAAGGCGGTGGGTGTGGCCAGCACGGTGGCACACAAGCCCTTGTCGAAGCGTACCGTATTTCGGGTGACGGTGGCCAGATCGGCGAGCAGGGTGCGGAAGCTGTGGACCGGGTAGCCGTCGTCAGTGCGCTTGCCGGCGGCCTTGCGGCGGGCGGCGGGCGAGACCCGCGCCTTGCCGACCGGAGAGAGGCGCTGGGCCTGGGCGGCGGTGCGATCGTGGTCCTCAAAGAGGATGGGTGTCAGCGCTTGCCGCATGTGCCATTCGAGGTGATAGGCGAGCAGGCACAAGAAGACGTGGGCGCGGACGCGATCCTCGTTCCAGTGGAAGACGGGCCGCACTTCGAGGCCGACGGTCTTGCAGCTGCGAAAGGCGCGTTCGACCGTCGAGAGGGCCTTATAGGAGCGCACCGTGGCCTCGGCGTCGAGTTCGGCCTGCGGTACCGGGGTGCGTAGCACGTAGATGCCGTCGAGCCTGGCTTCGGTCTCGATCGCGGCATCGTTGCGGGCGAAGGCGAAATCACCGTCGGTGATGGTGCGGGTGAAGTGCTTGGCCATTTTCTTGCGGTTGAGCACGGCGCCGACGGCCTCGCCGATCGCCGCGGCTCCCTTGAGCGGCCGGCGCTTGCGGCGCACCCGTGCCTGGATGGCGAGCAAGGCCCGCTCGGTGGCGTCGAGCAACTCGCCGCGCTTGCGCGCCCGCTCCTCGGCGAGCGCCGGATTGCGGCAGACGATCAGGCGCTCGCCTGGATAATCGGGGCTGGCGATCTCGACCAGATCGCGCTGGTCGAACAGCGAGAGCTGCAACGGGCCGTCATCCTTGGCGAGCACCTGGATGTCAGGGGCGCGCAACGCGGTGATCCAGTCGAGCCCGGCCGGTTGCAGTTCCTCGGTGATGCGCGCTTGGGTGATCATCCCGCGATCACCGACCAGCACCACGCGGCGCAAGCCGAAGCGCTGCCGCAGCTTGTCGATCTGGACCTTGAGCGTGCTCGGATCGGCGGTATTGCCGGCGAACACCTCGACCGCGATCGGACAGCCCTCTTTGGTGCACAACACGCCGAAGACGATCTGCAATTTGTGGGGTTTGCCGTCGCGGCTGTAGCCAAACTGCGCCAGCGGGCAGCAGCGGCCTTCCAGATAGGTCGAGGTCACGTCGTAGAGCACCAGGGTGCCCTCACCCAGGTGGCGCCGCGCCAGCTTGGCCTCGATCTTGGACTGCTGCGCCAACAGCCAGTCGAGCGCCGCGTAGAGTTCATTCACCGCCACCACGCTCAAGCCCAGCACCGCGCCCAGCGAATGGCTCGCGGTCCTCTCGTCGAGCCGGCGCGCGGTCGCCAATTTGGCGGCGGGATCGATCAGCCGCGCCACGATCAGGGCCAGCGCCAAGAGCCGGGTCCGCGCTGCTCCCGGCGGCATCAGCTCGGCCGTCTTGACGCGCGGGTCGAGACCGAGGCGCCGGGCCACCCCGAGCGCGGCGGCGATATGGCCGTGCGGTAGCGAGCGCAGGATCTCGAAACCCTCGCCAGCGGGCAGCAGCCGCTCGTCGCGCAGCACTGCGCGCAGCGCGGCGATCTTCTCGGGCTTCCATTTGGTCAGGTTGGCAAGCGTGCGGTTTTTGACCTTGCCGCCGTCGCGATAGGTTTCCCGCAACAGGATCGCGGGGGGCGAGCCGCGATTTGGGACGAGCGTGACGTACATGAGGCTCGCTTGCTTGCCACAAACTGACCCCTCTGTCAACCAATTCCGCCAGAATCACATGACTACGATTCAAGGCCGAACGACCCCGAAACGCTAGCCTCGCCGCCACTTTCCGGCTATGACGGAGGTAAAGTTCCGTTTAGCTGGAGCGGTATCACGGCGGTCAGACGCGGCCGGCGCCAGTTTAGACGAGCCTCTCTTCCGGGTCGGGAGCTGAGTCAACGGCTCCTGGCTCGAGTTGCTGAAACGCGTGTCCGACGTGTGTTTTTGACTTCGTTTTCGCAGTCCCGGCGAGGCGGCCATGTTTCGGATTGACCCGGCGACCTGCATAACACATAGTTAAGTTCAAAGGATGGGAGCGAACGATGGCACGATCTGCCGGCGGAGGAGACGATGACGGAGCGACCACCCCTGCGGGAGGACTTCCCCAGCACCCGTATGTAGAGCGGCTCAAACCCGATCCGTCCCGGCCCGCAAAGCGGGTTGTCGAACTGGTCGGGTTGCCGGGCAACAGCGACCGGCCGGGCTATCAGCGCCTCTACCTGACGACAAAGCTCGACTATTACGCTGAGTTCCTGGCGTCGGACATGGTGCATTCGGAGGCCGTGGCAGCCGACCAATCACCTTTTCCCGGCCAAGAGGCGACCCAAGTCAGCGTCGACCGAGACGCGACAATTCATTACATCTGGGCGCGGAGCCCGCAGCCTGTCGACGAGTTCGACCTCGACATCCGGCTTGGCGCACGGGCCGCAGGCCCGGCAGTTGCCGCGGCCGCAACACCAGCCTGCCCGGCCTTGATATCGCCATTGGATGGCTGTCAACCCCTGCCGACCCCTCCCCCTTGCATCATCCACACGGAGGCGACCTGCCCCGGACATGCTACCTGCAACACCTGCCCTGGTCAGGCAACCTGCGCAGCAGGTGCAACCTGCGCCGGACATGCAACCTGCCCTAACACCCAGTGCAATACCTGCAACACCTGCCCCGGTCAGGCAACCTGCGCAGCAGGTGCAACCTGCGCCGGACACGGTACCTGCCAGGGCACTTGCGCCACGGCATGTCAGCAGATGACCTGCATAACCTGCCAAGGCGCTACCTGTCCGCAAACCTGTGTTGGCTGACCTGCCGCGGACCCATGCTGGCGTGTGACCGGCTTGGCGCCGCAAAGCTGAAATGGGTCAGTCATCGTGGACGCCGGTGCTCCGGCCGGCGTTGGCACGCTCGGCAACAAGTGTGGTCCGCGACCTCGCCGGGCGTCTGCGGGATCAGCAGCGTGTCGGGCTCGCCGTTGCTGCGGCTCCAACGCAAACGGCCTTTCCCCTCGCGGTCCGCTGGCTGGCGCCCTCGCTGGCTCAGGGTGATGCCGGGATCGCGATGACCTGCGCCTATCTCGACGCCTGCTGGGCAGACGAGGGGTGGGATCGAGTTGGTCACAATTATCTGACAACAGCGGCTGTAGCCGCTGAAGGCTTGCCTCAGCTGTCACCGGCTATGTTTGGCGGCCTCGCTGGTCTCGCCTTCGCCGCGTGGTTATTGTCTCGGGGGGCTACCCGCTACCGCAATCTGCTGGCGACACTCGACGATGCTCTCGTGCCTCAGGTGACCGCACAGGCAAACGGCTTGGCCTGGCCGACAATGAATGGCATGCCATTCGGTCAATTCGACGTGATCTCGGGTCTTGCTGGCATCGGCGCATACCTTCTGCTTCGATGCGAGCAACCCGGCGCGCTTGCCGCGCTCGAGTTCTGCTCTGCGCGCTCTTGTTGTTCTCGCGAACGACACCAGGAGCAGGCCGCGCTGGTGGACGCCCTCCCATTTGTTGGGTGACGAGGAGATGGCGGCCTTGTACCCCCATGGGAATCTCAATTGCGGGCTGGCGCATGGGATCCCAGGTCCGCTGGCAGTGATGGCCCTGGCTTTGTTGCACGGAATCGGCGTCCCAGGCATCGAGGGGGTAGTGGATCGGGTGGTGGACTGGCTTGGTGGGCATCGAGCCGATGACGGGTGGGGAGTGAACTGGCCATATGCCATTTCGCTCACCCAGGAGGGATTACCTGACCGCAGCGCCGTCATGGACGGGCCCAGCCGTGCCGCCTGGTGCTACGGGGTGCCGGGCGTAGCTCGCGCGCTGTGGCTGGCAGGGGTCGCCCGCGGTCGGCCTGACTGGCGCAATCTAGCGATCGAGGCGATGGAGGCCATATATCGGCGTCCGGTTTCTGCGCGTCAAATCGATTCACCTACCTTCTGTCACGGTGTGGCTGGCCTCTTGCAGGTCACCTTGCGCTTTGCCAATGACACCGCGCTTCCTGTCTTTACCGACGCGGCGGCCGATCTCACCGACCAGCTGCTGTCTGCTTACGAGCCCGACAGCCTGCTGGGCTATCGAAACTGGGAGCCCGGCGGCACGCGGGTCGACCAGCCCGGCTTGCTGGATGGCGCTCCCGGGGTCCTCCTCGCCCTCTTGGCGGCATCTAATGACGTTGAGCCGTCGTGGGATCGCGCCTTTCTCCTCTCCTGATGCGGCCCACGGCCGTGCAAGTGACCGCAGTGAGCCGCGGAACATCGTCCAAATCGGCAGCGCGCCGCCGACCGCTATACAAGCCCCTCAAGTGGGCCTTGGTGCGGGCCCCGCTGTTGCCGGTCGAGACATACCTCGCCCTTGGCCAGCCTCCCGCAGACGAGTGCGCAAACGGCAAATATGCGCCGGAGGCCCGACTGCCAGCCGATCCCCTCATCTGCGCTGCATTAGCGGTAGGCGGCGGGAACCTCTACGACGTTCTCAGTCGCGCCGACGCCTCCGGCGAGGGCGACCCCGACGCGGGCGCCAAGCTGCTGCGATACCTGATCCGCATGTCGACTCGCCCGACACCTTACGGGCTGTTTGCCGGAGTGGCGTTGGCCTGTTGGGGTTCCGAGACCGACCTGAGCCTCGCGGAAACGCGGCCGCGAACCCGCACGCGGCCGGATATGGCGTGGCTTCTGCGCCTGGTAATGGAGGCGGAAAGCCGACCGGAGGTGCGCAGACGGTTTAGCTACCTCGCCAATCCCCGAGCGTTCGTGAGCGCCGGCCGTATCTTTCTACCCGAAGCCGCCCCGACGGCCGACTTCAATGCTCCGGGGCCGGCGGTCTCGGCCCGTGCATCGAATGTCGTCCGCCGCGCGCTGGCGCTGGCCCGGACGCTGATACCTCACGAGCGCCTTTTGGCAGAATTAGCGACCGTCCCAGGGGCGACGACCGAGAAGGTCGAGAAGATGATCGAGGAGCTGTGGCGCCAGACCCTTCTGCTCACCGATCTGCGCCCACCCCTAACCGAGCTGAGCCCGGCGAATTACGTCGCGCGGCGTCTGCGCGATAACCAGGCCGCGCCCGATTTGCTGGAACGGCTAGAAGCCGCACTCGCCGGCATGGCAGAGTGGGATGCTCTACCGATCGAGAAGGCGGCGACTGCCTATCGCCAGCTGACGACAAATCCAAACGCCAACGAGCCCGCCGCGTCCGAACCGTCCTTGCAGGTCGATATGGCCTTGACGTTGGGCGGCTCGCGCATCACCCGGGCAGTCTCCGAGGAGGCCGCCCGGGCTGCAGAGCTGCTGCTCAGGCTGACCCCGTTACCGGCCGGTCTCCCGCATCTGGAGGCCTACCATCGCGCATTCGAGGCCCGCTACGGAACCGAGCGCGAGGTACCGTTGCTCGAGTTGCTGGACCCGAATTTCGGTCTCGGCCCGCCCACCCCTTTCCATGGCGCAGCCACCATTGGGGATCCCCGCAAGGCCGCTTTGCGCCAGCAGACATTGTACGATTTGGGCGTGAATGCGCTTCGGGAAAAGCAGCTTGTTGTCGAGCTCGACGAGCCGAAGCTGGCCCAGTTGGAGAGCTGGAGCCCCACTGCTTTCACGGCTCCGCAATCCTTGGATCTCTCGGTTTTCGTCGTTGCGGAGTTGGCCACAGAACTGGACAAAGGTCGGTTCCAAATTGTCGTGGGCCCCAATCTGGGAGCGATCGCAGCAGGGCGAAACCTGGGTCGGTTCGCCGACCTCCTTGGGGAGGAGGCCACGACTGCCTTGCGGGAACTAGCCACAGCGGAGTCCTCACAGCATCCGGACTGCCTGTGGACCGAACTCGGCTATCTCCCGCATCGATTCCGCTTTGCAAACGTCGCGGTCCGTCCTCACCCACGACTCTATGAAATCACCATCGGGACAACCCCGGGACGCCCTCCGGACCGCACGATCCCGCTTGACGAGTTGGTCGTGGGCACCCGAGGCGGCCGGTTCTACGTGCGCTGGCCGGCGCGGGGCGCGGAGGTACTCGCGTGCACCGGCCATATGCTCAACAACATGCAGGCCCCGGATGTCTGCCGTTTCCTCGATGACTTGAGACGCGACGGCAGGGCCCAGTTCAGCTCCTTCGACTGGGGATCGGCAGCCACACTTCCGGTCTTGCCCCGCGTGCAGGTAGGAAGAATCGTGCTTTGCCCTGCCCAGTGGCGCATTGATGCCCGAGCGCGGAAAGAGTTGGCCTCCGACCCGGCCATGTTCATGACGGGGCTCCGCGAGTGGCGGGCTCGCTGGCACGTGCCGCGGTACGTTTATCTAAGCTTCGGCGATAACAGGCTGCTACTGGATCTCGACGACGAAGCACAAGCCGATCAGCTGCGAGCCGAGATTCGCCGGTTAGCGGAGGGTGCCCAGCTCCTGTTGCAAGAGGCGCTGCCGGCGCCCGAACACGCGTGGGTCGGCGGGCCGAAAGGGCGCTTCATCACCGAGCTGATGATCCCGTTGGTGCTGCAACCCGACCGAGGTGCCACCGAAGCCGCCACTTTCCCGCCACACCTACCCCCTTCATTCACAATCGCCGATCGGGTGCGTCCACCCGGCAGCGACTGGCTGTTCGCCAAGCTCTATTGCCCGCGTGCCTTCGAGGACGACCTGCTGACCGGCCCGGTTGCCGAGCTCTGCCAGCAGGCGATTGCGATGGGTGCCGCCAACGACTGGTTCTTCCTGCGATACGCCGATCCGGAACCACATCTCCGGCTTCGCTTCCGTGGCCGCTCCGAGCGCCTGATCGGAGAGCTTATGCCCCATGTCTGCGCGTGGGCGAACGGACTCCTCACTGACGGGCTCTGCACCAGGGTGTGCTTCGACACCTATGATCGTGAGCTGGAGCGCTACGGTGGGACGGCCGGCACAGTGGCGGCCGAAGCGGTTTTTGGCGCCGACAGTCGTACCGTGATTGAGATGCTGCGGCTGAGCCGCGAGGGCCTTTTGGGAATGGATCTGACGTCTCTAGCCGTTTTCAGCATCGATGATCTGCTGACCGGCCTCGGAGCGGGCGAGGACGAGCGGGTTGACTGGTACCGGGAAAGGGTAAGTTCGCGCACCGTCGCCGGTGACGAGTATCGCCGACGAAAGGATGTGTTGCGGGGTCTGCTGGGCGATCCGGAGCAGATCAGAATCCAGCCTGGGGGCGACGCTCTGGCGCGAGTGCTCGCTGCTCGAAGGAACGAGCTGGAGCCGATCGCCCGGCAACTCGACGCGCTGACGGCGGCGCAGGAGCTTTCTCAACCAAAAAGCATGCTGTTTCGCAGTTACGTGCACCTACACTGCAATCGCCTCCTGGCGGGTGACCGGTCGGCAGAAGGGCAAGTCCTTGGGCTGCTCGCACGCACGAGGTACGGGTTGAAACAAGCGCCGTATAAGGGGCTGGATCTGTAGCCGATCCCTGCAAAGGGTCGAACCTTCCCATTCTAGAGTGAGGACGGGAAGGTCCGGAAACGGCGCTACCTCGCCGGTAGCGCGCGTACCGGCGAATGACCGAAATCCACGTGCGCCGTGACAAGGCGGCGCTTTTCCAGCGGGTGCAAGCCCCGCCCGGCGACCGCTCCAGCCGGAAGCAGCCGGAGCAGGCATGGAGGAGACGAAATGTCTGAAGCCTTCGGATAACGGTCACGGTTTTGGTGACCGCGCGAGTGTGCAGGCCGCAACGTGAGTAAACGCCGAGCAATCCTCGAAAAGGTCGATGTGCAGGCCGACCCGATAGTGGTTTCGGGGAAGGCTGATACGGATGGGCGAGTTTGAGCGAGGAGTAGGCCCATCTGCTGCACCGGGGTAGTGGCGGCAGCATGTACACAAGGAAAGCGTGCGCAACACGGGAAGCCCCAATGCGTGATCAGGGATGATCAACCGGACGCCCGCGAGGGACAGGCCGGGCGCAATGGGGTGGCGGAGAGGCCCGTAGTACCGGTGAAGTCGGGTAATGCCGGTGGAGGGAAGGGGCCTTGGTTCAAGACAGACGCAGGAAGTAGTGAGGGACCTGGAGATTGGGCCACCTATCAACTCCGAAGAGTGTTCAGAAGCTGCAGAGGGCGTTACACGCGAAAGCGAAGGCAGAAGCCGGCTATCGCTTCTATGCCCTGTACGACAAGATCAGCCGCGACGACATTCTGGCGCATGCCTATGCCCAGTGCCGCGCCAACAAGGGGGCGCCGGGAATAGACGGTCAGGACTTTGCGGACATCGAGGCCTATGGGGTCGAACGGTGGCTGGCTGAACTGGCGCTTGCGCTCAGGCAGGAGAGCTACCGGCCGGAGCCAATCAGACGAGTGTTTATACCGAAGGCCAACGGCAAACTCAGGCCGCTGGGCATCTCGACGGTGCGGGATCGGGTCTGCATGACCGCAGCGATGCTGGTGCTGGAGCCGATCTTCGAAGCCGATCTTCCGCCGGAAATCTACGCCTATCGCGCTGGGCGCAACGCCCAGCAGGCAGTCGTCGAGGTGGAGGAGCGGCTGTTCCGTGGCCACCCGGAAGTCGTCGACGCCGACCTCGCGGACTACTTCGGGAGCATTCCGCATACCGACCTCCTAAAGTCGGTGGCGCGCCGGATCGTTGACCGGCGCGTGCTGCATCTGATCAAGATGTGGCTGGACTGCCCCGTGGAAGAAACCGACCAACGGGGCCGGACAACACGCACGACCGAGGCGCGGGACCACCGGCGCGGCATTCCGCAGGGCTCGCCCCTCTCACCACTACTGGCGAACCTCTACATGCGCCGGTTCGTGTTGGGCTGGAAGAAGCTCGGCCTTGAGCGAAGCCTCGGCACTCGCCTCGTCACCTATGCGGACGACCTTGTGATCCTGTGCCGAAGGGGCAGCGCGGAGACTGCGCTGCATCACCTGCGCGCGATCATGGGCAAGCTGAAGCTGACAGTGAACGAGGAGAAGACACGGATCTGCAAGGTTCCGGACGGGGAATTTGACTTCCTGGGTTATACGTTCGGGCGGATGTATTCTCCGAGAACCGGCCAGGCTCGCCTGGGACAGCGGCCATCGAAGAAGAGCATCAAGCGCGTGGTCGACAAGGTCCATGAGCTGACCGTCCGAGCACATACCTGGCAAGAAACCACAGATGTGGTGGGTAAGTTGAACCGCACCCTTCGCGGATGGGCGAACTACTTCTCGGTAGGCACCGTCAATCCGGCGTATCGGGCGCTCGACAACTACACGGCTGTGCGGTTGCGTCGGTGGTTGCGCTTCAAGCACAAGCCCAGACGATGTAAGGGCGGCAGCTATCCACTCCCGCACCTCTACGAGACCCTCGGGCTCGTGCGTCTGACCCGGCTTGGGCACGACGTGCCGTGGACGAAGGCGTGAGGTCTTGTCCGAGAGCCGGATGCAGGGAAATCCGCATGTCCGGTTCGATGAGCGGGATGTGGAAACGGAGCTATGGTCGAGCCACTAAGGCACCGCCAAACGAAAGAGGCGGCAACACGCATGCCTGACCTAAGGCCACCGCGCCACATTCCAACTCTACCCGTTACGGTCATTCGCCGGTCTCATCATACAGCAACCTCCAAGGATCAGGAGACGCGCCGGCTCGTCGGAGGCAAAGCTCAGATCGGTTAGGCGTACGTCCGGAGGGTGCCCGCCTGTTGGCCGCTTTGAAATCCGGCGCGTGCTGATCACGCCGAAGCTCGACCGGATGTTCCGCTCGGCCCTGAACGCGCTCGATGTGCTGGGGCAACTGAAAAACCGCGGCGTCAGCCTGCACATGATCGTCAATGCCTGGGCGAGTTCTGGCCGATCGCTGTGCTTGCCGCTCCCGACCTCGACGAACTCCGCCAGCGGCGTGCTGCAGGCCGCGCTCGCGCCCGTAGCCGCTCATCTTATAACCGCCGAACGGCACCGCCGGATCGGACGCCTGGTAGCAATTGACCCAGACCGACCCGGAGCGCAGACCCCTGGCGAGGCGATGGGCGGCGGCGCCGCGATCACCTTGCTCGCCGGTGGCCACGTCGGCTGCTTCGAATTGTTTGGAAACGAGGCTGTCCACAGCATTGCTGACCTCAAGGGCAAGAGCGTCGGCGTGCAGGTAAAGAAACGGCATTTCGAAGCTCGTCTTCACGAGGCGCATCGCGCGGCGGTTGCCTCCTATCTCGCCGGGTTCGGCGTCGCGTCGAGCAGCACCTCAATGTAAAGGCGGTATGGCTGCGCACCGGCTGAGCCGTCGCGACGACGCCGGATCGCAAGATTGGCGGCGCGCTACCCGTTGTAGCGCGCCGTCATCAATTCGGGTGTCGGCCGATGTGACGCATCCTTATGCTTAGTGCGCAGCGCCGAAGTCTAACCCCGCTATTTCCGAGTGCTGGGCTATATGCTCAACCGAAGGTGAAGGCGTAGGCCTCGACGCCCGGGTCAAGGAAACGGATCTCGAAGGTGTGGTCGGCAACTTTTCCCCCCTGCCGGATTAGACTGGTAGAGACGCTCACCCCTAACGATCCCCGCGCCCTCTCCATCAACATCCGTTCCGTGACTGTCGCCGGGCGGCTTGCCGTCAATGGTAACCTTGAACCGGACAGGACCGCCGGATTTGGAGCCGAGCACATGGTGGAGGTCCCATGCATGAAACCGGTAGACAATGCTGCCGTCCTTGCGATTGAGCACGGCGCGTTCATCGCCGACCGTCCAGTCGCCCGACAGACCCCATTGGTTCAACTGAGGCGTTGTAACGCTGTAGATGTGAGGCTTTTCATTCACGGCGCCCCCCGGGGGAAATGAAATTCTCGGCCCTCCCGTAGCCAACATAGGTTTCCGGCGAGCGATTGTCGGCCTCGTCCGGCGCCGCCTGTGGCCTCCAGCGCCTCGTCGAGAGAGGTCTCAGGGTCGTAACGCGACGGTGTCTGGCGCCGTGTCCGGAAATGCGCCCGTCGATAACCCCACCTCCAGCGCCATTGCCGCGCTTCGCTCAAGCAGCGCCGGCAGTCCGTCCGATCTGGCCGTGATCGCGTTCGCAGAAATTTTCTCCGCCACCGGACCTAGACGGGCCGACACTAGCTCGCGCGCTTCCCCCGCAGCAAGTGGGCCGAGCCGCACCGGGTCCCGGACCCGAAGCCCACGCAAGTCATCCAGTCGGCTCGTGATGAGCACCTTTGCAAGCTCGCTCTTGGGCAGCAGAGCCTGCCCGAGTCTGATGTCCTCGATGCCGTCGAGCACGAGCAGCCAACGCTGCTTCGGGTCAAGCCCGCCTTCAAGCCAATCGTAGATCTGTCGCGCAGCCGCGCCGAGCCATTCGTACGGCTTCTCTTTATCGACTGGCGGCTTTTCCCTCAGTTCGAATTCCGAGCTGCTGAGCGACAGCGAAGAGCGACTGGCGCAGCCCAGGTACGCTCGCGCCATCGAGCCATAGCGCCTCTTCATATTCCGGCAAAGTATCAAGCAAGTATTCGCGTGCCAAGGCAGACTTGCCTATTCCTTCAAGTCCGAGGATGGCGGTGACGCGATGGGCGCGGGCCGCCCGCACCAGGTCGCTCGCTTCCGACTTCCGCCCCACAAAGAAGGTATTCGGGCTGGGCAAGGGCAGCAAGCGGTGGCTGCTCTCACGGGTGGCGACCTCGATCTTGACTGCCCGCTGTTCGGTCTCGACGGCCGGAAGCCGGGTCAGCACCGTTGCTGCTGGAACGCCATAACAGGCCGTGAAATCACCGCCCAACCGACGTTTCGCAATCGCTACGGCTCGTCCGCTCTGCTCCCAGAGAATGGCGCACCCGCTCATCCCTTTCAGCACGCGTCCGGTATTGAACTGCAACAACTGCCAATCGGGCTGGACATCGATCCGTCCATCGAGAGGGCAACGCAACGGATGCCCAACGATTTCATTGTCCGCCTCTTTGGAGAAGCCATAAAAGAGATAGTCCGTGTCAGGGACAGTCGGCGTCTCGGGATCCAGGAGAAGCGCCTGGTGATTTCCAGCACCGCAGCGCAGCAGGGCGAGATCGGGCATGCTGTCACCGAGCCGGGCGTCCTTCGGAAATGGATCAGGCAGCACGACAATGACCTCGCACGGCCACTCCTTGCCGGCCCACACGGCGACAAGGTTTGCGTCCTGCCGGTCGCTTACCACGTGGGAGCAGGTCAACAGCAGACCGCGACCGACAAAGAACCCGGAACCTCTGAACTCGACCTTGCCAGAAACCCGGGTCTGAATCTGGGCGGTACAGGCGCGAGCAGCATTTTCGGGCGTCATGATCTCCTACCCCGCCTCGGCGGCGCCCCACTCCAGCGAAATCTTTAGATCCGCATTCACGTCGCCCTTGACGAAAACCGCGGTGAGATGACCGGACTGAATCTCGAAGCTGAAGCCAAATTCGACGGAAACCTTGTTCGGGCTTATCTTCTTCAGTGCCTCGGCCACAAGCAGGCCAATTCCTTCGAGGGCATCGCGCACCCGGTCCGTATCGAACAGCTGATCGCGCGCGCTAACGTCTTCACCCCTGATGGTCGGCCGCGGCACGGCGATCCGTATCAATGCACCATTGGGAAGCTTCGCCGTGACGCTTTCCGACTGCCCATTTGCCATCGTCGCCTCCTCGCTAATCCGGCTTTGTTACAGTCGCGATCTCTGTCGCGCTAGCATACTCGGGTGGCCTTGGAAATTACCGACACAAAATTCGTCGCCGCTCTTTGAGCTGGCGAAGGGGCGCTTTCGCAAGCCAACCGCGGCAGGTCGGCAGTCGCAGCAGCAGCGACAGCGGCTCCCGGCGCCGCGGGCGGGGACGGGCGCAGAGTCTTTTGCGGGAAGAACTTTGGCCGCCATGATGGCACGCGGATCCCCTTATGCTGAATTCTAACCACGACGGTTAGCCTCGGTGGGAAGCGCAGGCCGACCGCGATGACGGTTGGGACCCCTTCGACGCGAGATCGGACGGCAGCTTCGAAAGAGGACCCGACGATGGGCGGGGGGAGCCGGGCTGAGTGATCGGCCGCGGCTTCTCCTCGAGTTACGGTCCTGCCGCCAGCGTTGCGCGAGCACATGTTCAAAAAAGGAGAGGTCCGCAATCCACGTGGCCGCGGCGGAGAATACCAACGCTGCCTGACGCTCTGCCGCGAGGCGTCTTTTGAAGCTGCGCAGGAGATCATCCGGCTCTCAAAAGAAAGCGAAGATGATCGCGTCCGATACATGGCTGGGACGTGGGTCTATCAGTATGCATGGGGAAAGCCCAAGGATTATGACCAGAAGGCTGAAGAATCTGAGAAAGAGTCACCATTTAATCCCCGAGACTATTCCCGGAGCAGTTGAATGTTATCGAACAACTGTTGAAAATTTTATCGAATCCACTGGGAAAACGCTCCAGCGCCGAAGCTACCTTGCCCAAGGTCCGATAGGATCTTCACGGTCATCTGCCCAGAAGCCGCTGCACTTGAACCGCCTGCCATTTGCCGCCGCGAGCCGTGGGAATTCCGCGCTCATTCAGTGCCTTGGCGATCCCCGTTGCGCTAACGATGCCCTCAGCTCGAATTGCCGCGATGACCGGCGCTAGATCCCTTGCGCGCGCCGCGGTCTTGCCACGTCGCGCTTCCGCCGATCTTTGCCGACCGAGATCCGTGTTTTTGAGATTTTCCGGTCGGCCGCCGAGCTTTACGCCCCGCGCCTTGGCTGCAGCGAGCGCCGCCTTGGTTCGTTCGGAAATGGCGTGCCGTTCTTCCTCGGCGACCATTGCCATGATGCCCACGGTCAGCCGATTTGCATTCGGCATGTCGGCCGCTGTGAACGCGATGCCCGAGCGCTGGCCGGGGGGAGCCCGGCTGAGCGATCATGCCGGCGGTTCTCCCGCCGCACCGAGGGCCGGGACCTAAGCCAACCCCGACGGCCGGATGCCATATCTATCGAGCAGCCACTCGGGCGCGGCACACCCCAACTGACCAGGCCGCGGCCCCCAACCCGGCACCCACATTTTGCGTCGCAGGTACAAATCCAGTCGCGGCGCCCACAACTCCACCGGGTCCATCTCAAACGGCCGCGTCGGCTCAGCCCGTGGCCGGTGCACGGGCGGATGGTCCTCGACGATTTCGGCGGCGGCCGCGGTGGCGCCCAAAGCCTCCGCGGGTTTGGAAAATATGCCGACCCTCGGTGGCAGCCGGGCATCTTCATCGCACTCAGTTACGCTCGGCCCTGGGGTTGCGCACAACAGCGCCAAGCGGGTGCCCTCCGATGCTGTCGATGATGGGGTTACGCGCAACGCGATCGCCTGCTTGATCAGCTCGATGAGCGCACCGCAAAGGGCGTCCTTATCGGCCCGAACGGTTGCAGGCATCAAGCCTAGCGAGACCAAGTCAGAGATCTCGCTTGACCCGACTTTCAGGCTCACGATCACATCGCCCTGGCGGCGGCGCTCGCGGGATTTCCGCATACGGGCCGCGGCAGCCGATGGTGCCGACACGGCTGAGGCTCGGTTCATCGGAAAGTCACCCCTCTCGGCTCCCATGCCACAATCCTTCGTCGAGCCTATAGCCGCCGTCTCCTGTTGGAAGATCCACAGGCCCTCGACATGACATCGGTAACCGCCTCGTCGCCGTTCCGATCAGTCGTAAGCCCAAGCGATCGAGGTTTCTACTCCCACATGTTATCGAAACGTCCCGGTCTTAGCCGTGTATAGCCGACCGTGTTCTGGATGTTTTTGTGTCCGAGATAATCCTGGATCTCGCGCGCATCCTTGCCGCGGTCGGCGAGCGCGAAGCCGCAGCTGTGGCGTAGCATATGCGGATGCAAGTCCGGCAGGTCGCAGCTTTCACCGGCTCGCTGCAGCATGCGCCGGAACCCATCAGCGGTCATCGGCGCACCGTGCTCGCTGACGAAGATGTACTGGCTGCCCTCTTCTTGTTCGCGCCGCAGCTTGCGCAACTCGCGGATCTCGTCGCCCGGAATGCCGTGTGTCGAGCCGGTCGATCCCTTGAGCCGATGGACGGTCAGCCGCGCTGTCGTGAAGTCGACCTGGGACCAGCGCAAGCCGATCAGCTCCGAAACTCGCAGGCCATGCCGATAGGCCACCATGATTGCCAACGCGTCGCGTTGGCCATGCCGGCCGCGCTTCCGGGCTGCCTTCAACAGTTTCTCGATTTCGGCGGCCGTCAGATATTCCCGGTCTCGATAGTCGGCGTTGAGCCGCCGGCCGGGCGGCTGCCGCTGCCCGCCGATTTCATCTGTTCGTAAAACGGTCTGCGGCGCGCGACCTACACCGTTAGGCAAAGCATGGAAAGCCTCACATCGTTGATGACGACTGTTCGTAATCGAACTTGAAACCGAACAGTTCGATGATATTTGGGGATTGCCGCGGTCCGGTCAAGGTCGAGCGCACGATGGGAAAGGTGCGGGAGTACGACCCCGCAAGCGAGAAGCCCGCAACGCCCGAGTTCGACCCTCGAACCTATTCACTGAGCGGCTGGACGTGATCGAGCGCACCCTTCGCTTGCTCGTCAAACCCGCCGACGCCAGCCGAGCCCGAGGTCATCCCGCCAGACGCGACGGGATCGGTCGGCAATTCGCACCTAGCCCACTCGCGCGGTAGGACGTCGCCCGGTTGACGACACTCCCTGCCGGATAGGCGCGCTGCGCTTCGGCTTGCTTGACCTGGCTTAGGACAGGCTTAGGACCCTCTTCGGCGCACGGAATGCCGCTGCGAAAAGACCCGATGACCGGGCGGGGGCCGCTGCACAATTCGCACGCGGCTCGCCGGGGCTGCCGCGGTGCCCGGCGGGCCGCCCGACTTCTCGACATGCGCACAATCCGGCCGGCATCGTCGACCGCGACCTCGCCCTTTGCAATCGATCGCGTCGAGCGATTTGCAACGTCGGTTCGAGCAGCGCCGGCGTCAGGCCCCCTCCGACGCGCAATCAGACGGAAGCCCCGAAAAGAGGACCCGGAGGTGGGCGGGGGGAGCCGGGCTGAGCGAGCGGCCGCGGCTTTTTCGTGAATATGACCCGGCCGCCGAAAAACCCGAGGACAAGACGTTCGAACCGCGGGACTACCCGCCCGCTGCACTAGCGCTCATCGAGGAAGCCCTTATCCTGATGTTGCCGCCGGAGGAACGTGAGGCAAGGCGGAGGTTCGCGGTCATCTCGCCTGCCCTGCGGCGGGAGCACGACCAGCACGAAACGCGGTAGCTCTCCGCAGAGCCAGTCGGGGGTGTCGACCACGGACCTGCACGGACGGCTCGGGCGCTCTTCGGGCCTGCCGCCCGCCTGCGGCTAAATTCTATCGCCGACCGCGTGTCGCGAAATCGCCACCCCAGGTGTTGCGCAACATTTGATTATGCCACAGGGTATCGCGACACAACCCCTCATCTGCGAGCGTGCCCTACGGTGTCGCACAAACGTTCTGTAGCGTTGTGCGACACTGGCAGATGATCTGTCGCGGCACCGGCGGACGCCACATCCTCGTCCGCAAGCGGCCTCGGACGGCGGCCCCGGCCGAAGCGCAAGCGATCCTGATAGCTGCGACCCCTTCGACGCGGGATCGATCAGCTCGAAAGAGGACCCGGAGGTGGGCGGGGGGAGCCGGGCTGAGTGATCGGCCGCGGCTTTCTTCTGGAGGCGCAGCCCAAGGCCCAAGCGCCAAGAACTAGCCCGCCCTTCGCGCCCCAGTGACGGACGACAGTCCGATGGGTAGGTACAGCTTCGTCGACGTGGACAATTGTAAGCGTAGCGCTGGCCCCACCTTGCGCGGGATGAGCTGGGGCCGATGATGAGGGTCCTCGACGGGAGGGCCTGGCATGGATTGTTTGCCCGATAATTTGCCAACGGGGAGTGACACTTTCCGGCGTGTGGAGGTGATTACCGGGGTCGCGCGGCGGCGACGCTGGCGGGCCGACGAGAAGGCGCGGATTGTCGCCGAGAGCTACGCGCCGGGGGCGAGTGCCACGGCGGTGGCGCTGCGTTATGGGCTGCACCGCAACCAAATCTTCGGCTGGCGGCGTCAGTTTCGCAACGGCATGGCAAAGGAGGATACCGGCGCGGCCAGCTTTGTTCCGCTGGGGTTTCCGTCGTCGTATTGACGAGGACGGTTGGGATCATGTCGCCCGGCGTCTTGAACCGGAGGCTTTCCGGTGCGCTGCCCTCGCCGCCAGGAACACTCGGCAGGCTCGGATGCAGCGGCCACCGCATGTCGATCAGCCCGTAATACTGGAAGACGCTGATGGGGGTGCAATATAGCCGTACCAGGCAGCTTTTGCCGGTTTCTCCCGCAGCGCACGCGTCATCTTCACATAGAGCTGGCTGCCCCAGTCATAGTGCCAGAACGTGAACGGATCGTTTTCGAAGCCTTCGCTGCTCATCGCCCAATGTAGCAGGCGCCGATATCTCAGCCGTATGTCGTTGCCAGCGATCACTCCCGCCGCGAGTTTTCGTTCGAAATAGTCCGCTGCGGAGACATCGTTGATATCTTCGAAACGGCCGCCGAGATCGCAATGGTTTCCGGAATCGCGGTCGCGCAGCGACAGGTCCACTGCCGCGCCCGTGGCATGGGTCGGCCACGTCGCCGGATTATCCTCGTCGAAATCGCTGGGATCGACGGCATGCCGGAGCGCCCGCACTCGCCAAATCGCTGAGGTCCCCTCCGGTGTCGCCCGAACTGCCTCACGATAGAAGAAGTCCCATATCCCCTCGTGGCAGGCAATCGTCCGATATCCATCCAAAACGATCAGTTCGACGCCGAACGGCTTGAGGCGGTCGTTGACCCTTGTCAGCATTCCGGCAACGGTCTGCCGCAGCCAAACGTCCTTACGTGCTCCAGGCACCGGACCGAAATAGGGCCAATTCCGCCCATCGATCCGGGCATGATGCGCCGCATAGGCAACACCAACGGTTTCCAGCCTGACCAAAGGCTCGTTCCGGCGCGGGTCGGTCGCGTCGAAGGGTAGGGACGTATAGCTCCCGGCATAGACCTTCCGCTCAATTATCGGCACTTCATACGCAAGATCGAAAATCGACATCGACATCCCGGGCTCCCCCCTACGCCGACAAGATCGTCTGCTCGTTCGCCGAACACAGCACGCTCCACGGTCTGAATTTTTTCCTTGAATAGCGGGCCTCCATAGAGACCTTCCTGCAGGATCGCACGGTGAAGCATCTGCCGCTGCGGAGGTCGAAGCGCTTCGAAGATGGCTCCAAAATCGTCGAGGTCGTATGACATGAGGCGCGAGATCAATTTTCCCGTCGGCTCGAATTCGCCATCGCGCAGGAAAGCCGTGAATTCTGCAAGATCTGTTATGCGGGACGTGTTGATCTCGTTCTCGAGCTGAGGAAACGCGCAGCCAATCTTCGGGTCGACATTCACAATCAGCAGTACGTCGAGGCGCTTCACTCCTGCACTTTGCAAAAGTTTCGTAATCGTGGCGAGCTGAGTCCCGGTGACATTGATGTCATTCACGAAAACGGCGTGGCGGCCTTCGAAACTGGCAAGATCGTACGTCGCTCTTTCATGGCGCGGCAAATGGAATTTCTTGCGCTGCTTCACGTCGTACTTGCAGTAGTTATTATAGCCTTCGAAATCGGCCGCGTTCCTGAACGGTATTCTGGCACCCTGAACGTCCATCGAGTCAAGACGCGGGGCCTGCCCGTCGGGCAATGCCTTGGTAAGTTGGCCGCAGATCGCGCGGCACACCAGATTCGCACCACAGGGCAAGCCTTGCAGCGGCGGCGAAGTCAGCAGCCAGCCCTGATCTATCTCAGGCATGGCGGCGAACGCCTTCAACGCCATAGGCGTCAACAATTCGGCGAAGTAACTCACACTCTGGAAATGGCCAAACTTCATAGCCGCGTAATGCTCGAAGATCGGGCCCCCTAGGTCAAACGGATAGGTGCTGATGGTATGCAATGCTGAGAGCATGCGATCGTTACCCTTTCGCCAAGCGCCGCCTGGCTAAGCGGCAGCGGCCCGAAGACCTGATCGCCCTATGCTCCGCGCCCGACCGTCGCAGAGCGAACGGATCTTCATGATGTTCCCCGTTCGTGGATAAGATTTCAGGCATCTACGCCGGCGGGCTGTTCGGACTTCAGGTCGCTCCAGTAATCGGCGCGCAGCACCTCTGCGGGCAGTTCGCCGGGCGCTAACGGGTGGTCAATTACCTTGACGCTGAAATTGCAGCTAAGGGGCGCCGCCCAAATTCGTGCCGAGAGCGTCACCTTGAAAGTTTCGAACAGCCGCTTGTCTCTCTTGGTTTCGGCCGCGGTGCCCAGCCGGTCGGAAAGCTCGTAGAATGCACGCGGCACGAAGTCCTCGCGCAACCTGACGAACACCGTCATGCGGCCATCGCTCACCCACCATTCGAACTTCATCGAACTGTTGCACTTCATGCCGCAGTCGGCGTCAGTAACCACCTTGTAGCGGTCGCGTCCGACGGTGTGGGTCACATGGTCGATGGCATCACGCACGCCCGGCCCAGGGTGAGCGCCGACGACGTATAGATCATCACGACTCCAGAGCCCGTCCTTGGACAAGGCTTCGGCCGCGGCCTGCATAGCGCGATAACCGACGGCCGTGCCCCACCACAAAGAGCCGATGTGCGGGGTAATGGCGCCGTGGTAATCGATCTCCTTGATCTCACCGCGATCCATGATGCGGACGATGGTCGCATCGACGGGCGTGACGGCTTCGACGTCTTTGCTGTGCATGAGCGGCCCTTTCTGCATTGTTCGACTCCCCGGCGCTGTGGCTTCGGTGCGGCGCGGCTAGCAGATCCTCGGTAGTTGCTCGCCGACTAGCATGTCGACGATGCGGCGACCGCCAAACACGGTCTGCATGACCACACGTCCCGGTCGTAAGTCGTTCGCATGACCGATCATGGCGCTGTCGCGGCCGAGCGGATGGTTGCGCATCGCGGTGAGCGCCGCTTCCGCTTGATCCGGCGGCAACACGCACACGATCTTACCCTCATTGGCGAGATAGAGAGGATCAAGCCCCAGAATCTCGCAAAAGCCGCGCACCTCGTCGCGCAGCGGTGTGCGCTCTTCATGTATGAGGATGCCGACCTGCGACGCTTCGGCGATTTCGTTGAGTACCGTTGCGATGCCGCCACGCGTCGCGTCACGCAGAAACCGCGTCCCTGGAGCTGCGGCGAGCAAGGCGTCAATCAGTCCGTGCAAGGCGGCGCAATCACTCTCGATCGGCGCCGACAGCGCCATGTCGCCGCGTGCGTTCAGGATGGCCGCGCCATGATCGCCCAAGACGCCGTTCACCAGGATCGCATCGCCCGGCTGTACGCGGCCGACGCCAAGCTCGACACCTTCGCGGATCACGCCAATTCCCGTCGTGTTGATGAAGAGCTTGTCGCATGCCCCCCTGTCGACGACCTTGGTGTCACCCGTGACGATCGAAACCCCTGCCGAGCAGGCGGTGCGGGCCATCGATCCGGCGATTTCGCGCAGCGTATCGACCTCCAATCCCTCCTCGATGATGATCGCACAGCTGAGATAAAGGGGTTTGGCCCCGCCGACCGCCAGATCGTTGATCGTGCCGCAAACCGCCAGCTTGCCGATATCGCCGCCCGGGAAACGGATTGGATGGATCACGTAGAAGTCCGTCGTCATCGCCAGGCGGTCGCCATGCACGGCCAGTTCGGAAAGGCGGAAGCGCGCCTGGTCCTCCATTGCCGATAGCGTGTCGTTATCGAATGCTGTGACGAAAACATCCTCGATGAGATCCCGCATCGCCTTGCCGCCGCCGCCATGGGCCATCGTCACCCTGGGGACGTGAATGCGTCCCAATCGCCGCCGGTACGTGGACGAACCTGGCATTGGTTGGGCGACGTTCATGAGCTTTTTGCCGCCGCTATGGCTTCAGCTTCAACTTGAGCACGTCTGGAATGAATTTTCTCCACGTCGCCGAACTGGTAGTAGGCGGCGCAGGCGCCCTCCGATGACACCATCAGCGCGCCCAGCGGCGTTTCGGGTGTGCAGCCTCTGCCGAACACCTTGCATTCCCAAGGCTTGATCACTCCCTTCAGAACTTCGCCGCATTGGCATGATTTTGGGTCGGCGATCTTGACCGAGCGGATGGCGAACTTCTTCTCGGCGTCGTATTTCTCGTAAGGTTTACGGACCCGTACGCCGGAGTGATCGATCGAGCCGAGACCCCGCCATTCGAAGAATTCACGCAATTCGAAGACCTTGCCGATGGCATCAAGCGCGGCAGCGTTGCCGGCATCGGGAACAACACGCGCGTATTGGTTTTCCACCTCGGATCGCCCTTCATCGAGCTGCTTTAGCACCATCCAGAGGGCATGGAGCACGTCCAGCGGCTCGAATCCGGCGACGACGATAGGCTTTCCATATTGCTCAGCGATGAATTTGTAAGGTGCGTTGCCGATCACCATGCTCACATGGCCCGGCCCCAGAAAACCATCGAGCTCGAGTTCGGGAGAATCGAGGATCGCCTTGATCGTCGGGATGATCGTGATGTGATTACAGAACAGGGAAAAGTTCGTAACGCCCTCGGCCTCGGCACGCAGCACTGTCATGGCCGTGCTCGGCATTGTCGTTTCGAAGCCGAGTGCGAAGAACACGACCTCCTTGTCCGGATTCTTTTGCGCGATGCACAAGGCATCGAGCGGCGAATAGACCATGCGGACATCGGCACCCTCGCTCTTGGCCTGCAAAAGAACTCTTCTTGGACCCGGGAACGCGCATGGCATCGCCGAACGTGGTGAGGATAACGCCTGGTATTTCCGCCAGCCTCACGCAATCGTCGACCCGCCCCATCGGCAGCACGCAGACCGGGCAGCCCGGGCCGTGCACCAACTCGATCTCATCGGGCAGCATAGTGCCAATACCGTAGCGGAATATCGCGTGTGTATGTCCACCGCACACTTCCATGATCTGCAAAGGGCGCCGTTTACCGCTCTGCAATTTGGCGGACAAGCCGGTGATTTCTTTCACCAGCCTTTTTGCTTTTTCTGGATCCCTGAATTCGTCGACATATCTCACGCTCTCCTCCCCCTTCCCTCACTCGTGCGCCGCAACCGACAGTGAGCCGCGGTCATCAGCCAACAGCGAATGTACCAGATCCCAAAGGATGTGATAGATCGTCACGTGGCATTCCTGAATCCGGTGGATGCTATCTGCTTCCACGATCAGGCAATGATCGAGCCCGATTGTGGCCATTCTACCGCCGCTCATTCCGGCGAGCCCGACCGTCGTCAGCCCCATCTCTTTGGCCTTGATGAAGGCCGTGACCAGATTTCTCGAATTGCCGCTGGTCGATAAACCAATCAGCCCGTCGCCGGACCGGCCTTGAGCGATGATCTGGCGGACGAAGATGTGATCGAAGCCGACGTCGTTGGCGACGGCCGTTAACATCGTCCTGTCGGCGCTTAAATCGATTGCAGTCAGAGCCGGGCGTCCCGCCGTCACGGGATGCTGGAACTCTACGGCCACATGGGCCGCATCGCAGCTCGATCCGCCATTGCCCATTGCGAAAAGTCTGCCATCCCGTCGATACACTCGTGCAATCGCCGCCGCAGCATCAATGACGGCCTGGCAATTCCTCGCGAAGAACGCGCCGATGACGTCGCGATGATGGGCGACCTTATCGCCAACGGCTTCGATCAGCGCCGCATTCATCGAAGATGGTTCCTGCTTCCTGCCGTATAGAAAAGGATAGAGGGACTGCAGCGTCTCGCGATTGTCACCTGTCATGACACGATCCACTTCACGCCGTGCCTGCCATGGCAGCCAGTTCCTGTTGCACCTCGCCAAGCTCGTTAAGTACCCGTAGCGTTGCCGCCGCCTCGGCTTCATCGATACGGCTCATCGCGAAGCCGACATGCACCAGAACCCAATAGCCGATGCAGCTTTCGACCGGCATTGCGTCCTCTATGACGCAGGCCACATTCACCTCGCGCTGTACGCCGCTTACATCGACCATCGCAAGTTTGCGCTCGGCGTCCGAAATACTGATGATCCGACCTGGAATTCCCAGACACATGGTGTCGCTCCCCCTTTTCGCTTGCTTACGCATCAGGCGGCTCGTGCGTCGATCTCGCGGGCTGCCGCGATGGCCGCCTGGCCCAGTGCCAGCCCACCGTCGTTCATCGGGACTTGCGACTGGCTGAGACAGGTCAGCCCATTCTCTTCGAGGTGGTTTGCGCATGCTTCAAACAAAACCTTGTTCTGGAAGCATCCGCCTGTCAGTACGACGGTATCGATCGGCTCTGCATCCGACTGTCTCGCGAGGCGTACCGCCATCTCCGCGACCGAGATCGCTAGGCCGAGATGAAACCGGGCAGAAATGATGGATACCGGCGTTTCTGATCGGAGGTCTTCCAGCAACGCGTGCCACATTGGTCGCGGCTCGAGGATTTCGAGACCGGTCTTCGACAGCGTTTGGCGGAACGGATAGAAGCCGCGCGACTGGGCGGCGGCGCGCGCCTCGTCGCCGATAAGGTCTTCGAATTCCATCGCGGCTTGGCCTTCGTACAGCACTCTATCAGAGCAAATCCCTGCTGCCGCGGCCACCGCATCAAACAGTCGGCCGCAGGAACTGGCCGTGGGCACATTGACGACGCTCGCCAGCATGCGATCAAGGATCGCAATCGGCTTGCCGGCGAGATAGCGTGCCAGTTCCAGGTCGCCGAAATCGCGCTGGAAGCCCGCCCAGCCGAATGCCGCGAGCAAGTGAGCATAGGTGTTGCGCCAAGGTTCGTAGACAGCGTGCACACCGCCGATCATCGCAACCGGCTTGAACGCAGCCAGGCGCCTGAAGTTAGAATAGTCTGCGCAGAGAAACTCTCCGCCCCAGAGGGTAGCGTCGGCGCCGAACCCCATCCCGTCCAGAACCACGCCCAGCACCGGCGGAGCGTCCAGCTCTCGGCGGTTCTCCGCCATCGCGCTCGCAATATGGGCGTGATGATGTTGAATTTCGTGCAGCACACCGCCGCCGAAAGCTCGCTCCCTGGCCAGTTTGCTCGACAAATATTCAGGATGTGTATCGGCCGCAAAAACGCGCGCCCGGCAGCTGTAGAGCTCACTATAGAGCCGCAGGTTCTTCTGGTAGTCGTCGAACGTTGCGACGTCCTCTAAATCTCCCTGATGCTGGGACAGGATGGCCGTTCCGTCCTTGATCAAACAGAAAGTGGACTTCAACTCACCGCCGAACGCCAGGATTTCTGGCGCGTTGGCAAAGCACTTCGGCAACGCGATCGGACTTGGCGCGAAACCGCGCGCACGTCGCAGCGTCCTTGGCCGGCCGCCCATGACGCGAACGACGGAATCGTCGATCCGGTTGGCGATGTCACGGTTATGCAGCAGCAGGCTGTCGGCAACATCGCCGAGCTTGGCGCGAGCCTCTGCGTTGTCGGTAACCTGCGGTTCGTGGGAAATGTTTCCACTGGTCATGACCAGCGGCACATCGAATTCCTCCAGGATCAGCTTGTGTAGCGGCGTGTAGGCTAGCATAAACCCCAACGTACCCAGGCTTGGCGCAATACACTCGGGCAAACGTCGAAGCCCATCCGCGCGCAACAGGACGATCGGCGCGACAGGGCTGTGTAGAAGCTCCGATTCGAGCGGCGAAATCGATGCAAAGCGCTGGATGACCGATTGGTCCCGCGCCATCAGCGCAAACGGCTTTCCAAACCGCCGCTTCCGCGCGCGCAGCCGCTCTACAGCGCTGGGGTTTGTCGCGTCGCACGCAAGATGAAATCCGCCAAGACCGCGGATGGCGAGGATCTTGCCGTCTTTGATCTGACGCACGGCCGCATCGAGCGGCGCGAAAGACAGATCTTCGCCCGGCATCGCGCCATCGAGCGGTTCGAGCCATAGCTTCGGCCCACACTCCGGACAGGCGATCGGCTGGGCATGAAACCGCCGGTCCATCGGCTCGCGATATTCGGCGCTGCACGCTTTGCACATCGCAAATGCGGTCATGGTCGTGTGCGTCCTGTCATAAGGGACGCCGGTCACAATCGAAAGGCGAGGTCCGCAATGGGTGCAATTCGTGAAAGGGTAGCGGTGGCGGCGCTCACGCTCGTCCAGCACTTCGGCCCAGCACGCCGAACACGTAGCGGCATCGGCGGTGACATTAGTGCGCGTTTCTCCGCCAACGCTGTTCGCAATGTAAAAGGTTTCGAACGTCACGACTTCGTCGAGATGATGGACATCGATGCTTTCGATGCGCGACAGCGGCGGGGGATTCGCTTCCAGGCTGCTCAGAAAACGGGCGATGCGCTTCTGTTCACCGGTCGCTCTAATGAGGACGCCGCGGCTGTCGTTTAGAACATATCCGACAAGATCGTTTTCTCTTGCCAGACGCCACACCGTCGGCCTGAAGCCCACCCCCTGTACGGTGCCGCGGACGCGAATTTCGACCGCCTCGAGGCCGTGCGGCTGCCCCATCTCCTCGGTCGCAGCGGCTTCGGACATAGGCCTCGACCCCATCATCGGTCCAAAATTAATTTATCATGCGCTGTTGACCACCTGCATACAACAGGGTAAATGCATCGATTGCAAGCTTGGTTGTCCGTTTCGAGTACGCGTCCTGGTTGTGTCTTTGCAGCGCGTCGTTGTACGCCGGAAGTGTTCTGGCGGCGAGACAGTTTGCCGGGGGGGCTGAGAGGAAACGCAGGATGACTAGCCTGAGGCTCCTGATATCCGACGAGCCGCATGGCACCGGGCGGCAGAGCGAACGGCTATCTGTCCGCGGAGCGACCTCCCGTTGTCCGACTGGCGGCGATGGTCCCGGCGAGAGACTGTGGGCCCAAATCGAGCACGACACCGCGCATGCCTCTAGCGGCTTGGATCTGTTTCGACGGATTGGCGGCGGACTCATCTTCCACTGTGACATCGATCTTGCGGAGCGCAAGGTGTCGGATGTTGCATCCGTGGCCACGACGTATCGCGGTTATGAATCCTTATTACCCAACCGGAATCTCAAAGACGCCGGTCTCATTAGTTCGACGGCGTCTGGAATTTGCGGTGGCGTTCATGCGGCAACGTCCGCGCAATGCCTGGAGATGGCGCTCGGGATCAGACCGCCGCCGCTGGCCATTGTCGCGCGTAACCTGCTCCTGAGTTGCCAGTACCTCAACGATAACGCCATGCATCTGTTTGTGCTGTGCGGCCCCGACTATTCCGAGGAGGTGGTTAAGGCGACCAATCCCGAGATCTGGACCCGGGCGCAATGCACGCCGGCCATGCATGCAGGGGTCCACGGCTACGCAACTGTCGGCGCGATTATGACCGATTTGAACCGGGCCTCCGGCAGGCTCTTTGTCGAAGCGCTCGATATGATGCGGACGGCGCGCGCGGCCTATGTTCTCTTGGGCGAGAAATATCCGCATTCCGAATCGATCTGCCCGGGCGGCGTCTCCTTCACGCTTTGCACGGAACAACTCGATACCTTCGAACGATCGCTCGCATCCTTCATCGATTATACCAAGCGATGCGTGCGCATTTGGGACGACGTTCTCGACTTCTTCTACTCCTGCGATCCCGCGTTTCGAGAGGTTGGCCGCGCGCCGGCGACCATGATCGACTTCGGCCAGTGGGATCACGAAGAATACTACGATGGAACCTACGAAAATAGCGACCGTTGGGGTGAGAAGCGCTGGTCGACGCCAGGGGCGGTCATCGACGGCAAGCTTATCACGACCGATCTGACGCAATTGAACAGCGGCATTGAGGAGTTTGTCGATCGCTCTTTCTACGATCCATGGCAGAGCCACCCACACCGCGAGGATGCTACAGGCAACCCACTGACCCGGCATCATCCTTGGAACAAGGCAATCAATCGTAATCCCGCGAAGAACTCTAGTCCGCGGCCATACAGTTGGGCGACGGCCACAGCTTGGAATCGCCATAGCTTTGAGGTCGGTGCCTACGCTCGGCTTTATATCAGTGCGCTGGCGCATAAAATCCCGTACAGCGAGTTCGTGGAGTCAACCGGCCGCAGCCTGGTGCTCTATGTTCCAGCAGGCAAGCGTCCATACGAACGCCTCGAGTGGCAGGTACCGCCGATATGGAATGCCTTTGAGCGCAACCGGGCCCGTGCCTACGCCGTCGCATACAACCTGATGGTGACGCTCGAAAATTCGCGCCGCGCCAAGAATCTGCTGTTGCGCGGCGAGCAACAAATGGCCAGTCCCTTTGAGATTCCAGCAGCTGGAAGGCGTCTCGGCGTGGGTTTCGGGGGAGCTGGACGCGGTTTTCTGGCGCATTGGGCGGTTCTCACCGGCGCAGAGATCAGCGATTATCAGGTCTGCGTGCCGTCGCGCATCAATGGCGGCCCACGAACCCCCTGGGGAGAATTCGGGCCCATGCGAGCGAGCGCTGCTCAATACGCCGATCATTGAGTCCAACTGGTCCGATCCGGCCAATTTTCACGGAATAGATCTCGTGCGGGCAATTCAGAGCTTCGATCTCTGCATGCCCTGTAAGATGCACTTGATCTTTAACGGCACCGATTTCGCCTCCACGGTAGAGGTGAACACTGACGGATGAACGTGAGTAGTGTTCGCTGGGGAAGCTGAATCGTGCATCCTGCCCACGATGGAGAACACAATGTCGAAAGAAGCGAGCGCGCTACTGAAGGAACTCCTCCTCTCCGGCATCGACGCCGCCGGCTTTCACTGTCGGCCAGCGGAGCCCGACGAACCCGAGCCCGACGAACCCGAGCCCGACGAACCCGAGACTGATGAACCCAAGCTTTATGATAACGGCAGCGACTAGCCCGCGGGTGAGGACCCGGACCGCTACGAGCCCGCTCCCTCCGAACCGCCGAGCAGATACCAGGCCTAAGAAAAAGACTTCAATGGAATTGACGGCCGGCATGGGCCAAACTTGGCAATTTGGTTGAGACACGAGCGCGTCCGATTTGGGCAGCAACGCAGGGGATGCTCTGTACCATCTCGCCCACCATACCACCTATGGACGCGTTTGTTCTGCGAAGAGGAGTCGACAATCTGGAGACCGACCGCGCGGCGGTGGGTTTCCTTTGGTGGCACTTGGCGCAGCCATAGTCGCACCAATTCGGCGAACGTGATCATGGCTCAGCTGCCCGTCCGCGCCCATCAAGTGGCAGAACAACGACAATGGGGTGCGCGGCCGCGCTGCGCTTTCGCTTTCCCGGTTAGATGGGGTGGAACGGTTGCACAGTCGCACCCGTGTCGTTCCTCCGCAGACCACGCTGCGCTATGCGAAGGCCTGGGCGAAATTGGCCGGGGTCCATGCAGTCCGCGACATTACTGCGATGGATTGCCTCGGCGTTCCGATATTCGTAAGCGAACGAAGGAGGGCAGAATCCGGCGCTTACGCGTTCGGCAAGGGCCGTTTCCCGATCGATTCGGAGGTCGGCGCGTATATGGAAGCGATCGAATCCTACTTCTCAGAGCCAGGCGTCGCGCGAGTGGAGACAAGGTGGGGCACTCCGGCCGAGCTATCGGGCATAGGAGCGGACCGTGACCCGGTCCATGAATACGCGCCGAAATTCGGTTGTCGCGCCGAAGCCAATCGAGCCCTTCTGCTCGCACGGGCGGAGAATGTAGAGAGCGGCGCGGAGGGTTGGATTCCCGCCGAACTCGCATTCAATCCGGCGCCGCCGGATCTCGACACGCCGCTCTACGGCTCGTCGAGCAACGGCTTGGCGTCTGGCAATACCGTGCTGGAAGCCAGCATTCACGCACTCTACGAATTGATTGAGCGCGATATCTGGTCGATCGAGTTCGTCCGCAACCGCTCGGCCCACGTCGGCGATGATGATTTACCTTGTTATGTGCAAAAAATCGTCGCGGCCGCCGACCGCAACGGCCTGCGGCTGGTGATCCGCTACGTCCCTAACGATTACGGCATTCCGTTTTTTGCCGCATTCCTGTTCGACCCAAAGAAGCTCGAGCGCCGGTTTTTCAATGGCGGTTGGGGCTGTCATCACGAACGCGGGATAGCCCTGATACGCGCGGTAACGGAAGTCGCGCAAAGCCGTGTGGCCTTTCTGCATGGCAGACACGAGCCGCAACGATCGGAGGATTTCTCGCCGAAGCCGATCGCATGAGGCAGCAAATCGAGACTGTTGCCGATACGACAGCGTCGATCCGGTTCGCGGATATTCCGGAGCAACCTTTTGCAACGTCATTGATCGCCCAGTGGGCCGCTGCGGTGACCTGTCTACGACGCGTCATTGACCGGCCGATTTATCGCGTGATCTATACGTCATCCGAAGGGCCGCTGCACGTCGTCCGCCTCGTTGTACCATTGCTGGAGCATTTCACCCGGTCGACCATGCGCATAGGTCCCCGGATGCAGGCGGAACTGGAAGCACGAACCCAGGCATTTCTCAGCCGCCGGTAGCCCTCTTATCGTTGGCAACTGAGGTGTCCGAAATCAGGTGGGCGCGCCAGGGCCCGGTCTACGAGGAACAATAACGTCGACCGCATGACCGCCGGCGAATATCACGAGGCTTACCGCGCGTAGGGTGGCGGTCACCGGTCGTCGCGCCATCCGCATCGGCGGGCGATCCGGTTAGAATCCGCTGCGGCCAGGAAGGCCGCGGCGGGGCAAATGGAAACGGTATTGTGCCTTCGGCGGTGGCTACGGAAAGATGTGACTGAGCGTCGCGCCCGGGTTGGAGGCGCTAAATGGAGGCGGGTTGTTGGCGCTATGGCAGCCGAAACAATTGGCGGCTGGCTGCACGGCCGACGCCTGAGTCAAACTGCCCGGGGTTGACTGCTGGAAGGTCTCCATCGTCGTATTGGCCAGCGCCAGCGATCCGAACTGCGGGGGGGGCGCGGGCGGCGGCGGAGGGGGCGTGGGGGGCGGAAAGTAGGGGACCTGGCCATTGGTCCAGATCGCCCCGCCCTGGACGTAGGTGGCCAGGATCGGGCCGTTGCGTCCTTGCGCCGTGAGCTGGGAACCCACGGAGGCCTGCAGCGAGATCAGCAGCGTGTTGTTGATCACGGTCGAGTCGGTGATCGTCGGCGTCGCCGGCTGCTGGTTGCCCCAGGGGTCGAGACGCACGACGCTGGTCGGCGCCAGATTGGCGGGCCCGTTCGACGGCATGAAGGAGGCGGAGGAAAAGGTGATGACGACATTGCCATTCATTAGGGTGCTGGAGGTTGCGGTCTGGGTCATAGCCGACGGAGCCACCGCCGCTCCGGGGTTACCATTGTAGAAAAGGGTGGGGGTGGCGTCGCTGGTGCTCAGCGGCACGGTCGTTATGCAGTTGTTTGAGAGGCAGGTGTTGGTTGTCAGATTGAAATTTCTGTTCAGATAAGAATAGGTCGCGTCCGGGCTATTGTACTGCGACTCGAAGGTCGCCCAGATCATTTCGGGATGGTTCGCCACCGACCCCACCACATGCATCCCGACCAGCGCCAGGGTGCGGGTGGCGGTCACGTTGTTGCTCTCGGTCAGTACGACCAACCCGTTCACCGTGCTCGCCTTGAAGGCCGGCACCGTCGCCTGGACGGTGATGAAGTTGGACTGCTGCGCCTTCGGCAGATTGGCGAGATAGGCGGTGTCGATCCAGGCGCTCTTGACCTCCACCGCCAGCTGGGCGAGGTCGCTGAAATTTCCCCCAGCGACTTTCTCGATGTCCTGTGCCTGGCTCAGGGTGATCGGGAAATTGCCCGGATTCGGACCGTTCTGATAATAGGGGGGCAGGGGACCTTTGTTGATCACGCTATTGGCCAGACCAGCCTCCACGTCATTCGCCTGGATCGTGTAATAGACGATCGGGTAGGTCGCGTACCCTGGACTACCTATTACTGGGACCGGCTGGCCGTTGGCGACCAGGACGCCGCCGCCGCCGGCCTGTCCCGTCGAGGGGGTGTTCGCGGCCGATAGGCCGGCCGCCCTTAGGTTCAACAGTTTCATTATCGTGAGCGGCGGCAGCTTGGTCTTGTTGACGCGTACCCTAAATTGCACGGGGTGCGGCCCCGTGGCACCTTTCGTCAGCAGCACCGCGGCACCTTTCTTGAGCCCCGTGGCACTGGCACTGGCATCTTCGTTCTGCTCGAACGTAAAGGCGCCAGTCGCCGGATTCTCTATCGCCGTATAGAAGGTTGGCGAAAAGATGTTCAGATTTCCCTTGGTGTCGGGGCTGGTCAGCCACAGGAACATTTGGGCGCCCCACAGATAGAAATTGCAGAAGGGCGGTCCCGGGAAGGTGTTACTATTGGGCGGCACGAAGGATATCGTCGTGCGGGATGGTTGGTTGCCAGCCAGCCAGCTGTTGAAATTCGTGGCTTGGCAAGTCGGCGCCGGCGGTATCACCGATTGCGCGTTCGCCGCGTGCGAGCCGAGGAGCTCACCCATCAACAGCGCCGCCGCCAGCCATTTGATCGATGCTTTCGGTCCCAGGTTCATGTTCGACTCCATTCTTTTTTGGAACAACCATTTTTCGGATGCCGGCCCAAACCGGCGCCGTGAGCCTTTGTGCCATAGTCTTACCGAGTTGCAACAATCGAGCTTCCTCCGAATCGGGCGCAACCCTCGTAAACAATGGCGATGTGTGCCCCGCCGTCGGAGCCAGGCATGGGTCTCCTGGAAAGCAACGCCAGCCGTCAGCGCTTCGACCCCTAGGTCGACGACCATGCCAGCGTCATCGGCCACGCCGACCGCTTCGTGCCACTGCATGACTACTGCACCGGCCTGCTGCTGCCCGGCAAGCGCAAGAGCGTCAAGATGAAGGTCATTCCGAAGCACGAGCAGGCAGGCCTGGCCATGAATGGCACCCGCATGGACGTAGTCCCCCGATACTCCACCGCTGGCACACCGATGGTTTCGATGCGCCCGATCTCGTTGCGTTAACCTTACTACTGCCGCGAAAGAGGTGTCAACGTTTACGCTGCCGGATCTAGCCTATCTTGGCCGATTGGGCCAGGTCGAGCGAGGTAAGTGGCTGATATCCTTCGATCGGACCCTCGAAGGTCTTCACTACGCCGGGGATGACGGTGCGATCTGAGCGGCGCTGATTTTGGGCTCCGGTTGGGCGGGTAGGACGAATTTGAGCTTGTCGAGCAGGAGCGCGAGCTCGGGTTCCGGTTCGGTGTAGCGGGTCAGCAGCAGTTCAGCGGCAACCCCTCACGGACGACGGTAGACCTCTGCCCCCTGCGCTACCCAGCGGCACGCTGAAATAGGCGCAATGTCAGGTGCCAGTGGGCTTGAGGCAGTGAATGACCGCTTTTAAGCCTCGGGCATCGCAGGGCGGGAAATCGGGAACGGCAGGAATCCACCCACTGCGGACCTTCCGTTTCGCGTTTCGTCGTCCGCCGATGGCCGGGGGGAGCCCGGCTGAGTGCTTCGATCTCCGCCTCTGGCTGCTTTTCTTCCTCCGATGACGCGGGCCTGCGCGCGGACGGGATCGTCGGGACCCCTCCAGCGTGGAGCGCGGCCGACAGCCCCAAAGAGGACCCGCGAGGGGGCGGGGGACCCTGGCCCAGCGAGATCGCCTGCCGCTTTTCTCCGTTCGCGTCAGGCTGCCTCCTTCAGGACTAGATCGAAGGCATGCCGTTTCAAATCCATGCCATCGCCTAACAGGCCATATGCGAGCTGGGATCTCTTCGTTTCTTGAAAGTGGTCAACGAATTCGAGAACTGCATTTAGAACACCCCAGAGCGTTCCCCTCGATCCGTCGAGTTCCATGCCGTGACCGCTCGTTCGAAGATCTCGGATTTTTTCTCGTGCTTTTCGGACGCGCACCACGTTCGTTTCCCAGGCCTTGCGCAAACCAGGATTAGTCTCCGCGTTCCTGGGCTTCTTCGGTTCCGGCAACAAGGCTGCAAGAATTTTTTCGAACTGCGCGTCCTGACAGGCCTTCTTCGATAATTGGACGAACCTTTCGGCAACGTAGTCGAGCTGTTGGAGGGTTGAGGCAAAGAACTGCTGCGCAGCCTCTGCATGTTGTCGCAATCCTCCTTGATGACTTCGACGGAATTGCTTACCGAGTGACTGTTCCTGTAGCGCTAGCGCAAGAGTGTTCCGACACACGACGCGAATGGTGGTGAGCCGAATGTTGAAGGCCATCGAACCGTCATGGCTGTTCGCGAGGAGGGCGTAGGGCTGGACGACGTCTCCCCGCGCGATTTCCAACGGTTTGTCGATCCGTGCCAATAGCCAAACCACTTGGCCGTCACCCAGATAGCCGCCGGTTTCGTAAACTGCCTTTCCGCGCCCGAATATCGCGTCGAATAGCGTGGCGCCGTCACGATTTTGCAGCGGTTGGAAGCCTCTGTGCGCCACCCCGAGAACCCGATGCGGATCTCCAGGGGGTCGGTCGAGCCGAACTATCGCCTTGCGCATTGGGACCGGCGAGGGCGGATCGTCACCGGTCAGCAGCTCGGCTTCGCCAACCTCCCAGTTCAGTCCACCCGCTTTCAGTGCTTCGTCGAGCGTTGCCGGCTTTACCAACTCAAGGCCCTTGCCATGCCATGGCATCGCGCCGGTGTAGAACATCTCGCCGATATCGTCGGGCATCCCGCCATCTCCCTCGGCTGCTGCTGCCATCTCCCTGCGGATACGGCCCTCATCCGCGGGGGCCCCGGCCTCGAATAATCCCGGCCGGGAGTAAGATTGATCAGTATATCGAGGTGCGCATTTTGAACAGACGGCTTCGCTTCCCGCATGGATCTGCGGGAGGTGTTCGCCACCAATCTGCGGCGCCTGCGCCACGAGAAAGGGCTCTCGCAGGACCACCTAGCCTACGAGGCCGAGGTGAGCCGGAGTTACCTCGCTCAGCTCGAAAAGGGCGTCTACTACGCGAGCCTGAAAATCATCGGCCGGTTGGCCGACGCGCTCGGCGTCGAACCGGCGGAGTTGTTGAGGGCACCACACCCGCGGCTCCGCAACCCTAACGGCGGTGCGGCCAAGCACCGGACACCAAAGTGACGGTTTCGACTCCAGCTATGGGAGGGGGCCGGGTACCCTTGTCAACGCGGGGCGGTTCGGCTCTACTCCGAAGTGCGGCAACCCGCAGGAAGAACCGGCCCGGGCTTGAGCAGCACCTCCTCGATCAGCGAAGGACAGATCCTGACCGGCCCGCAATTCAGCGAGCCGGTGCGCGTCGAGACCGTCAAGGCGGACGGGCCCGGCAGTTGGGTCTTGGGCGTCGTCGGTACCAAGACGGAAAGGTTTCGGCGAGTCACGCTGACCGAGGCGGATCTCGCGCAGCTCGCGATCCAGTCGGCGACCCTCGCTTTTGACGGTGACGCGAACCTGCTGCGGCTCGGGCTGCAAGCCTACGCCCTCGGGATCGCCTTCGAGTTCGACCCGTATTTCGGCCTGTCGATCAGCCGGGTCGATCCGCTGCCGCACCAGTTGGAAGCGGTCTACGACTATCTATTGAAGCTGGCGCAGGTCCGGTTTCTGCTCGCCGACGATGCCGGCGCCGGCAAGACGATCATGGCCGGGCTGCTCGTCCGCGAATTGAAGCTGCGCGGCCTGATCGAGCGAGTCCTCGTCGTCTGCCCGGCGAACCTCGCCTTTCAATGGCAGCGCGAGCTGAAAGAGAAATTCGATGAGAAATTCGAGGTGATCAAGAGCACCGATCTCCGGGTGCAATATGGGATCAACCAGTTCCTCGAACGGTCTCAGGTCATCACGTCGCTCGATCTCGCGAAGCGCGACGACGTTCTCCCCGGCCTGCGGCAGGTCCATTGGGATCTCGTCGTCATCGATGAGGCGCACCGCATGTCGTGGACGCCGCCGTCGCGCAAGACCGCGCGCTACGCGCTCGGCGAATTGCTGCGCGACACATCGGACCACATGCTGATGCTGACGGCGACGCCACACAAAGGCGACCCGCAGAACTTCACCTTGTTCCTCCAGCTTCTCGATCCGGACGTCTACGCCGATGTGCGCTCGATCCGGCAGGCGATGGAGAACCGGCGGGCGCCCTTCTATCTGCGGCGCACCAAGGAGGCGATGGTTTACTTCCCCGAGAAGGGGGCCGACGGCGAGTGGGTTGCGCGCAAGGTCTTCACCAGGCGCATCCCGCACAGCATCGATTTCCGCATTGAAGGAGACGAATTCGACCTTTACGCGGAGGTGACGCGCTTCATCCGCCGCCAGAGCGCCGCGGCGGCCGCACATGGCGAGGAGATGAGGGCGCGCGCCGTCGGCTTCCTGATGGCCCTCTATCAGCGCCGGCTCGCCTCTTCGACCTATGCCCTGCGCCGTTCGCTCGAAAATCGCGCCCAGCGGCTCGCCGACGGCCTCAAAAAGGCGCAAGGCATTGCCCGCGCCGCCCCCGCGGAGATCCCGTCTGAGGAAGAAATCGAGGAGATGGAGGAGGCGGAGCGGGAGCGCTGGGAACAGGTCATCGGGGCCATCACCCTCGCCGGCAACCCGGAACAGGTCCGCAAGGAGATCGCGGAATTGGAGGACCTCGTCGTCCAGGCCGGGCGGTCGAGGCATTGGGCAGCGAAGCCAAGCTCGCGAAGCTGCACGGCCTGCTCGAAAGCGAAGGCTTCTTCGCCAATCGCGATCAGCGGCTCTTAATCTTCACCGAGTTCAAGGATACTCTCGATTATCTGCTGTCAAAGCTGGCCGCCTGGGGGCTCCGAGCCGGATCGATCCACGGTTCGATGGCGATCGGCGCCCGCGATATTCCCGGCACCCGCCTCTTCGCCGAGCAGCAGTTCAAGGACGGCGATGTTCAAGTGCTCGTTGCGACCGAGGCGGCCGGCGAAGGTATCAACCTGCAATTCTGCCACATCCTGATCAACTACGACATTCCGTGGAACCCCAACCGGCTCGAACAGCGGATGGCCGCATCCACCGTTACGGCCAGCGCTATGACTGCCTTATCTTCAATTTCGTCGCGACCAACACCGTCGAGGGGCGGGTCCTGAAAAGCTGCTGTTGAACCTCCAGGAGATCCGCGACGCGCTAGACGACGACGCGGTCTTCAACGTCGTCGGCGAGGTCATGCCGGCGGCGCAGATCGAGCGCACCTTGCGCGATTACTACGCCGGAAAGCTCGGCGAGGCAGATCTCGAGGAGCGATTGTTGCGCGGCGTCGACGAGGATCGGTTCCGCGCGATCTGCCGAACACAATCGAGGGGCTGGCGTCGCGCAAACTGAACCTCGATATGCTGATCGAGCGACGGGCACGGGCGCAGGAGCGGCGGGTTGTCCCCGAGACAATCGCCCGCTTCCTCGGCGAGGCCGGCACGGCGGCCAATTTCCCACTGCGCCCGGTCGGTGGTCTTGCCCACACCTTCGACCCCGGCCGCACCCCGACTGCGCTGCGCCTCTTCGAGCGCGAGCCAGATTGGCGCCTGCCGCATTTGGTCGCGCGCTATCCCCGGCTATCGACCGATCGCGACGTGGCCGACGAGCGCAACCTCGAATGGGTCACCCCAGGCCACCCGCTGTTCGAGGCTTTGCGGCGCCACGCCCTGAAGCAGGCCCAGCCGAATTGGGCGGCGGGCGCGTGCTTCTACGCGGTCGATCGGGAGGACGCTAGCCGGCTCGACTTCTACCGCGCCCGCGTCGTCGACGGGCTCGGCCACACCGTGCACGAGCGACTGTTTGCATTGGAGATTGATGCCGGCGGGGACGCCCGGCTGCGCGAGCCGTCGATCCTCGGCGACCTGACGACGGCGGCACACCCGACGACATGCCGAATGTCGCGTCGCTGGCGGAAGCGACCGAGACGCTGAACCGGCGCGCGTTGCGCCCATTCCTCGACGAGGTGCGCAGCGAGCGGGTTTCCGAAATCGACCGGATCGCCGCGCATGTCGAGACCTCGCTGACCGAACTGATCGCCAAGGCGGACCAGGAGATCGGTCGCGCCCAGGAGGATCAGGAGCAGGGCATCGCCGGCGCGGAAGGCCGGCTGGCGCAAGCCGAGAACCGGCACGCAGAGCTGCTGACGCGCCGCGAGCGACGACGCGACGAGCTGTCCGCAGCGGGCATTGACCCTGCAAGGGGTCGAACGCCTGGCCTCGGCGCTGGTGTTGCCG
>CAVYWO010000012.1:0-972671 GCA_963772295.1 uncultured Alphaproteobacteria bacterium
GAGCTGAGCCGTTGGCTCGGCCGGCAGAGGCTCGTCGACGACGGCGGCGTTTTTTCCTATGGGGGCGCAGGAGGTTGGGTAGCCCGACAATTCCTGCATCGCGTCCAAAGTGGTGGCGGCCCGGCAACCGGCACCGGCAAGCTTGCAATGGTTGCACACCGGGCGGCGAGCCCGCAAAGATAGGGCGATGCCCGAGTACTGCCGCCCGTCGTGTTGGCCGCACCGGAGGGTGGCCCGCCACAAAATTGACAGCGGACGACCTTGAAGCTGGACGAGCATTTGCTCGCTAACCCCGACATCGGCGTCACCCAAATCGTGCGACGGCTCGGCGTCTCGCCGGCGACGCTCTATCGATACATTCCCGCCGCACGAACCGCGAATACCCCGAGCGTTCGAGACTTCAGTTGAACCAAGCCGACCGCCTCGGTGTTTACGTTGCTGCGGGAAGCGACGGGCGATTTTGCGCCAGGGTTGCAGCTTTGAGTCGTCGACAAGGGAGGGTAAACCATGAAGATCGTCGTCATCGGCGGCACCGGACTGATCGGCTCGAAGACCGTCGCCATTCTGCGCCAGGGCGGCCACGAGGTCGTCGCCGGCTCGCCCAAAAGCGGCATCAACAGCATCACCGGCGAGGGGCTCAAAGAGGCCATGGCCGGCGCGCAGGTGGTGATCGACCTCACCAATTCGCCCTCATTTGAAGATAGGGCGGTGCTGGAATTCTTCGAGACTTCCGGCGCAACCTTCTCCCGGCGGAGGCCGCAGCGGGCGTCCGGCACCACGTCGCGCTATCCATCGTCGGAACCGACCGGAGCGACAATGGCTATTTCCGCGCCAAGATCGCCCAAGAGAAACTGATCGTGGCCTCGGGCATCCCCTACACCGTCATCCGCGCGACCCAGTTCATGGAATTCCTCGGCGCCATCGCCAATTCAAGTGCGGATGAAAACATAGTCAGGCTTCCGCCCGGCCTGTTCCAGCCCATCGCGGCGGACGACGTTGCTTCTATCGTCGCCGAGGTGGCGCTCGCCGCGCCACGAAACGGCATCGTCGAGATCGCCGGTCCGGAACGAGCGCCGTTCAACGAAATCGTCGCCCGCTATCTGAAGGCGGTCGGCGACCCGCGTGAAGTCGTGCGCGACCCAAAGGCCCGATACTGGGGCGGCCGCGTCGAGGAGCACTCGCTCGTGCCGTTGGGCGAGGCGCGCGTCGGCCGCATCGGTCTAGACGAATGGCTCCGCCGCTCACGCGCAGGAGCCTGATCCCGAATCCGCCAACCGAAGGATAGGGGCTCAATGAAACGTATCCTCTGTTCGCTTTGTCGCCACCCTGCCGTTCAGCAGCGTCCTCGCGGATGCGCCGAAGTCGAAGAACGCCAAGGTGACCCTCGTCTACCAGCACGATCTGCCGAACGATCCCGGCAAGAGCATCAAGGGCGTGCTCGTCGAATACGGCCCGGGCGGCTACTCGCCTGGTCACACGCATGCCAAGTCCGCCTCCATCTACGCGACGGTGCTTGAGGGGGCGATCCGCAGTCAGGTCAACGACGGACCGGTGACGACCTACAAGGCCGGACGGAGCTTCTCCGAGCTGCCCGGCGACCGCGACGGGGTCAGCGCCAATGCCAGCAAGACGAAGCCGGCCAAGTTCCTCGCGGTGTTCGTGGTGGGCACGAACGAGACGGAACTGACGATCCCATGCGGGAACTGAGGTTTAATACCTTTCGTGCGGAGATATTGCGTCGCGAGAAAATGCGGGACGCCAATGCACGTTTCCGTGTCCTCGTAAACCGATGTCGCTGCTGAGGGTCCTGCGGAGTTCGGTTTGAGCGCGAGGGCCTTGCAGAGGGGGCGGGCCGCTTCGGGCCGGCGTCCGAGCCAACAGATCGGCGCTTACAGCGTGATAGGGAAGGAGCAGGACCGTTTCGCGACCAAGAAGCTGCTCTGACCCCAATCCGCGCTCCTGTCGTCATCCGAGCCGCTCGAAGCGCCCGCTCGATGTCGGTTGCGTCGCTCGCGGCGGCGTGACCCCGTGTTCCGCTGGCGGGCGCCCCGGGTTTGCCTTCGTCCATGATCCTGGTCCGCTCGAACTCGGCCAGGCCGGCAAAACCGGTGCGGCGTGAGTGGTATCGCACCATGCCCGCCTCCCCGGAGCGCGGGAGAGGCTATTCCCCCTCGGTTTGGTCCTTTGGCGGCGTGAGCACCCCAGGGATCAGGACTGGCGACCCCTTGCGAGCGAAAGACGCGTGGGTTCCTCTGACGCTAGGCGGCGATCGGCGCTGCGCTCGCCTTTTCACCATTTGGCCTTGTGCCGGTTGGGCCATCATTTGGGTGGACGCCGCGAGCGGCATCTGCACCAGATCCAATCCCACGTCGGGGAGTTCGATGGTGGGTGGGGGGATGGGCGAGCGCGTAGCGATAAGCGTTGGTCCCGGTTGCGGCGACACGGCGCGCGTATCCGTTGAGACGCGCTTATCCAGAGCCGTCGAGCACAGCACGAGCGACGCTGCAGGCAATATGAGTACCAATCCGCCGGCCGGCGGGATCCAGCCAGTCCATCGCGCAGCAACGACGATCCGATCCAAAATTACTCGTCCACGTGATAAAGGCGCGGGACGAGATCGCGGTGGCAGCGCCTCGCCTTGCCACAGCCATAAGCCCGTTTCCTCGCTCTCAGCGCTAACTGACTTTGCCTCTGGCAGCACGATCGCCCCCCGTCCTCGCGACCCCGAATTCTCAGGAGCTGGAGCAGCGGCCTCGCCCCAGCCGATCAAACCAGCCTGCCCGACCGCGCGATAAATGACTCGATGATCAACATTGTCATTACGCGTAACGCGAGTGACGAACAGCTTGATTTCAACCTTCGGCCGATCGCGCGACTACGTCGAAAAGCCCGAAGACAAGAACCAAGTCGACCTGGAAAAATATTCACCGCAGGAGCGGAAACGGATAGGGGAGGCGCTGCTGCTGGTCGATCCCGAACGGGCACGGCGCGAGGCGGAACCGCGATCTCAACCTCGTCGAGCGGTCTTACGGGCTGGTCTCGACGTCGAGCCGTTCGCTTATCTGCGCGATGTCCTCGAACGCATCGTCTCCGGCAAAACCAAGGCCAACGACCTCGCCTCGCTGCTCCCCTGGGCCTGGAAAGCCTCACAAGGTCAGACCGCTGTCAACACCTGAGGGCGTGGCTTTACGACCACGCTTACGATGGTGTGGCGAGGTTACGGGACCGGGCTACCCCGATTGCAGCGCGCTTGCCATATCGCCCACGATCGAGGACCGTCCGCTGATGCGCGCGAGCCCGGTATTGACCACCTTTCGGGTCTTCACTTGGTGTTGCGTTATCCTGCTTGCCGCCTTGTCGTTGTTGCCAGCGCAAAGGATGGTGAGAACCGGCCTTCCAGGGCGGCTTGAGCATTTCGTCGCCTATGCCGGGTCGGCGGCGGTGGCGATGGTCGGCTACGCCCCGAGCCAAGGCGTGGTGCGGATCATCGGCTGCTTTTGGCTGTACGGCGGCATCCTCGAATATCTCCAGCACTTTTCGCCCGGCCGGCATCCGTCGTTCTGGGACTTCGCGGCGTCAGCGCTCGGAGCCCTGTGCGGCGGGATCGCCATTGCCCTCCTCTGACGCGCCGGGGCAAGATCCGCGAGCGCTAGCGGCATCTTCCCCCTCACTTCCTCACGCTGAGCGCGCCTGGACTGTATCCCACTGACCCTTCCAGTCGACCTCGATCCGGGCATGACACGTCACCTCTCGGGCCATGACCGTTACTGTGAACCGGTACCTTGTAATATCCTCAACAAAATCCACGAGCGCCGGGCGGCAAAACTCGATCCCATACAGCTATCCTGTTGTAAGGCTGATCGACGTGCGCCTTCCGGCCGTAGAGGGCGCCATATAGGCTTTCAGCGGCGGCGGAAGTTCGGGCCGAGGCTGCGGCGGTTCCAGCTTCGCCAGGATCGCCCTTAGCGGCGCCAGCCGCGGCGAGACCGGGTAGCGGGCACTATCGATCGTGCTCCGAAGAAGCTGGGCGAGCGCGTGCCTCTCGACGTCGGTGAGGCCTAGCTGCATAATCACGCAATATGGGCATCGCTCGAAGACCGAAGGCTGATCTTTTCCGACGCTCGGCGCTACTGGCGCTTTTCCTGATTGCGTCTCCTGCGTTCGCCGGTATGGCGCCGTCGATGCCCGACCCTCAACTGACCCCCGGTGCGGTCGCCGATACGGACCCGGCGGTCATCTGTGCCCCGGATATCCCCGCTCGCACCGGGTTTGGCACGACAAGGCGGGCACGCTCTTTATGGGATACCACCCTCGGAAGCGGGCCAATACGAAGACGACGACCGTGTGCCAATATGCCTCGACGGCGACAACGGCTCCGCCCTGAACCATTGGCCTCAGCCGTGGGATCAAGCGGAGCGGAAGGACGAGCTAGAGCGGCGCCTCTGCCGCACAGTTTGCTCTGGCGAGATCACGCTACCGGCCGCACAAGCGATCTTCCTCGGAGATTGGCGCGATGCGTATCGCTAAGCTAAACCGCAGCCATTATGAATGCTGCTGTTGAAGGCTGCGCCATGCTCCGCCGTCTTTGCGCCGAATTGCTCGACCGGGCCGAGTACCTGCTGACGCTGACGCGGCTGACCGTCCTCGATTGGGTGGCACCGCTCCCCGAAACCCCGACCGATCGCGCCGTCCGGGAAGAGGGCGAGCGAATACGCAAAGCGTTTCCAGAAAATCGATTTCGACCATCCGAAGGCAGGGCGTCGGGATGATCTCCGATCTTGATATCTGGCGCGGTACCCAATTGCTGATCCGCAAGCATGGTGCCGACGCCGAGCTTGAGGCGGCAAAGCGCGCCGACCCTGATGCTCAATCGCGGCGACCCTGATGGGCAACTGTTTGGTTTCGGATCAGGCGGGCCGATCGTCGAGTTGCAGGCCGTGCCCATGGGGAGGCCGAATTAGCAGGCCCGATGAACATATTGCGGCCCGGCCGATTTCATTTAGGATCGTGCGCTCGAAAAAATTACGGGGGGAACTGGCCGCGAATGTCGAGAATCACTGCCCGTGAGATACAAGGGTGAACACCGAGCAGCGGCGCACCCCGAGATCTACCGAGGCGATGCTGCCCTTGTGCACTGTGACCCGAGCATGATGAAGCTCTCCTACTTGCCAACCGCCGTTGTCTTCGACATGGACGGTCTGCTCTTCGATACTGAAACGCTCTACCAAGAGGCGGCCCTGGCAGCAGCGGCAGAGGGCGGGCACGATGCGACCTCGGGTATCTTCAGCCGCACGATAGGTCTGCCGTGGCCCCAAAGTCGGAGCCTACTCCTGGGCCATTTTGGCGATGATTTCCCGGCGGATGAATTCGTGGCGGCATGGGTGCGGCACTTCAATGTAATAGCGTCAACGCGGTTATCGTTGAAGCCCGGCGCGATCGAATTGCTCGATACGTTGGACAACTTGCGGCTCCCTCGGGCCATCGCTACCTCCTCGGCTCATCATACCGTTTACCACCATCTGACAGCCCATAATCTGGTCGGGCGGTTCCACGAGATTGTCGGACATGGAGACTACAGGGCCGGCAAACCTGCACCCGACCCCTTTCTGAAAGCTGCGGAACGGCTCGGCGTCGAGCCTCGGCTATGTCTGGCCTTGGAGGATTTCATAATGGGGTCCGCTCCGCGTCCTCCGCCGGCATGATGACCATAATGGTGCCGGACCTTCTTGAACCGACGGACGAAATTCGAAGCCTCTGCGCCTTTGTCGCCCGTGATCTGCACGAGGTCCGCCGCTTGATTTTGGCCGGTAATTCGGATCGTCAAGGATGAGCATCACTATCGAACGGGTAGTCGAGGCGACACCCGAAGTGCATGACCTGATCGGCGAACTGAACGACGTGCTCGGTGCAGCCTATGAGGCCCATCAGCGGCACGGCCTCGCCATCGCCCAACTGTTCGCACCGAACGTGCGCTTCTTTCTCGTGCGATTGGACGGCCTCGCAGGTCGGCTGCGGCGGCGTCGCGTTGTTTGATGACTACGCCGAGGTCAAGCGCATGTATACGCGACCAGCGGCTCGCGGCCAGGGTATTGCGAAAGCTCTGCTGCTGACGATCGAGGACAAGGGCTGCCAGCAAATCAGCGTTGCGCCTTGAAGCTGGTATCCATCAGAAAGAGGCGATCAGCCTGTACGAGAGCACCGGGTTTCGGCCCCGTGGTCCGTTCGGTCCCTATGCGATAATGCCGGCCCACAGAATCGAACTGAGCCTCATCTACGAGAAGGCGCTCGATCAGCTTGAGACTGCCAAGCTAGAGTCCCGACTGTCGCACTCATGGTTGTGATCCGTGTTCGATCAGCAATGGGCACGGTCGCTTTCGCGGTGCTAATGGCGGCAGAGTTCCAGATCGTGTTTGCCGCGTTTCCCAAGGCGGAGCTATTATGATGTTTAAAGAATTTTCGGCCAGGACTGCGGCATCAGGACGGGGTGCATGAAAATCCCATAAACCGCGGCTGTCACTGCGGCAAGATCCGGTACGAGATCGCCGAAACACCGCAGTTGGTCTACATGCCACTGTACTGATTGCCAACGCCTCACGAGCAGTGCGTTCAGCATCGGCGTCGTCGTTCCCGAGAGGGGGCTCCGCCTCAGCGGCATCGAGCCGCGTCAGCTACAACGGACCGCCGACAGCGGGCGCATCAGCATCCGATTGGTTTGCCCTGACTGTGGCACCTGGGTTTGTGGGATGCCAAGGGATGGGATGCATCGGGTGCGGGGTGGCACCCTCGACGACACATCCTGGCTGCGGCCACAAGGCTCATCTGGACCCGCAGCAAGCAGCCCTGGATCGCGTTCGCCGAGGGCGATGAGGTCTTCGAGAAACAGCCTCCCGCATAGACCTTCGCGTTCTACCTCCCGGTCGAGTTGCTCAGGGAAGGCCGGTCCGGTCTTTGGGGCGGGCGGAACCCGACAAGGATGGTTGGCGGATCGACGTTATGCATATGGAGATCCTATCCGCCGCCTGGGATTTAGCCGGTTCGTCCTTTATCAGCAGCGAACGGAGAACCAGAGGCCCGATGAACCGCTATCCACTCTTGTCAGCCAAGAGATCGCGCCTCCGTGTCGAGAAATTTGTGATCGCAAAGATCGCGGCGAGCGCAATGGATTGATCTGGCGGGCTAAGCTCTGCCTTACGCTGCTTTTTGATCGCGATCCTCAGCGGTCATCGAGACCTCGCTGTTACCTCTGATGTACCATTCAAACATCGGGCACAACAGGGCGTTGCAATTACAGCGAACGACTCCCCTCGTCCGAGCGAACAAATAAATCGTGGCTAACTCAGCTAAACACTTTCTGCTGGCTCCAACTCGTCATATATGGATAAAGAAATCTCCTTGGGATGTCGCCATGAACTCCAACGAAAACAGTACGCAACTGACGGCGAAGATCGTCAGAAAATATGTTGGCCACCACAAGCTGGCAGCGAATCAACTGTCTGATCTCATCACCAGTATACATCAGGCAATCGGGCAGTTGGGCCGCCCGGCCGCGCTGGAAGAGGTTAGCACTCCTGCGGTATCTGTGCGCCGATCTGTTCAGAATGACTGACCTTGTGATCTGCTTAAATTGTGGCTATCGAGGGAAGACGTTGCGACGCCATATCAATGTTCGGCATGGGCTGAGCCGAGACGAATACCTACGGCGATGGGGGCTTAGGAGCGATCATCCGCTGACGGCCCCAGCCTATTCGAAGCGGCGGTCGGCCATGGCGAAGGAACTCGGGCTTGGACGCAAGGCTTCGATCGAGACGGCTCCGCCAGACACGCCCGTCCAGGCACCGGCTCCGGTAGAGGCTGACAAGAATTCTGAGGCTAAGCCCGCACCGAAGCGGAGAGCCCGTCGTGCGCCGAGATCATTGCGGCCACGGTGATGAGGTCGCGTTGGCCGCGGGCCTTGATCTGGAGAACGCAGAAACCGTTCTCTTCGTTGTGGAACGTGACGCGCTCGATGAGCCCGGCCAGGACCTCGGTTGCTGCGCTCGCCCTCGGTGCGCGTGGCGGCATCAGGGTAGGATGCCGATTTAGGTTGCCGGCCGCTACCCGGATCTAGCCGGCGTGTCAGGTAGCGTTCGGGACCGGCGCAGACCTCCAAGGCAGGAACCAGGTGGGGTCCGACCACCTCGCATCCTTGACCTCAACCGTCCGCGAAGTGCTTGGGCGGCTTGGGCTTGGTAATTTTGGCAGGGGATCGAACCGGTCGCGGCGGTATAGGGTCACTCACATGCCCAAGGCAGGAGCGGATAGCCTTCTCATATATGGCTTCACGGCAATGTCAGCCCATTTTTTGATATCGCTTGGCCAGACATTATTTCATAGATATCTCGGCCATGGTCACCTCGGCGGAAGGTTCTTCAGGAATCACATCCAATTTCACCACGACCATTATGCCGGTGATCACGTCGTTTCTGCTCATTATCTCGATAATGGCGACAATAATACGCTGTTCTTTCTTACACCGATCGCCTTGCTTGCCGGTATGAGTTATTTTTTTCTGCGATTGGACTTCTTGGTGATCAATCTCACAGTGATGTTGCTGTCATTCTGTGGTCATTATTATATCGACAACCAATATCATGTCGCGGGATCATGGCTTGGCCGCTTTTCCTGGTTCCGGCAAAAGCAGCAACTCCATTTCATCCACCACCGCCATGGGGACTGCAATTTCGCGGTGATCGATTTCTTCTGGGATCGGCTTCTCGGCGCCTATCGCGGCGTCGAGACGACAAGGCAGCCCGCCGTTCCCCTCTCATGAAATGCACCGGGAGGAGCAACTCGATTTGATCGAGGCCGCGCTCCGGCTGCCACTGCTGAACCCGCCGAAGCAAGAGCCCGAAGTCATGCCGCCGGATCAGCCGACGGAATCGGTCGGCGCTTCGCGCCAAGCCCAATCGCGCGGTAGATATCGTCGCTCGGTTGACACTGTAGCGTCGGGCGACTTCCTCGACGCTCGCGGCTGGATCGGCGAGCCTGGGACCCCTTTCGGCACACGATTGCCCGATGCCGGGGGGGGCCGCTGTGGAACGCGCGCGGGGTTGAGTTGCGCTCGGATCCTCGGCCTCAGGTTGATGCCCACGCAGACGGCCAAAGGCTTGTACCATTTTTTGGCGGAACGAAACTTGGGACGGTGGTTCGTCAACAACAAGCTGTCCGGACCCACCGCCCTGCGGAGGAGAAACACTACAGCAGTCAGCAACTTTTGCGAGCAAGAGCCTGGTACCAGCGCCGGCCAGCGCTTTCTGGCCCAACTGCATGTCCGCCCGATCCACCGTGCGCGTCGACGGCAAGTGGCCGGCTCAGAAACCAGAGACGAATTCGCCGGTATTGGGATCAGCCGAACTCGTCCTTGTGTCTTTCTTCTTTGAATCGGGCTGCCGAACCACTTTTAAGCCGCATGTGGGGCCGCGGGGTGGCGGCCCGCGCGCTGCGGCAGCACGAGCAAGCACGCTATGATGAATGCGGCAATGACAGCGGAGGCCAACGGCCGGCTAAGCGCCAGCCCGCCCAGTTTTTTAGGCTTGTCGAGGAAATCGCCGACCGTAGCGCCCAGAGGCCGAGTCAGGACGAAGGCCGCCCAGAACAGTAGCACGCGCGACACGCTGCTCCAAAAATACAGACCTGCGATCAGGACAAGTCCCGCTGCAAAGACCAACGCGCCGCCCTCATAACCTAGCCCGCCGGTGTCGGCGATCCAATCGCCCAGCGCGGTGCCAAGGGTTTGGGAGAAGGTGATCGCTGACCAGTAAAACGCTTCGACCTTTGGCGTGCTGACGGTGTTCACAGAGATCGTGCCCTCAGACCAATACCAGAGGCCGAGCACAACGATCAAACAAGCAAAAAGCAACGTTGAGCCGCCGGTATAGCCAACGCCCAGGGAACGATCGGCAAAATCGGCCATCGTGGTGCCGAAGGTGGTGGAGGCGACGATAGTGGCCCAGTAGAGAAAGGGGTGGAATTTTTTCGCGAGGATTTGTGCGATGACCAGGACGATAAGCGGGGCAAGAAAAAGGGCAGTCCCGGCGAGATAGCCCCAGTTTAGCGTCATGGTGACGGTGTCGCCGCCGGTCTCTCCCAAGGTCGTCGCGGCGATTTTTACTATCCAGAAGACAAGCATGACTTCTGGCACCTTGCTTGGGGCTTCCTGGATCGATGTGCCGTTCATTGGCGATACCGAGCTCTTGCTTCGCGGCTGACCGCCTCGACGAGGATTCCGAGACAGCCGAAAAGGAGAATACCGCCATCAAGGATCGGCCCCACTCGCAATGCGACAACAAGGCCGGCAACCCCCGCCACGAGGAAGAGGGTCGCCAGCGTGAGCTTGGCCTCGGTGGCGAACATGCCGAGAAGCTCTTTCAACACGTCACTTGCGATTCTCATCGAAGCACCTCCGCCACAGGCCGCCGCAGCACGGATGCGGTAGCAATTCCCACCGAAAGAAACAGAAGGATAAAGGCTGCCAGGCTGAGATCCTGACCCGGCCAACCGATACCGAGCCCCTCTCCGGTCCAGAACACGCCGAAAGCTGACAACATGACACCAACGCCGAATTTCAGGGTGTTCTCGGGCACCTTTGCCAGCGGTCTGTGGATGGCGATGCCGATGACCAGGATGGCCAGGCACGCTGCGAGGGCTCCGAGTCCAGCCGGCCACAGAAGGCCGCGACCGGCGCCCACGGCGATGACGATGAACACGACCTCGAGCCCTTCCAGCAGAACCGCCTTGAATGCGATCAGGCCCGCGATCCAATCGAGCGAGGCGCGCCGACGGTCGTCAGCCTCTGCCAGTTGGCCCGCCTCCGATGCGAATATGGCATCCTCATCGCGCAGCGGGATGAGGCCCGCTGATCGGAGGATCGCTTTACGCAGCCATCCCATGCCGAAGAGAAGGAGGAAAACGCCAATGACAAGCTGGAGCGGGTGAAGCGGAACGCGGTCGAGAAGCGGGCCGAGCAGTGATATCAGCCCGCCGAGCACACCAAACGCGACGACGGCACCAAAGGCTGCTGGTCGCCAGCCGCGTAAGGTCCCGACCGCGAGAACAATGGTGAAGGCCTCCACCGCTTCGACGAGCGACGCGAGAAAGGCCGCGCTGACGGCGGGTGCCGCTACGCTCCACGCTGCTGGATGCATTGGCTACCTCCTGGGGGGTTGAGGTCGTAGCATTTCCGACTATATGGCATCATAATGGTAGTGAACAAGACATTACAATAGGGAGCGGTCCTGTGCCGGCGACGCCGACTTTTGAGCAGAGGATTGCGGAACGCCTGGGCCAGCTGAGCCCTGCTGAGCAGCGGGTCGTGCGTTTCTTTCAGGCCAATCGCGAGGAGGTCCTGATCGCTTCCGCAGCCGTGCTGGCGGCGAAGGCGGGGACCAGCGACGCCACGGTCGTGCGCGCAACCAAGGCGCTCGGCTTCTTGGGTCTTGAGGATCTGCGTCGGACGCTTGCCGGCGAGCTGCGCAGCTCGCTCTCGCTAGCCGAGCGGCTAACGCGAACGCTCGGAGAGGTCGGTGACAACCCATCCACCGCCTTTCAAATGACGCTGGATATCCACCTGCGATCCCTCGAGAGCCTGCGGCGCTCCATCACCTCCGAGCGATTTGCGAAGGCGATCGACTGCATCGCCGGGGCGCGGCGAATTCTCGTCTTCGGCATCGGACCGTCGAGCGCCATCGCCGACTATCTTGTGGTGCAGCTCGCCCGCTTCGGCCTGGACGCGGCAAGCCTGACGAACACGGGTCTTCTATTCGCCGACGACCTGCGGAGGCTGCGCGAAGGCGATCTGATCATCATGCTGGCGTACGGACGGGTCTATGCCGAATTGGCCGCTCTCCTCGACGAAATCGATCGGTACGGGCTGCGATCGTTCCTCATCACGGACACGCTCGCCGCGACCCTGCGACATCGGGTCGATCTGGTCCTTCCCGTACCCCGCGGACACGCCGAGATGCTGAGCATGCACACAGCCACCCTCGGCTTCATCGAAGCACTTCTGGTCGGAGTGGCGACGAGAAGGCCGGATGAAACGCTTGCCAGCCTGAAAGAGCTGAACGAGGCGCGCGAAAAACTCGCGGGAAGGCGCATGAAACTTCCCGTATCCAGGTAGCCAAGGCTTTGACTGGCATATACCCTCGCGCGGCAGCCGCTGCAGGGCCGCAGGGCACTGGCTTTCGGCGCCGCGCGAGGGAACGCTGCCTCGATTATCTGGACGGCTTTCTGAATACGCTCAAGGCTTGGTCAAGGCTGTCAATTGGATTGATCGAGGCATTCCTGCCTTCAGTATCGCGCGCGCGATGCGGCTCGACTTCCGGCGACCGCGGGACCAACCTTATGGCTGTTGGTTTGCGAACGAGACCGCTCGTCGATGAATGGAATCATTTCCTTGCGTGAGCAACGGGTCGAAATCCTCAAAGCCCGGACGAAAGCCTTCCGGTTCCCGAAAGGTCAGTCCGGAAATCCGGACGGGCAATCACGGTTCTATCACGAGTGCCGCTACCTCACCCGGTTCGGACTCTCAATAGCGGCGATCTTGGCTTCAACTCGCCGACGCTGTCGGCTGGCCGGCGCGCTCGATTGGCCGGGGGACCCCTTCTGGCGCGTGGATTGCTCGAATGCCCGAAAGAAGGTTCCACGACCGGGGCGGGGGGCGACGGCGGACCCTATTGGCGTGGCCGCCGAGGCCTTCACGCCGGTCTATCGCCGGCCGCAGGGGTGCAACGGCAGGGAGCTTCGCCGTTCACGCACAACAATGTTTTAGAGCTGCTCATCGGAGCATGCGCCGCCACCCCCGCGGCCTGTAAGTAGCCGCCGTGCAGCGAAATTCGCGCGGCAGTCCCGGATCACGGATCGGCAAGGCGCACCCATCGGCAATATCCTTAAAACTGCATCGCCGGAGCGGCACATTATGAAAAACGTTGTCGCAACTCTCGTTCTCTTCATGTTCGAGTGCGTTTTGGCGACCGCGGCGACCGCCCAGGTTACCGTCAACGGCCGTATCGCCACCTATGTCGTGCCACCGGCGCGCGCTGGTTCCGGTATCGATTACGCCAATGCCAAGCCGCTGCCGCTGCCGCTGCCGCGTGCCAATATCCCGCCGATTTCCCAGTCGGAAGCAATCCGCAAGGCTCCCGATCCGCTGATGCTCTTCGGCAGCCCGAAGGTCTTACCGGGTTCGGTCGGCAGCGGCAAAGAGGACCCGATCCAGTTGGCGCCGCCAAAGCAGATTCAACAAGGAGATCACGTAATACCGTACGAATTCGGCACGGCAGGGCTGCCGTACACCACCTCGCGGGTCAACGCCATAGACCATCTTACTGTCAAATTCAGTCCATTTCGCGCTGCCGGAAAACTGTTTTTCAAAAACGGCGCGGAATCGCTGACCTGCTCTGCATCGCTGATCAAGCGGGGCCTCGTCGTTACGGCCGCACATTGCGTCGTGCTCTATGGGAAATACTACTATGATCACTTTGAGTTTGTCCCCGCCTACGATAACGGAATGGCACCCTATGGCCGATGGAGTTTCGTCGTCGTCGCCGTTCCGCAGGCCTACTTCGACGGAAAGGATGGTTGCGCGGAAGCGGGCGTGATCTGTCCTGACGATGTCGCAATCCTCACGGTGAGATCGCAAGGCAGCGCCTTCCCCGGCGATTCGACCGGATGGTTTGCTTATGGGCTCAACGACTATGGGTTCACCAGCTCGGGCCAGGCGCTGATCAGCGAGCTAGGCTATCCCACCCTGCTCGACAAAGGCGAGCTGATGGAGCGAACCGACGCACAAGGCACCGTTAACCGCGGGTTATCGAAAAACACAGTCATCGGATCGCTGATGACCGACGGGTCCGGTGGTGGACCGTGGCTGGTGAACCTCGGGGTGGCCCCGCACCTTTCCGCCGGCTTCCTCCCCGGCCGGGGTGCGGACCGCAATGTGGTGGTCGGCGTCACGAGTTGGACAACGCCCGATAAATCCGCGAGACAACAGGGGGCATCGCCGTTCACCGCCGACAACATTCAACGTCTGATCGATGGTGCGTGCGCCTTCAGCCCGGAGGCCTGTGCAAAGTAGCCGCCCCACGCGAAATCAACCCGCCGATCGCCGAGAGCCGCCGCTCGCGCGGTTCGTTGGGGCGCACAGCATGGGGACTGCTCACCAGGCTGTCGCAGATGCTACCCGTAGCAGCAACGGCTGAGGCTCGGTGAGATCGAGCAGCATAGCCCCGATTTGCCAGTCGTAATAATGATCCCCTATGATGCGAACGAGTGAAGGCACCGGATAAAAAATTATGATTTCCTCACCATGCTGGTCGATTTTGAGCAGCTCAAGGAGCAACCCCGCGAGTTGGTCTGCGCAGCGGATTGAGGAAGTTCGGCGGTCGCTCGAATGGCCGCTTTCCGAGTATCCCCGGGGCCCGGGAAGGGTCAGCTTCGGGTCGTTATGGAAAGCTTTCCATAACGACCCACAGCGGCCGTTCGCTTCCATCGGAAGCAATGCCGGCCCATGCCCCAAAGGGGCCATTCCCGATCCCCCTTGTTCGAGCGGCGGCAATCTGGGTAACGGGCGCGCCCGCGAGCGGCCGGCAATCGCCTTCGCTCAATGCAGCTCGAACACAACTCCGCAGTTGCAATTCGAGGAGCCTCCCTCCGAGGTCGTACCGTAGAGGACGCCGTTGGCGCCGACGGCAACCGCCGCTGCTGGAAGTTGACCGTCGGGCGGACCGGTGAATTCATGGAGAACAGTGTCCGCCGTCGCCTGAGGGGCGAGCTTAAATACCGTCCCCAAGCCCGCACCGCCGCCGTTGGTCGTGCCGTAAAGCGCGCCCTTGCCGTCGAAGACCACACCGGCATACGGGGTCTCGCCGTCGCTTCCGCCCTTGAAGCTGTAAAGAACGGCTTCGCTCCCTGAGATCGCTGGCGAAACCGGCGGGGTGAGCCTGAACACCGTTCCGAGGTCCGACTTCCCGCCGCTGGCGGTCGTGCCGTAAAGCGCCCCTTTGCCGTCGAAAATGAGACCGGCCTCCGGCCGCGCGCCGTCGCTCGTCGTCGCCGGGAAGCCGTGCAGGATGGTTTCGCTCCATTTCGTCGCCGGCGGCACCGGCGGGGTGAGCTTGAACACCGTCCCCAAGCGTGAACTGCCGCCGACATCGGTCGTGCCGTAAAGCGCGCCTTCGGCGTCGAAGACCAGGCCGCCGAGCGGGTTCGCGCCGTCGTTCTTGGCCCCAAAGCCGTGAAGGACCGTTTCGCTCCATTTTGTCGCCGGCGGTACCGGCGGGGCAAGCTTGAACGCGGTCCCGCCACTCAATCTCCCGCCCAAAAACGTCGTGCCGTAAAGCGCACCTTTGGCGTCGAAGACCAGACCGGCTCGCGGGTTCGCGGCGTCGGTTCCGCCCTTGAAGCTGTACAGGATGGTTTCGCGCCATTTCGTCGCCGGCGGCACCGGCGGGGTGAGCTTGAACACCGTCCCGCCGTTCCCGGCCCCGCCGCCGACGGTCGTGCCGTAAAGCGCGCCTTTGCGGTCGAAAATGAGACCGGCCTCCGGGGTATCGCCGTCCAATCCGCCCTTGAAGCTGTATAGGACGGTTTCGCGCCATTGCGTCGCCGGCGCTACCGGCGGGGTGAGCTTGAACACCGTCCCGCAGCCCTGGTCGCCGCAATAGATGCTGCTGCCGCCGCCGGTTTGGGTGGCGCCGTAAAGGGCCCCTTTGCCGTCGACGATCAATCCGGCGTTCGGCCCCGAGCCGTCGCTTCCGCCCAGGAACCCATGGAGAATGGTTTCGGACAGCGCCGCCGCGGGCGCGGGACCCGCGGCAAGGCCGAGGGCGAAGACCGCCGCCAAGCCCGGCAGCGGACGCGGCCGCCTCGACCGCCGGCGTCCGACAAGAGATTGAAGGCTCAGATCCATGATGCGCGTCCCTGATGCGCCACCCATCAAGACACGCATTTCGCGGAAGGCGCGGGCGGCTTGGCGCCCCGCGAACGCCGCCTCTCTAAAAGACCTCCCCCCCGCCCGCGGGCGCTGAGGACGCACGCTGTCGTCGTAAACAAAAACCCGACGATCGCGCCTGTCAACGACGCTTCTGCGCCAGCAGCCAGGCCGTCTTGTAGGTGACGCCAAGTTGGTCAGCCAACCCAACTTTGGAGACGCTGAAGAGGTTTCGGCCAAACTCTAACTATGCCAATTTGGCCGGTTGGAAAAGGACTGTGCGAAAACCAAGCGGTGACAAAACCAACCGGTCGCCCGCATGGGGGCCCTCGCCCTAATTCAGGCCGAAGCCGATGCGGGTTTTTCGGATTGCGCATCTCGCGCAGCATGAACTCGACCCGCTGCAATTGTTTCAGGGCGGCTTTCCGGCGCGCTTCTTCCTTCCGCAGGGTCGCGGCGTTTTTGCTACCCTTAGGGCGCTATCGGCCGGCCCAATCGGTTCAACTTTGGTCCCACGAACGGCCGGTTACGGCGCAACCGTGTCGCCCGATCGGGTCCCTGCGAAGGACCGCTGTCCACGTGCGCCGTGACAAGGCGGCGCTTTTCCAGCGGGTGCAAGCCCCGCCCGGCGACCGCTCCAGCCGGAAGCAGCCGGAGCAGGCATGGAGGAGACGAAATGTCTGAAGCCTTCGGATAACGGTCACGGTTTTGGTGACCGCGCGAGTGTGCAGGCCGCAACGTGAGTAAACGCCGAGCAATCCTCGAAAAGGTCGATGTGCAGGCCGACCCGGTAGTGGTTTCGGGGAAGGCTGATACGGATGGGCGAGTTTGAGCGATGAGTGCGCCCGTCCGCTGCACCGGGGTAGTGGCGGCGGCATGTACACAAGGAAAGCGCACGCAACACGGGAAGCCCCAATGCGTGGTCAGGGATGATCAACCGGAGGCCCGCGAGGGACAGGCCGGGCGCAATGGGGTGGCGGAGAGGCTCGTAGTACCGATGAAGCTGGGTAATGCCGGTGGAGGGAAGGGGCCTTGGTTCAAGACAGACGCAGGAAGTAGTGAGGGACCTGGAGATTGGGCAACCTATCAACTCCGAAGAGTGTTCAGAAGCTGCAGAGGGCGTTACACGCGAAAGCGAAGGCAGAAGCCGGCTATCGCTTCTATGCCCTGTACGACAAGATCAGCCGCGACGACATTCTGGCGCATGCCTATGCCCAGTGCCGCGCCAACAAGGGGGCGCCGGGAATAGACGGTCAGGACTTTGCGGACATCGAGGCCTATGGGGTCGAACGGTGGCTGGCTGAACTGGCGCTTGCGCTCAGGCAGGAGAGCTACCGGCCGGAGCCAATCAGACGAGTGTTTATACCGAAGGCCAACGGCAAACTCAGGCCGCTGGGCATCTCGACGGTGCGGGATCGGGTCTGCATGACCGCAGCGATGCTGGTGCTGGAGCCGATCTTCGAAGCCGATCTTCCGCCGGAAATCTACGCCTATCGCGCTGGGCGCAACGCCCAGCAGGCAGTCGTCGAGGTGGAGGAGCGGCTGTTCCGTGGCCACCCGGAAGTCGTCGACGCCGACCTCGCGGACTACTTCGGGAGCATTCCGCATACCGACCTCCTAAAGTCGGTGGCGCGCCGGATCGTTGACCGGCGCGTGCTGCATCTGATCAAGATGTGGCTGGACTGCCCCGTGGAAGAAACCGACCAACGGGGCCGGACAACACGCACGACCGAGGCGCGGGACCACCGGCGCGGCATTCCGCAGGGCTCGCCCCTCTCACCACTACTGGCGAACCTCTACATGCGCCGGTTCGTGTTGGGCTGGAAGAAGTTCGGCCTTGAGCGAAGCCTCGGCACTCGCCTCGTCACCTATGCGGACGACCTTGTGATCCTGTGCCGAAGGGGCAGCGCGGAGACTGCGCTGCATCACCTGCGCGTGATCATGGGCAAGCTGAAGCTGACAGTGAACGAGGAGAAGACACGGATCTGCAAGGTTCCGGACGGGGAGTTTGACTTCCTGGGTTATACGTTCGGGCGGATGTATTCTCCGAGAACCGGCCAGGCTCGCCTGGGACAGCGGCCATCGAAGAAGAGCATCAAGCGCGTGGTCGACAAGGTCCATGAGCTGACCGTCCGAGCACATACCTGGCAAGAAACCACAGAGCTGGTGGGTAAGTTGAACCGCACCCTTCGCGGATGGGCGAACTACTTCTCGGTAGGCACCGTCAATCCGGCGTATCGGGCGCTCGACAACTACACGGCTGTGCGGTTGCGTCGGTGGTTGCGCTTCAAGCACAAGACCAGACGATGTAAGGGCGGCAGCTATCCACTCCCGCACCTCTACGAGACCCTCGGGCTCGTGCGTCTGACCTGGCTTGGGCACGACGTGCCGTGGACGAAGGCGTGAGGTCTTGTCCGAGAGCCGGATGCAGGGAAATCCGCATGTCCGGTTCGATGAGCGGGATGTGGAAACGGAGCTATGGTCGAGCCACTAAGGCACCGCCAAACGAAAGAAGCGGCAACACGCATGCCTGACCTAAGGCCACCGCGCCACATTCCAACTCTACCCGATGAAGTCATTCGCGGTCCGGCAGACCATCGATCGCCGTTCGATCCCAAGCGAATGGCTCAAGCCGACCCAAACCAGTCCTTCACCCCGCTGGTAACCGGAACGGCGCGTTTTTGTGCCTGAACCTGGGGCGGAGGTCACGGAAATCGGTTGACGCATGAAGATTAACCGGGTCAGAACCGCTGGGGCGGCAGAGCCAACGTCGCGTCTTCTCTCCTAAAATGCTATCCTCACCCTTCAGTGAGGGGAATAGTCGACTGCTCGCATCCAATAGTAGAAGGATCGTGCGCTTGCGCAAACAATTATACTTAAACTATCGTCGAATATGAAATCAGAGAAAGGTAAGCATAAGTAGGTAAGATCATATGAACAATGCTCTTTCCCCGGCAGATGTTGCCTCAGCATATCGGATTGTAACCAGCGTTATGCCGCCTGCCGGGCTTTTGCCTGGATGGGAGAGTGAGACACGGGCTCTCTTATGTTCCGTACACCCGGAGCTACTCGATATTTTAGCTATCTGCGCTGTATCGGGCGGGCCGGCTTGGGACCGCGTTCGGTCGGAGGTGCAACGACAACGGGAAGCGCGCTCAACCCTTTACCAGTGGATTCTCCAACTGGACAAGGAGCTGACCCAAGAGCCCTCATTCGTATTTCCGGATCCGTATTCCCTATTGCTGTGGATCTGGACTTTTCAGCTCTTCGCAGCTGTGAGGCCCCCGCCGGGGGGTGAATGGAGCAAATTCTTTTATCGAGGAGAAGAACGCGACTACGGAAATAGCCGGTTCACGCCGACAATGGCTAGAATGGACCCGTCGGCCCGAGGACACCGATCTACCCTTTCGGACATGAGGTACGCTCTGGCCGGCAATGCGAGCGTCCGAGCGGCTTGCTCATGCGCATTGGGATTCCAGTTTGGAGACCACTTACTACGATGGATGAGCCTACCCCAGGCTCTCGCTATTACTCAACACTATGGACAATCAACGCCGCTGCTAGACGTGACGACAAATCCCGAAGTGGCAATGTATTTCGCGACGAGGCGCCATGAAAGCGAGATCGGCGTAATCGGCTTTTGGCGGCACTTGGGTACGGGTTCTGATCATGGAGAAAACATCGCTTTGATCATGGCTCCTCCGAGTTTTGAACGGTTGCATCGGCAATCGGGCTATTTTATTTGTGTTGCGCCAACGGCCTCAGAGGTTGCCCCCCTCTCCACCTTGCGGTTTCGCCATTGTCCTGGCCTGGAGCCGGTTAGACCTAAGTGGCTTGCGTCGATCGGCGGGTGCGAAGGGTCCGATGATGAGATACTCGGAGATCCGTGGAATCTCAGTGAGGTCCTTGCCTCAACGAAGATACGAAGTGACCCAGGTGAGCAAGCCCAAGCGTTTCAATCTCGGAGTTCGAGAGCAGAGGATCTGGACAGGTTCGTGCAAATCGCGGTCTCGACAATAGGAAGCGCGGCTGGGAGGCTCGGGGTCGTCGCACGGGGCCGCTTCATGGAAATTCAGCCGGCCCTTCTCTATTCCCTGTTTCGGTTCGCGCCAGCGCACCTTTTGACGTTCACTAAGGTCATTACTCTTTTCTCTCGGGAACCGAGAATGGCTTCACTGCAGCCGCTCGCAGGTAAGTTAATCGAGGTTTTAAGAGCCCTAACTTCTTTGGAGCTGGGGGATATCTCGGACGACGACAATCTGATGGATATCCTCAAGTATTTATTCACACAGGCAGAGCCCCAATCAGATGCGGAAGCCCTGCCGTGGCCCGTGTCGGCTTGGTATGTATAGGCAAGGTTTTGCGACGGCGCTTTAATCGGCATGTCCTTAGCCCGCTTTTCTCGAACGGTATCCGGTTTAGCTGTTCGCCAGGAGATTGGCGAAGGTCGCCAATCCACCCAGTGCTGTCGATTTTCCGCGCGATAGGGGACGGACCGCCGTCGACCCTAAGCCGCCCCTCGTCGCAAGGAGAACCAGGGTTAAGGGTCGGGCTGGTGATCCGCCATCATGCTTAAGCCTACGTGCAGCATTCCATCTTCATCAACGGCTTCAATGATATTTTCCAAGTTGTCGATCTTTGCCCATTCGATGCTCGTCAACGACGCGAGAGTGATGCGTCCTTCAATCGGCGCTGGTGGCCAAGCCAGATCGATTGGTGTGAAGACAATTGGCCACAACAGAGAAACGAACGCCGAGGTATGATCTCCTCGGCTGATTATCCCGATTAGGCGTCCGCTTTCGTCGAACGCTGCACCGCCGCTCATTCCGCTGTCTATTCTGGCGGCTATCCCGATGCTCGGGTTGGGTAGACCGGACCGATCACGCTGCTCAGGGTACACGTCGCTGACCTTTCCAACGCTGCCGCGCAGATCAACGCCCACTCCATCACGCGCAAAGTCTTCGATGGTTTCATGCGTCGCCACGTAGCCGATCATGTCAATCTTTTCTTTGAGTTTAGGCTGTCGAGCCGTCAATACCGGCACCCGAAGTGGGGTATTGGGGGCTGAGCCAGCGGTAGCCCTCACTAGAGTCAAAATCGATACATCACCATCACCCACTGTGGTGAAGCTCGTTATGGCCCAGATCGTCAGGCTATTGTCTTGCTGAAAGCCGAGCGCGCGTAACTGCCCGCCATCCGGGTTAAGCAATCCCCTTTCACGCATGGCATCAACAGTGTGTCGGGCAGTCAAAGCAACACCCGGTGCCACCATGACCGCGTTCCCCCAAATTTGATGGGTATTCCCCACAACCCAATCCAGTGCGAGTACCATACCCCGCGGAGCACTGAGAGGCAGGCTGCCGAAGCCGCTCTCGACGTCAATGCTCATGAGACTATGGTGGACGAGCGAAGACCTGCCGGGCTGAGCTGAAAGCTCGGGGGCGCCCACCACGCCGCTATAGGAATTGTCTTTGATCATCATACCCATAATATTGGAGTAACTTGACAGCCACAGCAATCGCTGCTGCACCAGCCGCCCGTGCTGCATAAGCGGCGCGACCCTAGCTGTTCGCCTCGGGATTGGCGAAGGTCCGCTCACCACCCGGTGAAGTCATTCGCGGTCCGGCAGACCATCGATCGCCGTTCGATCCCAAGCGAATGGCTCAAGCCGACCCGCTGCAGACCTTCATCACCGCCCCAGCGCATGATAATCTCAAGCTCACGCCAACTCATCGAGCAGCGCCTTGGCTTCCTTCAGGTCCTTCGTCGCGAAGCCCTCGGTGAACCAGCCATAGACCGGCGCGAGCAGGTCGCGGGCTTCGCGCGCACGTCCCTGGTGGCGCATGAGGCGCGCATAGCTGGTCGCGGTCCGTAGCTCCCAGGATTTCGCCTGTTGCTGCCGCGCCCAGTCGAGCGAGGCGTTGTAGTTGTGCTCGGCGCCTTCCGAGTCGCCCTTGAGCGAGAGCATCCATGCCTTCAGCCGGAGCAATTCGGCATAGTAACAGCGCTCTTCCCAGCCCGGCCGCTCGATCTGCCCGATCCCCTCCTCGATTACATCGAGCGCGCCGTCGATGTCACCGAGCCGTGCCATGCCTTCGGCGATCAACGATCTAGACCACGGAATGCCGTTTCTTGCCCCGCCCGCCTCCCACACGGCGAAAGCCGCCTTCAGCGAAGCGGTTCCTTCGGCGAATTGGCCCTTCCAAATCAGCGCGGCGCCACGAGCCATAGGCGCCAGAATCTCTGTAAGAGGTGGCAGGCTGTTGTCGCGGCCGATCCGCTCGGCTTCGTCGGCGCGTTTCAGTACCTCATCGGGCATTTCCAGATAACCGAAAACTAATCCGCCTATCGTCAGTGCAAATCCCAGGTCAAAAGGGTGTCCGAGCCGCCGTGAGTGGGCATCGCGTTCAGCGCACATCTCTACGGCTTTCTCGGGATAGCCGAGCATCCAGGTCATCCACGCCAGAAAGACGAGATTCATTGTTTTCAGGTCTTGGTTCAGAACCTCCAGCAGATTGCCGTGACGTTCTTCTGTGTAGAGGGCCAGCACCCGATCGGCATGCTCCCGAGCCTTGAGCAGTTCGCCGAGCCAAAAATAGGCGTTCATGGCGCCGTAATGTCCGAGGATCAGCAGATCCGGGTCGTGGTACGCCTCGGCGGCGTCCTGTATCTCCTTGACCCAGCGCAGCGACTCGGCATTCCGCCCACTGCACAACACGTTGATGTACAGTCCCCATAATATGGGCGGCAAGGCGTCGTTACGACGCAGCGAACTCGCCAGTGCCAGCGCCGGATGCAGGGTATCCCAAACCTCTTGAACCGCCCAGCCCCTGAGCGCAATCCAGGCTGTGCCCAATAACACGCGCAAGTCCACTACCCTGTTGTCGCGCTCCACCGAGGGCGGTAGCGACACCACCAGATCCAGCGCCCTGTTCAGATGCGCAATCGCCTCGGTAAGCGCGAGGTGCTTGAGCGCCAAGCTGCCCGCCTTCTGCCAAAGCGGGATGGCCTTCGGCAGCAGTTTCGCTTCTGTATAGTGGTACGCCAGCAGCTCGGGCTCGGTCGCCTCGATTTGCGGCCAACGCTCCTCGATTAGCCTGGCGATCTTGCTGTGCAATTGCTGCCGGCGGCGTCTGAGCAGCGAGTCGTAGGCGGCGTCCTGCACCAGGGCGTGCTTGAAGGTGTACACCGCAGCGGGTGGCGTGCCCTGCTGGAACGCCAGTCCAGATTCGACCAACTGCCCCAGCGCCTGGTCGAGTGCGGCCGATGAATGCGGGGCGACTGCGGCGATCAGCTCGTAAGAAAACTCGCGCCCGATCGCCGCCCCGATCTGCGCGATCTCCTTCACCGGTGCAAAGCGATCGAGCCGCGCCATCAGCAAGTCGCGCAAGGTGAGAGGGATCGCGAGGGTGCCCGCGCGCCCGGCATATTCCCAACGATCGCCGGCATCCCTGAGGTCCCCCGTTTCCAGGATCGACTTGGTCAACTCCTCGACGAAGAGCGGCACGCCGTCGGTCTTGCCGAGAATTTGTTCAACGAGGTCCGCGGGCAGCGGCTTGCCGCTGGCGAGCCGCGATACCATCGCGGCGGTCTGCGGGCGGGTCAGCTTGCTGAGCGTCAGCGCCGTGACGTGACCGTAATGCGACCAGCGCGAGGCAAACTCCGGCCGGTGGGTCAGCACGACCAATAGCGGAATGTTCCTGACCCGGTGGATCAGCAGGTCCATGACTTCGAGCGTCGTCGGATCGGCCCAGTGGACGTCCTCGAACAGCATAACCGTCCGCTGCTGGCGGGCGATGGCCTCGGTCGCGTCGACGAGCGTTCGGAACGTCTCGTCCTTGAATTTCTGCGGCGTCATCGCCACCGCCCCGTAGCGCTCCTCGCAGGGGATCGAGAGCATCGCCGCGATGAACCTGACATCCTCGCGCGGGCGCCCGTATTGGCCGACGACGAGAGCTTCGAGCTTGTCGAGCTTCTGCCCGGCGGTGTCGTCGCGCGCAAACCGCAGCGCGCGCTCGAAATTGTCAATGATCGGGTAGAATGCGCTGTTGACGTAATAGGGCGAGCAATGGAGGCGCAGGCTTGTCGCGCCTTGTGTTTCCAGGCGCGCGCGCAGCTCGTTCAAGATGCGGCTCTTGCCGATGCCCGGCTCGCCGGACAACAGCACCACCTGGCCTTCGCCGTCCTGCGCCAGGCTCCAGCGCTCCATCAGCAGGCCGAGTTCGTGCTCGCGACCGACAAAACCGGTCAGCCGACCGCTCCGCACCGCGTCGAAGCGGCCCTCTGATCCCGACACCCCCTCGACCGCCCACGCCTCGACCGGCCCGGCCAAACCCTTGACCTCATGCCGGCCGAGTGCCTGCAGCCGGAAGCGATCGCCGAGCAGCCGGCGTGTGGCGGGGGCGATCAACACCGAGCCCGGCTCGGCCAAGGCCTGCAATCGCGCGGCCAGGTTCGGTGTCTCGCCGACCACCGCCTGCTCCTGCGAGGCGCCTTCGCCAACCAGGTCGCCGACCACGACGAGCCCGGTGGCGATGCCGATGCGAACCTCCAGCGGGTCGGCGGCCGCGATGCCGCCGACCGCCTCGACCACCGCGAGGCCGGCGCGCACCGCCCGCTCGGCATCGTCTTCGTGGGCGCGCGGATAGCCGAAATAAGAGAGCACCCCGTCGCCCATGTATTTGGCGACGAACCCGTCGAAGCGGCGCACTGCCTCCGCAACACAGCGGTGATAGGCGCCAATCACCTCGCGCAGCTCTTCGGGGTCGAGCCGCGCCGACAGCGCCGTCGAGCCGACCAGATCGCAGAACATGACCGTCAGCTGGCGCCGCTCGGCCTCGCCGGTCCCGACGCCAGCATTCTGCCCCGGTTGCACAAGCTCAGTCGACGCGATCGGGCTGCCGGAGCTCGGGAGGTCCGGTCGCAACGCGGCGATCGCGGCCAGCAGCTTGCGGCGATGGCCCACAAGATTGACGCCCAGATCCTTCAGGTCGTCGGCCGTCAGCTCGCGCAGGACCTCGGCATCGATCTCGTTATCGCGGAACGCCTGGTCGTAACGCTCAAGACCAAGGCCGCGCAGCCATGCCGCTACGTCCATGCAGTGATCCTCCGCCCCAAGCTGAGGCAGGCCTCTCTCATGGACAACGATATCCTCTTGCCCTTCTACCTACCAGCGGCAGCGCTGAAATAGACGCATCGTCGGGGCTGGTGGCCTCAGACAGTAAATGACCGCTTTTAAGCCACGGGCATCACAGGCCGGGCAAATCGGGAACGGCAGCTCACCACCCACTGCGGACCTTCCGTTTCGCGTTTTGTCGCTCTGATTTGTTCGGCGAGAACAGCCGGTCGGCTCGGGCGGGCACGCGCCCGAGCGACCTAGGTCCCTTTCGACGCACGGATTGCCCATGCCGGCAATGAGGACCCGTGGACCGGGCGGGGGGCTGCTGCTGAGCCCGCGACGGTTCTTCCTGTGTAACGCTCTGTCGCTCGAACTCATACGAAGCCGCGCGGGAGATCATCAAACTCTCGAAGATCAGCGACGACGACCGCGTTCGGATGACTGCCGCGGCCTGGGTGTATGAACGCGCCTGGGGCAAGCCGAAAGAATACGACCCGGCGAGCGAAAAGCCTGCCGGGCCGGAGTTTAATCCTCGAGATTACACACCCGAGCAGCTCGACGTGATCGAAGCGGCCCTCCTGCTCTTGGTGAACCCGCCGACGCGTCAGGCCGCCGAGTCCGAGGTCACGCCGCCGCATCAAGCGTCGCAAATCGGTCGGCGCTTCGCGCCGCGCCCAATCGCGCGGTAGATCAACTCACGCAAGTTCGCGCGCGTCGGGTCGGGTAGCCTTCCGGTGCACGGACTGCCCGATGCCGGCAAAGAAGGTTCCGGTGACGGGCGGGGGGCCCGCTGCACGGCGCGGTCGTCGCTGAGACGGTCGGCGCTTCGCGCCGCGCCCAATCGCGCGGTAGATCAACTCACGCAAGTTCGCGCGCGTCGGGTCGGGTAGCCTTCCGGTGCACGGACTGCCCGATGCCGGCAAAGAAGGTTCCGGTGACGGGCGGGGGGGGCCCGCTGCACGGCGCGGTCGTCGCTGAGCTAATAGACGGTCATGCCGCTTTATGGCTACGCCTGCGTATCCTCCATAGAACAGGACCTCTCGATCCACCGCGCCGTGCTAAAGGCGCCGGGCTGAGACCGTCAGGCGGACACCAGCTGGGGGTTGAGCATGCTGGCCTAGACCCAATACTGTTCACTTAAGAGTTCATCGGTGCTATCCTCCCGCTGGGGCGGGGGGAATGGTGGATGGCACGAACGGTTGCGGCACTTCCGGAAGGCGCGCGAATAACGGATTACATCAGTCTTGGTGTGATCGCGAAGACCTTCCCTTTGGCGCAGGTGCGGTCTGTCTTGGCGGCAACGGGGAAGGCAAGCCTGCGGCAGCGCGATCTGCCGGCGCATGTCGTAGTCTATTACGTGATCGCGCTGGCGCTCTACATGCAGGCCTCGTATCGCGAGGTGCTGCGCTGTCTGCTGGAAGGCATTCAGTGGCTGGTTGATCCCTCGGTGGCGCTCAAGGTGGCGGGCAAGTCGGGCATCTCGCAGGCGCGCACACGGCTCGGGTGGAAGCCGCTGAGCGACCTGTATGACGCGGTCGTGACGCCGATTGCGGTTCGGGCGACGAAGGGGGCCTGGTACCGGGACTGGCGGCTGGTCAGCCTCGACGGCAGTACGCTCGATGTCGCCGACGAGCAGGCGAATGATCTGACGTTCGGGCGGCCCGGGAGCAGTCGCGGCGGCAGCGCCTACCCGCAGATCCGCTTCGTGGCATTGGTCGAGAATGGGACCCATGTTCTGTTTGGCAGTCGGATGGCCGGGTACGGCACGGGCGAGATCACGCTCGCCAAGGCGGTCCTCGTCGGTTTGCGCAAGGGTATGCTGTGCTTGGCCGACCGGCAGTTCTTCGGGTTCGCGTTGTGGCAGGAAGCGCTCGCCACGGGCGCCGATCTGGTTTGGCGGATCAAACGCAACATGCGCCTTTCTTGCGACCGGCGATGGCCGGACGGTTCGTATGAAAGCCGCATCTATGCGAGCGAGCGGGACTGGCGGCACAAGACCAACGGCGTGATCGTGCGGGTGGTCGACTACCGGCTGGAAGGCGTGGCCGAGGCCGAGCCGATCTATCGCCTGGTCACCAGCATTCTCGAGCCCGACAAGGCGCCGGCTCAGGAGTTGGCCGCCCTCTACCATGAGCGCTGGGAAATCGAGACAGCGCTCGACGAGCTCAAGACCCATCTGCGGGGCGCCAAAATCGTGTTGCGCAGCAAGACCCCCGACCTTGTGCGGCAGGAGTTCTATGGGCTGATGATGGCCCACTTCGCCATCCGTAGCCTGATCCACGAGGCCGCGCTGAAAGCCGACGAGGACCCCGACGAGCTCTCCTTCCTGCATGCTGTGCGCGTGGTCCGCCGCAGGCTGCCTACTGCCGTCGCCATTCCCCCCTCGGAAGAGGAAGACCTTCCATGATGCGGTTCTCACCGAAATCCTCGCCGAACGTGTCGGCTCCAGCCGAAACCGGCGCAACCCGCGCGGCGTCAAGCGCAAGATGAGCAACTTCCCGCTCCGCCGTCGCACCGACCCGCCACTCCCCGCAATCGACTTCGCGGCGGCGATCATGATCGTTAAGTGAACAGTATTGGGCCTAGGCCCAAACATTTATGGCCCTGTGAGCCCAGAGATCGCGAAACTGTGCGCTACCCTTGGCCTTGAGGTCATGCACGACGTCCTGAATGGCAAACCGCAATCTGCTTGGCAGAAAGTGCTGATGCCTTACCCGGCGTGGTGCCGGTATCAACTGTTGTTCGGTCGCCTTCAACGTTTCGCCACCCGATCACGTCAGATGCGCGGCGAGGTGCTTGTTCATCTCGAACATGGTCACCTTGTCCTTGCCGAAGACCCTCCGGAGCTGGTCATCAGCCACGATTTCGCGGCGGTCCTCCGGGTTTTGCAGGTTGTGCGAGCGGATGTACTCCCAGATCTTGCTCACCACCTGGCCCCGGGGCAGCGGGCCCGCGCCGATCACCGCGGCCAGCTCCTCCGACAGCTGAAGCGGCTTCTGAAAAGCATTCACCTTGCCTTCGCTGGCCTTTTTCTCCCGCATTTTGGTCGGCATTGATCTCCTCCGGGTTGCTTGTGGCGCGCATCGCCCCACCATGCCTGCACCCCCGGGACTACCCGCTAGCTGTAGCGACGCGCAACGCCGTACGGCCCGACGCTGCAGTCGAAACCGGTTTCTGCCGCACTTTTGCTGAGGACTGAGCTCGGTGAGATTCACCGGATAAGAGGGTATTTTCTCGCGCTCCGGCCAAGCCGGCCGCGGGCAGCCGCGAATCGCCAGAAAAACCCGGTGCTGGTGCAGCCGGCACTCATCTGGCATCAGGCGTCAGATCCAGGCGATTGAGTGGGCCCGTCTGGAGCGTCTGGAGCAACGAAGACCGGCGCGAATGCGATGGTTCGTCGGCCAGCATCATTGGAGTTGGCGGCGAAACGGCGGACATGCTAGCCCGATGTATGCACGATCCTCGTGAATAGCGCAGTTTCGCTGGATTTCCGGGTTTGGCCCTATGGCAGCTGCCGGAACTCACAAAACGCCCAACCATCTGGCGCTACGACGAAATCCCTCGTCGCGCAATATTCTTGTGCATAGATCAGGCTAGTGCAAGGAGCGAGAAGCCAGCCGGGCCGCAGTTCGATCCGAGAGACTACACGCCGGAGCAGCTCGACCGGTACCGCAGACCGAGTCCGAGGTCACACCGCCGCATCAAGCGTCGCAAATAGGTCGGCGCTTCGCGCCGCGCCCAATCCGCGGCAGATCGTCGCTTGGTTGACGCCGTAATGCAGGGCGACTCCCTTCGACGCTCGCGGCCGGATCGGCGAGCCGGCGCGTGGCTGGCTCGACCTGGCGACGCTCCGGGAAGCGCCGCGGGACCCCTTTCGGCGCACGGATTGCCCCGATGCCGGAAAAGAGGACCCGTGGACCGGGCGGGGGGGGGCCGCTGACGAGCGAAGATCAGCCGAGAAAGCCCAAACGGACGCGCTACCACTGATGATGGGATTAGCGTTTCTCCTCGGACCCTGTCGAGCACACCGGGCGTGACGGCTTTGGCACCGAGAGGGACCGAGGGTTCGAATCTTGCTACCTTCGCCAGTGAGTCCATTTCAGCAAGTCAAATTCGGGCTGCCCGCGGAATTGGCGAGTGGAGTTCTCTGAACGTAGCCGTGAATACTCATTGCGCTCTAAACCAAAATCAGGACTTCCGCTCGACATCATCGATTTCCTCGCGCAACATTTCTAAAGTCAGCCACTGCTCCTCGGCTGCGGCCAGTTCGTCCCCCGCGACGGCGAGCGCCTGTGTCGTAGCGCCAAACCGTACCAGATCGCGCGCATACAGGTCCGGGTCGGCCAGGACGGTATTCAGCCCGGCAATTTGCGTCTGTAATGCCGCGATCCGGGCCGACAGCATCTCCAGCGCACGTCGCTCGTTGAAACTCATTCGACGCGGCCGGGCGGCTCGTTGCGCTCTGCTTTCTGTCACCGACCGCGGTGGCCTCGTTACGAAGACCTTTGCCGGTTCGCGTTGCGCCAGCATATCGGTGTAGCCCCCGGCGTACTCGATCCAGCGCCCGTTGCCTTCCATGGCGATGACTGACGTCACCAGGCGATCAAGGAAGTCGCGGTCGTGGCTGACCAGTAGCACCGTGCCGGGATACTCGGCCAGCCGCTCCTGCAACAGATCGAGGGTCTCGAGATCGAGATCGTTGGTCGGCTCGTCGAGCACCAGCAGGTTGGATGGCCGGGCGAAGGCGCGGGCAAGCGTTAGCCGGGCGCGCTCGCCGCCGGACAACACGCCGACCGGGGTACGAGCCTGCTCGGGGTGGAACAGGAAATCCTTCATGTAGCCGACCACATGGCGGCTCTGGCCGGCGACCATCACCGTGTCGCCGCTGCCCCCGGTCAGCGCCTGGCTCAAGGTCTGCGCAGGGTCGAGGGTCTCGCGCCGCTGGTCCAAGGTCACCTGTGTGAGGTTGGTCCCAAGCTGCACCTCGCCGGTATCGGGCATGAGCGCGCCGGTGAGCAGGTTGAGCAATGTCGTCTTGCCGGCGCCGTTAGGGCCGACGATGCCCACCCGGTCGCCACGCATGATCCGCGCGGAAAAATCCCGCACGACCGAGCGACCGCCATAGGATTTGGAGATGCCTTGCGCGACCGCGACCAGCCGGCCGGACAAGTCGGCCTGAGCCGCCTCCAGCCGGACCGAGCGCTGCGCGGCGCGTTGCTCCTTGCGCTTCCTGCGCAAAGCGAGCAGTTCGCCGAGCCGCCTCTGGTTGCGGGTGCGCCGTGCGGTGACCCCATAGCGCAGCCAATCCTCCTCCATCGCGATCTTGCGGCCGAGCTTGTGCTGCTCGCCCGCCTCCTGCTCCAGCACCGCGTCGCGCCAGGGTTCGAACGCCTTGAAACCCTCGTTGAGGATCCGGGTGATGCCGCGGTCGAGCCAGATCGTGGTGCGCGAGATGCGCTCGAGCAGCCGGCGGTCGTGGCTGATCAAGACGATACCGGAGCGCATCCCGGCCAACTCGCGCTCCAGCCACTCGATACCGGGCAAGTCGAGATGGTTGGTCGGCTCGTCCAGCAACAGGATATCGGGAGAGGGGGCCAGCGCGCGGGCTAGGGCGGCGCGGCGCGCCTCGCCGCCCGAAAGAGCTGCGGGGTCTTCCTCGCCGGAAAGGCCGAGTTCTTTGAGCAGATATAGCGCCCGGTGGCGACTATCGTCCGCGGCGCTAAAACCCGCCTCGACATAGGCTAGCGTGGTGGCGAAGCCGAACAAATTCGGTTCTTGCGGCAGGTAGTGGATTGTGGCGCCGGGCTGAGCGAAGCGATCCCCCGCATCGGGCTGCACCAGCCCGGCCGCAATGCGCAGCAAGGTAGACTTGCCGGAGCCGTTGCGCCCGACCAGGCAGAGCCGGTCGCCGGCCGCAACGGCCAGCCCTGCGCTGGAAAGCAGGGGCGCAACCCCAAAGGTAACACTGATATTCTGCAGCAGAAGCAAAGGGAGCGGCATGGCTAAGGAAATATCACGGGAGGCCCTGCCAGTGGGGTAATCGACACCTACTCGCGCGCGAGGGCGGGTACCGCCCGAGGCTCGCCGAGGGAAAGGCATCGTCTCTCACGCGGCCGTAACACCGGCTGACTCCCGGACGTTCTTTTCGTCGCGCGGTTCCTCAACACGCTGCACGTTCTCTTGCGGCGCGGCACGGTCGAGAAGATCGGATCGGGCCGAGGCGTGCGCTGGAAGCTCGCTGAGCGCGAGCCGGGGTTGGGGATCTGAGCCATACCTAGCTGATTTTGTGGGGGAAAGCGGCAACTCTTCCCCATATCTTGAAACTGTCACAAATCTTCGATAAACTTACGCCCAGACACAAGAAAGGCCACGGGTGGCACCGCGGCCTTAATCTTGGACCCGCGAATGGTTGGAAGCCGCGCGGGCAGGCTCATGAAGCACGTGCATGCTCGCACGACATGATCCCTGTGTCAAGCGGCTTCCTTCAAAAACGGCGCGATTCGCCGAATGATGGAGCTTGAGCTATGCCTTTCCGAAGCAAGACAGTCGTCCGTTCACCAAAGAAGGGATCGAATGGCTGGCGCCAAATCAAAATGGCTTATACGGAATTTTTCGGGCCAATGCCTGGATCTACATCGGTCGCGGAGACCTGCGTACCCGTCTGCTAGCGCATTTTAATGGTGACAATCCGCGTATAACCAAAGAAAATCCGACCCACTACGTGACCGAGGTTACGAACAATGATGTAGCCCGCGAGAAAGAGCTGATCCTTGATTTCGACCCGATTGCCAATAGGAAGGTTGGCTAAATAGAACTTCCTGTTCCGTCAAACCTTCCGGTAAACCGATTGAAATAGTAATCTCGACCGTTCACAGAAAGCCGGACAAACCAGGAGCCTACTCTTACAAGTAGCTCCTGGCCGGTGACAGGATCGCTAATATCTATATTTCGTATAGCTCCGGGGACTCCTATCTTGTTTGCCGCGCAACCGCAAAATTTTTGAAGTTGTGTGCGCATGCGATCAAATCGAGTCGCCGCGCCTTGTGCCGGGCGATCTGCATAGCTGCGCCGAAACTTAACGATAATTGCGGAGCCCCTCTTTTCGGGGACAGAAGATCGATTGTTGTTCAACGTCACCATGCAGTCCCAACAACGCAGAGCCACATAGGTTCCGCTTTCGCTCACTGTACCATGCTCCTCTGCCAGTATCCGCAGAAATCGACGCTCGGACGCGCCGCCATCGCGAGCGCGACGAGACGATCAACCTGGAAGCCGTTCGGGTCTTTCCGATGATCCTCGCGCCACGCGGATTCCTGGGCGAACCGGATCAGATTCGGGCCGGAGATGCGGTGGTCAACGGCGGTCGCGCAGCCTCGACGTGGGACAATGCCAAGACATTCTTCACACCCTCGTGTGACAGCCTGACGCCTTCGGCGGAAAGCGCGAGCGAAATGGCCCTCAGCGACAGGCCTTCGCGGCGCATCTCAAGGATGCGCTGGATAGCGCGTTGCTGGTCGGGATCTTCGGTGAGGGCCCCGTCCTCGCCCACCCGCCAACCAAACGGGGCGATGCCGCCGAGATACCGATGCCGCTTGCGCTGGTCGGCCTTTTCCCCAAAATTTACCATAATCGATCGTTTCAGATCCAGCAAAGACATGTGATCGCCCGCAGCCACACGAAAATCGCGCACGCCGCCGCGCAGCTCGCGTTATCGGCGAAAATGGTGGCGAGACCGGCGCTGCGGCCAGAAGAGGCGCCGACAGAAGGGAGGATGCCGTGGCGATTTGCGAGCGCTGCCTCGCCGAGATGCGGAACGGTTATGACTATCCACCGGGGATCGATCCTGGCAACGGGGCGGCCATCGTAGGCGAAGAAATCCGGCCCCTCAGCGTCGCGCAGATCAAACTGCTCGGCGTGCTATGGACGAGGGGCGGCACCTTCGTGCATCGCGATTCGCTGATTAGATTGGTGTGGGGCTCGGCCGATCATTGTGCCGAGCCGGAACGATATCTGCGCGAGATAATCTATCAGGTCCGGAAGCACACGGGCGGCATGCCGTTCCGGATCGGGAACAGCTACAAGTTGGGCTACAGGCTGGTGGAGACCGCCGTCCCTCCGGGATCGTGACGGGCTGCGATGGGGGAGCGTGCGGCCCCGGTGGCGATGATCAGGTCGAGCGCCGCGACACAGTTGGCGATCGCCGACGAAACCCCTCGAGCGCGCCGGGAGCCGAGCCGCTCGGCGTCTCGCGTATCGGCGAAATCGGTCGCAAGATTATTCGAGGCCGTCATACCCCCGCACTCCCTGCGTCCGTCGCGCCTCCGGCCGCGGCGGCGGCGCACCGGGCGTCGGCCAGATCGAGCGCGACGAGGTCGGTCAGGGTACCTCCCTGTCGATGAAGGTCCTTACGGTTAGCACCCCGGGGTGGTCGCCCTCGCCCGCCGGGATGGTGACCGCGCCGAACCAGCGGCCGCATGGCGTCTCGACCGTGAACTCGCCGGAAGGGTCGTTGGCGTTCAAATAGCCGCGGGCCATCGCTCGGACGTCGCGCAGCACCGCGCCGTCGTCGGCCGGCCGGCCGCGCTCGAAGCGGCGCGCCAGACTGTGCAACCCAAGTTCGGCGATGTCGGCGGCGCCCTCGGCGAGGTCTGGGCAGCCGAGCCAGCGCATCACGATGCGGATCGACGGCTCGTCGGCGTCCCAGCCCCGGAAACGCATCCGGCCCGGTGCGAGCCTCAACTCTCGGAGCGTCAATTTCCCGTCAACGACGACCCGGGCGATCAGGTCGAGCCGGCAGATCGACCGCAGCGCGCGGTAGCGGCGGGCGACGTCCCGCAGGTAGCTGGGCTTCGTCGGCGACGGCCATGCCGCGCGCGGCCTTAGCGGCTTGATGATCGCGTCCGCCGCGGCCTCGAACCGCGGCATCGGCGGCGATCCTGTCGCGCAAAAGGCGGGCTTTGCCGATGTGCTCGCAAGGGACCCTGACGCGACAGCAAAGCGTCTTGAGGCGGCAATGGGTGACTTGGACAGAGCAGTAGCTCAGGCGCTCGGGTTCGATGCTGATGAATTGTCAGTAATCTACAAGGACCTAGACACCGATCCCATACTCCAACATCTTCGGCCACGTCTACCTGGCGCCGAGCCACGAGCTCAAGGGCTCATTTTTTCCTCAAGAACGGTGCTCGCTACCGTTAAGATCGATCTTGCAAGCGCGCCGCCTCACGCTCGGGGTCGGGACCGTGCTTTCGAATCAGCAGATTGGCAGCGCGCCAGATACCAAGATCGGAGATCACCTGCGGCGCCTTGACTTCGGGCGGTCGAAATCGATTTCGGGAAACGCCTTGCGCAACCGCTCGCCTTCCTCCCGAATGGCACGATCGGTCGGGGTCTCGGGTGGCGATCCGGCGAGCCGATCGAGTACGGTCAGCCGCGCCAGCGTGAGCATGTAATCGGCCCGGTCGAGCAATTCGGCGCAGAGACGACGGATCATGGCGCAGCCCCCTACGGCCGCCAGTGGAGGGGCGTCGATCGCTCAATTACATTGCCCTCTTATTCGGCTCGCCGTGTTGCCGCCACCCATGATGAGATTCGCGTTGTTCTGGCATAGCAAATTACCACGCACGCTGTTGCCGACGACATCGACGGGGCCGGTGTTGTCGAGCACCGACATGTTGCCGCCGACAGAGTTGTCGAACATCAGCGCCGAGCTGGAGTTGTCGACGGCCTCAAGACTGCCGCCGACCGTGTTGCCGGCGCAGAACAGGGGCGCGGTCGACCCGACCTGGACGGCGGTCCCGTCGTTCTTGAGCAGCATGTTGCCGTAGACCGTCGTACCGCATACGGAATTGTTCGCGCTGCCCGGCGGGATGTTCTGGATCTGGAGGTTGCCGCCGACCGTCGCGGCCGGGCCGAGCGTGTAGGTTCCGCCGCCGTTCACGGTCAAGTTGCCGCCGACCGACGAGCCGTTGAGAGCGAAGTTGCCGCCGACCACACTGACTTTCCCGGTGATCCGGCCGCCGTTGAGGAATATACATTCCTGACCAGCGGAGACGGTCACGTTGCCGTGGAAGGTGCCGTCATATGTCCCGTTGCAGAGGCTCCCCGCAGCGGGCGCGGATTGCACCACTGGCGTCGCTATGAAAACGCCGAACGCCACGGGACCGAGACCGACTGGGATTGTGGCGGTCACCGTGTTCGTCGCCGTGTCGATCACCGAGACGTTGTTGGAGCCTGTGTTGGCGACATAGACCTTGCTGCCGTCCGGGGTGACCGCGACGCCGAAGGGATAGGTGCCGACCGGGATCGTCGCGGTCACTGTGTTGCTCGCGGTGGAGATCACCGACACGTTGTTGGAGTCTGTGTTGGCGACATAGACCTTGCTGCCGTCCGGGGTCACCGCCACGCCGAAGGGGCTAGCGAAGGGGCTAGTGCCGACCGGGATTGTGGCGGTCACCGTATTCGTCGCCGTGTCAATCACCGACACGGTGTTGGAGCCTGTGTTGGTGACATAGACCTTGCTGCCGTCCGGGCTCACCGCCACGCCCTCGGGCAATTCGCCGACGATAAAGCCGCCGATCACCGTGTTCGTCGCCGTGTCGATCACCGCCACGTAGTCGAAAAGTTCGTTCACGACATAGACCTTGCTGCCGTCCGGGCTCACCGCCACGCCCTTGGGATCGGTGCCGAACGCGCCGACCGGGATGCTGGCGGTCACCGTATTCGTCGCCGTGGCGATCACCGACACGGTGCTGTTGGGAGCGGAGGGCTCAGGCTTCTCCGTGTTGGCGACATAGACCTTGCTGCCGTCCGGGGTGACCGCGACGCCGAAGGGATAGGTGAAACCCGGGATGGTGGCGGTCACCGTGTTTGTCGCCGTGGCGATCACCGACACGGTGTTGGAGCCGGGGTTCCCGACATAGACCTTGCTGCCGTCCGGGGCAACCGCCACGCCGAAGGTACCAGAGCCGACTGGGATGGTGGCGGTCACCATATTCGTCGCCGTGTCGATCACCGACACGGCGTTAGAGTTCGTGATGTAAGCGTTTTGCGCGAGGCTAGGAGTGCTGGCAAGAAAGCAGGAAACGAAAGCCGCAATCGGGACCAGCCCGCAAATGCGAAGACTCATAGCATCCCTCCCCGACGGCGGATCGGGGCGCCTCCCGTGAGCCCGCCGCGCAGAGGCTCAACCGGAGCGCACCAATCCGATCTTGAAAACTTCGACGCAATCGATTGACGGCGCCACCTCGATCAGCCTTACCCTGAACAATTCGGCATCTTCGAGCGCAAGCCCGGCTTCGAACGAGCCCCTGATCCCCAAATCGATCGGGGCTGAGAGGTGCGCCGAAAATGAGCCCCTGGGCTTCAGGGTGCCGCGGCCCGAGGTGATCGTCAGCACCTGCAGGTCGATCACGGAGTAACCGTCGAAGACGACCGGGATACGGATCGTCACCCGGGTAGCGTCGAGGCCTCCATATTGGGCGACGCCCTCATAAACGGCGCCCTGGCGGTCAGGGCATTCAGCGCCACGCACCTCGGAGACAAGGATGTTGGCCAAGTACCTGCCCGGGTCGGGCCTGGCCGCGCCCCAAGCCGAGGATGCCGCAATGAGCGCCGTGATAGCGGCCCCGGCCGCTCGCACCCTGTGCATATCGCCCCCTGAATTCGGAAAAATTTCTCTCTAAATTGAACAATCGTTGGCGCGGGTAGACGTCTCGGTTTTATTTCGGTCCTTGGTGTGCGGACCGAGCGGCGATACAGCGGCCCGCCGATGACCCTCGGCAACGCCGCCAAGGCAGGGGTGCGGTTGATCGTCTGGTGCCGGGAGTGCTGCCGGCAGGTCGAGCCCGACCCCGCCGAGATGGCCGAACGATACGGTACCGACATGGCCGTTCCGGATTGGCGCGAGCGGCCTGTGTGCTCCGGCTGCGGCAACCGGCAGGTGGATATGGTCGTCAGCGGGACCGAGCGGCGGTCATCAGAGCGTCGGATCGGGATAGCAAGGAGCTGTTGCTGGTGATCGCGTAAGTCATGCTGCCGCTGACAGGGATGAAGATGTGATAAGGGAAACAGCGGTATTCGGGCGCAAATGGGACCACCCCCCGGATAGGAGGTTGACAAAATTCGTTAACGCTAGCCTTGGTGTCCGATTTTGTCGCGCCTCGCCGCGGCGGGCACATTGGAGCGGCGTTATGCCGCGCGGGAGGGTCAGCGGCCGTGACGATCGCCGCCTGCTACGTGTCACCTGAGGGCGTTGTCCTCGGGGCCGATAGCGCCTCTACCTATACCTTCCCTAGCGGACATCATCATTTCAATTACGGCCAAAAGCTGTTTGAGATCGGAATCGACAGCACCCTTGGTATCGTAACTTGGGGATTAGGTGGCTTGGCGCTGGGCAGCTATCGAACGCTTGCGGCCAGATTGGGCGATCGGATAACGACCTCACCGATAAACAGCGTCTTAGATGCTGCTGTTCATTGGATTGATATGGTTTGGCCGATTTATAGCAGTCTTGCGGAAGTAGGTTTTACTAAGACATTAAACGCCAAATTTCCTTTTGATCCTGCGGCACCAGCCAGTCCAGGAAGGCGCACCCAGGTCGAAGAATTGCAACTGGCTAACCTAAAAGATCAACTTATTGTTGGTTTCTGTATCGGCGGTACGTGCTGGTTGATCGTATGCCCACAGCTTTTGAGATAATATTTGATCCACTGGCCGGCAAACCCATACCAAATCGCTTGCCAATGGCGCAGTCGTTTTGGGGCGTGCCGGCCATTACGGATAGGCTCATCAAAGGATGCGCTGATGAGATACGGGACGCGATTTTGGGTTCTGGCAAATGGAGCGGAACCCCGCAAGAACTAGACGCGTTGATGCTTCCACATCGCCTTTTCCATCCGGCGACCGTGCCAATTAGAGAAGCGATAGATTTTACGCATACATGTCTGGTGGCGACGGTCAAAGCAATGAAATTTTCACTTCTACCGAGGATCTGTGGAGGTCCGATCGAGGTAGCCGTCATCAGGACCGACCGACAGTTTCTATGGATTAGACACAAAAGGTTCGATGCTGCAATAATGGAGTCGGAGCCATGACCACAGACAACCCCTCAGGCGTGCCAGTTCAACCGACTATTCCGATGCTTTCCGACGAAGGTGATCTTAGGAAAGCGCTCGAATTGCGTCGCATCTTAGGCGATCCTCGAACACGGATAGAAGTTCCCACCAGTAACGGCACGAGCAATCCCCCTGCGCCCGCGCCAGCCGGGAATCGATATGAGAGCGGCTAGCTTATCCTTGGAGTAGACGCCACCGCATCGCGCGCCCGCGGCCTATTTTCTCAACCCTGCCCTTGCGCTGCATGTCGCCGAGAGCGAGCGAGACACGGCGCACGAAGTCGGTCCCTGTCGGCTTGGTCGTTCTCGGGATCGAGTCCCTTGTCCCGCATCGCGTGCGACGGGCCGGATTCTCTAGGGGGAGAGAACGATGGCGGTCCCGCGATCTCGCAGCGCCGCGTCCCGACGCGCCTAAGCAGGCCCTCTGGATTGCGGAAACGTCCAGCGAACGCTTGCTACCGAAATTGCTACCGAACCCGGTAGCACGGAGCGACACGAGGCGGGATAAAGAACATTTCAAGGGCGAGAAAAGCCAGCCATTCCGGGGCTATCCGGGACCGGTTGGTACGCGGCGAGACGACAGTACGCGAACAAGAAGATCGCGGCGGGGACCGGCTCGACCTGGCGGCCGCGATCCCGCCGCCATACGATCAACCGGGCTGGGCAATCGGCGATCCGACATGAGACGAGGGCGCCCCCTTGCTTCCGCCGTCGGCGGGATCAGATCGGCGATTTTTCCGGGGCGCGGTGGGGATGGGGTAGCCCGACTATCAGCGCGCCGCGTCCCAAGTGGTCGGGCGGGGCTTTCAATCTCACGCCGCGTCATCTGGTGCTCCGACGCCAACGCTTGTCAGCCGCATGATGCGCCGGGTCACAACCGCGCCTGCGGGGTCCGCATGGGGTCCGCAAACAGAACAGCCTCTTCTCTGTTCGGCGAATTGTGCTAATAAGTGTTTGATATAATTGGTGGGTGCACGAGGAATCCGAACCTCGGACCCGCTGATTAAGAGCGAGCAGCCCTGCCGCTCAGCGACGGCGCCGCCGGCTGCCAGGCACCAGCGACACAACCGATCCTGGCTCGACCAGCCCGAGCTTCGGCATCGCCGCGGGGGATCACCTGAGCAACGTGCGACGGGACGAGATGGGTCGTAGTGCCGCTCCGTCATCCGGGCATCGGCATGGCCGAGATTCGCCGCGATCACCGGCAGTGGCGCGCCCGCCTGCAACAGGTGCGGCGCGTAGGTGTGACGCAGAATATGGAAGCTGGCCGGCGGATCGAGGGAGACCTCGATACCAAGGTCCTACGGCTGCGCCGACATCGACACGCCACCGTGAGAGGGCAAGCGTGACCATGACAGGGGAAGAGATGGGGGAACTTCGGCTTATAGACTTTCTATTACCCTGTTATTTAAGCGTGAATACGCACGGAACGGCGGATGCCTCTTCCGCCACCTCCCCTCCGCCGGCGTTCGTACCCATCCTCAAAAACGACAGAATGCCTGCGGTTCTTGGTCTTGACCGTCCGCCGTCATCCGCTGCAATCCCGAATTTGAGCATGGGTAGAGGGATGGGCGGGAAACGGCGGCAATGGTGCGCACGATCGGCAAATTGACGGCGCTCGCGGTCGAGAGGGCGAGGCGGCGGGGCTATCACGGCGATGGCGCCGGGGCTATCACGGCGATGGCGGCGGGCTGTTCCTGCAGGTCAGCGCCGGCGGCGCGAAAAGCTGGGTGTTCCGCTTCAAGGCCGATGGCAAGCTGCGCGAAATGGGGCTGGGCGCTACCCATACCGTGACGCTCGCCGAGGCCCGCGAAAAGGCGCGCGACTGCCGGCGGGCACGGCTCGACGGGCGCGACCCGATCGAGGCGCGACGCGCCGAGCGCGCGAAGGCGAAGCTCGAGGCGGCCAAGGCGATGACCTTCGAGGCGTGCGCCGAGCGCTACATCGCCGCGCACAAGGCCGGCTAGCGCTCGCCGAAGAGCCTGGCGGCCTGGGAGGGCACGCTCGCCGCCTACGTTCTTCCGGTGTTTGGCGCTCTACCCGTCCAGGCAATCGATACCGCGCTCGTCATGAAGGCGATCGAGCCGATATCGGCGGCAAAGCCGGAAACCGCTGGGCGGGTGCGCGGCCGCATCGAAAGCATCCTCGACTGGGCGGCGGCGCGCGGCTATCGGCAGGGCGAGAACCCGGCCCGCTGGCGCGGGCATCTCGACAATCTGCTGCCAAACGAGACGAAGGTGCGGCGCGTCGAACACCACGCGGCGCTCCCTTATCCCGAGATCGCGGCCTTCATGGCCGAGCTGCGCGGGCAGGAAGGGATAGCAGCCCGCGCGCTCGAATTCGCGATCCTGACCGCGGCGCGCACCGGCGGGGTCATCGGCGCGAGGTGGGACGAGATCAACCCCGCTGAGCGATTGTGGACGATCCCGGCCGATCGCATGAAAGCGGGCAGAAACCACCGCGTCGCGCTATCTGAGGCGGCAGTGGCGATCGTTGAGGCGATGGCCGCGATTCGTTGCGGCGACTTCGTCTTTGCCGGTGGCAGGGCGAATTGGCCGATCAGCAACATGGCGATGGCGATGACCTTGCGCCGCATCGGCCGAAGCGATCTGACGGTGCAGGGCTTCCGGTCGAGCTTCCGCGATTGGGCGGCCGAACGCACCACCTTCCCGGCCGAGGTCGCCGAAATGGCGCTCGCGCACACGGTCACCGACAAGGTGGAGGCGGCCTACAGGCGCGGCGACCTCTTCCAGAAGCGTCGCCATCTCGCCGAAGCATGGGCGAAATTCTGTGCAGCGCCAAGGAGCATCGGCCGCGTCGTGGCGATTCGAGCGGCGGAGTAAGCGTGCTGGCGTCAGCCGTGGCTCGTTTTCCGGAAGCTGACCAGACGTCGTCTTGCCCCTTAAAAAGGACAGTAGTTATATTGTAGCTACAGACATCGGCGATGGCGCTTTGAGTGGGACGAAAGGAAGCAGCAATCGAACATCGAAAAGCACGGCTTCGATTTCATCCGCGCCGCGCGCCTGTTCGACGGCAGGCCCCGGCTCGATGCCGCGTCTCCGCGTGGCGGAGAGCAAAGGGTTTTGAGCGTTGGCGAACTGGGCGAGAGATGCGGAAGAGAGGCATTATCGTGAGATATACGGCTGAGGAACTGGCTGCCATGGAAGCGCGCGGCGAGGATAGAACCGACTGGGCGGCGATGGCCGCCAAGAGCGAGGACGAGCTGGCCGCCGGTATGGCGAGCGATCGCGCATGGGAGGGGGTCCCCGGCGATTGGGCGAGCCGCGCTCAGGCCGCAACGGGCCTCATGCGGCGCCCGAAGGAGAACAAGCGACAGGTCACCATGCGCTTCGACGCCGACGTGCTGGAATTCTTCAAGCGCGCCGGTCGCGGTTGGCAGGGCCGCATGAACGCTGTGCTGCGCAGCTTTATGGAGCGGCAGCAGGGACAGCGCCATTGAAAACCGGGCGGTGATTACGCGCCTATATAGTCGGAAAGCGCCTTACCGATCGCCGTCGAGACCACGTCAACGCCAACATTGAGCGTGCCCTTGGCAGCGCGGCCCAGCAAACTGGTAAACCACTTGCCGGTCCCGCCCTCGAAGGACGGCCCGCTTCGGTCCGACCGATCTTGCGCCACGGCTGCACGGAGTTCCGGGATTTCGTCCGGGGGGAGGCCGAAGATGTGGACGAGCCGATCCAGTCCCGCTGCGGCGGATTTTGTCGGTCGGGTTCGGGTAGGCGCTCGGGGTTGACGGGAAACCGGGCGAGTTCAGGGGCAACTGCCCCGGTTCTCACGTGACGAGACAGGGCAGGCGGTCGAGCAGCATGGCGAAGATCGCCTGGTCGGGGGCGCTCGACGGCGAGTTGGGTTTTCAGTTCGATTCGACGATGCGTGGCGACGTCGTCGGGGCGCCGGTGCGCGGCGACACAGTGCCGCTGCCTTTCCCGCATCACGCGTACCACGGCCGCGCCGAGGCAGAATATGCCGCCCATCGCCAGCCCGGTTCCCGCGTCGTCACCCTCCGGCGGTCCGAAGCCCCCCGTGAAGGCGAGGAAGAGCAAGATCAGCCCACACACGCCCAACCCGATGGCGTGCTCTCGCGATCCCGCCACCGCATCGATGGGCTGTTCTCGAGAACCACTTTGCGCGCCCTTGCTGCGGTGTAGCGGCTGACGCCGTAAAACGCTGTACCAACTCTTTGCCGCTCAGACCCCTTAACTTCTCCCGAGTTAGTTCGCCTGCCTCGATCTCGCGCATCATCCGCAGCTCAAAATGCGTCCGGCGCCATAGCTGTTACTCTGCCTCTCGACGAACTGCTCCCTCAGCGCGGAGAGTTCGCTTTGCATTGATCAGGCGAAACGCGGGCGAGTTGTCGACGATGCTGCGTAAAGCTCCCGCCTCGGCGCCCCGGTCTTGCCAGGTGGGACGGCGCTCGCGTTCGGTCTGATCCATAATTCGTCCCCATCTTCGGCCGCCCCGGCCGGCGCCGGGCGGTTAGCTAGCCGAGGTTGTCTCGCGCAGGTACGAGAACACATCCCGCCCGATCCTGAAATGCCCCTACCGCCGTGCCGGTGGGTGCCGGCAAGCGGGCCTCAACCGGGTGTTGCTATAATATCATTTTCGTAATTGCCATTATTGCGAAACTCTGCTACAGGTAGCGCCAACGCTCGGGGATTGCGGGAAAGGTTATGGCGGCGATAGCCCGATTTGAGCACGGCCCAGGACCGTGGTCGGAAATGAGATCGCAGCGACGACCCGGTCCGGTCCAAGAGCGCAAACTGAACCAAAGGCAAATGATATGATCCATCGGGCTTCAATGATTGCCGCGGCTGCCTTGCTAAGCGCTGCTGCAGGCAGCTCCGCGCTGGCGGCAAGCACTAGCAACACCGTGACAATTACCATCCAGGCACCGCTGGAAATCGTGTTTACGCCGTCGAGCCCGACGATCGCTTGCGCCGCTGCGGCGGGGACAGTGGTCTCCGCCGTCAGTACAACGGGCGGTGACGGCAATGCCGTGACGCTGACGATGTCCGGAGACACGACCGATTTCGCGCTGTCCGGATCCAACGTGGTGGTTGCCAGCAGCGGCATTACCGGGTCCGACTGCGGGAAAACCGAGAGCGTGACCGTGACCGCGACCCAACCATGAGTTCGGCAGCAGCGGCGGCCGCGGTCGCGCTTCAACCGACGTTCGGAGCGTGGATTCCGAATTCGATCCCGCCCGGAACCTCAGTGGCGTCGATCAACCTCAGCGGCGGCGATGGCAATCCTATCTCACTCGGCATGACCGGGGACACGACGGATTTTGCCATTAGCGGCTCCAAAATCGTGGTAAGCAAATCCGGCATCGCTCCGGGGCATTGCAGAGCGGTATACACCGTTACGGTCAAGGCCACGCAGAAATAGCCGCAAGCGTTCCTTGAGCGATCATTTTGCTCGCAGCAGAAATCGCCTTGTCAAAGTCCTCTTGGGCGAGGCACCGACTTGGCGCGAGGTGATGAGGTCCCAAAATATGTCCCGCTTATTCAGGATTTTGTTGCCGCTTTTCGGAACGGTTCTGGTTTCTGCGGCTGCTTGGGCAGCGACTAGCGCCTCGCGGGGCCTCTCCGTCACGATCAGCCCTGCGGCGGCGTACTACGTCAGCCCCAACGGCAGCGACAGCAACGCCGGCACGCTCGCGGCTCCGTTCTTGACGCTCGGCAAGTGTCAGACGGCGATGCAGAGCGGTTACAAGCTTTGTTATCTACGAGCCGGCACCTACGCGCTGCCGTCGGGCGGATTGACCTTCGGCGCCGTCGACAATAACGAGACGTGGCAATATTACCCGGCGGATGGCGTCGACTCGGCCGTGATCTCGTATTCATCGGTGGCGGCGAACACCATCGGCATCACGTCAACGGCGATAGGCATTACATTCAACGGCCTTTACTTCACGAATTTCACCTACATCGCGATCTTCAGCGAGGGCAATAATACCATTTGGATAAACAACGTCATTGACGGCAATGGCACGACGAATGCTCTTGGCTACGGTCTGGACATCTACGGCAACAACCTGTTGGTGGCGAACAATACGTTCAAGAACATCAACAGCACCGGGGTCGGCGGCGCCGGCCGCGCGATCAGTTTCAACTCGAACGGCGTCACGAACTCGGTCATCAAAAACAATCTGTTTGCCTGCGATGCCAATTGGGGAATTTTCGATAACGGCGGCTCGACGGGCAATCTTATCTATGGAAACACCTTCTTCGAAATAGGGTATTGGAGCGCCGGCGCCACTACAACGAACTGCACTTTGACCCAAGTTGACGGTAACGCGTCTGGCATCGACAGCCGCACGACCGGGACGGTCGGAGACCTCATCACGGGCAATACGATCACCGGCGAGGCTGGATACGCGATCGTTCTCAGCGGCAGTGGGACAAGCACTTTCTATATTAGCGACAACACGCTGCAGTCCGTAGGCAACCCGGTCATAACGCTGAACGGATCGAATAATACTGTAATTCGCCGAAATGCGGTGCAGTCGCCAGGTTCCATCGGTTTCAATCTTGGCAACGAAACAGGTTGCCCGGCCTCCAGTACAGCAAATGCGCTGCTCGTAACGAATAACACGTTCACCAACATGGCATATGAGCCGCTTTGGCTCACGGCCTCGGCGAACAGCATCATTCAAGGGAACACCGGCCCCATCGGCGTGAATACCGCCGGTAATCCATCGCCACACTACCAAGCCGGCATCAGTCTGCTTGACTGGCAGGCCGATAACAGTTGTACTGTAAGCACGTCCAACACTGGGAACATGATCCAGGATAATTCCTTCACCTCGAGTGCCACCGGCGCGAAGTACGGGATTTACGTTGAGGCGTCTGGTCAGACCGGCAACACTTGGGCGCATAATATCCTCTATCCGTATGGCTCTCCGGGCACCGCGGCGATTCAGGACAATTCGGGCTCGAATACGGCGACGAACAATCAAATGACCTCGGGCGGGGCGATGTCGAGCGCTCCGCCGCTCGTCAATGCCGGGCCGTCGCAGATCGTCGCCGGAGGCCAGGTGGTGACGCTGAACGGCAGCGCCACGGCAAATTTCCCAAGCGGAACGACGACCGGCATCACCTATGCTTGGACGCAGGTCTCGGGAACCGCCGTGACGATTAACAATCCAAGCTCGGCCATCGCTTCGTTTACGGCGCCGGCACGCCCGATCACCCAAGCGCAGATCCTCGTCTTCAAGCTGACCGCGACGAACTCGAACGGCTCGACCTACGACGAGGTGATGGTTGGCCTGGACCCGTCGCTGTGAATGCGCCCCATTGGGGGGATCCATGGTGGCGCCTCGTCGAGTGATCCTATTGCCGACTGACGCCGGGCAGCGGCAGCGCTTGCTGGAGAATTCGCGCCCGCGACGGAGCCGGCGAGCCGGGTCGAACGGGCGCGGATCATTCCGGGCGCTGGCGTGCCAGAAGCGGAAGGACTTGGGATATCCGCACGAGCTGTGGACAACGCGCACGCCCGCGATCACGGGCCAGCCGCTGGGCACCCGAGCCTGTCCAAATTGGCCCAGGGGACGGTGCGCAAGATCCTCGCCGAGCACGCGGTCAAGCCGCACAAGCTGCGCTATTACCTGGAAGAGCGCGACCTCGGGGAACGCGGTGGCGCCCGGCACCATCAAGACGCCGATGCACAGGGTCGACGACTATGCGCAGCTCGCCGCCTTTGACCCGGTCGGCCGCATGGGCGAGATCTCCGACATCGTCGACGCGGTTCTCTACCTCGAAGGGGCTGGCTTTGTGACCGGCGAAATCCTTCAAATCGACGGCGGTCAAAGACACGGCGCCGGGGCGAAGGCGCAGCGTCCCCGCTCTGAGCTCCGGCTCGATCAACTCTGTCGCGTCCGGCATCGTCAGCAGGCTGTACGTCTGTTAAGCCCGGGATACGCCGGGGGCGCGGGGTCGTTTGTCGGCGCTTCACATCGGCGCGGTTCGTCGGATCTCGCAGAGATACGAGCGGTGCGCTGCCGTGCCGCTGACTGGGTCTACCGCTTTGCTGCCGATGAGCAGATTAAAGTTGGCTCCCAGCGGTCCGAACGGATCATAGCCGGGCGCACCGAGTTCAGGGCAAGCCTGCCACCAACCGTGCTCGCCGACCACGACGCGCGGATCGAGGCTCTCGTTGAGGCGGGCTCGGGCGCGCACTCTGCCCTCCGGCGTCTCGATCGATACCCAGTCGCCAGCGGCAATGCCGCGTGCCTCTGCCGTTGTGGGATGGAGTTCGACTTCCGGATGCGCGGCGCGTTTGCGCAGGCTCGCCAATGCCCGATGCTGGGTTTGGCAGAACAATGTCGGCTTGGCGCTCGTCAGAACCAGTGGAAAGTGCGCCGCGAGATCGGGCCGGGTCACCGGGCCGACCGGCGGCTCCGTGAACTCGGGCAATGGCGCGTAGCCATGCTCGAGGAAGGTCTCCGAATAGAGTTCGACCTTGCGCGACGGCGTGGCAAAGCCGCTCGCTATGCCGTTCGCATCGGTTTCGGCATGCTTGGCGTGACGGGTCTGCAATTCTAGTCGCACGCCGCCGGGGTTGGCGCGCAGCCGCTTCAAGGTGATGCCGGTCGGGGCGAGTTGGTGTCGGTAGGCGGCATCGATGTCGCCATTCCAGAACTGCTCAGCAAGACCGAGCCGGACGGCAAGATCGAAGACGATTTCGCTATCGGCGCGCGCTTCTCCGCGCGGCTGTACGACGGCGGGGCGAAGCTGGACCAGCGACTGTGCCTCCTCGCTGATCTCGAAGCCGATCTTCAGCCCCTCGCGCTCGAAGGCCGAGGCTACCGGCAGCACGATGTCGGCCATCTCCGCCGTGGGGTTCATAAACAGATCGGCATGGGCGTAAAATTCCAGTTCCTTGAGCGCCTCGCGTCCGTGTGCGCCGTTCGCATGAGCCAACAGCATATTCGCGCCGAAACCGATGAGGGCGCGAACCCGATGGGGCTTACCGTCGCGAATTGCCCGGTAGAGATCGCTGGTGTTGTAGTAGCCCCATCGCGCCGGACCGAGTGGGCGCTCCGCAAGTCCCAATGTCTCGGTCATGCCCTGCGCCGAGGGCAGTTCCTGGCCGGTGATCGGCGCAGACGCCGCCGCCGGGAACAGCACATTCCCGCCGGGCTGGTCGAAGCTTCCGGTCAGCGCATAGAGCAACGACATCGCGCGCGCCGTCTGCGTGACGTTGGCGTGCTGCTCGTGGCCGCTCCAGGCGTAGTAGGACACCGGGCGCGCGTGCCAGATCAGGCTTGCCGCTTCCTCGACCTGAACGCGCGGGATCCAAGAGATCGCTTCGACCGCTTCCGGCGGATAGCGGCGGCAGAGTTGGGTATAGAGCTCAAAGACCGGGTGGCAGACCACCTCTCCCTGCGTCGTTGCAATCCGGTACTCGCCCTCGAGAGCGAGGCTCGAGCCGTCGCCGTCGTAGCGGCCGGTGGCGGTATCGTAGGGCACCAGCCGCGCCGCCGCGCCGTCCCAGGCAAAGTTGCGCCGCGCGTTTACCGCCGCCCCGTGATTGCGCTCGGTCAACAGACGACCGGTATCGGCGCGCACCAGCAGCGGGCCATTGCTCCAATCGCGGATGAAATCGCGATCGTACCAGCCGTGCGCGATCATCAGATTGGCGATGCCGAGGGCGAGCGCGCCGTCGGTGCCGGGGCGCACCCGGAGCCACAGATCGGCCTTGTTGGCGAGACCGACATGGCGCGGATCGATGACGATCAGCCGCATGCCCCGCTTCAGCGCCTCGACCACGGCGGTTGCGTGCGTGATCCTTGTATAGCTGGGGTTGTAGCCCCACAAGATCGTGCAGCCGCTGTTGGCGATATCAGGCATCGCGCCGCCGCCGCCGACGCCGACACTTCCCACACCGAAGGTATAACGAGTGGCGAAACCGCGCCCCCAGCCGCAGACGTCGAGCGTGATGGCCGCGTTCGGCGTGCCCAGCGCATTGGCCAGCCGCTGGATGAAGCCGCTCGAATTGCCGATTGCGGTGGTCGATGGCGAGGACAGCGTGAACGCGACCGCCTGCGGCCCATATCGTTCCACGGCGCGGCGTATCGCGGCGGCGGTCCGGCCCAGCGCCGCGTCCCAGCCGATCGGCTCCCATCCCGGATCGGGATCGCCTTTCGGGCGGGTGCGGCGCAGCGGCCGTGTCAGCCGCTCCGGGTGATAGACGAGTTCCGGTGCGGCGCGGCCCTTGGCGCAGAGCGCTTGGCCGGTCGGGTGTCCCGGATCGGGTTCGAGGCGCGTGAAGCGGCCGTTCTCGACCACCGCGACCGCGCCGCATCGCGCAATGCAAAGCGCGCAATAGGTGTGGAGGCGTTGCGGGCTGGAGAAATCGGCCATGGCGCCTTGTTCCCTATCGGCGGATCAGGATCCCGCATCCCCGGCGAGGCGCGCGAACTGTACCCGCAACCGCGGCGCCCGCCGCCACGATATCGGCCTCCTCGAGATCGGTCAGCATGCGCCGGTAGGCGACGACGTAGCGCTCGCCGGCTTCGCTCAGCTTGATCGGGCGGGTCGTGCGATGGAGAAGCTGCACGCCGACATGCCCTTCAAGAAGGGCCACGGCGCGGCTCACCGCGGCGGCTGAGCGGCCGAGTTTGCGGGCCGCCCCGTCAAGGCTGCCTTCGTCGAGCGCGGTGACGAAGACCGTCATGGCGTCGATGCGATTCATCGATTGCTCTGCATCCCGCAACACCGAATGCCGAACGATAAGCATTCAGCCTATCGCCCGAGGCGATGCGCAACCTTTTTTGCGAAGCAACGTACCGTGTGATGCGGCATTGCTCCGGCGGCTTGCGCAACCCTCACGAATGTTGCAGCCAGATCCCGCATTCAGTCGCATGGCGGAAGAGTGTCTTCCCAAAAGCAAAGGTTCCCTGCCAACTCGAGTATCCTTAATTTTGACTCAGCGTATCGCAAATTCGCTGAAAAGGCCGGCGAGGCGTGGTTCTGTTCGCTACTGTGGTCGGCGCGAAGGCGAGTTCGACAGAAGGCGGATGCTCCGGCGTATCCGATGCGGCTGACCGGCATCATCCCACTCGGCGCAGAGCGCCTGCGGCGTGCCGCTGTGCTCGCCCTGGTCGCGTTGGTGGCCGGCGCGCTGCATGCCGCCGCGGGCGATGTCGAGCGGCGTGTGCGCGTTGATCCCGATGCCGTGCCGTGGCGCGCGGTCGGCAAGCTGCAGGCGGTTTCGGAGAATTTGCGTGACCTCTGCACCGGAGCCCTGGTCGGCCCGGCGCTGGTGCTGAGCGCGGCACAGTGCCTGTTCAACCCGCACACCCGGCGCTTCTTTCCGCCCGGCGCGGTCCATTTTCTAATCGGTTACGCGAGCGGCCGCTACGCCGGGCACGCGGTCGAGACCGCCGTCGAAATCGGGGCGGGGTACGATCCGGCCCGGCCGAGAGAGACGCTCGGCAGCGGTTGGGCATTGATCCGGATCAGCGAGCGCCTCGGCGTCGGTGACCGCGTGCTGCCGATGTTGGGTGAGCCCCCGCCGGTCGGTGCCGCGGTCATGCTCGGCGGGTATCAGCGCGATCACCCGCTGGTTCTGATGGCCGACACCGACTGCCGCGTTTTGGGACGCGTGGCGGATGCGGGCGGACGGACGATCGTGCGGCACGGCTGCGCCGGGCTTCCCGGGCTGATCGGCGCACCGCTGCTGATCGAGGTGGGCGGCGCATGGCACGTCGCAGGAGTCGCGGTCGCCGCGGATCGCGCCGGCGCCGGCGGCCTCGCCGTGCTTCCCGATCCGACCCGGGCACCGAGCGCCGGGTCGACCGGCCCGCGCTAGAGGTGCTCTCCCCGGCGCCGCCGAGGGCGTGATTGTTGCAGCAGTCTGTGCCTGGCGCACGAGGTCTGAGCGGAGGGTCAATACCGCGTAACGATCACCTTCGCGATGCTCATGAAGACCAGCATGCCGCGGCGCGCGCCGGTGCTGCCGCAGTAGTCGCGCAGTTGGGTTGCGATAGCGGTCGAGTAGCGCCGGGCTCGGCGCGACATCGCTCTTCCAATCGATCACCGTATCGATCGCGCCGTTGCCGTCGACCGCGACCGCGTCGGCGACGCCCGACACCAGGTTCTCGCCACCGGCGGCTGCCGTGCCGGCATGGACGGCGTATTCGGGGACGAGGCGCGGGCGCAGCGCCGCGATCTCGGGCAGCGCCAGGGTCCGCATGACCGTCGCCGCGAGCTCGGCCGGGGCGATGCCCCGTCCCGGATCAACGGCGGGCGGCACCGCGAGTTGCGCCGCCAGCTCCGTCGCGCGGGCGAGGAGGCTGTCGCGGTCCTCGGGGGTTTCTCCGGTCAGCACCTCCTCGATCAGCTTGTGCAGCATCGTACCGCGGGAGGCGCCGCCGGCGACCTCGGGCGGCGGTTCCGCTGCCACTTCCTCGGCCCCTTCGGCCGCGGCGAAAATCGTCGGCTCGGCGGACAGAGGCGGCGCGTCGGCTTCGCCGCGGCTCGGCTGCCGCCATTTGTGGTGCGCGTCGCCGCGGCAACGCGCGCGGCCTCGGCCGCGAATACTTCGGATGTCTGCCGGTTGTCGCCCGGCGGCGGCGCGGTCGGCGTTCGCAAATCGCCGTCGTCGGGAAAACCGTCGCCGAATTCGGCGTCGCCGCGCAGCACCTCCAGCTGCGCCGCCGCGGCGGCCTGCAGCCGGTGCCCGGCCGCGCCCGTCAGGCAGTTGCGCACATACCAGGCGAGCTGCCGCCGCCCCGCATCCTTTACCAACGCCATACGCGTCCTCTTCCTCGGTCCCGAGGGACAGAGAATGGGAAGGGCATATGTCAGAAGCGGACGTATGGCCCGTAGATCGGGCGAGTGGTAGCGTGCCGGAACGATGAAAACGAGCCTCACCGACCCGCTGCGCATCGCCGCGGTGTCGCCGCCCGCTGTGCCGGGCGTCATCGGGTTGACCTTGTGCCCGGGCAAGAAGGACCCGGCCCGCGGCTGGGACCGCGATCTCGACCGCGACCTCGCCGCGATCCGAAACTGGGGCGCCGAGGTCGTCGTCACGCTGATCGAGGGCCACGAGTTCGCGCTTCTCGATGTCGCGCTGTTGTCGGCTGCCGTGGCCCGGCACGGGATGCGCTGGGTCCATCTGCCGATCCGCGATATCTGGGTGCCGGAAGAGCAGTTCGAGGCAAGATGGGCGATCTTCGGGCGCGAATTGCGCAGCACGCTCCGGCGCGGCGGCTGATCCATTGCCGCGGCGGGCTCGGGCGCACCGGCATGATCGCGGCGCGCTTGCTGGTCGAATTGGGCATGGACGCGCACGACGCCATCGCCACGGGTCCGGCCCGGCGCAATCGAAACCGGCGCGCAGGAGCAGCACGTTCTCGGCTGCCGCCGGGTCATCGACAAAATAGGGGAGGCGTGAATGCCCGATGATCCGACTACCGATCGCGCGCTCGGCTGTCTGCTCGGGCTCGCCGTCGGCGATGCGCTCGGCACGCCGCTCGAATTTTCGTGCCGCGATGCCCGGGCGCCGCTCACCGATATGGTCGGCGGCGGGCCGTTCCGATTGCGGCCCGGCGAGTGGACCGACGACACGAGCATGGCGCTCTGTCTCGCCGACAGCCTGATCGCCTGTGGCCGGCTCGATCAGGGCGACCTGATGGAGCGGTTCGTCCGCTGGTGGAGCAAGGGCGAGAATTCGCAAAACGGGCGCTGCTTCGATATCGGCATCACGACGCGACAGGCGCTTCATCGGTTCCGCGAAACCGGAGATCCGTGCGCCGGCTCGACCGACCCGAACACGGCCGGCAACGGCTCGATCTTGCGATTGGCGCCGGTGGCGCTGCGCTGGGCTTACGACCCGCAGCAGGCGATTGCGGCGGCGCGCGGGCAGAGCGTCACGACCCATGGCGCGCCGGCCGCGGTCGAGGCCTGCGCCGTGCTCGCCGAGATTCTCGTCGGGGCGATCGCGACCGGCGACAAAGAGGCCGCGCTGCGGCCGCGCGACGCGGGCGAACCGTCGATTGCAGCCGTCGTTTCGGGCTCGTGGAAAGGCAAGGAGCGGCACGAGATCCGTTCGAGCGGCTACGTCGTGCATACTCTGGAGGCCGCCCTCTGGTGCACCCACCGCAGCGGGATGTTTTCGGAGGCCGTGCTGCTGGCCGCCAACCTCGCTGACGACGCGGATACGGTGGCGGCCGTGACCGGGCAGATCGCCGGCGCGCTGTGGGGCAAGAGTGCGATCCCGCAAGACTGGCTCGACCGCCTCGCCTGGCGCGAGGAAATCGAACGAAGAGGGGGCCAATTAGACGACTGCGGTCGCGCATGACCTCGCATTTGCCGTCACTCGAGTATCCCGCATCGGGCCGGCGGCTCTTCGAACGCCTTGCTGCCGACGGTCGGCTCAACATGGCGCGCACGGCCCATTTCGACGAACCGGGTCCGCGGGAGCTGGTCGTCTCCCGGACACCCTACCTCGTGCGTGGCGAATTGATTGAGGTGCTGCGCGTGCTGCACGGGCGCCGGCGCTGGTCGGATGCGCTCTGACGTATGGAACCAGAGCGCCGAGGCATCGCAATCGTCCGGTCGCCGCGCTACATGTCGGAGACCGCCGCGGCCACGCGCGGCGCCGCCGCGGCCGGAAGCGGGCGAGGAGCGGGATGGCGATGCGAGGAATATCGGGCCGCCGCGCGCTGCTGACGGGCGGTGCCAGCGGCATCGGCAGGGCGACGGCGATCCGCCTCGCCGAGGAAGGATGCCGGGTCGGAATTCTCGACATCGACGCGGCCGGCGCGGCCGAAACCGCCGCGCGCTGCGCCGGCGAGGTCTGGACCAGGGGTACCGACATCACCGACCGCGCCGAGGTCGAGACCGCCGTCGCCCGGTTCGAGAGCGAGGTCGGCCCGGTCGATCTCCTCGCCAATATCGCCGGCTGGGACCTGATCCGCAATTTCCTCGACACCGATACCGCGCTCTGGGACCGGATCATCGGCATCAACCTCTACGGCCCGCTGCATTTGCATCATGTCGTGCTGCCGGGCATGGCAAGGCGCGGCTTCGGCCGCGTCGTCAACGTCTCCTCCGACGCCGGACGCGTCGGCTCGTCGGGCGAGGCGGTGTACGCGGCCTGCAAAGGCGGCATCATCGCCTTCACCAAGGCCATGGCCCGCGAACTGGCGCGCCAGGGGGTCACGCTCAACGTCCTCTGCCCCGGACCGACCGATACGCCGCTGTTCGCCAGCATAAAGGCGGCCTCCCCCGAGGGCGCCCGGATTGCCGAGGCCCTCGCCCGCGCCGTGCCGCTGCGGCGGATCGGCAGGCCCGAGGATTATCCGGGCGCGATCGCGTTCCTGCTGTCGGACGATGCGGCCTACATCACCGGTCAGACGCTCAGCGTCTCCGGCGGCCTGACGATGTCCTGAACCGGACGGCGCGAAAGGAAGGTCCGCTGGTGGAGATCGACGGGTTCGAGGTCCTCGGCCTTGGCCTCTGTTTCGAGGATCTGCCGGTCGGCGCGGTAGCCGGGACAGAGCCCAGTGCGTTTCGCTTTTCCGCCACCCTTCGCAAGCCGTTGATCCAGAACGAAACCCGGACAATAACAAAAATGCCCGCCCCGGCGAAATTCCCAATGCCCGCCGACAGTGGCGAAATCACTGCGGGCCGAATTTACACTGCGCTGGGCCGGCGCAAGCGACGCTGCGCCCAATGCTGGTGTCCGGCGCAGGCCACGCTGGGCCAATGCCGGCCCCGCTGGGCCAATGCGGCTGCAATGCGCTGCGGCAGTGCGGCAGAGCCAAGCCGAGCCGACCGCCAATGCATTGCGGCGCCGCCGAGGGCTGATCGGGCCTCGCCGAGCCGAGCCAGGCCGCGCCGGCGGGCGCTGGGCCACCGGATCGGATCGCGGCGTCGCTGGGCTGCACTGCGGCGGCAATAGGCCGCACTGCGGCGATGCAAATGCGGCGGAGCGGAGGCGGAGCCGACCGCCAATGCCGACCCCCGTGCTGATCCCGGCCTCCGCCGGGACGGTGTTCGAGGGCGGCTCGGACCTGGTGCTGCGTCGCCTCGGGGTCGCGATCGAGCCCGTCCATGAGCCCCGCTGAGCCGCGCCAGGGCGGGGCGGCTCGACCTGGTGCGGGCGCTGGGCCACCGGGTCGGATCGCGGCACCCGACCGCGAAAGGGTAGCCTCGGGCTCGACATCCCTCGATCCCTCCTCGGCGCCGCGATCTCGACGCCCAGCGGGCCGCGCAGAGCCCCGCCAGGGGATGCGGGATGCGGCCGGGTGCTTCGGCGGCCGAGGGAAGCACGCCAGCGGGCGCCGGAGAGGGGCGTAGAGGGATGCGGGAGGCGGCGGCGGACCGAGGCGGGCCGAGCGTCGGCACCCGGCCGCGTTTCCCTCGCACTCGCGATCGCGAGTAGCCAGCCCAGCCCAGGCTGATCGGGGTCGCCGAGGGCTGCTCGACCGGGTGCTGATCGGGGTCGCCGAGGGCTGCTCGACCGGGTGCCGATCGGGGTTGCCGAGGGCTGCCCGGCATCATCGCCCGCCGAGGCATCCGCATCACCCGCCCGCATCCCGCATCCCCCTGGCGAGGCCCCGCAGAGCCTCGCCTCGCCTCAATGCGCCTCGCCTCAACGCGCCTTCCGCTTGCTGCGCAGCGCCTTGCCGCAATACACTGCGCATTCTCTGTCGCTCGTCGCCCAGGCCGGCAGCATACTCGCCGCCAGACTGTAGCAATCCCCGGCCTCCGCTGGGGCAGGCTTCGCCATTACCGCCGCTTCCCTTGGCTCGTCGCCGGCTCCGGCGTCCACGGGTATTGACACTGCCATTGGATGTACCGCGGCGCCTCTGTCAGCACACCCTTGAAATAGTCCCACAGCAGCCGCAGCCCCGCCGCACTCTCCTCGACCGTCCATACGGTACGCGGACCCTGGATCTGCACGTTGCATACCGGCGCGACGTAATTGGCGGTTGGTCCGGTGGTGCCGTCTACGACTGCGCCGAACGGCGAGCCGGTGGTTGTTGTATTCCAGTGCAGGTCACATGCGAGCGTGGTCGAGCCCGGAACGACCGTGCCGCTGTAGGGGGTGCTGCCGACCGCCACCGCGGCGTTATCGCCGCAGTGGTCTACGGATACCGTAGTGCCGGGGTAGGGTGGTATCGGCGGCTCTTCGGCCCGCGCCGCCGCCATCATGCCGGCGAGCGCCAGCCCCGCCAGCATTGCCGCCGCCGCCCGTATCATCACAGATCGTCGCCCGGCGGGGCCTTGTCGTCGCAGAGGAAACCCACTGCGACCCAATCCTCCCGCACCCCGTTCCACTTGCGCATGGCGACCTCGCCCGCCGCCTGACAGGTTTCGATACCCTCGATCGATCCGACGCATGTCCTCATAGGTGTCTTCGCTGATCTCAGGCATTTCGCTCTCCTTCTGCTGTACTCCGCCGATCGCCGGGTTTGGACGCCGGCATCACGACACCCGCAAGCGCCGCCAGCGCCGCGAAGTGCCGCGCATGCGGGATCTTTCCACGTGTGAGAGCGCGGGCATAGTCGAGAGAGAACCCGAGCGTTCGGACAATCTCGGCCCGGACGGCGCCGCGAAGCCGAGGCATGACCTCGGCGATGTACCAGCGCCGCAGCGCCGCAACCTGTTCCTCGCCTTGGGCTTGATGTTCCCGGTCCCATTGATGCCGCTCGATCGCCCGGCGCCGAAGGCTCTCGGAGTGGCGCCGGTCGCTCGCCCGGATCGCGGCGATTTCCGTGGCGACGCGACCCGCCGCGAGCGGTTGCAGCCGCCGCATCTCGAACCGATAGGCGCCGGCGCACTACGAGGAACAAAACTTGCGCGGTCCTCGCGATCCTCGGTTGCCCGGTTTCAGTGCCTTCCCGCACTCATGGCACGCCTTCGGCATGACCTCGTGCGCGAGCGCCGGCTTGTAGGGCCGGCCTGGCGCCGGCAGCGCCGGCAGCGGCGCCGGAAGGGGGCGGAGTGCCCGGCGAGCTTCCCGGCGCTCGGCGGCCCCTCTATCCGCCTCGCGGCCCATGCTCCGTGCAGCGCCGCCGAGGGCGGCCCTTCCCGCGGCCGGGACAGGCAGCATCTCGCCGATCTCGGCCGCCCCGACCGTCTCGTCATCGAACCCCCGGCCGCCGCCGATCCGGGCCGCAATCTCGAATGCGTCGGCGAGCCAGCGGGCGACAACCTCGGCGGCGCTCCGCCACAGCGGCGCCGACAGTGCCAGCCAGCTTGTGAGCGGCCTTGTCAATCGGATCGTGCCGTCGCTCTCTTCCCAGAAGTGTCGTCGTCATTCATGGCGGCGCACCTTTCAGCCGCCGCCGTGCCAGCGCCAGGCGACCCATGCCGCGGCCGAGGCGGCGAGGACGATCGCCCACATGATCGGGACCGCGACGAGGCCGGCGAGGAGCCGCACCGGGCCGACCGCCCATGCAATCGCGACGGCGATCAGCAGCGAGCCGAGGAGGATGGCGAGGAGGTTCGCGGCGATCATGGGGCCGTCTTCGGGGCGCCGGCAATGACGCGTGGCGCCGGCCCGGCGAGGCAATATCGCCGCGCTTATCATGCAGTTCGTCGAGCTTGCCGAGATGCGGGCCGCCGGCGCCGAGGGTCCGGACCCGGAGGCGTGGGCGCCGGACCTCGCCGATACTCTAGCCGACCTCGGCCGCCGCCGCATCGTCGCCGATCTCGACTATGCCGGCGCGGAGCAGAACGCTCCCGGCGATACGCCGGTAACCCTCGGCGGCGCCGCCGGGCGGCGCCAGCGCTGGACGGCCGGAACCTCCGCCGCCTCCTCCGCCGTCATCGTCGTCAAGATCGGCATCGTCGAGTTCGATCTCGCCGATTTCGAGGGCGGTTTCGTCGAGATCGTCGTCATCGAAGGGGTCGCCGGGAAAGCGGTAAAGCCGCTGCGCCGGACCCCGGTCGGCTCTACACGGCGCTCGAATCGGCCAGGCTGGCGCTGGCGCGGCTGTTTGGGCCGACGGAGGAAGGCGATCACTGCGCGGTCGTGGTCGAACTCGTCGCCTGCGACCTCGGATCGGCACCACCGGAACGGTGGGATTGGGACGGGCCGGCTGCGGCGGTGGTCGCCGAGGCGGCGGAGTGAAGGAAGAAGGATTATTGAGCCGGCCGCGTGCCGCATCGGCGGCATTATGCCGCGTCGGCCGCGTTCGCGGGTGTCGAGGTGCCGGAGACGGCGAGGCCAACGGGGGTATCACATCGCGCCTATTACGGAGCTGTCGCATAAGGTGGTTCTGGAAACCGGTGGGGCGTTTGTCGCAGAACACTGTTCTGGAAAACCACGCCAATGCAGGGTGAAGCCCTCACCACGGCTGGCGCCTGAATTGTGTTAGCGCTTGCAGCGATGGCCGCTCTCTTTCTAATTGGCCGGTCCGGTCCCCATTTCATCGGAAATGAATTTTAGATCAGAAGGCTGGAACGGTGCATCATCCAAGTTAAGCCAGAAATTTTTCCAGAAGTCCGCACGCATTGTTTCGACTGGAATTTGTTTGCCGAGATCAAAAATAAATCCGGTCTGATGCCCGACTTGGACAGTCGGGCCGGATTTCGCGGTCGAGAATGGCAGAAACGCTGAGGGTGGCAAATTCCAGATCCAAAATGCGGTGCTAGATTCTCCCAGAGACAGCCATTCGGTTCTTGACGTTCGGCGCCGTCTAGTGATGCTAAGGCCATGTTTGTCCGCGACAAGCGCATTGGCCCCTACACCTACGTCTATCTGGTCAAGAACGTGCGCGAGGGCGGCCGCACCAAACAGCGCATCATCGCCAATCTCGGCCGCAAGGAAATGGTCGTCGCGCGCGGCGATCTCGACCGCCTGGCGCGCTCGGTCGCCCGGCTGGCGCAGCGTTCGATGGTGCTCTCGCTCGGCGAGGGCGAGGCCCCGCCCAATGCGGCGTGCCGGCGGATCGGCCCGGCGCTGCTGTTCGAACGACTGTGGCAAGAGGTCGGCTGCCGGGCGGTGTTGACCGCCCTGGCCGGACAACGGCAATTCGCGTTTGCCGCCGAGCGGGCGGTGTTTCTGACCGTGCTCCACCGCCTGTTTGTGTCGGGCTCCGACCGGGCGGCGGACAAGTGGCGCGCCGACTACCGCATCGACGGCACCGAGGGGCTGCAGCTGCATCATCTCTACCGCGCCATGGCTTGGCTCGGCGAGCCGCTCGCCGATCAGACCGGGGCCGGGGGACTGGCGCCGCGCTGCCGCAAGGATCTCGTCGAGGAAGAGCTGTTCGCCCGCCGGCGCGACCTGTTTGCCGAGCTCAGCGTCGTCTTCATGGACACCACCAGCCTGTCCTTCGAGGGCCAGGGCGGTGAGGAGCTCGGCCGCCGCGGTCACTCGAAAGACTACCGGCCCGATCTCAACCAGATGATCGTCGGGCTGGTCATGGATCAGGACGGCAAGCCGCTGTGCTGCGAGCTGTGGCCCGGCAACACCGCCGACGTGACCACCCTGCTGCCGGTCGTCGATCGGTTGCGTGCGCGCTTTGGCGTCGGCCGCATCTGCGTCGTCGCCGATCGCGGCATGATCAGCGCCGCGACCATTGCCGCGCTCGAGGAACGCAAGCTCGAATACATCCTCGGCGTCCGCGAGCGCAGCAGCGCCGAGGTGCGCACCACCGTCATCGACGACCAGACGCCGTTTGTGCCCCTGGCCGTGCCGCGGGCTTCGGGCGTGTTCACCGAACTCGAGGCCAAGCAGGTCAAGATCGGTGACCGCCGCTACATCGTCTGCCGCAATCTCGCCGAGGCCCGGCGCGACGCCGAGCAACGTGCCGCCATCCTCGACGGGCTGCGCGCCAAGCTCGCCCAGGGCGACAAGGCGCTCGTCGGCAACAGCGGCTTCCGCCGTTATCTCAAGACTGCCGCAGCCGAGCATTTTGCCATCGATGAGGCCCGGGTCGCCGAAGACGAGCGCTTCGATGGGCTCTACGTCTTGCGCACCAACACCAAGATCACCCCGCTGCAGGTGATGCTGCGCTACCGCGACCTGCTGCGGGTCGAACAGCTGTTGCGTCAGGCCAAGGCGGTGCTCGCCACCCGTCCGATCTACCACAGCAGCGACATGGCGATCCGCGGCCATGTGTTCTGCTCCTTCCTCGCCCTGCTGCTCGCCAAAGAACTCGAAGATCGGCTCCGCCGCCATGGCGTTGCCGCCGAATGGGGCGACATCCTGCGCGATCTCGACCGGCTGCAGGAGATCACCCTCGAGCAGGATGGCAAGCGCTTCCTGTTGCGCACCCCGACCACCGGCGTCGCCGGCAAACTGTTTCAGGCGGTCGGTATCGCCCTGCCGCCCAATGTCCAGGAGCTCTCGCGCCAGAGCCCGCCGCCGGCCGCCTAACCTATCCACCCCACGCGCGTGGTGCTAAGAACGCCCCGCTATGCCGTAAGGCATTGAACCAACATGCTTTTCTCTCTAACGGTGTCTAAGTCGGGTGATGGTGCCCGTCTTCGAACATAAATTGATAATCGATGCAGCCAACAACAGCCGCATAAAAAATTGCCTTTTTATCTTTGTCCCTTTCACGCAATTTGCTCACAAGTCCGAAGGAGGCCACGCGCTGGAAGGTGTGTTTGTCTCCGGGAAACAAGGTCGTCTCGAAAATTTTCCCCCCAGAAGGGACCGGCTTCGTAAATTCGGCACACAAAGTTTCTTGATCACGGAGCACGTTGGTCTGACTTGTGTCGAACAAGTTAACCACAACCCCGACCCGGCGAGCTGGGGAATGTCCGCTGTTCGTGACTTAGAGATTCAATCCGACAGAAGCCCCGTCGAAGCCGGGCACTCTTGGGAACCCTGGCGTCGGCGACAAGTCAAGCGGACTGGTAATAACTGGCAGTCCAACGAGGGAGACCCACGCGCGGCCCTCAAGTTGCATTTCAGCAAGTTGCCTCTTGGCGATGTGTGCTTGGGTGCTCATGATTTCGGCTTGCCGGATATAGATATAAACCTGCGCCGAACCGACTACCACACCGACTACGATGAGGCGGCAGCAAAAACCATCTCGGTCCAGTGCGGCGTTACCTTGGCCTGCCAATGGCGCATCTTTGCAATCTAGATCTTGTGCCGCGCGCCGTCACGCGCCCCCGCTGTCAAAGTCGCATAATGTGAGCGGCCGGACGCCTGCCGGCCGGCGGGGTGTCGGCGGACGAGGGCGCAAGGCTAACGTGGGTCCAGATGCGGCGGCCGATCAGTGCCGGTCCCCGACGACCCTGCCGAGGCTCGTGGTGGCCCTCGCGGGCTCCGCGCCACCGGCACGGCCGAGGGCAGGTCGCAGTGGCCTGGTGTCATTGGGAACGGCCTCGGCGGTACTGGCGCAGTGCCATTGGGCGGCGCCGGCATTGGCGCAGTGCATTGGGGCCGTCCCTACTGCATTGGCCCGGCGCATTGCGGCGTCGGCTTGCGCTGGCTCAGTGCATTGGGAATGCGGCCCACAGCGAGTTCCCAGTGCATTGGGATTTCGCCGCGGCGGGTATTTTTGGTATTGGCGGGGTTTCGGTCTGGAGCAACGGGTTGCGCGGGGTGTCCGAAAGCGGGCATCCCACTGGCTGTGGCCCCCGGCCGCGATCCGCCGGTCGGCCGCATATTCCGCACCATTGGGCGCACCCTGACCGAGGCCGATGTCATCGGCTTCATCGGCGTCACCGGCATGACCGAGGTGCTGTTCACCAACCGCGAATTCCTCGAGCGCGAGAGCGACATCAAGGCGCGCGTGGTGCCGGCCGCAATGGTCTATGCGTTCGCCGAGGGGCTCTTGGTGCAGGCGACGATGCAGCACACCGGGTTCGCGTTCCTCCATATGGAGCTGGACGTGAAGGCGCCGACCGGAGCTTGTCCTCGGGCCGGCCAAAGGCCGGACCCGTGGGCCGGCGACACGATCCATGTGGCGTGCGAAGTCGTCGAAGGCCGCCGCAGCGCGAGCCGCCCCGATCGCGGGTTGGTGCGGACCTTCAACCGTGTCGTGAAACAGGACGGCATCGTCGCGATCACCTACAATCCGCTGCGGCTCGTCAAGGCCAGAGGCGCCGGCGCCTGAGGCCGCGCGGCCTCAGGCATGCCGCCGCCGGTCGCCGCGGCGGTCGTCAGAGGACCGAGCCCGGCGGAAACGCCGGTTTGCGCTTTTCGAGATGCGAGGCCAAGCCTTCCGTGACCTCCGGTCCGGTGAAGCCCAGGAACTCCAGCGCCAAGGACGCATCGAAGGCAGGGCCGGCGGAACGCAGCCAGTTGTTGAGCGCATATTTCGTCCAGCGGATCGCGCTCTGTGCCCCCTCGGCCAGGCGGGCGGCGATTTCCACCGCCTTGGCGTCGAGTTCGCCGTCCTCCACCGCCAGGCTGATCAGGCCGATCCGCTCCGCCTCGGCGCCCAGCACCGGCTCGCACAGCAAGAGATAGTATTTCGCCTTGGCGAGCCCGCATAACAGCGGCCAGATGATCGCGGCATGGTCGCCGGCGGCGACGCCCAGCCGCGTGTGGCCGTCGATGATGCGGCAGTCCTTGGCAGCGATCGACACGTCGGCGAGGATGCCGCACACGAGCCCGGCGCCGACCGCGACGCCCCGCATCGCGCTGACCACCGGCTTCGAGCAGTCGATGAGGTTGCGGACGATGTCGCGCGCCTCCTTCCACTGGCGGGCGCGCGCCTCGAAATCGTCGATGTTGCGCTGGATCATCGCGAAATCGCCGCCGGCCGAGAACACCTTGCCGGCGCCGGCGATCACCGCGGCGTTGACCGTCGGGTCGCGATCGACGTCGCGCCAGATCTCGGCCAGTTCGGCATGCATCGCCTCGTCGGCCGTGTTCATCCGGCCATTGTCCATCGTGATCCGCAGCACCTTCGGATGCGGCCGGTCGAAGCGCAGGCGGGTGTAGCGGTCATAGGGGTCGGTCATAGCGGTCTCTTCCCGGGCAACAGCGGCGCGCCCGATATAGGGAGGCGCGCGACGCGCGTCTTCACCGCCTTGCCGATGCGGAAGGCGGCCGAGGCCGCCGATTGCGGCGCCGCCGAACCGGTGCCGTTGCGCTCGGCGCGCAACTGTTGGCGGCGGACGCGATCATTGACTATCCTCGCCGCCGGGCCAGCCGCGGCAGCGCCGGTCGGCGACCGTCGGAGGTGTCAAAATGAACCGGATTGCCGGCGGCTTGGTTGCCGCGCTGACGCTGGCGGTCGCGGCCTGCACCAACCCCTATGATCCCGCGCAAAATGCCATCGCCGGGGGTCTGCTCGGAGCCGGGCTGGGGGCGGCGATCGGAGCGGCGGCCGGGGGCGGGCCCGGAGCCGCCTTGGGGGCGGCGATCGGCGGCGCGACCGGCGTCGTCGGCGGCGCCGCCAGCACACCCCCGCCGCCGGGCTACTACGGCTATAACGGATACCCGCCTTACGGCCCTCCGGTTTACGGCTATCCGCCCTACGGCCCGCCGGCTTACGGGCCGCCGCCTTACCCGCCGCCGGCCTACGGCTACCCGCCCTATTGGTATCCCGGGGGTTAAGCACCCTGGGTTGTCGGCTCGCAGCCTTTAATTACGGTTAAACCCTCGACGACAACCGTAAATTGGCTCAAATTGGCGTATGCCCCTCGCCGAGGCTATCGCGCTCTTTCGCCGCTTTTGCGTCGATGTCGAGACGATGTGCGCGAGCGACTTCTTGCAAGCCTATTACGCCCTCGCCAAGCGGTACCATCCCGACCGCAACCCCGACGGGGCTGAATTGATGGCGAACATCAACGCGGCGAGGACGGCCATCGTTGACTCCCGCCGGGGTCAGACTTCGCGGCGGTGCCGCGAAGGTTGACTGCAATTCGCCGAGCGCGGGGCTCGCTGCCGGCCGGCATGCATCGCATCTTGTGGCAGCAGTAGGGCAAGACCCCAGGGCTTGACATCCACCGGCGCCGCGCCGCGTCGTACCGCATCTCCCTCAGCCGGAGCCGGCCGTGCACGATGTCCCACCCCTCAGCCTGTCGCGGGGTTCGTTTGTCCTCCCTTACGACGAAGCCGACATCCGCCGCTGCCTCGGCTACGAACTCGACAAGGGGCATGCCTATCAGCGCCATGGCGCGGTCCGCGATCTGCGCGCCGACAAGGGCGGCAAGCGGCTCGTCGCCAATGTCGCGGGGACGCGCCGCCGCCCCTATCGCGTCTTTGCCGAGATCAAGCGGGGCCGGTCGCTGCGCTTGTCCGGCCAGTGCAGCTGCCCGGTGGCCGTCGATTGCAAGCACGTCGCCGCGGTGTTCCTCGAAGCGCTGCGCAACCCGCCGCGCGAGGTCGTCGCCGCCGACCCGTTCGGCGGCTCGGTCGCCCTCTGGCTCGACCGGCTGCGGTGCGGGTCGAGCAAGCCGGTCCGGCCGCCCGAGGAGATCGTCTTCCGCATCGACGCGGCGCCACGGCCGGGGCAGCCCTTCACGCTGGATCTGCGGGTCGCCCGGGTGCTGAAGAGCGGCGCCTACGGCGCCGACCGCGCCTGCCCGTCCGCGCTCGACCTCTCGAACGCCAGATATGTGCAGCCCGAAGACCGGCTGATCGCCCGATTGCTGGGCGGCTCTGGCTCCGGCTCGTCGCCGCTGCCGGACGATCCCGACGCGCTTCACCTGCTGATGCGCCAGATCCTTGCCACCGGCCGCTGCCGCTGGCGCGAGATCGCGAGCCCGCCCTTGGCGCTCGGGCCGCCGCGTCCGGCCCGGCTCGGCTGGGAGCTCGGCGATGACGGGGAGCAGAGCGCGGCGATCGTCGGGATCGAGGGCGGGGCGATCGGCCTGCCCTGCGCCGCACCCTGGTATGTCGATCCCGATGCCGGCCTCGCCGGGCCGCTCGAATTCGGTCTGCCGTCCGGATTGGTCACCGCGTTCCTGGCGGCGCCGCCGATTGATCCGACGCAGGCGAGGGCGCTCGGCGGCGTGTTCGAGCGCGACTTCCGCGGTTTCGACTTGCCGCGCCCGCGCCGCGACCTGATCGAGGAGATCCGCGATGCGGCGCCGGTGCCGGTGCTGCGCCTGACCAGCCGGCGCCTCGGCTGGACTTGGCTGTCGTCGCGCGCGGCCGAGGAAGGCGTCGACGTGGCGCTGCTCGGTTTTGCCTATGACGGGCGGGTGATCGACCTCGCCGCCGCTCCCGACGAGATGCGCCGGCTCGAAGGCGATCGGCTCGTCGTCGAGCGCCGCGACGTCGCCGCCGAACGAGCGGCCTTTGACCGGCTGTGCCGGCTCGGTCTCGGCCCGGCCGGCGATTTCAGCCTGCAACCGGGCGACGGCGCCTATCTCGCATTGGGCTTGCGCGAGAATGCGGCGGGCTGGCCGGCTTTTGTCTACGAGGCGGTGCCGCAGCTCGCCGCCGACGGCTGGCGGATCGAGTTCGAGGACGGGTTTCGCCATCGCGTCGTGGACGGCGGCGGCGAGTGGACGGCCGCGGTATCCGAGGGTGCCGGCTGGTGGTTTTCGCTCGATCTCGGCATCGAGGTCGAGGGCGAGCGGGTGCCGCTGCTGCCGGTGCTGACGGCACTGATCCGGCAGCTGCGTCAGGCGGACGGGCCCGAGAGTCTCGATGCGCTGGCGCATCACGGCACCGTCTTCGGCGCGCTCGCCGACGGCCGTCGCGTCGCCCTGCCGCTCGAACGTACGCGGGCGATCCTGTCGGCGCTCGTCGAGCTCTACCACCCGGAAACGCTGTCGCCCGGCGGCACGCTCGAGATCTCGGCGGGCGAAGGCGCGGCCCTGGCGGCGGTCGAAGCGGCGACGCGGCTGCGCTGGCTCGGCGGCGAGCGGCTGCGCGCATTGGTAGAGCGCCTTGCGGCCTTTGCCCAAATCGAACCGGTGGACCCGCCCGCCGGGCTCAAGACGCTGCTGCGCTCCTATCAGCAGGCCGGGCTCGACTGGCTGCAGTTCCTGCGTGCCTTCGAGCTCGGCGGCCTGCTCGCCGACGATATGGGGCTCGGCAAAACCGTGCAGACGCTGGCCCATCTCCTGGTCGAGAAGCGCGAAGGCCGGCTCGACCGGCCCTGCCTCGTCGTCTGCCCGACGAGCGTGGTGCCGAATTGGTGCGCGGAGGCCGTCCGTCTGGCGCCGGAGCTGCGGGTGCTTTCGCTGCATGGTCCGGACCGGGCCGCACGGTATCCCGACATCGCCCAGAGCGATCTGGTCGTGACCACCTATGCGCTCCTGCCGCGCGACGCCGATCGGCTGCTGCCGATCGCCTGGCATATCGCGGTCCTCGACGAATCGCAGGCGATCAAGAATGTCGCGGCCAAGGCGACGCAGCTGGTGTGCCGGCTCGACGCCCGCCACCGTCTTTGCCTGACCGGGACGCCGGTCGAGAACCATCTCGGCGAGCTGTGGTCGCAATTCGCGTTTCTGATGCCGGGTCTGCTCGGCGATGCGAAACGCTTTGCCCGCGTGTTCCGCAACCCGATCGAAAAGCGCCAGGACGGCGATCGCCGCGCCGTCCTGGCGGCGCGCATCAAGCCCTTTCTATTGCGGCGCACCAAGGCGGTTGTCGCCGCCGACCTGCCGTCGAAGAGCGAGATCCCGATACCGCTCGAATTGGCCGGACCGCAGCGCGATCTCTACGAGACGGTGCGGCTGGCGATGCACCAGAAGGTGCGTGACGAGGTGGCGGCCAAGGGCTTTGCGCGAAGCCATATCGTCGTTCTCGACGCCCTCTTGAAGCTGCGCCAGGTGTGCTGCGATCCTCGCCTCGTCAAGCTCGCGGCCGCGCGCGGCGTCAGCGCCAGCGTCAAGCTCGCCCATTTGCTGGAGATGCTGCCGCCGCTGATCGAGGACGGCCGGCGCATCCTGCTGTTCTCGCAGTTCACCGGCATGCTCGACCTGATCAAGCCGCAGCTCTCACAAATCGGCATCGACTTTGTCGAGCTGCGCGGCGCCACCGCCGACCGCGCCGCTCCGGTGGCCCGGTTCCAGAGCGGCAAGGTGCCGCTGTTTCTGATCAGCCTGCGCGCCGGCGGCACCGGGCTCAACCTGACCGCCGCCGATACCGTCATTCACTACGACCCGTGGTGGAACCCCGCGGTGGAAGATCAGGCCACCGATCGGGCCTACCGCATCGGCCAGAAGAAGGCCGTGTTCGTCTACAAGATGGTGACCCAGGGCACCGTCGAGGAGCGCATGATCGCGCTCCAGGAGCGGAAGCGCGCGCTCGCCCGCGGCATCAGCGAGGCGCGCGATCCGGGCGGCCCGCTCATCGACGCCGCCGACATCGAGCGGCTGTTGGCGCCGCTTTCGGACTGAACGGCTGGCCGCCGGGGCTTCGGGCTTGGCGGCTATTTCGCCGGCGAGGCGAGCGGCTTGCCCTTCTCGACGACCCAATCCGCGAGGATCTTCGCACCATTGGGCCCGGCGCGTCCGCTATGCGGGGTTCCGGCCGGTACGAAGCTCGTTTGCCCGGCCGTGAGCGACCGTTGCGGCTGGCCTTCGACGTCGAGGGTCAGGCTGCCCTCCAAGACATAGGCGGTCTCGGGACCCGGATGCGTGTGGCGAGGGAACGCGACGTTGGGGGCGATCTCGGCGATTCCGAGCACGGCTTGATAACCGGTCCCGGGCACATCGTGGCTCTCGAGGATCGTCCGCTTGACCCCCTGGGTCTGGCTTGCCTGCTGCGCCATGACCGGGGTAGCGCCCAGCGCTGCCGCGATGAGCGCCAGCGCGACGCCGACAACCATTCGCCTGAGCAAGAGCCCCTCCCTTCGATCTTTACGGTTTTCGCTCGGCAAGAGCACGGTTCGGCAAAAGGGGGCGCAGATTGCCGGCGGAGCGTCAAGCCCGATCTGCGGCCGCATCCAGGGCAGGGGCGCGGCAGGCGGCCTTCATCTTCGTGATGTTGCGGGGGCGGGGCGCATGTCCGCCGGTGGGGGTGTACACCCGGATTTAGGTTGAATGTACCGTGCCGACATTCTACCGTCCGGCGCAAAGTCCCGGCCTCAGGGCAGTTGAAGCGCGGATTTCGGTTTTACGTAGAGTGCTGCGCAACTTTGGCGTGCTGATCAGGCGTGCGCAAGCATGCCGGCCGAACCACGATCACCATCACCCGCCCGCACGGCCAGCATCGCCGCGCCCGCCGCGCTTTTTTGCGCATCGCCGGCTTCTTCGCTCGGCTGCGGCAAACTGCGGAGCGCATGCCGCGCCGTGGCTGTGGGCGCTGCTCGACCGGCTGGGACCGGCTTGTGCCCCGTTCTTGCTGCGCGGCGACAACGACTGGGGAAACGAAGGGGTGATGAGCGAGGCCGAGCGCCGCGGCCAGCCCTATCTGTTCAAGCTGCGCCTGCGCTGCGGCGTCAAGCGAGTGCTGGAGCGGGCGATGCGGGAGAGCGACTGGCAGAATGCCGGTGCCGGCTGGCAGGGCAAATGGGGCGAGGTGCGGCTGCTTGGCTGGAGCCGGCAGCGTCGCGTCGTGCTGCTCGGGTTGTAACCCACCGCGGCCGCCTGCTGATGGCCGTAGAGCGGCTTCACCGTGGTGTCGACATCCAGGATCCACGGCTCGCCCAGCAGCGGCCGCACGCAGTACTCCAATTGCTCGCGCAGCCAAGCGATGCCGGCTACCTCGTCGATCTTGCCCAGCGCCCGCCGCACCGCGTCCTCGCTGACCACCTTCTTCATCCCCAGCAGCGGCGCGTTGACCGCATCGGCGCGCGGCGCCGTGATGTGCGCGTAGCGCCAATGCCCGGCCAGCACCGACAGCAGCACCGTGCCCAAGACGTCGCGCTTGCTGGGCGCGTTCGGGCTCGTCAGCTGCAGCGGAAAGCCCGCCACCCAGCCGTCGAACAGACCACCCTGCTTCAGGTATTCGATGAAAAAGGCCAGCTGACCCATCCCCGCCTTCGCGAGGACCGTCACCGGCGCCGCCGGTTCCCACTCCAGGTGAAGCCGGCCGGCAAAGGTGTCCGCCGCCAGCGGTTCGTCGTCGGCCAACTCTACTATCGGTTGTTCACCCGCCGGGTGAACCGCCGGCACCCCTATTTCCTCTGTCATCCCCCTTCATTGACCCCAAAATCTTGCGCTGGCAACAACCTCAACTGCCGGATTTAGGTTCAAGGAAATGGAGCCGGGGCGTTCGCGCCCTCCAGCTCTTGCGTTTTTGCGGGTCACCGCTTCGGCGTCGGCCCGAGATCACGGGCAAGGGGGTTCGCGGTCACGCGTGCGGGCGGCTTGGGTTTTTTCGGGGGTGCCTTGCGCGGCTTCTTCATGGTGGTGCTGCGTTGCGGGTGGCCGGACGGGCTGTCAAAATCGCGCAGGATCGCGGCCTCACGGATGGCCTGCCCCGCCGCGTGGTGCGCACCATATCGTGCGCGGGGCCGAAATGCGACAACCTTCGTGGGCTTGCTGGGAACGGCTTGGTCGCTAAGTCCATCCGCAATGAATGAAAATGGCCCTCGGACAGGGCAGAAATGCAATGTGGAAAACAAAAGGCTACCATGACCCATGACCAGCAGATTATTCAGCGTCTTTGCTCCTTGGACTCGCGATCGATCATCGCGCGGATTTGCGCCAATTCTCGCGCGCTCATCTCCTCCTGCATGTAGGTCAATATCAGAAAATCCCATTCATTCTTTGAATGGCATGTTTTGTCATCAATTTTGCAGCCATCTCCTTTCACTTCTCCACCCTTGGATGTCAGGGATTCGTGGGCCCGCGTGCGCTGTGGCGGACACGGAGAATCCGCACATGGTCGCCGGCGATCCGGTAGCGGATGATGTAGGGGCGGGCGAGAGTGGTTTCGCGTAGCTGGGTGCCCCGCACAGCGCGGCCGCGATAGGGGAACGTCTCCAAGCTATCGCCGGCGGCCAGTATCTCCATGACCATTTGCTCAGCGGCGCGCGGGTTGAATTGCGCGATGTAGCGGTAAATGTGTTCGATCTCGCGGAGCGCGGCGGGTGACCAGATTACTTGCACGGAGGCGGGACGACCTCGCCTTTCGCGAGTTTCAACAGCCACTCCCGCACCTTCGCATGCGGGACGCCCTTGCCGGCATCGATCTCGGCTTCGGCTTCGGCAATCGCGCGCGCCTCGATGCCGGGATCGATCTCTTCAAAAATAGTTTTCGTCTTGGCAGCCATGGAAAATTCCCCGCATACGAACTGTATATTATCACACGTCTTGCTTACCGAAAGCTAATGTTTTTGCCGGTCGGTGCAAGCGCCGGGCTCAGGGGGAGCCTCGAAGGCGCGCGGCGCAAGGCGGCCCGCCGGGGGTCGTGCCGGCAGGGCGAGTGTAACAGCGCGGTATTACGCCGTCCTGATCGGGTGTCAGTGAAGCAGGCTTGCTTCGTTCGGCATACAAAGAGGTCTACCTGCGATCGGAGCGTTGCTTTCGGTGCGCGCCCGTCGGTATCGCTTCAAGCGTCTAGGTTAGCAGCCCGGAATGCCTTACCACTGTCGGAACTGCGTGGCTCGCGCTGATGGGTGCCCGGTCAAGGTCTCCCTTGGGGATAAGCCTATCCACTTTGTAGTATTTTTGGGCAACACCGGACATGAGCCAGCAATTACGGTGGTTTCGCTCATCGCGAGCCCGCGGGCGATCGACTTGTTCGCCATGGTGCAGCACGCGGGGCGAACCGTTCGGCGGCGACATGCCCGGGGGGCGGGGCCAGGTCGCGCCGGCTCGTGCGCCGCAGCGCCAAGCCGAGGGTCGTGTCGCTGGTCGGAATAGAGCCGCGGACCCCGCTTTGGCGCGCATCCACGACCGCCGATCTGCCGGCGCCAGACCTTACGAAGCGCGCAGTCTGCCATGACCAAATTGCCGTGGATGGCGGCGCCGGCCGGCACGATCATGGCAGCTTCGACAAGGAGGTCCGCATGACGAAAGAACCCGAACTGCGCCGGCTCGGCGTCGCCCTTGGCACCGAAGTGCAGGGCGTCGACTTGTCGCAGCCGGTCGATGACGCGACCTTTGCCTGGATCCGCGCCGCCTTCGCCGAGCATCCGGTGCTGGTGTTCCGCGACCAGCGGCTCGGCGCCGGCGATCTCGCCGCATTCGGGCGCCGGTTCGGCACCCCGCGCCGGCATGCTCTGGTCGATTATCGGCACCCCGAGAATCCCGAGGTGTCCTGGCTGCGGAACGTCGACGAGGCCGGCAACACCGACTGGTACGGCGTCAAACGCGCCACCGACTGGCATACCGATTCGACTTACGAGGAGGAGCTGCCGCTGCTGGCGATGCTACACGCGCTCGAAGTGCCGGCGCGCAAGGGCGGCACCATGTTTGCCGATATGTGCGCCGCCTATGCGGCGCTGCCGACGGCGATGCAGCGGCGGCTCGCGGACCTTACCGGGCTGCACGGCCGCAGCGACGGACCGGCCGGCGCCCGGCTTTATTCGCGCGACGAACGCGAGGGGATGACCGACAAGGTCTATGTCGAGCAGCGCCGGCCGGCGGTGATCCCTCATCCCGTGACCGGCCGCCCGATCCTCTTCGTCAATCCGATGCACACGCACGGCTTTGCCGGGATGGCCCGGGCCGAGGCGTGGCAGCTGATCGAGGAGTTGGCCGCCCATTCGATCCAGGACCGGTTCGTCTATTACCATGCCTGGCGGGTCGGCGACTTGCTGCTCTGGGATGAGCGGGCGACGATGCACCGGGGCGCCGGCGACTACGATCCCGAACAGCGGCGGGTCATGCTGCGCACGATCGTCTATCCGAATTGACCGAGCCGGCGGCGGTCCGCGAGGAGCACAGGCGAGGATGAAGATCGAAGACGCCGTCAACATCGAAGATCTGCATCGCATGGCGAAGCGGCGGCTGCCCAAGATCGCCTTCGATTTCATCGAGGGCGGTGTGGAGGACGAATACGGGATCGAGCGCAATACGTCGGCGTTTCGCAAGCATTTGCTGCTGCCGCGCTACCTCGTCGACGTCTCGCAGCGCGATCAGTCGGTGAGCCTCTTCGGCCGCACATTCGCCAGCCCGTTCGGCATTTCCCCGACCGGTGCCGCCGGGCTCTATCGCCGCGGCGCCGACATGATGTTCGCCACGGCAGCGGCCGAGGCCAACATCCCCTATATCATGTCGGGCGCCAGCAACGAGGCGATCGAGGCGGCGGCGCGGGTCGCGCCGCGAAATACCTGGTACCAACTCTACGCCGCGACCGACGCCAGGATCCGCGAGGACATGATCCGCCGGACCGCCGATGCGGGGCTCGACGCGCTGGTCCTCACCGTCGACGTGCCGGTCGGCTCGAAGCGCGAGCGCAACATCAGAAACGGCTTTGCCAATGTCCGCGGCGGGCTGTTCCAGGCGTTGAGCCTCAAACCGTCGATCCTCTTCGAGGCGCTCACCCATCCCGGCTGGGTCGTCGAATATTTGCGGCATGGCGGCGGCGCGCCGATGCTGGAGAATTGGCGGCCCTATGCCCCGAACGGCGCCGACGCCGAGGACGTCTACAAGTTTTCCCGCAGCCTGCTGCCGAACAACGCGCAGACCTGGCGCGACCTCGAAAGCTACCGGCGCCTGTTCCCGCGCAAGCTCGTCGTCAAGGGTATCATGCACCCGGGCGACGCGATCCGCGCCGCCGACACCGGCGTCGACGGCGTCATCGTCTCGAACCACGGCGGTCGTCAGCTCGACCAGGCCCCGGCCTCGCTCGACGTGTTGCCGGCGATCAGCGCCGCGGTCGGCGAACGGCTGAGCGTCATGCTCGACAGCGGCGTCAGGCGGGGCGCCGATATCCTGATCGCGCTCTGCCTCGGCGCGCGGTTCGTCTTCATGGGCCGCCCGACCCTCTACGGCGCCGCCGCCGGCGGGATTTCCGGGGTCAAAAAGGCGATCGACATCTTGCGCGAGGAGATCGACGTGGTCATGGCCCAGATCGGCTGCCCGAGCCTCGCCGAACTCGGCCCGGATTTCCTGTGGCGCGAGGATTGGACCGCGAACCGCTGAGCCCAACGCGCGACGGCGCCTGGGTTCAGCCGCCGGCCGAGGGCTGCCGCGGGCGCACCGCCGCGGCCGTTGCGGCGGCGGTGAGCCCGCGCTCGATCTCCTCGATCGTCCGGCCGCTCGTCTCAAAGCCGATCCACCAGAAGGCGGCGGCGCCGAGCACATACCAGAAGGCGAAGTAATTGAAGCCGGGGACGAGCGCGTCGAGCGTCGCCTTGGGGCTCACGAGGTTGGTCTGGCCGGCGATCAGCGCCAGCCCGGCCGGGCCGATGAACTTGCCGAGATTGCCGACGCCATAGACGAGCCCCATGCCGCTGCCGCGCAGCCGGGCCGGCCACAGCTCGCCCATATAGGGGCCGACAATCGAATAATTGCCGCTGCCGAAGAAGCTCTGCAGCAGGATCATCAAGAAGAACATCGACACGCCGCCAATAAAGACGTCGTGCAGATAGCCGGCGAGCGACATGAAGAGCGCCGCCGTCAAGCAGCTGAATACGCCGGAGACGCGGCGCCCCCAGGCGTCCGACGTCCAGGAGCAGAAGAGGCGGCCGAGGATCGCCACCACGCTGATCCAGATCACCAGCTTGGAGGCTTCGGGCGGGGTGATCTTGAGCACCATGACGAGGAGCGTGACCAGCCACAAGGCCAAGGCGACGCCGCCCGTCTGGGTCAGCCCGGTCAGACAGCCGGCGATGATGCTGCGCGGATATCGGAACAGCTCGACCCAGCGCGTCTGTTCGATGGTCGGTGCCACCGCCGGCAGCGCGATCGCGCTCGGGTCGACTTGCAAGGCCCAGGCGAGCGACTGCCGCGCCTCGGCGGTTCGCCCCTTGCGAATCAGCCAGTGCGGCGATTCGGGGACCCAGGCGCGGATGTAGAGGGTCAAGAGCGCCGGCAGCAGCCCGACCGCGAACATGCCGCGCCAGCCGATATAGGGGGCGGCGTAGGCGCCGAGCAGCGCGCCCAGCAAGAAGCCCGCCGGCAGCATCGACGTCGTCAGCCCGGTAAGCCAGCCGCGCTTTGCCGCCGGGACGAACTCCTGGATCAGCGTGATGTCGACCGAGTAGAGGCCGGTCGTGCCGAAACCGACCAGGAAGCGCCAGAAGACGAGATAGAGCCACGCCCCGTCCGGGGTTACTGCCATCGCCCCGGTGGCGATCGAGACGTTGAGCACGGTCAGGATCATCACTTTGCGCCGGCCGATCTGGTCGGCCAGCCAGCCGTAGAACAGCGAGCCGAACGGTGCGATGATGCCCGAAGCGAGCAGGATCAGACCCGACCGGCCATAGGTCAAGTGCCAGTCTTTGACGATATAGGCCAGCACGAAACCGATCAGCAGAAAGTCGAAGAAATCGAGCATGTCGCCGAGCGTCGCCGCCAGCGCGATCTTCCACTGGTTCGCCGTCAGCTTGGTTTGCCCTTCGAGCAATTCGAGCATGGCGTCCTCCCGCTCGCTTCCGTCCTTCGTCACCGCCGCGGCGGTCATCCTCGGGTCGCGCCCCCGGGTCCGCGCCTTGCGCGGCCCGAGGATAAACTCCGCGCGGACTCGGGGGGCGGCCGGATCAGGAGGAGGAATACCTTCAATGTCAGCAAGAACCAATGCCGTCGACAACACCGGCGCCGCGGGCCACGCAGGCGGCTGATACGGCCGTTCTCCGGCCGTCAGGCTGGCCGCCGACGCTCGGCGACCACCAGGCCCGCAAGCTGCTCGTCGCCTCCGGCAAGCGTGCTTCAGGGGCTCGACGAACGGCTCACGGCCTGGCCGTTCTTGGGTTCGCGGTAGATGACGGCGCTGGTGCAGGCGGACGGCCATTGCGCAAGCGCGTGCAGCCGGTCTTTCTCAGGAAATAGACCTAAGATCTCGGGGTGGGCGGTCCGACGACGATCTTGCCCTTCATGTAAGGGTGGATAGAGCAGAAATATCTGTAGACACCCGGTGTCGCGAAGGTGTGCGCGAAGCTGTCGTCAGTATCGAGCGCCGACGAGGCGTAGGCTCCTTTACTGTCGGAGATGCGATGCGGGCTATCGTCCCCATTCTTCCAGATCACGGTCGTTCCGGCGGCTACGCTAAGGTCCTTTGGCGTAAAAGCGAAATTGGCAATCTGTACGGTGGCTGCAGGGGCGGTGGCAGCAACCATCGCGGCGTTTCCTGGGTGGACTGCTGGAATGGCAGCGGCGACCAATCCTGCCACCCCGATCCCGCTGAGCACCAGGCCGATGCGGCGCTGGCGCCGTGTCGCTTTTGCGAGGTTCCACATGGTTCTGCTCCTCATTCAACGAGGTTGCTCTCGGTCCGTGCCGGCACGCCGGTGCGGTTGACGTAATCGACGGCCCTGATGAGGGCCGCTTCCTGACAATCGGCCATCTTTCCCTCCTGGTTGGGGTAGTCGGGTGACGCCGAGCAGACCGGGATTGCTCGCGGTTTATTCCCGGCAGTCGCGCAAACCGACTGCGCCCAACTATTCCGCAAGCGCGAAACGCGGTCGGCGGCCGCTCACGAAATTTTGACAAGATCCGCAGCCGGCGCTCGCTGGCCAAGCGCGTCGCTGACGGGGATCGCGACGACCGCACTGAACAGAACGTGCGGTATGAGTTTGCGTGCCGCGCATGGTCCAATTACGCATTTTTTGAGGGTGACCGCGGCAGGTGGCATGCCAGAGCCCTCTGCCCCAATCGAGCCGCCTTTGATCCGGCGGATGGCTCAATGCCGGACGCTAGAACGGGGCGATGCGCGCTGGCCAGGCTTTCGCGCAAAAACGGATGCCCAACAAAGCAATCGCGAAATTTAAGAGAGCAATCGAGCTTGTCCGGACGCGATGATACATTTGACGCCAATCTCGCTTATGCTTACGTCACTACAGGGCGTAGGGAGAAAGCACTCCGAATAGTTAAGGACCTCGAAGACCGGCAGAGTCGACATTCGTCAACCGACGGCAGTATTGCCTGGAGCGCCGGTTGACCGACGACAGCGACAGGTTGGGCCAGAACGGCGTGAACGCCGCCACGACAACCACTGACGGCAGGCATTACGAGTGGCAATACCACTCAGGATGCCGTGGGTGGGAGAGGCATTGAGCTCCGTCAACTGACAACTAACTGCTGGCAGCGATTTAACTGGCAGCCAGTCTCTTAGGTTAGCAGGGTGCGGAAAAACGCTAGAAGATTGTCATTCCGGAGCGCGGGCTTTGCCCGCGAATCCGGAATCGATGAACACAGGGTCATGAAATCAATGGCTTGGCCCGTGTTCTTGGATTCCGGGCCCGGCCCTGACGGGCCGTCCCGGAATGACGGCCGAGTTTTTCCGCACCCTGTCGGGGATCGGAGGGTGGCCGATCTGCCCGAACCCGACGCGTACGCCGCCGGACGACCGAGCGCCCCCAACCCAGCCCTAGCATCGTATCCGCGGAACCTCCCTACCGGGCCGGGAAATATTGCCGGGGGGCGAGCCGCGATAAGCGGAATCATCGGCGCGCCGGCACGGGAATAAACCCGGACGGGGCGCGGTCTGGATAGGCGCAATCCACCACCCATCGAGGAGAGAGCAGATGGCCGATCGCGACCAAGAGAAAGTGTCGGGTGCGGCATGCATCGACCGCCGCCGCCTGTTGCAGTGCATGACCTGGGGCGGCACTGGGGTCGTTTGGGGCGTCGTCGGCGGCGTCCCGCGCACCATCGGCCTGATCGGCTCGGCCGCCGCCGCCGAAATGCCGCGCAACGGCCTCTTCTTCGTGCAGATCAGCGACAGCCATATCGGCTTTCACCTGCCGCCGAACCCGAACCCCGTCGCCACCCTCACCGAGGCGATCGACAAGATCAAGGCGATGCCGACCCAGCCGGCCTTTCTCGTCCATACCGGGGACATCAGCCATCTCTCGAAGGAAGAGCAGTGGGACACCGCCGACCAGGTCATCAAGGCCGCAAACAAAGAGGTGTTCTACGTCCCCGGCGAGCACGATGTCGCCGACGCCGACAACGGCAAGGCCTATCTCGCGCGCTACGGCAAAAATACCCGGGGCAAGGGCTGGTACAGCTTCGACGTCGGCGGCGTGCATTTCGTCGCCTTGATCAACGTCTTCAATTTCCAGCCAGGGTTCAAATCCGCGGGCCTCGCCGTGCTCGGCGACGAGCAACTCGAATGGCTGGAAAAAGACGTAGCGCATCGCTCGGCGAGCACGCCGATCGTCGTCCTGGCGCATCTGCCGCTGTGGACGATCTACGAGAAATGGGGCTGGGGCACCGCCGATGCCGGCCGCGCGCTCGGCTATCTGAGGCGCTTCGGCTCGGTGACGGTATTGAACGGCCACATCCACCAGATCATCCAAAAGGTCGAGGGCAAGATCACGTTTCACACCGCGGCCTCGACCGCCTATCCGCAGCCGGCGCCCGGCACCGCGCCCGCGCCCGGCCCGATGAAGGACGTTCCGGCCGGCGCTCTGCGCCGATATCTCGGCATCCGGGACGTCGATTTCGTGACCAGCAGGGGCGCTCCGGCCCTGATCGACGACTCGCTCGTCGCCTGAAAGGAGCGGCGCTGCCGTCGCGGTGATGGCGCTGTCGACCGCGGTATTGCCCGAGCGCGGGGCCGGGCACGAGGCGATGGTCACGGCGGCGACGAGCAGCGCCGCGGTGACGATCGACCCCCAGCGCGAGCCGCGCTGCTGACCTCTCGGGCCGCGCTGCAGCCGGCGTCACCGCGCCCCGGTGCTGCCGGCGTACTGCGCTGAGAGCAGTTGCCTGTTGAAGCCCGCCGTTGGCGGTCGCGGTGCCAAAGGATGGCAGCGCCGATCGCGCTGGTACATCATTCCGCTTTGCGCTTCCCATGCCAAAAAGGCAACCGAGGTGACGGTGACGGATTGTTCGTTCCGGCCAGTCTTGGTCTAACGACATGCACGGCTTCGCTACTGCCAACCCATAATCTGTGAGGGGCCACTATCCTCGGGGCCGTGGGATCCGGAAGTCGGCGAAGCGCAGCAGGCCTTCGAACCGGATCACCGCGCGAGCAATTCGCGGACGGCGTCGCCAATGAATTTGGCGTCGGTCGGGTTTTGTGCGGGATTGCCGGCGCGACGGCCCCAGATCGACGGGATCGGCCGCAATTCGGCTCGCGGCATCTGCGCGACCTCGCGGCGGTTGTCTTCGACCCGGAAATAGAGGTCGGTTTCCGACGGCATATCCATAGCATCGGACGTGACTTGGGGCATTCTTCGCAGCGAGCCCCGGTTATCCTCTATAGACCACAATATCAAAAATTACCAGTTTCGAATCGGCTTCCATCCCTGGAGAAGGGTCGAGCATTTTTCTTATAAGCAATTGTTTCAGCGGCGCACTGTTCAAGATCGGGTCGGTAGCGTTATAGGGATCATTTTCGAAGTACATCTGCGTTACCAGTCGATCCTCTTTACCGGTGACTTGGAAATGGATGTGTGCCGGCCGTATCAGGTTGGGTCCGGCGCGATACGCCGCCGGCTTGATCGTCTTGAAGCGATACCGGCCTTCCCCATCGCTGGCGAGGAGAGCGGACCCATCGAAATTCGGGTCGAGCAGCGCCGGATTGGTGTCGCGCGGATCCCTGTAGCGGCCAAAGCTGTTCGCTTGCCAGATTTCGATCCCGGCATTCGGAACCGGCTCTCCGGAAAGGTTCACAACCTGCCCCATGACATTGATTACCTGCCCCCGGGCACGACCGGGGCGGCCGGGCACTCTTGTCAGATCGGCTGTCCGCGCCGGCTCCTTCAGCGGGAAGAAGGGGCCGGTTACTTGGTCAGGCGTCGGCTGCAGCTTCGTTGCGGCGTCGGCAACGGCGCCTGAGCCGACCATCCCGGCGCCGGCGAGGACTGCCGACATCATCAGAAGCTCACGACGACCGAACTCGCCAATCGAATAGGTGGCCATGCCTGCTCTTTCCTGAAAAACAACTGTTTCCTGGTCATCATAGCCCGATCACCGAGGTCACCACCAGGATCAGGGCGACGGCGGCGTCGAGGACAAAATCCGTCACTGCCGGCCTTGGCCGAGCAGCCCGGAACGTCCAACAATTAGTAGGTGTCGCGGAGCAGCCATCCCGGCAGGTTGTCGGAGAGGCGCGCGTTCGGACCGCCGTCCCGGGGCGACGTCGTCGTGCACACGACCCCGATCGCCGTCCCGGCCTCGGCGACGATCGGCGAGCCCGACATTCCATCGAGGACGCGCTCGGCGGCGTGGGTGATCCACAGCGGCCCGCCGAAGTGGCGGATGGTGCAGGAGAACCACCGGCCGTCGAGCGACAGCAGCCGGGCCGGCGCCCAGAAATTCACCGGGTGACGGACGCGATCGCCGATCGGTAGCGCCGTCGCCGTCGCGGTCAGCGCTTCGAAATCATCGGCGTGCGGAGCGTCGGGCGAACCGAGCACCGCGATGTCGGCGATCGGATCGACAAAGCGGCACACCGCGCAAACGCGCGGTGCGTCGCCGCGGCGGGCGAGGAGCGGCCCATAACGACGCGGTTCGAGGGCGAAAGAGGGCTGGGCCGGCGGCAGGAACGGCAGGCAGTGCGCCGCCGTGATGACAAGGCGCTGGCCCGCGCCCTCGACGACGAAGCCGCATCCCTGACCAACCGTGATGACGCCCGATTTCAGCCGCTCGACAATCATGGTCTTCCGCTCCACCAGCGCGCGGTCGCCAAAAAGCCCGCGCCGAGGGCGCTGCCATACTAGTCCCCCACCGGCTGCGCCGACCCGCCGAGCATGAAACCCACCGGCTGTCTTCGCGAGGCGCCCCCGGCCTTCGCCGGGGCAGGCTGCGCCGTGGCGATCTCGTCGTCGCGGGGTCGCGAGGGTCGGGATGGCTTCGCTGCGCTCGCCATGACGATGAGACTAAGCCCGCGCCGAGGGCGCTGCCATACTAGCTTGGTTGCGCCAACCCGAGCCGATCTGGTTCCGGGAGAGAGTAGCGGCCGCCCGGGTGTTCAACTCGAAGCGGTTCAAGGGCGGCGACCTCGAGAGCGAAAAGCGGTCACTCGGTGCCGGTGCGGCCGTGCCAGGGGTCCGGGCCCGGGTCGCGCCCGGCGGCAACCTCGGCCAGCCGGTCGAGGTAATGGGCCCAGCCTTCCGCATGGCCGGCGCATTGCTCGGCATTGGGCAGGCCGTTGTGGGTCAGGCGCAGCAGCGTTCCGTCCGGCTGCTCGATCAGGTCGATCTCGACCAGGCTCGATCCCGGCGGCACCACCTCGCTGCCGTCCCAGCCGAAGCTGTAGGCCAGCCGGTGCACCGGCACCACCTCGCGGAAGGAGCCGCGGGCGAAGCGAGCCCCGGTGACATTGAGGAGATAGAGTCCGCCGGGCTGCGGGTCGAGCTGGGCCTCGGTTCCCATCCAGCGCAGGATTTTCTCCGGATCGGTCAAGAGCGCGAACACCGCGGCGGCCGGCGCCGGGATGTGCGTCTCGCGGCGAACGACGAGGGCCTCTTGCATCGGTCTCCCCATGGTTGCGACGGGCTGCCCCGCCTTAGCCTGCCTTAGGCGGAGGATGGACGGGGTTGCCGCGAGGATAGACCGGCGGGGCCGATTGCGCCATCACCGCGGCGCCGATCAGAGGCCAGGGGCCGTGGCGGCACGGATCTGCCGGTAGAGCCGGCTGCGCTCGAAGATGGCGTCGTACAGCGCGGCGGCCGAACATTGTGATACCGTAGTGCCGCGGAAGGAGCAGTCCGGGCGCCAGGGACAGCAACGCATTCGAGCGGAGCGACGATGCGACAGCGCAGGGTCGTGATGATTTCAAGCACGGCGCGGGATCTCCCGAAGCACCGCGAAGAGGTTCGCCTGGCTTGCCTTCGGGCCGGATTCGACCCGAGCAAGATGATGGAACATCTGACGGCGCTGGACAGCGATGCCGTCGAAACGTCGCTGCGGATGGTCGAGAATGCAGATGTCTATCTCGGCGTCTTGGCCTACCGCTATGGCACGATTCCGACCGGCTGCGATATTTCGATCACCGAGATGGAGTACAATCGCGCGGTCGAATTGAACAAACCACGATTGATGTTCTTTATTCACAAAGATCATCCGGTCGTCATCGAAGATGTCGAAACCGGTGTCGGTGCAGAGAAGCTGAAGGCGCTGAAAGACCGGATCGGCGAGCAGCGGGTTGCTGCGTTCTTCGAATTGCCCAAGGATCTTCGCAGCCATATCGTCGAAGCATTGACCGCTCTCGGCAAGAAACTCGATGCGGCCGAGACCGGCGAGTTGCCGGCAAGGGTGTTGCCGCGACTGCATCGAACCACCTCGATTCCGGCGCCGCCCGAGCCCTACATCGCCCATCCCTATCTTCTGCAAACCGGTGAGTTCATAGGCCGGCAGGCCGAACTCAACGCGCTGACGGATTGGGTCGCCAATCCCGCGTCGACGGCTTTCGGCGCGCGCATCTTTTGCTTTGTCGCGATCGGCGGCATGGGCAAAAGCGCGCTCGCCTGGAAATGGTTCAGCCAGATCGCACCAAACGAGATCAAACCGCTCGCCGGGCGGCTGTGGTGGAGCTTTTACGAGAGCGATGCGACCTTCGAGAATTTCCTGATCCGCGCCCTCTGCTATGTCGGCAGGCAAACCGAGGACGAGGTCCGCGGCCTGGCCTGGCAGGAGCGCGAGGCGCAGCTGCTGCGGCACCTGAGCGAAGGGACCTATCTCTTCGCCCTCGACGGGCTGGAGCGCATCCTCCTCGCCTATCATCGCATGGATGCCAGCTACCTCGCCGACGACGATTACGACCAGCGGACCGCTAACTTCGTCGCCGGCGCCGCGGGGCTGCCGTCCTCGGCGACGCAATCGTTCATCGGCCGGCACCGGCTGCGTCAGACGATCGACCCGCGCGCCGGCGCCTTCCTGCAAAAGCTCGCACAGAGCCCAAACTCGCGCGTTCTGATCACGACCAGGCTCTACCCGAGCGCGCTGCAGCGGCCGACCGGCGGTCCGCAGCCGGGCTGTGTCGCTTATTTCCTGCGAGGATTGCGCGAAGACGACGCGCTCGCTCTTTGGCGAGCCCTGAACGTCTCCGGATCCCGCAGCGAGCTGGCGCCGATCTTTCGCAGCGTCGAGGCGCACCCGCTGCTGGTGCAGGCATTGGCGAGCGAGGTCGCCAACTATCGCCGGGCTCCCGGCGACTTTGCGCGGTGGCGGGCCGATCACCCGAATTTCGATCCGACCTCTTTGCCGCTGGTTCAGTCCCGCACCCATATTCTCGAATTCGCGCTGAGCGGGCTGTCGCCGAAGATTCGCGAAGTCCTGCACACGCTGGTCGGCTCTCGCATGCCGGCCGGCTACGCCATGCTGGAGGCGTTGCTGGTCGGGGCCGACAAAGCCTGCGCCTCGGCGCCGGAACTCGACCGGGCGTTGACCGAATTGGAAGACCGCGGGCTGATCGGTTGGGACCGTACAGCGAACCGCTACGACGCCACCCGATCGTGCGCGGCGGCGTCTGGTCGCTTGCCAAGGCCGACGATCAGCGCGCCGTTTATTCAGCGCTCGACGCCTATTTCGAGCCGATGCCGACGCCGGAATGGGAAAACGTCGAAACCCTCGCCGATCTGACCCCGGCGATCGAGCGCTGTTACACCCTGGTCGGGTTGGGCCGTTACGACGATGCCTTCGCGCTGTTCTGGGACCGCCTGGAGTACGCGACGTTGTTTCGCCTCGCCGCGCATCGCGAGCGCATTGCGTTGCTCGAGCGGTTGTTTCCGAACGGCACTGCAGCCTTGCCCGCTTTGTCGACGGAACGCGCCCGGAGTTATGCGCTCAACGCGTTGGCACAGGGCTATCTATTCTCCGGCGAACCGGCTCGGTCGGTACCTCTTTTGCGACGGGCCGATGACTTGGACGAACGCGCGGGCGATAAGCCCAACCGGCAAATCGGCCTTTCCAATCTCAGCGACCCGCTTCGCGAAATCGGCTCGTTACGCGAGGCAGTCCAGGTCTTGCGACTGGCACTGGCTTTGAGCCGTGAGATCGAAGACCAATGGCGAGAATCGGTCAGTCTCAATCACCTCGGCACACTGCTCAGTGTCACCGGCGCTCACGCTCTCGGCCGCGTCGCGCTCGGCAGGAGCCGGCATATCTCCGTCATGCGGGGCGATCGCCAGGGCGAAGGCTTGGCCAGCGCCTACCTCGGCGAGCTTGAGCTTTGGGCTGGCGATCCCGTCAAAGCCGGCTTTTGGTCGGAACGCGCCTGGCAACTGGCGGCGGCCCACAGACTCGAGCAAGACTTCATCCGCGCCGCGCTGCTGCAGGGCAGCGTCGCCCTCGTCGCCGGCGAGCTTTCGCGGGCGGATGAGCGCCTGCATTTCGCTCTGACCCGGGCGCGCGCTGTCAATGTCGTCGAATTCGAGCTGCCGGCTCTGACCGCAATTGCCGAACTCGCGCTGAAGCGCGGCGATCCGGCAGGCGCCAGAGTGAGCCTCGGCGATGTCTGGGAGACGGCCGAACGCGGCCCGTATCGCCTCCGCCAGGCCGATGCCTTCGGCGTGCTCGCCGACATCGAAGCGGCGGAGGGACGCAAAGAGGCAGCGATCGCCGCCGCGACCGAGGCCTTCAAGGCGGCGTGGTGCGACGGGCCGCCTTACGCCTATCACCGGGGTCTGGAGAAAGCGAAGGTGCCGCTCGCGGCGCTCGGCGCGCCCGAGCCCATCCTGCCGCCATTCGACGAAAGCAAGTTCGCGCCGATGCCCGAGATCGAGATCAACCCAAAGGACAAAAACTGGGTCGACCCGAACGAGTTGGACTGACTTTCGTCCTCACGCAATCCGTTCGACGGCGTCAGGCCCGGAGCAGCGCCGCCATGACACGTTCGCGGCTGAAGGGCGGGTCGCGCAGCCGCACTAAGGAGGGTGCGGAAAAACTCGGCCGTCATTCCGGGACGGCCCGTCAGGGCCGGGCCCGGAATCCAAGAACACGGGCCAAGCCATTGATTTCACGACCCCGTGTTCATGGATTTCGGATTCGCGGGCAAAGCCCGCGCTCCGGAATGACAATCTATTCTAGCGTTTTTCCGCACCCTGCTAAGCAGAGGATTGCTGACCGCTCGCCACCCTGTTGACACCGCAGACGCATATTCGGGTATTGAGCGGTCGCAGGCGATGTACAGATTGGAACTGTACGAATGAGGCCGCATTAGTGCGCACTCAGATTGGCGGCAATGCGGAGTTGGCGGGATCCGCGCCCCGTGTGCAGAGCAATACGATCGGCGGCAACCCGCGATGTTTTCGTAATGGCCCATCCCCGACGGGTGCGGGAAGCACAGTCGGCGGGCAGAAAAACTGGGCCCGTGTGCCAGCCTCCGACGCGCGGCTATACTTGCGCACAAGGTGGATCGGGATGGTCGCCGGGCACCGCGATAGGGTACGACGTAGGCGCTCTGATGAAGATCTGCAGCATCGAGGTTTTTCAGGTCGCCTGGACGCCCGAGGAAACGCCGGCGCAGCGCAGCGCCTGGGTCAGGGTCGAGGGCGAGGATGGTCTCTTCGGCATCGGCGAGGCCTCGCCGATGCAGGGCGGGCTTGCGTCGCTCGGCATCGTCGCGCGCGATCTCGCGCCGGCGCTGATCGGCGCCGACCCGCTCGACCACGCCGTCCTGCAGGACAGATTGCTGCACCGCTTCGCAAAGCTCGGGCCGGAAGGGGCGCTGACGGGAGCCCTCGCCGCCCTCGACATCGCGCTTTGGGATCTCAAGGGGAGAGTGCTGCAGCAGCCCGTCTACAAGCTCATCGGCGGCGCCTGGCGAACGCGGCTGCCGTTCTACGCCTCGATCGGCGGCAACGGCGAGCGCACGGTCGACGAGGTCGTACGCGCCGTCGAATCCCGCCTCGCGGATCAGCCGGCCGCGGTCAAGATCCGCTTCGACGCCGACCGCACGCTGCTCGACCGCGACATCGCCGGCGACATCGCGAAAGCCCGGGCCGTCAGGAAGCTCGTCGGCGAAGGCTTCCCGCTCGCTTTCGACGCCAACAACGGCTACTCGATCGGGGGCGCGATCCGGGTCGGGCGCGCGCTCGAGGAGCTGGGCTACTGGTGGTTCGAGGAACCGGTCCAGCATTACCATGTGAAGGCGATGGGCGAAGTCGCGCAGCAACTCGACATCCCGGTGTCGGCCGGTGAACAGACCTACACGCTCGCCGGCCTCGCCGACCTGATCTTGGCGGGCGTCCGCATGGTGCAGCCGGACATCGTCAAGATGGGCGGCGTCACCGGGCTCATCCGCTGCGCGGCGCTGGCGCAGGCGCACGGCGTCGAACTGGTGCCGCACCAGACGCAGCCGACGATCGGCCACACCGCCAACCTGCATATCGCGGCGAGCCAGCTGCACATGACGAAGCCGTGCGAGTGGAACGACCCCTCGCCGCGCCAGCATGCGGTCTTCGAGAACCCGCCGCGGCCGCGCGAGGGCTGTTTCGAGCTGCCCGACGGGCCGGGGCTCGGGCTGGTGTTGAACGAGGCGGAACTAGAAAAGCGGCGCGTGCCGATCGGGTGAAGAAGCAAGTTCGAGCGCCGGCGCCTATGAACCGGTCGGCCTTCGCTGCGCCCAGGGGCGAGCACGCTCGAACGCCGCTGCGAGGCGCAGCAGGGCGGCGTCGCCACCAACCGGGGCGACGAGCTGGATGGCGAGCGGCAGGCCGGCGCTGTCAAAGCCCGCCGGCAAGCTGACCGCCGGATTGCCGGTGAGGTTGAACGGCATCGTGTAGGGGTACCAAGCGGCGCGGATGTTGTCGACCGGCTCGCCGTCGATCTCGATCGGGCCGAAGAAGTCCTGATCGATCGGCACCGCGGCGCGCGACAATGTCGGCGTCGCGACGACGTCGCAGGCGGCGAACCAGGATTGGACGTGCCGGTAGATCCGGGTGCGCTCGAAGATCGCGTCGTACAGCTCGGCGGCCGAACAGCTCGCGATGCGATCCATCTGCCGGACGAAGGTCGGGCACATGATGTCGCGATGCCGCTCCAGGTGATGGCCGAACTGGGCCCGCCGATAGGCGCCGTTGACGACGAACCAAACCCGTTCCGGGTTCTCGAAGGGTGCCGTCAGCTCGGCAATGTCGGCGCCAAGGCCGGCCAAGGCCGCGAGTGCCGCTTCGCAGGCGGCCAATACCTCGCGGCCGACGGCGGTGTTGCCGAGGCGGGGCCGCCAGCCGATGCGAAGGCCGGAGAGGGATCCGTCGGTCCGGGCGGCCCCGGCGAAATCCGGCTTGTCGCGCCCGACGGTCAGCGGGTCCCGGCTGTCGGGTCCCGCCATCACGTCGAGCATCAGCGCCGTATCGAGCACGGTGCGGGTCATCGGCGTGATGTAGGAGGTGTTGCCGAACCCGTCCTGCGCAAATTCCTGCGGCACGACGCCGAGACCCTGCTTGAAGCCGACCACGCCGTTGCAGGCGGCCGGGATGCGCGTCGAGCCGCCGCCGTCCGTCGCCACCGCGATCGGCACGAGGCCGGCGGCAACGGCCACCGCCGAACCGCCGCTTGAGCCGCCGGAGCTGCGGTCGCCGCGCCAGGCGTTGCGGGTGCGGCCGAAGAGCGGCGCCTCGGTCAGGCATTGCTGGCCGAATTCGGGGGTCGTGGTCTTGCCCACCAGGATCGCCCCGGCATGTTTCAGGCGCGCGACAACGACGGCATCCGCGTCCGGCACGTGGTCCTTGAAGATCAGCGAGCCCCAGCTGGTGCGGAGGCCAGCCGTCGGCACCAGGTCCTTCACCGCCAGCGGGACGCCGTGCAGCGAGCCGAGCCGGGCGCCGCGCATCACGGCTCTTTCCGCCTCTCGGGCGTCCGTCATCGCCGCCTCGGCGGCGACGGTGATGAACGCGTTGAGCACGGGCTGGCTCTCTACGATGCGCGCGAGCGTCGCCGACATGACCTCGACGGGCGAGATCTCGCGGTTGCGAACCATGGTCGCCAGTTCGGCTGCCGGGATGAAGGCGAGATCGGTCATCAGCGTCATCCGTGTGTAGGGCAGGATCGCAGGCGGCGGAAGCGCCTTGCTCAGGACAACTTCTTGGTCATGTAGAAGCGCGTGTGGCCCGGCGGCTCGCACTCGATCCGGGCGGCGACCTCCCATCCCTGTTTCAGATAGAACCCCGGCGCCTGAAAGTGGAGCGTCGACAACACCGCACGGGTGCAACCGCGCCGACGGCCTTCTTCTTCTGCCATGGCGAGCACCCGGCTGCCAAGTCGGTGACGCCGCAGTTCGGCGGGCAGAAAAAACCGTTCGATCGTCAGCAGGCCGAGATAGGTGCGGCCCAGCAGGCCGCCGGCAACCTTCCTTGTTTCGGGATCGCGGACGAGGACGGCGAGCGGACGCGCATCCGAGCCAGCCGCTTGCGCTTCGTTGTACGCGCGCAACCCATCCATGATCACGGCGCGTTCCTCGTCGTCCGGTGCATCGCTCAGCATGCTCGTGGTCAGGGCGAGATCGGCCACGGGATGTGCTCCTCTCTTGATCGCCGTCAGAGCCTAATCCCGTCCGAGCCGATTGGACACGCGGACCGACAACCACGACCGCAATCCGTCGATCGGGCCGTGCCACTGCCGCAGCAGCGATGGGAACGGTTCATCTTTTTGAAAGAGCCGGGAGCGACCTTTCTACCCCTGTCTTTCGCCGGCGGAGACGCTCGATGCAGACAACGCGACGCGATCTCTTCAAGAGCGCGGGGCCGACCGTGGCCGCCTGGGCGCTCGGCTTTTCGGCGGCCGCGGTGGGCACCGACGCTCGGTCAAGCGCCTCGGAAACCGCTTCGGCCGTGGCCTCGAACGGCTACCTGTCGTCGCTGCTGCCCCTCGCCGACCGGGCGGCGTTGCGCAGGATCAATCTTGGCCTGACCCGACTGGCGATCCAGCAATGCGCGGGGGCCGGCGGCGTCGCCAATCAGATCGTGTTCGACACGCTGATCTGCGAAGCGCTCGCCCAATTTATCGCTCATGACGTGTCGCCGGACCGGCTCTTGGCATTGAGCCGGGACCTCGATGTGGTGTTCCTGTGGTCGCTCGGCTATGGCGACGTCCGTACCACATTCAATGCCCGCTTTATCCGCTTTCCGCTCGCCATTGCCTTTCCGCGCACCGTGCAGGAAGTGGCGTTCTGGGTCAACTTCGTGCGCGATCATCAATTCAGCGTCAGTATTCGATCCGGTAATAATTGTTACGAATCGTTCGATATCGACAATGAGATCGTGATCGATCTCACCTTTCTCGCCTTGCGCGGCACGGACCAACAGTTCCGGCTGGATCCGGCGGCGGGTGTGGTGCACGCCGCCCCGGGGGTTCGCCTCGGCGTCCTCTACACGGAACTGGCCGGGCACGGCGTCACCTTTGCCGGCGGCCAGTGCTCGCCGGTTTGCATCGGCGGCCTCGTCGCAACCGGCGGCGTCGGCTTTTCGACGCGCGCCTTCGGCTATGCCTGCGATCAGCTCAGCGAGGTCGAGTACGTGCTCGCCGATGGCGGTGTCGTCGTCGCCAATGGCGGCAATCAACACGCCGATCTGTGGCGCGCCACAAAAGGCGCCGGCGCCGCCGGATTGGGGATCATTACGCGGCTCACCGTGCGCGTCGTGCCAGCCGCGCCGATCCTGTTCTATACCCTTCAATTCAAGCTGCGCGATGCCGCCGCCGTGCTCGCGGCCTGGCAGAACCTCGCCGCCACCGCCCCCGATGCGTTGAGCAGCGTCGCGAATATTTCCGCCACAACCGCGTCGGCGGGGATCGGCGGGTTTTTCATCAATGGCGAGTTCCATGCGGACGCGAGCAATCTCGCGGCCGCCCGACGGGAACTCGAAATGGTGCTGCGCACCCAGTGGCTCGATCGGTTGCCGTCGCCGCTTGACCGGACGCCGATCGAGATCGAGGAGCTGACCACCGTAGAAGCGGCGACCGTCGTCGCGCTGGAAGCACCGATGCCGATCCTCAATCAGTGGAAACTCAAGTCCAATTTTGTCTTCCGCCGGCTGAGCGCGGCAGCGCTGCGGCCGCTCGTCGATTTCCTGCTGACGCACGCGCCGGCCGACGACCCGAGCAAGGCGGTCGGCGCAATGACGATCCTCTTGGCCGGCGGCCGGGCCAACAGGATCGATCCGCACAGCGCCGTGGTGCCGGCCCGGAGCGGGACCACGACCTGGTTCCACTGGGGTGCGCTGTGGAGCGAGCAATCGCTCGAAGCGCCGTCGCTGGCGTTTGTCGACGCCCTCTCCACGGTTTTGCAGCCAATTTTGCGGTCGGCGACCGGCCAATACGGCGTCCCCGATCTCCAGCTCGGCTCGCAGCTCGCGACGCCGCCCGACCTTGGTTACCTCAAGGCCTATTGGAGCGGTCCGAGCCTCGACTTCGTGCCGTTCCTGCTCGGCGTCAAGCAACGCTACGACCCGCAGGATTTGTTCCGCTTCGCCCAGAGCATTCCCGTTGCGGCGCGGATCCCGGCGGCACGGCGCTGAAGAAGGTCGAGAGGAAGCCCGCCCTTCGGCGAGGCCTTTCGGCGCGGGCGATGATCGGGTAGATTGGGGCGCCCAGTCGTCGAACAGCCGGCATGCGCCCCGCTCGTTTTGCCATTGCCGCGCTTGTCGCGCTCCGGCTTGCAACCCTCTCCGGGACGGCGACCGCAGCGGCGCCGCCGGCGCTCGCCGTCGTGCTCGCGATCGATGTCTCGGCCAGCGTCGATGCCGAAGGTTTTGTGCTGCAGCGCGACGGCATCGCCCGCGCCTTTCGGGATCGGCGCCTCGTCGACGCGATCGCCGCCAGCCCCGGCGGGATCGAGGCGCTGGTGCTCGAATGGTCCGATCCGGACGCGATCGCGATCACCGTCGACTGGCGGCGGATTGCCGATGCGCGGAGTGCGGCGGCCTTTGCCGGCGCGGTGCACGAGAGCGACCGCCACTCGCGCGGCCTGACCGCGATCGGTCCGGCACTGCTCGCCGCGGCCCGGCTTTTTGACCGCCTGCCGCAACCGGCAGCGCGGCAGGCGATCGACATCTCCGGCGACGGCATCGCCAATCTCGGCCTGCCGCCGGCCGCGGCGCGCGACCGGATCGTAGCGGCCGGGATCACGATCAACGCGCTGGCGCTCCCGACCGCCGAGCCGTGGCTGGCGGATTACTACCGCCGCGAGGTCATCGGCGGCGCCGGTGCCTTTGTCTTGGCCGCGCAGAGCGAGGCAAGCTTCGCTGAAGCGGTGCTGAAAAAGCTGGTGCGGGAGGTGGCGAGCGCCGGTCCGGCGGGTCACGCTCAGATGCAGTAGGTGCGGATCGGCGAAAAGCCATTGAACCCGACCGAGGCGTAGCTCGCGGTATAGGCGCCGGCCGACAGGATCTCGACCTTGTCGCCGATCGCGAGGCCGAGCGACAGCCGATATTCGGTCTTCTCGTAGAGAATATCGGCGCTGTCGCAGGTCGGCCCGGCGAGCACGACCGGACCCGATGCGCCGCCGCGACCCGGCGTCAGGATGCGGTATTTGATGCTTTCGCCCATGGTCTCGGCGAGGCCGTTGAATTTGCCGACGTCGAGATACACCCAGCGCTTGGCGTCGCCGCCGCCTTTTTCCGAAATCAGCACGACCTCGCTGTGGATGACGCCGGCATCGCCGACCAGCGAACGCCCCGGCTCGACGATGATTTCCGGCAGGTCGTTGCCGAAATGCCGAGTGATCGCGGTCATCACCGCGCGGGCATAGTGCTCGGCCTCGGGCACGGCGCCGCGGTAATGGGCCGGGAACCCGCCGCCGATATTGACCATGCGCAGATAAATATCCTCGGCGGCGAGCAGCGAGAACATACGGGCGGCGGTGCCGACGGCGTGGTCCCATTGACCGGGATCGGTCTGCTGCGAGCCGACATGGAACGAGACGCCGTAGGGCTCGAGCCCGCGATCGCGGGCCTGGCGCAACAGTCCGGCTGCCATCTCCGGGGCGCAGCCGAATTTGCGCGACAGCGGCCATTCGGCGCCGTCGCACGAAACGAGGACGCGGCAGAAAACCTGCGCCCCGGGTGCGGCGCGCACCAGCTTGTCGAGCTCGTGCGCGCTATCGAAAGCAAACAATCGCACCCCTTCGCCAAAGGCAAAGGCGATGTCTTTTTCCTTTTTGATCGTGTTGCCGAAGGACAGCCGCTCGGGGGCGACCCCGCAGCCGCAGCACAGTTCGATTTCGCCGCGGCTGGCCACGTCGAAGCTGGCGCCCTTGCCCTCGAGCATGGCGATGATCTCGGCCGCCGGATTGGCCTTCACCGCATAAAACACGCGGGCCAGCGGCAACTGCCAGCGCAGCGCCTCGTAGGCCTCGGCGATCGCATTGAGATCGACGACGAGGCACGGCGTCTCCGGGGCATGATCGGCAAGAAATCGCGCAATCCTCTCGTTCATCAATCGGGTCATCCTTGACGCAAGCGAGCTCGGCAATCGCGGCAACCGCAGCGGACAGCCCCAATTCGGCATCAAGCCTCAGGCCCGACGCGGGGCACCCTTGGTCTGCGGTGCAAAGCGCAATGGCGGCCGCACCCGGATCCGGATCCGGGCGCGGCCGGTCGGCGCGGGTTCAGCGCAAACTGCTTGGATCGATGACCCGATGACCTCGCCCGCGCCGGCGCGTGCCGGGCAGAGTGGCCTCAAGACAGGGCAACACGTCCCCCAGTCGGAACGCAACCATACCCACCTCCCTCTCGGGACCGGCCTCGCGGCCGGGCGACCAAAAAGGACGCGTTACGTCGTTGCATAACCACCATGGGCCATAGGCACGTGCGAGTGCGTCGAGGCCGCGATAGATAGGCCCATCCGGCCGAAACGCAAGCGGTAATTGTGAAAAAAACGCCGGCGTCGGGCCGTCCCCGGACGTGGGCCTTCAGCCCACGGATTTAGATGCTATGGGGAGGACGGCCGCGGCATTGAGTATCTTGTCGGTTGTCCAAGACCAGACAGGATTGATCCGATGCCAAAGCAAATCGAACCGAGCAACACCACGGCCGCCTTTGACCATAATAGCACTTTGGTCGTGGCGCTGGAATTGAGCGGCAAGTCGTGGGAGGCCGGGGCGGTGGTTCCCGGGGTCGCCCGTCGGCCGCGGCGGCGGCTCGCGCCGCGCGATCTGGCCGGCTTGTTGCGGACGATCGGGTTGTGGAAGGCGGAGGCGGAGGCCGCGGGTCGGGCGGTGCAGCGCGTGGTGCTGAGCTACGAGGCGGGCCGAGACGGGGATTGCCCGTTACCTGCTGGCGCAGGGGATCGAGGTGCAGGTCATGCATCCGGCGAGCATTCCGGTGCCGCGGCGGAGCCGGCGGGCGAAGACGGATCGGATCGACCTGGACATGCTGTTGCGCACGCTGCTGGCGTGGCTGCGCGGCGAGCCGCGGGTGTGTTCGATGGTGCGCATCGCGAGTGAGGCGGAGGAGGAACTGCGCCGGCCGGGACGCGAACGGGAGCGGCTGGTCCGCGAGCGGCTGCAACTCGAGAGCCGCGTGGAGAGTCTGCTCTGTCTGCATGGTATCGTCGGCTTCAAGCCGCGCCTCAAGAAGGCGTTCGAGCGGCTGGAGGCATTGCAGACCTTTGCCGGCTCGCCGTTGCCGCCCAAGACGATGGCGGAGCTGAGACGCTTGATGGTGCGCCACCGCCTGGTCTCGGACCAACTGCGCGAGATCGAGGCCGAGCGCGACGCGGTCGTGAAGATCGCCGAGCCGGACCGCGCCGAGCGAATGATCCAGCTGCTGACCCAGATCGTCGGCCTCGGTGTCGAGACCGCGACCGTTCTGGTCCGCGAGATGCTAGGCTGCCGTTCGTTCCGTGATCGCCGGGCGCTGGCGAGCTTTGTCGGTTTGACCGGCACGCCGTTCCAGAGCGGCGGCATGGAGCGCGAGCAGGGCATCGGCAAAAACGGCAATGCACGGGTGCGCCACATCCTGATGCAACTGGCTTGGCGCTGGCTTCGCTTCCAACCGCAAAGCCCGCTCAGCCGTTGGTTCGTCCAGCGAACCAGCGGTGCCAAGGGGCGCATCCGCAAAGTGATGATCGTGGCGCTTGCCCGAAAGCTGCTGGTCGCGCTCTGGCGCTATGTCGAGACCGGCGAACTACCAGCCGACGCCCGCACCGCCGCCGCCTGAGCGCAAGATCAGGGCACGCGGCGAGACACAAAGACACCGGGCGGAGCAAGGCGCTTGGCGCCGACGCCTGGAACCGACCTGGGTGGGCGGGATGCCGTCACGGACTATGGCTGCAAGATGCCGCCATTTAGAGTGGTCCCGCCCTCCCAGGCTCCCCGTCGGCCTCGCGATTGAGGCATCGTGGTACGGAACCGCAGGTTCCGCCGGATACGAGTTTGCAGGCCATCGGCCTGAGCACAGGGGAGCCGCCCAGGCTCGTGACAGGTGACGCCAATGAACTCCTCGCCCCGGTTTCCTGTGCCCAGACCGCAGCTCGGGCCCAGATTGCGACGGAGCAACCGTCCGGGAAACGTGACAGTCACGATTGCCAATAGGAGATCGAAGATGCCCAGACATCGGACCGGCAGCGCCCCGATGACCCCAGCTGAGCGTCAAGCGCGATGCCGCGCTAGACGGCGCCAGCAGAGCCAACAGAGCCAGACGGCGTCACCGGCACCGCGCCTCGCGCCACGGCCAAGGCGCTGGGCGGCAGCAGTCGCCACGCTGATCGAGCTGCAGGACAATTACCGCGCCTGGCTGGACAACCTTCCCGCCAATCTCGAAGCATCCAGGCTGGCGGAGAAGCTGCAAGCAATCGCCGAGCTCGACATCGAGGAGTTGCAGGCGATCGACCCGCCCCGTGGCTACGGCCGCGACTGACCTGAAGGTCCTTAACCAACACCAGCCAACCGCCATGTCGAAACTACTTGACAGCAAAATCCCCATACGAGTCCGTGGGCGCCCGCCCAGAGCCTGCCCCAGGCCCGCCCGCCCTGGCGGGCGGGCCTGGGGGCGGGCGTTCCGGGGATCAGCCGGGCGCGACGGCGGCGCAGGCCGACCCGAACGCGCCGCCCGGGACGGCCCGCTTCGGATGCAGCGCCGCGACCCGCTGCTGGGCGGCGTCGATGATCAGCCGCAACAGTTCCGAATAGCGCAGCCCGGCCAGCTCGGCCATCAAATTGAGCTTGCCGTCCCAGCACCAGCCCGGGTTCGGGTTGACTTCGAGCAGCCGGATCTCGCCGTCGGCATCGGCGCGAAAGTCGAAGCGGGCGTAGTCGCGGCAGCCGAGCCGCTCGAATAGGATGTTGGCATAGTCGACAAGCTTGCGCCGCGCCTCCTCGTCGAGCCGCGCCTTGCGATAACCGATCTGCAGCCAATAGGGCGAGGTCGGCACCCATTTCAATTCATAGGGCAAGAGCCGCGGAAGCGCCGGGTCGAGCCGCGAATAATCGACCTCGAGCGGCGGCAAGACGCGATAGTCTTGACCGGGATTGCCGATGATCCCGACCGAGTATTCCGGGCCCGGCAGGAATTCCTGGATCAGGATCGGGCAGCCCGGCATCGCCTTGCGCAGGCGGTCGAGGCGGGCGATCGCCTCTTCCCAGCTATGCACGATGGCGTCTTGGCCGATGCCGATCGACAAATCGCCGAAATTCGGTTTGATCAGTGCCGGAAACACCGACGGGATCGTCGCCGCCAAATCGTCGGCATTAAAATAGGTCTCGGCCGGGACCGGGACGTCGATCGCCTGGGCGATGCCGCGGACCAAGGATTTATTGTAGCACAGACCGAGGCAGGCGGGTCCGGCGCCGCTGTAGGGGATGTCGAGCATCTCGAGCAGCGCCGGTACGTGCAGCTCGCGGAACGGGTCGTTATTGAAGCCCTCGTCGCAAAAATTGAGCGCGAAAGGCGGCCGGTTGGCGCGCAGATCGGCATAGAGCGAGGCGTGATTGTCGAGATACCGGAAGCGGTAGTCGGTGAGTTCGGCGAGCGCCGCCTGCAGGCGCTCGCCGGTGACAAAATCCGCGTCGTCAAAGCGGCCGCCGCGCTTGACCGGATCGGGCAACCGCGGATCGCCGAGGAGCACGGCGATATCGCCGATTGGTGCGGCAAAGTGCGGCCGCCGCCGTGGCCGGAGCGGTGCCTGGCCGGTCAGGAACAGCCGGTGGGCCACCATGCCCAGATCCTGGCTGCGGTGCGATTCCGGGGCGCGCAAGGAATGAAAGCGCAGCGTGCCGAACCCGGCGCCGGCGAGCAGGGTTTCGAGACGCTCCTTCGAATAAAGCCGCTCGGCGTAGAACTGATCGGCGATGACGCCGCGCTCGGCATGGACGACGACCTCCCGACTGATCAGCCGATCGCCGTCCTCGGCAAGGCTGCGCTCGCGGCAGACGAAATGGTTCTGATCGACCCACTCCCAGGAGCGCGGCTCGAAATGTCGGCGCATCCAATCGCCGTCCATCAGATCCATGACCAAGGTGCCGCCGGAAGCGAGCGCCCGCTTGACCGCTTCGAGAACCGCCAGATCGTCCTCCGGGCGCTCGAAATAGCCAAAGGAATTGCCGAGAATGCAGACGCAATGAAATTCGCCGTCGCCGAGGCGGAAGCGCCGCGCATCGCCTTCGTGGAACGAAACCCGCAGCTCGCGCTGCTTGGCGCGTTTGCGGGCGAGCCGGATGAGATAGCGCGAGCGGTCGAGCCCGATGACATGGGTGAACCCGCGGGCCGCCAGTTCGAGCGAATGCCGGCCCTGGCCACAGCACAAATCGAGGATGCGGTCGTTGCGCTCGAGCCCGGTGCTGCCGATCAGGAGGTCGACCTCGTCGCCGGTGTTGCGGTCGTTCTCGACGATATCGCCGTCGGTTTCCAAATAGAGCGAGTTGAACAGGGTGCGCCACCAATCCGACGGCAGATGCCGTTCGAGATCCGAGACCGGACCCAAGGTACGGGCGCGGACGCGCCGATCCCGCGCCGCGCAGTCCGGATACGAACCGGCTGGATCCGGCGGCGGCATCGTTTGAGGCCCGGCCCCGTTGGTCCGCTTCCGCATCCCTTCCGCCCCCGATCTCCCGCCGACCAAGAAGGCGGCCGGGGCGGCGTCTTTGCCGGACCGGGCCGTGGAACGGCGCGCACGGGCGAGAAGTTCGGGAGATTCGCGCGCGGATTCAAGATGCTGCGGGCAGCCCCGCAGGATCGCCGGCGCGGTCCGCGCGGCGGCCCCTGCAACAGTCGCCGCGGGCCCGGTCGTTCCGGCGAATCATCCCGAATGATCAAGGTTCTGGGTGCAGCTCGATGGTGCCGAGGCGGGTCCCGGTGACGAGATCGATGACGATGATGTCGCGTCCGCCCCCGGGCAGCGCCAGATCGAGGATCAGGCGGTTCGTAGTCGCGGTCATCGCCTCGATTCGCGCGCCGTGCGGGATGGTGACGGCGCCGGCCGCAAAAGGATGTGCGATGCCGGCCGGTTCGCGGCGCGCCAGCCGGCCGGCGATGACCGCCGCGACGACGCCAAAACCGACGATGATGACGATCCCGAGGACCGTGACCAGGATCTTCAGCGCCCGCATCTCGGCACCCGGCTATCGCCGGCGGCCGACGGGCCCGACCGAGACGACGGCGTGACGGCTGAGCTGCCGCCGCCCTCCGCGGACGGCGCAACCGCGGCGGTTTGCGCCGGCGCCGCCGAGGCGGGACAGCGCCTCGACCGGATGCTCGCACTGCACCTGCCGGCCTTCTCGCGCATGCGGCTCAAACGTCTGATCGAATCGGGTCATGTCTGGTGTGGCGGGGCGGTGCTGCGCGACCCCTCGCGCCGGGTTCGGTGCGGCCAGAATTTTGTCGTAATGCTGCCTGAACCAGAAGCGGCGGCACCGGCCCCCCAGCCGATCGCCCTCGAGATTCGCTACGAGGATGCACATCTGATCGTCGTCGACAAGCCGGCCGGGCTCGTCGTTCACCCGGCGCCGGGACATCCGGACGGCACCCTCGTCAATGCGCTGATTGCGCATTGCGGCGCCGGCCTCTCCGGGATCGGCGGGGTGCGCCGGCCGGGCATCGTGCACCGCCTCGACAAGGACACAAGCGGGCTGATCGTCGTCGCCAAGACCGAGGCGGCGCATCAGGCGCTGGCGCGCGATTTTGCTCAGCGCCGCATCGATCGCGCCTATGCCGCCTTTGTTTGGGGCGTGCCGCAGCCGCCCTGCGGCGAGATCGTCGGCAACATCGGCCGTCATCCGGCGAACCGCAAGAAGATGGCCGTCGTCGGCGGCGGGCGGGGCAAGCCGGCGGTCACCCGCTATCGCCTCGAGCGCGCCTTTGGCAGCACGGCCGCGCTCGTCGAGTGCCGCCTGGCGACCGGCCGCACCCATCAGATCCGGGTCCATCTCGCGCATCGCGGCCATCCGCTGATCGGCGACGCCCTCTACGGCGCAAGGGCCCTTCGCGCGGCCGCCCGCGGCGGTCCGACCGACACAGGGATCGCCCGTTTTCCGCGCCAGGCCCTGCACGCGCGGCGGCTCGGCTTCCGCCATCCCGCCGGCGGCGGGAATCTCGAATTCGAGAGCCCGCTGCCGGCCGACCTTCACGCCCTGTTTACCGCTTTAGAGCGGCTTTAAACTGGACAAATTCCGATTATTTTGGTAAGTGTTAATAAATGGAGACGATGGCGATCGCGGCAGCGTTTGCCTCATCGCCCAAAGGTCTCTGGAGCGACGATCGGCCATGGCCACCCTCTCGATTCCCGCCATTTCCTCGGAAGGAAACCTCACTCGGTACCTCCAGGAGATCCGCAAGTTTCCGATGCTGGAGCCGGAAGAGGAATACATGCTCGCCAAGCGCTGGAAGGAGCATGAGGACCCGCAAGCGGCGCACCGCCTGGTGACGAGCCATCTGCGCCTGGTCGCCAAGATCGCGATGGGCTATCGCGGCTATGGGCTGCCGCTCTCCGAGCTGATCTCCGAGGGCAATGTGGGGATGATGCAGGCGGTCAAGCGCTTCGACCCCGACCGCGGCTTCCGCCTCGCCACCTATGCGATGTGGTGGATCCGCGCGGCGATCCAGGAGTACATCCTGCACTCCTGGTCGCTCGTCAAAATGGGGACCACCGCGGCCCAGAAGAAGCTGTTCTTCAACCTGCGCAAATTGAAGGGTCAGCTGCAGGCGATGGAGGAGGGTGATCTGTCGCCGGAACATCTGAAGAAGATCGCGACCGAGCTCGATGTTCCCGAAGCCGATGTGGTCAGTATGAACCGGCGGCTGGCGAGCCCGGATCATTCGCTGAACGCGCCGCTGCGCGTCGACAGCGAGGGCGAATGGCAGGATTGGCTGGTCGACGAGAGCGAAAGCCAGGAGACCCGGCTGGGCGACCGCCAGGAGCTCGGTCTGCGCCGCGATCTGCTCGAAAAGGCGATGACCCATCTCAACGATCGCGAGCGGCGTATTCTGACCGAGCGCCGCCTGCGTGACAACCCGACCACCCTCGAGGATCTCTCGCAGCAATACGGCATCTCGCGCGAGCGCGTGCGGCAGATCGAGGTTCGGGCTTTCGAAAAGCTGCAAAAGGCGATCAAGAGCGCGGCGCTCGAGCGCCGGCTCGTTACCCATTGAGCCCAGACGCAGTGTTGGGCGCCGACACCGCGATCGAGCGGCCGGCGATGGCGCGGCAATGACCGGCGCTCGGAACCGGCGAAGGACCTCGCGATGCGGCCATGGATGATCGTCCTATCGGCGGTGATCGCCGCCATTTGCGTGGTGGCGGTGATCGTTCGCGCCGATCTGGCGGGGATGCCGTTCGAGGGCCTCGTGCCGCTGCTCCTGCCCCGCCTGCCGGCTCTGGCGCTGACCGCGATCGCCGTCTATGCCCTCGTTGCCGTCGTCGCCACCGCCGGCGGTTTGATTGTGGAGGCCGTCGACCTGCGCCGCCGCCTCGGTCGTTTCGACGCCAGCCGCCAGCCGGCGGCGCTCGACTGGATCGAGGCCTTTGCCGGGAGTGCGCTGCGGGCGCTGGTGCCGCGGCCGGTCGGGACGCTGCCGAAATCGGCGGAACGGAGCATGACGGTCCTGCTCGGCGACCGCTTCGACCCGCGCGCGGCGCAGGCCGAGGCTGCGCACATCTTTTATATCCGGCTGGCGCGCACCCATGCCCTCGCGGCGTTCGTCGCCCTTGCCGCGATCGCTGGGTTGGGGTTCGCACAAGGGCAAGGCGGCGCTCCGTTCGTGCCGGTAAACATTCCGATCGGCTCCACGATGCTGGTCCTGTTGGGGTTGCTGGTGCTTCTCGTTTTCGCCCGGTTGGCGATCGACGTCGCGGTCGATCCGCTGATCGACGCGATGTCCCGGCTGCCTTGGGAACGGGCCGATATGGCATGGCTTCGCTATGCCGTGGGGTTGTTGGAAACCGCGCGCATCGATGGCGTGGCCGGCAGCCGCGTCATCCCGAACGAGGTGTCGGATCGGCTCGCCGTTGCGCTCGACGACGGCAATCGGGCGCTCGTCGCCATCGGCGAGCGGCTATCGGCGGCGGCCGACAGGTTGGGTACGGCTTCGCGGGCGTCGAGCGATGCGCTCGACCGGATCCTGCGCGAGACCCGATCGCTCGTCCGCGAGGCGGGCGGCGCCGGGCTCGCCGCCTTGCCGGCCGCGGTCGAGGCATTGACCGCCGAGCTGCGTCAGGGGGCTGCGGCGGAACGCGGCGCCGGCGCCTTCGAAGAGGAGCGTCGCGCGCTCGCCGCGGCGGTCGAGCGCCTGTCGGCGGCGGCCGATGCGGTCGGCGCCGCGGCGCGGTCGTCGAGCGATGCGGTCGCCGCGGCGTTGCGCGAAGCCGCGGCGCATGCCGCAACCGGGCCCGGGCCGAGCAGCGAGGCGCTGCGCGCCGGGGTCGAAGCGCTGACCGCAGCGGTAGAGCGATTGACGGCGCTGTTCGGTGCCGCCGCCAGGCCGCGCGCGGCGGTCGATGCGGCGCCCGTCCGGCCCGCGGCCGATCTCGGACGCGAGCTGCAAAAGCTGCTGGCCGAGATGTAGCGAAGCCCAAGTCCGGGCCGATCAGGGGCCGCGGCGGGACAAGCCAGAAGAGGAAGAGCGCATAGCCGAAGACAAGCACGTAGAGCGCCGAGAACACCCAGAGGGGCAGCGGCCAATAGACGAGCCCTTCGACCCAGCGCATGAGCAGCGGCGCCGGTGTCCGGGCGCCTTCCAAGCGGGCCTGCCACAGGGTCAGGATGCAGGCGCGGCCAACGGCCGCCTGCAGCGCGACGACGGCGAGCGACGCGACGTGCAGCACGCGCCACCAGCGGACATGGACGAAACGCCAGCCGCAAATCGCACCGACCGGCACCGCGACGAGCCCGAAGAGGTTGAACAGGATGACCGCGAGATGCGCGGCCAGAACCGCCTCGGCCAGGGTCTCGTTCATACGATTGCCGATCTTGCCAAGCCGCGGCGCGCTTCGTACCTAATCCTTAATCATCCTGCGCAGGTGAGGTACGCCATGAAGCTCCATGACGCCAAGCTGTTCCGCCAGCAGTGCTACATCGACGGCGAATGGGTCGACGCGCTGAACCGCGGCACGATCCCGGTCGAGAACCCGGCGACCGGCGAAATCCTCGGCACGGTGCCGCGGATGGGGGCCGAGGAGACCCGCCACGCGATCGCCGCGGCCGACCGCGCCTTGCCGGGGTGGCGGGCGAAGACGGCGAAGGAGCGGGCCCAGGTGCTGCGCCGCTGGTTCGATCTGATGATGGCGAACCAGGAAGACCTGGCGACCCTGATGACCGCCGAGCAGGGCAAGCCCCTGGCCGAATCGCGGGGCGAGATCGCCTATGCCGCGGCCTTCATCGAATGGTTCGGCGAGGAAGGCAAGCGCATCTATGGCGACACGATCCCGCCGCACGCCGCCGACAAGCGCATCGTCGTCACCAAGGAGCCGGTCGGGGTCTGCGCCGCGATCACGCCCTGGAACTTCCCGGCGGCGATGATTACCCGCAAGGCCGGGCCGGCCTTGGCGGCCGGTTGCACGATGGTGCTGAAGCCGGCGACCGCGACCCCCTATTCGGCCTTGGCGCTGTGCGAACTGGCCGAGCGTGCCGGCGTGCCGAAGGGGGTGTTTTCCTGCGTCACCGGGCCGGCCAAGGAAATCGGCGGCGAGCTGACGCAAAACCCGACCGTGCGCAAATTGACCTTCACCGGCTCGACCGAGGTCGGCAAATTGCTGATGCAGCAATGCGCCGGCACGGTCAAGAAGATCTCGCTCGAATTGGGTGGCAACGCGCCGTTCATCGTCTTCGACGACGCCGACATCGAGATGGCGGTCAAGGGTGCCGTCGCGTCGAAATACCGCAACGCCGGACAGACCTGCGTCTGCGCCAACCGCATCCTGGTGCAGGACGGCGTCTACGACGCCTTCGCCGAGCGCCTCGCCGCCGCCGCCGGGGCGATGAAGGTCGCCGACGGCTTCGAGCCGGGGGCGGTGATCGGGCCGCTGATCGACATGCGGGCGGTCGAGAAGGTCGAGGCGCACATCGCCGACGCGGTGAAAAAGGGTGCCAGGGTGGTGACCGGCGGCAAGCGCAGCGCCTTGGGCGGCAGCTTCTTCGAGCCGACCGTGCTGGCCGGGGTGACGACCGACATGGTGATCACCAAGGAGGAGACGTTCGGACCGGTGGCGCCGCTCTATCGCTTCAAGACCGATGCCGAGGCGGTCAAGCTGGCCAACGACACCGAGTTCGGGCTCGCCGCCTATTTCTACAGCCGCGACATCGGCCGCATCTGGCGCGTCGCCGAGGCCCTCGAATACGGCATCGTCGGCATCAACGAGGGCATCATCTCGACCGAGATCGCCCCCTTCGGCGGCATGAAGGAATCGGGCATCGGTCGCGAAGGCTCTCACTACGGCATCGAGGAATTCCTCGAAGTCAAATACCTCTGCATGGGCGGCATCGACCGCTAACGCGTCATACCAAGCGGGCCGGCCAGATCGGATAGGGTGGGCGATGACGAAAGATCAGATCAGGGCGGTCTTGGCGCGCGTGCCGACCTGGCCGGACGACAGACAGCAGGAGCTGGCCGAGCTTGCGCTTGAAATAGAAGCAGAACTCGCCGGAGAGGGCTATGAGGCGACACCGGATGAATTGGTGGCGATCGACGAAGGGCTTGCCGGCGAGGCTGCCGGGGAGGAGGAGATCAAGGCGGCATTTGCCAGCTTCCGGCAATAATGAGGGTCGAGTATTCTAAGCGGGCCGTCAGCGATATCAGGCAAATCATTGCCTACTACCGCCGGTTCGGCAATCCGGCAGTTGCCGAACGTATCGCGTCCCGCATTCAAGAGGTTGTGGTCCAAATTACCGCATCGCCGCTGAGCGGACGCTCGGTCAGTCAAAGACCGGGCGTTCGCGTCGTGCTTGTGGTGAGCTATCGCTATAAGATCTTCTACAGGGTGACCGGCAACACGATCCGGATAATACACATCCGCCACACTTCTCGGCGGCCATATGACTGAGATTCGGATGGCGGCCTCTCGAAATTGCGACATCGGGCGCATCTGGCGCGTCGCCGAGGCCCTCGAATACGGCATCGTCGGCATCAACGAGGGCATCATCTCGACCGAGATCGCCCCCTTTGGCGGCATGCTACGGTATTCACACATCTTGCTAGATCTAGGGTCACGCGGCGCTCATGCTCCTAGATGGGGTTGGGGGAGAGCGTCGATGATGATGCCATGTGAGGGGATTGGGGAATTCGGCGATGCACGGCGTGCGGCGCGCGGTGCTTGGTTGTTTGACCGGATCGTCGCCCTTGGATCTTTGTGCTTGCGCAAGATCGGCGGCGATCGGAACGGCGAGATTGCGGCGCACCGGTTTCTTGATTCGCCGCAGGTGAGCGCCGGGGAGATTATCGCGACGCTGAGTGAACGTACCGCGGAGCGCTGTCGCGGGCAGCGGATCATCGTGGCGCAGGACACGACGGAGGTAAATTTCAGCGGCCGGGCGCAGGCGCGGCACGGGTTGGGTCCAGCGGGCGATGGCAAGACGCCGGGGTTTTTTCTGCATGCGGCGGTGGCGGTCGATGCCGCCGATGAGGCGGTTGTCGGCCTGCTGGACGCGGCGGTGTGGACGCGCCAAGCCGGCCGGGTCAGCGCCCGGCGCAAACGCGCGCTTAAAGACAAGGAATCGCAGCGTTGGTTGAGCACGGCGCAAATCGTGGCGGAGCGGGCCGCCGGCGCCAGCCAAGTGATCGTCGTGGGGGACCGCGAGAGCGACATCTTTGCCGTGTTCGCCCGGCGCCCACCCGGCGTCGAGTTGTTGGTGCGGGCGGCGCAGGACCGCGCCCTGGCCGGTGGCGGTCGGCTGTTTGCCCGTGCCGCATCTTGGCCAGTGCTGGGCCAGGATGCGGTCAAGATCGGAGCGCGCAGCGCCGGTGATAAGGCGCGCCTGGCACAAGTCAGCCTGCGCGCCGGCACGGTGCGCGTCGCCCGGCCACGCAATGGCGCCGATCATGCCGATCCGCGCGGCCTCGATCTCACTCTGGTCGAGGTGCGGGAAGAACAGCCGCCGCCGGGCGTGGACGCCGTCCATTGGCGGCTGCTGACGACCTTGCCGGCGCCGGACCTGGCGGCGGCACAACAGATCGCGCAGTTTTATCGCCTGCGCTGGCGCATCGAGCAGACCTTCCGGGCTTGCAAGAACGATGGCCTGGGGTTGCCCGATCTGCAGACCCATGGCGCCGACCGCTTGTTCAAGATGGCGGCACTGGCGATCGGCGCCGCGGTGCGCACCATCCAACTGGTCGATGCCCGCGACGGCGGCGAACGGCCGGGCAGCGACGTCGCTGCGCCAGAGGTTTTGCAGGCGGCAGCCGCGATTGGGCCGACCCTGGAAGGCAGGACAGAACGCCAGAAAAACCCGCACACAGCCGGCTCGCTGCCTTGGCTGGCCTGGATCGTCGCCCGGCTCGGCGGCTGGAATTGCTATTACAAACCGCCCGGACCGAAGACCATGCGCGCCGGCTGGGACAAGCTTGCCGCGATGACCGCCGGATTTCACATCGCAATGTCGGTAAGAAATTGAAATCACAGCAAAAGATGTGTAAATCCCGTAGGGCGGCATGAAGGAGAGCGGCATCGGTCGCGAAGGCTCGAAATACGGCATCGAGGAGTTCCTCGAAGTCAAATACCTCTGCATGGGCGGCATCGACCGCTAAAAACGATCAAGGCGCGCCGGCGCGATGAACCGAGATGGAGTTTGTCGTTGTCGGTGCGCCGCGCAGCGCCAATGCGAACCCGCGATCGCGGCGGCGCTGGCGCGAACGAGTGTCCCGCGCCGCCCGGGAGCGTCTGACCGGAGAGGGCGGACCGACAAATCAGGATGTCGCCGTCCTGATCATCTATTTCTACCAGGGAGACACGACCCTCGACGTCGATAACATCGCCAAACCCTCGTTGGACGGTTTGAAGGGAGTGCTTTTTCGGGACGGTCAACAGGTGTCGGAGCTTCTGGTGCGAAAGACCCGGATCACGGCCGGGTTTTCGCTGACCGGAGCGAGCACTTATCCGCTCAGCGCGATCGAGCGGCTGTCCCGGTCAGGCGATGATTTCGTCTATGCGCGCCGCGATGCTTGGAGCCCGATCCGCGTAACCCATCGGGGCCAGCGGTCAGAAGACCGCACCAACGGGCCGGATACATGACCGCTCCAGACCACTCGCCAACGCCGCTAAATTCTCCTTGCCCAAGGGGGGCCGTCCATACATGACAGCCGGTGAGTTTCATGCTCGGCGGGTCGGCACCGCCGGTGGGCGACTAGAACTAGACTAGATGGAAAATGCTCCGGCTAAGGCGTGGATGCCCGGCGCAAGGCCTGGCAAGGGATTGATAATCAAAGAAGGCCGAAAACAAATTCCGGGGAGCGCCCTTCGCATCTCTCCGGGGTGGCCGCTGACGGCCGTTCAAGCGAGATCGACCAGCCGGGCCGGGACCGCGCTGCGCAGCAGAATCTTGCGCGCCCGCCACTCTGCGGCGGCGTCGAGGCTCGCCAGGAACTGCACGGCGCCGCCGGCGGCCACGGCGAGCGGCACACCGTCGCGGAACAGCACCCGGTTGCCGCCGAGCCCGGCGAGCCTCGCGCCCGGCGTCAGGATGCCGACGAGGTTCAAGGGGTCGGCGCCGGAGACCGATACGAGGCTCTCCGCCAAGGGCTTGCGCCGGACCTCGCGCAACAGCCCGATCGCCTCGGGCAAGGCGAACTGCTCCCCGGCAAAGCCGGCGACGAAACGGCCGCCGCGAAGCTCGCCGCGCGCTTCCAGCCGGCGATAGACGCGCAGCAATTCGCGCCACGGCGGCAGCCACGCCGCCTCGCGCTCGACGAGCCGCCAGAAGACGATGCCGTAGCGGCGCAACAAGGCGCGCGCGATGTGCTCGACGATCTCGGCGGCGGGGCGGGTCGCCGCGCGCCGGGCCAAGGCCCAGCGGCCGGCATCGGCCATGCCGAAGATCGCCCGGCGCCGGCCGCGGTGCCGGCGCTTGTCGGACGGCACGAGCAGCGCGCGCAATCCGGCAAAGCTGTCCGAGGTAACGATGCCGAGCGCCACCAATTCGCCGAGCGCGTCCTCGACCTGGGGCGCCAAGAGGCGCGTGCCGTCGGCGATCTCGTCGAAGAACGAGGCGCCGTGCCTGCCGATGTAATCGGCGACGGCCCGCCCGCGCGGGCTCGGCTGCGCCGTCTCCGGGGCCGGCGACAGGGCCGCCCACAGCGCCATTTGGCGGCGCGGCAGCAACGCGATCGGCGTCGAACGCACCGGGCCCGCGCTCTTGTCGCCGGTGCGGCCGACGGGCGGCCGCAGTCGCGCCCAGGCGAGGCGGCCGGCGAGGCATTGCTCATCGAGCCAGGCCGGCTCGTATTCCTTGAGACGGGCCGGCAGGATCTCGGTTTCCCAGGCGCCGGCCGGCGCCTGAAAGCCCTCGAGCTGGCCGATCAGGGCGGCGAGCGCGTCCGGCCCCTCCATCCGCGCATCCGGTGCCGCCCGCTGCCAATCGAAGAGAAAGCGGAGGAAATCGCGGGCCGCCACCGGCTCGATCTCGGCCCGCAGGCGGTTGATCGTGTAGCGGTGGATGCGGGCCAGGAGCCGGCGCTCGCACCATTCGTCCTCGCCGGCATCGGCGCTGAAGCGGCCGCGCAAGGCAAAACCCTCGGCCTCGAGCGCCGCGAGCGCCGCGGCAATCTCGCCGGCGTCGAGGCCGAGTGCCGCGCCGAGCGCCGCCCGCGTCGCCGGCCCCTGGCCTTCGAGCCGGCCGCGCAGGACCTCGACCAGCGCCGCGCCGGGCTCCCAGACGCGTTCGTAACCGTCCGGGGCCGCGACCGGCGGGTCGAGGCCGGCCGCCGGGTACAAGGCCCGGAACATGGGCAGTCGCTCGGCGGCGATCCAGAGCCGCCCGCCGAGCCGCGCGGCGCGCCGCTCGGCGGCGAGCGCGAAGAGCCATTCGCTCCACCCCGCGGCTTCCTCGTTGGTCAGAAAGCCGAGCCAGACGAGGGCGTCGTGCAATTCGTCGGGGTTCTGCGGCTCGGGCCAGGCCTCGCCCCGCACCCTCGCGATCGCCTCGGGGTCGAGGCGGCCCAATTCGTCGGCCGCCTCCGGCGCCAGCCAGCGCCGCCCGATCACCGCCTGGGTGCGGCGCTCTTCCAGCGGCGCATCGTCGAGATAGGCGTAGGGCCGGGCCGCCAGCACTTCGAGGGCGAGCGGCGACGGCTCGACGAGATCGCGCGCGACGACCCTGATCTCGCCCGCTTCGAGCCGCGCCAGGAGCCGTTCCAGACCGGCGGCGTCCATCGCCTCGCCGAGGCAGTCGGCAATCGTCTGGCGGATCAGCGGATGATCGGGGATCTCGCGCGCCCCGGCCAGGTTTTCGGCGCAGGCGACCTGATCGGGAAAGATCGCGGCGATGAGATCCTCGGCCTCCATGCGGGCGAGCGGCGCCGGCACCTTCTTGCCGCCGCGAAACCGCGGCAAGGCGAGCGCCACGCCGGCGACCCAGCGCCAGCGGGTCGTGAACATCGGCGCGTCGAGCAGCGCCTCGGTCAAGAGCGGGCGGATCGTCGCCGAATGGAGATAGCGGGCCGCCTCGGCGAGCTCAAAGCTGTGCGCCGTAGTCAGCGACAGCACGATGTTGTCTTCGGTCGCGGCCGCCTGCAGCTCGAAATTGAACTTGCGGCAGAACCGCTTGCGCAGTGCCAGACCCCACCCGCGGTTGAGCCGGCTGCCATAGGGCGAATGGATCACGAGCTGCATGCCGCCGGTCGCGTCGAAGAAGCGCTCGAAGACGATCGTGTCATGGGTCGGCAAGACCCCGAGCGCGGCCCGCGCCGCCGCCAGATATTCGACCAGCTGCTCGGCCGCGGGCCGGGCGATCCCGACCTCGTCGACGAGCCAGTCCAAAATCCCGCGTTCTTCATTTTCGGTCGCCGGGGCCCGCAGCGGTTTTCCCCTGCCCGGCAGGCGGGCCGCGATCTCGCCGCGCAGCCGCGAGACCGACAATGACAGTTCGTCGCTGCGCCCCGGCGCCTCGCCGAGCCAGAACGGGATGTTCGGCAGCGCCCCCTCGGCGTCGTCGACGCGCACCGTGCCGCGCTCGACGCGCAGGATGCGGTAGGCATTGTTGCCGAGCTGAAACACGTCGCCGGCCAGGCTTTCGACGGCGAAATCCTCGTTGACGGTGCCGATCGGCTGGTTTTCGGGCTCGAGCACCACCTGATAATCGGCGTTGTCGGGGATGGTGCCGCCCGAGGTCAGCGCCACCAGCCGGGCGCCGCGGCGGCCGCGCAGCCGGTGGTTGACCGCGTCGTGGTGGACGAGCGCGCCGCGGCGGCCGCGCCGGGTCGCGAAGCCCTGCGCCAGCATCGCGACGACCGCGGCGAAATCGGCCCGCGGCAGGTCGCGGTAGGGCCAGGCGCGGCGGCAGAGCGCGTACAGCGCCTCCGCCTCCCAGTCCGCTGCCGCGGTCTCGGCGACGATCTGCTGCGCCAAGACGTCGAGCGGCCGCTCGGGTATCGTCAGTTCGTCGAGCTCGCCGCGACGCACGCTGTCGAGGAGGGCGGCGCATTCGACCAGCTCGTCGCGCGACAGCGGGAACAGCCGGCCCTTCGGGGTGCCGTCGACGGCATGGCCGGAACGGCCGACGCGCTGCAGGAAGGTCGCGATCGCCCGCGGCGAGCCGAGCTGGCAGACAAGATCGACCTCGCCGATGTCGATCCCGAGCTCGAGCGAAGCGGTGGCGACGAGCGCGTCGAGCGCGCCGCCTTTGAGGCGCTGCTCGGCGTCGAGCCGCTGCTCCTTGGCGAGGCTGCCGTGATGCGCGGCGACCCGCTCGGCGCCGATCCGCTCCGAGAGATGGCGCGTGACCCGCTCGACGAGGCGCCGAGTGTTGACGAAGACGATGGTCGTGCGGTGCGCCCGGATCAGCGCGGCGATGCGGTCGTAGATCTCGACCCAGACCTCGCCCGACATGACCGCTTCGAGCGGCGCCGAAGGCACCTCGATCGCGAGGTCGCGGGCGCGGCGGTGGCCGGTGTCGACGATCGTACAGTCGCCGCGGCCGACGCCGAGGAGGAACTCGGCCACCCTTGCGATCGGCTTCTGCGTCGCCGACAGCCCGATCCGCAGCAGCTTGTCGCCGGCGAGTGCCGCGAGCCGTTCGAGCGACAGCGAGAGATGGCTGCCGCGCTTCGTCGCCGCCACCGCATGGATCTCGTCGACGATGACGGTGCGGGTCGTCGCCAGCATCGCCCGGCCGGATTGCGAGCCGAGCAGGATGTAAAGCGATTCCGGGGTGGTGACGACGATGTGGGGCGGGCGGCGGCGCATCTCGGCGCGCTCGGCCGCGGGCGTGTCGCCGGTGCGCACCAGGCTGCGGATCTCGACCTCGGGCAGGCCGATCCGGCGCAGTTCGGCGCGGATGCCGGCGAGCGGGATTTCGAGGTTGCGCCGGATGTCGTTCGAGAGCGCCTTCAGCGGCGAGACGTAGACGATCTTTGTCGCGTCTTCGAGGCGGCCCGCGAGCCCCTCTTTGACGAGGCCGTCGATCGCGGCGAGAAACGCGGCGAGCGTCTTGCCGGAACCCGTCGGGGCGGCGATCAGCACCGGCCGCCCGGCCGCGATCGCCGGCCAGGCCATGGCCTGCGCCGGGGTCGGCATGGCAAAAGACCGCTCGAACCAGCGGGCAACCGCGGGATGGAACAGCGAGGCCGGAATCATCGGCACCAGCAATAAAGGCTGCCTCGGCGCCCGTTCAACCCCCTGATGCCGGAACCGCGCGAGGGCCGCCATAAACGCGATCCGCATCGACCGAGACAAGCCGCTCGCGGCCGAACCGCATAGCGGCCACAACCGCTATCATCCTGACATCGCACCGGTGGTCGAGATCGGCGCGGGCGAGGGGCGCATGATCAACGGGGAACAGGGTAAGGAGATGACGAATTCGCCGGACATAGCGAAAGCGGCAAGCTGGTGAGGCCGATAACGCTCTACCGCAGCGAGCGGCTGCGGGTGAGGCTGGCCGCATTTCTGGATATCAGCCGGTCGGCGTTGCGGGCGGTGGCGCCGATTGTCGATCTGCTGGTCCGCCTGTCGTTGGCGAAGGCATTCCTTGCGCCGGGTATGCTTCCTGGTGGCGAGATCGGCGATTTCCATGCCGCCTGGCCGATGATCGCCGCACAAGTAACGGGACCGGTGCTGCTGGCCGCGGGGTTTTTGGTCAGGCCCTTGGCGCTGCTGATGCTGGTGCTGACCTTGCTCGCGCCGTCCCTCGGAGCGCCGCGAGACGAGCACCTGTTCTGGGCCGCTCTGTTCGGCTGGTATGTCGTGCAGGGTGCCGGGCCGCTGTCGCTCGATCATATTCTCGGCAAAGGCCTGGCGCACAGCCCCCTGCCTCTAGCCGGCCCGGCAATGGCGGCGCAACGCTGGGTTAGTCGGGAAGTCGGCCCGTTCTATCTGCTTGCCATACGGCTATGGCTGGCGGCGGCGCTCATCGGCCCGGTGACGACGCACGCAATGCTGCCGACCATGGAAGCCGGGGTGCTGCCTCGGCCCTTGGCGATCGTCGGCGCCGTTCTCTTGGCGCTGGGTTTGTCGATGCCGCTGGTCGCGGCCGGTCTCCTCGCCGGGGCATCCGGCATGGCGATGGCCGGCGCGGATCAGGGCATGACGATCTATGGACCTCTGCTATTCGCCGTGCTCGGGGTATTCGGCGCGGGACGCTATTCGCTCGATCGTCTGATCATCGATTGGGCGCATCGCGCGCTCCCAGCCGACGAGAGCGCTCCGCATGTCGTCATCGTCGGCGCCGGCTTTGGCGGCATGGCGTGCGCGGCGGGGCTGCGCCATGAGCGGGCGCGGGTTACCCTGATCGACCGTCACAACTATCACTTGTTCCAGCCGCTGCTTTATCAGGTCGCAACAGCCGCTCTTTCCCCGGCTGATATCGCGACGCCGATCCGCGGCGTCTTCCGCGATCACCCAAGACTGCGGGTCTTGTGCGGCACCGTCACCGCCGTCGACGTCGCTGCCCGCCGATTGGTCGTGGACGGACGCGCGCTCGCCTACGACGCGCTGGTGCTCGCGACCGGCGCCACGCACGGCTATTTCGGCCGCGAGGAATGGGCGGCTTACGCGCCAGGACTGAAATCGGTGCAGGACGCGACCAGCATTCGCAGCCGCATCCTGGATGCTTTCGAGCAAGCCGAGGCGACGGACGATCCGGCAGCGCGGGCGAGCCTCTTGACGTTTCTGATCGTCGGCGCGGGACCGACCGGGGTTGAGATGGCGGGGGCGATCGCAGAACTCGCCCGCAACGGGATGGCCAAAGACTTCCGCAACTTCGACCCGGCATCGGCGCGCATCTTGCTGGTGCAGGCAGGGCCCCGCGTGCTGCCTCAATTCAATGAGCGGCTGTCGGCCTTCGCCCGCACTTCGCTCGAGGCGCTCGGCGTCGAAGTGCGCGTGGACAGCCGGGTCGAAGGCATCGACGCCGAGGGCGTGGTGGTAAGCGGCGAGCGCATTTGCGCCGGCACCGTCTTGTGGGCAGCCGGCGTCGTCGCCTCGCCGGCAGCTGCCTGGCTGGGGATTGAGCCTGATGAGGCAGGCCGCATCAAGGTAGGGCCGGACCTCTCCGTCCCTGGTCTACCCGATGTCTTTGCGATCGGCGACACCGCGCTGGCGCTCGCCTGGGGGGCCGCGCCAGGACTGGCCCCCGCGGCGAAGCAGGCCGGCGCCTATGTTGCGGCGGTGCTGCGGGCCCGGCTGCGCAACCGCAAGCCGCCGCCACCGTTCCGCTATCGGCACCAGGGCAGCTTGGCCACGATCGGACGCAAGAGCGCGGTCGCCGATTTCGGGCGGCTCAAACTGACTGGCGCGGCGGCGTGGTGGCTGTGGGGCGCCGTGCACGTGATGTTCTTGCTCGGCGTGCGCAATCGGCTCTCGGTGATCCTCGGCTGGGTCTGGTCGTATTTCGCGTTCGACGTCGGGGTCCGGTTGATTACCGACGAGGGGGCTCGCCGGTTATCACCGAGCCATACCGGCGCGCATCGACCCCGATAATCGCGGCCCAAATCCGCAATCCCAGTGGTTCACTGCGCGTCCCGTTGTCATTGACCGATGTCGGCGAGTTCGCCAATAGCTCGGCGCTTGGCCTTGTGGAATTGCTTTTGCGAGCGCGGCCAGCGCCTCCGGGTTGTCCAATATGCCCTTGTGTCTCACATCGAATTGCCCGCGGGGACCTTCGCCGATTTCTATTTGATAGGCACGAGAGGCGACAAAGCGCGCCGACTGCTTTTCAAGCTCATCGTGCGTTTTGGCACCGAGCTTGTTTTTGACATCGGTTCCCGGATAAGTGTAGCCCGGCACGGGTTAGCAAGGCTGAGGCAGAGCTTTGAGCCGCGCCATCATTTCCAAAGTATCGATTTCGCCGCGGATGTGAGCCTCGAAAATCTCATCCGTCGCCGGCTCACGGAATACCCCTTCCAGCCGGTTATTTGCATCAGCCTGACGTAATGCTTCACGCCGCCGCGCGATTTCCTCGCCGCTGAGACCGCGCTTTATTATCGTGTGCTCGCCGATCTCTCTACTTTTGTTGATATCGTGCTCCTTTATGAGCAGTATACCATAACCGAGGATACTTTGTAATCGCGGCGGATTGCTGCGGCGGCAATTGAGCGAAGTCGTGGCCCGGCCGACGTTTCACGATTTAACATTTCTGCATCGTACAAGCAAAGCCCGACACAGCCTCGACCTATATAGAGCGGATTCAGGACGCCGCGCTGTTCTTCCGTCACACGGCGCTAGGGTGTTTTCACCGCCGCCGCAAATATCCCGTGTTGTCGGCAGAGTGGCGGCATGAGGTAGACGACGCGCGCCGGTTTTCACCGAGGCCTCGACCACTGCGGCGATCGCCGCTCATGACCGCACCTGACCGGCTTCGGCGATCTCGTCGTAGCCGCTGCCCGGGAACTCGATCAGACACAATCCAATGGCCGAACGGATCGGCCGCCACGACGATCTTGCCTCAGGAATGGGCGCGGATCTCGGTCTCGGCCCGCGCCCCGCTTGCGAGGGCGCGGGCCAGGGCAGCGTCCAGATCGTCGACCACTACGTCGAGGTGCACCGGGGTCCAATGCCGGTCATAACGGCGGCGATCGGCAGCCGCGCCAAGCGAACCGGGAGATTTCTGCAGCAGGTACAGCCGCGCCGGCCAGCCGTCCAGTTCGGCGACCTCCGGGCGGAGACGCCGGGTGACCCTCGGACCGAACGCTGCCGTGTAGAACGCGATCGCGCGGGCCAGGTCGGGGACGTCGATGTTGATCAACAGGTTGATGCTTTCGTGTAACATACCGTTCGCGCGCTCCGCTTGCTGCCCGCCTCGGGGTTGGCATACCATCGACACGCGATCGAGGGTAATCGCTCAAAACCAACGCGATCGAATTGCGATCGTGCGCCGGGAGTGGAGTCCACATTTGTGCCCTCCGAACTGCCTCCGACGATCGCTTTGATTTCGGCGATGACCGCGCGAGATAGGCCCGGGCGGCGCCGCCTCGGCTGGTGATCGCAAAGCCCGACAATGTCGATCGACATCATCAATTGGCTGCGAGGGTTGGGGCTCGAACGATACGCCTCGGCATTCCACGATAACGAGATCGATGCTGAGGTCCTGCGCGAGCTGACGGCCGACGACCTCAAGGAGCTGGGCGTCAATCTTGTCGGCCATCGGCGCAAGCTGCTGGCCGCGATCGCCGCGTTGCGACCTGACCTGCCGAGCTCCGGCGCGCCGATCGCGCCGACCGAGCTAGTGCAAGCAGGGCAAGATGCCGGCATCGGGGCCGGCGAGGCCGAACGCCGCCAGCTGACGGTGATGTTCTGCGATCTGGTCGGCTCGACCGCGCTGTCGACGCGACTCGACCCGGAGGATCTGCGCACGGTGATCGGCGCCTATCACCTCTGCGTTGCGGCGGTCATCGAGCGCGCCGGCGGGTTTGTCGCCAGGTACATGGGCGACGGCGTGCTCGCCTATTTCGGCTATCCGCGGGCCGACGAGCACGATGCCGAGCGCGCGGTGCGCGCCGGGCTGCAGCTGGTCGAGGCGGTGGCCGGGCTCGACACCGTCGCGGCGCCGCCGCTGCAGGTGCGGATCGGCATCGCCACCGGGCTGGTGGTGGTCGGGGACCTGATCGGCGAGGGGGCGGCGCAGGAGCAGGCGGTGGTCGGCGAGACGCCGAACCTCGCGGCGCGGCTGCAGGCGCTGGCCGAGCCGGGCGCCGTGGTGATCGCGCCGAGCACGCGGCGGCTGACCGGCGGTCTGTTCGAGTACGCGGATCTGGGTACCGTCGAGCTCAAGGGCTTGAGCCCGCCGGTGACGGCGGCGCGGGTGGTGCGTGGGAGCGCCGTCGAGAGCCGCTTCGAGGCGCTGCACGGGCGAGAGCTGACCCCGCTCGTCGGCCGCGACGAAGAACTGGCGCTATTGCAGCGCCGCTGGCAGCAGGCCAAGGCCGGCGAGGGCCGGGTGGTGGTGCTGATCGGCGAACCCGGCATCGGCAAATCGCGTCTGGCGCAGGCGATGCTGGGGCAGCTGGCGGGCGAGCCGCACACAAGGCTGCGCTATTTCTGCTCGCCGCACCATCAGGCGAGCGCGCTGTATCCCGTCGTCACCCAGCTCGAGCACGCCGCGGGCTTCAGCCGCGAGGACATGCCGGAAGCGCGGCTGGCCAAGCTCGAAGCGCTGCTCGCCCTGTCCGACGCCGGCGCCGAGGAGATCGGGTTCATCGCCGAGCGGATGTCGATCCCGACCGGCGACAAATACCCTCTCCCGGACCTCACCTCGCAGCGGCGCAAGGAGAAGACGCTCGAGGCGCTGCTGGCGCAACTGGCGCGGCTGGCGGCGCGGCAGCCGGTGCTGATGCTGTTCGAGGACGCGCACTGGAGCGACCCGACCTCGCTCGAGCTGTTGACCCTGACCGTCGCGCGGGCATCAACGCTGCCATTGCTGGTCCTCGTCACCGCGCGGCCGGAGTTCACCCCGCCCTGGCCCGCCGAGGCGCACGTCACGATGCAGGCGCTCGCCCGCCTCGGCCGCCGCGACGGCATGACCCTGGTCGAGCGCTCCGCCGGCGGCAAGGCGCTGCCGGCCGAGATCCTCGAGCAGATCCTCGCCCGCACCGACGGCGTGCCATTGTTCCTCGAAGAGCTGACCAAGACCATTATCGAAAGCGGCGTGCTGCGCGAGGAAGACGGGCGTTACGCGCTCGATGGCGCGCTGCCGCCGCTGGCGATCCCGACCACCCTGCACAACTCGCTGATGGCCCGGCTCGATCGCCTGGCGCCGCTGCGCGAGGTCGCCCAGATCGGCGCCACCATCGGCCGCGAGTTCTCCTATCGCTTGCTCAGCGCCGTTGCCCATCAGCCCGACGACCGGCTGAAGGAGGCTCTCGACCGGCTCGTCCGCTCGGAGATGGTGTTCGGCCGCGGCGAGGTCCCGGAGGCGGTCTACAGCTTCAAGCATGCCCTGGTGCAGGAGGCGGCCTATGCCAGCCTGCTGCTCGAGCGCCGGGGGCGGCTCCACGCCCGCATCGCCCAGGCGCTCGAAGGCGGGTTCCCGGAAGTGGCCGAGACCCAGCCGGAACTGGTCGCGCATCACTACGCCACCGCCGGGCTCGGCGGTCCCGCCATTGCTTACTATCGCCGCGCCGCGGAGCGGGCGATGGCGGTCTCGGCCAACGCCGATGCGATCGCCCATTTGACCAAGGGCCTCGAGCTGATCGCCTCGCTGCCCGAATCGTCCGAGCGGATCTCGCTTGAGATCGACTTCCGCCTCGCGCTCGGCACCCCCCTTACTGCCACACAAGGGTGGGGATCTGTCGAAACGCAGGCCGCCTATACCCGAGCCAGGGAGTTGTGTGCGGGCGCCGGCGAGACCCCCGAGCTCTTTCGCAGCCTCGTTGGGTTGTCGGTGTATCACGCGATGCAAGCAGATATGGAGACCGCGTCGGAGCTTTCGCAGCAGCTTTTCAACCGCGCCGCAAAGCTCGGGAGCGGTGAGTTCCGTTTGCTCGCCGAACTCGCCGCTTGCACGACTTGCTTCTGGTCCGGACGATACGCGAGTGTGCCGTCTCACGCCGCTCGGGTGCGGGTCCTGTACGACCCGGAGCGTCACCGCGGGCCAAAGATTTTCATGACAGACCCAGCCATGATGGCCCTGACCATTGAGTTGCTGGCCTTGTGGTGCCTCGGCTATCCCGAGTGCGCGTCCGAGCGGGGGCTCGCCGCCCTCTCGATGGCCCAGACGGCGGCTCATCCGTTCAGCCTGTGTTCCGCTTTGCGGTGGGAGGCTGTGCTCAGGATCCAGCGGAGGGAACCCGAGCTGATGGCCGCGCGGACCAAAGCGCTTCTGATGGTCGCAAGGGAGCAGGGGTTCGCATGGGACTGCGCGATGGGTTCGATGCTCGAAATCTGGCACGACGCTTCGGTGACGGGACAGTGCGCAGACGATCGCATAGAAGCTTTCAGGAGCGCTCTGGCCGAGCATCGAAAGATAGGGATCCGGGTGAACCTGGGTTTGTGGCATGTTCTATTTGCGGAATGCCTTGAAAAACAAGGAAATACCGATGAGGCCCGGACGGCGCTCGAGGCCGCGGTCGTGCACGTCGAGAGGAGGGGCAGCGACGCCCATTGGGAACCGGAAGTCTATCGGCTGATGGGCGATTTGCTCCTCCGGCGGAGCCCGAGCGCTCCGGATAAGGCGGAAGCTTCCTATCGGCGGGCGATCGAGCGAGCCCGTTCGCAAGAGGCGAAGTCGTGGGAATTGCGCGCCGCCACCAGCCTCGCCCAGCTGTGGCGGGATCAAGGCAAGCCCGCCGCGGCACGCGGGCTGCTCGCCCCGGTCTATGGCTGGTTCACCGAGGGCTTCGACACCGCCGATCTGAAGGATGTCAAGGCGCTGCTTGAAGAGCTCGGGGGCGCCTGATGGACATCGCGGCGTGGCTGAGGGGCCTGGGTCTCGAGCGTTACGCGGCCGCTTTCGGAGAAAGCGATGTTGACGCCGAGGTGCTGCCGCAGCTTACGGCTGAGGACCTGATCAGCATCGGCGTGACCTCGGTCGGCCATCGCCGCAAGCTCCTCGCCGCCATTGCTGCTCTCACTGCCGAGGCACCCGCCGCCGCGACAGCGGCATCCCGCGGTGCGCCAGAACCAGCCGCTGCCGAACGCCGCCAGCTGACGGTGATGTTCTGCGATCTGGTCGGCTCGACCGCATTGTCGGCGCGGCTCGACCCGGAGGATCTGCGGGCGGTGATCGGCGCCTATCATCGCTGCGTTGCCAAGGTGATCGAGCGCGCCGGCGGGTTTGTCGCCAAGTACATGGGCGACGGCGTGCTTGTCTATTTCGGCTATCCGCGGGCCGACGAGCACGATGCCGAGCGCGCGGTGCGGGCGGGGCTGAAGCTGGTCGAGAAGGTGGCCGCCCCCGGGGGGGACGTGGGCCTTCAGCCCACGGACTCGTATGGGGATTTTGCTGTCAAGTAGTTTCGACATGGCGGTTGGCTGGTGTTGGTTAAGGACCTTCAGGTCAGTCGCGGCCGTAGCCACGGGGCGGGTCGATCGCCTGCAACTCCTCGATGTCGAGCTCGGCGATTGCTTGCAGCTTCTCCGCCAGCCTGGATGCTTCGAGATTGGCGGGAAGGTTGTCCAGCCAGGCGCGGTAATTGTCCTGCAGCTCGATCAGCGTGGCGACTGCTGCCGCCCAGCGCCTTGGCCGTGGCGCGAGGCGCGGTGCCGGTGACGCCGTCTGGCTCTGTTGGCTCTGCTGGCGCCGTCTAGCGCGGCATCGCGCTTGACGCTCAGCTGGGGTCATCGGGGCGCTGCCGGTCCGATGTCTGGGCATCTTCGATCTCCTATTGGCAATCGTGACTGTCACGTTTCCCGGACGGTTGCTCCGTCGCAATCTGGGCCCGAGCTGCGGTCTGGGCACAGGAAACCGGGGCGAGGAGTTCATTGGCGTCACCTGTCACGAGCCTGGGCGGCTCCCCTGTGCTCAGGCCGATGGCCTGCAAACTCGTATCCGGCGGAACCTGCGGTTCCGTACCACGATGCCTCAATCGCGAGGCCGACGGGGAGCCTGGGAGGGCGGGACCACTCTAAATGGCGGCATCTTGCAGCCATAGTCCGTGACGGCATCCCGCCCACCCAGGTCGGTTCCAGGCGTCGGCGCCAAGCGCCTTGCTCCGCCCGGTGTCTTTGTGTCTCGCCGCGTGCCCTGATCTTGCGCTCAGGCGGCGGCGGTGCGGGCGTCGGCTGGTAGTTCGCCGGTCTCGACATAGCGCCAGAGCGCGACCAGCAGCTTTCGGGCAAGCGCCACGATCATCACTTTGCGGATGCGCCCCTTGGCACCGCTGGTTCGCTGGACGAACCAACGGCTGAGCGGGCTTTGCGGTTGGAAGCGAAGCCAGCGCCAAGCCAGTTGCATCAGGATGTGGCGCACCCGTGCATTGCCGTTTTTGCCGATGCCCTGCTCGCGCTCCATGCCGCCGCTCTGGAACGGCGTGCCGGTCAAACCGACAAAGCTCGCCAGCGCCCGGCGATCACGGAACGAACGGCAGCCTAGCATCTCGCGGACCAGAACGGTCGCGGTCTCGACACCGAGGCCGACGATCTGGGTCAGCAGCTGGATCATTCGCTCGGCGCGGTCCGGCTCGGCGATCTTCACGACCGCGTCGCGCTCGGCCTCGATCTCGCGCAGTTGGTCCGAGACCAGGCGGTGGCGCACCATCAAGCGTCTCAGCTCCGCCATCGTCTTGGGCGGCAACGGCGAGCCGGCAAAGGTCTGCAATGCCTCCAGCCGCTCGAACGCCTTCTTGAGGCGCGGCTTGAAGCCGACGATACCATGCAGACAGAGCAGACTCTCCACGCGGCTCTCGAGTTGCAGCCGCTCGCGGACCAGCCGCTCCCGTTCGCGTCCCGGCCGGCGCAGTTCCTCCTCCGCCTCACTCGCGATGCGCACCATCGAACACACCCGCGGCTCGCCGCGCAGCCACGCCAGCAGCGTGCGCAACAGCATGTCCAGGTCGATCCGATCCGTCTTCGCCCGCCGGCTCCGCCGCGGCACCGGAATGCTCGCCGGATGCATGACCTGCACCTCGATCCCCTGCGCCAGCAGGTAACGGGCAATCCAGAAACCGTCTCGGCCCGCCTCGTAGCTCAGCACCACGCGCTGCACCGCCCGACCCGCGGCCTCCGCCTCCGCCTTCCACAACCCGATCGTCCGCAACAAGCCGGCCAGATCGCGCGGCGCGAGCCGCCGCCGCGGCCGACGGGCGACCCCGGGAACCACCGCCCCGGCCTCCCACGACTTGCCGCTCAATTCCAGCGCCACGACCAAAGTGCTATTATGGTCAAAGGCGGCCGTGGTGTTGCTCGGTTCGATTTGCTTTGGCATCGGATCAATCCTGTCTGGTCTTGGACAACCGACAAGATACTCAATGCCGCGGCCGTCCTCCCCATAGCATCTAAATCCGTGGGCTGAAGGCCCACGTCCGGGGGCTCCCCCGCCCGCGGGGGAGGGAAGGGTGGGGGTCGAGGCCGAGCGGCGGCAGCTGACGGTGATGTTCTGCGATCTCGTCGGTTCGACGGCGCTGTCGGCGCGGCTCGATCCCGAAGATTTACGCGCGGTCATCGGCGCCTATCACCGCTGCGTTGCCAAGGTGATCGGCCGCGGCGGCGGGTTTGTCGCCAAGTATATGGGCGACGGCGTGCTCGCCTATTTCGGCTATCCGCGGGCGGACGAACACGATGCCGAGCGCGCGCTGCGGGCCGGGCTGCAGCTCGTCGAGGCGGTGAACGGGCTCGACACCGTCGCGGCGTTGCGGTTGCAGGTGCGGGTCGGCATCGCCACCGGGCTGGTGGTCGTCGGCGATCTGATCGGCCAGGGTGCCTCGCAGGAACAGGCGGTGGTCGGCGAGACGCCCAACCTCGCGGCGCGGCTGCAGGCGCTGGCCGAGCCGGGTACCGTAGTGATCGCGCCGAGCACGCGGCGGCTGACCGGCGGTCTGTTCGAATACGCGGATCTGGGCGCCGTCGAGCTCAAGGGCCTGGGCGCGCCGGTGATGGCCGCGCGGGTGGTGCGCGGGAGCGCCGCCGAGAGCCGCTTCGAGGCGCTGCGCACGGCCGGCACCGCGCTCGTCGGCCGCGACGAGGAACTGGCGCTATTGCAGCGCCGCTGGCAGCAGGCCAAGGCCGGCGAGGGCCGGGTGGTGGTGCTGATCGGCGAACCCGGCATCGGCAAATCGCGTCTGGCGCAGGCGATGCTGGAGGAGGTCGCGGGCGAGCCGCACACGCAGGCTGCGCTATTTCTGCTCGCCGCACCATCAGGCGAGCGCGCTCCATCCCTTCATTACCCAGCTCGAGCACGCCGCGGGCTTCAGCCGCGAGGACATGCCGGAAGCGCGGCTGGCCAAGCTCGAAGCCTTGCTCGCCCGGTCGAACGCCGGCGCCGAGGAGATCGGGTTCATCGCCGAGCGGCATGTCGATCCCGACCGGCGACAAATACCCTCTCCCGGACCTCACGCCGCAGCGGCGCAAGGAGAAGACGCTCGAGGCGCTGCTGGCGCAGATGGCGCGGCTGGCGGCGCGGCAGCCGGTGCTGATGCTGTTCGAGGACGCGCATTGGATCGACCCGACCTCGCTCGAGCTGTTGACCCTGACCGTGGCGCGGGCATCGACGCTGCCGTTGCTGCTCCTCGTCACCGCGCGGCCGGAGTTCACCCCGCCCTGGCCCGCCGACGCGCATGTCACGATGCATGCCGCTCGCCCGCCTCGGCCGCCGCGAGGGCATGACCCTGGTCGAGCGGTCCGCCGGCGGCAAGGCGCTGCCGGCCGAGATCCTCGAGCAGATCCTCGCCCGCACCGACGGCGTGCCGCTGTTCCTCGAGGAGCTGACCAAGACCATCATCGAAAGCGGCCTCTTGCGCGAGGAGGACGGGCATTACGCGCTCGATGGCGCGCTGCCGCCGCTGGCGATCCCGACCACCCTGCACGACTCGCTGATGGCCCGGCTCGATCGGCTGGCGCCGGTGCGCGAGGTCGCCCAGATCGGCGCCGCCATCGGCCGCGAGTTCTCCTATCGCTTGCTCAGCGCCGTGGCGCAGCAGCCCGATGACCGGCTGACAGGAGGCTCTCGACCGGCTCGTCCGCGCGGAGCTGGTGTTCGGCCGCGGCGAGGTCCCGGAGGCGGTCTACACCTTCAAGCATGCGCTGGTGCAGGAGGCGGCCTATGCCAGCCTATTGCGCGAGCGCCGGCGAACGCTCCACGCCCATATCGCCCAGGCGCTCGAAGGCGAGTTCCCGGAAGTGGCCGAGACCCAGCCGGAACTGGTCGCGCACCACTACGCCGCCGCCGGGCTCGCCGCTCCCGCCATCGATCATTATCGCCGCGCCGCGGAGCGGGCGATGGCGGCCTCGGCCAACGCCGATGCGATCGCCCATTTGACCAAGGGCCTCGAGCTGATCGCCTCGCTGCCGGAATCGTCCGAGCGGATCTCGCGGGAGATCGACTTCCGCCTCGCGCTCGGCACCCCGCTTATTGCCATACGAGGGTGGGGATCTGTCGAGGCGAAGGCCGCCTACACCCGAGCCAAGGAGTTGTGTGCGGGCGCCGGCGAGACCCCCGAGCTCTTTCGTAGCCTTGTGGGGTTGTGGGTCATTCATCTGGTTCAACCAGATATGGAGACCGCGTCGGAGCTTTCCCGGGAGCTTTTCAACCTCGCAGCAAAGCTCGGGAGCGACGAGTTCCGTTTGCTCGCCGAATTCGTCGCTTGCACCACTTGCTGCTGACTCCGGACGATACACGAGTGTGCCGTCTCACGCCGCTCAGGTGCGGGTCCTGTACGACCCGGAGCGCCACCGCGGGCCAAAGATTTTCATGATGGACCCGGCCATGGCGGCCCTTGCTTTTGAGTCGCGGGCCTTGTGGTGCCTCGGCTATCCCGAGCGCGCGTCCGAGCGGGGGCTCGCCGCCCTCTCGATGGGCCAGACGGTGGCTCATCCGTTCAGCCTGTGCCTGGCTTTGCGGGAAGAGGCATTGCTCAGGATCCAGCGGAGGGAACCCGAGCTGATCGCCGCGCGGACCAAAGCGTATCTGGCGGTCGCAAGGGAGCAGGGGTTTGCGTTTGACTGCGCGCTGGGTTCGATGCTCGAAATCTGGCACGACGCTTGGGTGACGGGGCAGTGCGCAGACGATCGCATAGAAGCTTTCAAGTGCGCTCTGGCCGAGCTGCGAAGGATCGGGCTCGGGGTGGGCCTGGGTCTCTGCCATGCCCTATTTTCGGAATGCCTTGAAAAACGAGGAAATACCGATGAATCCCTGACGGCGCTCGAGGCCGCGGTCGTGCACTTCGATCGCGGGGGCAGCGACGCCGTATGGGAACCGGAAGTCCATCGGTTGATCGGCGATTTGCTCCTGCGGCGGAACCCGAGCGCTGCGGATCGGGCGGAAGTTTCCTATCGGCGGGCGATCGAGCGAGCCCGTTCGCAAGACGCGAAGTCGTGGGAATTGCGCGCCGCCACCAGCCTCGCCCGGCTGTGGCGGGATCAGGGCAAGCACGCCGAGGCGCGCGTGCTGCTCGCGCCGGTCTACGGCTGGTTCACCGAGGGCTTCGACACCGCCGATCTGAAGGATGCCAAAGCGCTGCTCGAAGAGTTCGGGGGCGCCTGATGGACATAGCGGCGTGGCTGAGGGGCCTGGGTCTCGAGCGATACGCGGCCGCTTTCGGAGAAAGCGATGTTGACGCCGAGGTGCTACCGCAGCTTACGGCTGAGGACCTGATCAGCATCGGCGTGACCTCGGTCGGCCATCGCCGCAAGCTCCTCGCCGGCATTGCTGCTCTCACTGCCGAGGCACCCGCCGCCGCGACGGCGGCATCCCGCGGTGCGTCAGAACCAGCCGCTGCCGAGCGGCGGCAGCTGACGGTGATGTTCTGCGATCTGGTCGGTTCGACGGCGCTGTCGGCGCGGCTCGACCCGGAGGATCTGCGCGCGGTCATCGGCGCCTATCACCGCTGCGTTGCCAAGGTGATCGGCCGCGGCGGCGGCTTTGTCGCCAAGTACATGGGCGACGGGGTGCTGGCCTATTTCGGCTATCCGGGGGCGGACGAGCACGATGCCGAGCGCGCGGTGCGTGCGGCGCTGAAGCTGGTCGAGAAAGTGGCCAGGCTCGACACCGTCGCGGCGCCGCTGCAGGTGCGGGTCGGCATCGCCACCGGGCTGGTGGTCGTCGGCGATCTGATCGGCCAGGGCATGTCGCGGGAGCAGGCAGTGGTCGGCGAGACGCCGAACCTCGCGGCGCGGCTGCAGGCATTGGCCGAGCCGGGAACCGTGGTGATCGCGCCGAGCACGCGGCGGCTGACCGGCGGTCTGTTCGAGTACGCGGATCTGGGTGCCGTCGAGCTGAAGGGCTTGGGTGCGCCGATGATGGCGGCACGGGTATGGCGCGAGAGTGCCGCCGAGAGCCGCTTCGAGGCGCTGCACGGGCGCGACCTGACCCCGCTCGGCCGCGACGAAGAACTGGCGCTATTGCAGCGCCGCTGGCGGCAGGCCAGGGCCGGCGAGGGCCGGGTGGTGGTGCTGATCGGCGAACCCGGCATCGGCAAATCGCGCCTCGCGCAGGCGATGCTGCAGGAGGTCGCGGGCGAGCCGCACACGAGGCTGCGCTATTTCTGCTCGCCGCACCATCAGGCGAGCGCGCTCCATCCCTTCATTACCCAGCTCGAGCACGCCGCGGGCTTCACCCGCGAGGACATGCCGGAAGCGCGGCTGGTCAAGCTCGAAGCGCTGCTCGCCCGGTCGGACGCCGGCGTCGAGGAGATCGGCTTCATCGCCGAGCGGATGTCGATACCGACCGGCGACAAATACCCTCTCCCGGACCTCACGCCGCAGCGGCGCAAGGAGAAGACGCTCGAGGCGCTGCTGGCGCAATTGACGCGGCTGGCGGCGCAGCAGCCGGTGCTGATGCTGTTCGAGGATGCGCACTGGATCGACCCGACCTCGCTCGAGCTGTTGACCCTGACCGTGGCGCGGGCATCAACGCTGCCATTGCTGCTCCTCGTCACCGCGCGGCCGGAGTTCACCCCGCCCTGGCCCGCCGAGGCGCATGTCACGACACTGCCGCTCGCCCGCCTCGGCCGCCGCGAGGGCGGGACCCTGGTCGAGCGGTCCGCCGGCGGCAAGGCGCTGCCGGCCGAGATCCTCGAGCAGATCCTCGCCCGCACCGACGGCGTGCCATTGTTCCTCGAGGAGCTGACCAAGACCATCATCGAGAGCGGCCTGCTGCGCGAGGAGGACGGGCATTACGCGCTCGACGGCGCGCTGCCGCCGCTGGCGATCCCGACCACGCTGCACGACTCGCTGATGGCCCGGCTCGACCGACTGGCGCCGGTGCGCGAGGTCGCCCAGATCGGCGCCGCCATCGGCCGCGAGTTCACCTATCGCTTGCTCAGCGCCGTGGCCCAGCAGCCCGATGACCGGATGAAGGAGGCTCTCGACCGGCTCGTCCGCGCCGAGCTGCTGTTCGGCCGCGGCGAGGTCCCGGAGGCGGTCTACACCTTCAAGCATGCGCTGGTGCAGGAGGCGGCCTATGCCAGCCTGTTGCGCGAGCGCCGGCGAACGCTCCACGCCCATATCGCCCAGGCGCTCGAAGGCGCGTTCCCGGAAGTGGCCGAGACCCAGCCGGAACTGGTCGCACACCACTACGCCGCCGCCGGGCTCACCGCTCCCGCCATCGATTATTATCGCCGCGCCGCGGAGCGGGCGATGGCGGCCTCGGCCAACGCCGAGGCGATCGCCCATTTGACCAAGGGCCTCGAGCTGATCGCCTCGCTCCCCGAATCGCTCGAGCGGAACTCGCGGGAGATCGACTTCCGCCTCGCGCTCGGCACCCCGCTTATGGCCACACGAGGGTGGACATCTGCCGAGGCGGAGGCCGCCTACACCCGAGCCAAGGAGTTGTGTGCGGGCGCCGGCGACACCCCCGAGCTCTTTCGCAGCCTCGTGGGGTTGTGGGTCTATCACGTGCTTCAGCCAGATCTGGAGACCGCGTCGGAGCTTTCCCGGGAGCTTTTCAACCTCGCAGCAAAGCTCGGAAGCGACGAGTTCCGTTTGCTCGCAGAACTCTCCGGTTGCATCACTTGCTGCTGGTCCGGACGATACGCGAGTGTGCCGTCTCACGCCGCTCGGGTGCGGGTCCTGTACGACCCGGAGCGCCACCGCGGGCCAAAGATTTACGTGATGGACCCGGCGATGGCGGCCCTGGTTTATGAGTTGCTCGCCTTGTGGTGCCTCGGCTATCCGGAGCGCGCGTCCGAGCGGGGGCTCGCCGCCCTCGCGATGAACCAGACCCTGGCTCATCCGTTCAGCCTGTGTCACGCTTTGCGGTTCGAGGCTCAGCTCAGGATCCACCGGAGGGAACCCGAGCTGATGGCGGCGCGGACCAAAGCGCTTCTGATGGTCGCCAGGGAGCAGGGGTTCGCGTTTTTCTGCGCGGCGGGCTCGATGCTCGAAATCTGGCACGACGCCTGGGTAACCGGGCAGTGCGCAGACGATCGCGTAGAAGCCTTCAGGATTGCTCTGGCCGAGCTGCGAAGGATGAGGTTCGGGGCGTCCCTGGGTATGTGGCAGGCTCTATTGTCGGAATGCCTCGAAAAACACGGGAATACCGATGAAGCCCTCGAGGCGCTCGAGGCCGCGGTCGTGCACTTCGAGCGCACCGGCGACGTCACATGGGAGCCGGAGGTCCATCGGCTGATCGGCGATTTGCTCCTCCGGCGGAACCCGAGCGCTCCGGATCGGGCGGAAGTCTCCTATCGGCGGGCGATCGAGCGAGCCCGTTCGCAAGAGGCGAAGTCGTGGGAATTGCGCGCCGCCACGAGCCTCGCCCGCTTGTGGCGCGACCAAGGCAAGCGCACTGAGGCGCGCGAGCTGCTCGCCCCGATCTACGGCTGGTTCACCGAAGGCTTCGATACGCCCGATTTGAAAGACGCCAAAGCGCTGCTCGACGAACTGGCGTGAGCTGGCAAAGACCCGGAGTGAATGGCCGCTTCCCGGTCAACCCGACCATCTATTGGTGCGGTCATGAAGGTCTCAAATGGGTCGGTTTGAGCCGTTGGCTCGGGGGCGAGCGCAGTGGATGACCTCGACGGGCCGCGAATGGCTTCACCGGGTGGATTCCTGCCGTTCCTGATTTCCCGGCCTGCGATGCTCGTGGCTTAAAAGCGGTCATTTAATGCTATCGTCGTCCATGAGGGGTGCCGCTCCTCGGAGCCGAGGATCACCGTGCGGACGTAGCAGGATGGCTACAGGGTTTGGGCCTTGAGCGCTATGTGCCAGCGTTCCGCGACAACGAGATCGATTGGGAAGCGCTGCCGAAGCTGACGGCGGAGGATCTCAAGGATCTGGGCGTGGTGCTCGGAGGCCACCGCCGCAAGCTCCTCGCCGCGATTGCCGCGCTCGGCGCCGCGGTACCCGCCGCGACGGTGACGCCGGCGTCCGGCGATGCTCCGGCACCAGCCGAGGCCGAGCGCCGTCAGCTTACGGTGATGTTCTGCGATCTGGTCGGCTCGACAGCGCTCTCGGCGCGGCTCGACCCGGAGGATCTGCGGTCGGTGATCGGCGCCTACCACCGCTGTGTTGCGGGCGTCATCGAGCGCGGCGGCGGCTTTGTAGCCAAGTACATGGGCGACGGGGTGCTGGCCTATTTCGGCTATCCGCGCGCCGACGAGCACGACACCGAGCGCGCGGTGCGCGCGGCACTGAAGCCTGGTCGAGAAGGTGGCCAGGCTCGACACCGTCGCGGCGGCGCCATTGCAGGTGCGGGTTGGGATCGGCACCGGGCTGGTGGTGGTCGGCGATCTAATCGGCCAGGGCGCGGCGCAGGAACAGGCAGTGGTTGGCGAGATGCCGAACCTCGCGGCGCGGCTGCAAACGCTGGCCGAGCCGGGTGCGGTGGTGATCGCGCCGAGCACGCGGCGGCTGACCGGCGCGCTGTCCGACTATGAGGATCTCGGCGAGGTCGAGCTCAAGGGCCTGGGCGCGCCGGTGATGGCCGCGCGGGTGGTGCGCGGGAGCGGCCGCCGAGAGCCGCTTCGAGGCGCTGCACGGGCGCGACCTGACCCCGCTTGTCGGCCGCGACGAAGAACTGGCGCTATTGCAGCGCCGCTGGCAAGAGGCCAAGGCCGGCGAGGGCCGGGTGAATCCCGCCGCCCCTCAGCATTCCTTCGGGTCGAGCAGCCTATCGCTCGAATCGACAATCTCGAAATTGCCGTTTTTGGCGACCGCAATGTACATCTTCATTTTGCAATGCCGCTTGCCCGGCACCATCTCGGCCGGACCGCCCGGGGCCGCGGCGATCGCTGCGTGATCGAGCGCCTCGGCCACCGCATAGCCGTCGATCGTCCCGGCCTTCTTGACCGCTTCCGCCCACAGCATCATCCCGCGATACATGCCGGTCGCTCCACACCCGGCCGCCAGCAGGTATTTGGTCCCGGGGAACATGGCCTGATATTCAGCCTGGATTTTGGCGCTGGCCGGGTCGACCTTGTCGACGGCCCGATAATAGTCGAGGCAACTTGCGAGGCCCTCGATTTCGGCCGGCGCATTGAGGCCGAGGGCGTTCTCGTCATAGCCCGGCTGGCAGAGACGGCCGCCGCGCTTGAGAAATCCGGCCTCGTAGAGCTGCTTGAAGAACGGTCCGACCCCCGGCGGGGCCACGTTCGCATAGACGACGTCGATCCGCCCGGTCATGATCCTGTTGACCGTGGCGGCGTAGTCGATCTGCGCTACCGGGTAATACTCCTCGAATATCACCTCGCCGCCGCCTTTTTCGACCAGGTTGCGCGCATATTTGTTTATTAGATGGGGCGCGATGTAGTTGGACCCGGGGAGGGCGAACCGCTTGCCCCCGTTCTTGATCAGCCACGGGATGAGCCGGTCGCATAGCTGCGGCGGGGTCGGGCCGGTGCAGTAGATCAGCCTCTCGCATTCCTGGCCCTCGTAGAACTCCGGGCAGATGTAGAGCGTATGACCGCGCGCCACGATCGGGCCTTTGATCGCATTGCGCATCGAACTGGCGATCCCGCCCAGCACCGCGTCGACGTGGTCGCGCTCGATCAGCCTGCGCACATTGGCAACGGCCACCGCCTCGTTCGAGGCAGTATCTTCGACGAACAGCCGTACCGGGCGGCCGAGCAGGCCGCCCGACTTGTTGATCAGCGAGGCGCAGAGCTTGGCGGCGTTGAGATTGGATTTTCCGCAAAAGCCGAGCGCGCCGGTAAGGTCGGTAGCGATGCCGACCTTGATCGGGTCTGTCGCCCAGGACGACGCTGCGGGAATGACCCAGCTGCCGGCGCCGGTGGCGGCGACGCCTGCCGTCCAGGCGGCACTGGCTAGGAAACGTCGGCGATCGATTTGCGCGGCGCTGTCGGAACGCCTTGTCCGCCCATTCATTTCCCTTCTCCTCCCATCGTCTCCTCCCATCTTTGTCGGCAGCCGCGACCGAGTTGTGGACGCGACCCGCTGTTTTGGTCTCCGCTGCTGCACCGCCTCGGTTCGCGCGGTTGCGGACTCACCTGCTTCGCGCATGCAAGATGCCCGAGGGCTGGAATTTCATCGACGCCAGAGCAATCAGGAAAACCAGCACCTCCGCGAGCACGGGAGCGACGACGCAGGGCAGCGTAGCACCGAGGGTGCCGATCACCCAGCCCCGACCAGCGGTCCGAGGTCGGCGAAGAGCGAGAAGATCGGCACGACAAGCGCGCCGGCGAGACGGGCGAGCGCAGGATTCTCGAGAGCGGCCAGAACCCGCACGCCGAACGATGTCATCGTCAGCAGCCCGCCGCTTGCGACGATCACGACGATCGTGATCGCGATGATGGCGACGCGCCATTGCGTGAAGGCAATTCCCGCCCAACAGATCCTCACGTTATCGACTACATCACAAGCGCGCGCGGGCGCGGGGCCTCGACCCCGCCCGTACCCAGTAACCCCCACCGGAGCCCGATATCAAACCGGATCAATAACTTGCGTCTCCCCACTTCCGAAAGTTCCGTTTAACCTTTCGCTTCTAAGGCGATCTCCTTTGAGTTATGCTGAACGGTATCGCGCGAGGGCACCAAGATGCGTTGCCCAAGCTGCACGGCCGAAAACGTGGCGACACGGCGCTTTTGCGCGCAGTGTGGAACGCCGTTGCCCATGCCCTGCCCGGCCTGTGGTTTCGCGAACGAGCCTATCGCCAGGTTCTGCGGTGGTTGCGGCAAGCTGATCGGTGAAGTTGCCGCTCCAGCGCCAGCAACTTGGGCGTCGGCACCTCGCACCGATGGCGCCGAGCGCCGCCAGCTGACGGTTATGTTCTGCGATCTGGTCGGCTCCACAGCATTGTCGGCGCGGCTCGACCCGGAAGACCTGCGAGCGGTCATCGGTCGCTATCACCGCTGCGTTGCCAAGGTGATCGGGCGCGGCGGCGGGTTTGTCGCCAAATACATGGGCGACGGGGTGCTCGCCTATTTCGGCTATCCGCGCGCCGACGAGCACGACGCCGATCGCGCGGTGCGCGCCGGGCTGAAGCTGGTCGAGAAGGTGGCCGGGCTCGACACCGTCGCGGCGGCGCCATTGCAGGTGCGGGTTGGGATCGGCACCGGGCTGGTGGTGGTCGGCGATCTAATCGGCCAGGGCGCGGCGCGGGAACAGGCAGTGGTTGGCGAGACGCCGAACCTCGCGGCGCGGCTGCAGGCGCTGGCCGCGCCGGGGACCGTGGTGATCGGGCCGAGCACGCGGCGGCTCACCGGGGGTCTCTTCGACTACGAGGATCTCGGCGCGGTCGAGATCAAGGGCCTGGGCGCGCCGGTCATCGCCTCGCGGGTGGTGCGCGAGAGCGGCGTCGAGGGCCGCTTCGCGGCGCTGCGCGCGGCCGGCACGCCGCTGGTCGGCCGCGACGAGGAGCTGGCGCTGCTGCAGCGCCGCTGGCAACAAGCCAAGAGCGGCGAGGGCTCCGTCGTCCTGGTGTCGGGCGAGCCGGGCATCGGCAAGTCGCGTCTCGCTCAGACCCTGCTCGTGCGGCTGAGCGGCGAGCTGGACACCCGCTTGCGCCTCTTTTGCTCGCCGCACCACCAGGACAGCGCGCTCTACCCGACCATCACCCAGCTCGAACGGGCGGTCGGGTTCCGGCGCGAGGACACGGCCGAGCAGCGGCTCGACAAGCTGGAGGGGGTGCTCGCGCAGGCGGCCGGCGATCCCGGCGAGGCCGCCCCGCTCCTCGCGGCATTGCTGTCCATCCCGGCCGACGAGCGCTATCCGCCGCTCAACCTCACCCCGCAGAAGCAAAAGGAGAGGACGCTTCACGCGCTGGTGGCCCAGGCCGAGGGGCTGGCCGCGCGGCAGCCGGTGCTGATGCTGTTCGAGGATGCGCAGTGGAGCGACCCCACCTCGCTCGAGCTCTTGGACCTGATTATCGACCGGGTGCCCGCACTTCGGATCCTGCTGATTGTTACCTTTCGGCCGGAATTCACCCCACCCTGGACCGGCCGGCCGCATGTCAGCCTTCTCAGCCTGAACCGCCTCTCGCCGCGGCAGCGGGCCGAAATGATCGCGGGTGTCACCGGCGGCAAGGCCCTGCCCGAGGAAATCGCCGACCGGATCATCGACCGCACCGACGGCGTGCCGCTGTTCGTCGAGGAGCTGACCAAGGCGGTGGTCGAGAGCGGCATATTGACCGATGCCGGTGACCGCTACACAGCGGCGGGTCCAATGCCGGTGATGGCGATCCCGGTGAGTTTGCAGTCCTCGCTCCTCGCCCGGCTCGATCGCCTGGCGCCGGTGCGCGAGGTGGCGCAGATCGGGGCCGCCCTGGGCCGGCAGTTCTCGCATGAGCTGATCGGCGCCGTGGCGCCAATGCCGCAGCCGCAACTGGACGACGCCCTCGCGCAGCTGGTCAGCGCCGAGCTGATCTACCGCCGCGGCACTCCACCCGACGCCGAGTACAGCTTCAAGCACGCGCTGGTGCAGGACGCTGCCTACAGCACCTTGCTGCGCAGCCGCCGGCAGCAGCTCCATGCCCGCATCGCCGCGACCCTGGAAGGCCGGTTCCCGGAGGTTGTCGCGGCCCAGCCGGCGCTGCTCGCCCACCACTGCGCGGAAGCCGATCTGGCCGAGAAGGCGGTCGAATACTGGCTGGCCGCCGGGCGGCAGGCCTGGGGTCGCTCGATGCTCGGGGAGGCGGTGGCGCTGCTCCGCCGCGGGCTGGCGCTGATTCCCGCCCTGCCAGACTGCGATTGGCGCCGGGAACGCGAGCTCGATCTGCAGATCGTGCTCGGTCAGGCGCTGATCATGAACCGGCACTGGGGCGTGCCGGAGTTGGGCGAGGTGTATTCCCGGGCACGGGAGCTCGCGTCGACGTTGAACCGGCCGCGCGCGCTGCTGTTCGCCCTTTGGGGCCAGCTTATGGAGCATTGGGTTCGACCCGATCTGAAGTGGGCGCGCCAGCTCGCCGAGGAGATGGTAGGCCTGGGCGAGGACAGCGGCGACGTTCCCACGCAAGTGATGGGCTGCACTGCCGGCGGGTTGGCGTGCTTCTTCCTCGGGGAATTTACTGCAGGTCGGGCATATGTGGAGAAGGGCCTTGCTCTTTATGATCCGGAGCATCGGCCTTCCTACGCGGAGGTGCTGTCCTACGATGCGTGGGTTCAGTTACGGTTTTTGTCATGCTGGTTGCTCGCGCCCCTCGGACATCTCGATCAAGCATTGTTCCAGAGTGCCGCGGCGCTGGACGAGGCACGCCGGCTCTCGCATCCCCCCACACTGGCTTTCGCGCTGGATGGCGCCTGGTGGACGGGGTGGTTCGTTCGCTTGGAGCCTGAATCGTTGTTGCGATACGCCGACGAGCTGCTGGCACTCGCCACCGAGCATGGACTCGGATTCTATCGGGCGCTGGCTCTCAACCGGCGCGGGTGGTGTCTGGCGGCATTGGGGCATGCGGAGGAGGGAATTCCGCTCCTCACCGCCGGCGTGGCTGCCTGGGAGGAGGTTGGCGGATTACTCGGTAGGCTGTTTGAAAAGGCGTTTCTTGCGGACGCCTGCAGGATGGCCGGGCAGTGGCAAGCCGCGCTCGAGCACTTCGCCGAGGCGCGGCGCATGGCGGAGGAAACGGAGGAACGACGCCTTCAGGCCGAGATGGTTCGGCTGAGTGGAGATTTGCTGCTGGCGACGGGCGATCGCAAAGGTGCCGAGGCCAGCTACAACGACGCGCTGGCGCTGGCGCGGCAGCAGAATGCCAAGCTGTGGGAACTGCACGCCGCCATGAGCCTCGCCCGGCTGTGGCGCGACCAAGGCAAGCGCACCGAGGCGCACGCCCTGCTGGCGCCGGTCTACGGCTGGTTCACCGAAGGCTTCGGCACGCCGGTTTTGCAAGAAGCCAAGGCGCTGTTGGCGGAGTTGGCAGCATGAGCGCGGTGCGGAATTGGCTGGAGGCAATCGGTCTCGGCCAATACGCCGACGCCTTCGAAGCCAATGACATTGACACCGACCTGCTCCCCCAGATCGACGATCAGCTGCTGAAAGACATTGGGGTGTTGAGCGCGGGCCATCGGCTGCGCCTTCGCAACGCCATCGCGAAACTGGCCCCTACACCCATGGCCGGGGCGAATGCGACAAATGCCGTCGCACCCGTCGGCGGCAACCCCCTCCCTAACCCTCCCCCGCTCGCGGGGGAGGGAAGGGTGGGAGGCGAGGCCGAGCGGCGGCAGCTGACGGTGATGTTCTGCGATCTGGTCAGCTCGACGGCGCTGTCGGCGCGGCTCGACCCGGAGGATCTGCGGGCGGTGATCGGCGCCTATCACCGCTGCGTGGCCAAGGTGATCGGGCGCGGCGGCGGCTTTGTCGCCAAGTACATGGGCGACGGCGTGCTGGCCTATTTCGGCTATCCGCGGGCCGACGAACACGACGCCGAGCGCGCGGTGCGCACGGCATTGAAGCTGGTCGAGAAGGTGGCCGGGCTCGACACCGCGGCGGGGGTGCCGTTGCAGGCGCGGATCGGCATCGCCACCGGGCTGGTGGTCGTCGGCGACCTGATCGGCCAGGGCGAAGCGCAGGAACGCGGGGTCGTGGGCGAGACGCCCAACCTCGCGGCGCGGCTGCAGGCATCGGCCGAGCCGGGGACCGTGGTGATCGCGCCGAGCACGCGGCGGCTGACCGGCGGGCTGTTCGAGTACAAGGATCTGGGCGCCGTCGAGCTCAGGGGCTTGGGCGCGCCGGTGATGGCCGCGCAGGTGGTGCGCGGGAGCGCCGCCGAGAGCCGCTTCGAGGCATTGCACGGGCGAGACCTGACCCCTCTGGTCGGCCGCGAGGAAGAACTGGCGCTATTGCAGCGCCGCTGGCAACAGGCCAAGGCGGGCGAGGGCCGGGTGGTGGTGCTGATCGGCGAACCCGGCATCGGCAAATCGCGCCTGGCGCAGGCGATGCTGCAGCATTTGGCGGGCGAGCCGCACACGAGGCTGCGCTATTTCTGCTCGCCGCACCATCAGGCGAGCGCGCTTCATCCCTTCATTACCCAGCTCGAGCACGCTGCGGGCTTCAGCCGCGAGGACATGCCGGAAGCGCGGCCGGCCAAGCTCGAAGCGCTGCTCGCCCGGTCTAACGCCGGCGCCGAGGAGATCGGGTTCATCGCCGCGCTGCTGTCGATCCCGACCGGCGACAAATACCCTCTCCCGGACCTCACGCCGCAGCGGCGCAAGGAGAAGACGCTCGAAGCGCTGCTGGCGCAATTGACGCGGCTGGCGGCGCGGCAGCCGGTATTGATGCTGTTCGAGGACGCGCACTGGGTCGACCCGACCTCGCTCGAGCTGTTGACCTTGACCGTGGCGCGGGCATCACAGCTGCCGTTGCTGCTCCTCGTCACCGCGCGGCCGGAGTTCACCCCGTCCTGGCCCGCCGACGCCCACGTCACGATGCAAGCGCTCGGCCGCCTCGGCCGCCGCGAAGGCATGACCCTGGTCGAGCGGTCCGCCGGCGGCAAGGCATTGCCGGCTGAGATCCTCGAGCAGATCCTCGCCCGCACCGACGGTGTGCCGCTGTTCCTCGGGGAGCTGACCAAGACCATTATCGAAAGCGGCCTGCTGCGCGAGGAGGACGGGCATTACGCGCTCGACGGCGCGCTGCCGCCGCTGGCGATCCCGACCACGCTGCACGACTCGCTGATGGCCCGGCTCGACCGGCTGGCGCCGGTGCGCGAGGTCGCCCAGATCGGCGCCGCCATAGGCCGGGAGTTCTCCTATCCGTTGCTCAGCGCCGTGGCGCAGCAGCCCGACGACCGGCTCGGGGAGGCGCTGGGCCAGCTCGTCCGCGCGGAGCTGGTGTTCGGCCGCGGCGAGGTCCCGGAGGCGGTCTACACCTTCAAGCATGCGCTGGTGCAGGAGGCGGCCTATGCCAGCCTATTGCGCGAGCGCCGGCGAACGCTCCACGCCCGCATCGCCCGGGCGCTCGAAGCCGAGTTCCCGGAAGTGGCCGAGACCCAGCCGGAACTGGTCGCACACCACTATGCCAGCGCCGGGCTCGCCGCTCCCGCCATCGATCATTATCGTCGCGCCGCGGAGCGGGCGATGGCGGCCTCGGCCAACGCCGAGGCGATCGCCCATTTGACCAGGGGCCTCGAATTGATCGCCTCGCTGCCGGCTTCGCCCGAGCGGATCTCGCGGGAGATCGAGTTCCGCCTCGCGCTCGGCACCCCCCTTATTGCCACACAAGGGTACGGATCCATCGAGGCACGAGCCGCCTACACCCGAGCCAAGGAGTTGTGTGCGGGCACCGGCGACACCCCCGAGCTCTTTCGCAGCCTTGTGGGGCTGTGGGTCTATCATCTGATTCAACCAGATCTGGAGACCGCGTCGGAGCTTTCCCGGGAGCTTCTCAACCTCGCAGCAAAGCTCGGGAGCGATGACTTCCGTTTGCTCGCCGAGCTCGTCGCCTGCTCCACTTGCTTGTGGTCCGGACGATACACGAGTGTGCCGTCTCACGCCGCTCGGGCGCGGGTCCTGTACGACCCGGAGCGCCACGGCGGGCCAAAGATTTGGGCGGTAGACCCGGCCATGTGGGCGCTGGGTGTTGAGTCGCTGGCGTTGTGGTACCTCGGCTATCCCGAGCGCGCGTCCGAGCGGGGGCTCGCCGCGCTCTCGACGGCCCAGACGGCGGCTCATCCGTTCAGCCTGTGCTGGGCCTTGCGGGTCGAGGCTTGGCTCCGGATCCACCGGCGGGAACCCGAACTGATGGTCGCGCGGACCAAAGCGCTTCTGATGGTCGCAAGAGAGCAGGGGTTTCCGTATGAGTGCGCGTGGGGTTCGATGCTCGAAATCTGGCACGACGCCTGGGTAACGGGGCAGTGCGCAGACGATCGCATAGAAGCTTTCCGGAGCGCTCTGGCCGAGCTGCGGGGCATGGGGAACCGGTCAGCCTTGGGTTTGTGGCATGCTCTATTGGCGGAATGCCTCGAAAAACAAGGGAATACCGATGAAGCCCTGACGGCGCTCGAGGCCGCGGTCGTGCACTTCGAGCGCAGGGGCAGGGACGCCCTATGGGAGCCCGAAGTCCATCGGTTGATCGGCGATTTGCTCCTCCGGCGGAACCCGAGCGCTCCGGATCGGGCGGAAGTTTCCTATCGCCGGGCGATCGAGCGAGCCCGTTCGCAAGAGGCGAAATCGTGGGAATTGCGCGCCGCCACCAGCCTCGCCCGGCTGTGGCGCGATCAAGGCAAGCCCGCCGAGGCGCGCGAGCTTCTGGCGCCGGTCTACGGCTGGTTCACCGAGGGCTTCGACACCGCGGATCTGAAGGATGCCAAAGCGCTGCTGGAGGATCTGGCGTGAGCCGGCAATTCCAGGACCTCTCGCCCGGTACGGAGAAATAGCGGCGACCCGGCGGCCTGTGACCGTCGGTGAAGGCGTTCATGCGGCTCGTTCTATGTTGTAGGGGCGAACGAGAAGGTCAGCCGGAATTTTCCACGCTTCGCTGATCTTGTGGATCATTTCGACCGTCAGCGCGCGCCGGCGCGGAGGATTTCCGATGCGCGTGAGCGGGAGCCGAGGAGTTCGGCGAGCTCGGCCTGGGTATGCCCGAGTTCTTCGATGGCGTAACGCAGCACCTCGATCGGGTCAAAGCGCTCGTCGGTTTCGACCGGCCACCGCTTCGCTTCGTATAGCTCGACGAGTGCGATAAGCACCTCGAGCTTGTCGCCTTCCTCGCTGCCCTCCGGTGCACCCCAACAGGCGTCGATCTCGGCAAGTGCGACGCGGTGTTCTTCGTCCGTGCGGATCGGTCGGATGTCCATCACTCGCTTCCCTTAGACTTAGAATTGCGATGCGGTCAGCGCGTCGATGCGGTCATACTCCGCATGCGTGCCGATGAATTTCACGAAGGCTATCTGACGGCGGAAGTCGAAGGCAGCCACGAGACGATAATTCCCTCCTGCAATCTCGAACCTGACGCGCTCGCGGTTCAGTACCTTGGCTCTGGGCGCCACCTTCTGAACCTCATCCGTGGAGGTCCAATGCGCGGCTTTGACGAGTTTGTACCAGCGTTCGAGTGAAACCCGCGTTTCCGGGTGCGTGTCCCAAAAGCCGACGAGCACATTCCGCGCGATGACCCTCATAACAAAGCTTACCATGTTCCCTATTTGGGAACAACCCGCTGGTGATCGGAGAACCGGTGTAAGTCGGCCTCGACAGAATGCCCCGCTGGGACTGTAATGCTGCTCGCGGCGTGCCGTCTTCAGGCAGCTCCGATGGACATAGGGGAATGGCTGCGCGGTCTCGGGCTCGAACAATATATGCCCGCGTTCCGCGACAACGACATCGACCAGGAGGTTTTGCGCCGCCTGACGGCAGAGGATCTGCGCGAGCTTGGCGTCGCATCGATCGGCCATCGCCGCCGCGTGCTCGACGCGATCGCGGCGCTCGGCGCGGCCGAAGCATCATCATCGGCGTCCTCTCCGGCCCCGGCTGGCGCCAGCGAAGCCGAGCGGCGGCAGCTGACGGTGATGTTCTGCGATCTGGTGGGTTCGACGGCGCTGTCGGCGCGGCTCGACCCGGAGGATCTGCGGGCGGTGATTGGTGCCTACCACCGCTGCGTTGCCAAGGTGATCGGCCGCGGCGGCGGCTTTGTCGCCAAGTACATGGGCGACGGGGTGCTGGCCTATTTCGGCTATCCGCGGGCCGGCGAGCACGATGCCGAGCGGGCGGTGCGCGCGGCATTGAAGCTGGTCGAGAAGGTGGCCGGTCTCGACACCGTCGCGCCGGTGCGGTTGCAGGTGCGGATCGGCATCGCCACCGGGCTGGTGGTCGTCGGCGATCTGATCGGCCAGGGTGCCTCGCAGGAACAGGCGGTGGTCGGCGAGACGCCGAACCTCGCGGCGCGGCTGCAGACGCTGGCCGAGCCGGGGACCGTGCTGATCGCGCCGAGCACGCGGCGGCTGACCGGCGGTCTGTTCGAGTACGCGGATCTGGGTGCCGTCGAGCTCAGGGGCCTGGGCGCGCCGGTGATGGCCGCGCGCGTGGTGCGCGGCAGCGCCGCCGAGAGCCGCTTCGAGGCATTGCACGCCACCGCCACCCCGCTCGTCGGCCGCGACGAGGAGCTGGCGCTGTTGCAGCGCCGCTGGCAGCAGGCCAAGGCCGGCGAGGGCCGGGTGGTGGTGCTGATCGGCGAGTCCGGTATCGGCAAATCGCGTCTGGCGCAGGCGATGCTGCAGCGGCCGGCGGGCGAGCCGCACACGAGGCTGCGCTATTTCTGCTCGCCGCACCATCAGGCGAGCGCGCTCCGTCCCTTCATTACCCAGCTCGAGCATGCCGCGGGCTTCAGCCGCGAGGACATGCCGGAAGCGCGGCTGGCCAAGCTCGAAGCGCTGCTCGCCCGGTCGAACGCCGGCGCCGAGCAGATCGGGTTCATCGCCGAGCGGATGTCGATACCGACCGGCGACAAATACCCTCTTCCGGACCTCACGCCGCAGCGGCGCAAGGAGAAGACGCTCGAGGCGCTGCTGGCGCAGATGACGCGGCTGGCGGCGCGGCAGCCGGTGCTGATGCTGTTCGAGGACGCGCACTGGATCGACCCGACCTCGCTCGAGCTGTTGACCCTGACCGTCGCGCGGGCATCAACGCTGCGATTGCTGCTCATCGTCACCGCGCGGCCGGAGTTCACCCCGCCCTGTTGGCGGCGGCGAAAATCCGCGCATAAACGGCGAACAGTTTGGCACGCTCGTGCACGGGAACCGAAATTCCCGGTCTCAGGCATCCAGCCACCGTCCTCGGTGACCGATTGTGGCTGGCTGGCGGACCCCCTGTAAATGCTGGCCTTCGGCCACCGCCTCCGGCGGCTGACGGCATTGACAGGGGACCGCCAGCCAGCACTTCTCGCCGCCGTTGGATCAACGGCAAATTTTGTGCCAGGATTTTACCCTTCGCCGTTTATGCGCGGATTCACGCCACACGCCCTGGCCCGCCGACGCTCACGTCACGATCCAAACGCTCGCCCGCCTCGGCCGCCGCGAGGGCACGACGCTGGTCGAGCGTTCCGCCGGCGGCAAGCCGCTGCCGGCCGAGATCCTCGAGCAGATCCTGGCTCGCACCGACGGCGTGCCATTGTTCCTCGAGGAGCTGACCAAGACCATCATCGAAAGCGGCCTGCTGCGCGAGGCGGACGGGCATTACGCGCTCGATGGCGCGCTGCCGCCATTGGCGATCCCGACCACCCTGCACGACTCGCTGATGGCCCGGCTCGACCGGCTGGCGCCGGTGCGCGAGGTCGCCCAGATCGGCGCCGCCATCGGCCGCGAGTTCTCCTATCCATTGCTCAGCGCCGTGGCCCAGCAGCCCGACGACCGGCTGACGGAGGCTCTCGACCGGCTCGTCCGCGCGGAGCTGGTGTTCGGCCGCGGCGAGGTCCCGGAGGCGGTCTACACCTTCAAGCACGCGCTGGTGCAGGAGGCGGCCTATGCGAGCCTGCTGCGCGAGCGCCGGCGAACGCTCCACGCCCGGATCGCCCGGGCGCTCGAAAGCGCATTCCCGGAAGTGGCCGAGACCCAGCCGGAACTGGTCGCATACCACTACGCCAGCGCCGGGCTCCCCGCTCCCGCCATTCCTTATTATCGCCGCGCCGCGGAGCGGGCGATGGCTGCCTCGGCCAACGCCGAGGCGATCGTCCATTTGACCAAGGGCCTCGAGCTGATCGCCTCGCTGCCGGAACCGGCCGAGCGGATCGCGCGGGAGATCGACTTCCGCCTCGCGCTCGGCACCCCGCTTATTGCCACACAAGGGTGGGGATCTGTCGAGGCGCAGGCCGCGTACACCCGAGCCAAGGAGTTGTGTACGGGTGCCGGCGAGACCCCCGAGCTCTTTCGCAGCCTTGTGGGGTTGAGGGTCTATCATCTATGGCAAGCAGATCTGGAGACCGCGTTGGAGCTTTCCCGGGAGCTTTTCAACCTCGCAGCAAAGCTCGGAAGCGACGACTTCCGTTTGCTCGCTGAATACGCCGCTTGTGCCACTTTCTTGTCCTCCGGACGATACACGAGTGTGCTGTCTCACGCCGCTCGGGTGCGGGTCCTGTACGACGCGGAGCGGCACCGCGGGCCAAAGATTTACATGATGGACCCGGCCATAGCGGCCCTCGCTTTGGAGGCGCAGGCCTTGTGGTATCTCGGCTATCCCGATCGCGCGTCTGAGCGGGGGCTCGCCGCCGTCGCAATGGGCCAGACGGTGGCCCATCCGTTCAGCCTGTGCTGGGCTTTGCGGTCCGAGGCTTTGCTCAGGATCCTGCGGAGGGAACCCGAGCTGATCGCCGCGCGGACCAAGGCGTGTCTGATGGTCGCAAGGGAGCACGGGTTTCCGTATGAATGCGCGTGGGGTTCGATGTTCGAAATCTGGCTCGACGCTTGGGTGACGGGGCACTGCGCAGACGATCGCATAGAGGCTTTCAGAAGCGCTCTGGCCGAGATGCGAAGGATCGGGATCTGGATAGGCCTGGGTACGTGGCATGCTCTATTTGCGGAATGCCTTGAAAAACGAGGGAATGGCGATGAAGCCCTGACGGCGCTCGAGGCCGCGGTCGTGCACTTCGAGCGCACGGGTGACCCGACATGGGAGCCGGAAGTCCACCGGTTGAGGGGCGATTTGCTCCTCCGGCGGCACCCGAGCGCTCCGGATCGGGCGGAAGTATCCTATCGGCGGGCGATCGAGCGAGCCCGTTCGCAAGAGTCGAAGTCGTGGGAATTGCGTGCCGCCACCAGCCTCGCCCGCCTCTGGCGCGGCAAGGCAAGCCCGGCGCGGCGCGCGAGCTCCTGGCGCCGATCTACGGCTGGTTCACCGAGGGCTTCGACACCGCCGATCTGAAGGAGGCCAAAACGCTGCTCGACGAATTGAGCCAACTATCGAGCCACACCCCGACGACCTCGATCAGGTCGCAGCTCGCATTGGATTGACAATTTCCAGCCCGGCAAAGTCCTTTTCGTTGTCGGTGACGACGATGCAATGGTTCGCTTTGGCGACCGCCGCGATGATCATGTCGAGCCCATTTCTCGGCCGCCCCGTTGCTGTCCCCTCGGCCATCAGTCGCGCCCAAATGAGGCCGGCCCCCTCGTCCAAGGGAAGGACGCGTCCGGCGAACAGCGTTTGCGGTCCGTCGGGACCGGAGAACCACTCCTGAAGTTCGTTACGCTTCCTTCCCGCCGGTTTTTCCAGAACCCCGCGCCATATATCAGCGACCGTCAGGGACGAGATGAACAGGTCCTCGTCGGCCTGTTCCGACATCCAGGCAACGAGCGAATCGGACGGAACCGGCTTGGTCGCATTGCTGATGATATTGGTGTCAAGGAGATAGCGGGTCACAAGTCAACCGTGCGACCGGCTTCATGGAGGCGCTTCAGATCAAGATCGGCGCCCACCAGAGGCGAGCGGCGCAAGGCTGCCAAGATGCCGCCTTTTCTGGGAGGCTCTCCAGCAATGGTCCTGTTGAGTGATGCCCGGATACGGGCAGCATCTGCGTCGTTCTCGGCGAGACGCCTCGCCAGGGAACGGATCAGCTCGCGATCGCTATCGAGCCCGAGAACCTCGAAGCGGGCCATGCCGCGTTCACCGAGCCGATGCCGATAATTCTGAAGCGCTCGCTTCTGCGAAGTATTGGCCATGCTCGAACTCCAACATCGTATAACCAGATATATAGCCAGATAACGGTTGAACGGCAAGCATTATGCGATACGGCCCCCCGGACTGTGATCGCGCCAGGACACGGCTCAGCAAGGCTCGACAAGCGGCGGTGCTTGCGCATGCGACCAGCGATCTCGGCGATCGCGATGGCACCGAGACAGGGAGTTGCCGTATGGGTGGGGCTAACGCGACGCTTACGGAAAGGACGCAATCAACAGGAGCATGTTGTTGTTGACGCGTGTGTGCTAGAATGCCGGCATGACTGACCCGCTCCTAAAACGCTTCCGCTCCACGCTCGCGGAAATCTACGGCCCGCGCCTTGAGCGCGTGCTGCTGTACGGCTCGCGAGCGCGGGGCGACGCGCGTGAGGACTCCGACTATGACGTTGCGGTGTTTCTCCGCGACTACACGCCCGGCACCTCGACCGAATTATACCGGCTGGCCGACCTCAGCACCGCCATTCTCACCGACACCGGCGCCTTCATTCACGCCATGCCGTACCCGGCCGGTTTCTACAACGATCCGCGCATGCCCTTGATGTACGCGATCCGCGCCGAGGGCGTTGACCTGTGAAGGGAGGGACAGACCAGCGCCTATCTCGCCAAGGCCCGCGAACTTCTCGACAACGCCGACGCGGTCTTGGACATGGGGCTTTTTGAATTGGCGGGCCGCACCGCCTATCTCGCCGGGTTCACGCGGCGCAGGCCCTCATTTTCGAAACCAACGGGCGCATCTTCAAAACCCATTCCGGAGTGAACGGCGAGTTTAGCCGTTTGGTGAAGGACGAGGCGCGCGTTGACGACCAAATTCGCGCCTTCCTTGGCCGCACTTTCAATCTCAAAGCGATTGCCGATTATCTGACCGGCCCCGGTGCCCACATCTCTCCCGACATGGCCCGCGAGGCCGTGGACAGCGCGCATCGGTTTGTCGAATGCCTCACCGGCCTTATGCCGACGCCCGACCTCTCGTTCGCCGACCGTTTCGGCACCCCGCCAGCGCACGAACCCGACGCCAGCTCCGAACCGGATAACCGGTAGAACCGGGCACTATCTTAATCGTCATAGGCAGGAAAATGCTCGACCTGCCCTACGGCATCGCGTCCGACAGAGCCGGCGATTTCTTCGTCGCCAATGTCGTATCCAACACAATCGTAAAATTGAGCGGCTCAGGCAAGCTGCTCTGCACGATCACGAAGAGCGGATGTAATTAAGCACCTGATTACAGGCGGGAGCTGTCACCGGGTGCATCGCGTTCGAGGCCAGCCTGGCGGTGAAGCGGAACGGTACCTCGTAATCCCGGTCGTCCGCCGTGGTGTCCGTGTCCGCAGCGACGTCGAAGATGGTGCGCTCCATCATTCGTCATTCGGGTCGCGACCGCTTCGCCGTCCACCTTCGGGACCCCGGTGCCGGACCGGCCGAACCATCAAGTCCCGCAGTCTGTATAAGCGAGATAGGCGGCGCCGACCTCGGCTTGGCGGGATAAACAGCAGATCCGCAACTTTGGCCTCGCCGGATGGGGGCCGGCAGTGGCCGCACGGGCGGCGGCGATCAGCCTCTGCCGGGCGCCCAGGGCTCCGGGGCGCGGGGCTCGATGTCGGTCACGACATCGACGACCACCGGCTCGCCGGCCGCGAGCGCCTGGCGCAGGGCCGGCGCGAGCTCTGCCGGCTGCTCGACGCGGATGCCGCGCACGCCAAAGCTGCGTGCGACCCCGGCAAAATCAGTCGGGCCGAACCGCACCAGCGCCTCGCCGCGCCCTGGCCGGTTGCCGGCGATCCGCCGGACGCCGCTCAGGTTCTGGCCAAAGCCCGAATTGTTGTTGACGACCACGGTTACCGGGATGCCGCAGCGGCGGGCCGTTTCGAGCTCGGGCAGATGGTAGTAGAAGCCGCCGTCGCCGGTGAAGCACAGCACCTTGCGGCTCGGCGCCGCGCATTGCGCACCGAGCGCCGCGGGGAACGACCAGCCGAGCGAGCCCGCCGCGCGCAAATAGGTCTGGCCGGCGCCGTTGAAGTCGACCAACGTCCCGGTCCAGATTCCCGAATAGCCGGTGTCGGCCACCAGGATGCCGTCGGCCGGTAAGGCGCTGCCGATCTCGGCGCAGAGCCGCTCGACCCCTACCGGAGACCTGTCGTCGGCGCACAGCGGCGCCATCGCCGCCCGCCAATCGGCGACGATTCGCGCCGCCGCTTCGGCGAAACCGCGGTCGCGCGCCGGCTGGCCGAGCGCCTCGGCGAGCCGTAAAAGGCTCGCCTTCGGGTCACCGAGGACGCCGATCGTGTTCGGATAGCTGCGACCGATTTCGACCGGATCGGCGTCGATCTGCACGACCCTGGTCGCGAGGGACGGGACGGTCCAGCTCAATGTGACCTGGTCACCGGTATCGCAACCGGCATAGAGCACGAGGTCGGCGCCGTGCACGATGCGGTTGGCGGGCGGCGCCGAATAGCTGCCGGGAACGCCGATCGCGAGCGGATGGCGGGTCGGCACGATACCGTGGGCGCCGAGTGAGGTCGCGATCGGCGCCGCCAGCGCCTCGGCCAACGCCAGCAGCTCGGGCCCGGCCTGCGAGGACACCGCTCCTTCGCCGGCGACGATGACGACGCGCTGGCCCTCCCGCAACGCCGCGGCGGCGCGCGCGATGTCCTGCGGGTCGGCGATCGGGCGGTGCGCGGGAAGGCGGCGCGCTTCGGGGTCGATGACAGTCGGCTCACCGGTTTCGCCGAGTTCGATAACGTCGCCCTGCAGCCCGCAAAGATCGAGATGGGTGGGCCGCGGGGTGTCGGCGAGCGCCGTGCGCCAAGCGTGGCGCAGCAGCCGCGGCAGCTCGGCGGTCGCATCGACCGCGGCCGAGAATTTGGTGACCGCCGCGAACAGCGGCGCGTGGGCGATTTCCTGATAGGCGTTGCGATGCTGGAACGAGGGCTCCTTATGCCCGGTCAGCGCCACCACCGGACTGCGCCCGAGCCAGGCGTCCTGCAGACCGGCGGCGAGGTTGGCGGCGCCGACCGATTGCGCCATGCACACCCCGGGCTGGCCCCGGATCCGGGCATAGCCGTCGGCCATGTAGGCGGCGGCCTTTTCCGAATGGGCGAGGACGTGGGTGACGCCGAGATCGTCGAATTCGAGCAGCGTGCGCCGCAAAACCAATTCGACGAAAAAGACGTGCGTCGTGCCGGCGCCGGCCAACGCGCGCGCCAGCCATAGGGCGCCATTCATCGCTGCTCTTTCGCTCAACTCGGGTGTCCTTTCCCTGGGATCGCGGGGTGGCGACTGCGTCTGTCCGCTTTGTAAGAGAAAGCATGGCACCTGAGAACAGCCGGGTCTCTCGGGCAATCCGTTTACCCGAGTATTGGACGCCGGACCAAACGCGCCTGCAGGCAGTTTACCGTGACGTGCTGATCGTCACCGGATAAGGCGCGCGGTGTCGACAATCTCGTCGACGGCACGAGCGGGCCGGACGCCGATTATGTGGCGCCGCTCTGCAACGTGCAGATCCAAGGGCCGCGCGTGAAGTGGATGGTCGGCTTGACCGCGGCGGGTATCCGGTTCGCATGGGACGAAAGCGACAGCGCCCCGAGCGTCCCGCCAAAGTGGATATCCTGGCAATGCTACTATCCTTGGAAGCCGAACCTGGACGAGTGATGCCGCTGGAGGCCGCAGGGATCGGACATCACCCCGGCCTGGGACGGCTGCAATCGAATTGGATGAGGGCCGTTCGTCCTTCGACACGGCCGCCTTGTCCTGAGGGAGCCGCCCCCCGGGTCCGCGCTTTGCGCGGCCCGAGGACAGGCTCCGGCGGCGTCTCGAAGCACGCACGGCATCGATGCAGCCCCGCGTTCGGCACATCGCCTCCAATTTCCTTACAGCCGGCCTGGGACGGCTGCACGCGCCGCCGTGCAGGCAACGGTTCGCGGCGCCGCTGCCTGACGCCCGGAGGAACAGGCTTTGCCGTGGAACCTGCGGGGCGGTGGCCGGAATATCTCGGCCTTCACCGCATGAACCGGTGCGGGATTTTGCGATCTGTAGATTGCGAATGCAATTGACAAAATGCCGAATTGCGTATATCGTCACGACCAGAGGGCGAGTGCTGCGGCCGAGGATGCGCCGCGGGTCGAACAAAGGGCCTGACGATGAGCAACAGCGTTTCACCAAAGCCGCCGGGACGGGCGCGCGGGCGGCCCTTCGAGAAGGGCCGTTCGGGCAACCCTGCCGGCCGGCTACCGGGTTCCCGCAACAAGGCGACGCTCGCCGCCGCGGCACTGCTCGAGGGCGAATCCGGAGCCCTGACGCGGAAGGCCGTCGAACTGGCCCTTGCCGGCGACCCGACCGCCCTGCGGCTGTGCCTGGATCGCCTGCTGCCGCCGTGCCGCGAGCGTCCCGTCACGTTCCGCCTGCCGCCGCTGGAGGCCGCGCCCGCCGGCGAGGCCCACGAGCCGTCGCCGCACGGCATCGCTCTGGCCATGAATGCGGTCATCTCGGCGCTGGCCAGCGGCGAGATCACGCCGGGCGAGGCCGAGAGGATCGCGAGGGTGGTCGAAACCTTTGTCGCGGCGATCGCAACGACGAGGAGGGAAGGCCCTCGTCTCAACATGCTGCAGTTTTTGACGGCGGACGATAATGGCGAAGATGATCCCGACGACGAGTTCGACCGGGATGATGACGAAGAGAACGGCGATTACAGCGAAGCCGACGATTGCGATTCGTAGCGAGCGGCGCTACCGGCTGGCCACTCCGCCCCGACCGGACGTTTTGCTGCAGATTTGCTCCAGGTGCAGCGATCGGCAACGGTCGCAGGCGGATGACGAAAGACGCTCCTCCCATTGAAGGTTTGCTCGTCGAGCAGGATGATCGAGGCCGCTCCGGGTTCGGGAGGAGGGGTGGGATGCGCAATCTCAAGGTAAATGGCGAGCGGCTGTGGGCGAGCCTGATGGCGCTGGCCGAGATCGGCGCCACCGCCAAGGGCGGCGTGTGCCGGCTCGCGGCGAGCGATCTCGACGGCGAAGCGCGGCGCCACTTCATCCGCTGGTGCGAGGAAGCCGGCTGCGCCGTCAGCGTCGACCGGATCGGCAACATCTTTGCCCGCCGGCCCGGCCGCAACCCCGGTCTGCCGCCGGTGCTGACCGGCAGCCATCTCGACACCCAGCCGACCGGCGGCAAGTTCGACGGCGCCTATGGGGTGCTGGCCGGGCTCGAAATCGTCCGCAGCCTCAACGATCTCGGCTACGAGACCGAGGCGCCGATCGAGATCGTCGCCTGGACCAACGAGGAAGGCTCGCGGTTTTCGCCGGCGATGCTCGGCTCGGGCGCGTTCGCCGGCGTGTTCGACCTCGACTACGGTCTCGGCCGGCCCGACAATCTGAGCGGCGTCACGCTCGGCGCCGAATTGGCGCGGATCGGCTTCGCCGGCGCCGAACCGGTGGGCGGCCGCAAGGTCGCCGCCTATTTCGAGGCGCATATCGAGCAGGGGCCGATCCTCGAAGCCAACGGCAACACGATCGGCGTCGTCACCGGCGCGCAGGGCCAGCGCTGGTACGAGGTCTGGGTCACCGGCGAGGAGGCGCATGCCGGGCCGACGCCGATGCCGCGCCGCCGGGACGCGCTGGTCGGCGCGGCGCGGATGATCGACTGGGTCAACCGGATCGGCCACGCGCATGCGCCGCTGGCCTGCGCCACCGTCGGGTTTGTCCAGGTCAGCCCCAATTCGCGCAACACGATCCCCGGCCGGGTGTTCTTCACCGTCGATTTTCGCCATCCCCAGGATCGGGTGCTGACCCTCATGGATCGCGAACTGCGCGAGGCCTGCGACGATGTCGCGGCGGCCGCCCGGGTCGAGGCGAGGGTCGAGGAGTTCTGGTATTTCCCGCCGACCGCGTTCGACGGCGCCCTGATCGGCGCCGTGCGCGACGCCGCCCGCGCGCAGGGCTGCACCCACCAGGACATCGTCAGCGGCGCCGGCCACGACGCCGTCTATATGGCGCGGGTGGCGCCGACGGCGATGGTGTTCGTGCCCTGCGCCGGCGGCATCAGCCACAACGAGATCGAGGACGCCAGCCCCGACGACCTCGCCGCCGGCTGCAGCGTGCTGATGAACGCCTTGCTCGAAACCACCGACGCGCCGCCTCAAGGCAGCCCGTAGCCGTAGTTGAGCGGAGCGAAACCCATCAGCGCTCTCCGAATTCGTCATCCTGCCTGGCGTCGGACCCCCCGGCCCAATCCGCCGGGTAGAGGCCGAGCCGAACCATGCGGTGAAAAGAGGAATAGGGCCAATCCACGACCCGACGCACATAACCGTGCTTGGCAGGGTTGAAATGGATGTAATCGGCGTGCCGCACGAAGTCGTCTTCATCGCGAAGCGTGTGTTCCCAATAGCGGCGTTGCCAAATTCCACGCTCGCCCTTTCTGGCACGGCTGGGCGAGACCGGTTCCCCTCCGGGCAAGCCGCGGGAGAACGTCGCTTTGGCCAGCCGCCAACGCATCGCGAAGTCCAACTCACCTTCGGGCAATGTCCAAATGGCGTGGAGGTGCTCGGGCAGCACGACGATTGCGTCGACCGTGAACGGGTGGTGCCGTCGCGTGTAGCGAAACGCCGCGCGCAGCTTTTCCATGTGGTCGGTCAGCAAGCTCAGCCGGCGGTCGGCCAGGTTGACCGTGAAGAAATAACTGCCGCCGGGAACGAAGTTGCGCCGGTATTGCGTCATCTCACGCTCGCGATGGGTCTCCCCGGCTTTTCGCCGGGGTCGACCCATCCTACGCCGGCTGGCTACGCGGCGCCCCCGTCTAACGAAGTTGTGCCGGTAATCGGTCATCTCGCGCTCGCGATGGGTCTCCCCGGCTTTTCGCCGGGGTCGACCCATCCTACGCCGGCTGGCTACGCGGCGCCCGCGTCTAACGAAGGTGCGCCGGTATTGCGTCATCTCACGCTCGCGATGGGTCTCCCCGGCTTTTCGCCGGGGTCGACCCATCCTACGCCGGCTGGCTACGCGGCGCCCGCGTCTAACGAAGGTGCGCCGGTATTGCGTCATCTCACGCTCGCGATGGGTCTCCCCGGCTTTTCGCCGGGGTCGACCCATCCTACGCCGGCTGGCTACGCGGCGCCCGCGTCTAACGAAGTTGCGCCGGTATTGCGTCATCCCACGCTCGCGATGGGTGCCCCGGCTTTTCGCCGGGGTCGACCCATCCTACGCCCGATGGCTTCCATCGCCCGCAACGCTGCCGCCGCGAATTGCGGCTGGCTTATCGGGGTGCGGGCGCCTAACTACCGGGCATGTCCGATCTCGTGCTGAAACACGGGCTTGCGTTTGCCGATCTCTACGATCGCGACGGCCTGGCGCGCCTCGATCGCGCCTTTGTCGCCGATCTCGCCGCGGCCGATCCGGCGTTGCACGAGCGGCTGATGGCGGCGCGATACGACCCCGATGGCCTCGAACGCTCGGCCGAATTCGGCTCTCGTCGTCGATCTCGCCCCTTATGTCGAGGATTTCCTCGGGGCGCTGTTCGGCATCGCCGCCGAGCTGCGGGAATTGCAGGCGCGCCATCACGCTTTGGCGCCGCTTTATGCGATGAAGCGGCGCTTTGTGCAGCGCCACGCCCTCAAGGGTGCCAGCGAAGCGGATGCGGCGGCGCTCGACGGGCCGGCGCTCGCCGCGCAACTCGAGGCGCTGATGGGGGGCCCGGTCGACGGCGTCGCGGCGTGGGAACGGCGCTATGCCGAGCAGGTCGCGGCCTGGCTCGACGACGAGGCCCTTAACCCGGCACCGCTCGAAACCGCTCGGCAGTATGCCGTCTGGGCGGCGCTGTCGCCGGCCGGCCGCCGCCGCCACCGGCGGGGCCTGCTGTTCCGGGTGCCGCATCGGCTCGACATGCAGCATCTGGTGCCGGTCGAGACGATCTGGCGCGATGGGGCCGCGATGCTGCGGCGGCGCCACGACGAATGGCGGCGCCGCGAAGGCTTTGCCCTGACCGACCCCGGCACCGACCTCGAAGGCGCGCTCGACCAGGCGAATTACTGCATCTGGTGCCACAACCAGCGGAAAGACAGCTGTTCGCACGGGCTCAACGAAAAGGACGGCGGGTTCAAGAAGAGCGTCTTTGGCGTCACCCTCGCCGGCTGCCCGCTCGACGAGAAGATCTCGGAGATGAACCTGGTGAAGTCGCGCGGGCTCAGCATCGGCGCGCTCGCCATCGTCGCGATCGACAACCCGCTCTGCGCCGCGACCGGGCACCGGATCTGCAACGACTGCATGAAGGCCTGCATCTATCAGCGTCAGGACCCGGTCGACATCCCCCAGGTCGAGACCCGCACCCTCAAGGACGTGCTCGGCCTGCCCTGGGGCTTCGAGATTTATTCATTGCTGACCCGCTGGAACCCGCTCGATGTCCGGCGGCCCTTGCCGCGGCCCGCAACCGGCAAAAAGGTGCTGGTGGTCGGGCTCGGCCCCGCCGGGTTCACGCTGGCGCACCACCTTGTCAACGACGGGCATTTCGTGGCCGCGGTCGACGGCCTCAAGATCGAGCCGCTGCCGGCCGAGATTTCGGGCGTGCGGCCGGACGGCAGCCGCGCGCCGTTGCTGCCGATCCGCGAAATCGCGAGCCTGGTCGAGCGCCTCGACGACCGGATCATGGCCGGCTTTGGCGGGGTCGCCGAATACGGGATCACGGTGCGCTGGAACAAGAATTTTCTGAAGATCGTGCGGCTGCTGCTCGAGCGCCGCCGGCAATTCGCGATGTATGGCGGGGTGCGCTTCGGCGGCACGATCGGCATCGACGATGCGTTCGATCTCGGCTTCGACCATGTGGCACTCTGCGCCGGCGCCGGACGGCCGACGGTGATCCCGATGCCGAACAATCTGGCGCCGGGGGTCCGCCAGGCATCGGATTTCCTGATGGCGCTGCAGCTGACGGGTGCGGCCAAGACCCAGAGCATCGCCAATCTGATGGTGCGGCTGCCGGTGGTGGTGATCGGCGGCGGGCTGACCGCGATCGATACCGCGACCGAATCGCTCGCCTATTACCCGGTCCAGGTCGAGAAGTTCCTGGCGCGCTACGAGACCCTCTCTGCCGAGCGCGGCGAGACGGCGGTGCGCGCCGACTGGAACCCGGCCGAGAGCAAGGCCGCGGCCGAGTTTCTCGGCCATGCCCGCGCCTTGCGCGCCGAGCGCGACACCGCCCGCCGCGAGGGCCGGCCGGCGCGCCTCGCCGAACTGCTGGACGGCTGGGGCGGCGTGACGATCGCCTATCGGCGGCGGCTCGTCGATGCGCCGAGCTACACCCTGAACCACGAGGAAGTGGCGAAGGCGATGGAGGAGGGCATCCGCTTCGCCGAACTCCTGACGCCGGAGGCGGTCGAGACCGACCGCTTCGGCCAGGCCGCGGCATTGCGGCTCCGCCGGACCGGCGCCGCGGAAGGCCAGCCGGAGACCGTCGTCCTGCCGGCCCGGACGATCCTCGTCGCCGCCGGGACCCAGCCGAACACGGTCCTGGCGCGCGAAGATCCGGCGAACATCGTGCTCGACGGCCGCTATTTCCGGGCGCTCGACGAGGCCGGCAACCCGGCGGTCCCGGAGCAGGTGGCGAAACCATCGGCGGTCCGGATCCTGACCCATCTGCGCCCGGACGGGCGTGCCGTCAGCTTTTTCGGCGACCTGCATCCGAGTTTTTCGGGGAACGTCGTCAAGGCGATGGGCGGCGCCACCCGGGGCTACCCGGTGGTCAGCCGGATCCTGGCGCGCCGCCGGCCGTCGGCCCCGGCGCCAGCGCAATTGCAATGGAGGCTCGACGACGAGTTGCGCGCCCGGGTAGAGGAGGTCGTGCGGCTGACGCCGACGATCGTCGAGATCGTGATCAAGGCGCCGATGGCGGCGCGCGCCTTCAAGCCAGGTCAGTTCTACCGGCTGCAGAATTACGAGACCCTGGCGCCGCGGGTCGACGATACGACCCTGGCGATGGAGGGGCTGGCGCTGACCGGCGCCCGCGTCGACCCCGCCACCGGGCTGCTCTCGACGATCGTCCTCGAAATGGGCGGCTCGTCCGACCTCTGCGCCCTCTTGCAGCCGGGCGAGCCGGTCATCCTGATGGGACCGACCGGCACCCCGACCGAGACGCCCGCCGGCGAGACGGTGCTGCTGGTTGGCGGCGGGCTCGGCAACGCGGTGCTGTTTTCGATCGGCGCGGCGCTGCGGGCGAAGGGCTCGCGCGTCCTCTATTTCGCCGGCTACAAGCGGGTGGCCGACCGCTACCGGGTCGCCGACATCGAACAGGCCGCCGACTGCGTCGTCTGGTGCTGCGACGAGCCGCCCGGCTTTACCCCGGGCCGGCCGCAGGACCGCGCCTTTGTCGGCAACATCGTCGCGGCGATCGCCGCCTATGGCGCCGGCGACCTCGACCCGGTGGCGATCCCGCTCGCCGCCGTCGACCGGATCGTCGCGATCGGCTCGGAGGGCATGATGAATGCCGTGGCCGAGGCGCGCCACCAGGCGCTCGCCCGGTATTTGCGGCCGGGGCACCGGGCGATCGCCTCGATCAACTCGCCGATGCAATGCATGATGAAGGAGATCTGCGCGCAATGCCTGCAGCGCCAGCAGGACCCGGCGACCGGCACCGAGACCGTGGTGTTTTCCTGCTTCAACCAGGACCAGGAGATGGACCGGGTCGATTTCGCGGCGCTCCGCCGCCGCCTCTCGCAGAACGGCGTCCAGGAAAAATTGACCCGGCTGTGGATCGACCGCTGTCTGCAGCGCCTCGGCCGCCGCCCGGCGCTGGCGGCGGAGTAGAAGCCGGGCAATGCGGAGCCAGGATGATAGAAGAAATCACGCGGCATCGCGAGGAATTGGGGGCACTCTGCGCCGTCTCCACGTGCACCGGCTCGACCTGTTCGGCTCGGCCGCGCGCCGCGATTTCGACCCCGGACGCAGCGACCTGGATTTCATCGTCGAGTTCGAGCGCAGCACGCCATTGCACCCCTTTGACGCATATTTCGAGCTCAAAGAAGAGCTGGAGGCGCTGCTCGGTCGGAGCGTCGATCTGGTCGTTGACGGCACGATCGAGAACCCGTACCGCAAGGCGAGCATCGAGCGAAGCCGCGAGATCGTCCTATGCAGCGTGACCCGCGCGCCTATCTCTGGGACGCGGTCAACTATGAGGCTTTCGTCGCAGACGACATGCTTCGCGCTGCCGTAGAGCGACAGCTGGAAATTGTCGGGGAAGCTCTGGCTCAGTTCGCCAAGATCGATTCGCAGAGCGCGGCAAAGATACCTGATCTTCGACGCATCGTCGCCTTTCGAAACATTCTCGTGCATGGATACGCCGGGATCGATTACACCACGGTCTGGCGGCTGATTCAGGATAAGCTTCCTGAGCTTGTGTCGCGTCTGAAGGCGCTTCAGGCAGATGAGGACGCCCCGCCCGGTCGCGAGGGAGGCTGGTGAATCTCGACCCGAGCGCACTTGAGAACGCCGTGCAACGGCTGCGCGAGGGATTTGCGCGCTGCGGAGCGGAACCGAACGACGAGCAGCTGCGCGACGGCTTGATCCAACGCTTTGAATTCACCTATGAGCTCTGCCACAAGACGCTGCGCCGCTATCTCCGGGAGACCGCGGGCTCGCCCGAAGAATTCGAGCGGCTGCCGTTTGCCGATCTGATCCGGGCCGGCAACGCCCAAGGCTTGCTCCATGCGGAATGGCCGGCCTGGCGGCGGTTTCGCGAAATGCGCGGCCGCGCCAGCCACGTCTACGACGCCAGGGCGGCCTTGGCAGTGGTTGCGGCAATCCCGGAATTTCTCGCGGAGGCCGAGCATCTGAGCCGCGAATTGCGCCGGCGGCGCCAATGATCGGCGCGGTCCGCTCCGGCCTGTCTGCGGATCACCGGCGGCTGGTGCTGACGATCCTTCGCGCCCATTTGCCTGAGGGCGCCGAGGCGTGGGTATTCGGTTCGCGCGCGACCGGCCGGGCCCGCCGTTATTCCGATCTCGACTTGGCGATCGACGCCGGCCGACCGCTGACGCTCGACGGGCAGGCGCGCCTCGCCGAGGCGTTCCGTGACAGCGACCTGCCCTACCGGGTCGATCTCGTCGACTGGCACGGCATCGACGACGGTTTTCGCCAGCTGATCGCAGCCCAGCGCATCCCTCTCCTCGAGGCTGAGCACGAGCACGCTTGCGGAGATCGATGACGGTCGAAGCGCTAAAACCAGCGCGCCTTGTCGACGAGGTTGCGCAATGGCCGGCCGGCCTGAAAACGCCGACAATTGTCGAGGATGATCTGGTAGCGCCGTTCGTCGAGATAAGGACCATAGCCGGCGGTGTGCGGGGTCAAGAGCACGCCCGGCAGGGTCCACAATTGATGGTCGGCGGGCAACGGTTCCTCTTCGAAGACGTCGAGCCCGGCGCCGGCGATCTCGCCTGCCTCGATCGCCGCCACCAGATCGTCGAGCCGGGTGGTCAGTCCGCGCCCGATATTGATGAAGAAACCGCTCCGCTTCATCTGCCGAAACCGGGCCCGGTTCATGAACCCTTTGGTTTCGGGCGTGTGCGGCACGGTGAGGATCACGAAATCGGCCTGTGGCAAGAGCGCGTCGAGCTCGTCGGCGCGGTGCAGTTCGGCGACCCCCGGCGGCGCCTCGCGGCGGCGCTCGTCGACGCCGATGACGCGCATGCCAAAACCGACGCAGAGACGCGCAACCTCGCTGCCGATCCCGCCGACGCCGACCACCAGCGTCGTCGCCTCCGGCAGATGGACGACGCCCTCGTCGAGCCCCGGCTGCCGCCATTCGCGACGCAGCTGGTGCGGGATGTAGCGGTGGAAGCCGCGGGCGAAGGCCAGCACGAACGCCATCACATGGGCGCCGATATGGTCGTTGTAGATCTCGCGGAAATTGGTGATCTGGACCGGGTGCGCGATCAGCTCCGGATAGTAGTAGCCCGCCGGCGGCGCCGCCTGCGGCGCCTGCAGCCAGCGCAGCTGCCGAGCCTGGCGCAACAGGTCGGGAGGGATCGTGCCGAAGGCGGCGGCGGCCGTGGCGATCGCGCCCTCGGCCGCCGGCCGATCGTCGGCGATGACGATTTCAAGTTCAGGCAGTTCTGCGGCGAGGCGGGCGCCCCATTCGCGGGTCCGCACCGTCTGCGGCGGCAGCATCAGGAACCGGGTCGGCATCGGGATTGTCCTTTTGGGTCGGCCAACGCTAGCACGGGCACGGTCGCCATTGTAGGCTCGCCCAGCGTCAATTCCGCCGGAGGAGAAGTGTGGTGACTATGACCGACCGAGCTGCGCCGGCAGCAACCAACCGCAAAAAGCTCTTGTTGCCGACGACATTGGCCAAGGCCGGCTGGGCGATCGTCGAGGCGCGCGAAGATGTCGAGGGGGTGCCCTATCAGACGACAGCGCCAAAGGCTGTGCTGCACCGCTTGCTCGAGGATGTCGCTGGGGTCGCCCTGTCGGTAACGCCCTTTGGCGAACCCGAGCTCGATGCGGCACCCAACCTCGAAGTCTGCGCCCGCATCGGCGTCGGTTATGATGCGGTCGACGTCCCGGCGCTGACCCGGCGCAAGATCCCGCTGATGATCGCCGGCACCGCCAACTCGGTCAGCGTCGCGGAAGCCGGGGTGTATCTGTTGATGACCCTGGCGCGGCGCGGCGCGGCAATGGATGCGATGGTCAAGGAGGGCCGCTGGCAGGACCGCTACACCGAGATGACGGTCGATCTTTACGGCAAGACCGCGCTGATCATCGGCTTCGGCAAGATCGGCACCCTCGCCGCCAAGCGGCTCGCCGCCATGGAGATGAACATCCTGATTTACGATCCGTATATTTATTCGGAGACCATTCGCGGCATGGGCTACGAGCCGGTCCGCGATCTCCACGCCGCCGTGGCGCGCGCCGATTTCATTACCATCCACTGCCCAAAGACGCCCGAAACCGTCGGCTTGTTCGATGCGGCGCGGATTGCAGGGATGAAGCGTACCGCCTTTATCGTCAACACCGCCCGCGGCGGCATCATCGACGAGAAGGCTCTCTACGACGCGCTCGCGGCGAATCGGATCGCCGGCGCCGCGCTCGACGTCTTTGTCGAGGAGCCGACACCCCAAGATAACCCGCTGCTGACCCTGAAGAACTTTATCGCGGCACCGCATGTCGCGGGCGTAACCCGCGAGTCGCTTGACCGCATGGCGGTCACCACCGTGCGCAACCTCCTGAGCGTGCTCGACGGCAAGCCCGACCACGAAAACGTCGTGAACAAGGAAGTTCTGGGGTAAGCGGTCAGGCACGGCGAGATGCGCAGGGGATGCGGCTGCGCTCGTTCGCCTAGAGTACCTCGGTGCGCTGGTCCGGCGCGTCCCAACCTAAAGTTGAGGTGATGCGGTTTCGCGTTCCGCTCCCAGCGCCCGTCCGGTGCGTCCCGGATCAATTGGCAAATTGGGTCTCCCCGCATGCCCTGCCTGCCGCAATCGGCGGGCTCGCCCTGTCGCTGCGTCTCTACGGGCTCGGCGACAAGCCGTTCTGGATGGACGAGATAACGAGCCTCCATCGGGCTACCGCGACGGTGCCGCACCTGATCACCGACGCCCTCCATCAGAACCACTATCCGACTTACTTCCTGCTGTTGTGGCTGATCGCACACATCGGCACCTCGCAATGGATGTTGCGGCTGCCCTCGGCGGTGTTTGGCGCCGTCGGCGCGTGGCTCGCCTGCGAGATCGGCGGCAAGGCGGCAGGCCCGCGAAGCGGGGTCATCGCCGGTCTTTTGATGGCATTATCGCCGTTCGAGGTTCAGTTGGGGCAGGAAGCGCGGTCGTATACCCTGGTCTCCTGCCTCATCCTGATCGCCCTTTCCGGCCTCGTGCGATTGGCCCAACAGCCGTCCCGCGCGGGGCTGCCGCTGCGCCGGGAAGGCGCGTTGCGCGGCGCGTGGCTCGCCTATGGTCTGGGCACCGCCGCTGCCCTCGTCGTGCTCAATGTTGCCGTGCCGTGGCTGATCGCGTCGAACCTGAGCGCCGTGGCGATCGCGCGACGGGCGGGCGAGGCAAGGAGGGGATTTCTTCGCAATTGGGGCTTTGCGCAACTGATCATCCTCGCCGTCTGGCTGCCCTTGTTGATCGCTGTCTATATCGGCAGTAAAGGCCAGGTCTTGAACGGTGCCGGCTGGGCGCCAGCCTCGACCCTCGAGACCATTTGGGACATCGTTGCGCCGGTTTATCTGCTACGGATCTCGAGTTTCATCACGCTCGACGTCGCTCCTGTTGCAATTCCGGCGCTCTCGCTCTCTCTCCTCTTGCTTGCGGCGATCGGCGTCTGGCAATTGCGCCGGGAACCGCCGGTGCTGATGGTGCTCGGTTCGGCCGCATTCTTGCTGCCGCTGGGCTTGCTGTTGCTGTCGCTGCGCGTGCCGGTGCTGGTGCCGCGCTATTTCGCGTGGGGGGCCGGCCCATTTTTCGTCCTGGCCGGGGCCGGTCTCGGCCGGCTGCCGGCGAGCCGCTTTGCCGCACTGGCAGGCATTTTCAGCACCGCATGCTTCGTCAATATCGTGCCCTATTATAGTTACGAAACAAAGCCGCGCTGGGACGTGCTCGCGGCTCGGCTGGCGACCAAGGCACGCCCGGGTGATGTCGTCTTGGTCAACGATTATTACGCGTATTATGTCTTCTCCGTATTTGCCGCCCGCGCCGATCTCGCCCACCGCCAAGTCAAAGTGACTTGGCAGCTGTCGGAAGCGGCCCGACAGGCCGGCGCCCGCGACGAGAAGAAGTCCTGGATCGCCGCGACCCAGGGCTTCGCGGAAGCGGCCCGACTGGCGGCCGGTCACGACTTGTGGGTGATTTACGGGCGGTCGGGGCAGGAGGTGATGGAGCCCGCGGAAGTCTATCGCCGCTCGCTTGCCGGTTCGACGAGACCGGTCGCCGAATTTTCCGTCGGCCGGCATATTGTCGCGTGGCGGTATCGGGAGCCAGGAGCGCCCGAACCCAGCGAAGAGGCAACGACGCCGCAGGCCTGCTCGGATCCGTGCGTCACCGACCAGCCGCATCCGTAAACCCAGCGCTTGACAACGGCCGCCGTTAGCTGGCGGGATCGGCATTGCGGCAGTTGGTGGAGGGATCGGGATGGCGCGGACAAACCGGGTGCGGGAGTTATGGCAGGCGGGCCAGCCCGTCCTCAACGGCTGGTGCGGCCTGCCGAGCAGCTTTGCCGCCGAGGTCATGGCGCACGCCGGCTGGGATTCGCTGGTCGTCGACATGCAGCATGGGATCATCGACTACCAGGTCATGGTGACGATGCTGCAAGCCATCTCGACCACCGCGACCGTGCCGCTGGTGCGGGTGCCGTGGAACGACCCCGCCCATATCCAAAAGGCGCTCGACGCCGGGGCCTATGGCATTGTCTGCCCGATGATCAACAACCGGGCCGAGGCGGAAAGGTTTGTCGGCGCGATGCGCTATGCGCCGCTCGGCTACCGCAGTTCGGGGCCGATCCGCGCCGCGCTCTACGGCGGCGCCGATTACCATGCCAAGGCGAACGACATCGTCGTCGCCTTCGGCATGATCGAGACCGCGGAGGCGATCGAAAAGCTCGACGAAATCCTGTCGGTGAAGGGGTTCGACGCGGTCTATGTCGGCCCTTCGGACCTTTCGATCTCTTACGGCCAGCCGCCGGGCGCCGACAAGACGGACGCCTGGATGATGGCGGCGCTGAACAAGGTGCTCGCAGCCTGCAGGCGGCACGGCGTCAAGCCCGGCATCCACTGCCTCGCGCCGTCTTACGCCAAGAAGATGATCGAGATGGGCTTCATGTTCGTCACCGTTGGCGGCGATGCCCGCTTCCTGACCGCGGCCGCCCAGGCCGCGGTGCAAGAGATGCGGTCGGGTGCGCCGGCGCGGGCGGCCGCCACAGGCAGCAGCCCCTATTGAGGTTGGCGCGTCATCGGCCGCGATCGCCGTCCGGCCGTCCCGGCGGCCGGCGGCCGTCGCCGTGTCAATGTTTGGCGCGCGGCGCCAGGCGCAGCCCGAAGAGGGCCGCGGCGGCCTCGGGTGGCAACTTGCTGTATCCGCGCGGCACCTCGAAGAGCGCGGCGTCCTGCCTGCCGATTTCGACGTTGCGCAATTCCCAGTGAACCGTCGAGACCTTGCCATTGCCGGCGAAGCTGCCGTCGCAGCGCATCGGAATGCCGCGATCGCTGAGCCAAAAGGCGCCGGCGAGATGTCCTTGCGCGATGCTCTTGTCGACCGCGTATTTGATCGTCGCGATGCCGTTGACCGTCTCGTGCCCGACCGGCTGGCCCAGCAGATCGGGCCTGCTCAACGCGGCCAAGACGCGCGGCAGCGCAAACTCGACCGCGACATGCAGGTTGGCCAGCACGATGTCGCCGATCGCACTATCGGCATGCAGGATAAAGACCGGCTCTACCGCCGGCAGAACTTGCTCGTGCCGTTGCTCGCCGGGCATGTTCCACATCCGGCCGACATAGCGGTGGCCGTCGAAGACCAGCACCCGCTCAGCCCTGAAGCCGATTTGCGGATTGCCGAGGGTCTCGGCGGGCGCCGCGGACGGAGCCGCCGATCCGGCGGCAACCGCGAGCGCGAAGAGGGGCAACCGATGCATCTTCATCTGCGGCACCGACGCGGTGCGATCGATTGCCCGGCCGGTATCCGGCGATTGCGGCGGTTTCGCGACGCTGGAGGCAGCGCGACACCAAGTCTTTCGGCGCGACTTGAGGGCCGGCGATGAACGCCGCTGGCGCGATGACCGTGCGCGTGCACTCGGCGATCGCCGAGATCCCGGCGGCGCAGTGGGACGCCTGCGCCGGTGACGCCAACCCGAGCGTCTCGCATGCTTTTCTGAATGCGCTCGAGGAGAGCGGCTCCGCTTCGCCGCGGACCGGTTGGACGCCGCAGCATCTGTCGCTCTCGGGGCCGGCAGGGACGACCCTCGGGGTCGTCCCGCTCTATGCCAAGACGCATTCTTACGGCGAATACGTGTTCGACTACGGCTGGGCGGACGCCTATGAGCGCGCCGGCGGTCGCTACTATCCGAAGCTCCTCAGCGCGGTGCCGTTCACCCCGGTGCCGGGGCCTCGCCTCCTGTTGCGGCCGCAAGCGCCGGCCAGTGCCCGCGCCTACCTCGTCGCGGCGATGGTCGAGCTTGCGGCCCGGCGTCGCGTCTCGTCGCTGCACGTCAATTTTCCCGACGCCGCAGATGCCCGCGCCTTGACCGAAGCCGGCTTCCTGCAGCGGATGGGCCAGCAATTTCATTGGACCAACGACGGATATCACGATTTCGACGATTATCTTGCCGCGCTCAATTCCAGAAAACGCAAAGCAATTAAAAAGGAACGCCGGGAAGCTTTAGCCCAAGGACTTGAAATCGATGTGTTAACCGGCACCGATTTGCAGACCAGACATTGGAATGCGTTCTACGAATTTTACCTGGCGACCTCGGACCGCAAATGGGGCTCGGCCTATCTCACTCGGCGCTTCTTCAAGCTTGTCGGCGAGAGAATGCCGGAGAAGATCGTACTCGTCATGGCGCGCCGCGGCGACAAATACGTGGCCGGCGCCTTGAACCTATTGGGGAGCGACACGATCTACGGGCGCAATTGGGGCGGCTACGGCAACTACAAATTTCTACACTTTGAGTGCTGCTATTACCGGGCGATCGAGTTTGCGATCACCCACCGTTTGAAGCGGGTCGAGGCCGGGGCGCAGGGTCCGCACAAATTGCAACGCGGCTATCTACCGGTTCCGACCTATAGCGCGCACTGGATCCCCGATCCGGGCTTCCGCGCCGCGGTTGCGCAGTTTCTCGAACGCGAGCGCGATATGGTCGAGCACAAGATCGACCGCCTTGCCGAGTTCTCCCCGTTCCGTCACGAGGAGAAGCCTTGCCCGCGTCGCGTCTGACCCGAGAGCCGGGCCGGGCCTGACCCCTAGCCTCATTCGACCAGTTCCGGCTCCCTTGGCGCGGCGGGTAAGCCCGGCGCCTCCTCGAAGGCGAAGGAAAGCCCATCCGCCTCGGGCTTCTTGGTGACCCGAACGATGCCGCCCCTCGCCAGCCGCCCGAACAACAGCTCCTCGGCCAGCGGCTGCTTGATATGCTCTTGGATGACGCGGGCAAGCGGTCGCGCGCCAAACAGCGGATCGTAGCCCTTTTCGCCGAGCCACGACCGGGCCGCGGCGTCGAGTTCGATGGTGACGTTGCGGTCGGCAAGCTGCTCTTCCAATTGCAGCACGAACTTGCCGACGACCTGCCCGATCGTCGCGGGCGACAGTGGCGCAAAGGAGATTGTCGCATCGAGCCGATTGCGGAACTCGGGCGTGAACATGCGGTTGATGGCTTCGTGATCGTCGCCGTGCCGGATCCCGCTGCCAAAGCCGATCGCCGGCCTGGCGAGATCCGAAGCACCGGCATTGGTCGTCATGATCAGGATGACGTTGCGAAAATCGACGTTTTTGCCGTTATGGTCGGTCAGCTTGCCGTAATCCATGACCTGCAAGAGGATGTTGAAGAGATCGGGATGAGCCTTTTCGATCTCGTCGAGCAGCAGGACGCTGTGCGGATGCTGGTCGATCGCGTCGGTCAACAGCCCGCCCTGATCGAACCCGACATAACCGGGCGGCGCGCCGATCAGGCGCGATACCGTATGCCGTTCCATATATTCCGACATATCGAACCGGGTGAGCTCAATGCCGAGGGTGCGGGCGAGCTGGCGCGCCACCTCGGTCTTGCCAACCCCGGTCGGACCCGAGAACAGGTAGGAACCGATCGGCTTTTCCGGGTCGCGCAGACCGGCACGCGCCAGCTTGATCGCCGCGACCAGCGCCCCGATCGCGCTGTCCTGGCCGAACACCATCGTTTTCAGATCCCGGTCCAGGTTCTTGAGGATCTCGCGATCGTCGGTCGACACGGTCTTTGGCGGGATCCGGGCCATTGTTGCGATCACAGCCTCGACCTCGCGCGCCGTGATCGTCTTGCGCCGACGGCTCTCCGGCACCAGCATCTGCGCCGCGCCAGCCTCGTCGATCACATCGATCGCCTTGTCGGGCAGTTTGCGGTCGCCGATGTAGCGCTTTGACAGTTCGACCGCGGCGCGCAGCGCCTCCGCCGCATAGCGCACCTTGTGGTGGCGTTCGTAATAGGGCTTCAGGCCACGCAGGATCTTGACTGAATCCTCGACGGTCGGCTCGTTGACGTCGATTTTCTGAAAGCGGCGGACGAGGGCACGGTCCTTCTCGAAATAGTTGCGATATTCCTTGTAGGTGGTCGAGCCGATACAGCGGATTACGCCGCCGGCGAGCGCCGGCTTCAGCAAGTTCGAGGCATCCATCGCCCCGCCGCTCGTCGCCCCGGCGCCGATTACCGTGTGGATCTCGTCGATAAACAGGATGGCGCCGGGCATCGCTTCGAGCTCGGCCAACACCGCCTTCAGTCGCTCCTCGAAATCCCCGCGATAGCGCGTGCCGGCGAGCAGCGCCCCCATATCGAGCGCGTAGATCGTCGCGTTCAAGAGCACCTCGGGGACTTCGCGCTGGACGATGCGGCGCGCCAGCCCCTCGGCTATGGCCGTCTTCCCGACACCCGGATCGCCGACATAGAGCGGGTTGTTCTTGGCCCGCCGGCAAAGGATCTGGATGGTCCGGTCGACCTCCGCCTCGCGCCCGATCAGCGGGTCAATCTTGCCCCCTCTCGCCTTCTTGTTCAGGCAGACGCAATAGGCATCGAGCGCGTCGTGCCCGCGCTTTTGCGACTTGTCGCCGCGCTCCTCCTCGTCGGCGCCGTGGACGCGGCGCGTCTCCGAGCGGCCCGGCGCCTTGGCGATGCCATGCGAAATGTAATTCACGGCATCGAACCGGGTCATGTCCTGCTCTTGCAGAAAATAGACCGCATGGCTCTCCCGCTCGGCGAACATCGCGACGAGAATGTTGGCGCCGGTTACCTCCTCCCGGCCGGAGGACTGAACGTTGATCGCTGCGCGCTGCAACACGCGTTGAAAGCTCGCCGTCGGCTTGGGGTCATCCTTGTGTGCGGAAACGAGGTTGGCGAGATCATTGTCGACATAGTTGAGCAGTTCGCGGCGCAGTCGGTCGACATCGACGTTGCAGGCGCGCAGCACCGCGACCGCATCCTGATCCTCGGTCAAGGCCAAGAGCAGGTGTTCGAGCGTCGCATATTCGTGCCGCCGCTCGTTGGCGTAGCTAAGCGCGCGGTGCAGGGACTTTTCGAGATTGCGTGACAGCACGCTGCCCTTCCTTCCTTGCCGACCTTCGGCGCCGCCGATCGCTAGTCTTTTTCTAGGGTGCACTGCAGCGGGTGCTGGTGCTGCCGGGCAAAATCCATGACCTGGGTCACCTTGGTCTCCGCCACTTCGTAGGTATAGACGCCGCACAGCCCGACCCCGCGGCGATGGACGTGCAACATGATCCGGGTGGCCTCCTGCCGGCTCTTGTTGAAGAACCGTTCGAGGATGTGCACGACGAATTCCATCGGAGTGTAATCATCATTTAGCATCAACACCTTATACATCGAGGGCTTCTTCGTCTTCGGCCGCGTCTTGACGACGACGCCGGTGCCCGGTCCCTCTTCACCACGTTTCCTGTTGTCGCTCATATCAACTCGCGCCGATCACACGCCGCTCGCTGGCGATGATATTGGCTTTCCGCCGATCCGGAAAAGCATTTTCCACCGCTCCGGACGAACTCGCGCGCGCCGCGCCTATTCGCTGCGATAGGGCCGCCGCAGCAACCCTTCGATCATCAATTCGATCGGCTTGCCGTCGTGCAATACCGCCGCGACCGCCGCGCTGATCGGCATCTCGATGTCTAGACGCGCCGCCAACCGGGCGACGGCAGCCGCGGTCGCCACCCCTTCGACGACCAAATGGCGCCCGGCGAACGCGGCGCTCAGGCTTTGGCCGCGGCCGAGCCCCATTCCCAGCCGATAATTGCGCGATTGCACGGCGGTGCAGGTGAGGACGAGATCGCCGAGACCGGACAGCCCCTGAAAAGTCTCGGCGCGTGCGCCCATCGCGAGCCCGAGGCGGATCATCTCGGCAAGGCCGCGGGTGATCAGCGCGGCCCTCGCATTCTCGCCAAGGCCCCATCCGACAATGATGCCGCAGGCGATCGCGACGACGTTCTTCACCGCACCGCCGATCTGCGCCCCGATCGGGTCCGGCGACAGATAGGGCCGAAACCGCGGACTGCCCATTGCCGTCGTAAAGGCACCGGCAAGTGACGCGTCGTGGCCCGCGATCGCCACCGCCGTCGGCAGATCGCGCGCCACCTCGGCCGCGAAGCTCGGTCCGGACAGCACCGCGAACGGCGCGGCCGGCAGAACCTCGATGCCGACCGTCGACATGAGCGCGAGCGAGGTCAATTCGATCCCCTTGGCACAGTGCAGGAGCGGCAACCCCCTTGGCAGATGGTGGCGATGGGCCTCGAGGACGCCGCGCAGAAATTGGGCCGGGATGACCAGCAGCGCGGCATCCGCACCGGCCGTCGCCAGCTCGAATTCGGTGGTGGCAGCGATCCCCGGATCGAGCGCGACGCCGGGGAGCAAGGCGTTCTCGTGGCGGTCATTGACTGCCGCGGCCACATCCGGGTTGCGTGTCCACAAGATCGGCCGCGAGCCGGCGCGGCGCGCGGCGACGGCAAGGGCCGTTCCCCAGGCGCCGGCGCCGATGATCGCGAGCCTCACCGACCTGCACCCGCTGCCGTCACCCCCTTGACCCTCGCCGCCGGCCGTGGCGGCGCTGCGGCGTCGAGCGGCCACCGCGGTCGCGGCGCGGCATCAAGACCATCGACCAGCCCCAGCCGAAGCCGCTCGAGGCCCGCCCAAGCGATCATCGCGGCATTGTCGGTGCACAGCGCCGGCGGTGGCGCCAGAAATTTGAGCCCGCCCGCAGCGGCGAGCGCCGCCAGGCGCTCCCGCAACCGCCGATTGGCCGCAACACCGCCTGCGGCGACGAGGCTCTTTCCGTCGGGATAATGACGCCGAAACCAGCCGATGGCATTGGCCGTCCGATCGCACAGCGCCTCGCAGATCGCCGCCTCGACCGAAGCGGCGAGATCGGCCTGCTCGCGGCCCGACAGCGGGTCGCGGTCAGCGACGATGCGACGCACCGACGTCTTCAATCCGGAAAACGAAAAGTCGCATCCGGGCCGCCCGACAAGCGGCCGCGGCAGCGGAAACCGGCGAGGATCGCCGTCGATGGCGGCTCGTTCGATCGCCGGGCCGCCGGGATACGGGAGCCCGATCAGTTTTGCCGCCTTGTCGAAGGCCTCGCCGGCTGCGTCGTCGAGCGTCGTGCCGAGCCGCTCGTAGCGTCCGACACCGGCGCAGGCGAGCAGCTGGCAATGCCCGCCCGAAACGAGCAACAGCAAAAACGGGAAATCCAATCCGTCGGTCAGACGGACGGTTAGGGCGTGAGCTTCAAGATGGTTTACCGCCACAAAGGGCTTGCCGATGGCCCACGCGACGCCCTTTGCCATCATCGTGCCGACGATCAGGCCGCCGATCAATCCCGGGCCGGCCGCCGCAGCGACCCCGTCGATTTCGGCGATCGCTATCCCGGCCTCCCGCACCGCCGCCGAGACGAGCGCGCCGAGACGGCTCAAATGCGCCCGCGCGGCGATTTCGGGGACGACCCCACCGTAAACCGCATGCTCGTCGATTTGGCTGTGAACGAGGCTCGAGCGGATCCGTCGACCGGACGCCGTCAGCGCAACGACGGCAGCGGCACTCTCGTCGCAACTCGTCTCGATCCCGAGGACGATCATGACGGGCGAACGCGCGCGCCCGGACGAGAGCGTTTCCGCCCCGCCTTGCGGCGATTGCGCAATTCAGCCCGGAGGAGCGGCCTCATAGGTTTTCAACGTCTTGTCGGTCGTCGCATCGATCTCGAGCAATTTGACCGAGTAGCCCCAAAGCGCCGCGACATGACGGAGCACCGCGCGGCAGCTCTTTTCCGCCAGCAACACGCCATTATGCACAGAATGCGCAAGAACGAGGCAACGGTCGCCTCGGAGATCGACGTCGATGACCTGGATGTCCGGTTCCCGTCGCGACAGGTCGTACTGACGGGCCAATGCGCTGCGAATTCGGCGATAGCCGACTTCATCGTGGATTGCTTCGACCCGAAGCGCCGGTTTGCTGCTGTCGTCGGACACCTGAAACATGCGCAACCGACGAATGATTGCTGGGCTCATATACTGCAAGATGAAACTCTCGTCTCGGTAATTGGCCCAGGCGTGACGCAGGACGCCGTAGCCATTGCCGCGGCCGGCAATATCCGGGAACCATTCCCGATCCTCGTCCTTCGGCTCCTCGCAAATCCGGCGAATATCGCTCATCATCGCGAACCCCAACGCATACGGGTTGATCCCGGAGAAGCGCTGGTCGTCGAAATCCGGCTGAAACACCACGCTCGAATGCGAGTGGAGAAACTCTAACATTGACTCCTTCGGTGATCAGCCCTTTGTCATATAGCCGCTGCATGATCTCATAATGAACGAAAGTCGCACAACCTTCGTTCATCATTTGAGTTTGCTTTTGCGGATAGAAGTATTGCGCGATCAGTCGGACGATCCGGACAAGTTCGCGCTGCCAATCCTCAAGTCTCGGCGCCCTCTTCTCAATGAAATATAGGAGATTCTCCTCGGGCAAGCCGAGCTCTCGCTTGAGTTCCTGAAGTCGCGCCTCGGTGGCATTGGAGTCTTCTTTGTCCCTGCCGGCACCGGGCACGGTCCGCCATAAATCGTTGTAGGTTGCCTCCGAATGCGCCCGCCACTCGTCGGCCCGCCGCCGCTCCTCCGCGAGGTTGGGCTTGGTCCGGTGGGCATAGCGGTTGACCCCGTGGTCGTTCAGCCCATGGGCGGCGTCGAGCACGCGCTCGACGGCATCGATCCCGTGCCGCTCCTCGCACTTGGCGACATAGTCTCGGGCAAAGCTCAGATAATCAAGTATCCCGTTGGCGTCGGTCCACTGTCGGAACAAATAGTTGTTCTTGAAAAAATGGTTGTGCCCGAAGGCGGCATGGGCCAAGACCAGGGTCTGCATCGTCATGGAATTTTCTTCCATGATATAGCAGATACACGGGTTGGAGTTGATCACGATCTCATAGGCAAGCCCTTGCAACCCTTTGCGGTAGAGCGCATCGTGAAAGGCGAAGCGTTTGCCGAAACTCCAGTGATGATACATGAGGGGCAGGCCGACCGAGGCGTAGGCGTCGAGCATCTGCTCCGAGGTGATGACTTCGATCTGCACCGGGTAGATATCGAGGCCGAGGTCGTCGAGGGCAATTCGCTCGATCGCATCATAGACCCGGCGCAGCGCGCCATAGTCCCAGCTCGGTCCGGCGAACAGCGGTGACCCGGCATCAAGCCGCGACGCCGGCGCCAAGCGGCGGTTACCCACGGACGCCTCCCTTTGCGAACAGCTCGTGAAATACCGAAAAGATCTGCGCCGGGTCGCCGACCCGGCGCATCGCAAAGTGCGGGTGGGCGGACGCCACCTCGCTGTAAGCGCGCCACAAATCGCTGTCTCGGGCCAACCCGGTGAGGCTGCTGCTCATGCCGTCGCCGACTTCGACATAGGCGAAATATTGACACAGCGGCAGCACCTCGCCGCCCAGCAGCGCAACGCAGCGGCCGCTGTCGGCGCCGTAATTGTCGCCGTCCGAGGCTTGCGCGCCGTAGATGTTCCACCGATCGGTCGGGTAGCGTGCCCGGGCAATTTCCAGCATTTTTTCCAGCGCCGTCGAAACCACCGTGCCACCGGTTTCCCGACTGTAAAAGAAGGTATCCTCGTCCACCTCCTCGGCCGTGCTGGTGTGGCGGATAAAGATGACATCGACATGACGGTAGCGCCGGATTAGAAAGACGTGCAGCAGCATGAAAAAACGCTTGGCAAGGTCCTTCATGGCTTCGGTCATCGAACCCGATACGTCCATCAAGCAGAACATGACCGCTTCGGTGTTGGGCCGGGGCACGCGCTCGAAGCGATTGTAACGGACATCGACCGGATCGATATAGGGAACGATCTTGCTGCGATATTCGAGCCGCATGAGCTCGTCCTGAAGTCTTGCCTCTTCGTCCTCGGCACCGCGGGCGCGCGCCTCCTCCAACGCCTCGCGCAGCGCCTCGATGTCGTGCCGCTTTGGCCGGCGCAGAGAAATCCGCCGCGCCAGGCTGTTGCGCATGGTCCGCCGGATGCTGAGATTGGCCGGAGTGCCACTGACGGTATAACCGGCACGCTGCAGATCAACGGCGAAGGTCTCTTTGAGGCTCTTTTTGACGAGATCGGGCAATTCGAGATCCTCGAAGAACATGTCGAGGAACTCTTCCTTCGACAACGTAAACTCAAACGCGTCCTCGCCCGACCCGTCGGGACTGGCCAGCGACCCGCCATGCCCGTCGCCGCCGGCCGGTCGCGGGATCTCGTCCCCTCTGAGATATTCCTTGTTGCCGGGAACGACGTGATCCCGGCGCCCGGTGCGCCGGCTGTGGCGAAAAGAGGGCTCGGTGATCCCGCGCATCGGGATCGCCACCTTCTCGCCATGTTCGACATCGGCCACCTTGCGCTTTCGCAGCGCATTCTGCACCGCGGATTTCACTTCGGCGCGGGCTCGCGACAAAAAGCGTTGCCGGTTGTCGAGGCTTTTGCCCTTGGGGTTGGGTCGGCGATCGACGATGTTCATCGGCTTCCCTCCAGGCGGCGGCGCGGGGGTCCGCCTACCCGGCCTTGTTCACCCGCATGTACCACTCGACGAGACGGCGAACTTGGCGCTCGGTGTAGCCGCGGGCCACCATCCGCTCGAGGAAATCGGCGTGCTTTTTTTCGGTTTCCGAATCCTTCTTGGAGCCAAAGCTGATCACCGGCAGCAAGTCCTCTACCTGCGAGAACATGCGCCGCTCGATGACCTCGCGCAACTTCTCATAGGAGGTCCACGCCGGGTTTCGTCCGGCATTGCTCGCCCGCGCCCGCAATGCGAACTTGACGACTTCGTTGCGAAAGTCCTTTGGGTTGGCAATTCCCGCCGGCTTTTCGATCTTGGACAGTTCCTGATTCAGCAATTCACGGTTCATCAACTGGCCGGTATCAGGATCCTTGTAATCCTGATCCTCGATCCACGCGTCGGCATAGGCGACATAGCGATCAAACAGGTTCTGCCCGTAATCGGAGTAGGATTCGAGGTAGGCCTTTTGAATCTCGTGCCCGATGAACTCGGCGTAGCGTGGGGCCAGCTCGGCCTTGATGAAGTTCAGATATTTTTTCTCGGCTTCATCCGGGAACTGCTCGCGCCAGATCGCCTGCTCGAGCACGTACATCAAATGCACCGGATCGGCCGCCACTTCCTGCGTGTCGAAGTTGAAGGTGCTCGACAACACCTTGAAGGCAAAACGGGTGGAGATGCCCTCCATACCCTCGTCGACGCCGGCCGCGTCCCGATATTCCTGGCCGGTTTTGGCACGCGGATCGGTGTCCTTCAAGCTTTCGCCATCATACACCCGCATCTTGGAATAGAGGTTTGAGTTCTCGTGCGCCTTCAATCGAGACAGAACGCAGAACCGTGCCAATATATCCAAGGTGGAAGGTGCGCATGGCGCGGTAGATAACTCGCTATTTTGCAGTAGCTTTTCATATATCTTACGTTCCTCTGTAGCGCGCAAGCAATATGGCACTTTGATCACTGATATTCGATCGATGAACGCCTCATTGTTCTTGTTGTTCTTAAAGGTTTGCCACTCTGCCTCGTTTGAATGCGCCAGGACGATCCCCTGATAGGGAATGCCGCCGATGTTCTCGGAGCCGACGTAATTTCCATCCTGCGTTGCGGTCAACAGCGGATGCAGCATCTTGATCGGGGCCTTGAACATCTCGACGAATTCGAGCAGCCCCTGGGACGTCCGGTTGAGCCCGCCCGAATAGGAATAGGCGTCGGGATCGTTCTGGCTGAAAAATTCGAGTTTCCGGATGTCGACCTTGCCGACCAAGCTCGACACATCCTGATTGTTTTCGTCGCCGGGCTCGGTCTTGGCAATGCAGATCTGCTTCAGCCGCGAAGGCTGGAGGCGGGCGACGCTAAACCGCGCAATATCGCCGCCGAGCTCTTCGAGCCGCTTGACCGCCCAAGGCGAGATCGTCCCGGTCAGCCGTCGGCGCGGGATGCCGTATCGCCCTTCGAGTGGCTCGCCGAAGGTCTCCGGATCGAACAGCCCGAGCGGGCTTTCGAACACCGGGCTCAGCTCTTTGCCGGCCTTGAGAACATAGACCGGCTCTTGCTCCATCAGTTGCTTCAAGCGCTCGGCGAGCGAGGATTTGCCGCCGCCCACCGGACCCAAGAGATAAAGGATTTGCTTTCGCTCCTCGAGGCCTTGTGCGGCATGCCGGAAGAACCCGACGATGCGCTCGATCGTCTCCTCCATCCCGAAGAAATCCGCGAACTGGGGATAGATCTTGATCGTGCGGTTCATGAAGATGCGCCCGAGACGCGCGTCTTGGCTGGTGTCGATCATGGCCGGCTCGCCGATCGCTCTCAGCAGGCGCTCGGCGGCGCCAGCGTAGTAGGACGGGTCGTCGGCGCATTTGCCGAGATACTCGTTGAGCGAGAACTCGACCTCGCGCCGGTTGTCGTACAACCGTGAGTAACGCCCAAAGATCTCGTCTTCAAATCCCATGTCGCACCTCAATCGACGCCCGCACCCGACCCTCTCAGTCGCCTCGCAGCGTAACCGGCGAGGCCGGGCCAAACATCGCAGAATTTCGCCCTGCATGGGTCGCAATGAGTGTGCCAACTCATTGTGGCCAGACTACGATCGCCGTTGCAATCGATACCGTCCGTAGCGCGTTTCGCGACCCGTCCCCCAATGTGCCAAGATCCCGCAGGCCACCCACATTTTGTGGCCATCCCCACATATTTTATCATTATATAAATATCGCAAGCGGAGAATCCCAATAGAAATGTTGGTTAATCGAGTTTGTTGGCGACGGACCGCCGACGCCCCCCCGGCCTCGCTGTTTCCGCGGCGTTCTGCCGCAGCCGGCGGATTTCGCTGCCCCGCCGGCCTTGGGCGGCGGCGCTTTCGGCCTATCGCCTGACCCGGCCGGCTGCCGATTCGCTACAACCGCGGCCGCCGACGCTCACGGCCGAAGCGACGCGGACGGCGGCAGCCGATTCGGCGAAGGTTCGGTCTCGCCGCCAGTCGCTCAGGCGATGCCGGGGCCGGTCCGGAACGAAGCCTCGGTCCTCGCGCGAATCTCATCGAGCGAGACGCCCGGCGCCAATTCGGTCAGCGTCGTTGCGGTCGGATCGATGTTAAAGACCCCGAGTTCGGTGATCACCATGTCGACGACACCCCGGCCGGTCAGCGGCAGGGTGCAGCGATGCAACAGCTTCGGCTCGCCGCGCGCGGTGTGCTCCATCAGCACGATGACCCGCTTGACCCCGGCGACGAGATCCATGGCGCCGCCCATGCCCTTCACCATCCGGCCAGGGATCATCCAATTGGCGAGATCGCCGTTCTCGGCCACCTGCAGCGCCCCGAGGATCGACAGATCGATGTGACCGCCGCGAATCATCCCGAACGATTGGGCGCTGTCGAAATAGCTTGTCGTTGGCAACTCGGTGATCGTCTGCTTGCCGGCGTTGATCAGATCCGGGTCCTCCTCGCCCTCGAACGGGAAGGGCCCCATGCCGAGCATGCCATTCTCGCTCTGCAGCTGGACCGTGATCCCGGCCGGAATGAAATTCGAAACCAAGGTCGGGATGCCGATACCGAGATTGACGTAGAAGCCGTCCTCAAGTTCGGCGGCGGCGCGGCGCGCCATCTCGTCGCGTGACCAGGGCATAAGGGGCTCCTCTCCTTCACGCACCGCGCCGGCGCACGGTGCGTTGTTCGATGGGCTTTTCGAACGATGTCAATGGCACGATCCGCTCGACGAAGATGCCGGGGGTATGGATGTGGTCGGGATCGATCGCACCAGGGTCGACCAGATGCTCGACCTCGGCCACGGTAACCCGCCCGGCGGTTGCCATTACCGGGTTGAAATTGCGCGCGGTCTTGCGGTAGGCGAGGTTGCCCTCGCGGTCGCCTTTCCAGGCATGGACGATCGCGAGATCGGCGACGAGGGCGCGCTCCATGACGTAACACGCGCCGTCGAACTCGCGAGTTTCCTTACCCTCGGCAATCGTGGTGCCAACCCCGGTCTTGGTGAAGAACGCCGGGATGCCGGCGCCGCCGGCGCGGATCCGCTCGGCCAAGGTTCCCTGCGGATTGAATTCGAGCTCGAGTTCGCCGTTCAGATACAGTGTCTCGAACAGCTTGTTCTCACCGACGTAGGACGCGACCATCTTGCGGATCTGGCGGCTTTCGAGCAACAGCCCGAGGCCCTTACCGTCGATCCCGGCATTGTTTGAAATGGCGGTCAGGCCCTTGACCCCGGATTGCCGGATGGCGCCGATCAAGGCCGCGGGAATGCCGCACAGGCCGAAGCCGCCCGCCATGATCGTCATGCCGTCATGCAGCAAGCCGGCAAGCGCCGCAGTGGCGTCCGGATAGACCTTGTTCATCGGTTCGCTCCTGCCCCAGCGGACGCGCTCGCCCGGCTCGGTACCAAAACGGGACTGGCGTTGCCGTCACCCCGCTCCATGGCGGCCGCATCCGGGGGTGAGGCTAACGACATCTTACAGCAATGTCGCGTCAAGTCACCGCCGTCGAGATCGCCTTGGCGAGGGTGCTTGGCGGCTCGGCCATTCGGAGAAATTTCTTGCAACCGCAACCCTCTCGGCCAAGATTGAGGGCAGGCTGGGGTGCCGGCCGGCGGCGCCGATCAATCGGGCGCAGCCGACGCGGCTGAGATCATACCCACTGAACCTGGTCGGCTTAGACCGGCGAAGGGAGTCCAAAATTAGCGGACCGCACACCACGTCCTCGTTCCGCCCGAAAACGGTCATCATCGGCGCCGGCGTCATCGGGTTGAGCATCGCTTGGCGTCTTGCCGAAGCGGGTTGCCGGGTCAGCGTTTACGAACGCGGTGAAGCCGGGCGCGGCGCCAGCTGGGCGGCTGCCGGCATGCTGGCCGCCGCGGTCGAAACCGAACCTGGTGAGGAAGCATTGCTGCCGCTGACGCTGGAAAGCCAGCGTCTGTGGCCAGAGTTCGCGCAGGAACTTGAAGCCGCTTCCGGGATCCCGGTCGAATACCGCGACGAGGGCACGATCGTCGTCGCCCTGACCCGCGACGACCTCGATCAGCTTCGCTTCACCTACGAGTTCCAACGAGGCCTCGGTCTCGACCTCGAATGGCTGTCGGCGGCCGAGGCCCGCCGCCTCGAGCCGCATCTGCGCCCCGGTCTTTCCGGTGCGGTGTTGAGCCGGCGCGACCATCAAGTCGAAAACCGCGAGGTCGGCAGAGCCCTGGCCGTCGCGGTGCGCCGCGCCGGCGCGGCGCTGCATGAGCGCTGTCCGGTTCGCGAGATCGAGATCACCGGCGGACGAGCCGCCGGCGTGGTCACGGATCGAGGCCGCGAGCCGGCCGATGCGGTGGTTCTGTCCGCCGGTGCCTGGTCGCGGGAAATTGGCGGGATTCCCTGCTCTAGCCTTCCCCCGGTCCGCCCGATCAAAGGACAAATGCTGGCCTTGCAGATGGACGCGTCAGCGCCGCTTCTGCGCCATGTGATCTGGCTGCCGCGGGGCTATCTCGTGCCCCGACGCGACGGCCGGCTGTTGATCGGCGCCACGGTCGAGGAGCGCGGCTTCGACCCGGCGCTGACGGCAGGTGGATTGTTGACGCTGATCGAGAGCGCTTGGCGTGCGGTGCCCGCGATCGAGGAGTTGCCGATCGCCGAGACCTGGGTCGGGTTTCGCCCGGGCTCGCGGGACGATGCGCCGTTGCTGGGGCCGAGCGGAGTTGATGGACTGATCATCGCGACCGGCCATCATCGCAACGGGATTTTGCTGGCGCCGCTGACCGCGGCGGCGATCGGCGGCTATATCCTGAGCGGCCGGGTGCCGGAAATCTTGCGGTCCTTTGCGCCCGATCGCTTCGCCGCGGCGGGCGCTGCGACAGCCCCCGTGTACCGAGCTGCCCGGCGATGATGCGGCTGCAGGTCAACGGGCTCGAAAGGGAGGTCTCGGCGACGACGGTGGCGGAGCTGCTCGCCGCGCAAGGGATCGATCCGGCGACCCGGTTTCTGGCTGTGGCGGTCAACGGCGCGGTCGTGCGTCGGGCCGAATGGGCGTCACGACGGCTGGCCGCCGGCGATGATGTCGAGATCGTCCGACCGCTCTCTGGTGGCTGAGATTTCCCGCGCCGAGGAACCCGTCATGACTGATCCGCTGTTGATCGCCGGCATCAAGCTCGTCTCGCGGCTTTTTGTCGGCACCGCCCGGTATCCGAACCATCAAGTGATGCTCGATGCGCTGGCGGCGAGCGGCGCCGAGGTCGTCACCGCGTCGATCCGTCGGGTCAGCTTGAAGGGCTACGCCGAGAGTCTCGTGGGCCTGCTCGCCGACCGCTATCGCATCCTGCCCAACACCGCCGGCTGCGTCACCGCGCGCGATGCCGTCCTGACGGCCGAGTTGGCGCGCGAGGCGCTGGAGACCAATTGGGTCAAGCTCGAATTGATCGGCGACCGCGAACTCCTCTACCCCGATGTGGAACAGCTGCTGCAAGCGGCCGAGGAGTTGGTGCGCAAAGGTTTTATCGTATTGCCTTACTGCAACGAGGATCCGGTGGTCTGTCGCAAGCTCGCCGATGTCGGTTGCGCCGCGGTCATGCCATTGGGGTCGCTGATCGGATCGGGCATGGGCATCGCCAACCCCGCCGCCATCGAGCTGATCTGCAAGCGAAGCCCGGTTCCGGTCGTGCTCGATGCCGGGATTGGCACCGCCTCGGATGCGGCGCTGGCGATGGAGCTTGGCTGCGATGCCGTGTTGATCAATTCGGCAATCGCCCGATCCCGCGATCCGGTACGGATGGCCTCGGCAATGCGCGCGGCGGTGGAGGCGGGTCGCCTGGCCCACCTCGCCGGGCGCATTCCGAAGCAGCGCTTTGCCGAGCCGTCGAGCCCGCAGCTCGGACTGATCGGCGCCTAACGGCTTCAGCTTCGCCGTCCGCGGGGCCCGGCGGTCGACGAGTATGCGGCGTGATCTTTGCGCTGCCGCTTTACGACGACAATCCGACCAATCGGGCGCCGGTTGCCACGTGGTTTCTGATCGGTTCGTGCATCGGCGTCTTTTGGTGGCAGCTCGGGCACGACCAGCGCCAAGTCTTTCTCAGCTTTGGGATGATACCTGCGGTTCTGTTCGGCTCGGCCGAGCTGGCGCCGGCGCTGCGCGTGGTCCCGCCCTGGGCAACCCTTTTGACCAGCATGTTTCTGCACGCCGGCTGGTTTCACCTGATCGGCAACATGGTGTTTTTGTGGATCTTCGGCAACAACGTCGAGGATGCGCTCGGGCGTGGCCGCTACCTGGTTCTTTATCTCGGTAGCGGTGTCGCCGCGGCATTGTGCCAGGCGCTATCGGATCGGGCTGGCGAGGTTCCGATGGTCGGGGCGAGCGGCGCGATCGCTGGGGTGCTCGGCGCCTATCTGCTGCTGTATCCCTGGTCGCAGGTGCACGTCTTTTTGTGGATCGTGATCTTCTTTCGCATCGTCACCGTCCCGGCCTGGATATTGCTCGGCCTGTGGTTCGCGATGCAACTCGCCAGCGGTCTGACGCGCCCCACCGGCGGCCCCGGGGTCGCGTTCTGGGCTCATGTCGGCGGCTTTGTCAGCGGCCTGGTCCTGGTTGTGCTGCTGCGGCCGCCCGAAACGAGGTTGTTGCATCCGCCACGCGGTCGAGGCTTCGCGGCGATCCACCCGGGCGCCTTCACCGGCCGCCGCACCTTTCACCGCGGCTCGGTCCCAGACACCGGCCGCCCCTTTGTGGAGCCGCGCGGCCCCTGGGGTTGAGGTCGGAGTTTGTCGCGGCCCGCAGCTCTCGCCTCGGTGATTGCCTCCGGCAGCGTCGCGACGACCCCGCTTGCACGGGTCATTGCGCCGCCTTTTGCGGCTGCACAAGCGCTTGCTGAGGCAAGAGCGAAAGCCAGCGCTCGACCCGTTTGCGGTTCTTGCCAAAATCGTATCGGCCGTAGCGCGAGCGGCTGTAGAGGGCGATGCCCGAACGGTCGCTACCGAGCGCGACGAATTCTACCGTGACGATGTCCGGAAAACCGAGCACCGTGGTGTGAGCGACATAAGCGGATCGGCGGTGCTGCGCGTCCTCCGCCACCTGGATCACACGCGGCTCGGCGGCGATCATCCGGCGCCATGCCTCGCGCAAATCCGCCCACGACATCGAGAAAATCGGGCTCGCCCTGGCTTCGCCGACGCGACAATAGCCCGGCGGGCAGGCGAGAAAGCCTGGTTGCGACAACGGCGAGCGCAGCTGGGCGATGTCGGCCTGCTCGCCGTGCAGCAGCCGATCCTGAGCCGTGCTGTTCATGTATCCACGCAGCCCGAGGCCGAGCGCCGCCAATCCGGCGGCGCACGCCGCAATCGATCGAACGGCGCGCATTCGCCACCGCCCGCTGTTGGCACTCCCGACACTATGTCATAGGTAGGGTGCGCGCGGCAGCGTTCGGGTCGGACAAACGCACGCGGACGATAGGGAGAGCCATGCAACGCCGGCGCGACGAACCCGTGGTCGGGGTCAGCCGACCTGCGGAACCCACCGAATACGCGCCGGCGGGCCTCGCCGAAGGGATTGCCGCGCTGGCGCCCGAGCCGGTATTTGCCGTCATCCTCGAACGCGCGGGCCCGCCGCGCTTCCGCCGCCGTCGCAACGGGTTCGCCACCCTGTTGCACATCATCCTCGAACAGCAGGTGTCGATCGACGCCGCGGCGGCGATGCATCGGCGGCTCAGCAGCTTGTGCCGGCCGCTGGCGCCCAACTCGTTTCTCGCGCTCGACGACGCGACCTTGCGAGCCTGCGGTTTCAGTCGGCAGAAGATGGGCTATGCCCGCGACCTCGCCGCCAAGGTCGCCGCCGGTCGCTTCGATTTCGCCGGCCTTGCCGCGGCCGATGACGAGACCGCGCACGCCGCCCTGCGCTCGCTTAAAGGTATCGGCCGATGGAGCGCCGAGATTTATCTGATCTTCGCCCTGGGGCGGCCCGACATCTGGCCTGCGGCAGATCTGGGCCTGCAAGTCGCGACCGGCGAATGCCTCGGTCTCGCCGGGCGCCCGGCCGAGGCCGAACTGCGCCGGCTCGGCGAGGCCTGGCGGCCGTGGCGCTCGGTCGCCGCCTGCCTCTTTTGGCACTCCTATCTCCGCGCCCGCAATCGCTCCGCTCCGCTCCTGCCGGCCGAACTTTACGCTTGAGCCGGTTCCGCCGATCGAGGGCAACGACCGGCACCGCTTTCGGCATGGCGGTCGCCGCCGCCGCCGGCATCGGCTACTCTCTCCCTCGAGGCGGCATCCGGTGAGGAGCGATGCGAAAGATCAGGGCGCTATGCGTTTATTGCGGCTCCTCGGGAGCGGTCGCGGCACCCTACCGGGCGGCGGCGCGCGAACTCGGCACCAGCCTCGCCGCAGCCGGGATCGATCTTGTCTTCGGCGGCGGCCGAGTTGGACTGATGGGGTTGCTCGCCGATGCAGCACTGGCCGCCGGCGGCCGGGTGACGGGCGTCATACCAGCGCGGTTGTGCGCCGCCGAAGTCGCCCACCGCGACGTCACCGAGTTGGTGGTCGTTACCAACATGCACGAACGCAAGCGGGTGATGGCCGAGCGGGCCGACGCCTTTGCCGTATTGCCGGGCGGCATCGGCACGCTCGACGAAATGTTTGAGGCCCTGAGCTGGCGGCAGCTGAAACTGCATGAAAAGCCGATCTTTCTCGTCGATATCGGCGGCTACTGGACGCCATTGCTCGGGCTCCTCGGCCACATCGTCAAACACGGCTTTGCCGAGCCGGCCAGCCTCGGCTTGGTGCATGCCGTTGCCGGCATCCCGGCGCTGCTCGAGGCGCTGACCCGGCTGCCGGCGACGGCGCCGATCGACACCGAAATTTTGTGAATAAGCCGCGCCCCGGGCCGATCGCCGATTGACCTCGCCCGCCCGTGACCCTCCGCATCACCGCCCTTCCCGGACCCGACTGTGGCTTGCTTCGGTTCGTACCCGCCGGTATCGTCCGCACCTTCTCTGCTCGGCCCGATGCCGGGCTACGGTGATGCGCAAGGACGATCGATGGCAAGGATCAAGGTGCTGCGGCCCGTTGTCGAACTCGACGGCGACGAGATGGCGCGCATCATGTGGCGCTTCATCAAGAACACGCTGATCCTGCCCTATCTCGACATCGAGTTGATTTATTACGATCTCGGCATCGAGGCGCGCGATGCGCGCGACGACCGGATCACCGTCGACGCCGCCGATGCGATAAGAGAATACGGCGTCGGCATCAAATGCGCCGGCATCACCCCCGACGCGGCGCGCGTCGCGGAATTCAAGCTGAAGCGAATGTACCCGTCGCCGAACGGCACCCTGCGCAACATCATCGGCGGTACGATCTTCCGCGAGCCCATCGTCTGCCGCAACGTGCCGCGGCTCGTGCCGAACTGGACCCGGCCGATTGTGATCGGTCGCCACGCCTTTGCCGATCAGTACGCCGCGACCGATTTTGTCGTCCCGGGCGCCGGCAGGTTGACGATCACGTTTACCCCCGCCAACGGCGGCGAACCGATCACCCGCAAGGTGTTCGATTTCCCCGGCGGCGGCGTCGCAATGGGTATGTACAACCTTGACGAGTTGATCAGGGGGTTTGCCCGATCATCGTTCAATTACGCATTGCGGCGCGGCTGGCCGCTATATCTCTCGACAAAAAATACAATTCTTAAGGCCTACGATGGACGGTTCAAGGATCTGTTCCAGGAGGTGTTCGACAATGAATTTGCCGCGGCATTCAAGTCCAAGCAATTGACCTACGAGCATCGGCTGATCGACGACATGGTGGCGTTGGCGCTGAAATGGAACGGCGGTTTTGTCTGGGCCTGCAAGAACTACGACGGCGACGTCCAATCGGACAGTCTGGCGCAGGGATTCGGCTCACTCGGTATGATGACCTCGGTGCTGATGACCCCGGACGGCAAGACGGTCGAGACCGAGGCGGCGCACGGCACCGTCACCCGCCACTACCGCCAGCACCAGCAGGGCAAGGAAACCTCAACCAACCCGATCGCCTCGATCTTCGCCTGGACGCGCGGTCTGCGCTATCGCGGCACCTTTGACGACACCCCGGAGGTCGTCCGCTTTGCCGAGAATTTGGAGCGGGTGTGCATCGATACGGTCGAAGGCGGCGACATGACGCGCGACCTCGCGATCCTGATCCGGGCGGATCACCCGTGGCTGACTACCAACCAGTTTCTCGCCAAGCTCGACGCGAATTTGCGGAAGGCAATGGCGTAAACGGGGACACGCGATGCGGCTGAGCATTATCGACGATTATCAAGGGGTCGCCCTTGAAATGGCCGATTGGGCGCCGCTGCGCCGCCGCGGCGTCGACATCGTCGTCGAGCGCAAGCCGTTCGCCGACGAGGACGAGGCGGCGCGGGCGTTGGCCGGATCCGAGATCGTCGCGGCAATGCGCGAACGCACGCCATTTCCGCGGACCCTTGTCGACAGGCTGCCGAAACTCAAGCTCTTGGTCACCACCGGCATGAGGAACGCCGCGTTCGACCTGGCCGCGCTGCGCGACCGCGGGGTCGTCGTCTGCGGCACCGAAGGCGGTGGCCTAGACATTGCCGAACTCGGGTTGATCCTCGGAGCCTCCCGGCGGATCGCCGAGGACCACCGAGACATGCGCGACGGGCTGTGGCAAACCCGCCTTGGCCACCGCATCGCCGGCAAGACGCTCGGGTTGCTCGGCCTCGGGCGGCTCGGCGCCGCGGTCGCGCGGGTCGGCCTCGCCTTCGACATGACCGTGATCGCCTGGAGCCAGAACTTGACGGCCGAACGCGCCGCGGCAATCGGCGTCGAATATGTCGGCAAGGAGGCGCTGCTCCGCCGCTCGGATATCCTCTCGGTACATCTGGTGCTGAGCCCGCGCAGCCGCGGCCTCATCGGCCGCGACGAGATCGCGCTGATGAAAAGCAGCGCGATCCTCGTCAATACCTCGCGCGGGCCGATCGTCGACAGCGCCGCGGTCATCAAGGCGCTCGAAGACGGCCGGCTGGGCTATGCCGCCTTCGATGTCTATGACCGCGAGCCGCTGCCGGCCGGTCACCCGCTGCGCCGGGCGCGCAACGTGCTGCTGACACCGCATGTCGGCTATGTCACTGCCGAGAATTATCGGAGCGCCTACCCGCAGGTCGTCGCGAACATCGCGGCCTATCTCGACGGCAAGCCGAAGCGGGTGATCTAATCCGGTATCGCCATCCGAATGCCAAGCGGCATCTCGATCCGGCCCTCCGAGGAGGCCGATGTCGCGCGAATTGCGGCAATCTATCGCCATCATGTCCTGCAAGGGACCGCATCGTTCGAGGAAGTCCCGCCCGATACTGCCGAGATCTCCAGGCGACGGAGCGAGATCCTCGGCCGCGGGCTGCCGTACCTGGTTGCGGAGCGGGCCGGGCTGGTCGTCGGCTTCAGCTATGCAAGCCCTTACCGGACGCGCTCGGCCTACCGCTTCACGGTCGAAGACTCGATCTATCTCGACCACGCGGAGGTCGGCCGCGGGACTGGGCGAGCGCTGCTTGGCGCCCTCGTCGAGGTCTGCACCAAGCTTGGCTGCCGGCAGATGGTGGCCGTTATCGGCGGCAGCGATCAATGGCCGTCGATCGGGCTCCATCGCGCGCTCGGGTTTTCCTGGGTCGGCCTGCTGCCGGCGGTCGGCGCCAAATTCGGCGATTGGGTCGACGTCGTATTGATGCAGCGGGCCCTCGGCAGCGGCGCCACGACGATGCCAATCCGCGGTGGAGGCGATCATGGATGAAAGGTTTGTCGAAGCTGGACAAATCAGCGGCTACCACGCACATGTCTATTATGACCCGGCGACGCGACAGAAGGCGGAGCGGCTGCGTGCCGGGATCGGCGAGCGCTTTGCCGCACGTCTTGGCAGCTGGCACGACGAGCCGGTCGGCCCGCACCCGGTCGCCATGTACCAGGTGGCATTCGCGATCGATGAATTTTCGCGGCTGGTGCCGTGGCTGATGTTGAACCGCGACGGACTCGACATTCTTGTCCATCCGATCACCGATGATGCGGTGGCCGACCATGGCCGCCACGCGCTGTGGCTCGGAAGCCCGTTGCCGCTGCGGCTCGATCGCCTGGGTCGCAGCGCCACGACCGGGTGAGGGCAGCCGGCGGCCTGGCGCAGATCGAACACGCGCCAGAATGGCAAGGAGCCTGGCAGGGCGTTTGGAGGGCAGGGATTTGGGCGCCACCGAACTATCGAAAGGCGATCGCCAGCCGGGCCCGGATGGCGACGGCGCCCCCGCTGCCGAGCCCGGGCGCCCGCTTCCCGCGGCGCTCCTCTATCGGCGCTGCGACCCGAGCGAGTTGCCGTTCGAGCTCGTCAGCGAACTCGAAGAGCCGTCGCGGCCGATCGGCCAGGACCGCGCAGTCGACGCGGTGGAATTCGCCGTTCAGATGCGGCGCAAGGGCTACAACATCTATGCTCTTGGACCGAGCGGGACCGGCAAGCACACCATTGTCGAGGGTCTGTTGCGGGTTCAGGCCGAGACCGCGCCGACATCGCCCGATTGGTGCTATGTCAACAACTTTACCGATCCGGCGAAGCCATGCCGGTTACGCTTGCCGTCGGGGCGCGCCAGCGGCCTGTGCGAGGCGATGCGGCGGCTCGTCGAAGAATTGCGCGCCGCGCTGCCGGCCGCCTTTGAGCGCGACGACTACCGCGCACGCCGCGAGGTGATCGACCAGCAGTTCAGGGGGCGAAATGAGCACGCCTTTGGCGAGCTGCAGCGGCGCGCCGAGCTACAAGGCATCGCCATGTTGCGAACGCCGATGGGCCTGGCCCTGGCGCCGCGGCGCCAGGGCCAGGTGCTGACGCCGGAGATGTTCGAGGCCCTGCCCGAGTCCGAGCGCGACCGGGTTCAACACGACTTGGAGGAGGTTCAGAGCGAGCTCGAAGCGGTCATGCAGAAGGTGCCGCAGTCGGAGCGCGAGCATCGCGAGGCCGTGCGCGCGCTCAACCGCGAAACGACCGGGGCCGCGATCGCATTGATGATGAACGAGCTGCGGACCGGTTATCGCGATCTCCCCGAGGTCGCGTCGTATCTCGATGCCGTCGAGCACGACATCAAAGAGAATGCCGACGATTTTCTGCCGCCGGCGCAGCCGCACGAGGGCATGCCGAGCCCGGCCGCCTTTGAAGAAGCCATCGCCGGGGCCCGGTTCCGCCGCTACCAGGTGAACGTCGTTGTCGACAACGGTGCGCAGCATGGCGCCCCGGTGGTTTATGAGGATAACCCCACACATCAAACTCTGGTCGGCCGGGTCGAGCACATCGCCCGTTTCGGAACTCTCGTTACCGATTTCGATCTCTTGACGCCGGGTGCGCTGCATCGCGCCAATGGCGGCTATCTCGTGCTCGACGCGCAGCGGCTGCTGACCGGGTATTATGGCTGGGCCTCGCTGAAGCGCGCGCTCAATGCCGGCGAGATCCGCATCGAAAGCCTGGAGCAGCTGCTGAGCCTCGCCAGCACGGTCTCGCTGCAGCCGGAGCCGATCCCGCTCGATGTCAAGGTGATATTGCTGGGCCCACCACTCCTCTATTACGTCCTCAGCGCCGCCGACGACGACTTCAAGGAACTGTTCAAGATCGCGGCCGATTTCGACGATCGGGTCGAGCGCACGCCGGAAACGACCCTGCTATACGCCCGTTTCATCGCCGGGGTGGTGCGGCGGGAGAAGCTGTTCTCGTTCGATCGCAGCGCAGTCGCGCGCGCGATCGAGCACGCATCCCGAAGTCGTCGGCGACGCCGACCGGCTGTCGACCGGGTGGCGCGGGATCGTCGATTTGCTGCAGGAGGCCGACCAAGTCGCGGTCGGTGCTGGCAAGCAAGTCGTCACCGCTGCCGAAGTGCAGCGAGCGATCGACGCCCAATTCCGCCGCGGGGACCGGGTTTATCGGCGACTGCAAGAGGAGATCGGCCGCAAGACGATTCGGATCGAAACCGAAGGACAACAGATAGGGCAAGTCAACGGGCTCTCGGTCGTCTCGCTTGGCGGTCTCGCTTTCGGCAATCCGAGCCGGATTACGGCCAGCGTTCGGCTCGGCCGCGGCGAGGTCGTCGACATCGAGCGCGAGGTCGAGCTCGGCGGCCCGCTGCATTCAAAAGGTGTGCTGATCCTTAGCGGTTTTCTCGGCGGCCGCTTTGGCAAAACCCGGCCGCTCTCGCTCAACGCAAGTCTGGTCTTCGAGCAGTCCTATAGCGGGGTCGAGGGCGACAGCGCCTCGGCTGCCGAGCTCTTCGCCCTGTTGTCGTCGCTCGCGGACGCGCCGATCAATCAATCCTTCGCGGTGACCGGTTCCGTCGACCAGCACGGCCGAATCCAGGCGATCGGCGGGGTCAACGAGAAGATCGAAGGGTTCTTCGACGCGTGCCGCATCACCGGCTTTTCCGGGCAGCAAGGTGTGCTGATCCCGGCAAGCAACCTCAACCACCTGATGCTGCGCCAAGATGTGGTCGCCGCGGCGGCAGCGGACCGGTTCCGAATTATCTTGATCGAGAGCGTCGATCAAGGGTTGAGCTTGCTGACCGGTATTCCTGCCGGCGAGCCCGATGCCGACGGCAATTACCCGCCCGATACGCTCAATTACCGCATCGCCGCCCGGCTCGACGCGTTCGCCGCGAAAGCGGCGCAGCTGGCGCGCAACGTCGCCGGAACGGAGGCGAGAAAATGACGCAGCCGATCAAGCGGGTCGTGGTTTCGCTCGACGCCGTGTCGGAGACCGCTGCCGCGATCGATACCGCGGCCCGCTTGGCGGCGCGTTGGCAGGTCCCATTGCACGGCGTGTTTATCGAAGACGAAGAGCTCATCGGTTTCGCCGGCCTCCCCTTCGCCCGTCAGGTCACGCTTGCCACCGGGCTTGGTCCGCTGACCAAGGATCATATCGAAGATCATTTCCGCGCCTTCGCCGAGCGATCGCGGCGCGAACTCGCGGCGGTGGCAGACCGGCGCGGTCTCTCGTGGTCGTTCGAGGTGGTGCGCGGCCCACTTGCAGCCGCGGGGCTCGGCGGTGAGCAGGACTTCGTCGTCGCCGGCGTCACGACCCGTCCGGTCGGCGCTTATTTCCGCGTCGCCTCTCGCTGGTGGTCATTGACCGCGACCATTGCTCGGCCACTCTTGTTGGCGAAGCGACAATGGGAAAGCGGCGGCTCGATCTTTGCGCTGCTGCGACGCCGCGGTCCTCAATCGGCGCGGATCCTCGAAATCGCAGCGCAAATTGCCGGTATCTCTAAAGCGGCCCTGACGGTAGCGGGTCCGCCCGATCTCGCCGGCGCGGATCCGTTCGCAGCATGGGTTTCGGGGCTGCTGGAAGGCCATTCGGTAAGCCTGCAAACCGAAACCGCGGCGACCGAACCCGCTGCCCTGCGGCAACGGATCGTCGACCTCGACTGCCGGCTTGTGGTGCTCGAAGGCAGTGCCGACGAGGGTCGGCCCGAGGAATTGCGCGAACTCGTCGGCTCGCTCGCCTGCAACGTGCTCGTTGTGCCGTTCGATGACGGCTGAAGCAGGCCGGGCGCAACGGCGGTCAACGGCGCCGGCCGGGCCCGGTCGTGCGCCGATACTGTTGCAGGCGGGTCGTGCGTAAGCCGGGCAGGCCAAAGCTTTCGTAGGCGCGCTGCCAGGAAAGAAACTCCTCCATAGATATTTGATAGCGGCGACAGACCTCCTCGCGCGTGATCTTACTCGTGGCGACCGCGCTCAGGACGGCAGCTTTGCGGCGGACCGTCCATCGACGAATGTTGTTCGGCGGCAGCACGATCGTCACTCGCCACATCTTCGAACCGGGAGAGATCGCGGTCGGGGTTGGCGGGTAAGGACGGCGCCCGCGCCTGCCGCCCGGCTGATGGTGCTCGCGGTTGGCCGAACACAGCTCGTCACAGGATTAACACGGCGGCCAACCGCTCTGCTGAACCCGCCGCGTGCATGCACGCTCCTTGTCACATCAATTCTCAAATCAATTGGGCTCTCTTCTATCTTCTCAATAACATCTCAACGCTCCACAATTATCGCATTTTTGTAGTTAATTTATCGTTCTTCATCGTTAATTTAACCAAGACCTATCGCGAGCGGGCGAAGATCGCCAATTCACGTCGACGCCGGTTCGAGGCCGATCGGCGGTCGCACGCGGGCGGCGGGCCAAATCCGCTCCGGCGCGGCATTTCGGAGGCCGGCGCTTCGCCGACGCTGCTATGAATGGTGCGCCGTATATGGAACGAGACCGCGATGGCCGCGACCCGGGTTAGGGTGATCGGCGCCGGCATGGTTGGCGTGTGCGCGGCGAGCTGGCTGCAGCGCGACGGCCATGACGTGTGCGTGGTCGAGGCAGGCGAACCCGGCCACGGCGCCTCATTCGGCAATGCCGGCGCCTTCAACGGCTCGTCGGTGACCCCGATGTCGATGCCGGGCATCCTCCGCGACCTGCCGCGGTGGCTTCTCGACCCGCTTGGCCCGCTGTCGTTGCGCTGGGCCTATCTGCCGACGCTGGCACCGTGGCTGGTCCGCTTTATCCGCGCCGGCACCTTGAAGAAAGTGCACGCCCAAGCCCGCGCCTTGCGTCCTTTGCTTGGCCCGACCCTCGAAACGCTGCTGCCGCTGGCGCAGGAGGCCGGCGCCGCGGATCTCGTTCACCAGCGCGGGCATCTCTACGTCTATCGTTCGGCGCGAGGCCTCGAAAGGGATCGGCTTGCCTGGGAACTTCGGCGAGAGAACGGGGTTGCCGTGGACGCGTTCGACGGCGATGAATTGCGCCGGCTCGAACCCGGTCTGTCGCGCGAGTACGTCTGCGGGATGCTGGTCCGCGAAAATGGCCACACCTCAAACCCGCTCGCTCTGGTCGAGCGCTTGCTCGCCGGATTTCTTGGCGCCGGTGGCAGGCTTGAGCGGGCGCGTGCATCGGGCTTCCGGCTCGAAGGAAGCCGACTTGCCGCAATCCGCACCGATCGCGGGGAGATCCCCGCCGACGCCGCAATCATCTGCGCGGGCGCGTGGTCAAAGCCGCTCGCGGCCGCCCTCGGCGATCGCATCCCGCTCGAAACCGAGCGCGGCTATCATTTGATGATCCGGGACCCCGAAGTCGTGCCGCGCATCCCGACGGCCGACGCCGACGGCAAGTTTGTGGCGACGCCGATGGAGACCGGGTTGCGTTTTGCCGGGACCGTCGAACTCGCCGGCCTTCACGCACCGCCCGATTGGCGGCGCGCCCGCATTCTGCTCGAACAAGGCCGCCGGATGCTGCCGGGCCTCGCTGTCGCGCCTTCCGACGACCGCCTCTCGGTGTGGATGGGGCACCGACCGAGCTTGCCCAACTCGCTGCCGGTGCTTGGGCGCTCGCGGGCCTCTCCGGATGTGATCTACGCCTTCGGGCACGGTCATGTCGGCATGACCGCAGCGCCGATGACCGGCAAGATCGTTGCCGATCTGGTGGCCGGGCGGCGGCCGCCGATCGAGATCGGGCCGTTCGCTCCTGCCCGCTTCGGTTGACGGCGCGAGCGTCGCGGTGCGCGAAGCGAGGCTATGGGCTATTTGCGCTAAGGTGCAGCCATCTCTTACACCGTTCACCCGCGCCCCCGGAACGGCCCGCCAGGGCCGGCCGTCCGGGGGTGGCCAGCGCGGGCGATGAGGATGGGCGGGCTCGGCGATGAACAAGTTCGAAACTGGGTCGATCCAAACGGAAAACGCACCAATCCGCGGTACAAGGGAGTGTGAGCTGTGGCATGCGATCGCGCACGGAGACCGAGAGGCCTCGCCATTGCGCTACCGATCATCTTCGGCGCCGCGACCCCGGCGATTGCGGCACCGCCGCCCAATGCGAACCCGGCCTGGGCGGCGTGGTTCCGCACCCTGCTCCAGCCCGGCACGGGCGTCTCGTGCTGCTCGATCTCGGATTGCCGCCAGACCGAGTACCGGATCGTCCACGACCACTACGAGGCGCTGCTCGGCAAGAACTGGGTGCCCGTCCCGCCCGACAAGATCCTGCGCCGCACCGACAACCCGACGGGCCACGCGATCCTGTGCTGGACCCCGGTGCAGGGCGTCATGTGCTTTATCCGCGCACCCAAATCATAGCGGTCGGCCGCGCCGCTTGGTTACGGGTTCGCCGATCCCTGCGGCGGCTTCGCCTGGAGACCGCCGCGCCCGGGCGGCCTAAGCGGGAGCGACGGACCGGTTCCCGGCATCGCCCGCGGCGAGAGCTCCGGCTCCGGCGTCGGCTCGGCTCCGAACAGCGATACGTTTGCCGCGCCTTGCGTCGCCAGCGCACTCGGTATCGCCGGCCGGAGCAGCGCATCGATTTGGCGGTCGGTCAGCGCGACACCGTAAAAGGTCTGGTAGAAGTCGCGCACATTGGTACGCAAATCCTCCTCCAGCGTCGTCGGGTAGAACAGGTCGGAGAGCCAATAGAGGCCCACCATCCGGTTGACCCCGGCCGGGTTGTCGATCCAGCCGAACGGCTGCGCCGGCCCCAGAAAGACGCGTTGCGCCCGCACCGCGGCCAAGCCGCGCCATCCGGGATCGCGCCGCAACGCGTCGTAAAAGCTGCGGTCTTCGGCGATGACGACGTCCGGGTTCCAGGCGAAGATCTCGTCGCGCGTGACCCTCTTCAATTCGCCAGGGCCAAGTCCCGCTGCGACGTTGATGGCGCCGGCCTGATCGATGCCCGCCGCGACCAGAGAGCCGGCAAGACCGGTCGTCAGCCCGTCGCGGCCGCGCCCGTAATAAACCCGCGGCCGGTTGTCCGCCGATTGGATCAATAGCTTGCCGCGCAGGTACTGGATCGCATGAAAGGCGTAGCTGGCGACATCAAGCCGATGATCGCCGACGCCGAGGACCGTGCCGAGGCTGCGCAACATCTCGGGCGTCCGCTGGATGCCGCCGTCGAGCACGAGGTAGGGGACCCGGGTTTGGCGCTCGACGCGATCGGCCAGCGCCGCGGCTTGCGGCGTCACGGCGCCGCTATCGATGATCAGATCGGGACGCCACCGGGCGACCTCGGCCGCCGCCGCGGCGGGGTCCGCTCCGGCGAGTTCGCCGATCGTCGGCAGTCTCGCGTATTTGGCTGGCAGGTAAGCCCGCTGGGCGCTCGATAAGGGCTGGCTCCAGCCGACCAATTTTTCCGGCGCCAAGCTGAAGATCAGCACCGCGGTCGCCATGCCGGCGGGCATGATCCGCTCGACCCGATCCGGCACCGCGACGCGGCGCCCCGCGGAATCGATGAATTCCGCGGCGCGGCCGGACCCCGCGAGCAAGATTGCGAGGATCAGGACGGTGGTCCAGGCGATGCGCGGTGGTAACGGCATCTGCGCCCTCGACAGACTGGGACGGCGGCGACTATAGCGGTCGAGCCTTCGGAAGCAAGCGACCAACGATCCTGCGGGAAATGACCATCCGATCGGCAGATGCCGAAAACACGGCCGAGCGCGGCGGCTTGGCGGCGGTGCGCCTCGAACCCTACCGGTGGCGGCTGTCGGGCAGCTTTCTCGCCCACCTGTTCAAGGCTGCGGCCAAGCAGCATCATCGGGCCTTGGTCTCGACCTTCGCACAATTGATCCCCAGCGATGCCGTCGTTTTCGACATCGGTGCGCACGCTGGACAGTACACCAAGCTGTTCGCGCGGGCTGCCGCTCGTGGCCGGGTATACGCATTCGAGCCCGGCAGCTATGCGCGCTCGATCCTGCGCTCCGTCGTCTGGCTGCGCGGCCTGGCCAACGTCACCGTCCTGCCGATGGCGCTGGGCGCCGCTCCCGGGCTGACGATGATGAGCCTGCCGGTCAAGCGCCGCGGCAGCTTCGCCTTCGGCCTAGCCCATCTGGGGATGCCGAGCGGGCGATGGCCGGCGGTCGCTCAGGAATTGGTGCCGCTGACGACAATCGACGCCGTCGTCGAGATACTGGCGCCGGAACGGCTCGATTTCATCAAAGCCGATATCGAGGGCTGGGAACTTCGCCTGCTGCATGGCGCGGAGCACGCACTGCGCCGGTTTCGACCGCGCCTCCTGCTCGAGCTTTCAGAGGAACATCTCGCGCGCGCCGGCGATCGGCTCGTCGACGCCTTTGGTTTTCTTGCAGGACTCGGTTACAGCGCGTTCGAAAGGGGTGCCGGCGGCACCCTGGCTCCGGTCGTTTCGCCCGGCGACGGCGATTTCTGGTTCATCGCCGCCGAGGATCCGGCGATCGGGCTCATTTGACAAAAAATCGGCCGGAGGCAGTGTCCGGCCGTGAGAATGCTTTAATGATGTCTCAGGCTTGGTTCAGAGCCCGACCGAAAATGACACACGTTGGATCAACAAGTTACTCGTCTCCCGCGCGAAAGCGGGGGGCCAGGGCAAGCGACGGGACTTCGACCCTGGATTCCCGCTGGCGCGCGAATGACGATGTAAGCTTGAAATAAATTGATTTATTTTGAGTCAGGGCTCAGTCGCGGCGGGTGCCGAGCAGCTGCATCAGCATCATGAACAGGTTGATAAAGTCGAGATAGAGGCGCAGCGCGCCCATGATCGACTTCTTGCCGGCGATCTCGCCATCGTCGGCCGCGTAATACATCTCCTTGATCTGCTGCGTATCATATGCCGTCAGCCCGGTGAAGACAACGACGCCGATGACCGAAATCGCAAACTGCAAGGCCGATGACACGAGAAAGATGTTGACCAGCGACGCGATGATGATGCCGATCAGCCCCATGAACAGGAACGAGCCGAATTGCGACAGGTCGCGTCGCGTCGTGTAGCCGTAAAGGCTCATCCCGGCAAAGGTCCCCGCCGTGATGAAGAATACGCGAGCGATGCTGGTCCCGGTAAAGGCCAGGAAGATAAACGCCATCGACAGCCCCATGAGGCCGGCATAGAGCCAGAAGACGAGCTGCAATGTACTGAAGGTCATCTTGTTGATGCCGAAGCTCATCAGCATGACGAGCCCGAGCGGCGCCAGCATCACCAGCCAGATCACCGGGGTGTGTCTGAGAGACTCGTAGAATCCGGAGGCGGCGGCGACATAGGCGACGATGCCGGTCAGCGCCAGCCCCGACGCCATATAGTTGTAGACGCGCAGCATATAGTCCCGCAGACCGACATCGATGCCGACCTGGGCATCCGCCGAACGTACCGTCCAGCGGGGCTGCGAACCGAGAGCCATTTAGCCCCTCCAATGAGGACACCTGAGAGCGAGGCTCTTCCTCGCGCCCCGCATATTGGCACAAAAAGGGATCGTTTCAATACATTTGCGCGGTTCACTCGTTGCGCAGGTAGGCGGCCGGCGCAGCGCCGAGCGCGCGCCAGGTGCCGGCGATGCCAAGGGCGAGCGCGAGGAACGTGGCGGCCGCCGTGGTCCACAACAGCGGGACCGGCAGGAACGACCAATCGCTCTCCAAGAGGCGGGTCACGACGACATAGGCGGCCAGCGTGCCGAGCGCCCCACCGACCACGGCCGAGAGCGCACCAAGCAGACCGTGCTCGCAGAGATAGGCGCTGATGAGCGCGCCGCGCGTCGCGCCCAGCACCTTCAGCACGACCGCATCATAGACGCGACGGTGATGGCCGGCGGCGATCGCCCCGCCGAGGACGAGCGCGCCGGCGGCGACGGCCGAGAGTCCGGTGAGGCGCACGGCGGCGCCGATCATCGCGAAAACACGGTCGACTGCGGCCAGCGCCTCGCGGACATCGATCGCCGAAACATTGGGATAGACTTCGGTTACACGCTGCACCAGCCGATCCGCGCGGTCGGTCGGCAGATAGACCGCGGCGAGGTGGGTCTGCGGCGCCGCCTCGAAGGTTCCGGGCGCGAACACCATGACGAAGTTGATGCCGAGCCGCTGCCAATCGATGTCGCGCAGATTGGCGATCCGGGCGGTGATCTCGCGGCCGAGGAGGTTGACGCCGAGCGTATCGCCGACGGCGAGCCCCATGCCGCGGGCGAGGGCGGCGTCGAACGAGACGAGCGGCGGCCCGCGGTAGTCGGACGGCCACCAACGGCCCGCGGCGAGCCGCGAGCCCGCCGGCAGATTTGCCGCATAGGTTACCCCGCGGTCGCCGTTCAACACCCAGCGGGCGTCCGGCGCCACCGCGGCGCGCTCGACCGGCGTGCCGTTTAGCCGGGTGATGCGGCCGCGCATCATCGGCACCTCTCTGAGGCGGGCAGCGGGGATCCCGCGCACGAGCGCCTCGAAACCGGCGAGTTGGTCCGGCTGAATGTCGATGAAGAAAATCGCCGGCGCCTCTTCCGGAATGCGCGCCTCGATCTCGCGCGCGAGGTTGCCCTCGACCAGAGCAATGGCCGCCAAGGCGCTCAGTCCGAGACCGAGCGACAGGACGACCGGCCGGGTCGGGGCGCCCGGACGACAGAGGTTGGCGAGCGCCAAGCGCAGCATCGGGTGCCGCGGCCGCCGGAGCCGGCGGCCGGCGGCGACGATCCCGGCGGCGATCGACCGGAACAAGGCAAATGCCGCGGCGGCGCCGCCGACGAACCACAAGGCAATGGCGTGCTCGGGCGTGGCGGCGACCACCAGCGCGCCGAGGACGAGAGCCAATCCGGCGGTCGCCGTGGACGGTAGCAGCGGGGTGCGCGACGGCTCCGGGGCGACGACATTGCGGAACAGCGCCGCGGCCGTGACCCGCCCGATCGCGGCGAGCGGCCCCAAGGAGAAGACGAGCGTCGTCAACCAGCCGTAGAGCGCGGCCAGCGCCAGCGGCCGAGGATAGAGGCCGAGCCGGGCCGGGACCGGCAGCACCTTCGCGAGGAGGGGCGCCACCGCGATCGGGACGATGCCGCCCAGCACCAGGGCAAGCGCGATCCCGGCGCCCGCAACCGCCATGATTTCGGTGAAATATGCGGCAAAGACCAGCCGGTTAGATGCTCCGAGGCATTTCAACGTCGCGATTGCGGCGGTCTTGCCGGCGACATGAAAGCCGACGGCATTGCCGATCCCGACGCCGCCGACGAGCAGGGTCGTCAGCCCGACCAGCGAAAGGTAGAGCCCGACCCGATCGATCAGATGCTGCAGCCCTGGCGACGCCGCGGCAAAGGTGCGGATCTCCCAGCCGGCTTCGGGGAAGGCGGCGCGCGCCGTCGCCGCCCAGCGGTCGGCATCGGTATCCGCCGGCAGCCTCAGCCGATAATGATAGGTGAGGAGGGCTCCCGGCCGGATCAGACGGGTCTCGCCAAGGGCGGCGGCGGATATCATCATCGTCGGTCCAAGGGTGAAGCCCATGTCGGCGGCATCGGGCTCGCGCTCGATGGCGGCGCGGACCTGCAGAACGGCACTGCCCACCTCGAGGCTGTCGCCGAGCCGGAGGTCGAGCCGGTCGAGGATCGCTGCATCGACCGCCGCGCCGAAGACCCCGTTCACGCGGCCAAGCGCCGTGGCGAGGTTCTGCGCCGGCTTCAGAATGACCTTGCCGTAGAGCGGATAGGCGGCATCGACCGCCGTGAGTGAAATGAGCGTGTGCCGGGCGCGGGTTCGGCTGCGCGCCATCGCCCGCAGCGCGGCGGTTTCGGAAACCCGTCCGCTGCGCTCCAAAAACGCGCGCTCGGCCGCATCGGCCGGACGATTGGCAAGTCGCGCCTCGGCGTCGCCGCCGAGCAACTCGCGGGCATTCAGGGCGATCCCGGCGGAGACCGAAGCGGCCAGCGAACCGATGCCGGCAACCCCACCCACCCCCAGAACCAGGCAGGCGAGAAAGACCCGCAACCCCCGGATGCCGCCGCGCAGTTCGCGACCCGCCAGGCGCAGGGCATAGCCGCTCACGGCCGGGTTCAGGGCGCCCGCCGCCGGCCGCCGAGGTGCTTCGGTAGAACGCATCGATCCTCGACGATGCGGCCGTGCACCACGCGCACCCGCCGCCCGCGCCGTTCGGCGAGCTCCTGATCATGGGTGATCCGCAGCAGGGTTGCGCCGTGCCGCGCCCGATGCTCGAACAGGCAATCCATCACCAACCGGCCGGTGGCGCGGTCGAGATTGCCGGTCGGTTCATCGGCCAGCAGCAGTTTCGGACCGGCGACAAAGGCGCGGGCGATCGCCACCCGTTGCTGCTCGCCGCCCGAAAGCTGGGCCGGATAGTGGCCCTGGCAATGCTGCAGACCGACCGCGGCCAACCCCTCTGCGGCGGCGGCGAAAGCGTCGCGCCGGCCGCCCAGCTCGAGCGGGATCGCGACGTTTTCGAGCGCCGTCATCGTCGGGATCAGGTGGAAACTCTGAAACACGATGCCGATGGCGATGCGGCGCAGCCGGGCGAGCCCATCCTCGCCCAGCGCACCGAGGTCGTTGCCGCCGATCGCTACGCGCCCGGAGCTCGGCCGTTCGATGCCCGCCACCACCATGATCAGGCTGGTCTTCCCCGAGCCCGAGGGGCCGACCAGGCTGACCGTCTCGCTGGCGGCGATCTCGAGCCCGATGCCGCGCAGGATGTCGACCGGTCCGGCGGGGCTGGACAAGGTCAGATGCACGTCGTCGAGTGCCACGAGCGGGGCGACCGTATCGAACAAGGTGGTGATGGCTCCCCGCAACGCAGGCACATTGGCCGACGATATGGCACGGCACGCCCGGCGTTCAACGCGCCCTCGGGTCGCGGCCGCGCCGCGTGGCCAGTCCGGCCCGAACCGACAGGCTTTTTTCCCTGCCGGAACCCTCCGCCAGGGAAAAAATCGCCGGCGGCGGCCCACAATCTGGTCATATCAATCGGTTGCGGCGATTTGGCGGCGGCTGGCAGGGAAGGTCTTTTCCCTGCCGCGGCGGCCGGCAGGGAAGTGGCAGGGAAACCGATCGTTCGTTGCGATATAAGCATATTGAATTCCACAATCGATAAAATCGCCCGTAGCGGCGATATGGGCTCGGCGTTGCGGCGGGGCAGCGGCGGATCGGTCACGGCGGAAGCAGAAGGCGAATACCGAGTTGGCTAAAGCCGAGACGATCCCGATCCTGCCCCGCATGATAGCCATCGATCCGGACAAGAATAGGGCGACGATGCTGCCTGCCGCCGGTCGCCCGCCGAGCGCGATGCGGTCGCCCCTCGCGCAGCGTGGCGGCGAGAACACGCTACTCGGGATCGCGCTCCGAAGGGCCGTCGCCGGAGTTCGGACGCGCCGAAGACCGCCGGAGGATCTCGTACGTTAGCGCGTGCATCATTTCAGCCAATGCCAAGAGCCTGTTATCCTCTTGTTCACTGGAATAAGGCATGCGTTAATATGTTTGACGAGCTTGGCTACGGCCTCTGCATCGCCGTCCGGCCGATCTTGACCCGGCCGCTCCAGCATGTTGGCGATCCCCCGATCGCTACGCGCCCGGAGCTCGGCCGTTCGATCCCCGCCATCACCATGATCCAAGCTCGTCATTCCAGAGCCCGAGGGGCCGACCAGGCTGACCGTCTCGCCGGCGGCGATCTCGAGCCCGATGCCGCGCAGGATGTCGACCGGTCCGGCGGGGCCGGACAAGGTCAGATGCACGTCCTCCAAGGCGACAAGAGGATCCGTGAAGTGGAACGAGGCGGTCATGCTCCGCGAGCCGAGTGAGGCGCCGACGATGTGGCGCCTCACGCCCGGCTTTCAACGCGCCGCCGGGTCGCAGCCGCGCCGCGGCGGCCGGCCTGACCGACCCGGCCGAAATTCCCGTAACAGCGAAAATAACACGGAAAAATCGCCGTGCAGACCGAAGATTAGCATGTAAATCAGCCGCTTAGGGGGACAATTCCCGCGGCGAACAGGGAAATAATTCATCCTTGCAGGGAATTAAATCGGACGATCAGGGAAGCTTCCGGGAACCGCGAAACCGGCCGCGCGGCCGAACGAAGCCGAGGCGATCCCGATCACACCTGGCAGGATAGCCTTCGATCCGGACGAGAATAAGGCGACGATGCCGCCAGCTGCCGATCGCTCGCTGGGCCTGTAAGGCGCCGGCGCCGCGGCCGCTCGATTTCTGCCACCCGCCCATCAGGTGTGCGATGCCGACAGTGCCACGGTGCCGAGTTGCGGTCGTCGAGTGCCCCACCCGGCCGCACCGGGTATGGCGGCGGTTATTCGAAGACATCGGCGACGCGCGGCTGCGCCGGCGGGTGGCTCGGGAATTTGCCTTTCATCCCTGGCGGGTCGGCAACGCCGGTGGGCAACTAGGAAGAAGAGCGCCATTGTTTTTGAAGCAAGAGCGCGGCAAGAAAGACGTTCGCATTCAGCGTGCCTCGCACCCGCCGCCAGTCAAGAAATGCCTGCTCCACGAGAGCAATTTTTGCCAAGACATCTGGCTTAGTAAAGTTATCTGATACATTGTAATCTGCCGTATGTCGCGCCTCCTGTAGCTCAACGAAAGCGTCCGCTATCGCAGCAAGAGCCGGATCTAAATTAGTTCTTGTAGAGCTGGCGATAGGTTATTGAGGTTGCCTTTCCGGAATTGTTCGCATACCCTTTTCATTTCCTCGTGAATGAACGCCCGCTGGACTCTATCGCGCAATCCGGCGGGATTCGCGGGCGCCATCAAGCGCGCGCCGGCCGCCGCGAGCAGGTGGTACAGGGCGTAGTAGGCCGTTGATACCGCTCGCCTCAAACTAGCCTGTCGAGGCCTTTTGGGCTCTCGCGACGCCAAGTGCTTGGCTTGGCTCAGAAGATCCTGTGGGAGAGGCAACGACTAGCCGGCCGCCTTCCGTTGATCGCGGAAGCGGATATATGGAACGCGGGTTATTCCTTCTTCGAATAAACGTGATTTTACGGCACGGCTAATGTTTGTTAAGGCATCAATATCCGTTTTATTTGTTGGATACTCAGGATCAAGAAAGAAGGAAATCCAAACAGCTGGCATTCCCGTAGAGTCGTCGCCGAACCTAAGCTCAAAGACACGAAACCCAGCTGGTTCAGCAGCTTCCTTAACCAGCGTCTGAATAATGGCGGCTTCCCTTCCAGCAGCACCGCCGTCGATTGAAGGTTGTCCAGCCATATCGGATCTCGAATGCCACCGGGGCTTTGAGCGTCAATATAAGTTCTCAGCGGCTCCGATGCGAGCATCCCCGACGGGAGGGCCCGACCAGCTGCGTTGGGAAAACCCCGGCGTCGCACTGCGACGACCGAACGCGCCGGAGGGTCGGAAGCAGGCTCAGAAGCGTATAGGTTCTCGATCCCATTGCGCGGGGCTAGATGGCTTGCCGGCGCAGAAGGTGCATGGCCGCCACCACGAACCTGTCGCCGTTTGGGCTCTCACGGCGCGTCCCTGTCGATGCCGGTAGGGAAGACCAGCTTTCCGGTGGGACGGGTCCGTTTGCTCTCCGCTATCGCCTCTGCCGAGTTTCTCATGTTCCGGATGGTGATACCCTGGTGATACCCCGGACGCAGAGCCGTCGCACTTCGTCTTCTAACCTATCGAAAACGGTGGCTGGAGGAGCTGGATTTCGAACCTAGACTGGCGGAGCCAGAGTTTGGAAACCCTGCGCGGACCCCGAAGCCCCTGATCTCGGTGTCCCAGAGGACGGCCTCCGCGTTGCCGGCCGCGGCCAATCCGTCGGAAAGGTGGCGGCAAAAGCGACATCCTGCACTACCGCGTCGGCGGCGGACGTGCTGCGCCGTTACGCAAGCTGACGATCGGCAAGCACGGTTCGCCGTGGACGCCCGAGACGGCGCGGGCCGAGGCTAAGCGGCTGCTCGGCGAGGTCGCCGCCGGCCGCGATCCAGCGACGGCGCGCCAGGCGAGCCGCAAGGCGCTGACCTTCAACGAGCTGATCGATCTTTACCTCGCCGAAGGCGTCAGCCACAAAAAGGCCTCGACGCTGAGGGTCGACCGCGGCCGCTTGCAGCACCGCCTCAGGCCGCTTCTCGGGAAGCTGCGGATCGACCGCATCACGCGCGCCGACGTCGGACGCGTGCCACGAGAGCGGTTTCTACTCGACATCTGGCGCAGCACTTTCCGGTTGTCGAAGCTCCGCTACCAGACGCGCGGCCGCCGTGTTGTCGTTCTCGTGCGCCTCGATATCGACGGCGCGCCTCACACCAACCCCGACGGTGCTCGATTGCCCGGTACCCATCTTCACGTCTATCGCGAAGGCTACGACGACAAATGGGCGCGGCCGCTCGATCCCGGCCAATTTCCTGATACCGCGGATATCCGGCGCGCTTTCGAGGATTTTTGCTCCTTCTGCAATATTCAGCGCCCGCCACCGTTCCGAGCAGGCTTCGCATGACCAAAGGAGAATGCCAGGAACTCGTCGACGCGTATGTAGCGTGGCTTCGCCGCGGGATCTCGGCGGAGAGCGTCGGCGACGCCTGCGAACTGACGACACCCTTCCTCGATCGGCACAACGACCACATCCAGGTATATGCCGTGCGTCAGAACGGCAAAATCGTGCTCTCAGACGACGGTTACATCCTATCTGACCTGCGCACGGGCGGGTTGGAGCTAACGACGCCCAAGCGCAAGGCCGTCTTGGCAAGCGCGCTGCGCGGTTTCGGTGTCCAGCTCGACGGCAATCGCCTTCAAATAGAAGCGTCGCCGCGCAATCTTGGTCAGCGCACGCATGTGCTCGTGCAGGCAATGCTCGCGGTTAACGACATGTTCGTGCTCGCGCAGCCGCGCGTGTCGAGGTTCTTTTGGGAGGATGTTCGCGAATTCCTCGACGAGCACAAGATCCGTTTCAGTCCGCGGGTCAAGCTGGCGGGGCGAAGCGGTTACGATCACGCGATCGATTTTCTGATCTCGCGGTCGGCGGAAGCTCCGGAGCGCATCGTCCAGGCGATCAACGCGCCGAACAAGAATACGATCGGGAGCTATCTGTTCGTGCTCGGAGACACACGCGAGGCTCGCGGCATGGAAGCGCAGGCATATGCCTTTTTGAACAATCGAGATCGCGAGGTCGGCGGCGATGTGATCGAAGCGCTCGAAGCCTATGAGGTCGTGCCCGCGCTATGGTCGGAAAGGAGCCGATACGCAGAGCGGCTCGCCGCGTGAGGTAGGAGGATTGACCCCATGAAAGCCATTTACGACGCAAGAACCGATGCGCTGAGCATCGTCCTGAATGCGGATGTCGCGATCGCCGAGAGCGACGAGGAGAAGCCTGGCGTCATTCTCGACTATGCCGAGAACGGCAATCTCGTCTCGCTGGAGATCCTCGACGCTTCGAAAATGGTCACCGAGGCGCGCAAGATCGAATTCGAGACGTTGGAGTAGCCCGCCGGCGACCGATGAGATTCCTCCGGATCATGGTCGATCCGCGACAGATGGGCGGCGTGCCGTGCCTGCGCGGCCTGCGCATCCCGGTCGCGACCGTCGTCGCGATCGTCGGCGACGGCATGACCGAGCCCGAGATCCTCGCGGCCTATCCCGATTTGCAGCGGGAAGACATCGCCGAGGCGCTGCATTACGCGTCCCAAGCGGTTCGAGAACGCGAGCTGCCGCTGGCGGGCTCGCTATGTCGGACATACCTGTGACAGGACACACCGGGCCCTTCCGGGGCGAAGGTAGAATGCCGGGGAGCAGGCAAAATGGATGACGCGCCACTCGAACGAATCACTGCCGATCCCGCAATCTTCGGCGGCAAGCCGATCATCCGAGGCATGCGCATATCGGTCGAGTTGATCCTGAGCCTGCTGGCGCAGGGCGAAACCGTCGAGGGTCTCCTCGACGACTACCCGGAGCTGGAGCCGGCGGACATCCGCGCCTGTCTCGCCTATGCGCATGCGGTGATCGCCAACGATCGCATCGAGGCGGTAAGGGTGTCCGGGGAGTGAAGTTTCTCGTCGACCGTTGTGCCGGGCGGCGGCTCGCCGAGTGGCTCCGCGGCCAAGGTCACGACGTGCGCGAGGCGCGGGAACTCTCGCCCGATCCCGGAGACGCAGCCTTGCTCCGGTTGGCCGCGGAGGAACAGCGTATCCTGGTGACGATCGATACCGATTTCGGGACCCTGGTTTATCTCGGTGGTGCGGCCCATGCCGGGATCATCCGACTCCCCGACCTTCGCACACCTTCGAGAATTGCCTTGATGGCGCAAATTCTCTCACGGCACGGCGAGACCGATCTCGCAGGAGCAATCGTGACCGTCACCGGCAGCCGCATCCGCTTTGCCCGCACATGACGCCGATCGGTCGCGCACCTGCCCGAGCTGCGCTTCGCGCTCGGCGAGCCGCCGGAGGTCGACACCGCCACGATCGACACCGCCGCCGGCAAGCTCGAAGTTGCGAGCTTCTTCATCCGCAAGGTCGGGACCGACGGCTACGTCATTTAACACCAGGCGACCTTGCGAAAGGTCGTCAACGACCGGCGCGCATCACTCGACGAAGAGACGGACGTTTTGCCGGCGGTTCGTCGGTTGGTCGAGGCCGAATTCGAACGCGGGGCCAGCATCCCGGTAGTGCCCCTGCGGGAGGAGCGGGAGGCTATCCGCGATGCTCCAGGCCTGGTTCTCGTCCCACTCGACCCCGGTACCGAGTGGCGCGACGGCGACGCGATCGCCGAGAGGATTGGGCGGTGGACGCGCGAGCGCGGGCGCTCGCCCCGCCTCTATCCGGCGTCCTTGATCTGGTGCGCAAAAAAGCCGGGGCGCGAATTGCGCGAGGCGGTCGAGCTGTGGCTCGCTTGGCGACGGGTCGCGAGCGAAGTGGCCGAGGGCGTCCTCGGCACCGAATACGACCGCGCCCACCGCGCCGAGGTTCAGGGCGAAGTAAAGGCGGCCGAAGCCGCGGCCAAGGACGAGGTGTGGAGCGGATACCGCTTTGTCGTGCTGTTCGAGCCGACGGCGCCGGACCGGCTGAAAGTCAACGACCTCGGGGCGGGCCACGCGAGTGCCGCCCAAACTCTGTGCGGCCGCGTGATCGCCGCGCTGAAGGGCGAAGCGCTGCTGAACGAGTTGGTCGGGGCCGGCTATCTCGACCGGCATTGGCCGCCGGCCTTCAAGGATAGCGGCGCCTGGCCGCTCGCCAGCCTGCGGCAGAGCTTTCTGAACGGCACATTGACCCGCCTCGTCGACCCCGATCGCGCGCTGAAGACGCGCATCGTCGAGTTTGTCGCCAAGGGCGAATTCGGTCTTGCGTCAGGCGGCGATCCGGCCGCCGGCTTTCGCCGGGTCTGGTTCCGCGAGGACATCGACCCGGCCGATGTCGGGTTCGAAGCCGGCGTCTACCTGCTCACTGCGGCGGTCGCCACCAGGCTCAAGGCGCCCGAGATCACGCCGACACCCGGCCCCGAGCCGGCGCCGTCGCTTCCGACGCCCGAACCGCCGGAAGGACCGAGCGGGCCGTCCGAGGCGTCGGTTTCACATCTCCCCGCTTTGATCAGCGTCAGCGGGAGCATACCGCCCGAGCAATGGAACCGGCTCGGCACGAGGCTGCTTCCCAAGATGCGGGCTGCCGGCACGCTGACCGCAGAAGTTCACCTCGAAGCCGAACTCGATCCCGGCCGCGCCGCGGCGCTCTCGACCGAGCTGAAGCAGATCATTGACGAACTCGGCCTGTCGGCTTCGCTCCGGATCGCAGGCGGGCGGGCCGGCCGCGAGGACGACAGAGGCGCGTGATGGGCTCTGCGCCGGCTTCAGCATGACCTTGCCGTAGAGCGGATAGGCGACATCGACCGCTCTGAGTGAAATGAGCGTGTGCCGGGCGCGCGTTCGACTGCGCGCCATCGCCCGCAGCGCGGCGGTTTCGGAAACCCGACCGCTGCGCGCCAAAAACGCGCGCTCGGCCGCATCGGCCGGACGATTGGCAAGTCGCGCCTCGGCGTCGCCGCCGAGCAACTCGCGGGCATTCAGAGCGATCCCGGCGGAGTTCTGGGGGTGGGCGGGTTGCCGGCATCGGTTCGCTGGCCGCTTCGGCCTCCGAGGATGTAATCCAATTGGATGAGGGCCGTTCGTCCTTCGACACGGCCGCTACTACGCGGCCGGCTCAGGATGAGGAACTCCTTTAATGCCATCAAAGGCTTACCTCATGCTGAGGGCGCCCCCCCGGGTCCGCGCTTTGCGCGGCCCGAGGACAGGCTCCGGGCGCGTCTCGAAGCACGCACGGCATCGATGCAGCCCCGCGTTCGGCATCGCCTCCAATTTCCTTACAGCCTGCAGGCAGGCAGGCGAGAAAGACACGCGACCCCCGGATGCCGCCGCGCAGTTCGCGACCCGCCAGGCGCAGGGCATAGCGGCGCACGGCCGGGTTCAAGGCGCCCGCCGCCGGCCGCCGAGGTGCTTCGGCAGAGCGCATCGATCCTCGACGATGCGGCCGTCCAGCATGCGCACGCGCCGCCCGCACCGTTCGGCGAGCCCCTGATCATGGGTGATCAGCAGCAGGGTTGCGCCGTGCCGCGCCCGATGCTCGAACAGGCAATCCATCACCAGCCGGCCGGTGGCGCGGTCGAGATTGCCGGTCGGTTCATCGGCCAGCAGCAGTTTCGGACCGGCGACAAAGGCGCGGGCGATCGCCACCCGTTGCTGCTCGCCGCCCGAAAGCTGGGCCGGATAGTGGCCCTGGCAATGCTGCAGACCGACCGCCGCCAACCCCTCTGCGGCGGCGGCGAAAGCGTCGCGCCGGCCGCCCAGCTCGAGCGGGATCGCGACGTTTTCGAGCGCCGTCATCGTCGGGAGCAGGTGGAAACTCTGAAACACGATGCCGATGGCGATGCGGCGCAGCCGGGCGAGCCCATCCTCGCCCAGCGCACCGAGGTCGTTGCCGCCGATCGCTACGCGCCCGGAGCTCGGCCGTTCGATCCCCGCCACCACCATGATCAAGCTCGTCTTTCCAGAGCCCGAGGGGCCGACCAAGCTGACCGTCTCGCCGGCGGCGATCTCGAGCCCGATGCCGCGCAGGATGTCGACCGGTCCGGCCGGGCCGGACAAGGTCAGATGCACGTCCTCCAGGGCGACAAGAGGATCCGTGAAGTGGAACGAGGCGGTCATGCTCCATCGGAACCGGGCGAGCCGGGCGAACCGCCCGACGATATGGCGCGGCCCGCACGCCATTCAACGCGACGCCGGGCCGCGGCTGCTGCGGCGCAGCAATGACGCGCGGCATCCACCCGAAATTCCCTCAGCTGAGCGAATTTCGCCCGTTTTTGCGCGTTGAAGCGCTGCGCACTGCGATCTCAGCTTATTGATAACGATAAGCAATTTTCCGCGACACGGGCAAGGCCGAGCGGTTTCCTGAGGGATCTCTGAGGGAATTATCGGCAGGGGCTGAGGGATTTCGGCGCAGCGCCGAGCCGACGCGCCGGGCCGCATCGTCCGGGCCTGTCTCTTGCGATCCTAGCAACATATATCACATTGCGACCGGATTGACAATGCTGCTGTAGGCGCCGGCCTGTCGCGCCAGCGCGAGACCGGCTCTCACCCGATGGTTCTGTGGCTCTTGCCCATGCTACGATCAAACGAGCGGCCGCCTTGGCCTTGCCGCCGTGGGTCCTCTTTCCAGACGCGAGATCGGTCCACGAGGCGAAAGCAGGTTCCGGGTGGGGTGGGGGACCGATGATAAGCAGGTGCGGTGGCCGCTTCCCGGTGGCGGGCGAGCAACGGCTCCGAGCCAACCCAGGGAGGATGCAGCCGCGGCGCCCGCTGCTCAGCCGGCCCGCTGGCTCAGCCGGCCCGCTGCTCAGCCGGAAGGTGAGACGGCTACATGATCCCGTCGGTGAGATCAGCCGCAGCGATCTCGCTCAACTCGAAAAGGGTGCCTACTGCGCCAGCCCCCAGATCATCGGCCGTTTGGCCGACGCGCCTGGCATCGAGCCGGCGAAGTTGCTAAGGCTACCAGGGCCGCCGCCCCGCAACCTCCAACGGCGGCGCCGCCGGGCTATGTTCGTCAAACGCCAGTAGCCTTGCCAACACAAAGCGGTTCGGCTCTACTCCGAAGTGCGGCATCCCGCAGGAAATCGGCCGGCGCTTGAGCAGCACCTCCGCCATCGGCGAAGGCCAAATCCTGACCGGTCCGCAATTCAGCGAGCCGGTGCGCGTCGAGACCGTCAAGGCGGACGGGCCCGGCAGTTGGGTGCTGGGCGTCGTCGGCACGAAGACGGAAAAGTTCCGGCGGGTCACGCTGACCGAGGCGGATCTGGCGCAACTCGCAATCCGGTCGGCGACCCTCGCCTTCGACGGCGACCCGAACCTGCTGCGGCTCGGCATGCAGGCCTACTCGCTCGGCATCGCCTTCGAGTTCGACCCCTATTTCGGCCTGTCGATCTGCCGCGTCGATCCGCTGCCCCACCAGCTGGAGGCGGTCTACGACTATCTCTTGAAACTGGCCCGGTCCGCTTCCTGCTGGCCGACGACGCCGGCGCCGGCAAGACGATCATGGCCGGGCTGCTCGTCAAGGAATTGAAGCTGCGCGGTCTCATCGAGCGCATTCTGGTCGTCTGCCCCGCCAACCTCGCCTTCCAATGGCAGCGCGAACTGAAGGAGAAGTTCGACGAGAAGTTCGTGGTCATCAAGGGCGACGACATCCGCGACCAGTTCGGCGATCAACCAGTGGCTCGAACAGAAGCAGCTCATCACCTCGCTCGACCTCGCCAAGCGCGACGGACGTGCTGCCCGGCCTGCGGCAGGTCCATTGGGATCTCGATCATCATCGACGAGGCGCACCGCATGTCGTGGTCGCCGCCGTCGCGCAAGACCGGCCCGCTACGCCCTCGGCGAGTTGCTGCGGGACATCAGCGACCACATGCTGCTGCTGACCGCGACGCCGCACAAAGGCGACCCGGAGAACTTCAGCCTGTTCCTCCAGCTGCTCGACGCCGACGCCTACGCCGACGTGAAGTCGATCCGCGAGGCGATGGACAGCCGCCGGGCGCCGTTCTATCTGCGCCGCACCAAGGAGGCGATGGTCTACTTCCCCGAGAAGGCAGCCGACGGCGACATGGGTCGCCAAGCAAGGTCTTCACCAAGCGCATCCCGCACACCGTCGATTTCCGGATCGATGGAGCCGAGTTCGAGCTTTACAGGAGCGTGACGCGCTTCATCCGGCGGCAGAGCGCCGCGGCGGCGGCCGCATGGCGACGACACGCGGGCGCGCGCCGTCGGCTTCCTGATGGCCCTCTACCAGCGCCGGCTGGCCTCTTCGACCTATGCCCTGCGCCGGTCGCTCGAAAATCGCGCCCAGGCGCCTCGACGTACGGCCTCAAAAAGGCGCCAGGAGATCGCCCGCGACGCGCCCCGCCGAGATCCTGCCCGAGCGACGAGATGGAGGAAATGGAGGAGGCGGAGCGGGAACGCTGGGAGCGGGTCCTCGAGGCCGATTACCCTCGCCGGCAACCCGGAACAGGTCCGGACGGAGATCGCCGAACTGGAGCGGCCTCGCCGTCCAGGCGCAGGCGGTCGAGGCGAGTGGGCACCGAGGCCAAGCTCGCGAAACTGCACAGAACTGATCGAAAGCGAGGGCTTCTTCGCCAATCCCGGATCAGCGGCTCTTAATCTTCACCGAGTTCAAGGACACGCTCGATTATCTCGCTGTCGAAGCTGGCCGATGGGGGCTTCAGAGTCGGGATCGATCCACGGCTGGATGCGGATCGGCGCCCGCGACACCCCGGCACCCGCCTTCACGCCGAGCAGCAGTTCAAGCGACGGCGACGATCCAGGTGCTGGTGGCGACCGAGGCGGCCGGCGAAGGCATCAACCTGCAATTCTGCCACATCCTGATCAACTACGACATCCCGTGGAACCCCAACCGGCTCGAACAGCGGATGGGCCGCATCCACCGCTACGGCCAGCGCCACGACTGCCTGATCTTCAATTTCGTCGCGACCAACACCATCGAAGGCCGCGTCCTCGAAACGCTGCTGCAGAAGCTCCAGGAGATCCGCAACGCGCTCGAACGACGACGCGGTCTTCAACGTCGTCGGCGAGGTCATGCCGGCCGCGCAGATCGAGCGCATCCTGCGCGACTACTACGCCGGCAAGCTCGGCGAGGCGGACCTCGAGGAGCGCTTGTTGCGCGGCGTCGACGAGGATCGGTTCCGCGCGATCTGCCAGAACGCGCTCGAAGGGCTGGCCTCGCGCAAGCTGAACCTGGAGATGCTGATCGAGCGGCGGGCGCGGGCGCAGGAGCGCCGCGTCGTTCCCGAGACGATCGCCCGCTTCCTCGGCGAGGCCGGCACCGCAGCCAATTTTCCGCTGCGGCCGGTCGCCGGCCTGCCGCATACCTTCGATCCCGGCCGCACCCCGACGGCGCTGCGGCTCTTCGAGCGCGAGCCGGATTGGCGCCTGCCGCATTTGGTTGCGCGCTATCCGCGCCTCTCGACCGACCGCGACGTAGCGGATGGGCGCAACCTCGAATGGGTGACGCCAGGGCACCCGCTGTTCGAGGCATTGCGGCGCCACGCGCTGAAACAAGCGCAGCCGAATTGGGCGGCCGGCGCCTGCTTCCATGCGGTCGATCGGGAGGAGCCGAGCCGGCTCGACTTCTACCGCGCCCGCGTCGTCGACGGGCTCGGCCATACCGTCCACGAGCGGCTGTTTGCGCTGGAGATCGACGCCAACCCTGCCCCGGCGGAGGCCGGGGGCGAGGCCCGGCTGCGTGAGCCGTCGATCCTTGGCGACCTGACACCGGCGGCGGCACCCGACGACATGCCGAAAGTCGCGTCATTGCCGGAAGCGACCGAGATCCTCAACCGCCTCGCGCTACGCCCGTTCCTCGACGAGGTGCGCGGCGAGCGGGTCTCCGAAATCGACCGGATCGCCGCGCATGTCGAGACCTCGCTGACCGAACTCATCGCCAGGGCGGACCAGGAGATCGGCCGCGCCCAGGAGGACCAGGAGCAGGGGATCGCCGGCGCCGAGGGGCGGCTGGCACAGGCCGAGAATAGGCACGCCGAGTTGCTGACGCGGCGCGCGCGGCGACGCGACGAGCTGGCCCGCCAGCGGGCATTGACGCTGCAAGGGGTCGAACGCCTGGCCTCGGTGCTGGTGTTGCCGCATCCGGAGCGTGCCGCGCCGGAGGTCGCGCGGTTGCGGCCCGACCCGGAAACCGAGCGGATCGCGATGGAGACCGTGATCAACCATGAGCGCTCGTTCGGCCGCCAGGTCTTTGACGTCAGCGAAAGGAATCTCGGCTACGACGTGACCAGTCTCGACCTGGACAGCGGCGAGTTGCGGCTGATCGAGGTCAAGGGCCTCGCCGCCGAAACCGGGATCATCCGCCTGACGCCCAATGAAAAGCGGGTCGCCGAGGACCGCCGCGACTGCTACTGGCTTTACGTCGTCACCAATTGCGGCGTCTCACCCGTATTGCAGGAGCCGGTTGCCGATCCCGCCGCCCTCGAATGGCACGAGGTCAAGCAGGTTGCGCATTATTACCTGTCGGTGAATGCCTTGACCCGGCCGATTGGGTTCGCGGAAGGCACGCAACAACCCTTCAAGCCCGGTCCTCGGGAATGATCCCGCGCGAATGCAAGCGCCTCGCCGAGGTTGATTTCCCGATCGCAGTGGTGTCGAAGCATGCGGCGCGCGAAAAGAATATTCGGCATGGGAATCCTTCTACGTTGCATCTTTGGTGGGCCAGACGCCCCCTAGCATCCTCCCGCGCCGTACTCCTGGCCCTGCTCTTGCCCGACCCCTGCGACTACCAGTGCCCGGGGAGGTTTAAGACCCAGGCACGAGAGATCCTAAAGCCTGTGCCAGGCGATGTCGGCGACACCGACGAGGATCTGCGCAAAGCGTTGCTGCGCTTTATCGGTGATTTCGCCGACTGGAACCACGCGGCCAGTGCGACCTTTCGGGAAGCTGGTCGCCGTTTGGTTCTGGCAGCACACCCTGACGAGACGCCGCTCGTAGTAGATCCTTTCGCCGGCGGCGGATCTATCCCCCTAGTCTAGAAGCTCTCCGCCTCGGCTGCGATGTGACCGCGAGCGATCTAAATCCGGTGGCCTGCCTGATCCTCAAAACAATGCTCGAGGATATACCTCGGTATGATGGCCCGAGACTTGCTGATGAATTACGGCGAGTAGCTCGTGAGGTGAAGTTCGCTGCCGAAGCTGAGCTTTCAGTTTTTTATCCGCCCGATCCGGATGGAGCGAAGCCGATCGCTTATCTATGGGCGCGAACTGTGCGCTGCGAGGCCTCTAACTGCGGTGCGGAGATTCCAATTTTCAAATCTGCCTGGCTTTCGAAAAGAGGAGCCGCCCGAGCACAGTATTTTCGAGAAGCCGATGACGGCAAGTGCGTAGCATTGTTGGTCAAAAGCAAACCACGCGGCGGTCCAATTGAATTTCGTATTGCGCGGGGGCAGGGAAGCGAGACTCCACGTCCCGATTTTATTGAGCTGTTCGCGACGAAGGCGAAGGGCAACAATTCCACCGTCATATGCCCGTGCTGCGGTACCCCTTTGCCGGGTAACAAGAAAAATCCGCGCACGATGCTTCAGCTCGCGTCACAGAGAGGCGGCGCCGACATAATCTTTGATGATCTCGGAGAACGTACTGGTGGCGCGCGACTACTTGCAGTCGTCACGCTGCACCCTCGCATGCGAGGTCGCCAATATCGCCTCCCCGGGGATAGTGACGATGCCGCAGTGCGAGCGGCATCACAGGCATTGCGGCGCCTTTGTTCGAGGCGAGCGAACGAACCAATTTCGCCAATCCCAGATGAGCCGACCCCGAAAGGCGGAGGATCGGGGGCGAGCCGGGCATTTTCAGTCTACAGCTATGGGATGACACGGTGGGGTGACCTCTTCACCGAGAGACAAAAACTCTCATTGCTGACGTTCGAAAAGCTAATACGTGACCTAGAATTAAAGCCTAATCTTAAAGACCTACTCTCCCTCGGGTTCAGCCGGTGGACTGATATATTCAATGCATGTTGCAGGTGGGAAAGCTCAAAGACACAGGTGCGAAACTTATTCACCCGGCAAACGCTCCCAATCGTTTGGGATTTCGCTGAAAATTGCATTTCCTCCGAGCAGGCTGGAGATTTCCTTGTTACCATAAATACGATGGCAGAGGTGATTGAGCGGCTTTCGAGCATTCAGCATCATGCTCAGACCCAGTGCGCCGATGCAGTTCGTTCTCCGCTCCCCGACGATGCCGCGCAGGTCTGGTTTACCGATCCTCCCTACTATGACGCTGTCCCTTACGCGGATCTTTCGGATTTCTTTTTCGTATGGCTCAAACGCCTGCTTCCCGAGAGCCCTTTATCTCGGGACCCGTTCGATCCCTCGAATCCGCTTACGCCAAAAAACGCGGAAGCAGTACAAGACGAGACTGAGATAGTCGAGGGCCACCCAAAAGATCGGGCATTTTTTGAAGGAGTAATGGCGAAGGCTTTCGCCGAAGGAAGGCGCGTCGTACAGGATAATGGAATCGGGTCTGTAGTGTTTGCACACAAAACTACCGAGGGGTGGGAGGCTTTGCTCTCTGGTCTCCACAAAGGGGGCTGGATTGTCACAGGCTCATGGCCAATTGCCACGGAGTTGGCCAATCGGCCTCGCGCGCGTGACAGCGCGGCGCTAGCGACCAGCGTACATCTCGTCTGCCGTCCGCGCATCGAGGACAAGACCGGCGATTGGGCAGACGTGTTGCGCGAGCTCCCCAATCGTGTCGGCGAATGGATGGTCCGGCTGGACCGGGAGGGGGTGCGGGGCGCCGATCTTGTCTTCGCTTGCATCGGGCCAGCATTGGAGATTTTCAGCCGCTACTCACGGGTTGAAACTGCAGACGGACGCGAGGTGCCGCTCGCCGAATATCTCAAAAAAGTCTGGGAGGTGGTCGGTCGGGAGGCCTTGCACCAGGTGCTCGGCACCGCCGAGGCTCAGGCGCGCAACGGCGGCGCCGGCGCGTTGGAAGAAGATGCCCGGCTGACCGCGCTCTTCCTTTGGACGATCCGCTCGACCGCCGGCGAGCCTGCCCCTGCGGAAGCGGAGGGCACAGGCGAGGGTTCGGCCGGTGAAGACGAAGAGGAAGCCGACGAGGAGGACGGCGGGGTCACGCGAAAGGCCAAGGGATTTTCGCTGATCTACGACATCGTGCGCCGGTTCGCGCAGCCGCTCGGCATTCATCTCCCGGATTGGGAGGGGCGGATCGTCGCAACCGAAAAAGGCATCGTCCGTCTGCTGCCGGTGGCCGAGCGCGCCGGCCAGCTCTTCGGCGCCGACGGCGCGGCCGGGCTCGCCGACCGCATCGAGCGCGCGCCCGCGACCGCGCGTCAGCTCGAACTCTTTCCGGGGGCGCATGAGCCGGCGGAGCAGCCGCGCGGAAGACGCCGGCGGTTCGCCGCTGCAACGGCAACAGCGCCGCGAGAGGCGACGACCCTCGACCGGATCCACACCGCGATGCTGCTGCAAGCCAGCGGACGCTCGAACGCGCTGCGCGCGCTGCTCGCCGCCGAACAGCAGCGCGGTCCCGACTTTCTGCGCCTTGGGAATGCGCTGTCGGCGCTCTACCCGCAAGGCTCCGAGGAGAAACGTCTACTCGACGCGATGCTGCTGGCCGTCCCGCGGTGAAAAATCATGGTCGAGCCGGTGCAGGAGTCCCCGATCGCCCCTCACGCGAGGTTCGAAATTCGGCGTCGGCGAATTTGATCAGGAGGCTCAATTGTTGCGTTGGCTGCGCCTTCAACGATTTAAAAATTTTCGGGATGCCAAGTTGCAATTAGGTCCCTTTTCCGTATTGGTGGGCGCCAACGCGTCCGGCAAAAGTAACATTAGGGATGCGTTCCGATTCCTTCACGGTATTGCCCGAGATTACACGGTCGCCGAAATTATTGGTGAGAAATGGGTCGAAGGGGGTGTGTTGCAATGGCGCGGCATTCGCGGCGGTACTCGCGAGGTCTGCCTATCTGGAAGCAGGTCCTTTCGCTTAAAGGTCGGGTTCGACGAAGCGAACCCTGCCTTTAGTTTGGGTTTCCTGAGAAGTTACGGCATCAAGGTGGATGTTGGTCAGAGCCTTCTTTCTCACCCGAGAGTAGCGGCCGAGTACCTGCGCAAGGCATGGGGCGAGTCCGTCTTTGATAGCGATCCCGCTGGAGACCCGGTTAGCGAACAAGGGGAGCCGAACCACCTTGCGGTGCGCCTGCGCAAAGGAGGGAGTCAAAAAAATACGGCCAGCGGCTTAACCTTCTCGATATGAAACCGGCGATCAGCCAATTGGCAGACCATCCAAAACTGGAGATCCGCGCCAACCGCGAGGACGTGCGCGGAGCGCTCACGGTATTTGAAAGCATGCGATTTCTGGATCTGAGCCCCGATGCGATGCGGATGCCGTCGGTCCCCGGTCAGGCATTCTTGGCGATCGGGGCGAAAATCTGTCTTCGGTTTTGGAGATAATCTGTTCGGAGGCATCGAGCAAAGCCGTGCTTCTCGATTGGATTAGAGAACTAACCCCGATGGATGCGGCAGATTTCGAGTTCCAGAGCGACGCCGCGGGAAGGATCCTCGTCACGCTGGTCGAGAAATCGGGCGTGCGCACGTCTGCTTACAGCGCGTCCGACGGTACACTTCGCTTCCTCGCGATGATCGCAGCGCTTCTGGGCCCAAATCCGGCAGGTTTCTATTTCTTTGAAGAGATTGATACCGGTATCCACCCGAACCGTCTTGGCTTGTTGGTACAGCTCATCGAGCAGCAGGTACAGAAGGGTAAGGTACAGGTCGTTACCACCACGCATTCACCACAGCTACTCGGTCTCTTAAGACCCGATTCCCTCCAACACGCCTCTATCATTTATCGGTCTCCGACATCTCCTGAAGCATCGATCCGACCATTACTCGAATTGCCTCACGCAAAGGAGGTTATCGCGCAGGACGGCGCGGCGTACCTTCATGCAGCAGGCTGGATGGAAGATGCAATGGCCTTTTCCGAAGTTGATCAATGAATGTATTCGTGATCCCTGAGGATTTCCGAAACGACCAATTCGTCCTTCAGCCGCTGATTAGGGCCATGTTCGCCGATCTCGGCGCGTCGACAGCCAGGATTGCAATCTGCCGCGATCCTCTACTCGGCGGCATCGCCGAGGCGCTGAAATTTGAGAACCTCGAAGGGATCGTAAGGCGCTATCGGGGAATGGTGGATTTATTCATTCTCTGCGTGGACCGCGATGGCGACCCGAATAGGCGAATGGCTCTGGACGGGTTGGAGCGTCGGATCGGCGGATCTCTTGAAGCCGGCAAAGCGTTTTTCGCCGAACACGCGTGGCAGGAGATTGAGGTTTGGGTGCTGGCTGGCCATGATCTCCCGGCCGATTGGGTCTGGGCAGAGAAACGGTCTGAACCTAACCCGAAAGAGCGGTATTTTGAACCGTTTGCTCGAAGCCGAAGTGTGAACGATGGACCGGGCGGTGGCCGTAAGGCTCTTGCGGACGCGGCCGCTCGCCGTCTCGTTCGCATATATCAGTTATGCCGGGAGGACTTTGCAGCGCTTCGTGACAGAATCTCGACTTATATTACCAGCTAGGGGACTGTTCACTTGGGGTCTCGCCGCACCCGAGCAGCGCTCCGCGTGTCCGACCCGGCCGAGACGTACCGCCATCACGGAAAGCATTTGGTGGTAAGCTCTATTCGGTGCGACGTGTTGGTCGATGTGGACCGCAGACCGGCTGAGGTCGTCACGGTCACCGGACGAGCCAGATTGCAAAATAATATCTGAGGGCGGAGCCGTGAAAGCCACCTATGACGCGAGAACGGACACGCTGAGCGTCACCCTCACGGATGCCAGCGTTGCCGAAAGCGACGAGGGCAAGCCCGGCGTCATTCTCGACTACGACGAAGAAGGCAATCTGGTCTCATTGGAGATTCTGGATGCTTCGAAGCGAGTCACCGAGGCGCACAGGATCGAATTCGAGACGACGGATGAAGGTCCGGCCGCGCTGCTACGACACGAGAAAGGCGAAATCCGATGAAATTCACCCGGATCACGGTTGACCCGCGGCAGATGGGGGGCGTGCCGTGCTTACGCGGCCTGCGCATCCCGGTGGCGACAGTCGTCGCGATGATCGCCGACGGTATGACCGAAGACGAGATCCTTGCGGCCTACCCCGATTTGCAGCGGGAAGATATCGTCGAGGCGCTACACTATGCGGCCGAAGCGGTTCGCGAACGCGAGCTGCCGCTGGTCGGTACCTGAACGGTGCCGTGCGGTTTCTCGTCGACAACGCGCTGTCGCCGGTCGTGCCCGAACGGCTTCGGCAAGCCGGGCACGACGCCACTCATGTCCGCGACTACGGGATGCATGCTGCGGCAGACGATGTGATTTTCGAGCGCGCCAAAAGTGACGATCGTATCCTGGTGTCGGCCGACACCGATTTCGCTGCGTTGCTGGCGTTGCGGGCCGAAAGTCGGCCGTCGCTGATCCTCTTTCGACAAGCGCGCAACCGCCGGCCCGAGCGGCGAGCGGAACTGCTGCTGGCGAATTTGCCGACAATCGAAGAACCGTTGCAAAGTGGCTGCATCGTCGTGTTCGACAATGCCCGGCTGCGGGTTCGCCGGCTGCCGGTCGGCGGCGGAGACTAGGCCCCGTCTGAGGAGGATTGACCGTGGACCCTTGGTACAAGCACGTTATGCCGCGGCGCGAGGTCCGCGAAGGGCGATCGTTCAGCCCCGACGAATTCGCCATCGCGCTCGAACAGGTCGTCGCCGGAACGGCACCCGACGATTACAAGAAGCCCGAGCAGTTCTTCTCGCGCACCTGCTTCACGCGAGCGCTGCAGGAGCATGCCGGAATGGTGCTGCGTCGCCTAGCGGGCAAGACCGAGCAACACCGCGCCGGTGCTGACGCTTGTCACCCAGATGGGCGGCGGCAAGACGCACATGCTTGACCACGCTCTGGCACCTCGGCCAATGCCGGGCCGCGCGCCGTCGGACCTGCCGGGCGTTGCCGGACCTCCTCGAGGCGGCCGGATTGGCGGCGGCGCCGTTCGCCCAGCGTCGGGGTCTTCGTCGGCAATGCCTGGGACCCGCAGCCGGGGCGTGAGACGCCGTGGATCGACATCGCCCGCCAACTGGCCGGCGAGGCCGGCGTGGCGGTCCTTGGGCCGTCGGCGACAGACGACGCCGCCCGGCACCGAAACGATCGGCCGGGTGTTCGCCGCGGCCAATGCGCCGGTGCTGTTGCTGTTCGACGAGTTGCTGAACTTCGTTCAACCGCCACCGCGGCATGGGCGAAGCCGATGCACGCCTTCCTGCAGAACTGATCGTGCGCGGTCGTCGGCACAACCACCGGCGCCGCGGTCATCAGCCTGCCGCGCAGCCAGGTCGAGATGACCGAATTGGGACTTGCAGTGGCAGGACAGGATCATCAAGGTCATGCGCCGCGGTCGCCAAGACGCTGCTCGTCAACGACGAGGCGGAGATCAGCGAGGTGATCCGGCGGCGGCTGTTCGAGGACATCGGGACGCGCGGCTGCGCCGGAAGAGCGTGGCGCGGGAATATCGCCGATTGGTGCTTCGAGCGCCGGCATCAACTGCCGCCGGAATGGACCGCCGTCGATACGTCGACGACGGAGGCGAAGGCCCAGCGAGTTTCTGCGCGGCCGGTTCGAGGCGTGCTATCCGTTCCACCCGGCGACGCTCTCGGTGTTTCAGCGGAAATGGCGGGCGCTGCCAGCAGTTCCAGCAGACCCGCGGCACGCTCGCGATGCTGGCGCAATGGATTTCCCTCGCGGCGCGCGAGCAGTTCGAGAAGGCGCGGCGCGAGCCGCTGATCACCCTCGGTTCCGCGCCGCTTGACAGTGCCCGAGTTCCGCAGCCGTGGTGCTCGGCCAGCTCGGCGAAACGCGGCTCGACACCGCGATCCTCACCGACATCGCCGGCGAGCCGTGCCATGCCGGCGCCCTCGATGCCGACATCAAGGGCCCGCTGCGGGACATCCACCGCCGGGTCGGCACCGCGATCCTGTTCGAGTCCTCGGGCGGCCAGATCGACAAGGTGGCACACCTGCCCGAACTGCGCTTCGCGCTCGGCGAGCGCCGGAAGTCGACACGGCCTCGATCGACACCGCCGCCGGCAAGCTGGAGGCGGCGAGCTTCTTCATCCGCAAGATCGGGACCGACGGTTTTCTCATTCACCACAAGGCGACCATCGAGAAGGTGGTCAACGACCGGCGCGCTTCGCTCGACGAAGAGACCGACGTGCAAGCCTGCGATCCGCAGGCTGGTCAAGGCCGAATTCAAACGCGGCGCCGGCATTCCGGTGGTCCCGCTGCGGGAGGATCGAGACGCTATCCGCGATGCGCCCGGTCTGGTTCTCGTCCCTCTCGACCCCGGTAGCGAGTGGCGAGAGGGCGACGCCATTGCCGAGCGGATCGGGCACTGGACCCGCGAGCGTGGACGCTCGCCCCGCCTCTATCCGGCATCCTTGATCTGGTGCGCAAAAAAGCCGTGCCGCGAATTACGCGAAGCGGTCGAGCTGTGGCTCGCCTGGCGCCGGGTCGCGAGCGAAGTGGCCGAAGGTGTCCTCGGCACCGAATTCGGCCGCGCCGACCGCGCCGAGGTACAGGCCGAAGTGAAGGCGGCCGAAAGCGCCGCCAAAGACGAGGTGTGGAGCGGATACCGGTTTGTCGTGATCTTCGAGCCGACGGCGCCGAACCGGCTGAAGGTCATCGACCTCGGGGCCGGCCACGCGAGCGCCAGCCGAAACCCTGTGCGGGCGGGTCATCGCCGCGCTCAAGGGCGAAGCGCTGCTCAACGAGTCGGTGGGCGCGGGCTATCATCGACCGGCACTGGCCGCCGGCGTTCAAGGACAGCGGCGCCTGGCCGCTCGCCAGCCTGCGGCAGAGCTTTCTGAATGGAACATTGACCCGCCTCGTCGACCCCGATCGCGTGTTGAAGACGCGCATCGTCGAGTTTGTCGCCAAGGGCGAATTCGGGCTGGCATCAGGCGCCGATGCGGCCGGCGGCTTCCGGCGCATCTGGTTCCGCGAAGACATCGATGCGGCCGATGTCGCGTTCGAGGCCGATGTCACCCTGCTTACCGCGGCGGTCGCCACCAAGCTGAAGACGCCCGAAATTGTACCGACACCCGGCCCCGAGCCGGCGCCGTTGCCGCCGCCAGCGCCCGAGATGCCTCAGGGTCCGAGCGGGCCATCCGAGGCACCGGTCTCAAATCTTCCCGCCATCATCAGAGTCAGCGGGACCATACCGCCCGAGCAATGGAACCGGCTAGGCACACGGTTGCTCCCGAAGATGCGCGCCGCCGGCGTGCTGATCGCAGAAGTTCGCCTCGAAGTTGAATTGGATCCGGCCCGCGCCGCGGCGCTCTCGACCGAGCTGAAGCAGATCATCGACGAACTCGGCCTGTCGGCCTCGATCCGGATCGAACGCGGGTAGTCAGACCCCGAGGATCGCAAAGACGCGTGAGGGCCGTCGCCGGCCGACCTCGACCTCACAAGGAGGACCGGCGCCCGCCGCCGAAACCTCGGCCGTCAGCCGGTGATTTCCTGGACGATTTCGAGGATCTCGCGGCGGCGCGGCACCCGGCTGCCCCAGACGCGGTCGAAATCGGCGATGAGCGGTGCTGCCCGCTCGGGTGTGACCGCCTTGCGAGCTCCCTCGACATCGGCGAACTCATAATACGCGTAATGAACAGCCGGGTCGGTGCGGCTCCAGCAGCGCCAGCCGCGCGCGGCGCCGAAGGTTCTGATCGCGAGCGGCAGATGATCGGTCGCATACCAATGCTCGAAGGCCGCCCGCTCGGCCTCCGGGACTTCGGCACGAACCACGAGCCAAGCCTTAGCCATCTTGCGTTCCCTGTCGTTGATCATTCTCACCGGAGCATAACGCGCGCGGCGCTCGCCGTCCCGCGGCGGGTTCGCCGATCTCGGCCTATCGCGTCGATTCGCCGAGATTTAACCTCGATTCGCGCGGCGCGACATGCCTATTATCGCGATCGTGCCGCTGCTTGCGGCGGCGCCCCGAACAACAGCTTTTGGGTGCAGGGCGGCGGCGATGGCATTGCCGGAAAGACAGGGTCTTTATGACCCGCGCAACGAACATGACTCGTGCGGCATCGGTTTCGTGGTCAACATCAAGGGCCGAAAATCGCACGATATCATCGCGCGCGGGCTCGAGATCCTGGTCAATCCCGATCATCGATGCGGCGATCCGCGCCCGCTCCTGCGGCGAAGAGCGGCGCACGCGCGCCATCGTGATTTACCCGATGAACGCGCTCGCCAACAGCCAGAGGGAAGAACTCAACAAATTTCTCGACCAATCAGGCTTGCCTGAAAATCTCCGGCCGACCTTCGCGCGCTACACCGGGCAGGAAAGCCAGGACGAACGCGAGCGCATCAGGGATGAGAAGCCCGATATCCTGCTGACGAATTTCATGATGCTCGAGCTCTTGATGACGCGGCAGAACCCGCTCGACCGGACCGTCATCGAGAATGCCGAGGGTCTCGACTTCATCGTTCTCGACGAGTTGCATACCTATCGGGGGCGCCAGGGAGCGGACGTGGCGATGCTGGTCCGGCGCTTGCGCGACCGTGTCTGTCGCGAGCGTCCGCCGCTCTGCATCGGCACTTCGGCGACGATGTCGAGCCAGGAGGACGAAACCGAGCGTGCCATCGCCGTCGCAAACGTGGCCTCGCGGCTCTTCGGGACCGACATCCCGCCCGACGCGGTCATCGACGAAACATTCGAGCGCGCGACCGATCCGAAGCTGCGGTCGCAGTCGCTTGGGGATGCGCTCGCCGACGCCGTCGACGCCGACTTGCCTGCCGCTCTCACCGACGCGGCGCTTCGGTCGCACCCGCTGGCCGTTTGGATCGAGCTCGAGATCGGGCTGCAGGACGAGAAGCAATTGCAACGCCGCCGGCCGACCACCCTCTCCGACGCCGCGAAGCGGCTTGCCGCCCAAACCAAACGCGGCGAGGAGCGGTGCCGGGCGCAGCTCCAGGCAATGCTGATGATGATGAGCCGCCCGGCCAGTGAGCGCGGCGGCACTGGTGAACGGGCGTTTCTCGCCTTCAAGCTCCACCGCTTCATCTCCGGAGCCGGGCGCGTCTATGCGACGCTGCGCAGTCCGGACCATCGCCGGGTCACCCTCGACGGACAGCGCTTCGACCCGGAAGATCCCGATGCTCGGCTGTACCCGACCTTCTTTTGCCGGCAGTGCGGGCAGGAACATCACCCGGTTCTCCTCGTCCAAGACGGCGGGGTCACTCGGATATTGCCACGCCCGATCGACGAGGCCCCGCTCGAAGACACAGAGGACGGGGAAGAAGCGGGCTATTTGATGCCCGAGCCGCAGGGCGACCCCGATTATGCCTTCACCGGCGCCCTGGAGGATTATCCCGAGGACTGGCTCGAACCCGGCCCGAAGGGCGGTATCCGGCTGCGCGGCAATCGGCGCCGTTCCGCCGTGCGGGAAGTCGTGGTGGATCCTGCCGGAGCGGTCGGGGCGACCGGGATTCGAGCGTGGTTCCTGCCCGGCAAGTTCGGCTTTTGCCCCGCCTGCAAAGACCAGCCGCCAAGCCAGGCGCGTGAGATCAACAAGCTCGCGAGCCTGTCGGCGGAGGGGCGGAGTTCGGCGACGACGCTGCTCGTGTCGAGTGCCCTGCGCTGGATGAATGGCGCCGGCGGCGCGGTTCCGGCCGACAAGCGCAAGCTTCTCGGCTTTACCGACAATCGCCAGGACGCAGCGCTCCAGGCCGGGCATTTCAACGATTTCCTCTTCGTGTCCCTGTTGCGCGCGGCAACGCTCGCCGCGGTCAGAAAGGAAGGAACGGACGGGCTTGCCGAGGAGGATTTCGGGCGCCGCGTACAGCAGGCCCTCGGCTTTACCGCAGCCAACCAGGGTCGCCGCCAGGAATGGATGCTCGATCCGGAGGCGAAGGGCCCGGGCCTGATCGACGCCGAGCGCACATTGGCGCGGGTGATTGCGCATCGCGTTTGGGTCGACCAGCGGCGCGGTTGGCGCTTCACCAATCCGAGCTTGGAGGAGCTGGGGCTGGTCCGCGCCCATTATGTCGGGCTCGACGAGCTTGCGGCAGACGAAAAGGCCTTCGAGAACGGGCCGGCAGAGCTTCGCGGCGCCACCCCGGAGCAGAGGCGGCGGGCGCTCCTCCTTGTTCTCGAAACGCTGCGCAGCGGGCTGGCCGTCACTGCCGCCGCGCTGGAACCGGCCGAGGTCGATGCAATCGCCAATGCTTCGCGGCAGCGGCTGCGCGAGCCGTGGTCGATATCCCAGCAGGAGAACCCGCGGGTTGCCGCGGCACTCTTCATCGGCGGAGGCGGGTATGCGCGCGCCTACGGGCTGACGCGCGACGAACTGCGCTACATCCTCGACCCGGCCGATGCGAAGGGGCCGGACTACCCGTCCGAGACCTTTCGGGTACTGAAGAAGAACGAGATCACGCGCTACGGCGAGTATCGCACCGCCCGCCTCGTGCTCGCGGCTTGGGATGCGCAGGAGGCTCGGCGGGTCGCCGCCCAATGACCACGCCGGAGAACCGGAGAACCCGGCTGGCTGCGCTACGGCTCGACCACGGCGCACGGCGAGATCTGGGATCGCCGGCGTGCCGCCGCGCGGCCCCTGGCTGCTCTCGATCGATCACCCGGGTGTCGTAGCGGAGCTCGCGAGCCTGCCGCTTTCGCCGCTGCCGGGGCCCGGCCTCGCCACGTTCGAATTCGCCGGCTTGAGTGCGCTCCATGCCGCTCTCGACCGCGTCTACAAGCTCGGCGTCAGCATCCCCGACGCCCCGCTCGCGCGGCTTCGGGCGCGGACGGCCGGCCTGCCTCAGACGACCGAGGCCGAGCGGCTCATCGTCCAGCGCATCGGCCAGAACATTTTCCGCGCCGCCTTGATGGATTATTGGGGAGCCCGCTGCCCGATCACCGGCGTTGCTCCCGCCCTGCTGCGGGCCTCCCACATCGTCCCCTGGGCCGAATGCGACGACGTGCAGCGCCTCGATGTCCACAACGGCCTCCTCCTCTCCGCCCTGTGGGATGCGGCCTTTGACATCGGCCTCGCGAGCTTCGCCGATGACGGAACCGTGCTCGCCAACTCCAAATCGAGCGCCGCCGGGCGGACCGCGCTCGGCATCGAGAAGGCGCCGCGGCTGCCGAACCTGCGAGACGCCCACCGCGCCAACCTCGCTTTGCACCGTGCCCGCCACGGCCCTTTCACGTCTGTCTCCATATAGAAATCGAGTGATCGTGTTAGGAGTAATGGGTCATTTCGGCGACCCTGTTAGTTAATGCCTCACCGAGACCGAGATGCCAGGGGCAAAGCCGTGTAAAATGTTCAAGGAGCGCGGGTTGGCGGTCGTTCGAAACTTCCAGATATTGGAATGTGGACCCCTCCCGCAGCTGGCACAGTCAGTTAGTTTAGCCGGCTTCGGTCGCCCCGTCGTATCGCCGCGATCTAGCATCTGAGGCCGGCAAGACGCTGGGCTCGGGAGGATAGGCCGCCGACCGGCAAATCAGGTTAAACTGGCAGGAGGCGCAATGCCGACCGGGTCGAGCCTTGTGCTCCACATCGCGCCCGCAGCGATCGATCCAACGCTCCAGCGCCGCGCGCAGACGCGGCATGTCCGCCCGACTAACCAGGACCGAACTCGTGTTCGGCGGTGGGCAACAGATGCCGATAGGCGTGCACAGCGGAAAGTTGGTAGTCAAGCAACGTTGCGACACCATAGGCCGCTATCTGCAGCAGGTCCGGGATCCGAGGTCTAGAGGTTTGCTTTCGCGCCGACGTCTTGTAGTCAATGACCTCGTAGGTGCCGGAAGGCGCTACCGCGACCCGATCGATCACGCCGGCGAAAGAAAGGTTGGGCGTAAGCCGGAGCACGAACGGTTTCTCGAGGGCTTTAGTCTGCGCGTCCTCGTGACGATAAACCCGAAGGTAATGGTAATGCAAAACTTCCTCAGCTCGGCGCGTTAGGGTCCGCCTCTGCTCCTGTGGACTGCTCGCCGGAAAGGCGTCCGCGATGCGCGCCGCTAGAAAATCCTGCGTCTCAGCTTCTGAAATCGTGTGCCCGACTTCCGCTCGGTACAAAAAGAACAGAGCTTCGTGCAACCGCTTGCCCAGGAACATCGCCTCCGTCTCGAGAAGCTCGGGTTGACGCTCGACGTACTTGTAGTGAAAGGCAAGCGGGCATACATCGAACGTCGCCAACTGCGAAAAGCTGAAATCTTCCGGTCGGTGGAAGGTCGACAAGCCTCGCTTCATTCCGCTCGGCCTGGCTCAACGCAGAGGCGACGATGTCAGTGATCTGCTGCGGTGCGGCGAGATCGGTCGCGATGGTCAAGTCCGCGGGCACCTGTCGCAAGCGCATCGCTGTCCAGCGTAGATGTGGTGCCCACGAACCGCCTCCACGTGGTGGCGCCCAATCCGGACGGTTGCGGATGCGCTGCATTGCCGTCTCGATCGAACATTGCAGCAGTACGACGAACGGGCGCTGCCCAATCTCCCCGAAGCGCGCGAGCAGCTCTTCGAAATCGTCAGCGGTGCCAGTGCATTCGAGAATAAGACGCCCTTCCGAGAGCTCGATAAGCGCGTTGGTGAGGTCGATCACTCCTGCACCTGCGCGTTGCCGCCGCAAATCATCGACAGATAGGAGGCGCGCTTGAGTGGCCGAGGCAAGTCGGCGCCCGATTTCTGTTTTCCCGGCACCAATTTGGCCGATGAGGATTGGGATCACCGCGGTTCGCGTCCTCGGGCCGAAGGTTCACGCTTTTCGCGACGGGACGATCCGCTGCTCCTGGTGATCAGCTGGCTAATCTAACTGTCTGTCCAAAGAACTTATCGGAGAACCCGGCGGCGAATCCGAATGCCAACACAAAATACAACGACGCGTCCGATTTGGGGATTGCGATGGGAAGAAGCTGCGAAAAAACGGCGGTGAGAACTAAGAGCGCGTAGACAGCGCCGAGCAGCGTTCTTAGCGCCAATTGCGACAGCAAGGTCCAAAGAAACTCATCCCGGCGCGCACTCTCGTCACCGATCGAGCTGGTCGCACTCGTAATTGAGCCGAGGGCGCCTGCCACCAATCCCGGTATTAGCAACTGGTCAAAGAGCCAAGGGCTCGGCGGGAGGCCGTGCACCGCGAATATTTCAGCGATCAGGAGTACTATAAGCAGGATAATCCCGGCGATCGTCAAGTTGCGAACGACGCGGGATTTCTCCTGGGACAGTCTGTTATAGGATTCGGCTTCTTCGCTGAGTTCATAAGTCAGGTGACAGAGCCGCTGCCGCAGTACGTCCTCCTGGCTTACGATGCTCTCATCGGGCAGAAGGCGCTTCAGGTCGGCTTCCCAGGCTATCCGACGATCCTGATCAAAGCGATAGAAGCGCGATCGCAGCCGCAGATATGTCGGGTAGAGTAGGCTCACCGGCTTGACCAGGCACAGCTCCGCCTCGGCCTTATGCACTACGAGCAGCTCTCTCGGGCCAGGGCGGTCGCCCGTGAACGTGTCTAGTTCCTGGGCCAGCACATCGAGCTCCCGGTTATTACTGCCCGACCTCGACTTTTCTATCTCGCTTTTTAGGCGCTCGCGGCGAACAAGGTATTCGCGATCGGCCTCTTTCCGGCAGAACAATCTAATTCCTGGGTCCCTCCTGTTAGTCCAGCCCGCGCGGCAGGCCGAACGCGTTGGCAAGGCGAGTGTCGAGACCGTCCCAATCCATTAAGCTCGGCGCGCGCGCAGTTAGCTGGACAAATTTCCGATTTTCGCGACGACCGTCGACTAGCGACGCCAGAGACCGTACCACGGGGCTTCTATCCTCCGTGATCGCTTTCCGCAGCTTCTGGCGAAGAGGTGGCTGCAGCCATAGAAGCTCGATGCCGACCCGGCGCGCCGTCGCCGATTGTAGTCCGCCCAGCGCGTGCAGCAATGCTTCCGTCGCCTCCGATCGTGCACGCCCGGCTGCCCGCATCTTTACCAGGCAGCCATAGGCCAGCACCCGGCAGAACGGATGGAGGCCACTCTTTGGCGACTCGACAAGATTGAGAAGCAGGGGATGCAGCTCGCGTGGGACATCGACCTCGGAGGCGAGCAACGCCCGCAGCATGCCGAGGCCTCGCGAGTCAGGACCGCCGGCCGACAGCAATGCGCCTAATTTTTCGGCGGCGGGATGACGCCAGCTGAACGCGCCGAGATAGCCAAGGATCGGCAACTCGGCATTGGGCAGGCGATCAAGATCAGCGAGCGCTCGGTCCAGCAGCAGGGGGTTCTTCAGTCGGCGAGCAAGAGCATACAGACGCCTCCACAGCCGATTCTCCTCAATCGACGCGCGGGGCTCCCTTTGGACGAGGTCCCCGAGGCGGCCCAGCTGGCCCGCCAAGAGCCCACCTGCCGCGCCGGCCATGAACAAATCAGTGATGATCCTGTGCTCTCGGGCCAAGGTTGCTCGCTCGAACTGCTCGACCGAGCAGAAGACGCGGGTCTTGGCTTCGTTGAGCTGAAAACCTCGCTCCCCGAGGATCTTGGCGAGCTGTGCGACGGCACAATCTACCCTCCCTGGGCTTGTGGCGAGAAAGTAATCGTCAACCCAGCGCATATGGGACAACACAGTCGGCTGACCTGTTAGCGCAACGTCAATAGGACCGAGGACAAGATCGCCCAAGAGCCAGAAGAATTCATCAGGTGCTACCGGAATGCCCGAACGCGTCGTACCCTCAGGGCCAGGAAGTGAATTCAGCTTTTCAATAAGGAGGATCGCGTCATCGGAAGTCGCCTGTTCCAGCTCCGGCCGGCGGAGGGCAGTCTTGATCTGTGTGCTGTCGACGGAGCCGTAATAATCGCGGATATCCGCAATGGCGACGGCCCGACCGTCATCCAGCTCGGCTCGAATCCAAGCCGGCACGTTATCGGACCAGACATCGTATGGATTCTCCTGCTTCAGCTGAAGGCTGAAAATCCGCGCTGACAACGAGCTTTCCAGGTCGAGATCGCGCTCACTGAGCCGGTTAGCGACGGCTTGCAGATAAGTCGAGGTTGCTAGGTCGGGTAGGATCTCCAGTCGAGTTCCCCCGCTTTGCTTCGGACGGGTTAGAAACTCGACCTCAACCTCAAGAAGAGGGCTGCCGCCCGCGACCGAATTTGGAATTTGGTATTCGGGATAGTTCAGTGGATCTGTGATTAGCCATCGCCGCCGCGCGTCACAGCATCCCGCGCGGGCAGCCCGAAGTTCGATTAAGGAGAGAATCGGCACGGCTTCCAAGAACACACACTGACTGGTGAACCGGCCCCAGGCGGCCGACACACCATAGCACCCGTTGCTAGTCGCGGTCTCCAACGCACCAGTGTGGGAGAAAGACGACATCACCCATCGCGTCCCTGCTGGCTCATCCGGCTGACGACTTCGATGTGACAGCGGCTGGATCGGGCGAGCTGTGAGGGCCACGAAACGCGGCTTTCTCGGGTGGAAAGCCTGGCGCAGGCGATGCAGCGGGCCGACAGGCAGGCGGCGCATCACCGGCAATCCCTGCGCGCTCCCGTCAAACTGTACGATGTTATCCGCGAGCGGCTTCAGGCGATGGGCATCGACCCAGAGGCTGCCGTCTCGTTGCGGCGCGGCGAGCGGATTTTGGCGGAGCTGGCCGCGATCCCGGACACGCCTGCTCTCCGCGATGGGCGATACGGTTGGCTTCGAAGTCCTCCCTCGCCGCTGGGTCATCGAACTTACCCTCGCCTGGCTCAATCGCAACCGCCGCCTTGCCAAGGACTTCGAGGCCTCGATCGCCAGCGCCCAAGCTTGGGTCTACGTTGCCTCGATGCAGCTGCTCATTGGGCGTATCGCATGCGCATAACTCAACCTATCCGGCTGTGGTGATAAGTTTTTACTCATGATTTCAGGCGAATCCGCTGGAAAATGTGCTGCTCTATATGCCTCCGTCGACTCTCTCACTTGTGACTACATCGCTCGGCAAAAGCTCGGAGGTACTTCATTCAAATACTTCACGATGAAGCAGATTCCGATTCTTCCGCCCGCAACCTACACCGCCGCCGACCTCACCTTCATTGTCCCGCGCGTCCTCGAGCTCCACCTATACCAGCCATAGCATGGCCCCGTTCGCGCGCGAACTCGGCTACGACGGTCCGCCCTTTGCTTGGGACGAGGACCGGCGGGCATTGCTCAGGGCCGAACTCGATGCCTGGTATGCGCGCGCCTACGGACTTTCCCGCGACGAGTTGCGCTACATCCTCGACCCGGCGGATGTAATGGGCCCGGACTACCCGTCGGAGACTTTCCGCGTGCTGAAAAACAACGAAATCCGTCGCTGGGCGAATACCGCACCGTCCGCCTCGTGCTCGCCGCCTGGGATGCGCGAGAAGCGCGTCCGGCCGCCGCCCAATAATTGCGCCGGAGGGCCCGCCGCAATCCGGCAGAGGTCGTCGCTGTTTACCGGACGAGCCGTATCGCCAAGTATTGCAGGGCGTTGCCATGAAAGCTACTTATGACGCGAGAACCGACACGCTGAGCATCATCCTCAGAGTGGATGCTGCGGTCGCCGAGAGCGACGAGGACAAGCCGGGCGTCATTCTCGACTACGACGAGGGATTATGCCGAACAGCGGGGCTGGGTGAGAGCCGTGCAGCAGAACGGAAGAGATTATCGCCTCACCGAGGCCGGCTTCGCCGCCGCGCAGTCGGCGGACTAACTCACCGCACATTTGCTTCGCGGGTGCCTACCAGGGGATGGGCCATGGTCCGTATTCATTCATTTGCGATGGTCTCTCACCCCACCGTCTCGAACTCGATCCGGCGTGTCTCGGTGACCCGCTTGGAAGCATCGAGGACCTCCAGCGAGACCAGGTTCCCGTCATGGATCGCATATTCGCCTCTTTGCCGGGGAGGTGGGCTTCCTGCGGCCGGAGCAGATCGTCGGGGCGTGTGCCATCGCCAACGGCAGCCCGAATGAGACGGATTGCCCCTTCCTTGATAATCGGTAATACAGTCATGTTTTCACCTTTTTGAAAATCACGACAAGCTCAGGCGCCGATATATTGTGGAAATCGCGCACTCGCTCGAAATAAGGGTTATGGGGTCGCACTTTTTCAAGTGCATAATTCCGCTTCGAGATTTGGAAACCGGACGTGTGTCGGATCGGACGCGTCGGTGGCCGGGACACCCCGAAGCGGCTGGCAAGGGCCGACCGTCCGGGGGCGGCGATGACGAATTGAGAGGGCCGTGAATTGTCCCCTTGTGTATCGATCTGGTGGGCGAGGGGCCGATGAGGCCGAAGCGGCCTCGCGCCCGGCCGCCGGCTCTGCCGACGGATTTGCGGGCGGTCGCAGAGCGTTGCTTCTATGAGGGTGGCCGCGAGCACAAGGATCGCCGCTCATGGCTCGGAGTGCCGCGGCCCAGGAGGAGGCCGGGCGATGTTGCGACGATCTGCCCGCTGGTGACGGATCAGGACCGCTTCACCGCCGCGGCGTGGGTCAGGGAGGCGATCGTTAACGGCCAATTCGATCGTCGCGACTGGCGCAACGGGTTTCCGCGGTACATCTGGCACTGCCCCCCCGACGGTTCTTATTGGTACGGCTTCCTGATGAACGAGGGGGCCGGCGCGGCCGCGAACGCGCAATACAAAGGCTGGCTGATCTCGAAGGACGAGTGGCATGAGATTTTCGGCTGATTGGCAGGATCCGGGTATCAGCGCCTCGGCCGAGTTGCGCGCGACTTTCTGCCTCCTCGCCATCGATGTTGATGGCAAGCGCGCCAGCCGGTTCTTCGACGAACGCTACAGTCGTGCCCACGATCGGATCGCGATGCCGGCCTATCCGCCGGCGCAAGGCCTCGCCCGTTTCTGGTGGTCGCTGATCGCTGGGCGGTCGGGCATAATCCGCTTGCGCCGGTTCCGCGACGGCTTTGTGGTACCGGACATTCGTTTCGAACCGGATGGTCGTTACATCGACATCACGGCCGAGCCGTTCGAATACGACAACCCGCCGGTGACGTTTCCTCGGCGGGCCAAGGAACGGATTCCGATCGACGCGTTCGAGCGGGACATGGCGGAGTTCATCGAGTCGGTCGTCGCGAAGCTTGGCGACAACAGGGTTCGGAATACATGGCTCGAAGAACGCTGGGCCTGCATCGAGGCGAGCCTCGAAGACGACGAAGAGCGCCTGTTCTGCGAGGCGGCCGGAGCGCTCGGGATCGATCCTTATACCTGCGACGAGGCGGAGGCTCGTTCGATCGAGACCGCGGCCGAGTTTTTCGAAAACGAAGCGCTGCCGGAGTTCCTCGCCGGCCAACGCGGGCGAGAGGCGACTTCGGCGCTGGAATGGCTGGCAACGGCAGAGGAGCAACTCGGGGAGAGGGCGGCGCTGCCCGATATTGTCGCCATAGGCAGGAAGATACGTGAAAGGCAGCCTGTCCCGCTGACATCGATCACGGCGCGGCCTTGGGAACTCGGGTATCGGGTCGCGACCGATTGCCGCGCTGAATTGGCGCTGAAGCCGGAGCGCGTCTTTGAAGACGTGGCCGATATAGCGCGACTGTTCGGCGGGCGCCGGGTCGTGGTTGCTTCCGGGAGGGTGCCCGGCCTCCGCGGCGAGGTCTGTCACGGTCCAGGAATGCCGAAAATCATCGTCGCCGGTCTGCCGGCGCCGCAATCGCGAACCTTCGCGATGATGCGCGCAATCGGCGATTTTCTCGCCTTCGAGCAGGAAGGCCGGGCGCCGATCACCGATACCTACTCGTATCGGTCAGCCTCCCCGACGCCCCGCTCGCCCGGTTTCGGGCGCAAACCGCCGGCCTGCCGCAGACGACCGAGGCCGAACGTCTCACCGTGCAGCGCATCGGCCAGGACATCTTCCGTGCCGCGCTGATCGATTATTGGGGCGGGAGTTGCCCGATCACCGGCATCACCGATCCGGCGCTGCTGCGCGCCTCGCACATCGTGCCCTGGGCCGAATGCGACGACGCGCAACGCCTCGACGTGCATAACGGCCTGCTGCTCTCGGCGCTGTGGGACGCCGCCTTCGATGCGGGGCTCGTCGGCTTCGCCGATGACGGAACGGCGCTCGCCGGCCCCGCCCTGAGCGCTGCCGCGCGGACTGCGCTCGGCATGGAGGGCGCGCCCCGATTGCCCAACCTGCGAGACGCCCACCGCGCCAACCTCGCCTGTCACCGCGCTCGGCACGGTTTTTCCAGCAATCCAAGCGGCGAGACCTAATCCCCGATCCGCGACTGATCGGACCGGCGCCGTCAGCCGGTGATTTCCTGGACGATTTCGAGGATCTCGCGGCAGCGCGGCACCCGGCTGCCCCAGACGCGGTCGAAATCGGCGACGAGCGGCGCGATCCGCTCGGGTGCGACCGCCTTGCGAGCTCCCTCGACATCGGCGAACTCATAAGCGGCCGCGCTTTCGACCGAGCTGAAACAGATCATCGACGAACTCGGTCTGTCGGCCTCGATCCGGATCGAACGCGGCTCGTCTCGGTGATGCGAGTTCGCCGATTGCGGGCGGGTGTGCCCCGACGTTTTCACAGCACGGAACAGTCCTCGACAAAAGATGTCGCAAGGCGCGGCGCCACGCCACTTCGCGGCTCGTTGTTGTTCGGAGGCTGTTGGATTCGACCGGCGGCCAAGTCGCAGCGGCGCGCTGGAGACGGGCGACGGCGCCGAGCACAGGCGATACTGAAAACTTCGGGCGCACCCGAGCCGAGCAGTGGCGCGCTTATCGGAACCCTTGCCTATCGAGGATAGATTTCGTGGCCGCCGATCGTATCGAGTTCGAATAACGGTCCGCCTTCGTCTTCTCTAAGTACCATCAGGATTTCGTGTCTTTCGATCAACACGAATTGAGTAAGAGCGTTCGGTGCCGGCAACCTTCTCAATATTGAGGCTTCGACGTGGCGGGTTTTCGCTGAGTTTCTTCAACGCGTTGTCGATCTTGATCCGAAAATCGGGCCGACCGCGAACGAACCGCTCTCGTTCCGCTTCAAACCGTTCACTCGATCGCCACCGAGCCATTCATACCGTCAGCAAGCGGCGCGGGGGATCACCCTCTCCATGGACCGGACCAAAGGGTTTCGATGGGAACCTTTCGGCGCGCGTCCCCATGATCGCCCATCTGGCGTCGCGAACCGTCTCCAATACCGCGCGTTGCTTGGCCAGGACCTCCAGGACGAGCGGCGGCAGGGCAGCTCGGAAGGCCGGAGAGGCCTTGCGCAGTCCTTTCAGAACTCGATCGCCATATTTACGACCACGCGCGATCTCCGCCGCGCCGTGTCTCTCCAGCGCCTCCAAGTATTCGATAGCGGCGTCGAGGGTCGCCTCGTCGCTTGAGAGGATCGCCGGAAGGCTCGCCCAGACAGAGCGCACGAATACATCCGCCTCGGAGGATTGCGTGGTTACAATGCGTCGCAATTCCTCGATGCGCTCGTCGAAATTCGGGGCGATCCGCGCGAAGGCCTGCAGGGATTTGCTGGTGTCCGGAAACGCGGGGAACGCCTCCTCAATGCGGATGGCGCTCGGCATCGCAGATCTCCTTTCTGTCTTCGAAGCTATATGCCCTGCCGAAAAGGTGCCCGCTTGTCGGCGCCCGCGCAATAGCGCCGCCGTGGCACCGCCGAGGCATCGGGCAGCCGACTACGGCATCATGGTGCGCGTCGACGACAAGCGGACGTCGCAGCCGCCGAGCGGCTCCAGCGATCGATGTGGCGGGTCTGGCGCTGCCGTCGAGCCGCCGTCAACGCGCATCTCGGGTGCGTATCCCCGTTGGCGAAGCGGGATGTGCTCGATCGCCTCCTGGCATGGCCTGTCGCGGGTTTGACCGTGAGGCGCCGAATACGAGCGGACCGATCGATGGCCGGCAAACGGAAAAGAACAGCCGTCGGCCGGTTGCAGGTGGTTGGTGATATTCATGTTTCCAGCGTCGCGATGGGCGGCCCTGCTGAGCCGAAATAGATCATCGACGAACTCGGCCTGTCGCGAACCATTCGGATCGAGCGCCGGCGGTCGGACCCCAAAAAGGTGGCAAAGACGCGCGAGGGACCGTCACCGGACGGAAGCGACACCGGGAGGCGCGGCGAGCCTCCAGAGCAGTTTTCGATCGGGTTGCATCGGTCTGGCCCCTCACCCGGGCCCTCTCCCCGCCCCCACCCTAGCCCTCCCCCGCGAGCGGGGAGGGAGTGGGAGGGCGAGCGAGCGGGGAGAGGGACCCGCGGATCCCCGGAACAAGTCCGGGGAGGAGCCCCCGGACGTGGGCCTTCAGCCCACGGATTTAGTCCGCGGGCGCCCGCCGGGGCGGGCGTTCCGGGGGGAGGGGCAGCAGGCGCAGGGGTTCGCCCGACCGGAAGCGGCGCACCGGCATCTCGGCCGTCAGCCGGCGATTTCCTGGACGATTTCGAGGATCTCGCGGCGGCGCGGCACCCGGCTGCCCCAGACGCGGTCGAAATCGGCGACGAGCCGTGCGATCCGCTCGGGTGCGACCGCCTTGCGAGCTCCCTCGACATCGGCGAACTCATAATACGCGTAATGAACAGCCGGGTCGGTGCGGCTCCAGCAGCGCCAGCCGCGCGCGGCGCCGAAGGTTCTGATCGCGAGCGGCAGATGGTCGGTCGCGTACCAATGCTCGAAGGCCGCCCGGTCGGCCTCCGGGACCTCGGCACGAACCACGAGCCAAGCCTTGGCCATCTTGCTTTCCCTTTCGTTAATCATTCTCACCGGAGCATAACGCGCGCGGCGCTCGCCGTCCCGCGGCGGGTTCGCCGATCTCGGCCTATCGCGTCGATTCGCCGAGATTTAACCTCGATTCGCGCGGCGCGACATGCCTATTATCGCGATCGTGCCGCCGCTTGCGGCGGCGCCCCGAACAACAGCTTTTGGGTGCAGGGCGGCCGCGATGGCATTGCCGGAGAGACAGGGTCTTTATGACCCGCGCAACGAACATGAACTCGTGCGGCATCGGTTTCGTGGTCAACATCAAGGGCCGAAAATCGCACGATATCATCGCGCGCGGGCTCGAGATCCTGGTCAATCTCGATCATCGCGGCGCGGTTGGCGCCGACCCGCTGGTCGGCGACGGTTCCGGCTGTCTCATTCAAATGCCGGATGCGCTTTTGCGCGACTGGGCCGACCGCGGGGGCTTGGCGCTGCCGCCGCCCGGCCGCTACGCGGTGGCGATGTGCTTCCTGCCGCGCGACCCGGCGGCGCGCGAATTCGCGCTCGGCCACGTCGAGCATTTCATCCGCAGCGAGGGTCAAAGATTGCTCGGCTGGCGCGACGTGCCGACCGATGCGACGGGGCTCGGCGCGCGCGTCATCGAGACCATGCCGACGATCCGCCAGGCGGTGGTCGCGGCCGATCCGGGGCTTGCCGATCAGGAGGCCTTCGAGCGCAAGATCCTGACGATCCGCAAGCAGGCGCTGAACAGCGTCGTGAAGCTGGCGGCGCAGCATCGGCTGCCGGGTCTTCCCGAACTCTACATGCCGTCCTGCTCGAGCCGTACGCTCGTCTATAAGGGGCTGTTGCTGGCGCCGCAGCTCGGCGGCTTTTACCAGGATCTGCAAAACCCGCTGACGGTGTCGGCGCTGGCGCTCGTCCATCAGCGGTTTTCGACCAACACCTTCCCGTCCTGGCGCCTCGCACACCCCTATCGGCTCTTGTGCCACAACGGCGAAATCAACACGGTGCGCGGCAACGTCAACTGGATGCATGCGCGCCGCCAGGCGATGACCTCGGAACTGCTGGGGCCCGACCTGGCCAAGATGGTGCCGCTGATCGGACCCAATCAATCCGACACCGCCTGCATCGACAACGCGCTGGAGCTCCTCGTCATCGGCGGCGGCTATTCGCTGGCGCATGCGATGATGATGCTGATCCCCGAGGCCTGGGCCGGCGACCCGCTGATGGAGCCGCAGCGGCGCGCCTTTTACGAATACCACGCGGCGCTGATGGAACCGTGGGACGGGCCGGCCGCGATCGCCTTTACCGATGGCCGCCAGATCGGCGCCACGCTCGACCGCAACGGGCTGCGGCCGGCGCGCTATCTGATCACCGACGACGACCACGTGATCATGGCCTCGGAGGCCGGCGTGTTGCCGGTGCCGGAGGAAAAGATCGTCAAGAAATGGCGGTTGCAGCCGGGCAAGATGCTGCTGATCGATCTCGCCCAAGGCCGCATCATCGACGACGACGAGATCAAGCGCACGCTCGCCGCCGAGCACCCCTACGAAGCCTGGCTGCAGGCGACCCAGTTCAAACTCGCCGAGTTGCCGGACCCTGCGGCCGACGCGGTGCGCGCGGCGCCGGCATTGCCGAACGATCCGAACGCGCAGCTCAAGCTGCAGCAGGCTTTCGGCTACACCCAGGAAGATCCGCAATTCTTTCTGGAGCCGATGGCGCGCGACGCCGACGATCCGGTGGGCTCGATGGGCACCGATACGCCGATCGCGGCCCTGTCGAACAAGCCCAAGCTCTTATACAATTATTTCAAGCAGAATTTTGCCCAGGTCACCAACCCGCCGATCGACCCGATCCGCGAAGAGCTGGTGATGTCGCTGGTGTCGATGATCGGGCCGCGGCCGAACCTCTTGGGCCACGAGGCCGGAAGCCATTACCGGCTCGAAGTGACGCAGCCGATCCTGACCGATGGCGATCTGCAAAAGATCCACGCGATCGAGACGCTGGCGCCCGCCTTCCGCACCGACACGCTCGACGCCACCTGGCCCGCGGCGGAGGGCGAAGAAGGGCTCGCGTCGGCGCTCGAACGGCTGTGCCGCGAGGCGACCAAGGCGGTCGCCGCCGGGCACAACATCCTGATCCTGTCCGATCGCGCGACCTCCGAGGAGCGGGTGCCGATCCCGGCACTGCTCGCGACTTCGGCGGTACACCACCACCTGATCCTAGAGGGTCTGCGCACCTCGACGGGGATCGTCGTCGAAACCGGCGAGGCGCGCGAGGTCCACCATTTCTGTGCGCTTGCCGGTTATGGCGCGGAGGCGATCAACCCCTATCTCGCATTTGCCACGCTCGAGGCGATCCGGGTCGAAAACCGGCTGCCGCTCAGCGCCGAAACGGTGCGCAAGAATTATCTGAAAGCGGTCGGCAAGGGCATCCTCAAGGTCATCTCCAAGATGGGGATTTCGACCTATCAGTCGTATTGCGGGGCGCAGATCTTCGACGCGGTCGGGCTTGCCGGCGATTTCGTCGAGAGATATTTCACCGGCACCGCGACGACGATCGAAGGTGTCGGGTTGCGCGAGATCGCCCGCGAGGCGATCGAGCGTCACCGCCACGCCTATGGCGACAACCCGCTCTATGACGAGATGCTCGATGTCGGCGGCGACTATGCGTTTCGCCTGCGCGGCGAAGACCACGCCTGGACGCCCTTGTCGGTCGCCAAGCTGCAGCACGCGGTACGCGGCAATTCGCTCGACGAGTACCGCGCTTTCGCCGCGACGATCAACGACCAGAGCCAGCGCCTCTTAACGATCCGCGGGCTGATGCGGTTCAAGGAGGCGGCGGCGCCGGTGCTGCCCGACGAGGTCGAACCGGCGGCCGAGATCGTCAAGCGCTTCGCCACCGGAGCGATGAGCTTCGGCTCGATCAGCCGCGAGGCGCACACCATGCTCGCCATCGCGATGAACCGCATCGGCGGCAAGAGCAATACCGGCGAGGGCGGCGAGGAGGCCGAGCGCTTTGCGCCGCTGCCGAACGGCAATTCGCAACGCTCGGCGATCAAGCAGGTGGCTTCCGGCCGGTTCGGCGTCACCACCGAATACCTGGTCAACGCCGACGATCTGCAGATCAAGATGGCGCAAGGGGCGAAGCCCGGCGAGGGCGGGCAATTGCCGGGCCGCAAGGTCGACCGGAACATCGCGCGGGTACGCTATTCGACGCCCGGTGTCGGGCTGATCTCGCCGCCGCCGCACCACGACATTTATTCGATCGAGGATCTGGCCCAGCTGATCGCCGATCTGAAGAACGCCAATCCGAGGGCGCGGATTTCGGTCAAGCTGGTGTCCGAGGTCGGGGTCGGGACCGTCGCCGCCGGCGTTGCGAAGGCGCGCGCCGACCATGTGACGATCGCCGGCTTCGAGGGCGGCACCGGGGCCAGCCCGCTGACCTCGCTGACCCATGCCGGTTCGCCGTGGGAGATCGGGCTGGCCGAGACGCAGCAGACCCTGGTGCTGAACGGGCTCCGCGGGCGGATCGCGGTACAGGTCGACGGCGGGCTGCGCACCGGTCGCGATGTCGTCGTCGGCGCCCTGCTCGGCGCCGACGAGTTCGGCTTCTCGACGGCGCCGCTGATCGCCGCCGGCTGCATCATGATGCGCAAATGCCACCTCAACACCTGCCCGGTCGGGATCGCCACCCAGGATCCGGTGTTGCGCGCCCGCTTTACCGGGCAGCCCGAGCACGTCATCAACTATTTCTTCTTTGTCGCCGAGGAGGTGCGCGCGCTGATGGCGCGGCTCGGCTTCCGCCGCTTCAGCGAGATGATCGGCCGGGTCGACCGGCTCGACGCGGCCCCCGCGATCGAGCACTGGAAGGCCAGTGGGATCGACCTGTCGCGCCTGTTGCACGCGGTCACCCCGCGGCCGGGGGTCGCGATCCATAATTGCGAGCGGCAGCAGCATCACCTCGACAAGGCGCTCGACAACGAGCTGATCCGGGCGGCGCAACCGGCCCTTGAACGGCGCGAGCCGGTGCGCATCGCGTTGCCGATCCGCAACGTCCACCGGACCGTTGGCGCGATGCTCTCGGGCGAGCTGGTGCGGCGCTACGGCCATGCCGGGCTGCCGCCGGACACGATCTGGGTCAGCTTTCGCGGCAATGCCGGCGGCAGCTTCGGCGCCTTTCTGGCACGCGGCGTTACCTTGGAATTGTTCGGCGACGCCAACGACTATGTCGGCAAGGGGCTGTCCGGCGGGCGGGTGATCGTCCGCCAGCCGCCGGAGGCGGCGCGCGAGCCGACCGAGAACATCATCATCGGCAACACCGTGCTCTATGGCGCGATAGCGGGCGAAGCCTATTTCGAGGGGGTCGCCGGGGAACGGTTTGCGGTGCGCAATTCGGGTGCGGTGGCCGTTGTCGAGGGCACCGGCGACCACGGCTGCGAATACATGACCGGCGGGGTCGTCGTCGTGCTCGGCGACACCGGCCGCAACTTCGCCGCCGGGATGTCGGGCGGCATCGCCTATGTCTGGGACCCGAAGGCGCGGTTTCGCGATCTGTGCAATCTCTCCGGTGTCGATGTCGAGCCGATCGAGGCGCCGGCCGCCGACGAAGCCGACGACCCGGACCGCCCGCAACAGCGCTCACCGATGTCAGGGATGCCGGGATGGGCGATGTGCTCCGCTTCGATGCGGCGCGGCTGCGCATCCTCTTGGAGCGGCACCAGCTGTTCACCGGCAGCGCCCGCGCCCGGGCCTTGCTCGAAGACTGGGACCAAGCGCTCGCGTCGTTTGTCAAGATCGTGCCGCGAGACTTTCGCCGCGCGCTCCTCGAACTCGCGGCCGAACGGCAGACGGCCCGGACCGAAGCCGCCGAATGACATGAGCGACAGGCCCAAGCGAGCCTGATGGGCAAGCCGACCGGGTTCCTGGAAGTCGAGCGCCGCGACCGCCGCTACGACAAGCCGGCGGCGCGCCGGCAGAGCTGGCGGGAGTTCGTTCGCCCGCTGCCGGTGCCGGAACTGCGCGACCAGGCCTCGCGCTGCATGGATTGCGGCATTCCGTTTTGTCACGACGGCTGCCCGGTCAACAATCTGATCCCGAACTGGAACGACCTGGTCTACCGCGAGCACTGGCAGGCGGCGCTCAAGACGCTGCATTCGACCAACAATTTCCCTGAATTCACCGGCCGGATCTGCCCGGCGCCGTGCGAGGCGGCGTGCACGCTGAACCTCGACGACAACCCGGTCACGATCAAAACCATCGAATGCGCGATCGTCGATCGCGGCTGGCAGGAGGGCTGGATCGTGCCGGTCGTGCCGGCCCGGCGCACCGGCAAGAGGGTCGCGGTCGTCGGCTCGGGTCCGGCCGGGCTCGCCTGCGCCCAGCAACTGGCGCGCGCCGGGCAGGGCGTCACCTTGTTCGAGAAGGCGGACCGGATCGGCGGGCTGTTGCGCTACGGGATCCCCGATTTCAAGATGGACAAATCGCTGATCGACCGCCGGGTCGAGCAGATGGCGGCCGAGGGCGTGACCTTTCGCACCGAGGTCGAAATCGGCACCGACCTGGGGATGGCGGCGGTGCTCGCCGAATTCGACGCCGTGGCGATGACCGGCGGCGCCGAGCTGTCGCGCGACCTCGAGGTGCCGGGGCGCGCGCTGGACGGCATCCATTTCGCGATGGATTACCTGCCGCAGCAGAACAAGCGCAACGCCGGCGACGATGAGGCGCGCGCCGCCCCCGCCGGCACCATCACCGCCGCCGGCAAGCATGTCGTCGTGATCGGCGGCGGCGACACCGGCTCGGATTGCATCGGGACGGCGGTTCGGCAGCGCGCCCTTTCGATCACCCAGCTCGAAATCCTGCCGCGGCCGCCCGAGCGCGAGAACAAGGCGCTCGTCTGGCCCGACTGGCCGTCGAAGCTGCGCACCTCCTCGTCGCAGGAGGAGGGGTGCGATCGCGACTGGGCGGTTTTGACCAAGCGGGCCGTCGGCAGCGATCGGCATGTCACGGCGCTCGAATGCGTGCGCGTCGATTGGGCCAAAGGCGCCGACGGCCGCTGGGTCACGCAGGAAGTCGCCGACAGCGCGTTCACGTTACCGGCCGATCTGGTCCTGCTGGCGATGGGCTTTCTCGGCCCCAGGAAGACCGGCATGGTCGAGCAGTCGGGCGTCGCGCTCGATACGCGCGGCAACATCCTCGCCGATACGCTCGACTACCGCACCTCGGTCGCGAAGGTCTTCGCCGCCGGCGACATGCGGCGCGGCCAGTCGCTCGTCGTCTGGGCGATCCGCGAGGGCCGGCAATGCGCCCGCGCCATCGACGCGTTCCTGATGGGATCGAGCCTGCTGCCGCGGTAACCGCCCTTGGCGCCGCGGGATGGCGCAGGCGGGAAGTGCGGTCAAGTCGCGCCGGTCACGCGGGCGGTCGCCACAATCATTCGGTCGGCCGGGTCGGCATGAAGTGCGTCCGGCAGTTCGCAGCTTTCTACCACGACAGCAGGGCTCAGCGGCTCGATGATGACGGTCGAGGCGGCGACGTCCTCGTCGATCGCCTTCACAGTAACCGACGGAGCGAGCCGGCAGATTGCTGCTCGCCAGGACGGGATCCCAGGGCCCAAACGGACGTGCCCCTGTGAAACACGGCGGGGGCGATTTACAACAGGGTTATTGTAGGGCGTGTCGTCAATTAGCAGCGCGGGCTCACATGTATCAACGCTTTGGCCGGGCTCGGCCCGTGGGCCTTCAGCCCACGGACTTGATCCGTGGGCATCCACGAGAAACGGCACAGGCCTTCGCGGGGTCCCGTGGATGCCCGGCCCAAGGCCGGGCAAGGCGATGTAATCGGAACGGGGCGTCCGCTCAATTGACGACAGGCCCTAGTGTAATGTAGTAAGATATGGAAAAGGTTTGAACCAAACATGAGTAAGACGCTGTTCGTGAGCGTTCGGCTGCCGCCTGAGCTTAATAAACAGGTAGCCGATATTGCCCAGGCTCTCGACCGTCCGAAGTCGTGGGTCATCGAGCAGGCCATCAAGGACTTCGTGGCGGTGCAGGCGTGGCACCTCGCGGCAATCGACGAAGGCATTCAGGATGCCGACGCCGGGTGCGTCGTCTCGCATGACGACGTGGCGGCGTGGGTGCGCTCCTGGGGCAAGCCGGATGAGTTGCCCATGCCAGTATGCAAGTAGTCTGGACGGCGCCGGCGGCTGACCGGAAACGACGCGCGCAATCTCAATGACTTATTCGCGGCCCAAGCGGCGCCGCCACGTCGCATCACCCCCACCCCGGCCCTGTACCCTTAAAGCGGTCGTGAACCGGTCTGGTTTCAGACTGGCCGGACCGGGCCGACCCGCCGGGAGTCGCCGACCCCGACCCGTGGCTTGAGCACCTGGGGCGGACCTGCACCCCGGCGGGTTGGCCGCGACGGAAGTCCTGTGGGAGGTTGCGCTTCGAGCGCCGGTACAGGGACTGACGGTCGTCGCGGCGGTCCGGCTGTGCAAGGAGGGTGTGATCATGACGGAAGGGATTGAGTGGTTTGCCGGCATCGACTGGGCGAGCAAGACGCATCAAGCCTGCTTGATCGATGCCGGCGGCAAGATTGTTGGTGAGCGAGCGTTTGACCATGACGGCGCCGGGCTGGCGGAGCTCTGCGCCTGGTTGTCGTCGATGACCGGAGCCGAACCAGGGGCGATCGCGGTGGCGATCGAAGTGCCGCACGGCCCGATCGTGGAAACCCTGCTCGAACGTGGTTTCCAGGTATACGCGATCAACCCCAAACAGCTCGACCGGTTCCGCGACCGCTTCACTGTCGCCGGCGCCAAAGACGATCAGCGCGACGCGCGGGTCCAGGCCGACAGCCTGCGCACCGATCGCCACGCCTTCCGAGGCTTGTCGGTCGACGACCCGGTGATTGTCGAGCTGCGCGAATGGTCGCGTATGACCGAGGATCTGCAGCGCGAACGCAATCGTCTGGCCAACCGCGTACGCGAACAGCTTTGGCGTTATTACCCGCAGATGCTGACCCTCTCCGACGACCTCGCGGCCGCTTGGTTTCTCGATTTGTGGCGCCAGGCGCCGACCCCGGCGAAGGCCGCCCGGCTGCACCTTACGACAATCGAGCGGCTCCTCAAAGCCCACCGTATCCGCCGTCTGCAGGCGGCCGAGGTGTTGCAGGTCTTGCGGCAGAAGCCGTTGACGGTGGCGCCCGGCGTGGTCGCGGCGGCGACGGCTCATATCGACGCCGTGGCCGCCCGCATCGGCTTGGTCAATCAGCAGCTCAACGCCGCGCACCGCAAGCTCGACCAGCTCTGCGACCAGCTCATCCCGCCCGCGGAAACCGCACCGGCGGAAGGCCGCGAGGAGAACGCGCCGGGGCAGCATTGCGAGCAGCGCGACGTGGCGATCCTGCGATCCATGCCAGGGCTCGGAAGGATCACCCTCGCCACGCTCGCCGAGGCCTCGCAGCCTCTGCAGCGGAGAGATTACCATGCCTTGCGCCTGCTGTCCGGGGTGGCGCCGGTGACCCGACGCAGCGGTAAGAGCTGCATCGTCGTGCGCCGCTACGCGTGCAACAAGCGGCTGGACAATGCGCTCTATCATTGGGCGCGCGTCGCCACCCAGCACGATCAGGCCAGCCGTGATCGCTACGCCGCGCTGCGCGCACGTGGCCACAGCCACGGCCGTGCCCTGCGCACCGTCGCCGACCGCCTGTTGTCGGTGGCCTGTACCCTGCCTCGAGCGGCAAACCCTGTTCGACCCCAACTACAAGTCGCCGGAGGCTGCCGCCGCATGAGCCTCCCGCTGTCATCCCTTTGTTCGATCGAAACTGACCCATCCCTCCGTCCCGACCTGCCCATCGGCAGAGCACCGCGCGCAGCCGCAGTCAAGGATGCCGCCGGCAACGCGGCGGCACCGGCGAAGCCGGCGCGCAGCGTCCTTGACAGAGCAAGCACGGTGCTATCCTCCCGGCGCGGGACAATCGCTCCGAGACACTGCGCTGCCGCAGCCTGGCGCGGGCATCTCCCGGCTCCTATTGGCAATCGTTACGTCACGTTTTCCGATGCCGCTAACGGTTGCTTCCTCGCGGCCTTGCCGGGCCAAAGCCCGGTCGGGCATCCACCCGGTCTGGACCTTCAGCGCCCGCCCCTCCGCGGGGTTACCGCCCCGCATTTTTCGCTTGATCATTGGTGGGGGGTCCGCCCCCATCGAGGGGGCGGGGGCGCAATTTCAGCGCGTTGCGAAGCCCTCCCCCTTGATCTGATCATTGCCCATAAGTGCCTCTGGACACAACCGCTTGGGTCAGTGCGACCGCGCGCTTCGACGCGGCATCGATGGGCGATCCGGCGTTTCTCTCCCTCTCCCCGCTCGCGGGGAGAGGGCCGGCCGTCCGGGGGGAGGGGCTTGTCGGTAAGCGCTCAGGCGGATGCAGGCTCCCCCTGCCATGAAAAAGAGGTCGAAAAATCGCTGAAAATCAACCTCTCTTACCCCTTGCCCGGCCTTGTGCCGGGCATCCACGTCTTGGCGACCAGATGGCTCGGCAGAAAGACGTGGATGGCCGGGCCAAGCCCGGCCACGGGGATCTCTCTGACTTTTTCATCCCCGGTGGTGCAAGCCGCCGCGAGCGGCTTGCCGGGTGTCTCACCTGGAACCCGCGCCCCGGGCGCGGATTCCGACCTCGCCCCGGGTGCGGGGAGAGGTCGACCGCCGCCGTTCATTGTCCGATGCATAGATATGGGGAAAGATCAGCCCCCTTGATGGGGGAGGGTTTGGGAGGGGGTGAAGGGACTGATTCAGCTGAATTCATTTTAGGTCGGGCGCTAAATGGGTGTGGTTCGCACGTCAATTCCGGGCCGCGCTGGAGAAATTACCCCCGCAACTTCTGACCGCGTTCAGTATCCCCTTGGACGAACTGCGTAGGCTTCCTGATTTGGGATGAAATTCACGAAAGCGACAGCCCACCTGCCCCGCGCACCGTGACGCCCTCGGCGCGCCGCTGGCGAGCCTCCTCCCGCTGCGTCGGGGTGAGGCGCGGCTTGCGCCCCGTGGACCCGAAAGCCCGGGGATGCGCCGCCGATCCGGCGCGTAAAACGAGTGTCAAGTAGCGGGTTGTTAGCCTCCGTGTTGATCCGACCCTTGATCGCAGCGGTCCTCGCCTGCCTGACGTGCTTGGCGGCCGGCGCGGCCGAAACCGCCGACGACGGCCAGGCTCTGCGCCTGCTCAACCGGCTCGGGTTTGGTCCGACGATCGAGGATCTTCGGCATGTCGAGGCGATCGGGGTCGACCGCTACATCGAAGAGCAGCTCAACCCGCAGGCGATCCCCGAACCACCGGAGCTGATCCGCAGCTTGGCGGCCCTCGACACGTTGCGCCTCGACCCGGCCGAGCTGTTCGAGGTCTATTGGCCGCATCCGAGCAAGGATGGCGTTGCCCCTTCCGTCGAGGAGAAAAAGGCCCGGCTGCAACGCGCCCGGGTCATCATCGAACAAGCCGCCGAAGCTCGGATCCTGCGGGCGACGATGAGCCATCGCCAGCTGCAGGAGGTGATGGTCGATTTCTGGTACGACCACTTCAACGTCTTCGCCGGCAAGGGGCTCGACCGCTTGTGGGCGGGCGCCTACGAAGAGCAGGCGATCCGACCTGATGCGCTCGGCAAGTTCAGAGATTTGCTGATGGCCACGGCCCGGCACCCGGCGATGCTGTTCTATCTCGACGGCATGATGAACAGCGCGCCGGGAAGCCGGGGAGCGGGCGGTAAAGAGCTTGGCCTCAACGAGAATTACGCCCGCGAAGTGATGGAGCTGCACACGCTCGGGGTTGATGGCGGCTATACCCAGGCCGATGTGACCACCTTGGCGCGGATCCTGACAGGCTGGGGTCTCGATCGCGGCAATTTGCGTCGCGGGACCGGTAACGCGTTCCGGTTCGATGCCAGCCGTCATGATTTCGGCCCCAAGGTCTTCCTCGGTCATCCGATCCGGTCGAGCGGCGAGATGGAGGGCGTCGAGGCGCTCGACCAGCTGGCGAGGAGCCCGGCAACCGCCCATCACATCGCCTTCGAGCTGGCACAGTATTTTGTCGCGGATACGCCCCCCGCGGACCTCGTAGACCGTCTGGCGGAGCGCTTCCATGATAGCGGCGGGGACATCCGAGCGGTGTTGCAAACTCTGTTCGCAAGCCCCAGATTTCGCGACGGCGCCGCCCCGAAGTACAAGACACCCTATCAATTCGTTCTCTCTGCCGTGCGCGCCGCCGGTCTCACCGTACGCAACCCGCGCCCGCTTCTTGCCGAAATGGCCCGGCTCGGCATGCCGCTGTACGGCTGCCGGACACCCGACGGCTACAAAAACACCGAGGCAGCGTGGCTCAATCCCGATGCAGCGGTGTTGCGCATCGGCTTCGCCACCGCCTTTGCCCGCGGCAACCTGCCGATTGGGTATCCGCCGCCGGCGACCGCTACCGCGCAATCGGTGGCCGCGCCGACACCGGCGCCGGTTGCGGCGGGCGAGCCTCTCGATCCCGTGCGCCTCGAAGAAGTGCTGAGCTCGAGCCTCGCCGCCCGTACCCGCGAGGCGGTCGCGGCGGCTCCGACCGAGTTGCGCGCGGCCATGATCCTGGGCAGCCCGGATTTCATGCAACGTTAGGCAGAACCATGAACAGGCGTGATTTTCTGAGACTGTCGGCCGGCACGGCGCTGCTGCCGCTGGGCGGCGGAGCCTGGGCCGCGACCGCCGCGGGCGGTCCCGGACGGCTGGTCGTGATCCTCCTGCGCGGCGCCGTCGACGGCCTGAACGTCGTCGTACCCTGCTCCGAGCGGGCCTATTACGAAGCGCGGCCGACCATCGCGATCGGGCGTCCGGGGACGACCGACGGGGCGCTTCCGCTCGACGGCCGCTTCGGTCTGCACCCGAGCCTGGCCGCTCTGCTGCCGCTGTGGGGCGACAACAAGCTCGCGTTCATCCATGCCGCAGGCTCGCCCGATCCGACGCGATCGCATTTCGACGCGCAGCTGTTCATCGAGAACGGCACCCCCGGACGGGCCGCGACGCCGGACGGATGGATGAACCGCCTGCTGGCGGCGCTGCCGAGCCCCCATGGGCCAACCGAGGCGGTCAGCATCGGCCCCACTCTGCCGCAGATTCTGAAGGGTCACGAGCCAGTCGCTAATCTGGAACTCGGTCCCGGAGCGGCGACCCCAAGGCCGATCGATCGGCCGGAAATCAGCAAGGTCTTCGATCAATTATATGCCAGGAGCGACGCCATCGGCCGGGCCTACCGAGAAGGGCGCGCCGCGCGTACCGAGCTGGTCGGCAACCTTGCGAGCGAAATGCAGCAGGCCGATAACGGTGCGCCGCCGCCGAACGGTTTCCCCGCTATTGCCGCGCAGCTGGCGCATCTGATGGCGCGGGATCGGGCAATCCGGCTCGCCTTCGCCAGCCTCGGCGGCTGGGACACCCACGTCGATCAAGGCAACCAGAAAGGCCAGCTCGCCAACCATCTCCGGCCCCTCGGCGACGGGCTGGCCGCCCTGGCGAACGGCCTCGGAAAAGAGTGGGACGACACGGTCGTCGTCGTGCTCTCCGAATTCGGCCGCACCGTCCACGAGAACGGCGGCGGCGGCACCGATCACGGCCACGGCAATGTCATCTGGGTGCTCGGCGGCCGGGTCCGGGGAGGCCGCATCTATGGCGAATGGCCCGGCCTTGGCGAGGCTCAGCTCTACCAGAGGCGGGATCTCGCGGTGACCACCGATTATCGCAGTGCGATCGCCGCCATCCTGGAGCGCCATCTGCGGCTCGATGACCGACGGCTCGCGCAGATCTTTCCCGACCAGCCGCCAACACGATCCAATCTCGAGCAGATGCTGGCGGCTTAACCGGCCCGGATCGACTGTCGCAACGGCTGGCGGCCGCGCGCCGCGAACCGGGGGGGGTCGGAAGACGGGCCCAGTCCCGGAGCTCTCCGGCGCCGCCAGTCACGGAACGACCGCTGTTCTCGGCCGCGTGCGGATCCCGATCCTGATCCGGCGTCAGGGTCTGACCGGAAATGACGCGGGGGGTCCAATTCGCTCGATGCGCAGACCGCAGCGGGCAAACAGCAGCTCGACAGTCTCAGCCCGCCCGCCTCTGGCAGCGGCCGCGGGCCGAAGCCGCGAACCGCTCATTGGCGTCACCGAGAGAGCAAACCCAATGGAGCGCGAAGCACTCGCAGAACCCGACCTATGGTCGCGCCGAGAGCCCGTTCGCCGTTGCCTCTTTACACGACAATTGGCGGTCATCACTAATCAGCAAAACAGCAGGCCGCCAGCGGATATGGCGCGTCAAAAGCGGTAGGTGGCGCTCAGCCGGCACGCTTCTCCGCTTCCAGGTTGTCGATCGCCGGCCCGAGGGATTGATGGACCGACAGAAATGGCGCAAGGATGCGCCGAGCGCGGCCACGGCGCCGCCGGCCGGCGGAGCCGGCGCTTGATCCTCCAAGGGATGCATCGGCGCGACGCCGCGCCACCGCCGGACGTAGACCTGCTCGCCGCCCGGTTTGTCAACCGCCAGGCTGTGGTCGCGGTGGTCGGGCTGGGCTATGTCGGGTTGCCGCTGTCGCTCTGCGTCTGCGAGGCCGGGTTCCGGGTCGTCGGGTTCGATATCAACCCGAAGCAGGTAGAGCAGCTGAATGAGGGGCGAAGTCCAATTCGCCATATTCTCGATGCGAGGATCGCGGCGGTGCGCGGTGAGGGACGGTTCGCAGCGACGTCGGACCCGGTCCGGCTCGAGGCGGCGGATGCGGTCCTGATCTGCGTGCCGACCCCGCTCGGACCGCACCGCGAACCGGATCTGTCCTTTGTCGAGGAGACCTCGCGGATGCTGGCCAAGGGGTTGCGCCGGGGCCAGCTGGTGATACTCGAATCGACGACGTACCCCGGCACGACGCGGGAGGTGGTGAAGCCGATCCTCGAAGCCTCGGGTCTACGGTCGGGCGCCGACTTCTTCCTGGCCTACTCGCCCGAACGCGAGGATCCGGGCAATGCCGATTTCGAGACCTCGCGCATCCCCAAGGTCGTCGCCGGCGACGGCGACGACGCGCTGCGGCTCGCAACGGCGCTCTACAAATCCTTTGTCTCCCGGACGATCCCGGTGTCTTCGCTCGAGGCGGCCGAAGCTGTAAAGCTTACCGAAAACATCTTCCGCGCCGTCAACATCGCCCTTGTCAATGAGCTGAAGGTCGTCTTCAGCGCCCTCGGGGTGGATATTTTCGAGGTCGTCGACGCGGCCAAGACAAAGCCGTTCGGTTACATGCCGTTCTATCCCGGACCTGGCCTCGGCGGGCACTGCATCCCAATCGACCCGTTCTACCTGACGTGGAAGGCCCGGGAGCTCGGGATCGCGACCCGCTTTATCGAACTCGCCGGGGAAGTCAATGCGAGCATGCCGCGCTACGTCATTGGCCGCCTCCGCGACGAGCTCGATCGCCGCTTCGGTAAAGGCCTCGCCGGCGCGCGCATTCTGATCGTCGGCATTGCCTACAAGAAAAATGTCGACGACATGCGCGAAAGCCCGGCTCTGAGCATCATCGAGTCGCTCGACGAAGCGGGCGCGCGGGTCGACTACCACGACCCCTACGTTCCGATCCTCCCACCGACGCGGCGCCATCCCGCTCTCGCCGGCAAAGCCTCCGTGCCGCTCGAAGGACATAACCTGGCGCGGTATGACGGCGCGGTGATCGTCACCGATCACGACAATATCGACTACAATACGCTGCTGCGGTTTTCGAAGCTGATTGTCGATACCCGGAACGTGCTGGCCGGGCTCTCGGGTCCGGATTTGGCACGATTGGTGGCGAAAGCGTGACGATCGCCACGCATCCGGCGCTTCAGCCATGCCGGCGACAGCGCCGTCGCTGCGAGATCGGCGGCGCCAATTATCTCGCGCGCGCCGTGATGCAGGCGCTGGCCGCGGCCGAGCCGCTCACCGGGATCGCGAACTGGCGACAGCGCTACGGGCGACCGCCCGGGGCCGCTTGACAGCAGCCCGGGCCCCGCCTGTGATCGGCTAGCGGCGTATAGTATGCTTGCCCGGGTTGTTCTGCCGCCGAGAGATCTCCCGGGATTTCCCGGAGCAGGGCGTGCGAAGCCGAAGACTCCCGGCCTGGCGGACTTCGGGCAAGATGGCGGGATGGAAGCGGTCGGATTTACGAGTGGGACTATCAACACGGGAATGTGGAAGCGTACGATCGACGGGGTCGGCATCTCGGCGGCTTTGATCACAGGACTGGACCCGCATCTCAGAAGCCGATCCGGCGCGGAGAGTAGAGCCTTGAGTGCGCGCGCTGTACACCGGCTCACCGGTTATGACCGGACAACCGAATTGCTGAGTGCCGAACACAAGATTCCGGCGGAGCATCTGGCGCCCGCGAAAAAGATTGCCGGGGTGGGGTCGGACGACCCGGATGCGATCGGATCGTACCCGCTTGACCGGGAGCAGGCCGAACGTCTCGCGCATCTTTTGGGCATGAAGATCGATCTCGACAGCTGCGACTTTTTCCTCGAGCCCTTCGCTGAGTGAAAGGGATGGCCGCACCTCCCGGTATTAGTCCCCCACCGAAGTTCCCGACCCACAGGATATGAAACTCGCACGCTGTCATCGCGAGGCGCCGTCAGGCGCCGTGGCGATCCCGACGCCGCGGGGTCTCGGTCGTCGAGATTGCTTCGGCGCTCCGCGCCTCGCAATGACCACGGTGGCAGGCGGGTCCGGTTGGCATGACCCGAGTTTGTTTCGTTTTAGTCGCCCACCGGCGGTGCCGACCCGCAGGAGATGAAACGGGAGCGAGTCGGGGTTAGGGTGCGCACCGTCGTCGGCACAGAGGTCGGTTTTTGCTTGGTGCGGATGAGCCCGTGTTTTAGTCGGACCCGGAGCCCCTGAGCACCCCAGATTGTCGCCACGGGCCGGCAACGGCCCCGGAGCACGCTTGTTAGGCACCGAACAGGGCGGTGTTCGCCCGTGGGCCGCCTCAGGCGGTCTGGTCGAGGCGGAAGAATTCGACCGCGTTCTCGGCCCAGATGCGGCGCCTGTCGGCTTCCGGGATGTCGGCGTAGATCGTTTCGATCAGCGGCCTCGAGTTCGGCCACTCGCATTCGATATGCGGAAAGTCGGTGGCGAACATGATCCGGTCAACTCCGACATGCCGGCGCGCTTCGATCGCCACGCGCTCGTACTGCACGCTGAAGTAGACGTGCTCGCGGACATAGTGGCTCGGCAGCTCCTTCAGCGGCTGAAAGCCAAGATATTCCTCGGCCCAGCCGAGATGGCGCCGATACCACAAATCCATGTCCTCGAGCCAGAACGGAACCCAGCCGAGCCGCGTCTCGGCGAAGAAGATCTTCAGGTTGGGATGGCGTTCGAAGACGCCGGCCAAGACCAGCTGGGCGATGCTGACCGAGGGGGCGAGGCCGAAATTGCACAGCCATTCGAGGAACGGCCGGCGCAACCGCTGCATCACCGCCGGATCCTCCTTTGGATACCTGAAAGTCGGCTCCGTCGCGCGCGGTCCGGTGCGGTAGAACTGGACATGCACGGTGACTGGCATTTCGAGGTCGACCGCGGCCGCCCAGAAGCGGTCGTCGGCCGGCGTCGGGTAGCCCTTGGCGCCGGGCAGGGCGCCGAGCAGGACCCCCTTCAGCCCAAGCCGCTTGCAATGCTGCATCTCGGCAATTGCGTCCTCGACGTTGGTGATCGGAATGACCCCGACGCCGATCAGCCGGTCCGGCGCCACCGCACAATATTCCTCGGCGAGCCAGTCGTTGTAGCCGCGGATCACCGCCCGGTAGACCGCGTCGTGGGTGATGTTGCGCCAGAAGACCGGTCCCGCGACCATCGCCGGGAACAACACTTCGGCGTCGAGGCCGTCGCGGTCCTGCTCGGCGACCCGCTGCTCGGGCGAGCCGGTGCCGGCGGCGTCGGCAACCCGAAGGCCGAAGGGCTGCCAGCTGCCCTCGGCGCGGCCGGCGCGCAGATCGAGAAAATTGGCCTCGAGCAGCGGCTGGCCTTCGATCAGCAAGGCGTCGCCGCCGTCCGGCAGCCGGACGGTATGCGGCGCCCGCTCGCGGTATCTTTCGGGGACCCGGTGCACCCACCGCTCGGGCGGCACTTCGAGATGCCCATCGCCCGACATCAGCGTGTATTTTTGGGCCATCCTACCCTCCGCCGGGGCCGACGCTTCGGCCTCTCTTCCATTGCACCATCGCGGCGCGGAGAGGGCAATAGTCGCGGCACCGGCGACAGCGATTGAAAACTGGTGCGCGGCCAAAGATCGGCTAAGCTGCAGGCTTGCGGTTCGGCGCAACCAGCGCCGAATCGGCAGTACGAAGCTCGGATTTGGGAGGCCAAATCAATGCTGACCCGTCGCACTCTGCTCGCCTGCCTGTCGACCACCGCCCTGGCCGGAACCCTTACCGCCCGACCGTATCGGGCGGCGGCGGCCGAGAAGACCGTCACGATCGGGATCAACCTGCCGTTTACCGGCGCCGACGCGCACGATGCCGAACTGATCAAGGACGGCGCGCTGCTGGCGATCGACGAGGCCAACGCCAAGGGCGGGGCGGGCGGCTATAAGATCGAAGTGCTCCTGCTCGACGACGGGACGGCGACCGCCGGGCAATACGATCCGGCGCAGGCCGCGACCAACGCCCGCAAGATGGTCGGCAACGCTTCGGTGGTGGCCGCGATCGGGCCGCAGATGAGCGGTTCGGGCAAGGCCATGTCGCCGATCTTAAGTCAGGGCGGGCTGGCGACGATTACCCCCTCTTCGACCAACCCCGACATCACCGACCCGAAATTCGCCGGGCAATATCGGCCGAAGGGCAAGCCGGTCTATTTCCGGACGGTGACCACCGACGCCTTTCAGGGGCCGAACATGGCGAATTATTTCGCCGACACGCTCAAGGTGAAATCGGTCTATGTGCTCGACGACGGCGGCGCCTACGGCGTCGGGATCGCCGACGCGTTCCAGGCGCAGGCCGCCAAGCGCGGCATCAAGATTCTGGGACGCGATCAGCTCAACCCCAAGGAAGCCGATTACACGACCACTTTCACCAAGATCAAGGCGCTCGATCCCGATGCGATCTATTACGGCGGCGTCGCCCAGGCCGGGGTCAAAGTCGTCAAGCAATCCTACGACATCCTCCCCAAGGTGATCAAATCCGGCGGCGACGGTGTCTACGGCTCCGAAATGTTGACCGGGGGTGGTTTTCCGGCAGCCGAGGGATGGTACGCGACGACCGCCTCGCCCAACCTCGTCGAGGAGCCGGATGCGGCGCCGATGATCGCGCGCTTCGTCAAGAAATTTGGCAACCAGCCCGAGGACTATTCGCTCACCGCCTATGATGCTGCCCTGGTCATCCTCGATGCGATCCGCCGCGTCGCCGCCTCGGGCTCGGAAGTGACGCGCGACGCGATACGCGACGCGATCCAGGCGAGCCATGTGAAGACGTTGCAGGGCGTGGTCAGTTTCGATGCCAATGGCGACATCGAAAACCGGGTAATCAGCGTCTTCCAGATCACCCGCAACGACAAATATCCGCTCGACGACATCATCCACCAGTACAAATATCTCGGGGTGGCTCCGGCCAGTTCGTAACCGGCCGGTCTCTGGTCCCCGATCCGCCCCCGCGCGAGCGGGGGAGGGTGGGGTGGGTAAACCAATCGGGCCACGCCATGTCCTCGTCCGGGGTGCTGCTGCAGCAGGTAGTCAACGGGCTCAGCCTGGGGGCCATCTACGCCTTGCTGGCGCTCGGCTTCACCCTGGTATACGGCATCCTCGAGCTGATCAACTTCGCGCATTTCAACGTGTTTATGGTCGGCTCTTTTGTCGGCATGTGGGCGCTACAGCTGCTCGGCGTCTCCGGCCAGAGCCGGGTTCTGAGCGGTGCGCCGCTGGCGATGACGCTGGGCTTCGCCTTCGCCGTCACGATGCTTGCCGCCGGCGGGCTCGGCGTCGTCATCGAGCGGGTGGCGCTGCGCCCGTTACGCGGCGTTCCCGGCACCGCCGGCATGATCACGACGATCGGCGTCTCCTACATCCTGTTCAACCTGATCCTGTTGACCGTCGGCGCCGGGTCGCAGAATTACCCGAACCCGCTGCCGGTGGTGCGCTGGCGGTTCGGTCAGGTAACGGTCGAATTGCGCGAGGTGCTGATCTGGGGCGTCGCCCTGGCCCTGATGCTGGGGCTCCATCTCTTTGTCGGCCGCACCCGGCTGGGAAAGGCGATGCGGGCGACGGCACAGGATGCCGAGGCCGCGCGGATGATGGGGGTCGATGTCGACCGGGTCGTCGCCACCGCATTCTTTCTCGGCTCGGCGTTGGCCGGAGCGGCGGCGCTGATCTTTGGCCTCTACTACAACTACACCAGTTTCATCATCGGCTATACGGCCGGCCTGCGAGCCTTCACGGCGGCCGTGCTCGGCGGCATCGGCAGCATCCCGGGCGCAGTGGTCGGCGGTTTCGCGATCGGGCTGATCGAGAGCCTCGGCGGCCAGTTGATCGCGGTGCGCTGGACCGACGTGATCATTTTTTCGATCCTGGTTCTCGTCCTCGTGTTTGCGCCCAGCGGCCTCTTCGGCCGCGCCGACCCAACCAAGTCCTGACATGGGGGGAGCGGGGGCGCGCAAATCGGCCCGCGGCCGCGGCACGACGCGGCACCCCTTGGCGTCGGTCGCGCCGCGCACCCGGGCGCGCGCGGGCGTGCTCGTCCTGGCCGCGGCGGCGCTGTTGTTCCCGATCCTCCACCGGAACGATGCCGATATCGATGCGATGGCAAACGCGCTGTCGTTCGCGGCCCTGGCGCTCGGGCTCAACATCGTCGTCGGCTTCGCCGGGCTTTTGGATCTCGGCTACGCGGCGTTTTTTGCCATCGGCGCCTATGCCTACGGTGTCGCCGCATCATGGCAATGGCAGCCGGCCTGGAGCGGCTTCTGGGAACCCTTTCAATGGCTCGACCTCGTCGCCCGGTTTCATGCAACCAGCGGCGACGTCGTTCATTTCCAGGTTTCGTTCTGGCTGATGGTGCCGGTCGCGGCCGCGATCGCGGCCTTTTTCGGCATCCTTTTCGGCGCCCCCACCCTGCGCCTCAAAGGCGATTACCTGGCAATCGTCACCCTTGGCTTTGGCGAGATTGTGCCGATCGTCGTGCGCAACACGCCGACCCTGACCAACGGGGCGATGGGTTTGAACGGCATCGCCGCGCCCAGACTTTTTGGTTTCAGTTTCGGCGTCGCCGCCACACCCTACTATTATGTCGGGCTCGCGCTCGTCGCCTTCCTGATCGTGACCAGCCTGCGGCTCAAGGATTTGCGGATCGGCCGGGCCTGGATGGCGATCCGCGAGGACGAGATCGCGGCCGCGGCGATGGGTGTCGACCGGGTCCGCTACAAGCTCCTCGCCTTCGCCACCGGCGCCGCCTTCGCCGGTGCTACCGGCACCCTTTACGTCGCCAAACTGCAGACCGCGACACCCGAGATGTTCATGTTTCCGGTCTCGGTCATGATCCTGGTGATGATCGTGTTCGGCGGTATCGGCAGCGTCTGGGGCGTCGTCGTCGGCGCGCTTCTCCTGCAAATTCTGCAATCCTGGTTTCTCGAGGATCTCTCGCAATGGCTGCACGCGCTCGGCCGCCTCGTCGATATCGGGTGGCTGCAGCAGGTTGAGCTCGCCTCGTCGATCGAGCTGATCTTTGGGGTCATCCTGGTGACGATGATGCTATACCGGCCCCAGGGCCTGATCCCGGCGACGCGGCGAATGCCGGGCTTGAGCCTCGACGAGCAGACGGCGCAGGTCGCGCGGGGCGGCTTTGCCCCCGCTGCCGGCTTTGCCGCGGCCGGGCTCGGCCGGCGCGAAGCCGACGCCGGCGCGCCGGCCCCGCTGCCGTCGCGCGTCGCCGCCGCCGGACCGCTGCTCGCGATCACCGGGCTGAGCGTGCGTTTCGGCGGGCTCGTCGCCTTGAACGGGGTCGCGCTCGATGTCCCCGAGCATCATATCGTCGCCATCATCGGACCGAACGGCTCGGGCAAATCGACCTTGTTCAACGCCGTCACCGGGCTCGTCCGGGCCGATCGCGGCTCGATCCGGCTTCGGGGCGCCGAGATCGGCGGCCTGTCGCCGCACCGGGCGCTCGATCGCGGCATCGCGCGCACCTTTCAAAACCTCCGCCTGTTTCCGAATTTGACGGTCATCGAAAACGTCATGGTCGGCATGCATGCCCGGCTCGACACCGGGGCGCTCGGCGCGCTCCTGCGGCTTGCGCCCGCGCGGCGCGAGGAGGCTGCGGCGCGCGAGCGGGCGCTCGAGCTCCTGTCGCTGTTCGGCAACCGGTTGTTGCCGCGCGCCGATCACCCCGCCTCGAGCCTGTCCTACGCCAACCGGCGGCGCACCGAAATCGCCCGCGCCTTGGCCTCGCAGCCGCAACTCTTACTGCTCGACGAGCCGACCGCCGGGATGAACCCGGCCGAAACCCTGGAGCTCGCCGAACAGATCGAGAGCCTGCACCGGCGCGGCCTGAGCATCCTGATGATCGAGCACAAGCTCGATGTCGTCGTCGACCTCGCCGATGGGGTCATCGTGCTCGACCACGGCGAGAAGATTGCCGAAGGCGATCCCGACGCGGTTCGGCGCGACGACGCGGTGATCCGCGCCTATCTCGGGCGGGGTGCGGGGCGTGCTTGAATTCATCGGGGTCGACACCCATTACGGCGACCTCCATGTGTTGAAATCGGTCGACTACCGGATCGAAAGGGGTGAAATCGTCTGCCTCTTGGGCGGCAACGCCTCGGGCAAGTCGACGACGATGAAGGCGATCATGGGGACGGTTGCTCCGACCCGGGGCGAGGTGCGCTACGAGTTGAGATCGCTGAACGGCGTCGGCACCGCCGAACGGGTGCGCTTGGGCATTGCCCCGGTGCTCGAAGCCCGCCGCCTGTTTCCGCGCATGACGGTGTACGAGAACCTCGAAATGGGCGCCTATACGAGACGGCGCGGCAGCGAGTTCGACGAAGACCTGGCGCGCGTCATGGCGCTGTTCCCGCGCGTCAAGGAGCGGCTCCGCCAATTCGCCGGCACCTTGTCGGGCGGCGAGCAGCAGATGGTCGCGATCGGGCGCGCGCTGATGGCGCGGCCCAAGCTCTTATGCATGGACGAGCCGTCGATGGGCCTCTCGCCCGCCTATGTCGAGCAGGTGTTCGAAATCATCCAGACGATCAACAAGCAGGGCACGACGATCTTCATGGTCGAGCAGAACGCGAACATGGCGCTGTCGATCGCCGATCGCGCCTATGTGCTGCAGACGGGGCGGGTCGTGTTGAGCGGCAGAGCCGCCGAATTGCGCGAAACCGAACTGATCCGCCGCGCCTATCTCGGCGAGATCACCGCCGCCGAGCACTAGCGTCAGCCGGGCGGCTTCATCGCGACATCGAACATGACATTGGGCAGAACCTCGCGGATCACCCCGCGCAAGGCCGCCTCGTCGGCCGCGACCGCCGCCGCCACCAGGCGGCGCGATCCGCGGCGCAGCACGCGGGCGGTCGCGCGGCCGTCGCGGCCCGGGCGGATCGTCGCGAACGCATCGGCCGGCTCGACCCGCTTCAGCGCGCGTTTCAGCGCCTGCAGCCCCTCGGCGGTTTCGATATCGAAAACCGGTGCTTCCGGGGTGTCCGGCTCCTGCTCTTCTTCGACCGCGGCGTCAATCGCCTCCACCGGACGATACCGCGCCAGCGATTGATAGACGGCGTGCCCGGGCTCGGTGTCGATTCGGGACTGCAGTTCCCAGCTCTCGCCGCGCCCCGACAATTCGATGACGAGCGCAAACAGATCGTCCGCGTCCTCTTCATGGGAGCAGGTCAGAAAGGCGAGTCGGCCGTCATGCTCGACCACCCGGTCGTCGTCTTCGGCAAAGCCCAGTTCGGCGAGCGCGTTGTTGAGCGCCCGGCGCGAGGCGACGAGCAATGTCGTCACATGCAGCCGACGCCCGCTCTCCTCCGGATCCCTGTCCGCCATGAACCCTTCCTCCGCAGCGCGGGTGCTCTCCCGGCGATTCTAGGCGGCGTTCCGCGGCGGCGCGACCCAAAATTGTGCAGTCCGGTGCGACGACGCCGATCTTGTAACGGCGTCGAACAGGCGAGTAGCGGCTGACGATGAGAGCCTAAGTCTATGGCAAGCCCTCGCTCGAGCGGGGACACTCAGTTCGGAGCGCTCAGCGCGAGCTTCGGTAATAGGTGCGATAGCGCACCACATCCCGTGTCATCAGGAGCGATATCCGGCAACGGCCGCATGCGCGCCGATGAAAAAATCGGGAAGCTGCGACCGCTTGCTTCCGCCCTGCCGGCGATAGACGACAGAAAGGCGGCTTCGTAGGGAATCGCTTCACGGTCGAACATGGATGAGTAAGGAGCCGGCAGTCGAACTCGACTTAGACACCGTTAGAGAGAAAAGCATGTTGGTTCAATGCCTTACGGCATAGCGGGGCGTTCTTAGCACCACGCGCGTGGGGTCGATAGGTTAGGCGGCCGACGGCGGGCTCTGGCGCGGGAGCTCCTGGACATTGGGCTGCAGGGCGATACCGACCGCCTGAAACAGTTTGCCGGCGACGCCGGTGGTCGGGGTGCGCAGCAGGAAGCGCTTGCCATCCTGCTCGAGGGTGATCTCCTGCAGCCGGTCGAGATCGCGCAGGATGTCGCCCCATTCGGCGGCAACGCCATGGCGGCGGAGCCGATCTTCGAGTTCTTTGGCGAGCAGCAGGGCGAGGAAGGAGCAGAACACATGGCCGCGGACCGCCATGTCGCTGCTGTGGTAGATCGGACGGGTGGCGAGCACCGCCTTGGCCTGACGCAACAGCTGTTCGACCCGCAGCAGGTCGCGGTAGCGCAGCATCACCTGCAGCGGGGTGATCTTGGTGTTGGTGCGCAAGACGTAGAGCCCATCGAAGCGCTCGTCTTCGGCGACCCGGGCCTCATCGATGGCAAAATGCTCGGCTGCGGCAGTCTTGAGATAACGGCGGAAGCCGCTGTTGCCGACGAGCGCCTTGTCGCCCTGGGCGAGCTTGGCGCGCAGCCCGTCGAGGATGGCGGCACGTTGCTCGGCGTCGCGCCGGGCCTCGGCGAGATTGCGGCAGACGATGTAGCGGCGGTCACCGATCTTGACCTGCTTGGCCTCGAGTTCGGTGAACACGCCCGAAGCCCGCGGCACGGCCAGGGGCACAAACGGCGTCTGGTCGTCGATGACGGTGGTGCGCACCTCGGCGCTGCTGCGCTCGCGGACGCCGAGGATGTATTCGAGCTTGCGTTCCTCGAGCGCGGCAATGGTCGCGGCGCTGATCATGCCGCGATCGGCGACGACGCAGATGCGGCCGACGCCAAAGCGCGCACGCAACCGATCGACGACCGGCAGCAGGGTGGTCACGTCGGCGGTGTTGCCGGGCCACAGCTCGCAGCACAGCGGCTTGCCGTCCTGATCCATGACCAGCCCGACGATCATCTGGTTGAGATCGGGCCGGTAGTCTTTCGAGTGACCGCGGCGGCCGAGCTCCTCACCGCCCTGGCCCTCGAAGGACAGGCTGGTGGTGTCCATGAAGACGACGCTGAGCTCGGCAAACAGGTCGCGCCGGCGGGCGAACAGCTCTTCCTCGACGAGATCCTTGCGGCAGCGCGGCGCCAGTCCCCCGGCCCCGGTCTGATCGGCGAGCGGCTCGCCGAGCCAAGCCATGGCGCGGTAGAGATGATGCAGCTGCAGCCCCTCGGTGCCGTCGATGCGGTAGTCGGCGCGCCACTTGTCCGCCGCCCGGTCGGAGCCCGACACAAACAGGCGGTGGAGCACGGTCAGAAACACCGCCCGCTCGGCGGCAAACGCGAATTGCCGTTGTCCGGCCAGGGCGGTCAACACCGCCCGGCAGCCGACCTCTTGCCACAGTCGTTCGAACAGCAGCGCCGGGCCGATCCGCCGGCAACGCCGCATTGGGCGGGGCCTCGCCCTCGCCGAGCGAGAGCACCATCGAACGCTGCGCCAGCCGGGCGACCGAGCGCGCCAGGCGGTCGAGATCGCCGCGCGCGACGACCATTTCCTTGCGGCCGAGATTGGCGATGATGCGCTGTTTGGTGCGGCCGCCCTCGCGCACGTTCTCGACCAGATAGACGTAGGTGTAGGGGCCAATGCGCTTGTCGCGGACAAACATGGCCTTAGCATCACCAGACGGCGCCGAACGTCAAGAACCGAATGGCTGTCTCTGGGAGAATCTAGCACCGCATTTTGGATCTGGAATTTGCCACCCTCAGCGTTTCTGCCATTCTCGACCGCGAAATCCGGCCCGACTGTCCAAGTCGGGTCGTATGCGGCGGTTATTGTCGTATTGCACCCTGGAAATTCGAGCACGAATGCTATGGTCAATGCGCCAGAACTTACAGTCTGCCTGTAGTCATCAAATTTAAAGCTGCTCGGAAGATTGGGGGCGCCGTTGCTCTTCGCGATCGCCTGAAAGACGATTGTCCCCGAGTTGGCGTCATCGAACGTCATAATACCGTAGGCGCCGAGGTAGTAAAAATAGCTGAACTTGCCATCCGTACCGGAGTCTTGATAGCAAGCGCGGCAGATCCGCGACACAGGAAGAAGCAGGCGCCGAATGTGCCGACGATGCCGACCCGCGCCTTGCTCGTCGCGGCCCTCGTTCTCGAGTCGTAGCGTATATTCCGCATTAAATTTAAACGTCAAGAGCCGATGCGGATGTTGACCGCATGTCCCTGAGCAAGGCGTTCCCCGCCGAGGCAGCGTTCGACGGTCTCGTCGCCGAGATTCGCGCCTGCGCCATCTGCCGTCGGCATTTGCCGGGCGGCCCCCGCCCGATCCTGCGCGGGCGGCCATCGGCCCGACTGCTGATCATTGGCCAAGCCCCGGGAGCCCGCGCGCACGCGACCGGGCTGTCGTTCAACGACAGGAGCGGCGACCGGTTGCGCGGCTGGCTCGCCCTCGATCGCGACCGGTTCTACGACGAGACGCGGGTCGCGATCATGGCTATGGGCTTCTGTTACCCCGGCGGCGACGGCAACGGTGCCGATCTGCCGCCGCGTCCGGAATGCGCGCCGCGCTGGCACCCGCCGTTGCGCGCGCTCTTACCCAATGTCGTCCTGACCTTGCTGGTCGGCAGCTACGCGATCCGCTATTACCTGCCGGACGCCGCCGGTGCGGTGTCGGTGACCGAAGCGATGGCCCGCTGGCGCGACTTTCCGCCGGCGCTGATGCCGCTGCCGCATCCGAGCTGGCGGACGATGCGCTGGCAACGCGACCATCCCTGGTTCGAGCGCGAGGTTTTGCCGGAATTGCGGGCGCGGGTTGCGCGGGCGGCGAGCCCGGCGCTTTCGCGGGCGCCGTCAGGCATCGCTGAAGCCGAAATCATGCTCAAAACGGCACGGTGAAAACCGCGGTCAGCATCTCCTGCCCCGGGTTTGTCTTGCCGATGCCGGCATTCGACATATGGTAGAAGCCGATGCCGACCCGGCGCTGGTCGGCAAAGCGGTAGGCGAGTTCGGCCCCGGTGCGGAATTCCCAGATCGATCCGAGGTTGATCCCGTGTCCCTCGCTGAAATAGCCGGCCGCGGCACTCGGGGTCACGATCAGGTCGTGAGGCAAGTGGATGTCGAAGCTGATGCCGAAATAGCCGTAGAAGGCCCCCTGAGCGGTTCCCTGCACGCCGAGGAACGGTGCCACGACCCACAACAGATCGCCGAACCGATACTCGGCAGATTCCATGAACGTGGCCGCGTTGTGCTTGACGATGGCATTGAAGGCACCGACGCCGAGCGCCAGCCGCGGTGGATCGTTGGGCGATCCAAGGCTGATCTGAGCCGCCGCCGGAGGCACCGCGACGAACCCGAGAAACAGGAGCACCAGCCCTGCCGTTGCTCGCCTTAAGGGGCTCAAGGTCAATCGGGTCTCCTGATGCGTGCGCAAGAGCAAACGAACCATCGCATCGCGCGGGTATCCGGGCAAGCAAAACCACGCGGCGCTTAGTGAACCGGCCGGTCGAATTCTCCGGGACCGAAATTGAGGCGGACCGCGCCGTAGACCAAATTACGCGTCGCCGCCGCGGCAATATCCTGGCTCAAATCGTCGCCGATGCGAAATTCAAGGTTCTGCCAGCGGGCAACCGGCCGCACCGCCCAGCCGACATCGCTTTCGAACGTCCGCGGCTCGCCCGAATGCTCGGCGGTGACCTGCAACCCGGCGTAGAGATAAGACCGAAACCACGGGATCGGCAGATCGCGCGCCAGATAGGCGCGGGCGAAGGGGCCGGGCCGAAAGCTGGCGCCATTGACCGCGACCAGGTCTTCGGTCGGGATGTAGCCAAAGCCGATGAAGCTCGATCGTCCGACATCGTAGGGATCGGGACTGACAAAGTAATAGCGGTTTTCGAGCACGATCCCCTGCTTGCCGCCGGCCGGGGCGGCGTCGGAAATGCCGCGGTTCAAATTGTTGAGCGCATAAAGCGAGGCGCGCAATTCGAGCGAAGCGAAATAGTTCCAGGCCAGTCCCAGGTTGCTATCGATTTCGCGCTTGCTGAAATCGAATGCACCCTGGTTGGCATTGGTGATGCCGGGGGCCGAGTGCTGCGCCCAGAAATTGCCGTCCCAGAACAGATAAAGCTGCTTCTTTGGCAAGAGACCGAGATTGAGGTCGCTGGTGATGCTGAAGACCGGTGTGAAGGCGACCCCGTTCGGCGCCATATGGCTGCTGGCGACATAGGCCGGCAAACCGACATCGCCCCAGGTTTCGGGCCAGCCCAATGCCCATGACGCGGCGGCGTCCGAGTCGCGGCCGGATCGCGGGCCCGACTCGAACCCGATCCTGGCCCCGCCATAGATAAAGTTTCGCGTCAGGCCGGCCTTGAGATCGTCGGTCACCTGGTCGCCGACCCGGAATTCGAGGTTTTGCATGTCGGCGATCGGCCGGATCGCGATCCCGAAATCGCCGCTGAACAGCCGCAGACCCGCAGCGTTTTCCGCGGTCACGCCAATCCCGCCGTAGACATAGGAAGTAAACGGGGTCGGCAGCGTCTGGGTCAAATAGCCGTTGGCGAAGAACCCGGGCTTGAAGCTTTGGCCGTTGAGCCCGATCAGAGCCTGCGACGGATAGTAGCCGGCGGCGACGTAGCCGAGGCGGTCGACATCGTAAATATCGGGGTAGTGGAAATAATAGCGATTTTCGAGGCCGACGCCGTCCTTGTAGCCTTCGGGGGAGACGAGGGAGGTGCCGCGGTTGAGGTTGTTGAGGGCGTAGCCGAACACCCTGAGTTCGAGCGAATCCCAGTAGTTCCAGGCGATGCCGTATTGGGCGTCGAAGTCGCGCTGGCTCAGCCCCGACGCGGTGGGCGCCCGTCGCTGCACCCAAAAATCGTTGTCGAGGAAGAGGTAGAGCTGCTTGTTCGGCAACAGCGCGAGATTGATGTCGGAAGAGAGCGACAAGAGCGGGTCGTAGGACAACCCGTTCGGCGCCGGCCGCAGGCCGGTGAAGTAACCGTTGAAGCCGACCACGCCCCAGGCCTGCGGGCCGCCGCTCGGCGCCGGCGTCTGGGCGTTCGCGGCAGGCATCGGCCAGCAAGCGCTGACCAGCACCAGGAGCCAGAACGCCGGCCGGCCCAAGGCGGCCCGGCATAGAGCTGCAAGCGCTTTCGGCCCGACCCTTCGCATCGGATGGTCCCCCCCTCCGCCGGCCACCATGCGACAGGATCGTCGCCGGCGAAAGGCCAAACGCGAGCGCACAAACAACCCAAGCCCAAGCCAAGCCACGCCGCGGCGGTGACGCACGGTCCGCCGCTCAGAGACCCTTCATGCGGTCGGTCGCCAGTACCAATTGCTCGCGAATGCCGGGCTCCATCGCCGAGTGGCCGGCATCCGGCACAATCCGATATTCGGCCTCGGGCCAGGCGCCGGCGAGCGCATCGGCGCTGGCGACCGGACAGACCATGTCGTAGCGGCCCTGGACGATGATTGCCGGTAAATGCCGGATCGGCGCCAGTCGGGCGATCAGGTCGTTGTCGTCGGTATAGAGATGGCGGCTGAAAAAATATGCCTCGATCCGGGCCAAGCTTAGGGCCAGGCGATCGTCGCTAAAAGCTGCCGCGGTCTCGGGATTTGGCAGCAAAGTCGAGCAGGCGCCCTCGTAGGCGCTCCAGGCGCGGGCCGCCGGCAGATGAATGCGCGGATCATCGTCGAGCAGGCGCCGGTAGTAGGCGGCCAGCAGATCGCCGCGTTCGGCCTCGGGCAGAAATCCGGAAAAGGCGCGCCAAGCTTCGGGGAAGAACCGGCGCATGCCGTAGAGAAACCACGCGACCTCGGCCGCGCGGCACAGGAATATCCCGCGCAGGACCAGCCCGCTGCAGCGCTGCGGGTGGGTTTCGGCGTAGTCGAGCGCCAATGTCGAGCCCCAGGAGCCGCCGAAGAGGAGCCACTTGTCGATGCCGAGCGCGGTGCGCAGGCGCTCGATGTCGGCAACAAGATGCGCGGGCGAGTTGTCTCTGACCTCGCCCAGCGGGGTCGATCTGCCGGCGCCGCGCTGATCGAAGATGACAATGCGCCAGTGGTCCGGGTCAAAGAACCGGCGGTGGACTGCGGTGGCGCCGGCGCCGGGTCCGCCGTGCAAGAACAGCACCGGAGCGCCGCGCTGGTTGCCCGACTGCTCCCAATACATCGTATGGCGCGCGTCGAGGCGCAGGCTGCCGGTGCGGTAGGGCTCGATCGGCGGGTAGAGCTCGCGACGGCGGTTGATCATTGCCGGCCAGTCTAGAAGGCCGGACGGCGATCACCTAGTCCCGAAAATGCGCGCCGATACTAGCGCCGCGCCGCGAGCCGGACCCGGCCGCGCCCGCCGGCGTCGGCGATCTCCTTTGCCAGCTTCTCGGCCATCGCCTCGGCAAAAGAGGCGAAATCCTTGACCACGATCAGAAAGGCGTCCGGACCGCCGAGCACATTACGGCGATAATAGTCCGGCAAGCCGCCGGGCGGATGGGTATGCGCCGAATAACCGAGATCCGGGCTCTCGTTGATGATCGCGAGCCCGTTGATGGTGACGCCGGCGGCGGCGGCGGCGTCGCGCGCCGCGGTGACCGGGCGCCCGGCGTTGCTGGTGCCGTCGCCGGAGATGTCGATGACGCGCCGCGCGCGCGGCCATTGCGCTTTCTCGAACCGGGCCATGGCGAAGTCGATTGCGGCGCTGATCGAGGTTCGTCCGGTGAACGAGCGCGGTGCGGCGCGGATGGCGGCGGCGAAGCCGGCGCCATCCTCTTCGTCGCCGATCCGCGTCCAGTCGACGACCACGTGCTGTTCGTCGTCTCCGGACCATTCGACGAAGCACACCCCGATCGCGTGATTCTTGCCTGCTTGGATCGCTTTCAGCACGCGCCGATCGGTCACCGCCGCGGCGTAGCCTTTGCGCTGCAATGCGAATTCCTTGTCGTCGATGCTGCGCGACACGTCGGCGGCAAGCACGATTTCGGCGTCGACGCCAACCGCCTCCGGCGCGCCGGCCGGTCCCGCCGCCCCGCCCGCCCGCCCGATCCCGGCGAGCACGCAGAGGAAGGCCATGACGGCAATTCGGAGTCCCATTGCGCTCCCCTTTACGATCCGGCTGCGAGGATAGGCCGAGGCCGGGGTCGCGCAAAGCAGCTTTATCTGACGCCGAGCCGCGCAAGCGAGTAGACTGCCGCCATGAGCGATCGTGGCCCGCACCGGCAGGCGCTGCAGGCGGCCGAGGCGGTCTGCCGGCAGTCGGGCGCCCGGCTGACCCGATTGCGCCGCGATGTCCTCGCCCTGCTGCTCTTGGCGGAACGCCCGCTGACGGCATACGAACTTCTCGAACGGTTGCGCCCGCACGACCGCGCCGCGACCGCGGCCGGCGTCTACCGCAGCCTCGAATTTCTGACCGCGCTCCGCCTCGCGCATCGCATCGAGAGCTCGAAGGCCTTTGTCGCCTGCGTGTTTCCGGAGCACGCCCATCCCAGCCAGATGCTGGTCTGCCGGCGCTGCGGCACCGCGGTCGAGACCGAGGACAGCCGGGTTGTCGAGGCCGCGGAAAATCTCGGGCGGCGGCTCGGTTTCGCGCTCGACCGCGGCGCCCTGGAACTGACCGGCCTCTGTCCCTCCTGCCAGGGCTGAAGCGCCGGCCCGGGCGACGGCCCACCGGGGGCTCCGGTGGCAGAGTGATATTTTGTATCATTCGGCGTTTTGATATGTTATCTCACTTCGAACGCCAACCGATTACGGCTTTGGTCGGATGCCGGTTTCGTCCTCTCCTGCCGTGCCCAACTTTCTGGTGAGCCCCGGCCGGGGTCCGCCGGCGGCCTGAGCTCGGGTCCGCCGACCCGGCCCCGCGCCGCAGCCCATTGCGGCGCAGTTTCGCAGCGAGGCACTCGATGGCCAACCGCGCTCGTGCGGCCGCATGGCGTGCGCCCGCCTTCCTCCTAGTCCGCCACCGGCGGTGCCGACCCGCCGAGCATGAAACTCACCGGGTGTCATCGCGAGGCGCCGACAGGCGCCGTGGCGATCTCGTCGTCGCGGAGTCGCGAGGGTCGGGATTGCTTCGTCGCTCCGCTCCTCGCAATGACCATAGGGGTAAGGCGGTCGCGGTCGGGACGACCAGTCGTTGTTTCTTGTTCGCCTTGCCGATGATTGGGCTCGGCACCGGCGTCTCGGCCCAAACCGCAATCGAGTCGGGCTGGGTGCCGTTCAACCTCGCGCAGGCGACGACAGACCAGCCGCCGCCCAAAGCTCCATCCTCCGGGGCCGCGCAAGCGACGAAAGACCAGGCGCCGCCGGCTTCCTCGGCCGAAGTCTCGATCAACGTCGAAGTCGTCGCCAAAGCGCTCAACGAAGCGCGGATCGGCATCGAGCCGAAGATCGGCGCCTCGACCTACACGATGTCGCAAGGCGCCATCCAGAACCTGCCCGAGGGGCAGAACACGGCGATCGACAATGCGATCCTGCAAATGCCCGGCGTCGACCAGGACAATCTGGCCAATGGCGGTCTTCATATCCGCAACGAACACTTGAACGTGCAGTACCGTATCGACGGCATCATCATTCCGGACGGGGTGAGCTACTTCGGCCAGGATCTGAGCCTGCGCTTTGTCGAACTCGATGACCTTGATCACCGGCGCCCTGCCGGCGGAGTACGGTCTCCGCACCGCCGGCATCATCGACATCCAGAGCAGGAGCGGCGTCTTCACCCCCGGCGGCTCGGTCGAGATGTATGGCGGCAGCTACGCCACGCTCAATCCGAGCATGGAAGCCGGCGGCACGAAAGACGGCTACAGCTGGTTCGTCACCGGCAGCTACCTCGAGAACAACGAAGGCATCAACAACAATACCGCCTCCTACAACCCGATCCACGACTGGACCGCGCAGACCCACGATTTTGCCTATATCGACAAGATCATCGACCCGAACGACCGGGTGAGTGTGATGGGCGGGGTGTTCTACGGCAATTTCCAGATCCCGAACAATCCCGGCACGCCGACCTTTCCCGGTTTTACCGCGATCAACGGCCTGCCGATCTCGACGTTCAAGTCGGCCGCACTCAGCGACTTCCAGATCGAAAGCAGCCAGTTCGGGGCGATCTCGTTTTTGCATTCGCAGGGGAATCTCGATTTCCAGGTATCCGCCCTCACCAAATACAGCTGGCTCGCCTATCATTCGGATCAATTGGGCGATCTGGCCTTCAACGGCATCGGCGAGAATGCCGGGCGCAGCAGCTTTGCCACCAACCTCGAGGCCGAGGGTACCTACCGGCTGAACCCGGCGCACACCGTGCGCGGCGGATTGCTCTTCACCGACGAGCACGTGACCTCGCAGTTCAGCGCCGTCGCCCTCCCGCAGATCGGCGTCGACAGCCTCGGCAATCCGATCTTTGGGACGACGACGACGACCGTTGGCGCCCAGAGCGAGGAGACGAGCTACAGCTACAGCGCCTATCTCCAGGACGAGTGGAAGGCGCTCGACAAATTGACGATCAACTACGGGGCGCGCTTCGATCTCGTCAACGGCTTTACCAAGGGCAGCCAATTGAGCCCGCGGATCAACGCGGTGTGGCAGGCGACGCCCACAACCACCTTTCATGCCGGCTATGCCCGCTATTTCACGCCGCCGCCGCAGGAGCTGGTGTCGACCGAACAAGTCGCCCTCTTTGCCGGCACCAGCGCCGAACCGCCGGTCACCCAAAATTCGCCGATCAAGAACGAGAGCGCGGATTATTTCGATGCCGGCATCCAGCAGCGCTTGATACCTGGTTTCACCGTCGGCGTCGACCTCTACTACAAATACGCGCACGATCTGCTCGACGAGGGGCAGTTCGGCGCGCCAATTATTCTGACGCCGTTCAACTACGCCCTAGGAATTAATAAAGGGGTGGAACTGACGACCGAGTACAACGTTGCAAATTTTACCTTTTACGGCAATCTGGCGATCGCCAACCAATTGGCAAAGGGCATCAACTCGGCGCAGTTCAACTTCACCCCACAGCAGCTCGCCTCGGCCGACAGCATGTTCGTCAATACCGACCACAGCCAGCTCAAAACCGCCTCCGCCGGCGCCGCCTATCTGTGGCGCGGCACCAAGTTTACGATCGATATGCTCGCCGGGTCCGGGCTGCGCACCCAGCCGGCCAACGACCTGCAATACAACGGCGAAACCGTTCCGTCCTACCAGCAGGTCAATCTCGGCATCTCACACGTGTTCAAGGCGCCGGGCGGCCCGATCACCGTCCGCGTTGCCCTGATCAACCTGCTCGACAAGGTCTATCTGCTGCGCAGCATGACCGGCGTCGGCGAATTTGCTAACCAATATGCACCGCGCCGTACCCTCTACGCCGGCATCAAGAAGGAATTTTGAATTGGCGCGAATCGTTGGGTGGGGGTCGCGCTGGCCATCGTTGAGCCGCAATTCGGCCCAGATCGCACGATACTCGCCGGGACGAGGCCGCGATGCCGGCGCGTCCCGCCCATTAGACCATTGGCAAAGGCTTACCCGTGCATGATACCGCTGCCCCGCTCTCGGTCGTCGGCCTGTTTCGGCATGCCGACATCGTCGTCCAGGGGGTGATGCTGCTGCTCCTCGCCGCCTCGGTGTGGAGCTGGGCGGTGATCGTTGAAAAGCTGTGGAGCCTCGGCCGGGCGAGCCGCAATGCGCGCGACCACGAGGCGCGGGTGCTGGCGGCGCGCTCGCCGCAGGAGCTGCTGGCGGCGGCCGGTCGCAGCGAAGCCGGCGACCCGACGGCGCTCGTCATCGCCGCGGGCTGGGCCGAGAGCGGCCTGACGCAGCCGGACCTGCCCGAGACCGCGGTCGAGCGTCGCGACCGCATCGAGCGGGCGATGCGCCTCGCGCTCAACGCCGAGTTGCGCCACCTCGAGACCCGTCTGCCGTTTCTCGCCTCGCTCGCCTCGGCCGCACCCTTTATCGGCCTCTTCGGCACGGTTTGGGGGATCATCGTCAGCTTCTCGGCGATCGCCGCCCAAAACAACACGAGCATCTCGACCGTGGCGCCGGGCATTGCCGAGGCGCTGTTCGCCACCGCCATGGGGCTCGTTGCGGCGATCCCGGCGGTCGTCGCCTACAACAAGATCACCGTCGATCTCGGGCGCTTTGCCGGGCGGATGCAGGGTTTGATCGGGCGTTGCAGCAGCCTCCTTGCCGGCGGCCGGGCGGAGAGCTGAGATGGCGATGTCGCTGCCGCCCTCGGGCGAAGCCGGCGAGGACAGCTTTCAGCCGCTCGCCCAGATCAACGTGACGCCGATGGTCGACGTCATGCTGGTGCTGCTCGTCATCTTCATGGTTACGGCGCCGCTGTTGAGCGTCGGGGTGCCGCTCGACCTGCCGAAATCGAAGGCGGCGGTGATCACCCATCCGAAAAAGCCGATCATCCTGAGCCTCGACCGCGATGACGCGGTCTTCATCGGCGACGACAAGGTGAGCCGGAGCGATCTCGAAGCCCGGCTCGCCGCCCTCGCCGCCGAAGATCCGGGCCGCATCGTCTATGTCCGCGGCGACCGCACCGTCACCTATGCCGCGCTGATGGAGATTTTGGGGCTCGTCAATCGCGCCGGTTTCGGCAAGGTGTCGCTCGTCGCCCAGGCCGATCTGTCGAAGTGAGCCGATCCGTCGCCGTGAACGGCTTCAAAGTCCCGTTCGCGCTCTCGCTGCTGGCGCACGCGGTCCTGCTGACGCTCCTCGCCCTCTTTGTGACGCAAGCGCCGCCGTTGCCGGTGCCGCAACCGAGCGGGATCGTGGTGACGTTTGCGCCGAGCCTGCCGCAAGCGGCTGCACCGCCGGCCCCGCCGCCGGTGCAGCCGCCACCACCGCCGGCGCCACCACCGCCGCCGCCGGTCGCCGAGCTCGAGCCACCGCCGGTGCTGCCGCCACTGCCACCGCTGCCACCGCTAACCACCGAGCCGATCACCGAACTGCCGCCGCTGCCGCCGCCCAAGCCGGCGGTGCGGCCGGTGCGGCCGGTGTTGCGCCGCCCCGAGCGCGCCGAGCCGCAGCGCGCCAGCCTGCCGGCCCCGGCGCCGCCGGCGGCGCCGCCGGCGCCAACCGCTGATGCGCGGGTGCCGGCGCCGGCGCCCCCGTCGAACGCCGTCAGCCCCGGCTATACGGCCCTGCTCGGCGCCTGGCTCGAAAGCCACAAGCGCTATCCCGAAAGGGCGCGCGAGCAGGGCGAGGAGGGGCGGGCGGTGCTGCAGTTCGCGGTCGACCGCAGCGGCCGGGTCATCGACTTCGCGGTCATCAAGAGTTCGGGCTACCCCGACCTCGATGCCGCCGTGGAAAGCATGATGCGCCAGGCGACCCTGCCGCCGTTTCCGGCCGACATGCCGCAGTCGAGCATCAGGGTCTCGGTGGCGATCCGCTTCAGCCTCGCCCGTTGATCCGAAACGGCGGTCATAAATTCGCGTCGATCGTCGTCCCCGGCTCGACATAGGCGCGGTCCCAGTCGGACCATTGGCCGGCGACCGGGTTTGCCGGATCGCGGTCGCGGCGCCAGCAGACCTCGGCGCCGATCGGCACCTCGACGGATCGGGTCGCGTTGTTCGGCAGCACGAATTGGAGGGTCGAGACATAGCCGGGGCCGCGCGCCCCGCAATCGCGGTTGGCGGTGATCACCGCCTCGACATGGGTCGGGCCGAAATGCGGGTTGCTCAACAGCAGTGTCCCGGGACCCGGCGGCGGCGCGCAGGCCGCGACGGCACAAAGCACGATAACGAGCCATCGTGGTTGCAAGGGCTTTGCTCTCTCAATCGGCGGCATCGGTGACCGGAATTCTTGCCTGCCCGCCGGGCCTGACTACCGGGGTTCCCCAATCGGTTCAAGTGCCGCCGCGATATTCGCGGATTAGGTCGGGGTCGAGACGGCTCCGGTTCATGGTGGCTCGTGGCCTTGGCAGGGCGGCGAGGGCAGGGGGGCGGGCTGCTCTGTTGCGCCGACCCGGCGTCAGCTTATCATGGCCGCAACCCTGTCATAGAGGGATCGCGGCATGGTTGAGCGCATCGCAGTCATCGGCGCCGGAGCGATCGGCGGCTATACCGGCGGCCACCTCGCCCATAACGGGTTCGACGTGATCTTGATCGATCCGTGGCCCGAGCACATCGAGGCGATTCGGAGGGACGGGCTGGCCCTCGAAGGCATGACCCCGGAGGAGTTCGTCCGCGCCCGGCCGCGGACGATGCATGTGGGCGAGGCGCAAGCGCTCGCCAAGGAAAGACCGATCGACGTCGCGATGGTTGCGGTCAAGTCGTACGACACCGAATGGGCCACCCGGCTGATCGCCCAGTATCTGGCCTCCGACGGCTACGTCGTCTCGTTGCAAAACTGCATGAACGAGGAGGCGATCGCCGGCATCGTCGGTTGGGACAAGACCGTCGGCGCGATCCCGGCGCTGCTCGGCGCCGAGCTCTACGCGCCGGGCCGGGTGCGGCGCACGGCGGCGCGGGGCGCCTCACCCTATGAGGTCTACCGCATCGGCGAAGTCCATGGCCGGATCACCAAGCGGCTCGAGGCGTTGGCGGCAATGATCGCCACCGTCGACAGCGTCAAGGCGACCACCAATTTGTGGGGCGAACGCTGGTCGAAGCTCTGCGTCAACGGCATGGCGAACGGCGTCGCCGCCGCCACCGGCCTGTCGGGCAACGCGATGTATCGCGACGGGAAGATTCGCCGATTGAGCATCCGTCTTGCCGGCGAGGGCGTGCGCGTCGGTCAGGCCCTCGGCTACCAGCTCGAACACATCCGCATGCACGAACCCGAAACCCTCGCCCGCGCCGCCGAGGGCGATCGCGCGGCGCTCGCCGAGGTCGAGGAGCAGATCCTTGGCTGGCTCAACTCGAACACCCGCAGCGATCTGGCGCGCCCGTCGATGGGCCAGGACATGCTGAAGGGCCGGCGCACCGAGATCGACTTCATCAATGGCGTGATCGCCGAAAAGGGCGATGCGATCGGCCGACCCGCCCCGACGCACCGGGCGCTCGTCGCCGCCGTCAAGCGGGTCGAGCACGGAGCGATGCCGGCCCGGCCCGAGAACCTCTACGCGATCTGAGGGGTCGCCGGTGAGGCGGGCATGCGCTGGAAAACCGTCTGGGTTTGCGCCATCTCGTGTGGCGTGCCCCGGCGCTCGCTGTGGGTGGCGCTCGTCGTCGGCACGATCCTCAACCTGATCAATCAGGGCGACGCGCTCGTCGCCGGCCGGCCGCTCGCTCCGGTCAAGCTGGCGCTGACTTATCTCGTGCCGTATCTCGTCTGCACCTACGGCGCCGTATCGTTGCGCCTGCGCGCCGAGCGCGGCAGCGCGCCGCGGTCGAATGGAGGGGTTCGATGACAGCCATGCTTCCCCGCATCGCCGTGCTCGGCACCGGCGGCACGATCTCCTCGCTCGGCGCCTCGAGCCTCGATCTGCTCGATTATCTCGATTTCGGGCAGAAGCTTTCGGCCGAGGCGCTGATTGACCGGTTTCCCGAGACCCGCCTCGTCGCCGACCCGCGGCCCGTCACCTTGCGCCAGGTCGCCAGCACCGAGATCGGCCCGGCCGATTGGCTCGCGCTGCGCTCGGCGATCCACCGCATCGCCGACGCCGAGCCGGCGACGGCCGGCTTCGTGATCCCGCACGGCACCGCGACCCTCGAGGAGACCGCTTTTTTTCTCAACCTGACCCTGCGCACGGCGCAACCGGTCGTCCTGGTCGGCGCGCAACGCCCGGCCAGCGCCATCGGCAGCGATGCCGGGATGAACCTCGTCGCCGCGCTGCGCGTCGCCGGCGCCGCCGAGGCGCGCGGCAAGGGCGTGCTGGTCGTCTTGAACGACGAGATCCACGCGGCCCGCGACGTGGTCAAGACCGCCACCTACCGGCTGCAGACCTTCCGCTCGCTCGATTTCGGCGCGCTCGGGCATGTCGACGGCGACGGCGTCCATTTCTACCGGTCGCCGCTCGGCGCCCATATGCCGGCGGCGCCGTTTGCGGCTCTGGATTTGTCCGCGCCGCTGCCGCGCGTCGACATCCTCTATTCCTACGCCGGCGCCGACGGCGACTTGGTCGACGCCGCCGTCGCCGGCGGGGCGAAGGGCCTGATCTCGGCCGGGTTCGCGCCCGGCAGCCCGACCGCGGCGCAGCGCACCGCCTTCGAGCGTGCGGCGAAGGCCGGGGTCGTCGTCGTCCAGTGCAGCCGCGCCGTTTCCGGCCGGGTGGCGCCGCGCCGCCGGCTGCGCGAGACCGGCATCGTCGCCGGGCTCGATTTCAGCCCGCAAAAGGCCCGCATCCTGTTGCTGCTGGCGCTGACGACGACGGCCGACGTCGGCGCCGTGCAGCAGGTGTTCAACGCCTGTTGACCATTGGGCGGCGGTCACGGCGGCGGCGCGAACCCGACATTGTCGAAACGCCGAAATTATCGTTTCGCAAAGATTTCCGGTGCAACCTTGTTCCCGCCGCGTTCGGCGGCGAGAGCCAAATGCGGAGCGGGACATGGCGCCGGGAGTGGGACGGAGGACGCGAGCGACTGCCGCGGTCGCGGCGCTACTGGCCGTGTTCATTGTTGCCGCCCCCGGCCATGGCGCTGCCGCAAAAGACCCGCAAGCCTATGTCCGCATCAGCAACGGCAGGTTCGCCCTCGAGGGTCGCCCGTTTGTCCTCAGAGGCACAAACTATTTCGGGAGCTGGCGCTTTCCTTACACCTTCGACCAGGGTGACGGGGTCGAGCAGGCGACGATCTGGTCCTTCTTTCACCATTGGGACCGGGGCAAGCTCGACCTCGACTTCAAGTTTCTGAAAGCGGGGCTGAACGCGACCGCGCTGCGCATCGGCACCCCGGCTCAGTCCGACTTCGCGGCGCTGGTGCGCTATCACGGTTATGCGCCGTGGTATGAGCCCGATGGTTCGATCACCGCGCGCTATCGGCAAAAGCTCGTTGAACTCGCCGACACTGCGCTTGCCGATGGTCTGCGTGTTCAGCTTTGCCTCCTCTGGAACATTGCCCGCGAGATCGCCGGCGATCCCGAAGATTTCGCGCCCGGGCATCGGCTCGACCGGTACTACGCCAACCAGTTGCGTTCGATCGCCGGGGCGCTGCGCGGTCACCCGGGTGCGACGGCTTATTCGGTCGGCAACGAGGTCCTGGTCGATTGGCCGCTCAATGGGACGCACCGCTCCTGGTACGAAGGCGTGGCTGCTGGCTTCATAGCCCGGCGGCTGAAGGAGCTGCGGGCGACGGCGCCGGACCAGCTCATCACCGACGACGAGGTTGCCCATCCCGAGACGCATCGATGGTTCGATCCGGGACCGGAATTCGCCGAACTCGACGCGCCCGAGGGCGGCGTTGGGCAGGGGTTTCGGCTCGCCAATCTGCTCGATTATCTCGGTCCGCATTTTTATCCGGAAACATTGACGCCCGCCGATCTGCCCGCGGGCCGGTTCGAGGCAAAGCTCACCGATGCCAAGGAACGGCTTGGCGATTACATGCAGGCGGCGGCACCTTTCCACAAGCCCGTCGTCCTCAACGAATTCGGCCTGAAAATCGCGCCGCCGACCCTCGCGCCGCAGGATTATTCGCAGCCTCGGGATCAGCTGTTCCGGACGGTTGTTTCTGCGAGCGAGCGCGACGGCGTGCAGGGCCTCCTCGCCTGGACTGCGCTTCCCGGTTTGGTGCTGCGCCCGGGCGACTACAGCGTGGCGCCGAGCCAACTCAACCGCTACAGCCCGATCGAGGTCGATCTCGGCAGCCCGGCGCGCCGGATCCTGTTCTACAATCCGTCCTTCGAGCTCTTTGTCTGGGGCAAACAGGGCGAACTGCCGTTCCCGACCGCCGCAGCAAAGATCCTGGCCGCCTTTGTGCCGCCCCTGTCCCCGACGACCCGAGGGCGATAAAGCCGATGACCGTTCGGCCTGGCACCCGCCGGGTGCTTTCCCAAGCCCAGGATCGCGCATGATTCCACAGGCGCTGCAGCAATACCTGGACAACGGGTTCAACTCGGTGCAGGGATGGTGCAGCCGCACGACCGCGGAAATATCCGGTGACTTGGCCAGCCACGCGCAAACCCGCGGCATTCGAGGCGGGGCGTGCGAGATTGGCGTTTTCCATGGGAAATTCTTCATCGCGCTGGCCAACGCGGTGCGCGAAGGCTACTCACTCGCAATCGACATCTTCGATGACCAGTCATTGAATGTGGATGGCTCGGGCGGGGGGTTCTCGGGATTGCGGGAAGCGTTCAGGCAAAACGTCTCGCGGTATTGTGCACGTCCCGACCTGGTTAAAGAGATGTCACGGGACAGTCTGGCGATGGGCCCCTCCGATGTGCTCTCGATCATCGAACGGTTTTCCCTGTTCCAGGTATTCAGCATCGACGGCGGGCACACGCCGGAACACATTATCAATGATTACGGCATCGCTGCGCAGGTCACGCATCCAGGGGGGTTCATCATCGTGGATGACATACTGAATGCAGGCTGGCCGGGGGTGATCGAGGGCGTCGCCCGACTTTTCCTTTTCGGCCGGCCGAAATTCGTGCCGTTGTGCATCGGCCTGAACAAGCTGATTTTAACCGGGCTTTCCTATCACAGAGAGTATTTGCGGTTTGCTCAGCAGGAATGCTTCCCCGCGCGCGGTATTCCGCACCGAGCCGCCAGGCTGTTTGGCCACGACGTGGTTACATATTGATAACGCGATCATCTGAGGCCCCGGCCCCGGCCAACGCGTCGGATCATTCGACGGCACGGAGAACAGGGCGCAGCCGGGCCGGGTCATGACAAGGCTGCGCGCCTGAGAGCGGATTACTTGACCTGCCAAGCCTGACCGCCGGCGGAGACGGAACACGTGTTGACGACGAGGCCGGTTACATCGGGACCCAGAACCGTCGTATCGAGACAGAGTTTGCTCTTAATATTTATGATCTGCGTGGTGCTGGTTTCGGGCTTGATCTCCCAGCGCTGACTTCCCGCCCCGAGTTTGCAAGGATTGACAACCACTGTCGAGCCGGGCGCGGTCGAGCCTCCGGCAACATCGAGGCAGGTGTATTTGTCATCCGTCAGTGCCGAAGCGATGATCGCGCCGCCGCCGATGGCCCATTCGATACTGGGGAAATATTGGCACCCGCTGTCTCGGAACACTTGCGTCCCGGGTGGGGTGCCCAGGGCGGGAGCCCGTTGGGCATTGCTCAGCCGACGCCGCCCCACGGAAAGTTTGGACCGCTAACGAGGCGAGCCGCCTGCATCGTCGGCGCGGCGAGCGGGGTGAGCGCCAACGCGGCGATACAATTCCGGTTTTACAGATCCGTGAGTTACGCATCGCGAGGCTCCTCAGTTTTCAAAGACCGCGGTGGCGTCGTCGGGCGGGGAAGGCTGTTCGGCCAACGCATGCCCAACTTGGGCCATGCTATCACCTCGCGAATTGGACAGGTGCGAACCCGATCACAGCGGCTCAGGACATCGGTTGCTGACCGGCTGACCACCCTTAGCCCGGGCCTGCACCTCAAAAGTGTAAGCACCTGCTTGGGTTTGCCGCGCCGCAGCCGAGATTCGCTATCGCATCAGCTACCGCTTTCATCCCACTGAAGGCGATACCGGATAACGGGCAGCCCCAACGGCCGGGGGTCGCCCTCGGAGATTACCCAGCGGTCGAAGAACAGCGATATGAACGGACGGTCCTCCGCGGCCCACGTCGATGGTCGTCGATGGAGGGGCGGTAATACCAACAAACACCCCGCGACGCCGCAATTGCGTCGCAGGCAAGTCTTCAGCATTTTCGCCTGGATCTAGACTATGCTCGGCGCAGTGTTACATTAGATACTTGCTGCAACGCTAATGAAGCAGAAGGTATTCGTGATTTCTTTCAATATAGAAAATCGTCTTTCCGCGGGTTCACTTGAAGCGCGGGCCGCGGTCACCGCGGATCGCCGGCGTTTGCCGAGCCTCGCCGGCGATCGCCGGCGACCCTGGCGCCGGTCGAGCCTCGCCGGCCGACCGCTCCCGGGGCCGGACCGCCGCCGACGGGGAGCCCGACGCCAAGCCGAGATCTTCGCCCGCGAGGGGGTGAGCCGGGAGACCTCGACCGCCGCGAACATGGGTCCGACGAGACGCGCGAGCGGGAGCGCGAAAAGCTGCGCCGCGCCTTCCCGAAGGTCGATGACGATTGCCTGCAGGAGCTGCGTTGGTTCTACGACCGGCGCGATCTCGCCGAGGTGCGCCGGGACATCGCGCAATGGCTCGTGAAATGGCGGGGTAAATATCCCCGGCTGGTGCGGGCGCTCGCGGTCGAGATGCTCGAGAACTGGTTGGAAGCGATGCGTTACCTCAACATGGAGCATTTGCGGAGCACAAGAAGGAGGCGCTGCGGGCGCTCGCGGCCTAAAATGACCTGTGGGTAACGCTGCGCGTTACCCACAGGTCCCACCACCGCAACCATGATCAAATTTGCTGAACTTGACGGACGCAACTACAACAACCTTTCGTCATTGCCTGGAGCACGGTTCACAGCGACATGCTACTCAAGAACTCGTCACACTACTTCGACTATTATCGGGTCAATCACCGGTCACGGGAAATTCCCGTAACCGAAGAATTTCCGTTGCGGGTCGTCAGCGTACGGACCGGCGCCGACACGGGAGCGCGCCGTTCCCAATAGTCAGCGTAACTCCTTCGGTCGTATGTCGGCATTCGGATATACCGACCGATACCCGCTTCAGCATAAATATTTGAAAGACTTTCTTCAAGATCATAAAAATATTCTTCCTCGTAGTACTTGAATTGATGCAGGGCCCGTTGAATGTGGGGCTCTTTATCTACGGCCACCACCGCCTTTGTTAAATCAAAATTCATTAACCCCAGTTCAAAGGCGACTCGCGTGGCGACCCCAAGCAGGTCAGAGGTCAAATCATTATAATTGATTGTCACGCGTCCGCGCGCGGAATTCGCCGACAGAACCCATTTTTTCATGAACCGGATCCAATATCGCTTTCGGTACTGCGCAAATATCACCCAATCTTCATAGGAATCACCATATTTTCCCCGCCCTCTTGTAATCTCGAATTCAGATACGGCGCTATGCAGGAAGTCGCGGTAAAGGACCAAGTATATTGCTGGCAAATTTTCCTCAACATCCAGCCGAAAAGCATGGGTTTTTTGAAACAAAATCTCACACTGTTTACATGGCAATTGGCGGCAGCAATTCTTATTGGTGTACATCTCACAATAGCTTCCTATAGCACCTTGACTATCCAGCAACAACCGTGCAAGTAAATGATGCCCCGAGCGCGGAATACTAACACAGATCACCTTCAACCCGCTCGATAACACGTGATTTCTCCTTCTTTGTGTGCGCAATACCGCTTTTCGTCGTCCGGGTCACGCTCTACCATAACCATCTCTGGGGAAAGACGAGACACGTGTTCCGGCGTAGGGAGCCCGCCTGGATAATTCGGTGGTCCAAGTTCTACGGGTCACGAGCGCAGATTACGTTGCGTCGTTCCCGACCTGGCTTGCTTGTATGTGCATCACTCTAATCGCAAGGCCCCCATCCGACACCGTCACAACTTTCTCGAACCGATACTGCGAGGTGGTCCTTTTGGCAAATTCGAAGAAAGCACGGGTCTCCCCCGTGCGGTGATCGTGCGTCCAATCATCGAAATACAAAATCGCCCCGTTTACGAGGCGTCCGTGTGCAAACGCCAACAGGTCAACTGTTGATTGATAGAGGTCACAATCGATCCTGATAAAGGCAATCTCGTTTATTTTATCGCCATAGTGAGGCAGGGTGTCGTTGAACCAGCCCTCCACAAGTTCGACATTGCTCGTGTCTCCTAGTCGCGAAGATATCCGCGCCCAGGCCTCCGATTTGGTTGCGGAAAATTCCCCCTCTCGCCAGCGGGCTGGATCCTTGTCCACATCCGGCTTAGGTAAACCCTGGAAGCTGTCGAACCCGTAAAATCGAGTGATCAAGTCCTTGCCAGCGAAAAGGTCGATCAACTTGCTGAGCGATGCACCACGATAGACACCGAACTCAAGTAGATCGCCCTTGGTTCCTCGATGAAACATATCGTCGATAATCTCCGTCCAAACGGAGTTCACTTCTATTTCCCAGACCGGTCGCATAATAGATTCGGTAAGCTGTCGAGTAAGTAATTCTTTTGGGAGATAAATCTCAAAAAAGGGTTTGTCCGGAATAGTTTCAAACGCACATTCAAAGGCGCGCGCATATTCTGGGTCATTGAGGTATCTCTCTCTCGTCGGCATCGCAGCTCTCCGCATATTCGTGGACCTTTCGGATCATCCGGGGCCATAGCAGCCGGAGGCTAGCCTTGATCCGTTCGAGAGCACGCCTTCATGCAGCTCAAAAGCTGATATTCCGTCATTTTTGTGCTGTGAAATTTGCTGACGCTGCCTTACGTGCTAATCCGACAGTTTTGGAAACTATGGCAGGCCACGCTTTCTGAACCCAGCGTTCGTACTCGCTGTCGAGAGGAAACGCCAAGTTCGCGCGGGTGTCGATACAGGTGTCGCCGGCGGCGCGAGATTTTGGTATATTTTCGGCGACCAACCATTCAAAGAAGTCGGTCTTTCTCTGGAGTTTGATGAGTGCGGAAAGATCGAAGGCGCTCATTTGGCGTCCCTAGTAGCTAAGCCAGGTGGAATGAGCCTGCATCTCCGTTTCAGACCCGCTACCGCCAAGCGGACGCAACGGCTGCGGCAGCGGCTGTGCTCCTCGTCAGTTCTCCATTGGAATCCCAAACAAACAGTTTAAAAGACGGGTCGTAGAACAGGATCATCCGATGCGCCGGCCTGTGGGTATCGGCCTCGATCGGGCTGTAGCGATTGAGCCGAACTCGGCACCAGGCTGTACTCGCCGGGCCGCAGTACCAGACCGGGCAGCGCGATCCAGGCGAGCAGCCCCTGCACGCCGTCGCGCTCGCCCGCCGCGACAACCGCGTCCCAATGCCGAGCAAGCCGCATTGCGTTCAAGACCGGTACCATTCGACCCCCCAACAGGTCGCGGCGGTCGGCGATCACGTATCTTGGATAGGCCATTTCTGGATACCGAACGTTTGGGCTGGGTTGACCTACCGACGGAGGCTAGGCAATGCCAGTCGGCAGACTGTCATCGCCGAACCGGCCCAGATATTCCTCGCTGTTGATCATCACGTCGACCTGCACTCGCCAGCCGATGTTGCCGATGAAATCTGCGGCACCTTTGAGCGCATCTTCGGATTCGGGAGGCCGGGCGAGAATGACGCTGTAAAGCTCTTTCGCGATCTTCTCCGGTGGCGCCTCGCGCAGCCGCTTGTCGAAAAACTCGTCGGATTTGAGCATGCGCATCAATTGAATGCGCGCCGAGATGCGGCCCTCCGCGAAATAAGCAGTCAAGCCGCGCAGCACGTCCGCCTCCGGCTCGCGACGGAACAGATCGCGATAGAGTTGTCGGACCATCCGTTCGGCCTTGCTGCGCTCAACCTTTGTCGGCATCGGCTGATCAGCGCTCCTCCACGCAACGATCGGGGTTCACGCGAGTTCCAAGGTCTCTACCGCCGGGGCGCCGGCAGGCAGGGCGGCCGGGGTCGCCGCTTCAGGCTCCGGCGCGGCCCGCTCGGCCGGCGGCAGGCCGGCGAGTACGCGCCATTTCGCGTCGTAGATTTCGGCGCCGAGCCGCTCGCTTGCGAATTTCTGCGCCATTGCCATGCGTTCGGCCCGGGCTTCGCGCGTCGACAGCAGCATCAGGATGTCGGCGGCAAAGGCGCGCGCGTTTGATGCCAACGGAAAGCCATAGTCGGAAAGATTGAGCGCCCGGTCGACAAAGGCCGACACGCTGATGCACACGCCTCGCGCCACGGCGTCGATCATCTTGATCGGCGCGCCCGAACCGCTTGCGGTCGGCACCGCCACCACTCTGACGACCTCGTAGAGCGGATCGACGAAGTCGACTTCGCCCAGCGCGAACAGACCCGGCACCCAATCTTCGGGCTGCAATGCCGCGCCGCTGCGCCCAACCAAGAGGAGGTTGACGCCCTGGCGCGCCAGCTGCGCCGCATAGACCTCGTGAATAAAGCGCCGGATGCTGCTGACGTTCGCCGGATGGTCGCTGGCCACGACCATGACGTCGATCGTGCCGCGCGCGCCGAGCCAGTCGAAGAGTTGCCGGCGGTAGTCGGCCTCTGCCAGCTGGGTCGGCCGGGCCAGAACGACCGCTTCGAGCAGGGAGGGCGGCACCGCCGGCAAACCTCTGCGATCACCGCCCGTTCCCCTAGGGCTGCCATCGGATTCGAGCAGAAATTCCCCGGCCTCTTCGGATTTCAGCCAATCGAGAAAGCTCTGGCGGTCGCCATGCCGCGCATTCGTCGCGCGCGGAAAGCGGGCCGCGAGATCGGCCTGCGTTCGCCAGATCCAACCTGCGAGCGTGCCGATGCCCGCGTCTTTGCGCGTGCGCTGGAAGTCCGGATGCGGCGCATTGGCAATGGCGAGGAGACCGGGCTCGAGTTCGAGATCGGGGTACTCGCGGCGGCCATGGATCAAGATCCACCGCATGAAGGCGTCGAACGACGCCGGCGTTCGCAAATCGAACGTATCGCCGAGGTCTTCCCGCTCCAGCCATAATTCGAGCCAATGCGGGCTCAGGCATGAGGCGCCCGGCTGCCAGCCGCGCAGCAGCTCGTTTCGGATCGGCGCCGGGGGCAGGACGAACTCGACGCTCGCCCACGGATTGCGCTCGCAGATCTCGTGGTACTCGCCGTGACTGATGGCCACCACCGCATCGGCACGGGTCAGCAACAACAGCTCATATTCGTTGTCTTCTTCGTCGGCGTCCCGGTTGCTGCGGACCGCGTTTGATGGGCCTCTATGTCATGCGTCTCAAGGACGATCCTCGTGTCCTTGCGACCCTGCAGTCCGAGCATGTCCACAATCGGCAGCAGATGAACGTAGTTGACGCAGACGAGCGCCACGGGTCGCGACTCTATCAGTTGCGACAATGCCGGGGGGATCCGAGTATGGCCGAACAGCTCGACAAACCGCCGCGTGCTGGGGCCGTGTTCGTTGATTTCCCGGAGCAGCTCGCGCCGCGCGTCGTCTTCGGCATGGTTCAAGGTCCAGGAGTAACAGCCGAAGTCGTAGCCGTTGACCGACCAGCCGAGAGCATTGGCGATGAGGTATTTTTCCAGTGCCCGGTCGCTGTGCCGGTGGCCGTCGAGATCGGGGAAGGGGACGTACAGGTTGTAGATCTCGAAGCCTTGGCGGCGCAGAAAGTCGCGCTGGGCGGCGTAGACCGCGCTGCACCCTTGGCGCAACACGTCATTGCCGATCCACAACGCGACCGGCCGCTCTTCGGGCACGGACGGCCCCGTCGCCTCGGCGCCGCGCTCGATCAAGGCGTTGATGAATTCGCGTTCGCTTTTGAACAAGGTCGAACGCGACAAGAAATCTTGCACCCCGCAGAACAGCGCCTCCCGGTGCTCGATCACGAACCCGCAGGCCGCGGCAAACTGCGCCGGCCCGTTGCTGGTGGCGACCACGCAACCTTCTCCGGCAAAAGTTTGGGCCATATCGGTCCCGGCCGGGACGATGATCGGAATTCCGAGGGCGAGCCCCTCGAGCGCGACCCCCGATCCGCGATACTGATAATAGCCGGCGTCGTAGGGCAAGAGCAGCGCATCGCAACCGGCGAGTGCCGCGTAATAGGCATTCATGTCGCCGAAGGTGTCGGCGTAGAGGCGCACCGTGCCGTTCTCTTGCCAAGTCTTGGCCATCCGTTCGAGGCGCGCCCGCGCCGTTCGTACCGCCTCGGTGTCGTTGCCGGGGGCGGCGTTGGCCTGGATCGCAAACCGGACCCGGCCGGCGCCGTGCGCGCCGACGACTTCCTCGACGATGTCGGGCAATAGATGAAAGCCTTTTTCTTCGCGCGCCTCGCCGAAATAGCCGAAATTGACGGTTGCCCGGTGGCAGCGCTGCTGCCGCAGGCGGGCGGCGCGATCCGCGCCGACCGCGAGCCTTGGGCCGATCGGGTTCAACAGCAGCGGCAATTTCCACCCGACATGGGGTGCGAAATAATCCGCCAGCGGGATCAATTCGACAAAGATCCGCAGGCGGTCGCGGCGCCTGGCGCCGAGTTGCGCGATCGCGTGCAAAAGCTTGGTCTCGCGGATCTCGTGCCAGCGGAAAGTCTCGTCCGACGAGCAAATCCGCACCAGGAACACCGGCAGGTCGTCGAGCCGATGCGTCGCCACGATCTGCAGGATGCCCGCGATCAGGGTCGGAAAGGGCATGTGCAGATAGACATAGTCGGCGGCGATGAGGTGATGCCGGCGCAGGTATCCCGCGAGCTCCTCGGCAAATTGGCTCGGCGTGACATGCGGCTCCGGCGCCTGGCTGTAATCGGAAAAACACGGATCGACGCCGCCTGCCAGCTTTCCCAGGACTTCGGTTGCCGGCAGGTTGCGGTTGGCGCCGAGCATCGGCGACAGACCGGCGCGCTCGGCCGCGGCGCAGATGTCTTCGACGAGCGACAGATAATGCCCGGCCTCGCCGGTCGACTGGGTCTCGATATAGGCAAACCGCGGCCGCGGCGTGGCGATCCGCGCTTGCGCGGCGAGCTCGATGACGCCGGTGTCGCCGAACCAATCGGGCATCGAGCCGTCGACGCCGGAACGGTCGACGACGAATTCGTCGGCCAGGATGAAATGATGCATCGCGATCGTCGGGCCATCGGGCATCGCTGCTGCGATCCGGGTCGGTGCGACATGCAAGGCCTCGAGGATCCGGCTGGCGATCGCCGACCACTCGTTATCGCCCACGTAAAAACCGTCGACGCCGTCGCTCGCCCGGTACATCGCATCGCGATAGCGCGGCAAGATACCCGCGTCCGCTGCCAAAGCGGCGAGCGCCGACAATTTGACAAAGCAATGAAACGCTACATCGGTCTGCGTCTTGGCGTAGAACGAGATCGCCCGCGCCAGCTCGCGCTGACGGTCGGTTTCGTCGAAATAAAGCACTTCCCAGTCCCCTGAACACCGGGACGCCTTGCGTATTTGGTAGGGGACGAGGAAGACGAACCCGACATGATCGTCGCAACCCGACGACAACGCCTCGATCGCCGGCGCGGCACTCTCCAAGACCGGCGCGGCGCCGCCGTCGACGAGCACGTGAAACAACAGCCGCCGGTCCTTCGCGCGCACTATCGTCAGGTCGCGCAACGGGCGGCCTCGGTATTGTTTCGCTGGATCGAAAGTGCCGGCAACCTCCGACAGGAACCGGAACGTCTCCCGCGCCGTGCGCGTCGACGAAAATTCGAGACTGCGGGCGAGGCCGACATCGGCAAGATCATGGCGGCGCTGCGGGTCCGCGAGAAATCGGCATAAGTCCTCGGCGATGCGGTAAGAGTCGCGAATATTGTGAAACGGCTCGTAGCAACCGGAAAACCACTCGCGCATGACCGGGAGATCGGAGGCGAGAACCGGCGTCCCGACCCGCATGGCCTCGAGCACCGGGATGCCGAACCCCTCGTACATCGAGGGGAACACGAATGCCTCGGCGCCGCAGAGCAACAGGTAGAGCTGCACGTTCGAGACGTAGCCGAGATCGACGACCCGTTCGCGCGCCCAGGGCTGATCGAGAAGCTCCTTGTAGAAATGTTGGCGCGGCTCGACGCAGGGGGCGCCGGTCAGGATCAATTTAACATCTGTCGACGCCGAATCTTCCGCGATCAGGCGGAATGCCTCGATCAGGCGGAAGTGATTTTTATGCGGCCAGTTCACCGCCGAATACAGCACATACCGCCCATATTTTTTGATGTAAGGATTGCGATCGGGTGCGATACGGGCATCGTCGAGATCTTTCGTGACGTCCTCTACCAGGAACGGCGCGTGCGGAATGGTCGAGACCGCGACCTTGACGTTGTAAATCTCGGTGATGTTTCTTTGTTCGGTCTTGGAAAAGGTGATGATCCCGTCGGTGTTGGTTGCCGCGGCAAAGAAATCGTCGTCGCGTTCGACGCGCTCGGGCTCCGGAAAGCACCCTTTGAGAAACCGATGCTGGAGGTCGTGGATCGCAATGACCGAGGGGATCCGGTACTCGCGAGCGGATCCGGCCAGGCTGGTGAACGGAGCGTAAAGAATGTCGGCGCCGTCGATCCCGGCGCGAACGGCCTCGGCGTGGCCGTCGCCGCCGGCGGCGACGACAAGATGCTTGTGTCGCTGGACGATCTCGGCAAAGAGCGGCGCGTTGTGGCGGGAGGCGATCACCCGCACATCGGCGAGCCGCGAGAGATGCTCGATCAGCGCGAAAAGATAGCTGCCGGAGCCGCCCGACCCGCCGCGCATGCCGACAAAATGGTACGCGTCGATCGCGACGTTGCGCATCTCCCGCCTTTCTGCCATGGGCCGTCATTGAGACTGCAACGCCCAGTCTAGGGAAAGAACTTAATACACGCTTTAGTATCATTCCCGGCAGCGGGCGCGGCCCCGGCGAGGTGCGGTCAGGGGATCGGGCTTACCCGCGTCAGGCGCGTCAGGCGGCGCGCCGGGCGTCACCCCGACGGCCCAGCCGCGCCCGCGCCGTCACCGGAATGATCGCGCCAAGGGCGATATTTGAACCGCTTTGCCCTTGCATCCGATCGCTGCGCCGCGGCCACCCTGCGAAGATGATGGCGAGGACGGCGGCTCCGGCGAGCCCGGCTTGCTTGACGTTGCCCGACGGCGTTGCGAAAATCGCGCTCTAGGCGAGCCACAACCCGACCCCGACGTTGGGGATGTCCGGCTTTCCGCGGCGGCGGCGCAAAAGTCGCTCGTCGCCGCGGGTGAAGTCGCGCCGGGCCCAATCCAAGATGATATTCTTCTTGCTTGCCGCCCCGGTTCCGGATTACGCGCCATGAAACGATCTGCGCCCGATGAACCTCGTTCCTCGAACCTGGGCGCGCCTACGGCTGCCTGGGAAAGTGCAACTCTAGCAATCATAGGGATGGGTGGCCGAGCGGTTTAAGGCACCGGTCTTGAAAACCGGCGTGGGCGCGAGCTCACCGTGGGTTCGAATCCCACCCCATCCGCCGAACTTGCTGTTCGCCACCATCCGATACCATCCAAAAAATTAGGTTTATGATAGGTATTTACCGCACCTTGTGTCTTGCTCCATCCGCTACCATCTGCTATCGTCCGCGTTACGGGGATAGGTCATCGGATAGGTTAGATGGCTTCGGAGGACGCAGGCGGGCTCGGCCGCTTCGGCAGGGTGATCAGCAAGCTTACGACCGTGCAGATCCGCCAGGCGAAGCGGCGAGGTCTTTACGGCGACGGCGGCGGCCTGTTCCTGCAGGTGACCCCTAACGGCTCAAAAAGCTGGGTCTTCCGCTTCAAGGAAGCGGGCAAGCTCCGGGTCATGGGCCTGGGCCCGGCGCACACCGTCAGCCTCGCCGAAGCCCGCGATAAGGCGCAAGAGTGCCGCAAGCTTCGGCTCGACGGAAAGGACCCGATCGAGGAACGCAAGGCGGCGCGCTTGGCCGCGAGACTCGACGCGGCCAAGGCAATCACCTTCAGGGCATGCGCCGAATCCTATATCGCCGCGCATAAGCCGGGTTGGCGCAATGACAAACACGCGGCGCAATGGCCAGCGACCCTGGTGGCCTACGTGTACCCTGCGTTCGGCGAGCTGCCGGTGCAAGCCGTCGACGTCGCGCTCGTGATGAAGGCGGTCGAGCCGATTTGGACCGAGAAACCCGAAACCGCGAGCCGGGTCCGCGGTCGGATCGAAAGTGTACTCGATTGGGCGACCGCGCGGGGCTATCGCCAGGGCGAGAACCCGGCGCGCTGGCGCGGCCACTTGGAAAACCTGCTGCCGAGGCGCAGCAAGGTCCGCGAGGTTAAGCACCATGCGGCTCTTGCTTACCCCGAACTCGGCGCCTTTGTGGCTAAGCTGCGGCAACAGGAAGGCGTCGCCGCTCGCGCGCTCGAGTTCAGCATCCTGACAGCGGCGCGTACCGGCGAAGTGCTTGGCGCTCGCTGGGCCGAGATCAACATCGCCGAGCGGCTGTGGACGGTACCGGGCCAGCGCATGAAGGCCGGCAAGGAACACCGCGTCCCGCTTTCGGACGCGGCAATAGCGATCGTCCATCAGATGCAGGCGATCCGCTCCGATGATTGGTTGTTCCCCGGCGCGAGACGCGGCCGGCCGCTCAGTAATATGGCCATGACGATGGCGCTCCGACGCATGGGTCGCGGTGATCTGACCGCGCATGGCTTTCGCTCGTCGTTCCGCGATTGGGCGGCCGAACGCACAAACTTTCCGGGAGATGTCGCCGAGATGGCGCTGGCGCACATGGTCGGCGACAAAGTCGAGGCGGCTTACCGGCGCGGGGACCTGTTCGAGAAGCGCCGACGGCTGATGCAGGCCTGGGCCAACTTCGCCGCCGGTCCCGAACCGGCAAACATCGTGGAGCTTCGCGCCGCTACCGCCCAGTAGTGAAGGAGCTTCAGGGCGGTGTCCGAGCAACTCCAGCTCAGATTGAGTGATGCGATCTCAGCCGCGCTTTCAGCTGCGGGCTTCGTCGTAGATGTTGACGCACATGCCATGCCGAGATCATTGTGCGCGGCATCGCGTCCAATGCGCTGGCCGGGGCGCTGCCGGATAATCCACACAAATGGTTTCTACAGCAGGTCGAGCAGCAGCAGTTCGAGCTCCGGAAGTATTTTCCGCTCTTGCTTCATCGGCTCGACCATCCACCGCTTCCCGGCAGCGCCCTTCGAAGCAAGTGGCAGCAGGCGGTCGCCAAACGCGACCTGATCCATGTCCTCGAGCGGGCGAGCTCCCTCGTCGCCGGGGCCCGTCTCGGTCCTACGGACGTAGCCGCGATGCTCAGCCAAGCCGCCGCGCCCCACACGGTTGATCCGGCCGCCATCGTCCAACTGGCGGCGGACTGCCTGATAGTGGCGATGCGACATCGCCAATTCGTACGAGTGGCTGAGGATTGGGAGCAGTACAAACTAACCTGGCGCGCTGCCAAAGCAACGCATACCAAATTCCGTCAGCTACTCCCTCTGCTCACGGGGATAATGCAGCAGCTGGACGGCGGTCCGCTTGCGTATTCTAGTGACCGCACTGTACAATTTCGGATGTTCGGCCAGGAGTTAGAAAAGCTGGACTTTTCCGAGCCGGATATCCCGCTGGATTTCCCCGTGCCAAGCCGGTGGCACCAAGGCGCCGTCCGACTGGCGAAGTCCTACCGCGAGACCATAAACCCCAAGGCCGGATGGTCAAGGACCGGGCCGGCCGTGCGCTTTCTTGCAGAGGCGCTACGTCGCGCGTACCCCGAAGGAAAGATCACCGGGGCGGCAATCGAGCAGCATTTGAACGGCCATCGTCACGACCAACTGATTTGATCGCGGGGGAAAATAGTAGATCGTCCCGAAACCCCGCTGATGTATGGGTGCCCTCGCGATCATCCGTTGCTATGGGGGGCCACTTGAATTACCGGGACTGCATCACATTGCCGCTCAGGACCTTTAGCCGGGTGAGCGGCAATGGCCTGACCAAGATATATGAGCTGATCGCCGCCGACGAGATCAAATCGGTAACCGTCGGCCGGCGGCGGTTAATCATCGTCCAGTCGTATCTCGACCTCCTCGCGCGCCAGGCGCAAAACGCGCCGCCAATCGCCTCGCCCAATCCGCGGGCCGGCTCGCGGGCGAGTAAAGAAGCCTCGTGCGCTCCCCGAACCGCAGCGACGCAGCGAGATGTCGAGGGCCCGCGGCGCCGGATTACCGAGCAAGAGCACCCTGCTGAGAAACCTAAGCCAGCGCGCCGCCGGCCCGGACGGCCGAGGAGGGCTGTTTGATGGCGTCTGTCCGCAAACGCACCTGGAAGTCCGGCGGTAAGGTCAGGATCGTGTGGATCGCCGACTATTTCGACCAAGGAGGCAAGCGACACATCAAGTCTTTTAAGACGAAAAAGGAGGCTGATGCTCAAGGCTGGCCGCCGGCGGCCACCGCGCCGCAAGGCGCGGCTTGGCCTTGAGCGAGCGAGCACGGCGCCAAACTGGGCGCGGTCGAGGTCAGGCGGCACGGCGCAACGCCTCCTTTTTGTGCTCGTGCAGATCGTCCATGTTGAGGTAGCGATGCTGTTCGAGCCAGTTCTCGTGGGTCTCGACCGCCAGCGCTCGCACCAGCCTGAGGCAGCTTTCCGCATTGGGGAAGATCCGAACCACATGGGTGCGGCGCTTGATCTCCTCGTTGAGCCGCTCCAGCATGTTGGTCGATTTGAGATGCTTATGGTGCTGGCGCGGCAGCCGGTAAAAAGTCAGCGTCTCATCGATGTTTTCTTCGACCCAGCCGGTGAGCCTGGGATACTTGGACGACCATTTGGCCAGCCAGGCGGCGAGATCGCGGCGCGCCTCGGGGAGATCGCGGCGATCATAGAGCCAGCGCAATTCTTGCAAGCAGTCGTCGTCCACCCGGCGCGGCACGTAATCGAGCGCGTTGCGCAAGAAATGCACGTAGCAGCGCTGGTAGGCCGCCTCGGCCAAAGCCTCGCGCAGTGCCGCCCGCAGCCCCGCGTGATCATCGGCCACCACGAATTCAACGCCGTTGAGACCGCGGGCCTTGAGCGTCAGCAGGAAATCCCGCCAGCTCGACCGGCTCTCGCGGTTGGCGAGCTCGACCGCCAGCACTTGGCGCCGACCGTCCCAGTCGATGCCGATCGCGATCAGCACCGCCTGGCTCGAAATCACCCCGGCCTCGCGCACCCGCTCGTAGCGCGCGTCGAGGATCAGATAAGGAAAGGCTTCGCCCAGGGGACGCCCGGCAAATTGCGCCAAGGCCTCATCCAGTCGCTGGTTGATCGCGCTGATCGACGAGGCCGAAAAACTGTGGCCGCACAGCTCCTCGGTGATCGCCTTCACTTTCCGGGTCGAAACCCCCTGTACGTACATCTCCGCCAGCGCCGCCACCAACGCCCGCTCCGAGCGCTGATAGCGCTCGAACACCTCGGTCGAGAACCGGCCGGCTCGGTCCTGCGGAACGCGCAGCTCGAGCTTGCCAATCCGGGTGATCAGCGTCCGTCCGTAATAGCCCGAACGGTAGCCCAGCCGGTCCGCCGTCCGCTCGCCCTTCTCGGCCCCCAGCGCCTCGGCCATCTCCGCCTCGAGGACCTCTTGCAGCGCCGTCCGCACCAGCGCTCGCAGAAACTCCTCATCCGCCTCCCGCTCTCACGCTCGCCAAGTTGCGAAAGCGCGATGCCGAGGTTTATTTGCGCCGTCACCCAGTCAAGCGGTGCACGATCGCGTGTAATTTCCTCCAGCGCTGCGCGATACGCTCCCACCGCCTCCTCTAGATGCGCCGTCCCACTCTCGCGCCGCCCCTGCGCCGCGAGCGCGACACCGAGGTTTATTTGCGCCGTCGCCCAGTCGAGCGGCACCCGATCGCGCGTCTTTTCCTCCAGCGCCGCCCGATACGCTGTCACGCCCTCCTCCAGACGCGCTGTCCCGTTCTCATGCTCGCCAAGCTTCGAAAGCGCGCTGCCGAGGTTCATTTGCGCCGTTCCCCAGTCGAGCGGCACCCGATCGCGCGTCAATTCCTCCAGCGCCGCCCGATACGCTGCTACTGCCTCCTCCAGATGCGCTGTCCCGCTCTCGCGCTCTCCCAACGCCGAGAGCGCATTCCCGAGGTTCATCTGTGCTTTCGCCCATTCGATCGGCACCCGATCGCGCGTCCATTCCTCCAGCGCCGCCCGATACGCTGCTACCGCTTCCTCCAGACGCGCCGTCCCGTCCTCGCGCGTCCCGATCCGCCAGAGCGCGTTCCCGAGGTTGTTCTGTATCGTCGCCCAGCTGAGCGGCACCCGATCGCGCACCTGTTCCTCGAGAGCCGCCCGATGTGCTGCTATCGCGTCCTCCAGACGCGCCGTCCCACTCTCACGCTCGCCCAGCGTCGAAAGCGCACAGCCGAGGTCGTCGCGTCGAAGCGCAGCAGTGCGGCACCCGCTTGCTGCGTACAGGGGTTTCGGCTTCGTCCTCCAGCGCCGCGATTAAGTCGGCACGCGCTTCTTCGGCAACGCGCCGCCGGCGCTCCGACAATGTGCGCTGCCGTGCGCGAATAGCGCCCAACAAACGCTCAGTCGCGTCGAGGTCGCCGGCGGCAAGTGAATCGCTCGCCTGCTCTTAGTCTTGAGTGCGGTAATCTGCTGCATGACCTCGGCGTGCCGTTCCTCGGCGCGCGCGCGCGCGCGCTCTGTGTCTCGGCCCTCCAGCAGCGCCTCTGTGTCCTTCTTGATTTCGGCGGTCTTTTGCTTGATCTCGCCGAGGCGCGTGAGTTCTGCCTCGTCTATGTAAGTCCGCAGGCGCTCGCCATAGTCGGGGTGGTCGCGAAGGCGCTGATAGGTCTGTGTGATGATGGTCAGAAAGATTTCGCGGGCCGCCGGGTTGTCGCTTTTCGGCCCGTAGGCGCCGGGGTTCGCCTCCTGCGCCTTGGCGAACAACGCTGCGGCGAGCCGCTCGGCGTTAAGGTCGGCTCCGACAACATCCTGCGGCGCGGGGACGCAAAAATCGATCACCTGCTCAAATTCATAGAGAGCGTTATCGATGTTAGCTTCGACGAACCACGGCTTTTGCCCGTGTGCGTGTTCGATCCATCGGCGATGGTTGGTTGCCACGTCTCGTTTAATAGTGGCGAGCATCCGTCGGTAATCGCCCTGCCGCGCCCGTTTGACGCCGAGCAGCAACCCGCCGGTAGCGACGGTCGCTTCCAGCACTCCGACCGCGACGAAGCCCATCTGTAAACCGAGAGCGATGATGCCCGCAGCGGCCACGATCGTGCATAGCTTGTCTAGGCAATGCTCGTTCATCCCGCGAGAATAAACCTATCTCGGGGTCATTCGAGTGGCTCAATTCCGTCTGAAAGCGGCACTGTTTTCCCGGCGCTCTCCTCAGGTCGCGTTGCCGGGGCCTCGATGACGCAGAGCCGGCTTTCTGGACTGCGCCGCCACCTGCCTACCCCCTCTCAGAGCGCGCTCTTTCTATGTCGGCCTTGTAGAACTCAAGGACATGCTCCAGTGCGTCAATATTGAACCGGCTGATGATGTAGCGGATTAACGCCTTGAGAAGAAGCTCACTACGGGCTGCATCCGAATCTCTGCCACCACCAAAATCTTGTACATCGCCCAGAAGGCGCCAATCTTCGTCGAAGATCGCTAGAGCGTCTGCGATCTCATCTTCAAGTTCAAAAACCCAATCGTGCTTATCATCCCAATCCTTGGCATGCCTGTCGCCGGTGCCCGGCATGTCTCGCACCCTGCGCAATGTGAGGTTCGGATCAACGGGTTCATCCCTATGGTTCCGTAGTTGGACGGCGGCGTAGTCGAGGCGGTCGGCATCCTTGACGTGGTTCTGTATCGCCTGCCCAAGGAAGGTCCGAACGGAAAAATCGATTGGGTACCCGCCGAAGCCCCCGCTGCGCACCATGAGATCGTCCCTCTTCACGCGCCCGTCCTCATCCAGCAGGACGATGCGGAAGCCGGGCGGGATATCGTTCGCGAAGCAAATCTTCTCGCTTGTCCGCCGCCATGTTCTTCGGATAAAGCGCTCTGACAATGGTGTCGCCTTGATCGATCACGGAAAAGAACAGCCACCCGATACTCGCATACACTAACGCCCCTTTGAACTTCTGGGCGCTCTTAGTTTGACAGAATCACTCTCGTATAGGTAGTAATTGATGTGTTTGTGATTGTAAGTCACGGTTATTGCAAGACTTGGTCGTAGCGGTGGCGGGATCGGATTGCCCCGCGGCGGCGCTCGTGGCGCTGGTTGATGCGGCGCACCAATGCCGCGGTGCCCGCCGCCTTGCGCGGCAGGATCTCGGTCAGGATCTCGACGATGTCGCGCGATGTCAGCAGATCGATTTCGTCGTGATGAGCGGCGCGTTGCTGAGCGATAAACAGCATCGCCAGGATGACCATAGTAACATGGTGGTGCCAGGCCCGCCAGCCGAGCGCCTGATAATCGGCCAGACCGCACTCACCTTTCGCATCCTCGAAGACGCGTTCGACCCAATAGCGCTGCCCCTGCATCTGGGCCAAGCGCAAACGCGGCGTCTCGGCCGGAGCGTTGCTCAGGCTGTACTTGATCGTCTTGGGCGATCCGACTTCCCGGCGCACGATCAGGTGCCAGCACCGCGGATTGGCTTCCGCACCGTCCCACACCAGACCCGCCGGCAGGCGACATCCACGCGCAGCGGACCGCGCGTGCTGTCGCGCAGGACAAGGCGCGCCCAATCCTCCGCACGAAAGCTCCGCGCCAGGCTGAGATGCGGTTGCAGGTGCGGATCGGGATCGCACCGGGCTGGTAGTCGTCGGCGATCTGATCGGCCTGGGCGCGGCGCAGGAGCAGGCGGTGGTCGGCACCCGTCTCCCCATCGCACGCCGATTGCCCGCATCGCGTATCGTCTCTAGCCTCAAGCGCCCTGAGCCGCTGATACATCAAGGCCTCCGCCCGCCCGCTCGGCCATCCTCGTGGCCCAGAACTGGAGAAAGAGATGCGCCCCGCCCTCGCGATGCTGCTGCTCGCCTTCATTGTGTCTCCCGCCCGCGCCGATCCGTTGGACGATTGGTGCAAGACCGCCCGGCTACCGTCGAGCATCGCGATATGCAGCGATGCTGAGCTGCGGACGCTCGCCATCGAGCGCCAACGCACGTTCGACGAAGCTGAGGCTAGATTGAGCCCTGATCAGCAAAAGGCACTGCTCGCCGACCAAAATGCCTGGGTTCGCTTGTATGCGCGCGTCTGCGGACTGTCCGATATGCCGTCTGCGCTGGCGCTCGCGCCGGAGGTCAAGGCCTGCATGGCTCGCGCTGGATGGGCACGCATTGCTTACCTTCGGGCGTACGGCTCTTTTTCCGCCTCGCCGCCGCTGGGTCAGGCGTCCGCTCACTTCGCACAGACGCCACCCGCGTCCGCGACCGTCGCAAGCAGCCCGACGCGGATTGGTCCCAGCTTCGACTGCAACAAGGCCGACCGGCCACTCGCGCTGATCATCTGCGCGAGCCCGGCCCTGTCGAAGGTGGACCTTCGCTTCGTCCAGGCCTACCAAGCGCTGCGGCAGCAGGTGGGGAAGGACGGGCAACGCCAGCTCCGGCAGGAAGCCATCGACTTCCAGAACGCAGTGCTGCGCGCCTGCCGCATCCCTGAAACGGGGCCGGTCTTGGGATCGCCGGAGTGCGTCGCCGCTGAATACGAGCGGCAACGTTCGATCTGGCTCTCGCGATTGAACGGCCCAGCCTCCGAGGAAGCAAGCCGGCCCATTGAGCAGCACATCGCGCTGCAAGCCCGACTGCAGAAGCTCGGCTCCCTGCCGGCGGCGGTCACGATCGATGGCGTCTATGGAGACGCTACGCGATCGGCCATCCTCGCGTGGCAGGGCGTGAACCGGAGGCCCCAGACAGGTTTTCTCGACGATGCCGACGCGACCGCGCTGGCGGGTACACCGGAGACCGAGGCCACATCGGCAACGCAAAGCCCATCGCGCGGTCAGGGTGTCCCCGGTACTCTCGACCCGGAAGTTGCGGGCACACAGATGATGAATGCCCAGTACGGTGCTCGGAACGATAGCGTCAAGGAATGGAGATACATCGTCGGAACCGACCAGTCTCGCGTAGAGTTTCGTATCAAAGACTTCGTCGCCAACAAGGTGAAAACGCCGTATGGAGAGCGGTTGTACGTGGTCGCCAGAGGCGACGCTCAGGGTGATGGTACATGTCACGCCTGCCCAGGATTGGTCGGGGCATTCCTTTTGGAGAATCACGACGGGCGTCTTGAGATGATAGCGGGTTCCAAGGATTTGCGGGAGGGGTCCTTTGGTAACGCGTCGGACATCAAGGTGCGCTTTCAGCAGCTTGGGAATGATGCGCTATATGGCTGGGTACTTGAAGCCAGCTATTTGGAGCAGGGCGATCTTATCGAACGGTATTACATACTGATGCCAAAAGGGAAAACGATCGGTTTTGTTGGGGATCTCCCGAAGTATGAGGACGATTCCGATTCGTTGGAGTGTTCGCAGCCGCCAAATAACTGCTTCAAAGTTAAATACGACTTGACATTTGATACTTCGAACGGGGCAGCGCAGCAGCCTTATCCAATCGTCCTGCAAAGATCGGGGACCAAAGGAAATCGAACCATCGCGCTGCGACGCTTCCAAATTGATTTCGACAAGGGCCGTGGCGAGTATACCGTGCCAGAAGAGTTGGCGCCTGGTGTGGACCCAAAGTAGCCATATGACATTAAGTTCTGTTCGGAGCTTCCGCGTTTATAGCCGCGTTTTCACGCCCGACGGTTTCTGGTCCTGCTGCTGGCGCTGCCGCTCCTTTACGGCCTTCGCTTCCGCTGCGGTTTTCTGAATATCGTCCACGGCGATCGAATCCCCGACGAGCTCTTCGTCTAGGCCCAAGAGCACATTGGTACCACCTGTCGGTCGCCGCAGCCGGAGCACACAAGCCGATCGCGCCAATCCGGAACGGCCGTGTCGGTACCGTATCGTTCGGCCATCTCGGCGGGGTTGCAAATTTCGGAGTTTCCGACAGGCGATTTCGGCGGAAAGCGGCAGGCGGTTTCGGTTGAAACCGACAGGCCGTTTCGGTCCAAAGCGGCACCCCCTTCCGAAGGCGTTTGGGTGCCGGCTTCAGCGAACCACCGCTGTCGGGCAGATGCTATCTTGTGCTGGTCACTGAAAGCAAGTACTTTCGTCGATATTGCTCATTTCAGTAGTTGTGGCGGGCTGCTGTGGATTATGTGAGTAATGGGGATAAGTACTGTAAGTATTTTATTTGGTTAATTCTTTTCGGTCACAGGGAGGCTCGGTTTGCGCCGGCGCATCGAGTCGCCCTTAAGGTCGATGTGATAGGCGTTGTGAATGAGCCGGTCGAGGATGGCGTCGGCGTAGGTCGGGTCGCCGATCATGTCGTGCCAGCGCTCGATCGGCACCTGGGTGGCGAGGATGGTCGAGGCGCGCTGGTGCCGATCATCGATCACCTCCATCAGGTCGCGCCGCTGTTCGGCAGTGAGCCTGGCCATCGCCCAGTCGTCGAGGATCAACAATTGGAGGCGGGCGAGGCGGGCGAGCAGCCTGGCGGCATGACCGTCGACGCGGGCCAGAGCGAGTTCGTCGAGGAGCCGCGGCAGCCGCTGGTAGCGCACCGAGAAGCCGTTGCGGGCCGCCTGGTTGCCGAGGGCACAGGCAATCCAACTCTTGCCGACGCCGGTCGGGCCTAAAATCAGCACGTTGTTGTGCTCGTACAGCCAACGGCCGGCGGCGAGGGCCTGGATCAGGCCGCGATCAAGACCGCGCGGGGCGCGGTAGTCGAGGTCCTCGAGACAGGCGGCCTGGCGCAGCCCGGCGAGGCGCAGCCTCTGGGCCAGCGCCGCATTGTCGCGCTCGACGGCCTCGCGGTCGACCAGCATCGCCAGGCGCTCGTCGAAGCTGAGCCGATCGCATTCGGGCAGGCCTTGCTGCTCCTCGAGCGCCTTGGCCATGCCGGTCAGGCGCAGGCGGCGCAACGTCGCAATCGTCGGATGGATCATCATCATTCCCTCGGATCCGTGTTGTCGGCTAATCGCGCCCGAAGCCGCGCGGCGGCTCGATCGCGGCGATCTCGTCGAGATCGAGATCGAGAATGGCCTGCAGGGCGTCCCCACGGGTCAAGCCCGTGGGCTGAAGGCCCACGGTGGCGCCATCACGGGTGGCTTCGGGCAGCGCCTCGAACCAGGCTTGGTATTCGGCCTGCAACGCAACCAGCTCGGCGACAGCGTCATGCCAGCGCTGCGGCCGACTGCGGCGATCGGCCGGCCGACGATAGCGAACCATCGGCGTGCCGGCGTGGCGGGCTCGATAGAGCGCTTGGCGCTCGGCCCCGGTCAGCGCCCGATCGCCCTGCGGCTTGTGTCCTCGTGTCAGTGTCATGACTTCCCCTCTATTTCGTCACGTAACGCAAATCCAGTGGCCCGCTAGACCTCAGTTGTAGTAAGCCGGGCCGCGCAGATTGGCGTGGGCGCCGAGGCTCTGTTCCGCCCCGCCGTCGAGGAACGGCCGCAGCCGGTCGGCTTTGAGCAGGCGCTCGACATAGCGCGACGAGGCGATCCCGGCGGCGAGGGCGCGTTCGCAGGCGAGTTCGAGCCGGGCCTTGCCGTAGGCGCTGGCGAGCCGCAGCACCCCGAGACAGGCGCGCACCCCTTGCTCGGGATGCTCGCGTGCGCCGAGCAGCCGGTCGACGTAGGCGCCGATCGCCGGCCCGAGCGCGGCGGCATCGGCGCGCAGCCTGTCCGGCGTGCGCTTGGCGATCGCCTGGTGCGCCGGGGGCATGTGCTCGGATAGGGTCGTGTGGTGCGCCTTGGCGGCGCTGCGCGGGTGGCTGGCGACCCGCTCGCCCCGGTGGAAGACCGTTACCGCGGTCGCCGTCAGGAAGACGTCGACCCTTTGCTGCAGCAGCCGGTACGGCACCGAATAGAAGTGGCCGCCGACGGCGATGTGGTAGTCGATATTGACCCGCGCCGTGAGCCATTGGCCGACGACAAAAGGCTCCGCCGGCAGCGCTTTGAGCTTGCTGCGCTCGATCGCCTCGAACAGCGAGCGCCGGCTGCCCTCGCGCGGCGGCGCAAACGGGCGGTTGTTGAATTCCTCGACTTTCTCGGCGAGCGCGGCGTTGGCCTCGGCGAGCGAGAACAGCTGCCGGTGCCGCAGCGGCGCCAGCGCCCACCTCTCGACCAGCCGGACCGCATTCTCCGCCGTCGGCTTGTCGCGGGGCTTGCGGACCCGGGCCGGAACGATCGCCACCCCATAATGGCGGGCCAACTCGTGATAGCTGCGGTTCAGCACCGGGTCCCAGTAATTGGCCTCGGTCACCCCGGTCTTGGTGTTGTCGGGGACCAGCTTCTCGGCGCAGCCGCCGAGATAGGCCAAGGCGCGGACATGGGCCCCCAGAAGCCGTGCTTGGCGGCGGCGACGAATTCACGCGGGGCAGCCGCGGTAATCCGAGTAGTAGGCTTCGTGATGTCCGGTCAGCGCCACCATGGCGCTGTGATGGAAGTCGTCGTTCCATAGGGCGTCGAGCCCGTATCCGCCCTGCTCGGCCGGGCGCGCCAGTCGTGCCTGCTGCTCCTCATTCTCGCCGACGACAAAGGTGGTTCGGCCACTTCCCGCCGCTCGCACTTGCCGGACAATGGCGGCGATAATGTGATCGTCCGACCGATCGAAGATCTGCTGCGTCGCGTCCAGCCGCAACCCGTCGAGATGATATTCGTCGATCCAGTAGCCGGCATTTGCGACGAAAAATTCCCGCGAAGGGCCGGAATCGGGGCCGTCGAAATTGAGCGCCTCGCCCCATTCGTTGTCGTAGCGATCGGTGAAATAGGCCGCGGCGAACGATTTGAGGTAGTTTCCGTCTGGGCCGATGTGGTTGTAGACGACGTCGAGAATGACCGCGATCCCGAGCGCGTGGGCATGGTCGACGAAACGGCGGAAATCGACCGGTCGGCCGTAAAGCCGAGTCGGGGCGAACAGGTCGACGCCGTCATATCCCCAGCCGAAACGGCCCGGGAATTCCGCCACGGGCATGATTTCGAGGCAGGTGATACCGAGTCCAGCCAACGCCGCCAGCTCACGCTCGGCCGCTTCCCAGCTGCCCTCCGGGGTGAAGGTGCCGACATGCATCTCATAGATGACGAGTTGCTCGCGCGACCGTCCGCGCCACGCACCGTCGGTCCAACCAAACTCCTCGGGATCGATGATTTCCGACAACTCGTGCGGCCCATCGGGTTGAAATCGCGACGCTGGGTCGGGCAGGGCCGCTTCACCGCGATCGAGACGGAACCGGTAGCGCAAGCCGGCCCGCGCCGGCGGGCTGTGCAGCGAAAAATAGCCCCCGCCCTCGGATTGCAACGCCGCCGGCTCGAGACCTTCGATCTCGACGACAACCTCGCGGCAACTGGGCGCCCAGACGCGGAAATGAACCCCGCCGCCAGGCTGCGGCTCGGCACCAACCGGCAGGCGCCGGACGGGCGTCGAGTTCGGGCGAAATCGGATCTATCAGAAGAGAGGGGCTGAGCGGTGTCATGGTCTGCTATTGCTTCCTAAGTAAGGTCGATCGCAGCAATCACCACAGGACCCGCGCTTCATTCCAGCGCTCGCCCGCCTTGGACCGCTGGTTCTTCCGGCGGATCAGGCGATCGATCGAGTTTTGGCTCTATGCTGGTGGGTTTGGTCTGTGGTGCTGCCGCCGGCGCGCGTCGCGTTTCGTCGATTACCGACGTCCGGCGGGGCGCCGACCGAGACGTCGGTGACGAGGAGCGATTGGTCGGACCAGGCCTCGGCTCCGTCGGGATCGACCCCGACCACGCCCTGTCTCTAGCATCGCGAGCGCCGCCGAGGCGAGCTGCCGATCAGCCTCCGATTGTAAATAGATGGAGAACTCGACGCGTTCCGCGTGCTCTTGGGCGAACGCGGAAACAACCGCCGAACCAGGGTCGCGGAAGGGCGTCGGCCAATCGCGCCAGGCGAGGCTCGCCCCCTGTCCCCGGAAGTGATCCTGCAACGCTTCGAACGCGGCGAAGTTCTGCAGCGCGTCCCCCATCTCGACGCCGAAATGTCGGAAGGCTCGACCGCGGCTGCCTCGGCGCTCCAGCACGGGCATCTCGGCCACCACTGAGGAGCCAGAGAACTCGCTGCCATTCTCGGCTCGAACCATCCAGTCGACACGACTGACTTTGGCCGCAGCCGCAACAACCACCGGATCTCCTGGCGACGGCTCATCGTGCTCCACTACGAAGACCGGATCGAGAGCGCGGCCCCACCTTTGGTCATCGATTTCCGCTAGGCTCGAGCTCGCGACGGCCTCCGTGTCGGCTCCGAGCCCCAAGGCTGTGAGGAGGGTGCGCAGCGTCTCGTCGGCGATCGGCTGCTCAATGCCCCAAGCGTTGGTGTAGAAGCGAGCGAGGCCTGCAAGGTCACCCAGCGTGCGGAGCCAAGATCCTGAGAGAGCCATCATGATCCTCCCCATGTGCGGAGACCGCTTTCCCCGACCAATTGGCAGGGGACATTCGCGGGAAAACGTTGCGGTGCTCTTGGGAAGCAGCCGGCGCGGTGGTTGCTCTTGCCTGACTGTGCCGGTCACGGCCGGCCCCGGCGGGCAGCAGAAGACGGTCAGGCTGCTCGGCGCCAGCCCCAGCCCTCCTGATGCTGCCATTTGCGCGCCGGCGGCGTAGCCGTCTCGTTCATATCCATGAGCTCACGGAGCTTTTCGCGAGCGCGCGACAGACGGGAGCGGACGGTCCCAATCGGGACGCCGAGCGTCGTGGCGATCTCTTCGTAGCGCATCCCTTCCTGGCCGACGAGCAGGACCACCTCGCGCTGCTCCGCGGCAGCTTCCTGATCGCGCGCTCGAGGTCGCGCAGTTCCAACCCGGCGCCGGCGGTCGGCGCGGCGGCCAAGTCGACATCCTCGACCGCGATGGAGGTGCCTTCGCGGACCGAACGACGGACGTTGTTGACATGCTGGTTGTGCAGGATGGTGAAGAGCCAAGCGCCCAGATTGGTTCCGGGTTGCCAGAGATGCTCCTTGGCGAGGGCGCGGACCAGGCAGCTCTGCACCAGGTCGTCGGCTTGCGAGCTATGCTGGGTCAACACCCGGGCGTAGCGCCGCAATCGGGGCAGTTCGGGTTCGAGGAACCGTGCGATCGCGCTCATCAGCCTATCCTTTAGCGATGTTCCGACCGCGGGAAGCCCGTAGTCGTCTGATGACAGCACGATAATGTAGGAATGTAACTCCATGATGTATCGAAATGACCCGCCGGTAATATATCGTGTATTTGCGTAAATCCGTGCAACCGATTGTTAACAGCTATTCCTCTATCAAAATGAGAGAAGATCGGATGGTGGTGTCCAACACTTTCGCCGCTCGATTCTCCATTTCTGCTATGCAACCGCCTTGGAACTCAAGAGGGCATGACCGACAGGGAGCACCATCGACGCGATTCCAAATCGGAACCGGCATGGCGGTGTAACTCCGATCGGGCCTACGCCCCGTTGTTCGTTGCGCCGGTCATCGTCAATGCGGCGCCAGCCTGGCCGGCACGGCTTGCCCGAGGCTCAATTTCCGCGTCGAGCTTGGCGCCGATCAACACGACAATGATCGACACCCAGATCCAGGTCATGAAGCCGATGATCGCACCGAGTGATCCATAGGTCTTGTCATAGCTGCCGAAATTCCCGACGTACCAGGAAAACAGGGCGGATGCCACGAGCCATGCGAGAGCGGCAAGGGCGCTGCCCCAGGTGATCCAGCGCCACTGTGGTGCGGCACGGCAAGGGCCGAACCGGTACACGAGGGAAAGAGTGAACCCGACGAGTACGAAGAGGATCGGCCATCGCCCGATCGTCAGTAGCAGCGTGGTGAGGCTGGCATGGCCGATATGGTCAAGGACCAGCGGCAGGGCAATCAATATAGCAAGTGCGAGCAGTACCAGGACAACGGCTCCGACCGTAAACGCCATCGTGATGGCATAATATTTGACGAGACCGCGGTCTTCTTTCTCGCGGTAGACGGCAGTAAGGGCATCGAACAGCCCCGAGACGCCGGCCTTCGCGGTCCACAGGGAGATGACCAGGCCGATGGCGAAACCGAAGCCGAGCGCGCGGCTACCTTGTTGGACGAGACGGCTTAATTGTTCGCGCAGCACGTCGACGGCACCCGCGGGTGCAAAGCCTGATAGTGCATTGAGATGCGCGACAATTCGGTTCGGATCGGCAAACAACCCGTATACCGAAACCAATGCACCGATGGCCGGGAACAGGGCAAGAATTGAATAAAAGGTGACGCCAGCGGCAATTAACAGGATACGGTCCTCCGAAACCCCATGATAAACGCGAAGCAGAATATTCCTCCATCCTTGTGGGGCAGGCGGTGATGGAGCGCCGGTTTGCCCGCCGCAGTTCCCGACGAAGGGGACTCCATCGTCTTTCGCGGCGGGGGATACAGGACGCTGCCACCGGATGAGACCAAAGGCCACCAGCGACGCGCTCAATAGAATAACCCACGAGGGCGGATGCCTACACGGCGGCTGGACCTGCGCTCGGTGCGTATCCCCAGCGCTGGGCGGACCGATTGGATCGTCCATGGTCGTTTTCCTTGCGGCCGGCGAGCGCTGCTGCACCTGGTGGGGGCGGGCTGAGCTTTCTTAGAGGCCGAAAATCAGAAAATCCTAGTAAACAAGCGCCGCGAACCCCGTTGATGTTCGAATGGATCCGCGTGTCCGACCCCCTGGCTCGCGCCTTGTCGAGCGTTTTCCGATGCAATTGCCCCAGTAAAGCGAGGCCCGCCAGACAATATAGAGGACGCAGCGGATGCGAGAACTGCCGCACCAATCAATGCAGCCAGAGCTCAGGCCAAAAAGCCGTGGGCGGTATCGCGAAAGAACACCTCGTGGGTATGCACGCCGACCCACTTCGTCCGTAGCCGGCCAGTTAGATAGCCGCCTAGACCCGATGACAGCCATTGAACGACAATGAGCCAAATCCCGGTCGCAATGGTGAAGGTTGCCGCCCACCGGCAGGATGCCCGCTGCCGACAAGACCTATCTCATCCAGCTGGTCGCAGCGCGCACGGGTCGATCGCAAGCCGATGCCGAGAAGCGGGTCGACCATGTCATTGGAAAGGCGAAGGGCGTCGAGAAAAAACTTCGCAACGTCGCGGACGCGGCCCGTAAGGCCGACGCCTCTGTGTCGATCTTCGTCGGTCTCACGACGTCGATCGGAGCATTTATCGCGGCGGCAGCGGCAGCGCTTGGGGGTCGGCACCGAGACGAAGACTGGCGCGGGCTGCGAACCCGCTTAGACAAATGAAAATCGCGTTCCCGCCAGGTCTCTTCGGGCCAGAGTACGGCACTGCGGCGCGCCTCATCGCGCTGCAGAGCACCCTGAGCGATGTACCTCAATGGGTCAGCATCGTTACGTCGCGAAGCGCGGCGGGCCCGCAGGTCGATCACCGCCGATGCACTAGATAGGCGATTGCGTAGCCGACGGCGCCAGCAAGCAACAGCGCAAGCAACGGCTGTTCGGCGGTGCCATGGCTTAGATATTCTCCAGCTTTTACACCCTGCCTGTGGGCCTCTGTCGCCGCATCAGAAAGTGTTTTCCCAGCTGCTATTGCCGACCCGTGGACCGTGTTAGCCGCCTCGGCCGCGGTGGTCCGAGCCGTTTCAGCGAAGTCGCCGGCTTTTTCCGCCGCGCCAGCGATGCCCTCCTTCACTTCGCTCGCGACTTTACTTGCCTGAGCGGCAAAGCGATTGTCGTCCATATCCGTCTCCGTCGTTTGCTGCAGATCGCCGTCTCCGTTTATGAACACCGGATCGACAAAAACGCTCCGGGATGGCCAGGCCGCTCGCTCGCATTTCACACCGGCTTGGAATTCTCGTCCCGCTTCGGCTGCGTCGCAGTCTGCCAACCGCCGCCGTGGTTCCCCTCCGCGAGGGAGGAGCGCTCGGCAAGCTTCTCCGCGCGTCCGCTCAAGCCGAAATCGACCAGCCCGCGCGCGGCAGCCGCATAGACCCTCTTCTCGCTTTCATTGCAGTCGATGTTTGCTCACCAATGACGCTGAGCGAGGGGGATTACGCTTGAGGCAAACAGAGGAGCGAAGCCTTGAAGCTGTTCTCATGCGAAAGTTGCGAACAACTCCTTTATTTCTATTTCGAGAACGTCCGTTGCGAACGGTGTGCGCACCTCCTCGGCTATCTTCCCGCCGCAGCGGCGCTGTCGGCGCTCGAGCTCGACGATCCGTTTCATGCGTCGACTGGGCTTTGGGTGTGACTCTCAAATCCTCACCTTGCGGCATCCGATCACCTTCGTATTGGAGTCGTCCCTTACCCGCCGCTCCGGCCGTTCGGGCGCACGGCCACGTGCCCCGCTTTTCCATATCCAAATTTCAAATGCTCTGCTCGGCCTTCCCATAATGCTCCGCGGCGGCACGATGCGCCTCGGCGGCGTTCTCGTGATGCTCGGCAGCTTTCGCGTGGGGGGCGCTGTCGGCGCTCGAGCTCGACGATCCGCTTCATGCGTCGACTGGGCTTTGGGTGTGACTCTCAAATCCTCACCTTGCGGCATCCGATCACCTTCGTATTGGAGTCGTCCCTTACCCGCCGCTCCGGCCGTTCGGGCGCACGGCCACGTGCCCCGCTTTTCCATATCCAAATTTCAAATGCTCTGCTCGGCCTTCCCATAATGCTCCGCGGCGGCACGATGCGCCTCGGCGGCGTTCTCGTGATGCTCGGCAGCTTTCGCGTGGGGTCTCCTTCGGCATTTTGCTCCATTGCTGATGAAATCTGCCCGCTTTCCGCGGGAGCAATTTGTAAACATCGGCGGCGTCATTGAGTTGCTCGCGCCCCCATTTTCCCCGACACACCTGCGACAGTCGTGGGAATGGGCCGGCCCCTCGGTCAAGGATTTCGGGCGCGTGGACCCGGCAGGGTTCGGAGAAGCGGGATCTCTCTTTATCGTGCCACGCAGAGGCACCACAGCAAGCGCCCCGGCGTTTCCCAGGCATGGCTACCTTTGCCGCGGCTCTCTTGGCTCTTCTCCTGCTCGCCTTCACGCTGCAGGACGCTTTTGAGGTCATGCTGCTGCCGCGGCGAGTGTTGCGCCAGCTGCGCTTTGTCAGCTTCTTCTACCGGGTGACCTGGGCTGCGTGGTCGGCGCTGGCCTCCTGCTTGCGAAACGGTCTTCGGGAACACTTCCTCAGCGTCTATGGCGCGCTGTCGATGGTACTGTTGTTCGGCCTTTGGATCACCGGTTTGATACTGGGCTTTGGCCTACTGCTCTGGGCCGTGCAGGTCTGCTCCGGGGTGACGCCTCGGCCGACCCTCAGCAGTCAGCTCTACATGAGCGGCGTGACCTTCTTCACCCTGGGCTATGGCGACCTTGTGCCGCCCACCAGGATCGCTCGTCTGCTTTCGGTCCTCGAAGCCGGCACCGGCCTTGGCTTTATCGCGGTCGTCATCGGCTATCTACCGGTGCTGTACCAGCTCTTCTCGCGCCGGGAGGCATCGGTGATCAAGCTGGACGGGCGAGCCGGCTCGCCACCCACAGCCCTGGGCCTGCTGCAACGCCATGGCGGCGAGGATGGGCTCGTCCAGATTGGCATGCTGCTACGGGAATGGGAGACTTGGGGTTCGGAGCTTCTGGAAAGTCATCTCTCCTACCCGATGCTTGGCTACTATCGGTCGCAACATAACGATCAGTCCTGGCTGTCGGCGCTGGCCGTCATCCTGGATTGCTGCGCTCTGATCCTCGTTGGCCTGGAGGGTATGCCGCCGTTGCAAGCTCGCATGACGTTCACTATGGCACGCCAGATCCTGATCGAGATGGCTCAGTCCTTCCGGGTTGCGCCGTCGCGCGACACCGGCGGCGATCGCCTCGACCATCCAGCCTTCCTGCGGCTCGAGAGCGACCTCGCCGAGGCCGGTTTTTCCTGGAGTACTCCCGAAGCGGAGGAGCTGCTTGCCGCGTTACGGGCGACCTACGAGCCGTTGCTCGATGGTCTCACGACCCATCTGCTGCTGCCGTTGCAGGGATGGAGCGCCGGCGACGCCGCCCGGGATCACTGGGTGCGCGGTCCGCGTGGCACGCTGGCGCGGCGGCTTCTCGACGAACTCATGCTGACGGACGTGAAGGTGGCGCGCGGGACCGAAGCAGGCTCTCGCTGGCGGCGGCTGCGGTCACGGCTCGATCTCGGTCGTAAGGAATAACGCGAGGACAATCCGGCCAGCCAGGTCACCGACATGCTGAACGTCACCGATCATGTGTTCGGCCTCTGCCACCTTTTCGGCTTCCGCTTTGCGCCGCGCATCCGCGATATCAAGGAGCGCAAGCTGTACCTGCTGCCCGATCAGAAGGCGCCGGCGAGCCTCAAGCCGATCGTCGGCGGCGTCATCGACACCGAGCACATCACCGCCCATTGGGACGAGCTGCTGCGGCTCGCAACCGGCACGACCACGTCGTCCACGCTCCTGAAGAAGCTGTCGGCCTACCCGCGCCAGAACTGGCTCGCCAAGGCCTGCGTGAGGTCGGCCGGATCGAGCGCACCCTGTTCACGCTCGATTGGATCAAGAACCCCGATCTGCGGCGGCGGGCCCATCTACAAGGGCGAGGCACGAAACGCCCTGGCGCGCGCCGTCTACTTCTGCCGGCTTGGGGAGATGCGCGACCGCACCTTCGAGAACCAGTTCTTTCGCGCCTCGGGGCTCAACCTGCTGGTCGCGGCCATCATCCTCTGGAATACGAGGTATCTGGAGGTCGCCTATCGTGAGCTGCGCCGGCAAGGCCGGACGGTCAACGAGGACCTGCTCCGCCACCATCCTGACGAGCCGTCCACTCGTTACGTCATCGGCGGGGAACGCGAAACCTCAGGATATGGCGCGCGTCGGGGGTCGTCATCGCAGTCTCCACGGCGTACGCAAGGTCATGTTGGAGGAACGGTTTGGCGAGCGTGATTTGCAGAAGATCGGTGCCTGGCGGCAGCTCGGCAAAGCCTGTTGCCAAAATCACCGACAAGTCCGGCCAATTATCTTTTATTTGTTCGATCAGTTGCAGTCCGGTCATGTGTGGCATGGCTTGATCGGTGATCACAAGCTGGATGCCACTTTCGCGTCGAAGGATGGCGGGCGCTTCGCACGCGGAACTGGCCTCAAAAACTTTATGCCCGAGGTCGTCTAACATCGCCGCCATGTTGGTGAGAACGAGCGAATCGTCGTCGACGACCAACACGATCAGTCGGCGGTGCTCTGTTGCCGGCACTTGAATAGGTGCCTCAGCCTCGGTTGCTTCCGCGGTCTTTTTTGCCACCGGCAACCAGAGTTCGACCGTCGTCCCTTGCCCTTTCTGACTCCTCAGGACTAGTTGCCCGCCGGATTGTTCGGCCAGGCCGTGCACCATCAGGAGTCCTAACCCGGTTCCCTTGCCGACCTCCTTGGTGGTGAAAAATGGGTCGATCGCCCGCGCGAGCGTGTCTTCATCCATGCCCTCCCCGGTGTCCGTCAGCGAGAGGCAGACATACTGACCAGGCTGTAATCTGCCGTGTGTGAATGCGACGCTTTCCAGCCGGGCGGCGATGACAACGGTACCGCCTTGCGGCATTGCATCCCGCGCGTTAACCGCAAGATTGAGCAACGCCATTTCGAGCTGGTTCGAGTTTGTGTTCGCCCAGGGTAAACCAAGCGGGAAGCGGGTCTCGATCCTCACCGAAGGACCGAGAGATCGTTCGAGTAACTCGGCCGTGCCGTGGACGAGCGCCACGATATCAAGCGGCTGAAAGTTGAGTTGCTGCCGCCGCGCAAAGGCTAGCATGCGCTGCGTTAGCGACGAGCCGCGCTCGGCGCCGCGCAAGGCGTTGTCGATCAGGCGGATGACGGACGCATCGGTCGCCCGCCGCCGCGCAATCTCCAGGCTGCCGATAATAGCCGTCAACAAATTATTGAAATCGTGGGCGATACCGCCGGTAAGCTGTCCGACGGCCTCCATCTTCTGCGACTGATATAAAACCTCACGTGTCCTTTCGAGAGCGAATTGTGCATCGCGCCGCTCCGTGAGGTCGCGCGTGATTTTAGCGTATCCCGCAAGCTCGCCCGCCGAATTGCGGATCGGATCGATGATGACGTTGGCCCAAAATCGGCTTCCGTCCTTGCGCACACGCCATCCCTCGCCCTCGAATTTGCCGTCTTTGGCGGCCGTGGCAAGTGCGAGCGCCGGCAAGCCTGCTTCGCGATCTTCATCGACGTAGAAGCGAGAGAAGTGCTGGCCGAGAATTTCGGCCTCCTCATATCCCTTGAGGCGGCACGCACCCGGATTCCAGCTTACTATTCTGCCATTGGGATCAAGCATAAAGATCGCGTAATCAGTCACCGCATTGATAAGAAGACGATACCGGCCGAGCTCGGCGGCCTCCGCCTCGTGCACCTCAAGATTGCGCTGTAGCGTGCCCACCACTGCTTGGAACTGCTCTTCCCTCTTACGCAGCGCGGCGAGCACCCGCGCGCCTTCGATGGCGCCTCGTGTCTGCTCGGCCTCCGCGGGATCGAGCAGCAACTCACCCAGTTCCGGGTGCCGCTCCATCAGCGCGAGCATGTCCGCTTCGTAGGTCAGGTCACTGTGGGTTTCCGTCCAATAGTGCGCGGCGCGAATAAAGGCCATGAAGGCGAGGAGAAATTCAAGGTTGGTCTCGCCGATTGCTATGCGCACCGCTTCGCGGACATGGCCAGGGGCAAGCGGTGCCAGAAACAGCACGGTCAGCACGTCGAACAGATCGTGCTCATATTCGGTGCCGGGAGCCGGGATGGGCTCTATGATCGTGCGGGCGGACAAGCGGCCGACAGCCGCCTCGAGCGCTTCGGAAGCGGGGACCGGCCGACGCAACAGCGCAATCACGTCATCCACCGTTTCCGGCTCAACCGCCGCATCGCCCGCGGGCCGCCCGTGGCCGACCAGGAAACCAACGTGGCGCACGATGCAGTAGCGCGCCACGCAGAAGCGCGAGAGGTGAACGAACAACCGCTCTTTGAAGAGTGAAGGAAGTGGGTTATCGAGATAGGCCGACTTGGCGAAGTCCCACAGCCGGTCGATCAGGCCGGGTGCGGCTTTAGCGGAGCAGAAAAAATTCGGTAGCACCCCGATCCGCTCGGCAACCTCGTCGCGGAAGGTCGTGGGTGCTCCCATGTTCGCATCCTTAGGACTGATGTTCCTCGCGGCGCAGGGGTGCGCCTTGGGGGGTACGCCCCAAGCCTCGGCATTCCCGGCTCCTGCTAAACGTCGTCAAATTCAGTACGTTCCTTTCCGCCACGAACTCGATGACACCCTTTCGGTTTGAGCGCACCGGATGACGACTTCCCGCCTGGCCTCGCCGATCGTCAGGGTGATCGGGGAGGTCTCCTATGGTGAAGGGTTTCGGATGCCGGCCTGGCGTAACCATGCAGCCGTTCTGAGGGCCGGCGTCCGAAAGCCTCCCAGGAAAGAACCCGCGGGGGGCTGGGCGGTGCGGTGTGCCGTCTATGGGGATTTGGTGTGGCGGCGGGTTGGGTAGGTGATCTGCTGGCCGCGGTCGGCGGTGGGTGGCCGAGGATCCGGGTCGGGAGTTTGTTGCGGCGGCGGCGGTCGACGGGGCGATTTTGGCGGGATCGACGGCGTAGTGCGGACTTTCGGAGGCGCCGAGGCGAGACGGATGCAACGGCGGAAGCAAGGTTCCCCGGCAGGCGCGTAGTGCGATGAGGCAATGACAGGCGTCATGGCATGGCGGTCCTGACGCCGGCTTGGGGTGATGGCGGGCCGCGCGGCGCGCCGCCGCGCTCGAAGGTCTCGACGATGATCATGCGGCCGCCGCAACAAGGGCATGGCGGGCGATGGTCTGCCGTAACGTCGGCTGCCGGGTCCGGGTCGTCTTGCGCTGCCGGCGGATCCGTCACTGGCACGGGCCCGGCGATCAGTTCTCGGGCGCGCGCAATATTGGCTTTGCATCCGGCGCTGGCGAGCAGCCCGTAGTGGCGGATGCGGTGGAAGCCTTTGGGTAGGACGTGGAGCAGGAAGCGCCTGATGAACTCGTCGGGCGCGAGCGTCATCGTGCGAAACCGCTGCCGGCCGTCGCGGCGGTAGTCCTTGTAGCGGAAGGTCACGCCGCGCTCGTCGAGAGCGATGAGGCGGCTGTTCGAGATGGCGACGCGATGGGTGTAGCGGGCGAGATAGGCGAGCACCGCTTCGGGCCCGGCGAAGGGCGACTTGGCATAGACGAACCATTTCTTCTTCTTGAGTGGTGCAAGGTGCGCGGCGAAGGCCTCGCGGCCACGCAGGCCTTCGAGCTCGCCGAAGAACACCAGCCGGCCCGCCGCGTGCGCGTCGGCGAGGCGCGTCAGGAAGAGCCGCCGGAACAGGCGGGATAACACGCGCACCGGTAAGAGGAAGCCGGGTCTGCAGCGCACCCAGTGCGTACCATCGAGTGATATCCCGCCGCCCGGCACGATCATGTGGAGATGCGGATGGTGGGTCATCGCCGAGCCCCAAGTGTGGAGCACGGCGGTGATGCCGATGCGGGCGCCGAGATGCTTTGGATCGGCTGCGATGGTGAGCAGCGTCTCGGACGCGGCGCGGAACAGCAGGTCGTAAACCACTGCCTTGTTCTGGTAGGCCATCGGGGCAATCTCGGCAGGCAGCGTGAAGACCAAATGGAAGTAGCCGATCGGCAGCAGGTCGGCCTCGCGGGCAGCGAGCCAGTCCTTCGCCGCCGCGCCCTGGCACTTGGGACAATGGCGGTTGCGGCACGAGTTGTAAGCGATCCGGCTGTGGCCGCAATCCTCGCAGCGCTCGACATGCCCGCCGAGCGCAGCCGAGCGGCACTGCTCGATGGCCGACATCACCTGTAGTTGGCCCAGGCTCACATGCCCGGCGTTGGCCTCGCGCCAGGTGGCGCCATGGCGATGGAAGACGTCGGCGACCTCCAGCCTCGGGCGGCTCACCGCCCCGGGCTAGGCTCCGCGGCTCGGCCTCCCCACAGGCAGCGGAGCGAGCCGATCGAGCGGGCTGGTCACGTTGCGGATCGTGGTGTTGGCGACGCGCGTGTAAAGCGCCGTGGTGTCGAGCTTGGCATGGCCGAGCAGCACCTGGATGACGCGGATGTCGGTGTCCTGTTCCAGTAGATGCGTGGCGAAGCTGTGCCGCAACGTGTGCGGCGACACTCGCTTCTTGATCCCGGCGGCCTCGGCAGCGGCATGGACGGCGCGGTTGAGCTGGCGCGTCGAGAGCGGTTCGATCGGATTGCAGCCTGGGAACAGCCAGCCGCGCGGCAGCAGAACGCCCAGACGCCGGCCGTCCGACCACCAGGCCCGCAGCACTTGCAGCAGCTGCGGCGACAGCATGGCGTTGCGGTCCTTGCGGCCCTTGCCCTGCTCGACCCGCAGCAGCATGCGCTCGAAATCGATATCGCCGACCTTGAGCGCGACAACTTCGGAGACGCGCAGTCCGGCGCCGTACGCGGTGGCGAGCGCCGCCTTGTACTTCGGCCCCGGCGCCGCCTGAAGCAGCAGCGTGACCTCCTCGACACTCAGCACGGCTGGTAGCCGGCGCGGTTCACGCACGATCGTGAGCCGCCGCGCAAGGTCCGGCCGGTCGAGCGTCACGGTGAAGAAGAAACGCAGGGCCGCGACCGCGCTGTTGATGCTCGGCGGTTGCATGCCGGTCTGCGTCTGGTGCAGCTGGAAGCGGCGCAGATCCTCAGCCGTCGCGGTGTCGGGCGACCGGCCGATGAAGGCCGCGAACGCCCGCACATGGCGAACGTAGTCATTGCGCGTCTTCTCGGCGAAGCCGCGCACCCTCATGTCCTCGATCATGCGTGCCCGCAGTGCGCTGACGGGCCGCTGGGAAGGATGGGAGGTCATCGGGGTCTCCTCTCTCGAGCCGAAGGTTGCTCGACCTTCGATGCTCGGGATCGGATGCCCCGCCCGTCACGCTTTACCGCTCACTATCCCATCGAAAACGCGCGGACCGCGACACGCGCTCCCCTCCCGCGAGAGCGGGTTCGTTCTTGGGGCATAACCCGCCCATAGGCATCGGCTCTCAAACCCCCGTTCGCGATACCTTGCCGGCAGGCGGGCCGACTACTTTCTCCCCAAGCCGCGGATTCTTCATCCCTGGCCAAATCTGGGCTTTCGCAGACACCCTGGGCGGGAGCCGAGTGCCCGAATTCCGCTGGCTCGGATCTGTGCGGGAGGCGTTTAGGAATGAACGCCTCTACCGCAAACGAAAACGGCAGACGACGAGATCGCTCCGGCCGCGCCGCGGATCAAGGTGGACTCTCGGGGCGAGCCGCTACTTTGCCGTTGCCCTCCAGTTCACTTAGGCTGGCCCGCCCCGCAAAGGTTTTAAGCCAGTGCCAACGACCGTGTTTTTTGGCGACCAACCGTATTCTCACCGGCGACCCCGCTGTAGTTACCAGCTACGATCCCAATATCCAACCCCCATCGATATCGACCGACATAATGTATGGCACGCCTTTTGTGGACAGAGTGGATATCAAGGACGACCGGCAGGGGGCGATCACCTTCATTCAGGACACGAATAAGGGCGCCTTTGCCGCGAATGTGGCGGGCGACCTGTCCAATGCGGGCCGTAATCTTCTCGTTTTTATACATGGTTTCGACAACACCTTCGAAGACGGGATCACACGCGCTGCTTTTAACCGGGAGTTCCTCGCGGCCTCAGGGAAGCCAGGGAGCGACACAACAGTCCTGGCTTTCAGCTGGCCATCGCTGGGAAAAATCATCAGTGTTCCCGTGCTCGATGCCGACTACCGCCATGATCAGAAAATGGCCACCTTGTCGGGCGTCCACCTGATGAGCTTCTTTGCCCAAATCGAACCCGTGCTTCGTACAGCGCGCGCGAACGGGTGCAGGACCTATCTGCTCGCCCACAGCATGGGCAACCTGGCGCTCCAAAGCGCGGTGGAGAATTGGTTCCTGCACGGGAATGGAAACGCTGAATTATTCAACGTAAGCATTCTCGCTGCTGGCGATTGTGGCTTCGATGCGTTCGCACAACCTAATCTTACTGGCTTAGACGGTTTATCACTGCTCAGTGAGCGCATTTCGATTTACTATAGTGGAGAGGACAAGGTGTTAGATCTAAGCCGGACAATCAATGGCCTGCAGCGTCTCGGTCAGGACGGTCCCAAGGACCGGACCGATCAAACCATGTTTCCAGCCGCCGCTTACCGAATGTTCGATGCGACTGATATTAACGACTATGATCGGAATTTCCTCACATCCTATCAGTATTATCGTCTGTCTCCCACTGTCCGCGATGCGATAGCGGTCGATATGGTGCCGGCGCCGAGCGTTTAATGGCCAGCTTGGTGACTAAGCGGCCGGGTCGCACGCACGTCACCGAGCCACCGAACCTGCCTGCCAAATGCGGCGGTCCAGGGGCTATTCCACCTCGGGTCGGAGACCGAGCTTCAAGTCGACAGGACTACAAAACAATCCGTTCGACCTGATCGAGCGTGACCTGGTCGTTGCGACGATCGTAGAGCTTGGTCGTGCGGGCGCTTTCGTGCGCCGCCATCTGCTGGGCGTATTCGAGCAGGCCGCCGTTGAGCAGATAGACCGTGATGCCGGTTGCCCGGAAGGTGTGGCACCCGAGCCGCGTGATGATGCCGGCCTTCAGCGCGCGGCGGACGATCATCCGCCGGGCGTCCTGGCGGGTCATCCGGTCGGTGGTCAGCTGCTTGTGCCCGCGGCCGCCGAGAGTCCGGAAAAGGGGAGAGGCCTTCTCCGTGCCGATCCCGGCCGTCTTCACATATTCGTCGAGGTAGGCCTCGAGCAGGTGGTGTGCCGGCATTTCGTGCTGCTTGCCGCCTTTCTCGTGGAGGCGCACCCACCAGCGCTTGCCCTGCGGGTAGTAGTCCTCGACGTTCATGTGCAGCGCCGCCGAGATCCGGGCGAAGCTATATATAAGGAGAGCGATCAATGCCCGGTCGCGCAGCCCAACGATCGTCGACACATCGATGCTGTCGATGAGCTTCTTGGCCTCGTCGCCGTCGAGGACCGGCGTCTTGCCTTTCTTGACGACGTGCTTGGGTCCGCGCACCGCCGCGGCAGGGTTCTGTTCGACGACCTGCCCGACGATCAGCCAGTCGAACAGCATGCGCAGCGCCGCGAGGTGCTGCTTGACCGTCGGAGCTCGATAGGCGCGCGTCAGGGGTCGAGACGTGATGCGTGCGGATCGCGCCGAGCTCGCCGATGCCGTGCCGGTCCAGCCAGGCGAAGAAGCCGCGCACCGCGACGCCGTAGGCGGCCCGGGTGTTCAGGTTGCGGATGTTCGCGGTGAAGAAATCGATGAAGCGCCGCGCCGCCCGCTCGCCGGCGGCGGCCACCATCGCCGGCACCGGCATCGACCCGGCCGCCGGATCGAGGACCGCGATCGCGGTCGTCGTTCCCAGCCCGTTGTCGGGCACCTCGGACTCGGCCATCGGACCCCTCCCCCATCGGGGACGTTATGGGTCACTATGAAATCGGGGAGGGGGCCGGGCGGAGGGACCCGACTCGAAGGTCGGTTCCCGGGAAAATCTGTTTTCAAGAATAAACACCCAATTGCATTCAACGTCTGCATTGTGTACAATGACAGCATGGAACAGCAGGAAATTTCGGTGATGGCCACGCTGACGGTCCGCAATATTGATGCGGCCCTCAAGGAGCGCCTGCGCATTCGGGCCGCGCAGCATGGACATTCAATGGAGGCGGAGCTGCGGGACATCTTGAAGGAATCTCTCAAAGAGCCGGAACCGGCGCCGGAACCCAACCTTTATGAACGGATCCGCGCGCGCTTTGCGCCGCTCGGCGGCGCCGATGACATCGAGCTTCCGCCGCGCGAACCGGCTTTGGAACCGCCGCGCTTCGATTGATGTTCATTCTCGACACGAACGTTCTTTCCAATGTCATGGCTGCCCAGCCGGCTCCGTCAGTCGCTGTATGGATGGCAGCGCAGCCTGCCAGGCTGTTGTTCACGACCTCAGTCTGCGAGGCCGAAATGCTGGCCGGGATCGCCGTGCTGCCTCAAGGCCGCCGGCGGGACAGTCTCTATACGGCGGCGCGCGCCTTGTTCGAGGAGGATTTTGCCGACCGCGTACTGCCGTTTGATCGCGAAGCTGCCGTTTCCTATGCCGATGTCTTTGCCGCAAGGCGCCGCGCCGGCCGACCGGCTACGATGGCCGATTTGATGATCGCGTCAATCGCCCGCGCGAAAGGCGCAAGGGTCGTCACGCGTGATGTTGGGGATTTCGAGCATTGCGGCCTCACGCTCATCGATCCGTGGACGGCACCGTAGCGTCGGGGAGAGCAACGCGGCATGAACGAGACTACTACTATTGCCAGAATGCGCCGTGACGGTGTGCTCGTACGCATCAAGCCGGACGGGACCGAAGAGGTGATGCCGGTTACGCCGCTTGCGCCGATGACGCCCGAGGAAGTCGAAGCAGCGGCCGCTGCCGATCCCGATGCGCGGCCGTTCACGGCCGAAGAGCTGGCGAAGGTGCGACGGGTGCCGCGCGCCAAGACGCTGCGCCGGGCGCTCGGCCTGACGCAGGAGGAATTTGCCGGACGCTATCACATCCCGATCGGCACATTGCGCGATTGGGAGCAAGGCCGTTCGGAACCCGACCAGCCGGCGCGCGCCTATCTCGCCGTGATCGCGCACGACCCGGAGGGCGTCCGCCGAGCCTTGGAAGCCAAGCCAGGCTAAAGTCTTATGCCGCCCGCCGACATCATCGAGACAACCGTCGCCGAGGTCACCGGCGAGTTGCTGCGCCGGGGCGCCGGCCCCGACGAGCCGGTGTCGATCATCATCGAGCCGGCCGAGGGGCTGGCGCTCGCGCGACGAAAATCGGGGGCGCGCGTTGTCGCCGCCGGTCTTACCGATGCCGATATCGACCGGCTGATCAAGCAGGCGCAGAGAGAAGCCGAACCGAACCTGGCCGAGGCCATCCGCCGGCGCTTCGCGCCGCTCGGCGGGGTCGATCTCGAACCGCCGCCGCATGCGACTGTCGACACAGCGCCTTCGTTCGATCCGTCGTCGTCGTCGTGAGTTGCCGGTTTTCGGTCGCTACCGCCTGCACCTCGCACCGACGTAACCCGCGACGCCCCTCCCCTTCCCCGCCGTCTCCGATTCGTTCATGTAAAACAGAGCGTGATCAACTTACTGCAGGGGAGGTGGCTTCTGCCGCTGCCGACCGTGGGTGCGGCGGGACGCCGCGCGGAATTGCTGGCCGTACCGCCGCAGGGATCGCCGCGCCCCGTTCTCCACGACTCTTTTGCGACGTGATACCCTGACGCAGGAGGAATTTGCCGGACGCTATCACACCATCAGCCTCGGCCAAATAGCGCGACGGCCGCAGCGGCAAGCGCCGCGCCGGCGAGGACGGCGATCAGGGCGATGCGCGCGATGTCCCATCGCGTCGGCAGCCGGGCGAGCTGCTGGTGGATGATTTCAAGCTCGTCGTGGATCACGTAGAGATCGGCGCGGGCTGCGTCGGGTTGTTCCCAGGGGATTGGCAACCCATGAGAGGCCGGTGCAGGCTCGCTGTCGTGACGGATCGATCCGCGAGGACGGCAAGACCCCCCTCTTCCGCTCGGCGATCGGCAAGACCGGCGTGCTGACTGGCAAGCCGATGAACCGCGTCGACGCCTATCGTATGATCCGCCGAGAGTGCTAGGATGGGCATGCATGAGCCTGACCCCGTAGCGAAGAGCAGGGTTCGAGACTGCAAGCCCTGACGCGCAGCTTAGGCGCAAGCCTCGATAGCCGCTGTCTCAGTGGGGCAGGTTCATGCACGGCCCGGCAAACGCGCGGATAACATGCGTTCTGGAAAATCGGGCAGGTCGTACCCTGTTAGGTCTTACGGAGAATTAGGCTACTCAGCTTCTCAGCGGATAATAACTGTTTTTCTCCTATCAGTATATGCATAGCTGTGCAATTGCTGTTATGCGTGTTAAAGCCTATATCTCTGGCATCGATGCCTACATCGTTCAGCGCCGATATTAATGCGGCCGCTGCTGGTTCGAGCTTGCCCCGCTGTGCTGGGTGTAGGTGGATTTCGACGTTTGTCGCAGCGACTTCGCCAGTTTCTGGGCGGCCCCCCTGTGAATAGCCGCCACTGCTTTGGCCATACCTCCATGAAACATTTTTCCATCCTGAGGCTGTAAGAGCGGGCTGCAAAATCCACCAAAAATCAGCTTGCTCTCCACTATTTCTTGCAAATGCACAATCAAAGTCGATGTCGCCAAACGACATTAGCTTTTTGGTTATTTCCTCTGTTTTGCCTTTCAGCAAAGAAACTCTAGCTGTGCTGAACCTCGCTAATTCTTTTTTAAGCTCGTCAACCAGAACGGCGGCTTCTTCTTGTTTTTCTTCCCACATTTCCGCTTCGAAACCGAAGCCTTTGAAGCGCTTGAACTTCGCCAGTAGTAGTAAGACCACAAGTAGAAATCCGGTACCGAGCACTGCTATAATACTCGTAGCACCCCTATCAAGGAGTGCCAGAACGAGTCCAACAATCAGCAGTGCGGTGGCTCCGATAGATACGATTATGTTTGTGAACAGTGGTTGCAGTTCTTCGACACGGGCCTTTAAGGTCCCGAAGTCGGTCATGACAGGCTCCCTTCCCTTGCGGCGGCGGTGCCAGATGAACGAGCGAGCCTGATCAGGCCAGTCGCGAAATCGTGCTCTTGCCCACGCCGTAGCTGCGGGCGAGTTCGGCGAGCGTCGCGCCCTGCGCCCGTCGCTTGCGGGCCTCGGCCTTCTGCGCCTCGGTGAGCTTCGGCGGGCGGCCCATGTGCTGCCCGCGCTTCTGCGCCCGGCTGCGCCCCTCGCCGGTGCGGGTGCGGATTAGATCGCGCTCCACGTCGGCGAGGCCTCCGAGTACGGCTATCATCAAGCGCCCGGTGCTGGTGCCGGTGTCGGCCCACGGCTCGGCAAGGGAGCGGAATTGCGCTTCGGCGTCCACGATCTTCTTGACGATAGCGAACAGGTCGAAGGTGCTGCGCGCTAGGCGGTCGATGCGCGTCACCGTCACGACGTCGCCGGGGGCGAGGTGGTCGAGCATCTTGAGAAGCTCGCGCCGGTCGTTGTGCGCGCCGGTCACTTTCTCGCGGTAAATCTTGGTGCAGCTCGCGCCGCGTAGCTGTTCAAGCTGGGCGTCGAGCGTCTGCCCGTAGGTGCTGACGCGGGCATAGCCGAGACGGCGGTTTTGCGGTTGCGTTCCGGTCATAACTTACGGGAGGTCTAAGCCCTTGATCCCACAGGGTCAAGAATGGGACGGTTTCGGGTTGCGCCGACGCGGATTGGCAAGAGCGAAATCTCCCCTGATGCGATCGAGGATAAGGCGCTTGCGCTCGTCGTCGATTGGCATTGACGGGACCCGCCGGGTCAGCGTCCGCCTGCTGACGATGCCATGCCGCACAAGCTCGCGGTTGAACCCGATGTCCTTTTCGCGCCCGGCGGCGTATTTCGACAACGCCAGATCATGCAGGTCGATACAAAGGCCGGTCGCGCCCTCAGTGTTCGGACTGCTCAAGCGGATAAGGCGGCGCTCCCACCCAGCCGGAAGAATGGCCGTCTCGGGGGAGACGCCCTGCGCGTAATAGCCAAAGGTCTGATGAAAGTCGGAAAGCTCGCCAATCGCGCCGTCGATCTCGTCGGCACGTTCCGGGTGATTGCGGGGGTACACGTCGGCCTCCATCGATTGAAATACAATCGGCGGAAGCCGCACGGTCTGCGCGTGGATCGCCTGGCTGCCGATGACGACGATTTCGGGATCACCCGAGATTCGGCTCGCCGCGCGGATGATATGTTCGAGTTGAGAACGATTCATAAATGGCGTTGCGCTCAGCCTCGCTCAGAATGCCGGCAAACGGGCTGGACTGGCGCAGGCGGGTCGCGCGTTCGGATCGTTCCGTCAGAAATTGCGCGATTTGATCGGTCGGGCCGCTAAGAATTTGCTCCCACTCCGCAAGGGCCAGCTTCGGGCTGCCGTCCATCTGCTGCCAGCGGCGCAGATTGTCCCGCGCCTTGTCGAGGAGGGCGGGATCGGCCAGCACCTTCGCTGCGATAAGCTGGTGCAAGGCGAGGCTCCGCTCGTCAAGGCGGTTATGATCGCTGTAAATTGGCTTCATCTTGCTATTATAGCACAGGAGTGTGAAACAAAACCACGGGGTCTTGCTTTATTAATTCTTGATTTTCCGGTGAAAAAGCCGTGAAACAAGCCGCTCGGTCGCAACCCATGCGGCGCTTAGCCGGCCGGGAACACTCTCGGCGTCGGGGCACTTCGACCAATCGATTTCGATCGGCATGGTGGCACTATCGTAGGGACGGGTTGACGCGGGGACAGCCTCGGGGCAGATCGACAGGACGATGAGAAGGGTAGCGTCGAGCGCCGCGGGTTGGCGCAACATGAACGACCCCTTACGGCGCACTGCCGACGGTAGGACGGTAGGCCCCGGTCGTCCGTTTTTTCACGTGCTCGAAAATTCGGCCCGACGGTCGGACACATTGCAGGCCGAGCGGCATCCTTCGAAGTCTTCGTCGTCAATTCTCGAATGCGATCCGGTCCAGAAGCTCGTCGGCGCTCAAAACCAGGGAACCAGCCGCTCGCCAGAGGTCTTATTTCGGGCAAATCCCGCTCGTTGATACAGGACGTTATCACTAGCAAGATAGGCCAGACCGGGCAGGAGGTGATCGGCGGCTGTTGCCCCACAGCCGCCATTCAAGGCCGCGCCCCGCGAGTTCAGACATTTTCGTATTCGGCGGAGATCTTTTACCGGTGTAGTCGGTCAGGAGTGCCGTCGCAACGATACCGATGACGGCGCAGCCGACCATGTAGAGCGCGATCGGCAGGCTCGAATGAAATCTGGCAAAGAGCGCCGTCGCGATAAACGGCGCCGGCCCGCCGGCGAAGATCGAGGCGAGGTGATACCCGACCGAGGTGCCGCTGTAGCGCAGGCGCGGAGTGAAGCTTTCCGCGATCAGCGCCGCCTCGGGTCCGTAGCACGTCATGATTGGGATCAGCGACAGCGCTATCGCGACGAACATCAAACTCGGCAGCTTCGTGTTCAAGAGAGCGAAATAGATGAAGGCATAAATTCCGACAGACACGCTGCCGATCATGTACATGTTCTTGCGGCCGACGCGGTTCGACAACGTCCCGGCGACCACCACCCACAGAAAGCCGAGGAAGCATTGGACGATCGCCGCGGTCAACACGAAATTCTTCGAGATGCCGAGAAACGCCGTAGCGTAAGTGAAGATGAAAAAGACGACGATGACGCCCGCGCCTTGCTCCGGCATCCGCAAGACCGAACTCAATATTACCTGCTTGGGCTGGCGCTTAAACACTTCGAGCACCGGCACTCGCTCGATGCGCTCCTCGTGGAGCAACCGGCGGAAGACCGGTGTTTCGTGGATGCCGAGCCGGATCCACAGTCCGATCCCGATCATGACGATGCTCAACAGGAACGGGATGCGCCAGCCCCAAGCCAGGAACTGGTCACCCGACAGCCAACTGAAGAACAGCACGATACCATTGGCGAGAAACAACCCGGCCGGCGCGCCGAATTGCGGCCAGGAGGTGAGGAAGCCGCGGTTCTTGGTGGTGCGCGCCCACTCCATCGCCAACAGCACCGAGCCGCCCCATTCGCCGCCTACCCCGATGCCCTGAAGCGTGCGCAGGATGGTCAGCAGCACCGCCCCCCAGATGCCGATCGTCGCATAGGTCGGGACGAGGCCGATGGCAACCGTCGAGATTCCGGTCACCAGCAGGGTGGCAATCAGGGTCGCCTTGCGCCCGATGCGATCGCCCCAATGGCCGAAGATCGCCGCGCCGAGCGGCCGCGAGGCAAAGCTGATGAAAAAGATGGCGAACGCCTGGAGTATGCCGCCGACCGCACTGGCCTGCGGAAAAAACAGCTTGCCGAAGACCAGCCCGCTGACCGTGCCGTACACGATAAAATCGTACCATTCGATCGTCGTGCCGACGCTGCTGGCGAGCAGGGCGCGGCGGAGTTGCCGGCGGTGCTCGTCGTCGGCGATGTCGCCGGTGGGCGCGATTTGCGCTGTCGTCATTTTACCTCCTCCCCACCTGCCGCGCCCGTTTCGGTCGCAAATCGATGCTAACTGCGCCGCCAAGGCGGAGAAAAGGGTGTTGTTGCGGCCGACGGGCGCCGGCGCGATGAGGTCAGCCTAGACGAGGCGAGCGGATCACGATCTGAAAGGAAGCGAGCAATCCACACCTCCTGCATTTTGCATCTAACTTTTGCAACACGTAACCATTTGAACCGGCTGGGCTCTTAAAAAATCGTCCAAAGTCCTGAGACCCCAATGTCGGTTATCTGATCCGAGGCAACGATGGGGCTTTTCGTCGGCCCTTGCCCCGTTCCGGATGTATGGTGGCGACAACGCTAAAAATGGGAGGTTTCCAATGACCAGGATCGCCCGTTGCTGCTGCGGGTCGCTGCGCGCGGAAGTGACCGGCGAGCCGTGGATCGTGGCCATCTGTCATTGCACAGAGTGCCAACGGCGTACCGGCTCGGCCTTCGGCGCCAGCGCCCATTTCCCGAAGGAGCAGGTGCGCATCGAGGGGCCGAGCAAGGTCTACGTCCGCGCCAGCAACTCGGGGCGAAAAGTCGAATTTCATTTCTGCCCCGATTGCGGCACCTCGGTGTTCTGGTATGCGGAGGTCCGCCCGGACCATATCGGCATCGCTTCTGGCACGTTCGCCGACCCGTTGATGCCCTGGCCGACGGTATCGATTTGGGAGACGACGCGGCATCCGTGGGTGACCTTCGATCACCCGGTCGATCGGTTTACCGACCAATCATCGACACCGGCAACACCCGCAACAGGCTGATGCGGACGCCAACGATCAGCGACGAATGTCTAATCAGGCGACAGGCAAGTAGCGCCCGGCCCGCGCAGGATCGGTACGATGCGCCACTCGTATTCCTCCTCCGCGGACGGCGAACGACCGAAATGGGTCGCCAGGGATGGTTCGCCCCCGTTCGGGTAAGTGACCGCTGTCGGCGCTCTGCAACCGATGGCTGACGACGTGGCGCATGGGTGAAGATGCCCCATTGCGGACCGTCGCCGGCACCTCCGACACCGGCTCCGGAGGATGGGAAGCAGGCCCAGCAGCCTCGATCCAAGCGCCAAAGGCTCACGCTTTGGCCGTCGCCGCGACCGTGAGCCCGACCTCCTGGCCAAAGGACAGCTCGAGCGAGTGGCCGTCGGGATCGGCGATCCGCGCGACATAGCCGACCGGTTCGCCCGCATCAATCGGGGCGCGCGTCGGCCGGCCCTCGCGGCGGGCCTCCTCGTATAACCGATCGATTTCTTCGCGGCTCGCGCAGGCGAGCCCGAGATGCCCGAATGGCCCGAGCGGCGGATCGTGCTGGTTTGCGGCTTCGACCAGCACGATGACGAAAGGCCGGGTGTGGTCGGTGAGCCAGGCTGAACGAACACCCTCTCGGGCGCGCCGGTGCACGACGGTCATACGCGCGTACTTTTCGTAAAATGCAGTGCTCGCATCAAGATCGCTCACGCTCAGCGCGACATGGGTCAGTCCGAAGTCGGGCATCGCAGTCCTACCTTTTCGGGGCCGTTGGCGCTTTTCGTTCGATATGGTTCCCCTTAATCCTATCGGGAGGGGCAAAGCACCGATTGCGCCCTCGGCAAGACCGGCTCGTTCGCTGTGATCGCGATGAATTGCGCTTTCTTGCGGGCCAACCGACCTGACCAAGGGCAAATTCAGGTCGAACCTCGCGGTTCGATAGTAGTTTCCCGAAAGGCCGGACTCGGCTCTTAGGCGACAAGGCAACTTATACACGTAAGAGCAATCGCTCGAAGGGTAGACGAGTATTCTGCCCGATTACATCGCGCCGCCATCAGATGGGCCGGCGGCTAAACTCTCAGCTTGGCGAGTGTGGGTCCTACCCATGCCCCCTGCCCCGCGGCTGTATTATTCTCGAAAAAATCTGTTATCCCTGAATAACTCGATCAGGTCGAGAGCGCGACCTGGTCGTCGCGCCGATCGTAAGCTTGGTCGTGCGTGCGCTTTCGTGCGCCGCCATTTGCTGTGCGTACTCAGGGAGACCGCCGTTGAGCAGATAGACGGTCATGCCGGTGGCGCGGAAGCTGTGCCTTCGGCGGTGTGGTTGTAGACAACGTCGAGGACGATTTCGATGCCGGCGTCGTGCACTTGCTGTACGAACGCCTTGAACCCGCCGAGACCCTCTGTTCCCAGATATTCGGGATGCGGCGCGAAGAACCCGATCGTGTTATAGCCCCAATAATTGCGCAGGCCGCGCTCGACCAGATGGCGGTCGTGGATGAACGCATGGATCGGCAGGAGCTCGATCGCCGTAATCCCGAGGTCGCGCAAACGTGTCACGACCGGTGCCGCCGCGAGGCCGGCGAACGTGCCGCGCACGGCGTCCCCGACCGCGGGGTGGCGCATCGTGAACCCCTTGACGTGCAGTTCGTAGATTATGGTTTCATGCCACGGGCGTTGATCCGGCCGCCGTCCCCAGGTGAAGGCAAATCGACCACCCGGCATTTCGGAACGAAAGACGCACTGTCGCGATCGTCGAAGGACAAATCCTGCGCGTCGTCGCCGACCCTGTAACCGAACAGAGCGTCGTCCCATTCGAGCGCGCCGACGAGCGCCTTGGCGTAGGGGGCGACGAGCAGCTTGTGATGGTTGAAGCGGTGGCCCGCCTCGGGTTCGTACGGTCCGTACACCCGATAGCCATAGAGCTGACCCGGCCGCACGTCGGGCAGGTAGCCATGCCAGATCTCATGCGTGTACTCCGGCAATCGGATCCGCGCGATTTCGGTCTTTCCGCCGCCGTCGAACAGGCAAAGCTCGACCCTTTCGGCGTTGGCCGAGAACAGCGTGAAATTCGTGCCCGAACCGTCCCATGTCGCGCCCATCGGACCAGGTCGGCCGGGCCACACGCGAACGTCCGATGCGCTCATCTGCGATGTCCTCGAGGGGTCTAAAGATAAACGACAGGTCCGCCGCCGCGGGAGAACGGGTGCACCCAGCGTTGCCTCTGCCACCGTCGAGGCCGTGCTCGCGCTTGTCGACATTGCCGCGCGTGGCTTGGAAATAGGGGAAGATCTTTCGTGTGCCTCCTGGGCTAGCGCCGCCAGATCGGCTGTCACCGCCCCGCTATGGCTCGCCCCGCGCGCGAGGCGGGGCTCCCGGTCGGGCCATGCAAGCGCCGACACGGGAAATATCAAAATCGCCCGCGTCCGACCAACAAATAGACGATAAGCACGATTAGCAGGATACCGCCGATCCCGATGCCGCCGCCATATCCCCATCGATGATAGCCGAAACCGCCGCCGAAGAGGAGGAACACGATGAGAATAATCAGGATCAGATCCATCGTTTCCTCCGTCGATACTTGCTAAGAGGGACCCTGGAAAGGTCTCGCTACCCTTTATTGTCCGGGCAAGAGTGCTTTGGCGCTGGACTTATTGTTTGCGGTTCTTCCTGGCCTGCCGTCCGTCTGTGAACCCACCAGCCGGCAATGTAGCCGAGCGCGCAGCCGACCAGAACAGAAATCATTGGATGCTCGCCGATCTGCCGCGAAGCGGATCTGCTCGCACGACGACCAGCATCAACGACGTCCTCCGCCACTTGGCCCGCTTGCGACCAAGCTTGCTGCGCTGTTTCACCTGCATGGCCCAGCACTTTCTTCGCATGACTGGCGGCAGCCGCAGTTGCCGTGGTAGCACTCCCAACTACTTCCTCGGCACGTCCGGCCACTGCGCCGATGGCCGCGGCGGCGCTCTTTACCCGCTCGCCGATTGCCTCTCCGGCCTTTGTCACGCGCGCCTCCATGCTTGTTGCATCGTCCGAAGAGCTATCCTTCATCGTCTTCCTCCGTCCGCGACGGTTCTGCCCGCGAACCGCTCTTTAGCGGGATCACCCCGTAGCCGCGCTTCGAGCACGGCACCGGCCAGCGATTGATTGATCACCGCGGTCGGGCCACCGCCCTCGGCGATCACCAGCTTGCCGCTTCGCACTGCCCCCGTGTCATCGATGAACCGGGACCGGAATCGTGCAGTGCGTGAGAACCTTTACCGTTTCGCTGCCGAGGACGATTGCGGCAATGCCCCGGCGACCGTGCGAAGCCATGACGATCAGGTCGCAGCCTTTCGCGTCCGCGGTATCGATGATCGCCCGGTAGGGACTCTCATGCTCGATATGAACGATTTCGCAGGCGATGTCTGCCGCTCGCGCCGCGTCGGCGACAGCCGCAAGAGTTTTGTCGGCGTGCTGCAGGATGCGCGTTTGGTACTGGGCCGGCGTGTCCTCGATCATCTGCATGTCGGTCGTGAACGTATGAAACGGTGGCAAGACAATCAGCGCAGTGACCTTTGCACCGATCCGATTGGCCAAGCCTGTGCCGTGCCGGACCGCCTTCCCAGCGAGTTCCGATCCGTCCGTCGGGATCAGGATGTTAGTGTACATCTCAATTCGCGAGCTGCTCGCGGATCGACAGCAGCTCTGCGTGGCGCTCTGCGGTCGTTTTGGGATAGGCCATGTTTAGGCTATCGAACGCATCGAGGACAATCTGCGAGACGATCAGCCGGGCGTTCTCCTTGTCGTCCGCGGGAACGACATACCAGGATGCATCCTTGGTGCTGGTCGCGCTGAGGCATTCCTCATACGCCAGCCGGTAATCCCTCCAGAATTTCCGCTCCTCGATGTCGGCAAGGCTGAATTTCCAATTCTTTTCCGGCTCGTCGATACGCGCCAGAAATCGCTGCCGCTGTTCCTCCTTCGAAAGATGAAGGTAGAACTTGACGATCCGGGTACCGTTGGAGTGGAGGTGTTTTTCCAAATCGACGATCGAACGATAGCGGTCGTGCCAGACCTTCTTGTCATGGTGCGGGGCGTCCGGGATTGCTTCGCTGCGGAGAATTTCGGGATGCACGCGGGCGATCAGCACCTCCTCGTAATAGGATCGGTTGAAGATGCCGATCCGCCCGCGCTCCGGCAGATCGCGGGTGGTGCGCCAGAGAAAATCGTGCTGCAGCTCGATGGGGCTGGGATGCTTGAAGCTGAAGACCTGACAGCCTTGCGGGTTGACCCCGGACATCACGTGCCGGATGGCTCCGTCCTTGCCCGCCGCGTCCATCGCCTGAAAGATCAATAGGACGGCGTGGCGATCGGACGCGTAGTGGAGCTGCTGCATCGCGCTCAGTTGCGCGACATGGTCTTCAAGCAGTTCTTGATATTGCTTCTTCGACTTGTACACGGGGTCGACGAGCGTCGGCCATTTCTTGAGGCTGACCTTGTTACCTTCCCCGACACGGAAATCATTTGTATTGATTTTCATTTTGATCCTTTCGGCAATGCTGCCCGCACGCCTCGATCGAGCTACAGTTCATTACAGCGGCGGGCCTGCCGCTCGATGTCTTGAGGATCAATTGGCGGCCTGCGGCGTCACATCGGACGATGTCTTGGCCTTGGCGTCGGACGAGTGCGTGGCCGCGGTGGGTGCCGCAGCATGCGTGATAGCCGCGGCGATGATCCGCCCGGCATCCTCCGGGTCTTTGACGAAGCCGGCCACGAGGAGGTCGCCGAGCGTCGTGTTGAGGAGGGTCGCGCCGTCGGTGTGGGCTTCGGGCTGAGGCTGAACTCGGCCTTGGCCTCGGGTTGAAGTTCCGCTTTGTCCGCGGCCTTGGGCTCGCCTTTGTCCGCGGCCTTGGGCTCGCCTTTGTCTGCGGCCTTGGGCTCGCCTTTGTCTGCGGCCTTGGGTTCGGGCTTGGGCTTGGCAGCGTCAGGCTTGGCCGCGGCTTTCGCTTCAGGCCGAGGCTCGGTTTTGGCTTCTGGCGCCTTCGCGGCCCCGACACACTCGGTGACGACATGCCCGGCACCACCCTGGACGAAATCGCCGAGTGCGGTTTCGATCCGGGTCCCGAAATCGGCTTTGGCTTCGGGCTGAGGCGTAGCTTTGGCTTCGGGATTTGGCTCGGCCGTGGCGGGATCGAAAATCCGATACGCGAGCAGTTTCACCCGGTCGCTCAAGAGCGCCCAGATCAGCGCGTATCCCCAGACGAACCCGGCCCAGCCCCAGCCAAGAGGCGGCATGAGCAGTCCATAAACCGCGATGAACGTCGCCAGGATTTGGGTGCCGCCCGTTGCCATCCATAAAATCCGCGCCGGGCGGATCGACCAGAACGGGCCGCGCGTGCGCGCGAGAAAGATGGTCATGTGCCCGGCGACGGACAGCATCAGATACATCATCGGCTGGAGATGCTTATGGTCGAGGTGAAAGACGCGGTCGCCGAGGAAGAACAGGCCGAACGAGGCGATCGGCCCGATGACGCCGAGCACCGAGGCAATCCCTAGCACCAGGCGCATGTTCCACGCCTCGGGCTGATCCTTGTAATGAACGTTGTCGTAGGCGATCGACAGGATGGCGCCGTCGTTGAGCAGCGCCAGCATCACGATCATCACCGCCGTCAGCGGATAGAAATTGAAGATCAGGATTGCCGCCGTCATGAACAACAGCACGCGCAGCGTCTCGGCGATGCGGTAGATCGCGTAGCTGTTCATCCGCTGGAAGATGCGGCGGCTCTCCTTGATCGCGTCGATGATCACCGAGAGGCCGGGGGTCGTCAGCACGATGGAGGCCGCGGCGCGCGCCGCGTCGGTGGCGCCCGATACGGCGATGCCGCAATCGGCCTTCTTCAGCGCGGGCGCGTCATTCACCCCGTCGCCGGTCATGCCGACGATGTGGCCGCGTTGCTGCAGGACATCGACGATGTGGTACTTGTGCTCGGGGAACACCTGCGCGAAGCCGTCGGCCTTTTCGATCAATTCGGCGAACTCCGCGGTCTCTTTCTTTTTCGAGTCGCCGAGGCTGCGGGCATCGAGAATGTTGCTGCCCATGTCCAGTTTTTTGGCGGTTTCCTTGGCGATGGCCAGGGCATCGCCGGTCACCATCTTGATCTTCACGCCCATCTTGAGAGCGGTTGCGACGGTTTCCTTGGCATCCTCGCGGGGCGGATCGAATAGCGGCAGCACACCGAAAAACTGCCACTTGCCGTCGCCCTCGGCGCGCGCCACGCCGAGCGAGCGAAAGCCGCGCGTCGCAAATTCGTCGACCGCCTTGTCGACCGCCGGCTTTACCTCATTGGCATTGGCCGCCAACGCCAGGATCACCTGCGGCGCGCCCTTCGTTACCTTGAACGCCTTGCCGTCCGGACCCTTGACGGCGGCCTCGGTGCGCTTGTGCACCGGGTCGAACGGCTGGAAATGAACCACGTCGTAAGTCGAGACGTAAGCTCGCTCACTTAGCGGGAACGGCACCGCCTCCGCCACGCAGCGCTGGTAGGCGCCGATCACCTCGTGCAACTCCTCCGGATCAAGGCGCGCCGACAATGCCGTCGAGCCGACCTGATCACAGAACATCACCGTCAGCTGCCGGCGTTCGGCAGCTGACGGCGTTCGGCGTGAGGGGCTGGTGCCGAAGCGGGCGCCTCCGGCGGCTGTTCCTGAGCAGGTAACGGCGCGACGGTCCTCGCGCAGAGCTGCAATGGCCTCGAGGAGCTTGCGGCGATCGCCGACCCTACCAAAGCACTGTGGGCGCGCGCCGCATAAGCTTCGTCGCTGCAGCAGTCGCTGCCTGTCACCAACGGCTGCCAAGCAAACGGCTGCCAAGCAAACGGCGCCGGTCGCGGCATCCGTTCCTGGAGCGTGGCGGTGGCACGCTCTAAATGATAATTGCCGCTAGTCCCTGTTAGCCTCGGAAACTACTTATGGGGGGCAAAGCTACGGTCAGGACCGGATAACGAGAACCCCCTACCCTTGCGCGCCACGATCGCACTCGTCGCCGATCTCGGCGACGAAGCCGCCTGGCGCTATGTCGAATTTTTCACGGCGAACCGTTCCTTCCACACATCGTCGGCGCGATCACGATCGTCCGCATGGACCCGACCGGCATTCTGACCACCTTCGGTCTGTTTTATGCCCTGTCGGGCGCGTTTTACGGCGTAGCGATGGCCGTCCAGCCGATGAAAGCAACCCCGCCGCGGCGATCGCGGCGGGATGCATGGGTTCGATCAATACCGCCGCCGATGCCATGACCCCGAACGTGGCTCGCATCGATGAGGACAGCTCTGTGACGCGGCCCACGTTCTTGTGTATCCGGTGAGGTGAAGTTACTTCGAAGCTCGAGAGTAATGTCGGCATGACGATGAGTTCTGGCACTGGTCGCATGACAGTCGCAGAGACCGAAACCCGGCCGCCTCGGCCGCCCCCCGCCAAGCGCCCGGCGGTCCGGCGATCGCCATGGCCACCATGGATGGAAGAGATCGTGGCTGACTGGCGACGGCGGTGGCCGGCGGCATTCACGAAGCCGGTGCCGCTCGCGGTAGGGATTTCGCGGCACATCAAAGAGGCGCTGCGCGCCGATGGCAAAACCATAGATCGCAAGGTGATTGGCGGGGCCCTTTATCGCTGGACGACGCACGGCGCGTATCTTCGCGCCATGGTGCGCGGCGAGATGCGACGCAATCTGGACGGCAGCGAGGCGAGCGTTCCGGATGATGCGGCCCGGCAGTACGCGCAAAAGCTGTTGGATGAACGCGCGGAACGGCAAGTGGAAAGAGAGCGACAGAAGCAAGAGCAACTCGGCAGCAGCCTTGAAGGCTAGCCTCTGTTGACGGGCCACTTGTCGGGCGCAAGCCGAGTACACAGTTGACCAACGACCGCTCCTCTGCCCCGGGCGGGCTGGCTGCGGCCGAGCTGCGCAGGCTCGCCATAGCGCCCACGCGCCTACCCCTGACGACCACCTCCGGCGATCATCCAACCCGCGGATGTTGGCAGCGAGGAATTCAAGGAAGCGCGTATGCGAGCTCGCTCGCCGACGGTAGCAACGAGCTTCGGCACGTCGATCCTTGCAATACACCGGTACCGCAACGACTGCGCCAGCCGGAATAAAATGAGCTGGTCCGTCATTCAGTCACTTCCCCCAGGGTAGATTGAGGCGCCGCCAGATCAGCACCAGCAGGGGATATACCATCAGTGTACCGACGATCGCGGCGTAGGGTGGTGCAATCACATCGGGCCAGGCCCTACCCACTTCGTTATAGCCCTCGCCCGCCTTGGCCATGGCCTGCGCGGTCCTGTCAAGTGACACATTTCCGCCAGGCCACCAGAAGAACTAGGTAAATTCCGAGGCTGGTAACATAGTTATTCGAACCAACATCCCAAAACGAGAGGGACGCATCCCTTGGTTTTACGCAAAGGAGTTCGACTATGGTCGAAGCCACCTCGGTTACCTCCGGAACCCTCATCGCCGCTGACAAGGTGAAGGGCACCAATGTCTATAATCTGGCGGGAGAAAAGCTCGGCACCGTTGATGACATCATGATCGACAAAGTCAGCGGTCGTGCGGTCTATGCGGTGATGTCGTTCGGCGGCTTTCTCGGCATGGGCGAGGAGCATTACCCGCTACCCTGGGCGACCCTGAAGTACGACCCCGAGAAGGGCGGCTACCTGATCAATCTGGACAAGAAGCGGCTGGAAGGCGCGCCGAACTACGCTCGCAGTACGGCGTTCCAATGGACGCCCGACTACGGCCGCAGGGTCGACACCTACTGGATGTAATGCTGTCCTGATAGGGTCAACGTTCATGGACGCCGCTTCGGTGCTGCCGTCATCGCGGCAGCACTGAGCGGGCCGGCCTTTCGGGGCTTGGCCTAGTTTGAGAAAGTCACATTCATCCCAGCCACCTTCGCGAGGGCGATTCGGACCGACGGCGAGTTACGCAGCGGATGCTTGTCATCGCCAGACGAGCGCCAGAGCCAGTAAGAGAACGGAAGCGCCCAGCCTCGTCGGCCTGCGGGACCGCGCGCTGATCGGCGTGATGGTCTACACTTTTGCGCGCATCAACGCCGTCGTTGCCATGGAGAAAGGCGCTAGACTAAAGCGTCACGAGATGCCGGCGCAGCACAAGCTCGACCAGTTCCTCGATGAATATCTTGCTGCGGCCGGTATCCGCGATCACGAGAAGGCCCCCTCCTCCGCTTGGTGGGCGGCAGAACCGGGATGCTGACGGAGCGTCCATGCATCGCGTCAATGCCTACAAGCTACGCTGGCCCGAATTCAGGCTGGTGCACAATCTAAGATTGATAAAATCTGTTATCAAGAATAAACCCCGGCGCGAGGGGAGGGGTCGTAGCTAGCTTTTAAGGGTAGTCATGGGGTCGGGCCGATCCTGCAATCGAGGTCCTCTTCGTAGGTCTCCCACGTCGTCCCGTCCACGCCGGGCGCAGCGTCACGCTTCATCGCGTAGAACGCGGCCCTACGCCCGCGGCCTGTCCGTCGGTACGGGATTAGGCCCCTGATCGCTGGCAGGCTTGACACCCCGGGCTTTCAATTCTGCCAACACCCTCTTGAGCTCTGCGTCGGTTAGCGTGCGTGGATCGAATATTCCGCGCGGCTCGGGGAATAAATGCATATCGAGCTCGAGGCAGCGCCGACGAGCCCGAGGCGCCGCACGTGAGCCCGAGGCGCCGCCGGCGAGGTTACGGCGCCTGGCGAACACGGCCCAGTTCGACTGCACCCATCACCCGGCGATGAGCCTGCCCTGCGGCATGATCGACGGTCTGCCGGTCGGGATGATGCTGGTGGCGAAAGCCTTCGACGAGGAAACCATCTACCGCGCCGCTGCCGCCTTCGAGCGGGGCGTCGATTGGAAGACGATCAGGGGGTGAGCGGCGGCGACGCGGATATCGGACGAGGAGGCACGCAACCGCGTTCAGCCGCCGCTGTACCGGCGCCGCGACATGCACCGGCAACGAGATACGTATACTGTCACCGTAATCGACCGTGATCGGCGCCGTAGTCCGTCACCGTAATCCGTCACCGTAATCCATCATGCGCAGGTGACGAGATACGCATACTGTTACCGGATCCCGTCAGGTAACCTTTGCGAGCGGTCATTTATTAAGACTGCCAAACGCTCCGTTGAATAGAGACTTAAAGAAGTTAGAGACAGGATTGTCATTCGGCGCCTTCGGAGGCGGGGTCGGATCTGGCGGGTGCGGCTGAGCCCCCGTTCCTGCCGGCTCGGGATAGGACCGTACAGTGCCGTCCTTCCACTTATACGTCGGACAGTCCCCTACAGGATCTATAAATTTCAGTGGATTGTTCATGGCATACGCATAGGTATTGAGCCCGCCGGCAAGCCCGATCGGGTCGCTTTCGACGTAGCGGCCGAGGGTCGGGTCGTAGTCGCGGAAGCCGTTGTGGTAATAGCCTGTCTCGGCATCGGCGTATTGGCCGGGAAATCGCAAATTCTGAGAGACTGCGTCGACCAGGAGCCGGATCTGGCCGAAGGGTTGATAGGCTCCCTTCCAGTCGACGCCCTGCTGCGGGCCGGTCGCCAGTTGCGGCGAGTTGAGCCGGTCGCCGTGGAGGAAAAACAGGCCGCCGGTGCCGGCGACGAGCATGGCGACCGGCCGATCCTCGAGATAGATGTAATCGAGCCGATTGCGGGCGGTGCCGGCGGCGAGGTTGCTTTCCTCCAGCAGATGGCCGACCTGGTCATAGAGGTAGAGCCGGGGCGAACCGGGGTTTCCCGGTAGCGTCTTCACCAGCCGCCGGCCAGAGGCGTCGTAGGTGTATTGCGCGATCTTCGCGGTCGCTTTGGTGACGTCGGCGAGGCGGTTGGCTTGGTTGTAGACAAGGCCCAGGGTCTCGTTGCTGCGCTGGTCCCGCTCGATGTTTCCGGTGGGGCCGTAGGCGAAACGGCGGATGGCGCTCCCGGCCTCGCTGATTTCGCTGAGCCGGTTGCTGTGCGGCAGGTAGAGATAATTCTGCCGGGTGGTGGCGCCGCCTGCCGTCTGAGCCTGGCTCAGCCGGTTGCCGACCGGGTCGTAGGCATAGGTGAGCCTGCCGTAGCCGCCGGCGGCCCGGGTCAGGCGATTGAGCCGATCATAGGCGAAGTTCTGGCTGCTGCCCGGGGTGACGGCGTCGGCGATCGACAGCACGTTGTCGGCGGCGTCGTAACCGTAGGTCAGGTTCTGGACATTGGCCGTGCCGACCGCGGCGAGGCCTGTCTCGCGATAATCGAGATCGAATGCCCGGGTTTCGGCGATGCCGTTGCCGTAGCTCAGCGCATCGACCGGCCCGAACGGCAGGTAGGCGATCGCGGACACGACCGGGAGCGGCGTGCCCGACGGCCTGCCGGCCGCGATTGCGGTGATGCGTCCCATCGCGTCGCGGGTGTAGCTCGCGGTCCAGCCGGATGGGTAGGTGACGGCGGCGATGCGGTCCGCCCGGTCGTAGCGATAACCGGTCTGCGCCACCGCGGCAGCATGGGCGCGCGTCTCGCGCAACAGATTTCCGCGCTGGTCGTAGACGTATTTTGCGGTGCCGACGGCATCCGCGACCGTGGTCAGCCGGCCGATGCCGAAATCGCCCGAAGCCTGGTCATAGGTGTAGGCGACGTTTTCGGCCGTAGCGCCGGGATAGTCCGTCGAAATCGGCCTATCGAGTGCGTCGTAGGCGTTTTTGGTGACGTTGCCGGCCGCATCGATGCGCCGCACCAAATTGCCGTCGGCGTCGTAGCGCGATACGGCGATGCCGCTGTCAGGGCTGTCGGTTTCGATAACGTCGCCGAACCCGTCATAGGCGTAATCGGTCGAATTGCCGTTCGGGTCGGTGACCGTGACCGGGTGGTTCTGCGGGTCATAGGCGGTGGCCGTTACGCCGCGAGCCGGGTCGGTGACCCGCTCCAGGCGGTCGAGCGCATCGAAAACCCGCGTCGTGACCCGCTCCAAAGGGTCGGTGGTCTTCGTCGGATTGCCGTCGGCGTCGTAGGCGTAGGATGTCGTCTGGCCGACCCCGCCGATGTCTTTTATCAGCCGGCCAAGCGCGTCGAAGACGGCGGAGTGCTGGAGCGCCACGGTGCTCCCGGCCGAAAGGTCGGTTGCGGTCCGGTCGCCGAGCGGATCGAGCGTGTAGTCGACGTGGTTGCCGAGCAGATCGGCAATCGCAACCAGCCGGTGCGCTGCATCGTAGGTGTAGGCAAGCGCCGATCCGTCGGGCAGCGTGACGCCGGTCAGGTTGCCGGCGGGATCATAGGCGAATGTCGTCGTCAGGCCGCCGGAGGCCTCGATCGTGCGGGTCAACAGGCGCTGGCGCGCGTCGTAGGTCAGTTTAGTCGTGACATCGTTCGGGTCGACGATCGTCTCCGGCAGCCCGCCGGGCGAATTCCGGGTGATCCTGGTCGTTTGGCTCAAGGCATTGGTGATCGCGACCAGCGCGCCGGAGCTGTCGTAGCCGAACCTCGTCAGTTCGGCGATATCGGTGCGCGGCGCCTTTACCGAGGCGAGCAGGAAATTCGACCAGGTGTAGGTCCAAGTTCGGCTGGTGCCCCTCGTCGAATAGGGCACGCTCGTCCTCGTCGTGTCGATCGCGGTCCGGGTCAGGAGATCGCCGCTGACGTTATAGACGAACTTCGTCGTCAGCTCCGGTGCGTCGATGTCCGAGGGCAGATGGAAATTTGTCAGCCAGGCGATCGACGTCTTGCGCTGCTGCGGCGTCCCGACCGCTTCGGTGATCCGCGTGGGCAGGCCTCGGGCGTCGTTAACGTAGGTCGTCAGCTTGCCGTTCCAGTCCGTCAGCCTCGCGGGATAGCCGTTGGCGTCGTAGGCCGTCGTCTCCGTCGCCGCCGCCGTCGTCGTACTCGCCAGCCGGTCCATCTCGATGACCTTCGGCACGCCCTGCAGGGTCGCGAAGCTGTAGACGGTCTGCTGGCCGAGCGCGTTCGTCACGGTGCGGCTGCCGTCGGTGTCGTCATAGGCGACCGTCGTCAAATCGGCGCCGCCGGCATGCTGGCTCGAAGTTACGCGGCCCAGACTGTCATAGGTCCAACTCGCGAAGAGGTTGCCGTCCTCGTCGACGATGCCGGTCAGCGCCGTCGGAAAGGCCGAATCCTCGTATTGATAGGTCTGGCTCGTCTGCGGATTGGTGGAATAGGCGACCGACGCCAGCCTGCCCTGGCTGTCGTACCCGTAGGTCAGCACCAGCCCGTCCGGCGTCGCGACCGTCGCGAGCAACCCTTTCTGGTAGGTAAAGCTCAGCTTGCGGCCATAGGAATCGGCGACCGAGACGAGCCGATGACCGGAATTGTATTGCAGTATTTGGGTGTAGCCGTCGCGCGCCCGGATCGAGGTCGGCACATCCTCGACAGAGCTCACGGGGGTATAGGTCTCGACCGTGTCGTCGCTATCGACCAGCGTGAATGTCGAGCCCGATTGGCTCAGCTTCACATCGACATCGCTGTCGCTCACCCAGGCGTTGCCGTCCGGGGCAAAACTCAGCAACTGCCCGTCTTTGCGCTCGGCGACTATCGCGACAAGCCGACCATCGGCGCGGACTTCCCTCAGATAGCGATCGAAATTCGAGCGCCAGTTGCGTCCGAGCGTCGCGGCAAAGACGGCCGGCTGGAGTGCCGCGCCGGTCCCGAACGGCACGAAGTTGTAGTAGCGTGCGAAGCCGAGCCGGTTTGCCCCGGCGGTCTGATAGTCGGTAACCGCCTCGGTCTTGCCGCCGGTAGAGAGGACGATCGGGTTTCCGTCACAAGGGCAGCTGCAGGTACATTGACCGATCTGCTTGTCGGGTGAGGCGCGTCCGAACGTCCAGGTGCCCGGCTCGATGAACCGCCCGTCGGCGGACTGCCACGTGGCTGAAAAAGAGTCGGTGGTGGCTTTGGGGTTCGGGTCGGTCCAAGTATAATAGAGTTCGTTGTATGGGATCGGATTACCGCAGGCATCGGCTCCGCCCAAATAGGTAGCGAAACTGACGCTCCCGTGGCTGGGCGGCGCGGTGACCGTCCACGAGCCGGAGTTGATGGAGCATCCATTATAGAGCTCGGCCCAGCCGATAACCGCCGTGGGCACGCCAAGCTGCACCCCGGGCGCCGGCCCCGAACTCGCGTTCGGCACCGTTGTCCGGCCGTTCGCCGGGGAAACACCGGCCCCGCCCAGGAACGCGGCGCTGAAGCCGCCCGAGGCTACGCCGCCGGCCTCGGCCCGCAGCGCCAACAGAGCGAAAAGGAGAACGAAGGCTGAGACGAGTTGAACGCCGATGCGCGCGACGGATACACCTGAGCCTCCCGGCAAGGTACTTAAGGTTGCAGCAACCGTCTCAATTTCGTATTGATTTTCTGGTATTCTTAGCGGCTTGTCAACGCCTCCCCGATCGCGCGTCCCCAACCGCGGAATTCCGGCGCCACTACCGGCTCGGACGAGCCCGAGGTCAGCGCCAGGTCGTTCCGACCCGGATGGAGGGTCCGGACCCATCTCGCCTGCCTCGCTGAGCACGGTCATATCGGCCGCCTCGAGCTCGCCGCCGGCCTCGCCTGGCGGACATGGCTGCTGGCGGACCCGCCTGCCAAGGGCACTCTGCAGTCGGAGATAGACAAGCTCTCGCTGCGTGATTGGCGGCATCCTGCTACTGGCGAGCCCGTCCGGTTCGGCAGCTCGACGATTCAGCGATGGTATTGCAAGGCGCTGCGCGAGCGACAGGACCCGGTCGCCTGGCTCCGCCGCAAACCGCGCCGAGATGCCGGCCGCCAAGCCTCGGTGACCTCGTCGATATCGGCCCACACCTCGGGACGAAGTGGAGCGATCGGCGGCGTCGCAGGGCGCGCGCCTGTTGAAAGATGTTAAGGTTGCGGCCGCGATTGAGGCGGCGATCAAAGCCCGGGCTGAGCGGACAAAAGTCACCGCCGACAAGGTGCTCGCCGAGCTCGGCCTGCTCGGCTTCGCGAACATGCTCGACTACATGCGGGCGGATTCCGATGGCCTGCCTTGCCTCGCGCAGATCTTGCTGGAGCGGGTTCAGGATCGCCTTCCGCAATGGGCTGCCGTCACTAATGACGGCGTTCAATTCGCCCGACCGATCTTTGATCGTTTTGAGGGCAGCCGCCAGATCATTGTCTTCGATTGGTCATCGCAGCGGACAGAATGGGACCGCCAGTCGCGGAGGCCGATCGCTGCGATTTCGCGACGATGGCGGGCTCGAGTGCGAACGGTCTGCGGCTCAATCGCGCCAGAAATCTTTGAAGCGATCCGCGGCGAGTTCGGTATAGCGGACGGTATGCTGAATGTTCTTGTGGCCGAGGTAATGCTGCAAAGCGCGGGTATCGACGCCCTTGTTCGCCAAGGTGTAGCCGGCGGCGTGGCGGAGCATGTGCGGGTGTACCGAGAACGGCAGCCCGCTCGCCTCGCCGGTGCGCGCCAGCATCTTGCGGAAACCGGCTGCCGTCATCGGCCCGTCGCGTTCGGTGGTGAACACGTAGCGGCTCGCCGCGCTCTCGCGCTTGACCCGGCGCAGCGCCCGGATTTCCTCGCCGCCGATCGGATGCACGCTCGGCATGCCGTTCTTGACCCGGTTCACGTGCAGGGTGCCGGCCGCAAAGTCGACTTGATCCCAGCGCAGCGAGACCAGTTCCGACACCCGCAGGCCATGCCGATAAGCGACCAGGATCATCGTCGCGTCACGATGACCGTAGCGACCGCGCTCGCGAGCGGCCTTGCATAGCGTCTCGACTTCGGCGCCGGTCAGATATTCGCGGGTCCGCACCTCACTGTTGCGGCGCCGACGCGGCAGCTTCGGCGCCTCGCCGACCACCCGCAGCGCCACCGGTCGCCGCGCTTGAACTGTCCCATTTTGAGTGTTTGGCATGATCCCAACGCTCGATGAGCCGGGTGTCGGTCATGTTCGGGAAAAGGTCCGTTTCGGGTCGGTGAGCAGGTTGCCGATTGCAGCCCTCGGCGAAGAAAGCGTTCGTGCTGTGATCGCCTTCGGGTGCCTGAGCCGGGCCGGTGCGTCAGAGCCGGTTGAGCAGCCACCGCCCACGGCACCCGAGCCTCACATCGATTTACGCAGGGCAGTATGGGAATTCATCGCTGTCGCGCCAACGCTGCCACAAGGAGGAGACCGCGTAGGAGAAGCGACTTCGGCTGTCACCCCTTGGCCGTATCAGGTCCGGGCCTTTCATCGCATGTACGATAACTGGCCTCCGAGGCTGTTGATCGCTGATGAGGTGGGATTGGGTAAGACCATCGAGGCGGGCCTGTTGCTGCGGCAGGCATGGCTCGCTCGAAAGGCAGTGCGGATCCTTATCCTCGCGCCGAAAAATGTGTGCGCGCAGAGCGGGGTCAGCTCGACCCCCGGTCGGCCGCCGCCCAGCGGGGGAGGGAATCTCCAACCGGCGAATCGAGCGACTGCCCGAATCCGCGGCAAATGTCAGCGCCGCCACTCCTGCCGCGCCGTGCCGCGTCATTTCCCGTGCAGCGCGAAGGCCCAAAGCGATCCGCCCGCCGGGACGCTCTTCAGCCGTTCGTCGCCCATGAAGATCGAGTAGACGCCGCCGATGCCGCTCGATACCGCGACATGTTGAACGCCGTCCTGCTCCCAGGTGATCGGCTGGCCCTCGATCCCCGAACCGGTCTGGAACGACCACAGCTTCTTGCCGGTGTCGGCGTCGAATGCCTCAAACTCGCCGGTAAGCTGGCCGCTGAACACGACACCGCCGGCCGTCGACAGCACGCCCGAGTAGCGCGGAATATCGCTCGGCGCCTCCCATTTGGCCTTGCCGGTCAGCGGATCGATCGCCTTCAGATAGCCGCGGGGGCCGTTCGGCCAATCCCACAGGGGCGGTGTGAAGTCGACGCCGTAGTACGCCTCGCCGGCCTTGTACGTCACCGGGATTGCCTTGTAGTTGGTGCCGAAGTTCAACGTGTTGGCATAAACGAGACCAGTCTGCGGATTGAACGACGCCGGCGACCAGTTCTTGCCGCCTTGAAACGACGGAATTATCGTCACCTTCTCGCCGGCGCGCGCGCGCTTGCTGGCTTCGGTCTCGACCGGTCTTCCGCTCTCGAGGTCGATCTTCGACGCCCAATTCTGTGTGATAAAGGGGTTGGCGGCCAACAGCTTGCCGTCGGCGCGATCGAGAACATAGAAGAACCCGTTGCGGTTCGCGTCCATAAGAACTTTGGTCGGCCGGCCTGCGACATTCATGTCGGTCAGGATCATCTCGGCGACGCTGTCCCAGTCGAACGGGTCGTTCGGTGTGAACTGGAAATGCCATTTGATCTTGCCGGTCTTTGGATCGAGCGCCAGGACCGAGTCGGTATAGAGGTTGTCGCCCTTGCGAACCGAGGCATTGAAGGGCCCTGGATTGCCGATGCCCCAGTAAACGGTATGCAGTTCGGGATCAAACGAACCGGTGATCCAGGTCGAGCCGCCGCCATGCAGCCAGGTGTCGCCTTCCCAGGTATCATGTCCTGGTTCGCCCGGTCCCGGGATCGTGTAGGTGCGCCAGAGGTGCGCGCCGGTCTGCGGATCCCAGCCGTCAAGGAACAGGCGGGTCCCGTACTCGGCGCCGGAGAGGCCCGTAATCACCACGCCGTCGGCAACCAGCGGCGCGCTGGTCATCGAATATCCGTCCTTGAAATCGATGACATGCGACTTCCACAACTGCTTGCCGGTCTTGGCATCGAGCGCGATGACGTTCGCGTCGAGCGCCGTCCGGTAGATCTTGCCGTCATAAAGTGCGGCGCCGCGGTTGATGATGCCGCAGCAGACGATGCGCAGCACTTCCGGCGGATATTCGACCTTGGTCCTCCAGATCTCCCTGCCGGTTTTGGGGTCGATCGCGATCGTCGCGCTGTTCGTCGTCGCGTAAAGGACGCCGTTGTAAACCAGCGCCTGTGTCTCCTCGCTATGATTATCGTCGTAGCTGTAGTTCCAGACCGGGACTAGGTCTTTGACGCTGTCCTTGTTGATCTGGGTGAGCGGGCTGAAGCGATGCAGACTGTAGCCCATGCCTTGCGTCAGCACATTGTGCGTGTCGCCTTCGCTCTTGACGAGTTCGCCGGCGGTTTGCGCCTGCGCCCAAAGCGGCAACAGCAACGCGACGGCGGCGGTTATGACTTGCTTGATCATCTCGTCCCTCCCGGTCGGCCTGGTTTGGGCAAGGACGATAGCACAGGAATTCGCGAAGTCGCCTCCGCCAGAATATGCGCGCTGCGCTATGAGCCGATCCCCTTGACAGCAATGGCCTTTTCGCCAATGCCAACCGGGCCAACAACATCACATTGGTCCGCCGGTTCCCTCGTCCTACCCGACCTGGCCCCGTCGAGCCGGGGCGACGTGATCGATCTTGGGCTCTTCGATTGAACCGGGCCTGTCCGGCCCCGCGCAATCCCATCCTGACCCGCTGAAAGCCGCGGCGGATTATGTCCGGCCGCACTCTGAAAGAGGCGATTGCGCCGCTCGCGCGCGACTTCGACGCGCGGATCATGGCCGTCTACATATCGCTTCGATGGTGATCGGCCAATTCAAAGCCGGTCAGATTGTAGATCTGGCCGATGTGAGGCGCGGGATTATCGAGAACGACCGATACGGCACGCGCCACGTCCGCATGGGGCCCGGTGAATGCGCGTGCCCCGACCGCATCATGCGCCTGCTCTCGCCAATCGCCGATATCCCCAACCCGAGTTACGCCGCCGACTGGCGCGCCCGCGTTGCTGCCCGCAAGACAGCCGCTGCGGATGTACGAGCAAAACTCAAGCGTCTCTCCCCTGGGGACATCGTCACCTTGCCGAACGAGGTTCGCTTCCGCGACGGGAAAACCGCCGCCGTGTTCCGCATGAGCTTCTTCCGCGGCAAAACGCCGGTCTTCGAACCGCTCGACCGGCCCCGATACTGGTGCCGCCTCTCCCGCGCAAGCCTCGCTACGGCAACAATCACGCCACCCGCACCCGAGCAAGTCAGAGAGGAAACCGCAGTCCTTTGATGATTGATGGTTTCGACTGCTGGCTGCGGAGGCCCTGCCCGAATTGCGTTGCCGAATACGCCCGAACGGGCGATCCTAGCGTCGCAACGATCCAAAATCCGGGGGTGGCCATGCCTGAACGCGTGTTTTTCGAAACTGAAGCGCTGAGCGGTATCTCGTTAATGGTCCGCGACATGCTCGCCTTGCCGAGTTCCGTTGAACTCTTAGCTGGGGTCTCGCCGAAGGATTCTACAGCCCTAAACACGGCGATAGCCGACCTGCTGTCTGATGCCCGCTTCTCGGACGTCGTCCAAGTCGATGCCAATGTTCCGATCCCCGCTAACGCCGAGGGTCTAGGGTGGAAAATCGGTGGTCGTAAACGGGACGGTGTTACGCAAAAGGCTCGATTCCTGCGCGTCAAGGCTGGATGGAAAACGCAAGCAGCGTCCCTCGTAGGGATTTCTGTTGCCCTCGTACTTTCGACTGTTAATCCATTGTCGGCTGCCGCCGGGATTGCCCCCACGATGACAATGATAGCGTCTGTTTGGGATAACTTAATAACGTTGCAGCGGCCTCAAGATAACCATGCAATCGATGCGTATGAAGCGCTCATACGAGCACTCTCTCAAGACGGCAATAGGCCACGTTTAGCGCCCCTAACTGACCAAATCGTAGCCGCGTCTACAACGGATTTGAATAATACCATTTTCGGTTTACGGCGCCTCAAACAACTTGACCTAGTGGAAATTGTGAGTTGGGGAGGACTATCTGGAGACGAAACCGACAACCGAAACCGATGGCTCCCGCGTTTTTAGGACGACCGCTCATGGCTACCGAGACGCCTACTCGTTCCATAAGATTGGAGCAGCTTCAACCACGAAGGTATGGTCACACTCATTTTTTGGATGACGTTTATGGGGCATATTATCACGAATTTCTCACAGTAGCGTATAATCAGCGAGAATCTGTTGATGACCTGCTCCGCTCGTTAGACCATGAGGGCGTACAGCAATTCATTAAAGCAACTCCTGCTTTAGATGCACGAGTTGAACGTGCCCTTTCGGATGCAGTTACTCTACACGAGATCCGACACTTTCACGACTGCTTTGGAACGCTAGCAGGACTCGCCCTCTTCATCGATCACATGACGATGATAGACCACTTCATAGACGTCTGTCGTGTCTTGTACGACAAGAAAATTACTTGGCAATTACCCGTTGTAGAATGGGTTGATAAGGCCTCATGTCCCGATGAAGTGAAGTTCTTCGTTCGCTCGTTCGTATATGGTCAAATACTGAGGCGCGTGGTTTTGGGTATGTTTGGCCTAGAGCTAGAGCAAGGGCCCCAAACGGAAATCGCTGCAAAATTTGAGCTACCTCAGATCACCCAACTACCTGATCTACATTTTCTCGCTTACCCAACAAATCTTGATCGCTTCGAATTGGAAACGGGTGTCAGTAATGTAAGAACATCGTGGAGACCACTAGGTTCCGAGGCCCTATTGGAAGGTAATGCGCACGCGTTACAGAGGAGTGTGACAGCTAGCATTTGGGGCGAGGAGGTGGAGCGCGAAGTATGGCGCAGAATGACCATAGCCGTAGTGCCGGAAGAGGAGGAAGAGTCCGTAGACATCTCCGGCCCATATCTTGTCACCGATTTCATGCTAACCCGATATTTGGGTAATAAAGGCATCCGGACGTTCGCCCGTGATCTTATTCTCGACATCACCGACGCTGCACTGATGGAAAGCGTAGTGGTGCGCATTCCTCATGGTCCCGACACGAGAATAGCCAGCCCGAGAACCAGTATGACCAGTATTTTCAGACACCCCGGAAGAGCTTTTGTCGATATATTGGACCGCGTCTCTTGGCACACAGGCTCGATGCCCAAGGCCGGTGCTCCCCCGAGCACACAGATGCATACAGGGAACTCTTTAGATAAGATGCGAGATCTGACCGCAGGTATCCCTGCACCGGACCAACTGTTTGCTCGGAGAACGTACGTCCATGGTCATGAGGCCGTTTTATCATTTGCAATCCATAATATAGTGCAGCCAATACTTAGCGTGCGGAATGAACTTGGCGATTCAGTGTTTAGAACTATTGACGGTTATGGGTTGAACGCGAGCAAGCTGCCTGTTCCGCCGATAATGCTGTTGAAGTCCGGAATTGTTAAATCGCGCGATGTGACTGACGCATTACTACAGAAATGGGGCGAATATGTTATGGTATCACAGATGATGAATGCGCTCATGAACATAACGCCAGGGGCGCCCTTGGGGATTTTCTGTCCTAAAGCAGTAGAAGGATTTCCCGGCGCGCGGTTTTTGGATTTTGCAAGAGGACAACGGTGGCAAGTACACATTGAGAATAAAAGTTGTATGCGATGGTCACCGGGCAGGTTGACGGAACTGCCTTCTTGTCTCTTCCGATCCCTTATCGAGACCCTTGGTATCGAGAATCCGCATCGGGGTTCATAAAACACATGGGGCGATCTTGATATGGAGTGCTCCTATTTACTTCTCGGGCTCCCTTCTTTCCCACAGTCACTCCCGCCAATTGAGTTCGGCGCCGACCTGAAATAATCGTCCCCGCGCGATCCGCGAGCTGCGGATCTGCGATCTCAAAAAACACCCCTAACGGCCGAAGTTTCCGGTCTCCGCCTGGCGGGGGCCGGTTCGTTTCTTCGGAGGTAGAGGAAGAGGGCAGCCGGGAGCGGGATGAGACCCGGCGGGTGAAGAGAGCGCCCAGGCGGGTCCGTCCCCCTCGCGCTCTCGGAGACCTTCCTCATGACCCCGATCTCGTCCGCCGCGGTGCAAGCCCCGGCACCGCTCCCCCTGTTCTCCCAATCCGCCCGTCCCGACACCGCCACATCGCTGATCCGCGCTGCGACAGCGCTGATGGAGACGCTCGCCAAAGGCCAGCAACTCGACGCCCGCGCGCTGCGCGCGGCAATGGAGGCGGCCTTCGGCGGCTCCGAAGCGGCGGGTGCCTGGTACTGGAAACTGGCCTACGAGGCTTGCGAAGCGGCGCAGCTCCTGTTCCTGCGCAAGTTCGGCGCGGCGATGCGCGCACGCGCTGGGTCGCCTGCCATTTTCCTCCTGGAGCCGCACGAAGCCGTCGCGCCAGATGGGCACTTCCGGCGCGAGATTGGCGCCGGTGATGGCGACGAGGCGTCCGCCATCCGCAAGGCGGGCCAGCGCCGACGAGATATGCCGGAGCGCGGCGTCGGCGACGCGGCCTTCGGAGCGAGGCCGCATCCCTGTTCTCGGCGGCGATCGACGGCGCCGTCTATGCCCGCCACGGCACCAATGTCGCCACCCGCCTGACGGTGATCGACCGTCTGCCCGCAGCAGATCCAGCGGTGTTCCCATCATCGCCGGGAATAGCGCCCGACGCCGCTCTCGCCGATCACGTCGCGCCCGATACCGCGTGCGGCACGCCCAGCCGCGCCGCGAGCATCCGCGCCGGGCGCCGTCGCAGCCGAAGCCGTCGCACTCGCCTATGAGCCTTGCGATTGGGCTCCCGCCGAAGGCGGCCGCATCACCGAAGCGCTCTACGAAGGCTACAGCCTGCAATCGATCCGTATACCTGACGCCCGTCCACACCCGACCAAGCTGGTCCAGTCGGCGGCAATGGCCTCGGTCGCTCCGCCCAAGCCAAGCTACCGCCCGCATCTGCCGCCCGCCCTATTGGCCGAGGGGTTGCTCTCTGACGCCCAGCTCGAGAGCGTGATCTATGCCGGAGAGGCCCACGCGGATTTCCTCGCCGGAAGCTCATCCCGTTGTCCCAGGCGCGTCAATATCTGGGGCTCGCGGGCGGAATCTGAAAGCGGGGTGGGGTTCCAGATTTTCGGGCGCATAAAGCCGTTTGGCTGGATGGCAATGCCAGTTCCGCGGCGTTTTTGCTCGCGTGGGGCGGTCGACACGCCGATCGCTCAGTAGCCACGCGATGCCCCTCGCGCCCCTCGTAGACGACCGCCGCTCGGCATCGTCATACCACATATAGGGCTACCTGGGACAACGGGATGAGCCTCCCTCGCCGGGTCATGGACTGTAGACGAGACCTTCGATGTCGTCGCGGCCGCGCCCGACGGGGCCGAGAACGCCGTGCGCTTCCGGCGCGGCTGGTTCCTCGGCGACGGCACCGGCGCCGGGAAGGGCCGCCAGGTCGCGGGCATCATCCTCATTCACGATCACCTCGATGGCCTCCGCAGGCGGCCGATGCATCCGGGGACATCACTTAACACCTCGCGAGGAGGATCGTGACAAGCGAGATTTACCCAACCGACATCTGCACCTGCCGCCTCGGCAGGCGCAGTCTAGAGTTCAGCCAGACACGGGGAGCAATTCAATGCAACCGTGCTGAGCTGATGCCAGAACTTGCAAGATGATGAGCAGATGGTGTGATCAATCGATCCACGACGAGAGACAATCCGCATTTTCCAGTGGCCCTCTATGAGGCCGCCATTCTGTTTGGAACTCTTGTCGCGGAAACCATCTTGGTCAGCGTTCATGTGCAAGCGCACAAACAGGCCGGACATATGGGCGCAAGCGATCTGATCAAAGCACGAAAATCACTCGCCCTAGATCTCAGCGCGGGCATCGGCGGGGTTCACTCCGAACGCTTGGTGCATCAAATAATCTTGAGCGCACCGGGCATCCTCCAGAAATTTCGCCACGCCCTCTTTGCCGAAAATGTCGGCACCCTGATACATGACTTTTTTCTGGGCTTTATACCTCCGCCTGTTTTCGGGAAAGAAGCTGTGTGCTATTGCATTTCTCACACCATTGATACGTGCGATTGCGCTCTTGATCGGCGAGGGGATTTCTTTTATGCCACTCGCAATCTCCATCTTTTTCATTAAGTATGTGTCGTCCAGAAAATAATGCGCGAAAATTTGAAACTTCTTTGTTCTCCACAATCCCCTGAAGGTGAATTCTTGCTTCGGCTTACGAAAATAGTAATGGCATATTATTACAGACAGAAATTCATCTATTAGAGTGTATGCCATAATTATGTCGCCTCGTATAAGTTGTTGTGTCATTACCTGTAGTATAGCGGTACGACCATCTTCGTCGTAATCCAAGATGTTCCAATAGTCCATTCCGATCAACGCCGATATTTCCTCAAATTCAGCTATCAGGCGGCGCTGTTTGGGAGTGAGCTTAGCTTGGCTGCCGCGCGCTCGCGGGTTCGATGGTTCACTCGTCATGTCACGCAATATTTCACGTTATTGGAGGTGGAAAAATCGCGAGTAAGTGCGCTCCCTCTCGCCCTTCGCCGGGCCTGCTCCTAATGATCGTCACGACGGATGGGCCTGCCCTGCGTGCGTGGTGCGCACCATATCGGATGAACCGAGCGCGGGGCCGAACGCCTGCGCCAATAGAGACTGGTAGCCCATCCGGCACCGGCTCTTTCTGGTGTCGGCGCAAGATAGAAATGTCACCCGGCGTGCAAAGTAGAGATGACACCCCCGTTGCCGCCTCGGACATATGGCCGGGGCGACACGGCATCACGGCCGGACGCCGGATCGGGATTGAGCTACTATTGCCGGTGACCGGTCTTACGGAAAATCGCGCGTGAACCACCTGCCACCTTTAGCAAAAATTCACAACTGCAGGTACAGATAATTCGCGTTCGTTCCCAGACCTCCGGTGCGGCAAGGACCGCAACTACTGCAACCGCATCCAAATCAGCATGTGTTCCAAATTCATCAATGTAAGCGTGCAGCATCTTCGAATACGACTTCCTCGTGCGCGTGCTGATTGCTTATCCGTGCGGACGGCGAAGTTGAACGCGCTCACTGCACCGGCCGGACCGGGTTGACCGCGGCGGCCACCATCGCCTCGAACGCGGCGGCGCTTTCAGGCCACTCATACTCGCCTTGGCCTAGCGGCCCGCGCAGCCCGAACGGGTCGATTGCCGGCATCAGCTCGTGACACAGCCAGTCCGCGAACCGACGCGCATCCGGATGGTACCGCTCTACACCGGTAGAGAACCCGCCGTCTACCAGCTTGATCCCCAGCAAAGTCCCCCTGACGGGGAGCCGTGCTCGCGGGAATTCGCGTTCTGATTCGGATTGGGACATCGCGGCGGTCGTCACACTCTGCTGTCCTCGTGGCGAGCGGATGACGCGCGACGAATTCGATCATCTTCCGTGCGGTCGCCACGGCATGATCGTTATCGGTCGAAGCGCGCCGATTGGGAAGCCGCAGGGTCGCCGAGGTCGTCCGCGAGACCACCAAACGTCGACTTAGGAACATCATTACGAACCCGCCCTACAACAGCGCCGAAGGGTTCGTGGCAACGGGACTTCGACAGGCCCAGGGGAAATTTGCTCTGCTGTTGCGGCTGGCGTTTCTCGAGGGAGCCAACCGCGCCAATACCATATTCCACAAGTGCCCGCCCAGCCGCGTTTGGGTGTTCAGCGAGCGGATTACCTTTTATCTCAAGAACGTGGAGCGCGCGGGAAGCGGCACCACGGCTTATGCGTGGTTCGTTTGGGACAGAGATCATAGCGGCCCGACGGAACTTGCTTGGTTCAGGCCCGGATACCGGAAGCGTTACGGATGAGAAGCTCCTTGCCGGAGAAATCTGGTACCCGCGTCTGTGATTCTATAACCAGTCCTGGGCACATGTACGAGCAGTCCATCCGCAATAAAGTTTCCGGAGGCCTGATCGTGGGATTTGATGTTACGCACTATTTGATGCCACATCGGCTCTCCGGGCCGCGTAACGGATGGCGCAAGATTTGCCGCGGATAGATTTACGTGGCTCGGAATTTCCCGGTAGGCTCTCCGGAAGGTGCAAACGCCATTCGACTGAGCGGCTGCGATCTGCATTACCCCTAAGGCAATATCGCGCTCTTGGGCCATCGCTTTCTCCCCAAGCGGCTCTCCGCCATGCCTTCCGAGACGGTGAAGGGCGCCTGTTCAGAATAGCAAGAGTTTTAGTGCTGGGCGGCCGACAGCGGGGCCGCGGCAAGGCTAATCGGAACTTCCAGAGCCGAGACAGCGCAAGTTACTGATATTGACGACAAATCCATGATTTGAGAGCGCATTTGTAGCCATGTAATTGGTGGTAAATAGCTTGCTATTCCGGGGTGAATTGTTGTATCATGAAGCCATGTATATCGAGGCGGTCCCCAACCGCAACTCGCCGCCCGCCATCCTGCTGCGCGAATCCTATCGCGAGGGCGGCAAGGTCAAAAAGCGCACCCTGCTCAATCTGAGCGATTGGCCGTCGGCTCTGGTCGACGGGATGCGGGCGCTATTGAAGGGCGGCACCGTTCTGGCGCCCGGAGAGACGCCGTTCTCGATCGAGCGATCCTGGCCGCACGGCCACGTCGCCGCCGCCCTGGGCCTGCTGCGCGCGCTGCCCCTCGACCGCCTGCTGGGGGCGGCGGACGAGCGCCCCGGCGCGCTGGTGCGCGCAATGATCGTCGCCCGCATCATCGAACCGGCCTCCAAGCTCGCCACCGCCAAGGCACTGTCGGTTACCACTGCGGCCTCCAGCCTGGCCCCGGTGCTGGGGCTGGGCGAGGTCGACGCGGACGAACTCTACGCCGCCCTCGACTGGCTGCTCGAACGCCAGCCGGAGATCGAGGCGGCGCTGGCCAAGCGTCACCTCGCGGACGGCACCCTCGTGCTTTACGACGTCTCGTCGAGTTGGCTCGAAGGCCGCTGCTGCGAACTCGCCAAGCATGGTCACAGCCGCGACAGCAAGCCGAATAAGTTGCAGATCGTCTACGGGTTGTTATGCGCGGCTGACGGCTGTCCGGTCGCCATCGAGGTGTTCGAGGGCAATATCGCCGACCCGACGACGCTGTCGACGCAGATCGCCAAAGTCAAAGAGCGCTTCGCACTGAGCCACATCGTCCTCGTCGGCGATCGCGGCATGATCACCCAAGCCCGCATCGAGCAGGAGCTGCGCCCGGCCGGGCTCGATTGGATCACTGCCTTGCGCGCACCGGCGATCCGCGGCCTGGTCGAGGGTGGCGTCCTACAACTCTCGCTGTTCGACGAGCGCGGCATGGCCGTCGTCAGCTCGCCCGATTACCCGGGAGAGCGGCTGATCGTCTGCCGCAATCCCGCGCTCGCGGCCGAACGAGCGCGCAAGCGCGAGGATCTGCTGCAGGCCACCGAGCGCGATCTCGCCGCCATCCGCGAGGCGGTCGAGCGGGCCCGGCGGCCGCTGCGCGGTGTCGCCCGGATTGCCCAAAAGGTCGGCGTCGTCCTCGCCCGCCGCCACATGGCCAAGCATTTCGACATCGACATCGCCGAGGACCACTTCGTCTTCGCCCGCAAAACCGCGGCGATCGCCGCCGAAGCCGCGCTCGACGGCCTCTATGCCGTACGCACCCCGGTGCCCGCCGAGAAACTCGACGATGCCGGCACCGTCGCCGCCTACAAGAGCCTCAGCCAGGTCGAACGCGCCTTCCGCGCGCTCAAGACCGTCGACCTCGAAATCCGGCCGCTCTATCACTATCGCGCCCCGCGGGTGCGCGCCCACGTCTTCTTGTGCATGCTGGCCTACTACGTCGAATGGCACCTGCGCGCCCGCCTCGCGCCAATGCTCTATGACGACCACGATCGCGCCGCCGCTCAGGCCCAGCGGACCAGCCCCGTTGCCAAGGCGCCGCGCTCGCCGGCAGCGCGCCACAAAGACACTTTCGGCATCACCCCGATGGTCTCCCCGTCCACAGCTACCGCAGCCTGCTCGCCGACCTCGCCACCGTCACCCGCAACGAGGTCACCACCCCGGCAGCGCCCGACCGCACCCTGATCCTCTATCCGCGGCTGACCCCGCTCCAGCAGAAGGCTTTCGACCTCCTCGGCATCGATCCCGCCTGTACCCAGTAAACCCCGTTCCCCCGGCGCCCTATGTCAAACCGGATCAACGGCTTGCGTCTTTCAAATCCCGGAAGTTCCGGCTAATGGGTAGGTCCGGGAGGAGTGGTGTTCGCGAGCTGGGCGACGGCATCTATGATCCGGCGCCAGACCGCGACGCCGTCGTGATCGCCGTCGGCCGCGAGCTCGTCGATCCGCGCGGCGCTTTCGCGACCCGATCCAACTCGGCAAGCTTTGGTCGTTGACCGACATGGTACGGGTGATCGAGGATTGGGAGGCTCGTCGCGATGGTACTTTGCTGGTAGGATAACGATGAAGAATTTTGCTCGTGCCCATCTCAATGGGACCGCTAAATAGGTGTTTCGAAATTTTTGGCAGTTTTTATTTTCGGCCAAAGGACGGTTTTCGCGTTATCAGTTTTGGCTTAAAAGGTTTCTGCCTTACACCGCGATCGTCATTATCCTAATCATTGTTTTTTGGGGGTCATTGCTGGTATCGGACTTTCGGCACAAGGGCAAATTATATTAGGTTTCCTTTTTTTCATCCCTGGTTTGGAAATTCTTACAGCATGGCCATTAACCGCGATCCTTATCAAACGTATTCATGACCGAAACAAATCAGGATGGCTCGTGCTCGCCTATTGGGTTCCGACGATATTACAAATACTAATTCCATTTAGAAACCTGTTCTCACCTCCAGTCATGCCAGTTGTTTCAAATATGGTGGACCTGATCGTGTTGGTCGTGTTGGTCTGGTTCTTCATCGAATTCGGCTGCATGCGCGGCACCATCGGCGTGAATCGATACGGACCCGACCCCGTCTAGCACGCCTGAACCTGCGCCGGTCGTTACAATCAAACTGACCCACTACCGGATGATGCGAAAATTGCTTTTGTCACTAATCGCTCTTGCCCCCGTGGCCCTCCCCGCTGAAGCGCAGACACCTGCTCCGCAGCATGGACTCAAGACAGGCTACATCGCCACGACGTATACCGGCGAGGTGCTCCCTGGACAGATGGACAATTTCAAGCAGCTGGTAACCAGGCTGGTCGCAGCGGTGGCGCCCGAAGAGCCGGGGACGCTCGTCTACGAGGTCGCCTTACGGCCAGATCAGAAGACCTACGATACTATCGAGGTATATCAGAATTCCGCAGCCGTGCACGGCAAACATGTCAGGGCCGAATTCCTGAAGGAATTAGGGCAAGTCAGAAAGACCGTGAAAGTCGTGGTTTATGGCTTTCCGGACGCGCAGGCGAAGGAGGCTTTGGCCGGTCTCAATCCTGTGTACGAGAACTCCTATCGACGGATTCGTTCGGTAGTAGCGGCTTTTCCAATAGGCGAATCTGGGACTTTGCGGATGTGTGATGTGTAACCGAGGCGGTCGGTGGTCCTGTGAGAAAAGGTGCGCCGGAATGTCTGCTTCTCAACCGCCCCGACCATCCGATGGCGTGTCCATGAAGGTTGGTTCAGGGTCGATAGCGCCAATTCGCCGGAGGCTGAATCGGGTTGAAGGCGATTCGGGGTCTCGACGGGCCGTGAAGGTCGGCAAGGGGTCGACAGCCGAAGCTCGAACACTCACCCCTGAGGCCCCGGCTTCGGCGAGTCCCGCAGCGGTGAGTTAGATACCATCGGCTCGCCGGCGCGCGGGCGGCGATGCGCGCGAGGCCGACGTGGTGCTCCATCCCTAGCACTCCCTCGGGGGCACAAGATCCAGGGCAGCGGTACATAAACAGGCGCCGCCGGTCAGCGGGCGGTGGTCCGGCGCAGCCAGGCGCACGCTTCGTCCATTGTCTCGCCCGCGCGGTCGACGACCCCGACCCAGGACAGGAACCCGTGGTTCATGCCGTCCCAACGCGACAGCTCGACTGGCACGCCCGCTTCCCGCAGGCGCGCCGCGTAGAGCTCGCCCTCGTCGCGCAGCGGATCGTATTCGGCGGTCTGCACCATGGCGGGCGGCAAGTAGCGCAGGTCCGACGCCTTGAGCGGTGCGGCATAGGGGTTAGCGGCGCCGGCCGGGTCGGCAAGGTGCTCCGGGGCGAGGCGGTAATCGACCGACACGACGACGCAATCCGAGCCGGCGCACAAATTGCGGCACATGCCGTCATGAGTGTCTAGGCTGCATAGAACGAAGCCGCTGCCGTGGAAGAACACGATCAGCGGCCAGGGGCCGGCGCTCGCCGGGGTGTAGATGCGCAGCCGGATCGGCCCCGCCGGCCCGTCCATCCGCCGCTCTGCGACCGCGCCGACCGTGGCCGGCGCCGCCATCGCCGCGGTGCGCGCCTCCATCTGTCGGCGCGCTTCGGCCACCGGCAGGGTGTGGGTCGCGGGCAGGCTGGTCGCCCGATCGAGCAGGGCCTGGATCTGCGGGTCGACGGGCATTGGCGTATCTCCCTTACCGGCGCGACGATCACAGCACCGCTTGCCCAACTCGCCAAGCGGGGAACGAACGTGGGCGACGATCGAACCCTATGCTGCGAAGAGCGGTTACGACCCGCCTGCGTATGTGCAGGCGGTCAAGGGTGCGTTGATGTTGGGGCGCCGCCCTTATCCGGGAGGGCGCCGCAGGAGATTGCGAACCGTTGACGAATGCCAGGTACCGCCGCGTGCTGTGCGGACGCCACGGGCATTCAGTGCCGCCGCTATCCCGCCGAGCGACGTGATGCCGGCAGCCCGGATCTCACGGATGATCGGCAGGACATTGCCGGCGAACTGGTCGGCGGCGGCTCGATTGGCTGCGTGCGCCTTCACCGCGGCTTCGGCGGCACGCGGATTGCCGAGCGTCGCGCCCGCCGCTTTTCTTAGCCGCAAGAGCTGCCTTAGTTCGTGAAGAGATCAGAGCGCGCTCTTTCTCGGCGAGTGCGGCATACAAATGGAGCATGAAGGGGTCGGCGTCGGCGCCAAGCTCAGCGACAATAAACGGAACGCGATGGACCATGAGCCCGCTAATGAAGCGGACATCTCGGCTGAGCCGGTCGAGCTTGGCAACGAGGATCGGGCATTTCGCTCTGCGCGCACGCACAAGTGCCGCCGCGAGTTCGGGCCGCCGTTCTAGCGCATCGGCGCCCTTGCCCGTCTCCACCTCGGTATGCTCGGCGATGACCTCTCAAAAAACGGGCTGCCGGGAGGGAGAAAGCGGGGCCGGGCTCCTTACCGGGCTTGGTGTCCCTGAGGCGGCGCATCGGTTCGAGCACGACGACGGTCGGCTGCTCGCTCGCCGGCTATGCCCGGCTCGCCGCCGCGGCGTGCGAGGGCCGCTGATGCTTCCGCTCGAGCTCGAGCCGACGCAGTTGCCGCGCCCCTAACTGCAAGGCGCCCCGCAAGGGGGGCTAATGCCACGTTCCGCCAAACCAGTTAATCGGGTCGATGAAGCCTTGCGCATCGCCCGCGATGCGCTGGCATGAAATAGTTGAACTTTGATGGTCAACGACGGCGGCGCGAAATCAAAAAACGGGCTGCCGGGAGGGAGAAAGCGGGGCCGGGCGCCGCCCCCCACCGGCGAGGACGTCGCAAATGAATGCAGCCTTCGGGTACAGACCCACCGTTTCGTGATTCAAACGATGCGAACGTGATCTCGCGCGACGCGGTCTCGACTATCTTCGTTGGGTCCGCCGCAATAATGGACGCTATAGAATCAGAGGACGACGCAACGGCGCAAACCTTAGCCGCATCGCGTTCTTATCTTGAAGAACTGGCCAGGAATTGCGGAATTGAAATTCCGCAAAAAGGCTAGCAGCCTGTCGGACTTAGCCAAAAATCCGCCAATTTTGGGATTTTATGTCTCGTGACGGCTGTAACAAGCAATAAACCATGCGAGTTGTCGGCATGATGTTACCGATAATTGCGCGAAATCGTTAAGTCCGACAGGCTGCTAGGCGGCAATGCCGGTACGCGTTGCTGAAGCCGTCGCACGTTGCCAGGTCCGCCATCAACCACCTTGAACCGGGCCTGCGCCTGCTCGTCGGCGACGGGCGCCTCGAACATCGGCAGCAGCTATTCCGTGTGGCTGCGGCACAGGTTGCGGATGTTTCGGCGCCGGCCGAACGCGACTTCGGGCGGCCGGCCAAGCGCGGCGCCGATAGGCGCCGTCCCAGAACAGCCATTCATACCGGCAAGCCAGGATGAAGGCAGCGCGCATTTCGGCGCGGTCGCTCGCGGTTGCGGCATCGGCCGCCTGGTCGGCGACGGCGATCACGGCCTCAACCGCTGCGCCGAAACCGGGATCGGCATAGGTGTCGATCCAGGCGCGATAGGGATTGTCGGGCGCGGCCTTGGCGGCGATCGCGCAGCCCACATCCCAATAGAGCCAAAAGCACGGCAGCAGCGCGGCAACCAGCACCGACCACGGCTCGCGATAGGCGGTGGCGGTCAAAAAACTCGTATAGGCGAGGCAATCGGGCGCTGGCTCAGCCGCCGCAAGGGTCGCGGGGTCGACGCCGTACTGCCGCAGATACCGTTCGTGCAGGGCGCGTTCGACGGCCACCGCGCGAAGTGCCGACTGGGCAAAGGATTGCAGAAGGGCGGGGTCGGGCGCCTTCGCCGCGGCGATTGCCAGGCAGCGCGAAAACTGGCCGAGATAGAGCGCGTCCTGGGTGATGTAATGGCGAAAGCGGTCGCGCTCCAAGCTGCCGGCGGCAAGCTCGGTGTTGAACGGCAGCGCATGGATCGCCGCGCGCAACCCCGCGGTCGCCTGCCAAACCTGTTGCGAAAATCGGCTCATCGCGCCTCCTCCGCCACCCCGGGGCCTCGCCGCACCCTCGTCGAGAGTGTCGCCGCCGGAGATTTGCGCCTATCCTCGACCCATCGCAACCGCTGCCGGCAGCCGCGATATTTCGAGGGCACCCACCTTGGACGGCCAGGTTTTCCCCGTTTCTGCTTCGCAAAGTCACAACCGTGAGCTGATTGGCTGGGGATAACAAAATAAGCGTCCACGGGTGCGTGAGCGCGCGCCGACGATTCTGTGGGCGCACAATATTTACATAAAACACGACAGAAAATGTGCAGGCCGCAACAAATGCGGCAATCGTAGACCAAGTTGCAGCCGCGGTCATCGTTACGCGGCGCGGATCTGATAGGGGCGCCGTCTCACCCATCCCCCCGCAGCTTCAATTCAACTTGCCAGCAGTCGGCGGCTGTAGAGCCTCGATCGCCGCACCTGACCGCGCCCGCGAGCCGCCGTTTCGTCATCGCCGGGGTCGAGCATCATACAGATCGGTGCGCTTGGGTGACCGGTCGATTGGCAATTTCGCTGAGATAAGCAGCGCTCGGTCCGGTGAGTGTCATGCTGTGCAACTCGCCGAGCGATGTCAGCCGTGCCGCGATGACCTCTCGATTGTCGAGCTTCAGCTTGGGAAGTTCCTCCAGTCGTAGCTCAAAGAAGTGTACACGATCGCGGCGTCCGCTCCAGAAGCCCGATGCGAACCCAGCAGGGCGCAGGACCGACGCCGTGAGACCGATTTCCTCGGCTAACTCCCGCCGCGCCGCTGCTTCTGGCATCTCGCCAGGCCGGACACTACCACCGGGCAAGTGCCATCCGGCCCTATACGAGACGCGCACCAGCAACAGCGCCGAGCCGACATAAACGGCCACTAATGCGCCCTCGTTCCTCGCACCCGTCAGGCGCCACCAGATGCGGGCGAGTGGAAAAGCGAGGCGGAAAGCTGTCCGCCAGGCAAAGTCTACGATTGCGGAAACGGCGGTTCGCTCAGGATCCGACAAACAGACCGCCAACCAGCCTTGGAGCGGTCACCATATCATAGGATCATGACACTCGACCTCACCGATGATGAGACGGCCGCCCTCGCCCGGCTTCTCCGGCGCACGATCGACGAAGACCGCTACCCACTCTCGCCACGGCTGGCACCCCTAAAGGCGATCCTGGCGAAGCTCGACCAGCCGGAACCCCGGCAACCGTTGCCGCTGAAGGCGGGCATGGGACCGAGTGTCGGGCGCGGGCGTCGGAGACGGTAGTTATGTGCTCCAGTCCCCATGGATGGGTCTATGATTGGCAAACGCTCATCGCTGGTATCTTTGCGTTAGCGGCCGGTGTGGGGACTGTTTGGGGCACTCTGATGGCGGCAAACCGGCAGGTCAAGGCAGCCCACGACGCGGCCGACCGCGAGATAAAAGCCGCCAGCGATGCGGCCAACCGCCAGATCACCGCTGCTCAACAACAAACTGCCGCCGCCCAGCATCAAACCGAGGTCATGCGCGACATGGAACGCCGCCGCATTGCGCGAGAGGGGTATGCCTTCTACGCAATGCTTGAGGCGGCTATGGGGGCTGTCATCGACGATGTCGGTGCGGCACAGGAATTGCCGCAACCAGTGCCCCCGTCGGCGGGGTTGCCGCCAGTGCGGGAACCGGAGGCTTCGGTTCAGGCATATGCCGTGCGACAGCGCATCAAACGGGCTGGCTTTGCCGAGCTGCGCACAGCCTTTCTTCGCTTCGGAGGAACAACGCTGACCGACAAGTTTCTGCGATTAGACAAGGAAATCGAGGATTTCGCTTCGCAGTATCAGATGCGAAGCCCGCCGACCAGGGAGTTGATCGGATTACCACCCCAAGGTCTTGGCACCAATGCCGGCATTGACGAAGGGCTTCAAAGCATCCAGCAGCAAGCGACGGATTTACGGTATGAGGCTGAGCGGGGGATAGAGATCACCCGCAGCGTGCTAGGTGACGACCTGGCCTGACCCAAATATTCCCGATTGATGAACTCCTATCGCGGCCCCCCAATGACACCCGGCCGGCGCATGCGGATCGACACCACGGTGGTCGAGACCAACATCCACTATCCAACCGACAGCACGCTGCTCGGCGACGGCGTGCGGGTGCTGACCCGGGTGCCACGCCGGCCTCGCGTGCGATCTGCACCATCCGCTCGTGGATCTGTTGGATCGTCGCTGGCCCCAGCGCCACGCCCCAGCGGCCCATGGTCTTGGCATCCGGCATCTTGGTGCCGCCGACGCGGGTGAAATCGCGGTAGACCAGGTTGGCGCGCACCTCGCGCTCGAGCACGTCGTAGCTCCAGTTGCGGATGTGCTTGAGCACCAAGAGCCGCAGCACCACCTCGGCGGTGATCAGCCCGTCGCCGAAACTGCGCTGCGCCCGCCACCGCTCAATCACGCTGGCCGCTCCGCCGCCGGCCGCCGTCCTCAGGCCGCAGCAAATCGTGGTTGATCTCGCAGATCGCCTCGATCGCCTGCTTCAGCTTGTGGTAGTTGCCCAGCCAGCGCCGGACCTCGTCGACCTGTTCGCGCCGCAGGCTGAACTGCCGCGTCCGTGCGCCCGGATAGCTGACCGTCAGAACCGACAGCGGATGGCCCCCGCCGGCAGCGCAGACCGTGCAACCGCTGCGGTGACGGACGGTGCGCTCCAGCAGCGAACCGCGCACGATCTCCCCGGTCACCGGCAACTGGTTGACCAGTTCCTGGCGGGTGTCGAGGATGTCGGCGATTCGTTTCATCTAAAGAAATGATACAATGCCGGCCGCACCGCGTCAACCCCTTTTCGGCGAAAACTTTTGTAGGCCGATGCGTCAGCGCGCCGTCGTCAAATCCGTACTGTCGATGGCGGTCTGAATCCGCGTAAATCCGGCGCGTTAAATGCGGCGGCGGACGATTTTGGCGACTGTCCTGGGTCTGCTGATTTGACGGCCGGGTGTCGCCTGGACGCGGGCTGACGCGGCCGGAGAGAGCGGGGTAAGAGCTTGCAAATTGATGTTTTGCAGGATCAGAGACAATGGGCTCGGATCGAAATGCAGAATGACTGAGGTCTCGTCGAGCGTGGCTTCGTAGATGACTTTATCAGGAGTTTGCTTGCGCGCGAGTGACACCCGCACGGGTATCGGTTGAAGCGGAATGAAAACGCTGATCGTCTTGTTCGCCGTCCATTCAAACGGACAGAGAACATGGCCTGCATCGAGGGGTACAAATTTAAAATTTGTCTTGACCGACCCGGAGCCGGAAGCGGTGAGGTTCAAGGTGAGAGCGTTCATGGAATCGGCGAAATGAACGTCGTGAAAACAGACCTTGATCTCGCCGGGACCTGAAATATCCCCGTTGACGTTGGCGAAGTTACCCGTTTGCGAGACGGTTTTTTCCGCCTGCTTGACAGCTTCACACCCACCCTTCTCTGCGGTCTTTTCGACCTCGCAAAGCTGGCGTCTACCCTCCTTTTCAGCTTCACACTGCAATCGTTGAGTCTCGTATAGCTTGTTCTGCCCCGCTTTCTCTGCCTCGCATTCGCCGTCAATCACCGGACCCAAAGCTACACACGCAGCATAGCTCGCGTCGTAAGCGCCGTTCTGTGTCGCTTTTGATCCTTCGCAGATTGGATCGTTGCCACATACTCCGAGCACGCACTTCTTGCACTCTCGGGTGTCATGGTTGTGGGGGCAATCGCGGGCACGCCGGCAGTCCCTGTCATCGTGATGGGTTTCGCAGAGTTGATCCTGTCGGCATTCCTTCTCGGGCTTGCAACTCATTTGCGATCCATTGGGGATCGGGATCTTTTTTTGGAAACTGTCAGCCATTGATCCCGAGATGTCGAGGCATGGCTGCGCCTGTGCGAATACGCTGTCGAGCGTCTGTGCGACGAGCCCCTTTCCTAGCGCCACCCAAACGCCAGCGGGCGCCGACGGGACGTCCAGGCCGGCGTTGACGCTCTTCATAATACCGGCCCGGACCTCTTCGAATTTGCCGGAGACCGAGCCCGGATTGGGTACTTCGTCAGCGGCGTCGACGTTCTGGCTGACGCCGGGACCGGCGGTGTGGTCGCGCTCGGCGACTCGCTGACCGACGGCAATATCTCGACGATCGACGCCTTTTGCCGCTGGCCCGACCAATTGGCGCGGCGGCTGATCGCCCGCCAGGGCGGCAGGCCGGTGGCGGTGATGAACCAGGGGCTCGGCGGCAACCGCATTCTGCACGACATTCGCGGCGACAGCGGCCTGCGCCGTTTCGATCGCGACGTGCTGGCGCAGCCCGGCGTGACCCACGCGATCGTGATGCTCGGCACCAACGATCTGCGCAACCGCTGGGCCAAGCCCGAGGGACCAACAGCGTCAGGCGGCCATTGACTCCACGGCTTCTGCTCTCCTTGCGCTGACGTCGCCCAACGTGGCCGCGGGCGTCGACGTGAGGGTTGCGGCGGCTCCAAGAAAGAGGTCGATATGGCCCGCGACCTTGCGGATGATGCCGCGGATCAGCCTCGGCGGACAGCGGCTACGAGTGCGCGTGTCGAACGCCTATGGCAGCCGGCCGCTGGCGATCGGCGCGGCGCGGATCGCGTTGCGCGACAAGGGGGCCGGCATCGTCCCAGGCTCGTCGCGACCGTTGACCTTCGGCGGCGACGGTGCGGTGTCGATCGCGGCCGGCGCGCTGGTGGCATGACCGCCACAAGCGGGTCCCCGTCGATCAGCCACGCGGTCGGTCCCAGGCCAAAGGGGCTCTTGATGCGATTTCCGGTCACTATGATCTTCAGATCCCGGGTATCCTTGTTATCTGGCTTGATGACCGCCGAGGGGTCGATCCCCTCCTGAAGCATCGGCGGAAGGGTCAGATCGAGCAGGGGCTTCTCGCTGACAGGCGCAGGAGTTGGCGGTCGGTTGCAACTTTCGAGCTTGCGGACGCCCCTGGATTTCACCTTTTCCAAAGCGATCGTCCGAATCGTCTTCACGCGGCGTGCAATTCGTCGATCGTCGCCTCCTCGCGGCGGAACGGCATTGGCGCGGGCTGTCCCCTCATCGCGCGTCCTCGTTGGTCCTTTAACGGCTGGTTCAGCCGCAGCATGGGCTCGGCGGCTTCGCCGATCTCGGTCACGTGGAGGCAAGCAGGTAACTTCGGTCGCCGCAGCGATTTCAGCAAGGGCGGAGCCCTTGGCTAGTTACGCGATGCAAGCCCGCCACGGCTATCTCGAGATGGCTTTACCGGTGCCGGTTCCGTCGACCAACACGGAATCCCGCGGCTCGGCGAGAGACGGTCCGCAGGATCGTTCTGCAAGGTGGAATGTGCAGGGCCAAGGATAGGTTCACAAGTAGGTCCGCGTCCGAACTTGCTGTTCGCCGGTGTTCGCCGTCGCCGGCGAACATTCGAAAGCGACCACCGTCCCGACTTTAACGAGTGCCTCTGTCGCGAAAGATTGAAACAAACCGGTCAGCGCCGCACAGCGGCGCTGGATTGCGATTGGTGCTTGCAGGCAAGCGTGCCGGGCCGGGTCGGACTGTCAAGGCCGGAGCCGCGCTATCGCGCGGTGGCGCGAAGCGCCAGCCTTGACAGCCCGCCTTATGCGGCCCGGCAGAAGCTCGCCAAGCACCAATCGACAATCAGGGCTTGGCAAGCCTTCCCCGAGATGTCGCGGCGCTTGACGATATTCCATAGAAGGAATATATGACGTTATGCGGTGGGAGGTAGAATACACTGACGAGTTCGGCTCGTGGTGGGACGATTTGACCGAAGCGCAGCAGGATCGGCTCGCTGCAACGGTCGGGCTGCTTGCCGCTCAAGGGCGGTCTTTGGGTTTTCCCTACTCGTCCGGCATTAAGGGCTCGAAACACGAGCATATGCGCGAGCTGAGAGTGCAGAGCGGCGGGAATCCCTTGCGCGTATTCTACGCCTTCGATCCTCGCCGTACCGCGATCTTGCTCATCGGTGGCGACAAGACCGGCAACGATCGCTTCTACGAGGAATACGTCCCTCGGGCGGATGCGCTCTACGACACGTATCTCGAAGAATTGAAGAAGGAGGGCCTGATATGACTAGCCAGAACAGATTTTCCGAACTGGTTGCCAAGATGCCGCCAGAGCGTCGGGCTCGCATCGATCAAATGACGCAAGAGTTGCGCGAGGAGATGGATTTAGCCCAGCTCCGCACGGCACGGCAGCTCTCCCAGGCGGCGCTTGGGGAGATCCTGCACGTCGAACAGCCGGCCGTGGCCAAGCTCGAAAAACGCACCGACATGTATGTGAGCACTTTGCGGCGCTTTATCGAGGCGATGGGCGGCGAATTGGAGATCGTGGCCCGGTTCCCGGATCACGCTGTTCGGATTCGGAGCTTTCGCGATCTCGGCGGGAGCGAGCCTGCGTGAGCAGGGGTCACGCCGCCATCCCGGTGACCGAGAGCAGCGGCAACGTCCTCGCCGACATGGGCTTGCCGGAGGCCGAGGAGGAACTGATCAAGGCACAGCTTGCCAGCCACATCCGCCAGGTGATCGAGCGGCAGCGTTTGATTTGACGCAGGTCGCCGCTGCGGCCGTCATGGGCATCGACCAGCCGAAAGCTTCGGCGCTGGTCAACGGGCGGCTCACGAACTTCTCCAGCGAGCGCCTAATGCGCCTCCTCACGGTGCTCGGCCAGGACGTGGACATCACCGTGAGAGCGAAACCGAGCAACCGCGCGCACGGCCGCATCCGCGTTCTCGGCGACGCGCATGCGTGAGGATTCGAGGAAAAATTTGGCACCTACGATCGGTTACCTTTATTCTGCAAAATCACAAAGATAGAATCCCGAATTTCAACCAGTGGTACGGAGACTATGTGGACGACAAGCACGGTAAACGAGGTGAATGGCAAACTCGTCTGCATGCTGATTTATTGATGCGCTGGTATAGTAGAGGCCCGTAGCAAGATCGAGAATAGAGGGGACCTTGAGTTTCACAGTTTTGTCTGCGCCGAGATTCTCGCCTCCCGTCTCGACGAGGGCCCACGTATAGACGTTCCAGCGCATCTCTTCGAAAACGTCGAACGCTTCTCCGTAGCATTCCCGACAGTGTTCTCGGTGAGCATATTAGGCGCCACGGTGTGCTGAGGATTGAGCGACGTTGGGTCGAGAATACACTGCAGGATTATGAGCTGCTCGACGCCGTAGCGATTGCTTACGGAAAGATCGCCGAAATTGTGCATGCCGCCCGCCAACAGATCGGACTCGCCCCGCCTCGCACGATTCACGACGAGGGATCCGGAAGCTTGGATCTTCCTGCAATGGGTTGGCGCCTCCCCTGTATGATCGGCCATGAAGTCCCACGCACTCTCACGATCTCAATTGCGGACGGGTCCAAAATCGAATTCGAGACGAAGAATGTAACCACGGAGCCAGACGCGGCTAATATCGCTGCTCTCCTCAAGCATTATGGCGGAAACCCGTTTAAGGCTATGGGGCGCCAATACAATAACGATGCCGACTTGGCGGCAGGATACTTCGCAATGGCGCGCGCGGTGTTTCTGCGGGACGGGCATCATATTTCTATGATATTCCTTCTCCGCGATCGGAAGCCCATCAAGATGATTGAGATGTACAGCAAAAATACCTCGTAATGAGACACTTGGCGAACGAGATAACGAAATCTGGCGCGGATGCTGCAATCTTGATTGGTGAAGTATGGAAGGCGCCTGCGGATCAACTCAACGCCTATGAGCGCCCCACTGATGTACCCTTCCGCACCGAGGCGTTAGTGTTGGATATGGTTAGCAAGAGCGGCGAACCTCCCGATCTCTTCGCAGAGATTGTAAGACAGGAAGATGAAATTACGCTTGGTGATACACAGGTATCGGGGGCACTGGCACCATTTCAGTTTGGTTCGTTCTATCGTGCGTGGGGTCGTCCCGTGCCCCAAGCGTGGATCGATATGGGCAGAGCTCTTACGCTGGGGGAGCGGGGCGGCAATAGATAACCCTCATCGTCCCGCTGGTCCGCTGGCATTCGCACGGCGCCGCCCAAATCCGGCGCGCCGGGGCGGGTATCGTTGCGGGCGAGGCGACCGCCGAACCCCGTAAGAATTGGATATAGAACGGCTATTCGGTCTCAAATCGCAGACACCCCATCCGCCACTTGATAACGAATTTCAATAGCTTACTGGTACATTCCGGAATCCTCCATCAAACAAACCCACGATTTGAAATCGCACCAGCGGCGGCGCTGTGCATGTGATCCGGCGACCTCGGCGGTTTGTCGCGGCGCCCGCAAAAAAAGCCCCGCCGGAGCGGGGCGAGCGCGCGGCGCAGCGGCCTGATCACGTTGCGGTGGGCGCCTCCTCGGCGAGCGCCGGCGCGCACAACGGCGCCAGCTCCGGCACCAGCCGAGCGATGTCCCGGACCGCAGACAGCGACATCAGCGGCGAGAGGCAATCACCGCGGTCGGTTGGCGGATGAAGGGCGCAGGGATCGCCACCCAGGCGGCCTTTGGGAACGACGGTGTGACCGGCCTGGTAAACGAAGAACACCTTGACCGCGAGCCCGAGGAGGCCCTCGGCGGCCGTCTCGGCGATGGCGTCTTCGAAGCGGGTCGCTTTGCAGACCGCTTCAGCCATCTGGTCATCCGTCACCCGGAACGGAGCGCCGTTTGGATGGTCGAAATCGATCGCGGGGAACCGTTGCGCATCGCTCGCCTTCCTCGCGGATTGCTCGGTGGACTTCCGTTTCCTGCCGCCTTGCCCGCAGCGGCGCCCGCCGGTCGCGCCACTGTGCCGACGTCCACCGCATCCATTCGCCCTGAACTCCTTCGGATCATGGGAAAGGGTACGCACGACCCCGAAAGAGCCCGGATGCCGCAAATATGCAATATATTTTGGTTAACTTCCGACACGTGCCCAATCGAGGCGGATCGACCTGCGCCGGTTGCGGATGCGCATCGCCGCAGCGAGGACCTGCCGCGATCATGCGGGGACGCCGAGCAGAAGGGTTATGGAATGAAGCAATTATCGTGGGTCGTGGCGGCGGCTGCGGCACTGGCGATCGCGACACCGGTCCACGCGCAAGCTCCGGCGAATACGACGCCGGCTCCTCCGGAGAGTACGACCCCGGCCAGTGCCTATTCGGGCCCGTCGCCGCACGGCACAACCCGGGCGGATCCGCCTCGTCCCACAAATCCGGATGCGGGCGGGAGTCCGAAACGCAGAATGCCGCAGGGCGGGAATTCGGTTTCGCAATAACCGCAGGTGCGGCTGGTGCAATCGGGCGCCGGCAGTCGAGATCCGCATCCGCGCCGAGCGCCGGTGCGGGCGGCTGCTCGGCGGAGGTTGCCCGGGCAGAAGGCGGACGGGTGCGCGGGATCTGCGGCGAGCCCCTCCCAATAGCGCCGAGCCCAATCCGATTGACGCGGGACGCCTGCCTCGGCATCGACCTGGCGAATGCCTGCCTCGATCGCTTCGGCCAGACCCGCGACCGGCGGACGCTCCCGTAACACCGCGCAACCGCCGCGCAACCGCGCCTCGATCTTCAAGTGCGCCTCGATCGCCCGGCGGTAATCGGCGAGATCTGCTGCGGCTTCATCGGCGAGGACGGCACCGATCGCCAGCTCGCGCCGCCCGGCGGCCTGCCGCTATGCCCCCAGCGCTTCGTTGCGCAGCTTGATCGCGGCAGGCAGCCCGCTCGCCGCCGCCGCCGCATCCGCCCGGGCGCGCTTGGCGACGTGCTCGGCCTTGGTCTCGTCTATCGTCGGCGCCGGCCGCTCGCCCTCTTGACCAGCGAGGAGCCAGCGACCCGTCACCCGCTTGCGCTCGGCGCGCAGGCGGTCGAGCTCGGCCTCGGCCTGATCCGCAGCCGCAACCAGCGCTTCCCCTGTCGTCACTGGCCGCTGCGGCTCGTCAGCCCGCGCTCGCGTCCTCTGGAACGCAGCTTGTGCGTCGGCGAGCGCCGCGCGCGCCGGCGACAGCGACGGCGCCTCGACAGCGGCAGTCGCGGCGCTCATGCGAGCCGCCCGAGCCCGTCGAGCGCCTGCCGGATCGCCCGCTCCCGAGCGGCAATCGCAAGCTCCCGGTCGGCAATCGCGGCGGGCGTGCTGCGCCTCGGCCTCGGCCAATTCGGCGCGGCGCACCTCGATCGCGGCCAGCTCGGCCTTCAGCGCCTCGATCGTCCGACCGTCCCGGCACAGCTCGGCCAATGCAATCAGGCTTGCGGACTGCACCTCGCCCGGCGAACTCTGCGTACTATGCGCTATGTAATACGCGCTGGTCGAGCGGTCCCGCGAATTCACCCTAGTCCCGTGGCGCCCGGTGGTCGAGAAGGAGCTGGGCAAGCAGGTCTCCGGCCTCGTTCGTGGCGACGGGATTTCGTGGGAGCTTGGGCGGCAGCGGGGGCTCGGGATCGGAATGTAGGCGGAGCGCCGCAGAGCGGCGCCGGATTGCCATTGGTGCTTGCAGGCAAGCGACAGGTTGAAACTATGCCTGAGCGGGCATACCTTGAGGGTGTTCGAGGGTATGGTGAAGCCGGCCAGCGAAGACCAGCCCAAGCGGGTGCGCTGGGTCGGCAGCAGCAAGGAGGATTTGAGCGAGTTTCCGGCCGAGGTGCGGCGGCGGGTCGGCGGGGCGCTTTGGGAAGCGCAGGTCGGCCGCAAGGCGCCCTATGCCAAGCCGCTCAAAGGGTTCGGCGATGCCGGCGTGCTGGAGATCGTGGACGACTTCGACGGCGATACGTTTCGGGCCGTGTACACAGTGTGCTTCGCCAAGGCCGTCTATGTGCTGCACGCCTTCCAGAAGAAATCGAAACGCGGCGTCGCCACGCCGAAGGCCGAGCTGGACCTGATCGAGCAGCGGCTCAAGCGAGCAAGAGAGGATTCCGAGCAATGGACAAAGCGCGAGAAACCGACATCCCGGTGACCGAGAGCAGCGGCAACGTCTTCGCCGACATGGGCTTGGCGGAGGCCGAGGAGGAGCTGACCAAGGCGCAGCTCGCCAGCCATATCCGCCAGGTGATCAAGCGGCAGCGTTTGACGCAGGTCGCCGCCGCGGCCGTCATGGGCATCGACCAGCCGAAAGTGTCGGCGCTGCTCAACGGGCGGCTTTCCAACTTTTCCAGCGAGCGCCTGATGCGCCTCCTGACCGCGCTCGGCCAGGACGTGGACATCACCGTGAAAGCGAAGCCGCGCGACCGCGCGCACGGCCGTATCCGCGTGCTTGGCGACGCGCATGCGTGAGGATTTCGACGAGAAAATTTAGCACCGTCTTTTGTACGCCCAAATACGCCGTAGCCGTCGTGAGCCCTCTATAGCCCGCTGAAGTAAGTGCACCGTAACCATCTGATAAGATGGATCTATTATCGTTGACTTAGCGAGTTGGGCCGAACCAAGCTTTACGAGCTGAGCGGAGCGGATATCTCGACACGACGACGATCGGGCGCAGGCGATTGGTGCTGGTGCGCTCGCTTCAATCGCTCATCGGCGCCGAGGCCGGCTGACCTCCGCATTTGCGCGCCCAAATCCGGCGCACCGGCGCGGGTACCTTTGCGGGCGAGCCACGCGCCGAATCCAACAACTGCGTGATATTAAATATCTATTCGGCCTCAAATCGTAGACACCCCATCCGCCGTCCCCAGGCGTCTCAGGCGAGGGTACGGTTCGCTTGAACCGCATGGCGTCGGAGAGGTAACCGATAGCGCCGGCCGATCGCACCGGCTAACCTCCGCCGCCGGACCTCAAAAATGGCAAGGGAGAGTGGCATGCATTTCGGTGGCGCGATGTTCTTTACCGATTATTCGATGTCGGCAATGGAGCTTGCCCGCGCGCTCGAAGAGCGCGGTTTCGAATCGGTGTGGGCGCCCGAGCACTCTCATATCCCGCTCTCGCGCAAGACGCCATTCCCGGGAGGCGGCGATCTGCCCAAACAGTATTACGACGCGATGGACCCGTTTGTGGTGCTGGCCGCGGCGAGCCAGGTGACCAAGACCATCAAAGTCGGCACCGGCGTGACGCTGGTGCAGCAACGCGACGCGATCCAAACTGCCAAGCTGGTCGCCTCCATCGACCAGGTCAGCCGCGGACGGTTCCTGTTTGGCGTCGGGGGAGGCTGGAACCGGGACGAAATGGAGAACCACGGGACTGTGTTTGCGACCCGCTTCAAGCGAATGCGCGAATTGATCGAGGCGATGAAGGAGATCTGGACCAAATCCGAGGCCGAATACCATGGGGAGTTCGTCAATTTCGATCGGATGATCGCCAGACCCAGACCGGTGCGGAAACCGCACCCGCCGATCCATGTCGGCGGCGCCTTCCCGCACGGCGCGAGGCGCGCCATCCGCTACGGCGACGGTTGGATCCCGACGGCGCGCGGCAACATCACCGAAGTCCTCCCGAAATTCCGCGAGATGGCGCGGCAGGCCGGCCGCGATCCGGCGTCCATCGAGATTACCTCGTTCGGTCTGGGCGAGGATCCGGACCGAGTGAAGCGCCTCGCAGAGACGGGCGTCGACCGCGTCGTGCCGATGTTCCCGCCGGAACAGGCGGACAGGGTGCTGCCGATGATCGACCGGTGGACAAAAATCATGCGCCAGGTCAACGGCTAAATCCGACCGGGATCGCCGCACCGGCCGGGTTTTGCCGCACCGGCGAAGCGCGGGGGTTGGGCGGTTTTATCGTTCTATCGCGAGGGATTTGGAGCAGACATCGCGTCATCGCGCCAGCAACTCGCGGACCGCGTCGTCGATGAATTTGGCGTCGGTCGGGTTTTGCACAGGATTGCCGGCGCGGTGGCCCCAGATCGACGGGATCGGGCGCAATTCGGCTCGCGACATCTGCGCGACCTCGCGGCGGTTGTCTTCGACCGGGAAATAGAGGTCGGTTTCCGACGGCATAACCATAGCATTGGCGATGATCGCGCCGAGCGCCTTCTTCAGGTCGCCGCGATAAAGCTCGTTGGCGCTGATGTCGGCGTGCTGCCAAGTCCACAGCATCGCCAACAGATCGTTCGCGTCGCGGCGACGAAAACCGGCCTCCCAGTTGCCGACGAGAAAATCCTCGAGCGATGAGAAGCCGAGCTTGCGCCATTCCTCCTCGCGATAGAAGGCCTGGCTCAACCCCCAGCCGGCGTAAACCCGGCCCATCGCTTGGAAGCCACGGACGGGCGGGCTCGCGAACCAGCCGTCCTGCCAAGCCGGATCGGCGGTCAACGCCGCCTTGACGCCTTCCAGAAAGACGAAATTGTGCGGCGAGGTCTTGGCCGACCCGCAGATCGCGGCGATACACGCGACCCGCTCGGGGAACAGGGCGCCCCAATGAAACGCCTGTTGCGCGCCCATCGAAAAGCCGTAGACGAGCTTCACCCGCTCGACGCCGAAAACTTCCTGCAACAGCCGCTGCTGGACCCGGACGTTGTCGGTCATCGTGAAATGCGGATAGCGGGCGCGGTCGAACGGGGGCGGCGTGTTGCTCGGCGAGGACGAGAGGCCGTTGCCGAACTTGTTGACAATGACGATGAAATATTTGGTCGGGTCGAGCGCCTTGCCGGGGGCCACCGCCCATTCAAGATCGTAATGCTGCGCCCCATACGAGGTCGGGTAGACGACGACGTTCGACTTCGCGGCGTCGAGCTCCCCGTAGGTCTTGTAAGCGAGGCGCGCGTTGCGATAGGTCAGCCCCGATTGCAGGACGATGTCGCCCGCCTCGAAGATCCCATAATCCCGCATCATTGGCGGAACCCTTTTTAATTAAGAACAATGCGACCCTATCGCCCGCGAAAAATTTGAGGCTCGAGCCGTTACACTATCTCGGTGGACCTGCCGCTGGTCAACATCGAGGTGCCCGACCTCGCCGCCGCGGTCGCGTTCTACGCGGACGCGTTCGGTCCGACCGTCATCCGGCGCCCTGCGGCTGATGAGCACCGTCCTATGAGCGGCATTGGACCCCGGTCCATCTCGACGTCGTCGTCGACGATCTCGACGCCGCACTCGCGCGGGCGGTTGTCGCCACCCGGGAAATCGCCTCGCGGTCGCAGCAGTCGAGAGTGAAGGCGACGCGCGCCCGCTCGCCATTGTCGCGGCCGATCCCAAAGCCGTGCGAGCACCAGCGCGTGTCGGGCCTAAAGGTCCTTGTTCGAGCTCATTCGAACGCGATCACGGAAGGACCTTAGGATGCGACATACACTAACGATTTTGCCTGCGTTCGCTGTCGGGTTAATGATGGGAACTGTCGGATTGCCTATGAACTCGGCAGGAGCCGCTGGTTGTAGCGAGCAGCTTTTTAAAGATTACTATGCGGGTTGGTCCCATGACATGCCGAAGTTGATGACCGTATACGCGGATGATGTTGTGCACGAGGACAAAACTGTCAGTGCCAACCTCAATGGTAAGAAAGCGGTCGAAGATTTCGCCCACGGCTGGTTCAAGGCGTTCCCCGACATGACCTTAACCCCTACTTCGGTTATCGTTGCTGACCACCGAGGGACGGCGGAGTGGATTGCAACAGGCACCCAAAAGGGCGACATGCGGGAATGCCAGCCTCGAACAAAGTCATGAAGGTTCCAGGGGTGTCTGTTTTCGAATGCTCAGACGGAAAGATTATTCACGTCGTCGAATATTGGGACATGGCGACCCTGATGCGGCAATTCGGGTTCTTGGCGGCACCGACCAAGTAATACCCCAAGTCATTGCCTCGAAGGCCCCCGGTCCGGTTCGTCGGGCGGCGAGCCCTTTTTTCTGACCGAGATCGCTGCACCCTGGGTGCGTTGCCGGGCCTTCATCGCCGCAGTCGTCTCCCGGCAGCGTTCGAGTTCCGCCGCCGGGATGACCTTCGGCTTGCCGCGATCCGAGCGGTGCAGCGGCCGAGCTGCTGCACCTGTTTTCGCGGGTCGCAGCCCGCCGATGCCGGACGTTCCGCGTTCGATAGCCTCAGCGTTGGATTTCGACCGAGAAAGATGTTTGCGCCCGCCCGGCGGTGCCGTCCGGGAGGGCGAATTGATACTCTATGCCGATAGGCGCCGGGCTTGATCCAAAGGAATATCGGCGTCGCCGGCTCGGCGAAGTCTGAGTGTTCTCATCAACCGTTCCGTCTCCTGCGGAGAGATTGCCCGCCGAATTGGTGATCGCCCAGAACTGTATTTGCCCGGGCAAGGGACCGGGCGTCGTCATGAGCATGATCGGCTGGCCAACAACCGCCCGCACCGCGATCTTGCCGGTGATGTCGCGATCGGCCAGGGCTGTCCCGATACGATCGTCGCAGACGCCCGATCCGCCATTTCGAGCGGCGACGAGGCCCACCCGGCCCGCTGCCGCCGCCTGACCCGCAATCGGCCCCGGCCCTCGAACGCGTCTGAACGATAGGAGTAAGGGGCTGCCGCCGGGGCTCCCGAAATAGAGGCACAAGCGCAATCCAGGATTGACGGGGCTGCCGCCGGCCCGGGTTTTGCCCGGCCGCGGCCGAAGATTTCTCGCATATTGATATTCGCCATCATAGTCTTAAATCGAATCCCATGACTTCGATACCGACTTTTGCCGTCCGCCCGACGTTTCTCGGCGTCGCGCGCTCGGGCGTCGATGCCGCGATCTGCGTCGCCGGCATTCCCTATGACCTCGGCACCTCGAACCGGCCCGGCGCCCGCTTTGGGCCGGCCGCGATCCGCCAGGCGAGCCGCATGCTGGTCGATGGCGAGCATCCGGCGAATGGGCGCGATCCGGCGGTGCTTGGCCTCGCCGATATCGGCGATTTCCGCATCGCCCATGGCGACATCCTCAAGAGCCTGGCGCAGATCGAGGCGCAGGCGGCGCCCTTGAACCATCTCGTCGCGCTCGGCGGCGACCACACGATCACGCTCGCGCTGTTGCGCGCGCTGGCGCGCCGCACCGGCCCCTTGGCGCTCGTCCATTTCGACGCGCATGTCGACACCTGGCCGGAGAGCTTCGGTCTCGTCTGGGGCCACGGCTCGCCGTTCTATCACGCGATCGAGGAGGGTCTCGTCGACCCGCGCCGCATGATCCAGATCGGCATCCGCTCGCCGCTCGACCGCGCCGTCCATGACTGGACCCGCGGCAAAGGGGTGAGGATCGTCAGCGCCGAGGAGGTGCACGAAACCGGCCCCGCCGCCGTCGCCGAAGCGGTGCGCCGGGTCGTCGGCGAAGGGCCGGCCTATCTGACGTTCGACATCGACGCGCTCGATCCGGCCTTTGCCCCCGGTACCGGCACGCCCGAAGTCGGCGGGCTCGCCACCTGGCAGGCGCGGGCGATCCTGCGCCGTCTTGCCGGCATCGATTTCGCCGGGATGGACGTGGTCGAGGTGTCGCCGCCTTACGACGTGGCCGAGATCACCGCACTCGCCGCCGCGACCATCGCCTGGGACTACCTCGCCCAGCTCGCCCCGCCGGCCCGCCACTGAAGCAGCAAAAATCTCCTTCTAAAAATCTCCTTGTATCGGCGCTCCGCTCGCCCATCTAACGCGCCGACGCAATCGCACGTGCCTAGGACCCTCCCCGGACGGCCGGCCCCCGGCCTTCGCCGGCGCAAGCTTGGCGGGCCGTTCCGGGGATCGCAGGGTGCCGCTACGACGTAACGCGTCTCTTTCGGTCGAGCCGGCCACCCGTGGGCCGGCGTCCTTAAGGGAAACGGCTATGGTCCGGCACGCGCTGCGAAGTTCGCCCACGATCCGCTAACGCTCCGGGGCGGCTGGCCCCGGCGCTCTCCCAACCCTGATCGGTCATCCCGCACCGGCCGCCGGCGCGCCGGGGGCGGGTGTCGCTTCCCGGATCGGAGGATCGTGCGATGGCGAAGATCCGCCTCGTCCCCAATCGCGCCCCGGCGCGCCCCGTTCTGCCCACGGTCGATGCCGCCGTCGCCCGGCTGCGGCCGACCGAGCCGTTGCTGTGCCTGCGCCCGGCGGCAATCGCCGCCGCGGCGCGGCGCTTTGTCGACGCCTTCCCGGGCGACGTCCTCTACGCCGTCAAGTGCAACCCCGAGCCGCGCGTGCTGCGCGCGCTCTCGGCCGGCGGCATCCGGCATTTCGACTGCGCCTCGCTCGCCGAGGTGGCGCTCGTCCGCAAATTCTGCCCGGCGGCGGCGGCCCATTTCATGCACCCGGTCAAGGCGCGGCCGGCGATCCGCGAGGCGTTTCACCGCTATGGGGTCACCGACTTCACCCTCGACTGCGGCGACGAGCTGGCCAAGATTTCGGCAAGAGACGGTCCCGGTCGGGCTGGTCGGCGCGCCGCCGCGCTTGGGGCTCTTTGTGCGGCTGGCGTTGCCCCGGGGCGACGCGGTCTACGATCTGTCGGGCAAGTTCGGCGCCGCCCCCGAGGCCGCCGCCGAATTGCTGCGGCTGGCGAGGCCGCACGCCGCCCGCCTCGGCGTCTCCTTTCACGTCGGCTCGCAATGCCTCGACCCCACCGCCTATGCCCGGGCCCTGGCGCTCGCCGCCGCGGTGGTGGCGCGGGCCGGGGTCGCGGTCGATATCGTCGATGTCGGCGGCGGGTTTCCGGTCAGCTATCCAGAGAGCGTGCCGCCGCCGCTCGGCGCCTATGTCGCCGCGATCACCGAGGCGTCGCGCGCCTTTCCCGAGGATGTTCGGCTGTGGGCGGAGCCCGGGCGCGCGCTCGTCGCCGGCGGCGGCTCGGTCGTCGTGCAGGTGCAGTCGCGCCGCGGCGACAGGTTGTTCGTCAACGACGGCGTCTACGGCAATTTGAGCGATGCCGGCGCCCTCGGCTGGCGTTTCCCGGTGCGCCGCCTGCGTCTCGGCGAAGCGACCGGGACGGCGCCGCCGGCGGCCGATTTCGCGCTCTGGGGGCCGACCTGCGACAGCGCCGACCGGATGAACGGGCCGTTTCCGCTGCCCGCGGATATGCGCGAGGGCGACTGGGTCGAGCTCGGCCAACTCGGCGCCTACGGCGCCTGTCTGCGGACCGGGTTCAACGGCTTCGGCCGGAGTGCCCTGGTCGAGGTCGCCGACCCGCCGATGCTGGCCACTCCGGGCTACGAGGCGGCGTAGGCCGCTAGACCTCGTCCCAGATGCGCTCGGTCAGCGGCAGGCCGCGAATGTCGTCGCCGGAGAGCGGGCGGTCGGGAACGATGCCGGCCTGTTCGAGCAGCGACGCCAGTTGGCGGGTATGCTGCGCCGCATGCCAGACGGTGCGCTCGAACATCTCGTGGCGCGAGGTTTCCCCGAAATAGGTCGGCACCGGCCCGGCGAAATCTCCGCCCGCGGCGCCCCGCCACCAGCCGGCAAGCCGGCGGCGCACGCGCTCGCCGAAATCGGCGATGGCGGCGCTCGTCCGCATCTCGGGCGGCGGCGGCTGGGTCAGCCGTTCGTAGCTCAGACTTACGCCCTCTTCCTCGAGGTCGAGATGAGCTGTCACGATCTGAAAGACGTGGTGCAGCAAGAGGCGCCACGAACGCGGCCGGTTCGGCAATTGGCTTTCCAGCCTGTCGTCCGGCATCTGCCGGATCAGCCGGACCGCGGTTGCGAGCACATGATCACAGCGGGCCGCCAGCTCGGCCGGCGGCAGCCGCGGCTCGCGTCGCGCGTCGAGCCCGAGAAACGCGGCGACATCGCCGATCACCTGGGCGAAGACAAAACGGTCGCCTTGCGCCACGACCGGCACCGAGCGCGCGCCGAGCCGGAGCAGGGCGTCGCGGCCGGCGGCGTCGGCCATCACGTTGATCGATTGGAACTCGATCCCACGGACCGAGAGGAATTCCTTGACCCTGAGGCAGCTCGTTCAATGCGGCTGCCAGAACACCTTGATCGGCTCGCTCATCCTCTGCCGCGCCCCGCCGTTGCCATGGCGAGGTTAACCCCGGCGCGCTGCCGCGACAACCCGCGCGGCTCGGCGATACTGCCCCAGTTTCAATTACCGCATGCGGACCCATACCGTCCGCTTGCTTCGGCCCAGCCGCAACAGCCGGTTCTGCCCCTTAAGGGCCATTCCGCCTAGGAGCGAGCAACGGCGAGCTCGGGTGGTGATCGGCCATTTCTGGTCCGCAATCAGGCAATTCCAATCTCCCTAGCCCGGTTCCTCCGCGTCAACTTGCCAGCGCAAGGAGCCACTAGCTCGCCCGCCATTCGCCGTCGCTCCGAAGCCAGGCTCATGGTCTGGTCCGGGGCAAGAAGCTCGGCTAGACGAAGCAGCGGGACCGGCCGGAGGATGACGGATGCAGAGCCGCCGGGCATGCCATGCATCGGTGACCGAACGTCTATCTGTTCATCTCTCGCCCCTGCGAACATCGAGGCGTAGAGCATTACGCTCAGGCGAATTGGCGAAGCGAGGGCATACATCGAAAGCTGGTAGAGCCACTCGGCGGGAAAATCCCGATCCCAGATGTCGCGATATTTCGCGTCAAGGAACCCGCGCAAGGAGTTGTCTCGGAAGAGAGCAAAGTCCGGCCGCGGCGCAGGCGCGGTACGCTGCCTCGGATTGGCATCCGTCGCATATACGAAGATGTTGCGGATCGCCCACTCGTCCTCGATGCGCGCGCCGATCAGATTGTCGTGCAGGAAACGGGAGAGTAGGCGCTGGAAAAACCGATTCATATCAAAGAGGAAACCAGGCGTGCGGTTTAACGCGTCCTCGGGCTCGAACCCCAGTCCCAGCATACCGTGCAGCAGCCGAACGATTGAAAGCGCGGGCGCATTTGCCGCTGTCAGCCGGGTCAAACCGCGCTCGGCACGATCGATATCGTATTTGAAAAGCCGCGTCTTCCGCTCGACCTCGCCGAATCCGGCGGCGAGCCTGTGCACCCGGCGGCGCAAATCCCGATCGTCCGTCATCTGAGCCGCCGTGTCGAGGCCTGAAAGGAGCGTTTGGTTCAGGTGCCAATTGGCGTGGCGATCGAAATATCGGCAAGGCAACCTTGCTTCCCTTACGCCGCCGTTGCGGACCACCCGGTCTATTAGAATACGCCCGCGCGGGCTGTCGCTATGGTCCGTGATCGGCACGTAGCGCCGCGCTGGGCCGCGGTGAAGTAGTTCCTCAACCTCATTGGCCAGCATCGCGATCAGCAGATCGTGGAGGCCGTGGCGCGAGGTCGGAGCGTGCGTTTCTTCGATCGTGGCGATATCGCGGAGACCATATGCGTACCGCAAGAGCCGCGTAAGCGGCATCGCAGGCAACTTCGGCCGGATCCCAATGCGCAGACGTCCGACGTCGACACGCCCGACGAATGAGGTGCTGGTGATTTCCAGCCCGTGGTACGAGCGACGGATATCTAGGCGATTTCGCAGGGCCTCGGCCAACGGCTGAGATAACACGTTCTCGGCGAGCGACCGATCGGCAAGCGTTGGGAACTGCGCGGGCCCGACCTGCGCCCACTCGGTCAATTCAACCAGAGTGGGTGCAGTGTCAGGGGGTGGGATTGGAAGGGTCATCGTCTTCGGCGGTGTCAGTCTCTTCGCTGCCAGTTTCGTCCGGAACAATTTCGCCGGCGGCTAGCTGAGCGAGCTCTACCGGTTGCATTTCCTCAAAGCGCAAAACCTGGATCAACTCCGCTTCGCGGTTCGGCTCGAACATCTCCTCCCGAGATGCGTCCCGCGTTGGAGTCAATGAGCGAGAGATTCAAGATATTTTTCAGCGTTTCAAAGTCATCGTAACAATATTCCTCAAGAAGGGGTATAATCTCGTCGCGCACGATGCGGATAAATTCCGCGGATGAATTGACACGAAGCAAATAGGCATGGCCGATTTGAAGGTTTCTGGCGTCGCGTTTAAGGTGCTGTCGTAGCCGTGCATTGAGCGCCTCGAGCCAGGCTGCCAGCGGCAGGTCGCCCGCCTTCTTACCGGCGAGCTGGGAACTATCCGGCATCAGTTCGACAAAGCCGAACCGGCGCCGGAGGGCCGTGTCGAGCAAGGAGATGGATCGATCGGCCGTGTTCATCGTGCCCAGGAGGAACACATTTGCCGGAACCGCGAAGGTCGATCCGGTGACCGGCAGTGTGATCAGTTTGCCCCGCTTGTCGTGCTCGATCACACTGATCAGTTCGCCGAAGATGCGCGGTACGTCACCGCGATTAATCTCATCTACGACCAGAAAAAAGCTTCGGCTCGGCTCCTTGGCGGCATCGTGGCAGAGATGCTTGAAGATACCGTCCCGCGCCTCAAACACCATCTGGCCATTGACAGTCTGGGGCCGCAACCCCTCCATGAAATCCTCGTAGCCATATCCAGGATGGAATGTGCAAAGGCGCACCAAGCCATCGGGACCTTCCACTTGCGAGCGCTCCGCCTCTGATAGTGCGGCGAATGTCTTGCCGAAGCGCCGACGGGCCGCAACTTCTGACGCAACCCTGAGCGGGTGGTAGGTCTTGCCGGTTCCAGGCGGGCCATACAGAATTGCCTGGCCTTTCCGCTGTAGGATGACCTCGATGCGTGCCGCCAGCGGATCTAAGTCGGGTAAGGGTCCGCCCGCGCTCGCGGAATGTGCTGTCGTCGCATAGAGGGAGGGTGCGACCGGGTCTCGGCGGAAGAGGTGCCGCTCGAGCTCAAGTAAATTCGCTGCGCTCTTGCCGAGTTCGAATACCGTCGTGCGCGGCCCTTCCGGCTCGGGCATCTGCCACGGTTCGAGCAGCAGCCATTCGACCGGGCGTTTGTGAGGGAATGGGAGATTGCGGTCGTATTCATAAGGTCTCCGAACCCGTCCGACCCCAAGTACATTTTGGCCCTCGCAGGCGATCGCCAGGTCATTTTCGGCCATCACGTCGGCGAAGTTCAGGATTTCGCCTGCCTTCCGCGTCGCCACGCCGGGATTCGTCGGCCACAGCGGAAGCAACCAATCGCGTATTTGAGCCTTGGTCGAAGCGCGATCACCGCCGATCTGGCTGGACAGATCGGGGATCTGCTTCGGCCATCCGATCGAAACGTAACCGCCATCGCGCATCGCCGGCCATTGACTTTCGCCGGTGCTGCCTTCAGTTGTGCCTACTTTCCAGTAGCGATGTAAGGCGCCATTGCGCTCGTTGAGAACACCATCGAAGGTATCGACGGGGACGCGAAGCTCGCGTGCGGCCGTGACAAAGCGGCCAGCGCAAATAAAGCGCGGTGCCGATCCATCCAAAATGCCGATCTTATCGGGTGGCATCTGCAAGAGCTTGATCAAGTGGAAGCGCTGCCAGCGCGGACTGTGAAAATCGTCCAGCTGGTCCGGGTGGGTTAGAAACCAATATTTGTGGGCCCAGGTGCCACGGGAGAGTTCCGGTGCCGCTCTCTCCATCGCGGCTTGCACCCGGGCGTAGGCTTCGTCGGACGCGTCGTTAGGGTCCAGCGCAGCGAGCACAGCATCGCCGGCCAGGAGTTCGTCCCGTTGCCGGCGCGCGATCGCCACCGCCTCGTCGAGTGGCAGGACGCGCGGGGCCATGGCCGATCCGCCCATCCATTCCTGATCGCTCTGGCGCTGGTAGATCCCGTACTTCATGGCATGCCCGCCGCCAATCCCACCGAAACTATGGCCGGCGAATTCCTCGTCGTTCTTGAACTCCAGCCAATACATGAGGCATCTGTGTTCGGGGTCGTCGCGACCATGCATGAGCTTCAGGAGCGCTTCGTCGTCGAGCTGACGCAGGACGGCCGGGCCGAAGCGATCGCGGACTAATTCCGTCTGCTGCTGGATCTGCGCAGGCGTCATCAGTTTTCCGGAGGCGAGACAACGGTCAAGAGTTGATTTGAGTTCTTGAAAGAGGGGTTCAATCACCGAATTACCTCGTCGGCTTGAAGCGGCTGCTCATAGGATCGGAGTATAATTACGCCGTCAATGGGCGAGCGGTAAAAAGCGAGCGACAGCGCGCGAAAGCGCTTCGGCGATCCAGATACGACGATAGAATCCTCCGAACCGAGGGCTTGCCCCCGACGACCGCTTTGGGTCAAATTTACCAATTCGGTCGCGGCCTCGCGAACGGCCGGATTCGGCGCTCTGCAGCCGATGGCAGCAGGGTTTGCCGCGGGGTCGGACCTCGCCGGTACCTCGGGAGCCGGTATAGCCCACAGTTGCCCAAAGGGATCGTCCACGTTAGTCCTCCGCGACACGCGATTCGCTGCCGGTGCAGTCATTAGCCAGGAGCAAAATGCTGACCGTCGTTTGTTGCCGAGATGCGAAACAGGCCTGGACGGGTTGGTGAGCTCGCACCATCTTATCGATATCTCGGCGTCGAGAATTGAAATGTCTGGCAGGGACCATCACCGCGCGCTCAAGACCGAAGTCGTTGACCGCCTTAATGCGGGCCGCGCTCAGATAGTCTTAGCCGCATTGCAGGCAGGTAAGAGCGACAAGTGGTTCACCCTCCACGTGAGTCCAACATCATTCTCCACCGCCGGACTGCAAGCAACCGACTGGCTGGCTTATCTCGGGTTCCGGCGAAACGACCAGTGTAACTTTACGGAATTCCAACGCTGTTATAGTCACGAAGTCCTTCAAGAATTTGACCTCCAACAGTTTGCTACCGCCTTCAATGCGGGCTTTGGGTATCTTGAGAAGGCGCAAAATGGGCTTCTCGCTTGCGGTTTTATGCTGCCGCAGCCCGAAGGATGGGGCTTTTACTTCGGCAGGAGCCAAGGTTCAGAGCGACGCGGCTATCAAGCAACCTTCGGCGACGGCCATACGGCTATGAAGAAGGACACCATGAAGGCGACGGAGGACGAGCAATTCTTTTTTCGCTTTACCTTCATTGACACCGGGGGCGAGGGGGCGTTCGTCACGCATTATCGACCGAAGCACACACCGATCTCGTCAGAGCTTCACAGCGTCTTCTCCTACCTCGGTCTAAAAGATTTCGACGATTGCCCCGAGTTCGATTTTGAAGGCTGCTGCTTTCGCACTTTAAGATTGGAGGCCCGCGACGATGATCCATGGAGCGGAAATGTTGAGTACGCCCACCGTTGTTTTGACGCCCACCAAGCCCAATTCTCGCCTGCCATTGAGAACCTCCTAGCTGCCAACGCCGCGGTAGAAGTCGTCGGGATGACCTTCCTGCCATTCGAAAAGGCCGGCACACGCATGCGTACCGATATCGCCTCCAATGTTCTGCGCGCGGGAAAGGCAAAGGCCACGGCGGCGACACCTTCTACGTTGCCCGACGCGTTCGACGTCGCCATTTCCTTTGCGGGCACCGAGCGCGCGGAGGCCGAGAAGCTGGCCGGAATCGTGCGCAAGGCAGGATATGATGTCTTTTACGACAACTTCTACGCGGAGCAGCTCTGGGGGAAAGAATCTCACTGTCTTCTTCGATGAGATTTTCCGCAAACGAGCCCGCTTCTGCGTGATATTCGTTTCTGAGGAGTATCGCGATCGCAAGTGGACGATCCACGAGGCCCGCAGCGCGCAAGCGAGGGCACTTGAGGAGAGAGGCAATGAGTACATTCTTCCTATCCGGGTTCATGACATCGAGCTCGAAGGATTGCTGCCGACAGTCGGTTATATCCCGCTGAATGTCGGCATCGAGTGGATCGGAGAAATGCTGGTGAAGAAGCTTCGATCCGGTCTATAGTTGTGCACCCGTGGAGCGACTGCTGACTTAGGTGCACGTGCCTACCACTAGTCCGCTTTCGGCGCTCTGGAGCCGATGGCAGCAGGGTTTGCCGCGGGGGGTCGGACCTCGCCGGTGCCTCGGGAGCCGGTATAGCCCGCAGTTGCCCCAAAACAGATAGCGGACCAATAGCAGTGGTCAGGCTTCCGCTCGCATCTGATGGATGACGCCTCTAGTCTAGCTCGCCGGCGATCTGGCCTCTTTATTAGCCCGTGATGCGCGGCGAGGACGCGCCGGATCCTGGCCTTCTGACCTACCGGGGCCGGCGCGGCCCGCCGGGTCAAGGGCCGGAAATACAAAGTTTCCGAAATCTGGTACAACACTGGTAAGTTGCACATAATAGAGATTGTAATCCGGCATATCCGGACGCACGAACCCGAGCGTCGGCGTCTCTTCTCCCAGGCGTCTCAATACTACCGGCGCCGCCACCGGTATAAAATGCGTGCCACGTGGCGTAGAGAGCGTTAGTATGACGCCCCGTGCAATTCCTTCTACTGGTCGGCATACCATCAGTAGCCGTACGCTGCCTTTGTCTATGGTCATCAAGCTCAAGAACGGCTTACCATTGGGAAGGTATACCATCCCTCTCTGGGTATGAGCTCCATCCGGCCTGCTGTGCTCCTCGAATGTCAAGCACACATGCGTTTCATCCCACCGAATTATCACTAAATACGCAGTAATTGTTCCTGCATCGCTGAAGCTAGGCCGAAAGCAGACATAACGTCCCTCGAGTTCTTTTGCAGCCTCTTCTGTATAACCACCGATTTCCAGCGCCGAGACCGCGCCCATTCCGGCTGTGATCGCGCTCGACCTTTTCTGTGTGGGGCTCCCGAGTAACGATGAGCCATCAACTCCTGAACGGATTGAGCCAATTTCCTCGATCACCCCTCGCTCCTGACCTACTGACCGTGGAAATATCGCAAGAATAATAGCCCCGAGAACTGCTCCGGCCGCTCCATTCATCCCCATCACAACGACATCGGTCCACTCGGGGTGCGACTTGAAATGAGGCATAAATGCCTCGGGTAATAACTGGCTCATCAGGAGCCCGGTGAGCGCGAAAGCGACACCGTTCAAAGTGCCGCCCAGAGTTGACAAGCGAGTGCGGCTCCAGCTCGAATTCCCTAAATAGCTACACAATACGCCAATAGTTATCGTGCACGCAATTGGATTTAAGAGAAATGGCCAACGTTCCACAAAAATATCGATGGATCGTTGAAGATCGATCTGGCCGTTCTTTATGAACATCGGAACCAAAAACCATGAGATTCTCAGCGCGACACAAAGCGCGACTACAACTAGTACTGCGATCAGAAGCTCCCCGAAAGGAGGAATACGCAGCGACTGCGCCCTGTCGCGACGGACAAACCGTTGGGCAACAACTGTCCCAGCAATGGACGCTATGCCGAGCTGCACGGCGCCCAGAACGGAATACAGAAGCAGAAGCGGAAACGGCTGTCCACCCGGGACCACGACCGAAAGAAGTGCGAATAGTATGATAATCGCCACGATTGTGGCAATCCACTGATCACGACTAAACGCAGACGGGTGATCCTCAAAATTGACAAATCCCATTCGAGCCAGACGTCGGCGGCGTTGGCCCACTGTGATGTTGTTCGAGAGTACATACCGAGCTATCAAATTGCAAACCAGCAACGACAATTCCTGCGTCCGGTGAGTGACCCGTTCCTCCATCTTGCGTGTTTTTGTGGTGATAGAGAAATATTCATGAGACGCTTCAATCAGAGAATCGTAGACGGCTCTCGCATTAACGACAATTCTATCGTTTAGCCGCATAATACGAGTATACGTTGATTGGGCTGCCGCATTGGTAGGAAAACCAAATTGTCGACCCGGGTCGAAAGGTATAACAAATAACCAATATAGTGCCACGGCTCGGGGGAGGCGAGACGGTATCGTAGCGTCGTCTTCAAAACTAAGCGCAGCAGAGCCGATGGTTCCTTTGATTTCATCAGAAATGTCTTTTTTCAGCCGTAGATCAACAACACGGAATTCTGCGCGCTTTGCGAGTTCCGTCGCCAAATCGTCTGCTTGCCTCGGAATGGCAGCGAGGGCTATGCAGAGCGATCTAGCGGTTGTGTCGATATTCCGAAGACTTTTAAATCGGGACGCTACCGCGATCATGAGTACCGCGACAAATGGCACCACTCCGGCAAGCTCTTTGTTTGTTTTCAGCGAACTGCTGATGGCAAGGCCCACTCCGCTAAGCCCCGCCCCTGTACCGTGCAAGATAAGAACGACGATCAACCAAAGAGCAACTAGCAAAGAATAATAAAATGCTACCCCGCTATAAAAAAGTAGGAATGTGGTGCTCGATCGGTTTGTCGGAGGTGTATTGAATTGAACCCAAGCGATCACGAACAATATTAAGCCTGAGAGGATCCAGAAGGTTTGCTCCGACAGAATGTTCATGTTACTCTCCTTGACCGATGATCGGCTGGGACGGAGCTGAGCTGGCGTAGCGCGCTCCAGTTCGACGACATCGAAAATCAATGGGTGCCTGCTGGCGACACCCGATGTGAACCATATCACATTAACCTAAAAATTCATCGGATCGCGCGGAGCGGGCGCCGGGACCTGTCTAAACCTGTCGTAGACGGGAACCGATGTTGGCGTTCGGTAGGTCGCCGGAACGCCGGTTTCGGCGCGAAGCCGTCATCGGACGCGCCGCCGCGACAACCCGCACGGCTCGGCACCGACGGTGAATTCGGTTGCGACGCTGGCGCCCTGCCGCCGCCGATGCTATCTCGCCTGAAGACCGGTCGCGAGGCGCCCTGATGGATATTCTCGACCGCCTGGAACAACAGCGGGCGGCGGCGCGGGCGGGCGGCGGCGCCCGCCGCATCGAGGCCCAGCACGGCCGCGGCAAATTGACCGCGCGCGAGCGCCTCGAGCTCTTGCTCGACCCCGGTTCCTTCGAGGAATGGGACATGTTCGTCGAGCACCGCAGCCACGATTTCGGCATCGACCGGCAGAAGATACCGGGCGACGGCGTCGTCACCGGCTACGGCACGGTCAACGGCCGCCTGGTCTTTGTCTTCAGCCAGGATTTCACCGTGTTCGGCGGCTCACTGAGCGAAGCGCACGCGGAAAAGATCTGCAAGATCATGGACCAGGCGATGCGGGTCGGGGCCCCGGTCTTGGGTCTCAACGATTCGGGCGGGGCGCGGATCCAGGACGGGGTCGCCTCGCTCGCCGGCTATGCCGAGGTGTTCGAGCGCAACGTTCTGGCCTCCGGCGTCGTGCCGCAGGTCTCGATGATCATGGGGCCGTGCGCCGGCGGTGCCGTCTATTCGCCGGCGATGACCGATTTCATCTTCATGGTCAAGGACACCTCCTATCTCTTCGTCACCGGCCCGGAGGTGGTCAAGACGGTAACCCACGAGACCGTGACCCAGGAGGAGCTGGGGGGTGCCGTGGCCCACACGACGCGCTCGGGTGTGGCCGATCTCGCCTTCGACAACGATGTCGAGGCGCTGATCGAGCTGCGGCGGTTCGTCGATTTTCTGCCGGCGTCGAACCGGGCGTCGCCGCCGATGCGGCCCAGCGCCGATCCGCGCGAGCGGACGGAGCCGTCGCTCGATACGCTCGTGCCGGCCAGCCCGAACAAGCCCTACGACATGAAGGAGCTGATCCTGAAGGTCGTCGACGATTTCGACTTCTTCGAGATCCAGCCCGACTTCGCCCGCAACATCCTGATCGGGTTCGCCCGCATCGAAGGTTCGACGGTCGGGATCGTCGCCAACCAGCCGATGGTGCTGGCCGGCTGCCTCGACATCGACAGCTCGCGCAAAGCGGCGCGCTTTGTCCGGTTTTGCGATTGCTTCAACATCCCGATCTTGACCTTCGTCGACGTGCCGGGATTTTTGCCGGGCACCGCTCAGGAGCATGGCGGCATCATCAAGCACGGCGCCAAGCTGTTGTTCGCCTTTGCCGAGGCGACGGTGCCGAAGGTCACGTTGATCACCCGCAAGGCCTATGGCGGCGCCTATGACGTGATGAGCTCGAAGCATCTGCGCGGCGATGTGAATTTCGCCTGGCCCTCGGCCGAGATCGCGGTGATGGGACCGAAGGGTGCGGTCGAGATCATCTTTCGCGGCGATCTCGGCGACCGTGCCGCGATCGAGGCGCGGACCGAGGAATACCGCGAGAAGTTCGCCAACCCGTTCGTCGCCGCGAGCCGCGGCTTTATCGACGACGTGATCGCACCGTCCGACACCAGGCGGCGGCTGTGCCGGGCGCTCGCCATGCTGCGCGGTAAGCGGCTCGACAATCCGTGGAAGAAGCACGACAACATCCCGCTGTAACCGATCCGGGGGCGGCCGGCGGGCAGCGGCAGCCGCCGGCGCAGTTGAAATCCGTAGGGCGGAACAGCGGAGCGCATTCCGCCATCTCCGGCACCGCCGAGGCCGATCCCCGGATCAAGTCCGGGGACCGGAATGCGCGCTGCGCGCTATTCCGCCCTACTTCGTTCTGTATCTTGTTAGCATCGCCTGCGGCCGGTAGGCGTCGGCATCCGCCGCCGGCCGCCGGCCGCGGCCGGCGGCGCCTTCCGCGGCGCAACTCGCACGCTCCCGGACAATCGGATGTCGAGCCCGGGCGCGGCGGCGACGATGAACCCGAACTCCCGGAGCCCCGCCTTGCGGTCGCGAGCGCGTTTGCGCATAAGCTGCGCGGTATCGCGGAGAGCGGCGGGCAGCGGAGGCAAATGGCATATTTTCTGCAGCAGCTGATCAACGGCCTCACCCTCGGCTCGATCTACGGCCTGATCGCGATCGGCTATACGATGGTCTACGGCATCATCGGCATGATCAATTTCGCCCATGGCGAGATTTACATGATCGGCGCCTTCATTGCGATCATCGCCTTCCTGGTGCTGGGCTTGGCCGGCGTCACCTATGTGCCGCTCGCGCTGTCGATCGTGCTGCTGGTGACGATGTTCTTCACCGCGGTCTATGGCTGGACGGTCGAGCGGGTGGCGTATCGGCCGTTGCGCGGCTCGTTCCGACTGGCCCCGCTGATCTCGGCGATCGGCATGTCGATCTTTCTGCAGAACTACGTGCAGATCCTGCAAGGCGCGCGCGGCAAACCGATGCCGCCCCTCATCGAGGGTGGCTTGACGGTGTTCGAGAGCGGCGGGTTCGCGGTGCGGCTGAGCTACCTGCAATTGTTGATCATGCTGCTGACCGTGGCGTTGATGACCGGCTTTTCGACCCTGATCGCGACCACGGCGCTCGGCCGCGCGCAGCGCGCCTGCGAGCAGGACATGCAGATGGCGGCGCTCGTCGGGGTCGATGTCGACAGAGTGATCTCGCTGACCTTTGTCATGGGCGCGGCGCTTGCCGCGGTCGCCGGCATGATGGTGACGCTCTATTACGGCGTGATCGACTTTTTCATCGGCTTTCTCGCCGGCGTGAAGGCTTTTACGGCGGCGGTGTTGGGCGGCATCGGGTCGCTGCCGGGCGCGATGCTCGGCGGCCTTCTGATCGGTCTGATCGAGGCTTTTTGGTCGGGTTATTTTTCGGTGGAATACAAGGACGTATCGGTGTTTGTGATCCTCGTCCTGGTGCTCGTCTTCCGGCCGAGCGGTCTGCTCGGCCGGCCCGAGCTCGAGAAGGTGTGATGGCGACCCTCCCCGGCCTTGCCGTCGCACCTTCGGCGCGGTCGGGTCTCGACTGGGGAGCCGTGTTCAAGGATGCGGCGCTGGCGGCGCTGGTCGCGGTGCTGCTGGCACTGCCGCTCGTCGGGCTAGAGACCTACGATGTCGGTGGCGGCGGGCTCGGCATTCGTACCCGTTTTGATTGGGTCGTCATCGGCGCCTTGGCTGTCTTTATCGGCCGATCTCAGCTGGTCATCGCCCGTCACTTCCTCGCCGGCCACCGCCACGGCGCGGGCGTCCCCGCCCGCAGCTCGGCCGGCAGCTCGATTGGGGGCACCCGAGGCACCCGCTCGATCGCCGTTCTCGGCGTCCTGTTCGCGGTGGCGCTTCCGTTCCTGCCGTTCTCCTCGCGCTATCTCGTCGATCTCGGCACGACCGTGCTGATCTATGTGATGCTCGGCTGGGGCCTCAACGTGGTGGTCGGGCTCGCCGGGCTGCTCGATCTCGGCTATGTCGCCTTTTATGCCGTCGGCGCCTATTCCTTCGCGCTGCTCGCTCAGAATTTCGACGTCACCTTTTGGCAGGCCCTGCCGATCTCGGGTCTGGTCGCGGCAAGCTTCGGCGTCGTCCTCGGGTTTCCGGTACTGCGCCTGCGGGGCGACTATCTGGCGATCGTCACGCTGGGCTTCGGCGAGATCATCCGCATCGTTCTGTTAAACTGGTCGCCGGTCACCGGCGGACCGAACGGCATCTCCTCGATCCCGCGGCCGTCCTTCTTCGGCATGCCGTTCGCCCGTTCGGCCCCGGATGGGGCGACGACATTCAGCGGCTTCTTCGGCATCGAGTTCTCGCCCAGTCACCGCGTCGTCTTTCTTTATTTCGTGATCCTGGCGATGGCGCTGATCACCAATCTGTTCACCTTGCGTATCCGCCGGCTGCCGATCGGTCGTGCCTGGGAGGCGCTGCGCGAGGACGAGATCGCCTGCCGCGCGCTCGGCATCAATCCGACAAACGTCAAGCTTTCCGCCTTTGGCATCGGCGCGATGTTCGGCGGGTTTGCCGGCTGCTTCTTCGCCACCCGTCAGGGCTTCATCAGTCCCGAGAGCTTCACCTTCACAGAATCGGCGACGATCCTGGCGATCGTCGTCCTCGGCGGGATGGGCAGCCAATTGGGTGTGGTGCTCGCCGCGATCCTGCTCGTGACGCTGCCCGAGTTCGGCCGCGCTTTCGCCGAATTCCGCATGCTGATCTTCGGCGCGGCGATGATCGGCATCATGGTGTGGCGGCCGCGCGGTCTGCTCGCGCAGCGCGCGCCCTCCTTGCGGCTGCCGCCGCCGGAACCGGTGCCCGCTTGACGCAAACCGCCGATCGGCAGGCACCGCTCCTCGAGGTCGAGCATCTGACCATGCGCTTCGGCGGGCTGATCGCTATCGATGATCTATCCTTTGTCGTCTATCCGCGCGACATCACCGCGATCATCGGTCCCAACGGCGCCGGCAAGACGACGGTGTTCAACTGTCTGACCGGCTTCTACAAGCCCAGCGCCGGCCGCCTCGCGATGCGGGTCGGCGGTCGCACCATGCTGCTCGAACGAATGGACGGTTTTCGCATCGCGCAGCGCGCCGGGGTCGCGCGCACCTTTCAGAACATCCGGCTGTTCGCCGGTATGACCGTCCTGGAGAACCTGATCGTCGCCCAGCACAACCCGTTGATGGCGGCGAGCCGGTTCTCGATCGCCGGGCTGGTCGGATCGCCGCGCTATCGCCTGGCCGAGCGTTCGGCGATCGAACGGGCGCGCTACTGGCTCGACAAGATGGGGCTCACCGACCGCGCCGATTGGGCGGCCGGCGCCTTGCCCTACGGCGCCCAACGCCGGCTCGAAATCGCCCGGGGATTGTGCACCCGACCCCTATTGTTGTGTCTGGATGAGCCCGCTGCCGGCCTCAACGCGCGCGAATCCGCCGAACTCACCGAGCTGTTGCTGGCGATCCGCGATGCGGAGCGGATCGGGATGCTCTTGATCGAGCACGATATGAGCGTGGTGATGGGCATCTCGGACCACATCATCGTGCTCGATTACGGGCGCAAGATTGCCGACGGCACACCGGCCGAGGTGCGTGCCGATCCCAACGTCATCAAAGCCTATCTCGGCGAAGAGGAGGCGGCGCCGCTGCCGCAGGTCGTGGCCGCCGACCTCGAGGCGCACCGGTCGTGATGTTGAGGATCGCAGGAGTCCATGCCTTCTACGGCCGTATCGAGGCGCTGAAGGGCGTGGACCTGGAGATCGAAGCGGGCGAGATCGTTGCCCTGATCGGTGCGAACGGAGCGGGCAAATCGACCCTGCTGATGACCGTGTGCGGCCAGCCGCGGGCGGCGCGCGGCCAGATCCTGTTCGATGGGCGCGAGATCACCGGGCTCGCGACCTTCGAGATCGTCCGACTTGGTATCGCCCAGGCGCCCGAGGGGCGGCGCATCTTTCCGCGGATGACCGTCCTCGAGAACCTGCAGATGGGCGCGACGATCGCCGACCCCGCGTGCTTCGACGACGATCTCGCCCGCGTCTTCGCGCTGTTCCCGATCCTCGAAGAGCGGCAGACGCAGCGCGGCGGCACCCTCTCGGGCGGCGAGCAGCAAATGCTGGCAATCGGGCGCGCGTTGATGAGCCGGCCGCGGCTGTTGCTGCTCGACGAACCCTCGCTCGGCCTCGCCCCGCTGATCGTCAAGCAGATCTTCGAAGTGATCCGCGAGATCAACGAAGAGCAGCGGGTTACCGTGTTTCTGGTCGAACAGAACGCGTATCACGCGCTGCGTCTCGCGCATCGCGGCTATGTGATGCAGACCGGGAGGATCACCTTGCAGGGCAGCGGGCGCGAGTTGCTCGCCAACCCTGACGTGCGCGCAGCCTATCTCGAGGGGGGGCGCGCGTGACCCCGGCTCTCGGCGGACCGGCGGGACCATTCTTTGGGATGACGGTGCTGCTCTTCGGCCTCGCCGCGTTCCTGACCGGCCAGGCGATCGCGCAAGCCTGGCGGCCGGCATGGCAGATCCTGCCGGCTTCGCTGCTGCTCGCCGCCGCCGACCGGTTCCTGCTATTCGCCCTGTTCGACGCCGTGTTCATCTCCGCGAGTGGGTGGCTGATCGCCGCCGCGATTCTCGCCGCGATCATGGCGGCAGGCTTTTTCCTGACCCGAGCGCGCAAGATGGTGCAGCAATACCCGTGGCTCTACGAGCGCGCCGGCCCGTTTGGCTGGCGCCCCAAGGCTGGCCGATGCGATCGCGGCTAAAGCTCGAACGCGCTCTTTTCTCGAACCCGGAGAACGCGCACTATTCGTCGAGACATTGCCGGCACCGGCTTCGCCAATTCGCCTTCGCAACGCAACAGGAGGTCCCATGCAACGCTTCGTCCTTCCAGGCCTCTTGGCGGCGATGCTGGTTTTGGGCATCGACCCGGCAACGGCGCAGGACGTCACGATTGGGGTGGCCGGTCCGATCACCGGGCCGAATGCGGTCTTCGGCGAACAGATGAAGCGCGGCGCCGAGATGGCGGTCGCCGACGTCAACGCCAAGGGCGGCGTGCTCGGCAAGCAGCTGGCGCTCGAAATCGCGGACGATGCCTGCGATCCAAAGCAGGCCGTCGCCGCGGCAAATCTGCTGGTCGAGAAAAAGGTCGTGTTTGTCGATGGGCACTACTGCTCCTCGTCCTCGATCCCGGCATCGGCGGTCTACAACGAGGCCGGCCTACTGCAGATCACGCCGGCCTCGACCAACCCGGCTCTGACCGACGACGCGGCAAAGAAGGGCTGGACAAACGTGTTCAGAACTTGCGGACGCGACGATGCCCAAGGAAAAGTTGCCGGCAGCTATCTTGCGCAGCATTACAAGGGCAAGCCCGTCGCCGTGATCCACGACAAGAGCACCTACGGAAAAGGCCTTGCCGACGAGACCAAGAAGGCGATGAATGCGGCCGGCCTAAACGAGGCAATGTATGAAGGGATTACTCAGGGCGACAAAGACTTCACCGCGCTCGTCAGCAAGATGAAGCAGGCAAACATCGAGGCGATTTATTTTGGCGGTTACCAGACCGAGGCGGGCCTCATCGTCCGCCAGGCGCGCGACCAGGGTTTGAAGGCGCAGTTCATCGGCGGCGATGCGCTGGTGACCGAGGAGTTCTGGAAGATTACCGGACCGGCGGGCGAAGGGACGCTGATGACCTTTGCCCCCGATCCGCGAAAAGTGGCGGCGGCCAGGGCGGTCGTCGACCGGTTCAAGGCTCAAGGGTACGATCCCGAGGGGTACACCCTCTATACCTACGCGGCAATTCAGGCCTTTTCCGCGGCTGCAGCCAAGGCGAATTCGGTCAAGGAAGCCGATCTTTCGCAGGCGTTGCACGCAATGACCGTCGACACGGTCGTCGGCCCGCTGACCTGGGACGGGAAAGGTGACATCATCAACCCGAAATACGTCTTTTATGTATGGAAGGCGGGAAAATACGCCGAAATGTAGGACCTCTATTTCCGCGCCGCCGCCGCGCGTCGCTGCAACCGATCCGGGGAGCGGCTGGCCGGTGCCAGGCGTTGGCAGCCACGGCCGTTGCGGCATCGAGACCTCGCGGTATAGCATCGCCCGCCGCAGCGGCGGCATTCTTGCGGCAGCCAAGCGGTATCACATGGCTCGATCGGTTCTGATGGTTGGCGTCGCGCTGTCGATCGTCGCGGCGCTGCCGCGCGTCGCCGACGCGCAATACGGCCAATATCGGGCGGGTTATGGGCAGGGTTATGGGCAGGGTTATGCGCCGCCGCCCTGTTATCAGGTGACGCCGGGGCCGTTCGCCGGGGCGGCGCGCGGCGCCGCCGGCGGGGCGTTGTTCGGCGCGATCGGCGGCAATGCCGGGCGCGGCGCGGCGATCGGCGCCGCCATCGGCGGCGTCGCCGGCGCCGTCCGACGCGGCACGGCGCGCAGCAGCGGGGCCTGCTATTGACCTGCGGCCGTCGAGTTGCGCCGTCCGTTGCCCAAACAGAGGTGCAGATGAAGACCAGATTTGCCGTCACGCTGCTGGCCCTGGCCGGCGCGGCCTGCGTCCAACAGCCGGCGCCGGCGTCCGAGCCCACCGCGGAAGCCCCGGCGACCTCCGAGGCGCAAGTGGCACCCGGGCACTGGGATGTCGAGCGGGTGCGCTGCTCCGATCTGCTCGAGGCGTCCGATGCCGACCGCGCTGCGGCGGCGATGTTCTACTACGGCTATCTGGCAGCCAAGACCGGCATCCAGGTCATCGACGTCACCCGCATCGACAGCAACATCGAGAAAGTGATGCGGCAATGCGCGGCGGCGCCGAAGCTGACGGTGCCGCAAGCCTTCGCCCAGGCGCTGCGCCTGCGGTCCTGAGCCGGTCCGTTCCGGCGCGAGGAAGCGGCCGGCGCCGGTGAAAGCGGTTCCGATCATCGCGGTGCTGGCCGGCGTGGCGGTGATGACCGCGCTCGTTCTCGTCTTCGGCGCCGCCGCCGTGACCCGCTCGCTGCTCGCCGTCGGCTGGGGCGGGTTTGCCGCGGTGTGCCTGATCCAGCTGGCGCTGATCGCGACCATGGCGATGGCCTGGCGCGGGCTCGTCGCCCGCGCCCCGCTGCGGGCCTTCGTCTGGGCGCGTCTCGTCCGCGATGCCGGATCGGAGGTGTTGCCGCTGTCGCCGGTCGGCGGCTGCATCCTCGGTGCGCGCGCGGTGGCGCTCGCCGGCGTGCCGGTCTCGATGGCGGCGGCGAGCACGATTGTCGACCTCACGCTCGAATTCCTGGCCAAGCTCGCCTATACCGCCGTCGGCCTCGTCTGGCTCGTCCATCTGCGGCCGGGTTCGCCGTTTGCGTTGCCGCTGACCGCCGGTCTCGCCGTGGCATGCCTGGGTGCAACGGCGTTCATCCTCGTCCAGCGGCGGGGTTCCGGACCGGTCGATCGCCTCGCTGCGTTCATCGGCCGGGGCTGGGCCGAACGCGCCGCCGCCGGTGCCGCGGCGCTGCGCACCGCCCTCGGCGAAATCCACCGGCGCCCGGCCCGTCTCCAGGTCGGCTTCATGCTGCATCTCGCCTGCTGGCTCAGCCTCGCGTCGCAGGCTTGGCTGGCGCTCCGCCTGGCCCATCGGGGGCTGCCCTTCGGCCAGGTTCTGGTGATCGAGAGCCTAATCTACGCGGTCCGCACCTTCGCCTTCGCGATCCCGAACGCGGCCGGCGTGCAGGAAGCCGCCTATATTGTGATCGGCACGGCCTTCGGCCTGACGCCGGAAATGGCGCTCGCCTTGTCGCTGTTGAAGCGGGCCCGCGACCTGACGATCGGCCTGCCGGTGCTCGGCATCTGGCAGATCCGCGAAGGCGGGCGCCTGTGGCGCCGGCGTCGGCGTGCGGCGCCTCTTTGAGGAGCTCATTATGAGCGCGCTTCCGGTCGTCACCCTGGTGCGGCACGGCGAAACCGCCTGGAGCCTGTCCGGTCAGCACACCGGTCGCACCGACCTGCCCTTGACCGCGCGCGGCGAAAATCATGCCCGCGCTCTCGGCGCGCGGCTCCGCGGGTCGGCTTTCGCCGCGGTGCTGACCAGCCCGTCGCAGCGTGCGATCCGGACCTGCGAACTCGCCGGCTTCGGGACGGTCGCCGCGGTCGAAGCCGATCTCGCCGAATGGGATTACGGCGGTTACGAGGGCCGCCGCACGGCCGACATCCTGGCGGAGAACCCGGGCTGGCAATTGTTTCGCGACGGCTGCCCGGGCGGCGAAACGCCGAGCGCGATCGGGGCCCGGGCCGATCGCGTCGTCGCCCGGCTGCGCACCATCGGCGGCGACGTGCTGGTGTTTTCGAGCGGCCATATTCTGCGGGTGTTGACCGCCCGCTGGCTCGGGTTCGAACCCGCCGCCGGGCGTTTTCTGCTGCTCGGCACCGCGAGCCTCAGTATGCTCGGCTACGAACACGATTTGTCCGAGCCGGCGATCCGGCTGTGGAACGACACCCCTCATCTCGCTGGGGCAGTGCCGCGCTAGGCCGGCCGTTCGCATTGCGCAGCCGCCGCCGACCCGGCATTGTCCGCTGCCGAGCGTCGGGATCCGAGGAGGCGGGGATGAGGGGTGGAACGAGCCGATCTCGGCGGATCGCGCTGTTGCGCCGTTCGCTGCCGGGTTTCGCCGGCCTCGCGGCGCTCGCCGGCGTCCTCGCCGTGGCCGCCTGCGGCAAGGAGGAAAAAGCCAAAGCTCCGGAGATCCGGCCGGTGCGCACGGTCACCGTCGAGCCGCGCCAGGGCGGCGAGACGTTGTCGCTGACCGGCGAGATCCAGCCCCGCTACCAGGCCGATATCGGTTTTCGCGTCGACGGCAAGATCCTGGAGCGCCCGGTCGATGTCGGAACCGCCGTCAAGTCGGGCCAGCTCCTCGCCCGGCTCGACCCGCAGCAATACCGGCAAAGCGTCAACGTGGCCGAGGCGGACGTCACGGCGGCCGAAGCCGAGGTGAACCGCAGCGAAGCTCAGGAAACCCGGCAGCGCGAGCTGCTGAAAAACGGCCACACGACCCGGGTGAAATACGATCAGGCGGTCAAGGCCTTCCAGACCGCCACCGCGCAGTACAAGGCGGCCCGCGCCAAGCTCGTCCAGGCCAATGAGAACCTCGGCTATACCGAGCTGAAGGCGGACCAGGCCGGGGTCGTCACCGCCGTCGGCAAAGATGCCGGGCAGGTCGTCGCCGCCGGGCAGATGGTCGTCCGCCTGGCTCAGCCCGGCGAGCGCGAAGCCGTCTTCAACGTCGGCGAAGTCCACCTGTTGAACCCGCAAAAAGACCCGACCATTACGGTCAAGCTGGTCAGCGACCCGGCGATCACGACCCAGGGCAAGGTGCGCTACGTCTCGCCGCAGGCCGACCCGGCGACCCGCACCTTTACGGTGCGGGTGACGCTGCCCGAGGCGCCGCCGCAGATGCGGCTTGGGGCCAGCGTCATCGGCAGCGCCACCAGAAACCAGGCGGAACTCATCTCGCTGCCCAGCACCGCGCTGTTCGACCAGGGCGGCAAGCCCGCGGTCTGGCTGGTCGGCGCGGACGGAACCGTGGCCGTAAAGCCGATCACGGTAGCGCGCTATGGCGACGACAGCTTTGTCGTCGGTTCGGGGCTCGAGAAGGGGGAGATCGTCGTCACCGGCGGCGTGCAGAAGCTGGTACCGGGCGAAAAGGTCCGCCCGATGGCGGCGAGCGCCGGGCAATGACCGGCTTCAACCTCTCCGAATGGGCGATCAATCATCGCCCGTTCGTCTGGTTCATGATGATCGCCTTTGTCGCCGCCGGCGTCCTCTCCTACGGCCAGCTCGGGCGCGAGGAGGACCCGTCCTTCACGATCAAGACGATGATCGTCCAGACGCAATGGCCGGGGGCCACGATCGACGACACGCTGCTGCAGGTCACCGATCGGCTCGAAAAGAAGCTGCAGGAAACGCCCTATATCTATTACCTGAAGAGCTTTACCAAGCCCGGGATTTCGACGATCTACGTCAACCTCCTGGACACGACGCCGAAGAGCGATGTCCCGGATATCTGGCTGCAGGTCCGGAAGAAGGTTGCCGACGTCAGGGGAACCTTGCCGCAGGGGATCGTCGGGCCGACTTTCAACGACGAGTTCGGCGATGTGTTCGGCATCATCTATGCGTTCACCGCCAACGGCTTTTCGAAGCGCGAGCTGCGCGATTATGTCGAAAATGCCCGCACCCAGATCCTGACCGTCAAGAACGCCGCCAAGGTGCAGCTGATCGGCGCCCAGGACCAGCGGATCTACCTCGAATTCGATACCAAGGTGCTGGCCGGGCTCGGCGTCAATCGCGACGACATCGTCCAGAGCCTGCGCGAGCAGAACGCGGTCACACCTTCAGGGGTCGTGCAGACGAGCAAGGAGAAGTTTGCGGTTCTGGTTTCCGGCTCCTTCGCCTCGGTCGCCGATTTCAAGAACATCAATCTTTTTGCCAATGACAAGTTCTTTCGCCTCGCCGATGTCGCCGCGATCAAGGAGGGCTATGCCGACCCGCCGCAGCCGATGTTCCGCTTCAACGGCGAGCCGGCGATCGGGCTGGCGATCTCGATGGCTCAGGGCGGCAACGTTCTCACCTTCGGCGAGGCGATCCAGCACAAGATGGCGGCGATCACCGCCAATCTGCCGATCGGCATCGAGCCGCATCTCGTCGCCGACCAGACCAAAGTGGTCGAAGAATCGGTCCATCATTTCACCAAGTCGCTGTGGGAGGCGATCGCGATCGTTCTCGCGGTCAGCTTTCTGAGCCTCGGCATTCGCGCCGGGCTGGTCGTCGCCTGCTCGATCCCGCTCGTGCTGGCGATCGTCTTTGCCTACATGGAGTTTTCCGGGATCAGCCTGCAGCGGATCTCGCTCGGCGCGCTGATCATCTCGCTCGGCCTCCTGGTCGACGACGCGATGATCACGATCGAGATGATGGTCTCGCAGCTCGAGGCCGGGGTCGACCGCGAGCACGCGGCGACCCACGCCTGGGTCACAACCGCCTTTCCGATGCTGACCGGCACGCTGGTCACGGTCGCCGGCTTCATCCCGATCGGCTTCGCCAAGAGCGGCGCCGGCGAATATTGCTTTTCGCTGTTTGTCGTCATCACCGTCGCCCTATTGGCGTCGTGGATCGTCGCGGTGCTGTTCGCCCCGGTGATCGGCGTCACGATCCTGCCGCGGACGATGAAGAAGCATGAGGGCCACGGCGAGCCCGGCCGGGTGATGCGCATCTTCAGTGCCACCCTGCGCTTTTGCCTGCGCCTGCGCTGGCTCGTCATCGCCGCCACACTCGCGCTCTTTGCCGCGTCGCTCTACGGCTACGGGTACATTCAGCAGCAGTTCTTCCCGGCCTCGGACCGGCCGGAGCTGGTCGTCGATCTGTCCCTGCCGCAGAATGCGTCGATCTATGCGACCGAGGCCATGGTCGAGCGGTTCGAGAAATTGCTCAAGGACGATCCCGACATCGACCGCTGGAGCTTCTATGTCGGGCAGGGTGCATTCCGCTTCTACCTGCCGCTCAATGTGCAATTGGCCAACGACTATTTTGCCGAAGCGGTGATCGTCACCAAGGGCCTCGACGAGCGCGAAATCGTCAAGGCGCGGCTGCAAAAGGCGCTCGACACCGAGTTCGCCGATCTGACGACCCGGATTTCTCCGCTCGAAATGGGGCCGCCGGTCGGCTGGCCGCTGCAATACCGGGTCAGCGCGGCGACCCCGGAGGCGGCCCGGGCGCTGGCTTTCCGCACCGCCGAAACGATCGGACGCAACCCGAACGTGCGGCTCATCAATTTCGACTGGAACGAGCCGATGAAGAGCTTCCGGGTCCAGGTCGATCAAGACAAGGTCCGCCAGCTCGGCGTCAGCTCGGCCTCGCTCGCCGACGCGCTCAACGCCGTCGTCACCGGGACCAGCGTGACCCAGGTCCGCGATTCGATCTATCTGGTCGAATCCGTCGCCCGCGCCCCGTCCGAGCAGCGCCAGTCGCTGCAGACCTTGAAGGACCTGCAGGTCTCGCTGAACAGCGGCAAGACCGTGCCGCTGAGCCAGATCGCGACCATCGGATATGGGTTGCAGCAGCCGGTGATCTGGCGGCGCGACCTGTTGCCGACGGTCACGGTCCAGGCCGATCCGGCACCCGGCGTCGAAGCGAAAACGGTCAATGCCCAGCTGGCGCCGGCGATCGCCGCCCTCGCCGCAACCTTGTCGGCCGGCGACCGGATCGAGGCCGGCGGCACGGTCGAGGAGAGCGCCAAGGGCCTCAACTCGGTGGTCGTCGTCTTTCCGGTGATGATCTTTCTGATGCTCTTCCTCCTGATGGTGCAGCTGCAGAGCTTTCAGAAGATGTTCCTGGTGATCAGCGTCGCACCCCTGGGTCTGATCGGGGTCGTTCTCGCCTTGTTACCGACCCATACGCCGATGGGCTTTGTCGCGATCCTCGGGGTCATCGCGCTCTCCGGCATGATCATCCGCAATTCGGTAATCCTGGTCGACCAGATCGACGTGGACATCGCCCGCGGGCTGCATCCTTGGGACGCCGTGATCGACGCGACGACCCACCGGCTGCGGCCGATCGTCTTGACCGCAGCGGCCGCGATCCTCGGCATGATCCCGATCGCGCCGGAGGTGTTCTGGGGGCCGATGGCCTATGCGATCATCGGCGGGCTCGCCGTCGCCACCCTCTTGACCCTGTTGTTCCTGCCGGCCCTCTACGTCGCCTGGTTCCGCATCAAGGAGCCGGAGCGGCAGCGGGGAGCCCCGGTTCCTGAGAAGGCCGCCGCCGAGCCCGCGGAATTGGAGGCGTGAGTCATTCGCCGCAGCCGCCAAAAGTGGTGGGCGAGACCAAGTAGCGCTAAGCATCGGGCACCAGAGATAGCCTCAACTTCAGCTTTTCTGCCCCGTTGAATGATCCCGTGTAAGTCCAGGTTTGAGCCCAACACGGGAGTTCACAAGGATGCGAGCGATGCCTTTTCTCCAAATTGTCAATGGAAAATACCGAGTTCGGATCGTGGTGCCTCCGGAGCTCCGGCCGTACCTGCCGCCGCCCCATACCGGCAAGGCCAATCTGACGCGAGCGCTCGGCACTGGAAATGAACGTGAGGCCAACCGGCTGGCCGTCCCATGGATCGCAGATTTCCAGGCTGCGGTCACCAGCGCCGCTTCAGTCACACAATATCCCCATGGGTATGATTGGATCACGCGCTATCGCGCCTACCACCGCGGCCAGAACCGATTTCCTCCTGAGGGGCGTCTTTTCCCACCGCACCCGGCGCTGGCATTACCGGAGACGCAGACCAGACCGCATCGAAAGCATCGCTCGCGCGATCAGCGGCTCAAGTCCAAGGTATCGACACGCAAGCTCGCGTTGCACGGGGCGCTGCTCGATGAGGGTTTCCTCGACTATCGGAGGCCATTGCCGCTGGGCGGACCGCTATTCCCCAACGTGCCGTTCGACACCACGGCAAGCGAGCCAGTAAGGTAACGACCGAGTGCTCGATCTGGCTGCGCAACGTCGTCAAGATCACCGACCCGAACAAACCGTTTTATTCGCACCGGCACACCGCGACTCCTATCTGCGCAACACCCGCCTGCCGGATGGATCACCCCCCGTCAAAGAGATTATCGAGCGCTACATTCTCGGCCATGCGGGCAAGGGTGCGCATGCTGGCTATGGCAAGCGGCGGTTCGAGACACTGAAGGCGGCGGTCGAAGTCATCCCGAACCCGCTCGCCGGTTCTGTAAGTGAGGCGCCAATCGCCCAATAGATCGTAATTATCTGCGGCGCGCTTTGTCTTCACTCTGGTCGCGGCGATCGGCGCGTTCGACGGCGAACACTTTCCGGTCATCCCTCCGGATTGCCGCAACGGTGCACACCCGATGCCGCAGACGGGATGCGCTATGTCATCACTCCGCAACACTGCAAGGCTCTCGGCCGACGCGTTGATCCCATCCTCCTTTGTTGGGCGCGCCACGCCCTCCGCCGACGCGGTGGCGCCGAGGCGGTGTCGGTTGGTTCGACTGCGGAAGCTTAACCCGTTCATCCGTTTTTGATGGACGGCGAAGCTCCATCAAAGATCGGTTATCCGAGGGAAGCCGGAGAAAATATGCTGAGTTCGAGGTTTACCGCCCATGACCCGAAGCGGTAGCTCCGGATATCGACTTGTCTTGAGATCTGCCCGAAATAATCGTCGCTTCGCAGGCTGTGATGGCCTCACCGCGTTAGGTGCTGTGGGCGGGCGAGGGACTACCGCGTCGCGCGCAATGTCGGGGCTCGGGGAAGGCGTCAAAGGACGCCGCGGTCGCAAAAGGCCGGGGATCGCGGCTGGTGCAACACAGACGGCTCAAGGGCCAACCTTTGGCTGTCATATACGCACGCCGCCGCGCGTCAGCCGCGTGCCAATAGCTCGGTCAGCCGAGGTGGCCGATGCAGGTGCCCCCCACGTCGCTGTCGCTGTCCGTCCCGTCCGGACACGTGGTGCCGCTCCAGATTACGCCGTGCAGGTTGGCGCCCGTCAGGTTGGCGCCGCTCAAGTCGGCGTTGGTCAGGTTAGCCCGGGTCAGGTTCGCACCCGCCAGGTTGGCGCCCGTCAGGTCGGCGACGACGTTGCCCTCGGGGCTCAGATTGGCGCCGGTCAGGTTGGCGCCCGGCAGGTTAGCACATTGGAGCGAACAACCTGCGAGATTCGCGCCGGTCAGGTTGGCACCCGCAAGGTTGGCTTCAGCCAGAACGGCGCCGGTAAGAACGGTGTGCGACAGGTTCGCGCCGGCAAAGTCGGTCCCGAGGAAGCAGTTGCCGCTAAGGTTGAAACCCTGGAAGTTCCGGCCGGCGTAGTTGCAGCCGCTGAAGTTCAACCCGGTCATGCCGGAAGCGATCTCGCTGCAGGGAGTGGGCGTTAGATTCGAGCAAAGGATTGTCAAGTTCGAGCAGAACATCATGTTCGACGAATTGGCAAAGGCTTCGCCGACCGCCAAGCCGCTCATCGAGAACGAAGCAATGCTCGGTGCGGCGAACGCGCTGCCCAAGATCAGCTTGCTCAGAAACGAGCGCCTCGACTCGTCCACGCTCTGCAGCACTTTTTCGGGAAGGTCGGCAGTCATTCTCGGATCCCCTGTATTCCCTTTATCGACGATAACGCAGGTGCTGACCCGTTGCAAGCGCTCGATTCCGCCGGTCATCGCCCCCTCATCAGGGTGAAACCGTTGGGCTCGACGCTGAGGTAGGGGGACTGACGGCCGAGTTAGGTGATCAGCCCCTCTTTTCGCAAGGCTTCCAGGCACTCCGCCACTTCCCCGATCGGCGGGGTGGGCAGGTCCCAAGCCAATTGCAGAAGCTCCGGCAGATCGGCCTCGGCATTGCGACCGTTGCACAGCTCCAACACGAGAGCAGCGGTCTGATTTAGATAATGGACGCGATCCCGGTCGGGTTGGTAGACGATGTAGCCGTCGGCTACTTCGTTGACCTCGAGGTCCGGTGCCATCTTCGGATTCGGGCTCGCCGTGCCGGTCATTGCGAAATCCTTCTGCTTGGGAAAATGTTAGCCCGTCCCTCTGTTTCGATCATCAACGGATCGGTAAGTATCCTTCGAGCGACGGAGGAAGCTGCCGACCTGACGGCAGGAGCAAGAGGTTCACGGATTGCAAAGGTTGGGCGAGGTTCGCCGCGGCATACTCGCCGAGTTCGTGCCAGACGATCGGCACCAGTTTGCCTCGATTTTCGTCGATAACCAGCGGCGTTCGGCCAGGTCCACTCAGCTGCGCGATCAAGTCACCGGCGGAGCTGCCGGCGCGCGCGAGACCGTAAGGCCAGAACTCGGCGACGATGATGACGAAACGATTTGCTGAATGCCGGAGCGTCCGCTGCATGCCGGCGAGAACCCTGGCCTCGGACCCCTGAGTATCGATCTTTACGACGTCGATGCGAGGCGGGATCGATCCGAAATACGAGTCGAGCAACGTGGTGCGGACGAGGCATGACCGTCGTCGATCTTCGGAATCGTAAAGACGGTGATCTCCAAGATTGTCGTCCGAGAGATAAAGCATTGCTTCGCCGTCGCAATCAGCAGCGGCCGCTGCTACCGGGGTTGTGTTGGCCAGTCCATTCAGACTAATATTCTCACAGAGCAAAGCGTAGTTAGTCGGCTCTCGTTCGAACGCGAATATCCTCCCGCTTCCGCCTACGGACAAGGCACCAACGATCGTGTACCAGCCGAGGTTGGCGCCGATATCTATCAAGCTCCCTCCTGTCGGAAGGAAAGCTCGTACGACCGCTGTCTCGAGCGGTTCCCAAACGCGATATCGCCGGATGTGCGCCGACACAAACCGATCGAACTCGGGCTGCAGCTTGAGCAGGAAACCCGACACGGCAGGTCCCGCGGCAAAATCCGCATCAATCAATCCTTGCATTGACAGGAGTTTTAGGCACTCCGCCACTTCCTCGACCGGCGGCGCCGGCAGGTCCCAAGCCAACTGCAGGAGCTCGGGCAGATCGGCTTCGGCATTGCGGCCATTGCACAGCTCCAACACCAGCGCAGCGGTCCGATTGAGGTAATGAACCCGATCGCGATCGGGCTGGTAAACGATGTAGCCGTCTGCTGCCTCGTCGATCTCGAGGTCCGGTGCCTTGACCGGATTGGCGCTCGCAGCGCCAGCCATTGCGGAACCCTTCTGCGCGCGAGAATGGGCGCGTACAAACTATTAGCCCGTTCCGTCTAGGCGACGGCGGAATGGCCGTAAGCCTTGGCGATGGCGGCTTCGACCTGCGCAGGGCTGTAACGCGCGACGAGCAGAGCCCTGGCGCGGGCGGCGAGCGCGACGGCTAGTTCCGGCCTCTGCTTTACGCTGAGACAGGCGCGCGCGAAAGCTTCGGCACCGTCGGCGAACAACAGGTGTTCACCATCTGCCGCTTCAATCCCCTCGGCTCCGAGCCTCGTCGTCACCACCGGCACACGATGGGCAAAGGCCTCCAAAATCTTGATCCGCGTACCGCCGCCGGCGCGCACCGGAACAACAGCGACATCCGCCGCCGCGTAGAACGGCGCCAGGTCTTCAACGAAGCCGTGTAGTCTTACCCCCGAGTGCCGGGCAAGGCTCGCCAAAGCGGTTGTGTCGCCGGCTCCGACCAGATCGATGCGGATCTCTCGATCGGTCAACCGGCGCAAAAGCGGCAACACTTCATGGCAGAGGAACAGAGCTGCATCGACGTTGGGGACATACCCGAACGTGCCGACAAAGAGCAACCGGAGCGGCCCGGCATCCGAGGGGCGGCGACGGCCACCCTGATGGAGCGGGCGGTAGCAGTTCGGCACCACCGCGAAGTGCGCGTCGGCGAAGTGCGCGGCGAGACGAGCGGCATCGATTTCGGAGGAGACGATCACGCGATCGAAACCGCGAAGATAGCTTTCCGCAAACGTTTGATATTTTTCCGCCTCCGCGGCGGCGACGGCCGCTGCCCGGCTATTGCCCAAATCGCTATGGAGACGCATCAGGCGCCGGTAGGTTCGGATGTCGTCATCGTCGAGATCAAGCACACAAAACGGCCGATCTCCTGCCGCTTGGCGCACGAACGGCAGCGCCAGAGGCGCCAGATAGAGCCGCATCACGTGGACGGCGCTGACCGGGAATTCGCGGCTCCATTCGAAAAGAGACCTTGCGCTGTCGCCGCTGCAGAAGCGGCTGAGGTGGGGCTTGGGGTAAGCCAGTTCGGCGCGGGCGCGCGCCTCGGGATCCAAAACGCGGGCAATCAGCCCGTAGAGCGGATCGAGGTTCTTCGCTAAATTCAATCCGCTAATTCGCACTGTGCTTCCGAGGACGAAGTCGAAGGGCGGATTGACACTCCCGGCTACGGGTACGACAAAGAGATGGACATCGAAACTGCGTGCCAGCGCCTCGAGTATCGAAGCCGCTCGCATCGCCAGGCCATTGCCGAAGCGTTGCGGCATGATCGGCGTGACGTAGAGGACACGGTCGCGGCGCATGTTCGGATACGAAGCCGTCGACAAAGCGATCCGAGGAACCGCACTAGAGATTGTCAAGCTGTGCGGCGCGCCAAAGATGCTCCCGGAGCCGACAGAACGGCGGACGGCGCACCGACGCGACGAGGGCCTTGAACCGCGGGCTCAGGGCCATGTGCTTCCAGGCCAGGTATTCCTGGTAGGCCTCGTCATGCTCGTTCAGCCAGTTGAGGTATGCCGCCAGCTCGACGGGTCCGGCGAAGTCGGCGGCGCTGATGAAACAATGGTCGGCCGGCGCGAACGCCGCCACGTTTGGCGCGCTCCGGTAAACTGGTACCGATCCGCTGATCAAGGCGCAAAAAAACTTCTCGGAGACATAGTCCTCGGCGAAGGAGTTCTCCAGTGCCAAGGCGAACTTGTAGCGGGCGGCCACGGCCATCATCGTCTCCCGGCCCTTGTCCGGTCCCGGCAGATCCCGGTTGTGCAGCACGCTGCCGTAGGAGTCCACCTTGACGCGACGCATCAGCGCAGCCGCATACGCGGTGCGGCCACAGCGGTCGACGAGGCTCGACCGGAAGTAGACGACCGGCGAGGACTCCGTCTTTGGGCGCGGCGGCCTTACGAGAGCCGCTTCGATATCGGGCTCGAAGTAGGGCCACCACACGGTGGCATCGCGCCGGTAGGTCATCGTGATTCCGAACTGGCGCATGAACGACGGGTCGGCAAGCTCGGGGTAATTCACCTCGCTCTCCAATGACCACGCCACCCATAGCTGGCCGCGGCGTTTTAGGGGGAGCGGGATGCCCCGCAGCGTCGGGATGTGGAACACGACGGCCGTCGCCTCGGAGAGGCGCTTCGGGTCCGGTGTGAAATCGCATGCTCCGCCGCAGTCGAGTTTGGTCCGGCCCGCGAGGCCGGGAAACGGGTGGTTGTACAGCAGGACGAGAAGGGGAGCCGAAGAGGGCACGGCCGCCTAACCCAGTACCCCAATGATCGCGGCCAGGGCCGATTCTAATTCGCCGAGTTCCACGACAAAGGTCTCGGCGCGGTTCACGGTGGCGCATAGATCACCGAGCCAATCCCGTCGACCCGAAGCGGGCGGCAAACAATGCTGGAGCACACGCCGGGTCATATCGACCTTGCCGCTGCGCCGCAGCGCGGTTTTGGCGCCGTGATTGGGCTCGATGTAGAAGATCGTCGACACTGAAGCGGGCGCGATCCGCCAAGGCTTCCCGAACTCCAGCGGATCGAGCGCAACGAGGCGGCCCTCTTGGGGATTGCTGATGCAGGCCGCAAACCTGTCGATGACTCTGAGCCTCGGCACGTAGTCGATGCTGTCCTCGCGAACGTAAAACTTTCGCGGGAAAGCAAGCGCGTTGCGATCGCGCAATAGAACCAGCCCGTCCCCGGTGATGTCAATACCCTCTCAAGCATCAGGCTGAGCGCCAGGGTGGTCGTTCCGGCGCGCTCGGGCCCCAAAATCAGAAAGCTGCCCCCTGCATGCATGCCGCTGGCGGCGTTGATGCGGATGTAATCGGGCAACGCGGCGATGGCGCAGCCGTTCAGACGTTTGTAGAGCGTTTCGACAGCACTTGTCGCGGTGAACTCGAACTCGTCTTCTATGCCGTCGCCGCTGATGCGGAATTCATCGCCGGTCCACGTAATGCTCCGAGTAATGATGACCGTGCATTGGTGTGCAACGGGTACATCCTGCTCAGCGCGCTGTGTGATGTAGCAGAGCCGGTTGATCACATCTTGCGAATTCGTCCGGATTTCGAATTCGCAACACAACAGCCGAATACGATCAGCGTAGGTCGGGGTCTCCACAAAACTGTGACGGATCGAACGCAGGACTTTCGACTGCAGGACTTGGCCTAGGTTCGGATCATAGGCTAGAGTTTCACGAACACACGATGCCGTTCTCTCAATATTTCCCGCAGAGTAATAGTAACGTCGTGCCAGATCCAACATGTTTCCGGCGTAGATCTCAGCGGCTCTTGCGTCCCCGGCGTCGGCTATCGCTTTGTGATGCTTTTGCAGAACTCTTTGGGTGCAATTCAGGATTGAGGTCTGCTCCTTACTGAGACTCCCTTCACGAACATGATAGTAGTAAAGTTGTTGTCTCAAATATATGAATGGTCTATTGCTATGTATCATTCGAAATATTGAGGTCCCAATCTTCTTCGAGTTCTGAGACTCTCGTCGTACATGCCCACAGAAACAAAAGTCGCCCGTCTGAAGAACATTCCTATTTCAACGAAATCGCGCTTTAAAATCGCGTAAAACGTGTCGCCATTTGGGATTGTGAGGCGACGAACCTCGCGCATTTGGCGATCAACTCTTATCCAGTCAGTTATACACCAGGAAGCCGATGGTTCGGTGTCTAGCGTCGCCGACAGCACGTCCAGCGCTTCGGGAGCCAGCGCATCATCAGCATCGACGAAATGAATATAGGTTGCGTTCGACAGGCGTGCGCCGGTGTTGCGGGCAGCAGCGAGTCCTCGATTTGCTTGATAAACGTAACGCACCCGTTGATCTTTAAGGTAACGATCGACCGCAAATTTTGTACCATCGGTTGATCCGTCATCTATGATAATGATTTCGAAATCCTGAAGTGATTGATGGAAAATTAAGTCGAGAGGTCGACAGATATACTCTGCAGAATTGAAAGCAGGAATTACCAGACTGACGCGCGGCATAGCGCATTATCCGATCATTCCTGGCATGAGCAGTGATCTGGTGCTTGGGGTTCGTGGTTGGCATTCCGAGCCTGCCGATCCGAATACGCCGATTGTCGCCGCCACGGCCGAATCGAGGTCGCCGAGTTCGATGACAAAGGTCTGCGCCCGATCTACGGTGGCACATAGATCACCGAGCCACTGCCGTCGACCTGAAATGGGGGGCGAACAATGCTGAAGCACACGCCGGGTCATATCGAGCTTGCCGCCGCGCCGCAGCGCGCTTCTGGCGCCGTGATTGGGCTCGATGCAGAAGATCGTCGACACTGCCGCAGGGACGATCCGCCAGGGCTTCCCGAACTCCAGCGGATCGAGCACGACGAGGCGGCCTTCTTGCGGATTGCTGATGCAGGCCGCAAACCTGTCGATGACTCTCAGCCTCGGCACGCGCCCGATGCTGTCCTCGCGGACGTAGAATTTCCGCGGGAACGGGAGTGCCTCCCCGTCACGTAACAGCACCAGCCCGTCCCCGGTGATGTCAATACCCTCCAGCATCAGGCTGAGCGCCAGGGTGGTCTTGCCGGCGCCCTCGGGACCCATGATCAGAAAGCTGCCCCCTGCATGCGTGCCGCTGGCGGCGTTGATGCGGATGTGGTCGGGCAGCGCAGTGACGGCGCGGCCGCGCAGACGTTTGTACAGCGTTTCGATGGCACTCGTCGCGGTGAACTCGAAATCGTCCTTGACGCCGTCGCCGCTGATGCGGAATTCATCGCCGGTCCAAGTTATGGTCCAAGTGATGGTGACCGCGCAGCGGTGGGTAACCGGCACATCCTGCTCGGCGCACTGGGTGATGCAGGAGAGCCGGTTGATTACATCCCGCGAGTTCGTCCGGATTTCGAATTCGCAGCCCAGCAACCGGATATGTTCAACATAGGTCGGGGTCTCTACGAAACTGTGACGGATCGAACGCAGGACTTTCGACTGCAGCACTCGGCCCAGGTTCGGATCATAGGCTAGAGTTTCAAGAACACACGATGCCGTTCTCTCAATATTTCCCGCGGAGTAGTAGTAACGTCGTGCCAGATCCAACATGTTTTCGGCGTAGATCTTAGCAGCTCTTGCATCTCCGGCGTCGGCTATCGCTTTGTGATGCTTTTGCAGAACTCTTTGGGTGCATTCCAGGACTGAGGTTTGCTCCGCAGTGAGACTTCCCTTCCGGGCATGATAATAGTAAAGCGGTTGCGGCGAATAAATAAAACGTTCATCACTGTGTATCAGGCGAATGTTGAGGTCCCAATCTTCCCGCGTTCTGAGACTTCTCGTCGTACATTCCCACAGAAACCAAAGCCGTGCGCCTGAAAAACATTCCCAAAACAATGAAATCCTCCTTTAAAATCCCGTAAAACACGTCACACTTGGGAATTGCGGGGCGATGGAGCTCATGCGTTTGGCCATCCACTCTGAGCAAGTCAGTTATGCACCAGGAAGCCAGTGGTTCCGCGTCCAGCGCTGCCGACAGCACGTTCAGCGCTTCGGGGGCGAGGGCATCATCGGCATCGAGGAAATGGATATAGTTTGCATTCGACAAGCGTGCGCCGGTGTTGCGGGCACCAGCGGGCCCTCAATTCTTCTGATAAATATAGCGCACTCGTTCATCTTTAAGATAACGATCGACCACAAATCTCGTACCATCGGTCGATCCATCGTCTACAATAATTACTTCGAAGTCTTGTAGTGTCTGATGGAAAATCGAGTCCAGAGCTCGACAGATGTACTCTGCGCAATTGAAAGTGGGAATTACCAGACTGACGCAGGGCATACCGCCTTATCCGATCGTTCTCAACTGGCTCAGTACCGCGATGGTCTCTGCCAAGGCCGAATCGAGGTCGCCGAGTTCGATGACAAAGGTCTGCGCCCGATCTACGGTGGCACATAGATCACCGAGCCACTGCCGTCGACCCGAAATGGGCGGCAAACAATGCTGGAGCACACGCCGGGTCATATCGACCTTGCCGCCGCGCCTCAGCGCGCTTCTGGCGCCGTGGTTAGGCTCGATATAGAGGATCGTCGAGACTGAAGCGGGCGCGATCCGCCATGGCTTCCCGAACTCCAGCGGATCGAGCGCAACGAGGCGGCCTTCTTGCGGATTGCTGATACAGGCCGCAAACATGTCGATGCCCCTCAGCCTCGGCACGCGCCCGATGCTGTCCTCGCGGGCGTAGAATTTCCGCGGGAACGGGAGTGCCTCCCCGTCACGCAGCAGCACCAGCCCGTCCCCGGTGATGTCAATACCCTCCAGCATCAGGCTGAGCGCCAGGGTGGTCTTGCCGGCGCCCTCGGGACCCATGATCAGAAAGCTGCCCCCTGCATGCATGCCGCTGGCAGCGTTGATGCGGATGTGGTCGGGCAGCGCAGTGACGGCGCGGCCGTTCAGACGTTGGTACAGCGTTTCGAGAGTATTCAACACGCTCAACTCGAAATCGTCCTCCATGCCGTCGCCGCTGACGCGGAATTCGTCGCCGGTCCAAGTGACGGTCACCGTGCCGCGCTGCACCACCGGCACGTCCTGTTCCGCGCGTTGCGTGATATAGGAGAGTCGGTCCACGAACACCCGCGAATTCGTCCGGATTTCGAACTCGCAGCACAGCAACCGGATATGTTCGATGTAGGTCAACGGATCAGCCGTGGCAGTAGCAGCATCGCTGACGATCAAGCAGGTGCATGAAGTACCTCGAGGTTAGGCATGCCCCAGCACTGGTACCCCATGTCCATCGCCATGATGCCGAACCCCTCCGTCTCCAGTTCGCCGTTGATTTGCAATGGACCTGGGCGACGCACTGCCGGATTTGCCGCCCCGTAGGGAAAGCAGGGAAAGATCAGTCCATCGCGGTGGACATCGGCGCGCACGAGCAGCACCGAGCCACCGACGGTGTCCAGTCGCACGAGATCGGGCCCGCCGCGCAAATCGTCCATACGAACCCGCCCGTGATCGCGCCAGGCGTTCAGATCGAAGGTGGGTCCACCGTAGCGCCCGACGCAATGAGGATGGACGATGTCGCGCCCGGTGGCAGTCAGACGCTCGATCAAATCCGGCGGATAGTCGATCACGTCGACGTCGAGCCACAGGACCCAGTCCTGGTCCTTGAGTGCGCGAAACAGCAACTGGTTTCTCGCCCTCGCTAGGATCTTTCGCCTGGGGATCTGGAAAGCGTGGGTCCAACGGGGGAAACCGTCGGGAATGCGGAAATTGAAGTTCTTCCGCCAAATCTCGACGCTGGCATAGCGGCTGCACAACCGTTCGAAGTCGCTCGCAGATCCGTTCGTATGTCGCATCATCGCTGTCGCTTTCAAGGAAGCCGAGGGAGATTGACGACGCCGGGTAGGTCAGCCTGTCGAGACCGGCGAAATACGTGTCGAGAAAGCCCCTCGCGTTCTTTACGGGGGTCAGGATAAGGACTGTCTGCCGGTCTGTTCCCATCGTGACGGTTCCGTTGCGTTCGCGGCTGCCTGCGCTCAGAAATCAGCGCTCATAGTCGCGTCCCGCTTTAAACGGCGCGCTCGGCCAGTTGTGTCCGGGCCCGATCCCGCCGCGATCGGGGCGTCGGCTGGGGTCGGCAAGCCCGGCGAGCGCCGCCTGGACTACTTGCGCTCGGGCCGATCCCGGCAGCGAACGCCCGTTCTCGTCGTTCAGGTGCTCGATTACCGCCGAATCAAGGGCGGCCAGCGTGCGCAGTGTGCCGGCCAGATCGCGCATCACCTCGCGATCCCATGGCAGCGCCGCGCCGGAATCGAGTATCCGGTCGAGCAGCGACATCAGGGCTTTGCGGTCCGGGCCGTGATTGCACTGCTCGACCGGACAACCGGCGCGCGCTGCCACGAGCTCGACCGGCATGCCGGGAGACTGTCGGGACCGGCCGCGCCAGGTCCCGTCCTCGGATCGCCGCAGGGCGCAGCCCTGCAGACCATTCCCTTCGAGGCGCAGCTCGAAGCCTGCCGGGCCGTCGGCCACATGCCAATAGTGTTCGTGCCGGCCAGCCGGACGGATGCGGTGGTCACGCAACAATTCGATCCTGCGTTCGTCGGAGGAGACGCGGACGAAGCGGAACTCCCGGCTGCGCGAAAGATCTGCCTCCAGTCGCCGAGCCTCGTCGGCGCGCGGCGGCGGGTTGAATATCCGCCCGTCCCACAGCGTCGCGAGCTCGGCCAGCAGCGCCCGACACTCCCGTTCCAGACGGAAGCCGTCGATCCGTGGATTGTTTCCGTCGAGAATCCACTTGGCGCCATTCCGGTGCTGAAACAGCACCGCGCCATCCGGGTCGCGCTGGCACAAGGTCGCTTCCAACAGCTTGGGCCGATGCCGGATCAGATGATAGGGCTGCGTCAGCATCAGCCACGCGATCAGGTATGTATCCTTGTCGCCGTGAAGATACTGGTAGAAAACATTGGAATGCTGGTTGATCCAGTTCGACAGGGACAGGGCCCGCCAGCATCGGGATTTATCGAGGACCATCTGCCCCGATTCGAGCGACGGCGTATCGCGATAACTCAAGCCGCTGACAGCCCAAATCTCGTTGTCCGGCGAAAGCCGCACGATGTCTGGCCAAAACACGGTACCGGTATCGCGGAACTCCGGCCGATCGAACAGAAAGTCTGGGTCTCGCACCGGCACATTGTCGGCATCCAACAGCAGCACCTCGCGGAAGCGCGAGTGCATCACCGCGTAGGGTTTGAGTTCCCAACCCCCGAGCCGCTCCACCTGATAACGCTTGGCGACTTCGAACGCGTCGACCGGCTGGGCGCCCAATTCTTCGATGAGACTGCGCATCGGCGGGCCCATTTCCCCTGAACCAAGATGCCAGACCTCGATCGGCAGAGTGCAAGCGAGATGCCGACGGAGCAGCGCTATCGCGACCCATGCGCAGGTAAATAGCCGTGCGCCGCCCGCGCAGATGACGATGCCGCGTCCGGCGAAGCGGTCTTCGGGGAACGGGTGGTCGGCCGATGCAACGGCCGTCAATTGGGCTCTCAGTTCTTCCCGCGAGGTCAATTTGCGGCCCCGCAAACATTCCGATGCGCGAACTCAGCGGCATTCTGACTTCGAAGAGAAACGGTTCCGGCGGCACGAATGCCGGCTAGCTGACGCTTGATGCGGAACTCAACACAATCGGGCTCAAGGGCCTCGGCGAGTCGATAGCAGCGCTCGCTTTCCGGGTAATAGCCCAGTCGGAACGCACAATAACCGGCTTCGGCAAGAGCCCAGGCTCCGAGAACTCGCCTATCGTAGGATACGTCGGCCAGCAGCGAGTCCGGGTCCACGGCTGCCAGCGCTTCGAAGATCGGCAGCGCCTCGGCGTATTGCCCGGCAGCCACGAGTTCTCGCGCCTCGAGCCAACGCAGCAGCAGGTTCTGCGGCTGTAGCTCCTTCGCCTCACCGAGAAGCGCCTGCGCGTCTTCGCCCTCGAGCAGGCGCAGTTTCGCTACCTCGATAAAGCACAAGGCCACGTCCGGCCCGCGGACCGGACTGCGCCGCGCAGCTTTGATCCCCTCTGACCACGCCGCCTCGGCCTCGGCGAGGCGCCCGAGGTCGCGATAGACCGAGCCGAGGTGCCACCACAAATAGACCCGGTCGGGATCGAACTGGATTTGCTTCCTGAGCAGGCCGAGGTTCCTTTCTGCCTTGTGGGATTGATCCCCGTCATAGCCAAGATGATCAAGGGTGAGCCCCGAGAACCCGATGCGTCCTCCGCCGGCAGCGACGATCCGGTTCAAATCCGGCATGATCGTCTCGTGGATCGCGCTCTGGAAACGAATACGCGGGTCGCGTCGGAACAAGCGATGCTCGGGATAAGCCGTGAACCCTGTTCGCGGATGGAAGCGAACGGTGCATGCGCACAGGTTTGGGTCGGCAAGCTCACTTTCCAAGATCCGGCGGTCATAGGCGCGAACCCGTTCGTCGGCGTCGATGTACAGGATCCACTCGCCCGTGGCCTGGTCGATCGCATGATTTCGCGCCGCCGCGAAATCGTCATGCCATCCGTAATCGAACACGCGGGCGCCGTGAGCCGCTGCAATCTCGCGGCTCCGATCGCACGACCCGGTATCGGCGACGATGATCTCGTCAACGAGCCCGGCAATCGACTGCAGACAGGCCCCGATGTGGTTTTCCTCGTTTCGTACGATAAGAGCTGCCGAGACCAGCTTCACAACCGCCCCGCTCCCTTCGTCGGTGGCGACAAACACACCTACCGCGAAAACGCCCTCAGACCCGCGTCCGGGGCCTTCGACGACCCCGTCGAAAATACCACTCCCGCAGCGGCTGACAAACCGACATCGTTCCCAGCTCCGTTAAACTAGCCTGCCCTTTTCTGATCACCAGCGTCGCTTCGTCGCCCGCCGGCGTCCGCATTGGCGCAGGCGAGAGCGGCGCCGCCGCTCGAGCGCTCAATCGCGGTCACAGCAGAAGGGCCGGCGCGAACGCGTCGCCCGAGTCGCAAGGACGCTGCAGATCATAAACGGTCTCAGCCGGCGCCACGCGCGACGGCTTCATCACTGCTGCATAAAAGGAGAAGAAGCTGCCGGGCGGATAGCGGATCAGAGCGTCGCACTCGGCCAGCAGCAACAGCTCCACTAGCGCGTCATCGCGGCCGAGGCTCGCCTCGCGCCAACGGTGCAGTTCGCCTTCGCCTGACTTCCGGAAAAGCTTGTTTCTCCAAATCACCCCTGGGACACGTTCCACAAGCGCGCACTGAACGTCGCTGCTGTCAGTACACAGCAACACGACAGCATCTTTCCCAATCTGCGTCCGGGCCATGTCGATTGCACGCTCGCAGCGAGAGATGGCATTATCGAAGGACTCCCAGTATGGCGCATGGCCCATGATGTCGCCGCCGTTGCCATGGCGGATATGCAGACCAATTGCCGGGCCTGGCCGGAGATGGGCCTCGCGGAAGGCGGTGACGTACGCGGCTACATGGGTCACTGGGCGCAGCGCGCCCAGGAAGCTACGGGCCTCGGTCAACGAAATGATTCCGTCATTGATGCAGGCGTCAAAAATCACGGTGGGCGCTGCCACGTCATTACCCGCCCGGATCAGCATCACCGCGGCGTCGCGATCGGCGAGCAGGGTGGACCCTGGCCGCCGGAAGGGAAAGTGTATCAGCGTCTCGTTCTCCCAAATCGCCGGATAACGTGGACGCGGGAGGTGCACGCGGGCAACCATGTCGTCGCCAATGAAAGGCACGCCCGCAAGGATTGGCTGCGGCTGAAAGCACAGGGGGAACAGATTCTTTGTTACCGCTGACGCATAAGCACTGTAGCGCCAGTCCGCCAGTAAGATGCGCCGCGTGTTGCGGGCGAAGCGCCAAGCTGCGCACAGACAGATAATCCGATCCCCGAGACCCGTCGGGCGGACCGAGACGACATACCGATTTGCCATACCGCAACCGACCGAGGATGTCTCCCCAGAATCTGACGATTGTACCAAGTAGCGGCGCTGTTGTCGAACCTAATGCTTATCGCTTCAAGCCGATGGGCGCCCCCCTCAGCGCGAGACGGCGTTGTCCATACCGCGATTCTCGACTGCGGCTGGCGTGGTATATTGAGCTCCGGGTTTGTTCCGCGTGCTCGGGCGTCCCTCGGGTGACCGGCCGATCCCCGTTATCTCGAACCCGATTACGCAGGCCTGATTGGAGTCTCGTCGTTCGGCTTCTCGACCTTGTCCTCGAGGGACTGGCGGCGATATGCGCCGAGGGCTTCAAACCGCGGACGCGGCTCGCGCCAGCTGCATGCCCACCTGCCCGAGCCGTCGCGATCGGTTCAGTCGTTGGTCGGCGCGATACCAGCGCAAGGTGGATGAATGTCCGTAATTGGCACTGACCGGCGGTGCCGGCCGTCTGTAAGTAGGTCGGCTGTTGAAGGTAGACCGGCAGTGCTTTCGCTGTGGCAGGTCCTCTCAGGCTGGAGCCGAGGCCGAGCTCCCCCGTTCAATGAACGCGGCCTTTCACGACTTGAACTTGTCGGTGACGCGCGATCCAAGCTGAACCGCATCACCAGGCAACGAGGTGCCGAGGGAACCTTGAGGGCCTGCATACCTCGTGCAGGCAGCTGCCGCGCTCGCCGCCTCAGGTCATCCGGTCCGGGGTTAACGACGGCGAACATCCTAACATCCTCGACAGCCTCCAAAATTAGTCCATTATCGAGCCCGCTTGGCACCGCGCCGGCGTCGTGAAAGCCGCAGAATTGCTGGGGTTTGGTTTTCCCTCGCGGTCGGCAGGACCCCGCGCGAGCATTGCGGGAGGGCGGCGATGATCGACCACACCGGCATTGGCGTCGCCGACGTCGGTCGTTCCGCGGCATTCTACGACGCCGCTTTGGGCGTTCTAGGCATGCACCGGGTGAGGCAGATACCCGATGACCTTGGGACCGACGCCGTCGGCTACGGCGTAAACTATCCTGTCTTCTGGATCGATCAATTCCATCCGCACTCGATCAAACAGCATACGGCCTTTTCCGCCAGCAACAGGGCTGAGGTCGATGCCTTCCATGCCGCCGCCCTCGCGGCGGGCGGGACCGACAACGGGACGCCCGGGCAACGGAGGCCAAATTACTACGCCGCTTTTATACTCGATCCGGATGGAAACAACATCGAGGCCGTGTTTCGCGGCGAATGAAGCGCAGCGCCCGGAGTCGAAGTGATTTCCCAGGGCGGCACTTGAGCGGCTCAATGAAATAATAATCGACAATCGAACTGCGATGTTTGGCTCAGCCGTTTCATGCCAAAATGCCGGAGATGAACACCGAGCCTGAGCAACTGGAAGACCTCGCCAGCCTCTACCGCCGCGCCTTCGCCGAATACGGCGCCCGAGCCCGGTGGAAGCGGACAAAGGGTATCGGGCGCTCATGGTAAAGTCGGAGGGAGTTTTGCCAAGGAGCTACGCGCCGATAGTTCTGCCGTAACGGATCTTGCTCCTCTGCTTCGCCCGCTTTGCCCAGCGACCGCAAATGAAATTCGCAGGTCGGTTCGAACAACGGAAGGCTTAATCAAGCATTCGTTGAAGAGACGTTTTTTGGACGCGCAGTCTGACAATCAGCGGCGTTGATCTCAATTCGGGAGACGCGTTGGGCACCACGCCGCCGAGCAACCATCTGCCGCTTGCCGCGGACCTTGCCATCCGATCCCGGATGCTCGACGTCCGGCGCGAGCGGCTGATCGAGCGACAGATCGATTTCGCGGCCTACTGCCGGGCGCAAGCCGCCGCCCTTTAGGCAGGATGGCGATCGATGCCGATTTCACGAACTGCGCGATCATGCTCCGGGTCGCGCCGAGCTATGAACGGATCGCGACAGCAACCGAGCATTTCGTCCGTCGATTGACGCGGCCGGCCGCGGCCGGCGGGCGCGATCATCCGGATCATTCCATGATTTCGGTGATGCCCGCCCCACTTCGTCATCGCCCGACCCTCGGCGCCCCTCAGGCGGCGATGCGCACCGGCAACGCCTCGATGCCGCGAATGAAATTGGCGTAGACGCGCCGCGGCTCGCCCATCGCCTCGATCGTCATCCGGCGCTTCAAGATCTCCTCCCACAAGATCTGGAGCTGCATCTCGGCGAGACGGTTGCCGACGCAGCGATGGATGCCGATGCCAAACGAGAGATGCTGGTTCGGCCGAGCGCGGTCGACGATGAACTCGTTGGCGCGCTCGATCGCCTCCGCGTCGCGGTTGCCGGAAATGTACCACATCACGACCTTGTCGCCGTTGCGGATCGGCTTGCCGCCGATCTCGCCGGCGGCGAGTGCCGTTCGCCGCATATGCAAGACCGGGGTCTGCCAGCGGATGATCTCCGGCACCAGACTGGCGACCAGCCCCGGATTGTCGCGCAGTTTGCGGTATTCGGCGGGGTGCTTGTGCAACGCCCAGACGCCGCCCGAGATCGAATTGCGGGTCGTCTCGTTGCCGCCGACGATCAAGAGGACGAGATTGCCGAGGAATTCCTGCGGCCGGGTGATCAGGTCGCGGGTCGCTTCGCCGTGCGCCAGCATCGAGATCAGGTCCGGTTTCGGCTCCGCCCGCGCGCGCTCGCGCCAGATCCCGGTGAAGCAATCGAGCGCCTCGCTCAAAATTTCGAGGCGCCGCGCCTCGGAATCGACGATGCCCCCGGCATTGACGTCGGCGATCGCGCAGTCGGACCAATAAACGAGCTTGTGCCGGTCGGCGAACGGGAAATCCATCAGGGTCGCCAGCATCTGGATGGTCAGCTCGATCGCCACCGAGCTCACCCAATCGAAGGTTTCGTTGCGCGGCAGCCGATCGAGGATCGTCGCCGCCCGCTCGCGGATCGTCGGCGCCAGCTTGTTCAAATTCGCCGGCGCCACGACCGGCGTGACGATCTTGCGCTGCTCGTCGTGCTTTGGCGGGTCCATCGCGATAAAGCTGGCGCGCCGATATTCCATCGGCCGGTCGGTGATCGTGATGCCGCCAAGCTGCGCCTCCGAGGAATAGGTCCGGTGATCGAGCTCGACCGAGATGATGTCTTTGTACTTGGTCACCGACCAATACGAGCCATACATGCCGTCCTCGCACCAATGCACCGGATCGTCGCGGCGCAGCCGCTCGAAATAAGGCTGCCAGACATCGTCCTGGTACAATTTCGGATCGCTGACGTCGATCCGGTCGAGCGGCAGTGCGTAAGCTTCTGCCGCGGCCTCCGCTGCGTTCATGCTGGTTTCCTCCGCGGGGCTAATACATCTCGGGGGTGATGACGTTCCCCGGCCGGTTGGTCAGGAGGGCGGCGCGCATCGTCTCGGCCGATTTGACGCGGGTGTCGTGCTCCAATTCCGGGGTGAACCAGGCGGCGTGCGGGGTGATCACGAGCCGTCCTTCGAGGGCCGGCTCGCGCTCGAGATAGGCGCGCAAGATTTCGGGGTAGGGCGGGGCGGGCGGCTCGACCGGGAGCACGTCGAGCCCGGCGGCGGCGACATGGCCGCTGCGCAGCAATGCGAGCAAGCCGTCGAGATCGATGATCGGACCGCGCGCGGTGTTGACGACGACGGCCCCGCGGCGCAACAGCGCCAGCCGGTCACGGTCGATGAGCCCCTTCGTCTCGGGCGTCAAGGGCGTGTGGATCGACAGCGTGTCGGTCTCGCGCAGCAGATCCTCGAGGCTCGCGGCGCGGCCGATGCCGAGCGCCAGCTCGGCGCCGTTCGGCAGATAGGGGTCGTAGAAGAGGACGCGAAAGCCGAAGGCGCGGGCGCGCAATGCCACCGCGGTGCCGATCCGGCCGAGCCCGACGATGCCGAATGTCTGCACGCCCAGGCGGCGGATCAGCTCGTTCTTGACCACCCCCCAGGGTGCCGGCGGGCGAGCCCGCATCCGCTCGTGATAGAAGACGACGCCGCGGCGCAACGCGAGTGCCAGCGCCATCGCGTGATCGGCGACCTCGGTCGTGCCGTAATCCGGCACGTTGCAAAAGAGGATGTCGCGCGCCGCCGCCGCGGCGCGGTCGATCCGGTCGTAGCCGACCCCCATCCGGACGATCGCGCGCAGCCGCGGAAACCGCGCGATGTCCCCGGCCGAGACCGCGTGGCGCATGATCATCAGCCCGTCGACCGCGGCGCAATCCGCGGGATCGAGCTCGGCCAGCCGGTCCTTGGTGCGCCGAACGAGCCGCACCTCGGGACCGAAGATCTGCTGTTCCAGATCGAGGTCGGGAACCTGCCGGTCTTCCGGATAAAGCACGGTGACGGGCATTGGCGTTCCCACCCCTATTATTTCTTTGCGGCCAGCATGTCCTTGAGGCCGCGCAGCGCCAGATAATAGCCGGCGACCCCAAAGCCGGTGACCATCCCCTGGCTGACCTTGGCCGTCTCCGACACCGGCCCGCGCCGCACCGGGTTCGAGATGTGCACCTCGATCGTCGGAAACCCGACCTGCGCGATCGCCGCGACCAATGCCGGATAGCCCAGGGAAAATCCGGCCGGGTTGAAGAGCGCCGCATCGACGCCGCGGTCGTGCGCCGCGTAGAACTTGTTGACGACTTCGCCTTCGATGTTGGAGTGGAAGATCTCGATGTCGAGGCCCAATTCGGCGGCGTAGCGGCGGATGCGCTCGTCGTATTCGGAGAGGGTCATCGGCCCGAAGATCTCGGTCTGGACCTTGCCGCGCATGTTCATGCCGGCGCCGTGAACGATCAGGATTTTCGGCATTGGTCTGGCCTCGGAATGCGGTCGAGCGGAGGTGCGATGCTAGCCCCTTGGCCGCGCCGCCGACAAGCGCGATGCCCGGCGCTTGACAGGCGATGCCCGGTGATTCACCACTTCGCGCATGAGGCGCTGGCAGCGGATCGCGACAATCGCGGCAGTAGTAGCGGCGTTAGCGCCGCTCGCCGGCGGATCGGCCGCGGCCGGGCGAAGCTCCAAGAGATTGAGCCCGCAGGCCGCGGTGGCGCTGATCCGGGCGAATTCAAGGAACGCCGAAATCGTGACATTCGCCGACCGGCGCCTGCCGCCGGTCACGATCGTGCGCGGCAAGAGCCGGGCGGCCGCGAAGCCCGGCGCCGGCGCGGTCGCCAAGTTTGCCGATCCGCGCGCGCAGCCCAAGCGCCGCGTCGGCAGCGAAATCGTGGTCGCCTTCGCCGACCCGCGGCTCTCACCGGTGACCGTGCTTCGCGGCGGCGGGTTCGAACCACCCGATCTCGAGTTGTTCGCGCCGGCCGCCGCTCTCGATCTCGACCGGGTCGCCTTTGCCGTCGACGGCGCCGAATCGAGCCACGGCGCCGATCCCCGAATGTGGCGGCCGGCGCTTGCCGGACCGCAGGGGCCGATGCAGGTCTCGGCCGCCGCGGCGCTCGATCTGGGCGGCGGCGACCGTTTCGATCTCGGCGCGAACCGATCGCTGGGCCGGGGCTACCTGGCGCGGCTCTACCGCCGCTACGGCAACTGGCCGGACGCGATCGCCGCCTATAATTGGGGACCCGGCAACCTCGATGCGTGGATCGGCAACGGTCGACGCGCCAAGGCGCTGCCGCTCGAAGTCGAGCATTACCGCGACCGGGTGCTGCGCGAAACCCGCCTGCCTTCGGCTGCCCTGCCGCCGGCGCCGCCCGGAAACTGACGGCGGCGCGCCGATCCTGCTGTTGATCGGCGCGGCGGCACCCCATGTTAGCTTGAGCCGATGGCCATTTTTCGTTTCTTCGAAAATCTGCTCGAACCGACCGCCATACCGGCGGATACGGCGCCGCCTTCGGCCTTCGGCGCGTTCTACTGGCATCATGCGCGGCAGATCCGCCGCCTGATCGTGGCACTCTTTGCCGCCGGTTTTGTCGTCGCCGTTCTCGACACGACGATCCCGGTGTTCTTCGGCCGGGTGGTCACCCTGTTGTCGCGGCCTGCGGCCCTCGCGCACTGGGCCCTGGTCTGGCCGCAACTCCTCGGCATGGCGCTGGTGCTGCTAGTGGCGCGGCCGATGGCGATGCTGCTGCAGAACCTGATCACCAATCAGGCGATCATCCCCGGCTTTTCCAATCTGATCCGCTGGCAGAGCCATTGGCACGTGGTGCGGCAGAGCTGGAGCTTCTTCCAGAACGACTTTGCCGGCCGCATCGCCAACCGGGTCATGCAGACCGGCCCGGCGCTGCGGGAAAGCGTGGTCGCTACGACCAACGCCGTCTGGTACATCCTCGTCTACGGCAGCGGGGCGATCGCGCTCTTGGCCAGCAACGACATGCGGCTGGCGGTGCCGGTGCTGCTGTGGTTTGCCGGCTATGCGGCGCTGTTGCGCCTTTTCGTGCCGCGGCTGCGCCACCGCTCGCAGGGCATGTCGGCGGCACGCTCGGCGCTCATCGGCCGGATCGTCGACAGCTACACCAACATCTCGACGGTCAAGCTGTTCGCCCGGCCGCGCGATGAGGATGCCTTCGTCAGCGAAGCGGTCGACGATCTGACCGAGGCGCATCAGCTGCAGATGCGGCTGATGACCTTGCTCGGGTTCGGCCTCAACCTGCTCAACGCGACGCTGGTCGTCGGCACCGGCGCGGTCGCGATCTGGCTGTGGTCCCAAGGCCGCATCGCCATCGGCGCGGTCGCGATGACCCTGCCGCTGACCTGGCACATCGCCAACATCGCCGGCTGGGTGGCGCAGAACGTGACCGACGATCTTCGAGAATATCGGCGTCGTGCAGGAGGGCATGCGCTCGATCGCGGTGCCCCGCCAGATGCCCGACCGGCCCGACGCGGTGCCGTTGCGGGTCGACCGCGGCGCCGTGCGCTTCGACGATGTGCGCTTTGGCTACGGCAGCGCGCGCGGCGTCTTGCACGGCATCGATCTCGCGATCATCGCCCGGCGAGCGCGTCGGGCTGGTCGGCCCGTCCGGGCGCCGGCAAGTCGACCCTGGTCAATCTGCTGCTGCGCTTTTACGAGATCGAGGGCGGCCATATCCTGATCGACGGGCAGGACATCGCGCGCGTCACCCAGGAAAGCCTGCGCGCCCAGATCGCGATGGTGACGCAGGACACCTCGCTGCTGCATCGCTCGATCCGCGACAACATCCGCTATGGCCGGCCGCGGGCCAGCGAGTGGGAGGTGCGGCGCGCGGCGGCCCAGGCCCAGGCACTCGGTTTCATCGAGGGGCTCGAAGACTGGAACGGGCGGCGCGGCTTCGACGCGCATGTCGGCGAGCGCGGCGTCAAGCTCTCGGGCGGACAGCGCCAGCGCGTCGCGCTGGCCCGCGTCGATCCTCAAGGACGCGCCGATCCTGGTGCTCGACGAGGCGACCTCGTCGCTCGATTCGGAGGTCGAGGCGGCGATCCAGGAGCAGCTCGAAAGCCTGATGCGCGGGCGCACGGTTATCGCCATCGCCCATCGCCTGTCGACGATCGCCCGCCTCGACCGCCTCGTCGTGCTCGAAGAGGGGCGGATCGTCGAGGAGGGCACGCATGCCGAGCTGCTCGCCGCCGATGGCACCTATTCGCGGTTGTGGCGGCACCAGTCCGGGGGCTTTCTCGCCGCCGCCGCCGCGCCCCGCCTCGACGCCGCCGCCGAATAGCCGATATCGGAGGCGGCGGGCGTGAGCGAACGCGCGGTCGGACCGATGACGCTCGAGGCGTTCCTCCGCTGGGACGACGGCACCGACACGCGCTATGAGCTTGTCGACGGTTTTCCGCTGGCCATGGCGCCGCCGGCCGAGGCGCATCGGATCCTGGCGATGCGGCTCGGCTCCCGGATCGACGCCGCCCTCGTCAATCGCAGGCCTTGCAACGCCCAGGCCGAGGCCGGCGTGCTGCGCCCGGATCCGTCGATCTCTCGCTGCCGCTGGCGGAACTCCAATAAGAAACAAGGTCACACCGGCTTAGTCTCATCGTCATGGCGAGCGCAGCGAAGCCATCCCGACCCTCGCAACTCCGCGACGACGAGATCGCCACGGCGCAGCCTGCCCCGGCGAAGGCGGGCGCCTCGCGATGACATTCGGTGAGTTTCATGCTCGGCGGGTCGGCACCGCCGGTGGGCGACTATGACGGGATCGATTTGGCGGACGCGGAGACCGCAGGGCGGTCGAATCCCTAGGCATGCTCGCCGCACCTCGACGCCGCCGCCGAATAGCCGATATCGGAGTAAAGAGAGCCATGAGCGAGCCGGCGGTAAAACGGATGACCCTCGACGAGTTTCTCGCCTGGGACGACGGCACCGAGACGCGCTATGAGCTGGTCGCCGGTTTTCCGCTGGCCATGGCGCCGCCGGCGAGGGCGCATCGGATCTTGGCGGCGCGGCTCGCCGCGGCGATCGAAGCCCGCCTCCGCTCGCGGCGGCCCTGCACCGCTGAAATCGAAGCGGGGATCGCCCGACCCGACCGCGACGACAGCTTCTATATCGCGGATCTGGCAGTAAGCTGCCGACCTTATCGACAAGGGGAGCAGCTGGTCCCGGATCCGATCCTGATCGTCGAAATCCTGTCCCCCGGCACCGAACGGCACGACCGCCTGACCAGGGTCCCGGCCTACCGCGATATCGAAACCGTAAAGGAGATCCTGTTGATCAACTCCGAGAGCAGTCTTGCCGAGGTGCTGCGCCGCGAAGGTCCGCATTGGGTCACGGAGCTGGTCCGCGGCCGAGATGACGTCCTTCGCCTCACCTCGGTCGATCTCGTGGTGCCGATGGCGGCGCTTTACGACGGGATCGGCGCGGACGGCGGCGGGATCGCCCAGCGGTCGAACGGGTAGGCATGCTCGACCGCCTCTATGCCCGGATCGTGGCGCTGGCCGAGAGCCGGCACGCAATCCCGGCGCTCGTCTTCGTCGCCTTCGCCGAAGCCTCGTTCTTGCCGCTGCCGCCCGATTTCCTCTTGATCCCGACGATCCTGGCGCGGCCGCGCCGCGCCTTTTTGCTTGCCGCGGTGTGCACCCTCGCCTCGGTGACGGGCGCCTTTCTCGGCTACGCGATCGGCTATTTCCTGTTTGCGGCGGTCGGCCGGCCGGTGCTCGAATTCTATCACGCGATGGACCGCTACGAGGTGCTGAAGGCGGCGTTCGCGCAATGGGGCGTCTGGATCATCCTGTTGAAGGGGCTGACGCCGATCCCCTTCAAGCTGCTCACGATCACCAGCGGGGTCGCGCATTTCAGCCTCCTCGCCTTTGGTCTCGCCGCGCTCGTTTCGCGCGGCCTGCGGTTTTTTCTGCTGGCGCTCTTGCTGTGGCGGTTCGGCGCGCCGGTGCGGGCGTTTATCGAGCGCCGGCTGATGCTGGTGACCAGCCTCGTCGCCGCGATGATCGTTGGCGGCTTCCTGGCGCTGCGCTATCTGTGACGAAATGGGTGCCTTCGAGCGATCCTTTCCGGTCTTCGTCCTCGCCGCGAGCGTCGTCATCCTCGGCGCCGCCCTGTTGTCGCAATATTGGGGCGGGCTCGAACCCTGCGAGCTGTGCCTCAAAGAGCGCTGGCCCTGGGTCGCGGCGATCGCCGTCGGCGCGATGGCGACGCTCGGCGGCAGCCGGCGGGGGTTGCCGCGGGTCGCGTTGCTGCTGACGGCGGTATTCGCAATCGGCAGCGCGCTCGCCTTCTACCATGTCGGGGTCGAGCGCCATTGGTTTGCCGGACCAACCGCCTGTACCGCGCCGGCCTCCACCCCCGACACGATCGAAGCGCTGAAAGCGCAGCTGTTGCATCGGCTGCCGGTGCGCTGCGACCAACCTGCCTGGTCGCTGTGGGGCATTTCGCTGGCCGGCTGGAACCTCCTCGCCTCACTGGCGATGGCCCTCATCTCTTTTGCCGTCTTTTGGCAATGCAGGCCGGCGGCGCGGACGGCGACTTGAACCCGCCGCGCCCCCGCCTGCCGGGCGACCCGGCGCCGGCGGACGAGATTGCGCGCATGTTGCGCGTTGACCACGCCGGTGAGCTCGGCGCCGTGCGCATCTACGACGGGCAGCTCGCGGTGCTCGGGCGCGGCGGCCGGGCGGCCGCCGAGCTGCGCCGGATGGCGGCGGCCGAGGAGCGCCATCTCGCCGTATTCGAGACGCTGCTGCGCGAGCGCCGGGTGCGCCCGACCCTCTTGGAGCCGTTGTGGTCGGCGATCGGCTATGCCCTCGGCGCCGCCACCGCGCTCCTGGGCGAGCGCGCCGCGATGGCCTGCACGGTCGCCATCGAAGAGGTCATCGACGACCATTATGCGGCGCAGGCCGAGTACCTCGCGATCGAAGATCCGGGCCTGGAGGAGACGGTGCGCGCCTGCCGCGCCGACGAGATCGCGCATCGTCAGACGGCGCTGGCGCACGGTGCCGCGGAGACCCCCGGCTACGAATTGCTGACCGGCGCGATCAAGGCCGGCTCGCAGCTCGCGATCTGGCTCTCGACCCGGCTTTAGTCGCACATCCGCCCGCGGCGCGTTGACGCTGCCGGCCATCTTCCGTAATATTGATCCGTTCTTACGGAGAATCCGGTGCCGATCGTCACCTCCGCCGAGGTGCAGGAAAATTTTGCCCGTTATCGGGAACAGGCACTCGCCGATCCGGTCGTCGTCACCCAGTATGGCAAGCCCTCGGTCGTGATCATCTCGGCTGCGGAATACGAACGGCTGAAGGAGCTGGACCGGCGCCTCATGCGGCTCGAAGAGATGTCCGATGCCGAGATCGAGGAGATGCTCAGCTCCGGGATTCCGCAGGAGCACCGCTACAGCATCGCCGATATCGAGTTTTGACGGCTTGTGGCGCTGCCCAAGACCCGGTTTCCCGGAATGGGGGTGCGCGACGCGTTTCTGTGGAGTTCGGCAGCCGAAGCCGGTCAAACGGAAGGGACCGGCCTTGCGTCGTCGTCACGGCAATAGGGCGGGCGTGCCCAGATAGACTGTTTGAGAAACTCACTCGGCTGGACGAGGCCGACCGACGCCGCCAAGCCACGCAAGCTGTGCGGCAATGGTCGGGGCAACGATTCTCGCCCGAGCGACAACCGATCCTGCCTTCTCTGACGAAACACTGAAGGAGACCCGGGCGTGGATCGATGAAGGCCTCGGCCGGACCGCCGCCATAGCCTCGCAGACCGCGTGACGGCTTGACCGGAACCGCACGGCGGCTCACCAATCGCCAGACCCTGTTCCTGAAAAGCTTTTGTAAGCTGCGATGCCGCAACGCGGCATCGCAAACCCGGTGAGGTCGCTGCGGACTTTAGGATCTGTCGTCAATTGAGCGGACGCCCGGTTCCGATTACATCCGATTACCGTCTTGCCCGGCCTTGGGCCGGGCATCCACGGGAGCCCGCGAAGGCCTGTGCCGTTTCTCGTGGATGCCCACGGATCAAGTCCGTGGGCTGAAGGCCCACGGGCCGAGCCCGGCCAAAGCGTTGATATATGTGAGCCAGCGCTGCTAATTGACGACACGCCCTAGTCGGCGACCGTGATGACGACCTTGCCCTTCGCGCGCCCGGTCTCGACATAGGCCAGCGCATCCCCGGTCTTCTCAAACGGGAACACCGTGTCGACGACCGGTCGGATCACGCCTGATTCGATCAGGGACGTAATCTCGCTCAACTGCTGCCCCTGCGCGCGCATGAAAAGGAATGAATAGCGTACGCCGAGGCTCTTAGCTTTTTTCCGGACCCCTCGGCTCAGCAGGCGCAGTACCAGCTTCAGGAACATGTTCAGACCGAGTGCTTTGGCGAAAGTGGGATCGGGCGGACCGGAAATAGAAATGAGCTGGCCGCCCGGCTTCAGCACACGCAGAGATTTCTCGAGCGTCTTTGGATCCTGACTGTTCAGCACAAGATCGTAGCCCGACAGGACCTTCTCGAAATCCTGCGTCTTGTAGTCGATAACCACATCCGCCCCGAGACTTCTGACCAACTCGGCGTTCTTGGCGCTCGTCGTCGTCGCAACTGTAGCGCCGAGATGCTTGGCGAGCTGGATGGCAAAAGTCCCGACACCGCCGGAGCCGGCCTGAATGAAGACCTTCTGACCGGGCTTCACCTTGCCCACCTCGACCAGTGCCTGCCACGCCGTCAGCCCCACCAGCGGGATGGAGGCCGCTTCCGCCATGGTGAGGTTTTGGGGCTTCAGCGCGACGTCGGCTTCATTGACGGCAATGAATTCAGCGAATGTACCGACCCGATGATCGCGCGGCCGCGCATAGACCTCGTCGCCCACCTTGAACCGCCTGACCTTGGGCCCAGTCGTGACAACCGTTCCGGCAACGTCGTGTCCGAGGACGAAGGGTGGACGATAGCGAAGAATAAACTTGAACTCTCCATCCCGGACCTTGGAATCCAGGAGGTTCACAGCCGTGGCGTGAATCCGGAACAGGACATCATTGTCCTGCAATTCCGGTTCTGGCACGTTGGCCAGGCGCAGAGCGCCTTTCTTTTTGTACTTATCAACGACGAATGCCTTCATGGGCTTTCGCCAGTCTCAAATTAGCAGCGGCGTCAGGCGCCAAGGAAGGAAAGAGCCTTCGGCACGAAGTCGGCGTGGTACTGGAAGATCCCGCCATGCCCGGCGTCTTCGTAGATCACCAGTTCTGCCCCGGGGATGCGTCGGGCCATGTCGGTGCTATTCACGGTCGGGACCATGATATCGTCGTCGCCATTCGCAATCAGGACCGGGATCTGGATCCTGCCGAGATCCTGAGGCGCCTGACGGCCCCAGGCTTTGATCGCCTTGAGCTGCCGCCAGAAAGCACTGGGAGTCGGCCCCTTGTCCCGGCCCGCCTTGCGTTCCTGCAGCCGGTTCAGAAAGGCTTTCGCGGCCCGGCGACCATCGGCCGTGGATGTGAAAAACAGATAGAATTTCGGGTCGCGCAGCGTCAGCAGACCTTTGATCACCGCTCCGACCTTCTCGATACCTTTGCCGCCCGCCGGGCCGGTGCCGGTCAGGATGAGTTTCCGAACGAGACCAGGAGCCTTCAGCGTGAGATCCTGCGCCACAAATCCTCCGAGGGAAAAGCCGAGCAGATCGACCTTCTCGAAGCCCAGGGCCCGGATCAGGGCAATCGCGTCGCGCGCCATTTCGTCGATGGTCACAGGTGCCGTTCCGCCCGATGCACCGATCCCCCGGTAGTCGGTCGAGATCACGCGATGCTTGCTGGCGAGGCCGTCGACGATCCGCGGATCGAAATTGTCCAGAACCGCGCCCCAATGGTTGAGGAGAACTAGAGGCACACCGCCCCGGGGGCCCAGGTCTCGATAGGCAAAGGCAGTCCCCTCGACGCTGATGGAGAGATTGGGCGCCTCGATGTAACGCGCTCCCGATTCGAGATTGCTGAGAGGACTTGTCATTGTTTGATCCATTGTCCGGCTCGGACCGGAAATCTTGAGATGGGAGGGGCACCAGGTCGGAGGGTATGGCTCCCTGCCTGCGCATTTGGCTGACTACGCCAAGCCGAATTGCGAGCGCAGTATCTTGTCGAAGAGAGACCGAGGGAGAAAACGCCGGGCAAATGCGACCTGCCGCGCGGCCTTTCCGGAAGGGTAGCGCCGGCGCGGAGTTTTGTCGCGCGCCGCTAGCACGATGGTTTCGGCCACACTTTCAGCGGTGTCTGCCACGGCCATCGCACGCAATTATCCGAATCTCGTCACGCGCCTCGTTAGGCCCGGCGTTACGGCTCGTGCCGATCACGCGGTAGCCTGCATTCAACCGAGATTCCCCGGATTTCCGGGCCGTTGGGCATGATTTTCGGCCTCATCGAGGCGCCCCGCAACGAAATTCGGTCGCAGCCGACCCGGTGGCAGCCAATCAAGGCGCACCCCGGCCTTCGCCGGGGCAGGCTTTCTGCCGTCGTTGTCTGTCGCATTCGATCCCGTGCCCTCATGCTGGCGCGGCTGGCCTCCGCAGTCGGGCGATCAACATCAGGATTTCCTGGAACATCTGTCGCGGCACCGCGACCTCGGCCATCTGAAGGGTCGTGTAGCGGCCGTGGCTCACGACCTTGGCGCCGATCTTGATCAGCTTCTCACACAAGCTGGTCAGCGACCACGGCTCCGCCGTCTTCGGCAGCGCCAGCGTCCGCATGAAATTGCCGAGATTGTAGGCGGACGGCGTTGGCGGCGAAGGCAGCGTATCGGCGGCCTAAAGCGGGGGAATTCGTGCGATCAGCCGTCGGCCCACTCGATGGCTGCCGCGTATCGCCCCGCCGCCGGATGGGCGGAGGCGATGCCCGCGGCAATAGTGAAACCGAGCGGGTCGAGCGGGCTGAGCCGCACCGCGCGGTGGAACGCGCCGAGCGCCGGCTCGGGCTGATTTTGACGAAAAAACAAAACCTATGACCCCATGTTCCATAATACCCTGAGATTCAGATTTACTCGTCGGACCGGCCAAGCGGCATGAGCGGAGAGCGGGTCGAGCGTCGATTGGCGGCCATTTTCGCCGCTGATGTCGCCGGATATAGCCGCCTCATGGGAAAGGAAGAGGCCGGCACTTTGGCGCGGCTGCGAACCCATCGCCGCGAACTCATCGATCCGAAGATCGCCGAACACAAGGGCCGGATCGTCAAGACGACCGGGGATGGCATGCTGGTGGAGTTCCCGAGCGTCGTCGAGGCCGTCACCTGCGCGGTCGCGTTCCAGCAAGGGATGGCCGAGCGCAACTCCGGTGTGCCGGCCGACGAGCGGATCGAGTTCCGGGTGGGGATCAACCTCGGCGACATCATCGTCGAGGACGGCGACATCTTCGGCGACGGTGTCAATGTCGCGGCGCGGCTCGAAGGCTTGGCCGAGCCCGGTGGGATCTGCATTTCGCGGACGGTGCACGACCAGATCCGCGACAAGCTGCCCCACGCGTTCGACGATCTGGGCGAACAAAACGTCAGGAACATCGCGCGACCGGTTCGGGTCTATGCGTTGCGCTCGGAAGCCGTCGCCAACCTGTCGGTATCGGGCATGCCGATCGCGCCGCCGCGCCGCCGCCGCACCGTAACCGCCGTCGTGACGGCGGTCGCCTTGGTCGCGCTCGTCATGGCTGGGACAGCGTGGTGGGTGTGGCCGGCGAAGAAATTCGCGCCCCCGTCCTCGGCGTCGAACGCGCCTGCGGCCGGGGCGATGCCGGAAGGGCTCTCCGCGCCGCCGATGTCGATCGTCGTCCTGCCGTTCGCCAATCTGAGCAACGATCCTGCCCAGCAGTATTTTGCCGACGGGATCACCGAGGATTTGACGACCGATCTGTCGCGGATCGAGCGCATGCGCGTGATCTCCCGCGATACGGCCTTCGCCTACAAGGACAAGCCGATCGACACGAAGCAGATCGGTCGCGAGTTGGGCGTGCGCTATGTACTCGAAGGGAGCGTCCGACGGTCCGGAAATTTTGTGCGCGTCAACGCCCAGCTGATCGATGCCGCGACCAACGCTCATCTCTGGGCCGATCGGTTCGACCGCGACATCGGTGACCTGTTCACCTTGCAGAACGAGATCACGGCCCGCATCGCCGGCGCGCTGCAGTCGCAGTTGGCGATCGCCGAAGCCCATCGTCCGATCACCAATCCCGACGCGCTCGACTATATCATGCGCGGCCGCAGCGTATTGACGAGACCCATCTCGAAAGAAAACTACAAAGAGGCGGTCGGCCTGTTCGAGACCGCCTTGAGGCTCGACCCGCAGGCTACCGATGCAGCGGCCTGGCTGGCCATCGCGCTCGTTGTCAGGATGACGGACGAGGTGAGCGATTCGCCGGATGCCGATCTGCAACGGGCCGGGCAATTGGCGGCGCAAGCCTTGGCCGCGGCGCCGGACAGCGCGCTGGCGCATTATGCCAAGGCGCAGGTGCTGCGCGCCCAGTGGCGCTGCCGGGAGGCCATTCCCGAATACGAGACGGCGCTGGCGTTCGACAGCAGCCGCGCCCCGGCCTATGCCCATATCGGCTGGTGCAAGTTCCTGACCGGCTCTGTCCGCGAGGCGATCCCCTATTTCGAGCACGCGATCCGTCTCAGCCCCTACGGTCCGGGGATCGCTCCGTGGTACGGGCGGATCGGGGTCATCCAGCTGCTCGAAGCCCATACCGAGGGGGCGATCTCTTCACTGGAAAAGGCGAAGAACGGGAATCCGCGCCTGCCTTTTGTTCACGCCTATCTCGCCGCCGCCTATGCCCTTGAAGGCCAGACCCAGCGGGCGCAGACCGAGCTTGCCGCCGCCCGCGCGCCGGACAGCATCTATTCGAGCCTCGCCAATGTCATGAAGTCGCGCTGGTACGACAATCCGAAGGTCCGCGCCTTGGCCGAGGCCACTTATTTCGAAGGCCTGCGCAAGGCCGGATTGCCGGAACGGTGACCGCTTCTCGGCGCTGCTGCCATTCTCGAAGCAAAGCCTCGGCCGACCCGATCGCGGCATCATCGGCGCTGTGTTTTCTGCAATTCCATGGCAGCGGGCCGGCTCGGCTGCGACCCGCACGATCTTTGAGACGGGTCCAGTGCGCCCGCCTGAGTGCGGGCAGCGCGGGCGCGCCGCTCAATGGCAGGGCACACTCTTCCTGGCCCGTCGATGTCGGCACCGCCGTTTGCGCCGACCATCTTGCGAGGCGCCGCGCGAAGGCCCAAAATCTCGACCCTGAGCGAAGGGCGCGCCGACCCGACCCTCGAGCATCTCCGCGCAATTCGCGGCGATATTGCGGAAATGAAGACCGATCTGGTCGTGGCCGGTTGTTACGCACAAGTGTATAACAATATGAGTGACCAGCAGCGAGTTACAGAGAAAGCTCCGGCGTCTCGGCGCGACCTTCGATCCGAGCCGCGGCAAGGGCGGCCACATCCTTGTCATCCTGGGCGGCCGGAAGTCGATCCTGCCGACCGGGGGCGGTGAGATCCGCCGTGGCACGCTGTTCAAGATCCTGCGGGATCTGGGGCTGGGGTTGGAAGATCTGAGCTGACGGGATATGGCACGCAGAACATCGAATACCTGGCCGGTCGACCTCGAGCGGGAAGAGGATGGCGGCTATGTCGCGACGCTGCCCGACATTGGCTATGGCGCGACGCAAGGCGACACCTTGGCCGAGGCATTGGCGCAAGCGGAAGACATGCTCGACGAGGCGGTTCTGGGGATGATGGCGCACAATGAAGAGGTGCCGTCGCCATCATTGCCCGAGGGGCGCCCGACCGTCGCCCTCCCGCCGCTCAGCGCGGCCAAGCTCGAAGCCTATCGTGCTATGCGCGCGGCTGGGCTCAACAAGCGCCAGCTCGCCGAGCGGCTCGGTTGGCGGCCTTCGCAGGTCACGCGCCTGTTCGATGGACGCCACGCTTCGCGCCTCGATCAGATAGAGGCGGCGCTGCAGGCACTCGGCCGGCGCCTGGTCGTTACCAGCGAGGCACGGTCATCGGAGGCACCTGGCTGATTGTTCGAGCGGTCGCGGCCTGAGGCTCCGCGCTGTCGACCGCGCCGCCGCGGCAGGGTAGGGTTTGCCGGCACGGCTAGCGGAGGCGGGATCATGCAAGTTGCGCGGATCGGCGAGTTCGAGGTGCGGCGCATCACCGAGTTCGAGGGGCCGTTCATCGCCCCCGAGACGTTCTTCCCCGATTTCGACCCCGAGGTCTTGCGCGCCAACCCGGATTTGGCCGGCCCACGGCTCATCGACCCGGCGACCGGCCGGCTCGTATTCTCTTTTCACAGCTTTGTCGTCAGAACCAGGCACCACACGATCCTGATCGATTCCTGCCTCGGCAACGACAAGGAGCGACCGACGCGGCCGCAATTCCATCGGCTGCGCAGCAATTATCTTGCCGACCTGGCCGCGGCTGGGGTCGGCCCCGAGAGTGTCGACTATGTGATGTGCACCCATCTCCATTGGGACCATGTCGGCTGGAACACGCGCCTCGACAATGGCCGCTGGGTGCCGACCTTCGCCAATGCCCGCTACATCATGAACCGGCGCGAATACGACCATTGGCACGCCGTGCAGCTTCGCGGCGAGGATTCGCCGCATCGGCTCGCCTTCGAGGACAGCGTGTTGCCGGTCGTGGCGAGCGGCCAGGCGCAGCTCGTCGACAACGATTTCGCGCTCGAAGACGGGCTGTGGTTCGAGGGCGCACCCGGCCATACCCCGGGGAACGTCGTGATCCATGCCCGCTCCGGGGACGAGCACGCCCTGTTCTTGGGCGACGTGCTGCATCACCAGTTGCAATTGGCCAAGCCGCAATGGTCGACCCTTGCCTGCACCGACCCCGACTTGTCGCGCCGCACCCGGATGCGGCTCATCGAGGAACATGCCGAGCGCGGCACCCGCCTCTTGCCGGCGCATTTCCCGGCGCCGACCGTCGGCCGGATCGTCAGGCACGGCGCCGCCTACCGCTATCAGTGCGAGTAAACTTTTAATACTTCCGACGCATTTTTTGATATGTGTCAAGGTTTCGCTAATCCATCCATTTCCTAAAACGGCCATTTTTGTTCGATTTTCATCCGGATGAGCGCTTGGTCCAAGACCCAGTCCAAGGCAAAATTAAAGAGAGCATACTTCTCCCACTCACGTGCTCTTTCGTGCTCAAGGACTCCCGGGTCGAGGTCGAAGCCCATGATTGCCTCTGCCGCCTTCGGATCCAACCGCGTTTCCGCCACATTCAAGCCCGTCGGGTTGAGGTCTGCCCTTTGTCATTGGCATCTGATTCCCCGCGGGGTAGCGACAGTGAAAAATCCCAGCGCCGCCCCAATGCATGAGCGAAGAGAATTGCCGTGGAGAATCGCATGTCACCTTCCGATCGGAGCTGCCGGCTGACGGCCGAGGCGGATATCTTCATGCGACGCGCTAATTCGCGCACGCCAATGCCTTCTCTTTTGGCGGCAGCTAGAATTTGACCTCTGACGCGGCCCACAGCCACCGCGACCTCCAGATCACACGGGTCAATCTGAGGAGCTTGCGTAACCTCTCCACCCACAAGAGCGAATAAAGCCGCGTCGCCCGGCTCAAGGGAAGAAGTCGGTAACGCACTTTCCGACGTCGGTTGTCCCGTCGACATCCGCTGCGCTGAGTCGTCGAATGACGGCTTGGACTTTCGCTGCGTGTTGTTCATATGGATCAGACCCGCCTGATACCTTGAGCGTTGCCTTTTCGGCGATCGAGACCGCGACATACGTGTTTACCCGAGCGAAGAACCCAAATGTACGGGTCCTTTCTGTCCGCATCTCGACGATGGCGGAATTGGGCGGACGAAGGCGCTTGAATATCGGGTCCATGCCGTCACCCTGCGGCCTAACGAGCGTAGCCCTCGGATCTCCGCGGACAAAACGTTCTACCAAACCAAGAACCCGGCCGCGCGGCGAAGCGGGTCTGATAGCTCCGGTCCTGTTGGCTCCGCCAAGGCCATCGACACCGACCTTCCAGCCCTCGAAAAAGTAGAAAGTTCGAAGCGCCGGTCCGTTGGCTATCGGCGTCCACTGCGCAATCCAGCGCTCCTGCAAGAGAATGGTTAGTGTCAACATATATGTCAACAGCCGCTCAACCGCATCGGCGCGGAAGGGCGAGAAGCTAAGCGAATGTATGCACCATATCAGTGTTGACCTTCTGCCGAGGCACGATCCAAGGGCCTCTCCACGGACGCGCGGCGTCGGCTAGACGCCGAATTCGCAAGGCAGGGCTATGCTGCGAGCCTCGGCGGTTATCTCCGTATCGTGCTACTTTCGGACGGCGAGACGGTTCACAACGCCTTTCTTGACGAGGATTATCGCCCGTGAGCGTCCGGCTTTCATACGACAAATCGACCGACAGCCTCTATATCGAGCTTCGCCCCTTACAAGCCCGGCGGACCCGGGAGATTGCCCAAGACGTGATGCTCGATCTCGGCGAGGACGGCGAACCGGTCGGCTGCGATCTGCAGCACGCTTCGGCAAAGCGGGACTTGATCCGGTCGATCATTCTCGGCAGCGAGCCCGAATAGCGAAGATCACCGAGGAGGAGCCGATGACCCGGATGACGGGCGGGGGTGCCCTGGTCGAGATGCTGCGCCGGCACCACGTCGACACGGTTTTTGCCCTGCCGGGGGTGCAGAACGACGCACTCTTCGCCGCCTTCTACGACGCCGGCGAGGCGCTGCGGGTGATCCATACGCGGCACGAGCAGGGTGCGGCCTATATGGCCTTCGGCTATGCCCAAGCGACCGGCAAGGTCGGCGTCTATGCCGTCGTGCCGGGCCCCGGCCTGCTCAACACATTCGCGGCACTCGCCACCGCCTATGCGACGAACGCGCCGGTCCTCGCCATCAGCGGCCAGGTGCAGTCCGATCTGATCGGCCGCGGCTTCGGCCTGCTGCACGAGATCCCGGATCAGCTTGGGATGTTCAGGCGTTTGACCAAATGGGCGGCGCGGATCGAGCATCCGACGGCAACCGGCAAGATCGTCAACGAGGCTTTCCGACAATTGCGCGATGGCCGGCCGCGGCCGGTCGGGATCGAGGTCCCGCCCGATGTGCTGGCGCTCGAAACCGAGCTGACGCTGCCGCAGCCGCTCGCCGCCCCGGCGGCCGATGACCCCGACCCGGAACTGATCGGCAAGGCGGCGGCGGCGCTCGCTGCCGCGAAAAAGCCGCTGATCTTTGTCGGCGGCGGCGCCGTCGACGCGGCCGCCGAGGTGCTGGCGACCGCCGAGAGGATCGAGGCGCCGGTGGTCGGGTTCAGGGGCAAAGGCATCGTCGACGACCGCCACTACCTCGCCCAATCGGCGGTTGCCGGGTACGAATTGTGGCGCGAGGCGGACGTCGTGCTGGCGGTCGGCACCCGCCTCAATCAGCCGCAGATGAACTGGGGCCTCGACCCGGATCTGACCCTGATCCGGATCGATATCGACCCGACCGAGATCGCCCGTTTCGCAAAGCCGACGGTCGGCATCGTCGCCGACGCCAAGCCGGCGCTGGCCGCACTCCACGAAGCACTCGACCGGCTGGCGGCGAAGCCCAGATCGCGGCGCGACGAACTCGAAGCGCTGAAGGCCGGCACCCGAGCCAGGCTCGCCGCGCGACTCGGCCCGCAATGCGCCTATCTCGAGGCGATCCGGGCCGAACTCCCCGATGACGGCATCCTGGTCGAGGATCTGACCCAGGTCGGCTATGTCGGGCGCATCGCCTTCCCGGTCTATCGCCCGCGGCGCTACCTCCACAGCGGCTATCAGGGAACCCTGGGCTCCGGCTTTGCCGCGGCACTCGGCGCCAAGGTCGCTCGCCCCGACCTCGCTGTCGTCTCGATATCGGGCGATGGCGGCTTCATGTACAACGTCCAGGAATTGTCGACCGCGATCCGCCACGGCATCGACATCGTCGCCATCGTTTTTGCCGACGGCGCCTACGGCAATGTCCGGCGCACTCAGCGAGAGGTCTACGGCAACCGGCTCCTCGGCGTCGATCTCGCCAACCCGCAATTCCCAAAGCTCGCCGAGAGCTTCGGCGCCGCCGGCGCGCGCACGGCGAGCCCCGACGGCCTGCGCCGCGAACTTGCCGCCGCGCTGAAGCGGCGCGGCACGAGCGTGATCGAGGTCACCGTCGGCGAGATGCCGGACCCCTGGCCGGTGCTGGTGCCGCCGCGCATCCGCGGCGCCCGCTGAGGATGCGATGTTCGACAAGGCGAAGCTCGAGGCGCTGCGCGCCAAATACCGCGAAGCCAGGGAAACCGAGGTGGCGCCCGACCGGTTCAAGGGACCGCTGGCCCTGGTTTTCGGCAGCGCCTACCGGCGGGCGATGCCGTTTGCCGGGGTTTCGACCTTGCTCGATCTGCCCTATCGGCCGGAGGTGCGCGATCTGCCCGACTGCGGCGGGCTCGACATCGCCCTCGTCGGCGTGCCGATGGATCTCGGCGTCACCAACCGGCCGGGCGCCCGTTTCGGACCCCGTGCGGTGCGCGATGTCGAGCGCATCGGTCCCTACAACCACGCGCTCGGCGTGGTACCGCAGGCCGCATGCGGCGCCGCCGACATCGGCGACGTGCCGTTGCGCTCGCGCTTCAGCCTCGATCTGTCGATCGAGGACATCGGCGCATTCTATGCGCGGCTGCAGGCGGCCGGGGTATGCCCGCTGTCGGTCGGCGGCGACCACTCGGTGACCTATCCGATCCTCAAGGCGCTCGGCGCGGAACGGCCGGTCGGGCTCGTCCATATCGACGCCCATTGCGACACGATGGGGGAGTTCGACGGGTCGAAATTCCACCATGGCGGACCCTTCCGCCAGGCCGTGCTGGCCGGCGTGCTCGACCCCGAGCGCACGGTGCAGATCGGGATTCGCGGGCCGGCCGAAATCTTCTGGGGATTTTCCTATCGATTCGGGCATGACCGTACTGCACATCGAAGATGTCGACCGGCTCGGGATCAAGGGCGTCGTCGAAACGGCGCGCCGCGTCGTCGGCGACGGGCCCACCTATGTCTCGTTCGACGTCGACGGGCTCGACCCGGCCTACGCTCCCGGCACCGGCACCCCCGAAGCCGGCGGCCTGACCCCGCGCGAGGCGCAGGCGATCCTGCACGGCCTCAAGGGCCTCGACATCGTCGGCGGCGACGTTGTCGAGATCGCACCGCAATACGACCCGACCGGCAATACCGCGATGGTCGGCGCGCAAATGCTGTTCGAGATGTTCTCGCTGATCGTGCTCGGACCCCGCTTCGAGCGGCGCTGAAGCGCGGATCAAACCTCGCCGCGCGACCAGCGGTCCTTGGCGGCGTCGTCTTCGGCGCGCGCCGCAACCCAGCGCCGGCCCTGGGCGGTCTCTTCGCTTTTCCAGAACGGCGCCTCGGTTTTCAACCAGTCGATCAGGAAATGACAGGCGGCGAGTGCGGCTTCGCGGTGCGCGGAGGCGGTGGCGACGAGCACGATGCGGTCGCCCGGTTCGAGCCGGCCATAGCGATGGATGATCAGCGAGGCCGCGAGCGGCCAGCGGCGCTGCGCCTCGCGCTCGATCTCGGCGAGCTTTTTCTCGGTCATCCCCGGATAATGTTCGAGGGTCAGAGCCCTGACCGCGTCGGCGCCGCCCGCCTCGCGCACCACCCCGACAAAGCTGGCGATCCCGCCGATCCGGCGGTCGCCGGCAACGAGCCCTTCGAGTTCGGCGCCGACATCGAAATCTTCGCGCTGCACGCGGATCATCGCCTCAGCCTCCGGTCATCGGCGGGAAGATCGCGACCTCGTCGCTTTGCCGCAGCGGGTGATCGAGGCCGACATAGTCGTGATTGACCGCAACCCGAACGGCGGCACGGTTCTCCAGCGCCGCGGCGTAATCGGCGCCGCGACCGCCGAGCCAATCCAACAGCCCCTTCACGTCGCGGACCTCCGGCGGCACCGCCACTTCCTCCTCGGCGCGGCCGATCCGCGCCCGCAGCCAGGCGAAATAGAGGATCTTCACCCGATCACCTCGGCGAACGGCAGAAAATCGACGATGCTGCCGGCGGCGAGCTCGCGCGTCGGCTCGTCGACGACGACAAGCCCGTCCGAGCGGACGATCGACGAGATGATCCCGGCCCCGTCGCGCTCGAACCGGATGGCGACGAGTGCCGCGCCGTCGCGCTCGAGCCGGGCCCGCAGATATTCGCGCCGCCCCGGCTTTTTCTTGTAGGCAAAACCGGCGCGCACCGGATAGAGCCGGGGTGCCGCCGCCACCGCGCCGGCGAGCTTCAGGATCAGGGGCCGCGCCAGCACGGCAAAGGTCACGACCGCGGCGACCGGGTTGCCGGGCAGCCCGATCAACGGCACGCCGCCGACCTGACCCAGCGCCACCGGCCGCCCGGGCTTGATCGCGAGCCGCCAGAAATGGAGGCTGCCCTGCCGCTCGATCGCCGCCCTGACGTGATCTTCGTCGCCGGTCGAGACGCCGCCCGAGGTGACGATCAGATCGTGCCCGACGCGCGCCGCGGCGATCGTATCGGCGAGCGCCGCCTCGCGATCGGGACGGATGCCGAAATCGCTGACGGCGCAGCCGAGCCCCGTCAACAGCGCCGCAAGGATGAAGCGGTTGGCATCGTAAATGGTCCCCGGCGGCAGCGGCAGGCCCGGTTCGCGGACCTCGTCGCCGGTCGACAACAGCGCCACCCGCAGCGTCCGAAAGACCGCCAGCGCGCTCTGGCCGAGCGCCGCCGCGAGACCGAGTTCGGCCGGACCGAGCCGGCGCCCGGCGGCGATCGCCACCATGCCGCGGGCGACATCCTCGCCGGCCAGGCGCCGGTTGGCGCCCTTTGCGATGCCCGGTTTGAGCCGCACCCGTCCCGCTTCGACGACGCAATCCTCCTGCATCATCACGGTGTCGGCGCCCTCCGGCATCGGCGCGCCGGTGAACACCCGGATCGCCTCGCCGGGTCGTAGCTTGCGGTCGAGCGGATGACCGGCGGCCGCCCGGCCGCCGACCGGCAGTACCGGGGCGCCTGCCGGCGCCAGATCCGCGTGCGCGAGCGCATAGCCGTCGACCGCGCTGTTGGCGTAGGGCGGCAGGTCGATCGGGGCGACCAGATCGCGCGCCAGAACCCGGCCGGCGGCGCCCGCCAGCGGCACCGTTTCGATCTCGACCGCGGCGGCGACGCGCTCGTCGATCCGGGCGAGCGCCGCCGCGACCGTCAACAGGTCGCCGCCCGCGGCGAAACAATCATCGCTCAGCCGGGCCATCGACCAAGATCCTGACGATCGATGATGAAGCGGGCGACCGCGGCCGGCTCGGACAGCGGCAGCCACGGCAGCGGCAGCTCCGCCGGCCGCTCGTCGGACGCGACCGCGACGACGAACGGATCGTCCGGATAGAGCGGCGGCTTGCCGAGCGCCGAACGGCAGACCTCGATCTTGGGGTGCGGATGGTGCTTGAAGCCTTCGACCAGGATCAGATCGACCGGGCTCATCTGCGCGATGAGCCGCTCGAGCGAGGGCTCGGCGGCGCTGCGCAATTCGTGCATCAATGCCCAGCGGCGTTCGGACGCGACCATGACCTCGCAGGCCCCGGCCTGTCGATGGCGCCACGAATCCTTGCCCGGGCGGTCGACGTCAAAGGCGTGGTGGGCATGCTTGACGGTCGATACGGTAACCCCGCGCGCCAGCAATTCGGGGATCAGCGCCGTGATCAACGTCGTCTTGCCGCTCCCGCTCCAACCGGCGAGGCCGAAGATCCGCATGGCGAAACAGTGCAGATTTAGGCAGGACGCTCGGATTTGCGCCGATCGACCGGCGCTGCCGGACGCGGCCCGTTGATGTGGCGCAGCCCGGCGACCAGGTAGTCGTACCCGGTCACCAAGGTCAAGAGCGCCGCGACCCACAACAGGCTCTCGCCGATCGCCGGGGCCGACAGAAAGGGCGGGCCGGCATCGCCGACAATCAAAAATCCGATTGCCACCATCTGGATGAAAGTCTTCCATTTGGCCAGTCGGGAAACCGGCATGCCGACCCGCAGCCCGGCGAGATACTCGCGCAGGCCGGAAACCAGGATCTCGCGGCACAGAATGACCAAGGCCGGCAGGATCGCTTCCGCCGACAGCCGCCCGAACGCGGTCAGCATCAGGAGCGTCGCCGAAACCAAGAGCTTGTCTGCGATCGGATCGAGAAATCGGCCGATTTCGGATTGCTGCTGCCAGCGGCGCGCCATGTGCCCATCGAGCCAGTCGGTCACCGCCGCGGCGGTGAACAGCAGGCAAGCAAACCAGCGCGCGACGCCGCCCGGCACATAGAAGCTGGCGACCACGACCGGGGTCGCGACGATGCGCGAGACGGTCAATAGATTGGGCAGGCTCATCAACGGCACAATCGCCCCCGGCTTTCAGAGCATCTTAAGCGTCGCCATGAAAATGATCATAAACCTTTTTTGCCACGGCCTTGCTGATGCCGGCGACGCGTTCCAGCTCGCCCGGACCGGCGCGCGCCACCGACCGCGCCGAACCGAAATGGTTCAATAGCGCCCGCTTGCGCCGGGCGCCGATGCCGGCAATCTCGTCGAGCGGCGAACGGCCGAGCGCCTTGGTGCGCTTCGCTCGGTGCGTCCCGATCGCGAACCGGTGCGCCTCGTCGCGCAGGCGCTGCAGGAAATAGAGGACGGGATCGCGCGGGTCGAGCGAGAACGGTGCCCGTCCCGGCTGAAAGAACCGCTCGCGCCCGGCATTGCGGTCCGGCCCCTTGGCGATCGCCGCGATCGCGATGTCGGCGATGCCGAGTTCATCGAGCACGCTTTGGGCGACGCCGAGCTGCCCCCGGCCGCCGTCGATCAGGACGAGATCGGGCCATTGGCCCCGGTCGCGCTCGGGATCCTCCCGGAGCGCCCGGCCGAAGCGGCGCCGCAACACCTCGCGCATCATCGCGTAATCGTCACCGGCGGTCGCGGGTTCCGCCGGCGATGCCGGGGGGTTTTTCAGACCGCGGATGGTGAATTTGCGGTAGGCGTTTTTGATCAGCCCGTCGGCGCCCGCGACAATCATCGCACCAACCGCATTGCTGCCCTGAATATGGCTGTTGTCATAGACTTCGATCCGGCTTGGCGGCCCGTCGAGGGCGAGGGCTGCGGCGGTGCCGTCGAGCAGCTTGCGCTGCGAGGCGCTTTCGGCGAGGCGGCGAGCGAGCGCCTCGCGCGCCGCGGCGAGGATGCGGTCAAGAAGCTTCTTTTTGTCGCCGCGCTGCGGCGTCGCCAAAGTCACGCGTCCGCCGCGCAGCGACAAGGCTTCCTCGACAAGGTCGTGCTCCGGCAGGCGATGGCTCAAGAGAACGAGCGGCGGCTTTGGGCGGTTGTTGTAGAATTGTCCGACAAAGCTCGTCAGCACCTCCTCGACCGAAAGCTGGCGGTCGTGGCTCGGGAAATAGGCGCGGTTCCCCCAATTCTGCCCGCCGCGAAAGAAGAACACCTCGACGCAGGTCTGGCCGCCCTCCTGATGGGCGGCGATCACGTCGGCATCGACCAGCGCGGCGACGTGAATATCCTGATGGCCCTGGACCAGCGACAAGGCGCGGATCCGGTCGCGGATCAGGCCGGCGGCCTCGAAGTCGAGGCGGTCCGCCGCCTGCTGCATGTCGCCCGCAAGCCGGTCCTGGACCCCGCCGCTTTTGCCGGAGAGAAAGGCCAGCGCCTGCTCGATCAAGGCGGCATAGTCCGCGCGGCCGATGCGGCCGACGCAGGGCGCGCTGCACCGCTTGATCTGGTACAAGAGACAGGGGCGGGTGCGCGCCGCGAACATGCTGTCGCTGCACGAGCGCAACAGAAACGCCTTCTGCAGCGTCACGAGCGTGCGGTTGACCGCGCCGGCCGAGGCGAACGGGCCGAAATAGCTGCCTTTCTTGTCGCGCGCGCCGCGATGCTTGGCGAGCTGCGGGAATTCGTGATCGGCGCCGATACGGATCAGCGGAAACGATTTGTCGTCGCGCAGCAGGACGTTGTAGCGCGGCATCAGGCGCTTGATCAGATTGCATTCGAGCAGCAGCGCCTCGGCCTCGGTCTCGGTGACGACGATGTCCATGGTCGCGGTCTCGGCGACCATTCGCCGCAGCCGGTTCGACAGCCCGGCCGGATGCGTGTAGTTCTGCACCCGGTTCTTCAGGTTGCGCGCCTTGCCGACATAGAGCGCATCGCCTTTGCGGTCGAGCATGCGGTAGACGCCGGGCGTTGGCGGCATGGTTTTGAGCGCGGCCCGGATCACCGCGACGCCGGCGGCGCCGCCGCCCGGATGGGCGATCGGGGCGGCGGCCGGGTCCGGAGCGTCGGCATCCATCCCGCCCGGCGCCCGGCGCGGATCGGTCGGCGGCAATTTTTGCCGGCGCGGCCGGGGCGATCCCGCCCCGAGTTTGGTCAGCGATTCGTCAACTGGTTGTGCCGTCATATCAATTCCGGAACTTTTGACGATATCCACGATTTCTGTGGATAACTCTGTTGACGAAATCCCGGGATTGCCGGTCAACCATAGCTAATGCTAGCCTTTTGACCCTTTGCCTAAAAAATAGGCTATGGAAAAAAAGCTATTTAAAATAATGGCTTGCTTGAAGTCGTTGTTAACCTTATTTGACCGCCGAGCCGGGCGTCGCCATCCAGGCGCCGTCATTGAAGCGTCATCGAAATTGTGAGCAAGTTGCCGCCTCGGCGATCGCGCCGGCAGGGTTCGGGTACAATCGGCGGGCGAGCGGTCCTCACGAACGAAGGGTGCTGCTCGCGTCAAAGGCGAACCGGTCATTCCGGCGCCGGCGGTCGCTGCGGCTGCGCCCAGCCGAGGTGCTCCCCGCCGTCGAGCGCGATCATCTGTCCGGTCATGGCCGGGGCTTCGAGGATAAAGCGCAGCGCCGCGGCGATCTCGTCCGGGCTGGTGCCGCGGCCGAGCGGCATCCGGGCGCACTGGCGGAGGAACTGCTCGCGGCTCTGCCGCGCGTTGGGCAGCGTCGGGCCGGGGCCGATGCCGTTGACCCGGATGCGCGGCGCCAGCGCCAAGGCCATGGTTTGCGTCAAGGTCCACAACCCGGCCTTCGACAGGGTGTAGGAGACGAAATATGGGGTCAGCGACCACACCCGCTGGTCGAGCAGATTGACGACGACGCCGCCCGCCGCGGCCGGCAGCCTTCTGGAGAACTCCTGGATCAGGACAAACGGCGCCCGAAGGTTGATCGCGAGATGGGCGTCCCAGCTCTCGCGCGTCGCCGTCTCGACCGTGTCGTCGCCGAAGATCCCGGCGTTGTTGACCAGCACGCCGACCGGCCCCAAGGCGCGCCGGGCGCCCTCGAGCAAACCGCGCGCCGCGTTCTCGTCGGCGAGATCGGCGGCCAGCGCCGCCGCGTCGCCGCCGGCGGCGCGGATCGTCGCGACCACCGCCTCGGCCGCCGCGCGCGAGCGGTGATAATGGACGGCGACGGCAAAACCGGCTTGCGCCAACGACAGCGCCAAGGCCCGCCCGATCCGCTGGCCGGCGCCGGTGACCAGCGCCGTCGGCGGCACCGGCGGCGCCGGGTCAGCGGCGGCCGGCACGGCGTGCCTTGCGCGCCCGCATCTTGGCGCGGGCGACGTCGCGGGCGGAGACCCCGGCGCGGCCCGCGATCGAACGGCCGGGCGGCCCCTCGCCCCGGCCGGCCGCACGAGAAATCGCGGCCGGAAGACCGAGCGCACCCTGTTCGAGCCGGCGGATCTCGTCGCGCAGCCGCGCCGCCTCCTCGAATTCGAGCTCGGCCGCGGCCTCGCGCATCCGCTTTTCGAGGTCGGCGACGACCGCCGCCAGATCCTTGCCCTGGTAGTGGAGGGCTTCGCCCTCGGCGAGGCCAAGGGTCACATGATCGCGCTCGTAGACGCTCTCCAGAATATCGGCGATGCCGCGGCGCACGCTTTCGGGCGTGATCCCGTGCGCCGCATTGTAGGCTTGCTGCTTCTCGCGGCGGCGATTGGTCTCGTCGATCGCCGCTCTGAGGCTGTCGGTCATCCGGTCGGCATAGAGGAGGGCGCGGCCGTCGATATGGCGCGCCGCCCGGCCGATCGTCTGGATCAGCGAGGTGCGCGAGCGCAGATAGCCCTCCTTGTCGGCGTCGAGCACCGCCACCATCGCGCATTCCGGAATGTCGAGCCCCTCGCGCAACAGGTTGATGCCGATCAGCACATCGAACACCCCGAGCCGCAGGTCGCGGATGATCTCGATCCGCTCCAAGGTGTCGACGTCGGAATGCATGTAGCGCACCCGGAGCCCGGCGTCGTGCAGATACTCGGTCAGCGCCTCGGCCATCTTCTTGGTCAGCGTCGTGACCAGCACGCGATGGCCCCGCTGCGCCTCTTCGCGGCACTCGGCCATCAGATCGTCGACCTGGGTCTCGATCGGGCGAATGAGGCAGGGCGGATCGACAAGGCCGGTCGGCCGCACGACCTGCTCGACAAAGACGCCGCCGGTGCGGTCGATTTCCCAGCGGCCGGGGGTCGCCGAGACAAAGATCGTCGGGCCGCGCAGCGTCTCCCATTCCTCGAATTTGAGCGGCCGGTTGTCGGTGCACGACGGCAGCCGGAAGCCGTATTCGGCGAGGGTCGATTTGCGCATCCAGTCGCCGCGGAACATGCCGCCCAATTGCGGCACCGTGACGTGGCTCTCGTCGACGAAGACCAGCGCATCGCGCGGCATGTATTCGAAGAAGGTCGGCGGCGGCTCGCCCGGCCGCCGCCCGGTCAGATAGCGCGAATAGTTCTCGATGCCGGCGCAGCTGCCGGTCGCTTCGATCATTTCGAGGTCGAAATTGGTCCGCTGTTCGAGCCGCTCCGCCTCCAAGAGCTTGCCGCCGCTGCGCAACTCGTCGAGGCGCAGCTTCAGCTCGTGCTTGATCTGCTCGATCGCCTGCAACAGGGTCGGCCGCGGCGTCACGTAATGGCTGTTGGCGTAGATCTTGATCGACTGCAGCGCCGCGGTCTTCTCGCCGGTCAACGGGTCGATCTCGTGGATCGCCTCGATCTCGTCGCCGAACAGCGAGAGCCGCCAGGCGCGGTCCTCGTAATGCGCCGGGAACAGCTCGATCGTGTCGCCGCGCACGCGGAAGGCGCCGCGCCCGAAATTGTGCTCGTTGCGCCGGTACTGCAGCTCGACGAAGCGGGCCAGGAGGTGGCTCCGGTTGACCCGCTCGCCCTTGCTCAGCGACAGGGTCATCTGCGAATAGGTCTCGACCGAGCCGATGCCGTAGATGCACGAGACGCTGGCGACGACGACGACGTCGCGGCGTTCGAGGATCGCCCGCGTCGCCGAATGGCGCATCCGGTCGATCTCCTCGTTCAGCGACGATTCCTTTTCGACATAGGTGTCGGTGCGCGGAACATAGGCCTCGGGCTGGTAATAGTCGTAATAGGAGACGAAATATTCGACCGCGTTCTCCGGGAAAAAGCTCTTCATCTCGCCGTAGAGCTGCGCCGCCAGCGTCTTGTTCGGGGCCAGGATGATCGCCGGCCGGCCGGTGCGGGCGATGACATGGGCCATCGTGAAGGTCTTGCCCGAGCCGGTGACGCCCAGCAGCACCTGGTCGCGCTCGTTGCGCCGCAGCCCTTCGCACAACTCGTCGATCGCCTGCGGCTGGTCGCCGGCCGGGACGAATTCCGACGACAAGCGGAACGGCCGGCCGATGTCGCTCTGCGGGCGTTCGGCGACGAAGATCGGCAGCACGGTAACGAGATCCATGACGTCGGCCGTTTTCATGAAGGCCACTCCCGGTCGGCCCGCAGCGTTGCGCGCCGCGAGGGGCGCCAAGAGGGCGTCATTTTACCGGGTTCGATCATCGGTTACGATTCGATCCGCGGCCCGGGTCCGTCCGCCACGCCCGATCTCGTGAAATAGTCTCCCGCCGGCATCGACGGCCTCCGCCCCGCGGGTCTCTGCGGTCGAGTTTCTATATGTGATAACACCGCTGCCGTAGCCAGGTGCTCGCTCGCCACAGGGAGGGGAAAGTGCCGGTCTTTCGCTTGCCGCTATCCGGCAACGTCACGCAGTCGATCAATCCCTGGACCTGGTTTTTCAACCCGGTCGGCAGCCAGGTCGGGCTGGTGAATATCGAACTCGGTCAGTCCTCCGATCCGGCCGTCGAGGAGGAAGTGCTCAGCGACATCGCGAGCTACGGCAAGCAGCTCGGGCGGGTCGAGGACGCGCTCCTCGTGCTGCTCGCCCATTTCCGGCCCGACCGGCCGTTGACCGCGGAGGAGGAAACCGCGATTAGCGCCTTGCGGGCGATCGTCGCGGAGATCGCTGCGGTGAAGGCCAGGCACAAACGGCAAACCGCATCATGAATGGCGCGCTCGCTCCGATCGTATCGCCCGCGCCGCCAGCGCTCGCCGCCGCCGACGAGCCCGGCGCCGGCTGCGACCGTAGCGGTGATTTCTGATCGGGGACGACGAGCGTCAGGCGGAACGGCAGCGGGTCGCCGAGCGCCTGGCCGAATTCCGGCGGCGGACCGCGGGGCGCGAATCACCTTCCTCGGGCCAGCTGCTTCGAGAGGCTCGCGCAGAAAGAACCGACACGCTGGCGGGGCCGAACCGGAGCGACTGATCTTGGCGCTCGTCGTCGATGCCTCGGTCGGGCTGAAATGGGCGCTCGAGGAGCCGGACAGCCCATCTTGCGGAGGCCCTCGTGCGGAGCGAGCCGGACTTGCTCGTTCCCGACTTCTGGCTGAACGAGGCGACCAACGTCCTGTGGCTCCAGGTGCGGCGAAAGCGATTGTCGCCGGACGAAGCTCGGGACGGACTGGCCCTGTTGCTCGCGCCGGTCGAACCCACCCCGGCCGCGCATATGCGCCTCCATGTGGCGGCGCTGGAGATCGGCATCGGAACCAATCATTCGACCTGCGACACGATGTATCTGGCGTTTGCCGTCGCCATGGGCGCGACGGCGGTCGTGACGGCCGACGGCGCCTTTGTTCGGTCGATGCAGACCCACCGGATGTGACGCGCTGACCGATTGCTGCTGGTGGGCCGTCTCGGGACGGTGCTCGGTGAGCCGCGGAGAACCCGACTGTTGGATGGCGAACACCGCGGGCCGACTAATTTGACGCTGCGCCGGCGCGCGCCTAAATTCCGGGATGAGGAGCAAAGACCATGCCCGAAAGTGATACGGTCAGAAAAGGTGAGGTGATCGAAACCACGGTCGATGAGTTGGCGCGCCGGGGTCTCGACCCGCATGATCGCGTCACGATCACGATCGAGCCCGACGAGCTGATCCCTGGCCGGCGCGAAGCGCGCGCCCGCGTCGTCGCCGCCGGGCTGACCGATGCCGACATCGACCGGCTGATCGACGAGGCCCGCGCCGAGGCGCAACCGTTTCTCGGATGAGGGTCGTTGTCGATACCAATGTTTTCATCAGCGCGGCGCTCAAGGAGGATTCGCCACCCGGCACGGCGCTGCATCGGGCGGCGACCGGCCACCTTCTGCTGAAATCCAAGATCACCGAGCAAGAACTGTTTGTCACACTGGAGCGGCCTGGTCTTGCGCCGCTGATCCCGCCGCGCTTTCGGAATTGGCTGAATGAAGTGCTGGCCGCCGCCGAGCCGATCGCGATCACCGAGCGGATCGCCGTCTGCCGCGATCCGAAAGACGACAAGTTTTTGGAATTGGCGGTCAACGGCCATGCCGATGTTATCCTCACCGGCGACGGCGATCTGCTCGCGCTCAACCCGTTCCGGAAGATCCCGATCGGTCACGCCCGCCGCCTTCGTGCGGGGAGATGGGTTTCGGGCATATCGTATGACACGGCGACAGCAGCATTCACACTGTCCCCCGAAAAGGCCAGGTCGAGCAATAATCGCGGATCGACACCGCGGCGCGACGCGGTCGAGCGCATCACGATCCGAACTCGAGCGCCGATCCTGGCTGCCAGAGGCGATGAAGCTTGGGCGATGAAGCTAGACGATGAAGCTTGACGATGCGAAGGAAAATGAGGCGCAAAGGCTTGGCAAGGCGGCGCGTGCTGGTCTTTGGGATCGCCGCGATCGGCGCGCAGACCCTGATCGGAGGAGCGAAGGCAATGGCCGAGAGCGCACCGGAAACGGTCGTTTATGTATCGAATGCCGGCAGGAAGGAGATCTTCGTCCTGGCCATGGACCGGGTGACGGGGGCGTTGGAGCTGATCGAGAAGACCTTGGTTCCCGGCACCGACGAGCCGTCACCGGCAAGCCTGCCGATGGCGACCAGCCCGGATAAGCATTTCCTCTATGCGCAGCTGCGCAGCGCGCCCTATCCGGTTTCGCCTTTCGCCATCGACCGTGGGACCGGCCGGCTCAAGCACTTGGCGCTGACCCCGCTGGTCGACCAGATGGCGTATCTCAACACCGACCGCACCGGCAGATTTCTGCTCGCGGCCTCTTACGTCGGCGCCAAGCTGGCAATTTACCCGATCAATGCCCTGATCTTTACCCATATGTGTGCATCGGACAGTCGGTTTACGGCAGATTTGGTATGGGCTCGGCGAGGTCGGTTGGCGCCGGGCTAAGGGGGCAGTGGGTAGGCGATAGCGTAGCTGCGGAAGGCGGCGGTGATGTCGTCCAGGCGCTGCAGGCCGCGCCAGAGGGTTTGGGGACCGGGTTGGCCGTCGGATTTGCGGGCGAGGAAACCGCCGAGTTGGGCGATCAAGAGGATCATCTGGCAGAGCGAAGGCGGTTGCGCCGGCGGCGGCTTGCGGGTGTGGAAGACGACCAAGGCCTTCCACTGCTCGGGCTCGAAGGCGACGGTACAGGGCAGTTCGGGGGTGGCCCGCCCGAGCCAGGTGAGATAGTGGATGCGCCAGGCGACGACCATGTCGATGGCGAGGCAGGTTTCCAGACGGTCGGCGGTTTCGAGCTGGCGATCTTCAATGCGGCATCCGCTCTTGAGGATGCGGTGGAAGACCTCGATCCCCCAGCGCCGGGTATACCACTGCATGCGCTGGAGAGCGTCGTCCAGCGAGGCGACCGGCACGGTGGTCAGCAGCATCCAGTCGAGCGGCTTGATGTCGGGTGGCGGGTTTTCTTCGCGGCTGCGCACGACCCATAGCCGCAGCGCCGGGAGCTTTGCCTTGTGTCGCGGCGGCGACAGGGTGACCTCGGCGAAGCGCACGCTCATCAGGGCGGTACGGGCCGGCTGGCGGCCGCGGCGGGGCACCTCGAGTGCGATCTGCCCGGCCGCCGGCAGGCTTTCCATAAAGGGCCACAAGCGGCGCACCTGCTCGTCGCCCGGGTCAGGCTGGAGAGCACGGTCTTCGGTGGCCCTGACCAACAAGTCGAGGTGGGCGCTGTCGGCTTCCTGCAGGAACTCGAAGACATCGCACTCGCGATCGGCGACGGTGACGATGCGCGTGTTCGGGCATCGATCGGCGGCGGCCCGGATCTCCGTCAGCGGGCGGATCCATTTGTAGCTCTCCTTCGCCGCGATCGGCCTGGTGTGGCGCTGATGTTTCTTGCCGAAGGTATTGGCATCGCGCGCCCAGCACTGGACATCGAGCAGGCCGAGGGGCAGGCCATCGGGACGCAAGGCCAGGGTATTGTGCAGGATCAACCCTTGGGCGCCGTCGCGCCGGCTGCCGATCGGGCCGAGGCCTTGGGTCTGCGGGTGCTTGGTGTAGTTGAGGCTGGAGCTGTCCTGCACCGCCAGCACGATGACCTCCTGTCGCATGCGCGCGACGGTGGCCTGATGGTGCGGTTCGAGTACAGCGTCCATCGTGACCCGCTGGTGATCAAAGAACCGGTAGGCGGCCTTGGTTCGGGCCAGCGAACCGCAGGCTTGCGCGATATTGGCCATGGGCCGGGCAAAGAACGCCCCGGCCAGATCCAGCAGTCGCCGCTGCAGCCGGCGATCGCCGAGCTTGGCACCGCCGAATTCCTGCCGCACCCAGTTGGGCTCGGGCGCCGGCCGCGCCCCGCACAGGCGCTTGAGGGTCGGCCGGGACAACGGATAGAGAAACACCCGCTTCGCCGGCAAGTGCGCCGTGCCGGTCCGATCCTGGCGCCCCCGACCGGCGGTCATGCCGACTTCGATCCAGTTGGCGGCACGATAGGCGGTGCCCGGGCGAGCGGCCTCGACATAGCTTTCCATCAGCCACGGCCGGACCGCAAAGGCTTGCTGCCAATCGCCGACAATCCGCCGCGTTAGCTGCCCCAAAACATGCGAAGCGAGATGTGCGACCCGGACCGTCGGCAGGATCAGAAAGCGGCTGTTGCACACAACTCCCGTCAGGTTGGCGCCACGCTTGGCGTCGTCCCAGCCCAGCCACTCATCGCGCCCCCGCAGCCGCCACGCGGCGGCACTGACCGCCAGCCCGCCGAGCACACCATGCCGCGCGCCGCAAATCAGATAGCGAATCTGCTCACCACACAACGACGCGCGACCGCAGGGATGGTGCGCCGCCATCATCGCATCCCAGGTCCGGCTCTCCGGCGTCCCGCCGCTGACCCGCTGCAGCGTGACCGCCCCCAGATCGGCCAAGCGACCGCTCACTTGCGGGGCCGGGCAAACCTCGGCCGGACGCCGCTCCGGCGGCCGCCGACGGGCCGCCGGAAGCACGATCGCACCGCGCCGCTCAAGCCCAATCAGATGCTTGCGGCAGGCCATCTCCTGCGCGCGACCACGGCGATCCTTCCAGCCCAGCCGTTCGCATACCTCCTTGGCCAGCCGATAGCGCGACAAGCCCGCATCCGCGCCGACGCGCGCGCGGATCCATGACAGATGCTCTGCCGCCTCCAGCTGCTGTTTCGGGCTAAGGGGCCCCATGCCCCCTTGCTAGCCCATTCCGTTTTCTGTGTCCAGAGGCACTTATGGGCAAAGATCAGATCAATGCCCGGGGCGTCGTCGAGGCGAAAGCGACCCAGATCCTCGACACCAAACCGAAGGCGCATTGCGTCGTCATCGACGCCGCCAACGCGCATGTCTACGTCCCGGCGCTCGGCGGCGACATCGTCATGGGGCTGAGGTTCGATCCCGCGACCGGAACGGTATCGCCGAACGGACCCGGCGAGGTTGCGACCAGGCCCGGCGCCGGCCCACGCCACCTGACGTTTCATCCCAGCGGCAGATTCGCCTATTTGATCACCGAGACGACCGCGACCATCGGCGCCTACGCGGTCGAGCCCGGCGGGACGCTGAGGGAACTGCAATTCGTCGACACCAACGAATACAAAGAACAGCCCGCGGCGTCGGACATCCATGTGACGCCCGACGGCAAATTCCTCTACGGCGCCGAGCGCAAGACCAGCAGGCTGATCGGCTACCGGATCGCTCCGGAGAACGGCACCTTGAGCCTGATCGGCCGCTTCCCGACCGAGCAGACCCCGCGCGGCTTCGCGATCGAGCCGCGCGGCAAGTTCCTGCTCTCGGTCGGCATGGATTCCAACGCGATGACGGTCTATGCGATCGACCCGGCGAGCGGCGATCTGAAGCCGATCGGACACTACCCGATGGGCCGACAGCCGAACTGGGTCGAAATCGTCGACCTCAAATAGCCGGCGATTTTTCGCGACTCTCGAAGAGGGCCAGAGCGGCCTGCATCGACCGGCACCAATCGGGACGCGCATCGGGTGAACGCTGACCGGCTTTTGCGCCGGAGGTTCAGGCGCCGGCAAACGGGATCGGCAGGCCGGCGATCGCGAGCAACAGGATCCCATTGAGGAGGCAGACAAACCCGGTTGCGGCGATCGCCAACGCGTTGACCAGGCGGTGGTTCGCGAACTCGCCCATCACCTCGCGGCTGGCGGTGAACCTGACAAGAGCCACCATCGGGATCGGCAGGGCGAGGCTCAAAACCACCTGGCTCAGCACCAGGGCGCGGGTGATGTCCATGCCGGCGGCGACGACAGCGAAGGAAGGCACCATCACGACGAGACGCCGAAGCCACAGCGGTATACGGAACGATACAAAGCCCTGCATGATCATCTGGCCGGCCATGACCCCGACGATGGAGCTGGAAAACCCGGAGGCCAACAAGGCAAGCATGAACAGACCGGCAGCACCCGCTCCGAGGAGTGGGGCCAGGGTCCGATAGGCCGTTTCGATTTCGGCGATCCGGTCGTGCGTCCCGTCGTGAAACGCAACCGCGGCCATCGCGATCATCGCCATATTGACGAGGCCGGCGACCCCCAGCGCCAATAATACCTCGCGATTGGACATGACGAGAGCGGTGCGCCGCTGTCGCGCATTCGCGAAGGGCAGACGCGCCTGGGTCAAACCCGAGTGCAGGTATATGGCGTGCGGCATGACCGTGGCGCCGACAATGCCCACGGCCAAGGTGATGCTGCCCGCCCCAGCGAGACGCGGAACGAAGACGCCAGCTGCGACACCGCCCCAGTGCGGCGGCGCAATCACCAGCTCGGTCAGATAACTCGCGGTGATCACGCCGACACAGCAACCGATCAGGATTTCGACCGGCCGGAAACCCGAACGCTGCAAGCGCAGCGCCATATAGGTGGCGATCGCGACGAGCAGCATACTGGCGAGCAACGGTATGTGGCACAGCAAAGTGAGCCCAAGGCTGGCGCCGAGGAGCTCCGCCAGTTCGGTCGCCATAGCGGCGATTTCGCTCGCCGACCACAGGGCATAAACGACGGGCGCCGGGAAACGCTCGCGACAGAGCTCGGCGAGGTTCCGTCCGGTGGCGATCCCGATCTTGGCCGAGAGCGCCTGGAACAGCATGGCCACGAGATTGGCGGAAAGTGCCACCCAGAGCAGTTTGTAGCCGTATCCCGAGCCGGCCTGGATATTGGTAGCGAAATTTCCCGGATCCATGTAGGCGATCGAGGCCATCACCGCGGGACCGGCAAACGGCAACATGGCGAGAGGGCCGCGTCGCCGGCCGAGAAACACCTCTCGGCCGGCAAGGATCGTGCGGTCGGTCAGCGAGATTCGTCCTATTGCCGGGGCGTCCATAGCAAACTCACTGTTATTCGTATTGGCGCGGGAGCCGGCAATGGATCGTCTGGCAGAAGCCGGCCGGACTAGAGGAGCAGCTCGCGGCGGGCCGCGTCTGCGGCATCTGCCATACGGATTGACCGAACGGAGAAGGCGTGCGGCCGGCCGATCAAAACTGGCGTGTGGCCGCGTCCGCCGCCGCCGCCAGTTGGTTCAGCACCCGGAAGAACTGCGGCGACTGTCCAAAAAATAGTCCGTCGTCCGTCAGCGACTTGGCCGCCCCGGCGGCGCTGACAAATTTATCGGTCAGCGGACGAATGACCGAGACAAGCGGCAGGTCGGGGCTGATGAATTCGCAAGGAACCGGGAAGATCAGGCTGGGCTGGACCAGGTCGGCCGGGTGCAGCGGCGGGTTGGTGAAGAAATTCGGGAACGACAGGCCGGATATCGAGTCGCTGAACGGCGCCACGGGCCCTTGCACGCCATTGCCCGAAAAATCGACCCACTCGAGGAAGTGGGCGATCTCGTCGCCGCCGATGCCAAGCGTGATCTGGAGCACCTCCGGATCGGACACTTTTTAACTCATGGCCGCGTAAAGACTGGTGCCGCCTTGCTCGATAAATCCGAAGTGAAAGGCCGCGACATTGGCGATTGCCTGGATGTGGTCGTTGCCGCGAAAGTGCGGGTTGGCAGCGCCGTGGAAATCGTCGTTGTTGCGCGGGATGGCGGTAACATTCTTGAGCGTGAGCGCCTGCGGAAAGGTGGCGCCCAAGTCCGGATTGGTGGTGCTGCGGTAGCGCACGTACCAGCTGGTGTCGACGTTGAGATGCATCAGGTTCGTCAGGCGCTTGATCCCCGACGACCCCCTCGCGGTGCTGCCCGGCAACGTGCGGAACGCGTCGAAGTTGACCGGCTCGGCTCCCTTGGCCTCGAGATAGGCATTGATGAAGGTCGCGTGGCTCACTTCATCGAGCGTGTTGCTGGCAATGTATTGCGGGCCGTCGGAATCAAGGTTCGATAAGGCCACCTGATAGGCGTTCAACGGCTCGTGCGGGTCGATCTCAATGGGCGGATTATCGCCGATGCCGCCCAGCTCCGCGTATTGCGTCCACAGGTCCAACTCGATCAGTTCCGCCGCCGCCAGGAAGCGCAGGATGGCGGCATCGCCTTTCGTAAGCGACCCCGAAGACGTTCGCGACAGCAGCGAAGTCTGTCCCGACAGCGACGTTTGTGCGAACAATTTGCGTCCGCCGAGGACCGTAGCGCCGGCGACGGCGGCTCCGGCCATGAGACTGGCCCTGAGAAAAGCACGCCGGTTCTTGGCCGATTCCGGATGATCGTTCTTCATACCACTTCTCCTCGTTCGCGCACACTTCGTGCGCAGATTAAGTAAAACCGTTGTTAGTCTCTGTGAAATCGAGAGATTCAACGAGACACGCCTATAGACAATCCCAAGAACGCTTTATTCCCGATGTTCACAACTTCGTGAATGTTGACCGATTTGCAGATGGATTATGAGCCGGGATGCCCTGCTTCACCCCCTCCCGCTCGCTGACGCTCGCGGCCTCCCCCATCATGGGGGAGGCGAAGATTTCGGCCGAAGCGGGATCAACCTCCCCCTCGAGGGGGAGGTCGGCGCCCACGGGTCCGCGCGAAGCGCGGCCCGAGGACAGGCTCCGCGCCGGGCGGGGGTGAAGCGGAGAGGGGCAAATTCCGCCGGTCTACAGCCGCTTCTCGAAGAAGGCGAGCCGGCCGCCGAGATCGGGGCCGTAGGGCGGGATCTCGACAAAGCCGAGGGTGCCGTAGAGCGCGATCGCCGCAGCCATGCTCCGGCGATCGCTGTCGAGCCGGACGCGGCGGTAGCGCTTCTGCCGCGCCTCGTCGACGATCCGCGTCAACAGCATCCGGCCGAGCCCGCCGCCGCGGGCTCCGGGCACGACGTAAAGCCGCTTGATCTCGGCGACCTCGGCGCCGAGCCGTTTCAAGCCGACGGTGCCGAGGCAGCGGGCGCCGCGGCGGGCCAGCAACAGACAGCCGTCGGGCGGCGCATAGCGCCCCGGCAGGCTCGCCAGCTCGGCCTCGAAGCCTTGATAGGACAGGCTGAACGGCAGCGCGGCGGCATAGCGGCGGAAGAGGGCCTGCACCGCCCTGATGTCGGCATCCGAGACCGCCGGGCCGATCGTCGTCATCTTCGCGCCTTTGCAAATCCTCCCGGCTTTCGCTATCTTCCCGACACCTCTACCAATCGACACCGGATATGAGCAGCAAGCGTCAGGAATCGAAATACAAGATCAACCGCCGGCTCGGGATCAATCTGTGGGGCCGGCCGAAAAGCCCGCTGAACCGGCGCGAATACGGCCCCGGCCAGCACGGCCAGCGGCGCAAGAAGCCGTCGGATTTCGGCATCCAGCTCGCGGCCAAGCAGAAGCTGAAGGGGTACTACGCCAATATCGGCGAGCGGCAGTTCCGCCGGCTCTACGTCGAGGCGGTGCGCCGGCGCGGCGACACCGGCGACAATCTCGTCGCGCTGTTGGAGCGGCGGCTCGACGCCGTCGTCTACCGCATGAAGCTGGTGCCGACCCCGTTCGCCGCGCGCCAGCTGGTCAATCACGGGCATGTCCGGGTCAACGGCCGGCGCGTCACCATCCCCTCCTACCAGGTCAGGGACGGCGACGCGATCGAACTGGGGGCGACGGCGAAGGCGATGGCGCTGGTGCTCGAAGCCGCGAAATCGGGCGAACGCGATGTCCCCGATTATCTGGAAATCGACCACGACCGGATGAAGGGCCGCTTCATCCGCGCGCCCAAGCGGGCCGATGTGCCGTATCCGGTGACGATGGAGCCGAACCTTGTCATCGAATACTATTCGCGCTGACGCCCGGCGAGCACCGCTCGGCAACCGAAAAAGCCGCGCCGGGGCGCGGCTTTTTTGTTGCGCGCCGATCCGGCCGGCCTCGACCGGCGCAACCGCGACAGGCGATGGCGATGCTGATCCTGCAAATCTCGGTCGTCCTCATCCTGATCCTCGTCAACGGCTTTTTCGCGATGGCCGAGATCGCGCTGGTGTCGGCGCGCAAGGCGCGCCTGCAATCGCTCGCCGAAGGCGGCAGCGCCAACGCCCGCGCCGCGCTGGCGCTGAAGGCCGATCCCTCGCGCCTGCTGTCGACGGTGCAGATCGGCATCACCGTCATCGCCGTGCTCTCCGGCACCTTCGGCCAGGCCACGCTCGGCGACCGGCTCGAACAGGACCTCTCCGCCTGGTCGGGGTTCGCCGCCCGGCACGCGCATCCGATCAGCATGGCGATCGTCGTGGCCGGCATCTCCTATGTCTCGCTGATCCTTGGCGAACTGCTGCCAAAGCGCATCGCGCTCCTCCATCCCGAGCGGATCGCCGCGGCACTCGCCCGGATCATGCGCGCCCTGGCGCGGGCGGCGGCGCCGATCGCCTGGCTGCTCGCCGCTTCGACCAATTTCCTGCTCCGCCTGCTGCCGCTGCGCCGCGAACGGGCGGCGCCGGTGACCGACGAGGAAATCGGCTTCATGCTGCGCGAGGGGGCGGCCAGCGGCCACATCCCCGAGGCCGAAACCGCGATCGTCGCGATGGCTCTGCGGCTCGGCGACCGCCGGGTCAGCACGGTGATGACGCCGCGCACCCGGATCGAATGGCTCGATCTCGACGATCCCGAGGAGGAGACCCGGCGCAAGATCCGCACCAGCCGCTATTCGCGCTTTCCGGTCGTCAAGGGCGGGTCGGCGCAGGTCGTCGGCGTCGTTCAGGCCAAGGACCTTCTCGCCGCGGTCCTCGACGGCCAGGCGTTCGATCTGCGCGCCGCGACCCGGCCGCCAACCTATCTGCCGAATACGGTCAGCGTGCTGCGGGTGCTCGAAATGTTCAAGATCTCGGGGGCGCCGATGGAGCTCGTCGTCGACGAATATGGCGATCTCGAAGGCCTGGTGACGCCGAGCGACATTCTCGAGGCCTTGGTCGGCGAGATTTCGGGTAGCGCCGATGGCGACCAGCGCGTGGTTCGGCGCGACGACGGCACCTGGCTCGTCGACGGCATGCTCGGTCTCGACGAGCTGAAGCAGGTGCTCGGCCTCGCCCGCCTGCCCGGCGAGGATGTCGGCTTCCACACGGTCGGCGGCTATATGATGGCCCGCCTCAACCGGGTGCCGACGATCGCCGACCAGACCACCGCCGACGGCTACCGCTTCGAGGTCGTGGCCATGGACGGCCGCCGCGTCGACCGGGTGCTGGTGTCGGCGGCAAAGGCCAAGGCGCGGCGGTAGGCGGCACCGGGCTCGCGGTTGTCGCTGTGATGTTCGGCTTCGCCGCGCCGCGGGATGATGCCGGGTTCTGGCGGTCCGCGAGCGGCGTCCTCGCGGTGGCGGCGCTGGCGTTGCTGGTCGCGGCGCTCGTCCGCCGGCCGCCGCCGGATTTTTCGACGCTGCGGATCGTCGCCGTGCTGGAGGACGGGGCGCGCCACCCGGCCTGGGCGATCCGCCTTGCCCCGGCCGCGCACCAGATCGCCGCCGAGAGCCTCACGCCGCAGCCGGTGCCGCCGGGCCGCGTCTATCAGCTCTGGCTAGCGGCCGAGGGGGTGGCCGGGCCGCGCCAACTCGGCCTCCTGCCGGACCGTGGGCGCAAGATAATCCCGGTGGCTCCCGCGGATGCGCAGCGGCTGGCCGGCCCCGGCCGGCTCGAGGTCACCCTCGAACCGGCCGGGGGTTCGCCGCAGCCCGGGCCCACCGGACCCGTCCTCTTCCGCGGCGTCCTGGGCGGCCGCGCCGGGAATGGGTGAGTGGGTCATGCCCGAGGTGCAGGGTGGTCGCGGCCGAAATGCCCGGATCGGCGGACGTCGCCTCTGCCCCACCGTCTCGAACTCGATCCGGCGCACCCCGGTGAGCCAATTCGAAGCATCCAGGATCTCCAACGAGACCTGGTTCCCTGCTTCGTTGGACGGCTATTCCGTCCTGGGCACACGCCGTGCCCGGCGCGCCGTAGCAAGAGCGAGAAATCGATCACGGATGATAGAGAACAGCCCAGGCGGCAACATGCCGTAGGCGACCGAGCTTGCATCGCCGCCTGGTGCGCGCCGCACGTCCGGCCCCGGCCAGACGAATTCATTCCACACGGAAAGCACAACCCAAGAGCGGTCAGCGTCGAGCCTCAGGCGTTCCTTGACCGACGCCGGAATTTCCACGGCGAGCGCGGATTGCGCGGGCGCGCTGTGCGTGACCGGCAACACCAAGACGCGCGTTTCGCCGGCATCATCGGCCGGGCGCAGCGCTGCGACATCGCGCAGGGACGGTCTTTGCCTTCTTCCCGGCCGGCTAGGTGCTCGCTGTGCCAGAGGTAGCCGTAACGGACGACGAGGCCGGGAACCGGGGCGGGCAGCGGCACGCGGGCGCTGCTATTTCAGTTCGGCATCAAGCGCGGCGAATTCGTCCGGCACCTTGGCGTTGCGCACGGCTTCAATCTACTCCTCCGGGAGGTCTTCGGTAAGCCCAACCCGTCGATCGCGCCGCTTGAAGTCGGGCATATTCCTCGGCCGACAGCACCACCAGATCATCGCGACCGTCCTTGGTGATCGTCACCGGCTCGTGGCGCGCTCTCTCCGCCAAGGCCCCCAAGCCTTGTTGCAGATCGGCCTCCGTCATGCGGATCATTTCGATGCAAACTCCGTATATTTTACAGTAATAATACGCCAAAATCCCTGCCGAGGCAAATTCGACGGCACGGCTCCAAGCACAACTTGCGGCGGCGGGTGTCTCGCCCGCAACTGTTTTGAACGAGACACGGCGAGCGATCCGAAAAGCCCTCCGAAAGGGCGGACTCGATCACCTCGCGCCGGGTCGTCCCCGCGAGGCAGGTGACGTCGCGCACATGCAGCCGGCGCACGAGCGCGTGGGCGAGCGTGAATTCGCCCTGCATCATCGCATGCGTCATGCCGGGGAATTCCTGCGTCAGCCGCGCCACGATTTCGCCGGCGAGCGCGGCAGTATAGGCTGTGCGTATGAACCGCGAGCAGGTCATCGCAGCTCTGCGCGCGCACGAGACGGAATTGCGCCGGCGGGGCGTCTCGCATGTAGCGCTGTTCGGCTCGGTCGCGCGCGGTGAGGCTACGGAGAATAGTGACATCGACTTATTGATCGAGCTCGATCCCCGGGCGCCGGTCGGGCTGTTCGAATATGTCACATCACGCAATACTTGGCCGACCTGTTCCCGCTGCGCGTCGATGTCGCCAATCGCAAGGAATTGAAGCCGTTCGTGCGCCCGCGCGTCGAGCCCGATGCCGTCTATGCTTTCTGACCGGGCGCGCCTCGCCCTGGTCGAGGTGTGGAATTTCGCGCATGTGCTGCGCGACCAGGGCGCGCCGTATCAGGCCTACATTTCGCAAATCTCGTACCTGCTGTTCCTGAAGATGGCTGACGAGCGCGCCGCGCTGATTGCCTCCGGGCGTCGACGGCGATCAGAATCCGCGTGAATTTGGCGAAATAATCTGCGTGCGACGGGAATGGGTTGTCCCGGTGGGCAACCCGGGGAGGGGGTGCTCGGCGGCGCCGTCTCGCCCCCGGGCTGGCCGCCGGCGGCCGGTGCGATAATTTGGGGATAGGCACGGCGCCGACCCCAACCTGACCGTTGCATCGCCGCCGTGCCCTGCACGTGCGAGGGCACGAATGCGGGGGGATTATGGTCGGCGGGGAAGGGCGCATCGGGCGCGAGATCCAGCTCGCCCGGCCACCTGACCGCGCCTGCCGCTACCCTCGCCTGCCGAAAAAGATTTTCGTCCCGCAGCGCGGCCAACACCCCGACCGCATCCGAATGGGTCGGCAAACACTTCGAGCTGGCGCAGGGTCGGCTTGGCGGCGCCACTCTCCCACGCGGCGAGCCTGGGGAAGCGCTTGACCAGCACATCCGACGGCAGTCGGGCGCGCTCGACCGCCCAACGAAGCACCTCCGACCTGACAGCCACCCGCGCGCTTGCTCTTCCTGGCATCGCCAGCCCTTCGATGCGCCGGCCCCGTTGGTCAAATCCGGATCGACGCGGGATGCGCCATCACATCCGTCAGTCCGAAATCCCCGCCCTTGAACAGGAGCGGTGCGCGTATGACCGCGGCGACGGCATAGGCCAGGCAGTCGCCGAAATTAAGTCTGGCCGGGTGCCCGCTCGCCCTGCCGAATTTGGTGAATGCTTGCGAGGCGACATCCGCCATGCCGCGGCTGAAGGGAACGATCGTGCCCGGCCCTCCCTCGATAAAATGCTCCAGCCAATCGGACGCATGTGTCGTCAGGTTGACCGAGCACCAGAGGCGCGCCTCCACCAGCGTGGGCGCGCCGATCGCGCACTCGTCGCCATCGAGAACAGGCAGCAACTGTTGAACGTCTCTCTCGCCGCGGATGATTCCGACGAGGATGGAGCTGTCGAGCGCGATCACTCCGGCAGGCCTGTGTCTGGGTTATAGAAGGCCTCGATCGGCACCTCGTGTCGGATCAGGCGCGCGCGGTCGCGGCGCAACAACCGGCGCCACTGCGCGATCCGATCGGGCGGCGAGGGCTGGCCTTGAGCGACGCGATAGCGCCGAAGAGCATCCAGCACGACCTCGCTAATCGTCTTGCCGGTTTGGCGCGCCAGCGCGCGCGCGAGCTGCGCGGCTTCGGCATTGCGGATGTGAACCTGATCCTTCACGAATGACCCCTCGACCGAACTGCGGCGGAACCATCGGGTACATATGTACCTCGGCGCCGGCAGTGCCGCAACCGGTGTACCGTTGGCTACTCGGCTGCGGCACCTTCGGACGGGCGGAAATCGCCGCGGCGGGGGCGCCCGTCGATTATGTCGGCCTCACCCGGCAGGGCCGGGCGCCGCATCTCGAGCCGCCGCGGCGGGTGTCGCCGGGATCGGTCATGCAGATCGATGCGGCGAACCGGCGCACTCTCGAATTCTCGGCGAGCGCTGCGCCAGTCTCTGGGCGAGACCGCGAGCCTGCGGCAAATGCTCGCCGAACCGCCGCCAGATCGCGCGGGCCGCCGCGCCCGAGGCTCAATCGCGTCAAGGCCCTTCGAGGTCGGACAGCGCCGCAAGCGGGCGCGGGCCGCCGCCGCCAGCCCGGCGCGATCGAGCAAAAACCCGACCGCATCGAGGCGCGCCGCGATCGCCGCGGGGTCGGCAGGGGCGCGGCGAGATGCTCGGCCAAGAGCCGCGCCCCGTCGGCGGTGACGGTCCGGTCGTCGCCAGGAGGCTGCCGCGGCGTTCGAGGCTCTCAGGAAATTGGCCGAGGCGGCAAAAACAGCGCTCCATCGGGGTGGTGCGTGCTTCGAGACGCGCCCGGAGTTGTCCTCGGGCCGCGCAAAGCGCGGACCCGGGGGGGCGCTCCTCAGCATGAGGGAAGCCTTTGATCGCATTAAAGGAATTCCTCGTCCTGAGGTGCCTCGCGCAGCGAGGCCTCGAAGGACGCAAGGCATTGATCCAGCCGCTCGGCAATTGGATTGCCGCGGCGCTCGCCGGAGAGGGGCGCTCGCCGCGCTCGATCCGGCGGCGGCATTGGCCGAGCGCGCCGCCGAGGGCGGCTGGGTGCGGCCGATCGTCGAAAGCGGCACCGCCTTAGACATCGCCGGCGGGCGTCATCCGACGGTCGAGGCGGCCGGTTGCCCCGCTGCGGGGAAATTTCGGGCGGTGTCAACCGCCACGGCAACGATCGACCGAAGCGGCGCAAGATTTGACCGAGCGCGGCGCTTGTCGCTCGTGGCACAATGCCGGGCGAGCGCAGCGGGGCAATGCGGAGGAAGAGCGATGGCTGAGCTGGAGGGCAAGATCGCGCTGGTGACCGGGGCAGGGGCGGGGATCGGACGGGCGACGGCTTTGGCGCTTGCCGCGGCCGGGACCGCCGTGGCGGCGGCCGATATCGACCTCGCTGCGGCGCAAAAAACGGCCGCCGACGCCGCCGGCAACAGCGGCCGGGCGATCGCGATCGCGGCCGATTGCGGCGATCTCGCCAGCATCGACGCGATGGTGGCGCGGACCGTCGCCGAATTCGGCCGTCTCGACATCATCGTCAACAATGCCGGGGTCACCCGCTATGCCCAGATCATGGACCTGACCGAGGCGGATTGGGACCGCATCCACCGGGTCAATGCCAAGGGCGTGTTCTTCTGCCTGCAGCGCGCGGCGCGCGAGATGATCCGGCAGCACCGCGCCGGGACGGGCGGCGGCCGCATCATCAACATCGCCTCGATCGCCGGGCGCGGTTATCGCGGCACCTCGAACGCCGCCTATGCCGCCAGCAAGGGCGCGGTCATCGCGCTGACCAAGACCGCGGCGCAGCAATTGGGTGCGCACGACATCAACGTCAATGCGATCTGCCCGGGCGTTACCCGCACCGATCTGGGCGCGCGCAACGCCGCCGAGCGCGCCCTCCTGCGCGGCATCACGGTGGCCGAATTGGAGGCCGAGCAGGAGGCGCAGATCCCGATCGGCCGCGCCAATCTGCCCGAGGACATCGCGGCGATGGCGGTGTTCCTGGCCTCGCCGGGGTCCCGCAACATCACCGGCCAGGCCTACAATGTCGATGGCGGGCTGGTGCCGAGCTGAGTGCTCGGTGCCAAACCGGACAGGGTGATGTTCGGCGATTTCGCGAGGGTCGGCAGCGCCGCGGCGTGATTGACGGCGCGCCTCGAGGCGCCCAAATCTCCCCTTGGACTGCGGCGCAGGAACGCCGGATCGGCAAAGGAGTGGCGAGATGAGCGTGGCGGCGATGAACCATTTCACGGTCTTGAGCGACGACCTCGAGGCCACCCGGCATTTTTATTGCGACCTGTTCGGCTTCAAGGTGGGCTGGCGGCCGCCCTTCCAGTTTCCCGGCTGGTGGCTCTACGCCGACGGCGACGATCGGGCGATCCTGCACGTGATCCAGCAAAACCCGCTGCCCAAGGAGCGCGCCGGCGTCCTCGATCATATGGCGTTCACCGCCAAGGATCTCCCCGGCACTGTCGCGACCTTGCGGCAGGAAGGCATCGAATTCGAGCTGCGGCGCTTGCCCGGCGGCGGCATCTGGCAGCTGTTTTTTCACGATCCGCACGGCGCCAAGGTCGAATTCGACTTCGCCGAGGACGAACCGGCTCCGGCCGGCTAGATCGCCGCCTGAGCGTTACTCGGCAACTCGGACACCGCGTGCCGCGGGGCGACGCCGGGCGTCGAACGCGCCCCGTGACGTTTCCGCGGCACACTCCGGGCGAATTTCCTGCGAGTTGGAATGAGCGCGCCGCGTTGCAACGAGTTCGGCCAGCCGATCGGCGCGCCGCTGCCGGGCTGTTCGCCGCGACCGTTGCCGCCGCGGAGCCCGATCGAAGGTGGTGCCGGTTTCCGGGTTGCCGCTGAACGCCTGCCGCTGGATCAATTGAACATTGACCAGCTGGAAATGGATCGGGTGCGTATCGCCCGTGAAGTTGAAGAGTTGCCAGACCTCGACGGCGCCGGGACTGGGGGTTTCCGTGGCCGGCGACATATAGGGCAACCCCCAAACCGGCAATCCCTGGTTGTTGGTAGAGGCGGTGAAGGTTCCGGGGGTCTGGATTAGGCGGCCCCAATTGTCGAAATTCTCGTTCGACGTCAGCTGCCGGTCGACCCTTCCCCTATACGGAACCGGGCCCGGTGTTGACGGATCACCGTTGTTGTGAGCAGCCCGGGCTGATTGGCTGTCGGGAAATTGCCCTTGAACTGCCGGTTCAGTTCCGCGAGCCAGACCGGCGTCCCGACCCGATCTCCGGCGCCCGCGGTGACGACGATCTTCAGCAGGGTGCGCGTGTTCGGCCCATAGCCTTGCACCGTACCGGGCGCGCCGCCGATGTCGGTCTGATCCGGGTCGCCGGTAAAATAGTCGTTCCGCAAGTCGCCACCCGGGAATGGTGCCAGGGAATCATTGTACAAGATAAACCTTTGACCGGGGTCACGCCATTGAAGTCGATGACGATATCGGCGCGTTCTACCGGCGCCAGCAGCAGATTGAACGGGCCGTCGGGGTTGGCGGTCTGCGGCGCGATTGTCGGCAGCGCCGTCGTATCATCATGGATCGCGATTGCCGGCAAAAAGCCCCCTCGGTGCCGACCTGGTACATGATCTTCGAGCGCGAGCCGGGTTTCGCCGAGACTGCCGCCGTGTTCAACCTGGCGGAACTCCTATCGCTGGCCGGCCGTGGAGCAGGACGTGAAGCCCCGCGGCAGCAACAACCCCAAGCGCCGGTTTGCGGCCCCAAACCGGCTCAATCAGGCCGGGCGGAATGATCTCGCGGCTCGCGTGATTTACGTCGGCAGCCCTCACCACAAGAAACATCCGGCTGATTACGAATTCCACCCGCCGGTCAGCCCGCCACCGTTCAAGTCGGTCTGTGACGGAAAGCGGGTGATTTCGAAGGCTGAGGCGGCCGAGCTTCTCCGACAGGGGGTGCTCAACGGGATGTTTCAGCGATTTTGTTGACGATCAATTGCCTAGATATTTGTGGTGCGTAGACGCTGAAGGCGAAGCGTATGAGGCAAAGATCGACAGGCAGGGCTATCACGGATATCGGTTGGATACGAAAGGCTCGACGAAGCACTTCGCCAGCTGAAAACAGATCGCGAGCGTGAGGAGGCGACCGAAAAACAACAAAAAAGGGAGGGCGAAGAAGCCGGGGTCCAGCTCAACACCGTTTCTCAATTCTGTACACTAGCGCACGCGAGTGACAAATGGAACGTTTCTTCCCTCCAGCTCAGATGCCCGGGATCGATGTCCCCGTCTTCGTCCTTGCCTCGGCGGGGCTCACTGCAGAGGATCGACGGGCATGACAACGCCCTCCGCTGCTTCGACGACCTCGCCGGCATCCAGGCACAGATCTTCGCGGAAGCGCGGCACCGGCTCGCCCCAGGGTGTCGAGTTCGCACCTGACTCCCCGCTGGAGGGAACCGGATTCGAACTATCGGTTACCGGTCGCGAAACCATTGTCAGAGGGGCCAGCCATCATAGGAGAAGGACCTCGTCGGTCGAATACCGGAACCAAGGAGTGGATCTGTGGGGAATGGGGCGAACACGCCCGCCGCAGCCCGTTCCACCATCAGTTCAATGCCTAATTGTCCATCCAGCCCGACCTCCTTGTGACATTTCTATCGGTGAGAAATTGTGACTTTTCTATCCGTGAGAGACATCGACAGCGCCGAAAACGCCCAACAAGAGGAAGACGGGTCCCCGCCAAATGAGCCGAATGCTGAGCGCCTCCGGTCCCATAGTGCTATTCCAAGCGTGCGAAATGTGCTACGGATGCGGTGGGTCGGCTCGTTACGCATTTGTTCGACGAAAAGGAGCGAGGAGGAACTCTGCTATGCCGCAAGCGAAACGCAACTTAAAGGTAAAGCGTCCAAGCAAAGTTGTATCCGTGGCCGGAATCGCCGGCGCCTTTTTGGCGTCATCGACCAGCCGATCGGTGGCGAATGTATTGCCGCAAAGTATGGCGCCGTTTCAGGTCCTCAACCTGGGTGAGGAGGAAATCTCGGACGTCACCCTTGCGACTTTCCATTTCGTCGACGGAGAAAGCCCGGAAACGCCGCTGCCAAGGGTACAACTCGCTCGAGGAGGCTGCGGCGGCGGCTGCGGCGGCTGTGGCGGACGCGGCGGCGGCTGCGGCGGACGCGGCGGCGGCTGCGGCGGCTTTAGAGGCTGCGGCGGCTGCGCACACGGCGGCTGCGCCGGCTTTGGAGGCTGCGCCGGCTTTGGAGGCTGTGCCGGCTTTGGAGGCTGCGGGAGGGGCTGTGGCTTTGGAGGCTGCGGGAGGGGCTGTGGCTTTGGAGGCTGCGGCGGCTGCGGTTGGGGTTGTGGTTGGGGCGGCTGCTGCTGGTCATGGGGAGGGTGCTCGTTCTGCTAACCGGGGTACCTTCCGATTTCGTAGACACGCGCAGGTGGTGAGAGCCGGATTTGACCACGTTCGGTCCGGCAACGACGTCTTATTTGCAGAGCTGCGAAGGTGGCGCGCGGGTCACGCGTGTCCGCGGCCGCCGGTTGGGCGGCCAATGTATCGAGCGAAATTCTAGCTTCAGAAAAGCTCGTGTGCGAGCCCGGTAATGGAGGGCTGGCAATCGAAGAATGCGTCTAGCGCGCGCGTCCAGAGCCGTGGCGAAGGTGCGTGTGCTGACTCATGACAGGCGATCAGGGAAACAGCTTTACCCAGCAAAACAGCAAGGGCATCCCGCAGTTCGCGCCGAATTTCACTGTCTATGTGCTGCCGCCCGATGTCGTGTGCCTTTATTCGGAGGACCGGAAGTTTTTGCTTCACGGCGAGCTCTATTGTGCGCTCGCCTCCGCGATAGCTAAGGGCGGAAAAAGTTTTCGCGAGCTCGTTCGCGAGCTGGAGCCGGATTTTCCGTCCGACAAAATCCACGAGGCCTTAACGCGGCTGCTCAACCGCCACTATGTCATCCCGACGTCGCGCAGTTCGAATGGCGCCGCGGCCGCCTATTGGGCGAGCCTTGGGCTATCGCCGGAGACTGCGGAGAGAAATCTCCAGAAATGTCGTGTGCGCATTCAATCGATCAATGTGGAGGGAGCAACGGAACTCGGGGCCGCCCTGAGCGAGCTCGGCGTTAGCGTCGTCAAGCGCTCCCCCGGCCTGACGGTCACGTTGGTGAACGATTATCTGGAAGCGCAATTGGCAGAATTGAATGGGCGGCATTTGTCGGACCGCACTCCCTGGGTGCTCGTCCAACCTTCCGGCATTTTCCCCCTGGTGGGGCCGGTCTTCCGCCCCGGCGAAAGCGCCTGTTGGATGTGTCTTGCCGAGCGGATGAAAAGGAACCGGGAGGTCAAGGCGCTCCTGGACCGCAGACAGGCCCGCCGCGTCGCCGTTTCGCCATTGGCTCGGAACACGTTCGGACAGAGCGCCATCCAGCTTGCGGCCGTCGAGATCGCCAAAGCGATCGCCACCGGTTTTCGCACTCAATTGAGCGATCACATCATCAGCCTCGACCTGCTGGGCTCGACCATCGTGAAGCACAATGTGGCGCTCCGTCCGCAATGTCCGAGCTGCGGCCGCGAGAAGCTGCGTGATCCCCGCCGCGAGCCAGCGCCGATCGAGCTTGGCGCGGGCAACAAGCTGGTCATGACGAGCGGCGGGTACCGCAGCGTTTCGCCGTCGGCCACGGTTGCGCGTTTTCGCAGGCACGTGAGCCCGCTCACCGGCGTTGTCTCGCGTCTCGAGCGCATTCAAGCCGATTTGCCCTTGAACACCAACTACCATGCCGCGCACAATTTTTCAGGACCGTCCGAGTCGGTCAATGAGCTCAGGATGGGGTTGAGCAGCGGCAGTTTCGGCAAGGGCAGCACTTCCGAACAGGGCGAAGCCAGCGCGCTCATGGAGGCGATCGAGCGCTATTCCGGGATTTTCCAGGGCGACGAGATCAGAGCAAAGCGGCGCTTTGTCGATTTCCCGGCAGGCCAGGCCATCGCCCCAAACAAAGTCCTGCTGTTCAGCAACGCGCAGTTGCGGCGAAGCCGGATGCCGACGCCCGGCTCGGACGATTTTGATGCGATCCCGGCGTTATTCGATCGATCGGCCGAGATGGAGTGGTCACCGGTCTGGTCCTTGCGCGACAGGCGCTTCAAACATCTTCCGACCAGCCTGTTGTATTTCTTTTACAAGGGTCCCGCCAACTTTGCAGCGGATTCCAACGGCTGCGCGGCCGGCAATACCCTCGAGGAAGCCATGGTCCAGGGATTCCTCGAGCTGGTGGAAAGGGATGCATACGCGATTTGGTGGTACAATCGATTGCAACGGCCGCAATTAGACCTCAGCCAGTTTGATGACTCCTACGTCCGCGATCTGCAAAGGCAGCTGGCCGAAAGCGGTCGCAAGCTTTGGGTGCTCGATGTCACCAGCGATCTCGGGGTTCCGACCTTTGTGGCGGTAACGCACTGGATGCAAAACGGGCGGGAAAATATCGAATTCGGATCCGGCGCGCACTTCGATACAAAAATCGCCTTGTTGCGTGCGCTGACGGAGCTCAACCAATTTCTGTCCTTGGGTCTCATGGGTGGCGGGACCGGGGAGAAATCGAGCCTCGACGGCGCCACTCCATTGCGCCTGGATGATTATCCCTATTTGACGCCAAGCGGAAAGCCACTGGTCCCTGCGGACTTCGGCTCGAAGTGCGGCGATCTCGACACGAGCGAGCAGGTGAGCGCCTGCGTGCGCCTCGCCAAGCAAGCCGGCCTGGACTTCCTCGTCCTCGATCAGACTCGTCCGGACATTGAGGTGCCGGTCGTCAAAGTCATCGTTCCCGGATTGCGGCATTTCTATCGCCGCTTCGGGCGTGGCCGGCTTTACGATGTGCCGATAAAGCTCGGATTGCGCGACAGGCCGCTCAAGGAAAACGAGTTCAACCCAATTCACCCACACACCTGAAGGCCCTCGCTTGCGAGCTCCCGGACCAAAGAGAGTGCGAGGAGCCGCGCCAGCAAATGTTTCCGCCCGGCTCCGCAGCAACGTCACGCTCGAAACGCAGGCGGAGGGAGAAATCGCCGTTTGCTTCGAGGGTTATTCGGTCGGCTTGGGACAATTCAGCGCGGGCGCCGCGCATCGCGCGCAAAACCTGCGCATAGGCCTGCCGCTCGCCGCGTTCGCGTCCAACAGGCGCAACATCGACAAAGAGATCGATCTACTGGTCCGGCGATTGGCGAGGCGCGGTTTATTGGAGTACCGCCTCGGGGGCTCGGGCATCGGCGAAGACCAGGTCGTCATCGAAACGCAGATGCCGGATTATTGGCCGCGTACGCCACAGCTCGGCAACGCGGATGCTGTTGTCTTATCTCGCTTCGCATATATGCGACGGCGCGGTAACGAGATGATCCTCGAATCGCCGCGCGCCGGCGCGTTGTTCAAAATCTGCAATCCGAAGATTGCCGCCGTCTTGGCCATGCTGTCTACGCCGCAACACATCAAACAGCTGCGCCGGCAGGACGATTTTCCGGGGCTCGAGCTTCTCGCCCTGCTCCTCGATTGCCAAATCCTTTTCAAGGTCGACGCTGCTGGCGGCAGCGGCCTTCGACCGGCCGAGGGCGATCACAATCTCGTTCTTTGGGATTTTCACGATCTTTTGTTCCACACGCGCAGCACGGAAGGCCGGCACGCCAACCCGATGGGCGGAGTTTATCCCCATGCCGGCGCCATTTCTCCGCTGCCGGCGGTGCGGCCCCGCTGGCCTGGAAAAAAAATCAATCTGCACAAGTTCTCGGCCGCGGATCCGGCGGCAATCTCCCCGGTCGCGAAGCTCCTGCGGCAAAGTCATTCGACCCGCAGCTTCGATAACCAGCAACCGATCACGCTCGCCGAACTTTCGCAATTCCTCGACGGCGCCGCGCGCGTCGTATCGATATCGAACGCCGAGCTCGACCTCGACGACGGCGGTCACGCCGTCAGGCCGTATCCGTCGGCGGGCGCCGGCTACGAGCTCGAGCTCTATTTGGCGGTCGACACATGCGAGGGACTTGCGCGAGGCTTCTATCATTACGACGCCGGCGCTCACGCGTTGGCGTCGATCCGCGTTCCCATGCATGAACTCGAAGCGCAATTGACGGGAGCCGGGTATTCAATGGGTTCGACCGCTGCGCCCCAGATCTTGATCACGATCGCGGCGCGCTTTGGCCGGATTTCATGGAAGTACAGCTCGATCGCCTATTCGCTCATTTTGAAGGACGTCGGCGTATTAATTCAAACATTCTACCTTATGGCCACCGACATGAGGCTCGGCGGATGTGCGATCGGGATCACGAACATCGATCTGTTCGCGAAGATGACCGGGATCGAGTTTCACGTGGAGGGCCCGGTCGGTCAATTTGCGATCGGCCGCGGCGCCAAATCGGGGGCTTCCGACTGACGACCGCGCGGCCCCGGCTGGGCAAACGGCTGTCAAATGGCGATGATGCAACCGGCGATAGCGAATAACCGGGAGTTCTCGTTTAGCAAGACCCTCGGCAGCCCCGCTCGTCCGAGGGATCGCGCGGTGCGCTCGAAATAAAATATCCGATGGCGTTGCGCTTGCGCCTGTCCAGCAGGCCGAATATGGCGCCCTGCGGGTCGGTGCAATGAACGATCCAGGCGCCGCCCGGCACGGCACCTGGGCCATAGAGGATTTGGCCGCCGCCAGACTCCACGCGCTGCGCCGCCGTCTCGACGTCGTCAACGTTGAAATAGTAGAGCCAGAACGGAAACGGCAATGCCGGAGGCTTTGTCAACATGCCGCCGAGCGTCTCCCCATCGGCGGAAAACTGCTGATACGTGCCGAGCGCACCAGCGTGGGCGCCTGCTTTTTGCCAGCCGAATAGCTCGCCATAAAAAGCGAACGCTTTTTCCCAGTCGGCGGCGAGCAACTCATGCCAGCCGACGCGGCCGGGCGCGCCCAGTTCGGTGGGCTGCGCTTGGCCGGGCTTCAGCCCTTTGACCAGAGCAAGCGTCGCCATTTGCGGATCGGCGACGATGGAAAAGCGGCTGATGCCGGGGACGTCCGTTGGCGGGACGTGCACCGCTCCCCCAAGCTGCTTGACCCGGTCGACCACAGTGTCCACATCGTCGACCCTGACGTATCCAATCCAGTGCGGCGGCGCGCCCGTTTTCCGCCCGTCCTCCGGCATGTTCATCAACCCGGCGACGGGGAGATCAGCGACAGTAAACAGACTATAGCCCAAAGCGGGCGCGGAGGCGTCTCGGGCGCCCCAGCCCACGACATTGGCGTAGAAGAGCTTGGCGGTTTTGATGTCCGTCGTCATCAGCTCGTACCAGACGAAACGGCCGTGAGAATTGCCCATGTCTGTGTCTCCATTCGAGCTGGCAAAGAAGTCGCGGCGCCCTTTGGGCAAACCCAACTTATTTTCCCGAGCATAGTTGGGAACGAAAGTCCCTTGGCCTGAATAACGACGTAACAAATCTCTTGATACGTCAGCTCCCGCTGCGGCGGCAACTTCGCGCCATATCTGCATGGCCGAGGCCCGGAAGGCTTGGTGCGTTCTTGCTGAGGTGAGATGGCGTTGGACGTTGAATGGATTGTGGTAGGGATGCCCATTACTGAGCACCCCCCGCACAGAACCGGACGTGCGCCATTGTCGGGTAGCTCAGCCATTCACGCGCAAGGTCCAACACCGTGCGGTGCGCCGACAGGTCAACGCCGGCGATTGGACGAAGCGCCCTGGCGACCGCGGCTCTGACGTCCGCAATAAGAAACTCCCGTTCCAATATAAAGCAAAGATGCGGTCTGCGGGAAGGAGACCGCCAGCGCCTGCTATATGCTCTTTGCTCTTCGCAGCAACGAGAAGGCGACGAGCCGGACTGTCGGGTGCAACGTGCAGGTCTTCGACCACAAGGTCAGCCAAACCGTAGAAGTCGGGCAGGTTCGCCTTGGCCCTGGAAACCCCCGCGCCGCAAAAGAAGATGACCTGGCCCTGGTCGCGGGCAGTCAAGAGGTCGTCGGGCAGCGTGGGGCCGTCAGCTAAGAAGCGCATGCTTACTTTCTTAGCTCAAACTACTTTCGAAATCCCCGCGTTTGGGTTTATCCCACCAGCGGTTGTCCCACGGGTTGGAAACACGGGTCAGCTCCAATCCTTCGAGGAGACATGTCCGCACCTGGCACGTCTCGTCCGTCACGCTCTGAACCGTGGCAACGTACTTGAAGGTCCGTCGAGGGATCGGATAGCGGACGGTGGAAACCCCGGGGTGCCAAGGGCAGGTAGCCACCCGAGGCGGAGGCTTATTTGCGTTGGCTCGAAGGTCGGCTGTGGGGCAAATCCTGCCTCTCGCCCTCGCCGGCGCGAGTGCATGAAGATGGTCGAGAGGGAGCGCCGGGGAGTTGTGGCGGCGCTTTACCCCACAACCGTCAGCGGCAGTGCCAGCAGCGGTGGGCATACCCCGACGCGATCGACGGCGCCGACGCGATGCTGGTGTCGCCGGCAAGGCGAAGGCGCGGCGGTAAGTTTTTCTACGCTCCTCAGCTCGGTCGACCCGCGAGAGTGCCGGGCGACGCCGCGCTGCGGCTTTCACCGGGTCAGGACGCTCTCGGCCCGCGGCACGGATCGACCCAGCGGAGACCGCGAAAGCGCGCGAAATCGGCGTCGGTCGAATAGACGACATAACCCCGCTCGATCGCGAGGACGGCGAGATGCGCGTCGGTCGTCAGGGTGCCGGCGGTCCCCAGACGCTCGAGCTCGCCGCGCAACCGGTCGAAATGCGTATTGGAAGGCTGTGCGATATGGACATGCGGCAGTACGAGCCAGGATTCGAGGCGGCTCATGACGTCGCCCACCGGAAGCGGCCGCGCCACCACTCTCCGGTTGGTGGTGATGCGCACGAAGCCGAGCATCGTTGCCCAGGCCAAGCCGATGCCCTCGGTGCCGGACAGGCAACCGTCCCACCAGCGCCGGGCGCTTTCGTGAACCGCCAAATCAGCGTTGTGCGCGTGAACGAGGACGCTGACGTCGGGCAGTATCATTCGGCTTTTCCGTGAACGCCCCCGCTTCGAGTTCGTCGGCAAGCTGCCCGAGCTTGTCGAGATCGACGCCCGGCATGAACCCGAAGGAATGCGGGATCGTCTTCGGCGCCGGACGGCGCCGGTCGACGCCGGCCTCGCCCAAACCGGCCCGGATTGTTCGGTTGACGGCCTCCTTGAACGGAATGCCGAGCTCCCGCGCGCGCTGCTTCAACAGCCCCGCAAGATCGTCGTCGAGCGTCAGGGTCGTCCGCATCGCGACATCGTAGGAAGCGTCGATCGTTGATGTCAAGACATCAAGATTCGAGGCACAAACCTCGTGGTCCCTCCCGGCGTACCGATCCCCCGGCGGGAAGGCGAGACGGCCATGGCGCGGCGCGCAACTTTTCGAGCTTCTCGAAGGGCGCCCGCTGATTCCAGGGAACCCGCGCAAGAGATAGCGTCCCCGGGGCGCGAAGGGATCAGCGCCGAGGAACCCCGGCCGACTCGACCGGGCCGAAGCTTCTTCAATCGACGCGCCGCGGGATTGAATCCCGCTGCCGCGCGGCTAATCTGACCTACCATGGTCTTTCTCGGCCGCGGTTCCACCAGATCCCTTCCGTACTGGCTGAAGCCGCTCGTCGCTGTGCTGGTTTACGCGCTCGCGCTTTACCTCCTCGTCCTGGTGGTCGCCCTTTGGTTTTTGGGTCTTCCATCCCTCGGGCCAGTGGCGCTTACCGGCGCAATCGTGTGCGGCGCCGGCGGCCTGATCGGGTCCGTGCTGGCATTCCATAAAAAGAAAAGCGCAGACTGACGCCGGTGTGGTCGCCGCTTCGTCCGGTTCTGTTGTTTGCTGGGGTCGCTCTGGTTATATTTTTCGCGTTCTACACTGGCTTCAACACGTCATTACCACATAGAGAGGCGCAATCCTTGGCCGTCTTTTGGGGCGCGATTTCAACGTTGGCTTGGGGCCTCAGCGTCGTCGGCACGCTCGTTTGGGAAGATCTGGGTCTTATCAGCAGCATCAAATGGAACAGCTGGTTCAACTTTTTTGCCGCCGGCTTCGCCGCGGCTGCGGTCGGATACAGCACCAGGTAACGCCGTCGGTCAGCCTTGCCGGCGGCGCAGTTCTTCGGCGCGCAGCCGGTAATAGGTGTAGATGCCGTCCTCGCGGCCGGACATCTTGAACCAGTCGAGGAACTGCGCCGTCGAATCGACCTGGTCGTCGTAGCGCCCGTGCGGGAACACGGCGAGCTCGTGCAGGTATTCGGCGAGCCAATCGGCGGCCTGCGGCAGATGGACAAAGCCGTTCTCGATCCCCGGGTCGAGCCCGGGGACCGCGGTCTGCGCGTGCATCCGCATCACCTTGTCGGCCTGCGGCCGGTAGCGGGCGACGGCATGGAGCCCCTCGGCCAAGAGCTCCTGGATCAGCTGCGTGCCCGAGGCCTTGTCCTCGATCAGGATGACGTCGGGCCGCCAGCGCCGGTACTGGGCGCGCACGGCGCGCTTCAGATCCGGGTATTCGAGGCGGGCGCGCAGCACGTCGAGCAGATAAAGCCGGGGGCCCGTTATCCCCCAGCTGGTGCAGACGCTGAAATCGGCCAATTCGCTGGCCTTGTTGGCGGTGTCCCAGCTCTGCACGACGCGCTCGAAGGCGGCCGGCAATTCCTCCGGCCGATAGCGCTTGAACCAGATCGGCTTGACGATGCCGCCGCCGAGCGGCGCCGGGGCCTGCTGGTACTGGCCGGCGACCCCCGGAACGAAGTGTCCGGGGGGTATTCGCCGATCGTGCGGCGGATGCCGGCGAGCATCGCCAAACTCTCGCGCGCCGGGTGCAGCGCCTCGCCCCGCCGGCGCGAAAACGCGAGCGCGCCGGCGAGGGTCTCGATCCGGTGCGTCTCGTTGGCCTCGGCGATCGCCGGAAACCGCACCACCTCCCAGTTTTCCTGCGCCAGCACATGGCCGGCGAGGTCGTCCCTCGGGTCATGCCCGAGGGCAGGCTTTCGTGCAGCCGGTGCATGACCAGCACGACCGCACTCCTAGCCTTGTCGTTGAGCCGGCTGTAGAGGGTGTGGTGGTACCATTCGTTGGCCGCCCGCCGGCGCGCGTCGCTGAGCGCCTCCTCGGCTTCAGCGGGTCGTCGATGACGATCAGATCGGCGCCGCGCCCGGTCAGGACGCCGCCGACACCGGCGGCGATGCGGCCGCCGCGCGCCGTCGTCTCGAATTCGGCCATCGCCTGGCGCGTCGGCGCCAGCCGCGTCGGGAACAGCCAGCGGTACCAGGGGCTGAGGACGATGCGGCGGCAGTCGCGCGACCATTTGTCGGCGAGCTCCTGGCCCCCGGGCTACGCTTGCGACGGACTTTCGGTATCATAACCCGGGGGTGACGCAGACGATCTCGGCGCCCGGCGCGTGCCCGAGGATCCAGGCCGGAAAGGCGACCGAGGCCAGCAGCGACTTCAAATGACGCGGCGGCAGATTGATCACCAGCCGCCGGATATGGCCGAGCCGCACCGCCGCGAGCCGCGCGGCGACCACGCGCAAGTGCCAGTTCATCAGAAATTCGCCGCGCGGATGGAGCGTGTGAAACGCGCGCTCGGCGAAGGCGGCGAAGTCGCCGCGCAGCAGCGCGTCGTATTCGGCCTCGTCGAGCCGGCCCGCATAACCTCCCTCTCCGCTCCCGGGAGCGGAGAGGGCAGGGGTGAGGTGCGCTGCGACGGGTGCCCGCCCTGCCATGAAAATACTAAAGGTAAGCTGTTGAAAACGCTTTGCGTTGTTGCTTACTGCTTCACCCCCTCCCGGCGCGGAGCCTGTCCTCGGGCCGCGCTTTGCGCGGACCCGTGGGCGCCGACCTCCCCCTCGAGGGGGAGGTTGATCCCGGTTCGGCCGAAATCTTCGCCTCCCCCATGGATCTGATCTTTACCCATATGTGTGCATCGGACAGTCGGTTTACGGCAGATTTGGTATGGGCTCGGCGAGGTCGGTTGGCGCCGGGCTAAGGGGGCAGTGGGTAGGCGATAGCGTAGCTGCGGAAGGCGGCGGTGATGTCGTCCAGGCGCTGCAGGCCGCGCCAGAGGGTTTGGGGACCGGGTTGGCCGTCGGATTTGCGGGCGAGGAAACCGCCGAGTTGGGCGATCAAGAGGATCATCTGGCAGAGCGAAGGCGGTTGCGCCGGCGGCGGCTTGCGGGTGTGGAAGACGACCAAGGCCTTCCACTGCTCGGGCTCGAAGGCGACGGTACAGGGCAGTTCGGGGGTGGCCCGCCCGAGCCAGGTGAGATAGTGGATGCGCCAGGCGACGACCATGTCGATGGCGAGGCAGGTTTCCAGACGGTCGGCGGTTTCGAGCTGGCGATCTTCAATGCGGCATCCGCTCTTGAGGATGCGGTGGAAGACCTCGATCCCCCAGCGCCGGGTATACCACTGCATGCGCTGGAGAGCGTCGTCCAGCGAGGCGACCGGCACGGTGGTCAGCAGCATCCAGTCGAGCGGCTTGATGTCGGGTGGCGGGTTTTCTTCGCGGCTGCGCACGACCCATAGCCGCAGCGCCGGGAGCTTTGCCTTGTGTCGCGGCGGCGACAGGGTGACCTCGGCGAAGCGCACGCTCATCAGGGCGGTACGGGCCGGCTGGCGGCCGCGGCGGGGCACCTCGAGTGCGATCTGCCCGGCCGCCGGCAGGCTTTCCATAAAGGGCCACAAGCGGCGCACCTGCTCGTCGCCCGGGTCAGGCTGGAGAGCACGGTCTTCGGTGGCCCTGACCAACAAGTCGAGGTGGGCGCTGTCGGCTTCCTGCAGGAACTCGAAGACATCGCACTCGCGATCGGCGACGGTGACGATGCGCGTGTTCGGGCATCGATCGGCGGCGGCCCGGATCTCCGTCAGCGGGCGGATCCATTTGTAGCTCTCCTTCGCCGCGATCGGCCTGGTGTGGCGCTGATGTTTCTTGCCGAAGGTATTGGCATCGCGCGCCCAGCACTGGACATCGAGCAGGCCGAGGGGCAGGCCATCGGGACGCAAGGCCAGGGTATTGTGCAGGATCAACCCTTGGGCGCCGTCGCGCCGGCTGCCGATCGGGCCGAGGCCTTGGGTCTGCGGGTGCTTGGTGTAGTTGAGGCTGGAGCTGTCCTGCACCGCCAGCACGATGACCTCCTGTCGCATGCGCGCGACGGTGGCCTGATGGTGCGGTTCGAGTACAGCGTCCATCGTGACCCGCTGGTGATCAAAGAACCGGTAGGCGGCCTTGGTTCGGGCCAGCGAACCGCAGGCTTGCGCGATATTGGCCATGGGCCGGGCAAAGAACGCCCCGGCCAGATCCAGCAGTCGCCGCTGCAGCCGGCGATCGCCGAGCTTGGCACCGCCGAATTCCTGCCGCACCCAGTTGGGCTCGGGCGCCGGCCGCGCCCCGCACAGGCGCTTGAGGGTCGGCCGGGACAACGGATAGAGAAACACCCGCTTCGCCGGCAAGTGCGCCGTGCCGGTCCGATCCTGGCGCCCCCGACCGGCGGTCATGCCGACTTCGATCCAGTTGGCGGCACGATAGGCGGTGCCCGGGCGAGCGGCCTCGACATAGCTTTCCATCAGCCACGGCCGGACCGCAAAGGCTTGCTGCCAATCGCCGACAATCCGCCGCGTTAGCTGCCCCAAAACATGCGAAGCGAGATGTGCGACCCGGACCGTCGGCAGGATCAGAAAGCGGCTGTTGCACACAACTCCCGTCAGGTTGGCGCCACGCTTGGCGTCGTCCCAGCCCAGCCACTCATCGCGCCCCCGCAGCCGCCACGCGGCGGCACTGACCGCCAGCCCGCCGAGCACACCATGCCGCGCGCCGCAAATCAGATAGCGAATCTGCTCACCACACAACGACGCGCGACCGCAGGGATGGTGCGCCGCCATCATCGCATCCCAGGTCCGGCTCTCCGGCGTCCCGCCGCTGACCCGCTGCAGCGTGACCGCCCCCAGATCGGCCAAGCGACCGCTCACTTGCGGGGCCGGGCAAACCTCGGCCGGACGCCGCTCCGGCGGCCGCCGACGGGCCGCCGGAAGCACGATCGCACCGCGCCGCTCAAGCCCAATCAGATGCTTGCGGCAGGCCATCTCCTGCGCGCGACCACGGCGATCCTTCCAGCCCAGCCGTTCGCATACCTCCTTGGCCAGCCGATAGCGCGACAAGCCCGCATCCGCGCCGACGCGCGCGCGGATCCATGACAGATGCTCTGCCGCCTCCAGCTGCTGTTTCGGGCTAAGGGGCCCCATGCCCCCTTGCTAGCCCATTCCGTTTTCTGTGTCCAGAGGCACTTATGGGCAAAGATCAGCCCATGGATGGGGGAGGCCGCGAGCGTCAGCGAGGGGTGGGGGTGCCGCCGGGCGACATATTTTCATCCCCGGTGGTGCAAGCCGCGCTTGCTGGGCGTCTCTCCCCTCTAAAGGGCACCCCTAAAGGGCGGAGAGGGCTAATTTTTCCTTCCCCGCCATCGGATCACGGCGCGCGCAGCCGGGCGATCAGGTTCTCGATCACGATCCGGTCGGCCGCGTCGAGAGGCGGCCGCTCGGCCGGCGCGGGCGGCGGGCGCCGCTCGAGCTCCAGCGCCAGGTCGAGCAGGAGCTTGATCGCGTGCCGATCGCCCTCGGCAAATCTGTCGGCGAGCCGGGCGATGCCGAGTTCGCGCTTGCTGATCTTGCGCCGCTTGCCGTCATCGCCGGCGACCGTGATCTGGGTTTCGAGCGCCTCCGCCAAGAGGGTCTTCAGGTTCCTTCCGGCGCGCGGCCGGCGGCCCGGGTTGCCCTTCCTGAAGCGGGTCTGCAACGGCGGCTTCTTGAAGCCGACCGCGTAATCGGCCTCGGGGTCGGCGCTGATCGGGCGGCTCTGCATGACGCGGACCGTCTAGCAAATTTCCTGTTGCTTGTCAAGAGAACAATTGCTATGAAAGCGATGCGAATGGCCTGTTGCCATCGACAGTCACGGAGGGCGCCTTGCGTTTTCCCGTTATTTCCCGTTTCCCGGGGTTTCGGTTCCCGATCGCGCGGAATTCTTTTCCCGTTCGATGGTGTGGTATTGGCTCCACATATGCAGAAAGAGCAATGACTTGACGCAGGCGGCAGCGGCCACAGAACCGGGTTTTTCCCGTATTTTCCCGTGGCAACGGGAATTTGCGACGCGCTTGGGCTATCGGCGCGCCATGAGTGAACTTTTTGTGAAGCCGAGATCGCGCGGCGGCGCGGCTCTTGCGCAAACCTGGATCGGCCGCACATTTCCGCTACGCCGATCCGGGATCGAACGGCAGTCGGAATCGGTTTACCGATATGCCATACTGTCGGGCAAAGCGCCTTGTCCCGCCGATCCAGCTCCTCCGAGGTGACGCCATGACGACGCCGGCCGGCTCGATCGACGAGATCTGCGTCAACACGATCCGGACCCTCTGCATCGATGCGGTGCAGCAGGCCAATTCGGGCCATCCCGGGACGCCGATGGCGATGGCGCCGGTCGTCTACACCTTGTGGCAGGATTTCCTGCGCTTCGATCCCGACGACCCGATCTGGCCGAACCGCGACCGCTTTGTGTTGTCCGCGGGGCATGCCTCGGCCCTGCTCTACGCGATGCTGCACCTGACCGGCGTCACGGCGGTCGACGAGCAATACGAGCGGCTCGGCACGCCCGCGGTATCGCTCGACGACCTCGAGCATTTCCGCCAGCTCGGCAGCAAGTGCCCCGGCCATCCCGAATATCACCTGACCTCGGGGGTCGAGACCACGACCGGGCCGCTCGGTCAGGGGATTGCGACCAGCGTCGGCATGGCGATCGCCGCCGATTGGCTGGGCCGGCACTTCAACCGGCCGGGTTTTGCCATTTTCGACTACGACGTGTTCGCGCTCTGCGGCGACGGCTGCATGATGGAGGGGGTCGGCTGCGAGGCGGCCTCGCTCGCCGGCCATCTCAAGCTCGGCAATCTCCTCTGGATCTACGACAGCAACCACATCACGATCGAGGGCAATACCGCGCTCGCCTTCAGCGAGGACGTCGCCGGGCGCTTTTTGGCCTATGGCTGGGAGGTGCAGCGGGTCAGCGACGCCAACGACCGCGAGCGGATCGCCGACGCCATCGCGATCGCCCGGCGGACCGCCGATCGCCCGAGCCTGATCATTGTCGACAGCCATATCGGCTATGGCGCGCCGCACAAGCAGGATACTTCCGGCGCCCATGGCGAGCCGCTCGGCGCGGCGGAGGTCGCCCTGGCCAAGCGCCGCTACGGCTGGCCGGAGGATGCGAAATTCCTCGTGCCCGACGGCGTGCGCGCGCATTTCGCCGCCGGCTTCGGCGCGCGCGGCAAGAAATTGCGGGCGGAATGGGAAGCCTTGTTCGCACGCTACAAGAGCGCCCATCCCGATCTCGCCGAGTTGGTCGAGCGGATGCAGCGGCGCGACCTGCCGGATGGCTGGGATGCCGCCATCCCGCAGTTTGCGGCCGATCCCCACGGCATCGCCAGCCGCGACGCGTCGGCGCGGGTGCTGAACGCGATCGCACCGGGGCTGCCCTGGCTCTTGGGCGGTGCGGCCGATCTTGCCCCTTCGACAAAGACCCGGCTAACCTTCGACGGCGCCGGCGATTTCGAAGCCGATGACCGGGCCGGCCGCAATTTTCATTTCGGCATTCGCGAGCACGCGATGGGTGCCGTCTGCAACGGTCTCTCGTTGTCGAAGCTGCGGCCGTTCGGCTCGGGTTTCCTGATCTTCTCCGACTATATGAAGCCGGCGATCCGGCTCGGCGCGATCATGGAATTGCCGGTCGTCTACGTCTTCACCCATGATTCGATCGGCGTCGGCGAGGACGGACCGACGCATCAGCCGGTCGAGCAATTGGCCGGCCTGCGCGCGATCCCGGGCCTCCTGGTGCTGCGCCCGGCCGACGCCAACGAGGTGGTTGAGGCCTGGCGCGTCGTCCTGTCGCGCAAGCATCAGCCGGCCTGCCTGATCCTGAGCCGGCAGAATTTGCCGACCCTCGACCGCAGCCGCTATGCGCCGGCGGCCGGCACCGCGCGCGGCGCCTATGTGCTGGCCGACGCCGTCGCCGGCCGGCCCGAGGTGATCCTGATCGGCACCGGCAGCGAGGTGGCGCTCTGCGTCGCGGCTTACGAGCGGCTCGGCGCCGAGGGGATCGCGGCGCGTGTCGTCAGCATGCCGTCCTGGGAGTTGTTCGAGGAACAGCATGAAACGTACCGCGCCGCGGTGCTGCCGCCCGGCGTCAGCCGCCGGGTTGCGGTCGAACAGGCCTCGACCCTGGGCTGGGAACGCTATGCCGGAGAGCGGGGCACGATCATCGGAATGAAGACCTTCGGCGCCTCGGCGCCGCTCAAGGAGCTTCTCGTCTATTTCGGCTTCACCGGCGAGCATGTCTACACCGCGGCCAAGGCGCAGCTCGCCCGCAAGGAGTAAACAGGCGATGACCAATCCGCTGAGGATGCTGCAAGAATACGGGCAGTCGGTGTGGCTCGATTTCGTCAGCCGCGAGTTGTTGCGGACCGGGCGGCTCGCCCGGCTGATCGCCGAGGATGGGCTCAAGGGCGTCACCTCGAACCCGTCGATCTTCGAAAAGGCGATCGGCCATGGCGATGATTACGACGCGCTGATCGCGCAAGCGCAGCAGGACGGCGATCTCGATCCGGGCGCCTTGTTCGAGGAGCTCGCGGTCCACGACATCCAGGAAGGCGCCGACGCGCTGCGCCCGGTCTACCATCAGACCCAGGGCCGCGACGGCTTCATCAGCCTTGAAGTTTCGCCCTATCTGGCGATGCAGACGCACGAGACGATCGAGGAAGCGCGCCGGCTGTGGCGCGAGGTCGGCCGCGACAACCTGATGGTCAAGGTTCCCGGAACCCGGGCCGGGTTGCCGGCGATCCGAACGCTGATCGGCGAAGGGATCAACGTCAATGTGACCCTCTTATTCTCGCAGGCGGTCTATGCCGAGGTCGCCGACGCCTATATTTCAGGGCTCGAGGACTTTGCCAAAAAGGGCGGCGATCCGCACAAGGTGGCGAGCGTGGCGAGCTTTTTCGTCAGCCGCATCGACACCCTCGTCGACGAGGCGCTCGACCGGCGGATCGCCGCGACCGCCGATCCGGCCGCGAAGGCGCCGCTCGAGAGCTTGAAGGGCAAGGTGGCGATCGCCAACGCCAAGCTCGCCTATCGCTACTACCAGAAGCTCTATGCCGGGGAGCGCTGGCGGCGACTGGCGCAGCAAGGGGCGCAGACGCAGCGGCTGTTGTGGGCGAGCACCGGCACCAAGAACAAGGCCTATAGCGACGTGCTCTATGTCGAGGAGCTGATCGCCGCCGATACCGTCAACACGATCCCGCCGGCGACGATGGACGCGTTCCGCGACCACGGCCGGCTGCGCGCCAGCCTCGAGGAAGACGCCGCCGCCGCCCAAAGGGTGATGGACGCGCTCCCCGGGGCCGGCATCTCGATCGATGCGGTCACGGCAAAGCTGGTCGAGGACGGGGTGCGGCTCTTCGCCGATGCCGCCGACCAGCTCTATGCCGCGGTCCAGCGCAAGCGCCGCGCCGTGCTCGGCGCCAAGCTCAACGCGATGAGCTGGAAGCTGCCGGAGCCGCTCGACAAGGAAGTCGGTGCCATGCTCGAGGATTGGCGCAAAGAGGGCAAGGTCCGCCGGCTGTGGGCCGGCGACGCGTCGCTGTGGACCGAGACCGACGAGGCGAAATGGCTCGGCTGGCTCGGCATCGTCGACCAGCAGCGGCACGCCGTGGCGCACCTCCAGGACTTTGCCGACGAGGTCAGGCGCGGCGGGTTCACCGATCTCCTGCTGCTCGGCATGGGCGGGTCGAGCCTCGGCCCCGAGGTGCTCGGCGAAACCTTTGGCGCCGCACCCGGGTTCCCCAAGCTCCATGTGCTCGACTCGACGGATCCGGCGCAGATCCGCACTGTCGAGAGCCGCATCGACCCGGCGCGCACGCTGTTCCTCGTCTCGAGCAAATCGGGCAGCACGCTCGAGCCGAACATCTTCAAGCAATACTTCTTCGCGCGCGCGGCGGCGGCGGTCGGCGCGGCCGAGGCGGCAAAGCGTTTCGTCGCCATCACCGATCCCGGCTCGTCGCTCGAAAAACGCGCGCGGACCGAGGGCTTCCGCCACATCTTCCACGGCCTGCCGAGCATCGGCGGGCGCTACTCGGTGTTGTCGGATTTCGGCATGGTGCCGGCGGCGGCGAGCGGCATCGACCCCGCCGCCTTCCTCGAGAGTGCCTCCGAAATGGTGCGGTCCTGCGCGCCGAGCGCGCCGCCGGCCGAGAACCCGGGGGTGATCCTCGGCGCGATCCTCGGCGTCTGCCAGCGCCACCGGCATGACAAGGTGACGATCGCCGCCGCGCCCGGGATCGCCGATTTCGGCGCCTGGCTCGAGCAGCTGCTGGCCGAATCGACGGGCAAGCTCGGCAACGGGATCGTGCCGGTCGATGCCGAGCCCCTGGGCGCGCCGGCGGTTTATGGCGCGGATCGGCTGTTCGTCTATCTGCGGCTCGCCGAAGACGAAGACGGCGAGCAGGGGCGGGCGGTGGCGGCGCTCGAAGCGGCGGGGCACCCGGTCGTGCGGATCACGGTCGGCGCGCCGGTGCAGCTCGGACAGGAGTTTTTCCGCTGGGAGATGGCGACCGCGGTTGCCGGCTCGATCATCGGCATCAACCCGTTCGACCAGCCCGATGTCGAGGCGAGCAAGGTCAAGACGCGAGAGCTGACCGCGGCTTATGAAGAGACGGGGGCGCTGCCGGCGGAGCAGCAATTGTTCAGCGGCGGCGGGTTCGCCCTCTACGCCGACCGGCGCAACGAGGCGGCCCTCAAACCGCACGCGACGAGCCTCGCCGCGGCGCTCAAAGCCCATTTCGGCCGGCTCGGGGCCGGCGACTATGTGGCGCTGCTCGCCTATCTCGAGCGCAGCCCCGCGCATATCGCCACCCTGCAGCGGCTGCGCCAAAGGATCCGCGACCGGACCAAGGCGGCGACCTGCCTCGGCTTTGGTCCGCGCTTTCTGCATTCGACCGGTCAGGCCTACAAGGGCGGCCCGAACAGCGGGGTGTTTTTGCAGATCACCTGCGAGGACGCGGCCGATCTGCCGGTGCCGGGTCAGAAATACAGCTTTGGCGTGGTCAAGGCGGCGCAAGCGCGCGGCGATTTCGACGTGCTGGCCGAACGCGGGCGGCGAGCGCTGCGGGTCCACCTGACCGGAGGTCTCGACGCCGGCCTCGAGGCGCTCGGCCGGGCCGTCGACGAAGCCCTAAAATAGCATGGCGTCGCAGAGCATCGGCCCCTCACCCAGCCCTCTCCCCGCTCGCGGGGAGAGGGAGGGACCCGCGCCGCGGGAGGGTGAGGGGCGCAAAGCGTGCTACGGCGAAGGAGATTCGGATGCAACTGGGAATGATCGGGCTCGGCCGGATGGGCGGCAACATCGTCCGGCGGCTGATGCGGGCCGGGCACGGCTGCGTCGTCTACGACAAAAACGCCAAGGCCGTGGACGGCCTCGCTGCCGAGGGGGCGGCTGCGGGCCGCGACCTCGGCGATTTCGTCAGGCAGCTGAGCCCGCCGCGGGCGGTCTGGGTGATGCTGCCGGCCGGTGCGGTCACCGACGGCACGATCGGCGAACTCGCGGGCCGGCTCGCCGCCGGCGACATCGTCATCGACGGCGGCAATTCGTTCTTTCAGGACGACATCCGCCACGCCGATATGCTGCGGGCAAAAAACATCGGTTTTGTCGATGTCGGCACCAGCGGCGGGGTGTGGGGTCTGGAGCGCGGCTATTGCATGATGATCGGCGGCGACAAGGCGGTCGTCGACCATCTCGATCCGATCTTCCGGACCCTGGCGCCGGGGATCGGCAACATCGACCGCACGCCGCGGCGCGAGGGCCGCGATCCGCGCGCCGAACAGGGCTATCTGCACTGCGGACCGGCCGGCGCCGGGCATTTCGTCAAGATGGTGCACAACGGCATCGAGTACGGGGTCATGCAGGCCTATGCCGAAGGCTTCGACATCCTGCGCAACGTCCATTCCGAAGCGGTGCCCGAGAACCGCCGCTACCGTCTCGAGCTGCCCGACATCGCCGAGGTTTGGCGGCGCGGCAGCGTGATCTCGTCCTGGCTCCTCGATCTGACCGCGATCGCGCTCGCCGCCGATCCCGAGCTTGCCACCTTTACCGGGCAGGTTGCGGATTCGGGCGAGGGGCGGTGGACGGTCCAGGCGGCGATCGAGGAGGCGGTGCCGGCCGAGGTGCTGTCGAGCGCTCTCTACACCCGCTTTCGCTCGCGCCGCGACCACACCTATGCCGAGCGCATCCTGTCGGCGATGCGCCACGAGTTCGGCGGCCACCAGGAACCGGGAACGATGGCGAAGGGCTGAACCATGAATGCGATCGAAACCGGCAGGCCGGCGGCCAAGGCGCCGCCCTGCACGATGGTCATCTTTGGCGCCGGCGGCGACCTGACCAAGCGCCTGTTGATGCCGGCAATCTACAATTTGGAGAAGGAAAAGCTGCTGCCGGACAATTTTGCGATCATCGCCGCCGATCGCACGCCAAAACCGGCAAAGGACTATCGCGACTATCTCGCCGACGGGGTCAGAAGCTTTGTCTCCGACACCGGCTCGGGCGGCGCGGTCGAACCGTTCGATGCCGCCGCCTGGGATTTTGTGGCGGACCGGATCACCCATTTCGCCGGCGACTTCACCGCCTCCGACACCTATGCGCGGCTGGCCGATCTGCACGACAAGATTGCGGCCGAGCGCCGGACCGGGGGCAATGTCGTTTTCTATTTGGCGGTCGCCAGCCAGTTGTTCGGCACCATCATCGAGCGCCTCGGCGAAGCCGGGCTCGTCGACGAAAAGAACGGCGGCTGGCGGCGCGTCATCATCGAGAAGCCGTTTGGCAGCGACCTCGCCTCGGCCCGCGCGCTCAATGCGCGAATTCTCAAGGTGCTGGCGGAATCGCAGATCTATCGCATGGATCATTTCCTCGGTAAGGAAACGGTCCAGGACATCATGGTGCTGCGCTTCGCCAACGGCATCTTCGAACCGCTGTGGAGCCGCGATCATATCGATCATGTCCAGATCAGCGTCACCGAGACCGTCGGGGTCGAACGCCGGGCCAAGTTTTACGAAACCACCGGCGCGTTGCGCGACATGGTGCCCAACCACGTCTTTCAGCTGCTGAGCCTGACCGCGATGGAGCCGCCCAACTCGTTCGACGCGGACGCGGTACGCACCGAAAAGTACAAGGTGCTGGAGGCGATGCACCCGATCGACCTGGTCGACGTGCGCCGGGCCGCGGTGCGCGGCCAGTATGCCGCGGGAACGCTCCTGGGGCAGCCGGCTGCCGGCTATCGCGACGAACCGGGGGTGGCCGCCGACAGTCCGACCGAGACCTATGTCGCCATGCAGCTCGGGATCGACAATTGGCGCTGGGCCGGGGTGCCGTTTTATCTGCGCACCGGCAAGCGAATGGCCCGGCGGACGACCGAGATCGCCATTCAGTTCAAGCAGGCCCCGTTCGCGCTGTTTCGCAACACCCCGGTCGACAGCCTGACGCCCAACGTGCTAGCCCTGCAGATCCAGCCCGACGAAGGCGCCTCCCTGCAGTTCGGCGCCAAGATCCCGGGTCCCGAGATCGTCCTGGGCGGCGTGCGCATGCAGTTCCATTACAAGGATTATTTCAAGATTGCCCCGAGCACCGGGTACGAGACCCTGGTCTATGACTGCATGATCGGCGACGCCACCTTGTTCAACCGGGCCGACGGCGTCGAGGCGGGCTGGGAGGTCGTCCAGCCGATCCTTGACCTGTGGCATGACGATAAGACCGTGGCGCTCGAAACCTACCCGGCGGGCAGCGAAGGCCCCGAGGCCGCCGACCATCTCTTATGGCGCAGCGGCCGGCGTTGGCGGCCGATTGCAAACCAAAACCGGACCAAGGGATGAGCCGCCCGATCGTCGTCTGTCCGTCGATCCTGTCGGCCGATTTCGGCCGGCTCGCCGACGAGGTGCGGGCGGCCGACAGGGCCGGCGGCGACTGGATTCATGTCGATGTGATGGATGGCCGCTTCGTGCCGAACATCACGATCGGCCCGGTCGTCGTCGCCGCCTGCCGCAAGGCGACCGCCAAGCCCCTGGATGTGCATCTGATGATCGTCGAGCCCGAGCGCTATCTCGACGACTTCGCCGCGGCCGGCGCCGACCATCTGCTGGTCCATTGCGAGCCGAGCGCCACGATCCATCTGCACCGCACCTTGTCGCAGATCCGCGGCCTCGGCAAGGTCGCCGGGGTGGTGCTGAACCCGGCGACGCCGCTGTCGCAGATCGAGCACGTGTTGCATCTCTGCGGCATCGTCCTCGTTATGACCGTCAATCCCGGCTTTGGCGGCCAGCAGTTCCTGCCCGAAATGCTGCCGAAGATCCGCGCCCTGCGGCGCCTGTGCGAAGAGCGCGATCTCGACCCGGTAATCGAGGTCGATGGCGGGCTCGGCGGCGAGAACGCCGGGCAGGCGATCGCGGCCGGGGCGAATGCGATTGTCGCCGGCTCGCACATCTTCCACGCCGACGATTACCGGGCGGCGATCGCCGCGATCCGCAACCCGCCCGACCGCCGATCCTGAAGGAGCGCCGATGCCGCCGATCAGGGCCCATATCGAGGCCGCCGCCGATGCCGAAGCGGTGGCGCACAAGGCCGCGGCCTGGATCGCCGGCCTCGCCGCCCAAAGCCGCGGCCGCTTTGCGGTCTGCCTGTCCGGCGGCTCGACCCCGCGCCGGCTCTATCAGCTGCTGGCAGGGCAGCCATATGCCGATCGGATGCCGTGGGATCGCGTCCACTGGTTCTGGGGCGACGAGCGGTTTGTCCCGTGGGAGCATCCGGACAGCAATTACCGGATGGCGCGGACAGCACTCCTTTCCCGGGCGCCGATCCCGGCGGAAAACATCCACGGCATCGAGACGAGGGGCACTCCGGCCGATGCCGCGCGCGACTACGAGCGCGTCCTCAAATCCTTTTGCGGGGCCGAAACCCTCGACCCGGAGCGGCCATTGTTCGACGTGCTGCTGCTCGGCCTCGGACCCGATGGCCATACCGCATCGCTGTTCCCCGGCAGCGGCGTGCTCGACGAACGCGAGCGCTGGGTCGCCGAGGTCGTCGGCGCCAGGCCGGAGCCGCGTATCACGCTCACCTATCCCGCCCTCGACAGCAGCCGGCACGCCGCCCTTCTCGTGGTCGGCGCCGACAAGCGCGCGATGCTGAACCGGGCGCTCGCCGGCGACCCGGCACTGCCGGCGGCGCGGCTCAATCCGGTCGGAGACCTCACCTGGTTCGTCGACGCCGCGGCGCGGCCGCCGCTATGATCGTGGCGTCATGAGCGGCGGCGCAATCGACCGCGACCAGCTGAAGCGCGCCGCGGCAATGCGCGCGCTCGACGAGGTCGAGGACGGCATGGTGCTCGGCCTCGGCACCGGATCGACCGCGGCTTTCGCCGTCGAAGCGCTGGCGACGCGGGTCAAGGCGGGGCTCCGCATCGTCGGCATCCCGACCTCCGAGCGCACCGCGGCCCAGGCGCGCGCCCTTGGCATCCCGCTCGCCACGTTTGCCGAGCATCAGAGGCTCGATCTGACAATCGACGGCGCGGACGCGGTGGCGGCGGGTTCGCTCGATCTGATCAAGGGTCTGGGCGGCGCCTTGCTGCGCGAAAAGATCGTCGCCACGGCCAGCGCCCGGCTCGTCATTGTCGTCGATGCCGAAAAACTCGTCGACCGGCTCGGCGAGCACACGCCGGTTCCGGTCGAGGTGGTCCAATTCGGCTGGCAGGCGACCGCGGCGGCGCTCGCCAAACTCGGCTGCGTCCCGGTGCGGCGCGGCACGACCGGCGACGCCCCCTATGTGACCGACGGTGGCAATTTCATCCTCGATTGCCGGTTCGGACCGATCGCCGATCCGGCCCGGCTCGAACGGCAACTGGCGATGACGGTCGGCGCCGTCGAGAGCGGTCTTTTTGTCGGCCGCAGCTCGGCCGTGGTCGTCGCTACCGCCGGCGGGGTCGAAATCCTGACCCCGCCGGCCAAGCCGGTCCTAGGCGACGGTGCCTGAGAGGCCGGCCTCGGACCGGATCTCGAGAAGACGGCGCTTACGAGCGGCGATGCCGCGGCTGCGCCGGGGCGGAGCTAGGCTCCATTTGGCCAAAGCTTGCGATACAGTTCGCGTGCAGCTGCGGGTCGGTGATCCCCTCTCGCATCCGCGCCTCGCGGAAGGTGCGGCTGGTCTCGACCAGGCGGTCGTAGCGCTGGCTCTCGATCACGTTCTGCTGCGCCGACCAGTTCGGCGACTGGGTCTCGACATTGGCTTGCGGGCCGTTGGTGACGAGTTGGGTGGGGCCCGACCACTGCGCCCGCGCCGGCGTCAGACCGGCAATTCCGATCAGCGCAGCGGCGGCACAGGCCAGACTAAGCGGCTTCAGCGACATCATTGCCGCCTCCGTGCAGGGTTGGTGATGCACGGCGAACAACCTGGTCGCCGCGCGGTTCCACATAACTATCGTGGCAAAAAGACGGCAACCGGGCCGTCTCATACGGCCGGGTCGGAAAGCCCGCGGCGGCGGCAGGCGGCGACGACGGTGTTGCGCAACAGGCAGGCGATTGTCATCGGTCCGACCCCGCCCGGCACCGGGGTGATGGCACCGGCCACTCTCGATACCGCCTCATAGTCGACATCGCCGACGATCCGCCTCGACCCGTTCGGCGTCGGCACCGGGTTGATCCCGACATCGATAACGATGGCGCCGGGCCTGACCCAGTCCGCCCCGACCAGGTTCGGCCGACCGGTCGCCGCCACCAGGATATCGGCGGCACGGCAGAGTGCGGCCGCGTCGCGACTGCGCGAGTGCACGATCGTCACCGTGCAGTCGGCGGCGAGGAGCAATGCCGCCATCGGCTTGCCGACGATATTCGAGCGCCCGAGGACGACCGCCGCGGCGCCGGAAAGATCCGGCTGGACCGTGCGCAACAGCAGCAGGCACCCCTGCGGCGTGCATGGCACCAATCCCGAGAGACCGCTCCACAGCCGGCCGACGTTGAGTGCATGAAAGCCGTCGACGTCCTTCTCGGGGTCGATTGCGGCGAGTACCTGATGCGCGTCGATCTGTGCCGGCAACGGCAATTGCACCAGCACCCCGTCGACCCGCTCGTCGCGGTTGAGCCGCTCGACTTCGGCGAGCACCGCCGCGAGCGAGGCGTCGGCCGGCAGGCGGCGCTCGAACGAGGCAATGCCCGTCGCCGTACAGGCGCGGCCCTTGCTGCGAACATAAACGTCGCTCGCCGGATCGTCGCCGACGAGGATCGCGGCGAGGCCGACGGCAAGGTCCGTCGTGCGGCGCAATTGCGCTGCCGCCTCGGCGACGCGGCGGCGCAGCTCGGCGGCGACCGTCCTGCCATCAATGATCCGAGCCTCTCTCATGCAGTGCTCCACCCTCCTCGATCCGAGGACACTACAAGGGCCGGCGCCAAATCGTAATGCCGGCGAGACTTGCCGAGGCGATCCACTGGAGGGGCCGATGAGCCTGCGACGGAAGATGCGGCAGCTGAATCGCCCGTTCCGATGCGCGCGCGGTCGAAGGACTGCAAGCCGCGATCGACCGGGTCAATGCCTATCTCGAAGCCGGCGCCGATGTCGGCTTTGTCGAAGCGCCGCAAAATGTCGAGGAGTTGCGCATCGTCGCTCGGGTGGTGAAAGGGCCGGCATTGGTCAACGTCTTCGAATGCGGCAAGACGCCGATGCTGCCCGCCTCGGAGTTGGCGGCGATGGGCTTCCGTCTCGGCATCTATCCGTCGCAGACCCATCGCGCCGCGATCCGCGCCGCGCAAAAGGTGTTGCGGGTGCTGAAGGAAGACGGCCACACGCGCCGGGCCGAGGCCGACCTCGCGACCTTCGAAGAGCGCGAGGCAGGTCGGCACCGCCGGCTGGCGCGCCTTCGAAGCGAGGTACCTGCGGGCCGACCGCTGATGACAGCGGGCGCGACGCCGGCGCTGCACTCCACCGGCACTTCCTGTCGCGGCTCCTTGCCAGTCGTCAATGCGCCGACCATACTAACGTAATGCCGGACATCCTGCCGGATCCGAAATGCCCGCACGAACGCGAGGCGCCGGTGCGGGCCTGTGATCATCCCGGCTGCGCGGCCGGCGGCGATTTCCGCGCGCCGAAATCGCGGCTCGATTTACGCGATTATTACTGGTTCTGCCTCGAACACGTGCGCGCCTACAATTCCGCCTGGAATTATTATGCCGGCATGAGCGACCGCGAGATCGAGGCCGAAATCCGAAACGACACCGTGTGGCAGCGACCGAGCTGGCGCTTGGGCGCGCGCCACGGCCCTGCTCTCGCCGCCGGCCTGCGCGATTGCTTCGGCTTGTTCGGCGGCGGCGCCGGGAGTGCCGGTGATCGCCACCGCGACGCGGCGGACCGCGCCGGCAACGCGGGACGGCGTGCCCTGTCGGCGCGCGAACAGGCGCTCGCCGTGTTTGAGATCGAGCCGCCGGTCACGCCTGGGCGGCTCAAGGCGCGCTACAAGGCCCTGGTAAAAATGCATCACCCGGATGCGCATGGCGGCGACCGGGCGGCAGAGGAGAAGTTGAAGATCGTCAACCAGGCCTACGCCACCCTGAAAGCCAGCTATTTCCGTTGAACAATCGCGCTTCGGCGCTCGAACTTCCCCCGCCCCTGCAGCAGGAACAAGAGAATAATGCCCAGTGACGCGTTCCCACTCGACAAGCCGGACATCACGATCTCGGTGCGTCAGACCTTTGGCATCGACAGCGATCTGCAGGTCCCGGCATTCAGCCAGGCGAGCGAGCATGTCCCCGACTTCGACGAAGCCTATCGCTTCGACCACGATACGACATTGGCGATCCTCGCTGGGTTTGCCTTCAACCGGCGAGTGATGATCCAGGGCTATCACGGAACCGGCAAATCGACGCATGTCGAGCAGGTCGCGGCGCGGCTCAATTGGCCATGCATCCGCGTCAATCTCGACAGCCACATCAGCCGCATCGATCTTGTCGGCAAGGATGCGATCGTGCTCCGCGACGACAAGCAGGTCACCGAGTTTCGCGAGGGCCTCCTGCCCTGGGCCCTGCAGCACCCGGTGGCGCTGTGCTTTGACGAATACGATGCAGGTCGGCCGGATGTGATGTTCGTGATCCAGCGGGTGCTCGAAGTCGAAGGCAAGCTGACCCTGTTCGACCAGAATCGGGTGATCCGGCCGCATTCCGGGTTCCGCCTGTTCTCGACCGCCAATACCGTCGGCCTCGGCGACACCACCGGCCTTTATCACGGCACGCAGCAGATCAATCAGGGCCAGATGGACCGCTGGAACATCGTCGCCACCTTGAACTATCTGCCGCACGACGCCGAAGTTGAGATCGTGCTGGCCAAAGTGCCGAGCTATGACAACGAGCAGGGAAGGCGCACGATCAGTGCGATGGTGGCACTCGCCGATCTGACCCGGGCCGGCTTCATCAACGGCGACATTTCGACCGTCATGTCGCCGCGCACGGTCATGACCTGGGCCGAGAACGCGGCGATCTTCAGCGATCTGGCTTTCGGTTTTCGGCTGACCTTCCTCAACAAGTGCGACGAGCTGGAACGCCCGACCGTGGCCGAATATTATCAGCGCTGTATCGGCACCGAATTGGCGGAGACCGGGGTCAGGGCCACCCTGACCTAGTCGGCCGGGCCGGCCATGGCACAAGAAACTTCCCCGACCGAGGTCTTCAAGCGGGCGACCGCGGCAACCCTGCGCGCGATCGCCGAGCGCGACGACGTCACCGTCGGCTTCGGGCCCGAGGCGGCCGGGGTCAGCGGCACCCGGATCAGGCTGCCGAACCCCCCACGCGATCTGCCCGCGGAGGAGACGGCGCAGCTCCGCGGCGCCGCCGACAGCTTGGCCTTGCGCCTGCGTTACCACGACGACGCCGTGCACCGCCGCCGCGTTCCCGCGGATCCCTTGGCGCGCGCCGTGTTCGAGGCGGTCGAGCAAGCGCGCGTCGAGGCGCTCGGCGCGCGGCGCATGGCCGGGGTCGCTGGCAACCTCGCGGCCATGCTCGACGATCAATATCGTCGGCAGGGGTTCGAGCGAATCGTCGAACGCACCGACAGCACGATGGCCGAGGCGGTGCGCCTGCTGACCCGCGAAGCCCTGACCAAAGAGCGGCCGCCGCCGTCGGCCCGGCGCGTTGTCGATCTGTGGCGGCCCTGGCTCGAAGCGCGTATCGGCCGGGATTTTGCCGAACTCGACCGCACGATCGGCGATCAAGACGGCTATGCGCAGGCGACCCGGCGCATGCTGCAGGACCTCGAGATCGATCTCGGCGATGCCGACGATCCGGCGGAGAGCGACGAACAGCAAAGCGGCGAAGACGCCGAAGGCGAAAACCAGAGCGAGGGCGAAGGCGCCACGTCGGGGGCGCAGCCCGCGCCCGACGGCGCGCCGGCCGATGGCGAGGCCGCGGATGCGCAGGATGCCGCGGATGCCGGCGACGGCGAGATGATGCCCGGCGCCGGCGACGACGATCCGGGCCGGCCGGGGCGGCCCGGGACGCTGCCGCGCGGCCGCCCGGACGATACTGCCGTCTACCGCGCCTTCAGCGTCGCCGCCGACGAGGTCGTCGACTCTGGCGAGCTGTGCGATCCGGATGAGCTGGCGCGGCTGCGCCAGCTCTTGGATCAGCAGCTCTCGCATCTGCAGAGCGTGATCGCGCGGCTCGCCAATCGGCTGCAGCGGCGGCTTCTGGCCAAGCAGACCCGCGCCTGGGAATTCGACCTCGACGACGGCCTGCTCGACGCCGCCCGGCTCGCCCGCGTCGTCGCCAACCCGATCCTGCCCTTGGCCTACAAGCGCGAGCGCGAGACCGATTTCCGCGATACCGTCGTCACGCTCCTAATCGACAATTCTGGTTCGATGCGCGGCCGGCCGATCACCGTCGCCGCGATGAGCGCCGATATCCTGGCGCGCACCCTGGAGCGCTGCGCCGTCCGGGTCGAGATCCTCGGTTTCACGACGCGCGCCTGGAAGGGCGGGCAATCGCGCGAGCGCTGGATCGCCGCCGGCAAGCCGCCCAATCCGGGCCGGCTCAACGATCTGCGGCACATCGTCTACAAGGCGGCCGACGCCCCCTGGCGCCGCGCGAGGCGCAACCTCGGGCTGATGATGCGCGAGGGGATCCTCAAGGAGAACATCGACGGCGAGGCGCTCGCCTGGGCGCACAACCGGCTGCGCGAGCGCGGCGAGCAGCGCCGCATCCTGATGGTGATCTCCGACGGCGCCCCGGTCGATGATTCGACACTTTCGGTCAACCCCGGCAACTACCTTGAAAAGCATCTGCGCGAGGTGATCCGCGACATCGAGCGCCAGGGCGAGGTCGAATTGATCGCCATCGGCATCGGCCATGACGTGACCCGCTATTACCGCCGCGCCGTGACCATCGTCGATGCCGAGCAGTTGGGCGGCGTCATGCTCGAGAAGCTCGCCGAGCTGTTCGACGAGGATGGGGGCGCCGACACCCGGGTCCGGAGCCGCCGCCGCGCCGCCTGAACGAGAGCCGCACCAAGACGGTGCTGATCCGCGACCACCGGATCAGCGTGCTCGCGGTTGCCGCTACGGTGCGCCTGCTGACCAACAATCCGGACGAGGTCGCCGCCCTCGAACGCTACGGCACCCGTGCGGCCGACCGCGTGCCGCACTTTACCTCCAACGGCCCCAACGAGCTTTACCTGCGCACCAAGGCCAACCGCAGCGGCCATCTGCTCTGACGCTCTGACTAGCCGGAACTTCGCCGGCATGCACCACGGGCTCTTACGCGATTTCAATGGCTTAAGTAATCACCCCCCGCTTCCTACTGGGTACAGTAGTTCTCTCGCCGTCGAAATCGTGGAGAGAGTATCGCACAGTTGAGCTCCAGTCAAGATTTTGGCGGAGATGGCACCCGTACATGGGTACAGCCTAAGCTCGATCTTCAGCATTATCAATTGCTTAAGGCGTTTTCCCCGGGAAGTTCCGACTAGCCAAGGGATTCGCCCTTGATATCCCACGCATATCGACGGGTCCACACTACTTGCCGGCTTCGGATCACGGGGAGCCGACGATGAACTCCTTCTACGAGCATCATAGGGACAGCATCCGCTTCGGCTATCGCTGCTTCGACCGGATTCTGCTCAACGGCCTGATCCAACCGTTTCAGCAGCCCGAGCGGGTGGTCGGCTTTTTCAACGGCTACCGCCAGATCTATCCGGTCAGCCGCGATGTGCTGTGCGGCGCTGCTGAACAATTCCAAGGCTGGGTTAAGGAACAGGCCGACAAATGGAATGCTCCGATCATCGAGGCACCAAAGGGACGTCGCGACGAATTTGTCGAGCCCTACTTCAAGGACGCCAAGCCGGATCAGGTCATCGTCATCCTCAAAGCTCGAGAGCCGGCACGGATCATGACAGCAATCGGCGACAAGAAGGCGAACCGCTGGCACCTTCAGATCGCCGAGCGCTGGGTCGTGCAATACAACTTCTATGTCAGCGACCACCGCTGGGGCCGGATGTTCGTACGCATGTCAGCCTGCGCAGGCAGATTGAGGCGGGTCGGCTCGGTTTCTGATCACCGTTTTCGATGGTCCGGAGTTGGCGGCCCTCGGCGAGGGTGACCGATATCGGGCCTCATTGTCATTCCTTTGAGGGGCCGCGGGACCATTCCTCGGAGCCGACCTGCGTTCAGGAGCGCCGGGAGCGCAGACGGGGTCAAGGAGGGTCCGCGCCGCAAGGCGTGGATGCCTTGACGCCGGCGAGCACCCGGCGAGGCTGGACAAGCAGGGGGCCTGCGGGTTTCAGGGGTTTGGCTCGGATTGTTCGAGGCGAGCGATGAGTTTCTGGTAGTCGGCCTCGATCACCGGTTCGTCGGGATCCGGGTTGTCGCGGGCGAACGCGATGACCCTTCTATAGTATTCGATTGCCAGTTCGGTATTGCCGCGGATCTCGTGGATCAGACCGAGACGGGCGTATCCGTCGTGGACGCCCGGGAAGCGTTCCAGCAGGTCGTGGGCGGCCTGTTCTGCGTCGTCGAGCCGGCCGGCGTCGACCAGATCGACGACGGCATTGGAGGCGTCGGCCAGTTCATCATACCACTCGTCGTCGTGCCTGGCCTGCCGGGCGGCCGCGAGTGCCTCACGTTCGAAGGCCTGATCCTTGTCCAGGCAGCAGCGCTTGTATTTCTTGCCACTGGCGCAGGGCAGGGTTCATTGCGGCCGACTTTGGGCATGTCGCGGTTTCGCAGTAAAGGGCGCTCTCGCTTGTATCAAGCACTGTTGGCGGATGCCAGATTCCACGCGCTGCTTTTCGACATGGACGCCGATCTCGCGGCGGCTTGCCGGGCGGCCGGTTGTCCCTGCGGCGGTGGCTTGCACTCGGCCCGGTTCCGCCGCAAGCCGCGCGGCAAGCCGGCGGGTTTGGGCGACGCCTATGACCAGAGGTTCAGCTTCTGCTGCGCCGTGCGGGAATGCCGTCGGCGGGCGACGCCGCCGAGCCTGCGCTTGCAAGGTCTATCTGGCGACGATCGTGACGTTGATCAGCGCCCTGCAGCACGGGGTGACGGCGGCGCGCCTGCGGCGGCTGTCGGGGAGGCTGGGCATCGACCGTCGAACCGTGGCGCGCTGGCGGGCTTGGTGGGTGTCGCGCTTCACCGCCACCCGGTTCTGGCGGACGGCAACGGCCGCCTTCATGCCGCCAGCGCATCCCTCACGCCTGCCGGCGTCAGCCCTCGAGCGGTTTACCGGCGATGCCGAACAACGCCTGCTCGCCTGGCTCTGCTTCCTGGCGCCGATCACCGGGGGTCAACGCTGCCGGCGAGCGATGGGCCGCGCTTTCTGACGGAGGAAGCCGATCCGCAGAAGATGCCCGTAGGCGTGTCGCCGCCGGTCTCCCTGCCGTCCGCCGGTTCCCCTCCCAGGAGGCATCGGCATGACGCAGAGACGAAGTCCCCGGGTTCACGAACGGTGGGCGCAGTTGCGCTTCTCGGTGGTCGGTCAGTTGCTGGCGGCGCCGCCGGAGAAGGGCGCCCTCGCCGCGGCGCGGGCCGCCCTGGCGGCCCGCGAGTGGCGCCATCCGACGACCGGCGCGCCGGTCCGCTTCGGCGCTTCGACGATCGAGCGCTGGTATTACCGGGCCCTGCGCGAGCGCCAGGATCCGGTCGGCTCGCTCCGCCGCAAGCGCCGCCGGGACGCTGGCCGCTAGACGGCGATGAGCGAGCGTCTGCGGCAGGCGCTGCTGGCCCAGTATGCCGCCCACAAGAGCTGGAGCGCCCAGCTTCACCACGACAACCCCGGCCTTCGAGGCTGTAATCCAATTGCCGAGCGGCTGGATCAATGCCCTGCGTCTCCTGAGGCAGCCGCCGCCTGCGGCGGCGTCTCGAAGGGCGAGGCCTCGCTCCGCGAGGCACCTCAGGATGAGGAATTCCTTCAATGCCATCAAAGGCTTTCCTCATGCTGAGGAGCGCCCCCCCGGGTCCGCGCTTTGCGCGGCCCGAGGACAGGCTCCGGGCGCATCTCGAAGCACGCACAACGCCGATGCAGCCCTGTTTTCCCCGCCTCAGCCAATTTCCTTACAGCCTCCTTCGCCGGGGCAGGCTCTGGCCGCCTTGGTCGCACACGACATTGCCCTACAGCCTCTACCAGAACGCCAAACAGGAGGCCTTCTGGGGGCCGGTCGAGGGGCGCCTGATGGCGATGCTCGACGAGGTTCCCGATCTGACCCTGGCGCAACTCAACGAAACGACCCAAGCCTGGGTCGAGTACGAGTACAACCGCAAGCGCCACTCGGAGATCGGCGAAACGCCGGTCGACCGTTTTCTCGCCGGGCCAACGGTGACCCGGCCCTGCCCGGACAGCACGGCGCTCAAGCTGGCCTTCACCCGGGCCGAACGGCGCGCCTTGCGCAACAGCGACGGCACCATCGTCATCGCCGGGCGCCGCTTCGAGGTGCCGAACCGCTACCGGCATCTCACCACCCTCGGAACCCCTTCGCCCCCGGCGTTCTGACCGAGGCCTTGCACGTCACCTCGCGGATCGACAGCTTCCGCCGGCGGGTTTGGCAACTCGCAGCGGAAGGCGGCGTCGCCCTCATCACCGGCGCCCCCGGCACCGGCAAGTCGGCCACTTTGCGCATCCTCGCCGAGCATCTGGCGCAGCAGCGCGACCTGACCGTCGGCATGATCACCCGCCCGCAGGCCCACCTCGGCGACTTCTACCGCGAGCTCGGCGACCTCTTCGGCGTCGAACTTCAGCCGCACAACCGCTGGGCCGGCACCAAGGTCCTGCGCCAGCGCTGGCAAGCCCACATCGATGGCGCGCTGAGCCGCCCGGTGCTGATCCTCGACGAGGCCCAGGAAGCCAAGCCAGCCGTCCTCTCCGAACTGCGCCTGCTGGCCTCCGCCCGGCTCGAACTCGCACCTCCTGCTCACCATCGTGCTGGCCGGCGACGGCCGGCTGGTCGAACGCCTGCGCTCCGCCGAGTTCCAGCCGCTGGACAACCGCATGCGCGTTCGCTTGGCCATCGAACGCGCCACCCCGGAGGCTCTACAGGCCTGCCTGCGCCACGCCCTGACCCAGGCCGGCGCCCCCCCCGACGCTGATGACGCCGGAGGTGATCGCCACCCTCGCCGACCATGCCCAAGGCAATCTGCGCGCCCTCATGATCATGGCCGACGAACTGCTCGCCGCCGCGGCCGAGCGCGACGCCCGGCAGATCGACGAGACCCTGTTCTTCGACCTCTACACCATGCCGGTGGAAGCCAAAGCCGCCGGCGGCAGGCGCCGATGAGCGAACTCCCCGTCGAACCGGCCTACCGTTTGCTCGACCGCCCTGACGAACGGCGCTGGCTGGTCGCCGCGCTGTGGGCCGAGGAAGCCGTCGGCATCATTGGCGGCGAACCGAAGTGCTGCAAACTTCCTTGCCCTCGACCTGGCCGTCGCCGTCGCCGCCGGCACGCCCGGCCTGCGTCGCTTCGCCGTCTCGAAGCCCGGGCCCGTCCTGCTCTACGCCGCCGAGGACGCCTTGCACATCGTCCGCCGTCGCCTCGACGGTATTTGCGCCGCCGCCGGCGTCGATCTCGCCGACCTCGACCTGCAGGTGATCACCGCCTCCAGTCTCCGCCTCGACCTCGAGGCCGATCGCACCCGCCTGAAGCAAACCGTCGCCCGCCTGAAACCGCGGCTGCTCGTCCTCGATCCCTTCGTCCGGCTGCATCGCATCGACGAGAATGTCAGCGGCGAAGTTGCCCCGCTACTCGCTTACTTACGCGACCTGCAGCGCCGCCACGGCCTCGCCGTCATCCTCGTCCACCACGCCCGCAAGGGCGCCGGCAACATGCGCGCCGGCCAAGCCCTGCGCGGCTCGTCCGAGTTCCACTCCTGGGGCGACTCCAACCTCTACCTGCGCCGCGATGCCAACGACCGCCTCACCCTGTCCGTCGAACATCGCGCCGCTCCCGGCATCGCCGCGCAAACCCTCGAACTGGTCCAACGCGGCCCGGCACTCGCCCTCGAACTCGTCGAGCGCCAAGCCCCGCCGCCCGCCGCTCCGCAATCCGTCGACGAGCGTATCCTCGCCGCCCTCGCCCAAGCCAGTCAGCCCCAGCCCTTCGCCGATCTGCGCGCCATCTGCCGGGTGCGCACCACTACCCTCTACCAGCGGCTGGCCGCCATGGCCAACGCCGGACGCATCGCCAAATCTGCCGACGGCTATCGCCTCCTCGGCTAACTAACCCGCCTCTTCCGCTTCCCGCTTCCCCCACACTCTACAGCAGGCCGGAAGCGGTACCCGGAAGCCATCAAACAGCGAGACCGGCCGGGCATCAAAAAGCGAGATCACGCTCACATGTGCCCCTATCTGCCGTTCTCTGCCCGGGTCTGTCTCAATCAGCATCATTGGCTGGCCAACCGCATGGGCGAGGAGGGTATCGACTTCCAACAATGCTCGAATGCCCGGTAAAGGAACCGCCCCGAGATGCGAAGATCGTCATACCGGCGGACGGCGTGCCGATCTCGGGCGGTAATCCGCCGAAGCTGCTGATCGCGCCGCCCCACGCCGATTTCCGCCAAGTCTACGCCGCCGGCCAGGCCATCGCATCGCTCCCATACAAGGAGCAAATCCGCCGCGGCTACGCTGCGCTCCATCAGGGCGGCACTTACGATTTCCAAAGGGACCCGATAACACAGGAAGCTTATTCCGCCTACGCCAATGCCAGCAACTACACGGTCGGCGTTTACATGGCCGGTGCTGGATATTCCCGGTGGCAGACGCTGCGTATAGCAGAAATGTACGCGTTTTTTAATTCCAGCAACTACAACAGCCAAGACCAAGAAGATTGGACCACGGCGGGATGGAATGACGCGAATGCCGGCTGGAGATGATCGCGCCCAGCCGGATACCGTGCTCCCGATAACACTGAAGCGGACCATTACCGTAGGAAAGTGGCTGGGCTGCGCCGCGCTGACGGCAGCGAGCCTTTACGTTATCTATCTATCGGTCCTGATAATGCTTCTATCACGAGGGCTCTACCTCCGCGATATCATTGATGACGCGGCAAAAAACCGCCGAGGTGACAAGGTATTCGCCGAGACCAATTTCGAAGGAGGGGAGACTCATCCGTGGAAGACTGTGATTTGGTTAAGGCGCGCTGGGCACCTGTTTTCAACGACCCTGCTTCGGGCCAACAGCTACGATATCGTGGTTGGATTACGATGGCAGGGCGATAACCAGCTCTTGCTGCAGCTCGATTTGGGGTGCGACGGAAACCACACGGCACCGGTCGAGACGGTCGGCCCGGTTCATATCCTCTATCGCTTCGGCGATCCCGGCTATTTGCCGCACCCCGGTTATGAGTTCGTTCCGGCGGCGCGATCTGCCGCCCGTACCATGCGACTGATCCGGTCTGCCGGTCGAGTTGCACTGCGTGTTTTGAAATTTGCGATGTATATCGTTTGGGGACTTGCCTTCCTTTGTATCCTGTATTAAGCGATGATCTCACTTTACGTGTCTTATGTGGAAATTCCCGGTCTCGATCGTTTTCTCGGTGACGCGTCGGCGGTGAGTGCACGCGGTGACGAGGTGACGGCGGAGACCGAGCGCGACGGAACGGCGGGATTTCGCGCCAAGACGGTGATCAAGTTCAAGCCAGCGCATCATTGGTTCGCGACGACCTTGCTCGTCGCCCGGAGCAATAACTATCTCGTAGGGTTCAAGTGGCGCGATGACGACCGGCTTGTGCTGATTCTGGACTTCGGTTGTGGCGCCCACATGACCGATCCGGTACGGAGTGTCGGGCCGGTGCAAATTCTTTATCGTCTCGACCGAACCGTCATTGTGCCCGATCACGGCTACAGCTCGTTTCCGCGCGACGTGCCGCGAAAGCCGTGCAGCTGACTTGTTGACCTCGCGAGAGGCCTCGCCCCGGGTATCAAGCTGCCGGGGGCGCACCACCATTGCGGATGCGCCGCGGCGAGCTTGGCGCGGGCCGCTTCGGCAGCGGCCCGGTCGGCAAATAGCGCGAAGCAGCTGGCGCCGCTGCCGCTCATCCGCGCCACGAGCGCGCCGTTGAGACCGGCGAGTGCCGCCAATACCTCAGCGATCTCGGGGACGAGGCCGATCGCGGCTTCCGTGAGATCGTTGCCGCGAGCAGAGAGCGCGCGGGCGAGCGCCCCGGCCTCCGCCGGCATCGGCGAGAACCGCGCCGGCGCGCTAAACGGGCCGTCCCGGGCCGCGAATACCGCGCCGGTGGAGAGTTTCCGGCGCGGGTTGACGAGCAGAACCCCGGCCTCGGGCAGGTCCGGGGCGGCTTCGATCGCATCGCCGATGCCGCCGACCCAGGCCGGGCCGCCATGAATGCAGACCGGCAGGTCGGCGCCGAGCGAGAGGCCCAGCCGGCGCAGCTCCGCCTCGCCGATCGGGACGCGCCAGAGAGCGGCAAGCGCCCGCAGCGCCGCCGCCGCGTCGCTCGAGCCGCCGCCGAGACCGGCGGCGACGGGCAGATTTTTTTCGAGATGGATTGCCGCCCGCGGCGCCATACCGGCTTGGGTCGCGAGGAGGCGCGCGGCGCGCAGTACCAGATTGTCCTCAGCCGCGCCAAATTCGGCCGCCTCCGCCCCGCTCACCGCGAGCGTCAATGACCTAGCCCACTGCAGACTCAGACGGTCGCCGATGTCGGCAAAGCCGATGAGGCTGTCAACGAGATGATAACCGTCCGCGCGCCGCCCGGTGATATGCAGGTAGAGGTTGATCTTGGCCGCGGCGAAGGCGGCGACGGCCATCCAGGGCTAGCCGCCGTTGGCTCGAGCCGGCGGCGGCATGCCCCGGACCAGCTTGCCCTCGATCGGCTTCACGTCATCCTTTTCGGGTCCGAACTGCAAGGCGCGGCGCCACTGATAGCGAGCCTCGATCACTCGGCCGGTCTGCCAATAGGCATCGCCGAGATGGTCGTTGATCGTCGGATCGTTGGGCACCAGTTCTACCGCCTTTTCGAGGTATTGCACCGCGCTGTGGTAATCGCCGAGCCGGTAATGCGCCCAGCCGAGGCTGTCGACGATATATCCATCCTCGGGCCGCAAATCGACCGCCTTCTCGATCATTTGCAGGCCGCGGTGCAAATGGGCGCCGCGATCGATCCAGGAGTAGCCGAGGTAATTGAGGACCAGCGGCTGGTCCGGTTTGAGCTTGAGCGCGTGCAAGAGATCGGCCTCGGCCTTTTGCCATTGCCCGGCGCGCTCCAAGGAAATGCCGCGGCTGTAGAACAGCGCCCAGCGCTCGGCGGCATCGGCCGCCCGCAGCCGCCGGATCGCCTCGGTATAGGCGTCGGCCGCCTCGATGAAGCGCTTTTTCTCGCGCAGCAGGTCGCCGAGCTGCATTTCGGCGGTGGCCCGCGTCGGCTCGATCGCCGCCATCTGTTGCAGCATCGCGATCGCCTCGTCGCTGCGGTCGAGGCTGTCGAGATCGGCAGCGATGCGCAGCTGGGCCGACCAGAAATACCGCGAGCCCGCCAAGATCTGCCGCAGCACAGCGAGGCTCTCCTCCGTCTTGCCGTCGCCGGCGAGGATGTCGGAAAGCAACAGTTGCGCAACCTCGAGCTGCGGCCGCAGGGCCAGAGCGCAGCGGCTGTAGAAGAGCGCCAAATCCACTGTCTCCGGCCGGTTGACAACGCTCGCCAAATCGAAAAACGCCTCGGCCAAACCGTCCTCGGCAGAACGGATCGTCGGATGCGGCACCGCGCCGGTTGTGTTGCCGAGCACCGATTCGGCCAGCTCGCTCCCGGCATTGTCCTTGATGAACCGCCGATAGATCGCCGCCGCCTCGTCGCTCCGGTGGTGGCGAAGGTAAAAATTCGCCATCGCATCGGTCACCCGCCAGTTGATCTGACCGGTTTCCTCTACCGTTTTTTTGAAATTTTCTTCGGCCTTGGCCGGCTGACCGGCGAAATCATGGAGCAAGCCCAGCTGGAAATATTTGAGCGGGGCGAGGCCGTCAAACCGGTCGAGCTCCTGTACAGCGTTGGCGGCACCAGCGAGATCGCCCCCCGCCATCCGCATCCAGGCGACAGCCAGCGGCCGAGCATAACGGTACAGCCCATCGGCGGGCAGGGTTTCGGCACGCGCCAGAGCGCCGGCGCGATCGCCGGCCTTGACGCGGTCGATCAAGAGCACGAGCTCGGCCGCACTATCGGTCGCGTCGAACCGCAGCTCGCGGGCGGCGAGCGGTCGAGCCTCCGCAAACCGCCCTTCATAGGCTTGCATCAGAAAGGTGCGGCTCAACAGCTCGGGCGAATCGGGGTCGAAGCGCAACGCCTGCGTGAAGAAACCCGCGGCGGCGGCATAGTCGCGGTCTTCCTGGGCATGGCGGCCCGCGAGAAAGGCTCCGAACCGCCCGGTCGCCGCCGCCGGCGGCTCAGGCAACGGGGCGGCGCGCCCCGAACCCGCGACGACCGCCAGCAGCGCCGCCGGCAGGAAACATACCCAGAAGGGCTTGATCCGCTTCATTGCCATCTGTCTTTCGGTTTTCCACGTCACATGTTTGGGTAATTGGGACCGCCGCCACCCTCCGGCACCACCCAGTCGATGTTCTGCTCCGGGTCTTTGATGTCGCAGGTCTTGCAGTGCACGCAGTTCTGCGCGTTGATCTGCAGCTGCGGCGCGCCGGTCGCGGCTGGCCGAACGATCTCATAGACCCCGGCCGGACAATAGCGCTGTTCCGGCGAATCGTAGAGCCGATAATTGATCGCGATCGCCTTCGCCGGGTCGCGCAGCTTTAGATGCGGGGGCTGGTCCTCCTCGTGATTGGTGTTCGAGATGAAGACCGATGACAAGCGGTCGAAGGTGACCTCGCCATCGGGCCGGGGGTAGTCGATCGGTCGCGCCCGACTGGCCGGCACCAGCCGGCGGTGATCGGCGCGGTGGGGCAGGGTCCAGGGCGCCTTGCCGCGCAGCACATAAGTATCGAGGGCGGCGTTGGCGAGACCGGCCCACAGGCCCCAGCGAAAGCCGGGCCGGATGTTGCGCGCGCGCCGCAACTCGTCCCACACCCAGCTTTGTTCGAGCATCCGTCTTACCTCGGCATCCGCGTCGCCGCCGAGCCGACGGAATACCGCCTCGGCCGCGACCATCCCCGATTTCATCGCCGTGTGGCTGCCCTTGATCTTGGCCACGTTCATAAAGCCGGCGGCGCAGCCGACGAGCGCGCCGCCGGGAAAATCGAGCTGCGGGATCGACTGGAACCCGCCTTCGTTCAAGGCCCGCGCGCCGTAGGCGACGCGCCGCCCGCCCTCGAAGAACGGGCGGATCGCCGGATGCGTCTTGAAGCGCTGAAATTCCTCGAACGGGCTCAGATAGGGGTTCTCGTAATCGAGCCCAATCACCAACCCGACCGCCGCCTGCCCGGCTTCGAGATGGTAGAGGAAGGAGCCGCCATAAGTCTTGCGATCGAGCGGCCAGCCGATCGTGTGGAGGACGAGCCCGGGCCGGTGCCGGCCCGGCGCCAGCTCCCACAACTCCTTGATGCCGATCGCGTAGGTCTGCGGGTCGCTGCCGTCGCTCAGATGGAACCGCTCGATCAGCTGCTTGGTCAACGAGCCGCGGCAACCCTCGGCGAACAGCGTTTCCCGGGCGGCGAGCTCGACCCCCGGCTGGTAGCGGTCGGTCGGCCGGCCATCCCGGCCGATCCCCTTGTCTCCGGTCGCCACCCCGCACACCCGCCCGGCGGCGTCGTAGAGCACCTCGGCCGCGGCAAAGCCCGGATAGATTTCGACCCCCAGCGCCTCGGCCTCGTGCCCCAGCCAGCGGCAGAGATTGCCAAGGCTGATGATGTAATTGCCATGGTTCGCCATGTCCGGCGGGGTCGGCAACGGGATCGCGCGCGTCGCCGTCAACAGCCAAAAGCGGTCTTCCGCCGCCGCGGTGGCGAGCGGTGCGCCGCGCTCGCGCCAGTCCGGGAAGAGCTCGTTGAGCGCGCGCGGCTCGAAGACCGCACCCGAGAGGATATGCGCGCCGACCTCGGAGCCCTTCTCGACGACGCAAACGGCGAGATCGCGCGCCGCCGCCGTGGCCAATTGCTTCAGCCGGATCGCGGCGGCGAGGCCGGACGGTCCGGCGCCGACAACGACTACGTCATACGCCATGCGCTCGCGTTCAGCCCGGTCTGCCGACATCGGTTCTTCCGCCCATCGCTCTGCGGCAAATTATAGACGATCCGGCCCGCGCGCAGCCGCGCGATCGGCATCGCACCCCTAGGCGGGCGCTCCCAGCCGGGCTATTTTCCCGGCGCCCGCCGGTCATGAGACTTCGTCCTGCCGCACCGCCGTGATCCGCGTCGTCCGACATCCCGGCGCCGCCGCGAACCTGCCGCGCCGCTGCGTGCTGGCGATGGGCAATTTCGACGGCCTGCACCGCGGCCATGCGCTGTTGCTCAGGCAGGCGAAGGATCTGGCAGAGGCGCGCGGCCGGCCGCTGGCGGTGCTGACCTTCGAGCCGCATCCGCGCAGCGTTCTGCGGCCCGGTTCCGAGCCGTTCCGGCTGACGCCGTTCCGCGCCAAGGTTCGCGAATTGGCCAAGCACGGCGTCGACCTTTTGTTCGTGCGACACTTCGATCTCGGCTTCGCCGCCAAGAGTGCCGAGGATTTCATCGCCGAGATCATCGTCGGCGCCATCGGCGCCTCGCATGTCGTCGTCGGCTGGGACTGCACCTTTGGCAATCGCCGCCGCGGCACCGCTGACCTGTTGCGCGAAGCGGGTCCCGCCCACGGTTTTGACGTGACCGTGATCGAGCCGATCCGTGGCGCCGATCAGACGGTCCACTCCTCCACCCAGATCCGCGAATTGCTGAAGGCGGGCCAGCCGCGCGCGGCGGCGGCATTGCTCGGCCGCTTCTGGGAGATCGACGGTCGCGTCCAGACCGGCGACCGGCGCGGCCGTAGCATCGGCTTTCCGACCGCTAATCTCGCCCTCGGCGAGTTCTTGCGGCCGGCATTCGGCGTCTATGCGGTGCGGGCCCGTGGCGACGGCCCCGACGATCCGCTCGCCGGGCGCACCCAAGACGGCGTCGCCAATCTCGGTCTGCGCCCGACCGTGGGCGGGCTCGAACCGCGGCTCGAAGCCCATCTGTTCGACGCCGAAATCGCCCTCTACGGCCGCCATCTGCGCGTCGCGCTAATCGAGTTTATCCGCCCTGAGCGCAAATTTGCCGGGCTCGACGCGCTGAAGGCGCAGATCGCCAAAGACGCCGCCCGCGCCCGCATCATTCTGGCGGCGCAACCCCTCTGCGACTAGCTCGGCATCGGCGCGATCCGTCACGATTGCCGCCCGTCAGCCGGGAGACCGCCCCGGAGGCGGCGGTGCTGTCTCGATCATCCGCGCGCCATCGCCGAGCCGCATCGCCCGCCAGCGGGCGGGATCGTTGATGGCGGCGGCCGGGGCCGAGCCCGATCGCGACATCCATCGCTCAGCGTGCCAGGACGTCATCGTAACCTCGGCCGAGAGTGCCGCGCCCGGCGACGGTACGGCGACGCCGAGCGCCGACCAAGGTATTCTCATGATCGCCGTAATCCGCGGCTGATCGGCGCCGAAATACAGGGCCTTGGCACCGTCGACGGCGGTGCAGCCGAAGCGGATCGCGCGCTCGGCTGGGCCGGCGCACAGCTCTGCCCGCATCTCCGGGTAGTCGTGCAGCTTGGTGCGCGGCGGGATGAAGAACAGCGTGAACCGTCGCGGCCCGGCGCCCAAATCGACGCCGACCTCGACGCGGTAGGCATCGGTGAGCGGGAACGCACCGTCATAGGCCAAGAGGTCAATGTCGAAATAATCCTGGCCGATGGTGGCCAGGGCGAGCCCGCGCGCGCTCCAGGTCATATAGGCCTCGCCAAAAGGAACCGAACCGGGCGCCGGTTCGAGCGGCGGCAATAGGCTCGCGGGCTTCGGCCAATCGGCGAGCGCGCGCAGCCCGACCTCGGCGTGCGGCACCGCGAACACGGCCGCCGCCGGTCCGGTCGGCGCCGCCGATCGGGCATGGATCTCGGGCGCTTGCCGATTTGCCGCGCCGAGCGCGGCGGTCAGGCGCCGGTATGGTTGGTCATGGATGTCGATGAGGCCGAAATCGTAATCCTCGCCATCGGACCGGCCGCCCTTGGGATGGTCGTAGTACTGAAACCAGTGGGCGCCGACGACCTCCGGGATCGCAGCGAAAGCCCGCGTCGCCGCCGCCGCGCCGGCCGCGCGCTCGTCTTGCGTCTCGACCGTCATCAGGTGGCCGTTGTTGCGGTTGCCGGTGCGGTTCTGCCGAGCGGCGAAGAACCATTCGGAAATCAGCACCGGCTTGCCGCCAGACAGTTGCCGCAAACCATCGAAAAAGTAGCGCGCGATCCAGCCGTCGCCGCTGTCGACATTGTAGTTGGTCGCAATTGCGTCGACATAGGGCGCCATCGCCCGCACCGCGGCCGGGTCGTAATAGATCGGCAGCCGATCGCCGAAAAAGAGCGCATCGGGATCGGCGGCCCGGATCGCCGCGGCGGCGAGCCGGTAATAGCGATCGGCGACGATGCCGGTCCATTCGCGCACTGCGCGAATGCCGGCGCCACCGGGCCGCATCCGGGTCATCCCCGTCGTCGCGAGCAGCGCGGACCACGACGCGACCCCGTTCGGCGGCACGAAATCGGCAGCGAACCGGGCCCAGTTGCCGCCGTACCGATGTTGCAGGGTCTGGACCCAGCGCCGCTTGGTCGCCGACGCTGCCGGCTTCATCGAATAGAAGTCGAACAGGGCGCCGGCCCACCAGCCCACCTCGTTGTCGGAGAAATAGCCGATCCGATACGGGGAATGACGATACGGGGCGGTCAGCTGGCGCGCGAGCGCCGTCATTCGTGCCGCGGTCTCGGGGGCGAACGGGTCGAACCAGTGAAAGCGCGCCCGGCGGCCGAGTTCGAGGTTGATGACCGAAGGCAGCCGCAACAGCTGCGGGGCAAGCGACCAGGCGCCGGCGCTGTTGAAACCCCAGCGGAACAGCCGGCGCCTGGTTGCGGCGGTCCAGACATCGAGGCTCGCAGCGAAGCTCCGCCAGTCGTATCCGGAATAGGCCTTGCCCGATGCCGCGCGTTCGTTTTCGCCGCCGTCGAGAACGTTGACGCCCGTCGTGTAGAAGCGCTGGCCGCAGGGTGTCGCCAGCCAGGAGACGCCGTCGTCGGCGGTCAGCGACCAGCGTGTGCTCGGCGCGGTCGCAAGATCGGGGCAAGCCGAGGCCGCCGCGGCAACGACCGCCATCGCCATCGCGGCGGTAGCGGCGATCGCGCGGCGGCAATTTCGGAGACGGAATACCCGCGACGCCGGCGGCCGCGCGTCGGCGCCACAGCTCACGCGTTGGTGCCGCCGACCGTCAGCCCATCCATGCGCAAAGTCGGCTGGCCGACGCCGACCGGCACGCTCTGCCCGTCCTTGCCGCAGGTGCCGATACCGTCATCGAGCCGCAGATCGTTGCCGATCATCGTTACCTTGGTCAGCGCGTCGGGACCGTTACCGATCAGCGTCGCCCCCTTGACCGCCGGCCCGATCGTGCCGTTCTCGATCACATAGGCCTCGGAGGCGGAGAAGACGAATTTGCCCGAGGTGATGTCGACCTGACCGCCGCCGAAATTGACCGCATAGAGCCCGCGCCCGACCGAGGCGATGATCTCTTCGGGCTCCTGCGCCCCAGCCAGCATATAGGTGTTGGTCATCCGCGGCATCGGCGGATGGCCAAAGCTCTGGCGCCGCCCGTTGCCGGTCGGCGCCATGCCGAGCAGGCGGGCGTTCATGCGGTCCTGCATGTAGCCTTTAAGGATCCCGTCCTCGATCAACACGGTGCAGTTCGAAGGCGTCCCCTCGTCGTCGACGCTCAGCGAGCCGCGGCGATCGGGCAAGGTGCCGTCGTCGACGACGGTCACCCCTCGGCTCGCGACCCGCTTGCCGATCAGCCCGGAAAAGGCGGAAGTCTTTTTGCGGTTGAAATCGCCCTCCAGGCCGTGCCCGATCGCCTCGTGCAGCATCACCCCCGGCCAGCCGGGCCCCAGCACCACGATCATCTCGCCGGCCGGCGCCGGGATCGCCCCGAGATTGACCAAGGCCTGGCGCAACGCCTCGTCAACCTGCTGCCGCCACTGCCGCGGATCGAGAAAGCGGTCATAGGCGACGCGCCCTCCCGCTCCCGACGACCCGGTCTCCATGCGGTCCCCCTCGCCGACGACGATGGCGACGCCGAGCCGCACCAGCGGGCGAATATCGGCAACCCGGCGACCGTCGGCCCGGACGATCTGCACCCCTTGCCAGACGCCGCTCAGCGACGCCATCACCTGCCGCACCCGCGGGTCGCGGCCGCGGGCATAGGCGTCGATCTCGGCGAGCAGCCGCGTCTTTGTCGCCAGCTCGACGAGGCCGAGCGGGTTCGCATCGGTGTAGAGGCTGCGGTTGGTGCCCAAGGGCGGCTCGGCCATGCTTCCGGAATAGCCGCTGGCGACCGCGCGCACCGCCGCCGCGGCGCGCCGGATCGACGCCTCCGACAGTTCGGACGCATGGGCATAGCCGGCGGCGGCATCGGCGACCGCGCGCAGCCCGAACCCCTGCGTCGTGTTGAAGCTCGCGCTTTTGATGCGGCCGTCGTCGAGCGCCAAACTCTCCGATTGGCTGTATTCGAGGAACAGCTCGCCGTCGTCCATCCCGGCCAGGGCTTCGCCCACCAGCCTTTCGATGCGTGCCGGGTCCATGCCGGTGCGTCCAAAGAACAAGGCGTCGGTGACGGCGAGATCGGTCATCCGCGAAAACTCCTTACTGATGCGAGTCTAATATGGCCGTTGCCGGCGGGCGGCAACAGATGCGAGCCCGGGAGCTCGCGCCGGCCCGTCGATTCGGGCCGCGCGGCTGCGGCCGCTTGCCGCAAACGGGTCGGGTCTCCGATCACTCGGTTGTCGTTCGCACGCGCTTTGGTGTAGGGTTCGGTCGGCTTGGCGGCGCGGGCGATGGAGTTGTTGATGAAGCGGTGGGGACGGCGGGCGCTGCGCCTGACGGCGTTTGCGATGGTCGCCGCTGCGGCGCCCGCCGTTGCCGCTGTGGCGGCGGATGTGGTGGAGGAGCCGCGGCCGTGGCAGCTTGGCATGCAGCCGCCGGCGACGCCCGTCCTTGAACAACTCAGCGCATTTCACGATGAACTCTTGGTGATCATCTTTCTGATCGCCGGGTTCGTCATAGGATTGCTGCTCTATGTCATGGTGCGCTTCAATCATCGGCGAAATCCGGTGCCGTCGCGCACGACGCACAATCCCTGGATTGAGATCTTGTGGACCACGATCCCGATATTGATCTTGATCATCATCGCGGTTCGGTCGTTCAAACTCATGTATTACATGGCAGACATACCAAAGCACGCGTTGACGATCACCGCGACCGGGCATCAGTGGTACTGGACTTACGGCTATCCCGATCAGGGAGGCTTGACCTTCGACAGCACTGTCATCGCCGATGCCGATCTCAAGCCCGGGCAGAAGCGGTTGCTCGAGGTCGACAACCCGCTCGTCGTGCCGGTCGGCGAAAATATCGAGCTCAAGGTGACGAGCACCGATGTGATCCACAGCTGGTTTGTCCCGTCGTTCGGGGTCCAGGAATATGCGATCATCGGCCGGAGCAACGATACCTGGTTCAATGTCCTGCGTCCCGGCACCTACTACGGCGAGTGCAACCAGCTCTGCGGCCTCAATCACGGCTCCATGCCGATCAAGGTGGTGGCGATGTCGAAAGAGGACTTCCGGCATTGGCTGGTCGACGCCAAGAAAAAGTTTGGCTGGAACGGCGGCGGCGCGCCGCTCAATGTCGCCGCCGCGACGGCCCGCGCCGCCCACCCGGCGGCGGCCGGGAATTGACCGCGAGGGGTTGAGAGATGACCTACGAGCGAGAGGCCCATGGCGCAGAGGCGCATGGTTATGACGCGCATAGGCAAGCCGTGGGATTTGTCACCCGCTGGCTGTTTTCGACGAACCACAAGGACATCGGTACACTTTATTTGACCTTTGCCGTCGTCGCCGGCGTGATCGGCGGTACCCTGTCGGTGCTGATGCGGATGCAGCTGATGCATCCCGGCAATCATCTCATCGCCGATCACGAGGCCTATAACGTCATCATCACCGCGCATGGGCTGATCATGATCTTTTTTACGGTCATGCCGGCGATGATCGGCGGGTTCGGCAACTGGTTCGTGCCGCTGATGATCGGCGCGCCCGACATGGCCTTTCCGCGGCTCAACAACATCAGCTTCTGGCTGCTGGTGCCGTCCTTCGCGCTGTTGCTCGGCTCGACGATGGTCGGCGGCGCCGGCGTCGGCTGGACGCTCTACCCGCCGCTTTCGGGTCCCGTCGGCAGCCCCGGACCGGCGATGGACATGATGATCCTCTCGATCCATCTCGCCGGCGCGGCGTCGATCATGGGCGCGATCAACTTCATCACGACCATCTTCAACATGCGCGCCCCCGGCATGACCATGCATCGGATGCCGCTGTTCGTGTGGTCGATCCTTGTCACCGCGTTTCTGCTGCTGCTGTCCCTGCCGGTGCTCGCGGGTGCCATCACGATGCTGCTGACCGACCGCAATTTCGGCACCAGCTTTTTCAATCCGGCGGGCGGCGGCGACCCGCTCTTGTTCCTGAACCTGTTCTGGTTTTTTGGCCACCCGGAGGTTTACATCCTGATCCTGCCGGGCTTTGGCATGATCTCGCAGATTGTCGCGACGTTCTCGAAAAAGCCGATCTTCGGCTATCTCGGCATGGTCTATGCGATGGTGTCGATCGGGGTCGTCGGTTTTACCGTCTGGGCGCATCACATGTTTACGACCGGGCTCTCGGTCGATGCGCGCGCCTATTTCACCGCGGCGACGATGGTCATCGCGGTGCCGACCGGCATCAAGATCTTCTCGTGGATCGCCACGATGTGGGGCGGGTCGATCGAGTTCAAGACGCCGATGCTATGGGCCGTCGGCTTCATCTGGTTGTTCACGATCGGCGGCGTCACCGGCGTCGTTCTGGCCAATGCAGGTGTCGACTTCGCCCTGCACAATACCTATTATGTGGTTGCACACTTCCACTATGTGCTTTCTCTAGGTGCCATATTTTCGATTTTCGGTGGTTTTTATTACTGGATCGGCAAAATGTCGGGTCGGCAATACAACGAGTTGTTCGGAAAAATTCACTTCTGGACGACTTTTGTTGGCGTCAACTTGACATTCTTTCCGATGCATTTTCTCGGTCTCGCCGGGATGCCGCGGCGCATCCCGGACTATCCGGACGCCTTTGCCGGCTGGAATTTCGTGGCGTCGATCGGCTCCTTCATCTCCTACGCGTCGACCCTGTTCTTCATCTACATCATCTTCGATACGCTGTTCGCCGGGCGGCGGGTCGGCGCCAATTACTGGGGCGAGGGGGCGACGACCCTTGAATGGACGGTGTCTTCGCCGCCGCCGTGGCACAACTATGAAGAACTGCCGGTGATCGCGGCGGCGGGCGCGCATTAGGAGTTTCGATCGCCTTGTCCCAATATTCGGAGGCCGGACCGGCCGCCGCTGCTGGTTGGGCGGCGGCCCCCGGAGCGGCCGTCGGCGATTACCTCGAGATCCTGAAGCCGCGGGTGATGGCGCTCGTCGTCTTCACCGGGTTTGTCGGGCTCGCCATCGCACCCGGGCAGCTCAACCCGGTGCTCGCGGCGACCGCGGTGCTGTGCATGGCCGTGGGGTCCGGGGCCGCGGGTGCCATCAACATGTGGTACGACCGCGACATCGACGGGCTGATGCGCCGCACCCGGTTGCGACCGTTGCCGGCGGGGCGGATGGTGCCCGGCGAGGCGCTCGGCTTCGGGGTCGTGCTCGGGGTCGGCGCCGTGCTCGTCATGGAGCTGGCGCTCAATTCGGTGGCGGCCGGGCTGTTGGCGCTGACCATCGGCTTTTACGTATTCGTCTATACGATCTGGCTGAAGCGGCGCACGCCGCAGAACATCGTGATCGGCGGTGCCGCCGGCGCCCTGCCGCCGCTGATCGGCTGGGCGGCGGTGACCGGCGAGATCGGTTGGGCGGCGCTCTCCCTCTTCGCCATCATCTTTTTGTGGACGCCGCCGCATTTCTGGGCGTTGTCGCTCTATCGCGTCGACGATTACGCGGCGGCCCGCGTGCCGATGCTGCCGGTGGTCGGCGGCGCGCGCGCGACCAGGCGCCAGATCCTTTGCTATTGCCTGGCGCTGTGGCCGGCCTGCCTGGCGCCTTGGCTCATTGGCATCGCCGGCCCGTTCTATGGCGGGTCGACGCTGCTGCTGAACGGGTTCTTCACCGGCTCGGCGATCCGGCTGTGGCGCCACGCCGACGAGCGTGCGGCGCGCCGTCTCTTCGCATGCTCCCTCCTGTATCTGTTATTGATCTTCAGCGTGCTGCTCTTCGACCATATCGGCGGCCGCGCCCAGGGGGGGCGTTGACGGCGATGGACGCCGGGCGCGGGCAGACGCGGCGGGCGCGCAACCGGGCGCTCGTCGCCGTTCTCGTCGCCTTGGTCGCGCTGTTCTACGCGATCACGATCGTGCGGGTACGCGGCTAGCCATGGACCGCCATTCCGCAGTCTCCGCGGCGCCGCACGAATTTGCCGATCGAGGCCCCTGATGAGCGAGACCCACGCCGCGCCGAGTCATCCCTATCATCTCGTCGATCCGAGCCCGTGGCCGATCGTCGGCGCGGTCGCCGCGGGTCTCCTCGCCGGCGGCGGCGTGCTGTACATGCACGGGCATGGCTGGGTCTTGCTGATCCTCGGCGTCCTCGCCGTGCTGTCGATCATGTTTGTGTGGTGGCGCGACGTGGTGCGCGAGGCGACCTTCGAAGGTCACCACACGCCGCTCGTGCAGCTTGGGATGCGCTACGGGATGGCCTTGTTCATCGCCTCCGAGGTGATGTTCTTCGCGGCCTTCTTCTGGGCGTTCTTTGCCTCGAGCCTGTTCCCGGTCGGCGGCGTGTGGCCGCCCAAAACCATTCACCCGTTCGACCCCTTCGCGTTTCCGTTTCTGAACACGCTGATCCTCTTGTTGTCGGGGACGACGGTGACCTGGGCGCATCACGCCCTGATCGAAAGCGACCGCCGCGGCATGCTCGTGGGCCTGGCCTTGACCATCTTCCTCGGCCTCTCTTTCACCTCGGTGCAGGTCTTCGAATACAGCCACGCACCGTTTCACTTCACCGGCGGCATCTACCCGTCGACCTTCTTCATGGCGACCGGCTTTCACGGTTTTCACGTGATCATCGGCACAATTTTTCTGTGCGTCTGCCTCTACCGGGCGTGGCTCGGCCATTTCAAACCCGACCATCATTTCGGCTTCGAGGCGGCGGCTTGGTACTGGCATTTCGTCGACGTCGTGTGGCTGTTTCTATTTACTTGCATTTATTGGTGGGGCGAGGGCAGCGGCGGCGCTGGACCGGTCGGCTGACCGCCGATCGCCGGCGGTGATGCCGTGGACGACGGTTTCCCGCCGGTATCGCCGCTGCGCGCCGCGCTCGGCTGCCGCTGCCCGCGATGCGGGCGCGGCCGCCTGTTCTCGGGCTGGTTGACGGTACGAGCCGGCTGCGAGGTTTGCGGTCTCGATCTATCCAATCAAGATGCGGGCGACGGCCCCGCGGTCTTTGTCGTCTTCATCCTCGGTCTTGTCGTCGTCGGGCTCGCGGCGATCGTCGAGCGGGCCTTCGCGCCGCCCATCTGGGTCCATCTCATCCTGTGGACACCGCTGATCTTGATCGGTGCCGTGACGATGCTGCGGCCGTTCAAAGCCGGGCTGATCGCCCTGCAATACCGGCACCGTCTGCTCGGCCGCCCGCCGGCCTGACCATGACCGGGTTCCACCCGCAATTCTGGCCGACCCTATTCGCCGCGCCGGCGCTTCTCCTATTGCTGGGGCTCGGCGCCTGGCAGATCCAGCGGCACTTCTGGAAGGAGCGGCTGATCGCCGAGCGCGCGGCCGCGGTCGCGGCGCCGGTGATGCCGGTACCGCAGACGCTGGCGGAGGCGCGCCGTCTCGAATTCCATCGCGTCGCCGCCGAGGGGAGGTTATTGCATGAAAAGGAGATCTATCTCGGCGCCAGCGCCGGGGCCGGGCGGATCGGTTATCAGGTGCTGACCCCGCTGCGGGAGCCGGGCGGGGGCATCGTTTTTGTCAATCGCGGCTTCATTCCGGCCGAACTGAAGAACCCGGCCAAGCGGGCCCTCGGACAGATCGCCGGCACCGCCCATGTCGTCGGGCTCTTGAGGCTGCCGCCGGCGGGGCGACCGAACTGGTTTCTGCCGGACAACCGCCCGGATTTGAACTATTGGTTCTGGGTCGATCTGCCGGCAATGGCCGCCGCCGATGCGCTCGACCGGGTGGCGCCGTTCTATATCGACGCCGATGCCGCGCCCAACCCGGGCGGCTGGCCAAAGGGCGGTGTCACCCCGCTCGCCTTGCCGAACGACCATCTGCAATACGCGCTCACGTGGTTTTCACTGGCGGTTGCCCTGCTCGTCATCTATGTCCTTTACCATCGCCGCCGCGCAGGTGCGGAATGACCGCCTACCGCCAGCTGGAAGCGCGATTTCGCCGGGTCGCGATGCTCGAACAAGCGATCGCGGTGCTGCGTTGGGACGCGGCGGCGATGATGCCGCCGGGCGGCGCCGCCGCCCGGGGCGAACAACTGGCGGCGCTGCACGGCGTCGTCCACGAACACCTGGCCGCTCCCGCCCTCGCCGAGATCGCCGATCGGGCCGCGGCCGAGGACGGCTCGCTCGATCCCTGGCAAAGGGCCAATCTGCGCGAGATGCGGCGCCGCCTCGCGCACGCGGCGGCACTTCCCTCCGATCTCGTCGAGGCTGCTTCGCGCGCCGCCTCGGACTGCGAGACGGTGTGGCGCACGGCCCGCGCGCAAGGCGATTTCGCCGCGGTTCGGCCGCGGTTCGAAGCGGTGCTTCGCGGCAAGCGTGAAATCGCCGCGGCCAAGGCCGAGCGGCTCGGCACCAGTCCCTACGCGGCGCTGCTCGACCAATACGAGCCCGGCGTCCCGGTCGCGGTCATCGACCGCCTCTTCGACGAGATCTTGAGCTTTCTGCCCGATCTGATCGAGGCCGCGCTCGGCCGCCAGGCGGCGTTGACCCCGGTGCCGCAAGCCGATGGCCCGTTCCCGATCGAGGCGCAGCGCCGGGCGGCGCTGCGCCTGATGACGCAAATCGGCTTCGATTTCGCCCATGGCCGGCTCGATGTCAGCGCCCACCCGTTCTGCGGCGGGGTCGCCGACGACGTGCGGATCACGACGCGGTACGACGAGGGCGATTTTGCCCGTGCCCTGATGGCGGTGCTGCACGAGACCGGGCACGCGCTCTATCAGCGCGGGCTGCCGGCCCGGTGGCGCTGCCAGCCGGTCGGCCGGGCCTGCGGCATGGCGATGCATGAGAGCCAGTCCTTGCTGCTCGAGATGCAGTCCTGCCGCAGCCGCGCCTTTATGGGCTTTGCCGCGCCGATCCTGCGCGAGGCGTTCGGCGGTGCGGGACCGGCCTGGGCAGCTGATGCCCTCTATCGGCGCCAGATCCGGGTCGGACGCACCCTGATCCGGGTCGATGCCGACGAGGTCACCTACCCGGCCCATGTGATCCTGCGCTATCGCCTCGAACGGGCGATGCTGGCGGGCGATCTCGTCCCGGCCGAGCTGCCCGGGGCCTGGGCCGAAGGACTGCGGGCACTCCTCGGCGTCGCCCCCGCCAACGACCGCGAGGGCTGCCTGCAGGACATTCACTGGTATGACGGGATCTGGGGCTATTTCCCGACCTATACGCTCGGCGCGCTGATCGCGGCCCAGCTGTTCGAGGCGGTGCGCCGGGCGATCCCGGAAGTGATGGCGGCGATCGCCGCCGGCGATTTTGCGCCGTTGCTTGGTTGGCTGCGCGATTCCGTGCATGCGAAAGGATCGCTCCTACCGACCGCCGAGCTGGTCGAGAGCGCCACCGGCGCGCCGCTCGGAACGGCGAGCTTCGAGCGCCACCTGCGCCGGCGCTACCTCGAAGAAGGAAACTAACGAGGCCGGGCGCCGTTGACCCGAACGATCGATGAGAACTGGGGGGCAGCGTGTTTGACAATGAATTGCAGTCGCTATCCGGCGGCGCCGACCGGCAGACCGTGCTGGCGCAATTTCACCGGGTCCGCGGCGACAGCGAAATGCTGGCGGCGAACCTGACGCCGGAAGACCAGTCGATCCAGTCTATGCCCGACGTCAGCCCGACGAAATGGCATCTGGCGCATACCACGTGGTTCTTCGAAACCTTTATCCTCAATCGCTTCGACGCCGATTACCGGGTCTTCGATCCGGCCTTCGGCTATCTCTTCAACTCCTATTACGAGGCGGCAGGACCGCGCCACCCGCGGCCCGAGCGCGGCCTGTTGTCGCGTCCGGCGGTCGCGACGGTCGCCCTTTACCGCCGGCATGTCGACGCCGCCATGACGCGCCTCGTCGAACGAATGGGTGCCGCGGCGTGGCCGGAGGCCGCCCTTCTGATCGAGCTCGGCGCCCAGCACGAGCAGCAGCATCAGGAGCTGATCCTGATGGATATCAAGCACGTCTTTTCGGTCAATCCACTGTTGCCGGCCTACCAAGCCTTGCTCCCGCCGCGCCCGGCGCCGCCCCGGCCGTCGGCGGGCCGGGTCGAGTTCGCGCCGCGATTGGCGGAGATCGGCCATGCGGGCGAGGGCTTTGCCTTTGACAACGAGACGCCGAGGCACAAGGTCTGGCTCGACCCGTTCGCCCTCGCCGCGCACCCGGTCAGCTGCGGCGACTACCTCGAATTCATCGCCGAGGGCGGCTATCGGCGACCGGAGTTCTGGCTTTCCGACGGCTGGGCAACGGTGCGCCGGGAGGGCTGGACGGCGCCGCTCTATTGGTCCCGCGACGGCGGCGAATGGACCATTTTCACCTTGTCCGGCCGGCGGCCGCTGAGCCCGGCCGAGCCCGTTTGCCACGTCAGCTTCTACGAGGCCGACGCTTATGCCCGATGGGCCGGCAAGCGCCTCCCGACCGAGGCGGAATGGGAAGTCGCCGCCCAAGGCGTGCCGGTCGCCGGCAATTTTGCCGATCGCCGGCATCTTCACCCGTGCCCGGACGCGACCGAGGGCGCGGCGGAAGCGACGCCGCTGCGCCAGATGTTCGGCGATGTCTGGGAGTGGACCGCGAGCCCCTATATCGCCTATCCGCGCTTTCGCCCGGCCGCGGGTGCGATCGGCGAATACAACGGCAAGTTCATGTCGAACCAGATGGTGTTGCGCGGCGGTGCCGCGGTAACCCCGAAGGGGCATGTCCGAGCCACCTACCGCAACTTCTTTCCGCTCTCGACGCGCTGGGCCTTCGCCGGGTTGCGGCTGGCGGAGGACATCGAATGCTGAACCCCGAGCCCTTTCTTTTCTACGATCTGGCGCCCGGCGAGGACAGCTTTCGCGACGCCGTGCTCAAGGGGTTCGGAGAGCGCCGCAAATCGATCCCGTGCCAGTTTCTCTATGACGCGCGCGGCTCGGCGCTGTTCGAAGAGATCTGCCGCCTGCCGGAATATTATCTGACCCGCACCGAGATCGCGATCCTCGCGGAAAATGCCGCCGATATCGCGGCCGAGACGGGGCCGCACACCCGGCTTGTCGAGTTCGGCAGCGGCGGCAGTCACAAGGCCCGGATCCTGCTCGCCGCACTCGACCGGCCGGCCGCCTATGTTCCGGTTGACATCTCGCGCGAGCACCTGCGCCAGGCCGCAGCCGGTGTGGCCGCCGATTTTCCGCTGTTGCCGGTGATCGCGGTCTGCACCGACTACACGGCTTGGTTCCGCCTGCCGCCGCTGCCGGGCCCGGGCGGCAAGCGGGTCGGCTTTTTCCCGGGCTCGACGATCGGCAATTTTGAGCCGGCGGCGGCCTTGCGCTTCCTCTCAAATTGCGCGCGGATCCTGGGGCCGGCCGGCGAAATGCTGATCGGCGTCGATCTCAAGAAGGACCCCTTGATCCTCGACGCCGCCTATAACGACCGCGCCGGGGTGACCGCCGCGTTCAACCTCAATCTTTTGGGGCGGATCAACCGCGAACTCGACGGCGATCTCGACCTCGACCGGTTCGCGCATCGGGCGTTTTATAACGGCCGAGAAGGCCGGGTCGAGATCTACATCGAGAGCCTTGCCGACCAGGAGGCGCGGGTTGCCGGCCAGCGCTTTCATTTTGCCGCGGGCGAGCTGATCCACACCGAATATTCCTACAAATATTGGGTGCCCGAATTCCGGGCGCTGGCGGCGCGGGCCGGCTTTCGCCCGGTGGCCACCTGGACCGACCCCAGCGATCTCTTCAGCCTCAATTATTTCCGGCTGCGCTGAGCCTGGTTCGAGCCCCGCTCGTGCCTCGCGTCGCGACCCGCGACGGCGCCGGGCGGGACCTCACGGAACCGGCAAAATTCCCGATAGACCGGGATTTACCGGGAATTTTTTTCGGATCTCTGACAAGAATATCATACCGGTCAATGGCTTGCGAGGCGAATTCCCGCCGTCACTACGGGAATTTATTGGCCATGATCGGGAATTAAATCACCGCAATCGGGAATTCTCGGGAAATGCCGGCGCCGCCGCGACATGAGGCCGACAGTTCCCTAATCTACTGCAAATTATACGCCGCGATCCGGACGGAATTATGGCGGCCTCTCAGAGATGCTATCGGGCGAGCGGCGAGAGAACGGCATCATCGTCGCGGCAACAAAAGCCGGGCGCGACGGTTTCTGGCGGGCCCGCTGGCTGCGAGCGCAGGGCGTCGACGCCTATGTGATCCACCCGAACAGCATTGCCGTTTCGCGCGAACCCCGGCCTCCGCCGGGGCAGGGGCCGGGAGCACGAGCTGACGAGAAAAAATGGAGAACTTGCGATGAATGGCGCACAAGCATTGTTCAAAGCCCTCACCGACGCCGGCCTCGACACCTGTTTCGCCAATCCCGGCACATCCGAGATGCAACTGGTCTACGAGATGGGGCGGACCGAAAACGTACGCCCCATTCTCTGCCTGGAAGAGAACGTAGTGACAGGCGCGGCCGATGGATACGCGCGCATGGCGGGCAAGCCCGCCTTTACGCTGCTGCACGTGGGCAGTGGCTTCGCCAACGGCATCGCGAATCTCCACAATGCGGGCCGGGGCAACACGGCGATCGTCAACGTCGTGGGCGCCAACGCGACCTATCACCAACCCAATTTCGCCGAGCATGAGTTTATCAACGGCAACATCGTTGACCTGGCACGCGTCGTCTCGCATTGGGCGCACCAAGCCAAGTCGGCCAGCGATCTGGCTGTGCTCGGGGCGCTGGCAGCGCGTTATTCCCGGATTGGCGCCGGGAAGATCTGCACCGTGGTCGCTCCCACCAACTGCCACTGGGATCCGGCAGTGGCTCCGCCGGTGCCGGCCGCGCCGATGGAAACACCCAAAGTCTCAGCGCAGACCATTCAGGATATGGTGGCGCTGTTGAGCAACGGTAAAAAGACGGCAATCCTCCTGGGCAGCCACGCGCTGTATGGCGACGGACTGGAGTTGGCCGGGCGCATCTCCGCGAAGACCGGGGCGGACTTGCTGGGAGAGACGACGCCGTCCCGCCTCGCCCGGGGAGAAGGCCGTGTTGCGGTGGAAACGATTCCGTATTTCCCCGAGCAAGCGATCCCGTTCCTGCAAAAGTATGCGCAGCTCATCCTCGTGGGCGCGCTCTTCCCGGTGACGACCTTCGCCTACAAGGGCAAGCCGGTCACCAAGGTCCCCGCCGACTGCCAGGTGACGACGCTGGCGACCGTGGATCACGACATATGGTCTGCGCTCGGCGATCTCGCCAAAGCGGTCGGCACCCCGCCTCAACCCGCCGCACGCCGGGAGCGTTCAAAGGGCGTTCCGCCGGCAGGCGTTCTGACGGATGACGCCGTTGGACAGAGCATCGGCCTGTTGCTGCCGGAGAACGCAATCCTGGTGAGCGATGCCCCCACGACGGACGGGGCACTTTATCGTGGGACTGAAGGCGCCCGGGCGCACGACTATCTGTTCGCCGATTGTGGCGGGGCCATCGGTGGGGATTCCCATTGGGTTTGGGAGCCGCGGTGGCGTGCCCGGATCGGAAGACCGTTGTTTTCGAAGGTGACGGCAGCGGCATGTATACGCCCCAGGCGCTGTGGACCATGGCGCGGGAGAAGGCCGATGTCACCCTTGTCGTGATGAAGAACGACAGCTACGGGATTCTGAATATCGAATTGGCCAGGGTTCGTGAAGGCGATCCCAACGAAAAAATGCTCTCGATGCTGCGGGTCGACAGTCCGACGTTGGACTGGGTCAAGATCGCCGAGGGGCAGGGCGTGCCGGCCACCCGCGCGACGACCGCGGAGGAGTTCCATCAGCAGTTCGAAGCGGCGATGAATACCAAGGGTCCCCGGCTGATCGAAGCGCAAATCGTCCAAGACCTCAAACCGATGATCGACGCCTTCCATAACTCAAGGGGTTAGGCGGATGGCCATCATAAAGCCGCCATGCCCGCCCGCCCGAGCAAAGGTGACCCGATTGGTCCTCGGCAAGGTCCGATGCGGGGCAGATTGAGCGGTTGCTGCCGCCAAGGCTGAACGGCTCTTGTCGGTTTCCGAAAGCGGTCCCTGGTTGTCGATGATTGACGACCCTGACTTCTGAGACAGGCTCTCACTCGGTCGCGAAGCCGCGAGCTGCGAACTTGAGCTGTATTCCGTCACGGTCCGGCGCTGTCGGACGGACGAGACATCGATCAAAAGGGGGAGCGCGGCCGCCAAAAGCCGAGAGGTCCGCGGGCGTTTCCGGGGCACCCGCCGAGTTAACGGTTGCGTGACACCTGCCAACTCAACTGCGCGCGCAATCGCGAGTTGAGCGGAGTGAAAACATGCCGTGATCGCGCTCGGGAGAAACTCCCCGACCAGCAGGCCTCGGCGATATCTGTGCGAAGGCGATCCTCGGCCTCGGTGCCATGCTGCTCGCGTCTGCCGCGATCGGGCGACCCGCGATCGCCCAAAGCGGGCATGAATTACGATTTTGCAGCGGCTATTTCGCGCTTTGCGCCGCCTCAACCTGCACGCCGACCGGCCGTCGCATCGAGGTGAATGTGACCGGCGACGGCACCGCCTTTTTTCCCGAGGCGGACTGCACCTGTCCGATCTTCTCGGGCGAGGCGATTGCGGACCTGACGGGCGGCAACATGCACGGCTCGTGCAAGCCGCCGGCCGCCGCGGACGCATCGACCGGGGTCTGGTCGCTCTACGCGGTGCGATCGGGCATCGCGCAGGCGGTCGCCGGCTGGGTACCGACCGGGCCCAAGGCCGAGGCGCCGTATCTCTTCTGCGCAAAGCATCTCAATCTCGGCAGCGCGATCGCGAATTGCTGGAGTTTTGCCTGCAATTCCCAGACTTATACCGATACGGGCGTGCCGGTGGCGACGTGCCACTGCCCGATTGGCGAGTCGCCCGACGGTACCGCGATCGCGCCGCGCACGGCGTTCGTCACTCAGGCGGGGCAGGGTATGGAGCAGTTCTGCGCGAAGCACCCGGTAAGCGGACCGCTCGAGTCACCACTGCCGTGATCCGGCGAGCCTTCCCTGATTTTCAAGAAAGGGCGGCCCGGCAAGGGCTCCCCGGTGAATGGTCAATCTGCAAGCAGTCCTTTGCGGCGGCTCCAATCCAATACCGCATTGATGCATTGGTGCAGCTGAGAAGGCTGGTCCCGATAATAATGGGTCGCGCCTTCAATTCCCTTATATTCCTTGTCCGGCGTCGCGAGGGCCGACCGGATCGTCGGATTGTGTGAGGCGGGGACGGCGTCGTCCGCGAGGTTTTCGACCTGCAACACCGGCGTGCGGCGGATGCGCGCGGCGTTCTTCGGCCCTTTCGCGTTCGACAGATCGTAGCTCCACTGCGACAGCCAGGAGCGCAGCGACGAATAGCGCCCGAGCCCGGCGGGCGATGTGTTCGCGGTCCGGGGATCGCCGAGATAGCACCAGCCGGGCCGCCGTCCGTTCGGGTCGATCCGGGGATCGAGCCAGCGCACGTCGCACATCGTCCGATGGACGACAAAGCAGCGCTCGACCTCGCTCGTCCTTCGCCGCCGCAGCCTGTCGAGCCATTCCTGGCACCACGTCGTGATCTTGCGGTTGCGCGCGATCTGGGCGGCACGGAAGCGGCCGACGAACTCGGCCGCATAGGGCGGCTGATGGGGGCAGGCACTGTCGTAGATGTCGAATTCCAGCTCGCGCCGGTCGGGGTCGAGCTCGTCGGTCACGGACGGATCGAGCCATTCGGTCAATGTCTCGGCGCGCGACAGATGCGCGGCAATGAAGATGACGCCGTCGGCCGGTTCGAGACCGGCGCGCGTCAGGTCCACCGCGTCGCCCGCCGGCGTAGAGGTGATCGACGGCGCCTCGGCCTCCGCCTGATAGAACAGCGAGAGCGAGCCGCCGCCCGACCAGCCGACGAGGATCACCTTCTCGTAGCCGCGAACCCGGGCGTCCCTGACCCACGCCCCCATGTCGATGGCGACCTTTTCCATGATGAGCCCGCTGTCGTTCTTCGGATAGCGGCTCGCCGCGCACAGGACGTGCAGCCCCGCGCCAACGAGCGCCCCCGGCATCGGCAGCAAGTGCAAGGTGCTCGATGGGTGCATGAAAAGGTAGAGCGTCTTTGAGGGTCGCGCGCGAGGGATCAGATATTGACCCTCGAGCCACACCGTCCCGGAGCCGCCGGCAAATCCGTAAGTCTCGGTGAATCCTGGCGTATCGGGAAAGCTCAGGATGGCGGGGACACGGGTCCAGCCGGCGGCGGGCTCTGTCATATCCGGTCCGCAAACGCCGGCGTTGTCGCAGCCGGTGGGCGGCTCACGGGACGTAAGGGATCTCGCCCTCGACCTCGCCCTGGTCCCGGCCGCGCAGCTCGATGACGTTGCGATCGGGGTCGCGCACGAACACCGAGACATGGCCGCTTTCACCGAACCTGACGGGTCCCTGGTTGATTGCGATATCGTTTGCCCTGAGCGCGGCGATCATCGCCGGGATCGAGGCGACCCGCAGCGCGATGTGCGTGTAGCCCGGGAATTTGTCGGGAAGGTCCATCAGGATATTGGCGGCCGGATCGCCGGCATTGGCGTTGAACACGAGATTGAGTTCGACGCCGTGCTCGTTGCGAATGATTGCGACATCATCGCCCTTGGCCCGACGCACCAACTCGAACCCGAGGGCCCCGTAGAACGCCAGGGCGCGGTCGAGATCGCGCACCCGAATGCCGATGTGATCCACTCGTTCGATTGCGATTGTCTCGGCCATTGTGATCTCCCGCTGCCGGAGATGATATGGGGCGGAAAAAAGCGCAGCGCCTTCCGCCGTCTCGGCACCGCCGAAGTCGATCCCCGGATCACGTCCGGGGACCGGAATGCGCGCTCCTCGCTATTCTGCCCTACCCGGTTCTATCTCTTTCTACCGCATGATCGGTGTTCTGTCTCTTGGGCGCCGTGCCGAACCCGGCGCTATTTCAGAAACGTGTCTACATTGGCCTTGGTAACGCGATCGACGCCGGTGTAGACGATCTGCGGCACCGGCTTGCCGTCGTGCAGCGCCAGCAACGCGTCCATCGCCTTCTCGCCCATCTCGAACGGCCGCTGCCCGACGAGTGCCGCGACGTAGCCGGCCTTGAGCAGCTGCAGCTCCGCGGGCAGGGTGTCGGCCGCGACCGCGACCAGCTTGCCGCTCTTGAAGCGCTCGGCATTGCTGTCGACAAAATTCCGGTAGCCCTGCGGCGCAAAGAGCGGCCAGCCGCCGACCGGGACGACGGCATTGAGATCGGCATGCGCGGTCGTCAGGTCGTTGAGCTGCTGGACGGCAAGGGCCGGGTCGTCGTTGCAATAGGTGGGCGAGCCCGACACCTCCTTCCACCCAGCCTTGCCCGCGACCTCGCGCACCCCCTCGAGGCGCTCGTTGAGGTTCGCCGCGGCCGGTCCGCCCGACACCATGCCGTAGAGCCCGGCCGTGGGCTGCGCCTGCAGCAGCATCTCGCCCAAGGCCCGGCCGAAATCCTTGTTGTTGGTGCCGATATAGGCCTCGCGCGCCGAGCCGGGTGCGTCGGCGTCAAAGGTGATGACGTGGATGCCGGCGTCGCGCGCCGCCTTGATGACGCCGGTCACGGCACCGACGTCGGAGACCGAGATCGCCAGGCCGTCGACGCGCTGGGTGATGAGATCCTGGATGATCTGCACCTCGGTCGCGGGCTCGTGCTCGATCGGCCCGCGATAGACGCATTCGACGTTGCCGAGTTCGGCGGCGCGCTTCATGCAGCCGTCGCGGGCGATGTCGAAGAAGGGGTTGTTCATCGCCTTGGGCACGACGGCGAATTTCAATTTGTCAGCGGCCCCGGCCGGGGCGGCCAGCACCATCGCGACCAGCGCCGCGAGCACCACACGCTTCATGCCTTTCCTCCTGTTCGATGGGCGGCGCCTCACTCCGCTGCCGCCGCGCGGAAGACGCCGCGCGTGCGAATCTGATCGACCAGCACGGCGATGATGATGATTACACCAACGAAGACCTCCTCCCAATAGCTGTTGGCGCCGATCAGGACGAAGCCGTTGCGGATGACCTCGATCAGCGCCGCCCCGAGGACGGCGCCGGCGGCGCCGCCGACGCCGCCGGCGAGATTGGCGCCGCCGATCACCGCGGCGGCGATCACCCGCAGCTCGTAGCCGGTGGCGAGATTGGCAGGTGCGGCGCCGAGCCAGCCGCCGATCAGGACGCCGCTGAAGCCGGCGGCAAGGCCGCTCAGCATATAGACCGAGACGACGACGCGCGGCACATGCACGCCGTTCAGGGCCGCCGCGCGCGCATTGCCGCCGACGGCGTAGAGATGCCGGCCCCAAACGAGGTGGCGCAGCGCCAGCGCCATCAGCGCGGCGAGGACGAGCAGATAGACGAGCGGCGTCGGCAGGCCGAGCACCGCGCCGTTGCTAAACCGGGTGAAGGCGGCGACGTCGGGCCCGACCGGGTATTGCGCGCGCCCCTGGGTCACGACGTAGGTCATGCCGCGGGCGATCGACAGCATGCCGAGCGTGGTGACGAAGGGTGAGAGCCGGATGCGGGCGATCAAGAGGCCGTTGATCAGGCCAACGATGGCCGCCAGCGCCAGCGCCAGCAGGGCGGCGAGGGTGATCGTGGCGCCCGGCACCGCCGCCGCCGCCGTGGCCGAGAGCGAGCGCATCAGCATCATCGTCACGACGGCCGAGAGCGCGCAGACCGAGCCGACCGAAAGATCGATCCCGCCGCTGATGATGACCAGGGTCTCGCCCAGCGAGATCAGCGCGATGAAGCTGAAGTTCTTGGAAATGTTCAGAAGATTGCGCGGCGTCAGAAACACCGGCGCGATCAGGGCGATGACGACGATCAGGATCGCGAAGGCAATGGCGACATAGGCGGTCTGGCTCTGCGGCATGCCGCGGCGCCAGCCGCCGGGCCGCAACCGGCCGGGCCGCACCGCGGGTTGCGGGGCGCGCGCCATCAGGCCCGCTCGACGGCGCCGGTGATCAGCGCCGTCACTTCCTCGGGCGAGGTCGCGGCTTTCGGCTTGTCGGCCACCTTCCGGCCGCGGCGCAGCACCGTGATCCGGTCGACGACCGAGAAGATGTGCGGCATCGCGTGGCTGATGAAGATGATCGACTGGCCGTGATCGCGCATCCGGCGCATCAGGTCGAGAACCTCGGCCACCTGGCGCACCGAGATCGACGCCGTCGGCTCGTCGAGCAGCACCAGCTTGGCCGCGGCAAGCCGGGTGCGCGCGATGGCGACGGCCTGGCGCTGGCCGCCCGAGAGGGTGCGCACGAGGGCGAGGGGCCGGGTCTCGGATTTGAGCTCGGCGAACAGCTCAGCGGCGCGGCGCGTCATCGCCGCGTGGTCCATGACGCCGAGGCCGGCGACCCGCCGCCGCAGTTCGCGGCCGAGAAAGATGTTGGCCGCACCCGAGAGATTGTCGGCGAGGGCCAAATCCTGGTAGACCACCTCGATGCCGGCGTCGCGCGCATCCTCGGGCCCGCGGAAGCGCACCTCGCGGCCGTCGAAACGCATGGTCCCGGCGGTCGGCGGAAAATTGCCGGCGATGATCTTGACCAGGGTCGACTTGCCGGCGCCGTTGTCGCCGATGAGGCCGACGATCTCGCCCGGCGCCACGGCGTAGTCGACCCCGTCGAGCGCGCGAATGGCGCCGTAATCCATGCCGATGCCGTGCAGCTCCAGAACGGTCATGGGAGGAACCTAACGCCGCGCGGCAAATATTCGAGCGCCCGACGGATTGCCTCGGACCGTTCGGCGTCGGCCGAAGGCTGTGCCGCCTCGAGCCTGGCCCGAGCGCGCGCGAACTCTTCGGCGGAGCCCTCGATCCGGCCGCTCGCGAGGAAAGTCAGCGCTTCTTCCCTCGCTTCGTATGAACTCATCGGCGATAATGTCCGCCAGTACCGGAAGAGGTAAATCCGCTCCAACTTCGCCGAGCGCGTAGAGCAGCGTTCCCCGCGATCCTTTCGTGTCCTGCCGCTTCAATAAGTCGATCAATGTGTCCTTGGCGCTGCTGGCGCGCAGATCAGCCAAAGCCAGAGCCGCAGCATTTCGCACTCGCGAGGAGACAGCCTGCTCGAGTATTTGCATAGCCCTGGCAGCACGCGACAGCCGTGGCGTTCGTCGGCCCTTCAGATTCCGTAGTTCTTCGATGAGATCACCCTCGTCTCCGGTCGAGAGGACGGTTTCGGGGCCTTTCGCACGTATTGGACGTCCCATTACGACTGATGCCTTTACTTCACGGTTGGGCGACCGCGGACTACCTCTCGTGCCGCCGTTCGGCCGCCGCGAAATCGACCGCGGCCAACCCTCACGCGGTGGCGGCGCCGTCGACCGGGAGTGCCGCGCCCGAGACGAAAGAAGCCTCGTCCGAGATCAGGAACAGGGCGGCGTTGGCAATTTCCTCGGGCCTGCCGGTGCGCCCCATCGGGTTCTGCCCGGCGCGCAACCGGACGAGCGCCTCCTTGTCCTCTCCCGCGGTGCGCTGCTGGTCCGGCCGGGCGACAAAGACGCGCAGCATCGGCGTGTCGATCGGGCCGGGGCAGATCGCGTTGACCCGGATCTTTTCCGGCGCCAGGCGTTTGGCCAGCGAGCGGACAAAGCCGACGACGCCGAACTTCGCCATCGAATAGACCGGGCTGAAGGCCGAGCCGACGAGACCCGAGGTCGAGGCGGTGAACAACAGGCTGCCGCCGCCGCGGGCGCGGATTTCCGGGATCGCCGCCTCGGTCGTCACCAGGACGCTGCGCAGATTGAGCGCGATCGCGGTGTCGAAATCGGCCATCTCGAGGCCCTCGACCCTGGCCGGGCCGGGATGGCCGACATGGTTCCAGACGAAGTCGAGTGCCTGGCCGCCGGCCGCGGCGATCTCGCCGACCACGCCGTCGACCCCGGCGCGGTCGATGTCGACGACGCCGACCGCCGCCCCTTCCCGCGCGAAGCGCAGGGCGCCGGCCCGGCCCATCCCCGATGCCGCCGCCGTGACGATGCCGATCTTGCCTTCGAGCCGCATGGCTGTCTCCTCCAGTCAGTACTTCAGGCGGCGATGCCTTTGCCGTCGTAAAGCGCGTCGAGAGCCGCACCGTAGACGGCGCCGATGACGTGGCGCTTGAGCTTCAAGGTCGGCGTCATCTGGCCGTTGGCGATCGTGAACGGTTCGGCGGCGATGAGAAACCGCCGGACGCGCTCGGCCGGCGCCAGCGCCTGGTTGACCCGCGCGACCGCGGCGCCGACCGCCTTGACGAAGCCCGGATCGGCGGCAACGGCCGCGAGATCGGCGGCCATACCGGTCGCGCCGACGATGCCGGCGGTGAAATCGGGGTCGGGAACGAGGACCGCGACGAGATAGGGGTGATTGTCGCCGAACACGATCGCCTGGGCGATCTCCGGCGCCATCGTCAGGTAGCCCTCGACGCGCGCCGGCGAGACCATCTCGCCGGCCGAATTCTTGATGAAGTCGCGCTTGCGGTCGGTGATCTTGAGATAGCCGTCGGCGTCAATCACGCCGACGTCGCCGGTCTTGAGCCAGCCGCCGTCGAGGACGCGCGCCGACGCCGCGGGGTCGTTCCAATAGCCTTGCATGACATTGTCGCCGGCGACGAGGATTTCGCCGTCCTCGGCGATCCGCACCCGGACCCCGTCGAGCGGCGGCCCGACGGTATCGATCTTGATCCGGGGCGGCGGATTGCAGCTGATCACCGGGCCGCTCTCGGTCTGCCCGTAGCCCTGCAACAGATTGACCCCGAGCGCCAGAAAGAACCGGCCGATTTCCGGGTTCAGCGGGGCGCCGCCCGAAACCATGGCCTTGAGCCGGCCGCCAAAGCGCCGCCGCAGCCCGGCGCGCACCAGACGGTCGAGCAGCGGGTCGAGCAGCATTTCGCCGAGGCTCAGGCGCTCGAAGGCGGCGCGCTTCTCCCCGATCGCCAGCGCCTTGGCGAACAGCTTGCGCGAGACGCCGCCCTTGCGGGCGACGCCCAAGAGGACCCGGCGGTGCAACGTCTCGTAGAGCCGCGGCACCGCGGTCATGATCGTCGGCCGCGCCTCGAGCAGATTTGCCGCGAGCGTCTCGGCACCTTCGGCGAAATAGATCTGCGCCCCGATCGAGATCGGAAACATCATCCCCGCGGTGTGCTCATAGGCATGCGACAGCGGCAGAAAACTGAGGAACACCTCTTCGCCCAACCCCAGCGTCTCGAGCACGCGATAGGCGCCGCGGCAATTGGCGATGATGTTGCGGTGGCTGGTCATCACCCCCTTCGGGGTGCCGCCGGTGCCCGAGGTGTAGAAGAGGCAGGCGATGTCGTCGGGCGCGAGTGCGGCGACGACGGCGCCCAACCCGCCGGCCCAATCCTCGGCCGCTTCGGCGCCGCGCGCCAATACCGCTTCCCAGCTCAGCACATCGACATTGCTGGCCTGTCCCGCGGCGGGCTCGATCGCGATCACCGTGTGGATCGTCTCGACCTGGTTGGCGGCGGCGAGCACCCGGACCGACAGCGCCGGTTTCGAGACGATCACGGCGCGCGCCCCGCTGTCGGCAAAGACGTGGCGATCGTCTTCGACGCGGTTCGTCACATAGGCCGGGACGGTGACGGCACCGGCGCTCATGATCGCAAGATCGGCGAGCACCCATTCGGGCCGGTTTTCGGCGACGAGCGCGACCCGCTCGCCCGGCGCGATCCCGAGGGCCTTCAACCCGAGGGCGACGTGGCGGACATCGCGGGCGGCCTCGGCCCAGCTCTTCGGCCGGTAGCGGCCTTGGTGCTTCTCCCAGAGAAACGGCCGGTCGCCCTGCCGGGCCGCCTCATCGAAAAACATCGCCGGCAAGCTGCGGCACCCCCGGTAATCCATTCGCCTTCCCGACTTTCTCCAGCAGGGTGCGGACCAGCGCTAAAAGATTGTCATTCCGGAGCGCCCCGGACTGACGGCCGCGTTTTTCCGCACCCTGCGGGGTCTTTCTACGGGTTTCGCGGGCGCGGTGGAATAGGCGGCGGCGCCGGGCAACGCCCGGCTGCCTTTGCCGCAAAAAAGCCGCGCCCCATATCCACACGCACAACCGATCGAGGTGCGAATGCAACACGTCGAGGCGGCGGCGAGCGAGAAACAGAGCCCCCTCCCTAACCCTCCCCCGCTCGCGGGGGAGGGCAGGGTGGGGGTCGGGGCGCTGCCGGAATGGGATCTGTCCGACCTCTACCCCGGCCGCGACAGCCCGGCCTTGGCCGAGGATCTTCGGCGGCTGGCCGAGGACGCCCAAGCCTTTCGCCGGCGCTATGAGGGGCGGCTTGCCGAGCTCGGCGGGGCCGAGCTCGGCGCCGCCGTCGCGGGCTATGAGCGCCTGCAGGAAACGAGCGCCCGAATCATCAGCTTTGCCTCGCTGACCCATGCCGGCGATCTCGCCGACCCGGAAATCGGCCGCTTCTTTCAAACCATCGAGGAGCGGATCAACGCGATTGCGACGACGCTGCTGTTCTTCACGCTCGAGATCAACAAGCTCGACGATCCGGCGATCGAGGCAAAATCCGCCGACCCCGCGCTCGCCCGCTACCGTCCGTGGCTGCGCGACATCCGCGCCTTTCGCCCGCACCAGCTGTCGGACGAGATCGAGACGCTGCTGCACGAGCAATCGGTCGCCGGCCGCGCCGCCTGGGTGCGGCTCTTCGACGAGACGATGGCCGGACTGCGATTTCCGTTCCGCGGGCGGCAGCTGACCGAGACCGAAGCGCTCGACCTGTTGGCCGATCGCGACGCGGCGGTGCGGCGCGAAGCCGCGCTCAGCATCGGCAACGTCTTGGGCGAGAACGTCCGGACCCTGGCGCTGATCACCAACACCCTCGCCAAGGACAAGGAGATCGAGGACCGCTGGCGCCGCTTTCCGCGGCCGATCTCGTCGCGCAATCTCGGGAATTTTGTCGAGGACAGGGTGGTCGACGCGCTGATCGCCGCGGTGCGCGACGGCTACGAGCAGCTCTCGCACCGCTATTACCGGCTGAAGGCGCGCTGGTTCGGGACCGAGACATTGCCCTTCTGGGATCGCAATGCGCCGTTGCCCGAGGATGACGACCGGCTAATCCCCTGGGACGAGGCGCAAGCAACGGTGCTCGCGGCCTACGCCGCCTTTTCGCCGGAGCTGGCGGCGGTCGGCCGGCGCTTCTTCGCCGCCCCCTGGATCGACGCGGCGCCGCGGCCCGGCAAGGCGTCGGGCGCCTTTGCCCACCCGACCGTGCCGAGCGCGCACCCCTATCTCTTGCTCAATTATCAGGGCCGGGTGCACGACGTGATGACCCTGGCGCACGAGCTCGGCCACGGCGTGCATCAGGTGCTGGCCGCCGGTCAGGGCCCGCTGATGGCGGACGCGCCTTTGACCCTCGCCGAGACCGCCTCGGTGTTTGGCGAGATGCTGACCTTCCGCGCCCTGTTGGCGGGCGAGACCGACCCGCGGCGGCGCAAGATCATGCTGGCCCAAAAGGTCGAGGACATGCTCAACACCGTCGTCCGGCAGATCGCTTTCGTCACCTTCGAGGAGCGGGTCCACGACGAGCGGCGCGAGGCCGAGCTGACGCCCGACCGCCTCGGCGAAATCTGGCTCGGGGTGCAGCGGGAGAGCCTGGGGCCGGCGCTCCGCCTCGACGGCGTCTACCGCCATTACTGGTCATACATCCCGCATTTCATCCATTCTCCGTTCTACGTCTACGCCTATGCCTTCGGCGACTGCCTGGTGAATTCGCTCTACGCCGTCTACGAGAACGCCCCTCAGGGCTTCGCCGAACGCTATCTCGGCCTGTTGCGCGCCGGCGGCACCTTGCGCCATCAAGAACTGTTGGCGCCGTTTGGTCTCGATGCCGCCGACCCCGCCTTCTGGTCGAAGGGTCTCGCGGTCGTTTCGCGCCTCATCGATGAGCTCGAAACCCTTGGCTGAGCTTTGGCCCCGCCCTGGTAGGGCGGAAAAGCGCAGCGCATTCCGCCAACTCTCCGTGGTCCAGCCGGCACCCCTTGCCGACGCGCTTGGCCTTTTCGATTACTCCAAAGATCTCGGGCTGATCGTCAGGCGCCGGCGCGTAACGAATCTTCTCGTCGGGCGCCTGGAACCGCGCCGATCGCTCGGCCAGGCCAGGCCGCCGCGGCCGTCGCCGGCCCGTATCAGGATCGCCGACGGCACATCTCGGCTCAGCGAATGCGTCGCCGCAACCAGGTCGCCGACGTTCGAGTAGCCGATCGTTCCAGCAAGAATGTCGATCGTTGCGCCGCCAGGGCTTGCGATCGCGGACCAGCACCTTTGCGCCGGGCCGCAATATCGCCTGCCGGCTGATCGGCCTGACGAACAGCCCGGCGCCAGCCGCGAAGAAATCCTCGCGGATTACCCGCTGCTCGAAACCGAGGACATTACCGCGGCGCTCGAATATGCGCCGCGGCAGAGCGATCATCGGGTGTCGCGCATCGCCTGGTGCGCTGCCTCGTCGATGCGCTGCTCCCGCCCGGCGGCCGCGGGAAGCGTTGTCGGTTGCCGCTGCACCTCGCTCATCCCTCCTCGCCGGGCCTGAAGGCTGCGCGCGCACCACGGCGGATGTGGAGCACGGTGACGACGCTACCGGCTTCGTCGACCGCATAGATGATTCTGAAGACATAGCGCCTGCGGCCGTAAAGCAGCTGGCGCAGATTGGGGTCCTCGCGGATCACCGCGCCTCTCGCCGGGTTTTGATCGAGGCTTAGGATCATGCGCTCGAGCCCGTTGAACCAGGCGCGAGCTTGGCCGGAGCTCTGGGCGTCGATGGCTCGGTAAAGGTGTATCAGATCTCTTGCTGCGCGATCCGTGAGGTCAACGCGGTATGCCGTTTTGGGCACGGATTTCGTCGAATACCGCTCGCGCTTCGCGGGCGCGGCCGCTCTCTAGGTCGGCCAGCCCCTGCCGGATGCCTTCGTCGGCGTCGGCCGTCGCCGCCAGGTCGAGAAGGCGCTGGTAGGCCTCCGCATCCTGCACCACGGCGGCTGGCTTCCCGTTCACCGTGAGAACCATAGGGCGCTTCGTGTCCTTGAGATGCCGCATTATCGCCGCCGAATGGTTGCGAAAGGTGGTCATAGGCTGGATGTCTTTGGTGATGTCCATAAGAAAACAACCGAGCAGGATTACCTAATCAAGTAATATCCCATCCGGTCGCTGCCAGCAAGCCCGGCGCAGCGCGACCGATCCCGGTCAGTCCCAGCCGACCAGCGTCCCGAGCGCGTCGGACGAGATACACGCAGAACCCTTGTACGTCTACGCCTATGCCTTCGGCGACTGTCTGGTGAATTCGCTCTACGCCGTCTACGAGAACGCCCATGATGGCTTTGCCGAGCGCTATCTCGCCCTGTTGCGCGCCGGGGGCACATTGCGCCATCAAGAGCTGTTGGCGCCGTTTGGTCTCGATGCCGCCGACCCCGCCTTCTGGTCGAAGGGTCTCGCGGTCGTTTCGCGCCTCATCGACGAGCTCGAAACCCTTGGCTGACCCCCGAAGCCCGCGACAACCGCCGCTTCGTCGAAGCGGTCCTCCCCCGATACCGCGGGGGAATCCCCTGGCGCGGCCTGCCGGAACGGTTCGGCGCGTGGAAGGATACCTGCCAGTGCTTCAGCCGGTAGGTGAAGAAACGAATGGGGCAGCGCATGGTTACGGATCGTCCCATAGTGTTTCTGGATTCAAACGTGGTCCTCACTTATCTCAACGGCCGGTTGGCCTGGTTATTCGAGGAACCTTTCATCGGAAAATTCAGATACGCGATCAATTCGATAGTGTTCCAAGAAGTTGTGCTCGGCGGCGCAGATCGTAAGCATCCTCGTCGGTTAAACCGTGTACTGAAAAAGACAGATATGCTGCCAATCGATGTCCAAGCAGCAGACGCAATTTTTCCGCGCGCGAGAGAACTCCGCGCGCGAGCGCTGCACTCTAATTATATCCTGATTTTTAGTAGCGCCGCGGATTTTGACTATCTGATTACGTCGGGCAAGTCCCTTAGCGCATTGTCGCCGCGTGACAAGCCGAGAATTCTGACACCTGAAGAATTTCATCGCGAGGCCGAGACGGGCGAATGAGGGTGTACGTCGACACGGGCACTCTCATCGACTACCTCGCACAAGCAACTTCTGCAGCTTCAATCCTGAGACCAGCCCGTCGCCGCGGGCGCTCCGCAACCAAACTCTTCGAAGACGCCAGGGACGCGCCGGACCGCGTCGCGTCAGCGCACCAGGGCGCGACCTCCGCGCTGACTTTCTATGAAGTAGAGGAGGCTCTCTACAAGCGCTGGTGGCAAGCACCAAAGGCAGGCCCCATGCAATTTCAACGCGGGTGACCGCGGCTCGCCCGATCGTCGCGCAGGCTCTGATAGCCGCCCGACTGATTGGCCTGCAAATCCTAGACATCGAGGAACGTACGGTCGATTCGCTAGTGTGGTGGATCAGAAATTCGTTTCACAATACGAGTGCCGTCATTGCGAGCCCACGGGTCCGCGCGGAGTTTACCCTCGGGCCGCGCAGAGCGCGGACTCGGGGGCGCGGCCCGAGGATAAACTCCGCGAAGCAATCTCGTGCCACAAATGACGGAACGTGGTAGAGATTGCTTCGTCGGCCTCCGGCCTCCTCGCAATGACAATTCCTGTCAATTTTGAAGCGAACTTATGGTTCGTTGCATATTATACGTGCCATAGCTTTTGATGCTGATCTCGTACTTGTCACTGACACAGGACTTCTTGCACTGGACAGTATTCTCTTTAACCTCAGCGGGAGGCCAATTCGTTGTTGTGATACCGACATCGCTTTAACACTTCTCTGACGTTCCGATATTCCTGTAACGGGGTTAATTACGTACCGCTGTTGGCACCTGCCCGACGTTCTCCTCTGTACATCGAGCGTGCGGTTTGTATCCCTGTCCTTCTGGTCGTCCGTCGACCCAATTTGCCCAAAGCGCGCCGCGGATGCCTGTTGCCCGTTGACTCCGAAGGCGAGGCGGGCCAGATCTGTAGTTCAGGGATAGGATATTAACGAGGCGGCTTCAGGAAGCCGAACCCTCGGCCAGGGAGGAAAGTACCAATGGAACGGCGCATCATATACCTGTTATCTGCGTTTCTGACGCTTGCGTTGGCGATGCCGGCCTTGGCCGCAGAGCCGCTCGTCAAGTCCGGCAGTTATAAAACACAGGGTGGTTTTAAGGCAGTCGAGGAGGCACTACAGCTCGGCGAGAAGCACACGTTCAGCCACGATGTTGCTTGGGGCATCGTAACCGGGGAAGGCCCGTTCCATATGGGAACGGCCATGTGCCCGTATATAAGTGAGGCGACGGCAGAGGCAATCCAATTTCAAGGCAGATGTTCCTCCCTCTAACGGAGCCGGCGACGGCCCGCAAACCATCACCGGAGGCACCGGCAAGTTCAGCGGAGTCCAAGGGACCGCCCCGTTCCATTGCCAAGCACTCAACAACAAAGGCCAGTTCGCCTGTTCCCAGCAATGGACCTTGACTGCAAAATAAAGACGCAACTGCCCGCAGCGCTTGCCGGGAGAGGGTGCCCCTTAATCTTCCAGATCTCCGGGCTCGATCATGAGGATGGCGGAGAGAGTGCCGCGCTTGAGATCCGTCGAATGCCGGTGAATTACCGTTCGCCGGCCGTGGAGTCCTCACCTTCGTGTGGCTCGGCGACGCGGCTGGGCAATCGAGATTTCGGAGGGCAGAGACCCAAGGCGGCGAACTTGACTGGGTTATGGATCAGGCGCTCATGCGAATGAAAATCGAAAGAAAATGGCCCTTTCAAGAGAGAGATGGTTTCTCAAAGCCTAGATTAGGAAACCCCTAACTCATATAGCCGGGTACTCCTAGGCCTGAACGCGCTCGACATAGGCGTCCATGATCTTTTTTTCGCCGGCGCGGTCGAAGGCAATGGCGAGCCGGTTGGCCTCGACCGCGGTGACCCTGCCGTAGCCGAATTTCTGGTGGAAGACGCGATCGCCGACGGCAAAACCGCCGACCGTGCGAATTTCTCCGCCGCGCCTCGGGGAGAGACCCGCTTCGATCAACGGCGGGTGTGCGCCTTTGCCCCAAGCCTGCGGCGGGCGCGCGGACCGGCCGGCCGCCGGCAGATCGACGGCACCGCCCCAGGCGGCGCCGGGCTGGAGCCCGAGCTCGGCGACGAACTCGATGTGTGCCGCCGGCAGCTCGTCGACAAAGGGCGAGCGGATCGCACTCTGCCACTGGCCGTAGGTGCGGCGATTGGCGGTAAACGAGACATAGGCCCGGTGCCGGGCCCGGGTCAGCCCGACATAGGCGAGCCGGCGTTCCTCTTCGAGTGCGGCGCGCCCGTTCTCCTCCAGCGCCCGCTGGTTCGGGAACAGCCCATGCTCCCAGCCGGGCAGGAACACGATGTCGAATTCGAGGCCCTTGGCGCCGTGCAGGGTCATCAGATTGACCATGTCGCCGCCCGCCTCGGCGGCATTGTCCATGACCAGGCTGACATGTTCGAGAAAGCCGCCGAGGTTTTCGAATTCGGCCATCGCGACGACCAGCTCCTTCAGATTTTCGAGCCGGCCGGCGGCGTCGGGCGAGCGCTCGCTTTGCCACATCTGGGTGTAGCCCAATTCGTCGAGGACGATCTCCGCCAGCTCGGTATGCGCGATCCGATCGGCTTGCGCCCGCCAGCGATCGAGCGCCGCGACAAAGCCGGAGAGCGCGCTGCGCGCCGCCGGGCGCAGCTCCCGGCCGGCGGCGAGCCGGCGCGCCGCTTCGACCAGCGGCAGCCGCTCGCCGCGGGCGAGCCCGTGCAGCTGTTGCAACGTGGCGGTGCCGATGCCGCGGCGCGGCACATTCAGGATGCGTTCGAAGGCGAGATCGTCGGCCGGCTGGTTGACGAGCCGCAGATAGGCGAGCGCGTCGCGGATTTCCTGACGCTCGTAAAACCGCGGCCCGCCGATGACCCGGTACGGCAGCGCCAGCGAGATGAACCGCTCCTCGAATTCGCGCGTCTGAAAGGCGGCGCGCACCAGGATGGCGATCTCGTTGAGCGCCTGCCCCCGCCGCTGTAGCGCCTCGATCTCGTCACCGACCCAGCGCGCCTCCGCCTCGGCGTCCCACAATGCCCGGACCACGACCTTGTCGCCTTCGCCGGCAGCGGTCCATAGGCGCTTGCCGAGCCGGCCGCGATTGTGGGCGATCATGCCGCTCGCCGCACCGAGGATGTGCGGCGTCGAACGGTAGTTCTGCTCGAGCCGGATGATTGCCGCCCCGGGAAAATCCTTTTCGAAGCGCAGGATGTTGCCGATTTCCGCACCCCGCCAGCTGTAGATCGACTGATCGTCGTCGCCGACCACGCACAGGTTGCGCCGCTGCTGCGCCAACAGCCGCAGCCACAAATATTGGGCGACGTTCGTATCCTGGTACTCGTCGACCAGGAGATATCGGAACCGCCGCTGGTAGTCGGCAAGGATTGAAAGCTCGCCGGTGAAAAGCGCGAGATTGTGCAACAGCAGATCGCCGAAATCGACGGCGTTGACGGTCAACAGCCGCTCCTGATAGCGGCGATAGAGCTCGATCGCCCGGCCATCGGCAAATTTGCCCGAATCGGCGCGCGGCACCTGGTCGGGGCCGAGGCCGCGGTCCTTCCAGCGCTGGATCAGGGCCAACAACAGGCGCGCCGGCCAGCGCCGTTCGTCGATGTTCTCGGCCTCGATGATCTGCTTGGCCAGGCGCAGCTGGTCGTCGGTGTCGAGAATGGTAAAGCTCGATTTGAGGCCGACGGTCTCGGCATGCCGGCGCAGGATTCGGGCCGCAATCGCGTGAAAGGTGCCGAGCCAGACGCCGTCGGCGGCGCGGCCCGTCATCGCTTCGAGCCGCGCCCGCATTTCCCGCGCCGCCTTGTTGGTGAAGGTGACGGCGAGCACTTCTCCGGGAAAGGCGCGGCCGGTCGCAAGGATATGGGCGAGCCTCGAGGTCAGCACCCGGGTCTTGCCGGTGCCGGCCCCGGAGAGGACGAGCACCGGACCGTCGAGCGCCTCGACGGCGCGCCGTTGCGCGTCGTTGAGGCCGGCGAGAGAGACCGAGGCCGCGCCGGGCGGCCGGGCGAGGATCAGCGGATCGGACACGCCCCGATCATAGCGCAAGACAGCGCCCGAGGCTTCAGCCCAAGCCCTTATGGACCCCGAGCGCGCCGCCGCCCTCGCAGGCCTGGGCGCGCAGCCAGTCCTGTACCGACATCCGGCCGCGATAGACCTCGGCGTAGAGCCCCACCGGCCAGGTCACGACAAAGACGACGTTGCTGACGATGTCGGTGTTGCGGTTTGGGCAGCCGCCGGGCAGCACGAAGCCGATCGCCAAGAGCCCGAGCCCGATGACGAAATAGAGGATGACGATCGCCCGCATGGCACTCTCCCTTGGGTCGCAGCGGCTAGGCGGCGGCGACGGTAGGCCCGTCGCGGCGCGACGGCGGCGCCGCTGTGATCGGGGTCAGCGCCGGATCGGTGTAAGGCTGCGCATCATCCTCGACCCGACGGCGGATGCGATGCAGATGCAGGTAAAAGAGCCCGAGCCGCGCCTGGGCTCCGGCCGCCTCGCGCACCCGTCGCGGATAAAAGACGAAGGGATTTTCGCGCGGCAGACCGGTGCGGCGCTGGCGCCGCACCTTGCGCCGAAAATACCCGCCCTGCAGCGGATGCACGCGTTCCTCGATGACCGTGAAATAAAACTGGACGATATGGTTGAGGAGCCGCACCGGCTTGATGCCGCTCGCCTTGGCGCGGCGGAAAATCGTCTCGATATGCGCGTCCGAGTAATAGAGATCCCAGGCGCGGCGGTAAATCGCCTGCCACGCCTCGGCGGTCATCAGCGGATGACGGCTGGTCACATGTTCGAGGTCGTATTTGTTCATGTCGGGGTCCATCCAGGCCCCGTCGAGATAAAGCGCCTTGTGATCGGCCGAGCCCGGTAGCGGGGTTAGAATGAAGAATTCCAGGAGATCGACCGGCAATTCCCGCTGCACCGTCGCGATGTCCTGGGCGATCCGCTCCGGCGTGTCGCCGGGAAAGCCCAGGATGTAGCCGGCATAGGTGATAATCCGCTGCGCCCGCCACGCGAGGAACATGCGGCGGTATTCGGCCACCCGGTTCTGCTTCTTTTTGGCCTGCAAGAGATTGTCGGGGCGGATGTTCTCAAGCCCGATGAAGACCCGCTTGCAGCCGGCGCGCGCCGCCTTCTCGACAAAATTCGGGATCAGGTGGCACAAGGTGTCGACCTGGATGATGAATTGCAGGCCGAGCCCTTCCTGTTCGCGCATCGCGATCAGGCGTTCGAAGATCTTCTCCCAATTGCGGTTGCGCGCGAAATTGTCGTCGGTGATGAAAAACCGGAAGACGCCCTGGGCGAGATTGGCCCGGACCAGGCGCTCGACATCGTCGGCGTCGCGCCAGCGCGATTTGCGGCCCTGGACATTGATGATCGTGCAAAAGCTGCATTGGAACGGGCAGCCGCGGCCGGCGTCGAAGGCGCCGAGGTTCTCGGCATAACGCCCGATGATCGACCGCGGCAGGAACGGCGTCACCTGCGGCTGCAAGGCGGGCAGCGCGGTCATGTAGTTGTAGACCGGCTGCAGCCGCCCGGCGAGCGCATCGGCGAACAGCCCTTCGAGGCGCCCCTCGGCCTCGCCGGCGAAGAGTGCCACCCCCAACCGCTGCGCCGCTTTCAGGTCGGGCGTCGGCTCCGGCAGCATCGCCAAGAGACCCGAGACGTGAAAGCCGCCGACGGCGACCATGATCCCGGCGGCGCGCAGCGGTGCCGCCAAATCCATCGCCCGCGGAAACTGGTTCGATTGCACGCCGACGAGGCAGACGATCCCGGCATCGGCGGCCTTGATGCGCCGGATGATATGGCGGAGCGGGATCACCGTGTGGCATTCGTCATAAGCCAGGATCTCGAGCGCGACCTCGGCCCCCAAGGCGCGCCGTTCGCCGATGTCGCGGGCGATGCCGTAGAGGCAGGCGAGCGAGTTCGACGGTATCCAGGATCGCCACCACTGGATCACATAGCCGTCGTCGTCGTAATGCGACGGCTTGACGAGTGCCGCGACGAACCGGCGGTCCCGCAAATCCCCCTCGCCCGACAGAGCGGATCGACAACGAGTATTACCTGGATTGTCGTTATCGGGAAAGGCCGCGGTCGCCTCCGCCGCGCGAACCCGCTAGCGTTGCCGGCCAACGCGACCTCGAAGGAGCGCCGACCATGTTCGAAGGGTTCACGCAGACCGAGATCGAGACCTCGGGCGCTCGAATCGCTCTGCGCCACGGCGGCGACGGCCCGCCGCTGTTGTTATTGCACGGCAACCCATTGACCCACGCCTCGTGGGGCAAGGTGGCACCGCGGCTCGCTGAACGCTTTCACGTGGTGGCCGCGGATTTGCGGGGTTATGGCGACAGCGTCGGCCCCGACGACCCCGGCGACAACCACATCAACTATTCGTTCCGGGCGATTGCGCAGGATCAGGTCGAGGTCATGGAGAAGCTTGGCTATCGCGCATTTTTCGTCGCCGGGCACGACCGCGGCGCCCGCACCGCGGCCCGGATGTGCCTCGACCATCCGGCGCGCGTCAAGCGCGCGGCGCTGATCGACATCCTGCCCAACCATCACGTCTGGACCCACACTTCGAAGGAATGGGCGTTGCGCTCGTGGCACTGGGCGCTGATGGCGCAGCCCTATGACCTGCCCGAGCGGCTGCTGGCCGGGGTCGGGGCGCAATGGTACATCGAAAAGAAATTGTCGAAGCCGGGCATCGGCCTCGGCTTTTTCGAGCCCGAGGCCTTTGCCGAATATGTCCGCTGTTTCAATTGGAAGACGATCAAGGGATCGTGCGCCGACTATCGCGCCTGCGCCACTTGCGACTTGGCGATGGATCAGGCGGATTTCGAAGCCGGGCGCAAGATCACGCAGCCGCTCTTGGTGATCTGGGGGGCGAAGAGCCATACCGAGGGCGTCCACGGCGACGTGCTCGCGGTCTGGCAGCGCGGCTACGCGAATGAGGCCACTGGCGGCGCGCTGCCCTGCGGCCACTACGTGCCGGAAGAGGCGCCGGAAGAGACCCTCGCGGCGCTGTTGCGGCATTTCGGCTGACGGCGCTCTCGGGCCGCAGCAATGATTTGGCAACCTCAATCACAGGGCTGGCGGCGCGGTTCCACCGGGCCTGGTCAACCGACCTTCGGCCGGTAGCCCCCTTCGCCCTTGGTCGGGTGGGGAGAAGGGGGAGTCTTGCGCCGCTCGTCGGTATTCGCTACATGTAGCGCCGGAGCGAACAGCATGGTCAAGCCGATGTCGCGCGCCGAGCGGGTCGAGCGCCGCCGCGCCAAGTTGCGGGCGGCCGGGCTCCGGCCCGTCCAGATCTGGATCCCGGATACCCGCGTGCCCGAGTTTTCCGAGGAATGCCGGCGGCAGTCGCGACTGATCGCCGACAGCGAGACCGAGGCCACCCGAGCCGAGGATGAGGCCTGGGCGACCGCCTCCTTGGAGGCGGCTCGGCATGACCAGGGGTGACGTCGTGGTCGTTTCGCTGCCGGGCGACTACGGCAAACCGCGGCCGGCTCTGGTTATCCAGTCCGATTTGTTTCCCGAACATCCCTCGGTCACCGTGCTGCCGATCACCAGTCACCTGGTCGAGGCACCGCTGCTACGCGTCGGGATCGGTCCGGAATCCGGGGTGAAGCGGGTGTCGCAGATCCAGATCGACAAGGCGCAAACCCCGCGCCGCGAACGGATCGGTGCGATCATCGGCCGGGTTGACAGAGCGACTCTCGCCGCCGTCAACCGAGCCCTCGCCGTCTTTCTCGGGCTGGCGTGATCCCGTGGTCGCCGCAAAATCGGGAGAGCGTACGCGGCTTCTCCTCACCCGAATTCTTTATCTCTCGGCCAGCTCCCGCACCGCCGCGACCACCGCGTCGGGCGCTTCGCGCGGCAGGAAATGTCCGGCGACCGGGACCACCTGGCGCCGATAGGGGCCGGTGAAATGCCGGGCATGGGGTTCCGAGCCGGCGGCGGGGGCGACCCCGTCCGCCGCACCATGCAGCACGACGGTGGGGACGGCGATCGAGGGGCTCTGGGCGAGCAGCACTTCGATCTCGGCGTATTGCGGATCCCCCGGTGCCTTGCCGTAGCGGTGCCGATAAGACTGGATCACGACCGCGACGAAGTCGGGGTTATCGAACGAGACTGCCGTCTTCCGATAGGTCGCATCGTCGAAGCGGTAGTTCGGCGACCACAATTTCCACAACAGGCGACATAGCGGCCGCCGATTTGCGGTCAGCCCGGCAACGCCGCGCTCGGTATGGAAATACCATTGGTACCAATAGCGATATTCGGTGGCGGGCGATTGCGGCTGGGCGGCGGCGGCAATGTTCTGGAGGTTGTAGCCGCCGACCGAGACGAGGCCGCCGACCCGCGCCGGCCACAGCGCGGCGACGATGCAGGCGGCGCGTCCGCCCCAATCGTAGCCGGCGAGGATCGGCCGCTCGAGGTCGAGCGCCTCGATCAGATCGAAGAGGTCGCGGCCGAGTGCCGCCTGCTGGCCGGAACGCGGGGTCCTCGAATTGAGGAACCGCGTCGGGCCGCAGCCGCGCAGATACGGCGTGATGACGCGATAACCGGCGGCGGCGAGCGGCGGCGCGACACCGTCATAGGCATGAACATCGTCCGGAAAGCCGTGCAGCAGCACGGCCGGATGGCCGCCCTCCGGACCGCTTTCTTCGTAGGCGATATCGAGAGCCGGCGTGCGTGCAATTTTCATTTGGCCTCGCTGGCTGCGGGGTCGCGCGCCAGGATGGCGCGGCGCAAATCGGGCGGCAGCGGCGAAATAGGCGCGATGGCGGCGGCAAGCTTGACGAGGGTCTGGAGCAGCCGGGCGACCCCCGCCAGCCGCGCCTGCTCGTCGCTCCAGTTGCGCAGGTAGACGATCTTCTGGTCCGGGCGGATCTTCAAGGCGGCGGGGTTGCGCCGGATCAGGTCGACCAGGCCTTCGGGGTTGGCAAAACGGTTGCCGCGCAGTGCCAGCACCGCACCCTTGGGCCCGGCCTCGATGCGCTCGACCCCGGCCTCGCGGCACCAGCCTTTGATCGCGATGACCTGCAACAGGTTCTCGACCTCCGGCGGCAACGGACCGAAGCGGTCGATCAGCTCGGCGGCAAAGGCGTCGATCTCGCGCCGGCCGGCGAGTGCGGCAAGGCGGCGGTAGAGGCCGAGACGCACGCCGAGATCGGCGACATAGCCTTCCGGGATCAGCACCGGCATGCCGACCGTGATCTGCGGGCTCCAGTCCTCCGCCGCCGCACCATCGCCTTCGCTCCTGGCCGCCGCCACCGCCTCTTCGAGCAGGTGCTGATAGAGCTCGATGCCGACCTCGCGGATGTGGCCCGACTGCTCGTCGCCGAGGAGGTTGCCGGCGCCGCGGATGTCGAGGTCGTGGCTCGCCAGCTGAAACCCGGCCCCCAATGTGTCCAAGGTCTGCATCACCTCGAGCCGGCGCTGCGCCGTCGCCGACAGCTCTTTCTTTTCGGGCACGGTCAGATAGGCGTAGCCGCGGACCTTGCCGCGGCCGATGCGGCCGCGCAGCTGGTAGAGCTGGGCCAGCCCGAACCGGTCGCAGCGGTGCACGACAAGGGTGTTGGCGGACGGGATGTCGAGCCCCGATTCGATGATGTCGGTCGACAGCAACAGGTCGAAGGCGCGGTCGTCGAACGCCGTCATCACCCGTTCCAGCGCCGCCGGCGGCAACCGCCCGTGGGCGACGCCGATCCTGATCTCGGGGGCCAGTGCGCGCAGCCCCTCGCGCACCTCGTCGAGGTCAGCGATGCGCGGCACGACGTAAAAGATCTGGCCGCCGCGATCGCGCTCGCGCAGCAGCGCCTCGCGGATCGTCACCGGGTCGTATGGCATGACAAAGGTGCGCACGGCGAGCCGATCGATCGGCGGCGAGGCGATGATGCTCATCTCGCGCACGCCGGAGAGCGCCAGCTGCAGGGTGCGCGGGATCGGCGTCGCGGTCAGCGTCAGGACGTGCACATCGGCCTTGAGGTGCTTCAGCTTTTCCTTTTGCGCGACGCCGAAATGCTGCTCCTCGTCGATGACGAGGAGGCCGAGATGGGCAAACCGCACATCCTTGGCGAGGAGCGCGTGGGTGCCGACGACGATGTCGACGCGGCCCGCCGCCAGCTCTTCCTTGATGGCGCGGGCCGCTTTCGCGCCGGTCAGCCGCGACAGCTGCGCGATGTGCACCGGCAGGCCGGCAAAGCGCTCGCTGAAGCTGCGGAAATGCTGGCGGGCGAGCAGCGTGGTCGGGACGATGACCGCGACCTGGCCGCCGGCCATCGCGACGACGAAGGCGGCGCGCAGCGCCACCTCGGTCTTGCCGAAGCCGACATCGCCGCAGATCAACCGGTCCATCGGCTTGCCGGAGGCGATGTCGGCGAGGGTGTCGGCGATGGCGCTCAGCTGATCCTCGGTCTCGGGGTACGGAAACCGCGTGGCGAACTCGTCGTAGATCCCTTCGGGCGGCGCCATGACCTCGCCGGGCCGCAGCTGGCGGAGGGCGGCGACCCGGATCAATTCGCCGGCGATGTCGCGGATGCGCTGTTTGACCCGCGCCTTGCGCGACTGCCAGGCGGCGCCGCCCAGGCGGTCGAGCTGCACCCCGGCATCCTCCGAGCCGAAGCGCGACAGCACCTCGATATTCTCGACCGGCACGAACAGCCGATCGTCGCCGGCATAGAGCACCCGCAGGCAGTCGTGCGGCGCGCCGGCGACGTCGATCGTCGCCAGCCCCTCGTAACGGCCGATGCCGTGATCGGCATGGACGACGAGGTCGCCCGGCGCCAGCGCCGAGGCCTCGGCGATGAACTGGTCGAGGTTGCGGCGGCGGCGCGGCGCCCGCGCCAGCCGGTCGCCGAGGATGTCCTGCTCGCCGAGCAACAGCATGCCGTCGGCGGCGAAGCCCTGTTCGAGCGGCAGGACGGCGAGGCCGATCGTCCCGGCCGGCAGTGCTGCGAGTGCCTTGCCATCGGCGACCCGGTGCGGGCCGGCGACGCCGTGCTCGTGCAGCACGGCAGCGAGCCGGTCGGCCGAGCCGGCGCTGAACGCCGCCACCGCGACCTGTCGGCCGGTGCCGCGCTCCGCTTCGAGATAGGCGCCGACCGCCGCGAACAACCCGCCCTTCGGATCGGCGCGCTCGGCGGCGAAACTGCGCGCCGGCCGGGCGCCGGCATCGAACCGGTCCGGTCCATCCTCGGGCCTCGGGAACGGCGACAGCCGGACCGCCGGCCGAGCCTCGATCGCCCGCTGCCATTCGAGATTGTCGAGATAAAGGAGATCGGGACGGACCGGACGGTAGACCGGGAGGGCGGCGCGGGCCTGCGGGGGATTGCGGCGCGCCGCATAGAATTCGGCGATCTCTGCGAGCCGATGGGCCAGGACCTCGTCCGCCCGATGGTCGAGCGAGATGCCGGCGTCGGGCAGGTAATCGAACAAGGTCTCGAGCCGCTCGTAGTAGAAGGGCAGCCAGTGCTCCATGCCGAGATGCCGCCGTCCGGCGCTGACCCCTTCGTAGAGCGGATCGTCGGTGCCGGTGGCGCCGAACGCCTCGCGATAGCGCTGGCGGAAGCGGCGGATCGCGGTGTCGTCGAGCAGGACCTCGCTGACCGGGCGCAGGGCTGCCGCCTCGAGCGTGCCGGGGATCGAGCGCTGGGTCAGCGCATCGAAGCTCCTGATGCTCTCGATCGTCTCGCCGAAGAAATCGAGGCGCAGCGGCTGGGCGGCACCGGCCGGATAGAGGTCGACGATGCCGCCGCGCACCGCGAACTCGCCCGGCTCGCGCACCGTGTCGGTGCGCTGGTAGCCGTTGTCGCGGAAAAAGCCGCGGAGCCGGTCGAGCGCGATCTGTCCGCCCGGGCGCAGGATCAGCTCGCGGCCGGCAAACACCTGGCGCGGCGGCACCCGCTGCAGCAGCGCATTCACCGTGGTCAGGACGACGAGCGGCGTTGCCCCCTTGCTTCCCTCCCCTCCCCGGGCTTGACCCGGGGATTGCGGCGCCTTCCTTCCCTCCCTCGCTTGCGGGGGAGGGGCAGCCCCCTTCTTTCCCTCCGCTTGCGGGGGAGGGTTAGGGTGGGGGCCGGTCGCGAGGCGGGTCAGGGCGTCGATGCGCCGGCTGACGATCTCCGCGTTCGGCGACACCCGGTCGTAAGGCAGGCAGTCCCAGGCCGGAAAGCTCAGGCTTTCGAGCTCGGGATGAAAGAAGGCGAGGGCGGCGGCAAAGCGCGCCAGCCGGCCGTCGTCGCGGCAGACGTGGAGCCATCGGGCTCGCCGCGGGCCGGCGCCGGCGGCGGCGATCCGGCCGATCGCGGCGGCGTCGAAGCCGTCGGGCGCGCCGAACAGGGCGACCGGGCGCCGCGCGGCGAGCGAGCGCGCCAGCTCGGCGATCATTCGCACGGCGCGGACGCGGAATTGGCGAATGCGAGCAGCAGGCGCGTCACGTCGTGGTCGAGCGCCGCGGGCGGTGCGGCGCGGCCGGCGACCCAGTCGACGAGATCGGCGTCGGCGCAGTCGATCAGCGTCTCGTAGCGGTCGAGCTGGGCGTCATCGAAGCGGGCGAGATAGGCCGCGGCAAAGCGCCCGAGGATCAGGTCGCCCTCGCGCGTGCCGCGGTGCCAGGAGCGGTAGAGGAGGCGCTTGCGGCGCAGCTCGGCGGCCATGATCACACGCCGCCCCTGGCGGTATGCGTTGCGGGATATAGCGATCGGGTGTGCGTCCTGCGATCCTCGACAGGCTGTTCGCGCCGGTAACGGCGCTCCCGGGCATCGGCCCGCAATCGGCGAAACTGTTCGAGCGGCTGGCGGGTCCGCTCGTCGTCGACCTCGTCTGGCACCTGCCGACCGGCGTCGTCGACCGGCGGGCGGCGCCGCCACTGCGGGACACCGAGCATGAAGCGATCGTTACGGTTCGGCTGCGGGCCGAGGGGCATGAGCCCGGCCACGGCCGCCGGCCCTACCGGGTCTTCTGCACCGACGGCACCGGGACCTTGACGCTCGTCTATTTCAACGTCAAGGGCGACTATCCGACGCGCCTGCTGCCGGTCGGCGGCGAGCGGATCGTCAGCGGCCGAGCCGAATTCTACAACGGGGCGGCGCAGATGCCGCACCCCGATCTGGTGTTGCGGCCCGACGAACTCTCTCGGCTGGAGCCGATCGAGCCGGTCTATGCGGTGACCGCGGGCCTCGCGAGGCACCTCGTGCAGCGGGCAACGGCGGCAGCGCTCGACCGTGTCCCGGCGTTCCCCGAATGGGTCGACCCGGCCCGGCGCGAAGCGCGCGGTTGGCCCGCCTCGAATGCGGCGCTCCACCCCGTCCACGCGCCCGCCGCCGAGGCGGATTTGTCGCCTGCCGACCCGGCGCGCCGGCGCTTCGCCTATGACGAGATCCTGGCGAGCCAGCTCGCCGGGGCCCTCGTCCGGGCTCCCCGCCGCCGCCAGAGGGGCCGAGCTATCCGCGGCACCGAGCCGCTCGCCGGCCCGGCCGAACAGGGGCTCGGCTTTGCGTTGACCGCGGCACAGCGTGTTGCGGGCGCCGAGATCGCCGCCGATATGGCGCGGCCGCAGCGCATGATGCGGCTCCTGCAAGGCGATGTCGGCAGCGGCAAGACCGTCGTCGCCCTGCAGGCAATGCTGGCTGCCGTGGAGACCGGCGCCCAGGCGGCGCTGCTGGCGCCGACCGAGATCCACGCCCGCCAACACCATCCGGTCTTCGAGCGCCATCCCGCGGCGGCGCAAGTCGAAATCGGCCTCTTGACCGGGCGCGAAAAGGGCCGCGCCCGGGCCGCACTGTTGACTGGGCTCGCCGACGGCCGTCTGCCGATCGTCGTCGGCACCCACGCACTGCTGCAGCCCGATATCGAATTCCGCGACCTCGCCCTCGCGGTCATCGACGGGCAGCACCGCTTCGGCGTCGAGCAGCGCTTGGCGCTCGCCGCCAAGGGGCGCGAGGCCGACACCCTCTTGATGAGCGTGATGCCGATCCCGCGCAGCCTGATGCTGACCGTCGACGGCGGTCTCGACATTTCGAGGCTCGCCGAAAAGCCGCCGGACCGGCGCCCGGTCGACACCAGGACCGCGGCGTTGGAGCGCCTCGACGAGATCGTCGGGGCAGTCGGCCGCGCGCTGGCGCGACGGGCCAAAATCTATCGGATCTGCCCGATGGTCAAGGAACGCGAGACCGCCGATCTCGCCGCGGCGCGCGAGCGCTACGAGGCGCTGACGCCGCTGGCGCCGGGTCGCGTCGGCCTCGTGCACGGCCGCATGAAAGCCGCCGAGAACGACCGGGTGATGAGCGGTTTCGTCGGCGACGACACCGATCTTCTGGTGGCGACGACCGTCGTCGAGGTCGGCGCCGACGTGGCTCAGGCGAATGTCATCGTCGTGGAGCATGCCGAACGCTTCGGCCTCGCCCAGTTGCACCAGCTGCGCGGCCGCATCGGCCGCGGCGGCGCCGCCTCGGCCTGCTTGCTGTTGTACCAGTCGCCGCTTGGCGGGGTGGCGCGGCGCCGCCTCGAAATCCTGCGCGAGACCGAGGACGGCTTCCGCATCGGCGAGGCGGATCTCGAACTGCGCGGTACCGGCGAGGCGTTGGGAACCAGGCAAAGCTGCCTGCCGGCATTGCGGCTTGCCGATCTCGCGACGCACCAGGAGTTGATCGCGGTCGCGCATGACGCGGCCCGTCCCGTCCTCGACCGCGACCCGCGGCTCGAAGGACCGAGCGGCGCGGCGCGGCGCACCCTGTTCCGCCGCGACGAGGCGGTGCAGTATCTGCGCGCCGGCTGATCCCGCGCGCCGCAATTTTTCCCTGCCGCCGGCGAGCGGCAGGGAAGGATTCGCGAAGACCGCAGACAACCAATTGATAACGCTGGTTATCAGTGTGCTTTTGACGACCTTGGCAGGGAAGTTCCGTTCCCTGCTCGAGAATATAGGTGGCTCATACGAAGGGTTACGGCGTTGCTCATAGAGCATATCTAATTTTTATACGAAGATCGCCCATCATGGGCCTAGTTTAATATTGAGAACCTCCCATCATGGTCTTATCATCTCGGTCATAATGCTAGCGGATGACCGGACATCGGGTCAATTAAATTATATCTATGAGCGGGCGGCTCGATCAGCCGGCACGGCTCGATGAGCCGGCAATTGAAGAGCTTTCGGGCGATCCGCGGCGTGAATGACCGGGTCGACATAGGCGGCCACCGAGGCATGGTCTCGCCGCCCGGCACCCGGACCCACCGGGTTCGACGTCACCCCTGAAATCGCCTCGTAGCGCGCCTAAGCGGCGATCCTGCCGGAGCGGCAAAGGTTTGTCCCTTTTTGGAATTCAGGAATAAGACATCCTCCCCACACGGGCAAGGCGCGGCGCGCGGATGGGCTACTGCGGCGGCGTCTGGTTTCCAGTATCGAGAACTATTTTCCAGCCCCCGCCCTCGCGCGCCAGTGCGTCACTATAATGGCCGCTCAACCGGATCGGTCCCTTATCGCCGTGCCAGACACCGGACCAGGCACCAGTGTAGACGATCGTGTTGTCATTTATAACCTTGACTTCTATGACCTTATTCGAAACCGATTCCAAGTCCTTCATGACGCCCGCCATCCACTTCTCTGCTGCCGGTCGTCCAACTAAGGCTTCACCGCTAAATCGGGTTGTCAGCGCATTGTCGGCGAGCATGCTGCCCCAGATCGCGGCGTCCTTGTTCGCGAATGCCTTCGCCTTGACCTGCTCGATCCCATCAATGATCTGCCGCCCATCCGCTTCGGTGAGGTGTTGCGCAGCGGCCGGTGCAGCCAGAAGGGCCACCGCAAAAATGGCCGATATCAGCTTGTAGCTTGTCCGCATGTTTCCCTCCCGTTTATGCCGGCTCTCGGAAACGGCCGGCAGATCGGTTGATCGGAGTGTCATGGTGTCCGGCGATCTTTCCGCCGCCGGTTGAGCCCTGATTTAGCGGCTGTTCAGCTTCGCTGTCAACCGACAGGCGATATTCGAGTTGGCCGCCGCCTGCGATTTTGCCGAAAATGGTAGGACAGGTCCGACAGGTACGGCAGCGCCGCAGAAATCCTCGACTTTTCTTTGCCCGCCCCGGAGTGGATCGAGCAGCGCCCTGACCGTCGCCTGATCGATCTCGCCCTGCTTCATGAGCGCGACGGCCAGTTTGCGCACCGCGTCCCAATTTTCGCCGACGATCCGCGTCGCGCGGCGCGCGATGTCGCCGATCTCGGGGACCCGGCCGTAGCGCCGGCTCGGCACCGGCGGGCGCGGCAAAATGGCGGGATGCCGCGACACCAATGATCCCGCACAATGGAAGCGCGCGGGGCGGCCCGGTTTCCGAGTGACCGGGCCGCCTTTCAAATTGAGCCATGGCCGTCCTCGATCTGAAAAGCATCGCCAGGGCAGCGTTCAACGATCTCGATCGCCGCGCCCGAAACGGCGATCAGGAGGCGCGTGACTGGTTGCGCGAGATCTGGGACGGCGCCGACCCGGTCGCATGCTTTCTGTGTGATGTCCATATTGACGGCGAGCATGCCGTCAATGGCAAGCCCTGGCCGATGATATTGCCCGAAACCACGAACGATGAACTGATCATTGCGCCATTGTGCCGAGCCTGCGGCGCCTTGCCAAAAATGATCAGGATGTCGAGGTGCTTGCGGCTATTGCGGGCAATGCACCGGGCTCGAACCGGCAAGGCAATCGGCTTTTGTTTTGCGCCGCGGCGAGGGCATTGATTGTGTTCGGCTCTTAAAACTGGGTTTCAACAATGCCATCAATAGCTTGTGGAGGTTTGGCAGCGCTGCCATACCTCGCCTGGATCGGACACCCGTGTGCCGGCGCACGGCTGCCATAATGGCTAGGGCTTCCGCCATATTGACGGCAATCGTCAAAGATAGCTAGGCTACCCTATACCGCGGCGAACTCGGTTGGTAGCGAGGGAACGATGGTGAAAAGACTTGTCGTGCGATACCGTGCCTGTCTTTGCCTGCTCGGGACGGCGCTGTCTCTGCTGTCGTCGCTGGCATCGGCGCAACAGGCGACCCAGGCGCAGATCGACGCCATCCGCCAGGCCTGTCCCGGCGATTACCAGACCTATTGCCGCACCGTGCCGACGGGCGGCCCTGCGGCGCTCAACTGCCTGAAGCAGAACATGCCGAGGCTGACGGCACCGTGCCACCAGGCGATCGGCGCGTTGAGCGGCGGCGCCGCGGCCGGCGGTTCGGCCACCCCGACCGCCCCGCCTCCAGGGCAACGCTGATCGGCTGACGCGCGCTGCGGCGCGGCGCTCTGAGATCGGCGGCCGATCAATAGGCCGGCATGCCCAGCCCATCGTTTAGTCCATCATTTTAAGCTCGATCAGGATCGCCGGCCATGGGCTCGAACTGGCCGTTCAATAGGGTTTCTGCTTCGCGCCTCGTAGTCTTGCTCGAATGCCGGTAGTCTGCTCTGCTTATTGATCCCGCACTTTGTCATCGATAGCGCGAAGGAAATCCATGACCGGTGGCAACACACGCCCGCTCTCGGAGAACGCCTGCAAATGCGAAAGCCCCGGCAGGGAGAAGAACCGCGCATTCGGAATTCGGCCGCTTGCCGCTTTCGCCTGGGCGAAAATCGGGTCGGGCTCCCCCATATAAACGCAACACGGCATAGTCATGCTCTCCAGCATGTACTCCAGACTGGACCGGTCTTGCGCCACCGCTAGGTAGGCTTTGAGATCGGCCGCGCGCAGACGGGCCGCGAAGGCGCCTGGTAGCGGCTCGGCCATTTTTTCGACTGCAGCGACAAAGGCGCCACCACCGCCGGTGATCCCGTCGCGCATCAATTGCCGATACGTCGCCATATCGCGTGCAAAGGGATGCTGACCGCCGATCACCAGTGCATCGACCCTATGCGCCGCATGCCTTGCCATACCAAAGCCGATCCAGCCACCCATCGAATAGCCCCAGAAATGGGCCTTTTCGACACCCACAGCATCGAGCACGGTGGTCACGTCGGCTACTAGACGGTCGAGCGCATAGGACCCCTCGTCATACGGTTTGTCGCTGCCGCCATGCCCTCGCGCATCGATCAGGATCAGCCGGTATCTTGTCCGGAGTGCCGCGACATAGCCGCACTCCGACCAATCTTTCAGGCACTGCGTGAAGCCATGCTGAAGGACCAAAGCCGGGCCGGTGCCCTCGACCTCATAATGGATGCTGATCCCGGAGTTGTCTGCGTATGGCACGTAATCGTCCCGTTGGCCGCGTCATAATAGAGGCGTGGATCGCCGGGCCGCAGGCGGTACGACGCTAATCCTGGGGTTCATAGAAGGCAAGGCCGGGGATCGCGCACGAACGGCCCGCGCCCTGGCGGATGGGCGAAGCGGTAGCCGAGCCGGTCGAGGGCATCGAACCGGTTGCGGCCGTCGAGTAGTTGGATCAGCGACAGCGAACTCTCACCCTGCCCCCGCCGCGGCTCTACGCCGGGCGGGGCTTGCTTCCCTCGGCGCGATTACGGGAGCTTGTAGCTGCCCTGGATAGTACCGTATTGGGCATAGGTTCCCTCAGCCGCCGTCCGGAACTCCGGGCCATGGCCGACAAACGCAAAACTGCCGCTGATGCCGGCATACTTCCCGGTTCCCGTAGCAAAATTGCCCGTCCCCTTGTAACTCTTGGCGTCTGAAGGGTACTTCCCATCGCTGGCGACATCGCTAGCCACCTGATCTCCCGTGGGGTCGGTCGCCACGCAATAGCCGCGCCACTCATTCATGCTATTTACTATGTCTGCCAAGCCCCAGCAGTGCCACGTCATGTGGTCGAACAGCCCGGTGCCTACGCTCAAGCCGTTTTCGTCCCAAGCGCCGGCCAGCCACTTCTTGCCGATCGGGGAGGGTTTGAACGTCCCAGCGCTAGAATATGTCGCGCTGAATGTCCCTTCCTTGGGCAAATCCCCGGCTATTGCGGCAGTATTGAACGCCAGGGCAAGGCCAAGCGTGAACGGCAAGGTGGATAGAAAACGTGTACGAGATTGCATTTGAACACTCCTCCCGCTGGAATTTCATCGCGGCCGGCGCTCTTTCCGGCACCGGTTGGCTGTCGGTCGCTGCAGTTCCGAAGGAACGAGGTCCTTCAGCCAAACAGCACCGACGGCCTATTTGGCGCCCTCGGCTGTTCCGCAGTCAAGAAAAAAACGAACACGTGCGGTTGCAAGAGATGTGACCTAAGTCACACCTGACGCACAAGGGACCAAGCGCCCTCCGGGCTCCGCAGCGGCCTCCTCGACAGCCGTCACACGTGGGCGGCGCCGCGCAGACGCTGAAGCCGCGGCCACAATGAGGCCATCGGTGAACTCTACGGCCCGAACCTGTCGCGCAGATCCGCCATTCGCTTCATTCGTTCCGGTTCCAAATCCGGTCATATTAAATATACGCGGATCAAATGCCCGAGGCGGGAAGGCGTGGAGCTATTTTTCCCCGGACGGGTGCCGGTGGCGGCGACCTCGTAGGGCCGGGCGATGATGATGCCGCGGGCGCCCCGGCGCCGGCGAAATCATGCGTCCCCGTGAATGCGCGTAGAAAAAACCGCGTTGGTTTCGGCCGGACGGCAGGCTTTCCTAGGCGAAAATCAGCGCCAGCAGCGTCTACTCCCAAGGCACGGCGTCAAAACTGGCGGAAAACCGTCGGCCGCCGGTTTACCAACGTTGATAAACCGAGTTGCCGGTCCAATTTTGCCTCAGGTCACTCAAAAAATCCCTGATGGGCCATGTAAATAAAAATAACGAACAACGCTAATATCACCACCAGTATGAAGCCTAATACAGGTATGTGGACAAACCATTCCCACACGTCCGCAATCGACCACATATAGAATGGTGTGTCCACTACTGTGGTACCGTCCAATATTTAGGCCCTTAGGGAACCTCGCCAGATTTCAGATTTCTGGCGAGATCCCCCCGAGCAGGAAGCCGCCCCGGCGCGCGAGGCCCTGCGGGCGCGCGAACTCGAAGAGGTTGGAGCGATGCGGAGCGTGGCTTGCGATATACGTATCTGACACCGCGTGTGGCGCAGGTAGCCTTGATCGATTTTGATCAAGGTAAGTCGCCAAAAGATTTTGCCTTCCAGCTTCGCCAAGGGCAGGTAGATTTTCCGACTTATAGACCTCCCGGTGCGGCGCGCGCCGTTCCGGCTACGGCAGCCAGCACGGATATCGGAGAGGGCTTGGCAAATGCAGCAGTGCCTGCGGCTGCGGTGACAACTGCCGAACCACCGGCAGCACCAGCACGCGACAAGCGTGAAAAAATTTTTTGGTTTGAATACTTCCTTAAACCCTTGGTGCCGTCTAATAACAGTGGATGTTCCACTATCCGCCCAGAGCTTGGCAGCCCTCCGATTACATTTCGCGAAATAGTCCATGTGGACCCCTGTCACTCCGCGGCCAATAATTGCTCCTGTTGCGGCCGGCGCAGCCGGGTCAGATCCGCGACAAACTCCGACCAGGCGTCGAGGGCCGCCTTGCGCTCGGGCGCGAATTCGTACTTTAGGTATACACCGACAATGCCGCCGAGCTTGCCCGAGACGTGGTTCAAGATCTTGTCGGCCACTTCAATGCGCACGCCGAGCCGCGCCATATTGGACACCATGGTGCGGCGCAGATCGTGCAAGGTCCAATCGGAGACCCCGAGCTTGTCGTTGAGCCGCTCTTTGACGAGGGCAAAGCCGCTGACCGGCCCGCACCTCGTCGTGGTGAAGACGAAGTCGGGCTTCTTGGGCAATGGTGGTGTCCTCGGGATCGCGCGGATGACGGCGAGCGCCAGATCGCTCAAATGGATGTCATTCGGGTGGCTGTTCTTGGTGCGCGCACCAGGGAGGTGCCACACCCGCCGCTCGATATCGACCTCGCTCCAGGTCATCCCCGCCACCTCGGAGCGCCGCTGCCCGGTCAATACGAGCAGCTTGATCAACGGCCCGAAGGGATACCCGAGGGCACCGCAGCCGTGCCACAACTGGAGGATCTCGGGATGGGTCAGCACCCGGTCGCGCCCGCGGTGTTTGGCCAACGGCCGCTCGATATCGGCCGAGACATCGGCGGCGATATAGCGCTGGCGGGTGTCCGGGTTGACCGTCTTCTTCGCCCAGCGCAGGCACCGCCGGATGATCACGAGGCAATTGTCCGCCTCGGAGCGGCCCTGGGTCCGCGCCCGCAGCGCCTTCCGGGTGCGCACCTCGATCAGCGCCGCGATGTCCGCCTCGTCGAGATCGCGCACCGGCTTGTCGCCAAAATAGACCGCAGCCTTCTCCAATTGCCGCCTGGTCTCGATCAAGGTGCGCGGCTTCGTCTTCGGCTCCGCGTAGCGCTCGATGTAGGCATCGGCCAGCGCGAAAATTCATCGCTCGCGCCGCCGCCTCGACCTTGACCTTGACCGCCTCCTGCCGCCGCGCCGCGACCGGGTTGATGCCGTTGTGCGCGCGCTCGATCGAGGCCTTGGCGTTCGCGGGCATCGTCGAGCTTCGGCACCAGGTCGGTGGTCGCGAGGCTCTCCATCACCTGCTTGCCGCCGGCGACGGTGTAGGCGGCGATCCACGTCTTCCTGAACTTCGAGACCCTGATCCCGAAGCCCGCAAGGTTGCTATCCCAGAACGTCGCCGACGGCTTGCCGTTGCTCGGCGGCTGCAGCTGTTCGATCTTGACCTGGGTGAAGGTGATGCGCATGTTCTGCTCCTTCTAAACCGGTTTCTAAGCCGGCACCATTGACCAGCCGCAGTTGGTCGATCGTCGAACAGGATGTCTCCAGAAGCCGCGGCGAAGCGACTATGATCGCGAGGCACCGAGCGCGAGAGATGGCGACATTCGGCCGGTTGCGCGAGTAGAGGAACTCGATCTGCCGGGGCAGGTCGTCCCCCGACGATGTAGCCATAGAGATCAGCACGACGGCGGCTTCCTGGCCCTGGAATTTGTCGACCGTGCCGACCAGAGCACCCTCGGGCAAGCGGCTTCGGAGCACGTTGGAGTTTAGTCTTGTTTAGAATGCACCCTATATGCCTCTCGTTTTCTCAGACACCGAAAGTTCGTTCAAAAGGCTTTCTATTTTCTCTGCACAAGACTGCGCGACCCGAATTGTATAAAGGCCAAGCAATACATTAGTGCCTAGAGCAGACGCAAATTCCTGGTTGATACGCGGTTCAGCCTCCCACACGGTCGCATCATCTAAAAATACCTTTGTTGTACGTCGGCAGTCCGGCTGCTCGTCCGCGAGAATTCGACCCAATACACCGCATCGGCGGCGACGCACCGCATTATCAATACCCATTGCGCAGTGTGGCGGAGGAAGGGTTCATAGTCCAAACCGCACCGCAGCGCCGCGTCGGCACCCTTAACCTGCAACAAGCGCTCCGTGAGGCGTTCCCTGGTGCGATCTATCTCCATATGGCTCAGGGATGGAAGGTGTTTGAATGGCGCAGCACCACCTGGGAACGGGCAATCCGGGTAGCGCCGACAAATTCGCGAGCATTTCCAAAACCGTTTTTACGGACATTCGTAAACGTCAGTTTGGAAAATGACGGTATCGTCGAAGGTCGTTTTCGGAAAGGTGATCCGGGTTGTCTGAGTCGAAGGCTTTCAAGTTGGCGGCGGCGAGCGGAAGCTTTACCGCGATCTGCAAGCGGAAGACCCAAACATGCGAGCCAAGACGCGAGAGTTTCGCACCACTGGTGTCTTCTTTCAGATACCGGAACCGTGGTTCACCCAGAAAGGGGTGAAGGCACGGGTGGCGGAAGCCCTCACCGAATTAATGCGCCGCGAGTATAGCGTCTCACCCACTGATGTAGATTGCGCTGCCACGAATATTGCTGTGGTCCGCGACGGACGGCGCGGCGTGGTGGTGGATGCGATCGTAATTTACGACGCTACCCATGGCAGCCTTCGCCTTAGCGAACCAGCATACACGCGTCTCGGCACGCTGCTTGAACGCCTCAATGCAGCCATATCGATGACCCCGGACGAGCAAGACCTTCTGCCGTCGGAAATGGTGCAGGCGTTCGAGGGGTGGTTTGGGAAGCTTGGGCTGCAAGGCGATGACATTGAGGGATTGTCGCAGACCGAGTCAACGAAAGGTGCGCCGGGATGGTTGCAGGTATACGCGCCCGGCAGCGTGGTATGTCGTCGAGGTTCGCAGGGCGTTTTGCTCGACATAGAGATTTTGAATCCAGAACTGGTTCCAGATGAGGACGGGAAGCTCAAGCTTTACTACCGATATAAATCGACCGGCGGGGTCAGGCCGATGGTGCCTGCCGATCAGATTGTGGCTGCCGGTGACCAATGGTCATATGCTTACTGGAACCCTGAGACGAACGAGTATGCGGACACATTAGAAGATATCCCGGCTCGGAACGTCGATGGGCCCATCGGTCTATCGAACTCGCTGACCGAGGCGGAGACCTGAAGGTTGACGGGACTGGGTAGTCAGGACGGCCCGGCAATAGCCGATGGGGCGTCGATAATGCGCTCGGCTTCTGACGCTCTGACGCTATGCGGGCGTGAAGAGGTCACGGGTCGTAGATCTTCGCTTTCTACCCCCCGGCGTGGAACCAAAATTTGGGGAACCGTAGGAGCCTTTTGGGACGAACGGAACCGAAGGTGCTGCCCACATTTGTGGGTGCGTGGTTTTCCACAATTGGGGAAATGCGGGCGCGGGTATCCTGGCCCGCGCCGCCAAAGGATGGCGACGGCTCCCACAGGTACGACCGAATTTCCGCGAGATCCGCGCGAGCGCGGACCGCGTAGCGAATTCTCATCCCTCGCGGCGAGGGAAATCGAAAATCGCCGCGATCTCGTCGTCAGCGGCAAACTCGCCGCGGCGCGCCTGCGCCAATCCCTCGCGCACCGCTGCCCGCGTCGCACCGTCGAGCTTTTCTGGTGCGGTCGCGCGCGATGCAACGATCAGCAGCCACTCGGCCGCGTCGCCCTGATCGGCGTCGGGGAGTTCGCGGATCTTCTCGATCGCCTGTTCGAGGAGCTTCGTCACCGGTCAACTCCGAGATGGCCGCAACAAGCCCGGCCGAAGGCAAACCTGGTATAACACCATTGGTCAGCGATCGACCATTCCGGTCGACCCGCCAGGGCATCGAAGGACGGCACTTGTCCGGCCAGATCGACGAATACGCATTCGAGACGCAGGTCGAGCAGATATTGCTCGGCCCATCCGGTTGGCAACGCGGCGATCTGGCGGAATGCGATGTCGAGATCGCGTTGTTTCCTGCGCGAGCGCTGGCATTTATCGCCGAAACCCAGCCCCAGCTGTGGGCCGATATGCGGACCTTGCAGGGCAGCGGGCTCGAGACCCTGCTGACCGAGGCGGTCGCCAAGGAGCTCGACCTCAAAGGCACGCTGCATGTGCTGCGGCACGGCTTCAAGTTCTTTGGCCGCACCTTCCGGCTCGCCTATTTCAAACCGGGCGCACGGACTGAACGACGAGGTATTGCGGCTTTATGCGCAGAACCGGCTGACGGTCACCCGGCAGGTGCCGTGCCATCCGGGCAAAAACGACACGGTCGACCTGGTTCTTGCCGTCAACGGCTTGCCGGTTGCGACTTGCGAGTTGAAAAAACCCGGCTACCGGGCAGAGTTGGCGACACGCGGTCAAGCAATATCAGGACAGCCGAGATCCGCGTGCACCGCTCTTCACCTTCAAGAAGCGCGCGCTCGTCCATTTCGCCGCCGATCCGGACGGAGTCCATATGACGACGCGTCTTGCAAAGGCGACGGCGCATTTCCTGCCGTTCAATCGCGGCAGCCATCCCGGTGCCGTCGAATGCGGCGCCGGCAACCCGCCGAACCCGCCGAGCTGCCGCACCGGCTACCTATGGGAGGAGGTGCTGGCGCGCGACAGCCTGCTCGACATTCTCGGGCATTTCATGTTCGTCGAGCGGAAGGACGAGAAGGTCGATGACGGCGCCGCGGGGACGCGGCGGGTGGTCAGCGAAACCCTGGTGTTCCCGCGCTACCACCAGCTCGACGCCGTGCGCAAATTGGTCGCGGCGGCGCGCGGCGACGGGGTCGGCCGCAACTACCTTACGACGAGCGGCGTCGCCCCCTCCTGCCCCTCCCCCGCTTGCGGGGGAGGGGCAGGAGGGGGGCCGGTCGCGAGGCGGGTCAGGGCGTCGATGCGCCGGCTGACGATCTCCGCGTTCGGCGACACCCAGTCGTGAGGCAGGCAGTCCCAGCCCGGAAAGCGCAGGCTTTCGAGCTCGGGATGAAAGAAGGCGAGGGCGGCGCCAAAGCGCGCCAGCCGGCCGTCGTCGCGGCAGACGTGGAGCCATGCGGTTCGCCGCGGGCCGGCGCCGGCGATCCGGCCGATCGCGGCGGCGTCGAAGCCGTCGGGCGCGCCGAAGAGGGCGACCGGGCGCGGCCGCTCGGCCAGCGAGCGCGCCAGCCCGGCGATCATTCGCACGGCGCGGACGCGGAATTGGCGAAGGCGAGCAGCAGGCGCGTGACGTCGTGGTCGAGCACCACGGGCGGTGCGGCGCGGCCGGCGACCCAGCCGACGAGATCGGCGTCGGCGCAGTCGATCAGCGTCTCATAGCGGTCGAGCTGGGCGTCATCGAAGCGGGCGAGATAGGCCGCGGCAAAGCGCCCAGGGATCAGGTCGCCCTCGCGCGTGCCGCGGTGCCAGGAGCGGTAGAGGAGGCGCTTGCGGCGGAGCTCGGCGGCCATGATCAGACGCGGCGCTGGCGACATCGGTTGCCGGATATGGAGATCACGGATGCGTCCTGCCACCCCCGACGACCGGCCGGCGGCGGCACCGCTCGAGCATGTCGAACATGGTCCGATCGTTACGGGTCGCCTGGACGCCTTCCTGCAAGAGCATAGGCCTAACGCCAAGCTCGGGGTGCGGAGCGCGCAACCGATGCCTCGCCGGATGTGCGGCGCGATCGGTCGCGGTGTGTCATAGTCGGCCGCCACGAAAGAACTGGAGCGACCGATGCCCGCGAAGCGCGCCTACGGCATGGACCAGGACTTTTATCGCTGGTCACCGATTGTCGCTCGCCCCGTTCTCCGATGGCCGGACAATGCTCGCGTCGCCCTGGCGGTCATCGTCAACCTTGAGCATTGGGATTGGGAGGTGCCGGCCGGTACGCCAGCGCCGGTGAGCCCGATGGGCGGTCCCGAGGGGCTGTGGACCGGCAACCAGCCGCAATTCCCCGATATCGGCGGCTTCGGCAACCATGAATACGGCAACAGGGTCGGGATTTTCCGCATTCTCGCCGTGCTGGACAAGTACGGCATTACGCCGACCCTCGCGCTCGACAAGGCGGTGGCCGACCATTATCCGACGCTCGTCGAGGAGGGCCGGAGACGCGGCGCCGAGTTCATCGCGCACGGGCTGTCGCGCCGGCGCATTATCCACATCGGCATGTCCGAGCACGAGGAACGTGAATATCTCCGCACCTCGATCGACGCGGTCGAAAGCGCGACCGGAACGCGCCCGGTCGGCTGGTCTGGCCCCGACTTCCAGGAGACGCCCAACACCCCCGACCTGCTCGCCGCCGAAGGCATTCGCTACCTCTGCGATTGGGGCAACGACGAGCAGCCCTACCGGCTGACCCCGAAGACGGGCGAGCTCTACGCCCTCGGAGTGAACGCCTATCTCGACGACAACTACATCCACGTGCACGGCCGGCGGACGATCAACGAGGTGAACCTGCTGTGGCGCGAGTGGTTCGACGGCCTCTATGCCGACGGTGCAACCACCGGGCGGATGATGGTGCTGCACCTGCATCCCTGGATCATGGGCCAGCCCTGGCGCATCCGGCACCTCGACGAGGTGCTCGGCCATATCGGCGGCCGCCAGGGCGTCTGGAAGACCACCGGGGGCCAGATTATCGACTGGTTCAGGTCGCACTCGGATTAGCGGCCGGATCGGCGCGTCCGATTTGCAGGCAAACGGAGACGATCCATGACATTGGCACCCGGGCGTTTCGACTATGCCCCGATAAACGACCGCCCGATCGTTCGATGGCCCAACAACGCCCGGGTCGCGTTCTGGGTCGCGCCGAACATGGAGTTCTTCGAATACCTGCCGGAGAATCGGCCAACCCGGCCAGATATTCCGTTCTATTCGCGGATGGATTACGGCAACCGCGTCGGCTTCTGGCGCATGCTCGACGTTCTGAACAAGAACAAGGTGCGCGCCTGCTGCTGCCTCAACCTCGAGATCCTCGACCACTTCCGCGAGATCAAGGACGCCATGATTGCCGCCGATTGGGACTACATGGCGCATGGCCTCTACAATAGCCGGCCGATCTACGACCTTGCCGAGGCGCAGGAGCGCGCCTACTGGCAGGACTTCATCACCCATCTCAAGGAGATGACCGGCAAGCGACTGAAAGGACGGCTCGGCGGCGGAGCGGGCTACACGGTGCGCACGGACGATCTGATGGCCGAGGCGGGCTGCCTCTACCACACGTCATGGATCATTGACGACCAGCCTTGGCCCATCAATGTGCGTGGCGGTCAGAAATTCATCTTCGTCCCCTATACCGGTCAGACCAACGACGCCGCCATGCTCGACTGGAACCGCGAGGCGGATTACTTCCAGCAGGTGATCAAGGATCAGTTCGACACGCTCTATCGCGAGGGCGCGGAGAACGGACGCGTGATGTGCTTGGCGCTCCATCCGCACAATATCGGCCGGCCCAACGCGGCCAAGCATCTCGACGAAGCGCTGCGCTACATCCTTGGGCATGACGGCGTCTGGGCCACCACCGCCGACGACATCGCCGAGTACTATCTCGCCAACTACTACGACCAGGTGAAGTCCTGGATCGCCGAACGCAAGGCGCAAAGGGAAAAAGAGAGCCAGAGCAGATGACACGCCGGGCGATCTGCTCTCCCGTCCGCTGACATTACGCCCGGATGCCGGCCATGCCGCAGATCACCGCCCATTCGCGGTCGCCGACGGGGGTTTTGACCGGCATCATCGGGGCGATGTGGACCATGCCGAGCTTGCCGCTCCGGTCGTTGGGACGGGCTGGTAACATGCACCCCGGCGCCGCGGCGAGTTCGGTCGCGCGCGCCGACGAAAAAAGGCGTTGCCGTGTGATCGGCCTCACACCGAAGCCGGCGGCGCCGCATCAGGTTCTACTCGGTCGGTTGGCTTGGAGCCGCGAGGAGGAACCGTCATGCTGCACAGCAAAGTTCCGAGCGATCATACCGCCACCCGGGCGCTGCCGCGCCGATCGGTGAGGCGAGCTGCCGGTCTCGGCGCAGCGATCGCCTTGACGAGTCTGATCGGCTTCCCGGCCGCGGCAGCACCGCAGGAGACGGTACTCTACGCCTTTCACGGCGGGGCCAGTAGCTTTCCCTATGCCGGCCTCGTTATCGACGGCAACGGCGCGCTCTATGGGACAACCACGGGGACAACCTCGGGCAGCGGCACAGTGTTCATGCTGGCTCCGCCCGGCCCCGGTAAGACCGGGTGGAGCGAGACCACACTGCACACCTTCAGGGGCGGCGATGACGGAAGCGCACCCTTGGCGGGCCTGATCATGGATGCGAGCGGCGCTCTCTACGGTACGACCTATGACGGCGGGAACGGCCCTTGCAACCCCAACAACGGCTGCGGCACCGTGTTCACGCTAATTCGGCCGGCGTCGGGCGAACCCCGCTGGACCGAGAAAGTGCTGTACCGGTTCAAGGGAGGCACCGACGGCGCCAATCCCGCTGCCGGCCTGATCATGGACGCGAGCGGCGCCCTCTACGGCACGACCTCCGGCGGCAACAGCGGTGTTGGCTGCCACAGCGGTTGCGGCACGGTGTACAAGCTGACGCCGCCGGCGGCCGGCAAAACCCGCTGGACCGAGAGGGTGCTCCACGCGTTCGCGAGCGGTGCCGACGGAGCCGCTCCCTTTGGCGCCGGCGTGATCATGGATGCGAGCGGCGCCCTCTACGGAACGACGGCTGCGGGCGGCAGTGCGGAATGCCTGGGCATTGGCTGCGGCACGGTGTTCAAGCTGACCCCGCCGGCGACCGGCGAGACCCGCTGGACCGAGAGAGTGCTGTACCGGTTCGACGAAGGCAGCAGCGGCCGCGCCCCCTATGCCGGCCTGATCATGGACGCGAGCGGCGTGCTCTACGGCACGACCTCAGAGGGCGGCGGGAACCGCGCTTGCCATCCCACCGGCTGCGGCACGGTGTTCACTCTGTCGCCGCCGGAGTCGGGCGAGACCCGCTGGACCGAGACGGTGCTCTACGCGTTCACCGGCGGCGACGGCGCCAATCCTGCCGCCGGCCTGATCATGGATGCGAGCGGCGCGCTCTACGGCACGACCTCGAATGGTGGCGGCGGCGATTACGGCACGGTGTTCAAGCTGGTCCCGCCGTCGTCGGGCGAGACCCTTTGGACCGAGACGGTGCTGTTCTCGTTCACGGGCGCCACCGACGGCGTCTCCCCCTATGCCGGCCTGATCATGGACGCGAGCGGCGCGCTCTACGGCACGACCTTGTACGGCGGCGGCGGCTGCCACTGCGGCACGGTGTTCAGAGTGGTGCCCTGACCCCTGCTGCGGGTGCCGCCGGCCGGCTCAGGCCGGGATGCCGGCCATGCCGCAGATCACCGCCCATTCGCGCTCGCCGACCGGACAGACCGAGAGCCGCGACTGGCGGATCAGCGAGAGGCCGGCGAGTTCGGGGTTGGCCTTGATCGCCGCGAGGCTGACCGGGTTTTTGACCGGCATCACCGGGGCGATGTCGACCATCCCGAGCTTGCCGCTCTTGTCGGCGGGATCGGGGTAGAAGGGCCGGACCACCTCGGCCACGCCGACGATGTCCTTGCCGGCGCCCGAATGATAAAAAAAGGCGCGGTCGCCCTGCCGCATCGCCCGCAGGTTGCTCAAGGCCTGCGGGTTCCGCACCCCATCCCAATAGGTGCGGCCGTCGGCGACGAGACGCTCCCACGAATAGCTCGAGGGTTCCGATTTCAAGAGCCAATGGGCCATCCTACCCTCCCGCATTCGATCAGGGCTGCAGCCGATAATCGGCCTGGTCCTCATAGACCGAGCCGGCCTTGGTTTGCAGGCTGGCGATCAGGCTGAAGCTGTCGACCTCGAGCGGGTCGGCGCGGAACTGCGCCGAGGCCGCGAGAAACCCCGCGATCCGGTCGGGTGCCGGGTATTTGAGCCGCGCCAGGGTGACGTGGGGCGAGAATTTGCGCGGTTCGGGCGGCAGTCCGGTGCGCACCAGCGCCTGCTCGATCTTGTCGCGCAACGCCGCCAGCGGCGGGTTGCTCTCGACGCCGACCCACAGGCTGCGCGCCGCACCACCATTGCCGAACGCGCCGGTGCCGGCGAGCTGCAGGACAAAGGGGCGCGCCCGCAACCGCGACAGCGCCGCGTCGATGTCGGCCGCGAGGTCTTCGCCGACCTCGCCGATGAAGCGCAGCGTCAGGTGGAAATTGCCGGGGTCGACCCATTTGGCGCCCGGCACGCCGGCGCAGAGCTGCGACAGCCGCAATTTGAGTTCCGGCGGGAACGGGATGCCGACAAAGAGGCGGAGCATCGGCTCAGAGGATGTGAAGGATTACCAAGATAGCTGGATCGGCACCGTGCGTCTCCTGAGGGAGCCGCCGCCTGCAGCGGCGTCTCGAAGGGCGAGGACAGGCTCCGAGCGCGTCTCGAACGACGCACGGCAGTGATGCAGCGGGGTTTCCGACGCGGCGACCAATTCCTTCACAAGCTCTCAGGTAAAGAGGGTCAGGACGCCGGTGTGGCCATAGAGCCGATCGCGCGAGATCTCGCCGTTGGCGAAGAAGCCGATCAGCGGAAAGTCGCCGAGATGGTCGCGGATCAGCCCGGTCTCGACCCCCGGCTCGCCGAACAGCGAGGCGCCGCGGGCGACGCAGCTGACATAGATCCCGGCCTTGGGCGGTGCGGTGAGCCGGCCGGCGAGCTGGCGCACCATGCGGACCATGTCGCGCCGCGCGCTCTCCGGGTCGCGGCGACAGAAGAGGATCGGGTCGCCGGGGCCGATCTCGGCGCCGAGCACGACCCAGCCGCGGCCCGGATCGACCGCCAAGAGATTGCGCACCAGATAGTCGCCGGTATCCGAGCCGCGGACCGGCAACCCGGCAAAGATCAGCCCGCCGGCGCGGCGCAAATCCTGCGCCAGCGCCGGACCCATATCCGCGCGCAACGCGTCGAACGCCGGGCGGCCGTCGATCACCATCACCACATTGTCGCGCGCCTCGTCGATCCGCCGCACCGGGCCGATCGGCGTGCAGCCCTGGGTCAGCGAGGTGGCGACCGCGATCTCCGGCGCCAGCATGACGCCGGCGAGACCGTCGCGGCCGAGGCCCTCGCCGCCGGCGATGCAGGCCACGAGCGGGTTCTCGCAGCGGTGCGAGACGAGGCCGCCGACGAGGAAGGCGCCGCTCGCCGCGGCGGCGTCGACCGCCGCCTTCAAGAGATCGGGACAGCGCGGATCGGCATGGACGAGCGCCAGGCTCGGCTGCTCGGTGTCGATCCAGGCGCTGTGCCGGCGCGGCAGGTCCGAGCCCGGATCGGCGGTCGGCGCGAAGACCCGGAACTTGTCTTTTGGCAATGCCGCGACCATCGCCACGATCGCCGGCCCGTCGAACACCTCGCTCGTCGCCGACGACACGCCGAGGCCGACCCCGCCGACCCACGAACGCACGCCCGAATTGGCGACGAGCTCGGCGATCAGTGCCGGCAGATGCGGTGCCGCCGCCTCGGTCACATAGAGAATCCCGAGGGTCGCGTCGGCGACCGGCGAGAGCCCTGCGAGGCAGCGCCGCGCCAGGCCGGCGGGGTCGCCGGCGGCGGCGGCGGCGGCAAACCGCGCGCTCACGAGCCGCCCCCCGCGGGGCGGCCGAGCACCCGGGCGACGACGGGCCCCACATGCTCGACCATGACGGCGACGCCGCGGGCATTCGGATGGAGACCATCCTTCTGATTGAGCTCCGGCTGCATCGCAACTCCTTCGAGAAAGAACGGATAGAGCGGCACCCGATATGCCTGCGCCAGATCGGGAAAGATGCGATCGAATTCGCGGCGATAGGGCTCGCCCCAGTTGGCCGGCGCCCGCATGCCGAGGAGCAGGAGTTTGGCGCCGGCCGCTTTGCTTTTCCGGATCATCTTGTCGAGATTGGCGCGCACGGTCGCGGGATCGATGCCGCGCAGCGCGTCGTTGGCACCCAAGGCCAGGATCACGAGGTCGGGCTTGTCGGCGAGCGCCCAGTCGAGCCGGGAGAGACCGCCCGCGGTGGTATCGCCGGACACCCCGGCGTCGACGACGTGAACGGCAAACCCCTGACGGCAGAGCCACGCCTGGAGGCGCGCCGGAAACGCTTGGCCCGCGGGCAGGCCTAAGCCCGCCGTCAGGCTGTCGCCGAAATCGAGGATCACCGTCACATGGCTCCCGCCCGGCGGGGCGGCGGCGGCAGCGGCGAGACCGAGCGTCGAGATGACCAAGCCCGCCACCGCGATGCGGATCTTCAAACCCAGCCCCGAATGTCGTTTCATGGTGTCCGGGCCGTGACGATGTCTGCGCCGTCTGCGTGCCAGCATAGACGGCAAGACGGTGAAAAGCCACCACCGCGGCCGGCGGGCAGTGACTCAGTTTCAAATCTTTGGGTGCGTTATGGCGTGGTTCCTGGACCGCTGACGGTGAGGCGATTCGCCTCAGAGGAGAGTCTTGCCAGTGTATCCGGCTCGATCTCGCCCTGAGCTTTCAACTCTTTGATCTCATTCTCCAATTCTTTCCGTTTATGGCGGACAAACGCTCCGCTGGCCGCAACAACGGCCGCAACCACAGCGGCTGCAGCTGGAAATATAACCGGAGCTGTTATCGCTCCTACGGCCGCGAAAGCCGTCGCTACGGGCAGGGCGAGTCTGGTGGCATGATTCAGCGCGTTTAGACGGGCGATCCGACGCTCAACGTCCTCCTGATTACGGGAGCCCCGACCGTCTGGCGGCGTCGTCGGAGCGCCATTCATATTAGGTTCACCTTATTAGCCTGATACAGCACGAACACGGCCAAACAAAGAGAGCGCTGGCACCCTATTTTGGGTTCTACAATTTCGTTCGCCAGCACAAGAGCCTCGGCACGCTCACCCCGGCGATGGCAGCCGGCGTCTCCGATCGGCTTTGGTCAATCGACGACATTGACGCGGCCGACATCTATGGCGACCCGCGCGGCAACTCCGAGACCTGCCTCGGCCGGATCCTCGGGCAGCACCGCAAAGACATCGTGCTGGCCACCAAATTCGCCCGGCCGATGGACGGCTCGGGCCGCCTCGCCGGCGCCACCACGCCCGAGCAGGTCGAAGAGAATCTGCGCGCCGCCCCAAATCGGCGCAGACAACGCCCGCAGGCGTTCGAGAAGCACCGCAGCGCGATCCTCGCCCGTGAATTTGAAATCGCCTTGCCGTGCGAATTGACGCTGGGCATCGGCAAAAATAGTGCCGCGCCCCTAGCCGGATTTCGCGGATTGGCCGATCGACGGGGCGCTCCTATCGACGTCCCTTCGGATCGTGTCACCCCCAGCCCAGCCCTGTACCCTTAAAGCGGTCGTGAACCGGTCTGCTTTCAGACTGGTCGGACCGGGCCGACCCGCCGGGAGTCGCCGACCCCAACCCGTGGCTTGAGCACCTGGGGCGGACCTGCACCCCGGCGGGTTGGCCGCGACGGAAGTCCTGTGGGAGGTTGCGCTTCGAGCGCCGGTACAGGGACTGACGGTCGTCGCGGCGGTCCGGCTGTGCAAGGAGGGTGTGATCATGACGGAAGGGATTGAGTGGTTTGCCGGCATCGACTGGGCGAGCAAGACGCATCAAGCCTGCTTGATCGATGCCGGCGGCAAGATTGTTGGTGAGCGAGCGTTTGACCATGACGGCGCCGGGCTGGCGGAGCTCTGCGCCTGGTTGTCGTCGATGACCGGAGCCGAACCAGGGGCGATCGCGGTGGCGATCGAAGTGCCGCACGGCCCGATCGTGGAAACCCTGCTCGAACGTGGTTTCCAGGTATACGCGATCAACCCCAAACAGCTCGACCGGTTCCGCGACCGCTTCACTGTCGCCGGCGCCAAAGACGATCAGCGCGACGCGCGGGTCCAGGCCGACAGCCTGCGCACCGATCGCCACGCCTTCCGAGGCTTGTCGGTCGACGACCCGGTGATTGTCGAGCTGCGCGAATGGTCGCGTATGACCGAGGATCTGCAGCGCGAACGCAATCGTCTGGCCAACCGCTCGCGGCCGCTTGGTTTCTCGATTTGTGGCGCCAGGCGCCGACCCCGGCGAAGGCCGCCCGGCTGCACCTTACGACAATCGAGCGGCTCCTCAAAGCCCACCGTATCCGCCGTCTGCAGGCGGCCGAGGTGTTGCAGGTCTTGCGGCAGAAGCCGTTGACGGTGGCGCCCGGCGTGGTCGCGGCGGCGACGGCTCATATCGACGCCGTGGCCGCCCGCATCGGCTTGGTCAATCAGCAGCTCAACGCCGCGCACCGCAAGCTCGACCAGCTCTGCGACCAGCTCATCCCGCCCGCGGAAACCGCACCGGCGGAAGGCCGCGAGGAGAACGCGCCGGGGCAGCATTGCGAGCAGCGCGACGTGGCGATCCTGCGATCCATGCCAGGGCTCGGAAGGATCACCCTCGCCACGCTGCTCGCCGAGGCCTCGCAGCCTCTGCAGCGGAGAGATTACCATGCCTTGCGCCTGCTGTCCGGGGTGGCGCCGGTGACCCGACGCAGCGGTAAGAGCTGCATCGTCGTGCGCCGCTACGCGTGCAACAAGCGGCTGGACAATGCGCTCTATCATTGGGCGCGCGTCGCCACCCAGCACGATCAGGCCAGCCGTGATCGCTACGCCGCGCTGCGCGCACGTGGCCACAGCCACGGCCGTGCCCTGCGCACCGTCGCCGACCGCCTGTTGTCGGTGGCCTGTACCCTGCTCGAGCGGCAAACCCTGTTCGACCCCAACTACAAGTCGCCGGAGGCTGCCGCCGCATGAGCCTCCCGCTGTCATCCCTTTGTTCGATCGAAACTGACCATCCCTTCGTCCCGACCTGCCCGTCGGCAGAGCACCGCGCGCAGCGGCAGTCAAGGATGCCGCCGGCAACGCGGCGGCACCGGCGAAGCCGGCGCGCAGCGTCCTTGACAGAGCAAGCACGGTGCTATCCTCCCGGCGCGGGACGATCGCTCCGAGACACTGCGCTGCCGCAGCCTGGCGCGGGCATCTCCCGGCTCCTATTGGCAATCGTTACGTCACGTTTCCCGATGCCGCTAACGGTTGCTTCCTCGCGGCCTTGCCGGCCCAAAGACCGGTCAGGCATCCACCCGGTCTGGACCTTCACCGCGCGCCCCTCTGCGGGGTTACCGCCCCGCATTTTTCGCTTGATCATTGGTGGGGGGTCCGCCCCCATCAAGGGGGCGGGAGGCAGCCTCAGCGGGACGCAAAAAGCCCTCCCCCTTTGATGGGGTTGATGGGGGAGGGTTTGGGAGGGGGTGAATACAGTAATCTTCGTCGCCAATTCTCGGATCCGCGAAGAGGGAGGGAAACAGAGTATGTTGCCGCCGAAATACGCCAAACGTGTGAAAGCCTTTGAGGCCCAGCTGGAGCAGCTCCTTGCTCAGCCAATGATCCGCTTTGAGCACAATCTGTCAGGGGGCCAGGGTGTCTATCGCGTATCTGATCCAGACGGCCCGGTGGACGAGACCATCCGCGCCGGCAGCACGCTTTCATTTCGACAGCGGATGTACGCGAATCATCTGATGGGCAATCAGAGCGCAAGTCTTAACGTGCAGCTGTCCACTCCCCGTGAAGGGGAGCCCGCTGAGTTCGCTGATCGTGATGCCGCAAAGCATTACATCCGCGAAAAGTTGGTCGCGCAGTTTCTCCCGATTGCCGATTATCGGGAGATGCTCGCACTTGAGGAATTCATCCTTGCAGTGCTCCAACCCCGATATAGCCGCAGGAAAAAACCCGCCTGACGAGGCGGCATTTGCCGCCGGCCTCGGCTCTGCTTCAAACTGCCAAATCTGCGCGCCGCCGCCCGCTGGCGGATTGCCCGGCCTCGGCCGGGCGATGGCGCTGGGCCTGGCGCGCGAAGGTCACCGCGTGCTCGCGGTCGGCCACATCGCCGAGGACGTCGCCAAGATCGAGCGCGAGACCGCCGGCACAGCCGTGGCCGAACGCTTCTCGACGCTCGTCGCCGATCTGCGGCGGGCCGAGGCGCGCTTCGGGCCGGCCGAGATCCTCGTCAACAATGCCGGGCTGACCTTCACCTATATCGACCCGGCGCGCTATCGCCGGCCGAGGATCCAGAAATTCTGGGAGGTCGGGACGACATCGTCGAGAACGTCGTCGCCACCAATTATCTCGCCGCCGACCGGCTGGCGCGCCGCGTCGCCCCCGCCATGGTGGCGCGGCTGGGGCCGCATCTTCAATGTCACGACCAAGCTCGATACGATGAACCGTGCCGGCACGCATCCCTATGGCGCCGCCAAGGCGGCGCTCGAAATGGCGACCGAGGTCTGGGCCAAGGAGACCGCAGGGACCGGGCTGACGGTCAACATCGTCAACCCGGGCGCGGGCGCCAACACGCCGGGCATGGCCGAGGAGATGCGGGCGATGAGCCGCGCGGGAACCGCGCCCCGCCTCGTCGAGCCGGAAGAGATGGTGCCGCCCCTGCTCCATGTCGTGTCGCGCGCCGCCGACCGGGTCAATGGCTGGCGTTTCGACGCCAACCTGTGGGACGCCTCGCTGCCGCCCGAGGACGCCGCAAAGCGCGCCGGCCGCCCGGCCGGCTTCGAAATGCACCCGACGCGATAAGCGCGGCCTCGGGCGAGAGCAGGTTGGAGAGAGAAGGATGTCGTTGCGCATCGCGCGACGAAGCAATCCCGAGCGGACGAGCCACTGTTGACCTGAGATTGCTTCGAACTGCGCCGGAGCTCGCCGCTCGCTCGCAGTTTTTTAACCTTCGATCAGGCGGCGCGGGCGATATCGACGATAAGCCGCAATCCCAGCGCGGCGAGTGCCGCTTCGACCTGTTCCATTCGCGAGCCGTGCCGCAGGTCGAGCAGACGGGCGACCTGGGGCAAGTGCCAGCGCAGGCGACGCGCAAGCTCCGCGCGGCCGACCCCTTGCTCTCGCATTGCCTCGTAGAGCGCGGTTTTGGCCATCCCCAGTGCGGAAAGCGGCACCATCACCTCGCCCGCCTCCGGCTCGGACTGCGAGGGCAACGGCTCTTTGGCCGCAATGTACATCGCCAGCGCAAATTCGAGGGCGTCCTCGGCGCGCAGAACAGCCTCCTCTCGACCGTCCCCCTCGGTGATCGCTTCCGGAACGTCGCGGAAGGTCACGGTGAAGCCGCCATCCGGATCCGGCGTCAGAGCGGCGGGATAGGCGCGCATATCGTCCTCATGTCAGGCCAAGCTGCCCCTTGATCGCGGCGATTGTGCCGGATTTCATCTCCTTGCGGCTGCCGTGCATCGGCAGGATGGCGCGGCGACCCCGGAGCATAACCCAGAGGTGCCCGCCTTTGGCCGGCTCAAAGCGCGCTCCCTGGCGTTCCAGCCACCGCTTGAATTCCGCGCTCGTCACCGGCAGAACATATATGTTCACCTTGATGTGCAACAACAACCGCGGTCTACGGCTGGCGCTGCGACGCCAACCTGTGGGACGCGTAACTGCCTCCCGCCGAGGCCGCTATGTTCCGCGATGGATCTCCCTCTCCGCCCGGCTCCGCCCGGCGGGGGCGGAGAGGGCGGGGTGGGGGATTGCCGAGCGCCGGCCGGCGACCCACCTCCGATTGCTGCGCCCGCCGCAGCCGCCCCTCGCCGCATGATGAGTTCAACCAACCCCGGCTTCGGCCCGGGATGGTGTCGGCGGCCAATCAACAGTTTCCCAACCCTGCCCCGGAAGGCCGACCGCGATGTGGAAACCGGTCTGGAATGCGCCGCCTGATGGGATTTTGATTGCGCCGCTCGTCAGAATAACCAAAAGGCGGAGCAGCCCGCCATGGGCGGTGGCCAGCGGCACGAGATTAGCCGCAGCCAGCGCTGCCGTGTTGAGCACGATCGAGACCGCTCCCGCCAACGACGCGGCTAGGGCCCGCGGCATCGCTCTACCCGGCCCGTCCGGACGGGAACGTCGCTCGTGCTTCCAACGGTGAAGCGTAGAGGTCAGAATCCCGAAGAGGCGCTTGTGGACCTCTGCCTTGGTCTCCACCTCGCCCAGGTATCGCACCATCTTCAAATCCCAATTGGTCGGCGAATGGGCCGAAGCGAGGCATTTATCGATCCATTCCCGCGTTTGAGGTCAACGGGGGTGCCCTTTCGACAGATCCGAGGGCTGGTCGGGGGCCGCAACCGACGACGGCAAAGGCTGGCCGAGCGCCAATCGCATCGCGGCGATCTCCTGCTGCTGGGTGACGATGATTTCCTGCGCGATCCGTCGCAACTGTTCGTTGTGGCCGAAGCGCAGCTCGGCCTGAGCCATGGCGATGGCACCCTGGTGGTGCGGCATCATCATCGCCGCGAAGTCGGCATCGACATGGCCGGACGGCTTGATCTCCATGCCGACGATCATCTGCGTCATCGCCCCGACATTCTCGGCGAGGAACGGTGCTTCCTGAGGCGGGGCCGAGCGGAACCCCGCCGTGCAAATCGCCGTGATGTACTCTGCCAGGGACGGCGCCTCGCTGGTGTTGGCTGAGACAGCGGTTGCCGTGGCGATGAGACCGACGGCCACCGCCACCGAGCTCCGGCGGAATTGCGAGCGGGGGAAAAGAAGCATGAGGGTTCCTTTGCTGACGCGCCGGGCCGTCTCGGAGCAGCCTTGAATTGGGGACCACCCGCAACTCGCTCGGGCATTTGTAGTTGGCCAGCTGTCGCCTGCGGTAACGGAGATCTGTCGGTCGACCGTTTCGCCCGTTTGGGGCACGACGAAGGCGATCAGGCGCTCACCGCCAGTGCACGCATCCGGCACGCCGACGGCGCCGCGATGCCGCCCTCGGCGCCGGTCGAAGAGGACTGACGAGTCTTCTCGGCGTACTGCGTTCTTGATCCCATGCCCGCCCCCGCTGATTGCCGTTACTCGGGCGGCGGGAAAGCACTGGTTACCTGACCCGGGGCGGCTGTGGTGAAATGGTTGACCGAGCTCTCCACTCCATCGCTCTCACCGCCGCTGCCCGTCGAGGTCACCTTGTAGTAATAGGTCGTCTGCGGCTGCAGACCATCCATACGAACCCGGAAGATCGTCTCCGGACGGTTACGGTTGAGCCGGATATGATTTTTCGCCGTCTGGTTCAAATCCTTGGGATCCGTCCCATAGTGTATCACGGCGTAATGGTCGTCGTCGCCTCCCGGATTGGTAGTGGTCCATCTGACGATGGCGAGGTCGTCGTGGGAAATTTCGAGCGCTGGCCCCTTGATGATCTCAACGTGCTCAGCTCTCGGCTGCGGAGGAGGGATCTGACCGATGCTTGGGTTGGAGCAGAGCAGGCTGCCGGTGGCGATGATCGCCAGTCTCGTAAGCAGTCTATTCATCGAACCGGCCCGCCGCAGCTGTTCCCTTGGACAGTCGAGGAAGGAGTATGGGGCCGTACCCAGCCCCATACATGTCCCGGCCCTATGGAATCGGCGGCGAAGGCACCGGCCGGACGCCGCAGATATCTTTTGCGCAGGGGAATTGAGCTAGATTCCAAACAGGGGTGAGGGTCTCGTTGCCTTGGGTCCGCGGATTACCGCCGATCTTGCACTGACCGCCAGCAACCGACCCGGTAAAGGTATCGATGTTCTTGTAGGGTTTTGTGAACCCGTCCGTCAGCATCTGCAGGAAGGCGACAATCTGGTTCTCCTCCCGATCGGTCAAGCCGAGGGCACCGGTCGTCATGTCGATGTTGTTCCGGACCTCGGGTTGCGGCCAGCAGGTCTCCCTTTCCACGGTTCCCGCCGGGCAGTGACCGGACGTGACAGGATACGCATAGGTCTTATTCCCCTTTGGGTTCGGCACCGAGTTGCGCGTGTTGTAGAAATGCACGAGTTGCTTCAGGCTTTTGATGTAACCGTTGTGGAAGAACTCTTTCTGGAAGTACGGAATCGGCTTCCCGTTGGCGTCCTTCTGGCCGGCCTCGGTCGTCGGGCACTGCCGCGGTGTCAGCGCCACATCGCGCGTCGTAGACACCTGGAATTGGCCGTCGGTCGAGGGCGCCAGGTGTAGCCAATTAGAGCCGTTCGGATCGGGGCCGGATTGCGGGCCGCTTCTCAGGAAGTTGCCAAATCCCAAATCTCTGTAGCGCTTGCCGTCGGGATTGGGGGTAAAACCGAAACGATCCGGCGTGCTCTCATAAAACAAAGGCAGCCTGGGATTGAGCGGTAGGCCCTCATTGGCATACCCCAAGCAGGTGAACAGCGGCTGCCCGCCGGGCGTGTTGCCGGTGTCGGTCTCGCCCGGCGTCAGCGTGGTGGACCGTCCGTCAACGTGGCATGAGTTGCAGTTGCCCTTGCCGTTGAACAGATTGTACCCGGCCGTCTCGTCCGCCGTCATGGTGTAGTTGCCTAGCAGGAAAGCATCGTATTTTGACGTGAACGGGCTGACATCGTCACTGTGTTCAAGAAATGAGATGGACTGCCCCCAGTGATCATAAATATTATCTGCCTTGGTGCGGTCTACCGGACTGAGAGCAATTGGGGTGGCACTCCCGCCGAACCTCTTTGCTCCATTCGGGATGGCGCAGATCTCGGCAGTGTTGGCCGGCCACCGGATGTCGAAGTCCACACCCCACACCAACTCGAAGAGCTGCCGGTACGGTGCCGAGGTCAGCCGAAACGCGATGCAAGCCGTATCGGCGAAACCCATTTCCAGCGGATCGACGGGGGGATGCTGCGCCTGCTCGGCGTCCGCACTCTGCAGTTTATACCCTGTCGAACGTCCATCCCAGAAGTTTCCGCCGAAAAACAGGTTCTGTACCCGATTGTAATTGAGCACGGTGAAGTAGGGTGAATACGTGTATTGCTGCGCTGTCCGCTTGGCGGCTCGGTAGCGAAGGGTTCCGGGATACGCGACCATGGTTAGATTGACGGACGGGATCGGCCCGCTGAAGCCGGCGTACGGCATGTGGCAGAAAGAGCAAGCCTGGTTCTGGAACGGGGACATATTCTCGTCGTAATTCAGCAGCCCGCCAAGAATCCGCACTGCATCAAAACCATTAGGCGTGAGTATTGGCGGATTGCCTGATGGGGTCGGCGCCGGCGTCAACGCTTTCCACTCTGCGAAATAGCGGTTGAAAATGGTTTGAACCTCGCGTCGAACCCTTAATATCTCCGACTGCAAATCGGGCGGGAGAACAGTAGGCGGGACTGAGCCGGGCAGCGGCGGATACGGGTTGTACGCGGGGAAGGACTGGTCCAGCTGCGCTCGCGCTCCGGGTGGAACGGTCAGCATCCCCAGCAATGTCGCGAAAGCTACTCCAACGAGTGCCATGTTGCGACGCATCGGTGTCCCTCCCTCAGCGCTGATGCTCGGGACCTGCGGCTCTTCCGATGGCGACGCCCGCCGCTAGCGGGCATAATCCCAGAGCTTAAGCCGGGTATCGTCGCATCCCAAAAAAACCGGGCGAATGCCATATTTGGTAAAATTTTGTGTTCGTTTCGTAACGGTGCGTAACACTCCAGCCTCACGCCTGACCACTCTGGCACCTCGTTATTCCAAAAGCGGATGACACGGTAGCCGCGGCGCACGAGTTCGCCGCTGCGAGCTGCGTCTGCTTCCGCAGCCAGCGCGTGTTGGCCGCCATCGAGCTCGATCGCGTGTTTCGGCCACCGCCGGCCTTCCCCTCGAAGACGCAGCCCCTATAGTGCCCCAGCGGCGGTGGCGCGGGACGAGCGGGTGGAACAGCGAAATCTCGGCAGGTCGGGGCTGCTTGTGTCGGCGGTCGGGCTCGGCTGCAACAATTTCGGCGGCCGCATCGATTTCGCCGCGACGCAGAAGGTCGTCTACCGGGCGCTCGATCTCGGCATCACCTTTTTTGACGCGGCCGACATCTATGGCGACCCGCGCGGCAACTCCGAGACCTGCCTCGGCCGGATCCTCGGACCGCGCCGCAAAGACATCGTGCTGGCCACCAAATTCGCCCGGCCGATGGACGGCTCCGGCCGCTGCGCCGGCGCCTCGCGCCGCTATATCCTGGCCGCGGTCGAGGCCAGCCTGAAGCGGCTCGAGACCGACTGGATCGACCTCTACCAGCAGCACCAGCCCGATCCGCTGACCCCGATCGAGGAGACGCTGCGAACGCTCGACGACCTCGTCCGCCAGGGCAAGGTGCGCTATCTCGGCTGTTCGACGTTGCCGGCGTGGCAGGTGGTCGAGGCCGCGTGGACGTCGCGGCATCACGGGCTCGACCGTTTCGTCTCGTGCCAGGAGGAATACAGCCTCCTGGCCCGCCGGCTCGATGACGAGATGATGCCGGTGCTGGAAGCCTACGGCCTCGGCCTGATCCCGTTCCGGCCGCTGGCCGACGGGCTGCTGACCGGCAAATACCGGCGCGGCGCGCCGTTGCCGCCGGGCACGCGCCTTGCGACGTTGCCGCGCGCCGCCGCCCGCTCTCTCGGCGACGAGAGCTGGGTGCTTCTCGAGCGGCTCGAAGCCTTCGCCGCCGCGCGCGGCCATAGCCTCCTGGAGCTGGCCTTCGGCTGGCTCCTCAAACGCCCTGCGGTGGCGAGCGTCATCGCCGGCGCCACCACGCCCGAACAGGTCGAAGAGAATCTGCGCGCCGCCGCCCGCTGGCGGTTGACGCCGGACGAGATGCAGGAAATCGATCGGCTGACCCACTGAACGTCACCGCGAAAGGAGCTTCGAGATGGAGGTTCGACTGGACGGCAAGAGCGCCATCGTCACCGGCGGCAGCAAAGGGCTGGGGCTGGCGATCGCCAAGGAATTCGCGGCTTCGGGTGCGGATGTCGCGATTCTCGCACGCGATCCCCCGACATTGGCCGCGGCCCGGGCCGAGATCGAAAGGGGGGCGCGCGCCAAGGTCGCGGCGATCGGCTGCGACGTGTCGCAGCCGGCGCCGATCCGGGCGGCCTATGACCGGGTGATGGAGGCGTTCGGCAAGGTCGACATCTTTGTCAACAATGCCGGCCAGTCGATGCGCGGTCCGTCGGAGGGATTGAGCGACGAGATCTGGCAGGCCGATCTCGACCTGAAGCTGTTCGCGCAGATCCGGTTCTGCCGTCTCGTCTTCCCGCAGATGAAGGAGCGCCGATGGGGGCGCATCATCAGCGTGCTCAACATCGGCGCCAAGGCGCCCGGCGCCGACAGCGCCCCGACCTCGGTCACGCGCGCCGCGCAGATGGCCTTCACCAAGGCGCTGTCGATGGAGGGGGCGCCCTACAACGTGCTGGTCAACTCGCTGCATGTCGGCGTCATCGTCAGCGACCAGATCGTCCGCCGCCATCGGCGCGAAGGCACCAATGTCTCGCTCGAGGAGTTCATCGCCAAGGAAGGGCGCGGGGTGCCGCTCGGCCGCATGGGCAGGGCCGAGGAATTCGCCAATGTCGCGACCTTTCTGGCCTCGGACGCGGCGAGTTACGTCACCGGCTGCGCGATCAATGTCGACGGCGGCCGCTCGCCGCTGGCGTAGCCGCCCGTTCCAAAATTCCTCTAGCTCGTCGGCCGGGCCGCACCCCCTCCCGGCGCTTCGCGCCGACCTCCCCCTCGAGGGGGAGGTTGATTACCGGTCGGCCAAAACACCTTGCCTCCCCCTTTGATGGGGGAGGCCGCGAGCGCCAGCGAGCGGGTGGGGGTGTGGCCTGCTGATGAGAAAATCAACTTTTCGAAAGACATACGAGCCGCGTGATCGGGCTCAACCGGCCGCGCGGGCGAGATAATCAAGGCAGCCCTGCAGGATATAGGCGGCGGCGACGCGATCGACGATTTCGGCGCGGCGCCGCCGCGTCATGTCGTGGGCGATCATCTCGCGGGTGACGGCAGCTGTCGACAGCCGCTCGTCCCAAAAGGCGATCGGCAGATCGCGCAGCGCCAGGAGGTTGCGCGCGAATTGCCGCACCGACTGGGTGCGCGGCCCCTCGCCGCCGGCGAGGGTCAGCGGCAGACCGATGACGAGCCCGCCGACGGCGCGGGCGTCGATCAGCGCGAAGAGCCGCGACATATCCGCGCCGAAGTTGCGGCGGCGGATCGTCTCGAGCGGGGTCGCGATCAGGCGCCGGCTGTCCGAGAGGGCGAGCCCGATCGTCTTGCTGCCGAGATCGAGACCCAACAGGCGCATCCCGGCCGGCACCGCGTCGCGCAGGGCCCCGGCCTCGTCTAGAATCATGCCGGAGGATAGCCTAGTTTAACCCTCTGCCGCCGCTTTCGGAGAACCCCGCCCGATGGCATTGGACCGCGCCGCCGTCAAGCATATTGCCGCATTGGCGCGGATCAGGATCAGCGAAGCCGAGCTCGACAGGGTAGCGGCCGACCTGTCGCAGATCCTCGCCTGGTTCGAGCAATTGAACGAGATCGACACCTCGCGCGTGGCACCGATGGCGAGCGTCGTCGCGACGCGCCTGCCGATGCGCGAGGACCGGGTGACCGACGGCGACTGCCGCGCGGCGATCCTCGGCAATGCGCCGCGTCGGGGCGCCGGGATCGACCGGGAGTTTTTCGCGGTCCCGAAAGTCATCGAGTGAGCGGGCTCACCGATCTCGATTTGGCCGAAGCGCGGAAGGGGCTCGGGCGCCGGGAGTTTTCGGCGCGCGACCTGGCCGCCGCCTACAACGATAGGGTGGCGCAGGCGACGCCGCTCAACGCCTATATCACGCCGACCCCCGAGCGGGCGCTGGCCATGGCCGACGCCGCCGATCTTCGGCTGCGGCGCGGCGCCGGGTTGCCGCTCGACGGCATCCCGATCGCGGTCAAGGACGTCTATTGCACCAAGGGGGTATTGACCACCGCCGCCTCTCACATCCTCGACGGTTTTTGCCCGCCTTACGAATTGACGGTGACCGAAAGGCTGTGGCAGGCGGGTGCGGTGATGCTCGGCAAGGCCAATCTCGACGAGTTTGCGATGGGCTCGTCGAGCACGACGAGCTGGTACGGGCCGGTCGAGAACCCGTGGCGCCGCCGGTCGGGCGACAACCGGCCGCTGGTGGCCGGCGGCTCGTCCGGCGGTTCGGCGGCGGCGGTCGCGGCGCGCGCCGCGCTGGCCGCGCTCGGTACCGACACCGGCGGTTCGATCCGGCAGCCGGCGAGCTTTTGCGGCATCGTCGGGCTGAAGCCGACCTATGGCCGCTGCTCGCGCTGGGGGGTGGTCGCCTATGCTTCGTCGCTCGACCATCCGGGCCCGTTGACGCGGACCGTCCGCGACGCGGCCATCATGCTGCGCGCGATGGCCGGGCACGACCCGCGCGACTCGACGTCGGCGCCGCTGCCGGCACCCGATTACGAAGCGGCGTTGACCGGCGACATCCGCGGCCTGCGCGTCGGCGTTCCGCGCGAATACCGTGCCGACGGCATGCCGGCGGAGATCGCGGCATTGTGGGCGCGCGGCACCGAATGGCTGCGCCGCGCCGGGGCCGAGCCGATCGAGGTGTCGCTGCCGCATACGCGATTGGCACTCCCGGCTTATTACATCATCGCTCCGGCCGAGGCCTCCTCGAACCTCGCCCGCTATGACGGCGTGCGCTTCGGCTTGCGGGTCGAGGGCGACAGCCTCGACGAGATGTACGAACTGACCCGCGCCAAGGGTTTCGGCGCCGAGGTGCGCCGGCGCGTGCTGATCGGCACCTATGCGCTGTCGGCCGGCTATTACGACGCCTATTACCTCAAGGCGCAGCGGGTGCGGGCGTTGGTCGCCGGCGATTTTGCCAACGCCTTCGCGCGGGTCGACTGCCTGCTGGCGCCGACGGCACCCTCGGCCGCCTTCCCGATCGGCGAGAAATCGGACGATCCGATCGCGATGTATCTGAACGATGTGTTTACCGTCCCGGCGAACCTTGCCGGCTTGCCGGCGGTTTCGGTGCCGGCCGGGCTGTCGGCCGACGGGCTGCCGCTCGGCCTGCAGGTGATCGGCCGCGCCTTTGACGAGGCGACCGTGCTGCGCGTCGCCCAGGTGCTGGAGAGCGCCGCGCAATTCCGCCATTTGCCGAGCTTTGTCGCCGGCACGGGCTGATCGAGGGCTCGGCGCCATCGCCCAGGCCGGCGAGAAATTCGATGCGATCGGCCGATTGTTGGACCGGTGGGTGCAAAATCGGAAGGCACGGGAGGCTGTGCCGCCTACTCCGCCCGCGCCGTAGCGGCGAAGGTTTCGGCCGCGAGGCGCAGGCAGGCCTCGAACCCCGTAAGATCGCGAAAGCGCCCCTCGCCCGTGGCTTGGTGGCGGATCAGGGACCGGCCTTGTTGGGCCAGCGTCGCGTCGATCATCAGATTGTCGGCTTTGCCGAAATCCTCGATCGTCATGTCCGCCGCATCGCGCCAAGACTTGGTGGTCGGATCGAAGCGCGCGGCCGCCGCCGGTTTGACCCGGTCGCGGAGATGCTCCTTGACCCGGTCGAGGAGATCCTCCCCGTCGTTGGTGTAGGCGAACACCGGCTTCCCAAGCCCGGTCAGCATGCCCAGCTCGAACACGGTCCCGACATCGGCGCTCGGTCCGCGGAACGGCGTCAGATTGAGGATGCCGAAATCGGCTATCCCTATCATCCGCACGTTGGCTCGATAGATCAGCAGATCCACGCGAGTGCCGCCGCCGTCCGGCCTCACCTCGTTGTCGGCAGGATAAAGGCCCTCGAAACCATATCGCGCGCAGAGCCGTTTCTTTTTCTCACCCACCGCGACGGCGTCGCGCAGGAACACCTCAGGTCCGGCGAGGTAAACCTTCTTGGGTCTTGGTTCCGCCATGCCTACCTCAGGGAACCCTCTGCACCGAAGCGAGCGGCTGCGGCGCGGCGCGGCCGTACGCGTTTTGCCGACCTGGCGCCATCTCCGAAGCTCGTCCCCCGCGCGCACGAGCAAGCAAGGCGCAGGGATCGCGGGGGCGCATCCATCTGAATTTGCCCGGCTCGGCCCGTCAGCCGGCCGGGACCTCGGCCAGCAGGCGACCGTAGCCGGGGATCCTGTCGCCGGGTGCGAGCATCCTCAGCATCGCCCAGAACGAAGCCTGGTTTGTCGTCACCACCGGCTTGTTGAGTTGGCGCTCCCATTCGCCGATCGCCGGGAGCGTCGGGAAATTGCCGCCCGGTACGACAAAGGCATCGATCTGCGGCCGGTCGATGCGGGCGAAGGCATCGCGCGCGCTCAAGCAAACGAGGGTGCCGATCGCATAGGCATCGGCGGCGGCGAAGCCTTCGCGGGCGACGGTTTCAAGCCCGTGCTGCTCGGCGAAATAGCGGGCGGCGCGGTCGTTGACCGCCGCCGAATACGGCGAGACCAGAGCGATCCGCCGCGCGCCCAAGGCGCGCGCCGCGCGGCCGACCGCCTGCGCCGAGGTGATCGCCGGGACGCCGGCCGCGGCGCTCATCCGCCTTATGGTCACCCGGTCGTAGTCATCGGCAAAGAGGCTCGCCGAGGTTTGCGCCAGTATCAGCATCTCCACCTTGGCGGTGCCCAAGAGCCGCGATTGGTAGTCGATGTCGTCGTCGCGGCTCGGCGAAAACGGCTGACCCGGGGTGCCGGTCAAGAGCCGCCCGAAATGCGCCTGATAGGTCGGCGGCAACAGCCGGCACTCGGCTTCGACGGTGGTGTTCGTCGACGGGATCAGGACGCCGAAATGGCGGGTCATAGCGATGCCCTCGTTGTTGGAACCATCTTCGGTCGCAGAGGATCGGGCTATGCCGCCGGGGGGCTCAAGACAGAATCGATTTGACGGCAGCCGCAACCACCGCGGCGGTCGCCGCCGGCAGCCGGCCCCGGAACCGGGCGCGGCTCGCCGCGACCGCGGCGGCGAGCCGGTGCGCGAGATCGCCCGCAGCTACAACGTCAGCCGCAACACGATTTCCCGGCTCGCAGCTTGAACATCTATTGCCATCGGCATCGCCGGAACCGGCGAGGGCGGCCGACAGCGCCGCCGGCGGTAGCGCAATAGCCGCGCCACCTGACATCTGTACGGTTTTGCCGTACACTTCGATTTGAATGATCATTCGGAGTGTCCGGCACCGGGGCCTGTTGCGCTTCATTCGAGACGATGACAGCCGCGAGTTGCGCAGCGACCTCGCGCAGCGCTTGCGTCGGATACTCACGGCGCTGATTACGGTGTCGGACGTGAAGGCCCTGCAAGGGCCGACCGGCTGGCGGGTTCATCAGCTTCACGGTGATCGCGCCGGGACATGGAGCATCTCGGTCAGGCTGACCTTCGACCTCCGGCATGGTGAAATTTGCGACCTCGATTTGGAGGACTATCGCTGATGAGCGACGCACCTGTGAAAATCGGCATGACCCCGACCCATCCGGGCGAGTTCATCCGCGCGGAAATTCTCGACGAGCTGGGCCTGTCGGTCAGCGTGGCGGCCGAGGTGCTCGGTGTGCGCCGCGCCACCCTTTCCGACCTGTTGCACGGCAAAGGCGGCGTTGTCGCCGGAAATGGCGCTGCGGATCGAGAAGGCATTTGGCGTCGATATGGAAATGTTGTTGCGGATGCAGGCATGGCATGACACACATACGATGCGGCAGCGCGTCGGCGAGATCGCGGTCAAGTCGTACCGGCCGACCGCTCCCGAGCCGTGCTGACCGGTTCCAAGCGACCTCTTGACCTGGAATTTGTGTCCGCGCGCGCCAAGCAACAGCGCTGCCGGCGAAGTATTTTCGAGCGCCAGGCTGACCCCGCGAGCAAGGCCAAACCCGCCCCCTGCCGTGTTTCCACTTTACCGCCCGCGCGGGGATTTGACGACGCCTTGGCCGGGCTTTCCGTAATGGCGCTTATGCGACAATTTTTTGTAGGCGCCGGATCAAAATGTCACTCGCCTGCCAATTAGAGATGACACTCCCGGGCGGATTTCCGGGGGGTGTCAAGGGTGACGGTTCGGCTGATGAGCGATGGCGAGTTGAGGCGGCTCGAGGTGCTGCGAGATTTGGATCAGCGGCGGCTGACGACCGAGGCGGCAGCGCAGCTGCTGAGGCTCGAGCGGCGTCAGGTATTCCGGCTGTTGAAGGCGTACCGGATCGAGGGCGCTGCTGGCCTGATTTCGAAGCGGCGTGGCGGTCCGGGCAACCGGCGCAAGCCCGAGGCGCTTCGGAGCAAGGTGCTGTCGATCATTCGCGAGCAGTATTGGGACTTCGGCCCGAGCTTGGCGGCCGAGAAGCTGCGCGAGGTTCACGGGATAACGCTCGGTCGCGAGACGCTGCGGCTATGGATGGTCGAGGCCGGGCTGTGGCTCGATCGCAAGCAGCGGCGAAAGCGCGTCCACCAGCCGCGCCATCGTCGCGACTGTGTCGGCGAACTGGTGCAGGTCGACGGCAGCGAGCATTGGTGGTTCGAGGACCGCGGCCCGCAATGTACGCTGCTCGTCTTCGTCGACGACGCGACCAGCCGGCTGATGCACCTGCAGTTCGTCGAGAGCGAGTCGACATTCGCCTATTTCCATGCCGCCCGCGCCTATCTGGAGGCCTGGGGCAAGCCGGTCGCCTTCTACAGCGACAAGCACGGGGTCTTTCGCGTCAACCACGAGGGTGCCAGCGGTGGTGACGGGATGACCCAGTTCGGGCGTGCGCTGCATGCTCTGAACATCGACATCATCTGCGCCAATTCGAGCCAGGCGAAGGGCCGGGTCGAGCGGGCGAACAAGACCTTGCAGGATCGGCTGGTCAAGGAGTTGCGGCTAGCCGGCGCGCGCAGCCTGGCCGAAGGGAACGCCTTGCTGCCGGCTTTCATGGCCGACTACAACGCCCGCTTTGGCAAGCCGCCGGCGAACGCGAAGGACCTGCACCGGCCGCTGCGTGCCGGCGACGATCTGGAGGACGCCTTTGCCTGGAAGGAGGAGCGCACCCTTTCGCAAGCGCTGACGCTGCAATACGACAAGGTGATCTTCATCCTGGAACCGAGCGACCAGGCCAAGGCGGCGATCGGCAAACGGGTCACTGTCGTCGATTATCCCGATGGCCGGCTATCAATCCGCTACAAGGGCGTCGCGCTCGCCTACCGCACCTTCGATGAGCTGCGCCACGTCCCGCAGGCTGCGATTGTCGAGAACAAGCGGCTCGGCGCCGTCCTCGCCTTCATCCGCGAGCAGCAGATCGAACGGGCAGAGGTCCGCAGCAGGAAGGCGCCGCGCCGCCGCGATCAGCGCGACGCGCGCCTATTCAAAGTCGGCTGAGCGTTTTCACGAGCTGAGCAGGGCCGCCCTATACACACTCGTTACGTAACGGAATAGCGAGCCTATGAAACGAGGCCCTAAGCCCTTGCGTGAAAAGGCGATGACGACAGCCGAGCGGCAGGCCCGGTTTCGCGCGACGCACACCGACGGGATGTCCAGGATCATATACCGAAGACCCGCCGACCGGCGCAGCCGGGCGCAGCGATGGCGCGCGGCCGTGGCCGAGCTTGTCGCCTTACAGGACGATTACCGAACGTGGCTGCAGGCGCTGCCGCAGAACCTTGAGGCAAGCGCCACGGCGGAGGCGCTGCGGGCGATCTGTGATCTCGATCTTTCCGATCTCGAAAGCGTCGAGCCGCCGCGCGGCTTTGGTCGCGACTGATGCAACGGGAGCCTGCCTGTCCGCCCGGGTTCTTCTACGAGCCGAGCGTGCTGACGCCCGCTCGGTAGACAACCGGTGCGGCTGCAAGCGTCCATGCATCGGGCGGGCGGCGGTCGGGCGCTGCGCTACGCCGGGGCTGCGCGCCCGCCCGCCGCCCGCCCCCAACCGACAGTGACATTTCTAAATGGCAGAAAGAGTGACATCTCTATTTGGTGGACACATTTTTGAGTTTTCGCGCGGCAGTCAAAACACAACATATTGATTTACCCTTTCTGTGCTACAATGCCGGACATGAGCGACGAGCCAGAACAACCGGAGGACTTGCTGAGCCTCTACCGCCGCGCCTTCGCCGAGTACGGCACCCGCGCGCTTTGGAACATGCGCCCGATCGAACACCCGACCCCGGCGGACGCCTTGGCGATCACCAAGGCGTTGCGCACCCATGGCCGCATGGAGGGCCGCAGGCTGGCCGAGCGGATCGAAGAGCTTTGCCGTGCCAATCGGTAAGTTTCAGTCCGACGTATTGCGGACGCTCGCGGCGCAGCGCGGCCCCGACAGCTATATTGCGGGCGGCGTCGCCATCAACCGCGAAGGCCCGCGCTTTTCCGGCGACATCGACATTTTCCATGATTCCGAAGCCCGGCTTGAGAGCGCTGCCAAGGCCGACGCGGCGGCGCTGACGGCGGCGGGTTATACGGTCACATGGGAGCGTGTGCGCGAAGGCAAGCGCGACGCGACGGTTGCGCGCGGCGGCGAAGCGATGCCGCTCGAATGGGTGACAGATGCGGCGTTCCGCTTTTTCCCGACGCAGCCCGACGAACTGTTCGGCTATGTGCTGCATCCCGTCGATCTCGCGACCAACAAGGCGGCGGCGGCGGCGGATCGGCGCGTGCCGCGCGATATTGTCGATCTGGTGACCATTCACGAAAACATCCTGCCGCTCGGAGCCGTCGTGTCTGCTGCGGTCGGCAAGTTTCCCGGCACCACGCCGGAACAGATGCTTGCCGAAATCACCCGGCACAGCCGCTTTACAGCAGAGGAGTTTGAGGCACTGGCGACCGACGAGCCGGTTGACGTGGCCGGCCTGCACCGCCGTATCCGCAGCATGATCGAGGACGCCGAGAGCTTCATCGCCAAGCTGCCGAGCGCGGCCGTGGGCGTGATATTCATGGACGGCGAAAAGCCCGTGCAGCCGGATGTGAACGCGCTCGACAAGTACCAGCGGAACCCCGGCGCCGTGCGCGGCTTCTGGCCGTCGTCGCCCGAAATCTCACGGGCCATGCTCGAACGCTACGGCAACGGCGAGCCAAAGCCCCCAGTATAACGCGGGCGGTTTTTCTTGCGTGGTGCACTCATTACCAATACTGTCGCCGCGTCGCCAGCCGCCGATTTTCTCAAAACAAGACTTCGCGCCGACACACTCTGTGTGGGCGCGCGGGTCTGGGCGCGCGGGTCAACGCTCGCGACCGAGTGCGGCCGGCTGGCGGTCAATGCCTTGGGTCTGCTTGGCTCCAGGCGAGAGGCGCCGCGGTCAGCCGCCGCTGGCGAGTGGCGGCTCCTTCAGATAGCCCCGCGCCAGCTTGAGCCCGGTCTGGCGCATGATCGCTTTGTCGACGATCGGGTCCGCCGCCGGCGGCAGACGCACGACCGTGTTGTTGCAATAGGTCGGGATCGCCCCGGCGGCATCGCGGATCACCCCCATCGGGTCGTCGCCGGCAGCAGCGGCCCGGATGCCGCGCATGATCTGCCGGCGGAGCAGGCTGACCCCGCGATCGGTGGCGCCCAGATGCTCGAGCCCGTGGATCGCGATCGGGCGCTGCGAGACCTGCGCCTCGAAATCGCCGGGGCGCAACTGACCCTCGCGGTAGGTTTCGGCGGCGATCTGGCCCGGCAGCATGATGCCGCGATCGGCCCACCAGGCGGGGGTCACCCCGTCCTCTTCGCCGACATGGCGGAATTCGATCAGCATCGTCCTGGTGTCGTCGAGGGGCACGATCCAGCGGCTCATCATCGGGCCGCTGAACCCGCATTCCCGGCGGCCGTCCTCCCAGATCGGCGCCACCTGCTGCAGATTGGGCAATATGCTTTCGACCATTCGCGCCCAGACATTGTCGCCGACCCGGCGGGTCGCGACATAGATCATGCCGATCGGGGTCTCGACGAAGTCCAGCTCGGGCAAGACGCCGAATTCTTCGGTGAACATGGCACCGCTGACTATCGTGTGCAAAAACGCCGTATGCGCCGGGTCCATCGTGTTTTCGAAGATCTGCAGCCAATTGCACGGATAGAAATATTTTCGGCCCGGGATCATCCGCCAGCCGCGGCGCCGATAGGCGTCGTAGACCGGGAAGGGCGGCTCCTTCGCGGGCGGGCCCAGATAGGCAAAGACGATGCCGTACGCCTCGTGGATCGGATAGGCGCCCGTATGGAGCCTGTCCTTCAGGGTGCTCTCGGCCGGCTCGCCGGGTGTTTCGAGGATCCTGCCGTCGACGCCGAACAGCCAGCCATGATAGCAGCAGCGGATCCCGGTCTCGCCGAGGAGCCCGAATTCGAGCGAGGTGCCGCGATGCGGACAATGCAATTCGAGGAGGCCGACGGCCCCGCTCTTGTCGCGAAACGCGACCAGATCCTCGCCCAACATCCTGACCCGCAGCGGGACCTCCTTGAGGTCGTCGGCAAAGCAGACCGGCTGCCAGAAACGGCGCAGAAATTCGCCGCCGGGGGTGCCCGGGCCAACATGCGTCAATGCCGCGTTCTCGCCGGGAACCTGGCGATGAAAATAGCCGCCATAGCGGGTCTTCAAAAACCGGTCTCGGGTCGTCGCCATCGCTGCCTCCTCCGCGGCGCAAAAACATCCGCCGCCGGCCCACCGCTGGCGCCGACGGGTGGGGGAGAGAACGGGTGCGCGGCGCGCGCCGACGCCCGGCGCCGGCGCGCGCCGCCTTATGGCTTCGGCTTGCCGGCGGCCGGCTTCTCGGCGCCCTTCTTCTTCTGCTTCGGCTTCTTGGCCTCGCGCGTCGACCGCTTCTGCTCCTTGTTTGCCATGACCTGCTCCCGCCAACGATATCCCGCCGAATATGCAAATGCCGCGCGCCGGCGCAACTGCGGAATTTGATCGCGGCGCCGCGCCGTGCCCCGGATCAGACGCTCCGCGTCGCGAAATCGATGCGCGGATCGATCAGCATATAGGTCAGATCGCTGACCAGCTTCAGCAGCAAACCAATGAGGGTGTAGACGTAGAGCGTGCCGAAGACGATCGGGTAGTCGCGGTTGATCGCCGCCTCGAAGCCCAAAAGGCCGAGGCCATCGAGTGAAAAGATGACCTCGATCAAGAGCGACCCGGTGAACAGGATGCCGACCAGCGCCGCCGGAAAGCCGGCGACGACGAGCAGCATCGCGTTCCTGAAGACATGCCCGTAAAGGACGCGGCGCTCCGACAGCCCCTTGGCGCGGGCGGTCAGCACGTAGTGCTTGTTGACCTCGTCGAGGAAGCAATTCTTGGTCAGCATCGTCAGGGTGGCGAACCCCGAGATCACCAATGCCGTGATCGGCAGGGTCATGTGCCAGAAATAGTCGGCGATGAGCGCCGGCCAGGACAACGACGCCCAATTGTCGCTGACGAGGCCGCGCAGCGGAAAGATCGTCAGGTAGCTGCCGCCGGCGAACAGCACGATCAACAGGATCGCGAACATGAAGCTCGGCACCGCATAGCCGACGATGATCAGGGCGCTGGTCCAGACGTCGAAGCGGCTGCCGTCCTTGACCGCCTTCCTGATGCCGAGCGGGATCGACACGAGATAGGTGATCAGCGTCGTCCACAGCCCGATCGAAATCGAGACCGGCAATTTGGCCTTGATCAGATCGGTCACCCGCTGGTCGCGGAAAAAGCTGGTCCCGAGATTGAAGGTCAGATAGTTGCGCATCATCAGCAGAAACCGGTCGAGCGGCGGCTTGTCGAAGCCGTACTGCCGTTCGAGCTGCCGGATCAGCGCCGGATCGATGCCGCGCGCGCCGCGGTAGGCCGAGCTGGCGGCGACGCCGGTGCGCAACGCCATCTCGCCGCTTTGGGCGCTGACCCGCTCGGTGGCGCCAACGGCGCTGCCCTTGATCTTGGCGATCATCTGTTCGACCGGGCCGCCCGGCGCCGCCTGGATGATCACGAAATTCAGCACCATGATCGCAAACAAGGTCGGGACCATCAGCATCAGGCGCCGCGCGGCATAAGCGATCATCGGCCGCTCCGTTGGCGCCGGCTCGGGTGAAACGCCATCGCCGTTCCCTTCTCGGTTCGGGCTCGCGCCGACTTCGTTCGGCGAAGCCTAACATGCGCGGGGCCGGCAACGCCGTCCTGGGGATGCCGCCCGGCGGCGACCCTTATCTTGCAATCACGCCGCAGGGGTGCGAGCCTCTGCCATCGGCTCGGGAGGGGAGTGGAGCAATGCGCCGATCGATCGTTTTCGTCGGGCGACCGGCGCTGGCTGCGGGGTTGTGCGTCGCCTGGGTTGCCGCCGCGAGCCCGGATGCGCGATCCGCCGCGGTCGGTGGCGCCCCGCCCGGGCGCGAGGCGCTCGGGCCGGTGCTGCCGGCCCAGGCGCAGCAGGGGCAGAATGTCGAGGCCAACCTGGCGCAGCTGCATGCGCAGCTCCGGATTGCCCCGGCGCAGGAGCAGGCCTTCGCGACATTCGCCAACGCGATGCGGGAAAATGCCCGGATGGCCGCCCCCGCCTCGCCGCCGCCGAATGCCGATGCGGTCTACCAGCTGCAGCTCGCGATCCAGTACGGCCAGCAGGAGGTCGACGGCATGCGGCGAGTGTTGCCGGCGCTGCAGACGCTCTATGCGGCCCTCACCCCGCAGCAGCGTGCGATCGCCAACCAGGTCTTCCGGCAAGGCCCGCAACAAGGTCGATAGTCCGGGTTTAGAGCCTTATCCGGAGGGCGCGAGGCGCTGCAGCAGCGCCTGCGCCGCGGCCGGAGCGCGGACCTTGCCGCCGTCGATGAAATAGACGAAGCAGTCGCCCGCCCGCGCCGCCGAGAGCGCGCGAAACGTTTTCGCCCAATCGTCGAGCGAGGCCGGCGGATAGCCGGTGGCTTCGCCGGCGGCGCAGCGGCGCAGCCGGGCATAGGCAAAATCGGCGGTGGCTTCGGTGCGGGCCGGATATTTGTCGTCGTCGACCAGCGCCACTGCGATGCCGCGGTTTCCGAGCAGGGCGATGATCGCCGCATCGAGAAAGCCCGGGTGGCGCAGCTCGACGACGTGGCGCACGCGGCGGCCGTCGATGGCGTCCGGCAGCAATTCGACAAAGGCGGCAAACGATGCCGGTTCGAGCGCTATCGTCGGCGCGAACTGCCACAGGATCGGCCCGAGCTTGTTCCGCAATTCCGTCAAGCCGCTCCCGAGAAACCGGTCGACCGCCGGCCCGATCGTGGCCAGATCGCGGCGATGGGTGATGAATCGCGGCCCCTTCAGCGAAAAGACGAAATCCTCGGGGGTCTCGTCGTGCCAGCGGCGGAAGCTCGCCGGCTTCTGCAACCCGTAAAAGGTGCCGTTGATCTCGATCGCCGTGACCCGGCGGCTGGCATAGGCCAATTCTTCGGCCTGCGGCAGGCCCTTCGGGTAGAAGCTCCCGCGCCAGGGCGGATAGACCCAGCCGCCGATCCCGACCCGGATCTGGCCCGCGGCACTCATCGGCGCCCCGACGCCGCTCAGACCAGTGGTTCGAACGAGCCGTCGAGCGCCATCAGCCCGGTCTCGGCCTTCAGATGCGGCTGGCGCTCGGCGAGCGCCTTGCGGAATTCGGCGAGGATCATGCGGTGCGTCTTGGTCTCGGCCTCGGGTGTCGCGATGCTCGCTGCCCCATAGGCGAGCTTGACGGCGCCGCAATCGCGGTGATCGATGACGATAACCCGGTTGATCCGGTGCAGCGCGATCGAGGCCGCGAGGTTCTCCCAGAAGGTTTGGTGCCAAGCCTCGAATTTCGGCGCGACGACGGCGGCTCCGGCACCGGCGATGACGAATTGGCTGTAGGCGCCGGTGAGGCCGCGCCGGTCCATGTAGTGGAAGACCGGCGCCACCATCCGCGGATCGATGCAGGACAACAGCATCGCCTCGTATTGGCCTTCCGCCGGCCTCGCTGCCAGCGGCACGGCGCTGGCCAGGCCGGCGATCGCGGCCGCTTGCAGGAGACGGCGGCGGTCGAAATTCGCCCGCATCGGCGGGCCGCAGCAGGAGCAGGTATCGGTCATCGGCTCTGGACCTCCTTTCACGGCACCAGCACGGCAGCCCCGGACAGCCGGCCGTGGCGCAGATCGGCGAGTGCGGCGTTGGCTCGGGCCAGCGGATAGATCCGGGTCTCGGTCCGCACCGCGGCCTTTGGCGCCAGGGCGAGAAACGCCTCGGCGTCGCGCCGGGTCAGATTGGCGACCGAGCGCAACACCCGCTCGTGCCACAGGATGCTATAGGGGAAAGACGGGATGTCGCTCATATGGATGCCGCCGCAGACGACGGTGCCGCCCTTGCGGGTGGCGGCGAGTGCCTCCGGGACGAGCGCGCCGACCGGCGCGAAGATCAGCGCCGCATCGAGCGGCTCGGGCGCCGGCATCGTCGAGTCGCCGGCCCATTCGGCGCCGAGCCGGCGCGCGAAATCCTGGGCCGCGCGATCGCCGGCGCGGGTAAAGGCAAAGATCCGGCGACCCTCGTAGCGCGCCACCTGCGCCACGATATGGGCGGCGGCGCCAAAGCCGTAGAGGCCGATCAGCCGCGCCTCGCCGGCCATCCGCAACGTCCGGTAGCCGATCAGCCCGGCGCAGAGCAGCGGCGCCGCCTCGACATCGCCGTAGGCCGGATCGATGGCAAAGCAATAGCGCTCGTCGGCAACGGTCAATTCGGCATAGCCGCCGTCCAGCTGATAGCCGGTGAAGCGGGCCCGATCGCACAGGTTCTCCTGCCCGCCGCGGCAGTAGGCGCAGACGCCGCAGGTCCAGCCGAGCCATGGCACGCCGACCCGGTCGCCGACGGCGAACCGGTCGGCCTCGTTGCCCTTGGCGAGAACGGTGCCGACGATCTCGTGCCCCGGCACCACCGGCAATTTCGGCTCGGGCAGGTCGCCGTCGACGACGTGCAGATCGGTCCGGCACACGGCGCAGGCCCGCACCCCGATCAGCACCTGCCGCGGCCCCGGGCAGGGCGGCGGCAATTCGGCAGCGGCGAGCGGCGCGCCGGCGGCGGTCATCAGCTGAGCATGCATGCGGCCGCCCCGCGCTCCATCCTGGTTTGCAATGCACCGGCCGGCCCGCCACTATCGGGCATGCGCCGCCGCGCGTCGCGCGTCTCTCTTCTCGCTCTTGCCTGCTGTCTCGCCGGCTGCGGCCCGGCGGCGCGTCTCGTGCCGCAGGGCGGGATGGCGGAACGCTGCGCCAACTTCATGACCAGGGCCTATCCCGACGCCAAGATCGACATCACCAAACGCGAGGCTGTCGCCGAGAGCCTTACCACGATCGCCGCCAAGGTCGAAGGGGTACGCACCGACCTGCCGCCGCACGCCCCGCTGCCGCGCTTCGTCGCCGTCGAGTGCCGCTTCGAGAACGGCGTGCTGACCGGCTTCCGCTGGACCAAGGGGCCCGCCTGACGACCGCAATCGATGGCGGGCGCGCTTCGGGGCTGGCGCCCTTGCCCGGTCTCGTTAATACTTGGAGGTTGAAGCCGCGGCGGCAGGCGGCGGCGAAGGAGGGGTCCTGGAATGGACATCACGCGGGGACGCGATGACCGGCCGAACCGCGAATTGCCGGCCCGCAGCATACGCCGAGCGACGACCCGCACCGGCCTGCTTGCGCCGTTGCGCCAGTTCTTCGCCACCTCGCCGGTCCCCTGCCCCTATATCGACGGGCTCGCCGAGCGCAAGCTGATCGTCGAACTCGCCGGCACCGGTGCTTCGGCCTTCTACGACGAATTGTCGCGCGCCGGGTTCCGGCGCAGCCATCGCTACGCCTACCGCCCGGCCTGCCGCGGCTGCGCCGCCTGCGTGCCGGTGCGCATCGCCGTCGACCGCTTTGTCCATACCCGTTCGACGCGGCGCATCCGCAACGTCAATCGCGATTTGTCGGCGAGCCTCGTCGAGGGCCGCGCCAGCGCAGAGCAGTTTCGCCTGTTTACGGCCTACCAGCGGGCCCGCCACGGCGACGGCGAGATGGCGTCGATGAACTATGCCGATTACCGCGGCATGATCGAGGACAGCCCGGTGCGCACGCGGATCGCCGAATTTCGCGGCCCCGAGGGCCTTGCCGCGGCCTCGCTGGTCGATCTGCTCGATGACGGGGTCTCCGCCGTCTACAACTTTTTCGATTGGCGCCAAGCGAGGCGCAGCCTCGGCACCTGGTGCATCCTGTGGCTGGTCGAGGAATGCCGGCGCCGCGGCCGGCCTTACGTCTATCTCGGTTACTGGATCGCCGAGAGCGGCAAGATGGCGTACAAGGCGCGGTTCCCGGCCCTCGAGCGGCTGACACCCGAGGGCTGGCGCGATTTTGCCGCGGCACCGGCAATCTATCAGCAGGCCGCCGACTAGCCGACCGTGGAGGCGCGTCCGGTCTCATCTCCGCAATGTCCGTTCTGCGAGATCGCAGCCGATACCGGCAAATGCGAGCTGCTCTACCAGGATCGGCTGAGCCTCGCCTTCATGGACATCAATCCGGCAAACGAAGGGCATTGCCTTGTCATCCCGAGGGAGCATTACCCGACGGTGCTCGCGATCGCCAACCAGGCGTTTGCCGCCGTGGCGCGGACGACGAAGAAAATCGCGGTCGCGGTCGATCGGGCGCTGAGCCCCGGCGGGCTTAGTCTCGTCCAGGCGAACGGCGAACTCGCCGGACAATCGGTGCCGCATCTGCACGTGCACGTGCTGCCGCGAGGGGAGGGCGACCGCCTGCCGATCAATTGGCGGCGGGCGAAGGACGATCCTTACCGCAGCGAGATCGGCCGGCCCGAACGGATCAGGGCAACCGCGGATCGCATCCGGGCGTGTCTTGATCGACGACCTTAACCGGATTTCGCGGATTGGCCGATCGACGGGGCGCTCCTATCGACGTCCCTTCGGATCGTGTCACCCCCACCCCCCATCAAGGGGGCGGGAGCGCAGCTTCAGCGGGAAGCAAAAGCCCTCCCCCTTGAGATGGGGGAGGGTTTGGGAGGGGGTGAATACTGTAATCGTCGTCGCCGAATTCTCGGATCCGCGAAGACGGGTTAACGCGCTTTTCTATCAGGTTGCACGACCTCTCCCGGTCATGGCCGGTTGGCCTTCAGCCCGCGGGCGCAAAGCCGCCCGCGGGTCCGGCCCGGCCATCCATGTGGATGCCCGGCCGAAAGCGCTCTGAAGGCGCTGTCGGATCGGTCGCAAGCGCTATGGAGCAGCGCCTCAGCCGCGCTGGCATCTACACGGTCGAGGACGTCCGGCAGGCCTCCTCCGGCCGGCTGCACCGGGTGTTTGGCGGGATTAACGGCGTGCTCTTTCACCAGATGCTGCACGGCGCCGACATTCAACCGCCCTCCTCCCCTTTGCGAAAAGCATCGGGTTGCAATGTGGATCATTTGAGCCTATTTTCAGGCTCAGACGGTCCAATTTCAGCGTGCCGAGATGGGTGATGACGATGCCTGAAGCCTCTATCGCCGAACTCGCTGCGTTGCTTGGGTTGCGACAGCGTCAAAACACGCCGGTTTCAGCGCTCGCGCTGGTCGATCGGATCGAAGAGGGTTTGCCTGTCGAGGCTTTGACGGCGATCGGCGAAGCATTCGCCCCACATGACAAGTCATTCATCTATAGAATTGTTCCCAAGGCGACGTTTGCGCGCAGGCGCGCGACGCACCGGCTTCGACCGGCTGAAGGCGAGCGCCTCGTTCGCCTTGCCCGGGTCTGGCAGCTCGCCCGCGACGTTTGGAAGGACGAGGAGGCAGCGCGCGCATTCCTCAGACGGCCTCATCCTCTTCTCGGAGGTCGGGAGCCGCTCGAACTTGTACTGCTGAACGGCGAAGGAGCGAAGCTAGTCGAGGATGTTCTCGGCCGGCTGAAATACGGCTCGGCCGCGTGACGGGTCAAACCCCAGCACAGATCCTAAAATGCTATCGGATCGGGGACCCCGCCGGCGCCTATCCAATTTTTGACGCGACGGGGTCGAAGCTGTATCCCGGGCGATGGAATACCCCGGGCTCACCGATGATCTACACTTCCGAGCACTACTCGACAGCGATGCTTGAGAAGCTCGTTCACGGCTCCGGCAGCCTACCTCCCAACCAGCATTACATCGAGATCCTGCTTCCGCCTGGGCTTTCCTATGAGGTGCTGAATCTTCCGGCTCTGCCGGGGTGGGATGCTCCTGACCCGTGCCTCGTATCGAAGTCGTACGGGGAGCAGTGGCACCGTCAGAAGCGGTCGCTCTTGCTGTTCGTGCCTTCGGTGGCGGCACGGCTCGAACGGAACATCCTGATCAATCCTGACCATCCGGAGTTCAGGAGGATCACCATGCCCACTTTGCACACGCCCGTCTGGTGGGATGCTCGCCTTTTTCCGACACCGGCGGGCGGCACCACAATCGCAAAGCCGTGAGGCGTGCCCTGGGAGCGGCGGCAAACAATTGGATTGCGGTTTGCAGAAGAACAGCCGAGCAGCCCGAAGCGTGGCCCGGTGATGCCGGTCCTCACAGCGACTAAGGCGTCCTCGCTCCGGCGTTGCTCCTTTTGTCAGAAAATGCCGACGCCGAGGACGAGAACGAGCAGCATCACGAGAAGGACATAGGCCGCGTAGGCGTTGACGTTGCCGACATGCATCCGGCGGGCGAGCTGCGCCAGGCCGCCGAGGCCGCGCAGCGGCGGCTGCAGGACCCAGCGGTCGATGATGTGGACCTCGCTGTATTCGCGGCGGATCGCGGTCCGGAAATGCTGGGCGATCGCCTCGGTGCTGTCCTCGACCGCGCGCGGCTGCAAGAGGGCACTGAATACGACGCGGACCGGGTTCGAGAACCCGGTCGCCGTGTAGGTGAACTGCGGCCACAGCCGCCGCAGCCCGCCGTCCCAGACAGCACCCCGGACGACCGCTCGGCCGCGCGTCAGCAGCTGGAATACCAGAAAGCTCAGCCCGATCAGCACCGCGAGTGCCACCAGCATGTACGAGGTCGACATCGCGAAGACCACCGGATTGCGCGCCTCGCCGCGGTGCAGCACGACAAGGCCGCGCCCGGGCAGCGCGTAGCGGCCGACCTGCGCGCCGAGGTCGTGGAATTCGGCGACGAAGGCCGGCGGCAGGTGCTCCTCGCGCTGCGCCTCTTCGTCGAAGAAAGGCGGCACGAGCGCCTCGCTGGCGCTGGCCCGGGCGAGCGGTGCCGCGGCGCGGTCGAGCGCCGGGATGACGTAGGTCGGCAGCACGCCGAGCAGGATGCAAAACGCCGCGAGCAGCGCCAGCGGAGCCCGCATGCCCGGGCCGGGCTCGACGGCGCGGGCGGCCCCTTCCGAGCGCGGCAGCCCGAGAAAGCCCATCGCGAAGACCTTGACGAAGCAGGTGGCCGCGAGGCCGGCGGTCAATGCCAGCAAGGCGCCCGAGATCGCGAACACCACCTTGGTCGCGGTCGAGGCCAGCAGCGCCGAGCGCAGCATCGTCTGCAAGGTCAGCCACTCGCTGACGAAACCGTTGAGCGGCGGCAATGCCGAAATCGCGATGATGCCGACCAGGAACAGCGCGCTCGTCCACGGCATGCGCCGCGCGATGCCGCCGAGCCGGTCGAGATCGCGCGTGCCGGCGCCGGCCTCGACGGCACCGGTGCCGATGAACAGCAGCGCCTTGTAGGCGGAGTGGTTGGCGAGGTGGTAGAGCGCGGCGATCAGGGCAATGCCGGCAACGACATTGTGGCCGGTGGCGAGAAACGTCATCGCCGCGCCGAGCCCGGCCGCGACGATGCCCATGTTCTCGATCGTGCTGTGCGCCAAGAGGCGCTTCATCTCGGCCTGCGTCGTCGCATAGAGGATGCCGATCAGCGCCGACAGGCTGCCCGTCACCAGCACGATCAGCCCCGGCAGGCTGCCCGCGACCGGGTGCAGGTCGAGGTTGACCCGCATGATGCCGTAGATGCCGAGATTGACGATCGCCGCCGACAGCAGCGCCGACACGTTCGTCGGCGCCACCGGATGGGCGAGCGGCAGCCAGCTGTTGACCGGCACCAGCCCCGCCTTGACCGCGAACCCGGCGAAGGACAGCAGGAACACGGCCCAGCCGACCGCATCCGACACCCCCGGCGACGCCGAGCGCATGCCGCCGAAATCGAAGCTGCCGGCAACGCCCGCCAGCAGGATGAAAGCGAGCGCCGCCGCGATCGTGCCGCCCTCGCTCATCGCCAGCATGACATAGCCGGCCTGGGCGCTGTCGGCGCGCTCTTCGTAGACCACCAGCAGATAGCTGGCGATCGACATCAGCTCCCAGGCGATCAGGAACGAGACCGCGTCGGCGGCAATCAGCACGAGTGCGATCGACGCGAAGAGCGCATGATAGAGGATGCTGAAGTAGCGCAGGCTCCCGTGGCCGCGATACCGGATCAGGTAGACCGCCGAGAACAGCGATACCGGCAGGTAGACGAGACCCGTGATCAACAGGAAGAGGGCCGAGAGCCGGTCGGCCTCGAGGCGCATCCGGCCGAGCGACAAGACCGACCACAACTCGAGTTGAAACGGATTGCCGGCGGCGAGGCTCAACGCGCCGGCCGCCAGCAGTGCCAGCGAGGCAAGCGTCCCGACAATCCCAAGGACGAGCGGGTTGCGATCCTCGGGTGCGATGAGCGCGGCGACGACGCCGGCGCCGCACAGCGCAAAAAACGCGACGAACAGGGTAGCGGCGGGCATCATGGCGGCGGCGAGACCAGCCTCGCCGGCGGCTTCTTCTCGACGACGAGCAGCAGACCGTGGAGGATCGCCAGCGGCGGCGGCGGGCATCCCGGCACGACGACGTCGACCGGGATGACCTCGTGCGCGCCGCCGAGCGCGGCGAAGCTCGGTCCGAAGACGCCGCCCGAGATCGCGCAGGCGCCGATCGCGACGACCCGCTTCGGCGGCGGCATCGCGGCAAAGACCTTCTGCAGCGGCAGGCGCATCGCGTCCGAGACCGGCCCGGCGACCAGCAGGACATCGGCATTGCGCGGCGTCGGCGTCACGAAGAAGCCGAGGCGGTGCATGTTGTAATAGGGATTGTTCAGCTGCCGCGCCTCGCTGACGCAGGCGCCGCAGGCGCCGGCGTCGACAAAGCGGATATGCAGCGAGCGGCCGAAGATCCGCGCCAGCTTCTGCTGCGCTTCGGCGGTCTCGTCGGGGCGGGCGGCCCATTCGTAGCCCGGTTCCCACGCCGCTTCGCCCTGGCAACGGAAACAGTGAACGCAGCGGCCCTCGTCGACCGCGATCCCGCCGTCTTGCGGCTCGAGCGCCCCGGTCGGGCAGCGCCGGGCCAGCCGTTCCGCCCGGGCCGCGTCGAGCCCGGTGCCGACCGGCCGGCCCGGCGAGATGCCGGGAGCGTCCTCGACCCGGTCCGGGTAGCCGCCGCTCTTGATCCCGGTGCGCAGACCCTTGAGGACCCAGTTCGCCATCGCGGGTGCTACCGGTCGCACTCGGCGTTCGACAGCCCGAAGCTGGCGAGGATGATCGGGAAATCCTGGAACGCGAAATTCTCGGCCGCGAGGTGAAACCCGTGCCAATTCGGGAAGGCCGGCGGCGTCACGCGGTAGCGCCGGACGATGCCCTCCTCGCCGAGCCGCAGCCAATGAAAGGCCGCACCCGACGGCGCCTCGACGGCAGCGAGTGCCGCCCCCGCGCGCCACGCAGCGGGACCGCCGGCGGCGATCGGGCCTGGCGGCAAGCCGGCGAGGAATTGCCGGATCAAAACGGCCGATTGCTCGGCCTCCCGGAAGAACAGGCGCAGCCGCGCATAACCGTCGCCCTCTGCCTCGACCGGCGCGGCGAAGTTTGCGGTCTCGTAGCCGGCGTAGGGAAACAGCCGGCGCATGTCGCGGGCGATGCCCGAGGCCCGGGCGATCGGGCCGACGAGGCCGTAACGGGCGGCGGCCTCGGCGGAAACGATGCCGACTTCCTCCAGCCGGTCGAGGAAGCTGCTCGAATAGGTCAGCATATGGCCGAGTTCGCGCAGCTTGTCGGCGGCGCTCGCGACACCCGAAGCGAGCCGCCGGCATTGCGCCTCGGAGAGGTCCAGCGCGACCCCGCCCGGCGCCGCGACGCCGAAGAGGTAGCGATGGCGCGCCACCTCGCCGGAGAGGCGCAGCAGCTCTTCCTCGATCAGCGCCGCCTGCGCGGTCGCGACCGCCAGCGCCGTCGAATTGCAGATGCCGGTGATCGTCGCCGCATGGTGGCGCAGCCGCTCCAGCTCGCAAAACACCGTGCGCAGCGCGGCGGCTCGCGGCGGCACCGCGATCTCGCAGACCGCCTCCACCGCTTGGCACAGCGCCAGGGCGTGGGCGAACGCCGCGGTGCCGGAGAACCGTTCCGCCAGCAGGATGACACGGTCGATCGGCTGCCCCTCGGCGGTCTTCTCGACCCCGCGGTAGTTGTAGAAGAAGCGCGGGATCGTGCGGATCACGTCCTCGCCGACCGTCTCCAAAAGGAAGTGCGCCGACTCGGCAAAATCGGAGAAGACCGGACCGATCGGCATCGAAAAGGCGCCCGGCGCCTCGACGATGGTCGGCGGCTGCCACCTCGGATCGGGCTGCCGGGCGACGAGCCGGCGTCGCGGATCAAAGGCGCGGCGCATCGGGGCGATGCCCTCGGGCCAATCCTCGTGCAGGATGAATTCGCCGAGGCGCGGGTGACCCTCGAAGGCGATGCGGAACAGGTCCTCGACCTCGCGCTCGTGCCAGTCCACCGAAGGTCCGTTCGCGAGCCCGCTGATCGACGGGACAACGGGGTTGCGCGCGTCGGTACGCAGCTCGACGCAAAGCCACGGGGGGCCCGAATCGCGGTAGAAGAAATAGCGCAGCGACCAGACCGGCCGCCCCGCGGCATCCACCGTGTCTTCGACGACGAGGGTGGCGAAGACGCCCCCGAGTTCGTCGGTCAGCCGGCTGCAGATCGCGGCGAGTTCATCCGGCCCGCAGGCGATCTCGCAGACCTCGCCCGCTGCTTCGATGCGCGCCTGCAGGGCGGCGGCGCTCGTCGTCTCTCTGGCCTCGTCGAGAACTGCCATCGCGCCCCCTTCAGCCGCCCATCGCCGCCGCGGCGGCCCGAAGCAGCGCCTGCAGCGGCGGCGGGATCCAGATCCCGATCGCCAAGAGCGGGATCGCGCCGAGAAGAAGCGTCAGCTTGCAGGAGAACGGCGCCGCCGCCGCCGCAATCGGTCCATCGGCGGCGCCAAAGGCCATCAGGTTGACGTGGCGCATGACGGCGCAGAAGGCAATGACGATGAACAGCGCCAAGAGCCCGACGGCAACGTACTGGCCGCTCGCCATTCCGGCCCGCAGGATCGACAACTCGCTGACGAACACCGCGAAGGGCGGCGCGCCGGCGATCGCGATCGCGCCGGCGACGAGTGCTGCGGCGGCCAGCGGCGACGAGCGGACGAGGCCGCGGACGGCGGCGATCTGCTGCGTGCCGGAGATCATGACGACGATCCCGGCGGCGAAGAAGCAGAAGGACTTGGCGATCGCGTGGCCGGTCATCTGATAGGCGGCGGCGAGATGCGCCTCGGTGCCGCCGAGCCCGGCCGCGACGAGGATGATGCCCATGTGCTCGACCGTCGAGAACGCGAAGAGCCGCTTGAAGTCGCGCACATAGATCAAGAGCAGGGTCGCGATCCCGACCGAGACGAGCCCGAAGCCGACGAACCACGGCCGGGCGTCGAGCCCCGGTGCCATGCCGACCACCGGGAACAGCCGCAGGATCACATAGAGCACGGTCGTCGTCTCGACGCCGGAGAGCAGGGCGCAGATCGAGGCCGGCGCCTGGCTGTGCGCGTCCGGCAACCAGGTGTGCATCGGCACCAGCCCCACCTTGGTGCCGAACCCCACCAGGATCAGCAGGAAGGCCGGCCACAGCAGCGCCGGCGGCATGCGCGGCGCCGCGGCGACGAGACCGGTCCAGGTGAACGGCGCGTAGCCGGCGATGCGCGAGCCCCAATAGAGGATCAGAAAGCCCAGCAACGCGAGAACCGCGCCTAAGGTCGTCAGCACGACGTATTTCCAGGCCGCTTCGAGCGCTTCCGGCGTGTCCTCGAAACCCACGAGGAAGGCCGACAGCAACGTCGTCAGCTCGACCGCGATCCACATCAGCGCGACATTCGCCAGGATCGGGACCGCGAGCATCGACAGGACGAAGAGGTTGAACAGCGCGTAGTAGGTCCGCTCGTTGCCGCCGTGCCTGCCGTGGCGCAGATAGCCCCAGGAGAACAGCGACGCCGTCAGCCCGACAAAGGCGACGAGCAGCACGACGAGCGCGCCGAGCCCGTCGCAGGCGAACCACTCCTCGCCGAAGGCGACTTGGCCCGAGCGCGCCGCCGCTGCCGCCAGTGCTCCGGCTAGCCCGAGCACGACGACCATCGCCAGGACGGTGACCGGCGCCGCGAACCGCCGCCCGGCCTGGGTCAGCGAGAACCCGCTCGCCAGCGCCGGCATCAGCAGCAGCAGCGGAAGTTCCATCGCTTCACGTCTCGCGCAAGGCCGCCAGCCGGCCGACCGCGGTCGTGCCGACCCGGGCATGAATGCGCCGGGTCAGCATCCCGACCACCAGTGCGACGACCGGCACGTCGACGGCGGCGGCCAGTTCGGCGATGACCGGCAGGCTCGGCACGATCGCGACGCCGGCAAAGAACACGCCGTTTTCGAGGGCGAGCAGGCCGAGCAGCTGCGGCACCGCCTCGCGCCGCACGGCGACCGTGAAGACGCCGAGAAACATCGCGGCAATGCCGAGCGGCAGATTGATCGAGACGAACGGCAGCGCGACGACCCGCAACAGCGGGTTCGCGACAATGTAGGCCAGCACGATGAGAACCGCGGCAACGAGCAGCGAGCTCGGGATGTTGAGCACGCGGTCGATCTCGCGCGTGCGGTAGACCGCGGCCGAAACCGTATGCCGCAGCAGCCACGGGATCAGCACTGTCTTGGTCCCGATCGTGATCGCCGCGACCGCATAAAGGTGCGGCGAGCCGATCGCGATGCCGAGCAGCAACGCCGAGAGCGCCAGCAGCAGCGACTGGACGATGAAGAGCTGCAGCGATGCCAGGACCTGCCGGGTCGCGACGACGCCGAGCGCCGTCAGCAGGAACAGCGCTCCCGTCAGGGCGTCGAGGGAAAGGATGACCGGAAACGACGCGCCCGTCACTGCCGTCGCCTCAGATCTCGCCCGAAAATGACACACGATGGATCGACAACTTACGCGTCACCCCCGCGAAAGCGGCCGTAAGGAAATTGGAGGCGATGCCGAACGCAGGGCTGCATCGCTGCCGTGCGTGCTTCGAGACGCGCCCGGAGCCTGTCCTCGGGCCGCGCAAACCGCGGACCCGGGGGGGCGCCCTCAGCATGAGGTAAGCCTTTGATGGCATTAAAGGAGTTCCTCATCCTGAGCCGGCCGCGCAGCGGCCGTGTCGAAGGACGAACGGCCCTCATCCAATTTGATTACAGCCGCGAAAGCGGGGGTCCAGGGGCAAGCGACGGGACTTCGACCCTGGATCTTGGCTGGCGCGGGAATGACGATATAAGCGACTGAAATAATTCGATTCATTTTGGATCAGGGTCTCAGATCTCGGCGAGCCGGGTGATCATCGCGACGACCGAGATCACGAAGGCGGCGCCGAGGAATTCGGTGATTCGAAAGAGCCGCAATTTGGCGAGCGAGCTCTCGATGTAGACGAGCACGAGGACGAAGCCGAATACTTTCAGTAATACGAGCGGGATCGCCAGCAGCACCTCGCCGGCGCCCATCCCCTTCGCCAGGCCCCACGGCGTGACCAGCACGTTGAGGAAGATGCAGATCAGGACGAAGAACTTCGTCGCCCCCGCCCATTTCATGAGCGCCGCACCGCGCCCCGAATATTCGAGCGACCGCGAGCGGTCGATCATCGCCAATTCGAAGGTGCCCGACGGGCTGTCGACCGGAATGCGCCCGTCCTCGGCCAGGATCAGCATCAGGAACGCGATCAGCAGCAGCACGTGCGAGGGCTCGAAGAAATTGGCGATCGGCGTCACCCAGCGGGTTTGCACGATGTAGGGGATCGTCGACCCGGCGACGAAGGCGATCGTCAGGAACACGATGATGAAGACGGGCTCGGCGAGAAACCCGACCATGCGGGTGCGGCTCGCGCCCATCGGACCGTAGGGATTGCCGGTGTCGACCGCAGCCAGCGTGGCGAAAAACCCGCCGAGTGCCAAGACGAAGCCGCCGCCCAGCATGTCGCCCATGAAGGCGAAGAACAGCGGATATCGGGTCAGCACCGGGATCAGCAGCGCGACGAAAATCGGCGCGCTGAATGCGACATAGGGCGCCGCGCGGAAGATCCACGACGCCTCCTCCGAGACGACCTCATCCTTGTGCAAGAGCTTCCAGATATCGCGGTAGGGCTGAAGGACGCTGGGCCCGCGCTTCGATTGCAGGACCTCCTTCAGCCGGCTGGTGACGCCCTCGACCAAGGGTGCGAAGGCAAGGACGACGACCACCTGGATGAGGTTGTAGAGGATCCGCTCGAGCACGGCTCAACCCCGCCGGCCGTTATTGCCGCAGCGCGGTGCCGCCTTGTTTCCGGCCAAGCTGGTGGCAACGGTGCGGTCGAGCATGCGCTACCCTCCTTCCGACAACCTGCCTACGCGCTCCGCCCGCATCGCTGCGAGCGGCGCGACCGTAGGAGTCATCAGCCCAGAGGGCGGTTGCGGCGGACCCCATCGCCGGCAAGAGACGGCGCGAGCTTAATCCATCGCCATCATCGCTGTATATACCGCCCTCAAACGGGTGCCGATCGCTCGTACGCGGGAGGAGGAGAAGGAGGGCTGGGCGGGCCGCTTCGTGCAAGAGTTGTGCTGTGCGCGAGCCTGGGCAAGTAAATGGCGCAAGACCAGAAAGGACCACGGCAGCCGATGGCGGCCGCGGGAAGGTCCCGCACCCGCGGCACTATGCCGCGCTGGCGGCGCTCGCGGGCGTATCGGTGCCGGAGACAGCGAGGCACCGGTGAGCGGCAACGGGGGTGTCATCTCTAAATGGCAGAGACGGTGACATCTCTATTCGGTGGACACAGCAGTTTGCCGCATAACCCGTCATCTGGAAAATGTGCACCTTTCCAGAGTGAAGCACGGTTCTGGAAACTCGGGCGGGCGGTATGTTAGGCTCCGCGCTTCTGCCGCACGTTTGATGGCACTTGGGGGGGAGGGCCGTAACTTTGGATAACCGAGTTCGCAAAAACGAGATTTGCATCGTGAATCTCCCAAGTTGCGGCTACGTTTTTTCATCGTCACCGAGTTGCTTCATCGCATATGGATTTAGCCGTAGCCCCCTCGAAATGGAGATACTTCGTTCATTGCTGAAGGAACGACGGATCGAAGCTTATGAAGCGGGCGGTGCCCTAGCACCCGGTCAGCAAGTCTTCTGTCTAAAAATCTGCTCGAAGATCATTCAATCACAATTTTGCATCGTCTTGTTAAACAACGAGACCGTGGGCCGCGTTCAAAAACCTAATGCCAATGTGCATATGGAATACGGTCTCATGCTTGGTTTCAATAAATACATACTGCCCTTTCAACATGAAGCTTATCGCCTCGAATTCAATGTTGCTGGGTTAGATACAATTAAATACGACAATACTTCCTTCCGTGCGAAAGCTGCTGAAGCGATTGATTATGCAATATCGCAGTCTAACCAGCTTCGGACGGCAGCGCCCGTGAGTCCAGACGTGGGTTCTTACCTATTGCTGCATGGCGGAATTGTATCTCCCGTCGAGGGACCCGGAGATAGGGCCATATATCAATTAGGCGCGGTGTGTGGCTTCAACCTGCTGAACGATTACACTGGCAATCGTTATATGTATTTCGGCAATTTTCCGACGCTCCAGCCGTCAGTCATTGTGTGGCGGGTGAAAAAATAATTGAAATCTTGGATAGACGGCTAGATGGCATGGAATACAGGGTAACGAGTGGTGTCTTAACTGCGGCGATTAGGGACTTATACCTAGAATTGCGAAAGAGTATGGAGATTTGGCTATTAGTTAATAACACAGAAGAACGTGAGATGGTTCTCAACTTACTTGGTGACTGCCCCGTCACACTGAGCGTTTTCACCGTCGCGGATGTTTCGAATGAGGTCAGCAAATCGGGAATGTACTAAAATTACCTCCACCATTTCGGGGGCGACCTGGCGCGGCGAAATACTTCGCCAGGTGTGCGGTTGCGTTGGCGGGCGAGGACACAAAATCTAGGAGGGGTTCCGTGGACTCCCGACAGGGGCCGATGGTGCCTTCTCCTCTTCTAATTCCTCTGGCCTCAACGCGATGCCAGCCAAATGCTCGCCGAGGTCACTTAGAATGTTGATAAGGAAGTCTAAGCGTTTTTTTGTCATCCGTCTTTTACCGAGGTCGTCTAAATATCGCGATGGATGCACAAGGTTACGGAATTCCTGTAGAAGAACGGCATAATCCCCATGCGCCGCATTTTTATGGTTGAAGTCTTCTTCATCGTTGATGTTTCGAGGCAACCACCCTGCATATTCACCTGCTCGTAGCAGCACTGGAAATCGCCATTCCAAAGGCGATAGGACTTGTCCACGTTTCTTGGGAAGGTGGGGCCACGTATTAATCTCGTCGTCACGTATATGCACCAAGGCCATAAGGGCTGCCTCAAGAGCCGCACCAATCATCACTGCACCCGCAAGGTAGGCGCGTGCCTGCCGACACTTTCCCGCTTCGCGTCTGTAGAAGGTCATCAGACGTAAAAGCGCCTCGTATTGTTCATCTGTAATCGCGGGGATCGTCTGCACGCTCGGGGGAGTGTCACCCGGTGTGTTGCTCCGGGGCATAGACATATGGGTTATGCCGTCAGCCGCGAAATCGTACTCTTTCCCACGCCGTGAGCCTGACCAAGCAAATTGATGCGATGGGCTAGGATTTTTGAGCACAGATCGTGATGGTCGCCCTCACTTATCTTGATTACGAAAAGTTGGCATGTGAATTGCTCGAAGACCATTCTTTTGTTCGACCTCGGCGACGCCATTCTTCCGTCCCGACCGCAATTCAAGTTGGCCGCCGTGTCGAGCGGCGGTCAAGGATGGCCGCGATTTGGCGGCCACCCAAAGGGCTTGTCCTTGACGGCCGCGAGCACGGCGGCAACGTCAACGGCGGCGGGCGGAAGATCGCTTCCACTGCCGAAGTCGCACCCGACTTCAAGCTTCCCGTTCCCGGTATCCCTACAGATGGCGGGAAGCGGAAGTGGGAACCGCCATCAGAAAGCGTGAAAACGGCAACATCAATTTCTTCGATCACGCTCACCGTAGCTGCGCGCGAGTTCGACAAGCGTGGCACCCTCCGCCCGGCGCTTGCGGGCCTCGGCTTGCTGTTCCTCGGTCAGTTTCGGTTTCCGGCCCATGCGCTGCCCGCGCTTCTGCGCCCGGCTGCGGCCCTCGGCGGTGCGGGTGCGGATAAGGTCGCGCTCCACGTCGGCCAGGCCGCCGAGAACGGCAATCATCAAGCGCCCGGTGCTGGTGCCGGTGTCGGCCCACGGCTTATGTATCCCGCAACTTTCCGTTTTCCCTATAGGATGGTGTGTAACCGAGTAACCCTGCCCCTATAATATCGCCTGCTGAACCGCGTTGGCTTCACAGAGGGCGGGCTATCGGGGGGGGTGGGTTATGGCAGGTGATCTTACTTCCTCAGACGAGCGCGAGAGCCAGAGCACGTCACCTCTCGTTCGTGAGCGCGATTCTGCCTTAGAAGGTTTTCAAGCGAGGATATCCGCGTAGTTCACGCGATCGCCGAGAACTCGCTGTCAGCATTCGCCGCACAAGCTAGAGCAGTTTTCAATCCAAGTAACGCAGCACTATTGCAACATTGGATTAAAGAACTCTCATCAATTAACCTTATTAGTAGGTATGCAAGGGTAGCGGATGACGTTGAGAAAGTCACCGAGATCATAACCTCTTCGCCGGACTATCTCGCTCTTCTAGGCAATTTGAACCTTTCCACGAAATTGGTATATCAGAAACTAACCAGTTTACAGCGCATTGTGGAAGGCGGTCATCTCGTCATAGGGATGATTATTTGGTTCGCCTACCTTGCCCTGGTTAGACCGCCAGTAAGAGCGCTTTTCACATTACTTATTCCACCAGCCTATGCTGGCGTTGATCCGGCATTAATCACTCTACGCGGCCTAGTAGCTTCGGTATTCGCCGTCGCTATTACCATCGTGTTAATACTTAGCGCGTACGCCGCTTTGGTACGAAAGCCTCCCCTCGATAGCGGACGAGAGTTCTTGAAATTGACCTTAGCGTTTGCATCGGGCGTCGTCAGCGCTGGGCTTGCCCCCCACTAAACTGTCCGAAACGCTTAAATTATGCACCATTACACGGGAATGCGGTTGCATCTACCCTGCCGGTGAAATCAACAAAACGCTGAATTCCCGCCCACGTCCGGTATCTATCCATAACGTCGGCGATTCCACATTCGGTTTCACGTGAGGAATTTCTGCTGCTATCCAAATACTCCATCGTATTATATGCAGTTGGCCGACTCAATAAAAAATGTTGTACTATAAGTTTATACTTTGGTGGAATTAGAGCTATTTTGATCCTGATTATAATACGCCTCGACTCCCCAGCATCTAAGGTCACTGGAAGTTGCATTGTAGAATGCGTCAAGGGGTCGTTGAATTCCGCTTTTTGACTTTCGAACCATTCATTTCCTTGAAACTCGCCCGTTATTCCTAACTCCGTGATAGACGTTTTGATTTCACTATTATTCGAAACAACTACATCCCAGCAAAACCGGATCGCATATAACTCCTGCGCCTGCAATCCCAGGATTAATTTGACCATATCAGGGTGGCAATGATCTGACTCTCCAGCAATTGCACCGATATTCTCGGATTTAAGATTGAACGCCATCCATGACATATAGACAGATAGTGATGATGTTATAAGCGCCGCCCCCACGCCTATAGGAATTTATCCATTCATGGAGGCCGCGTGTTCGTTGACGTTTCTGTGGCATACGGAGCGCCCTGCAAATTCCCCGGTGTACATAATGTAGTGAGTAAGGATGATGTCGCCCCGTCCGCTGTGGCGAAACGCGCTATGAGGAGGGAGTTGCGCGGGGCGTTCGTCAACGGCGCGTAACATCCATTACGGAAAGCCCGGCGCAGTCGATTTGAAATGATCTCCGGGGATGGCAAAGTGAAACACCAGCGAGTCAGGGTTTTTACTTATCGGCACGGGCCTCGCCAGCGCCGGGAATACCTGACTGGCCGCGCCGTTGCTTGGCGCGCGCGGACACAAAATCTGGGCCAAGAGGTCGTTTGGAACGGGTCAGCACGGCTCGGGGTCAGGAGGCCGATTGTAGGGCTTTACGTCGATCTCGCCGGCGCGCTGCCGCATCGTATGTGTATCATACCATGCCTGCATCCGCAGCAGCATTTCCATATCGACGCCAAATGCCTTCTCGATCCGCAGCGCCATTTCCGGCGACAACGCCGCCTTGCCGTGCAACAGGTCGGAAAGGGTGGCGCGGCGCACACCGAGCACTTCGGCCGCCGCGCTGACCGACAGGCCCATCTCGTCGAGAATTTCCGCGCGGATGAACTCGCCCGGATGGGTCGGGGTCATGCCGATTTTCACAGGTGCATCGCTCATCAGTGATAGTCCTCCAAATCGAGGTCGCAAATTTCACCCTGCCGGATGTCGAAGGTCAGCCGCCAATTGCCGTTGACCGAAATGCTCCACGTCGCGGCGCGATCCCCGCGAAGCTGATGAACCCGCCAGCCGGGCGGCCCTTGCAGGGCCTTCACCTCCGACGCTGTAATCAGCGCCGTGAGTATCCGCCGCAAGCGCTGCACGAGGTCGCTACGCAACTCGCGGCTGTCGTCGTCTCGAATGAGGCGCAACAGGCCCCGGTGCCGGACACTCCGAATGATCATTCAAATCACAGTGTACGGCAAAACCGTACAGATGTCAAGTGGTGCGGCTGTTGCGCTGACGCCGGCAATAGCGTTCAAGCTGCGAGCCGGAAAATCGTGCTCGGGCTGAAATTGTAGCTGCGGGCGATGTCGCCCAACGCCTCGCCCCGGTCGCGGCGCTGGATCGTCTCGCGCTGCTGGTGGCGGCTGCCGTCGGCTGCCGTGGTCTTTTCTGGTCTTGCGCCATTTACTTGCCCCGGCTCGCGCGCAGCACAACCCTTGCACGAAACGGCCCGCCCAGCCCTCCTTTGAAAGCTTGAAAAATCTCGAGTTTACCCGGCGCGCCTACGTCGCTCTTGCCAGCTCATTCCCCGCCTCGTGCCCGACGCCGGCTTCGGACGCCTCGTGCCCCCCGGCGGTCCCCGACACGGGCGCCCCGCCGCGAAAGACCTGCTCGTAAAGGTCCTTGGCGTGGCTGGTCGGCAATGGGGCGCCGGCGATGATGCGAAAGGTGCGCGCGCCGTCCTCGAGCCGCTCGGCGCGCAGGAACAGCGGGTTGCCGATCCTCGCGTCGCGCAGGCTGCGCGCCAGATCGTACATGTGCGTCACGAGGAACACCTTGACCCGGCTGTCGACCAGGGCCTGGACGATCTGCCGGCCGATCTCGGAGCCCTCCCTCTCGTTGGTCGATTGCAGCGCTTCGTTGAACAGCACGACGCCGTCGGCCGCGAGCTGATCGACGATGGCGCTGACGCGCTGCAGCTCCTCCTCGAATTTGCCGGCCCGCATTTCCGCGTCCTCCTCGCGCCGGAAGTGGACGAACAGGCCGCTGCCGAGATTGGCGCTGTAGGCTCGCGCCGGCACGAACATGCCGGCCTGCAGCATCAGCTGCGACACGCCGATCGCGCGCAGCCATGTCGACTTGCCGCCCTGATTGGCGCCGGTGACGAGGAACAGGTCCTTGCCGTCCGCGTCGATATCGTTGCCGATGACGGCCCGGTCGCCGACCAGTGCCAGGCAAGGATCGTAGAGGCCGCGCGCGCTATGCCTCCGCTGCCCGCAAGGGGTCAGCCCGGGCACACAGGTGACCGCCCCCTTGGCCGCCAATTTCTGCTGCAGGTTCAGGCAGCCCACATAGAACGCCAGCTCGGTCCGGAGCATGCGGAAGAAACTCAGGATGTGGTCGGCGGATTGGGCGGCGGCGTTGGCGACGATGCCGATCCCGCGGTCGCTCAGTTCGCCAACCGCACGCGCGCCGGCCTCGTCGCGGTCGGCGATGCGAAAGCTGTAGGCGGGCCGCCGTTGCACCAGACGCTGCACCCAAGGCCGGTCGTCCCGGTGCGGCCGGCGCAGCACATAGTCGGTGCCGGCGATCCCTTTGCCGAGACGCGCGCTGATCAACGGGCCCCGCCGGAACTTGAGCCGCTCGATATGCGAACTCGACGATGCCCAGATAATCCTCGGCGAGTTCCCGGCGCAGCATTGCAAACAGCGTGCGAAACCCCTCTGACTCAAACTTCTCCGCTTGGGTCTCCGCCGTGCGGCGCAGCCGCCGCAACGTCCCGACGAACATCCGCAGGACTTCGACGGAGCCGTGCAGGATCGAGCCCGGGTAGTGGCTAAAGAGGCCCCAGTAGTAGTGCTTTCGCACTTCCCCGACCGCCTCGACCGCGAGATCGTACATGCCGCGCACGACCGCCGAGTTCGCGAGGCAATCCCGCAGGATATCCTGCCGATACCGGATCGCTTCGACGTCGTGCAGGCTGCAGAGAACGGCGGTTTTGGCGACCTGCAGCAAAAAGGCGTCCTCCCCCGCCATCGCCGTAAACAGGCTCTGCAGCCCGAGGTCCTGCACCAGATCGTCGGCGAGCGGCGGCGGCTGCTGCGCAGCGTCAAAGTCGCGATCGCGGTGCATCAGGAAGGCCTTCATGATGCCAGCCGCTGCCGCACCGAGGGGTAGCTGAGCCGGTATTTCTCGGCGATCGCCATCGCATAGGCGCGCCCGTCTGCCGGCCGCCTGACCAGCTTGAAGGTGCGCAACGCCGGGTTGTCGGGCACGACGGTGCTGACCATGCTGACGACCGCGTCGCTCAGCACGGCCAGTTCATCGAGAAAGGTGACGCAGACGCACAGGCAATCGAGATCGAGAATCCTTTGCATGACCTCGATCGCCAGAAAGACCGCGTCCTCGAGCGCCGTCGAGGCGAAGATCTCGTTCATGACGACGAGGCTGTCGGGCGTCGCCTCGGCCAGAATGCGGCGAATGCGCAGCAGATCGTCCTGCAACTTGCCGCGCAGGTTCTCGACCTTCTCCACCCGCTCGAAATGTGCGAATATGTGGTCGCACAAGTACAATCGCGCGCTCGAACCCGGAACCGGCAAGCCAAGCCTCGCCAGGTAGTGCAGCTGGCCGAAGGTGCGGGCAAAGGTCGTCTTGCCGCCCTGGTTCGGACCCGAGACGACAAGCACCCTTTCGCCGCCTTTCAGGCTGAAGTCGTTGACGACGACGGTCGCATTGTCGGTCAACAGCCGATTGGCCAGCGCCAGATCGAAGACGTCGGTGCCGTGCACCGCCTTGGACTGGCGGCCGACCTGCGGATAGCAGAACGGAAGGCCGGCCCGTCTGAGATTGCCGATGTGTTGCAGGTACGCGATGTAGAACTGAACCTCGCGGTCGAACTGCACCACCGTCGGATCGAGAAAATCGCGATGTCTTGCGCAATATGCATCAAAATTGCCGAAGATCTTTGGGTTCAGCCTTGCGACACATTCGGCAATCCGTTCCTCGACGTAATTCATCCCGTAGGACTCGGGAAAATTGACGCTGTGGTCCTTGACGTCTCCCTGGCGAAACTTCGCGAAGGTTTGCTCGATCTCGGCGCTGTAGTCGGCCTCGTCGCCGTAATTCGAGACCGTGACGGAGAGGCCGCGAATGCGAATGCAGTACCGCACCGAGCGGAGCTCGGCCTGAACCCTCCCCGTGTCGGCGACCAGCGTCTTGAAGGACTGCGAGCCGACATAGCGGGCGAGATATTCCCTCAGGTTGCGGAAGCCGCGCGACCCCGGCGACGTCGCGGCCAGATGGGCGGCAAGCCGCTCGATCGCGGCGCAATAGATCGCCACCGCATCGACGAACCATCCCTGCTTGTTCAGGCGGTAATAGCGCTCCCCGGCCGCCCGCAGATGGCTGCGCATTTCGCGCATTTGCGAGGCGAAGTTGCCAATTCGCTCGTGCAGGGCCGCATCCTCGAGGTCCCGCACGACCTCCTGGCGGTAGGCGATGTCGTCGACGTCGTCGAGCGGCCGGTAGAAGAACGGCATCAAATCGTATTCCGCGCGGCCCGCCGTCACCGATGCGACGATCTGGTCGAGGTTGAGGTCCCTGAAGAACTCGGGCGCTTCTTCCGGCCCCGTCGGCGCGTCGGACCCGGTCCCGGCATAAAGAATGCTGCGGAAGGTCATCGGCTAACGCTGCGGTCCCGGCGTGTTGAGGTTGCGATGCCCGGCCAGCAGCAGCAGCGCGCGCTGGGCGGCGTCGGTTTCATCGGCGCTGGCGAGATGGCGCCGGAGGCCGTCATGTCTCAGGGCGTAGCGGCGCATGTCCTCGGCCAGGCGCTGCAACATCCCTGCTTCGCGCGCGATCAGCTTGTTCAGCGTCTCGGGGTCGGAAACCGCCGTTGCGAGCATGCGGAAATGCGGCAGGCACAACGCCGACAGGGTGTCGAGCAGCGCCGGTCGGTCCCGCAGCTGCTTTGCGATCGACGAGACGGCGTTCGCTTCGGCGTCCGCGCGGATGCGGCACAGGGCACAGGTTTCAGGCTGTGGAAAAAGCGCGTCGAGCCGCGCGCGGCGCACATCGGACGGGAGCGGGGATCTCACCAGATCCTGCAGGCGCGCCGCCCAATGATCGAACGTCGCCGGCAGCCCGATGCAGGTGCCGCGCGGGGAAGCGACGGTTTCGTAATGCCAGGCGTGGAACGAGCACAGCCCGCCGGCTTCGGCGAGCGCCCGTTGCCGGTTGGGATCGAGCGTGATGTCGTACTGAAAATGGCGCAGGAATTCGAAAACCCGATCGAGCACATGCCCGCAGATCTCGCAGGGCCGCAGTCGCGGCGTCGGATCGACCGCGGTCGAGACCCCTGGCGGCGCCATTGGGCGCGGCTGCGCTTGTCGATGATCCTCGATAATGCGCTTCGCCAGGGCTTCGACCTGCGCGCCGAGCCGGTCCCGGTCGCCGGCGGGCGCCAACTCGCGCACGACGCCGATCGCGCGCTCGCACATGCCGATCAGGAACTCGCGGGTCTTGTCCTCGGTCAGGAACCGTACCAGCGCTTCTTCGAGCCGCGGCAAGCCGCTGCCGGCGAGGCGCTGCGGGTTCTTGCGCTGTTTGGCTTCGAGCCCGTCGCGAGCAGAGACGGAAAAGATCTGGGGAGTCTCGCCGAAGCGGCCGGCCAACTGTTCGCGCAGGTAGCGCAGCGCCTCATCGCGCTCGGCGTCCGAGACCGTGTCCTGCTTGTTGACGACGACGAAAACCCGGCGGCTCGCCGCGGGGCGCAAGGTGCGCAGCTCTTCCTCGGACAGCGGGCTCTCGTAGCTCGTCACCAGCACGAAAGCGTCGGCCTGCGGCAGGAATTCCTCGCTGGTGCGGGTATTGGCGAGGATCGGCGAGCCGAGGCCCGGCGTGTCGACGAAGTAGAAGCCGCGCCGGAGAAACTCCGCCGGCAGCTGGACCTCGGCCACCCGAACCCGCCGGCGGTTTCCGGAATTGCCGTTCTCGGTGATGTATTCCGGCAGCCGGGCGAGCTGGATGTCCTCCGGGATGCCAAACCCGAGGTAGTGGATGACGGCCTGTTCCTTCGGACCGTAAGCGACCGTCGTAATGACCGAGGTCAACGGACGGATGCCGGTGGGCAGGCGATCGGTGGCGAGCACCGCGTTCATCAGCGAAGTCTTGCCGCGGCTGAAGCGGCCGACGACGACCAGGTTGAAGCGATCCTCCGCCAGCCGGGAGAAGAGCTCGCGGAGCCGTTCGCGACGCTCGTGGGTTTCGGGGCTGGGGATCTGCTGCAGGACCGCCGCGAGCGCGAATTTCAGATGCTCGTATTCCCGCAGATCCATGCTGCTGCTCCCGTCACAATCCCCGAACAAACGGCCCGGGCGGCACGACCAGGAGTCATCAGCTGCCTGCGGCAGCGGTTAAGGCGAACCCCTTCGCCTGCACCTAAGCTGCGGATCGGGTCCGCAAATGTCAACCCAGGCCGCGGCGATCGATTGGCGCGAGCGGGAGGCGCATCGCGGCTGTGCAAGTATCACAGCATGCGCTGGATCGATGCCGTGCGTCCCCTGAGGAGCCGGCGCCTGGCGGCGGCGTCACGAAGGGCGACTGCGCGCTTCGCGCGCGCTCAGGATGAGGCATTTCGAGAAATGCCACATAGGCTTACCTCATGGTGAGGAGCGCCCCGGCCACGATCGCGGCGGGCGTCTGCGAAATGCCGAGATATGCAGGCCTCGACCTCGTCCCGCAGCAGCCAGTCGAGCTGCGGCCGCAGCCCGATCAGCCGGCCTAGAACCTCCGGCTTTTCGGCTTCGGCGGCGATTTCGACATAGGCGCGACAGGCCTGTGCGGCGACCTCGGCGTCGGTATCTCGCGTGAGGGCGCGAAGCCAAGGCCGATAACCTGCCGGAACGCCGATCTGCAGCAGCAGCCGCAGGGCGCTGCGCCGCCCCCGGCGGCTCGACGTGCTTTCCCATTCGGCCGACGGCGCCGGCCGCAAAGCCGCCCGAAACAGCGCGGGACGCGCCCTCGGCCCGAACCGAAGCAAGGCGGCTTCGGCCGCCGGCCGCAGATGGTCTTGCGAGAGCGCCGTGACGAGGATTTGGACCGTCTCGGATCGACAACAGGAGCCGAGCGCGTCGATCACCCCCGCCAGCGGGCGAACCCTTGCCAATTCGAGCAATAGCGGGAATACCCGGGGATCCCCTGAGGTGGCGAGCGCGCGGGCCGCCGCATTCATCACGGCTTCCTCGCCGGTACGGCTGACCGGGTCGGCGACGTCGCGCGGCGCGCTCAGAAACTCGATCAATACGTCCCGGGCGCCGAGAGCGGCGAGGGCATCGACCGCACGGCAGCGGGGCTGATAGATCCCGCTCGACTCGCCTTCCAACAGCAATCTGCGCAGCGCCGGTATCGCCCGCCGGCCGCAAGCGGTGATTTCGACGACCCCGAGGTCGCCGGCATGCAGAGCCTTCAGGCGCTCGAGCGCGCGCGATACGTCGGCGGCCAGCGGCAGGCCGACGACCGTCATGCCTCATCCATCGGCAGAGCCGTCGCGACCTCCTCGCGGACGGCCGACAGCGATTGCATTGCCTGCCGCAGCTGCGTCAGCTCATTGCGGGCGCGGTCTGCATAGTGTCGGCGCTGAACCAGAGCGGCGTCGATCGCGCCGCGCGTCGCCTCGATCGCGTCGGCCAGCCGATCCTCGAACCAACCCTCGAACCGCCGAAACGCCCGGTCGAGGTTTTGCAGCGTCGCCCAGCGCAGGTTCTCGGCGTTTCGTTGTACCAACTCGTCGACTTCCGCCGCGAGCCGTGCCCTTGACCGCGCGGTGCGGGAAGCCGTCGGCAGGAAGCGGTCCAAAGCCCCTGCCGCCATCGGGTTCAGGGTTTCGCTCCATTTTTGCGTCACCCAATAGGGCTCGCGTGCGATGACAAAGGTCTCGGAAGCGGCGAAACCGATTGATGGGATCTCGAACAGGGCGGCAGCGGTGTCGCGCACCTTGCCGATCAAAGCCTCGGCCTGTTGCACATGGCGGGCGAGCATCCCGTCGACCTCGCGCGCGAACTCACGCGAAACTTCGGCGAGCTTTGCCTCGAAAAACTCCAGGATCGCGCGCGCGATCGCGGCCTTGGCCGCTGCCTCCGCCTGTTCGGGGCGTCGCTCGGCCGCGAAGGTCTGGTCGACCACCCCGATGAGAGCCGGCAGCGCCTGTTGCCGAAGGTCTTCCGCCTGGCCCTCGAGCCGCTCGATTGCGCGCCGCCGATCACCGGCCAAGAGGTCGCGCGCAACGAGGCGTTGCCGCTCGATGCCGCGCAAAGCATCGCCGAATTGTGCGGCGCGTTGCTCCAGGTCCTCCACCGGCAGCTCCAACGCCCGGATCCTGAGTGCCAAGTCCATACCGGCGGCGTCGAGCAACGCCGTGGCCTTCGTTGCAATAGCGTGGCGCAACGCACCGATCCTTTCGTGCGCGAGAAACTCGACGAGATGACGCTCGACCTCCGTCAGGCCGCTCCGCCTGACGCCGTCGTCGTCGCCGCGCTGCTTGGCGTCGAGCCCGTGCCGGGCCGACAGCTCGAAGGTCGGGATTTCCGACTCGGTGTGCATGTGATGGCGCAACGTGCGCCGCAGGAAATCCGCGGCGGCGCGCGTTTCATCCTCGACCAGATAATCGATCTTGTTCAGCACGAAGAAAAGCCGCGACACCTGCGCTCGCACGCGATCGAGATAGACGAGTTCCGCCTCGGTCACCGGCGGATCGACCGAGAGCACGAAAAACCCTGCGTCGCACTCGCGCAACACCTCGATCGCCGCGTCGGTCTGGTGACGCAAGGTCGAGGCGATGCCGGGCGTATCGATCAGGACGATGCCGTGGCTGAGGATTGCGGCGGGATAGCCGACATCGACCCGCGCGACCCGCAAATGGTTCTGCGGGTTTCCTTCTTCGGTGACGAAGCGCGCGAGCTGCTCCCGCAGGGTCTCCCCGTGAGCAGCGTCGGGTTCTTCCGTTACGCGTCCGTCGAGAAAGCTCACCCGCATCGACGGCACGGCCGCGAAGCGGATGAAGGTTGCGATCGAGGTCAGCGGCACCACCCCGGTCGGCAGCACCGGGTCGCCGAGCAGCGCGTTCAGAAAGGTGCTCTTCCCGCGTTTGAACTGCCCGAGGACCGCGACCTGAAGCCGCTCTTGCGCGAGCCGCTCGCGCAGCGACGCCAGCCCTGACAGGTACCGTGAGGTGTTGGGCCAAACGCCGTCAAGGCAGCTCCCAGCGCGGCCGAGCGCCGTCCCCAGGCAGTCTGCCTGATCACCAACTCCGGATGCGGCCTCGATCAACTTCAGCCCACGGTCCAGTTCCTACGCGTGCGCCCGCTGCGCAAACAGCGAACACGACCGTAGGAGTCATCAGCCCGCAGGCAGTTTCGGCGGACTCCATCGCCGGTGGAAAACACCTTTGCTGCATATAAACGAGCCTTCGCCCGAATCCAATCCGCCCCGAGCAACCGGGCGGCCTGGGGAGCGACGCCGGGCACGACAACGCCGCCGGAAAATTCTCGCCGCGATCCACCTCGCCACCGCTACAATTCCTCTCGACCAACGACTCGCACCACACTGGGGCGCCCGATGGCGATCGGCATGCTCGACAGCGCGGTCTTCGCCGACATGTTCGGCACGCCCGAGATGCAGCGCGTGTTCGGCGGCGACGGGTTCCTCGCCTGCTGTATCGAGGCCGCGCGAGCGAGGCGTGTAGCCTGGCCTAGCGAACCGGTTCACGGTTGAGCAGTGGAGCGAGAAAGGGGGCGATGGTTACCTAATCTTACTGCGTCAAGAATCGGGAATCGTTGGCCTTTTGCGGATTGGCGCATTGCAGCAAGGGCATCTCGGGAGGGTCCTGGCGAGGCCGACGATGATCCGTCGGCGGATGGTTGCGATCGAGTTGGGAACGTGTCGTTCGGGTCGGATCGGCGGCGCCTCTGGGTCGGTAACCCTCGGGAAGGCCAGATCCCGAGAAGAGCGTGGCGGAAGTCGGTCCTGAGGGGGGAAGGGCGCCGCGTTCGGCGATCAAGAAGCCGTAGGCGGCGATACAAAGTGTGGCGTGGTGGTGGAAGCCGCGCCACCCGCGCCCTTCGTAGTCACCAAAGCCAAGCTCCTGTTTGAGTTCCTGATAATCGCGCTCAATCCGCCAGCGCAACTTTGCGATGTCGACCAGCTGATCAAAGGCGACATCCTCGGGCAAGGTGGCAAACCAATATTTCGTCGGCTCGGTTTCGCCTTGCGGCCACTCGATCAGCAGCCACTCTTCGGCGCGCGGTTCGCTTAGCTTGGTATCGCGATGCGCTGGCCGCACCCTCTGCCGTGCGAAGCGTGAAGTGAGCCAATCGGCGCTGCCCTCGCGCCAGGTAATGGTCTGCCACGCTTGTGCCGGCAGACCCAGAGCGAGCGCCTTTACCGAGACCGGCTGATGCTCGTCGTCGCGCCGCAGCAACTTGGGTGGTCGACCGCTCCCGCGGCCACGTTGCGGTCGTAACGGCTCAATTCCCGGCGGCCAGACCGAGGTATTGGGACCGATACCCGCCGCGTAGCGCAAGCCGAGCGCTGTGATCTCAGTTCGCAGCCCGGTGTCGTTGCCGTAGCCGGCATCCATCAGCACCACGCCCTCGGGCAGCGCCGCCGCCCGAGCCGCTTTGATCTGCCCCAAGGCGATCTCAGGCTTGGTTTGGAAAGCAACCGTCGCCGGCACTTTGGCCTTGTCCCGACGCGCTTGGTCCTGGGCCCAGTCCTCCGGCAGATAGAGCCGATAAGCGACCGGCAAGCTGGCGTCGTGGTTGGCCAGAGACAAGCTCACCGCGACCTGGCAGTTGTCCTGCTTGCCGAGCTGGCCGCAATATTGCCGCGTCACCCCGACCGAGTGCTGTCCCTTCTTGGGAAAGCCCGTATCGTCGATGATCCACGCCTCGACCGGACCGCTGCGCGTGACCGCCGGCAGCACCAGTTCTCCCACCTTGTCCAGCATCGCTGCGTCCGACCACGGCGCGTTGCCGACAAAATGAAGCAAGGACTGATGCTTCGCGGCAACCGCCGCCGGAGCCGTCACCGCCGCCAGCGGCTCCACGCTCTTCCGTGCCAGCGGCATCATCAGCCCCAAGCAATAATCGCGCATCGGTTCCTGCCGGTCGGCATGGCCAAGTACCTGACCAAGGGCCTCGACATAGGCCACAAATCGCGCTTCACTCCCCTCACACTCGGTGCCGTCCATTCCGATCCCCCAATCGGTCAAGAACTGGGCTTATATACCATATCGTGTTCCTCCAACCTACAACAATACAGCATAGAAGATTTTGTGACTCAGTAAGACTAATCGAATTGCCGAATAAGCCCGACCGCAAAGCGCACGGCGGGACCGCGTCGGCGGTCAAGAGCGGACGGTTGTTGCGCGCGCCGCTCGTCAGGCCCTCGGATCCTACCCGACAACGCCGCCCGCCGGCCACCGGCGGCGGCCGGCCGATGCAGGGACGCTACGTTGGACCCCTGTCGCGCGCCGCAGCCTCCCATCTTCCGGACGAAATTTCTTTGAGAGCAAGGGCCGTCACGGAGATTTAGGATCATAGGGGTAAACTCGGCTCTGCCGCCCCGACAAGTCGCTCGCCAACATGCCTGGCGACAGTCCGGCCGCCCCGTAACAGGTGGTTCACGATGCAAATTGCCGACGGGCGCGTGCTCTTTTCGGCCACCGATCTCGTGAACTTTCTTGGCTGCCGGCACGCCGCGTGGCTCGATCTCAGGGATCTGGTCGACCCCTCCGAGCTACCTGAGCCGGACGCCGCGACCGCGCTGATCTTCGCGAAGGGCATCGAGCACGAGAAGCGATACCTTGCCTCACTCAAGGCGCGAGGCATTGCGGTGACCGAGGTCGCGCCGCGAGGCTTCGATCTGGACGCGTGCGACGCCCTTACGCGCGAGGCGATGCGGGCCGGGGCGGCGGCGATCTACCAGGCGGCATTGGTCGCGCCGCCGTGGCTTGGTTATGCCGACTTTCTCGAACGAGTGGAGACGCCGTCAGGCCTCGGCTCGTGGAGCTACGAGGCCGTCGACACCAAGCTCGGCCTTCGGGGCAAGCCCGAGCACGCAATCCAGCTCGCCGGCTATTCGAGCCTCGTCGCCGCGCGCCAGGGGCGCGCGCCGAGTCATATGCATGTCGTGCTCGGCGATAACAAGCGGGTCTCGCTGCGGGTTTCCGACTTCGCTCACTATCACGCGATCGCCCGGAGGCGCCTACAGGCTTTCGTGGATCGTCGACCGGAATCGTCGGCCGGCGAACCGTGTGGCCATTGCCGGACCTGCCGGTGGCGGGGTCACTGCGACGCGAATTGGGAGGCCGCCGATCATCTTACGCTCGTCGCGAACATCACCCGCAGCCAGATCCGGCGGCTCCGGGAAGCCGGAATCGCGACGGTCCGCGCGCTCGCGGCACAACCCGCCGGAACCAGGGTTTCCGGGCTTCAGCCCGACACTTTCGATCGGCTTAGGCATCAGGCGGCGCTGCAGATCGCCAAACGTGACAGCGGCGCGAACAAGATCGAGACGCTGCCGGTCAAGGCAGGAAAAGGCTTTGCCCGGCTACCGCGCCCCGCCGCCGGAGACGTTTTTTTCGACATGGAAGGCGCCTGGTTTGCCGAGGACCGCAGCCTGGAATACCTCTTCGGTTTCGTCACCGTCGACGGCAGCGAACCACAATTCACGGCCCTTTGGGCGCACGATCGGCAGGCCGAGAAGCGCGCCTTCGAAAACGCCATGGATCTGATCGTCAAGCGGCTGGACGCAAACCCGGACGCCTTCGTATACCACTACGGCAATTACGAGGAGAGCGCCCTCAAACGCCTTGCAATGCTGCACGGGACGCGGGAAGCCGAAGTCGACGACTTGCTGCGCCGGCGCAGGCTCGTCGACCTCTACAAGGTCGCGCGCGAGAGCGTCCGGATTTCCGAGCCTCGCTATTCGCTCAAAAACCTCGAAGCGTTCTATGGCGGCGGGCGGACGGGCGAAGTGGCGACGGCGCTCGACAGCATGGTCGTCTACAACCGGTGGCAGGAGACCGGCAATTCGGCCCTCCTCGACGAGATCCGCGCCTACAACGAGGCGGATTGCCGGTCGCTCGTGGCCTGCCGCGACTGGCTGCTTTCGTGGCGCCCGGATTGGCTGCCCTGGTTCGAAGGCGACGCCGTCGTCGAGGTCGACGCGACGCGCGACGAGAAAGCGCGACGCAGCACTGGTTGCGGCGTTGCTTGACGGTGCTGCGCCGGGGGATCGCCAATGGCGCGAACTCGCGGGCCAGTTGGTCGGTTTCCACAAGCGCGAGGCCAAGCCCGAATGGTGGGCGATGTTCAATCGCCAGGACATGAGCGAGGACGAGCTCGTCGACGACGCCGAGTGCATCGGCGGGCTGCGGGCCGACCCGAAGCGCCCGCACGTTCCAGAAAAGCGCTCAACGATTTATTCGTTCCGGTTTCCGGCTCAGGACTACAAGTTGCGCCTTGGCGACCGTCCACGCATCGCCAACACCCTCGAACCGGCCGGCGAGATCGCGCGGCTGGACGAGGACGCGTGCGCGATCTCCTTGAAACGCGGCAACGCCCGAGGCGCCTTGCCGCTGGGATTTTCGCTGATCCCGGCCGGTCCGGTCGGCGACGAGGTGCTGCGCGGCGCGATCAGCCGCTATGCCGAAGCGGTGTGCGACGGCCGGGAAGAGCGCTACGCCGCGGTGACCGGCATCTTGCGCCGCGACTATCCGCGGATGGGTGGCCGCGCAGCGATCACGGACGACGCCGACGATGTCGCCCGGGCAATCGAGGCGACTGGGCGATTGCGGCACAGCCATCTCGTCATCCAGGGGCCGCCGGGGGCCGGGAAGACCTATGCGGCGTCGCACGCGATCGCCGAGATGCTCGCCTGCGGCAAGCGGGTCGGCGTCTCGTCGCACTCGCACAAGGCGATCAACGTCCTGTTGCGCGCCGTCGAAACGGCGTCGGCGCAGCGCGGCGTGCGTTTCCGCGGGGTCAAGAAGTCCAGTTTCGAGGAGCAATTCCTGAACGGCTCAATCATCGAGGACGCGGTCGACATCGACTACGCAGCCGGAGGCGGGCACGATCTGGTCGCCGGCACGGCCTGGCTGTTCGCCCGCCCGGAACTGGACCGGCAACTCGACTACCTGTTCGTCGACGAGGCCGGACAGGTGTCGCTTGCCAATACCATCGCAATGGGCGTCAGCGCCAGGAACCTCGTCCTGGTCGGCGACCAGATGCAGCTGTCGCAGCCGCTGCAAGGGAGCCACCCGGGAAGATCCGGTCTCTCGGCGCTCGAACACCTGCTCGACGGCGCCGCGACGGTACCGCCCGAGCGCGGCATTTTCTTGAGCCGGACGCGACGGATGCACCCCGACCTGTGCCGCTTCGTCTCCGCGGCGTTCTACGACGGCCGCTTGCTGCCGGCCGCCGGGAACGAACGGCAGCGCCTCCTCCTCCTCCCCGACGCCGATCCGGGTCTCGCGCCGGCCGGTCTGCGGTTCGTCGATGTCGCGCACGAGGGATGCGCCCAGAAATCCGAACCGGAGGCCGAGCGAGTCGGCCGGCTGTTCCATAGCTTATTGGGCCAGCGCTGGACCGACCCCGAGGGGCGAACTCGCCCGATCGGCGTCGAAAACATCCTCGTCGTCAGCCCCTACAACATGCAGGTCAACCTGCTGCGCTCCCGCCTGCCTGAGGGAGCGGGGGTCGGCTCGGTCGACAAGTTCCAGGGCCAGGAAGCCGCGGTCGTCTTGATCTCGATGGCGACATCTTCGGGTGACGACCTCCCGCGGCAGATCGAGTTCCTCTACTCTCGCAGCCGCCTCAACGTCGCGATCTCGCGGGCCCGCTGCCTTGCCGTCATTGTCGCCTCGCCGCGCCTGCTCGAGACCCCGTGTTCGACGATCGAGCAACTGCGCCTCGTGAACGCGCTTTGCTGGGCCAAGAACCATGCCGACGATCGCTGCAGCACAACGGGCTGCTCCGATTCGTCGGCTCGGCCGGCATGAGTTCCGAGCAGATTGAGGCGCACGAAACCGTTTCGGACGACACGAAGTCGAACGCTATCTGATCGGGGGACATCAATGAATACCAACAACATCGAGGAAGTAAACAAGTTCAATAAGGGAACAGCGGATGCTGTGCTTCGTGGGCACTGACACGCGCTGCGCGGAGATGCGTGGATCGGGAAAGTAGGCAGCTACCTACATGCCGTGCGAGTGGATGAACGCAACGCCCTTCCGGACGGCGCTGGTAATCACAATGCCATTTATATCGGTCGTTTGTTGACGGAGGTGCTTCGGGCGATGCTCAGCGAGACCGGTAAACGTCAATGGTTCGAGCCACCCCAACGTGTGCCGACCCCCGTCATCCGCTGGCCGAACCCGGATACACCGTGGAGGCGAATAAGGGCCGTGGCAGGCTCGTTGCGAGTCGATGACGTCCTCGTCGTCAGCCTCTACAACATGCAGGTCAACCGGTCAACCTGTTGCGCTCGCGCCTGCCGGAGGGCGCCCGGGTCGGCACGGTCGACAGGTTCCGGGGCCAGGAAGCCGCGGTCGTGCTGATCTCGATGGCGACCTCGTCGGGAGACGACCTGGCCCGGCAGATCGAGTTTCTCTACTCGCGCAACCGAACTCAATGTCGCGGTGTCGCGGGCGCGCTGCCTCGCCGTCATCGTCGCCTCGCCGCGCCTGCTCGAGACCTCGTGTTCGACGATCGAGCAACTGTGCCTCGTCAAAGCGCTCTGCTGGGCCAAGAACTACGCCGGCAAGGCTTTGTGATAGTCGGAGGCGACTAACAACGCTGTTAAAGCTTGGCTCATTGATCTGTCTGGGAGACCGTAAAACAATGGCAACGACCACACACGCCGGTAGTCCAATAGTCACCTTGTTTCACGATGACGCAGAGCTGTTTCTGTACCGTGACAATTTCCCGAACGGACTGTTGTTTAAGACGCGGGACTATTGTCGGCTTTATCGGATGCAGGACGAGCCAGCATGGCGCTTCGGACGGTCCCCCCCGTATACAGAGCGCGAGAGGCGCGAGGGTTACAAACGCAACGTCTTTACGGGCGGAGGAGCAGCCATTTATGCGGTTCAGACAGAGGAGATGGCATCGCGGACAGCGCTACTGGAACGTGCGTTAGCCGAGATCAGCCCTACGAAAAAATGGTGGGGAAACCCGCCAAATATAGATCCTGAAACCAAACAAGCGCTTTCATACCTGGGTGTGACAGTCCGGCCGGATGGAACGATTGTGCGCGGCGGCCCGAGGGTACCTCAACCCCCGCCGCCTCTGAAGGAGGCAGAAGACAGTTTTCTGGATCGCGCTGGGCACATTCTTCGGATGGTGCCGCAGATCATTCTCCAAGGCCTGCCGGGAACCGGCAAGACCTACACCGCCAAACGCTTGGCGGCACACCTCCTGGGCGTCGATCCGGCCTCCGTCTCGGAAGAGGAAAGCAAAACGACCGGCCAATTCCACGCCGCCCGGTTTCCCGGAGCGTCAAACACCGGTTGCTGGGCACTCGTGCAGTTCCATCCCGCTTATGCTTATGACGATTTCGTCAGGGGAATTCAGGCCGACACCACAGGTGGTTCGATAGCCTACAAGGTCGTCCGCCGTGTATTGGATCAGCTAGTAGAGCACCATCGCGGAAACACAACCACGGTGCTGATTATCGACGAAATCAACCGTGCCAACCTGGCCCAGGTGCTCGGAGAATTAATTTATGCGTTAGAGTACCGCGGCAGCCCGGTGCAGACCCCGTATCAAATCGACGGCATCGGCGCCGCTTTGGCGATCCCGAGAGAGAATTTTTTCATTATCGGAACGATGAATACGGCGGACCGCTCGATCGGTCGCTTCGATTACGCCGTGCGGCGTCGCTTCGCATTCCTACAACTCGACCCCGACGGCGACGTCATCCTTCGGCAAAATATTGGCTCGCGAGAAAAGGCGTGGGCAGAGGCGTTGTTCGACAGCGTAGGTGCTCTGTTCAATACTGGCGTGACACCGGGCCAGAGGTATCTTGCGCAGGAATTTCATCCCGATGACGTGCAGCCCGGCCATACCTACTTCCTGGGGCGGCACGCCACGGTAAGAAGCAAGTTTGCATACCAAGTATATCCGCTATTGAGAGAATACTTTAAGGATGGTGTCTTATTGTCTCAAAATGGAAAAGTTGAACTCGCATTGCCCGGAGGCGTTTCAATCGATTTGGCGCAATCCATCGGCTCCGAAGACCTTCTTTCGGAGCTTGATCGGTCTTGGTCGTCCGAGGGTCGATAGCGATGCTGCCGATCGTTGCAGAACACAGGGTACTGGAAGCAAATGATCCGGATACGCAAGAGCGGCTAATAACGTTTGCAAAGAAAACGAAAGACAAGAACACGGCAAATCGGGTGCTGGGGCTGCATTTTATCCACGGAGAGTCGGGTCCGAGTGTCAGCACGTGGTGGTTTGTCGGTCAGGTTTGGCTTCCGCTAGGCGGCACTCCCGAAATCCTTCGGGTCAAGCCGAAAGTGGATTCGAAACCTGTTCAAATGTATACGGAGTGCGTCGCCGATCCCGTCGTCCGCTCGCATCTGGAGGATTGCGTGCACTTCTACTGGGACGAGCCACCAATTCCGGTAGAGGACCGAGACGATCCGATTTCACTTCTGGTGATCATGCGCTTTCTGTGCCTTCTGCACGAGCTCTGCCATAAGCACCTCCGGCTGATGATCACTCCGGTAGAAGCAAACCTAGCAGGACGAATCAAAGGGAAGCCCGTGGTACGGCCGACGCTGCGAATGAATCACGCGCGAGCTAGGCTCGATCGCACCTACTGCAGGTTTCAGGTTCAATCCATCGACACGGTACCGAACCAGATTCTTGCTGCGGCCCTCCATCAATCGATCAAATATGTCTATCAAAGTACGCCGCTCGACCAGAGACTGTCGCACCTTGCTGCGTTCTCGGCGGGCGCGCTCAGCGGTGTGACCCTGCGGCGCATTCTCCCGACCGACTTTCAAGGCCTTCATTACGCCGGATTTCTTCGTCCGTACCGGGAACCCCACCGTTGGGCCCGCCTCGTGCTTCGTCTGCTGGAAGAAATTTCGGGGAAACGAGAAACCAGTTTGCCGCCGTTCGCGATCGATATGAAAGAACTCTTTGAGCGCTATTGCGAGGCGAGGCTCAGAAAAGTGTCAAGCCAGGAGATATGGGCTGGTTACAAACGCGACAATATCGGTCCTGGGTTTCTGGTGCGCCCGGATTTTCTAGTTAGCAATGAGAACGAGCGATGGGTTGTTGACGCAAAATATAAAGAGAATTGGTCATGGGCTCATGAGGACGAGCGAGCAGATGTTTTTCAAATCGTCTCTTATTGCTCTCATAGGGGCGTCTTGCTGCGCCGCGGTTTGGCCTCGGATACGAAGCGCCCAACCGCAGTGATCTTGTATCCGGGGTCGCTTGCAGATCGAGCATCCGACCAGACGCTCGGTCTTGACCTTGAAAGGCTCTCAGACGAAGCGCACATGCTCCGCGGATTCGAAGTGGACGTCGCGCGAATACCGGTAAACTTGCCTTCCGGCTCCTCGCGAAACGCGGTGCCGGACAGCGAGTGAGCCGTTACCGTTCACGGTGGTCGCAAGTCGGCTCAAACGAATCGGATCGCGCTCTTGCGGGCGCTGACGGCTCCCGCCGCATGCTCCGCCGTGGCGCCCGGTTGCAAACCGCGCGTCATTCAGCCGGGAATTAATCGTAAGCGTGGCCCCCGCCCCACGCCCTTAGCTGTTGACTGCGGGCTGAGCCTTTGAGGCTTTCCACGCCCAGGGAAGCAGGGCGGCGAGGTCGTTGGCTTTGGTCTTGCCGGAGACGATGCGTTCGAGGACATCGCGCAGATAAGCGAACGGCTCGACGTCGTTGAGTTTTGCCGTCTGGATCAGCGAGGCGAGGGTCGCCCAGCACGCAGCGCCGCCGTCGGAGCCGGCGAACAAGTGATTTTTGCAGCCGAGCTTGAGTGGCCGGATGCTGCGCTCGACAGTGTTGGTGTCGGTCTCGATGCTGCCGTCATCGAGGAAAAGGACGAGCCCCTGCCAATGCCGCAACGCGTAGCGGATGGCGCCGGCCAGTGCCGATTTGGCCGATATCCGTGCGAGCTCCGCTTCGAGCCAGGTCTTCAGTCTTTCGACCAAGGGCTTGGTTTCGGCCTGCCGGAGGCGCCGCCGCTCGTCGGGCGGTCGGCCGCGGATGCGCGCTTCGATGGCGTAGATCTCGGCGATGCGGCGCAACGCCTCGGCCGCGATCGGTGAATCGGTCGCCTGATGAAAGTCGTAGAACTTGCGCCGCACATGCGCCCAGCAGAACGCCAACTTGACGGTGCCCTTTGGGCGATCCCCGGCAATCCGGTCGAAGCCGGTGTAGCCGTCCACCTGCAATACTCCGGCGAATTCGGCGAGGTGGTTGCGCGGATGCGCCCCCTGGCGGTTCTCGCTGTAGACGTAGGCGACCGCCGGCGGTGCCGGCCCGCCCCATGGCCGATCGTCACGGGCATAGGCCCACAGCCGCCCGGTCTTGGTGCGCCCGCGCCCGGGATCGAGCACCGGCACCGGCGTGTCGTCGGCGAAGATCTTGGGTGAAGAGAGGATCGTGCCGAGCAGCAATTCCGCCAGCGGCCGCAGCCACCAGCAGGCGCTTCCGACCCAATTCGCCAGGGTCGAACGGTCGAGATCGATGCCGTGGCGGGCGAAGATCTGCGCCTGGCGGTAGAGCGGCAGGTGGTCGCAGTACTTCGCCACCAGCACCTGCGCCAGCACCGCCTCGGTGGCGATGCCGCCGGTCAGCGGCCGTTCCGGTGCCGGCGCCTGCACCACCGCGCTCTCACAGCCGCGGCAACCATAGCGCGGGCGCCGGATCACTTTGACCCGGTATTGTGCCGGCACGATGTCGAGCATCTCCGACACGTCCTCGCCGATCACATGCAGCGGTCCGCCGCAGCACGGGCAGCTCTTGTCGGCGATATCAACGATCACCTCGTAGCGCGGCAAATGCGGCGGCAGCGCACCGCGGTTGCGTTGCGCCGGTTGGCGTACCCCAGGCGCCTTCGTTGCCGCCGGTGCTGGTGCCTGTGCGGTCCCGAGCGACTGCTCGACTTCCTCGAGCCCTAGCTGCAGCTGATCCGGATCGAGCGTCTCCGAGCGCCGCCCGTATTGCGCGCGCAGCAGCTGCCGGATCATCAGTCGCAGCTTGTCGATCTCGGCAGCCGCCGTATCGCGCTCCACCTGGACCGCGTCCCGCTCGGCACGCAAGTTGTCGCGCTCCGCCCGCAGCCGCTCGACAGCGCTCGCCTGGTCTTCCAGCAGAGCCGTCACCGCCGCCAGCTGAGCCTGAAGCTGGACAGGATTTTGTAGGGGTACGCCGGTACCGAGCAGCATGTGGTGCTTGTACCGGGATCGTCGGTAATACGATACAACCGTCTGGTCAGCCCGCCAGGATTGGCGCAATCACTGGCTTCGGCCGTACTCGCGACCACTCCAGACCCTCGAGCAGCAAGCCCAGTTGGCCGGCGCTCAGGCGAATCGTCCCGTCCACAATCGGTGGCCACACGAAGCGGTCCTTCTCCAGCCGCTTATGGAACAGGCACAGCCCGGTGCCGTCCCAATAAAGGATCTTCACCCGATCGGCCCGCTTGGCGCGAAACACGAAGAGGTCGCCAGAAAACGGGCTCTCATGCAGCGCTTGCTGCACCATCGCCGCCAGACCGTCCAGGCCGTTGCGGAAATCCACCGGCCGGCTGGCCACCATGATCCGCACCCCGGCGGCGGGCGAGATCATGCCAGCTCTCGTACGACCTGCAGCACCCGACGCAATTCGCCGGCATCAAAGCCAGCACTCGGCCGGATCGTGACCCCACCGCAGATCAGTTCGATCCGCCCCGCCTCGCCGCCCGCGGCGGCAATCGCCACCGGAACAAAGCTGGCCGAGCCGGTATCGCTCTGCGCCATGCCGCCGCGAAATTGCCGCCGCCACGTGAAAATCTGATTGCGGTGCAGCCCGTAGCGCAGCGCGACTGCTGTCCCGCTCGCCCCCGGCGCGTAGCTCTCGGCGACAATTCGCGCCTTCTCTGCCGCCGTCCAGCGCCGGCGGCGCGCCACCCCGGTGATCACTTCGACGCGTCGGAAAGTGTCGCGTTCCGTTTGCAAACTACTGGGCAAACCGTCCATGCCAGGGCCTCCGTTCAAGGCCCCCATCATCCCACCCGCTTCACCCCCGGCAAGGTGGGGCCAACGCGACGCTTACAATTAATCTGTCGACTTCTTGCCTTCGCGCGACGCTCGAAATGCAATCGAGCTACACTCCCTTTGCGAAGGCGATGCAGTGAAGCAGCAAACTTTTCGCCGCGGGCTGGCAGTGCCCTATCCCAGCCTGGTGCATACTCCCTGACGGGACGGTATAACTTGCTGAGAAAATACTTAGTCAAAATAAGACATCACATCTTACCCCGGGCTATCACCGATGGATGGGGACATGTCTATGAGTTAGCCGCTTAGGAACACGCCCTTTGGAAACTCCCGGACACAGAGGAAGCGGAATCGAAGTGGGCACGCTGACGAACGATACCAATCGGAGGTCGGTGCGCGTTGCCGCGCAGAGCGCAGGGGAGCAAGGTCCGCCTCCGCTGCCTGATCGCAGAGCGGGATTAGACCTCAGCCACAGCGTTTTGGAATAGGATGCCTAACCGGACCAGGATACGAGGGATTATGGGACCAGAACATGACCGAAGAGGCCGGGCGGGCAGGTCGTCAGGTAAGAGACTTGCCGCGCGACAACCGACGCCAAAACAAAGCCCTGAAGGATGCGGCCCGTGATGAGGGTCTAAATACGGAACAGAGGCGCAAATTGGGCCGAATTATCGAACATGAGACGCGACACGAGAGAATTGACCACGATTATCACACCATACGAGAGCAGGCTAAGGCGATAAAGGAGGGTAAGCTATGAGCGACAGCAATCCGATAAGCGCTGTAAGCAATTCCGAAATCGCGGCAATTCTTAGCGCTTTTGCAAGACACCTTGTCTGCTGGCGCGTCGGCTTGCAATATGGGTCGAGGATTTACTTTGATATGGGCGAACGGTGGTCGGAGCGAATAAAAGGAGACTTGTCAGGCGCGATCGGATCATCCAACCTTGTCCTCGAGGGATATCGGTGGACTATATCAAAACAAGGGCACGAGTTAGTAAATTCAGAGAAAGTTTCACCAAGAATCGTTGATGACCAACTTCAGGACGTTTTTGTGGGAGAGCGACTTGAACGTCTAGAATTCATAAAAACAAAGCAGGAGTTAGTGGCGAAGTTTACCGGTGGGATTGCCATTCACTCGCCAGCTTCGCTACGGGATGAATACATCGATGATTGTCTCTGCATTTTCCTCCTGCCGGACGGACGAGTGCTTAGTTGCAGTCCAAAGGCAGGGTTTTATGCTGACGGATCAATATGTCAGGAGCACGCGAGGCGTTTTGCTTTGCTCGACCACTGAGCCGGAGTGAACTCGGCGGCAGTGCCGCGGCGCGCGCTGCGGCGGCGCAGTAAAAAGGATCGCGTCACGTGGCAGCGCATCGATCGCTTGGCCGCCGACTTTCTTCCGACCCCGCGCATCCTCCATCCTTGGCCCGGCGCTCGCTTCGCCGTCCATCACCCGAGGTGGGAGCCGTATGCGGGAAAGCCGCCCGTACGGATCTGTGCGGGGGGCACTCCGTAAGGGGTGTCCGTACCGCGATCCGCGGTCGTACGCGATCGAGATAGACGAGTTCCGCCTCGGTCACCGGCGGATCGACCGAGAGCACGAAAAACCCTGCGTCGCACTCGCGCAACACCTCGATCGCCGCGTCGGTCTGGTGACGCAGGGTCGAGGCGATGCCGGGCGTATCGATCAGGACGATGCCGTGGCTGAGGATTGCGGCGGGATAGCCGACATCGACCCGCGCGACCCGCAGACGGTTCTGCGGGTTTCCTTCTTCGGTGACGAAGCGCGCGAGCTGCTCCCGCAGGGTCTCCCCGTGAGCAGCGTCGGGTTCTTCCGTTACGCGTCCGTCGAGAAAGCTCACCCGCATCGACGGCACGGCCGCGAAGCGGATGAAGGTTGCGATCGAGGTCAGCGGCACCACCCCGGTCGGCAGCACCGGGTCGCCGAGCAGCGCGTTCAGAAAGGTGCTCTTCCCGCGTTTGAACTGCCCGAGGACCGCGACCTGAAGCCGCTCTTGCGCGAGCCGCTCGCGCAGCGACGCCAGCCCTGACAGGTACCGTGAGGTGTTGGGCCAAACGCCGTCAAGGCAGCTCCCAGCGCGGCCGAGCGCCGTCCCCAGGCAGTCTGCCTGATCACCAACTCCGGATGCGGCCTCGATCAACTTCAGCCCACGGTCCAGTTCCTACGCGTGCGCCCGCTGCGCAAACAGCGAACACGACCGTAGGAGTCATCAGCCCGCAGGCAGTTTCGGCGGACTCCATCGCCGGTGGAAAACACCTTTGCTGCATATAAACGAGCCTTCGCCCGAATCCAATCCGCCCCGAGCAACCGGGCGGCCTGGGGAGCGACGCCGGGCACGACAACGCCGCCGGAAAATTCTCGCCGCGATCCACCTCGCCACCGCTACAATTCCTCTCGACCAACGACTCGCACCACACTGGGGCGCCCGATGGCGATCGGCATGCTCGACAGCGCGGTCTTCGCCGACATGTTCGGCACGCCCGAGATGCAGCGCGTGTTCGGCGGCGACGGGTTCCTCGCCCGCTGTATCGAGGTCGAGGCGGCGTTGGCGCGCGCCCAGGCCCGGCTCGGCATCATCCCCCCGGAGGCGGCGGCGGCGATCTCGAGAGCGGCCGACCCGCCGCCGCGGCTCGACCGGCCGCGGCTCAAGGCCGAGACCGAGACCATCGGCTATCCGATCCTGCCGCTGGTCCGCCAGCTTGCCGAGGCCGCCGGCCCCGCCGGGCGCTGGCTGCATTGGGGGGCGACGACCCAGGACATCATGGATACCGCTGCGGTGCTGCAGATCCGCGCCGGACTGGGGCTGATCGAAGAGGATCTCGCCGCGGTGCGCGGCCATCTCGCCGATCTCGCGCGCCGCCACCGCGACCTGCCGCTCGCCGGCCGCACCCATCTGCAGCACGCCTTGCCGATCACCTTCGGCTACAAGGCCGCGGTCTGGCTCTCGGCCCTCGATCGCCACGCCGACCGTCTGCGGGAATTGCGGCCGCGCGTGCTCGTCGTCGAGTTCGGCGGCGCCGCCGGCACGCTGGCCTCGCTCGGGCGGGGCGATGAAGCCGTCAAGAGCCGCACCGAGCTCGCCCGGGAATTGGCTCTCGGCGACCCGGCGATCACCTGGCACGCCGCCCGCGACGGCATCGCCGAGACGATCCAGGTGCTGGCCCTCGTCGCCGGCAGCCTCGCCAAGATCGCCTATGACCTGATGCTGATGTCGGCGACCGAGTTCGGCGAGGCGGCCGAACCCTTTGCCGCCGGCCGCGGCGCGAGCTCGACGATGCCGCAAAAGCGCAATCCGATTTCCTGCGAGCTGATCTTCGCCGCGGCCAAGATCCTGCGCCAGCATGCCGGCCTCGCACTCGATGCGCTCGTCACCGATTTCGAGCGCGCGACCGGCCCGTGGCATCTCGAGTGGGTGGCGCTGCCGGAAGCCTTCGGCTATGCCGCCGGGGCGCTCCGCCAGGCGCGGTTCCTGCTGGGCGGGCTCCGCGTCGATGCCGGCCGGATGGCGCGAAACCTGGCCATGACGCATGGCTTGATCGTGGCGGAAGCGGTGATGATGGGGCTGGCCCCGCACACCGGCCGCAACGAGGCGCATGATCTCGTCTATGACGCCTGCCGGGCGGCGATCGAGGCCGACCGGCCGTTGCTCGACGTATTGCTCGAAACCCCGGCCGTCGCCGGGCCGCTCGGCGCCGAGAAATTGCGCGCCTTGACCGATCCGGCCAATTATCTCGGGGCCGCGCCGGCCATGGTCGACCGGCTGCTCGCCGCGCGCGGCCGCGTGGGAGACGGCGGTTGAACGTCAGCTTGCGGGGGCGGCTGCCTCGCTATGCTCGGCATGCGGGTCGGCGGTAAATGTTTCGGGGCCGATCCAGATCGACGCCGCGGTGATCAGCGACAGGACGATGATGTACAGCGCCACGCCCCACGGCTTGCCGCCCATCCGCAGCACCAAGAGGCCCGATAGAAACGGCGCCGGTCCTCCCGCCAGGATCGAGCCGAGCTCGCGGGCGAAGGCAAACCCGCTGTAGCGCAGCCGCGGCCCGAACAATTCGCTGAAATAGGCGGCCTGCGGTCCGAACATCGCTGCCCCGCCGATCGCCATCGCACAGACAAAGGCGAGCACGATCAGCGCCGGCGAGCGCGTATTGACGAGCCAAAAGAAGGGAAAGGCAAACGCCGCGGAAAACAGCGCACCGCCAAGATAGACCGGACGTCGCCCGACGCGATCCGACAGCCATGAGAAGTACGCCACACCGGCAATCGCGAAGGCATTGCCGAGAAGCACGCCCAGGAGCCCGACCTCGCGCGGCAGATGCAGCGTACCCGCGACATAGGACAGGCCAAAAACCGGAAACAGGTAGCCGAGCCCATTCTCGGCCAGGCGTGCTCCGATCACGACGACGAAACTCCTGGGATGGCGGCGGATCGCCTCGACGACGGGCAGCCGGATCGGCTGCCGTCCGCCGGCCACTTCTGTGAAAATCGGGGTTTCGGCGACCCGGGCGCGGACATAAAGCCCAACTGCGATCAGCACGATCGAGATCAGGAACGGCAGCCGCCAGCCCCAGGCGATAAATTTCGCGTGCGGCAGCAGACTGACGAGCGCAAAGACGCCGACGGCCAGCAAGTTACCGACGACGACGCCGATCGGCGCCCAGCTGCCATAGACGCCCCGCCTGCCGGGCGGCGCATATTCGACGGCAAAGATCACGGCGCCGCCGTATTCCGCGCCGGCACCGAAGCCCTGAACCAGGCGCAGCACCACCAGCGCCGCCGGCGCCCAAACGCCGGCGCGTGCATAGGTCGGCAGGAGCCCGATCAGAAAGGTGCCGATACCGACGAGCAATAGGGTGGCCACCAGCATCGGCTTGCGGCCGAGCCGGTCGCCGAAATGGCCGAAAAACAACCCGCCGAACGGGCGGGCGACAAATCCGACGCCGAATGTAGCAAAGGCCGCTAGCGTGCCGACCGCCGGATCGAATTTGGGGAAGAACGCTTCGTTGAAGACGAGGGCCGCGGCGGTGCCGTAGATGAAAAAATCATACCATTCGAGCGCCGACCCTACCGCCGAGGCAAATGCTACCCTGGCGAGCGAGGTCCGGCCCGCGCTCGCGGATGCTCCGGAATTGCCGACCGTCATTGGTTTTCCCTTCCTGCCCTGGCGGGGGTTTGCGCGCCGCACGTCTTCATTCGGCCTTCTCCTGCGGTGGCCGGGACTGCAACGGCCGCGCGCCGGTAAGCTCGTCGTGCATGGCGTCGGGGGCCAGGTCGAGGCCGTTCGGCCAGCGCACCGCGCCGAACTCGTCCACCTTGACCTGACGGAACATCGCCTCGTCGCGCAGCGGCTCGAACACCTCGCCGTCAAGTTCGCCGGAGAGGTCTATGGTGCCCGCAACCCCGTCGTCGAACTCGACGTGGAGCCGGTATTTCGGGAGCGGAGCGACTTTCACAACGCGGGGCATCATCGGGCTTACTCCAGGGGGCTGATGTCGTTGAGCGGCTTGCGCTGCTGCGCGAGCGCCCAGTTGTCCCGTAGCTCGGGCTGGTGCAGTTCCGCCCAGTCGAGCACCAGGCCAAGCGCGCGGCGCGGCAAATGTCCCGCTATGACTTCGAGGTTCTCAATGTCGATTTTCGCGTCGTTGCCCTGATAATAGACATGAAAATGCGGCGGCGCGTGGTCTCTGTGGTACATACGGATAACAATCCCATAGAAAATGCTAATCGTCGGCATCGGGCGAGGCTATCATCACCCGGTCACGACTTCAAGGCGGCAATGTTTTCAATGCGGTAGGGGAACAGCGCAGAGCGCGCCGCGCCTGGAGAAGCAAACGAAGATAAGTACAACAGAGATTTTGATGTTGATTGCAAAACGGGCGCGTGCGTACATTTTCGATAATATCGGAACAGGAGAAATCGTGTTAAGGGAAGCAGACGGTTCTAACGTGAAATTCTTCGACGACAATGGGTTTAGGACTTGCTGAGCTCGACATCCTGATCTCGGGAGACAACTATGATCGAGCAGTTGGATCGTCAGCAAAAGCTGACCATCAATCAATGGAAGATTTTTGCCGCCGCGACCATCGGCGACATGCTCGACTTCTTCGATTTTCTGCTGATCGCATTTGTGCTGGCGTTCATCGTAAAGGACTGGCATTTGACCTATGGTCAGGCGGCGACGATACTGCTGTCGTCGGGCGTGAGCGCGCCGCTCGGGTCGCTGGTCTGGGGCTGGGCGGCCGACAGGATCGGCCGGCGCAAGGTCATGATCGGCACGATCCTCAACTTCTCGATCGCGACCGGGTTGATGGCGCTGACCCCCGAGCACGGCTGGGTGTTTCTGGCGGTCTGCCGCCTTCTCGTCGGGTTCGGCGTCACCGGCCTCTACACGGTCGACATTGCCGTGGTGCAGGAGTTCGTGCCGGCCTCTCGGCGCGGTTGGATCACCGGGCTGACGACCACGATGTTGCCGATGGGGTTCGTGTTGGGCGCGCTGTTGGGCAAATATGTCGAGGCCTATGTCGGCTGGCGCGGGCTGTTTGCCATCGGGCTGTTGCCGGCGGGGTTGAGCCTGTTGATCCGCGCCTGGGTTCCCAAATCGCCGCATTGGCTGATCGGCGCCGGTCGTCTCGCGGAGGCGCGAAACTCGCTGGCCTGGGCATTGATGGTCGACCCGGCGAAGATCCGCTTGCCGGCAGCTGCGCCGCCGGTCGAGAAGGTGGTTTGGCGCGACCTGTTCAAATATCCGCGGAGCGTTGCCGCGGGCTGTCTCGCCGGGCTCAGCGGCACCGGCATAACCGGCTTTGTCTTGTGGCAGGTGACGCTCTTTGTCATGGTGCTGCACGTGACGCCCGCCGCGGCCTCGGGTCTCGTCATCTGGGCCAGCCTTGGGCAGATCGTCGGGCGCTTTTCCTGCTCGTGGCTCTCGGACGCGATCGGCCGTCGAGCCTCGATCGCGCTGACCTGCGCAGTGGCCGGCGTCACCTTTTCGCTCGCCGGCTATTGGCACGACCGGTTGCTCGGCGGGGTCTCGGTCTTCTATCTGATGATCGTCGTTCAGCAATTTTTCGGCAGCGGCAGCTATTCGATCATCGGCCCGTACATGGCTGAGATCTGGCCGTCGCGGCTGCGCGCCAGCGGTTTGGGTCTGGCCTATGGCGCCGGCAATCTCGGCAAGTTCATCGGTCCGGCCGGGCTCGCGGTGATCGCCGGATCGTCCAACCTCGTCAGCCCGCAGACGACGGTCGCTGCACTGATCCCGGCGATGAACTACTTCGCCGCCTGGTCTCTCTTGGGGATCGTGGCGGCGGTCTTCATCGGTTTCGAGACGCGCGGCCGCACCATCGACGAAATCGACAGCGCCTTGACCGGCGCCAGGTCGCTCTCGACGGCGGCCAAGACCCCGGCAGGCTAGCTCGGTGTTTCATAAATTCGTTTCACAATACGAGTGCCGTCATTGCGAACGAAGCGAACTTATGGTTCAGCAATCTAGCCCGTTTCCAAATTCGACCTTCGCCGGGCGGATCGTGGACCGGCTCGACGAGCGGAGTGAGGGATGGAGATCGATCGCCGTTCGCTGCTGACCTCTGCCGGGCTTGCCCCGCTAATCGGGGCGATGCCGGCTGCTCTGCGCGAGGCACCGGGCGCTTTGTCGGAACCGCCGGAAAACATCGGGGTCGGGCTCGTCGAACTGGCGCCCGACCATATCGCCTCGACCACTCTCTATAATGGCCGGTACCCGGGGCCGATGATCCGCCTGCGAGAAGGAAAGCGCGTCGTCGTCGATGTGTTCAACGATACCGACGTGCCGGAACTCGTGCACTGGCACGGGCAGATCATCCCGAGCGATGTCGACGGCGCGGCGGAAGAGGGAACGCCCTTCGTCCCGCCGCACGGCAGGCGCCGCATCGCCTTTGTGCCGCGCCCGGCGGGGTTCCGGTTCTATCACACTCATGTTGTCGCCGGGGCCGACCTCGGCCGCGGCACCTATACGGGCCAATCGGGGCCGGTATACATCGAGCCGGCGCAAAATCCCGGCGCCTATGATCGCGAGATTTTCCTCATTCTGAAGGAGTTCGAGCCGAGCTTCAGCCACGGCGGCGACATCGACCTCGACATGCTCGCCGGTGCTTCGGTGGCGGCCCTCGAACGCATCGGCAGGGCCGCCGACGAGGCGGCTGCGGAAAAGACCAAGGGCTACGAGGTCGGCTACGCCTTTTTTGGCATCAACGGCAAGATGCTGGGCCAGGGCGAGCCGATCCGCGTCAAGCCAGGTGAGCGCGTGCTGTTTCACGTGTTGAACGCGAGCGCCACCGAGATTCGGAGCCTGGCGTTGCCGGGCCATCTGTTTCGCGTCGTCGCACTCGACGGCAATCCGGTGCCGACCCCGGCCGAGGTGCCGGTGCTGTGGCTCGGCACCGCCGAGCGGATTTCAGCCATCGTCGAGATGAACCAACCCGGTGTGTGGATCATGGGCGATCTCGACGACGACGATCGCCGGCACGGGATGGGGGTGGTCGTCGAATACGCCCTTAGCACCGCGGCGCCGCAATGGAAAAAGCCGCCGCCGTTCCGTTGGGATTACACCCGCTTTGGCAAGCCCGGGGGGCAGCCTGCGGCGCCGGACGAGACAATCGAGATCCTGGTCGTCAAGCACAACGGCGCCGCCGACGGCTTCAACCTGTGGACGCTGAATGGCCAAGCGTTCTCGATGAAAATAATGAAGCCCACTTACACGGTCCATCAGGGCCGGCGCTATCGGCTCAAATTCCGCAATGCGAGCGACGACGTCCACCCGTTGCATCTGCACCGGCACAGTTTCGAGCTGGTGCGGATCGGGGGCAAGCCGACCGCGGGCGTCATCAAGGACGTCGTCATGCTCGGTGGTTTTCAAGAAGTCGAGTTCGACTTTGTCGCCTACAACCCTGGTCCTACGCTGTTCCACTGCCACCAGCAGTTGCACATGGATTACGGCTTTATGGCGTTATTCAAGTATGCGTAACCAATCGCCGGCGAACGTTGAGTGAAATGATAGAAACTGCGGCGTCCCCTGCCGTCGAGCCCGGACGGGGTCGTGCCGCAGAGGTGTTCCTGGTGGCGCTGCGGCTGGGCTTGACCTCGTTTGGCGGCCCGATCGCGCATCTCGGCTATTTCGAGCGGACTTATGTCCGCGAACGCCACTGGCTGATGCCCGACGAATACGGCGGGCTCGTCGCGCTGTGCCAAATGGTGCCGGGGCCGGCGAGCAGCCAGGTCAGCTATTTGATCGGGCTGCGCCGCGCCGGCTGGAGCGGGGCATTCGCCGCCTGGGCCGGTTTCACCCTGCCTTCGGCGGCCGTGATGTTCGGTTTCGCGCTCTTGGCGCCGCACCTCGAGGGGCCGACGACAAACGCGGTAATGCACGGGCTGAAGCTCGTCGCCGTCGCGGTGGTTGCGCAGGCGGTGTGGAACATGGCGCGCAACCTCTGCCCCGATCGGCGGCGCGCCGCGCTGGCGCTGCTCGCGGCAGCGCTCTCGCTGGTGGTCAGCGGCTCTTTTGTCCAAATCGCGGCGTTGCTGATCGGAGCGATCGGCGGGGCGCTGTTGTGTCGCGACCTTCCTGCCGCTCCGGGGCTGCCGATGATGCCGGTCGGCATGCGGACGGGCGGAGCGGCGCTGGCGCTCTTTTTGATCCTGCTGGTGACGCTGCCGCTGGCCGGCGCCGCGGCGCCGCACAGCCTCTTGGCCCTTGCCGGCATTTTCTACAAGGCCGGCGCGCTGGTCTTCGGCGGCGGCCACGTGGTGCTGCCCTTGCTGCGTGATGCGCTGGTGCCGCAAGGCTGGCTGTCGGACAATGCCTTCCTCGCCGGCTATGGCATGGCACAGGCGATCCCGGGGCCGCTCTTCACCTTCTCCGCCTATCTCGGCGCCGTCGTCGCACCCGGTGCTTGGACCCTCCTCTGGTCGGCGATCGCGCTGATCTTCATGTTTCTGCCCGGGGTGCTGATCGCACTCGCCGGTCTGCCGGTATGGCTGTGGCTCGGCCACCACCCTGCGGCGCGCGCCGCACTGGCCGGGATCAACGCCGCCGTCGTCGGCGTTCTCGGGGCCGCCCTCTACAACCCGATCTGGTTGAGCGCCGTCGGCAACGGCGGCGATGTGGCGATTGCCTTGACCGGCTTTCTGCTGCTCGAGCGCTGGCGGGTGCCGCCGCTCGCCATCGTGGTTTTCTGCATCGGCGCAGCGTTGATCGCGGCGCGGGTCTCCTGATTGCCGCGCCGCGGGCGATCAGTAGCCGAGGGCGAGCCCGTCCTTGCGCGGCTCGGAGCCGCCGATCAAGACGCCGCGCGCGCGGTCGATCAGGATCGCCTGAGAGCCGCCGAGCGGCACCTCGCGGGTCACGATCTCGTGGCCGCGCCGCGCCAGTTCGGCGACGATCGGCGCCGGCACCGCGCGCTCGACCTCCAAGACGCCGTTCAGCGCGCTGCGGAAAAGACCAAGGGGTACGAGGTCGGCTACGCCTTTTTCAGCATCAGCGGCAAGATGCTGGGCCAGGGCAAGCCGATCCGCGTAAGGCAAATTGAGCGCGTGCTGTTTCACGTGCTGAACGCGAGCGCCACCGAGATGCGGAGCCTGGCGTTGCCGGGCCATATGTTTCGCGTCGTCGCACTCGACGGCAACCCGGTGCCGACCCGGCCGAGGTGCCGGTGCTGGGGGCTCGGCACCGCCGAGCGGATTTCAGCCATCGTCGAGATGAACCAACTCGGCGTGTGGGTCATCGGCGATCTCGACGACGACGATCGCCGGCAGGGGATGGGGGTGGTCGACCCGTCTATCTGACCTGATCGAGGAAGCGTTCGATCAGCCATGCGGCGGCAGCGCCCGGCGGCTGATCGGTGCGATACATCGCTTGGAATGAATAGAGGGCGCTTTTGGCCTCCGGCAGTTCCAGGCGCACAAGCCGGCCGGCGGCCAAATCCGCCCGCACGTTCGGCTCCGGCATGTTGCCCCAGCCGACGCCGGCCAGGAGCAGATCATGCTTGGCGCCCAAGTCGGCGAGGTGCCAGACGTCGGCCGAAAAGATGCCGACATCCGGCCCCTCCGAGAATGGCGTGCGCACCGTCAGGACCAATTGCCGATGGTGGCGGGCGGCGCCGGGCGAGTTCGGTCGATTCCGCGCGAGCGGATGATTGGGCGCTGCGACCGGAATCATTTCTATGTCTCCGACATGAATCAGCTCAAGGTCCGGCTCGACCTCGAGAAGCCCGCCGCCAACGCCGATCATGGCGCCGCCGCGGCGGACCAACTGAGCGACGGCGCTCAAAGCCTCGACATGCAGGCGCAGCTTCACCGTCGGGAATGTCGCCTCGAAAGCCCGGACCGCATCGACCAGCCGCTCGCTCGGCAGCATGACATCGACGACCAGCGTCACCTCCGCTTCGAGGCCTTTGAGCAAAGCGCGGACACTCGCCCGCAGGTCATCGATGCCCACGGCCACGACCCTCGCCTTCGCCAGAACGGCGGAGCCCGCTTCGGTGAGCCTCGGCGTGCGCGTCTTTTCGCGGTCGAACAGGGCGACTCCGAGCTGCTGCTCCAGGCTGGCAATCGTGTAGCTCACCGCCGAAACCGCCCGGTTCAGCCGCTTGGCGGCCGCGCTGAAGCTACCCAACTCGACGACGGTTAAGAACATCTTCAGCTGGCCGATGCTCGGGACGCCCGGTTCCGACATTTCAAATATCCTGAATAAAACCTCCGGCACTTTACGAGTTTCCTGTCGGATGGGAATGTCTATCTTTGATCCTGAGGTCGAACGGCGCCGCCGCAGACCTCGAATGCAACCCGGTCGCGGTGAGCCAACGATCCGACGGCCAAGCTCGGGATTTCACCAATGACCAAACAAACCGACACCTTCGCCCTTGTTGGGCGCATTCTGATCGGCGTGCTGTTCCTGACGTCCGGCATTGGCAAACTGGCCGCGCCGGCAGCGACCCAGGGCTACATCGCGGCCGTGGGCTTGCCCGCTCCGGTCGCTGCTTACTTCGGCTCGATGAGCGTGGAGTTGATCGGCAGCGTCCTGTTGATCGCCGGCTATCAGGTCCGTGTCGTCGCGGCTGGCCTGGCGGTCTTCACGCTGCTGGCAGCCGTGTTCTTCCACAACAATTTTGCCGATCAGAACCAGATGATCCACTTCCTGAAGAACATCGCCATCCTGGGCGGTCTGCTTCAGGTCGTGGCCTTCGGCGCCGGCCGCTACTCGCTCGATCACCGCTTCGGCCGCTCGGCCGACCTGTCGCCCCACGCTTTGACCGCCGCGGAGTGATGGCGCGCCGGGCACGGTCTCGCCGATGCCCGGCGCTTCTCCGCCGCTCCAATCTCGAGGTTCGTCATGCCTATCGCCGCAACGCCGGTGCCCAGCCCAATCCGCCAGATCGTCCACCGTTCACGAGGCCGTTCCCACGGCTTCGTCACCCGGCTAATGAGCCCCGGCGATCTCGGACGGATCCTCAAGCCTTTCGTCTTCCTTGATTTGGTCGGCAACAAGGGCGAGGTCTTTCCGACCTTCGGCCTCCATCCGCACTCCGGCCTGGCGACCCTGACCTATATCGCCGAGGGCAGCGTCAGCTACGAGGACACCAACGGCGCCACCGGCATTCTCCGGGCCGGCGGCGTGGAGTGGATGCGCGCCGGCAAGGGTGTCTGGCATTCGGGCGGGGCCGGCGAGTCCGGGCATACGCGCGGTTTTCAGCTTTGGATCGCGCTGCCGCCGCATTTGGAGCTCGGTGATTCGGAAAGCATCTATCAGAGCGCGGCCGATCTTCCCCAAGCTGGGCCGGCGCGCGTCTTGTTGGGACAGTACGGCGGCGCCAAGAGCGCGATCATGGCGCCTTCGCCGATCAGCTACCTGGCAGTCGCGCTCAGAGGCGGCGAGCGCTGGCGCTACCAGCCGCCCGAGAGGCATGTCGTCCTGTGGCTGGCCATGGGCAAGGGTCGGGTCAGGGCGCCGGAGACGCTGGAGCATGGCGAGATCGTGGTCTTCGAGCCCGGAGAGGCGGCGGTCGAGTTCGTCGCGCAAGACGACGCCGAATTCGTGATCGGATCGGCCGTTCCTCATCCCCATGAACTGGTGCTGGGCCAGTATTCGGTCCATACGTCGCGGCGGGCCTTGCAGATTGGCGAGGCTCATATCCAGCACATTCGCCGCAGCCTGATCGAGCAAGGGCGCCTCTAAATCGGCGTTCGCCCGCGCGCCAATCCTCTGGCTGGCGCCCGACGAATACGGCGGGCTCCTCGCGCTGTGCCAAATGGTGCCGGGGCCGGCGAGCAGCCAGGGCAGCTATTTGATCGGGCTGCGCCGCGCCGGCTGGAGCGGGGCATTCGCCGCCTGGGCCGGTTTCACCCTGCCTTCGGCGGCCGTGATGTTCGGTTTCGCGCTCTTGGCGCCGCACCTCGAGGGGCCGACGACAAACGCGGTAATGCACGGGCTGAAGCTCGTCGCCGTCGCGGTGGTTGCGCAGGCGATGTGGAACATGGCGTGCAACCTCTGCCCCGATCGGCGGCGCGCCGCGCTGGCGCTGCTCGCGGCAGCGCTGGTGCTGGTGGTCAGCGGCTCCTTTGTCCAAATCGCGGCGTTGCTGATCGGAGCGATCGGCGGGGCGCTGTTGTGTCGCGACCTTCCTGCCGCTCCGGGGCTGCCGATGATGCCGGTCAGCATGCGGACGGGCGGAGCGGCGCTGGCGCTGTTTTTGATCCTGCTGGTGGCGCTGCCGCTGGCCGGCGCCGCGGCGCCGCACAGCCTCTTGGCCCTTGCCGGCATTTTCTACAAGGCTGGCGCGCTGGTCTTCGGCGGCGGCCACGTGGTGCTGCCCTTGCTGCGTGATGCGCTGGTGCCGCAAGAGGCTGGCTGTCGGACAATGCCTTCCTCGCCGGCTATGGCGTCGCGCAGGCGATCCCGGTGCTTGGACCCTCCTCTGGTCGGCGATCGCGCTGATCTTCATGTTTCTGCCCGGGGTGCTGATCGCGCTCGCCGGTCTGCCGGTATGGCTGTGGCTCGGCCACCACCCAGCGGCGCGCGCCGCACTGGCCGGGATCAACGCCGCCGTCGTTGGGGTTCTCGGGGCCGCACTCTTCAACCCGATCTGGTTGAGCGCCGTCGGCAACGGCCGCGATGTGGCGATTGCCGTGACCGGCCTTCTGCTGCTCGAGCGCTGGCGGGTGCCGCCGCTCGCCATCGTGGTTTTCTGCGTCGGCGCGGCGTTGATCGCGGCGCGGGTCTCCTGATCCCCGCGCCGCGGGCGATCAATAGCCGAGGGCGAGCCCGTCCTTGCGCGGCTCGGAGCCGCCGATCAAGACGCCGCGCGCGCGGTCGATCAGGATCGCCTGACAGCCGCCGAGCGGCACCTCCCGGGTCACGATCTCGTGGCCGCGCCGCGCCAGTTCGGCGACGATCGGCGCCGGCACCGCGCGCTCGACCTCCAAGACGCCGTTCAGCGCCAGGATGCGCGGCTGTTCGGCCGCCTGTTGCGGGTCCATGCCGCGGTCGATCAGACGGTGCAGAAAATGGGCATGGCCCATCGCCTGGTAATGCCCGCCCATGACGCCGAACGGCATTTGGGCGCGGCCGTCCTGGCAGAGCATCCCCGGAATGATCGTGTGCAGCGGGCGCTTCCGCGGCGCGATCGCGTTCGGATGGCCGGGGATGGTGCGAAAGCCGCTGCCGCGATTGTGCAGGAGGACGCCGCTCGCGGGTGCCAGGATGCCGGTGCCGAAGGCGGAGAACAGCGAGTTGATGAACGAGCAGGCGTTGCCGTCGCGATCAACGACGCACAGATAGACCGTGTCGCTGTGCTCGATCTCGGCCCAGCGCGGCCCGGGCAGGGCGTGGTCGAGCCGGATCATCCGGCGGGTCCGCTCCGCTCGCGCCGCCGACAGGAAGCCCTTGACATCGACCGCGACATGTTCGGGATCGCAGATGAAATTGTCGCGCACCCAATAGGCCGCCTTGTTGGCCTCGGCCAAGAGGTGCATCCGGTCGGCCTCGGCGAGCGCGTCGCCGCCGAGCGGATAGCCCTCGATCGTGCGCAGCATCATCAGCGCCGCCAGGCCCTGCCCATTGGGTGGGCATTCATAGACGTCCCAGCCGCGATAAGAGGCACTGATCGGCTCGACCCAATCCGAGCGGTGGGCGGCAAAATCCGCTTCCTCGTGCAACCCGCCCAACCCTTTGAGCCGCGCCAGGATGTCGCGCATGACGGGGCCGTCGTAAAAGGCCTCGCGGCCCTCATGCCCGATCCGGCGCAGGGTCTTGGCGAGCGGCGGATTGGTGATGCGATCGCCGGGTTCGGGCGGCTTGCCGCCTGGCAGGAACAGTCGGGCGGTGACCGGATCCTCGAGCTTTGCCTGATTGCGCTGCCAATCGGCGGCGACCCGCGGCGTCACCACATAGCCGTCCTCCGCCGCGCGGGCCGCCGGTTCGAGCAATTCGGCGAGCGCCCTTGTGCCGTATTCACGGTTGAAGACGCACCACGCGTCGACCGCCCCCGGCACGGTCACGGCGTGCGGGGTCGCGATCGCGATCTCGCGGATGCCGTGCTCGACAAACCACTCGACCCTGGCCTTGGCCGGAGCGCGGCCGGACCCGTTCAACGCCACCGGCAGGCCGCCGCCGCGCGAATAAAGGAGAAAACAATCGCCGCCGATCCCGGTGCTTTGCGGCTCGACGACGCACTGCATCGCCACCGCCGCGATCGCCGCGTCGGCGGCGTTGCCGCCGGCGCGCAGCACGTCGAGTGCCACGAGCGTCGCCCGCGGATGCGAGGTCGCCGCCATCCCGTTCGCCGCCATCGCCGCCGAACGCCCGGGGATGTTGAAATCGCGCATCGCCGCCCTTTCGCCCTCCGCAAAAGGCGCCCGCCGGCGGCATAATCGAGGCCGGCGGGCTCATCGCGGTCGGCACTAATGCCGCCTCCGATCGTGCCGGTCAATTCGCCGGACGCGAGGTTCCTCGACTATGGATCACGGCCCGACAGCGTTGCGCTTTCCGGTTGCCGCCCCGCCGGCGCCGGGTGAACCCTTGGCGATCGCGCCGGGCATCTTGTGGCTGCGCATGCCGCTCCCCTTTGCCCTCGACCACATCAATCTGTGGCTGGTCGAGGACGGCGCCGGCTGGACGATCGTCGATACCGGCTATGCGTCGGCCGCGACGATCGCCGCCTGGGAGCGGATTTTCAGCCTCCACCTCGGCCGCCGGCCGGTCACCCGGATCATCGTCACGCATTATCATCCCGACCATATCGGCCTCGCCCAATGGCTCGCCGAACGCTGGCGGGTGCGGCTGTGGATCACCGAGAAGGAATGGCTTTACGCCCACCTGCTCAGCCGGGACAGCGGCGATCTCGAGCAATTGTACCGCAATCACGCGCGCCGCGCCGGGCTCGACCCGGCCGCGAGCGAAGCCTTCGGCCGGCACGAGGCGAGCTATCGCCGCGGCGTCCCGGCGGTGCCGGCCGCGTTTCACCGTCTCGCCGACGGTACGGCGATCGATATCGGCGGCCGGCAATGGCGGGTTATCGTCGGCGAAGGCCACGCCCCCGAGCTGGCCTGCCTCCATTGCGCCGCGGCCGGCGTGCTGATCGCCGGCGACCAGGTCCTGCCGAAGATCTCGCCCAATATCAGCCTGCAGCCCTACGAGCCCGATGGCGACCCGCTCGCCCGCTATCTCGCGTCGCTGTTGCGACTGCGCGCCGCGGTCCCGGCCGAGACGCTGGTGCTGCCGTCGCACGATTTGCCGTTTTTCGGGCTCCATCCGCGGGTCGATGCCCTCGCCGCGCATCACCGGGCGCGCTGCGCCGCGATCCTCGAGGCTTGCCGGCGCCCGCGATGCGCTGCGGATCTTCTGCCGCTGCTGTTCCGCCGGCCGCTCGACCGGCACCAGACCGCCTTTGCCCTCGGCGAGGCGCTCGCCCACCTCAATTATCTCGCCGGCCAAGGCGCGCTCGACCGGTCAACCGATGCCGATGGTGTGGAACGCTTCCGCTGCCGCACCGGGTGACATGTCGGTCGCGTCTCGGCCCTGCGAACAAACCGCTGATCTGCGCTCAGTCCATCTGCACGAAGATGCCGCCGAAGCCGGGGCTGCTGGTGCGGATGCGCGTCCAGCCCGCGAACTGCTCGGGCGTGGGACTGCCCCGGTGCTGGAGCAGGTCGCTCGGCAGGAATTCGAGCACCCGGCCGATCTGGTCGCCCTGGTCCGCGGCGGACGAGCCGCAATCGGTGTTGGCGACGCCGTAGCCTTCGTCATTGACCCACAGCGTGCCGGGCGGCGTGCCGGGCACGCCCGCCGCGAACATCCCGCCCGGGCAGGAGAACGGATGTCCCACCGTGCCGCCGAACACGCTCGACGTCAGCGTCAGCGTGGTCGGGTGCTTGAACAGCCGCACCAGCGTCGCCGCCGGCGCGTTGCCGCCGTTGTTCGAGACCCAGACCGAGCCTTGGAACGCGGCAACGCCTTCCGGATTGTTGAACAGCCCGGCCGTCTCTTGGCAGCCCGGCGCGGCGTTCGAGATGCAGTAGCGCGGCGTCGGGTTGAGCGGGTTGGCGCCGAGGAAGCTGCCGGGCTGGTTGATGACCGCGTCGGTGAAGTTGAGGACGATGCCGCCGTCGAACTGGCCCGCCACCCAGAGCGACCCGTCGGTGTCGAGGGCGAGGCCCGCCGGCGAGTCCGGCGAATCGATCAGCACCCGGTCGATGCGCGGGCTGGTGGTGGCCAGATGCGCGCTCGAGATGCGCAAGAGCTCGCTGGTTTTGTAGGCGCTGACCCAGAGGTTGCCGTGCCGGTCGAAGACGCTGCCGACCAGGCTGGCGTCGGCCCCGCCGGGCGAGAAGTACCGCCGGCCGTCGGTGCCAATCCCGCCGATCGTCTTCTCGAAGGCGAGCGTGCCGGTGTTGTAGACGAGGAGCTGGTTGGTGCCGCCGAAGTCGCCGTTGCACACGACGTAAAGGTCGGTGTTCAGGATGACGACGCCGTTCGGATTGCAGCCGCGACCCGAGACGTTGATGATCGACTGGCTGAAGCCGGGCGGCGCCGCGGTGTTGTCGATCCGGTCGACGTAGACGCGGCCGCCAAAGAATTCCGGGACCCAGACCGTGATGTGATTGGGCGAGGCCGCCTCCGCCGCAGGCCCGGCGAGAAGGCCAAGCGCCATCGCCAGCCGGCGAGGCCGGCCACAGCCCCGCAGGCGTGGCCGCTGTGCGTGTGCGCGTCAGACACTCTTACCTCGCAACCGTCGGTTCGAAGGAAATCCGCAAGCGCATGCCGGTCGCCGCGGCCAGGCGTTCGAGGGTGCGCGTCGCGATCGGCAGCGTCTACCTCCGTTCCTTATAGCGAGCGATCAGCTGATCGGCTACGTCATTCAGGTCATCGCCGACGATCTGCGGCTGCGGGCCGACTCCCAAAACATCGTTGCCGATCCGCCTGATCAGCGCGGCTTCCCAACCGGCTGCCACGGCGCCAAGCGTGTCCCATGTATGGCACGCGACAAGACAGAGCCGGGAGGGCTTAACCCCAAGCTCTCTCGCGACATAGGCATAAGCCTGGGGCGACGGCTTATGATGCTTCACACCGTCGGCGCTGAAGCGGCGCTCGAAGAGATCGACGATGCCGCCGTGTTCAAGCTGACGGGTTTGAACCTCGAGCAGATTGTCGGTGAGCGTGAACAGCCGGAAACCCGCGTCGCGCAGTTTGCGGAGCGCTGCCGGCACCTCCGGGTGGGGCGGCATCGTCGAAAACTGTTCCGTGAGTTCTTTCTTATCGGCGTCCGCAATTTTGATGCCCCGCGCATCCGCCAACATCTTCATCACAGCCGAACCGATCTCCGTGAACGGAACGTAGCAGCCGGCGACAGTCAGCGCCGCCGAATACATTATGAAGTTGGCGAACCACAGGCGCATGGCCGCTCTTTCGCCGAAGACGCGCTCGAATATCGGCTCCATTGTTTGAAGATCGAGAAGCGTCTCATTGACGTCGAAGACGATCAGCGGAAGGCTGGCCATGTGATAAGGCTCCGATTTGCCAAAACTATGTTGGAAGACGCTTTCGTCCCTGTACGCTGGGCGTCGGACATCGGCCTTAGGCGTGAACCACCACCACCTTGCCGCGCGCTTCGTTGGCCTCCATCACGCGGTGCGCCTCACGGATATCCTCGAAGCTGAAGATCCTGGTCGGCTTGACGTCGAGCCGGCCGGCCGCGGCATCTGCCGCGATCTGTTGAAGAGGCACATCGGAGAGCGGAAAACCGGGGGTCCCGAATACGAAGCTGGCAAAGAATGTCAGATAGACCCCGCTCGCCATTTGGAGGAGCGGGTTGAAGTCGCGGATCGGATCAAGACCGCCGAGCCAGCCGGCCAGACAGGAGCGACCCCCGCGGCGGAGCATGGCGAGGGAGTTGAGCATGACGCTGTTGCCCACCAGGTCGAGCACCGCATCGATCTTCTTCGCCTCGGCAATATGGTTGGACAAATCGCGCCGCTCGATTTCGCAGCGTTCGGCTCCCACCGTTTCCAGCATCGGCCAGCGATCACGGTCGCGGGTTGTCGCGATCACTCGAACGCCATTTTGAGCGCGGCCTGGCCGAATGCGGAGCTTGCGCCGCGGATGACGAGCTACTGACCGCGTTCGATCTGAAGATTGCGGAAGAGGCAGGTCCAGGCCGTCGCGTAGGTCTCCGGGATCGCTGCGAGCTCGGCCCACGGCAGATCGGACTCGATCAGCGCGACGTTTGCAGCTGGTGCGCGGGTATATTCGGCGTAGCTGCCGTTGATCGTGCGGCCGAGGCCGCCCATCAGCGCGGCCACCTTTGCGCCGATCGGAAACTCGCCGCCGGGACAGGATTTCACGAGCCCCACACATTCGATGCCGCTCACCGGCGCGGCTTCGGCCCATTCGCCGCGACGCATGTGCAGTTCGGCGTGATTGATGCCGAACGCCTTGATCTCGATGACGACGTGCTCGGCCTTGGGCTCGGGCTCCGGAATGTCCTTGTACACCAGGCTGTCGAGGCCGCCGAATTTCTCCAGGACGATCGCGCGCATGGCGCTTCTCCAGGTCTGTCAAGGGGCAAGAAAATCGAGGATCGCCGCGGCGATCTCGCTGGCGTGCGTCTCCAGCGCGAAGTGTCCGGTGTCGAAGAAGCGGACGACCGCCGCCGGTATGTCCCGCTTGAACGCCTCGGCACCCGCCGGCAGGAAGAACGGATCGTTCTTGCCCCACACCGCTAGCAAGTGCGGCTTGTATGTCCGGAAATACTCCTGGAAGGTCGGGTAGAGCGCGACGTTGCTTTTGTAGTCACCGAAGAGGTCGAGTTGCACCTCGCCGGCACCAGGTCGGGCCAGGTAAAAATTGTCGAGCGAGTAGCCGTCTGGGGAAACCGCCGTCGGCTCAGGAGCGCCGTGCGTGTACTGCCAAATGGTCGTCTCTGGGGCCAAGAAGGCGCGTAACGCATCGCGGTTCGCCGGTGAGGGATCTTCCCAATAGGCTCGGATCGGCTGCCAACCGTCGCTTAGCCCCTCCTCATAGGCGTTCCCGTTCTGCGAGATGATGGCGGTGACGCGCTCCGGGTGCCATCTCGCCAATCGGAAACCGGTCGGAGCGCCATAGTCGAACACGTAGATCGCAAAGCGATCGAGCCCGACGACCTCGGTGAAGCCGTCAATTACCCGTGCGATGTTGTCGAATGTGTAGGTGAATCGGCCGCGGTCCGGCATGTCGGACTGGCCGAACCCGGGAAGGTCGGGTGCCACGACGCGGAAGCGATCGGCGAGCAGCGGGATGAGGTCGCGGAACATATGGCCGGCGCTTGGGAAACCGTGCAGCAAGAGGATCTCGGGCGCGTCTTTCGACCCCGCCTCGCGATAGAAGATGTTGAACCCGTCGACGTCGACCTTCCGGAAACTGACCTTGTGCATTTGCGGCCTCTTTCGCGTGCGTAACCATTTTGGGCCATAAGGGAGGTTATGCAGCTTCGCGCGTAACTCGTCAAGGTGCCTAGTAGGGGTTACAACGAGCGAGCACCCGCCACCGCTCTGTCGAATGGATCAGACCGCCGAGCTCGCCACGGCTTCGAGGATCATGTCGATGACCGGCTCGGGCGCGGTGACCAACGGCGTATGGTCGATCTTCTCCGATCGGATGCGCGCGCCCATGCGCTGCGCCATAAAAAGCTGAGTGGCCGGGTTGATCATCCGGTCGTCTTCGGCGAGCAGATACCAAGACGGCTTCACTTTCCAAGCGGGCCTCGGAGCCTTCTCCTGCAGGCACGCGACGGCGATTGGCCGCTGTGTTGCGGCAAAAAGTGCAGCCCGTTCGGGGGACGCATGTTGCGCAAAGGCGGCGCCAAATCCCTCGCGTGGCATCCAGATGAGCCCATGCCCGTCGGGCGCCAGTTGCGGTGCCTCCGGATGCGGCTTATCTCGGTAGAACACTTCGGCGACCGTCTCACCTTCGTCCGGCGCCAGGGCCGCGATAAAGACCAACGATCGGACTTTCTCGTTGGTGTTCGCCGCGATCACGGCGCCGGCATAAGCATGCGCCACCAGGACGGCGGGTCCATCGGTGCGTTCCAGGACGCGGTCAAGCGCGGCGACGTCATCCGACAAGGACGTCAGTGGTATTGGGGCTGCCAGGACATTCAGTCCTTTGGCCAGCAACGGCCCGATAACGTCGTTCCAGCTTGAGCCGTCAGCCCAAGCACCGTGAACCAACACGACACTGGTCGTTTCCCTGAACGCGCGCATGTTCCATCCTTTTGGTCGCGAGCGTAACCGGCAACGGCTTTCGGTGCAGATTGGGGAACCAATGATAACCTGTCAAGAGGCAATTAGGAGGTTAGATACCGCATGAACGCACCGTCCTCGCTTCCGGCGCCGTGGTCGGCAGGGCGACGGCAAACGGCACTCCGAGATCGGCCAGCCGTCGATCGTAACTTGCCAAAGTGAATACAAGAGGTTATCTAGAGGCCCGACCGAAAATGACACACGTTGGATCAGCAACTTATTCGTTGGGTCAGGGTCTGAAGGCCACTGATGGTTACCGCACCCGGCACGAGCGACCGATGACGGCGACGCGCCCACCACCGTTTTTCATTGCCGATAACCGCGGACTGGACTTCCTGAACACCATCGCGGTCCCGGTGGATACCAAGGTCGAGTGGCTAACCTCGGGGGAAGACCTGCTCTCGTGGCTCAAGCAGTCCGAACTGGCGCCCGACGACGTATTGGATGCTTTTCGGAAGAGCGCTCTTCCCGGTGAACTGGATGGCATTGCGGCCCAAGCGCGCGCTCTGAGGGATTGGTTCAAACCGTTTGTCTACGAACACATGGGTAAAGCGCTTGAGCCGAGCGCGCTGCGCGAACTCGAAGCACTCAATCGGCTATTGGCGCGCGACGCCGAGTTTGGCCAGATCGTGGTTCGTCAGCGGCTGCGCGCTCAAAAGCACAATCGCGGGCGGGAGAAACGCGAGATTTCCGGCCTCGCCTGGCGCCGGCTGCGGCGCTGGCAGTCGCCCGAATCGCTGCTCTTTCCGATCGCACGGTCGCTGGCGGACCTCGTCTGCACAGAGGACTTTACCTGCGTGAAAGCGTGCGAGGGGCCGGAGTGCACGCTCCTGTTCATCGATCGAACCCGAGGCCGTGCGCGTCGGTGGTGCAGCATGGCGGTCTGTGGCAATCGAGTAAAGCAGGCCGCGCACCGAAATCGGCTCAGGCGGCAACATTAGGGTTCGGCGGTCCGGGCATCGGCGTTCGAGAGGGCTCGTCGCGCGGCCCGGCGCGCGTCGCCCGCTCGCCGTCGTTGCCCCGGCGCCGATCGGGAGAAGGTGCGGCGCGAGATGCCGCATCCGCTGCTCTGTACCGGCGATAAGAGCGCCCCGCGGCAAAAATCGCGCGGCCGTTAATCTTCAATCTTGATTGCGCCCCGGCTGATGCCGGAGAATGCGCTTATGGCGCTGGTCGCGCGGGTCGATACCCGGGAGCGCATCGGCTATTTTGCCGGTCTGAAGCGTGCGGTGCCGAACCCATGTAGCGTGCCGTGCAAAAGAGCGATGCCTTCAGTCGAACGCCGTTTGGCGAACGCCGTTTGGCGATTGCGTTCGCCGCCGCGCGAACGCGCCGCCGCAAGCCCGGACTGTTTCCTGCCTTCCGGTTCGGTCGGCGTGCTGTCGGTCTCGACCGGCAAATACCTGCCCGCCTATACGGCGCAGGCCGGCCGGAATTTCGCCAGCGGCCTCGGTTCGGTCAACGTCACCAATCTCGTCGATGCGTGGCACACCGTGGCTCCCTGAACCCGGAGAATTCGCGATCGACGGAAACGGGCGGCGTCGTCTCCGCGCCGACCCCGAAGAGGGAGGATGACGAATGAGGGAGGATCTGCGCTCGATCGGTCGCGATCTGTTGTCGAAGGTCGGCCATCAGCTGCTCGAAGCGATCGACGCTGCCCGATATTCTGCTTCTTTGCTGCTTGGAGCGGCAGCTTTGGCGGTTGCGGCTCTCTGCCCCGCGAGCGGGCATTCCGCCTCGACGCTGGTCACGCTCTACAATTTCTGCGCGAAACCCGGGTGTGTCGACGGCAGCCAGCCGTTCGGCGGCGTCATCGGGGATGCGGCCGGGGATCTTTATGGCACGACATTGCACGGCGGCCTTCCCGGCGGCCCGAACAACGGTGCCTATGGCGAGGGAACGGTGTTCGCGGTAACGCCCAAGGGGACCGAGACGGTCCTCCACGCTTTCAATTTTAGCCAGGACAGGCATGACGGCCTCGGCGCCTGGTACGGCCTGATCATCGACCGCAAGGGAAACCTGTTCGGCACCACGCTGAGCGGCGGCGAGACGAGCCTCGGGTCGGGTTGGGGCACCGTGTTCGAGATCCCGGCGGGTGGCAGCGAGCAAACCATCTACCAGTTCTGTGCGCTCGCGGAATGCACCGACGGTCACTTTCCCGCCGGCCCGGTCATCATGGACGCAAAGGGAAACCTCTACGGTACGACGGGCCTTCACGGAATCGGCGGCGCCCAAAACGGCGGCGTCGTCTTCGAACTGTCACCCAACGCGGCCGGAACCGTTAAGGGTTTTCGGACGCCTGCCGGGCACGGGCGTGATGGAGGGCGCGGCGGCAGGCGTCCGAAAAGCCTCGAAGGAGGAAACCGCGGGGGAGTTCGCACCGACGCTGGTGTCGATCTATGGGGAATTTGCCGCCGCTGCTTGATCTGATTTGTCGGTTCCGGACAGGACGACGGTTGAGTGACCAGTGGGGCGCTGGTTTTGGCCGCCCTGGATGCGGTTGACCGGGTGATCTGGGATTCGATGCTTCAGGTTTTGCCGGCCGAAGGCTGCGCTGACGGGTGCTGTCGGCAAAGCGTGGCCGGTGCCGGTGAGATAGAGGCGTCGGACGGAAGCGGTAATGGGGGATGGCGACAGCGGTGTGATGGTCATGAGCTGTCGAGCCCGATCGATGGGATAGGCCACAGCGGCTGGCAGCCGGGTTCGAAGGTTTCGATGATGATCATACGCCCGCCGCAGCAGGGACAAGCGTTCCACTCGCTGCCTTCGTGGGGATTTTCGGTGCCGTCGCTGTCCCCGCTTGACGGCGGCGGACCCCCCACCAATGATCAAGCGAAAAATGCGGGGCGGTAACCCCGCGGAGGGGCGGGCGCTGAAGGTCCAGACCGGGTGGATGCCCGACCGGGCTTTGGCCCGGCAAGGCCGCGAGGAAGCAACCGTTAGCGGCATCGGGAAACGTGACGTAACGATTGCCAATAGGAGCCGGGAGATGCCCGCGCCAGGCTGCGGCAGCGCAGTGTCTCGGAGCGATTGACAGCGGGAGGCTCATGCGGCGGCAGCCTCCGGCGACTTGTAGTTGGGGTCGAACAGGGTTTGCCGCTCGAGCAGGGTACAGGCCACCGACAACAGGCGGTCGGCGACGGTGCGCAGGGCACGGCCGTGGCTGTGGCCACGTGCGCGCAGCGCGGCGTAGCGATCACGGCTGGCCTGATCGTGCTGGGTGGCGACGCGCGCCCAATGATAGAGCGCATTGTCCAGCCGCTTGTTGCACGCGTAGCGGCGCACGACGATGCAGCTCTTACCGCTGCGTCGGGTCACCGGCGCCACCCCGGACAGCAGGCGCAAGGCATGGTAATCTCTCCGCTGCAGAGGCTGCGAGGCCTCGGCGAGCAGCGTGGCGAGGGTGATCCTTCCGAGCCCTGGCATGGATCGCAGGATCGCCACGTCGCGCTGCTCGCAATGCTGCCCCGGCGCGTTCTCCTCGCGGCCTTCCGCCGGTGCGGTTTCCGCGGGCGGGATGAGCTGGTCGCAGAGCTGGTCGAGCTTGCGGTGCGCGGCGTTGAGCTGCTGATTGACCAAGCCGATGCGGGCGGCCACGGCGTCGATATGAGCCGTCGCCGCCGCGACCACGCCGGGCGCCACCGTCAACGGCTTCTGCCGCAAGACCTGCAACACCTCGGCCGCCTGCAGACGGCGGATACGGTGGGCTTTGAGGGGTCGTCGGAGAGGGTGCGCGAACAGCTTTGGCGTTATTACCCGCAGAGGAGCCGCTCGATTGTCGTAAGGTGCAGCCGGGCGGCCTTCGCCGGGGTCGGCGCCTGGCGCCACAAATCGAGAAACCAAGCGGCCGCGAGCGGTTGGCCAGACGATTGCGTTCGCGCTGCAGATCCTCGGTCATACGCGACCATTCGCGCAGCTCGACAATCACCGGGTCGTCGACCGACAAGCCTCGGAAGGCGTGGCGATCGGTGCGCAGGCTGTCGGCCTGGACCCGCGCGTCGCGCTGATCGTCTTTGGCGCCGGCGACAGTGAAGCGGTCGCGGAACCGGTCGAGCTGTTTGGGGTTGATCGCGTATACCTGGAAACCACGTTCGAGCAGGGTTTCCACGATCGGGCCGTGCGGCACTTCGATCGCCACCGCGATCGCCCCTGGTTCGGCTCCGGTCATCGACGACAACCAGGCGCAGAGCTCCGCCAGCCCGGCGCCGTCATGGTCAAACGCTCGCTCACCAACAATCTTGCCGCCGGCATCGATCAAGCAGGCTTGATGCGTCTTGCTCGCCCAGTCGATGCCGGCAAACCACTCAATCCCTTCCGTCATGATCACACCCTCCTTGCACAGCCGGACCGCCGCGACGACCGTCAGTCCCTGTACCGGCGCTCGAAGCGCAACCTCCCACAGGACTTCCGTCGCGGCCAACCCGCCGGGGTGCAGGTCCGCCCCAGGTGCTCAAGCCACGGGTCGGGGTCGGTGACTTCCGGCGGGTCGGCCCGGTCCGGCCAGTCTGAAAGCAGACCGGTTCACGACCGCTTTAAGGGTACAGGGTCGGGTACGCCGAGCAGTCGGCGGGCCAATGCGATATTGCCGGCCCGGTTGGCATTGGCGAAGAGGCCGTAATGACGGATGCGGTGGAACCCGTCGGGCAGGACGTGGATCAGGAAGCGGCGGATGAACTCGTCGGCGTCGAGCGTCATGAGCTTGTAGCGGGCGTCGCGCTTGTCCCGGTAATCCTTCCATTTGAAAGTTACGCGCTCGCCGTCGAAGGCGACGAGCCGGCTGTTGGCGATAGCGATCCGATGCGTGTAGCGGGACAGGTAGGCGAGGACAGCGTCGGGTCCGCCAAAAGGTCGCTTGGTATAGACCCTCCATTCGACCTTGCGCAGTGCGGCGAGGAAGGTTTGGAAGGCTGCCGGGTTGGCGAGGGCGGCCTGGTCGGCGAAGAACTCCAGCCGCCCGGCTTGGTACGCGGCGGTCAGGCTTTCCAGGAACAGGCGACGGAAGAGGCGTGAGAGCACCCGGACGGAGAGAAAGAAGCTGGGCCGGCAGGTGATCCAGCGCTGGCGGTCGGGCGAAAAGCCGCCGCCGGGAACGATGATATGGGCGTGCGGATGGTGGGTGAGCGCCGATCCCCAGGTGTGGAGTACAGCGGTGAGCCCGATGCGGGCGCCGAGGTGCTTGGGGTCGTGGGCCTTCAGCCCACGGGCTTGTCCCGTGGGGGCGATGGTGATCAGGGTCTCGGCGGCGGTTTTCAGCAACAGGTCGTAGACGACCGCCTGGTTCTGATAGGCGATGTCGGCGATCGGCCGCGGCAGGGTGAAGACGACATGGAAATAGAGCCTGCCCCGGCGAAGGCCGGGGGCACGGGCAGCAGCTCGGCCTGGCGGTCGGCCAGCCACTCCTTGGCCGCCACGGCTTGGCACTTCGGGCAGTGCCGGTTACGGCAGGAGTTGTAGGAGATGCGCAGGTGCGCGCAGTCCTCGCAGCATTCGACATGGCCGCCCAACGCCGCCGTTCGGCAGCGCTCGATCGCCGACATGACCTTCAGTTGGCCGAGGCTCACATGGCCGGCATGGGACGCACGCCAAGCCGGCCCGCGGTGGCGGAAAATATCCGCCACCTCGACCATCGGTCGCGACAACGGCCGCGCGTCAGCCGGGCATCTTCAGCAGGAAGTCGAGCGGGCTTGTCACCTGGCCGAGCGCGCTGATCGCGATGCGGGTGTAGAGCGCCGTCGTGTCGAGCTTCTTGTGCCCGAGCAGAACCTGGATGACCCGGATATCGGTTTTCTGCTCCAAGAGATGGGTGGCAAAGCTGTGCCGCAGCGTGTGAACGCCGACACGTTTGGTAATGCCGGCACGCCCCGCCGCCAGGCGAACGATCCGGTGGAGCTGGCGCGCACTCGTATGCTGGCCGCGGTAGCCGGGAAACAACCAGGGCTGACCGGGAGACATCCATCCCTTCTTGCGCGCGACGCGCCACCATTCGCGCAATATCTCGAGAAGCTTGGGCGAGAGAATGACATACCGATCCTTCTTACCCTTGCCCTGTTCGACCCGGATGACCATCCGGTCACGGTCGATGTCGGTGAGCCTGAGCGATACGACCTCCGAGGCTCGCAGGCCGGTGGCGTAAGCCAGGCTCAACAGCGCGTTGTGCTTGATGTTTCTCGCCGCGGCGAGCAGCCGACCGACCTCTTCCGGGCTCAGAACAACGGGCAGGCGGCGTGGCTCGCGGGTCGAGACGACCTCCTGGGCAAGATCGTGGCGCTTCAACGTGACGTTGAAGAAGAACCGCAGGGCAGTGGCACTGACGTTGACGGTCGGTACCGTCGCCCCGATCGACGCCAGCCACAACTGATAGCGATGGACATCCTCGCCTTGTCGGCAGACCGGCCCAGAAAATCGGCAAACCTTTTGACGTGGCGGATATAGTCGTGCTTGGTCTTGGGACCAAGCCGGCGGATTGTCATGTCCTCGATCAGCCGCTGGCGTAACGGGCTGATGGCCTTGTCGGTCATTGGGGGCTCCTGTCTTGGGTGAGGTTCTTGGCCCCTCAATCTCAAGACAGGACGCCTGCCTCCCGCTAGCTCCCAAACGCTTGCCGTCGCCACAAATTACCGCGACAGCGGTTTCGTCCTTCGGTTGGAAGCTGACGGTCTTGTTCACCTTTCCGCCAAATGTGAGCCCGTCGGCCGGCCTGGTCATGGCTGCCTCCGGCGATCTCATCGGCACGACCGGCTCTGGCCACGGAACGGTGTTCGAGCTGCGGCACAGCAGCGGCAATCGTTGGCAAGAGCAAACGATTTATGCCTTTTGCCGGCAACCGCAATGCGCCGATGGAGCCAATCCCTTAGGCGGCCTGATCCTCGACGCGGAAGGCGATCTCTACGGCACGACGGAATACGGCGGTGATCAGTTTAACGACGGCACGGTATTCGAGTTGATCCCCCACGCCGCCGGCCCATGGACCGAGAAAGTGCTGTATCGGTTCTGCGCACAGAATAATTGCACCGACGGCTATACCCCGCAGGCCGGTCTGGTGATGGACCGGGCCGGAAACCTGTACGGCACGACCTATTATGGCGGCACCGGCGGTGTCGCCGGGGTTGGCGCGGGGACGGTGTTCGAGCTGCAGCCCAACGGCACCGAGACCTGCTCTACAGCTTCTGCTCACAGAAGAATTGCGCCGATGGTCGCAACCCGACGGCCGGTCTGATCATGGACCGGTCGAGTAGAACTCTACGGGACGACGAGCGCCGGCGGTACCCACTACAACCCGACCCCTGGCAACTACGCCGGCACGGTATTTGTGCTGACGCCATAGGTTCGGAGGGCGCCCATAGCCGCCGGCATCGCGGCGTCGTAACCGGCTCAGACTTGGCGGCAACCACGCCCTTGTCCGAGCCGCCGGCGAGGTACCGGGGCTCGCCGCCTTTCACGAACGCCAACAGAAATATAGAGTTGTGGTTTTCCGACGGCGGTCTCTCGTTGGTGCCGCGGGCCGATTGCCAAGCAGCGGCTCCCCCGCCACCCTCCGGGTCCGCTTTTGGCAACTTCCGGACGGCGCGATGCGACGGGGGCTCCAGCCATCGGGCCTGTGCCCCGCCTCACGGCGCTTACACTCTTGCGGCGGTAGCCGTTGCCGTGACACCGATACGGTCTATCGTCCTGGGACGCTCTCGAATGACCTGGTTGCGCCGATTTCGGTCGTTGTAGTGCCGACGGGTCAACGGGTCAATTCGACCCACGAACGAACCCGCTCTCGCGGGAGGGGAGCGCGTGTCGCGGTCCGCGCGTTTTCGATGGGATAGTGAGCGGTAAAGCGTGACGGGCGGGGCATCCGATCCCGAGCATCGAAGGTCGAGCAACCTTCGGCTCGAGAGAGGAGACCCCGATGACCTCCCATCCTTCCCAGCGGCCCGTCAGCGCACTGCGGGCACGCATGATCGAGGACATGAGGGTGCGCGGCTTCGCCGAGAAGACGCGCAATGACTACGTTCGCCATGTGCGGGCGTTCGCGGCCTTCATCGGCCGGTCGCCCGACACCGCGACGGCTGAGGATCTGCGCCGCTTCCAGCTGCACCAGACGCAGACCGGCATGCAACCGCCGAGCATCAACAGCGCGGTCGCGGCCCTGCGTTTCTTCTTCACCGTGACGCTCGACCGGCCGGACCTTGCGCGGCGGCTCACGATCGTGCGTGAACCGCGCCGGCTACCAGCCGTGCTGAGTGTCGAGGAGGTCACGCTGCTGCTTCAGGCGGCGCCGGGGCCGAAGTACAAGGCGGCGCTCGCCACCGCGTACGGCGCCGGACTGCGCGTCTCCGAAGTTGTCGCGCTCAAGGTCGGCGATATCGATTCCGAGCGCATGCTGCTGCGGGTCGAGCAGGGCAAGGGCCGCAAGGACCGCAACGCCATGCTGTCGCCGCAGCTGCTGCAAGTGCTGCGGGCCTGGTGGTCGGACGGCCGGCGTCTGGGCGTTCTGCTGCCGCGCGGCTGGCTGTTCCCAGGCTGCAATCCGATCGAACCGCTCTCGACGCGCCAGCTCAACCGCGCCGTCCATGCCGCTGCCGAGGCCGCCGGGATCAAGAAGCGAGTGTCGCCGCACACGTTGCGGCACAGCTTCGCCACGCATCTACTGGAACAGGACACCGACATCCGCGTCATCCAGGTGCTGCTCGGCCATGCCAAGCTCGACACCACGGCGCTTTACACGCGCGTCGCCAACACCACGATCCGCAACGTGACCAGCCCGCTCGATCGGCTCGCTCCGCTGCCTGTGGGGAGGCCGAGCCGCGGAGCCTAGCCCGGGGCGGTGAGCCGCCCGAGGCTGGAGGTCGCCGACGTCTTCCATCGCCATGGCGCCACCTGGCGCGAGGCCAACGCCGGGCATGTGAGCCTGGGCCAACTACAGGTGATGTCGGCCATCGAGCAGTGCCGCTCGGCTGCGCTCGGCGGGCATGTCGAGCGCTGCGAGGATTGCGGCCACAGCCGGATCGCTTACAACTCGTGCCGCAACCGCCATTGTCCCAAGTGCCAGGGCGCGGCGGCGAAGGACTGGCTCGCTGCCCGCGAGGCCGACCTGCTGCCGATCGGCTACTTCCATTTGGTCTTCACGCTGCCTGCCGAGATTGCCCCGATGGCCTACCAGAACAAGGCAGTGGTTTACGACCTGCTGTTCCGCGCCGCGTCCGAGACGCTGCTCACCATCGCAGCCGATCCAAAGCATCTCGGCGCCCGCATCGGCATCACCGCCGTGCTCCACACTTGGGGCTCGGCGATGACCCACCATCCGCATCTCCACATGATCGTGCCGGGCGGCGGGATATCACTCGATGGTACGCACTGGGTGCGCTGCAGACCCGGCTTCCTCTTACCGGTGCGCGTGTTATCCCGCCTGTTCCGGCGGCTCTTCCTGACGCGCCTCGCCGACGCGCACGCGGCGGGCCGGCTGGTGTTCTTCGGCGAGCTCGAAGGCCTGCGTGGCCGCGAGGCCTTCGCCGCGCACCTTGCACCACTCAAGAAGAAGAAATGGTTCGTCTATGCCAAGTCGCCCTTCGCCGGGCCCGAAGCGGTGCTCGCCTATCTCGCCCGCTACACCCATCGCGTCGCCATCTCGAACAGCCGCCTCATCGCTCTCGACGAGCGCGGCGTGACCTTCCGCTACAAGGACTACCGCCGCGACGGCCGGCAGCGGTTTCGCACGATGACGCTCGCGCCCGACGAGTTCATCAGGCGCTTCCTGCTCCACGTCCTACCCAAAGGCTTCCACCGCATCCGCCACTACGGGCTGCTCGCCAGCGCCGGATGCAAAGCCAATATTGCGCGCGCCCGAGAACTGATCGCCGGGCCCGTGCCAGTGACGGATCCGCCGGCAGCGCAAGACGACCCGGACCCGGCAGCCGACGTTACGGCAGACCATCGCCCGCCATGCCCTTGTTGCGGCGGCCGCATGATCATCGTCGAGACCTTCGAGCGCGGCGGCGCGCCGCGCGGCCCGCCATCACCCCAAGCCGGCGTCAGGACCGCCATGCCATGACGCCTGTCATTGCCTCATCGCACTACGCGCCTGCCGGGGAACCTTGCTTCCGCCGTTGCATCCGTCTCGCCTCGGCGCCTCCGAAAGTCCGCACTACGCCGTCGATCCCGCCAAAATCGCCCCGTCGACCGCCGCCGCCGCAACAAACTCCCGACCCGGATCCTCGGCCACCCACCGCCGACCGCGGCCAGCAGATCACCTACCCAACCCGCCGCCACACCAAATCCCCATAGACGGCAGACCGCACCGCCCAGCCCCCCGCGGGTTCTTTCCCTGGGAGGCTTTCGGACGCCGGCCCTCAGAACGGCTGCATGGTTACGCCAGGCCGGCATCCGAAACCCTTCACCTTAGCAGACGCGCGTCCAACACTCTGGCCGAGATGAGTATGGTCAAGCGCCGCCCTGAGCCCGAAGTGCATACGCTACTCTTTGTGCTCTCCGTGTTGGCCATGAGGCGCGGCAGCGGTTCTGCCGGCCAAGAGCCGGTCTCCGAGGCGTACGAGGAACGGCGCTGCCAGCATTGAGATCGCGATCACGACGCTCGCCAGGGTTGTTCGTTCAGCGGTAAATAGCCCTCCTGCCTGCGCTGTGCCGAACAGGACGAAGCCGAATTCGCCGCACTGTGCCAGAGCGAGTGATAGACGCAGCGCATCCCCCTTGTCGACGCGCAGGACCAGCGCCAGGCCGAAGACAACAATGAATTTCATCAGCAGGATCGCTGCGACATTGAACAGAAGTGGCGCCCAGGTCTGGCTGACAATCTGCAAATCCACCGACAGCCCAACGCTGAGGAAGAACAATGCGAGAAGCGTGTCCTGTACCGGGTCAACGATAGCAGCTATTCGGTGGCTGAACGACGACATCGACAACATCGTGCCGAGGAGGAACGTGCCGAGTGCCATCGACAATCCCACACTCTCGGACGCGAGTGCAGCGGCAAGAACCCCTAAGAGGCTGATGCAAGTGAAGGCTGGCCCGTTCTTCTGCTTCTCAGCGATGGCGAGGATGCGCGGCAGCACATACCGTCCGCCGACGATAATCCCGACTACCGCAACTGCGGCCCATGCAACCGCCCAAAGCCATGGCCCGCCGGCAGAACCGGCACCTTTCCGCTCGGCCATGAATGAGACCAGCAACAACAACGGCACGATGGCGAGGTCTTGAGCCAAGAGGATTGCAAACGCCTTGCTACCCCAGGTCGAGTGCAGTTCATCACGCTCCTTGAGCAGCTGGATCACGACCACTGTTGAGGACTGAGCAAAGCCAAGGCCGAGCACCAAGCTTGCCTCCCACTCCGCGAACCCCCACCAGACGTATAGGCCGATCAGCAGGGCGCTGAGGATGATTTGGGGTACGCCAAACGCGAGCACGTCGCGGCCGAGACGGCGGAGTTGGTCCAGCTGGATTTCCAGTCCGATCAAAAAAAGCAACAGAACGACGCCGATCTCGGCGAATTCGTGCACCGCCAGGATCGTTTGAGTAGGTATATCTCGTACCTGCCCAATGACGATACCGGCCATCAGGAAGGCAACGATCGAGCCAACTCCAAGCCGGCCGAAGACAAGTAGACAAAGCGATATCAGGCCGAGGAGGCCAATCGCCGCCGCCAAGAACGCGGTAACCTCGAAATGGGGCATACGCAACTCCATCTGATATCATCTCTGAAGACTTTGATGGCAAACCAATTTCTGGTCTACCAACTTGATTAGCGTCGCGCTCGGATCGCCGGCGCCGCACTTGACGATTACGACAAGTCATCGTTCAAGTTCAAAGGCATGATCGGGTAGTGGGTCAGCCGGATGCAACCAGAGCCTGCGCGTTACCGCGGCGATGGCGGCGGGCGTGACGGACAAACTGTGTCGTTGACCGACATGGCGCAGGTAATCGAGGATTGGGAAGGTGGCGAGTGGGCCGGCGAAGATCACCGGGGCAATGCTGGTAGGGTAAAAGGGGAGACGACTTATGTGGGTTCTCGTGGTCCTCGCGGTAAACGCACACATGGCATTTTCCATCCCCGGCTACTCAAGCGAACAGACGTGTTCTGCCAAGGGGAAGGAAATCATAGCGATCATGCCTCGCAAGAAGGGCGGAAACTGGGTCTACCACTGCGTAATGCCGGAATGATGTAAGCGCCGGAGCGAAAATTCCTCACTGGAGCGGCCGCGCAGACGGAGGCGTCCGCGCTGCTTGGACAGTTGGTCGTTCGAGTTAATGACCGGTTTCGGCGCGACCTCGCCGTTGGTTGACGGTTGCGGCGAAGGCCCGCTGTCCACCCAACCCGGCCGTTCGACGGCGTGGTCTCGAATGACCCATTAGGGGCAATCCTTGCCATTCGATCGTGCCGCTTCTTCATTTCTTCGCGGCCGGCACAAGGGCCGGCGCTCGGCAGGCGCGACCCCTGTGCGGTCGTAAAGCGTGGTGGCGTCAGCGCCTTGATATATGCGGCGATGTGGAACGGCTCGATGTCCGGAAGCTTGCCGATGTCGTGCTCGTCGAGCCAGGCGCCTCGACGCGCATGGCGGCGACGGTGCCGATGCGCGCGGAGACCATGAGGCCGAGCAGCGCGCAGTCCCGCAGACGCACGAGCCGCCGCGCGTCCGCTTCCGAGCCCGCCGGCCCCGCCGCATCGGGGCTTGCCGGTCACTGTTTGCGCGCTGCCGCGTGCTCGGCCTTCGACAGGGTCAGCTTTTCGGGATGGACGATGGTCTTGTTCGCGGCCGCGCGGGCGGTGCCGAGAGAGGGGTATTCGGTGTCGACGCCGTCGCGTTGCAGGACATAGGTGGCGGACGTCGACCGGCCGCTCTTCTGGTCGGCGACCGAGCGCTTGACGATCGTCCAATGAATGCGCCGGCCGGGTGTATCCTCGCCGTCCCCGGCCAGGTCGTCGAAGCCGCGATCGACAACCGAACTCGAGCGACATAGAGCTTTTGTTCCGGGCGCTGCGGCGCCGCCTCGCGGCCGCGCCCGTCCCGTGGTCCGCCGGATCGGCCGGAGCCGCGGACCCGGGAGCCCCGGTCGCCGCGGTTGTCGTCGCGCGGCCCGGCGCGCGCCGCCCGCTCGCCGTCGTTGCCCCGGCGCCGGCGGCGATCGGGAGAAGGTGCGGCCGGCGGCGGTCCGGCGGCGTCGCCGCGAACCGGCCGCCGCGGTCCAGGGTTCCGCGGCGCTGCCGCGGGGCCCGGTGTCGGGCCGCTCTCGGCCGCACCGGATGGCGCTCTGCGCAAGCGCGGGCGACGGCGCAGGTAGCCGCGGGCCGGCGGCCTCCTTCCCTCCGGGGCCATGGCATCGGCGCGGCCCGGCCGCAAGACCGGCGGTTGCTCCGCGGCTGGCGGTGCGGTGGCGGGCGACCGCGGCGGCTGCCGGCGCCGGCGCCGGGCCGGCAGCGACAAGGTGCCGGGGCTGGCGGCCGCCGGCGGCGCGGGACCGGCGGGCAGCGGCTCGGGGGTATCGGCGGGGTGCTCGTTGCTGCCTTCGCCGGCCGGCATGGCCGGTTCGGCGCCCGCCGCTGCCGCTGTCCGACCCTCCTTGTCGGCCGCGCGGCGGGCCCATCGCCGCCGGCGCGGTCGCCGCTCGGGATCGCGCGGCGGCGCCTCCGTCGCACCCGGGCCGTTCGCGGCCGAAGCGCCGGCCGCCATCTCGCGCGGCAGTCGCCGCCGCCGCCGGCGCCGGCGGATGCGCGGCGGCGGCAAGGCTTCATCGGCCGGCCGTGATGGCGCGCCCTCCGCCTCGGGCAGCGGAACCGATGGGTCGGGGACGGGCGGCTCGCCTGCTGGATTTTCGGAAGACGGCGGCACGTGGTGTTTCCTTGAACGGCCGAGCCTAGCACGCCCGCCGGACGATCGAGCAACGATCTCGGCAGCGCCATGTGTCAGCCCGGGATCAGGACTGCTTTACCCGGCGTTGACACTCGCGGCATCGCGTAGGACGGTGATGGGCAAAATAAAAGACCGCGGATGCGGGTCGAGGGTCGAGCGGGGGCCCGGCGCAGCGTTCATCCCCATCTCGCTGCGCCGTCGGGTCGCCGACTCGGGCACGGGGGCTCTCGAGGACGCCGGCGGTGCGCTGCGGTCGAGCGCGCACCGGTGGCAAGGAACCTCGCCGATCGAACGAGTGAAACAAGGAGAGTTCGCGATGCCGGTGCCGAAACGCATTCGATATTCAGACGCCATCGAACCGTTGGTCCAGTTCATCGAGGAAACGCCCCCCGCTGAGATTATGGACCGTACCCTCGACAAGCTGCGCGCCGGGACACCGACACAGACGATGCTGACCGCCTCGGCCCTGGCGGTAGCGCGTTCCAGCGAAATGCCGCCCGGTCATCACGGCGGCCCGCTGCACCCGCTGGCGGGCCTCTACGCGGTGTCGAACACGATCGAGCGCCTGGAGGGCGAGCAGCGTTTTGTTCCGGTCCTGCAGCACGTGGCGCTGACCAACAAGCACATCCACCATCCGGCGATGGGGCCGTACAGCCTCTTGGAATTCGAGCCGGTGGATGCCGGCGGGGTCGAAGCGACCAAGGCGGCGTTTCTGGCCGCGGTGGGTCGCGGCGAGTGGAACATGGCCGATCACCTTTACCTGTGGCTGTGGGATCATGCTCCCCGGATCGAGGCCTTCGATCTCTTGATGAGCGTGGCCATCCCCAAAAATTTTCACGATGACCATTACTTCATGTTCCCCGGCACCGTGTGGCGCGCCTTCGACGCCGGCGTTCTCGACCCGGCGGACCTGCCGGCGCTGATGCGGCCGGTGGTGCGCTTTGTGACCCGCAACCCGGTCGCCCCGCCGAACCCGATCGCCTCGCCGCTGCCGGCGATCGAAGCGCTGATCGCCGAGCACCGGTTGCTGGACCGGATCCTGCGCCAGCGCACCGGCGCGGACGAAACGGCCGCGATCGGCGAGTTCGGAGAGGCCATCGGGGCGGTTGACGTCTTTGCCGATATTCCGGTGCTGATTGCCAAGGCCCTGGCCGCGGGGCTGTCGCTGGAGGGTGCCGGCGAAGCCTTGTCGATCGGGGCTGCCGGTCTCTTTCTGCGCTCGCTCGGCGGCAATCCGATGGATGTCCACCTGCATACAAGCGTCAATCTGCGGCGGTACCTGCTGCGGCTCAACGGGCTGAGCCTGCGCAACAAGCTGTTGCTGCTGTTGACTTGGCAGTCGGGTCCGGAGATCCGCTCGACCGAGACGCGCATCGAGCCCTACCCGCAGCCCGATTTGGCGGCAGTCGCCGCGCTGCCGCCGCGGACGCAGCAGGCATTGCTGGACGCGATCGCCAAGAGCATTTACGAGCAGCCGCCGACCGACTGGTCCAAGGTGACCAATCTCGGGCTGATGCGGGCGGTGCCGGAGGTCAAGGAGACGGTGAACCTGGCCCAGCAATACGTGCAGTGCGGGTACGACCCGCGGGCGTTGATCGCATGTCTGGCAGAAATCGTCTGCCACGACAACTTCACCGAGATGCACGCCTTCAAGCACCACCAGGCAATAGTCGAAGAGTTTTTCGCCACGCGCGAGCCCTGGCGTTCGATGCATCTCGTCGTCGGCGCCCAAGCCGCCGCGATTTCCTTCGGCAAGAATATGGCGGTCTATGAGGAGGCCCTCGAACTGCTGCACGCGGCGTAGCGCCCGATAAGCGCCCGCCCGCTCGCGACGAGACCGGCGGCAATCTCTAGCAGCCGCCGCCCCTGCCGACCCGCGCCGTCGGGTCGGCAAGGGCGGCGGCATTTGCCTATATTCGAGGCACCCGATCGCTTCGACCGGCTCCCGTTTCCGCCGCCCGAAGGTTGGCCTCGATTTTGCTCCCCGAACGGCAAGGCCGCGTGGCCCGTGGCAGCGTTCAGGGAGGCAAGCATGTCAATCGAAAGCCCGATCATCGACCGCCGGCAACTCGGTCTCCTCGGCGTCGGCCTCGTCGCCGCCGCGGCAACCGGGGTCGGCGCCCTTCCCGACACCGCGCCGCAGGCGAAAGCGGCGCCGGCGGCGCCCGAGACCGGACCGATCAAGGTCGGCATCATGCACTCGCTGTCCGGCACGATGGCGATCAGCGAGGTCCCGCTCAAGGACGTGATGCTGATGCTGATCGCCGAGCAGAACAAAAAGGGCGGCGTCATGGGCCGGCAGATCGAGCCGATCGTGGTCGACCCCGCCTCGAATTGGCCGCTCTTCGCCGAGAAGGCCCGGCAATTGCTGTCGGTCGACAAGGTGGCCGCCGTGTTCGGCTGCTGGACCTCGGTATCGCGCAAATCGGTCTTGCCGGTCTTCGAGCAGCTGAACGGCATCCTCCTCTACCCGGTGCAATACGAGGGCCAGGAGTGCAGCCGCAACGTCTTCTACACCGGCGCCGCGGTGAACCAGCAGGCGATCCCGGCGGTCGATTATCTGATGGACCAGGTCAATGTGAAGCGATGGGTGCTCGAGGGTACCGATTATGTGTACCCGCGCACCACCAACAAGATCCTCGAAGCCTACCTCAAATCGAAGGGTGTCGCGCCGGACGATCTGATGATCAACTACACCCCCTTCGGCTATTCCGACTGGCAGGCGGAGGTCGCCAAGATCAAGAGCTTCGGCTCAGCCGGCAAGAAGACCGCGGTCGTCTCGACGATCAACGGCGACGCCAATGTGCCGTTCTACAAGGAACTCGGCAATCAGGGGATCAAGGCGACCGACATCCCGTCGGTGGCGTTCAGTGTCGGCGAGCAGGAGCTGGCCGGCATCGATACCAGGCCGCTCATCGGCTCTCTTGCGGCGTGGAACTACTTTCAAAGCGTCGACACCCCGCTCAACAAGGAAGTCGTCGCCGCCTTCAAGAAGTTCGTGAAAGACGACAAGCGCGTCTTCAATGATCCGATGGAGGCGCACTACATCGGCTTCAACATGTGGGTGAAGGCGGTCGAAAAGGCCGGCTCGACCGATCACGACGCCGTAATTGACGCGATGATCGGTGTCGCGCATCCCAATTTGTCCGGCGATTACGCGACGATGATGCCGAACCATCACCTGACGAAGCCGGTGCTGATCGGCGAGGTGCAGGGCAACGGCCAGTTCAACGTCGTCTGGCAGACGCCGGGGCTGGTGGTGGCCCAACCCTGGTCGCCCTATCTGCCGGAGAGCAAGAACCTGATCGGCGACTGGCTGCCGCCGATGTCCTGCGGCAGCTACGACATCGTCGCCGGCAAGTGTCTGGGCGTGCACAAGGCGTGAATTTGCGGAGCCGGGGCAGGGGCCGCCGGCGCTGGTTTGCCCGCTTCCGGATCGGCGCCGCCCTTCTGATCCTGGCGCTGTCGGCGCCCGCTGCGGCGGGTGCCGGCGGTGACCCGTTCGCGCCGCTTGCCGCCGCCAATTTCGATGCGGTGGCGCAAGCGGTAGAGGCGCTGGCCGTCTCCGGCAACCCGCGCGCCGCCGCGGTCATCGATGCGTTGCGCGACGGCAAGCTCTTCGCCTGGCGCTGGCCGCGCCCGGGTGCGCCGCTCTATATCCGCGGCGCAACGGGGTTTGTCGATGCCCGCACCGGCGCCCCGATCGCGGCCCCGACGGCGATCAATCTGCGGCGGATCGTCGTCAACGATTCGGTGCGCGGCGCCATCGAAACCGCCGAGGGTGCGCTCGGCCTCTTCGCCAAGGATCGGGCGAAACGGCAAGTTGCGGCCGACGCGCTGTTTCAGGCCGCCAATCCCGCCGCCCTGCCGCTGATCGAGCGGGCGCTCAAGAGCGAACCCGATCCCGGCATCGCCGACCTGCTGCACAAGGCACGGGCGGCGGCGCTGCTCAAATCCGGCACCGGTGCCGTGGCGGAGCGGCTCGCAGCGGTTGCGGAGCTGGCGGCGCGGCCGGGTCTGTCGACGCGCAGCCTGCTCGCCTCGCTGTCGGGCCAGCCTCCCGCCGTCGCCGCGGCGATCGGCAGCGCGATCCGGGACATCGATCGCCGCCTGCAGCTCTGGGGCCTGCTCGAAGCCCTCTATTACGGGATCAGCCTTGGCGCCGTGCTGCTGCTCGCGGCCTCCGGGCTGGCGATCACCTTCGGCGTCATGGGGGTCATCAATATGGCGCATGGCGAGATGGTCATGATCGGAGCCTACACGACCCTCGTCGTGCAGCGCCTGATCGCGGCCTGTGCGCCGGCGCTCGACCAGTTGGGCCTCGTCTTCGCCGTTCCGGCGGCGTTTCTCGTCGCCGGCGCAATCGGCATGGTCATCGAGCGCTGCCTGATCCGCTTCCTCTATGGCCGGCCGCTCGAAACCCTGCTCGCCACCTGGGGGTTGAGCCTGATCCTGCAGCAGGCGGTGCGCAGCATCTTCGGGCCGAGCAACCAGGACGTGACCTCGCCCGCCTGGGTGAGCGGCGCGGTGCGCCTGGGCGGCCTGGTGCTGACCGTGAACCGGCTGTGGATCATCCTCTTTGCGGCGCTGGTGCTCGGCGCCCTGATGGCGGTGCTGCGCTGGGGCGGGCTCGGGCGCAGCATCCGCGCGGTGATGCAGAACCGGCGCATGGCGGCGGCGATGGGCATCAAGACCCCGTGGATCGACGCCTTGACCTTTGGCCTCGGCTCCGGCGTCGCCGGCATCGCCGGGGTCGCGCTCTCGCAGATCGACAATGTCAGCCCCAATCTCGGGCAAAACTACATCATCGACTGTTTCATCGTCGTGGTCGTCGGCGGTGTCGGCAATCTGTGGGGCACGCTCTTCGGGGCGATGCTGTTGGGCGTCGTCGACAAGTTCGTCGAACCGTTCGAGGGCGCCGTGCTGGCCAAGATCCTGGTGCTCGTTTTCCTGATCCTGTTCATCCAGCGGCGGCCGAGCGGTCTGTTCCCGCTGAAGGGCCGGGCGGCGGAGGCGTGATGCGCCGGGAACGCGCAATCGAGACGAGGCGATGCGCCGCGAGCGCGTGACCGTGCTGACCTTGGGAGCGGTGCTGCTCGGCGCGGCTCTGCTTGCCGTCTCCAACCTCGCCATTCCCCAGACAAGCGCCCTGCACGCCCCCGATTTCATGGTGTCGCTCTTCGGCAAATATTTGTGCTACGCGATCCTCGCCCTCGCGGTCGATCTGGTATGGGGCTATGCCGGAATCCTGACCCTCGGGCACGCCGCCTTCTTTGCCTTGGGCGGCTACGCGATGGGCATGTATCTGATGCGCACGATCGGGGCGCGCGGCGTTTACTCCAATCCGGTCCTGCCCGATTTCATGGTCTTCATCGGCTGGAACAAGCTGCCCTGGTACTGGTACGGCTTCAACCATTTCTGGTTTGCCCTGCCGATGGCGATGCTGGTGCCGGGAACGCTCGCCCTGGTATTCGGCTGGTTCGCGTTTCGCTCGCGCGTCTCGGGCGTCTATTTGTCGATCATCACCCAGGCGCTGACCTATGCGCTGATGCTGGCCTTCTTTCGCAACGACATGGGGTTCGGCGGCAATAACGGGATGACCGATTTCAAGGAAATCCTCGGCTTTCCGCTCAACCGCAACAGCACGTCGATCGGCTTGATGCTGGTAACGGCTCTGGTGCTGTCGGCGGCCTTTCTGTTCAGCCGCGCGCTGACCGGCTCGCGCTTCGGCAAGGTGATGGTGGCGATGCGCGATGCGGAAATGCGTACCCGTTTCCTGGGCTACCGCCCCGAAGCCTACAAACTCGTGATCTGGACGGCTTCGGCCGTCATCGCCGGGATCGGCGGGGCGCTCTATGTGCCGCAGGTGGGCATCATCAACCCTTCCGAGTTCGCGCCGGGCAATTCGATCGAGGCGGTGATCTGGGTCGCCGTCGGCGGTCGCGGCACCCTCTCGGGCGCGATCCTCGGTGCGGTTCTCGTCAATCTCGGCAAGACTTGGCTGACCAGCGCCTTGCCCGAAATCTGGCTGTTCGCGATCGGCACCTTGTTCATCGTCGTGACCCTGTTCCTGCCGCGCGGGATCATTGGCCTCTTCGCCGGGCATCGGCCGTCGATCGCGCGCGACCGGCAATCGGCGGCGGCCGAGGCCGCGGCGCGGGAGGCGGCGGAATGAGCGATGCCCCGCTGCTCAGTCTCGCCGGGGTCACGGTGTCGTTCGACGGTTTCAAGGCGCTGAACGGGCTCTCCCTCGCGCTGGAACGCGGCGAGATGCGGGCGGTGATCGGTCCCAACGGGGCCGGCAAGACGACGATGATGGACGTCATCACCGGCAAGACGAGACCGGATTCGGGCAGGGTCATCTTCGGCGCCGATACGGATCTCACGCGGCTCGACGAGCCGGCCATCGCCCGGCTCGGCATCGGCCGCAAATTCCAGCGACCGACGGTGTTCGAGCCGCTGTCGGTGCGGGAGAACCTGCTGTTGGCGCTGGCCGGCGACCGCGGTCCGGGCTTTGCGCTGTGGGCGCGCGAAACCGCGGCCGAGCGGGCGCGGATCGCGGAACTTCTGGCGACGATCCGGCTCACGCCCGAGCGCGCCCGACGCGCCGCCGAACTGTCGCATGGCCAGAAGCAATGGCTCGAGATCGGGATGCTGCTCGCCCAGGAGCCGCAATTGCTGCTGGTCGACGAACCGGCCGCCGGGATGACCGACGCCGAAACCGCGCAGACGGCGGAATTGTTGCGCGACATCAACCGCACCCGCAGCGTCGTCGTGGTCGAGCACGACATGGCCTTCGTGCGCGCCCTCGACGTCAAGGTAACGGTGCTGCATGAGGGCTCGGTGTTGGCCGAAGGCTCGATCGACGCGATCCAGAACAACCCCCGCGTCGTCGAAGTCTATCTCGGGCGGTGAGCGATGCTGTCGGTCGAAGCCCTCGAACTCTATTACGGCGCCAGCCAGGTCCTGCGCCGGGTCAGCCTCGACGCGAAAAAAGGCGAGGTGACCTGCATCCTCGGCCGCAACGGCGTCGGCAAAACCAGCCTCTTGCGCGCGATCTTCGGCCTCAACCCGATCCGCTCGGGCCGCATTCGCTGGGAGGACCGGGAGCTGACCGGGCTGGCGCCCTATCAGCGGGCGCGCGCCGGCCTGGCGCTGGTGCCGCAGGGCCGCGAGATCTTCCCGCGTCTCACGGTACGCGAGAACCTGGAAACCGGCTTTGGCACGCTGCCGCGGCGCCTGCGGCGCATCTCCGACGAGATTTTCGCGCTGTTTCCGGGCTTGAAGGACATGCTGCGACGGCGCGGCGGCGACCTTTCCGGCGGCCAGCAGCAACAGCTGGCGATCGCCCGCGCCCTGGTCATGCGACCGCGGCTGCTTATTCTGGACGAGCCTACCGAGGGCATCCAGCCCTCGATCATCAAAGAGATCGCCCGCGTCATCGAGCGCCTCGCCGAGCGCGGCGACATGGCGATCCTGCTCGTCGAGCAGTACTTCGAATTCGCCCGCGACCTTGCGTCGTCCTACCTGGTGATGGAGCGTGGGGAGATCGTGCTGTCCGGCCGCCGTGCCGACATGAACGAGGCGGCGGTGCGCCATTACCTGACGGTCTGAGCGCGACCCGCCCGAGCGTGGCGGGATTGCCCCCGATACCGGACAACCGCCGCGACCCATGCGGCGAGGCCGCCGTGGTCGCGCGCCGAAGCGACCCAATAGAACGCTCTATCGTTCCCTGTTCGACGGGAAAAAACTGGGGAAAACCCCCGTTTCCGGCCGGGGCCGCGTCAAAATATCATTCTGGATCAATCACTTGCCCTGGCGAGATAACAGGGAAATAATTCGCAGGAACAGGGAATTAAATCTGCAGAACAGGGAAATAAGAGGGAAAACCCGAACCGGCTGGTTCGCACCGGCACAAAGGTACCGACAAAATCCCGATCGTGACCCAAATCATAGTCGTCGATCTGGACAGAAATACGGCGAGGATGTTCGGGCCTACACGCCCCGCTGCGCGCCGCAAGGAACCGGGTCGAGCAGACCATCGACAAGAGACGCGCAAAGGCGGTCGAAGATTAGTTAGTCCCCACCGGCAGGCGCCGACCCGCCAGGCATGAAACCCGTGCCTGTCTCTTTTATTTTACACAGACCAATTATCGCGCGATCCGCGAGGAAGGGGAGCGAGTTCGGAACGCGTTTTCGCGGATTGGCCTCGACTATCCGGGCGCGAGGAAGATGCGATCCGGATCGGGTTGTTAGTCGCCGCCGTTGATCGCCGATCGGGAGCGCGTCATCGCCGCGCTCAAAAACTCACAATTGTATTCTGGTAGACACGATTGTATCCTGGTAGAGATGTATTTGCCACAACGATAGATTGTTCGCTTGTCGAACTCGATACAACTTGACGACGCGAAACAAAGGTGGCGATCATCAACTCAGCTATGAGATGCGAATGGGGTAAGGTGATGCCGCGAATCTTGATCAGACTAGTCCTTCTCACAGCATTGCTGACGATTGCCGGCGCACGGAGCGGTTCGGCGGCGGCCCTGAAGGCGATGCCTTTCCCGTCATTTGCGGGGGGCAGCCTGCGACCCGCATGGTTCCGATCCCGTTTCCGGCGTGATCGTGGACGCGGCGGGGAACCTCTATGGCACAACGCCCGTCGGCGGTGAAGCAAGTGAACCAGCCGGCACTGTATTCGAACTGACGCGCCACGGCGCCAAATGGACAGAAACCCTCTTACATAGCTTTTGCTATGGTTTAGAGTGTAAAGAGAAAGGGGACGGTAAGTCTCCAGAAGGCAACCTGTTCATGGATCGGGCGGGTAACCTCTACGGCACGACAGGGGGTGGCGGCAAATATGACGAAGGAATAGTTTACGAACTGACGCCTGCCGCCGGGGGGGAGTGGACAGAGACGATCCTTTACAACTTTTGTGCGGAGGGCGGCGGGGAGTGCACCGATGGGAGCGAGCCTACCGCTGGCGTGATCATGGATGCGGCCGGCAACCTCTATGGCACAACGTATAGTGGCGGCACGGCTGGTGGCGTGGGCAGCACTACTTACGTGGGGACGGTGTTCGAACTGACGCGCCACGGAACCAAGTGGACACACACCATCCTATATAAATTTTGCGAATACCCCTGCGACGGTGCTGCCGGCTACGAGCCTCTGGGTGCCCTTATCATGGATCCGGCGGGTAACCTCTACGGCACAACGTCTAATGGCGGCGGCGAGATTAGGGGCGGCACGGTATTCGAACTGACACCCAACGCGCACGGTGAATGGACAGAGAAGACTCTCTACACTTTTTGCTCGATGGGTGGAGACGCATGCATCGATGGTGCCGATCCTTACGCTGGCGTGATCATGGACAGAATGGGCAACCTCTATGGCACAACCTCTATCGGCGGCAATAATAGCGGCGGCGGCACGGTGTTCGAACTGACCCCCGACGCCGGGACATGGACAGAGAAGGTTATCGCCAACTTTTGCTTTTCTTCGACTTGTTCCAACAAGACTGGCGAGGCACCAGAGGCCGCTTTGACCATAGATAAAGCGGGAAACCTCTATGGCACAACGTATAGCGGCGGCAATTACGCCGGCGGCACGGTGTTCGAATTGACACCGACTAACGCGGCCAAAACCACATGGAAAGAGAAGCTTCTGGCTAGCTTTTGCACCCCTATGTATTGCACCACCGACGCCGCCGGCAACCACCCCTCGGCTGGCGTGACCCTCGATAAGGCAGGGAATCTCTATGGCACGACGCCCTCTGGCGGCCCCTTTGGCGTCAATTTCGGCGCGGTGTTCCAACTGAGCCCGTGATGCAGAATCGAGAAAGGTTCGGGGTTTCGCATGGGAAAGGCGGTCAATGGAACCCTGTGGGGCGCGGAGGGGTTTTAGGTACTCCCAGAGATATCGGTGACGGCCGCCGCGAGGCATTCTCGAATTGGGTCAATTTGCGCCATAAAGTCGCAATTATCCCTCGGCGGGCAATCGAGCAATCGGTAGCGGCGCGAAGTCCGGCAGCCCCTCTACAAGGCCTCTGGCGCGCAGCCTGGAGAGATCGTGGCGCACCCGGCCGAGGCTTTGCGGTTCAACGGCGACGCCCAGGGTGGCGGTGACGTGCGCGGCGACATGGCAATCCTGCTGGTCGAGCAGTACTTCGAATTCGCCCGCGACCTCGCATCGTCCTATCTCGTGATTTCCCCGAGTTGATCGCGTACCTCGCCCGTGCCTACGAAATGCGTAAGAAGCCGGTAATTCCGGGTCTCGTGCCGCACCCGGCCGGCCACAATTGCCGGATGAATTTCCAGACGCTGTGCGAGCTCCATCACCGCCAGCGACGACGGGTTATCGCGCACGCGGCTGGTGCTCCAAACCTCGCCAGGAATGAGCCCTTCCTCGGCCCACCCATCGGCTTCATCCTCTTTTGCGTCGCGCCGGACCCCCTCCACGTCTCTAAGCGTTAGGTCGTCGATAAAGGCCTCATTTCGGGTGTTCGTCATGTGGCGGCCGATATGCGCGAGTTCGTGCAACAGGCAGAACCAGAAGTTATCTAGCCGGTCGTAGCGAAGCGTGAGGCCAACAACGGGCGTCCCGTCCACCAATTGCAGAGCCGCACCGTCCAGATGCGTCCGCGGCAGGTGCTCAAGGCAGACGAGGTGAATGCCGTGTTTCGCCAGAAACTCCTGGGCTAGCCGCGGACCATCGGCCGACCAGCTGAGGCGGGCCACCTTCCGGAGAAATGGCAGATCCACTGTGCCGGGCTTGTACGCCACGGGAAGCCGCGCCGCGTTCGCGCGGGCCAGCACTTCCCAGCACCAGGTCTTCAGCGCGTAGGGATCGGTTTTCGCATTCGCCCGGGCGCGATCGCTCTTGCCGTAGAGGGCCGTAGGCAGCACCTGCCCGCCGCCCGCGCGCCGGATCAGATCGCGCATGATTTCCTCGGCGTGGTCCGGCAGGTTGCGGCGCTTTTCGATCCAGCCGCGCTTTGCCATCTCCGCGAGCGGAAACCGCTTCCAGTCTATGCCATCCAGAGCGCTCGCGAGTTCCACGCCCAGTTGCTGCAAAAGCACGTCCGCGGGAATGCCGAGATCAGCGTGCAGCGCGCGCGCCATCCGCATCGTGAGCGGGCGCTTGCCTGAGAGAACTTCGGAGACCTTCGCTCGGCTGCCGATGAACGGGATGAGATCGCGCGGGGTCAGCCCCGCCTGCTCCATGCGGAAGCGGATCGCACCGATCGCGCTCGGGTAGCCCATCGGCACATGCCGGGCCTCGTAGAGCTCGACAAGGTCCGCGAGGACATCGAGCTCCTCCGCTTCGGGGGTGCCGGGCTCCGCGTCCATGACCGCGTCGATGCGCGCAAGCGCGGCCTCGTAGTCCGCTTCGGTCCGGATCGCTCGAATGTTCCTCATGGTCATACCTCCTCCACGTCGATCTTGTCGTATTCCGCATGGATACCGATAAACCGGATATAGACCACACGCCCTTTCTCGTCCGTTTTTAATCTTTTGATGTCAAGTGAAACATCGCTTTCGATCTTATACTTCCACTGTGAAAATGTCTCGAGTGGAGTTTCGACCAAAGCCGCTCTGCATTTTCTATATAATGGGGTCTATGCATCGGTAAACGCCCTCATTGACCGAATTGTTTTCGACATAGAGCAAAATCATGGCAAGATAAACATCGAGAATTATCGATCTTCGATTTTAGAGTGCCAACGCAACATCGACGCTCTTTTAGGTTATGAAAATGAACGATTCGGTGGATCCGGAATGCAGAAAACCGGCACTCTCACTCGGATACTCCCGTGGCTGGAAGCGATCGTAGGAATCGGCGATGTTCTCGGTCGCAGGCTCCCTGAGGTATTCGGTCAGGATGAAAAACAAGTTGAAGGTGTGATCGTTGAACTGAAAAGGCGAAAACTGTTGCCGTTCGATGAATTAAAAATGTGATCACAGACAACCCGGCGGCCCACCAGATCAACCGGACCACCCTGATGGGGTTCCCGGACGGTTGGCGACGCTAGGTTACCGGAAAAACACCCGGGGCGCTCCCGCCGTTCCCGATGGCTCGGGACGGCTTGGCGTCTGATCGCTGGCGGGCGGGTGACGCAGCGGGCGGGACGCGGTTCGCTCGCCTGGCGACGCCTGCGGTGGCCTGGCTCGGAAGCCACCGACAGTCGCAATTCGCCAAAGCTAAGGGTCGTCGATTGACCCATCAATACCTTCTACGCACGCCTGATCCCAGCGGTTTTCGATGCGATGTTTGCCAGCCGCTACCGCACAGCCTTAAATAGTTAGGAGAACCCGATACGGGGGCGAGGCGGCGATGACGGTCGAGGTAGACCATATCTATCCGGGGGATTGCGCCGACCTGCTGGCGCAACTGCCGGATCGAAGCGTCGATCTAATTGTCTCTTCGCCGCCTTACAATCTGGGCAAGGAATACGAGTCGCGGGTGGCGCTTGATCACTACGTCGATCTTGCAGCTGAGGGGGGCGAGTGGCCGGAGGCGATGCCGAGCGGCCAGCGGAAGGCGGCGCCGCGACCGATGTTCCAGGACATCCTGCCGCTGATCGCCCGGCTGCGGGCGCCGCCCGCGCCGGCGCGACCGGCAGACGGGGTCAGATCCGACAGACGACGACGCCACGCCGACACCAGAGGTGCGCCCGGAATCACGAAAAACCGCGGGTTCCGGCATCGCCGCGCGGTCGATCCGAGGTCTGGCGGCGAACCGAGACGATTGCGATCGATTTTTGTGGCGACCGCGCCCAACCAGAGGGAAAATCACGGCCGACGGCCCGGGAACCGGGAGAATGCCGGTCAAGGTCGGAGTGCAAGGCTCGCGCCCAGTGAAATCGCATCAATCTCTCCCCCGTCATCTTCAACGGGCGCAAATTGCCGCGCTTTACGCCAAACACGATTACTTGACGGCTTATCGGTTGCATACGGACATGCGGGTGCGGCACGATCCGCAGATGGCGGTTGGCGGCCTGTGGGAGGAGATTGGCGGTTTGCAATGCCGCTACCTGATCGGGAATGGCCTGTTGCCGGATCACGCCCTGCTGGATATTGGCTGCGGCACCCTGCGCGCGGGCCGGCACCTGATCCGATACCTCGCGGCGGGCAAATATACCGGCTTCGATCTGTCGCCTGCCGCGATCAACGCAGCCCGAAAGCTGCTGGTGGCCGAGGGGCTTGCCGACAAGCTGCCGCGACTTTTCGTCAACCGGAGCGGCGATCTCACCTTCCCTTATTCGCGGAAATACGATTTTCTGCTTGCGCAGTCCGTGTTCACCCATCTGCCCCAGGGGCATATCGAGCAGGCCTTCGCTCACATCGGCCGGGTCATGCATGAAGATTCGTTGTTTTTCTTCACCTTTAACGAACCAATGTTCAAACCAAGACCAATATCGGTGTTCGAATACCCATTCGAACTTTTCGCCGGGCTGGCGCGGCGATACGGCTTTGACATTGAGCGGCGAGTGGACTATGCCCACCCGCGCGAACAGACTATGGGGGTCGTTCGGAAGTCGGCGTTGCCTCGCCAGCCTGCAATGACCAAGGCTGCCGGTCGCCAATAGGGCACCGCAATTTACCCGATTTTTCGCTCTAGTAGCACGTTTCCGAAATAACGGACCTATGTCCATCAGGCAGCGGCATCAATTTTATAGCTCCACCGATGGATGATCGGCTCTCGATTGATGTCGTTGATGAAGTCCATGAGGCGCTCTTTGAGTTCGTGTTTCGAGGAAACCCGGATATGGCGCAGGACCGAGCGTGCCATCTTGGAGAAGAAGCCCTCGATCAGATTGAGCCAGGAACCGTGGGCCGGTGTAAAGGTGAAGGTAAAGCGCCCCGCCCCGGGGGCTGCGCCGCCAGCCAAGCCGTGGTCTCGCGCGAGACGTGGGCGGAATGGTTGTCGAGGACGATCTCGATCGCGGTGTTGGCAGGATAGGCGGCGTCGAGGAGCTTGAGAAACTCGACGAATTCCCGGCTGCGATGGCGCTCTCCGACCAGGGCGTGGACCTGACCGGTCAGCAGATCGATGCCGGCCATCAGGGTCAGCGTGCCGTGGCGCTTGTATTCGTGATCGCGCATCACAGTTGGGCTGCGGCCGGGCAGTGGCGGCAGATCCGACGCCCCCGGCCTGCGCCGGGGCAGGCTTGTGCCGATCGCCTAGATGCCCGGCTTCTCGTCATAAGAGAAGGCTCCCGTCCATGCCCTCCCCGGCGCTCGCCGCGCTCTGCCCATGCTCGCGCAGCACCGCGACCTGCTGGTAGACGCACAGGATTTCCGCCATCTTGGGCTCGAATTTGGGATCGCGTTTTTCCAGGTAGTAGCGCACCTTCTGCGGTTTGACCTCCTGTTCCGCCAGGATTTTGCAGACCGTTCCTTGCGCCAATTTGGCCAGGCTCGGGTGCCCCGCGGCGGGGCCCCGATCACGGGCATGCGCGGCCAAGAGCCGCGTTGTCCACAGCTCGTGCGGATAGCCCAACTCCTTCGGCTTCTGGCAGGCCAGCGCGACCAGCCAGGTTTTTGCCTCGGCGGTGATCGTCGGATCGCGTCCGGCACGCGGCCGATCGTCCAGCGCCTCGATCACCCCCAGTTCCGCCGCTCGTTCAAGGCAGCGCGTCACTGTCTGATGCGTCACCCCGATCAGCCGCGCCACGCCATAGGCCGACGGGTCCTCCAGATAAGCCAAAATGATCCGGGCGCGTTCGACCCGGCTCGCCGGCTCCGTCCGCGAGCGCGAAACCCCCAACAAGCGCTGCTGCTGCCCGGCATCAGTCGGCAATGCGATCACGCGACGAGGCGCCACCATGGATTCCCCCAATCCAATCCCCCGTCCTCCTCATACCAAATTTTGTCCAAAATAAAAAAATTGAACGCAACATATTGATATTTTGGAATCTATGTACTAGATATCGGCAATGGGTTCGGCGCCACCGAGACGATCGGCGTGCGCGCGTTGGTCGTGCACGCGATTTCAGAGGAGGCGAAGGCCTTCTATGAGCAATGGGGCTTCCGGGCCTCGGCGATCTAGCCGCGAAAATGCACGAGCTTCGGTCGCTCGACCCATTCCGCCGACGGAATAGCGTTCCACTCCGCCGGGAGCGACTGAAAGCAGCCGTTGACCACCGCATTCATGGCGATTGTGCCTGGGCACCAAAGCGCCGCATGATATCGACGACGCGCCCGGTGAAATTATGCCGCCGGAGGGTTTCGAGCGACAGGGAGAGTTCCGAGCCCGGGAAGACCGTTCTCGATCTCGGATGTGGCCGCATGGCGCTCCGGTCCTTTCGTAAGAGCCGCTTGGAAACTCCTGGCGGTTGAGATCGACTACGATCACATCGTCCGACCACTTCGTCAGATCCGCAGGGATGTATCGGCAACCCTGTGGAGGCGATTACGTCGTCATGCTCGGGTCCTCGAATATCTGCTGTCTCCAGCGGACGTGCTCAGAGAGGCACGCCGCCATGCATCGAAGCTGATCGTCAGCTTCGCCTTGAGGACTGCAGGCGGCAATGTTGCGGCGAGAGAGGCGAACCGCTGGATCCAACACTATCGTGCGGGCGAGTTTGAGGCTGTTCTTGCCGACTGCGGATGGACGATCACTCAACGTGTTCGCTATCGGGAAACGGCGCATGCGCGCCAGATGATCTACCGTGCGACGGCGGGTTCGGCGGCCGTCATGGCCGATCCCGGCGGATTGGCTGTGGCTCCGATCAGGCCTCCGCTGCGAGCCGGAGCCGTCGGCCCGATGAGCGACGCCGCGCCCGCCGCGTATGGAAAGGAGTAGAAGAATGGCGAAGAAGCCCTACGTCATAGCTCTCGAAGAGCATTACAGGGATCCCGAGGTCAAGGAACTCGGCGGCGGCCCAGGTGCGGGTCGCGATATCGTCGAGCGGCTCGACGATCTGGGCCCGTTGCGCATCCGCGAGATGGACGAGGCCGGCATCGATCTGCAAGTGCTGTCGCATTCGATTCCCGGACTGCAGGCGATCGACGCCGAAACCGCGCCGCCCTTGGCGCGTCGCACCAATGATCGCCTCCATCAGGCGGTGCAGCGCCATCCGGATCGTTTTTCCGCCTTCGCCGCATTGCCGACCGCCAACCCGCAGGCTGCGGCCGACGAGCTTGAGCGTGCCGTCGCCAGGCTCGGCTTCAAGGGGGCAATGGTCAACGGCATGACCAATGGCGTCTTTCACGACGACAAGCGTTTCTGGCCGATCTGGGAGCGGGCTGCCAAGCTCGAGGTCCCGATCTATATCCATCCGGCCCTGCCGCACGCGGCTGTGATCGAAGCCTATTGCAAGGATTACGTGCAGTCGCATCCCGGCATCCTGCGTGCCGCCTGGGGTTTCACGGTCGAGACCGCGACACAGGGCTTGCGCTTCGTCCTCAGCGGCGTGTTCGACGCCCATCCCGGCCTCAAGATCATCCTCGGGCACATGGGTGAGGGGCTGCCGTTTCTCTTGTGGCGCATCAGCCACGGGCTGCGCGCGACGATGAAGGAGAAGACCTTCCGCGACATTTTCTGCGAGCATTTCTGGATCACGACGAGCGGCTTCTTTTCGGACACGGCGCTCCTGTGCGGCATGATGGAGATGGGCATCGACCGCATTCTGTTCTCGGTCGATTACCCGTTCGCCGAAAACCGGCCCGCTGCCGAGTGGCTGAAGACATTGCCGCTCGGTCCCGAGGATACCGAGAAACTGCTGAACGGTAATGCCCGCCGACTGCTCAAGCTCTGAAGTCCACCCAAAGTTTCCGATCCTGCAGAAGCTCGCCGCCAAAGGCGCGCCGATGCCCGACGCTCAAATCGGGCGATCGAGGCCGAGCCCGCCCTGCGTCGTCACAAAATCGACGACCGCGTCGAGACCTTCGCCGGACCTGAGATTGGTGAACACGAAAGGGCGCTCGCCGCGCATGCGTGTCGCATCGCGCGCCATCACCTCGAGGCTCGCACCTACCAGCGGGGCCAAATCGATTTTGTTGATGACGAGCAGATCGGAGCGGGTGATGCCCGGACCGCCCTTGCGCGGGATCTTGTCGCCGGCCGCGACGTCGATGACGTAGACCGTCAAATCGGCCAATTCGGGCGAGAAGGTCGCCGCCAGATTGTCGCCGCCCGATTCGATCAGCACGACGTCGACCGTCGGAAACAGGCGGGTCAGCTCGGCGATCGCCGCGAGGTTGATCGAAGCGTCCTCGCGGATCGCGGTATGCGGACAGCCGCCGGTTTCGACCCCGCGGATCCGCTCCGCCGGCAACGCGCCGCTCCGGGTCAGGAACTCGGCGTCTTCCCGCGTATAGATGTCGTTGGTGATCGCGACCAACTCGAACCGGCCGCGCATCGCCTTGCACAACCGGTCCATCAACGCGGTCTTGCCGGCGCCGACCGGTCCGCCGATGCCGATGCGCAGCGGTTGTTTCGCATTCATGATCGGAAGAGCCGTGAATATTGCGTCTCGTGGACCATCGACGCGAGGTCGACGGCAAAGGTGGCGGCGCCGAAATCCTTGGGATCGCGGCTCATCGCCGCGGTGGTCGCGGCGGACACGACCGGTTCCAGCTCGGCGATGATGCGCTGCGCGCTGGTCTGCCCGATCAGGCCGAGGCGCAGCCCGGCCGACACCAGATTGGCGGCGAACGCTTCGAGATAGCCGAGGAGTGCGTCCTCCAGTGCGATCCCGGCCCGCGCCGCCGCGGCGCCGAAGGCGGCGGCATGGCACACGCCCGCGTCTTCTGTCCAGCGCTCCAGAAATGCATCGGGCCAGGCGGCGCGGCACGCGGCGAGGAAGGCTTCGCCCTGCTGAGCGCTTTCCGAGGCCAGTTCGGCAGTGGCGCGAAATGCGACGCCCCGGCCATTGGCGCGGCCGAGCGCGTCAAGATCCCCGGCCGATGCCGCGCGATAGGCGCTGCACAAAATATCGCCGTCGATTCTGCCTACGCCGTGGGCGACAATCGCCGCGACCCAGGTCGCGAGGCTCGCGCGATCGGGCACGGCGCCGCCGGACATCGCGGCTTCGAGCCCGTGCGAATAGCTGAACCCGCCGGTCGGAAAGCCCGGCGACAGCCAGGCGAGCAGCCGGTAAAGATATCGGCCGACGCACGGTTCACCGGTCGTCATGGCGGTGCGCGGCGTCGGCATAGGCGCCGGTCTCCGGGTCGAACGGGGCCTCGCAGCGGGCGATCGTGCCGCCGAGCCCCTCGATCATGGCGGCAACGACGTGGTCGGCCAAAAGGCGCAACCGCCCCTCCAGGATCTGCACCGGCAGATGGCGATTGCCGATATGCCAGGCGATGCGCAGCAGCGCCGAGGGACGGTCCGCGCCGATCTCGATCACCGGTTCGGGGGCGGCGCAGACGCGGATATGGCTGCCGTCGTCGAGCTCGAGCCCGTCGCCGTCGGTCAAATGCCGGGCGCGCGGCAAATCGAGCAGAAACGGCGTCCCGGAATCGGCGACCAGCCGCAGCCGGCGCCGGTGGCGGTCGAGAAACGGCAATGTCACGCGATCGACTGCCGCTTCGTCTCGCCAATGCCCGGCCGGGTGGACCGCGATCGCTCGCCGCATCTGCCTCAGCGATCTCAATAGAGGAAATAGCGCTGAGCCAACGGCAGGACGGTGGCCGGCTCGCAGGTCAGGTGCACGCCGTCGGCGCGGACTTCATAAGTCTCGGGATCGACCTCGATCTCGGGTGTTGCGTGGTTGTGCACCATGCGGCTCTTGTCGACGGCGCGAATCCCTTGCGCAGGCAGGATCAGGCGCCCGAGGCCGAGCCGCGCGGGGACGCCGCCGGCAATCGCGGCGGCCGACAGGAAGGTAGCCGCAGAAGCCGGCAGCGCCTTGCCGTAAGCGCCGAACATCGGCCGGTAATGCACCGGCTGCGGCGTCGGGATCGAGGCGTTGGGGTCGCCCATCAGCGCCGCGGCGATCGTCCCCGCCTTCAGCACGAGGTCGGGTTTGACGGCGAAGAACGCCGGCGACCACAGCACCAGATCCGCGAGCCGGCCGACCGCGATCGAGCCGACATGCTCGGCCAGCCCGTGCGTCAGCGCCGGATTGATCGTGTACTTGGCAAGATAACGCTTGGCACGGAAATTGTCGTTGCGGTCGCTGTCCTCGGGCAGTGGTCCGCGCTGGCGCTTCATCTTGTCGGCGGTTTGCCAGGTACGAATGATCACTTCGCCGACCCGCCCCATCGCCTGGCTGTCCGACGACATCATGCTGAACGCGCCGAGGTCGTGCAGGATGTCCTCGGCGGCGATCGTCTCGCGGCGGATGCGGCTTTCGGCGAACGCGACATCCTCCGGGATGCGCGGGTCGAGGTGATGGCACACCATCAGCATGTCGAGGTGTTCGTCGATCGTATTGACCGTGTAGGGCCGCGTCGGGTTGGTCGATGACGGCAGCACATTCGGCAGCCCGCACAGCTTGATGATGTCGGGGGCGTGGCCGCCGCCGGCGCCTTCGGTGTGGAAGGCGTGAATGTTGCGGCCCCGGAATGCGGCGATGGTGTCCTCGACGAACCCCGATTCGTTGAGCGTGTCGGTGTGGATCGCGACGGCGATGTCGAAGCTCTCGGCGACGCTGAGGCAGCAATCGATCGCCGCCGGCGTCGTCCCCCAATCCTCGTGCAGTTTGAGCCCGCAGGCCCCGGCCTCGATCATTTCGACGAGCGCACCGGGCGCCGAGGCGTTGCCCTTGCCGAACCAGCCGAGATTGACCGGGAGGCCTTCGGACGCTTCGAGCATGCGCGCCAGATGCCAGGGTCCCGGCGTGCAGGTCGTCGCCGCGGTGCCGGCGGCCGGCCCGGTGCCGCCGCCGAGCAATGTGGTGACGCCGCTGTAAAGCGCCTCCTCGGCCAGCTGCGGGCAGATGAAATGGATATGGCTGTCGATGCCGCCGGCGGTGACGATGCGCCCCTCGCCGGCGATCACCTCGGTGCCGGGGCCGATCACGATGTCGACGCCGGGTTGAATGTCGGGATTGCCGGCCTTGCCGATGCCGGCAATGCGGCCGCCGCGGATGCCGATGTCGGCCTTGAGGATGCCCGAGTGGTCGAGAACGACGGCGTTGGTGATGACGGTATCGACGGCACCTTCGGCGCGCGTGCGCTGGCTCTGCCCCATGCCGTCGCGGATCACCTTGCCGCCGCCGAACTTGACCTCCTCGCCGTAGACGGTGCGGTCTTCCTCGATCTCGATGACGAGTTCGGTGTCGGCAAGCCGCAGCCGGTCGCCCGTCGTCGGCCCGAACATCGCGGCATAGGCCGGCCGGGAAATGCTCCGCGCCATCGCCCTAATCCAATCCGCCGTTGATCTTGGCGTTAAAGCCGACGACGCGGCGTGCGCCGGCATAGGCGACGAGCCGGACTTCGCGGCTCTGCCCTGGCTCGAACCGCGTCGCGGTGCCGGCCGGGATGTCCAGACGGTAGCCGCGCGCCGCCTCCCGGTCGAATTGCAGCGCCCGGTTGGTCTCGTAGAAATGATAGTGCGAGCCGACCTGGATCGGCCGGTCGCCGGTATTGGCGACGACGAGGCTGACACTCGGGCGTCCGGCATTCAGCTCGATGTCGCCCGCGGCCGGAAAGAGTTCGCCGGGGATCATGCCGCACCCCCATCATTGCGAGGACCCCCGGACGGCCGCCCGCAGGGGCGGGCGTTCCGGGGAGACGAAGCAATCCCGCTCCATGTCCGCAGGCACGGCAGGAGACTGCTTCGCGGAGCCTGTCCTCGGGCCGCGCGGAGCGCGGACCCGTGGGCTCGCAATGACATCGCGCTCACCTGATCGGCTCGTGCACGGTGACGAGCTTGGTGCCGTCGGGAAAGGTCGCCTCGACCTGGATCTCGTGGATCATCTCCGCCACCCCCTCCATCACCTGCTCGCGGCCGACGACGGTGGCGCCGTCGCGCATCAGATCGGCGACGCTGCGGCCGTCGCGCGCCCCCTCGATCACGAAATCGGTGATCAGCGCCACCGCCTCGGGGTGGTTGAGCTTGACGCCGCGCTTCAGCCGTCGTTCGGCGACCATCGCCGCGACTGAGACCAGAAGCTTGTCTTTTTCGCGGGGCGTCAGGTTCATGCGAATTCCCGAGCATCAAACGTGCCAAAGACGCGGCAACCGCGCCGGCAATCCGAAAGCGGCGGCGCGCAGATGGCAGGCGAGATCGGCGAAAGCGTGGCGCAGCAGCATTGGGTCGGCCGCCAGCCAGCGGGCGACGAAGAGACCGCCGACCGCCGTCACCCCGGCGCGCAGCCCGAGCGATGCCGAGTGCTGTAGTGCCTTGCGGGCGCCGTCGATGAATTTGCCGGGATCGCCCGCCGGTGGCGCCAGGACCAACGTCGCGCACGCCGCGGCACCGTCGAAACACGCCGGGTCGGCGATGATCGCCGCTAGATCGGCGTCGAGATGCAAGGCATCGCCCCAGACGAGCCTGCCGTCGCGTCGGAACTCGAGCCGATCGTGCAACAGACCGTGGGTCAAGCGTTCGCCGCGAGCGCGCCGCCCGAAGACGAGAATGCCGCCGCCGAGGAAACCGGCACCCGGCGACGCCACGACGACGGTATGGCGGCGAAGCCGGGAGCCGTCGAAGAGGATCGTCTCGGGCGGCAGGTATTCGAGCCAGGCGTCGCTCGCGACCGAAAAAACCTGGCTGATCTCGGTCGTCGCGCCGGTCGAACGGTAGATCTTTTCCGCGGCCGACGCGGTGACCTGAGCGATGCAGCCGGGCCCGGCATTGACGGTGAGCGCGATGTGGTCGCCGGCGACCAACCCGCCCGAGGTCGTGACCAGCACCGCGAGTGCTGCATCCCCGGGTTCCGGCGCCGGGAACAGCACCCGCAGCGGATCGTGCTGAAACAGATGGGCGAGGCGGGTGGCGCCGTCGCGCGCGGCAAAGCCGATCTCGGCGGCGCCGGACACCCTGCCGCCATCGGGAGCGCTTCTTTGCCGCATCGTCGCCCGCGGGACGCGAGGAACCATACCGATCCTCATGCCGAGGAGGGTGCACCCGTCTCGAAGCCTGCATCCTTCGAGCCCTCCCCCCGGACGGCCGGCCCTGCGGGCCGTTCCGGGGGGCGCGAGGCGCCTCAGGATGAGGAAATTGCCCGATGCTATGGCAAAACCGAATGCGGCGAGCGATCTTGATGTTTGGAAGCGGCGGCGGTCAGCACGAATTGGCCGACACGCAGCCCGGTCAGCCACAGCCGCAGGTTCGCCGTCAGGAATGGATCGGCTTCGCTGATGGCAGCCGCTCAAGCCGGGCCAGCAGCTCGGCGGTGTTGATCCGCCCGTTCCAGTAATCGACAAGCGCCGCGCGATTGAGCGCGGCCCACTGGTAGACCAGTGCGGCGTCGCGCTCCGTCAACTCGCCGGCACCGGGGACCGGGTACGGCACGGGTTCGAGCCCGATGCTCGCCGTGTTGCTCGGGTCCATCTTGGCGCCGTGTCGGCGGTGAACCTTGATGTGCGCCGCATGCCGAGCTCGGCCTCGCGGCGAGGCAAACACGGTCATCGGCAGGCCGGTGATCGCCGGTACAAGGTTGACCGCTTCCCAGGCGGGCTCGCTCATGCCGCCCCCGCCAGCCGCGCGCGCTCGCCGATGTTGGCGATCGTCTGGTGCGAGATCTTGTGGCCAGCGCCTTGATCAGCATCAATTCCGAAATCCCGCGGCCGCTGCAATCGCCGCTCCGATCGAGCAACCACAGGCGGATCGCGGCGCTTTGGAGTTGCTGATCGTCGCCAGCGTTGCTCGGCGGTGCGCGGCAACAGCCCTAGACCAAGGGTTCGGTCGGCGGCGGGTTTTGCTGAGATGCGCTTAGCCATTGGTCGAGGTCCCTTCTCGATTGACGGTTGGAGCCTCGTCTTGTTGCGTCCAAGGCCGCGTCTCGCTTTCCAGCCTCTCGTCTGTTGGATAATAATATTCCCGCCGCAGCGGCTATTCCAGAAAATATCGTAATCTGGAAGAAGGGCGGCCCGGGTCGCCCGCCGATCGCTGTGTTAATTTCGCCGGCTGTTACATCATCGGAGGATACGAATCATCGTCACGCGCGCGGCGAGAAGGGCACGATGTACCACACGCCGTCTCCACTCGACGTAAAATACGAGCGCTGCCTGAACCGGCTCGTTGCGTCATCGACGAAACCGGGCAGCATACACGGCGGACCGCGGTCTTCGAACCAGGCATGCTCCGAGCCGTCGATCTGCACCAGTTCGCCCAGGCAATCGCGCCGCCGACGCGGTTGGTGCGGCGAGGGGAGACGATGCCGGCGGTCCTGCCACAGCCCAGCCGCGATCATCCAACCGCGCAGAGTCTCGCGTGACACCGTACAGCCGTGATGCTTCGCCAGCTTCTCTGCCGCCAAGCTCGGACCGAAGTCGGCGTATCGGTCGCGCACGATCGACAGCGCCAGGGTGCGAACCTCGGCCGGTAGCCGATGGTTGCTGGGTTTGCCCCGGCGCTTGGAAAGCAGGCTCGCGGCACCGTCCTGCCTGAGTCCACGCAGCAGGCGAAATACCTGACGCCGGTGCAAGCCGATCAGTTCGCACGCGTCGGCGACGCGTAGTCCACCCGATTGAACCCGTAACAGGACCTCAAAGCGGCTGAACTCCTGCTTGCTCGTCGACACCACCGCCACGGCGCACCCTGCTGGACCCCAGAACCCGGGGGGTGTCACCGCTAGTTTGCACAGGGGTTACAGGCGCAACACCGCGCATAAGGTGGTTCTGGAAAATTGGCGGTGTGTCGAGTGCTGTCACGGGATGGCCGGTCAATGAACCCGTCATCTGCAAAATGACGACGCGCCAGGTTGAATGTTGACGAACCGAAATTAACCACACTATCCGTCGCGCGGTGTTGTTGAGGTCGTGCAACAAGCAAAGATTAACCAATTTGACTCGGCGTTAACAATACTTTGCTGTTGACGAAAGTATTACGTTGACGTACTTTTGAAAAACGGAGACGGTAAATTATCCATACTTCGGGTGTGTCATGCCTTACGAGGAAAACGCTTTATATAAGCTAGCTAGAACCTCTGCGGAATTGTTCCGAATGGCTGCGGCGGTTGCGTGTGTTGCCGGGCCAGTTGTAGCTTATGCCGCCGCGCCGGCTGATCCGAGCATCACTGAAGCCGGACGGTTGATTGCAACAATACTCCATGATGGTGCAGTCACCGATAAAGTAACGCCGCAATGCGCAAACAATGGAAGACTTTTTGGCGAGCTTGTAAGGGAGGCAGACGCGCCAAGCTCTCCCATTTCCGTTCTTACAGTTGTCGGCCCGCGAAAAGATGGTTCTCCGGGGGCTGTTAGCAACGTTACAGTAAAGGGAGACGCGCACATTATTGGTACGGCAATCGCGCGGGTCGCACAATTTTTCAATGATGACGGAATAGACAAAGCGAAGGAACTTGTGACGGTTTGTGCAAGATCGCATTCAGCCGAAACGATTGCTCCGGAGGTTTACGTCGCCGCACCATCTTATCCCGCAACAGACCTCAAGGCCGAAGTTTGCCTGTGGTCGTGGACGCGCCATAAGGAATATTGCAAAATAGTGACGCTCGCTCCGGGCATTCCGCCGCAGGAAGGGTTCCCCAACGAAGCTGCCTGCCAAAATGGAAGGGATAAACGCGCTGCGGAATGGTTGGCTGAGGCCAAAAACTCGCTCGGTTTTACGACTGGCTGGGCCGGGGATGGCTACCGGATCGGCCAGCCGCATTGCGTCACCATCCGTCTTGAAAAGCCGGAGTTATGACCACCATTTTGCAAGCAAAGGGAGGTGAAGCGATTTGAGTACGTCAACGATGCTAGATATGGAAGCGTTTCCCACACAAACACATGAGAAGATAGACGCCGTTCAAAGACAAATGGATGAGGCGAGAAAAATTGTTCTTTACGCGGCCATGGGTTTACCGCCCGGCAGGGGTATTGATGTTGATGTCGTTGCTGCGGCTGTTTGCTTACCGGAATTCATTGATTTTCTCGGGCGGTCAAGCAATCTCCCCGGGAGAACCAATGCAGAAGTATTGGCCCACATCGTAAGTACGTACATCCAGTACGCAGCAGCCAAGGGCAACGAGCAAGCAGCGCAAAAGCTCCAGCATATAGGAGAGTTACTCAAGGGAACCACGACGTTTGAGCCGATTCCGCCTGTACAGGGTGCTGCTTCTGGCGGGCGTCTGGATGATGATGCTCGATGCTCACGCCTCCGGTGCCAATCGTCCGGGAGAGAGTGATCATGCTGCACGAGGGCGCGCGCGGATTTTGCGTAGTCGATTAGCTATCGGAGGGCCGCGCCGTTGAGCCGGTCGAGCTGAATGCGTATGAACCGCTCAGGTCTACTTAATTATAATCGTGCAACAGTGGAAGTAACTTATCATTTACCTGACTATCCACGCATATTGCAAACATTCCTTTGGCAGGTTGATGACACCGTTAATCGCGTTGGGCCAAAGGTTCGTGAGTTCCTTGACTTTTGGAGTCGAAATATCGAAGCGACAATCCATAGCGTCCGGGTTGGAAATGGCCAACTGATTTCACAACGTGAAATAAGACATCTGAATAATGAGTTCACATTTAATTAGCGGGGTCTTTGCACTATTATATTATGTGGCGCTGTTCATGCCGCGCGCGTTACGCGGCGAATGGTGGATATGCCGACATTGTAGCTGCGGGCGAGTTCGTCGAGCGTAGCGCCCTGCGTGCGGCGTCGGCTGGCCTCTGTCTGCTGCGCCGGTGTGAGTGCCGGGGGTCGGCCCATCTGCTGTCCTTGGGCCTTGGCGCGGCTCCGGCCCTCGGCGGTGCGGGTGCGGATTAGATCGCGCTCCACATCCGCCAAGCCGCCGAGGACGGCGATCATCAATCGCCCGGTGCTGGTGCCGGTATCGGCCCACGGCTCGGCAAGGGAACGAAATTGCGCCTTGGCGTCCACGATCTGCTTGACGATACCGAACAGATCGAAGGTGCTGCGCGCCAGGCGGTCGATGCGCGTGACGGTCACCACGTCGCCGGCCGCGAGATGGTCTAGCATCTTGAGAAACTCCCGGTAAATCTTGGCGCAGCCCGCGCCGCGAAGCTGCTCAAGCTGGGTGTCGAGCGTCTGCCCGTAGGTGCTGACGCGGGCATAGCCGAGGCGGCGGTTTCGCGGTTTTTCGGTGATAACTTACGGGAAGCCTAAGCCCTTGATCCGGCAGGGGCAAGAGTTGTCAGCGCTTTGGAAACGGAACCCGACCGCTCCCCATGAAAGCCCCCGTCCGGGCGGACGGCGGGGGCGACGATAGCGTCAATGAACCGCCCGGCAGTTGTGATTGCCTGCTCAGCCTGCTCAACGGAAACGTCTGAGCCGGGGCCGGTGAGATAGTCAGCTATCGCTTTGAGGTCGTAGGGTACGGCCAAGGAAGGCGCGCAATTCGCGGTCGAAACGCGGATCGTCCTTCATCAACGGCGCTAGTTCGCGCTGCACGCCGCGATGGCTTGTCGGCATCTTCTCAGTGCGCTCGAATATGAGCGCGTGCGCGGCATGCAGACCGGCAAGGTAGGCGGCGCGGCCAGCGTCCTCCGGCCAATGCATGACATCGAGCAAATCTTGAGCTTTTCCCAGAAACGAGCGGGCTTTTTCAAGAAAGGCGCTGCTCTGCTCCTTCACAAGTCAATGCCTTCGGCGCGGATCGCGTACATCAACGGCATGCGCGGCTCGTTGTACGAGCCTGCCGGATAGGCCATCGCGTGAATGAACGGCCCGTCTTCTTCGACAATGATTGGTGCTGAGGTCGGCCAGCCGGTTCATCTCAGCAAACCGGTCGGGCATATCACGCAAAAACACCGCCACGTCGTAATCGGACTCCTTATGGGCGTCGCCGCGCGCCCGCGAGCCGTACAGCACCACGCGCTCAAGGCGGTCGCCATACATCTCGTTGAGTGCATCGCGGAAGCGTTTCAGGATCGGGTTGTTCTGCGGCTGCTCAGTCATATCTCCCCATTGTAGCACAACTGCGGCGGGCGTCTCAAATCCACGCCACCAATCAGAAGTCTTGATTTATGGAAGGGGCGGCGCGGGTGGCGCTCAAGGGGGGCGGGACCAAGCGTTCGCGCACGCTGGTACAGTCGGATCGCAAACCGTCGATTTGTCGATGGCGGGCGGACGATGCGGCAACCCTTCGCGACCGGTCTTGCGCGCCGGCCTCTTCTGCCGCATCGTCCGCCCGCAGCGCCGCAATCGCGGCGGCGCGCCGGCCGCGAGATCATCCTATGGAGCCCGCATTGACGCAGCTGCCCGGCGCCGCCCCGCAGCCGGTAGCCGAACCGCTGACGCGGGCCGCGATGTTTCTCGTCCTGAGCGTACGCGAGGGCGCCGCGCTTCTTCAGGCGGTGCGGGCGCTCTGCCCCGAACTTGCCAATCTCGTGCGCGCTGTCGGCTTTCGCGACCTCGGAGGCCGGCTCGCTTGCACGATGGGGATCGGCTCGGATCTCTGGGACCGGCTGTTCGGCGCGCCAAAGCCCTCGGAGCTGCACCCGTTCCGCGAGATCCGCGCCGGCGCCCGCCACGCCGTCGCGACCCCGGGCGATCTGCTGTTCCACATTCGTGCCGAGCGGTTCGACCTGTGCTTTGAATTGGCGGCGCAGATCATGAGCCGGCTCGGGCCCGCCGTGTCGCCGGTCGACGAGGTGCAGGGCTTCGGCTATTTCGACCAGCGCGATCTCCTCGGGTTTGTCGACGGCACCGAGAACCCGGCCGGAGACGAGGCGCTCGCCGCGGTGCTGATCGGCGCCGAGGATGCGGGCTTCGCCGGCGGCAGCTATGTCGTCGTGCAGAAATACCTGCATGACCTTGCCGGCTGGAACGCGCTGCCGACGGAAATGCAGGAGCGGATCATCGGCCGCGGCAAATTGTCCGATGTCGAGCTCGACGCCGCGACGAAGCCGAGCTGGGCGCACAACGAACTGAACAAGATCGTCGAGGACGGCAGGGAGATCAAAATCCTGCGCGCCAACATGGCCTTCGGCCGCGCCGGGTCAGGGGAATACGGCACCTATTACATCGCCTACAGCCGCTCGCCGCGCACGATCGAAGCGATGCTCGAAAACATGTTTGTCGGCCGCCCGCCCGGCAATTACGACCGGCTCCTCGATTTCTCGCGGGCGGTGACCGGCAATCTCTTCTTCGCACCGTCGGCGACGTTCCTCGAAAATGTCGCGCCCGACGGGCCGGCCGCGGCGGCAACCGATCGGCCACAACCCCTGCCGTCGGTCGGCGACGGCTCGCTCGGCATCGGTTCCCTCAAAGGAGACCCTCGGCATGAATAATCTGCACCGCGCCCTTGCCCCGGTCTCCGACATGGCGTGGGCGCAGATCGAGGACGAAGCTTCGCGCACCTTGAAGCGCTATCTCGCGGCCCGCCGGGTGGTCGATGTCAAGGGTCCCGCCGGCGCCGCGTTCTCCGTCGTCGGCACCGGCCATCTGCGCCAGATCGCCGCCCCGGCGGAAGGGGTCCTCGCCCGCCAGCGCGTGGTCAAGGCGCTCGTCGAATTGCGCGTGCCGTTCGAACTCGACCGCGGGATGATCGACGATGTCGAACGCGGCGCCGTGGACTCGGATTGGCAGCCGGTAAAGGACGCCGCCAGGACGATCGCCTTTGCCGAGGACCGCGCGATCTTCGAAGGCTATGCCGCGGGCGGCATCGAGGGCATCCACCAGGGAACGAGCAACCCGGTCGTGAGCCTGCCGGCCGATGTCCGCAATTATCCCGATGCGATCGGCCAGGCGCTTTCCGAATTGCGGCTCGTCGGCGTCGACGGTCCCTACTGGGTCGTGCTCGGCGCCGATGCCTATACCGCGGTCAGCGAGGCGCGCGACTACGGCTATCCGGTGTTGCAGCACCTCCATCGGCTGGTCGAGAACGAGATCATCTGGGCCCCGGCGATCGCCGGGGCCTTCGTCCTCAGCACCCGCGGCGGCGATTTCGTCTTGCATCTCGGGCAGGATTTCGCGATCGGCTATCAGAGCCACGGCGACGCTTCGGTTCGGCTCTACCTCGAGGAGAGCTTCACGTTCCAGATGCTGACCGCCGAGGCCGCGGTGGCGCTGACCCCCGCCCCGCTGACGTGATCGCGAGGTTCGCAATGCCGCCGGCCACCGAAGAACCGCATCTCGAGCCGCATGACTGGCATTCGCCGTCCTATGTCGAAGAATGGATCGCGCGCGACCTGGCGCGCGACCCGCTGCGCCAAGGGCGGCTGCGCGAGATGCTGTGCGCGGCACCCTTGGCGCGCGATGCGCCGATCGCGGTGCTCGATGTCGGCGGCGGCTACGGCGTCGTCAGCGAGGAGGTGTTGGGGCTCTTTCCGCGAGCCCGGGTGACGCTGCAGGACTATTCGCGGCCGATGCTCGACGCGGCGCGCCGGCGGCTCGCCCCGCACCGCGATCGGGTCGGCTACGTGCTCGCCGACCTGCGCGTTCCGGCCTGGACCGACGCCGTCGGCGGGCCCTTCGATCTCGCCGTCTCGGCGATCGCCATCCACAATCTGCGGCGGCTCGATCTGATCGCGCAATGTTACCGCGGCATCGCCCGGGTGCTGAAGCCCGGCGCGCTGTTCCTCGACTATGACCTCTTCGACCTGATCGGCGGCGTCGCGGCGCAGGCCGAATCCTTGAAGGCCGCCGGCTTCGGTTCCGTCGAATGCTCGTGGCAGGAGGCCCCGCGGGCAATCCTCAGAGCCGCCGCCGCCAGCGCCTGGTGAGCCGAGGACGAGGCCGCCGCCGAAAGCAATCTCTGGCAAACGGGGTTGGGATGTTGTTCAGCCGAACCCGGCTTTTCGCTCTTCCTCAGCGCGGCGACGTCGGGCTTGCCGCAGGGTGGTGGGGCAATCTCGCGGCATACGCAACAGGCGCTTGGCGGCGGCCGCCCCTTCCCGAGCGCGTGCGCCGCGATATCGAACGGGAGCAAGAGGCCGGCGAAGTCGTCGTCGGCTGGACGCAAGCGGCCGTGATCGTCTTCTTCGGCACGCTCTATGCGGTCTCGCCCAAGGCGTTCCCCGCCGGCACGCGGCTCCATCCGGTGCCGTGGACGCTGGCGATCTATGCCCTGTTCACCGCCGGCCGGCTCTTCCTCGCCTACCGCGGGCGGCTGCGCCGCGGCTTCATCGTCCTGTCGGTGGTCGTCGACATCGCCGTGCTGATGATCACCATCTGGAGCTTTCACCTCCAATACCAGGCGCCGCCCGCGCTTTATCTGAAGGCGCCGACCCTGATGTATGTCTTCATCTTCATCGCCTTGCGGACATTGCGGTTCGAGCCGGCCTACGTCCTGCTCGCTGGCGGATGTGCCGCGCTGGGGTGGCTCGGGCTCTTCCTCTACGCGGCGTGGGGACCGCAATTTCCTGGCTTCACCCACAGCTATGTGAGCTACGCGACCTCCTACCAGATCCTGCGCGGCGCCGAGATCGGCAAGATCATCTCGATCCTGGTGGTGACGATGATCCTGGCGTTTTCGCTCGCTCGGGGTCGGCAGCTGCTCGCCCGATCGGTAGCCGGGGAGAGCGCGGCCAACGTCCCGGTTCTTCGTCCCGGAGGTCGCGGCGCAGATCCGGCGCGCCGGCGGCGATGCCGCGAGCGTCCGCTGCGAGGGCTGCCGGGCCGCGATCCTGATCGCGGATCTGCGCGGCTTCACCGCGTTGTCGCACGGCCGTTCGGCGGAAGAACTGATCGGGCTGCTCGGCGAGTACCACGCGCGGCTCGTCCCGGTGATCGAGCGCCACGGCGGCAGCATCGACAAATATCTCGGCGACGGGATTCTCGCGAGCTTCGGCGCCGTAGTGCAGAACGCCAGCTATGCCGCCGATCTGTGCCGCGCCATCGACGACCTGGCCGACACGGCGGAGCACTGGCGGCGGGAGCGTGAGGGCCGAGGGCTCCCGGCGCCCGCCCTGGGCATCGCAGGCGCGGTGGGCGAGGTCGTTTTCGGCACGGTCGGACACCCGACGCGGCTCGAATACACCGTCATCGGCGAGGTGGTGAACCTCGTCGCCAAGCTCGAGAAACACACGAAGACCGAAGGGGTGCGGGCCCTGACAACGGGCGATTCCTATGCCGCGGCGCTCGCGCAGGGCTACCGCGCGGCCGGGCCACCAGAGGTCCGGCGCGGGCGGATGGTCGAGGGGGCGGCCGATCCCGTCGATCTCGTCGTGCTGGCATGACCACGGTTCGCGGGCGCGGCGCCGCCCGTGGACATAGCCTCTGCCGGCGCCTAGTCGCCGAGGACGCGGTTGAGGAAGGCGTCCATCCTGACCGTCGCCGTCTTCGCCATCGCGCTCGGGAACAGGGTGAACCCGTGCGCACCGCCGGGATAGAGGGCGAGTTCCGCCGGGTTGCCGGCGGCAACCCAGCGGGCATGCATGAAGAGGGTATCGTCCAAGAGCGCGTCCTTGGTGCCGACGGTGAAGAGCGCCGGGCACAGGTTCTTCAGATCGGCGTAGAGCGGCGAGATGTCCGCGGCGCGTCGGTCTGCGATCGTCGGCAGAAACGCATTGTAGAACTGGTGCATGTCGATCGTGCGCAAGACCAGCCTCAAGTCGCCGAACTGGCGCTGGCTCGGCGTCAGCGAAAGATCGAAGGCGCCGTAAACGATATTGGCGCCGCGGAAACCGCTACAGCCGTGCCGGTCGCGCATCCGCAAAAGGGTCACCGCGGTCAGGTGCCCGCCCGCCGAATTCGCCGCCGATCGTCAGCGCCTCGGTGCCGAACTCGGTTTTGCCGTTCTGCACGAGCCATAGGGCCGCGCTCTCGCAATCGTCGGGACCCGCCGGATAGGGGTGTTCCGGCGCCAGGCGGTATTCGGGGGCGACCACCGCCTGGCCGGTATTGTCGGCGATCCGTTCCAGCATCGGGTCCTGCAGGTCGGCGCCGCCCAATACCCAGCCGCCGCCGTGCAGATGCAGATAGACGCCGCGCGGTCGCGGCGGGGCGATGACGCGCAGCGGGATTTCGTTGCCGTCCCGGCCGGTGATGGTCATGGTTCGCGCCCGGCTCGACATGACCGGCGCCGGGAACGGCCCTTCGCCTCGGCGCCGGGCGGCGCGGGCGGCCGCGGCGCCGACAACCCACCAATCGGGCTGCCCGGCCATCACCTCGATCAGCTCGGCGTTCAGCCTCGCCGTCTCGGGGTCGATCGCCGAGTCCAGAAACAGGGCCGGATCGAACGGGTGCGTGTCGCTCACCGGGGCTCCTCCCATCAACTGCCGGGCGCGCGGGCCGGGCCGACGAGGCTCGCCCCGCCGTCGACGACCAGGGTTTGGCCGGTGATATAGCGCGCTTGCGCCGAAAGGAGAAACCGCACCGCGTGGCCGACATCCCAGCCGAGCCCCTCGACGCCCAGCACCGACGCCTTGCGCCGCGCCTCGCGGCCCTCCGAGGTCATCTGCCCGGTATACATGCGCGGCGTATAGATCGGCCCCGGCGCCACGCAATTGACCCGGATATTCTGCGGCCCGTGATCGACCGCCATCGCCCGGGTCAAGGCGATGACCGCACCCTTCGAGGTCGAATAGGCGGTAAGGCCGCGCGGCCGCAACGCCGAGATCGAGGAGACGTTGACGATCGCGCCGCCGCCGGCGGTCTCGATCATCGCCGGGATCGCATGACGCGAGACATAGAACATGCTGTCGACATTGACCTGCATGATCCGGCGCCACAGCTCGATCGGGGTGTCGACGACGCTGCCGCGCCCGCCGATCCCGACATTGTTGTCGAGGAGGTCGAGCCGCCCGAACGCCTTCACCGCCGCCTCGACCAAGGCTTGGGCCTGGCGCTCGTCGGCGACGTCGGCAACAAACGGCATAGCCATGCCGCCGTCCGCCTCGATCATCGCGACCGTCTCCTCGGCGGCGCTGCGCTCGATGTCGACGACCAGCACCTTCGTCCCCGCAAGCGCCAAGAGCAGGGCCGCCGCCCGGCCGTTGCCGATGCCGGGATCGGGGGCGCCGCCGCCGGTGACGATCGCGGCTTTCCCGGCGAGCCCGAGATCGTCTTCCGCGCGTCGCGTCTCGCTCATGGAGCTCTCCCTCGGCTGTTGACGCGGAACACCATATGCAAGGCGGTTACTTACTTGGTTTCTTTCTGAAAGACATGATGATAACTGCAACGACGGCTGATAAAGCGTGCAGGGACGGTGCCGTTGCCCTCGAGCACCCCGCGTACCGTTACCTCGCGATAAAGATCGCCGGGCACCATTGAGTGCATCGTCAATTGGCCCTTTGGCGAGTCCGTTCCTTCGTATTCACGGCCGATAACGTCGGTCCACTGCGCCGTACCGTTCACGATGGCAACCGACTGCCCCCGTTTCGTCGGGTCGGGTACCGGACATTGGCCCGACCTGCCAAAGCCCCCAGTCCAGGTTTCATTCACTCGGGTAACGGAGACGTTGAAGGCTGTACCGAATACATCGTCACACCGGCGGAGGAGGCTGTCAGGAAATTGGCCGAGGCGGCAAAAACAGCGCTCCATCGGCGTGGTGCGTGCTTCGAGACGCGCCCGGAGCCTGTCCTCGGGCCGCGCCCGCGGGTCCGCGCTCTGCGCGGCCCGAGGGTAAACTCCGCGCGGACCCGGGGGGCGCTCCTCAGCATGAGCGGACGGCCCGCGAGGGCCGGCCGTCCGGGGAGGGGCCCAGTGCCTGCCCCGGCCCCCGGGTCCGGCCTTCGGCCGGCCCGAGGACAGGCTCCGGCCGGGGGCAAGTGACTGAAATCCCTGGATTCCCGCTTGCTCGGGATCGGGAAGGTGGCGCTCGCAAATATTAGAATGCTGATACAGCTACACGGGCCGGGGAACGCGGGCCTGGTGTCGCGGCGGGCTGTCGGCGGCGGCGGTTTCTCGCAGGTAGGCGAGGCATTGGCGGTCGGGCGCGAAATCCTCTTCCTCCCACCAGTCCTTGCCGAGCACGACGCGGCGCCTGCCACCCCTATCCAAACCGAGCCGATGCGGCGCGGTTCGGCGCGGTGACATCGGATACGCGGGATCAGCTTTTCATTTCAGTTTTTAACATTAAGATTGCAGTTCACCGAATTACGCGCTATTTTGGTTGTGAAGCTCGCCGCATTTCTCGGTTAACGCGACGTGTCGGATCAGCCAGGCTGACATTCCTTGACGAAACAATACCCGAGCTCCGCGCGTCTCCACTCGGGTGACCCGGCAGGCAGGGTGGGCGATGCCGGGTGCGGACCGGCAGCGCCCGCGACCGGCCCGCAAACGGTTCCGCAAGCCGAGAAAGCCGGTACGGTCATCGATTTGTTCGAGGCGCAGGCGGCGCGGGCGCCGGCGGCGATCGCCGTGAGCTTTGCCGGCCGTGGGTTATCGTATCGCGAGCTCGACCGACGCGCGCTCGCGATCGCTCACACCTTGCGAGGGCTTGGGGTCGGGCGGGACGCCGTGGTCGGGATCTCGCTCGACCGCTCCTTCGACTTGCTGATCTCGGTGCTGGCCGTGCTCAAGGCGGGTGGCGCCTATCTCGCTCTCGACCCCGCTTACCCGGAAGAACGACTGGCCTACATCCTCGGCGACGCTCAGCCGCAGGCGCTGCTGACAAGATCGTCGCAGCGGGCACAGTTTCCCGATTACCGCGGGCGGGTGCTGGCGGTCGACGCGATCGGGGTCGGGAACATCGATCCGGGCGGTGAAGTACCGGCGGGTTTGTGCAGTGCGATGGATCCCTGCGGGCGGTCGCTGGCCTATGTCGTCTATACCTCCGGCTCTACCGGCATCCCAAAAGGGGTGGCGATGGAGCACGGCCCACTCCTCAATCTGATATCATGGCAGCTGCGGACTTCGAGGGTCGGGTTCGGTCAACGGACGCTGCAGTTCGCCTCGCTCGCTTTCGACGTCTCCTTTCAGGAGATCTTCGCGACCTGGTGCGCCGGCGGAACGCTGGTGCTGATCGACGAGCCCGCCCGGCGCGACCCCGAGGCGCTGTACGACCTGATCGAACGGCAGCGGATTGCCAGGCTGTTCCTGCCCTACGTTGCTCTGCAGAGCCTCGCGGTCGCGGCCGCCCGAGGCGCGGCGCCGCAATCCCTGTCGGAGGTTATCGTTGCCGGAGAGGCTTTGCGGATCACCAGCCAGATCGCGGCGCTTTTTGCGCGCCTGCCGGACTGCACGCTCGTCAATCAGTATGGCCCCTCCGAGGCGCATGTCGTCACCGCTTTTCCGCTGCAGGGCGAGCCAAAGGAATGGCCGGCCTTGCCGCCGATCGGACGACCGATCGACAATGTGCGCGTTCTGATCCTGGACGACGGCCGACGGCCGGCTGCGGTCGGCGTTCCGGGGGAGATCTACATCGGTGGGGCGGCCCTTGCGCGGGGCTATCTGAACAGCCCGGAACTGACCGACGAAAAATTCGTCGCCGATCGGTCGGGCAATGCCATGTTCGGGGCACGCCTTTATCGGACCGGGGATCTCGGCCGCCTTCTGCCGGACGGGAATATCGAATTCCTCGGCCGATTGGACCGCCAAATAAAATTGCGCGGCTACCGAATCGAGCCCGGCGAGATCGAGGTCGTGTTGGCGCAGCATCAAGAGGTACGCCAAGCGGTCGTCAAACTTTACGAGCCGACGCCGGGGGACAGGCGGCTGGTTGCCTATGTCGTCCTGCAGCCGGGCGCGCAACCGACGAACGCCGATCTCATCGCCTACCTAAACGGCCGATTACCCCCGTTTATGGTCCCGTCCACAATCGTGTTCGTCGACGCGATACCGGTGACGCCGAGCGGCAAAATCGACCTCGCCGCCTTGCCCGAGCCGATCGCCTGCCCCAATCCTGGTACCGCAACCCAGCTACCGCCTCGGAACGAATTGGAACGCCGGCTGGCAACGATCTGGGCCCGGGTGCTCAAGGTCAAATCCGTCGGCCCGAGCGACAACTTCTTCGACGTGGGCGGCGATTTCCTGCTCGCGCTCCGCTTGGCGGCGGAGATCGAGAGCGCGTTTGCCCGAACGGTACCGCTGGGTGTGATTTTCGCGGCACCGACGATCGAGCAACTGGCAGCGATGCTCGATCGCGACGAAGCGCCGCCGGCCGCATTCTCGCTGGTGCCACTGCAGACCGCCGGGGCCGGGCCGCCGATTTTTTTCGTGCATTGGATTCCGCGCGATCTCGTTCGCCGGCTCGGCAACGAACGACAAATATACGGTCTTGCTTATGGCTTGGCGGCGCAAACCACCGATCGGTCTGAGGTCCTGCCCGACCGGGTCGAGGACATCGCCGCCCAATATCTCGACGAGATCCGCGCCGTCCAGCCGCATGGACCCTATACTCTGATCGGTTATTCGGCAGGCGGATTGGCCGCGTTGGAGATGGCGCGACAGCTTCGCGAGCAGGGCGAGCGCGTCGGCTTTCTCGGTTTGATCGACACGCTGGTGGAGAGCCGCTACACCGACATCGAGATCGAGCGATTTCCTCTTCGCGTTAAGGTAATAAAAACCTTGCAACTTCCGCCGACCGAGATCTGGCTGGCGGTCAAGAATCACCCGTGGCTGCTACGTTTACGGCCCGGCTCGAGACAAGCGGCGGCGAACCGGTTCGAGGATCTGAACGAAAGCCTGTGGAACTCGAAGTTGTGGACCGCGTATATTCCCCAACCGTATTCCGGCGCGGTGACTTTGTTTGCCGCGACATCACAATGGTCCTTGACCTCGCGGTATCCGGCCGTGGCGCCGGCGTGGCGCGAACTGACCGATGGTCGGGTTGAAATCCACGAGGTGCCGGGGCGGCACTTAACCGTCGTCCTCGACCCGAACGCCCGCGTGCTCGCCGCGAAGCTTCGCGCCTGCCTCGAACGCAAACCTTGCGATCAGGCTAGGTAAACCTGGAATGACCACGGCCGGCGGGATGACCGGCCGACCCCCGGTGCGCGCCTTACGCGCCGTTGGTTCGGCAAGTGGGCGCCGGTTGACGGTACCCGCTATCGCCTGAAGATACCGGCGGCGCTGCCCGGATCGTAGCCGGCGGCGACCCGGACATCGACGACGCAGACCTGGCCGGCGCGCACCGCGGCGACCGCTTCGGTGATCGCGGCGACGAGCCCTCTTGCGTCCGCGACCGGGCCGATGCCGAGGCAGCCCTGGCCGCGCGCAAGCGCGGCGAGGTCGATGTCCGGGTCGCGGATCGACTGGCCGATCGCGCGGTTCTCGACCGGCCGGCCGCGCTCGCGCGCCACCCGTTCCTGATGCAGTTCGTCGTTGAAGAACGAGCGGTTGTTGGCGAGCACGATCAACAGCGGGATCCGGTTGCGCACCGCCGTCCACAGCGCCGTGACCCCCATCAGGAAATCGCCGTCGCCAAGCACCGCGATCGGCAGGCGGCCGCTGCCGCGCAAGGCCAGCGCCGCGCCGACCGCCATCCCCGGCCCGGAGCCGAGGCCGCCGCCGCCATCGCCCCCGAGAAAATCGAGTGGATGGCGAAAATCCCACAAATCTTCGTCCCAGGAGAGCGGCAGCCGGATCAAGCTCGCCGGAGCATCGCCCAGCGCCGCCCGGAGCGCCGTCGCCAAATGCGGCACCTCGATGATTGCGGCACTGTCGAGCGCCGATTGCGGCGGCGGCGAGCGCCGGGCGCGCGGCGCCGGCTGTTGGCCGCGGTCAAGGCGTTGCGGCCGAGCCCCAGGGCCGGATCGCGGCGTCCGGCTCGGCCAACAGATAGACGTCGGCCGGGGCCAGACCCTGATAGTCCATGCTCCAGCCGTTGTGGACATACTGGTCGGGCGAGATCTGGATCACTTTGGCGTCGGGCAGTCGGCCGGGGCAGGCCGTCTTCAAGGTGCCGGCAAGATCGATCCAGTCGAGGCTCAAGATCACATCCGCCGCCGCGACCAGCTCGGCGCCGGCTGGGGAGAGCGCCGCTCCCGGCCCCGCCGCGTGCAACGGGTGCTCGGTCGGGAACGCGGCACCCGCCTTGCGGTCGGTCATGACCCGGGCGCCGATCGCCTCGGCGAGTGCGACCCGGCGCCGCCATGCCTCGGGATCGCGCGAGACGCGCCCCATCAAGATTACCGGCCGCTGGGCCGCGGCCAATAACTCGGCCGCCTGGCCGACGAGCGGGCCGCCGGGTTCGGGTGCCGCGGGCGGCAAAAAGCGTCCGACGTCCGGCATATCGGGCGCGGTTTCGATCTCGTCCTCCTGCAAGCCGAGGTCGAAATTGAGGTAGACCGGGCCGCAAGGCGGCGTCTGTGCGATCATGTTGGCGCGCAACATCGCCTCCGGCACCGCCCCGATCGAGCTCGGCTGGTCGTCCCACTTGATGAAGTTGCGGATCAGCGCCCCCTGATCGCGCGCCGTGTGGATCCATTCGATCCAGGGCCGCCGCCGCGTCGCGTCGAGGGCGCCGGTGGCGCCGAGCACGATCACCGGCGCCCGGTCGCACCAGGCGTTGAAGATCGCCATCGTCGCATGCATCAGACCGACATTGGCATGGACGATGACGAGGAGCGGCCGCCCGGTGACCTTGGCCCAGCCATGCGCCAAGGCCACCGCGCTCTCCTCGTGCAGACAGAGCAGCATCCGCGGCCGGGTATTGCCGAGATGGTTGACGAGGCTGTCGTGCAAGCCGCGGTAACTCGCGCCCGGGTTGAGCGCCACGTAGGGGATGTCAAGTTTGCGGATCGCGGCGGCGATCGCGTCGCTGCCCCAGATCCGGTTCGACGGCGCGCTCGGCACCGGGCGGTCGATGTCGCTGTCGCCGGCCACCATTACCGGCTTGTCGGACCGAATATCCACCGTACCCTCCCTGGCAACGTCCTGGCAACGCGAGGGTCAGCGAGCGGCCGGCGCCAACGGATCGAAGGGCCGGGGATCGGCGGTTGCTTCGGCTTCGCTGAAGCCCATCGCCGCAAGAAACGCGGCGCGGATCTCGGCCGGCTGCCCGGTCTGAAAGATGTAGCCCTGCATGCCGCGGCGGGCGAGCGGGTTGTCCATCAGCTCGGCGCGCGTGAAACCGTCGATCAACGTCTGGCGCTCGGCGACCGGCAACGGGATCGCACGGTTGAGCGCCGGGTCGCGGATCACCGCCTTCGGATCCCGCCCGTTCTTGACCGCCTCGAGATCGCTGAGGAAGCGGCGCCGGATCATGACGATGCCGCGGTCGCTCGGCGCGAGATATTCCTGCGATCGATCGGCGATGCGGCCCTGCCCGACCCAGGTCACGAAATCCTGGTTCATCACATGGCTGGTAATCCAGCGCCCGGTCGCCGGATCGGCGATCGGCCCCTGCCAGGTCGGGATGCGGTTCTGCACGTAAGGCTCGCGCTCGCGCGGCACGCGGCTGAAATGCCACATGACGCTGAGCGTGTTCTCGTCGTCGACCGGCACCCGGAACTCGACATGATTGCCGGTGAACAGCGCATTTGGCCACAGACAGACGCGGCCGACCGTCCACAGCCGGTCCTGGTCGCTGGTATCGGTGCGGATGCGCTTGTATTGGAAGCCATATTCGAACTCGCAGAAATCGACCTTGACGTGCTGCGGCGCGTAGCGGCCGGTGGCATCGGAAAGACGCACGCTCCAGTTCGAATGAGTCCATTCGAAATGCACCGGGTCGATCGAGTTTTCTTGGCATTGGAACCAGTTGCACGGGATCTCCGCCTTGACGATCTGGCGGAACCCGTTCTTCCACGAAAAGAATTCCCATCCGGCACGAGCGGCCTCGGCGCCGGACCGAGATAGGCCCATAGGAGGCCGCCCAACTCCTCGACCGGATAGGCCTTGATGCGGATCTCGTCGCGCCGCCGCGCCCGCGGATGCGCCATGTCCTCATAGGGCTGCGCCAGGCACCGGCCGTCCGCGTCGTAGAGCCAGCCGTGATAGTTGCAGCGCAACCCGCGCTGCTCGACAAAGCCGTAGCCGAGGTCGGCGCGGCGGTGCCGGCAATGGCGATCGAGCAGGCCGTATCTGCCGCCGAGGTCCTGGTAGAGGACGAGATCCTCGCCGAGGAGGCGCAGCGCCAGCGTGCCCGGCCGCTCGAACTCGCTGGCGCCGGCGATCGGCCACCAATAGCGGCGCAACAGCTCGCCCATCGGCGTGCCGGCGCCGGTCTCGGTCAGAACATCCCAGCGGCTCTTTGGCTCGGGGCTGCGATCCTCCGACACGCTCAGCTCCGTTCGAGCATCCGCGACAACCGGCCGTAGACGCGGCGGGCATTGCCTTCGAAAATCTTCGCCTTGTCCGCTGCAGACAGCGGCAGCTGGTCGATGTAGCGCTTGGTGTCGTCGTAGTGGTGGCCGGTATCGGGGTCGATGCCGCGAACCGCGCCGATCATTTCCGAGGCAAACAGGATGTTGTCGACCGGGATGACCTTGGTCAGCAGCTCCTGGCCCGGCAGGTGATAGACGCAGGTGTCGAAGAATATGTTCTGCAGCACCAGGTCGGACAGCGGCCCAAGCTTGGCGTCCTGCGCCAAGCCGCGGAAACGGCCCCAGTGATAGGGCACCGCGCCGCCGCCGTGCGGAATGATGAACTTGATGGTCGGAAAATCCTTCAGTACCGAGGATGTCATCAGCTGATTGAAGCCGACCGTGTCGCCGTTCAGGTAATGCGAGCCGGTCGTGTGATAGGCCGGATGGCAGGCGGCGCTGACGTGGATCATTGCCGGAATGTCGTACTCCGCCATCCTCTCGTAGACCGGATACCAGTAGCGGTCCCCGAGCGGCGGGTCCTGCCAATGCCCGCCGGACGGATCGGGGTTCAGATTGATGCCGACAAAACCGTATTCGCCGATGCAGCGGTCGATCTCGGGGATAGAGTTCTGCGGCGCGACGCCGGCGCTCTGCGGCAGCATCGCCACCCCGACGAAATTCCGGGGGAACAGCGAGCAGACCCGGTGGATCAACTCGTTGCAGGCGCCGGCCCAGGCCTCGCTGGTCGTTCGATCGCCGAGGTGGTGGCCCATCCCGGCGGCGCGCGGCGAGAAGATCGTCAGGTCGGTGCCGCGCTCGCGCTGCGCTCTGAGCTGGCCGTTGGCGATCGTCTCGCGGATCTCGTCATCGGTCATTCGCGGGCGCGGCGGCGGCGGCTTGCCGGCGGCATGCGCCTCGAGCTGCGCGGCACGCCATCCCTCGTGCGGACGCGGCGCAGTGGTGTAGTGGCCGTGGCAATCGATGATCATGGCAACTCGCCTCAGCCTCCTCTGTCGTCGCGGCGGCGCAGCTCTCTCCGCTGTGCGCCGGGGCGGGCGCGAAGGAGGGTCGGGGTCGGGCGCCGTCGGCCTCGCCCGGCCCCGATGACGCGATGCTTACGTCGGCATCGCGCCCATGAAGTCGCGCTTGCCGAGCTCGATGCCGAGGCTGCGCAGGATGTCGTACGCCGTCGTCGCGTGGAAATAAAAATTCGGCATCGCGAGGTGGTAGAGATAGACCTGCGCCCGGAACGTGCGCGGTTGGCCGCCGACGGTGAGCGTGACCTGCGAGTTTTCCTTGCCGTCGAGCTGGTCGGGGTGCAAGCCCTTCAAAAAGGCGATCGTTTTGTCGAGGCGCGACTGCATCTCGGCCCAGCTGTTGTCGATCGCCGGCAGCTGCGGCACTTCGACCCCGGCGGCTCGGCCGGCGCCGAAGGCATGCTCGCTCGCCTGCCGCACCTGCCGGGCGAGAGTGAACATGTCGGGATAGAGCCGCAGATTTAAAACCGTGGCTTCGTCCCACTTCTCCTCGGTCGCGTGCTTCTGGGCCTTGTCGAGCGTGCCCTTGAGGCCGCCGAGCAACTGCAGGAACACCGGCACCGACGCGTGGTACATGCTGACCGCCATGAGACATTCCTCCGTTTGTTTGCTGACATATGATGCCGGACCGAGTTTAGCCGGCCTGGCGGCCGCGGTGAAGGCGGCATCGCCGGGACCGCAGGCCGATCGGCGAAACCGGCGGAACTCATCGACGCGCGATTGACGCCGAGGGCCGTCACCGGCACGACGCTCGGTAGCGCCGTGAGAGGCCGGCCTGGCTCGGCTTCGGTGCTTTGACCCAGGACCGAGCGCCAGGGTAACCTTCAACCGATGGAAATCACCTTGCGCATTCGCGACGAGCTCGCCCGGTTGATCGGCAGCACCGGCGACATCGAGCGCCGCGCGCTCGAAGCCCTTGCGCTCGACGCGTTCCGGCAGGGGCATCTCAGCCGGGCCGAGCTGCGCCAACTGCTCGGCTTCTCCACGCGCGGCAAGCTCGACGAGTTCCTGACGGCGCATCGGACCTTCGGCGCCTACTCGCCGGAGGATCTGGAGCGCGACCGCCGCGATCTTGAACGGGTCGGCTGGTGATGGAGTGGCCCAACTGCCCCCAACGGAGTTGTCGTCTCCGACGCCGGGCCGCTGCACTACCTGGTGCTCACCGGGGATATCGCGCTGCTGCCCAAGCCGTTCGACCGGGTGCTGGCGCCGCAGGCCGTGCGCGACGAACTTGGCAATCCCGAGGCGCCTGCAGCGGTGCGCGCATGGATCGCGCGACCGCCCGCCTGGCTCGACGTACGGCCCGACCCTGATGTCGACGACCGCGATGGCCGCACAGGACCGAAGCTGGATCGCAAGCGAACACCTATGCGATGATCGGTCGGCGCGCAGCGGCAGCCGGCATCGCTACCAAGCTCGGCAACCACAGCTTCCGCGCGACCGGGATCACCGCCTATCTCAAGAACGGCGGCACGCTGGAAAGGCCGCAGCGATGGCGAACCACGCCTCAACACGCACCACCGAGCTCTACGATCGCCGCCGCGATGAAGTCAGCCTAGATGAGGTCGAGCGGATTGTGATTCAACGAGAAAATTTTGATACCAGATTACCTCCATGCCCTGGGCAAACCCCTCGCAGCTTATTCTCTATCATGAAACGGTGAATTTATTTGCCGCTTCCATTTCCCTTGGAGTTGATACGACAAAGGGAAATCTTACCAAAGACTTTTCTCGTGGTTTCTACACAACAACCAATTTCGCCCAGGCTAGAATACATGCAAGGAATTTGCGTCACCGCTTGGGCCCTATGAACGCCCGGGATGCGATGGTCGCGGCGTTCGTTGTTGATCGGACCAGGCTAGTGTATTGCTGCCGAAATAACTAGACATTTGGCTCGCCTTGTGGCCTACTCAGCGGGTGAGCAGGAATCGGGTAGCCACTCTGGAGCTGAGAGCCGAACAGCAGGAACTGCTGCAAGGATGGGTTCGGGCGCATGGCACGCCGCAGCAGGTGGTGAAGCGCTGCCGGATTGTTTTGCTGGCGCATGAGGGATACGCCGACGTGGCAATTGCGCAGGAGCTTGGATTGAATCGGCACACCTGTCGGCTGTGGCGGGAGCGCTTCGTCGCCGCGGGGGCGCAGAGCTTGTGGGCGGTGGCCGAAGGACGCGGACGCAAACCCCAGCCGGGCCTGGCCGAACGCATTGTGAAGGCCACGCTGAGCAGCAAACCGCCTGGGCAGACGCACTGGAGCACTCGGGCGATGGCCAGGGCCCAAGGCGTGGACGCGAGCACGGTGTGCCGCATCTGGCAGGAGCACGGCTTGCAGCCGCACCGGCAGGAGACGTTCAAACTCTCGCGCGACCCGCAATTCGTGCCGAAGCTGCTGGATGTGGTGGGCGTGTACTTGCATCCGCCGCAGAACGCGGTGGTGCTGTGCGTGGATGAAAAAAGTCAGATCCAGGCCTTGGATCGCACGCAGCCTGGGCTGCCGATGAAGCGGGGACGTTGCGGCACCTGGACGCACGACTATGTGCGCCATGGCACCACGACACTTTTTGCCGCGCTGAACGTGGCGGCCGGAACGGTCAGCGGGCGGTGTTTTCCGCGCCATCGGCATCAGGAGTTCTTGCGCTTTCTGCGCCAGATCGATGCCGAGTACGCGCCGGAGTTGGATTTGCATCTGGTGTTGGACAACTACGGCACACACAAAACCGCACAGGTCCAACGCTGGTTGAAGCGCCATCCGCGCTTCACGGTACACTTCATTCCGACCAGCTCCAGCTGGCTGAATTTGGTGGAACGCTGGTTCGGCGATCTGACCGGCAAAGCCGTGCGCCGTGGCAGCTTTGCCAGTGTCCCGGACTTGGTGGCCGCGATCGAGGACTTCATTGCGGCTTGGAATCGCGATCCCAAGCCCTTTATCTGGCGGGCGCAAGCCGAAGATATCCTCGCCAAGATCGAGCGCTGTCGGCGGCGGCTGGAAGAGATTCAGCCCGGCTGCACCGTGCGTCGTACGCGAAAGAAGGCAGCGTGACATGTGTATAGTTATTTGTGCATCATAACACTAGGTTCCGTGTCCTCTATGGTCTTCATTCATGCCGCGCCCGATTTTTGGGATCTTATCGATTGGTGCCGTGCGGGGAACCCGAGCCATCACGCTGGCGGCTACTATGATGTAGTATACGGGCCAGTCACCGAGGATTGGAAAAATCGGACCATCTACGAGGGGTACGATCAAGTGAGCTTCCATAATCAGAACAATATCGGTATCTTAGGCAGTCCTCAGTGGAGAGTCGTGTGATGGCTACGGGTCCACTAGAATTTGCTAGCTACGTCAACGACGTGGCCTACACGATATTCGTTTTCTTTAAGACTCCCGTGCACCCACAGACACTTATAGAATGGCTTAAGCCATTGTCTTATGATGCGGATAGTAGAGCTCAGCTCATGCATGAAGAACCATTACATATTGCCGCTGATTTTCTGGGAATTGATCGGTTTCACCAGCTTTCGACGCTACCGAACAGGCGTACCTAAAATTTAGGGCAACAATGCTTTATCCTAAAAAGCGCAGTTCGCGCGGCTCGGTAAGAAGGAGAGATTTGATATAATTGGGCATGTCGAATGAGAATTTGCCTCAGACTGTCCACCCGGCGGGTGAGCTACCTATGGTTGCGGGGGAATTTGCCGACGGCCCGGTGGTGGTCGACACATACGCGGGACCGGTGCGGGTTGAGTGGGATGCAGATGCTGCGGTAACGCCGCTCGGCCACTTGGCTTTTTTTGCCGAATACTTGAAGCTGAGCGGGCGGTTTGAGGCGCTGCTGGCGGATTGTCCGCTGGTCTACACGAGCGGCAACGCGCCGGCGGTGCGCGACGTGATCGGCACGGCGGTGCTGGGCATCCTGGCCGGGCATTGGCGCTACGCGCATCTGACGGCGCTGCGGGGCGATTTGGTCAGTGCGGCCCTGTTGGGGATGAGCCGAGTGGTCAGCGAGGACGCGGTGCGTCGCGGCTTTGCCAAGATCGATGCGGCGGCGGGCGAGGCTTGGCTGCATCGGCATCTGAAGGACACGGTGGAGCCGCTGCTCAGCACGCCGTGGATCCTGGATTGCGACACCACGGTCAAGCCGCTCTACGGGCATCAGGAGGGGGCGGTTGTGGGCTACAACCCGCACAAGCCGGGGCGCCCGTCGCACGCCTATCACGCGTTCCAGATCTGTGGGGCTCGTCTGGCGCTGGACGTGGTGGTAAGGCCGGGAAACGAGCACACCTCCAAGCATTCCGAGCCGCATCTGTGGGGGCTGCTGGAGCCGCTGCCGCGGGGGTGCTGGCCCGATTTTGTGCGCGGCGACAAGAACTGGGGCAACGAGCGCAACATGGCGCGGTGCGAGCAGGAAGGCATGCCTTATCTGTTCAAGCTGCGCCTGACGAGCGGGGTCAAGCGCGGCATCGAAAAGATGATGGGGCGCGGCGGCTGGGTGGATGCCGGGCAAGGCTGGCAAGGTCATGAAGCGCAACTGCGCCTGCAGGGCTGGGGTCGCTCGCGGCGCGTCGTCATGCTGCGCCGGCGCTTGCCGCAGAGCTTGGCGGTGACGGTTTCGCGCGACAACGACCAAGCCGATCTGTTCTGGACCGGCACCAAGTCGGGCGCCGAGATCTGGGAGTTTGCCGTGCTGGTCACCTCGGTGGATTTGGAAATTCGCGCGCTCGCCCAACTCTATCGCGACCGCGCCGACAGCGAGAACCCGTTCGACGAGTTGAAGAACCAGTGGGGCTGGGCGGGGTTCACGACGTCGGACCTGACGCGCTGCCAGATCATGGCTCGGCTGATCGCCCTGGTCTACAATTGGTGGACGCTGTACGTGCGTCTGTCCGACCCCGATCATCACCACGAAGCGCTGACCACCCGTTCCCTGCTGCTCAACGCGGTGGCGCGACAGACCCGGCATGCCGGCCAGACCCGCCTGACGGTGACCTCCAGCCACGGTCGCCGCGAGCATGCGAGAATGGCTCTGCTAAGGATTGCCAGGTTCTTCGCTACGCTTCGGAAAACTGCGGAGCAGTTGACCGATGCCCAAAGATGGGCCTGTATCCTCAGGGAAGCCCTGCAAAAGTATCTTCGCGGCCAAAAACCACGGCCGCCGCCAGTTTTACTGCCGGCCTGAGACTACCACCCAAGGTTGAGCAGCGATGACGCGGCGGCTGGTGAGCCGCCCGCAACAGCCGGATTTAGGTTTATTCGTCCGGGTCGACTTCGTCGCCGACACCTATGCCTTAAATTCCAGAGAGATAAACCCTATCACGTGGACAACAAGGCGCTTCCTCGGGTGGCTTTCGCCGGTCGTCCGGAAGAATATCGCGAATTGCCGTCGGCAGGCGCCGCTGGGTTGCCGTGCGGTGATCCGGGGCTTTGCGGTGTGATAAGGGAGCGCGGATGCCGATCCGCAGACGCCCCGGTGCGTTCCCGACGCAATTCTTCGAATCCGGTTCGGATCGTAGCAAAATCATCGGACGCGCGGCGACGGGCCGGCACGAGTGCAAAAATCGGAGCAAACCGGCACCTGATTTCGGTCGAAATCGGCAGGTGATTTCGGCGGAAAGCGGCACCTGATTTCGCTCCAATCCGGCACCCGATTTCGGCGTTTTCGGCACCCTGGTTCGGCTTTGGCGTCGCCGCCGCGCGGCAAGTAATGGCGGCTAGCCTCGCGCCTTTTGGGGGGCGCGGGGAATGCCGAGACCGAGGATGGCGATGCGGCGGATCAAGGAAGTGCTGCGGCTCAAGCAGGTGCTCGGGCTGAGCGACACAGCGGTGGCGCGCGGCGCGCGGGTGGCGCGGTCGACGGTGAAGCAATATCTCGGACCGCGGCGGCGGCCGGTCTGAGCTGGGAGACGGCAGAAGGGCTCAGCGAGGAGGAGTTCGACCGTCGACTGTTCGCGGTTGCCGACAGGCGCGATGTCGACCGTCCGCTGCCGGATTGGGAGGTGATCGAGAAGGAACTGCGCGGCCGCGGTGTGACGCTGCGGCTGCTGTGGCTGGAATATCTCGCCCGGCACCCGGAAGGTTACCGCTACACCCAGTTCTGCGAGCATTTTCACGCCTGGCAGCGACGGGCGCGCCCGCCGACGATGCGACGGGTGCATCGCGCCGGCGAGGCGCTCGAAGTCGATTGGGCCGGCATGACGCTGGCGGTGATCGATGCCGGCGTCGCCCGAGAGGCGCAGATCTTTGTCGCCTGTCTGCCGTGCTCCGACCTGGTTTTATGCCGAGGCGACCTGGACTCAGGGGCAGGAGGATTGGCTGGGGGCCCATGTCCGCGCCTTGGCCTATCTCGGCGGCTGCGCCGAGAAGCTGGTCCCCGACAACACCAAGACCGGGGTGACCGAGGCCAATTACTGGGACCCGGTGCTGAACCGCAGCTATCACGAGTTGGCCCGCCATTATGGGGTGGCGATCGTTCCGGCCCGGGTCCGCAAGCCCCGCGACAAGCCGACGGCGGAGAATGCGGTCCGGCTGGTCGAGAGGTGGGCGCTGGCGCCGCTGCGGCACCGGCAGCTGTTCTCGCTCGCCGAGGCCAACGCCGCGCTCGCCGAGAAAGTCGAGGAATTCAACAACCGCCCGTTTGCGCCGCCGCGCGAGGGCAGCCGGCGCTCGCTGTTCGAGGCGATCGAGCGCAGCAAGCTCAAAGCGCTGCCGGCGGAGCCTTTTGTCGTCGGCCAATGGCTCACGGCGCGGGTCAATATCGACTACCACATCGCCGTCGGCGGCCACTTCTATTCGGTGCCGTACCGGCTGCTGCAGCAAAGGGTCGACGTCTTCCTGACGGCGACCGCGGTAACGGTCTTCCACCGGGGCGAGCGGGTCGCCAGCCACCCGCGCAGCGCCGCCAAGGCGCACCACACGACCCTATCCGAGCACATGCCCCCGGCGCACCAGGCGATCGCCAAGCGCACGCCGGACAGGCTGCGCGCCGATGCCGCCGCGCTCGGGCCGGCGATCGGCGCCTACGTCGACCGGCTGCTCGGCGCACGCGAGCATCCCGAGCAAGGGGTGCGCGCCTGTCTCGGGGTGCTGCGGCTCGCCAGCGCCTACGGCAAGGCCCGGCTCGAACTCGCCTGCGAACGCGCCCTCGCCGCCGGGATCGCCTCGTCGCGCTATGTCGAGCGCCTGCTCAAAGCCGACCGGCTGCGGCCGTTCCTCGACGGCGGGGCGGAACAGAGCCTCGGCGCCCACGCCAATCTGCGCGGCCCGGCTTACTACAACTGAGGTCTAGCGGGCCACTGGATTTGCGTTACGTGACGAAATAGAGGGGAAGTCATGACACTGACACGAGGACACAAGCCGCAGGGCGATCGGGCGCTGACCGGGGCCGAGCGCCAAGCGCTCTATCGAGCCCGCCACGCCGGCACGCCGATGGTTCGCTATCGTCGGCCGGCCGATCGCCGCAGTCGGCCGCAGCGCTGGCATGACGCTGTCGCCGAGCTGGTTGCGTTGCAGGCCGAATACCAAGCCTGGTTCGAGGCGCTGCCCGAAGCCACCCGTGATGGCGCCACCGTGGGCCTTCAGCCCACGGGCTTGACCCGTGGGGACGCCCTGCAGGCCATTCTCGATCTCGATCTCGACGAGATCGCCGCGATCGAGCCGCCGCGCGGCTTCGGGCGCGATTAGCCGACAACACGGATCCGAGGGAATGATGATGATCCATCCGACGATTGCGACGTTGCGCCGCCTGCGCCTGACCGGCATGGCCAAGGCGCTCGAGGAGCAGCAAGGCCTGCCCGAATGCGATCGGCTCAGCTTCGACGAGCGCCTGGCGATGCTGGTCGACCGCGAGGCCGTCGAGCGCGACAATGCGGCGCTGGCCCAGAGGCTGCGCCTCGCCGGGCTGCGCCAGGCCGCCTGTCTCGAGGACCTCGACTACCGCGCCCCGCGCGGTCTTGATCGCGGCCTGATCCAGGCCCTCGCCGCCGGCCGTTGGCTGTACGAGCACAACAACGTGCTGATTTTAGGCCCGACCGGCGTCGGCAAGAGTTGGATTGCCTGTGCCCTCGGCAACCAGGCGGCCCGCAACGGCTTCTCGGTGCGCTACCAGCGGCTGCCGCGGCTCCTCGACGAACTCGCTCTGGCCCGCGTCGACGGTCATGCCGCCAGGCTGCTCGCCCGCCTCGCCCGCCTCCAATTGTTGATCCTCGACGACTGGGCGATGGCCAGGCTCACTGCCGAACAGCGGCGCGACCTGATGGAGGTGATCGATGATCGGCACCAGCGCGCCTCGACCATCCTCGCCACCCAGGTGCCGGTCGAGCGCTGGCACGACATGATCGGCGACCCGACCTACGCCGACGCCATCCTCGACCGGCTCATTCACAACGCCTATCACATCGACCTTAAGGGCGACTCGATGCGCCGGCGCAAACCGAGCCTCCCTGTGACCGAAAAGAATTAACCAAATAAAATACTTACAGTACTTATCCCCATTACTCACATAATCCACAGCAGCCCGCCACAACTACTGAAATGAGCAATATCGACGAAAGTACTTGCTTTCAGTGACCAGCACAAGATAGCATCTGCCCGACAGCGGTGGTTCGCTGAAGCCGGCACCCAAACGCCTTCGGAAGGGGGTGCCGCTTTGGACCGAAACGGCCTGTCGGTTTCAACCGAAACCGCCTGCCGCTTTCCGCCGAAATCGCCTGTCGGAAACTCCGAAATTTGCAGGCACGAGGTTTGAGCGGCCGGAAAATCGGTGACAACGCCCGGTCGGGTTGGGGTGGCGGCAGGCCGCTTAGTATGTCAAAAATGCTCTGCCCGGCTCATCGAGCCGCCGATCTCCAATGAGTTCCCGATGTCGATCAGTTGGAAGAGCCGCATCTTGAATTTGATGGTCACCTCCCCTGGATTAACCGATCGGGAGATCACCGATCGCTTGGCGGGACGCAACCGGGGCCAACAGACGGTCAACCAAATCTGCCGCGAACTGGAAATTGAGCGGCGGTTGACCCGACGCAGACGGGATGACGGCAAGATAGGCAATTACCCTCCATCCTGCGGTCGCCCCGATAGTGTAACGGGTCCCAATGCACCAGCGAGCCTTGCCGCCGTCGATTTGACAAAGGCCGAAGGCCGACTTGCCCATTCGTCCCAAACATTGCGAGCACCGCTTCCGACCATTGATGGCGCCCCCAGGTCGGGGCCAGCGGAGGGCTGGCTCTCGGAAGACGATGTCAAGCGGCATCTTGGCGCCTGGCTCAAAAATCGAGATTGGGCGGTCGAGATCGCCTGGGGCCAGGAGCGCGGGCTCGACATCAAGGCTGAAAAGGGCGCTGAAAGATGGCTTATTGAGGCCAAAGGCGGCGGTTCAAGACCCGAAATGCGAGTTAACTACTTCCTCGCCATGCTTGGCGAAACCTTGCAGCGCATGAACGATCAGCACGCGCGCTACAGCATCGCCTTACCTAACATGCGGCAATTTAGGGGGCTGTGGACACGGCTTCCGGCTCTGGCAAATAGCCGCCTCGGGATCACCGCTCTCTTCGTAAGCCAGGACGGCGGGGTCGAAGAAGACGAGTGAAAGACGCCGCCGCCCTTTAAGTAACATGGAACTTAGCGGACGGAGAATCAGAATGTCCGAGGGCCGATCCCTTCTACTCCTCTCGTGCAGCAACCACAAAGACCCGGGTCCGCCGACGCTCGGTCCGCATAGCGGCCGCTCCTTTCCTCAAATCCTTCCGCGTGCAGCACGAAACCGGATCCTCTATCAACGCGACGAAATCCGTCAGATGTTGCGAGGAGGTCCGCCCCGTCTCTACAACGAGGATATGAGAGGAGGCTATCGCGACGATTATGCGCCGAACCGTAAGCTCGCAAATGGCGGGGATTTCGGCGGCTCCGAAGCTGGCGCCTACCTTCAGGCATATAACCGCTATACCGGAAAATTCTTCGGCCGATTGGTGGAAATGGCGCCGCACTTCTGGGAAGACCTTCCGAAGACAACTATCGAGATCATTTTTGTTTCGGGACTCTACGGTCTCGTATTTTGGGATGAATTGATTCAGAATTATGACTGTCACTTCGCTGACTACTCCGATGATACGCGACGACGAAAGGTCAAAGACTTTTGGGGCGAGATTCTGTCGCAGGCGTTGATTGAATACCTGCGAATGATGCAATCCCGCTCGGTTCCAATCACGACTGTCTACGATCTCCTCTCTGAACGCCTCTATCAGGACCTGTTTGCATGGGACAAAATCCGGGGCGTCGCCGTCCTTCACAGGATCTTTAGGGGCGTGGCAGGCCAGGACATCCTGGACCCGCTGGCGCGAACATTGGCGACCAACATCTCGCGCTTCGGTAGCGGGGAATATACACAAGGATGGGACGAGCTCGCCGATGACAAAGAGACGCCGCAATTCGGCTTCGAATTGAAAGTGGACGACGATCGGACAGCAACGCGAGAAGGCGACCCCGAAAGGATTCGGAAGTTGCTGCTGAAAGAGCAGGAGTGGCTGAACGAGCTATCTACACCGCTCGTCGACGCGATAGTCCGCGCCGAACTGTCGTGGCGCAAGGTGGAGGATTTTCCGAACTATGAGTGGGGTGGTCTTGTCGTATCATTTGCCAACCCGGTCGAGAAGTACCTTAAGGATCGTTTGGGCCTTGTGGGCAAAGAAACGCTTGGTCAGGTTATAGAGTACATTCGTAAAACCCACCCGAAATGGAGGAGGACGCTTCTTAAAGACCTTGAAGAGTTAAACTCTCTCTTCATTCGTGGCAAGCGCAGAGAGCCGACGCCAATTACTAACCGCAGTGAGGTATCGGATTTTAGATGCTTGACTTTCAAGATTGTCCGGGCGGCAATGTCACAAACCCGTTAGACCGTCAACCGCGAAATCGTGCTCTTGTTCACGCGTAGCTGCGGGCGAGTTCGGCGAGCGTCGCGCCCTCCGCCCGTCGCCGGCGGGCCTCGACCTTCTACTGCCTCGGTCAATCTCGGCGGGCGGCCCATATGCTGCTGGATCGGGGCGAGCGCGCGGTGATTGGGCTCGCTCTGGCGATCAAGGCTGGTCTCGCGCTGATGGACGATCAGGCAGGGGCGACGGTCGCGCGTCGGCAAGGCCTCATTGCAACTGGCACGCTGGGCATCCTCGATTTAGCGGCCCGGCGCGGGCTGGTCGATCTCGCCGCCGGGGCCCCGTATCCGAATAAGTTGCAGCAACCGCCGAATTTTGTCTCGTTGGCCTCGCCTCCCTGCTCACCGTTTGGCCGGCGTGCTTGCGATGCCCGAACCGACAATGCGTGGCGGCGCGTGCGGTTACGGACCCGCCCAGTCGAACGGGATGTGCTTGCTCGAATTTGTCGTCCACGCAAACTTGAAGCCGAACGCGTCGACCGAGCAGACCGTCGATTTGCCCCAGGTGACGATCTGCCCGGGTCCGGTCTCCGAGCCGGGCGGGTTGAAGAGCTGCGGATACTGCCCGGGCAGGCTCGTCGGCCCGGTCAGCGCCCTGGCCCAGGCCCTGACCTTGCCGGCGATCTCGGTACCCCAATGGCCGCGGTCGGGTGCCAACTCAAAGCGGATCCGGGCGCGCTCGACGCCGCGGATCTGCCGGCCTTCGGCGAACAGCCCCGCGACCTGCGCCGGAAAGCCACCGACCTCGCCGGCGAAAATGCGGGGCAGCACCTCCGCCTGGCGGGGGTCGGCGCGCTCGTCGATAAAGGTGCCGGCGACTCCCTTGACCTTGCCGGCCCACAGGTCGCCCTCCCATCGGCCGACCCGGACGAAGCTCAGGCCGTCGAGATCGATATCGCCGTAATGGCCATTACGGATATGCCAAAACAGAACCGACTTGCAGATCCCGTTATCCGGGGCCTGCGCAAAGGTACAGGGGCAGGCGACGGCGCAGCTGCAATTGTCAAACCAGTCGCCGGTGATGTGCCAAGCGAAAATCTCGGTCATTGTTGACCTCTCTACGTGGCCAGCTTCTGTTTGAGCAGCTCGTTGACGAGAGCCGGATTGGCCTTGCCTTGCGTCGCCTTCATAATCTGGCCGACGAAAAAGCCATAGAGCTTGTCGCGGCCGGCGCGGTATTGGGCGACCTTGTCGACCTCGGCGGCGAGCACGGCGTCGATCGCCGCTTCGATGGCCGCGGCATCGGTGATCTGGCGCAAGCCCCTCTTCTCGACGATCGCGCGGGCGTCGGCCCCGCTCGCGACCATCTCGGCAAATACAGCCTTGGCGAGTTCGGCCGGAGAGCGTGCCGTCGACAACGAGATCGATCAGCGCGCCCAATTGCGCCGGCGACACCGGCGATTGCTCGATCCCCAGGCCGAGCCGGTTCAGCACGGCAAAGAGATCGCCGGTGACCCAATTCACCGCCGACCTGGCGTCGCGCCCTTGGGCCAGCTCTTCAAAAAACCGTGCCGTCGCCTGCTCGGCGACCAGCACCGCGGCGTCCTCGGGGGCGAGGCTCAGCGCCGTTATGTAGCGCGCCTTCTTGGCGTCGGGCAGTTCCGGCAATTGCCGGCGCAGCCCCGCGACCCAATCGGGGTCGAGCACCAGCGGCAACAAGTCGGGATCGGGGAAATAGCGGTAATCATGCGCCTCTTCCTTCGAGCGCAGCGGCCGGGTAACGCCGCGCTCGACATCGAAGGCCCTGGTTTCTTGAGCCACCGCGCCGCCCGCTTCCAACACCGCGATCTGACGGCGCGCCTCGTAGTCGATGGCCTGCATCACATGGCGCACCGAGTTGAGGTTCTTGATCTCGCAGCGCGTGCCGTAGGGCGCGCCCGGCCGGTGCACCGAGACGTTGGCGTCAACGCGCAAGGAGCCCTCCTCCATGTTGCCGTCGCAGGTGCCGAGATAGCGCAGGATCGAGCGCAATTTCCGAAGATAGATCCCGGCCTCCTCGGCGCTCCTCAGATCGGGCTCGGAGACGATCTCCATCAACCCGATGCCGGCCCGGTTCAAATCGACATAGGAGAGGCTCGGATGCCGGTCGTGCAGGCTCTTGCCGGCATCCTGCTCGAGGTGCAGCCGGGTGATGCCGATCTCGCGCACCGCACCATCCGGCAGGTCGAGCACGACGCGGCCATGGCCGACCACCGGCTGCAGATATTGCGAGATCTGATAACCGGCCGGCAGATCGGGGTAAAAGTAGTTCTTGCGGTCGAAGACGCTATGGAGATTGATCGCGGCCTCGAGGCCGAGCCCGGTCTTGACCGCCTGCTCGACGCAAAAGCGGTTGATCACCGGCAACATGCCGGGAAACCCCGCATCGACCGTCGACACTTGGGTGTTCGGCGCCGCCCCGAACACGGTCGACGCACCCGAAAACAGCTTTGCCCGAGAGACGATCTGAGCGTGAACTTCGAGCCCGATCACGGTTTCCCACGCAAATGTCTGGTCCTCGCTCGGCATCGCCTGCTCTCAACGCTCGCCGAAACAGTGGTACACGCCACCGGGCGGGACATCATAGCTCGCCGCGAGATCGTCGGCGATCCGGCGAAACTCGTCCCGGGGCACCCGGCAGCGGGGCTTTCTATCCCGGCGCGCGCCGCACTGCTGGGCTCCACCACATCAGAATGCCGGCGATTCCGGACTGGTCTGGCGCGCCATCCCCCGACAATTCATCGACCCGTCGGATCAGCCCGCCCGACCACTCCCTTAGAGAACGCGCAGCGCGCTCGCGCAGGCGGTTCTGAGCGGCGGTAAATCGCGCTTGATTAACAGCCAGAGCCGGACGATGTCGATGGTGTCGTAATCGTGCCGCAGCCGGTTGCCGAGACCGCGGATATCCCGCCACGGAACATCCGGACAAAGATCGGTTGCATCGTCGCCGAGCTTCACGGCAGCCTCGCCGATAATCAGCAGCGCGTATTCGACGGCGAGAACGGCCTGCTCGTTCGCCGCGAAACCCTCCAGATCCATGCCCGCCGTGAACCGCCCGATCTTCTCGATATTCTCGAGGATGTCGGCAAAACGCCGAACCGGATCGCTAGCAGCCTGTCGGACTTAACGATTTCGCGCAATTATCGGTAACATCATGCCGACAACTCGCATGGTTTATCCTAAAAAGCGCAGTTCGCGCGGCTCGGTAAGAAGGAGAGATTTGATATAATTGGGCATGTCGAATGAGAATTCTGCCTCAGACTGTCCACCCGGCGGGTGAGCTACCTATGGTTGCGGGGGAATTTGCCGACGGCCCGGTGGTGGTCGACACATACGCGGGACCGGTGCGGGTTGAGTGGGATGCAGATGCTGCGGTAACGCCGCTCGGCCACTTGGCTTTTTTTGCCGAATACTTGAAGCTGAGCGGGCGGTTTGAGGCGCTGCTGGCGGATTGTCCGCTGGTCTACACGAGCGGCAACGCGCCGGCGGTGCGCGACGTGATCGGCACGGCGGTGCTGGGCATCCTGGCCGGGCATTGGCGCTACGCGCATCTGACGGCGCTGCGGGGCGATTTGGTCAGTGCGGCCCTGTTGGGGATGAGCCGAGTGGTCAGCGAGGACGCGGTGCGTCGCGGCTTTGCCAAGATCGATGCGGCGGCGGGCGAGGCTTGGCTGCATCGGCATCTGAAGGACACGGTGGAGCCGCTGCTCAGCACGCCGTGGATCCTGGATTGCGACACCACGGTCAAGCCGCTCTACGGGCATCAGGAGGGGGCGGTTGTGGGCTACAACCCGCACAAGCCGGGGCGCCCGTCGCACGCCTATCACGCGTTCCAGATCTGTGGGGCTCGTCTGGCGCTGGACGTGGTGGTAAGGCCGGGAAACGAGCACACCTCCAAGCATTCCGAGCCGCATCTGTGGGGGCTGCTGGAGCCGCTGCCGCGGGGGTGCTGGCCCGATTTTGTGCGCGGCGACAAGAACTGGGGCAACGAGCGCAACATGGCGCGGTGCGAGCAGGAAGGCATGCCTTATCTGTTCAAGCTGCGCCTGACGAGCGGGGTCAAGCGCGGCATCGAAAAGATGATGGGGCGCGGCGGCTGGGTGGATGCCGGGCAAGGCTGGCAAGGTCATGAAGCGCAACTGCGCCTGCAGGGCTGGGGTCGCTCGCGGCGCGTCGTCATGCTGCGCCGGCGCTTGCCGCAGAGCTTGGCGGTGACGGTTTCGCGCGACAACGACCAAGCCGATCTGTTCTGGACCGGCACCAAGTCGGGCGCCGAGATCTGGGAGTTTGCCGTGCTGGTCACCTCGGTGGATTTGGAAATTCGCGCGCTCGCCCAACTCTATCGCGACCGCGCCGACAGCGAGAACCCGTTCGACGAGTTGAAGAACCAGTGGGGCTGGGCGGGGTTCACGACGTCGGACCTGACGCGCTGCCAGATCATGGCTCGGCTGATCGCCCTGGTCTACAATTGGTGGACGCTGTACGTGCGTCTGTCCGACCCCGATCATCACCACGAAGCGCTGACCACCCGTTCCCTGCTGCTCAACGCGGTGGCGCGACAGACCCGGCATGCCGGCCAGACCCGCCTGACGGTGACCTCCAGCCACGGTCGCCGCGAGCATGCGAGAATGGCTCTGCTAAGGATTGCCAGGTTCTTCGCTACGCTTCGGAAAACTGCGGAGCAGTTGACCGATGCCCAAAGATGGGCCTGTATCCTCAGGGAAGCCCTGCAAAAGTATCTTCGCGGCCAAAAACCACGGCCGCCGCCAGTTTTACTGCCGGCCTGAGACTACCACCCACGGTTGAACAGCGATGACGCGGCGGCTGGTGAGCCGCCCGCAACAGCCGGATTTAGGTTTATTGCTTGTTACAGCCGTCACGAGACATAAAATCCCAAAATTGGCGGATTTTTGGCTAAGTCCGACAGGCTGCTAGTAGGCACGGACGACGTCCCGGTCCGCGCTTTGCTGCGCGCGCGGCCTCAGGCTGCCTTCCTCAATGAGGTCGACGGCATGGCCCAGCAGATCCGCGAGCCGGTTCTCGATCCCGATCATGTCGAGTAGCGACAAGGTGCGCGCGTCGTCGAAAGCTGCCAGGAGGTCGATGTCGGAATCCGCCTGCGCCTCGTCCCGCGCCGTGGAACCGAACAGCGACAGCCGCACGACCCCGGCCGCCCGCAGTTCCGGCTCGTGGGCGCGCAGCGTCGCAATCACCTCGTCCCGTTTCATGGGCGGAGTTTTTAGCACAGCTGTCGACCGGTTGCCGCGCGCGTTGCGCAAATCCCCGCCCGGTTCAACGCGGCAATTCGTCGGCTCGGGCGCTGCTTTCGACGGCGCGGTCGGCCGCGGCTTCGGGCGAAGCCAGCGCCGGCGCGGCGGTGCCGCCGCTGCGCCCCGGTTCGCCGGCGCGGCGCAATCGGTAATAGGCGATCACCGTCACCGGGATCGAGCCGACATAGATGACCCCGATCAGGGTCAAAGTCGGCCAGGGCGCGGTCGTGAAAAACGCCGTCAGCACGCCGACCGCGAGCAGGGTCGGGACCACCAGATCGTGCGGAATGCGAATCCGTTTCAAGGATACGGTCGGGACCCGGCTGACCATCAGCAGCGCCACGCCCGACATCGTCATCGCATTGAGGTAAGGCGAGCGGAACAGCCAGTCGCCCCATTCGAAGCTGAGGAACAGCGGCACGATGATCAGCCCGGCCCCGGCCGGGGCCGGTACGCCGGTAAAAAACGGCGCGGCATAGGCCACTTCGAGGTTCGCCTGGCTGTTGAAGCGGGCCAGGCGCAGCGCGCAGCACACCGCGAAGAACAGCACGATCGCCCAGCCGAGGCCGCCCAGCGCCGACATCGTCCAGAGATAAAGGACCGCCGCCGGCGCGACGCCGAAGCTGACGAAATCCGCCAGGCTGTCGAGTTCGGCGCCAAAGCTCGACGTCGATTTGAGGAGCCGCGCGATGCGGCCGTCGAGGCCGTCGAAGACCCCGGCCGCGATGATCGCATAGACGGCGCCGATGAAATTATCCTTCATGGCAAAACGGATCGCCGTCATCCCGGCGCACAGCGCCAGCAAGGTCAGGATGTTCGGCACCATCCGGTTGATCGACAGGTCGGACAGACGCCGCACCTCGATCCGCGGTCGCCGCCGCCGCGAGCGGACCCTCATGGCTCGATCCTTGCCCTGCGGACGGGCGAGCGCATGCTCATTGGGCAACACCCTGGCGCGGCGGTTCCTGGGCCAGGCGGTCGGCGATCACGGTCTCGCCGCCGACCATCCGCTGGCCCTCGATCACCATCGCGACATAGGGCGGCGGACAATAGATGTCGACCCGGGAGCCGAAGCGGATGATGCCGATCCGCTGGCCGGGCGCGACCTCTTGGCCTTCGCGCAGGTCGCACGCGATGCGCCGGGCGACGAGCCCGGCCACCTGCACGAAGGCGATCTCCGGACCCGCGGGCGGGGCGATCCGGATCGCCATCCGCTCGTTCTGTCGGCTCGCCTCGTCGCGGCTCGCATCGATGAACCGCCCCTTCGAGTAGCGCACTGCCGCGACCCGGCCGGCGATCGGCGCGCGCGTCACATGGACGTCGAAGATATTGAGAAAGATGCCGATGCACGGCACCGGATCGGTCCCCATCGAAAGCTCGGGCGGCGGCGGGACCGGCGCCATGGAAACGACGATCCCATCGGCCGGGCTGACCAGGAGGCCGTCGCGGCGCGGCGTGACCCGCCACGGATCGCGAAAGAAATAGGCGATCCACAGCGTGGCCACCACCCCGAGCCATCCGGCCGGCGGCCATATCAGAAACAGGAGCAGGCTCACCACGACCCCCGCCGCGACGAATTTGAACCCATCCGGGTGCAGCGGAGCGAGGATCCTTCTCACCGGAACCCGCCGCGGGTGAGGTTCGTGATCGGGCTCAACGGCCTTCGCGCCGCCAGCCGGCAATCAGCCCGCCGACGATCAACAGCAGCGCCGCCGCACCCGGCAACAGCGGCGTCTCGCGGAACCCGGTTACGGTATACTCGCCGTTTTTGCGAAAACCCATCCAGTTCGGCCCGGCCGCGGTTCGCCCGGGCTCGATCCGGCGGATTTCGGGGATCTTGCCGGAGCCGATCCAGTAGATTCCGCCGCCGGTCGCACGAACCACCGGGGCGAGCTTCTCCGGCGTGGCGCGCACATCGGCGAATTCGACCGGGTTGAGCGGCCCGGCCGCGGCCAGCGCGGTGCGGACGCCGTCGGACACCCGGTAGAGCCCCATTGCCGAAATCGCCATGCTGCCGGTGCTGCGACCGCCGCCTTGCGGGCTCAGGCTCAGCGGCCGCTTCGCGCCATCGGGCGTGGTCACGGTCACCGGCAGGTTGTCGGGCTCGAGCGATTGCCGGGTGACGACGAGGCGGTCGCCGTCGACCACCGCGCGCAGGTCGTTCTCTTCGAGATCGGGCTCCTTCATCAGCCAGTAGGCGAGCCGACGCAGGAGTTCGCCTTGCGGCCCCCCGCCTTCGAAGCCGCGCGCCCAAAACCACATCTCGTCGGAGAGGAGCTGTGCCACCCGGCCCCTGCCGACCCGATCGAGCACGAGGAGCGGGTCGCCGCGATCGCCGGTCATGACCGTGACGCCGCTCTTGACCCGCGCACCGATCTGACGAAACCAGCGGCCCCAGCCCGGTTCGCCGCCCGGCGCTCCCGCCCCGGGCAGCCCCTCGGTAACCGGATCGCGGCGGCCGAGCGCGGTAAGCTGCGGTTTGAAGCCCTCGTCGTAGACCGTTCCCGTCGGCACCGCCGGCAAGATTTGCGCCAGCGCGGTGCGATCGAGGCTCAGCGAGGTTTCCGAACTTGGGCCTTCGGCGTCGAGCAGAGCGCCGCCGTTCTCCACGTAGTGCACGATGTTTTCGAGATAAGTCTCGGGGATCACGCCCCGCCGGCTGTAGCGGTCGAAGATGATCAGGTCGAAATCGGCGAGCTTGGTGTCGAACAATTCGCGGATCGGAAAGGCGATCAGCGACAGCTCCTTGATCGGCGTGCCGTCCTGCTTTTCCGGCGGTCGCAGGATCGTGAAATGAACGAGATCGACCGAGGGGTCGGCTTTCAAGAGGTTGCGCCACACCCGCTCGCCGGCATGCGGCTCGCCCGACACCAGCAATACCCGGAGATGGTCGCGCACCCCGTTGACGACGACCACCGCGCGCTTGTTGACGAGGGTCAAGGGATGCGGTCCCGGTGGCGTCGCCAGCTCGACGACATTGGGTCCGCCGTGATCGATCGGCACGGCAAACGAGACGTCGCGGCCGATCGGCGCCGCAATCGGTTGCGGCGGACCGCCGTCCTTGCGCCATGTCGCCACCGCCGGCGACGGTTCCGCGCCGGCCTTCTCGCCGGCGCTCTCGGGCAGATCCTCGACCCGGATGGTCAGCGGCGCCATGCTGCCGACGAGGCCGAAGCGCGGCGCCCGGACGACGACGAGCCGGCGATCGCGCTCGTCCGGCCTTCCCGACAGCAGCACATGGAGCGGGGCCCCGACCGCTTTGGCCAATTGCCGCGCGTCGCCCTGCGGCACGTCGTGCACCTCGCCGTCGGTGATCATCACGACACCGGCGAGGCGTTGTTGCGGTATTTGCGCCGTCGCCCGGCTCAGCGCCGCGAACAGCCGGGTCCCGTCATCGCCGGCACCCGGTCGCGGCAGCCCGGCCCGGATCACCCGCAGATCGAGATCAGGCTCGCCGGCGAGGCGACGACGGATCGCGGTCAATGCGGTTTCGGTCTGCTGCCGGCGATCGCCGATGCTCTGGCTCGGCAATTCGTCGACGACCACCACGGCGACGTCGTGCTGCGGCGAGCGCTGCTCCTCGATCAGCGAAGGCTCGACGAGCGCCGTCAAGAGGATCGCGATCGCGATCGCGCGCCAGCCCAGACCGGGCGCTCGCCGCCAGACGCCAAAGCCGAGAACGAGCGCGCCGGCCGCGGCCAATGCCGCAATCGCTGGCCACGGCAGCATCGGCGCCGTGGCGAGGACCATGCCGCTGCCGTTCACTGGCCGAGCCGCTCCAGGATCGCCGGGACGTGCACCTGGTCCGACTTGTAATTGCCGGTCAGCACGTACATGACGAGGTTGATGCCAAAGCGCAGCGCCGTCTCGCGCTGCGCCTCGCCGCCCGGGACCGCGGCGAAGAGCGGCCGGCCTTCGTCGTTCACCGCCCAGGCCGCGGCCCAATCGTTGGCGCCGATGATCACGCTCGAGACCCCGTCATTGACGTGAGCCTCGGTCGGCTCGACCCACAATCGCCCGAGGTTCCAACGGCCGGGAAACTCGTGCAGCAGGTAAAACGACTTAGTGAGCACGTGATCGGGCGGGATCGGTACCAAGGGCGGCATGTTGAGGGCTGCGGTAAGCTGCTGCAGCACCGCGTCCGCGGGCGGCGCGCCGCCGTCCGCACCCGCCGCCGCTGCGGCGCCGTCGCGGGTGTCGAAGAGGATCGTACCGCCGGTGTCGAGATAGCGGTTGAGCCGGCCGACCGCCTGCGGCGAGGGCGGCGGCTCGCCCGCGGTGATCGGCCAATAAAGGAGCGGAAAGAAGTTCAGTTCATCGGTCTCGATGTCGACCGCGAGCGGGGTGCCGGGCTCGACCGCGGTGCGCCGGTCGAGCGCGTCGCTGAGCCCGACGAGGCCGGCCCGGCTCTCGGCGTCGACCGAGGCGTCGCCGGTGCGGACGTAGGCCAGGCGAAATTTCGCGGTCGCCTGCACGACATAGGGGTCGTCGGCCCGGGCCGCCGCGGGCACACAGCATAGAGCGAGCAGCAGGGCGGCGACTTGCCGCGCCGGACGCCGGCGCAGCAGGCCGCGCAGCGCGAAAGCGATGACGAGATCGGCGAGCGCCAGCAACAGCGCCGCGGTCAAGAGCGGCGGCCGCAGGTCGATTTCCCGGCTCTTCCCGAACGGCTCGCGGCGCGTTCCCGCCGGCAAGTGTTCGATCGGCTGCAACGCGTCGGCCGCGGCCGACAGATTGAGGGCGCGCCGGGCATCGGCCTTGCCGTAAAAGCCGGGCGGGTGCGCAGGCGAGGCGCCGGCGGTGGCGATCTCCGTGGCCGAAATCGAGCGTGCGCTCGGCGGCGGGCGCTGCAGCCGGCCATAGCCGTCCAGGGTCTCGAGCGGCGCCAGCTCGCCCTCGCTGGTGGCCGAGACACCCTGGCTCATCGCCACGATCCGCCGCAACATCTCGACAAACAGCCCGGACAACGCCAGGTTCGACCACTCGGCGTTGGCCGTCGTGTGCACCAGCACAATCCAGCCTCGGCCACGCTTGGCGGCGGTGACGAGCGGCGTATCGTCGGCGAGCCGCGCCCAGGTCCGGGTCGCGAGATCGAGATCGGGCTCGGCCAACACCTGGCGCGATACCGTGACGTCGTGCGGCGGGGTGAGCCCGGCGAAGGGGCTGCCGGCGGCAAACGGGGCGAGCTGGAGCGGCCGCTCCCAGGACAGGGCGCCGCCGATCGTGCGGCCGCCGCCGCGCAGCCGCACCGGCAACAGCAGGTCGCCGTGCGCCGCGAGATGCGGACCGGCAAAGCGCAGCAACAGGCCGCCGGCCTCGACCCAATTGCCGATCGCTGCCGCCTCGGCCGGCGAATCCGGTCCGGTATCCGGCAGGATCAGGACCGCCAACTGGCGTTTGAGCAGATCCGCGGCATGGCCGCGCCGGATCTCGGCGAACGGCGTCAGCGCCTTTTCGAGGTAATAGGTTTCGCTGAGCAGCGGCTCTCCGGCCGGTCCCGCGGCGGCGATGCCGACCGGCCGCCGCCGCCATCGATCGTCGACGAGCAGCACGGCGCCGGCCGAGGGAACCCCCTCAACGGCAATCCTGGCGACATCGTTTCTAAGCTCGGTGGGCAGCGGCAGCGGCACCGCAACGCGGCTCGCTCCTGCGGCGAGCACGGCGGCCCGGCGCACCAGCAGGCGGCCGTCCTGACCGCTCGCCCGCACCTCCCAGCGGCGCGCCGCCGGCGCCGGCAAGGCGTGGAGCACGGCGCCGAGTTCGCGGCCCTCGGGATCGCCGGCGCCGAGCAGCAGCGGTGCTGCATCCGGCGCCGCGGCGAGGTAGCGCAACGGGCCATGCCGGCCGAGCCAGTCGGCGAGCGCGGCGCTGCCGTGATCGGCGACGCCGTCGCTGAGCCAGACCGACAGCATGCTCCGGGCCGGGTTGAGCTTCTCAAGCCGGGCGAGGACCGCTGCCCGATCGTCCGGCCATGGCTCGGGCGCCAATGCTGCGACCGCCGCACCGGCATCGGCAGCGCGCAGCGGGGCGAGCGGCGGTGCGGCTTCCCCGGCGGCGGGTGCGGCGGCCGCCAAAATCACTCGGCGGCCTTCGCGCTCGGCCTCGGCGAGAAGATCGCCGAGCGCCCGTTGCCGGGCCGGCCAATCGGCAGCGGCGGCCCAGCCGTTGTCGACGACCAAAACGATCGGGCCGGTCGCGGCGAGGTGCCCTTGCGGGTTGACCAGCGGATGGGCAACGGCGAGGACGACGAGCGCCGCCAGCGTCGTGCGCAAGATGATCAGCCAGAGCGGCGTTCGCGCCGGCGTCTCGTCGCGCGGCACCAGTCCCAAAATCAGCCGGATCGGCGGAAACGGGATGCGCCGCGGCGCCGGCGGCGTGACCCGCAACAACCACCAGATGATCGGCAGCGCGATCAAGGCGCCGAGCAGCCAGGGTGAAGCAAAGGCGAGCGAACCGAGCGCCAACATCGGTCAGGGATCCAGCCTAGAAAAAAACAACGACTGGTCGTCCCGACTGCGCCCGCCTACCTCTGTGGTCATTGCGAGGAGCGGAGCGACGAAGCAATCCCGACCCCCTCGACTCCGCGACGACGAGATCGCCGCGGCGCCTGTCGGCGCCTCGCGATGACAGCGGCTGAGTTTCATTCCCTGCGGGTCGGCGCCAGCCGGTGGCAGGCTAACTCGGCCCTCTCGCGTCATCGCGGCCACCCCGGCCGCCGGCGCCCGGCCGCCAGGGCGCCGTAAAGCGCCAGCAGGGCGAGCTCCGGCGGACGGTCGGTGCGGTGGGTGCCGAAGGTCCAGCCCAAGCTCGCGGCGATCGCGGCGAGCCCGTCGCGGTGCCGGTGAAAGCGCTCGGCATAATCGTCGCGAATGCTTTCGACGCGACTGATGACCACCTCATCGCGCTCCTCGACGCCGGCAAAGCGGACGCGGCCGTCGAACGGCAGATCCTCTTCGGCCGGATCGACGATCTGCAGCATGTGGCCGGCGAGCCCGTTTGCGGCGAATTGGGCAACAGCCGCGTTGACCGCATCGAGCGGCGACAGAAAATCGCCAAAGAGGACGAGCTGGGCGGCGCGCGGCAGCGGCTCGAAGGCGGGGAGGCTCGGCGCGTCGGGCGGTTCGTGGCCGATCAGCTCGGCAAGCCGCGACAGCGCGACCCGGCCGCGCATCGGCGCGACGCCGCTGCCGACGAGGCTCAGCCGCTCGCCGCCGCGGACCAAAAGGCTGGCGAGCGCGACCAGCAGCAACTCGGCACGGTCGCGCTTCTTGGGCCACGCAGCACCGGGCAAGTGGCCGGCCGCGCTGTAGTCCATTGACGCCGATGCGTCGCGCCACAGCCACACGCTTTGCGCTGCTTCCCACTCGCTTTCGCGGATATAGAGCCGCTGCGATTTGGCGCTCTCGCGCCAATCGATCGCCGTCGCCGCGTCGCCGGCTTCATATTGGCGGAACTGCCAGAAGGTTTCGCCCTGACCGACGCGGCGGCGTCCGTGCACGCCCTGGGCCACCGTCACCGCGACGCGCTCGGCCGCGATCAGGAGCGGCGGCAAGCGCGAGGCGGCCTCTTCGGCGCGTTCGCGCAGCGGTGCCGTCGGGGCCTCGCCGCCGGTCGCGAACAAGCGCTGCGGCCTGGGCAGCGCCGCGGTCACCGGTAGGGCGCCAAAATCTGCTCGATCAAGCGCGCCACCGTCATCCCTTCGGCGCGGGCGGCAAAGCTGACCGCCATGCGGTGCCGCAGCACCGAAGGCGCCAGCCCGACAACGTCGTCGACCGACGGGCTCAACCGGCCGTCGATCAGCGCCCGCGCCCGGCAGGCCAGCATCAGCGCCTGGCTGGCGCGCGGTCCCGGCCCCCATGAAACGAAGCGGCGCACGTCCGGCGCCGCCGCGTCATCGGGGCGCGCCGAGCGGACCAGCGACAAAATCGCCTCGATCACGCTCTCGCCGATTGGCACCCGGCGCACCAGACGCTGCGCGGCGAGGACTTCGTTGCCGGTCATCGTCGCGGCCGGCGCCGCTTCGGCGATCCCGGTCGTGGCCAGCAGCATCTGCCGCTCGGCTTCGCGATCGGGGTAATCGACATCGATCTGCAGCAAAAAACGATCGAGCTGGGCTTCGGGCAGCGGATAGGTACCCTCCTGCTCGAGCGGATTCTGCGTCGCCAGCACGTGAAACGGCTGCGGCAACGCGTGATACTGACCGGCGATCGAGACGCGGCCCTCTTGCATCGCCTGCAGCAGCGCCGATTGCGTGCGCGGGCTTGCCCGGTTGATCTCGTCGGCCATCAACAGCTGGCAGAACACCGGGCCGCGAATAAAGCGGAAAGAGCGGCGACCGCTTTCGCTTTCCTCGAGCACCTCGGACCCGAGAATGTCGGCCGGCATCAGGTCGGGCGTGCATTGGATGCGCTTTTCGTCGAGCCCGAGCACCGCCGCGAGCGTCTCGACAAGCTTGGTCTTGGCCAGACCCGGGACCCCGATCAAGAGGGTGTGCCCGCCGCAGAGGAGCGCGATCAGGGCTTGTTCGACGACCTCGCGCTGACCAAAGATGACGGCGCCGATGCGCCGGCGGACGAGGTCGAGGGTGTGGCCCAAGGCTTCGACGGTGGCGACGAGATCGTCCGAGGCGGCGTCGATCGGTATGGAAGACGGCAAGCGCTGCGACCCCTCTTCGAATGCTGCGGCGGGTGCGCCTGTGAGAAAACCCCACCCCGGGCAATTTCTCAACCATCTCCTGCCGATGCGGCGACGCCGCCGGATCGAGGTCCGGCGCGCGGGCGGCACGGAGCGATGCTGCGCACCAATCTGGACGAGATTGTGACAAGGCTTCGGGCCATCCGCCGCTGCGCCGGGCGAACCGGTATCCTATATTCTCGGCGGACCCGGAGCGAGGGCGACGGCGCGCGGTGAGCGATCGGAAGCGGGTGACGCGGGAGGGAGTGGTGGCGCGCTTCGCGCGCCGTGCCGCACCCGGCCGGCGCGGCTATGGCGGCACCGCCGACCCGGCCGAAGCGGCGGCACTCCGGCGGGCGTTGCGCGGCGATCACGAACTCAACCCCGGAATGACCCCGCCCAGCCTCGAATTGCGGCCGGCGGCGGTGCTGGTGCCGCTGATCGACCGCGCCGAGGGCATGACGGTGCTGTTGACCCGACGCGCCGCCCATCTTTCCGCGCATGCGGGGCAGATCGCCTTCCCGGGCGGCCGCATCGAGACGGGCGATCTCGATGCGCGCGCCACGGCGCTGCGCGAGGCCGAGGAGGAGGTCGGGCTGTCGCGCGACCATGTGACCTTGATCGGCCGGCTCGACACCTATGTCACCGGGACCGGGTTCGAGATCACCCCGGTGGTCGGCGTCGTCCGCGTGCCGTTCCCGCTGAAGATCGACCCGTTCGAGGTCGCCGAGGCGTTCGAGGTGCCGCTCGATTTTGTCCTCGACCCGGCCAATCATTGCCGTACGGAGCGGATCTTCGACCAACGCGTGCGAGTGTTTTTCATGCTGCCGTTCGAGGACCGCAACATCTGGGGCGCGACCGCCGGCATGCTGGTGAATTTGGCCGAGGTGCTGGCCGGTTGACGAGATGCTCAGGGTCGGGCTCACGATCGTTCTGCCGCTGATCCTGCCGACCGGGGTCTATTTGCTGTGGATCGCCGCACTCGGCGGGCGGCGCGAGGGTGCGGCCAGTGCCGCGATGGCGGTGCCCTGGGCATGGCTCGCCGCGGCCGGTGCGGCGCTCTTGGCGATCGTGCTGTTCGTCGTGACCGTCGGCTTCGGCACCACGCAGCAGGGCGCCTACGTCGCGCCGCGCTGGCAGGACGGCCACATCATTCCCGGCCATATCGAACCCGCGACCCGGCGATGACCGGCGCTCGCAGCGGGTCGCGGTCGCGGATCGCGCTGCCGCGATGGCTAAAGGAGGAGGCGACGCAGGCGGTCCTTGCGGCACTCGCGGCCGGTGGCGCCGAAGCCCGCTTTGTCGGCGGCGCGGTGCGCGACGCGCTGCTCGCCGGACCGGGCACGGATGCGGCGGACGACCTCGACATCGCCACCCCGGCCGCACCCGATCGCGTGGTGGCGCTGCTGCGGCAGGCCGGCATCAAGGTGGTGCCGACCGGTCTGGCGCACGGCACGGTCACCGCCGTCGTGCCGCCGCGGCGCTTTGAAATCACGACCTTGCGCCGCGACGTCGAGACCGATGGCCGCCATGCCCGCGTCGCCTTCGACGCCGATTGGTCGGAGGACGCGGCGCGTCGCGACTTCACCATCAACGCCATCTTTCTCGGTGACGACGGCACCGTCTACGATCCGGTCGGCGGCCTTGCCGATCTTGCCGCCGGTCGCGTCCGCTTTGTCGGCGACCCCGCGACCCGGATCGCCGAGGACGTGCTGCGCCTGTTGCGCTATTACCGGTTCGAAGCCCGCTTCGGCGCAGCCAAGCCTGCCCCCGCGAAAGCGGCGGGCGATGCGGCGGCACGGGCCGCCTGCCGCGCCGCCGCCCATCTGTTGCCGGGCTTGTCGGCCGAGCGGGTGGCGCATGAGCTGGTGCGGCTGCTCGAAAGCCCGGGTGCCTTGGCGGCCGTCGAGATGATGCGCGCGGACGGCGTCCTTGCCGTGGTGCTGCCCGAAGCGCGCCGGCTCGACCGCCTGGGCGCGATGATCGCGGCCGAGCCCGAGCCCGAGCCGCTGCGCCGTCTCGCCGCCCTCGTCGAGGTCGACCGCGGCGGCGCCGCCGCCCTGGCGCAGCGCCTGCGTTTTGCCAATGCCTGGCGCGATCGGCTGCAACGCCTCGCCCCGCCCTGGCGGCTCGATCCGGAGGGCGATCGACGCGCCCGGCGGCGCGCCCTCTACCGGCTCGGCGCCGAAGATTTTCGCGATCTGGCGCTGCTGCTGGCGGCCGATGGGAAGATCGGCCGGGATCGGCTTGCCGAGCTCCTGGCCCTCGCCAAAGGATGGACGCCGCCCGTTTTTCCGCTCGCCGGCCGCGACGTGACGGCTCTCGGCTTGCCGCCGGGCGAGCGCGTCGGCCGCTTGCTCGCAGAGGTCAAGGACTGGTGGGAGGCGGAGGATTTCGCGCCCGACCGCGGGCAATGCCTCGCCCACCTCAAAGAGGTCGCCGCCGCCAACAACCCGCCGCCACGCCAAACCCGCCGCCGCCAGGTTTAGCGCAGCTCACCGCCGGTCATCACCGCCGAGCGCGAGGCCGGATTTGCCCAGGGTTATTTCCGGCGAGACCCTTGTATCGGCGCCCTATTCAGTGGGCTGACGGATTCTTTGACCGCACCTGCCGCATGAAGTGCAATTCGCGCTCCAGTCCGAGACGCCAGACAGGGCGATCATTGCCCCGACTTCCTGGGTTTCGGAAAATGTTCTAATGGTACTGTCGACACTATCCGCTTCCCTGTCGTCGCGCACATTTCAGGTATGTCGGCGAGGAACGATTATAAAGGTTCGGATAAGATGACCTCTCTTCGATTTGCGGCGATCGGCCTGGACCATCCCCATATCTGTGGGCAAGTGGAGCTCATATGCCGGGAGGGCGCCGAGTTTGTAGCCTTTCACGCCTCCGAGGATAGGTTGGCCAGGCCTTTCGCCGAGCGCTATCCGCAGGCGCGGCGCGTTGCCGACGCGCGGCATATCCTGGAAGACGACGGCATCGCCCTGATCGTCAGCGCCGCCATTCCGTGTGAGCGCGCCGCTCTCGCCATCTCGGCCATGCGCCACGGCAAGGACTTCATGGTCGACAAGCCGGGCATGACGTCGCTGGCACAGCTTGCAGAGGTGCGCAAGGTCCAGCATGAGACCGGGCGCATCTATTCGATCTGCTATTCCGAGCATTTCGGGTCGCGCTGCACGGTGCACGCGGGCGAACTCGTCTCGGTCGGAGCGATCGGTCGCGTGATCGGTATCACCGGCCTGGGGCCGCATCGCCTCGATAGGGCGCAACGGCCCGAATGGTTCTTCCGCCGTCAACAGACCGGGGGAATCCTCACCGACATCGGGTCGCATCAATGCGAGCAGTTTCTGTTCTTAACGGGCGCGCCCGAGGCCGAGATCATCGCAGCGACGGTTGCCAACCGCGCCAACCCCGACACTCCCGAGCTTCAGGATTTTGGGGAGATTTTGCTGCGAACCCAGGGTGCCACGGGCTATATTCGGGTCGACTGGTTCACCCCGGACGGTCTCCCGGCCTGGGGTGACAGCAGGCTCGTCATCCTCGGCACGGAAGGCTATATCGAGCTGAGAAAATACGTGGATTTAGCGGGACAACCCGGCGCCGACCATCTGTTGCTCGTCAATCGCGAGGGCGTGCATCGCATCGATTGCTTGGCGGTGGAGCTGCCCTACGGCCGGCAGCTCGTTCAGGATATCGTGCAGCGAACCGAGACGGCGATGCCGGAAGCTCGATGCTTCAAGGCGATGGAGCTCGCCCTCAAGGCTCAGGCATTGGCGGAAGAATCCTGACGGACGCCCTCATGTCGGAAGGCCGGGTTTGGAACGTCGCTGTCGTCGGATGCGGCATCGGACGCGCTCATATCGCCGACGGTTATCGACAGCATCCCGACAAGTTTCGGGTGGTCGCGGTGTGCGACATCGAGGCCGAGCGGTGCGCTCGGCTCGGCGACGAATTCTCAATCCCGCGGCGCACCGGATCCTTCGACGACGTGTTGCGCATGAACGAGGTCGACATCATCGACCTATGCACCCCGCCGACGCTCCATTGCGCGCAGAGCCTCGCGGCCTTGGCGGCCGGCAAAGAGGTCGTCTGCGAGAAGCCTGCGACCATCTCGCTCGCCGAGATCGACCGGCTGATCGCCGCCGAACGCCAGGCGGCTGGCCGCTTTCTGCCGATCTTTCAATACCGCTTCGGCAACGGGGTGCAAAAGGCCAAGCGGATCATCGATCGCGGCGCTGCCGGGAGGCCCTACCTCGCCACCGCCGAGACGGCCTGGAAACGCGCCCCTGACTACTACGGGACGCCGTGGCGCGGGCGATGGGAGAGCGCCGGCGGCGGCGTATTGCTGTCCCAGGCGGTCCATATGCACGACCTACTGACCTATTTGCTGGGCCCGGTCGCATCGGTGTTCGCGCGCACGGCGACGCGCGTCAATCCGGTCGAGGTCGAGGACTGCGCCGTCGCGAGCCTCGTCATGCAGAGTGGTGCGCTGGCTTCACTTGCTGCCACGCTCGGCTCGCACAAGGAGATCAGCCGGCTGCGCTTGTGCTTCGAGCATGTCACGTTCGAAAGCGCGCAGGCGCCCTATACTCCCGGCGACGATCCTTGGGAGATTGTGCCGGCCTCGCCCGAGGCCGCCGATCGCATCGCCAATGCGCTGGCCGGCCATGGCTTCGTGCCGTCCTGGTTCGCGGGCCTGATGGACGCCTATCACCAGGCGCTGACGACGGGAGGCGTGCTTCCGGTAACCCTGAGCGACGCCCGTTACTCTGTGGAGCTCGTCACTGCGCTCTACCATTCCGCGGCGACCGGCTCGGTTGTGACATTGCCGATCGCGGACGACCATCCAGGCTATAGGGGTTGGCATCCTGCACGTCTCGTTGGCTAACCCGTCTGCATTCAAGCGCCGCTCCGACACCTGCACTATCGGTGCCGCCGGGCTCACGCTCGTTGGACGTTGAGACGGACTTGCAATCATCGGCCCCGGCTCACGCCATAGTGATACGGATCGGCAGGGCCGCCAGGCTATGAGCTGGTCGCCCGCGCTCGCCAGCTTCGAGCGCCACCGCACCCAGGCCGCGCCGGCCTTGGCGCTCGTGGCGATCCTCGTCGACGCGGGCTAGCCGGTGCAGTCGTCGCGCTCCAGGTCGAGGTTCCGGTCTATTTGAGGTGGCAGGGTTGGCCGATGGTCGGTTTGTCAGCCATCTGCACGACCATGAGCACCACCGGCGCATTCCCGACCGTTCCCGACAGGTGCCCTTTAAAACCCTGGGCGTTCGGCCTCGTGTTCTGGTCCTCACCGAACGAGATTTCGCCGACCCCCATTTCCACACGCTTCCCGTCCATGGTTTGCACGAACCAGCGGCCGGACAGCGGAATGATCCATTGTGGCTTCGGGTTTTCGTGCCAAAAGCCCGTCCACCCGACCGGCTGCACGGTCACAATCACCGTCGCGCCACTCGTCGCGATGCGATCCTGCCATTGCGGCGAGGCGGGTGGCTCCATGCTTTTCAGCACGAAATCATGCAGCCGACAGCGGTTTTGATGGCTTTCTCCAGGCGCGTCGGTCCAGACGTGCCAGTACTGGACGGTCGGCGTGCCGGCTGCCGCAGCAGACCAAAGCGGCGCCTGAATAGCCGCCGCAACGAGGGTTCCGGCAAACGCTCGCATTGTGAAGCTCCAGCGTCCGCAAAGCCGCAAAGGAGGAAACCGCGGGGGGAGTTTGCGCCCAAGGGTGGGGTCGGTCTATGGGGATTTAACGCGAGGCTCTGAGCCGCTTCCTCGTTTTCGGACGGGGACGCTGGCTATGTGAGTGGCGCGAGGGTGATTTTGGTCGGTCTGGGAAGGGTGCTGTCGCGCTGAGCGTGTTGGTCATGGGCTGTCGAACCCGATCGATGGGAAGGGCCAGCGGCGGGGTTGGCAACCGGGTTCAACGGTCTCGACGATGACCGCCGCAGGAAGGGGGTATTACTGCGAATCAGTCTTCGGAACGATTGTATAGGTTCCATCCTTGTTGCGACGCACAGCCTGGTCCGGCCCGACCTTGTGCACGTTTTTCTTGCGCACAGGCCCCGCCGGGGTGATCACGAGGTCCTCCTCGGGTGGCCTGGGTTTGCTGGTGTTCTCCTGAGCGGCCTTGCGATCTTTTGGCATGAAATCGCCTCCCGGTTCTGCGGCCCCGACCAGAAGAACCCAGTCCTGCGCCGCCGTCAGGGCTAGCAGACCGATCAACGCAGCCTTAATCGGATCCATCTCGACCGCTGCAAGCGATGATGAGCAATTTGGGCGCGCCCGGCGGCCGGCGCAAACAAATTCTTGCCGGCGCCGGTTGCAGGTATAGGCTCGCCAGCCGGGCAGCCGGTGCCTCGGCCGGTCACGGCTCCCGCTGCGCTCGAACATTGCTGGCATGGGCAGACCCTTCCATAGAGTTGCCGCCGCTCGGGTTCGGGTGCCGAGCTAATTTGTGCCAGTGTGAATTACCTCACACACCTCGACCGATCTCTTGAACGATCCTACGATCGTCGGAGGAGGGCGTTCATCTGGAAGCGATCGGATGAATCCCCTGCGGCACTAAAGCGTCCTCCGTACTTGCACACTATCCTTCTCAACGAGGAGACATCAGATGAGCCAGCAGATGGCAGAAGAACAGGTTCTCACTCCGGGCGGCTTCAGGCCAAAGTCGCTTGTCCACCTAATCGAATCTGGGCATTCGCTGCGTATGGTGCAGGGCCGCGCGCAGAAGATCGACCCGAGTGGGGCTCTCGTGGCCGATCTTGGGGAGATCCCATCGCGTCCGGGGCCGCATCCGCTGATGCCGACGAACGTCTTCGTTCCCGAGGCGGTCAAGGCCGCCCTGGGCAGCGGCTGGATCGCCTATGCGTTCTGGAGCAACAACACCGGACATCCTCTCTCGTCCTTCCGCACCACCTGGGTGGTCCCGCCTGTGCCGAAGACACAATCCGGACAGACGATCTTCCTGTTCAACGGCATCCAAAACTCCACGATGATCTACCAGCCGGTCCTCGCGTGGGGGCCGTCGGCGGCAGGCGGCGGCAATTACTGGTCGGTGGCAAGCTGGTATGCCGACGGACAGCAAGGCCACGCATTCCATACTTCGCCGGTCCGTGTGAGCGTCGGCCAGACGCTGGTCGGCGTCATGACGCTGACCAGACAGTCGGGAAGCGAGTTTACGTATAACTGCGAATTCCAGGGGGTCGCCAATACCAGCTTGCCCATCGAGAATGTCCAGCAATTGACGTGGTGCGCCGAGACCCTCGAGGCGTACAGTCTCCAGCACTGTTCTGACTATCCCGACATTCAGTCTACCGCGATGCACAATATCGCCATCGCCTGCGGCGCCACGACTCCTTCGATCACGTGGACCGCTCAAGACGCCGTGAAGGATTGCGGGCAGCACTGCGTCAGAGTCAGCGACTCCGCGACCGACGGCAGCGTCGACATCTTCTACAAATAATCGCGGTCGCTCGCACGGGTGTCGCGGGTGCGAAGTGCCTGAGCCTGTTCATCGCCAGAATCTGCCGGCATTCGCGTCCGACGATTCGCCAAGCGATCGCCACTACGCTGCTGAGAGCCTCGGCTCGGGGCGCACGGCGCGACCGAGACGCGGCTCGCGGCGGAGGTCACCGCCGCTTCCCATCGATCGAGCTGGTGCGGTTCACCAATGCCGGCACCGAGGCCACTCTGATGGCCGTAAGCGTCGCGCGGGCGATCACCGGCTGCATGCCGGCCGAGCGCGAATTTCTCGCCGGCTTGCCCGCCATGGCGGACGAAACCGGGGCGCTGCTGATCTTCGACGAGGTAATGACCTCACGGCTGGCGCCGGGCGGGCTGCAGGAGGTGCACGGCGTCCCCCCCGACCTGACGACCCTCGGCAAATATGTCGGCGGCGGGATGAGCTTTGGCGCCTTTGGCGGGCGCGCCGACATCATGGAAAATTTCGACCCGCGGCTGAGGGTCGAACCTCCCCGCTCCCTGGGTGAGGGCGGGAAGGTCCGGAATCGGCGCGCAGCGCCTTTTCGGAATATGCTGCCCGTCATCGGCGGTGCGGTGGAGCACGCGCCCCGGTCCGGCCGAGGCTGACGGGATCAAGGTGCCAATGTCCCCGGCGCCGGCGTCGACCGCGTGTTCGCCCCGGCGACCAGCCGCCGCGCGATGAGCGGGGAGGACCTTATGGCGGGAGGTCCTGCACCCGTAAATCGGCCGGCCATTGTCCCGGGTCTTCGCCCTTGCCGGTGACACCCGGCCAGAGCGCGTGATTGCTGCCAATCTGCTTGACGAAGAGCTTGGCGCCGGCGGCGTGCGCCTGGTCGCGGAGGCCCCGGACCCAATCCGGATGCATGGGGCGAGCGCCGCCGCCCAATTCGCCCCCAACGATGATCCAGGAAATTGGCGCCCTCATGTCGTGAGACGGCAGCGCCAGCCACGGCGCGAGATCGACCGGCTCCAACATGGGTTCGACGCTGAGGAACCTGACCGCAGCCGGGACGGCGAGAAGGTGCGGGATGCGGCGATTCGCTTCCTCCTGGTTCTCCGTCGTGGTCCCAAGCCAGGCGTGCGGCCAGCCCTCGCCCCAATCCGTCGGCAGCATGTCGCAAATATTCTGCGGTCTTTTCGTGAGCAAGAACCAATCGAGCGCCGGCGTCGAGCGGATGAGCGACCACAAATCCGCGCGCCATGATGTCGGCACTTTATTGTCAAAGACGTCGGCCATGCTGGCGCAGAAGACACGCCGTCGCGTGCCTTCGGCCTGCGCGCGTTCGTGCCAGCGGAGCGGCCCGCGCCAGTTGGCCGAACTCGTGCGTTTGCGGTCGGCGCCGACGTTCCACAGGTCGCGCCCTGTGGGATCGCGCCACCCGAAGCGCCATGAAAGCGCCGCCGCATAGCAGCGGTCGCACGCGGTCGAGACGCGCAGACACCCGACCCATGGATTGAATGTCGCGTCGCACCAGGCGATTCGTGTGGTGGCACCCATTCGAGACTGTCGCGCGTTTTGGTGGAGCGTCAACAATCATCGGGCCGCTCACAGCGGGCCGTTCGGCAGCACCAGCACCTTGCCGTGGCGGCCGCCGCGCTGGGCGTGGGCGAGGGCCTGTTTGATCTGGTCGATCGGATAGGTGGCGTCGATCGGCGCCCGCAACCGGCCGTCGCGGATTTTGCCGGCGAGATCGGCGTAGATCGCACGCACCTCTGCCCCGGTGCGTTGCGCGAGGCCGTCGCCGAGCATGAAGCTCTTGAGGATGACGCGCCTCGACAGCGCCGCGCGGCTGATGACGGGGTCGGCGCCGCTCATCGCGCCATAGGTGACCGTCACCCCGCCCGCGGCGACGCAGTCCGCGATCCGCTTCAAGGCCTCGCCCGACACCGCATCGATGCCGAGCCGGATCGGCGCATCGCCGGTCGCCACGGCCGCGCGGTGCGCCAGATCGGGCCCGTCGACGAGCACGACATCGGCGCCGAGCGCCGCTAATTCGGCGGCGACATCGTCGCGGCGCACGACGTTGAGGGTGCGCACGCCCTTGGCCCTGGCGAGCACGATCAGGTGGCGCCCGACGGCCGAATTGGCGACGTTCTGGATCACCCAGTCGCCGCGCTCGAGGTCGACCGGGTCTTCGAGCAGCAACCGCGCCGTCGCCGGGTTGATGCGCAGCATTGCGGCCTGCAGCAAGTCGATGCCCGCCGGCACCGGAATCGCATCCTCGGCGCGAATGCGGCGGCGCTGCACCCAATTCTCGCGCTCCAGATTGATGACGAGGTCGCTGCGCCGGATGTCGCCGACCCCGGCCCCGACCGCTACGACCCGGCCGATGCATTCCGCCCCGGGCGTCGCCGGCAACGCCGGCCGCAGGCGATAGGTGCCGCGGCAGAACGAGATATCAGCCGGGTTGATCGGAAAGGCCAGCACCTCGAAGACCACCTCACCCGGTCCCGGGGATCCGACATCGGGCGCCTCGACGCAATGGGCGACAACTTCCGGCGTGCCGTACTCGACGATCTCGACCTTCTTCATCGGAAACCTCCGGAAATTTGGCGGCTTACGACGCCGTGACCTCGCGGTTGGCATTTGACACAAGGGAAAGCATGTTGATATCGGCAACAAGGATCAAGGCGAGAGTCTCCGATCGAGGTCCTCGGATGCGATTCCGGCAGCAGAAGGGCGGTTATTCGTGTCGCGCGGCGAGCGACGGAGCGGCGGCATGCCGAACGTGACCTTCACCCCGGTCCTGCGGCGGTTTTTGCGGGTACCGGACATGCGGGTCGAAGGCGCCACGGTCGCTGCGGCCCTTGCCGCCGTGTTCGCCGAGCACCCCGCCTTGCGCGGCTACCTGCTGGACGACCAGGGGACGCTGCGCCGGCACGTGGCGATCTACCGCAACGGGGAGCCGCTGCGCGATCGCCTCCGGCTCGGCGATGCGGTCGGCGAGAACGACGAGATCCATGTCTTCCAGGCGTTGACCGGCGGATAGGGGAAGCGATGCCAGAGCGGCTCTATGTCGGGACCCGCAAGGGCCTGTTCGAGCTGGCGCCCCAGGGCGCCCATTGGGATATCGTCGAGACGCATTTTCTCGGCGATCCGGTGACGGCGGTGCTGCGCGATGGCCAGGCGCTCTATGCGGCGCTCGATCTCGGCCATTTCGGCGCCAAGCTGTGGCGCCGCGACGGCGGCGCCGGATGGCGCGAATTGCCGGCGCCGGCGTTTCCGCCCAAGCCCGCGGCGGCCGGCGATGATCCGCACCCCTGGTCGCTCGGCACGATCTGGACGCTCGAAACGGGCGGGGTGCCGGGCCGCTTGTGGGCGGGGACGATGCCGGGCGGCCTGTTCCGGTCCGACGACGGCGGCCAGTCCTGGTCGTTGAACGAGCCGCTGTGGCAGATGCCCGAGCGCCGGCAGTGGGCGGGCGTCGCCGGCGGCGAGCAACCCGGCATCAACTCGGTGCTGGTCGATCCGCGCGATCCCGACGACATTCGCATCGGCGTCTCGACCGCGGGGCTGTGGGCGAGCCGCGACGGCGGCCGGTCATGGCGGATCATCAACCGCGGCATGTACGCCGAATACATGCCGTCCGAGCGCCGCGAAGACCCGATCGCGCAGGACATTCACCGGCTCGCGTGCTGCGCCGCCCATCCCGTCTGGTGCCAGCACCACAACGGCGTCTTCCGCTCGGAAGACGGCGGCGCCGGCTGGCGCGAGCTCGCCGTGATCCGCCCGGCGAAATTCGGCTTTGCCGTCGCGGCCCACCCGCACGATCCGCTGACCGCGTGGTTCGTTCCGGCAGTCAAGGATGAGCGCCGCATCGCCGTCGATGCCAGGCTCTGCATCGCGCGCACCCGCGACGGCGGCGCCAGCTTCGAGGTGTTGCGCAACGGGCTGCCGCAGCGTCACGCCTACGATCTGGTCTGGCGGCATGCCCTTGCGGTCGATCGCAGCGGCGAACGTCTTGCCTTCGGCTCGACCACCGGCGGGCTGTGGACGTCGGCCGATCGCGGCAACTCATGGCAGACGCTCGATGCGCGCCTGCCGCCGATCGCGGTGGTGCGGTTCGACGAGACGTGAGCCGCGGCGGGAACCCGATCTAGTAGCGGCCGCCGAGCTTGGCGTGATCCCAGCTGCTGATCTTGTCCGGTGTCACCTTGAGCAGCACCCGCTTTGACGCGCTGTCGACGGCGCGGTCCGAGCCGCGTCCGCCGGCGCCGCGCCGGTGCCGCATCGCCGCCCGCACCGCCTCGGTGTCGTCGATGATCTCGCCGGTGCCGCGCACCATCACGCCGCGCAATTCGCCATAGGCATCGCCGCTCTCGACCAGCAGCCCGACCTTCGGGTTGCGCCGGATGTTCAGCACCTTCTGCGCCTTGGCATAGGAGGTCATAAAAAAGGCGCCGTCGGCGAAGAAGTAGCCCATCGCCACGACATGCGGGAACCCGTCGCGGTCGAGCGTGGCGAGCGCCGCTTTGCCGTTCTCGCGCAGAAACGCCGCCTGCTCCTCCGCCGTCATCCGGATCTGCCGGCGCCGGTTGACCGGCGCCCCCGCTTTCGCTTCCGCGCTCATGAGCGGTTGAAGGCCGGCATGACTTCGTCGGCGAACCGGCGGAGCTGATCTTTGAACTCGTCGGGCGGCAGGCCCTCGGCCCAGTGGATCATGAAGTCCTCGAGCCCCGGATATTTGGCCTCGATCGATTTGATGCCGGCGATGACTTCGGCGGGCGGGCCGCAGAACCAGGCCTTTTGCGCCACGCCATCGGCGAGCGCGGGCACCCGCGCCGGCGCGCCGGGTGTTCCCCAGGTGCGGCCCTCTTCGTCGGCATAGCGGACAAAACCAAACGGCGCAAACCATTTGTAGCGTTCGTCATGGGCCGGCTCGACCCGCCGCATCGCCGCTTCCCGACTATCGGCGAGGTAAAGGCCGGCGCCCCAGATCATGTCCTGACCGAGCGCTATCCGCCGTCCGTGCTCCTGGCAGGCTCGATGAAAGGCGCGCACCACATCGTCGAGGATCTTTTCGCCGTTCAGCGTCACCATCGCCTTCAAACCGCGGCGCGCCATCAGGTCGATGGTGCGGCCGCTGGCGATCGGCATCCAGATCTCGACCGGCAGGTGCTTCGGCCGCGGCACCATCGTGATGTCGCCGAGCCGATACCCGCGATACGGAACCGGCGGCGGGCATTCGAAAAACCTGCCCTTGTGGCAAAACAACTCGTCGTTGAAGCATTTCAGCAGCAGCTCGAGCCCCTCCTCGAAGATCGCGCGATTGGCATCGGCATCGCTGAGCGGCGCGCCGAAGGTCTCGACCTCGCGGGTGTGATAGCCGCGGCCGACGCCCATGATCACGCGGCCGTCGGTGACGATGTCGGCCATCGCATAATCTTCCGCCAGGCGGATCGGGTGCCACATCGGCAAGATGTTGAAGGCGCAGCCGAATTTCAGCCGCCGCGTCTGCGTGGCGAGCCATAGCCCGAGCTGGATCAGGTTCGGAAAGCACTCGTAGCCCTCGCGCTGGAAATGATGTTCGGCCGTCCACAGCGCGTAATAGCCGAGCTCGTCCATCAACCGGGCGACGTCGCGCGCGGTCCAGAAGACCTCGCAGAGGCGATCGTTCGAATAGCGGCGCGCGTCCGCAGGGGTGCCGGCGCGCCCGATATTGTCGAGCGCGATTTGGCCGACATAAAGGGCATGAAAGCGTTTGATCATGGTGCGGTCGGGCCTCCGTCACGCAGACCGGCGAATTTCGATTCGAGCGATTGCCGCGTCAAGGCTCGGGATCGCACCGGGGTCATGCGCGGTGATCACCAAAAAAGAGCGGCCGGGCCGCGCCGGCGGTCGCGATTGACCGAGCGCGAAAATAATCGTTAATTTTTTTTGTCGGTTGCCCTATTCAAGAACGCCCGTCGTCGGGCTTGGGGGGAACACTAGTGATGGCTAGCGAAGGGACGGTCAGGAGCACCAATTTGCGCCCGGTCACCAAGATCATTGCCAGCTATGTCGGAAATCACGAACTGGCGCCGCACCAGCTCTCGGCCCTGATCGTCGCGGTCGAGCAGGCCGTTCGCCAGCTCGGCTCGCCGGTCCAAGCCGAGGCGGCGCGACAGCCGGCGGTGCCGGTCAAGCGCTCGGTCCAGCACAGCCATGTCGTCTGCCTCGAGTGCGGCTTTCGCGGCCAGACCTTGCGGCGCCACCTCGGATCGCGACACGGGTTGCAGATTGCCGAATATTTGCGGCGCTGGCAGTTGCCCGGCGATCATCCGCTGACCGCGCCGGCCTATTCCGAGCGCCGCTCGACGATGGCCAAAGAACTGGGCCTCGGGCGGCGGCGCGGCCGGCCGCGGAGCGGCGCACGCCGCCCTAAACCCTGAGCTGCCCGCCGTATTCGGCCGCCGTCGCGCCGTCCGCCGCCAGATGTCGCCAGGTCCTGCTGCCGGCGACCTGCTCGGCGGCGTGACGCGCGGTCAATTGGCCGAGCGCGTGACGGATCGACGTGAACGCTAGGGCGACCCCCTGCTCGCGCCACAGGAGATGGCGAATTTCGCTCGGCCGGGCGGCGCGCGGGGCGATCGCCTCGAGCACGGCGGCGACCATCCGGGCGTTGGTGCCGTGCGACGGTCGCCGCACCCGCGGCCGGTCATCGGCAGCGGCGTGCGAGTGCTCGGATCGCGCGACCGGCGGCGCGCTTCGCGACGCGGCCGGGCCGTCCGGCGGCCGGGCGACAAAATCAAGCACCTGCCGCATCGCGGCCGCGTATCCTTCGGCATAGGCTTCGCGCCGTACCGCCTCGATCTGCCGCTGCAATTGCCCAAGAGCAAGGTTCTTCATTTTTGCGCCCTCACGTTCGCAATGCGAGAGATGATATCAAATCCGCAACTATTCGTATAGATTGTTCTTCGTATTAACGATTTATTCGGCAGGAGACCCAGTCGCGGCATACCGGAAGGAATCACGATGGGTGCTGCCGGAGCGCGCAATCTGATCACCGACGTGTCGGGGATATTGGTCGGGCAGGCCGAGGACCCTGCGGACCACACCGGAACGACGGTCGTGCTCACCGAACGGCCGGCGGTCGCAGCGGTCGATGTCCGCGGCGGCGCCCCGGGCACCCGCGAGACCGAATTGCTCGGTTCCGATGCGCTCGTCGACCGGGTTGACGCCGTGGTCTTGTCGGGCGGCTCGGCCTTTGGCCTCGATGCCGCGGCCGGGGTCATGGAGTGGTTGGCCGCCCAAGGCCGCGGGTTTGCCGTCGGCTCGCTGCGGGTGCCGATCGTCCCCGCCGCGATCCTCTTCGACCTTGCCTTTCCCGGCCGAAGGCGGTGGCGCGGCGAGCCGCCTTATCGCGCCCTCGGCCGACGCGCCGCCGCCGCGGCGGCGGCGGATTTCGCGCTCGGCAACGCCGGCGCCGGTCTCGGCGCTCGCGCCGGCCGGTTGAAGGGCGGCATCGGCAGCGCGTCCTGCCGGCTTGCCGGCGGCGCCACCCTTGGCGCCATCGTCGCCGTCAACAGCTGGGGCTCGGCCGTGCGGCCGGATTGCGGCCGCTTTTGGGCCGCCGAACTGGCGCTCGCCGGCGAGCTCGAGCCGCAGCCGGCGACCCCGGTTGCGCCGCTCGATCCGGAGGATTTTTCGCAATGCGGCGGCGACGCCGTCGGCGGCAACACGACGATCGCGGTCGTCGCCACCGATGCCGCCCTCGACAAGGGCGGCTGCCGGCGCCTGGCGATCATGGCGCAAGGCGGGCTCGCCCGCGCCATCCGGCCGCTTTACACGCCGTTCGACGGCGACAGCGTGTTCGCGCTCGCCACCGGCGAGGGGCCCTCGGCGGCGCCCGAGTTATTGCTGCGGCTCGGCGCTGCCGCCGCCGACTGCCTTGCCCGCGCCGTGATGCGGGGGCTGACCGCGGCCGAGCCGCTCGCCGGGATCGCGAGCTGGCGGCAGCGCTACGGGCGGCCGCCCGGGGTGACCTGACCGCGGCCCATGCCGGGCATCAGCGCGTCGCGGTCGCGCGGCTGCCGCTTTTCGGGGCGCGCCAAGACCATCAGCGGCGCTCGCGCCGGGCCAGCGACAGCAGCACCTTGCCGAGCGCCGCGCGCTCCGCGAAATGCCCGATCTCGCGCTCGCGATTGCCGCGCGGCGGCACCCGCCGGTCGCCGATCGGCGCCCCGACAAGCGGCGCGATCGGGATCACGCCGGCCCAGCAATCGGTCTCGTAATCGCCTTCGAGATCGAGCGGGCCGTCGTCGCGGATCTTGGCCGAGGCCTCCTCGATGACCATGCTCATCAGCGCCGCGGCCTTGATCTCCTGCGGCAGGATCGCGCGCATCAGCCCGGTGCGGCCGGGGTAGAGCCGCTCGACAAAGGCGTTGAACCCGGCCTCTTTGGCCTTGGGGTCGGTTACCATCGCGGCATGCCCGAACGCCATCACCGCCCGGTAGTTCAGCGAGTGGCGAAAGGCCGAGCGCGCCAGCACCAGCCCGTCGACGTGGCTGACCGTCACGCAGACCGGGATGCCGGCGGCCTGCCGGCGCAGCATGCGGCTGGCCGACGAGCCGTGCCAATAGAGCCGCTCGCCGTCGCGCCAGAAGAGGGTCGGGGTCACGTAAGGAAGACCGTCGATCACATAGCCGACATGGCAGAGCAATGACGAATCGAGGATCGCGAAGACCGTGCCGCGGTCGTAATGCGCCCGTTCCGGGTGGCGGCGCACGCGCACGCGGGGGCTCGGGATAAAAGCGGGCGGAGCGCCGCTGTCGGGCATCGGACAATCTCCCGGCTGACGAAGACCGGGCAGAGCCTAGGCCGCGCTACTGGTCTCCCGATAGGGCCAGTTCCGGGCGATTGACCAGACCGGTTGGCGTCTCGAACGCCTGGGCCATGCGTTCGATCGCGCTCGCGATCACGGCCTCGCCGAATCCGGAATAGCCGAGCACCAGGCCGGGCGGGCGCCGCCGCGCCAGGGTCAGCGACGACAGCGGGAGGGTGGTGACCTCGGCCTTCGTCAAGACGGCGGCGGCGTCGATGTCGGACCAGTGCGGCGGCAGCCAGGCGGTCAGGTACATGCCGCATTCGCCAGGCCGGATTTCGACCCGCCCGGCGAGCCGGCGGGTTGCCTCTTCGACGATGAAGGCCTGCCGCTCGGCGTAGAGCGCCCGCATCCGCTTCAGGTGGCGGGCGAAATGACCGCCGAGGATGAATTCGGTCATCATCGTCTGCGCCAGCGCCGGGCTCTGTCGATCGGCGAGGTGCCGCGCCGCCGCGAACGGCTCGACCAGATCCTGCGGCAACACCGCGTAGCCGAGCCGCAACGACGGAAACAGCAATTTGCTGAACGTACCGAGGTAGATGACCCTGCCGCCGCGGTCGAGCCCCTGCAACGCGGGCAGCATCCGGCCGGGCGCTTGGAACTCGCTCTCGTAATCGTCCTCGACGATCCAGGTGCCGGCCGTTTCGGCCCAGGCGAGCAGCGCCGCTCGGCGCCGCAATGGCATCGCCATGCCGAGCGGGTATTGCCGCGACGGGGTGGTGTAGAGAAGCCGCGGCGGCGGCGCTCCGGGGTCGGCGGCGGCGACGTCGAGCCCCTGCTCGTCGACCGGCACCGGCACGATCCGCGCCTCGGCCGCGCGCAGGATGTCCACGGTCGAGCGGTAGCACGGGTCCTCGACCCAGGCCGCATCGCCCGGGTCGATCAGGATGCGCGCCGCCAGGCTCAGCCCTTGCTGCGCGCCTGACGTGACGACGATCTGGTCCGGCGTAGAGCGCACCCCGCGCGCCGCCGCCAGATACTCCGCGATCGCCCGGCGCAAAGTCGCTTCGCCCTGCGGATCGCCATAGCTCCAGGCCAGCCGCGAGCGGCCCGACAGGGCGCGCGAGGCGAGATGCTTCCAGGTGGCGATAAAGCGGCCGTCGATCTCGGCAACGCCGAGATCGAACGGGCGCGGCCGTCCGCGCGGCGGCGGCATCAACGCCCGCAACAACGCCGCCTGGCGGGAGAGCGGACGCGGGCGGTCGGTTTCGCGGCCGCGGTCAGCGGGCGGCGGTCCGGCGAAGGGTGGCGGTACGAAATACCCCGATCCCGGCCGCGCCGTCAGATAGCCTTCGGCGGCAAGCTGCTCGAAGACCGCAACCACGGTGCTGCGCGCGATCCCCAGTTCGGCCGCCAAGGCACGGGTCGAGGGCAGCCGCGCGCCTTCGCCGAACCGGCCCTCGGCGACCGCCTGGCGCAGCGCCGCGGCGAGCTGCCGCGACAGCGGCATCGTCGTCCCGCGGTCGAGCCGCGTTGTCCACAGCGCCGCGCCGGCAGGACGCGACGTGGCCAAAGGCGTTTGCTGGCGGCGGGACATGGGCACCGACTACGCACGGTAATCGGCGAAGACTGACGGCAAACTCGGGTCCGAACGCAAGCGATTCGAAGGGCGCGGCGGGCGCGGTCCAGCCGGCAGGCGGCGGCCGGCGATTGCTTCGCGCCGGCTGCCAGGCCTTGGCGCAGCCGACCGCCTATGTGGATCGCCTCTTGCCGGCGGCGAGCGCGATTTGTCGTTGCCCAAGCCGGTCAAACGGATGATCCTGGCTCATTCGTCCTCGCGGCCCGCGTTTCCGGCAGAGTGAAAACGCATCGGCGGGGACCAGCATCGCGCTGCTGCGGCAGGATGTTGGACTTTTGATTGTAGCCTCGTCCGCCAACGCCGGCGCGGGGCCTACGTTTGGACCGCTGGGTCCTCGTCTGAACTCGCATTAAATTAAATGACCCGCAAGCAGGAGGAGACATCATGGCGGAATTTAAGACGGCAGTCGTACAAGCGAACGGGTTGCGATTTCATTACCTGGAGACGGGCGAGGGCCCGCTGGCGCTGTGCCTGCACGGGTTCCCGGACTCGCCCTGGAGCTACCGCTACCTCCTTCCCGAACTGGCTAAGGCCGGCTACCGGTCGGTCGCCCCGTTCATGCGCGGGTACGCGCCGACAGAAATCCCGCCTGACAATAATTATCAAACGAGCGCCCTTGGCACCGACGTGGTCGCCCTCCACGGCGCGCTTGGCGGAGACGGTAACGCCGTGCTGATCGCGCACGATTGGGGAGCGGCGGCGGCCTACGGAGGCGCGGCGCTTGAGCCACAGCGCTGGCGTCGGTGCGCCATCATGAACGTCCCGCCGCTCGCTGTCTACGGCCAAGTCGCCTTCCGTTTCGAGCAGATCAAGCGCTCTTTCTACTTTTGGTTCTTTCAGATGCACATCTCCAACGCGGTCGTGCCGGCGAACGACCTGGCTTTCATTGACGGTCTCTGGGCAGACTGGTCGCCCGGCTACGACGCGAATGAAGATCTGCCGCGTGTGAAAGAATGCCTGCGCAATCCGGCCAACCTGCAAGCCGCCCTGGGATACTATCGGGCGTTATTCAGTCCCGCTCGTTTCGGCTCGCCCGAGGCGATGGAAGAGCAACGAACTGTATGGGGCCGCCCACTTTCTCAACCTACCCTCTACCTGCACGGCAGGAGAGACGGTTGCATCGCCCTCGATGCGGAGACGATAAAAGAGGTGCCAGCTTTCCTCGGGCCAGGTTCCCAAGCCGAGTGGGTCGAAGAGGTTGGTCACTTCATGCTCGTGGAGAAGCCGGCGGAGGTCAACGGCCGAATCCTGCGGTTCCTTGGTAAAGCCTAGAGATGCTCTATTCCCCTGTATCTCTCCGGAGGTTGGGAGTCCGGATTGTGCCCTCCAGACTGCCTTCGACCGCGTTGATATCGGGAATGACCGCGCGGGATAGCCCGGGGCGGCGACGCCTCGGCTGGTGATCGCAAACCCCGACAATGCCGATCGATATCACCAATTGGCTGCGAGGGTTGGGGCTCGAACAATACGCCTCGGCATTCCACGATAACGCGATCGATGCAGAGGTCCTGCGCGAGCTGACGGCCGACGACCTGAAGGAGCTGGGCGTCAATCTTGTAGGCCATCGGCGCAGGCTGCTGGCCGCGATCGCCGCGTTGCGACCGGACCACTCCGGCACGCCCGTCGGCGGCAGCCCCCTCCCTACCCCCGGAACGCCCGCCCTGGCGGGCGGCCGTCCGAGGGCTCCCCCGCCCGCGGGGGAGGGAAGGGTGGGGGTCGAGGCCGAGCGACGGCAGCTGACGGTGATGTTCTGCGATCTGGTCGGCTCGACGGCATTGTCGGCGCGGCTCGACCCGGAGGATCTGCGGGCGGTGATCGGCGCCTATCACCGCTGCGTTGCCAAGGTGATCGGGCGCGGCGGCGGGTTTGTCGCCAAGTACATGGGCGACGGCGTGCTGGCCTATTTCGGCTATCCGCGGGCCGACGAGCACGATGCCGAGCGCGCGGTGCGCACGGCGCTGAAGCTGGTGGAGGAAGTGTCGGGGCTCGACACCGTCGCGGCGGCGCCATTGCAGGTGCGGGTCGGCATCGCTACCGGGCTGGTGGTCGTCGGGGATCTGATCGGCGAGGGTGCCTCGCAGGAGCAGGCAGTGGTCGGCGAGACGCCCAACCTCGCGGCGCGGCTGCAGGCATTGGCCGAGCCGGGGACCGTGGTGATCGCGCCGAGCACGCGGCGGCTGACCGGCGGTCTGTTCGAGTACGCGGATCTGGGCGCCGTCGAGCTCAGGGGCTTGGGCGCGCCGGTGGCGGCGTCCCGGGTGGTGCGCGAGAGCGCCGCCGAGAGCCGCTTCGAGGCATTGCACGGGCGCGAGCTGACCGCGCTCGTCGGCCGCGACGAAGAACTGGCGCTATCGCAGCGCCGCTGGCAGCAGGCCAAGGCCGGCGAGGGCCGGGTGGTGGTGCTGATCGGCGAGCCCAGCATCGGCAAATCGCGTCTGGCGCAGGCGATGCTGCAGCAGCTGGCGGGCGAGCCGCACACGAGGGTGCGCTATTTCTGCTCACCGCATCATCAGGCGAGCGCGCTCCATCCCTTCATTGCCCAGCTCGAGCACGCCGCGGGCTTGAGCCGCGAGGACATGGCGGAAGCGCGGCTGACCAAGCTTGAAGCGCTGCTCGCCCGGTCCAACGCGGGCGCCGAGGAGATCGGGTTCATCGCCGAGCGGATGTCGGTTCCGACCTGCGACAAATACTGTCTCCCGGACCTCACGCCGCAGCGGCGCAAGGAGAAGACGTTCGAGGCGCTGCTGGCGCAATTGACGCGGCTGGCGGCGCGGCAGCCGGTATTGATGCTGTTCGAGGACGCGCACTGGATCGACCCGACCTCGCTCGAGCTGTTGACCTTGACCGTCGGCCGGGCATCAACGCTGCCATTGCTGCTTCTCGTCACCGCGCGGCCGGAGTTCACCCCGCCCTGGCCCGCCGACGCGCATGTCACCACACTGCCGCTCGGCCGCCTCGGCCGCCGCGAGGGCACGACGCTGGTCGCGCGGTCGGCCGGCGGCAAGCCGTTGCCGGCCGAGATCCTCGAGCAGATCCTCGCCCGCACCGACGGCGTGCCGCTGTTTCTCGAGGAGCTGACCAAAACCATCGTCGAAAGCGGCCTGCTGCGCGAGGAGGACGGGCATTACGCGCTCGACGGCGCGCTGCCGCCGCTGGCGATCCCGAGCACGCTGCACAACTCGCTGATGGCCCGGCTCGATCGCCTGGCGCCGGTGCGCGAGGTCGCCCAGATCGGCGCCGCCATTGGCCGCGAGTTCTCCTATCCGTTGCTCAGCGCCGTGGCCCAGCAGCCCGACGACCGGCTGCAGGAGGCTCTGGACCGGCTCGTCGGCGCGGAGCTGGTGTTCGGCCGCGGCGAATTCCCGGACGCGGTCTATACCTTCAAGCATGCGCTGGTGCAGGAGGCGGCCTATGCCAGCCTATTGCGCGAGCGCCGGCGAACGCTCCACGCCCGGATCGCCGAGGCGCTCGAAGGCGAGTTCCCGGAAGTGGCCGAGACCCAGCCGGAACTGGTCGCACACCACTATGCCACCGCCGGGCTCCCCGCTCCCGCCATCCAATATTATCGCCGCGCCGCGGAGCGGGCGATGGCGGCCTCGGCCAACGCCGAGGCGATCGCCCATTTGACCAGGGGCCTCGAGCTTATCGGCTCGCTGCCGGAAACGCCCGAGCGGATCTCGCGGGAGATCGACTTCCGCCTCGCGCTCGGCGCCCCCCTTGTCGCCATACGAGGGTGGGGATCTGTCGACGCGCAGGCCGCCTACACCCGAGCCAAGGAGCTGTGTGCGGGCGCCGGCGAGACCCCCGAGCTGTTTCGTAGCCTCGTGGGGTTGTGCACCTATTACCGCGTTCGACCAGATCTGGAGACCGCGTCGGCGCTTTCCCGGGAGCTTTCCAGCCTCGCGGCAAAGCTCGGGAGCGACGAGTTTCGTTTGCTCGCCGAATACGCCGCTTGCGTCACTTGCTGCTGGTCCGGACGATACGCGAGAGTGCCGTCTCACGCCGCTCAAGTGCGGGTCCTGTACGACCCGGAGCGCCACCGCGGGCCAAAGATTTTCATGGTCGACCCGGCCATGGCGTCCCTGGCGATTGAGTCGCTGGCCTTGTGGTACCTCGGCTATCCTGATCGCGCGTCCGAGCGGGGGCTCGGCGCCCTCTCGATGGCCCAGACGGTGGCTCATCCGTTCACCCTGTGCTGGGTTTTGGGATTCGAGGCTTGGCTGCGGATGCTGCGGAGGGAACCCGAGCTGATGGCCGCGCGGACCAAAGCGCAGCTGGCAGTCGCAAGGGAGCAGGGGTTTGCGTGGGACTGCGCGGCGAATTCGATGCTCGAAATCTGGCACGATGCTTGGATAACGGGACAGTGCGGAGACGATCGCATAGAAGCTTTCCGGAGCGCTCTGGCCGAGGGGCGAAGGATCGGCATCGGGACGGCCCTGGGTTTGTGGCATGCTCTATTTGCGGAATGCCTTGAAAAACAAGGGAATACCGATGAAGCGCTGACGGCGCTCGAGGCCGCGATCGTGCACTTCGAGCGCACGGGCGACGCCACATGGGAGCCCGAAGTCCACCGGTTGATCGGCGATTTGCTCCTGCGCCGGACCCCCAGCGCTCCGGATCGGGCGGAAGCTTCCTATTGGCGGGCGATCGAGCGAGCCCGTTCGCAAGAGGCGAAGTCGTGGGAGCTGCGCGCCGCTACCAGCCTCGCCCGCCTGTGGCGGGATCAAGGCAAGCCCGCCGAGGCGCGCGCGCTCCTGGCGCCGGTCTACGGCTGGTTCACCGAGGGTTTCGACACCGCCGATCTGAAGGATGCCAAAGCGCTGCTGGAGGATCTGGCGTGAGCCGGCAATTCCAGGACCTCTCGCCCGGTACGGAGAAATGGCGGTGACCCGGCGGCCTGTGACCGTCGGTGAGGGCGTTCATGCGGCTCGTTCTATGTTGTAGGGGCTAACGAGAAGGTCAGCCGGAATTTTCCACGCTTCGCTGATCTTGTGGATCATGTGCTGAACCATAAGTTCGCTTCATAATTAACAGGAATTGTCATTGCGAGGAGGCCGGAGGCCGGTCCCGGCGCGGGCCGGGAAGCAATCTCTACCGCATTCGGTCATTTGTGGCCCGAGATTGCCTCGCGGAGTTTATCCTCGGGCCGCGCCCCCGGGTCCGCGCTCTGCGCGGCCGGAGGGTAAACTCCGCGCGGACCCGTGGGGTCGCAATGACGGCACTCGTATTGCGCAATGAATTTCTGATCCACCTTCCTAGGGCGTGTCGTCAATTAGCAGCGCTGGCTCGCATATATCAACGCTTTGGCCGGGCTCGGCCCGTGGGCCTTCAGCCCACGGACTTGATCCGTGGGCATCCACGAGAAACGGCACAGGCCTTCGCGGGCTCCCGTGGATGCCCGGCCCAAGGCCGGGCAAGACGGTAATCGGATGTAATCGGAACCGGGCGTCCGCTCAATTGACGACAGGCCCTAGCTTGCACGCGTCAGCGTTACGAACCTCGCCCCGAAGGGCCGGCCGCTTTCGCGGCCGGTGCCTTCGGCCGAGCATCGAGGGTCAGGGCACGGTGAACAGACGCAGCACCGCGCCGGCAAAGCTCGCGCTCATCAGCAGCAGCGCCGCCCCGACCGTGAGGAACCCGACCAGCACCAGAATCGACGACGCCGGCACCAGTACCAGTGACAGGATCCCCAGCACGATCGCTGCGAAGCCGATCAGGACCTCGGCACCACTCGCCATAAGCGGGCCTGAATAGGCCACCTCTCGTGCCCCGGTTTCGGTCGAGCCGTGCGGAATGCTTCTTGACCGCATGCCAATGGCGCCGCTCAGCAGCAATGAGCCGCCATAGACAATCAGGGCAGGAGGCAACAGGTGCCCGCTATTCTTCCCGACGAGCGCCAGAATCCCGAGCACAATCCCGGCCAGTCCCGACAGGCAATCCACCATGACCTCGCCGCCGAGCGCCGCCGCCCGCTGGTGCGCGGCCGCGTCGGCCGGCAGCGCTCGCGCCGTTTCGGCGGCAGTGTTGAACGCCTGAACCATCAAACCGCCGCCGACCACGATCGCCGCGATCGACGTTAAGGCCTCGGCCGAGAAACCGGCGAGAGCGATCACCGCCAGGACGATAACGGCGATTCCGGCGGCACCTTCGGTAAGCAGTCCGATCGGCTCCGCCTCGGGAGTTCGTCCGCCACTCTCAACATAGACAGCCATCGCTTCACTCCTCCATCATGACCCCCTCATTTCGCCGCTGCACCCAACGCGACTACGATTGTCGCGATCGCAGGCATGCTCGGACCGAGAAGCCGGCAATGGCGACGACCGCCAGGGCGAGAGCCGCAACTCCGCCGCCGCCATGGCCTCGCCGCCGCTTTCAACCTCAACAGCCATCTCTTTCCTCCTCTGCGTGCCGGTTCGCCCGGGGGGCCTGAAGCCCCGGCCGCGGCTCGCATCGATTTCGAGGTATGCACAAAAGGTTGAGCCTTCCTGTCCGGCTCATTAATTGCGGTTCAGGCTCAACCTTCCGCGACTGTCGCCGACGGCTCGATGCGGACCAGCGATTTTGGCGACTGCCTCAGGTCACGACATCCCTGACGATCGCGAACAGGGTCAACCCGATTGCGGCGGCCGCGACCGGTACGAAAATCTCTATCATTGCAAAAGGGGCCCTGATGCGACCCGTCGCGGCCTCGAAATCGTCGCGAAGCCAATTGCGCAGCGAAGACGTGACCCTGGCCTGACGGTAATCCCGTCGCCGGAAGCGGGCAAATATCGATGGCAGGGCCACGGCAACACCAACTAGCCAGGTCACCACGGCGAGTGCCAGCGCAATATACCCTCGTCTCACGTCAAAGCCCCAGGCGGCGAGCACGAACCACAACGCAAAGCCGATCAGTGCCTTGTAGACAAAGGGATGAGGCGTGGCTGTCGACGATCGGTTCTCGCCTTCGCTGCGCAGGTCATCATTCATCGCAAATCTCTCCAATCGATTGAGCGGGGCGTTCCGGCGAGGGGGACGCCGTTATCTCCTTTAACGCGATGACTTCTGCAGGGTTGCGCCGCCCTTCGACGATTTATGGCGAGAGCAGGAAGCGCGACATTCGAGTTGGGAACTCACGAAGTTTCCTAAAGATTTTTCACCTTTCGATCAGCATCCGGTAAGGGGCGCTGCCCATCTCAACGGACAACCAGCTTGTGTGAGCGTGGAGGATGCCGATGAATGCGAGTACTGACAGGACCGGACGCCGGCGCGGGCCGGGGTTCGTTGCAATCCTTTTGGCCGGCACCGTTCTTGCTTCCGGTGCCATTGGCTGGGCCGTCGCGGACGCCGCTCTGCCGCCGGAAAGCTTGTCGAACCAGCAGGGATTTGCCGATCTCGTGGCCAAGGTGAGGCCGACTGTGGTGAATATTGCCGTAACCAAGCAGGGTCAGCCGGCCGGCAACGCTCAAATGTCGCCTTTGCTGCCCGCGCCGCCCGGCACCCCATTCGGCGACATGCTCCGGCATTTTTTCGAGCAGCGGCGGATCGTACCGACGCATGGGCTGGCTTCGGGCTTTGTCATCGATCCGTCAGGTTATATCGTGACCAACAATCACGTGATCGACCATGTCAGCAGGATCACGGTGACGATGGACAATGATCGAAGCTATCCGGCAAAAATCATCGGGCGTGATGCCAAGACCGACCTCGCGTTGCTCAAAATCGACGCCGGCAAGCCGCTGCCTTATGTCACCTTCGGCAACTCCTCGAAGGAGCGTGTCGCAGATTGGGTCGTGGCGGTGGGCAATCCCTTTGGTCTCGGCGGTACCGTCACGGCGGGCATCGTCTCGGCGCACGACCGCGATATCAACGGCAACCCTTACGACGATTTTCTGCAGATCGACGCCCCGATCAACCCCGGCAATTCCGGTGGACCGCTGTTTGACATGTCGGGGCAGGTGATCGGCGTCGACACCGCGATTTATTCGCCGAACGGCGGCAGCGTCGGGATCGGGTTTGCCATTCCCTCGAACCTCGCGTCCAATGTGGTTGCGCAACTGCGCGAGCACGGTCGGGTTGAACGCGGTTGGCTCGGCGTCGCGATGCAGTCGCTGACGCCAACTCTGGCAACAGCGATCGGCCGACCGAATACCAAGGGTGTCATCATCGACCAAGTCGAGACCAATTCGCCGGCCGCTCGCGCCGACTTGCAGCAGGGTGACATCGTCACTTCCTTCAATGGCAAAGCGATCACCGATCCGCGGGATCTGGCGGTCGCCGTGGCCGCCGCGGCAAAAGGCACGACCGCGAAACTGACGATCTGGCGCGCCGGCCAGGAGCGGACCCTTGATGTCGTGATCGGGCAATCGCCGGGGGTGCGGACGGCTTCCGCTCAGCATGAGGGCTCAAGCATGCCGGTAGGAATGGTGTTGGCGCCGCTTTCATCACCGCTGCGCGAGCAGTTGGGTCTCGGGCCGTCCGAGAAGGGCGTGTACGTCGCGGCGGTGACCCCCGGCAGTCGCGCCGACGAAAGCGGGGTTGAAAGCGGCGATGTGATCATGCGGGTCGGCAACCAAGCGGTGACGACGCCGTCTCAGGTATCGACTGCCATTCGGGCGGCCGAGGGCCGAAAGAGCGCAGCCATCCCGTTGCTCGTGACGCGCGACGGCACGCCCGCTTATCTGGCCTTGCAGCTGAAGACGGGGTGAGCAGCGGTGGCCCCGCGCCGCGGTCGCGCGCGGGGCCTTCCTCTTTGTTCAACAGGAGGGCCGGCCCCTTGCCGGCGGCGGGCGCTGGCACGACCTGTTGTCCGACCTGGCGGCTGATGGCGGACTGCGAGGCGCCGGCGTGGCGCCGTCTTGCCCGGAAAATGGGAAATGAAGGTTCTGCTGGTCGAAGATAACGAACGGGTGGCCCAGTTCGTACAAAAGGGACTGATTGAAGACGGCCACACCGTCGACCATGCCGATAACGGCCGCGACGGCCTCTTTTTCGCGGTCAGCGCGCATTACGATGTGATTGTCCTCGATCGCATGCTGCCGGGCGGGGTCGATGGTCTCGGCATCGTCGAGGCGTTGCGCAAGACGGGAAACGGGACACCGATCCTGATCCTAAGCGCGCTCACCGAGGTCGATGACCGAATTCGGGGTCTGCGCGCCGGCGGCGACGACTATCTGACCAAGCCCTTCGCCTTCGCCGAGCTGTCGGCCCGGCTCGAAGCATTGGTGCGGCGATCTCAGCCGGTCGGCATTCAAACGGTGCTCAGGGTCGCCGATTTGCGCATCGACCTGCTGTCGCACCGGGTGACGCGCGCCGGCAAGCCGATCCAGCTGCAACGGCAGGAATTCAGGTTGCTGGAGTATCTGGCGCGTCACGCGGATCAGGTGGTTACCCGCACGATGCTGCTCGAGAACGTCTGGACCCATTATGTCGCCCCCCAGACGGGTGTGATCGACGTGCACATCAGCCGGCTGCGCCGGAAGATCGATGTCGGATTTGATCGCCCGCTGTTGCATACGGTTCGCGGCATCGGCTACCGGCTCGCAAGCGATGCTTAGGCGGTTGCGATCGACCTCGGTGCTGCTGGCGCTTGGGTACATCGGGCTCTTCGCCCTTTCGACGCTTCTCTTGGTCGGAATTCTTTGGTGGCGAACGGCGGTTCATTTGGAACGCGAGACCGACGCCGCGATCGACACCGACGCCAACCAGCTCAGGGATCAGCTGCGCGATTTCGGCCTCGTGGCGGCCGAGGACGCGATAGAGGTGCGGATCTCGGATTCGCCCAACGGGCAGGCGTTCTATCTGCTCGCCGATAAGGATTTGAAGCCGCTCGCCGGCAACATTGGGGTCTGGCCGGTGCGAGCCGGGCCGAAACCGGGTTGGTATCGGGTCGATCTCGACCATCATGGCCGGCTGCGGCCGATCCGCCTGCGCTCGCTTGCCCTTCCGGGGGGCATGCATCTCCTCGTGGGGCGCGAAATCGGCGATCGCACCGAGCTGCGCGCCTTGGTCATCGATGCGCTCTCCTGGGCGGGCGTGACCTCGCTGTTGCTCGGCGTCGGCGGCGGTTTGCTGGTGCGGCGCTCGGTGCTGCGCCGTGTCGAGGCCATCAACCGCACGGCAAGCGCAATCGTGCGCGGCGATCTGTCGCGTCGCATGCCGATGCGCAACACGCCCGACGCGTTCGATCAGCTGGCACGGACGATCAACGCGATGCTCTGCCAGATCGAGAATTTGATCGAGGGCATCCGCAACACCTCGAACGCGGTTGCCCATGATCTGCGCACGCCGCTGACCGAGTTGCGGGCGCAGCTCGAGGACCTGATCCGGGCCGATCGGTCCCGCGCCGAGATGCGGGAAGGGATGCTCAAGGCGGTCGCCGACATCGACCGGGTGATCGGTATCTTCAATGCTCTCTTGCGCCTCGCCGAGATCGATTCAGGGGTGCGCCGCGCCGGATTCCGGAAAGTCGATCTGGCGGCGATTGCGACCGAAGTCGGCGAGCTCTATGGCCCGCCGACCGAAGAGAAACAGGCGGCTTTCGTCATCGACGCAACGCCGGGACCGATGGTCAACGGCGATCCGTACCTGCTGGCCGAGGCCATCGGCAACCTCGTCGACAACGCCGTCAAATACACCCCCTGCGGCGGCGTGGTCGCGCTGCGGATGCGGGCGTCGGCGGGCGGGCTCATCGAGATCGCCGTCGCCGACAACGGACCGGGCATTGCCGATATCGACAAGCCACGGGTCACCGAACGCTTCTATCGCTGTCGGGCGACCTGCGCAGCGGCGGGGTTGGGCCTTGGCTTGAGCCTCGTCGACGCAATCGCCCGCCTACACGGCGGGGCCCTGAGGCGCGCCGACAATCATCCAGGTCTGATCGCATCGCTCACACTACCGGCCCTGCCGCCCGCCGCATCGGGCTCGACCGGCCACGAACATTCGTTCACCGAGGCCGCATCGCAGCTTTCTTCCAGGCTGGTGGGCGCGACAGGGATTGAACCTGTGACCCCACCCGTGTGAAGGGAGCGAGGTCTCTCGAATTTAGCACCTTCCAGGAGGCTCTCGATCGAGATTCTCATCCGAACCTCTAATACCTTCTGCGACAGCCCGGACCCGTAGACCGAGACCGATTTGCGCGATGCTCGGAAAGTTCATGCGCGGCGAACTTCCATGAAGCCATGGTGTAGACTACTTTGGCCTCGAAGCCGGCAATCACCCGCACGGCTGCTTCGTCCATCCCGCGACGGAGAACGTGGTGCGCAGCGAGACTCGCGCCAGAAGCCTCCCGCCTATGTTCAAACAACATTCTTGAAAAGAATGACACCCGGACGCATACTACGCGGCAAGGTGGAGACCGCCTCGTCGCCACAGCTAACAGTGCGAGTCGGTGAAAACAATGTCGTACGATGAACCCAGACTGCTCCTTCCGAGACCCCCGCTCGTTGATGTATCGGGAAAAACGAGTATCCCGACGATAGTGTTTTATGAAAATGAGGAAATATATATTGGAGACGACGCGATTGAACAATGTCATGATGAATCCTTGCTCCACGAAGACTTCAAAGTTGCTATAGGTAAGAGAAGCCTTTCCTCATTGGTGAACAAACAAATCGACCGCTATGGCCGAACGAAGCGATCACCTTTAGGATTGACGCAAGACTTCATGGAGGTGGCATTAAGACATGTAGATAAATGGCTAAGGCGACGCGATCAAGCGACGCCGAGTCATGTTGTCGTAGCTGAACCCATTGCAATGGGTTCAGGCGACTCTGTGAACGATAACTGGCTACAAAATTATCGGGCGGCCATCAAACGGGTTCTAGGCTCCAAGTTCACCGTGGTCGACTTCCTTCCAGAGCCGTTCGCTGCCTTCCAATATTACCGCCACGGGTTGCGGCATCCTTTAGTGATGGAAAAACGTCAGCATACAGTGTTAGTTGCCGACTTCGGGGGCGGCACTTTCGATGCCTGCGTCATCGAAACGGATAAGGACGGCGATATTCGGGAACGCGGCACCAGTAGATCGAGACCCTTTTCGGCTTTCTCCCGCGCAGTCGGCGGCTTTTATCTTAATCGACTGATCGCCGAGGACATGCTATTCCACGCGTTACCGAAAAACGCGGATAAGAAGGGCTTAAAAGCGGCAATCGAGCGTTACTATTCCTTCCGCGAAGGGACAGATTTCAGTGTCGAAGAACTTAGGGATGACATTCGCGATTTTTGTAGCAATTATGCGCGCTTTGCTGAGACAGGTGGAACGGGGAAAACTATTCGTTAGCAGCCGAATTGTAGATTGGAACCTCGCTGCAGATCTTGCATCTGTGGCAAAATATCCTATCAATGTCCCAATCAACCCATTTAGCAAACAACGACAGATCCTTCAAATGCGGCTTGATGCCAATCGTCTGTACAATATCTTTGAGCGTATCTGGAAACAAGAATTAAAGCCTGTCATCTTGCAAACATTAAAAAGTGCGGAGGCGCAATTACGAGGGCGAGAAGTCGCAGTCATATTATTGTCGGGTGGTTCGTCCAACATTGGTTGGCTCCGAGAGTTGATGAAACGAGACATAAGAGATCTCGATAATGCCCCGGTGCTGGAATTGCGGGAGAATTTTCAGGAAGTGGTGGCAAAAGGGCTAGCGATTGAATGTGCACGGAAGTTTTTCAAGGCGACACACACCGGCGATTTCCACGCGGTCACTTATAACCAGCTTTGTCTCGCATTGCGAGCTGATGATGGGGAACTCGAAATAGTTAAGTTTCGTCCTGACGATCCGGGAGTAGGAGAGGGCTTAGATAACGGGGTGCTTCTTCAATCTGCAAGCAGCTTGGGAGAAATGTTAAATGTGCCACTGAGGTGGCGGTTTAAAATGGCAAATCCGCCGCGCAGACAGCTAGAGTATTTCTTTATGTCTAGTTCTCTCGATCCTGACGATCGCCAGAGCCTCCACAACGTTGATCGCCGTATTTTTACTCCATCCGCTACGAATTTTTCGTCTCTACAGCTTGAGTTGGTGGTACGCGAGGACGGTACTACAACGCCGACATTTGTTTATGCCGGCGGAGGAACGGACGCAGCAGGACGACAGGTAGAGGGGGTCTCATTTGCTTTGCCCATGACTTTCGGTGGTGATCGATCATTGCCGAAATCCTACGTGAGTTTCGATTTCGGTTCGAGTAGTTCGTCGTTTTCCGTGATTAGCGAAGCCGACATTTCCGTGTGGGACGAACGTTCCCGAAATCCTAGTTGGCTTGAACTAAGCGATCTCTTGCGTGTCCTCCCTTACCCAGCGGCGGCTCCGCTGGCCTATTTCATAGCCGACACTGGACGGTTGCAGGAGCTGGGAAGGGAATCTGTGGAGGGACTTCTCGCTGTCGCCGCTTACGTGGCGTATATGGAGTATTCTAGTGTTCCGGGACATCCTTCAACGAAACTGTTGAAGAATTTGGCGCATCGTTCGGCCGGTCCCCTTTGGGCTTTCTTGAAGCAGGTCTTGGAGGCTATGGGATCTACTGATGGTATCGCCAAGCGCATGCGCACGAGGCTGGAGCCCAAATATCGGGAAATAGACCAGATCATATCCAACATAGCAAAAGAGAAGCATGGAAAAATATCGCCTATTGACTTCCCCTATGTGATACAAATGCTCGGGAATATGCTGACGGCTTCGCTAGGTGGTTGGCTCATTGGGTCTTTCGAAGATGTTCAGCGAAAAAGAGTTTCTAGGAGATTTATTGGCACTTTCCGCGAGATAACTGGCAATGGACAACCATTCGTAAATGTTTACGATTATGAAGGTGATGAGGCGTTTTCCGAAGAGTCGGTGTATCTATACAATCAATCAGAATACAAGGTGCTTTGCCTTACCCCATTATTGTTTTGGTACGCAGATCAAAATTCTCGCAGACGCGAAACCGATTTGTACCTTTTTGATTCCGCTAATTCGAGCACTAATTCTGTGACTTTCAAAGCCGTGCAGCCACGTGAGGAACTTGTAGCGGCCGAGGGCGACGATGATTTGGATGGGCCTTATCGTACTATCTTAGAGATGAGGCAGGAAGACCCATCGTTACCTATGTATTCAAATGTGGTTGTGACCCGTCGGGACGAGGGGTCACCCGTGGGTTGAGCGGATGAGGTTTACGAACTTGTGCCGAATGCAATCGCCCGTTCGGAAGCGTGCCGCCCATCATTCGTAACACCCGTCATTCGTCAAACGTATTCGGCGCGGGCTGCCCATTGGGCCTTGATCGATTCGGGTATCGGCGTTCCGTCCGCTGCTACGATGCCGCACCGGCGGCCCTTGGCGTGGGTAGGCGATGCCATTCAACCGGCCGCTTGGTCGTTGGCATTGCTCCTCATCGGTGATCACGGAAGCAAGCGGGGCCACGCCAGCCGGATAAACCCGTATGGGACTCCGGTCAAATGGAACGATCCAGCCCCTTTGGCCCGGAAGAGGCTCGACGGGTCCCTGGCGCGTCTGGCGATGGCCAAGGTCGTGCTACCATGCCGAAATGCTCGGCCGGCTCCGCCAGCTACGGCCTCCAGTTTATTCGAGCCGGGCTCGGGACCTCGTCATGTTGGCGAATTTTGAGAAGCTGAATAGCCGAACATTTCAAGCTTTTTTCGGGCTGCGGCAACCGCTTCAGGCGAAAATCGATTAGCGTATTTCAACACCAGAAATTCACCTGTTAGCTCAAATAGCCCCTTGCTTACTAATAACTCAAGCCCTTCCGACGTTCTCTGAGTTGCCCAATCTTCTAGGCATTGCACGACCCCCTTCCTTGCAAGCTTCTGACGTGTGCGATTTGCGAGGGTTTTTTTCTTGTTCTTTTGAGTCAACAATTCTTCATAAGCTGTTAAAGTCGAATAGAAATCGCGCACGAGTGGATCGGGATCGTCTTTTTCGCTCACGAGACATAGGCGGCCAAATGCCTCCCAATATATCTTTTCATTTCCGAGCCTTTTAGCATTTTCCATCAATCGCCGAAGTTCTGCGGGATCGTCATATTCCGCGATCGATTTCATCTCCCTGGCACCTTCGTCACCGTTGGGTGGCGGGATATTCGTCCCAGGTTCGGCCATCAAGCAAACGGCCCTGTCTGCGTTTTTGAGTGCCGCCCCATTGTTTGAAAAAGAACGCCACGTTCTGATCCTGGCAGGCAGCCTTGATACTCTCAACCCATTGCCGTGCCATCGGGCGAGCCCCTGGACCACTTTCGCCGCCGACGATCGCCCAATGGATGCCTGTCAGGTCGATGGGCGTGACCGGCCCGAGCAGAGGCTCGAAGGAGACAAATCGCACGCTCGCGGCCACCGGTCGCAATATGTCGATGCGATCGACATATGACGCGCTCTCGACAGATGTTCCGACCCAGACATTCGGTAGCTGGAATTTTGAATGGGACAGAAACTCAGACATCCTCTCGGGTCGTTTCGTGAGAACCTGAAATGTGTGCCAAGTGGCATACCTCATCACCGACCAGATCCGCAATATTACTTCGTCCGAGACCGCTTCCTGGAACAGGTCGGACATCGAGTTGACGAATATACGGAGCGGACGCCGCCAGCGGAGCGGAGCGTCGAACACCGCTGGGTGGACGTTAACCCGACCACTCCACACATGCCGGTTTCCCGTCCTCCTCGTGGTCCCCTCGTATTTCGGGGACCCCATGGCCTGGAGTCGGGCGGCAAGGCGTTGAGCGTAGCAGTTGGTGCAGCCCGGCGAGACCATGAGGCATCCCGCGACGGGATTCCACGTCGCCTCCGTCCATTCAATGTCCGATGAACCGGCCATTATCGACGCCGTTTCCCGATCACCGACTTCGCGATCCTGACCGCAAGAGCGGTACCGCGCGGGTTGGCACAGGCAAAGCACAGTAAATACATGACCTGGCCGCGACTATTTTTGAGGGGCAGGGTCTCCGGGGCGACGCCGGCAAAAACCGTGCGCAAACGATCAAGCAAGAACGCCTCGAACTTTCGGGTGCCGGCTTGCTTAACCCGATCAATGGATGAGTGGCCAAACAGGTCGGTCGTTGCGCCCACCACCCGGTAGAAGGCTTCACGCCAGTTCGGCGTCCCGAGCGAGCGGTCGAGCGTCTCCTGCCACTCCGGCGGAATGTCGCCGCTTCTCGTCAGCAGGCGATTGAGACCAATCCCGGAAGGATAGAGCATCCAAACGTCGATCGCCTTCGTGCGTGCAGCGGCTTCGACGGTCTCCCAGGAAACCTGCATTCCGTAGGGGTCGAGGAAGAGGACTGCTCGGTGCGACCACCAATCGGTTTCACGGCAGATCCGCTGGACGGCGGTATTCGCATCTTCATTCAGGATCTCGATGTTTCTGTCGGGGAATTCGCCCTTCAGGTGTTGGAGCGCGCTCGACCTTCTATGTCGCCTCTCGATGAAGATGTACCGGTGGAATGGTGGCTCGACTTCGAGAGCAACCCGAGCAGACCCCTTCGTCATCGCGTCCAGTTCGGGGATTTCGAGGAGCGACTGCGCCTCCTCCCTCTTGACGGCCCGATCTCCGGTTCCTGCAAACGCATCGATGTAGAGACGGCGAAAAACCTGATTTTTGAGGGCTTGTGTGTATCCGACGAGATACGCGCCCAACGCATCGAGTTTCTCGACAGTCCACGGGCCGCCAAACTGATGCGTTTCCATCATCGTTTCCCGAGGCGTTCTTAGTATGTTCTGAACCCGGTCACAACAGAAATCGGTCGAGGGCTTCCGGTTCAATCTGGTGCCCGCCGCTCCTTTTTGGGACTCCACGATGGAACGATCCAGAGGCTTGACCTGGAGGAGGCTCACCGGGGTCCCCGCGCGTCTCGCGATGACGAAGATCGTGTTACTATGCCGAGATGCTTGACCGGCTCCGCCCGCTACGTAGTTCCCGTCCATCTAGCCCATGCTCGGGGCCTCTTCGTGGACGCCGATGCGTAAGGAGTTCCTTACGCGGTTCAGCAGCGGCCCTTGCGCTGTGGGCTTTGCCAAGCAGCGCGGCAACCCTGAGCCCAGATGATGCAGCGGAGCACAATTGTTGCAATATCAAACAGTTATAGAAGTGAGCGCGCGTTAGATCAATTGGCGGATGGCCGCATCGGGCCCGGCAGGCATCAGGTGGGCATAGCGCTCGACCAAGGTCACGCTCGCCCATCCGCTCGTTGTGGCAAATCTGGGACATGTAGAGGATCCAGGAACGGATGCCGCGACCGGCGCCGTTTGCTTGGCTGCCGTTGATGACAAGCAGCGACTGCTACAGCGACGAATCTTATGTGGAGGTCACCATGCGAACTCTGATCCAAAAATTGCTTCTCGGCACAGCTTCCGTCCTCGCGTTAGGTATGGCGGGGAGCGTTGCGAGTAGCGTTCTGGATGTGGCCGACGCAGGCAATACAGCGACTGCGGCCAGCATACCTGCCGTCGTCGAGACTTCGAGGGATGCGCTGACCGGCGATGCCCTCCGCAGAGACGACATCCGTTGGGCGCAGGTGGAACTCCGGTATCGCGGCCTCTACCAAGGATCACTCGACGGTATTGTTGGCCCCGAGACCAAGCGCGCCGTTAGCGAGTTTCAAAAGATCAATGGCTTAGGCCCATCAGAATCGCTCGACGCGCAAACTTGGGAAGCGCTGACCGGCAGTGGCATCCCAGCAATCGCCGAAGGGTCGAGACACGCCCGACCATACCGAAACTAGTGACGTTGGGTACCCCGGCCGCACTGCCGAAACCCGCGTAACTCTAGCTGGCACCGTCACGGCGCTGCAATCCATCTGGAGCGGCCGATGACTTGGCTAAGCGACCAGCCAGATCACGGCGGCCGGCGAGCCTCCGCAGCCGAGCCACGAGCTGCATGCGCCTTCGAGTTCCCTAAGGGAAAACCAGCGGCGGCCAAGGGGACCATCGTAAAGGGAGGAGAGGGAAATGGCGAGAGCGATCATCGCCGAGGGCCAGTCGGCCGCCGACGACCGGCGTCCGCCGAGCTCTGGCCTTCCCGAGGTTACCGAACCCACGGCCCGTCCCTGCGACAGTTTTTCGTCGATCGTCCTTCCACTTCTAACGTGTGGTCTAACGTGTCGGCCAAATCGGCACCAAAGACGGGTGCCTCGGGACGGGCTCTACATCGAGGGAGTAGCATGAGGTATTATCGAGACTCGAAACCACGCTATATTGCGATCGCGCGCTGTGAAGAGAGAAAATCTATTCAGAGACGCGCGTTCGTTATAGGTGGATTTGCTGCGGCCGTTGGTTCTACCGTTCCTCCGGCCGCTCATGCTGCGACAGCGCTCGTCTTGCCGACGGCGGCAGCCAACCGGAGATTCTCAATCCTGTACAAGGGCTGCAGGATCGGCACCCACGCAGTCTCATATTCATCGGCAACGGGTGAAATGCTGGTCAAGACCGAGATCGATCTCGAGGCCAAGCTCGCTTTCTTCCCTGCCTACGCGTTTAGTCATCGCTCGCAAGAGGCCTGGCGCGCGGGGCGGCTGATGTCATTGAATAGCGAAACGGTGGAGCAGGGTGAGCGCTTCCGCGTCGAGGGCGCGGCGACGCCTCCAGGGTTTCGCGTGCTGAGCAAGAGCGGCCCCTTTATCGCTTCCGCCGCAACACTGACGTCGAACGACCTTTGGACCTCAGCGATGCTGGAGCAGGCCAAGGTGGTCGACGCGCAGCGGGGTGGTATCATTGGCGTCAACGCACGCAAGGTTGCCGACGAGCCACTCGTAATCGCTGGAGGTCGAGTTCAGGCCACGCGCTACAAATTCATCACGCCCTATTACGCTGGCAGTATTTGGTACGACGAAGCCAACCTTTGGGTGCATGGCGAGTTCGAGCGTGACGGTTCGAAGGTCCAGTATCAGCTTGAGACGTGAATCTCGCTCACTTAGCGGGAACGGCGTATTCGTCATGCGGTTTGGGCGACTGCTATTTCTCGATGCGGCAATCTCCGGGTTGCGCGCAGCGCCTCGAAGCGGCTCTCGGCACCGCTCTCGCGCAATACCCGCGCGGCCTCGACCGGCGCAGACAGGCCTGATCTCGACCTTGCCGAGATCCTCGTAGTCGACCAATCCACCGGTCAGCGGCCGCGTGCTCGCAGCAATCACCACCGTCCCCGGCTCCGCCAACGCCTGCAGCCTCGCCGCAAGATTGGGCGTCTCGCCGACCACCGCCTGCTCCTGCGCCGCGCCCTGGCCGATCAGGTCGCCCACCACGACGAGCCCGGTGGCGATCCCAACCCGCACCTGCAATGGTGCCCCGGCTGCGGCATCGAGGCGAGACCGCCCTCTGATCGAACTTCCCGAACCGCTCCCGCCTCCGCGACCAGGGGACGAGCGCAAGGATAGGGAACACCCTGAGAACATCGGTGCCACCACGGTGGCAGAACATGGCGGAGTTTCGCGCTCCGTTCTGTTACTTCGGGTCGCGAGGATCGACCGTCTCCCAGCCTAACCGATTGAAAAGGCTGGTGGGCGCGACAGGGATTGAACCTGTGACCCCACCCGTGTGAAGGGTGTGCTCTCCCGCTGAGCTACGCGCCCGCCGCGCCGCATTAAGGCGGTGCCCCCAACCCGTGTCAACAATCGGACGGTCGCCGCCGAGCCGGCCGGCTGCCGTTGCATCGCGCGCTGGATGCTCGATAGGCGCGACGGGCTGGCCGGGCGGCTGAGCAACCACGACCGCTATGGCGGACATGGCGGCTTCTCTCTCCCACGGGATCGTGAACGCTGGTGAACTCCTCGACCGCATCGCATTCGAGATTTGACCATGACCGGTCCGCTTGCACGGACCGCCATGGACCTCTCGACAAGGAACGGCGAGCGCTGCATCGTTGACCGGTAAGCAATGCCTGCCTCTGCGGCGCGAGGGACCGGCGCATGGACGTAGCAGCATGGCTGAAAGCTTTGGGGCTGGAGCGCTACGCCGCGGCCTTCCGCGACAATGAGATCGATTGGCAGGTGCTGCCGAGCCTGACCGCGGACGATCTCAAGGAGATCGGCATCGCGGCGGTCGGGCACCGGCGTCGCTTGATCGAGGCGATCGCCGCGCTGCGCCAGGCACCGGCACCCGCGCCGCCACGCTTGGAAGGCGCCGAACGCCGGCAACTGACCGTCATGTTCTGCGATCTGGTCGGCTCGACGGCGCTGTCGGCGAGCCTCGACCCTGAGGACCTACGCCAGGTCATTAGCGCCTACCACCAGGCCGTCGGCAACACCGTCGCGGGCTTCGACGGCTTTGTCGCGAAATACATGGACGACGGCGTGCTCATTTATTTCGGCTATCCGCGGGCGCATGAGGACGATGCCGAGCGCGCCGTCCGCGCTGGCTTGGGCTTGATCGACGCCATCGGCCGGCTCGAGGTCGGATGCGCCACTCTCCAGGCCCGCGTCGGGATTGCCACCGGGCAGGTCGTCGTCGGCGAGCTGATCGGCGAAGGCCCGGCGCAGGAACACGCGGTCGTCGGCGAAACCCCCAACCTCGCCGCCCGGCTGCAGGCCCTGGCCGAGCCGAACGCGGTGGTCATCGCCGCCGGCACCCGCCGGCTGATCGGCGATCTCTTCGAGTGCCGCGATCTCGGCGCCGTCGAGGTCAAGGGGATCGCCGCACCGGTGCGGGCCTGGCGGGTGCTGCGGGCGAGCGGTGTTGCGAGCCGGTTCGAGGCCTTGCGCGGAGCGGCGCTGACCCCGCTCATCGGCCGCGACGAGGAGATCGACCTCTTGCTGCGCCGCTGGGCCCGCGCCAAGGCCGGCGACGGCCAAATCGTGCTGGTCTCCGGCGAACCCGGCCTCGGCAAATCGCGCCTCGCCGCGGCATTGGCGGAGCGCCTCCGCGCCGAGCCGCATTTCCGCCTGCGCTATTTCTGTTCTCCCTATCACGAGGACAGTGCGCTCTTCCCGTTCATCGACCAACTCGGCCGGGCATCGGGGTTTGCCCGCGACGATATTCCGGCGGCCAGGCTGGAGAAGCTCGAAGCCTTGTTGGCGCTCGCCGCACCACTGGACGAGGACGTGGCGCTGCTCGCCGACCTCGTGTCGTTGCCGGCCTCGGCGCGACACCCGCTGCCGAACCTCAGCCCGCAGCGCAGGAAGGAGCGGACCTTGACGGCGCTGCTGCGGCAGTTCGAAGGGTTGGCGCGGCGGCAGCCGGTGCTGATGATTTTCGAGGACGCGCATTGGATCGACCCGACCTCGCGCGAGCTTCTCGACCTGACGGTCGAGCGCGTCCGCGGCCTGCCGGTGCTGCTGATCATGACCTTCCGCCCCGAGTTCCAGCCGTCCTGGACCGGCCAGCCGCAGGTGACGATGCTGGCGCTCAATCGCCTCGACCGGCGTGACCGGACCGCTTTGATCGAAGAGATCGCCGGCGGCAAGGCGCTGCCCGGCGAGGTCGTCGTCCAGATCGCCGATCGCACCGACGGGGTGCCGCTGTTCGTCGAGGAATTGACCAAGAGCGTCATCGAGAGCGGTTTGCTGCGCGAGGAAAGCGACCGCTATGTGCTCGACCGGGCATTGCCGCCATTCGCGATCCCGACGACCCTGCACAATTCGCTGATGGCGCGGCTCGACCGCCTGGCGCAGGTCAGGCTGGTGGTGCAGATCGGCGCCGCGATCGGGCGCGAGTTTACCTACGCATTGCTGCGCATCGTCTCGCCCCTGCCCGACGACGAACTGCAGGCGGCTCTCGGCCGGCTCGTCGCCGCCGAGCTGGTGTTCCAGCGCGGCGCGCCGCTCGAGGCGGTCTACAGCTTCAAGCACGCGCTGGTGCAGGATGCGGCGCATGGCAGCCTGCTGCGCAATGCCCGGCAGCAATTGCACGCCCAGATCGCCGTCGCGCTCGAAACCCATTCCCCCGAGATCACGGACAGCCAGCCCGAGCTCTTGGCGCAACATTATGCGGAAGCCGGGCTCGTCGAAAAATCCGTCGCCTGTTGGGAACGGGCGGGTCGCAGGTCCGCCGCCCGTTCGGCGATGGCGGAAGCGGCAGCGCAATTGGAGAAGGGGCTGGACCAGCTGGCGCTGCTGCCGGACACCCCCGAACGCCGGCGACGGGAGCTCGAATTTTGCAGCGCCTTGGGCGCGGTGCTGGTTTCCGCCAAGGGCCTCGGCGCGCCGGAAACCGGCCAGGCCTACGCCCGCGCGCGAGAATTGTGGGAGCAGCTGGGTTCCCCCTCTGAATTCCTTGGGATTCCTTATGGGCAGTCATTTTATCACGCATTCCGCGGCGAATTGGATCGGGCGCAGTCTCTGGCCGAGGACATCTTGCGTCTCGGTCACCAGCGCAACGACGCGGCCGGCGTCGTTCTCGGTCATCTATCCTCCGCCCGCTGCCTGCTGTATCGCGGCAAGTTCGGGCAAAGCAAATCGCATCTGGAGGCCGGGCTTGCGCTCCATGATCCGACCGCGCACCGCTCGCTCGTCGATCAGACCGGGATCCACCCGCAGGTATACCTACAGGGGTTTTTGGCGATCGTCCTTTTCTGTCTGGGCTATCCGGACCAGGCATTCGCGCGGAGCAACGCGGCCATCGCCGAGTCTCGGAGCTTGGCGCATCCGCCGTCTTTGGCTGCGGGTTTGTCGATCAGTGCTGCGTTGCTTATGCTCGGCGGCAACGACGCGGCGCTGAACGAGCGGGCGGAGCAGCTGGTTGCGGTGACGACCGAGCAGGGTTTCCCCTTCTGGGTTGCGTTGGGAACGGCCTTTCGCGGGTGGGTCAAGGTCAGAAATGGCGATGTGACCGAAGGAATGTCTCTGCTGCGCAGCGGTCTGGCCGCTCACCGCGCCACCGGAGCCGAGCTGACGGCCCCTATACTTATGAGCCAGCTTGCCAGAGCCTTTGAGATCGCCGGGCATATCGGAGAGGGTTTGGCCTTGCTGGACGATGCGCTGCAGATCGTCGAAAGGACCGGGGAGCGCTGGATCGCGGCCGAGCTGCACCGGCACAAAGGCCGGCTGCTGCTAACGCAAGGGCAAGCCGAGGCCGTCGAGAACTACTATCGCAAAGCCCTGAGCATCGCCGAGGAGCAGGAGGCGAAGCTGTGGGAATTGCGCGCCGCCATGAGCCTCGCTCGGCTGCGCCGCGACCAGGGCCGCCATGCCGAAGCCCGCGACCTTCTGGCACCGGTCTACGGCTGGTTCAGCGAAGGCTTTGATACGCCCGATCTCAAAGAGGCAAAGGCGCTTCTCGGCGCGCTGCGCTGACCGCGACGGGCGGTGACGCGCGCGCTGGCGACCCTTCTCGTCCTCGCCGCCGCGCTCCTCTTTGCGTCGGTGCGGCCAGGCGCGGCCGCCCATGCCGGCCATCAGGTCTCGCCCGAACTGCCGCCGCCGGCGCCGGTGGAGCTGGCCCTGCCGGATGTCGCGGCGGGCCTCGACCCGCTTTACGACCAATACCTCGGCTGGAAGGAGACGCTCCAAAATCAGTACGATATCGAATATTCGCTGCAGCTGTCGCTGCTGCCGCAATGGGCGGCGCCGCAGGGCGGCGCGCCGGGGTTCGATTTCGTCTGGACCCCGAGCCTCACCTGGAAGCCCTTTGCCGACACCGCCTTCGGCTCCGGCACATTCACCTTCTATGCGCAGCAGAACCAGAATTGGAGCAGCGCCAATACGACGGCGATGCAAAGCCGCCTCGGCTTGTTGGCCCCGCCCGCGGATTGGGGCGTCGATACCACCGATTATGCGCAGCTGACCTACACGCACACGCTGCCGGGGGCTTGGCACTGGCTGTCGCTGACCCTCGGGCAATATTCGTTCGGCCTCTACGACGGCAATCAATACGCCGGCGACGCGCAGGCGAATTTCGTCAATTATGCGCTGGCGCAGAACGCGACGCAGACCTACGGCAGCGCCGGCCTCGGCGCCTATCTCGAAGCGGCGGCGCCGGCCCGCAACCTCGTTTTCGCCGGCGGCTTTCAGGACGCGACGGACCCCACCGGCTCGACGATCACGGCACACGGCATCGCCGCCGGCAAGCTCGCCTATTTCCTCGCTGCCCAGTGGACCCCGGGAATTCTCGCCGGCGGCTCGTACGGGCTCCTCTGGTTTGCCGAGCCGGCTCTGCCCGAGGACGAGTTGCCCGCCTCGCATGGCCTCTCGTTCAGCGCGGTGCAGAACTTGAACCGGCAATGGGGACTGTTCCTGCGCGCCAATACCGCGACCGGGCTCGCCACTCAGATCGCCAATTCGGTCGCCTGGGGGGTGGTGCGCAACGACCCGTTTCACCATGATCCGCTGGACCAGTTCGGCCTCGGCATTGCCCGCAGCCAGACCAACGCCGCCGCGGTCGCAGCGCCCGCGCGCAATGCCGAATGGATCGCCGAAGCCTATTACAATTACACCGTCTTCAAGGGCCTGCGGCTCGCCCCCGACCTCCAGCTCTATTTCGCGCCGGCCTTGGCTCCGGCCTCGGGCCCGATCGCGGTCTTCACGCTGCGCGCCACCGCCACGTTCTGAGCGCCGCCCTGATCGTCAGCCCCGAAGGACGGTTGCCGGCGGTAACGAGGTGGCGGCTGGGGGCTGCCGGGCTCGAGCCCCTGCGGCGGCGGTAATGGCAAGGGCGAGCGCCGCACCGACGAGGATCGCGCCGACCTTGTTCATGATCCGCACCTTCCTAAGGTTGTCCAAGGGGATACGCCCTCTGATACGCCACTTGGCCCTCGTCGGTTTGCATGCAGATCGCGCGGCACGGCGCCCTGTCCCCGGGGTTCTCCAAGATGCAGACCGTGCATTTCTGCGCCGCCAACTCGGTCTGGCCGGCGGGTGTGTTGGGGTTCGGTTGGACGCAGGCGGCGAGCACTGCGCCCACTGCGATCAGCAAGAAAACCAGCCGAGCCGGGCCCGCCGTCTTGTTCATGCGGTTCCCGATCAATTGCCGAAATCGCCATCGGTGCGGCAAAAAGCTGTTGGTCTCCATGTAGTCCTCCGATGACATGGGGTTGACCGGCCGCATCAGCTGCCGGATTGGTTGAGCTCAACCGTTGCTTGAGCCTCTGTCGCCGAGATCCTTGCGGTGCTTGTAGCCGAGCGGCGCCGGAACGGCGTCGTAAAAGGCGCGCGCCCTGGCGAGATCGTTGGTGCCGACGGTGACATCGGTGAAGATCACCATGACTTGACGCTTGTGCGGCGGTTCGATGCGCGAGGAGCGCACCTCCGCCGCCATTCTAGGCCGGTGCCGTAGCTCGCGGACAGCGAAACCGAAGGGGCCCTGTTCGTGTCATACTGGGTGGGCCGATAGAGGAGACGACGATGTTGAACCCGACCAGCCTTCTCGCCGACGCATTGGGTCGGAACCTGGCTGAAACCTATCGCAGAATCTACGGCGACCGGGAGCCGCAGATCGCCTCCGGCGTCGACGAAGCCGCCCGGCTCGTCATCGAGCGCATCGCCGGCAGCGACGCGCTCTATCACGATTGTGAACACACTGCACTCGTCACCCTTTGCGTCCAGGACATTTTGCGCGGCCGCCGGCTCGAGCGGAGCGTCTCGCCCAGCGATTGGGGCCACACCATCCTGGCGGCGCTGAACCACGACATCGGATATGTGCGCGGCATCTGCGCCGGCGACACGGCCGAGCATTTCGTCATCGATGCCAGCGGTAACACGGTGACCCCGCCGCGCGGGGCCTCCGACGCGTTCCTCGCGCCCTATCACATTGAACGGGGAAAGATCATGGTGCGCGAGCGCTTCGCGCCGGTTCCGTTCATCGACGAGGAGCGCATTGCCGCCGCGATCGAGCTGACGCGCTTCCCGGTGCCGGAGGACCAAGACCACGCCGCGACCGACACCGAAGCGGGCCTCGTCCGGGCCGCCGATCTGATCGGCCAATTGGGCGACCCGCTCTACCCGCGAAAGCTCAACGCACTCTACCACGAATTCGTCGAGACCGGCATGCACGAGCGGCTCGGCTACACCAGTCCTGCCGATATGGTCGACCGCTATCCGCAATTCTATTGGAGCAAGATCGAGCGCTATATCGGCGATGCGCTGCGCTATCTCGAGATGACGATGGAGGGCAAGCAATGGACCGCGACCCTCTACAGCCATATTTTCGCGATCGAGCACAACCGTCGGCGGATGGGTCCGCAGCCGGGGCCGCCCGACAGCAGAAACGAGGGGCAGAGAGGCTAGCAGCGGTTCCGGGCAGGTCGGGGAATCGTCACCCCGACCGTTTCTTCACGATCAGTTGGACCAGATCGGGTCTTCAAGGGTCTGCGGCTCGCCCCCGGCCTCCAGCTCTATTTCGCGCCGGCATTGGCTCCGGCCTCGGGCCCGGTCGCCGGCTTCACGCTGGGCGCCATCGCCAGGTTCTGACCCGGGCCGCGAGCACGCTGCGGAAGGGTGGCGGCGAGCGCGATCTCGACGCGGCGGCTGGCGAGACCGGAGTTCTCGCCGGTCTGTCCGCGTCCGCTCTTTACCAGCCGGTCGGCTGGGACTCCGTCCGCCACCAGCGCATCCGCCACGCTCTGCGCCCGTTGCTGCGACAGCAGGAGATCGGCGGGCGCGTTGCCGGCGCTGTCGGTGAAACCGCTGACGCTCACCGACGCCGTCGGTTGCTCCCTGGCCTGCTCGCTAACCAACGCGATCACCTTTTTTGCTTCGGTATCGAGCGTTGCCGAGCGTTCCTGGAAATAGACGAGATATGGGGGGCTGCTGGTGGCGTACATCGAACAGGCGGGTAGCGCCAGCAGCAGACACGACAGAGTTACGAGCCGCATCGACCAAACCTCCTCAAAGATGCGGTAAGAACGTTCCGTTGACGGAAATGGTTCCGGTTTGTGCGACGGATTGTCGGCGAAGTCCGGCCCGCCGGATGACGCTGGGCAGCCCGCAGCGGCCCGTGTTCGCGTGCTCCCCAAAGAGCACGTTGACAACTCGAGAATGCGCGCTCTGCGCTCTCACCTGGACCAGGGGGCATCGGATTTGCCGGACGGTCATGGAACTACATCGATCGTCCTGCGTTGACTGCCATAGGTTCAACTTTCTTTCGAGCCCCATGACGATCATTCTTGTGATCGGTATCGTTATCGGCTGCGGTCTCATGCTGGCCGCGCCAATTGCGACCAAGCTCTAGCATTCGGGTGACGCGCGGCCGGACGACAAATCGGTCGAACCCGTGGCGGCGGTTCCCCCTGCGACCCTGGTCGGCTGAATGCAAACTACGGGACGGAGCCTGGGTGCCGCCGTCGGCATGAATTCCGCGATCGAGGACTACGGAATCATCGGCAACAGCCATACCGCCGCTCTGGTCGGGCGTGACGGATCGATCGATTGGCTGTGTCTCCCGCGGTTCGATGCGGAGGCGGTGTTTGCCGCCCTGCTGGGCGACGCGAGGAATGGCCGCTGGCTGATCGGGCCGGTCGAGCGGAGCGCGAAGAGCACGTGTTCCTATCGCCGCGAAACCGGCATCCTCGAAACGCGGATGGAAACCGACAGCGGCAGGTCGCCGGTGCCATTGCTGGGGACACCGGACCTGACCACGACCGGGGAATTCAACGAGGCGCGTGCCTGGCGCGAATGGCTGCTGCGCTCCGCCGCCGGGCACCCTGCCGAATTACAGATCATGTATGGGATCGCCGGCGAGCGTCGGCTGACCGAACTCGAACTCGACTGGCTCCCGGGCTACGGCGGCAGCGCTTCGGTGCGCATCGGCAACGTTGCCTATCAGCAACTGCAGATCGACGTTTTTGGCGAATTGATGGACACCCTTTTCGCCTGCAATCGTTTCGGCCTCGAGGCCAGCAACGACGCCTGGAATCTGCAGACCGCATTGCTCAACTTTCTCGAAGAGGTCTGGGACAAACCGGATCATGGGCTCTGGGAAAGCCGTGGCGAACCGCGGCACTTTACCTTTTCCAAGATGATGGCGTGGGTTGCCTTCGACCGCGCGGTCAAATCGATCGATCGGTACGGCTGCAAGGGGCCGCGCGAGCGTTGGGATCGATTGCGTACGCGCATCTCCGACGAAATCATGACCAGGGGATATGACCGAGCGCGCAACAGTTTTGTGCAATATTACGGCAGCCACGATCTCGATGCATCGCTATTGCTCATCCCGCAGCTTGGGTTTCTGCCGGCGGCGGATCCGCGCGTCGTCGGCACGGTGGAAGCGATCGAGCGCGAGCTTGTCGTCGATGGTCTCGTCATGCGCTATCCGACCCATTCCGGGACTGACGGATTGCCGGCCGGAGAAGGCGCCTTCATCGTCTGCTCGTTTTGGCGCGCGAACAGCCTCGCCTTGATCGGCCGGCGCGATGACGCGGTCGCGCTGTTCGAGCGCTTGCTCGGCTCGGTCTCAAACACAATTTCTCGCCAGGTTGGCTGAGGCGGGGTGCCGCGCGAATAGCGGACCTTCGACCCGATGAGCACATCATCGGCGATGTGCCAAGAGCGGTCATGCGGCGCAAGAGCTCCTTGCCCACCGATGTCAGCACTCCGAATCCGCATCGGCCTGGGGCGCCATCTCGATGAGACTGCAAACCGTGCAACCCGCGGATTGAGGGGCGCCGATTTCGCTGGCGCAAGCCGACCTGGGCTTGTTCGGGTCACCGCCGAGCCTATTTCGACGTTCCGAGCGGCTCCATTCCGCTGTTCCTAATTGCCTCGGAAGCGCGCCCGGACCCAAGAAATTCGATCAGCCGTCTAGAACCTTCGATCTCTCCCGAGTCGGCCACGACGGCGGCTGAAAAGACCTGCACGAACTGGATCTCCGGTGCGATGCGGCCTGCGAAGTCGACGCCTGGCGCGTGCAGAATTTCACTGACAGGCAAGACTGCAAGATCCGCGTCCCCTCCGGCGACCATGCCGGTTGCGTCGGTGCCCCGCGGTGCCAACTTGATGTTGATCTTTTCCGTGATGCCGAGCCGCGGAAAAAGATCATGCGTAAGCCAGATACCGCCGGTGCTCCCGGGAATCGCGACGGTTTTGGCCGATAGCAGGACTTGCTTGAAGCCCTCGATGGTGCTCACGTCGGGCTTGGTCGTCCCGGCACGCACCGCCACGCCGAGGCGTACGCGCGCAAGATCCACGTCCGTCCCGGCGGCAATCATCTGCGCGGCGATCAGCTCATTGAGTCCCTCTCTGGAAAGGATCACCACGTCAGCGGCCACGCCGCGGCCGAGCTGCGCGGCAATCGTTTGGGGGCCCAATCCCTGCGACGCACCCGAGCCGGTCGTAACCTTTATGCCGCTCATCCGCTGGAATTTAGGCAACAGCTGCTCGTACGCGCCAGCGAATCCCCCGGATATTAGAACGTTCAGTTGCAACAACTCCTTCGTCATCTTTACCGTGCTCCTGTCTTGGTCTGCCGCCGGGAAAGTGGGGCACGAACGACGGACGATGTCCGCCGTTATCCATTCTCGCTCGCAGCATGCGCCGCGTAGCGGGCCCCCATGAGGTCGAAGGCCTGCTTGTCCACCAGCCTCTGACGCTCCGCGAATGAGGTGACGGCGGACTCATTGAGGACGCCCTTCTCCTTGAGCGTCGCCAGCGTCGACTGCATGCCATGCGCGGCTCCTTGCAAGGCGGCGTTGGCGTAAAGCACCAGGCTGAACCCCATTTCGGCCGCCGCTTTCTCGTCGATAATGGGTGTCTTCCCTCCGAGCACCATGTTGACCAGCTGAGGCGCCTTCAGGCGACGGGGGACCGCCTTGAGGTATTCGAGGCTTTCTGGAGCCTCGACGAATGTGACGTCCGCGCCCCCCTCGATGTAGCGACTGGCCCGCTCGATGGCGGCCTCGAAGCCTTCGACGGCACATGCATCGGTGCGTGCGATGACAACCAGATCCTGCCGCCGGGTGTCGACCGCGGCCCGTACCTTGCCCACCATCTCCTCCAGCGGGATTAGCTCCTTGCCATCAAAGTGACCGCACCGTTTGGGCGCATGCTGGTCCTCGATTTGAATGGCGCTGGCGCCGGCTTGCTCCAGGATGCGAACCGTGTGGGTGACGTTGATGGCGTTGCCAAAACCGGTGTCGATATCGACGATCAGCGGCAGGTCGATCACACAACGGATAGCCATCACATGATCGGCCACCTGGCTCAGGTCCATGAACCCGAGGTCCGGCAAGCCAAGGTGCATGTTGGTGAGCCCAGCGCCAGTCAGATACACTGCCCTAAAGCCCAGATCAGCAATAATCCGGGCGGCGAGCGCGTTCGGCGCGCCGGGCAAAATAATACCTTTCTCATCACGAAGCATTGTGCGAAGCATCTGGATATGGGATGTCGACATCATTTCACTCCTGCGCTTTGGAATTGCGAGATCTTAACACCTAAGACGTCGACAGTAAGACTTGGTTTATCTTGAGGGCGATCTCCTCACCGGCGGCCATGCGACCGTCAGCAGGTGGGTAGAAATCCGGAATTGCGCGACGTTGTACGGCGTTTCCACCTCCTCGGGGAGGGAGGCGTCGGGGAAGGGACGGACCGTTGCGTCGCAACCAATGCAGCGGAACGGATTCCGGATGGGAGGCCTCAGTCGCCCGTCTCAAGCTTCACCGCGTCGGCGAACCTATCCCCGAAATCGAAGACGTTCTGGAAGCCGATCATCTTGGTGAAGTTTTCGAAAGTCTCCAGTGCTGGCGAAACCAGCCGTCCATGAGCTAGGTCATCGTAAACATTTTCGACGACCTTGGCTGCAGCGAAAAGCGCGGCCGATGGATAGATTGCCGCGGCAAAACCCATTTCCTTCAATTGGGTCTGAGGCAGGATCGGAGTCTTGCCGCCGTGCAGTTGGTTGGACACCAGGGGCACATCGAGTTGTGCACCGATCTTTTTCATCTCCTCGACACTTTCCGGCGCCTCAATAATCGCGTCCGCGCCTGCCCGTGAGCGTGATCGAAGAAATTGATGTTGCCGTTTTCACGCTTTCTGATGGCGGTTCCCACTTCCGCTTCCCGCCATCTGTAGGGATACCGGGAACGGGAAGCTTGAAGTCGGGTGCGACTTCGGCAGTGGAAGCGATCTTCCGCCCGCCGCCGTTGACGTTGCCGCCGTGCTCGCGGCCGTCAAGGACAAGCCCTTTGGGTGGCCGCCAAATCGCGGCCATCCTTGACCGCCGCTCGACACGGCGGCCAACTTGAATTGCGGTCGGGACGGAAGAATGGCGTCGCCGAGGTCGAACAAAAGAATGGTCTTCGAGCAATTCACATGCCAACTTTTCGTAATCAAGATAAGTGAGGGCGACCATCACGATCTGTGCTCAAAAATCCTAGCCCATCGCATCAATTTGCTTGGTCAGGCTCACCCGCGCGTACGCCTCGCCCCGGCGGATGGCTTCGTCGACACCATACGATATCGGGGCGTCGGTCCTTGCGAGGATCAGGAAGTCTTTTGAAGACCGCGCGTCGCTAGCGACCTTGATCTTGTTGACCATCTCTTCGGTCGAAACAATGTGGCGGCGCGGTTCGTGGCCGCACTTTTTTGGTATTCTCTGATCTTCGAGCTGGATCATGGTAACACCGGCCTTCCCATAGCCCCGTACCGTGTGGTGTACGTTCAGAAGGCCGCCGTAGCCGGTGTCGCCATCAGCGATAACCGGCTTTTTCACCGCGTCGGAAATCGCAGCCGCGCGGTCAGGCATTTGAGAGTAGTCGGCAATGCTCGCCGAGACCAAGTCAAAGACGCCTGGGGCCGTACGTTTTGTTCTGCAGCTTGAGCCTGAGGTCTGGGTTGGCCATTTTCATCTCTCTGGTTGCAGTGTTGACGGTGGCCGTTACCGGGCGCGTCGGCAGGCGAAGCGGAACTTAAGGCAAGCTTTGCCGAGACCATGTCGAAAACGCCGGGAGCGGCAATGAACTCTTTCACCTTCAGCAGGAGCCTTGAGTGTGTTCGTGGTCATGTCGGTCTCCTTTCTTGTACTGTGCCAGGCGCCAACCGCCAGGCCGGGGTTTGAGTGGCAGGTGTCATTTTGAGCATTAAGTGGCCGGGTTCTTTGTTCGCTATCCGGCACAGACAATCGCGTCTTTATGCCAGCGCGGCCCGGACGATTGGTGTAAGAAGCTCGATCAGGGACGAGATGTCCGTAACCAATTCGATATTGAGGACGGTCTTCTCAATCGCCGATTGCCGATCCAGCGAGATAAGCGAGCGGGTTAGGCTTCGGTATTTATCCAGGATCTCGTCGTTGGTGAGGGTGCGTTGGCCAGTTCCCCGCGGATGCGCAACGACCTTATTTTTGGTACTGCCGTCTTTCAAGGTGATGCAGACACGAGTCGTCTCTCTCTCCGTCACCGCAAGCTGGTCGTAAGCCTTTTCATGATGAGTTCTGGTACGGTCGATCAAACTCCACACGTCATCTTTCTTAATCCGCTTCGTCGAGAACTGATCGATGAGAACCTCTCCATCCAGGAGCGCCGCAGCCACAGCATAGGCTACGTTCATTTGTGCTCCGATCGGTTCCAACGGACGTACCGCTCTCCAGCCACCGTGTCCATAAGCGGCTTCAGGCATGAAGATGTCGATCTGTTCGATTTCCTCGATGTTTACCTGCGGCCTCAATTCCAATGCGGCGCCAATGGCGGCATGCAGCAGGCCCATGGCGGCATAAGCTTTCACGGCAATGCGATCGGTTTCCCATTGTTGGCCCAGGTTAGCGTAAATTTGGCTCGCATCGGGGTGATGCCCTTCGCCAAAGACGGCCAGCCACCCACCGTATTCTCGTTCGAAGACGCGTTTGATGCCCACGTAGCCGGCTGCGGCCAGTGCCGCGGCGGTCAGTCCGTTTCGAGAGGCAAATCCGTGCTGCATACGCTTGACCATCAACTCGAACTGCGCCGACATCAATCCGCAAGACTGGGTCGCAGCAATGCCCAGAGCATCTTCAAACTGCGCTGCGTTTAAACCATAAAGGCAGCCCGCGGATGCGGCCGCCGAAAGGGTGCCGAAAACGACGCCGCTGTGCCAGCCTCGCGACAGCATCTCGAGCCCGCCAAGCGCAAGGCCAACGCGGGGCCCCGTCTCATAGCCAAGGATCGCACCAAGCAGAAAGCGCGGCCCGGACACCGGCTTTACATGCGGGATCACCGCCAACATGGCTGGCACCACCAGCGCATTGCTATGCAACGGGGCCAAGGGGTGATAATCGTCCAATTCAAAGCCTTGGATAAAGCTTGAATTGAGCATTGCGGCCGACGGAGCACTGGTCGCACGACCGTCCCAGCCGATAAGCAAACCCGTACCAGCATTGTCGAGCGCCGTGACAGCCTCCACGCCTTTGCGAGAGACGGGCAGTTGGGCGCCGACCAACGCGCAGGCGATACCATCCAGCAACAGATATTTGGCATGCTCGCGCACAGTCGATGGGACATCTTCCATCTTCGTTCCGGCAAGCCAGATAGCGAGCCGACCGGTAGGGCCGTTGGGGTCCGTCGGAGCGGCCGCGCTTTCGTTCGACACTTGAGTAAGCGGTTCGGTAGTCGTCATCTTGATGTCTCCATTCATCCGACATTCCCCGGATTCCTGGCCCGTCGAGCGCGATTTTTCGTCTCATCAAGGCACACCGCAACGAAATTCGGCCGCAACCAACCTCGTTGGCGGCCAAATCGTCCGGTTTCGTGCCTCGCAGGGCCGAAACTCGTGGCTTGGCCTTCATCAAGGCACACCTCTGCCGTCGTCGTCTGTCGTATCTGACCCGATCGCCCGGTCATGCCGGTGCCGGCGGCGCCCGCAGCCGGGCGATCAGCGACAGGATTTCCTGGAACATCTGCCGCGGCACCGCGACCTCGGCCATCTGGAAGGTCACGTAGCGGCCGTGGCTGACGACCTTGGGCCGATCTTGATCAGCTTCTCCCGCAGGCTGGTCGGCGACCACGGCTCCGCCGTCTTTGGCATCGCCAGCGTCCGCATGAAGTTGCCGAGGTCGGGGCCGTTGGAAGCGCCTACCTCGCCGGCGCGGTTGCAGGCGCATTGCTGTTCGGCTATTTGACCGACCGGTTCGGACGGCGGAGCTTATTCTTTGTTACCGTAGGAATTTACCTGACTGCGACCGCAGCGACCGCATTCTCTTGGAATTTTGCCAGTTTCGGTCTGTTCCGTTTCCTGACGGGGGCCGGCATCGGCGGCGAATACACCGCGATAAACTCGGCGATCCAGGAATTGGTGCCGGCACGCTATCGCGGCCGCACCGATCTGGCGATTAACGGCAGCTTTTGGATCGGCGCGGCCCTCGCGGTCTCGTCGACCGAAACTCCGTCGACCCGCGCCACTTGACCCCGATGGGCTGGGCAGGCAGGGTCGCGACGAGGGAACCGGGAAGCGCAAATCGCTGTTAAGAAGTAGTCCGAGACATGGTCCCAAAAAGGTTCCAAGGACCTGGCAGCATGCTGCATCGGCTTGGAAGGGTGGGGCGACAGCATCAGATGCGGTTCGGCACCGAAATCACGATCCACGGTGTCAACTTCCGGCTATGGGCGCCCAAACACCGGCAAATCGGTCTGAATATCATCGGCGGCGGCCGGCCGCGTTTGATGCGTGCGGCCGGAGACGGCTGGCACGAGCTCTTGACCTCCGCGGCTTGCCCCGGGTCGTTGTACCAGTTTGTTTTGCCCGACGGCCTGCACGTACCCGATCCCGCGTCCCGCTTTCAGCCAATGGATGTTCACGGGCCAAGCGAGGTCATCGACCCTGGCGGCTATGAATGGCGCGACGCCGGTTGGCGTGGCCGACCGTGGACGGAGTGCGTGGTCTACGAGCTGCACATCGGTGCGTTTACTCCCGAGGGCACGTTTCGCTCGGCAATCGGTCGGCTCGATTACCTGGGAGAACTCGGGGTCACCGCGATTGAACTGATGCCGGTCGCCGATTTCCCGGGGCGGTGGAACTGGGGGTATGACGGCGTGCTGCTGTTTGCCCCGGATTCCTCTTATGGCCGACCCGAAGATCTCAAGGCACTGATCGACGCCGCGCACCGTCGCGGCATCGCAGTCCTGCTCGATGTCGTCTATAACCACTTCGGGCCGGACGGTCATTATCTCCCAGCCTATGCGCCAATCTTTACGGAGCGCCACGAGACGCCGTGGGGTGCGGCGGTCAATTTCGGTGGCGACGGCGCGTCGATGGTCCGCGCGATGATCGTCGACAATGCCGTCTATTGGATTACCGAATTCAATTTGGACGGGCTACGGCTCGATGCGGTCCACGCGATTATCGACGACAGTCGCGAGCACATCCTCGACGTAATCGCTCGCACCGTTCGGCGATCGGCCGGCGATCGGCACGTCCATCTGATCCTCGAAAATGAAGCAAATCAAGCGTCGCGACTGCGCCGCGGCGCCGATGGCAAGCCAGACCGATTTACCGCGCAGTGGAATGACGACGTCCACCACGGCCTGCACACGGCGGCGAGCGGCGAAAGCGCCGGCTACTACGCGGAATATGCCGGCGATACCGAAAGGCTCGGCCGGGCATTGGCCGAGGGATTTGCTTTTCAAGGCGAGATGATGCGCGATCGCGGCGCGGCGCGCGGCGAGCCCAGCGCCGACCTGCCGCCGGAAGCTTTTGTCGCGTTTATTCAAAACCACGACCATGTCGGCAACCGCGCCTTTGGCGACCGGCTGACCGCGTTCGCTCCGTCGGCGGCGGTGCGGGCGGTCGCCGCCATTTATCTCTTGGCGCCGCAGATCCCGATGATCTTCATGGGCGAAGAATGGGGTGCGGCGCAGCCTTTTCTGTTTTTCTGCGATTTCGCGGGTAACTTGGCTGCAGCCGTCCGGAATGGGCGCAGCGCTGAATTCGCGAGGTTCCCGGAGTTTCAGGACCCGGGGCAGCGCGAACGCATTCCCGACCCCGTCGCGCGCGAGACCTTCATGTCGACAAAGCTTCGATGGGGCGAGGCGGCGTGCGGGGATCACGCCAAATGGCTATCCTTTTACCGACATTTGCTAGTGCTGCGCCGGACCGAGATCGTCCCCCGTCTGCCCGGCATGTCGGGCAAATCCGGACACTATCAGGTTCTCCGCGGCGGCGCGGTGATCGTTCACTGGAAGATGGGCGACGGTTCGCGGCTGACCTTGGCGGCAAATCTCTCCGCCGAGCCCCTCGCCGGCATCCCAACTGCCAAAGGCCGTAAGATCTTTGGGGTCGGGGCGGTGGAAGACAGCAGGCTCGGAGCTTGGAGCATCGCCTGGCGTCTGCAAGATGGCGTGGCACCCACGGAGGGGGACTGAAGGGAATGCTCAACGAGACCGCGAAGCCCGTTCCGCGGGCCACTTATCGGCTCCAATTCACCAAGGACTTCGGCTTCGCGCAGGCGGCCGATTTGGCGCCGTATCTGGCAAAGCTCGGCATCAGCCACATCTATGCGTCGCCTTACCTGCGGGCGCAGGCCGGAAGCACGCACGGCTACGACATCGTCAGTCACACCGAATTGAGCCCGGAACTCGGACCGCAGCAAGATTTCGACCGGATGGTTGCGGCATTTCGCGAAAACGGGCTCGGTCATATTCTCGACTTCGTGCCCAACCATATGGGCGTGGGAGGGGCGGACAATCCCTGGTGGCTCGATGTTCTCGAATGGGGTCCGGAATCGGAATACGCCGGGTGGTTCGACATCGATTGGGAACCAGATCGGCGCTATCTGCAAAACAAGCTTCTGGTGCCGTTTCTTGGCGATCAATACGGGGCGGCATTGGAATTGGGCGCACTGGCTCTCAGAATTCGAGCCGGAAACCGGCAGCTTTGCGGTTTGGGCCTATGACACCCACAAGCTGCCGATCTGTCCCCGGCATTACGGGAGCATTCTCGGCGTGGCCCATCCCGACCTCGAGCGGCTCGGCGATGCATTCGCCCATCTTTCGGCGTGGCGCCCGCGCATCGCGGGGCACGCAAGCGAGTTGAAGCAAGAACTGGCGACACTGGCTCAGACCGACCTCGAGGTTGCCGCCGCCGCCCGGCGCGCGGTTGCGCGTTACCGGGGGCGGCCCGACGATTTGGCGAGCTGGGGCGAGCTCGACGCCTTGATCCAGCAGCAGTACTGGCGCGCGGCACATTTCCGAGTCGCGGGCGACGACATCAACTATCGCCGATTTTTCGACATCAATGAACTGGCCGGCATTCGCATGGAGCTGCCGGAGGTCTTCGACCGTGCTCATTCGCTGATTTTCAAGCTGATGGGCGAGGGCACCCTCGACGGCCTCCGCGTCGACCATATCGACGGTTTGCTTGATCCGAAGGCTTATTGCCTGCGTCTGCGCGACAAGGCGCCGCGGCCCTTTTATCTCGTGGTCGAAAAGATCCTCGCGCCTCACGAAAGCTTGCGCGAGGACTGGGATGTGGACGGCACCACCGGCTACGAGTTCGCCAACCTCGTTACCGGCCTCATGATCGACCCCGCCGGCGAGGAGCCGTTGACCCGCTTTTATGCCGATTTCACCGGAAGCGACGCAGGGTTTGCGGACATCGTGCGCGATTGCAAGCTGCGCATCATGGAAAACGAGATGGCGAGCGAGCTGACCGTGCTCGCCCGCGAGGCCGGGCGCGTGGCTCGCGGCAACCCGCGCACGGCCGATTTCACCGACAATGTGCTGCAGCGCGCGTTGAAGCAGATCGTCGCCTGCTTTCCGGTCTATCGGACCTATGTCGACGGCAGCGGCGCTCCGACCGACGCCGACCGGCGAGACATCGATTGGGCAGTGGCTCAGGCGCGGCGCCGGGAGGCGGCACTCGATCCCAGCGTCTTCGACTTCGTGCACGCGCTCTTGACCTGCGATCTGGTCGCCCTGCCGCATAGCGGCTTCAGCCGTGTCGCGGTCGTGCGAGCGGCGATGCACGCCCAGCAATATAGCGGTCCGGTGATGGCCAAGGGGCTCGAGGACACGGCATTCTACCGCTATTACAGGATGCTGGCGCTGAACGAGGTCGGCGGCCACCCCGATCAATTCAGGACCAGCCTCGGCGCCTTTCATCGCATCAACGAGCAGCGTGCACGGCGCATGCCGCACGCCATGCTCTGTACCTCGACGCACGACAGCAAGCTCGGCGAGGACATCCGGGCGCGGCTCGCGGTCCTTTCAGAAGTCGCAGAGGAATGGGCTCGGCATGTCGCCGCCTGGAGCCGAATTCTGCGCGCGCGCAGTTCGGGATCGGGCGACGATGCGCCGCCTGACCGCAACGACGAATATGCGTTCTACCAGCTTCTCTTCGGCGCCTGGCCGGCGGAGCTGTCGACCGGCGAGGTTGTCGATGCCGCCGGGATCGATGCGTTTCGCCTGCGTCTCGAGGCGACAATGGTCAAGGCCATCCGCGAGGCCAAAATCCATACGACACGGGCGGCCCCCGATGCCGGCTACGAAAACGCGGTGCTGGCCTTTGTCCGCCGCGCGCTCGACGCATCGCGAACCAACCCGTTCCTCGAATCGTTCGTCGCGTTCCAAGCGCGCTTGGCCCCGCTCGGCATCCGCAACAGCCTTCTTCAGGTGGTGCTGAAGCTGACGGCACCGGGCGTGCCGGACATTTACCAAGGTGCCGAGCTGTGGGATTCGGGCCTGGTCGATCCGGACAATCGCCGCGCGCTGGATTTTGTCTTGCGGCGCAGGTTGCTCGACCGAGTTGCCGGTCGCGACGATCCGGCCGGGCTGATGGAACGATGGCACGACGGCCAAATCAAGCTGCGCATCGTTTCGGACTTGCTTCGGCTGCGTCGCCAATACCCCGACCTCTTCGCTTTTGGCTCCTACGCGGCGCTAACTGCGACCGGTCCCGCGGGCGACCGGATCTGCGCCTTTTTCCGGGCGTGGGATCAAGCCGCGATCGTCGTCGCCGCAGCGCTTTTCCCGCAACGTGCGAGCACGGAAGGCTGGGGTGAGAGCGCGGTGCCGATGCCGGCGGGCGAGGGCGACCCATGGATCAACCTGTTCGACGGGCGAAGGATCGCAGCCTGCGCCGGAGCGTTCGCGGCCGCCGAGCTTTTCCAAATTTTGCCTGTTGCCGTGCTGGTGCCGGAATGGCTTTGGCTGTCCCATTGCGCTTGGCCGCGGGATCATCTCGCCGAGCCCGCGGGATTAAGCCCGACGAAGGCAGTCGGCCGGCCCCGCCGGCCGGCGGTCGAGCCGGCGAGGCTTGCACTCACCGTGGCGCCAATCTCGATCGCCAGGCCAATCGAGCCCAGCGCCAGGTTGAACTGATCGCCGCAAAGGCGAATGCGCCAGCGCGCAGGCAGGCCGAGGTCTTCGCGGCGTGCTGATCCGGTCAGCGCCTGCGCGTGCAGAACCGGGCGTCGTGCGCCAGGGAACGATCCCAGATCGTTGGTGTTACCCGTATGATTGGATGACACTGTGTGGAGCACGAGCATGCGTTCCGACTATAGCCTTTTGTTGCGGCTCCGGGATGGATCTTCTCGGCAATTCCATATCTATGGACAACCAGGGCCAGGCAGCGGTGCCGTAATCATGACACCAGTGGACGGTCGATTGGTGACAGCGGTGGTACGAACCCCGGAAACCAACGCTGAGCCGGCGAGGGCCGTCGAAATTTCGTCGGCAACAGACTTGCAGGCAGCAGCGGGCGTTCGCGGCGACTAAGTCGCGGGAACGTCCGTCGCTCGTGTCGAGAGACGTCCTGATCCGGTTCTATGAAGGTGCGTCGGAGGGCCGCATTGCGGCGAACGCGGCGGCCGTCACTTTCTACGCACTTCTCGCGCTTTTTCCCGGCCTCGGCGCTCTGCAGCCGAGCTCAGGTGAGCACCGATGCTGCTGGGATCGGCGAACAAGCCAAAGATAGAGACAAGCATCGGTATCGTCTGTTTTCTGCTGGTAGCGCTCGCCTGTGTCATTGCCGTGCCTGTCGCTCTGCACCGCCTGCCGGCATCTGTCGCTTGGGTAATCGGCATAGGACGATGGCCGATGCTGTTGCTGCTGGCGGCCGGAGCACTGGCTGTGATTTTTCGGTATGGTCCGAACCGCGCGCGGCCGCATTGGCGCTGGATCAGCTGGGGGAGCGCATTTGCGGCACTGGCTTGGCTCGCCGCATCCCTGCTGTTCTCCTGGTATGCCGCCCACTTCGGGAGCTTCAACAAGACCTACGGCTCACTCGGGGCAGTCATCGGCTTCATGACCTGGATGTGGATCTCGGTCATCGTGATCGTGATCGGAGCCAGGTTGAACGCCGTGATCGAGCAACACGCCGAGGCGGAAGCGAGCGCAGCAGCAGACCTCTTCTCGGCGTCCGGGCCGCGGACGCGCACCCAAAGGATTATTGTACCGGCCGGGCCAACACCCCCGGCCCGACCAGTGTTCCAATCAGGTGTAGGAGAGCCTGATGCTCGGGATTTCGTTGGCCTCGGCTAAGGAACTCGCCGATATCGATATCGCTCGGCCGACCGCCGGACGGGATATTCGGTTGGTGCCTGACAAACACGTCCCCGGTGTCAGGATCGCGGCCGAGGAACCACCTATCCCCGTTGGGGCTGCGATATAGCTCCCTCATCTCGATTGCCATCCATCACTCCTGTCGCTTGCCGCTCAGCATATGGGAACGGTCGGCCCGGCTCACGGCGACGGCCGGCGCGGGCGGGGCGGCGATTGCCCCGACCCGCCGGCTGAAGCGCCTTCTACCGGGTGGTCATCGATCGACACTTTCGTCGAGTGCCGCCGCAGCACATCGAGCACGGCTTTCTCGACACGCGGATCGCGCAAATGCACCCAAAGCAGGATGCCGCCGCGGGCAAGCTGTGCCTCGAGGAACGACGTGTGTTCGTCTGCCAGCTGGCGGCCAATCAACGTGGTGGCGATACCGACACCTCCTGCCGCCGTCGCTGCGGCAATCATCGACGCTGCGACCCCGCCGGTCGCCGCGGTTGCTCCCGCCGCGGCGAAACCCGCGATCGTTGCCGCGAGGCCGGTAGCGAGGACGCGGCCTTGCCGCAGATCGGTGTCGCTCACAACGGCTTCGCGCGGCGGCGAAGGATGTGGGCCGGCTTGGACGTCGCTTCCGCTCCGAGGATCGGCAGAGGATGCCGGCGCGAGAATGCTCAGATCGGCGCGATCGACACCGCTGCTCTGGAGGTCGGAAATCGCATCCTCGAGGGCCTCCGGCTCGTCGAACACGGCAACGGCCTCGCGGATCGTTGTTGTTTCCATCTCGCTCTCCAACCGTTCGTCACCCGAGATGGCCGGCCGCCGCCAGCCCGACGCCGTCGCGATATTCTGAGCCGCCGCGCCACGGGTCAGAGGCATCGACGAGAATCCCGCCAAACTTGATCGCGAAAGCGGCCGCCTCGTCGTCGGTGTCGAATGCAATCCGAACCTTCATGCCCGGTAAGAGAAAGAGATAAGTGAAGGTCGATGGTGCAAATCGCTTCGCCTCCAGCCAGACTCGCATATCCTTCAGCCGATTGCCAAACTCGGCATCGCTGATCTCCAGTTCCGCCGCTCGCACGATCCCAGCCTCCCGACAGCCCGGCAGTTCGACACGACAACAAAAATCGTTGAGTTTGGTTCCGGCCAAAACGCCGCGGAGAGGCGGGATCGTCAGCCCGGAAGCGGCGGCTGCCGGCGGTAATGATAGCGGTAAAGCTCGGTCTTGAGGCCGATGCCGTCGTAGAGTGCCCGCGCCGCAAGGTTGGCCGCCTCGACCTCGAGGCACACACCCTCGACGCCCCGTTCTCGGCCCCAGGCCGCGAGGCTGGCGACGATCCGCCGGGCAAAACCTTGCCGCCGGCGGCGGCGGTCGGCGACCACCGACTGGTAGCACAGCAGCCCTTCGGAGACGGCGCCATAGGCGAGCGCCGCCGGCTCGCCGTCGACGGTCAAGAGGGCAAAGACGGCGGGAACCGCGAGCGCCTCGACGATCCGGCGGTAGCTTCGGCTTTGTCGCTCGCTGTGCCCCTGCAACAGGGTCATCGCCGCAAACCATTCGGCGCCGGGCTGCGCCGGGAGCCGCACCGCCGGGTCGGCAGCGGCGGCGACGCCGGCGATGTCGCCGTAGAGCACCAGGCTCTCGCCTTCGCCCGTATAGCCCCGCGCCGCCAGCCGCCGGTCGAGTGCCCTGTCGATGATCGTCGGCAGACGAAAAATTGCCGGTTGGTCGTGGCTCTGGTAGAGCGCCTCGCAGGCGACGACGAGGGCCGCGGAATCGCGATAATCGGGTCGCAAAGGGTTCGCCGAATTGGCGCGGCGGGTCAGCCCCTCGCCGAGGCGCAGCTGCCAATCGTCGAGCCACATCAAACGCAATGCCGGCCAGGAATTGCGGCAGGCCCGTTCGACCCGCCACGCCAGGCTGCCGAGGCTCACGCGCGCTCCGCCGTCACTCCTGCGGGTAGCGCCAAGGGGTCGCGGGCTGCGGTGCGGTCTCGTCGATCGTCCATTGCGGCAAGGCGAGCCCGGGGCCGAGATCGGTGAAGACCATGCGCATCCGGCTGCCGATGCCGACCCGCCCGACCATCTCGGGCGGCGCCAGCCGGCCGTCCGCAGTGGTCAGATTGCCGGCGACGCGCAGCGCTTCTTCGGCGGTCGGTTCGCCCTTTTGGGTGTCGAGATCGACGAGCAGGATCAGATAGGGCGTCTGGTCGCGAAACGCCGGCTGGATCGGATGGTGCACCTCGCCGTAGGAATGCACGGCACCCTTGCCTTCGACCCTCCGCCAATCGGCGTCAAGGCTCATGCACCACGGGCAGGCGGTGGTCGGCGGATAGCGCAGCCGGCCGCATTGCCGGCAGGCCTGCAGATGGAAATCGTGCGCCGCGCAATAACGAAAATATTCGAGGTTCTCGACATCGAGATCGTCGATGGTGAGACCCATGCCCAGATATTCGGCGCGAATTGCCATCATCGTTCTCCGCTCGCTCAGCCGCGCCGCATGACCATCGACGAGGCGGTCGCCGGGTTGGCCCAGCCGAGATTGGCGCTGACCTCGGCATTGCGCAGCTTGGCGGCAGCCGCCCTCGCGGTAGTCGTAGCTGTGCCGGCGCCTGCCGTCGGCCCCGAGCGGGCAGGAATTGTCGGCGTCATGGCGCAATTGCCGGGTGTTTTCGATAACCATGTTCATGCCGTGGGTATAGCCTTCGCAGAGATGCCCGCCGCTGGTGTTGTTGGGCCGCCGGCCGCCGAGCTCGATCGCCCCGGACGACACGTAGTCGCCGCCCTCGCCCTTCTTGCAGAAGCCGTAATCCTCGAGCTGCAGCATCGTTGTGAAGGTGAAGGCGTCGTAGGAGCCGGTGACGTCGATGTCCTCCGGCCCGACCCCGGCATTGGGCCACAGAATTCGGGCCGCATAATGGCCGGCGACGGTCGAGATCGGGCCGTGCTGGTAATGCATGTCGAGCCGCGGCTTGCAGCACCGGCCGACGACGCCGCGGATCAGCACCAAGGGATGCCGGCAGTCGCGGGCGCGCTCGGCCGCGGTCACGACGACCGCCGTCGCGTTGTCGGTCTCGACGCAGCAATCCAGGAGATGCAGCGGCTTGCAGATGAAGCGGCTCGACAGCACGTCGTCGACCGTATAGCGCCGCCGGTAATAGGCCTTCGGGTTGTTCGAAGCGTGGTAGCTGTGCGCCACCTTGACCATCGCCACCTGCTCGGGGCGGGTGCCATAGTCGTACATGTGGCGCATGAAGGTCGGCGCGAAATTCTGCCCGGCGCTCTGCCAGCCATAGGCGCGGTTGTGCAGCAGGTCGCCGCCGATCGGGGCGGCCGAGCGTGCCCCGGTGCCGCCGATGCGGACCTGCGAATAGCCGTTCATCGCGCGGAAGATCGCCACCACCTTGCAGCAGCCGGCCTCGATCAGCCCGATGGCGATGCCGATCAGGGCCTCGGTCGACGAGCCGCCGCCGACCACGTCCATGTAAAAGTTGAGGCGGATGCCGAGATCGCCGGCAATGAACGTCGCCGAGGTCGAATCGCCGGTCGAATAGGACAGCATGCCGTCGATGTCGGCGGCGGTGAGGCCGGCATCAAGGATCGCGTTCCTGACCGCCCAGGTACCGAGCGCCCGGGTCGTCCTCCCCGAGCCGCGCGTATAGGTGGTCTCGCCGACGCCGACGATCGCATATTTGTCGCGCAGGTATTTCGGCGTGGTGGCGTCGACCTCGGCCCTCGGCAATGGCATCGCGGTTCTCCCCTATGATCGGGCTCATGCAAGTGGCCCAGTCGTGATAGGCGGTCCGGGTCGCCGCCGGCGGCGCCTTGTCGGCACGGACGGCCGCGATCAGGTGGCCGGCCCGCTTTCAACGGCCGCTCCTAGTGTGCTGAACCATAAATTCGATTCATAATTAACAGGAATTGTCATTGCGAGGAGGCCGGAGGCCGACGAAGCAATCTCTACCGCATTCGGTCATTTGTCGCACGAGATTGCTTGTGCGCCAGGAAAGCTGGCGTGATCCAGCCGGTGCAAGACCGGCCCGGGTAAGCCGTAGCGGGCGCCCGGTAGTGAGTGTTGCGGGGTCGTCGGCGACGGCGGCCGCGAAGCGTACACAGCGATTCTGTGGGGTGTGCTATTGAGCCACGAAATCTCGAAGCTCGCAGAGGCCGAGGCGGTAAGCAACGTCGAAGGCAACACGTGCGGCACCGCTAGGCGAGGGGCCGTCGCTCTGCCGGGGTCGAAGACCACATCACGCAGAAAGGGATCGCGTCGGCACCTGGGAGGTCTCCGGCTTGACCGGCACGGCCGCGGCCGCCCGGTCCGCAATCGGGAAGGTGAGGAGCCGTAGCCGATGATGTACGAGCCGGCGACGTCGGACCGGTGCGTAGTACCGAGGAAGTCTGCGAACAATGCCGCGCCCGCGGCAGCGGAGTGGATGGAGGGAAGGCACCGGGTCAAGGGGAGACCGCCCGGCACGGCACGCTCCGGGCGCAGCACCGGGTTGGCGTGTCCCCGGCGCCGGCGCGGTCCCGTTGCGCAACTGCATGGGTCGCCCAAACCCCGAACGGCGCAACGGTATCACCCGCGACAGGAGCCCGGTGCGGGAAAGCCGCACGCCGGGATCTGCGCGGGGGGCTGGCCGCGAGGCCAGTCCCTACCGCGACCGCCGAGTTTATCCTCGGGCCGCGCCCCCGGGTCCGCGCTCTGCGCGGCCCGAGGATAAACTCCGCGCGGACCCGAGGGCTCGCAATGACGGCACTCGTATTGTGCAATGAGTTTCTGATCCACCGCACTAGCAACGAGGCTGATGCCGGCCGGATCACCATAACCTGTAGAACTTCAACGCGGTGTTGTGGAACATCGCGTTCTTTTCGTCCTGCGAATAGCTTTCGGCGACGCGCTTGAAGGCGTTCCACAGGTTGGCGTAGCTGCACATGCCCTTGTCGACCGGAAAGTTGCTCTCGAACATCGCGCGGTCGGGGCCGAAGGCCTCGATCGAGGCGTCGAGATAGGGGGCCCACGCCCGGCCGAGCTGCTCCGACGACGGGGCACGCTCCTGCCGGCCCATCTCGAAGCCCATCAGGGACGGCATGCCGAGCCCGCCGAGCTTGATGAAGACATTCGGGAACTGGCCCAGTTTCTGGATCTGCCTGCGCCACTCGTCGAAAACTTCGTCGCGCTGCTCGGCGAAGGGGCCGACCGCGAGCGCCCCGCCGATATGGTTGAGCACGATCTTCGTCTCTGGGAAGGCGCGCGCCAGATCGATCAGGTCGCCAAGCTGCGTATGAAACATCCACGCCTCGAACGACAGGTTTAAGGGCGCCAGGGCGGCAAAGCCCTCGCGCCAGCTGCGATTGAGGTAAAGCCCTTCGCCCGCACCCGAGGTAAACACCCGAAGGCTGGGGTCGGGGTGCCAGGTGGCGCCATTGCGGATGCCGCGGAAGCGTCCGCCGGCGGCGGCGATGTGCTGCTCGAGGACGCCCTTGGCGCGGCCGCCGACACGTAAATCGACATTGCCGATGATCCCGGCGCAGGCCCTTGCCGGCCCGTATTTGCCGCTCTCGCTCATCGCCGCGACGCCGGCGACAAAGGTCGTCTCGCCGAGCGAACGCAATTCCGGCGGCCCCTCGGCGCGGTACATTTCGCGGCATTCGAGGAACACGGTGGCGCGGATGTTGTGACCGCTGCCGAGATCCTCGATCAGGTCGTGCAGCAGATAGCGGTTGCCCGGCCGGTCCCACAGATGGTGATGCGGATCGATGATCGGCCGCTCCGGTTCGAGCGCGGGCTCTTGCGTCTGGGCGAGCCAGTCCTTGCGGATCGGCAGATGGCGGCTCATCGGCGCGCGGGAGGCTTCGGGCATGGCGGCTTTCTCTCAGGGGGCAGGGTCGCGGCAACTCTGCCCTGCCGCCGCCGGCGGCGCCACCGGTTTGTCCGGACATCGTTCGCTGCGGCGTGGGTGCCTGTCGTCGGTGCGGTCCGGTCGCCGCGATTACGTCTTGCGCCGAGGGTCGCGACCCGGATCGCCGCCGGAGGCGGCCACCGCCAGCCTTGCGAGGTAGTGGGTCCAGCCCTGCTCGTGGCTGGCACAAGCCTCGGCGTCGGGCAGGCCGCTATGGGTCATGCGCAGCAGCGTCCCGCCCTCCTGGTCGATCAGGTCGATCTCGATCAAGCTCGACCCCGGCGGCATTGTTTCGCGCCCTTCCCAGCCGAAGCTGTAGGCGAGGCGGTGGACCGGGACGACCTCCGTGAACCGGCCGCGGGCGATGTCCTTGCCGCTGACGTTGACGAGGTAAAGCCCGCCGGGATACGGCTCGATCGTCGCCTCGGTGCCGATCCAGCGCAGGATCTTTTCCGGATCGGCAAGGAAGGCGAAGACGGTCGCGGGCGGTGCCGCGATCTGGACCTCACGGCGAACCACGAGCGGTGCGGTCATCGGCAGCCTCCTTTGGCGACGGGGCGCGACGAAATCCATCTCTAATGGGTCGTCTTCTCATATACAAATCCGCTTTGGCAACGATCCTGGGGTGACAGGCATGGGCTGCAGCAGCATGATCTCCGACATGCGACTGCCCTCCGCCCTTGCCTGGCTGGTCGACGCGGCGAGCGCCGTGCGCGGCGCCGACCACTTCCTGGCGGCGCTCGGCGCGCGGCTGATGACCGATGGTTTGCCGCTTGCCGGCGGTGCCCTGACGCTCCTGGCCGCGCATCCGATCATCGCTCGCCGCACTTGGTTGTGGCGGGCGGAAACCGGAGCGGTGATCGAGGCGCTGGGCTTCGGGCTGGCCGGGCCGGGGCAGGGCCCGGGGCAGGGCAATGTCGGCCATGACTGGCTCGCCCGGCTCGGCACCGGGGTGGTGCACGAGGAAATTGCCGGCCAGGCGCCAGCCGGCCCGCCGTCGGGCGGCCCGCTGCTCGGCTGGGCCATTTCGCGGCCGCTCGCCGCGCCCGAACCCGCGCTGCTGCATCAGGTTGCGCGTTTCGCCGCAGCGCCGCTCGCGGTCCTAGCCTCGCGGTCGACCCTCGCGGCATTGCTCGAGGCCTATCTCGGCCGACGCAGCGCGGCGCAGGTGCTGGCCGGGCGGCTGCGGCGGGAGACCGGCGAGACCATCCGCGCGGTCCTGCTCTACGGCGATCTGCGCGGTTTTACCGCGCTGTCGGAGGCCATGGCGCCGGAGGCGGTGGTCGGCGCGCTCGACGCTTGGTTTGACCGCGTCGGCGGGGCCGTTCACGCCTTCGGCGGCGAGGTGCTGAAATTCATCGGCGACGGCGTGCTGGCGATCTTCCCGATCGGCGAACGGCCGCCCTCGGCCGCGTGCGACGCCGCGCTGCGGGCGGTCGGCGCCGCCCGGGCCGGTATGGCCCATCTCGACCAGGCACGCGGTCGGCAAGGGCTGCCGCCGCTGCCCTTCGGCCTGGCCCTGCATCTCGGCGAAATGCTGTGGGGCAATATCGGCACCGCCGACCGGCTGGACTTCACCGCGATCGGCCCCGCCGTCAACCTGGTCGGCCGGCTCGAAGGGTTGTGCCGGCCGCTTGGCCGCAGCGTGCTGGTCTCGGGTGCGGTTGCGGCGGAGACGACAACGGCGCTGATCCCGCTGGGCGAGCACGCCTTGCGCGGCATCGCCGCGCCCTGCGCCGTCTTCACCCTACCCGAGGATTAGTTTAGCAGGGCGCGGAAAAATAGGGATCTCGCCGCTTGCCCATCCTTCGAGACGCGGCCGAAAACGGCCGCTCCTCAGGATGAGGCCACGTTTTGCAAACACTCACCTCACCCTGAGGAAGCCGCCCCCGGGTCCGCGCGGAGTTTACCCTCGGGCCGCGCAGAGCGCGGACCCGTGGGCGCGGCCGGAGGATAAACTCCGCGGCTGTCTCGAAGGGTGCTCACATCCCGTGGCGATAACCCTCACCGTCACCGCCAAGGGTCAGGTGACCCTCCGCAAGGAGGTGGTGCGACACCTCGGCATCGTTTCCGGCCAAAAACTCGAGGTCGATTTGCTGCCGAACGGCCGCCTCGAATTGAGGGCGGCCAAGGCCGCGGCCTCGATCGAAGATTTCTTCGGCTGCCTTCACCGCCCCGGCACCAAGCCCCTGACGATCGAAGAGATCGGCGAGATTGCAGCGGCGGGTTGGGCCGGCCGCTTGAGGATCGCTGCCGATACGAACATCCTCGTCCGCGCCGCGGTCGCCGACGCCTTTCAGAAGGGAAGCTTGGCCAGGAAAGCCAGCATTACCTTGTTGAATTTCTCCGGCCTTTGCAGGGGTGCGAAATGGCTGACGCCGGGAAGTAGGATGAATTCTGCCCCCGGAATGCTACGGGCAAGGTACTCGGCATGTTCGAGCTTAATGAACTCATCATGCTCCCCTTGCACGATCGCGATAGGCACATGGACTTCAGCCAGATCGCGAACAGAGTAATTGGGCTCGGTCCTCTGCATCCGTCGGACTGCCTCGGCGAAGGCCGCGAATTGGTCCGGCGTGGCCGACAGCTGCGCATAATCTTTGGTGTGTCGGGTCAAGCATCGGCGGAGGACCGGGCTGGGCTCGATATCCTTTAGTCCGCTGGGATCCATGTTGCAGGCAAAGAAGAAGACACCTGCACTCCGCAGGGCGGCATTCCTGGCGAGGACCAACGCGGTGCATGCGCCGTCGCTCCAGCCGACAAAGGCTGCTTTTTCCAGTTGGAGGTGATCCATCACGGCCAGAACGTCGGAAGCCATCAACTCATAAGTGTATGGCTGTTCATCGCGCGTGCTGTGGCCATGGCCGCGGCTATCGATGAGCACGGCCCGATGACCGGAGCTCATCAGGCCAGGAACCTGATAACCCCAATTACCGCTGTGGCCGAGGCCGCCATGCAGCATTATCACGCTGCGGCCGACCCCAAATGTCGCGTACCAGATTCGCGCGCCCGCATGGTCGACGTAGCCTTGATCGCTCGTGGCTGGCAAGGGTCCGGCGCCGTGCCGTTCGAAATTCGTGAGGTCGTCGTCGCCTAGTTCCATCCTGACCCTTCTCAAATTACACGCGGGCGCTCGACAAGAGGCCTGCAACTGCCGCTGGAACCATCGAAGTTGAGCAGGGAGGGAAACCACCCCTTTCGCCGGACATCATAATCTGAACGGCTGTCTGCTTCAATTTCCACTCCGGGCACACGTCGGTCGTCGGTGTCGGGTAGGGGCCGGCGCCGAACTTCCGGCATGCGCGCCGTGCCAGGCTGTGGCTAAATGGCGGTGGTGCGCGCCTGGGTTCATCTCGCCGACCGCCGGCTCGGCGGAACGGTGTTTGCCAGCTTCGATCGGAAGGCGCTCGAACTGGTCGCGGCGACCGGTGTCGAAAGCCGTCTCCTCGGGCCGGCCGCCGATTGACATTCCGGCATCGGTGAAGAATCTTGCCGGCCAGCCGCGGGGGCTTCGACGCGGACGGCAATCTTTACGGCACGACGAACAGCGGCGGCGCCAATAACTCCGGCACAGTCTTCGAGCTCATTCCCAGCAAGGCCGGAACGGCGTACGGCGAGAGGGTCCTCTACAGTTTTTTGCCACCAAACCGGTTGCACCGACGGAGCGCAATCCGTCGCCAGCTTGATCATGGCAGATTGCCGATACGCTCCGCCAGCTCCCGCGACTTTCCGACCTCTACGCTTCCCGAACGCTCGGCCTCCACAACGGCCGCAAGCCTCGCCAGCGCCGGATTCGTAGGGCCGTGTCCCCGGCGTCACCCGCAGCCTTGGGAAGCTCATTGGCGGCAATCTCGTCGTGGTCTTGCGGTTTCACTGCCAACGCCAGTTCCGCGCCAACAAAATCTGAGCGCGAAATGCGCGCACAACCGGCAGCGAGCGGATCGACTTCCGCATCGCACAATCCGAGCAGCTCGGGCATCATATTGCTCGGCAGCGGATGCGGGCGGCGCCAGTTGAGATCGAATTCGATCTCGGGAAGGCCGACGAGGTCGCGACCAAAGAGCTCGTCGACGCTCTCTGCCTCGCGTCTCGGCACCTGGCCGTTTAGGAGGGCAGCGAGGCGGCTGAGGATCCTGCTCGCGACACCTACGCCCGATTGCGGGACGCCTTCGAGCGCCCGGAGCTCGGCTTCGGCGCCGGCGCGGCCCGCAGCGAGTGCCGTGCGCAATTCGGCAACCGGCTGGGCGCGGCCGGCTGCTGCCGCGGTCGGTGCCTGTGTGCGCAGTTTCACCCAGGAGCGGATGTGCTGCAGCGCTTCTTCGACAAGGTCCTCCAATTCGCCCAAGGCTGGCCCTTCGATTGGTTTCCTGCAAGCGGCCACCGTGCCTCTCACACCCATCTCGGCTTCGCGGATGACTGTCCTCCAGTCGTACCCAGTCCAACTGTGGAGCGCGATCCTCAATGGCAATGGTGAGAAGCTGTCCGAGCGCTGTGCCAGGGCAAATCAAAGCGTGCCAAACATCGGTAGCGGCAGAATTACAAATCGTCTTCGCGAGTTGCGCAGCTACCCACGATTGCACGGACTCGCAACGACGGTGCAGCGCCGCGGTCCATTCTTCATGCGAGATGAGGCTGACGAACGGCTTCTGATCTGGAAGAAACTCTTGACCGAGGACCGTGATCGCCTCCGCGGTCTCGCGCGCCATCGCGCAGAGGCTTGGCAGACGCCGGGCCGGCTGCCAGCCGAGGGGCGCTGCGCTATAGAGCGGAAGAGCGCCAAGTAACCCCGCCTGGTTGCTCCCGGGCGCAAGCAGCGCGAGCAGAATGCTGGCGGGCAGCAACATGACGGCAGCCGCGAATGCGGTCTCGGGTGATACCGGTGCAGCGGCATCTTCCGATCGCCATGCGGTCAGGACACGCCCCGCCGTCTCGCGGGCGGCGTCAACGATCTCGCCGGTCCCGTCGGCAACCATCGCCATCGCCGCCAGCTCGATCGCCGGCCCCAAGAGATTGCCGTTTGGCGCGCCTACTTCGAGCAGCCCCTGAGCCAATCCCAATCGACCTTGGGCGAGCGCCGACCAGAAAGCTCCGTTAACGGCTTCGACCGATGGCGACGATGGTACGATCTCGCTCGGCTCCAGTGTTTTGGGCGAAACGGCAAGGCGTGTGCCCACCGGCTCCGGTTCCCATGCCCCCATTTCCGGAAGGGCCGCCAGCGCGACGCGATCCGATCGAGGGGCGGTGTCCGCCGGCTCGCCAACGGCTTCGCCGTCGAACCCGCGCGCTGACGAAAGATCTGGTTCCGACCGCTGCGCGGGCGCGAGTTCGGGCTCGGGGGCAGCTTCCGTTTGTTCTAAGACGCTACTGTTCGCTTCGGTATGGGCCAAATCGCGGCGCCGATCCGGCACGCCCAAAAAAAAATCCGCGTCGACGCGATCGCCGCCATCTCTCGATAATGAGGCGAGGAGCGAGGCGAGATACTCTCTCTGCTCCAGGATGGCCGCTTGATGCTCGCCTGCGCGGCTTGCGTGTTCCGCAACACTGCCGTAATCCCGGTTATCGAGAGCGGCGCGCGCCCTGAAGTCCAATTCCGCGAGACGGCCGCTGGTCTCCGTCGCCGACTGGACGGCAGTTTCGACGCGGTCCAATGCTTCGTCCGCGATGCGGGCAAATCCTGCGGCGGCCTTTTCCACGAATTCCGGAAAAATTGCAGACATCTTTGCCGAGAGCGCTGCGACCCGTTCCGCGCGTTTTCGCCGCCAGTCGCGCAACAATTCAGCAATGTTGATCGCGGCTCGGCTCAATTGCTCGAACACCTCAGGATCTGCGTCCTGCTCCGTGACCGGTACTCGGACAAGCAGCTCTCTGAAATTGCTGAAAGCCAAGTAGTATGGCGACAACTGACTTGGATTATTTGCTGACATTTTCTACCCGCCTTTCTGACCAAGCGCGTTACGGCGAACACTTTCGCGGATTTGTTTAAATACTGTCAGAGCCTGACTCAAAATGAATGATTTAATGCACAACTTCATGCCATCATTCGCGCGCAATCGCGAAATCAGAGGTCGAAAGTCTATCGCTCGCCCTGGACCCCCTCCCCGGACGGCCGGCTCCCGGCCCCGACGCTCCCTTTATTCGGATAGGCTCGGCGCAGCGAGCTTCTGGTCTCCAGGGAGGACCCATCGCCAGGAACGGTACAGCAGGGTGGTTAAATTTTCGGAAACCAGTCGGCGTCAACGGTAATATGTTGAATTATTTCCGTCTGAATTCCGAAGTTGAATTGCTTGACCAGATCGCAAAGCCCGTCACATCGACGCCTGGATTCCCGCTTGCGCCGGAATGACGAGATTAAAGGTGCGCACGGACGTGCCGGGTACGGCCGGCGTTGAACTTCCCGCATGCGCGCGGCGGCGCGCTGTGGCTAAATGACTCTGCGATGCCCAATGTCGAACCCTATCGCCTGCCGGCGACCGAGATCGTGCAGCGGATCGAGGAGCGCAGGCTGACCGCCGAGGCGGTGGTCGCGAGCTGCCTCGAACGGATCGCCCGGCGCGAGCCGGTGGTGCGCGCCTGGGTTCATCTCGACGGCCGGGCGGCGCTGGAGGCGGCGCGCGGCTTCGACCGGGCCGGCCGGAAGATGCTGCTCGGCGGCGTGCCGTTCGGGCTCAAGGACATCTTCGACGCCGAGGGCATGCCGGCCGGCTACGGCTCGCCGATCTATGCCGGCTGGCGGCCGCCTTGGGATGCGAGCGCCGCCGCCCTGCCGAAGGCGGCGGGCGGCATCCTCATCGGCAAGATGGTGACGACCGAATTCGCCAACCGCCATCCCAGCCCGACCGCGAACCCGCACGACCCGGCCTTCACCCCCGGCGGCTCGTCGAGCGGTTCGGCCGCGGCGGTCGCCGACTTCATGGTGCCGCTCGCGATCGGGACCCAAACCGGCGGTTCGGTGATCCGCCCCGCCGCCTATTGCGGCATCGTCGGGTTCAAGCCCTCCTTTGGCCTGTTCCCGCCGGCCGGGATGCGGATCAACACCGAGACCCTCGATACGGTCGGCATCATGGCGCGCTCGGTCGCCGACATCGCGTTGTTGCGGGCGGCGATGATGGCGGTCCCCTACGCTAGGCCGGCGATGCCCAGAATCGGCACCGCGCCTCGGCCTCTGCCGCGGTCCGCACTGGGACGAGGCGCTGCCCGAGGGCCGCGCCGTCCTCGAGGCCGCCGCGTCGCGGCTCGCCGCCGCCGGTGCGGCGGTCACCGACACCGCGCTGCCGCCCGAATGCGCCGATGCCGATGCGGTCTGGGAGACGCTCGGCGGCTTCGAAGCGGCCCGCAACCACATGCCCGAGCTTTGCCGCCACGAGGCGCTGTTGAGCCAAGAGCTGCGCGAGACCAAGATCGCGCTCGGCCGCAAGCTCGGCCTCGACCGCTTTCGCGCCGCGGCGCGCGAATGGGCCCTGGGCTTCGACGCGATTCTGACCCTGCCGGCGCCCGGCCAGGCGCCGCGCGGGCTCACCGACACCGGCTCCGCCGTCTTCAACGCGGTGTGGACGCTGCTCTACATGCCATGCCTGACCTTGCCGGCCGGCGATGGCTCCGACCGGCTGCCGGTCGGGGTGCAACTCGTTGGCCGCCGCCACGAGGATGCGCGGCTCCTGGAGGTCGGGCTCTGGGTCGAACAGCGGCTGGCGCCGGGAGAACCGCGATGAGCGGCGCCGAGCGCCTGAGCGCGAGCGAGGCGGCAGCCCGCCTCGAAGCCGGCAGCCTCAGCGCCGAGGCGCTGGTGCGCGACTGCCTCGACCGCGCCGCGGCCCGCGCCGCGGTCAGGGCCTGGGTCTGGCTCGACCCCGATCTCGCGCTGGCCCAGGCGCGCGCCCTCGACCGCGCCGGCCGCCCGGGCCTGCTCAAAGGCGTGCCGGTCGGGGTCAAGGACGTGATCGACACCTATGACATGCCGACCCAGCACGGCTCGCCGATCTACCGCGGCAACCGCCCCTTTGCCGACGCCGCCTGCGTCGCGCTGACGCGGGCCGCCGGCGGGGTCGTGCTCGGCAAGACGGTCACCACCGAATTCGCCAACCGCGAGCCGCGCGAGACCGTGCATCCGGCGAACCCGGCATATACGCCGGGCGGCTCGTCGAGCGGCTCGGCCGCGGCCGTCGCCGATTGCCAGGTCCCGGTCGCCTTCGGCACCCAGACCGGCGGTTCGACGATCCGCCCGGCGGCGTTCTGCGGCGTCATCGGCTACAAGCCGTCCTTCGGCGAGTTCAGCCGGGTCGGCATCAAGATGCAGTGCCACAACCTCGACACCCTCGGGCTCATCTGCCGCAGCCTCGACGATCTGTCGCTGCTGCGCGCGGTGTTGCTGGTGCAGCCGCGCCGCCCGGTCGATCGGGCCGCGAACCCGCCGCGGATCGGCTTTTGCCGCACGCCCTCCTGGAACCATGCCGACGCCGACACCCGGGCGCTGCTCGAGCGCACCGCCGCGCGGCTCGCGGCGGCCGGGGCCAAGGTCATGGAGACGGCCCCGGTCCCGGCCGACATTCTCGATCAGCATCGCCGGGTCTTTACCTTCGAGGCGGCGCGCAACTACGCCTATGAATACGAGGCGCATGGCGACGAACTGAGCGCGGCCCTGCGCGACGGGGTGCTGGCGCCGGGGCGCGCCCTGCCGCTCGCCGATTATGTCGCGGCGCTCGAAGCGGCCGAGGCGTTCCGGGCGCGGCTCGACGCGGTCTTTGCCGAATTCGACGTCCTGCTGGCCCCGAGCGCCATCGGCGAAGCGCCGGAGGGTCTCGGTTCGACCGGCGACCCGCGCTTCAATTCGCTCTGGACCCTGGCCTGGACGCCGTGCCTGACCCTGCCGGCCGGCACCGGAAAGAACGGCCTGCCGCTCGGGATCCAGCTCGTCGGGCCGCGCTTTGGCGACGAGGCGCTCATCGACGCCGCCGCCTGGGTCGAAGCCCGGCTCGGCTGATTCCGGCCGGCTGTTGCCGATCCAATCCCGGAAAGCGAGCGTAGTCGCGATCATAAGTGATCCAGGTACAGCCGTGCTCGATGGCCAGGGCCGCAAACCAAGCATCGGCGATCCGGGGCCCTGTGGCGCCGGTCTCGATGCATAATCGCGTGAATGTCGACCAATGCCGCTCGCCGGGCCGGACGATCTCGCAATGCGGCTGGTCAGTAGATTATCGCAATAGCCGAGGACTTCGTCGATGGGCGCGGGTTGCTTGAAAATCCGCGGATTGGTTGTAATCCGCGCTACGGCGCTCAACACGAGCGGAGATACACCGAATTGCGCGTCTCCGCCGACGACGCTGTCGAGCCAGGGCTTGCAGACGGCATGATGCGCCGTATCCTTGCGAAACGCGTAGATCAGGACATTGACGTCGGGCAGGATCACCGAAGCCGCGCGGCACAGTCCCGATCTTCTGCCTCCTGCAATGCCGCTGTCTCGTTCAGATCGATCCCTGGCATCAGACCTCCGGTCGCTGTGCTCACCGGCGGCATGATGCGTTTGGCTGTGTCGGCAGGTGCACGCTCACTGACGACCCGGCGCAATCCGTCCTCGATCAAGGCCGTCAGCGACCGGCCTTCGGCCGCAGCCTTGCGTTTGGCCAGAGTGATAAGAGCCGCGGGAAGACGGACGGTCGTTCGTTGAGGCATATGTCATGACATATCGGTCCGATCTCTTTATATCAAGGCCCCACTCGGACGCCGCTGCGGGCCCGGCCCGGTTCGGCTTGCGGTTGAGCAGGGAGCGGGGGTTCCGATAAGATTAAATTAGAAGCAACGGCGGCAGAGCGGAGCGCTGGGGAGATCCCGCATGGACATTGCGGCTTGGCTGCGCGGGTTGGGGCTGGAGGCGTACGCGGCGGCGTTCCGCAACAATGAGGTCGATGCCGAGGTCTTGCCGGAGCTGACCGAGGTGCATCTGGCGGCGCTTGGGCTCCCCCTCGGTCCGCGCCTGAAGCTGCTGAAGGCGATTGCAGCGCTTCGTGAAGGCGCTTTGCCGTCGCGCCTTGCGGAACCGCGTTCCGAGGTGCCGGCGGCGGTCCCCCAGGCCGAACGCCGGCAGCTAACGGTGATGTTCTGCGACCTGGTCGGCTCGACGGCACTGTCGGCGCGGCTCGATCCCGAAGAGCTGCGCGAAGTGATCGGCGCGTATCACCGCTGTGTCGCTGAAGCGGTGCGCCGCTTTGACGGCTTCGTCGCCAAATACATGGGCGACGGCGTGCTGGTTTATTTCGGCTATCCGCGCGCCCACGAAGACGATGCCGAGCGCGCAGTGCGGGCCGGCCTCGCGGTGGTAGAGGCGATGGGCGGCGTCGCCGCCGCTGAGCCGCTGGAGGTGCGCATCGGCATCGCCACCGGGCTCGTCGTGGTCGGCGACCTGATTGGCGAAGGCGCCTCGCAGGAGCAGGCGGTGGTCGGCGAGACGCCGAACCTGGCCGCCCGATTGCAGGCTTTGGCCGAGCCCGGCTCGGTAGTGATCGCCGCGGCCACGCGCCGGTTGCTCGGCAATCTGTTCCGGCTGCGGGCACTCGGCCGGCACGAGGTCAAGGGCCTGCCCGAGCCGGTCGAGGCTTGGGCGATCGAGGGCGTGTCGGCATCCGAGGGCCGCTTCGAAGCGGCGCGCAGCGGCCGGCTGACCGGTTTTGTCGGCCGCGAGTACGAACTTGGCCTCTTGCTCGAGCGCTGGAACCTGGCGCAGGACGGCGAAGGCCAGGTGGTGCTGTTGTCTGGCGAGCCGGGGATCGGCAAGAGCCGCATCCTCAGCGAATTGCGCAGCCGTCTCGAGGCGCAGCACGCGTTGAGCCTGCGCCTCCATTGCTCGCCGTACTACGTCAACAGCGCGTTCTACCCGATCATCGACAATTTCGAGCGCGCCCTGCGCTTCGCGCGCGACGACACGGCGGAACAGAAGCTCGACAAGCTCGAAGCGCTGGTCGTCGGCCAATACGGGCGCCCGCGCGAGGATGTCAGGTTCATCGCGTCGATGCTCTCCATCCCCGGCGAGGAGCGTTACCGCGGGGTCGCGATGACGCCGCAGAAATTCAAGGACGAGACCTTGCGGGCGCTCGCCGACACGACCGAGGCAATCGCCCGCCGGCAGCCGACGGTGGAGCTGTTCGAGGACATCCACTGGGCCGATCCGACCACCCTTGAAGTGATCGACCTATTGATCCACCGGGTCAGGAACATTCCGCTATTGGTCGTGCTGACCCACCGGCCGGAGTTTTCCTCGCGCTGGTCGCATTACGGCCACGTCACGGCGCTGACGCTTACGAAGCTGACCCGGCCGCAGACCGCGGCGATGGTCTCGCGGCTGGCGGGCGGCAAGGCCCTGCCCGTGGACCTGCTCGAACAAATCCTCGGCAAGACCGACGGCGTGCCGCTGTTCCTCGAGGAACTGACCAGGTCGATCCTCGAATCCGGTGCCCTCAGGGAGGCCGGCGACCGCTGGGAATATGCCGGGCGCGCCGGCAGCTTGGCGATCCCACTGACCTTGCGCAACTCGCTGATGGCGCGGCTCGATCGCTTCGCCCCAGTCAAGGAGATCGCGCAGATCGGTGCGGCGATCGGGCGCGAGTTTTCCTACGAGCTGATCGCCGCCGTGGCCCCGCACGCAAGACCCGAGCTGGACCAGGCGCTGGCGCAGCTGGTCGAATCCGGGCTGGCCTTCCAGCAGGGCATGCCGCCCGATGCGGTCTACACCTTCAAGCACGCGCTGGTGCAAGACGCCGCCTACAACTCGCTGCTCCGGCGCCGGCGGCAGGAATTGCACGGCCGGATCGCCAGGGTGATCGAGGAGCGCTGGCCGCACGTTGTGGCGACCGAGCCCGAGCTGCTGGCGCACCACTACACCGAGGCCAAAGAGCTGCAGAAGGCGATCCCGCTCTGGCAGAAAGCCGGCAGCCTGGCGCTCAAGCGCATGGCCCTGACCGAAGCTATCGCGCAGCTTAACAAGGGTCTGGAGCTGGTCGCCGCATTGCCGGCCTCGGCGGAGCGCGACGGCAGCGAGCTCGATCTGCGCACGCTGTTGGGCACCGCGTGGATGGCGCTCAAAGGCTGGCAGGCTCAGGAGGTCTGGGACAGCCTCTTCCCCGCGCTGGGGCCGGCGAGCTCGCTTCGCCGCAACGATGCGCTGCTGCCGATACTCTGGGGACTGTTCCGCCACGTGCTGGTGAGGGGACGGGTGGCCGAGTCACTGCGCTGGGTCACGCAGCTGATGAACGCCGGCGAGACCTACGGCGACCCCGATCTCCTTATCGTCGGGCACGCCGCCGCATTGAACGCTCATTTTTGGCTCGGCGATCCGATCAAAACCCGCGAGCATGCCGACTGGGTCCTGGCGCTCTACAGCGAAGAGCGGCATGGTCATCTGGCCGACATTCTCAACCACGACCCGAAAACATTTAGCTTGGGCTTTTCGGCGCCGGCGACCTGGATCCTCGGTGATCCCGAGCAGGCCGTGAGGGTTGGCAATGCGGTGGCCGCTCACGCCTGCCGGCGCGGGCATCCCTTCGATCTGGCCTGGGCGCTGACCATTGGCGCCGTGGTCTTCGATTGTCTCCGCGAGCCCGACGAGTTGCTGAAGCGCGTCGAAGAGGGCGATCAAGTGGCTCGCGAAAACAGCCTGCGTATCCTCACGTGCTTGGTGCCCATTTATTCTGGAATGGCATTGGTCCAAAGGGGCGAAACCGCCGGAGGGAAGGCTTTGCTCGAGAGGGGTATCGCCGACTATGAGGAGGTCGGTGGCAGAGTCGACAGTACCCGATTTAAGTCTGCGTTGGCCGAGGGCATGGCGCAGCTCGGCGATCTCGACGGTGCGCTGCATCTGATCGACGAGGTGATCTCGCAGGTCGAGCGGCCGGGCTGGGAGGAGCGCTGGTACTATGCCGAAACCCTCCGGATCAAGGGCTGGCTGCTTTCTCTCAAGGGCGATCCGGCAGCCGCGGAGCGCGCTTACCGCGCCTCGCTCGACTGGGCGCGAACGCAGCAGGCGAAATCCTGGGAGCTGCGCACCGCGACGAGCTATGCACGGCTGATGCGCGACCAAGGGCGGGTCGGGGCAGCGTACGAACTCCTTGCGCCGGTCTACGGCTGGTTCACCGAAGGCTTCGCGACGCAGGATTTGAAGCAAGCCAAGGCGCTGCTTGACGAGCTGGCCGACGCGTCGGCCTCGCAGCCTCGCGGAGGCTTGGCGGCGGCGGACGGCGGGTAGGCGACGCGGAGGCCACCGCCCGGACGGATATGTGCCGGGACGGACATTTTTGCGATGAGCGGCTCGAAAAGCCGGACGCGGTGCTCGCGATTGCCGGTGCGAACGCGTCTCGCATTTTACCGGCGAGTGCTATTGTACGCGTGTACGCGCAGATAAGGAGAACTCGCGCATGAGCATCGAGATCTCGCCCGAGACCGAAGCACGCCTTACCGACCAGGCGCGGCGGCTGGGGATTTCCGTAGGCTCGCTGCTGGAGCGCTTGATAACGGAGCGCGCGGGGCCTCAGCCCGCCCGGCGCGGCCCCGAATTACCCGTGTGGCATCTCGGCGGCGTGGGCGCGCTTCATCGGCGAGACTTCTCTGACGATGTCCATTGAGCCGCCGGGGATCGTCGACACGAATGTTCTCGTATACGCGCTGGACGCAGACGCGCCGCAGCATGGGGCTGCGCGCGCCTTGCTCGAAACCGCTCGGGATGCGCCGGCGACCCTCTTCGTAACCTCGCAGATACTTTGCGAATTCTACTCGATCGTGACCAATCCGCGGCGCGTTCCCAATCCGCGTTCCGCTGCCGACGCCTTGGCTGCGGTCTCCGGTCTGCTCGCATTTTTCGGGTTTTTCCGAGAACTCTTGATCGTGACGCCGTGATGGCTCTTGCTGCTCCGGCGGGCTTCATTGGCGGCTCCTTCAGGGCGAGGTGCCTTTTTGGTGGCGTTCGACCTGAGGGGACGCGGATCGCGCCACTTGCGCCCGTGGTTGTTTTGAGCTGCATCGCCGGCGCCGCCGCGGCCGACAGGAAATACGATCCCCGGGGTCAGCGACACCGAGATCAAGGTCGGGCAGAGCGTGCCGTATAGCGGCGCCTGATCGGTCTTTCGCCGAGGACGGTCTTGTCGCTGACCCGCAACCCCCTGGCCCGCCGGTTCGCGGGCCTGCGTCCCGCCCGGCTTCGCTATTGGTGCCGCATCCGATCGACGTACGACCGCAGCACGGCGTTGATGCGCGTCTGGTAGCCCTTGCCCGTCCGCCGGAAGTAATCCAGCACGTCGCGGTCGATGCGCATGTGCAAGTCGGCCTTCGGCTGAGGCATTTCGACGGTGACGCTATCCCAATCGACGATCATGCCCGCTTCGTCGGGATCGGCCGCGATCTGCGCCTTGATCTCCTCGCTTGTCATGGCGGCGGCTCTTCCCCAATCCGAGCGGGTTTCTCCGCGCGCGCGCATCTCGGCCAGCTAGTCAGCCGTGTGCCTGACGATGTGCCCTTTCTTCCGCATCTCGCGCCCTCCTGAATGAAATAAGCCTCCGGTTTGGTCCGCGCCACGTCCAAACAACCCTGTAAAACTTGTCGCTGATCTCCCCAATGGTCAGAAATCTGTCCTCGTTGTTGCGCCGCGATTTGACATGAACGACCGCCCTTCCGTCGAATAACAGTGCGGCGTCTCGCAGGTCGAGGCCACGGTCTCGTAAAATCGCTTGCCGTTTCTCTTCCCGGTATTCGAACACACACCCCAATGTATACAAAATGTGTACACCGGTCGATAAGTCTGCGACACGCCTCGCCGGTCGCGCAAGAGAGCCGGGCGCGGCCGCGTGGCTGCGTGCGACCCTTCGCGGTTGGTCGCGGCCTGACGGCTGCCCTTGACAAGCGTCTCCTATGGAGGACATATCGGCAATGCTGGAAATCCGGCAGACCGAGACCTTCGCGACCTGGTTTCGAAGTTTGCGGGACCGCCGGGCGAGGGCGCGGGTCCGTCTGTCGCTCGGCAACCCCGGTGATGTGAAGCCGGTCGGTGAGGGTGTTTCGGAGCTTCGCATCGATTACGGCCCCGGCTACCGGCTCTATTTCGTCCGCCGCGGTGAGACCGTGATTGTGTTGCTGGCTGGCGGCAACAAACGCACTCAGGCCCACGACATCGACATAGCGCTAAGGCTCGCGCGAACTCTCTAGCAGGAAACCATGACCGAGACGAAGACGATCCCTTGGAAAACCGAGGACCACCTCGAAACTCCGGAGGACATCGCGGCCTATCTGGAAGCCGTATTCGAGGACGGCGATCCGGAGCTGATCGGGTACGCGCTGGGCGCCGTATCGCGCTCCAAAGGCATGACGGAAATCGCCCGTCGCACCGGCTTGGGGCGGCAGAGCCTGTACAAGGCCCTCTCGCCGGAGGGCCGGCCAGAATTCGCAACCGTGTTGAAAGTGGTGCGTGCGCTCGGCCTGAAGCTGACCGTCTCCGCTGCATGAAGCCCCCGGGGGGTTCTCTGATGGCGGTGGGCCCTTGGATACCGAGGGTAACGCCGAAGTCGCGCTGAGATGGCGCGGACCGGCGCGTTGCGATAGGTTTCGGGCCGGAGGCTCTGGGGACCACCGAATTGGACATCGCGAGCTGGCTGCGCGGTTTGGGGCTGGAGCGATACGAGCCGGCGTTCCGCGAGAGTGAGATCGACGTCGAGGTGCTGCCGGAACTGACCGAGTTGGATCTGGTCAACCTGGGACTTCCGCTGGGTCCGCGCCGGAAGCTGTTGAAAGAGATCGCCGCGTTGCGCCAAGGCGCGCCGCCGGCTCCGGCCGCCGAACAGCCTGCCGCGATGCCGGGGCCGCCCGCCGCTCCGCGGGCCGAGGCCGAGCGCCGGCAGCTGACGGTGATGTTCTGCGACCTGGTCGGCTCGACGGCATTGTCGGCGCGGCTCGATCCCGAAGAGCTGCGCGAGGTGATCGGCGCCTATCACCGCTCCGTTTCGGCGGGCGGCAGGGGGCCACAACCAGTCGCGTGTCCGCTTTCCGACCACCCGCGCAACCCGTTGATCCAGAACGAGACTCGGCCAATAATAAAAATGCTCGCCGGGGCGAAATTACAATGCACTGGGAAAGCACTGCGGGCCGCATTTCCAATGCACTGCGCCAGTGCGAGCCGGCGCCCAATGCGCTGGGGCCAATGTCGAACCCACCCCAATGGCACTGCGCCAGTTACCCGCCGCGGCCGTTCCCAATGGCGCCAGGCCACTGCGACCCAGCCTCGGCCGTGCTGGTGGCGCGGAGCCCGCGAGGGCCACCACGAGCCTCGGCAAGGTCGCCGGGGAGCGGCACTGATCGGCCGCCGACAACCGACACTTATCCGCACCCGAACCGCCGCGGGCAGGAGCCGCGCGAAGGCCCAAGGGCAGCAGATGGGCCGACCCCCCTGCCCTCACTCCGGCGCAGCAAGCGATCCCTTCTACCGGCCCGGCGACGGTGTTATCACGCCACAAACTCACCACATTCATGTGGTACAAAACAGGAACAGTTTCGCCGAATGTTGATGGCAGGTTTTTAACTCTTCCCGTGGTAGTGTAGCCTATCCTCCGTCCGCGCGGATTCCGGTCAAGCAGAACGAGAGCCGAGAGGTTCAAAGACAGGAAATGCCATCGTCAGGTGAGAATACCACCCAACAGGTAGAACAAACAACAACATGGCTAACGGAAAGTCTCCGCATTACTGCATTTGGGACAATTCTACTTAATTCATGGAAGATAATCACCGGACATGAACCTGATCAAAGTGTAAAGCAGGCGCCGCCGATGCCGTCATTTGAGGCTGGCACTTTTGAAGGAGCTCGATTGTTAATCAGCCAGCAAGTGGGGCGGTATGATATAACGTTATCGCCTGATCCAGCCAATAGTAAGTCCGGCGAATATCTTCACATTGGTGACTTACAAATGGCTATCGAGACGGTAATCAAGGTTGTGCATGGGCCGTTTAAACCAGAGGCTGCTGCTACACGTCTCGCTATGGGAGCAACGCTTCTGCGTCCTGTCGCATCAGCAGAAGATGGATACAAGTTACTGAAGGCGATGTTGCCCGTAGCGCGTGACTTACCTGAAGAGGCAACCGATTTTTTTTATCAAGTGAATATACCCATTTCAGTACGCGTGTCTAATCTGGGAGCTGACCTCAGGATTAATAGACTGTTGCGATGGTTTGTAGGAATCCTGCAAAGGCTTGACACGATAGGCGGATCGGGGGTGCCTACTCAGTTGGTGGCTTCGTCGGTTGGGCCGGTCGTGCGGTTGGAGATGGACATTAATACCCCTCCGGACTTGTCAATGCCGCTCACCCGCGACACGATTCTGGAAGTCGTGGATTGCCTAGCGGCTCAAGCGAGCGCGATCGCGAAGGTAGGAGGGTTCCCGCGATGATCAGCGGCGGCGTCCTTGCCTCGGTGGATAACACCAATGTCGTCAACCTCGGCGGCGGTACCTCCTTCGACGGTCCTAGTAGCTCCCTCATCACTGGCAGCGGCGCCGTCATGACCGGCGGCACCGCCGTCACCGTCGTTGGCAGCGGCTCGTTCACCGGCAGCGGCGCCGTCATGACCGGCGGCACTTCCTTCGCCGTTGGCGGCCGCACTTCCTTCGCCGTTGGCAGCGGCTCGTTCACCGGCAGCGGCTCGTTCACCGGCAGCGGCGCCGTCATGACCGGCGGCACTTCCTTCGCCATTGGCGGCGGCACCTCCTTCACCGTTGGCGGCGGCACCTCCTTCACCATTGGCGGCGGCACCTCCCTCGCGCTCCGAGAGGCCTCAGGAATACGTGCCGGCGGTTTGGTCGCATACTTTGTATCCCCGCCGTTCATAGTCTTCGAGGACGAGTTAGAACCACAATCCGAATTGCCTGTCTCTGATACCTCTGATCCCAAGATAATTGATATCGCCGCATATCGACCGCGGGCACATAATACTTCGTCTGTCATGTTAGTAGACGATCCTGCAAGTCGTTTCGAAACACAGCAACTCATTTCCGCGTTTCTTGAAGACGTACATACAGAGGAAACTCTCGAAAGATTTGAATTGGCAATATCCGACATCATAGATCGACACAGCAGCATGGGAATAGCTGCTCTAGAATCCCAGCTATTCCGACCTGCCGTGGAGCCGCTTTCGTGGAAATTCCTCAGCGCGCTTGGTACACGGCGCGGCCCACTACTCGACCATATCGCTAGGGATATATTGCTGCGTCATCTCAATAGCACGTCGGCAGGTCGCCGCTCCGCAGCGGCGTCAGGTTTGGGAGCGTTCCCCGGCGGATTGGTTCTTGGCGCTCTTGAACGCCGGGCGGCAGTAGAGACTAATCGCATTGTTTTAGCTACGCTGAAGGCCCACATTCGGGTATTGACGCGCGATGGGCTATTTACTCCGAAGATTGCTTAACAAAGACGCGTGGGCAGAGGTCGAAAATTCACCGCTGTGGGAGCAAGGCGATTGCCCAGCGGAAGCGCTTGTCCAAGTATTTGATAATCGAGCCGGTGTGTCCACATGGCGTGTTAGCACCGAGGAAGATATAGAACGGGTCGTTGCGGCGCAAGCGCTCATGCGCAGCACAATTGCGGATTTTGCTTATTGTCTCATCGATGAAGATGTTTTACGCCGAGAGGGAATCAGATTTAAAGACACTCCAATGAAGACAATAGATAAAGGAGTTAACAACTTACATGTCGATATAATGGAACTTACGGCACAACAATTGATCAGGCTTGCGCATCAAATAAATATAGAATTCTATCCCTTTGTTATGACGAGGTCAGAGATATTAGACGCCGCGAAGAAATTTGTCGGCGAAAATAAATTTGACCGCAATTTTCTATTCACGGGAGGGAGCAAAGGAAGAACTGAAGAAGAGATTACAACTGCCAAAAATTTGCTAGTGAATGTGTGGAAGAAGGCGGATGTTGATCTCAAGTTTAGCAGCGCCGGCGCGCGCTAGGCCATATCGTAGCCCTAATTGTCCAGAAACAAAATGTAATGCGACAAGCGCCGCTGTTGTGCGAGTTGAGCGGACCGGCCCATCGCGCAGTTTCCGACGTTGCTGCAACCACATCCGGGTCACCAATCTGAGGAACTCCTCGGCAAAGAACTTTATGCGGGTACGTGCCGTCCCAATGCCGCGATCCAGCGCTATCGGCCGCCTGCGTCCCGTGCAGGACTGACCCTGCCGGCCGGTGCCGGAAAGAGGGGCCTGCCGCTCGGGATCCAGCTCCTCGGGCCGCGCTTCGGTGACGAGGCGCTCTTCGACGCCGCCGCCTGGGTCGGCTGAATTGCGCGGAAACGTGATAACCCAGCAGCCCGCCGAACGGCGCCGCGGGACGATCGACTCCAAAAGTGCTAAGGTCCCTCCCATGGTGAAGGTTCTCGAACAAGCAACCGCCAGGATCGCGACGCTGCCCGACGCCGACCAAGAGGAGATAGGTCGGCGGCTGCTGTCCCACCTGGAGAAGCTCCACCGGCTCCGCGAGGAGATCGACAAGGGGATCCGATCGCTGGAGGACGGAGCGGGTAAGTCCCTGGATATCGCCGAGTTTCTCAACGACAAGCACGCACCGAATGGCGCGTCCTAGGCGAGCGCTCATCTGGTCACCGGAGGCGCGAGCCGATCTCTCCGACATCTGGATTACCACGCAAACTCTGCCGGCACGCAGAGCGCGTATAAAATTGTCCGCGGCATCGAGGACGCATTGCGTCTCATTGAGGATCATCCGCTTGCCCGCCGTGCTCGCGACGAAATACGACCGGGGCTCCGCTCGGTTCCTGCGCAGCCCTACATCGTATTCTATAGGATTCGTGGCGGCGTCGCGGAGGTAGTGCGAATGTTGCACGGTCGGCGTGATTTGAGTGAGATCCTCGCCGGGGATCGTTAGGTCTCACAAATAGGGCAGGTACTGCCGTTGCCGACCGATCCTGAGGAGACCCGGGGTAGGAGTCGCCCGTGCCGTTCGCCGGTCTGCGCGTGCGGGTGGGGCAGGCCGGAGGGAAGCGCGGCGGGCGGGGGTCGCTAGCCGATGTCGATGGTAAAGCGGCAGGGGCCCGACGGCATGGCGCAAGGCAGCAACTGGCCGTTGGGATCGGTCAGCTCAACCACCCAGCGGCCGGGCGAGAGCGTGTCCTTGCGGGCCCAGGCGGGCCAGTCGAAATAGCCCTTTTCGCGCACCTCGTGCTCGAGCCGGTCGGCCAGTCGCGGATCGCCGACCTCTAGCGGGGTCACGAGATCGGGGGCGCCGGGCGTGGGCCCGCTTGCGTGCCGCCACAGCACGAGGATGCGCGGCGCCCGGCCGCTGCGCATCAGGTCGATGGCGGCCTCGCTCCCGTGCAAGTCGACCCAGAGATAGAGCGGCTGGTCCGGCGCGTAGCGCTGATAGTTCCCGATCGGGCGCCGATCCTGGATCGCCTCGGTCCAGCGCCATTGCGCCACTTCGAGCGGCGGCTGGCCGGCGGGCGGCGCCGCGGCGGCAACGCTCGCGCCGCCGGCGAGCAGCGAGAGAGACAACAAGAACCGCGGCATTCTTCCCGGCATGGCGTGGCACCTCCTCGTTGCCGCAACGAGATGGCGGTGGATCGCGGCCGGATCGCGTCGGCTTTGCGGAAAAATCTCGATGCTTGCGCCGGCGCGCCGTTACAAGACGGTTCGGGGCGCGTTCGGCTCGTCGCCGAATGCCGCCGACGGAGAACTCTCGATGGAGATCGCCCGCACCATCGCCGATCTGCGCACCCGGCTCGCCCCGTGGAAGAAATTGGGCGAGCGCGTCGCCCTGGTGCCGACGATGGGTGCCTTGCACGCGGGCCACATGGCGCTCGTCCGGGCGGCGCAGGCGGAGGGCGGCCGGGTGGTGGTCACGATCTTTGTCAACCCCAGACAGTTCGGCCCGAACGAGGACCTCGCCTCCTACCCGCGGCGCGAGGCGGCCGATCTCAAAATGCTGCGCCGGGCCGCGGCCGATCTCGCCTTTGTCCCGGCGGCGGCGGCAATCTACCCGCCGGGCTTTGCCACCGTGGTGCATGTCGGCGGGCTCGGCGAGGGGCTCTGCGGCGCGCACCGCCCCGGCCATTTCGACGGGGTGGCCACGGTCGTCGCCAAGCTCTTGCTGCAATCGCTGCCCGATGCCGCCTATTTTGGCGAGAAGGACTATCAGCAGTTGATGATCGTTCGCCGGCTGGTGAAGGATCTCGACATCCCGGTGCGCATCGAAGGGGTGCCGACCTGGCGCGAGGCGGACGGCTTCGCGCTGTCCTCGCGCAATCAATATCTGTCGCCGGACGAACGCCGGGTCGCGCCGACCCTCGCGCTCGTGCTCGGTTCGATCGCCGCCGCCCTCGCCAAGGCGCCGGCCGCGGTCGCGGCGGAGATCGCGCGCGGCCGCGCGGCGCTGGCCCGGGCCGGGTTCGTCGTCGAGTACCTCGAAATCCGCGAGGCCGCGACCTTGGCCGCGGTCACCGCCGAAATCACCGCGCCCGCGCGGGTCTTCGCCGCCGTGCGGCTCGGCCGCACCCGGCTGATCGACAACATGCCGATCGCCCGGATCGCCTGATCTTCCCGGATGCGCAAACCGCAGCGCCGCCCAAGTTCCTGTTCCAAAAGTGTGGTTGTTCTGAGCGAATATTGTGTGTGGTCGCCGTCGGCGTGTGCTACGATTACGTTTCAACCAATCGCGGGGAGGAGAATTGTGAAGAACTTATTGTCTACCGGAATATTGGCCATCTGCCTGGCCTGGGTAACGTTCCCGCCATCGGCCAACGCCGCCAGCAACTTGACCGCCGGCGATTTCGCCGAGTTCGACCCGACCGGTGCGAGTTATCGCGATCTTGGGATCTGCCAATTCTACACCGGCCCGCGCGCCGGTCTGCCGGCGGGGAAGTTCCTGATGCAGATCGGCGACCGGCATTCGTTCGATTACGGGGAACTGCAGATCACCGGCGACGTCACGACCGTCGTCTCCCCGCTGACCGGCGACGTCGAGTACCGGCTCTTCCCCGACGATCCGGCCGCCGCGAGCTTTTTCCAGAGCGTCCTGCGCCGGCAGCTCGGCGACCCCAAGGTTGGGTTCACGCTCTACAGCCTGGCGGCCCATGTCGGGGAGGTCTACGGCCCCAACTCGGAAAATGATTTCACCTGCCGGGTCAGCCTGACCGGTCGCGCCGACGGCGTGCCCGGCGGCTCGGCTCCGGTCAGCCTCAACTTTGCCGGGGACGGACAATTCACCCCCGGCATCGATACGGCTTCATCGCGAGGCGCCGCCACGGCGGCGGGCGACCCGCCATGCCCGACCACGCTCTTGGCTCCGGACGGGCTCGACCCGATCCCCGGAAAATGCGACACGCCGGATTGTCTGCTCGATTTCAAGAAATACAAATGGTGGACCAGCTTTAATCTTCGCGGCGCGAGCTTCCCCGACAAAAGTTTTTACTGGAACAACGACCTCAAAAACTCCTTCGCTCCGAAAAACGCGTTCGTCGATGCCGCCGGCCTGCATCTGACGATCCAAACCCGCGATCTCGGGGCCGGACCGGTACCGGCGGCGGCCGAAGTCGTGGCGATGTTCCATAGCGACGGCTCGGAAGCGAACCTAGGCTACGGCAAATATCTGGTGACCGCCACGACCAAGACCGCCAGCTCGTGGAATGATCTCGATCCGAATGTGGCCTTCGGCGACTTCACCTTCGAGCGCGTCGGCACCGGCGGCGGCACCGGAACCCTGAAAAATCCGAACCGTGAAATCGACTTGGCGGAAGTGTCGCGCTTTGGCTTCCCGGCCGGCGACCCGGCCTGCCCCAAGGACTCGCTCTCGCCAAGGAAAGAGTGCATCGGCAACGCGCAGTTCACCTTGCAATTATACGATAAAGACCCTGACAATTGGCACCGGTACATGATCGACCCCGGCGTGCCGACCATAACCCTCGTCATGATTTGGCCAGGCGCGAGCCAGCCGGTGACGTTCCGGCAATATAATGGCGCCTTCAGCCTGAGCAATCTGCCGAAGACGCCCGATAACGAATGGACCAGCGCTGCCAAGCAAAACATCTTTATCCCGGCGACCGCGTGCCAACGGTTTCATCTCAACCTTTGGCTGGGCAATTATCGCAGCGCCGTTCATCCGCCGCCCGCGAAAATGCCCTACGAGGTCATCGTCGACAACTTCGAGTTTGCGCCGTGTCAGGGCGCCGAATGCCTTGCGTCGCCATGATGCAGCGGGGTCGGCGGCGGCGCCTGATCACGACACCCCGGCGGGCGATCGGGAACATCGCGATCGCCGCGGCCATCTGACGCTCGCCCGCGCCGCCTAGGGCGTTCTTTGCGCGGCTTGCATTGGCGGGCGGCGCAGGCCACCTGGAAGGCGCGCAAGCGGGGCGCGGTCGCGCCGCCCTGGGGTGACGAGGTGACGATGGCGACGCTTGAGGAGATCGTTGCGGCGGCGGCGAAGGTGTTCCGCACCAAGGGCTATCACGCCGCCACCGTGCGCGATATCGCCGACGAGGTCGGCATCCTGAAGGGCAGCCTCTACCATCATTTCGAAAGCAAGGAGGCGCTCCTCTACCTTGTCGTCAAGGAGCCGATCGCGCAGATGTATCGAAGGATGGGCGAAATCGCCGCCGCCGCCGCCCCCGCGACGGAAAAATTGCGGCGGGCGATCGCGGCGCATCTCGAGGCCTTCGATCGGCACTACCCGCACCTCTTTGTCTATCTGCGCGAGCGCGAGGCGGTAAAGCGGCGGTTTCGCGAACAGATCGGCTTTTCGCCAAAGGCCTATGAGCGGCTGTGGCAGCAGATCCTCAAGGAGGGCGTGGCGAGCGGCGAATTCCGCCCCGATCTCGACATCCGCGTCGCCTCTTACGGGCTGTTGGGGATGCTGAACTGGTCGTATAAATGGTACAACCCGCAGGGCCGCTTGCGGATCGGCGAGGTGGCCGACGCGTTTACCGCCTTGGCGCTTGCCGGCGTGGCGGCGACCGGCGCCAAACCGGCGCGCACCCGGCGCCGGGCCAGCGTCGGTGCCGGCCGGGCCCAACCCGATCGGGCGGCCTCGCGGATTTGACGCGTTCGAGCCGGAGGGAACGATGGACGTCGGCATCCAGATGGTGCTCGCCACTTACGGCTGGCCGGGCATGCGTGACGACGAGGCGTGGGACGAGGAAATCCGGCTGGCGCGGCTGGCCGCCGAACTCGGCTTCGATGCGCTGTGGGCGGTCGAGCATCACTTCAACGACTACTCGTTCTGCCCCGACAATCTGCAGCTTTTGGCCTATCTGGCGGCGCTCTGCCCGAAGGTCGGCCTCGGCACCGCGGCGGTGATCCTGCCGTGGAACGACCCGCTGCGCGTCGCCGAGAAGGCGATCGTGCTCGACCTCTTAAGCCGGGGGCGGCTGCGGTTCGGCATCGGCCGCGGCCTGGCGCGCCGCGAGTTCGCCGCCTTCGGCCAGACGATGGAAGAGAGCCGCGAGCGCTTCGACGAAAGTGCGGCGATGATCCTCGAGGCGCTCAAGACCGGCTGGATCGAGGGCCACGGCAAATACTACAAACAGCCGCGCATCGAGTTGCGGCCGCGGCCAAAATACAGCTTTGACGGCCGCGTCTATGCGGTCGCCGCGAGCGAGGATTCGGTCGAGGCCTGCGCCCGGCTCGGGGCGCGGATGGTGATGTTCGCCGACCGCCCATGGCCGCTCAAGATGCCGGCGATCCACCGGCACCGCGAGCTGACCCGCCGCTATCACGGGCGCGAGGCGCTGCCGATGCTGATCGCCGATTTCTGCGTCTGCTGGCCCGATCTTGCCGAGGCCGAAGAGATCGCGCGCCGGCACATGGGCAAGTTCCTCGAGAGCAATATCGAACATTACGAGCTGATGAGCGATCACTTCTCGAAAGTGAAGGGCTACGACGCCTACGCCCAGAAATCCGAGATCGCCCGCAATCTCGGGCTCGACGGCATGACCGAGGGTTTCTTGAAGGCCGCGGTATGGGGCCCGCCCGACCGCATCCTGCGCATGCTCGAGGAGCGGCGCGGCGTGGTCGGCGATTTCGAACTCGCCACCAGCTTCCGCTTCGGCGGCATCCCGTTCGCGGTCGCGGAAAAGTCGATGCGGCTCTACGCCCGCGAGATCCTGCCGGTGCTGCACGCCTGGGAAACCGCTGCCGTCCCGGCGGTCGTCGAGCGGGCGGCGGCGGAGTAGAATTTTTTCGAATTTACCAACCCGCGATAAATTTACCAACCTGCGGTATAAAGCCGATCGCGCGACAAAGCGCGAGATAGGCGGCGGGCGGCAGGAAGAAGACCATGGGCTCCGATCTCAGGGTTGTTGGGATTGGCGCATCGGCGGGCGGGGTCGAGGCGCTCGAGGCTTTTTTCAAGGCCATGCCCGACGACAACGGCATGGCTTTCGTGGTTGTCACGCATCTCGATCCCAATCGCGAGAGCATGCTTACCGAGATCCTCGGGCGGGCGACGCGCATGCCGGTCGTCAGCGCGCAAGACGGCGAGCCAGTGGCGGCGGAACATGTTTACGTCCTGCCGGCGGGCGCGATCCAGACCGCGCGAGAAGGGCGGCTGCAGGTTCGCGGGATCGGCACCCTCGACCGCGAACGGGCGCCGATCGACCTCTTCTTCGCCTCGTTGGCCGCGGACCAGGGAGAACACGCGATCGCCATCGTTCTTTCGGGCACCGGCAACGACGGCACGCTCGGCCTCAAGGCGATCAAGGAGCATGGCGGGCTGACGATCGCCCAAGGCTCGAATGTCAGCCGGCCGCGTTTCGCCGAGATGCCGTCGAGCGCGGTGACGGCGGGCGTTGTCGACCTCCTGCTGCCGGTTGAAGAGATGCCGGAGCGGATCATCGCCTATGTGCGGAAATCCGCAGGATTGGACGTGCGACGGCCGAGCGACGCGCTCGCCAGCATCTACGCGCTTCTCCGCTCGCGCACCGGGCACGATTTCAGCCTCTACAAAGACAAGACCTTCCAGCGGCGCGTCGAGCGCCGCATGCAGGTGCGCCAGACCCAAAATCTCGTGGATTATGTCGAGCGCCTACGGAAGGAGCCCGACGAAGTCAGCGCCCTGTTTCGCGAACTGCTGATCGGGGTCACCGAATTCTTCCGCGACCCGGCCGCCTATCAGGCCCTCGAGACGCTGGTCATCCCCAAGCTCTTTGACGGCCGCGGCGCCGCCGACGAGGTGCGGGTGTGGGTGCCCGGCTGCGCGACCGGCGAGGAAGCCTATTCTCTGGCGATCCTGCTGCGCGAGCAGATGGACACGCGGCGCGAGCTGCCAAAGGTACAGATCTTTGCCACCGACATCGATGATGCGGCGCTGGCGATGGCACGGGCGGCGCGTTACTTGCCGAACCTCCTCAAGGAAATGTCGCCCGCCCGGTTGCGACGGTTCTTTGTCAGTGAAGCCGCGACATACCGCGTTGCCAAAGAACTGCGCGATATGTGTGTATTCTCAAGCCATAGCGTGATCCGCGATCCGCCGTTTTCCCGGATCGACCTGATTTCATGCCGCAACGTTCTGATCTACCTGAAACCCGAGCTTCAGGCACAGGTCATCCCGCTGTTCCATTGCGCGCTGCGATCGAGCGGCTATCTGTTTCTCGGCCTGTCGGAAAATGTCTCCCGACACGGCGATCTGTTCCATACGGTAGACCGGAAGACCCGCATCTTCCGGGGCCGGGATCTCGCCACGCGGCCTGCCTTGGCCTTGGGGCAATTCATCGTCAATGGCGGCCGCGGCGGTGCCGTCGCCGCCACCGCCCGCGGTGTTCCGCCGCAACGCTCGGATTTGCTGAGAACGGTCTCCGGCACGATCCTGGAACGTTTCACGCCGGCGTTTGTTGTCGTCAACGAGGAGGGCGAAGCGCTGCATTTCTCGGCAGGGACAGGCAAATATCTGCAGGCGCCGCCGGGTCCACCCAACCGGGACATCTTGGCGATGGCGCGAGGGGAACTGCGGGCGGAGTTGCGCGCGCTGTTGCATCAGGCCAAGGCATCGGGGCAGCGCGCCACCCGCGATCGCGTGCCGGTCCAGAGCAATGGCGGGGTCCAGGTCATCACCCTCGCGGTCGAGCCGATCACGGTCGGCGGCGAAACCATGTACGGGGTCGTGTTCACCGATAACGGTCCGCTGAAGTCGCAAGATGCGATCACCGCCGGCGACCGCTCGGCCGGCGGGGACGCGGCGGCCCGGCGCGTCGAACAGGAACTGAAAGAGACAAAGGAGCGGCTGCAATCGACGATCGAAGAGCTCGAGACCGCGAATGAGGAGTTGAGGTCGTCGAACGAGGAGCTGCTCTCGGTCAACGAGGAACTGCAATCGACCAACGAGGAGCTCGAAACTTCGAAGGAGGAGCTGCAGTCGGTCAACGAGGAACTGCAGACCGTCAACGCCGAACTTGCCAGCAAGATCGAAGAGCTCGATCGGTCGAACAACGATCTCAACAATCTGTTGCAAAGCACACAGATCGCGACGGTGTTTCTCGATCGCAATCTGGTTATCCGCAGCTTTACCCCGGCGGTCACAAAAATCTTCAGTCTGATCCCGAGCGACCGCGGCCGGCCGCTCACCGACATTGTCAGCCGCATCGACTATCGGGATCTCCAGGCCGATGTGCATGCGGTGTTCGAGCGGGGCGAGGCAATCGAACGCGCGCTGCGCCTTGCCGATGGCGAGGACCACCACCTCGTCCGCATCCTCCCCTATCGCGGGCACGCCGACGGCATCGAAGGGGTGGTCATCACTTTTGTCGACGTCACCAAGATCACCATGGCCGAGGAACGACAGAAGGCGCTGGCTGCCGAGTTGAGCCACCGCGTCAAGAATTCCCTCGCCGTCGTCGCCTCGATCGCCGAGCGGACGCTCGAGCCGGGCGAGGGAAAGGATCGGTTTCTGAGCCGCGTTCACGCCAAAGGGCGCGCCCATGAGCTGCTTTCGGGGTCGGAGTGGACCGAGTTGCTGTTGCGCGATGTGATCCGGGCGCAGCTCGCACCGCACGGCACCGAGAGCGCCAATGTGACGCTGAAGGGACCGCCCGTGCGGCTGCAGCCGCGCACGGTGCCGCTCCTCTCCATGGTGTTTCACGAACTCACCGCCAATGCCGCCAAATACGGCGCGCTGTCGGTGCCGGAGGGGCGGATCGACGTCTCTTGGGTCATCGACGGCGAGCCGCCCGGGCAGTTGCAGCTGACCTGGCTCGAGCGCGGCGGACCAAAGATCGCAGAGTTGCCGAGGCGCGGGTTTGGCACGGAACTGATCGAAAAAGGCATCCCCTTCGAATTGCAAGGCGAGGCGAGGCTCGGAATCGTCGGTCGCGGCCTGCAATGCCGGATCAGCGTGCCGGCGAAGCCAGACCTGTTGGCCCCGGGTCTCGCGGTTGCCAAACCGGCGTCGGGATGAGCCGCCATGGCGCAAGCGCTCGACGGAGTTAGGGTGCTTGTCGTCGAGGACGATTTTCTGGTGTCGCTCCTGCTCGAGGACATCTTGGCGGCGGCCGGCTGCGTCGTTCTGGGACCGGTGCCGCGCCTGGCCGACGCCCTCGATGCCGCGGCCAAAGAAGAGTGCGACGTGGCCGTGCTCGACGTCAATCTGGCGGGCGAATGGGTATTTCCGGCGGCGGCGATTTTGTCCGAGAGAAAGGTGCCCGTGATCTTCGTCACCGGCCACGGGTCCGATGCGATACCACAGAGATACGCTGGGGAACCGCGCATCGCCAAGCCCTTCTCGCCGGGACAGCTGAGCCGCGCGATCTCGATGGCCGTCGGGAGAGGCGGCGAGCGCCGACCCGGTTCATCCGAACGGTGCTGATTTCTTATCCCGCGCGTTAGCGGCAGCCGGCCTCGGCGGTCCGCGTTCAAGACAGACATGTTCGAGCGGCCTACGATCATCGAAACCGATATTCCGGCCCGCCTCGACCGGTTGAGCTGGAGCCCGTTTCACACCTGGGTCGTGGCGGCGCTGGGCATCACCTGGATTCTGGACGGCCTGGAAGTGACCTTGGCGGGGTCGGTCGCCGGCGCGTTGCAGGAAAGCCCGGTGTTGCGCTTTACCGCGGCCGAGGTAGGAGCCCTCGGCAGCGCCTACCTCGTCGGCGCGGTCGGCGGCGCCTTGCTGTTCGGCTATTTGACCGACCGGTTCGGCCGGCGCCGGTTGTTCTTCGTGACCTTAGGGCTTTACCTGTGCGCCACCGCGGCGACCGCATTCTCCTGGAATTTCGCCAGTTTCGCGCTGTTCCGTTTGCTGACGGGGGCCGGCATCGGCGGCGAATACACCGCGATAAACTCGGCGATCCAGGAATTGGTCCCGGCACGCTATCGCGGCCGCACCGATCTGGCGATCAACGGCAGCTTTTGGGTCGGCGCGGCGCTTGGCGCCTTTGGCGCCGTGATGTTCCTGCGACCGGGCCGGTTGCCGCCGGATGTCGGCTGGCGGGTCGCCTTTGGCATCGGCGCCGTGCTCGGTCTCGGCGTGCTGTTGCTGCGGCGCCGGCTGCCGGAGAGTCCGCGCTGGATGATGTTGCACGACCGCCTGCCGGAAGCCGAGGCGATAATCGGCGACATCGAGCGCCGCGCGCGCGGCCCGGTTCGGGCAGTCGATGCGGCCGGGCGTCTGCGCCTTGCCGTGTCCGCGCGCGTGCCCTTCGCACGCATGGTCCTGGCGATCGTGCGCGGCTACCCGCAGCGGGCCGCTCTCGGCCTGGTGCTGATGGCGGCGCAGGCGTTTTTCTACAATGCGATATTCTTTTCCTACGCGCTGGTCTTGACCCGGTTTTACGGCGTACCGGCGGCGTCGGTCGGCTGGTACATCCTGCCCTTCGCGCTCGGCAACTTTCTCGGGCCGCTGCTGCTGGGGCCGCTCTTCGACCTGGTCGGCCGCAAGCCGATGATCGGCGCGACCTATGCGCTCTCGGGCGGGTTGCTGGCCATCGTCGGCGCGCTGTTCCGCGCGGACGCGCTCGACGCCGCCCAGCTGACCCTGTGCTGGACAGGAATTTTTTTCTTTGCCTCGGCGGCGGCGAGTTCGGCCTATCTGACGGTCAGCGAAAGCTTCCCGCTGGAGGCGCGGGCACTGGCGATCGCGCTCTTCTATGCGCTCGGTACCGCGGTGGGCGGCGTCGTCGCCCCCTTGCTGTTCGGGATCTTGATCGGCACCGGCGAGCGCGGCGCGGTCTTTGTCGGGTATTTGGTGGGTGCCGGGTTGATGGTCGCCGCGGCAATCGTCGAGTGGGCCATCGGCGTCAAGGCCGAGCGCCGACCGCTCGAAAGCGTGGCCCCTCCGCTGTCGAGCATCGCGGGTTGATCGCTCCCCGCCGCTGCTGCCCCCGCCGGGCATGACAGCCGCGGAACCTTGCCGGCTCTCCAGCGTTCTCAGTCGACGGAGAGCAGTCGCGCCGCATCGGCGGAAGGCGGTTCCCCCCACCGCCAGGCTGCTGTCGACGGCCGTGAAAGCGCCATGTCCCCACATGGCGCTTTCGAATTTTTGCAGCCGCGCCGTCTTCGCCGGCAGGCGTTCTCCGCCGCACGCAAAACGTCAAGTTGACGCTCTCGCCGGTGCCATGATAGTTCCCCCACCGGCGTCGCCGACCCGCCGAGCATGAAACTCACCGGCTGTCATCGCGAGGCGCCGACAGGCGCCGTGGCGATCTCGTCGTCGCGGAGTCGCGAGGGTCGGGATTGCTTCGTCGCTCCGCTCCTCGCAATGACCATAGGGGTATAAGGCGGGCGCGGTCGGGACGACCAGTCGTTGTTTCTTTTTGGGCAAAGGGGAGCACAGTGACAAAGCCGACACGACGCGCGTTTTTGCAGCAGACACCGATAAGCGCGGCAACCCTGAGCTTGTTGCCCACCATGCCGGCCTTGGCCGGCGTTGGCCGCTCGGCGCCGGTCACGGCACCGCGGTCGCTGGCGACCAACATCGGCTCGATGATCGTGCACGTCAAAGATGTCGTCACGGGCGAGATGGCCGTCCTCGTCGGTTCGGCGGAGATCGCCGTTCGCGATCCTCGGCTGGTGGCGGATCTCGTGGCGGCGATTGACGCGCGCAAGCCCGCCTGACATCGCCCGACCTTGATGCAACGGCTCGCTGGTACGACCGAGAGGAAGAGTGAACCATGTCATCCCATCGTGAGGCCCCGGAAATTTCCAAGGACCCGGTGGCGGACAACACCGATGTTTACGCGTTCGTTAGCCCGGACAGGCCGAACACGGTCACGCTGATCGCCAATTTCATTCCATTGGAGGCGCCCGACGGGGGACCGAACTTCTTCGAGTTCGGCGATGATGTGCTGTATCAGATCCACATCGATAATGATGGCGATGGGATCGACGACGTCACCTACCAATTCCGTTTTCAGACCACGCTGAGAAACCCAAACACGTTTCTGTACAATACCGGACCGATCCGCAGCTTGGACGACCGGAACTGGAACAAGCGCCAGTTCTATTCGCTGACCCGAGTGCGGAACGGCCACGCCGCCCCTTTGGCCGAGATGCTGGCCTCCCCGCCGTGCAACATCGGCCCGCATTCGACCCCCGACTATGAGCTGCTCGCCCGGCAAGCCGTCCATCATTTGCCGAGCGGCGAAAGGGTTTTCGCCGGGCAGCGTGCAGAGGGGTTCTACGTGGATCTGGGTGCGTTCTTCGACCTCGGCGATCTGCGCCCGTTCCAGAATTTGCATCTCAATCCGATGCCGGCCGCTCCGGGCGTCAATGGGACGAACCGGCTCAACGTCCACACCATGGCCATTCAAGTACCAAAGCGGATGCTGACGCGGGATGGCTCAAATCCGACGAATCCAAACGATCGGCGCGCGCTGATCGGCGTCTATGCCTCAGCCAGTCGGAGCAAGGCGAGGGTTCTCGAGCCGAATGGGAAGGTCGACGAGGCCGGACCATGGGTGCAGGTGTCGCGGCTCGGCAATCCGTTGTTCAATGAAGTCATCATCCCGCTTGGGCTCAAGGATGTGTGGAATAGCACGGCCCCTAAAGACGACCAACAGTTCCTGAAGTATGTGCAGCGTCCGGAGGTACCGGGGCTGCTCGCGGAGTTGTATCCAGGGGTTTTTCCGCATCTCGCCGCCTACAAGAAGCCCCGAGCCGACCTCGTCGCCATCCTTCTCACCGGCATTCCGCCCGGCATCATTAGCGGCTTCCAAAATTTCACCGGCGATACGATTGCCGACCTGCTACGGCTCAACATGGCCATTCCACCGGCGAAAAAGCCAATCATATTGGGAATTCTGGGCGGCGACCTCGCCGGCTTTCCGAACGGGCGCCGGGTGTTCGACGACGTCTTCACGATCGAGGTGCAAGCCCTCGCCGGTGCCACAATTCCGTTGGTCGATCATTCCTTCGCCCCGGATGCGGCTGCAACCAAGGTCACGGACGGCGTCGGCCCCAGCGATGTCGCCGCCCCGTATTTGGCAACTTTCCCCTATCTCGGAACCCCCTATTCGGGTTTCGACAATCCAAGTTCGTAGTGCTCGGAAGCGAACAGCGGCTCCGGCATGGCCACTTGACCTTGCGGCCGGCCGTCCCGGCAAGACGCATTGGGTTCTCGCCGGTTTCCGGTGGCGAGCCGGCGCGAGACGGAGGAGACCAAAGCAATGGCCGAACGACATTCCGACCGGGCCCATCCCGAAACCGTCGTCTTGGATATCGGCCAGGAGATCGGGGCATTGATCATCTTTACCGAGGCCGAGTTGCACGGCCGGGAAATCGAACTCAGCCGACGGAACAGCAGCGCAGAGCGAGTCCATGTCGAGGTCCTGGAACGGCGAATTGACGGACGGCCGGTCTTCGCCGCGGTCTTTCCCGGACTGCATGCCGGCGATTACGACATCTGGGCAAACGCCGCGAACCCCAGCGGGACGGTAACCATCGCCGGAGGCCAGGTTGCGACAGTCGACTGGCGGGAGTCCGCGTGACAGGTCTCCGGAGTTGGCGGCAGCCCGGCACTCTCCGACGGCGAACTATCGGCATCTAAGGCGTGCCGATCCTCGCCAACTCGATCATTCGCGGATGGCGCCGCGGCGAGGCACGGCGTATAAAGCGTTAAGCGCGGGTGGCGCCGGCATCGGTCGACGCCGCACCGGGCGGCCGGATCGCGCCCACGACAAAGCGGAAAATCCCGCGTCCCCAGAATTGCTTGCCGGGAGGCCCCGATGGCAGGAATAGCGTTCACGGTCAACGGCAGAGCCGTCAGCGTCGAGGCCGAGCCCGAGACGCCGCTGCTTTGGGTGATCCGCGAGCACCTCAAGCTCACCGGGACCAAATTCGGCTGCGGCATCGCGCAATGCGGCGCCTGCACCGTGCATGTCGACGGCGAGCCGACCCGCTCCTGCAGCGTGCCGGTGGCGGACATCCGCGGCAAAGGGGTCACGACGATCGAAGGCCTGTCGCCCGACTCGAGCCATCCGTTGCAGAGGGCCTGGATCGCCGAGCAGGTCCCGCAATGCGGCTATTGCCAGTCGGGCCAGATCATGCAGGCGGCGGCGTTATTGCAAAAGAACCCCAAACCGAGCCGCGACGAAATCATCGCCCAGATGGACGGCAACATCTGCCGTTGCGGCACCTATGGCCGGATCATCGCCGCCATCGAAAGCGTGAGAGGAGCCTGACCATGTTCGAGGGCATTCTCGGCGAGAGGCTGTCGCGCCGCTCATTCCTGGTGTCGTCAGGCGCCTTCGGCGTTGCCGTCGCTTTCGGCACGTTGCCCGCCGCCGCCGCGGCCGCCGGCCCGCTCGCCCCAAACGCCTGGGTTACGATCGGCGAAGACGGCATCGTCACCATCGTTCCGCCCGCGGTCGAAATGGGGCAGGGGGTGCAGACGGCGTTGCCGCTGATCCTGGCCGAAGATCTCGACGCCGACTGGAGCACGGTGCGGCTTGCGCCAACCCCCGACGACGACAAGGTTTACGGCAACCCCGGCTTCGCCCACCGGCTCACCACCGTCGGCAGCTTCGCAGTAACCGGCTATTACGAGCCATTGCGTCTCGCCGGCGCCCAGGCGCGTGCGGTCCTGTTGGCGAACGCGGCCGCCGCCTGGCAGGTGCCGGTGGCGGAGCTGACGACCGAGCCCGGCATCGTCGTCCACGCCAAATCGGGCCGCAGGATCGGCTACGGCGATCTGGTCAAGACCGCGAAAGTGCCCGATCCGCTGCCTCGGGTGACCGCGGCCGATCTCAAACCCGCCGCGCAGTTCCGCCTGATCGGCAAAGACGTGCCGCGCCTCGACACCGCCGCCAAGGTCAACGGCACGGCGAAATTCGGCATCGATACGCAGCTCCCCGACATGCTCTACGCGGCGATCCTCTACCCGACCGTGCAATACCAGAAGCCGGAGCGGATCGACGACGGCGCGGCAAAGGCGGTCAAGGGCGTCGTCAAGGTGGTGCCGCTGCCCGCCGGCGTCGGCGTCATCGCCGAGACGCTGGAAGCGGCGCACCAGGCCAAGGCGGCGCTCAAGGTCGCCTGGTCGGCGGCCCCGGCGCAGAGCTACAGCAACGAAGAGATCCTCGAAGACTATTCCAGGATCGCGGCCGACTGGAACCGGCCCGGGGTCGAAATGCTCAGCCAGGGCGACGCCGCCCTGGCGATCAAAGGCGCCGCCAAGGTCATCAGCGCGGATTTCTTCTCCGAGCACGTCTCGCATGTGTGCATGGAGCCGCTCAACGCCACCGTCAAGGTCGATGGCGACCGGGTGGAGACCTGGTCCGGGAACCAGTCCCCGACCGACATGAAGATTCTGGGCGCCGTCGCGGCCGGCACCACGCCCGACAAGGTGACCGTCCACACCGCCTTCTTGGGCGGCGGTTTCGGCCGCAAGAGCGAGGGCGACGAGCTGTTCCAGACCACACTCTTGGCCAAGGCCGTTGCCGGCCGCCCGGTCAAGATGATCTGGAGCCGCGAAGACGACATGATGAACGACAAGTTCCGGCCGCTCACCGCGCAGCATGTCGAAGTCGGTCTCGACGCGTCCCAGAATATCGTCGCCTGGCGCCACCGGATCGTGAACGAGTCCTTTCTCGCCCGGGTCATGCCGCCCGCCCTCTTCGCCAAGATCAGGCGGGACATCGTTTCGGGCGGCGGCGGCGAGATGAGCTACGCCGTCCCCAACCACCGGGTCGAATGGGTGCGGGCGGCGCGCGGCGTCGATGTCGGGGCGTGGCGCGGCATCGCGGCGGGCTACACCAAATTCGCCATCGAGACGCTGATCGACGAGATCGCCGCGCTGAAGGGTGTCGATCCCGTCGCCTATCGGCTGGCGATGCTCAAGGACGACCCGCGCGCCGCAACCGTCGTCAGGACCGTCGCCGAGATGGCGAATTGGGGCCGGAAGCGACAAGGTCGGGCGGTCGGGATCGCCTATTCGAACGCGCTCAAGAGCCGCACCGCGGCGGCGGCCGAGGTCTCGGTCGACGAGGGAAGCGGACAGATCAAGGTCCATCGCCTCTGGGCCGCGGTCGACGCCGGGCTCGCCGTGCAACCCAGGAACATCGTGGCGCAGATCGAGAGTGCGATGACCTTCGGGCTTGGCGCCGCCCTCGTCGAAGAGATCACGCTCAAGAACGGCGTCGTGCAGCAGACAAACTTTCACGAATATCCGGTCATGCGGATGTCGGACGTGCCGCCCATGGCGGTGAAAGTGATTTCGACCGAGGCCCTGCCCACCGGCATCGGCGAAGCCGGCGTGCCGGTGGTGGCGCCGGCGATCGCCAACGCCGTCGCCGCGCTGACCGGCAAGCGGCTCCGCCACCTGCCGATGACGCCCGACCGGGTGAAGCGCGGGCTCGCCTGAACCGGGGGCCTGCGACCCCTCGGCGCCCGGCCAGCGGATCGCCCTCGGATCGGGCGCCGCCGAGGCGGTCGATTTCCTGGCCGCGCAGTGCCGGCACGATGCGGGCGCCGCCTGCACCCAATGGCGCGGCCGTGACGGGGTCCGCAACCACCCGCCCGGATTGTCTTACGGCACGACAAAGTTAACCGAGGTCCCCCAGTTGGCATAGCCATCCCTGGTGCCGCCGCAGGTTCCGATTGTCAGGGTAAACGCAGACCCTTTGCAGTTCGGGTACTCGATGTAGTTGGTAGCAAAATAGATCCTACCGCCTGACCGCGGTAGGAAGATAGCATTACTGTAGTCCCCCCAGCGAGGTGAGGTCGGACCTGGATAGCCATCATACTCTAAAGCGCCGTCTTCCGGCGATTTGCCCAAATCCGCAATGTTGACCACAGATCCCGAGAGGCCGTTGGAAGTGCTGGTGAGCCGACCGTAGGCGGTGCTCGGGTAAAAGCCTCCGTTGTCAGCCCTGGTAGGCCCGCCGTTGCCCGACAGCGTGAAGGTCATGATGGCCCCACCGTTTCCACCGTCCTGAAAGGAGTAGCCTTCCGCCGCCATGGCGGGGAATTCCAAGTCCTCATGCCGCGGCGAAACGTACCCCTGGCTCGTGAGGCTGAAGACCCCGAAGCGATCGAAAGCGACGGTGCCGATGACCCAGTAAACGGCGCCCTGGTGCGCTTCCGGGCTGGGTTCGGACGCGTAGGTTTGGTCGATCTCCGTGGCGGTGGCGCCCCAGATCTGGTCCTGCGCTTGCGAGACCTGGGTCATAAAGTCGCCGTTGGTAGCGATCCCGTTCTCGGGGCAACGGGCGGGCGGCGGGGAGCCCACACTGAGGCCGGCGGCTCCGCATTCGGCGCCCAACGGTATTGGCCCGCTCTTTTGCGCACCCAGGAATCCTTCGCCGTAGTAGAACGACACGCCGGAGAATAGCTGGCCGCCGAATCGGATGCCGGCGCAGGTGGAGCAGCCGCGGCTGTGCAGGTTGGCGAGGCCGGTCCAGTCTAAGACGGCGATTCGGTCGTCACCCCGGCCATAGTAGTCGAGCGTGCCAAGCATGAATCCCGAGCCTCGATGACTGTTGTCGTATTGGGTTGGGTCGGGTGGCTGCGCCGGAATTGCGGCATACCAGCACGTGATGCCAGGCTTATGAAACTCATTATCGGAGGCGCAGGTTCCGTCCGGTGTCGGCAGAAGACCCATGTTCTCGGTGGCGACGGTGAATTGGGGGTGCGTGGCCGGCAGGCCCAGTTCGAACGCGTTCTTGTTAAACGCAAATTCCTGTGCTCCGTTGAACGAGCCGCCACCCAAGCCGCCCCGTCGCTGCGGGAACTCGTCGTAGAACAAGAGGAAGGCGTCTCGAGTGGTCGAGATCTTCGCGAAGTCATTGAACAGGTAAGGGTAGCCCGGCTCGGATGGGTTGTAATTCGCATTGAGGAAATAGACGTTATAGGGGCCAAATGGATTCGAGCCTACAGTCACCGCTATCCCTTCATAACAGGTGTTGGCCACGGCAGCAAAGCAAGCTGCAAAAGCACCGCCACTAGCCTCACTTGTTGAAGAGACGATCTCCGTAAAGAACCAGTGTCCGCCGTTGTCGTAATCGTAATAGCACGAGATGTCGCCGCCGCTGCTCCATCCTCGGCTTGCAAGTCCCATAAGGGTGTCCAGGGGGATGACCGATGATTTCCGCTGCAAGTGTGTATCGAAAGCCAGAATCTCCCCGACGTTGTTGGCCTCGACCACATACCCATTACCGGCACAAAGCCCCTGGTCTGCGGGTTCAACGTCAAACCCGTACGCCTTGCCGCTGTCGACCGCGTTCAAGCCGTTGACGCCAGTGGCGCCGCCCGAAGATGAACTAATGATGTCGCAGCCTGGACCCAACGGTTCGCAGCTGACAGTTGGAGGCGCAGGTTCGGGGCCCGCGGGCTGCCGAATGGCGGGAGTTCGCAGACCCGGGAGACCCGGAAACGGCAAGACTTTCGGGCTAGGGGACGAAATCCCGGATTGGGTTGGCGGGTTGGCGAGCGATGACTCAGTCGAGGAGAGAGACTCCGTGGACGGAGAGTAGAACGGGCCTGTGAGCAAGGAGCAACCAAAATAGGTGCAACCAGTCGCGGCCGAACCAACAAAGGTTGGCGGATAATCCCCTAAAAATGATGAGGTAACGGCGCTCGTTACAGCACTATTTGTATTTGTGACGGGAGCCGGCGCCGCGCGGCTGGAGACCGGGAGGAGGCCGCTGATGACCATCACTATCAAAATCGCAAAAGAAATATCCATTGATCTTCGTCTTCCAATTCTCGTGGCGAACACAGAAACCTCCCGGACCATTGGATGTCTACACGGAATCATCTGAGCAGCCTCGCGGACCGTCAAGTGGGTAGTGTCCGACAGGTTCAACAAAATCCGCTAAGGCGGGTAGTCATGGTATGCGGGTGATGAGGTAGTCACCGGATCCGCCGCCCTCGTCGAAGAGATCACGCTCAAGAACGGCGTCGTGCAGCAGACAAACTTTCACGAATATCCGGTCATGCGGATGTCGGACGTGCCGCCGATGGCGGTGACGGTGATTTCGACCGAGGCCCTGCCGACCGGCATCGGCGAAGCCGGCGTGCCGTTGGTGGCGCCGGCGATCGCCAACGCCGTCGCCGCGCTGACCGGCAAGCGGCTCCGCCACCTGCCGATGACGCCCGACCGGGTGAAGCGCGGGCTCGCCTGAACCGGGGGGCCAATTTCAACGAGCCTGAGGAACCGAAGAACCGGATGCCGGCGACCATCGCGTCGACGGAGGCCACCGCCGACCAGCGTGCGCTGAATGTCGTGCCGGCGCTGATCGCCGATCTCGGCGACGAAGCCGCCTGGCGCTATGTCGAGTTCTTCACGGCCAATATCCGCAATCCCAACACCCGCCGCGCTTACGCCCGGGCCTGCGCCCGGCTCTTCGCCTGGTGCGACGACCGCGGCCTCGTGCCCGCCGCGATCCGCCCGCATGACGCAGCCACCTATAGCGCCATTCGGCGCCCTCTAGCGCCGGCGTCTTGCCGGTCGTCACGACATGCTTGGGCCCGCGCACCGCCGCGGGTTGGTCGGCACGATCTGGCCGATCACCAGCCAATCGAACAGCATGCGCACGGCGGCGAACTGCTGCTTGACCGACGGCGCGGCAACCGGACACGACATTGCGCGATCTGCGCGATCGGGCATTGATCGCCACCCTCACCTATTCCTTTGCGCGGATCAACGCAGCCCTGAAAATGAAGGTCGAAGATCTCCGGCCGCACGGTGCCGGCTGGACGGTCCGGCTGCATGAGAAAGGTCGGCTGGGTCATCGGTTTTTCGGACAGCACCTTGCCGTTGTGCCGGCGGGCGGTACGGAACAGCCAGCCTTTTCGGTCTCCGGTAATGCCGGCCGGATGCTTGGCGAATGATTTGCCGGCGCGCCCTTGCCGCCGGCATCGCCGAGGCGATCGGCTACCACACGTTCGTTGCCACCGGGATCACCTCGCGCACGAGAGCCCGCGGACGACCAAGCTTTACGACCGGACCAAGGAGCGCCTGACCCAGGACGAGGTAGAAAGAATTCGTCTGTAGATCCGCGAGGTCCTCTTCTGGGCACGGCGAGAGATGCTCCAGGACTGGCCTCTATTTTATATAACCGACTTCCCGCACAACCCAAGAATTGCTTCCAGCATTATATGGACAGCCTCTGCCATCAAACGGGGCCAGGCATAGTGTCGGCGGGGCACTGGGCTTGGTTGGAGGCGCGGCATGACCGACACTTGTTCGGAACGCCACTGAAGCGTGTTTGCGAGGCGGCGAGCTTGGTCGATTCCAGGGGTGAGCCGACGATCACGATGCATCGGTTTCGACATACGCTCGGCACAGAGGTCGCCGAGCGCGGCGCAAAGCTGCACACGATCATGAGCATCCTCGGTCATGAGAGTCCGCAGATGACAATGGTCTATGCGCGCATCAGCGATGCCGAGGTGCTGCGCGATTATCGCTCCGTGCTGGAGCCGGGAGCGGTAATCGCCGGGGCCGGCGCGGAAGCGATCCGGGCCGGAGCGCTGAGCGCCAGAGCGGTCGACTGGCTGCGCAGCAATTTCCTCAAGACCGAGCTTGAACTCGGGCATTGTCTGCGACTGCCGTCGGAAGGCCCATGTGAGTGCGATCTCTACCTCAGTTGCTCGCGCTTCGTGACGACGCCTGCCTACGCGCCGCGGCTGCGGGAGCGCCATCGCCTCGAGCTGTCGCTTGCCGACGATGCACGCGAGCGGACCTGGCCGCGCGAGGTCGAGCGACACTGCGCGATCGCGCGGCGCATCGAGCAGTTGCTGTCAGATCTCGGCGAGGACGTCGAGTGAGATGCGCTCAGCGTACGCGCGCTGAGCTCGCCCAGACAGATCCCAGGCACCCGTAGTGTCTCGGTTTGAATTTCCCCTTGTGACCCCCCCCAGCGGCCCTTCGCTTCTATGGATAGCAATGCCGGCCCATGCCCCAGAGCCGCCATTGGCGCGAGGCATGAGCGAACGGGAGGCTGACCGGTGCCTCGCAGGATCAAGACAGGGCGAGGTCGCCGTTGCGCACATGGATGATCTCATGCGCAAGCAAGCCGCGCAGCTCCGGTTCGGTGAGCATCTCCAGCAACGATTGCGACAATACGATCGCGATCTCGGGACCGCGGCCGATCGTCAAGGCGATGGGGGCCCGCGCGGGGACGCGGGAGCGAAGCGGTACTTGATCGAGCCCGGCGCTCCGACACAGCTCATCGAGCATCTCGTAGAGCGCCGCCGCCTCCCAAGGTGCCAACGCGCGGGCGTTCAATGCTCGCAGAAAGACCGCGGGTGGCATCCGCCTGACCATGAGCAACATCGCCGTGCTCCCGATGATGCTCCATAGGATGCCCGCCCAGCCGGCAACGAGCCTGACGCAATAGCCCAGAAGCGTCGCCATCGTGATCAACAACAGGATGGAATGACGCCGGCTGCGCCGGCGACGGAGCACGTTCCCTGCCGATAACTCGCGCATCAGACGCCGCGACCGGCTGAAAGGTTCGGCCGCCGGTTCGGTTCACCTTTAATCCGGATCAATGTTCCCGCCATCGCGCCGGGTGTAACATGTCGCGGTGGAGGGCCGACCCACCCGCCCTCCGTATTTGGTCGAGGCCCGCCGTGAAGGAAGGATGTTGCCTATGACCGGCATCCAATCACCACCCCAGCGAGCGTTCGCCGCCTCGCCTCGGGCGCAGCTAGGCCGACGAGAAGCTCGCGAAGCCTTGGGTAGCCCGGTGGTCGCTGCGTGGACGATTGGCGGTTTGTTGCGCGAGCTTGCCGCGCGCGGAGGGCACCCGGCTGTGGTCTCGTTCGGCCCGGACGGGATGGCGACATGGGACAGCGCCGAGGTCGCGGACAAAGTGCTGCGCTTTGCCTTGGGCTTGCAACAAAGCGGGCTGGCGCGGGGGAACGCCGTCGGGCTCTGGGCCCCCAACTCGCCGGTTTGGATCATTGCTGCCCTTGCCGTCCTGGCCGCCGGAGGCGCGCTGGTGCCGATCGACGATTTGGCCGATCCGGAACAATTCGCGGCGGCTCTCAAATCCAGCAATGCCCGACTGGTCATCACCACGGCGCGTCACCTCAAAGAATGCGGCGTCGCACTGCGCGCCAATGGTGCCGGCGCTATTCTGGTCGATGACGGCCAACAGTCCGAACCCGCCGCCACGTCGTGGCGGTCCCTGCTGGGCGCGCGAATGGCGGACATCGAAGATGCTGCCGGCGACGAACCGGCGGTGCTCACCTGGACCTCGGGCACCACCGGTTCGCCCAAGGCATTTGCGCTCACTCACCGCAACATCGCGACCAATGTCGCGGCGCTGCAGCGACTGGCCATCGTCGGTCGGGACGATCGCGCGCTGCTGCCCTTGCCTTTGCATCATGCCTACCCCTTTGTCGTCGGCATACTGACCCCCTTGGCGATCGGAACGACGATCGTCTTGCCAGGCGGTTCGACTGGGCCATTGCTGATGCGGGCGCTGCGCGATGCAGAAGTCACGACCATCGTGGGCGTGCCGCGCCTTTACGAGGCGGTGGCCGCGACGATCGCCGCCCGCATCGACGCTCGCGGTCGGACGACGCGCCTCGCATCGCGGGCCCTGTTGCGATCGGCAATCATCCTGCAGCGCGCGACGCACCTGGCCCTGGGTCACCTTCTGTTTGCCCCGGTGCGACGCGGTGTGGCTCCCAAGCTGCGGCTTCTGGTTTCCGGCGGGGCGCCCCTCGACCGCGGGATCGAGGAGCGGCTCACAGCTCTCGGGTGGCAGGTGCTTTCCGGCTATGGGCTGGCGGAAACCGCATCGCTGTTCACTTGCAACCAGCCAAACGAACGCCGCAGCGGCAGCGTCGGCCGGCCCATCGCCGGCGAAATCCGCATCGGCCGACCCGATGACGAGGGGATTGGGGAAATCGAACTGCGCGGCCCCGCGGTCACCGCGGGCTATCTCAACGATCCCGAAGCCAATCTCGCCGCCTTTACCGAGGATGGATGGTTCCGCACGGGCGACCTCGGCTTCATCGATCGGGACGGGTTCCTGTTTGTTGCCGGCCGCATCAAAGAGACCTTGGTGCTCGGCGGCGGCAAGAAGGTGATCCCTGAGGATCTGGAACGCGTCTACGGCCATGCGCCGGAAATTGCCGAACTCGCGTTGCTCGAGGACAAGGGCGACCTCGTTGCGCTGGTGCGGCCCGATCCGGCGAGACTGCACGAACGGGGCGAGGCGAATATTCACGACGCCATTCGCGTGATTTTGGGCGAGGAAGCGCAGCACCTACCGTCGTACCAACGGTTGTCGGGCTTTGCCCTGGCCAACGAACCGCTCCCGCGCACGCGTCTTGGCAAATTCCGACGCTTTTTGCTGCCGGCCCTTTATGCTCGGGCGCTCGCCGGCAGCTCGATCCGCGCTCCCCGCCTTCCGACCCGGGAAGACGAGGCATTGCTGCGCGAGCCGACCGCGGCCGCCGTCTGGCAATTGCTGCGCCAGCAGTTTCCAGATCGTCCGCTGGACCTCGACATCGATTTCGCCCTCGACCTGAACCTCAATTCCTTCGGCTGGATGGAGCTTGCGATCCTGCTGCATGACCGTCTGGGTGTCGCGCTCTCCGACACCGATCTCGCGCGGATCGAAACGATCCGAGACCTGCTGCGCCTATCGATCGATCGTCGAACCGTGACCGGCGCGCCCGAACTCGGCGGGCCGACGGCTGGGCCTGGGATCGAGCATTGGCTGGCGCCGACCGGCCCGCTGCTGACGGTGCTCGGCACCGTATTTTACGCGGTCAACCGGGCTGTCATCAGGGGTTTGTTCCGGCTCCGCATCTCGGGTATCGAGCGATTGCCGGCGGCCGGGCCTTTTGTGATTGCGCCCAATCACGTCAGCTACCTTGATCCTCTGGTCGTTGCCGCGGCGCTGAGCTGGTCGCGTTTGCGGCACGTCTTTTGGTCCGGCGACGCGCAGATACTGTTTCCAAACGCCTTGCTGCGCGTCTTTTGTCGGGCTGTCCATGTTTTCCCGGTCGATGCGATGCGCCCGAGTGCAGCGCTTGAAAGCGCCAACCGGGTCTTGACTTGGGGCGATATTCTCGTCTGGTTCCCGGAGGGTTGGCGCTCGCCCGACGGCAGTCTGCAACATTTCCAGCCGGGCATCGGTCAGCTGCTGCTGCGCAGCAAGGTGCCGGCGGTTCCCGCCCTGATCGGCGGCGCTTTCGAAGCATGGCCGCGGAGCCGGCGTTTTCCGCGGTTGCGCCAGCTGACAGTAACCTTCGGCGACCCGGCAGCCGTCGAAGCCTTGCGCGCGGCGGGGAGCGGTTCCACCGATGAGGAGCGCGTCGCCGACGCGCTCCGCCGGCGGCTGGCGACTATTGCTGCTAACTAACGCCGGCAGCAAGCCGGTGGGCCAAGGAGGGAGTGTGGCAGCGCGTGTTTGAGCACCTGGCCGCCGATGCCGACAACGAATACGCGATGATCGATAGCGCCATCGTGCGGACACACCAGCACTGCGCCGGCGCACCAAAAAAAGATGAAAATCAAGCGCTCGGCCGCAGCAAGGGCGGAGTAACCACCAAGATCCACGCCCTCGTTGATGCCCTCGGCAACCCGCTTCGCTTTCTCCTGACCCCGGGCCAGGTGCACGATCTGGCCGGGGCCGATGCTCTGCTGCCACAAATGACCGCCGACCTGCTGATCCCGACAAAGCCTACGATGCCGACGAACGCGTCATCGCGCCGCTCACCGCCGCCGGAAAAACCACCGCGATCCCGCCCAGACAAAACCGAACCGCGCCGCGCCAGTTCGATCGGGAACTCTAAAGGCACGCCACCTCCTCGCCGGTCCTAAAATACGAACCGGCGCGGTGCGCCTGCCCGCAGGACGGAAGAGGATCGGTAAGGCCGCGATGCTCGCGATTGTTCCGCCCGGCGGCCTCGACCGGATCGAACTCCAAGACCCGCATTTCGCGGTCGAGTGTACGCTGCCCGACGCGCTGAGTGCGATCAGGGTCGGCGATCGCCTGTTCGTGGACGATGGTAAGCTGGGCGCCGAGGTGCTACGGATCGAAGTATGGGGCGTGGTCGCACGCGTTACGTCGGTTATCGCCAAGGGCATTCGCCTGAAACCCGAGAAGGGTTTGCATTTTCCCGACACTGAACTGAAGATCCCGGCGCTCACCGAGAAAGATCGGGTCGTTCTTTAGCCTCCGCTCGATTTCGGCGACGCCGCGAGCAGCTTTGGCGTATAGCGATCACTTTCGGAATTATGGTGCAAGAGTTCGAGAACGCTCTACCGCTGTCGTGGCCGTCAACCGAGGAACAACAAATTGAGACCATGCAAACGCAAACGCGAGACCCCAGATGCCGTTGACGATCAGCGCGTTGACCGCGCCGACTGATGCGGCGGCGTTGCTCAGCGAGAGACCCTTCAGCGGAAAGAGACGAACCAAGTCGTCAATGTCGGGGGCGCTGCGCCCAGAGAGACTGCGCCGATCCAATAGACCCATCCGCGCGATAGGCGATCCAATATCCAAGCGATCGGGATCGTCCACATGCCTCCCCAAAAGGTCAACGACAAGAACACCGGAACGCCCCATGGCGGTGTTGCTCTAAGGCTGTAAGGCGTAATCGGCGTGGAACCGAGCAGGTGCAGCAGCCCGACAACGGGCTGGTGAACGACGAGCACGGCAAGCCCACCGACGAGAAATGCCGCAGCCGCGGGTAACCGGGTTCGTCCCGATGACCGAACGCATTCACCCTCCTCCTCGCGTTGGCGGGACGCGGAGAGGGCGCCTTAAACGCCCTCAGTCGCGAACCATGTACCGGCTCAAGCGAAAGCCTTTATGTCGTCGATCGTCTTCTGCGGTTCGGGTCGGTGCTCGTAGTCGGGATCGACATCCGCGGCGCGGACGATACCCCTGCGGTCGATCACGAACCGCCCCGGCATGGGCAAGGTCCAGCTGCTCTCGCCGTTGCGGACCGCGAGGTCATTGCCAAAGCTGAGATAGAGCTCCCTCAGATCATTGGGCAGCGTGAACCTGAGACCGAGCTTCGCGGCGTAGGCATTGCCGGGATCGGACAGCAGGTCAAAGCTGATCCCGTGCTTTTCAATAAGAGGCCGGCTGGCTTCCGCCAGTTGCGGCGTGATCGCGACGATCGTCGCGCCGTGTTCCTTGAGCGTACCGACCACTTGCTGCAAAGCATACAGCTCTGCGACGCAATAGGGTCACCAACTGCCGCGGAACACCGTTAGAACCAACGGCCCGTTGGCCAGTAGCTCGGACGAGCGCACCTCCCGCCCCAGCGCGTTCTTAAGCGCAAAAAGCGGCAGCGGATCGCCCACTTTGATCACGCCGTCCATGATGCCCGACGCGCGCAGATCATTCGTGGCACGATGCATGATCGCGCGTTTGTCCGCCGGGATGCGTTTGTCGGCGCCTTGTCGTATCGTGTCGAGTCGTTCGGCAAGCATCTTCAAATCCTCCTTGAAAGACCCCTATGAACCGGTCAACGGGCGCCAGAATAGCGGGTCGCGGTTCTTTGGGGAATTCGAACAGCAGAGATTATCACTCATTCGATCCCCCAATGAATGATTTCCATTTTTAACCAGTCCGCCGGCGGCGAGGTCGAATTCTAAAAGATTTCAACGGTTAACGGTCCAGGCTGCTGGTATCTCGTCGGGCTCCGGCCACCTGTACCCCCCAATCGCGCGGGCGAAGGCGGCAACCGGCGGCGAGAAGCGCCGGCCGGCAATCGATACCAGCGAGACCTCGCGGACCACTTCCGGATCGGCCACGAGTCGAGTGAGGACGCCGGGGATGGTCGGCGAAAACTCCGGGATAAAGCAGATGCCAAACCCGGCGGCGACCATCATCTGAATCCAGTCCTCACGCTCGCTGCGGAAGCCGATCCGGACCGCGAATCCGTGCTCACGGCAGCGCTCGTTCAAGTGGTCACGATACTCACAGTTGATCCGCAGGAGATAGGTTTCCCCTGCGACATCGGGAATGCGGACCCGGTTCTTTTCCCGGAAGCGATGGCCCATCGGGAAGGCGACGCAGAACCGCTCGCGGTACAGCGGGCGGACCTCGAGCCGGTCGCTGAAAGCTTCCGGTTGCGCCATCACGGCGAGATCGAGGTTGCCGTCGAGGAGGAGCTCTGCGAGGTGCCCGGGCTCCCCTTCGATCAGCGTAACCTCGCAACCCGGATGCGTCATGCGGAACTCGGCGAGAAAGCTCATGAAGCGCATCGGTCCGACCGTACACATCACGCCGAGATTGATCGGCGCGTTGTCCATGCGCAGGAATTGCGTCGCTGTCGATTTTGCCGCCTCGGCCTCCGCCATCATTTGCTCGAGATGCGGCCGGAGCAGGCGCCCGAAGTCGGTCAGATGCGTCAGGTTGTTCTCGCGCCGCAGCAGCAGCCCCCCGAGCTCCTTCTCGAGCTTATGCACAGCACGCGTCAGCGCCGGCTGGGAGACGTTGCAGCTTTCCGCCGCGCGCGTGAAGTTCAGGGTCTCGCAGACCGCCAGAAAAATAGCGGACCTGATGCATCTCCATGCTTAACAATCCTCCGTGATCGGCACACAGGGCGATACCCGGCGCGCATCCGCATAATAGCTAGTCGGCATTTTCGCCGGTCAATCCCGCTCCGTACATTTCTTCGTGAACGACGAAGAGCCGGTAACGTCGTGATTGGGTGTCAGACGGCCCTTAGCGGATGCCGGTCCCTGGGTTAAGGATAAGTTTGTGCACCTCGCCATCTGCGACCGTTCGTGAATAACTGCCCGATCGTCGAACGCTTGGACCGAGCACCGTTCGGACATGCCAATTCCTTTTTGTAGAGTCCTGCCCGCCGGGCGGCGCTTGGCGTACAAAGTCTGCTCGCAAGGCGTCCAGCTCGTTCTGCAAACTCCCGATTTTGGGATTTTAGCACGATCGCACTAAAATAGAGGCTCCCGGCGATGGCAAGGGGTTTCGCTTTCTCAGCGCCCGCGTTGCCCGGTCGCCTTGCCGTTCTGGTCCGGCTCTAATTTATGGATTTGGAGACTTGGCGCCTGGAGGCGGGGGTGGGGTTAAGGCCGCGCGTTGGGCGGCCGGCTGGAGCCTAGTGCACTGGATCAAACAGAAGGTACAGGGAGTTGGCTGAGCTTGGCGAGAATGGCGTCGGCGGGTTTGGTCCAGACGAAGGGTTTGGGGTCGTCATTGTGCGCTTTGAGATAGCGGTTGATGGCGGTCTGGAGGTCGGCGATGGAGCGGAAGACGCCGCGCCTGAGGCGCCTTCGGGTGAGCGCAGCGAAGAAGTTCTCGACGGCGTTGAGCCAGGAGCCCGAAGTCGGGGTGAAATGGAACACCCAGCGCGGATGGCGGGCGAGCCAGGCTTTGACATTGGGATGCTGATGAGTGGCGTAGTTGTCGAGGATGGCGTGGACCGGCTTGTCGGCGGGCGCCGCCCGCTCGACGGCATTGAGGAAGCGGATGAATTCCTGATGGGTATGGCGCTGCATGCACCGGCCGAGGACAACGCCATCAAGGGTGTTGAGGGCGGCGAACAAGGTGTGCCGTGCCGCTTGTAGTCATGGGTCAGGGTCCCGCATTTGCCGGGCTTGATTGGCAGACCCGGCTGGGTGCGATCGAGCGCCTGGATCTGGGATTTCTCGTCGATCGAGAGCACCACGGCGTGGGCTGGCGGATGCATGTAGAGGCCGACAATGTCCTCGACCTTTTCGGCGAAGGCGGGGTCGGTGGAACGCTTGAAGGTGCGCAGGCGGTGCGGCTGGAGGCGGTGCTTTTCCCAGATGCGCTGGATCGTGCGCAGCGACAGGCCGATCGTCTTGGCCATCGCCCGGCCGGTCCAATGGGTGGTTTCGCCCGGCGGTTCGGCGCAGGTCAGGGCCAGCACCTCGGCCACGGTGGCGGGGGCGACCGGCGCTTTGCCCGGCGGCCGGCTCTTGTCGCGCAGCAGACCCTCCACCCCGGCCTCGGCGTAGCGGCGTTGCCAGCGCCACACCGCCGGGCGGCTGACCCCGGCGCGTCGCGCCACCTCGATTACCGGCAAGATTTACCACCTCGATCGCTGCTTGCAATGACCGTCGACGGAGAGGGGGCCGGCCTAGTGAGGGCCGATATGGCCTCGGTTCTCGATACGGAGTTCGCCTCCTGGTTCGCAAAACCAGGCGTTCGCTCGACGCAATGTCGGAGTCATCGGAGGCGAGTGGAAATGCCTGTTGAGTATCATCGCGATGTCCCTGCTGCATTGCCGATGAGCCACTCGACGCAGACCGGGTCTCGCGAGCCAGCGATCGAGCCCCTTGAGCCGAAAAGACGATCAGTATTTTTGTCGACGCGCAGCCTCAGATTTTTTTAGATCGCAAAGATCGACGCGAGTTTGGTTTTGGGCGAGTAATCATCTGGCGCGCGCGACGCGCTTACTCGGTGATGCGCACGGGCTTTGCGTCGTCGACGCGGCGCCGTCCCGACCCAAACCGCTGATCAGCCGCAAGGAGCATATGCGGACTATCGTCTCCAACCGGCAGTATTAGGCGCCGCCGCAAGCGCGATACCCGGCGCGCATCCGGATAATACCCAATCGGCATTTCCGCCGGTCAATTCCGCTCCGTACATTTCCGCGTGAACGACGGGTCGCTTTTCGGGCACTGACGGCCCGACAAGGAGCAGATAGGATGGACGGCAGCGTGGTGACGGGGCTGTCGACGAGACCCCGTAGGACGCCGACCAGAAAGGTCGAGGTCAAGTCTATCAACCTAGCCCTGCAGGGTGGCGGCGCGCACGGCGCCTTTACCTGGGGGGTGCTCGACCGCCTGCTCGAGGACGAGCGTCTCGGGATGGACGGCATCAGCCCGACGAGTGCGGGCGCAATGAATGCGGCGGCTCTCGCCGCGGGCATGGCGGCGAATGGCCATGACGACGCAAAAAAGGCGCTCGCCGGGTTGTGGCACCAGATCAGCCAGGCGGCACTGACGAGCCCGCTGCAGCCAACCCTATTGGAACGATTGTTCGGCAATCACTCCGCGGCGCAATCGGCGGGTTTCGTTTTCTTCGAATTGATGACGCGCCTGTTCTCGCCGTACGAGTTCAACCCGCACAACCGGAACCCGCTGCGGGAGGTCTTGCTCGACAGCATCGACTTCGATGCGCTGAGCCCGACGACCTGCCCGATCAAACTGTTCCTGGCCGCGACAAACGTCCGCACCGGAAAGATCAGGGTCTTCGACAATTCCGAGATCGGGGTCGACGCGGTGCTCGCTTCGACCTGCCTACCATTCCTGTTCCAGGCCGTCGAGATCGACGGCGAGGCTTATTGGGACGGCGGCTACGCCGGCAACCCGCCGATCTTTCCACTGATCTACAACTGCTCAAGCCCCGATGTCCTGATCGTGCAACTCAGCCCGGTGCGCAGGGACGAGCTGCCGCACAGCTCGATGGAGATCCTCAATCGCGTCAATGAGATCAGCTTCAATTCCTCGCTGCTGCGAGAGATGCGGGCGATCCATTTCGTGACACGGCTGATCGATGACGGCACTGTCGTCGATAGTTCGCTCCGGTGCATGCGGATCCACTGCGTTGCGGCTCACGACGTAATCTCAAAGCTCAGCATTACGAGCAAGCTAGACGCCGATTGGGATTTCCTGACCAGCCTGCGCGACGCCGGCCGCGCGCGGGCTGAGCAATGGCTCGACGCGCATTTCGAACATGTCGGTGTCGAATTTACCGTGGATGTCCAAGCCCTCTACATGTGACCGCCGCCAATGCGGCGCAGGACCAAAGGTTTTTTGCGGGCGTCCGGGCGTCCGCTGGTCGGAGCGACAATAAGAACCTTTTCCCGGCCATGGTTCAACCCAACCAAAGGAAATCATGATGCAGTTCGGCAGCGAATCCGTCTCAACTCGAAGATCGTTACAAGCATCGACTCGGCGCGGAAACCGACAACGGCGCGATCGACGTCACTTGGTGAGGATAAAGCATATGTCTACCCACTGCTCATATGGTTTGCCGGCGGCCCTGGGGGCGCTTTGCCTTCTCATGGCGACGGGTTTGCCTGCGTTTGCTGCTACGATCGATGGTCCGGGACCAGGACCGCGCGACAGCAACGGGCCCGGTTGTAACGTGTTCCCGGCCTCACCTAACATCGGAACACGCGTCCCCCTCAGCTATTTTGGGCCGCCGCCGTCGGAAGAGAATCCAAGTTTGGTCGGACCCGAACAAGAGCTGAAGTCGGGGACACTCGACGCCATCAACGGTACTATAACCTTGCCGCTTTATGAAGGCTTCATCACCGGAACCAAGATCCCGGTATGGTACATCCTGACCGATGTCAGCGATGCGGGGCAGGCGGCACAGCTCGGGTTAAACTTCTCGGCCAAGCTCCAATTCGCTGGAATCGGAGCGCGGACTGCCCATTTTGGCCCCGAGAACGTGGTGTATTTCGATTCGGGAGCCGTCAACTTCGCCCCGCACCGAATTCTCACCCCAGGCAAGCCGAATGCCTATCCGCCGGCAGTAGCGCAGCCTGGATCGGTCGGGGACGCGCGCTACAGCCCGCTGATGAATCTTAATGGGATCATCTACGACGCGTCAATCGTCGCGTACAACGTCCCAGCCTCTGCCATTAATTTCCCAAACGGGAAAGTCGACCACACGAAGGTGCACGATGAGGTCGTCGCCATCGACCCTATTGGGATGACCGTTACCATCCAGGCCATCAACGGCTTCAGCTTTGGCCGACCGGTCTGGTATATCTCGATGGACTCGAGCGATCCCACCGTTGCCGCGATCGAGGGCGCGACCTACGCTCCTCTCCTCGGTAAGCTCCCGACCGGCGGCGACGACAGCTTCAACAGCCCAATCGAGCGCATCTTTATTGCCGAAAACGGCGAAATGGACTGCGCGAACCCACAGCGCCAGGGTCTCGACGCCGCCATCACCGATGGGTTCAGGCCCAACAACACGCTTGGCGGGATCCCGACGCTTGCGCTCGACTACAGCCCGGCTTGGGACGTCAACCTGTACGAATGGACGCCGGCCGCGGTCGCGCAAGGCTACCGCCAGCAGTTGCGCGAGGAGTTCCAGATTTTGACCTATGTGCAGGATGGCTTGCTGACTGGGCCAAAAGGCGCGGCTTTCGGTAGTATCGGTGTGGTCAATAACTGCCCGATCGTCGAACGCCTGGATTAAAACCGTTCCGATTGCAGAACCCCGCCATGGATGCGGTGAGCGCTGGGTGAGCAACACCGGGGACTGTGGCAATATCAACAATCCCTCTGGCGGGGCTCCGGCGGCACGTCTTCGTGGTTGAGCCGGAGCGTCCAGGGTGTTCGAGCCGAACGCACCCAGAGTGTCACCTTCACCCGATCGTTTCGGCCGCGTCCGGGTCGTCGGAGGTCGAAGCAACAAAGAACCTACTCCCCGGCCAATCTCAATCCAAGCAAAGGAACACAAAATGGAATTCGACAGCAAATCCGTTCTCGCAGGAATTGATGGCGAACCAGAAATCGGCAACCGGCTTTTGCATGGGGGGCGTTTCCGTAGCCGACTAGACCGGACGGACAAAGACCACGACCAACGAAACCTGTCAATCGGCGCGCGGAAGTGCATGCGCCGGCGAAGAGCCGCTTTGGCCTCCTTGGGTTTTGCCCGCACCGCGACGATCCGTCCGTTGGACGTGGGCGCAGGCACGGCAGGCGGGGGGCCCGCGAAGACCCGTCGGCGCCCGGCCAGCGGATCGCCCTCGGATCGAGCGCCGCCGAGGCGGTCGATTTCCCGGCCCCGCGCAGTGCCGGCACGATGCGGGCGCTGCCTGCACCCAATGGCGCGGCCGTGACGGGGTCCATGCAATCGACTTGGGCACCGCGGTTGCCGCTCGAATCCGGTTTCCGAGCGCTATAATTCGCTCGATTGCGCCTTCGATACGGATAGAGTACGGCGCTGGTCCCTGCGGGAGGCCCGGGCGGCAAAGGGGGTCAGGCCGAAGTGATGCCGGGCGACGGGGCTGGATCCTGTCGCCCGATCCCGGTTCAATCGGGCCGGTTGGTGTGCCGGGTCGTTTCGAACCAGAACCAGGTGCGCTTTTCGGTCTCGTCGATAAAAGTCTCAAGGAGGCTCGTTGTCGCGGAATCGTTGTTGTTCGACGCGACCTCGTGCGCCTCGCGCATGTTGGCGGTGAGCGCCTTATTGTCCTCCATCAATTCGCGCAGCATGTCCACTGGTGCGACATACTCCGCATCATTGTCGGCGATGCGCTGCAGTTTTGCGATATGGCCAATCGACCGCAGGGTGGTGCCGCCGATCTTGCGGACCCTTTCGGCCAACTCGTCGGTCATGGCGAAGATCTGATCGCCCTGCTCGTCAAGCAACAGGTGATAATCGCGAAAATGCGCGCCGCTGACATGCCAATGGAAGTTCTTGGTCTTGAGGTAGAGCGCAAACGCGTCGGCGAGGAGCGGATTAAGCACGGCGGCGACCGCGCTCGTAGCGTTGGCGGAAAGATCGGTGGGCGTAGCCAGGGCCGCCGCACTCGAGGCGTGAGATCTCGACATAGGATACCTCCAGGTAATTGGGGATCGCTAACCACAATCATCTGGTGCGCGAACCGCGGAGGTCCATCGGCAACGTCACCCAAAATCGCCGCGGCTTAACCAAAATTTACGAGATGCGCCGGGCGAGGGGTTTCGATCGAGATCACGCCCGAACCCCGACCCGATCACGCGCAATATCTCAATAGCCGTCTCGCGGTTCTGCACGACGACGCGCGCGCCGTCTTTGCCGCCTTCGGCAAGGCCCAGGCGGCGGCGGATTTCATCCAGGAGCCGCCGGAACCGGCGCGGCCGAGCATCCGTCCGAAGGCGCCAGGTGCCGGGCCGCAGCTCCGCATGCGATATCGCCGGCCGCTCTCCGACGCTCCCGCTGACAAACCAGTCGCCAAGCTGCCGCTGGCGCTCGGCTTGAAGGGCGGCAAGATCGGCCTCGGCTAAAGATCATCGCGAAAGACGGCGCCGGCCCCTACGATCACTGGACCGAAGGCGTGGGTGACGCAAACAACATCGCGCTCAAGGCGAAACGCGACGGTAACCACGTCACAATTCTAGGGCGTGTCGTCAATCAGCAGCGCTGGCTCACATATATCAACGCTTTGGCCGGGCTCGGCCCGTGGGCTTGATCCGTGGGCATCCACGAGAAACGGCACAGACCTTCGCGGGCTCCCGTGGATGCCCGGCCCAAGGCCGGGCAAGACGTTAATCGGATTTAATCGGAACGGGGCGTCCGCTCAATTGACGACAGGCCCTAGTAACGCACCCGATCAAAACCGACGCCGATCTACTGGCCGAGATCGATCGCGGCAACGAGGGTGAAGCATGATCAAGGCGGCCAAAAGGAGCCGTTGATGGCGGCCGTCGATACCTGGAGCCGCGTGACCGGCGGGACAGACTGAAAGGAACGGGCCGTGAGCGCGCGGGGCGAGGGGCCGCCCGGCCCGCGGCACAGGGGCCCGGCCGCGGTAGACCTGCTGGAGCCAAAGCAGCCGACCCCGGAGGATCAGGCGGAGATCGACGCGGCCTGCGAGCGTCTGCGCGCGGCACGGCGGGAGCGGCTGCGCGCCAGGGAAGCCGGACACCGGCCGCCGCTCGAAAAATCGCGGCAGAAAAATCGGGGACGACCTGATCCAGACCTCGGCAAAAATTCCCACCGGTGCGCTTTTTCGGCTTCGGAAATTCCCACCAGTGATCATTTCCCAGTCGGCGGCCTTGCTCTCGGGCGCGACTCGCTGCAACGCTCGCCTGGCGCGCTTTAGCCGGAGCGGACACGAGGAAACAGCCCCCAATGCGGCACGCGACAAGATATGCATCGGCCAAAGCAGGTGATCCGCTCTCGGTCGCGGTCCCTTCTCGATCGGCGCCGGCGCCAATCATGCGCTGCCGCCAGATGGCCGACGAGGCATGATTCCTGCATTGGTGGTCGCAGCGTAACGGCGCTCAAACAGGCGGGCTGATGTCGAACCCACAGGCAATCGAGGCCGAGGACAAAGATCTCCCTTTGCGCGATGACATCCGGCTGCTCGGCCGTATCCTCGGGGACACGATACGCGAGCAAAGCGGCGAGGCGGTCTTCGACGTTGTCGAGAGGATTCGCCAAAGCTCTGTCCGCTTCCGCCGAGACGAGGATGCTACGGCGCGCCGCGACCTCGAAGCGACTTTGAACAGCCTGCCCCCGTCAGACGCGATACTGATTATCCGGGCCTTCGGCTTTTTCGCGCATCTCGCCAATATCGCCGAGGATCGGCACCACATCCGCCGTACTCAAGCCCATGGCCGGAGCGTTTCGGCGCCGCGCGAAGGCACCATGGCCTTTGTGCTCGCGCGCACCCGCGACGCGGGTGTCCCGCCGGCGCGCCTTGCTGCGTTCTTCGCCGATGCGATGGTTATCCCGGTGTTGACGGCGCATCCGACCGAGGTGCGACGCAAGAGTACGATCGACCGCGAGATGGAAGTCGCGGACCTCTTGGCCGAGCGCGACAGCGGTTCGCGAACCCTGGCCGAGCTGCGAGCCAACGAAGCCGCGCTGCGTCGCGCCGTCCTGATTTTGTGGCAGACAAGTCCGCTGCGTCGAACCCGGCTCCGCGTGATCGACGAGGTGGCCAACGGCCTATCCTATTATGACCATACGTTCCTCGCCGAACTGCCGCGCGTCTATGCCGACCTCGAAGATGAGCTTGCGGCGGCGGGAATAGCGCTTGCGGGTGAGCTGCCTTCCTTTCTGCGCATGGGCAGCTGGATCGGCGGCGACCGCGATGGCAATCCGTTTGTGACCGAGGGCACTTTGCGCTCGGCGCTGAAAGCGCAGAGTGGCCGCGCGCTCCGCTATTACCTTGACGCGCTGCATCAGCTCGGTGGTGAACTATCACTCGACAGCCGATTGGTTGACATTTCCGAACCGCTCGAGGAACTCGCCGCGCGTTCGCCCGACCGCGCCGCGAGCCGACGAACCGAGCCCTACCGGCGCGCGATCGCCGGGATCTACGCGCGGCTGGAAGCAACGGCGCGATCGCTCGACTATGGCGAAATTCGGCACCACGCCAACGGCGATGTGTCGCCCTACGACGAGAGCGAAGCGTTGCTTGCCGACCTTGCGATTCTCGAACGGTCGCTGGTCGCCAACGGCTCCGGGATCCTCGCCGAGGGCCGCTTGCAGCATCTGCGACGTGCCGTGGACGTTTTCGGCTTTCATCTCGCCGCGCTCGATCTGCGCCAGAATTCCGACGTGCACGAACGCTGTGTCGGCGAAATGCTGAGCCTCGTGCAACCCAGAATCGACTATGGCGGGCTTTCCGAGCCGGAACGGGTCCGCTTGCTTTTGGCAGAGCTCGCTACGGCACGCCCACTGTCGTCCCCATTTCTCACTTATTCGGCCGAGACCGAGCGTGAACTTGCGATCCTGCGCGCGACGGCCGAGGCGCATCGCCGCTACGGGCGGGCGTCGGTGCCACATTATGTGATTTCCAAGACGACCGGTGTTTCCGACCTTCTCGAAACCGCTCTACTGCTGAAGGAGGCGGGCCTGTTGCGGCCGCGGGAGGGAGTTCTCGACCTCGATATCGTCCCACTGTTCGAGACGATCGAGGATCTTCGCCGTTGCGGCACTGTGATGGACGCGCTCCTGGGTCTGCCCGACTACGCGCGCTTGCTCGAAAGCCGCGGCCGCGTGCAGGAGGTCATGCTCGGCTATTCCGACAGCAACAAGGACGGTGGTTTCCTGACCTCCGGCTGGGAATTGTACAAGGCGGAGATCGCGCTCGTCGAGGCGTTCTCGCGTCAGGGCGTCAAGCTGCGATTGTTCCACGGCCGCGGCGGCTCGGTCGGCCGCGGCGGCGGACCCAGTTACGAGGCGATCCTCGCCCAGCCGCCCGGTGCGGTCCAGGGCATGATCCGCGTCACGGAGCAGGGCGAAGTCATCGCCAGCAAATACTCGAACCCGGAACTCGGCCGCCGCAATCTCGAGATCCTCGCTGCGGCGACGCTCGAAGCCACCATGCTGCACCCGGAGACGGCCGCGCCGTTGCCCGAGCATCTGGCGGCGATGGAGTATCTCTCCGCCCAGGCATATCGCGCCTATCGCAGCCTCGTTTACGAGACCGAGGGGTTCGACCGCTTCTTCCGCCAGTCGACGGTGATCGGCGAGATCGCCAACCTCAACATCGGCAGCCGACCCTCATCGCGGAAACCCTCGGAGCGCATCGAAGATCTCCGCGCTATTCCTTGGGTGTTCAGCTGGGCGCAGTGCCGGCTGATGTTGCCCGGCTGGTACGGTTTCGGCAGCGCTGTCGAGGCTTGGCTCGCGACGCAGCCAAGGCACGGCGTCGCGATGCTGCAAGCGATGTACCGGGAGTGGCCATTTTTCCGGATGCAGCTCTCGAACATGGACATGCTGCTGGCAAAGAGCGACATCGCGATTGCGTCGCGCTATGCCGAGTTGGTCTCCGGTACCGAGCTGCGCGAGCGCATCTTTTCCCGAGTGCGCGCGGAATGGCACGGCACGGTCGACGCACTGCTGAAAATCATGGGCCAGCAAAGCCTGCTCGAAACCAACCCGCTCCTGGCGCGCTCGATCCGCAACCGTTTTCCCTACCTCGACCCGCTCAATCACATGCAGATAGAGCTGCTGAAGCGCTACCGCGGCGGCGACACCGGTGACGATGTCGTCACCGGAATTCATCTGACGATCAACGGTCTCGCCGCCGGACTGCGCAACAGCGGGTAAGGCTGGGACGCGTCGGCTTGCGCCGCGGCGATCTCGGGCGTCGGCGGGAAAACCGATGAATTCGTCCAACTTCCGCCGGTCAGGTCGGGCTCCTTCGGGGAGGTTCTTTCCACCGATCGGCGGTACAAACGGATCGTTGAACAGCGGTAGCAGGCACGCCGCGCAGACGGGCTATCGAAGCCCGTTTGTCCGAGCGGAGAAGGTCGGCCGCAAACCGAGAGCGGGCCATTGCAGAGCCCATCGGCCAACGCTAAATCTCCTCGCGGTCGAGTGCGATGGTCACGCGACGTGGGACGGATCCGCCGAGCGGTGAACGCGTTCTGGTGATGCAAGCCCGTGACCTGATGACCACCGAGGTCGTTTCGGTCTCCCCGGAGACGCCGATCCGCGGCGTCGCGGCGATGCTGCTGACGCACCACATCAGCGCGGTGCCGGTCGTCGACGCCGCCGGGATGGTGGTCGGCATGGTCAGCGAGGGCGACCTGATCGGCCGGAGTGCGCCGGATCGAGAGGCGCGCCGCGACTGGTGGCTGGCGTTAGCCGCCGAAGGCGAGGCGTCGAGCAGCGATCTGCTTGGCGGCCTGCGCAGCCCCGGGCGCACCGCGCGCGATGTCATGTCGGCTCCGGTCGTCTGCGTCACCGAAGGCACCGGCGCGTCCGAAATTGCTGCGCTGCTAGCGCAGTACCGGATCAAGCGCGTGCCGGTGGTGCGCGACGGCAAGATCGTCGGGATCGTCAGCCGAGCCGATCTCTTGCGCGGTTTGGCCGGTGCCGACGCGCGGCACGCGGCGCCCCCGGAGCATCTTGCCCGGACGCGCAGCCTGCTCGCCGAAGCCCTCGCTACCCTCGACCATCACTTTTTCGGAGCGCGCCGGCATCAAACACCAACGGCGCCCGCCGCCCAGGATCAAGCCATCGCTCACGGTGGCGTCGGTGCGGACGACTTTCGGTCTCTGGTAATCGGTTTCGAGCAGCATCAAGCCGAGCTTGCCGATGCGGCATACCGAGCAGCGACCGAGCGGCGCCGCGAACAAGTCAAAGAGCTGATCGACGAGCACGTGCGCGACAGAAACTGGAATGTCCTCATGCATCAGGCCCGCGAGGCGGCCGAGCGCGGCGAGAAGGAATTTCGGTTGCTGCGCTTTCCCAGCGAGCTGTGCACGGATCGGGGACGCGCGATCAACGCCGGTCTCTCCGACTCGCCGCAGACCCTGCGCGGCGAGGCCGCCGAAATCTATCTGCGGTGGGAGCAGGAATTGAAGCCCCGTGGCTTTCATCTCTCGGCGCGAATTCTCGACTTCCCGCACGGTATGCCCGGCGATGTCGGTCTGGTCCTCGGCTGGGTGGAGTGATCGCTGGGCAAGCGCCGATCGGGCTCGAGGGCACACGCCGCATCCTGGAACGCGGAGGCTTCATTTTTAGCGGGGCCGATCGTAAGCCCCCGGTGCGTTTTGCTGGTTCTGCCGGTTTGCTCGAAGATCTACGCCTCGGCGGCATGGAAGGCAGCAAGATAAGCCTCGCGCGCCGCGACTTGGGGTAACGGCAGACCGGCAATTTTCTTGGCTCCGTCAAGGCATTCCCGCGCTTTGGCCAGACCGTCGGCGGTTTCGGGTTTCATAGATCAAGGCCGTCTTTGCGCAGGTCGTGCATGAAGGCGGTGCGCTCGCCGTAGGAACCGGCGTAAAACGGCTTGGCCGAGATCGCCCTTTTGCCATGACGTTGCGATTGACAAAATGATATTAATTGCGTAATATTGTACATGATGGCGCCCGGAAGGCGCTGCCGATCGAGAAGGGGTATGATGATGCGCGACGGCGTTTCACCAAGGCCGCCGGCGCGGAGCCGCGGGCGGCCCTTTGCCAAGGGCCGTTCCGGCGACCCGGCCGGCGAACGACCCCGAGGATGGGTCGGGACGGGCGATGACCTCGAGACCGGCGACGACGGCGACGCCGACGATCGCGATTGGCAGCGGTTCCGATACGAGAGGCGGGCCGGTGCCGGGAGCGTCTCTCGGGTTCGATCAACGAGCCGACGGCGGTCGGCAGGTCAGGGGCGGTTTTGCTGCAGATTTGCTGCAGCTGCAGCAAAGCGAAACCATGCCGCTCGGGGTTGACAGGTCAGGCGCGCCGGCATAGCGTCGAGAAACCAAACGGGCGTTTGGTTAGCGGGCTTCGCCGCCGAAGGAGCTGGATCAATGGGCCGCGCCTACAACGTGATCGACGCCGACGGGCACATCCTCGAACCGCTCGACCTCTGGGACAGGTATATCGACCCGAGATTCCGCGACCGCGCGCCGAAGATCGTCAAGGGCGAGAACGGCAAGGAGCGGCTCGTCGTCGAGGAGCACCAGGTCGGCGACGGGCGGCTCGGCATCGGCCGGATCGGTGCGGTCGGCGCCCGGCAGGGCGTGGTCGCGGCCGACACGATGGCCTACCAGGACGGCAAGCCCGGCGGTTTCGACCCGCACAAGCGCATCCCGGACATGGATGCCGACGGCATCGACGCCGCCTTTCTCTATCCGAGCCTCGGCCTCTTTTCCGGCGCCATTCACGACCCGGAGCTCGCCGCCGCGACCTGCCGCGCCTACAACCGCTGGCTCGCCGATTACTGCAAGCCCTACCCCGATCGCCTCTTCGGCATCGCCATGCTGCCGATGCAATCGGTCGACCTGGCGATCGACGAGATGCGGTTTGCCCGCAAGGAGTTGGGCTTCCGCGGCGGCTTTCTGCGGCCCAACCCGTATAACGGCAGGATGGTCCACCACCCCGATTACGAGCCGTTCTGGCAGGCCGCCGAGGATCTCGATTTCTCGATCGGCTTCCACGAAGGGGCCTCGAGCGGCATGCCGACGGTCGGGGTCGACCGCTTCGAAGGCCGCGGCGCCCGCCACATCATCAGCCACACGATGGAGATGATGCTCGCCTGCATGAGCGTCATCTGGGGCGGCGTCGTCGAGCGCCACCCGAAATTGCGCATCGCGTTTCTCGAATTGGGCGGCGGCTGGGCGGCACCCTGGCTCGATCGCATGGACCGCCATTTCGATGACCAGGGGTTCAACGATTTCGGGCCTCTCGACGCGGCCGAGCGAATTGTTCCAGCGCAATTGCTGGATCTCGTTCGAACCGGTCGAGAACAGCCTCAGGGTGCTGGCCGACTATATCGGGCCGCACAAGATCCTATGGGCGACCGACTATCCGCACCCGGACGGCTTCTTCCCGGGGGCGCCGCGGATGATGCTGGACCGCCTCGAGGGATTGTCGGCCGAGACCAGGCACCAGGTCATGGCCGGCGGGGCCATGGGCTTTTACGGCCTGCACTGATAAACTCCGGCACAACGGGCGCGGGGGCCTCCCGCGCCCGCAACGGAAAAACCTATCGACGAGGGAGAGAAGCATGAGCGCGATCTCGGACGACATGTTCACCCCGGACGTCATCGCCGACCCCTATCCCTATTATGGCCGGATTCGCGACGAAGATCCGGTGCATTGGAACGAGCTTTATGGATTGTGGGTGATAACGCGGCACGACGATCTCGTCTGGCTGACCCGGCACCACGAGCTGTTCTCGTCGGCGGTGTTCAAGAACGACCCGAGGCCCGCCTACCCGGCGATCGACGAGTTGGACCTCGGGCTTTACGAATACGTCAGGGATTATCAAGGCGACCAGTTCATCCAGCACGATCGCCCCGAGCACCTCGACATGCGGCGGATCGTGCACGGCTACTTCACGCCCAAATCGATGGAAGCCTGGCGCCCGTTCGTCGTCAAGGCCGTCAAGGAGCTGCTCGACGCGGCCGAAGAAAAGGGCAGCATGGACGTCATGCGCGACCTGGCGACCCCGCTGCCGGTGCTGGTGATCGCCGAGATGATGGGCGTCCCCGCCGGGGATCGGCCCTATGTCCGACAGCTGGCGGAGAAGCTCCTCTACATCGGCCGCGGCGAGCACGACCGCATGCCGATCCTGACCGACGGCATGAGGGGAATGGTCGAATATGTCTCGCCGCTGGTCGACGAGCGCATCGTCAGGCCGGGCGACGATTTCATCTCGGTCTTGGCGAGCGGCGAGAAGAAGGGCGTCTTCACCCGGCACCAGGTGCTGGTCAACACCTCGCTGCTGTTGCTTGCCGGGCACGAGACGACGATCAATCTCATCTGCAACGGCGCGCTCGCGTTTCTACAGCATCCCGATCAATGGGCGCTGTTGAAGGAAGATCCGGCCGGACGGGCCAAATGGGCGACCGAGGAATGCCTGCGCTATGACGCGCCGGTCAAATCGATCCAGCGCCTCGCCTCGCAGGACGTCGAGATGCGCGGCAAAACCTTGGCCAAGGACGACCGGATCCGCTGGTTCATCTCCTCGGCCAACCGCGACCCCTTGATGTTTGCCGACCCCGACCGGTTCGACATCGGCCGGCAGCCGAACCAGCATGTGGCGTTCGGCTCGGGAACCCATCATTGCCTCGGTGCGACCTTGGCGCGGGTCGAAGGCCAGGAGGTGTTCAAGGCCCTGGCGGAGCGCTTCCCAGAAATGGAGATCGGGACCGAAACCCTCGAATATCACCCCAGCATCACCTTCCGGTCGCTGAAATCGCTGCCGGTCGCCTTGCACTAGGAGGCGGGGGTGGCTCGCAGGCTGCGCGTCCGGGTCGACCACGACGTTTGCGTCGGCAACGCCATGTGCGAGACGATCGCGCCAAAGGTGTTTCGGCTCAACGCGAACCGCCAATCCGAGGCGGTCGATCCCGCCGCCGACAGCGTCGAGAAGATCCTGGAGGCGGCGGAGAATTGCCCGGTCAGCGCGATCTTTGTCGAGGACGCCGAGACCGGCGAACAGCTCTTCCCGTAACCGCCCGATCTCGCTCGCTGCGAAATCGCGCGGCGGATCGAGCCCCTCACCCCGGCCCTCTCCCCGCAAGCGGGAGAGGGAGGGACCCGCGTAGGGACCCGCGGATCCCCGGATCAAGTCCGGGGAGGAGCCCCCGGACGGCCGCCCGCCAGGGCGGGCGATCCGGGGGGAGGGGCTTGATATCCCGGCGGACCAGCAGTCAGCAATCAGGCACATTCTGCCCTTGAGGGCTTTGCCCGCGGGCGCTATATTGAAAATGTCGTCAACTACGAAGGGAGGGTCTCAGCGACGTGATCCCACCCGGGAGTTTGCAGTTGCCGACCGCTTGGCATCGGCAACCAAGCGCAAAGTCCAAGACATAGCCCGAGGTATCGGGCGCGAAGCGAGGCTTCGCAACCATCGACCCCCGCCGACCGACCTGGCATATCGCCAGGCATGCGGGGGTCCGATTTTTGGCGCCGAGCCGAGCGCCTCTACTCGATGGCGGTGCCGCCGGCGGTCTGCTGCAGCTTGCGCAATACCGCTTCGTTCGCGGTCCTTGCAGCATTGACGAGACCGAGGTACGGCACATCGGCGACGCTGACAAAGCCGATATGGCCGTTCTCGCCATCGAGGGTGCGTCCGGTCAGCGGCTCGTCGAGATAGGCGAACCAATGGGCGCCGACAAAATCCGGGTTGTCGGCAACGGCAGCAAGGTAGCGCGCATAGGCCGGACCCCGCCCGCTCTCCTGGCCGGCACCGGCCAGCCCCTCCCAGAACAGGCCGCGATCGGTCGAGCCGAAATGGAACTCGCCGATCAGCGCCGGTTTGTCGAGGGCGTGAAAACCCGCCCAGCGGTCGGGATCGTCGGCGATCGAGCGGCTGTATATGTTGAAGCTGACGATATCGCACCAGCGGGCGCAGGCCGCGACCGCCTCCGGCGTCTGCCAGGCAAAGCGGCTGCCGAGATAGAGGTGGCTGGGATCGTAATGGTGCAAGGCCGCGGCCACGGTGCGGAAATAGGCATCGGCAAAACGCCGGGAGAAGGCCGCAAGGTCGCCCTGCACCGCGGGGTTCCGCAAGCTCAGGGGCGGCAGCGCGAAGCCGGCGCGACCCAATTCGCTCCAGGCGGCGAGCGGGATCCCCCAGGCGCGTCCGAGCCGTTCCGGTTGGCGATAGCTGTCGACGAGCTGTGCGATCAGCGCCGATTTCGCCGGGCTTTTCGGATCGGCGGCGAGCGCGCCCAGCGGCAGGCTGTACCGCTCGGCCGGATCCTTCGACCATCCCTTGCCCCAGGACAGCTCGTTCTCGACAAAATAACCGATGAGATAAGGATCGCCGCCGAACCGGGCCGCGGCGTCGCGCGCCATCCGGTCCGCCGCGGCGGCAAAACCGGGGTCGAACGGGTCGGGCATCCGACCCCACCAATCCCCGCCGGAGCTGATTGTCGCATAGGTTCCGAGGGGCGAGAGAGGGACGGTATAGGGCAGGCGATGGAGGGCCGCCAATGCCGCGTCGCTCCAGTTGCCGATGGTGTTGAAACCCCAGGCCTGGAGCCGCGCCGCCGCCTCGTCGCGCCAGCGCTGCTGCCAATCGGCGCCGAATTTGCGTTCGAGGTTGGCGGTGTAGAAGTCGAAGGCGTGCCCGTGATCGAAGCCGCGGCCGCGCTGCGCCCCCAGACCCCGGCGGCTGTCGCGCTCGCTCCAGTGCCCGGCAAGGGCGCCGTCCCGCGCCGGGAGGTCGCGGAACATGAACTCGCGCCCTTCGACATAGGTCGATCCCGATGACTTTACGACATCGATCCCGATCGAGAAGAAGGGGTGCCCCTCGGGGGTGACCAGCCACCATCTGCCGTGGTGCCGCTCGGTGCGGAAGAAGCCGGTCGCGCGCCACGCCGCGGCCCCGATGAGCCCGCCAAAGCGGTCGCGTTTTGGCGCGGTGGCGAGCCACCCTGCATAGAGGGGCGCTTCCCAGCTCGCGCCGGCGCGCAGCATCGCGACCGAGGTCACCTTCTCCGGCCAGGTCCCCGGGGCGAATTGGCCGAAGGCGTCGACGATCGCGTCATAGGCGTGCCGCTCCGCGGCGCTGGGCGGTGCCGCGCGCGGCAGACCGAGGATCAGGCGCACGGCGACGGCCGGATGCGCGATCCCGAGGCGGACCGCGGCAACATGGGCAGCGTCGACCGAACCCTTGGTCGCGGTCAGCGGCAGGCTCTTGGGTTGGGGGAGCGACGCTCCGGCAACCATGCCCATCGCCCGCGGCGACGGTGCGTCGAGCCATATCGCCACATTGCCGGTGCTGCCGGCAGCGATCGTCACCTGGCCGACGAGCGATCGACCTTCGGCGCTGTCGACGCCGAGCCGCAAGGTCAGCGGCTCGCCGCCGAGATTGTCCACCGGGATGACGAGCTTGCTGGTCGCCTGCCAGTCCCAGAAGCCGCGAGCCGGCCGGAACAGCAGGCTTGGCTCATTCGCGGCCTCAAACCGGACCCGCAGGCCGCGGGCGTCGCGCGCCTCGATGGTCGCCTGCCGGGTCTCGACGGTCGGCTCGATCTCGGCGGCGACGGCCGCGGCAGCGGCAAAGAGCGCCGGCAGAACGACCGCCGGGGCAAGGCGGCGCGCCCAGGTCGCGATCCCGGAGCGGCGATCGGGCGAAATCGTCTTGGCGAAAAACAGGCTTGTCTCGATGTTGGCGGCCGGCATCGCGGCATAAGGTCCGAACGCGGCGCAGGGCCGAAACCCCGACCGTTGATAGAGCCCGATCGCCGCGCGCTGATGGATCCCGGTTTCGACACAAAGGACGGGGGGGCCGGCCGCGCGAGCCTCCTCTTCGATACGGCGCAGCAGCGCCTTCGCGACGCCACGGCCGCGCGCCGCTGCGCGGGTATACATGCGCTTGACCTCGGCGTAGTCAGGGAACAGCGCCACCCCGCCGCAGCCGACCGCGGCCCCCTCCAGGCGGGCCAAAAAGAACCAGACATGCGGCTCGAACAGCCGCTCCAGCGCCAGGCCGTGGCGTTGCTCGGGCAGATAGGCGGCGTCGAGCAGACCATTCAATTCGGCGATGAGGCGCTCGAGGTCGGGCGTCGCCTCGATCACTCGTTCGATCGAGATGGTCATCGCCAGGACCCTCAACCGGCGCCGGCGAGACCCGGCACCGTCCGCGCAAAACGGCGGGCGCGCAGCGGCCGCAATACCGCGAGCGCCAACGCCACGACGATGAAATTGGTGATCGCGGTGACGACGAACACCATATGCCAGCTGCCGGTCGCCGCCGCGATCAGGTTCGCCACCGGCACGAGAAAGGCCGAGAGGCCCTTGGCGGTGTAAAGAAAGCTCAGATTGGCGGTCGCGTATTTCGGGCCGAAGCTGTCGGTGCAGGTCGACGGGAACAGGCTGAAGATTTCGCCCCAGGTCAGGAAAATGAGGCCGGCGAAGAGGACGAACGCCCATGGCGTCGTCCCGAGCGATCCCAAGAGCCAATAGCTGACGCCGCCGAGGCCAAAGGCGATGGCCATCGTCGGTTCCCGGCCGATATGGTCCGAGATCCAGCCGAAGAGCGGCCGGGCCGCGCCGTTCGCCACATTGTCGACGACGAGCGCCAAGGTCAGGGTCGACATCCCGGCCAGCACCAGCGTGTTCGCGACGTGGAAGTCGCGGGCGATCAGTGCCACCTGCGCCGTCGCCATCAGCCCGCTCGCCGAAACCAGGACGAACATCAGATAGAGCACCCAGAAGACCGGTGTGGCCAGCATCGCCCGCGGCGTCATGCTCTCGCCCGTCTGCATGACCTTGGGCGGCGCCGTCGCCGTCGTCTCGCCGGGCAACGGGGCGCGCAGCGCCCAGGCCACCACAAAGACGACGGCACCCTGGATCAGCCCGAACCAGAAGAACGCCGCGCCGTAGCCATAGGCGGCGATCACCGCGCGGATCGGCACGACGGTGAGCGCCGCGCCGGCGCCGAAGCCGGCGGCGGTCAGGCCGACCGCGAGCCCGCGGCGATCGGGAAACCATTTGACCGCATTGCCGATCGAGGTCGCATAGATCGCGCCGGCGCCGATCCCCGACAGCGCCGCCCCGAGATAGAGGTCCCTGAGGCTCGCGGCCGCCGAGTTGATGATCCAGCCGATCGCAATCATCACCCCGCCAAAGGCGACCATCAGCCGCGGCCCGCGCTGCGCGCCGATCCGGTCGACGATCCAGCCTTGCAGCGGCGTCAGCCAGGTTTCGAGTGCCACGAACAGGCTGAAGGCGAACTGGATGTCGGCGACGGCCCAGCCGTGCGCCTGGTTCATCGGATGGACGAACAGGGTCCAGCCGTATTGCAGATTGGCGATCATCACCATCGCGACGATGCCGATGACGAGCTGCAGCCAGCGGTTTGTCTGCGGCAGAGCCGGGGCACCCGCTGCCGGTGATGCGCTCTGCATGGTGTTGTTCTCCACCCGGATGGCTCGCCGCCGCCGGCGCAACCGGTAAATCGGCTCTATTTAAGAGACCTGGCGCCGGCGTCAACGACTTGCCGGTCGCGGTCGGTTTCGGCATGCTGGCGCGACCCAACGCGAGAGGCGGGAGCGACGATGAAGACGAGCCAAGACCGAATCCTTTCGACCCATGTCGGCAGCCTGCCGCGCCCCCCGGCGCTGCGCGAAGTGCTGCTCAAAAAGGACCAGAGCGAGCCCTACGACAACGCGGAATTGGCCCGGCTGGTGCGCCAGGCGGTCGTCGACATCGTCCGCCGCCAAGTCGCCGTCGGGGTCGACATCGTCAATGACGGGGAGATGTCGAAGCCCGGCTATTCGACCTATATCGCCGATCGCCTCACCGGTTTTGCCGGGCACGAGCCGGCGAAGCCGCGGCTCGACACCCGCGATCATCCGAACTTCCTTGCCGCCTACGAGCGGATGACCGGGGTCAATACCGCGCGCCGCGCCCTCTGCGTCGGCCCGGTTGCCTGGCAGGACCGCGCGGCGTTGACGCAGGATATCGACAATCTGCGTTTCGCGCTCGGCGAGACCCGGGCGACCGAAGGGTTCATGACCGCAGCCGCCCCCGGCCTCGTCCCGGTGTTCCAGACGAACCGCTACTATCCATCGCACGAAGCCTATGTCGAAGCGATCGCCGCGGCGATGCGCGAAGAATACGAGGCGATCGCCAATGCCGGCTTGGTGCTGCAGCTCGATTGCCCGGACCTGGCGATGGCGCGCCACACCACCTTTCAGGAGCTCGGCGAAGGCGATTTCCTGAAGCGCGCCGCGTTTCATGTCGAGGTGTTGAACGACGCGCTGCGCAACGTGCCGGCCGACCGCTCGCGCATCCACATCTGTTGGGGCAATTACGAGGGGCCGCACGACCACGACATCGACTTCGCCAAGGTGGCGCCGATCCTCATCAAGGCCAAGCCGCAGGCGCTCGTCGTCGAGGCCGCGAACCCGCGGCACGCGCATGAATGGACGGTGTGGCAGGAGACAAAACTCCCCGACGACAAGATCCTGATCCCCGGCGTCATCGATACCTCGACCAATTACGTCGAGCATCCCGAGCTCGTCGCCGAGCGGATCTGCCGCTTTGCCGATATCGTCGGGCGCGAGCGGGTGATCGCCGGCACCGATTGCGGCTTCGGCACCTTTGCCGGCTTCGGCAAGCTCGACCCCGACATTTCGTTCAAGAAGCTCGGGGCGATGGCGCAGGGGGCGGAAATCGCCTCAAAACGCCTGTGGCATTAGCGTTGGTTTCCGATCGGGTCGGATCACTCCCCTTTTCGGTCATGCCCGCCCCCGGACGTGGGCCTTCAGCCCACGGATTTAGATGCTATGGGGAGGACGGCCGCGGCATTGAGTATCTTGTCGGTTGTCCAAGACCAGACAGGATTGATCCGATGCCAAAGCAAATCGAACCGAGCAACACCACGGCCGCCTTTGACCATAATAGCACTTTGGTCGTGGCGCTGGAATTGAGCGGCAAGTCGTGGGAGGCCGGGGCGGTGGTTCCCGGGGTCGCCCGTCGGCCGCGGCGGCGGCTCGCGCCGCGCGATCTGGCCGGCTTGTTGCGGACGATCGGGTTGTGGAAGGCGGAGGCGGAGGCCGCGGGTCGGGCGGTGCAGCGCGTGGTGCTGAGCTACGAGGCGGGCCGAGACGGTTTCTGGATTGCCCGTTACCTGCTGGCGCAGGGGATCGAGGTGCAGGTCATGCATCCGGCGAGCATTCCGGTGCCGCGGCGGAGCCGGCGGGCGAAGACGGATCGGATCGACCTGGACATGCTGTTGCGCACGCTGCTGGCGTGGCTGCGCGGCGAGCCGCGGGTGTGTTCGATGGTGCGCATCGCGAGTGAGGCGGAGGAGGAACTGCGCCGGCCGGGACGCGAACGGGAGCGGCTGGTCCGCGAGCGGCTGCAACTCGAGAGCCGCGTGGAGAGTCTGCTCTGTCTGCATGGTATCGTCGGCTTCAAGCCGCGCCTCAAGAAGGCGTTCGAGCGGCTGGAGGCATTGCAGACCTTTGCCGGCTCGCCGTTGCCGCCCAAGACGATGGCGGAGCTGAGACGCTTGATGGTGCGCCACCGCCTGGTCTCGGACCAACTGCGCGAGATCGAGGCCGAGCGCGACGCGGTCGTGAAGATCGCCGAGCCGGACCGCGCCGAGCGAATGATCCAGCTGCTGACCCAGATCGTCGGCCTCGGTGTCGAGACCGCGACCGTTCTGGTCCGCGAGATGCTAGGCTGCCGTTCGTTCCGTGATCGCCGGGCGCTGGCGAGCTTTGTCGGTTTGACCGGCACGCCGTTCCAGAGCGGCGGCATGGAGCGCGAGCAGGGCATCGGCAAAAACGGCAATGCACGGGTGCGCCACATCCTGATGCAACTGGCTTGGCGCTGGCTTCGCTTCCAACCGCAAAGCCCGCTCAGCCGTTGGTTCGTCCAGCGAACCAGCGGTGCCAAGGGGCGCATCCGCAAAGTGATGATCGTGGCGCTTGCCCGAAAGCTGCTGGTCGCGCTCTGGCGCTATGTCGAGACCGGCGAACTACCAGCCGACGCCCGCACCGCCGCCGCCTGAGCGCAAGATCAGGGCACGCGGCGAGACACAAAGACACCGGGCGGAGCAAGGCGCTTGGCGCCGACGCCTGGAACCGACCTGGGTGGGCGGGATGCCGTCACGGACTATGGCTGCAAGATGCCGCCATTTAGAGTGGTCCCGCCCTCCCAGGCTCCCCGTCGGCCTCGCGATTGAGGCATCGTGGTACGGAACCGCAGGTTCCGCCGGATACGAGTTTGCAGGCCATCGGCCTGAGCACAGGGGAGCCGCCCAGGCTCGTGACAGGTGACGCCAATGAACTCCTCGCCCCGGTTTCCTGTGCCCAGACCGCAGCTCGGGCCCAGATTGCGACGGAGCAACCGTCCGGGAAACGTGACAGTCACGATTGCCAATAGGAGATCGAAGATGCCCAGACATCGGACCGGCAGCGCCCCGATGACCCCAGCTGAGCGTCAAGCGCGATGCCGCGCTAGACGGCGCCAGCAGAGCCAACAGAGCCAGACGGCGTCACCGGCACCGCGCCTCGCGCCACGGCCAAGGCGCTGGGCGGCAGCAGTCGCCACGCTGATCGAGCTGCAGGACAATTACCGCGCCTGGCTGGACAACCTTCCCGCCAATCTCGAAGCATCCAGGCTGGCGGAGAAGCTGCAAGCAATCGCCGAGCTCGACATCGAGGAGTTGCAGGCGATCGACCCGCCCCGTGGCTACGGCCGCGACTGACCTGAAGGTCCTTAACCAACACCAGCCAACCGCCATGTCGAAACTACTTGACAGCAAAATCCCCATACGAGTCCGTGGGCGCCCGCCAGGGCGGGCGTTCCGGGGGTTGTGCCGGGCATCCACGTAGATCCCCGGGCCCGACCCGCGGGCCGCTTCGCGCCCGCGGGCTGAAGGCCAACCGGGATGACCGGGGAAGATGCTGCAACCTGATTGTAGCCGCGGCGCCGGGCGGTCGGGACCGGGGAGGGGAGGGCGGTCCGCCGCGTCGGCTACGGAAGCGGTCACCCTCCGGGCTCGGCTCGCGAAGGACGGATTAAGGATGACGACTTACACTTTCACGGCGGTCGTCGAGCCGGACGACGATCGCCGGCATGCGTATTGTGGTCGAGACCAACATCCACTATCCAACGGACAGCACGCTGCTCGGCGACGGCGTGCGGGTGCTGACCCGGACGATGCAGCGGATCGGCAAGATCGTCGGCCCGGTCGGCGCCAAGCTGCGCGATCGCAGTCGCAGCGTCAAATTTCGCCTGCTGGAGATCGCCCGGGCAGCACGTGGCAAGGTGCCCGACCGCGCCAAGATGGCTCAGGCCTACGGCAAATTGCTCGACACCACCGCGCGGGTGATAGGACAGGCCAAGCGTTTTGCCGGCGAGATCAACCAAGGCGTCAAATGCGCCGTCGACGCCGGCAAGCAGCCGGTGCTGGAGGGACTGCGCGCGACGCTGGACACAATGGTGCCACTGGTGCGGCAGGTGATGCGCCAGACCCGGGCCAGGGTGCTGGCCGGCGATACCCACGCCGAAGGCAAGATCGTCAGCGTCTTCGAGCCCACCACTGAAATTATTCGCAAGGGGAAGGCCGGCAAGCCCACCGAATTCGGCAAGATGGTCAAAGTGCAGGAGGCCGAGAACCAGATCATCACCGAATACGAAGTCTACGACCGGCGCCCGAGCGATGCCGACTTGCTGCTCGCCGCAATCGCGACGCACGAGACCAGGCTCGGCCGCGTCCCGCACCTGGTGGCCGCCGACGCCGCCTTCTACTCCGCCAAAAACGAGGCGGCGGCCAAGGCCAAAGGCGTGAAACGCGTTTCTATCCCCAATCGCTCCAGCAAGAGCCCGGCCCGCAAACGCGAGCAGAAAAAAGCGCTGGTTCCGCAACGGCCAGAAATGGCGAACCGGATGCGAAGGCCGCATCAGCGTGATCAAGCGCCGACACGGCCTCAACCGCAGCCGATACAAAGGTGACGACGGCATGAAGCGCTGGGTCGGGCTCGGCGTGATCGGCGACAACCTCATCAATATCAGCCACGCATTGGCCAAACCTAAACCGCCGGCACGCTGACCTCTCTCAGTCCTCGACCGCCTCGCAAACCGTCGGCCCGCACCCGGCGGTTCTCGCTTGCCGTCCGCTGCCGACCCTCTTCTGAAAAACTCGATTTTTGCGCCGGAAAGTAGCTAGCTAGTCGCACGCGGCGGGGCAACTTGGGGTCGCACGCGGGCCTGACGAGCCGCGGGTCGCCGTCACCGTCTAAACCGTGACGATCTACTATCGGGCGCTCAGAACCCTTACCGCTCGGATCATATCATCAGAGCCCTCGTCCGCGATGGTTTCGTCCTCGATTGCCAATCGGGTTCGCACCAACTTTACGGGCATCCCGACGGCCGCCGCGTGACCGTAACTTTTCACCATCCCGGTCAAAAACTTTCGGGTCTAGTCTGGTCTAGAACTCCGACCCCCACCCCCCCGGCGCCCCACCGCCGGGAAAACCCATCCGCCACCTGGCGCCGTCCTGCGGATTGACAGCCGGTGACCCGCATATTTTAATCATCAACTATCTTCAATGAGCGGTGAGCGCCGTGCGTCCGGCTCGCCGGGCGGGCCGCGCGGCTGTCCGGCTTGGCCGGCGAGCGCTCGCTTAAGCCCGGGGGGAGTGCGGGTCTCATGACAGGCGCGACGATCAGCGTCCCCGCCCGGGACGGCGGGAGTTTCAAGGCCTATCTCGCCACGCCCGAGCGGGGCAGCGGTCCTGGGATCGTCCTGCTCCAGGAGATCTTCGGCATCAACCAGTACATCAGGGACGTCGCCGACGACTACGCCGGGGAAGGCTATGTCGTGCTGGCGCCCGACCTTTTCTGGCGCCTCGAGCCCGGGGTCGAGCTCGACGAGAGCGGCTTCGAGAAGGCCTTCGCGCTCTACCAGAAATTCGACGTGCCCAAGGCGGTCGAGGATATCGTCGCGACCGTGGCGGCGCTGCGCGCTCAGCCCGCCTGCAAGGGCAAGATCGGCGCCCTCGGCTTCTGCCTCGGCGGCAAGCTCGCCTATCTCGCGGCCGCCGAGGCCGGGGTCGAGTGCGCGGTCGGCTATTACGGGGTGGCCATCGAGCAGCAGCTCGACCTCGTGCCCAGGATCAAATGCCCGCTGGTGCTGCAATTCGCCGCCGAGGACACGTTCGCCCCGGCCGCCGCGGTCGCCGAGATCCGCAAGGCCTTTGCCGGACGCGAGGATGTCGAGATCCACGTCTATCCCGGCGTCGACCACGCCTTCGCGCGGCCCGGCGGCCACGCTTGGAACAAGCCGGCCGCGCTGATCGCGCATTCGCGTTCGATTGCGCTCTTCCGCCGGGTGATGGGACCGCATTTCGATCTCTCGGCGCTGTGGGACCGGCACACGCTTTACGAGTTCGGCGAGCGCGACGTCGACAAGACGATGGCGACCATGGTCGCCGAGCCTTACGTCAACCACGTGCCGACCATGACCGGCGGCGTCGGCTACCGCGATCTCAGCCGCTTCTACCGCCACCACTTCATCCCGAAGACGCCTGCCGACACCCGGCTTATTCCGATCTCGCGCACCATCGGCGCCGATCGCGTCGTCGACGAGATGCTGTTCTGCTTTACCCACGACATCGAGATCGACTGGATGCTGCCCGGCCTCAGGCCGTCGGGAATGTATGTCGAGATCCCGCTCGTCGCCATCGTCTGCTTCCGCGGCGGCAAGCTCTACAATGAGCACATCTACTGGGATCAGGCCTCGGTCCTCGTCCAGATCGGCGCGCTCGATCCCAAAGGACTGCCGGTCGCCGGCATCGAGACGGCCAAGAAGCTGGTCGATGAAGGGCTGCCCTCGAACACGCTGATGGCACGCTGGTCGGATAGCGCGCCATAGTGTGGGGAGTTACCGCATGGACCTCATCTCGCGACGCAAGCTGCTCAAGACCGCGGGGGCGGCGGCGCTGGCCGCGCCGGCTTCCGGCCTCCTCGGCCGCGCCGGCTTCGCGCAATCGGGCAGCACCCTCATCATCGCCTACAATGTGAACCTGCCGCCCCGCCTCCGACGATCTCGGGGCGGGCAGCCGAAACAGAACGATGTCGCAGCCCGCCGGCATCGGCGCTGGCCGGGTGCGGAAGGAATAGGAACATTCGGGGCTAGTCGCTATATTGTCCTGGCGTCGGAGGAAGGCTAATGCCCAATCGGGAGACGCGCACGATACCGCTGCCAGCCGAAGCGGCGAAGTACGTCGATTCGCTCGTCGCGTCGGGCGCTTACGCGTCGGCGACCGAGGTTATCCGCGCCGGCTTGCGGGCACTGCAAGAGCGCGAAAGGGCGATAGACCGTTGGCTGCAAGACGAGGTAGTCCCGGTCTATGATGCGATGCAGCGCGATCCCCATCGCGCGATTTCCGGCCGCGAAGTGACCGCTGCGCTCGCTTCCCGTCACGCCGAACGGCTAAAGAACAGCAGGCGTGGGGCGTGAGGTCGTCTTCGCGCCAGAGGCGCGGGACGATATTCTCGAACTCTACGATTACATCGCACGCCAAGCCGGGGCCGCTCGCGCTCGCGCCTATACCGACCGCATCGTCTCCTATTGCCTCGGCTTCACGATGTTTCCGGAACGCGGGAGACGCCGCGACGATCTGCGTCCCGGGCTCCGCATCATCGGCTTTGGACGACGGGCGGTGATCGCATTCCACGTCACAGGCGACCGCATCACCATCGATCGCGTTCTCTATGGTGGCCGCGATCTCAGGCGGGCGTTCAGCGATCCTGGTGCGTCGGCATCATGCAGTCGGCGCGGGCGCGCACACCCTTGGGCCAGCGCGCGGTCATCGTCTTGAGCCGCGTATAGAAGCGGACGCCTTCGCTGCCGTAGACGGCCATGTCGCCGAACAGCGAGCGCTTCCAGCCGCCAGAGCTCAAAAACGCCATCGGCACCGGGATCGGCAGGTTGATGCCGACCATGCCGATCTCGACGCGGTTGGCAAATTCGCGCGCGGCGTCGCCGTCGCGGGTGAAGATCGCGACCCCGTTGCCCAATTCGTGCTGGTTGACGAGGCTTGTCGCCGCTTCGAAATCGGCCGCGCGCACGACCGATAGGACCGGCCCGAAGATCTCCTCCTGGTAGATCCGCATCTCGGGCTTCACCTCGTCAAAGAGGCAGCCGCCCAAAAAGAAGCCGTTCTCGTAGCCCTGCAATCGGAGGCCGCGGCCGTCGACGACGAGCTTTGCCCCCTCGCGGACGCCGAGATCGACATAGGAACGCACCCGGTCGAGATGCTGGCGGGTGACCAGCGGACCCATCTCGACCTCGGGGTCGGTGCCCGACAGCCCGCTTGCGCTCGCCTTGAACATTCGCAATCTCGTATCACTTGCTGATATGGTTTGACGTGTCCGGTGCCGACCAAACCCTCGCCTACCTTCTCGACCTCGATGACGAGGAGATCATTTATGACTGCGGGTACGTGGCGCGATTCAGGGTCAAGAGGGCCGAGGCGACCCGCGAGAAGCCTCATGGCATCTCGTATTCGCTGACCTTCCACGCCGCGGACGGTCGGCGCCTGATGGGCTACGACAACGCCCGCGCTGTGCCGCACCGCGGCGGTAGGTTTGTCGAACGGCAGGCCGCCTTCGATCACTGGCACCGCGACGAAACCGATGAGGGGCGGGTCTATCGGTTCGAGACGGCCGAAAAGCTGATTGCGGATTTCTTCGATGAAATCGAGCGCATCCTGAAAGGACCAGAACCATGGCTGAGAAAATCAAGGTCGGCATCGCGAGCCATGACGAGCTTCGCGAACGCGCGCTGCAGATCGCTCGCGGAGAGCGCCGTCGCCGGCCGGAGGAGCCGAAGATCTGGTTCACGTCGCTCAATTCGCTAGCGAAGGTGCTGTCGGAACCGAACCGCAGGTTGCTGCGGATCATTGACGAGCGGCACCCCTCGTCGCTTGCGGAGTTGGAAGCGTTGACAGGCAGGAAGGCAAGTAACCTGTCGCGTACCCTCAAGACCATGAGCCAGTACGGTCTGGTAAAGCTGACCCCCGGCGCGCGCGGCTCGGTCGCCCCCGAGGTGCTGGTGCGCGAAGTCAGGGTGGATCTGTCGCTCGTCGGGTGAAACTGTGACGCGAATACGATAGCCGAGAACGCAGATCCTGAGGCTGGAAGCGGGCGAAGCTGTCTACTGGAATTTGGCCTTGAGTGCCGTCAATAGGCGGTCCGCCTGCTCCGGCGCTGGCGCGCACGCCCTTGGGCCAGTGCGGTCATCGTCTTGAGCCGCGTATAGAAGCGGACGCGCTCGCTGCCGTAGACCGCCATGTCGCCGAACAGCGAGCGCTTCGAGCCGCCAAAGCTCAAAAACGCGATCGGCATCGGGATCGGCACGTTGATGCCGACCATGCCGATCTCGACGCGGTTGGCAAATTCGCGCGCGGCGTCGCCGTCGCGGGTGAAGATCGCGACCCCGACATTTCGTTCAAGAAGCTCGGGGCGATGGCGCAGGGGGCGGAAAGCGCGTCGAAGCGTCTGTGGCATTGGCCGCGGCGCCCGTAATTCGGGATAATCGGCGGCCGGGGGGAGGACGACCCTTGGCACTGAAGCCACGACCCCCGACACTGCGGCTATTTCAGCGCTACCGCTGGTAGCTGGAAGCGCAAAGGGATAGCTTCGTCGATGAGGAGCTTGCCACTCCTTGGAGCCGAGGATCACCGTATGGACATCGCGGACTGGCTGAAGGGCTTGGGGCTGGCGCAGTACGCCGCCGCGTTCCGCGAAAATGACATCACCGAGGCTCTGCTGCCCAAGCTGACGGGCGAGGATCTCAAGGATCTCGGCGTCGCAACGGTCGGTCATCGCCGCATGCTGCTCGATGCCATCGCGGCATCGACCGCGGACAGCAAGGCTCCCGATGCCGCGACGGCACCGACACCGGGTCCCGAGCCTCAGGCCGAGCGGCGGCAGCTGACGGTGATGTTCTGCGATCTGGTCGGCTCGACGGCGCTGTCGGCGCGGCTCGATCCCGAGGATCTGCGGGCGGTCATCGGCTCCTATCACCGCTGCGTTGCCAAGGTGGTGGGCCGCGGCGGCGGCTTTGTCGCGAAATACATGGGCGACGGGGTGCTCGCCTATTTCGGCTATCCGGGGGCCGACGAGCACGATGCCGAGCGCGCAGTGCGCGCGGCACTGAAGCTGGTGGAGAAGGTGGCCGGGGTCGACACCATCGCGGCGGCGCCGTTGCAGGTGCGGATCGGCATCGCCACCGGGCTGGTGGTCGTCGGGGATCTGATCGGCCAGGGTGCCTCGCAGGAACAGGCGGTGGTCGGCGAGACGCCGAACCTCGCGGCACGGCTGCAGGCGCTGGCCGAGCCGGGTACCGTGGTGATCGCGCCGAGCACGCGGCGGCTGACCGGCGGTCTGTTCGAGTACGCGGATCTGGGTGCGGTCGAGCTCAAGGGCTTGGGCGCGCCGGTGATGGCCGCGCGGGTGGTGCGCGGCAGCGCCGCCGAAAGCCGCTTCGAGGCATTGCACGGGCGCGAGCTGACCCCGCTCGTCGGCCGCGACGAAGAACTGGCGCTATTGCAGCGCCGCTGGCAGCAGGCCAAGGCCGGCGAGGGTCGGGTGGTGGTGCTGATCGGCGAACCCGGCATCGGCAAATCGCGTTTGGCGCAAGCGATGCTGGAGGAGGTCGCGGGCGAGCCGCATACGAGGCTGCGCTATTTCTGCTCGCCGCACCATCAGGCGAGCGCGCTCCATCCCTTCATCACCCAGCTCGAGCACGCCGCGGGCTTCAGCCGCGAGGACACGGCGGAAGCGCGGCTGGCCAAGCTCGAAGCCTTGCTCGCCCTGTCCAATGCCGGCGCCGAGGAAATCGGGTTCATCGCCGAGCGGATGTCGGTACCGACCGGCGACAAATACCGTCTGCCGGACCTCACCCCGCAGCGGCGCAAGGAGAGGACGCTCGAGGCGCTGCTGTCGCAGATGGCGCGGCTGGCGGCGCGGCAGCCGGTGCTGATGCTGTTCGAGGACGCGCACTGGATCGACCCGACCTCGCTCGAGCTGTTGACCCTGACCGTCGCGCGGGCATCAACGCTGCCATTGCTGCTCCTCGTCACCGCGCGGCCGGAATTCACCCCGCCCTGGCCCGCCGACGCGCATGTCACGACACTGCCGCTCGCCCGCCTCGGCCGCCGCGAGGGCATGACCCTGGTCGAGCGCTCTGCCGGCGGCAAGGCGCTGCCGGCCGAGATCCTCGAGCAGATCCTCGCCCGCACCGACGGCGTGCCGCTGTTCCTCGAGGAGCTGACCAAGACCATCATCGAAAGCGGCCTCTTGCGCGAGGAGGACGCGCATTACGCGCTCGATGGCGCGCTGCCGCCGCTGGCGATCCCGACCACCCTGCACGACTCGCTGATGGCCCGGCTCGATCGGCTGGCGCCGGTGCGCGAGGTCGCCCAGATCGGCGCCGCCATCGGCCGCGAGTTCTCCTATCGCTTGCTCAGCGCCGTCGCCCAGCAGCCCGACGACCGGCTGATGGAGGCTCTCGACCGGCTCGTCCGCGCGGAGCTGGTGTTCGGCCGCGGCGAACCCCCGGAGGCGGTCTACACCTTCAAGCATGCGCTGGTGCAGGAGGCGGCCTATGCCGGCCTGCTGCGCGAGCGCCGGCGGCAGCTCCATGCCCGGATTGCCCGGGCGCTCGAAGGCGCGTTCCCGGAAGTGGCCGAGACCCAGCCGGAACTGGTCGCACACCACTACGCCACCGCCGGGCTCGCCGCTCCCGCCATCGATTATTATCGCCGCGCCGCGGAGCGGGCGATGGCTGCCTCGGCCAACGCCGATGCGATCGCCCATTTGACCAAGGGCCTCGAGCTGATCGCCTCGCTCCCCAATTCCTCCGAGCGGATCTCGCGGGAGATCGACTTCCGCCTCGCGCTCGGCACCCCCCTTATTGCCATGCGAGGGTACGGATCCGTCGAGGTGGAGGCCGCCTACACCCGAGCCAAGGAGTTGTGTGCGGGCGCCGGCGATACCCCCGAGCTCTTTCGTAGCCTTGTGGGGTTGTGGGTCTATCATCAGCATCAACCAGATCTGGAGACCGCGTCGGAGCTTTCCCGGGAGCTTTTCGACCTCGCAGCAAAGCTCGGGAGCGATCAGTTCCGTTTGCTCGCCGAACTCGTCGCTTGCATCACTTGCTTCTGGTCCGGACGATACACGAGCGTGCCGTCTCACGCCGCTCGGGTGCGGGTCCTGTACGACCCGGAGCGCCACCGAGGGCCAAAGATTTACGTCCTAGACCCGGCCGTGGCGGCCCTGGGTTTTGAGGCGATGGCCTTGTGGTGCCTCGGCTATCCCGAGCGCGCGTCTGAGCGGGGGCTCGCCGCCCTCTCGATGGGCCAGACGGTGGCTCATCCGTTCAGCCTGTGTTTCGCTTTGGTTTGCGAGGCCTTCCTCAGGATCCAGCGGAGGGAACCCGAGCTGATCGCCGCGCGGACCAAAGCGCTTCTGGCGATCGCAACGGAGCATGGGTTTGCGCTCCTCTGCGCGGCGGGTTCGATCTTCGAAATCTGGCACGACGCTTGGGTAACGGGGCAGTGCGGAGACAATCGCATAGAAGCCTTCAGGAGTGCTCTCGCCGAGCTGCGAAGGATGGGGCAAAGGCTGGCCCTGGGTTCGCGGCATGTTCTATTTGCGGAATGCTTTGAAAAACAAGGGAATACCGATGACGCCCTGACGGCGCTCGAGGCCGCGGTCGTGCACTTTGAATGCACGGGCGACGCTATGGGGGAGCCGGAAGTGCATCGGTTGATGGGCGATTTGCTCCTGCAGCGGAACCCGAGCGCTCCGGATCGGGCGGAAGCTTTCTATCGGCGGGCGATCGAGCGAGCGCGTTCCCAGGAGGCGAAGTCGTGGGAATTGCGCGCCGCCACCAGCCTCGCCCGGCTGTGGCGCGGCCAAGGCAAGCCCGCCGAGGCGCGCGAGCTTCTGGCGCCGGTCTACGGCTGGTTCACCGAAGGCTTCGACACCGCCGATCTGAAGGATGCCAAAGCGCTGCTCGATGAACTGGGCGAAATACCGGGTCGATCGGCTGCCAGAAACCTGATGGCGGCGGCAGCCGGGGGTGGGGTGCGCCGGTCCTTCACGGGGGCGTAACGGGTGACGATCGTGACGATAGCTTCTATCGGGCAACTCTCGTTCGGCCCAGAGAGAAGCGGCTGTGCGAAAACCAGGGACATGCTTACGTCGTTGGCAGCAAAGTCACGCCCACTCTGCGCGCGGCCTTTGCCAGATCGTCGTCCTTGGTGGCAAGCGGGACACCGCGGCGCATCGCGAGTTCAAGATAGCTGGCATCGTAAGCGCTCAACCGTTCGCTGCGAGCCAACTCGAGCACAGTGCTCAGAGCGTGGATCGGCGTCTGCTCGTCGATCACGATCGGAAGTCCACCGATCAGGGCGATGAATTCGCTCGTGCGCGCCGGCGTGATGCGCTTGTTGCGCTCGCCCAATGAGAGTGCGTTGGCCAGTTCCAAATGCCACAGCGAGGGGACCTCGGCGTGCTCGTCCTCGAACCGGTCCAAAAGCGCGCGGGTCGCTGCTGTGGCCTCGTCGTCAAAGCACCAGGCGAGGGCGACGGACGCGTCGATGACGAAGCCGCTCAACGGCGACCTTCGTCGATCAAGTCCTTGACTTTCAAGCCGTCGAGCGTCTGGCCCTTGCTGAACTGTTGCAGCCTGGCAATGGTCTCGCGGATCTGCCGCGAACCGGTGGGTTTCACAGGCACTAGCCGAGCGATCGGGGTGCCGTGACGGGTGATCGTGATCTGCTCGCCGGCTGCGACCCGGTCGAGGAGGCGCGTCAGATGTGTCTTGGCCTCGAAGGTGCCGATCGTGTCCATGACTGTGATCAGCTAGTTGTCGACTAGTTTATCTGAAATGGCGCGCGCGGTACTCGTTTTCAAGAACGGCTCCACGCCCAATTCGGCCCCAACGAGGCAACGAGCGAAATGAGCCGCTGATCGCCCGCCAGATCTCCTCTTGTGTCGCGGGGGGCCGGCGAAATCGATGACGCCGAGCGGCGCCGCCAGCGGCGCGTCGAGAATCGCGTTCGTGACTGCCGGGAAGAGAGCGATCGCCCCGGCCTCGCCGCAACCTTTGACGCCGAGCGCATTGGTCGTGGAGCGCGTGCCGTTGAAGCTGCCGCATCTGTCGTGGTCGACCTTTTCGGCGACGTGATAGTTTCTTGTAAACGCGCCACCGTGCGGTGCGCGCGTTCGAGGTCGCCCTCGTGGAGGAGCAGCGCATGAACGACTTGTCGCGCTGGTTGGACGCGTTAGGCCTCGGACGGTACGCCGCGGCGTTTGCCGAAAATGACATCGATCTCGAGGTTCTTCCGCAGCTCACCGATCAGGACCTGAAGGATCTCGGCGTCTCGCTCGGCCACCGCAGGAAGCTACACACCGCTGCCGCCGCCTTAGCCACCGGTCGGGAGACTGCGGCCGCCGCAACACCCTTGGTGGTCGCGGAGACGGCAGCGCCGGCCCAGGCCGAGCGGCGGCAGCTGACGGTGATGTTCTGCGATCTGGTCGGCTCGACGGCGCTGTCGGCGCGGCTCGATCCCGAGGACCTGCGCGCGGTGATCGGCGCCTATCACCGCTGCTGTGCCAAGGTCATCGAGCGCGGCGGCGGGTTTGTCGCAAAGTACATGGGCGACGGGGTGCTGGCCTATTTCGGCTATCCGCGGGCCGACTAGCACAATGCCGAGCGCGCGGTGCGCACGGCACTGAAGCTGGTCGAGAAGGTGGCCGGGCTCCGTACCATCGCGGCGGCGCCGCTGCAGGTGCGGGTCGGTATCGCCACCGGGCTGGTGGTGGTCGGGGATCTGATCGGCCAGGGCGCGGCGCAGGAGCAGGCGGTGGTCGGCGAGACACCCAACCTCGCGGCGCGGCTGCAGGCATTGGCGGAGCCGGGGACCGTGGTGATCGCGCCGAGCACGCGGCGGCTCACCGGCGGTCTGTTCGAGTACGCCGATCTGGGTGCCGTCGAGCTCAAGGGCGTGGGCGCGCCGGTGGCGGCGTCGCGGGTGGTGCGCGGTAGCGCCGCCGAAAGCCGCTTCGAGGCGCTGCGCACGGCCGGCACAGCGCTCGTCGGCCGCGAAGAAGAACTGGCGCTATTGCAGCGCCGCTGGCAGCAGGCCAAGGCCGGCGAGGGCCGGGTGGTGGTACTGATCGGCGAACCCGGCATCGGCAAATCGCGCCTGGCGCAGGCGATGCTGGAGCAGGCGGCGGGCGAGCCGCACACGAGGCTGCGCTATTTCTGCTCGCCGCACCATCAGGCGAGCGCGCTCCATCCCTTCATCACCCAGCTCGAGCACGCCGCGGGCTTCAGCCGCGAGGACATGCCGGAAGCGCGGCTGGCCAAGCTTGAAGCGCTGCTCGGCCGGTCGCACGCCGGCGCCGAGGAGATCGGGTTCATCGCCGCGCTCTTGTCGTTGCCGACCGGCGACAAATACCGTCTCCCGGACCTCACGCCGCAGCGGCGCAAGGAGAAGACGCTCGAGGCGCTGCTGGCGCAAATGGCGCGGCTGGCGGTGCTGCAGCCGGTGCTGATGCTGTTCGAGGACGCGCACTGGATCGACCCGACCTCGCTCGAGCTGTTGACCCTGACCGTGGCGCGGGCATCAACGCTGCCACTGCTGCTCCTCGTCACCGCGCGGCCGGAGTTCACCCCGCCCTGGCCCGCCGAGGCGCATGTCACGACACTGCCGCTCGCCCGCCTCGGCCGCCGCGAGGGCATGACCCTGGTCGCGCGCTCCGCCGGCGGCAAGGCGCTGCCGGCCGAGATCCTCGAGCGAAATCCTCGCCCGCACCGACGGCGTGCCGCTGTTCGTCGAGGAGCTGACCAAGACCATTATCGAAAGCGGCCTGCTGCGCGAGGAGGACGGGCAATACGCGCTCGATGGCGCGCTGCCGCCGCTGGCGATCCCGACCACGCTCCACAACTCGCTGATGGCCCGGCTCGATCGCCTGGCGCCGGTGCGCGAGGTCGCCCAGATCGGCGCCGCCATCGGCCGCGGGTTCTCCTATCGCTTGCTCAGCGCGGTGGCCCGGCAGCCCGACGACCGGCTGACGGAGGCTCTGGACCAACTCGTCCGCGCGGAGCTGGTGTTCAGCCGCGGCGAACCCCCGGAGGCGGTCTACACCTTCAAGCATGCGCTGGTGCAGGAGGCGGCCTATGCCAGCCTATTGCGCGAGCGCCGGCGGCAGCTCCACGCCCGGATCGCCGAGGCGCTCGAAGGCCAGTTCCCGGAAGTGGCCAAGACCCAGCCGGAACTGGTCGCACACCACTACGCCGCCGCCGGGCTTCCCGCTCCCGCCATCGCTTATTATCGCCGCGCCGCCGAGCGGGCGATAGCCGCCTCGGCCAGCGCCGATGCGATCGCCCATTTGACCAAGGGCCTCGAGTCTGATTGACTCGCTGCCGGAATCGTCCGAGCGGGTCTCGCGGGAGATCGACTTCCGCCTCGCGCTCGGCGCCCCGCTTATTGCCATGCGAGGGTACGGATCTGTCGAGGCGCAGGCCGCCTACGCCCGAGCCAAGGAGTTGTGTGCTGGCGCCGGCGAGACCCCCGAGCTCTTTCGCAGCCTCGTGGGGTTGTGGAACTATCAGGTGGTTCGACCAGATCTGGAGATCGCGTCGGAGCTCTCTCGGGAGCTTTTCAACCTCGCAGCAAAGCTCGGGAGCGACGAGTTCCGTCTGCTCGCCGAATATGTCGCTTGCTTCACTTGCTACCGCTCCGGACGATACGCGACTGCGGTCTCTCACGCCGCTCGGGTGCGGGTCCTGTACGACCCGGAGCGCCACCGCGGGCCAAAGATTTACATGGCAGACCCGGCCATGCTGTCCCTGGGTCTTGAGTTGCTGGCCTTGTGGTATCTCGGCTATCCCGAGCGCGCGTCCGAGCGCGGGCTCGCCGCCCTCTCGATGGCCCAGACGGCGGCTCATCCGTTCAGCCTGTGCTTTGCTTTGCGGTGGGAGGCTTGGCTCAGGATCGTGCGGAGGGAGCCCGAGGTGATCGCCGCGCGGACCAAAGCACATCTGGCGGTCGCACGGGAGCAGGGGTTCGCGTATGACTGCGCGATGTGTTCGATGTATGAAATCTGGCATGACGCTTGGGTGACGGGGCAGTGCGGAGACGATCGCATCGAAGCTTTCCGGAACGCTCTGGCCGAGCTGCGAAGGATGGGGATCCTGGCGTGGCTGGGTTTGACGCATGTTCTATTTGCGGAATGCCTCGAAAAACAAGGGAATACCGATGAAGCCCTGACGGCGCTCGAGGCCACGGTCGTGCACTTCGAGCGCACGGGCGACGTCCATTGGGAGCCCGAAGTCCATCGGCTGATGGGCGACTTGCTTCTCCGGCGGAACCCGAGCGCTCCGGATCGGGCGGAAGTTTCCTATCGCCGGGCGATCGAGCGAGCCCGTTCGCAAGAGGCGAAGTCGTGGGAATTGCGCGCGGCCACCAGCCTCGCCCGGCTGCGGCGCGATCAAGGCAAGCCCGCCGAGGCGCGCGAGCTGCTCGCCCCGATCTACGGCTGGTTCACCGAAGGCTTCGACACGCTCGACCTGAAAGAAGCCAAGGCGCTGCTCGACGAGCTCGCCGATGCAGCGGCTTTGCCGGCGACCGGGGTCAGCGCGGCCGGTAAGTAGGCGGTGGAGCGGCCGCTTGCTGCGACAAGCGTCAAACAGCGCTCACGGGGACCCACCACGTCCACCTTCTGCGAACGGTATCGCGTCGAGGGCGCCGGGACGCGCAGCGGCATCGATCCCTCGCGACGAATCAATATGTTGATGAGGTTCGCCGGGAAATGTCGGCGACGAGCACCGTCTGAATATCCGGCTTCACGACAAAAATAATGCGCCACGATCCAACGCGGCGCCGAAACGACCCCTGATGCCTCCCCGAAGTGGGGCAGTATCACCAGCACGAGGGTCGCGTTTCATTTCGAGGAGCGCCGCTTCCACCCGTTCTCGATCGCGGGCCGGGACGCGCTCGAGCGTTCGCTCCGCTCGGCTACTTAGTCTTACGTCCCATTCCATGCAGTATGTCGTCGATGCGGCGGGTTTCTCCGCGGGCAAATTCCTCCTCGGCTTGGTCCAGCGCTTCCATATCCCCAGGCAATGGCTCTTCGGCCACGGGTGTGAGCACGATTCGGCCGGCTTCCCAGCTCACCTGGAGCTCGTCGCCATCGCGTAGGTCGAGATCCGCTCGCATCTTATCCGAAAGCGGGATTGTCAGTTTGCCGCGGCGCAATTGAACCTTCTGCACGGTTCGCTCCTTCGGGTCATAAACAAAAATACCACATTCCCCGATCGCGAGCTTCGCCGTGCCGATCAAGACCGCCGCCCAACTGGCAGCAGCAGCCCTGTACTGTCCTCTGCCGACGGCTCCATCGCCTGATGATAGTTATGGGCTTCCCGCTTTCGTCGAAATGAAAACCGCAGCCTGCGAGACCGAGAGACAAGACGGCGATTTGTGTTAAGCTAGAGTTTATGAAAGCCAGGGGAGGGCCGGATGGATATCGCGGCGTGGCTCGGGAGCTTAGGACTTGAGCGATACGAGCCGTCGTTCCCACGAGAATGAGATCGACCTTGATCTGCTGCCGGAGCTGACCGAGACTCATCTTGTGGCGCTCGGGCTGCCGCTCGGTCCGCGCCTGAGGCTGCTGAAAGCGATCGCAGCGCTGCGGGAAGGCGCTTCGCCGCCGCCCCTGCGCCCGTCCATCGCACCCGTCGGCGGCAGCCCCCTCCCTAACCCTCCCCTCCCCCGGCTTGACCCGGGGATTGCGGGGGAGGGAAGGGTGGGGGTGGAGGCCGAGCGGCGGCAGCTGACGGTGATGTTCTGCGATCTGGTCGGCTCGACCGCATTGTCGGCGCGGCTCGACCCGGAGGATCTGCGGGCGGTGATCGGCGCCTATCACCGCTGCGTTGCCAAGGTGATCGGCCGCGGCGGCGGCTTTGTCGCCAAGTACATGGGCGACGGCGTGCTGGCCTATTTCGGCTATCCGCGGGCCGGCGAGCACGATGCCGAGCGCGCGGTGCGCGCCGGTCTGCAGCTGGTCGAGAAGGTGGCCGGGCTCGACACAGCGGCGGGGGCGCTGCAGGTGCGGGTCGGCATCGCCACCGGGCTGGTGGTCGTCGGAGATCTGATCGGCCAGGGAGCCTCGCAAGAACAGGCGGTGGTCGGCGAGACGCCCAACCTCGCGGCGCGGCTGCAGGCATTGGCCGAGCCGGGGACCGTGGTGATCGCGCCGAGCACACGGCGGCTGACCGGCGGTCTGTTCGAGTACGTGGATCTGGGTGCCGTCGAACTCAAGGGCTTGGGCGCGCCGGTGATGGTGGTGCGCGGTAGCGCCGCCGAGAGCCGCTTCGAGGCATTGCACGGGCGCGAGCTGACCCCGCTCGTCGGCCGCGACGAGGAGCTGGCGCTGTTGCAGCGCCGCTGGCAACAGGCCAAGGCCGGCGAGGGCCGGGTGGTGGTGCTGATCGGCGAACCCGGCATCGGCAAATCGCGTCTGGCGCAGGCGATGCTGCAGCAGTTGGCGGGCGAGCCGCACACGAGACTGCGCTATTTCTGCTCGCCGCACCATCAGGCGAGCGCGCTCCATCCCTTCATGACCCAGCTCGAGCACGCCGCGGGCATGAGGCGCGAGGACATGGCGGAAGCGCGGCTGGCCAAGCTCGAAGCCCTGCTTGCCCGGTCGAACGCCGGCGCCGAGGAGATCGGGTTCATCGCCGAGCGGATGTCGATCCCGACCGGCGACAAATACCCTCTCCCGGACCTCACCCCGCAGCGGCGCAAGGAGAAGACGCTCGAGGCGCTGCTGGCGCAGATGGCGCGGCTGGCGGCGCGAACGCCGGTATTGATGCTGTTCGAGGACGCGCACTGGATCGACCCGACCTCGCTCGAGCTGTTGACCTTGACCGTGGCGCGGGCGCCGCAGCTGCCATTGCTGCTCCTCGTCACCGCGCGGCCGGAGTTCACCCCGCCCTGGCCCGCCGACGCCCACGTCACGATGCTGCCGCTCGCCCGCCTCGGCCGCCGCGAGGGCGCGGCTCTGGTCGAGCGGTCCGCCGGCGGCAAGGCGCTGCCGGCCGAGATCCTCGAGCAGATCCTCGCCCGCACCGACGGCGTGCCGCTGTTCCTCGAGGAGCTGACCAAGACCATCATCGAGAGCGGCCTCTTGCGCGAGGAGGACGGGCATTACGCGCTCGACGGCGCGCTGCCGCCGCTGGCGATCCCGACCACCCTGCACGACTCGCTGATGGCCCGGCTCGATCGCCTGGCGCCGGTCCGCGCGGTCGCCCAGATCGGCGCCGCCATCGGCCGCGAGTTCTCCTATCGCTTGCTCAGCGCCGTGGCCCAGCAGCCCGACGACCGGCTGACGGAGGCTCTCGACCGGCTCGTCCGCTCGGAGCTGGTGTTCGGCCGCGGCGAACCCCCGGAGTCGGTCTACACCTTCAAGCATGCGCTGGTGCAGGAGGCGGCCTATGCCAGCCTGCTGCGCGAGCGCCGGCGAACGCTCCACGCCCATATCGCCCGGGCGCTCGAAGGCGAGTTTCCGGAAGTGGCCGAGACCCAGCCCGAACTCGTCGCATACCACTACGCCGCCGCCGGGCTCACCGCTCCCGCCATTGCTTATTATCGCCGCGCCGCCGAGCGGGCGATGGCGGCCTCGGCCAACGCCGATGCGATCGCCCATTTGACCAGGGGCCTCGAGCTTATCGCTTCGCTGCCGGAATCCTCCGAGCGGATCTCGCGGGAGATCGACTTCCGCCTCGCACTTGGCCCGCCGCTTACTGCCATACGAGGGTGCGCATCTGTCGAGGCGCAGGCCGCCTACACCCGAGCCAAGGAGTTGTGTGCCGGCGCCGGCGACACTCCCGAGCTCTTTCGTAGCCTCGTGGGGTTGTGGAACTATCATCTGAATCAAGCAGATATGGAGACCGGGTCGGAGCTTTCGCGGGAGCTGTTCAACCTCGCAGCAAAGCTCGGGAGCGATGACTTCCGTTTGCTCGCCGAATTCGCCGCTTGCGTCACTTGCTGCTGGTCCGGACGATACGCGAGCGTGCCGTCTCACGCCGCTCGGGTGCGGCTCCTGTACGACCCGGAGCGCCACCGCGGGCCAAAGATTTACCAGCTAGACCCGGCCATGGCGGCCCTGGTTTTTGAGGCGCGGGCCTTGTGGTGCCTCGGCTATCCCGAGCGCGCGTCCGAGCGGGGGCTCGCCGCCCTCGCGATGGACCAGACGGTGGCTCATCCGTTCAGCCTGTGCTGGGCTTTGCTTTGCGAGGCTCATCTCAGGATCCAGCGGAGGGAACCCGAGCTGATGGCCGCGCGGACCAAAGCGTTTCTGGCTGTCGCCAGGGAGCAGGGGTTTGCGTATTACTGCGCGGCGGGTTCGATGTACCAAATCTGGCACGACGCTCGGGTGACGGGGCAGTGCGGAGACGATCGCATAGAAGCTTTCAGACGCAGCGGTCTGGCCGAGCTGCGAAGGATGGGGCACGGGGTGAGCCTGGGTTTCTATCATGCTCTATTCGCGGAATGCCTTGAAAAACAAGGGAATACCGATGAAGCCCTGACGGCGCTCGAGGCCGCGGTCGTGCACTTCGAGCAGAGGGGCAGCGACGCCGTGTGGGAGCCGGAGGTGCATCGGTTGATCGGCGATTTGCTCCTGCGGCGGAACCCGAGCGCTCCGGATCGGGCGGAAGCTTCCTATCGGCGGGCGATCGAGCGCGCCCGTTCGCAAGAGGCGAAGTCGTGGGAATTGCGCGCCGCCACCAGCCTCGCCCGCTTGCGGCGCGACCAAGGCAAGCCCGTCGCGGCGCGCGAGCTGCTCGCCCCGGTCTACGGCTGGTTCACCGAAGGCTTCGACACGCTCGACCTTAAGGATGCCAAGGCGCTGCTCGAAGAGCTCGGTGGCGCCTGATGGACATAGCGGCGTGGCTGAGGGGCCTGGGTCTCGAGCGATACGCGGCTGCTTTCGGAGAAAGCGATGTTGACGCCGAGGTGCTGCCGCAGCTTACGGCTGAGGATCTGATCAGCATCGGCGTGACCTCGGTCGGCCATCGCCGCAAGCTCCTCGCCGCCATTGCTGCTCTCACTGCCGAGGCACCCGCCGCCGCGACGGCGGCATCCCGCGGTGCGCCAGAACCAGCCGCTGCCGAGCGGCGGCAGCTGACGGTGATGTTCTGCGATCTGGTCGGCTCGACGGCGCTGTCGGCGCGGCTCGATCCCGAAGATCTGCGCGAGGTCATCGCCACGTATCACCGCGCCGTCGCCGATGTCGTCAGGAGCTTCGATGGCTTTGTCGCCAAGTACATGGGCGACGGTGTCTTGGTCTATTTCGGCTATCCGCGAGCGCATGAAGACGATGCCGAGCGGGCCGTCCGGGCGGGGCTCGGCTTCATCGACGCCGTCGCTCGCCTCGATGTCAAATCCGTCAAGCTCCAAGCGCGGGTCGGGATCGCCACCGGCCTGGTGGTCGTCGGCGATCTGATCGGTGAAGGCTCGGCGCAGGAGCAATCGGTCGTCGGCGAAACGCCGAACCTCGCCGCCCGGCTGCAAGCCTTGGCCGAGCCGGACGCGGTCGTCATCGCCGCGGGCACGCGCCGGCTGGTTGGTGATCTCTTCGAATTCCGCGATCTCGGCGCCGTCGAGGTCAAGGGCATCGCCGCGCCGTTGCCCGCGTGGCAGGTGCTGCGTCCGAGCGTGGTCGCGAGCCGGTTCGAGGCGTTGCGCGGATCGGCGCTGAGCCCACTGGTCGGCCGCGACGAGGAAATCGACCTGCTATTGCGGCGCTGGGCGCGCACGAAGACGGGCGACGGTCAGGTCGTGCTGGTTTCCGGCGAACCCGGCCTCGGCAAGTCGCGCCTCACCGCGGCATTGGCGGAGCGCCTCCATGCCGAGCCATATATCCGCCTGCGCTATTTTTGCTCGCCCTATCACCAGGACAGCGCGCTATTCCCCTTTGTCGAGCAGCTCGGCCGGGCGGCCGGGTTCGCGCGCGACGATCCGCCCGCCTCCCGGCTGGAGAAGCTGGAGGCCCTGCTCGCCCGCGCCGCGCCGCCCGAGGAGGATGTGGCATTCCTCGCCGATCTGCTGTCGTTGCCGGCTTCAGAGCGCCATGCACTACCAAACCTCAGTCCGCAGCGCAAGAAGGAGCGGACATTGGAGGCGCTGATCCGCCAGCTCGAAGGTTTGGCGCGCCGGCAGCCAGTGGTCATGGTCTTCGAGGACGCGCATTGGATCGACCCGACCTCGCGCGAGCTGCTCGACCTCACCGTCGAGCGCATCCGCAGCCTGCCGGTGCTGCTGGTCGTGACGTTCCGCCCCGAGTTCCAGCCACCCTGGATCGGCCAGCCGCAGGTGACGATATTGGCGCTCAATCGCCTGGACCGGCGTGACCGGACGGCTTTGGTATTGCAGATCGCCGGTGGCAAGGCGTTGCCTGATGAGGTTGTCGACCAGATCGCCGATCGCGCCGATGGCGTGCCGCTGTTTGTCGAGGAGTTGAGCAAGACCGTCTTGGAGAGCGGTCTGCTGCGCGAGGAACGGGCTCGCTACGTGCTCGACCGGGCATTGCCGCCGTTCGCGATCCCGACGACGCTGCACGACTCGCTGATGTCGCGGCTCGACCGCCTGGCGCCGGTGCGGCATGTGGCGCAGATCGGCGCAGCGATCGGACGCGAGTTTTCATACGCGCTGCTGCATGCCGTCTCCCGTCTCGCCGAGGACGAGCTGCAAGCCTCTCTCGCTCGCCTCGTCGCGTCGGAGCTGGTCTTCCAGCGCGGTACGCCGCCCGACGCGGTCTACAGCTTCAAGCACGCGCTGGTGCAGGACGCGGCGCACGGCAGCCTGCTGCGCAGCTCTCGCCAGCAATTGCACGCGCAGATCGCCGAAGCGCTCGAAGCCCATTCCCCGGAGCTGATGGACAGCCAGCCCGAGCTCTTCGCGCAGCATTATGCGGAAGCCGGGCTCGTCGAAAAATCCGTCGCCTATTGGGGCAAGGCCGGCCGGCGGTCTGCCACCCGCTCGGCAATGGCGGAAGCGGCCGCGCAATTGCAAAAGGGGCTGGAGCAGCTGGCGCTGCTGCCGGACGGCCCTGAACGGCAGCGACAGGAGCTCGAATTTTGGAGTGCCTTGGGCGGCGTGTTGCTATCCAAGAAAGGACCCGCCGCAGCGGAAACGGGCCATGCCTATGCCCGCGCCCGAGAGCTGTGGGAGCAGCTGGGTTCTCCCTCGGAGTTCCTTGGGGTGCCCCTTGGGCAGTCTCGCTATCACATGTGGCGCGGCGAACTCGATCTGGCGCAACGCTTGGCCGAGGATTTGCTGCGTCTGAGCCGTCGGCGCAACGATTCTGCCGGCCTCGTTCTGGGTCACTGGTGTTCCGGACAAAACCTGATGTTTCTCGGCAGGTTTGCTTTATCCCGGTCGCAGCTGGAAGCGGCGCTGGCGCTTTATGATCCGATCTCCCACCGCTCGCTTGGCGATCAGGCCGGAATCCACCCCCACCTATACTCACAGGGGCTATTGGGGATCGTCTTTTTCTGTCTCGGTTATCCAGACAAGGCATTGGCACGGAGCAACGCAGCAATCGCCGAGGCTCGGAGCCTGGCTCATCGGCCATCTTTGGCCCTTAGCTTATCATTCGGCGCCAGCCTGCTTTCGCTCGTCGGAGACGACGCAGCTCTGGATGAGCGGGCAGACGAGCTGGTTGCGGTGGCGACCGACCAAGGTTTCCCCGCCTGGCGTGCGGCGGGAACGATCTATCGCGGCTGGATCACGGTCAAGAATGGCGATGTGGCCGAAGGGGTATCGCTTCTGCGCAGCGGTTTGACCGCTTTACGCGCAACCGGGACGGAGACGTGGATGCCCTATTGTTTCGCCCTCCTGGCCAGGGCATGTGAGATCGCAGGGCAAGCTGAAGAGGCCGCGACCCTGTTGGACGATGCGTTGCAGATCGTTGAAAGGACAGGGGAGCGCTGGCTGGAGGCCGAGCTGAACAGGCGCAAAGGCCAGTTGCTGCTGCGGCAAGGGCATTCCGAGACCGCCGAGGAACTGTATCGCAAAGCCCTGAGCATCGCCGAGGAGCAGGGGGCCAAGCTCTGGGAATTGCGCGCCGCCGTGAGCCTCGCCCGGCTTCGCCGCGACCAGGGCCGCCACACCGAAGCCCGCGACTTTCTCGCGCCGGTCTACGACTGGTTCACCGAGGGTTTCGACACGCCCGACCTCAAAGAGGCAAAGGCCCTGCTCGACGAACTCGGGGGCGCGTGATGGACATAACGGTCTGGTTGCGGGGCCTGGGTCTCGAGCGATACGAAGCCGCTTTCCGCGACAACGAGATCGATTGGGGGGCGCTGCCCAAGCTCACGCTAGAGGATCTCAAGGATCTCGGCGTGGTGCTCGGGCGCCACCGCCGCAAATTGCTCGAGGCGGTCGCCGCATTGCAGGGCAAAACCGATGCTGCGGCGGAGCGGGCTCCGGCTGTGCCGGTTGCCGAGCGCCGGCAGCTGACGGTGATGTTCTGCGATCTGGTCGGCTCGACGGCATTGTCGGCGCGGCTCGATCCGGAGGATCTGCGCGCGGTCATCGGCGCCTATCACCGCTGCGTTGCCAAGGTGATCGGGCGCGGCGGCGGGTTTGTCGCCAAATACATGGGCGACGGGGTGCTGGCCTATTTCGGCTATCCGCGGGCCGACGAGCACGATGCCGAGCGCGCGGTGCGCACGGCACTGAAGCTGGTGGATAAGGTGGCCGGGGTCGACACCGTCGCGGCGCCGCTGCAGGTGCGCGTCGGCATTGCCACCGGGCTGGTGGTCGTCGGGGATCTGATCGGCCAGGGAGCCTCGCAGGAACAGGCAGTGGTCGGCGAGACGCCGAACCTCGCGGCACGGCTGCAGGCATTGGCCGAGCCGGGTACCGTGGTGATCGCGCCGAGCACGCGGCGGCTGACCGGCGGTCTGTTCGAGTACGCCGATCTGGGCGCCGTCGAGCTCAAGGGCTTGGGCGCGCCGGTGATGGCGGCGCGGGTGGTGCGCGGGAGCGCCGCCGAGAGCCGCTTCGAGGCAATGCACGGGCGAGAGCTGACCCCGCTCGTCGGCCGCGACGAAGAACTGGCGCTGTTGCAGCGCCGCTGGCAGCAGGCCAAGGCCGGCGAGGGCCGGGTGGTGGTGCTGATCGGCGAACCCGGCATCGGCAAATCGCGTCTGGCGCAGGCGATGCTGGAGGAGGTCGCGGGCGAGCCATACACGAGGCTGCGCTATTTCTCCTCACCGCACCATCAGGCGAGCGCGCTCCATCCCTTCATCACCCAGCTCGAGCACGCCGCGGGCTTCAGCCGCGAGGACACGCCGGAAGCGCGGCTGGCCAAGCTCGAAGCGCTGCTCGCCCGGTCGAACGCCGGCGCCGAGGAGATCGGGTTCATCGCCGAGCGGATGTCGATTCCGACCGGCGACAAATACCCTCTCCCGGGCCTCACGCCGCAGCGGCGCAAGGACAAGACGCTCGAGGCGCTGCTGGCGCGGATGGCGCGGCTGGCGGTGCTGCAGCCGGTGCTGATGCTGTTCGAGGACGCGCATTGGATCGACCCGACCTCGCTCGAGCTGTTGACCCTGACCGTCGCCCGGGCGCCGCGGCTGCCGTTGCTGCTCCTCGTCACCGCGCGGCCGGAGTTCACCCCGCCCTGGCCCGCCGACGCCCACGTCACGATGCAAGCGCTCGCCCGCCTCGGCCGCCGCGAGGGCGCGACCCTGGTCGCGCGATCTGCCGGCGGCAAGGCGCTGCCGGCCGAGATCCTCGAGCAGATCCTCGCCCGCACCGACGGCGTGCCATTGTTCGTCGAGGAGCTGACCAAGACCATCATCGAAAGCGGCCTCTTGCGCGAGGAAGACGGGCATTACGCGCTCGATGGCGCGCTGCCGCCGCTGGCGATTCCGACCACCCTGCACGACTCGCTGATGGCTCGGCTCGACCGCCTGGCGCCGGTGCGCGAGGTCGCCCAGATCGGTGCCGCCATCGGCCGCGAGTTCTCTTATCGCCTGCTCAGCGCCGTGGCCCATCAGCCCGATGATCGGCTGCAGGAGGCTCTCGACCGGCTCGTCCGCGCGGAGCTGGTGTTCGGCCGCGGCGAGGTCCCCGACGCGGTCTACACCTTCAAGCACGCGCTGGTGCAGGAGGCGGCCTATGCCAGCCTATTGCGCGAGCGCCGGCGAACGCTCCACGCCCATATCGCCCAGGCGCTCGAAGACCAGTTCCCGGAAGTGGCCGAGACCCAGCCGGAACTCGTCGCACATCACTACGCCGCCGCCGGGCTCGCCGCTCCCGCCATCGATTATTATCGCCGCGCCGCGGAGCGGGCGATGGCCGCCTCGGCCAACGCCGATGCGATCGCCCATTTGACCAAGGGCCTCGAGCTGATCGACTCGCTCCCCAAATCGGCCGAGCGGATCTCGCGGGAGATCGAGTTCCGCCTCGCGCTCGCCACCCCCCTTACTGCCATACGAGGGTGGGGATCCGTCGAGGTGCAGGCCGCCTACGCCCGAGCCAAGGAGTTGTGTGCGGGCGCCGGCGAGACCCCTGAGCTCTTTCGCAGCCTCGTGGGGTTGTGGCTCTATCATCTGGCTCGACCAGATCTGGAGACCGCGTCCGAGCTTTCCCGGGAGCTTTTCAACCTCGCGGCAAAACTCGGGAGCGACGAGTTCCATTTGCTCGCCGAACTCGCCGGTTGCATCACTTGCTTGTACTCCGGGCGATACACGAGTGTGCCGTCTCACGCCGCTCGGGTGCGAGTCCTGTACGACCCGGAGCGCCACCGCGGGCCAAAGATTTTCGTGATGGACCCGGCCATGACGGCCCTGGCTATTAAGTTGCGGGCCTTGTGGGACCTCGGCTATCCCGATCGCGCGTCCGAGCGGGGGCTCGCCGCCCTCTCAATGGGCGAGACGGCGGCTCATCCGCTCAGCCTGAACTTTGCTTTGATAGCCGAAGCTTTGCTCAGGATCGAGCGGCGGGAACCCGAGCTGATGGCCGCGCGGACCAAAGCGTATCTGGCGGTCGCCAGGGAGCAGGGGTTCGCGTGGCACTGCGCGCTGGGTTCGATGCTCGAAATCTGGCACGACGCTTGGGTGACGGGGCAGTGCGCAAAGCATCGCATAGATGCCTTCAGGAGCAGTCTGGCCTCGCGAAGAATGGGGAGCCGGTTGAACCTGGGTATTTGGCATGCTCTATTTGCGGAATGCCTTGAAAAACAAGGGAATACCGATGAAGCCGTGACGGCGCTCGAGGCCGCGGTCGTGCACGTCGAGCGCACGGGCGACGTTGCATGGGAGCCCGAAGTCCATCGGTTGATCGGCGATTTGCTCCTCCGGCGAAGCCCGAGCGATGCGGATCGGGCGGAAGTTTCCTATCGCCGGGCGATCGAGCGAGCCCGTTCGCAAGAGGCGAAGTCGTGGGAATTGCGCGCGGCCGCCAGCCTCGCCCGGCTGCGGCGCGATCAAGGCAAGCCCGCCGAGGCGCGCGAGCTGCTCGCCCCGATCTACGGCTGGTTCACCGAAGGCTTCGACACGCTCGACCTGAAAGAAGCCAAGGCGCTGCTCGACGAGCTCGCCGATGCAGCGGCTTTGCCGGCGACCGGGGTCAGCGCGGCCGGTAAGTAGGCGGTGAAGCGGCCGCTTGCTGCGACAAGCGTCAAACAGCGCTCACGGGGACCCACCACGTCCACCTTCTGCGAACGGTATCGCGTCGAGGGCGCCGGGACGCGCAGCGGCATCGATCCCTCGCGACGAATCAATATGTTGATGAGGTTCGCCGGGAAATGTCGGCGACGAGCACCGTCTGAATATCCGGCTTCACGGCAAAAACAATGCGCCACGACCCAACGCGGCGCCGAAACGACCCCTGATGCCTCCCCCGAAGTGGGGCAGTATCACCAGCACGAGGGTCACGCTTCATTTCGAGGAGCGCCGCTTCCACCCGTTCTCGATCGCGGGCTGGGAAGCGCTCGAGCGTTCGCTCCGCTCGGCTACTTAGTCTTACGTCCCATTCCATGCAGTATGTCGTCGATGCCGCGGGTTTCTCCGCGGGCAAATTCCTCCTCGGCTTGGTCCAGCGCTTCCATATCCCCAGGCAATGGCTCTTCGGCCATGGGTGTGAGCACGATTCGGCCGGCTTCCCAACTCACCTGGAGCTCGTCGCCATCGCGTAGGTCGAGATCCGCTCGCATCTTATCCGAAAGCGGGATTGTCAGTTTGCCGCGGCGCAATTGAACCTTCTGCACGGTTCGCTCCTTCGGGTCATAAACAAAAATACCACATTCCCCGATCGCGAGCTTCGCCGTGCCGATCAAGACCGCCGCCCAACTGGCAGCAGCAGCCCTGTACTGTCCTCTGCCGACGGCTCCATCGCCTGATGATAGTTATGGGCTTCCCGCTTTCGTCGAAATGAAAACCGCAGCCTGCGAGACCGAGAGACAAGACGGCGATTTGTGTTAAGCTAGAGTTTATGAAAGCCAGGGGAGGGCCGGATGGATATCGCGGCGTGGCTCGGGAGCTTAGGACTTGAGCGATACGAGCCGGCGTTCCGCGAGAATGAGATCGACCTTGATCTGCTGCCGGAGCTGACCGAGACTCATCTTGTGGCGCTCGGGCTGCCGCTCGGTCCGCGCCTAAGGCTGCTGAAAGCGATCGCAGCGCTGCGCGAAGGCGCTTCGCCGCCGCCCCTGCGCCCGTCTATCGCACCCGTCGGCGGCAGCCCCCTCCCTAACCCTCCCCTCCCCGGGCTTGACCCGGGGATTGCGGGGGAGGGAAGGGTGGGGGTGGAGGCCGAGCGGCGGCAGCTGACCGTGATGTTCTGCGATCTGGTCGGCTCGACGGCGCTGTCGGCACGGCTCGATCCGGAGGATCTGCGTGCGGTCATCGGCGCCTATCACCGCTGCGTTGCCAAGGTGATCGAGCGCGGCGGCGGTTTTGTCGCGAAGTACATGGGCGACGGGGTGCTGGCCTATTTCGGCTATCCGCGGGCCGACGAGCACGATGCCGAGCGCGCGGTGCGCGCGGCACTGAAGCTGGTGGAGAAGGTGGCCGCGCTCGACACCCTCGCGGCGGCGCCATTGCAGGTACGGGTCGGCATTGCTACGGGCCTCGTTGTCGTCGGCGATCTCGTCGGCTCGGGCGAAGCGCAGGAACGCGGGGTCGTTGGCGAGACGCCGAACCTCGCGGCGCGGCTGCAGGCGCTGGCCGAGCCGGGGACCGTGGTGATCGCGCCGAGCACGCGGCGGCTGACCGGCGGTCTGTTCGAGTCGCGGATCTCGGTGCCGTCGAGCTCAGGGGCTTGGGCGCGCCGGTGATGGCGGCGCGGGTGCTGCGCGGGAGCGCCGCCGAAAGCCGCTTCGAGGCGCTGCGCACGGCCGGCACAGCGCTCGTCGGCCGCGACGAGGAGCTGGCGCTGTTGCAGCGCCGCTGGCAGCAGACCAAGGCCGGCGAGGGCCGGGTGGTGGTGCTGATCGGCGAACCCGGCATCGGCAAATCGCGTCTGGCGCAGGCGATGCTGGAGCAGGTCGCGGGCGAGCCATACACGAGGCTGCGCTATTTCTGCTCGCCGCACCATCAGGCGAGCGCGCTCCATCCCTTCATGACCCAGCTCGAGCACGCCGCGGGCATGAGGCGCGAGGACATGGCGGAAGCGCGGCTGACCAAGCTCGAAGCCTTGCTCGCCCTGTCGAGTGCCGGCGCCGGGGAGATCGGGTTCATCGCCGAGCGGATGTCGCTACCGACCGGCGACAAATACCGTCTCCCGGACCTCACGCCGCAGCGGCGCAAGGAGCGGACGCTCGAGGCGCTGCTGGCGCAGATGGCGCGGCTGGCGGCGCGGCAGCCGGTGCTGATGCTGTTCGAGGACGCGCACTGGATCGACCCGACCTCGCTCGAGCTGTTGACCCTGACCGTCGCGCGGGCATCAACGCTGCCATTGCTGCTCCTCATCACCGCGCGGCCGGAGTTCACCCCGCCCTGGCCCGCCGAGGCGCATGTCACCACACTGGCGCTCGCCCGCCTCGGCCGCCGCGAGGGCATGACCCTCGTCGAGCGGTCCGCCGGCGGCAAGGCGCTGCCGGCCGAGATCCTCGAGCAGATCCTCGCCCGCACCGATGGCGTGCCATTGTTCCTCGAGGAGCTGACCAAGACCATCATCGAAAGCGGCCTCTTGCGCGAGGAGGACGGGCATTACGCGCTCGACGGCGCGCTGCCGCCGCTGGCGATCCCGACCACCCTACACGACTCGCTGATGGCCCGGCTCGATCGCCTGGCGCCGGTACGCGAGGTCGCCCAGATCGGCGCCGCCATCGGCCGCGAGTTCTCCTATCCGTTGCTCAGCGCCGTGGCCCATCAGCCTGATGACCGGCTGACGGAGGCTCTCGACCGGCTCGTCCGCGCCGAGCTGGTGTTTGGCCGCGGCGAGGTCCCGGAGGCGGTCTACACCTTCAAGCATGCGCTGGTGCAGGAGGCGGCCTATGCCAGCCTGCTGCGCGAGCGCCGACGAACGCTCCACGCCCATATCGCCCAGGCGCTCGAAGGCGAGTTTCCGGAAGTGGCCGAGACCCAGCCGGAACTGGTCGCACACCACTACGCCGCCGCCGGGCTCGCCGCTCCCGCCGTCGATTATTATCGCCGCGCCGCGGAGCGGGCGATGGCGGCCTCGGCCAACGCCGAGGCGATCGCCCATCTGACCAAGGGCCTCGAGCTTATCGGTTCGCTGCCGCAATCGGCCGAGCGGATCTCGCGGGAGATCGACTTCCGCCTCGCGCTCGGCGCCCCCCTTATTGCCACACAAGGGTGGGCATCTGTCGAGGCGCAGGCCGCCTACACCCGAGCCAAGGAGCTATGCGCGGGCGCCGGCGACACCCCCGAGCTCTTTCGTAGCCTTATGGGGCTGTGGGTCTATCATTTGCTTCAACCAGATCTGGAGACCGCGTCGGAGCTTTCCGGGCAGCTTTTCAACCTCGCAGCAAAGCTCGGGAGCGACGACTTCCGTTTGCTCGCCGAATACGCCGCTTGTGCCACATGCTTGTGGTCCGGACGATACGCGAGTGTGCCGTCTCATGCCGCTCGGGTGCGGGTCCTGTACGACCCGGAGCGCCACCGCGGGCCGAAGATTTGGGTGGTAGACCCGGCCATCAGCGCCCTGTCTTTTGAGTCGTTGGCCTTGTGGTACCTCGGCTACCCCGATCGCGCGTCCGAGCGGGGGCTCGCCGCCCTCTCGATGGCCCAGACGGCGGCTCATCCGCTCAGCCTGTCCGACGCTTTGCGGCACGAGGCTTTCCTCAGGGTCCTGTGCAGGGAACCCGAGCTGACGGCCGCGCGGACCAAAGCGAATCTCATGGTCGCAAGAGAGCAGGGGTTTCCGTTTGACCGCGGGGTGGCTTCGATGCTCGAAATCTGGCACGACGCCTGGGTGACGGGGCAGTGCGCAGACGATCGCATAGAAGCTTTCCGAAGTGCTCTGGCCGAGAGGCGAAGCATAGGGTTTCTGGGTTTGTGGCATGCTCTATTTGCGCAATGCCTCGAAAAACAAGGGAATACCGATGAAGCCCTGACGGCGCTCGAGGCTGCGGTCGTGCACTTCGAGCGCACCGGCGACGCTCTGTGGGAGCCGGAAGTACATCGGTTGATCGGCGATTTGCTCCTCCGGCGCAACCCGAGCGCTCCGGATCGGGCAGAAGCTTCCTATCGGCTGGCGATCGAGCGAGCCCGTTCGCAGGAGGCGAAGTCGTGGGAATTGCGCGCCGCCACCAGCCTCGCCCGGCTGTGGCGTGACCAAGGCAAGCCCGCCGAGGCGCGCGCGCTTCTGGCGCCGATCTACGGCTGGTTCACCGAGGGCTTCGACACGCTCGACCTCAAGGAGGCCAAGGCGCTGCTTGAAGAGCTCGGGGGCGCCTGATGGACATAGCGGCGTGGCTGAGGGGCCTGGGTCTCGAGCGATACGCGGCCGCTTTCGGAGAAAGCGATGTTGACGCCGAGGTGCTGCCGCAGCTTACGGCTGAGGACCTGATCAGCATCGGCGTGACCTCGGTCGGCCATCGCCGCAAGCTCCTCGCCGCCATTGCTGCTCTCACTGCCGAGACACCCGCCGCCGCGACGGCGGCATCCCGCGGTGCGCCAGAGCCAGCCGGCTCTGAACGCCGCCAGCTGACGGTGATGTTCTGCGATCTGGTCGGCTCGACGGCATTGTCGGCGCGGCTCGACCCGGAGGACATGCGTGAGATCATCGGCGCCTATCACCGCTGCGTTGCCAAGGTGATCGGGCGCGGCGGCGGGTTTGTCGCCAAGTACATGGGCGACGGGGTGCTGGCTTATTTCGGCTATCCGCGGGCCCACGAGCACGATGCCGAGCGCGCGGTGCGCGCGGGATTGAAGCTGGTGGAGAAGGTGGCCGCCCCCGGACGTGGGCCTTCAGCCCACGGATTTAGATGCTATGGGGAGGACGGCCGCGGCATTGAGTATCTTGTCGGTTGTCCAAGACCAGACAGGATTGATCCGATGCCAAAGCAAATCGAACCGAGCAACACCACGGCCGCCTTTGACCATAATAGCACTTTGGTCGTGGCGCTGGAATTGAGCGGCAAGTCGTGGGAGGCCGGGGCGGTGGTTCCCGGGGTCGCCCGTCGGCCGCGGCGGCGGCTCGCGCCGCGCGATCTGGCCGGCTTGTTGCGGACGATCGGGTTGTGGAAGGCGGAGGCGGAGGCCGCGGGTCGGGCGGTGCAGCGCGTGGTGCTGAGCTACGAGGCGGGCCGAGACGGTTTCTGGATTGCCCGTTACCTGCTGGCGCAGGGGATCGAGGTGCAGGTCATGCATCCGGCGAGCATTCCGGTGCCGCGGCGGAGCCGGCGGGCGAAGACGGATCGGATCGACCTGGACATGCTGTTGCGCACGCTGCTGGCGTGGCTGCGCGGCGAGCCGCGGGTGTGTTCGATGGTGCGCATCGCGAGTGAGGCGGAGGAGGAACTGCGCCGGCCGGGACGCGAACGGGAGCGGCTGGTCCGCGAGCGGCTGCAACTCGAGAGCCGCGTGGAGAGTTCTGCTCTGTCTGCATGGTATCGTCGGCTTCAAGCCGCGCCTCAAGAAGGCGTTCGAGCGGCTGGAGGCATTGCAGACCTTTGCCGGCTCGCCGTTGCCGCCCAAGACGATGGCGGAGCTGAGACGCTTGATGGTGCGCCACCGCCTGGTCTCGGACCAACTGCGCGAGATCGAGGCCGAGCGCGACGCGGTCGTGAAGATCGCCGAGCCGGACCGCGCCGAGCGAATGATCCAGCTGCTGACCCAGATCGTCGGCCTCGGTGTCGAGACCGCGACCGTTCTGGTCCGCGAGATGCTAGGCTGCCGTTCGTTCCGTGATCGCCGGGCGCTGGCGAGCTTTGTCGGTTTGACCGGCACGCCGTTCCAGAGCGGCGGCATGGAGCGCGAGCAGGGCATCGGCAAAAACGGCAATGCACGGGTGCGCCACATCCTGATGCAACTGGCTTGGCGCTGGCTTCGCTTCCAACCGCAAAGCCCGCTCAGCCGTTGGTTCGTCCAGCGAACCAGCGGTGCCAAGGGGCGCATCCGCAAAGTGATGATCGTGGCGCTTGCCCGAAAGCTGCTGGTCGCGCTCTGGCGCTATGTCGAGACCGGCGAACTACCAGCCGACGCCCGCACCGCCGCCGCCTGAGCGCAAGATCAGGGCACGCGGCGAGACACAAAGACACCGGGCGGAGCAAGGCGCTTGGCGCCGACGCCTGGAACCGACCTGGGTGGGCGGGATGCCGTCACGGACTATGGCTGCAAGATGCCGCCATTTAGAGTGGTCCCGCCCTCCCAGGCTCCCCGTCGGCCTCGCGATTGAGGCATCGTGGTACGGAACCGCAGGTTCCGCCGGATACGAGTTTGCAGGCCATCGGCCTGAGCACAGGGGAGCCGCCCAGGCTCGTGACAGGTGACGCCAATGAACTCCTCGCCCCGGTTTCCTGTGCCCAGACCGCAGCTCGGGCCCAGATTGCGACGGAGCAACCGTCCGGGAAACGTGACAGTCACGATTGCCAATAGGAGATCGAAGATGCCCAGACATCGGACCGGCAGCGCCCCGATGACCCCAGCTGAGCGTCAAGCGCGATGCCGCGCTAGACGGCGCCAGCAGAGCCAACAGAGCCAGACGGCGTCACCGGCACCGCGCCTCGCGCCACGGCCAAGGCGCTGGGCGGCAGCAGTCGCCACGCTGATCGAGCTGCAGGACAATTACCGCGCCTGGCTGGACAACCTTCCCGCCAATCTCGAAGCATCCAGGCTGGCGGAGAAGCTGCAAGCAATCGCCGAGCTCGACATCGAGGAGTTGCAGGCGATCGACCCGCCCCGTGGCTACGGCCGCGACTGACCTGAAGGTCCTTAACCAACACCAGCCAACCGCCATGTCGAAACTACTTGACAGCAAAATCCCCATACGAGTCCGTGGGCGCCCGCAAAGGCGGGCGTTCCGGGCGTCCACACCGTCGCGGCGGCGCCATTGCAGGTGCGGGTCGGCATCGCCACCGGGCTGGTGGTCGTCGGCGATCTGATCGGCCAGGGCGCCTCGCAGGTCCGGGAGGCGGTATTTGTCGCCGGTCGGAACCGACATCCGCTCGGCGATGAACCCGATCTCCTCGGCACCGGCGTTGGAGAGGGCGAGCAAGGCTTCGAGCTTGGCCAGCCGCGCCTCCGCCATGTCCTCGCGGCTGAAACCCGCCGCGTGCTCGAGCTGGGTAATGAAGGGATGCAGCGCGCTCGCCTGATGGTGGGGCGAGCAGAAATAGCGCAGCCTCGTGTGCGGCTCGCCTGCGACCTGCTGCAGCATCGCTGCGCGAGACGCGATTTGCCGATGCCGGGCTCGCCGATCAGCACCACCACCCGCCTTGGCCTGCTGCCAGCGGCGCTGCAATAGCGCCAGCTCTTCGTCGCGGCCGACGAGCGGGGTGAGGTCTCGCCCGTGCAATGCCTCGAAGCGGCTCGCGGCGGCGCTGCCGCGCAATACCCGCGCCGCCATCACCGACGCGCCCAGGCCCTTGAGCTCGACCGCACCCAGATCCTCGTAGTCGAACAGGCCGCCGGTCAGCCGCCGCGTGCTCGGCGCGATCACCACCGTCCCCGGCTCGGCCAATGCCTGCAGCCGCGCCGCGAGGTTCGGCGTCTCCCCGACCACCGCCTGTTCCTCGAACAGCATCAATACCGGCTGTTGCACCGCCAACCGTGCCAATTGCGCCAGCAGCGCCTCGAGCTGTCTTCTCCTTGCGCCGCTGCGGCGTGAGGACGCGCACTGGATCGACCCGACCTCGCTCGAGCTGTTGACCCTGACCGTCGCGCGAGCATCAACGCTGCCGTTGCTGCTCCTCGTCACCGCGCGGCCGAAGTTCACCCCGCCCTGGCCCGGAGAGGCGCATGTCACGACGACCGGCTAACCTATCTTGGCCGATTGGGCCAGGTCGAGCGAGGTAAGTTGCTGATATCCTTCGATCGGACCCTCGAAGGTCTTCACTACGCCGGGGATGACGGTGCGATCTGAGCGGCGCTGATTTTGGGCTCCGGTTGGGCGGGTAGGACGAATTTGAGCTTGTCGAGCAGGAGCGCGAGCTCGGGTTCCGGTTCGGTGTAGCGGGTCAGCAGCAGTTCGCGGCCGTCGGTCGGATGGCGGGAGCGGCGAGCCCGGCGGCGGCGTAATGGTGTGCGACCAGTTCCGGCTGGTCTCGGCCACTTCCGCGAACTCGCCTTCAAGCGCCCGGGCGATACGGGCGTGGAGCGTTCGCCGACGCTCGCGCAATAGGCTGGCATAGGCCGCCTCCTGCACCAGCGCATGCTTGAAGGCCAATATCATCGCCGCGCCGCGGAGCGGGCGATGGCCGCCTCGGCCAACGCCGAGGCGATCGCCCATTTGACCAGGGGCCTCGAGCTGATCAACTCGCTGCCGGAATCGCCCGAGCGGATCTCGCGGGAGATCGAGTTCCGGCTCGCGCTCGGCGCCCCGCTTATTGCCACACAAGGGTATGCATCCGTCGAGGCGAAGGCCGCCTATACCCGAGCCAAGGAGTTGTGTGCGGGCGCCGGCGACACCCCCGAGCTCTTTCGCAGCCTCGTGGGGTTGTGGGTCTATCATCTGGTTCAACCAGATCTGGAGACCGCGTCGGAGCTTTCCGGGGAGCTTTTCAACCTCGCAGCAAAGCTCGGCAGCGATGAGTTCCGTTTGCTCGCCGAATACGTCGCTTGCACCACTTGCTACCACTCCGGACGATACACGAGTGTGCCGTCCCACGCCGCTCGGGTGCGGGTCCTGTACGACCCGGAGCGCCACCGCGGGCCAAAGATTTACATTTCAGACCCGGCGATGATGGCCCTGGCCTTTGAGGCGCTGGCCTTGTGGTATCTCGGCTATCCCGATCGCGCGTCCGAGAGAGGGCTCGCCGCCCTCTCGATGGGCCAGACGGTGGCTCATCCGTTCAGCCTGTCCTGGGCTTTGCGGTACGAGGCTTGGCTCAGGATCCGCGGAGGGAACCCGAGCTGATGGCCGCGCGGACCAAAGCGCTTCTGGCGGTCGCCAGGGAGCAGGGGTTTGCGTATGACTGCGCGAATGGTTCGATGCTCGAAATCTGGCACGACGCCTGGGTGACGGGGCAGTGCGCAGACGATCGCATTGAAGCCTTCCGGAGTGCTCTGGCCGAGCTGCGAAGGATGGGGTTCCGGTTGGCCCTGGGTTTCTATACTGCTCTATTTGCGGAATGCCTCGAAAAACACGGGAATGCCGATGAAGCCCTGGCGGCGCTCGAGGCCGCGGTCGTGCACTTCGAGCGCAGGGGCAGCGACTTCTGGTGGGAGCCGGAAGTGCATCGGTTGATCGGCGATTTGCTCCTCCGGCGGAACCCGAGCGCTCCGGATCAGGCGGAAGTTTCCTATCGGCGGGCAATCGAGCGCGCCCGTTCCCAGGAGGCGAAGTCGTGGGAATTGCGCGCCGCCGCCAGCCTCGCCCGGCTGTGGCGCGACCAAGGCAAGCCCGCCGCGGCGCGCGCGCTGCTGGCGCCGGTCTACGGCTGGTTCACCGAGGGTTTCGACACGCTCGACCTCAAAGAGGCCAAGGCGCTGCTTGAAGAGCTCGGCGGCGCCTGATGGACATAGCGGCGTGGCTGAGAGGACTGGGTCTCGAGCGGTACGATCAAGCCTTCCGCGACAATGAGGTCGATTGGGCGGTACTGCCGAAGCTGACTTCGGACGACCTCAGGTCAGGGACATCGGCATTGCAGCGGTCGGCCACCGCCGCAAGCTCCTCGATGCCATTGCCGCGCTCGGCGCGAGCGATGCGCCGCCGGCTCTGCGCCCGTCGATCGCACTCGGCATCAACGGACGCCGGGCGACACTCGCGCTTCGGTGAGCAATTCGGCGATACGGATGCCGGCCGACGGATCGCGCTCCGAGGGCTTCAGGACGAACGCGTTGCCGGTGGCGAGCGCCAGCGGGAACATCCACATCGGCACCATCGCCGGCCCAGTTCGCCGGGCGGCAATCCAAGCATCGGCTATGACGAGATCTCCATCATGCGGTCAACAAACCGCGTGGCAAGGCCGATCATTTCCTGAGCCTCAGTGGTGGTTACGACCGCCTGTGGGCCGATGCCGTAGTCGGTGATTTCCTTGGACTTGTAAGCCCGCGCGAGAAATCGGGTGAACGACCGGTCGATACGCGGATCGTCCTTCGCCAGCCGAGCGACGGTGGTGCGCAGTCCTCTGTGGCTTTTCGCGACCCTGGCGGTGCGCTCGAAGACCAGAGCTTGAGCCGCGTGAAAGCCTGCCAGGTAGGCAGCGCGCGCGGCCTCGTCGCTGTAGTGCACCAGGTCCAGGAGACTGCCCGCTTTGCTCAGATATTCGCGCGCTTTTGCGAGATAATCGGCCGCCTCCGGTGTCACAAATCGAAACCGTCCCGCCGCAACTCGTGCATGAAACCGGTGCGCTCCTGATACGCCCCGGCCGAGAACGGCAGCGCGTTGATCACGGCTCCGGTGTCGTAGAGTATATCGGTCTCCACACCCGCAAGCCGGTCGAACTCCAGAGACGGGAGGTCGAGCTCTTTGATGAACACGGCAACGTCGTAATCGGAATCCGCCGTTGCGTCGCCTCGCGCACGCGAGCCAAACAGCACCACACGTTCCAGACGGTCGCCATAAATGTGATCGAGCGCGGCGCGGAAGCGCTTCAGGATCGGATCATCGATCGTCCGGTTGCCCACGAACCCTCAGCGCAGCGTCGGCATCATGTAGTCGGCGCCGGCGCGCACACCCTTGGGCCAGCGCGCGGTCATCGTCTTGAGTCTGGTATAGAAGCGCACGCCTTCGCTGCCGTAGACCGCCATGTCGCCGAACAGCGACCGCTTCCAGCCGCCAAAGCTCAAAAACGCCATCGGCACCGGGATCGGCACGTTGATGCCGACCATGCCGATCGCGACGCGGTTGGCAAATTCGCGCGCGGCGTCGCCGTCGCGGGTGAAGATCGCGACCCCGTTGCCCAATTCGTGCTGGTTGACGAGGCTGGTTGCCTCTTCGAAATCGGCGGCGCGCACGACCGCCAGGACCGGCCCGAAGATCTCCTCCTGGTAGATCCGCATCTCGGGCTTCACCTCGTCGAAAAGGCAGCCGCCCAAAAAGAAGCCGTTCTCGTAGCCCTGCAATCGGAGGCCGCGGCCGTCGACGACGAGCTTTGCCCCCTCGCGGACGCCGAGATCGACATAGGAACGCACCCGGTCGAGATGCTGGCGGGTGACGAGCGGACCCATCTCGGCCTCGGGGTCGGTGCCGGGACCGATCTTCAGGCCGCGCACCCTCGGCACCAGCCGGTCGATCAAACGGTCGCCGACGCCGCCGACCGCGACCGCCACCGACACCGCCATGCAGCGCTCGCCGGCCGCACCATAGGCCGCCCCCATCAGCGCCTCGGTCGCCTGGTCGAGCTCGGCGTCGGGCATCACCACCATGTGGTTCTTGGCACCGCCCAGGGCCTGCACCCGTTTGCCGGCCGCCGCGGCGTTCCTGTAGATGTATTCGGCGATCGCGGTCGAGCCGACAAAGCTGACCGCGGCGATCCCCGGATGTTCGAGGATCGCATCGACCGCCGCCTTGTCGCCGTTGACGACGTTGCAGACGCCGGGCGGCAATCCTGCTTCGCTCAACAATTCGGCGATGCGGATGCCGGCCGACGGATCGCGCTCCGAGGGCTTCAAGAGGAACGTGTTGCCGGTGGCGAGCGCCAGCGGGAACATCCACATCGGCACCATGGCCGGAAAATTGAACGGGGTGATGCCGGCGCACACGCCCAGCGGCTGGCGCACCGACCAGCTGTCGATGCCGCGCCCGACCTGCTCGGCGAATTCGCCCTTCGCGAGATGCGGGATGCCGCAGGCGAACTCGACCACCTCGATGCCGCGGGTGACCTCACCCTGGGCGTCGGCAAAGACCTTGCCGTGCTCCTCGGAGATGACGCGCGCCAGCGCGTCGCGCTCGCGATTGAGCAGTTCGAGGAACTTGAAGAGGATGCGGGCGCGGGTTAAGGGCGGCGTCGCGGCCCATTGCGGAAATGCCGCGGCGGCGGCGGCGACCGCGCGGTCGACCTCGCCCTTGTCGGCAAAGGCGACGCGGCGAATCTCGTCCCCGGTTGCCGGGTTGAAGACGCTACCCCAGCGCCCGCTCGTGCCGTCGACGCGTCTGCCGCCGACGTAGTGCTGGATATCGCTCATCGGGTGAACCCGCCCGTCGTTTGCCGCCGCCGCATGATAGCCGGCCGCGAGGCGGCGTGCGCGGGTTTTGTCCGGTCAAAGACCCTTGAAGACTCAAAGACCCTTGTAGACGCTGTAGACGGAGAACGCGGCCCAGAACACCGACACCGCGATGCCGCTCCAATAGACCCATCGATACATCGGCAACCCCGCCCCCATCGTGCCTGCGGCGACGATCGGACACGGCGACCGCTGCCGGCTTGGCCCGTCCCTGGTATAGGGCCGCCGCCGCCAATTCCTCCCCGCGCCACCGCCCGCGGTCCGCCTTGGCGCGACCGCCCGGCATGATGGCGAGAGGCGGGCTTGCATCGCCGCCTGCAATCCGCAAGGATTGCCTCGCTCGGGGAAATGCTCGGCGCAGCCGGCGGCGCGACTCGCGCCGCAGCGCCAAATGAGCGGCAATCGAATGAGCCGATTTCCGGTCTGACCGGAAACCACTTCGGATTGGCGGGGACATGTTCGGAAGAATGTTCGGTCTGCTCTCGGCCGACATGGCGATGGACCTCGGCACGGCAAACACCCTCGTCTATGTGAAAGGCCGAGGCATCGTCCTCAACGAGCCGTCGGTGGTCGCGATCGCCACCGTCAAGGGAAAGAGACAGGTGGTCGCCGTCGGCGAAGAAGCCAAGCAGATGCTCGGCCGGACCCCAGGAAATATTGAAGCAATACGGCCTTTGCGCGATGGCGTCATCGCCGATTTCGAAGTAACGGAGGAAATGATCAAGCATTTCATCCGCAAGATCCGCCGTCGGCGCGGCTTTGCGACGCCACAGATCATCGTCTGCGTGCCGTCCGGTTCGACCCCGGTCGAGCGGCGCGCGATCCAGGAATTGGCCGAGAGCGCCGGCGCGCGTCGGGTCTACTTGATCGAGGAGCCGATGGCGGCGGCGATCGGTGCCGGGCTTCCGGTCACCGAGCCGACCGGTTCGATGATCGTCGACGTCGGCGGCGGGACGACCGAGGTCGCGGTGCTGTCGCTCGGCGGCATCGTCTATTGCCGGTCGGTCCGGGTCGGCGGCGACAAGATGGACGAGGCGATCATCGCCTATATCCGCCGGAACCATAATCTCCTCGTCGGCGAGAGCACCGCCGAAAGGATCAAGAAGGAGATCGGATCGGCCTGTCTGCCCGAGGACGGGGAGGGCCGAGTCATGCAGATCAAGGGCCGCGACCTGATGAACGGGGTGCCGAAGGAGATCGTCATCAGCGAGCGACAGATCGCCGAAAGCCTCGCCGAACCGGTCGGCGCGATCGTCGAGGCGGTCAAGGTCGCGCTCGAGCACACCGCCCCCGAACTCGCCGCCGACATCGTCGACAGGGGCATCGTCCTGACCGGCGGCGGCGCGCTGCTCGGCAATCTCGACCGCGTGCTGCGCCATTCCACCGGGCTAGCCGTCTCGATCGCCGACGATCCGTTGACTTGCGTCGCCCTCGGCACCGGCCGCACGCTGGAAGAGATGCGCAGTTTCAAGAGATTATTGATCAACGGGGTGTAAGCCGCTGCGCCGGCGGCGGCGCCGCCGCAGTCAGGCGTCTTCGGCGAGCGCGAATACCGCCTGTGCGGCGCCGATGCCGCGCAACGAAAACGCGCCGACCGGTATCAGCGGCTGCCGACACCGTCCGGCGAACTCGCCGGAGGCGAGGATCGGGTGCCCCGTCTTTCCGGTCAGCTCTTCGAGCCGGGCCGCGAGGTTCACGGCCGGGCCGATGCAGGTGAAATCGAGGCGGTTGCCGCCGCCGATATTGCCGAACAGCACCTCGCCGAGATGCAATGCGAGGCCGAATCGCGGCCGAGCGCCGCCGGCGAGGGCGGCGAGTTCGTCGTCGCCGGCGATCCGCGCCCGCGCCGCGCGGGCCGCCGCCAAGGCCGCGTCGCAGGCCGCCGCCGCATCGCCGGCGACCGGGAAAATCGCCAGGAGCCCATCGCCGATGAATTTGAGCACCTCGCCGCCGTGCTCGACAACGGCCGGCACCTGGCAGTCGAACCAACGGTTCAGCAAGGCGAGCAGGATCGGCGGCGGCAGCGCATCCGAGAGCGCGGTAAAGCCGCGCATGTCCGACATCCAGATCGCGGCGTCGATCGCCTCGCTGTCGCCGCGCCGGATCCGGCCGGCGAGGATCCGCTCGCCGGCCTGACGGCCGACATAGGCGTCGAGCAGGTTGCTCGCGGTGCGGCGCAACGCGTAGATCTCGACGAGCCGGGCGAGCGGGGCGAGGACGCTGACGATCCCGGCGAGTTGCGCCTCGGTAAAGCCTCCCGCCTGCCGCGTCGACCAGGTCGCGACCTGAATTTCGCCGTTGGTGAAGAAGAGCGGCGTGACCAGGTAGTCGGTGATGCCCTCGGCGCGGAAATCGGCGAGGATCGGAAAGTCGGCCGGGCAATCGGCCGCCGCGAGCCGCCGCCGCAGCCGCCGGCCGGTGCCGTAGACATATGTCACCGGGCTCGCCAGGTAGTCGTCGTCCTCGAGCCGTTCGAAACCGGCCTCGCTCATCTTGACGCCCGTGTCGGGCTGCCACATCAAGCGGCGTCCCATCACCGCCGGGTGCAGCGTGCGAACGAATATCGCGGTTCGCCACAGCGGAATGCCGGCGGCGACGAGCCGCTCGCAGAATTGCGCCAAGACCTCGCCGGGCTGCGTCGCCGGCGGCGCACCCTCGACGAGCCAGCGCGCCACCGCGCCGGTATCGATGGCGCGTCGCGTCCGGTCGGGAAAAATGCGGTCGAGAGGCGACAAACTCGCTGTCCCAGATTTAACTCAAGTGTTAAATACTGGCTTGGCGATTGTCAATCCGCGGTGCGGCAGAGGAGAGGAGGGGAGCGATGGAACAGCATCGGGTGGTCTCGGGCGAGGAGTGGCTGGCGGCGCGACGGGAGCTGCTCGCCAAGGAAAAGGAGTTCACAGGGTTGCGCGACGAGCTGAGCCGACTGCGCCGCGCGCTGCCGTGGCAGCGGGTCGACAAGCCCTATCAATTCGAGGGCGGGCAGGGGAAAGCCACGCTCGGGGACCTCTTCGACGGGCGCAGCCAGCTGATCGTCCAACATTTCATGTTCGATCCGGGCTGGGACGCCGGGTGCAAGAGCTGCTCGTTCTGGGCCGACAATTTCGACGGTTTTCATCTCCATCTGAACCAGCGCGACGTGACCCTGGTCGCGGTCTCGCGCGCGCCGTGGCCCTTGATCGCCGGCTTCAAGGAGCGCATGGGGTGGAGTTTCCCGTGGGTGTCGTCGGCCGGGAGCGACTTCAACTTCGATTACGGCGTGTCGTTCACCGGCGAAGAGCTCGCGGCCGGCGAGGTCGTCTACAATTACGCCCCGCGGCGGACCCAGATGAGCGAATTGCCCGGCATCAGCGTCTTCGCCAAGGACGAGCGGGGCGATGTCTTCCACACCTATTCCTGCTATGCGCGCGGGCTCGACATGATGAACGCCTGTTATCACTACCTCGATCTCGTCCCCAACGGGCGCGGCGAGGCCGGCCTGCCCTATCCCCAGTCCTGGGTGCGCCACCACGACAATTACGGCACCCCCGACACCGATCCGCGGCGGCACCAACCGCGCTGACCCGCCCCATCCTCCGGCGGTCCCTGGGCGGCGCCGCCGATCAAGCGGCAACCGGCGACCAGTTGTAGATCCGCGCCAGGCTCTCGCCCATCAAGAGGGCGCGGTCGCGATCGGAGAGGCGACCGGTGACGCGGAACGCCTCGACCCCCTCCTTGTAGGTCAGGAAGGCGACGGCGCGCGTCCAGTCGGTGCCCCACATGCAGCGATCGAAGCCGAAGGCGTCGAAGATATGGCAGAGCGGGTCCCAGATGTCGTTGTACGGAAACGGCTCGTGCGACAGGGTGCCGGCGCCGGAGATCTTGATCGCAATGTTCTGGTGCGCCGCGAGCGCCAGCACTTTCGGCAGATCGGCGAAGGGCGCCGCCGGCACCGGCGCCACGAACGGCTGCGTCAGCCCCAAATGATCGATCACCACCGTCGTTTGCGGGTTGCGCGCCGCCAGCCCGCCAACCTGCTCGAGGCGCCCCCAGCACAGGAGGTTGACCGGCAGCTGGTGCCGCGCGGCGGCGGCCAGCACCCGGTTGATGCCGGGATCGGCCGGGTCGCTCGAGACCTCGTCCCGCAACATGATCCTGACCCCGACCGTGCCCTTCCTCGCCGCCCAGTCGGCGATCGTGTCGGCGACCGCGGGATCGGTCGGGTCGACCGGCTTGATCAAGCCGAACCGCCCGGGATGCGCGGCGTAAACCTCGAGGGCATAGCTGGCGTCGTAGCGGTACATGCTGAACGGCGACACCAGCAGCGCGCCGTCGACGCCGACCGCGTTCATCGCCGCCACCATCTGGTCGCCGGTGACCTCGGCCGGTCCGTGCAGCACGCCGGCCCAGGGCCGGCCAGGGTGGTTGCGCTCGTAGGCATGCACTTGCGAGTCGATCGTCGGCATGATTTCGGCCCTCCCGATGGCGCGGTCGTTCAAAGGGGCATGTGACGCTCCAGCCGCAGCCCTGTCAAACCGAAGCAGTCCGGCCGGCGATCGGGTGCCGCTCGCCCCGCCAGATCGCCGCCGCCGACAACCCGCTGCAGCCGATCGCGAGCCAGAAGGCGGGCGAATAGCTGCCGCTCAAATCATGGGAGATCCCGGCGATCCAGGGCCCGGCGGCCCCCCCGAGGATCGCCGCCAGCATCACCGAGCCGAAGATGCTGCCTGAGTTGCGACCGCCGAAACTCTCGGCCGGTATCGCCCCCATCACCGAGGTCAGGCTGTAGCCGAGGGTTCCCTGGGCGACCACCATCAGCCACAGCAGCGGTGCTGAGGGATGGGCGCGCAGGGCGAGGAGGGTGGCACAACTCACGACAAAGCCTGCATTGGCGATGCTCCAGACCCATTCGCGGCGGATCAGATCCGACAGATGGCCGAGCGCGATCTGGCCGGGAACCGCGACCAGGCTCACCAGTCCCAAGGCCCAAGCGGCGCTCCTCGGGTCGAAGCCGATTTCGGTCAGGTATTTCGTCTCGTGGACCTGCACCGCATACCAGGTGAAAAGGGCACAGAAATAGGCGAGCGCCAGCCACCAGAAACGCCGCCGCGACAGGGCTCCGCCCAGGGTCCACTCGACCGGTGTCGGGCCGTCAGCCGCAACGCCGTGCGCGCTCGGCACGATGCCGACCGCGTCGCCGTCGGGCTCGAGGCCCAATTCGGCGGGCTTGCCGCGGAGCAGCAAGTTGAGCGGCGCCAGCACGACGAGAACGAGCAGACCGAGCCCCCGGCAAGCGGGGCGCCAGCCGCTGTCGGCGATCACGGTCTGCAGCCAGGGCAGGATCGTCACCGAGCCGACGCCGACCCCGGAAAAGGCGATGCTGAGCGCCAGCCCGCGGCGCCGCACGAACCAGTTGGTCAGGTACAGCGATTGCCCGGTATAGGCGAGCAGATTGACCCCGCCGCCGACCAGCGCGCCAAGGCTCAGATAGAGTTGCCACGGCTTGCCGATCAGCGACGCCAGCAGCAGGCCGCCGGCCATCGCCACCACCCCGGTTTCGACCACCAGTCGCGGGCCGCGGCGGTCGGTCAGCCAGCCGACGCACGGCGTCAGCACCGCCGAGATCAGAAACCCGAACGAGAAGGCCCCGGCGGTAACGCCGCGGTCCCACCGGAATTCGTGGAGGATCGGCGGGAACAGCAGCGAGAAGGCGGTGCGGGCATTGACGCCGACGGCCATCGTCACGAACGACACCCCGACCAGCAGCCAGCCGTAGAAGAACGGCAGTCGCCGCCGTCCGGCCGGCCGCTGCCGCCGCGCGCGGCTGCCGTCGCTCATCGCGCAATCCGGTTCAGCGGTTCCTCCGAGGCCGCGATGCGCCGGATGTTTTCGCCGATCAAGCCGGCGCGGGCGCTGTGCATCCCATCGGTCCAACCGGCAACGTGCGGGGTCATCAGGACGTTCGGCAATTCGTGAAACGGGCGCGATGCCGGGGCGACCGGACCGGCCGTGCGCGGGTACCGATACCAGACGTCGAGTGCGGCGCCGGCAGCGCATCGTAAAGGGCGTCTTCGTCGACGATCTCGGCCCGAGCGACGTTGATCAGAAAAGCTCCCGGCTTCATCAGGGCCAGTTCCCGGCGCCCCAGCCGGCCGACCGTCTCTGGTGTCGCCGGCATCGAGATCACGACGTAATCGCTCCGGCGCAACACTTTCTCGATGCAGTCGGAACCGAACAGGGCGGTCGGGTCGTCTTCGGCCCTGTTCCCGACATCGCGGCGGATCGCGCAGACCTCCATGCCGAAGACCCGGGCGCAGCGGGCGATGCGCCGGCCGATCCGCCCGTAACCGAGGATGCCGATGGTCGTGCCAGCGAGCTCCGGCCAGGCCGGAGGCGGCGCCACGCCGACCGCCCACTGGCTTTGCCAAACGCCCCGGCGCAATCCCCGATCGAGCCGGGCGAACTCGCGGGTCAGCGCCACGATCGCACCGATGACGTATTCAGCGATGCCGGTCTCGTGGCCATAGGCATTGGCGAGCATCGCGCCATCGGGCAACGCCGCCCGGTCGATCCGATCGAGGCCGGCGCCGGGGACCTGCACCAGCTTCAGCCGCGTTGCCGCACGCCCCATCTCCGCGGTCAGAGCCATCCGTCACCAGAACCTCGATTTGCGGCAGCCGAGCCCCCGATCGGTTGCGCTCGCGTCGCGCGGTTCCCCCGGCGCCGCGGCCCGTGCCAATATTCGCCGCAACACATCGATGCAACTACCTCGGAGGTAGTCGTGAAATCTGCAGGGGACTTCGCCGCCATCCTGCGCGCGTGGCGCCGACGGCGGGGATGGTCGCAGCTCGAACTTGCCGGCCGGGCCGAGATTTCGCAACGTCATCTGAGTTTTTTGGAGATCGGGCGAGCCTCCCCCAGTCGCGACATGGTCGCTCGGCTCGCCGCAACGCTCGATCTGCCGCTGCGCCAGCACAATGCACTGCTGATCGCCGCGGGGTTTGCTCCGGTCTGGCGCGAGACCGAACTCGCGGCGCCGGAGCTCGCCCGGATGCGCGCCGCGCTCGCTTTCATGCTGGCTCAGCAGGAGCCGTTTCCGGCGGTCGTCGGTCCCCGGACGGCCGCCCGCCAGGGCGGGCGTTCCGGGGATCGCCGCTGGAGCCTCATCGAGGCCAACCGGGGTGCCGTCCGACTGGTTGAATTCCTGATTGGGCCGCTGACGAGGGATGCCCGGGTCAATCTCGCAGACGCACTCGTCGGCCCGGACGCATTGCGGCCATTTCTCGTCAACTGGGCCGAAGTTGCGCGCTATTTCATCCGCACTGTCGAGGCCGATGCCGCGGCGGACGGCACCGCCGAGAGCGCTGCCCTGCTGCAGAGACTGCTGTCGTATGAGGGGGTGCGGCCGTTGCTGAAGGCGTCGGCCGGCCCCACCGCCGATCCGGTATTGCCGATGGTGTTCTGCAAGGGCGGGGTTTCGCTGGAGCTGTTCACGACGATCGCCACCCTCGGCACGCCGCAGGATGTGACATTGCAGGAGCTGCGGATCGAGAGTTTCTTCCCGATGGGTGACGACACGGCCGAGATTTTTCGCGGCTGGGCCGCTCGCGAGCCATGCTAGCGGCCGATGAGGGCCGTGCCGCGCCGGCCCGATCCGCCGTGTCTGGAAGCCTGACGAAGAATGAAACGGTTTAATTCAGAACCTTATCTCGTCATTCCCGCGCAAGCCGGAATCTAGGGATCGAAGTTCCGTCGCTTGCCCCCGGCCGGAGCCTGTCCTCGGGCCGGCCGAAGGCCGGACCCGGGGGCCGGGGCAGGCACTGGGCCCCTCCCCGGACGGCCGGCCCCCGGCCTTCGCCGGGGCAAGCTCTGGCGGGCCGTTCCGGGGATCGCGGGGGTGACGAATAAGTTGTTGATACGCCGCGCATCATTGCGAGCCAACGGAGCCGCGTGCAAGCAAGAGACTTCCGGCCGGTGCCAGCCTCTTGTTTTCGTAAGCCAGGCAAACGGTATTCAGAAATGGGGCTTCTTTCAGATCCGGGCCAGCGCACCTCCAACGTGAGCGCTCGCGCCAACCATCAATGCCAATCATCAATAGTGAGATATCGCACCCCAGGCCCTCGGCTGCGGCTCCATTTCGCACGAACTATCGCGGGCGCCGTTGGGCGCGGAATTGACCGGATGCCCAGGATGACGCCTCCAGCTCCGCATGTCATCGCTGCCACGAGCGCAATCCGAATGCACGGAGCGATGGTACAAAGCGGCTGAATAGCGTCGCATAGATCGCCGCCGGGACTATAGCGAGCCCCAGCGACGCGGCTACCTTCAGTCGCATAAATCTACCATAGCATCGATTTCGGAAAGTTCCTTCCATTTACGCTTTCTAAAAGCTGCTGCTCACGTTGAGCGGCGGCTCCCCAGGTCGACCGCCTCGTGACGAGCTGCAACAATATCGCCTGGGTATCGGCCACTAGCCGCCTACGTATTGACGCCGATTCTGGTAATATTTGGTCGACACCTGCCAGCCATGTGTCCTTACAGTGCGCGCTCTCATCAATATATGCCTGAAGTAGCTCGGCTTCCGCCGGAGAGGGGGTGCGATCGTCCTCTAACTGTGTCATTGTATAGCGGGAATCAAAGGTGTAATCGCGCAGATGCGGCAGTAATGTACTGTAGGCCGGTTTGCTTCTGACGGCACTCAAGCAGCTTCTCAGCTCACTGATAACTGCTGTTATCCGCGCCCTCCTGACCCCTGACCGGAAGATCCGGGGGTGGCAGCGGCTCTCTCGGACGTATTACTGAAGGAATGGTTGCCGTTTCGACAACTTTACACTGCCCGTCCCATTCGTCAGTCACGTATGCGCGGGAATTAAATAGTGTCACATGAATACGGCCAGATATTCGATCGATTTTATAATCGTTACTCGCATCGCTATTTTCTCCATGCAAGTGTATTATTTCATTTGTGAATTCCTAAATTGATAGGGGATCGCCGGTGTCGAGGTCTCTGGCATCGGCGGCCGGATCCATACCCAAAACGTGAACTTTGCTATTCATTCATCAATTGTAACACCCGTTATCGCATACCAGCTTAGGCTATCTCCAAACGGCTTCTATTTTCTCCCCAATCTATAACAGTTCGGTTTTGGTACGTCAACCTGATATTGCCCCTCGTTTTCGTGCTTTTATTATCGATGGCCGGAAGTACTCCGGGCGTCGCGAACCGATCGAATGCGAATGATCGGCAAAGCAATGCGGATCCGAAGCCCGTGCAGATTACAAAGGAGCCCGAGCTCGAGAGGGCTACCGATATTTGGGCTATTATCCGGTGGACTACTACCAACATCAAGGGCACATCACTGCGCTACGGAGTGGTCCACTATGGCACCGATCGCCACCGGTTAGATCAGACAGCGAAATTTCCCAACCGCTGGAACGCCGGCCTACCGGCGATGATCTATCGCGTGCAGGTCAATCACTTGCATCCCGCGACACCCTATTATTACCGGGTTCAATCGGAAAATGCCTCGGGCGTCAAGGAGGGACCGGAAAGTCCGACGAACGAGTTTACCACGAAGGCGGTCCCCTAAAGCGCCGGAGAGGGTCTATTCTCCCCAGCGCAGATGGCGCGGGTCGACGTAGTTCGTCGTCACGGAGCTTTTCACGACGATCGCCACCCTCGGCACACCACAGCATGTGACATTACAGGAGCTCCGGATCGAGAGTCTCTTGGCGATGCGCGACGACACGGCCGAGCTTTTTCGCGGCTGGCTCGCGAGGCATGCTAGTGCTCTGAACTCATCGGACAGATGATCCACTTGATCGTCGTGGCCGGTTGGCCTTTAGCCCGCGGACGCAAAGCGGCCCGCGGGTCGGGCCCGGCCATCCACGAGCCGCCGCACACGCTTTGCCGGTTTCCGTGGATGCCCGGCCCAGGGCCGGGCAAGACGATTAGACGGAGACTGACGCATCGGAATGCATCTGAGCACCAGCGGCCGATGAGCGCCGCGCCGGCGGCGAGATGGCCGTTGGTCTGGAAAGACGGCGCGGGAGCCCTTATCGTGCGCGGCATGGCTGGCACCATCGCCGCGATCTACCGATACCCGGTCAAGGGGCTGAGCGCCGAAGCGATGGCGCGGGTCTCGCTGACCCCGGGCGCGTGCCTGCCGCTGGACCGGCGCTTTGCGATCGCGCTCGGCAAGACCAAGTTCGACCCCGATCACCCGAACTGGCTGCCGAAGACCGCTTTTGTCATGCTGATGCGCGACGAGGCGTTGGCCCGGCTCGAGACCCGGCTGGATCCGCAAACCGGCCGCCTCTCGATCGCGCGGGATGGCCGGGTGTTGCTCGACGCGCCGATCGGCGCGCCGGAGGGCGGGCGCCGGATCGCGGCCTTCGTCGAAGGGTTTCTCGAAGGCCGGGTCAAAGGGCCGTTGCGCGTCGTCGAGGCAGCCGGCCACACCTTTGCCGATGCCCGGCGAAAGCCGAGCGCGACGACCGACCAATACGTCTCATTGATCGGCCTTGAGAGCATCCGGGCGCTCGAGGCGGCGATCGGCGCCGCCGTCGACCCGTTGCGGTTCCGCGCCAATCTCTATTTCGACGGCCTGCCGGCGTGGAGCGAGTTCGACTGGCTGGGCCGCGAGATCGGCGTCGGCGGCGCCCGGCTGCGCCCGATCGCCGCGATCACGCGGTGCGCGGCGACCCAGGTCAACCCGGCGACGGCGGAACGCGATCTCGACATCGTCGCCGCCTTGGAGCGCGGCTTCGGCCACAATCTGATGGGGATCTACGCCGAGGTGGCGAAGGCCGGCGACGTCGCCATCGGCGATGAGCTTACGGGGCCGTGAGGGAAGGGGGACTCAGTCGAAATCGGTGACCACGACCTCCTCGCTCGCGGTGTCGAGCACCGCGCAGGAGAGGCGCCGGCCGTTGCCGGGGTCGCGCGCCTCGCCGGCCGAGCCGGGATTGATCACCAGCACCCGTCCAAGGCGGCGGACCAGCTGATGATGGGTGTGACCATAGAGCAGGAAGTCCGCGTCGACTTCGGCGAACCGCGCCAATTGCGCGCTCCGTGGATAGACGTAGGCGCCGCGTGGCTCCCAGGGCGTCGAATGCACCGCGAGCAGCTTCTTGCCGCCGCGCTTCAGCGCCAGGCTGTGCGGACGGTCGGCGAGCCAGCCGAGCAGCGACCGGTCGATCCAGGTCGCGGCCCGGGCGCGGGTGCCGTGCGGTCCGAGAAAGCCTTCCTCATGGTTGCCCAGGATCACCTCTGCGCCGCGCTGCCGGAGGGCCGCCACGACCTCGTTCGAAAAACGAAAATCGCAGATGCTGTCGCCGAGGCAGACGAGTTCGTCGGCGTCGCCGATGATCTCGAGGGCTCGCCGCAGCCCTTCGTGGTTGCAGTGGAGATCGGAAACGATGCCGAGCTTCACGGCGACGGGTTCTCCGCGATCGGCCGGCGGCGCAGCAGGTTCATCGGCTTCAGGCTCATCACCACGGCGCCGTCCTGGTTGAGCACCTCGACGTAGCTGCGCAGCATGCCGCGATCCGGCCGTGAGCGCGAGGGCGTGGTTTCGAGCACCGTCACCCGCAGGCGCAGCACGTCGCCCGGCCGCACCGGACGGCGCCACCGCAGCTCGTCGAGGCCGGGCGAGGCAAGGCTCGCATCGCCAGGCAGAAAATGGTCGACGAAGAGCCGCATCATCAGCCCGGCGGTATGCCAGCCGCTGGCGATCAGCCCGCGGAACTCGCCCCGCGCCGCAACCTCTCGGTCGAGATGCATCGGCTGTGGATCGAAGCGGCGGGCGAAGTCGACGATCTCGGCCTCGGTAACCGCGATCTCGCCGAATTCATACGCCGCACCCGGGACCAAGTCGTCGAGCCAGCGATCCCCGATCGGCGCTTTGCAGGGGCTCAACGGCGCGTCCTTTACGACTGTGGCCGCCCCCGGACGTGGGCCTTCAGCCCACGGATTTAGATGCTATGGGGAGGACGGCCGCGGCATTGAGTATCTTGTCGGTTGTCCAAGACCAGACAGGATTGATCCGATGCCAAAGCAAATCGAACCGAGCAACACCACGGCCGCCTTTGACCATAATAGCACTTTGGTCGTGGCGCTGGAATTGAGCGGCAAGTCGTGGGAGGCCGGGGCGGTGGTTCCCGGGGTCGCCCGTCGGCCGCGGCGGCGGCTCGCGCCGCGCGATCTGGCCGGCTTGTTGCGGACGATCGGGTTGTGGAAGGCGGAGGCGGAGGCCGCGGGTCGGGCGGTGCAGCGCGTGGTGCTGAGCTACGAGGCGGGCCGAGACGGTTTCTGGATTGCCCGTTACCTGCTGGCGCAGGGGATCGAGGTGCAGGTCATGCATCCGGCGAGCATTCCGGTGCCGCGGCGGAGCCGGCGGGCGAAGACGGATCGGATCGACCTGGACATGCTGTTGCGCACGCTGCTGGCGTGGCTGCGCGGCGAGCCGCGGGTGTGTTCGATGGTGCGCATCGCGAGTGAGGCGGAGGAGGAACTGCGCCGGCCGGGACGCGAACGGGAGCGGCTGGTCCGCGAGCGGCTGCAACTCGAGAGCCGCGTGGAGAGTTCTGCTCTGTCTGCATGGTATCGTCGGCTTCAAGCCGCGCCTCAAGAAGGCGTTCGAGCGGCTGGAGGCATTGCAGACCTTTGCCGGCTCGCCGTTGCCGCCCAAGACGATGGCGGAGCTGAGACGCTTGATGGTGCGCCACCGCCTGGTCTCGGACCAACTGCGCGAGATCGAGGCCGAGCGCGACGCGGTCGTGAAGATCGCCGAGCCGGACCGCGCCGAGCGAATGATCCAGCTGCTGACCCAGATCGTCGGCCTCGGTGTCGAGACCGCGACCGTTCTGGTCCGCGAGATGCTAGGCTGCCGTTCGTTCCGTGATCGCCGGGCGCTGGCGAGCTTTGTCGGTTTGACCGGCACGCCGTTCCAGAGCGGCGGCATGGAGCGCGAGCAGGGCATCGGCAAAAACGGCAATGCACGGGTGCGCCACATCCTGATGCAACTGGCTTGGCGCTGGCTTCGCTTCCAACCGCAAAGCCCGCTCAGCCGTTGGTTCGTCCAGCGAACCAGCGGTGCCAAGGGGCGCATCCGCAAAGTGATGATCGTGGCGCTTGCCCGAAAGCTGCTGGTCGCGCTCTGGCGCTATGTCGAGACCGGCGAACTACCAGCCGACGCCCGCACCGCCGCCGCCTGAGCGCAAGATCAGGGCACGCGGCGAGACACAAAGACACCGGGCGGAGCAAGGCGCTTGGCGCCGACGCCTGGAACCGACCTGGGTGGGCGGGATGCCGTCACGGACTATGGCTGCAAGATGCCGCCATTTAGAGTGGTCCCGCCCTCCCAGGCTCCCCGTCGGCCTCGCGATTGAGGCATCGTGGTACGGAACCGCAGGTTCCGCCGGATACGAGTTTGCAGGCCATCGGCCTGAGCACAGGGGAGCCGCCCAGGCTCGTGACAGGTGACGCCAATGAACTCCTCGCCCCGGTTTCCTGTGCCCAGACCGCAGCTCGGGCCCAGATTGCGACGGAGCAACCGTCCGGGAAACGTGACAGTCACGATTGCCAATAGGAGATCGAAGATGCCCAGACATCGGACCGGCAGCGCCCCGATGACCCCAGCTGAGCGTCAAGCGCGATGCCGCGCTAGACGGCGCCAGCAGAGCCAACAGAGCCAGACGGCGTCACCGGCACCGCGCCTCGCGCCACGGCCAAGGCGCTGGGCGGCAGCAGTCGCCACGCTGATCGAGCTGCAGGACAATTACCGCGCCTGGCTGGACAACCTTCCCGCCAATCTCGAAGCATCCAGGCTGGCGGAGAAGCTGCAAGCAATCGCCGAGCTCGACATCGAGGAGTTGCAGGCGATCGACCCGCCCCGTGGCTACGGCCGCGACTGACCTGAAGGTCCTTAACCAACACCAGCCAACCGCCATGTCGAAACTACTTGACAGCAAAATCCCCATACAAGTCCGTGGGCGCCCGTTGGGGCGGACGTTCCGGGGGTTGACCCGGCGATCCCGCACCAGCATTACATCAAGTCGGGAGATATGTCGCGGCTGCGCACGGGCCGCCCATCGCCCGCGAGGGAGGAAGATGAATTACGACTACATCATCGTCGGCGGCGGCTCGGCCGGCTCGGTCATGGCCAACCGGCTGTCGGCCAAGAGCGCCAACAAGGTGCTGCTGTGCGAGGCGGGACAGGACACGCCGCACGGCAAGGTGCCGCCCGAGATCCTCAATTCCTATCCTGGCACCGCCTATTTCGACCCGCGCTTTCACTGGACCGAATTAAAGGTCCATACCGAGGTCGTCTCGCACAATCGCCCGGATGAGAACCGGCCGCCGCTGCGCAAATACGAGCAGGCGCGGGTCATGGGCGGCGGCTCGTCGATCAACGGCCAGCTCGCCAACCGGGGTGCCCCCAGCGATTACGACGAATGGGAGGCGCGCGGTGCAACCGGCTGGGGCTGGAACGGGGTATTGCCCTATTTCAAGAAAGTCGAGCGCGACATGGATTTCGACGGGCCGTGGCACGGCAAGGACGGCCGCATTCCGGTCCGCCGCATCTTTCCGGATATGTGGAACGGCCACGCCAAGGCGGTGGCGAAGGCGTTCGACGAGGCCGGCTTCGAATTCATCCTCGACCAGAACGCCGAATACAAGGACGGCTATTTTCCGATCACGATCTCGAACCTCTACGACCGCCGCGTGTCGGCGGCGATCGGCTATCTCGACCCGGCGACGCGGCTACGCGAGAACCTGGCGATCTCGCCCTTGACCCAGGTCAAAGAACTGCTGTTCGAAGGGCAGCGCTGCGTCGGAGTCCGGGCGCTCGTCGCCGGCACAGACACCGAGTTCCGCGGCAACGAGGTCGTCGTCTCGTCGGGGGCGATCCATTCGCCGGCGCATCTGTTGCGCGCCGGCGTCGGGCCGGCCGGCGATCTCAAGGATCTCGGCATCCCGGTCGTCGCCGATGTGCCCGGGGTCGGCCAGCGGCTGATGGACCACCCGTCGATCTCGGTGTCGTCGTTCATCAGGCCCGAGGCGCGGCTTGGCGACCTGACCCGCCGCCACATCCTCTTGGCGTTGCGCTATTCGTCCGGGATCGGCGGCGCGCCCAAGGGCGACATGTTCGTTGCCGGCGTCAGCAAATCGGCCTGGCACGCGGTCGGCGCCCGGATCGGCTCGCTGCTCGCGGCCGTCTACAAGACGTTTTCCGAAACCGGCCAAGTCAAGCTCGCCGCGCGCGACTGGCGGGCCGAGCCGATCGTCGAGTTCAACCTCTTGTCCGATCGGCGCGACCTCGAACGGCTGATGGACGGGTTCCGCCGCTTGGGCGCGATGCAGATCAGCGCAGCGTTGAGCGCGGTGACGAGCAATCCGTTTCCGGCGGCCTATACGGAGCGGGTGCGCAAGATCGGCGTCGTCAACGCCAGGAACAAGCGCATCACCGACGCGATTGCCAAGCTGCTCGACGGCCCCGCCTGGTTGCGGCGCTATGTGATCGAGAACGTCATCGTCGAGGGCTACCGGTTCGACCAGCTGATGCGCGACGGCGAGGCGCTCGAAGACTTTATCCGCAAGGCCGCGATCGGGGTCTGGCATGCCACCTGCACCTGCCGCATGGGCGCCGACGACGACCCGATGGCGGTGACCGACAACCAGGGGCGGGTGCGCGGGGTGGCGGGCTTGCGCGTCGTCGACGCATCGCTCTTCCCTTGCGTGCCCTGCGCCAACACCAACTTCCCGACCCTGATGACGGCGGAAAAGATCGCCGACGCGATGGTGTCGCAATGACGGGATGACGCGATGACCGACTTCGCCGTCACTGCGTCATTCCCGCGCAAGCGGCTGTGAAGAAATTGCCCTTGAGCGGAAACCGCGCTGCAATAACGCTGGACGTGCTTCGAGACGCCGCCGGAGCCTGTCCTCGGGCCGCGCAAAGCGCGGACCCGGGGGGCGGCTCCTCAGCATGAGGTAAGCCTATGATGGCATTGAAAATGTCCCTCATCCTGAGGGCTCGCGAAGCGAACAGTCGAAGGACGCAGTGCGCCCATCCAGCGATGTTGCCGCAATGGCGTGACCTTTTCGACGATCTGGTATCGTAGCGCGGTGAGAGACGAGGAGGATCGGGGATGCGGTTTGGGATCTTTGACCATCTCGACGATGGCGGCGTGCCCTTGGGACGGCTGTTCGAAGAGCGGCTGCAGCTGATCGAGCTTTACGACCGCGCCGGGTTCTACGGCTACCATCTGGCCGAGCACCACGCGACCCCGCTCGGCTGTGCGCCCGCGCCCGGGGTGTTCCTCGCCGCGGTGGCGCAGCGCACAAAGCGTCTGCGCTTCGGGCCGATGGTCTACCTCCTGCCGCTCCATCATCCGCTGCGCCTCATCGAAGAGATCTGCATGCTCGACCAGATGAGCGGCGGCCGCTTTCTCTTTGGCGTCGGCCGCGGCATCTCGCCGGTCGAGGTCGGCTTCTTCGGCGTCGACTTCGACCGCGGCATGGCCCAGTTCGAGGAGGCGCTCGCCGTGGTCCGGCAGGGGCTGACCCGCGACGAGCTGACCCATCACGGCGAATTCTACCAATTCGACCGGGTACCGATCGTGCTGAAGCCGGTGCAGCTGCCGCACCCGCCGCTGTGGTACGGCCTGTCGCGGCCGGAGACCGTGACGTGGGCCGCCGAGCACGATGTCAACCTCGTCTCGTTCCTGCGGCCGGCGGCGGCGATGCGCCCGCTCGTCGCGCAGTTCGCGGCCGAATGGGCCGCCCTCGGCAAGCCGCCGGAGAAGCTTCCGTGCATCGGCGTGACGCGGCACATCGTCGTCGCCGAGACCGAGAAGGAGGCGCGCAATATTGCCGCGCGCGCCTACCGGCCGTGGCGCCGCCACATGGCGGTGCTGTGGGAGAAGCGCGGCGTTCCGTTCCCGCTGCAGGGTGTGCTCGCCGACGAGTTCAATGTCCTGCAGCGCGATGGCGTCGGCTTTGCCGGCACCCCGGCCGGGGCATGCGACTATGTCGCGGCGCAGGCCGAAGGCTCGGGCATCAACTACTTCGTCTGCGACATGGCCTTCGGCGACATCGCCTTGGCCGAGGCCCGGCGGTCGGTCGAGCTGTTCGCGCGCGAGGTCATGCCGGCCTTTGCCGACGCCTGAGTTCTTGGTTTGGAAGGAGCATCGAATGGGCATCATGATCGACTTCGCCCGACCCGACGGGAAGGCAACGCGGGGCTATCTGGGGATGGCCGGGCGTGGCCGGCCGGGGGTCGTCGTGATCCAGGAGTGGTGGGGTCTCAACGACCAGATCTGCGGCGTCGCCGACCGCTTCGCGCGCCTCGGCTACAACGCGCTCGCTCCCGATCTTTATCGCGGCCGTTTGACGACCTCCCCGGACGAGGCCAACCATCTGATGCAGGGCCTCGACTTCCCGGACGCGACGCACCAGGATCTGCGCGGCGCCGCGCAAACCCTGAAGCGGCATGGCGACAAGATCGCGGTCATGGGCTTCTGCATGGGCGGTGCCTTGACCGTCGCCGCTGCGGTGCATGTCCCCGAGGTCGCCGCCGCGGTCTGCTTTTACGGCATCCCGCCCAAGGAATTCGCCGACCCGGCGCGGATCCGGGCGCCGTTCCAGGGTCATTTCGCCAATCGCGACGATTGGTGCACCCCGGCGGCGGTCGATGCGCTGGAGCGGGCGCTGCCGGCGGCCGGCGCGCGGGCCGAGATCCACCGCTACGACGCCGCCCACGCCTTCGCCAACGAGCGCAGCGCCGCCTATGATTTCGGCTGCGCCAATCTCGCCTGGGACCGCACCTCGGCCTTCCTCGCGGCGCATATCGGCGGTTAGCGCGGCGGCGCGGGCAGCGGCTCCCCGCCGGCGCCGCAACGATCACGCTTTGTTGAACGGAATAGTCGGTTCGGCCCCGGAGTCGTTTGCGGCAGGAGGCGCGATCCGGCGCCCCCCGCCGCGGCTGCCGATCGATGCAACCTCGGCGCTCGCAACCGGAGGCCGATCAGCATGAACAGCTTCAAGCGTCTTGTCTTTCCCGCCGCACTTGCGGCCGCCGCCGTCGCCCTGATTGTGGCGGCGCGGGCCAGCTACCCCACCGCCTCGAAGAACGCCTACGCCGTCGATGTTCTCGTCTCGGATCAGCCGGGCGCCCACGCCCCGGTCACCGACAAGAACCTGAAGAACCCCTGGGGTGTGGCTTTCGCGCCAGGCGGCCCGTTCTGGGTCTCCGACAACAATTCCGGCAAGTCGACGCTCTACGACGGCGACGGCACGATTTTTTCGCTCGTCGTCAAGATCCCCTGCCCGCCAAAGCCCGGCCAAGGGTCGAGCTGTCCGAAGATCGCGGGCCCGACCGGCATCGTCTTCAACGCGAGCGGGGGCTTCAAGGGGGCGATCTTTATCTTTGACACCGAGGACGGAACGATCTCGGTTTGGAATGGCGGCAATGCGGTCATCGCCGTCAACAATGCCCGAAACCCGAATGCGCGGCTCGGCGCCGTCTACAAGGGCCTCGCCTTTGGCGTCAACAAATCGGGCCCGATGCTGTTCGCGACCAACTTCCGCGCCGGGACGGTCGAGGTCTACGACCAGAACTTCAAGTCGGTGACCACCTCGGGCGGGTTCAAGGACAAAGGCATCCCCGCCATCCCCGCCAACTACGCCCCGTTCGGCATCCATAACATCGGCGGAGATCTGATCGTCACCTATGCCTTGCAAGACGCGACAAAGCACGACGACATGGCCGGCCCGGGCCACGGCTTTGTCACCGCCTTCGACACCGACGGCAACTTCTTGAAGCGCTTGGCGACGCGCGGCGGGCTCAATTCGCCGTGGGGTGTCGCGCGCGCCTCGCACGCCTTCGGCACGTTTGCCGGCGACCTTCTGGTCGGCAATTTCGGCAATGGCTGGATCAACGCCCTGACCCCGAAGGGGCTCGTCCTCCTCAACGGTACGAATGGCCAGCCGCTGGAGATCGACGGGCTGTGGACGCTGACCCCCGGCGGAGGCGCCAATTCGAGCCCGTCGACGCTCTATTTCACGGCCGGCCCCGATCATGAGTTGCACGGCCGCTTCGGCACGATCGCGCCGGCCCAGTGACGGCGTGAGCGTCCGGCGGGCGGCCTCCCCCTCCGCCCGCCGGATTTTTATCGTCCGGTCGATTTCCGGCTGCGGCCGCGGCCGATCTGTGCCACGAGGAGCCGTTCGGCGGCAGCAGTAGGGGGCGACATGGCGGCGGGGTGGAGCGAAACCTGTCGCGGCACGGTGCGGCCGTGGGAATGCGACGTCACCGAACATTTCACGATCGCCTATTACTTCGACCGGATCGACGAGGCATCGATCGCGTTCGCCGATTGCCTCGGCCTCGCCGAAGAGTTGCGCGCCGGGGTCTTGCCGCGGCGGCTGAGAGTGCGCTTTGTTCGCGAATTGCGCGCCGGCGCCAGCTTTCACGTCGAGACCGCGGCACTCGGGCTCGATCCCGGTTTGCGGCTCGGTCATCGCTTTGTCAATTCGGCGAGCGGCGACGTCGTCGCCTGGGTCGAAGAGGGCTGGGAAGCCGCGACGCCGTCCGCGGCGCAGCGCCAGGCGATCGCCTCACAGCTTGCCCTCTGGAACGGCCCGGAGAGCGAGGCGCGACCCGAGCCGCGCTCGACGGCGGGCGCGATCGCGACCGCGCGCGGCCGGGTGCGGCCCGCCGATCTCGACGAATTCGGGCATTTCTCGCTCGCCGGCTTCGTGCACCGCTTCACCGACGCCAACCTCCAGGGCGTGGCGGCGATCGGCATGACCGCCGACCACATGAAGACCGAGCGGCGCGGCTTTTCGACCTTCGAGCTCTTGCTCACGATCGCCGCGGCGCCGCACCTCGGCGAGCCTTATCTGGTCGAGACCGGGATCGCCTATCTCGGCACCAGCTCGCTGCGCCTGCTGCACCGCATGACCGACCCGCGGAGCGGCGCCGAGCTGGCGCGGCTCGGCCAGTTCGGCGTCCACCTCGATCTCGATGCGCGCCGCCCGGCGCCGTGGCCGGAGGCAATCCGCGCCGCCGCGGCACCACTCGTTCTGCCGATCGACTGACGCCCGGGATCAGCCGGGCGGGCCCGGTTTGGCGTCGCGGAACCGGGTGCCGGTTTCGGCGAGACGGCGGAGCAGGGCGGCGGGGGCCCAGCGCTCGCCGTAGCGCTGGTGCCAGGCCGCGATCTGGCGGTGGACCTCGGCCACGCCGATCTCGTCCGCCCAATACAGCAAGCCGCCGCGATAGCGCGGAAAGCCGAAGCCGTTGAGCCACATCACATCGATGTCGCCGGACCGGTAGGCCTTGCCCTCCTCGAGGATCTTGCAGGCCTCGTTGACCGAGGCGAACAACAGCCGGCGCAGGATCTCCTCGTCGCTGAAGCGGCGCTGCTCGACCCCCAATTCGGCGGCCTTCGCGTTGATGATGCGCGCGACCTCGGGATCGGGATGGGGGGTGCGGTCGCCTTTCTCGTAGCGGAACCAGCCGGCGCCGGTCTTCTGCCCGAGGCGGCCCGCCTCGACGATCGCATCGGCGATCGGCAGTTTGCGGTAGTTCGGGTTCTGGGCGGCGCGGCGCCGGCGGCTGTCATAGCCGATGTCGAGACCGGAGAGGTCGGCGGTCGCGAACGGCCCGATCGGATAGCCGAAATCGACCATGACCCTGTCGATCTCTTCCGGCAGGCAACCCTCCTCGAGCATGATGACCATCTCGGCGCCGAACGGCGTGCGGCTGCGGTTGGCGACAAAGCCGTCGCCATTGCCGGCCATGGCGCTGATCTTGCCGATCTTGCGGCCGAGATCCATCGCCGTCAGCAAGGTGTCGGGGGCGCTTTTGGCGCCGCGCACCACCTCGAGCAGCTTCATGACATTGGCCGGGGCAAAGAAATGGGTGCCGGCCACGTCCTGCGGCCGCTGCGTTGCATTGGCCATGAGGTCGATATCGATGCCCGAGGTGTTGGTGTAGAGCAGGGCGCCGGGCTTCATCACCGCATCGAGCTTTTGGAACACCTCCTCCTTGACCGGAATGCGCTCGAACACCGCTTCGATGACGACGTCGCATTGCCCGATGTCGTCAAAGCTGCTCGCCGGCTCGATCAATGCGAGGCGGCGGTTCATCTCGGCCGCGGTCAGGCTGCCGCGCTTGACGCTCGTTTCGTAATTGGCGCGGATCCGGGCGACGCCGCGGTCGAGCGCTTCCCGGCCGACCTCCAGCAACTTCACCGGAAAGCCGAACTCGGCAAAGCTCATGGCGATGCCGCCGCCCATCGTGCCGGCGCCGACGATCGCCGCGGTCCGGATCGGGCGCAACGGCGTCTGGCGCGGGATGTCGGGGAGCCGCGCCACCTCGCGCTCGGCGAAGAAGGCGTAGCGCAAGGCGCGCGCCTCGGGCGAATTTTCGAGCTCGGCGAAGAGTTCGCGCTCGCGCGCAATGCCGTCGTCGAACGGCATCGTCACCGCGGCCTCGACCGCGGCGATGCAATGATAGGGTGCCTTCTGGTTGCGGGCGCGGCGCGCGATCGACCGGCGCATGGCCTCGAACAGGCCAGGCTCGGCCTTGGCCTCGGCGAGCCTTTCGTCACGGTCACGGATCCGCGGCAGCGGCCGAACATCGGCGATGCGGCGCGCCAAGGCGATCGCCGCCTGCCGCAAATCGCCGCCCTCCGGCACCAGCTCGTCGATGATGCCGAGGCGACGCGCCTCGTCGGCCGGCACATGCCGGCCGCTGGTGATCATCTCGAGCGCCGCCTTCGGGCCGACGAGCCGCGGCAAGCGCTGGGTCCCGCCGCTGCCCGGCAGGATGCCGATCAAGACTTCGGGCAGCCCGACCTTGGCGCCGGCAACGGCGATCCGGTAGTTCGCGGCGAGCGCCAATTCGAGCCCGCCGCCGAGCGCATAGCCGTGGATCGCAGCGATGACCGGCTTGCGGCTCGCGTCGAGGATCTGGTGCGGCCGCCTCCCGGGCGCCGGCGGCGGCCGGTTGGTGCCGAAGGTGCGGATGTCGGCGCCGGCGATAAAGCTGCGCCCGGCGCCGATCAGCACCAGCGCCCGGATCAGCGGGTCGGCGTTGCCGCGCTCGATGCTCTCGACGATGCCCTCGGGCACGCCGGGCGACAGGGCGTTGACGGGCGGGTTGTCGATCGTGACGACGCCGATCCCGTCCATATTCTCAAAGCGCACCAGTCCGCCGTCCGCCATGTCCCGTCCCTCCCGACGAATTCACCAGCGAGGCAGTCAGGCAGCGCGATCCGCTCCACGGCCCCGCCCTCTCTCGGCCCACATTCTCTACGCGCCATCCGGTCGCTGCCATCCCCCCCGAAATCCGCCCCTCACCGCCGTCAGCTATCCGATCCGCCGCGAGATGCTGCGCCGGCGCCGTCGCGAACTCGGTTCTGGCCCTGGCATCGCGCAAGGCTATGCGACGCTCGGATGCGTTTACCCGACGAAGAAACGCCACCAACTCCCCTGAAACCGCGAAGGGGGTCTGATCGTGACCGAAACCCGTATCCCGGCAGGATTGGGGGCGCGGCTTATGGCAGCCCGTCTGTCGCAGCCTCTACAGGCCGACAGTCCGATGCCCTCCGCTCCTTCGCGCACCCCATGCGGCACCTTTCCAACCAGCGCACGGCCCTGAGAGCACCGGAATCGCCGCTGGCAGACGGCAAGCGCATTAGCCAGCGTACTGAAATTCTGTCCGGCTGGGCGGGTAGCGAAGGTCGCAAGTCACAGGTCGCGAGGGTCACCGCCAGGCTCGTGACCGCGGCCAGCCCAGCCGCGATAGCCATGGCCGATGCCACCTGTTTCGTTGGCGCAGCGCAGGGAAAGCCGGCTGGAAATCCATGGAACAGCGAATGCCCGTCGTGTGGACCAGGTGCCGCTCGGTGGGCGCTCGGCCGCTCCGGTAGCGGGGTGACGGCGGTTGACCGAAGCCGTCGAGGGGACAGACACGCAAGCCGCTGCACCAGCGATCCCGCACCGAATCACTCGATCGTGTAGTCAACGGGAACCCCGGGCCTCATAGCATCGCGGGTAAAGTCCGCCGATGCGCGCATGTTGCGGCTCGCGGTCTGGGGGTGCAAGATCGAGAAAATCGCCGAGGGGGCGTCATGAATCACGAGACCGCGCTTTCGAAGGCCACAGAGATAGCCGGTAGCGTGCTGGCCCCGGCTGCGAAGCAGAACGACAAGGAGGGCCGGTTCTCCGCCGAAGCTGTCGACGCGCTCGGGCGGGCCGGGCTGCTCGGGCTGATGCTGCCGGCCGAGCTCGGGGGGTCGGGTCTCGGACCGCGCACCTTCGCGGCCGTCACCGTCGGCGCTCGCCGAAGCCGACGCATCGGTCGCGATGGTCTATCTGATGCACGTCTGTGCCGCCGCAACGATCCCGCTGCTCGACCGGGCGCCGCCCTCGGACAGACGCTGCAAGAGATCGCCGCCGGCCGGCATCTGTCCACACTCGACTTCAGCGAAGCCGGCTCGCGCAGCCACTTCTGGGCGCCGGTCTCGCGCGCCCGCCGCAACGGGGCTGGCGTGTACCTGACGGCGAAGAAATCGTGGGTGACCAGTGCCGGCTAACGCGCAGAGCTACGTCGTCTCGTCGCTCGCGCCCGATGCGACGGGACCCACCGATTCGACGCTCTATCTCGTTCCGGCGAGCGCGCCCGGGCTGTCGGTTGCAGGCCCCTGGGATGGTCTGGGGCTGCGCGCCAATGCCTCCGCACCGATGACCTTGGAGGATTGCGAGGTTCCTTCCGAGCTCCGGCTGACCGAAGACGGCGCCGGCTTCAAGGCGATGCTCGAGGTGGTGCTGCCGCCATTCAACCTGGGGACAGGCGCAGTGGCGTTGGGCCTCTGTCGCGCTGCCGTGGCGGGGACGGCAGCGCATCTCAGGAGCGCCCGGTTCGAGCATCTGGGCCAGAGCCTCGGCGAGAGCCTGCCGACCTTGCGCGCCCTGCTGGCGGCGATGCAGATCGACACCGATGGGCTCTCGGCGCGCATCGACGATCTCGTCGACCACCTCGAGCGGCCGCGAGACACGACGATGCTGCGCGTGCTGGAAACCAAAGCGGCCGCGGGCGAAGTAGCGATTGGCGTCACCTCGGCGGCAATGCGGGCATGCGGGGGTGCGGCATTCTCCCGGCACATGAACATCGAGCGGCTGTTCCGCGACGCGCATGCGGGCGCCGTCATGGCCCCGACCGGCGACGTCTTGCGCGAGTTCATTGCCAAGGCGATCCTGGGAATGCCGCTCTTCTGACGTCGAGCACAGCACTGACCGGGCTGTAACCGAGAGCCTCCATTGGGCTAAAGCCCATCTTGACGGGAGGATGATCATGAGCCGAACGATCTGGGTCGGTGCGGTCGCATACGATCCGAAGGTGGTCACGATCTGGGAGGGACATGCGAAGGTACTTTCACGAGGAGGCGCATCTGCCCGTCGAGGTCGTGCTGTTCCAGAGTTACGAGGCGCAGGTAGCGCGCTGCTGGCCTCGCCCGGCGATCCCTCGCCGCGCATCGACATCGCGTGGAACACCAACCTCGCCTATCTGCAGGCCGACGAGTGGAGCGGCCATCGCTGCCGACCGATCGCCATGCGCGACACCGATCTCGCCTGGACGACGAAGATCGTCGCGGTAAGCGGCGGTCCAGTCACCGGGCTTGCCGATCTGAGAGACCGCACGCTGGCGCTCGGCAGCCGCGACAGCGGCCATGCGGCGATCCTGCCGGTTCACTTTCTCGCGCGGCAAGGCCTGGTCGAGGGGCAAGACTACCGCACGCTGCGCTTCAACAGCGACATCGGCAAGCATGGCGACACGGGCACGAGCGAGGCCGAGGTCGTCCGCGCCGTCCTCGACGGCCGGGCCGATGCCGGCGCAATCGGGAGCCCGTTCTGGAACGCGGTGCGCAGCGAGCGCCTGGTGCCGACAGGGCGCGCTGAGCGAGATCTGGACGTCGCCGCCCTACAATCATTGCATGTTCACCGCCCGACCCGATCTTGACCAGGTAGCCGAGCGGCAGTTCGCCGACGCCCTGTCCGGAATGAGCTACGACAATCCGAGTCACCGTGCTGTGCTCGATGCCGAAGGGCTCCGCCGCTGGGTGGCGCCGCACCTCGATGGTTATGGTTCGTTGCGGGAAGCGGCTGCGCAACAGGGGTTCTTGAACCGTCCGGCCGCGACATCGGCCGACGCCTGAAATGAGGTAGCTGCCGCGCGCCTTCTATCGCGCGGCCTGTCACGCGCAGTTGAAGATCCTCGCCAACCGACGCTGATGCTCGCTTTCCCGATCGAAGGCGCGGCGCACGGCGGCAAAGGCGTCGGCGAGCGGAAAAATGTCCGAAGTGACGAGCAAGTCGGCGTCCTCCGCGCCGACCGGATGCCAGTAGACACCGTCCGCCGTAATCGTGATTTCCGGCACCAAATCGGCGCGAGCCAGCGCGATACCCCGCGTGGCGAAGCCGCGCAGCGCAATGTGGCGGACCACACGATCCTCGTCCGGGATCTGCTGGGCATCGAGGAAGCGGCGGAATTCCTCGGCCTCGGCGTCGGTCGAGACGGTCGCCGCCAGCCGCACCCGAAACCCTTCCGCGCGAGCGCGCTCGATGCCGCTCCATGCGCGCGCCCACGTGCCCCTGCCGCGATGGCGGTCGTGCCGCGCGGGCTCCGGGCTGTCGAGGCTGATCTGCAAGGTCACACGATCGCGCGGCAATGAGCGGAGCGTTTCGAGACGCCGCCCGGCGAGCAGCATGCCGTTGGTGAGGACCGTCGTCGCCGCGGTGGCGGCGCACGCAGCCAAAATCTCGCCGATGTCCGGCAGCAGAAAGGGTTCGCCGCCGGTCACGAAGATTTCGTTGACGCCGAGCTCGGCTGCCTCATTGGCAATCCGCCACACGCGCTCGAGGCCGAGCGCCCGCCGCGGCGCCTTGGGCGAGGAGCGCACGCAGCAATAGTCGCAATGCAGGTTGCAATCGAAATTGGTGTAGAGCCAGAGGCGGGATCCGACGGGGCGATCGGCGGCGGCAGCCGCCGGCGCCTCGCTGCAGCGAATCACCCAGCGCGTGCGGCCCGGCGCGGTCGTGGTGTCGATCAAGGTGTTTCGAGTGAAGCGGCACCAGGTCCTCGAGATCAGCGCCGATGTCCGCCTCGCGGCCGATGACGGCCAGCAGGTCACCCGGGCGGCAACAGCGCAGCGCAGCAATCAGCTCGGGCAGCAGGCCGGAAGAAAAAGTCATCGTGCCGGCATCGATCTCGATCCGCGTTTTCATCGTCATGGGTCATACTATGATGGGTCCGTCATAGGGGGCGCACCCGATTTCGTCCGGATCGGGAGAAAGTGCGCTCGACCGGGGATCCGCGGCTCCAGAAGCGCCCACTCTGCATCCCTCGGATCGCTCGGATAGCCGTAGCCCTCCCGGCGATAAATCCGACGGTGCTCCTCCGTCCACATCGTTCTTCGCCGTCAAGCGAGTCACGTAACCCGGAAGTCTGCCGTCCGGGTCCAAGGCAAGATGCTTTTGGGAGAGGCTCTCGGCGTTCGCCGCCCGCCGGAACGGGCATTTACGGTCTTCACCCGGGAGACCGGCCGCGGTGGCCGCTCGAGCGCGGTTTTTCGTTCGACCGCGAGCGCCAACGAGATCTTTCTCGACGACCGCACCTGACCGTGTTCAGTTGCAACGCTGCCGATTGGGAGGCGCCGACCGAAGTGGAAGACCGGTTCGCCGCCGAGCCGGGCGGCACGCGGGTCGATCTCGCGCATCGCGGGTTCGAGGTGGGCCCGCAGATGCGCGAACCCGGCGAGAGCTTCGCCGGCGGCTGGGACATCGTGCTGGCGGACTATCTCGAAGAGGCAAATCGATAGCAGAGGAGGCAGGTGTGCAGCTCTACCATTTTCCGTCGCCCAATCCGCAGAAGGTCACCTTCGCGCTGTTGGAACTGGGGCTGGACTGCGAAAAGATCCCGGTCGACCTGGCGAAAGGGGAGCAGAGACAGCCGGCGTTTCTGGCGGTCAATCCGGCCGGTCGGGTTCCGGTGCTCGTCGACGGCGACCTGAGGCTGACCGAGTCGCAGGCGATCCTCGCCTATTTGGGGCAGAAAACCGGCCGGCTCTGGCCGAGTTCGGCGGCGGGGCAGGCGCAGGCCCTGCAATGGCTCTTCTTCCTGTCGCAGCACATGATGCCGGCGGTTGGCGGAGTGGCGATGCGGATCCGCGCCAAGGTGGTCGGAATTCCGGTCGATGAAGCGGTCGTCGCCCATGGCGAGCAGGCTTTGAAGGCCATGCTGCCAATCGTCGAGGCGCATCTGAGAGACAACAGGTGGATGCTCGGCGCCGAATTCGGCCTCGTCGATTGCGCCTATTGTCCGATATTGAACGTCGTCGAGAAGGCCGGTTTCAGCCTCGCCGAATTTCCTCGCGTCAGCGCCTATCTCGACGCGGTCCGCGCCCGCCCCGCCTGGAAGGAAACCCCCAAGCTCCCGTTATTGGAATAACTATCCGACCATTTTCCGTCGCCCCCACGCTGCGCCTGATCTTTACCCATATGTGTGCATCGGACAGTCGGTTTACGGCAGATTTGGTATGGGCTCGGCGAGGTCGGTTGGCGCCGGGCTAAGGGGGCAGTGGGTAGGCGATAGCGTAGCTGCGGAAGGCGGCGGTGATGTCGTCCAGGCGCTGCAGGCCGCGCCAGAGGGTTTGGGGACCGGGTTGGCCGTCGGATTTGCGGGCGAGGAAACCGCCGAGTTGGGCGATCAAGAGGATCATCTGGCAGAGCGAAGGCGGTTGCGCCGGCGGCGGCTTGCGGGTGTGGAAGACGACCAAGGCCTTCCACTGCTCGGGCTCGAAGGCGACGGTACAGGGCAGTTCGGGGGTGGCCCGCCCGAGCCAGGTGAGATAGTGGATGCGCCAGGCGACGACCATGTCGATGGCGAGGCAGGTTTCCAGACGGTCGGCGGTTTCGAGCTGGCGATCTTCAATGCGGCATCCGCTCTTGAGGATGCGGTGGAAGACCTCGATCCCCCAGCGCCGGGTATACCACTGCATGCGCTGGAGAGCGTCGTCCAGCGAGGCGACCGGCACGGTGGTCAGCAGCATCCAGTCGAGCGGCTTGATGTCGGGTGGCGGGTTTTCTTCGCGGCTGCGCACGACCCATAGCCGCAGCGCCGGGAGCTTTGCCTTGTGTCGCGGCGGCGACAGGGTGACCTCGGCGAAGCGCACGCTCATCAGGGCGGTACGGGCCGGCTGGCGGCCGCGGAGGGGCACCTCGAGTGCGATCTGCCCGGCCGCCGGCAGGCTTTCCATAAAAGGCCACAAGCGGCGCACCTGTGTAGGCGCCGGATCAAAATGTCACTCGCCTGCCAATTAGAGATGACACTCCCGGGCGGATTTCCGGGGGGTGTCAAGGGTGACGGTTCGGCTGATGAGCGATGGCGAGTTGAGGCGGCTCGAGGTGCTGCGAGATTTGGATCAGCGGCGGCTGACGACCGAGGCGGCAGCGCAGCTGCTGAGGCTCGAGCGGCGTCAGGTATTCCGGCTGTTGAAGGCGTACCGGATCGAGGGCGCTGCTGGCCTGATTTCGAAGCGGCGTGGCGGTCCGGGCAACCGGCGCAAGCCCGAGGCGCTTCGGAGCAAGGTGCTGTCGATCATTCGCGAGCAGTATTGGGACTTCGGCCCGAGCTTGGCGGCCGAGAAGCTGCGCGAGGTTCACGGGATAACGCTCGGTCGCGAGACGCTGCGGCTATGGATGGTCGAGGCCGGGCTGTGGCTCGATCGCAAGCAGCGGCGAAAGCGCGTCCACCAGCCGCGCCATCGTCGCGACTGTGTCGGCGAACTGGTGCAGGTCGACGGCAGCGAGCATTGGTGGTTCGAGGACCGCGGCCCGCAATGTACGCTGCTCGTCTTCGTCGACGACGCGACCAGCCGGCTGATGCACCTGCAGTTCGTCGAGAGCGAGTCGACATTCGCCTATTTCCATGCCGCCCGCGCCTATCTGGAGGCCTGGGGCAAGCCGGTCGCCTTCTACAGCGACAAGCACGGGGTCTTTCGCGTCAACCACGAGGGTGCCAGCGGTGGTGACGGGATGACCCAGTTCGGGCGTGCGCTGCATGCTCTGAACATCGACATCATCTGCGCCAATTCGAGCCAGGCGAAGGGCCGGGTCGAGCGGGCGAACAAGACCTTGCAGGATCGGCTGGTCAAGGAGTTGCGGCTAGCCGGCGCGCGCAGCCTGGCCGAAGGGAACGCCTTGCTGCCGGCTTTCATGGCCGACTACAACGCCCGCTTTGGCAAGCCGCCGGCGAACGCGAAGGACCTGCACCGGCCGCTGCGTGCCGGCGACGATCTGGAGGACGCCTTTGCCTGGAAGGAGGAGCGCACCCTTTCGCAAGCGCTGACGCTGCAATACGACAAGGTGATCTTCATCCTGGAACCGAGCGACCAGGCCAAGGCGGCGATCGGCAAACGGGTCACTGTCGTCGATTATCCCGATGGCCGGCTATCAATCCGCTACAAGGGCGTCGCGCTCGCCTACCGCACCTTCGATGAGCTGCGCCACGTCCCGCAGGCTGCGATTGTCGAGAACAAGCGGCTCGGCGCCGTCCTCGCCTTCATCCGCGAGCAGCAGATCGAACGGGCAGAGGTCCGCAGCAGGAAGGCGCCGCGCCGCCGCGATCAGCGCGACGCGCGCCTATTCAAAGTCGGCTGAGCGTTTTCACGAGCTGAGCAGGGCCGCCCTATACACACTCGTTACGTAACGGAATAGCGAGCCTATGAAACGAGGCCCTAAGCCCTTGCGTGAAAAGGCGATGACGACAGCCGAGCGGCAGGCCCGGTTTCGCGCGACGCACACCGACGGGATGTCCAGGATCATATACCGAAGACCCGCCGACCGGCGCAGCCGGGCGCAGCGATGGCGCGCGGCCGTGGCCGAGCTTGTCGCCTTACAGGACGATTACCGAACGTGGCTGCAGGCGCTGCCGCAGAACCTTGAGGCAAGCGCCACGGCGGAGGCGCTGCGGGCGATCTGTGATCTCGATCTTTCCGATCTCGAAAGCGTCGAGCCGCCGCGCGGCTTTGGTCGCGACTGATGCAACGGGAGCCTGCCTGTCCGCCCGGGTTCTTCTACGAGCCGAGCGTGCTGACGCCCGCTCGGTAGACAACCGGTGCGGCTGCAAGCGTCCATGCATCGGGCGGCGGTCGGGCGCTGCGCTACGCCGGGGCTGCGCGCCCGCCCGCCGCCCGCCCCCAACCGACAGTGACATTTCTAAATGGCAGAAAGAGTGACATCTCTATTTGGTGGACACAACCTGCTCGTCGCCCGGGTCAGGCTGGAGAGCACGGTCTTCGGTGGCCCTGACCAACAAGTCGAGGTGGGCGCTGTCGGCTTCCTGCAGGAACTCGAAGACATCGCACTCGCGATCGGCGACGGTGACGATGCGCGTGTTCGGGCATCGATCGGCGGCGGCCCGGATCTCCGTCAGCGGGCGGATCCATTTGTAGCTCTCCTTCGCCGCGATCGGCCTGGTGTGGCGCTGATGTTTCTTGCCGAAGGTATTGGCATCGCGCGCCCAGCACTGGACATCGAGCAGGCCGAGGGGCAGGCCATCGGGACGCAAGGCCAGGGTATTGTGCAGGATCAACCCTTGGGCGCCGTCGCGCCGGCTGCCGATCGGGCCGAGGCCTTGGGTCTGCGGGTGCTTGGTGTAGTTGAGGCTGGAGCTGTCCTGCACCGCCAGCACGATGACCTCCTGTCGCATGCGCGCGACGGTGGCCTGATGGTGCGGTTCGAGTACAGCGTCCATCGTGACCCGCTGGTGATCAAAGAACCGGTAGGCGGCCTTGGTTCGGGCCAGCGAACCGCAGGCTTGCGCGATATTGGCCATGGGCCGGGCAAAGAACGCCCCGGCCAGATCCAGCAGTCGCCGCTGCAGCCGGCGATCGCCGAGCTTGGCACCGCCGAATTCCTGCCGCACCCAGTTGGGCTCGGGCGCCGGCCGCGCCCCGCACAGGCGCTTGAGGGTCGGCCGGGACAACGGATAGAGAAACACCCGCTTCGCCGGCAAGTGCGCCGTGCCGGTCCGATCCTGGCGCCCCCGACCGGCGGTCATGCCGACTTCGATCCAGTTGGCGGCACGATAGGCGGTGCCCGGGCGAGCGGCCTCGACATAGCTTTCCATCAGCCACGGCCGGACCGCAAAGGCTTGCTGCCAATCGCCGACAATCCGCCGCGTTAGCTGCCCCAAAACATGCGAAGCGAGATGTGCGACCCGGACCGTCGGCAGGATCAGAAAGCGGCTGTTGCACACAACTCCCGTCAGGTTGGCGCCACGCTTGGCGTCGTCCCAGCCCAGCCACTCATCGCGCCCCCGCAGCCGCCACGCGGCGGCACTGACCGCCAGCCCGCCGAGCACACCATGCCGCGCGCCGCAAATCAGATAGCGAATTCGCTCACCACACAACGACGCGCGACCGCAGGGATGGTGCGCCGCCATCATCGCATCCCAGGTCCGGCTCTCCGGCGTCCCGCCGCTGACCCGCTGCAGCGTGACCGCCCCCAGATCGGCCAAGCGACCGCTCACTTGCGGGGCCGGGCAAACCTCGGCCGGACGCCGCTCCGGCGGCCGCCGACGGGCCGCCGGAAGCACGATCGCACCGCGCCGCTCAAGCCCAATCAGATGCTTGCGGCAGGCCATCTCCTGCGCGCGACCACGGCGATCCTTCCAGCCCAGCCGTTCGCATACCTCCTTGGCCAGCCGATAGCGCGACAAGCCCGCATCCGCGCCGACGCGCGCGCGGATCCATGACAGATGCTCTGCCGCCTCCAGCTGCTGTTTCGGGCTAAGGGGCCCCATGCCCCCTTGCTAGCCCATTCCGTTTTCTGTGTCCAGAGGCACTTATGGGCAAAGATCAGACGCTGCGCGGGGGGTGGCGACGAACATGGCGCAACAGCTCGAGACGCTTGGGCGTCATGATCCGCGCCAAGGTCTCGAATTTCTCGAAGCCGACATGCCGTTCGGCATTCGCTACCGTCAGCCCGCCGCGCTCGGCGCGATGCCAGGCATCGACAAAGCGGCGGCCCATGTCGTCGATGGTTTCCCCGATATGCACCTGCAGCGGCTGCTTGTTCTCTCCGTTCATCGTGCTTCTTTCCTCGCCGCCTGCAGGGCCGCCGTGAAATCCTCGATCAGCCGCTCCGGACTTGCGCAGCGGTAGCCCGTTTCGACCGGGCCGATATGCCGGTGATCGCCTTTGCCGCGCTCGTTGTCGGGACGCCCATAGAACAGCGTATATTTGAACTCATGCGGAGACGGCGGGACCGCCGCCGGCACCCGCCAAATCCGCATCTCGATGATCGCGCCGTCCTCCAGCACCTGCTTGTCCTCAAAGATCGGCTCGGCGGAAGGCATTCAGCGAACCCGCGGCCGGCAAGCGCTATGGAACACGACGCCATATGTCGTCACGTAACGCAACCCCCTCCGCCTATCGCCTATCGGTCGATGTCGCCGCCGCGGCCTTTGTCCCGACCCTTGTTGCGGCCGCGCTCTTTCGCGGTCGGCGCGTGGATCCGCATGATCTTGTCGGCTTGCGGCCGGTAGCTGGTGGCGGCGTGCGTCGCCTCGTCGCGCAATTCCTGGATCAGCCGGGTGCCCGAGGCCTTGTCCTCGATCAAGACGACATCGGCCCGCCAGCGGCGATGCTCGTCCTTCACCCGGCGCTTCAATTCCGGGTAGTCGAAGCGCTCGCGCACGACGTCGATGAGATAGAGGTGCTTGGCGCTGATGCCCCAGCTCTCGTGCACACGCTGAAATCGGCGAGCTCGGGCTCGTCCAGCCTATCGATGCCGGCGCGGCATCGGCCACCCGCTCCATGTCCTTCGGCGAACGCCGACAGGCAGTCGAGCTTTCCAGACCACTTGCGTGTCGATCTCGGCGCAGACGGTCGACCATGCGGTGCAGCTCCGGCGGGTCCAGCGCCCGCCTGAGGATGCGCGGGCAGCGGCTCGCAGCCCGCGGGGCGCCGTGCGGGATGTCGGTCTCGTGTTTGGACAGGGGGGCGTAGCCAAGCGGCATTCAAACCGTTAGCTCAATTTTCTCTGGCCGCACTCCCTGCATCATGCGATCAACCGGACCTTAGTTAGCTGCCGCGGCGTTGCCGAGCGTCATCGGCGGCCCGCGATACGCATTCATCCGCGTTGCCGGCGCCTTTGCCCTTTGCCAAGGCGCCATATAAGCTTTCAGCGGTGGCGGAAGCTCGGGCGAGGGCTTCGGCGGTTCCAGCTTCTCCAAGATCGCCCTTTAAGGGCGCCAGCTGCGGCGACAGCGGATAGCGGTTTTCATCGATGGTGTGCCGGAGAAGCTGAGAGAGGTCGATTGGCTCGCTGGTCCCGAGCCCGAAACCCCGACCGACAGGGCCATACGGTAAGAAGGCGAGCGAATACGCAAAGCGTTTCCAGAAATCGATTTCGCTCTTCCGGTCCCGCGCCATCGCCAAACCTGAATTGGCGGTATCGAGATGAGTCCGCAGTGAAGCGGCTGCCGGCCCAATCATGACGCCTTTTTGACTAATTTTATGATGTTCGGTGGACGAAATTACTAATGAAAGTCTCGAATTTTACAATAGGGTGAAACTCCTTAGCAAGAGGTTGACAATCCGAAGATGGTCGGTGCAAAAGCCGATACCGTAAGTTTACAGGAGCGGTATGTGACTCTACGCATGCCGTTCTGGAGAAACAAGTGAATGAAACGACCGGGAACCGATTTCAGATCGGCCTGAACAGAAAAAGGGACGTGACAAATGATGGACGCGCAGCGCTGGTCGGCCCTGAAGAAATATGTGCTAGCAACGAGCCTTCTTTTCTTGGCCGGGTCAGCAGCTTGGCTCGGCGGATTTGAGGGTTCGGCAAGTCACGCACAGGCTGCGACGTGCCCCGAGAACCCTCTTCCCCAGCCCCAGCTACGCGTGTCCTCTGGTGGGGTCCTAAACACGACGCTGCGCCCGCGTATTCCGGACCCGGGTCATAAATTGGTAGATCAACTAAGCTGTACGACGAGGATCGTCCACACTCCGACCTTCGAAGGGACCATTCCAGGTCCTACTCTCGTGGTCCAGCCAGGCGACAAACTCTCGATCGATCTCGTCAATCAGTTGCCGCCCAACCCGCCACCGAGCCAGCACCGCGGGGGTGCATTCCCGCACGATTTCTTCACGACCAACCTCCATACGCACGGGCTCGAGGTCTCCCCGCGCGGCATCTCGGATAACATTTTCCGGGACATGGAACCCGGCACGACAAACCATATCGAGATCGATATCCCGCCCGATCATCCGAGCGGGACCTATTGGTATCACCCGCACAAGCACGGGACGGTGACTTACCAATTGGTCGGCGGCATGGCTGGTTTTCTGATTGTCAAAGGAGGCCGCGGAACCCTCGACGATCTCCCGGAGATTAAGGCCGCTAAAGATCTCGTCATGGGCTTTCAGGTCATTCGTGCGGCAACTGCATCTAACTTCACGGGCGGGGTCCCGGAAGGCTACGTGCCGTTTGTGAACGAAAAGGCGACCCAGTTCGGCACCTTTCCGTTCGGTACAAAGGTCGTGAGTAAGCAAGGCCCGTGGAGCACGTTCGGACTGGATGGTGCGCCGGGCCTGAGCAGATTTTATTACACCACCAACGGCGTCACCAATCCGACCTTGCACATGCGGCCGGGTGAAGTGCAAAGGTGGCGATTGCTCGCCGCTGGACAGGGAGAAAACATGGTTCTGGCTCTGCAAGGCCATGCGCTACACATCGTTGCGATGGACGGAATCACTGTCGGTAAGATGATCAATCTGCCGACAAAAGCGCGTCTCGTGATGGGGCCTGGTCAGCGATACGACATTTTGGTGAAGGCCGGCGCACCCGGAAAATACCTCCTCCAGGCACTGGACCCCGCTGAGCCGGCCTCGGTTTCGCCGTCAGGGATCGATCCAGCGCCGCGAAACTCGCGTATGAGCTTTGATTTTCCGTTGCCGTGCGCCCCGCCCGACGACTGCACCGGGAAGTTCAGCTACCCAATTTCTCTGGCCACAATCGTGGTCGCGGGTGCTCCTGTCGACATGAAGCTGCCGGCGAACCCGTTACCCGTGCCGTCAGGCCTTCCAAGCGTCGAAACAATGCTCAAAAGGACCCCGGATGCGGTGCGACATGTAGCTTTCGAGATTTGTAGTAACGTGGCGATGACGATAATGGATGTGCCCCAGAACCGGCTGCCGAGTTGCGGCTGGTATTTCACCAAGTATAACGCAAAATACTGGGGAGGCACGCCATTCCGCACCTTGGAGATGATGCGGGATGCCGATGATAAGGGGGTTCGGGGCAATGATCCGCAGGTTCCCCGGGTAGAGTTTAAAAAGGAGGGGCTATTTTCTGCACACGAGCCGCTATTCGACAACATGATCGCCAACCATTACGAGGAATGGACGGTATTCAATCGCTCGTTCTCCGACCATCCTTTTCATATTCATCAGAACCACTTTTTGGTGACCAAGATAAATGGCCGGCCACTTGAGACCCCTGAATGGCACGATACGATTATCGTGCCCGGCGCCCAGCCGCAAGTCACCAACCCGCTTCCCCCGCCACCGCAACCGAACATCAATAAAATCCCGCCCGGGTCGGTTACTTTCCGGATCCATTTCAATCCGGTCACAGTTGGATGCTTTGTCATGCACTGCCATATCATCACCCATGAGGACCTCGGCATGATGCAGCGGGTCGATATCTTGCCCGGTCCCAATCAACCGCCGGTCCCGTGTGATGCGGACAGCATGTTGCATTGACACGAAGGACCATTGGGTGACGCGCCGCGGAAGAAAGCTGCCTCAGCGCCTGCGTAGCTGTCTGGGCGAGCACGGGTACGATGATTTTGGATTTCCCATTGACGGTGCGAAGAGCCCATTAGATCTCGCGCCGCTTGGCGCGACCTGGGGGTGGTGCGCCGGCGTCCCAAACCGACTCTTGGTGTCGGGGATCATCCGTGCCTGTGTCGCTCGATGTTGGGATCAGAGGAGCGGTCGATCGGCGCCGCCGAAACCCGACCACGGCGATAACGCGATGGGTGCCGCATGCGTGCCAAAGGATCGTCGGCGTCCGATAAGATTGCCGCCGGAGACGTGGTGGAGTCCATGGCTCCATACGAAATCTGCAGAACTCGTTCCCCGTCCGGTCCACGGATCGCGACCCGATCGGGCTGAATTGACTGCACTGTATAGTTCGCCACGCGTTCACCTTCCTTCGCTACAATGGGTTTGCTCTCGCTGGTGCCCGCAAAAATCGCTGCATTGGCATCCGGGCTCACTACGATGCGTGAGAGCCGCGGAAGCACCCCGGAAGTCCCGCTTTCTTCCGAAACCTGCAGAGCGGGGTGCCGGGACCGGCTGAATAGCGGCCGCGCCGTGCACGGCAGGCCGAGAAAGCCTTGGCAATCTGCTGGATTGGCTCCTGGAATTACCGGGTTCGGGATCGATGTTCAGATGGTCGATCAGGTGCCAAGGGTAGCCCTTTCCTTACTCGACGACCGCCAGCAGTTCCGGCAAGCTTGGTGTGGCCGAACAAATCGTGTTAGGGGGATATTATACACTACGCGCGAGGGTTCGCTGCCGAATCCGTTCCGGAGCGGGCGGGGTTTGCTTCATGTCCCGATATGACGCCATAGCGCCAAGCTTCGACCGTCATCGCAGTATTCCTGACGCCGCGGTGGAGGCGATCCGGGTAGCGATGCTCGCCGCCATGAGCCCGGCAACCCGGCCGCGTTTCTTGGATGTCGGCGCAGGCACTGGACGGATTGGACTGCCCTTCCTGGCGGCAGGCAATGACTATGTCGCTGTCGATGTGTCACTTGGAATGTTGCGGCAATTTGCGGAGCGATCTGGGCGGCAAATCGGTCGCCAGCCCCGTTTGGTGCAAGCGGACGGTCAGCTTCTACCGTTTCGTGATGCAAGCTTCGACGCCGTAATCCTAATCCAGGTCTTCGGAGGGCTGCGGGGGTGGCGTCGAATCCTTGGCGAGGTCAATCGGGTCCTGCGCCGAGACGGGGCGCTATTCGTTGGCCGGACGGTGCTGCCCGGAACCGGTCTCGACACCCAAATGAAGCAGCATCTCACGTTTATTCTCAACGAGATAGGCGTCCAACAGGACTTTACGAACGCGCGCGAAGCCGTGCTGCTGTGGCTGAAAACAGCGGCAGACAGCAGCGCTCGTGTTGTGGCCGCGACGTGGAATGCCGAGCGGACGCCGCGCGGGTTTCTGGAGCGCCATTCCACCGGTGCATGGTTCTCGGCATTGCCCGACACGGTCAAGGCAGAGGCACTTAGCCGGCTTAGGGCTTGGGTGTTAGGGAAGTTTGGTTCGCTCGATGCCGTCGTACCGGAGCGCCATACATTCGAGCTGCGGGTCTTCAAGTTTCGGAGGGAGGAGATGCCTTGATGAAGGAAACGACGGAGAACGCCGTCCTTACCGAGTTGGGGAGACGCCTCGTGAGCGGGTCCCTCAGTGACGCTGCAATCCAAGAAGCCACCGAGCAGATTCCGACTTTCCCGATTCTGCCGTGGGCGAACGTGGTGAAGATCGGGGGACAAAGCATCATGGACCGCGGGCGGAGCGCGGTCGGTCCGTTAGTTGATGAAATCGTGGCTAACCTACATCGCCACAAAATGATCCTAGGAACCGGCGCCGGCACCCGAGCCCGCCACATCTACAGCCTGGCTATCGATCTTGGCCTTCCGGTCGGCGTGCTTACTGTGCTGGGCACTGCGGTTGCCTGGCAGAACGCGCAGATGCTGCACTACCTCTTGGCACGGCACGGGGTTGCCTTTCTCGAACCAGAACAATTTTCCTCCCTCCCGCACTATCTCTTCGAGCGCGGCGCAGTTATCTGCCAGGGTATGCCGCCGTATAAGCTTTGGGAGTCCAACCCAAGTTCGGGCCGAATCCCGCCGCAGCGTACGGATACTGGCTGTTTTCTGATCGCCGAGGTGTTCGGCGCAAGGAAAATGATTTTCGTGAAGGACGAAGACGGGCTGTACACTGCGGACCCGAAGAAGCAACCAGACGCCACGTACGTCCCGTGCATCAGCGTGCAGGATTTGCTAGAGCAAGACCTAAACGATCTCATCGTTGAGCGCGCCGTGCTGGAACTCATGCTGAACGCGCGCAATATCAAGGAGATCCAGTTCGTGAACGGACTGAAGCCCGGGCAGTTGACTGCCGCTTTGGAAGGTGAGCCAGTGGGAACCGTTATCTTCAATGCCCTTGCTCAAAGGAAGTCGGAATGAACAAGGAGACCGGCGCGCACCATGTTTCCTCACGCTTTATGCGCGAGTTGCTGGTCGATAAGAGGCTCATCGCCGGGACGGAATCTCCGGTCCGAGCCATCCTGCCCGATCTCAACGTGATCCAGATCGGAGGTTGTTCGATAATGGATCGCGGCCATACTGCCATCATGCCGCTTCTTGAGGAGATCGTGCGGAACCAAGAGGAGCATACCCAGGTCGTGGGCGTCGGTCCCGGCGTGCGGGCGCGTCATATCCTATCCGTCGGCCTCGACCTAGGACTGCCGACGGGCGCGCTTGCCCTATTGGCTGCCAAATCATCGGCGCAGAACGCCTATGTGGTCTCGTGCCTGTTAGCAAAGAACGGCTTTGTATATCTGGAAGCTCCCTTCATCGTGCAGCTACTACCGGGGATGCTGGCTGCGGCGCGGGGTGCGGTGTTTAACGGGATCCCGCCTTACGATCTCTGGGAACATCCGCCCGAGCTTGGTAAGATTCCACCACACGGTAGCGATGCAGGTTCCTATCTGGTGGGCGAAGTCTTCGGTGCGCGCTCGATCATTCTGTTGAAGGATGTGGACGGGCTATACACGGCCGATCCCAAGACGCACCCCGATGCTGAGTTCATCCCAGAAATCAAGGCCGCTGATCTGATCCGAATGCGGCTTCCCACCTTGCCGATTGAGCGGGTCGTATTGGAACTGCTCACGCGGGCCAGATTGGCCAAGTGCCTTCGCATCGTGAACGGCCTCGTGCCTGGTAATCTAACGCGTGCGCTTGCCGGAGAGCCGATCGGGACGCTGATCCACACATGACCAACCTGGGTTGATGAATTTGTGCCTAATGGCATCCCCGGCCGCGATCCTCGTCGGCGCGCCAGGTTTGCCAAAAATTGTCCTTATATGTCAGAGCACTAGCAGCCGCGGCTTGCGGCCGGTCGCTGCCTGCATCGGAGCCTTGCCGTGTTCGCAGCGAATCGATATAGACGGCTCCATGTTACCTTTCTGACGTGCGCTTCTTTGACAGCCACCGGCTCCTTGCAAAATATTGCGCCCAGATCAACCTCCTTCCCAAAGCGATGAAACGGCATGCAGCAAGAATACCGGCGTCGGCCATATCAGAGTCGGAAGGACGAATTGATCGCCGGGGAGGGCAAAATAGCCAACTATTCAGGCGAAGTTAGTCCCAAATCCGGAGCGCATCTCGGAGCAAGAGCGCTGAGGATTTTCTTCTCGTTTTTTTATATTGGTCTCCTTAGCTTCGGCGGTGGTGTGCCAGCATGGATGCGTCGGACATTCGTTGAACGGCGCGGGTGGCTCAGCGAACAGGAGTTCTCCGCGGCGCTGGCGGTTGCGAGGATCGTGCCGGGGGCCAATGTTGTCAACCTTGCCGTTCTGGTAGGGAATCGATTGCGAGGAGGTCGCGGTGCAGCCGCCGCCGTCACCGGATTGCTCGTCGGACCAATCTTCGTCGTCATCGGTCTGGAGGTCCTCTATCATAAATTTGCGGGCAGTCCGCTCTTGCCGGCGATGCTCTCAGGCGTGACCGCCGCTGCGGTCGGGCTGCTAATCGGCATGGCCGTCAGTTCCGGCACCCGCCTCGCCAGCGCGAGAGTGAAGTCAGGAGCCCGCGTGCCGACTATAGCGAGCGCGATCGTCTTCTTGATGATGACGTTCATCTTGGTCGGCGCGCTCCGCTTTCCGATGGTGCCGACGGTATTGTGCGTGGCACCGCTCAGCATAGCGGTCACATTTCTCGGAACGCGCCATTCCCTGGAGGGACGGGATGACCGAGAATGACAAAGCTATTGCAGCACTTGCGCTCATATTCGCGCCACTCTCGCTAATATCGATCGGTGGAGGCGCGTCCGTACTTGCCGAGATGCAGCGCCAAGCGGTGCTGGTACACGGCTGGATGACGCATCGCGAATTCGCCGACCTGTTCGCGATCTCGCGCGCGGCCCCCGGGCCGGGCGCGCTGCTGGCAACGCTCATTGGCTGGAAGGTTGCGGGGTGGACTGGAGCCTTGGTGGCCTCACTCGCCTTCTTTCTTCCCTCTTCGCTCATGGCGTACGGCGCTGCTCGTATCTGGAACCGCTGGCGCGGTGGCACGTGGCATGCGACGGTCGAGGCCGGCTTGGCTCCGGTCGGAGCGGGCCTCATGCTTGCCGGCGCGCTCGCTATCTTACAGTACGAGAACAACCGCTTCCTATCTTGGGGAATCACCCTTGTCGTAGTCGCTTCTCGTGTTTGGTTGCCTAATCTCCATCCGCTCGTTTTCCTCGGATTCGGCGCGAGCGTGTCTGCTCTCGCAGAATATATGGGGTAGCTAAGTCGTACATCGATTGTTAAGTAATGATCCAGGATAGTTGACATCGGGGTTCTTCGGATGCCACCGATGGCGACGGGTAAGGCACGCCTTGATGCGGGCAGAGCAGAGAGTTCTCAGCGCTTCGGTACAATCAATTGGCGGTTTCGACCGCCTTCCGTGGCCCCGGCGAGCGATCCCACCTTGCGAGGACGCTCGAAAGGGTGATGACGACCTTGGAACCCCCGGGCATCCGCGGAATGTCGGTTAACACGAGGATCACGAAAATGAGAAATATCCGACTTTGGTCGCTCGTATTATTTTGTGGCTTCTTTTTGTTTACCTCAAGCATACGCGCACAGTGTACCCCTGTTGTTTATGCTTTTCGTCATGCTGAAGACGTTGCGATTGGTACTGCTCTTACAAGGGTTGGGGTGCAGCATGCCGATCTCTACCCCCTAATGGTAGGAAAGTTTGACGATGCTCATAATTATTGCCCTGTGGAGTGGGTTTATTCAATGTACGACATCAACCCAGATGGAAGCCCGGGCACAACAAATCCATTTCAGACAGCCGAGCCTCTAGCCTTTGACGCGTGCATCGTTCGCGCGGGGGTGCCCGTGCGCGGGACTCCATGCTTAACGGATTTTGAACCATTTATGCAGCTCGGCAATGGTCATTATTTGTATGAGTTTTTGGGAACGACGGACGTAGCAACCACACGGCCTAGTGCCACAACACAGGAATTACGTAAGGAACTCGTATCGAATGCGTCGTATTTCGGTTCTTCAAGCGCCATTTTTTGGTCAAGTACGGGCTTACACACTCTCGGCACAGCCATAGCTGACGGCACTAACATTCCCAAAAAAGACGGCCCTACTCCGCCCAGAAACGCGGTTTATGTTTTTGAATATAACGCCGGTACGGGTACTTTCAAGGTAGTTGACGGCACGCCATTGCTGCAACGATATCTACAATGCTTCAACATTAACCCCGGGGGCTCGTTCAGTGATGCGAATTACTACTGTAGGCCGGGTGACATACCAATAATGCCAGATGATGTTGCAACGTTGATTGCAGCGCTAAGAGGAAAGATTTGTGACACGACCACTCTGGGGGGTCAAAGCCAAGACGGTTTTTTTAGGTATCCCTGTCATTAGCTGGCGCCCGGCGTTGTGGTGTTTCACGGAGCGGGTAAGCGTGACCGCGCTCTTTGATGGTTCGCCAGCCAGGTTTTTTGATGGACTTCCGGCTAGCGCTTCCCGCGCCCTGTAGAGAGATCGGGAAGCGGGAACTGGAAGTCGGTCAGGGTTGGGCGAGGAGGTAGCCGTCCGCCGATTTGACGATGCGGCCGGCAGCGGTCATGGCGGCCAGACGCTGGCAGAGGGTGGTCGTGCGCAGGCGGCACAGGGCGCGCAGATCGGCGAATGGTTGCGGGTGAGCGGCTTCGGCGAGGGCGGCGGTGATGCGCTCGTCGATCGAGCGTCGCCGGGTGGCCGGTTCCGGTTGTGGTCTGCGGTCGACGACTTCGAGGGCGAGGGCATTGGAGCGCTCGGCGAGTTCGAGCTAAGGCCGGAGGGGTGTGCTTTCGCTCAGCGAGACGGAGCATTTCGTCCAGCGTGGCGTCGAAGAGGCTGGGCTCGGCGGCGGCGACGCCAGCAGCAAAGCGGAGGATGACCCGTCCGTCGCCAGTGTCATCGTCTCGATCCTCGCCGAGCAACTCATCCGCGCTCTCGCCCGCCGCCGGCACCACGATTTCGAGGTCCCGCTGGTTCATGAACTCGCGGGCGTTCCACTGAAGGGCGTCGCCGAGATAAACGGGAATGCCGAAGGACGGTGGGCGGCCTGTTATTAGGGTCGGCTGCAACGCGAGGAGATGCGTAGCTCGGGCAAAAATCACCGCCACGGGGTGAATATCAATACCGGCAATCTTCTCGCAAGCCAGCGCTACAGCATCGGCGCCGGCTTTGGCGGCATTTTCTGAAAACGCAAGCAGCCGCCTTACGGCATGAAAAAGAAATGTTCCGGAGCCGCACGCTGGGTCGATGACGCGATCTTTTAGAGGCTTGGTGATTACGGTCTCGACAATCCCCTCCGCCAGCCAGTCTGGTGTGTAATATTCGCCCAGATCATGCCGTTGAGCGGGGTCGATTAGCAATTCATACAGTCCTTTTAAAATGTCGGTATTGATTTGCCGCAATTTAAACCGATTGGTGTGCCTGGCGATCTCCATAACAAGCTCGTCGCCGGCGTCATCGAGCAGTAGCCAATCAAAAAATCGCTCTTAATGGCGCCGACGATACCGAGCGCGCGAAATGCGGCTCCGGAAAGCAGTGCTTCGCCGTTGGGGGGAAGTGCGTCGAGGAGCGCGACGGTCGCAATGGACTTGGCGACAATCGTCAAATAGGTGTGCCGAAAAAGAGCGCGGGCGCTTCGATGGGGCCGCCGTAAGCGACCTGTAACAGGCGATGCCAAAGGTCGCGCTTGAGAAGCGCCTCCGGCCGGTGCTGCAACCCCGCCCAAAGCCTTTCAATTTCTTCAAGCGCACCGCGGTAATGGACGCTCTCTCGGCCGAGTTCGCGGCGGATACCCTCAACGTTGGGAGCAAGCTCGGTTCGAAGGACGACAACGCTTTCGAGCCAGCCGAGCAGATCGGCCTAGGCCCAACAGTCGTGTCACCAGCCGCCAAATCGGCACGCCACGCGAAGCCGCTCCCATATCATCGCCAGGGCCGCTCGAAACGCCTACCTGCGACCCGGACCGTGTGCTTCGGATCGCGTTGTCCCTGGCAGACTTTCTCGGAAGCGTGATCAGGCATCGGCCACTCCACCTCAGCGGCGAAATTGCGGCGCTATGGCCGGGCAGATACGATCACTGAAGAAGGGGAGCCCGATGCCGAAACAACGTGTTGCGGTTTCGGGCAGATGGACAAATCCGTTCTCGATCATCGCGGTCTGCGCGTAGATCCGCATGATCTTGTCGGCCTGCGGCCGATAGCTGGTGGCGGCGTGCATCCCCTCGTCGCGCAATTCATGGATCAGCTGGGTGCCCGAGGCCTTGTCCTCGATCAAGACGACATCGGCCCGCCAGCGGCGACGCTTGAACGGCGGGAGGTAAGCGCAATCGGAAGGGGACGCCGCAGGGCGGCGTCATCAGTCCGCTGCTCGCCAACCTCTACTTCAACCGCGTGTTGAAGTACTGGCGGATCACGCGATGCGGCGAGGCGTTCTCGGCGCACATCGTCAATTATGCCGACGACTTTGTCATCCTCAGCCGCGGCAAGGCGGCCGAGGCTCTGGCCTGGACGCGCGGACGATGGGCCGGTTCGGCCTCACGCTGAACGAGGCCAAGACCACGCTCAAATACGCCCGCAGCGAGCGCTTCGACTTCCTCGGCTACAGCTTCGGACCGCACTGCTACCGGTTGACCGGCCGCCGCTATCTCGGGGCCAGCCCGTCGGCGAAGAGCCTGGCGAGGATCAAGAGCAAGGTCAGTGATGTGCTGGACCACGGCAACAACGCGCCCTGGCCGACCGTGCGGAACCAGGTCAACCGCCTCTTGCGCGGTTGGCAAGGTTACTTCCGCTACGGCAGCTGTGCCCTGGCGTACCGCGCCGTCAACCGGCATGTCGTCGACCGGGTCCGGGCTTTCCTGGTGGACCGGCACCGGCTCAACTCGCACGGCACCCGCCAATACCGGTTCGAAACCGTGTTCGGCGAACTCGGCATCCACGCGCTTCGAACCCCCGCCGCCGCCACCCCGGGAACCCTGCCATGAAGCCAGTCGGAGAGCCGGATGCGGGAAATCCGCACGTCCGGTTGTGTGTCCAGCGAAGGCTGGCATGTTCAGCAGGAGACAAGCCTGCCGGGGTAAAAGTCAGAGCCCCGTAGTTTGGATAGCAGAGGTGATGGAAACTGAAACTCTGAAGCCCATCGACAAAGTCTCCCCAGGGGAGGCCACGAGTCACCGGGCCGTAACAAAAGTGAACGCGTTGTGGCCTCGAAAATGAGTATCCCCGAGGGCCGAGCCTGCAACCGTAGGGCGAAGGCAACATGAACAGCCGAAATCTGACCGACACGGCTGATCACCTCGGCGGGGTGGAAGCGACAGCACGGTGACAAGGACATGCTAAGCAACTGGAGAAGCCCTCCTCGTCCCGGCGAGAAATCGCCGGAGCAAGGTAGGCCGTATAACCGGCGAAACCGGGAAGTCGGCCGAAGACGAGAGGGTGGCGGCTGGGTCCGTAGTAGCGACGAAGCGGAGTAATGCCCGTGGAGCAAAGGGGCCCTGCCATTTGTAACGCCTCCGCCATAGGGGAAGGCAAGGACGAGATGACAAAGGCGTCCATTGATTTGCAGGACCTGAGGCGGAGGATATACGTCAAGGCGAAGGCTGAACCGTCCTGGCGTTTCTGGGGTCTATACGTCCACGTCTGCAAGATGGAGACCCTACGCGCAGCGTATGCGATGAGCAAACAGAACGATGGGGCCCCGGGAGTAGACGGGGTTACCTTCGAGGCCATCGAGGCGCAAGGCGCGGAGGCGCTGCTCGAGCAGCTGCGGGACGAACTGACCGGGCGCACCTACAAGCCACTTCCAGCCCGGAGGCAGGAGATACCGAAGGATGGGGGCACAGTCCGCGTCCTTTCGATACCGGCGATCCGGGACCGGGTGGTGCAAGGAGCGCTCAAGCTCATCCTCGAACCTGTCTTCGAGGCGGATTTCCAACCGGGATCGTTTGGCTATCGTCCGAAACGGACAGCACATGACGCGATCGAGCGGGTAGCCACGGCAATTGTCCAACGGAAGACGCGTGTTCTCGACTTTGATCTGCGAGCCTATTTTGACAATGTCCGGCACGACCGGCTGTTGGAAAAAGTGGCAAAGCGAGTTGATGACGCAGACATCATGCATCTTCTCAAGGTCATGCTGAAAGCTTCTGGCAAGAAGGGCGTTCCACAAGGTGGGGTCATCTCGCCCTTGCTCAGCAATCTCTACCTCAATGAGGTGGATCGGATGCTGGAGCGAGCGCGGGAGGTCACCCGCAATGGCAAGTACACCTACATCGAATATGCAAGATTTGCTGACGATCTGGTGATCTTGGTCGACGCCTACAAGCGACACGACTGGCTGGTTGGGGCGGTGGACCAACGGTTGCGGGAGGAGTTCGGTAAGTTGCAGGTTGAAATCAATGATGAAAAGAGCCGTATAGTCGACCTTGAACGCGGTGAAAGCTTCGGCTTTCTGGGCTTCGACTTCCGCTACCTCCGCAGTTTGCGCGGAGCGTGGCGCCCGCATTACACGCCCAAGCTCAAAAAGCGGACGGCACTAATGCGGGAGCTCAAAGCGGTGTTCCGCCGATACCGGTCGCAACCGATCGAACGGGTGCTGACCCTGATCAATCCGGTGCTCCGGGGATGGGTGAACTACTTCGCGGTTGGGCACTCCAGCGAGTGCTTCGGCTTCATCAAGGATTGGGTGGAGAAGAAGGTCAGGCGCCATCTGGCGCGGGCTCAGCAACGAAAGGGCTTCGGCTGGGAACGATGGAGTAGGCGGTGGCTGTACGACACTCTAGGGCTGTTCAACGGCTATCGAGTGCGACGCGACAGGCCGAAAGTCGCCCCGGCAGGCTAGGTCCCATAACCCTCGACATGAAGCAAATGGGAGAGCGCAGTGCGGGAAATCCGCACGCTGCGTTCGACGTGGCGGGGGCTGGAAACGTGGCATGGTCGAAATGCTGGGACACTCGCAGACGAAAGGGCGAGACAACAGGGAACCCAAACCTCGGCCTAAACCGGCGCGCCAGTCCTCGACCCTACCGATGAGCGGGGACGGGAACCGGATCGCTGCGATGCCGCGACACCGCGCCCGTCCTCAACTCTACCCCCAAGTTGGCTACGGCATTCACACAATTTCATGAACAGTCACGAAGAGTTTGGGAGGCGGCCTTGCGGGAAATGCCGCTACAGGGGGGGTCATTCCGGGAACCCATTTTCCAGAGGCCTGTGTTCATGGATTCCGGGCGGCCTCGCTCCGCTCGGCCCCCGGAATGACGATCTCTATGCGAAGCTCGACGAGCTGTGAATACCGTAGCCCCAACTTGGGGGGAGAGGGGAGGGTGAGGGGCGCAACCGCCGGGGATACCGGACGGCGCACCGGCATACGGGATACGCGGGCAAACGCGTCGGGGGAGATCGGATGAGGTGGCGGCTTCGCATCGGCCGGATGCTGTTCGGCTTGGGCCTGCCGGCGACGCTGTGAGCGGTGCTGTCCGCCCCGGCGGCGGCGCAGGCGGGACCGGGCTTTGTCGGCGCCGAGGTGGCGCCGGCGAGCGAAACCTTCTGGACCCCGCGTCGGCTGCTCAACGCCGCGCTCCTCGAAGCGTCTCTGCCCGCCGGCTTTGCCCCGGCGCCGCTTACCGCCGCACCACCCGCCGCGGGGAAATCGGAGGGCGGACCGGGCACACCGCCGACCGTATGGATCCCGCCGCAGCCGGACGATCTGGTGCATGCTCCGGTCGACCTCGACCGCATCGCGCCGTCCGGTGCCGTCCCCAATGCGTTTTTTGGCGGCGGGGTGTTCACCGAGAGCCGGGTGATCCCGCCAAACACCGGACAAACTGCGCCGGCGGTCAACGCCTATCCCTACCGGGCCGTCGGCAAATTGTTTTTCTTCAACCCGCGGACCCGGCAGGAGCAGTTCTGCGGCGCCGCGACCAACGGCCCGCGGGTGATCGTGACCGCCGCGCAGTGCGTCGCCAAAGGGAGCCGATCTGCGGATCAGCGGTTTTATTACACGAATTTTTTTTGTCCCCGCCTTTGACAACGGCGCCGCACCCTACGGCAAATGGTCGGCTCGCTATCACGTGGTCCCGGTAGGCTGGCTCTCAACCGGCATCCTGCCGAACCCGGCCGATTTCGCCCTGCTCGAGGCCATTGACCAGGGTGGCAAGACATTGGGCTCGGTCGTCGGCGCCCTCGGCTGGCAGACCCTTCGCCTGGGCTTCAATCACTTCACGACCCTGGCCTACCCCTGCAACCTCGACGGCTGCATGTTGATGCAGCGCAACGATGCCCAGACCTCGGGCTTTGGCGGGGTCAACACCTGGGTGCAGGGCAGCAACATGGGCAGCGGCGCCTTCGGCGGGCCCTGGATCAGGATTTCGGATTGAACCCGGCGGGGGGCACCGCCGGTGCCGTTTGGCGGGGACGTGATCGTCGGCGTCACCTCGTATGGCGGGACCGGGCTTATCGGCGCCTCGCAATTCGACCAGCTCTTCAGCGCCATGCGCCGGTTCATCTGCGGGCACCAGCGCGGCAATTGCTGAGCGGCAGGGCGGTCACCGCCCTCGGCCGGGGGGATATTCGCAACCGGCCTAGATCGCTATGCTGCCTGCGGACCATGGGGGGCGGTGCAGCGATGCGGATGATCCTCGCCGGCGACGTGAATTTGCTGAGCGTCGCCGATCCCTGGTGCCGTTCGCGCTGGTGCGGGGCGAGTTCGCCGCCGCCGACCTCGTCTTCGCCAACCTCGAATGCTGCCCCTACCGGCCGCAGGAGCCGTGGCATTGCGCCGCCCGGTTCGCCGCGGCCTCGATCGCGCTATACCCTTGACGCCGTCGGCGAGGGTCGGATTTAGATCCTGGTTCGAGCCGCGCAACCCTTCGATAGGAATGAGATGCCGCTGATCACGTATGTTCACACCGACGGCACGCGGGAAGCGATCGATGTCCCGCTCGGCACCAGCGTCATGCGCGCGGCGATCCTCAACAGCGTCGACGGCATCGTCGCCGAATGCGGCGGCGAGATGATGTGCGCGACCTGCCACGTCTATGTCGAGCCGGAGCAGCTGCCGCTCTGCCCGGCGCAGTCCGAGGACGAGAAGGCGATGCTCGAATTCACCGCGAGCGACCGCAAGGCAAACAGCCGGTTGAGCTGCCAGCTGGTGGTCACGCCCGAAATGGACGGTCTCACGGTCCACCTGCCGCCGACGCAGGTTTGATGCCCGATCCGGTCGTCGCCATTGTCGGCGCCGGCCAGGGCGGCTTTCAGGTCGCCTCGTCGCTGCGCCAGGAAGGCTTTGCCGGCCGCGTCCTCTTGTTTGGCGACGAGGGAGTGCTTCCCTACCAGCGTCCGCCGCTGTCGAAATCCTATTTGGCCGGCGAGGCCGGCCTCGACGCGGTATGGCTGCGGCGGGAAGCATTCTACGAAAAAGCGGCCATCGAGCTCGCCACGGATGAGCGAGTGGCGGCGATCGACCGGCGCGGGCGGCGGCTCGAACTCGCCTCGGGCCGCGCCATCGCCTTCGACCATCTCGTCCTCGCGCTCGGCGCGCGCAACCGGCCGCTGCGGGTCCCGGGCGCCGAGTTGGACGGCGTCCTCGGGCTGCGCACCCTCGCCGACGCCGATGCGCTGCGGCAGCGGCTCGCTGCGGCGAGCGCTGCGGTCGTCGTCGGCGCCGGCTTCATCGGTCTCGAATTCGCCGCGGTGGCGCTCGCCGCCGGCGTTGCCGTCCACCTCGTCGAGCTGACAACGCAGCCGATGGGCCGAGTCGTGTCGGCGCCGGTCTCGCATTTCTTCACCGAGGCGCACCGGCGTTGGGGGGCGGTGGTCTCGCTCGGCACCGGCATCGCACGGATTCTCGGCGAGAATGGCCGCGCCGCAGGCGTTGAGACCGGCGACGGCCGGCGCCTCGCCGCCGACCTCGTCCTCGTCTCCATCGGCGTCATCCCCAATACCGAACTCGCCGCGGCAGCCGGGCTCGGCATCGATGACGGGATCGTCGTCGATACCCGGCTCGCGACCGCCGATCCGGCGATCTCGGCAATTGGCGACTGCGCCAATTTTCCGACCCGTTTTGCCCGGGTACGGGTTCGTCTCGAGTCGGTGCAGAACGCGGTCGATCAGGCGCGCTCGGTCGCCTCCGCCATCGCCGGCACACCGCAGCCTTACGACAAGGTGCCCTGGTTCTGGAGCGACCAGCGCGATCTCAAGTTGCAGATTGCCGGCCTCACCGCCGGGCGCGACCGGACGGTCCTGCGCGGCGACCCGGCGGGCGGCAGTTTCTCGGTGTTCTGCTTTCGTGACAGCCGCCTGATCGGCGTCGAATCGGTCAATCGTCCCGCCGACCACGTCGTCGCGCGCCGCCTTCTCCTCGGCGCGCCCCGGCTCTCGCCGAACGAGGCGGCCGACCCCGATTTCGATCTGCGGGCGCTGGCCCGGCGCCCGCCGTGAGCGGCGCGGCGCTACTGCCGCGCGAGGATCACGAGTTCATCCTTGATGCGCAGCTTTTGCCGCTTCAAATCGGAGATCGCATCCTGGTTCGGAAACGGGTGCTTGTTCTCCTCGTCGATGGCGCGTTCGAGCGCGGCGTGCCGCGCCCGCAGCGCCTCGATGCGATCTTGCGACGACATGCGCACGACCTCCTCTGGACGATGACCGTCGGCGATGCTAACGCCGGCCGCATCGCATGGCGCCGGCGCGTGCAAGCAAGATAGGCGTCGGCCGCATAGCGAGACAGGTGGCGCGATGGCGCAGGCAGCGGCAATCCCCCGCTTGATCGTCGGCATAACCGGCGCCTCCGGCATCATTTATGGGGTGCGGCTGCTCGAATTGCTGCGCCCGCTCGCGGTCGAGACCCATCTCGTCATGAGCCGCTCGGCCGAGATCGCGCTGGCGCTCGAAACCGGTCTGAAACCGGCGGCGGTGCGCGCCCTCGCCGATGTCGTCCACGCGTTCGGCGACATCGCGGCGCCGATCTCCTCGGGCTCGTTCATGACGAGCGGCATGGTGGTGGCGCCGTGCTCGATCCGCAGCATGGCCGAGATCGCCAGCGGCGTGACCACGAGCCTGTTGACGCGGGCCGCCGATGTGACCCTGAAAGAGCGGCGGCGGCTCGTGCTTTTGGTACGCGAAACCCCGCTCCACACCGGCCATCTGCGGACGATGACGGCGCTTTCCGAACTGGGCGCGGTGATCGCGCCGCCAGTGCCGGCGTTTTACGCAAAGCCCGCGTCGATCGCCGAGATGGTCGATCAGACCCTCGGCCGCACCCTCGATCTCTTCGGTCTCGACAGCGGCACCGTCAGGCGCTGGGGCGAGCCCCTTCGGCCGCCGGAGGGCGGCGCAGGATGACACCGCGCATCGCCCGACAGCTTCCTCGTGCCGCGGCCGCGAGAGGATGCTATGATGAACCCGCAACCTCGGGGCACCCCTCATGGACCTCGATGTGGAGGAGCTGCGGGCGAAGTTGGCCGCGCTCAAGATCGAGCATCGCGATCTCGACGAGGTGATCGCGCACGCCGCCGAGCATGCGCCGTTCGACCAGCTGCGATTGCGCCGCCTCAAAAAGCGCAAGCTTTGGCTCAAGGACCAGATCTCCAAGATCGAAAGCGAGCTCTTGCCCGACATTATCGCCTGAGACCCTGCGTGTCGAAGGGACCAATGGCCCGGGGCGAGCTTGTGCCGGCGGCGCGCGCCCCTATAATGCCGCCCCTTTCCACCCGCACCCCAAAGGAACGCGATGAGCGAGGCCGACCCGGCGGCAAGCGTCGGCATCGTCATGGGGAGCCAGTCCGACTGGCCGACGATGCAGCACGCCGCGGCCACCCTCGAAGGTTTGTCGATCGCCGCCGAGACGCGGATCATCTCGGCCCACCGCACGCCGGAGCGGCTCTTCGATTATGCCCGCAGCGCCCGCGGGCGCGGCCTGCGGGTGGTGATCGCCGGCGCTGGCGGGGCGGCGCACCTGCCTGGCTTGATCGCGGCCCTGACCCCGCTCCCGGTGCTCGGGGTACCGATCGAGAGCCGGGTGCTGAGGGGGGTCGACAGCCTGTTGTCGATCGTCCAGATGCCGGCCGGGGTCCCGGTCGCGACCTTTGCCATCGGCGAGGCGGGGGCGGTCAATGCCGCGTTGTTCGCGGCGGCGATCCTCGGACTGTCCGACCCCGCCGCGCGGCAGGCCGTCGAAGATTGGCGTCGCGCCCAGAGCGCCGCCGTGGCCGAGCGGCCGCAGGGCCGCTGATGCCGGCGCCCCAATTCGCCCCGGCGCGACACCCCGCGTGCCGTTCGGCTCGGTGCTGCATCACACCGACGCCGTGATGCCCGATCTGTCCGACGAGGGTCAGGCCGCGGCGGCGCGCAAAGCGGCAAAGCCGCGTTCCAGGTCCTCGATCAGATCCTGCGGGTCTTCGAGCCCGATATGGAGGCGCAAGGTCGGGCCTCCCGGCGCCCATCGGGTGGCGGTGCGCTGGCGCGCCGGGTTCGTCGGCACGATCAGGCTTTCGAAACCGCCCCAGCTGGAGCCGATGCCGAACAGGTCGAGCGCATCGATCAAGGCATGGACCGCCGCCCGCGGCGCCGGCTGCAAAATCATCCCGAAGAGCCCGCTCGCGCCGGTAAAGTCGCGCCGCCACAGCGCATGGCCGGGATCCTCGGGCAGCGCCGGGTAGAGCACGCGCGCCACCTCCGGCCGGGTCTGCAGCCAACGGGCTACGGCAAGCGCGTTTTGCTGGTGCCGCTCGAGGCGGACGCCGAGCGTGCGCAATCCGCGCAGCGCAAAATAGGCGTCGTCGGGTGCGGCGCAATGGCCGAGATCGGCCGCCATCGTGCGCACCGGCAGGTAGGTGCCTTCGCTGGTGATGACTGCGCCGAGCATCACGTCGGAATGGCCGGTGATGTATTTGGTCGCGGCATGGATCGATACGTCGACGCCATGGGCAAACGACGCAAACAGCCACGGCGAAGCCCAGGTGTTGTCCATCAGCACTGTGGCGCCCGACGCATGCGCCACTTCGGCGATCGCCGGAACGTCCTGCACCTCGAAGGTCAGCGAGCCCGGCAATTCGACATAGACGACGCGGGTGTTGGGCCGGATCAGCCGGACGATGCCCTCGCCGATCAGCGGGTCGTAATAGGTCGTCACCACCCCGAAGCGGGTCAGCACCTTCTCGCAGAAATTGCGCGTCGGCCCATAGGCCGAATCGACCATCAGCAAATGGTCGCCGCATTTGAGGCAGGCCTGCAGCGGGGCAGTGATCGCGGCGAGCCCGGAGCACATCAGCATCGCCCGGTAGCCGCCCTCGATTGCCGCCAGCGCCTCTTCGAGCGCAAATGTCGTCGGGGTGCCGTAGAGACCATAGCGAACCGTTTCGAACCGCTTCGCCGGGTCCCGCGCCTCCCATGCGGCCATGTTCGGCGACAGGATCGTCGAAGCGTGATAGACGGGCGGGTTGACCGCGCCCATCTGCGCCTCGGGATGGCGCCCGAGATGGGTGACGAGCGTATCCCTGCGGTATTGCCGCGCCCTGCCGTCGCTCTTCATGAGGCCCTGCTCCGCGCTCCTCGGCCGGCCGGGCGACCGGCCCCGATCCTAATATCGCCCAGGCGGTCGCGACACCAGCGCCGGCGGGACCCGAACCGACAAACCCGCGCGCCGGCTCGCGCCAAGGTCGATTGCCACGAAATTGCCGCACCACGGCATAAAGCTCGATGCTGCCGCCTCGAACACCCGACCGTCCTTCGGCTTCGATCCGGCATCGACGCACGGAGGCCGCGCCGATGAGATTGGCAACCTTCTTCCACGCCGCCTTTTTCCTGCCGGCCTGTTTGCTCGGCGCCTGCTCCGGCGGCACGCCGGTGGCGGAGCCGGGCGCCACCGAATCGGCGACGATGGTCGAAAAGAACTGCAACGATCCGCACTGGCGCGAGCAGAATCTCGGCCTCTGGTATTCGGTCTGCCGGCCGCCGCTGCGCTGGTAGTCAGCCGCGCCTCAGAATTGCCTGAAGCATTCGCGGCCGGTGCCGCGCAGTATCTTGCAATCCTCGACGATCGCGGTGCCTTTTTTGTCGGGCCTTATCTGAATGACGTAGCTTTGGCCGTTCTGGCAGCCGACGCTCCAATAGGCATAGCCCTTCGCCCGGCCGGACGCGGTGACCCCCATCAGAAAGGCCGCTGTTCCGACGCAATTGTGGGGCGCTAGGTTGGCGAGGATTACGATGCGCCGGCTCTCCGGCTCGGCGAGCAGCCGGTCGGTCGTCGGATTGCCCGAACCGGCGGCCATCGCCGCCGCGCTTGCGCCGCCCGCAACAAGCGCCGCCAGCACCATCACGCGGCCCCGCATCCCCACCTCGCCGTCGCGCTCCGGCGGCAGAATATTGCCGTCGCCGGCCCGCCGCAATCGAGCGCACGCCGCCGACGCTTGCCACCGACCGGCATTTTCGCTAGATGCTGGTCACCGTCGCGCGGCGCGGGCGCGTAGCTCAGCGGGAGAGCACTACGTTGACATCGTAGGGGTCACAGGTTCAATCCCTGTCGCGCCCACCACAAAATCAAGGACTTGCGGGGAGGGTCCGCGAACCGCTAGCACGCTGCTAGCACGCACCGGGGCGGCGACGACTGATCGCCGACCCCGCCCGAGATCCTCGAAATAGGCGTCGATGGCTCGGGCTGCCGCTCCAAGGTAGTCCGGGTCAAATTTCGCGTAGATTTCGGTGGTCCGGTATGAGCCCGCCTTGTGGCCGAGCAGACCGGCAACCTCCCACGGCGGCACGCCCCGGCGGCGCAACTCGGTCGCCATCGTGTGCCGCAGCGTGTAGGGCGTCACATCCGGGGAGAGGCTCGCGCGCCTGACGATCGCCCGAAATCCGATCTTGACGCTGTCGATCGCCTTGCCGTGCCAATTGACGATCCGCTCCGCCTGCGCGTTGACGAGATACGGCAGCAGCGTGTTGGTGATCGGCACGACCGGTCGGTATTTCTTCGTCTGCCGCCGCCCCGGCGGGTTGAGGTGGATCAGGCGGTTCTCGATGTCGATCTGGAACGGACTGAGATCGAGGATCGCTTCCGGGCGCGCCAGCGTATTGGTGGCGATCATGCAGTACGTCAGGAGATGCGGCACGGTCGCTGCGGCGTTGAGCAGGGCGAGCATCTCGGCCTCGGACAAGCGGCGCTCTCGCGGCGCGCCTTTATCGACATCGATGATGAATGGCGCCGAGACGATCTCCTGGCGCTTCCAGGCGCGGTTGAGCGCGGCCCGCCCGACCGACAGCACCCGCGAGATGTAGCCATCCGACAACGCGCTGGCGCGCAGATGCGCGACGAACGCCTCTTGGCGTTGCAGGGTCAGGTCGGAGATCACCGCCTCCCCGAAAAAGTCGTTCCACTTTCCGCAGGCGATCTTGGCCTGCACGGCGCTCGGGACCTTACTGGCGTGACCTCGCCAATAGTGGATCAGCACGGTCGCCAGCGGCACGTCTTGCGGGCGCGCGTTCCGTAGTTCCTGGTTTTCGACCACCCACTGCGCGAGCTTCAGTTGGGCTTGTTGAAGATCGTCTGTGCCAAGAGATGCGCGGCGCGTTTGTCGTGTGGGGGCGTCGAACCAGGTTCTGCACCACTGGTCTGAGTTTGGTCGTCGGCTGAGCCAATAATCGCCGAGCTTGAACGGTCGCTCTTCGCGTTTGGGCATGGGTCCTCACGTTGGTTTTGAAGGTACTGTCGAACCTGATCTTCGGTGTATCGGATGCGCCCGCCGATCCGGGTGAAGCCGAGACGGCCACGCTGGCGCTCGCGCTTTACGGTCGCGGTCGAACAGCCGAGCACCTCGGCGACCTGCCCCTCGCTGTACAGCCGGGGCAGAGTCGCGACCCGGCCACGGGCTTCGGATTCGGATTCGGGCATGGGTATGTGGGCTTAAGCTAGCAGTGAGCGAGGGCACTCCGTTCCATTCCATGAGCTTAACACCAATCTCGGTTCTACAACACCAAAATCAGCATTGCAATCTGGTCTGGTCGGGTGCCACAATGTGGTAGCCATCTTCGCGGGAGGCCCGGTGCAATACAAACAGATGGAGCTGGCGCTCGCCGACGTCCTCGGCGTACCGACCGAGCGTGTCGGCGCGTTTCGCGCGCGCATCCGGCATCTTCGCGACTTCGGCGTCCCGGCGCTTCCGAAGCCAGGGACCGGCTCATTTATCGACTACACGGCTGCGATGGCGCTCGAACTGCTTGTCGTCCTCCAGCTCGAAGCCGTCGGGCACGCGCCGAAGCATATCGCCCGCATGGCCGCCAAGATCGTCGCGGAGTGGCTACCAGATGGCCGTTCGCCGACGGCAAGCGCCTATGGCGACATGTTCGTCATCCTGTTGCCGCCGGACACCAGCCAAGCCGAGCTGGCGCGCTTCGATCCATTGAAGCAGCTCAGGCGCGTCCCGCCGGAATGGGAGGGCAACGGCCCGACCCCCACACCCTTTTACTTCATCCTGCGCGGCCTCGGCGCGTGGCCGTATTTCCTGGAGAAGGCACCACGGGCCTTCTCCGTGGTCAACTTGACGGCGATCAGTCGAGATCTTGCGGCCGCGCTGGAGAGGATCGCGAGGTGACATAACCCCCCGTGTTTTTTTGGCCATCATAACACCAATGATAGCATTATATGGGCGAGGGGAGCGGCGCGGTTCGTATCCGCGCGGACCGCGACCAAAAAAGGTCAAGCCGGTTGTTGAGAGGTCGCAATAATGGGCGAGGCGAAGCGCCCCCGGCAGGCCGGCAATTATCCCACTACACGGAGCGCGGCGCGGATCGAGATCCGTGACCCGACCGATATGTGCACATCCCCGGCACATTGATGGTCTATGTCCTGCACGACAGCGGCGCCGGGGTCGCCGCGTCGGTGCCGCTCGGCGATGTCGACGTCGTGCTGCGGGCTGGCGAGACCTTCGCCAAGGATCGCGGTAAGCGCGGCGCCAGCCGCGAGGACGCGCGCAAGGAGCTGCGCGCCCATATGCCGGATGACGGTGCACCGGAGGACGGGCAGTGAGCGCCGCGACCCCACGGCTCGACCGCGTTGCCTTCAAGACCTCGCGCCTGCTCGATTTTGTCGGACGGCGCGAACTCACCGCGCAGATCGGGCACGGCGTCGAGCAGTGGCCGCTGGTCGTGCTCAAGGAGTGCATCGACAACGCGCTCGACGATGCCGAGGAGGCTGGGCGTGCGCCCGAGATCACCGTCGGCGTGACGACCGATCCGGGGTCGATCAGCGTCGCCGACAACGGCTCTGGTCTCGCTGCCGAGACCATCGTTGATATTCTCGATTACAGCGTTCGGGTGTCGAGCCGCGAGGCCTATGTCAGCCCGACCCGTGGCGCGCAAGGCAATGCATTGAAGACGATCCTCGCCATGCCGTTCGCGCTCGACGGTGCTTCGGGCGAGACGGTGATCGAGGCGCAGGGTGTGCAGCACCGCATCACCTTCGCCGTCGATCACATCCGGCAGGAACCGAAGATCACCCGGACGAACGGTCCGTCTCTTGTACAAAATGGCACCCGCATCACCCTCCTCTGGCCCAGTTCAGCAAGCTCAATTCTCGCAGCGGCCAAACCGCATTTTGTACAAATCGCCGAAGATTTCGCTTGGCTCAACCCGCATCTTACCCTCACCGTCGACTGGGACGGCGAGCGCCTGATCGACATCGCCGCCTCGAACCCCCGCTGGCATAAGTGGCTGCCCAGCGAACCGACCTGTCCCCATTGGTACGATGCCGAGCGCCTCGTCCGCTACATGTCGGCGCACGTCGCGCGCGACGAGGACCACGGCTACCGCCGCACCGTCCGCGAGTTCATCGGCGAATTTCGCGGTCTCAGCCGCAGCCCGAAGCAGAAATTGGTGCTCGAAGAGAGCGGGACCGCGCGCGTCGCGCTGGCGGACTTCCTCGGCGAGGGACGGGCCACATCGGCGGCCTCGCAACTGCTGGAGGCGATGAAGAAGCGCACGCGGCCGATCAAGCCGCGCGATCTCGGCGTCATCGGCCGCGATCATCTGCTCGCCCGCTGCAAGCTGGCTGGCGTCAACGAGCGGACCTTCCGCTACAAGAGCGTCATCGGCGGGACCGCCGAAGGGCTGCCGGTCGTCATCGAGACGGCATTCGGCGTCACTGAGACCGCCTTGCGGCGTGCCGCAGTGCCGTCCGAGTCCCGCCGCCGCATCATTGCGGGCGTAAATTGGTCGCCGTCACTAGCGGGCAATCCGTTCCGCGATTTCGGGCGTGAGGGTGAAGGCCTGGAGCGGCTGCTGGCCGAGCTGCGTGCCTCGGCTCAGGAGCCGATCGTCGTCGTCCTGCATCTGGCCTCGCCGCGCGTGCAGTTCAGCGATCGCGGCAAGGCTTCGCTGATCCTTCCGTCGGGAGGAGGACATCAATGACGAGCAAGCCGATCGACATCGCCGAGACCATCATCAACGTGGTCACCAACGTCACTAAGGACTGGACCAAGCAGCGCAAAGCCGAGGAGCGCGACCGCGCCCGCGTGCACCGCCGCCACGATGCCCTAATGCGCGAGGACCGCGTCACGATCCGCGAAGCCGCCTTCGAGGTCATGGATGAGGCGTACGCCAAGGCCTCCGACAATGGCCGCCTGCCGGTGCGCCCGCGTCAAATAATGTACGCGGCGCGCCCCGAGATCCTCGAAATCACCGACAGGGATCAGCTTGACGACCGCTATTTCACCCAGACCCTGCTGCCGGATTACCTCAACGAGATGGAGGAGCATTGTCGGGATTGGGACATTGTCTGGGACGCGCGCGGCCACTTCACCGAGCCCCATACCGGGCACGAGATCGGTCTTGGGACATTGGAGGTCCGCGAATATCTCGGGTTGCGCGCCGAGCGCGGCGATGCCATCGCCGTCGATCGCAGCACGCTCTACCCGACCTTGGGACCGGAGCACCGCTTCAAGACGATCCTGTTTGTTGAGAAGGAGGGTTTCGATCCGCTGTTCACTGCCGAGCGCATCGCCGAACGCTACGATTTGGCGATCATGTCAACGAAGGGCATGAGCGTGACCGCCGCCCGCCTGCTGGTCGATCGGCTGGCCGAGCGCGGCATCGCGCAGATCCTCGTGTTGCACGATTTCGACATCAGCGGGTTTTCGATCTTCGGCACCCTCGGCACCAGCGGGCGGCGCTACCGGTTCAACAACCGGATCGCGATCTTCGACATCGGGCTGCGGTTGGACGACGTTGATGAGATGGATCTGCAGTCGGAACCCGTTGCCGTGAGCGGCTGGGAAAAGCGCAAACAGACCTTACAGCGGCACGGCGCAACCAAGGACGAGATCGCTTTTCTCGAAAACGAGCGCGTCGAACTGAACGCGATGACCTCGCGCCAGTTGATCGATTTCGTCGAAGGCAAGCTCGCCGAGCACGGCGTCGAGAAGCTGGTGCCCGACGACGCCGTCATCGCGAACCACGCGCGCCGCCTGATCGAGCAGCAGCTCGCCGCCGCCGAGGTCGAGAAGCTCAAGGCGTAATTGTCGCAAAAGGCGGCGATGGTGCGGCTGCCGCCTGATCTGCGGCGGGCCGTCGAGCGGCAACTCGCCAAAGAGCCGCAATTGTCGTGGGACGCCGCTTTGGCCGAATTGCTGGGCAGGCGTCCATGGATTACAAGGCCAACGAAATGACGTTTATCAGCCGGATCCGCAAGTTGTTGGCCGAGCGGACCGAGCTTCCGTGGGATCGGGCGCTGGCGCAGGTGCTGCGTGTCGGATAACGGCCGAAACCTAGGCCAGAGTGTCCCCGAAGATGGGCCAGGACACGCGCTCGGGCTCATCCCTCCTCGGGTAGCCGCGAGCCGTTCTAGGCGATCAGGCGCGCCCGCTCATGGTCTGGACGATGCCCCTGGCGGGCTGAAAACTGGGGCCTCCAGTTTTCGAAGGCACTCATTTGGAGGCCACCGCTGGACCTGCCGTCGTCGGCGCGAGGTCGCGCCATGAGCAATCGCAAAGGCCCCGCTCGCGGCGATCAGCGTATCAGGCTGCATCATTGGATGCTTCGATCCCCCGCCTGGCGAGCGCTTTCGCCGGTCGAGAAGGCCGTGCTGCTCGATGTTTGGGAACGAAACAACGGACGGAACAACGGCGCGATCGTGTGCTGGAGCGGATGCCGACGCCCTCGCCCGTGCGATCGAGATCAACGAGGCGCACGAGCGGCTCGCGCCATTGGGCGGCGGCCGCTTCGAGGTGCTGTGCGGCGACGTGCGCTGGTTTGCCCGCCGCCGTCGCGACTACTAGATCGCGCCACGGTGCGACACTGAGGGGAAGCGGATCAACACCCGTGTTCTGCAACGAAGCCACCCTCCTCAACGAAAGCCGTGAGCACGGAGTGGCCGTCACCCTGCACTGTGAATCGTGGAAGTGCGAGAGGTGCTACCCGCGGCGCCTGCGTGAGCTAATTGCCCTGATCCTGGCCGGCTGGTTCACCCATTTCATCACCCTGACGATCAAGGTCGACATCGGCACCTCCCCCGAGGACCGCGCCCGCCGCCTCAAGGCCGCCTTCACTACGCTCGTCAGACGCGCGCGCCGCCTCTACGGCGAGTTCGCATATCTCGACGTGTTCGAGGCGACCGAGCGCGGCGAACCGCATCTGCACGTATTCGCAAGGTGCCCGTTCATCCCGTGGCCATGGCTGCGGGACACGATGATCGAGCTTACCGGATCGCGTGGAGTCCAGATCCAGGGCGTCGCCAGCCGCGATGATCGCCGCCGTGCCGCCCGCTATGTCGAGCCGCATCAGTTCGGCAACCTCAACCGCTACTCGATGAGCAGCGATTGGATCATCGACCCGTCGTTCGTGAAGCATAGAGGATACCGGCCCAATACATCATTGCCCAGTGGCTGGAAACGTACATCAAGACCGGTCAGTGCCTATGCCCATCAGTGGCACGGCCGCCCCGGCTTCGAGTGGCGCATCGGCCGGGTGGCCTGGGGCCTAACACCGGACACCTCATGACCCGCCAGCCGCAGCAGCACCGGATCGACCGCGGGTTCGCCGGGAACTCAGGGAGCACTGCGCCGAAAAGTGTCGCCGATTGGCGACACCGTCACCGATCAGGTGCTCAATTGCATCATCGTCCCAACTCAATGAACATAGTAACCGGCTATACAACCTCTGCGCCGGTCCTGTTGAGATCTCTAATGTTCTATTGGAGCACCTCTATTTTTCTATCGCGAACCTCATTGACACCGCCGATCGGATACTGACCCGCCTCGCGCCCGCCGCTTCTTAGCTTGTTCACAGGAAGAGGAGATGATTGCGACCGACCCAGCAGCCGCCTGGGCCTCTGGCCTGGAAGGTCTGCTGCGCCTACCACTGGGCATGCGCCTGAGCCTGTCCACGTCACGGCATGGGCAGAGGTTGGAACAGCGACTGAGCAGTCACCGAGTACTGTCTCAATGAAACCGGCATCAGCCCCTCTATAGAACCGCGTATAATTACACTGATTGCCATATTCACCGAGGAGCCGCCGATGTCCTACAAGATCGTCAAGCGTGCCGGAGGCCGAGGCAGCCGAGGCCTGACCGTACAAGCCGCAAGGCGGCGGGAACCGACGCACTGCGCAGCCGGTCATAAACTCCTGCCCGACCCCGGCGAGGATACCTGCGTGATCGAAGTCGGCAACGCCGAGAAGATCGAGCACTACGGCGCCGTCATCGGCATTCACTGGGCACGCCAAGTTGCCCAGGCATTCCTCAAGTCGGGATGCAGCCGGGTCCGCATCACAAACCTCGACACCGACACCGTCGTCGATGATCTCGATAGTGCCAATGCCGCCGCCCGTTGAACAATCCAACCCACTGTGCCGCTCATTAGGCTGCCGCTCGCCCTCTATTAGACGGCGCCGTGCGTCGTCTAGGGCATATGAGCAGCCTGCTCCGAAATCTGGCGTATAATTCTGTTCGGGGAGTGAATGGAGGACACAATGCTGCAAACGATCACCGCGAAAACGGTCAAGGTGACGCTCGTCGTCAATCCGGCTGAGATCGCCGCCTTGTCGGTGCCGAACGGTACGTCGATTACGCAGGTCTGCGTCGAGGTTGCCGGGCGACAGATCACGGTCGCGCTCAATGCGAAAAAATTGAGGAAAGTGATCTCTACGATCAACGAATTTGGCGACAGCGCCGTCGTGATCCTGCAAGGGAAACTCGAACAGGACCCGTCGACGAAAGCCGACATCCTGGCCGAAGCCGGGCTGACAGTGCAGCAGCGAGTGGCGAAATCGGAGCAGGCTGCGGCATAGACCGCCATTGTTGCAATTTGCAGCATCAAACGAAGGAGAATTCGGCATGGCAGGCGTCGAGGCTTTCACCGACCCGCGGACGGGAGTGCGGCAGGTCCGCCGGCATTTGGACACCTGTCGTGCCGGTCGTCTCTATCTCTGCCCGCGGTCGCAGGGCAGCACCGACTTACTATAGGGTCGGGCAGCATCGGGGCGAGCATTGGACCGCGATCTCGAAGCCCTGATCGAGCACGCGCCGCTGTTCCGGCTGCTCGCCGGTGGCGTGTGGTGGTTATGCCGGTTGTCTGGCGGCAGCAGATACGTGACCGAGGAGACAGGCGACGGCCAATGCCTCTATCAAATTTTGGACGGTGACGCCGTGCTGGCGCAGCAGCAGCGGCGCAGCGGTCAGGTGCGCAACGTCGCGAACCGCGGTCGCCGAGTTCTCAGCATCGCGGCCAAATACGAACCGCGTTCGCGCGCGTGTGACGATGCCCCGAGGCCGCCGAAGCTCACTAGGCCGGCGGCATAATCATATGATCTAGACCTCCCCGGACGCTTCGAAATCCGGCCAGGATCTCGGCCGAATCGGTCAACTAAGCCAAAATAGTGCCGGGCTCTATGGAGCGCGATCGGCTACGTGAATCGCTTGCCCGGCTCACCGCCGAGGAAGTCCGAATCGAGCAATTAACGGCGCCGAACACCGCGCGCTCGAAGCCTTGTGGGCAGCGCGGGAAAAGCGGGCGAGTGCCATTGAGGAGTTGCAGCACGCCCGACAGATCGACAAGCGCAACCTCGTCGCCGGGTTCATCGAGAACGCGCCTCGTGCCAAGGAGGAGGCGTCCGCCGTCCAGGCGAAGATCGACGCCGCCGATGGCGACATAGAACATTTCACCGAGGTCCAGACCGCGGCGCGCAGTGAACTGGAGGCCGCCGAGCGTAGGCTCGCCCGGCTGCGCGTCGACAAGCATGCGGCAATTGCCGCGTTCGTTGTCGCCAGCCCGGAGTTCACCGGGCTGCTCGATGCGATCGATCGCGCCTGGGCTCATCTGCGCAGCCTGCGGATCTGCGCCGACCTCGTGCTCGAAGCGACGCACGGCAATATGTCCGCCAGCCTGATGTCGACAATGCAGCGCAGCGAGCCGCTCGTCGCGAATATCGTCGGGTATCAGGTCGAGGAGAGCTTGATACGGGCATGGCGCGACGGATTGGCCGCCGTCTTCACGGACGCCGACGCCAATCTCAATGTTCAACTGGGTGAATAGCCCGCGAACCGTCCCGTCGGACCCGGTCATGCGCGACCGCCTGCCGACATGACGGCGAGCGTCATCTCGGACACCTTCACGAGCACTTCGAACAGCGGCCCGCGCAAACACGCCTGGAGGAAGCGCAATGTGTCGTCGCGGCCATACTGACTGACGAAGTGTCGCGCCGCCTCGGCGATCTTCTCCGGGTGCATGTCCAGCCCGGTGATCGCCGGCACCGATGCGATCGGCGCAGCTTCGCGGAAGCGGTCCTCGATGAAATCGGACGGGGGCGGCGGCGTCTCGATGTCGCGAGACATATTGCGATCGGACGGAGCCAGATCGGGCAACAGGGTGCCGCGGAACTGATACGCCTCTTACTGCTCTGGCCGCTTGAGGCGCGATAAAAGCTCTTTGACGAACAATACCGCGTCGCCGGGTTCATCAGTGGCCCGCAGAACCCTGCTGACGGTATCGGCGATGACGCGCTGCCGAAACTCGGGCGTCACCGAATCGGACGCCGTCTCGATGTTCACCGGAGCCGGCGGGACGGAGGCGACCGGCATTGCCGCCTTCGCCGCACCGTTGCCCTTCGATATTGCCGCCGCGCTCTTCTTGCGCCTGGGCGTCGCGGTGCGGACCCGTTTGTCGCGCCCTTGCCGCTGCTCGACGTTGTGGATGTCACCCGTGGCCACGCCCTTGCGCCGCACCTTGGCGACAAAGGGAGGAGATTTTTTCGTCAAGTCGGCGATCCAGCGGTCTGACCGCTCGGGATGGGCGATCAGATACTGCTTGATCGCCTCATCCTGCTGATCCGGCGTCATTTGCCGCCGGAGGTAGTTGTACCTCATTGCCAGATCATAGGGATCGCCGGACTTCTTGTTGAAGACGAGACAGAAACCGAAGGGCGGGAGCTTCTCGAACTTTTCGCCGGCCGCATCGTAGACATCCAGGTCGGCGTCGGTGCCGCGGGCAAAGCGGAGCCCGGCCTTCTCCATGCTGTCGAGCCGACCGCGGTCATCGATCAGGCTCAGCCGGTTGTTCTCGAATTTGAACAATTTGCCTGTCGCGGCGGCGGGTCGTGGAAGCGCGCTCGTCGTTGACAACGTCGTGAAGTTGATCTCCGCGGGCAGCGCATCCGAACCGCGCTGAGGCACTCGAAGAGAGCGCAACGGGACTTGACGAGGTTTATAGGTGTAAATACATCTATCCCATGACGACCGAGACCGACGTGGCCGAGTGCCAAGCCTGCCTATGCCTCGCGTCGCGCCGAGCAGCGCGGGCGATCACGCGATTGTACGAGCGGCATCTGCGGCCGCACGGCATCCGCGCGACGCAGTTCACCGCTCTTGTCGTGCTGCGCCTGGGCGGCCCCATGACGATCGGCGAAATTGCGAGCAAGATCGGGGTCGAGCGCACGACCTTGTCACGCAACCTCACGCGTCTCGAAGCGCAAGGCTGGGTCACTGTCGCGAGCGGCGACGAAGACGCGCGGTCGCGGATCATCGAGATCACGGATAGGGGCCGCGCCATGCTGGGCACCGCATTGCCGGCCTGGCGCGCGGCACAAAGGGCAGCAGTCGCAGCGGTCGGCGGCGACGGTGCCGAGGCGTTCCGGAACCTGGCGGGCAAACAGATCGCTTAGCAATCGGATAGGTGGGGCCGCGCGCACCTCGTAGCTCCATCCGCACATGTCGATAGGTGCTAATACACGTAACGGAGGATAGCGCATGCTCGATCTGATGGGAACCATCCTGGTGACGACCGCGATCGCCGTCTGCCTGACCGCAATGGCGAGTGCGATGCCGCTGCGGCTTGGGCAACGCCTCACCTTCGCGGGCGTTGTCGGCGCCTGGGTCGGGGTCGCCGCGGCGGTCGCCGCGGCCGGGAGGTTGAATGATCCGGTGACGATCCTCGTCCTGTTCGCGCTGCCGCTCGCGGTCATCGGCGGCATCGCGCTTCTTTCCGCGACGGCGCGGGCAAGCCTGCTCGCGATACCGACGCCGCTGCTGATCGGGCTCAACGCGATACGTGTCGGCGGCGTTTTGTTTGTGCTGCTCGCCTTGTTCGGGCGGCTCGGGGGACCGTTTCCGCAATCGGCGGGTTGGGGCGACTTTTTGACCGGAGCATTGGCGATCCCGCTCGCCGGACTGGCCGCCAGGGCCGCGCCGAACCGCAACCGCCTGATCGCGGCGTGGAACGCGTTCGGGACGCTCGATCTCGTTGTCGCAGTGGCGCTCGGCATCCTGTCGCGGCCCGGCTCGCCGCTACAGCTGATCCATGCCGGGGCCGGCAGCGCGGCGATGACCAGCTTGCCTTGGTCGTTGGTGCCGACGGTGCTCGTGCCGTTCTTCCTCTTCGTCCATGGTCTCGTCTTCGCACAACTTCGCGAGCGCAAGACGGGGACGACGACGCGGGCGATCCCGGCGGGCGGGCTGCACGCCGCGCGTTGAGCGCGTCTCCGGCGTTTCTCTCGGACCGACCCACTCACGGCGTATCGCCGTCGAGTGGGCCTTTCCCCTTGTTAGGTGCTCGATCACGCTGGGGCGGCGGATGGTGTGCAGCAGCCCCCGCAATACGGTCGATTTGCCTCTGCCGGTGACGCCGATCGCGGCGAGGTGGCGGATTTCGGCCTTATGGCTGCGGCCGGTCAGGGTCGGCGGCGCCGTCGACACCGAGCTTTGGCACCGATTGCCCGAGGCCGAGAGGCTGGCGATGTTCGAACGCATCGGTGCCCCCGTAGGCCCCACGCGCCGACCACGACCCGCCGCCCCCCGAGGGATGGCCGACAAGTCACAGGCGGGGGGCGGTGCCTTGCTGAACCTCGGGGGACATGCCTTCGACATCGCGCGGTTCGTGACCGGCGAGGAGCCCGAGGTGGTTTCCGCCGTCGGGGAGGCGCTGGAGGCCTACGGACGCGGCGATCCTCCGCCGATCCCGCCGAGCGAATGCGCGCACGCGGTCCGCCTGATCTTCGACAGCTACCGTGCGGCCGGCGTGCGATAGACGGCGAATGGCCCGCGATCTTGCCGTCGCTGCCCGTGGCCGCGGATGCGACAAGGCGGCAAGCAGGATAACGCAACACCAAGTGAGGACCCGAAAGGTGGTCAATACCGGGCTCGCGCGCATCAGCGGACGGTCCTCGATCGTGGGCGATATGGCAAGCGCGCTGCTATCGGGGCAGCCCGGTCCCGAATTGCGGCAGCAAGAACTCGACATGAGGAGTGAAGCCTATGGCTACTGACCTCATTCTCTCCCCTGCCCCCGGCCTGGTTCCGGCGCGGCTATTCGCGCCGACCCCGAAGGCGGCGCGCGAGTGGTGGATTTCTTCACCGCAGATCAACAACGACCACACGCGCAAAGCCTACCTCAACACCAAGCGCCGGTTCGCCGCCTGGTGCGAGGCCAAGGGCCTCGACGAGCTTTCCGAGGTGCACCCGTTCCACGTCGCGACCTTCATAAAAGAGCTGCGGCGCGAGTTCTCCGCGCCCACGGTCAAGCAACACCTGGCGGCGCTGCGGATGCTGTTCGACTGGCTGGTGACCGGCCATGTGCTCGACACGAACCCGGCCCACGCCGTGCGTGGGCCGCGCTACGTGGTGACCAAGGGCAAGACGCCGGTGCTCGCCGCCGACGAGGCGCGCGCGCTGCTGGATTCCATCCCGATCGATTCGCCGATCGGGTTGCGCGATCGCGCGCTAATCAGCGTCATGGTCTGCAGCTTCGCCCGCGTCAACGCGGTCATCGGCATGAAGGTCAAGGACTACTTCACCCAGGGATGGCGCGGCTGGGTGCGCCTGCACGAGAAAGGGGGCAAGGAGCATGAGGTGCCGTGCCGCCACATGCTGGAGAAGCTGCTCGACGAATATATCGGCGCCGCCGGCATCGCCGGCGACGCCGAGGGCCCGCTGTTCCGCACGACCGGGCGCAAGACCGGCCAGGCGCAGGCGATGTGGCAGCAAGACGTATACCGGATGATCCAGCGCCGTGCGGCGGCGGCCGGCATCAAGACCAAGATCGGCAACCACACCTTCCGCGCGACCGGCATCACTGCCTACCTCAAGAACAAGGGCGCGCTGGAGCACGCCCAGACGCTCGCCAACCACGCCTCGCCGCGGACGACCAAGCTCTACGACCGCCGCTCCGATGAAATCTCGCTCGACGAGGTGGAGAAGATTTCGATTTGAACCGGTGCGCGCTCGCGATCAACCCGCAAACGGCCGCGCGATTGCGCGCCTATCTGGAGGCCTCCGGGCACGGCGCCGACATCGACGGACCCCTGTTTCCGGCCGCTCAGGGACAACGGCAAGCGGGCGCGGCTCGCGGGTCATTGATGGCCGCGTGGTCCCTCCCGCCAAGCCCTCATTGTCCCGACCCAGGATACGGCGACCAATCGAATGAGCCCCCTTGGCGGCGATCCCTGCACTTTACTTGATAGCCGTCGCCGCCCAGCTCGGGCGTGGGCCGTATATATCGTCCCGCTATCAGTTTACGCGGCTGCGGATCATCCGCTTGCGCAGGACGACATCACCTCGCTGCCCGTCGCCACCAGCGTTGATGTCTTATACGACATTCCGCACTGGCTGCCCATGGTTCTGAAACCCGGTCGCGAATGCCCCGTTGATGATCCAGATTGCCCGCGCCTCGAAAGCCGCCAACGCCAACGGCTCGATCGCATTCTGGATTTGATCGTCAACGCGGATGAGGTGGTGATCCGTTGAAATCGTGCGTTTGGGTCAATTATCGGCTAAGAACAAAGCAGCCCCGGCATTGCGCCGGGGCTGGTTCTTCTCTATCCTCCTAGACACGGCACCGGCCAGGGCTGCCGTGTTCAATCTGAACCAGCACATGGGGGTGTGCTTTGTTCACTTCCGATATACGCGGTGCCAGCGAGAACGGCAAGCGCTCAGTCGGCGCACAAACCAGAGCAGCCGTAGAACGACAACTGCATCAACGCCTTGCCGCCCTTTGCGAGCTGATAATCGATGATCTCGTTTATCTCGACACCATCACGTTGTTGACGAGAAATCGCGTCAAGCCGGAGGTCGAGGAGCACCTGAAGGAGACCACCACGGGCGAGGTCAAAGTGGGGGGTACGAAGGCATGGCATTACGCGGCAAGTGTCCGAATACATCAGCCCTCGATGGCAACGATAGCCTTCGTCACCAAGTATCTGCCGCGTCACATCGTCTCCCGCTGTGATCTCGGTGTTGACCTGTTGACCCGCGATGAGGACGACGCTCACACAATCCAAACGGAGCTGCGGCATCGAGGCACCCAGCCACGGCGCGGTCATCGTCGCAAGACAAGGACTTACGCCGGAACGGATTACTGGCATTTTGCCAAAACCTGGACGACCCGCAACATCGCGGCCTATTCGGACAAGGTATCGAAAATCACGGGCGGACCCTGCGCGCATTTCGACCTGCGGATGTATTCAACCTTGTTGTGCAAAGGGCGCGGGATCTACAGCGCGGCGGATCTGCTGAAATTCGACCTCGTTAAATCTCTAGAGAACGATTTCCGGCTATCTGCCATCCTTTGGAAGCTGTATCCCAAACGTCTCGACGAGCACGTGCACGACGTGGCGCAGCGAATGAACGAGCTGGCCCAAGAAGACCGCAAACAATGCCGCCGTCCGTTGACGATGCCTCCTCGGGTCAGGTTGCGTGGTCTGATTGAACGTTGTGCCCTATACGAGGTTTTCGACGACGATCCGGACTGGGCCTCCTGGGCTGACCTCGTTGATGTGCCTGTGCAGATCGTGCTCGACGAGATCGACTTCCTGCACAACGCGACGGTCCATATCCCCGCCTCGGCATTCGTCCAGTCGCGGACACTCTTCATCTGATAAGAGCATACTTTGGCAAAAAACGACGCTCGCCCTTATCTTTCAAAGGACTAACCCAAAAAATACCCTCCAAAACTCCCTTTTGGAAATAACGCTACAACGGATGATGTCATTGCCATGGTTAGGGCATGCCGATGAACTCGATCTGGGTATGCTGATGAACACCGTCTTGGGCATGCCGAGCCGACAACGACCGCCGCTTTGCCTCGATCCGCATCAACGATGATCGGACGCCCGGCGCGCGGGCGCTCGGCGCGGCGCTGGTCTTGCGCCTGATGGGGCCCGGCGTCTGGTGGCTCTGCCGTCTCGTGCCCGGCAACTACGCGGTCGAGGAGGCGCCCTGCGGGCAAATGCTTTATCAAATCATCGACGCCGAGGCGGTGCCGGCGCAGCAGCGCCGCGGCACCGGTCAGCAGGTGCACAACGTCGTCAACCGCAGCCGTCGGGTGCTCGGCATCGCGCCGATAATTTCGGCGAAACCGACGACGAAACCGACGCCAAAGCCGCGGTTGACGCGCCCGGCGGCGTGAAGGTTGTCATCGACGAGATTGCCCTCCGCCGGCTTGCGGCGGGCGACGAGGTGACCCTCGAAGCGGCCGACGGCGCCGAGATCCGCGTCGTCTTTGCCGATGTCGGATTTGCCGCCATGCTCAAGGCGATTGCCCTGGCCGCTGCTCCCGGCGAATTTCGCACCCTGCTCGAAACCGTCTGTACGGCGTTGGCGCGCGGCGAGATTCGTGCAACGCCGCTGCCGAAACCGCGCTTGCGCCGCCCCGCGGCTTGACCCCCAGGGGGTAGATGTTGCCGGTCGGTTCCGAATCGGTCGAGGCTCTCGGCCGTACCGGTCAAATCTGCGCAAGTTGTGCCGGCGCTGGGGTCGGCTCGATCACGATCGCCGGTCGAGGAACCGGTTCATCGCGTTGTCGACATCGCGCGCCTTGATGATCCTGGCGACGGCGCTGCCGAAGGCGACGTCGGTCCCGGCGGCGGTAAGCACGTCGAGCCACACCGCGATGCGGTCATCGTCGCTCTTCAGCCGCCTGAGCAGCGGCAGGATCTGGCTCTCGCGGGCGGGCATCGGAAGCGGCCACTTGGCCGCTCTCTCGGCAAAGGTGGCGGCGTCTATCAGGCGACTGGCGTGGCTCTTGTCCAACTCCCAGCGCTCCGCGCAATAGTCCTCGAACGTCGCATAGTGGCCGGCGAGGTACAGCTTGCGGTCGCGGATCTCACGCAGTACCCTGCCGCGCACGAGATTGAGATCGCGCTCGGCGGTCTCGACCCGCGCCTCTAGCAGCCTGTCGGACTTAGCCAAAAATCCGCCAATTTTGGGATTTTATGTCTCGTGACGGCTGTAACAAGCAATAAACCATGCGAGTTGTCGGCATGATGTTACCGATAATTGCGCGAAATCGTTAAGTCCGACAGGCTGCTAGCTCATCGAAGTCGGGCGACGCCTCGGGCGTGGATTCGGCCGTCGAGTTCGACGCCTGGGGCGTGGATTCGGGGCTGGCAACGGCAACGGCCTCGCCATCGATCAGCTTTGGCCTCGTACCTCACCTCCGCCTCCGCCCCTATCGCGCGGATCTCGGCGATGCGGTCCACCTCGGGCGGGGGTATGACCTCGCCGTCGCCAATCGGCTTTGTCGGCGGCTCGGGTGCAGCAGGCTCCGCCGCCGCGTCTTTGATATCAATAACTTAGTTGCAGGTATCCGATCGCTCCATCAAATCTTCCCGCGACAAAAAAAGCCCCGCCTGAGGCGGGGCTGACAGTCGTTTTCCTGCGTCTATGCCAACGCGCGACGGCGCCGACGTATTCCTCTGGCGATCAACTCAACCGCACGAGCCGAGATTGCCAAGATCCTTCGCTCCGATCGGTCGCCAGCTCGCTCGCAGGCAGAGGAGCGCTCACGCATCGCTCGAACTCCGCCATGGCCTGAGCCGGGATGCGGATCGGCCCCTTGTCGGTGCAGCCGACGCGGAAATGCCGCAGCTTGAACCGCCGCCGATCACCGGGGCGGCGTCCAGGCACAAGGCGATTTCGGCGCCGCTCCCATGATGCGGCCGGCCGGCGGCGCGCATCAAAGCCTTGGGACGCGCTTTCGGATTTCTCTGTGAGCTGGCGCCACAGCGCGGCGATCTTGTGATCATGGCCTTCGCGAGGCGCGGGAGCCTCGCCCAGCCGCCGACCGTAAACACGCACACGGTGTCCATACGTGGTCGCCCGTATTGTCCCCACGCGGCAAAGCTGGTCATATCCGCGCCGAAGGCGTGCAACCGTCACGGCAGGATCCTCCCTACATCCGGGCGGACGCCCTCCTTCGGTGCCCTCCAGCGGGCGGCGCCGGGAGCCCCGCTGAACACGGCCATGGAACCAGTAGCACCTTGCCGGCCTAGCACCTCTGGGATGACCCTGATCCGGGCGCTCGAAAGCAGCGGCATGACGATATACCAGGTGCATTTTGTCGATCACGGGAACAACGTCCGCAGCGTTGAATGCATCGAGCGCGCGACGGACGCCGAGGCCATTGAGGCCGCGCACAAGATGAACGTCCCAACGTTCATCGCGGGCTTCGACCCACCGGCACCGAAAATACCAGCGGAGCCCGCCATAAAGCTTCATCCGCGTTGCCCGCGCCGCGTGACTGCAGATGGCGCATTCATAGGACCTGGAACTAGCCTTAACGCCGAAGAGTTTAACCATCACATGTGGGGAGGAATTGGCGGTCTCGTCATTGAGGCGTGTGCCGGGTGGATCTGCGCCAATATCGCAGGGGAGTTGCTGCGGAAATACGATCTCGGCGCAGTCGGAAACACGATCTCCGGCATGGTCGGCGGCGGTCTCGGCGTGCTCATGATGATCATCGACTGGCGATAACGGCAGCGGGGCGGCGTCAAGGCCGCCCGTCAACGCGACGGTCCCGAGCGGCCATACGTGTTCGCGCGTATTTGTTTCGCCGAAGCCGGCGGGTGATATCCTCGCAGCGCGACTATGAAAGTCACGGCGTGCACGGTTCGGCCGTCTCCGGCAGCGGCGCCCGGTGATTGCCGGTCACGCCGTCTCGCTGCTAGACGGTAGCGATGATATATCTGCAGACGGGTGGAGCGCAGCATGCTGCCTCACGCCGGAGGTGATCGAAATTGCTTTCCGAAAACGGAGAGAAGCTCTTCGATCGATATTTGATAGCGGCCACAGATCTCCCCGCGGGTGACCTCCCCTGCGTTGACGGCGTTTACGACCGCAGCCTTGCGGCGGACGGTCCATCTTTGGACGGACCGGGCGATCCGCGAGGAAGGCGAACGCTCACGAAAAGCCTTTCCGTGGCTTGACGAGCGTTGGCGTCGGAGGATGACGAGCCCCCAAGATTAACACGATCGCGATCGGGGGAGCCCCTATAATCGAACCTGGCGCGGCTAGGTTGGCCGCCGAAAGCCGGGTGTCCTTGCCCCGGTTGCCGCGCCCTTTCAGCAAGGCGCCCGCAGAGGAGGGACGAAAATGGCAGCTCACATAACCGGGGACAGCACCGAAGCCGTCGCCTTCGCATTGCTCGAAAAAATCGCCGACGCCGAAGGCTGGGAATCAGGGGCCCGACCAAACCGATGGGACGCGGCAGATCGTGCCAAGATCCTGGACACCTATATCCAATGCCTTCGGGCGGTCAGGCACCTGAGCGGCGCGACAGCCGGGCCTCAGCGTCCCTAATCTGTTCTCGCCGAAGAAGCTGGCTGGCTTCATCGATTTCACCTTTGGCGACGAAATCGAAATAGCGGCTAGCGGTCGCGATGACAGAAGCGGGACTTCCTTCGCCGCTCTGTCGTGCCAGCCGCAGGCACTCTAGGCGAAGCGTCGCCTCCGCCTTCCGCGGTCTGCCTTTTCGATCTCCACCTCCGTCATCTGCTTGCCCCAACTCCATTACCCAATCAAGCGCATGGGGATTTCGCTCGCCTCGGTCTGGCGTCGAACGTGCCGGCAAGATCGCAGCCGGCAAGCCAGGCGTAACCCGCGAGGTCGCGCCAATGCTCGGCGCAACCCGGATCGCCGGCGCAGATGCGAGCGATCTTCACCGCGATTTGATCGAGCGCCTCGCGCTGCACCGCGCCAAGCCGGGCCGCAGCCACGGCGAGCACAGCCTTCAACGCCTGCGCGATGGCGGCAGTGTCGGCGAAGTCGCCGTGCGTCGCCTGATGCGCTTCGATCAGCTCGTCGCCTACCGCCGGGTCGTCGAAGCGAGAACCGCGCTTCGAGGCTATCGAGGGAAGCAAAACGGCGATCCACCTCTGAAATTGCCGGGACCGTCGGGGAAACTGCTGCCGAAACCGTCGGGGAAGCCCGAGGACGAGGAGCAGGACGAGCCCGCCGATTGACGCCGGCCGCCGGCCTATGCTGCACTTCGCTCGCCCGGCAGCCCGCAGGGGGGACAGCGCCGATGCTCGTCGAGCTTGCCGACCTGGAGCCGAACCCGTTCCGCGATTTTGCGATCGACCCGATCGATCCCGAGCGGGTCAACCTGCTGGCGGCATCGATCCAGGAGGACGGCTCCTGGGGTGGCGTCGTCTGTCGCCGCAGCAATGGCGCCGCCGAGATCATTGCCGGTCATCACCGGGTCCGGGCAGCGCAGCAGGCCGGGCTTACCGAGGCCGATGTCCATGTCGGCGATTTCGATGATGTCGCGGCGATCAGGGTCTATGCGGTCGAGAACAGCACCCAGCGCGGCAATACCGGGACCGCGCTCGCCGGCTCGATCGCGAGCGCAGTGCGCTTCCTGGCCAAGGCGGTGTGGATCGGGAGTATCTCAACAATTGTTGAGAAACCCGACGTGCCAAAGCTTCGTGGAAATCTCACTTCCGACGCTACCGTCTTCATGGTAGATGTAAACTATAGTTTACATTTTCCCGCCCGCGAGACCCATATCCGGCCGCTCCTAGAGCGGCTGGATAGCGACGATGAGCGCATCATGGGTATCGTCATCAGCCATCGTTGTCCTCGTCATAGACCTCAGCCCGGCTCATGCCCGGCCTCCCTTAGGCATGCCGAAGCCGGCGAGCCAGGGCGGAACCATGGGCGTCACCACTTGTCCCAGCCTGATCAGCCGGCATAATGGCGCCGGCAACAGGAAACCTTCGCCGGCGCGCTCTCCCGGCAAAGCCGGCGGGAACGGGGTTTGATCATCGTGAAGCTGGTCATTGTGGAGAAAAGTGCGCGCCCGCACCGAGATCGTCTCCCTACCGCCAAGCGAGCGATCAGGGCGGCAATGAGTGTCACAAATGAACACGCCGGCCCCGGCCGGCACGAGTATTTTTGCCGTCTGGCCAAGCTGGATTGCCGCCATTGGAAGCGACAGCAAGGCATGGTGCGCACCGAACAGCGTGGCGGCAATCTCGGCCTGCGGGTCGCGCGCCAACAGCTGCAACAGCGCATGGTCGCTGACTTCGAGAGCCCATATTCCGGTCGCGACGCCGAAGGACTTTGGGCCGAGCACCGCCCCGAACAGCACATATTCGACGACGACGCAGTCTTGCGCTTCGCCCGGCTCGCGCGGGTTGACGGTCACCGCGGGGCGTGGGTTCAACATCGTCCAGAGGGCAAGCGGCACATTGCCGGGTAGCCGCACATGTGGTCACCCTCGTCACCCTCGCCTCCATCCAGCTGGCGATCAGGCGGCTTGCCAGGGCGTAGATCTCCAACTCACCAAACCGCCGGTTTGCATCGCACGATGGCGAAGGTCTGCAAATCGGATTGTGAGGGGACCGTCGCCGGAACGCGCGGCAACGGCGAAGTTGCGCCGAATTCCAGCCGTTCGCGGGAACCGCGATCCACCAGACGGGGTCCCCGATTAGCGGTCATTCGCCGATGCAGCAGCAATCGTCATGGTCGAGAACAACATGGTGGCCCGTGCTATTCACGGTATAATCGCGTTGGGAGGATGCTCCGAAGAGGTCCGCAAAGTGAGCCCGACGCCTGGCGGCACGTTAGCCGACCCTGACCAGATAAGCGCCAATCTCAAGCGCCAGCTTGCCGAGTGCAAAGTCGAGCTTGATCAACGGACCGCCGAACGCGATGCGCTCCAGCGCGAACTTGTCGATGCCGGAGACCAGCAGGCCGCAACCGCCGAGGTGTTGCAGGTGATCAATTCCTCGCCCGGCGACCTCGCGCCGGTGTTCGACGCGATCCTGGAGAAGGCGCACAGTCTCTGCGGCGTCACCTTTGGGAGCTTGATGCTCTATGACGGCGAGAGATTCCGCGCCGTGGCGGTCCACGCCATGTCGGAAGCATTTGCCGAACGGCTGCGGGAGGGGAGCCTCGGGGTCGACGCCCCCCCGTTCTTCAGAGAACTCCTCGACGGCGCTCCATTTGTGCACGTCTGTGACTTTTCCAAGATCGACCACCCTCAAGCGCGGGCAGCCGTTGAACTCACTGGTGTGCATGTCGGTCTTTTTGTGCCGCTGCGCAAAGACGATGTGCTGCTCGGCGTGATCTCTGCCGTCCGCCCGGAGACCCGCCCATTCACCGACAAACAGATCGCGCTTCTCCAGAATTTCGCGGCGCAGGCGGTGATCGCGATTGAGAATGCGCGGCTGATCACCTCGACGCGCGAGGCCTTGGAACAGCAAACCGCGACCGCCGAGGTATTGCAGGTCATCAATTCCTCGCCTGGTGACCTTGCGCCGGTGTACGAGGCGATCCTCGAAAAGGCGCGCAGCCTCTGCGGTGTCGCGGTCGGCGGTCTGACACTCTACGATGGTGAGCAGCTCCGCGCAGTCACGGTGCATGGTTTCCCAGAGCATCTCGTCGAGGAAGCACTCCGCCCATTCCGTCCCGGCCCCGCTCACAAGCGCCTAATACACGGGGAGCGCCTGGTCCATATCTTCGATTTCATGGCCGTGGCGTCGGAGTTTACGCACTCGGCGACGCACGCCTTGGTTGAGATGGGTGTCCGCACGACCCTTCTTGTGCCGCTGCGCAAGGACGATACGCTCCTCGGCTACATTGCCGCGAACCGGCTAGAGGTGCGGCCATTCTCCGACAAGGAGATCGCTCTGCTCGAAAGTTTCGCTGCGCAGGCGGTGATCGCGATGGATAATGCCCGGCTCCTGGTCGAGATCCGGCAGCGCCAGGCCGAGTTGCGCGTGACCTTCGACAATATGGGCGACGAAGTCGTGATGTTCAATTCCTGGCTGCGTCTTGCGGCTTGGAACCGGAATTTCCAGGAACTGCTCGATCTACCCAAGTCCTTCCTCGCCGAGCGGCCGAGTTACGCTGACTATTTTCGTTATCTCGTTGATCGAGGCGAGTATGGTTCGGTCGATCTCGAAGAGGAGCTGAGCCGCGCTGTCGAAGATACCACCCGAGACATGCGCTTCGAGCGCACGCGACCCGACGGGCGGGTCATCGAGGTCCGCCGCAATGCGGTGCCGGGCGGCGGTTTCGTATTAATCTACGGCGACATCACAGAGCGCAAACGCGCCGAGCAGCAGATCCGTGCCGCGCGTGACACCGCCGAGCGCACGCTGCGCGAGTTGAAGGCGGCGCAGGCCAATCTGATCCACGCCGAGAAGATGGCTTCCCTCGGACAGCTGACCGCAGGGATCGCCCACGAGATCAAGAACCCGCTGAACTTTGTTAACAACTTCGCCATCCTGTCGGTCGAACTGCTCGGCGAGCTTAAGGAGACCACTGCCCCGGTCTTGGCAATGCTCAATTCGGACAAGCGTACCGACTTCGACGAGACGATGGAGATGCTGACCGGCAACCTGGAGAAAATCGCCGAGCATGGCCACCGCGCCGACAATATCGTTAAGTCGATGCTTGAGCATTCCCGCGGCGTCAGCGGCGAGCGACGCGCGGTAGACCTCAACGGCTTGGTCGAGGAAGCCTTGAACCTCGCCTATCACGGCGCCCGCGCCCAGGATCAGAGCTTCAATATCACTCTGGAGCGCGAATACGCGCCAGTCCTCAAGCCAATTGAGCTGGCGCCCCAGGAGATGACCCGCGTTTTCCTCAACCTGTTCGGGAACGGCTTCTATGCGGTGCGCCAGCGCGCCCGAGAGACCGGCAACGGGTCATTCCACCCGATCCTTATTGTGAGGACACGCGAGGAGGGTGAGAGAGTCGAGGTCACGGTGCGCGACAACGGCAGCGGTATTGCGCCCGAAATCAGGGACAAATTATTCCAGCCGTTTTTTACCACCAAGCCGACTGGGGAAGGCACCGGCCTCGGCCTCTCGATCAGCTACGATATCGTCACGCAACAGCACGGCGGCACGATCACGGTCGAGAGCCAGCCTGGCGCCTTCACCGAGTTCACGGTGCGCCTGCCCCGCGCTCACCGGACAACAGCGGCTGACTCATGAGTGTGAGCATACCGGTCGTGGACGACGAACCCGATGTGGCTGAGCTTTTTCGGCAGCCGCTTCGTCGTGAGACGCGTCAGGGCACGTATGTCTTGCACGACGCCACTTCAGGGGCTGAGGCGTTGGACCGGCTCGCGGTGAGACGAGCCCACGCTGCTCGAAGGTTCTCTCCGACATCAACATGCCCGGCATGGACGGGCTCATCTTATTGGGTGAAATCAGACAGCGGTTCCCCGACCTACCAGTCATGATGGTGACCGCTTACGGTGATGACGAGCGACGACAGCAGGCGTCGGAGAATGGCGCCGCAGACTTTTTTACCAAGCCGGTCGACTTTGATCACCTGAAGGCACAGCTACGGCGATTGCCCCGCGCCCTCGGAATTAAGGAAACTGGGCTCCTCGATGGAATGACCGCTTACGCGCTTCCTCCAATCGATCCTCGGTCCGCGCGAATGTCAGGCTTGGGGCAAGAAGACCAGTTCCTGTCGCTAACGCTGAACGGCTGGTATCGGATTCGAAAGCAGTCTCTTGCAGTCGAGGATCGCGACCGAGACTTTTGAGGCAGGCTCTAATCCGGGAAGCCTGCACCGTTGGCACTTCGACGATTGTCAGCCAAACCCTAGAAGAAGTTTCCGGCCAGAAGCACCGGCACCGGCGCAGGCAGCGCCGTCGGGCCTTATGGCATGCGCCGGGACAGGATCCATGCCATGACAAGGCCCCTTCGCCCGGAACGCCTTTTGATAAACAATCAATTCGGGAGGTGTGGATGGCATCACCATCAACGGGGGTAGGCCGGGGTAACGGCAGCGGCGGGAAGCGCCCGGGTGCCGGTCGACCATTAGGCTCGCGCAACAAAAGGACGCGTGCGCTGATCATCGAGGCTGAGCGCACGGGGCAAATGCGGCCGCTCGACTTTTTGCTCACCGTCATGCGCAACGACGAATTACCGCTCCGCGATCGCACCGCTGCGGCGGTCGCGGCCGCGCCCTACATGCACGCCCGCCTCACCGCGCTGCGGGTCATCCCCGACCCCGCTACGCTCGATGACGCCACGCTCGTGGCCCAGGTCGCGCGCCTCGAACAGTACGTCGCCGCGCTGCCGGAAGGCGACCGCGCCGCATCGATCACGGCTCAGTTCGAGGGTATGCTCGAAGACATCCCGCGGCTGTCAGTCGGACGTCAGGAGGCGTTCTTTCACAAGCTGCGCGAGGCCAGCGAGACCGGGCTGCAGCGCCTCAATGCGCCAGACCGGCCGGGCGCTGTTATCCCGCGTTCCGCGCCTCGGCGAGCGCCGGAGGCGGTGCCGAGGCACCATGAGCCGCACCATGACCCCGGACCGCCTCATGAGCGCGTGCTGCAATACGATCCCGGCACGCGGCGGCTGAAGCGATGAATCAAGGTGCTTTTGCCGGACGGCGGGATCGCAACCTTCCCCGATGCCAGGCCGGAGGATGAGATCGCGCAGGCGATCCGGGATTATCTCGACGCAGCAGCGCCGTCTCCGACCGCTACCGAATCCGTCGGTACCGAATCCGCTGGTACCAAGGTCGAATGCAGCCCGGCATTCAACCTCGCTACCGCATCATCCTCTCCCGAATCGACAGCTGTTGATCATGCGGGTCGGCATTATCAACCTCCCAAACCTTCCGCTCCCGAACCCGAGCCGCTCGTCGTTGCGCCCATCCCCCGCTTCCGCATCGAGCCTTATAAAGCCGATGAGGACGGCGAACTCGGCGATCTCATCACGCGATTGCCCGTGCAAGCTCCGGCCTAGTACCTCTGCACAGAGGTTTTGACGGATTGCGTGCGGCCTGGCTGCCCAGCCCTAATGCCGGTGGGTTCGGGTCCCCTCGGATGGACGGCAATGGGTGGACAGCCGACCTTCGCCGAAGCCAAGGTAAGTGGCAAGGTTGCGCCGTTTTCGGCCATTCCCGTGGCCGATCATCTGCCACCGAGTAGGGTGCTAAGGATAGCGGGGACAGCGGCGAATCGTTGCGGAAGCCAAATAAACGACGGTTCGAAGAGCGACATCGATCTACGCTAACCTCGCGAGATGGAGAAGCGAAGGCCAAGCGCCCTATTTCTCTAGTTCGCTGATAGGCGCCGCCAGCAGCCTTCCCCACGGCCCCCTTCGGATCAAACACTTTCGAAGACTGGCCACGCGATACGAAAAGGACGCCGCAAACTTCCTCGCCATGCTCAAACTAGCCGCTACCAACCTCTGGCTAGGCCATACTGAGTCCGTGACCTAACCCCCGAAATCAGGAGGAAGCAGATGAAGGCGCATATCGTCGGTGGCGGCTTCGGCGGACTGGCGGCAGCCGCGCTTCTCATACGGAATGCTGACGTGCCCGGAGCCGACATCACGATCTACGAGGCGGACGATGTGCTGGGCGGCGGATTCTTTCTCGGCGGCAGCGCCGCGGGCGGCTACAACCTACCTGGCTCCGTCTTTGACAAGGAATTCCGCTGCACGTTCGATCTGCTGAAGTCGATCCCTTCCGCACGCAACCCATCAATTTCCGTCACGGAGGACTTTTTCGCCTTCAATACGGGCGAGCCGTACCAGGACAAGGCGCACATCCTCGATCGCAACGGCCGCATCGTGCATGGTCCGCGTTTCGGCCTTAGCCTGGGCGACGGCCTCAGCCTCGCGCGGGTCGTGCTGACTCCCGAAGCGATGCTGGACGGGCGGCGGATCGAAGAGTTCTTTTCCCAGCAATTTTTCTTGACCGAATTCTGGTTCCTCTGGTCGACGCTCATGGGATCGCTGCCCCAGCACAGCGTGATCGAGTTTCGACGCTACATGAATCGCTTCCTGTACTTGTTCCCGGACCTGTCAGACATGAGGGGAGTGATGCGCACGCCCGTCAATCAGCACCAATTTTTTATAGAACCGCTGGTCGCGTGGCTGCGCCCACGCGGCGTGAACTTCCTCACCGACACCTTCGTGCGGGACATCGGCTTCGCGGCGGCGCCCGCCCGCACCACCGTCAATCGGCTCGACTATGAACGGCGCGGCACCGCGACGTCGGTTGAAGTCGCGCTGGAGGACCTCGTGCTCGTGACGACCGGATCGCAAGCGGCTGATCTTTCCACGGGGTCGATGACCGAAGTGCCTAGCCCACGGCCGAGCGGGCGCTCGTGGGCGCTATGGGAACGCCTTGCGCAGGGGCGCAGGGATTTCGGCAATCCCGACGTTTTCTTCGGTACGGCCCGGATACCCAACTCGCTGTGGGTAACGTTCACGGTCACCGACACAGGGCCCGAATTCGTCAATCAAATCGCTGAGTTGACCGGAAGCGAGGCGGGACTAGGCGGAACTCGTGACGTTGAAGGACTCGGGCTGGGTGCTGTCGCTGTCCGTCTTTCACCAACCGGAAATTATCGGCCAGCCCAAGGGCACGAGCGTCTGGTGGGGCTACGGTCTGTATCCCGAGCGCAACGGCGATTTTGTGCGCAAACCGATGACGGCGTGCACCGGCGCGGAAATCCTGGAGGAGACGCTGCAGCAACTGCGGTTCGACAGGCAATTGGCCGCTATCAAGGCGTCATCGATTTGCGTGCCTTGCTACATGCCCTACGTCAACAACATCTGGCTTCCTCGGAGCCGCGGCGACACGCCTCCGCCGGTTCTGGAGGGGGCCACCAATCTCGGACTCATCGGTCAGTACGTCGAGGTTCCTAAGGAAATTGCCTTCACCATCGAATGCTCCGTCCGCACGGCCTGGGAAGCGATTTACCGCCTGCTCGATCGTGGCCCCGCGCCCCCAACCGTCTATCAGGGCCAGTACGATCCGAGAGCGTTATTCGCCGCGCTGAAGGTGTTTGTCAGTCGGTGACGCCATCGATTGTTTGCCTATTCCCGGGCGGTGGCTGAGGCATGAAGCATGCGATGAGGTGGGGCGGGTGGAAGGCGACCGGAACGCCCTTGCCGCCGCGCACCCGCTCGCCTTCCCGCTTGGCCGTCCCTGCGCCCAGCGGGGCGCGGCCGGGCCAGCAGATGGGGAGTGCCGGTCGAGCACCTGGTCAACCGTGTCTCAATCGTGCAGTGCGAGGCGGTCGAGCGGGTCACGTACTTCCACGTCGAACTCGACAGCCACAATGTGATTGTGGCCGAGGGAGCCACGGCCGAGACCTTTGTCGATTGCGACAGCCGGCGGATGTTCCACAACGCCGTCGAGTTCGCCGTTCTCTATCCCGGCGAGGATGCGCAACGCTGGGCCTTCTGCGCGCCGCGCCTCGACGACGACCCGAAGGTCGAGGCGGTGTGGCGGCGGCTCGCCCTGCGCGCCGGCATCACGGTCGCGACTGGCCCGCTGCAAGGCTGGCTCGACACTGCGGAGGTAGGGCTGGTCCGAGGCTGGGCCCGCGATGCCGCGAATTCGGACATGCCGGTGCCGGTCGAGGTCGTCGTCGACGGCGTCGTGCTTGGGTCCACGCTCGCCAACCGCTACCGCGCCGATCTCGCAACCGTCGCTATGGCCACGGCCGGCACGGCTTCGAATTCCGTTTTCCCGCGCCACTCGCCTCTGACCGGCCGCATATGCTCGTTACTCGGCGCGCAACCGATCGCGCCCCGCTCACCGGCGCGCCGCGACTGTTGCCGAGCGCCGCAGCCCGAGTTCGCGGTGCAGCTTAAGGTCGGCTCATCGCGCAACAAGGAATGACGGCTACGGGGCATGGGCCGTGGTCGCCGTTGACGGAAACGAAGGTCGGCAATGGGT